>NZ_JAVHJP010000001.1:0-459882 GCF_031020795.1 Hydrogenophaga pseudoflava
ATCGCGGCCTTGAAGCCGGCCATGCGCTCTTTGGTGGCGCGCGGCATCACCCACCAGTCCAGAAAGTCCGAGCGGGGCGAGAGTTCGATCTGGTCGTAGCCCAGCGCGGCCACGGCCGCCGGCAGCTCGCTCAGCGGCAGGTGCCGGATCATGTACGGGTCGAGCGCGATCTTCATGGGCTTGTCTCCTGGTGATCTGTGGGTCGCACTTCGCGTGCGGCCAGCGCAATGTAGGTTTGCCCCACGAAAACGGCTCCGGAATAATTGACGAAAAATCGTCAAATCATGGAAAACCCCAAGCGCCGAAAAAAGACCGCCCGTTTCACCGAAATCGCCGAACTGGCGGGCGTGAGCGTGGCCACCGTGGACCGCGTGCTCAACGAGCGCGACACCGCCTCGATCAAGACCCGCGAGAAGGTGGTGCAGGCCGCGCGGCAGCTGGGCATCCCGCGCGTGCTGCCTGACACACGCCACGGCCTGATCCACCTGGACATCGTGCTGCCCGACAACCCCTCGCCCTTCTTCCGGCGCCTGAACCAGGCCATGCAGCGCGGCGTGGCCATGCTGGACAAACGCCTGGTGGTGCACCGCGTGAGCACACCCGAGGAAGACGAGGCCGCCGAAGCCGCCCTGGTGCGCGCCATCGGGCCACGCCGCTACCGGCGCCAGGCGCTGATCGTCGCCGCGCCCGACACGCCCGCCGTGCGCGCCGCGCTGCAGGCCGCCCGCGCGCGCGGAGAGCACGTGACCATGGTGGTGACCCGCGTCGAGGGCGTGCCGCAGGCCGACTACGTGGGCATCGACAACCAGGCCGCCGGCCGCACGGCGGGCTACCTGCTGGGCCGGCTGTGCCACCGCGAGGGCCGCATCCTCATCCTCTCCAGCCGGCGCGACTACCTCGGCCACATCGAGCGCAGCGGCGGTTGCCGCGAGGTGCTGGCGGCCCAGTTCCCGCAGCTGCGCTGCGACGTGGACGTGACCGAGACCCACGACGACCCGGACCGCTGCTACCTCGCGCTCAGGAAGGCGCTGCAGGGCCAGCGCGATGTGGTCGGCCTCTACAACACCGGCGCCGGCTCGCCCGGCATCCACGCGGCGCTGCAGCGCTTCGCGAAAGACAAGGTCTGCTGGGTCACGCACGAGATCTCGGACGACCATCGCCAGTACCTGCGCGAGGGCATGCTGGATGTGGTGATCGACCAGGACCCGGACACGCAGGCCATCCGCGCGCTGCAGCACGCCCTGGCCGGGCTGGGCATGGCGCCCTCGGCCAGCCAGCCCGAGCGGCCGGGCGAGTTCCGGCTGTACTTCGCGGAGAACATGGGCCTGCAGCCGTACTTGGCGTAAGCCCTGTCTTCGGAAACCGGGTTTTCAATCAGAATGCAGGAAGAAATCCATTTCCACGCACCGGCAGCGCCGCCGGTGCGGCACATGAAAGACTCAGGGCCATGGCATCCACGGGCAACGGCAAGACCAGCGTCGACCAGTTCATTGCGCGCATCACCACCGAATACGAAGGCCTGAGCAAACAGCTCAAGGTCATTGCCCGCCACGTCGAACAGCACCGCGACCACATCGGCCTCGAAGGCATCCAGGAACTGGCGGCGCACTGCGGCGTGCAGCCCTCGGCCGTGGTGCGCTTTGCCAAGCACTTCGGCTTCTCGGGTTTTTCCGAGATGCAGGCCATCTTCCGCGAAGGCCTGACGCGGCAGCTCGCGCCCAGCCGCAACTACCGCACCCGCATCCGCGACATCATCGAGTCGGGCGCGGGCAGCCTCTCCAGCGTGGAGATCGCGCACGAGTTCCTGGCCGGCAGCGTGGCCGCCATGCACGAGCTCGAAGCCAATCTGGACGCGGACACCTTCATGCAGGCCGTGGACATGCTGCGCGAGACGGACTGCATCTGGATCGCGGCCTCGCGCCGTTCTTTTCCGGTGGCGGTCTACCTGGACTACGCGCTGCAGCACACCGACAAGCGCGTGTGCCTGATGTCCGGCCTGGGCAGCATGCACCTGGGCCAGATGCGCTCGGTGCGGCCCGGCGACGTGATGCTGGCCATCTCGTTCGCACCCTACGCCGAAGAGACGCTGGCCGCCGTCGAGCTGGCGCAGGAGCGTGGCGTGCGGCTGATCGCCATCACCGACAGCCGCATGAGCCCGCTGGCCAAGGACGCCGAGGTGACGCTGGTCGTGCAGGACAACTCGACCTTCGGCTTCCGCGCGCTCACCAGCACCATGGGCCTGGCGCAGAGCCTGTTCATCGCCCTGGCCTACGCGCTGGAACTGCCCTACCGCCCCACCTCGCCGCGCAGCAACGGCTGACCACCGACAGTTTTCGATTTGAAAACATTATGGAAAATATTTTCCATAATGACTGAAATTTCCGTATAGTCCGGGCACCGCGTGCACCCGCGCGCGCCATACAGATCCCAACATCCGGAGACAGGAATTTCCATGAAGCACGTTGCCGTGTTCGGCGCCGGTCGCATTGGCCGCATCCACGCCACCAACCTCGCCGCCCAGCCGGGCGTCCAGCTCAAGTACGTCTGCGACGCCCTGCCCGCCGCCGCCGCCGACCTGGCCCAGACCCTGGGCGCACAGGCCACCGACATCGACACCGTGTTCGCCGACCCGAGCATCGACGCCGTCGCCATCTGCTCGCCCACCACCACCCACAGCGACCTGATTGCGCGCGCCGCCGCCGCCGGCAAACACATCTTCTGCGAGAAGCCGGTGGACCTGTCGGTGCCACGCGCCGAGGCCGTGGCCCAGGCCGTGGCCGCCGCGGGCGTGGGCTGCATGATCGGTTTCCAGCGCCGCTTCGACCCCACCTTCAACGAAGCCCGCCGCCGCATGGACGCGGGCGAGATCGGCCACCCCGAGATGCTGGTCATCACCAGCCGCGACCCGGGCGCGCCGCCGGTGGAGTACATCCAGCAGTCCGGCGGCATCTTCCGCGACATGCTGATCCACGACTTCGACGTGTTTCGCTGGATCCTCTGCGCCGACGGTGACGAGGCCGCCTGGCTCAGCGCCACCGGCTCGGTGCTGACCGACCCGGCCGTGGGCGCCGCGGGCGACTTCGACTGCACCGCCGTCACCATCCGCACGCACAAGGGCCGCCTGTGCCAGATCAACACCACGCGCCGCGCCGCCTACGGCTACGACCAGCGCTTCGAGGTGCTGGGCTCGGCCGGCCTGCTGCAGTGTGGCAACCACACGCCGAGCGAAGTGGTGCAGTGGGACGCGAACGGCGTGAAGGCCGACAAGCCCGAGGCCTTCTTCCTGCAGCGCTACGCCGCCGCCTACCGGCTGGAGATCGAGCACTTCTTCAGCTGCCTGCAGTCGGGCCAGCCCTTCAAGACCACGGTGCAGGACGGCGTGCTGGCACAGAAGCTGGCCGACGCCGCCACGCAGAGCGCCACCACCGGCCAGCCGGTCGTCCTGTAACCCCCCTGCGCCGCTTCGCGTCTTCCCCCCAGGGGGACCACGCCTGTGGCCTGGCAAAGCCAGTTCCACGGCGTGCGCTGGAACAGAGACGCCAGCGTTTCACCCTCCAAGGACTGTCATGAGCATTCCAACACTCAACGTCGGCATCGCCGGCCTGGGCCGCCTGGGCAAGCGCCACGCGCAGCAGCTGGCCCGCAACACGCCGGGCGCTCGCCTGGTTGCGGCCTGCAGCCCGGTCGCGGCTGAACTCGACTGGGCCCGCGACGAGCTGGGCATCACCCGCTGCCACGACACGCTGGACACGATGCTGGCCGACGCGGACATCGACGCCGTCGTGCTGGTCACGCCGACCACGCTGCACGCCGACCAGACCAGCGCCTGCCTGCGTGCGGGCAAACACGTGTTCGTCGAGAAGCCGCTGTCGCTGGACGTGGCCACCTGCGAGGCGGTGGAGGCCGTCGCGAAAGAGCACCCGCACCTGGTCGCCATGGTCGGCTTCGTGCGCCGCTTCGACCCCAGCTACGCCGAGGCCAAGGCCGCCGTCGACCAGGGCGCGCTGGGCAGGCCCTTCATCGTGCGCTCGCAGACCTGCGACCAGAACGATCCCGAGGGCTTCTTCGTGAAGTTCGCGCCCAGCTCGGGCGGCATCTTCATGGACTGCAGCGTGCACGACATCGACCTCGCGCGCTGGATGCTGGGCAACCCGAAGGCCACGCGCGTGTTCGCCAGCGGCACCATCGCCCTGCACCCCGGTCTGGCCGAATGCGGCGACGTGGACAACGGCCTGGCCATCGTCGAGTTCGAGGGCGGCCAGCGCGCGGTGTTCTACGCCAGCCGCACCATGCCGCACGGCCACGAAACCACCACCGAAGTCATCGGCACCAGCGGCACGCTGCAGGTCGGCATGGGCGCGCACCTCTCGCGCGTGCAGTACCGCGATGCGGACGGCGTGGGCCACCGCGCCCTGCCGGACTTCTTCGCGCGCTTCGGCGACGCCTTCCGGCTGGAGATGGAAGCCTTCGTCGCGGCCTGCCGCGGCGAGCGCCCGAGCCCGCTCACACTGAACGATGCGACCGAGGCCACGCGCATCGGCCAGGCGATCACGCAGTCGCTGCGGACCGGTCTTCCGGTGACGTGCTGAAGCGCCACACCACCGACAGCACCATGGACTGGCCTGGCGCCACTTCGGTCCAGCCGGGCCGGCCCGGCAGGTGCGCGGCGTCGATGGGGTGGCTGATCGGCTCGAAGCAGAACACGGGCGGCTCGGCCGGCGCGTAGAGCAGGCAGTCCGGGCGGGTCCGGGAGCCGTCGGGCAGCGTCAGTGTGCTGTGCATGCGCAGCGCTAGGTCGCGCTCGGGCCATTCGATCAGCGCCTCGCCGTCCCAGCCGCCGAAGCCGTTGTCGATCACGAGCCGGTCCACCAGCGCGCCCTGGCCCAGGTTCCAGCCCTCCGGGAAGTCGGCGGTGTAGCCGGTCGGGATCTTGTCGGGCCGGGCCAGCCACACACCGCCCACGCGGGCGCTCAGCCGGCATGCGGGCGTGCGCGTGAACCAGGGGTGCTGGGCCAGGCCGAACGGCAGGGCGTGTTCGCCGCGGTTGACCACGCTCAGCGCCTGGACCATGCCCCCGTCCACCAGGGTGAAGGACTGGGTGGCTTCGTAGTGGTAGGGGCTGCCGCCAAAACCCGCGCTGCGCAACCGCATCTGCACGCCGTCGTCGCTGGAACGGGTCAGCTGCCAGGGCTGCAGCCAGCCATCGCCGTGGATCGGGTACGGGTCGTCGGGCGTGTTGGGCGCCAGCGCATGGAAGCGCCCCGCGTGTTCGAAGCCGCCGCCGCTGATGCGGTTGGACCAGGGCAGCAGCGGGTAGCTGGCCAGGGCCTGCATGCGCGCGGTGCGGCCGTCCCAGGCGCGCCAGAGGTCCAGCGGCTCGCCATCGCGCACCCACTGCCAGGCCACCACCCCGCCGCCAGCCTCGGGCATCACGGCCAGCCGCTGCGCGTGGTGTTCGATCCAGTGCACGCCGCCAAAACGCTGCTCGCTCATGGTCTGCTCCGGTGAGGGTGTCTGGTGATGCTCAGCCGGCGAAAGGCGCCGCAGGAAGGCCGGCCACACCGGGCCGCACGGCGAACAGGCCGCCGGCCAGCGGTTCGCGGGCCAGAGCCCCCTCGTCCAGGCTGAAGCGCGCGGAGGTGATGAACAGGGTCGAAAGGTCCGGCCCGCCGAAGGTGCACGAGGTGACCTGGCTCACCGGCAGGCGCACCCGGGCCAGTTCCTGGGCGGTGTCGGGGTCGTGGCAGGTGACGCAGCTGCCGCCCCAGTGGCAAATCCACACCCGCCCCAGCGCATCGGTGCTCATGCCGTCGGGCACGCCGTCTTCCGGTGCGAACTGCAGCCAGAGCCTGCGTCCGCCGATGTCGCCCGTGTCCGGATCGCTGTCGTAGGCCAGCACCTGACCGTTGACCGTGTCGTTGAACAGCATGGTCCGGCCCTGGTGCACCCAGGTCGGGCCATTGGTGACGGCGAAACCTTCGTCCATGCGCGCCCAGACGCCGTCGGCTCCGACGCGGTAGAGCGAGCCGGTGGGCAGCGCGCAACCGAAGTCCATGCTGCCCATCCACCAGCGCCCCGCAGCGTCGCAGCGGGCGTCGTTGAAGCGGTTGCCGCTGCGTTCGGGTTCGGGCTGGCACAGGTAGCGCGGCGGCTCGCCGGGGTGGTCGGGGTTCCAGAACGCGGGCCCGCGCCGCAGCGCGATCGCCAGGCCCTCGCCGCCGCGGCGCTCGGCCAGCGCGGACACTTCCTCGTCAAAGGTCCAGCTCGTCCGTTCGCCGGTGGCGGGGTCGAGCCGGTGGATGGCGCGCGAGAGGATGTCGACCCAGAACAGGCACTGCCGCGCCACCGACCAGAGGCCGCCCTCTCCGAGCACCGCCGACGCCGGCCAGAGGCAGCGCACCTCGTCGGTCACCTGGAAAGGATCGCGGTGGGCGGGGACGGAAGGCAGGCGCGGCATGGTGTCTCCAGAGCGGCGGGGCTTGACGTTGGGCGCATTATGCGTTCATATTGATATCCGTTTGATAGCCATTTTGATTTTTCAGATATCTGTTTATATATGTCAGATTCCAACAACCCCGACGTCCCCTCCCCCGCCGCTGTCGCTCAGGCCGCCCGCTACCCCAGCCTGCAAGGGCGCCGGGTGTTCGTCACCGGCGGCGCCACCGGCATCGGCGCGGCCGTGGTCGCGGCCTTGGCCCGCCAGGGCGCCCAGGTCGCCTTTGTGGACGTGGCGGCGTCCGCCGCCGAGGCCCTCTCGCAGCAGCTGGCCGCCGAGGGCCATGCCCGTCCCTGGTGGCGCGCGGTCGACGTGAAGGACATCGCCGCGCTGCAGGCCGCCATCGCGGACGCGGCGGCCACGCTGGGCGACTTCGGCGTGCTGGTCAACAACGTGGCCAGCGACGACCGCCACCGCCTCGAAGACCTCACGCCCGCCTATTTCGACGAGCGCATGGCCGTGAACCAGCGCCCCGCCCTGTTCGCGGTGCAGTCGGTGGTGCCCGGCATGCGACGGCTCGGCGGCGGCTCGGTGATCAACTTCGGCTCCATCGGCTGGCAGACCAAGAACCCGGACTATCCCTGCTACGCCATCGCCAAGTCGTCGGTGAATGGCCTCACCCGCGGGCTGGCCGCCTCGCTGGGCAAGGACCACATCCGCGTCAACACCATCACGCCGGGCTGGGTGATGACCGAACGCCAGGTGCGGCTGTGGCTGGACGCCGCGGGCGAGCAGGAGATCGCGCGCAACCAGTGCCTGCCCGACCAACTGCTGCCGCACCATGTGGCCAGCCTGGTGCTGTTCCTGGCGGCGGACGACTCGGCGATGTGCACTGCGCAGGAGTTCGTCGTCGACGGCGGCTGGACCTGAAATCAGGTCAGGCGGACAGCCTGATGCCGTACTGCGTCAGGCAGGTCTGCTTCAGCGCCTTCATCATCACCTTGGCGCCCGGCGAGAGCAGGCGGTCGGTGCGGGTGATGAGGCCGAAGGCGTCCATGTGGCAGGGCATGTCCATGGGCAGCACGCTCAGCAGCCCGTGCGAGGCGTAGTAGTTCGCCACCTCGGTCGCCACCACGCCCACCATGTCGCTCTGCTGCAGCATGCGCGTCATGAACAGCAGGGCCGAGGTCTCGATGGTGTTGATCGGCGGGCTCAGGCCCTCCTGCTGGAACATCAGGTCGAAGCGGTGGCGCAGCACGCTGCCGGCCGGCGGCACGATCCAGCCCGCACCGTGCACGTCGCGCAGCCCCAGGTTGCTCACTCCCATCAGCGGATGCCCCGGCCGCGTCACGGCGGACACGAGTTCCCCGGTCAGCGGCTCGTAGGCCAGGTTGGCCTTGTCGTGTTCGGCGAACAGGCGCCCCACCACGATGTCCAGCTTGCCCTGCTCCAGCCGGTCCAGCAGCACCGGGCTGGTCTCGATGTCCAGCGAAATCCTCAGGTTGGGATGCTCCTGTTTGACGAGGGCCACCGCCGTGGGCAGCAGGCTCAGGCCGGGCGAGGTGATGGCACCGATGCCCACCTGGCCGAAGTGTCCGGTCTTGAGGGAAGTCAGCTCGTCGTGCGCCTGGTTCAGGCTGGCCAGGGCCATGCGGGCGTGGCGGATCATGGTCTCGCCGTACCAGGTGGGGCTCATGCCGCGGGGCAGCCGCTCGAACAGCGGCACGCCCAGCACATCTTCCAGGTCCTTGAGCAGCTTGGACGCGGCCGGCTGGGTCATGCTCAGCACCTGGGCCGCGCGGTGGATGTTGCCCTCCTCGGCCAGCGCCACCAGCAGCAGCAGCTGACGGGTCTTGAGCCGGGCACGGATGAACCAGTGGTTGTAGTTGCTCATTGGGGGTTTTCGAGAATGCCAAGAACGATATCAATTTTGTCTGAAAAACGATTGGATTGATATTAAAAACACTCCTAGACTGCCGGCCAACGTCACACAAGGCCTCAGCAAGCACATGAAACTCGGCGAGATCCGGCACCAGCCGCGGCACCTGATCAATGGCCGCTGGGTCAGCGGTGCCACCACCGGCATCAGCGTCAACCCTTCGGACACACGGGAGGTGGTGGCCGAATTCGCCCGCGCCGACCGCAACCAGACCGAACTGGCGATTGCCGCCGCGGCCGATGCCCTGCCGCAGTGGAGTCTGAGCACACCGCAGCGCCGCGCCGACGCGCTGGACCTGGCCGGCAGCGAGCTGCTGGCGCGCAAGGAGGAGCTGGGCGAGCTGCTGGCGCGCGAGGAAGGCAAGACCCTGCCCGAGGCCATCGCCGAGGTCGCGCGGGCCGGCAACATCTTCAAGTTCTTTGCCGGCGAGGCACTCCGCATCGGCGGCGAGACCCTGGCCTCGGTGCGCCCCGGGGTGCAGGTGGACATCACCCGCGAACCAGTGGGCGTGGTCGCGGTGATCGCGCCCTGGAACTTTCCCTTCGCCATCCCCGCCTGGAAGATCGCGCCCGCGCTGGCCTACGGCAACACCGTGGTGTTCAAGCCGGCCGAGCTGGTGCCCACCTGTGGCTGGGCCCTGGCCGAGATCCTCAGCCGCTGCGGCCTGCCCGCCGGCACGTTCAACCTCATCATGGGCAGCGGCCGCGAGGTCGGCCAGACCCTGGTGGAGCACCCGCGGGTGAACGCGGTGAGCTTCACGGGCTCGGTGTCCACCGGGCGCCGCATCCTGGCCACCACCGCTGCGCGCCAGGCCAAGGTGCAGCTGGAGATGGGCGGCAAGAACCCGCTGGTGGTGCTGGCCGACGCCGACCTGGACCTGGCGGTCGACTGCGCGCTGCAGGGCTCGTACTTCTCCACCGGCCAGCGCTGCACCGCGTCCAGCCGCCTGATCGTCGAGGCCCCGGTGCACGACGCCTTCGTCGCCCGGCTGACCCAGCGCCTGGCCACGCTGAAGGTGGGCCACGCGCTGACCCGCGGCACCGAGATGGGCCCGGTGGTCGATGGTGCCCAGCTGGAGCAGAACCTGTCCTACATGGCCATCGGCGCCGACGAAGGCGCAGAGCATGTCTTCGGCGGCGAGCGCCTGGAGCGCGAGACCCCCGGCCACTACATGAGCCCCGCGCTGTGGCTGGCCCAGCCCGGGCACCGCATCGCCCGCGAAGAAATCTTCGGCCCCATCGCCTGCGTGCTGCGGGCCGACGACTACGGGCACGCGCTCGAACTGGCGAACGACACGCCGTTCGGTCTGTGCGCCGGCCTCTGTACCACCTCGCTCAGGCACGCGATGCACTTCCGTCGCCATGCGCAGGTGGGCATGACCATGGTGAACCTGCCGACCGCCGGCGTGGATTTCCATGTTCCGTTCGGCGGACGCAAGGACTCCAGCCACGGATCCCGGGAACAAGGCCGCTACGCGGCGGAGTTCTACACCACCGTCAAGACCAGTTACATGCTGGCCTGACCCTTTGCTTCAACCAACCAGAGACAGGAGACAGACAACATGAAACAACTGCAACGCCGCACCCTGGTGACCGCCCTGGCGGCCGCCCCCATGGCCCTGATGCTGCCCGGCGGCGCCTTCGCGCAAAAGCCCATCGTGCTGGGCTTCAGCCAGATCGGGGCCGAGTCGGAGTGGCGCACCGCCAACTCCGAGTCCATCAAGTCCTCGGCCAAGGAAGCCGGCATCGACCTGAAGTTCGCGGACGCCCAGCAGAAGCAGGAGAACCAGATCAAGGCGATCCGCTCCTTCATCGCACAGAAGGTCGACGTGATCGCCTTCTCTCCGGTGGTGGAAAGTGGCTGGGGCGCCGTGCTGCGCGAAGCCAAGGCCGCCAAGATCCCGGTGATCCTGACCGACCGCGCCGTCAACGAGAAGGACGAAACCCTGTGGGTGACCTTCATGGGCTCCGACTTCGTCGAGGAAGGCCGCAAGGCCGGCCGCTGGCTGGTCGAGAAGATGAAGGACCAGAAGGGTGAAGTCAACATCGTCGAACTGCAGGGCACCGTGGGCTCGGCCCCGGCCATCGACCGCAAGAAGGGCTTCGAGGAAATCATCAAGGCCGATCCGAAGTTCAAGATCATCCGCAGCCAGACCGGCGACTTCACCCGCGCCAAGGGCAAGGAAGTGATGGAAGCCTTCCTGAAGGCTGAGGGCAAGAAGATCAACGTGCTCTACGCACACAACGACGACATGGCCATTGGTGCGATCCAGGCCATCGAGGAAGCCGGCATGAAGCCCGCCAAGGACATCACCATCATCTCGATCGACGCCGTGAAGGGCGCCTTCGAGGCCATGATCGCCGGCAAGCTCAACGTCAGCGTCGAGTGCAGCCCACTGCTCGGCCCGCAGCTGATGGCGGCCGTCAAGGACCTCAAGGCCGGCAAGACCCTGCCGCGCCGCATCGTCACGCAGGAAAGCATCTTCCCGATGGAGACCGCCGCTGCCGAGTTCCCCAAGCGCAAGTACTGATCCCCTGCGCCTTTCACAACAACCACCCCGCCGCGCGGACGACCGCGCGGCACCACCCGAGGAGACCCACTTGAACACCCCCAACCGCCGCCACGTCCTCTGCGCCGTCGCACTGGCCGCCGCCGCCTTCAGCACCGGCGCCTTCGCGCAGGACAAAGGCACCATCGGCATCTCCATGCCCACCAAGTCGTCCGCGCGCTGGATTGCCGACGGTGACAACATGGTCAAGGTCCTCAAGGACCGCGGCTACAAGACCGACCTGCAGTACGCCGAGGACGACATCCCGAACCAGCTGGCGCAGATCGAGAACATGATCACCAAGGGCGTGAAGGTGCTGGTGATCGCCTCCATCGACGGCACCACGCTGTCCAAGGCCTTGCAGAACGCGGCCGACAAGGGCATCAAGGTCATCGCCTACGACCGCCTGATCAAGGGCAGCAAGAACGTCGACTACTACGCCACCTTCGACAACTTCCAGGTGGGTGTACAGCAGGCCACCTCCATCGTCGACAAGCTGGGCCTGAAGGCCGGCAAGGGCCCGTTCAACATCGAGCTGTTCGGCGGCTCACCGGACGACAACAACGCCTTCTTCTTCTACGACGGCGCCATGAGCGTGCTCAAGCCCTACATCGACAGCGGCAAGCTGGTGGTGCGCAGCAAGCAGATGGGCATGGACAAGGTCGGCACGCTGCGCTGGGACGGCGCCGTGGCCCAGGCCCGCATGGACAACCTGCTGTCCGCCTTCTACGGCAAGGACAAGGTGCACGCGGTGCTCAGCCCGTACGACGGCCTGTCCATCGGCATCCTCTCCAGCCTGAAGGGCGTGGGCTACTGTACTGCGCAGCAACCCTGCCCGGTGGTCAGCGGCCAGGACGCCGAGGTGCCCTCGGTCAAGTCCATCCTCAAGGGCGAGCAGTACTCGACCATCTTCAAGGACACGCGCGAGCTGGCCAAGGTCACGGCCAACATGGTGGACGCCACGCTCTCGGGCAAGCAGCCCGAGATCAACGACACCAAGACCTACAACAACGGCGTGAAGGTGGTGCCCAGCTACCTGCTCAAGCCGGTGCCGGTCGACGCAGGCAACTGGAAGATGGTGCTGGTGGACAGCGGCTACTACAAGGAATCGCAGCTCAAGTGAGCGGCCTGTCGCCGGGGGCCTGATCCGAGGGCTCCCGGCCCCCTGTGTACCGAGGAATCCGCCTTGCAAACCCTTCTGGAAATGCGGTCCATCCGCAAGACCTTCCCCGGCGTGGTCGCGCTGAACCAGGTGAACCTGCGCGTGCGCGCCGGCGAGATCCATGCCCTGGTGGGCGAAAACGGCGCCGGCAAGTCCACGCTGATGAAAGTGCTCTCGGGGGTCTACCCCTCGGGCAGCTACACCGGCCAGATCCTGTTCGACGGCCAGGAACGCCACTTCGGCGGCATCCACGACAGCGAAGCGCTGGGCATCATCATCATCCACCAGGAGCTGGCCCTGGTGCCGCTGCTGTCGATCACCGAAAACGTGTTCCTGGGCAACGAGGTGGCACACCGCGGCGTGATCGACTGGATGGCCGCACACCGCCAGACGCAGGAGCTGCTGCGCAAGGTGGGCCTGAAGGAATCGCCCTCGACCCGCATCACCGACCTGGGCGTGGGTAAGCAGCAGCTGGTGGAGATCGCCAAGGCGCTGTCCAAGCAGGTGCGGCTGCTGATCCTGGACGAACCCACCGCCAGCCTCAACGAAAACGACAGCCAGGCCCTGCTGGACCTGCTGCTGGAACTCAAGGGCCAGGGCATCACCTGCATCCTGATTTCGCACAAGCTCAACGAGATCGCCCGCGTGGCCGACTCGGTGACCATCCTGCGCGACGGCAGCACGGTCGAGACCATCGACTGCCAGGGCGCGCCCGTGAGCGAAGACCGCGTGATCCGCGGCATGGTCGGCCGCGAGATGGCCGACCGCTACCCGCGCCGCACACCCGACATCGGCGAGACCGTCTTCGAGGTGCGCGACTGGCGGGTGCACCACCCGCAGCACCTGGACCGCGAGGTCATCAAGGGCGTGAACCTGCAGGTGCGGCGCGGCGAGATCGTCGGCATCGCCGGGCTCATGGGCGCCGGCCGCACCGAGTTCGCCATGAGCGTCTTCGGCCGCGCCTGGGGCCAGCGCATCAGCGGCGAGGTGCGGCTGCACGGCCAGCCCATCGACGTGAGCACCGTCGGCAAGGCGGTCGCGCACGGCCTGGCCTACGTGACCGAGGACCGCAAGGGCAACGGCCTGGTGCTGGCCGAGGACATCCAGTTCAACACTTCGCTGGCCCGGCTGGAGGCCGTCTCCCGCGCCGGCGTCATCGACGATGGCCGCGAGTACAGCGTGGCCCAGGGCTACCGCGAGAAGCTGCGCATCCGCTGCTCCGGCGTCGGCCAGAAGACGGTCAACCTCTCCGGCGGCAACCAGCAGAAGGTGGTGCTGAGCAAATGGCTCTTCACCGAACCCGAGGTGCTCATCCTCGACGAGCCCACGCGAGGCATCGACGTGGGCGCCAAGTACGAGATCTACACCCTCATCGCCCAGCTCGCGGCCGAGGGCAAGTGCGTGATCGTGATCTCTTCCGAAATGCCCGAGCTGCTGGGCCTGTCCGACCGCATCTACGTGATGAACGAAGGCCGCTTCGTCGCCGAGATGCCGGTGGCCGAGGCCTCCCAGGAAAAGATCATGCGCGCCATCGTGACCAGCCACTGAATCCCATGGAACAACAACAGACCTCCCCCGCGGCCCTTGCGGCGCCGTCCGACAGCCGCCCCGTGCTGGACTTCCTCAAGCACAACTTCCGCGAGTACGGCATGCTGATCTCGCTGGTCGCGATCATGGCCTTCTTCCAGGTCATGACCGACGGCACGCTGATGCAGCCGCTGAACCTGACCAACCTGGTGCTGCAGAACAGCTACATCGTCATCATGGCGCTGGGCATGCTGCTGGTCATCGTGGCCGGCCACATCGACCTCTCGGTGGGCTCGGTCTGCGGCTTCATCGGGGCGCTGGCCGCCGTGCTGATGGTCAGCTACGAGTGGCACTTCGTGCCTGCCTCGCTGGTGTGCCTGCTGGTGGGCGCGGTGATCGGTGGCGCGCAGGGCTGGTTCGTGGCCTTCTTCCGCATCCCCTCGTTCATCGTCACCCTGGCCGGCATGCTGGTGTTCAAGGGCCTGGCGCTGGCGCTGCTGCAGGGCCAGTCCATCGGCCCCTTCCCCGAAGAGTTCCAGATGCTCAGCTCCGGCTTCATCCCGGACCTGTTCAGCGCCGAGAGCCTGCGCCTGACCTCGTTGCTGATCGGCGTGGCGGCCGCTGCACTGCTGGCCCTGTCCAGCCTGCGCGCACGCAACAACCAGCTCAAGCACGGCATCGAGACCGAGCCCTTCGGCCTGTTCGCGCTCAAGCTCGCGGTGTTCGCGGGCCTGCTCGTGTTCTTCAGCTACATGCTGGCCTCGTACAAGGGCCTGCCCAATGTGTTGGTGGTGATGGCGCTGCTGATCGTGGCCTTCGACTTCCTCACCTCGCGCACCATCCTGGGCCGCCGCATCTACGCCCTGGGCGGCAACGAGAAGGCGGCCCGGCTCTCGGGCATCAAGACCGAACGCCTGACCTTCTACACCTTCGTCACCATGGGCGTGCTGGCCGCGCTGGCAGGCCTGGTGTTCGCCGCGCGCCTGAACACCGCCACCCCCAAGGCCGGCCTGGGCTTCGAGCTGGACGTGATCGCGGCCTGCTTCATCGGCGGCGCCTCGGCCTCCGGCGGCGTGGGCAAGGTGATGGGCGCGGTGATCGGCGCTTTCATCATGGGCGTGATGAACAACGGCATGTCCATCATGGGCATCGGCATCGACTACCAGCAGGTCATCAAGGGCCTGGTGCTGCTGGCCGCCGTGTTCGTGGACGTCTACAACAAGAACAAGGCATGAATCCTCCAGTGAGCCAACCGGTCCTGCAGCTCTCCGGCGTGGGCATGCGCTTCGGGCGCACCACGGTGCTGCAGGACGCGCAGCTGCGCCTGTTCCCGGGCGAGGTGCATGCGCTGATGGGGCAGAACGGCGCTGGCAAGTCGACGCTGATCAAGGTGCTCACCGGCGTGGTCACGCCGGTGGCCGGCCAGATGCGGCTGGGCGAGGACAGCGGCTGGCCCGCCTCGCCACTGCAGTCGCAGCAGCAGGGCATCAGCACGGTCTACCAGGAGGTCAATCTCTGCCCCAACCTCACCGTGGCCGAGAACATCTTCGCCGGCCGCTACCCGCGCCACCCCGTGTGGCAAGGCCGCCGCATCGACTGGGCGGCCACGCGCCGCGAAGCGGTCAAGCTTCTGGCCCGCGTGGGTCTGGACATCGACGTGAACCGGCGCCTCTCGGACTACCCGGTGGCGATCCAGCAGCTGGTGGCGATCGCGCGCGCACTGGGCATCGACGCGCGCGTGCTGATCCTCGACGAGCCCACCTCCAGCCTGGACGACGACGAGGTCAAGGGCCTGTTCCAGGTGCTGCGGCGCCTGCGCGAGGAAGGCCTGGCGATTCTGTTCGTGACCCACTTCCTGGACCAGGTCTACGCCATCTCCGACCGCATCACCGTGCTGCGCAACGGCCGCTGGATCGGCGAGTGGCTGACGCGCGACCTGCCGGCACAGGGCCTGATCGAGGCCATGGTGGGGCGCGAGATGGGGCCTGCCACGGCACCCGCCGCCACGACTGCGCTGGCCAGCGACACCACCGCGCTGCTGCAGGCCGAGGGCCTGGCGCGCGCCGGCAGCATCCAGCCGACCGACCTGGCCATCCGCCCCGGCGAGGTGCTGGGCATCGCCGGCCTGCTGGGCGCGGGCCGCACCGAGCTGGCGCGCCTGCTGTTCGGCCTGGACAGCCCCGACGCCGGCGTGCTGCGCATCGACGGCGAGGTCACGCGTTTCGCCAACCCGGTCGACGCCATCGCGCGCGGCCTGGCCATGTGCCCCGAAGAGCGCAAGACCGAAGGCATCTTTGCCGACCTCTCGGTGCGCGAGAACATCGCCATCGCGCTGCAGGCCATGCGCGGCCTGCGCCGGCCGCTGCCGCTGGCCGAGCAGCGCGAGATGGCCGAGCGCTACATCGCCCTGCTGGGCATCCGCACGCCGGGCGCCGAGACGCCGGTGGGCCAGCTCTCGGGCGGCAACCAGCAGAAGGTGGTGATCGCCCGCTGGCTGGCCACCGCGCCGCGCCTCTTGATCCTGGACGAGCCCACGCGCGGCATCGACGTGGCGGCCAAGCAGGAAATCATGGACCAGATCCTGCGCCTGGCCGCGCAGGGCATGGCGTTGGTCTTCATCTCGTCCGAGATGAGCGAGGTGGTCCGGGTGTCGCAGCGCATCCTGGTCCTGCGCGACCGCCGCCCCATCGGCGAGCTGCCAGCGGGCAGCAGCGAAGACGCCGTGTACGAACTGATTGCCGACGAACATGTCTGAAAACCCATCCCGAGCAAACGCAGTGCTGGGCCACCGCCTCACCTGGCCGCTGGTCACGCTGGCCCTGCTGCTGCTGGTCAACGTGGTCGCCAACGAGCGCTTCCTGCACATCGAGTGGCGCGACGGCCACCTCTACGGCAGCCTGATCGACATCCTCAACCGCGCGGCGCCGCTGATCCTGGTCTCGCTGGGCATGACCCTGGTGATCGCGATGCGCGGCATCGACATCTCGGTCGGCGCCGTGGTCGCGATCTCGGCCGCCGTCGCCGCCTGGATGATCGGCGGCTCGGTCGACGGCGCCACCACGCGCCTGCCCCTGGGGGTGGCGGTGGCCGGCGCGCTCGCGGTGGCCACGCTGTGTGGCCTGTGGAACGGCGCGCTGGTGGCCGGCATCGGCATGCAGCCCATCATCGCCACGCTGATCCTGATGGTCGCGGGCCGGGGCATCGCCCAGCTCATCACCGACGGCCAGATCATCACCATCTACTACCAGCCCTACTTTTTCATCGGCGGCGGTTACCTGCTGGGCCTGCCGTTCTCGCTGTTCGTCTGGGTGGGCGTGCTGGCCCTGCTGGCCGGCCTGCTCTACAAGACGCCGCTGGGCGTGTTCGTGCAGGCGGTCGGCGTGAACCCGGCGGCGGCGCGCGTGGCGGGCATCCGCGCGCGGCAGCTGACGCTGGGAGCCTATGTGTTCTGCGGCCTCTGCGCCGGCGTGGCGGGCCTGCTGATCAGCTCCAACGTCAAGAGCGCCGACGGCAACAACGCCGGCCAGCTGATGGAGCTGGACGCGATCCTGGCCGTCACCCTGGGCGGCACCTCGCTGGCCGGCGGCCGTTTCAGCCTGCTGGGCACACTGATCGGCGCGCTCATCATCCAGACCCTGACCTACGCCATCTACTCGCTGGGTGTGCCACCCGAGATCAACCTGGTGGTCAAGGCGGCGGTGGTGTTCGTGGTGATGCTGCTGCAGTCGCCCGAGTTCCGCGCCCAGGTCTGGGCACTGGCCCGGCGTCCCTCGCTGCCCGGAGGTGCCGCATGAGCGCCGCACCCAGCATCTTGGGTCGCCTGGACCTGCGCTTCCTGCCGCTGGCCGCCACGGTGGGTCTGTTCCTGCTGATGGGGCTGGCTGGGTCGCTGAGCTACACCGGCTTCTTCTCGGCGCAGGTATTCCTGAACCTGCTGATCGACAACGCCTTCCTGCTCATCGTCGCGGTGGGCATGACCTTCGTCATCCTCAGCGGCGGCATCGACCTGTCGGTGGGCTCCGTGGTCGCGCTCTCGACCATGGTGCTGGCCACTCTGATCGAACACCACGGCTGGTCGCCGCTGCCGGCCATCGGCGTGGTGCTGGTGATGGGCTTGTCCTTCGGCGCCTTCATGGGCTTCCTGATCGAGCGCTTCCGGCTGCAGCCCTTCATCGTCACGCTGGCCGGCATGTTCCTGGCACGCGGCCTGTGCTACCTGATCAGCATCGACTCGATCAGCATCGGCAACGAGGCCTATTCGAACCTGGCCTACTGGCGTCTGGAGCTGGCCGAGGGCGCCTCGGTCAGCCTGGGCGCACTGATCGCCATCGCCTGCCTGGCGCTGGCCCTGTTCGCGGCCCACAGCAGCACCTTCGGCCGCACGGTCTACGCCATCGGCGGCAGCGAACACTCCGCCATCCTGATGGGCCTGCCGGTGCGGCGCACCCTGGTCGGGGTCTACGCGGTCTCGGGCCTGTGCGCGGCGCTCGGCGGCGTGGTCTTCACCTTCTACACGCTCTCGGGCTACGGCCTGCACGCCGTCGGCATGGAGCTGGACGCCATCGCCGCGGTGGTGATCGGCGGCACCCTGCTGACCGGCGGCGTGGGCTATGTCTTCGGCACGCTGTTCGGCGTGCTCACCCTGGGCCTGATCCAGACCCTCATCACCTTCGACGGCACGCTCAGCTCCTGGTGGACGCGCATCGTCGTCGGCCTGCTGCTGTTCCTGTTCTGCCTGCTGCAGCGCCTCATGGTGCGCCGCCCGGGCACGGCCTCCCACTGACACCTCCACCCACCGCACACCACCATGTCCGACAAACCCCGCAAGCTGCGCTCCACCGAATGGTTCGGCAGCGCCGACAAGAACGGCTTCATGTACCGCAGCTGGATGAAGAACCAAGGCATCCCGGACCACGCGTTCGACGGCCGCCCCATCATCGGCATCTGCAACACCTGGTCTGAGCTGACACCCTGCAACGCGCACTTCCGCAAGCTGGCCGAACACGTCAAGAAGGGCGTGCTCGAAGCGGGCGGCTACCCGGTCGAGTTCCCGGTGTTCTCCAACGGCGAGTCCAACCTGCGGCCCACCGCCATGCTCACGCGCAACCTGGCGTCGATGGACGTGGAGGAAGCGATCCGCGGCAACCCCATCGACGCGGTGGTGCTGCTGGTGGGCTGCGACAAGACCACGCCCGCGCTGCTGATGGGCGCGGCCAGCTGCGACGTGCCGGCCATCGTCGTCACCGGCGGCCCCATGCTCAACGGCAAGCTCGAAGGCAAGAACATCGGCTCGGGCACGGCCGTGTGGCAGCTGCACGAGTCGCTCAAGGCCGGCGAGATCAACATGCACCAGTTCCTCGCGGCCGAGGGCGGCATGAGCCGCTCTGCCGGCACCTGCAACACCATGGGCACGGCCTCCACCATGGCCTGCATGGCCGAGGCCCTGGGCACCTCGCTGCCGCACAACGCCGCCATCCCCGCCGTGGACGCGCGCCGCTACGTGCTGGCCCACATGTCGGGCCGGCGCATCGTCGAGATGGCGCACGAGGACCTGCGCCTGTCCAAGATCCTGACCCGCGAGGCGTTTGAAAACGCGATCCGCACCAACGCCGCGATTGGCGGCTCGACCAACGCCGTCATCCACCTCAAGGCGATTGCCGGGCGCATCGGCGTGAACCTGGAGCTGGACGACTGGACCCGCATCGGCAAGGGCACGCCCACCGTGGTGGACCTGCAGCCCTCGGGCCGCTTCCTGATGGAGGAGTTCTATTACGCGGGCGGCCTGCCGGCCGTGCTGCGCCGCCTGGGCGAAAACAACCTGCTGCCGCACCCGGGAGCGCTCACCGTCAACGGCAAGAGCCTGTGGGAGAACGTGGCCGACGCGCCGCAGTACAACGACGAGGTGATCCGTCCGCTGGACAAGCCGCTCGTGCCCGATGGCGGCATCTGCGTGCTGCGCGGCAACCTGGCGCCGCGCGGCGCCGTGCTCAAGCCCTCGGCCGCCTCGCCCCACCTGCTGCAGCACCGCGGCCGCGCGGTGGTGTTCGAGAACCTGGAGCACTACAAGGAACGCATCGTCGACGAAGACCTGGACATCGACGAGACCTGCGTGATGGTGCTCAAGAACTGCGGCCCCATGGGCTACCCCGGCATGGCGGAGGTGGGCAACATGGGCCTGCCGCCCAAGCTGCTGCGCCGCGGCATCAAGGACATGGTGCGCATCTCCGACGCGCGCATGAGCGGCACCGCCTACGGCACGGTGGTGCTGCACGTGGCGCCCGAGGCCGCGGCCGGCGGCCCGCTGGCGGCCGTGCGCGACGGCGACTTCATCGAACTCGACTGCAGCACCGGCCGCCTGCACCTGGACATCAGCGACGACGAACTGGCCGCGCGCCTGGCCGAGGTGGCGCCGCCGGAACATGCGATGAAAGGCGGCTACCAGCGCCTCTACGTCAACCACGTGCTGCAGGCCGACCAGGGCTGCGACTTCGAATTCCTCGTCGGCTGCCGCGGAGCCGCCGTTCCTCGCCACTCCCACTGAACCCGAACATGTCTTCTACCGCCCGCGCGCCGCGCTACCGCGGCATCTTTCCGGTGGTGCCCACCACCTTCACCGAATCCGGCGAGCTCGACCTGGACAGCCAGAAGCGCTGCCTCGATTTCATGATCGATGCCGGCGTCGACGGCCTGTGCATCCTGGCCAACTTCTCCGAGCAGTTCTCGCTCTCGGACGACGAGCGCGAAATCCTCACCCGCACCTGCCTGGAGCATGTGGCCGGCCGGGTGCCGGTGATCGTGACCACCACGCACTACGGCACCAGCGTCTGCGCCGCGCGCAGCAAGCGCGCACAGGACATGGGCGCGGCCATGGTGATGGTCATGCCGCCCTACCACGGCGCCACCTTTCGCGTGCCGGAGGCGCAGATCTTCGAGTTCTATGCCCGCGTGTCCGACGCCATCGGCATTCCGATCATGGTGCAGGACGCGCCCGCCAGCGGCACGGTGCTTTCGGCCCCGTTCCTCGCGCGCATGGCGCAGGAAATCGAGAACCTCGCCTACTTCAAGATCGAGGTGCCGGGCGCAGCGAACAAGCTGCGCGAGCTGATCCGCCTGGGCGGTGACGCCATCGAAGGCCCCTGGGACGGCGAAGAGGCCATCACCCTGCTGGCCGACCTGGACGCGGGCGCCACCGGTGCCATGACCGGCGGCGGTTTCCCGGACGGCATCCGCCCGATCATCGAGGCCCACCGCAGCGGCGATATGGACCAGGCCTTCGCGCTCTACCAGCGCTGGCTGCCGCTGATCAACCACGAGAACCGCCAGGGCGGCATCCTGACCGCCAAGGCGCTGATGAAGGAAGGCGGCGTGATCGCCTGCGAGGCGGGGCGCCACCCCTTCCCGGCCATGCACCCCGAGGTGCGGCGCGGACTGATCGACATTGCGAAGCGTCTCGACCCCCTCGTGTTGAACTGGGCCCGTTGACATGCACGCCGCGCTGGCCGTCCCCCCCAAGCTGATCGCCCTGGACTGGGGCACCAGTTCGCTGCGCGCCTATGCCCTGGGCCCGGGCGGCCAGGTGCTGGCCAACCGCCGCAGCGAACACGGCGTGATGAACCTGCCCGCCAGGCCGAACATTCACACGCCCGCCGAGGCCTTCGAAGCGGCGCTGCAGGCACTGTGCGGCGACTGGCTCGCGGCCCATGCGGACACCCCCCTGGTCGCCTGCGGCATGGTGGGCAGCGCCCAGGGCTGGCGCGAGGCGCGCTACCAGCCCCTGCCGGCCCGTGCCAGCGAACTGGCCACCTCGATGACCGTGATCGCGCGCCCCGGCGGCGAGCCCCTGCACGTGGTGCCCGGCCTGCTGCAGGCCGGCGAACTGCCCAATGTGATGCGCGGCGAAGAGACCCAGATCGCCGGCGTGCTGCAGAGCCTGGCCGACGAGGAGCGCACGCCGCCGCGGGTGCTCGTGGGCCTGCCGGGCACCCACACCAAGTGGGCCTGGGTCGAGGACGGCGCCGTCGTGCGCTTCGAGACCTTCATGACCGGCGAGGTCTACGCCGCGCTGTCGCAACACACCATCCTGGGCCGAACCATGGTGGCGGGCTCCCCGCACGACGAACCCGCCTTCGCGCGCGGCCTGCGCGTGGCGCGCTCGCCGCTGGGTGCGCTGGGCGTGCTCTCCACCGTGTTCAGCGTGCGCACGCTGGGTCTCACCGGCCAGCTGACCGGCAGCGCCCAGCCCGACTACCTCTCGGGCCTGCTCATCGGGCACGAGGTGGCGGCGCTGGCGCCCGGGCTGCGGGACGGCATCCCGGTGGTGCTGTGCGGCGAGCCGATGCTGTGCGTGCGCTACGCGACGGCCCTGGAAGCGCAGGGTCTGGCGGAACCCGAGATCCGATCCGGCGTCACACCGCTGGGCCTGTGGCGCATCGCGCAATCCGCCGGCCTGGCCGCCCCCTCCCCTGTCCGCCGTTGCGCATGAACCTCTCTTCCCTGTTCCACGACACGCTGTCCACACACGGCCTGATCGCCATCCTGCGGGGGCTGCGACCCGAGGAAGCGTGTGGCATCGGCCGGGCCCTGCACGGCGCCGGCATCCGCCTGATCGAGGTGCCGCTGAACTCGCCCGAACCGCTGCAGAGCATCCGCATCCTGCGCGACGCGCTGCCCGGCGACACCCTGGTGGGCGCCGGCACGGTGCTGCAGCCCGAGGCCTGCGCGCAGATCGCCGCGGCCGGCGGCCAGCTGGTCGTCATGCCGCACAGCGACCCGGCGGTGATCCGCGCGGCCAAGGCCCTGGGCCTGGCCTGCGCGCCCGGGGTCGCGACACCGACCGAAGCCTTTGCCGCGCTCGCCGCGGGCGCCGACGTGCTCAAGATGTTCCCGGCCGAAACCCTCGGCCCCACGGGCCTGAAGGCCTGGCGCGCGGTGCTCACGCCGCCGGTGGCCATCGTGCCGGTCGGCGGCGTCGCGCCCGACACCCTGGCCCCCTACCTTGCGGCCGGCGCGTCCGGCTTCGGCCTGGGCAGCGCGCTCTACAGGGCCGGCGACGACGCCGCCACCGTGGCGCAGCGGGCCACCGCCTTCGTCCAGGCCTGGCAGCAGGCCCGCGCCGCCGCCTGATTCCGCACATCCCCCATGAAAATCACCCGCCTGACCACCTTCATCGTTCCACCGCGCTGGTGCTTCCTCAAGATCGAGACCGACGAGGGCATCGTCGGCTGGGGCGAGCCGGTGCTCGAAGGCCGCGCCCACACCGTGGCCGCCATGGTCGATGAACTGGCCGATTACCTGATTGGCAAGGACCCGCGCCAGATCGAGGACCACTGGACCGTGATGTACCGCGCCGGCTTCTACCGCGGCGGCGGCATCCACATGAGCGCACTGGCCGGCATCGACCAGGCGCTGTGGGACATCAAGGGCAAGGCCCTGGGCGTGAGCGTCTCGGACCTGCTGGGCGGCCAGGTGCGTGATCGCATCCGCGTCTACAGCTGGATCGGCGGCGACCGGCCCGGCGACACCGCCGCCGCCGCCCAGGCCGCCGTGGCACGAGGCTTCACCGCCGTCAAGATGAACGGCACCGAAGAGCTGCAGTTCATCGACAGCCACGACAAGGTGGAGCGCTGCCTGGCCAACGTGGCCGCGGTGCGCGACGCCGTGGGTCCGAACGTCGGCATCGGCGTGGACTTTCACGGCCGGGTGCACAAACCCATGGCCAAGGTGCTGCTGCGCGAACTGGCGCCCTACAACCTGATGTTTGTCGAGGAGCCGGTGCTAAGCGAACACCACGAGGCGCTCAGGGAGCTGGCCCATGTGGCGACCATGCCCATCGCGCTGGGCGAGCGGCTGTACTCGCGCTGGGACTTCAAGCGCATCCTGGCCGAAGGCTACGTGGACATCGTGCAGCCCGACCCGTCACACGCCGGTGGCATCACCGAGACGCGCAAGATCGCGGCCATGGCCGAGGCCCACGACGTGGCGCTGGCCCTGCACTGCCCGCTGGGCCCCATCGCGCTGGCGGCCAACCTGCAGATCGACGCGGGCTGCTACAACGCCTTCATCCAGGAGCAGAGCCTGGGCATCCACTACAACGCCGCCAACGACCTGCTGGACTACGTGAGCAATCCCGAGGTGTTCGCCTACGAGGACGGCATGGTGACCATCCCCACCGGGCCGGGGCTGGGCATCGAGGTCAACGAAGCCTATGTGCGCGAGCGCGCGGCCGAAGGCCACCGCTGGCGCAACCCGGTCTGGCGCCACCAGGACGGCAGCTTCGCGGAGTGGTGAGAGGCCCGAAACGGACCGGTACTCAAGGAGCCAGCAGCTGGATGCGCCGCTGGATGCGCGCCACCTCGTCGGCGGCGCCCGCGGCCTGGGCCTGGCGCAGTTGCACGCCCAGCCAGGCCAGCAGCGGGCGGCGCCAGCCGCGCTGCGAGGCGGTCTCCACCGCGTCCGCCACCACCGCCGGTGACGCGACCCCACGCCGCAGCAGCACCCCGGCGGCGATCAGGCGCGACAGCGGGTCCTCGATGCCACCCAGGCTGGCCGGCGTGGCGCCCACCAGCGCGCGGTGCGCAGGAGGCAGCAGCGCCGCATCGGCCGCCGTCGCCTGCCCGGTCAGGTAGCGCGCATAGGCCTGCTCGGCCGGTGCCGCGTCGGGTGCCAGCGCCTCATAGCCCGTGCAAGGCTCGAACACCAGCGCCGCCACGCGGGAGGCGCAGCGCATGAGTTCCAGCCGTGCCAGCAGCGCCGGCTGCGCGGTGCGCGCCACCTCGCCGCGTGCCCGCAGAAACTCCACCTCTTCCACCTTGCTGTTGCCACTGAGCCAGGCCTCGGCCGCGCGCTCGGCGCTGCTTTTGGCGTTCATCTGCCAGTCGGGCGGCGGGGGCGTGCTGCTGCAGGCCGCGAGCAGCGCAGCGAAAGAGGCCACCAACGAGAAGCGGCGCAGCATGTTCTTCATTTCAGTTCGATCTCGGCATCGCGCTTGAGCGGCCACAGGCGGTTGACCTCGTTGATCAGCGACTCGACCTTGCGCAGGCTGGCGTCGACCTCGGCGCGCAGCAGGTGCAGGTCGGTGGTGGCCTCGCGGGTGTTGGCGGTGATGGCCTGGGCGTCGACCAGCAGCCGGTCCACCTTCTGCAGGCTGGTGCGGGCCTCCGCCAGCAGGCCGTCAAGCTGCTTCACCGTGCCGCGCGCGTCCTGCACCAGCCCACCCTGCGCGGTGCCACCCGGCCCGGCGCCCTGGCCGAACACCTGCTTGTCGGCGTTGGCCACCAGGCTGTCCAGCCGGCCGGTGAGCTGGTCAACCCGGGCCAGCAGCGTGTTGGCACGGTCGATGGCTTCGACCACCTTTTTCGCATCGGCCTCGTTGCCGAACAGCGCACCCATCGCTCCGTGAGGTCCATTGAGCTTCGCCGCCGTGCCCTGCAGATGCACCAGGCTTTGCGGCAGCGGCGCGTCGGCCGCGGTGAGCGCGTTGAGGTTGCCCACCAGTTCCTTGACCGAGGCCACGATGCCGGGGATCTCGGCCGCCGCATCGCCGCTGAGCACCTGGCGCATCGCCCCGTCCTCCAGCGGCGGATCGGTCAGCACACCGCTGAAGGCCTTGATCTTGGTGCCACCCACCAGCGCTTTTTCCATGGTGAAGATGCTGGAGCTGCGCAGCCACTTCGCGTCCTTCACCGGCACGTCCACCAGGATCTGCACATTGCCGTCCTCGGCCAGCTCGATGCGCCCGACGCGGCCGATGGCAAAACCGGCGAAGGTGATGTTCATGCCCACCGACACGCCCTCCGAATCGGGCGCCACCAGCACCAGCCGCTGGGTGCGCTCGAAGACGCCGCGCGCGTAGGCCACGTACAGCGCCGAGCCCACCACCAGCAGCAGCAGGAAGACCAGCAGCAGCGCCGCCTTCAACTCCAGGTTCTTCACCGGCGGCGGTGCAGGGTCCAGCGGCGGGGGTTGGTCGGAGGGGGTCATCGGGGGACGGTCCATGGATCAGTAGTAGTTGCCCAGCAGCGAGGTCACCTCCACCAGCAGCAGCACCGAGAGCAGGCGCGCGAACTCGGAGATGTCGCTCAGGCGGCCGAAACCGCCCGCCTCGTCGCGCCGCGCGCTGGCGGCCAGCGGCACGATGGCCACGGACAGGCTGAAAAACAGGGTCTTGAGGCTGAAGATGAGCACCACGGCCGGCGTGAACACCTGACCGACCGCGAGGGTGTAGGCCGGCAGCGCCCAGTGCGAGAAGCCGTAGACATTGAAATAGGTGAGCACCAGCGCGATCACGCTGCTCACCGCCGCCAGCAGCAGCACCGAGAAGACGCCCGCCAGCGCGCGCGGCAGCAGCTCGTTGCGCAGCAGGGCCTGGTGCTCGTGCTGCACGCCGCTGCGGTGCTGCTGCGAGAGCCGCTTGCGGATGCGTTGCCCCTCGGGCATGGTGTGGCGCAGCGCCACGAACATCGCCGCATACAGCGGGATGATCTCCAGCACCAGGGTGCGCACCAGCACCTCCAGCGCGTACTGCGACAGGCCGTAGCTGTATGCGGTCGCGACCACGATGCGGATCAGCACCAGGCTGAGCAGCGCCGACAGTGTGAGGAAGCCGGGCATCAGCGGTGTCGAGGCGCGGTAGATCTGCTGCAGCACCGCGCTGCGCTGCGCACCCTGCGCGTAGCTCGACGGCGCCAAGGCCAGCACCAGCACCTGCGCACCCAGCAGCAGCACGTGCCACCACGCCGCCCAAGAGGCCCGGATGCGACGGCCCCAGGCGCCGAGCGAGCGGTCCAGGACGGGGGGAACGAGCGGTGAGCCGGGCATGCGAAGGATGATAGCCCGCGACACCCCGGAGACAGACTTGGGGCGCGGGTTGCAATCGGAAACATCTGTACGATCTCGCCCCAAGACAAACGCCCCCAGGGAGGACACATGAAGGCTTTGAAGTCGTTCAGGCAGTTTCTTTTGTTCGTAGGCATCTGCCTTGGCCATTGGCCTGCTTTTGCGGACGACCCTTATGCCTGCGAGATCGTCGAATGGCAAATGGCACCCGCTGGCACTGGATACATGAACTCCGTGACACGAGGTAGTTCGCCGGGCGAGTTGTGCGCGCAAGTGGCCTACGAGTACACAACGCAGAACTGTCAGGCGAATGGCACATCCACCGTCACGTATTGGGGCAAGCTTGTACCGGTGAGCGGGACCGATTTCTTCAAGTGCGAACAATGGGAACGCCGCCAGGAATGCCAGTCCGGAGGAATGATGGAGAGCGTGGCTGTCACATACAGCATCGCCCCCACCAAGAAGTGTGGGTACGCCATCGTTCCACCAGATCCACCTTGCGAAGGCAGTAGCTGCCAGTGCCAGAAACCACCCCAAGACGGCTCCGGCATGGGCAATCCCATCATGCCGGCCACTGCAGAAAAGCTGCGCCAAGAGCAAGACATGGAGCTGCCGGGGCCGCACAGCATTCCGCTCGTTCGCACCTACCGCAGCAGCCGAGTCGGCGCCAGCACCGCCGCTCTCAGGAGCCTCGACAGCGTCATGGTCTCCTCCAGCAGCACCGGCAGCGGTGGCTCATCTGGCATGTCCGCCTCCATGGCCTATGCCGAACCTGGTCACTCCATCATCGGCAAAGGCTGGTCCATCAACCTATCGTCAATTTTGTACTTCTACCCATCCGTGTACGCAGGAACTGTTCGCCCTTACTGGTTGGGCTGGTCCAGCGTCCGGCTGGGTGACGGAAAGTACCGTGTCTTTGCCCCCAGCAGCAGCAGCGCCGACGGCTGGACACCGCTGGGCGGGCACAAGGACCGGCTGTACCCCTTGACCCCGGGTCCCACCACCCAAACCAGCCTGTTCGCCTACCAACCGGCGGACTCCGACGACAAATATGTCTTTGCATTCGCACCGGCCGAAGAAATCACTCCCGGCGTCGGTTACACCGCCTACCTGCAACAGATACAGCACCGCAACGGCTGGGTCACCAGCTTCGAGGTGGACCCCAACAGTCCGCCCAAGGAGCCGCGCCCCATCAAGGTGACGAACCACTTCGGGCATGCCTTCAGTTTTGCCTACTCATCGACCGGCGAACTGGCCTCGGTCACGCAGTTGTCCCCCTCCGGTCAAGTGGTGGGTGTGACAACCTACCAGTACGAAGCCGACAACCGCCTCGGCACCATCACCTTGCCCGACGGAACGGTCCAGCAGCTTCACCACGAAGACAGCAACAACCCCTTGTGGCTCACCGGCTACAGCAAGAACGGGCAACGCATTGACACCTACCGATACGACGAGCGGGCCAGAGCGGTGGAAACCACCAGAGCCAACGGCGCCGATCGGTTCCTGATGGACTACAGCGCCAGCACGCTCACAGCGCAGACCGGCGCCTACAACTCGGTCAACGTGATCGACCCACTGGGCACCGTGCGCAACTACGGCTATCGGATCGCAGGCAAACAATTGGTGGTCAGCGCCGCCAGCCACCCGCCCATGGACCCGGAAGCGCCTGCAGTGAAAAACCGTGGTGCCAGCGGCGACGGGCTGATCACCAGCGAAACCACCTTCAGGAATTCGAGCACCTCGTGGGGCTACGACTACACCCGCCGGCTCCCGACCAGCATCTCTGAAGGCAGCCAGACCCGCACCCGAGCCATCGCTTGGCACCCGACCTTCCGTCTGCCCACCCAGATCGATGAAACCGGGGGCAAGCGCACCACGTTCGCCTACGACGACAAGGGCAATCTGCTGCAAAAGACCGTCACCGCCACCACCGGCACGCCGGTCAATGAAGTCTGGTCCTGGACCTACAACGCCCAAGGGCTGATGGCGACTGAGACCGACCCGCGTGGCTCGGTCACCACCTTTGCCTACAACAGCCATGGGCAGCTGGTGCGCAAGACCAACGCGCTGGGCCAGGTCACCACCTACGAGTACAGCCCGGCAGGGCTGGTGTCGCAGATCAACGAACCCGATGGCCTGGTCCGGCGCATGACCTACACGCCGCGCGGCTGGCTGGCCACGTCCACGCTCTCGGCTGGTGGTGTGCACCTGGCCACGGCCTACACCTACACGGTCGACGGCCAGATCAGGAGTGCGGCGCTGCCCAACGGGCACACCATCACCTACCACTACGACGCCGCGCTGCGCAACACCGGCTGGAGCGACAACCGCGGCCAGAGCGCCACCTACACGCTGGACCCTGCCGGCAACGCTACCGAAGAGCAGGTGCGCAACAGCGGCGGGGCGCTGGCCCTGCAGATCCGCCGCACCATCAGCGCGCTCAACCGTGTGCAGAGCGAGACCTGGGGTTCCGGCGTCACCGAGACCTACACCCAGGACGCCAATGGCCGACTGGCCTCGGTCACCGACGCGCTGAGCAAGACCACCACTTATGGCCGCGACGGTCTGGACCGCATCAACCGTGTCACCGATGCCACCAGCCGCGCTGCCACCATCACCTACAACGCGCAGGATGCGGTCACCCAGGTGGTGGACTTCAAATACATCATCACCAACTACACCCGGGATGTGCAGGGCAACGCCCGCACCGAAGCCACGGCCGACGCCGGCACCACCGCGACCACCGTCGACGCCCTGGGCCTACCCAGCCGCATAGTGGACGCCATGGGCCGCGCCAGCGCCATCACCCGCGACGCCCTGGGCCGCCCCACGCTGATCACCCACACCGCCAGCGGCGGCAAGACCCTGACCACCGCGCTGCGCTACGACCTCGCAGGCACCGCCTGCGACGCCCCGGGCCACCCCAGCGCCGCCATCGGCCGCCTGTGCGAGATGGTCGACCAGCAGGACGGCCCCAGCGGTCTGTTCACCCTGGCCACCACGCAGTACCAGTGGGATTCCTTCGGCCGCCTGACGCGCCAGACCCAGTCGCTCTCCAGCGCCATCGCCCACCACAGCAACGTGCAGACCACGGCCTTCTCCCACGTCGCCAGCGGCGCGGGCGCCGGTGAGCTGGCCTCCATCACCTACCCCAGCGGCTCGGTACTGACCCACCAGTACAGCGCCAGCGGCCGCCTTTCGGGTCTGCTGTGGAACGGTCAGCCGCTGATCGAGAACCTGCAGTTCAACGCCCTGGGCCAACCGCTGTCCTGGTCCTGGGCCTTTGGCCAATCCTCCGGGTTCAGGCTGCCGGCCTCGCGCCAGTACAACACCGCCGGGCAGCTGACCGCCACCGAGGTCGCCAGCTTCACCCCGGACGCCACCGGCCGCGTCACGGCGCTCACCCAGAAGCTGCTGCGCCCCAACGGCTCGGGTGGCTGGCTCTCGGAAGACGTGTCTTTCACCGCCCTCTACAACGCCCTGGGCCAGCTCACCAGCTTCACTGCCACCGGCGCTTCGCCGGTCTTCCAGTGGGGCCACACCTACACCTACGACAACAACGCCAACCGCACCGGCGGCACCATCACCGCCAATGGCGCTTCCATGAGTTTCACCAGCGGGGTGCAGAGCTACAGCAACCGCCAGACCGATGCCGCCGGCATTACCGTGGTGAGCAACGCCGCGGGCGACATCACCAGCCTGCTGGGCAAGACGCTGGCCTACGACACGGCCGGGCGCCTGTCACAGGCCACCGGCGTTCCGCCCTGCCCCAGCGGGGTGAACTGCTCGGGCCTGCAGACCACCACCAGCCGCTACAACGGCTGGGGCCAGCGCTTCCTGCGCGAGAACGATCTGGAGCAGAGTGTGTTTTCTTACGGGCTGGAGGGCTTCACGCTGCTGTCGCAGACCACGCGCCGCCTGGCCACGTCCCAGCAGTCCACCACCGAACACATCTGGCTGCCCACCGCCTCGGGGCCGATGCCGGTGGCGGCGGTGATCGACGGGGTGCACTACGCGGTGCATGCGGATCATCTGAATACGCCTCGGCGCCTGTCGGACTCCGCCGGCCAGACCAGATGGCAGTGGCCCTACAGCGGCTTTGGCGAGATCGCGCCGCAGAGCACCCCCGCCTCCGGGCAGGCCCCAGTGAGCTTCGCCCTGCGCTACCCCGGCCAGATTGACGATGGCAACGAGCTGTTCTACAACTGGCACCGGTTCTATGAGCCGCGGGTCGGGCGGTATACCAAGGCTGATCCGATTGGGCTTGAGGGTGGGTGGAATCGGTTTGCCTATGTGGGCGGGAATCCGCTGGGATTTGTGGATCCGGAGGGGTTGCAACCGTATACCGGACAATTACCTCCACCCGAAATCCCTGGTGGTCCATGGACGCCGGCAGGCCCCGGTCAACAGCCTGGAACGTTTTATGGGCCAAAGCAACCGAATGGACCTCGTACTGAATGCCGCTACGTACCCGACGCGCAAAATGGAGGGCCCAAAAATGCACCCAATCCATACTGGAAGACCAAAAATCCCGGGGAACCCTGGAGAAGGTATGACACCAATGGTCGCCCCATTACTCCGGAACAGGCCCACCCAGGAAATGCAACGCCCAGAGCACCCATCTCACCCTTAGCGCTGCCACTACGATTTCCGCTTTATCCTCTCGTATGCCCGCTCTGCAATGTATTGGCACCTCAGCCCCAGCTACCCAATTAAAGGCAAATCAATGAATCCTGAGGAAAAAATTCAAAACTGCCTTTACTACTTCATCGAAAGTGTAAGCACAGCCGCAGCGCAAGCATCACTAGCGATAGATTTAACAGGAGGTGATTATGTGTCTTGGGAGCTAATAAATGATCTCGTTGATCATGGAGATGTATTGCTGAGAAGCCCCATATCACCAGCAACCGATCAAGAAAAGGCAAAAATAGCGCATTTTCTTGAGCTCGTTCGAAAACTACCCACAGATATCCAAGAGTCATCCATCGATACCCTCAATCGTACAGAATGGAGGGAGTGCAGAACCGAGGCAAAAAAACTGCTTGAAGATTTAAGTCGACTTGTCGGGTTAAACAAAACCTATTTTCAAGCATGAACTCCCAGGGGGGTTCCAAACCGAAGTGCAACGCGCCACTTTCGCCCCCGAGACCACCGGCCGCATCGGTTCTGTTTCGCAGAAGCTCATGAAGTCCAACGGCGCGGGCGGCTGGGTCTCCGAAGACGTGCCTTTCACCGCCCTCTACAACGCCCTGGGCCAGCTCACCAGCTTCCAGGCCACCGGCGCTTCTCCGGTCTTCCAGTGGGGCCACACCTACACCTACGACTTCAACGCCAACCGCACCGGCGGCACCATCACCGCCAACGGCGCCTCCATGAGCTTCACCAGCGCGCTCAGCAGCAACCGCCTGACCAACGCCGCCGGCATCACCGTGGTGAGCAACGCCGCCGGCGACATCACCAGCCTGCTGGGCAAGACGCTGGCCTACGACACGGCCGGGCGCCTCTCGGAGGCCACCGGCGTTCCGCCCTGCCCCAGCGGGGTGAACTGCTCGGGCCTGCGGACCACCACCAGTCGCTACAACGGCTGGGGCCAGCGCTTCCTGCGCGAGACCGATCTGGAGCAGAGCGTGTTTTCTTACGGGCTGGAGGGCTTCCCGCTGCTGTCGCAGACCACGCGCCACGTCCCAGCAGTCCACCACCGAACACATCTGGCTGCCCACCGCCTCGGGGCCGATGCCGGTGGCGGCGGTGATCGACGGGGTGCACTACGCGGTGCATGCGGATCATCTGAATACGCCTCGGCGCCTGTCGGACTCCGCCGGCCAGACCAGATGGCAGTGGCCCTACAGCGGCTTTGGCGAGATCGCGCCGCAGAGCACCCCCGCCTCCGGGCAGGCCCCAGTGAGCTTCGCCCTGCGCTACCCCGGCCAGATTGACGATGGCAACGAGCTGTTCTACAACTGGCACCGGTTCTATGAGCCGAGGGTCGGGCGGTATACGAAGGCTGATCCGATTGGGCTTGAGGGTGGGTGGAATCGGTTTGGGTATGTGGGGGGAAATCCTTTGGGGTTTGTGGATCCGGAGGGGCTTGCTGCCGAGCACACTAAGGGCGCACGTCCCAGTACCGAAAACAAGCATCAAGAAGGACAATCGAGACGCGCTAGAGATGCAGGCGGGGAACGTGGTGATGCCAGACGCAACTTACCGAGAAAGGCGCCACCCGGATATAAAGGCCCTTGGCCTCCGTTACGCATCCCGGGCATTCTTCCATTGGTATGCCCGTTGTGCAATTTTTTAGAACCCCAGCCTCTGCCTGGTCCAGAACTATGCCAATCCGAACCCAATAACGAGGTCTCATAGCATGTCGCTCGAAGTCAAAACCAGGCTAGACAGAGCCTACGAAAGAGCATTTTTGTTCGCCAGCAGAGAAAATCCAGATTTAAAGCGAGCTCGTAGACTACTGGAAGCCACACACAAACTTGGGCACGCGCAGTCCTCATACGCACTTGCCACTTGGTATTTATTTGGAGTTGGAGGACTACCAAAAAATACTCGAAAGGCAATCTCCCTATTAAAAACAGCGTGCTCAGCCGATGTAGCCTCCGCCCATTTCGATTTAGCCGTTAGCTACGAAACAGGTAACGGCATAAGAAAAAATGAGCAATCTGCATTTCGCCACTATTTGGCCGCTGCCATAAATGGAGACAATGAAGCAATCTATGAAGTCGGGCGCTGTTACTTTTATGGAATTGGAACACCAATAGACAAAAAAGTAGCTACAATTTGGTTTAAAAAAGCAAAATCTATTGAAAATTCAATATGCAAAAAATAACATCCGACGGCGCGGGCGGCTGGGCAGGAAAAAGCGCCTTTTAACGCCCTGGGCCAGCCCACCAGCTTCCAGGCCGTGGGCGCCTCGCCGCTCTCCCAGTGGGACCACACCTACACCTACGACAGCAACGCCAACCGCACCGGCAGCACCACAAAACCCGCGCGCTAGCATCATCCGCATGCCCGCCCAAGCCCCCGCTCTCCACCTGATCCAGCAGCGCATCCCGCGCCTGATGGCGGTGTACGCGTTTGGCAGCCGGTTGCAGGGCACGGCGAACGCCCACAGCGACTGGGACCTGGCGGTGCTGGTCGAGGGTTATGCCGACCCTGTGCTGTTGTGGGACACGGCGAGCGAGCTGGCGTCGTTGTTGGGCGCCGAGGTGGACCTCTTGGACTTCCGGGCTGCTTCGACCGTGATGCAGTATCAGATCCTCTCCACCGGCGAGTGCTGGTGGGCGCGCGATGCGCAAGCCTCGCTCTACGAAGCGGCGGTGCTCAGCGAGATGACCGAACTCAACGCCGCCCGTGCGCCGCTGCTGGCCGACATTGCCGCGTCCGGGAGGGTGTATGGCCGATGACGTGCTGATCAACAAGGCGGCCACGATCGAACGCTGCGTGCGGCGCGCACGGGAAGAGTACGCCGCAGGCCTGAACATTCAGCTCGACGGGCGTTAAGAAGCCCAGGCGCTCACGCCTTCGGCCCCATCCCATACCGCAGCATCCGCGCCTGCAGCCAGGGCCGCACCACGAACGCCATGAACAGGCCGATGCACAGGCCCAGCGGCAGGGCGCGCACGTAGGCGTGGGCCCACTGGGCCAGGGCCTCCGCACTCAGGCCCAGGTTGGCGCCGGTGGCCATGCCGGTGGCCAGCGCTTCCATCGACAGGCCCATGAGCAGCGCGAACACGATGCGCTGGCGCAGTTCGCTGTGGTGGCCCCACCAGCGGCTGACGATGCGCCCGACCTGCACCATGACCAGGCCGCCCAGCGGCAGCATGACCACCACGGCCATGGCGGCGGCCTTGAGCCAGCGCTGCACGAAGTCGCCGCCGGTGCCGGTCTGCAGCCAGGTCACCAGACCGGTGATGCACAGGGCGATGGTGATGGAGATGAGGAAGACGGGGTACAGGGCCTGGAATTTGCGAAACGGCGTCATGGCTGTGGCCTCATGTTGATAGTGTCAACCATTTTGCCACAAGGTTGACTCCATCAACCAATCAGGCCCGCCAACACCCCTCGCAGAAACGAGGTCAACTTGCCATCGGCCTGCAGCTCCTCCAGCAGGTGCACCGCCTGCCTCAGGTCCCGCTCGGCCCCCACACGGGTCTGGACTTCGATGGCCGCCCGGGTAAGCCCCTTGGTGCGCCGGGCGGGCAGCAGGTCGCGCAGCATCTCGGCCGCGTAGCGCGCCCGCTTGGCCTGGATGCGCGCGCGATGGCTCTGTTCCAGGTTTGCGGGCGCCTGGCGGCTGGCTTTCAGTGCGGCGTCCAGGCGGCGGCGCAGCTTGCGGATGCGCTTGCGCGCCCAGTGGGCGTCGCCTGCTTCCGCAGGGGTCTGCGCCGTGGCCAACTGGAAGAGTCCTTGTGCCAGCGCCAGCAGGGTCTGGCCGGTTTCCGGCGCGGCCAGGGCTGCCCGCAACCGTGCGCGCTGCGTCAGGCGCGCTTCGTCGATGCGCTCGAGCGCGAGGTCGGCGATGCGCTGGCGCTCCGCATCGGCATCGACAAAGGCAGGCAGCCAGCGCCCCAGCGTGTCCACGCGCAGCACGTCCAGATCGCGCATCCGGCCCAGTTCCTGCAGCAGGGGCCGCAGTCCGTCGGCCTCGGGCCGGCCGGGCAGCCAGGGTGCGAACAGCCGCACCGCGCTGCGCCAGCGCCGCCAGCCGACGCGGGCCTGGTGCACCACCTCGGGGTCGTCCGACACCAGCGCGCACGCGAGGTTGCGGCTGAAGTGGTCGAAGCAGGCCGCCAGCGCCTGGACGCCCGCCTGCTGCGGCCCGGTGCCAGGCGCGAGGTGCAAGGCCTGGGCCGGCGACGCTTCGCGCGGCAGCCCCTGCGCCAGCCGGTAGCCGCGCTCGGCTTTGCTCTGGTCGAAGGGCAGCACGGCCACCTCGGACGCGACCTGCTGGGCCAGATGGAACAGGGCCTCGGACGGCCCCTGCAGCAGCTCGAACTCCAGCTCCAGGATCGGCTCGGAGCGTCCGTTGGCGACGATCTCGCCCACATCCAGCGCCACCTCGATGGTCGCGCCCTGGTAGCGGTGCAGGGTCCAGACGGTGCGGCGGCAGCGGGTCTCGAAGCACGGGGTCAACTGGCCGAACAGGCGGCCGTCGGGGTCCAGATCGGCCCAAGGCGTCTCGCGCAACCCAGCCCGATCGAGCCGGCCTGAGGGCTGGCGGCTCTCCCACTCGCCACGGCGGCTCAGACCGCCCTGGGAAATGCCCGCCGACTTGAAGGTCTGCACCCATTCGCCGCGCACGGTGGCCGCGCTGGCGTTGGCGCGCCAGGGCGCGTCCGAGATGCAGCGCAGGCGCAGCGCGTGCCGTTGCTGGCGCAGTTGCTGGTCCGGCGTGTCGAAGTAGACGTTCCACAGCCAGTGCGTGGCCAGCCGCCGCCGCGCCAGCACCTTCAGCCGGCGCAGCCGCTCTTCGATGGCTGAGGGCTGTGCCCCGGGCAGCAGCAGTTTGAGTTCGGTTTCTGCGTAGGACATGCCTCGGGCACCTGAGAGATCTGATGGACAGCCTACGCCGACAGGGCCCAGGCCACCGCGTCCCGCACCACCGCATCGGGGTGCGCTTGCCGCCCGGCCAGGGCAGCCCGGATGACGGGGTCTTCGCCATGCCGCAGGGCATTGCCCATCGCCACCGCGATGTTGCGCAGCCAGCGCACGTGCCCGATGCGGCGGATCGGGCTGCCTTCGGTGCGGCGCAGGAACTCGTCTTCGCTCCAGCCGAACAGCTCGACCAGCGTGGCGCCGGTCAACCCTTCGCGCGGGTCGAAGTCCGGCAGAGGACTGCGCTGCGCAAACTTGTTCCAGGGGCAGACCAGCTGGCAGTCGTCGCAGCCGTAGATGCGGTTGCCGATCAGCGGGCGCAGCTCTTCGGGGATCGGCCCTTCGTGTTCGATGGTGAGGTAGGAGATGCAGCGCCGGGCGTCGAGCCGGTACGGCGCGACGATGGCCTGGGTGGGGCAGGCGGACACACAGGCGCTGCAGGCGCCGCAGTGCTCGCTGACCGCTTCGGTGGGGTGCAGGGCGAGGTCGATGTAGATCTCCCCCAGGAAAAACATGGAGCCGCCTTCGCGGCTGAGGATCAGCGTGTGTTTGCCGCGCCAGCCCTGGCCGCTGCGGCGCGCGAGTTCGGCTTCCAGCACGGGTGCGGAGTCGGTGAACACGCGGTGGCCCAGCGGCCCGACAGCGGCTGCGATGCGTTCGGCCAGCTGCTGCAGGCGGTTGCGCAGCACCTTGTGGTAGTCCCGCCCTCGGGCGTAGACAGAGATGATGGCCTCGCCCGGGCGCTGCAGGCGGGACAGCTCCTGTTCCGTCCAGCCCTCGGGCATGTTCCGCGGCAGGTAGTCCATGCGCGCGGTGATCACGCTCACGGTGCCGGGCACCAGCTCGGCTGGGCGCGCGCGCTTCATGCCGTGGCGCGCCATGTAGTCCATGCCGCCGTGAAATCCGGCCGCCAGCCACGACTGAAGGCCCTGTTCGGCGCTTGAGAGGTCGACGCCGGCCACTCCGATTTGGGAGAATCCCAGTTCCCGGCCCCAGGCCTGTACCTGAGTGATCAGTTGAGCAGCATCGAATCCGGATCGCATCGTCCGCGCATTGTAGGAACGCCCTCCCCCGACGGCGCGCGCTGGGACGGGCGCTGGCCGGACGAAGCCGGCACCGCCCACTTCGCGCAGCGCCTGGCCTCCAGCCCAGCCATCGCCAACGCCACCCTCACGCTGGCGGGCGACCTGGGCGCGGGCAAGACCACCTTCGTGCGCCACCTGCTGCGGGCGCTGGGCGTGCAGGGCCGCATCAAGAGCCCGACCTACGCGGTGGTCGAACCGCATCGCGCCGAGGCCGGGCCGCATGGGCCGCTCAACGCCTGGCACTTCGACTTCTACCGCTTCGGCGACCCGCGCGAGTGGGAAGACGCCGGTTTCCGGGAACTGTTTGCGAGCACCGGCCTCAAGCTGGTCGAGTGGCCCGAGCGCGCCGCGGGCCTGATGGCCGCGGTGGACGCGGCGCTGACCATCGGACCGGAGGAAGCGCCCGACAACGAGGGAGACTTCACCGACGGCCCGCGCCAGGTGACCCTGGAGGCCTTCACCGATACCGGCCGGCGGCTGCTGGCCGCCCTGAACAACGCATGACTCAGATGCCACCGCACCGCACCGACCGCCGCCGCCTGCTGCAGGCCGGCGCGCTGGTGCTGCTGATCGGTGCGCCGCACCTGGCGCAGGCCGGCCGTGTCGTGGCGGTGCGCATCTGGCCGGCGCAGGACTACACCCGCGTGACCATCGAGTCCGACGGCGAACTCCAGGCGCGCAAGACCACGGTCGACCAGGCGCACCGCCTGGTGGTCGACATCGAGGGCATCGACCTGATCGAGGGCATGCGGGAGCTGGTGGGCAAGCTGCAGAGCGACGACCCCAACATCGCGGCGATCCGCGTCGCGCCCTTGGGCGCCAATCTCGCGCGACTCACGGTCGACCTGAAAAAGCCCATCAAGCCCCAGGTGTTCAACCTCGAACCGGTCGCGGCCTACGGCCACCGGCTGGTGCTGGACCTCTACCCGGTGCAGACGGTCGACCCCTTCGAGGAACTCATCCGCCAGCACACGGCCGCGGTCGACGAATCGGCCCGGCGCGCCGCCGACCTGCTGGGGGCCGAGTTGCGCGACCTGCCCGACGCACCGGCCGACGACCCGCTGGGCGATCTGATCGCCCGCCGCGAACAACGGCCACCGCAGAAGGCGCCCGCCAGCCCTTCGGCGCCGGCCAATGAACCCAAACCCTCCCAGCGGCCCCAGACCGAGCGCCTGATCATCGTCGCACTCGACCCCGGCCACGGCGGCGAAGACCCGGGCGCCATCGGACCGGGTGGCACGCAGGAGAAGGACGTGGTGCTGCAGGTGGCCAAGAAACTGCGCGAGCGCATCAACGCCACCACGGTCAACGGCAACCCGATGCGGGCCTACATGACGCGCGACGCCGACTTTTTTGTGCCGCTGGGCACGCGGGTGCAGAAGGCGCAGCGCGTGCGCGCGGACCTGTTCATCAGCATCCACGCCGACGCCTTCATGACGCCACGGCCGCAGGGCGCGAGCATCTTCGCCCTGAGCACCAAGGGCGCCAGCAGCGCCGCGGCACGCTGGATGGCCAACAAGGAAAACGCCGCCGACCTGGTGGGCGGCATCAACGTCAAGGTCAAGGACGCCACCTTGCAGCGCACGCTGCTGGACATGAGCACCACGGCGCAGATCAAGGACAGCCTCAAGCTCGGCGGCGCGATGCTGGCCGAGGTGGGGCGCGTGGGCAAGCTGCACAAGCCGCGCGTGGAGCAGGCCGGGTTTGCGGTGCTCAAGGCGCCGGACATTCCCAGCGTGCTGGTGGAGACCGCCTTCATCAGCAACCCCGACGAAGAGACCCGGCTGCGCAGCGAGGCCTACCAGAACCAGCTGGCCGACGCCCTGCTCAAGGGCATCGTCAAATACTTCGCAGCCAACCCGCCGCTGGCGCGAGTGCGCAGCGTCTAGGCGCGAGGCCCCTGGCTAAACTGCCTCCTTTTTTCAAAGGAGTGTCCATGCGCCGCCGTTTGTTCTGGTCTTTTCTCGGTATCACCCTGCTGCTGGGAGGCTGCGCCACGGTGGATACCGCCGCTGTCAAGTCGAGAACCGATGGCAAGAAGCTGGTCGTCGCCTCGACCGTTGACAACAAGCTGACGCTGCTCTGGGTCGGCACCACTGCCTTCAATATTGAGCAGCAGGTGCTGGACAAGCCGGAGTGGGCTTTGCCAGAGACCTTGGTCCAGCACGTGGTGAAGAAACTCCAGGCGTCTGGCCGACTCTCCGAGGTGACTCGTTCGACACCCGCAAGCGGCGAACGGAGCGGGGTCCTACAGTCCATTGGCAAGGGACCTGACCTGGCGCTGCTGCTGACCAACGGTGTGGCACCCGATCCGCTCTATCAGACCAATCAGGTGATGCGCGGTTTTGGTGTTTTTCAGCGCTCCGCACTTGGCATGAAGCTCAATTCCCTGCCACATGCTGCCATCAAGGCGGAACTGGTCGACCTGAAATCGGGCGAAACCATCGCCACCTACACCACTTCAAGCTTCGAACTGCAGAAATACTCGCTGGGTGCGGGAGCGGCAATCGACGCCGACAAGGTGGAGATGGTCCAGCAATCCCTGACCCGGCTCACCGATCAGGCCAGCAACGAGTTGCTCAAGACGTTCGGGTTCCAGTGATGGCCTGATTCATCGTGGGGACGCCTGATCAGGCCTGCCCCGCCGCGGCCCTGGCTTTTTCGGCCTTGGCCGCACGCCAGCCACCGAAGATGGCGATCAGGCCCGGCACGAAGATCAGCGCCCAGATGATCTTGGAGAGGTTGGCCTGCACCCAGGGCAGGTTGCCGAAGAAGTAGCCCGCAGCGGTCAGGCCGATCACCCAGATCACCGCGCCGACCACGTTGTAGGCGGTGAACTTGCTGCGCGTCATCTCGGCCACGCCCGCCACGAAGGGGGCGAAGGTGCGGATGAACGGCATGAAGCGCGCCAGGATGATGGTCACGCCGCCGTAGCGCTCGTAAAAGTTGTGCGCCTGGTTGAAGGCGTTCTTGTTGAAGAAGCGCGAGTTCTCCCACTGGAACACCTTCGGGCCGAAGTAGCGCCCGATGCTGTAGTTGGTCTGGTCGCCCAGGATGGCGGCGGCCAGCATCAGCCCCGCCGCGATCGACCAGTCCATCAGCCCGGCCCCGCACAGCGCCCCGACGATGAACAGCAGCGAGTCGCCCGGCAGGAAGGGCATGACCACCAGGCCGGTCTCGACAAAGATGATGAGGAACAGCAGGGCGTAGACCCAGGCGCCGTAGGCTTGCACGAAGGCCTGCAGGTGCTTGTCCACGTGCAGGATGAAGTCGATCAGGTAGAGGGCGAAATCCATAGCCCGCGATTATCCCCGGGCGCTGCCCCCCGCCTAGAATGCCCCGGGTGAACGCCCCTCTGCCCGCCCACCGCCGCCCCATCCGTGAACTGCCCGACGAGCTGATCAGCCAGATCGCGGCCGGCGAGGTGGTCGAACGCCCTGCCTCCGTGGTGCGCGAGCTGGTGGACAACGCGCTGGACGCCGGCGCCAGCCAGATCACCGTGCGCCTGCAGGCCGGCGGCATCCGGCTCATCAGCGTGGAGGACGACGGCATCGGCATCCTGCGCGAGGAACTGCCCACCGCGCTCAAGCGCCACGCCACCAGCAAGATCGCCAGCCTGAACGACCTGGAAGCCGTGGACACCATGGGCTTCCGCGGCGAGGCGCTGGCCGCCATCTGCTCCATCGCCGAGGTCTCGGTGCTGACCCGCACCGAGGAAGGGGCCTCGCACGGCTGGCTGCTGGACGGCCGCAGCGGCGAGCTGCAGCCCACCGCCCGCGTGCGCGGCACCACGGTGGAGGTGCGCGAGCTGTTCTTCGCCACGCCGGCACGGCGCAAGTTCCTCAAATCCGAAAGCACCGAGCTGGCCCACTGCCTCGAAGCCGTGCGCCGCCATGCGCTGGCGCGGCCCGAGGTGGGCTTTGCCATCTGGCACGACGGCAAGCTGGTCGCGCAATGGCGCGCGGTGGCGCCCGACCTGGCCGGCGGCGAGCACCTGCTGGACGCGCTGCGCCGGCGCCTGGCCGACGTGCTGAGCGAAGAGTTCATCGACAACGCCGTGGCGGTGAACTGGCCGGTGCACGACGTGCCGGGCGAAGCCGCCACCGCCGGCGGCCAGCAGCGCCTGCGCGTCTGGGGTTTTGCCGGCGTGCCCGACGCGGCGCGCTCGCGCGGCGACTGGCAGTTCGCCTACGTCAACGGCCGCTTCGTGCGCGACAAGGTCATCACCCACGCCGCGCGCAGCGCCTACGAAGACGTGCTGCACGGCCACCGCCAGCCCGTGTACGCGCTCTATGTGAGCATCGACCCCACGCGGGTGGACGTGAACGTGCACCCGACCAAGATCGAGGTGCGCTTCCGCGACAGCCGCGAGGTGCACCAGGCCGTGCGCCACGCGGTCGAGGGCGCACTGGCCGCACCGCGGTCGGCGCAGACGCTGCCCGTCACCGCGACGACATCCGCGGTGGCGCCGACCGAAACGGCACCGTCTTTTCTGAGCCCGGTACCGCGCCAGCAGCCCCTGCCCTGGCGGCCCGAGGTGCCGCAGGTCGGCCAGCGCGTGAGCGATCTGGAGGCGCTGTGGCGACCGTCGGAGCGGATCGCAGCGCCGCTGGACGCCCCGGACATCCGCCGCGCCGAACCGGCGTTCGCGCCGGTCCAGACGACACCGGGAGCCGCGCCCCCCCTGCCCTCCGGCGAATGGCCGCTGGGCCGCGCCGTCGCCCAGCTGCACGGCGTCTACATCCTGGCCGAAAACGCCCAGGGACTGGTGGTGGTGGACATGCACGCCGCGCACGAACGCATCGTCTACGAACGCCTCAAGCAGCAACTCGACGCGCACCAGATCAGCAGCCAGCCGCTGCTGATCCCGGCCACCTTTGCCGCCACGCCCGACGAAGTGGCCACCGCCGAAACCGCGGCCGAGGTGCTGGCCCAGCTCGGTCTGGAAATCGTGCCCTTCTCGCCCCGGACCCTGGCGGTGCGCGCCGTGCCGACCACACTCGCGGCCGGCGACCCGGTCGAACTCGCGCGCAGCGTGCTCGCCGAACTGAGCCAGCACGACGCCAGCACCGTGGTCCAGCGCGCCCGCAACGAGCTGCTGGCCACCATGGCCTGCCACGGCGCGGTGCGCGCCAACCGCCGCCTGACGCTGGACGAGATGAACGCGCTGCTGCGGCAGATGGAAGTGACCGAGCGCAGCGACCAGTGCAACCACGGCCGGCCGACCTGGCGCCAGCTGGGCATGAAAGACCTGGACGCGCTGTTTTTGCGCGGGCGGTGATGCTCAGTCCAGCGTCTGCCGGTAGCGCTTGAGCGCGACCAGCCCCGCCACGGCCATGAAGGCCAGCATTGGCCACAACTCGCCCCAGAGCTGCGGCGCCCCGGCGCCCTTGAGCATGATGCCGCGCACGATGCGCAGGAAGTGCGTCAGCGGCAGCACCTCGCCCAGGTGCTGCGCCCACACCGGCATGCCGCGGTAGGGGAACATGAAGCCCGAGAGCAGCATCGAGGGCAGGAAAAAGAAGAAGGTCATCTGCACCGCCTGCAACTGGTTGCGCGCCACGGTCGAGAAGGTGAAACCCACGGCGAGGTTGGCGACGATGAAAACGCCGATCATCGCCATCAGCAGCGCGAAGCTGCCCACCATCGGCACCTGAAACAGCAGCATGGCCGCACCCAGGATCACCGCCAGCTGCACGTAGCCGATCACCACGTAGGGCAGGATCTTGCCGGCCATGACCTCGAACGGCCGCACCGGCGTGGCCAGCAGGTTTTCCATGGTGCCGCGCTCGCGCTCGCGGGTCATCGCCAGCGAGGTCAGCATCACCATGGTCATGGTCAGGATGGTGCCGATCAGGCCGGGCACGATGTTGTAGCGCGAGAGGCCCTCGGGGTTGTAGCGGCGGTGGATGCGCAGATCGAATGGCGCGGGCGGTTTCTGCAGCGTGCGCAGCGGGCCCACCAGGTCGTGGCGCAGCGCCTGGTTGCCCATCTCGCCCAGCGCGGCGATGGCGTTGCCCGAAGCCGAAGGGTCGGTCGCATCGACCGCGACCAGCACCGCCGGCCGCTCGCCGCGCAACACGGCGCGGCTGAAGTCCGGCGGAATCTCGACCACGAACTGCACCCGCCCATCGGCCATCAGCGCGTCGGCCTCGGACGGCGAGGTGCCCTGGTGCACCAGCTTGAAATAGCCGCTGTTCTGCAACGCGGCGACCAGGCTGCGCGCCTGCGGCCCGGCGTCGGCGGCCACCACCGCCGTCGGCAGGCCCCGGGGGTCGGTGTTGATGGCGTAGCCAAACAGCACCAGTTGCAGGACCGGAATGCCCACCGCCATCGCGAAGGTCAGCCGGTCGCGCAGCATCTGCTGGAACTCCTTGATGAAGACCGCCCAGGTGCGGGCCGACGAAATGCGGCTCATGACCGGGCTCCCTTGGGCGCACCGGATGCGAAGTTGTCCTGCGCGCGGTCGATCAGGCCGATGAACACGTCCTCCAGCGTCGCGCGGCTGGGCGCCACGCGCAGGCCGGTTTCGGCCTGCAGCGGCGCCAGCGTCTGCGCCAGCAGCGCCGCGTCCGGCCCCGCCACATGCAGCGCGTTGCCGAAGGCCACCACGCTCTGCACGCCCGGCCGCCCGCGCAAACGCTCGGCCCAGGCGCCGGCCCGCTCGCCCTCGACCGACCAGACCGCCAGCCCCGCGCCATCGACGATCTCGCGCTCGCTGCCGCGCGCCAGCACCGTACCGTAGGCGATGTAGACCAGGTCGTGACAGCGCGCGGCTTCGTCCATGTAGTGGGTCGACACCAGCACCGTGATGCCGTGTTCGGCCAGTGCGTGGATCTGGTCCCAGAAGTCGCGCCGCGCTTTCGGGTCCACCCCCGCGGTCGGTTCGTCCAGCAGCAGCAGGCGCGGTTCGTGGATCAGGCAGGCCGCCAGCGCCAGCCGCTGCTTCCAGCCGCCCGAGAGCGCGCCGGCCAGTTGCTGCTGCCGCGCCTGCAGGCTCAGGCGTTCCAGCGCACGGTCCACCGCCGCCGCCCGCTGCGGCAGCTCGAACAACCGCGCCACGAAGTCCAGGTTCTCGCGGATCGAGAGGTCTTCGTAGAGGCCGAACTTCTGCGTCATGTAGCCGACCTGGCGCTTGATCGCAGCAGCGTCCTTGCGGAAGTCCAGCCCCAGGCACTGACCCTCGCCCGCGTCGGGGCGCAGCAGGCCGCAGAGCATGCGGATGGTCGTGGTCTTGCCGCTGCCGTTGGGGCCGAGAAAGCCGCAGATGCGGCCCTGCCCGACCTGCAGCGCCAGGTCGTCGACCACGGCACGGCCGCCGTAGCGCTTGGTCAGGCCGCGCACGTCGATGGCCAGCGGCGCGGTCACGGCGCCGCCTTCGGCGTGGGCCGCACATCAAGCGGCTGGCCGGGGTGCAGGCGCGCCGCCGCGCCGGCCTCGGGCCGGGCTTCGACGCGATAGACCAGACGTGCGCGCTGGGCGTTGGAATAGATCACCGGCGGCGTGAACTCGGGCGCGGTCGCGATGCGGCTGATGCGCGCCGGCACCGGATCACCGCAGCCGTCGCAGGACAGGCGCACCGCCTGCCCCAGCGCGAGCCCGGCCAGCTCGGCCTCGGGCACATAGAACAGCGCCTTCACCGCCCCCGGCGGCAGCAGCGAGAGCACCGGCTGCCCGGCACCGACGTACTCGCCCGCACGGAAGAACACCTCGGCCACCTGCGCATCGGCGGGCGCGGCCTGCTGCTTCTGCGCCACGCGCCATTCGCCTTGCCGCACCGCCTCGCGCGCCGACGCGGCGCTGGCCTCGGCGGCCTCGCGCTCGTCGCTGCGTGCCGGCAGCTTCGCCACCCGCAGGGCCGACTCCAGTTCGGCCACGCGGCCCTCGGCCTGGCGCAGCGTGGCGGCGGCGGTGTCGAGCTGGGCCGCCGAGACAAATCCTTTGTCCACCAGTTCCTTCTGCCGCTGCCAGGCGGTCTTCGCCAGCACCGCCTGCGCCCGCGCCTGGGTCAGTTGGGCCTGCACCACCGCCAGTTCGTCGGGCCGGCGGCCCTTGCCGATGTTCTGCGCCTGCGCGTCCGTGGCCTTGGCGCGCGCCTGGGCCTCGGCCACCGCGGCCTGCTCGGCCACGGCATCGAGCGCGAACAGCGCATCGCCCTGGCGGACCACGTCGCCAGCGCGCACCGCCAGCCGGTCCAGCCGCCCGGCGAGGGGGGCCGCAATGTAGACAAAGTCTCCTTCGGCGTAGCCCGACCAGCCGGTCGCGGCCGGCTGGCCGCAGCCCGACACCAGCAAGACCAGCACCCCCACGACATCCCAGCGTTTCATGCGGCATCCTTTCCGGCGCGCCGCGCCGGCATCCCGCACCATTATTGCCAAGCCCACCCGGGCCCATCGGTGATGGCGCATGAACTTTTAGACGGGCGCCGCATCTTCTCTTTCCATGAAACGCCTGATCGCCCTCGTCCTGCTCTCGGCCGCCGTGCTGGCCGGTTGTTCCACCCTCGACGAACGCCAGCGCGGCTGGATCTTCCAGCCCTCGGACCGCAGCTGGTGGCGCGGCGAGGAAGCAGCCCAGGGCATGCAGGACGTGTGGATCGAATTCCAGTCGAAAGAAACCGACCTGCCGGTGAAGCTGCACGGCCTGTGGAGCGCGCACGAGCGCCTGGACAGCGACCCCAGGGCCCCCGTGCTGCTCTACCTGCACGGGGCGCGCTTCAACGTGGTGGGCTCGGCCTTCCGCGCCCGGCGCATGCAGGAGCTGGGCTTTTCGGTGCTGGCGGTGGACTACCGCGGCTTCGGCAAGAGCACCAACACCCTGCCTTCCGAAACCCTGGCCTACGAGGACGCGCGTGCCGCCTGGGACTGGCTGGCCAAGCAGTACCCCGACCGGCCGCGCTACATCTTCGGCCACTCGCTGGGCGGCGCCATCGCCATCGACCTGGCGGCCCAGGTGCCCGACGAAGCCGGCACCCTGGTCGAGGGCACCTTCACCTCGATCCCCGACGTGGTCGCGTCCTACAAGTGGGGCTGGCTGCCGCTCGGCCCGCTGATCACCCAGCGCTTCGAGACGGTGGAGCGGGTCAAGAAGATCGGCTCACCGCTGCTGGTGGTGCACGGCAGCGAGGACCGCACCATCGCGCCCGCGCTCGGGCGCCAACTGTTCGATGCGGCCACGGGCCCCAAACGCTTCGAGCTGGTGGAAGGCGGGTCGCACCACAACACGAACGCGGTGGGGCAGCCGCAGTACCGCGCCGCCCTGGCTGAACTGTTCGGGATGCGTTGATCCCCCCCGCGCCGCCTTCGGCGTCGCGGCGGTCGCCGGTGAGGGCATCTGCTACCCTCAGTCGGATGTCCGCTTCCCGTTCCGCCATGTCGCCCGGCCTGATCGTGCTGGTGCTGTCGCTGCTGCTGGGCCTGCAGCCGGTCACCACCGACCTGTACCTGCCGGCCCTGCCTTCGATCACCCAGGGCTTCGGCGCCAGCATGCCGCAGGCGCAGCTCACGCTCACCGCCCTGCTGCTCGCCTTCGGCCTGTCCCAGCTGGTCTGGGGGCCGCTGTCCGACCGCCTGGGCCGCCGCCCGGTGCTGATCGCCGGTACTGCGCTGTATGTGCTGGCCGCGGTGGGCAGCACGTTCTCTGCGTCGATGGAGCAGCTCATCGTCTGGCGCATCTTGCAGGGCATGGCCATGGGCGCGGGCGTGATGTGCGCGCGCGCCGTGGTGCGCGACCTGTACGCGCCGGTCGATGGCGCCCGGGTGATGTCCAAGGGGCTCACCGGTCTGGGCGTGATCGCCTGCGCGAGTGCGCCGGTCGGCGGCCTGCTGGCCGACCTCGCCGGCTGGCGCGTGGCCCTGCTGGCGCTGGCGGTGTTCGGTGCCGGCACGCTGGCGCTGCTGGTCTGGCGCTTCGATGAAACCCTGGCGCAGAAGAACCCGCGCGCGCTGGAGCCGCTGACCTTGCTGCGCACCTGGGGCACCATCCTGCGCCACCCGACCTTCTGGGCCTTCACCCTGCTCTCGGCCACCTCCTACGGCGGCCTGTTCACCTTCCTGGCCGCCTCGTCCTTTGTCTTCATCGGCGTGCTGGGCCTGAGCAAGACCGCCTACGGCCTGCTGATGCTGGTGATGTCGCTGTCCTACATCGTGGGCACCGTCATCTGCCGCCGCCTGCTGCAGAGCCTGGGCGTACGGCGCACGGTCGCCATCGCGGGCGGCTGCACCCTGCTGGCCGGCAGCACCATGGGGCTGCTGGCGCTGGCGGGCATCCAGCACCCGGCCGCCATCCTCGGCCCCTTCATCATCTTCATGCTCGGTCACGGCGTGCACCAGCCCTGCGGGCAAAGCGGCGCCGTCGGCCCGTTTCCGCAGGCGGCGGGCGCCGCGTCCGCGATGAGTGGCTGCCTGATGATGCTGACCGCCTTCTTCATGGGTGGCTGGCTCGGCAAAAGCCTGGCCGAGAACCCCGGCAGCGTGCGGCCGCTGACCGACGGACTCTGGTTCTGGAGCGTGCTGATCGCGCTGACCGCCTGGACGCTGGTGCAGCGCTTTGGGGAAACCAAGGCACCGCCCGTGCGCGTGACGACCGGAGCGGACAATGCCCGCTGACCCCGTTCGCTGCATCGCGCTGGCCGGACCAACCGCCAGCGGCAAAAGCGCGGCGGCGCTCGCCATCGCCGAGCGCTGGCCGGTCGAGATCGTCAGCGTCGACTCGGCCCTGGTCTACCGCGGCATGGACATCGGCACCGCCAAGCCGACCGCGGCCGAACGCGCCGCGGTGCCACACCACCTGATCGACATCACCGACCCGCTGAACGCCTACAGCGCGGCCGAGTTCGTGCACGATGCGCAGCGGCTGATCGGCGAGATCCGTACCCGCGGCCGCACGCCGCTGCTGGTGGGCGGCACCATGCTGTACTTCAAGGCGCTGATGCAGGGGCTGGACGACATGCCGCGCGCCGACGCCGATGTGCGGGCGCGCATCGAGGCCGCGGCCGCCGCGCACGGCTGGCCCGCGATGCACGCGGAACTTGCCCGGGTCGACCCCGCCACCGCCGCAAGGCTGGCGCCCAACGACGCCCAGCGCATCCAGCGCGCGCTCGAAGTGTTCGAAGTCTCGGGCCGGCCGATATCGGCCTTCCAGACCGGCGAAGCGCGCGCGACCGACAACCCGGTCACCGAGGGCGCCTTTCTCAGCCTGGAACCGGCCGACCGCGCCTGGCTGCACCAGCGCATCGCCCAGCGCTTCGACGCCATGCTGGCCGCCGGCTTCATCGACGAAGTGAAGGCCCTGCGCGCGCGCGGCGACCTGCACCCGGACCTGCCCTCCATGCGCTGCGTGGGCTACCGCCAGGCCTGGGAGGCGCTGGACGCCGCCGGCGACGCGCCGCTCACAGCGGCCCGGCAGAACGAACTGCGCGACCGCGGCATCTTCGCCACCCGCCAGCTCGCCAAGCGGCAAATCACCTGGCTGCGCTCGATGCCGCAGCGGCGCGTGATCGCCTGCGATGCACCGGACGGGCTGGCACAGGTGATGGCGGTGGTGGCACCGCTGATGGAAGGCCGGTCATGAGTCTGGTGATCCAAAACCTGGGCAAACGCTACGGCGGCACGCCGGTGTTCTCCAACGTCTCCCTCACGGTCGCCCCCGGCGAATTCGTCGCGATCGTCGGCGAATCGGGCGTGGGCAAGTCCAGCCTGCTCAACTGCATGGCGGCGCTGGACGACTGGCAGGAGGGGACGATCTCGCTCGACGGCACCGACCTCGGCCGGCTCGACGAGACGCAGCGGGCCCACTGGCGGCGGGCGGCGCTGGGCTTCGTCTTTCAGGCCTTCCATGTGCTGCCGCACCTGGACGTGGCGCAGAACGTCGGTCTGCCGCTGCTGCTGCAGGAGCGTCCCGATCCGGCGCGGGTGGCGCGGCTGCTCGACGCCGTCGGCCTGTCCGGGCTCGGTGAGCGCCTGCCGGCCCAGCTCGCGGGCGGTCAGCTGCAGCGCGTGGCCATCGCGCGCGCCCTGGTGCACAAGCCCCGCCTGATCCTGGCCGACGAGCCCACCGGCAACCTCGATCCGTCCACCGCGGCGCAGGTGATGGACCTGCTGCAGGCGCAGACGCGGGAGAACGGCGCCTCGCTGATTCTGGTGACGCACTCCGAGCACGCTGCGGCGCGCGCGGACCGGGTCTTGCACCTGACCGCGCAGGGTCTGACGCCCGCGGTCTAGACCTTCAGGAACAGGTCCCGGTCCGGCGCAAAGCTCGCGTGCAGCGGCAGCAGTGCGCCGCCCAGCGCCCGCGCGTCCGAGCCAATGGTGCCGAGTTCCAGACGCGGCATCGCCAGCAGGCCTTCGGGGTTGTAGGCCTTGAGCGCCTCGCCGGTGCGCTGCCAGAGCTCGCGCAACAGGTCGGGCACCACCACACCGTCGATCACCACCGCCTCCACGTCGAGGAAGGCCGTCCCCGCCACCACGCAGTGCGCCAGCGCCAGCGCTGCGCGCTCGATCCACTCGCGCGTGTAGGGCAGCCAGTCGCCGGCCAGCGCACGCGCGTCGTAGGCGGCCATGGGGTCCAGCCCGTGCTCGCGGAAGCGCTGCTCCAGGTCCCAGAGCGAGGCCTGGCTGATCAGCTGCGGCGGCAGCTCGCGCGGCGTCGGCGTCGCGGCCACCTGCAGCGGCAGCGAGGCCACGGCACCGGCGTTGCCGTTGACACCGCGGTGCAGGTGCGAGTCGATCACCAGCCCGCCGCCGACGAAGGTGTCCATGAACAGGTAGAGGAAGCTGTGCAGGTCGCGCCCACGCCCCTGCAGCAGTTCGGCCACACAGGCGGCCGAGGTGTCCTTGGCAAAGCTCACCGGCAGCTCGGTCATGGCCTGCACCGCAGCGGCCAGGTCCAGGTGGGTCCAGGCGTCCGACTGCGCCTCGGTCAGGCCCAGCATGCGGTGCCAGCCGCCCAGCTGGAAAGGCGCGGCCACGCCCACGCCGACCACCCTGCTGCGCAGCGGCCCCAGATCATCGAGCAGGCGGTTGAGGTTCTTCTCGATGGCGGGCAGCAGCACCGCCGCGTCGGGGAACGGGTAGGCAATGGACAGGCGCTGGCGCACACGGCCCAGGAAGTCCACCAGCAGCCAGTCGGCGCTGCGGCGCCCGATCTTGATGCCGACCGCGAACGCTCCGTCGGGATTCAGACCCAGCGGCACCGAGGGCTGACCGACCCGGCCGCGCACCGGTGCCTCACGCACCAGCAGCTGGTCTTCGTCCAGCCGCGCGGTGATCAGGCCGATGGTCTGCGCGGTGAGCCCGGTGAGCCGCGCCAGCTCGGCCTTGGGCGTGCTGCCATGCACCCGCAGCGCCTGCAGCACGACGCGATCGTTGAACTGGCGCATGCCGATCTGGTTGGAGCCGCGCTGGCGCAGGCGCGGCGCATCGCCCGCATCGGCGCCGACGTCCGGCGCCAGCGGATCGGTGGGATCAGGGGGGTGCTTGTCTTCGCTCACAGCCGCGGAGTGTGACACGCGTCAGGGCCTCAGGGCCTGGCCCAGCACGCCCTTGCGCAGCAGGAAATTGCCCCAGGGTTCCAGTTCGCCGGTGACCACGATGGCGTAGGCCTTTTTCACCCGCTCGTAGAACGCATAGCGCTCGACCGCCTCGGCCTGCCCTTCGCGCATGCCGTGACGCGCCAGCACCGCCAGCGTCTCGCGCTGCAGGGCCGAGCGGTAGCCGGCTTCCGTGCCGCCGACCTGCATGTAGGCCACCGGGTGCGGCACGTCCTCGGCCAGCGGAAACACGCTGGCCACCGCGTCCACCGTGCGCGCCATGCCGACACCCGGCAGGCGCAGCACCGGCTTGCCGGCGCCCAGGCTCATGGCGGTGAAGTTGGCATCCGCCAGCACCACCGCGTCGTCGTGCCCCATCTCGGCCAGCAGTTTGAGCAGCTCCGGGCTGAGCAGGGGGTCAATGCCTTTGAGCATGGTGCGTCCTCAGGCCAGGCACTCGGCAGGCAGCGTCGCCGGGTCGCGCGCGCCCGTCATCACCGCCACCGTGTCGCTCATGCTGATGGCCTTGGGGTTGACCACGCAGGCGCGCTTGCCCAGGCGGGCGATGTGGATGCGGTCGGCGATCTCGAACACGTGTGGCATGTTGTGCGAGATCAGGATCACCGGCAGGCCCTTGTCGCGCACCCGGCGGATCAGTTCGAGCACCATGTTGCCTTCCTTCACGCCCAGGGCGGCGGTCGGCTCGTCCAGGATGACCACGTGCTGGGCGAAGGCCGCGGCGCGCGCCACCGCCACACACTGGCGCTGGCCGCCCGAGAGCGTCTCCACCGCCTGTGTCATCGAGCGGATGCCCACCTTGAGGTCGGCCATGCGCTGCACCGCCGTCTCCAGCATCTTCTTCTTGTCCAGCATGCGCAGCGTGCTGCCCAGGAAGCCTTCGCGGCGGATCTCCCGGCCCAGGAACAGGTTCTCGGCGATGGTCATGGCAGGCGCCACCGCCAGGTCCTGGTAGCAGCACTCGATGCCGGCGCGGCGCGCGTCGATCGGGGTGTTGAAATGGATCTTCTGGCCGTCCAGGAAGATCTCGCCTTCGTCTGGGATCGTGGCGCCCGAGAGCGCCTTGATCAGGCTGGACTTGCCGGCGCCGTTGTCGCCGATCACCGCCAGGATTTCACCGGCGCGCAGCTCGAAGTCGGCGCCGTCAAGGGCGGTGACCTGGCCGTAGCGCTTGACCAGGCCCTTGGCCTGCATCACGAGTTTGGGAGAAGTGCTCATCACCGCGCTCCTTTCCGAGACAGTTGATCGACCGTGACCGCGATGATCACCAGGATGCCGGTGATCAGCACCTGGTACACCGACGAGACGCCCATCAGCGTCAAACCGTTGCGCAGCACACCGACCACGATGGCCCCCACCAGAGAGCCGAGGATCATGCCGCGGCCACCGAACAGACTGGTGCCACCCAGCACCACGGCGGTGATGGCGTCCAGGTTTTCGGTCTGGCCGGCGTTGGGGTCGCCCACTTCGGTGCGCGCCACCAGCAGCAGCGAAGCAATGCCGTAGAAGATGCCGGCCAGCACATAGACCCACAGCAGCACACGGTCGGTCGGGATGCCGACCAGACGCGTCGCCTCGGGACTGTTGCCCACGGCGTAGACGTGGCGGCCGGAGGCGGTCTCGCGCAGCCAGAACCAGGCGCCCAGGTAGAGCAGGATCATCAGCACGGTGCCGAAGCTGATCGGCGTGCCGGCGATGTCGAAGGTGCCGCCCAGGGCGGTCATGAAGGGCGGCAGGTTGGAGACGGTCTGCGCCTCGGAATACAGCTGTGTGATCGCGAAGGCGATGTTCATCGTGCCCAGGGTCACGATGAAAGACGGCAGCTTGATGCGCGTGACCAGCAGGCCGTTGATGAGGCCGAAACCCGCCGTCACGCCGATGCCGCAGAGGATGGCCAGCGGCGCCGGTACGCCCAGTTCGACCGCGAACTTGGTCATCACGATGCTGCCCAGGGCCATCACCATGCCGCACGAGAGGTCGATGCCGGCGGTCAGGATGACCAGGGTCTGGCCGATGGCGATCACGCCCACCACCATCACCTGCTGGAGGATCAGCGCGAAGTTGGCGCCGGTGAAGAAGTTGTCGGTGGTCATGCCGAAGACCGCGCAGGCGATGGCCAGGGCAATGAAGGGCCCCATCTGGCTGATCGGCGGCAGCTTGTCCTTGAAGGTGTTCACGGCACAGCTCCTGAAAAAAGAAAAGAAAAGCGGACGCCCTTGCCGCGCCAGGGCATCGTGGTCCCTGGTTCAGAGGAGCGCCCGCGGCGCTTCGGTAGCGAAGAAAAAGAGACCCGGCGCCGGGCCGCCCCAAGCCGGGTCAGCCTCCAGAACCGGGAAGGGACCTGGTTCCTCCCCGATCCCGGGGCAGCGACCCGCGAAGCGGCGGAGCGTGGGGGCTCAAATTACTTCTTGTCGCCCCAGCACAGCTCGGTGCCGACCTTGACGTCCTTGCTGTCCACGCCGGCCACGGCCTTGGCGGCGATCAGGGTCACGCCGGTGTCGACGTAGCCCGTGGCCTTCTTGCCGCCCTTGGCGTACTCGACGCCCGCGGCCACGCCCATGGCGGCCATCTTCAGCGGGTACTGCTGGCTGGTGGCGGCGATCACGCCCTTGCCCACATCGGCCACGCCGGCGCAGCCGCCGTCGACGGACACGATGATCACGTCCTTCTCCTTGCCGGCCTTCTTCAGCGCGTTGTAGGCGCCGGCGGCAGCGGGTTCGTTGATGGTGTAGACCACGTTGATGGCCGGGTCCTTCTGCAGGCAGTTCTCCATCGCGGTCTGGCCCTTGGCCTGGTTGCCGTCGGTGTCGGCGGCGCAGACGGTTTCAGCGGTGGACGACAGTTCGTTGGACTTGGCGTCGTTGGCCTTCAGACCGAAACCGCTCATGAAACCGTTGTGGCGCTGGGCACCGACGGGGTGGCCGGGGAACAGGTCCAGCATGGCGATCTTGGCGGGCTTGCCACCCAGGGCGGCCTTGGCGTACTGGCCGATCAGGATGCCGGCCTTGTAGTTGTCGGTGGCGAACAGGGCGTCGGCGCCGTCGAACGGGCTGTCCAGGGCGATCACTTGCACGCCCTTGGCCTGGGCCTTCTTGACGGCCGGGATGATGGCGTCGCCGCTGGAGGTGATCAGGATGGTCTTGGCGCCGGCGGTGACCATGTTCTCGATCGCGGTGATCTGGGCGGCGGTGTCGCCGTCCTTCTTGCCCGCGGCGGTCATCAGCTTGGCGCCCAGCTTCTTGGCTTCCGCCTGCGCACCTTCCTTCATCTTCACGAAGAAGGGGTTGGTTTCGGTCTTGGTGATCAGGCCGATCACGGGCTCGGCGGCGAAGGTGGAACCAGCGGCCAGGGCCAGGGCGGTGAAGGCGAAAGCGACTTTTTTCACGGATGTCTCCTGAGGAGGATGGATGGGATCAGACTTGTTGAACCAGGTTTTCTCTGCCGCCGGACCTTGGGGTTAGCCCGAGTCCGGCTGCGGAGTGGCTGAACTATAGTTGGAACAGGTTTAATAAATCAACTGGATTTAGTTATGGTTTTCCCTAGCCCGACCCTCGCCAATCCCAACACCCCCATCACCGTCGCCACCGCCGGCGAGGCCCTGATGGACATGATCCAGGAGGCCGACGGCCGGCTGCGCCCCTGCGACGGCGGCGCGGTCTACAACCTCACCCGCGCGCTGGGCCTGCAGGGCGTGGGCACGCTGTATCTGAACCCGCTGTCGCAGGACCGCTTCGGCCGCGGACTGGCCCACGCCATTGCCCAGGCCCGCGTGACCCTGGCGAACCCCGAGCCGGCGCACGAGCCCACCTCGCTGGCCGTGGTCAGCCTGGACGAAGCCGGCAAGGCCAGCTACAGCTTCTACCGCGAGGGCGTGGCCGACCGCCGTGTCGACGCCGCCACCATGAACGCCCAGTGCGCCGCGCACACGACGCTGAAGATGGTGGTCACCGGCTGCCTGGCCCTGGTCGCCGACGACACGCACAAGTACCTGCCCTGGCTGCAGGCGCAGCGCGCGGCCGGCAAGCTGGTCGTCGTCGACGCCAACCTGCGCCCGGCCATCGTGCCGGACATGGCGGCCTACCAGGCCAGCGTGATGGCAGCGCTGGGCGAGGCCGACATCGTCAAGGTCAGCGACGACGACCTGGGCATCCTCGGGTTCATGAACCCGGACCCGCTGGTCGCCGCGCGCGAACTGCTCTCAAAGACACCGGCCCGCTGGCTGGCCCTGACCCTGGGGGCCAAGGGCGCCGTGATCCTGGCGCGCGACGGCGGTGTCTGGCAGGCGGCCGAATCGCAGTTGGTGCAGGTGGCCGACACCGTGGGCGCGGGCGACAGCTTTCTGGCCGGCCTGCTGGTCGCGCTGCTCGACCGCCCCGCCATGCGCGCCGCCAAGACCGCCGCCGAACTGACCCTGGACGCGGACGATGTGGAAGACCTGCTGGCCAACGCCATCGCCTGCGCCAGCCTGTGCGTGATGGAAACCGGCTGCGTGCCGCCCACGCGGGAACAGGTGCTGCAGCGCCTGGCCAAAGGCCGGCCGCACTTCAAGGCCCTGGCCTGAGCGCCCTGACGCGGTGCGCGCAGCCTCTGCAGGGGCTGCTGCAAAAAAGTACCCTGCATGTAACTTAATTACCATAAACTCCACCCATCAACGGTAACCCGGTAAAGCCATGGCCACTTCCCCGTCCCCCTCCTCCGCCCCGCTGGACCTCGTCATCTTCGGTGGCGTGGGCGACCTGTCGGTGCGCAAGCTGCTGCCCGCGCTCTACATGGCCCACCTGCACAACAATCTGCCGGCCGCCACCCGCATCCACGCACTGGGCCGCCAGACCTGGGACCGCGAGGGCTTCCTGGCCTTCATCGGAGAGAAAGTGCCCGGCTTCATCGAGCAGAAGCACTTCGACGAAGGCGTCTGGGCCGGCTTCCTCGACCGGCTGCACTTCACCAGTGTCGACGCCACCCGGGCCGAAGACTTTGTCGCCCTGGCCGCCGCCATGCAGCCGGGCTCCGACCGTGTCTACTACCTGGCCACCGCGCCGTCCCTCTTCGTAGGCATCTGCGCGAACCTGCACGGCGCCGGCCTGATCGACGAACGCGCCCGCGTGGTGCTGGAAAAGCCGCTGGGCCACGACCTGGCGTCGGCGCGCCAGATCAACGACGACGTGGGCCGGTACTTCCAGGAACAGCAGATCTTCCGCATCGACCACTACCTGGGCAAGGAGACGGTGCAGAACCTGATGGTGCTGCGCTTCGGCAACAGCATCTTCGAGCCGCTCTGGCGCAGCCCCTACATCAAGAGCGTGCAGATCACCGTGGCCGAGAGCGTGGGCGTGGGCAGCCGCGCCGGCTTCTACGACGGCACCGGCGCCATGCGCGACATGATCCAGAACCACCTGCTGCAGCTGCTGTGCATCGTGGCCATGGAACCGCCGGTCTCGCTCGACCCCGACGCCGTGCGCGACGAGAAGCTCAAGGTGCTGCGCTCGCTGCGCCCGATGACGGTGGCCGACGTGGCCAAGGACACGGTGCGCGGCCAGTACACCGCCGGCGCCTCCAACGGCGAGGCCGCCGTGGGTTACCTGCAGGAAGCGAACATCCCCGAGGGCAGCACCACCGAAACCTTTGTCGCGCTCAAGGCCCACATCAACAACTGGCGCTGGGCCAACGTGCCGATCTTCCTGCGCACCGGCAAGCGCATGGCCGCGCGCCAGTCGGAGATCGTGATCGAGTTCGCCGACCTGCCCTTCACCATCTTCAGCGACTCGGCCCACAAGTCGGTCAACCGCCTGATGATCCGCCTGCAGCCGGAGGAACACATCCAGCTGCAGATGATGGCCAAGGAGCCCGGCAGCGGCATGAAGCTGCGCCCGGTGAGCCTGAACCTGGACCTCGAATCGGCCTTCACCGAGCGCCGCGCCGAGGCCTACGAACGCCTGCTGATCGACGTCACCAAGGGCCGCCTGACGCACTTCATGCGCCGCGACGAACTGGAAGCCGCCTGGGCCTGGGTCGAACCCATCATCGACGGCTGGCAGCAACTGGGCGAGAAGCCCAAGGCCTACACCGCCGGCAGCTGGGGCCCGGCCGCCTCGTCCGCGCTGATGGCGCGCGAAGGTTCCGCCTGGGTGGAGGAAGCCTGAGCATGGCCGTGACCGAACACGCCGGCGCCACGCCCGCCGCCATCGCCGCCCACATCGCCGATGCGCTGCGCGCCGCCATCACCGCGCGCGGCCAGGCCAGCCTGGCGGTCTCGGGCGGCAAGTCGCCCATTCCCATGTTCGAGGCCCTGCGCGAGCAGGACCTGGATTGGTCCAAGGTCTGCATCGTCCTGGTCGACGAGCGCATCGTCCCGCGCGACCACGAAGCCAGCAACACCGCCCTGGTGGCCCAGCACCTGCTGCAGGGCCGGGCCGCGGCGGCGCGCTTCCTGCCGTTTTTCCGCGAGCTGGCACCGCCGTTCAACGCCGAGGTGCTGGACGCCCTGGTGGAAGACGCCACCCGGCGCATCGAAGCCCTGCCCTGGCCGCTGGACGTGGCCGTGCTCGGCATGGGCGAAGACGCCCACACCGCCTCGCTGTTCCCCGGTGCGCCCGGCTACGCCCGCGCCATCGCCACCGACGCGCGCCTGGCCTGGGTGGTGCCCGAGCAGGCCCCCGTGCCCGCGCCCCACGCCCGCCTGACCTTCACGCTGCACGCCCTGCTCGCTGCGCGGGAACTGTTGCTGTCCATCGCCGGGGAGTCCAAGCTCGCCGTCTACCACCGCGCGGCGGAGAAGGCCGACGAAGCCCTGCCCGTCTCGCTGATCCTGAACCAAACACAGGCGCCCGTGAGCGTCTGGAAGGGATGACCACCATGAACGCCACCCTGCACACCACCCTCGAGCGCGTCACCCGGCGCATCACCGACCGCAGCGCCGGCCTGCGCGGCGAATACCTCCAGACCGTCGAGGCCTCGGCCCGGGCCGGCACACAGCGCGCGGGCATGGGCTGCGCCAACATGGCCCACACCACGGCCGCGCTGCCCGCCAGCGACAAACTGCGCATCCACGCCGAGAAGGCACCGCACCTGGGCGTGGTCACCGCCTACAACGACATGCTCTCGGCCCACCAGCCCTACGAGCACTACCCCGAGCTGCTGCGCGCCCACGCCCGCTCGCTCGGCTTTTCGGCACAGGTCGCGGGCGGCGTGCCCGCCATGTGCGACGGCATCACCCAGGGAGCGGCCGGCATGGAGCTGTCGCTGTTCTCGCGCGACGTGATCGCGCTCTCCACCGCCGTCGCGCTTTCGCACAACGTGTTCGACGCCGCGCTGATGCTCGGCGTGTGCGACAAGATCGTGCCCGGTCTGTTCATGGGCGCGCTGCAGTTCGGCCACCTCTCCACCGTCTTCGTGCCGGCCGGCCCGATGACTTCCGGTCTTTCGAACGACGCCAAGGCCAAGGTGCGCCAGCAGTACGCACAAGGCCTGGTCGGCCGTGACGCGCTGCTGGAGAGCGAGGCCCAGGCCTACCACGCGCCCGGCACCTGCACCTTCTACGGCACCGCCAACAGCAACCAGATGCTGATGGAGATCATGGGCCTGCACCTGCCGGGTTCGTCCTTCGTCAACCCGGGCACCGGCCTGCGCGAGGCGCTGACCAAGGCCGCGATGGACCGCGCATTCGCCAACACCGGCCGCACCGGCCAGCCGGCGATCCGCCTGGCGGACATCGTGACCGAAAAGACCATCGTCAACGGCATCGTCGGCCTGCTGGCCACGGGCGGCTCGACCAACCACACCATCCACCTGATCGCGATGGCGCGCGCCGCCGGCATCCTCATCGACTGGGACGACTTCGCCGAGCTCTCGGGCGTGGTCCCGCTGCTGGCCCGCGTCTACCCCAACGGCAAGGCCGACGTGAACCACTTCCACGCCGCGGGCGGCATGGGCTTCCTGATGCAGGAACTGCTGGCCCACGGCCTGCTGCACGACGACGTGAAGACCGTCATGGGCGAAGGCCTGGCCGCCTACACGCAGGAACCCTGGATGGACAACGGCGCGCTCGCGTGGCGCCCGGTGCCGAAGGCCAGCGCCGACACGGCCGTGCTGCGCCCGGTCAGCGAGCCCTTCAGCGCCGACGGCGGCCTGCGCCTGCTGCAGGGCAACCTGGGCCGCAGCGTGGTCAAGGTCTCGGCCGTGGCGCCCGAACACCGCGTGGTGCGCGCGCCCGCCGTGGTGGTGAGCGACCAGCAGGACCTGCTGGCCCTGTTCAACGCCGGCCAGCTGGAAAAAGACCTGATCGCCGTGGTGCGCTACCAGGGCCCGCGCGCCAATGGCATGCCCGAACTGCACAAGCTCACGCCGCCGCTGGCGGTGCTGCAGGACAAGGGCTTCAAGGTCGCCCTCGTCACGGACGGCCGCATGAGCGGCGCCTCGGGCAAGGTCCCGGCCGCCATCCACCTCAGCCCCGAGGCCCTGGCCGACGGCCCGATCGCGCGCGTGATGGACGGCGACATGATCACGCTCGACTGCGAGCGCGGCGTGCTGGAGGTCGAGGTCGATGCCGCCACCTTCGCGGCCCGCCCGGTGCAGCACCCCGACCTGGCCCACAACGGCCACGGCACCGGCCGCGAACTCTTCGGCCTGTTCCGCCGCCAGGCCTCCACGCCCGAACAGGGCGCCTCGCCCCTGTTCGGCTGACCCTCATACCACGGATTTCTCCATGACCACCACCTGCTTCACCCGCCCCGCGTTCACCTCCCGCGTCGTTCCCGTCATCGTGCTGCAGGACCCGGCGCACGCCGTGCCGCTGGCACACGCCCTGCTCGAAGGCGGCATCGACGTGATGGAGATCACCCTGCGCTCCGACGCCGCACTGAAGTCCATCGAGGCCGTCGCCAAGGCCGTGCCGCAGATGCACACCGGCGCCGGCACGGTGACCCGTGTCGCCGAGGTGCAGCAGGTGATCGACGCCGGCGCGAGCTTCGCACTCTCGCCCGGTGCCACCGACGCGCTGGTCAGCGCCGTCAAGGCCGCCAACCTGCCCTTCATCCCCGGCGTGATGACGCCCGGCGAGGTCATGCACCGCCGCGAACAGGGCTTTTCGCTGATGAAGCTCTTCCCCGCGCAGCAGGCCGGCGGCCTCGGGATGCTCAAGGCGCTGGGCGCACCGATCCCGGACGTGATGTTCTGCCCCACGGGCGGCGTCAGCCCCGAGAACCTCAGGGACTTCCTCAAGCTGCCCAACGTCGCCATGGCCGGCGGCAGCTGGCTGACCCCGGCCGACGCACTCGCGGCCGGCGACTGGGCGCGCATCACGCGCCTGGCGCGTGAGGCAACCGAACTTGCTTCGCAGGTATAAACGGGCGGCCACAGAGGCCAGAGAGGAACCACCACCATGACCAATCCCGCCGCCCTGCCCGCCTGGCAGACCCTCACCGAGTTCGCCGCCCTGCCGCAGCCGCACCTGCGCGAGCGCCTGGCCCAGCCCGGCCGCGATGCGATGCAGGCCGCCGCCGACGGCACCGGCATCCGCCTGGACTACACCCGGCAGGCCTTCGACGGCGCCATTCTGGCCGCCCTGCTGCAGCTGGCGCGCGAAGCGCAGGTCGAAGCGCAGCGCGACGCCATGTTCGCGGGCGAGGTCATCAACACCAGCGAGCAGCGCGCGGTGCTGCACGTGGCCCTGCGCGGCACGCCCGGCGCCACCGGCGACGACGCTCCCTGGGGCAGCGAGATCCAGCAACTCGTTCAGAACGAGCTGGACCGCGTCTGCGCCTTCGCCGAGCGCGTGCGCGCCGGTGAGGTCAAGGGCAGCACCGGCGCCGCCTTCACCGACGTGGTGAACATCGGCATCGGCGGCTCGGACCTCGGCCCGCGCATGGCCGCCGACGCGCTGGCCCCGCTGTGCAGCGACGGCAAGACCGGCCTGCGCGTGCACTTCGTCAGCAACCCCGACGCCTGGGCGCTGCACAGCACGCTGCGCGGCCTGGACCCCAAGACCACCCTGGTCATCGTCGCGAGCAAGACCTTCACCACGCAGGAAACCATGACCAACGCCGCCAGCGCCCGCCGCTGGCTGGAAGACGGTGGCGTCACCGGCGCGGCGCAGAGCGCGCACCTGGTCGCCATCACCGCCGCACCGCAGAAGTCCAGCGCCGCCGGCTACCCCGCCGAACACACCTTCACCTTCTGGGACTGGGTCGGTGGCCGGTACTCCGTGTGGTCCGCGCTGGGCCTGCCGCTGGCCATGGCCATCGGCGCAAAAGCCTTCCGCGAATTCCTGGCCGGCGGCCAGGCGATGGACGCGCACTTCCGCTCCGCCCCCCTGGAACAGAACCTGCCCGTCATCCTGGCGATGAGCGGCGTGTGGAACCGCAACTTCCTCCACTGCCCGACGCAGCTGCTCAGCTGCTACCCCAGCCGCCTGGTGCGCTTCGCGCCCTTCGTGCAACAGATGGACATGGAGAGTAACGGCAAGCGCACCCACAAGGACGGACAACCCGTGGAGACTGGCACCGGCCCCATTCTCTGGGGCGGCCTGGGCATCGACGGGCAGCACGCCTACTTCCAGCTGCTGCACCAGGGCACGCACCGCGTGCCGGTGGAGTTCGTCGGCGTCGAGACCGAAGACACGCCGCTGCCGCTGGCAGCCGAACACCACCGCGTGGTCAACCTCAACCTGCGCGCGCAGTCGCAGGCCCTGGCCGTCGGCCGCAACGCCGCCGACACACTCAAGGCCCTGATGGCCGAAGGCCAGACCGCTGAGCAAGCCGCCCCGCTCGTGACCCAGCGCGCTTTTGCGGGCGACGTGCCCAACAGCGTGCTCTGGATCGACCAGCTCAGCCCGCACCGCCTGGGCGCCCTGATCGCGCTGTACGAACACAAGGTGTTCGTGCAGGCCGCGGTGTGGGGCATCAATGCCTACGACCAGTGGGGCGTGGAGCTGGGCAAGACCATGGCCAAATCAATGGAAAAGCAAGGCTGATGCGCATCGCCCTCGTCGCCCACGACCGCAAGAAGGACGACATGGTGGCCCTGGCCACCGAGTTCGCTCCCTTGCTGAAGCAGCACACCCTCATGGCCACCGGCACCACCGGTGGGCGGCTGCAGAACGAGGTGGGCCTGACGGTGGAACGCCTGCTCAGCGGCCCGCTGGGCGGCGATTTACAGATTGGCGCGCGTCTGTCGGTGGGCGAGGTCGACGCGGTGATCTTTCTGCGCGACCCCATGACCGCACAGCCCCACGAACCCGACATCAACGCCCTGGTGCGCGCCTGCGACGTGCACAACGTGCCGTGTGCGACGAACATTGCGACGGCGCGGATGCTGCTGGGCGAGGTGGGACGCCGCTGAGCCTCGACGGCGGCGCCCGGCGAAACGGCGCTCAGGCCCCGCCGCTGCGGCGGATGCCCTCTTCCAGCACGAAGAACTGCGGGTTGAGGCTGGCCATCGGCCCGCGCAGCTTCTCCACCTCCGCCGCCGGCGCGTGCACCTCCAGGCGGACGATCTTCGCGATCTTCAGGGCCTCTCCGAGCAGTTCACCCACGTTCTGCAGATGGGCCAGCACAGCCGCCGCGTCGTCATAACCCTCGCGGCAGTGGGCGCTGTTCCCGTTGAAGGAGAAGGCGTAGTGCACGCAGCCGGGCTCGGTGCGGGTCTTCGCCACAAACTGCGGTCCCAGCGCCTTGAACGCGTCGAGCTGGCCGTCCTGGACTTCGAAGTACGGCACCAGGGTGCAGCAGGTATCGAGGGTGAACATCCTTGTCTCCTTGTGTCTTGACGGGCGGGTCGCCCGCAAAACATTCTGCACTCGCAAGCTATCGGCGTGTTGCCTGCGTCAGGTTCTCCCGCGCCCGCCCCTCGAACCGCTCCCTGAACCACGCCGTCCCATAGATCACCGGCCGCTTGAGAAACCCCGCCAGCACCTCCTTGCGCTTGCGCCGGTACAGCCAGCCCGGCACCCAGCGGTACTCCTCGCACACCTGCGCGTCGTACTCGGCAAAGCGCGCCGGGTCGGCACCGAGGATCGCAAGGTCGATGTCGACCAGCAGGCGCGCGTCATCGTCCACCGGCTCGGCGTCGTGGCAGGTCGCCATGATCAGCGCGTGCACCCGCTGCTGCACATCCCGGCCCGCGCCGGCCAGCGCGAGCGATTCAACGGCCCAGTCGGCGCTGCGCTGCTCGTTGCCCTTGCCTTGCGGGTCGTAGACCGCGTCGTGGAACCACAGGGCCAGCTCGACCTCGCCGGGCTGTTGCGCCAGGTCCAGCGCCGGTTCCAGCAAGGCCAGGCATTCGCGCAGGTGTTGCTGCGAGTGGTAGTGGCGATGCGGCTCGGCCCAGGCGTCCATCAGCTTCTCCCACAGGCCCTCGGGCGCGCTCAGGCCCAGCGCCGCCCAGGCGCGCCGCCAGGAGCGCTGCGGCAAGCCCTCATCGATGAGCGAGACACGCCAAAGCCCAGTGGCGGTGGAGGCGAGGTCCAGCGTGTGGGTGTGATGCCCCTCCTGGTTGGCGAGCGCGAGCCTCAGGCTGTGTTGCCCGTCGGCCCGCTTCGTGACGTGCACTGGCGGACTTGAAGAGGTCAGGGTGCGCAGCAGCGGCGCCGAGGCGGCGCGAGATGGTGAGCCGAGTTCGATCGACACAACGCTGCGGAAGCCCGCCGCCTGCTGCAGCGCGCCCTTTCGCTCATCGGGCCACTGCGCCGGGCGCTCGTTCCCGGGCGAGACGAACACCATCGGCAAGGCCGGGTCGTCACTGGCGCTCGCCACCGGAATGCCGGCTCCGGCGGGCAGGACCTGCGCCAGGTACGGCGGCCGGTAAGCCCAGGTGGGCACGCCCGCGGCGTCCAGATCGCCACGGACCGCCACCCCGAACGGACAGGCCTGCGTCGAACGCCACTGGCTGCGTTCCCACAGGCGCGTGCGGGCGACGTGCGCACTGCGCGCCTCGGTCTCGCTGGTGAGCCAGAGCAGTTCGAGGTAGAGGTTGTCGAAGGCGAAGCAGGCGTTGGCCGTGCCCTGCCCCGGGTGCGCGCGACGGTAGGTTTCACTCAGGCCCAGTCGCCTGAGCGCGCCGATCTCCGAGCCTTCAGGGTCAATGAACAGGAAGATGTGGTCGATGGCCAGGGTCATCGCAGGCCGTTCAGAGCAGCGCCTTGGCCGCTTTGATGCGCAACTCCATCGCCACCGACGGGTCGTTCATCACGTCGAGCAGGAACTGGCGCGGGTCGTCGTGGCGTCGCATCGCGCTGGCCGGTGCGGCCGCCGGGGTCACGACCGCGGGCACCGGCGCCTGCACCGCCGGCAGGAAGGGCGAAGGTTCGGGCGTCAGCCGCGCCACGGCAATCTGGAACTCGGCGCGGGTGACCGACTTCAGGCGCGCAAGCTGGTCGGCCTGCGCCTCCTCGCCCGGCGGAACGTCGAGCGAGGGGTCGTCGCCAAACACGGCGGCCAGGTCGGGCGCGACGAAGGCCGACCAGCGGCCGGTCTCTGCCTGCAGCTGCGGCACACGCGACGGTTCCACCTGCAGGCCAGGGTCGGACGACGGCCAGCAGCGGCGGCGCGCCGGCGCCACCTCGCCCAGGTAGCGGTCGCACAGACCGTCGAGGAAGGCGGCCGCCGTGTGGGCCGGCACCGGATCGGCGAGCGAGAACCAGAGTTCGAAGGCGTCCACGCCGTTGACCGCGATGGCCGGTGCAGGCAGGTCCAGATCGGCCTGCACGCCGCGCCAGACGGCCGACAGCGGCGCCCAGTCGGACGGGCCACAGAGGGCGAGCACCAGGTGGCGCACCCGGCCTTCGGCGGCCGCGTCGGGATCGGAGGCGAAGAGTCGCTGGCGTTCGGTGTCGAGTCGGTTCATGCGGGCAATGGTAGCCGCGGGCATAATTCACCCCGACGTTCTCAGGGCGGGGTGAAACTCCCCACCGGCGGTGTCCGAGGCTTCGGCCGAGGGAGCCCGCGAGCGCCTGCTGGCTCATGTCGGCAGGGTCAGCAGACATGGAAGGCCATGCCCCGCGCAGCGCCGAAGCCATGGCCGACGGTCACAGTCCGGATGAAAGAGACACGCAACCCAACCCAGCCACGCGCTCGTGCAGCGCCGGGGCTGGCTTGGCTTTGTCGCGCCCTGCGAGCGGTGTTCCTGCAACCCGTTCAACCCTGACGACCGAAGCCATGTCCGAATTCCAGCTCGCCCCCATCCCCGAACTCGTGGCCGACATCGCGGCCGGCCGCATGGTCGTGCTCGTCGACGACGAGAACCGCGAAAACGAAGGCGATGTCATCATCGCCGCCGACAAGATCACGCCCGAGGCCATCAACTTCATGGCCCGCTTCTGCCGCGGCCTGATCTGCCTGACGCTGACCGCCGAGCGCTGCGACTTCCTGCAGCTGCCGCCCATGGCCTCGCGCAACGGCACCAAGCACAGCACCGCCTTCACCGTCTCCATCGAGGCCGCCACCGGCGTCGACACCGGCATCTCGGCCGCCGACCGTGCGCGCACCATCCAGGTCGCCGTGGCGCGCGAGAGCGCCCCCACCGACCTGGTGCAGCCCGGTCACGTGTTCCCGCTGCGCGCCGCGGCGGGCGGTGTGCTGATGCGCGCCGGGCACACCGAGGCGGGCTGCGACCTTGCCGCGCTGGCCGGCCTGCAGCCGGCGGCGGTGATCTGCGAAATCATGAAGGACGACGGCACCATGGCGCGCCTGCCCGACCTGGTGGAGTTCGCCCAGCAGCACGGCATCAAGCTCGGCTCGATCGCCGACCTGATCCGCTACCGCAGCCAGAACGAGCGCCTGGTCCGCCAGGTGGCGGTGCGTCCGGTCGCCACGCCCTACGGCGAGTTCGACCTGCACACCTACCAGGACGAGTTCGGTGGCGCCCACCTGGCGCTGACCTTCGGCCAGTGGAACGCCGACGAACAGGTGATGGTGCGTGTGCACGAGCCGCTGTCGCTGATGGACTGGCTCGACACCGCCAGCAGCCCGCACTCCTGGCCGCTGCAGGCTGCGCTCGGCGCGATCAAGGCCGAGGGCAAGGGCGTGGCCCTGCTGCTCAACCCCACCGAGTCGTCCGAGGACCTGATCGCCGCAGCCCGCCAGCCGCGCGCCGCCAAGCAGCGCAGCGAGCCCGGCAACGACGCCGACCTGCGCACCTATGGCCTGGGAGCCCAGATCCTGCGCGACCTGGGCATCTCGCGCATGAAGGTGCTGGGCAACCCGCGCCGCTTCCCGAGTATGGGCGCCTACGGCCTCGTCGCTGAAAGCTTCGTCTCGCCGGCCTGATCAGGCCTAGCGCGCGCGGTGGTAGCTGCCATCGCCGCGCTGGAACAGCACGTCGTCGGGCAGCAGGTCGCCGGGCTGCAGCTCGCGGGCGTTCAGCGCGCGCTGGTACAGCGGCGCGAAGTCGACGCGGGTGAAGTCCAGCAGCTCGTCGAGGTCGCGGATCACGAAGTAGCTCTCCTGGAAGTCGTCGATGCGGTAGTGCGTGCGCATCACGCGTTCCAGATCAAAACGCACCCGGTTGGGCGAGGGACTGTCGAGGCAGAACACCGATTCGGTGAACGACGAGGCGATGCCCGCCCCATAGATGCGCAGGCCGTCGCGCTGCTGCAGCAGACCGAACTCGATGGTGTACCAGTACACCCGCGCCAGCTGCGGCAGGCAACCCAGCTGCTGCGCGCGCAGCCCGCCCTGACCGTAGGCCTGGATGAAGTCGGCAATGGCCGGGTTCATCAGCATGGGCACGTGACCGAACACATCGTGGAACACGTCGGGCTCCTCGAGGTAGTCCAGCTCGTGCGGCTTGCGGATGAAGTGGCCCGCGGGAAAACGCCGGTTGGCCAGGTGTTCGAAGAACACGTCGTCGGGCACCAGGCCCGGCACGGCCACCACCTGCCAGCCGGTGCGCTGCATCAGCACGTCCGAGAGGCGCCGGAAGTCGGGGATCTGCTCCGGGCCGATGGGCAGGTCCTTCATGCCCTGCACGAACTCGTCGCAGGCGCGGCCGGGCAGCAGCCTGGTCTGGCGCTCGAACAGGGTCTTCCAGGTGGCGTGTTCGGCGGCGCTGTAGTGGTCCCAGCCCTGGTCGATGGTCCAGTCGGCGTTGGCGGGGCGGCCGGCCTCGCCGGCAGCCAGGCCGTGTTTGGCGGCAACGGGTTCGGCCAGCATCTCAACCTCCGTTGCGCTGGAACGCGGCGTAGGCGCCGTCGGCGGCCTTGGCCCAGGTGATGTCGCGCACGGACAGGCCGTCGGCGTCGTGGGTCGTGAGCGTCACGTCCACGCGGTTGTAGACGTTGAACCACTCGGGGTGGTGGTCCAGCCGCTCCGACACCGCGGCCATCTGGGCCATGAAGCCGAAGGCCTCGGCGAAGTTGGCGAAGCGGAAGCTGCGCGAGATGGCGCCGCGCTCGGGATGGTGGGTCCAGCCGGGCAGGCCGGCGAGGTGGTGCTTCAGGGAATCGGCGTCCAGCGGTGTCATGGTCTGTCTCCTTTTGACGGGCTCTGCAAGGCCCGAGAGCTGTGCAGTTTGCGCCGCCTGGCGGACAATTTGCTCTCGTTTGTGCCCACGATCACCCGCTTTCACGAGAGACCCTTTCATGAACGAAGACATCGGCAAGGATTCCTTGCACGCCGCCGCCCTCGACCGCCTGGACCGGCGCATACTGGCCGCGCTGCAGGCCAACGGCCGCATCAGCAACCAGGAACTGGCCGGCCTGGTGCACCTCTCACCGGCGCAGTGCAACCGGCGCCACCGTCGGCTGGAGGCCATGGGCGTGATCCGGCGCTACGAGGCGCGGCTGGACGCCGACCGGCTGGGCCTGGGCGTCACCGCCTTCGTGCACATCTCGATGGAGCGCGGGCAGCACAAGGAGGTGCTGAAGTTCCAGCGCACCGTCGGCAAGATGCCGCAGGTGCTGGAGTGCTACGCGGTGACCGGCGACTTCGACTACGTCTGCAAGGTGGTCGCGCACGATCTCAAGGGCCTGTCCGACTTCCTGCTCGGCACGCTGGCGCAGCAGCCCGGCGTCAGCGGCGTGCGCTCGAGCATCTGCCTCAACGAGCTCAAGTGCACGGGCGCGCTGCCGCTGGAGTGAATCCAGGCGGCGCCCGAGCCAGGCGCCGGCCAGCAGCGCCATCGCGGCGCGGCGGTGCGAACGCTCGCAGGTTTCACGCATGGGCGCCCGGCTCGCGGCCGCCCATCACGCTGTACCAGTCGATCTTGCGCGTGGCGACCATGACCGCGGCCAGCACGCCGAACAGCAGCAGCGAGCCCATCACCAGGGCGTTGTCCTCGGATTGCAGGATGCCGTAGAGCACGCCATAGAGCGCCACCAGCAGGCCGCTGATGCCCAGCGCGGGGCGCCAGCCGCCGAGCACGTGGCGCAGGTAGTGCGTCAGCAGCGCGATGCAGGCGGCGCTGGCGGCCAGGTAGGCGACGAAGAAGCCCAGCTGTTCCGACAGCGAGAGCAGCAGCAGGAAGAACAGCACCAGGGCCGCGCCGATCATCAGGTACTGCATCGGGTGGATGCGCCAGCGCTTGACCATCTCCAGCACGAAGAAGGCGGCGAAGGTCAGCACGATGAACATGAGGCCGTACTTGGTGGCGCGCTCGGTCAGGCGGTAGACGTCGACAGGGTCACCCAGCGACACCGAGAAGCTGTCCATGGTCACCCGCTCCTTGCCCTGCGACAGGAACTGCTGCTGGGCCTGGGTGGAGAGCGACGGCACGCTCCATCGGGCCTCGAAGCCGTGGGCGTTCACCGTGCGCTGGCGCGGCAGGAAGTCGCCACCAAAGCTCGGGTGCGGCCAGGCGGAAACCAGGCTGACCTTGTTGTCGTCGGCCAGCGGCACGAAGCCGATCTGCCCAGTGCCGGCCAGGTCCGTGCCCAGGGTGAAGTCCAGCGTGGCGCCGGGCTGCAACAGCTCGGCGCCGAGGGCTGCGGCCAGGGGGAGCGGCAGATCCGCATCGGCGGGCGCCGCGGTGACCGTCAGCGTCTGCCCCGCGAGCGTCAGTTCAGGCTGGCCCTGCAGCCCGCGCAGGTCGCTCACGCCGAAGGTCAGCCAGGGCTGGCCCAGCGTGATCTGGCCGCCCTTCTCGCGCGGCGCCACACCGTTCCACACCAGACGCCCGGCGCTGTCGTGCCGGCTGTTGTAGACCGTGACCGGAAAGATGCTGCGCCAGCGCACCTCGGTCGTGAGACGGCTGCGCGTGTCCATGGTTTGCGGGAACACCGTCGCGACGCGGTGTTCCTTGACTGTCTCTTCGCGCTCGATGTGGCGCGCCACGTCGACCACCACCTTCCGGGTGAAGGTCTCGGTGTAAGGCACGTGCAGCACCGGCCCGGTGAGGGTCTGCGTGCCGGCGTGGGCCCGGGCCACCTCCTGCGCGGCGTCGTGGCGGTTGGCCGTTCGCTCGGCGATGACCTCGCGCACCATGGACAGGGGAATCAGCAGCAGGACCATCAGAAAGCCGATGACGGCGGTCTTGCTCAGCAGGGGAAACCGGTTCACTTCTCGCTCCTTGTGTTGGGATGGAGCGATTCTTCAAAGCGCCTGTGCGGCGCCCACGCAGCCTGTGTGAAGCGAATGTGAAACGGATCAGGCCTTCTCCACACCCCAGGGAGTGAGGCGAACGAAGACCACTGAACTCACGCCGTACACCGCCATGCCCGCCGACAGCAGCGCGAAGATGGTCCAGGTGGGTGTCTGCCACATCGCCAGCAGCAGGCCACCGCCGGCCACCATCACCAGCCGCAGCGTGCCCGCCAGCACTGGCCCCACCGCCTTGCCCGCGCCCAGCGACGAGAAGTACAGCGACAGGCCCAGGCCGAACAGGCCGTAGACCGGGCCGGCCCACCGGAAGTAGCCGGCCGCCGCGTCCAGCACCGCCGGGTCCTGGGAGAACAGGCCGGTCCAGAGGTTCGGCGCCAGCGTCACGATCAGGCCCAGCCCGCCCAGGATGGCCGTCGCCAGAGCGGCGGCCGTCCAGGCCGCGCGGCGCGCGCGGGCGATGCGGCCGGCGCCGATGGCCATGCCCACCAGCGGCACCGAGGCCACACCCACGGCAAACGCCACCGGCACCAGCAGGAATTCGAGCCGCGTGCCGATGCCGTAGCCCGCCAGCGCGTCGGTGCCGAACTGCGCCACCAGCCGCGTGAGGATGAGGATGGTCAGCACGGTCTGCAGCGGCGAGATGCAGGCCACCGCACCCACGCGCAGGATGTCGGCGAACAGCGCGCGCTCGAAACGCGTGGCGCGCATGTCCAGCGCGATGCGGGCCCGGCCCGAGGCCAGGTGCCACCACAGCCAGGCGGCCCCGGCCCCGTAGGCAACCACACTGCCGGCCGCAACCCCCGCCATGCCCAGGCGCGGGAATGGCCCCCAGCCGAGCCCGAGCACCCCGCCCAGCGCCACCTGCAGCAGCGCCACGGCAAACAGCGTCACCGAGGGCGTGGCCATGTTCCCCGCGCCCCGGATCACCGAGGCCAGCGTGTTCACCAGCCAGACGAACACCGACCCGAGAAACGCCACGTGGGCATAGGCCATGGCCTGGGCCAGCGCCTCGCCCTGCCCACCCAATGCCGACAGCAGGGCCTCGCCCAGCGTGAGCATGGCCACCATGTAGACCACACCGGCGGCCAGCGCGATCCACACCGCGTACACCGCCAGCGCGTTGGCTCGCGCGGCGTCGCCCGCACCCAGCGCACGGCTCACCGCCGAGGACACGCCGCCCCCCATGGCCCCGGCCGACAGCATCATCTGGAACATCACGAAGGGAAACACCAGCGCCATGCCGGCCAGCGCGGGCGAACCGAAGCGGCCGACGTAGGCGGTTTCGGCAATCGCCGCCAGCGCAGTCGCCAGCATGGCCACCATGTTGGGCAGCGCGAAACGCAGCAGCGTCGGCAGGATGGGCGCGGTGAGCAGGGGATTGGGCGCGGCCGCGCCGGGTTCACTCATCGCCTTCACCCCCGGCCGCTTCGGGTGCAAGCTTGTCCATCGACGCGTCGATCAGCGCGTGCAGTGCGACCACCTGGTCCTCGCCGAGCAGGCGGTTGATGCCCGTCTGGGCCACCTTCCAGCGCCGCTTGGCCTCGGCGCGCTTCTCGCGGCCGGCGGGCGTGAGGCTGACCCGGCGGCTGCGCGCGTCCTCGCCGGCCTCCACCACCACCCAGCCGGCGTCCACCAGCGGCTTGAGGTTGCGCGTGAGCGTGGAGGCGTCCATCTTCAGGCCTTCCGCCAGTTCGCCGGGTCGCACCGGCCCGAGCTTGTCGACGTAGGAGAGCAGCGAGTACTGCGTGGTCTTGAGCCCCACCTGCGCCATCTCGGCGTCGTAGAACTGGCTCACACGGCGCATGAACTGGCGCAGCTTGAGGTTGGTGCAGCCCTGCGGCAGGGTTTTGGGGGAGGTGCTTGCGGTCATGGAATGATTGTATCTACAATGATTGCATATGCAACTGTTTTGAGGACATGCCATGGACACCGAAAACATCCGCCTGCGCTGGGAGCAGGAAGAAGCCGCCGTTCGTCAGCGCATCGAAGCCGGTGGCGGCAAGGCCGGCGTGGCCCGGCCCGAACAGATCGCCGGCAAGACGGGGCTGGAGATCATGCAGGCACTGCTGTGCGGCGAGCTGCCCTACCCGCCCATCAGCGAAACCCTGGGCTTCTTCCTGATCGAGGTCGGCGACGGCCATGCGGTGTTCCAGGGCGAACCGCAGTTCAAACACTACAACCCGCTGGGCACGGTGCACGGCGGCTGGTACGCCACCCTGCTGGATTCGGCGCTGGGTTGCGCGGTGCAGACCAAACTGCCCGCCGGCACCGGCTACACCACGGCCGAACTCGGCCTGAACATCGTGCGCGCCGCCAGCGACCGGACCGGCCCGCTGCGCGCCATCGGCAAAGTCATCCACAGCGGCCGGCAGATGGCGACCGCCGAGGCCCGCATCGTCGGCCCCGACGGCAAGCTCTACGCCCACGCCACCACCACCTGCTTCATCTTCGACGCGGCGGCGCGCGCCGGCCGCTGAGCCGCGGGCCGGCGGCGGGTCAGACCGGCAGCGTCCAGCTCGCGCGGCAGCCGCGCGGATGGTCCACGTTCTCGATGCGCAGCGCGCCGCCGTGCAGCTCGCTGACCTCCTTCACCAGGCACAGCCCCAGGCCCGAACTTTTTTCCTGCGTGTCGGCGCGCGGCAGCGAGTAGAAGCGCTCGAAGATGCGGTCGGCCGCGTAGTCGGGCACACCCGGCCCCTCGTCGCGCACCGACCACGCCACCTGCCCGTCCACCCGCCGCGCCGACACCGCCAGCGCGCCACCCTGCGGTGAAAAGTCGATGGCGTTGTCCAGCAGGTTCTGCAGCGCCTGCGCGATCAGGAAGCGGTCACCGCGCACCGTGGCGCCCTCGTCCAGCGAGGTCTGAATCTGCAAGCCCTTGCGCCGCAGCCGCGGCTCGGCCGTGTGCAGCAGCTCGCGCGTGAGCGCCGTGATGTCCACCGGCTCCACCGTGCGCAGCTGCCGCAGCTGCTCCACGTCGGCCAGCGCCAGCAGCCGGTCGATCAGCTGCTGCAGGCGCTCGGTCTGGCGCTGGATGTTGCCGGCGAAGCGCTCGCGGTCGGCCTCGGGCATCGGCTCCTGCAGCAGCTCGGCCGCACCGCGGATCGCTGCCAGCGGGCTCTTGAGCTCGTGCGTCAGCGTGTGCACGTAGTTCTCGACATAGGCCTTGTCTTCGAGCTTCAGGCGCATGCGCTCCACCGCCTGCGCAAGGTCGGCGAACTCGGTGTTGCCCGAGAGCCGGCCCATGCGCGGCAGCTCGGCCCGCTCGCCGCGCGCCACCGCGTTGGCGTAGCCGCGCAGCCGCGAGAGCGAGCTCGCAATCCACCAGGTGAACAGCAGGCCGATCGCCAGCGACAGCCCCAGCAGCACCCAGGACCAGTGGAGGATGCGGTCGCGGCTGCGCTGGATGTAGGGCTCCAGCGTCTGGTTCGGCCGCGAGACGGTGAGCACGCCGATGATGCGCGCACCATCGCGCACCGGCGCCGCCACGTGCATCACCGTGCGGTCGGCGTCGTAGGCGCTCTCGCCGCTGGAACGCGCGCCGTACTCGCCGCGCAGCGTGCGCAGCACGTCGTTCCACTGGGAATGGTCCTTGCCCACGTCCTGCCCGCGGCTGTCGAACACGACGATGCCGCGCGCATCGGTCACGGTGACGCGGTAGTCGATGCGCGACTTGCGAAAGCCCCAGATCGTCGCGCCCGGGTCCACGGTGGGCAGCTTCGACAGGGCCTGCGCGAAGGGGCCGCTGGCGATGGTCCCGGCATTCAGGTCCGGCGCCGCCACCAGCGCCAGCGCGTTCGCCGCATCGACCAGGCTGTCCTCCATCGCCAGCCGCGTGCCGGGTTTGACCTCCTCGACGAACACGCGCAGCACAACGAACAGCGACAGGCCGAGCACCAGGAAGAAAGCGAGCAGGAGGCGGAGGCCGATGCGCATGGGCTCAGACCGGCAGGCTCAGCGAATACCCCATGTTCCGGTGCGTCTGGATCAGCTCGGGCGACAGGCCGCGCTCGCGCAGCTTGGCGCGCAGCAGCTTGATGTGGGCATCGACCGTGCGGTCCAGGGTGTCAGGCGCATCGGCCCAGACCAGGTCCATCAGCTCGGCGCGCGAGAAGATGCGGCCTGGGCGCCGCAACAGCGTCGCCAGCAGCAGGTACTCGTAGCGTGTGAGCGCGAGGTAGCCACCGCCGCAGGCGATGCGCTGCGCCGTCTCGTCCAGGCGGAGCGCGGCAGCCCCGGCGGTGGCCGGCGCAGCGCCCTGCTCCGCCGCCTTTCCGTTCGCCGTGCGCCGCAGGATCGCCTTGACCCGCGCGCAGACCTCGCGCGGCGAAAACGGCTTGCTCACGTAGTCGTCCGCACCCAGCTCCAGACCGAGCACACGGTCGATCTCCTCGCTGCGCGCGGTCAGGAAGACGATGGGCAGTTCGCTGGTCTTTCGGATGGCGCGGCAGACGTCGAAGCCGTTGCCGTCGGGCACGCCGACGTCGAGGATGGCGAGGTCGGGCGGTTGGTTCGCAAACGCTGCCAGCGCTTCACGCGCGAGGGTGACGTGGGTGACCTCGAAGCCCTCGCTGCGCAGTGTGTAGAGCAGCGTGTCGGCGATGGCGGGTTCGTCTTCGAGCAGAAGGATGTTGAGCATGAACGCAACGGGGCAGGCCATCAGTTCCGAGTGGTCACTGTTTGGCGACGCATTTGAAATGCAATGATGCTCTGGCGGGACGCACAAACGGAATGCCGTTTTCAGGATTTGCGGTGACTGTCTCTACAGCTTGACCTGTCTTTGAGCAGTGCTGATTGGCCTCCTCGTACAGCTCAGCAAGCAGTGCCTGAGAACTCCCGAATGCACCGCCTGCACTGGTCTTTGACGTCATGTAGGCCCCTTTGTCGGTAGCCACGACACCAGTGGCGCATCCCGCGAGAGCGACAACTGAAAAGAGAACCCCAAGTCGCGATTGCATGAGAAGCATGTCAAACCCTCCGTTTGGTCATCTTGAATACGGACGCACTTCAGAACGAACTGCGAGCGGTCAAGAAGTCTAACGGCGGACGATTGCGCTGCTGCGCTGCTCACACCACCCCCAGCACCCTCTCCAGCTCCCGGCGCATCACCCCCCGGTCCACCTCCACCCCGCTCCACAGCCGGATCGCGACCGCGCCCTGGTTCACCAGCATGCCCAGGCCGTCGAGCACGGTGCAGCCGGCGGCTTCGGCGGTGCGGATGAGGTGGGTGCGCGGCGGGTTGGGGATGGCATCGGCGACCACCGTGCCGGGGCGCAGGGTGGTCCAGTCGATTTCGAGCTGGTCTTCCACATCGGGGAACAGACCGATGGAGGTCGCGTTGACCACGACGCCCGTGCCGGCCGGGACCGGCATCGCCGGCTGCCAGTGCAGGTACTCGGCGGTGGCGCTGGTCTTTGCCGTGATCAGGTCGGCCAGCTCCTGGCCGCGCAGCCGCCCGCGGTTGACCACGGTGATGTGCGCTGCACCGGCCAGCGCGAGTTCCACCGCCACGGCGCGCGCCGCGCCCCCGGCGCCGAACAGCAGCACGCGCTGGCCTTCGATGGTGCAGGCCGGGCGCAGCGCCTCCACAAAGCCCTGGCCGTCGGTGTTCTCGCCCACCAACAGGTCCCCCTGCAGCACCACGGTGTTGACCGCACCGATGATCTGCGCCGACGGTGCCAGGCCATCAAGGTGCTCGATCACGGTCATCTTGTGCGGCAGCGAGCAGTTGAAGCCGGCCCAGCCCATGGCACGCGCGCCGCGCACGGCGTCGGCCAGCCTCTCGGGCGGCACCTCGCAGTTGACGTAGCGCCATTCCATGCCGTGGTGCCGGTAGGCGGCCTCGATCATGGCCACCGTCGGGTTCTCGGCGGCGGGCTGTGCGAAGGAACCGGTGAGGGTGTGGAGGAAGTTCATGGCGGCACCCGTCGAATGAGGGGCCCCATGAAAACAAAAAAGCCGGTCTGGGGCAAGACCGGCTTGGGAAAAACGCCCGCCGCCTGGCGGGCGCCGGAGACATTCACTTGCGCGCAGCGGCCACGGCAGCCTGCGTGTCCTTCCACAGCGCCTCACCCACGTTGGCGGCGATGCTGGCGTTGACGGCGCCCAGCTTTTCGCGCATGCGGTTGGCTTCGGCCGGGCTGAGTTCGTTCACCTGCATGCCCTTGGCCTTGAGGTCGCCCAGGGCCTTGGCGGCTTCGGCGCGCGTGTCCTGGCGCTCGAAGTCGCGGCTCTTCTTCGCGGCGTCGGCCAGCACCTTCTGCTCGTCCTTGGACAAGCCGTCCCACCACTTCTTGCTCACGGTGACGATCCACGGGCTGTAGACGTGGTTGGTCACGGTCAGGTACTTTTGCACCTCGTAGAACTTGCTCGACAGGATGGTGTTGTAGGGGTTCTCCTGGCCGTCGACGGTCTTGGTCTCCAGCGCGGTGAACAGCTCGGAGAACGGCAGCGGGATGGCGTTGGCGCCCAGGGTCTTGAAGCTGTTGAGGAACACGTCGTTCTGCATCACGCGCAGCTTGATGCCGTTCAGGTCTTCCAGCTTGGCCACGGGCTGCTTGTTGTTGGTGAGGTTGCGGAAACCGTTCTCCCAGTACACCAGGCCCACCAGGCCTTTTTCCTGCAGCTTGTCCATCACCTTCTGGCCCACCGGGCCGTCGAGCACCGCATCGGCTTCCTTGGCGTTGTTGAACAGGAAAGGCGTGTCCCAGATCGCCATTTCCTTGGTGATGCCGACCAGGGTGGCGGTGGAGCCGACCATCATTTCCTGCGCGCCGCCGATCAGGGCCTGCTGCATCTGCACGTCCGAGCCGAGCGCGGCGGCGCCGATGGCGCGCACCTTCATCTTGCCGCCGGAGGCCTTCTCGACCTCCTGCGCGAACAGCTTGACGGCGCGGCCCTGGTTGGAGTCTTCGTTGAGGCCGTAGCCGAAGCGGATCAGGCGCGGCTTGATGTCCTGGGCGAAGGCGGCAAGCGGAGCGGTGAACGCGGCCACGGCGGTGGCGGCGATCAGGGTGCGGCGGAAGATGGACATGGCAGTCTCCTTGGGTGAAAAAGCGAACGAATGAATCAGCGCATCCACGCCACGGGGGCGGTGACGATCTGCGGGAACAACACGAACAGGGCCAGCACCAGCACGTAGCTGAGCAGGAAGGGGTTCACGCCCTTGATGACCTGGTGCATGGGCAGGCGGCCCACGCCGGCCACCACGTTGAGCACCGTGCCCACGGGCGGCGTGATGAGGCCGATGGCGCCGTTGAGCACGAACATCAGGCCGAAATACACGGGATCGATGCCGGCCTTGACGGCGATGGGCAGCATCACCGGCGCGAAGATCAGGATGGTGGGCGTGAGGTCCAGCGCGGTGCCGATCAGCACCAGCACGACCATCATCACCGCCATCAGCAGGCGCGGGTTCTCCACCAGGGGCCCCAGCCATCCGCCCAGCACGCCCGGCAGGTCGGCCAAGGTGATCATGTAGCTCGCCACCTGCGCACCGGCACAGAGGAACATCACCACCGCAGTGGTGCGCGCGGCGCGCACCAGCACACCGTGCAGCTGACCGATCTTCATCTCGCGGTGGATGAACAGCGACACCACCAGCGCGTAGAAGGCGGCCACCACGGCGGCCTCGGTGGGCGTGAACACGCCGCTCTTCATGCCACCGATGATGATCAGCGGCATCAGCAGCGCCCAGAACGCGCGGGCCGTGGCGCGCAGCCGGCCGGCCATGGGCACGGGCGGGTTGTCCTGCAGGTCCATGCCCTTGAGCACGATCTTCCAGGTGACGATGAGCGCCGCGCCCATCATCAGGCCGGGCACGATGCCCGAGAGGAACAGCGCCGAGATCGAGGTGTTGGTGGTGACGCCGTAGATGATGAACGGCATGGACGGCGGGATGATGGGCGCGATGATGCCGCCCGAGGCGATCAGCCCGGCCGAGCGGTGCATGGGGTAGCCGTGCTCGCGCATCATGGGCAGCAGGATGGTGGCCAGCGCCGCGGTGTCGGCCAGGGCCGAGCCGCTCATGCTGGCCATCAGCACCGCCGCGCCGATGGCCACGAAGCCCAGGCCGCCGCGGATGTGGCCGACCCAGGTCTGCGCCATTTCGATGATGCGCCGGCTGATGCCGCCGCTGTTCATCAGCTCGCCGGCCAGGATGAAGAAGGGCACGGCCAGCAGCGGGAAGCTGTCCACGCCGGCCACCATGTTCTGGGCCAGCAGCTGGGTGTCGAAGAAGTCCATCACCCAGGCCATGGCGGCGCCGGTGAGCAGCAGGGCGAAGGCCATATTCATGCCGATGCCCATGAGCACCAGCATGCCGAGGACGAAGACGATGAAGGCTTGTGCTTCGAGGCTCATCGCATCACTCCACGTCCACGTTGTGGCCAAGATCGAGCGGCCTGGCCTTCACGATTTCCCACACCACCATGGCACCGATGGCGATGGCGCACAGCAGCGCCGGCAGCGGCAGCAGCGCGGCCGGTGCCTTGAGCACCACCGAGTGGCTGTCCATGCCCACCACCACCTGCTGCCAGGCGCCTCGGCCCAGCAGCACGCAGGCCAGCAGCACCAGCAGGCGGATCAGCAGCGTCGCGGCCTTGAACGCCAGCGGGCGCTTGCGCAGCAGACCGACCAGACTGGTGAAGGCCATGTGTTCGCCGGCCGGGTAGGCCGCGGCGGCGCCGAGAAACACCATCCAGACGAACAGCAGGCGCGAGAGTTCTTCGCTGGCGGCGATGCCGCTGCCGAAGCCGTAGCGCAGCACCACGTTGAGAAACACGGAACAGGCCATCACCGCCAGACAGGCGGCCATCAGGGTCTGGGCCACGCGCTGCGCGGGATGCGCTCTGGAGTTGTCGGACGTGCTCATGCGGCCTCCTGGCTCGGGGAAGGGGCGGCGGCCCAGGCGACCACCTGGTCCAGCAGCCGCGGCAGGGGTTCGGCCGCGTCCACACGCAGTACGCCGGACTCGCCCACCGGCGATTCGAGCGTGGCGAACTGGCTGTCCACCAGCGCGGTGTTGAAGAAGTGCGCCGAGCGCGCGGCCACGCGCTCGCGGGCCAGCGCCGGCGCGATGTCGATGAAGACAAAGCGCAGGCCCGGAGCCGCGGCGCGCAGCTGCTCGCGGTAGGCGCGCCGCAGCGCCGAGCAGGTCAGCACCACACCGCCGGGCGAGCGGGCCAGCAGCCCGGCCAGCGTCTCCAGCCAGCCGGCGCGGTCGGCGTCGGTCAGGGCAACACCCTCGCGCATCTTCTGCCGACTTGCGGCGCTGTGGTGGTCGTCGCCTTCAATCAGCGGCAGCCCGAGGCGTTGTGCCAGTCCGGCGCCCAGGCTGGACTTGCCGCAACCGGCCACGCCCATCACCACCAGCGACGCATTTTGAACCGTGTTCATGTTTGAGATAGCGCTATCTTTTGTCGGAAGAAAAAACGGCCTGTGGCCAGGCCGGGCTTCGGGACGGCTCGGGTTTTCGAGGGTGTCCGTCCGCTAAAGATAGCGCTATCTTACGGCTATCATTCTTCGCCGACACCCGGACAAACCCTGATGCCACCCGCCCCACCGCCGCTACCTTCCCGCCCCCGAGCCACCGGCCGGGTGACCCTGGCCGACGTGGCCGCGCTGGCCGGCGTGAGCCCGATCACCGTCTCGCGCACCCTGCGCGGCGAGCGCACCGTGGACCCGGTGCTGGCGGCGCGGGTCAAGGAAGCGGCCCAGCAACTGCGCTACGTGCCCGACCCCGCGGCGCGCGCCCTGGCCTCGCGCCACGGCTCGCACGTCGCGGTGCTGATCCCGATGCTGTCCAACGCCCTGTTCGTCGACCTGCTGGAGGCGGTGCAGCGCACGCTGCGACCGGCCGGCTACCAGACGCTGATCGGCATCACCCACTACAGCCCCGACGAGGAGGAGCAGCTGCTGCGCGAGCAGCTGCAGCACCGGCCGGCGGGCCTGCTGGTGACCGGCATCGACCAGAACGCCGCCACGCGCGAGCTGATGGCGCACAGCGGTGTGCCCTGCGTGCACCTGATGGAGCTGTCCACCGACCCGGCGCTGTACTGCGTCGGCTTCTCGCAGCGCGACGCGGGCGAGGCCATCACGCGCCACCTGCTGGCGCGGGGCCGGCGTCGCATCGCCTTCGCCGCCGCCCAGCTCGACCCGCGCACCCTGCAGCGCGCCGAGGGCTACCGCCGTGCGCTGCAGAGCGCGGGCCTGTACGACCCGGCGCTGGAATGGCTCGATCCGCGGCCCTCCTCGATGGCGCTGGGCGGCGAGCTGCTGGAGCGGCTGCTGCGCGAGCAGCCCGGCTGCGACGCCGTCTTCTTCTGCAACGACGACCTGGCCCAGGGCGGGCTGCTGGCCGCGCTGCGCCTGGACGTGGCCGTGCCGCACCGGCTGGCGGTGGCCGGTTTCAACGACCTCTCGGGCAGCGACCAGATGCTGCCGCCGCTGACCACCGTGGCCACGCCGCGCGGCGCCATCGGAGAGGCCAGCGCGCAGATGCTGCTGAGCCTGATGCGCGGCGACACGCCTGCCCGCCATTCGGTGGACCTGGGTTTCGAGTTGCGGCTGCGCGCCTCCACCTGAGCCTTTCCGATACCTTGCTGCACCCGCGAAGTACCCTTTTGCGGGCTTCACATACTTTTTGCCGATACATAGGGTTAATCCCAGCCCTATGGCGCAAACAAGTACATATCCGACCGATTTGCGTACAAACCGCGGGTCAGAAGGTGCCCAGAATCCGCTCCACGGTTTCAGACACCGTTGAACCCAAAACACCTCCCATCCACCTCAGGAGACAAGCTGTGAATTTCCGACTTGCCACCGTGTGCGCCGCCGGCCTGCTGGCCGCCGCGGGCGCCCACGCCGCCACCGAACTCGTGATCGCGACCGTGAACAACGGCCACATGATCGAGATGCAGAAGCTCTCGAAGAACTTCGAGGCCGCCAACCCCGACATCAAGCTCAAGTGGGTCACGCTGGAAGAAGGCGTGCTGCGCCAGCGCGTGACGACCGACATCGCCACCAAGGGCGGCCAGTTCGACATCATGACCATCGGCATGTACGAAGCGCCGATCTGGGGCAAGAAGGGCTGGCTCACCGAGCTCAAGACCGACGCCGCCTACGACGTGAACGACCTGCTGCCCGCCGTGCGCGGCGGCCTGACGGTGGACGGCAAGCTGTTCGCCGCGCCGTTCTACGGCGAGTCGTCCATGCTGATGTACCGCAAGGACCTGGCCGACAAGGCCGGCATCAAGGTCGCGGACAATCCGACCTGGCCCCAGATCGCCGACCTGGCCAAGAAGATCCACAACCCGCCCAACACCTACGGCATCTGCCTGCGCGGCAAGCCGGGCTGGGGCGACAACATGGCCTTTCTGTCCACCCTGGTGAACACGCACGGCGGCCAGTGGTTCGACATGAGCTGGAAGCCCCAGCTGGAGAGCAAGCCCTGGAAGGACGCCATCGGCTTCTACGTCGACCTGCTGAAGAACTACGGCCCGCCCGGCTCGTCGAACAACAGCTTCAACGAAATCCTGGCGCTGACCAACTCGGGCAAGTGCGGCATGTGGATCGACGCCACCATCGCCGCCTCGTTCGTGAGCGACCCCAAGCAGTCCAAGGTCGCCGACCAGATGGCCTTCGCCCAGGCCCCCACCGCCGTGACGCCCAAGGGCGCGAACTGGCTGTGGTCCTGGAACCTGGCCATCCCCGCCGGTTCGAAGAAGGTCGACGCCGCCCAGAAGTTCGTGACCTGGGCGACCAGCAAGGAGTACATCCAGCTGGTGGCCAAGACCAACGGCTGGGCCAACGTGCCGACCGGCACCCGCAAGTCGACCTACGCCTCGCCGGAGTTCCAGAAGGCCGCCCGCTTCGCCGCGGCGGAGCTCAAGGCCATCGAATCGGCCAACCCGACCGACTCGACCCTGCCCAAGAGCCCGTACGTCGGCGTGCAGTTCGCCGCCATTCCGGAGTTCCAGTCCATCGGTATCGCCGTGGGCCAGCAGATGAGCGCGGCGCTCGCCGGCAAGACCAGCATCGACGACGCCCTGAAGGCCTCGCAGGTCGCCGCCGACCGCGAAATGAAGAAGGCCGGCTACTACAAGTAAGCCGCCGCAGGCCCCGACCGGCCTGACCGCCCCCTCTCCCGCCCGCGGGAGAGGGGCTTTCCCCTCTCACGCCCATGGCCATGAACCGCCCCACATCGCGCACCCTGCCGCGTCTGCTGCTGACGCCCGCGGTGGCCACGCTCTTCCTGTGGATGATCGTGCCGCTGGTGATGACGCTCTATTTCTCCGTCATCCGCTACAACCTGATGCAACCCGACCAGAGCGGCTTCGTCGGGCTGGAGAACTTCGAATACTTCGTGACCGATCCCTCGTTCACGACCTCGGTGATCAACACCATCCTGCTGCTGGGCAGCGTCATCCTCATCACCGTGATCCTGGGCGTGGCCATCGCCCTGCTGATCAACGAGCCCTTCGCCGGCCGCGGCATCGTGCGCGTGCTGCTGATCTCGCCCTTCTTCGTCATGCCCACGGTCAACGCGCTGATGTGGAAGAACATGATGATGAACCCCATCTACGGCGTGCTGGCCCAGGTCTGGGCCTTCTTCGGCGCCGCCCCGGTGGACTGGCTCACCGACCATCCGCTGTTCTCGGTGATCGTGATGGTGTCCTGGCAGTGGCTGCCTTTTGCCACGCTGATCTTCATGACCGCGCTGCAGAGCATGGACCGCGAGCAGCTGGAGGCCGCGCGCATGGACGGCGCCACCTACGGCCAGCAGCTGCGCTACCTCTACATCCCGCACCTGGGCCGCTCGGTGGCCGTGGTCGTGATGATCGAGCTGATCTTTTTGCTCTCGGTCTTCGCCGAGATCTACACCACCACCGGCGGTGGCCCGGGCGACGCCAGCACCAACGTGGCCTTCCTGATCTTCAAGCAGGCACTGCTGAACTTCGACGCCGGTGTGGCCTCGGCGGGTGCCCTGTTCGCCGTGCTGCTGGCCAACATCGCCGCGATCTTCCTGATCCGCATGGTTGGGAAAAATTTGGACAAGTGAGATCGAGATGGCACGTCAATCCACCTTCACCCCCGCCTACGCGGTGCGCACCGTGGCCGCCTGGGCCGTGGCCCTGCTGCTGTTCTTCCCCCTGGGCTGGCTGCTGCTGACCGCGTTCAAGACCGAGCTGCAGGCCATCGCGGTGCCGCCCGAGCTGTTCTTCTCGCCCACGCTGGAGAACTTCCACGAGGTGCAGGAGCGCTCGGACTACCTGCACTACGCCTGGAACTCGGTGGTCACCAGCGTGGTGTCCACGCTGGTCGGCCTGGCGATTGCCGCGCCCGCCGCCTACGCCATGGCCTTCCACAAGGGCCAGCGCGACAAGGACATCCTGATGTGGATGCTGTCGACCAAGATGATGCCCGCCGTCGGCGCCCTGGTGCCCATCTACGTCATGGCGCAGAAGAGCCAGCTGCTGGACACGCAGTTGGGCCTGATCATCGTGTTCACGCTGTCCAACCTGCCCATCATGGTCTGGATGCTGTACTCGTCCTTCAAGGAGATCCCGCACGAGATCCTGGAGGCCGCGCGCATGGACGGCGCCACGCTCTGGCAGGAGGCCACCAAGGTGCTGCTGCCGCTGGGCATGGGCGGCCTGGCCTCCACCGGCCTGCTGTGCCTGGTGCTCAGCTGGAACGAGGCCTTCTGGAGCCTGAACCTCAGCTCGGCCAAGGCCGGCACCCTGGCCACGCTGATCGCCAGCTACTCCAGCCCCGAAGGCCTGTTCTGGGCCAAGCTGTCCGCGGCCTCGCTCATGGCCATCGCGCCCATCGTCGTGTTCGGCTGGTTCAGCCAGAAGCAACTCGTTCAGGGCCTCACGTTCGGTGCGGTCAAGTAATCACACACAAGAGACATCCCATGGCCTATCTCCAACTCCAAGGCATCGAGAAGTTCTTCGGTGACCACCGCGCCATCAAAGGCATCGACCTGTCCATCGAGAAGGGCGAGTTCATCGTCTTCGTCGGGCCCTCGGGCTGCGGCAAGTCCACACTGCTGCGCCTCATCGCCGGGCTCGAACACATCGACGGCGGTTCGCTGGTGCTCGACGGCAAGGACATCACCCACGCGCCCTCGTCCAAGCGCGACCTGGCGATGGTGTTCCAGAGCTACGCGCTGTACCCGCACATGAGCGTGTACGAAAACATGTGCTTCGCGCTCAAGCTGGCCAAGGTCGACCCGAAGGTCATCGACGAGAAGGTGCAGAACGCGGCGCGCATCCTCAACCTCACCCAGTACCTTCAGCGCACGCCCAAGGAGCTCTCGGGCGGCCAGCGCCAGCGCGTGGCCATCGGCCGCGCCATCGTGCGTTCGCCCAAGGTGTTCCTGTTCGACGAGCCGCTGTCCAACCTGGACGCCGCGCTGCGCGGCCAGACCCGGGTGGAGATCGCCAAGCTGCACCGAGACCTGGGCGCCACCACCATCTACGTGACGCACGATCAGGTCGAGGCCATGACGCTGGCCGACAAGGTCGTCGTGCTGCGCGACGGCATCATCGAGCAGGTGGGCACGCCGCTGGAGCTGTACGACCGGCCCGCCAACCAGTTCGTGGCGCAGTTCATCGGCACGCCGCAGATGAACGTGGTGCCGCTGCAGCAGGTGCCCGCCGTGGTAGCCCAGCAGGCGCCGGCCGGTGCCGTGGGTGGCGCCATCGGCCTGCGGCCGGAGAACGTGAGCGTGCGCAGCACCGGCAGCACGCCGGTGAGCGGCCAGGTCGACCTGGTCGAAGCCCTGGGCGCCGAGACCCTGATCTACGTGAGCACGCCCAACGGTGCGCAGTTCGTGGCGCGCCAGAACGAGCGCACCGGCCTGCACGCCGGCGATGCCGTCAGCCTGGACATCGACGCCTCGCAGGCCCACTGGTTCGACACCGCCGGCCGCGTGGTCGCCGCCCGCGCCGCCTGACGCCATGAGCCCATCGCTTCCCTTGCAAGGCAAGACCGCCGCCGTCACCGGCGCGGCCTCGGGCATCGGTTTCGCCAGCGCGAAGGCCATGGCCGATGCCGGCGCTCGCGTGCTGCTGATCGACCGCGACGCCGTCGCGCTGGCCAAGGCCTGCGCCGCCATCGGCGACAACGCCCTGCCGCTGGTGCTGGACCTGCTGGACCCGGCGCAGTGCAACAGCCTGCTGGACCGCACGCTGACACTGACCGGCCAGCTGGACATCTTCCACGCCAACGCGGGCCTCTACGTCGGTGGCGACCTGCTGGACACCACGCCCGAGGCCATCGACCGCATGCTGAACCTCAACGTGAACGTGGTGATGAAGAACGTGCACAACGTGCTGCCGCACATGATCGGCCGCGGCACGGGCGACATCCTCGTCACCAGCTCGCTGGCCGCGCACTTCCCCACCCCCTGGGAGCCGGTCTACGCCTCGTCCAAGTGGGCCATCGACTGCTTCGTGCAGACCGTGCGGCGGCAGATGTTCAAGCACGGCATCCGCGTGGGTTCGGTCTCGCCCGGCCCGGTCATCACCTCGCTGCTGTCCGACTGGCCGGCCGAAAAACTCGCCGAGGCCAAGGCCAGCGGCAGCCTGATCGAAGCCGCCGAGGTGGCCGAGGTGCTGCTGTTCATGCTGACCCGACCGCGCGGCATGACCATCCGCGACGTCGTGCTCATGCCCACGAACTTCGATCTCTGACACGCCTACTTCTCACCGACGCACCATGAATTTCATCCTGCATCTGGGCCTGGGCTCGTTCCACCGCGCCCACCAGGCCGTCTACATCCACCAGCTGCACCAGCAGGGCGATCGGCGCTGGGCCATCGCCGGCGGCAACCTGCGCCCCGACATGGCCGACACGATTGCGGCCCTGCAGGCACAGGGCGGCCGCTACACGCTGGAGACCGTCACGCCCCAGGGCGAGCGCAGCTACACGGTCATCGAGTCGATCCAGCGTGTGATCCCGTACCAGGACGACCTGGCCCCGCTGATCGCCACCGGCGCCGACCCGGCCACCCGCATCATCAGCTTCACGGTCACCGAGGCCGGCTACTACCTCGACGCGGACAACCGGCTCGACTGGGCCACCTTCCCCGACCTGCGCGCCGACCTGGAAGCCGTCAAGGCCGGCCATGCCGGCCACACCATCTACGGCGGTCTGGTGAGCATCCTGCGGGCGCGCATGAAGGCCGGCGCCGGCCCGGTGACGCTGATGAACTGTGACAACCTGCGCCACAACGGCGAGCGTTCGCGCGGTGGCCTGCTGCAGTTCATCGGCGCGCTGGGCGACAGCGCGCTGCGCGCCTGGGTGGAGGCGAACACCACCAGCCCCAACGCCATGGTCGACCGCATCACGCCGCGCCCCACGCCCGACGTGGCCGAGCGCGTGAAGGCCGCCACCGGCTGGGACGACCGGGCCGCCCTCATGGGCGAGAGCTTCATCCAGTGGGTGATCGAGGACAACTTCATCGCCGGCCGCCCCGAGTGGGAGAAGGTTGGTGTCGAGATGGTGAACTCGGTGCAGGCTCATGAGGAGGCCAAGATCCGCCTGCTCAACGCCACCCACAGCTGCATCGCCTGGGCCGGCACACTGGCGGGCTACCTCTACATCCACGAAGGCACGCTGGACCCGGAGATCCGGCAGATGGCCTACGACTACGTGACCGACGACGCGATCCCGGTGCTTCATTCACCGCAGAAGCCCTGCCCGATCGACCTGCCCAGGTACCGCGACGTGGTGCTCGACCGCTTCGGCAACCCGGCCATCGCCGACACCAACCAGCGCGTGGCGATGGATGCGTTCTCCAAGATCCCCGGCATGATCGCGCCCACCATCCGCGACCAGCTCGCGCGCGGCGGCAGCTTCGACAGCGTGGCCCTGCTGCCCGCGCTGTTCCTGGCCTACCTGCAGCGCTGGCACGCCGGCCAGATCCCCTACACCTACCAGGACCAGGCCATGGACCCGGCCGCGGCGCATGCCATCTGCGAGGCCGCCGACCCGGTGGCGGCCTATGCCGCCGACACCACGCTCTGGGGCGAGATGGCCGGCCGGCCTGAATTGGTCGCGACCCTGCGCAAGGCCTTTGCCCGCGTGCAGGCGTTCGTGAAGGAGCGCGCCGGAGCCTGAACCGGTGTACCTTAGGTGCCACCGCCGCCGGAGCCCGCCATGACCGTGAAAGTGCCCACCGCCCCACGCCAGCTCAAGCCCGAGCTGGAACACGAGTTCGTGCGCTCGCCCGACCTGGGCTACGAGCTGTCCTCCGACGTCGGCTTCGTGCGCTGTCTCTCCCACGGCTTCCCGACGCCACTGGCGCGCTGGCACTACCACGACGAGTACGAGCTGCACCTGATCACCAGCACCAGCGGCAAGGTGTTCGTGGGCGACTGGATCGGCCCCTTCCAGGCCGGCCAGCTGGTGCTCACCGGCCCGCGCCTGCCGCACAACTGGGTCACGATGGACATGCCCGAAGGCGGCGTGGCGCAGCGCGACCTGGTGATCCAGTTCACCCACGAACCCCTGACCCGCGCCGCCGAAACCATTCCAGAACTGCGCGAGGTGCTGCCCCTGCTGGAACGCGCCAAACACGGCATCGAGTTCTTCGGGATGTCCGAAGCGGCCGAGCGGCACTGGCACCGCGTGAAGAATGCGCGCGGCTTGCGGCGGCTCACCGCCTTCTGCGATTTCATGGCCGACCTCACGGCCTGCACCGACTACCGGCTGCTCTCCAGCGTGCAGCTGCAGAGCGACGACGACGACGCCTCGATCGACCAGATCCACGCCGTTGTCAGCCGCATCACAGACCACCTGGCCGACGACCACTCGGCCGGCGCGCTGGCGGCCGAGCTGGGCATGAGCGAGAGCCGCTTCAGCCGCTTTTTCCGCAAGGCCACCGGCAACACCTTCACCGACTTCGTCAACCGCGTGCGCATCAGCCGCGCCTGCCAGCTGCTGATGGACACCGACCAGCAGGTCACCCACATCTGCTACGAGGTCGGCTTCAACAACGTGGCCAACTTCAACCGGCGCTTTCTGGAAATCAAGGGCATGACGCCCACCGAGTTCCGGCGCCAGAGCCTCACGCGCTTCAAGGGCGCGGCGTGACCGGGCAGGTGCGGCCCTGGGTGCTGTCCAGATAGGGCATCAGGCCCGGCCCCATCGAGGTCAGGATCTGCACCGGCAGGCCGGACGTGAAGCGGTAGCGCGCGGCGTCCGGTCCCACCACATAGGCGGTGAGGCTGCCGAAGTAGCGCGGCCCGAGATGGAACACGAAGGTGGCGGTGCGGTTGAGCGACAGCGCGGCGCGCCCGCGCACCACCACGCGGTTGTCGCCGGTGCCGGTCTTGCCGCCCGGTGACAGGTCTTCGCCGCCCTCGGTCTTGAAGCTGCCGGAGAGGCGGCGCGCGGTGCCCCGCTCCACCACCTCGGACAGGGCCTTGCGCAGCGCCCGCGCCACCTCGGGCGCCATGACGCGCTCGCCCTGCGCCGCGCTGCGGCCCAGCGCCGTCTCCCACGGTGTGCCCGCAGCCAGGTGCAGACCGGTGATGTGGCGGGTGGGCAGGCGCACCCCGTCGTTGACGATGACGCCCATCAGCTCGGCCAGGGCCGCGGGCCGGTCGCCCGAACTGCCCAGCGCCGTGGCCAGCGAAGGCACGAGGTGGCCGAAGGGATAGCCCAGGCGGGACCAGCGGCTGTGGATCTCGAGAAAGGCCTCCACTTCCAGCAGGGTGTGGATGCGGGTGTCCTGCGCGCTTTTGACGCGGGTGCGGAACAGCCAGCCGTAAACCGCCTGTCGCTCGTCGGCGCTGTCCTCCAGCGCCTGCGACAGGCTGGCGCCGGGGTGTTGCAGGCGGAAGGCCACCAGCCAGAGTTCGAGCGGGTGCACGCCGGCCACGTAGCCGCGGTCGGGCAGGTCCAGCGCGTCCAGTGCAAAGCGCTCATGCAGTCGCTCCACGCGTGCGGCATCGGGCGCCTTCTCCCCTAGGCGCTCGCGCAGGAACACGCCCAGCACCTCGGCGCTGGCGCCGGGCTCCAGGTAGCGGAACACCGCAGCCAGCCGCTCGGGGGTGGGGCGCAGCCCGTCCAGCAGCAGGGCGCGCAGCTCGGCGGGGTTGCGCTGTTCGGCCTTGCGCCAGAAGCGGCGCAGAAAGGTCTGTCCCTCGCGGTCGGCAAAGCGCGCCAGATAAGCGCTGCGGCGCGGGTCCTGGCCGTCTTCCAGCAGGCGCGCGGTGCTGCCCGGCACCTGGTACATGGTGTGGCGCACCACCTCACGCATCAGCCGCACGAACGGCAGGTTGATCGAGGCCTGCATGGCCTCGCGCACCGTCGGCGTGCGGCCGTTGTCGTCGGCGTTGAAGTTGTTGAAGCTGTGCAGCCCGCCGCCGGTGAAGAAGCGCTCGCCCGGATCGGCCGAGAACCGGCGCTCCAGCGCCGCCTCCAGCATGGCGTCCAGGCTGCGATCGGGGTGGGTGCTCAGGTGCTGTACCGCCCAGCGGGTGAGCGAGTCCTGCCGGTCGAAGGCAATGCGGCCCAGGGTCTTGGGGTCCTGCGGCGCCAGGCGGGCGTGCAGTTCGGCCACCAGCTCCAGATAGGTGGCGAGCACCCGCAGTTTGGCGGTGGAGCCCAGTTCGAGCTTGCTGCCCTCGTTGATGTCCAGCGGCTGGTTGGTGGTGTCGGTCTGCACGCGCACCTCGTTGCCTTCGGGCGTGCGTTCAAGCAGGGTGAAGCTGTAGCGCACCGCGCCCAGCATGCCGGGTTGCAGCAGGCGCTCGCCGATCAGGCCCTGGCTGCGCGCGAACTCAGGATCGCCCAGGCGGCCGAGGTAGGCACCGACGGCATCCTGGAGCCCCGCGTTCAGGGTGGAGTCCAGACGGGCGTCGAACCGGTCGAGGTCGTAGAGCGAGGTGCCCAGCCATCCCGCCACGCGGCCGCGCGCCGCGGTGGTGCCCTTGCCCGGGCTGGCGGGCAGCTTCGGCGGCTGGCGGACCATGTCGCGGAACACCAGCCGCTGCCGCAGGGCGGCGTCGCGCCAGCCGGTGTCGATGATGCCTTCGGTCGCCAGCAGGCGCAGGTAGGCGTCGGTGATCTGGTCGAGGTCGTCACGCCCTTCGGCGAGGTACCAGGACGGGCGGCGGTGAGCCACCATCAGCGCCACCACCTGCCGCAGCACCTGGGCCCGCTCGGCCGGGTCGGCGGCCAGGCCCTGGGCGGGCGTCAGCAGCGCCCGCGCCCGCGCCAGATCGGTGCCGAACCACACCCACAGACCGTCGCCCAGCCCGTGCACCTCGCCATGGCGCGGCGCAGCCGACAGCGGCACTGTGTTCAGATAGTCCAGCAGGATCTGGCGACGCACCGGCAGCGTGTCGGCACCTCGCCGGTAGGCGCGCACCGAGGCAGAGGCCATCTGGCGCAGCTTCTCGCGCGCATCGTGGGTGATGCCGTCGGGCGAATGGCGGTACTTCTCGATCTGGGTGGCCAGCGTGCTGCCGCCGGGCGTGTCGAACCCGGGGTCGATGCGGCTGCCCAACTGGCCCAGCACGGCGCGCGTGAAGCGCACCCAGTCCACCGCCGGGTTCATCTGCGGCCGGTCGGGATCGAGCAGGTCGCGGTTCTCGATAAACATCAGGGCCTGGGTCACCACCTGGGGCACCTGCTCGAAGCGCTCGAAGGTCCGGTAGGGGTAGCGGAAGCTGTAGACCGGCGCGCGGTGACAGTCCAGCACGGTCAGGCCCGCCCTGCTCTTTTCTTCGTAGGGCGCGTACAGGCCACGGTCCAGGTGGGCCCGCAGCTCGGCGCTCTGCCGGGCCTGTTCGGTGACCACGAATCCGCGCGGTGCCAGCCGGCTCACGATGTCCGGAATGGCGGTGTAGCCCATGCGCTGGTCGAAGGGGCCGTGGGTCGGGAAGCGCGGCGCGTCGCCCGCACCCGGGGCCGTCTGGTGGCCGAGTCCGGCGGCGTAGCGGCTCAGGTAGTGGGCCTGCAGGCGGGAGGTCCCGGCTTCGTACACCAGCAACCCGCCCATGCCCGCCCCGGCCAGCAGCAGCGTCCCGCCGAGCAGCACCGCACGCCGGGACGGACGCCACCCACGCCCCGCACCGGCGGTGGCGGCACTGTGCTCTTCGGTCAATGAGGGTTCCATCTGCTGCATCGCAACAATTGTGGGCCATCAGCCCAGCCACCGGAACGACCCAGAGGGATGGCACATTCGGTTACCTGCCATTCACCTCGGGCGCATACGCCGACCGGATAATTCTGGTCCATGTCTTTGCGTCTCTCGCGCCGTCTCCTGCTGGGCCTGGCCCTCGCCGCCCCCGCCCCACTGCTGCTGACCGTGCCAGCGGCCCACGCCTCCACGTTCGACCTGCCCCCCATCGACAGGATCGTCCACTACCAGCCGAAACTGCCCCTGCAGGTGTTCACCGCCGACGGCGTGGAGCTGGCCCAGTTCGGTGCCGAACGGCGTGAATACGTGCCTCTGTCCAGGACCCCCAAGCTGCTGCAGGACGCGGTGCTGGCGGTCGAGGATGCCCGCTTTCGCGAACACTCCGGCGTCGATCCCAAGGGCATGGCCCGCGCCGCGCTGGCCCTGATCACCGGCGGCCGCAAGCAGGGAGCCAGCACCATCACTCAGCAGCTGGTGCGCACCATGCTGCTCACGCGCGAACTCACCGTGGAACGCAAGGCCAAGGAAATCCTGCTGGCCTTCAAGGTCGAAGAGGCGCTGTCCAAGGACCGCATCCTGGAGATCTACCTCAACGAGATCTTCCTGGGCCAGCGGGCCTATGGTTTTGCCGCCGCCGCGATGACCTACTTCGGCAAGCCCATGGACCAGCTCACCGTGGCCGAAACCGCCATGCTCGCCGGCCTGCCGCAGAACCCGTACTACGCCAACCCGGTGGCCAACATGGAACGTGCCACGGCGCGCCAGCGCGTCGTGCTGCAGCGCATGCACGCGGTCGGCGTGATCAACGATGCCCAGCTGGCCGCGGCGCGCGCCGAGAAGATCACCCTGCGCTCGCCCAGCCAGCGCGATGTGGACGCGGCCCATGTGGCCGAAATGGCGCGGCGGGTGGTGTTCGAGCGCTTCGGAGAAGCCGCCTATTCGCGCGGCATCCGTGTCACCACCTCGCTGCGCGCGGCCGACCAGCGCGCGGCCTACGCCGCGGTGCAGCGCGGGGTGCTCGCGCAGGACCGCCGCAACCCCTGGCGGGGGCCCGAGGCACGCGAAGACCTGCCGGCCGCGGACGATGCCGAGCTGGAACGCGCCGCCGCCGAGGCGCTCAAGGACCACCGCGACGACGACACGCTGCGCGCCGCCATTGTGCTGAGCGCCTCCACCAAGGAAGTGCGCGTTCAGCTCGCCACCGGCGAACAGGTGCGCATCAAGGGTGAAGGGCTGCGCTGGGCCCAGGCCGGCCTCTCGCCCAAGGCCAAGGACGTACTGCGCATTCAGCGGGGCTCGGTGCTGCGCGTGGTCGGCAGTGGCAAGGAGTGGTCGATCACGCAGTGGCCCGAGGCCGAAGCCGCGCTGGTCGCGCTGGACACGCGCACCGGCCGCGTGCGGGCACTGGTCGGCGGCTTCGACTTCGCTCGCCAGCCCTTCAACCACGTCACCCAGGGCTGGCGCCAGCCCGGCTCCACCATCAAACCCCTGCTGTATTCGGCCGCACTGGAAGAGCGGGTCATGCCCTCGACCCTCGTCGACGACGGCCCCTTCACCGCGCCCAACGGCTGGTCACCCGGCAACAGCGGCAGCGCCACCGGCGAGCCGCTGACGGTGCGCAACGCACTGGCGAAATCAAGCAACCTCGTGAGCGTGCGTGTGCTGCAACACACCGGCACGCAGCGCGCGCGCGACTGGCTGGGGCGGTTCGGTCTCGACGTCGCCAAACAGCCCGACAACCTCACGCTGGCGCTGGGCACCGGGCAGGTCACGCCGCTGCAGATGGCACGCGCCTACGCCACGCTGGCGAACGGTGGCTGGTCGGTCGAACCGGTGGTGATCGAGAAGATCGCCGATGCCCAGGGCAAGGTGCTGTTCGAGGCGCCCGCGGCGCCCGTGCTGACCGAAGAAAGCCGGTCGATTCCGGCGCGCAACGCCTATGTGATGAGCAGCCTGCTCAACGACGTGACACGTGTCGGCACCGCCGCCCGGGCGCAGGCCCGGCTCAAGCGCAGCGACATCTACGGCAAGACCGGCACCACCAACGACGTGCTCGACGCCTGGTTCGCCGGCTACCACCCGAGCGTGGCCGCCGTGGTCTGGCTGGGGCACGACCAGCCCCGCAGTCTGGGCGACCACGAGTCGGGCGGCCGGCTGGCGTTGCCGATCTGGACCGACTACATGGCCGCGGCACTCAAGGGTGTGCCGGTGGCCGCTGCGGGCGAAGCCCCGGCCGGCCTGACCCGAGTGGACGACGACTGGCTCTACGCCGAATGGGCCAATGGTGGCGCCGTGGCCACCATCCAGGACGCGGCGGGTGCGCAGTACGCCGGACCGCCGACGATCCTCGATGCGATCCGGGAGCTGTTCAAGAACTGAACGCGGGCGGCGTCAGCCTGCGCAAATGCGGGCCTTCGCCTCGGCGTACTCGCGCCGGAAGCGCGCCACCAGATCGGCCGCCGGCACCACCTCGCGGATGGCGCCAATGCCCTGGCCACAGCCCCAGATGTCCTTCCAGGCCTTGGCCGCGTTGGCGCCTTCGCCGGTGCTGAAGTTCATCTTGCTCGGGTCGCTGACCGGCAGGTTGTCCGGGTCCATCCCGGCGTTGCGGATGCTGCCCTTGAGGTAGTTGCCGTGCACGCCGGTGTAGAAGTTGCTGTAGACGATGTCGTCCGAGTTGCACTCGGTGATCATCTGCTTGTAACCCTCTACAGCGCGTGCCTCGTCGGTGGCGATGAAGGCCGAACCGATGTACGCGAAGTCGGCGCCCATGGCCTGCGCCGCCAGGATGGCGCCCCCCGAGGCGATGGAGCCCGACAGCGCCACCGGGCCATCGAACCACTCGCGGATCTCCTGGACCATGGCGAAGGGGCTCTTGACGCTGGCGTGGCCCCCGGCACCGGCCGCCACCGGGATCAGGCCGTCGGCCCCCTTTTCGATCGCCTTGCGGGCAAACACGTTGTTGATGACGTCGTGCATCACCACGCCACCCCAGCCGTGCACCGCCTGGTTCACGTCTTCGCGCGCCCCCAGGCTGGTGATGATGATGGGCACCTTGTACTTGGCGCACAGCTGCAGGTCGTGCTCCAGCCGGTCGTTGCTCTTGTGCACGATCTGGTTGATGGCGAACGGCGCCGCCTTCTGGTCCGGGTTCGCCTTGTCGTGCGCGGCCAACGCCTCGGTGATCTCGGCCAGCCACTCGTCCAGCTGCGAGGCCGGGCGCGCATTGAGCGCGGGCATGGAACCCACCACCCCCGCCTTGCACTGGGCGATGACCAGTTTGGGGTTGCTGATGATGAACAGCGGCGAACCGATCACCGGGAACGGCAGGTTCTGCAGCACCGGGGGCAGGTGGCGTTGGCGTTGGGTCATGTCGTCTCCAGTCTGGTCGGTGTCGGAAATCAGAAGGCTTCGGCGGGCAGCGCGGTCACAGCCTCGGCACCTTCGACGATGGCGTCGCGCACGCCCGGGGCGCGGCTGAGCAGGTGGTCGGCGTAGAAGCGGGCGGTCGTGATCTTGGCCTGCATGAAGGGCACGTCCTGTCCCTTGGCGGACAGGTCTTCGGCCACCAGCAATGCGCGCGCCAGTTGCCAGCCCGCCATCAGGTTGCCGGCCAGCATCAGATAGGGCACGCTGCCGGCAAACGCAGCGTTCGGGTTGCTCCTGGTGTTGGCGGCGATGAAGTCCACCACGTCGATGAAGGCCTGGCGCGCAGCCGCCAGGCGCTTGGCGACGGCGAGCGCGTTGGCGCTGCCACGGGCCTTGAGTTCGGCCTCGGTCTTCTCGATCTGCGCCGCGATGGCTTTTGCCGAGGTGCCGCCGTCGCGCGCGGTCTTGCGACCCACCAGGTCGTTGGCCTGGATCGCGGTCGTGCCTTCGTAGATGGTCAGGATCTTGGCGTCGCGGTAGTACTGCGCCGCACCGGTCTCTTCGATGAAGCCCATGCCGCCGTGCACCTGCACGCCCAGCGAAGTGACCTCCAGGCTCATCTCGGTGCTGTAGCCCTTGACCAGCGGCACCAAGAATTCGTAGAAGGTGGCGTTCTGCTTGCGCACCTCGGCGTCCGGATGGTGGTGGGCGGCGTCGTAGGCCGCCGCGGCCACACTGGCCATGGCGCGGCAGCCTTCGGTGGCGGCGCGCATGGTCATGAGCATGCGCTTGACGTCGGCGTGGTGGATGATGGGCGCGGCCGTGGTGAAGCTGCCGTCCACCGGGCGGCTCTGCACGCGGTCCTTGGCGTACTGCACCGCCTTCTGGTATGCCCGCTCGGAGACGCTGATGCCCTGCACGCCCACGGCGTAGCGGGCGGCGTTCATCATGATGAACATGTACTCGAGGCCCCGGTTTTCTTCGCCGACCAGGTAGCCGATGGCGCCGCCGTGGTCTCCGTACTGCAGCACGGCGGTGGGCGAGGCCTTGATGCCCATCTTGTGCTCGATGGACACACAGTGCACGTCGTTGCGCGCGCCCAGAGAGCCGTCGGCGTTCACCAGAAACTTGGGCACCACGAAGAGGCTGATGCCCTTGACACCCTCGGGCGCGCCGGTCACGCGGGCCAGCACCAAGTGGACGATGTTCTCGGCCATATCGTGTTCACCGTAGGTGATGAAGATCTTGGTGCCGAACACCTTGTAGGTGCCGTCGGGCTGCGGCTCGGCGCGGCTGCGCACGGCGGCCAGGTCGGAGCCGGCCTGCGGCTCGGTCAGGTTCATGGTGCCGGTCCACTGGCCGCTGACCAGTTTCTCCAGGTAGGTCTCCTTGAGCTGGTCGGAGCCGGCCGTCAGCAGCGCTTCGATGGCGCCGTCGGTCAGCAGCGGGCACAGCGCAAAGCTCATGTTGGCGCTGTTGAGGATTTCGCCGCACGCCGCGCCGATGGTCTTGGGCAGGCCCTGGCCGCCGAAGTCCACCGGATGCTGCAGGCCCTGCCATCCGCCTTCGGCGTACTGCCTGAAAGCCTCCTTGAAGCCGGGCGTGGTGGTGACGTTGCCGTCCTTGAAGAACGACGGGTTTTTGTCGCCCTCCCAGTTCAGCGGCGCGATCACGCCTTCGTTGAGCTTGGCGCACTCCTCCAGCACGGCCTGCGCGGTTTCCAGACCGGCGTCTTCAAAACCGGGCAACTGCGCCACCTGGTCGATGCGCGCCAGGTGCTCGATGTTGAACAGCATGTCCTTGAGGGGGGCGGTGTAGCTCATCTTGGGTCTCCAAATGGGAATGCAGGTGCAAAAAAAGGGCATCGCATGCGATGCCCTTGTGCGTGCCGTCGGCTTACAGCTTCGACACCAGTTCCGGCACGGCCGTGAACAGGTCGGCCTCCAGACCGTAGTCGGCCACGCTGAAGATCGGGGCCTCAGGGTCCTTGTTGATCGCCACGATCACCTTCGAATCCTTCATGCCGGCCAGATGCTGGATCGCGCCCGAAATGCCCGCAGCGATGTACAGCTGCGGCGCCACAATCTTGCCGGTCTGGCCGACCTGCAGGTCGTTGGGCGCGTAACCGGCGTCCACCGCGGCCCGGCTGGCGCCGATGGCCGCGCCCAGCTTGTCGGCCAGCGGGGTCATCACTTCGTTGAACTTCTCGCTGCTGCCCAGCGCACGGCCACCTGAGACGATGATCTTGGCGGCGGTGAGTTCGGGGCGGTCGTTCTTGGCGATCTCGCTGCCCAGGTAGGCGCTTTTGCCGTTGCCCGCGGCGGCAGCGACGGTCTCCACGGCGGCCGAGCCGCCCTGTCCCGCAGCGTCGAAGCCGGTGGTGCGCACGGTGATGACCTTGGTGGCGTCGCCGCTCTGCACCGTGGCAATCGCATTGCCGGCGTAGATCGGGCGCTCGAAGGTGTCGGCGCTGATCACCTTGGTGATGTCGCTGATCTGGGCCACGTCCAGCTTGGCGGCCACGCGGGGAGCCACGTTCTTGCCGCTGGCGGTGGCGGGGAACAGGATGTGGCTGTAGCCAGAGGCGATGGCCAGCACCTGGGCGGCGACGTTTTCGGCCAGGCCGTGGGCGAAGCCTTCGCCGTCGGCATGGATGACTTTGGCGACACCGGCGATCTGCGCAGCAGCGGCGGCGGCGGCGGCGGCGTTGTGGCCGGCCACGAGGACGTGGACATCACCACCACAGGCAGCGGCAGCGGTCACGGTGTTGAGGGTTGCGCCCTTGATGGAGGCGTTGTCGTGTTCGGCAATGACGAGTGCGGTCATGTTGTTTCTTCCTCAGATCACTTTGGCTTCGTTCTTCAGCTTGTCCACCAGGGCTGCCACGTCGGGCACCTTGACACCCGCACCGCGCTTGGCCGGCTCGGCCACCTTCAGGGTCTTCAGGCGCGGGGCCACATCGACGCCCAGGTCCGCAGGCTTGACGGTCTCCAGCGGCTTCTTCTTGGCCTTCATGATGTTGGGCAGCGTCACGTAGCGCGGCTCGTTCAGGCGCAGGTCGGTGGTGACCACGGCCGGCAGGTTCACTTCCAGGGTTTCCAGGCCGCCGTCGATTTCACGCGTGACCTTGGCCTTGTCACCGGCGATTTCCACCTTGGAGGCGAAGGTGGCTTGCGGCAGGTCGGCCAGCGCCGCCAGCATCTGGCCGGTCTGGTTGGCGTCGTCGTCGATGGCCTGCTTGCCCAGGATCACCAGACCGGGTTGCTCCTTGTCCACCAGAGCCTTGAGCAGCTTGGCCACGGCCAGGGGCTGCAGCTCCACATCGGTCTCGACCAGGATGGCGCGGTCGGCGCCGATGGCCATGGCCGTGCGAAGGGTTTCCTGGCACTGGGCCACGCCGCAGGAGACGGCGATCACCTCGGTGGCCGCGCCCTTCTCCTTCAGACGCACGGCTTCTTCCACCGCGATCTCGTCAAACGGGTTCATGCTCATCTTGACGTTGGCGATGTCCACACCCGTGCCGTCGCTCTTGACCCGCACCTTGACGTTGTAGTCCACCACGCGTTTGACGGGGACGATGACCTTCATGTTCGGTTGCTCCTGGAGGTAAAAAAACTGACAGAAAAAGCGGAAGTCATGCACGGTTCGGCGGACCGCCCGAATTGACGTGCACGTCAATTCGGATTGTATGTCGCGCCCCGAAGACCACCAGGGCATCCCCCGGGCCTACCGGGTTTCTGGTGCGACGCGACAAAAACGAACGACCGTTCTTTTTTAGATTATAGGCCAAGGCCGCGATCTTCCCAGTCGCAGGCGCCCCGCGTCTGCCGCTGCGACGACAAAGCAAGGGATATCCCTATTAACCGACCAGTCGGTCGGCCAATTCGGGTAATTCACTAGGGGGCCGACAAGGGGATTGGCCTATAGTGAATCAGGTCTTTTTGTTTATCTTTCGTAACGATTCAAACCCAGGAGACAACGCATGAAGTTCCGTCTTGCCGCCGCTGCGGCGATCACCGCCACCCTGTTTGCGGGCACCGCCGTGCAGGCCCAGACCGTGTTCACGGCGTCGACCTGGGTACCTCCCACGCACACATTGAGCGTGGCACAGAAGGAATGGTGCGATGCCCTCGAGAAGGAAAGCACCGGCCGCATGAAGTGCAACATCCTGCCCAAGGCTGTGTCTGCCCCTCCGGGCACCTTTGATGCGGTGCGCGACGGTCTGGCCGACATTTCCTTCACGGTCGACGGCTACACCCCGGGCCGCTTCATCAACACCCAGATGGCCGAGTTCCCGTTCCTGGGCGACAACTCCATGGCCACCTCGGTGGCCTACCAGCGCATCTACAGCAAGTACTTCGCACCGCTGGGCGAGCACAAGGGCGTGAAGGTGCTGGGCGTGTTCACCCACGGCCCCGGCACCATCTTCAACAGCAAGAAACCGGTCAACAGCATCGCCGATGGGGCCACGCTCAAGTGGCGCATCGGCGGCGGCAACATCAATGAGCTGACCAAGCTGATGGGCTGGAACACCACGCTCAAGCCCGCCACCGAGGCGTTCGAACTGCTGTCCACCGGCGTCATGGACGGCACCCTGTTCCCCGACGAGTCCATCGCCTCGTTCAAGCTGAGCATGATCAAGCACGCCACCACGCTGCCCGGCGGCCTGTACAACACCAGCTTCGTGTTCATGATGAACCCGGCCAAATACGACGCCCTTGCAGCGCAGGACAAGGCCGTGATCGACAAGCTCTCGGGCGAATACGCCGCCCGCCTGTTCGGTGCCGGCTGGGACAAGGTGGACGACGCCTCGGTCAACGGCGCGCAGAAGGCGCAGAGCGTGCAGCGCATCAAGGCGTCTGATGCCTTCGTGAACGAGGTCAAGTCCAAACAGGCTCCGCTGGAAGACAAGTGGGCGGCGGCTGCGGAAGCCAAGGGCCTGAAGAACGCCAAGGCGGTGCTGGCCGAGTTCCGCGCCGAAATCGCGAAGATCAAGTAAGCCTGGTGCCAGCCTGGCACCGTCTGATGACCGGCGGGATGGCCGCGGTGGCCGCCCCGCCGGTTTGTCTTGTCTGACACCCCATCATGCTTCAGACCCTTGAAAAGCTGCTTCGCTGGACCACAGGCCTCATGGCGGCAATGGCCTTGTTTTCCATCATGTGGCTGACCCTTTTTGACGTCACCGGCCGAAAGTTCCTCAATCACTCGGTCCCAGGTGGTCTGGAGTTGACGGAGATCCTGATGGTCATCGTGATTTTCGGTGCTTTACCGCTCGTGTCGTGGCGGGGCGAACACGTGGTGTTCGACTCCCTCGACCACCTGATCCCGCCCTGGGTCAAGGAGGTCCAGAACCGGCTGATCGAACTCGTCTGCGCGGCCACTTTTGCCGGCTTGGCATGGCTGATGATGCAGAGAGCGCTGCGGTTTGCCGAATACGGCGACACCACGGTGTACCTGCAGTTTTCCATCGCTCCGGTCGCCTGGCTCATGGCTGGTCTGCTGCTGATCACGGCGCTGGTGCATTTTCTGTTCGTGTTCGTGCCTGCCTCCACGTCGGATGCCGGGGGAGCCGCATGACCGAAGCCGCCCTGGGATTTGCTGCAGTCTTCCTGCTGGCGCTGCTGCGCGTGCCGCTGGCCGTCGCCATGTCGCTGGTGGGCATTGCGGGACTGGGTCTGATGCGTGGCTGGTCACCCGCTTTTGCGAGCACCAGCCAGGTCATCTTTGAAACCGGCTTCCAGTACGTGCTGTCCGTGATCCCGCTGTTCGTGCTGATGGGCAATTTCGTTGCCCGCGCGGGCATGGCGCGGGAGCTGTTTTCAGCAGCCAATGCATTTGTCGGACACAAACGCGGGGGGCTCGCAATGGCCAGCGTGATCGCGTCCGGCGGGTTCGGCGCCATCTGTGGCTCTTCTATCGCAACCGCAGCCACAATGACTCGCGTCGCCTACCCGGAGATGAAGGCACACGGGTACAAGGACTCACTGGCTGCCGGATCCATCGGTGCCGGTGGCACGCTGGGCATCCTCATCCCGCCGTCCACGATCATGGTGATCTACGGGATCATCACCGAAACCGACATCGGCAAGCTGTTCATCGCCGGTATCCTCCCGGGCATCGTCGCCATCGTCTGCCTGTGCATGGCCGTGGTGTTCATCACCTGGAAAGATCCGTCCGCCGGCCCACCGGCGGAGCGGGCCACCTGGCGCCAGCGGTGGATTGCCATACGGGGGGTCTGGGGAGTGGTGGTGCTCTTCGCGCTGGTGATCGGAGGCATCTATGGCGGCGTGTTCACCGCCACTGAAGGTGCGGGTGTCGGTGCGGCGGGCGCTTTCATGTTCGCCCTGCTGCGGGGATCGCTCACGCCACGCGCTCTGATGGACATTTTGGTGGAGAGTGCCCGCACCACAGCGATGCTGTTCACCATCCTGATCGCCGCGATGATCTTCAGCAACTTCGTGAACTTCACGTCGATGCCGGGCGACCTGCGGGACTTCATCCTTCAGTTCAGTCCGAACCCGATCATGGTGGTCGTCATGATGATGGGCATCTATGTGGCACTCGGCCTGGTGATGGAGGAACTCTCGATGGTGCTGCTGACCATCCCGGTGTTTTTTCCCGTCATCACCGGCCTCGGTTTCGACCCTGTGTGGTTCGGCATCCTGATCGTGACCATCGTCGAGATCGGCATGATCTCGCCACCGGTGGGCATGAACCTGTTTGTCATCAACAGCCTGCTGCCCGATGTGAAACTCAATGCGATCTTCCGGGGCGTCTGGCCCTTCGTGATGGCCGACATCGTGCGACTAGCCATTCTGATCGCGTTCCCGGCCATCTCGCTGTGGCTGCCCAGCCTGATGCGCTCCTGACGCTTCGCCTGGCTCACCCTCCCGCGCGCATGTGCACCACGCGCTGGGGGTAAGGAATCTCGATGCCGTGCAAGCGCAGCGCGGCCAGCACCGCCAGGTTGATGTCGGAACGCAGGTTCAGCTGACCGTTCTCGGGGTCGGCGATCCAGTACCCCAGGGTGAACTCCAGGCCGTCGGCCCCGAAGGCCGACAGCGCCGCGTTGGGTGCCGGCTCGCGCAGCACCCGCGGTTGTGCCAGTGCCGACTCCACCAGCACGCGGCGCACCGCGTCGACGTCGCTGTCATAACCCACCGACACCACGGTGGACTGCCACACCTTGGGGTCCGCCAGCGACAGGTTCTCCACGCGGCTGGTGATCAGCATCTCGTTGGGCACGATCGACTCACGCCCCGCCGCGGAGCGGATCAGGGTGTAGCGGGTCGTGATGTCGGTGATGCGGCCTTCAAAGTTGTCGACCCGGACGTTGTCGCCGATGCGCATGCTGCGCTCGGCCAGGATCACGAAACCGCTCACGTAGTTGGCCGCCAGCTTCTGCAGGCCAAAGCCGATGCCCACGCCCACCGCACCGCCCAGCACCGACAGCGCGGTCAGGTCGATGCCCACCGCCGACAGCGCGACGATGAGGCCCAGGAACATCAGGATGGCGCGGGTCGCGTTGCTCAGCGCCTTGCGCAGCGACAGGTCGCTGCCGATGGCCGCCTTGAGCAGGCGCGCTTCGATTGCCGCGGAGATCCACAGCGTCACGATCAGCATGGCGCCCGCGGTCAAGGCCCCTTCAATCAGGGTGCGCAGGCTCACCGTGCTGGACCCCATCTTCCAGGTGATGCGCTCCATCTCGTCCAGCACGATGGGCAGCAGGCCACTCACCCAGAGCACCATGAAACCCCAGGCCATCCAAGAGATGGTGCGCTCCATCACCCGCACCCAGGGCGCCGACGAGAACGCCGCCTGCAACACCTTCACGCCGACCCGGATCACCACCAGAGACACCAGCACTGGAATCGCGACCTTGAACACCGCCAGCGGAACCTGCTGGGCCAGCGCGCTGCGGGCCATGTACGCCAGGGTCAGCAGCAGCACGGGGAACAGCACCCCGTCGACCACCTGATGGCCGAACAGGATCGATGACCTCTCCTGCTGCATGTTCAGGCCGCGTCGCAGCAGGCTCCCCAGTCCCCAGGCCACCACGACGCACAGCGCCAGCACGCCCAGCTCGATCCACACGGTGGTCTGCTGGAAGCCGGACAGCCAGGCATCGAAATCCTGGATGGGCGGTGTGTCGTTGCTCACCATCGGGGCGCCCTCTTCTCGATGAAGGCCTGCACGCCTTCCTGCGCCACCTCGTGCACCATGTTGCAAGCCATGGTCTGGCCAGCCAGCTGGTAGGCCGATTCCATGCCGGTCTCCAGCTGCCGGTAGAACAGCGCCTTGCCCATCGCGAGCGCCTCGCGCGGCTTGCCCAGGATGCGGTCCACCAGCGCGGCCACTTCGGCGTCCAGTGCGTCGGCCGTCACCACCCGGTTGACCAGCCCACGGGCCTTCGCCTCGTCGGCCGAGATGAAGTCACCCGTCAGCAGCATTTCCATGGCCTGCTTGGGCAGCATGTTGCGCGACAGCGCCACGCTCGGCGTCGCGCAGAACAGGCCCACGTCAATGCCGTTGACGCCGAAGCTCGCCTCCTTCACGGCCACCGCCAGGTCGCACTGCGCCACCAGCTGGCAACCGGCAGCGGTGGCCAGGCCATGGACGCGCGCGATCACCGGCACCTCCAGTTTGCGGATGGACAGCATGAGCTTCGAGCAGGTCGCGAACAGGGACTGGTAGTAGGCCAGTTCCGGGCGCGCCTTCATTTCCTTGAGGTCGTGCCCGGCGCAAAAGGCCCGGCCCTCGGCTGCGATCACCACGGCCCGTGCTCCGGGGTCGGCGGCCACGGCGTCCAGCGCCCGCTGGAACGAGCCCATCATGGCTTCTGAAAGGACGTTGAACGTCCGGGGGTTGTTCAGGGTGAGGGTGTGCACGCCACGGTCGTCGCGGCTGGTGAGAAAAATATCGTCGGTCATGTTCAATGTTCAAAGCCCTGAGAGCACGCGCAGATGCGCCTCCACACTCCGCGCCAGCGCACTGAGGTCGTAGCCGCCTTCGAGGCAGCTCACGATGCGGCCCTGGGCGTGGCGCGCGGCGACTTCCTTGATGCGCTCGGTGATCCAGGCATAGTCGCTTTCCACCAGCCCCATCTGTCCCATGTCGTCTTCGCGGTGGGCGTCGAAACCGGCGCTGATGAAGATCATCTGCGGCCGGTGGGCATCGAGCCGTGGGAGCCACATCATGTCGACCAGTTCCCGAACTTCCATGCCCCTGGTGTAGGCAGGCACCGGCAGGTTCACCAGATTGGCGGCGGTGGAGTGGTCCCAGGGCGGATAGAAGGGGTGCTGGTAGAAGCTGCACATGAGGATGCGCTCGTCGCCCGCGACGATGTCCTCGGTGCCGTTGCCATGGTGCACATCGAAATCGATGATGGCCACACGCTGCAGGCCGTGGCGCTCCAGGGCGTACTTGGCCGCGACCGCCACATTGTTGACGAAGCAGAAGCCCATGGCCTGGTGGCGCGTGGCGTGGTGCCCGGGCGGGCGCACCGCACAGAAGGCGTTGGCCAGTTCGCCGGCCATGACCGCGTCGGTGGCGTCGATGGCAGCGCCTGCGGCCATCAGGATCGCATCCCAGCTGTGCACATTGATGGAGGTGTCGGGGTCGATCTGCGCGTGGTCCGGACCGCCGGCGGCGATGTCGTCGCGCAGCTGGTCGGACAGGCCGCGCAGCGCGGCCAGGTGCATGCGGCCGTGGGCCAGTTCCAGATCAGCCAGCGCGGCCGCCGTGGCTTCGCGCTTGTCCAGGGCCATGTCCAGTCCCGAGGCCAGCAGACGGTCCTGTATCGCGTCCAGTCGGGCAGGGCATTCGGGGTGTCCCGGCCCCATCTCGTGCCGCCAGCAGTCGCGGTGGGTGAAATAACCGGTGGCCTGGCTCATCACTTTTTTACGGTAAGGTTCACGGCATGCACGCCGACACAACTGACACAAAAATCAGACAGCTTCTGGACCAGCTTAACACGGTCATCGTAGGCAAATCGGCCCAGGTTTCGGACTGTGTCGGCTGCCTGCTGGCCGGTGGACACCTGCTGATCGAAGACGTTCCCGGGGTCGGAAAAACCACCCTGGCCCACGCGCTGTCGCGCTCCTTCGGGCTGCAGTTTGCGCGCGTGCAGTTCACTGCGGACCTGATGCCCAGCGACCTGGTCGGCCTGTCGATCTACGAGCGTGGCCGCGAGGGCTTCGTGTTCCACCCCGGTCCGGTGTTCGCGCAGGTGCTGCTGGCCGACGAGATCAACCGCGCCAGCCCCAAGACCCAGAGCGCGCTGCTCGAAGCCATGGAGGAAAAGCAGGTCACCGTCGAAGGACAGACGCGCGCCCTGCCGGTGCCCTTCTTCGTGATCGCCACCCAGAACCCGTTCGACCAGCTCGGCACCTATGCCCTGCCCGAGTCGCAGCTGGACCGCTTCCACATGCGCATTTCCCTGGGCTACCCGGACCGGGCCGCCGAGCGCGAGCTGCTGCGCGGCGCGGACCGGCGCGAGCTGATCGAACAGCTGCCGGCCGTGCTCACACCAGCCGACCTCGCACGGCTGCAGGCCGAGGTTCTGGCCGTGCACGCGGCCGAGCCGGTGCTCGAGTACCTGCAGGACCTGGTGGCGGCCACGCGCTCGGGCCGCTGGTTCGCCCAGGGACTTTCACCCCGCGCGGCACTCGCGGTGGTGCGCGCCGCCAAAACCCAGGCCTTCCTGCAGGGGCGGCACTACGTGGCGCCAGACGACATCGCGGCCATCCTGCCGCAGACCGCCGCCCACCGCCTGGTGCCGGTCAGCGACGCGGGCCGAGGCGCGATGGAGCAGGTGCGGGCCATGATCGACGCCACGCCCATCCCGTGAGTCCCCTGGCCCCGCTGCACGCCCTGCGCCGACGGCTGCGGCAGTGGTTCCATGCGCGGCTGCCGCGCACCGACACCCTGCTGCTGACCCAGCGCAACGTCTACATCCTGCCCACGCGCGCCGGCTGGATGCTGGCGCTCACCCTGCTCCTGCTGCTGGTGGGCAGCATCAACTACCAGCTGAACCTGGGCTATCTGCTGACCTTCCTGCTCGCCGGCAGTGCACTGACCGGCATGCACAGCAGCCACGCCAACCTGCGCGGCCTCACCCTGCACCTGAGCCCGCCTGCGCCGGTGCATGCTGGCCACGCGGCGGCGCTGGACATCCGGCTGGCAAACGACAAGGGCCGGGCGCGCCACGGCATTGGCCTCGGCGTGGTCGCCGAGACCTCTGCCGGCGAACCCCACCTGGCGTGGACCGATGTGCCGGCCCAGGGCAGCGCCCGCCTGCAGGTCGCGTCGGTGTTTCCCCGGCGCGGCCTGCACCCACTGGCGCCGCTGACCGCCGTCACCCTGTTCCCCATGGGCACCTTCCGCGTCTGGACCGTGTGGCGACCTGCGACCCAGGTGCTGGTCTACCCCGCGCCCGAAGCCCACCCGCCGCCCCTGCCGCCTGGTGAACCACAGCCGGGTTTCGCCGGCAGCGCGAGCGTGCAGACCACCGGCGAATTCGACGGTGTGCGCGCGTACCGGCGGGGCGACCCGCAAAAGTCCGTCGTCTGGAAGAAGGCGGCGCAGGCCTTTGCGGCCGGTCGCGACGACCTGGTCAGCCGCGACGCCCTCTCCAGCCAGCGCCAGCAGCTCTGGCTGGACCACACCCGCTGCGGAGCCCCGGATCTGGAGTCACGGCTCTCGCGCCTCACCGCCTGGGTGCTGATGGCCGAGCGCCTGGGGCTGGACTACGGCCTGCGCATCCCCGGCCACGAGCTGGTCCCCGACCAGGGCCCGACGCACCGCGCCCGCTGCCTGGAGGCACTTGCCCTGTGCTGACCAAGACACGCAGAAACAGCGACAGGGGTTTCGCCGCCGGGCCGCCCCAAGACGAAACGCGCCCCCCTGGGGGGCAGCGACCCGCGCAGCGGTGGAGCGTGGGGGCCAAGACATTGCCGCGGGACACCCGCGACACCCTGTTCCTGCTGGCCGTCATCGCCTGGGTGGCGATGATGCAGGTGCCGCACATCCCCTGGTGGTGCTCGGCCCTCACCGCCTGTGTGCTGGTCTGGCGCGCGGTGCTTACCCTGCGCGGCCGGCCACTGCCCGGCTGGCGCTGGCGGATCGGCCTGCTGCTGGTCACGCTGGCCGCCACCTGGTGGACCCACAAGACCCTGCTCGGCCGCGACGCGGGGGTCACGCTGATCGTCGTGCTGCTGGCGCTCAAGACCCTGGAGCTGCGGGCGCGCCGCGACGCCTTCGTGGTGTTCTTCCTCGGCTTCTTCACGCTGCTGACCCACTTCTTCTATTCGCAGTCGCTGCCCACGGCGGCCGGCATCCTGGTGGCGCTGCTGGGCCTGCTGACAGCGGTGGTCAATGCCCACATGCCGGTGGGGCATCCGCCGCTGCGGCAGAGCGCCGGCATCGCGGCTCGCCTGGCCCTGCTGGGCGCGCCGATCATGGTGGTGGCCTTCATGCTGTTCCCCCGCCTCTCTCCGCTGTGGGGTGTGCCAGGCGACGGCATGGACGGCCGCTCGGGCCTGTCCGGAAAGATGCGGGTCGGCCAGATCGCCGAGCTGGTGCTGGACGACCGCATCGCGTTGCGCGTGCGCTTCGACGGCCCGGTGCCGCCGCAGCGAGAGCTGTATTTCCGCGGACCGGTGCTCACCGATTTCGACGGCGTCGAATGGAAGCCGCTGCGCTCGGCCTTTCCGCCCCACATGGAGCTGCAGGCCCACCTGGCCTTTGCCGGCGACCCGATCCGCTACGAGGTCACCATGGAGCCGAACCACCGGCCCTGGGTGTTCGTGCTCGAGGCGGCCAGCCAGGCGCCCGAGCTGCAAGGCCTGCGGGCGTTCATGACGCCGGAACTGCAGTGGTTCGTGCGGCGCCCGGTGACCGAGCTGGTGCGCTACCGCGCCGAGAGCCACACCCGCTTTCGCCACGGCCCGCTGGAGCCGTCGCTGGCACTGCAGGACCAGATCGCGCTGCCGCCCGGCTTCAACCCGCGCACCCTGGCCTTCGCCCAGGAACTGCGGCGCGAACATGGGTCCGGGCCGCAGTCCGCCCCGGCGCTGGTCGAAGCGGCGCTCAACCGCCTGCGCACCGGTGGCTACACCTACACGCTCGACCCCGGCGTCTACGGCCAGCACACCGCCGACGAGTTCTGGTTCGACCGCAAAGAAGGCTTCTGCGAACACATCGCCTCCAGCTTCGTGATCCTCATGCGCGCGCTGGACATCCCGGCCCGCATCGTCACCGGCTACCAGGGCGGCGAGCTCAACGCCGTCGACGGCTACTGGACGGTGCGCCAGCGCGACGCCCATGCCTGGGCCGAGGTCTGGCTGCAAGGTCAGGGCTGGGTGCGCGTGGACCCCACGAGCGCGGTGGCGCCGTCCCGCATCGGGTCGTTCGAGCGCCTGGTGGCGCCCCAGGGCGCCATCGGCGCCGCCCTGGGCACCCTGAACCCCACGCTTGCACAGCAGCTGCGCGACGTCTGGGAAGCGGTGAACAACGGCTGGAACCAGTGGGTGCTGAGCTACACCCAGGGCCGGCAGCTGGACCTGCTCAAGAGCCTGGGTTTCGAGTCACCCAGCTGGACCGATCTGGCCTATGTGCTGATCGGCGTGGTCGTGCTGGTCAGCCTCGCGGGCGCCGCCTGGGCCCTGTGGGAGCGCCAGCAGCACGACCCCTGGCTGCGCACGCTGATGCGCGTGCGCAGCCGACTGGCCCGGCTGGGTGTCGAGGCGGGCGAACACGCCACACCGCGCGAGCTGGCGCGCGTCGCATCGGCGCGGCTCGGTGACGACGTTTTCACGCAGCAGCTGGGCGCCTGGCTGCTGCGCCTTGAAGCGCTGCGCTACGCGCCCCACAGCCCGGATACGCTGACCGCGCTGCAGAAACAGTTTCAACAGATGCCCTGGCCCGAACGACGGGCGCCCTCATGAGCCCACGATCCCGATCCGCCCTGCTGCCCGCCCTGCTCTGCCTGTCTCTGATGGGGCCGGCCGCCCAGGCACAGACCCCGGTGGAGACCACACCGGTTCCCACCCCCGTCGTACCGGCCACCCCGCTGCCCGCTGCTGCGCCCCCCGCAGAAGCTCCGCCGCCGCTGCCTCCTGCAGCGCTGCCCGCCCCACCGGCGGACACGCCGCCCGCGACGGACCTCACGGTGTACGCGCAGTCCCCCGCGGCCATGGCCTTTGCCGACGACCTGGCCCGGCGCCGCGGGCTCGACCCTCAGTGGGTGCGCGAACAGATCGGTGCCGCCCGCCGCCAGCCCGCCGTGATCCGGCTCTCGCTGCCGGCGCCCCGCGCCGCGTTCAAGAACTGGGCGGCCTACCGCGCCCGCTTCGTCGAGCCGATGCGCATCCGCGCCGGCCAGCGCTTCTGGGACACCCACCGCACAGCCCTGGAGCGCGCCGAGCGCGAGTTCGGCGTGCCCGCGAGCCTGATCGTCGGCGTGATCGGGGTCGAGACCCTGTACGGCCAGCACACCGGCAATTTCCGCGTGATCGACGCGCTCACCACGCTGGCGTTCGACTTTCCGGCCAGCCACCCCCGCGCCGAGGCGCGGGCCGAGTTCTTCCGCGGCGAGCTGGAGCAGTTCCTGAGCCTGGCCCAGCGCACCGGCATGGACCCGCAGGTGATGCGTGGCAGCTACGCCGGCGCGATGGGCTGGCCGCAGTTCATGCCCAGCAGCTGGGCACGCTTCGCGATCGATTTCGACGGTGACGGCAAGATCGACCTGCTCAACAGCCCGGTGGACGCTATCGGCTCGGTGGCCAACTACTTCAAGGCCTACGGCTGGCAACCCGGCCAGCCGACCCACTACGCGGTGGGCTTCGACCTGAACACACTGGACAAGGAGGCTCTGCTCGCGCCCGACATCCTGCCCAGCTTCAGCGCCGAGAGCTTTGCCGCCAAAGGCGCCGTGCTGGATGCCGAAGGGAAAAGACATATCGGCAAGCTCGCGCTGATCGAACTGCAGAACGGCGACCCGGCCAACGGCGGCACCGCCCCCACCTACCTCGCCGGCACCGACAACTTCTACACCGTCACCCGCTACAACTGGAGCAGCTACTACGCCCTGGCGGTGATCGAACTGGGCCAGGCGGTGCAGGCCCAGGTCCCGGTGCGCTGAGCCCTGGCCGCGCTCAGCCGGCCGGTGTGATCCGGATGTCCACCGCCATCTCCTCGTCGCCCCCGCCCCGGCGCAAGCCCTTGACAGGCGTGCAGGCGCTGTAGTCGGTGGCAGCCGCCAGGCGGATATGGCGCTCGTCGGTCGGGCAGCGGTGCGTCACGTCCAGGCTGAACCAGCGGCGCTGCGCCGGGTCCACACACACGTCCACCCAGGCGTGGCTGGCCAGGTCCGGCTCGTTGGCGGCGTAGAAATGGCCGCTGACGTAGCGCGCCGGCAGACCGATGCTGCGGCACACCGCCACCATCACGTGCGCCTGGTCCTGGCACACGCCCAGCTCCCAGTCGAACGCTTCCAGCGCGGTGGTCTCCACGCCCGTGCGGCCCTTGCGGTACTGCACCTTGTCGGCGACGGCATGGGCCAGGGCCACCAGGTCGGTGGTGCCCGGCACCTCGCCCCGCGCACGCGCCGCCATGAGGCCCGGCACCGCCTGCAGGGCCCACATGGCCATGCGCGGGTGCGGCTCGGCCAGCGGGGTCGAGCGCAGGTAGAAGCCCGGCGGCGGCAGCGCGTCCAGGTCGTTGAATTCGGCCACTCCGTGGGTCAGCACCGTGCCCCGGGCGGTGATGCTGTTCTCCAGCAGGTTCTTCTCAGGCCGCGCCGAGAGCGAGTAGCTGTGCACGCGGTTGCCTTCGATGTCGGGCTGGTCGCACAGCGTGCCGGGCACGCGCAGCTCCCAGTGCTCGACGCTCTGGCAGGCGCTGCTGACCGGCCACAGATGCAGCGCCTGCACGGTGTGGAGCAGCGGCTGGCTGTAGCGGAAGCGGGTGTGGTGGTGGACGACGAGTTTCATGCGGGTTCCGGTTCGCGCCGGGGACCCGCATCGTACTCGGCCCGTTCAGTGGCTTGGCACCAGGAAGTCCTGGCTGATGCGGCCGCCCAGCTCGTTCACCCGGTCCAGGAACTGCGTGAGGAAGGCGTGCAGGCCGGTCGAGAGGATCTCGTCGATGCGCGCGTACTGGAGATCGGCCTTGAGCTTGCCGGCGCGGCGCTGGGTCTCGCCCGAGATCTCGTTGGCCACCACGCTCAGGTTGGCCACCACCTCGTTCATGCTGGCGGCCAGGCTGCGCGGCATGTCCGGTCGCAGGATCAGCAGCTCCGCCACCCGCTCGGGCGTGATGACGTCGCGGTAGACCTTGCGGTAGACCTCGAAGCCGGAGACCGAGCGCAGGATCGCGCTCCAGTGGTAGAAGTCGTACTCCTGGTCCTCGGCGCTGGCGGCGCCGAAGAAGTCGCTCTGCACCGCGTGGAACTTCACGTCCAGCAGCCGCGCGGTGTTGTCGGCGCGTTCGAGAAAGGAGCCCATGCGGTAGAAGTGGAAGGCCTCGTCCTGCAGCATGGTGCCCACGGCCACCCCGCGCGAGAGGTGCGAGCGGTGCTTCACCCACTCGAAGAACGCGCCGGGGTCGCGCTCGAAGTCCTTCGACTTGAGATAGCCCGCGAGCTTGAGCCAGGTGGCGTTCTGCGTCTCCCACAGCTCGGTGGTCAGTGCGCCGCGCACCGCCCGCGCGTTCTCGCGCGCCGCACGAAGGCAGGCCACGATGCTCGACGGGTTGGACTCGTCGCGCACCATGAAGTCCATGACGTTGCGCGGTGTGATGTCCTGGCCGTACTTGGCGGTGTAGCTGGGCATCAGTTCGCTGATCGACAGCAGGCCCTGCCACCCGACTTGGGCCACGGCGGCGGACTGCGGCAGCAACGAGGTCTGGTAGTTCACATCGAGCATGCGCGCGGTGTTCTCGGCCCGCTCGGTGTAGCGGGACATCCAGAAGAGGTGGTCGGCGGTACGCGAAAGCATGTCGTGTCTTTCTCAGTTTTCCAGAATCCAGGTGTCCTTGGTGCCGCCGCCCTGCGACGAGTTCACGACCAGCGAACCCTCCTTGAGCGCCACGCGCGTGAGGCCGCCCGGCACCATCTGCACCTCTTTGCCGCTCAGCACGAAGGGGCGCAGGTCGATGTGGCGCGGCGCAATGCCTTTCTCCACATAGGTGGGGCAGGTCGAGAGGCTGAGCGTGGGCTGGGCGATGTAGCCGTCGGGCTTGGCCTTGACCACGGCACGGAACTCGTCCACCTCGGCCTTCGTGGCGGCCGGGCCCACGAGCATGCCGTAGCCACCCGCGCCGTGCACCTCCTTGACCACCAGCTCGGCCATGTTGTCCAGCATGTACTTCAGGTCGTCCGGGTTGCGACCCATGAAGGTGGGCACGTTGTTGAGGATCGGTTTTTCGCCCAGGTAGAACTCGATCATCTTGGGCACGTAGGGGTAGATCGACTTGTCGTCGGCGATGCCGGTGCCCACCGCGTTGCAGATGGTCACGTTGCCGCTGCGGTAGACGCCCAGCAGGCCGGCGCAGCCCAGCGTGGAGGTGGGACGGAACACCAGCGGGTCGAGGAAGTCGTCGTCCACGCGGCGGTAGATCACGTCCACGCGCTTGGGGCCCTTGGTGGTGCGCATGTAGACGAAGTTGTCCTTGACGAACAGGTCCTGCCCTTCGACCAGTTCCACACCCATTTGCTGGGCCAAAAAGGCGTGTTCGAAGTAGGCGCTGTTGTACATGCCGGGCGTGAGCACCACCACGGTGGGCTCGGCCGTGGTCGCGGGGCTGACCGCGCGCAGGGTCTCCAGCAGCAGGTCGGGGTAGTGCGCCACCGGCGCCACGCGGTTCTGGCCGAACAGCTCGGGAAACAGCCGCATCATCATCTTGCGGTCTTCGAGCATGTAGCTCACGCCGCTGGGCACGCGCAGGTTGTCTTCGAGCACGTAGTACTCGCCCTCGCCCTTCGCGTTCGGCGCGCGGACGATGTCGATGCCCGCGATGTGCGAGTAGATCTGGCTGGGCACCTGCACACCCATCATCTCAGGGCGGAACTGCGCGTTCTGGAAGATCTGGTCGGCCGGGATGTGGCCGGCCTTGATGATTTCCTGGTCGTGGTAGACGTCGTGTATGAAGCGGTTGAGCGCGGTCACGCGCTGCACCAGGCCGGCCTGCATGCGCTTCCACTCGTGCGCGGGGATGATGCGGGGAATCAGGTCGAAGGGGATGAGCCGCTCGGTACCGGCGCCGTCCTCGTCCTTGGCGCCATACACCGCGAAGGTGATGCCGACCCGGCGAAAGATCATTTCCGCCTCTTCCCGGCGCGATGCCATGACCTCTTCAGGTTGTTGTGCCAGCCACCGAGCGTAGTTCAGGTAGTGGGCCCGCACCTCCTCGGGGGAGGCGTTCATTTCGTCAAACATCGGTCGGCTCATGGGCTTTTTTCTCCTGTGCTCAGCATAGCAAGGAGCGGGCCAGTGGTCACCCACCCGGGTCCGCGCCATCGCCCTCATCCTCCATGGGCGCACCCGGATGGTGCCAGTAGCGACGCACGGCATCCCGGTGGCAATGCACGCCGGAAGGCTCGTCGCTGCGCCACAACGCCGCACCACATTGGGGCGAAGTCACCCAGTGCATGGCCCGCGCCCGGTACCGGTCCACCACCACGGCCGCCGGATGCCCGAAGCGGTTGCGGTAGCCGGACTGCACGAGCGCCACCGACGGACGCAGGGTGTTGAGCAGCACCGGGCTGCTCGAGGACGCACTCCCGTGGTGCGGCGCCAGCAGCAGGTCGGCCCGCAACTGCGGCCGCGCCAGGGCCAGCCGGGTTTCGCGCTCGGCGTCCAGATCGCCGCTGAGCCAGGCCCAGCGCCGACCGTTGCCCACCCGCAGCACGCAGGACATGGCGTTGCTCGGCAGCCGCCCCTGGCCGTTGTCATCGAAGTGTTCGGGCGACGGATGCAGCAGTTCAAAGTCCACCCCGTCCCACTGCCAGCGCTGGCCGGCCAGGCAGCGCTCACCGTCGCCGAACGAGGACAGCCAGCGCGCCTGCGGCCACGCAGTGCGCACCGCAGCAGAACCACCCGAATGGTCGCTGTCGCTGTGGCTCACCACCACTGCGTCGGGCGCCTCGCCCAGCGCGCGCAGCAGCGGCACCACCACCCGGTCGCCGGCGTCGCTGCCCGGGCCGTAACGCGGACCGGTGTCATAGAGCAGGCTGTGGCCGGCGGTGCGCACCAGCACTGCGCTGCCCTGGCCGACGTCGACCGCCAGCACCTCGAACTCGCCCGCCCCGGGCCGCGACGGCGCCCAGACCAGCATCGGCGTCAGCAGCACCAGCCCGCCCGAGCGCAGCGGCCAGGGCAGGCGCAGTGCCAGCAGCAGCCCGCCGGCCACGCCGCAGAACGCGATGGGCAAGGGCGGGATGGGCCAGAACAGCGTGGCCCAGCGCCACCCCCCGAGCCACTGCAGAAAAGCGACCAGCCCCTGCACCGCCAGCGCCGCCAGGTCCCACAGCCACGGCACCAGCACGCCGAGCATGGCCAGCGGCGTGACCACACCCGTCACCCAGGGAATCGCCAGCAGGTTGGCCGCCAGGCCGGCCAGGGACAACTGGCCGAACAGCAACACGCCCAGCGGCGCCAGGGCCACCGTCACCACCGCCTGCTCGCGCAAGAGCCGCACCATCCGGCCGTGCTGCACGCCGCTCCCCGAGGCGAACAGGATGCCCACCGCCACAAAGCTCAGCCAGAACCCGGGCTGCAGCAGCGCCCAGGGGTCGAGCGCCAGCACCGCCACCATCGCCAGCAGCCAGACCAGGGGCCAAGGCCACTGGCGCACGCCCTGCCGCAGCCCCACCACCAGCGCCAGCATCAGCACCGTGCGTTGCGCAGGCACGCCCCAGCCCGAGAACAGGGCGTAAGCGGCCGCGGCCGCCACACCACCCCAGGCCGCCGCCCGCGGCGCCGGCACGGCCAGCAGCACCCCCGGCCACACGCGGGCCCAGCGCCGCCAGCCCCAGCCGATGCCCGCCGTGGCCAGCCATGCAAACACCGTGACATGAAGACCGGAGATGCTCATCAGATGAGCCACGCCCGTGTCGCGAAACAGGGTCCAGTCGCTGCGTTCGATCGCCGCCTGGTCACCCACCACCAGCGCCGCCAGCACGCCGGCGCTGCGCGGCTCCGGCACGCGTGCCGCGATGCGGTCGGCCACCCACTGGCGCGCGGCCTCGACCGGGTGGCTGCCGTGCGCCCCGAGGAACACCGGCGCAGGGTCGCGCGGGCCGGCGCGCAGGTAGCCGGTCGCGCCGATGCCCTGCTCCCAGAGCCAGCGCTCGCGGTCGAAGCCGTGGGGATTCGATGCACCATGGGGCCGCTTGAGCCGCACCGTCAGCCGCCAGGCGTCGCCCGCCCGCCAGGAGCGCCCCGCGCCCTGCCCGCGGAAGTCGCTGATCAGCAGCCGCGGCGGGAGGTCCACCGATTGCCCGCCCTGCGTCGCCGATTCCACAACGAACTCGAAGCGGTCGCTGTCGGCGCCCCGCTGGGGCAGGGTGGCCACCTGCCCGGTGACCACCAGGTCCACGCCCTCCATCGCGGGGGCCAGCCCCTGCGCCTGGTACCTCGCCGCGCGCAGGCCTGTGGCCCCGGCCGCGGCCAGCGCGCCCGCCAGCAGGGCCACGCCGGTCGCCCACCCGATACGGCGCCCGCCGCCGATCCGTGTGGCGATGCCCGCCAGGAGGAGCGCCGCCGCCAGCAGCGCCCCGTAAATGGTCCCGGGCCACAACCGCCCTTGCTGCAGCTGCAGCGCCACACCCAGCACCGCGCCGGGCAGCACCGCCCACAGCGGGTGCATCAGGCGGTCCGCCGGACGGCCATGCGCCGTGGCGCGGGACTTGCTAGATTCTGCAGAACGCGCGCGGCGTCCCGCCCTGGCAGCGTTTTCATTGTTTGTGACTCCCTGTTGAAAGTGACCCCAGCATGGCCATCCATGTCGCCCTGAGCCACATCACCCATTATCGGTACGACCGCCTGGTCAAACTGGGCCCGCAGGTGGTCCGGCTGCGTCCGGCGCCGCACAGCCGCACCAAGGTGCTGTCGTACTCGCAGAAGATCGAGCCGGCGGGACACTTCATCAACTGGCAGCAGGACCCGTTCGCCAACTACCAGGCGCGCCTGGTCTTCCCCGAGCCCACCACCGAGTTCAAGGTCACCATCGACCTGGTGGTCGAGATGGCGGTCTACAACCCGTTCGACTTCTTCCTCGAGCCGCGTGCCGAGAAGTTCCCGTTCAGCTACGACGAAGCCCAGCGGCAGGAGCTGGCACCTTACCTCGCCACGGCACCGGTGACGCCCCTGCTCAAAAGCTACCTGGAGCAGGTCGACCGCAGCGAGCAACGCACCATCGATTTCCTGGTCGGCATCAACCAGAAGCTCTGGAAAGACATCGCCTACACCATCCGCATGGAACCGGGCGTGCAGACGCCAGAGGACACTCTGACGCTGAAGAGCGGCTCCTGCCGCGACTCGGGCTGGCTGCTGGTGCAGCTGCTGCGCCACCTCGGCCTGGCCGCGCGCTTCGTCTCGGGCTACCTGATCCAGCTGACGCCCGACGTGAAAGCCATCGACGGCCCCAGCGGTCCCGAGAAGGACTTCACCGACCTGCACGCCTGGTGCGAGGTCTTCCTGCCCGGCGCCGGCTGGATCGGCCTGGACCCGACCTCGGGCCTGCTGGCCGGCGAGGGCCACATCCCGCTGGCCTGCACCCCGCAACCTTCCAGCGCCGCGCCGGTGGAGGGTGGCGTGGACAAGTGCGAGGTCACGTTCAGCCACGAGATGAAGGTCACGCGCATCCACGAATCGCCGCGCGTGACCAAGCCCTACACCGAGGACCAGTGGGCCGATGTCCTGAAGCTGGGTGCACAGGTCGACGCCGACCTGGTGAAGGGCGACGTGCGCCTGACCCAGGGTGGTGAGCCCACCTACGTGGCCGTGAGCGACCGCGACGCCGCCGAATGGAACACCGACGCGCTGGGCCCCACCAAGCGCGGCTACGCCACCGAACTGCTGGGCCGCCTGCGCGAGCGCTACGGCGACGGCGGCTTCGTGCACATGGGCCAGGGCAAGTGGTACCCGGGCGAGCAGTTGCCCCGCTGGGCGCTGTCGGTGTTCTGGCGCGCCGACGGCGAACCCTGCTGGGGCAACCCGGCCCTGCTGGCCGACGAGCGCGACGAGGCCCACTACACCGCCGAAGACGCGCAGCGCTTCACGCAGGCGCTGGCCCGGCGGCTCGGCCTGTCGACCCAGTACATCACGCCCGGCTACGAGGACACCTGGTACTACCTGTGGCGCGAGCGCCGCCTGCCGGTCAACGTCGACCCCTTCGACAGCAAGCTCGACGACGAGCTGGAACGCCAGCGCCTGCGCCGCGTGTTCGGCCAGGGCCTGGACGCCACCGTGGGCTATGTGCTGCCGCTGCAGGCCTCGGGCCACGGTCCGCTCTCGAACAACGGCAAGAGCGCCTACCACCGCGTCAGCGGCACCGTCTGGTCCACCGGCCCCTGGTTCTTCCGCGACGAGCGCATGTACCTGATCCCTGGCGACTCGCCCATGGGCTACCGGCTGCCGCTGGACTCCCTGCCCTGGGTGTCGATGGGCGACTACCCCTACCACATCGAACAGGACCCTCACAGCGCACGCGACCCGCTGCCCACCGGCGCGGCGCTGCGCCACCAAGTGCACCCGCACACCGTGGGCGGCGGCTTTGCCGAAGGCGGCACGGTCTCGCTGCAGGGCACCGACTGGTTCGAGGAACAGGGCCCGGGCGGCGAGGTCGAGGCGCTCGGCCTGCGCCGCGGACAGCCGCACCCGGCCTCGGCGCCTGCGCAGCACCTGTCCTCCCGCTTCCCGCAGCGCGGCGAATCGGCCGCCTGGCTGACCCGCACCGCGCTGGTGGTCGAGGCGCGCGACCCGCAGCGCGCCAACGGTCCCAAGGCCGAGAAGGCCAGCGGCGGCAAGGGCCAGCACCTCTACGTCTTCATGCCGCCGATGCAGCGCCTGGAGGACTATCTCGATCTGCTGTCGGCGGTGGAAGACACGGCCGAACGCCTGGGCATGACGATCGTGCTCGAAGGCTATCCGCCGCCGCGCGACCCGCGCCTGAAGATGCTGCAGGTCACGCCCGACCCGGGCGTGATCGAGGTCAACATCCACCCCAGCAGCAGCTTCGAAGAGCTGGTCGAGCGCACCGAGTTCCTCTACGAGGCCGCGCACCAGACGCGGCTGTGTGCCGAGAAGTTCATGACCGACGGCCGCCACACCGGCACCGGCGGCGGCAACCACTTCGTGCTCGGTGGCGCGACACCATCGGACTCGCCCTTCCTGCGCAAGCCCGAGCTGCTGGGCAGCCTGGTGGCGTACTGGCACAACCACCCCTCGCTGTCCTACCTGTTCAGCGGCCTGTTCATCGGCCCGACCAGCCAGGCGCCGCGTGTGGACGAGGCGCGCAACGACCAGCTCTACGAGCTGGAAATCGCGCTCAACCAGATCGAGCAGAACCGTCAGCGCCACGGGCAGGACATGCCGCCGTGGCTGGTGGACCGCACGTTGCGCAACATCCTGGTCGACGTCACCGGCAACACCCACCGCAGCGAGTTCTGCATCGACAAGCTCTACTCGCCGGACTCGTCCACAGGTCGTCTGGGCCTGCTGGAGCTGCGCGCTTTCGAGATGCCGCCGCACGCGCGCATGAGCATCGCCCAGCAGCTGCTGCTGCGCGCCCTGATCGCGCGCTTCTGGCAGCAGCCCTGGCAGGGCCGGCTCACCCGCTGGGGCACCGAGCTGCACGACCGCTTCCTGCTGCCGACCTTCATCCGCATGGACTTCGAGGACGTGCTGGCCGAGCTGGCCGAGGTGGGCTACCGCTTCGACATGGCCTGGTTCGAACCGCACTTCGAGTTCCGCTTCCCGCTGGTGGGCCAGGTCGCCGCACGCGGCATCGAACTGACGCTGCGCAACGCGCTGGAACCCTGGCACGTGATGGGCGAAGAAGGTGCGCCTGGCGGCACCGTTCGCTACGTCGATTCGTCGCTGGAACGCATCGAGGTGCGCGTGAGCGGCTACAACGACAGCCGGTACGTGATCACCTGCAACGGCCGCGCCCTGCCCCTGCAGCCCACCGGCACCGCGGGCGAACACGTGGCCGGTGTGCGCTACAAGGCCTGGAACCCGCCGTCGGCGCTGCACCCATCCATCGGCGTGCACGCACCGCTGACCTTCGACATCGTCGACACCTGGATGCACAAGTCGCTCGGTGGCTGCCAGTACCACGTGGCCCACCCGGGCGGCCGCAACTACGACACCTTCCCGGTCAACGCCTACGAGGCCGAAAGCCGGCGCCTCTCGCGCTTCTTCCAGATGGGCCACACGGCGGGCAAGATGGTGGTGGCCGCAGCCACCCCGAGCCGGGAGTTCCCGTTCACGCTCGATCTGCGCCAGTGACCGTGACCACGTGCCCGTGACGGATGCAACGGCCCGAACCGCCCGGGGGTCCCCCAAAGGATGAGCCACGGGCATACTCCAAGTCCGTGACTTCAGAAGAATCCAGAGACTCCCTGTTCGACGAGCTCAGCCCCGAATCCCCACGGGACTGGGCCTTGTCGCTGTCGGTGCCGGCCGACGCGGGACACCGCGACGAGCTGCGCGACAGCAGCGACCCGCATGCCCTGGCGCCCCACTGGGGGCGCTTCTTCGACCACGTGGGCACCGACGGCCTGGCCGACCTGAACCGGCGCGCCGAGAACCTGCAGCGCCAGATCCGCGACAACGGCGTCACCTACAACGTCTACGCCGACGCCGCCGGCGGCCTGCAGCGCCCCTGGGCGCTCGACCTGTTCCCCATGATCGTGGCGCCCCAGGAATGGGCCGTGATCGAGGCCGGCGTGCTGCAGCGCGCGCGCCTGCTCAACGGCATGATGGCCGACCTCTACGGCCCGCAGGACCTGCTGCGCCGCGCCCTGCTGCCCACCGCGCTGGCCCAGGGGCATCCCGGCTACCTGCGCGCGATGAAGGGCGTCACGCCGCCCGGCCACACCTGGCTGCACATCGCCGCCTTCGACCTCGCGCACGGACCCGACGGCCGCTGGTGGGTGGTGGGCCAGCGCACCCAGGCGCCCTCGGGACTGGGCTATCTGCTGGAAAACCGCATCGCCATCGCGCGGCAGTTCCCCAAGGCCTTCGCCGGCATGAAGGTGCAGCGCCTGGCCGCCAGCTACCGCGCGCTGATGGACGGCATCAAGGCGCTGGCGCCCGAAGGCGACGATGCGCGCATCGCCCTGCTCACGCCCGGCCCCTACAACGAAACCTATTTCGAACACGCCTACCTGGCGCGCTACCTGGGCCTGACCCTGGTCGAGGGCAACGACCTGACGGTGCGCGATCAGCGCCTCTACCTCAAGACGCTCAAAGGCCTGGAGCCGGTGCACGCGCTGATCAAGCGCGTGGACGACCAGTGGCTGGACCCGCTGGAGCTGCGCGCCGACTCCAGCCTGGGCGTGCCCGGCCTGCTGCAGGTGCTGCGCGCAGGCAACCTGCTGCTGGCCAACGCGCCGGGTTCGGCGCCGCTCGAGTCGAGCGCGCTGCTGGGCTTCATGCCGGCCATCAGCCGCCACCTGCTGGGCGAAGAACTCAAGCTGCCCTCCCTGGCCACCTGGTGGTGCGGCGAAGACGCCGCGCTGCGCGAGGTGCTGCCCCTGCTCAAGGGCGGCGTGATCAAGCCCACCTACCCCGGCTCTGGCCTCGACACGGCCATCGGGCAGAGCCTGGGTCCGCGCGAGCTGGACGAATGGTCCGGCCGCATGGTGCGCCACCCCGACGACTACACGGTGCAATCCTGGCTGCCGCTGTCGCAGACGCCGACCTGGACCGGCGAGCGGTTGGTGCCGCGCTCGGCGATGCTGCGTGTGTTCGCGCTTGCCGACGGTCCACAGAGCTGGCGCGTGCTGCCCGGCGGCCTGGTGCGGCTGGCGCCGCGCGGCCAGCTGATGGCGTCGATGCAGCGCGGTGGTTCGAGCGCCGACTGCTGGGTGATGACCGAGGGCGAGGTCGACACCACCAGCCTGCTGCAGTCGCAGCCGAGCACGCTGGCACTGGCGCACCAGAAGCGCCCCGTCACCAGCCGCGCGGCCGAAAACCTGTTCTGGCTCGGCCGCTACACCGAGCGTGCGGAAAACGCGGTGCGGCTCGCGCGCATCGTGCTCGACCACCTCGGTGGTGAAGAACCCAGTTCGCGCGCGCTGCTCGCCTGGCTTTCGGCGACCGCGCGCGAGAACGCGCTGGTGCTGGACGATGTCCCCGGCGCCGAGCAGGCGGCACGCGTGTTCGCGCGTTCGCTGATGGCCGGTCTGGCACCGGTGCCGGACTCGCCCCTGGCGGGCCGCAGCTTCAGCGTGGGCCACAACCTGCGCGCGCTCAAGAGTGCGGCCGCCCAGGTGCGCGACCGGCTCTCGCCCGAGCACTGGAACCTCATCGAGCACGCCGAGGCCAGCTTCGGGCAGGACTGCGCGGCCATGGCCGCCGACGCCGAATACGGCACTGCCGAAGCGCTGGCCGCGCTCGCGGCGCTGAGCGAGCGGCTGGCCGCCATCACCGGTGCGCAGACCGACCGCATGGTGCGCGACAACGGCTGGCGCCTGCTGTCCGTGGGGCGGCACATCGAGCGCCTGATCACGCTCTCGCGCGCGCTCTCGCTCGGGCTGGAACACCGCTGCATGGAAGACCCGACAGGCTTCGAGGCGGTGGTCGCGCTGTTCGACAGCACCATCACTTTCCACGCCATGTACCAGCAGCGGCGCGACATGGTGGCGCTGATCGACCTGCTGGTGATGGACCGCGACAACCCCCGCTCCATCGCCTGGGTGGTGCAGACGCTGCGCTCGCGCCTGGCCAAGCTGTCGCAAAGCGCCACGCCGCAGGACGCCGTGCTGGCCCAGGGCCTGCCCGACCCCGACGTCTGGGTGCTGACCGAGCTGAGCAGCTGGCAGCGCGAGGGGCAGACCATGCGCTACGGCACGCTGGCCGAACTGCTGGACGGGTGCGAGGCCGCAGCGGCCGACCTGTCCGACGAAATCACCCGGCTGCACTTCAGCCACGCCGACCGCAAGACACAGAGTGTCGGTGTCTGAGCCATGGACCTGCGCATCCTGCACACCACCACCTACCGCTACCAGGGCAGCGTGGACATGGCCCAGCACATGGTGCACCTCTCGCCGGTGGACACCGCCACCCAGACCGTGCTCTCGCACACGCTGACGGTCTCGCCCGAACCGGCGGCCCGCAGCCAGACCACCGACGCCTTCGGCAACCTGCGCATCTTCTTCTCGCTGCAGGCGCCGCACGAGGTGCTCACCGTCACCGCCGACAGCCGGGTGGACACCCGCGCGCCCGCGCCGCTGCCGGACGACCCGGCCTGGCAGACACAGACCTGGGAAGCCGTGCGCGACCACTTCCGCTACCGCGCCCGGGCCCCCTACGACCCCGCCAGCGAATTCCTGTTCGCGTCACCCCACGTGCCGCGTGACGACGCCTTCACCGCCTTCGCCCGGCCGGCCTTCGCCGCGGGCCTGCCCATGCTGGCCGCGGCCCGGGCCCTGATGGAGCGCATCCACACCGGGCTCGCCTACGAAACCGCCAGCACCGAGGTCAACACCCCGGCGCTGGTCGCGCTGGCGCAGGGCAAGGGCGTGTGCCAGGACTTCGCCCACATCATGACCGGCTGCCTGCGCAGCCTGGGCCTGCCGGCGCGCTACGTCAGCGGTTACCTGCTCACGCAGCCGCCACCGGGCCAACCGCGGCTGATCGGGGCCGACGCCTCGCATGCCTGGGTCTCGGTCTACGTGCCGCTGCCGCCGGGCACCGGGGCGCAGGCCGGCGGCGAACCGGCCACCGGGGCCTGGTTCGACTTCGACCCCACCAACAACCGCTGCGGCTGGGGCAGCCCCGGCGAGGACTATGTGACGCTGGCCACCGGGCGCGACTTCGCCGACGTCTCGCCCATGCGCGGCGTGATCCAGGGCGGCGCCCACCACACGCTGGAAGTCGCCGTCACCGTGGCACCGCCCGACGAGCTGGACGCGCTGCAGGACCCGGCCGCGGGCCGGTAACATCGCGCGATCGGCCGCAGCCCGCGGCCATTTCCAACGGAGCACACCATGGGCAAGGAACAGCGCAACGAGAAGATGAGCAAGAAGCCGAAGAAGGACACCTCGGTGCCCAAGGGCCCGGTCAGTTCCGACCGCCCGGTCGCGCCGGTCACCGCGGTGATCCCGCGCGGCAAGGACAAAGACAAGTACAAGTGACCCGGGAACGGACCGCATGAAAGCCACCTGGAACGGCGCCGTGATCGCCGAGAGCGACGACACGGTGCTGGTCGAAGGCAACCACTACTTCCCCGAGAGCGCGCTCAACCGCGCATTCGTCACCTTCAGCAACCACCGCACCACATGCCCCTGGAAGGGCGAGGCCAAGTACCTCTCGCTGTTGGTGAATGGCGAACTCAACGCCGACGCCGCCTGGTACTACCCGGACCCCAAGCCCGAAGCCGAGCACATCCGCGGCCGGGTGGCGTTCTGGAAGGGTGTGAAGGTCGAGGACTGAGCCCGGCGCGGCCGCTCAGGCGGCCTGCGTTCCCAGCTTGCGCAGCTTCATGCACCACTGGGCCACGCCCGGCTCGCCCAGCCGGTCCACCAGCCCGACCAGGGTTTCGTGCACCGGGGCAATGCCGACAAAACCCAGGATGTTGCGCTCCAGCGATCTGACGCTGTGGGCGCGGAAATACCAGCGGTAGACCAGGGCCGGCATGCCCATGGTCACCACGATGCGGGCCGAACGCCCGCCCAGCGCTTTCTGGCCGAACGGGTTCTTCTCGTCGCGGTGAAAGGCGAAACCGGGCCGCGCCACCTGCTCCAGAAAGCCTTTGAGCACGGCCGGCATGTCGCCCAGCCATAGCGGAAAAGCCAGCACCAGGTGCTGGCACCAGGCGATGTCGTCCTGGGCGGCCTTCAGCCCTTCGGGCAGCGCGCCATGCTCCCATTCCGCCGCGCTGCGCAGCAGCGGAAAGTCCAGCGCCCCGACCTCCACCCGCCGAACCTCGTGGCCCGCCGCCTGCGCGCCCTCGGCGTAGGCGTCGATCAGTTGGTGCAGCAAATGGCGCGCCCCGGCGTCGGGGTGGCCGTTGACGATCAGGATGCGGCGGGGTTCGGTGCTCATGGCGGGGCTCCCAAAAAACCCCATGCTGCGCCTCTGCGCCGCCAGCGTCCTTGACCCGGCTCAAGCCTTCTGAAACTCCGGGTCCACCGGCACCTGCAGACCCGTGGCGAGCTGGTTGGTCTTGGCCGCCAGCGCGATGATGGACAGCAGCTCGGCGTGCTGCTCGCGCGTCATGCCCTTGGCCGCGGCCGCCGCCGTGTGCGAGTGCACGCAGTAGCTGCAGCCGTTGATGATGGACGCCGTGATGTAGACCAGCTCCTTGGTCAGCGGGTCCAGCGTCGACGGCGTGGCCATCACCCTCTTGACCTCGGCCCAGGTCTGCTCCAGCAGCGCCGGGTCGAAGGCCAGGTAGCGCCACATGTTGTTGATGAAGTCCGTCTTGCGGGTGGCGCGGATGTCGTCGAAGACGGCCTTGACACGCGGATCGGCCTCGGGGTTCGTGGGCGGGGCGATGGTGGACATGGGCGTCTCCGGTGTGTCAGCGGGGCTTGCGCGCCGACGGGCGTTTGTCGGCCTTGGGCTTGCGTTCGGGGCTGATGTGCCCGTCCTCGCGCAGCTTTTTCTTGCGCGCCGCGCGTTCGGCGTCGGCCTGCTTGCCGGCCTTGAGCCAGCGCGCGAACTGCTCGGGCGTTTCCAGGGTGATGCGGCCGATGTGCAGGGCGCGGAAGTCGGCGATCACCAGCTCGGCGGCCTTCTGCATGTTCACCCGGCCGCCGCCGGCCAGCGCACCCCGTTTGCGGCCGATGGCCTCGACCAGTTCGTCGTCGTGCGTCTGCGCCCAGGCCTCGGGTGTCAGGCCCAGCTGGTAGCGCGCCTCCATGAGCTTCGGGTAGTCGGTCTTGAGCTTGGCGATGAGTTCGTAGGCCACTTCTTCCTCGTCGTAGGCGTTCTTGCCCACCGCGCCGCTGGCCGCCAGGTTGTGGCCGCTCTCGGGCACGAAGATGCGCGGCCAGAGCATGCCCGGCGTGTCATACAGATAGAAGTCGTCGGCCAGCACAATGCGCGCCTCGGTGCGGGTGACGCCGGCTTCGTCGCCGGTCTTGGCCGCGCGCTTGCCCTTGAGCGTGTTGATCAGCGTGGACTTGCCGACGTTGGGGATGCCGCAGATCAGCACCCGCATCGGCTTGAGCATGCCGCCGCGCTTGGGCGCCAGTTCGAAACAGGCATCGATGAGCGCCCGCGCGGGCGCGGTCACGCTGGCGTCGAGCGCGATGGCGCGGGTGTCGGGCTGGGCGTTGTAGTGCGCCAGCCAGAGCGCGGTGCGCGCCGGGTCGGCCATGTCCTGCTTGTTGAGCACCTTGAGCGTCGGCCGGCCGCTGGTGAGCTGCTGCATCAGCGGGTTGGCGCTGCTGCCGGGCAGGCGCGCGTCGAGCATTTCGATCACGACGTCGATCTCCTTGACGCGCTCGGCAATCGCCTGCCGCGTGAGGTGCATGTGCCCGGGGAACCACTGGATGCTCATGTATTGCCGTTCTGTGTGCGTGGCCGCTGCGTGCCACAATGATTTTTCCCGCCAACCACAAGAGGAGACCCCATGGCCATCACCGTGAAGATCGATCTGGGCTACGAATTCAATGTCAAGGCCAAAGCCGCCGAGGTGTTCGAGGTGCTCTCCGACGTACCGACCTCGGTCAGCCATTTTCCCAAAGTCGACCAGCTGGTCGACCTGGGCGGCAACAGCTACCGCTGGGAGATGGAAAAGGTGGGCACGGCCCAGGTCAACATCCAGACGGTCTACGCCTGCAAGTACGCGAGCAAATGGGACGCCGCCAAGGGCCACGGCGCGGTGAAGTGGACCCCGGTCAAGGGCGTGGGCAACGCCCTGGTCTCGGGCAGCTGGGACATCAGCGACCAGAAGAAGCACACCGCGATCGCGCTCGCCATCCAGGGCGACATCGAGGTGCCGCTGCCCGGGCTGATGAAGATGGTGGTGGTGCCGGTGGTCGAGGGCGAATTCGAGAAGCTGGTCGAGAAGTACATCGCCAACCTGATCAAGCGCTTCGGCGGCGAAGCCTGATCAAGACGTGCTGCGGACCTGCAGCTCCACCAGCGGGCAGGCGTTGATGATTGCGGTGGTGAGCACGAGGCCGGCCGAAGCATAGGCCAGCACCTGCAGCAGCCCGGTCAGCGAGAACACGGCCACCAGAAGGATGGCGGCGCCGGAGAGGAAGCGGTAGGCCCGGTCTGCGCCGGTGAGGCTGTACATGATGGGAAATGCAGGTTCAGGGAAAACCCTGAACTCTAGCCAGACCCCGCTTCCACAGTGTTGATACTTCTCAACTTGTCCCAAGATTTCCGGGACAAGCTTGTGGATAAGCCTGGAGAAGTCCTGTACGGGGCACCCAAGTCCTTGATCTGCATAGGCAATCTTCAGACTGCCTGTTGAACAGGCAACCGGACACAAGGTTAGATTCGGGGCATGCCGACAGAAGATATCCCCCGCCGCTGGGTGCTGGACCTCCCCGAACAAGGTCTCATGCTGCAGGCCCCTGAAGAGCGCACCCTGCTGCAGACCCTGCAGAGCGCCGGCGTGGCCTGGCCGGCCTCCTGCCGCAACGGCACCTGCCGCACCTGCATCGGCCGGCTCACCGCCGGGCAGGTGCGCTACGGCGTGGACTGGCCCGGCCTGTTGCCCGAAGAAAAGGCCGCGGGCGCGGTGCTGCCCTGTGTGGCCTACCCGGTCAGCGACGTGGCGCTCGTGCCGCCGGTGGATTGAATCCCCTGGCGGCGTCCCGCCGCGTGGGGGGAAACGCGGTCAACGGAGGTGCTGTGCGAAAAATGCCAGGGTGCGGTCCCAGGCCAGCTTCGCGGCGGCGGCGTCGAAGCGCGGGGTGGTGTCGTTGTTGAAGCCGTGCTGGGTGCCGGGGTATTGGTGGGCGGTGTAGCGCACACCGGCCGTCTTGAGCGCGGCCTCGTAGGCCGGCCAGGCGGCGTTGATGCGCTCGTCCACCGCAGCGAAATGGATCAGCAGCGGCGCCTTGACCCTCGCGGCGTCCTCGACCGGCGGGTGGTTGCCATAGAACGGCACGGCGGCCGCCAGGTCGGGCAGTTGCGTGGCCAGGTAATGCGCCATGCCGCCGCCGTAGCAGAAGCCAACCACGCCCAGCTTGCCGTTGCTGTCGGGGCGTGCCTTGAGCAAGGCCGCTGCGGCCAGAAAGTCCTGCCGGGTCTTGCCCTGGTCGAGCTGGGCGAACAGGGCCCGGGCCTTGTCCTCGTCGCCGGGGTAGCCGCCCAGCGGGGTGAGCGCATCCGGGGCCAGCGCCAGGTAGCCGTCCACCGCCAGGCGGCGGGCGATGTCCTCGATGTGCGGGTTCAGGCCGCGGTTCTCGTGCACCACCAGCACGGCGGGCAGCTTGCTTGGGGCATTGGCCGGTCGGGCCAGGTAGGCTTTGACCTTGCCCGAACCATTGGGCGAGTCGACTTCGATCCGCTCGGTGGCGATGCGCGGATCGCCCTGCGGCACCACCTGGGCAATGGCAAAGTCCGGGCTGAGCGAGGCCAGCAGGCCAGCCGCCGTGACACCCCCGACGGCGAACTTCGCGGCCTTGTCGAGGAAGCCCCGGCGGTCGATGTCGCCGTGCACATAGGCGTCGAAAAGGATGAGCAGTTCCTGGTCGAAATCGGCGGCGGTCAGGCGCGGGGTCGGTGCCATGGCGGTCTCCTGGAGGAAAGGGAGGGCACAGGATAGGACCGATCCTCCGCAGCCCCCGCGGCGTCCGGCAAACACCCTGCGCCAGCAGGGGTTCGCGGTACCTCAGGCGGGCTGCGCCACCGCGGAACGCGGCATCAGGCGGGCGGGCGAGACGTATTCCTGGCGGTAGATCTCGAACGGCATCGAGTCGGCCGCTTCAATGGCCTGCTGGTCCGCCATCGAGCGCACCGCCATGACCACGTAGCGGGACTGCTGCTCGGCGCCCCAGGGCAGGTCCAGCAGCTGCTGGCGGATGCGCTGCGAACGGGTGCGGACAAAGTCGATGAACGAGGAGCCGTGCTCGTGCCGGGTGGCCGCGAGCACCCGGGCCGACGGCAGGGTGTCCGGCGCGAGCAGCGAGGCGCGTGCAGCGGCCACCGCCTCGCGGTGCAGGGACCCGCCGTGCAGGGCGTCCAGGTGGTCGGCGATCGGTTCGAGCTGGTCCAGGATCTCCAGGCCCCAGGCCTGCAGGGCCACCTCGGCTCCGCCGCGCAGCAGGTGCAGGCCGGGCTCGCGGCCGCGCGCCGCGGTCAGGTGCTGGTTGTGGGCCAGTTCGCGGATTTCCTCCGGCGTGTCCGGCGGGCTCTCGGACAGCAGGCAGTGCAGGAGGAACACATCCAGGAAGCGCAGCGTGGCCGCGTCGATGCCGATGGCTTCGAAGGGGTTGAGGTCCATCAGGCGCACCTCGATGTACTCAACACCGCGCTCGCGCAAGGCGTGCAGCGGGCGTTCGCCCTGGTGGATCACGCGCTTGGGCCGGATCGTGCCGTAGAACTCGTTCTCGATCTGCAGCAGGGTCGTGGCCAGCTGGTTGTAGTCGCCCCCGGGGTTGCGGATGCCCACCGTTTCATAGGCCGGCCAGGGCCGGGTGAGCGCGTCGTGCAGCGAGGCCGCATAACCTTCGAGGCTGTTGTAGCTCACGGCCAGCGAAGCCTGGGCGTCGCTCTGGTAGCCCAGGCGCCCCATGCGCAGGCTGGTGCCATGCGGCATGTGCAGGGTGCCGCCGCTGCCCAGGGGCTGCAGCTCGTGCTGACGCCCCTCGACGAAGGTCGAGCACAGGGCCGGCGACGCGCCGAAGAGGGTCAGCAGCAGAAACGCGTGGCGGCGGAAGTTGCGGATCAGCGCGAAGTAGCCTTCGTTGTCCACCCCGGGCAGCGACCAGTTGTAATGGATACCGCTGATGGTCTGCATGCGGCGGCCGTAGCGGTGCCCCAGGCCCATGCGGTACACGCTCTTGGCGCGGCCCACGTTGGACGAGCCGTAGCGCCCGAGCGGAATGGTCTCGTCGGTGGGCAGGCCGCAGGGCATGCTGGAAGCCCAGAGCATTTCTTCGCCCGCCACCCCGCCCTGCGCCTGAAGACTGCGCAGGGTGAACTGGTGGATCTCGGTGAGCTCGGCCAGACAGCTTTCCACGCTGGCATGCACACCCGTGATCAGCTCCAGCTGCGATTCAGAATAGTCGGTGGTGATGTGCGGGTGCGTGAGCGCGCTGCCGAGCGCCGCCGGGTGCGGCGTCAGCGCCAGCTTGCCATCGGGTTGCGACCGCAGGCTCTCCTTCTCCAGCCCGCGCCGCATGCCGCGCAGTCGTTCGGCTCCCAGGCTCTCCAGCCGCTGTTGCAGGGTCTTCATGGTGGTTTCTAGTCTTGACCGGGGCCGGACCTTAGCACGCCACCGGAATTTCCGCTGGCGGCACGGACATGGGTTCCTGTGGCAGAGATTGCCCCTGCAGCCAGGCCTCCACACGGGCCGGGTCGTTGGACTCGCGCAGCTCGTCGAACGCGCGCTGACCTTCGGGATAGCGCTTGCGCAGGTAGTTCAGCCACTGCTTGAGCCGGCCGGCGCGGTGCCGCCGCTCGACCCGGTCGCACACCTGGGACCAGAACACCGACAACAGGGGCAGGATCTGTGACCACGGCACATCCCCCTGCCCCCGGATCGCCAGCGCCAGACCAGGATCGGTGACCATGCCGCGACCGATCATGAGCCGGTCGCAGCCCGTCACCTCGCGGCAGCGCAGCGCATCGGCCACGGTCCATATCTCGCCGTTGGCAATCACCGGCAGGCGATCGGGCAGCACGGCACGGACCTCGGCAATGCGTTCCCAGTAGGCCGGCGGGCGGTAGCCCTGGGCCTTGGTGCGCGCATGGATCACGAGTTCGTCGGCCCCGGCCTCTGCAATGGCCCTCGCGCAGTCTTCAGCCACGCGGTCGTCGCCATAGCCCAGCCGCATCTTGGCCGACACCGGCCGGTGTGCCGGCACAGCGCGCCGCACCGCCGACACGATGCGCCCGATCAGTTCGGGCTCGTCCAGCAGCACCGCGCCGCCCCGGCTGCGGTTGACCGTCTTGGCCGGACAGCCGAAGTTGAGATCGACACCGAACGGACTGAGTGCCGCCAGCCGCGCGGCGTTCTCGGACAGGCAGACCGGGTCCGAGCCGAGAAGCTGCGGCCGCACCGGCACCCCGGCGCGGGTCCGACCGCCGTTGAGCAGTTCGGGCACCACCCGCACGAAGGCCCGCTCGGGCAACAGGGTGTCGGTGACCCGGATGAACTCGCTCACGCAGCGGTCGACGCCGCCGGTGCGCGTGAGCACATCGCGCAGCGTGGCATCGAGCAGGCCTTCCATGGGCGCCAGCAACAGGGTCGGGGTCATCGGGGCAAGGGGGTTGGGGCCGACAGAAACGTGACGCATGTCACTGGAAGGCGGACCGGGGCGAGGATTGTAGGTGCATGCATTGGTCCACGTGAAAGGCTGCGACTACCATGCCGGGTAAACCATTTGGAGTACCCATGCCCGCCCTGAACGCCCGCCGACTGTTCCGCACCTTGCCCGCCGGCGTGCTTGCGCTGGCGGCGGCTGTGGCGTCGGCCCAGACCTCCGGCGCCGCGGCCGACACACGGGCCGGCACGTTCAAGCAGGTGCAGGGCGAAGTGCGGTTGGGCCGGGACGATGGCCGCCCCGCCCGGCCCGGCGAACCCGTCCGAGCGGGCGAACGCATCCGCACCGGCAAGGACGGCGCCGCCAGCATCGTGCTCAAGGACGGCACGGTGATGGTGCTCGGCCCGGACAGCACCGCCGACCTGAGCCAGTACCGGTTCGACACCACCACCCAGGAAGGCAGCCTGCTGGTGGAGCTGCTGCAGGGATCGGTGCGCATGGTCACGGGCCTGCTGGCCCGGGTCAACCCCGAGCGTTTCAAGGTCAAGACCCCGACCGCGGTGGTCGGAGTCCGCGGGACCGACTTCATCGTCGAGGCCAACCCCAGGGGCGAGCCGCTCTATTACTACCTGCGTCACCACTGGAACGACCATAGTAGACTGCGGCGATGACGCTTCCGAGCCCCGTCCCGCACGCTGCGACACGTTCGGTCGCCGCCCTCCCCCCCCTGTTCCGGCCCCTCACCCGCGGTTTCGCCGTTGCGGCACTGGCGGCCCTGTGCGCCGCCTGCGCACCGGCCGGCCGTGTGATCCTGCTTCCCCAGCCCGAACGGTCCAGCGCGGTGCTGGTGTCCACGGCCCAGGGCTCGGCCGAGCTGGCCACCCCGTACGCCGCCGCCGAGCTGGGTCACCAGGGTGAGGTCCAGCCGGCGCAGTCCAGCGAGGCCGAGGTGCGGGAGCGCTATCCCGCGCTGCTGCGACTGGCGCCACCGGCGCCTCAGCGCTTCACGCTCAATTTCCAGCCCGGCACCTCGGACCTCACGCCTGACTCGGCCGCCCAGCTCGACCAGGTGGTTGCCGCGGCCCGCGCGCGCAGCGGTGGCGAGATCGTGATCGTCGGCCACACCGACCGCCAGGGTGCGGCCGACGCCAACGACGCCCTCTCGCTGCGCCGCGCCAATGCCATCCGGGACCTGCTGGTGGGCAAGGGCTTCCGGCCCGAGCTGGTCGAGCCGGTCGGGCGCGGCGAGCGTGAGCCGGTGGTTTCCACGGACGACGACGTGCCGGAGCCTCGCAACCGCCGGGCCGAGGTGTTTGTCCGCTGAAGAGGCTCCCTTGGGCGAACACAGCCTGACCCGCGCGCTGCGTGAGCTGCTGCTGGCGCGCCGCACCGCGGCCCTGGGCACGCTCGACAGACACGGCGGCGTGTTCGTGTCCATGGTGCCCTTTGCCATCGACAGGGAGGCGGGTGAACTGGTGCTGCACGTCAGCGCGCTGGCGGCCCACAGCGGCAACATGCAGCACAGCCCCCATGTCTCGCTGCTGGTGTGCGCGGCCGAGCCCGACGGTGAACCGGTGCACGCCCTGCCGCGCGTGACCCTGGAGGCGCGGGCCCGGTTCGTGGAACCCGGCGGTCCGGAAGCGGCGGCGTCGCGCCTGGTCTACCTGCAACGCTTTCCCGAAGCCGAGATGATGACCACGCTGGGCGACTTCCGCTTCGTGCGCCTGCACCTGCTGGGGGCGCGCCAGGTCGCCGGCTTCGGCGCCGCGCGCAGCCTGCCGACCGACGAGTTGTACCGGGCTCTGGCGGCCATATGAGCCCCCACCCCCTGTCGCTGATCCACGCCGATGAGCACCTGCTGGTGTTCGACAAGCCGGCCGGGCTGCTGGCCGTGCCGGGTCGCGGACCGGAGAACCAGGACTGCCTGAGCGCCCGCGCCCAGGCGCAGTATCCGGACGCGCTGATCGTGCACCGGCTCGACATGGCGACCTCGGGCCTGATCGTGATGGCGCGCGGCATCGAGGCGCAGCGCCGCCTGAGCATGGCCTTCGAGAAGCGCCGGGTGCACAAGCGCTACATCGCCGCCGTCGCGGGCGAACTGCACAACCCGCTGCCCGACAACGGCTGGAACAGCATCGACCTGCCGCTGATCGTCGACTGGCTGGCGCGGCCGCGCAGCAAGGTCGACCACGAGATCGGCAAGCCCAGCCTCACGCGCTGGCGCATCGCGCCCGCACCGGCACCGGAGCGGGGCTCGACGCGGCTCGAACTCGAACCGGTCACCGGCCGCTCGCACCAGTTGCGCGTGCACCTGATGGCCATCGGCTTCCCCATCGTGGGCGACCCGCTGTACGCGAGCGAGGCGCAGGAGGCCATGGCCCCGCGCCTGCTGCTGCACGCGCAGGCCATCGACATCCCCCACCCCGCGACCGACCAGCTCATGCGCTTCGAAGCGCCCTGCCCGTTCTGAGGTCACCCGGCTCCTGTCACACTGGTGGCATGCAAGACCTTGTCATCCTCACCGGCGCCTCGCGCGGCCTGGGGCTGGCGATGGCGCGACAGCTGATCGCGCCGGGCCGGCCCCTGCTCTGCCTCTCGCGCCATGCCAATCCCGAACTCAACGACCTGGCCCAGGACCGCAAGGCCACGGTGCTGCAATGGACCGTGGACCTCGCCGATCCGGCGCCGGTCCCGACGCGTCTGCAGCAATGGCTGTCGCAACTGGACGCGCCCAGCCTGGCCAGCGCCACCCTGGTCAACAACGCGGGCGTGATCCCGGACATCGCGCCGCTGGAGCAATGCCCGCCGGACGGCATCTCGCGGGCCCTGCGGGTCGGTCTGGAGGCGCCGATGCTGCTCACCGCCGCCTTTCTGAACGCCAGCGGGGCCTGGGTCGACGCGGGCTGGCGCGGCCCGCGCAAGGTGCTCAACATTTCCTCGGGGCTCGGCCGCCGGGCGATGGCCGCCCAGGCCCCCTACTGCGCGGCCAAGGCCGGCATGGACCATTTCTCCCGCTGCGTGGCGCTGGACGAGGCGCGCCGCGCGCACGGCGCACGGATCGTCTCGCTGGCCCCTGGCGTGGTCGACACCGACATGCAGACCCAGCTGCGCGCGGGCGACCCGGCCGGCTTTCCCGACCACCAGCGCTTCGTGGAACTCGAGCGCCAGCAGCAGCTCACCAGCCCGGACGACGCGGCGGCCCAGGTGCTGGCCTGGCTGCAGCGACCGGACTTCGGCCGTGAGCCCGTGGCCGACGTGCGGGGCTGACCGCCCGCGCCGCCACTCCCACCCTGCACCCGCATGCCGCCCTTCGCCCCGCCCACCCCGAACCGCCGCCAGGCGCTGCTGCTGGCGGCGGGCACGCTGTCCGGCCTTGATATGGCCCAGGCGGCGCCCGGCGGCTTCTGGCCGCTGCTGCGCCAGGGAGGTTTCGTGGTGCTGATGCGCCACGCCCAGACCGAGCCCGGCGTGGGCGACCCGCCCGGCTTCACCCTGGGCCGCTGCGAGACCCAGCGCAATCTGAGCGCCGCCGGCCGCGCACAGGCGGGTCGCGTGGGCGAGGCCTTTCGGCGCGAAAGCATCTCCATCGCCGCGGTGCGCAGCAGCGCCTGGTGCCGCTGCACCGACACCGCCCGTCTGGCCTTCGGCCGCTACACCGTGTGGCCGGCCATCAACTCCTTCTTCCAGGGCCAGGGCGAGCAGGACGCCCAGACCCGCGAGGTGCTGGCCACTGTCGGCGACCTGGGTGCGCCGATCAACTGGGTGCTGGTGACGCACCAGGTGAACATCACGGCGCTCACCGGCGAACACCCCGCGATGGGCGAGCTGTTCCTCACCCGCGCCGACCCCGCCATGCCGGGGCGCCTGAAGCTGCTGGCGCGGCACACGGTCTGAGACTGTCGTCTGCTTGACGTGGCACAAGCCCCCTGTAAGGGAGCTGGCCTTACCATGTGCCGTTGATCCCGTACCCATCCACAGAGGAGCATTCCATGAGCCGTGAAGTCGTCGTCGTCAGCGCTGTCCGTACCGCCATCGGTACCTTCGGGGGCAGCCTCAAGGACAGCCCGCCCACCGAACTGGGCGCCCTGGTCGTGCGCGAAGCGCTGGCCCGCGCCAGCACCGAGGGCAAGGACGTCGGCCACGTCGTGTTCGGCCACGTGGTCAACACCGAGCCGAAGGACATGTATCTCTCCCGCGTCGCCGCCATCAACGGCGGCTGCGCCGAAGGCACGCCCGCCTTCAACGTCAACCGCCTCTGTGGCTCGGGCCTGCAGGCCATCGTCTCGGCCTCGCAGTCCATCCTGCTGGGCGACACCGACATCGCCATCGGCGGCGGCGCCGAGTGCATGAGCCGCGCACCGTTTGCCTCGCTCAACATGCGCTGGGGAGCCCGCATGGGCGACACCAAGATGGTGGACATGATGATCGGCGCGCTGCACGACCCCTTCCACAACATCCACATGGGCGTGACGGCCGAGAACGTGGCCACCAAGTACGGCATTACCCGCGAGATGCAGGACGCGCTGGCGGTGGAAAGCCACAACCGCGCAGAGCGCGCCACCGCCGAAGGCCGCTTCAAGGACCAGATCGTGCCCGTCATGCTCAAGAGCAAGAAGGGCGACGTGGCCTACGCGACCGATGAGCACTTCCGCGCCGGCTGCAAGCTGGAGGACATGACCAAGCTCAAACCGGTGTTCCTCAAGGAAAACGGCACCGTGACCGCCGGCAACGCCTCGGGCATCAACGACGCCGCCGCCGCCGTGGTGCTGATGGACGCCAAGGCCGCGCAGGCCCGCGGCGCCAAGCCGCTGGCCCGCCTGGTCGGCTACGCCCACACCGGCCTGGACCCCAAGATCATGGGCGTGGGCCCGATCTCGGCCACGCAGGCCGTGCTCAAGAAAACCGGCCTGTCGGTCAACGACCTGGACGTGATCGAGGCCAACGAGGCCTTCGCCGCCCAGGCCTGCGCCGTGACCAGGGAACTGGGTCTGGACCCGGCCAAGGTCAACCCCAACGGTTCGGGCATTTCGCTGGGCCACCCCATCGGCGCCACCGGCGCACTGATCACCGTGAAGGCGCTGTACGAACTGCAGCGGGTCAACGGCCGCTACGCCCTCGTCACCATGTGCATCGGCGGCGGCCAAGGCATTGCCGCTGTATTCGAGCGGCTATAAGCCGCCCCCCGCGCCGCTTCGCGTCACCCCCCCAGAGGGGGGCGATGCGAGTGGCCCGGCGAAGCCGGTTCCACCGCATCCTGGCGGGTGTCCCCTCTCCGGATGCAAAATTTCGCGATGACCAGCCTACAGGAGTGCCGGATGCGATGGACAGCCGCCATTGAAGAACTCGAGCGCGGCCTGCTCCAGCGCGACGTGGCGGCCCGCGCGCTGCTGCTGGCGGCGCTGGCGGGTGAACACGTGCTGCTGCTCGGCCCGCCGGGCACGGCCAAGAGCGAACTCGCGCGCCGGCTGCAGCGCCTGCTGCCCGGCGCGCACTATTTCGAGCGCCTGCTGACCCGCTTCTCGGTGCCCGAGGAGCTGTTCGGTCCGCTCTCGCTCAGTGCCCTGGAAGACGACCGCTACGAGCGCCTGACCGCAGGCTACCTGCCGTCCGCCGAGGTTGCTTTTCTGGACGAGGTGTTCAAGGCCAACTCGGCCATCCTCAACACCCTGCTCGGCCTGCTGCACGAGCGTTGTTTCGACAACGGCCAGCACCGGGTCGACGTGCCCCTGGTCTGCCTGGTGGGCGCGAGCAACGAGGTGCCGCAGGACGAGAGCCTGCACGCCTTCTACGACCGCTTCCTGCTGCGCGTGCCGGTGACACCGGTGGACGACGCGCACTTCGCCGCCCTGCTGCAGACCGCCCTGCCCGACGGTGAGGCGCACCCGGATGCACAGCTGTCGTCGGCTTCGTTGCAGGCGTTGCGCGCGCAGGCGGGTCGCGTGCGGCTGGGTGACGAGGTGATCGCCCTGCTGTCGTCGGCCCGCGAACGTGCGCGAGACACGCAGCAGACCGTCTCCGACCGGCGCTGGCGCCAGACCGCCGCGCTGCTGCAGGTGCAGGCCGCCAGCCGCGACGCCACCGAGGTCTCTGTCTGGGACGCCTGGCTGCTGCCCTTCACCCTGGCCGCCGACCCGGACCAGGTGCCCGGCTGGACCGACTGGTTCCTGCAGACCGTGGCCAAGGCCACGCCGCTCGCCATCGACGGGCTGGAGCGCGCCGCCACCGCCTTCGAACAACAGCTGGACGTGGAACGCCGCGCCCCGGCCGACGCACAGGACGACAGCGCCGGCAAGCTGGCCCTGGCCCGCGCCATCGCGGGCCCCAGCAGCGAGAGCGAACTCGTGCGCATCACCAGCGAACGGGCGCACCGGCGTTATGGCGCACTGCACATCCGCGCCCGCGTGGCCCAGGTGGCCGAGGTGCAGCAGCGCGTGACTGCGGTGCACACAGAGGTGCAGACCACCGCGCAAACGGTGCCGGCGCAGGCCCGTGCCCACGGCTGGCTGCCGCCGTCGTGGCTCGCGCGCGTCGAAGCCGCGCACACTCAACGCTGCGCACAGATGGACGCGCTGGCCGCGCGGCTGACCGAACTGCACGCTGGTTTCGCAGCCCTGCCCCGTCTGGCCGAAGACGCGTCCGAGTTCGTGCCCACGCCGGTCAGCTGGCAGGCCTGAGCCCTCACAGCCATGACGGCCCCCGCCGACCGCCCCTACCACCACCTCGACGCCATCGCCCGCGAACTGTGGCGCTGGTCGGTGGTGTGCAGCGGCGGCACGGCCGAGGCCCGGCTGGCACAGGCCGCGCCCTGGCACGATGCGCTGCTGGCCGGCCGCCTGCCCGACGCCGCGCTGGACCTGGGCGACCCCGAAGCCGTCGCACCGCTGCGCCGGCTGCTGACCGAACTTGACCTGCTCACACTCACCCAGGGCAACGCATCCCTGACGCGCCAGATGTTGCAGAGCCTGCTCTGGCACCTGGACAGCCTGATCGAACGGCCCGCCAGCGAAACGCGCACCGAGGCCATCGCCCGCATGGCCGACGAATTCCGCGAGAACTGGACCCTGCAGCGCCAGGGCTGGGAAGAAGCCATGTCGCTGCTCAAGTCGCTGGGCGACCCCTCGCACCTGAACTGGGACGACCTCCAGGGCCAGCTGAGCCGCCGCGAATGGACCGATGCCCGCCGCATCGGCAGTCTGCTCGAACGGCTGCCCGCGCTGGCGCAGTTCATCGACGGTGTGGGCCGACGCCAGCTGGCCGCGCACCAGCCGCTGGCGCGCACCGCCACGCCGCAGCCGCAGGCCGCCGACCAGGCGGCGCCTCTGCCCACCGACGACGACGAGCGCCGACCCGAACCCACCGCCGTGGATGGCGTGCACCGCTCGCGGGCGCTGGCGCGCATGACCGGCAGCGAGAGCCTGAACCTGACCCACCCGGTGCTGCGCCGCCTGTGGCGCGCACGCTTCGCCGAAGCGCAACTGCTCACCTACGACGACCGCGCGCGTACACCGTGGCCGAATCCGCGCCCGCAACCCGAGGGCGCCGCCGCACGCCCGCAGGACACGAACATGGGCCACGGCCCGCTGATCGTCTGCCTGGACACCTCGGGCTCGATGCAGGGCGCGCCAGAAAACGTGGCCAAGGCCTGCGTGCTGCAGGCCCTGCGCAGCGCCCACACGGGCGACCGCCCCTGCCGGCTGCTGGCTTTCGGCGGCCCGGGCGAGTTGTTGGAGCGGCCGCTCACGCGCGACGCCGCCGGCCTGGACGCTTTGCTGGACCTCATGGGCCAGTCCTTCGACGGCGGCACCGATGTGCAGACCCCGATCGAGCGGGCCATCGAACAGGTGCAGCAGCGGGGCTGGGAAGACGCCGACGTGCTGATCGTCAGCGACGGGGAGTTCGGCCTCACGCCCGCCACGCTGGCTGCGCTGCGCCAGGCCAAGGAACGGCTGGGCCTGCGGGTGCACGGCATCCTGATCGGTGACCGCGAGACGATTGGTCTGGTCGAGATCTGCGATGCCCTGCACTGGGTTCGCGACTGGCGGCGCTACGGGCAAGCCAGCGGTGCCGCCGCGGAGGGCTTTTCACCGGTGCACAGCCGCAGCCTGACCGCGATGTACTTCCCCAACGCCATACGACGGTGATCGCACGGGGAACCTTGCGCTTGCAATCGCGGTCCACACCCCCACACTTCGTGTCGTCCGGAGGTTCCGGACCGCAAGCGCCCTGGAGGTGAACGCATGTGGAAACGTCTGTCGGTGCTCTGGCTCGCCGTGCGCGGCGATGCAAAGAGGCTCTGGTACGCGCTGGGCCACCCGGACGCGCCGGTCTGGCTCAAGGCCGGCACAGCGGCCATCGTGCTCTACCTGCTCTCGCCGATCGATCTGATCCCGGAAATGATCCCGGTGTTCGGCGTGGTCGACGACCTGGTCATCGTGCCGATGGCGCTGCGCTGGCTGCTGTCGCGGTTGCCGGCGCACATCCGCGACCATGCAGTGGCAAAGGCAAGCAGATAGCCTTTGAGGGAAGCGACCCGCGCAGCGGTGGAGCGTGGGGGCTTATCCCCCCTGGAACCCGCCGCGCCGGTAGGTCAGCACCAGCGTGTCGCGCCAGCCCAGTTCACCGGGGACGAGCGGCTGGATCGGCGTGGTCTCGTGGATCACGCGCGCGTCGTCCAGCAGCAGCAGCGACCAGGGCTCGGTCAGCGTGAAGCGCTGACCGGCTGGTCCCTCGGCCTCGAACACCCGGCTTTCGCCGCCCTTGATGCCGTGGCGCTCCAGCATGAAGACCGCGACCAGGTCCACACCATCACGGTGCGCACCTTCGGGCGTCGGCCGGCCGATGCCGTCGGTGGTGTCGATGCGAAACGGATGCGCCTCCACGTACCAGGGGCGCGCGCCATGCAGCGCGGACACCGCCTCGCCGACCCGCACCAGGATGCGCTGCCACAGCGGGTCCGCGCGCGTCTGCGCCGCCATGGGCTCGAACCAGCGCTGCATGCCACCGTGGAGCGCGTTGTATTCCAGGGGCTGCCAGTGCGCACGGTGCGGTGATTCCACGACTTGCTCGCCGTCCACCACGAAACAGCTGTGGCGCCGGCGCCGGTAGCGCCCGCCGTCCTTCAGATAACCATCGGCCGGCAGATCGCTCCAGGCTCCGTGCAGACGCTCCAGGTCGGTCGCCGATGCGCCCAGCCATGCCGCCACTTCTGGAGCGCCCAGCAGGCTGAAACCCTGCCGGGCCAGATCGGCGTCGGACTGGTCGAGGGAGGAATAAGGAGGATCGAAGGCGCGTGTCATGCGGGCAGTGTAGCGACCTGCGCCAGGGCAAACCCCGGCGAAAAACGGCCGGCCACCCGCCCGATGCGCGCGAAAGTTCTGCGCTGGATCAAGGATCGGCCGCGCGCACGCTGTCAAGCTGTTTTCAACAGACGGAGGTGCTGCAATGAACACTGTTGAATGGTCCGACACACTGCTGCTGGACTTCCCGCCCATGGACGAGGTGCACCACACGTTCGTGGACCTGCTCGCGATGGCGCAGACCGCGCCCGACGAGACACTGCCGCAGGCCTGGTCGGCGGTCATCGACCACACGGTCCGCCACTTCGGCAGCGAGGACGACTGGATGAGGCGCACGCGTTTTGCCGCCGCAGACAACCACATCATGCAGCACAAGGTGGTGCTCAACGTCATGCGCGAAGGGCTGGGGCTGGCGCGTGCCGGCAACACCGCCGCAGTGCGGGAGATGGCGGGCGAGCTGGCGGTCTGGTTCGCCAAACACACCCAGACCCTGGACGCCGCACTGGCCCTGCACATGCGTTCGGTGGGCAGCGAGGCACCGGCCCGCCGCACGCAACGGGCCAACGGGCATCCGGCCTCGGCGCCCTGACCCGGCCGGCACCGGGGTCTCCGGGAAAACCATGTCCACCCACTATGCGCGCATGGTTATATTGATTTTTATCAACAGGAGACCCCATGGCCGAGGCCTTGCACGCGAACGCTGTCCCCGCTTCTGCTCCGGAGGCGGACGCGACGGAGCCCAACGAAGACCGACCGGACCCCGGGCAGGAAGCCCGCGGGCCCTCGGTGTTCTCGCTGCCGCTGGCGAAGCTGTCCGCCCGCGATCCACTGCGCTGGCTCCAGTTCGGCTGGGAGGACTTCCGTCGCTGTCCGCGCATCGGGCTGTTCTATGGCCTGTGCTTTTTCCTCATGGGCCACGCGCTGCTGGCCGTGTTCCAGAACGCGCCGGCCTCTGTGCTGGCGCTGAGCGCCGGCTTCCTGCTCATGGGGCCGTTTCTCTGCCTGGGCCTGTACGACGCCAGCAAGGCGCTGCAGACGCAGGACCATCGGCCGTCGCTGCGTGCCTCGCTGCAGGCCTGGCGCCCCACCAAGGGCACGATGGCGATCTTCGCGGGGGTGCTGCTGATCCTGGAGATGCTCTGGGGCCGCGCCTCGCTGGTGGTGTTCGCGGTGAGCTTCAACACCATGCCGGAGAAGGCCAACATCCTGGCGATGCTGATCGACCCGGAGAACATCGGCTTCCTGGTCACCTACACCGTGGTGGGCGCCGTCTTCGCCGGCCTGATCTTCACCACCAGCGTGATCTCGATCCCGATGATCATGGACCGTCAGGTCGACGCCATCTCCGCCGGCCTGACCAGCATCCGCGCCTGCCTGCAGAACCCGGGCGTGATGCTGCTGTGGGGCGCGCTGATCACCGGCATCATCCTGCTGGCGATGCTGCCGGTGTTCCTGGGTCTGTTCGTTGCCGGACCGGTCATCGGGCATGCCACCTGGCACGCCTACAGACACATCGTCCCGAAGGAGTGAGGCGCGCTCACTCCTTTTCCTGAAGCAGTCGCCACATCACCTTGCCGCTGCCGCTCTTGGGCAGCGCGTCGACGAACTGCACCACGCGCGGGGCCTTGTAGACCGCCATGTTCTCGCGGCACCAGTCGATGATGTCCTGCTCCGTGGTCTGGCCGCGCGCGGCCTCGCGCAGCACCACCACGGCCTTCACGCTCTCGCCGCGGTAGTCGTCCTTTGTGCTGATGACGCAGGCCTCGGCGATGGCGGGGTGCTTGAACATCAGCGCCTCCACCTCGGCCGGCCAGACCTTGAAGCCGCTGGCATTGATCATGCGCTTGAGCCGGTCGGTGATGAAGAAGTAGCCATCCTCGTCCACCCGACCCAGGTCGCCCGAGCGGAAGTACCTCCGGCCCTCGAACTCGACGAAGGCGGCCTCGGTCGCGTCGGGCCGCTTCCAGTAGCCGCGGAACACCTGGGGGCCACGGATGATGATTTCGCCGGCTTCGCCGGGCGGCATCTCCTGCAGCGTGTCGGGGTCGACCACGCGGGCGTCTACGCTCAGGAACGGGATGCCCAGGCACTGCTGTTTGGGGTGGTCGGCCGGGTTGTTGTGCGAGGGCGCCGCGGTCTCGGTCAGGCCATAACCCTCGGCGTAGCGCAGGCCGAACTGTTCGAGCAGGCGCTGCGCCACCGCCTGCGGCATGGCCGCGCCGCCACCGCCGATGAAGACCAGGCTGGAGAGGTCGTACTGGTCGAAGCGCGGGCTGGCCAGCAGGTCGATCACCATGGTGGGGATGTTGGTCCAGTGCGTGACCTTCCACTGCGAGATCAGGCGACCCGCCAGTTCGCGGTCCCAGCGTGGCATCAGCACCAGGGTGGTGCCGGTGTAGACCCCGCAGTGCATGCCTACCACCATGCCGGTGATGTGGAACATCGGCACGACCAGCAGCGCGACGTTCTCGTGCGTGCCACCGGTCCACAGCTGCCCGGCCACGGCGTTGTGCATGATTGATGCGTGGGTGTGCATGCAGCCCTTGGGCAGGCCGGTGGTGCCGCTGGTGTAGGGCAGCACGGACAGATCCTCGGGCCTGCGGTCGTGCACCGGCGGCGCGGCGCTGCAGGCCAGCGCCTCGGACCAGTCGGCCACGGTGCCACCCGCCAGCACCGGCAGCGGGTGCCGGGTGGCCAGCCAGTCGGCCCAGGCTGGGGGAATGTCTGCGTCGGGTCCGATGGCGTCGTGGTAGTGGGCCACCACCAGGTGCGACAGGCGTTGGGTCTCGGGCAGTTCGGCACTGGCCTTGATGAGGTCGCCCGCGAGGTCGGCTGCGGCGATGGCCACCTTCACATCCGGATCGGTGATGTAGTGCTTGAGCTCCTCGGCCCGGTTCATCGGGTTGACCGGCACCACCACCGCGTTGGCGCGCAGGATGGCGTAGTGCGCCACGATCCACTGCGGGCAGTTCTGCATGAACAGGATCACCCGGTCGCCGGCCTTCACGCCCTGCGCATGCAGGTGAGCCGCCAGGCGTTCAGCCTGTTCGTGCAGCTGGCGGTACGAGGTGCTGCGGTCGAAGAACACCATCGCCGGCTTGTCCGGGTAGCGGCGGGCACTGACCTCGAGGTTGAACCAGAGCGAGGTGGCCGGCGGCGTGATGGCGTGCGGCAGCCGGCGCGGCCAGAAGCGGTGGTGGGGGCGCAGGCCGGCGGGTGCGGCACTGGCGGCGGCAGGGTGCGTCATGGCTTGTCTCCTGGTGTTTTTCGCTCGCAGCATACGGGCCGCCGCTGCAAAAAGGAAAGCACGCTTGTCGCTGCCGTGACGGGCCGCGGGACGGCCTTTGGCATGGAAACTGCTGCGGCCAAGGCGGCGGACACGGGGGTGAACCGGCAGGCCATGCGGTCATACATTCTTCGCATAGTTTTCCCACGTAAACCCCGATGTCCCGGCCTGCTGGGCGGGAATACATTCGCTCGGCGGGTGCGGGGCGCCCCGATCTGGTGCGCTACCCCCTGGCTGTTCACAACTTCCCTACAAACGGAGTGACCGATGAAATTGAATTCCCTGAAACTGACCGCCCTCGGACTGGGCGCTGCGGCGGCCCTGATGAGCCTGCCCGCCCATGCCGGCAAAACGGTGGACGCCATCAAGGCGCGCGGTCAGCTGATCTGCGGCGTGAACGTGGGCCTCGCAGGCTTCTCTGCCGCCGACAGCAACGGCAACTGGACCGGTCTGGATGTGGACTACTGCAAGGCCGTGGCGGCCGCGATGCTGGGTGATGCAAGCAAGGTCAAGTGGGTGCCGCTGACGGCGCAGCAGCGCTTCACCGCCCTGCAGTCCGGAGAAGTGGACGTGCTCTCGCGCAACACCACCAACACCCTCTCGCGCGACGCGTCGCTGGGCCTGCACTTCGTGGGCGTGAACTACTACGACGGCCAGGGCTTCCTGGTCAACAAGGGCAAGATCACCAGCGCCAAGCAGCTCAAGGGCGCCACCGTGTGCGTGCAGTCGGGCACCACGACCGAGAAGAACCTGACCGACTTCTCGCGCGCCAACAACCTGGGCATCAAGGCCGTGGTGTTCGAGAAGCTGGAAGCCTCCACCGGCGCCTACTTCTCGGGCCGCTGCCAGGCCTACACCACCGACGCCTCGGGCCTGGCCTCGATCCGCGCCAAGGAAGCCAAGGACCCGGCGGCCCACGTCATCCTGCCCGACCTGATCTCCAAGGAGCCCCTGGGCCCGATGATCCGCCGCGGCGACGACGAGTTCTTCGCCATCTCCAAGTGGGTGCTCAACGGTCTGATCGAGGCGGAGGAATACGGCATCACCCAGGCCAACGTGGACGAGATGAAGAAGAGCACCGACCCGCAGGTCGGCCGCATGCTGGGCTCCACGGAAGACCTGGGCAAGCACCTGGGCCTGGACAAGGAATGGCTGGCGCGCGCCCTCAAGGCGGTGGGGAACTACGGCGAGAGTTTCGAGCGCAACGTCGGCCCCAAGACGCCGATCAACCTGCCGCGCGGCAAGAACAACCTCTGGAGCAACGGCGGCTTCATGTACGCCGCTCCGCTGCGCTGATCCCTCGCACACGGCACTTGGCCGTCGCAGGCACAAGGGCTCTATGAACGTCGTTCGTAGGGCACTTGTGCCCTTTTTTTAGCCTCTCCCGCCCGGAGCTTCCAACATGTCCCAAACGACCATGATCGAGGCGCGCCCCCTTCCTGCCAGAAAACGGCGCTCGATATCCTGGAACAGCCGCGAAGGCCGCGGCGTCATCTACCAGGTGGTCGCCATCGCCTCGGTGGCCACCCTGATCTGGCTGCTGGTCCGCAACACGCTGCGCAACATGCGCGAACGCGGCATCCAGAGCGGCTACGACTTCATGGGCCAGCCCTTCGGTTTCGATGTCAGCGAAACCATGATCCCGTACGACGTGATGAGCACGTACTGGACGGCCTTCTCCATCGGCCTGCTCAACACCCTGAAGGTGGCCGTGATCGGCATCGTGCTGGCCACCATCCTTGGCACCCTGATCGGCGTGGGCCGCTTCTCGGCCAACTTCCTGGCGCGCAAGCTCTGCTACGGCTACGTCGAGTTCTTCCGCAACGTGCCGATCTACCTGCAGTTGCTGATCTGGTACATCGTCTTCACCGAAGTCCTGCCGCCCTTCGAAGAGGCCTGGCAGGCGGGCCACTTCTACCTCAGCAAGGGCGGGTTCGCCTTTCCCTGGCCGGTCTGGAAGCTGGGTCAGACGCTGGCGCTCATCGGGCTGCTGGCGGGTGTGGCCGGGTCCTGGATCTACGCCCGCAAGGCCAGCCGGCACTTCGACCTGACGGGCCAGCAAAAGCCGGTGCTGCTGGTGTCGCTGGGGCTGATCGTTGGCCTGGCGCTGCTGGGCTGGCTGGCCGGCGGCGCGCCGACCGGCTGGGACCTGCCGGTCAAGGGCGATTTCCAGATCGAACAGGGCGCGGCTTTCAGCCCCGAGTTCCTGGCCCTGCTGCTGGGCCTGGTGACCTACACCGCCTCGTTCATCGCCGAGATCGTGCGCTCGGGCATCTCGTCGGTGTCGCTGGGCCAGCACGAGGCCTCGGCCTCGCTGGGCCTGAGCAAGCGCCAGTCCATGCGCCTGGTGGTGCTGCCGCAGGCGCTGCGCGTGATCATCCCGCCGCTGACCAGCCAGTACCTGAACCTGACCAAGAACTCCTCGCTGGCGGTGGCCATCGGCTACCCCGATCTGGTCTCGATCGCCAACACCACGCTCAACCAGACCGGCCGGGCCATCGAGGCGCTGTCGATCGTGATGCTGGTCTACCTCACGCTCTCCCTCCTCACCTCGGCGCTGATGAACTGGTTCAACGCCAGTGCCGCCATCCAGGAGCGCTGACATGCAGAACACCTTCCAACCGATTGAAGCCCGCCCCATGCCGGGTCAGCAGACCGGCGCCGTCGCCTGGCTCAGGACCAATCTGTTCTCCAGCCCGGGCAACGGCCTGATGACCATCGCATTGGTGGCGGTGGTGACCTGGGCGCTGTCCCACGCCCTGGACTGGAGCGTGTTCAACGCCGTGTTCGGTGCCAACCTCGAGGCCTGCAACAACCTGCGTGGCGTGGGCGCCTGCTGGGGTGTGGTGGCCGAAAAAGGCCGCCTGATCGTGATGGGCCGCTACCCCGACACCGAGCACTGGCGCCCGGTGATCGCCACCGCGCTGATGCTGGGCGTGGTGATGATCAGTTGCATGCCGCGCTTCTGGAACAGGGCGCTGCCGCTGGTCTGGGTGGTGATGCTGGCCGTCTACTTCACGCTCATGAAAGGCGGTGTGCTGGGCCTGACCGAGGTGCCCACCGACCAGTGGGGCGGCCTGCCGCTGACCGTCATGCTCACCGTGGTGTCGATGACGATGGCCTTCCCGCTCTCGATCTTCGTGGCACTGGGTCGGCGCTCCAACATGCCGGCCATCAAGACCCTATGCACGCTGTACGTGGAGCTGATCCGCGGCGTGCCGCTGATCACGGTGCTGTTCATGGCCTCGTTCATGCTGCCGCTGTTCATGCCGCACGGCGTGAGCATCGACGTGCTGATCCGGGTGGTCGTCGGCATCACGCTGTTCTCGGCCGCGTACATGGCCGAAGTGGTGCGCGGTGGCCTGCAGGCCCTGCCCAAGGGCCAGACGGAAGCGGCCGCCACGCTGGGCCTGACCTACTGGCAGACCCAGCTCAAGATCGTGCTGCCGCAGGCGCTGACCACCGTGGTGCCCTCGCTGATGAACACCTTCATCGGCATGTTCAAGGACACCTCGCTGGTGACCATCGTCTCGCTGTACGAACTGACCGGCGCGCTGGCGCTGGCACTCAACGCCGACGCCGACTGGCGCCCGTTCAAGCTCGAAGCCTATTTCTTCATCACGCTGATCTATTTCGTGTTCTGTTTTGCCATGTCGCGCTACTCGCTCTGGGTCGAGAAGCGCACCGCCGTCAGCAAGGTCCGCTGAGCACCGAACACCTCAAAAAAGAAGGCCTCTCATGAATTCACAAGAAGCTCCCATCATCCAGTTCGAAGGCGTGAACAAGTGGTACGCCAGCAATGGCTATCACGTGCTGCGCGACGTGAACCTGAGTTTCGCCAAAGGCGAGAAGGTCGTGATCTGCGGCCCGTCCGGTTCGGGCAAGTCCACGCTGATCCGCTGCGTCAACGCGCTGGAGGAATACCAGCAAGGCAAGCTCACCGTCGACGGCACCGTGGTCGGCGACGACGTCAAGGGCATCGACAAGGTGCGCCGCGAGGTCGGCATGGTGTTCCAGCAGTTCAACCTGTTCCCGCACCTGACCGTGCTGGAGAACCTGATCCTCTCGCCCACCTGGGTGGCCAAGATGCCGCGCAACGTGGCCATCGAGAAGGCCATGGTCCAGCTCGAGCGGGTGCGCATCGCCGAGCACGCCAACAAGTACCCGCTGCAGCTCTCCGGCGGCCAGCAGCAGCGCGTGGCGATTGCGCGCGCGCTGTGCCTGACGCCCAAGATCATGCTGTTTGATGAGCCCACCTCCGCGCTCGACCCGGAGATGATCAAGGAGGTGCTGGACGTGATGATCGGCCTGGCCGACCAGGGCATGACCATGCTGTGCGTGACGCACGAAATGGGCTTTGCCAAGGCCGTCGCCGACCGCGTCATCTTCATGGACCAGGGCCAGGTGGTGGAGCAGAACACCCCCGAGGAGTTCTTCAACCACCCGCAGACCGACCGCAGCAAGGACTTTCTGTCCAAGATCCTGGGGCATTGAGCCCCGGGTCACACGTGGCGCCGCGCTGCTGACACGGACGGTCGTGGCGCACCGGCATCGGCCCGCTCGTGCAGGGCTTCGATGATGTGGCAGTGGTCGTCGGAGCCGTCGCAGCGGTCGCGCAGGCCGCGCAGGTCCTTCTCCAGCGCGCGCAACTCGGCCAGGCGCTCGCGCACATGGGCGAGGTGCTCGTCCAGCACCTCGCGCGCCCGTGCGCAATCGGCCTTGCGCCCCAGGTCCAGCGACAGCAGGGACCGCACCTCCTCCAGCGACATGTCCATCGCCCGGCACAGCCTGATGAAGCGCAGGCGGTGCACGTCGTCCTCGCTGTAGAGGCGGTAGTCGTTGTCGGCGCGGGCCTGCGGCGCCAGCAGCCCCTCGCGCTCGTAGTAGCGGATGTTGGCCGCACCCACGCCGCTGCGGCGCGCGGCCTCGCCGATCTTCCAGCGGGGTTCGTTCGAAGGAGCTGACATCATGCGGCTTGACCTTGAAGTGACTTGAAGGTTTCCAATCGTGGCACGAATTCACCTTCAGCGAAAGATTGCCATGTCCTGCGAATGCCACGACCACTGCACCATCGAATCCCGGGGCCGCGACAGCGCCACGAACCCGGCCTGGCGCCGCGCGCTCTGGATCGCCCTGGCGCTCAACCTGGCCATGTTCGTGGTCGAGCTGGCGGCCGGCCTGCAGGCCGACTCGGTGTCGCTGCTGGCCGACGCGGTCGACTTTGCGGGCGACGCCGCCAACTACGCACTGTCGCTGGCGGTGCTCGGCATGGCCGTGGTATGGCGCAGCCGTGCTGCCCTGGTCAAGGGCCTTTCCATGACGGCCTATGGCCTGTTCGTGATCGGCAAGGCCGCCTGGGTGCTGCACAGCGGCACCGTGCCCGAGCCACTCACCATGGGCTTGGTGGGCGCCATCGCGCTGCTGGTGAACACCGGCGTGGCGGTGCTGCTGTACACCTTCCGCAGCGGCGACGCGAACATGCGCAGCGTCTGGCTGTGCTCGCGCAACGACGCACTGTCCAACCTGGCGGTGATGCTGGCGGCGCTGGGGGTCTTCGGCACCGGATCGGCCTGGCCCGACCTGACCGTGGCCGGCGTGATGGCGGTGCTGGCGCTCAGCGCCGGGGTCACCGTGGTGCGGGACGCCCGGCGCGAGCTGGCGGCCGTGCCAACCTGAACTTTCCGCACCGGGACGTATCATTTCTCGCATGCACCGCTGGTTCGTCGTCCTCCTCATCGTGCTCCTGCCTTGGCGGGCCTGGGCAGGCGATGCCATGGTGCTCTCGATGACCGCGGGCCCGGACCACACGGTTGAACCCGTGGGTTCGATGGAGGTCGTCACACCCCACTGTGCCGACCATGCGGTGGCCGACCTCGCCGCGGCTGCGCTCCGGCGCGGTGCGTTTTGCCAGCGCCCTGTCCCGCCCGTGGCACAAGCCGCCCATTTCCTGACCTCCCCCACCCGTGGTGCGTCCGCTCGTCCGCCAGGCGCGGTGTACCGGTTCGTGAAGCCAGGAGATTCCCATGATTCCAATGAAGCGAGGCTGGCCGGTCTGGGTGCAGACACGGCCGGCAGTTGAAAGCCCCGAACTCAGCGAGGTCCGGCAACGCTGGCGCGAGGTCGACGAGCCCGGAGACCGGGCCGTGCACTGCCACCGGCGCCAGTTGCTGCGCACGCTGGGCCTGCTCGCAGCCCCTACCCTGTTGCCCCTCGCCGTGCGCGCCCATGGTGACCGCCATGCCGACGGCCCGCGCGATGTCGTGCGCGAACAGAAACCCTGGGGCATCGGCGCCGCACCGGCCGAAGCCACGCGCACCATCACGATCCGCATGGACGACAAGATGCGCTTCACGCCCGCACACCTGGACGTGCGTGAAAGCGAGACGCTTCGCCTGCGCATCGCCAATCGCGGCAAGCTGCTGCACGAAATGGTGATCGGCACGCCCGAGGAGCTGCAGGCCCATGCCGAGCTGATGAAGAAGCACCCAGGCATGGAGCACGACGAGCCCTACATGGCCCACGTGAACGCCGGCCGACGCGGCGAGATCACCTGGACCTTCAACCGCCCCGGCGAATTCGAGTTCGCCTGTCTGATCGCCGGCCACTTCGAGGCCGGCATGCGCGGCACCATCCGCGTCCGCCCGAAATCCTGAACCCTTGCCTGAACGGAGCACACCATGCATCGACGTTCCCTCCTCCTCGGCGCCACCGCCCTGCTGGGCGCCACCCCACTCGTGGCCCGCGCCGCGACACCCGCCACCAAGACCGGTGCCCTGCCCGTGATGCAGGTCTGGAAAGACCCGAACTGCGGCTGCTGCAAGGACTGGATCGCCTACCTGCAGCGCGACGGCTTCCAGGTCCAGGTCTTCGAAACCGGCAACGCCGCGGTGCGCCAGCGCCTGGGCATGCCGCAGAAGTTCGCGTCCTGTCACACCGCGCTGATCGGTGGTTACGTGATCGAGGGGCACGTCAACGCCCCGGAAATCAGGCGCCTGCTGGCCGAGAAGCCCCAGGCCCTGGGACTCTCCGTGCCCGGCATGCCGGTGGGGAGTCCCGGCATGGACGGCCCCGAATACGGCGGCCGCAAGGACCCGTACGACGTGGTCCTGGTCCAGCGCGACGGCGGCAGCCGCGTCTACCAGTCCTATTTCCGCGCCTGAACCCGGAGCCCTTCATGAACCACCTCCTGCGCACGCTCATCGCCTCCACCAGCCTGATCGCCACACTGGCGATCGCCGCCGACCCGCCGCCGTTCGTCGACGCCGAGGTCCGCAAGGTCGACACCACGGCTGGAAAGGTCACGCTCAAGCATTCGGACATCCCGAATCTGGACATGCCGCCCATGACCATGGTGTTCCAGGTCAAGGACCCGGCCACCCTGACCCCGCTGAAGGCGGGCGACCAGGTCCGCTTCCGGGCCGAGAAGGTCAACGGGGCGTACGTAGCCACGGACATCGAACCCAGGCGCTGAGCGGCGAGCGAGGCCGCCGCACTGGCCAGCAAGGCCACCGACGTGGCCCGCCAGGACAACGAAGCCATGGGCCGCGTCGCTCAAGGGCCAGGCGGCGGTCATGCAGGAATCCGTGAAGGTGTTCCGCCTGAACAGCGGCTCGCACTGACCGTCACGGGCGGACAGGCCGCCCGTGCTAAGGTAGCGCGATGCCCCACAACATCCGCTACACCCTGCTGTCGCTGCGCGATCTGCTGGCGTCGATCGGGCCCTTTGCGCTGCTGACGCTGCTGCTGCTGGCACTGACCTACTGGTGGCTCGACCCGAACCCGCCCAAGCGCGTGGTGCTGGCCACCGGCCCGGCGCAAAGCGCATACGACGAGTTCGGCAAGCGCTACGCCCAGGCACTGGCGCGCTACGGCATCACCGTCGAACTGCTGCCCTCCCAGGGCTCCTCGGCCAACCTCGAACTGCTGCGCACCGGCCAGGCCGACCTGGGCTTCGTACAGGGCGGCAGCGCCGACATCGGCTACGACGACGAAGAAGCCATCACCTCGCTCGGCAGCCTGTTCGTCGAGCCGCTGTGGCTGTTCTACCGCGAGGACTCGGCGCAGCGGCTCAAGCAGAGCCCGACCATCCAGTCGCTGGGCGATCTGGTCGGCTGGCGCGTCAACGTCGGCACCCCCGGCAGCGGCGTGCCCCGCCTGTTCTCGACCCTGCTGGACGTCAACCGCATCGACCGCCAGCAGCTGCAGCTCAGCGAGCTGGAGCAGACCCCCGCCACGGTGGCCTTCCTGGACGGCCAGATCGACGCCATCGTGTTCGCCTCCGCCCCCGAGTCGCTGATGGTGCAGATGCTGCTGCAGTCGCCCGGCGTGCGCCTGCTCAACTTCTCGCAGAGCGAGGCCTATTCGCGCCGCTTCGGCTACCTCACGCCGGTGGTGATGCCGCAGGGCGTGGTCGACCTGTCGAAGAACATCCCCGACACCGACATGCATCTCGTGGCCTCGACCACCAGCCTGCTGGCCGGCGCCAAGACCCACCCGGCCATCCTGCAGCTGTTCGCGCAAACGGCCACTGGCCTGCACAGCGGCGGCAGCTGGTTCAACCGGGCGCGCGAATACCCGAGCCTGGAACACAGCGAGGTTCCGATCTCGCCCGAAGCGGTGCGCGCGATCAAGAACGGCCCGCCCTTCCTGCAGCGCTACCTGCCGTTCTGGCTGGCCAACCTGGTCGAACGCATGTGGCTGGCGATGGGCCTGATCCTGGCGCTGGCCCTGCCGCTCTCGCGCGTGGTGCCCCCGCTCTACACCTTCCGCATCCGCTCGCGTGTGTTCCGCTGGTACGCCGAGCTGCGCAGCATCGAGCAGCGGTTCACCGAGCCGGGCGATGAGCCGGTGCCCGTGGACGAACTGATCGAGCAGCTCGACCGGCTGGAAGCCCGCGTCGAGCAGGTGGTGGTGCCGCTGTCCTACACCGACGAGCTCTACGCCCTGCGAAGCAACATCGGGCTGGTGCGCAAGAAGCTGCTGCGCAAAGGCTGAAGTCCCGCCAACACCGCCCCGTCAGGCCAGCTTGCCCGAGTTGGCCCAGGCCAGGCGGGCGACCGCCGCGAGGGCTTCGTCCACCACGCCGTGTTCGGCCACCACCCGCAGCTGGCCGCCTGCTTCGAGACGGTCCATGCCCTGGCGGGTGAGCGACACCGACTGCCCTTCGGCGGTGGCGAACAGGAACAGCGTGCGGTGCGGACTCGCCCAGCGCAGCTGGCAGCGCTGCACGTGGTCCGTGTATTGCAGCTCGATCCAGGCGCCCACCGCGAGGGTGTCCCCGCTGCCCAGCGGCTGCTGGCAGGTGACCGGTTCGGTGTCGGCGAACTCGGCGACCATCAGCTGGGTGTCGATGAACCCGGACTCGCGGGCCTCGTGACCCTGCAGCCAGGGCTCCGGCGCGGCCACCGGCGCCTCCGGACGGCGCAGGCCGGCCTTGAGCAGGCCGTCGCTGCGTTGCGACTTGTAGGCCGCCTCGTGCAGCCCCATCAGGGCCTGGAAGAACGATTCGGCCTGCGGACGGGGGAAATCGATCGCGTCCAGCCCTTCGCGCAGCGTGCGCAGCACGACCGGCACCACACGGACCAGCCGAGCCCGGTCCTGGCTCGCCTGCGCCAGCTGGCAGGACCAGAGCAGGTCGGTGAGGATGTCCATGTAGCGTTCCGAAGACAGCTCGCGCACCGCCAGCAGGTCGGGCTGCGTCGCCAACTCGCCCAGGATGTCGGCCGTCAGCCGGGCATGGGCCACCACCTGGGCCCAGGGGCCACACAGGAAGCGCTTGACCAGGGCGGGTGCACGTTGGAAATCGTCCCGCGTCCGGATCTCCCGCGCCACCCGTTCGGCCAGCAGGTGCCGCTGCTCGACGCGCACCAGCGTCTGCATCGCCGGCCCTTGGTCGGTCAGCCCCAGGGACTCCATGTGCTGCATGCAGGCCACCACGCGCTCGGGCAGGTCGGCCGACGGCGACTGCAGCGACTGCACCGTGTGCAGCACCTGTCCCGCGAACTCGCCGAACCCGGTGTCCTGCTCGTGGATGTAGGCCAGGCTGCGCGCAGTGATTGCGTCCAGCAGCCGGCGGGCCGGGTTGTCGCGGTCGGCAAAGAAGCGCGGATCGGTCTTGGCCAGGTGCAGCAGCGCGGGTTTGAGCTGCATCACCAGGTCGCGCACGGGCGCCAGCAGCCGACGGTCTTCGGCGATGCTGCGCAACATCTGCGTCACCACCTCCGCCGCCAGCGTCCGCACCAGCGCGTTGCCCGAGCCCGAGGCGCCATGGTCGGACACCTCGGCACCGCCCTGGGCCAGATTGCCCACCAGCAGACGGTGCAGATGGTCCAGTGTGAGCACCAGCGGAGATTCATCGGCGGTGGCGCCGGCGGCCGCCTCGGCGGCCTGGTCCGCGAACGGATCTGTGGACGGCGCGCGGGCGCCCCGCACCGGCAGCACCGTGGGCACCACCACGTAGCCGGCCGGCTGCACGCCGTCCGCTTCCAGGTGCCGCACCAGCGCGGCGTAGAACCGCCCGAGGGTCTGCCCGAGGGACACCGCGCCAGCGTGCAGCCAGCGCTGCCGGACGGTCTCGTCGATGCGCAGCTCGGTCAGGGTCGCCATCAGGGTGTCGATGACGACATCGGGGCGCAGCGGGTTGGCCTCGGCGCGCACGCTGGGCAGGCCCCGCGCGGCGCAGAGCAGCGCACCCAGCGTGATCAGCTCGTCGTCCACCGCCATCCTGACCACCTGCTGCAGGCGGGCCAGCTCCACCGAGGCCTGCACCTGGCCATGGTCCATCAGTGTCAGGTCGTCCAGGCTCAGCGCGGCCTTCGGCTTGCGTGGGGTGGCCGAGGGTGCACCGGCCTCGCGCGCCACGTCGGCGTGGACCGCCTCGGCGAAGGCCTCCACCAGACGGGCCTCCAGCCGCTCTCGGCACCGCACCAGCTCCAGGCGCGCATGGCCGAAGCCGCGCTTCTCGTGCGTGGCGCCGGTCGCCTCCCGGTGCACCAGGGCGGCCTGCAGTTGGTCCAGCCAGCGCGGAATCCACTCGCCGGACAGGACCAGCGCGGCCGTCAGACAGCTGTCAAAGGGGGTGCGGGTGCGGGCGTTCATGGCGGGGGCAGCACAAGTCGATCGGTCGGGACCTCATGACCGAGGATTGTGGGCACCCCTTGCGGCGGCAAAGGCCGGATCAGCCCTGGATTTCCACGCAGTTCAGGGCTTAGAGAGCAAGACCTTCCAGCCCTCGGCGCCCAGCGTGCGCAGCGTGGCAATGTTGCGCTCCACGATCTTTTCGGCGTCCCCGCCGTCGCTGGCCACCGCGCGCTCCACGCTGTCCTCGCGCAGCAGGTGCAGCGTGGGGTACGGCGCGCGGTTGGTGAAGTGGCTGGGATCGTCCACCGCCTCGCCCTCGAAGAGGAACTGCGGGTGGAAGTTGGCCACCTGGATCTCACCTTCGAGTTCGTGTTCGGCCACCACGTCGTCGACCACGTTCATGAAGTCGTTGAAGACCTCGAAGTCGGGGAACAGCGTCGGATGCACCAGCAGCGTGGTGTCAATCTCTTCGGCCGGCGTGTTCACCAGCAGGTCCAGCTCGCGGTCCAGCTCGTCCAGGAAGGCGTCGAGGTGCCGCGCGCGGCTGACCACGATGCGCACCTGGTTCTTCACGTACACCGAGCGCGCGAACGGACACAGGTTCAGCCCGATCACCGCCTTCTCGATCCAGCGGCGGGTGTCGTCGAGCACCTGCTCGTCGTCGGCTGAAGTCACTCGACCGCTCCCTTGCGTGGGCCGGCAGACGCCGTCCAGTCTCCCATGGGCAGGAGCCGGGTGGTCACCCGCCCCTTGATGGACACAACCTTCTTTTCAGCCAGAGGGATGTCGATCACAGCCCTGTCCCGGACCTCGGGCACGGCCCCGGCCACCGCTTTGACACCGATCAACGAGCGACCAGCCACGTGGTTTAGGTTGAGGTTCCCGATGTAGACGACTTCTCCGGCCCGCACATCGAACGTGAGCGGGGGCAGTTCGGCACGAGGCTCCAGTCGAGACATGCCGGTGACCGTGAACCATGAGCTGACCGTGTGGGTACCCGGTTCCATGTCCAGCACATAGACCCGCCCGTGTACGTCGTCGAAATCACTGCCCTTCGGCACGCCCAGCACTTCTTCGATGGAGCGCAGGATCCGCGTCGAATGGACCTTGCTGTCGCGGTCCAGCACGAACCCCGCCTTGGCACGGCGCCCGGTCTCCGCATCGTGGGTGACCGACACCACGACCACCGCCTTTTCACCAACGCTGGAAGCGGGTGCATCGGCGGCAATCTGGTTTCCCGCGCAGCCTGCAAGCATCAGCAAAAAGACCGCTGACCCCGCAATGAGGCGGCGCACAGTCGAAAGTTTTCCCTGTTTCATGTCTTGGTCACTCTTGGTCCGTCTGTCAAACCACGCATCCGATCAGAACGTCAGATGGACTTGAAGCGCGTGCGCTTCGGACGCGCGCCCTCTTCGCCCAGGCGCTTCTTCTTGTCGGCCTCGTACTCGGTGAAGTTGCCGTCGAAGAAGTACCACTGCGAGTTGCCTTCGCAGGCCAGGATGTGGGTGCAGATGCGGTCGAGGAACCAGCGGTCGTGCGAGATCACCATGGCCGAGCCGGCGAATTCCAGCAGCGCCTCTTCCAGCGCGCGCAGGGTTTCCACGTCGAGGTCGTTCGACGGTTCGTCCAGCATCAGCACGTTGCCGCCCTGGGCCAGGGTCTTGGCCAGGTGCAGGCGGCCGCGCTCACCGCCGGACAGGTTGCCCACCAGCTTCTGCTGGTCGTTGCCCTTGAAGTTGAAGCGGCCGATGTAGGCGCGCGAGGGCATCACGAACTTGCCCACGGTGATGTTGTCGAGCCCGCCGGAGACGTCTTCCCACACGGTCTTGCTGCCGTCCAGGCTCTCGCGGCTCTGGTCCACGAAGGCCAGCTTGGCGGTCTGGCCGATCTCGACCGTGCCCGAATCGGGCTGCTCGACGCCCTGGATCATGCGGAACAGCGTCGACTTGCCGGCGCCGTTGGGGCCGATGATGCCGACGATGGCGCCCGGCGGCACCGAGAAGCTCAGGTTGTCGATCAGCAGACGGTCGCCGAAGGACTTGCTGACGTTCTTGAATTCGATGACCTGGTTGCCCAGGCGATCGGCCACCGGGATGAAGATCTCGTTGGTCTCGTTGCGCTTCTGGTATTCGACGTCGCTCAGCTCCTCGAAGCGGGCCAGACGCGCCTTGCTCTTGGCCTGGCGGCCCTTGGCGTTGGAGCGCACCCACTTGAGTTCTTCCTTCATCGCCTTGGTGCGGGCGTCTTCGGACTTCTGCTCTGTCTCCAGGCGGCGTTCCTTCTGGTCCAGCCAGTCGGTGTAGTTGCCCTTGTAGGGAATGCCGTGGCCGCGGTCGAGTTCGAGAATCCACTCGGCGGCGTTGTCCAGGAAGTAGCGGTCGTGGGTGATGGCCACCACGGTGCCGGGGAAGCGCTGCAGGAAGTGCTCCAGCCACTCGACCGACTCGGCGTCCAGGTGGTTGGTGGGTTCGTCGAGCAGCAGCATGTCGGGCTTGGAGAGCAGCAGGCGGCACAGGGCCACGCGGCGCTTTTCGCCACCGGAGAGGTTCTTGATGGTGGCGTCCCAGGGCGGCAGGTTCAGCGCGTCGGCGGCCAGCTCCAGCTGCAGGTCGGAGTTCTCCGAGCCACTGGCGGCGATGATGGCTTCGAGCTCGGCCTGCTCGGCGGCCAGGGCGTCGAAGTCCGCGTCGGGTTCGGCGTAGGCGGCGTACACCTCGTCCAGGCGGGCCTTAGCCTTGAGCGCACCACCGATGCCCTCCTCCACCGCCTGGCGCACGGTCTGCTCGGGCGCCAGCTGCGGCTCCTGCGGCAGGTAGCCGATCTGGATACCCGGCATGGCGATGGCTTCGCCCTCGATCTCCTTGTCGATGCCGGCCATGATCTTGAGCAGCGTCGACTTGCCCGATCCGTTCAGACCGAGCACGCCGATCTTGGCGCCAGGGAAGAAGCTGATGGAAACGTCCTTCAAGATCTGCCGCTTGGGCGGCACAGTCTTGGTGACACGGTTCATGGAAAAGACGTACTGGGCCATGGCGGATGGGCTCGCTGGTGAGGTCGCGTTGGTCCGGCGGGGCTGCCGGAAGGAGCAAAGGGGGGAAACCGGGGATTATCGCCCGGTGGCCGGTTCGTCGAGGTCGGGCGGCAGCGGCCGGCCCAGCAGGTCGCGCACCGCGGCGGGCGTCATGGGTTCCTGCAGCCACTCAGGCAGCGGTTCGGGCAGATTCCAGTGGGTCTGCTGGAGCACCAGGGCCAGCCCGCGGTACCACAGGTGCATGCCCTTGCGGCTGAGCCGCAGAACCACCGGGCCGGCGCCGGTCTCGAAGTTCAGGGTGACGCTTTGCGGCGTGGCCTGGGTGGTGAGCCTGGTGCACAGGCGCTGCTGCGGGTCGCTCTCCAGCCCCGGGCGTTCGCGGCCCGCGCGAATCTGCGCCGGTCGCTGGCCGGGCGCCGCCTCGTGCAGGGACAACTGGTGCTCGATCGACGCCCGCGCCCGGGGTGCCGCCCCGCCCTGCTGACCCGGGGTCGAATCCTCGAACACCTTGAGCATGGGCCCCAGGACACTGCGCACCATGCGCCGGGTCAGCCAGAGGGTGACGTCCTGGTCGTGCACCCGCATCCAGATGCGGTCCTGCGCCGGGTCGTAGCCGAAGGTGGTCGTGGTCAAGAGAGGAACCTGTGCGTGCCGGGGGCGCCTCAGTGGCCGATGTCCGGACCGGTCCCGTGCGCGTTGCGCAGTGCCTGCTGGGCCACCGCGTCCAGCGCCCCCTCCACCACCCCGCCGCGGGTGATGATGCGCAGGGCGTCCTTGCCCAGCAGCTTTTCCAGCGTGCGCCGGGTCATGGAGTGGGCCAGGCCATTGGCCGAGATGAACATGAACAGGCTGCCGCGGGGGCTGGTCCAAGTCAGCTGGGCCCGCAGCCACTCTCCCTGCACCTGCAGATCGACCCAGGCGCCCGGCGCAAGGTCCATTTCGACCACACTCAGCCCGTCGATGGGCATGGGGCCGGTCTCGGCCTCCACAAAACCCGCGTCCTCCGCCTCCTTGCCCGCGATCCAGAACGAATCGTCGATGGGCAGTTCCTCGACCGACATGCCCTGGGTGATCGGGTCATCGGGCCTGTCCACCGCCAGGTCGGCCCCGGGCGCATCGGTCAGGGTCGGCACATCGAAGGCCTTTTCGTGCACCGTCACCAGTGCGTCGAAGAACTGGCCCGTGAGTTCCGCGGGGTAGGCGATGCGTTCCAAGCCCTGGCGCATCTGGCCCAGCAGGCGGGGCACCAGCCGCGCCAGGCGGTCGGCGTCGCGCCGGATCAGCGCCGGTTGCACGCTCCAGATCAGGTCGTCGGCCACGCCGTCCAGCGAATCGCCCTGGTTGCCCGGCAGGCGGCCCACCAGCTGCGTTTCGGCCAGAACCTGCGCCCAGGGGCCGGAGAGAAAGCGCTGCACGAACTCCGGCACTTCCTTGTCCTGCATGCGCTGCTGGAACTCGCCGGCCAGCCGTTCGGCCAGCACCTGCCGCTGCTCTGCGTGCAGCAGTGCGCGCGCCGCCTCTGCCTGCCGCTGGTTCTTACGTTCGTCGTCCTCTTCCCAGCGGCGGCGCAGGCGCTTGAGCAGCCGGGCGAACACCTCCTCGCTGGCGTCGACGCGCTGCAGCGAACGGACCGCCCCGGCCACGGAGCGCAGCAGGTCGCTGAACCCATCCTCGCTCTGACTCTGGTAGCCCAGGCTGCGCTGGGTGATGCTCTCCAGCAGCTGGCGCGCGGGGTGCTGGCGGTCGCTGAAGAAGCGGGGGTCGGCCTGCGAGAGCCGGGTCAGCGAGGGCTCGAGCAGCCCGATCTGCTGGCGGATGGCCGGCAGCAGGCGCTCGTCCTGGGTCAGGTTGTCCAGCATGAGGCGCACCACTTCCTGGCCCAGCAAACGTCCCAGCTGGTGGCCCGAGACCACCGGCAGCTCCGCCACCGCCCCCTGACCGGCGGCCCGGGCCGGCCGCTGGCGCAGGCGCTGCATCAGCGGCTCGATGAGGTCCATGTCCTCGAGCGCCGACATCGAGGCCGGCACGGTGTGCAGGAAGATCGGCCCGCCCTCCTGCTCGCCGTTGAGGTCCCCGGCGAGCAGCTGGCGCAGCCGGCTCAGCGTGAGCAGGGTGCGCCCCACCGCATTGCGCGACGCCTTGTCGGCCTGCAGCGTCTGGGTGGTGTTCTCCAGCGGCTCGACACCGTGCGCCATCAGCCACTGGACCAGTTCGCGGTACACCTGCCGCAGGCTCTCACCCAGGATGCCGGCGACCGGCACGAACAGCGCCGTGCGCTGGTGCGGATCGGGCACGTGCTGGACCATCACGGCGCGCAGCGCACGGGCGTAGGCCGAGGGTCGCAACGGATTCAGATCAGGCTGCACCGTGAGCCAGCCCATGAGATTGCTCACCAGCGCGTTCAGACGCGGCAGCAGCTCCTGTGTGGATTTGGTCAGCGCCTGCTCGGCGATGGCGAATTCGATGCTCGCGTCCAGCTGCCGGTCGTCCAGCAGACGGAGGTCGTCGAAACGCACCGTGGCGTGCAGCTCGGGGTCGTGCACCTCGCCGTGATAGAAGACCTGGCGCAGCTGCTGCGACCAGGTGTGCTTGATGGCGTCGGCCTCGTGGATCCAGCGGTCGATCTGCCCCACGTCCACATGCTCCAGTTCCATCGGCAGGTTGGCCAGGCGGTCCGGGTCGGCCACCGCGGCCAGTTGCGCCAGCAGCTCGTCGATCATGGAGTCCGCGATCGACAGCGCGGCCTCCAGGCAGTGCTGGAGGGTCGGGCGCAACTTTCCCGCGTCATTGGCCACACCGGACCGGATCAACTTGTGCGAATCCATGGCTTCTCGTGGAGAGTGGGGCCGACCGGCCAGGGCGGCGGGAGGGCGGACCGCCATTATGGAGACAGGTGCTGACAGGCGGACACGACGATTCTCCGGACGGTCGCCCGGCAAGACGTGCGACAATATGGCCTGTTGCGTCGCATCAGTGGCCCGCAACACCGGCAACCCCGCCGGAGGGTCGGCCCCAGTTCCTGGTCCTGCTGCCCACTTTGTAGACCCCGTCTGCCTTCAACTGAACGGCTGCTTTGGCAACCGCACAGGCAGATGCCCCCAGCACCCTGGACGGGTGCCTCTCATTGATGAAATTCGAAGATCTGAACCTGGCCCCGGCCATCGTGCAAGCGGTGCGCGAACACGGTTATGAAACCCCCACCCCGATCCAGGTCGAAGCCATACCGGCCGTCCTGGCCGGCCGCGACCTGCTCGGTGGGGCCCAGACCGGCACCGGCAAGACCGCTGCCTTCACCCTGCCGATGCTGCAGCGCCTGTCGCAAGGCGAGCGCGGCCAGAGCCGCTTCGGCGGCGTTGCCATCCGCGCCCTGGTGCTCACCCCCACCCGCGAGCTGGCGGCCCAGGTCGAAGAATCGGTGCGCGTCTACGGCAAGCACCTGTCGCTGACCTCCACCGTGGTCTTCGGCGGTGTCGGCATGAACCCGCAGATCAACGCAATGAAGCGTGGCGTGGACATCCTGGTGGCCACCCCTGGCCGCCTGCTGGACCTGCAGCAGCAGGGCTTCCTGGACCTGTCGCAGGTGCAGATCCTGGTGCTCGACGAAGCCGACCGCATGCTGGACATGGGCTTCATCCACGACGTCAAGAAAGTGCTGGCCCTGCTGCCACAAAGCAAGCAAAGCCTGCTGTTCTCTGCGACCTTCAGCGACGAAATCCGCGACCTGGCCAACAACCTGCTCAAGGACCCGCAGAGCATCCAGGTCACGCCGCGCAACACCACGGTGCAGCGCATCACCCAGGTGATCCACCCTGTCGGTCGCGGCAAGAAGAAGGCCCTGCTGGTGCATATCATCAACCAGCACAACTGGAGCCAGGTGCTGGTGTTCACCCGCACCAAGTTCGGCGCCAACAACGTGGCCGACTACCTGACCAAGAACGGCATCAAGGCCATGGCGCTGCACGGCAACAAGAGCCAGGGTGCCCGTACCCAGGCGCTGGCCGACTTCAAGAGCGGCGACATCCGCGCCCTGGTGGCCACCGACATCGCGGCCCGCGGCATCGACATCGACGAGCTGCCGCACGTCGTGAACTACGAAATCCCCAACGTCTGCGAAGACTACGTGCACCGCATCGGCCGCACCGGCCGCGCCGGTCGCGAAGGCCAGGCGGTCAACCTCGTGAGCCTGGACGAAGAGGGCTTCATGATGGACATCGAACGCTTCACCAAGCAGCAGATTCCGGTCGAGATCTTCCAGGAGTTCATGCCCGAGCCGGGCGAGAAGGCCGAGCCCATCGCCATGGGCCGCCAGACCATCTGGGGCGGTGCCGGCAAGCCGCCCAGCCGCGAGGTGATGGCCGCCGCCGCCAAGGCCGCGCGCCAGGAAATGATGACCCGCATCCGCGAGAAGAAGGCAGAGGGCGGCAATGGCGGGCGCAGCAACAACAACGGGGGTGGGCAGCCGCGCCAGCGCGCCGAGGCCGGCGATGGCCAGCCGCCCGCCGAGGGCCAGGGCGAAGGACGGCGCCGCAACCGCAACCGCCGGGGCGGCGGTGGCGGCAACGGACAACCGCGCCAGGCCAATGCCAACGGAAACCCCAACCAAAACGGCCAGCCCCGCCAGCACCAGGAGCGCCCGCCGCGCGCCCCGCGCGAGGACCGCTACGACGGCGAAGACCGCCCCGAGCGACAGCCCGGCCCCAACGCCCACCTGGGCAGCCTGCGCATCCGCGAGCCGCGCGCCCGCGCCGCCGCGCCGGGCGGCCAGCCCGACCCGCTGCGCACCAGCATCGATTCGATGCGCACCGGCAACCGCAACAAGAACAAGGGTGGTGGTCAGCGTGGTGGCAACGGTGGCGGTGGCGCCGATCCGCTGCGCACCAGCTACGGCCGCATCCGCTGAGCCCGGCCTTCTGGCCCCCCGGCGACCGAGAGGCGGGCATGTGCCCGCCTTTTTTTCGCCGCTACCATTGCGCACCAGAGGTCATCCACCATGAAGCTGCTGCTTGCCGAAGACGACGTGATGCTGGGTTCCAGCATGGAAAAGGGGCTGGATCTGGCCGGGTTCCAGGTGGACTGGGCCAAGACCGGGGAGCAGGTGGTCGATGCGCTGGGTCGCCGCAGCTACGACGTGGTGCTGCTGGACATCGGCCTGCCGCAGCTCGACGGGCTGCAGATCCTGCGCTGGATGCGCAAGGAAGGTCAGACCACACCGGTGATGCTGGTGACCGCGCGCGACGCGGTGCCCGACCGTGTGGCCGGGCTCAACCAGGGCGCCGACGACTACCTGACCAAACCGTTCGACCTGGACGAACTGTGCGCGCGCATCCATGCGCTGGCACGCCGCCAGGGCGGGCGCGTCACCTCGCACATCCATCTGGGGCGCCTGGAGGTGCGGCCGGCGGAACGTGAGGCCCTGCTGTCGGGCAAGCAGCTGCCACTGTCGCAGCGCGAGTTCGACCTGCTGGCCACGTTCGCCCGGCAGCCGGGCGTCGTGCTCTCGGTCGAACAGCTGGAGAAGCAGCTGTACGGCTGGAGCGAGGACATCTCCAGCAACGCCGTCGAGGTGCACCTGCACCACCTGCGCCGCAAGCTCGGGGAGCCCTGGATCGTCAATGTGCGCGGGGTGGGGTACAAGCTGGTGCAGTTGCCTTGAAGCTTCGCTCGATCCGCTCCCGGCTGCTGCTCTGGCTGATCTCGTCGGTACTGATCACCACCCTCGTGGTCGGTTACCTGACGGCGCGGCTCACCTGGAGCGGATTCAACAATGTGCGCAACATGGGGCTGGAGCAGATCGCCCAGACGGTCATGCGCCACGACGAGGCGGCGCCCGCACAGCCCTCGGCGCCACTGCCATCGACCGCACTGGCCGATGACGACCTCGACCAGTTCGTGAGCCAGATCTGGGAGCACTCGGGCCAATTGGTCTACTCTTCGCTGGCCGATATTGGCCCGCCCCTCCAGAGTCCGGGGCACCACATCGTCACCTGGCAGGGCCAGAGCTGGCGCGTCTACACGCAGGCGCACGACCGTCGCATTGTCCAGGTCGCGGTCACCACCAAGATCCGGCGCCAGCACTTCTACTCGCTCACCCCGTGGCTGCTGGTGCCGCTGGTGCTGCTGGTGCTCGTGTTGGCCGTGCTCACGAGCACGGGCGTGGACCGTGTGCTGCTGCCGCTGGAACAGCTGCGCAGCGACATTGCCCGCAGCAATCCGGAAGGCCTGCAGCCCATCGACACCTCCGGCCTGCCCGCCGAAGTGGCCCCACTGGCCGACACGCTCAACCAGCTGCTGGCGCGCATCGAACACATGCTCAATCACCAGCGCCGCTTCCTGGCCGACGCTGCGCACGAGCTCAACACCCCGCTGGCCGTGGTCAAGCTGCAGGCACAACTGGTACGGCGCGCCAAACCGGGCGAATGGGATATCGCCCTGGACCAGCTGGATGCGGGCATCGAACGGGCTTCCCGGCTGAGCTTCCAGCTGCTCCAGCTGGCGCGCCTGGAGCCCGAAGGACAGACGGCGCAGCTGCAGGCCCTGCGGCTGGACGACCTGCTGCGCGAGGCGGTGGCGGGCTTCTCGGCGCGGGCCGAACAGCAGGGCAGCGACCTGGGCCTGGTGCATGCGGACCCGGTCGTCCTGATCGGCGACCCGCACGCGTTGCGCACGCTGGTGGACAACCTGATCGGCAACGCGCTGACGCACAACCCGGGGCCGGTGCGCATCGACGTGGGCCTGCACACCGAGGGCGCGCACGCGGTGCTCGAAGTCAGCGACAACGGCAGCGGCATCGCACCCGAGGACCGTGCGCGGGTGCTGGAACGTTTCGTCCGGCTCTCGCCGGGCGACGGCAAAGGCAGCGGACTTGGGTTGTCCATCGTCGGCGAGATCGCGGCCCTGCACGGCGGCACGGTGGCCCTCGACGATGCGCCCGGTGGCGGACTCACGGTGCGCGTGCGCCTGCCGCTGGCCGAGGCCCGGCCCGCGCCGCGCACAGCCTGAGCCCGCCGGCAGCGCCGGGCCACTGGTTACATTCGCGGCCATGGTCACCACATTGCCACCACCCTCCCGCTGGGCCACCCTGACCGTCGCCAGTGCGAACGTGCTGAATCTGGCGCAGCCGGGTCGCCATTTCTACGACGGGCAGGAGCCCTACAGCCAGAACGAGTTCGAGCGCAAGGTTGGGTGGCTCGGGGAGCGCTTTCGCGTGCTCAACGCCGATGTGCTGGCGGTGCAGGAAGTCTGGGACGAGGTGGCGCTGCGCGCCGCCATCGCCCGCAGCGGCCTGCAGTACGGCACGGTGGTCGTGCCCGGCGCTGAAAACGGTCCCGGACAGCACGGGGCGCAGGGCACGCCGCGCGTGGGCCTGGTGACACGGCTGAAGGTGGAGTCGCTGCAGTCCATCGCCGATTTCCCCGCCGCCGCCGTGGTGCAGGTGCCCGGGCTGGGGCCCCACACCCGCTTCGAGCGTCCGCCCCTGCTGGCCACGCTGCGCATGAAACATGGGCAGGAGATCGCCGTGCTCACGGCGCACCTCAAGTCCAAGCGCCCCAAATACCTGCAGGACGCCAGCGGCCAGACCCTGGAGGACACCGAAGACCCGGTTGTACAGGCACTGGGTTCGCTGCGTTCGCTGCTCATGCGCGCGGGCGAGGCGCTGGCGCTGCGGCTGAAGGTGGTCGAGCTGCTGCACCGCACGCGACTGCCTCTGGTCGTGATGGGCGATTTCAACGACGGCCCGCACAGCGTGACCACGCAACTGATCGCAGCGACCTCACAGGTGGCCTACGACAAGGGCGCGCGCGACAACGCCCTGTTCAGCGCCTGGGATGTGCAAGGCGATGCCGCCCTGCGGCGCGACGTGGCCTATTCGCACATCCACCAAGGCTACCCCGAGGTGCTGGACCAGGTGCTGGTGAGCGAGGAGTTCGTGGCCACCAGCCGCGCCGCCATCGGCGACGTGCGCCGCGTGGAGTTCTTCAACGACCACCTGCACGAAGGCCGCGACCGCAGCCGCAGCGACCACGGCTTCGTGCGCGCGCTGCTGCGACTGAAGCTGCCGGATGTGCTCGTCTAGACGAACCTGACCATCGCCAGAGGGGGCAGGTCGCGGGAAAGCTCCTGCCAGCGCTCGCCCGCATCGGCGCTGACCCAGAGCCCGCCCGTGGTCGATCCCATGGCCAGCACCCGGCCCGTGCCGTCCACGTCCAGCGCATGCCGGTAGACCAGGTGGTAGGCGTGGCGCTGCGGCAGGCCCTCGCCGAAGACCTGGAAGCTCTGGCCGCCGTCGTCGGTGCGCAGCACCACCAGCCGCCCGTCCACCGGGATGCGGCACACGTCGGCCTTCGCCGGCACGAACCAGGCCCGTTGCGGGTTGTTGGGATCACAGGCCACGGCAAAGCCGAAGCCCGACGGCGCGGGCGCGGCGATGGGCTGCCACAGCGCGCCACCGTCGGCAGAGCGGTAGATGCCGCAGTGGTGCTGCACCCACAGGGTGTCGGGCTGCACCCGGCACTGCACCATGGCGTGCGGGTCCTGGGTGTTGCCGTCGTCGGCGCTCTCGGCCGGCAGGTAGTCGGCTCTCATGCCCTGTGCGGTCAAGGTCCAGCTGTCGCCGGCGTCGCGCGTCTGCCAGACGCCACCGCAGGAGATGCCCAGTGTGATGTGGCGCGGCTCGCGCGGATCGACCAGGATGGAGTGGATGCCGGCGTGGTCGTAGCCGCCGCCAAACCATTCGCGACGACCGGGTTGCTCCCACAGCGGCCGGTTCAGCGCCCAGCTGGCGCCGTGGTCGTCCGAGCGGAACAGGCCTGCCGGCAGACAGCCGGCCCACAACACCCCTGGTTCGTCGGCGCCGCCGGCCGCCATCGACCAGACCAGATCGACCGTCCAGGGCATGGTGTCGTCGGCCATCGGCCCTTCGGCAGGTTTGGGCGGAAACGCCGGCGCAGCCACCTCGGTCCAGTGCACGCCCCGGTCGGCGCTGCGGTGCAGCTTGACGCCGAAATGGCCCAGGCGCAGCGCGGCGTACCAGTGGCCGTCGCGCGGATCGACCAACACGCTGGTGACCGGCTCGCCGGCAAAGTGCAGCGCCGTGATGCGCCATTCGGTGCCCTCGCCCTCCCACACGAACAGGCCTTTGCGGCTCGCCACCAGCATCGTCGGCATCGCGGTCTCCTTGGTTTGTGGGGGCGGCGGTTCAGCCGCCACTCAGCGCCTGCACCACCAGCACCCGGTCGCCCGCCACCAGGGCCCGGTCCAGCCGGACGCGGTCGGCCACCAGCTCGCGGTTGACGAACACCGCCACGTGCTTGCGAACGGCGCGCTGATCGTCGAACACATATCCCGCCAACGCCGGCGCAGCCCGCAGGGCCTGTTCCAGCGCCGCACGCAGCGTGCCCGGCGGCACCTGCTGGGGTCCGCAGTCCACGTGGCGGCGCAAGGCGGGGGCGAATTCGACAGTCACCATGGCGGGCTCCGTCCGCAGTGTCTGTTCAGACGCGGGCAGGCGCAAGGCCGGAACCCTTCTGGGGGCGGGGTCAGCCTCGCACGAACAGCGTCACCAGCGGCTGGTCGCCGACCTGGCGGCTCCAGTGGCCATGCACCGCCGGATCGAAGGTCGCGCCCTCGGGCAGGGTGTCGGCGGAATAGAAGTGATCGCCCGGGCCGAAGATGCGCGAGCTGCCGTCCTGCAGCCCTATTTCCATCTGCCCCTGCAGCACGAACAGCCACTGCGGAGCGCCGGTGCAGTGGAACTGGCTGCGAAAGCCGACCGGGCTATGGCGCAACTGGTAGCCACCCGAAGGCATCAACGGCGAAAGGCACGCCGCTGGCGTGCCTTCGCTGAGTTCGACCGATTCCTCGCGGAACGCGGCCCGTCCGTCGGTGCCGGTGTAGAGCACCACCTTGGTGAAACTTGTCATGGTCATCTCCTGCGTCGCAGGGTTGTACCAGACACGTTCGCCCGACATTCCAGCACACACCGCGGAACCGGCTTTGCCGGGCCGCTGGTGTGGTCCCCCCGGGGGGAAGCCGCGAAGCGGCGCAGGGGGGGTCAGTTCTTCGGGTAACGGCTGGGGTACAGCTCGTTGAGCTTCTTGCCGCTTTCGCCATCGGCAATGATGTCGCCGGTGCGCTGGGCTTCGGCCAGTTCGGCCTTGACCTGCTCACGCGTCTTGCCCTGGGCGACGACTTCCTTGGGGTAGCGGTTCGGGTAGACCTCGCGCAGGGTGCGGCCGGACTCGTTGTCGGCGATCACGTTGCCGCTTTCCTGGGCGGCACGCAGCTCAGCGCGCACTTCCTCGCGGGTCAAGGCCTGGCCCTTGGGTGCGGCGGCGTAGGCGCTGGGGTTGATTTCGCGGGCGGTGCGGCCGGACTCGTTGTCGGCGATCACGTTGCCCTCACGCTGGGCGGCAGCCAGCTCGGCCTTGACGTCGGCGCGGGTCTTGACCTGGGCGGTGGCGGCGGCCGGGTAGCGGTTGGGATACATCTCGCGCAGGGTGCGGCCGGATTCGACGTCGCCGATCACATCACCGGCTTGCTGGGCCTGGATCAGTTCGGCGCGGACCTGCTCGCGGGTCAGCGGGGCATCCGCGTCGGCGGCGAAGGCCTGACCGGCCGACAGGGCGGCCACGGCGAGGGCGATGCTGGAGAGGTAAGAGGCTTTCATGGTGCTTCCTTTCAAGAAGTGGTGAAACGGTGAAGTGATGGTGCCGGCCGGAAGGTCGGGTGTCTTTTCGCGGCGGTTTCGCTTCTTTGCGTTGTGTTTCGGAAGAGATTCGTTCGCGATGGGTGAACTTTAAAATTTCATCCACAGAAGAAAAACCGCCGAATCGTCGTCAATCTATTTCCAATTCAGCAACAATCACCCCGTTTTAAATCCTCACCATCGACCCATGGACCGACTGACCTCAATGCGTGTGTTTCTCCGTGTGGCGGACGAAGGCGGCTTCGCCGCCGCTGCGCGGGCTTTGGACATGTCGCCCGCCGTCGTGACGCGGCTGGTGGCCGACCTGGAGGAGCACCTGGGCACCCGGCTGCTGCAGCGCACCACACGCCGGCAGTCGCTCACCGACGCCGGCGAGGCGTACCTGGAGCGGGTGCGCCACATCCTGCAGGACCTGGACGATGCCCACTCGCTGGTCAGTTCGCAAACCCAGCAGCTCTCGGGCACGCTGCGGGTGCTGGCACCGCCGGTGCTGGCCACGCACGTGCTGGCGCCCATGGTCGCCAGCTTCCACCAGCGCTACCCGCAGATCCAGCTGGACATCGAAGTGGCCAGCCACCGCGAGCCCCCCATTGAAGCCTTCGACATCACGCTCATGGGCACCGACGAGGGCTACGACGCCAACATCATCGCCCGCAAAGTGAACACGACCGAGGCCTTCCTGGTTGCGTCTCCGGCGTACCTCGCGCGCCGGGGCTCCCCCGCCACGCCGCAGGACCTGCTGCAGCACGACTGCCTGCGCATCAAGCCCGACATGGGCACCCGCAGCCGGCTGTTGCGCCTGTTCCGCAGCGACCAGGAGGACGAGGTGCTGCTGGATGTGCGCCCGGTGCTCTGGGCCAACCACACCGACACGCTGATGCGGGCCGCGCTCGATGGTGCCGGTATCACCGGAACCACGGTCGAGCTGGCCGCGCCGCACCTGGCCAGCGGCGCGCTGGTGCGCGTGCTGGCGCCGTGGATCACCGGCCGTTTCACGCTCTACGCAGCCCTGCCCAGCCGCAAGTTCCTGCCGCAGCGCACCCAGGTCTTCCTGGATCACCTGACCGACCGGACGCGCGAGCGCGTCGCACAGGCGCTGGCCGGCTGCAACGTGTGCTGAAAAAGGAGCGGCCCGGGACTGAATTCGTTCGCCAAGGTTTCACCCCGTTTCGCCGTTCCGTTCGTTTCAGTGGACTCCATGCATTTTTCTGGAGTCCTCATGAACACCACCCTGCGCCACCTGACCCTGCCCACCTTCGCAGCACTGGCCCTGCTGTCCGCACCGCCCGCCCAGGCCATTGGCGGGCTCGCCGACGTCCAGGTGATCGACCGCGACAGCGGCGAAGCCCTGCCGGTCTACCGGCACCGGGGAGAACACTGGGTCGCCGGCCGGCCCGGCGCCCGCTACGCCGTCTCGGTGCGCAACGCGCAGCCTGGCCGCCTGATGGGCGTGGTCTCCGTCGACGGCATCAATGTGGTCTCGGGCCAGACCGCGGCCTGGCACCAGACCGGCTATGTGCTCGGCCCCTGGCAGCGCTACGACATCACCGGCTGGCGCAAGACGGACCACGAGGTCGCGGCCTTCCACTTCACCGCTTTGCCGGCGTCCTACGCGGCACGCACCGGCCGCCCGGCCCATGTGGGCGTGATCGGTGTGGCGCTGTTTCGCGAGAGGGTCGAGGCGCCCGCGGTGGCTCCGCTCTCCGAACCGGGGGACGGGTCCTGGCGCGACCGGCTCGAGTCCGGTGCGGCCGAGCGCAGCGCGCCCCAGGCCGCCGCTGCGCCGAAGCTGGGCACCGGCCACGGTGAACGTGAACACGACCGCATCGGCCACACCACGTTCGAGCGCCGCGGCGACCGGCCCGACGAGCTGATCCGCATCCGCTACGACAGCCGCGAGAACCTGGTGGCGATGGGCGTCCTGCCGCCGGACGTGGTGCCCCACCGCCCGCAGCCCTTCCCCGGTTCGCGCTCGCCGCGCTACGTGCCCGACCCGGACTGAAGCGCGCACGCCTCCACCCATAATCGCCCGCATGACCGCGGCCGACACGCCTACCAACGAACAGCTCATGCAGGCCTACGCCCGCGGGGACATGCGCGCCTTTGAAACCCTGTACGACCGCCACGCCCTGCCGGTGTGGCGCTTCGTGCAGCGCAGCGTGCAGAACGCGGCGCTGGCCGACGACCTGGTGCAGGACGTCTGGTTCAGCGTGGTGCGCCATGCCTCGCAATACGAGCCGCGGGCGAAGTTCCGCACCTGGCTGTTCACCCTGGCGCACCACCGCGTGGTCGACCACTGGCGCACGCAGAAGAACCACACCAGCCTGGACGCCGAGAGCGAGGACGGCACCGCGCTGGCCGAGATGCTGGCTGCTGAATCCGGCTTCGGTCCCGAGCGGCGGCTTGATTCGCGCGAGCTGGCGCAAGCGCTGCTCGACGCGCTCGCGGCCCTGCCCGAGGTGCAGCGCGAAGCTTTCCTGCTGCAGGCCGAAGCCGGCATGAGCCTGGCCGAGATCGCGCAGACCACGGGCGTCAACATGGAAACCGCCAAGAGCCGCCTGCGGTATGCCCGCGCCCGCCTGCGCGAGACCCTGGAGGCCCACGCATGAACCGCCGCGACCACCTGCCACCGACGCCCGACGACGCCCTGTTGCAGCGCTACCGCGAAGCCAACGAGCTCGACACCGCGCGGCCCGGCGCCGCGCTGCGCGAAAACGTGCTGGCCCACGCGCGTGCGGCCGCCGCCTCGCGCACCGACGCGATCCGCCCCGAAGTGCGGCCCGCGGCCAATGACAGTGTCTGGACCTGGCGAGCCCTGGGCGGCCTTGCGGTGATCGGCCTGGTCGGTCTGCTGGTGCTGCAATTCGACCACGGCAACTTGGAGGAGAAGGAGCTGGCGCTGGGCTCCGGCATCTCGCGGCCCGCCGCCGAAACAGCCGCCAGCAGCCCCCCGCCAGAGCCCGCTCCAGCGGCAGAACCGGCTCCACGGAAAGCCTCGCCGCAACGAAGCGAAGCACCTGCCCCTGCCCCCGCCTCCGATCCCCAAGCCCCGGACCGCATGGCCAAGGCCGAAGCGCCGGAAGGACCGGAGGCGCCCGCCCCAGCGGCCAAGTCCTTGACACCCCAGGCGCCCGCCCCCATGCCCCGTGCAGCGCCCGCCTCACGTGCCGCCGCGCCCGCCACCGCCGACAGCGCGGCGTCCGCCGAAGGAGGGGTGATGCGGGAGCGGCGGGAGGTCACGACCATCCGTCCCGAGCCCCTTTCTCCCATGTTCGCCGCCATCGCATCCGGTGACGCAAAAGCGGTGGATCAGCGGCTGGCCGAAGGTGCCGACCCGAACGAGCGCGACCCCGCCGGCCGCACGCCACTGATCGCGGCCGCGCGGACCGGCAACGAGGCGGTGGTGAAACGGCTGCTGGCCGCAGGCGCGGACCGCACCCTGCGCGACCGCGACGGGCTCAGCGCCGCGGACCACGCCGGACGCAACGGCTCCCCCGGGCTGCTGCCGCTGCTGCGCTGAGCCGGCCAGGCGGCGGACACACCGTTCCTCCCGACGCGCTCAGCCCGCCGGCCGCACCGGCCTGGCCCACGAGCGCTGCCGCCGGACCTGGCGCGGCGTGGCCTCCATCAGCCGCAGCAACATCCGGCGCAAGGCGGTGGCGTCCTGGTAGCCCACGGCGGCCGCCACCTGCTCCACCGGCAGCCGCGTGTTCTCCAGCAGCGCCCGGGCGCGCCGAAGCCGCACGCTCTGGATCAGCGCCATGGGCGACCTGCCAGTGGCGCGCTGCACATGGCGGGCCAGCGTGCGGGTCGACATCGCCGCCTGCTCTGCCAGCATGGCCACGGTCACGGGTTCGGGCCAGCGCGCCTCGATCCGCTGCACGAGGCCGCTGACGAAGTCGTCGCCGGCCACCAAGGCCTGGGGCACCACGTAGGGCGACTGTGCTGCACGCGCGTCGATCAGCAACACCCGGCCGACCCAGTCGGCCAGGGCATGGCCACCGTGTTCGCGCAGCAGGTGCAGCATCAGGTCGGTCTGCGCCAACGCCGCCCCGGCGGTGGCGACCGGGCCGTCCACGCACACCATGCGGTCGGCCTCCACCCGGCAGCCAGGAAAACGCTGTTGCAGCAGATGGGCCAGCCACCAGGTGGTCGTGGCGCGGCGCCCGTCCAGCACCCCAGCCAGCCCAAGCACGAACACCGAGAAACACGACGCCGCCACACGCCCGCCCGCGACCACGTGGCGGCGCACCGCAGCGGCCGCTGCCTGCACCAGCGGGTCGTCCAGGTGCTGTGCCAGTTGAGCGGTGTCCGCCAGGCGAAGGCCCGGCAGCACCCACACCGAAGAGTCGGCGCCCGCCCGCCGCGGCAGAGGGCGGGTGTCCACGGTCAGCCCCATCGACAGCCGCACTGGGCCGCCCGCCGGCGACAGCACCCGCCAGGTCGGTGCAGGCACGCCGCAGCGCGGCGCCATCACCTGCGCCGCCGACAGCATGTCCAGCGTCACTGCCACACCGCTGGTCAGGCTCCCGGGCAACACGATCAGATTGAAATCGGCCATGTCTCAAAACGCTTCAAAGATGTCATTCCGGACACTGTAAGACACGCCGCTCCACGGGTTCAATGAACCCCATCGATTCAAGGAGCCCCCTCTTGAAACCCGCCTCTTCGACCGCCTCCTCCCGCGTCTATCTGGTCCTGGCACTGGCCGGGCTGGTGCTCACCTGGTTCTTCAACCTGCAATACTTCCTCTCGGGGGGCAGCGTGGCACCCGACCGCTTCTGGGCCGATGCCATGGCCAACCCGCTGACCCGCGCGATCACGCTCGACGTGTACCTGTCGGCGCTGGTGTTCGGGGTCTGGGTCTGGCGCGAAACGGCCACGGCCGGTCGCTGGCGGCCACTGGCCTGGGTGGCGCTGTGTTTCGGCATCGGGCTGGCCGTCGCCCTGCCGCTGTATCTGGCGCGCCGGGAACGCACCGCAGCGCCAAGGCCGTGAACGGGTCCGCAGGCCTCAGCGCGGTGCGACGCAGTTGAGCGGTGTCTTCGCCTGGCCTTTGGTGAGGTAGGCGATCAGGTTGTCGGCCGCCAGCATGGCCATGGCCATGCGCGTGGGCAACGTGGCGCTGGCGATGTGCGGCGTGAGCACCACGTTGGGCACGGTCAACAGCGCGGGGTTGACCTGTGGCTCGCCTTCGAACACGTCCAGCCCCGCCGCAGCAATGCGCTTCTCGCGCAGCGCCGCGACCAGCGCGTTTTCATCCACGATGCCGCCGCGGGCGATGTTGACCAGCGTCGCGGTCGGCTTCATCAGGGCGATTTCGGCCGCACCCACCGTGTGGTGCGCAGCCGGGGTGTAGGGCAGCACCAGCACCACGTGATCGGCCTGCGAGAACAGGTCCTCGCGCGAAACGTAGTGCGCGCCGCAGGCCGCTTCCTTGTCGGTATCGAGCCGTGAGCGGTTGTGGTAAATCACCCGCATGCCGAAGCCGTGGGCGCCGCGGCGGGCGATGGCCTGGCCGATGCGGCCCATGCCCAGGATGCCCAGTGTGCTGCCGTGGATGTCGGCGCCAGCGAACAGGTCGAGCGACCACTGTTTCCAATGACCGGCGCGCAGGTAGTGTTCGCTCTCCGCAATACGCCGCGCGGTCGCCATCAGCAGCGCGAAACCGAAGTCGGCCGTGGTCTCGGTGAGCACGTCGGGCGCGTTGGTGGCCTGCACGCCGGCCGCCGTCATCGCGTCCAGATCGAAGTTGTTGTAGCCCACCGCGAGGTTGGCCACGATCTTCAGCTGCGGGCAGGCCGCCAGCAGCGCCGCGTCGATGCGCTCGCTGCCGGAGGTCAGCACCCCGTCCTTGCCCTGCAGGCGCTCGATGAACTCGGCCGGGGACCAGACCACGCCATGCGGTGTGGTCTCGACCTCGAAATGCCCGCGCAGGCGCTCCACCACCTCGGGGAACACCGCGCGCGCGATCAGGATGGTGGGGCGCTGGTTCATGCGCGTGCTCAGACCGCCAGCAGATCGACTTCGAACAGCAGGGTGGCGTTGGGCGGAATCACGCCGCCAGCACCGCGCGCGCCATAACCCAGCGCGGCCGGGATCACCAGGCGGCGCGTGCCGCCGACGGCCATGCCCTGCACGCCTTCGTCCCAGCCCTTGATCACATGGCCGGCGCCGAGCGGAAATTCGAAGGGCTGGCCGCGGTCCTTGCTGGAGTCGAACTTGGCGCCCTGCACGCCGTCGTTGTAGAGCCAGCCGGTGTAGTGCACCTGCACACGGCGGCCGGCCTGGGCGACCTCGCCGTTGCCGACGGTGGTGTCTTCGTACTGCAGGCCGCTGGGGGTGGTGATCATGGTGTGTCCTCGGGTTGAAAAAAACGGAAGGCCGATTATTCCAGCCCCGCACCGCCCCGGCGCTGGCACCACTTCAAACACCTGTTTACACAGGCTTTGCACGGCATGGGGCAAACGTTGACGCGGCGGCGGTGTACTGCAGTCCTCGCAACCACCGGTCCCAGGAGACCCACGATGACCACCTCCATCCCCCTGCTTTCCCGCCGCCTGGCGCTGGGCGCCCTTGCCGGCTCGGTCCTGCTCACCGCGTTGCCGGCCATGGCCGAGGGACGCCTGACCGACGTGCGGGTGGTCGACCGCGACCGCGACGCGGTGCTGCCGGTCTACCGTTTCCGCGGCGAGCTCTGGGTGGCGGGCGAACCCGGCGCCCGCTATGCCATCGAACTGCTCAACGACAGCCGCGAGCGTCTGCTCAACGTGGTGTCGGTGGACGGGGTGAACGTGATCACCGGCGAGACCGCCGACTTCGACCAGGCCGGCTACGTGCTGGAACCCATGCAGCGCTACGACGTGGCGGGCTGGCGCAAGAGCAAGCGCGAGATCGCGGCCTTCGAGTTCACGCGCCACTCTCGCTCCTACGCCGCGCGCACCGGGCGGCCGGACGACGTGGGCGTGATCGGCGTCGCGGTGTTCCGCGAGCGCGAGGCCTTCCATCTGCCGCGCCCGCCGCTGCCGCCCTTCCCGCCGTTCGACCGCAGCGAGCCCCGCTCGGGCAGCAAGTCCAGCCCGCAGCTGCAGGAACGTTCGCATGGCAGCGCCCAGGCGGGACCTCAGCTGGGCACCGGCCATGGGGACCGTGAACGCGACCGCGTCGGCGAGACCGACTTCGAGCGCCGCAGCAGCCGGCCGGACGAGGTCATCCGCATCCGATACGACAGCCGTGAGAACCTCATCGCGCTCGGCGTGATCCCTCCGGAGCGCCGCCGCTGGCGCGACCGGCCCAGCGCCTTCCCGGGCGCGAACCGGGGGTATGTGCCGGACCCCTATTGACCCTTCACTCCAGCCAGTGCGTGAAGCTTGCCACCGGCTCGCGGGGTGTGACGAACCCGTTCACCTTGTCGGCCGGGTCGGCGTAGCCCAGTGCCATGCCGCAGACCAGCATCTCGTTGTCGCCCGCGCCGATGTGCGGCAGGATGATCTTCGCGAAGCCGTTCCAGGCCGCCTGCGGGCAGGTGTGCAGGCCGTGGCCGCGCGCGGCGACCATGAGGTTCTGCAGGAACATGCCGTAGTCCACCAGCGAACCGCGGCCCATGACCCTGTCCAGCGTGAACATCAGGCCCACCGGTGCGTCGAAGAACCTGAAGTTGCGCTGGTGCTGGGCGTGCATTTTGTCCTTGTCGCCCTTGGTGATGCCCAGCAGGCCATACAGGCTCCAGCCGTTCTCGCGCCGGCGGTCGATGTAGGGGCTGACCCACTGCGTCGGGTAGTAGTCGTATTCCTCTCGATACTGCTCGGCCAGCGACGGGTCGGCGCGCAGGGCGTCGTGCGCGGCGCAGCATTTCTCCACCAGACCGTCTCGGCTGGCGCCTTGCAGCACATAAACCTTCCAAGGCTGGGTGTTGGTGCCCGACGGCGCGCGAGAGGCCACCTCCAGCAGGTGCTCCAGCGTGGCGCGCGGCACAGGCTGGGGCAGGAAGGCGCGCGCCGACATGCGGCTGGTGATGGCGGCATCGACGCTGGCGGCATCGATCACCGGAGAGGCGGCAGGCGGGTTGTGGCTCATGATGTCTCCTGTATGTGACGTTTACGTCAACGTCAATTATGGCAAGCGGTGCCGCCCTGCGTTGGCCGGCGGTCAGATGAGGGTTTGCAGGGTGGCCTTGAGTTTCTCGGGCAAGGGGACGGGCCGGCGGGTTTCGCGGTCCACGTACACATGGATGAAGTGGCCACAGGCCGCTGCCTTCGGCTCGCCTTGGGCGAACAGACCGACCTCGTAGCGCACGCTGGAACTGCCCAGGTGCGCCACCCGCAGACCGGCTTCGATGGTCTGCGGAAAAGCCAGCGGCGCGAAGTAGTTGCACTGGGTCTCGATCACCAGCCCGATCACGCCACCGGCATGGATGTCCAGCGCGCCCTGCTCGATCAGCCAGGCGTTGACCGCGGTGTCGAACCAGCTGTAGTAGACGACGTTGTTGACATGGCCGTAGACGTCGTTGTCCATCCAGCGCGTGCCGATGGCGCGGAACACGCGGTAGTGATCGCGCGGCAGGGCCTGGGGACGTGGAGCGGGGGTGGCGGCAGCGTTCATGGCGGCGGATTCTGCCTGCGCGGCCTTCAGGCGGCTGTCGCCGCCGCGCGTTCCCCATCCCGGGCGGCCGCCGCCCAGCGGTCGTGGTACCCGAGTGCCACCCGGTAAGTGTTCATCTGCACCTGCACCGTGGCCTCCATGTCGGTGCCGTAGCCGCCGGCCATGGCAAAGGCCAGCGGCAGGCGGCGCTGCCAGGCCCAGTCCATCACCCGCCGGTCGCGCGCCTCCAGCCCGTCGAACGTGAGCTTCAACCGTCCGAGGCGGTCTCCTTCGTGCGGGTCGGCTCCGGCCAGGTAAATGACAAGACCCGGGTCGAAGCGGTGTGCCAGTTCGTCCAGCGCACGCTCCAGCGCCTCCAGGTAGGCGGCATCGCCGGTGCCGTCGGGCAGCTCCACGTCCAGGTCGCTCGGCTCCTTGCGGAACGGGAAGTTCTTTTCGCCGTGCAGCGAGAGCGTGAACACCGAGTCGTCGCTGGCAAAGATGCGCGCCGTGCCGTTGCCCTGGTGCACATCGAGATCGATGATGGACACTTTCAATGGCCCGCGCGCCCGGTGCTGCCGCGCGTGTTCGGCCTGCATCAGGCGTGCGGCCACGGCGGCGTCGTTGAACACGCAGAAGCCACTGCCCTTGTCGGCGTAGGAATGGTGCGTGCCACCTGCGATGTTGGCGGCCAGGCCTTCGCCCGACATCGCGGCGCGGCAGGCCTGGATGGTGGCACCGACCGAGCGCCGCGCTCGCTCGGCCATGGCGGGGCTCCAGGGAAAGCCGATCTCGCGCTGGGCGGCGGCGCTCAGCGTGCCGGTCTGGACCGCCTGGATGTAGGCCGGCGTGTGCACCAGCGCCAGTTCGCCGTCGCTGGCCGGCAGGGCCTGGCCCAGCCGGATCTGCGGGCACTCGGCCGCCAGCCGCTCGCGCAGGCGCCCGTACTTGGCCATGGGAAACCGGTGCCCCACGGGCAGCGGCAGGATGAAATGGTCGGCGTAGAAGACGTGCACGGCGCATTGTGGCCGGAGCAAGAAATCCAGCCGTGGCAGACCGGTTTTAGAAAACCGCATCTAGATTGCTGCAGCGCAACAAAAAACCCTTGCGCCCGCCCGGCCAGTCTCTATAATTCAAGTCATGTTGCAGCGCAGCAAAGCGAACGAAAACAACAGCGTCCAGACAGCGCGGTGTTCTCGAAGCAGCCTTCAACTACCCTTTAAAACCCTCTACAGGAGCTAAAAAATGTTGACCGCTGAACAGATCGTTGCCGCCCAGAAAGCCAACATCGAAACCCTCTTCGGCCTGACCCAGAAAGCCTTCGAAGGCGTTGAAAAGCTGGTCGAGCTGAACGTGCAAGCCACCAAGGCCGCCCTGAGCGAGTCCGCCAACAGCGCCCAGGCCCTGCTGTCCGTCAAGGACGCCCAGGAACTGCTGACCCTGCAAGCCAGCCTGATGCAGCCCCTGGCAGAGAAGACCGTGGCCTACAGCCGTCACCTGTACGACATCGCTTCGGGCACCGGTGCCGAGTTCGGCAAGGCCGCTGAAGCCCAGGCCGTCGACGCCCAGAAGAAGTTCATGGCCGTCGTCGACAACGCCGCCAAGAACGCTCCCGCCGGTTCGGAAACCGCCGTGGCCGTGATGAAGAGCGCCGTGTCCGCCGCCAACAACGCCATGGAGTCGGTGCAGAAGGCCGTCAAGCAGGCCACCGAAATGGCCGAAGCCAACTTCAACACCGTCACCGCCCAGGCCGTGACCGCCACCAAGGCCGCCGCCAAGAAGCGTTGAACAACACCGGGTTTCTGCGAATGTTCCGGCCTTTGACTTCGATCAAGGCCGATACCATTGAACTCAAGCAGACTAGCGCCAGACCTGTGAAGGCGGCGCTGAACCCTCAGACCGTTTTTCTGGTTGTCTCCTCGGGTCCTTTTCGAAATCCCGATTTCATCGGACCCCTTCAAGCCCTCGCTGCAAAGTGAGGGCTTTTTTTATGGGCCTGAGCCCGGCCGGCCAGGTGATCAGTGGGGTTCCACCGGCCGCCCCCTGGCCAGCAGTTGTTTGAGCCTGGGCAAAGCCACCAGCATCGCGGCCCGGCCCGCTTCGATGGATCGCTGGCGCGAGGCGAAATCGGCGCTGCCCACCCCCGCCAGAGCAGGCCGCACGACCACGTCGGCACGCAACAGCTCCAGCCGGTTGATGCTCTGCCCCATGATCGCCGTGGTCTTGGGCAGCAGGCTGAACAGGCCCCCGGCGGGGATGTCCTGCGGATCGGCCGAAATGTCGATCGCCAGCACCACCTCGGCCCCCATCTCTCGCGCCTGCCGCACCGGCACCGGCGCCACCAGGCCACCGTCAACGTACTCCCGACCGGAGATCGATACCGGGTTGAACACCCCTGGCACCGCGCTGGACGCGCGCACCGCCTGCGCGGTGTCGCCCCGGCGGAACAGCACGCCGCTGCCGTTGGACAGATCGGTCGCCAGGATGCCCAGCGGCAGCGCCATCTGCTCGATCAGCCTGCCGTCCACCGCCTGCCGCACATAGCGCGCCAACGCCTCGCCCCGCAGCAGGCCACGGCTGGCGAGGGGCATGGTCCAGTCCGTCAGCAGCGCCTCGTCCATGCCCTGCGCCACACGCTCGAGTTCGGCCGCGCCCTTGCCGCTGGCGTAGAGCGCCGCCACCAAGCTGCCGGCGGAGGTGCCGGCGACCACATCGGGGCGGATGCCGTTCGCCTCCAGCACCTGGATCACGCCCACATGGGCGAAACCGCGCGCCGCGCCGCCACCCAGCGCCAGTCCCAGCCTGGGTGGCCGCTGGGGCGCCTCCACCACGGGCGGGGTCACCACCGGTGGCTGCGTGGGCGGTGCCACGGTCGAACAACCAGCCAGCAACGCCAGCACCAGGGCATTGACCCAGATCAAGAATCTCTTATCAAGAACCATTCGCATTTGTGTTAGCATCCGCCGCAATTCATTCCCCACCCTGAAAGACAACCCATGCGCCAACTCGCCGTGCTCCCGATTGTCCTGGCTGCCGCCACGTCCCTGAACGCCCTGGCCCAGGACAAGGTCCTGAACCTGTACTCCGCCCGCCACTACCAGACAGACGAGGCGATGTACGAGAACTTCACCAAGACGACGGGCATCAAGATCAACCGGGTGGACGCCGACGACGCCGGCATCGTGGCCCGCCTCAAGGCCGAAGGCAGCGCTTCGCCGGCCGACGTGATCATGCTCGTGGACGCCGCCCGCATGGCCAGTGCCGACAAGGACGGCCTGTTCCTTCCGATCAAGTCTGCCAAGCTGGACGCCGCAATCCCGGCCAACCTGCGTGCCGACGCCACCGGCGAGGGCGTGACCTGGACCGGCTTCTCCACCCGTGCCCGAGTGATCGTGTACGACCCGCTGCGCGTCAAGGCCGCCGACGTCGCCACCTACGAACAGCTGGCCGACCCCAAGCTCAAGGGTCTGCTGTGCACCCGTTCCGGCTCGCACCCCTACAACCTCTCGCTGTTCTCGACCGTGGTCGAGCGCCTGGGCGACGCCAAGGGCGAAGCCTGGCTCAAGGGCCTGGTCGATAACATGGCGCGCGCACCCAAGGGTGGCGATACCGACCAGATCAAGGCCGTGGCGTCCGGTGAATGCGGCGTGGCCATCACCAACACGTACTACGTCGCACGCCTGGTCAAGTCCAGCAAGGCCGACGAGAAGGAAGTGATGGAGAAGGTGAAGGTGGTGTTCCCCAACCAGGGCACGACCGGCACGCACGTCAACATCGCCGGAGCCGCCGTGGCCAAGCACGCCAAGAACAAAGACAACGCCATCGTCTTCATGGAGTACCTGTCCAGCCCGTATGCACAGGACTACTTCGCCAACGGCAACAACGAGTTTGCGGCCGCCAAGGGCGTGAAGATCGAGAACGCGGCCCTCAAGTCGATCGGTGGTGACAACTTCAAGGCCGAGCAGATTCCGCTGGGCGTGGTGGCCAAGAACATGGTGAAGGTGCAGCAGATGCTGGACCGCGTCGGGTACAAGTGATCGCCTGAAAGCCCGCTTTTCGCGGGCTTTTTTGTGGGCGATAATTGACGTTTACGTTAACGTCAATTCCACCCTTCGAGGAGCAGCACATGGAGATTGCAGGCAAGGTTTTCATCGTCACCGGCGGCGCATCGGGCCTCGGTGAAGGCACGGCGCGCATGCTGGCCGCCAACGGCGGCACCGTCGTGATCGCCGACATGCAGATCGAAAAAGGCGAAGCGGTCGCCAAGGAGATCGGCGGCGCCTTCGTCAAGTGCGACGTGAGCAACGAGGCCGACGGTCAGGCCGTGGTGGCCAAGGCGGTGTCGCTGGGCAAGCTCATGGGCCTGGTCAACTGCGCCGGCATCGCACCGGCCGAAAAGACCGTGGGCAAGAACGGCGCGCACTCGCTGGCCGTGTATACCAAGACCATCATGGTCAACCTGGTGGGCAGCTTCAACATGATCCGCCTTGCCGCCGACGCCATGTGCAAGAACGAGCCTGAGGCCACGGGCGAGCGCGGCGTCATGATCAGCACGGCCAGCGTGGCCGCGTACGACGGCCAGATCGGCCAGGCGGCCTACGCCGCGTCCAAGGGCGGTGTGGTCGGCATGACGCTGCCCATCGCGCGCGACCTGGCCCGCAACGGCATCCGCAACATGACCATTGCCCCCGGCATCTTCGGCACCCCCATGCTGTTCGGCATGCCGCAGGAGGTGCAGGATGCGCTGGCCGCCAGCGTGCCCTTCCCCAGCCGCCTGGGCACGCCCCAGGACTACGCCAAGCTCGCCAGGCACATCATCGAGAACGACATGCTCAACGGCGAGGTGATCCGCCTGGACGGCGCGATCCGCCTCGCCCCTCGCTGACAAGGCCCACCCCCGCCGCGCTTCGCGCGCCCCCCTCCAGGGGGCGATGCGAGTGGCCCGGCAAAGCCGGTTCCACCGCATCCTGGGCGGGATGTCTTGCGCCAGAGGGTTCTTCCCTGACCATGCCGAGCTTCTGGCGGGCTCAGCGATAGGCTGTGCGGGCCTGCTTGAGGTCGATGCGGCCCTGCACCACCTTCTCCAGGGCATCGTGGCGCAGGCTGCGCATGCCCTCGCGCACCGCCACATCGAAGATCTCGGTCGGCCTGGCGCGGGCCTGGATCAGTTGCCGGATGGCCCGGCTGTTCTGCAGAATCTCGTAGACCCCCAGGCGGCCCTTGTAGCCCTTGCCGCCGCAGTGGTCGCAACCCGCCGCGTGGCGCACCACGACCTCGCCTGGGGTTGCCGCGCCCGCGGCCGCCAGCAGGCGCTCCTGCGCCTGGGCCAGTCCGAGCTCACTGCCTTCGCGGTACTCCTCCAGCAGCGCTGTCCAGGCGGCGGCATCCAGCGGCCCGGGCTGTGAGCAGTGCGTGCACAGCGCCCGCACCAGGCGCTGGGCCACCAGTCCCAGCAGCGAGTCGGCGAAGTTCATCGGGTCCATGCCCAGGTCCAGCAGGCGCACCACGCTCTCGCAGGCGTTGTTGGTGTGCAGCGTCGAGAGCACCAGGTGCCCTGTCAGCGAGGCCTCGATGGCGATCTTGGCCGTCTCGGCGTCGCGGATCTCGCCGATCATGATGATGTCCGGATCGGCGCGCAGGAAGCTGCGCATGGCGCTGGCGAAGGTCAGGCCGATCCTGGCGTTCATCTGGACCTGGCGCAGCCCGGCCTGCGTGATCTCGATCGGGTCCTCGGCGGTCCAGATCTTCTTGTCGGCTGTGTTGACCTCGGCCAGCATCGAATGCAGCGTGGTGGTCTTGCCCGAGCCGGTCGGCCCCACCGCCAGCACCATGCCGAAGCTGCGCCGCGAGAAAGAGGCGATGGTCTCCAGGTCGCGCGGTTGCAGGCCCAGCCGCGGCAATGCGATGGGTTTGGCCGATTCGAGCAGGCGCAGCACCACGTCTTCCAGGCCGTCGTGGGTGGGCATCACCGCCACCCGCAGTTCCAGTGCGGGCCCGCCGAATTCGGCGAAGTCGATCTTGCCGTCCTGCGGGCGCCGCCGCTCGGCGATGTCCAGCCGCGCCATGATCTTGATGCGCGACACCAGCGGCGCGCGCAGCTTCGCGGGCAGCCACAGGTAGGGCTCGAGATCGCCGTCGCGGCGAAAACGGATGGCTGTCAGCGCCTCCCCGGGGTTGGACTCGATGTGGATGTCGGAAGCATGCACGCGCTGCGCCTCGGTGATCATCTGGTTGACCAGGCGCACCATGCCGGCCGACTCGCTGGCCGAAGCCATCTGCTCGGACTCGGCCGCCGAGCCGACCTCCACCATCGCCTGCATCACCAGGTCGTCCACCAGCGCATGCCCCACCACGTCGACCTCGCCCTGCGCCGACAGTCGCCGGCGCGCCTCGTCGACGATGACCGGCGCGCTGTGCGCCTGGGCCGCGCGTTCGACCCGGTCCTGCACCTCCAGCCGCCGCTCGATCGCTTCGCGACTGGCCCAGACCAGCGCCACGGTGTGTCCCGTCGAAGAGCAGAGCGTACGTCGCAGCGCTTCGCTGGTAGGCGCCCAGGACGCCACGAAGAACTGGTCGGCGGCCATGCCCAGCGGCAGCACGGTATGGGTGTGGGCCAGTCGCAGGGGAAGGATGTCGAATGCGCCACGCGCGACCTCGAAACCCAGTGCCTCGATCTCCACAACTCCGGCCACCCGGGCCAGCGCCCGGTGCAGCTCCTCGTCGGTCAGCAGCAGCCGGGTGACCAGCTCGTGGCAGCGCGACCGGCACAGATCGGGGTCCTCGGCTTCCAGGGCTGCCACGGTCCCGTGGTCGAGGATGCGCAGCTGCAACAAGGCCTCGCGCAGGCTGAGGATGGGCCAGCGGTGCTGCCACTCGATGGCCTGCATCAGTTGCGGGAGGTTGTGCACCGGTCCTGGCGTCGAGGCGCTCGGGGCGGGGGACGGCGAGGCAGCGGGAGGCATCTGTGTCATCAGCGTTTTCCTTGTGGTCGAAGCGACTTGCCGTTATGGTCAAGATACCCCAGGGAGCGTCGCTGCGGTTTGACCATGGGCAAGCGCCTGTGCGACCGCCACCACAGAGGACCACACGATGAACCTTTCCATGAAAGACCGCACACCTGCACCGGTTCGGCTCGTGCTCATCCTTGCCGTCGGCGCGATCATGGGGGCCTGTGCCGGATCGACGGACACGCACCGGTTGACCGGCGTGGCATCGTCACCGGCACAGCCCGAATTGGCTTCTGGCCTGCAGTCCAAACCCGGCTGGGAGTTCGCCCTGCAGGCGGTGGCGGCCGCCAACCCGCTTGCCGCCGAGGCCGGATTGCAGGTGCTGCGGGCCGGCGGCAGCGCGGTGGACGCAGCCATTGCCGTGCAGATGGTGCTCACCCTGGTGGAACCGCAGTCCAGCGGCATCGGCGGTGGCGCCTTTCTGCTGCACCACGACGGCCGCCGTGTGCAGGCCTTCGACGGGCGCGAGACCGCACCCGCGGGCGCCACCTCCCAGCTCTTTCTGGCCGGCGACGGCAAGCCGCTGCCTTTCATGGACGCGGTCGCCTCCGGCCGTTCGGTGGGCACGCCGGGCGCTGTCGCCATGCTCGCGCTCGCCCACCGCCAGCATGGCCGGCTGCCCTGGGCCAAGCTGTTCGAACCGGCCATCGCGCTGGCCGAGCAGGGTTTTGCCGTCAGCCCGCGACTGCACACGCTGCTGGCGGCCGAAAGCGCGCTCAAGGCCGACCCGGTGGCCACCGCCCATTTCTACCGCCCCGACGGCACGCCGCACCCGGTTGGCCATCTGCTGAAGAACCCCGAGCTGGCGGCCGTGCTGCGCGAGATCGCGACGCTGGGTCCGAGGGCGCTGCATGAGGGCCGGGTGGCGCAGGCCATCGTGGACAAGGTGCGCCAGCATCCATCGGCACCCGGCACGCTGTCGCTGGACGACCTGGCGCGTTACCAGCCCCGCGAGCGTGAAGCCCTGTGCATGGACCACAGGGCGGCGGCCCGGGCGCTGCGCATCTGCGGATTTCCGCCGCCCAGCTCGGGCGCCATCGCGGTCGGGCAGATACTGGGGCTGCTGGCCCGCACGCCGCACGGCGCCGCGCCGCTGCACACAGCGCCCGGCGCCGACTGGCTGCATGCCTACATGGAAGCCTCGCGCCTGGCGTTTGCGGACCGGGCGCAGTACCTGGCCGATCCGGACTTCGTGGCCGCCCCGGCCGGCCGCTGGGACAGCCTGCTGCAGCCGGCCTACCTGGACGAACGCGCGCGCATGATCACGCCGGCCCGCGCGCCGCAGGTCGGCCCGGGTCGTCCTGGCGGTGCGCCACTGGCCCACGCGCCCATGCCCATCCAGCCGGAGTACGGCACCAGCCACATCAGCATCGTGGACCGCTTCGGGAACGCGCTGGCCATGACCACCACCATCGAGGCCGGCTTCGGATCGCGCCTGATGGTGAACACCGGACAGGGCCGCAGCGGCGGCTTCCTGCTGAACAACCAGCTCACCGACTTCAGCTTTGCCCCGACCGATGCCCAGGGCCAGCCCATCGCCAACCGGGTGGAGCCGGGCAAGCGGCCGCGCTCTTCGATGTCACCGACATTGGTGTTCGACAAGGCCACGGGCCAGTTGCTGATGAGCGCGGGCAGCCCGGGAGGCGCGCTCATCATCCACTTCACGGCCAAGACGCTGCTGGGCACACTGGGCGGCGGCCTGACGCCCCAGGCGGCCATTGATTTGCCGAACTTCGGCACGCTGGGCGGCCCGGTGATGCTGGAAGCGAGCCGCTTTCCGGCGGCGACGGTGCAGGCGCTGCAGGCCAAAGGCCACACGGTCAGCGAAACCGCCATGCCCAGCGGCCTGCAGGCGATCCAGCGCGGGACCAAGGGCGGCCGACCGGTGTGGCTCGGCGGCGCCGACCCGCGGCGCGAGGGAGTGGTGGCCGGGGACTAAACGTCGATCGCGCTGGCCGACCCGGCCCGCTTGCGCAGCTCGAACTTCTGGATCTTGCCGGTGCTGGTCTTGGGCAGCTCGCCAAACACCACGTAGCGCGGCACCTTGAAGCCGGCCAGGTGCTGCTTGCAGTGCTTCACGATGTCCTCGGGCGTGGTCTGCGCGCCGAACTTCAGCTCGACGAACGCGCAGGGCGTCTCGCCCCACTTCGGGTCGGGCCGTGCCACCACCGCGGCGGCCAGCACGTCGGGGTGGCGGTACAGCACGTCTTCCACCTCGATGGAAGAGATGTTCTCGCCGCCCGAGATGATGATGTCCTTGCTGCGGTCCTTGATCTTGAAGTAGCCGTCGGCGTACTGCACCGCCAGGTCGCCGCTGTGGAACCAGCCGCCGGCAAAGGCCTCCTGCGTCGCCTTCGGGTTCTTGAGGTAACCCTTCATGGCGATGTTGCCCTTGAACATGATCTCGCCCATGGTCTCGCCGTCCTGCGGCACCGGCTGCATGGTCTCCGGGTTGAGCACGCGCACGTCGCGCTGCAGGTGGTAGCGCACGCCCTGACGCGCGTTCAGCCGGGCACGCTCGCCGATGTCGAGCGCGTTCCAGGCGTCGTGCTTGGCGCACACCGTGGCCGGTCCGTAGACCTCGGTCAGGCCATACACATGGGTCAGGTCAAAGCCCATCTGCTCCATGCCCTCGATCATCGAGGCCGGCGGCGCCGCGCCGGCAACCATGGCCTTGACGCCCGCGGGAATGCCTTCCTTTATCGCCGCCGGCGCATTCACCAGCAGGCCCTGCACGATGGGCGCGCCGCAATAGTGCGTGACGCCGTGCGCGCGCATCAGGTCGAAGATGGTCTGGGCCTCCACACGACGCAGGCACACGTTGACGCCCGCGCGTGCCGCCACCGTCCAGGGGAAGCACCAGCCGTTGCAGTGGAACATGGGCAGCGTCCAGAGGTACACCGCGTGCTTGGGCATGTCCCATTCGAGGATGTTGCTGATCGCGTTCATGGCCGCTCCGCGGTGGTGGTAGACCACACCCTTGGGGTTGCCGGTGGTGCCGCTGGTGTAGTTCAGCGCGATGGCGTCCCACTCGTCGCCGGGCAGCTGCCAGGCGAAGCCTGGGTCGCCGCCGGCGATGAAGGCCTCGTAGGTGGTGCCGCCGATGGTCTGGCTCTCGCCAGTGAACAGGGCATCCTGCACGTCGATCACCAGCAGCGGTGTGGTGGCCTGGCGCAGCTTGAGCGCCTTGGCCATGGTGCCGGCGAACTCGGGGTCGACGATCACGGCCTTGGCCTCACCGTGGTCGAGCATGAAGGCGATGGCTTCCGGGTCCAGCCGGGTGTTGAGCGCGTTGAGCACCGCACCCGCCATCGGCACGCCGAAGTGGGCCTCCACCATCGGCGGTGTGTTGGGCAGCATCACCGCCACCGTGTCGTTCTTGCCGATGCCGGCCTTTTGCAACGCGCTGGCCAGCTGGCGGGTGCGGGCATAGGTCTGGGCCCAGGTCTGGCGCAGGCTGCCATGCACGATGGCCAGCCTGTCGGGATAGACCTCGGCGGTGCGCTCGATGAAAGACAGCGGCGAGATCGGCGCGAAGTTGGCTTCGTTGCGGGGCAGGTCCTGGTCGTAGATGCTCGTCATGCGTTTCTCCGTGTTCAGAAGGGTCGTTGGGCGAGAATAGCCCGGTGGCCATACCGCAATCTTTCATCCAGGAACTGCTCAACCGCGTCGATGTGGTCGACGTGGTGGGACGCTACGTCCAGCTGAAGAAAGGCGGTGCCAACTTCATGGGGCTGTGCCCGTTCCACGGCGAAAAATCGCCGTCGTTCAGTGTCAGCCCTACGAAGCAGTTCTACCACTGCTTCGGCTGCGGGGCCAACGGCAACGCCATCGGTTTCCTGATGGAACATGCCGGCATGAACTTCGTTGAGGCCGTCAAGGACCTGGCCCAGCAGGTCGGACTGCAGGTGCCCGAAGACGATGTGTCGCCGCACGAACGCGAGCGCGCCGCCCAGCAGCGCCAGAAGCAGGCCACGCTGACCGATGTGCTGGAGAAAGCGGCCAAGGCCTACCAGAAAGACCTGAAGGCCTCGCCGCGCGCGGTGAACTATCTCAAGGGGCGCGGGCTGTCGGGCCAGATCGCCAAGGCGTTCGGCCTGGGATATGCGCCCGAGGGCTGGCGACACCTGGCCAGCGTGTTCCCGGACTACAGCGAGCCGCTGCTGGTCGAGTCGGGCCTGGTCATCGAGCACGAGGACGAAAAAGGCCAGGACGGCGAGACGAAGCGCTACGACCGTTTCCGCGACCGGATCATGTTCCCGATCCGCAATGTCAAGGGCGAGTGCATCGGCTTCGGTGGCCGTGTGCTCGACAAGGGCGAGCCCAAGTACCTGAACTCCCCCGAAACCCCGGTGTTCAGCAAGGGCCGGGAGCTGTACGGACTGTTCGAGGCCCGCACCGCCATCCGCCAGCACGGCTACGCCCTGGTGACCGAGGGCTACATGGACGTGGTGGCCCTGGCCCAGCTGGGATTTGCCAACGCGGTGGCGACGCTGGGCACGGCCTGCACGCCTGACCACGTGCACAAGCTGTTCCGATTCACCGACGCCGTGGTGTTCAGCTTCGACGGCGACGCCGCCGGCCGCCGCGCGGCGCGCAAGGCGCTGGACGCCGCCCTGCCGCTGGCCTCCGACACGCGCAGCGTGAAGTTCCTGTTCCTGCCGCCCGAGCACGACCCGGACAGCTACATCCGCGAACACGGCGCCGACGCCTTCGCCAGCTTCGTGAAGCAGGCGCTGCCGCTGTCGAAGTTCCTGGTCGACGCCGCCAGCGCCGACTGCGACCTGGGCACGGCCGAGGGCCGCGCCCGCCTGTCGAGCCAGGCCCGCCCGCTGTGGGGCGCCCTGCCCGAGGGCGCGCTCAAGCGGCAGTTGCTGGGCGAGCTCGCGCAGCAGATCGGCATCGGCACCCCGGACCTGCAGCAGCTGTGGCAGCGCGACGAGCGCGGCCCGCGACGGGCAAGGGAAGAGCGTCAGCCGCTGGCCCCGCACCCGGCCCAGCCGCCGGCCAACGGTGCACCTGTGCAGTACCCGGCCGCCGTCCCCGCCCCGCCCGCTCAGCGCGAGCAGGGGGCCTGGAGCGCCCCGGCCGAAAACCGCAGCCGCGGCGGGTGGGGCGGCGGCGGCCGTGGCAACTGGCGCAAGGGCCCGCCACCGCCGCCCCGCATGCTGGGCCGCCAGACCGCCAGCAAGAGCCGCACCGACCGGGCGGTGGGCCTGCTGCTGGCCAACGCCGCCGCCTGGGACCGTCTCTCGGCCGACGACCACGCGATGCTCGCCCACCTGCCACCGCCCCACGGCCCGGTGTTCGCCTGGCTGGAAGCACAGCTGCACGAACACGGCGCGCAGTCGTGGGCGGCGCTGCGTGAAGCCCTGCGGGGTCAGGTTTTTGAAGCCTATGTCTGCGCGGAGGTGGAACAAGCCACCATCGCAGCCGACAGCGATGCCGAGCGCGAGGAACTTGCCGGGGTCATGGAGTTGCTGCGGCGCGACGCGCTGGAAACCCGTGCCAAGCAGCTGGCCGCCCTGGCGCAGCAGGGCGATCGCGCGGCATACGAGGAATTCAAGCGGGTGACCGAACTCTTGAAAGCACTGAATTCAGGCCACGCGGTATAATCTCGCGTTTTGCACCGCAAGCGCGACAGCAGCACCTCCGGCACCGGCCACCCCCCAGCACAGGGGTTTCGGATACAGACATCCCGGCCACCTCGGCGCCCCCGGCCCGACGGAACCCCGCAAGGACTGCACACCAAATGTTCGCCCACACAGCTTGCAGGTCCGCCCTTCCCCGGCGAAGTGCGGGCCCCAGTGTTTGACTCGCCCGACAAAAACCACCGGATTTGCGCCCACACGGCGGAATTCTGGCGATTTTTGTGTGTCTCAGCCGGTATCTTTCCTGACGTTTTTTGAGGTTCCCATGCCCGCGAAGAAAGCCAGTACGCCTGCCCCCAGCACCAAAGCCGCCCAGAAGTCCCCTGCCAAGGCCGCGCCTCCGGAGCCGAAAAAGAAAGCCTCTGCCCCCGTGACCGACAAAGCCCCCGCCAAGAGCGCCACCAAAGCCACCAAGACCGGCAAGACCAAGGCCGAAGAACTCGACACCGTCGACGCCGACGAACCGGCGAAGAAGAAGCCAGGCCGCCCCGCCAAGGCCGCCGCCGACAAGCCGGCCGCCAAGCGCGGCCGCAAGCCCAAGGCCGCAGCCAAGGAAGAGAGCGACCTGGACGATGCCGACCTGAGCGACATCGAAGAGGATCTGGGCGAAGAGGTTGTCGAGGAAGTGGCCGACCCCGCGGCGCCGGCCGAGAAGGTCAAGCCGCTGCGCATGAAGATCAGCAAGGCCAAAGAGCGCGCGCTGATGAAGGAATTCGGCCTGGACGAAACCGTCCTGTCCGAAGAAGAAGCCAAGCTGCGCCGCGAACGCCTCAAGACCCTGATCAAGCTGGGCAAGACGCGCGGCTACCTGACGCACGGTGAGATCAACGACCACCTGCCCGACAAGCTGGTCGAGGCCGAGACGCTGGAAGTGGTGGTCTCGCTGCTCAACGACATGGGTGTCGCGGTCTACGAACAGACACCGGACGCCGAGACGCTGCTGCTGTCCAACGCCGGCCCGACCGCCGCGACCGAAGAGGAAGCGGAAGAGGAAGCCGAAGCCGCCCTGTCCACCGTGGACAGCGAATTCGGCCGCACCACCGACCCGGTGCGCATGTACATGCGCGAGATGGGCACGGTCGAGCTGCTGACGCGCGAGGGCGAAATCGAGATCGCCAAGCGCATCGAAGGCGGCCTCAACGACATGATGGCCGCGATCAGCGAAAGCCCGGCCACCATCGCCGAACTGCTGGCCATGTCCGAGGAGATCCGTGAAGGCAAGGTCGTCATCTCCACCGTGGTCGACGGTTTCGCCGACGCCGACGCGGCCGACGACTACGTGGCCGAAGAAGACTTCGACGACTACGACGAAGCCGACGACGACGATGGCAAGGGCGGCTCCAAGGCCCTGACGCGCAAGCTCGAAGAACTCAAGCGCGAAGCGCTGGAGCGCTTCGACACCATGCGCAACCTGTTCGAGAAGCTGCACAAGATCTACGACAAGGAAGGCTACGGCACGCCCTCGTACATCAAGACCCAGCAGGCCATCACCGAAACGCTGATGACCATCCGCTTCACCGCCAAGGCGATCGAGAAGCTGTGCAGCACGCTGCGCGGCCAGGTCGACGAAGTGCGCAAGAAGGAGCGCGAGCTGCGCCGCATCATCGTGGACAAGTGCGGCATGCCGCAGGAGAAGTTCATCGCCGACTTCCCGGCCAACCTGCTGAACCTCAAGTGGGTGGAGAAGCAGGCTGCGGCCGGCAAACCCTGGAGCACGGTGATGGAACGCAACATCCCGCCGATCCAGGAACTGCAGCAGGGCCTGATCACCATCCAGAACAGCGTGGTGGTGCCGCTGACCCACCTCAAGGACATCCACAAGCGGATGAACGAGGGCGAGGCCAATTCGCGCGATGCCAAGAAGGAGATGATCGAGGCCAACCTGCGCCTGGTGATCTCGATCGCGAAGAAGTACACCAACCGCGGCCTGCAGTTCCTCGACCTGATCCAGGAAGGCAACATCGGCCTGATGAAGGCGGTGGACAAGTTCGAATACCGCCGAGGCTACAAGTTCTCGACCTACGCCACCTGGTGGATCCGCCAGGCCATCACGCGCTCGATCGCCGACCAGGCGCGCACGATCCGCATCCCGGTGCACATGATCGAGACCATCAACAAGATGAACCGCATCAGCCGCCAGCACCTGCAGGAGCACGGCTTCGAGCCCGATGCGTCCATCCTGGCCGAGAAGATGGAGATGCCCGAGGACAAGATCCGCAAGATCATGAAGATCGCGAAGGAGCCGATCTCGATGGAAACCCCCATCGGCGACGACGACGATTCGCACCTGGGCGATTTCATCGAGGACCAGGCCAACACGGCGCCGATCGAGGCGGCCATGCAGGCGGGTCTGCGCGAGGTGGTCAAGGAGATCCTGGACAGCCTGACGCCGCGCGAAGCCAAGGTGTTGCGCATGCGTTTCGGCATCGAGATGTCGACCGACCACACGCTGGAAGAAGTGGGCAAGCAGTTCGACGTGACGCGCGAGCGGATTCGTCAGATCGAGTCGAAGGCGGTGCGCAAGCTCAAGCACCCGAGCCGTTCAGACAAGCTGCGCAGCTTCATCGATTCGCTGTAATCCGTTTCAGCGGTTCACTTTGCAGAACGGGGGCCTTCGGGCTCCCGTTTTGCTTTCTGCTCTCCACCTTGGTTGGGCAGTGCCTGAATCGCCGGGTATCCGACTCCGCTCATGTCCCCCGAACCGGCTGCGCCGGTTCTCCTCCTTTACTTCGCTGCGCGGACACCCGACGCTTCAGGCACCACGAGGTTTCGGCTCACCAACAGTGGTGCGCCACCACCTCGCCGGTTCGGTGCGTGCGGGTGCCCTGCAGAGCGAAGTAAAGGAGGAGGCGGCCGCAGGCCGCCGGGGGACATGAGCGGCGCAGGGCACCCGTGCGCACCGAACCACCCCACAAAAGCAGGCACGAAAAAGGGGCCGCAAACGGCCCCTCTTCAACGCAAGAACAGGAACAACCGGTCAGACCGTCTCCAGCGCCAGCACGCCAGTAGCGGTGTTGGAAATCGGGATGTGGTAGTTGCTGTGCACCTTGCGCACACCCGACGCGGACACCGTCAGCGCCGCCCGCATCGCAAGCCACATCAGCAACTCCACACCCTGCGTGCCCGCCTTCTCAACGAGTTCGAGATCGCTGAACTGCGTCGCCCACTCCGGGTTGGTCTCCATGCTGTCCAGGAACTGAAGGTCGAACTGCTTGTTGATGAAGCCTGCGCGCTCGCCGTCCAGCTGGTGCGACAGGCCACCGGTGGCCATCACCGCCACACGTTTGCTGCTGTCCCAGCTCTGGATCGCCTCGCCCACCGCCTTGCCCAGCTTGTAGACGCGCTTGGCGGTCGGCAGCGGGAACTGCACCGTGTTGATGTTGATCGGCACGATCTGCACCGGTGCCACCTCGTGCTCGGGCCAGAACAGCTTGAACGGCAGCGTGCAGGCGTGGTCCACCAGCATTTCCTGGCAGGTCACGATGTCGAACTCCTTGGCGATCAGCTCGCGTATCAGGTGCCAGGACAGATCCGGACAGCCCGGAATCGGCGGCAGCGTCGGGATGCCCCAGCCCTCGTCGGCGTTGCTGTAGGTGGCCGCCGCGCCCACGGCGAAGGTCGGCATCTTGTCGAGGAAGAAGTTCAGTCCGTGGTCGTTGTAGAACACCACGACCACGTCGGGCTGGACCTTGCCCAGCCACTGGTGGATGGGCGGGAAACCGTCGAAGAAGGGCTTCCAGTACGGCTCGTTCTGCTTGCCCTTGTGGATGGCGCCGCCGATGGCGGGGATGTGCGATGTGGCCAGGCCACCGATGAGTTGTGCCATGTTGATGTCTCCTGGTTCAGCACTGTTCGTTCGCAGCCACGAGCTTGGCTTTGAATTGGTCTTTGGTCATACCCGTCTGCTGGGCACCGATGTCCTGCATGTCCAGCCCGAAGATGCCGGCGAACTTGGCCAGGTAGTAGGCGTTGCCGCCGGCCGCGATCAGGGCCAGCACCTGCTTGGAACGGATCGCCTCGGCCTGTTCCTGGTTCAGGCCGTACTGCTGCATGTAGGCCTCGGGGTCGGCCACGAACGCATCGCGGTTGGCCTTGTGGTTGAAGGAGAAGCACATCTTGTTCAGTGCGTAGCCCTTCTGGGCCGCGCCACCGTCGAACGGCGTGGTGCCGGGAATGGTCTTGCTCATGGATGTCTCCTGCGTGGGGTGGGTTGACGTGGGTCAAGCCGGAGTATTCCGCCCGCATTGCCAAAGATAAACAGATGAATGATCATCTGACGCATGAGTGATTTCGATTGGTCAGACCTCGACGCCCGCCTGCTGCAGCTGCTGGTGGCCGTCGTCGAGGCGGGCAGCATCACCGGCGCGGCGCAGTCCCTGGGCGTCACGCAGTCGGCGGTGAGCCACCAGCTGGACAAGCTGCGCGCCATCACCGGCGACCCGCTGTTCGTCAAGAGCGGGCGCGGCATCGTCGCCACGGCCCGCGCGGCGGGGCTGGCGGTGCAGGCGCGCGAGCTGCTGCGGCAGCTGCAGGGCTTTGCGCAGAGCGGCGCCTTCGACCCGGCGCGCTGGAAAGGCACGGTCACCGTCGCGGCCAACGACTTCCAGCGCGAGGTGCTGCTGCCGGCCCTGGCGCAGCGGCTGCGCGAGCAGGCGCCGGGCCTGGCGCTGCGCATCATCCCGTCCGACGTGCCGAGCCTGGAGATGCTGCGCGATGGCGTGTGCGACCTGGCGATCAGCCCGCGCCCGCCCGAGGGCAGCGACATCGTGCAGAAGCGCCTGTTCGAGGACCGCTACGTCGTCTATTTCGATGCCAGCCTGCGCACGGCACCGGCAACGCTCCAGGACTACCTCGCGGCCGACCACATCACCGTGGTCTACGAGCCCCGTCGCACCCTGCACCTGGACCGCACGCTTGAAGCCCGCGGCCTGCACCGCCGCTTTGCGGTGATGGTGCCGGGCTTCGGCGCCCTGCCCGCCTTCCTGCGCGGCAGCCCGCTGCTGGCGACCGCGCCCTCGCTGCTGGCCGAACGCTTCATGGCGGGTTTCGGCAGCTGCGAGGTGCCCGTGCCCTGCCCGTCGCTGCCGATGTACCTCATCTGGCACCGGCGCCACCAGGACGATGCCGCCCACCGCTGGCTGCGCGAGCGGGTGGCCTCGAACACCCCGCCCGTGGCCTGAGCGCACTACCGGATCGTGGGAACACACCCCGATAAAATCCCGGGCTTCTTTCGACTCTGTGCAGAACGCAGAACATGACCCACGCCTCTGCGTCCACCCTCAACGGGGAAGCCGCGCCCCGTCCCTCCCGACCCGCCCGCTACTGGCTGCTGCGCGGGCTGGCGCTGGCCCTGCTGCTCGCCTCCTGCGGCTACTTCGGCTACCACCTCTGGGACAACCTCCACCAGCTGCCGCCCATTGAATGGGGCTGGTCGGCCGTCGGCGTCATCGCGCTGGCGGTGCTGGGCTGCCTCAGCAGCGTGCCGCTGATCGCACTGATGTGGCAACTGCTGCTGCGCGACCAGGGCGTGAAGCTGCCCTACCGCCAGGCGCTGCAGATCATCGCGGTCTCGCAGATGGGCAAATACCTGCCGGGCAACGTGGGCCACTTCGCGGGCCGCGTGCTGCTCGGCAGCCAGGCCGGCATCCCGGCGGGCAAGACCATCGCCACCATGGCCATGGAAACCTTCTGGGTGCTGGGCATCAGCGGCATCTTCGCCGTGGCGGCCCTGCTGTTCGTGGTCAACGACCTGCACGAAGGCCTGGTGGACACCAACCACCCGGGGTACCTGGCGGCCGTCGCCGTCACCATGCTGATCGCACCCTTCCTGGCGGTGCGGGTGGTCAACCGCCTGCTGCCGGGCCTGAGCCGCAAGCTCGGCCGCGGCCAGCTGCTGACCGAGCCGCGTCTGCTCACGGCCATGGCGGTGGCGGGTCTGATCGCCTTCTCCTTCGTGGTGCTCGGGGCCGTGGTGGAGCTGCTGGCGGCCGAGCTGTTCCAGCACCCCGAGATCAATCTGCTGGAAATGGTCCTGCTGTTCGCCGTGTCGTGGACGGCCGGCTTTCTGGTGCCCGGGTCACCGGGTGGCATCGGCGTGCGCGAGGCGGTGATGATCCAGCTCATGGGCCCGGCCATCGGCCTCGAAACCGCGCTGGGCGTGGCCCTGGTGATGCGCCTGTGCTCCATGGGAGCGGATGCGCTGGCCTTCGGTACCGGGCTGTTCTTCCGTCCGCGTCCGTCACCGGACCCGGCGTGAGCTGAACCGGGGCCCGCGAACCTCAGGCGCCGGGCAGCGTCACCGTGACGGCCAGCCCGGGCTTCGCGTTGCGCACCGCAAAACTGCCGCCATGGGCCTTCGCCACCAGGCGGCACAGATAAAGCCCCAGTCCCACACCACCGGCCGCACGGGTGCGCGCACTGTCCGGGCGGTAGAAGGCCTGCGCGAGGTGGGCCAACTGTTCATCGGGCACCCCGGGTCCGTGGTCGCGCACCTCGATCACCACCCCGCCCGCCTCGGGCGTGATCGTCACCGAAGGCGGTTCGGCGGCGTCGGCTCCGTGGCGCAGCGCGTTGTCCACCAGGTTGCGCAGCAGCAGCCGCACGCGCGAGGCATCCACCGGCACAGCCGGCATGCCCTCCGGAGCTTGCACCGCCACCTTGGCCGCGGCCGGGTGCCGCGCCTGGAGCTCACCGATCACCTGCCGGGCCAGCGCGGGCAGGTCGGTGGGCGCGCGCTGCAGCGCCGTGTGATTGCCGGCCAGCCGCTCGCTCTCGAGCAGGTCGCTGATCAGCGCGGCCATCTCCTGCAGGTCGCGCAACAGGGCGTCGCGCTGCGGGTTCACGTCCGCGGTTTCGGGCAGCAGCTCGGCGTTCAGGCGCGCCCGGGTCAGCGGGCTGCGCAGCTCGTGGCTGATCGCCAGCAGCAGCGCGCGTTTGGCTTCGAGCATCTGGTGGATGTCCTGGCCCATGGTGTTGATGGTGGTCGCAAGCTCGCCCAGTTCGTCGGGACCGTGGATGCAGCGCTCGGGAATCGGCTGGCTGAAGTCGCCCTTGCCGAAGCGGCGCGCTCCCTCGCCGATGGCGTCGAGCGGTTTGAGCAGGTGCCGCACGTACATCCAGGCCAGCAGCGTGAGCACCAGCAGCCCGGTGAGCGCGAAGCCGATCATGCGGGGCTTGCGCTCGAAAGCCTGGCCGTTGATGCCGAAGGTGAGCACATGACCGTCGGCGGTGGTGCGCTGCAGAATGCCCTGCCAGTCAGGTCCGTTGTCGGCATCGTCGCCCCGCCGTGACAGCCCTGCGTCGGGTTTGTCCCGCAGCCAGTCGGGAGGCGGCTGGTCGGGGTGCGACGACCAGTTGATCTGCGGGCCGGTGATGGAGATCGTCAGCGGCAGGCGCCCGATGATGGCCCGCGCGCGTTCGACGCTGGGCGTCGGCCCACCCGCGGTGCACTCGCGGGTCAGCTGGTCGACGTAGTCCATGAGCAGCGGGCGCGCGGCTTCGCGCCAGCCCATCGTGAACGCCCGCTGGGCGCCGGTGAAGAACACGAAGGTCATGCCCGCCGCCAGCAGCAGGAACACCAGCACCATGCGCAGCTTGATCGAGTGCGCCACACGGTGCTTGGCCCGCTTCCAGGCCGAGATCTTCTTGCGGTTCATTCGGATTCCCGCCGCAGCGCCAGCGAGTAGCCCGCGTTGCGCAGGGTCTTGATGCAGTCCAGCGGTTCCAGCTTCTTGCGCAGGCGGCTGACCACGATGTCGACCGCGCGCGTGTAGAGCTCGGCCTCGTGACCGCGCAGCTGGTTGAGGATGTCGTCGCGGCTGAACACCTTGCCGGGTTCGCGCGCCAGCATGGCGAGCAGCTCGTACTCGGTGCCGGTCAGTTCGATCGTCTCGCCCTGGCGCATCACGCTGCGGCGCGCGGTGTCGATCTCCAGCCCCTCGAACTTCAGCGTCGGCGCGGCGCTGAGCACCGCCGTGTGGCCGTTGCCGTTGGGCTTGAGGCGGCGCAGCACGGTCTGGATGCGCGCCACCAGCTCGCGGGGCTCGAAGGGTTTGGGCAGGTAGTCGTCGGCACCGATCTCCAGGCCGACGATGCGGTCCATCACCTCGCCGCGCGCGGTCAGCATGATGATCGGGATGTCGCTGTCCTTGCGGATGGTGCGGCACAGCTCGAAGCCGTCCATCTCGGGCAGCATCACGTCCAGGATGGCGGCGTCGAAGCCGCCGCTGCGCAGCTGGGCCAGTCCGGCGCTGGGCCGCGTGGCATGGACCAACTGGATCTCGAAGCGCTGGAAGTAGGTGGCCAGCGGCGGTCCGAGGTTTTCGTCGTCGTCGATCAGCAGGATGCGGTTCATCGGATCATTCTGACAGGGCGCGGTGGCGGACGATGAGCCGGCGCAGCCGGTCCTTCTCGGTGCGTTCGAGCGCATCGAAGCGCTCACCCACCGCCAGCAGTTCCGGCAGCATCGGAACAGCCTCGACCGGCTCGCGCCGTGAGAAACGCGCCCACAGGGCGAGCGCGTGTTCCCGGTCGAACTGCGGGCCCCAGAACAGGGTCAGCAGCTCGGCGTGCGGATCGTCGGCGTCGGCCAGCAGGGCCGCCGTGTGCGGGCGGACCTGCCGTGCGATCGCGTGCAGGGCGTCAGCCACGGCCCCACCACCCATGGCCACGGCGCTCCAGCTTCTCGCGCACCTGCTTCTGCTGCTCGGGGTTGAGGCTGTCGTAGAAGTCGCCGAAGGCGGCCACCACTTTCGGCCCCTGGCCCTGCAGCACGGTGGTTTTCTGCTCCAGCATCTGCTGCGCCTTGCTGCGGTCGAACTTGTCACCGGCGATCAGCGCGGCCATGTCGGCGCGCGGATTGGCCGACTCGCCGCGAAAGGCCTTGCGCGAGGCGATCATCTCGTCGGCCAGCGCACCCAGCTTGGCCTTCTGTTCGGCGTTGAGATCGAGCTTGCTGCTGATCTTCTCGATCGCCTTGCCGCGCACCTCGGTGACGCGCTCGTCGCTCCAGCCGCGGGCGTGGTCGCCGCGCGTGCCGCACGCGGTCAGGCCGCCGAGCACGACGGTAACGGAGGCCAGGGCGATCAGGCTTCTCTTGATCCAGGGTTTCATGGCGGTGCTCCTTCGAAGGAACGTGTTGAACATGACCGCCATGGTGCCGGGCGCCCTACCCCGGCGGGTGTCGGCGCGGTCTCGCTTTTTTTCGAATTGTTTCGCCCCCGGCACCCCGGACCCGGACCAGGTAGTCGGCCAGGTGGACCCCCAGCCGCTCGGCCACCACCCGCGCCATGCGGGGCTGCGCGCGGGTGGCGCTGATGGCCACACCGACCGTCTGCGGCTGGGCACTGCGGTCCTGCAACGGGATGAAGCGCAGCTGGCCTTTGAGGATCTCGGGGCCGGCGTCGAGTTCGGAGGTGAGCGCCACATGGCTCCCGCTGCGCACCAGTCGCTTGACCAGCTGCAGCGAGTTGGTGACCAGCGGGGGCCGCGCCTCCTGCAGCAGCCAGTTGTGGCGCTTCTCCAGATAGCGACGAATCGCCAGGGCCCGGCTCTGCGCCGCCAGCGGCCAGGCGGCCACGTCCTTGAACCCGACCTCGGTCTGCGCCGCCAGCGGGTGGTCCGGCGCGACCACACAGCCCAGCGGCAGATCGGCGCTGGCCACCATGTGCAGATCGCGCGAGGGCTTGAGGTTGAACACGATGGCCAGGTCGACCTCGCCCTCGCGCAGGCGCTGCACCGCCTCGTCCGGGCTGAGCACGTCGATCTCCAGCACCACCCCAGGGTACTCCTGCGCCACCAGCTGCACGAACTCGGGCAGGAAGCCATTGGTGTGGCTGTCCATCGCCGCCAGCCGCAGCTGACCGTGGCTCACGCCCTGCAGGTGCTTGATGTCCGAGAGCGTGCGGTTGAGGTCGGCCTTCCAGCGCTGCGACAGCGCCAGCAGCAGCTCGCCGGCAGCCGTCAGGCGCATGCCGCGCGGCTGGCGCTCGAACAGCGGCAGTCCGAGACCTTCTTCGAGCAGCAGGATGTGCCGGTCGATGGCGGAGGCCGAGATCGACACCTCGCGCGCCGCCGCCTGCACCGAACCGAGCTGGGCCACGGCCGCCAGATAGCGCAGCGCCTTGGGATGCAGCAGGCTGTTGAGGTTGCTCATCTGTTCCAAAAATCAGCACGCAATGTGTCCAATTATGCGATGGACAGCAATGCTGGCCAACCGCACACTGCGGCCATCATGAACAGCCCGTCCCCCGTCTCCCTGAGCATGGCGTCGGTCCGCACACTGGACGAAACGTCCTTCGTGGCCCTGCTTGGCGCGGTGGTCGAACACTCTCCCTGGGTCGCCCGCCGGGCCTGGCACCGGCGGCCCTTCGGCACCCGCCAGGCCCTGTTCGACGCCCTGTCCGCCGAGATCCATGGCGCCAGCGACGCGGAACAGCTCGCGCTGCTGCGGGTGCACCCCGAGCTGGCCGGCCAGGAGGCCCGCGCGGGCACCATGACCGCCGACTCGCAGTCCGAGCAGGGCCGCCTGGGCCTGCTGCGGCTGGACGCCGCCACCGTGCGCCGCCTCGACGAACTGAACCGCCGTTACCGCGAGCGCTTTGGCTTTCCGTTCATCGCCGCGCTGCGCCTGCACGCCTCGCTGGACTCGGTGCTGGCCGACGGCGAACAGCGCCTGGGCCACGACGCCAACTCCGAACGCCGCATTGCCCTCGACCAGGTCGGCCAGGTGGTGCGCGGACGGCTCGAACGCATGGTCTCCGACGACGCCGTTTCACCCTCATCCCTCAGCCCCACCACCCACGCAGGAACCCCATCATGAACACGCCACGCCGCACCCTCCTCGCCGCCGCAGCACTGCTGCCGCTCGCCCTGCCGGCCGTGCATGCCCAGGCCTGGCCGGCCAAGCCGATCCGCATCGTCGTGACCTTCGCGCCCGGCGGTTCGTCGGACATCGTGGCGCGCCTGCTGCAGCCCGGCCTGCAGGAGAAGCTGGGCCAGACCGTGATCGTGGAGAACAAGCCCGGTGCCGGCAGCACCATCGGCGCCAACGAGGTGGCGCGCGCCGCGCCCGACGGCTACACCCTGCTGCTGTCGAACACCGCGCCCATGAGCATTTCGCCCTTCATGATGGACAAGGCGCCCTACGACCCGGTCAAGAGCTTCACCCACATCGCCTACATCGGCTCGGTGCCCAACGTGTTCGTGGTGCATCCCTCGGTGCCGGCCAAGACCCTGCCCGAACTCATCAAGTGGATCGGCGCGCAGGACAAGCCGGTGAACTACGGCTCGGGCGGGGTCGGCTCCATCGGCCACATCGTCGGTGAGATGTTCAAGAACCAGTACAAGCTGAAGATGGAACACGTGCCGTACAAGGGCTCGTCGCCGATGCACACCGACCTGCTGGGCGGCCAGCTGCAGTTCGCGGTGGACACGCTGACGCAGAACGTGCCCTACATGAAGGACGGCAAGCTGGTGGGCATCGCGGTCACCTCGCGGGCCCGCGCACCGATGTCCCCCGCGGTGCCGTCGGTGGTGGAGGCCGGCTACCCCAAGCTGCTGGCCGAGAACTTCCTCGGCATCTCGGCGCCGGCGGGCGTGCCCAGGGACGTGGTCGACAAGGTGCACGCCGCGGTGGCCGAGGTGGTGGCGCGGCCCGATGTCGCCAAGCGCCTGGCCGACCTTGGTGTGTCGCCCGAGAAGATGAGCCAGACCGAGTTCTCGAAGTTCGTGACCGACCAGGTCACCGAATGGGCACCGGAAGTCAAGGCCTCAGGCGCGCGCCTGAACTGAGCCATGGGCGGCGGACTTTCCATCCATTGCGTCGACGTCGCCAGCGGCCGCGTCGCCGCCGGCTTGCGCGTCACCGTGCAGCGCCTGGGCGCCGACGGTCGTCCGGCCGGCCCCCTGATCGCCGACGGTGGCATCGGCGCCAACGGCACGCTGCAGCACCCGGCCCTGATGAGCGAGGCCATCACGGCCGGGGGCTACGAGGTCTGTTTTGCCGTGGGCGACTTCTACCGCGCCCAGGGCCACGGCGGCGCCGGCCCCGGCTTCCTGGAGGTGGTGCCCTACCGCTTCCACATCGCCGATGTGTCGCAGCACTACCACCTGCCGTTCAAGTTCACGGCCTGGGGTTTCTCGCTGTTCCGCGGCGGTGCCTGAGCAGGCCTTCACGGCCCCGTCACACACCTGTCGTCCGGGTTTCACGGCGCGCGGCGAAGCTGCGCGGCTGTGCGGCTTCACCGCCGATCCGAACCCTCACCCGACGACACCATGCACCCCACCCTCCGGTTTCTGCCCGCCCTGCTCATCCTGGCCGCCGGCCACACCCACGCACAGACCGCCCACACCGCCACACTCGCGGGCCACGCGGTACTGCCGGCCCAAACCTTCATCGCAGCGCCGAAGGACGCGCCGGCCGACCTGCAGGTCAGCGGCAAGTTCACCACCGGCCAGCGCGTCGAAGCCATCGGCTCGGTGGAAGGCAAGTCCGCGGGTCGCCCCACCGGCGTGTCGCTGCCCTTCAAGGGCCAGCCGGTGCAGGGCCATTCGGGCATCAAGCGCATGGCCGACGGCAGCTTCTGGCTGCTGACCGACAACGGCGCCGGCTCCAAGGCCAATTCGCCCGACTTCGCGCTCTTCCTCAACCGCTACGCGGTGGATTTCAAGAGCGGCCAGTTCAAGCGCCTGCAGACCGTGTTCCTGCACGACCCCGACAAGAAGGTGCCGTTCCGCATCGTCCACGAAGGCACGAAGCAGCGCTACCTCACCGGCTCCGATTTCGACACCGAAGGCTTCCAGATCGCTGGCGGGCACTTCTGGATCGGCGACGAGTTTGGCCCGTACCTCATCAAGGCCGACATGAAGGGCCGGGTACGGGCCGTCATCGACACGAAGGTGGACGGCAAGACCATCGTCTCGCCCGACCATCCTTCGGTCACCACCCCGGGCGCGCCGAACGGCGAGCTGAAGTTCCAGTCGCGCCGCTCCAAGGGCTACGAAGGCCTGGCTTCGTCACCCGACGGCAGCAAGCTGTATGCCCTGCTCGAAGGCGCGCTGTGGGACGAGGCCACCAAGGCACCCGAGCAGCTGGACGGCAAGCAGTTCCTGCGCGTGCTGGAGTTCGACGTGAAGGCCGAACAGTGGACCGGCCGGCACTGGAAGTACGTGCTCGACGCCAACCACCATGCCATCGGCGACTTCAACATGATCAGCCCCACCGAAGGCCTGATCATCGAGCGCGACAACGGCGAAGGCACACCCGACAAGGCCTGTCCCGAAGCCGAAAAGCGCAGCGACTGTTTCCACGACCTGCCCAAGTTCAAGCGCGTGGTGAAGGTGGAACTGAGCGACGCGAACGTGGGCGGCCCGCTGCGCAAGATCGGCCACATTGACCTGCTCAACATCGCCGACCCGAACAAGCTGGCGCGCAAGCCGCTGGTGAACGGCAAGCTGAGCTTCCCGTTCTTCACCATCGAGAACGTGGAGATCGTGGATGCGACGCACATCGTGGTCGGCAACGACAACAACCTGCCCTTCTCCAGCAGCCGCGATCCGAACAAGGCCGACGACAACGAGCTGATCCTGCTGGAGGTGGGGGAGTTTCTGAAGGCGCGGTGAGGGAGAGGTGATGCGCTGAGCGAATCACCGGCGGCCCGACCGCATCTGGCAGAAGCGGGGCCTGCACCCTAGAGTGCAGGCCTTGTCGCTTCCGGACCGCCCATGAGCCCTGATCAGCCCATCCTTGACGAACTCGCCTACGGCCCGCACGCCCGGCACCGGCTGGATGTGTACACGCCCCCGGGCGCGGTGGGCGCGCCGATGCTGGTGTTCTTCCACGGTGGCGGCTTCATTCGTGGGCACAAGGCCGACCGCGGCAACGTCGGCACCTGGGGCGCGTCGCAGGGCTTTGTGACCGTGCTCGCGAACTACCGCCTCGCGCCCGAATGCCGCTGGCCCAGTGGGCCGGAGGATGTGGCCGCAGTCTGGCGCTTCGTGCGGGGCCACGCGCGCCACTGGGGCGGCGACCCGGACCGGATCGTGCTGGCAGGCGAATCGGCCGGCGCGGCGCACGTGGCCGCGGCCACGCTGATGACGCGCTTCCAGCCGCCGGGATGGCGCATCGCAGGCGCGGCCCTGCTCTCGGGACCGTACAACGCAGGTCTCGAGGCCCTGGCCCCGCAGGCGCTCGGCATCGCACAGCCCGACATGCGCAACAACGCCTACTTCGGCGATGACCCGACGTTGTGGTCGAAGGCCAGCATCGTCGACCAAGTGGACGCGGCGCCCTTTCCCCTGCTGATCGCCGCCGCCGAGCGCGACCTGCGGCAGATGCAGGTGCAGGCCGGCGAGCTGTTCGCGCGTCTGGTCACGAAACACGGCTTTTCACCCGAGCTGCACTGGTGGGCGGGGCTCGACCATTTCACACCCGGCGCCTCGCTGGGCAGCGACGACACCACCGTGGGTGAACCGCTCGCCGCCTTTGTGCGCCGCTGCACGGGCGGCTGAACCGAACAGCCTCAGCCGCGCGGCAGTCCGCGCAGCAGCACGTCGCTGAAGAACTCGGCCGGCGGCGACAGCGGCAGGTCGGGCCGGCGCACCAGCACGATGGCCGGCGCCGGCAGCACCTCTCTCACCGGAATCAAGTCCAGCACGTCGCGCGTCATCGCAAAGCTCGTCCATTGCTTCGGCAGCATGGCCAGCAGGTCGGTCTGCGCCAGCGCCACCTGCACCGACAGCGCCGAGTGGGCGCGCAGCATCACGCGCGGCGCTTCGAGACCGTGGGCGCCGAACAGCCGCGCCAGGTCTTCTTCGGCGTTGTGGTCGATGGTGGTGGCGGCCCACTCGGCGCCGGCCAGCGCCTTGAGGCTGCGCACCCGCGCCAGCGGATGCCCCTTGCGGCAGACCACCACGCGCGTGTTGTCGCACAGGTGCTGCAGCGCCAGGCCCGGCGCGGGCTTGAGGCGCGGTGCGGCCCCCAGATAGAAGTCGATGCTGCCCTCGCGCAGCGAGCCCTCGACGGCCGGCAGCAGGCTCTCGGTGATGCTCAGCTTGACCTTGGGGTAGGTGCGGCGGAACACCGGCAGCGCCTCGGGCAGCATGCCCAGGTGAGGCATGATGGACAGCGCCACCGACACCGTGCCCTCGTAGTCCGGCCCGGGCTGCTGCACCTCCTCGCGCGCGCGCCGAGCCTCGTTGGCAATGGCGCAGGCCCGGCGGTGGAAACGCCCCCCCTCGGCCGTCAGCACCATGCCCGTGGTCTGGCGCGCAAACAGGTCCACCCCCAGCTCCCGCTCCAGCGCCCGAACGCTGCGCGTGAGTGCGGGTTGCGGCACGTCCAGCCGCCGCGCGGCCGCGCGCAGGCTGCCATGTTCGACGATGGCGATCAGGTGCTGGAGCTGTTCGAGTTTCATGGGCTGGGACTCCGGACCGGGTGATTCTTGAATCGAATCACTTTTGATATTGCGCCATCTTATTGGAATCCCCGCATCTCCCTAGAGTCCGCTCCACCCCATGTCGGGGACACACGAATAGACAACGGAGACACCACATGCCCATCACCTCCAAGCGCCGGCTCGTCCAGGCGGCGGCCCTGTCCCTGCTGGCCCTGGCCAGCACCACCACCCTGGCAGAAGGCTGGCCCAACAAGCCGGTGCGCATGATCGTGCCGGCCGGCGCCGGCGCCGCGCCCGATGTGATCGCGCGCATCCTGGGCGAGAAGCTCGCCGCCGCCTGGGGCCAGGGCGTGGTGGTGGACAACCGGCCGGGCGCGGGCGGCATTCCCGGCATGTCGGCCCTGGCCAAGTCGGCGCCCGATGGCTACACCATCGGCTTCGTTCCTGCGGCCATGGGCACCATCACGCCGCTGGTGTTCAAGAACCCGCAGTTCAACCCCGACACCGAACTCAGCTCGGCCGCCACCGTGGGCATCAGCCCGCTGATGCTCGCGGTGCCCGCCAGCAGCGGCATCCAGTCGGTGGCCGATCTGGCCAAACAGGCCAAGGCCCACCCGGGCAAGCTCAACTTCGCGGCGCCGCAGCTCAATTCACTGCCCCATCTCGCGGGCGAGATGGTGAACAAGGCAGGGAGCATGGGCCTGTTCACCGTGCCCTTCCGCGCACCGCCGGAAGCCGTGGCCGCCGTGCTCTCGGGCGATGCGACGCTCACCATCGACGGCGTGCCCGGGCTGCTGCAGCACGTCAAGTCGGGGCGTCTGCGCGCCATTGGCGTGACCTCGGCCAAGCGCCTGCCCGGCATCGACGTGCCGGCCGTGGCCGAAACCTACCCGGGCTACGAAGCGATTGGCTGGTTCCAGATCATCGTGCCCGCCGGCACGCCGCAGGCGGTGGTCGACCGCATCAACGCCGACGTCAACCGCATCACCGCTTCGCCCGAGGTCAGCACCCGCCTGACCGAGATGGGCGTCTACCCGCGGCAGGACAGCGTCAAGGCTGCGGCCGACTTCTTCGACGAACAGCAGAAGGCCATGAAGCGCCTCGTCGCAGACCTGGGCATCCAGGCCCAGTAGGCCATCCCTTTTTTGCATCTCCAAGGCCCCGGACCGCCGGGGTCCGGACCCTGCTTACCCTTTTTCAACCGGAGACCCTTCATGACACCACGCAAGAAAGCCCTCGTCACCGGCGGCGGCACAGGCATCGGCCGCAGCGCCGTGCTGGCCCTGGCCCGCGCCGGCTTCGACGTCGCCATCAACTACGCATCGAGCGCCCAGGCAGCCCAGGCCGTGGCCGAAGAAGCCCAGGCCCTGGGCGCCCAGACCCTGCTGCTGCAGTGCGACGTCAGCAACGACGCGGCCGTGCGCCAGATGCTCGCCAAGGTGGGCGAGACTTTCGGCCATCTCGACACCCTGATCAACAACGCCGGCACCACCGCCAACTGGAAGGTCAAGGACCTGGACAGCCTGGACATGGACGCCTGGGACCGCACCTTTGCGGTCAATGTGCGCGGCAACTTCCAGGTGACGCGCGCGGCGGTGGAGTTGCTGCGCAAGAGCAAGGACGTCGGCGGCGAGCCCTGCATCGTCAACACCGCCAGCATCGTGGGCCTGCGTCCCGGCCCGCAGCCGCCACCGTACGCCGCCAGCAAGGCCGCGGTGGTGAGCCTGACCAAGACGATGGCCTGGAACCTGGGGCCGGACATCCGCGTGAACGCGGTCGCCCCGGGCTGGATGGAAGGCGACTGGATGGAACGCATGCTGGGCGACAAGTACGACGCGCTCATGGGCGCGCGCGCCAAGGCCACACCGCTCAAGCGCTGCGTGACGGCCGACGACGTGGCCGAGGTGATGCTGAACCTGATCACCGGCATGCGCTTCGTGACCGGTGAAGTGGTCGTCATCGACGGTGGCTTCACGAGTTCGACCTGACACCCCAAGGAGACTCCCATGCTTGAAGGATTCGTACCCTTTCCCCCCGAGTTCGCTGCGCGCTACCGCGCCAAAGGCTACTGGCAGGACCGGTCGCTGGCGCAGGAGTTCGCCGACGTGTTCGCGCGTTTCGCCGACCGTGTGGCGCTGATCGACGGCGACACCGTCTACACCTACGCCGAACTGGACCGCGTCAGCTCGAACCTCGCACTCAACCTGCTGGAGCTCGGTCTGCAGCCGCTGGACCGCGTGGTGCCCACCCTGCCCAACGTGCACGAGTTCGTGGTGCTGTACTTCGCGCTGCAGAAGATCGGCTGCATCCCGATCGCCGCCCTGGTCACGCACCGCTACGCCGAGATCAGCCAGTTCGTGCAGCTCTCGGGTGCCACCACGGCGGTCTACCCGGAGACCGCGGGCGACTTCGTCTTCGCGCCCGTGATTCAGCGTGTGCAGAACGAGCACCCGTCGCTGAAGTTCCGCATCGTGCTCGGCGAAGCCGGCGCGGGTGAAGTCTCGCTGCGCGAACTGATCCGCAAGCCCGCCACGCTGCCCGCCTCGCGCCTGGCCGAGATCCGCATCGACCCGACCGACCCCTGCATCTTCCAGCTCTCGGGCGGCACCACCGGCATCCCCAAGCTGATCCCGCGCACGAACAACGACTACGCCTACAACTCCAAAGTCGCGGCCGACGTCACCGAGATCACGGCCGACTCGACGCTGCTGCTGGTGCTGCCCATCGCGCACAACCTGCCGCTGGCCTGCCCGGGCATCCAGGGCTTTTTGTTCAAGGGCGCCAAGGTGGTCCTTCACGGCAACACCAAGCCGGTGGAGATGTTCGCGCTGATCGAGAAGCACAGGGTCACGCACCTCAAGGTCGTGCCGGCGCTGCTGATCCGCCTGATCAACGACCCGGCGGTGGAGCACTTCAACCTGTCCAGCCTGAAGCTGATCCAGAGCGGCGGCCAGCGCATGCAGCCCGAGGTGCGCGCCAGGACGCGCGCGCTGATCCCCGGCGTGTTCGTGCAGGAGAACTTCGGCATGTCCGAAGGCACGCTGATGTTCGTGCGCGCCAGCGACCCGGAAGAAGTGAAGCTGGAAACCTGCGGCCGCCCGGTCTGCCCGGACGACGAGGTGCTGCTGCTCGACGACGAAGGCCGCGAGGTGCCCGACGGCGAGGTGGGCGAGTTCACCGTGCGCGGCCCGTACACGCTGCGCGGCTACTACGGCGTGCCCGAGTACAACGCGCGCCAGTTCACGCCCGAGGGCTTCTACCGCTCCGGCGACCTGATGCGCAAGCATCCCAGCGGCAACTACATCGTCGAGGGCCGCAAGAAGGACCTGATCAACCGCGGCGGCGAAAAGATCAGCGCCGAAGAGGTGGAGAACCTGATCCTCATGCACCCCGCGGTGCAGAACGTGGCCTGCGTGCCCATGCCCGACGCGGCCATGGGCGAAAGGATGTGCGCCTTCGTGATCCTCAAGGCTGGCCACACGCTGCACCTGAAGGAACTGGTGGGCTTTCTGCTGACCAAGGAAATCGCCAAGTTCAAGCTGCCCGAGCGGCTGGAAGTGCTGCCCGACTTCCCGGTCTCCACCTTCGGCAAGGTGTCCAAGAAGGCCCTGGGCGAACTGGTCGCCCGCAAGCTGCAGGACGAACAAGCGGCGACTGTGGGTGCTGCCGCCACCCTTTGACCTCATTCACGACGAGAGACACACCATGCGCATCATCGACCTGCACTGCTACCCCGGCACACCCACCTGGATCGAATCACAAGGCCCCTACCCGGCCGAACTGGCCCGCTACTGGAAACGCGACTGGGTGGGCAAGAGCGAAGAAGACGTGGTGGCCGAATTCACCGGCGCCGGCGTCGAGGCCTGCCTCGTCGCGCTCGACCTGGAGACCACCGTGGCCGCCCCGCCCTGCACCAACGAATACGTGCACGGCATGTGGAAACGGAACCCGCAGCGCATCATCCAGTGCTGGGGCGCGGTGGAACCGGCCAAGGGCGAGATCGCGATGATCCAGGCCCGCAAGGCCATCAAGGAGCTGGGTTTCATCGGCTTCCACTTCCACCCCATCATGCAGCACTTCGGTGTCAGCGACCGGCGTTACTACCCGCTGTTCGAAGAGATCAACGCGATGGGCGCGGCGGTGATGATCGACGTGGGCACCACCGGCATGGGCGCGGGCATGCCCGGCGGCCACGGCGCCCTGGTGCGCCACGCCCACCCCCAGCACATCGACCAGCTGGCGGCCGACTTCCCGAACCTCAAGATCATCATGGCCCACCCCGGCTGGCCATGGGTCGACGAGACCACGGCCGTCGCGCTGCACAAGGGCAACGTGTACTGGGAGATGTCGGGCTGGGCGCCCAAGCACTTCCCGGGCAACCTCAAGGTCGACATCCGCGGCCGCCTGCAGGACAAGATCATGTTCGGCAGCGACTACCCCAGCCTGCCCTACGAACGCATCCTGCGCGAGTGGGACGAGCTGGGTTACAAGCCCGAGGTCATGGAGAAGATCATGCACGGGAACGCGGAACGCGTGCTGGGCCTGTGAGCATGAACGCCTTTCTCTGTGACGGCGTGCGCACACCGATCGGGCGCTATGGTGGCGCGCTGTCGTCGGTGCGCACCGACGACCTGGGCGCCATCCCGATCCGGGCGCTGATGGCGCGGCATCCGGGCCTCGACCCGGCGCTGATCGACGAGCTCATCTGCGGCTGCGTCAACCAGGCCGGCGAGGACAACCGCAACGTGGCGCGCATGAGCGCGCTGCTCGCGGGCCTGCCGGTCGAGGTGCCGGCGGTCACGGTGAACCGGCTCTGCGGTTCGGGCCTGGAAGCCGTGGCGCAGGCGGCGCGCGCCCTGCACGCGGGCCAGGCACAGATCGCCATCGCGGGTGGTGTCGAGAGCATGAGCCGCGCGCCGCTGGTGATGCCCAAACCCATGGCCGCGTTTTCGCGCCATGCCGAGATCCACGACTCCACCATCGGCTGGCGCTTCGTCAATCCGCGCATGGAACAGCTGCACGGCGTGGACGCGATGGGCGAGACGGCCGAGAACGTGGCGCAGGAACACGGCATCTCGCGCGCCGACCAGGATGCGTTCGCGCTGCGCAGCCAGCAGCGTGCGGCGGCCGCGATGCGCTCGGGTGTCCTCGCGCCTGAGATCACCCCCGTGGAGATCGCGGGGCGCAAAGGCACCGTCACACAGATCACCGAAGACGAACACCCGCGCGCCGACACCACGGCCGAGAGCCTGGCTGCGCTCAAGCCCGCCTTCCGCAAGGACGGCAGCGTGACCGCTGGCAACGCATCAGGCGTGAACGACGGCGCTGCCGCCCTGCTGCTGGCCAGCGAAGCGGCCATGTCCCGACACGGCCTGCGACCGCTGGCGCGCATCGTGGGCTGCGCCAGCGCCGGCATCGCGCCACGGATCATGGGCTTCGGTCCCGTGCCCGCCGTGCACAAGCTGCTGGCGCAGACCGGCCTGCGCGTGAGCGACTTCGACGTGATCGAACTCAACGAAGCCTTCGCCGCACAGGGTCTGGCCGTGACCCGCGCATTGGGTCTGCCCGACGACGCCCCGCACGTGAACCCCAACGGCGGCGCCATCGCCTTCGGCCACCCGCTGGGCATGAGCGGTGCGCGCCTGGTGCTGACCGCCGCTCGGCAGCTGCAACGCACGGGCGGCCGCTACGGGCTGGTCACCATGTGCGTCGGCGTGGGCCAGGGCGTGGCCATGGCGATTGAACACATATGAACCCCCACGCTCCACCGCTGCGCGGGTCGCTGCCCCCCGAGGGGGCTGATCCGGCTTGGGGCGGCCCGGCGCCGGATCGTCAATCAACGGAACCACACATGAATCACCCTCCCCTGCTCATCACCCGCCGCGGCCACGTGGCGCTGGTCACGCTCAACCGGCCCGACACGCGCAACGCGCTCAGCGGGGAAGACATGTTCGCGGCCTTCGAATCGCTGGTCGATGCACTCAACGCCGACCTGTCGGTGCGCGCCGCCGTGCTCACCGGCGCCGGCACCGCCTTCTGCTCGGGCGGCAACGTGGCCGAGATGCGCGACCGCACCGGCATGTTCGCCGGCACGCCTGAAGAGATCACCGAGCGCTACCGCCAGGGCATCCAGCGCATTCCGCGCGCGCTGGCGCGGCTGCAGGTGCCGCTGATCGCAGCCGTGAACGGCCCGGCGATTGGCGCGGGCAACGACCTGGCCTGCATGTGCGACCTGCGCATCGCTGCCACCACCGCCCGCTTCGCCGAGAGCTTCGTGAAGGTTGGCATCGTCCCGGGCGACGGGGGGTGCTGGCTGCTGCCGCGCGCGGTGGGTCATGCCAAAGCGGCCGAGCTGGCGTTGACTGGCGACCCCATCGACGCCGAAGAAGCCCTGCGCATCGGCCTGGTCTCGCGCGTGGTGCCGCCCGAAGCGCTGTTGCCGGAGGCGCTGGCCCTGGCCGGTCGCATCGCCGCCAACCCGCCGCAGGTGCTGCGCTGGACCAAGCAGCTGCTGCAGCAGGCGCGCACCGGCACGCTGGACGAAGCCCTGGACGCTGCGGGTCGGTTGCAGGGGCCGGCGCATCACACGGCCGACCACACCGAAGCCGTGGCGGCATTCTTCGAAAAGCGCGCGCCGGTGTTCAGCGGAGGCAGCGCATGAGCGAAGTCCTGATCGAAGAGCGGCCGCTCGACGGCGTGGTGCTGCTGCGCCTCCACCGGCCCGAGGTGCTCAATGCGCTCAACCTCGATCTGCGCCGTGCGTTGGCCGAAGCCTTCCGCCGGCTCGACGCCGACCCGGCGGTGCGCGTGGTGGTGCTGGCCGGCGGGTCCAGGGCCTTCTGCGCCGGCGCCGACCTGGGTGAGTACGTGGACGCCACGCCCATCGACCTGCTGCGGCGCCGGCACGACCTGCTGTGGGGCGCCATTGCCGCCTGCCGAACGCCGGTGCTCGCGGCGGTGCGCGGCCATGCGCTGGGCGGCGGCTGCGAACTCGCGCTGCACGCCGACCTGATCCTGGCCGGGCGCAGCGCGCGCTTCGGTCAGCCCGAGGTGAAGGTTGGCATCATGCCCGGCGGTGGCGCCACGCAGCGCCTGACCCGCGCGCTGGGCAAACACGGCGCGATGAAGCTGCTGCTGCTCGGCGAGCCCATCGACGCCGACACGGCGGCGCGCATTGGCCTGGTGGCCGAGGTGCTGGACGACGAGTTGGTCGAGGCCCGGGTGCTGACGCTGGCACAGCAGCTGTGCGAACTGCCGGCGGTCGCGCTGCGGCTGATCAAGGAATCGGTGCTGATGGCGCTGGAGACGCCGCTGTCGGCCGGGCTCGAATACGAGCGCAACGCTTTCCAGACCGCGTTCGCCAGCCCCGACAAACACGAGGGCATGCGGGCCCGGCTGGACAAGCGGCCGGCGCGCTTCAACCAGGGCTGAAGCGGCGCGGAAGCTCCGGACTCAGAATGTCTCGGTGTCCACCTCGCTGTTGGCCTGTGCGTTGTAGCGGTCGCCGTGCACGGTGTGCTGGTTGATCAGCACGTTCAGCCGCGCGATCACCTCGGCCGACAACACCACGTTCGCCGCGCCGATGTCGTCCATCAGATGTTCCACGCTGGTCGTGCCGGGGATGGGCAGGATGTCCTCGCCCTGGTGCAGCAGCCAGGCGATGGCGAGCTGCGACGGCGTGCAGCCGACCTCGGCCGCGATGGCGTTGTAGGCCGGCAGCAGGGCCTGGTTCTTCGCGTAGTTCTCGGGCGAGAAGCGCGGCATGCTGCGGCGGATGTCCTTGGCATCGAAGGCGTTCACGTCCATCGGGCCGCACAGGAAACCGCGCGCCACCGGGCTGAACGCGACGAAGCTCACGCCCAGCTCGCGGCAGGCCTTGAGCACCGCGATCTCGGGGTTGCGCGACCACAGCGAGTACTCGGTCTGCAGCGCAGCGATGGGGTGCACCGCGTGGGCCTTGCGCAGCGTCGGCGCAGACACTTCGGAGAGGCCGATGCTGCGGATCTTGCCTTCGCGCACCAGGTCGGCCAGCGCGCCCACGCTGTCTTCGATGGGCACCTGCTTGTCCCAGCGGTGCAGGTAGTAGAGGTCGATCACCTCGGTCTGCAGACGCTTCAAGGCCTCTTCGCAGGTGGCCCTGATGGTCGCGGGCCGACCGTCGATCACGCGCACCTTCACGCCCTGCTCGTTGGGCACGCCCTGCATGCCGCACTTGCTGGCGAGCGTGAACTTCGAGCGGTGTTTCGAGAGGACCTTGCCGACCAGCGTTTCGCTGGCACCGAAGCCGTAGAGCGCCGCGGTGTCGAAGTGCGTCACGCCCGCGTCCAGCGCCCCCAGCAGCACACGCTCGGCCTGCTGTTCGGAGACAGGCGCGCCGTAGGCGTGGCAGATGTTCATGCAGCCCAGGCCGATGGCGCTGACGGTGAAGGGTCCGAGTGGGCGTTGTTGCATGGTGGTCCTCTTGAAATGACAAAGGCCCCAGCCGATGGCATGGGGCCGCTGGAACGGATGATAGGGAATCAGGCGTTCAACTGCTTTTCAAGGTCATGCAGCACCTGGTAACAGTTGAACACCTTGGCAACGCTGGAGTTGGGCTCGCGGCCTTCCTTGATCGCGGCGAAGAACTCGCGGTCCTGCAGCTCGATGCCGTTCATGGACACCGCCACCTTGCTCACGTCGATCTTTTCTTCCTTGCCGGTGAACAGGTCGTCGTAGCGCGCGATGTAGGTCGCGGTGTCGCCGATGTAGCGGAAGAAGGTGCCCAGCGGGCCGTCGTTGTTGAACGAGAGGCTCAGCGTGCAGATCGCGCCGTTGGCGGCCTTGAGCTGGATGCTCATGTCCATGGCGATGCCCAGGGTCGGGTGGATCGGGCCCTGGATGGCGTTGGCCTGCACGATGGGGCTGTTGCACTGGTAGGCGAACAGGTCCACGGTGTGGGCGGCGTGATGCCACAGCAGGTGGTCGGTCCAGCTGCGCGGCTGGCCCAGCGCGTTGGTGTTGGTGCGGCGGAAGAAGTAGGTCTGCACATCCATCTGCTGGATGTTGAACTCGCCTGCCGTGATCTTCTGGTTCACGTACTGGTGGCTGGGGTTGAAGCGGCGGGTGTGGCCGCACATGGCCACCAGGCCGGTCTGCTTCTGCAGCGCCACCACGTCTTGCGCGCCCTTGAGACTGTCGGCCAGGGGAATCTCCACCTGCACGTGCTTGCCGGCCTTCAGGCAGGCGATGGTCTGCTCGGCGTGCATCTGCGTCGGCGTGCAGAGGATGACGGCGTCGACTTCCTTCATCGCCAGACTATCTTCGAGCTTGGTGGTGATGTGGCCGATGCCGTACTTGTCGGCGACTTCCTTGGTCTTCTCCAGATCGCGGCTGATCAGCGACACGACTTCGACACCGTCGATGTTCTTGATGCCGTCCAAGTGCTTGACGCCGAAGGCGCCGGCACCGGCGAGTGCGACTTTGATGGTCATGGTGGTTTCCTCGGGTTATGCGTTCTCAAGAATGGCGTGACCGACGGCGGTGTTGGACGCGGGCACATGGTAGAAGCGGTGCTTCACGACGGGCGCCGGGCCGACGACCTTGCCGTCGACCACATCGGACATGGCGCCGCGGGCGATCAGCCACATCACGAGTTCGATGCCTTCGCTGCCCGCCTCGCGCACGTAGTCGATGTGCGGCGTGTTGGCGCAGGCCACCGGGTCGTTGATCATGAGATCGAGCCAGTGGTTGTCCCACTCGCGGTTGATCAGGCCGGCGCGCGCGCCCTGCAACTGGTGGCTCATGCCGCCCGTGCCCCAGATGTGCACGTTGAGGTCTTCGTCAAAGCTCTCGACCGCCTTGCGGATGGCCTGGCCCAGCGCGAAGCAGCGCTTGCCCGAAGGCACGGGGTACTGCACCACGTTGACCGCGAACGGAATCACCGGGCAGGGCCAGGCGTCCTTCTTCGGGTCGAGCTCGCCGCACATCAGCGACAGCGGCACGGTCAGGCCGTGGTCCACGTCCATCTTGTTGACGATGGTCAGGTCGAAGTCCTGCTGGATCACCGACTGCGCGATGTGCGAAGCCAGCTCCGGATGGCCGATCACCTTGGGCACCGGGCGCGGGCCCCAGCCTTCGTCGGCCGGCGTGAACTCGGCCGCGGTGCCGATGGCGAAGGTCGGGATCATCTCCAGGCTGAAGGCTGTGGCGTGGTCGTTGTAGACCAGAAAGATGACGTCGGGCTTGTTGTCCTTCATCCACTGTTTGGAGTACTCGTAGCCCTTGAACAGCGGCTTCCAGTAGTCCTCCTGGGTCTTGCCCAGGTCCATGGCCGCGCCGATGGCGGGCACGTGGGACGTGAAAACGGATGCGGTGATCTTGGCCATGTTCAGGCTCCTTTGTTCTTGCCGGCCGCACCCTGCGGCTGGCGGTGCGCCTGCGCGTCGCCGTCCTCGCCGATGACGCGGTTGCCTTCGGCGCTGCGGCCGCCGTTGATCATCATGGCACGGTATTCCTCCTCGGTCATGCCAGTCATGGAGCCCGCCATCTGCTGGAAGCTCTTGCCGTCGGTGGCACCGATCTTGGCCAGGAAGTAGATGTTGCCGCCGGTGCGCATGCACCAGTTGAGATCGCGTGCCAGCACGGCCTGCTTCTGCTCTTCGGTCATCGGCCACTGGTCGAGGTAGGCGCGCTCGTCGGCCTTGAACTTCTCGCGGTTCTCGGCCTTCATCAGGCTCATGCAGAACTGGTTGAGCCAGTAGCCTTTGCGGCTTTGCTCGGCGTCAAAAATGATGGTGCCGGGCACGTCCTTGTAGGGTTTGTCGAGTGCCATGTCAGACCTCCTCGGGCCAGTAGAGACGCATCGGGTTGTCGACCAGAAGTTTCTTCTGCAGCTCGGCGGTCGGCGCGATCTGCGGGATGAAGTCCACCAGCAGGCCGTCGTCGGGCATGTGGTCCTTCAGGTTGGGGTGCGGCCAGTCGGTGCCCCACAGCACGCGTTCGGGGAACTCCTCGACCACCTTGCGCGCGAAGGGCACCACGTCCTGGTAGGCGGCCTGTTCGCCGTTGAGCGCCTTGGGACCGGTGACCGACAGCCGCTCGGGGCAGCTGACCTTGCTCCAGACGTTGGGGTGCTCGCGCATGAACTTGAGGAACAGGTCGAACTCCGGCCCGTCGATGGGCTTGCTCACGTCGGGCCGCCCCATGTGGTCCACCACCACGGTGGTCGGCAGCGCGGTGAAGAAGTCCCACAGCTCGGGCAGGTCCACGGCCTCGAAGTAGATCACCACGTGCCAGCCCAGCTTGGCGATCCGACCGGCGATCTCCATCAGCTCGTCCTTGGGCGTGAAGTCGACCAGGCGCTTGACGAAGTTGAAGCGCACGCCGCGCACACCGGCGGCGTGCAGCTGCTGCAGCTCTTCGTCGGTCACCGAGCGCTTGACCGTGGCCACGCCGCGCGCCTTGCCGCCGCTGGACAGGCAGGCGTCCACCATGGCGCGGTTGTCGGCACCGTGGCAGGTGGCCTGCACCACCACGTTGCGGGCAAAGCCCAGGTGGTCGCGCAGCGCGTACAGCTCGTGCTTGCTGGCGTCGCAGGGTGTGTACTTGCGCTCAGGCGCGTAGGGGAATTCGGCGCCCGGACCAAACACATGGCAGTGCGCGTCCACGGCACCGGCGGGCAGCTGGAACTTTGGCTTGGACGGGCCGGTGTACCAGTCGAGCCAGCCAGCGGTTTTGGTGAAGTCACCTGACGTTGTTTTGCTCATGCCGTCTCCTCAATCGATATAACGCAGGCCCTTGGCGGCCAGCGGTTCGCGCATCTTGTACATGTCCAGGCCCAGGATGCCCGAGGCCAGCTTGGCGCGCTTCTCGCCTTCGAAGCTCTCGCGCTTCTGCGCGGCGGCCAGGGTTTCCACCGCGCGCGCGGCGGGCACGCAGACCACGCCGTCGTCGTCGGCCACGATCACGTCGCCCGGCGTCACCAGCATGCCGGCGCAGACCACGGGGATGTTCACCGAGCCCAGGGTTTCCTTGATGCAGCCCTTGCTGGAGATGCACTTGCTCCAGACCGGGAAGTTCATTTCGTTGAGCGTCTTCACGTCGCGCACGCCGGCGTCGATGATCAGCGCGCGGGCGCCACGGGCCTGGAAGCTGGTGGCCAGCAGGTCGCCGAAGTAGCCGTCGGTGCACTCGGCGGTGATGGCCGCGACCACGATGTCGCCCAGCTGGATCTGCTCCGCAGCCACGTGCAGCATCCAGTTGTCACCGGGGTGCAGCAGCACCGTCACCGCGGTGCCGCTGACCTGCACACCGGTCTGGATGGGACGCATGTAGGGCTTGAGCAGGCCGACGCGGCCCATGGCTTCGTGGACGGTGGCCGAGCCCAGCGCGGCCAGGCCGTCGGCGGCCGCGCGGTCGGCGCGGGTGATGTTGCGGTAGACAACGCCCAGTTCGTACATGTTTTTCTCCTCGGGTCTGTGAATGGTTTATTTGCCAGCCGCTTTGAGGCGGGCATCCAGGCGCGGGAACACGCGGCGCGCGTTGCCTTCGTAGACCTGGTAGCGCTGCTCGTCGCTGAGGTTGCCGGTGGCCTGCACATAGCGCTTGGTGTCGTCGTAGTAGTTGCCGGTCTCGGGGTCGATGCCGCGCACGGCGCCGATCATTTCGGAGGCGAACAGGATGTTGCCGACCGGGATCACCTTGGTCAGCAGGTCGATGCCCGGCTGGTGGTAGACGCAGGTGTCGAAGAACACGTTGTTCAGCAGGTGGTCTTTCAGCAGGGGCTTCTTCATCTCCTGCGCCAGTCCGCGGAAGCGGCCCCAGTGGTAGGGCACCGCGCCGCCGCCGTGCGGAACGATGAACTTGAGCGTGGGAAAGTCCTTGAACAGGTCGCCCTGGATCAGCTGCATGAAGGCCGTGGTGTCGGCGTTCAGGTAGTGCGCGCCGGTGGTGTGGAAGCAGGCGTTGCAGGAGGTCGAGACGTGGATCATCGCGGGGATGTCGTACTCGACCATCTTTTCGTAGATGGGGTACCAGGACTTGTCGGTCAGCGGCGGGCTGGTCCAGTGGCCGCCCGACGGGTCGGGGTTCAGGTTCAGGCCCACGTTGCCGTATTCCTTGACGCACTTCTCCAGCTCGGGGATGCAGGTGGCCGGGTCCACGCCGGGCGACTGCGGCAGCATGGCGGCCGGCACGAAGTGGTCGGGGAAGAGCTGCGAGACGCGGTAGCAGAGTTCGTTGCAGATCGCGGCCCAGGTGGACGACACGTTGAAGTCGCCGATGTGGTGGGCCATGAAGCTGGCGCGCGGGCTGAAGATGGTGATGTCCGAGCCGCGCTCTTTCATCAGCCTGAGCTGGTTGGTTTCGATGGACTCGCGCAGCTCGTCGTCGCTGATCTTGAGGTCGGCGACCTTCGGCATCGCGGCCGGGTCCTTGATGCCGGCGATCTGCTGGTTGCGCCAGTTCTCCAGCGCCTTGGGCGCCGTGGTGTAGTGGCCGTGGCAATCGATGATGAGGGGCTTCTGCAGGCTCATGCGCGGGTCTCCTGGGTGCTTTCGGTGGTTGCGCATTCTGGTTCCGCCCTAAAGCCATCACAAGCGACATAACCCTCTACCAGATATCGCAAAAAATCATGAGGACACCCTCTCATGCCGGGATGCGATAGCTGCCAGATGCCGGGGCGACTGACACGCGCCCCGTCCCGCTGCTAGATTGGTTTCACAACATTCCCAGGAGACAAGCATGCACCGCACCCTGCCCCGCCGCCGGCTGTTCGGCCAGTGGATCTCCCTCGCCACCCTCGGCCTGCTGGCTGCCCTGCCCGGGGCCGCCCTGGCCCAGGCCTATCCCAGCCGCCCGATCCGGCTGGTGGTGCCCTTCACACCCGGGGGCAGCACCGACATCCTGGCGCGAGCGATCGGTCTGGAGCTGGGCAAGGCCTGGAACGCGTCGGTGGTGGTGGAGAACGTGCCCGGCGCGGGTGGTGCCATCGGCGCCGACAAGGTGGCCAAGGCCGCACCGGACGGGTACACCCTGCTCATGGGCCACATCGGCACGCTGGCCGTGAACCCCAGCCTCTATCCGAAGCTGCCCTACAGCCCGCTCAAGGACTTTGCACCCGTGGCCTGGGTGGCCAACGTGCCCAATGTGCTGGTGCTGCACCCCTCGACCAAGGCGGCGAACATGAAGGAGTTCGTCGCCTACGCGAAGTCCAACCCCGGCCGGCTGAACTACGGCTCGGGCGGCAACGGCAGCGCCGCCAACCTGGCCACCGAGTACCTGAAGATGCGCACCGGCGTCTCGCTGGTGCACATCCCCTACCGCGGCACGGCGCCCGCGGTGAACGACCTGGTGGCCGGCCAGACGCAGGTGCTGTTCACCGGCGTGCCGGCCGTGATCGCGCAGATTCGCAGCGGACAGCTCAAGGCGCTGGCCGTGTCGGGCAAGGCGCGTGTCGAGGCCCTGCCCGAGGTGCCCACGGTGAACGAGGCCCTGGACCTCAAGGACTTCGAGGCCGACCAGTGGTACGGCGTGGTCGCGCCCGCCGGCACACCGGCCGACATCGTGGCCCGGCTCAACCAGGCCATCAATGCCTCATTGAACTCGGCCGAACTGAAGAAGCGCCTGGGCGCCGAGGGCGCGGTGGCCAACCCGACGACGCCCGAGGCCTTCGGCAAGTACATCGCGTCGGAAATCGAGCGCTGGAAGCCGGTGATCAGCTCTGGCCGCGTGAAGGTGGACTGATCCCTTCGTCCACACATAACCCGGCGCCGGTTATCGCAGAGTGGAATAATCAGGTCCTCACCGCGGGACCTGTATGGACCTCAAACAACTCGAATACTTCGTGCGCGTGGCCGAACTGGGCAGCTTCACCCGGGCCGCCCTGGCGCTGGACGTGGCGCAGCCCGCCCTCTCGCGCCAGGTGCGCCTGCTGGAAGTGGAGCTGCGGCAGAACCTGCTGATCCGCAACGGCCGCGGCGCCACCCCCACCGACGCGGGCAAACTGCTGCTGGAGCACGGCCGCGGCATCCTCCACCAGGTGGAGCGCGCGCGCGAAGAGCTGGGCCGGGTGCGCGGCGCGCTCGCGGGGCGCGTGGCCATCGGCCTGCCGCCCAGCCTGGCGCGCGTGATGACGGTGCCGCTGACACGCGCCTTCCGGGCGCAACTGCCCGAGGCCAGCCTCTCGATCAGCGAAGGCCTCTCGGCCACCATGCAGGAGTGGCTGCACACCGGCCGGCTGGACATCGCCGTGCTCTACAACGCCACGCCGGCGCCGGACATCGAGATCACGCCGCTGATGGAGGAAGAGCTGCTGCTGGTGCAGCCGCGCCCGCCCGGCCTGGCCGAAGAGCCACCGCCCCCGCCGGTGCCGCTGGCCGAGGTGGCGGCGCTGCCGCTGGTGATCCCGAGCCGCCCCAACGCGCTGCGCATGCATGTGGAAGCCGAGATGGCCGCCATCGGGCTGCGACCCACCGTGGCGCTGGAGATCGACGGGGTCTCGGCCATCCTCGACCTGGTGGCCGACGGCGCGGGCGCGGCCCTGCTCTCGCGCCAGGCGGTGGTGTCGTCGATCCGGCCCTCGGCCTACCGCATGCGCCCGATCGAGCCGCGGCTGCGCACGCGCGTCAGCCTGGCCACCAGCTCGCAGCGCCCGGCCACGCTGACCCAGCGCGCGGCCCTGGACCTGATTGGCCAGGTCCGCACCGCGCTGGGCCTCTGAACGCGCCGTTCAGCCCAGCCAGCCGGCACTGTGGCGCAGCAGCCAGAGCAGGCCGCTGAGCGTGAAGAACGAGGCCATGGTGGTCACCAGCAGCGCCGCCGAGGCCAGCCCCTCGTGGCCGTGCCGCTGCGCCAGGATGGTGTAGATGCCCATCATCGGCATCGCCCCGGTCAGCAGCAGTGCCACCTTCAGCGGCGGATCACCGATCGGCACCAGCCAGGTCATCACCGCCAGCAGGCACAGCGGGTGCAGCACCAGCTTGCCGACGCCGATCTGCGCCACCGCCGTGCGCAGGCCCTGCAACTTCAGGCCCACCAGGCTGCCGCCGATCACGAACAGCGAGAGCGCGCTGCTGGCCTGCGCGAACAGCGTGACGGTGCGCGAGACGGGCGATGGCATCGGAATGCCCAGCGCCGACACCAGGAACCCACCGACGATGGCGATGATGAGCGGGTTGCGCACCAGCCCCTGCAGCGTCTGCAGCACCACCTGACGCCAGTGGCCGGCCTCGTGCCTCTCCATGTCGGCCAGCGCCAGCAGGACCGGGATGACCAGCAGGTTCTCCACCACCATGTTCAGCGCCAGCGCCACGCCGGCCACCGGCGCGCCCAGCGTGAGCAGCAGCACCGGGTAGCCCACATAGCCGCTGTTGGGGCAGGCCATGCCCATGGCCAGGATGGCCGAGCGGGCCATGCCTTCGCTCCCGAGCTTGCGGTACCAGAGCACGGCGGCCGACAGCAGCAGCAGGCTGCCCAGCGCATAGGCCAGCAGGTAGGGGCCGTTGAAGATCTCGCCCACGCTGCGCTGCGACAGCGCGTTGAACAGCAGTGCGGGCAGCGCGAGGTTGATGACGAACTTGCCGAACACGCGCATGTCGGCGCGGTCGAACAGGCCGTGGCGGGTGGCCAGGTAGCCCAGCGCGATGCAGAGGTAGATCGGGCCGGTGATGGCCAGGATGTCGAGCATGTGAGGTCAGGCAGGTTTCCAGCGCCGGGCCGCCCCAAGCGGAAACCGCGCCCCCTTGGGGGGCAGCGACCCGCGCAGCGGCGGAGCGTGGGGGTCAGTCAATCATCGTTCGCGGCAGGGCGGGCGGCGAGCAATTGGTCGGCGTAGTCTTTCCACGGCGGGTTCGGGCCGAGCCCCGCGAAGTGGCCGGCGCGCGCCTGCGCCGCCATCCAGTCGTGCTTCTGCGCAATGGCCGAGGCCATGAAGGGTTCGAAGCCGGCCTCGCGCACGGTGTTGGCCACCTCGCGCATTTCTTCGGCGCGTCGCTTGCCGTGCTGCGCGACGCGGCTGAAGAAGTAGGCGCCCTGCTTCGTCCAGTCGATGCCGGGAAAGGTTTCCTGCAGCGTGGCGATCATCGCGTCCTCGACGCCGTAGTGGCGCGCGGTGGCGTAACTCTCGATCACCAGCGCCTCCAGCCCCTTGATCATCACGCTGCGGCACATCTTGGTGGCCGAGGCGATGCCCAGCTGTTCGCTCGCGACCTTGCAGTCCATGCCCAGCGCCGCCAGCAGCGGCTGCAGGCGCGCGGCGTGCGCACCGCCCAGCAGCATGGGCACGCGGATGCCGTAGGGTGGCACCGAGGTCATGACGCCCGCCTCGACGTAGTGCGCGCCGGCCGCGTCGATCAGCGCCGCGGCCTTCTGCTTGGTGCCCGGCGAGGCGGAATTCAGGTCGAGGAACACGCTGCCCGGCCGGATGTGCGGCGCCACCGCCTCGGCCACCGCCAGCGTGTTGCTCGCGGTCACGGCCGAGATCACCAGCGTGGCCTGGGCGCAGAGCGCGGCGGCGCTGTCGCAGGCCACGACGCCGGCCGCCGCGGCGTGGGCCAGCGGCTCCTCGCGCAGGGCCGGGTCGGCGAACTTCAGGTCCCAGGCGCCGGTCCACACCGAAGCGGGCTTGAGCCCCGCCGTGAAGATGCGGCCCACCTCGCCGTAACCGATCAGGCCGATGCACACGTCACTCATGCCGCCTCCTCTTCACTGTTTGGGGATGCCGGCTTTTTCGATCACAGCGCCCCAGCGCTTGATGTCCGACGCGAGCAGCTGCGCCGCCTCGTCGGGCGTGCTGGGATCGGCGTCGATGTTCAGGTCGGCCAGCTTCTTCTTCACCTCCGGCTTGGCCAGCGCGGCCACGATGTCCTTGTGCAGGCGGTCGATCACCGGCCGCGGCGTCTTGCCCGGCACGGCCAGTGCGTTCCAGGACGAGGCCTGGAAGTCCTTCACGCCCTGCTCCACCGCGGTGGGCACCTCGGGCAGGAGGCCCGAACGCTTCTTGCCAGTGACGGCCAGGGCGCGGAAGGCCCCGGCCTTGATCTGCGTCAGCGTGGGCCCGAGGATCTCCACGCCCACGTCGACCTGCTTGCCGCGCAGCGCGCCGACCAGCTCGGGCGTGGCCTTGAACGGCACGACCTGCGCGTCGATGCCGGCGCTGGATTTGAACAGCTCGGCCGCCAGGTTCTGCGTGCTGCCGATGTTGATGCTGCCGATGTTGAGCCTGTTGGGATTGGCCTTGGCGAACGCGACCAGTTCGCCCAGGGACTTGAACGGCGACTCGGCCGGCACCACCACCACCAGGTCGAAGGTGCCCAGGGTCGAAACGGGCGCCAGGTCCTTCAGCGTGTCGTAGGGCAGGCTCTTGAACAGGCTGGCCGTGACGGCGGTGCCGTTGGACATCAGGAACATCGTGTGGCCATCGGGCTCGGCGCGCGCCACGGTCTCGGCCGCCACCACGCCACCCGCGCCGGGACGGTTCTCGATGGTGACCGGCTGGCCCAGCGAGGCGCTCAGTTCGGCCCCCACGATGCGCGCCGTGAGGTCGCCCGCGCCGCCGGCCGCGAACGGCACCACGATGCGCAGCGCTTTGGACGGAAAGGCCTGGGCGGCGGCCGGGCCGACAAAAGCCAGCGCGGCCAGTCCCAGGCCGGAAGCCAGCAGCGCGCGACGAAGGGAAGCGGTCGAAGTCATGAAGGTCTCCTTGGTTCTTGGGGCAAACAGCAGGATCAATGTACCGATCAGAAAAAAGGCCTGCAATGCGCTGCAGGCCTTTTCTGTTATTCGCGAACGCTATCAGGTGCCCACGTACTGCACCAGCCAGAGCGAGATCGACGGAAACAGCAGCAACAGCGTGGTGCGGAAGACGTCACTGATCAGGAAGGGCATCACGCCCTTGTAGCTCTCGCTGATCGGCACGTCCTTGGCCATGCCGTTGACGACGTACACGTTCAGCCCCACCGGCGGTGCCAGCAGGCCGAAGCCCACGGTCATCAGCACCATGATGCCGAACCAGATGGCGGTCATTTCCTGGCTCATGCCGAAATCCATCGCCATGATCATGGGGAAGAAGATCGGAATGGTCAGCAGGATCATGGACAGCTCGTCCATCACCGCGCCCAGGATCACGTAGAACAGCAGGATCGCGGTCACGACCATGATGGGCGACAGGCCCCAGCCGTTGACCACCTCGGCCAGCATCGCCGGCACCTGGGTCAGCGCCAGCGCGGAGTTCATCAGGTCGGCGCCGATGAAGATCATGAAGATCATGGCGCTGGCCTCGGCGGTGGCAAAGAAGCAGTGCTTGACCTTGGCCCAGGTGAGCTCGCGCTTGAGCAGTGCCGCCACGAAGGTGGCCGCCGCGCCCACGCCCGCGCCTTCGGTGGGCGTGAACAGGCCGCCGTAGATGCCGCCGAAGACGATCAGGAACACCACCGCGATCGGCGCCACGCCCAGCACCAGCTTGCCGGTCAGCTTGGGCTGCCCATCGTCGTCGTGCTCGGGTGCCTGGCCAGGCACGACGCGCACGTAGATGGCGATCGCGATGATGTAGCCGGTCATCGCGATGATGCCGGGGATCATGGCCGCGGCGAACAGCTTGGCGATGTTCTGCTCGGTCAGGATGGCGTAGATCACCAGCGGCACCGACGGCGGAATCAGGATGCCCAGCGTGCCACCCGCGGCCAGCGTACCGGTCGCCAGACGGCCGGAATAGCCGTGGCGCTTCATCTCGGGCAAGGCCACCGAGGTGATGGTGGCGGCGGTGGCGATGGACGAGCCGCAGATCGCGCCGAACGCGGCGCTGGCCATCACGGCGGCCATGGCGAGGCCACCGCGGAAGCGGCCCATCAGCGCCGCAGCCAGCTCGAACAGCGATTTGGAGATGCCGCCCTGGGTGGCGAAGTTGCCCATCAGGATGAACAGCGGGATCACCGACAGGTCGTAGCTCGCGAAGCGGGCGAAGGCCATGCCGTTGACGTTGTTGGAGAACGGCAGCCAGCCCACCTGGCTGAGGTAGCCGAACACGCCGGCGGTGAACATCGAAACGGCGATCGGCACCCGCAGGGCCATCAGGACCAGCATCACGCCAAAAATGGCGCCGGCCATGGACAGGGAACTCATTGTTCTTGCTCCTCGAAGTTGCCGATGAAGGCCTGGTACAAGGCAATGAGACCGGTCAGGCACAGGGGCGGCACCATGGCCGCATAGACGATCCACTCGGGGAATCCGAGCATCATGGTGGTGGTCTGGGAGCTGTAGGAACTCATGCCACCGATGGCGGTGCGCCAGGCCAGCAGCAGCATCATGCTGGCCATGACCAGCGCGCCGAAGCGGTCCAGCCGGGCGTTGATCCGCTCGGGCACCTTGGCGGTGAAGAAGTCCACGATGATGTTGCCGCGGCGCAGCTGGGCCCACGGCAGGAACAGCGCCACCGCAGCGCCGGCCGTGACGGCCGTGAGCTCATAGTCACCGAGCAGCGTGACACCGATGGTGTTGCGACCCAGCAGGCTGGCACAGGTGACCAGTGTGATGGCGGTCATCAACAGACCCGCCAGGATGGCGCAGTACCGCGCCAGGGCAGAGAGCAGTTTCAATCGATCACCTTGAAGAAGAGGGGTTCGAAGAAGTCCTGACGGTGCAGGACGGAGGGCGCGGACCGGGGCCGCTGGCGGAAGGATTATCGCGTCCGGGTTCCGGCGTCATCTCGAAGAAGGCCGGCCGGACCAGGGCGCGACACTATAGCCTGAAGTTATGCATTGTTAAATGCATTCAACTTATCGAAATCCCTGAGCCGTGTCGCTCACTTGGCGTGCTTGGCGATGAGCGCACGGGCCTCGGACGCCAGCCTGGCGCCGTCGATGCCCTTGCCTTTCATCTCGGTGACCCAGTCGGACTCGACCGTGCCGGCGGTGCGCTTCCAGCGCTGCACCTCGGCGAGTTCCAGCTCGGTGATTTTGTTGCCCGCCTTGACGGCGATGTCGCGGCCGATCTTGTCGCCCTCCTCCATCGCGCGACCGAACAGCGCAGCGGTTTCGACGCCGGAGTTGTTGTCGATCACCTTCTTCAGGTCGGCCGGCAAGTTGTCGTAGGCGGCGCGGTTCATCGAGAAGGCGAAGGTCTGGGTGTACAGGCCTTCCTTGCCGGCGAAGGTGGTGTGGTTCTTCACCAGCTCGGCGATCTTGACCGAGGGTGTGACCTCCCATGGGATCGTGGTGCCATCGATCACGCCCTTGGTCAGCGCATCGGTGACGGCCGGCACTGGCATGCCGACCGGGGTGGCGCCCAGCTTGACCAGCATGTTGTTGATGATGCGCGAGCCGCCGCGCACCTTCATGCCGCGCAGGCTCTCCAGGCCGGTCACCGGCTGCTTGGTGTGGAACAGGCCGGGGCCATGGGTGTGGGCGGCCAGCAGCTTGACAGTCTTGAACTCGTCGGCGGCGTTCTTTTCCACGTACTCATGGAAGGCCCGCGAGCAGTTCTCGGGGCCTCCGCTGCACATGAACGGCAGCTCGAACACCTCGGACTTGTTGAAGCGGCCCGGGGTGTAGCCCAGCACCGTCCAGGTGATGTCGGCCACGCCGTCCTTGGCCTGGTCGAACAGCTGCTGGGGCGTGCCCCCCATCTGCATGGCGTGAAAGAGCTGGACCTTGATGCGGCCGCCCGATTCGGCTTCGACCTTCTTGGCCCAGGGAATGATGGCCTTGGCCGGGATTGCAGCCTGCTGAGGCAGGAACTGGTGCAGGCGCAGGGTCACGGTCTGGGCCTGGGCCAGCGTGGCCCCGGACAGCGCGGACAGGGCGGCCAATGCCACGAGGGCACGACGACGGAACGATTGCATGCTTGTCTCCAGAGATCGGGTGGGAACGGTCCGGCGAGGGCGGGAGCAAGCCCGGGCGCGTCGAACCATTGAGCGCCCGGGACTGTGCGCGCTTTGCCACCTATTGAAAAGCGGCAAGTGCGACTTTCAGCTATGCCGGTTTGGTCTGTACCAGACGGTTAATTTATCGGACCATCACCACCGCCGGGGGGCGGTCCACGGCGCGATGAGCGCGTCCCCTCACGGGTGCCAGGTCGCCGCCGGGCCCCCGGCCGGCGACGGCCGCCGCGTGCCCGCGATCGCGTACGACAACTCGTTGGCCGCGCTCATCACCGTCTGCGCCAGCTCCATCAGGCGCGCCTCCGGCAGGCGCGCCGTCGGCCCCGAGATGCAGACCGAGCCCAGCAGTCGCCAATGAAGCCCGAACACCGGCGCGGACACGCTGGAGACCTCGGGCTCGCGCTCGCCCAGCGAGAGGTGAAAGCCCCTGCGGCGGATCGACTCGTAGGGCTCGCCCGGCTCGCCGGAGAACGCCAAGATGACGCGCCCCGGGGCGCCCAGGTTCAGCGGCAGGCCGACGCCCACGCGCACGTGGTGGCGGATGGTCTGCGGCCCATCCACCCGCGCCAGGCACTGGCGCTGCTGGCCCTCGCGCACATAGAACGAAGCACTCTCGCCGCTCTGCACCGTCAGCGCGCGCAGCACCGGTTCCACCACCTCGTGCACGTCGAACACGGCCTGGTAACACGCCCCCAGCCAGCCCGCCGCACGCCCCAGGCGCCAGCTGCCGTCCTCCTTCTGCACCAGGTAACTCTCGGCCGCCAGCGTGCGCGCCAGGCGCAGCGTGGTGGTCTTGTGCATGCCGGTGCGCCGGCTCATCTCGGCCAGCGTGAGCTGGGGGTCGTCCATGCCGAAGCACTCCAGCAGGCGCAACGCACGGGTCACGGCGGTCACGCTGCCGGTGCTGGTGTCGCTGTCCGGGGCGTCGTCGGAAGGCTTTTTTGCGGGTTTCATGGTTTGGTCGTTGTTTCGACTATTGAAACACCATTGTATTGAACGAAACGCCGCCGTACAGTCCGCGCCAGCCGCCGGAACCCTCACCGCGGCCCTTCCATCCACCGATTGCCGGAGACAAGACATGAACCTTTCCCGCCGCCACGCCCTCGCCGCCGCCAGCCTGCTGCTGGCCACCGGTGCCGCCTTCGCACAGGCCTACCCCACCAAGCCCATCAAGGTCATCGTGCCCTTCCCGGCCGGTGGCGGCACCGACCTGATCGCCCGCGAAGTGACCACCAAGATCCAGACCACCAAGGGCTGGAACATCGTGGTCGAGAACCGCCCGGGCACCGGCGGCAACATCGGCATCGACGTGGTGGCCAAGTCGCCGGCCGACGGCTACACCATCGCGCTGGGCCAGACCAGCAACCTGTCGATCAACCCGACGCTCTACACCAAGATGCCGTACGACTCGGTCAAGGACCTGACCCCCATCGGTCTGGTGGCCAGCGCGCCGCTGGTGATGGTGGTGGGCGAGACCTCGCCTTTCAAGACCCTGGCCGAGGTGGTGGCCGCGTCCAAGGCCAAGCCTGGCTCGCTGAACATGGCCTTCTCGGGCAACGGCACGGTGGCGCACCTGGCCAGCGTGCTGTTCCAGAAGTCGGCCGGCGTCGACTTCACCCACGTGCCCTACAAGGGCGCGGCCCAGGCGGCCACCGACGTGGTCAGCGGCCGTGTGGAGCTGTACCTGTCTTCGGTGCCGACCCTGATCGGCCAGATCAAGACCGGCAAGATGCGCCCGATCGCGGTGACCTCGCTCAAGCGCGTGGACGACCTGCCCCAGGTGCCCACCATCGCCGAGTCGGGCGTGAAGGACTTCGAGGCCGTCACCTGGTTCGGCTTCGTCGCCCCCGCCGGCACACCCAAGGACATCGTCGCCGTGCTCAACACCGAGATCAACAAGGCGCTGCAGTCGCCCGACGTGAAGAAGAAGCTGAGCGACCAGGGCGCCGACGTGCTCGGCGGCACGCCCGAAGCCTTCGGCAGCCTGATCAAGAGCGACCTCGCACGCTGGGCGCCCATCGTCAAGGCCTCGGGCGCAACGCTCGACTGACACCCCCTGCGCCGCTGACGCGTCTTCCCCCTCTCTGGCGCGCCTGCGGCGCTGGGAGGGGGACACACCCTGCGGCCCGGCAGAGCCGGTTCCGCGGGTGCCCTGGACTCAGGCACTTCGCACCGGAGGCGGTGGTTGTGCCTCCCTCCGGCGAAAACCAGTTTCCTTTCTCTTTCTTTAACTGAGAGCCCCACCATGTCCCAGCCCGACATCGTCAAAGACTTCCCGCGCGTCGCGCCCGACCTGGTGGCGCAGGCCGCCCGGTTCCAGCCGGCCATCTTCTCCGACATCAACGGCCGCCGCGGCGCGCTGCACGGCCGCATCCAGGCCCTGCGCCCGCGCATGAAGGTGGCCGGCCCGGCCTTCACCGTCGAGGTGCGCCCGGGCGACAACCTCATGATCCACGCCGCCATGGCGCTGGCCAAACCCGGCGACGTGCTGGTGATCGACGGCAAGGGCGACCAGACCTCGGCCCTGATGGGCACCATCATGATGACCGCCTGCCGCCAGCTCGGCCTGGCCGGCGTGGTGATGGACGGCGCGGTGCGCGACAGCCTGGAGATCGACGAGATGGACTTCCCGGTCTTCTCGGTCGGCACCAACCCCAACGGTCCGACCAAACAGGTCGGCGGCCGCATCGGTCACCCGGTCAGCGTGGGCGGCGTGACGGTGCACCCCGGTGACTTCGTCATCGGCGACGGCGACGGCGTGGTGGTGATCGAGCGCGAGGCGCTGGCCGGCCTGCTGCCGCTGGCCGAGCACAAGGTGCAGGCGGAGGCCAAGCGCATCGCCCAGATCAAGGAAGGCAACACCTCGGCGTCGTGGCTGACCTCGTCGCTGGTCGCGGCCGGTGTGCTCAAGCAAGGAGAGACGCTGTGAGCGGCAAACCCGTCATCCTCATCACCGCCGCCGACCTGGCGCCGCAGGCCCTGGCCCTGCTCGCAGACCATGACCTGGTCTTTGCCGGCAAGACGCCGACGCAAGCCGATGTGGTGGCGCTGGCGCGCCAGCACAACCCGGTCGGCATCATCGTGCGCTACAGCGGCGTGAACGCAGAGGTCATGGACGCGGCGCCCGCGCTGCGCGTGATCTCCAAGCACGGCAGCGGCACCGACACCATCGACAAGGCGGCCGCCGCCGAGCGCGGCATCGCCGTCACGGCCGCCGTGGGCGCCAACGCCGCCGCCGTGGCCGAACAGGCCCTGGCCCTGCTGCTGGCCTGCGCCAAGTCCGTGGTGCAGCTGAACCAGCGCATGCACGAGGGCCACTGGGACAAGGCCACGCACAAGAGCCTGGAACTGGGCGGCCGCACGGTCGGCCTGGTCGGTCTGGGCGCCATCGGCCTGCGCTTTGCGAAGATGGCCGACGCCATGGGCATGCGCGTGATCGGCTTCGATCCGTTCGCCAAGAACCTGCCGGCCTACGTGACGGCGGTGGACCTGGAAACGATCTGGAAAGAATCGGACGCGATCTCGCTGCACTGCCCGCTCACGCCCGAGAACAAGGGCCTGCTGAACGCGCAGACCCTGGCGCGCTGCAAGCCGGGCGTGATCGTGGTGAACACCGCGCGCGGCGGCCTGATCGACGAGCCGGCGCTGCTGGCCGCGGTGCAGTCGGGCCAGGTGCGCATGGCGGGTCTGGACAGCTTCGCGATCGAACCCATGACCGTGCCGCACATCTTCCACGGCCAGCCCGGCTTCATCCTCAGCCCGCACATCGGCGGCGTCACCAGCGACGCCTATGTGAACATGGGTGTGGCCGCCGCGCAGAACACGCTCGCGGTGCTGCAGCAGACCGCCGCCACGGCCTGAGCCATGCCGCCCCGCTGGAAGCACGCGCCACCCGGTGGTCACTGGGGCGAATTCGGCCCCGATGACCAACGGGGCCGCATGAACCTGGTGGACACCACCAAGGTGTTGCAGGGAGTGGCCGAGGTCAAGACCGGCCGGACTTTCTGCCTGTCACTGCCGCTGGACGTCCCCGGTGGTCAGCGCATGAACCCGCGCCGCATGCCACCGCGCCGCTACAGCGTGCTGCGCGACGGCAAAAGCGCCGGTCAGCAAGGCTTTTGCTGGTCGTACCAGAGCGAAGACCCGGACCTGACCGACGTCGTCAACGACGATGTCGTGCTGATGAGCCTGCAGTACTCGACCCAGTGGGACAGCCTGTCGCACATGGGCAGCCACTTCGACGCAGACGGTGATGGCGTGGCCGAGGCCGTGTTCTACAACGGCTTTCGGGCGGGCGTCGACATCCGCCCCGGCACGGAAGACCCCGGTGCGGCCGAGCCCTGGGCCCGCTACCGGGACCCGAAAGCCGATGTGCTGGACATCGCGGTGCTGGCCGAACATGGCGCACAAGGCCGGGGCGTGATGATCGACCTGGAGCACCACATCGGCCGCCAGCGGCAGGCCGTGGGCTACGACGCACTGATGCGCATCCTCGACGCGGACGGCGTGGCGGTCGAGCCCGGCGACATGGTCTGCATCCACACCGGCTTCGCCGACACGCTGCTGGCCATGAACCGGAACCCGGACGTCGAGCACCTGCACGCCACCGGCAGCGGTCTGGACGGCCACGACGGCCGCTTGCTCAACTGGATCACCGACACCCGGCTGGCCTGCCTGCTGGCCGACAACCCGGCGGTGGAACTGGTGGTGCCCAAGCTGGCCAGCGGCTCGCAACCCGGCACCCCGATGCGCCAGCCGCGCCTGCCGCTGCACGAACACTGCCTGTTCAAGAACGGCATCCACCTGGGCGAGCTCTGGTACCTGACCGAACTGGCGCACTGGCTGCGCCTGAACCAGCGCAACCGTTTCCTGCTGACCGCCCCACCGCTGCGCCTGCCCGGCGCGGTCGGATCACCCGCCACCCCGATCGCCACCGTTTGAACCCAGAAAGACAGGAGACAAGATGATGAACAACCGCCACCTATCCCGCCGCCAATGGGTCGCCGCCGCGACCGCCGGCATGGCAACCCTCTGGATGAGCGCGCCAGCCTGGGCGCAATCCTGGCCCGACCGCCCGATCAAGCTGGTCGTTCCCTATCCCGCCGGGGGTGCCGCCGACCAGACCGCCCGCCTGATCGCCGGCCCCCTGGGTGAGCGACTGAAAACCACGGTGGTGGTGGACAACCGCCCCGGCGGCGGCGGCTCCATCGGCGCGGCAGCCGTTGCGAAGGCGGCGCCGGACGGCTACACATTGCTGCTCGATGCCACGGGCTTCACCGTCAACCCGGCCCTGCTGCCCAAGATGCCGTTTGATCCGGTCAAAGACCTGCAGCCCGTGTCGCTGGTCATGCAGGTGCCCATGCTGCTGGTGGTGCCGGCGGGTTCGCCGCACAAGACCGTGGCGGACCTGATACAGGCCGCACGCAGCCAGCCCGGCAAGCTGTCGTTCGCGTCAGCCGGCAACGGCAGCGCCCAACACCTGACGGGGGAACTGTTCAAGCAAGGACACAAGCTCTTCATCACCCACATCCCGTACCGGGGTGGCGCCCCCGCGCTCAGCGATCTGATGGGCGGACAGGTGGACATGATGTTCTCGGCCATGCCCGCATCACTGCCCCTGGTGCGCAGTGGCAAGCTGCGCGCTCTGGCGGTCACGGCGCCGCAGCGCGCCGAGCTGGTCGGGGCCATCCCGACCGTCGCCGAAACCGGTCTCAAAGGTTTCGCGGCCCAGGAGTGGAACGGCATCTGGGCGCCCACCGGGACACCACCCGACGTCATGGGGCGGCTGGAGACCGAACTGCGCGCGGTCATGGCCCTGCCCGAAGTCCGCCAGCGCCTTGCCGCCAACGGTGCCGTCGCGATGGGCACCCCCCGCGCCGACTTCGGCAAATTCGTCCAGACAGAAATGGCCCAGTGGGCCCGCGTGATCCAGCAAGCGGGCATCAAGCTGGACTGAGCCCCCATATCAACAACACAGGAGACACACATGATCCATCCCGAACCCAACAAGCAAGTTCAAGCAAGCCGTCGTTTCATGCTTCTGGCGGTGATGGCCGCTGCCGCAGGATCGGTGGCGCCCCTGGCCCACGCCCAGCAGGCCCCCTGGCCCGGCAAAACCGTCAAGATCATCGTGCCTTACCCGCCCGGCGGAGCCGTGGACGTGGCCACCCGGAAGATGGCGCAGAAGCTCACCGAGCAGACTGGCCAAAGCTTCATCGTGGAAAACAAGCCCGGCGCCACGGGCACCATCGGCGCCAGCTTCGTGGCCCAGGCCCAGCCCGACGGTTACACCCTGCTGGCCAATGACACCACCTATTCGCTGCTGCCGCACATCTTCAAGAAGCTGCCTTTCGACCACGCCACGCAACTGGTGCCCGTCAGCGCCTACCTGTTTGCGCCCATGGGACTGGCGGTCAACGCGGGTTCGAAATACAAGACCCTGGCCGAACTGACCGCGCAGGCCAAGGCCGCGCCCAACACCGTCACCTACGGCACCGGCGGCCCGGGCACCACGCCGCACTTCGCCAGCGAAGCCCTGGGCATTGCCACCGGCGTGAACTTCATGCACATCCCCTACAAGGGTGCGGGCGAAGCAACGGCCGGCCTGCTGTCCAGCACCATCGACTTCCAGATCGCGTCCACCACCAGCCTGATGGGCAACGTCAAGGGGGGCAAGTTGCGCCTGCTGGCCGTCAGCGGCGACAAGCGCCTGGCGGCGCTGCCCGACGTGCCCACGTTTCAGGAAGCGGGCGTGAACTGGCGCGGTGTCGTGAACTGGACCGGCTTGTGGGCGCCACAGGGCACGCCGGCCGATGTGACGCAACGCCTTCAGAAGGAAGTGGCCACGGCCATGGCGTCGGACGACATGAAGCAGTTCGCGCAAAGCACAGGAGCCGATGCGCGTCAGGTGGGCTCGGAGGATTTTGGCCGACTGCTCAAGGACAGCACCGAGGCCTGGGGCAAGGTCGCCGCCAACACCGCGTTCGAGAAGCAGTAAGGTATCCGTTCCTGCCTGCTCCGCCTGAGACCTCCATGTTCCTGCTCCAGCCGCCCGAAGTCCGCACGCTCGACGTCTTCACCACCCTGCCCGCGCGCTTCCGCCAGCGCCGGCGCACGGTGTGGAGCGACGCCAACATGGGCGGGCGCGAGGTCGACTCGTTCCTCGAAGGCCCGGTGTTCGACGACGCCGGCCACCTCTACGTGACCGACATTCCGTTCGGCCGCGTGTTCCGCATCGACCCGCAGGGCGAATGGGAGCTGGTGGCGCAGTGGGACGGTGAACCCAACGGCATGAAGTTCCTGAGCGCCACCGAACTGCTGGTGACCGACTACCGCAACGGCCTGATGGTGTTGGACAGCCGCAGCGGCGCGGTGCGACCCTACCTGGGCCGGCGCAACACCGAGAGCTTCAAGGGCCTGAACGACCTCACCTTCGATTCGACGGGCAACCTGTATTTCACCGACCAGGGCCAGACCGGCCTGCACGACCCCACGGGCCGCGTCTACCGGCTCAGCCCGGCGGGCCGGCTCGATGTGCTGCTGAACAACGTGCCCAGCCCCAACGGCATCGTGCTGTCGCTGGACGAGAAGTTTTTGTTCGTCGCCGCCACGCGCGGCAACTGCGTCTGGCGCATGCCGCTGCTGGCCGACGGCGGCGTGTCCAAGGCGGGGCAGTTCTTCACGTCCTACGGTCCCAGCGGCCCGGACGGCCTGGCGATGGACAGCGCCGGCCAGTTGCTGGTGGCCAACCCGGGTCTGGCCTACGTGTGGGTGCTCAACCACCGGGCCGAGCCGGTGCAGGTGCTGCGCGCCGAGACCGGCGCCTCGCTCACCAACCTCGCCTTCGGCGGGCCGGAGCGCAAGACGCTGTACTGCACGGAGTCGACCAGCGGGACCATCCTGCGTGCACCGATGAGCGATGCGGGCGCCACGGTGCACCGATCCGCGCAAGTCGCTTGATGCGATTCACACCAACGGAGAGGGGCTGCCGACCCACGCCGGCAGCCCCCGTCTGATCACTGATCGCGCGGCTTACTTGTTGTATTTCGCGATCAGCGCCCGTGCCTCCGAAGCCAGCCTGGCGCCGTCGATGCCCTTGGCCTTGACCTCGTTGATCCAGTCGGTTTCCACCGTCGAGGCCGTGCGCTTCCAGCGCTGCACCTCGGCCAGCTCCAGCTCGGTGATCTTGTTGCCGGCCTTGACGGCGATCTCGCGCCCGACCTTGTCGCCATCGTCCATGGCCTTGCCGAACAGCGCCGCGGCCACCTGGCCCGAGTTGTCGTCGATCACCTTCTTCAGGTCGGGCGGCAGCTTCTCGTAGGAGGCCTTGTTCATCGAGAACGCGAAAGTCTGGGTGTACAGGCCTTCCTTGCCGGCGAAGGTGGTGTGGTTCTTCACCAGCTCGGTCACCTTCAGCGAGGGCGTGACCTCCCAGGGAATGGTGGTGCCGTCGATCGTGCCCTTGGACAGCGCGTCCGTGACGGCCGGCACCGGCATGCCCACCGGCGTGGCACCCAGCTTGGTCAGCATGTTGTTGATGATGCGCGAGCCGCCGCGCACCTTCATGCCGCGCAGCGACTCCAGGCCCACCACCGGCTGCTTGGTGTGGAACAGCCCGGGACCGTGGGTGTGCACCGCGATCAGCTTGACATCCTTGAACTCGTCGGCCGCGAACTTTTCCACGTACTCCTGGATGGCCTTGGACGAGGCCTCGGCAGAGCTGCTCATGAACGGCAGTTCGAACACCTCGGTCTTGGGGAAGCGCCCCGGGGTGTAGCCCAGCACCGTCCAGGTGAGGTCCACCACGCCGTCCTTGGCCTGGTCGAACAGCTGCGGTGGTGCGCCACCCAGCTGCATGGCGTGGAACAGCTGCACCTTGATCTTGCCGCCGGACTCGGCCTCCACCTTCTGCGCCCACGGCACGATGGCCTTGGCGGGAATGGTGGCCTGCGGCGGCAGCATCTGGTGCAGGCGCAGCGTCACGGTCTGGGCCATCGCGGTGCCGGCCGTCGCCAGGGCGGCCACAGCGCCGAGCGTGGCCAGGGCGGTGCGACGGGGAATGAGCTTCATGGGTGTCTCCTTGGGTTGAAAAACGGATGGGGTCAGCGGCGGCGCCGGATCATGCGGATCGCCGGCATGTTGCCCGCCAGCGGCTCGGAGGGATGGGCCGCCAGCACCTCGACCAGATTGCGGCGCGCCAGCCGCGAGTGCTCGCGCATGATGGACTCGGCGCGCGTGCCCTCGCGCTGCTCGATGGCGTCCAGCACCTGGCGGTGCTGGTCCTGCGCGACGATCAGCATGTCGCGCGCACGCGTGGACTGCGCCTGCAGCAGCACGAATCCCGAGGGCGACGCGAAGGGCAGGCTGGCGGCGCGCTCCAACTGGCGCGTGATGGTGGGGCTGTCCGCCAGCTCGTAGAGCAGCGCGTGGAAATGGCTGTTGAGCGCGACGTAGGCGGAGAACGCCTCGTCGTCCAGTGTCGGCGCGGTCAGCAGCGCATCGATGCGGTCCAGGCACTGGCGCGCTTCGGCCAGCACCACCAGGGGCGCACCGCGTTCGGCCGCGAGCCGGGCCAGCAGGCCTTCGAGCGTGCCGCGCAGCTCGATGGCATCGGCCACGTCGCGCTCGGAAAAACTCTGCACCACATAACCGCCGCTGGGCAGGGCCTCCAGCAGACCCTCCTGTTCCAGCCGCAGCAGCGCGGCGCGGATGGGGGTGCGCGACATGCCCAGGCGCTCGACGATGGCCAGCTCGGCGATGCGGGTGCCGCCGGGCAGTTCGCCCGAGAGGATGAGCTCGCGCAGCTGCAGCAGCGCGCGCACCTGCGCGGTCTCGGCGGACGCGCTGGACGAGGCGCCGGGTGCGGCGTCGGCGGAAAGGTCCTGGACCGTGTTCATGGATACCCAATGTATACAGAAACCCCCGGATTTCTCTCAGAGAGAACCCGATATCAGGGAAATCCATGATCCCCTGTATCCAGACACGGAGCCGATGTGTTGGCTACGATGCCGCTGGCCACCACCACACGGAGACACCATGAGCACCCGCATCCCGTTCCGCGCCGACCACGTCGGCTCCTTCCTGCGCCCGGCCTACCTGCTGGAGGCGCGCGACCAGTTCTTCAACAAGAAGTCGATCACGGCCGAGCAGCTGCGCGCCGTGGAAGACAAGGCCATCACCGAGATCGTGAAGTTCCAGGCCGATGTGGGCCTGCAGTCGATCACCGACGGCGAGTTCCGCCGCACCTACTTCCACATCGACTTCCTGGAGCAGCTCGGCGGCGTCAAGACCGACATCCCGGTCACCATCGTGCGGCCCGACGGCACCGAAGAACTGGCACCGCCGGTGATCCGCGTGATCGACAAGGTGCGCCACGCCAGGAACATCCAGCTGGCCGACTTCCAGTACCTGAAAAGCCAGGTCGAGGCGCTGGGCATCAGCGGCCTGGTGCCCAAGGTCACCATCCCCTCGCCCACCATGCTGCACTTCCGCGGCGGGCGCGCCGGCATCAGCAAGGAGGCCTACCCCGAGCTCGACCCGGTGTTCTACGACGACGTGGCCAAGGCCTACGGCGACGAACTGCAGAGCCTGGCCGACGCCGGCTGCACCTATGTGCAGATGGACGACACCAACATGGCCTACCTGTGCGACGAGAAGATGCGCGAGGCGGCGCGCCAGCGCGGCGACGACCCCAACGAGCTGCCGCACCGTTACGCGGCCTTCATCAACAAGGTGGTGGCGCGCAAGCCGGCCGGCATGACGTTGTGCATGCACCTGTGCCGAGGCAACTTCAAGAGCACCCACGCGGCGGCCGGCAACTACGAGCCGGTGGCCGAGGCCCTGCTCTCGGAGATGCACCTGGACGCCTACTTCATGGAATACGACGACGACCGCTCGGGCGACTTCCGGCCGCTGCGTTTCCTCAAGCCCGGCAAGACCGTGGTGCTGGGTCTGGTCACCACCAAGTTCGGCCAGCTCGAAAGCAAGGACGACCTCAAGCGCCGCATCGCCGAGGCCGCGCAGTACGCGCCGCTGGACCAGCTGGCGCTCAGCCCCCAGTGCGGCTTCTCGTCCACCGTGCACGGCAACAACATCGCCGTGGAGGACCAGCGGAAAAAACTCGCCCTGGTCGTCGAAACCGCCCGCGAGGTCTGGGGCGGTTGAGGCCCCTGCGCCGCAAAGCGGCGCAGGGAGATCACTTGTCGTACTTGCCGATCAAGGACTTGGCTTCCGACACGAGACGGGCACCGTCGATGTTCTTGGCCTGCATGTCCTTGACCCAGTCGGACTCCACCGAACCGGCGGTGCGCTTCCAGCGCTGAACCTCGGCCAGCTCCAGCTCGGTGATCTTGTTGCCTCCCTTGATGGCCAGGTCGCGACCGACGTTGTCGCCCACGTCCTGGGTGCGTGCGATCAAGGCGCTGAACTCGGCGCCCGAGTTGTCGTCGATGATCTTCTTGAGGTCTGCCGGCAGCTTGTTGTAGGCCGCCTTGTTCATGGCCACCACGAAGGTGGTCACATACAGGGCACGGTTGCCGGCGAACGTCGTGTGGTTCTTCACCAGCTCCTGCACCTTGAGCGCCGGCGCCACCTCCCAGGGGATGGTGGTGCCGTCGATGGTGCCCTTGGACAAGGCATCGGTCACGGCCGGCACCGGCATGCCCACCGGGGTCGCACCCAGCTTGACCAGCATGTTGTTGACCACGCGCGTGCCACCGCGGATCTTCATGCCGCGCAGACTCTCCAGACCGACCACGGGCTGCTTGGTGTGGAACAGACCGGGGCCGTGCGTGTGCAGGGCCAGCACGTGCACATCCTTGTACTCGTCCATCGCGTTCTTCTGCACGTAGTCCCACAGGGCGCGCGAGGTGTTCTCGGCCGACAAGCCGGCAATGAACGGCAGTTCGAACACCTCGGATTTCGGAAAGCGCCCCGGCGTGTAGCCGGGCAGGGTCCAGACGATGTCCACCACGCCGTCGCGCGCCTGGTCATACAGCTGCGGCGGCGTGCCACCCAGCTGCATCGACGGATACAGCTGGATCTTGATGCGCCCCTTGGACTCGTCTTCGATCTTCTTGGCCCAGGGGGCCAGCGCCTTGGAAGGCACCGTGCCCTGCGGCGGCAGGAACTGGTGCAGGCGCAGGGTCACTTCCTGCGCGAAAGCACCCATGCTGGTGGCGGCGGCCAGGGCGATGCCGGCGAGTCTGAACTTCCATGCGGACATGGTCTTGTCTCCTTCTGCTGAGGGTTGGGGTTGAGATGGGGGTGAAGAGAAACTGGAAACGGATCAGGCCAGGCCCAGCAGGCGCACGGCGTTGCCCTTGAGGATGCCGGGCATCACCTCGGGCTTGAAGCCGGCCACCTCGAAGTCCTTCATCCAGCGCTCGGGCGTGATCAGCGGGTAGTCGCTGCCGAACAGGATGCGGTCCTTGAGCAGCGTGTTGGCGTACTGCACCAGCTGCTTGGGGAAGTACTTCGGGCTCCAGCCCGAGAGGTCGATCCAGACGTTGGGCTTGTGCGTGGCGACCGACAGCGCCTCGTCCTGCCAGGGGAAGCTGGGGTGCGCCATGACGATCTGCATGTCGGGCCAGTCGATCGCCACGTCGTCCAGGTGCATGGGGTTGCTGTACTCCAGCCGCAGGCCGCCACCGCAGCGCATGCCGCTGCCAATGCCGCTGTGGCCGGTGTGGAAGATGGCCGGCATCTTGTGCTCGTTGATCACCTCGTAGATCGGCCAGGCCATCTTGTCGTAGGGGTGGTAGCCCTGCACCGTCGGGTGGAACTTGAAGCCCTTGATGCCTTCTTCCTTGATCAGGCGCTCGGCCTCGCGCGCGCCCATCTTGCCCTTGTGCGGGTCGATGCTGGCGAAGGCCATCATCATGTCGCTGTTGTCGCGCGCGGCCTTGGCGATCTCCTCGTTGGGGATGCGTCGGCGGCCCAGCTTGGACTCGCTGTCGACGGTGAACATCACCAGGCCGATCTTGCGTTCGCGGTAGTACGCGACGGTCTCTTCGATGGTCGGGCGGCGGTTGCTGCCGAAGTACTTGTCGGCGGCGCGGTCGTACTCCTCGCCGTAGTTGTCGAACGGGTTCCAGCAGCTCACCTCGGCGTGGGTGTGGATGTCGATCGCGATCAGGTTCTGGTGGTCCATCGTGGTCTCCTCATGGAAGGTGGGACTAGGGTAAATACGGGGTCGGTGGCGCGGGCTATCGCTTGATTTGGTTATTGTTTATAACAATAATTCCATCACCCAACAAGCTCCAGAACCCGAACCACCATGACCACCCAACACCCCGACCTGAGCGTGCAGCTGCACGGCGAACAGCAGGAAATCGCCATCGTCACCCTCACCCGTCCGGCCAAGCGCAACGCGCTCAACGACGGCCTGATCCTGGCGATCCGCGACGCCTTCCAGAACCTGCCCGCCAGCGTGAAGGCGGCCGTGATCGACGGCGAGGGCGAACACTTCTGCGCCGGCCTGGACCTGTCCGAGCTGAGCGAGCGCGACGCGGCCGAGGGCGTGTTCCATTCGCGCATGTGGCACGCCGCGCTGGACTGCGTGGAAAAGGGCACCGTGCCCGTCATCGCGGCGCTGCACGGCGCGGTGGTCGGCGGCGGCCTGGAGCTGGCCAGCGCCTGCCACATTCGCGTGGCCGACGAGTCCACCTTCTACGCCCTGCCCGAAGGCACGCGCGGCATCTTCGTCGGCGGCGGCGGCGCGGTGCGCGTGCCCAAGCTGATCGGCGCGGCGCGCATGACCGACATGATGCTGACGGGCCGCGTCTACAACGCCGCCGACGGTGAGCGCGTGGGCCTGGCGCAGTACCTGGTGCCCACAGGCACGGCGCGCGAGAAGGCCATCGAACTGGCCACACGCATCGCCACCAATGCCCGCATGACCAACTTCGCGCTCATGCACGCACTGCCCCGCATCGCCGAGCAGCCCACCGACCACGGCCTGTTCACCGAAGCGCTGATGGCCTCCATCGCGCAGTCGGCGCCGGAAGCCAAGGCCCGGGTGCGCGCCTTCCTCGAAGGCAAGGCGGCGAAGGTGAAGAAAGACTGACCGAGCAGGCGCCGCACAAAAGACCCGAGGAGACAACATGAGCACAGCGAAATACCGCCCCCTGACATTCGGCGTGACCCGCGCCACCCTGCGCGATGGCGACACGGGCGTGCACTACCTGCGCGCCGACCAGGACCTGGGACCCTTCCCTGCGCGCCTGACCGACCGTCTCGTGCACTGGGCCAAAGAGCGGCCGGACCAGACCCTGTTCGCCCGCCGCGTGAAGAACGCCGACGGCAGCAGCGGGGATTGGAAGCACATCAGCTTTTCGCAGGCGCTGGACGCCGCGCGCCGCATCGGCCAGGGTCTGCTCAACCGCGGCCTCTCCGCCGAACGCCCGGTGCTGATCCTCAGCGAGAACGACCTTGAACACGCGCTGCTCGCGCTGGGCTGCCTGTACGCCGGTGTCGCCTACTGCCCCACCTCCCCGGCCTACTCGCTGGTGAGCCAGGACTACGACAAGCTCAAGCACGTCATCAAGACGCTCACGCCGGGCCTGGTGTTCGCGAGCGACGCGCTGCGCTACAGCCGCGCCATGCTTGCCACCGTGGCCGAGGACGTGGAGCTGGTCTGCACGAACGGCACCGTGCCGGGCCGCGACACGACTTCGTTCGCTGCGCTGCTGGCCACCGAGCCAACGCCCGCGGTGGACGCCGCGATGGCCGCCACCGGCCCCGACACCATCGCCAAGTTCCTGTTCACCTCGGGCTCGACCAAGATGCCCAAGGCGGTGATCAACACCCAGCGTCTGTGGTGCGCCAACCAGGCCCAGATGACGGCCTCCATGCCGGTGCTGGCCGAAAAGGAACTGGTGCTGGTCGACTGGCTGCCCTGGAACCACACCTTCGGCGGCAACCACAACTTCGGCATGGTGATCTACCACGGCGGCACGCTCTACATCGACGACGGCAAGCCCACGCCCGCGCTGATGCACGAGACCCTGCGCAACCTGCGCGAGGTCTCGCCCACGGTCTACTTCAACGTGCCGACCGGCTTCGAGGCGATCGCCAACGCGATGAAAACGGACGATGTCCTGCGCCGGACCCTGCTGGCGAAGGTCAACATGTTCTTCTATGCGGGCGCCGCCCTGGCCCAGCCGATCTGGGACAGCCTGTTCGAGAGCGCCGAGCGCGAGGTGGGCGAGCGCATCGTCATGGGCACCGGCCTGGGCATGACCGAGTCCGGCCCCTTCGGCATCTTCGTCACCAGCCCGAACGTGAACGCCGGCGACCTGGGCCTGCCCACACCCGGGCTGGAGCTCAAGCTGGTCGACATGCAGGGCAAGACCGAGGTCCGCTACAAAGGCCCGAACATCACGCCGGGCTACTGGCGCCAGCCGGAGGAGACGGCCGAGGCCTTCGACGAAGAGGGCTTCTTCAAGACCGGCGACGCGGTCAAGTGGATCGACGAGACCGATGTGCACCAGGGCCTGAAGTTCGACGGCCGCATCGCCGAGGACTTCAAGCTCGCCACCGGCACCTTTGTCAGCGTGGGTCCGCTGCGCGGCAAGATCATCGCCGCCGGCGCGCCCTACATCCAGGACGTGGTGCTCACCGGCCTGAACATGAAGGAGGTGGGCGCCATGGTGTTCCCGACCCCGGCCGTACGGCAGCTCTCGGGCCTGCCGGCCGATGCCTCGATGCACGATGTGCTGGACACCCCCGGCGTGCTGGCGCAGTTCCAGAAGATCGTGGACGAGCTGGCGAAGAACGCCACCGGCTCGGCCAACCGCATCGCGCGCCTGTGCCTGCTGGCCGACCCGCCCACCATCGACCGCGGCGAGATCACCGACAAGGGCTCGATCAATCAGCGCGCCGTGCTGTCGCACCGCGCCGACACCGTGGCCAAGCTGCACAGCGACGGGCTCAGATTCATTCTGAAGCCGACGGCCTGATCAGCGTTTTTCAAAGGAACCCGACATGAACATCCAAGGACACGCCGCCCTCGTCACCGGCGGGGGCTCCGGCCTCGGCGAGGCCACCGCCCGCGAACTGGCACGGCTCGGCGCCAGGGTCGCGGTGCTCGACCTGAACATCGAAAACGCGCAGCGCGTGGCGGCCGACATCGGCGGCGTGGCGGTGCAGTGCAACGTCTCGGACGAGGCCAGCATGCAGGCGGCCATTGAAGCCGCGGCGGCGGCCCACGGCCCAGCACGCATCCTGATGCAGATCGCCGGCATCGGCAGCGCCAAGCGCGTGGTCGGCAAGGACGGCAACGCCGCCCCGCTGGCCGACTTCGCGCGCGTGATCAACGTCAACCTGATCGGTACCTACAACGCGGCCCGTCTGTTCGCCGCCGCCTGCGCCAAGCTCGACCCGATGGAAGATGGCGAGCGCGGCGTGATGGTGTTCACCGCCAGCGTGGCCGCCTTCGACGGCCAGGTCGGCCAGCAGGCCTACAGCGCCTCCAAGGCCGGCGTGGTGGGCATGACGCTGCCGATGGCGCGCGACCTGGCGCAGCACGGCATCCGCGTCTGCACCATCGCCCCCGGCCTGTTTGCCACGCCGCTGATGAAGGAGCTGCCCGAGCCGGTGCAGGAGTCGCTGGCCAAGAGCATCCCCTTCCCCAACCGCCTGGGCAAGCCGGAGGAGTTCGCGCAGCTGGCGGTCCACATCGTGAGCAACGGCCACCTCAACGGCGAGGTGATCCGCCTCGACGGCGCCCTTCGCATGGCTCCCCGCTGATGAGCAAGGTGGTCGTCTACGAGGTCGAGGTGATGTTCGGCGACTGCGATCCCGCCGGCATCGTCTTCTTTCCCAACTTCAGCAAGTGGATGGACGCCTCGTCGCTGAACTTCTTCGTGAAGTGCGGCGTGCCGCCCTGGCGCGAGCTGGTGAAGACCACCGGGATCATCGGCACGCCACTGCTGGAGATCCACACGAAGTTCTTCAGACCCGCCACCTACGGCGAGCGGCTGCAGATCCACACCAGCGTCACCGAGTGGCGCGAGAAGGTGCTGATCCACAAGCACCTGGTCAAGCGGGGCGACGACCTGCTGTGCGAAGGCGAGGAAACCCGGGCCTTCTGCATGCGCGACCCGGCGAACCCGGACCGCATCAAGGCCGTACCGATACCGCCCGACATACGGGCCCTGTGCACCTGATTCCGAAGCCCTCGCAGAAGGGTCCGATTTTTCAACCACCACAACCGGAGACAACACCATGAGCATCGCCCGCCGTCAGTTCATCCAGGCGTCCGCCGCCTCCACCCTGCTGGCCGGCCTGGGCCTGCAGAGCGCCCACGCCCAGGGGCTCGAACAGGTCAAGATCGTCAACGGCTTTCCCGCCGGCGGCAGCGCCGACGTGACCAGCCGCCGCATCGGCGACAAGCTGGGCGGCACGGCGTACACCAAGAACGCCGCGGTGGTGGAGAACAAGACCGGCGCCGCCGGCCGCATTGCGGTGGAGACGGTGAAGAACGCCGCTCCCGACGGCGCCACGCTGCTGCTCACGCCGTATTCGATGATGTCGATCTACCCGCACATCTACAAGCAGCTGAGCTACGACCCGTTCAAGGACCTGGTGCCGGTGGCGATGGCCTCGATGCTCTCGCACGGCCTGGCGGTCGGCCCGATGGTGCCGGCCTCGGTGAAGACGGTGAAGGACTACCTGGCCTGGTGCAAGGCCAACCCCAACCTGGCCAACTACGGCTCGCCCGCCGCCGGTTCCACGCCGCACTTCCTGGGCGCGCTGCTGGGCATCGAATCGGGCGTCGAACTCAAGCACGTACCCTACCGCGGCTCCATCCCGGGCATCACCGATGTGATCGGTGGTGCGCTCGCCTCGATGTTCACGCCGCACGGCGACTTCCTGCCCAACCACAAGGCCGGCAAGCTGCGCATCATCGCCACCTCCGGCAAGCAGCGCTCGGCCTTCGTGCCCGAGGTGCCCACCTTTGCGGAGCAGGGCTTCCCGGATCTCGTGGTCGAGGAGTGGTTCGGCTTCTACGCGCCGGCCAAGACGCCGGCCCAGGTGATCACCAACGCCAACCAGGCGATCAACGCGGCGCTCAAGGAAAAGACGGTCATCGACAGCCTGGCCCTCTCGGCCATGGTGCCGGTCGGCGGATCGCCCGAAGACATGGCCAAGAGCATGAAGTACTACCACGACTTCTGGGGCCCGCTGGTCAAGAAGATCGGTTTCACCGCCGAGTCCTGATCCGCCCTGTCCGCAGCCCTTACCTCACGAGGCCTTTCATGATGCGTTCCCCCGCTCCCCGCCGCCTGGCCCTGGCGGCCCTTCCTGCGCTCGCGCTGAGCGCCTGTTCCCAGATGGGACCGGCGTCCCCCACCGGTACCACCGGCGCTGCCCGGGGGGCCACCCTGCAGCAGTGCGAAACCCTGGCCGCCAGCTTCCGCCACGACCAGACTTCGCTGGACTCGGCCGCCGTCCAGACAACCGGCACACTCAAGCTCGCCGAGCAGCCGGTGGCCGAACACTGTCTGGTCAAAGGCGCCATGCACAAACGCAAAGGCAGCGACGGCCGCGACTACGCCATCGGCTTCGAGATGCGCCTGCCCAAGGCCTGGAACGGGCGCTTCTACTACCAGGGCAACGGCGGGCTGGACGGCTCTGTGAAGACGGCCGACGGCGCACTGGGCGGCGGCCCCCTGACCGGCGCGCTGATGCAGGGCTTTGCCGTCATCAGCTCCGACGCCGGGCACTCGGGTCCTCAAACGCCCTACTTCGGTCTGGAGCCGCAGTCGCGCCTGGACTATGGCTACCAGGCCGTGGCCAAGCTCACGCCCATGGCCAAGGCCCTGATCGCCGCGGCCTATGGCAAGGGACCGGACCGCTCCTACCTGGGCGGCTGCTCCAACGGTGGTCGCCACGCGCTGGTCGAGGCCGCGCGCGGCCAGGCCTACGACGGCTACCTGGTCGGCGCGCCTGGCTACCGTCTGCCCAACGCCGCCCTGGCCCAGCTCTGGGGTGCTCAGCAGTGGGCCCCCCTGGCCGTGCCCGGTGCGACCACCCAGCACCCGCTCAACCCCAGCGCGAAGATCCCCGACCTGAGCGGCGCCTTCACCAAGGCCGAGCGGCAGCTCGTGGCCGACGCCATCCTGGGCAAGTGCGATGCGCTCGACGGCGCCAAGGACGGCATGGTCCAGGCCACACAAGCCTGCCAGGCCGCGTTCAGCCTCAAGACCGACGTGCCCACCTGCTCCGGCGAGCGCAACGGCTCGTGCCTGAGCGCGGCTCAGAAAGAAGTGGTCGCCAGCGTGTTCGCCGGTGGTCGCACCACTTCCGGCGCGCCGATCTACTCGGCCTTCGCTTACGACCCTGGCCTGGCGGGCGACAACTGGGGCACCTGGAAGTTCGCCAACTCGGTGGCGCTCGATCCGCTGTCGGTCGGCACCGTGTTCAGCGTGCCGCCGGGCATGTTCGACCCGCTCAAGGTCGACATCAACGCACGCCTGCCGATGTTCAGCGCCACCAGCGAGGTCTACCGCGAGTCCGGCCTGTCGCTGATGACGCCACCCGGTCACGAGAAACCGGTGAACCTGGCGAAGCTCAAGGACCGCGGCGCGAAGATGATCGTCTACCACGGCGTGGCCGACGCGATCTTCTCCGCCGAAGACACGCGCCAGTGGATGCTGCGCCTGGACCAGGCCCTGGGCGGCCAGGCCGACCGCTTCGCGCGCTACTTCCCGGTGCCGGGCATGGCGCACTGCAGCGGCGGTCCGGCCACCGACCAGTTCGACCTGCTCTCGCCGCTGGTGAAGTGGGTCGAGCAGGGTGAAGCGCCACAGGCCGTGAAGGCCACTGCGCGCGGTGCCGGCAACCCGGGCGGGGAAAACAAGGAGCTGCCGGCCGGCTGGGCACCCAACCGCAGCCGACCGCTGTGCGCCTACCCCACGGTCGCGACCTACAAGGGGTCCGGGCCGGTGGAAGACGCGTCCAGCTTCGCCTGCCGCTGATCCCCCGGCGTCCACCGAACGGAGTTCCACCATGTACTACGAACCGGGCAAGACCCCCCACGGCCTGCCGCACGACCCGTTCAAGTCCTGCGTGATCCCGCGTCCCATCGGCTGGATCTCCACGGTGGACGCGCAGGGCCGCGACAACCTCGCGCCCTACAGCCAGTTCCAGAACGTCACCTTCGACCCGCCCATCGTCATGTTCAGCGCCAACCAGAGCACGCAGGGCGAGCGCAAGGACTCGGTGCGCAACGCCGAGCAGATGGGCCAGTTCGTCTGGAACATGGCCACGTATGCGCTGCGCGAGGCGGTCAACATCAGCGCCGAGGAGCTGCCACCCGGTGTCGACGAGTTCGAGCGCGCCGGGCTGGAGAAGCTGGAGAGCCGGCTCGTGAAGCCCAGGCGCATCAAGGGCTCGCCGATCCAGTTCGAGTGCGAGTACCTCAACACCGTGCGCTTCCCCGGCCGCCCGCCCATGGGCACGGTCGATGTGGTGTTCGGCCGCGTGGTCGGCATCCACATCGACGACGCCTACATCGACGGCAACGGCCTGGTCGACGTGCTCAAGATCCAGCCCATCGCGCGCATGGGCTACTACGACTACACCGTGGTCGACAACAAGTTCCGGATGGTCATTCCCGGCAGCAACCAGGCGCTGCTGGCCGGACTCGAAGGCTCGCCCGACAAGGCACAGGACGCCACCGGCGGCCGCTGACGTTTTCTCTCTCTCCGCTTCTCTGCACACCGTGAACCACTTCCAGCCCGCCACCGCCGACATGGCCTTCGTCCTGCAGTCCGTGCTGCAGGCCCCGCAACAGCTGCAGGCCCTGCCCCCCTACGCCGCCGAGGGGGCCGAAGCCGACCTGATGCAGCAGGTGATCGAAGAGTCGGGCAAGTTCGTGGCCGAGGTCGTGGCGCCGCTCAACCGCGACGGCGACGAGATCGGCGCGCAGTTCAGGGACGGCGCGGTCACCATGCCCCCGGGGTTCCGCGAGGCCTACCAGGCCTTCTGGCAGGCCGGCTGGCCAGCCCTGGCCTGCGCGCCCGAGGACGGCGGCCAGGGCCTGCCTGCGGTGCTGGAGGCCATGCTCTACGAGATGCTCAGCGCTGCGAACCACGGCTGGACCATGGCGCCCGGTCTGCTGCACGGCGCCTACGAGTGCATCAAGCACCACGCGTCCGACGAACTCAAGGCGCGCTATCTGGAGAAGGTGGCGACCGGCGAGTGGCTGGCCACCATGTGCCTGACCGAGCCGCACGCCGGCTCCGACCTCGGCCTGTGCCGCACCAAGGCCGTGCCGATGGCCGACGGCCGCTTTGCCTTGAGCGGCACCAAGATCTTCATCTCGGGCGGCGAACACGACCTGACCGACAACATCGTGCACCTGGTGCTGGCGCGCCTGCCCGACGCGCCGCCCGGCCCCAAGGGCCTGTCGCTGTTCCTGGTGCCGAAGTTCTACGAAGACGGGACCCGAAGTGCCTCGGTCTGCGAGCGCATCGAGGAAAAGATGGGCCTGCACGGCAGCCCGACCTGCGTGATGCGCTTCGACGAGGCGCCCGGCTGGATCGTCGGCGAGCCCGGCAAGGGCCTGAACGCGATGTTCGTGATGATGAACGCGGCCCGGCTGCACGTGGGCCTGCAGGGCATCGGCCTGCTGGAAGCCGCCTGGCAGAAGGCCGATGCGTACAGCAAGGAGCGCCGCCAGATGCGCGCGCCTGGCGGCTCGGCGAAAGCGGGCGAAGCTGATCTCATCGAGCAGCACCCGGCCATGCGCCGCATCCTCGACGCACAGCGCGCCTGGATCGACGCCGGCCGCGTCGTGGCCTACCGCACGGCACTGGAACTGGACATCCTCAAGCACCACGACGGCGCCGAGCGCCGCGAGGCCGCCGGCCGCTGGTGTGCGCTGGTCACCCCGGTGCTCAAGGCCGCCTGGACCGACCAGGCCTTCCACGGCGCCAGCGCCTGCCTGCAGGTCTTCGGCGGCCACGGTTTCGTGCGCGAATGGGGCATCGAGCAGATCGTGCGCGACTCGCGCGTGGCCATGATCTACGAGGGCACGAACGAGATCCAGGCCATCGACCTGCTGCTGCGCAAGACCCTGCCCGACGGCGGTGCCGCCTTGCTGGCACTGCTGGGCGAGCTGTCCGGTGAACTGGGCGGCGACGAACAGTCCGGCCGGGTGAAGGCACAGATCGACCGCTTTGCCACCCTGCTGTGCGAACGCCTGCTGCCCCGCGCCACGGCGAAGGACGCGCCCGCCGATCTGCCGCACTGGCTGGCCGACGACTTCCTGCGCGCCGTGGCCCTGCTGCTGATGGCCTGGGCCTGGGCCCGCATCGGGGCCACCCCCGGCGCCGACACGCCGCGCTGGCGAACCGCACAGACCGGCTTCTGGCGCTGGGTCTGGCCGGAGTTCGGCATGCGCGTGGCCATGATGGAGAGCACCCTGGCGGGGTGATGCCCCTGCCAGCTCGCGGCGCGATACCGGTATCCTCAGCACCCATGCCCGAAACGTCTGTCGCCAACGCCCTGCGCCGCCCGCGCACCCCCCGCAAGACCGCCGAACCGGGTGCGGCCCGCGCCATGCCCGATGCAGACGCCGAGGGCCGGATCGACACCAGCTACCTCGAATCCCTGCTGGGCTACAACGCCCGGCGCGCCGCGCTGGCGGTCATCGGTGTGTTCCTGCAGCGCATGGCGCCGTACGGCCTGCGCCCGGTCGACTTTTCGGTGCTCACGCTGATTGCCCACAACCCCGGCATCACCTCGCGCCAGATCTGCGCGGCGCTGGACATCCTGCCGCCCAACCTCGTGGGCATGATCAAAAGCCTGGACAAGCGCGGCCTGATCGAGCGCCGCCCGCACCCGACCGACCGCCGCGCCCAGGGCCTGCACCTCTCGCCCGCCGGCCGCAAGCTGCAGAAGGACGCCCAGGCCACGGCAACGAAGCTGGAACGGGACGTGGCCAGCCGCCTGTCGGCCCAGGAGCTGACCACGCTCAAGGACCTTCTGCGCAAGGTGTACCAAGGCCATTGATCCGGCGCCGGGCCGCCCCAAGCCGGATCAGCCCCCTTGGGGGGCAGCGACCCGCGCAGCGGTGGAGCGTGGGGGCCCCATCCCGCAATCCGGGTAAATCCCGACCGTGCTTTCCCGGTGGGGCTGGCTTTCCAGCTAGCGAACTGGTAGCGCCCGCCGTATAGTGGTTTCAAGCCTCGACGCAGAAGGCTGGTCCAGGAGACAAACCATGAGTGCCAAAGACCATGCGGCGGTCATTCAGCTGTTCGACCTGCTCGAGTCGCGCTATGCGATGCGTGTGATCTGGGCCTTGAGCGACGGGCACCCCCAGACCTTCCGCCTGCTTCAGGACAGCATCGGCGGCGTCACCCCCAACACGCTCAACACGCGCCTGAAGGAACTGCGCGCCGCCCGGCTGGTGGACCACACCGGCGACGGCTACCGCCTCACCCACCAGGGTGCCGACCTGGCGCGCCGCATGGTCGATGTGCAGCAGTTCGCCGGACGCTGGGCCCAGCAGCAGGCCCGGGCGGCGATGGCGGTCTCCGCCGCCGCACAGCCCTCCCACGCGCCCTGACACCGCCTCAGGGGGTTTGCACCACCCGCTGCTGCTGCCGGCCCAGCCCCCGCCCACCGAGCGTCACCACGTCGCCCGCCTGCAGGAACAGCGGCGGCTTCTGGCCCATGCCCACGCCCGGCGGCGTGCCGGTGGGAATCACGTCGCCGGGTTGCAGCGCCATGAAGCGGCTGAGGTAACTCACGATCTGCGCCACACCGAAGATCATGGTGCGGGTGTTGCCACTCTGGCGGCGCACGCCGTTCACCTCCAGCCACAGGTCCACGTCCTGCGGGTCGCCCAGCTCGTCGGGCGTCACCAGCCAGGGGCCGATGGGGCAGTGCGTGGGGTAGCTCTTGCCCTTTGTCCACTGGCCTTCGTATTCGATCTGGTAGGCGCGTTCGGACACATCGTTGACCAGGCAGAAACCGGCCACGTGCTGCAAGGCGTCCGCTTCGCTGACATGAAACGCCCGCTCACCGATGACGATGCCCAGTTCCACCTCCCAGTCCAGCTTCTGCGAGCCGGGGGCCAGCCACACGTCGTCGTCCGGGCCACTGATGGCGCCGTTGTGCTTGTTGAAGACGATGGGCTGGCCCGGCGCCTTCATGCCGGCCTCGGCCGCGTGATCGGAATAGTTCAGGCCGATGCAGACCACGTTGCCCACGCCCCCGACACAGGCGCCCAGGCGCGTGCCGGCCGGCACCTCGGGCAGGCGGGCCGGGTCGAGCGCCCGCAGCCGGGCCATAGAATCACGCCCGAGCACGGTGCCGGCGATGTCCGCCACCACGCCCGAAAGGTCGCGCAGCCCGCCGTTGGCATCGATCAGACCGGGTTTCTCGGCACCCAGCGGGCCGTGGCGAAAGAGTTTCATGACGGGCTTCCGTGCAAAAAAGCCCCGATTCTCACCGCCACCGCGTGTTTTTGGCTGTCACCCCTTGAACCGATCGGCCGCGTCCCAAACTACCGCGCACGGCGTTTTACGCCCTTGATTTATTTGAACTTTTGACATGACCCAAGCCCAGAACCCCGCCGAACAAGCCGCCCAGGCCCCGCAGAGCCCTGAAGAAGCCCTGGCCGCCGCCGCAGCGACCGAAGCCGATGCGCTGGCCGCCCTGACCAACGAGGTCGCCGAGCTCAAGGCCAAGAACGCCGAACTCGCCGAGCAGTTCCTGCGCGCCAAGGCCGAGGCCCAGAACACCATGCGCCGAGCCGAAGAGGAAATGGCCAAGGCTCGCAAATTCGCGGTGGAGAGTTTTGCCGAAGGCCTGCTGCCGGTGCTCGACAGCTTCGAGGCCGGCCTGGCCATCCAGGAAGCGACCCTGGAACAGCTGCGCGAGGGCTCGGAGGCCACGCTCAAGCAGCTGCGCAGCGCCCTGGAGCGCAACAAGGTGGTGGCGATTGCGCCCGAGGTCGGCGCCAGGTTCGACCCCGCCCAGCACCAGGCCATCAGCCTGGTGCCGGCCGACCAGCCCACCAACACCGTGGTGACCGTGCTGCAGAAGGGCTACCTGATCGCCGAGCGCGTGCTGCGCCCGGCCCTGGTGACCGTGGCAGCGCCCAAGTAAGGACACAAAACGTGGCCGGCCGGGCTTGAAATTTTCACCGGTTATCCACACCTCCTCCACAACGGGTCCACACCCACCCCACACACTTATTCAAACTTTCGAAAACGGAGCAGAACATGGGAAAAATCATCGGCATCGACCTGGGCACCACCAACAGCTGCGTGTCCATCATGGAAGGCAACACCACCAAGGTGATCGAGAACTCGGAAGGTGCACGCACCACGCCGTCGATCGTGGCCTACCAGGAAGACGGTGAAGTGCTGGTCGGCGCCTCGGCCAAGCGCCAGGCCGTGACCAACCCCAAGAACACGCTCTACGCCATCAAGCGCCTGATCGGCCGCAAGTTCACCGAGAAGGAAGTGCAGAAGGACATCGACCTGATGCCCTACTCCATCGTGGCCGCCGACAACGGCGACGCCTGGGTGGAAGTGCGCGGCAAGAAGATCTCGGCCCAGCAGGTCTCCGCCGACATCCTGCGCAAGATGAAGAAGACCGCCGAGGACTACCTGGGCGAGCCCGTGACCGAAGCCGTGATCACGGTGCCGGCCTACTTCAACGACGCCCAGCGCCAGGCCACCAAGGACGCCGGCCGCATCGCCGGTCTGGAAGTCAAGCGCATCATCAACGAGCCCACCGCTGCGGCCCTGGCCTTCGGCCTGGACAAGCAGGACAAGGGCGACCGCAAGATCGCCGTGTACGACCTGGGCGGCGGCACCTTCGACGTGTCCATCATCGAAATCGCCGACGTTGACGGTGAAAAGCAGTTCGAGGTGCTCTCCACCAACGGCGACACCTTCCTGGGCGGCGAAGACTTCGACCAGCGCATCATCGACTTCATCATCGGCGAGTTCAAGAAGGAGCAAGGCGTTGACCTCAGCAAGGACGTGCTGGCCCTGCAGCGCCTGAAAGAAGCCGCCGAGAAGGCCAAGATCGAGCTGTCCTCTTCCGCCGCGACCGACATCAACCTGCCCTACATCACGGCCGACGCCTCGGGCCCGAAGCACCTGAACATCAAGCTGACCCGCGCCAAGCTGGAAGCCCTGGTGGAAGAGCTGATCGAACGCACGATTGCACCCTGCCGCACCGCCATCAAGGACGCCGGCATCAGCGTCAGCGACATCCACGACGTGATCCTGGTCGGCGGCATGACCCGCATGCCCAAGGTGCAGGAGAAGGTCAAGGAATTCTTCGGCAAGGACCCGCGCAAGGACGTGAACCCCGACGAAGCCGTGGCCGTGGGCGCCGCCATCCAGGGCCAGGTGCTCTCCGGTGACCGCAAGGACGTGCTGCTGCTGGACGTGACCCCGCTTTCCCTGGGCATCGAGACCATGGGCGGCGTCATGACCAAGATGATCGCCAAGAACACCACGATCCCGACCAAGTTCTCGCAGGTCTTCTCGACCGCCGAGGACAACCAGCCGGCCGTGACCATCAAGGTGTTCCAGGGCGAGCGCGAAATCGCCGCCGGCAACAAGCTGCTGGGCGAATTCAACCTCGAAGGCATCCCCAGCGCACCGCGCGGCATGCCGCAGATCGAAGTGACCTTCGACATCGACGCCAACGGCATCCTGCACGTGGGCGCCAAGGACAAGGGTACCGGCAAGGAAAACAAGATCACCATCAAGGCGAACTCGGGCCTGTCGGAAGCCGAGATCCAGCAAATGGTGAAGGACGCCGAGCTGAACGCCGCCGAAGACCACAAGAAGGTCGAACTGGTGCAGGCCCGCAACCAGGCCGAAGCCTCGGTGCACAGCGTCAAGAAGAGCCTGGGCGAACACGGCGACAAGCTCGAAGCCGCTGAAAAGAGCGCCATCGAGGACGCGATCAAGGCCCTGGAAGAAGCCGCCAAGGGCGACGACAAGGCCGCCATCGAAGCCAAGACCGAGGCCCTGATGACCGCCAGCCAGAAGCTGGGCGAGAAGGTGTACGCCGCCTCGCAGGCCGAAGCCGCGGCCGCGGCGGGTGCCGCCGGTGGTGCCGAGCAGGCCAGCGCCGGTGCCTCGTCCAGCGCCAAGGACGACGACATCGTCGACGCCGAAGTCAAGGAAGTGAAGAAGGGCTGATCGGCCGCCCCGCCGATTGACCGTTACCGCCGCGTCGGGGCAACCTGGCGCGGCGTTTGTGCTCAACAGAACCCCGATTGACCACCATGGCCAAACGCGACTTTTACGAAGTGCTGGGCGTGCCCAAGAACGCTTCGGACGACGAGATCAAGAAGGCGTATCGCAAGCTGGCGATGAAGTACCACCCGGACCGCAACCAGGGTGACGCCGCCAAGGGCGCCGAAGAGAAGTTCAAGGAGGCCAAAGAGGCTTACGAGATGCTGTCGGACCCGCAGAAGAAGGCGGCCTACGACCAGTATGGGCACGCGGGTGTGGACCCCAACATGCGCGGCCCGGGCGGCCCCGGCGCGGAGGGTTTTGCCGGTTTCGGCGAGGCCTTCGGCGACATCTTCGGCGACATCTTCGGCGGCTCGCGCCGTGGCGGTGGTGGCCGGCAGGTCTACCGCGGCGCCGACCTGTCCTACGCCATGGAGATCACGCTGGAAGAAGCGGCCACCGGCAAGGAGACGCAGATCCGCATCCCCAGCTGGGACGACTGCGAAACCTGCAAGGGCACCGGCGCCAAGCCGGGCACCAGCGTCAAGACCTGCACCACCTGCCACGGACAGGGCGTGGTGCAGATGCGCCAGGGCTTCTTCAGCGTGCAGCAGACCTGCCCGCACTGCCACGGCAGCGGCAAGATCATTCCGGAGCCCTGCACCACCTGCAACGGCCAGGGCAAGATCAAGAAGCAGAAGACGCTGGAGATCAAGATTCCCGCGGGCATCGACGACGGCCAGCGCATCCGCTCCAGCGGCAACGGCGAACCCGGCCAGAACGGCGGCCCGGCCGGCGACCTCTACATCGAGATCCGGCTGCGCAAGCACGACATCTTCGAACGCGAGGGCGACGACCTGCACTGCCAGGTGCCGGTGAGCATGACCACCGCTGCGCTCGGCGGCGAGATCGACGTGCCCACGCTGCAGGGCAAGGCCACCATCGACCTGCCCGAAGGCACGCAGAGCGGCAAGACCTTCCGCCTGCGCGGCAAGGGCGTCAAGGGCGTGCGCAGCAGCTACCCGGGCGACCTGTACTGCCACGTGGCGGTGGAGACGCCGGTCAAACTCACCGAACACCAGCGCAAGCTGCTCAAGGAACTCGACGAGTCGTTCAAGAAGGGCGGCCACAAGCACAGCCCGAACGACAAGGGCTGGTTCGAGAAAGCGAAGAGCTTTTTCAGCTGATTCGCGCCGGGGGGGCGGAAACGGGGAGGGGGAGGAAGGCATCAGGCGACTACCGGGGTCGATTTGGTCGACGAAAATACTTCGTTCGATCCCCCGATAGAAAGACACCCGTGAACCAGTGTCAGAGATTCCCGCTTGCCCTCCTCAAACACAAGCCCACCCTGGCGCGCGGGCGCTTCTGGAAGGTGCCTCGCCTCTGGTTCACAGGCCTTGTGCTGGCGCAGCTCGTGGCCTGTGGAGGCGGAACATCGGCCTCGGCGCCGACCAACCGTTCGGCGCCGCCTCTCGGAGAAGTGGTGGCGACCGCTGAGGACAACGGATCGACAGCCCACTGGAATATGGTCCACAGGACCAGCGGATCCAAAGCGCCTCCGGCACACAGCCCGCAATGGCTTCAACTGACGAGGCGTTGGACGACCGTCAAAATGGGCGGTGGTGGTTATGTGCCCGGCATCATCTACCACCCCACCGTGCCCAACCTACGCTACGCCCGCACCGACGTGATGGGTGTGTACCGATGGGACCATGCCAAATCGATCTGGACTGCGCTGACCGATCACTTTGGCCGGCCCGACGGAGGGCACCAGGGTGCGGAAAGCATGGCCGTCGATCCGACCGACCCGAACCGCGTCTACATGACCACCAGCATGGCCGTGCAGTACGGGAATGGGCGCTTCTATTACTCGTCAGACCAGGGCCGCACATGGGACCACGTGACCCTGCCTTTTCCGGTTGGATCGAACAACCAGGGCCGTGCGATCGGTGAGCGGTTGATGGTTGACCCCAACCAGCCAACCACACTGTTCTACGCGTCACGCACAGCCGGCCTGTGGAAGAGCGCGGACCGCGGGTTGAACTGGAGCCAGGTCACGTCCTTGTCGTCGTTCGTGATGAACAACACCCAGCGGGACAGCGCCAACGGCGGCAGCCCGGTCGGCGTCGAGTTCGTGGTGTTTGACGTCACGGTTCCAACGTCCGGCTTCACGGCTTCGGGGAGCGCGACGCAGACGATCTACGTCGGTGTCGCGCCCGACTACAAGAACCTGGCCGGGCTCACCCACTACCTCTACAAGTCGACCAACGGCGGCACCAGCTGGACGGGCGTGCCGATTCCGGCGGCCGCCACCACCGCGCTCGGGGCCGACGTCTACATCCCACATTTGGCGCGCGCCGGGGACGGCGTGTTGTACATACCGTTTGCCTCCAGCTCCGGTCCCGGTAGCAGTGCGCCATCAATGCTCTACAAGTTCGACGGCACCACTTGGACCAAGCTGATCGCCTCGGGTGAAGGCCAGTACTACGGCGGCATTGGCGGGCTTTCGGTGCACGGCTCGGGCGCGTCGACCAAGGTCGTCTTCGGCGTCTCGGGCACCTGGGGCGACGAAGGCTGGATCCAGATCGCGATGCGTTCGTCCAATGGCGGCGCGACCTGGCAGGAATTCGGACGCTCCGGCGACACCGGCGGCAGCCTCAACTACCACGACGGCACCGGCTACTGGGGATGGGTCGACGACCTGGACATCGATCCGTTCAACCCGGACAACGTGTCGTACGTGCTTGGCGGCGGCATCATGTCCACCACCGAAGCCTTCTCGGCGGCGCTTCCGCGCTGGAAATACGATGTCGAGGGGATCGAGGAGATGGTCAACCTCGCGATGGCCGCGCCACCACCAGGCGCTCCCTACGTGCTGGCCAGCGGGCACGGCGACACCGGCATGTTCGTGCACACCTCGCTGACTACGTCGCCGACCCGTTCACCGACGGCGCAGCTCAGCGGCAGCGGGGGCAACGGCACCGGCATCGACATGGCCTGGAACACGCCGTCCTTCATCGCCGCCGTCGGAACCTTCGGCACGTCCAAGGGGGTGTACAGCACGGACGCGGGTCTCACGTGGACGATCTTCCCGAGCGTGCCTCCTGTGGCGACCTCGACCGGTGACGAGTCCAAGGTTGCCGTCACCGCCAACGGCGCCAACATCATCTGGGCGATCAAGGGCGAAGTTCCGTACTACTCGACCAACCGGGGCGTCTCCTGGACGGCCACGAACCTGCCGAAACCGGCTGTGGCCTATCACATCGCCGCTGATCGTAAGAACCCGCTCAAGGTCTACGCCTATGACCACGGCGGCAACTGGTGGTACCCATCCAACAGCGCCAGGTTCTATACCTCGACCGATGGCGGGCGCACCTTTGCATCGAGCGCACGCACCTGGGCGCCAAACGGAAACGGTGTCACCGGCCTGGCCGTGAATCCCTTCGTCGAAGGCGACGTCTGGCTGGCGGACGCGAACAACCTGTGGCGCTCGGTGGACTCAGGCATCACCTGGACGATGCTGACCGGCATGGCAACGGTGGGCGTGGAGTACACCAATGTGCATGGCGCCATCAAGGTCGCACTCGGAGCGCCTGCTCCGGGATCGGTGCATTCAGCCACGGTCTATCTCATTGGAACGATCAACGGCGTCGAAGCCGTTTATCAATCCGTCGACATGGGTGCCTCCTGGTCCCGAATCGTCGACGATCAACACCGCTATGGCGGTGTCAACGGAATCGCGGCTGACACCAGTGTCTTCGGACGTGTCTATCTCAGGGGTCGCGGAATCAACTACAACGCCAGTGGCCCGCAGCCAGCAGGCCGCTTCAGACGCCCCCATGACTTTGCGAACGGTGGGACATAGCTGGCCTTTAGGCACAAGCCCTGGCCGAACGAACGGGGGCCTTGAGAAAGTGAAGAGCTTTCTCACCTGATGGCGACGGAGGGGTTCAGACATGAAAAGGGCGACGGGTGACCGTCGCCCTTTCTTCGAAAAAAGTTCCGAATCACCGAGGTCCACGTCGAGGCGCACCACCAAACTCCGCATCCACCTCGCTGTACATCGGGCCTGCCGGTGCCCGGTGGGGTTGTACCGGAGGAACGCTCACAACCAAGGTTTGGCTCCACAAGTCGGCCAAGCTTTGCCGGGACGGCAAACGGTACATCAGGAAGAGCTCCAGTGCAGGCCAAGCAGCCACGATCGAATAGGCCAACAAGAGATTGATGTCGTCGACTGGGAAGGTCATCAGCAACTCACCGAGCGCCACATAAACCACCACCCGGAAAAACGAGCGGCCCAATGCCTGCAGCATGGATACGGATCCAAGTGATGTGGTGACGACACATATGCCCATCAGCCATCGTCCAGGACTTTGACCTTTCCACAGATAGAGAAAGGCTGCGTGGTAGAGCGCGTAAAGGATCAGAAATATTGGTTCCTCTGGCACCCCGAGCCAGTCGATCACATCCGCGAGTACAAAACCTGACAAAGCCAGCAGCAAGGCATCCGCCAGCGCAGCCAGGATCCGCCGATGCGGTGCAGCGAGTTGAGCCTGATGGTTCGCCATAGAGCGGTTCAGCTCAAAAAACCTCGAGCCATCTCCACCGCCCCCACGTCCTCCTTCACCGCCTCCGGCGGCCCACCCTTGCCCCACAACACCCCGGCCAGCGGCATGTCCAGGAACCTGGCGCACATCGCGGTCGAGTCGATCATGGGCTGGGCCTTGGCCCGATCGCCGTTGGTGGTGACCAGCCACAGGCGCTTGGCGCTCATCTGCGCTTTGAACTCCAGCCCCGGCACACGCAGCCAGGCGCTCCAGTGGTCCAGGTAGGCCTTGAGCGTGCTGGGGAAGCTGAACCAGTAGACCGGCGCGACGAGGACGAGGTCAGTGCAGGCCAGGGTCTGGTCCAGCAACTGGCGCATCACAGAGCCCTCGTCCGGCATGGGGTAGCTGCCCACGGTGTGGCGCTGGTCGACAAACTCTGGGATGCCTGCGCGGGCGAGGTACACCCAGGTCTGGGTCGTGTCGGCGGGCAGGCTGGCCGCAGCCTGCCGGGCCAACCATTCGGTGTTGCCGACATGGCCGGGTTCGCGGGTGGAGGCGACGAGGAAGAGAACATGGCGTGTGGTCATGTCAATATCCTGCCATGACCGCCACCTCAACCGATTTCCTCATCCTCGGCGCCGGCATTGCAGGCGCCTCCACCGGCCACTTCCTAGCGCCGCACGGCCGCTGCGTGGTGCTCGAACGCGAAAGCCAGCCGGGTTACCACAGCACCGGGCGCTCGGCGGCGCAGTTCATCGCCAGCTACGGGCCGGCGCAGGTGCGCGCGCTCTCGCGGGCCAGTGAACCCTTCTTCCAGAACCCGCCGCCGGGTTTTGCCGAGGCCCCCCTGCTCACGCCGCGCGGCCTGCTGACGGTGGCCGGGCCGGACGAAATGAATCACCTCGACGAGGCCTGGGCCACCCTGCAGCAGACCAGCCCGCGCGGGCGCCGCCTGGACGCAAGCGAGGCGCTGGCCATGGTGCCTGCGCTGCGGCCGGAGAAGGTGACCGCCGCGATATACGAACCGGACAGTTTCGACATGGACGTGCACGCCATCCACCAGGGCTACCTGCGCGGCTTGCGGCGCGCGGGTGGCACGCTGGTGTGCGACGCGGAGGTGGTGGCCATCGAACGCCGTGGTGACCTGTGGCGGGTGCGCACAGCAGCAGGTGCCGAATACGCGGCGCCGGTGCTCATCAACGCCGCGGGCGCCTGGTGCGATGCGGTGGCGCAGCTGGCGGGCGTGGCGCCCATCGGCCTGGTGCCCAAACGCCGCACCGCCTTCACCTTCCTGCCACCGGCCGGCACCGACACGGCTCGCTGGCCGCTGCTGCTGGCCGCCGACGAGAGCTTCTACATGAAGCCCGATGCGGGTGCCCTGCTCGCCTCGCCGGTCAACCAGGACGCCACGCACCCGCAGGACGTGCAGCCGGAAGAGCTGGACATCGCGCTCGGCCTGCACGCGCTCGAGACCTGGACCACCCTCTCGCCGCGCCCCACCCACACCTGGGCCGGGCTGCGCTCCTTCGTGGCCGATGGCGAGCTGGTGGGCGGCTTCGATGCGACAGCCGAGGGCTTTTTCTGGTGCGCCGCACAGGGCGGCTACGGCATCCAGACCAGCGCGGCCATGGGCGAGGCCTGCGCGGCGCTGGTGCGCGGGCTGCCGCTGCCGGCGCACGTCAGCGGGTGCGGTCTGACGGCGGAGATGCTGTCACCCGCGCGGGCGACGTTGCGCGGCTGAACCGTCTGACAACGGTCATTGCACGGCAAAACGGAACGGCAGGTTCATGCGGACGGAGGTGGGCTTTCCGTCGCGCAGCGGCGGCTCGAACCGCCAGGTCTCCAGCGCTTCGGTCATCAACCGGACCAACTCCGGGTTGTCATCCGGCCTCGGCGTCACGCCAGTCACCAGCCCCAGCGGATTGATCGTGAACCGAATCAGGACGCTGCCCGAGTGCACTTTCGAAATCCATTTGGGGTAGTCGGGCGCTACCACGGTGATGGCCTTCAAGGGTTTGTCTAGAGACGGTGGGGACAACTTCTCGATCTCTTTCGCGAGGAGACGGTCCACCTCAGACGGACTGAACTCACCCTCCGCCGCCGACGGCATCGAATAGCGCAGCAGAGGCGATCGGCACCCCTGCAAACCAAGGCCTATCACGGCCCACGCCAGGCTTCGGCCCAGAAAAACTCGTCGCAGACTCAAAGCGGACCACTCCCATTTCGCCAACTTGACCAGCACCGCCTCCCCGGAAGGTTCGGCACACAAAAAAAGTAATGCCCGTCACCCCATCGAATGCAGCCCGACGCGGTTGCCTTCGGTGTCGATGAAGTGGGCGAAGAAGCCGAAGCCGTTGCCGATGTCGGTCTTGGGCACGGCCACCGTGCCACCTGCGGGCGCCACCCGGGCCAGCATCACCGCAAGGTCGTCGCCGCCGTTGAGGTAGACCAGGGTGCCGCTTTGGGACGGCGCGGTACCGTCGCCGTGCACGATGGCACCGCCGATGGCCTCGGGGCTGCTGGAGAGGAACCCCATGGTGGACGGCCCCATGGTCATGGTCTCGATGGGGCGGCCGAGCACGGCCTCGTAGAACGCCTTGGCGCGGGCGAAGTCGCTGGCGGGAATCTCGAACCAGCTGATGGCGTGGGGACTCGCGGGCATGGGAACCTCCTTGAAAGAACAGGCTGCTGACTGTGCCCGGCAGAGGCGGGGCGGTCAACCGGATCAACACCTCAGGTGCTGATCCACCAGAGCACCAGCAGGACCAGCCCCATGAGAAGGTGCAGACGAACCGCCCATCGCACCAGCCCCCCGGCAACCGCCGCGCTCCGCGTGAGTGAGCGCGCCCACAGGCCGATCAGGCCCGACACGGCGTACACCACCGACCAGGTGAACCAGTAGACCCCCAGGCCCATGCAGCCGAAGCCCTCGCAGTGCAGGCCCAGGCCGTAGACCACGCCCATGACCAGCGACACGAACAGGGCCAGGTACACCACCGCCGCGGCGAGCGCCAGCGTTCTCGATGCCGGGCTGGCCAGCGGCTCGCCGGCGCCAGCGGGCGGCCGGGGCACGCCCATCGCGTACAGCTTCTCTTCCACCGCCACCAGCCCCATCTGCCGGGCGGCCTGCAGCGGCGTGGCGGCATCGAACTCGGACGCCAGGGCCGGGTTGGCACCATGGTCCAGCAGGTACAGGGCCACCGCTTCCTGCCCCGCCAGAATGGCCGCGACCAGCGGGGTGGACAGGAACTCCGGGTGGGCGTAGTTCACGTCGACGCCCGACTTCACGTGGTGTTCCACCAGCGCCAGGTCGCCCGCGCAACCGGCATTGAACATCTCTTTCCAGTCACCCCCAGACATACGCCTCCTTTGCACGACGGTTGTGGCCCGCAGCGTGCGACCGGCGCGCAGTCTGACAGAGACCCGGCTGCCCGAGGCCGACACCCCTGGGGTTTCTGCAGGGACCGCAGGGGCTTCGCTGGCCGCCTGCGGCACACTGGCACACGCCATGGCCGCCACCCCCACCGCCACCGCTTCCGACCTCATCGTCGCCCGACCCGAAGGCCTCTACTGCCCGGCGGGCGACTTCTTCATCGACCCGTGGCGGCCGGTGGAGCGCGCCGTGATCACGCACGGCCACTCGGACCACGCGCGCTGGGGCCACGCGCACTACCTGGCGCACACACATAGCGCGGGCACGCTGCGCCAGCGCCTGGGCAGCGACATCGCGCTGCAGACGCTGGACTACGGCGAGGTCATCGAACACCACGGCGTGCGACTGTCGCTGCACCCGGCCGGCCATGTGCTGGGCTCGGCCCAGGTGCGGCTGGAACATGGCGGCCGCGTCTGGGTGGCCTCGGGCGACTACAAGACCGAGGCCGACGGCACCTGCACCCCGTTCGAACCGGTGCGCTGCGACACCTTCATCACCGAATCCACCTTCGGCCTGCCCATCTACCGCTGGCCCACACAGGCCGTGCTGTACGACGAAATCAACGCCTGGTGGCGCCGCAACGCCGACGAAGGCCGCGCTTCGGTGTTGCTGTGCTACGCCTTCGGCAAGGCGCAGCGGCTGCTGCACGGGGTGGACGCCAGCATCGGCCCCATCGTCGTGCACGGCGCGGTGGAGCCGCTGAACGCGGTGTACCGCGCGGCGGGTGTCGAGCTGCCGCCCACGCACCGCGTGACCGAACTGGACAAGACCGCGCTGCAGCGCGCGCTGGTGCTCGCCCCTCCCTCGGCCCAGGGCACACCGTGGATGAAGCGTTTCGGCGCCGACGCGGTGGACGCTTTCGCCAGCGGCTGGATGCTGGTGCGCGGCACGCGGCGGCGGCGCGGTGTGGACCGGGGCTTCGTCATGTCCGACCACGCGGACTGGCCGGGGCTGATGAGCGCGATCAAAGCGACCGGGGCGGAACACATCCGCGTGACGCACGGCAGCGTGCCGGTGCTGGTGCGCTGGCTGACCGAGCAGGGCCTGGACGCGCAGGCCTTCGAGACCGAGTACGGCGAAGAAGACGTGGCGGACAAGAGCGAACCGGTGGAGCCCATGGCATGAAGCGCTTCGCCGCGCTCTACCGCGAGCTGGACGCCAGCACCGCCACGCGCGAGAAGCAGGCCGCGCTGCAGCGCTACTTTGCAGAAGCTTCGGCCGAAGACGCGGCCTGGGCGGTGTACTTCCTGGCCGGCGGCAAACCGCGCCAGACCGTGCCCACGCGCACGCTGCGCGAGCTGGCGCAGGCCGCGGCGGGTCTGCCCGAGTGGCTGTTCGAAGAGAGCTACCAGACCGTGGGCGACCTGGCCGAAACCGTGTCGCTGCTGCTGCCCCCGGCGACGGCACCGGTGGACCGCGGCCTGGCCGAATGGCTGACCCGGCACCTGCTGCCACTGCGCGGCCTGCCGCCCGAGACGCTGGCCGAACGCCTGCGCGCGCAGTGGGACGCCCTGCCCGACGACCAGCGCTTCGTCTACTTCAAGCTCATCACTGGCGGCTTCCGCGTCGGGGTCTCCAAGCTGCAGGTGACCCAGGCGCTGGCGACTGTGGCCGGCGTGGACGCCAAACGCGTGGCGCAGCGGCTCATGGGCTACACCCACATCGGTGCCCAGCCCTCGGCGGCCGACTACGCCGCGCTGGTGGCGCCGGAGAGCGCCACCGAACAGAACCAGCAGACCAGCGGCCAGCCCTACCCCTTTTTCCTCGCGCACCCGTTCAACGAAGCGCTGGGCCGCTTCGACGAGCTGCTGGGCCCGCCCACAGACTGGCAGGTGGAGTGGAAGTGGGACGGCATCCGTGCGCAGTTGGTGAAACGCGCGGGTCAGGTGTGGCTGTGGTCGCGCGGCGAAGAGCTGGTGACCGAGCGCTTTCCCGAGCTCGCCGCACTCGGCGAGGCCCTGCCCGAGGGCACGGTGCTCGATGGCGAGATCGTGGTGTGGCGCGAGGGGGCACCGCAGCCGTTTGCCGACCTGCAGAAGCGCATCGGCCGCAAGACCCTGGGCCCCAAGATCCTTCGCGAGCTGCCGGTGGCCCTGCTGGCCTACGACCTGATCGAACGTGATGGCCAGGACCTGCGCGAGCAACCCCTGCACGCGCGCCGCGCCGCGCTGGATGCGCTGGTGCAGGACCTGAACCACCCGCTGCTGATCGCCAGCCCGGTGCTCACCGGCGCCACATGGGTCGATCTCGCCGCGCTGCGCGAAGAAGCCCGCGAACGCGGCACCGAAGGCTTCATGCTCAAGCAGCGCGGCAGCGGCTACGGCGTGGGCCGCACCAAGGCCGCGGGCACCTGGTGGAAATGGAAGATCGACCCGATGAGCGTGGACGCGGTGCTGATCTACGCACAACGCGGCCACGGCCGCCGCGCCAGCGTGTACAGCGACTACACCTTCGCCGTCTGGAACGCACCGTCCGGCACCGAAGGCCGCGCGCTGGTGCCGTTTGCCAAGGCCTACTCGGGCCTGAGCGACGCCGAGATGGCCAAGGTGGACGCCATCATCCGCGCCACCACCATCGAAAGCTTCGGCCCGGTGCGCAGCGTCCGGCCCACGCTGGTGTTCGAGCTGGGCTTCGAGGGTATCGCACGCAGCCCGCGCCACAAGAGCGGCATCGCGGTGCGCTTTCCGCGCATGCTGCGCTGGCGCGAGGACAAGCCGGTCGACGAGGCCGACACGCTGCAGACGCTGGCCGCGCTGCTGCCGGACAGGCCGGGTCAGCCGGGCTGAGCGCCCGGCACCAGCGCAGCCACCAGGTGGTCGATCAGCGCACGCACCTTGGGTGCGGTGTGGCGAGAGGCCGCAAACAGCAGGTAGGCCGTGCCCTGGTAGCGGGTGTCGAAGGTCCAGTCGGCCAGCAGGCGCACCACGCGCCCCTCGGCGATCGCGGCGCGCGCGCCGAAGTCGGGCATGCAACCGATGCCCAGCCCGGCCTCCACCGCGGCCAGCCGCATCTCGCTGTGGTTGACGGTGTAGCGGCCGGTCACCGCCACTTCCACGGCTTCGTCCCCCCGCACGAAGCGCCAGCGCCCGTCGCGCTCCTGCTCGCCCAGGGCGATGCAGCTGTGCGCCATCAGGTCGTCGGGCGTGTGCACCGGCGGCTGCGCGGCCAGGTAGGCCGGGCTGGCGACCACCCACTGCTGCACCGGGCACAGCGCGCGCGCCACCATGCCCGGCGGCGGGTCGTCGGTCAGGCGCACCACCAGGTCCACGCCTTCGCGCAGCGCGTCCACCGGCCGGTCCTGCACCAGAAAGTGCACGTCCACTTCGGGGTAGCGCTGCAAAAACTCCAGCACCGGCCGGTGCAGCACCTGGCGCGCAAAGGCCTTGGGCGCGCTGATGCGCACCCGCCCGCGCGGCACGTCGACATGGCCCTCGGCCACTTCCAGCGTGGCGCGCGCCGCGGCCACCATGGCGCGGCCGTGTTCCAGCACCGCCAGGCCGGCGTCGGTCAGGCGCAGCTGGCGCGTGGTCCGCTGCAGCAGGGCCAGACCCAACGCTTTTTCCAGCCGCGCCACCTGGCGGCTGATGGCCGAGGGCGTCACGCCCTGCGCCCGCGCGGCGGCCGAGAAGCTGCCCGCCTCCGCCACGCGCACAAAGGCCACCAGCTCCTGCATCACGTCCAGAAAATCATTGCTTCCCACGGCGCACAACTCCTGTTCCAGCGGCCAGTCTAGTCGGCGCGGGGTGCACTCCGAACAATCGCCGCATGTCCTCTTCGCTCGCGCTTCCCGCTTCGTTCCCCCGCACCCTCCGCGTCGAATGGCTGCTGCTCCTGGTGGCCGCCATCTGGGGCGGCAGCTACAGCGCCGCGAAGGTGGCCACCGATCAGGTGCCGGTGCTGCAGTTCCTCTTCCTGCGCTTCGGCCTGACCTTCGTGCTGCTGCTGCCCGCGCTGCGCGGCCTGGCCGTGCCCCGCTGGCGCGCCGCGCTGGCCGGCACCAGCCTGCTGGGCGCGAACCTGCTGGCCATCTACCTGTGCGAGACCTTCGGCGTGTCGCTCACCACCGCGTCGAACGCGGCCTTCCTGATCAGCCTGTGCGTGGCCTTCACGCCGCTGTGCGAATGGGGGTTGCTGGGCCAGAAGCCGACCGGCACGGTGCTGGCCGCGGCCGCGCTGTCGCTGGCGGGCGCGGGCCTGCTGGCCTTCCAGCACGGCGGCGGTGGGGCGGGCTGGTCCTGGGGCGACGCGCTCATGGTGGCCGCGGCCTTGCTGCGTGGCGTCATGGTCTGCCTGACGCGCCGCGTCGGCCAGCGCCACGGCCTGCCGGCGCTGACCACCACCGCGGTGCAGATGGGCGTGATGACCCTGGGCACGGCCGGGCTGATGGCGGTGGCGCCCGGCCCGGGCTGGGTGCCGCTGCCCACGGGCGCCGGCTTCTGGGGCGCCATGGCCTTCCTCGTGCTGCTGTGCACCGTGCTGGCCTTCTTCGTGCAGAACCACGCGGTGGCGCGCACCAGCCCCTCGCGCGTGGCCCTGCTCATGGGCAGCGAGCCGCTGTGGGGCGCGCTGATCGCGGTGCTCTGGCTGGGCGAGCAGATGACGTGGATGGGCTGGCTCGGCGGCCTGTTGATCGTGGCGTCGGCCGCCTGGGTGACGCGCCCGCGCGCTTGACCCCGGCCGGGCGCAGCGGCCGTCCCGCTGCCAGAATGGCCGCACCGTGCCCGCCCGCGCCCCTGCCCCCCAACGCCCCGACGCCGCCGCCTGGATGGCCGCGCGCGGCTGGTCGCCCTTCCCCTTCCAGCGCGAGGTCTGGGACGCGATGGCGCGTGGTGAGAGCGGCCTGCTGCACGCCACCACCGGCGCCGGCAAGACCTACGCCGTGTGGCTCGGCGCGCTGCAGGCGCTGGCCGACGCGGACGCCAAGCGCACACCGCCGCTCACGGTGGTCTGGCTCACCCCCATGCGCGCGCTCGCGGCCGACACGCTGCGGGCCTTGCAAGCACCACTGCCCGACCTGGCACCCGCGTGGACGGCGGGCGCACGCAGCGGCGACACATCGAGCAGCGAGCGCGCCAGGCAGGCCGAGCGCCTGCCCACCGTGCTGGTGACCACGCCCGAGAGCCTGAGCCTGCTGATCGCCCGCGCCGACGCACCGGAACAACTCGGCCGCACCGCGCTGGTGGTGGTGGACGAATGGCACGAGCTGATGGGCAACAAGCGCGGCGTGCAGGCGCAGCTGGCCATCGCACGATTGCGACACTGGAACCCGGCGCTGCGCGTCTGGGGCATGTCGGCCACGCTGGGCAACCTCGATGAAGCCATGCACACCCTGCTCGGCCGGCAGGCCGCAGGGGCCGGCCGCCTCGTGCGCGGGCTGACGCCCAAGCAGCTCACCGTCGATACCCTGCTGCCGCCGCGCGTGGACCGCTTCCCCTGGGGCGGCCACCTGGGCCTGGCCATGCTGCCGTCGGTGGTCAGCGAGATCGAGCGCAGCGGCAGCACCCTGGTCTTCACCAACACCCGCTCGCAGGCCGAGATCTGGTACCAGGCGCTGCTGGACGCCAAGCCGGAGTGGGCCGGCCTGATCGCACTGCACCACGGCTCGCTGGACCGCACGGTGCGCGAGTGGGTCGAGGCCGGGCTGAAGGCGGGCGAACTGCGCGCCGTGGTCTGCACCAGCAGCCTGGACCTGGGCGTGGACTTCCTGCCGGTCGAGCGCGTGCTGCAGATCGGTTCGCCCAAGGGCATTGCGCGGCTGCTGCAGCGCGCGGGCCGCTCGGGCCATGCGCCGGGTCGGCCCTCGCGCGTGAGCATCGTGCCCACACACAGCCTCGAACTGGTCGAGGGCGCGGCCGCGCGCGCCGCGGTGTTGGCCGGACAGATCGAGGCGCGTGAGACACCGTGCCAGCCGCTGGACGTGCTGGTGCAGCACCTGGTCACCGTCGCGCTGGGCGGCGGCTTCACGCCCGATGCGCTGCTGGCCGAAGTCCGCGGCACCGCGGCCTACGCCGAACTGCCCGACGAGCACTGGCGCTGGTGCCTGGACTTCGTCTCGCAAGGCGGTCCCTCGCTCGCGGCCTACCCGGACTACCACCGCGTGGTGGCGGACGAACACGGCGTCTGGCGCGTGCCCGACGCGCGGCTGGCGCGGCGCCACCGCATGAACATCGGCACCATCGTCAGCGACGCGAGCATGGCGGTGCAGTACGTCGGCGGCAACAAGATCGGGAACGTGGAAGAGAGCTTCGCCGCGCGCCTGAAACCCGGCGACTGCTTTCTGTTCGCGGGCCGGCTGCTGGAGCTGGTGCGCATCCACGACATGACGGCCTGGGTCAGGCGCGCGACCGGCCGCCGGCCCGCCGTGCCGCGCTGGAACGGCGGCAAGATGCCGCTCTCGACCACGCTGGCCGACGCGGTGGTGGCGCAGCTGGCGCGCGTGCGGGGCGGTGACTTCGGCGACCCCGAACTGCAGGCCGCGCGGCCGCTGCTGGAGCTGCAGGCGCAATGGTCCGCCCTGCCCTCACCCACCACCCTGCTGGCCGAGGTCTTGCACTCGCGCGAAGGCACGCACTTGTTCCTCTACCCCTTCGCCGGCCGCCAGGCCCACCTGGGCCTGGCCAATCTGCTGGCCTGGCGCGTGGCCCAGCACGCACCCAACACCTTCTCCATCGCCGTCAACGACTACGGCTTCGAGCTGCTGAGCGCGACGGACATTGACTGGCCATCGCTGCTGCCCGATCTGTTGAAAGAACAGACCGACGACGACGCCTTGCTGCACGAGATCCTGCAGAGCCTGAACGCCAGCGAACTCGCCCAGCGGCGCTTCCGCGAGATCGCGCGCGTCTCGGGCCTGATCTTCCAGAGCCACCCGGGCGAGCGGCGCAGCAGCCGCCAGCTGCAGGCCTCCAGCAGCCTGTTCTGGGAGGTGTTCCGCAAGTACGACCCGGGCAACCGCCTGCTGCAACAGGCCGAGGCCGAGCTGCTGGCACAGGAGCTGGAGATCGGCCGGCTGCGCGAGGCCCTGCACCGCATGGCGCGGCAGGCGCTGGTGCTCAAGACACTGGCGCGCGCGACCCCGTTCGCCTTCCCGCTGATGGTCGAGCGCCTGCGCGAGAAGCTGAGCAACGAGAGCGTGGCCGACCGCATCGCGCGCATGCTGGCGCCGCTGGAAAAGGCGGCCGGCGCCAACGGCGGACACACCGCCGAAGACGTGAATGCGTCACTGGCCTTTGGGCGCGAGGGCGCACCCGACAAGGCCGTGTCGAAAGACCAGCGCGAACGGCGGCCGCACCGTCCACGCCGGCCACGGTAGTCCCCTTTTAGGCTGCGCGCCCCAGCCAAAAGCACCACAATCCCGCCTCCACGCCGTTCAAGGAATCGCCGCATGAGTCTCATCGTCCACCACCTGAACAACTCCCGCTCGCAGCGCCTGCTGTGGATGCTCGAAGAGCTGGAGCTGCCCTACGAGATCCGCTTCTACGAGCGCGACAAGGCGACCATGCTCGCGCCGCCCGAATTGAAGAAGGTGCACCCGCTGGGCAAGTCGCCGGTGCTGGAAGACGGCAAGCTCAAGCTGGTAGAGACCGGCGCCATCTGCGAGTACCTGGTCGACAAGACCGGCCAGCTCGGCCCCACCAGCCAGGGCGAGGGCCTGCTGCAGTACCGCCAGTTCATGCACTACGCCGAAGGCTCGCTCATGCCCAACCTGCTGCTGATGCTGGCCATGAGCAAGGTGCCGCTGATCGGCGGGATCGCGGTGAAGAAGGTGCAGCCCATGGTGGACGTGCACCTGGACTACGTGGAGCAGGTGCTGGCCTCGCGCCCCTGGTTCGCCGGCAGGCAGATGACCGCGGCCGACATCATGATGAGCTTCCCGCTCGAAGCCGCCGTCTCGCGCGCCGGCCTCGGCCCGTCCCGCCCGGCCACCATGGCCTGGCTCAAGAAGATCCACGCCCGCCCGGCCTACAAGGTCGCGCTGGAAAAGGGCGGCACCTACGATTACGCATGAGCCCCCACGCTCCACCGCTGCGCGGGTCGCTGCCCCCCAAGGGGGCTGATCCGGCTTGGGGCGGCCCGGCGCCGGATCGATTGCTGGCGCACGCCACCGTCCACTGGGCCGGCGAGGCGCTGCACCTGCTGCCCGCGCACGCGCTGTGGTGGCCGGCGGGCCAGGCGCTGTTCATCGCCGACCTGCACCTGGGCAAGGCCGCCAGCTACCGCGCGCTGGGCCAGCCCGTGCCCGGCGGCACCACGCGCGACAACCTCGCGCGGCTGAGCGAGCTCATCGCGGTGCACCGCCCCGAACGGCTGGTGTTCCTCGGCGACTTCCTGCACGCGGCCACCGGCCGCACGCCCCCGGTGCTCAAGGCCCTGCACGACTGGCGCGAACGCCACCGCAGCGTGGCGATGACCCTGGTGCGCGGCAACCACGACGACCGCGCGGGCGACCCGCCGCCCGAGGCGCGCATCGAGGTGGTGGACGAACCCTGGCTGCTCGGCCCCTTCGCCTGCAGCCACCACCCACAAACCCACCCCACCCACTTCGTGCTCGCCGGCCACCTGCACCCGGTCTGCCAGCTCAGCGGTCCCGCGCGCGACGCGCTGCGCCTGCCCTGCTTCGTGAGCGAACCGGGACAGGCCATCCTGCCGGCGTTTGGTGCGTTCACGGGCGGGCATGTCCTGCCGGCTGCGCCGGGACGCTGTTTTCACGCCATCGGCGGCCACCGCGTGTGGGCCGTCCCTGCCCAATGAGTCCCGCCATGAATCTTCACGCCCCCAACCCCTACCCCAGCACCCGCCTGCCGCTGTTCGCACGCAACGTCGTCAGCACCTCGCACCCGCTGGCCGCGCAGGCCGGGCTGCGCATGCTGCTGACCGGCGGCAACGCGGTGGACGCGGCGATTGCCGCCGCCGCGGCGCTGACCATCACCGAGCCTGTGAGCAACGGCCTGGGCTCGGACGCCTTCTGCATCCTCTGGGACGGGCAGCGGCTGCACGGCTTGAACGCCAGCGGTCCCGCGCCCCAGGCCTGGACGCCCGGCTACTTCCACGCCAAGTACGGCGCCGACGCGCTCACACCGCCCAAGCGCGGGCTCGATTCGGTCACCGTGCCCGGCGCGGTGGCGGGCTGGGTGGCGCTGAGCGAGCGCTTCGGCCAACTGCCGTTCGCCGACCTGATGCAGCCGGCCATCGAGCTCGCCGAGCGGGGTTACGCGGTGCCGGTGGTGGTGCAGCAGAAGTGGGCAGCGGCCACGCCCGAGCTGCAGTCGCTGCCCGGCTTCACCGAGGCCTTCCTGCCCTGGGGCCGCGCGCCGCAGGTGGGTGAACTGTTCTGTTTTCCGGCCGCGGCCAAGGGCCTTCGTGCGATTGCCGAGAGCAAGGGTGAGGCCTTCTACCGCGGCCCCATCGCACAGGCGCTGGCCCGGTTCTCCGCCGCGCAGGGAGGCGCCCTGACCGAGGCCGACCTCGCGGCCTACAGGCCCGAGTGGGTCGCGCCCATCGGTCAGGACTACCGCGACCACACGCTGCACGAGATCCCGCCCAACGGCCAGGGCATCGCGGCGCTGATCGCGCTGGGCATCCTCTCCAACTTCGACCTGGCGGCCATGAAGGTCGACAGCGTGGCCGCGCAGCACCTGCAGATCGAGGCCATGAAGCTGGCTTTCGCCGACGTGTACCGCTTCGTCGCCGAGCCCGGCGCGATGGAGGTGACCGCCGAGCAGATGCTGGACCCGGCCTACCTGAAGCAGCGCGCCGCCCTGATCGACATGCACAAAGCGCAGGACTTCGGCGCCGGCAACCCGGCCAAGGGCGGCACGGTGTACCTGACCGCGGCCGACGAGCACGGGATGATGGTGAGCTTCATCCAGAGCAACTACATGGGCTTCGGCTCGGGCGCGGTCGAACCCACGTTCGGCATCAGCCTGCAGAACCGCGGCCACGGCTTCAACCTCGGCACCGGCCCGGGCCGCAACACCGCCAACCTGGTGGCGCCGGGCAAGCGGCCCTTCCACACCATCGTCCCGGCCTTCCTCACCAAAGACGGGCAGCCGGTGATGAGCTACGGCGTGATGGGCGCCAACATGCAGCCCCAGGGCCACATGCAGACCCTGGTGCGCCTGCTCGACCACGGCCAGAGCCTGCAGGCCGCCTGCGACGCGCCGCGCTGGCGCTTTGACGCCGGGCTGCACATCAACGTCGAATCGGCGATGGACCCGTCTGTGGTGCAGGGCCTGAAGGACCTGGGCCACCAGACCCGCCTGATCGACGACCCCTACCAGGACTTCGGGGCCGGCCAGTTCATCTGGCGGCTGGGTGATCCGGGTGCCGAAGGCTATGTGGCCGCCAGCGACCCGCGGCGGGATGGCGCGGCCGTGGGGTTCTGAACACGCTACAGCGCCCGCTCCCACACCTCGCTCACCAGGTCCTTGCCAAAGCTGTGGTGCGGTGAGGACTCCACCAGCCGGAACCCGGCCACCTGGTAGATGCGCCGCGCCGACACCAGGATGTCGTTGGTCCACAGCACCATGCGCTGGTAGCCCCGATCAGAGGCAAACCGCAGGCACTCGTCGACCAGGCGCCGCCCCAGGCCCATGCCGCGCGCGCCCGGCTCGACGTAGAGCATGCGCAGCTTGGCGGTCTGGTCGTCCTGCCGCACCACGAACGCGGAGCCGACGATCTCCCCCTCGCTCTCGGCCACCCAGCAGCGTTCGCGGTCCGGGCGGAATTCGCGAACGAACTGGGCCGCGATCTCGGCCAGCAAGGCCTCAAAGCTCGCATCCCAGCCGTACTCGGTGGCGTACAGCCGGGCCTGGCGGTGCACGATCCAGCCCATGTCGCCGGGCACCGGGTCGCGCAGGACGAAGGTGCGGCCCTCCGGGACATCGCCCAGCAGGCGTCGGATGCGCGCCATCGCACCCACCAGCTCGTCGCGCTCGGCCGGCGACAAGGGTGCGAGCAAGGCCTCGATCTCCTGGGCGGAGGCCGCATTGAGCTGTGCGTAGGCGTCACGCCCCCGGGGTGTGAGGCGCAGACCCAGCCGGCGGGCATTGGCGTCCGAGGGCTGACGCGCCACCAGCCCGTCGCTTTCCAGTCCCGCCAGCAACCGGCTCAGATAGCCCGTGTCCAGCCGCAGCCGCTGGCCGATGTCGCGCGCCGACAGGGGCCGGTCGCGCGGCGCGCTGGCAATCTCGTACAACACCCGCGCCTGCGGCAGGGAATGGCCCGAACCGAGCAGCGACTCGTCGAGCGCGCCGACCAGTCGGGTGTGGAAACGGTTGAACGCACGAACGGCGTCGACGGGCTGCAATGTTGACATGAGCGCATGATATTGCTTTTATCAACATTTTCAACGCGCCGCGGTGGCGCCGATGCGCCCTCTACAATCGCGCCCTTTTTTGCCCGAGGGAGCGCGCACCGTGAACATCGTCGTCCTGGAAGAACTCAAGGCCTACATCGAGCCGCTGACCCCCGACGAGCACGATGCGCTGGAGCGCAGCCTGCTGGCCGAGGGTTGCCGCGACGCGCTGGTGCTCTGGGGCGACATCCTGGTCGACGGGCACAACCGCTACGGCATCTGCACCAGGCATGGCCTGCCGTTCCAGACCGTGCAGAACCCGCGCTTCCAGTCGATGGAAGACGTGCACCTGTGGATGATCGACCAGCACCTGGGGCGGCGCAGCCTCTCGGACTTCCAGCGCGGCGTGCTGGCGCTGCGCAAGCGCGAGATCGTGGCCGAGCGGCGCTCGCGCGCCAAGGCCGAGGCGGAGCAGACCGCCGGGCCGGTGCCCGAAGCGCCGTCGGGCGATGCCCCCTGGGAAGGCGAGGCACCCGCGGCCGCCCTGGCCGCGGTGCTCGAACCCAAACCGCTGCAGAGCCGCGAGGACATCGCGCGCGCCGCGCGCCTCAGCGCTTCGCAGGTCGGCATGATCGAGAAGATCCAGAAGCAGGCCGCGCCCGAGGTGGTGGCGGCCGTGCGGGCCGGTGACATTTCGCTCAACGCCGCCGCCGTGGTCGCCACGCTGCCGGAAGAGGAACAGCGCGCCGCCGCGGCCGCCGGCAAGGACGAACTCAAGCAGGCCGCCAAGCGCGTGCGCGAGTCGCGCCGCAAGCCGCGCGAAGAGAATGCCGATGCCACCAGCGAGGCTGCCCCTGAAGCGGCCCCAGCCAGCGACGAAGTGAGCGCCCTGCGCCAGCGCATCGCGCAGCTCGAAGCGGAGAACACCGAGCTGCGCCAGCAGGTGCAGATGCTCAGCGCGCAACTGGTCTGACCCGGCGGTCGCGCGGGGCGCGTGCGGGACAATCGCGGCACCGTCCGCACGTCCGCGCCATGAACACCCTGCCCACGCCCACCAGCCGCCCGCCCCATTGCTCGCACGGTCACGCCTTCGACAGCGGCAACCCCGCCGCCGAGCGCGGCACGCGCCTGGTGATGTGGTTGACGCTGGCGACCATGGTGGTCGAGATCACGGCCGGCTGGTGGTTCAACTCCATGGCGCTGCTGGCCGACGGCTGGCACATGAGTTCGCACGCGGTGGCCATCGGCCTTTCGGCGCTGGCCTATGCGATGGCACGGCGCCTCGCAGCCGACCCGCGCTTTGCCTTCGGCACCTGGAAGATCGAGGTGCTGGCGGGGTTTTCGAGCGCCCTGTTCCTGCTGGGCGTGGCGGTGCTGATGGTGGTCGGCTCGGTCGAGCGCCTGCTGGACCCGCAACCGATCCGCTACGTCGAAGCCATGGCGGTCGGCGTGCTCGGGCTGGTGGTGAACCTGGCCAGCGCCTTCATCCTCGGCGGCGCGCACCACGGCCATGACCATGGGCATGACCACGGGCACGCGCACGGCGGACATCACGAGCACCACGAAGAGCACGACGGTCCCGGCCACCACGAAGACCTCAACCTGCGCGCCGCCTACCTGCACGTGATCGCCGATGCCGCCACTTCGGTGCTGGCCATCCTGGCGCTGGCCGGCGGCTGGTGGCTGGGCTGGGGCTGGCTGGACCCGGTGATGGGCGTGGTGGGCGCGGTGCTGGTGGCGCTGTGGGCCAAGGGCCTGGTCGTCGAGACCGGCAAGGTGCTGCTGGACCGCGAAATGGACCACCCGGTGGTCGAAGAAATCCGCGAGGTGATTGCCGGACACGCCGCCGCCCACGGCCTGCGCCTGACCGACCTGCACGTCTGGCGCGTGGGGCGTGGCGCCTGGGCCTGCGCGCTGACACTGGTCACGCACGACCCGGCGCTGACCGCCGACGCGGTGCGCCAGTGGCTGTCGGTGCACGAGGAGATCGTGCACGTCACGGTCGAGCTGCAGCGCGGCTGAGGCCGCGCCCCGGGTCAGGCCGGCTGCAGGAACACGCGCGCCTTGCGCGGCGACACCACCAGGATCTCACCTTCCTGGAAGCCGAGTTCGCGGAACTGCTGCGCCGGGATCTGGGCCTCGATCAGCGGGTCGTGGCCCTCGCGGGGTGCCGCGTCCACCGGCATGAGTTCCAGCCGGGCGATCGGGCCGACCACGATGGCGCGGTCCAGCCGGGCCACGATGCCGTGCGGGCGTCCCGCGGCATCGACCTCGCCACCGGCCTGGTAGCGGTGCACGTCCAGGTCGTGCGGGCGCACGTAGGCAAAGGCCTGGGCGTTCTGGGCGCTGGCGTGTTCGGGGGTCTGGATGGCGACGCCGTCCAGGTGCAGCAGGCCCTCGTGCGCGCGGCCATGGAACAGGTTCACGTCGCCCAGGAAGCCATACACAAACGGGCTGGCCGGGTGGTCCCACACGTCCTGCGGTGAGCCGACCTGCTCGACCACGCCCTGGTTCATCAGCACCACGCGGTCGGCCACCTCCAGCGCTTCTTCCTGGTCGTGCGTCACGAAGATGGAGGTGACGTGCAGCTCGTCGTGCAGGCGGCGCAGCCACCTTCTCAACTCTTTGCGCACTTTGGCGTCCAGCGCGCCGAAGGGCTCGTCGAGCAGGAGCACCTTGGGTTCCACCGCGAGCGCGCGCGCGAGCGCGATGCGCTGGCGCTGACCGCCCGAGAGCTGCGAGGGGTAGCGGTCGGCGATCCAGTCCAGCTGCACGAGCTTGAGCAGATCGGTCACCTTCTGGCGGATCTGTGCCTCGCTGGGGCGTTCGCCACGCGGCTTGACGCGCAGGCCGAAGGCCACGTTCTCGAACACGGTCATGTGGCGGAACAGCGCGTAGTGCTGGAACACGAAGCCCACGTTGCGCTCGCGCACGTGCACGTCGGTGGTGTCTTCGCCGCTGAAGTGGATGCTGCCGGTGTCTGGCGTTTCCAGGCCGGCGATGATGCGCAGCAGCGTGGTCTTGCCGCAGCCCGAGGGGCCCAGCAGGGCCAGCAGCTCGCCGGAATCGATGTCGAGGTTCACGTTCTTCAGCGCGTGGAAGCTGCCGAAGTGCTTGTTGACGTCGCGGATCTGGATGCTCATGGTGGTGTCCTCTATCGGTTCAGGCGGCGGCCACGGGGGCCGGCGCGGGCCGTGCGTTCGGGTTCTCGGGCGGCAGCTCGGCAGACGCTTTCAGCTCGCGTTCGTGGCGCCACTCGACCACGCTCTTGATCACCAGCGTGACCAGGGCCAGCAGGGCCAGCAGCGAGGCCACGGCGAACGCCGCGACGGACTGGTACTCGTTGTAGAGCACCTCGATGTGCAGCGGCATGGTGTTGGTCTGGCCGCGGATGTGGCCCGAGACCACCGAGACCGCCCCGAACTCGCCCATGGCGCGCGCGTTGCAGAGGATGACGCCGTAGATCAGGCCCCACTTGATGTTGGGCAGGGTCACGCGCCAGAAGGTCTGCCAGCCGGTGGCGCCCAGCACGATGGCGGCCTGTTCTTCGTCGTTGCCCTGGGCCTGCATCAGCGGGATGAGTTCGCGGGCGATGAAGGGGAAGGTGACGAAGATGGTGGCCAGGATGATGCCGGGCACGGCAAACACGATCTTGATGTCGTGCTCCATCAGCCAGGGGCCGAGCCAGCCCTGCGCACCGAACACCAGCACGTAGATCAGGCCGGCCACCACGGGCGAGACGGAGAACGGCAGGTCGATCAGCGTGGTCAGGAAGGACTTGCCTTTGAACTCGTACTTGGCGATCGCCCAGGCGGCCGCAATGCCGAACACCAGGTTCAGCGGCACGGCCACCGCGGCGGTGATCAGCGTCAGGCGAATCGCCGCCCAGGCGTCGGGCTCCTTCAGCGCTTCCCAGTAGGCGTCCCAGCCCTTGCGCAGGGCCTCGGTGAACACCGCCGCCAGCGGCAGCACGAGGAACAGGAACATGAACACCAGCGCGATGCCGGTGAGCGTGTAGCGCACCCAGGGCGCCTCGGTGGTGCCGCGCTGGGCGGTTCTGACGTTGTTCGTTTCCCGCCGGGCCGCCCCAAGGGAAACGGCACCCCCTTGGGGGGCAGCGACCGGCGCAGCCGCGGAGCGTGGGGGCTTGTGGTCTTGGCTCATTGGGAGTTACCTGCCGAACGCTTGCGCTGCCAGCCCTGCAGGCCGTTGATGATGAGCAGCAGGATGAAGGAGATGCCCAGCATCACGGAGGCCACCGCGGTGGCACCCGCGTAGTCGTACTGCTCCAGCTTGCCGATGATGATCAGCGGCGTGATCTCCGAGACCATGGGCATGTTGCCGGCGATGAAGATGACCGAGCCGTACTCACCCACGGCACGGGCGAAGGCCATGGCAAAACCGGTCAGCAGCGCAGGCGCGATGCTGGGGAAGATGACGCGGCTGAAGGTCTGCCAGCGTGTGGCGCCCAGGCAGGTGGCCGCTTCTTCCAGCTCCTTCTCGGCGTCTTCCAGCACCGGTTGCACCGTGCGCACCACGAAGGGCAGGCCGATGAAGATCAGCGCGATCACCACGCCGTTGGGGTTGAAGGCGAGCTGGATGCCGTGCGGCTCGAAGTACTGGCCGACCCAGCCGTTGCCGGCCAGCAGCGCGGTGAGCGAAATGCCGGCCACGGCCGTGGGCAGCGCGAACGGCAAGTCCACCAGCGCGTCCACGATCTTCTTGCCCGGGAAGGGGTAACGCACCAGCACCCAGGCCACCAGCAGACCGAACACCACGTTGACCAGGGCCGCGATGAACGAGGCGCCGAAGGTCAGGCGGTAGGACGCCAGCACCCGCGGCGAGCTGACCGCCTCCCAGAACTGCGGCCAGGTCATGCCGAAGGTCTTGAACACCAGGGCCGAGAGCGGGATCAGCACGATCAGGCTCAGGTACAGCACCGTGTACCCGAGCGTGAGGTTGAAGCCCGGCAGCACGCGCGCGCTGCGGCGAGGACCGGAAGAAGGAGCCGTCCCGGCGGACAGCGTGGCAGTGGTCATGGGAAGGAGCCCAAATCGGAACGAGTGACGTGTCTTGGAACAGGGGCTGCGGTGGAACCGGCTCCGCCGGGCCACTCGCACCGTCCCCCTGCCCAGCGCCGCAGGCGCGCCAGAGCGGGGGGAAGCCGCGTCAGCGGCGCAGGGGGGTGTGCTTATTTCGTCGTGTAGAGCTTGTCGAACTGCCCGCCGTCGTTGAAATGCACCTTCTGCGCTTCACCCAGCGAACCGAAGTACTGCTCGACGGTGAACAGCTTGATGGGTTTGAAGGCGCTGGCGTACTTCGTCAGGACGGCCTCGTTGCGCGGGCGGATGTTGTGCTTCGCGGCGATCTCCTGGCCTTCCGGGCTGTACAGGAAGTCCAGGTAGGCCTTGGCGTCGGCGGCCGTGCCCTTCTTGGCCACGGTGCGCTCGACCACGGCCACCGGGTTCTCGGCCACGATGGAGGCGCTGGGGTGGATGGCGTCGACCTTGCCCTTGCCGAACTCGTTGTCCACCGACACGACCTCGGATTCAAACGTCACCAGCACGTCGCCGATGTTGCGTTGCAGGAAGATGCCGGTGGCGTCGCGGCCACCGCGGGCCAGCACCGGCACGTTCTTGTAGAGCTTGCTCACGAACTCGGCGGCTTGCGCGTCGGTGCCGCCCTTGGCGCGCACCTGGCCCCAGGCGGCCAGGTAGGCCATGCGGCCGTTGCCACCGGTCTTGGGGTTCACCACCACCACCTGCACGCCGGGCTTGATGAGGTCGTCCCAGTCCTTGATGCCCTTGGGGTTGCCCTGGCGCACCAGGAACAGCATGGTGGACGTGGTGGGCGCGGCGTTGTTCGGGAATTTCTGGCGCCAGTCCTTGGCGACCACGCCCTTCTCGGCCAGGAAGTCCACGTCGGTGGTGGTGTTCATGGTCACCACGTCGGCGTCCAGACCGTCGGCCACGGCGCGCGCCTGGGCGCTCGAGCCGGCGTGCGACTGGTCGACCTTGATGTCCTTGCCGGTGGTCTTCTTGACATGCGCCACGAAGGCGGTGTTCAGGTCCTTGTAGAACTCGCGCGCCACGTCGTAGGAGACGTTGAGCAGCGTGGTCTGGGCAGAGGCGGCGGAGGCGGCGGCGAACGCGATGGCGCCGAGGGCGAGCTTGAGAGAGTTCTTCATGGGAATCGGGCTCCGATAGAGGGAATGCATGGCATTCTGAAACCAGGTCGTTCTGAATCAAACGACTTTGTTCTTGTTTTCTTATTCGGATACCGAATAAAGCTCAGGCCGCCAGCGGCAGCGGCCGGGCTGGCGTGATCTCGGCCCCCAGCGCCTGCAGCAAGGCCAGGCCCAGCGGCCACTCCCCGTGACCGGACTCCACATTGATGTGGCCGGCGTCGTTCAGGCGCATGAACTCGCTGCCCCAGGCACGGGCGTAGGCGCCCGCCAGACGCACCGGGCAGTACGGGTCGTTGCTGCTGGCCACGACGATGCTGGGGAACGGCAGGCGCTGGTAGGGCACGGGCGCGAAGTCGGCGAGCACGCCGCGGCGCTCGGGGTCGGCCGGCGCCACCAGCAGGGCCGCCCGGATGCGCGCCTTGATGGCGTCGGGCAGGTGGGTGGTGGCGATGCAGCCGAGGCTGTGGGCGGCGATCACCACCTCGCCCGGGGCTTGCTCGATGGTGCGGGACAGCTGGTGCACCCAGGGCCGCCGGAGCGGGCTGATCCAGTCGTCCTGCTCGACCCGCAGAACCTTGGGCAGTCGGTTGGCCCACAGGCTCTGCCAATGGCCTGAGCCAGAGTTGCGCCAGCCGGGAACGATGACAACGGTGGGAGAAGACATGCGGCGATTCTGGTCAGCACGCTTCCAAACACAAACGACTGAGTCGTAGTTTGCTTATGCGTATTCCGTCTATGACCGCCCTGGCCGCCCCTGCGCAAGGCGGATTGGCCAGGGTGCACGCGCTGCCTCAGGAAGAGACCGGCACGAACAGGCTTTGTTTCATGGTGTCGATCACGACGTGGGTGGTCATGCGCACCACCTGGGGGATGTGGGCCATCAGCCGGGCCGACAAGGCGTCGTAGGCCTTCACGTCGCTGGCCACCACCACCATCATGATGTCGAAGCTGCCCGTCACGTAGTAGACCTGCTGCACCGCCGGCTCACCCAGGGACCACTGGCGAATGCGTGGCAGGGCCTCGTAGTTGTCCTTGATCTCCAGCCCCGCCAGGAAATGCATGGTGTTGCCCACCGCCTGCGGGTCCACCACCGCCACCTCGGCGCTGATGGTTTTGTCCTGGCGCATGCGCCGCAGGCGGCGCTGGACGGCCGATGCAGACAGACCCACCGCCTCGGCGATCACCTCTGCATTGAGTTGGCAATCTTTCTGGACCAGGTCCAGAATCTTGCGGTCGAAAACGTCCAGGTCGCTGTCCATGCGGCGATTCTAGGCACAGCATCTGCAGGCCGCTGCCGCGCGGCACCACCATCCGATTCGCCGCCTGGCCGCGCCATGCACGGCGTTTTTGCCGCCACGCCGCATTGCGGGCACAGATACTTCCCAAGCTTTTTGCGCTGAAAAAACAGTTTGCCCGGCACACCGGGACGCTGGCGGCGCTGTTCTGTCGGGTGTTCGATGTGTTTTTTTCTGGAGATTGATGAATGAGTCGTTCGCTGTTGGGTTGGTTGGTCGCTGGCGTGGTGTCGGTCAGTGGTTTCGCACACGCACAGGATGTGGTCCGCATCGGCACCCTGTCGGACTACGCGCCGTTCGAATACCGCGATGCCAAAGGTGAGCTCAAGGGCATGGAGATCGAACTGGCCAAGACCATGTGCAAGCACATCCAGGCCAGGTGCGAGTTCGTGACGATCGACTTCGACGCGCTGATCCCTGCCCTGAAGGCCAAGAAGATCGACGCGGTGGTGGCCCAGATGTCGATCACCGACGAGCGCAAGAAGGAAGTGGACTTCACCGACCTGTTCACGCTGGCGCCGGTGCAGTACGTGGCCAAGGCGGGCTCGGGCATCTCCGACGATCCGGCCACGCTCAAGGGCAAGACCGTGGGCGTGTACAGCGGGTCGACCCACGAAACCTACCTCAAGAAGCGCCTGCCCAAGAGCACGTCGGGCATCGCCACCAAGTCGTACCCGTCGCAGGACCCGATCTGGCTGGACCTCGAAGCCGGACGGGTGCAGGCCGCCCTGACGGACACCACGGTGGCCCACGAATGGCTGGAGAAGACCGGCAAGGCCAAAGGCTTCGCGCTGGTCGGCAAGCCGCTGAGCGACCTGGCCATCTTCGGTGAAGGCACCGGCATCGCCGTGCGCAAGGGCGACCCGCTGCGCACGCGCCTGAACGGCGCGATCAAGCAGGTGCTGAGCGATGGCAGCTTCGCCGCAGAGAACAAGAAGGTGTTCCCCTTCAGCATCGCGCCGACCGCCAAGTAAGCGGTCGGGTGTCCAGGCCAGGCCCTCGGTTGCGATGGCCTGGTTTTTCTTTTTCCGGGTGTGAACGCATGGATGACTTGTGGCCGTACGCCGGTCAGTTGATGCAAGGTGCGTGGATCACCGTGCAGCTCGCCGTGTGCTCGCTGGCGCTGGGCATGCTGCTCGGCCTGCTGCTGGCGGCGGGCAGCCTGAGCCGGCAGACCTGGCTGCGCCGGGCCGTGATGTTGTGGACCGCCGTGCTGCGCGGCATCCCCGAGTTTCTGATCGTGCTGGTCTGCTACTTCGGGCTGTCCAACCTGATCAACACCCACTTCGACGGTGCCATCGACCTCAGCCCGTTCGCGGCCGGTGTGTTTGCGCTGGCCATCGTGTTTTCGGCCTACGCCGCCGAGGTGTTCCGTGGCAGTTTCGCGGCCATCCCCAAGGGCCAGATCGAAGCGGCGCACGCCCTTGGCCTGCGGCCCGTGCAGACCTTCTTTGCCGTGCGCCTGCCGCAGGCCTGGCGCATCGCCCTGCCCAGCCTGGGCAACCTGTGGCAGTCGCTGTTGAAAGACACCTCGCTGGTGTCCGTGGTCGGGCTGGAAGACCTGCTCAAGAAAGCCAACATGGCCGGGCAGGCCACCCACCAACCCTTTGTGTTCCTGCTGGCGGCCGCGGCGGTGTACTTCGTCTTTCTCCACGCGTCCCAACCGGTTCAGCACTGGCTGGAACGGCGGGCGGGTGCGGGCTTCGGACCGAGGGCCGCATGAGCCTCGAACCGCTGGAGTCCTGGCTGGGCCTGCCCCCCGACAGCACCCTGGAGGTCTGGGAAGGACTGGTCACCACCGTGCAACTGCTGACAGGGTCGGTGGTGCTGGCCTTCTTGCTGGCGGTGCCCCTGGCACTGGCGGCCACCTCGGGCCATGCGTGGCTGGCCCGGCTCTCGCGCGGCTACAGCGCCGCGTTTCGTGGCACGCCGCTGCTGGTGCAGCTCTTCATCCTGTACTACGGCGTCAGCCAGTTCGAGGCGGTGCGCAACTCGCCCGCCTGGTGGCTGCTGGAGGAGGCGTTCTATTGCGGTCTGCTGGCACTGAGTCTGAACCTGGCCGCCTACATGGCCGAGGACCTGCGCGCCGGCATCCTGGCGGTGCCCGTCGGCGAGAAGGAAGCCGCCCTGGCCCTGGGCATGAGCAGCCACCAGGTCAACCGGCGGATCGTGCTGCCGGCGGCCTGGCGCATCGCCACCCCCGCCCTGGGCAACGAGGTGATCGCCCAGCTCAAAGCCACCGCTCTGGTGAGCACCATCACCGTGCTGGACCTCACCGGCGTGGCCCGCCGCCTGTCCACGACGGCCTACACCACCGATGCCCTGGTCATGGCTGGCGTGGTGTACGGCGTCATCACCCTGCTGATCGTGCTGGCGGTGCGGCTCATCGAAAGACGGTTCGGCCCCGCCGGCCGACGCTAGACCGCCCGCCCCCGGCCTCCCCCTGAACTCGTACCAAGACATGAACATGCACACCCACCCCTTGCAGCAAGCCCTGACCGACCAAGGCCTCTTCGTGCTCGACGGCGCACTGGCCACCGAACTGGAACGGCGCGGCGCCGACCTCAAGGACCCGCTGTGGTCCGCCAAGCTGCTGATCGAGCAGCCCGACCTGATCCGCCAAGTCCATCTGGACTACTTTCTCGCGGGGGCCGACGTGGCCACCACCGCCAGCTACCAGGCCACCTTTGAAGCGTTCGCGCGGCGTGGCCTCGGCCACGAACAGGCGGCGGACCTGATGCGCCGCTCGGTCCAGCTGGCCTGCGAAGCCCGCGACGCCTTCTGGTCAGACCCGGTCCACCGCACAGGCCGACGCAAACCGCTGGTGGCCGCCTCGGTGGGGCCCTACGGCGCCATGCTGGCCGACGGCTCGGAGTACCGCGGCTACGACGGTGTGTCCCGCGAAGCCCTGGCCGCCTTCCACCGCCCCCGGTTGCAGGTGTTGGCCCACGCCGGAGCAGACCTGCTGGCCTGCGAGACCCTGCCCTGCCTGGCCGAAGCCCTGGCCATCACCGACCTGCTGCCCGAGTTCCCGGGGGTACAGGCCTGGATCAGCTTCTCGTGCCGCGACGGCGAACACAACAGCCAGGGCGAAGCGCTGGCGGACTGCGTGGCCGCGCTGGACAGCGTGCCCCAGGTGGCGGCGGTGGGGCTGAACTGCACCGCGCCCGAGTTCGTGCCCTCGCTGGTGGAGCGTGCCCGTGCGCGCACGAGCAAACCCATCGTGGTGTACCCCAACTCCGGCGAACACTACGACGCGGTGGGCAAGGTGTGGCAAGGAGAAGGCCAGGCCCACGACTTTGCCGCCCAGGCCATGCGCTGGCACAACCGCGGTGCCCGCCTCATCGGCGGCTGCTGCCGCACCGGCCCGGACGACATCCGCGCCTTGCGGCAGGCGGCCGCGGCGGCTGGAGCCCTCCAGCCAGCCGCAGCCTGACGCACGGGCGGTGTCCCTGGCATCGCCCGCCGCGCCACCCCAGCCTCACATCCCTCGCCGGTCCCGCTCGGGCGCGTAGCGGTCGGCCTGGATGTCGGGCGTCACGCCGTGCGTGAACACCTCGTCCGTGATGGGCAGGAACTGCGCATTCCAGTCCTCCCAGGCCCGGCGCAGGCGCGCGAACACCTCGGGGTGTTTGTCCTTGAGGTTGGCGCGCTCCAGCGTGTCGTCTTCGACGTCGAACAGGAACTCGTTCTGGTTGATGCGCAGGTACTTGAAGCGGCCCTCGCGCGCGGCGCGCTGGCGCTGCGCCTTGTAGCGCCAGAACAGGCGGCGTTCGTGCACCGGCGCCTCAGCTTGCAGCACCGGCAGGATGTTCTCGCCATCGCTGGGGCGGTCGGGGTGCGGCGCCGTGCCCGCGGCCGACAGCAGCGTGGGCAGCCAGTCCATGGTGATGGTGACCTGCTCGCTCACTTGCGGTTTCAGGCGCGCAGGCCAGGACAGCAGGGTCGGCACGCGGATGCCGCCTTCGAGCAGCTCGGTTTTCTGGCCGGTGAAGGGCCAGGTCTTGGAGAAACGCTCACCGCCGTTGTCGCTGGTGAAGACCACGATGGTGTTGTCGAAGATGCCCTTGGCCTTGAGCGCCTGCACCACCTGCCCCACCGCGGCGTCGAGCGAGCGCACCATCTTCGCGTAGGTGTGCAGGTTGCCACCGTCGTAGTGGAAGATGTCGGTCAGGTCGCGCGAGACGTGTTCGTCCTCCGGACCGACCCAGGGCCAGTGCGGCGCGGTGAAGTGCAGCGAGAGGAAGAACGGTTTGTCCTCACTCTGCTGGCCGATCCAGGACGAGGCCTCGTCGGCCAGCAGCTGCGTGTAGTAGCCCACGCGCTCGACCGGCACCTCGCCTTCGTAGAGATCGCGCGGCACCGCCGCGCCCACGCCCGGCTTGTGGGTGAAGTAGTCGATGGCGCCGCCGTAGTTGCCGAAGAAGCGGTTGTAGCCGCTCTTGAGCGGGCCGTAGTTCGGCAGGTTGCCCAGGTGCCACTTGCCGATCAGCGCAGTCTCGTAACCCGCATCGCGGAGCAGCGACGGCAGCGTGGGGTGGTCGGTCGGCAGGCCGTGCAGATGCGCGGTGCGCACCAACGGCTCTTCCAGCCCGCCGCGCAGGCGGTACTGGTAGCGCCCGGTGATCAGGCCGAAGCGCGTGGCCGAACACACCGCCGAGTTGGCATAGGCTTGGGTGAAGCGCACACCGCCGGCCGCCAGCGCATCCAGGTGCGGCGTCTGGTAGTGGGTCTGCCCGTAGACGCTCAGGTCGGCCCAGCCCAGGTCGTCGGCCAGGATGAAGACGATGTTGGGCTGGTTCGTGGCGCCGCTCATGCCGCACCCTTCGCCTTGCCGCTGGCGTCGGTCTCTCGCCAGGCCTTCTCCAGTTTCAGATCCTTGACGGCCTGCTGCACGAACTGGGGTTGGAACCAGGCCTTGACGTCGAAGCCCTCGCCGCGGATCAGCCCCAGGCGCAGGCCGTCGTTCAACACCAGCTGGTAGTTGGACTGGAAGCCGTCGTCCAGCAGCGGCGAGTAGCGCACCGCCAGTTGGTCGCCCGCCAGTTCCTCGCGGAACGACAGTTCGGGGTTGCCGCTGTTGCTGGCGTAGAGCTTGATGAGCGCGTCGCGGTTGGCCTCCTGCGAGGCCCAGGCCGAGGCGCGCACCAGCTGCTTGACCACACGCTGCGCGACCGGCGCATGGCCGGCCAGGAACTCCTCGGTCGCCAGCAGGCCGGAATTGATGGTGAAGGCCGGTCCCTTGCCACGCGTGAGCGGGAGGATGTTCACGCCCTTCTCGCGCAGGATGAACAGGTCCGGCCCGCCGAAGGTGGCGTCGATCTGGCCCGCCACCACCGCCGCCTTGGAACTGGGCCAGTCCATGTTGATGAGCCTGACGTCCTTCTCGCTCAGGCCGGCGGCGGCCAGCAGGTTGTCGAACGGGCGCTGGTAGGCCGTGCCCTTGAGCACGCTCACCTTCTTGCCCTGCAGGTCGGCGATGGTCTTGATGGTCGAGCCCGGCGCGGTGGCCAGGTAGCTGTCGGTGCCCCGGCCGGTGGCGGCGATGAAGCGCGTGGGCAAGCCGCGGGCCTTGTGGATCACCGAGGCCAGGTCGCCCAGCGAGACGATGTCCAGCTGTTTGGCCGCCAGCGCCTCGGCCACCGCCGGGCCGGCGCCGCGGAAGAAGTTCCACTGCACCTCGATGCCGTCCTTGGCGAACTCTTCTTCCAGCCATTGGTTGGCCTGCACGATGGCCAGGGTGCCCCCGCCCGGCGAGGGCTTGCCGGCGGTGCCCAGGTCGGGTGAACCGATGCGCACCACCCTGGCGGGCGAAGACTGTGCGCGGGCCAGCCACGGAGTGGCCAGGCCGGCGGCGGCGAGACCGGCCACGAATTGCCGGCGCTGGAGGGATGTCGGGAGATGGTTTTTCATGGGTGGACTCCGAAGTGGGGGAAAGAAGTCAGACGGCGAACTGCCAGGCACTCAGCCCAGGCCCGGGACGTTCGGCTTTCAGCGGGGGCTCGGCCAGGTCGGCGGCGCTGTGCTCGCCGAACTCGCGCAACACGCTGTCCTTGACGGTGGTGAAGGCGTAGGACGCGCGGTCGCGCGGATGCGCCAGCGGCACCGGCACGGTGCGGCGGATGCGGCCCGGGCGCGGCTCCATCACCACCACCTTGTCGCCCAGGTAGACCGCCTCTTCCACGTCGTGGGTGACCAGAATCATGGTGATGCCCTCGGTCTGCCAGATGCGGTGCAGCTCCTGCTGCAGGTGGGCGCGCGTCATGGCATCGAGCGCGCCGAAGGGTTCGTCCAGCAGCAGGATGTCGGGCCGGTTCACCAGCGCGCGGGCAATCGCCACGCGCTGCGACATGCCGCCCGAGAGCTGGTGCGGGTAGGCCTTCTCGAAGCCGCTGAGGCCCACCAGTTCGATGTGCTCGCGGATGGTGGCGCGCCGCTGGCCTTCGGTCAGGTCCGAGTTGAGCAGCCCCAGCGCGATGTTCTTTTCCACCGTCAGCCAGGGAAACAGGCGGTGCTCCTGGAACACGATGCCGCGGTTGAGGTTCGTGCCTTTGATGCGCGCGCCATCGAGCAGGATCTCGCCCTGGTAGTCCTCTTCCAGGCCGATGACCAGGCGCAGCAGCGTGGACTTGCCGCAGCCGCTGGTGCCCACGATGCTGACGAATTCGCCCGGTTCGATGGTGAGGTGGATGTCCTGCAGCACGGGCAGGGGCTGTCCCTTCACCTCGTACCGCTTGTTCAGGCCCCGGATGTCCAGGGTGCCGGCGTGTGCCATGGGTGTTTCTCCTTCTTGTTCAGTAACGCGCGACGGTGCGGTCGCGCCAGGCCAGCAGGCGGCGTTCCAGCGCAGACGTGAGGGCGTTGAGGGCGTGGCCCACCAGGCCGATCACGACCACGCCGAACAGCACCAGGTCCATCTCGAAGTGCTCGCGCCCGTCGATCAGGGTGTTGCCGATGCCCGCGCCCGAGGCCATCAGGTATTCGCTGCCCAGCGTGGCCAGCCAGCTGTAGATCAGCGCCAGCTGCACGCCGGTGAACACCGAGGGCGCGGCCGAGGGCGCGATCACGCGGGTGAGCTGCTGCCAGAGGCCGAAGCCGTAGACGCGCCCCACCTCGATGAATTCGCGCGGCATGCTGCGCAGGCCCTCGAAGGTGTTGAGCACCATGGGGAAGAAGGCCGCCATGGCGATGAAGGCGACCTTGGCGCCATCGCCCAGGCCGAACCACATCGAGAGCATCGGAATCCAGGCGAACAGCGAAATCTGCTTGAGCGTGTGGAAGGACGGACCGACCAGGCGCTCGGCCCAGCGCGACCAGCCCAGCAGCACGCCGAAGGCCAGCCCCGCGCTGGCGCCGAACAGAAAGCCCCGGGCGTTGCGCCAGAGGCTGGCGGACAGCGCGGTCCGGAGGTCTCCACTGGTGAGTTGCTGCACCGCGCGGTCCCACACCGCGCCGGGCGAGACCAGGAGTGGCGAAGTCGACCAGCCCGAGGTCACGGCCCACCACCAGAACAGCAGGATCAGCGCAGGCAGCACCCAGCCACGCAGGGCCGGCGGCACGATGGCCAGAGAACGTGTTCGCGACATGTCGGTCTCCTTGTTCACAGACCAGGCTTGCGCCAGCGCAGCAGCCAGGCCTCGGCCAGCGACAGCAGCTTGTCGATGGCCAAGCCCACGATGCCCACCGCCAGCACCGAGGCCAGCACCACGTCGAGCTGGAACAGCTGTCGGCCGTAGACGATCAGGAAGCCGATGCCCTCGGACGAGGCCAGCAGTTCCACCACCACCAGGGCCAGCCAGGCGTGGGTGAGGCCGTAGCGCACGCCGTTCCAGATCGGCGCCGTGGCGGCCGGGAACACCACGCGGGTCAGCAGTTGCCAGCGCGTGAAGCCATAGACGCGGGCCACCTCGACGAGGCGGTGGGGCACGCCCTGGATGCCCTGGCAGGTGTTGAGCGTGACCGGCACCAGGGTGGCCTTGGCGATCAGCAGGAACTTCAGCGCCTCGTCGATGCCGACCAGCAGCATCAGCAGCGGCAACCAGCCGATGACGGGCACCTGGGCGAAGGCCTTGAACAGCGGGTACAGGTAGTCGCGTGCGGTGGACGACAGCCCCATGACCGACCCCAGCACCAGCCCGGCCAGCAGGCCGATGCCGAAGCCGGTGAACACGCGCACCAGGCTGATCGTGAGGTTGCTCCAGATCTCGCCGCTGGCCAGCATGTCGGCAAAGGTCCGGGCCACCTGGGCCGGCGGCGGCAGCACCTGCTCGGGCGCCCAGCCCAGCACCGACGACAGGTGCCACAGCAGCAGCACCGCCAGCGGGAACGGCCAGGCCCAGAGCCATTGCAGCGGCGGGTGCCAGCGCCAGGACTGGGCCTGTCGCACGTCATTTGCAGGCACCGGCGACGGCAGTGGCGCGGTCACGCCAAGGGAAGAAGACATGGTGATGCTCTCCACTCAAGACGCGGCGTCAATTCGCCAACTGGCCGTCGGGTCCGTAGACCGGCCAGTAGGTCTCCAGCTTGAGTTCCTTGAGCGCCACGTTCAGGTAGCGGCGGTCGAACCAGCTGTCGATCTCGGGCACGCTGCGCGTGAGCTTGAGTGCTTGCGCGTCCTTGGCGGCTTCCTTGTAGCGCGAGACCAGGAAGGGGTCGAGCAGCGGCGAGAGGCGCACGCGCAGCGGCTGGCCGATGAAGTCCTCGCGCCAGATCTTTTCCGGATATTCCGTCTTGCCCCAGCGCTCGAACAGGTCGGCACGGTTCGCTTCGTTCGAGTAGCGGTGCGCCACCTTGACCAGCGCAGTGACGATGCGCTGCACGGCCTGCGGGTGTTTCGCGGCGAAGTCCTCGGTCACCAGCAGGTGGGTCTGGCGGGTGTACTTGTAGTTGTCGGCCGCGGCGGACCACACGATCTTCGCCTGTCCCTTGTCGCGCAGGTCGAAGGCGCCCACGTAGTCGAAGATGGCGTCCACGTCCTTGTTGAGCAACGCGGTGCGGCCACCGGCCAGGTCCAGGTTGATGAGCTTGAGGTCGCTCTCCTTCAGGCCGTGCGCGGCCAGCGCGGCGGACGCGGCCAGGTGCAAGTTGGTGCCCTTGAACAGCGCCACGCGCTTGCCCTTGAGGTCCTCGAGTCTGGTGATACCCGAATCGGGCTGTACCGCGAGGTACAGGCCGGTGCGCACGCCGCTGCCGGCGATCAGCTTGGTCTTCACACCGTTGGCGCGCGCCACGATGGCCGGCAGGTCGCCCTGCCAGGCGAAGTCCAGCTGTTTGTTGACCAGGGCCTCGTTGACAGCCGGTCCGGCGCCCTTGAAGAACACCCACTTGATCTCGACGCCGTCCTGACGGAACGCCTCTTCAAACGCGCCGTCGGTGTAGGCCAGCGCGGTGGTGGTGCCGCCGTGCCGGATGGGGTTGCTGCCCACGCCGCCGGTGGCCACACCGATGCGGATGACTTTCAGCGGTTCGGGCGTGGACTGGGCCTGCGCGAGGCCCGTGGTGGACAGGGTGAAGGCCAGTGCGAGCAGGCCCAGGCGTTGGCGTGGATTCATGGTTCCTCCGGTTGAATCGGTTGCTGTGGACCGACCGAAATCTACGGACGAAGCCTTGCTCGCGGAACGAATGAAAACGGATATCCAAACGCGGTGTTGTTGCGGTCATGAGCTCATCGCCGCACCGCATAAGAACCCCGTGTTTGCCGCGCATGCATATGCGAATCCCTTCGTTCACGGGGTGACACGCCAGGCCTAGCCTGAAAAAAGGACGCCGCATTCCGCACCGTCCGGCACAACACCCATTCCAAGGAGTTCCCATGTCCCAGCTCAACGATCTGCCCGGCACCTACTCGCGCTTCAAGGTCGAGCCCTACACCCCGAACATCGGCGCCGTGATCCACGGCCTGGACCTGCGCCAGCCGCTGGACGAAGCCACCCAGGCCGAGCTGCGCGACGCGCTCGCCCGCCACGAGGTCATCTTCTTCCGCGACCAGGACCTCACGCCCGAACAGCACGTGGCGTTCACGCGCACCTTCGGTGGCGTGGCCGAGGTCAAGGCCTTCTTCCCTCGCCTCGAATCGCACCCCGAGATCGAGATCGTCGAGAGCACGGCCGACAAGCCCAAGGCCGCCAGCAACTGGCACGCCGACATCACCTGGCGCGAACAGCCGCCGCTGGGCACCAGCCTGTACGCGCAGGTGATTCCGGCCACCGGCGGCGACACGCTGTGGGCCAGCCTGACCAAGGCCTACGACAGCCTGCCGCCCGCCTTCCAGGCCTACCTGGAAACGCTGACCGCCGTGCACACCTGGGAGATCAGCGGCTGGACCGAGTACCTGCTGCGCAAGGACGCCAGCGGCGAAGAACTCAAGGCCGCACGCGCCAAGTACCCGCCGGTGGAACACCCGGTGGTGCGCGTGCACCCGGTCACCGGCAAGAAGATCCTGTACGTCAACAGCACCTTCACCAGCCACATCAAGGGCCTGTCGCGCGCGGACAGCGACGCGCTGCTGACGCAGCTGTTCGAACTGGCCCGCGTACCCGAGTTCCAGGCGCGCCTGCGCTGGGCACCCGGCACCCTGGCCGTGTGGGACAACCGCTCGACCCAGCACTACGCGGTGGGCGATTTCTTCCCGCAGCACCGCAAGCTGCACCGCATCACGATCACGGCAGACCAGACCTTCTGATCGCCCCACAAGGAGGAACCCGACATGACCCAAGAGCAACGGCCACCCCAACGAAAGCTCCGCCTCGGCGCGTTCATCATGGCCACCGGCCACCACATCGCGGCCTGGCGCCACCCCGACGCGCAGGCCGATGCGGGCGTGAACATCGACCACTACATCGAACTGGCGCAGACGGCCGAGCGCGGCCTCTTCGACCAGGTCTTCGTGGCGGACAGCCCCGGCATCTGGCACCAGGGCGACCGCGAGTCGTTCAGCCGCCAGGGGCGCCTGTCGCACTTCGAGCCGGTCACGCTGTGGGCCGCGCTGTCGGCGGTGACGAAACACATCGGCTTCGTCGCCACCGCGTCCACCACCTATGAAGACCCCTACCTGCTGGCGCGCAAGTTCGCTTCGCTGGACCACATCAGCAAGGGCCGCGCGGCCTGGAACGTGGTGACCACCAGCGCCGAAAACGTGCACGGCAACTTCGGCCTCGACGCGCACCCGGACCCGGCCCTGCGCTACGAGCGCGCGCACGAGTTCGTCGATGTGGTCAAGGGTCTGTGGGACAGTTTCGAAGACGACGCCTTCGTGCGCGACAAGGCCTCCGGCGTGTACTTCGACCCCGACAAGCTGCACGCGCTCAACCACATCGGCAAGCACCTCAAGGTGAAGGGACCGCTGAACATCGAGCGCCCGCCGCAGGGCCATCCGGTGATCGTGCAGGCCGGCTCGTCGGAAGACGGCAAGGAGCTGGCCGCCGCCACCGCCGAAGCCATCTTCACCGCCTGGACCAGCCTGGCCGAAGCGCAGGCCTTCTACAAGGATGTGAAGGGGCGCCTGGCCAAATACGGCCGCCGGCCCGAACAACTGCTGGTGCTGCCGGGCATCTCCCCCGTGATCGGCCGCACCGAGGAAGAGGCGCAGGCCAAGTGGGCCGAGCTGCAGGCGCTGATCCACCCCAGCGTGGGCCTGGCCACGCTGGCGCCGTTCTGGCCGGGTGAAGACCTGAGCAAGTGGGACCTGGACGCACGCCCGCCGTACATTCCACAGCCGCCCAAGGGCGTGCACAGCCGCGCCCACGTGGTGCTGGAGCTGGCGCGGCGCGAGCGCTACACCGTGCGCCAGCTCTACGAGTACCTGGCCGGCGCGCGCGGCCACTGGGTGGTGGTGGGCACGCCGGCGCAGATCGCCGACCACATCCAGGAGTGGTTCGAGAACGGCGCGGCCGACGGTTTCAACGTCATGCCGCCGGTGCTGCCGCAGAGCCTGAACGAGTTCGTCGATCTGGTGGTGCCCGAACTGCAGCGCCGCGGCCTGTTCCGCACCGCCTACGAAGGCACGACACTGCGCGAGAACCTGGGGTTGGCACGGCCGGCGGGCCGCTGGGCCGAACGGCAACCGAAGGCCGCCTGAAGAATGGTTCGTGGGGTTGAAGCGGGGTCCCGCCAACTGGCGGGCTCCGCTTCTTTTTGGAAAGCTCAGGCGCTTTCCTGTGCCGCCATCACCGCCTCGCGCGTGAGCGTGGGCACGAAGGTTTCGATGAAACCGTAGGCGAAACCCGGCAGCCAGTGGTTGCGGCGCAGGCCCAGGCGCGTCAGGTTGATCTGGAACAGATGGCCGGCGTCAATGGCGTGCAGGTGCGCGTCGCGCTCTTCGTCGAAGGCGATCGAGGCCACGATGCCCACCCCCATCTCCAGCTCCACGTAGGTCTTGATCACGTCGGCATCCATGGCGGTGAGTACCACATCAGGCCGCAGACCCTCGGCTGCAAACGCATCGTCGATGTGCGAACGGCCGGTGTAGCCCACCTCGTAGGTGATGATGGGATGGGCCACCAGATCCAGCAGCGTCACCGGACGCCCCAGCGCGAGCAGCGGATGCCCCGGCGGCACGACGATGCTGTGGCTCCAGCGGTAGCACGGCAGCGTCACCAGCGGCGCGTAGCCGGCCAGCGCCTCGGTGGCCACGCCGATGTCGGCATCGCCCGAGAGCAGCATCTCGGCCACCTGTTTGGGCGAGCCCTGGTGCAGGTGCAGCGTGACGCGCGGGTAGCGCCGGCGGAAGTCGCGCACCACGTGCGGCAGCGCGTAGCGCGCCTGCGAGTGGGTGGCCGCGATCGACAGCCGGCCCTCGTCGCGGCCCTGCAGCTCCTGGCCGGCGCGGCGCAGGCTTTCGGCGTCCAGCAACACGCGCTGGATGATGGGCAGCAGGGCCTGGCCGGCCGAGGTGAGCCCGAGCAGCCGCTTGCCCGAACGCACGAACAGCTCGACACCCAGTTCCTCCTCCAGCTCGCGCACCTGCCGGCTCACGCCGGGCTGCGAGGTGTGCAGCACCGCAGCGACTTCGGTGAGGTTGAAGCCGCAGCGCTCGGCCTCCCGGACCGAGCGCAGCTGTTGAAAGTTCACCCTCAGACCTTGGCGATGGACACCTCGGTGGACTTCACCAGCGCGACCACGTCGGACCCCACGGCCAGCCCGAGGTCGACCACCGAGCGGGTGGTGATGACCGAGGTCACGACACCCCAGGGCGTTTCGACATCGACCTCGGACACGACGTCGCCTTTGATGATTTCCTTGACCTTGCCGCGGAACTGGTTGCGGACGTTGATGGCTTGAATGGACATGACAGAAGCTCCTTTGAAAAAATGGTTCAGACGCTGTAGAGCGCCTGGGCAAACGGCACCGGCCGGACCATGGCGGCGGGCGGGAGGCGCAGCCCCTCGTGCAGCAGGAGGTGCGTGGCGTCGTCCAGTCGCTGGGCGATGTCACCTTCGATGAGGTACTCGCCGTCTTCGTCCTTCGGGATCTGGCTGTCGGAGGCGTACACACCCGGCAGGATGTGGCGCGCCCCCAGCGACTGCAGCACCGGCCGCAGCGCGTAGTCGAGCGCCAGCATGTGGTGCGGGCTGCCTCCGGTGGCCAGCGGCAGCACCGCCTTGCCCTTGAATGCGCTTTGCGGCAGCAGGTCCAGAAAGACCTTGAGCACGCCGCTGTACGCGGCCTTGTAGACCGGCGTGGCGATCACCAGCGCGCGGGCGTTGGCCACCTGTTCGATGGCGCGGACGACGCTGGGGTGCCCCCAGTCGGCCAGCAGCAGCGCCTGCGGCGAAAGGTCGCGGATGTGCAGGCGGTCGACACGCAGCCGCCGGTCGTCGACGGCGGCGTGCAGGCGCTGCTCCACGCCGCCCAGCAGCGTGGCAGAGCGCGAGTGTTCGGTGGGACTGCCGGCGATCAGCAGGACGGACATGAAGGACTCCCTGGGGTGAGTGACAGCGAACCGGAGGGCGCCTTACTTCTTGGTGTAGATCTGGTCGAACGAAGCGCCGTCGGCGAAATGCTCCTTGGCCGCTTTCTCCCAGCCGCCAAAGGCCTCGTCGATCCTGAACAGATTGAGCTTGGGGAACTGCTTGCTGTACTTGGCCTGCGCCTTGGCCGAGATGACCGGGCGGTAGAAGTGCTTGCCGATGATGTCCTGGCCTTCTTCGGAGTACAGGTACTCCAGGTAGGCGGTGGCCACGGCGCGCGTGCCTTTCTTGTCCACGTTCTTGTCGACCACGGTCACCGCCGGCTCGGCCAGGATGGACAGCGAGGGGTAGACCACGTCGAACTTGGTGTTGAACTCCTTCTCCAGCAGGTAGGCCTCGTTCTCCCACGCAATCAGCACATCACCCTGGTTGCGCTGGGCAAAGGTGATGGTGGAGCCGCGTGCGCCGGTGTCGAGCACCGGGACGTTGCCGTACAGCCTGGCCACGAATTCCTTGGCCTTGGCGTCGCTGCCGAACTTGCGCTTGGCGAATTCCCAGGCGGCCAGGTAGTTCCAGCGGGCGCCGCCCGAGGTCTTGGGGTTGGGGGTGATGACCTTCACGTCCGGGCGCACCAGGTCGTCCCAGTCCTTGATGCCCTTGGGGTTGCCCTGGCGCACGGCCAGGATGATGGTGGAGGCGTAGGGCGTGCTGTTCTGCGGCAGGCGCTTCTGCCAGTCCTTAGGAATCCAGCCGCCGTTGGTGTGCAGCGCGTCGGTGTCGCCGGCCAGGGCCAGGGTGGCGACGTCGGCGTCCAGGCCGTCGATGATCGAGCGGGCCTGCTTGCCCGAGCCGCCATGGCTCTGCTTGATGGTCACGTCCTGTCCGGTCTTGGCCTTCCAGGCCTTGGCGAAGGCGGCGTTGACCTCAACGTAGAGCTCGCGCGTCGGGTCGTAGGACACGTTGAGCAGGGTCACGGGGGCGGGCTGGGCCAGCGCGGTGCCGCTGGCGGCGGTGAGCGCGGCGGCGGCGATCAGGGTGGTGGTGAAGTGGCGGCGGGTGCTCATGGTTTTGCTCCGAAAGGGTGGTCAACGGAGCGGATCATGAAAGCCGGTCGTCAAAACTGGAACGAATACGTTCTCAGTTGTTTATTACCAAATCAACTAACAACCCAGGTGCGGTGTCCGTCGGCCAAGCTGCTTGCGGGCCGCGGCCCGCGGGGTACCATGCCCGCATGAACGTCCACATCCGCTTCCTCGGCGCCGCCGGCACCGTCACCGGCTCCAAGTACCTGGTCGAGTTCAATGGCGAGAGCCTGCTGGTCGACTGCGGGCTGTTCCAGGGCTACAAGCAGCTGCGCCTGCGCAACCGCGACCCGCTGCCGGTGCTGCCCAACCACATCGGCGCCGTGCTGCTGACCCACGCCCACCTGGACCACAGCGGCTACCTGCCGCTGCTGGCCAAGGAAGGTTTCCACGGCAAGGTCTGGTGCACGCCCGCCACGCGCGACCTCGCGCAGATCCTGCTGCCCGACAGCGGCCACATCCAGGAAGAAGACGCGGCCTTCGCGAACCGCAAGGGCTTCAGCAAACACGCGCCCGCGCTGCCGCTCTACACGGAAGCCGATGCGCTGGCTTCGCTCAAGCTGCTGCACACCGTACCCATGGACCGGGCCTTCGAGCCCCTGCGCGGCTGGACCGCCCGCTTCACCCGCGCCGGCCACATCCTCGGCGCGGCCAGCCTGCTGCTGGAGGTGGGCGGCAGGAAGATCGTGTTCTCGGGCGACCTGGGCCGGCCCGACGACATGCTGATGCTGCCACCCGAACCACCGCCCGCCGCCGACGCGGTGGTGATCGAATCCACCTACGGCGACCGCGAGCACCCCGATGAGGACGTGCTGGCCGAACTCGGCCCGGCCCTGCAGCGCGTGGCTGCGCGTGGCGGCACCGCGGTGCTGCCGGTGTTCGCCGTGGGCCGTGCGCAGGAGATCCTGCACGCCATCGCCCTGCTCAAGGCCAACGGCGTGCTGCCGCACAGCCTGCCGATTTACCTCGACAGCCCGATGGCCGTGCACACCACCGACCTGTACGACCGCCACCTGGGCGAGCACCGCCTGAACGCCGCCCAGTGCCGCGACATGGAGCGCGTGGCGAAGATGGTGCGCAGCGTCGACGAGTCCAAGGCCATCGCGCAGCAGCACGGCCCCAAGATCATCCTGGCCGCCAGCGGCATGGCCACGGGCGGTCGCGTGCTGCACCACCTCGCGCTGTACCTGGGCCACCACCGCAACATGGTGGTGCTCACCGGCTACCAGGCCCCCGGCACGCGCGGCGACTCGCTGTCCCGCGGCAACAAGGCCATCCGCATCCACGGGCAGGACGTGCCGGTGCGCGCCGAGGTCGTGCAGCTGCAGTCCGCCTCGGCCCACGCCGACGCCGGCCAGCTCATGGCCTGGCTGCGCGCTTCACCACACGCGCCACACCGCGTCTTCATCACACACGGCGACCCGGGCGCCTCCGACGCGCTGCGCCAGCGCATCGAGCACGAACTGGGTTGGCGCGCGCTCGTTCCAGAACACGGTTCCACCTGGGCAGTCTGATTTTTTCCGTTTTCATGAACCGCCGCTCCCCGCTTCTGGCCGCCGCCGCGCTGGCCCTCTCCCTTCCCGCGTTCGCGCAGCCCGCGCCCGCCAGCATCCCGCCCGACTTCACCCAGTGCCTCGACGGCCTGCGCGACGAGGCGCGCCGCAACGGCGTGTCGGAAACCACCTACCGTTTCCTCACCCGCGACCTCGCGCCCGACATGAGCGTGATCGACAAGCTGAACGTCCAGCCCGAGTTCAGCATGCCGATCTGGGACTACCTCAGCGGCCTGGTCGACGACGAGCGCGTGCAGCAGGGCCAGGCCATGCTGCAGCAGCATGCGGCGGTGCTCGAACGGGTGCAGCAGCGCTTCGGCGTCGACCCCGCCACCGTGGTCGCCGTCTGGGGCGTGGAGAGCAACTTCGGCCAGAGCCTGGGCAAGTACCCGCTGGTGCAGGCCCTGGGCACGCTGTCGTGCTACGGCCGGCGCCAGGCCTTCTTCCAGGGCGAGCTGTACTCGGCCATGCGCATCCTGCAGGCCGGCCACATCGCGCCCGAGCGCCTGGTTGGTTCCTGGGCCGGCGCCTTCGGCCACACCCAGTTCATGCCCACCACCTTCGAACGCCTCGCGGTCGATGGCGATGGCGACGGCCGGCGCGACCTGATGGACAACACCGCCGATGCGCTCGCCTCCACCGCGAACTTCCTCGCCAGGGCCGGATGGCAGAGCGGCCAGCCCTGGGGCTTCGAGGTGCAGCTGCCACCGGGCTTCAGCACCGATGGTGAAGGCCGACGCAGCAAACGGCCGGTGAGCGAATGGGTGGCGCGCGGCCTGCGCAAGGTCGACGGCTCACCGCTGCCCACAGGCCTGGGCAGCGCCGGCCTGATGACCCTGGCCGGCCCCACCGGCCCGGCCTTCCTGGTGTTCAGGAACTTCGACGCGATCTACAGCTACAACGCCGCCGAAAGCTACGGCCTGGCCATCGCCCACCTGAGCGACCGGCTGCGCGGTGCCGGCCCGTTCGCCACACCCTGGCCCACCGACGACCCCGGCCTCTCTCGCGCCGAACGGCGCGAACTGCAGATCCTGCTGCTGCTCGCCGGCCACGAGGTGGGCCTGGTCGACGGCATGCTCGGCGACAAGAGCCGCACCGCCATCCGCACCGAACAGGCGCGGCTGGGGCAGGAGGTCAACGGGCGTGGGGGAATGAAGCTGTTGAAGGCGCTGCGCTCCGAGACACCGCCGTCACTGCCTGCCGCGGAGATCAGCCCAGTTTCACCGCCGTCCCGCTGACGGCCACCATCATCATCCCGTTGGTCTCGCCCATGACTTCGTAGTCGAAGTCGATGCCAATCACGCCGTTGGCACCCAGCTCTTTCGCGGCCTCGATCAGTCCTTCCAGCGCCGCGTCGCGCGCGCCCGACAGCGCCCGCTCATAGCCCCCGGCGCGGCCGCCGACCACGTCGCGCACGGACGAGAACATGTCGCGGAAGATGTTGGCGCCGATGATGGCCTCGCCGTTGACCACGCCCAGGTACTGGCTGCGCGCGATGTCGGGCGGCGTGGTGGTGGAGAGGAAAAAATCACTGCTCTTGGAAAACCAGCCCATGGGAACCTCCTTGGTGGGAACGAAGAATCTTCATTCTCACCCAGTGCCGACGTCACCAGAGCGCGACCGGTTTCCCGTCCTTCAACCCCCAGGCGTGCCGCGCCATGGAGCGCGCCTCCTGCTCGTCGTGCGTCACCAGGATCGCGGCCATGCCGGCCTCGGTGATGCGCTCCTTGAACTCCGAGCGCAGCTGCTCGCGCAGCGCGGCGTCAAGGGCGGAGAAGGGTTCGTCCAGCAGCAGGGCGCGCGGCTGCGTGATGAGCGCGCGCGCCAGCGCCACGCGCTGCTGCTCGCCACCCGAGAGCGTCCACACCCGCGCGTCGCCGTGACCGGCCAGACCGAAACGCGCCAGCATGGCCTGCGCGCGCTCGCGGGCCTCGGCCTTGCGCACGCGCTGCTCGATCAGGCCGAAGGCCACGTTGTCGCGCACGTTCAGGTGCGGGAACAGCGCGAAGTCCTGGAACATCAGCGCGAAGCGGCGCCGCTCGGGCGGCCAGGCGGTGATGTCCACGCCGTCGAACCAGACGCTGCCCCGTTCCGGCGCTTCCAGTCCGGCCACGATCTTGAGCAGGGTGCTCTTGCCGCTGCCCGAGGCGCCGAGCAGCGCCACCGTCTCGCCCGCGTCCACGCGCAGGTTCACGCCGGACAGCAGCGGCCATTCGGGTGCGTCGTGCCAGTGTTTGTGGATGTCGCGCAGCTCAAGCATGGCGCGCATTGTCCCTGCCCCGCCCTTCGATCAGCACGAAGGCCAGCAGCGCCAGCGCCATCAGCAGCGCCGCGAGCACGAAGGCGGCGTCCAGCTGGGCCGCGCCGGGTCGCCCCAGGTGCTGGTGGATCAGGGTGGTGAGCGTGGTCCACTCGGGCCGCGAGAGGAACAGCGTGACCGCGAACTCGCCCAGTGCGGTGGCGGCGGCAAAGGCCATGCCGCGGCGCAGCGCGGGCGCGATCAGCGGCAGCGTGACGCGGCGGAACACGCGCCAGGGGGAGGCGCCCAGCGTGGCTGCGGCCTGCGCATAGTGGGCCGGCAGGCCGTCGAGAGCAGAGCTGACCGACTTGGTGACGAAGGGCCAGGCCAGCAGCGCGTAGGCCGCCAGCAGCACCACGAGGCTCGCGCTCCAGCCGGGGTAGAGCAGCAGCAGGCCGAAGGCCACGCTGACCGGCGAGACCACGAAAGGCAGAAAGGCCAGCGCGCGCCAGGCCACAGCGCCCTGCAAGGCGAAGGCGTGCGAAAGGCCGAGCGCGGTCGAGAACAGCACGGCCAGCACCGAGAAACGCAGCGTGTTGCCCAGCGCGGCCAGGGTCTCAGGGTCGGTGACCACGTCCACGCCCGAGCCCGAGAACAGCGCCGACGCCGCGTGCCAGCCGATGGCCGCGAGCGGCGCGACGCACACCAGCACCAGCAGCCCCATGGCGCCGGCCACGCCGAGCCACTGCAGGGTGCCCGAGGGCCGCTGTCGCAGCACGGGCGTGACCCGCGCCGGCGCGGCCAGCCGCCGCTCCAGCCAGGCGTAGGCCAGCGCGACGACCCCGGTCAGCGCCATCATCCAGACCGCCAGCACGCCCGCGCGGCCCAGCTCCAGTTCGTGCGCCACCAAGGTGTAGATCTCGACCTCGGCCGTGGCGTAGCGCTGCCCGCCCAGCACCAGGGCCAGGCCGAAGCCCGCGAAGCAGTAGAGGAACACGAGGCACAGCGCCGAGGCCAGCCAGGGTGCAATGGCCGGCCACTCGATGCGCCAGAACGCGCGCCAGGGCGTGGCGCCCAGGGTGCGGGCGGCCGCCAGCCGCTGCGCGCCCACCTGGTCCAGCGCGTCGACGCCCGCGCGCACCACCAGGCAGAGGTTGAAGAACAGGTTGCCATAGAGCAGCAGCCAGGGGGTGTCGGTGAGTTCGATGCCGGCGTCGGCCAGCGGCCCGCCGATCAGGCCGCGCGGCCCCCACAGCGCCAGCACGCCCATGGCCGCCACCAGGGTGGGCACCACAAAAGGCAGCATCATCAGGCGCAGCACCAGTCTGCGGCCCGGAAACTCACGCCGCGCCAGCACCCAGGCGCAAGGCAGGCCCAGCAGCAGCGCGAGTGCGCAGGTGATGGCCGCCTGGGCGAACGACCAGAGCACGCGCCAGCGCAGGTAGTCGTCCCGCCATACATCGAGCCAGCGCAGCGGCTCGGCGCCGTCCGCCGCACCGGGCGCAAACCCCTCGGCCAGCAGCCGCAGCACCGGCGCCACCAGCACCACCGCCAGGAAAACCAGCGGCAGCGCGGGCAGCAGCCCGCGGCCGGGCAACCTCATTTCAGAACCACTTTGGTCCAGCGTTGGACCCAGCCCTTGCCCTTCGAACTCATGTCCGCCGCAGCCGGGTTGTCAAACGCCGTCGGCTCCACCGCATGCGCCTTCATCACGTCCGCCCGCGCGGCACCGGCCTCGGCCGGGTACATCCACATCGTGGTCTGCAGCGCCTGCTGCGCCGGGACCGAGCGCAGGAACTCGATGAACTTGCCAGCGGCCTCGCGCGCTGCGGGGTTGCCGCCCCTGACCAGCGCCACGCCCTCGACCTGGCGGAACACGCCGCCCTTGAGGAACAGGTTGGCGGTGGGCGACTCGGTGATCTTGTCCTTGCTGTAGAAGACCTCGGCCGCCGGGCTGCTGGCGTAGCTCACGACGATGGGGCGGGTGCCGCCATTGCGAGTGAACTCGGTGTAGTAGGCCTCGGTCCAGCCCTTGACCACCTTCACGCCGTTGGCGCGCATCTGGCCCCACCACTTGAACGCACCTTCTTCACCCAAGCCGGCGATGGTCGCAAACAGGAACGCCTGGCCAGGGCTGGACGTGGCGGGGTTCTGCACCACCAGCAGCTTGGCGTAGGCGGGTTTGGTCAGGTCCTCCAGCGATGCCGGCAGGGCCAGGCCCTTCTTCGCGAACCACGCCTTGTCGATGTTGAGATTGACGTAGCCGAAGTCGACCGGCACCACGCCGCCGTCCAGGGTCACCGCGACCGCGCGCTGGGCCGCCGGGCCGGTGTACGGCTCGACCACGCCGGCGGCCAGCGCACGCGGCAGCAGGGTGTTGTCGATGCCGAACGCGACATCGGCGATCGGCTTGGCTTTCGTCAGGATGAGCTTGTTGGTCATCTCACCAGCGTCGCCGGCCTTGACGATCTGCAGCTGGACGCCTGCGTCCTTCTCGAACTGCGCCAGCAGCTCCTTGGGCAGGTCGAACGAGCTGTGGGTGAGCACGCGCAGCGGCATCGGCGCCTGCGCGTGGGCCAGGCCCGCCAAAGACAGCGTGGTGAGGGAGAGGAATGCCGAAATAAGAAACCGCCGTTGCATATGCATCCGCCTTGTCAAACAGCCCGCGACGGGGCTGAGCAGGACGGACCGCAGCACACGGCGGACCGGCATGTCACGCTCCCTACGCTGGCACAACCCAGATCAGGTGAGAGGGGTATTTCTCAGCCGCTGCCCGCCTTGCTGCGGGCCCGGCACCCCCGGTGAAGCTTTGAATTTTAGTCGGGGCGCGCCAAAAGCAGAAAAGGCCCTGGCGGGCCTTTCTTCAAGCTCGGGGCGCGGCCCCGGACGGGCGATCAGCCGCCCTTCTTCGAGCGCTTGCCAGGGTTCTTCTTGGTGCGGGTGGCCACACCACGCTCCAGACTCACGCGCTGGCCACGGCCGGGCGTGGGCAGCACCACGCCGTTGGCGGCGGTGGGGCGGGGAGTGGCTTTGCGGTCGGCTTCGGTGACGATTTTGTTGCCCATGTCGGTCTCAAGGGAAAGTTGGTTGGAAACCCCGTATTGGACCACATGACCACGTCCGGCACGGGGGGCCGGGGCGCAGCGCTAAGCTCGCACGATGTTTGCACTGCTCAAGACCTATTCCTGGCAGGAACTGCGCCACCACCCGTGGCGCACGGCCGCCGCGGTGGCCGCGGTGATGCTGGGCGTGGCGCTGGCCTTGGCGGTGCAGCTGATCAACGCCTCGGCGCTGGCGGAATTCTCTGGCGCGGTGAGCGCGGTCAACGGCCAGCCGGACCTCTCGCTGCGCGCGCGCCAGGGCAGGCTGGACGACGCGCTGCTGGCGCCTGTGGCGCAGGCGCCCGGCGTGGCCGCCGCGAGCCCGGTGCTGGAGGTGTCCACCTCGGTGCAGACGGCCGATGGCCGGCGCCTGGGGGTGCGGCTGGTCGGGGTGGACGCCCTGGCCGTGGCGGCGGTCTCGCCTGCGCTGATGCCCCTGCCCACGCCGGGCAACGACCCCGCGGGCCGCGGCCGCTTCGAGCTGTTCGCGCCCGACGCGGTGTTCCTCAACCCGGCGGCCGCTCAGGCGCTGGCGCCGTCGGGTGATCCGCCGGCCACGCTGCGGGTGCAGCGCGGGCTGGACCACGCGACCCTGCGGGTGGCCGGCACCGTCAACGCCCCCGGCGCTCCCCTGCTGGTGATGGACATTGCGGCGGCGCAGGCGCTGGTGGACAGCACCGGAGAGGTCAGCCGCATCGACCTGCGCCTGGCACCGGGCGCCGACACCCCGGCGCTGTTGCGCGTGCTGGCCCTGCCGCCCAACGTCGTCGCCCAGCCACCGGGCCAGGCCGGCGAGCGCGCCGACCAGCTCTCGCGCGCCTACCGCGTCAACCTCACCGTGCTGGCGCTGGTGGCGCTGTTCACCGGCGGCTTCCTGGTGTTTTCGGTGCTGTCGCTGTCGGTCGCGCGGCGCCAGCAGCAGCTGGCCCTGCTGGGTGTGCTGGGCCTGTCGGCTCCGGAGCGGCTGCGCCTTGTGCTGGCCGAGTCGGCGGCACTGGGGCTGATCGGCAGCGTGCTCGGTGTGGCACTGGGCACGGGGCTCGCGGCGGCCGCGCTGCGCCTGCTGGGCGGCGACCTGGGCGGTGGCTACTTTTCGGGCGTCGCGCCGTCCTTGCACTGGAGCACGCCGGCCGCCCTGCTCTACGGCGCGCTGGGTGTGGTGGCGGCGCTGGCCGGCGGCTGGTGGCCGGCGCGGGCGGCAGCGGCCATGGCCCCTGCCCTGGCGCTCAAGGGGCTGGGCGCGTCCGGCCCGGTGTCCCGGCGCAGCCACAGGCTCGCCCTGGGCCTGATGGCCCTCGCCGCGGCCCTGGCCTGGGCGCCGCCGGTCGCGGGCATTCCGCTCGCCGCCTATGTGTCGGTGGGCCTGCTGCTGGTGGGCGGCATTGCGGCGCTGCCGCTGGCGGTGGGCGCGCTGCTGGACCGGATTGCTCCCCGGGCGGGGGGCCATGCACTGGTGCTGCTGGCTGTGGAGCGCTCGCGCCGCCTGCGCGAGACGGCCGCGGTTGCGACCAGTGGCGTGGTCGCCAGCCTGGCGCTGTCGGTGGCGCTGACGGTGATGGTGGCGAGCTTCCGCGACTCGGTGACGCAGTGGCTGGACGGCGTGCTGCCGGCGCAGCTGTATGTGCGCAGCGCCGGCAGTGCTTCGGAAGGGCAGACGCTGCCGCCGGAGTTCGTGGTCGCGGTGCGGACGCTGCCCGGCATCGAGCGGGTGGATCCGCTGCGCGCCACCGAGGTATTGCTGGACACCACGAAGCCGGCGGTCACCCTGCTGGCGCGACCGCTGGTGCACGACGACACCGGCACGCCGGGCCAGCGCCTGCCTCTGGTCGGCGATGCGCTGACGCCCCCTCCGGGCGCGGTGGCGGTGTACGTGAGCGAAGCCATGCGGGACCTGCACAGTGCGCAACCGGGCGGCGGGCTGGACGCGCTGGCCCCGGCGTTCCCGCAGAGGCCGCCAGGCACGCGCTTCTTCGTGGCCGGCGTCTGGCGCGACTACGCACGCCAGCACGGCAGCGTGGTGATGGACCTGGTGGACTACCGCCGCCTCTCGGGCGACCTGCGCGTCAACGACCTCGCGCTGCACCTCGCGCCCGGCACCGGCGAAGACACGGTGCGCGAGGCGATCCGCGGCCTGGCGCAGTCCGCGGGTGCGCAGGACCTGATCGAGTTCGCCTCGGCGGGCCAGATCCGCGCCATCTCGCTGCGCATCTTCGACCGCAGCTTCGCCGTCACCTACTGGCTGCAGGCGGTGGCCATCGGCATCGGCCTGTTCGGCGTGGCCGCCAGCTTCAGCGCCCAGGTGCTGGCGCGGCGCAAGGAGTTCGGCCTGCTGGCGCACCTGGGCCTGACGCGCCGGCAGATCCTCGGCGTGGTGGCGCTCGAAGGCCTGTCGTGGACCACCCTGGGTGCCCTCGCCGGGCTGGCGCTGGGGCTGGCCGTGAGCGTGGTGCTGGTGCATGTGGTCAACCCCCAGAGCTTTCACTGGACCATGGAGCTTTCGCTGCCCTGGTGGCGCCTGCTGGCCCTGTGCGCTGCGGTGGTGGCCGCCGGCACGGTGACGGCCTGGCTGGCCGGGCGCGCCGCCGCCGCCCGCGACGCGGTGCAGGCGGTCAAGGAGGACTGGTGATGAACGGTCTCACGCGCCGCGCGCTGATCGCCGCGGGGCTGGCAGCGCCGCTGCCGGCGCTCCCGCGCGCCCTTGTGCCGCGCCCGCTGATGTTCCCGCGCGACCACGGCACGCACAACGACACGCGCACCGAGTGGTGGTACCTGACCGGCCACGCCAGGGACACGACAGGACGAGAGTTCGGCTTCCAGATCACGTTTTTCCGCAGCCGCGTGGACGGCACCGAAGCGCTGACCAGCCGCCTCACCGCGCGCCAGCTGTTGTTCGCCCACGCGGCCATCACCGACGTGCAGGGCGGCCGGCTGCTGCACGACCAGCGCATCGCCCGCTGGAATGGCGAGCCTCCGGCGCGCACCCAGCGCGCGGTGTTCGCCAGTGCAGAAGACACGCATGTGGCGATCCGCGACTGGCTCCTGCGCCGCGAGGCCGACGGCCGCTACACCACGCGCGCTTCGGGCGACGAGCTGCAGATCGAGCTGGAGGCCACGCCCCGCCAGGCCTGGCTGCTGCAGGGCGACCAAGGTTTTTCGCGCAAGGGCCCCGAGCCGTCACAGGCCAGCTTCTACGTGAGCCACCCGCAGCTGGCGGTGCGCGGCACGCTGGGCCTCAAGGGCCAGCGCTTCGAGGTGCAGGGCACGGCCTGGCTGGACCACGAATGGAGCGAGGCGCTGATGCACCCCGAGGCGGTGGGCTGGGACTGGTTCGGCATGAACCTGTTCGATGGCCACTGCGTCACCGCCTTCCAGCTGCGGCGCCAGGACGGCAGCAAGCTCTGGGCCGGCGGCTCCTTCCGCGCCGCCGGCAGCGCCCACAGCCCGACCGACATCTACCGCTTCCGGCCCGGCGAACTGGACTGGGTGCCGCAGCGCCACTGGACCAGCCCGCGCACCCGTGCGCGCTATCCGGTCGAGTGGGTGGTGCGCACACCGGCCGACTTTTACACCGTCAAGGCGGTGATCGACCCGCAGGAACTGGACGCCCAGGGCAGCACCGGCATGGTGTACTGGGAAGGCCTGTCCAACCTGTTCGACAGCAACGGCCAACACGTGGGCCGCGGCTACCTGGAGATGACCGGCTACGCCAAACGGCTGGTGCTGTGAGGGGCGGAAGCGGCGGAATGTCGCAAAAAGAGACAAACCCCTAAATCGCGCCCACCCGTTGCAGCCCATAACGGTTTTTGCCGATAATGCTGCACCGCACCATGGGTACCACCACCGCTCCCCTGCAAGTTGGCCTCGAGGATCTCCTCGGGGACATGCAACATGCCCGCCGCACCGGCGACATGGGCCGCCTCGCCCTGCTGGCCTATTGCGAGGTGCGCCGCTGGGCCCGGCAGGCCGGCGAACCCGAGCTGGCCGACCGTTCCACCCAGCTGATCACCCGCCACCCGTACGCCAGCCGCGACCAGTTCATGGCACAGATCGACGACCTGATCCTCGATCTGGAGCGGGCCCACGCCCGCGTTTCTGCCCGGCACCTGCCCCTCTGAGCGGCCCCGGCCAACTGCCGGCACACTGTGGGGATGAGCACTCCCTCGTCCGCAGACCGCCCCCGCGCCACCACACCCACGTCGCTGAGCGGCCTGCTGCCGTTCCTTCGGCCCTACCGCATGCAGATCGCGGGCGCCCTGCTGTTCCTCACGCTGGCCGCTGTGGCCACGCTGCTGTTTCCGCTGGCCCTGCGCCAGCTGATCGATGGCGGACTGGTGTCCCTCGACCGGGGTGGCCAGACCATGGCGTTGCGTGGGCATTTCCTGCAGCTGTTTGCCGTCGCGGTGCTGCTGGGCCTGTCGTCGGCGATGCGCTTCTATTTCGTGAGCTGGATCGGCGAGCGCGTCACGGCCGACCTGCGCAACGCGGTCTACAGCCACGTGCTGCGCCAGAGTCCGCAGTTCTTCGAAACCACCCAGACCGGCGAGGTGCTCTCGCGCCTGACCACCGACACCACGCTCGTGCAGACCGTGGTCGGCTCGTCGATGTCGATGGGGCTGCGCAACGCCGTCACCGGCCTGGGCGCGCTGGCGATGCTGATCTGGACCAACCCCTATGTGATGACCCAGGTGCTGCTGATCCTGCTGCTGGTGGTGGCGCCCAGCATGTGGTTCGGCCGGCGCGTGCGCAAGCTCTCGCGCGCCAGCCAGGACCGCGTGGCCGACTCCAGCGCGATCGCGGCCGAGGTGCTCAACGCGATTCCGGTGGTGCAGAGCTACGCCGCCGAAGACCGCGAGGCGCAGCGCTTCTCGGCCTCGACCGACAGCGCCTTCCTCACCGCGGTGCGGCGCAGCAAGGCCCGCGCCGCGCTGATCGCCTTCATCATCATCAGCACCGCGGCCCTGCTGCTCTGGGGCCTGTACCAGGGCACGCAGGCGGTGATCGCGGGCCAGATCAGCGCCGGGCACCTGGGCCAGACCGTGGTCTACATCGTCATCCTGGCCGGTGCGGTGGCGGTGCTCGGCGAGGTCTATGGCGATCTGCTGCGCGCGGCCGGTGCCAGCGAACGGCTGATGGAACTGCTGGCGCTGCGCTCGCCGGTGCAGTCGCCCGCGCAACCCGTGTCGGTGCCCTGGCCACAGCGCGGCAGCGCGGTGCGCTTCGACGCAACCACCTTCCACTACCCCTCGCGCCCCGATCAGCCCGCGCTGTCGGACCTGACGCTGGACGTGGCACCCGGTCAGACCGTGGCCCTGGTCGGCCCCAGCGGCGCCGGCAAGACCACGGTGTTCGGCCTGCTGCTGCGCTGGTACGACCCGGCCTCGGGCAGCATCACGCTGGACGGCACGCCGATCCAGCGAATGGCCCTGCAGGACCTGCGCGAGCGCATCGGCATCGTGCCGCAGGATCCGGTGATCTTCTCCAGCAGCGCGATGGAGAACATCCGCTACGGCAAGCCCGGCGCCAGCGACGACGAGGTGCGCGCCGCCGCGAAGGCGGCCTTTGCCGACGAGTTCATTGAACGCCTGCCCGAGGGCTATGGCACCTTTCTGGGTGAGCGCGGCGTGCGGTTGTCGGGCGGCCAGCGCCAGCGCATCGCGATCGCGCGCGCCATGCTCAAGAACCCGCCGCTGCTGCTGCTCGACGAAGCCACCAGCGCGCTGGACGCGCGGAGCGAGCGCATGGTGCAGGCGGCGCTGGCATCGGCGATGAAGGACCGCACGACGCTGGTCATCGCCCACCGCCTGGCCACGGTGCAGCAGGCCGACCACATCCTGGTGCTGGACCACGGGCGGCTGGTGGAACAGGGCACGCACTCCGAACTGGTGGCGCTCGGTGGCGTGTATGCGCGACTGGCCGCGCTGCAGTTTTCCGTTTGAACCCATCGCGCCCGGTGCCGCAACGCGCGGGGAAGCGCCAACCCGGGGACACCGAGGGTCCGGCTCCGCCGGCCCAAGGGTGTCGTCCCCCTCCCAAGCCGAAGGCGCCAGGGAGGGGGGAAGCCGTGCAGCGGCGCAGGGGGAGACCTGATTCACACGTGGTGACAAGCCACCAGCCGCCCTTCGACCTCGCGCAACAACGGCAACTCACCCGAACACCGCGCATCCGCACGCGAACAGCGCTTGTGAAAGGCACACCCGGTCGGCGGATTCAGCGGACTCGGCAACTCCCCGGTGATCGGGATCTTTTTCTGCCGCTGCGCCGGATCGATCGACGGGGTCGCCGACAGCAGCGCCTGCGTGTACGGATGCAGTGCGCCCGCGAACAGCGCGGCCTTCGGCGCCGACTCGACCACCCGGCCCAGGTACATCACCATCACATGGTCGGCGATGTGTTCCACCACCGCCAGGTTGTGCGAGATGAACACATAGGCCGTCTTCAACTGCTCCTGCAGGTCCATGAACAGGTTCAGCACCTGCGCCTGGATCGACACGTCCAGCGCCGACGTCGGCTCGTCAGCCACCAGAATCTTGGGCTGCAGCACCATCGCGCGCGCAATCGCGATGCGCTGGCGCTGACCGCCCGAGAACATGTGAGCGTAGCGGTCGGCGTGCTCGGGCCGCAGGCCCACGCGCTGCAGGATCTCCTGCACCTTGTGCCGGCGCTCGTCTCCACCCAGTGAGGTGTTCAGCAGCAGCGGCTCGGCGATCTGGTGGCCGATCTTCTGGCGCGGGTTGAGCGAGGCGTACGGGTTCTGGAACACCATCTGCACCTGGCTGCGCAGGCGCTTGTACTGCGCGCGGTCGCCCGGCACCACCCACTCACCGCCGACCTGCAACCGCCCTTCGGTCGGGGGCTCGATCAGCGTGAGCTGGCGCGCCAGCGTGCTCTTGCCGCAGCCCGATTCGCCCACCACCGCCAGGGTCTGGCCGGCGGCGAGGGAGAAGGACACGTCGACCAGGGCCTTGACGGTCAGCTTCGGTTTGAACGCGCCCTGCGAGACGCCATAGTGGCGCGTCAGCGACTCGGCCTGCATCACCGACGTGGCAGCGGTGCTCATCTGCAATGGAACGGCGTTGCTCATGACAGAACCTCCTCGGCCACGAGGGGGAAGAAGCAACGCACCTGGGCACCCTCGTGGGCGTTCAGCATGGGGCGCTCGTTCTGACAGCGCCCCTGCACCTTGGGGCAGCGCGGCGCCAGCAGGCAGCCGGCCGGCCGGTCGTGCTGCCCAGGCACGATGCCCGGCAGCGTGTGCAGGCGCCGCGCCCCGCGGCTGTGTTCGGGCACGCTCTGCAGCAGCGCGGCGGTGTAGGGGTGCGAGGGCGCTGTGAACAGACGCTCCACGGCGCCCTGCTCCACCACCTGGCCGGCGTACATCACGGCCACGCGCTGCGCCACCTCGGCCACCACCGCCAGATCGTGCGTGATCAGGATCAGCGCCATGTGGTGCGCCTGCTGCAGCTGCACCAGCAGCTCCATGATCTGCGCCTGGATGGTCACGTCCAGCGCCGTGGTCGGCTCGTCGGCGATCAGCAGCTTGGGGTTGCAGGCGATCGCCATCGCGATCATCACGCGCTGCGCCATGCCGCCGGAGAACTGGTGCGGGTAACTGTCGAGCCGACTCTGCGCGCCCGGGATCTCGACCATCTGCAGCAACTCCAGCGCCCGCGCGCGCGCCGCGGCGCCGCGCAGGCCCATGTGCTCGCGCAGCACCTCTTCGAGCTGGTAGCCCACGGTGAAACACGGGTTCAGCGAGGTCATGGGGTCCTGGAAGATCATGGCCATGTCCTTGCCCAGGATCCTGCGGCGCTGCCGGTCGCTGATCTTCAGCAGATCCTGGCCGTCGAACTGCAGGCGCTGGGCACTGACCCGGCCTTGTCCGGCCAGCAGCCCCATCATCGCCATCATGGCGACCGACTTGCCCGAGCCGGACTCGCCGACGATGCCCAGCACCTCGCCCTGGTTCAGTTGCAGGTCGAGCGAATCGACCGCCCGGAAGGCGTGGCCCGTGGTCTTGGATGTCGCGCCGAACTCGACGCTCAGTTGTTGGATGTCCAGAAGGCTCATGTTGGTGTTCCTTGCCCGTTCATGAGGCCGACTTGAGTTTGGGGTCCAGCGCGTCGCGCAGCCCGTCGCCCACCAGGTTGATCGCCAGCACCGACAGCAGGATGGTCAGGCCCGGCAGCGTCACCACCCACCAGGCGCTTTCGATGTAGTCGCGCGCCGAGGCGAGCATGGTGCCCCACTCGGGCAGCGGCGGCTGCACGCCCAGGCCCAGAAAGCCCAGCGCTGCGATTTCCAGGATGGCGGCGGAGAAGCTCATGGTGGCGTGCACGATCAGCGGCGCCGTGCAGTTGGGCAGCACGGTCACGAACATCAGGCGCAGCGTGCGCGCGCCCGACAGGCGCGCGGCCGTCACGTAGTCGCGCTTGAGCTCGCTCATCGCCGAGGCGCGCACCAACCGCACATAGGCCGGCAGCGACACCAGGGCGATTGCGATCATCGCGTTGACCAGGCCCGGGCCGAGGATGGCCATGATCGCCACCGCCATCAGCAGCGACGGCAGTGCCATGACGATGTCCATCACGCGCATGATGGCTGCGTCGACCCACTTGCCGGCAAAGGCCGCCACCAGGCCCAGGATCACCCCCGGCACCAGCGCCATCACCACCGACACCAGGCCCACCAGCAACGACAGGCGTGCACCGTGGATCAGGCGCGAGAGCAGGTCGCGGCCCAGCTCGTCGGTGCCCAGCAGGAACTGCGGGCTGCCGCCGGCCCAGGCCGGTGCCTGCAGGAAATGGTCGCGGTACTGCTCGACCGGACTGTGCGGCGCCACCAGCGGCGCGAACAGCGCCAGCAGCACCACCACGGTCATGAACAGCAGGCCGGCCACGGCCCCCTTGTTGAGCGAAAACGCCCGCCAGAACTCTTTGAAATTCATGACTGCACCCGGATGCGTGGATTGGCCACACCGTAGAGCAGGTCCACGGTGAAGTTGGTCAGGATCACCAGCGTGGCGACCAGCAGGATGCCGTTCTGCACCACGGGATAGTCGCGCCGGCCGATCGCCTCGATCAGCCACTTGCCGATGCCGGGCCAGGAGAAGATCGTCTCGGTCAGCACCGCGCCGCCCATGAGCGTGCCGACCTGCAGGCCGACCACCGTCAGCACCGGAATCAGCGCGTTGCGCAGCGTGTGCACGAAGATCACCCGCGTGGGTGACAGGCCCTTGGCGCGCGCGGTGCGCACATAGTCCTCGCGCAGCACCTCGAGCATGGACGAGCGCGTCATGCGCGCGATCACCGCCAGCGGGATGGTGCCCAGCACGATGGCCGGCAGAATGAGGTGGCGCACCGCGTCCCACCAGGCGCCGGCATTGAGCTCAGGGTCGGCGCGCTCGGCCAGCCAGGCGTCGATGAGCATGAAGCCGGTCCGCGGCTCGACGTCGAACATCAGGTCGAGCCGGCCGGACACCGGCGTCCAGCCCAGGCCGACCGAAAAGATCAGGATCAGCAGCAGACCCCACCAGAAGATCGGCATCGAATAGCCGGTCAGCGCACCGGTCATGACCGTGTGGTCCAGCCAGGTGCCGCGCCTCACGGCGGCCAGCACGCCCGCGATCAGCCCGAACACCAGCGCGATCAGCAGCGCACACAGCGCCAGCTCCAGCGTGGCGGGGAACAGCGACTTGAACTCGGTCCAGACGCTGGCCTGCGTCTTGAGCGACTGGCCCAGGTTGCCCTGCGCCAGATCGGCCAGGTAGCGGCCGTACTGCACGTACAGCGGTTGGTCCAGTCCGAGTCGCTTGAGCGCCGCGGCGTGCATTTCGGGGTCGAGCGTGCGCTCGCCCACCATGACCTCCACCGGATCACCCGGGATCAGCCGGATGAGCGAGAAGGTCAGCAGCGTGATGCCCAGGAACGTGGGTATGAGCACCAGCAGTCTTTGGAGAAGGTATCTCAGCATGAGAGAACACTCCTTGTTGTTATGCGAATACAAAAAAAGCAGGCGTCAAACCTGACGCCTGCCATGTGAGCCACCGGGTGTGGCTTTACTTCACACCAACGCCTTCAAAGTTGTAGTCGCCAAACGGGCTGATGACGAAACCGCTCACGCCCTTGCGCATCGGTTGGTTGACCGTCGAGTGGGCGATGGTGGTCCAGGGCAGGTCCTTCTTGAAGACTTCCTGCGCCTTCATGTACAGCTCGGTGCGTTCCTTCTGGTTGGTGCTGTTGCGGGCCTTGAGGGTATAGCCGTCGAAGTCCTTGCTGCAATAGCGCGCGTAGTTGGAGCCGCCCACGGCCTCGCAGGTCAGCAGCACGCCCAGGAAGTTGTCGGGACTGGCGTAGTCGCCGGTCCAGCCGATCAGGCCGGTGTCGTGCTCGCCCTGCTTCATGCGCTTGAGGTACTCGCCCCACTCGTACTGCGTGATCTTGGCCTTGATGCCCACCTTCGCCCAGTCGGCCTGGATCATCTCGGCCATCAGCTTGGCGTTGGGGTTGTAGGGGCGCTGCACCGGCATGGCCCACAGGGTGATCTCGGTGCCTTCGGCCACGCCGGCCTTCTTCAACAGTTCCTTGGCCTTCTCGGGGTTGTAGGCGGCGTTCTTGAGGCTCTTGTTGTAGGACCACAGCGAGGCCGGGAACGGGTTCGAAGCCTCCTGGCCCTGGCCCTGGTAAACGGCGTCGATGATGGCCTTGCGGTTGATCGCCATGTCCAGCGCCTGGCGCACTTCCAGCTTGTTCATCGGGGCCTTCTCGGTGTTGTACGAGAGGTAGCCGATGTTGAAGCCCGGGGCGGTGTCGACCTTGAGGTTGGGGTCGGCCTTCATCGCGGCAATGTCCTGTGGCTTGGGGTAGGACATGATGTGGCACTCACCGGCCTTGAGCTTCTGGAAGCGCACCGAAGCGTCGGTGGTGATCGCGAAGATCAGGTTGTCCACCAGCACGTTCTTGGCGTTCCAGTAGTCCTTGTGCTTGGCGTAGCGGATCTGCGCATCCTTCTCGTAGCGGCGCAGCACGAACGGGCCGGTACCCACCGGCTGCTGGTTGATCATGCTGGCCTTGCCCTCGGCGAGCAGCTTGTCGGCGTACTCCTTGGACAGAACGGAAGCGAACGGCATGGCCAGCTTGACCAGCAGATCCGGGTCGGGCTTCTTGAGCTTCACGACCACGGTCAGCGGATCGGTCTTGGTCACGGATTCGGTGTTGCTCTCCAGGCCCACGTCGGAGGCGTAGGGGAATTGCGCGGGGTAGGCCTTGTTGAAGGCATGCTCCTTGTTGACCATGCGCTCGATGGTGAAGATCACATCGTCCGCGGTCATGTCCCGCCCGGGCTTGAAGTAGTCGGTGGTGTGGAACTTCACGCCCTTGCGCAGCTTGAAGGTGTAGGTCAGGCCATCGGCGGAGATGGTCCAGGACTCGGCCAGGCTGGGCTCGACGTCGGTGCCGCCCTTCTTGAACTGCGTGAGGCGGTTGAACATGGCATGACCGGCGGCATCGAAGGTGTTGCCCCCGGTGTACTGCGCAGTGTCGAAGCCTTCGGGACTACCTTCGGAACAGTAGATCAGCGTGCCGGCCGCATGCGACGCAGCTGCGACGGCCGTCATGCCCAGCGCGAGCACCAGTTTCTTCACTTCAAACATAGGTCTTCCTCAAGTTGTGCGGGCGCAGCGGGGTGCTCGCCCGTCGGTGAAAAATCATTATCAAGACAAATGCCTGTGCGGCTGTCACCTGCGTTGGTGCCACTCGTACCGAACCACAGGTCCAATTGACCCGCATCAAGGACTGCAAAATCGGTGCCACCGCGCGGCGCTTCGCTGGCCTCGCCCTCACCGCCAAGGAACCCCATGATTCGCTGGGAAGCCCACACCTGCCTGCCCCTGCATCCCGACGCCAGCTTTGCACCACTGGAGCACTACCGCACCGCGGGCGTGCACTACGTGAGCATCAATGTGGGCATGGACATGAACCCGCTGTCGCAGATCCTGCCGGTGATCGCGGCATTTCGATCCCGGCTGCTCGCTCAGCCGGACCGGTACCTCCTGCCGGACACGGTAGCCGACATAGAACGAGCGCGTCACGAGGGAAAACTCGCGGTCGGCTTCGACCTGGAAGGTGCCCTGCCGCTGCTCGATCGGCCCGAGATGGTGGCGCTGTACCGCGACCTAGGCGTGCGGCAGATCCACTTCGCCTACAACCGCAACAACAGCGTGGCCGGCGGCTGCCACGACACCCCGCAGGGCCTGACCGCGCTGGGAAGCCGCATGGTCGAGGCGATGAACGCGGCGGGGGTGATCATCGACTGCTCGCACACGGAGCGCCGCACCACGCTGGACATCATGGCGCAGTCGGCCCGGCCTGTCGTGTTCAGCCACGCCAACCCGCTGGCGCTGGTGGAGCACGGTCGCAACATCACCGACGAGCAGATCCAGGCCTGTGCCGCGACGGGAGGTGTGGTGTGCATCTCCGGCGTGTCGCGCTTTCTCGGGGTCGAGTCGCCCGCCGCCACCGACATCGTCCGCCACATGCTGCACGTCGCCGATCTCGTGGGTCCCCGGCACGTCGGCCTGGGCCTGGACATCGGTTTTGGCGAGCCTCACCTCAACGACGATCCGCCCCCTCCTTTCGACCCGGGCCACTGGTGGCCCGCAAACGACGGCTACGGCGATGGCATCCGGCAGATGCGGTATGCACCGGTCGCCACCTGGACGGTGTTGCCCGAAGCCTTGCGCGAAGCGGGTATGGGCAACGCCGACATCGACGGCATCCTGGGTGGAAACATGGCCCGGGTGGCGCGCCAGGTCTGGAAACCCTCGCCCGCCTGAAGGGCACGGTTATGCATCGAACGCATAACCGAATGGCAACTCGGCCTTGGACAGCACCGGCAACCGGTCTTTACAGTCGCGCCCATCGATCCCACCCGGAATCGATGAGACAACCCACAAGGACACTTTGCACATGTCACAAGCACCGCATCCGGCCGGCGCCGCGGCCAACAGCCCGGCCGCCTTCACCAGCGCCCTGCCGTCCTACCTGGACCCCAACAACCTCGGCCCCTGGGGCATCTACCTGCAACAGGTCGACCGCGTCGCGCCCTACTTGGGCAGCCTGGCCCGCTGGGTGGACACCCTCAAGCGCCCCAAGCGCACCCTGATCGTCGACGTGCCGATCCACCTCGACGACGGCACCGTGGCCCACTTCGAGGGCTACCGCGTGCAGCACAACACCAGCCGTGGCCCGGGCAAAGGCGGCGTGCGCTTCCACCAGAACGTGACGCTGTCCGAAGTGATGGCACTGTCGGCCTGGATGTCGATCAAGAATGCGGCGGTCAACGTGCCCTACGGCGGTGCCAAGGGCGGCATCCGCGTCGACCCGCGCCAGCTCTCCATCGGTGAGCTTGAGCGCGTGACGCGCCGCTACACGAGCGAGATCGGCATCATCATCGGCCCGACCAAGGACATCCCGGCTCCCGACGTCAACACCAACGAGCAGGTGATGGCCTGGATGATGGACACCTACTCCATGAACGAAGGCGCGACGGCCACCGGCGTGGTCACCGGCAAGCCGGTCGACCTCGGTGGCTCGCTGGGCCGCCGCGAGGCCACCGGCCGCGGTGTGTTCACGGTTGGCGTCGAAGCCGCCAAGCACATCGGCCTGGACATCTCCAGGGCCCGCGTGGCCGTACAGGGCTTTGGCAACGTGGGCGGTGTCGCCGGCAAGCTGTTCGCCGAAGCCGGTGCCAAAGTCGTCGCGGTGCAGGACCACGGCGGCACCGTCTACCGCGAGGCCGGCCTGGACGTGCCTGCCCTGCTGGCCCACGTGGGCCGGTTCGGTTCGGTGGCCGGCTTCACCGGTGGCGAAGTGATCGACAACGACGCCTTCTGGGGCGTGCCTTGCGAGATCCTGATCCCCGCCGCGCTGGAGCAGCAGATCACCGAGGCCAATGCTGGCCGCATCCAGGCGAAGATGATCATCGAAGGCGCCAACGGCCCGACCACACCGCAGGCCGACGACATCCTGCACGACCGCGGCATCCTGGTGCTGCCCGACGTGATCGCCAACGCCGGCGGCGTGACGGTGAGCTACTTCGAGTGGGTGCAGGACTTCTCCAGCTTCTTCTGGAGCGAGGACGAGATCAACGAGCGCCTGGTCCGCATCATGAAGGGTGCATTCGCCGCCGTCTGGCAGGTGGCCGAAGAGAACAAGGTCAGCCTGCGCACCGCCACCTTCATCGTGGCCTGCAAGCGCATCCTCCATGCACGTGATCTCCGTGGCCTGTATCCTTGACAGGCCCACCATGAAAAAGCCCCGCATCGCGGGGCTTTTTCATTGAAGAGTTTCCTTGAGAGCCGGCAAGGCCGGCAATGGCATCACGTCGATGCCCTCCTCGATCAACTCCATCGCCACCTCGGGGGTGGTGCGGCCGCGGATATTGCGCTGTGCCAGCTCACCGTGGTGCATGGCCCGCGCCTCGTCGGCAAAACGTTCGCCCACGTCTTCGGTCTGGCTCATGAGTTCGCGCACGGCGCGCAACAGGCGCCCTTGCAGTTCCGAGCCTGGCGCGGTGCGCCCCATCTCTACCATGCCGTCCCCGGCAGGGGCCGGCGCTTCTTCGCGCGCACGTCCGAGGTTGAGCCGGGGTGCGGACAGCATCTTGCGCACCTGCACATCGCCGCACAGGGGACAGCCCAGCAGGCCGCGTTCGAGCTGCTGGTGGAAATCCTCTTCGGAAGCGAACCAGCCCTCAAAATCATGCTGGTGCGCGCATTGCAGGTTCAGAACCTTCATGGAAGCAATTATCGGGCGACCTCGGGCGGCATGTTCCCCGTCCAGTCCAGAGACCACGCACCCGACAGCACGTTCTGAAGCCACAGAGCGCCGACCAGTGTCTTGCAATCGATGATGCGACCGTCGCGGCACCAGCCACTCACTTCGTCGGGCGTGGCGGTGAACACGTCCAGGAACTCACCCTCGTCGAGGCGGCGTTCGCCTGGCGTCAGCCCGCGGGCGAACCAGATGTCGATGGTCTCGTCGGAGTAGGCAATGGTCGGCGCCAGCCGTCCCGCAAACGCCCACTCCGTGGCGCTGTAACCGGTTTCTTCCCGCAACTCCCGCTGCGCGCAGGCCAGGCTGCGCTCGCCCGCATCCAGCTTGCCCGCCGGGAACTCGACCATGACACTGCGCAAGGGGTGGCGGTATTGCCGCTCCAGGATCACGCGCCCGTCGTCGAGCAGACCGATCACCATCACCGCACCCGGGTGCAGCACGTACTCCCGCGTGGCCTCGCGTCCGGAGGGCAGCCGGACCGTGTCGCGCACGACATGCAGGAAGTGCCCACTGAGCAGTTCGGTGCGCGACACCGGCTCTTCGCGCAGATGGAGGTCCTCGCTCATGGCAGGTTCTCAGCCGTGGCGTTTGAACAAATAGCGGTAGACGAAACCGGGAAAGGCCAGCGTGAGGAAGAGCGCCGCCGTCGTGGCATAGAACTCCCAGCCCTGCGGGTAGATCTGGCCGTCTGCCTTCTCCAGCCCCAGGCCCAGCGCACCCACGAGAAAATAGCACACCACCAGTTCCAGCAGGTGGACGCCCAGGGTCTTGGGCGTGGAGCGCGGGACCACGCCCAGCCAGCGTTGGTTCAGAAATGGCAGGTTGGCAGCCAGAACAGCCGCCAGCAACACCAGCCACACCGACGCCGAGGCACTCACGCGATCAGCGAGGCGATGGCCTGGGCACACAGGGCCATCAGGCCAGCCGGAAACACACCCAGCACCAGCACCAGCGCGCCATTGACCGTCAGCACCGAGCGCACTTCCATGCCTGCGGTGATGCCGGCGGTCTGCGTCGGCGCGTCGAAGTACATGACCTTGACGAGGCGCAAGTAATAGAAAGCACCAATCAGCGACATCACCACGGCGAACACCGCCAGTCCGATGTACACCGGTTGGGAAGACGCCAGAAGGGCCTGGAGCACCGCCAGCTTGGCGTAGAAGCCCACGAGCGGCGGCACGCCCGCCAGAGAAAACATGCACACGGCCATCACACCGGCGTACAGCGGGCTGCGCTGGTTCAGACCGGCCAGGTCGGCGATTTCATCGGACTCGAAGCCATCGCGCGACAGCAGCAGGATGACACCAAAAGTGCCCAGGGTGGTCAGCACATAGGTGATGACGTAGAACATCGTGGCGCTGTAGGCATTGGCCATGTTGCCCGTGTCCAGCCCTTTTTCGCCTTGCACCACACCGGCCAGCAGACCCAGCAGCATGAAGCCCATCTGGGCAATCGTCGAGAACGCCAGCATGCGCTTGAGGTTGCTCTGTGCAATGGCGGCGAGGTTACCGATCACCAACGAGGCAACGGCGAGTACCGCCAGCATCTGCTGCCAGTCCATAGCGAGCGGTGCCATGCCTTCCACCAGCAGGCGGATCACGATGGCAAATGCCGCCAGCTTCGGCGCGCCCCCCACCATCAGCGTGATGGAAGTGGGAGCGCCGTGGTACACGTCGGGCACCCACATGTGGAAGGGCACCACGCCCAGCTTGAACGCGAGACCGGCCACCACGAACACCAGCCCCAGCATCAGCACCTGGGACGACCCCTTGAGGGACTCCGGACCGCCTGCGATGGCCTTCATCACGTCCGCCACGTCCAGCGAAGCGGTGGCGCCGTACACCAGCGAAAGGCCATACAGCAGGAAGCCGCTGGCCAGCGCGCCGAGCACGAAGTACTTCATGGCCGCCTCGATCGCCTTGCCGTCGTCGCGACGCAGGGCCACCAGGGCATAGCTGGAGAGCGTCAGCAGTTCCAGACCGAGATAGATCACCAGGAAGTTGTGGCCGGAGATCATCACGAACATGCCCAGCAGCGCATACAGCGACAGCGTGAACAGGTCGCCCGCACGCAGCATGTCGCGGCTGGCCGCGTAGTCGCGGCCATAGACCAGCGTGACGAACATGGCGATGGCGGCAAAGCACTTGAGCCACAGCCCCATCGGATCGCTCACGATCATGCCGCCGAAGCCGCTGATCGATTGACCGGCCAGAGCATTCTTGCCTTGCAGGAAGGCCACGCTGGCCAGGGTCAGCAGGGTGAGCACATAGGTGGGACGGCGGGTCGTCGACTTGACGGTCAGGTCAACCAGCGAGATCACGCAGGTCATCACCAACAGGAAGATCTCGGGGTACACCGCCACCAAGCTGAGTTGATCAATCATGTGAAGACTCGTTCGTGTGTTTGCTCAGGCCACGATCAGGGCAGCTTGGAGATGGCGACATGCCGCAGCAGCTCGGCGACGGATGCATCCATCACGTCGGTGAACGGCTTGGGGTTCACGCCCATGTACAGCACAGCAATGGCCAGCAGCGCCATGATCAGGAACTCGCGTCGACCGATGTCGGTGAGTTCCTTGACATGGTGGTTGCCCACCGCGCCCAGGTACACGCGCTTGTACATCCAGAGCGAATAGGCGGCGCCGAAGATGAGAGCCGATGCGGCGGCAGCGCCGATCCAGAAGTTGGCTTTCACGGCGGCCAGGATCACCATCCATTCGCCCACGAAGCCGGCGGTTCCCGGGAGACCGCAGTTGGCCATGGTGAACAGAAGGGCGAACGCCGCGAAATTGGGCATGGTGTTGACGACACCACCGTAGTCGGCGATGTTGCGCGAGTGCACACGGTCGTACAGCACGCCAATCGACAGGAACATGGCCGCCGAAACGAAGCCGTGGGCGATCATCTGCACGATGGCGCCGGACACGCCCAGATCACTGAAAACGAAGAAACCGAGCGTCACGAAACCCATGTGGGCCACCGACGAGTAGGCCACCAGCTTCTTCATGTCTTTCTGCACCATGGCCACCAGACCCACATAGATCACCGCCACGAGCGACAGCGTGATGATCAGCCAGGCCCACTGGTGGGAGGCGTCGGGCAGGATGGGCAGCGAGAAGCGCAGGAAGCCGTAGGCACCCAGTTTGAGCATGATGGCGGCCAGCACGGCCGAGCCGCCAGTGGGCGCCTCCACGTGCACATCGGGCAGCCAGGTGTGCACCGGCCACATCGGCACCTTCACCGCGAACGCGGCGAAGAAAGCGAAGAACAGCAGCGTCTGCGCCGTGCTGCCCAGCGGCAGCTTGTGCCAGGCAGCGAGATCGAAGCTGCCACCCGACTGGTTGTACAGGTAGATCAGGGCCACCAGCATCAGCAGCGAGCCCATCAGGGTGTAGAGGAAGAATTTGAAAGCCGCGTAGATCTTGTTCGGCCCCCCCCAGATGCCGATGATCAGGTACATCGGAATCAGCGTGGCCTCGAAGAACACGTAGAACAGCATGCCGTCCAGAGCGGAGAAGACGCCGATCATCAGGCCCGACAGGATGAGGAATGCGCCCATGTACTGGTTCACGCGCTCGGTGATCACCTCCCAGCCGGCCAGCACCACAATCACCGTGATGAAGGCGGTCAGCAGCACCAGCCAGAGGGAGATGCCGTCGACACCCAGGTGGTAGTGGATGTTGAAGCGCTCGATCCAGGGCATCTTCTCGACGAACTGCATCGCGGCCGTGCCCAACTCGAAGCCGGAGTACAGGGGAATGGTCACCGCCAGAGAGGCCAGCGCCCCCACCAGGGCGATCCAGCGCACCACGCCAGCCTGGTCATCCCGACCCAGGGCCAGCAACACGACACCGAACAGGATCGGCGTCCAGATCGCAAGGCTCAGCAAACCCATCTTCTTGTTCTCCTTATTTGGCGAGCCACACGAAATACGTCATGAACAGGAACACGCCCACAATCATCAGCAGCGCGTAGTGGTACAGGTAGCCACTCTGGAAGCCACGAACCACGGAAGAAAATCCGCCCACGACTTTCCAGCTGGCATTGACCACGCCGGTCTCGATCACGCCCTGGTCGCCACCCTTCCACAGACCGGTTCCCAGCGCACGCGCGCCACGGGCGAGCACGTTTTCGTTGAACCAGTCCATGTAGTACTTGTTCTCGAGGATCGTGACGATGGGCTTGAGGGCACGGCCGATGGCAGCGGGCACCGCCGGGTTGACCAGGTACATGTACCAGGCCGTCACAGCACCAGCGAGGGCCAGCCAGAACGGCGCGGTGGAGAACGCGTGCAGGGCCATGGCCAGCGGGCCGTGGAATTCTTCTGCGAACTTGGCCATCGCCGGATGAGCGGCCGTGTTGATCGTGATGGCGTCCTTGAGGAAGTCACCGAACAGCATCGGCTGGATGGTCATGAAGCCGATCACCACCGAGGGAATGGCCAGCAGCAGCAGCGGCACGGTCACCACCCACGGGGTTTCGTGCGGCTTGCCATCACCATGGTGGGCATGGTCGTCGTGGTGGTCGTCGTGACCGTGATGGGCGTCCGGGTTCTGGTCGTAGCGCTCCTTGCCGTGGAACACCAGGAAGTACAGACGGAAGGAATAGAACGACGTGACAAACACGCCCGCCAGTACGGCGAAGTGCGCGAAACCGGCCGCAGGCAGGTTGCTGAAATGCACCGCCTCAATGATCGCGTCCTTCGAGTAGAAGCCCGCGAAGAGCGGCGTGCCGATCAGCGCCAGCGTGCCGAGCAGCGACGTGATCCACGTGATGGGCATGTACCTGCGCACACCACCCATCCAGCGGATGTCCTGGTTGTGGTGCAGCCCCATGATCACCGAACCGGCGGCCAGGAACAGCAGCGCCTTGAAGAACGCGTGCGTCATCAGGTGAAAGACCGCCACCGAGTAGGCCGAAGCGCCCAGCGCCACCGTCATGTAACCCAGCTGGGACAGCGTGGAATAGGCCACGACACGCTTGATGTCGTTCTGGATGATGCCCAGGAAGCCCATGAACAGGGCGGTGATGGCGCCGATCACCATGATGAAATTCAGCGCAGTGTCCGACAGCTCGAACAACGGAGACATGCGCGAAACCATGAAGATGCCGGCCGTCACCATCGTGGCGGCGTGGATCAGCGCGGAGATGGGCGTCGGGCCTTCCATCGAGTCCGGCAGCCAGACGTGCAGCGGAAACTGCGCCGATTTGCCCATGGCTCCGATAAACAGGCAGATACAGATGACGGTGACCAGCATCCAGTCGGTGCCCGGAAAGCCCAGTTGGGCCAGCTCGGGGGCCTTGGCGAACACCTCGGTGTAGTTGAGCGTACCGCCATAGGCGACGATGAGGCCGATGCCCAGGATGAAGCCGAAGTCGCCGACCCGGTTGACCAGGAAGGCCTTCATGTTGGCGAAGATGGCGGTCGGCTTGTTGAACCAGAAACCGATCAGCAGATAGGACACCAGACCCACCGCTTCCCAGCCGAAGAACAGCTGCAGCAGGTTGTTGCTCATCACCAGCATCAGCATGGAGAAGGTGAAGAGCGAGATGTAGGCGAAGAAGCGGTTGTAGCCTGCGTCCTCTTCCATGTAGCCGATGGTGTAGAGGTGCACCATCAACGATACGAAGGTGACCACGCACATCATCATGGCGGTCAGGCCGTCGACCATGAAGCCGATTTCCATCTTCAGGCCGCCCACCACCATCCACTCGTAGATGGTCTGGTTGAAGCGGGCGCCTTCCAGCGCCACGCTCTTGAGCGTCATGGCCGAAATGATGAAGGCCACCAGCACACCCAGGATCGTCAGGGAGTGGGCGGCGCGCCGACCGATCAGGTTGCCGCCGAAGGTGGTACCCAGAATGCCGGCCAGGGCGGAACCCACCAGCGGTGCCAGCGGCACGGCCAGCAGGGTCGTTGCGGAAAGGGTGGTGCTCATGTTCTTAACCCTTGAGGGCGTTGAGTTCTTCGGCGCTCACGGAGGACTTGCTGCGGAACAGCAACACCAGAATGGCCAGGCCGATGGCCGACTCGGCGGCGGCCACGGTCAGAATGAAGAACACAAACACCTGTCCGTGCAGGTCTCCAAGGTAATGGGAGAACGCGACGAAGTTCATGTTGACCGCCAGCAGCATCAGCTCGATGGCCATCAGCAGCACGATGATGTTCTTGCGGTTCAGGAAGATACCGATGACGGACAGCGCGAAGAGGATCGCACTCACTGACAGGAAATGTCCCAGTGACAGGTTCGTGAGGCTCATGCCTTGCCCTCCTCGGCGGCGACTGCTTCGGCAGGCGCGGATTTTTTCGTGGCGGCCATGGGCACCACCACCAGTCGGTCGGCGGCGCGCACACGGACCTGCAGACCCGGGTCGATGGCCTTGCTGTCCTTGCGCTGACGCAGGGTGAGTGCAATGGCAGCGAACATGGCCACCAGCAGAATGACCGCGGCAATTTCAACCGGGTACAGGTACTCGGTGTACATCAGCGCGCCGAGCGCCTTGGTGTTCGAGGCCCCGGTTGCCTGTGCAGCCACCGGCGCCACCATATTGGGGAAACCGACCCACAGCACGGCGATCAGCTCTGCGGCGACCAGCGCACCCAGCGTGGCGGCGAGCGGAAAGTTCTGCCAGAAACCCCAACGGTCGCCGTCGAGCTTGATGTCCAGCATCATGACGACGAACAGGAACAGCACCATGACCGCACCCAGGTACACCAGCACAAGGGTCAGTCCGAGAAACTCGGCCTTGAGCAGCAGCCAGAGGCCCGACGCCTGCGAGAACGCGAGCATCAGGAACAGCACGGCGTGCACCGGGTTGCGCGCCGTGATGACGCGGTAGGCGGCAAACAGCATCACCGCCGCGAACAGGTAGAAAAAGCCGGTCTGGTAATCCATGGTCTTGTCTTTCGCCGGCTCAGCGGTACTTCGCGTCCGCGGCCTTGGCTGCTGCTATCTCGGGCTCGTAGCGGTCACCAACGGCCAGCAGCATTTCCTTGGTGAAGTACAGGTCACCGCGTTTTTCGCCGTGGTACTCCAGAATCTGGGTTTCGACAATGGCGTCGACCGGGCAGGCCTCCTCGCAGAAACCGCAGAAGATGCACTTGGTCAGGTCGATGTCATAGCGCGTGGTGCGGCGGGTGCCGTCTTCACGCTCACCGGCCTCGATGGTGATGGCCATCGCGGGACACACCGCTTCGCAGAGCTTGCAGGCGATGCAGCGCTCCTCACCGTTCTCGTAACGGCGCTGGGCGTGGAGACCGCGGAAACGCGGGGACAACGGCGTCTTCTCTTCGGGGAACTGGACCGTGACCTTGCGGCGCAGGGCGTAGCGGCCGGTCAGGGCCATGCCCTTGAAGAGCTCCAGCAACATGAAGCTCTTGAAGAAGTCACTCAGCGAAAAGGGGGCAACGGCGGAGGTGGACATGATCGGTCGCCTTGCTTATTTCCAGAGGTTCCACGAGGTCTGCATCAGGCCGCCGACGAGCAGCAGCCAGACCAGCGTCACGGGAATGAAGATCTTCCAGCCCAGACGCATGATCTGGTCGTAACGGAAACGGGGGAAGGTGGCGCGGATCCAGATGAACAAAGACACCACGAAGAAGGTCTTGGCACCCAGCCAGATCCAGCCGGGAATCCAGTTGAACAGGGCGCTGTCGATCGGCGGGAGCCACCCGCCGAGGAACATCACCACTGCCAGGATGGACACCAGCCACATGCTGGCGTATTCGGCCAGGAAGAAGATGGCGAAGCCCATACCCGAGTACTCGACCATGTGGCCGGCCACGATTTCCGCTTCGCCTTCGACCACGTCGAACGGGTGGCGGTTGGTTTCGGCCACACCCGAGATCAGGTAGACGAGGAAGATCGGCAGCAGCGGCAGCCAGTTCCAGGAAAGGAAGTCCAGGCCCATGTTCACACCATGGCCCTTGGCCTGCGACGCCACGATGTCGCCCAGGTTCAGGCTGCCGGCGGTCATCACGACCACCAGGAAACAAAAACCGATGGCGATCTCATAGCTCACCATCTGGGCCGAGGCGCGCAAAGCGCCCAGGAAGGCGTACTTGGAGTTGGAAGCCCAACCAGCAATGATCACGCCGTAGACCTCGATGGAGGTGATGGCCAGAATGACCAGCAGGCCGGCGTTGATGTTGGCAATCACAGCCTCGGGGCCGAAGGGCACCACCACCCAGGCCGCGAGGGCCGGCATGATGGCCATGATGGGCCCCAGGCGGAACAGGCCATTGCTGGCGGCGGTCGGGTTGATCAGCTCCTTGGTTAGCAGCTTGAGCGCGTCGGCGATCGGCTGCAGCAGGCCGGCCGGGCCGACCCGGTTGGGCCCCAGGCGGACCTGCATGAAACCCAGCAGCTTGCGCTCCCACAGAGTCAGATAGGCCACCGCTCCCATCAGTGGTGCCAGCACCGCCACGATCTTGATCAGACCCCAGATGACCGGCCACGCCGCAGTAGTCCACCAGGAAGCATTGATGAGGCCGAGGCCTCCGTTGTACATCGCATCGATCATGCGCGGGCTCCTCGGGCGTCGCTCGTGAGTTGCAGCGAGGTGGCGCGGCGCACCAGCCCATCGAGCTGATAGATCGGCGCCACACAAGGTGAAGTCCGGACGGGCGACTGGTCTGCCGCGGCAGGTCCCAAGCCAAACTCCGCGTTGCTCAGACGGGACGCCGCCACCAGCGATTCACCGGCCACGCCCGGCAGGGCGGCTGCCAGCACGGCCTGGGAAGTGTCCGCATCAAACCCGGGCAGACCCAGGAGGTTGCCCAGCACGCGCAGCACCTTCCAGGCCGGACGCGTCTCGCCGAGCGGACGCACCACTGCGTGGAAGCTCTGCAGGCGGCCTTCGGCATTGACAAAGGACCCGGAGGTTTCCGTGAACGGTGCGATGGGCAACAACACGTCGCTGATGTCCATGTTGGCCTTGAACGGACTGAGCGTGACCACCATGTCGGCGGATTTCAGGCCTTCCGCACCATGGGCACTGTCAAAAGCAGGCTCGGTGTTGAGGAGAATGGCGGCCTTCAGTTGCCCGCCGAGCATTTGAGCGGCGTTCAGACCACCCTGCCCCGGCACGGCACGCACCAGCTGGGCCCCGACGGTGTTGGCCGCTTCGGTGAGGTAACCCACCGAGGCGCCCGTCTGCTGACCGATCCAGTTGGCCAGCGCCAGCAGGCTGGAAGCTTTTTCATGGTGGGCAGCGGCGTTGCCCAGAAGGATGGCCTTTTGTTCGCCGCTCAACAGGGACTTGGCCACGGCGCGGGCATCGTCGGTGATGCTGCCGGCGACCGGCGGTTGCACACCGGCCTCAGCCGCTACAGCGGCAGCGATTCCAGCCAGTGCGCTGACCCAGACACTGCTGTCGGCCAGCAGCACGTTCTTCAGCGGCATCGCCCAGTCCGGAGCCTGGCCATCCAGCACGTTGACCTGGCCACCCTTGCGTGCGGCTTGACGGATCCGCTGGGCGAACAGCGGATGGTCCTTGCGCAGGTTCGAACCCACGACGAGCACGCGCTGCAGCTGCGACAGTTCGGAGATCGGACGGCCGAGCCAGCGGGCCTGACCGGCCGGCGCCGCATTGCCGAAATCGGCATGGCGCAGACGGCTGTCGATGTTCTCGCTGCCCAGGCCACGCACGAGGGCGCCGGCCAGCGACAGTTCTTCCACCGTGCTGTGCGGACTGGCCAGCAGGCCGATGGCGCCTGCGCCATGCTTGTCCTTGACGCACTTGAGACCGTTGGCCACGTACTCGAGTGCCGTCTGCCAGTCCACGGTTTGCCATTCGCCGCCCTGTTTGAGCATGGGCCGGGTCAGGCGGTCTTCACCATTCAAGGCTTCGTACGAGAAGCGGTCGCGATCCGCGATCCAGCACTCGTTGACGGCGTCGTTCTCCAGCGGCACCACGCGCATCACCTGGTGGTTCTTCACCTGGACGATCAGGTTCGCACCGGTCGAGTCGTGCGGGCTGACGCTCTTGCGGCGCGAAAGCTCCCATGTGCGGGCGCTGTAGCGGAAGGGCTTGCTGGTGAGCGCACCCACCGGGCAGATGTCGATCATGTTGCCCGAAAGTTCGGAGTCCACCGACCGACCGACGAAGGTCTCGATCTCCGCATGCTCGCCGCGGTTGGACATGCCCAGCTCCATGACGCCGGCGATTTCCTGGCCGAAGCGCACGCAGCGGGTGCAGTGGATGCAGCGGCTCATCTCCGCCATGGAAATCAGCGGGCCCACGTTCTTGTGGAACACCATGCGCTTTTCTTCTTCGTAGCGGGAAGCACCACCGCCGTAGCCCACAGCCAAGTCCTGCAGCTGGCATTCACCGCCCTGGTCGCAGATCGGGCAATCCAGCGGGTGGTTGATCAGCAGGAACTCCATGACCGACTTCTGGGCCTTGATGGCCTTGTCGGACTTGGTGCGCACGATCATGCCCATGGTAACCGGCGTGGCGCAGGCGGGCATGGGTTTGGGGGCCTTCTCCACCTCGACCAGGCACATGCGGCAGCTGGCGGCAATGGAGAGCTTCTTGTGGTAGCAGAAGTGCGGAATGTAGGTACCAGCCTTCTCGGCAGCATGCATGACCATGCTGCCCGGGGGCACTTCGACCTTCTGGCCGTCGAGTTCGATTTCAACCATGGTGTGTTCCGGAATCAGGCCGAGGCCGCGGTGTCGGCCTTGATCATGGCCGCGAACTCGTGACGGAAATGCTTGAGCATGGCGCGCACCGGCATCGCGGCAGCATCGCCCAGGGCGCAGATGGTGCGGCCCATGATGTTTTCGGCCACGTTGTCCAGCAGGTCCATGTCGGCCGGCTTGGCGTCGCCGCGCTGGATCTTGTCGACCAGTCGCCAGAGCCAGCCCGTGCCTTCGCGGCAGGGCGTGCACTGGCCACAGGACTCGTGCATGTAAAAGTAGGACAGGCGCTTGAGCGACTCGACCATGCAGCGGGTGTCGTCCATCACGATCACGGCCCCCGAGCCCAGCATGGAACCGGCCTTGCTGATCGAGTCATAGTCCATCGTGCAGTCCATGATGATGGACGCCGGCAACACGGGCGAAGACGAACCGCCGGGGATGACCGCCTTGAGCTGGCGACCGGTGCGCACACCGCCGGCCAGGTCGAGCAGCTTGGAGAACGGCGTGCCCATGGGAATCTCGTAATTGCCGGGCAGGTTCACGTCACCACTGACCGAAAAGATCTTGGTGCCACCGTTGTTGGGCTTGCCGCATTCGAGGTAGGCCTGGCCGCCATTGCGGATGATCCAAGGCACGGCCGCGAAGGTCTCGGTGTTGTTGATGGTGGTCGGCTTGCCGTACAGGCCGAAACTGGCCGGGAACGGCGGCTTGAATCGGGGCTGGCCCTTCTTGCCTTCCAGCGATTCGAGCAGCGCGGTTTCTTCACCGCAGATGTAGGCCCCAAAGCCATGGTGCGCATGGAGCTGGAACGAGTAGTTCGAGCCCATGATGTTGTTGCCCAGATACCCGGCGGCGCGGGCTTCTTCCAGGGCGGCCTCGAAGCGTTCGTACACCTCGAAGATTTCGCCGTGGATGTAGTTGTAGCCCACGCTGATGCCCATGGCGTACGCCGCGATCGCCATGCCTTCGATGACGATGTGCGGGTTGTACATGAGGATGTCGCGGTCCTTGCAGGTGCCCGGCTCGCCCTCATCGGAGTTGCACACGAGGTATTTCTGGCCCGGGAACTGGCGTGGCATGAAGCTCCACTTCAGGCCCGAAGGGAAACCCGCGCCGCCGCGGCCGCGCAGCGCCGACTCCTTGACAGTGGCGATCACCTGGTCCTGGGTCATGCCCACGGCACCCGTCTCGGGGTTGGGCGCCGAACCATCCATGCCCAGCACCTTGCGCAGGGCCTGGTAGCCGCCACGTGCCTCGTAGTCCTTGAGCGACCAGTTGCTGCCGTTGAGGTCCTTGTAGATCTGCGGCTCGATGTGGCGGCCATGGAAGCAGGTCTGAACGCCAGTGGCGCTGAACTGCGCGAGCACTTGCTGGGCGTTCATTGTTTGCCCTCCGCGGCGCGCAGGCCGTCAATCAGCTGATCGAGCTTTTCATTGCTCATGAAACTGCACATGTGGCGATCATTCACCAGCATGACCGGCGAATCGGCGCAGGCGCCCAGGCACTCGCTCTGCTGCAACGTGAACAGGCCGTCGGCCGTCGTCTCGCCCATGGCGATGCCCAGCTTTTTCTCAAGGTGGTGCAGCGCGGTGTAACCGTCGCGCAACTGGCACGGCAGGTTGGTACAGACGTTGAGCTTGAATTTGCCCACCGGCCTCTGGTTGTACATGTTGTAGAAGGTCGTCACCTCGTGGACGGCCATCACCGGCATGCCCAGGTAGTCGGCGATCGCCTGCTCGGCGGCATTGCTGACATGCCCCTGCTCCTGCTGCACGATGGACAGACAGGCCATCACGGCCGATTGCGCCTGCTCGGTGGGGTACTTGGCGACTTCGCGGGCGAAGCGCGCCTTGGTGGCCTCGGACAGCTCCATCGCCGTCACCGGCCCCTGATTTGCGGGGGTCGAGATCATCGGTCAATCTCTCCAAAAACGATGTCCATCGTGCCGATGATGGCCACCGCGTCGGCCAGCATGTGGCCCTTGGCCATTTCATCCAGCGTGGACAGGTGCGTGAAACCGGGGGCGCGGATCTTCAGGCGGTAGGGCTTGTTGGCACCGTCGCTGACCAGGTAAATGCCGAATTCGCCTTTGGGATGCTCGACGGCGGCATAGGCCTCGCCTTCGGGCACGTGGAAACCCTCGGTGAAGAGCTTGAAGTGGTGGATCAGCTCTTCCATGCTCGACTTCATCGCCTCGCGGGAGGGCGGCGCCACCTTGTGGTTGTCGGTGATGACCGGACCTGGATTGGCACGCAGCCAGTCCACGCACTGCTTGATGATGCGATTGGACTGCTTCATCTCCTCCATGCGGACGAGGTAACGGTCGTAGGTGTCACCGGTCTTGCCGACCGGGATGTCGAATTCGACGCGGTCGTAGACGTCGTAGGGCTGCTTCTTTCGAAGGTCCCAGGCGATGCCGGACCCCCGCAGCATCGGACCGGTCATGCCCAGGTTCAGCGCGCGTTCGGGCGACACCACGCCAATGCCCACCGTGCGCTGCTTCCAGATTCGGTTGTCGGTCAGCAGCGTGTGGTATTCGGCCAGGTAGGTCGGGAAACGCTGGGTGAAGTCGTCGATGAAGTCCAGCAGCGAGCCTTGGCGGTTCGTATTCATCTCCGCCAGCGCCTTGGCGTTGCGGATCTTGCTGTGCTTGTACTGCGGCATGGTGTCCGGCAGGTCGCGGTACACGCCACCCGGGCGGAAGTAGGCCGCATGCATGCGCGCACCGGACACCGCTTCGTACATGTCGAACAGGTCCTCGCGCTCGCGGAACGCGTAGATCAGGATGGTCGAGCTCCCGCAGTCGTTGCCGTGCGAACCGAGCCACATCAAGTGGTTCAGCAGGCGGGTGATCTCGCTGAACATGACACGGATGTACTGCGCGCGGATCGGCACTTCGATGCCCAGCAGCTTCTCAATGGCCAGACAGTAGGCGTGCTCGTTGCACATCATGGACACGTAGTCGAGACGGTCCATGTAAGGCAGCGACTGGATGAAGGTCTTGTGCTCGGCGAGCTTTTCGGTGGCCCGGTGCAGCAGGCCGATGTGCGGGTCGGCGCGCTGCACCACCTCGCCGTCGAGCTCGAGCACCAGACGCAGCACACCGTGTGCGGCCGGGTGCTGCGGCCCGAAGTTCAGGGTGTAGTTCTTGATTTCAGCCATGATCAGTGCAGTCCGCCATAGTTGTCTTCACGGATCACGCGCGGCGTGATCTCGCGCGGCTCGATCGTCACCGGCTCATAGACCACGCGCTGACGCTCGGCGTCGTAACGCATCTCCACGTGCCCCGACAGCGGAAAGTCCTTGCGGAAGGGGTGACCGATGAAGCCGTAGTCGGTCAGGATACGGCGCAGGTCGTTGTGCCCCTCGAACACGATGCCGTAGAGGTCGAAGGCCTCGCGCTCGTACCAGTTGGCCGACGACCAGAGCCCGGACACCGAGTCCACGACCGGAAAATCATCTTCCGGGCAGAACACACGCACCCGCAAGCGGTGGTTGAGACTCACCGACAGGAGATGGACGACCACCGCAAAGCGGGAACCCTCCCACCGGCCATCACCGTAGGTGGAGTAGTCCATGCCACACAGATCGATGAGTTGCTCGAAGCGCGTTTGCGGCGCATCGCGCAGGGTCTGCATGACCTCGAGGTAGTCGGAGGCCGCCACCACCAGGGTGACTTCGCCGCGGACAACGGATACCGATCTTGCGCGTTCGCCAAGCAATTGCGCCACGTTGGCAGCAATGGTTTCGGCAGGAGTGAAGTAGGCTGTGTCGCTCATGGGCCGTCTTTCTGACTCAGTCCAGGCACCGGTCAGGCGCGGGCAATCGTGTTGGTGCGACGGATCTTCTGCTGCAACTGGATGATCCCGTAGATCAGCGCTTCGGCCGTCGGAGGACAGCCGGGCACATAGACGTCCACCGGTACGATGCGGTCGCAGCCGCGCACCACGGAATAGCTGTAGTGGTAGTAGCCACCACCGTTGGCACAGGAGCCCATCGACAACACCCAGCGGGGCTCGGCCATCTGGTCGTACACCTTGCGCAGCGCGGGCGCCATCTTGTTGCACAGGGTCCCTGCCACAATCATCAGATCGGACTGGCGGGGGCTGGCACGAAACACCTCGGCACCGAAGCGGGCCAGGTCGTAACGGGCCGTGGCAGCGTGCATCATCTCCACGGCGCAACAAGCCAGACCAAAGGTCATCGGCCAGAGAGATCCGGTTTTGGCCCAGTTCACCACCGAGTCATAGCTCGTGGTGATGAAGCCTTCTTTCAGGACGCCTTCAATCATGTGTGCTCCACTGCGCCAGCAGGCGCATCATTCCCAGTCCAGGGCGCCGATCTTCCAGGCGTAGACAAATCCAACCAGCAGGTCGATCAGGAAGATCACACCCACCCAGAAGCCGGTCGAACCGATGTCGGTCAGGGCCACCGCCCAGGGAATCAGGAACGCGATTTCCAGATCAAAGAGGATGAAGAGGATGGCCACGAGGTAGTAGCGGACATCGAACTTCATGCGCGCATCTTCGAAAGCCTCGAAGCCGCATTCGTAAGGGGAATTTTTTGCAGGATCCGGGCGGTTGGGGCCCAGGATGTAGCCCAAGGCCTGGGGTATCACGCCTACGGCAAGACCGACCAGGATGAACAAAAGCACGGGGAGATATTGTTCGAGACTCATCGTGGGTCGGTTCCATGCGCAGGGCCTGATGGCCCTGCCTGCCTTTGTCTGGTGCCGACGGCGAGACTCGAACTCGCACAGCTTTCGCCACTACCCCCTCAAGATAGCGTGTCTACCAATTTCACCACGTCGGCTGGGTCTGCATTGTCTGGCTCACGAGGGCTGGTGTGAGCATTGTCGACAACCCATAGAGTTTACCCTGAAACGACCCGGGTTTTCCAGAATTCCTGGGCTTTTTCGGGGTGGCCGCCCCGCTCTCGCCGGGGCGGCCACACACCCTCTCGGGCATTTATTTGCCGGGGATCTGCGCCGCGCCAGAAGCCGGCGTCGCCGGAGTTTCGACCGGCGTCCCTGCGGGGGCGGCAGAACCCTCCGCCGGAGCCTGCGTCGCAGGGGTCACGCTCTCCAGCACACTGCCGGAGCGCGCCGTTGTCGGCACCAGGTTGCCAAAGTAGGCGAGACCAAGGGTGCAGGTCAGGAACACACCAGCCAGCACCGCAGTGGTGCGAGACAGGAAGTTGGCACCTCCCGAGGCACCGAAGAGGCTCGCAGACCCTGCTCCACCACCGAAGGCGGCGCCGGCATCGGCACCCTTGCCGTGCTGCATGAGGATCAGGCCGATCATGCCAACGGCGGCAAGGATCTGGACAGCCTGGAGGATGGTCATCAAAACGTTCATGTCTGCTCCTAATGTGCGTAAAGGGGAGATCGTCAGCCGGCCGCAGCCACGATCTGAAGGAAGTCGGCGGCCTTGAGGGAAGCGCCTCCGATGAGGCCCCCATCGATGTCCGGCTGGGCCAGCAGGCTGGCTGCGTTGGCCGCGTTCATACTGCCGCCGTAAAGAATGTGCACCCGCTTCGGGTTGGTGGTGGCGGCCGCCAGCTGGGCCCGCAGGACAGCATGCACGGCCTGCGCCATTTCGGGCGTGGCCGTCTTTCCGGTACCGATGGCCCACACAGGCTCGTAGGCCACCACGATTTCGGTGATGCAGTGGCCTACGGTGTGGATCACCGCAGCCAGTTGGCGCTTGACCACGGCCTCGGTTTCGACGGCCTCTCGTTCGGCCAGTGTTTCGCCCACGCACACGATGGGCGTGACACCAGCCGACAGCGCCCGCTGGGCCTTGGCGGCCACCAACTCATCGGTCTCGCCGTGGTACTGGCGGCGTTCGCTGTGGCCGACGATGGCGTAGCGGCAACCGAAGTCCTTGAGCATGGCCACGCTGACCTCGCCCGTGTAGGCGCCTTGCTCATGGGCAGACACATCCTGCGCGCCCCAGGCGATCGGACTGCCTTGCAGCAGGCCCTGCAGCTGCGCCAGATAGGGCGCGGGTGCGCACAGCGCGACCTCGGCCGCAGGCTGGCCGACACCGGCCAGCATGGCCTGGACCAGGGCCTCGTTGGCCGCCAGGCTCCCGTTCATCTTCCAGTTGCCGGCGATCAGCTTCTTGTTCATCTCAGTCTCCGAAAGAGTGGTGGATCACGCCCAGGTCAGCACGATCTTGCCGATGTGCCGGTTGGACTCCATCAGTGTGTGGGCCTCGGCCGCACGGGCGGCCTCGAAGGTGCTGTGGATCACCGGTTTGACCTGCCCCTGCTCCAGCAACGGCCAGACCTTTTCGCGCAGCGAGGCCGCGATGGCCGCCTTGAAGGTCACGGGACGTGGCCGCAGCGTCGAGCCGGTGATGACCAGCCGGCGGCGCAGCACCAGACCGGCATTGAAGCCAGCCTTGACGCCACCCTGCACCGCGATGATGACCAAGCGCCCGTCTTCGGCCAGGCACTCAACCTCGCGGGCCACGTAGTCGCCGGCCACCATGTCCAGGATCACATTCACACCCTGCCCACCCGTCAGTTCCTTGGCCACGACCGAAAAATCCTGGCTGCGGTAGTTGATGGCGTGGTCGGCACCAAGGCCCAGACAGGCTGCACACTTGTCGTCGCTGCCGGCCGTCGCGATCACGGTCGCTCCGAAGGCCTTGGCCAGCTGGATCGCGGTCACGCCGATGCCGCTGGTGCCGCCTTGCACCAGCAAGGTTTCACCGGCCTGCAAGCGGCCGCGGTCGAACACGTTGCTCCAGACCGTGAAGAAGGTCTCCGGCAACGCTGCCGCCTGCACATCGTCGAAGCCTGCAGGCACCGGCAGGCACTGCCCCACCGGCGCGACGCACAGTTCGGCATAACCACCACCCGCGACCAGAGCACAGACGCGGTCCCCGATCTTGAAACCTGCCTGCGCCATCGCGTCGGCGTCACCCGACTCGATGACACCCGCCACTTCGAGGCCAGGCAGATCAGACGCCCCGGGCGGCGGCGGGTAGGACCCGCTGCGCTGCAGCACGTCCGGGCGGTTCACGCCCGAAGCGCGCACACGGATCAGTACCTCGCCGGCCGCCGCGACCGGCGCCGGGCGTTCCGCCAAGCGCAGGACCTCGGGTGCGCCGAAGGCGCTGATCTCGACCGCTTGCATCACCGTCAGCGGCAGCTGCTTATTGCTGCTGTTGCTGGGCCTGCTCGCCACCGCCATTGCGGTCCAGCAGCGCCTTCATGGACAGCTTCACGCGGCCCTTCTCGTCGGTCTCGAGCACCTTGACCTTCACGATCTGGCCTTCCTTGAGGTAGTCCGTGACCTTCTCCACGCGCTCGTGGGCGATCTGGCTGATGTGCAGAAGACCGTCCTTGCCGGGCAGCAGGTTGACCAGGGCGCCGAAGTCCAGGATCTTGGTGATCGGGCCTTCGTAGACCTTGCCCACTTCCACTTCGGCCGTGATCTCGGCGATGCGGCGCTTGGCCTCTTCGGCCTTGGCGCCGTCCGTGGAGGCGATGGTGATGGTGCCGTCTTCGGCGATGTCGATCTGGGTGCCGGTTTCTTCGGTCAGCGCACGGATGGTGGCGCCGCCCTTGCCGATCACGTCGCGGATCTTCTCCGGATTGATCTTCATGGTGTACAGACGCGGCGCGAAGTTGGAGATCTCCGTCTTCGCTTCGCCCATGGCGTCCTGCATCTTGCCCAGGATGTGCATGCGCGCTTCCTTGGCCTGGGCCAGGGCGACCTGCATGATTTCCTTGGTGATGCCCTGGATCTTGATGTCCATCTGCAGGGCGGTGATGCCGTTGGTGGTGCCGGCCACCTTGAAGTCCATGTCGCCGAGGTGGTCCTCGTCACCCAGGATGTCGGTCAGCACCGCGAAGCGGTTGCCTTCCTTGATCAGGCCCATGGCGATGCCGGCCACGTGGGCCTTCATCGGCACGCCGGCGTCCATCAGCGCCAGGCAGCCGCCGCAGACGGACGCCATGGAAGAAGAACCGTTGGACTCGGTGATTTCGGACACCACACGGATGGTGTAGGGGAAATCTTCCTTGGTCGGCAGCGCGGCCACCAGGGCGCGCTTGGCCAGGCGGCCGTGGCCGATTTCGCGGCGCTTCGGCGAGCCTACGCGCCCGGTTTCGCCGGTGGCGAACGGAGGCATGTTGTAGTGCAGCATGAAGCGGTCTTCGAAGTCGCCGGACAAGGCGTCGATGCGCTGCGCGTCGCGGTCGGTGCCCAGCGTGGCGATCACCAATGCCTGGGTTTCACCACGGGTGAACAGGGCCGAGCCGTGGGTGCGCGGCAGCACGCTGTTGCGGATTTCGATGGCGCGCACGGTGCGCGTGTCGCGGCCGTCGATGCGCGGCTCGCCGGCCAGGATCTGGCCACGCACGATGGCGGCTTCGATGTTGAACAGCAGGCCTTCGACGGCCACGCTGTCGAACTCCACGCCCTCGGCCTTGAGGCCTTCCATCACGGCGGCGTAGGCTTCGCGGCAAGCCTGTGTGCGGGCCTGCTTGTTGCGGATCTGGTAGGCGGCTTCGAGCTTGGCCTTGCCCAGGGCTTCGACCTTGGCGATCAGCGGCTCGTTCTTGGCAGGTGCTTGCCAGCTCCACTCGGGCTTGCCGGCGTCGCGCACCAGCTCGTTGATGGCGGCGATGGCGATGCTGCCCTGCTCGTGGCCGAACACCACCGCACCCAGCATGATCTCTTCAGACAGCTGCTCGGCTTCGGATTCCACCATCAGCACGGCGGCCTGCGTGCCGGCGACCACCAGATCCATCTGGCTGTTCTTGCGCTCGGTCTGGCCGGGGTTCAGCACGTACTGACCATTGATGTAGCCCACGCGCGCCGCACCGATGGGGCCGTTGAACGGGATGCCGGAGATCGACAGGGCGGCCGAGGTGGCGATCATGGCGGCGATGTCGGCGTCCACCTCCGGGTTCAGCGACACGGTGTGGATGACCACCTGGACTTCGTTGAAGAAGCCGTCCGGGAACAGCGGGCGGATCGGACGGTCGATCAGGCGGCTGGTCAGGGTCTCGTACTCGGAGGGCCGGCCTTCGCGCTTGAAAAAGCTGCCGGGGATCTTGCCGGCGGCGTAGGACTTTTCGAGGTAGTCGACGGTCAGCGGGAAGAAGTCCTGGCCGGCCTTGGCCTCCTTCTTGGCGACGACGGTGGCCAGCACCACGGTGCCGTCCATGTCGAGCAGCACGGCGCCGCTGGATTGGCGGGCGATTTCGCCGGTTTCCATGCGGACCGTGTGCTGGCCCCACTGGAAGGTCTTGGTGACTTTGTTGAACATGGTCATGTGTCTCTCCTGTTGGATGGGCGTCTGTGGCGCCGCCCGCGGCCCGGAGCCGAAAAACCTGCAGAACACGATGCCATTCCAGCGGGCCTGCGTCGGCGCAACCCCTCTGGAATGACACAGCTTCGCTCTGCTCGTTCCCTTATCCGAAAACTTTCTGAAAAATCAAAGTGAAAAACGCCCGAGCCGGCGAACCAACTCAGGCGTTTTGCGTGTCACGGCAAGCTCAAGATTACTTGCGCAGACCCAGCTTGGCGATCAGGGCGACGTAGCGGTCGGCGTCCTTGGACTTGAGGTAGTCCAGCAGCTTGCGGCGGCGGCTGACCATGCGCAGCAGACCGCGGCGGCCATGGTGGTCCTTGGCGTGCTGCTTGAAGTGGGGGGTCAGTTCGTTGATGCGGGCGGTCAGGATGGCGACCTGCACTTCGGGGCTGCCGGTGTCGTTGGCAGCACGGGCGTTTTCGGCCACCACAGCGGCCTTGACGGTTTTTTCGATCATGGTGATTCCAGTCTGGTTACGTGCGACCCGCCGCAGCCAGCCGACCTTTCCCTGGGGAAACCCGGCCGCCACAACGGGCGTGAGGATGCCACCCGGATCGGGCGGCAACCGCGCATTATAGACCAGCGGTTCAGGACGCGGTGCGCAGCCAGTTCCGCAGACGCTCGGCTCCCTGGGCCAGCCGCTGCGGGTCGCGGCTGGCAAAACACCAGCGCAGCCAGCCCGCCGCCTCGGGTCCGAAGGCGCTGCCCGGCGCCAGGCCGAGGCCGGCCTCGCGCACCAGTCGCGTGGCGGTCGACAGGCAGTCGCCATGGCCCTGCAGGCGGAAAAAGGCGTACATGCCGCCCCTGGGCTCGGCCAGCTCCACGCCCGGGATCTGGCGCAGCAGCGGCACCAGGGTGTCGCGGCAGACCTGCAGGTGCCGCACCAGACCTGGGGTGACCTCGTGGCCGCGCTGCAGCGCCACCGTGGCGGCGCGCTGGGCGAACACGGGCGCGCAGGAGGTGTTGAACTCGATCAGCTTGCCGACCGGGTGCGTCAGCGCCCGCGGCAGCACCAGCCAGCCCAGGCGCCAGCCGGTCATCAGGAAGCTCTTCGAGAAGCTGTGAGCGACGATCAGCCGGTCTTCGGGCTCGGACACGTCGAGGAAGCTGGGCGCGGCGCCGCTGGCGGTATCGCCCGCGAAATACAGCCGCTCGTACACCTCGTCGGCCAGCACCCAGGTGCCGGTGCGGCGGCAGTGGGCCAGGATGGCTGCCTGCTCGTCGCGGGTCAGCGTCCAGCCGGTGGGGTTGTTGGGGGCATTGAGGATCAGCAGCTTCGTGGCCGGTGTCACCGCCGCCAGCAGTACGGCCAGATCCAGCACCCAGGCACCGTCCGGCGCCACCTTCAGCGACACCGTGCGCACCCGGGCCCCCATGATCTGCGGCTGGGCCACCAGGTTGGGCCAGGCCGGCGTGACCACCACCACCTCGTCGCCCGCCTCCACCAGCGCCTGGGACGCCAGCATCAGGCCGTTGACACCGCCCGAAGTGACGGCGATGCGGTCGAACCAGTGGTCGGTGGCCAGCTGCGGATGCAGGGTGTGGGTGTAGCCGGCGATGGCGTGGCGCAGTTCGGGCAGGCCGAGGTTGTGGGCATAGAAGGTCTCGCCCGCATTGAGCGAGGCGATCGCGGCCTCGCGGATGAAGTCGGGCGTGACCTCGTCGCTCTCGCCGAACCAGAACTTGAGCACGCCTTCCAGGCCCATGCCCGCATTCGCCACCTCGCGGATGCGCGACTCTTCCAGACTCTCCACCACCGGACGCATGAACGCTCCTACAACATCAGGGACGGACCATGGTACAGGCGTGCGGCATCTCGGCTTGCTGCGGTGTCAGCTGTCGCACCACCCGGAAGCCGTAGCCCGAGCCCTCGACGTCGAACTTCACGCCCGGTGCGCCCTGCCGGTCCATCACGGCCACGGCCAGCGGCTGCTGGAACTGGTGGTCGGCGGCGCGCATGCGGGCGGTCTGGCCCGCCAGGGAGACCTGCGCCTTTTCCAGTTGCACGGCGATGTCGGCCGCCTTCACCGATCCCGCCTTTTCGATCGCCTGTGCGAGCGCCTCGATCATCAGCTGCATGCGCATGTGCACGTAGTCGTCGGCGGGGTTGGGGAAACGCTGGCGGAACGACTGGTAGAAAGCCTCGGACTCGCGCGTCGGCACATTGGGGAACCAGTCGGCCACGGCCACCACCTTGCCGATGCCGGCGTCGCCCATGGCCGCCGGAGCACCCAGGGCGTTGCCGTAGAAGGTGTAGAACGTGCCCTCGAAGCCGGCCTCGCGCGCGGCCTTGACCAGCAGGGTCAGGTCGTTGCCCCAGTTGCCGGTGAGCACGGCCTGCGCGCCACTGGACTTGATCTTGGCGGCGTAGGGTGCAAAGTCCTTGATGCGGGCCATGGGGTGCAGCTCGTCGCCGACGATCTTCACATCCGGCCGCTGGGCCGCCAGCTGCTGGCGCGCCTCTGTCAGCACCGCCTGGCCGAAGGAGTAGTCCTGGCCGATCAGGTAGATGCCTTTGAGCGCCTTGTCTTCCTTGAGCACGCTCATGAGCGCGCCCATGCGCATGTCGGCGTGGGCGTCGAAGCGGAAGTGCCAGTAGCTGCACTTGGCGTTGGTGAGCAACGGGTCGACCGCCGAGTAGTTGAGGAAAAGCACCTGGCGCGCGGTGTCGCGCTCGTTGTGCTTGTTGATGGCGTCGATCAGGCCGGCCGCCGCGGCCGACGAATTGCCCTGCGCCACGATGGAGATGCCCTTGTCGATGGCCGAGCGCAGACCCGAGAGCGCCTCTTCGGTCTGGCCCTTGCTGTCGAAGCGCACGATCTCCAGCGGCCGGCTGCCCCCGGGCAGCTTGACGCCGCCACGGGCGTTGACCCGTTCGGTGGCCCAGACCAGGTTGCGGTACACCGCCTCGCCGGCGTTGCCGACCGGACCGGAGAGGCCTTCGATCATGCCGATGCGGATGGGCTCGCCAGCAGGCTGCGCCCAGGCGCTGGCGCAGGACAGGGTGGCCGCCACCAGCGCGACCAGAGCGCCGCGGCGCGAGAGGTGATGAGTGAGTTGCATGCTTGTTTGGCTCCGTGGTTCACCGCCGCACGGAGTCACCCACGCGACAGGGTGGCGCAGTGTAATTCATAATTACCGAAACCGACCCATCCCGGCGTGGAAAGGGCTCAGGCGGCGGAGAGTTCGGCCAGCGGCCAGCGCGGGCGCACATCGAAGCGGTATCCGTCTGCCGCCGCGAGATCGGCCAGACCGGCCTGCACCCGCAGGCCGGCGGCCAAGGCAATCATGGCGCCGTTGTCGGTGCACAGGTGCAGTTCGGGATAGTGCACGCGGACCTTGCGCCGGGCGCAGGCGGCGTTGAGCTGCTCGCGCAACCGGCTGTTGGCTCCCACGCCGCCGGCCACCACCAGGCGCCGCAGCCCGGTCTGGTCCAGCGCCGCGAGAGACTTCTTCACCAGCACGTCCACGATGGCGGCCTGCGCGCTGGCGGCCACGTCGGCTTTCTGCTGCAGGGTCAGCGGGTCGGCCAGGTGGCTGGTGGCCGGGCCGTCCGGATGCGCCTGCGCCAGGCGCTTGACCTGGGTCAGCACCGCCGTCTTGAGTCCGGCAAAGGAGAAGTCGAGGTCGCCGCTGTGCAGCAGCGGGCGCGGCAACTTGTAGGCCGCCGGGTCCCCCTGTTGCGCCAGCTTCGACAGCGCCGGCCCCCCCGGGTATCCCAGTCCCAGCAGCTTGGCCGACTTGTCGAAGGCCTCGCCGGCGGCGTCGTCGATGGTTTCGCCCAGCAGTTCGTAGCGCCCCACCCCGTCCACCCGCATCAGCTGGGTGTGGCCGCCGGACACGAGCAGCGCCACGAACGGGAACTGCGGCGGATCGGCACTCAGGAAAGGCGAGAGCAGATGCCCTTCAAGGTGGTGCACGCCGATGACGGGTTTGCCCAGGGCCATGCCGAGGGCACAGGCCACGCCCGAGCCCACCAGCAGCGCCCCGGCCAGGCCAGGGCCGCGCGTGTGGGCGATGACGTCCACCGCCGACAGCGGCAGGCCGGCCTGGGCCATGACCGCGTCGGTCAGCGGCAGCACGCGGCGGATGTGGTCGCGGCTGGCGAGCTCGGGCACCACACCGCCGTAGGCCTGGTGCATCTCGATCTGGCTGTGCAGCGCGTGGCCCAGCAGGCGCGGCGTGGCCTCGCCGCTGGCGTCGACCAGGGCGACACCGGTTTCGTCGCAGGAGCTCTCAAATCCGAGGATCAGCATAGGGCGGCGAGTGTACGGGGGGCACCTTCACCGAAGCGGATAGCGGGACAGCCGCTGCACGTCCAGCAGCCGGATCTCGCGTTTGTCCACCTCGATCAGTCCCTGGTCTTCCAGCTCGCGCAGCACCTTGGAGAAGTACTCCGGGGTCATCGACAGGCGCGAGGCGATCGAGGCCTTGCTCACCGGCAGCAGCACGCTGGCCGCGGCCTCGCCGCCCTCTTCGGGCAGGTCGCGCATCAGGTAGCCGATCACGCGCTCGACGCCGCTGTGCAGCGAATAGGCCTGCACGTCGTTGACGAGACCGTGCAGGCGGCGCGAGAGGCCGGCGAGCATGCGCATGCAGAACTGGGCGTCGCCCTGGATCTCGTGCATGACGGCCGCACGCGTCACGCTCAGCAGCAGGGTGTCCGTCAGCGCCTGGGCGTTGATGATGTACGGGCGCTGCATGAACATCAGCGCCTCGGCGAAGCTGTTGCCCGGGCCCACGAGCTCGATGATCTTTTCCTGACCGGCCGGCGAAATGGCAAACAGCTTGACCTGGCCGGTGACGGTGACGTGGAACTCGTCGCAGGGGTCGCCGAAGCGGAAGATGTCCGACCCGCGCGCGAACTCGCGCAGCTGGCTGCCCTCGGCCAGGCGCTGCAGCTCGGGCGCCCGCATCTCCTGGAACAGGGGCAGCATCGAGAGGTAGCGCGGCAGGTCGAAGCGGGACAGGTCCATGGAAGCAGGCGGTGGGGGCGTTGGAGCCACCGACTGTAGCCGCGAACCGTGACCGGTAACGGGCATGACCTCAGGCGGCGCGGGCCATGAAGCGCTGGTGCACCGCCGACAGCTTGTTGACCAGTTCCTGCGGACGCCGCACCAGCGCATAGCCCTGGTCACCGAACAGCGCGGGCAGGTAGTCGTGGGCGGTTTCGTCGATGGTGATGCAGAACGGCAGCAGGCCCGCGGCGCGCGCCGCCTGCACCGCGTGGCGCGTGTCCTCCAGACCGTAGCGGCCCTCGTACACGTCCAGGTCGTTGGGCTTGCCGTCGGTCAGCAGCAGCAGCAGGCGCTGGCGCTCGGGCCGCTGCGCCAACCGCGCCGTGGCGTGGCGGATGGCCGCGCCCATGCGCGTGTAGTAGCCGGGCTTGATGGCGCCTACGCGGTCGCGCGGGCGCGGGCCCCAGGCCTCGTCGAAGCCCTTGAGCTGATGGATGCGCACGTTCTGCCGCCGCACCGACGAGAAGCCCAGCATCTCGAACGGGTCGCCGCTGGCGGACAGCGCCTCGCCGAACACATAGAGCGCGTCGCGGATCACGTCGATCACGCGCGCGGTCTGCGTCGCGTAGGCGTCGGTCGACAGCGAAAGATCGGCCAGCAGCAGCGTGGCCAGGCTGCGCTCGCTGCGCACGCGGCGGCTGAACACCGCAGGCGACTCGCTGCGCGGTGCGGCCGCCGCTTCCACGGCGTGGCGCACCCAGGCGTCCAGATCAAGCTCGTCGCCCTCGGGCTGGGCGTGCAGACGGCCCATGCCACCGCGCAGCACCTCCATGCGGCGGCGCACGCGGCGGGCGGTCACGCGCAGCGCGGAGGGCGGCACGAAGGGCGGCGGCTCGGCGGTCACCAGGGTCTGCAGCGCGCAGTGGTCTTCGATCAGTTGCCCTTTGCGCCAGTCCCACTCGGGCAGGCGGGTGCCGGGGCCGAGCGGCCGGTCGTCGGCGGCAGCGCTGGGCAGGTCGAGGTCGAACTTCACCCGCGAGGCGGTGGTCTGCCCGTCGGGCGCGATGGCCAGCACGTCCATGTCGTTGGCCGCGGCCAGCGCGTTGCCGTCGTCGTCGTCGTCGCTGGCGCGGTTGACCTTGACGAACTCGCCCCAGGACAGGATGGACTCGGCGCGGAAGAACATCATCAGCGGCGCCTTGTCGCGATCGTCGGCCACCGTTTGCGCGCGGCGGCGGCGTGCGTCCTGCGCGGCCAGCGGGCGCCCGGCGCCAGCCGCCTCAGGGTCCTGGTCGCGGGCCACGGAGGCAGCGGGCGCCGCGGCCGTGGTGTCGAGCCAGAGCCAGACCGGGGCCACCTCGTCGGGCCGCACACCGCCCACCGGGGCATCGCCCTGCGCCGCCAGCGCCTGCTGCACCGAGCGCTCGGCCTCGGCGGCGCGGCCGCGCAGGCGCGAGGGCTCGGGCCGCAGCGCGGTTTCGGCGGCCAGCAATTGCCGGTGGCGTTCGGCCAGGCCGGGGAACGTGGCCAGCGCGCGTTGCGTGGCGCGCCGGTTGTCGGCGATCCATTCGCCGGTGGGCTCGATGTGCGCGGCCAGGGCCGCCAGCCACAGGTAGAGCGCGCGGTTGAGCGCCGGTTCGGCGTGCACCGCGATGACCGGTGGCAGCGACAGGGCCTCAGGTTCGAGCCGCCCGGTGGCCGCGTGGGTGCCGGTGCCGGCCACGCGCTGCAGCCAGTCGCGGGCGCCGCCCACCCGAGCCTCGGCGGCGGGCGCCACCCGCACCGCCGCTGCGCCGCCAGCGGCGCGGAACATCAGGTGCAGCGTGCGCTGCATCTCGCCCAGCGTCACCGCGGCCGCATCGTGCTGGCGGTGGGCCGCGCGGCGGATGAAGCGGTCCCACTGTTGGCCGACCCACTCTTCCATCAGACTTTCCTTTCGAGAACGGCGGCCGCTTCGCGCTCCGCTTTGCGTTGGCGCAGTGTTTCGCGCACCGCGTCGGCGCCGACCTTCCATTCCAGCAGCGGTTCGCGGGATTGCGCGGTCCGCGTTTCTTCACACGAATCCAGGCACTGGCCGCACTGCACGCACGAGAACATCATGCGTTTGATGTTGCGCGGGTGCAGGCGCATGGGGCAGCCGTTGTCGCAGGCCGAGCCTTGCGGATAGGTGGCGGTGGTGCAGGTGCGGCAGTCGCGCGCGTGGTCGCGGTCGAAGGCGACCACCATGCCTTTGGGGTTGGCCATCCACACCAGACTCTGGAACAGGCCCACCGCACAGCCGAAGCGGCAGAACAGGTGACGGGCGAAGGCGAATTCCAGCGTGAAGATGAGCGAGCCGGCGATCAGGAAACGCGCCTCGTTGGGCGTGAGCGTGCCGGCCAGCAGGCCGCCCCAGATCTCGGCCGGGGGCAGCAGGTAGGTCAGCAGCGTGATCGCCCACAGGAAGCCGAACACGGCGCAGAGCGCGAAGAACACCGGCCACCAGCGGGCCGAGGGCTTCACGCCCGCGCGCCGTGTCGTGTGTTTGTCCCAGATGCTGAGCTTGCCGCAGGCGCGGTGCAGCGCGGCGTTGAGCGTCTCCACCAGGGTGAAGTGCGGGCAAAGCCAACCGCAGTAAAGGCGGCCGTATTTCCAGGCCACGGCCAGGAAGGCGGCGATCAGCGCGATGGCGGGCAGGAAGGCCCTGACGAAGATCTGGATCGCGGCCTGGTTGGCACTGATCTCGCCCGCGCGGAAGGCGTCGATGCCCAGGCTCCAGCGTTGGCCCAGGAACCACAGCTGCGCCTCGTGCAGATCGAAGCGCAGCAGGTTCAGTGCGGGGGCCAGCAGGAACAGGGCGAAGAAGCCCAGCTGGAAAAAGAGGCGGCGGCGCTGCATGTTTGTGTGGCAAACGAGGAGGAAGGCGCAGCGCCGCCGCTGCAAACGGAATTCAGGTTCGGTTTCCGAGCATGGCGACCACCACCTCGTCGAGCGCGGCGGCGGTCTCGAAGTCGTCGGTCAGCGCGTCGACGATGGCCGAACGGCAGGCCACTTTCAGCGGCAGGCCGCTGGCGACCAGGCGCGCCGCCATCACCAGCAGGCGGGTGCTCACGGTTTCTTCAAGGTCGTGGTCGCTCAGGCGGCGCAAGGCCTGCGCCAGCGTCACCAGCCGCTCAGCCAGCGCGGGCTCCACGCCCGCCTCGGCCACCACGATGCCGCGCTCCACGTCGGGCGCGGGGTAAGCGAAGGTCAGCGCCACGAAGCGCTGGCGCGTGCTGGGCTTGAGGCTCTTGAGCAGGTTCTGGTAGCCGGGGTTGTAGCTGACCACCAGCATGAAGCCCGGCGGCGCGACCAGCTGTTCGCCGGTGCGTTCGATGGGCAGCACGCGGCGGTCGTCGGCCAGCGGGTGCAGCACCACGGTGGTGTCCTTGCGGGCCTCCACCACCTCGTCGAGGTAGCAGATGGCACCGCTGCGCACCGCGCGGGCCAGCGGGCCGTCTTGCCAGACGGTGCCATCCGCGCCAATCAAATGGCGCCCCACCAGGTCGGCCGCGCTCAGGTCGTCGTGGCAGCTCACGGTGATGAGCGGCCGGCCCAGGCGAGCGGCCATGTGCTCCACGAAGCGGGTCTTGCCGCAGCCGGTGGGCCCCTTGATCAGCACCGGCAGGCGCTGGCGGAAGGCGTGCTCGAAGAGCGCGACCTCGCCGGCCTGTTCGGCGTAGAACGGTGCGTTCACCAGATGCTGCTGTTCACTGTGGTCCATGGCCGTGTCCTCGTGGCATCAGGCGCGTTGTGCGGGGCGGGCACCCAGCACGCCGCCGCCACCCGTCTTCACGGTCTCGGCGCGCACCGGCTCGCCGCCGATGAAGAAGCTGGCAAAGTACAGGAACTGGCCGAGCAGGAAGATCACGCCGCCGGCGATGCGGGTCCAGTAGAAGAAGGCCAACTGGTCCTGCGTGGCCATGAAGCTCATGGCGCCTTCGGTGGGCATGCGTTGCAGCCACACCTGCAGGATGCCGGCACCGGTCAGGGCCAGCACCATCACCGACATGCCGATGGTCATGACCCAGAAGCTCCACATCTCGGCAGACTGGGCCTTCTGGCTGTTGGCGATGCGGCCGCGCAGCGTGGGCATGGCGTAGCTGATCAGCGTGATGACCACCAGCACATAGGCACCGTAGAAGGCCAGGTGACCGTGGGCCGCAGTGATCTGCGAGCCGTGGGTGTAGTAGTTGACCGGGCTGAGCGTGTGGATGAAGCCCCACAGGCCGGCGCCCAGGAAGCCCATGACCGAGGTGCCCACGGCCCACAGCACGGCGGCCTGGTTCGGGTGTTCGCGGCGGCGGCGCTGCACCATGTTGAAGGCGAACACCGTCATCATGAAGAACGGAATCGGTTCCATGGCCGAGAAGATCGAGCCGATCCACTGCCAATAGCCGGGCAGACCAATGAAGAAGAAGTGGTGGCCCGTGCCCAGGATGCCGGTCATCAGCGCGAAGGCGATGATCACGTACAGCCACTTGTCGATCACCTCACGGTCCACACCGGTGGTCTTGACCAGCACATAGGCCAGCAGCGCGCCCAGGATCAGTTCCCACACGCCCTCCACCCAGAGGTGGACGACGAACCACCAGTACATCTTGTCGCGCACCAGGTTGTGCGGGTTGACGAAGCTGAACAGGAAGAACAGCGCCAGACCCCACAGGCCCATCAGCAGCACCACGGTGATCGCGGTCTTGCGGCCCTTGAGCACGGTCATGGTGATGTTGAACAGGAAGGCCAGCGCCACGATGACGATGCCGACCTTGGTGGGCAGCGGCTGTTCCAGGAACTCGCGGCCCATGGTCTCCAGCAGCTGGTTGCCGGTGAGTTCGGCCAGCTTGGCGTAGGGCAGCGTCAGATAGCCGACGATGGTCAGCGCACCGGCCGCCAGGAAGACCCAGAACAGGACCTTCGCCAGCAGGGGGCTGAAGAGCTCGGTTTCGGACTCCTCCGGCACCAGGTAGTAGGCCGCCCCCATGAAGCCGAACAGCAGCCACACGATGAGCAGGTTGGTGTGGACCATGCGGGCCACGTTGAAGGGGATGTAGGGGAAGAACAGGTCCCCGATCACGTACTGCAGGCCGAGGGTGATGCCGAAGATCACCTGCCCGGCGAACAGCACCATGGCGGCGATGAAGTAGTTCCTGGAGACCGACTGGCTCTGGTATTTGAGTGTTGCGATGGTCATGGTGCTTCTCCGGTCAGCCTTCGATGTTGGGCGGCCACTTCTCGGTGTTGATCTCGCCGGTCCATTTGAGGAACTCGACCAGGTCGTTGAGTTGCTGCTCGTTCAGGTCGAACTGCGGCATCTGGCGGCGGTGCGGCGCGCCCGTGGGCTGCGCCTGCATCCAGGCCTTGATGAAGTCGCCACCGCGGCGCTTGTAGACGTTGCCCAGCTCGGGGGCGAAGTAGGCGCCCTCACCGAGCAGCGTGTGGCAGCCGATGCAGTTGCGCGTCTCCCAGATCTTCTTGCCCGCCACGACGGCCGGTGTGATCGCCTGCGCGTTGGAGCGCTCGGGGATGCGTTGTTCGGTGTCGAACACGATCACCGCGAACAGCAGCGCGAAGAACACGCTGCCACCGTAGAACATGTTGCGGGCGGTCTGTTTGGTAAACCCGCTTTGCGTCTGGCTCATGAAGCCCTCCATCACTGGTTGATGGGGCGTATCCTCCTTTTTTGCTCGGGTATCGTCCTTGAACTGGTTCAAGGATGGGTGCACAAGGCCCGTTCACAGTGAGGACCCATGGAAACCAAGACCACCGACCTGCACACCGCCGTGATGGCCGCCCTGGGCACCGTGGACGACCCCGAGATGGGCGAGAACCTGGTGGACCTGGGCGTGGTCGGCGAGGTCCGCATCGACGGCACGTCGGTCGCCGTCACGCTCATCCCCACCAGCGCCACCTGCCCCATGGCCGACGTGATGGTGGACGACGCCCTCACCGCCGTGCAGCGCGCCTGCCCGCCCGGCACCGCGGTGGACGTGCGGATGGACTGGGACAGCGAGTGGTCGCCCGAGCGGCTGGCGCCGGCGCTGCGAGCGCGCTTCGGATGGTGAACCCTCCCCCCAGGCCACCCGGCAAGGCGCGCCCGGCCGAGCCGCCGCCCCTGCCCCGCTGGGCTGTCGGCCTGGCTGCGCTCATGGCCATCGGCAACCTGCTGGGCGCCGTCGGCGGCGGCCTGGTGCGCTTGGGCAGCCTGCCCGCGCAGGGTTTCGGGCCTACCGGCGCCCACGCCATCGGCGCGCACGGCGCGGTGATGATGGCCGGCTTCTTCGGCGCCCTGATCGCACTCGAACGGGTGGTCGCGCTGCGGCGTGGCCTGTGGGTGCCGATGCTGGCGGCCCTGGGCGGCTGGCTGGCCTGGGGCGCCGGCCAGTGGACCGCCGCGGGCGGTCTGTGGATGGCCTCGGCCGCCGGGCTGGTCTGGCTCTACGCCTGGGCCGGATCGAATCGCGCCATGTCGCTGCCGCTGGCGGTGGAGGCCTCGGGCGCGCTGGCCCTGCTGGTGGCCAACGCCGCCTTCGTGGTGGGCCAGACGGAGGCCGCCCGCATCGGCTGGAGCGCCTTCCTGGTGCTGACCATCGCGGGCGAACGGCGCGAACTCACGCGGCTGGTGAAGCTGCCCGACTGGGCCTCGAAAGCCTTCCTGCTGGTCTGGGCCGGCGCAGTGGCCGCCGTGCTGCTGGCGCTGTGGCGGCCTGATGTGGCGGTGGTGCTCTGGTGGACCACCATGGCGCTGCTGGCCGCCTGGCTGCTGCGCTGGGACGTGGCCACGCGCCAGTGGCGCGTCAAAGGCTGGGCCGGCCACACCGCGATCTGTCTCGTCGTCGGCTACGTCTGGCTGGCCGTGGCCGCGGTGCTGGGTCTGCTGGGACAGACCGTCGCCTGGCACGCGCTCTGGCTGGGTTTCGTCATGGCCATGGTCTTCGGTCACGCGCCCATCATGCTGCCCGCCCTGGCCGGCTGGCGGCCCGAGCCCACACGCTGGGCGCTGCTGCCGCTGGCGGTGCTGGGGGCGAGCCTGGCGCTGCGGGTGGGGGCCTCGGTCACGGGCTGGTCTGCCGGGCTGGCGCTGGCGGGGGCGGGCCATGCGCTGGCGTTCGTGCTGTTCGGCGCGGTGATGGTGCGGGCGGTTCGGCGGGGGTCGGGTTGACTTCGGCGCTCAGGCACGTATATTTCCACATATATTTGTTCCCCCCGCCGCAGGAGGACCACCATGTCCCAAATCACCCTCTATCTGGACGATGCCACGCAAGCGCTTGTGGAACAGGCCGCGCTGGCCAACGGCGTGTCCAAAAGCCGCTGGGTGGCGGACATCATCCGCAAGTACGCCGCCCACGAATGGCCGCAGGACTGCCTGGCTCTGGCCGGCCGCTTCGCCGACTTCCCCCTGCGTGAAGACATGCCGGTGGCACAGCCGGCCGATGCGCCACGCATCGGGTTCTGACGGCCATGCTGGTTCTGGACACCAACACCATCAGCTACTACTTTCGCGGCGACCCGCAGGTGGTGCCGCGCCTGCAGGCCCTGCGCCCGGCCGAGCTGGGCGTGCCTGCCATCGTGGAGTACGAGTTGCGCTACGGCCTGCAGCGCCTGCCCACCGAAGCGGCCGAGCCCCGGCTGGCCGCATTGACGCAGTTGCTCAGACCCATGCAGTTGTTGCCATTCGACGGCGAGTGCGCCGCCATCGCAGCCCGCCTGCGTGCGGCGTTGGAATCGGCGGGCAAGCCCATCGGTCCGCACGACACCCTCATCGCCGCCACCGCCCTGCGCCACCAGGCCACGCTGGTGACGCGCAACATCAGCGAGTTTTCAAGGGTGCCTGGCTTGCAGTGCCTGAACTGGCACGACGCCTGACCCGCTCGCCATCAGCCGGGCAACCCCACGCTGACCAGCGCGATCAGCCCCAGCACCACCACCAGCCAGCCCATCACCGCACGCCGCCACAGCGCGGGCGCGCGGCGCAGTTCCATGTAGTCCAGCGCGATCAGCGCGCCCTTGGCGCCTGCGAGCGCCAGCACGGCGAGCGTCGCCACGGTGCCCAGGTGCTGGCCGCTGACGGCGGCGCCCTCGCCCAGCCACCAGCTCGCCAGCGTGGCGAGCGCGAGCAGTGCGAAGATGGTGTCGGCCTTGTTCAATCGCATGTTCTTCACAGCCTTCAGCGGATGACGTAGACCAGCGGGAACAACACCATCCACAGCAGGTCGACCATGTGCCAGAACACGGCACCCGACGCCGGGGCCATGTGGTTGGCACGGCCGTAGGCGCCGGCGCGGGCCTTGAACCAGAGCACGGCGAACACGATGGCACCCACGACCACGTGCAGGTAATGGAAGCCGGTGAGCAGGGTGTAGAGCAGCGTGAAGGCATCGGTGGCCCAGTCGAAGCCCGCCCGCACCTTGCCCGCGAACTCGTGGGTCTTGACGACCAGGAAGCCGATGGCACCGGCCAGCGCGGCCAGCAGCCAGTGCGAACCCGCCCGGCCCCGGTCCGCTTCAAAGCAGCGCACCGCGCGCACCGCGGCCCAGCTCGCCGCCACCAGCAGCAGGGTGTTGAGCGCCCCAGTGTGCAGGCTCAGCGCCGCCTGGCCGGGCGCGAACACCTCGGGCTGCAGCTGGCGGGTGACCGCGAACGAGATGAACAACAGACCGAAGGTCAGCAGCTCGGCCAGCACCAGCAGCCAGACCACGCCATCGCCGGCCAGCCTCTCCGGAGCACGTGCCTCATCCAGGGCAGCCGTGGAACCGGCTTCGCCGGGCCACTGGCTGCGTCCCCCTCCCGCAGGAGAGGGGGAAGACGCGCAGCGTCGCAGGGGGTTCAATGTGAAGTACCTTCACTGCGCGTGATCTTGTTCCACACGTTGTACTTGCCCACCGGCTTGCTCATGGGCAGGCGCTTGACCTCCTTGAACGTCGCGGCGTCGTAGACGATCAGCGCGCCGTCCATTTCCCAGACGCTGGCCAGCGCGTATTTGCCGTCCTTGGTGAACTCGATGTGGGCCAGGGTCTTGCCGGGTTCCTTCACCGTGGCCACGGGCTGCAGCGTGGTCTTGTCGATGAGGGTCATGGTGTCCTTGGCCGTGGGGCTCATCATCGAATCGGTCCAGGCGTAGCGCGTGTTCTCGTGGCTGCGCATGAAGAAGCCCGGGCCGGGTGTGGGGATGGTGGCGACCGGTTTCCAGGTCTTCATGTCGATCACGTCGATCGCCCCACCCTTCAAATTCGGCGAGGCCAGCACCGTGCTGCCGTTCCAGGCGAAGGTGATGCCCGAGCCCAGGTGCGGCATGCCGGCAATCGGCAGGTCGGCGATCTTGCGACGGGCGTCGAGATTGACCACCTGCGCGGTGGCCGCGCCGTCGCCGGTCTTGGGGCGGGTGGCTCCGAGTACATGGCGATATGACTGGTCGAAGAAGAAGTCGTCCAGCGGCTCCTCCAGCGGTGTGCGACGCACGCCCAGGAAGCCGGGCTTGGCGATGGACTCGCCCATCTTGTAGTCGTGCACCAGGCCGTCGTAGATGGGCTCGGCCTTCGGGTTGTAGGAGATCTCCCAGAGCTCGGCAATGTCCTTGAGGGCGACCACGAAGCTGTTGCGCGGCGTGGCGTCGTACACCGCCGACACGCGCGACGTGGTCTTGCCGTCCAGCGTGGCCGCAGCATAGGTCTTCTGCAGGTTCAGGTCGGCATCGAACAGCACCACGCTGTGCGGCAGGTAGTTGGCGGCCATGACCCATTTCCCGTCGCCGCTCACGGCCACGTTGCGCATGTTCAGCCCGGCGCGCACCTCGGCCACCACGCGCAGGCGCCAGAGGTCGTACTTGGTGATCCAGCCGTCGCGCGAGCCAAAGAAGACGTAGCGGCCGTCGGGCGTGAACTTGGGGCCGCCATGCAGTGCGAAGCGGCTGGCAAAGCGGGTGATGACCTCGAACCGGTCGCCGTCGAGCAGGCTGACATGGTGGTCACCGCCCTCCACCACCACGAACAGGTTCATCGGGTCGGCGGACCACACGGGTTTCGCTGGCTCGTTGGCCGGCGCTGCATGGAAGCTGCGCGAGGCACGGATGTCGTCCTCGGTCCAGCGCGGCGTGGGCAGCACGGGGGTGCGGATGTGGGCTGCCAGCGCGTTGATTTCCTCGGCGTTCAGCTGCTGGGCGAAGCCAGGCATCTGCGTCGCGGGGCGGCCCTGCTGGATGACCTTGAGCGCCTCGGCCGGGCGCAGGCGCTCCAGGCTCTCGGGCAGCAGGGCCGGGCCCATGGCGCCGGTGCGCTGCTCGCCGTGGCAGGCGGCGCAGTGCTGCTGGTACAGGGCCCTGGCGTCGATGGTCTGGGCGGACGCCATGTCCACGCCCATCCACACGAGGCCGGCCACCAGCATGGCGCGCGCGATGTCGGCCAGGCGCTCGGCCCAGCGGGGGCGTGGATCAGACATGGTCCACCTCCTTCATGAGGATGGTCGTGCGCCGAGGTGCGGTCGCGGCGTGGTCGGCCGGCAGACCGATTTCTTCGTCCGTGAGGTAACACCCCGGGTCTTCGGCCCAAGGGTTGCCGGTGAGCTGCTGGGCCCGCGTGCGGGTGTTGCCACCGCAGATGGAAAAGTGCTGGCACAACGCGCAGCGGCCCTCCACCGGGCGCGGACTCGCCTTGAGTCCCGCCATCAGCGGGTCGGCCGTGTCCCTCCAGATCTGCGAGAACGGGCGCTCGCGCACATTGCCCAGGGCGTGGTGCCACCACATGGTGTCGGGGTGCACCTCGCCCAGGTTGTCGATGTTGGCCACGTTCACGCCGCTGGCGTTGCCGCCCCAGGCCACCAGGCGCTCGCGCAGGGCGTCGGTCCAGCGCGGGAAGCGCTGCGCCACCCACTGCAGCAGGTAGGGGCCGTCGGCGTCGTTGTTGCCGGTCACGTACTCCTCTTCCAGTCCGTCGCGCGCGGCCTGCCAGGCGCGTTCGTACAGGCGGTCCAGCGCGTCGCGCGTGGCCTGGAACTGCGCGTCCTTGCCGCGGTGGATGTTGCCGCGGCCCGCGTAGTTCAGGTGCGAGAAATAGAACTTGTTGACCCGCTCGGCGCGCATCAGGTCGAGCAGCGGCGCAAAGTCGTGCGCGTTCAGCGCCGTCATGGTGTAGCGCAGGCCGACCTTGACGCCGCGTTCGCGCAGCAGGCGCACCGCGGCGAGGCTGCGGTCGAAGGCGCCATCGAGACGGCGGAACCTGTCGTGCGTCTCGCGCAGGCCGTCCAGGCTGATGCCCACGTAGTCGAAGCCCTGCGCTGCTATTCGGTCCGCCATGGGCGCGTCGATCAGCGTGCCGTTGGTGGACAGGCCGGTGTAGAAGCCCATGCGTTTGGCGCGCTCGGCGATGTCGAACAGGTCCGGCCGCATCAGCGGCTCGCCGCCCGAGAGGATGAGCACCGGCACACGGAAGGCCTTGAGGTCGTCCATCACGGTGGCCACCTCGTCGCCGCTCAGTTCACCGGTGTAGTCGTGGTCCGCCGAGAGGGCGTAGCAGTGTTTGCAGGTGAGGTTGCAGCGGCGGATCAAATTCCAGATCACGACCGGACCCGGCGGGGTGCCAGTGCCGCGACGGCAGGCGGCGGGCCATTGCCCGGTCTGTTCGGCGAGCGCGACCTCGCGCAGGTACTGGCTGATGCGGAACATGGTTCTCAGCTTTCGGAAATGCGCAGCCCGGTCTTCTTCAAGATGGCTGTCGAATACAGGATGTCGTGCGCGCGGCAGGCGTCGCCGAGCAGCGCCGCGACCAGCTTCGCCTGGGCCTCGACCTCGTCGCGCGAGCGGCCGTGCAGCATGGCGAACAGGTTGTAGTTCCAGACCGGAGCGCAGCGTGGCCGGCGGTAGCAGTGGCTCACGAACGGCAGCTGGCCCACGCGTTCGCCGAGTTCGTCGACACGGTCGTCGGCCACGTCCCACACGCTCATGCCGTTGGCGGTGAAGCCCAGCCGGTAGTGGTTGGGCACGGCGCCGATGCGGCGGATCAGGCCTTCATCGAGCATGGCCTGCAGGCGCTCGCGCACCTGCTCGCCGCTGATGCCCAGCGACGCACCCACGGCCTCGTAGGGGCGGTGCACCAGCGGCAGGCCCGACTGGGTGGCGCGGATGATGCGGCGATCCAGTTCATCCAGCGACATGGTGGCCTCCGGGCAGCAGGGGCAGGCGCAGCTCGACGAAGAACTCGCGCTCTTTGGGGAAGGCGTAGACCGGCAGGCCGGTCATGGCTTCGATCGCTTCGGTCACGCGGTCCACCTGGTCGGCGTGTTCGACAGCGATGACGAACCACATGTTCAGCGGCGTGGCGCCGGGCTGGTCGGGGTGGGCCGACTCGCGGCGGTAGTTGTGGGCGATCTCGGCCATGGCGCCCAGCTGGGCGGCCACGGCGTCGAAGCGTTCCTCGGGCACGGCCATGGCGGCCAGCACAAAGCGGCCGCCGGCGCGTTCGATCTGGAACAGCGGACCGAAACGCGTGAGGTCGCCGTGCGCCAGCAGGCGCTGCAGGCGGTCGATCAGCATGTCCTCGGTGCAGCCCAGGCTGGCGGCCACCTCGGCAAAGGGCCGGTCGCTCAGCGGAAAGCCGCCGTGCAGACGGTCGATCAGGCGCAGGTCATCGGGCGAAGCCATGGGGCACCTCCGGCAAGAGGGCGGCGGCACTCCAGCCGCGGAAGCGACGCGCGCCGGTCTGCTTGAAGCGGCGGGTGGAGAACAGCACCTCGCGCGGGCGCTGCACCAGGCCGGCGGCGCGGGTCACGCGTTCGATCACGGCCGTGACCGCGTCGCGGTGGGTGCCGTGCACCATCGCATACAGGTTGTAGGGCCAGCCCTCGGCGCGCGTGCGGCGGTAGGCCAGGGTCACGCCCGCCTGTTCGGCCAGCGCCTGGCCGCAGGCGTCCACGTGGTCATCGGGCACGTCGAACACCGTCATGGCGTTGGCTGCGAAGCCGAGTTCGTGGTGGCGCACCACCACGCCGAAGCGCTTGAGCCGGCCTTCGGCCAGCCACTGGCCGATGCGCTCGGTCACGCGGTCTTCGTTGTCACCGATGTCGTCGGCCCACACGGCATACGGGCGCTCCACCAGCGGCAGACCGGCCTCGACGCGCCGGGCCAGCGGCCACTGGCCCGCCGGCAGCCGCGCCGCGGCGGGCAGCCCCGGCGCGGCGCGCATGGGCCGGTGGGCGGTGTCGCCACCCAGGTCGAAGCCCAGGTCGATGCGGTAGGGCCTGAGCATGCGCAGGCGCAGCGCCCGCAGGCCGGTGGCCCGTTCCAGGCCGGACACGCCGGCCTCGACCGCGTCGCGGTCGGCGCCGGTCATCACGAACCAGAGGTTGTGATGGTGCTCGCGCAGGTAGTTGTGGTTGACGCCCGGGTGGGCCGAGACGGTGGCGGCCACGTCGTCGATGCGGTGCGCGGGCACGGCCATGGCGGCCAGCATGGCGTCGCCGCCGCTGCCGTGGGCGAACACACCGCCGATGCGGCTGATGCGACCGTCGTCCTGCGCCTGGCGCAGCGTGGCCAGCACCTGCTCGCGCTCCAGGCCGGTCTGCGCCGCCAGCACGCCGAAGGGATCGCGGCACAGAGGGAAGCCGTGCTGCCAGTCGTTGAGCAGGCGCAGTTCGGCGTTCATCGCGGTGTCCACGGCTCAGAACCCCATGCGCGCGGCGCGCGCGGTGAAGAAGATGCCGCTGGGCGCGGGCACCTGCAACCGGGCGCGGGTGGCGAAGCCCTGCGTGTCGACCACGCTCACGCGGTCGTCGTCGCGGCTGCTGATCCACACGGCGTCGCCGCGCGGCGTGAACTCCATGTGCAGCACGGCCTTGCCCGGCTCCAGCGTCTGCACGACCTGCTGGCGCTGCGTGTCGATGACCTGCACACGGTGGTAATCGGGCACCGCGAAGTTGACCCAGACCTGGCGGCCATCGGGCCGCGCCATCACGAACACCGGCTGACCGGCCACCGGGATGCGGCCGACTTCCTGCCAGCTGTCGGTGTCGACCACCAGCACCTCGTGCCGGCCGATGGCGGGCAGGTAGGCGCGGCGCCCGGCCACGGCCCAGCCGCGCAGGTGCGGCATCTTGTAGACGGGCAGCGGCTGCTGGCCCTTGCCGTAACCGCCCAGGATGCGCCGGACCTTGGGCTGTTCGGCCCAGAGGTCCACCATGGCCAGGCCGTCCTCACCGAACAGGCCGGCGATGTAGTGGCGGCCATCGGGTGTGACCAGCGCGTCGTAGGGCTGGCGGCCGATGCCCTCGAATGTCTGCGTGGTGACCTGCTTCGGGTCCGAACAGTCGGTGACCCAGATCGCGTCGGCGTCGAACAGGCTGTAGGCGAAACGCCGGCCCGGTAGGTCGACCAGGCCGACCACGCGGGACCGCTTGCCCGGCGCGTATTCGGCCGGCACATCGGCCACCAGCGCCAGCGTGCGCGCGTCGAACACCTTCACACCACCGGGCGTGTAGTTCTGTGCCGCCACCAGCGTGCCGTCGGCGCTGATGGCGCCGCCGATGGAGTTGCCGGCCTGCAGGATGCGGCGGGCGATGCGCTGCGTGAGCAGGTCCACCATGGTGAGCGCGCCGTCGCGCCCGAACACGTAGGCGAAGCGACCGTCGCGCGAGAACACCACCGAGGCGTGCGAGAGGTCGCCCAGCCCGGGCACCTCGCCGATCAGCGCGCGGCTGGAGGTGTCCACCAGGTACAGCGTGCCGTTGGCGCGGCCGATGACCACACCCAGGTCGCCGGTGCCGCGCAGCACGGGCGCGGCGCAACCAGCGAGGCCGCCGAGCGCGGCGACGGACGACAGGGTGGCCGCGGCGGCCAGCCATGCGCGACGCTTCATCGAACACCTGCACTTTCTTCGGGAAAGCCCTGCCGAAGGCGCTGCGCGATCCAGCGCGCCTCGCGCTCACTGAGCATCGCCTTCCAGGGCGGCATGGGGGTTCCCGGCCGGCCGTGGAAGATCACGGCGGCCAGGCTGTCGAGGGGAAAGTCGGCCAGGGCCTCGCGCGTGAGCGCAGGGCCGAGGCCGCCGGTCAGGCGCATGCCGTGGCACGAGCCGCAGTCCTGCCGCACCATGCGCACCAGCTCGGCCGAGCGGATGGCGTCGGGTGCGGGCTGCGCGAAGGCCGGCACCGACCCCAGCAGCAGCGCGGACAGGACAGCAGCGAAACGCAGCACGGCAGGCCTCCCGGATCAGGACTTGAGGATCACCGCGATGGCGTCCTTGAGGTCGGGGTCGGCGATCTTGTCGGCGCCGTTGGGCGACATGGGGATGGGACCGAACACGCCGGACCCGCCCTTGCGCACCTTGTCAAACAGCTTGGCCGCGACATCCTGCCCCTTGTACTTGGCCGCGATGTCCTTGAACGACGGCCCGACCAGCTTCTTGTCCTTGGCATGGCAGGCCATGCAGCCGGACTTGGTCAGCGCGGCTTCACCATCGGCAAAGGCAGCGCCGGAACCCAGCGCAAGCACAGCAGCCGCCACAGCAGAAACAAACACTCTCATGAAGTTCTCCAGAAGAAAAACAACGAAGACGAAGTGACTTCACCCAGGGGTGCGGTGGAACCGGCTTTGCCGGGCCACTCGCACCGTCCCCCCTCGAAGCGCCGCAGGCGCGTCACGGAGGGGGGAAGCCGCGTCAGCGGCGCAGGGGGGAGTCAATAGACATCGTGTTGGGTGTTGTGCACGTTGAAGTGCCCCGTCGGCGTGATCAGGCGCGGGTCCTTGATCACAGCCTTGAGCTTGAGCGTCTTGTCGTCCACCACCACCAGGGCGCTCTCCTTGTTCTTGGCGCTCCACACCGCGAACCAGACCTCGTCGCCGGCCTTGTTGAACTCGGGCTGCACGACGCGCTTGGCGCCGTCGTCCTTGATGCCCGCCCACTCGGCGATCGGCAGCACGGTGTAGCCCTTGGCCAGGTTGTCGATGTCGTACACCGCGACCGATTGCGAGATCTTCGGATCGGGGTTCAGCGGGGTGTCCGAGTACAGGTGCTTGCTCTTCGGGTGGCTCTTGATGAACAGCGCACCACCGCCCTGGCCCTTGAGCGTGTCGACCACCTTCCACGCGTTCTTGGGGTGCTTGACCGGGTCGGTGCCGATCAGCGAGATGGTCTCGTCGCCCAGGTGGCCGGTGGACCACACGGGGCCGTATTTCGGGTGGGTGAAGTTGGCGCCGCGGCCCGGGTGCGGGATCTTGCCCACGTCGATCAGCCTGGTCAGCTTGCCCTCTTTCAGGTCCACCGCCGCGATCTTGTTGGACTGGTTGGCCGCCACCATGAAGTAGCGCTTGGACGAGTCCAGGCCGCCGTCGTGCAGGAAGCGCGCGGTGCCGATGGTGGTGACCTTGAGCGCGTCGATGTTGGAGTAGTCCACCAGCAGGGTCTGGCCGGTCTCCTTCACGTTCACCACGAACTCGGGCTTGTAGTGGCTGCCCACGATGGAGGCCACGCGCGGCTCGGGGTGGTACTCCTGCTTGTCCACGGTGTTGCCGCGGGTGGAGACGATCTTCAGCGGCTCCAGCGTGTCGCCGTTCATGATCACGTACTGCGGCGGCCAGTAGGTGCCGGCGATCGCGTACTTGTCTTCAAAGCCCTTGAACTTGCTGGTCTCCACCGAGCGCGCTTCCAGGCCGGTGCGGATCTCGGCCACGTTGTCGGGCTTCTCCATCCACAGGTCGATCATGTTGATCTTGGCGTCGCGCCCGATCACGAACAGGTAGCGGCCCGAGGCCGACAGGCGCGAGATGTGCACCGCGTAGCCGGTCTTGACGATGTTGATGATCTGCTTGGTGTCGCCGTCGATCAGCGCCACCTCACCGGTGTCGCGCAGCGTGGTGCTGAAGATGTTGGTGATGTTGTAGTTGTTCATCTTCTTCGTCGGCCGCTTCTCCGGCGGGACGATCACCTTCCAGGTGGCCTTCATGTCGGCCATGCTGTATTCGGGCGGCGTGGGCGCGTCGTGCTGGATGTAGCGCGCCATCAGGTCCACTTCCTTCTCGTTCATCTCGCCGCTGGTCTGCCAGTTGGGCATGCCGGCGGGCGAGCCGTAGGCGATGAACACCTTGAGGTAGTCCGTGCCCTTGCCCAGCGTGATGTCGGGCGTGAGCGGCTTGCCGGTGGCGCCCTTGCGCAGCACGCCGTGGCAGCCGGCGCAGCGCTCGAAGTAGATCTTGCGCGCGGTGTCGAACTCGGCCTGCGTCATGGGCGGCGCCTTGGGGTTGGTCGCCTGGTACATCGGCTCGTTGGCCAGCGGCGATCCACCGGCCTGGTAATTGGCTTCCGCCGGGCTCACTTTCTTGTCTGCAGCCGTCTGCGCGAATGCGCCGGTGCCGATCAGTGCCGCCATCGCCAGCATCGTCAGGCGAATCGTGGTGCGGGGTCTCATGGTGTTCTCTCTCCGTCGTGGATCAGCGTTTGAAGTGGCCGTCCCTGCAAGGGCGCTGCCCGCTCGCCAGGCTGCTGTCCATGGCCGGTGCGAGCAGGCACATGCTCTGCCCGGCCGCAGGCCTTGTCCTTGAACTGGTTCAAGGACGGCCGCGCGTGGCGTCCGAACAATGGGCCTCACAACAGACGGCCGGGCGATGCTGCCGGGCCGTCCACCCACGACGGAGCGACTCATGAACCTGGTCAACCTGATCACCCCCTCGCGGCCAGCGGCCGCCGACGGCCCGGCGCTCCCTCCCGGCAGGGTCACGCTGGTGGGCGCCGGCCCCGGCGACCCCGAGCTGCTGACGGTGAAGGCGGTGAAGGCGCTGCAGGCGGCGCGGCTGGTGCTGTACGACCACCTGGTCAGCCCGGCGGTGCTGGAGCACCTGAGCCCCGATGCCGAGCGCATCTATGTGGGCAAGGAGAGCTCGCGCCACACCCTGCCGCAGGCGTCCATCATCGAACTCATGGTGCAGCTCGCGCGCAGCGGCCGCTCGCTGCTGCGCCTCAAGGGCGGCGACGGCTACATCTTCGGCCGCGGCGGCGAGGAGGCGCAGGCGTTGGCCGCCGAGGGCATCCCGTTCACCGTGGTGCCCGGCCTCACCGCCGCGCAGGGTGCGGCGGCCTCGGTCGGCATCCCGCTCACCCACCGCGACCACGCCTGCTCCCTGGTGCTGGCCACCGGCCACCTGCGCGACGGCCAGGGCCTGGACATGGACTGGGCCATGCTCGCCCGCCCGCGCCAGACCGTGGTGCTCTACATGGGGGTGAACAACCTGCCCGAGATCTGCCGCCAGCTGATCGCGCACGGCCTGCCGCCGCAGACCCCGGCCGCGCTGGTGGAAAAAGCCACCCTGCCCGACGAACGCTGCATCACCGGCACCCTGGCCGAGCTGCCCGCGCTGGCGCTGCGCCACCAGGTGCGCCCGCCCGCGCTGATCATGGTCGGCGGGGTGGTGTCGGTGCGTGCTCAGCTGGTGCCGGCGCAGGCGCCCGCGGTGGCGCCGCCGGCGCCCTTCCATGCCGTGGCCTGATAACAGAAAGAACGCGCGCACACGGGTCAGACGGGCACGGCTTTGATACGCTGCCCGGCTCCATCCACGAGCCCGATGCCGCCATGCCGTCCACCACCCTGACCCTGATCTCTTCCATGGCCACCAAGGCCCTGCTGGCCGACCTGGTGGCCGCGTATTCGGCGCAGCACCCGGAGGTGTCGGTGGCGGTCACCTCGGTGGGCGGCGTCGACGCGGCCAGGCGGGTGGTGGCCGGCGAGGCCTTCGACATCGTCGCCCTGGCCTCGGATGCGCTCGAGAAGCTGGCCGCCAGCGGCCACGTGGCCGGTGACAGCCGCGTGGACATGGTGCATTCGGCCGTGGCTGTGGCGGTGCCGGCCGGCGCCGCGCACCCGGACATCGCCACCGAAGCCGCGCTCAAAGCCGCGGTGCTTGCCGCGCCCACGCTGGGCTACTCCACCGGCCCCAGCGGCGTGCAGCTGGCCCAGTTGTTCGAGCGCTGGGGCATTGCGCAGCAGATCGCGCCGCGCATCGTCACGCCGCCGCCGGGCACCTCGGTGGCCTCGCTGGTCGCCAAAGGCGAGGTCGCGCTGGGCTTCCAGCAGCTCAGCGAGATGACCGGCGTCGCCGGCATCGACGTGATCGGCGGCCTTCCGGAAGCGGTGCAGATCGTGACCACCTTCTCGGCGGCGCGCGCCACGGCGAGCACGCAGCCGGACGCCGTGCAGGCCCTCCTGGCTTTTCTGGCCAGCCCTGCCACAGCGGCGCTCAAACAGCGGCACGGCATGAAGGCCGTCTGATCCCCCACGCCCCAGGCGGCACGAATGTTGCTGCCATCCCGGGGCATGAAATCGGCCTTCTGTTTCCTCATTGCTGCCAAGCGCTGCGAGATCGCCGGCTTGCAGCAGCTCGCGCTGACCAGTGCCCTGGTCAACGCCACCGGCCGCTTCATCCACGCGCTGCAGCGCGAGCGCGGCCTGTCCAACCTTTATCTGGCTTCGCAGGGCCAGCGCTGGGCCGATGAGCGGCTGGAGCAGGTCGTGCGCTGCGACGAACTGCAGGCCGAGGTGCGTGCCGCCTTCGACATCCTGGACACCGAGACCCCGCGTGCGGGCAACGGAGCGCGCCTGTTCAGCCGCATCGCCTACGTGCTGCAGGGCCTGGACGCCCTGCCCCTGCTGCGCCAGCGCGTGCAGACCCAGCAATGGGCGGCCGCGCGCGCCACGGCCGGCTACATCCGCCTGATCAACGGCCTGCTGGCGGTGGTGTTCGAAGCCGCCGACAGCGCCTCGGACCCCGACATTTCGCGCCGCCTGGTCACCCTGTTCAACTTCATCCAGGGCAAGGAGTTCGCGGGTCAGGAGCGCGCCACCGGCTCGGCCCTGTTCGCGGCGGGCTGCGCGCAGGCCGACGGCCAGCAGCGCCTGCTGCACCTCATCGACTCGCAGGAGCGCTGCCTGCAGGTGTTCACCGACTTCGCCAGCGAGCCGCTGCGCGAGGCCTGGGCGGCCGTGCAGCGGCACGACACGCAGGCCTCGCTGGAGCGCCTGCGCCGCATCCTGGCCACCTCGCTGCCGGCAGGCCCGCTGGACACAGGCCTGAGCCAGATCTGGTTCGACGCCTGCACCGCCCGCATGGACGCCATGAAGACGGTGGAGGACGCGCTGGCCGCCGAGCTGGAGGCGCTGTGCCACCAGCGCCTGGCGGCCGCCACGCGCGACCTGGCCGACTTCCAGAAGTGGCAGCGCGCCGAGTCGCTGGGCGAAGACCTGCCCGAACACGGCGACTTCTTTGATGAAGGCCAGGCGGTTCCCGCGCCGCCGGTCAACCTGGCCCACCCGGTGCAGGCCTACGGTCCGCAGGTGGAGCGCTCGATCCTCGAACTGGTGCACGAACAGGCACAGCGCCTGCAGCAGATGGGCGACGAGCTGGACATGGTCCGCGCCAGCCTGAACGAACGCAAGATCGTCGAGCGCGCCAAGGGCCTGCTGATGGCCCACCGCCAGCTCAGCGAGCACGAGGCGCACAAGACGCTGCGCCAGATGGCGATGAACCAGAACCGGCGCCTGGTGGACGTGGCGCAGGCGGTGCTGGCCATGGCCGAGATCCTGCCGCCGGGCCTGCGCTGAGCCAACCTGCTGCGGCGCACAAAAGCTGTGCCGCACCACAGCGGCGCACCAGTTTGAAGCCATCCCGGCGCCCCGTCCAGCGGCGCCACCTCTCCAGTCTCTCCAAAAACACCAGCCAATTCAAAGAGTTACGTCTTGACGGGTGGTCGTGGCACAAGCTGGCACGGTCCGTGCTGAGAGATGGTCAACGGGACGTGCCAATGGCGGCACACCCTCCCGACCGTCTCAGGACACTCAGGACAACGGCGTCCATTTCTCGCCCCCCATCGAGGGGCCTGGAATGGGCGCCGTTTTGTTTTTTCCGGCTTCAGTTTTGGTTTTTTCTTCACAGGAGTTGAGCATGAACGACCACCGCGCCACGACACCCGAGACCGCCGCAGCGCCCGCCGCGGACAGCGCCTCGCGCCGCGACTTCATCAAGAAGGGCGCCGCGGCCGCCACCTTCTTCTCCACCCTGGGCCACAGCGGCGTCTGGGCCGCCGGCTCCGACGCGCCGGAGAAGGCTGAGGTCAAGATCGGCTTCATTCCGCTGACCGACTGCGCCAGCGTGGTGATGGCCGCTGAACTGGGCATCGACAAGAAGTACGGTGTGAAGATCGTGCCGACCAAGGAAGCGAGCTGGCCCGGCGTGCGCGACAAGCTGGTCAACGGCGAGCTGGACTTCGCCCACGTGCTCTACGGCCTGATCTACGGCGTGCACATGGGCACGGCCGGCCCCAAGAAGGACATGGCCGTGCTGATGAACCTGAACCACAACGGCCAGGCCATCACCCTGTCGAAAAAGCTGGCCGATGCGGGCGCGGTGGACGCCGCCAGCCTGGCCGCCGTGATGGCCAAGGACAAGCGCGAATACACCTTCGCCCAGACCTTCCCGACCGGCACCCACGCCATGTGGATCTACTACTGGCTGGCCAGCGCGGGTATCAACCCGATGAAGGACGCCAAGGTCATCACCGTGCCGCCGCCGCAGATGGTGGCCAACATGCGCGTGGGCAACATGGACGGCTTCTGCGTGGGCGAGCCCTGGAACCACCGCGCCATCCTCGACGGCATCGGCATCACCGCCGCCACCACCCAGCAGGTCTGGAAGGACCACCCCGAGAAGGTGCTGGGCACCACGGCCGAGTTCGCCAACAAGTACCCCAACACGGCGCGCGCCGTGACCGCGGCCATCCTGGAGGCCGGCAAGTGGATCGACAGCGGTCTCTCGAACAAGAACAAGATGGCCGAGACAATTGCCCAGCGCGCCTACGTGAACACCGGCGTGGACGCGATCAACCAGCGCATCCTCGGCCGCTACCAGAACGGCCTGGGCAAGACCTGGGACGACCCGGACCACATGAAGTTCTTCAACGAGGGCAAGGTCAACTTCCCCTACCTCTCGGACGGCATGTGGTTCCTCACGCAGCACAAGCGCTGGGGCCTGATCAAGGACCACCCCGACTATCTGGGCATCGCCAGGCAGATCAACCGCATCGACATCTACAAGCAGGCCGCCGCCGCCACCAAGACACCGCTGCCCGCCTCCGAGATGCGCAGCAGCAAGTTCATCGACGGCGTGGTCTGGGACGGCAAGGATCCGAAGAAGTACGCCGATTCGTTTGCCGTGAAGGCCTGATCGTTCCAACGGAAGGAGAACCCCATGGTTGCCGCTGTTTTTCATTCACCGCTGGAGGCCACCGCCGTGCCCGCCCCCACCTCGTCCCCCATCGCCAAGGCCGTGAGCGCGACCAAGCCCGCACCTGTCGCCGCCGCCCCCGTCCCGCAGAAGCCGGCGCGCGACCTGCGCGGCTTCTGGCTGGCGGTGCTGCCGCCCGTGCTGGGCCTGGCGGTGCTGGTGCTGGTCTGGCAGGCCATTGCCTCCACCTCCAACAGCGGCATTCCCAAACCCGCCGAGACCTGGGCCCAGGCCGTGGAGGTGTTCTCCGACCCGTTCTACAGCAACGGCCCGAACGACCAGGGCATCGGCTGGAACATCCTGTCCTCGCTCAAGCGCGTGGCCATCGGCTTCGGCCTGGCCGCGCTGGTGGGCATCCCGGCCGGCTTTGCGATTGGCCGCTCGGTGTTCCTCTCGCGCATGTTCAACCCGCTCATCAGCCTGCTGCGCCCGGTCTCGCCGCTGGCCTGGCTGCCGATCGGTCTGCTGGTGTTCAAGGGCGCCAACCCGGCCGCCATCTGGACCATCTTCATCTGCTCGATCTGGCCCATGGTCATCAACACCGCGGTCGGCGTGCAGCGCGTGCCGCAGGACTACATGAACGTGGCCCGCGTGCTCAACCTCAGCGAGTGGAAGATCTTCACCAAGATCCTGTTTCCCGCCGTGCTGCCCTACCTGCTGACCGGTGTGCGCCTGGCCGTGGGCACGGCGTGGCTGGTGATCGTGGCGGCCGAGATGCTGACCGGCGGCGTGGGCATCGGCTTCTGGGTCTGGGACGAGTGGAACAACCTCAACGTCTCGTCCATCATCATCGCCATCTTCGTGATCGGCATCGTCGGCCTGCTGCTGGAGTTTGCGCTCATCAAGCTGGCCTCCCTGTTCACCTATGAGGAAGTGAAAGCATGAACACCGCCGCCATGAACACGAAGTACATCGACATCCAGGGCGTCGAGCAGACCTTCAAGACCAAGAAGGGCCTGTTCCCCGCGCTGCGGGACATCCATCTCACTGTGGCCAAGGGCGAGTTCGTGGCCCTGATCGGCCACTCGGGCTGCGGGAAATCCACGCTGCTCAACCTCATTGCAGGCCTCACCACACCCACCGACGGTGTGCTGCTGTGCGCCGACAAGGAGATCAAGGGCCCCGGCCCGGAGCGCGCGGTGGTGTTCCAGAACCACTCGCTGCTGCCCTGGCTGACCTGCTTCGAGAACATCCACCTCGCGGTCGAGCGCGTGTTTGGCGCCACGGAAAACAAGGCGCAGCTGAAGGCACGCACCGAAGCGGCGCTGGCCCTGGTAGGCCTGACCGCCGCCGCGCAGAAGCGGCCCGGCGAAATCTCCGGCGGCATGAAGCAGCGTGTGGGCATCGCCCGCGCGCTGTCGATGGAACCCAAGGTGCTGCTGATGGACGAGCCCTTCGGTGCGCTGGACGCGCTGACCCGCGCCAAGCTGCAGGACGAGCTGCTGGAGATCGTCGCCAAGACCCACGCCACCGTGGTCATGGTCACGCACGACGTGGACGAGGCGGTGCTGCTGTCCGACAAGATCGTGATGATGACCAACGGCCCCGCCGCCACCATCGGCGAAGTCCTCTCGGTCGAGCTGCCGCGCCCGCGCAACCGCGTGGCCCTGGCCGACGACCCGCAGTACCAGCAGTACCGCAAGGCCGTGATCGACTTCCTCTACACGCGCCAGGCGCACGTCGAAAAAGCCGCCTGAAGCCCGCAGGCATGGGGACCTGGTGCGGGGCCCATGCCCTCGGCGCACCCACCTGGTGCGCTGCACAACCCGTTGTTCCGTCTGGTTTTTCTGATCGGCATGTAATGAGTCACCGGCTCCGAAGCCGCAGAAAAACGAGATGGAGACCACATGCCCACAGCGACCGCCGCCGAGCCCGGCAAGGCTTGCCACTTCACGATGGACACCACCCCTGAACCCCTCCGGGCGCTGCGGTTCCAGAAGGAGATGCAGTCCACCTTTGCCATGCACCTGGCCATCAGCAGCCCGCCCGCCACGCCCTTGACGGCGGATGTGCGGGGCTACTTCGGACGCAGGCTCCGTTTTGCCGCCCTGCGGTTCTCGGCCCACTCCACGGCATCCACCCGGACCCGGCACGCCAGCGAGTCGAGGCTGCTGGTGTCCTGCCACCGGCAGGGGGCCGCCGTGGTGACGCAGGGTGGCCGCGAAAGCCGCATCGAGGCGGGCGATTTTTTTGTCATCGATCCATCGCGGCCCTTCCACATCCAGACCACCGACAGCGAGGTGCACTCGGTCTACCTGGAGCCCCAGGCCCTGCGCCAGGTGCTGCCCCACTGGGACATGCTGACGGCGCGCGCCATCCGGCCCGATGTGAAAACCGCCGCGCTGTTCACCGGCCTGCTGGACCAGCTGTTCGCCATGGCCCCCGACATCGGTGAGGACATGGCCGACGACATCTCGGAGGCCTTGCCCCACCTGCTCGCGCCTGCGCTGCGAACGCTGCAGGACGAGGCGGACGCGTCGCCCTCGCGCCTGAAGGCGCTGCACCGCCAGCGCATCCGGGCCTATGTGCGCGACCACCTGTGGGACAGTCAGCTCAGCGCGCAGGCGATCGCCCAGGGCGTCAACCTGTCCCCGCGCCACGTCTACGAGCTGTTCGACGAGCGGGACGGGCTCCCGCTGATGAAGTCGGTGTGGAAACAGCGGCTGGCCATGTGCCGCCGCGACCTGGCGGCGCCGGCCCTGCGGTCCCGGTCCATCGGTGAGATCGCCTACGCCTGGGGCTTCAGCAACGTGTCGCACTTCAGCCGCGCCTTCAAGGCGGAATTCGGCATCGGGCCGCGCGAGTTCCGCCGCGCCCGGGAGCTGGCGGGCACGGTCCCGGCGGCCCGCCACTGAGCGGTAGCCTCCGGCCTCGCGGGCCTCAGATGGGCTCGGCGAGGATGCGCAGCGAGCGCTCCACCAGCTCGGCCTGCTGCTGCATCGGCGCCCGCGCCTGTTCCCTGCGGCCGATCTCCAGCGAGTTCTCCACCACCAGGCGGCAGCGCTCGTAGCGCCGGTTCATGAAGCCTTCGAAGGCCGCCTCGACCGAGGCGTTGCGGGCCAGCTCTTCGCCCAGCACCAGGGCGTCCTCCACCGCCATGCCCGCGCCTGAGGCCAGGTGCGGCGTGGTCGGGTGGGCCGCGTCGCCGATGAGGATGGCGCGGCCTTTCTCCCAGGGGCGCGGCAGCAGAAAGCCCTCCAGCGGCCGGAGCACCACATGCGACGATGGATTCAGGCCCTCGCGCACATCCCGCAGGACGCCGCCGTAGCCCGCCAGCAGGCGTTTCAACTCGCCCGGCAGCTGGTCGTCCGGCAGGGCGGGCCGCTTGGGCCCCGTCTCCAGCACGAACATGTACATCTCGTCGCGCGACACCGGCGTCAGACCGACCTTCACCGGCCCGCCGAGAAAGAACATGCGGCGGACCACCTCTGGCGGCCTGGGCACGGTCACGCGCCAGACGCACTGACCGGTGTAGACCGGCCCGGGCGCCTCGGGAAACAGCAGGCGCCGGACCTTGGAGAACACCCCGTCCGCGCCCACCACCAGGTCGTACCGCCCCGATGTCCCGTCGGACAGCCAGGCGGTCACCCCGTCGGCGTCCGGGTCCAGCCGGTCCACCGTCAGGCCCAGGCGCACCTGCGCGCCGCTGGCCAGGGTCTTCTCGGACAGGATGCGGTGCAGCACCGGCCGCATGATCCCGCCCGAACCCGGCACGTCGCCGTCGGCCACGATGGGTGTGGGCACCACGTGCGAGGGCGCGCCCTGCGCATCGCACACCTGGATGCCGTCGCCGGTGAAGCCTTCGCGCCGCACGGCGTCCAGGATGCCGAGCGCCCCGAAGGCGCGCAGCGTGGGACCGGTGATCGAGATGCCCGCGCCGTACACCCGCCAGTGCGGGTCCAGGTCGATGAGGTCCACGGCCATGCCGGCCTTCCTCAGCGTGATGGCGGTGGACATGCCCGCGATGCCGCCGCCAACGATCAATGCCCTGCGTGTGGATGAGGTGCCCATGGTGTGCGTGAGGTGGATGCTGAGAAGGTGACAGGCCCCCCTGATGGAGGCCCTTTAGGGCATTAGGCGTGGGACGCTCGAGGGGCGTCAATGCGGCGAGGGCACTGTCGCCATCCCAGGCAAAACGCATCGCAGGCCCAGTCAAATGGCGCTACACGGACAGAACAACATCGCGGAGCCCTTTTTCCTACGATCCACCCAGAACCTTCCCACCACAGGAGTCCCCGCCTTGAGCCACGCCGCACCGGCCCCAGACGTTGCCGACCGCCCCAAGACCCTCGACGAGTCCAAGCAGTGGATGCACCAGCGGCTGCGGTCGCGTTTCCACCCGATGAACGCACTGGACCTGCAAGACGGCCCCGCCTTCATCGACGGTGTGCCCGGTCTGGACGGCGCCACCTGGGGCGGCTACTGGTATGACCTCGGCGACCGGGTGCGCAGCGAGGCCGCCCAGGCCGAACAGGCCGGCGACACCGGCCGGGCGGCGGCCCTGTACCAGAAGGCCAGCGGACTCTTCTTCATGGGCCGGTTCCCGTGCCCCAACCACCCTGCCAAGGAGCGCTGCGCGGTGGCCGAGCGCGAGACCTACCTGGCCGGCAGCCGCCACTGGCGCGAACCCATCGAGCGCGTCGAGATCCCCTTTGCCGGCCAGCCCGGCGAGGGATCGCAGGTGGTGGTGCTGGTGCGCAAACCGGTCGGTGTGACGCGACCGCCCGTGGTGCTGATGTGGGGCGGCGTGGACGCCTGCAAGGAGCAGATGACGGCCGCGTCCGACGCCTTGCTGGCGCGGGGCGTGGCCACCGTGGCCATGGACAACGCCGGCACCGGGGAGTCGCCCGTCAAAGGCGTGCCGGACGCCGAGCGCCAGTTCATCACCGCGCTGCAATGGATCGCCGCGCAGCCTGATTTCGACGGCGCCCAACCCGCTGTGCTCGGCCGCTCCTTCGGCGGCTACTGGGCCACCAAGCTGGCGCACCTGCTGCCCGATGCGCTGGCCGGCGCGGTCAACTGGGGCGGTGGCGTGCACCACATGTTCCAGCCGGACTGGGTGCAGGCCTCGCGCTACCCGGACAGTTACCTGATGGAGCTGGTCGAGACCCGCAGCCGCATGCTGGGCGCGACGAATGACGCCGAGTACGTGAGCGGCTTCGGTCGGCTCTCGCTGCTCGACCAGGGCCTGCTGGACCGGCCCTGTGCGCCGCTGCTGCTGGTCAACGGCAAGGAAGACAGGCAGTGCCCGGTGGCCGACATCCACCTGCTGCTCGACCACGGCTGGCCCAAGTCGGTGCGCATGTTCCCCGGCGGGCACATGGGCCTGACACCCATGACCCTGCCCACCATCGTGGACTGGCTGGCGCGGCAACTGCGCCCGCGGGGAACGGCATGACGCCAAGCAACTGGCGACAGGCCATGCCATCGGCCGAGGCCTACTGGATGAACCGGGTGCTCTACGACATCCACCATGTCGACAGCCACCTGCAGCGCTACAAGGCCGACCCCGACGCCTACATGGCCGAGGTGCCGCTGGCCGCCGCCATGAAGGCGGCCATCCGCGACAACGACATCGGCGCGATGTACCTCGCGGGCGTCAACCCCCTGCTGCTGCGCGCGCACTGCCTGGGCCTCCGGATTTCCGAGGCCGCGTTCGTGGCTTCGCTGCGCGCGGTGGGCCAGGATTCGACCGGGGAGGTCCCCCATGGCTGAGATCGTCTCGGTGCACGCCACCAGCCACACGCCGGTGATGATCAACTTCCCCGGTGCCATCCCGGACGAGGACCGCGAGCGCATCTTTGCCGGCTTCCGGCAGGTGGGCGAGGAGATCCGGCAGGCCCGCCCGGATGCGGTGGTCGTGGTCTCGGACGACCATGTGCACAACTTCTTCCTGGACAACCTGCCGGCGGTCTGCATCGGGGCCGCCGCGAGCTGGAAATCGCCGGTGGAGCACTGGCTCAAGATCGACCCCCACGAACTGCGGGGCGACGTGCAGCTGGGCGGCCACCTCATCACCAGCGCGCTCGAAGGCGGCTTCGACCCCGCCTTCTCCATGGAACTGACCCTGGACCACGGCACGCTGGCTCCGCTGCACCTGGCCGGCATCGCGCGCGAAGTGGTGGTGGTGCCGGTGCTGGTCAACTGCGTGCAGCCCCCGCTGCCTCCCATGAAGCGTGCGCTGCAGTGGGGCCGCCTGCTGGGCCAGGCCCTGCGCAACTACGGTGGCTGCGAGCGGGTGTCGGTGCTGGCCACCGGCGGCTTGAGCCACGACATCGCCACCCCCCGCATGGGCCTGGTGAACGAAGCCTTCGACCGCGAGTTCCTGCGCCTGCTGGCGGCGGGCGACGACGCCCGCCTGCTGGACCACGCCACCCACCGCGTGCACGAGGCCGGCAACGGCGCCGAGGAAGTGCGCACCTGGCTGGTGGCCCATGGCGTGGCAGACGGCGCCGCCTTCGACACGCTGTACTACAAGGCCGTGCCGGCCTGGTACACCGGCATCGGTCTTGGTCGCTGGCGCACCGGGCGCGTCGTATGAGCACCGCCCGCCTGTTCCACAGCGTGCACGGACCGGACGGCGCGCCCGTGGTGGTGCTGCTGCACCCGCTGGCCACCCACAGCGCGCTCTGGCAGCCGCAGCTGCCGGCGTGGTCCACCCGGTTCCGGGTGGTCTGCGTCGACCTGCCCGGCCATGGGCGCAGCCCGGTGCTGCCCGAGGTCACCACCTTGAGCCAATACGCAGCGGAGGTCCGGCGGGTGCTCGACGCCCTGGGCGTGGACCGCGCGGCCCTGGTCGGCCTGTCGCTGGGCGGCATGGTGGCGCAGGCCTTTGCGCTCGACTGGCCCGGGCGCACCCAAGCGCTGGTGCTGGCACACACCAGCGCCCGCACCGAGCCCGCCGTCTGCGACCTGTGGAGCACCCGCCTGCAACAGGCGGCCGACGAGGGCATGGCCGCGCAGGTTCCGGCCATCCTGGGGCGCTGGTTCCCGCCCGCGTTCGCTGCCTCGGCACCCATGACGCTGCAATGGGTGGCGGCGCAGATTCTGTCCACCCCCTTCGCCGGCTACGCGGCGGCCGTTGGCGCGATCCAGCGGCTGGACCACCTCGACCGTCTGCACCGCATTGCCGCACCCACACTGGTGGTGGCTGGTGAGCTCGACGCGGCCGCCCCGCCCGCGCTGGCCTGGTCGATGGCCGAGCGACTGCCCCGAGCCACCCTGGTCACGCTGCCCGGCAGCGGCCACATCGGCAACGTGCAGCAAGCCCTGGCGTTCACGGAAACCGTGGGCGCCTTTCTCGTGCAATCGCCGGATTCCCCTGCTTCCCCATAACACCGACGGAGACCACCATGTCACAACCCCACACCTTTTCCCGCCGACGCTGTCTGCAGCTGGCGGCGGCCACCCTCGCCTCCGCCAGCGGCCTGCCGTGGGCACGCGCGCAAGGCGCCACAGCGCCGTCCGAGCTCGCGCGCATCGTCGTCGGACCGCCGCCCGGCACCCTGGTCGACCTGTTCGCGCGCCGCGTGGCCGAAGCCATCGCTCCGGGCTATGCACGCACCGTGCTGGTCGAGAACAAGGTGGGCGCCTCCAGCCAGATCGCGGTGTCCACGGTGAAGGCGGCCGCGGCGGACGGCAACACCATCCTGATGACCCCCATGCCCATGATGGGCATCTTCCCGCACACCTACCCCAAGCTCCCCTACGACCCGGTGGCGGACTTCGCTCCGGTGTCCATGGGCGGTGTGTTCGACCTGGCGTTCGCAGTCGGGCCCATGGTGCCCGCCAGCGTGGCCACCATGGCGGACTTCTTCAGGTGGTGCAAACAGAACCCCGGCGCGGCCAACTTCGGTTCCCCCGCTGCGGGCTCCACACCCCACTTCGCGGGCAGCATCGCGGCCCGCTCGGCCGGCGCCGAACTCACCCACGTGCCCTTCCGTGGCACCACGCCCGCGATCCTGGACATGGTCGGCGGCCAGATCGCCGCCGTGTGTGCGCCCCTGGGCGACTTCATCCCGTTCGTGGCCGGAGGCAAGTGCCGCCTGCTGGCCACCACCGGCGAGAAGCGCAGCCGCTTCGCTCCCTCGGTGGCCACCTTCCTGGAACAGGGCTTCCGCGAGGTGGTGATCGACGACTGGTTCGGCTTCTTCCTCCCGGTCGGCACACCGCCTGCGCGGGTGGAGGCGCTGAATGCCGCGCTCAAGTCGGCCCTGGCCAACCCGGCGCTGGTCAAGGCCATGGAGGAACGGGGCCTGGAGCTTCGGTGGACAATCCCCGGCGACCTCGCCACCCGGCTCAAGGCCGACCTCGACAAGTGGCGGCCCATCGTCAAGTCTTTCAACTTCACCGCCACCACCACCTGAAGCATGAAATCACGCCTTCCCCTGCCGGACGTGGACCGGCTGGACCCACCGCAACAGGCGGTGTACCGGTCCATCATGGCCACCCGGGGCAACCTCAGTGGCCCCTTCCTGGCCTGGATGCACAGCCCCGAGCTGGCCTCGCATGCCGAGAAACTCGGCGCCTTCTGCCGCTACCAGACCGTGTTCGAGCGGGTGGAGTCGGAGCTGCTGATCCTGGTCGTGGCGGCCCACTTCCGCTGCGTCGGCGAACAGCAGATCCACGAGCCCATCGCCGAGCAGGCGGGACTGTCGGCCGGGCACATCGCGGACATCCGGGAACGGCGCCCGGTGAGCCTGGCCAGCGTGCGGCTCACGCTGATCCACGCCCTGGCGAAAGAACTGCTCGAAAACAACCGCATCGGAGACCGGCTTTACGACGAAGGCATCCGCGGGCTGGGCACGCAGGGAATGGTCGAACTGGTGGGCATCGTGGGCTACTACAGCCTGGTGGCCATGACCCTGAACGCCTTCGACATGCAGATGGCCTAGCGCACGGTCGCAGACCAGCCAGTGACCAAGAAGGGGCATGCCGCGGCGCACGCCCCGTTTGTCCGGGCCCATCTCACCAGTCTGGTGCATCGGGTCGGCGCTGCGGCGGGCACAGACCTTGCAAGAGCTCACGCGAAGGCTGACGAAGGCCTTCCCCCTCTGTGCCTGCCGCGTCAGCGGCTGCCCGGCACCATTGCGTCCGCATCCGCCAGCGCCGGCGACTTGCTGACGTGGTGATTCCTTCCCCCCCGACTGCCCCACCAGACCACCACCATGGCCGGATTCCGCTCGTTCCTCCAAAGTGGCCACACGCCCACGCTGTTCGCCGCCTTCTTCTACCTGATGTTCTCCTTCGTCATCTGGGTGATGAACGGCGCCATGGCCCCCTTCATCAGCGAGGAGTTCAATCTCACCCCCGCGCAGAAGGGCCTGCTGCTGTCCATCCCCATCGTGGCCGGCGCCATCATGCGGTTCCCGCTCGGTCTGCTGGCGCAGTACGTGGGCCGCAAGACCGCGACGCTGGTCGAGCTGAGCCTGATCACGCTGACCATGGCCTTCGGCTACTTCTTCGTGCACAGCTACGACGACCTGCTCAAGCTGGCCCTGCTGCTGGGCGTGGCCGGCGCCAGCTTCGGCGTGGCCATGTCGCTGGGCTCGGGCTGGTACCCGCCCAAGTACAAGGGCCTGGCCATGGGCCTGGTGGGCGCAGGCAACGTGGGCACCGCCGTGGCCGCGTTGCTCGCACCGCCGCTGGCACAGAAGTTCGGCTGGCAGACCGTCTATGGCTTCGCCGCCCTGGCCTCGCTGGTGCCCATGCTGGTGGTGGCCTTCATGGCCAAGGAACCGCCCGACCGCGACGAACACGCCAACCTCAAAGACCACCTGGCCTGCCTGATGGAAAAGGACGGCTGGGTGTTCAGCCTGATCTACGTCGTCACCTTCGGCGGCTTCATCGGCATCACCACCTTCCTGCCCACCTACTACTACGACCAGTTCGGCGTGAGCAAGGTGCAGGCCGGCCAGCTCACCATGCTCGCCGCCTTCATGGGTGCCGCGGTGCGCGTGTTCGGCGGCTGGATCTCCGACCACTGGGGCGGCGTCAACACCCTGACCGTGGTGCTGGTGGTCGTCGCGGCGGCGCTGGTGGGCGTGGGCCTGTCCTCGCAGTCCATCGTGCTCACCACACTGCTGCTCATCGTCTGCTTCGCCGCGCTGGGCGCGGGCAACGGCGCACTGTTCCAGCTGGTGCCGCTGCGCTGGCCCACCTCCACTGCCGTGGCCGGCTCCATGATCGGCGAGATCGGCGCCCTCGGCGGCGGTCTGGTGCCCATGCTGATGGGCCAGTCCAAGCAGAACACCGACAGCTTCCTCACCGGCTTCGTCGTGCTGGCCGTGTTCTCGCTGCTGATGCTGGGCGTGATGCGCAAGATGCAGGTGCGCTGGACGCGGACCTGGGCGGAAAAAGGCGGGCGGGCGCGCAGCGCCTGATCGGCGCAGCGGAGGGGTGCGCCTGCACCTGTCCGGACTTTGTGCGAAGCAAAAAAAAGCGCGCGGGTGGCTGGAGAGGGATGCGGCGTCCCCGACCGTCTCAGCTGCCGCGCGTCGAAGCCCGGCCGACCCCCTTGCCGTACCAGTCCGGGCGTGCATTGGGGGTGCGCGGGCCGATGGCCGCCATGCATTCGGCCTCGATCCCCTGGAGCAGCCGTGCCAGAAAGGAGACGAAGCCCTGCACGTCAGGGTCTCTCCGCCCGTCGGGCCGCACGAGGGCGTGAAAGGGTGGTGAGTCCCCGCTGTCCCAGTCCGTCAGCACAGGTTCCAGCTGCCCGTCCCGGACGTGGTGCCACACGGAGAGATCGGCGAAGCGGCCCACCCCGTGGCCGAGCAGCACCGCCTGCAGCGCATCGTCCCGGCTGCCGCAGGTCAACCACCCGCGCACGGTCACTTCCTCGACCGTGTCGCCCCGGTGGTGGCGCCACAGATCGAGCACGGTGCCCTCGGGCGAACGGACCAGCACGCAGGCGTGCGAGTTCAGCCCGGCGGGTTGGCGGGGCGGGGGATGCTGGCGCCAGTAGGCGGGACTGGCACACACGATCAGGCGGCTCCGGGCCAGTGGCACCTGGATGAAGTCCAGCGCGCCCGGCCAGCCCAGCGCCACCAGCACGTCCATGCCGCGGGCCTCGGCGTCCGTCACCGTGAGGTGGTTGACGGGTTTGAGTTCGATCTGGACATGGGCGAAGCGCTCGCGGAAGGCCGGCAGCGCCGGCACCAGCACGGCTCTCGACAGCAGGGGCGGCACACCGACCACCAGGGTGCGTTCCTCGACCCCTGCACGGTCCGACACCACGCGGTCGGCCCGGGCCAATTGCCCGAGCAGCGGCGCGCACATGTCCCGGTAGGCCTCGCCGCGGGCGGTGAGCCGCAGGCCGTGGGTGCTGCGGTCGATCAGCCGGGCCCCGAGTTCGCGCTCCAGCGCGCCGATCAGCTTGGTCACCGCCGGCACGCTCACGTCGAAGCGGCGCGCCGTCGCAGAGAAGCTGCCTTCCTCGGCAGCCACCACGAAGTAATGCAGGGCGCGCAGCTTGTCCATGTGGAAGGCATTTTTACCGTAGGTTAAAGGCGGTGTCATCCGGGAAGGGCTTTCCCGGACCGGGCGGGTTTCCTAGAGTTCATCCATCGAAACGCCGGAGGACGCCATGACCACCCTTGCCCCGAACCGACGTCCCTCGCCGCAGCGCCGACTGGAGCTGCTGGCGGCCGCGTTCGCCGTCTTCAACAGCCTGCGCATCGTGGCCTACCTGCCCACCCTGCTCGCGCTGCACGCGAGCGGCCACACCGAGCAGCATTCGCTGTTCACCTGGCTGGTCTTCCTGGGCGCCAACCTGACCATGGCCTTGTGGCTGCATGAGCAGAACGGCCGCCGGATGAACCGTGCCATCGCGGTCAACGCCTGCAACGCCCTCATGTGTGGCGCCATTGCCCTGTCCATCGGCTGGCTGCGCTGGATGCCGCCGGCCACCAACCTCCTGTACTGAAGGAAGCACCATGTCCGCACTGCGCACCCTCCTGGTCATTGCCGCCGCGCTCGCGCCGCTCGGCCCCTCGCACGCCCAGGCCCCAGCCGCCGATCTGTCTGCGGCCCGGTCCGTCCGCATGGTCGTGCCCCTGCCAGCCGGCGGTCCCAGCGACTTCATCGCCCGCCTGGCGGCGCAACACCTCAGCGAGGCCCTCGGGCAACCGGTGGTGGTCGAGAACAAGCCCGGGGCCAACGGCCTGATCGCCGCGCGCGAAGTCGCCGCGACCGGCGGCGACGGTCAGGTGGTGCTGTATGCGCCCGGCTCCATGATCGCCACGCCGCTGCTGGCCAGAGACCCGGGCTTCGACTGGACGCGCGAGCTGGCACCGCTGGGCAAGATCGGTCGCGTGCCGTTCGGGCTGGCGGTGCATCCCGGCGTGCCAGCCACGTCGGTGGCCGAACTGGCCACGCTGGCGCGACAGCAGCCGGGCGCCCTCAACGTGGCCACCAGCACCCCGAGCGAGGTCATGGCGGCCGCGCAGTTCATGAAGGCCGCGAGGGCCACCCTGACGCGGGTGCCGTACAAGGGCGCGCAGCAGGCCATGCCCGACCTGCTGGCCGGCCGGGTGCAGCTGATGTTCGGTCCCCTGTCCGCGCTGCAGCCCCAGGTCCGGTCCGGCGCCTTGCGCCTGCTGGCGGTGCTCGGCAGCGAACGCAGTGCGGCATGGCCCGATGTGCCCACCCTGGGCGAGGCCGGATTTCCCGGCGTGGCCGTGCCCACGTGGCAGGCGTTGTACGTGCCGGTGCGGGTCGACGGCGCACGCCAGGCCCGGCTGGCGCAAGCGGTCCAGGCGGTGGCCGCGCGGCCGGACGTCCAGGCCGAACTGGGACGGCGGCTGCTGGCCGCGGAAGCGGCCTCCCCCCAGGAGCTGTCGGCCACGATCCGGCACGAGCTGGCCGACTGGGCGGCGCTGATCGACGAATACCGGCTCACCGCCGACTGACCCCTCGCCGCCCGACGCCCGCACCGCCCACCACCATGCGGGTCCTGTTCTGCTCCACCGGCGGCCTCGGGCACCTCCAGCCGATGCGGCCCCTGGCGGTGGCGCTGCGTGCGCAGGGTCATGCGGTGGCCTGGGCCACCGCGCCGGATGCGCTCGGATGGCTGGCCGACCAGGGCATGGCGCTGTACCCGGCCGGTCCCGCCTTCGGTCCGGGCCGGCTCGCCTTCCGGCAGCGGCACGCGACGGCCCTGCAGGTCACTGGAGAGGCGCTCTCGGCCCAGGTGTTCCCGCGCCTGTTCGGCGCGACGCTGGCGCCCGCCATGGTCGAAGGGCTCTGCGCTGCGGTCGATCACTGGCGGCCCGACCTGGTGGTGCACGAACCGGCGGCTCTGGCCGCCCCCCTGGTGTGCGCACAGCGCGGCCTGCCCTGCGTGACACACGAGTACGGTCTGCCGGTGCCTGCGGCCTATCTCGAAGACGCCATGCGCTGGTTCGGCTCCTGGTGGCAACGAGCGGAGCTGGTGGTGCCGGCGCACGGCGGACTCTACCGGGACCTGGCCATTGGCGTCGCACCACCGGCGCTGGCGCCGATGCCGGTCTCCCTGGCGGTTCCCCACCTGCGGCTCAATCCCTGCGCGCCCGGCACCCGGCCTCAGCGCCGGGCCGCCCGACGCGCCCGCGTCTACCTGACGTTCGGCACCGTCTTCAACCACCACCCGGCGCTTCTCGTGGCGGCGAACGTTGCGGCCGAGCTCGGGGCGGAGGTGGTGGTCTCCGTCGGTCTGGACCGAAGCCCGGGGGACATGCCTGTGCATCCCCGCGTGCAGGCAAAGACCTTCGTCGATCAGGCGTCCCTGCTCCCGACCTGCGACCTGGTGGTGTCCCACGGCGGTGCGGGCACCGTCCTGGCGGCGGTGGCGCACGGCCTGCCGCAGCTGGTCCTGCCCCAGGGCGCCGACCACTTCCGCAACGCCCGCGCGCTGGCACAGGCCGGCGCGGCACTCGTGCTCGCCCCTGCGGAGCAGACCAGACCCCGCCTTCGGGAGGCCGTGGGGCACCTGCTGACAAGCGCGGTCCAGGCCGACGCCGCGCAGCGCCTGGCCGAAGAGATGGGCCGCATGCCGTCCCCCGCCGCCGCGGCCATCGCACTTGAGCGTTGGTGGGTCGCGCGTTCGCCGTCTGGTAAGCCCGGGCACCCCGGCGGGGTCAGCGCGGCAAAAACGCCAGCCAGTACACCAGCAGCAGGTTCATCAGCACGCTGAACCCCAGCAGCAGTTTCCACAACATGGTCGGGTCGCGCCGGATCAGCGGGGTGGCGGGCGGCGCGGTGAGCGGGCGCGAGGCGCCGCGCTCCAGCGCGAGCAGCAGTTCTTCGGCGGTTTCGAAACGCAGCTTCTGGTCGCGGCTGACGGCCTTGAGCACGATGTGGTCGAGCCAGATCGGCACCTCGGGGTGGTGGCGGCTGGGCGCCACCGGGTCGCGGTAGTAGCGGCCGGCCTGGTAGGGCAGCACCTCGCCGTAGGGCAGCTTGCCGGTGAGCAACTGGTAGAGCGTGACGCCGAGCGCGAACAGGTCGCTGCGCGCGTCGGCGGCTTGCGGCTCGGCGTCGGTGTCCACGCCGCCGCCGCGCAGGCGGAAGCCCCACTGCTCGGGGTTGATGAAGCTGGGGGTGCCGGCGTGCAGCGCGCGAGCCGACGCAGGTTCGCGGCCGCTGAGCGCCACGCCCAGGTCCAGCAGGCGCAGCACGCCGTCTTCGCCCTGGTGCAGGTTGGCGGGTTTCACGTCGCGGTGGATCACGCCCTGGCGGTGCAGATGGCCCAGGGCCTTGGCGGCCTGCGTGGCCATGGCAATGGACTGCGCCACGCCGGGGCGGTGCTGGCGGTCGAGCATGTGCTGCAGCGACTCGCCGGCGTGCCAGTCGTAGAGCAGGTAGAAGGCGCTGGCGCCCTGCCCGGGCGGCAGGCCAGGCGGCGCGTCGTGCACGGCCACCAGGTGTTCGGCCGCGCGGCTGGTGGCCATGCGGCGCGCCAGCCAGGCCTCGTGCGCCAGCATGGCGCGCTCCTCGGCGTCGTGCGCGCGCTGCGGGTGCAGGGTCTTGAGCGCGTAGAGCTTCTGCGTGGCCGGGTCGCGCGCCTGGTACACGAGGTTGATGCCGGTGTCGGCCACCACGGCCGTGATGTGCAGGCCGTCGATCTGGTCGCCCAGCTTGAACTTCGGCGGGACAGGCCGTTGGGCGGCCAGGCGGTTCTGGTCCTGCAGCGTGGCGCTGTCGAGCCCGCGCACGCGCACGGCCAGCGCGGTGACGTTGTCCTGGCTGCCACGCTGCAGGGCAGCGGCCACCAGGGCCTCGCACAGGGTCTGGGCGTCGGGCGCGTCGGCTTGTTCGTCCACCAGGGCCCTCAGGCGTGGCTCGGGCAGCACGTTGTGCACCCCGTCGCTCATGAGCACGAACAGGTCGCCCACCAGCAGATCCCCCTGCGTGTAATCCACCACCACGCGGTCTTCCACACCGATGCAGCGCAGCAGCTGGTGGCTCAGGTCGGGGTGGTCGGCCACGTGGTCGTGCGTGAGCTGGATGAGCTGGCCGCCGCGCAACAGGCAGGCGCGCGTGTCGCCCACATGGGCGAGCGTGTAACTGTGGCCGCGCAGCACCATCGCCGTCAGCGTGGTCAGGCCCATGGCCGGGTGGCGGCGCCGGTTGACACCCGCCAGCCAGGTGTTCTGCGCGCCGATGATGCGGTCCAGCGCCACCGTGGTGTCCCAGGTCTCGGGCGTGCCGTAGTAGTCGCGCACCAGGCTGGTGACCGTGGTCTGCGCCGCCTCCCGGCCCAGCCCGCCCGCGCTCACGCCGTCGGCGATGGCGACGATGGAGCCCATCGCCGCGTGTTCGGGCGAGGGCAGCATGGCGGCGCAGAAATCTTCGTTGGGTTCCTTGCGCCCCGCCTGGCTGGCGTAGCCGATGTCGATGTCAAAAGCCATGCACCACCTCTAGCAAGAACAGCGCCCGAAGTTGGTGCATCAGCGGCATCGGCTCAACCCATGAGCATCTGCATGCTGCGTTCGTAGTGGGTGGAAAGGCTCTCGAAATGGGCCAGCAGACCCTCGCTCGCATGGGCCACCGTCTCCAGCCGCGCCAGCCGGTCGCGGCCGGCCGGGCGACGACCCTGCGGCGTGGCGGCCAGCATCTGCTGCCAGCCGGTGGCGGCCTCGTCGAGCGCGCTGCGGATGTCGGGTGTGGTCAGCGGCAGGCCATTGAGGTAGGCCAATGCCCGCTCGAAGTCCTGCTGCACGGCGGTCATGGCGGCGCTGCGGCCGGCGGCACCGCCCTCGACGCCCAGCAGGTCCATCAGCGCCATCTTGGCGAAGCGCTGCGAGAGCATGCGCTGGCGGCCCGCGGCATTGAGCACTTGCAGGGAGGCCACAGCGCCCGCGCGCTGCAGGCTGGCGGTCAGGCGCTCGGCGTCCTGCAGCAGGCGCTCAGCGAGTTCGTCCACCGGGAGCACCTGTGCGACCACGGGCTTGCCCTTGAGCGAGGCCTTGAGCGCCCGCCAGGTGGCACCCAGCGGGTCCAGCAGGTCACCGAAGCTGGGCTGCGACAGGCCCTTGCCCAGCCAGGCGAGGTTGGCGTCCACCCGCTGCACCGACTCGTCCAGCAGCGCCTGCTGCTGGCGCGACGGCACGTCGGCCAGGCGCAGCAGGTAGAGCTTGACCAGGCGCTGCGAGAGCATGCGCAGCTGGCCCGCGCGGTTGAGGGCTTCGGCGACGTGGGCCGACTGGATGATCTGCTCGGACACCTGGCCCAGGCGCTGGTTGGTGTGCATGGACGCGGTGCGCAGGATCTGGAAGGCGTCGTCGTCGCTCAGCGCGCGGGCGCGCATGAGGATGCCCTTGGCGCGCTCGACCAGCTTGCGTTCCTCGAAGCGCTGCGAGACGTCGCGCAGCTGTTCGAGCAGGGCCTGCTCGCGCTCGAAGCGCGCCTGCGCCAGCTTCAGCAGCGGGCGCAGCCGCCCGGCCTCGTAACCGCTGACCACCCAGGCGTGCACACCCGCGCCGGTGGCGCGCTCGATGTGGGTCGCGTCGGCGTCGTCCGTGAACAGCAGCACCGGCCGGGGCAGCACCTCGGCCAGCGTCTGTGTGGCCTTGAACAGGGCCTCATCGGGGCGCAGCACCTCGCCAACCACCAGATCTGGTGCGTGCTGCACGGCGGCCTGCACCAGTTTGCTGCAATCGTCGATGGTGGCCAGGACCCGGCAGCCCGCGGCCGACAGGTCCTCCTGCAGCGGCAGAAGGGCCCGGGAACCCGGTCGAAGCAGCAGCACGGAAGTCATATGAATCAAGCACTTGTTGTGGATGAGGCCCCTGCCCGCGGCCCCCGCAACCGCCGCAGGGCCTGCGGTGCGGCGAAGGCCCGCGAATGGGGCGCCGATCATATGGCACACCTCTTGCATTGAACAGGCCAGACGTGACGACGCGTCCCACCCCGACCGCAGCGTCGGGGCCTGCCCACAACGACGTGCGCAGTGACCGAACCGGTGCTGGCCCCGTGCCCGCGCCACCCCGGCAGACCGGCCGGGCTTCGAACCTTCCCTATCCCTGTGTTCCGGCTTGCGTGCCGCCGCGTGACCGCCCTCGTGCGTGCGCCGGAGCCAGACCCCTTTCCCCAGCAATCCCCGTGATCTTCAGACAGGAGTCGCCGCAATGAAAAAGATGAAACTCGTGATGGTGGGCAACGGCATGGCCGGCGTGCGCACGCTCGAAGAGCTGCTGAAGATCGCGCCGGACTTCTACGACATCACCGTCTTCGGAGCCGAGCCGCACCCGAACTACAACCGCATCCTGCTCTCGCCCGTGCTGGCGGGCGAGCAGACCATCGACGAGATCATCCTCAACGACTGGTCCTGGTACACGGACAACGGCATCACGCTGCACGCCAGCCACAAGGTGACCGAAGTGGACCGCGTCAAGCGCATCGTGCATTCGGTCGGCCCCAACGGCGAGCAGGTCTCGGCCGAATACGACCGCCTGATCATGGCGACCGGCTCGAATCCCTTCATCCTGCCCATCCCCGGCAAGGACCTGCAGGGTGTGCTGGCCTACCGCGACATCGCCGACACGCAGGCCATGATCGACGCGGCCGCGACCTACAAGCACGCCGTGGTCATCGGCGGCGGCCTGCTGGGCCTGGAAGCGGCCAACGGCCTGATGAAGCGCGGCATGACGGTGAGCGTGGTGCACGTGGCGCCCTGGCTGATGGAGCGCCAGCTCGACGACGTGGCGGGCAAGCTGCTGCAGAAGTCGCTGGAAGAGCGCGGCATGCAGTTCCTAATCGGCGCGCAGACGCAGGAGCTGGTCGGCGGCGACGACGGGCGCGTGAAGGCCATCCGCTTCAAGGACGGCAGCGAGGTGGCGGCCGACCTGGTGGTGATGGCCGTCGGCATCCGCCCCAACACCGCGCTGGCCGAGTCGATGCGCCTGCACGTGAACCGCGGCATCGTCGTCAGCGACACCATGCAGACCGTGACCGACCCGCGCATCTACGCGGTGGGCGAATGCGCGGCGCACCGCGGCATCGCCTACGGTCTGGTGGCCCCGCTGTTCGAGCAGGGCAAGGTGCTGGCCACGCACCTGGCCGAGTTCGGCATCGGCCGCTACACCGGCTCGCTCACCTCCACCAAGCTCAAGGTCACCGGCATCGACCTGTTTTCCGCCGGCGAGTTCATGGGCGGAGAAGGCACGGAAGAGATCGTGATGAGCGACCCCTTCGGCGGTGTCTACAAGAAGCTGGTGATCAAGGACGACAAGCTGGTCGGCGCCTGCCTATACGGCGACACGGTGGACGGCAGCTGGTACTTCAAGCTGCTGCGGGAAGGCCGCACCGTCGGCGACATCCGCGACAAGCTGATGTTCGGCGAGTCCAACATCGGCGACGTGGGCCACCAGGGCCACAACAAGGCCGCCGCCATGAAGGACAGCGACGAAGTCTGCGGCTGCAACGGCGTGACCAAGGGCACCATCTGCAAGGCGATCAAGGAGAAAGGCCTGTTCACGCTGGACGAGGTGAAGAAGCACACCAAGGCCAGCGCGAGCTGCGGCTCCTGCACCGGGCTGGTCGAGCAGATCCTGATGTTCACCGCCGGCGGCGACTACTCGGCGACGCCGAAGAAGAAGGCCATCTGCGGCTGCACCGAGCACAGCCACCAGGACGTGCGCGACGCGATCCGCAACGACAAGCTGCTGACCATCACCGACACCTTCAGCGCCCTGGGCTGGAAGACGCCCAACGGCTGCGCCACCTGCCGCCCGGCGATCAACTACTACCTCATCAGCACCTGGCCCAAGCAGGCCAAGGACGACCCGCAGAGCCGCTTCATCAACGAGCGCTCGCATGCCAACATCCAGAAGGACGGCACCTACTCGGTGATCCCGCGCATGTGGGGCGGCGAGACCACGGCCGACGAGCTGCGCCGCATCGCCGACGCGGTGGACAAATACAAGATTCCCACCGTCAAGGTCACCGGCGGCCAGCGCATCGACCTGCTGGGCGTGAAGAAGGAAGACCTGGTCAACGTCTGGAAGGACATCGGCATGCCCTCGGGCCACGCCTACGCCAAGGCCCTGCGCACGGTGAAAACCTGCGTGGGCAGCGAGTGGTGCCGCATGGGCACGCAGGACTCGACCCAGATGGGCAAGGACCTGGAGCGCGCGATGTGGCGCATGTACGCGCCGCACAAGGTCAAGTTCGCCGTCTCGGGCTGCCCGCGCAACTGCGCCGAGGCCGGCATCAAGGACGTGGGCGTGATCGGCGTCGACTCGGGCTGGGAGATGTACATCGCCGGCAACGGCGGCATCAAGACCGAGGTCGCGCACTTCCTCGTCAAGGTGAAGACGGCCGAAGAGGTCATGGAATACACCGGCGCCTTCTGCGAGCTGTACCGCCAGGAAGGCTGGTACCTGGAGCGCACGGTGCACTACGTCAACCGCGTGGGCCTGGACTACATCAAGAAGCGCATCCTGGACGACGCGGCCGGCCGCAAGGCGCTGTGGGAACAGCTGCAGTTCGCGCTCGACGGCGAGCCCGATCCGTGGTTCGACTTCCAGGAAGCGGCCGTGGACACGCGCCAGTTCGAACCCGTGGCTGTCGTCAAGGCCTGAGGTCCCGCCATGCAACGCCGCCACCTCCTTCTGCTCGCCGCCGCTGCCCCCTTGGGACTGAACGCCCAGGTCAGCGACCTCGCCGACGCGATCAACAAGGCCGGGCGCCAGCGCATGCTCTCGCAGCGCATGGGCAAGGCCTGGCTGGCCATGGTCCACCAGGCCGAAGGCCGCATCGCCGGCACCGTGCTGGACAAATCGATGGCGCTGTTCGACCGCCAGCTGGTGGAGCTCAAGGCCTTTGCGCCGTCGCCCGAGATCCGCGAGACCTACAGCGCCCTCGAAGCCGCCTGGAGCGACTACAAGACCGCACTGGTCGGCGCTGCACCCAGCAAGGCCGGCGCCACGGCCGTGCTGCGGGCCGATGCGCGCGTGCTCGGGCTGGCCCACCAGGGCACGCTGCAGTACGAAGCCGCCATGGGCCGTCCGGTGGGCAAGCTGGTCAACATCGCGGGCCGCCAGCGCATGCTGTCCCAGCGCATGGCGAAGTTCTATTACGCGGCCACGCTGCCGGTGGACACCGCGACCGCGGTGGCCGAGATCGGCAAGGCGCGCAGCGAGTTCCTGACGGCCATGGACGTGCTGCGCCAGGCCCCCGAAGCCACCGCCCGCATCCGCGAGGAACTGGCGCTGGCCGACGGCCAGTGGCTGTTCTTCGACCAGGCCCTGCAGCGCGTGCAGTCGGGCGCCGCCGCCACCGCCAAACCGCTGTCCGACGTGTTCGTGACCAGCGAAAACCTGCTCAGCGTGATGGACCGGGTGACCGACCTCTACGCCAACGTGAAATCCTGAAAACCGCGAAAGCCCCATGAACATGAGCCAATGGACCCCCATCTGCCAGGTTGACGACATCCCCGTGCTCGGCTCGCGCCGCGTGACGCGCGATCAGGGCCTGGACGTCGCGATCTTCCGCAACGACAAGGACGAGGTGTTCGCCCTGCTGGACCGCTGCCCGCACAAGGGCGGCCCGCTGAGCCAGGGCATCGTCTTCGGCACCCATGTGGCCTGCCCGCTGCACAACTGGACCATCGGCCTGTGCGACGGCCAGGCTTCCGCGCCCGACGAGGGCTGCACGCCCAAGTTCAGCGTGAAGGTGGAGAACGGCCAGGTGTTCCTGGACGCCACGCAGCTCGCATCGCACGCGACCGATCTGGAGCGCCCGATCGCCGGCCCCGCCCGCAGAACCGTCAAGGCCTGAGCCCATGACCGAAACCCGCTCCACCTGCCCGTACTGTGGTGTGGGCTGCGGCGTCATCATCGAATCCGATGGGCCGCAGATCACCGGTGTGCGCGGCGACCCGGACCATCCCGCCAACTTCGGCAAGCTCTGCACCAAGGGCAGCACGCTGCACCTGACGGCCACGCCCGCCATCACCCGCCAGACCCGGCTGCTGCAGCCCATGCAGCGGCTGCAGCGCGGCCAGGCACCAGTGGCCATCGGCTGGGACGCGGCCCTGGACCAGGTGAGCAACACCTTCGGCCGCATCGTGCGCGAGCACGGCCCCGACGCGGTGGGCTTCTACATCAGCGGCCAGTTGCTGACCGAGGACTACTACGTCTTCAACAAGCTGGCCAAGGGCCTGATCGGCACCAACAACGTCGACACCAATTCGCGCCTGTGCATGAGCAGCGCCGTGGCAGGCTACAAGGCCACGCTGGGCGCCGACGCGCCGCCCGCCTGCTACGACGACGTGAACCACGCCCAGTGCCTGTTCATCGTCGGCAGCAACGCGGCCTACGCGCATCCCATCCTGTTCCGCCGCATCGAGGCCGCGAAGCAGAACAACCCGGGCATGAAGGTGATCGTGGCGGACCCGCGCCGCACCGACACCGCCGAGCTGGCCGACCTCTACCTGCCCCTGCTGCCGGGCACCGACGTGATGCTGTTCCACGGCCTGCTGCACGTCATGCTGTGGGAAGGCTGGACGGACGCCGCCTACATCGCCGCGCACACGAACGGCTTCGATGAGCTCAAGGCGCTGGTGCGCGACTGCACGCCCGACGTGGTGGCGCAGACCTGCGGCATCGCCAAGGACGACCTGTTCAAGGCCGCACAGTGGTTCGCCACCTCGCCCGCCACCCTGAGCCTGTACTGCCAGGGCCTGAACCAGAGCAGCAGCGGCACCGCCAAGAACGCCACCCTGATCAACCTGCACCTGGCCTCCGGCCAGATCGGCAAGCCCGGCGCCGGCCCCTTCAGCCTGACCGGCCAGCCCAACGCCATGGGCGGGCGCGAGGTCGGCGGCCTGGCCAACCTGCTGTCCGCCCACCGCGACCTGGCCAACCCGCAGCACCGTGCCGAAGTCGCCGCGCTCTGGGGCGTGGCCGATGTCCCCGCGACACCCGGCAAGACCGCGGTCGAGATGTTCCAGGCCGCGGCCGACGGCGAGATCAAGGCGCTGTGGATCACCTGCACCAACCCGGCGCAGTCCATGCCCGACCAGGCGACGGTGCGCCGCGCGCTGCAGCGCGCCGAGTTCGTGGTGGTGCAGGAAGCCTTCGCCACCGCCGCCACCTGCGATTTCGCCGACCTGCTGCTGCCCGCCACCACCTGGGGCGAAAAGGAAGGCACGGTGACCAACAGCGAACGCCGCATCAGCCGCGTGCGCGCCGCGGTGCCACCGGCCGGCGAGGCGCGGCACGACTGGCGCATCGCCGTGGATGTGGCACACCGGCTGGAAGCGCAGCTGCGTCCCGGCCAGGCTTCGCTGTTTCCCTACGAGACCCCCGAGGCCGTCTGGCTCGAACACCGCGAATCCACCCGCGGCCGCGACCTCGACATCACCGGGCTGTCCTACGCCATGCTCGAAAGCGAGGGCCCGCAGTTCTGGCCGCTGCGTGAAGGCGACAAGACCGGACGCGAGCGCCTCTACGCCGACGGCGCCTTCCCCACCGCCGACGGAAAAGCGAAATTCGCCGCCCTGCCCTACAGGCCCACCGCCGAGCCGCGCGAATCGCGCTTCCCGTTCTCGCTGACCACCGGCCGCCTGCGCGACCACTGGCACGGCATGACGCGCACCGGCACCATCGGCCGCCTGTTCGGACACGTGGCCGAGCCGGCGGTGCAGCTGAACCCCCAGGACATGGAGCGCCGCGGCCTGAAAGACGGCGAACTGGTGCACGTCACCAGCAAGCGCGGGTCCATCGTGCTGCCGGTGCAGGGCTCGCGCACGGTCCACACCACGCAGGCCTTCATCGCCATGCACTGGGGACCGGAGTACCTGTGCGGCCGCAGCAGCCAGGGCGAGCCGCTGGCCGGCGTCAATGCCCTCACCACCTCGGCCTACTGCCCCACGTCCAAACAGCCCGAGCTCAAGCACGCGGCCGTGAAGATTCTCAAGGCCGAACTGCCCTGGACCCTGCTGGGCGTGGCCTGGTTGCCCGAGGCCTCGGCGCTCACGGCGCTGGCCGAACTGCGCTCGCTCATGCCCTCGTTCGACTTCGCCTCCTGCGTGCCATTCGGCCGTGAACGCAGTGGCGTGCTGTTCCGGGCCGCCGCCCACGACGCACCGGAACCGGCCCTGGTCGAACGCATCGAGGCGCTGCTGGGTCTTAACACCACCGACACGCTGCGCTATGCCGACAAGCGCCGCCAGCAGCGCCGCAGTGCCCGCCTGCAGCGGACCGGTGACGACATCACGCTCGAGGCCTTCCTGCTGGCCGGCGACACCAGCGCAGAGTCCTGGATCAAGACCCTGCTCCAGGACGAACTGCCCGCCGGCCGCTACGGCCGCCTGCTGCTCATGCCCGGCGCCGCCGCGCCGGTGGCCGTGGTCGCCAAAAGCCCCCAGGTCTGTACCTGCTTCAACGTCAGCGAAGAAGCGATCCGGGGCGCGCTGCCGCGCTGCGGCGGCCCCGACGACCAGCGCCTGGCGCAACTGCAGGGCCAGCTCAAGTGCGGCACCAACTGCGGCTCCTGCATCCCGGAACTGCGGCGGCTGGTGAAGGCCGTGCCCGCATCCCTGGTAACCATATAACCCGCAGTCATCTGACCTCGCGGACAATGGCGGCCCATGAGCATCAGCCACTACATCAAGGAGATCGGACGCGGCAAGGACGGCGCCCGTTCGCTCACGCGCGAGCAGGCCACCGACCTGTTCGGCCAGGTGCTGGACGGCACGGTGACCGACCTGGAGGTGGGCGGCTTCTGCCTGGCCATGCGCATCAAGGGCGAGACGCCCGACGAGATGGCCGGCTTCCTCGACGCCACGCACGCCCGCCTGCAGCGCCTGCCCCAAGGTCACCACGGTCGCGACCTCACCACCGTGGTGCTGCCGAGCTACAACGGTGCACGCAAGCTGCCGGTGCTGACCCCCTTGCTGGCCCTGCTGCTGGCGCGCGAGGGCGCGGCGGTGCTGGTGCACGGCACGGCCACCGAAGACCGGCGCGTGACCAGCGAAGCGGTGTTCGCCGCACTGGGCCAGGCGGCCCGAACATCGGTGACCGCCTTGCAGGCAGGCGAATGTGCCTTCGTGCCCACCGAGGTGCTGCACCCGGGCCTCAAGCGCCTGCTGGACGTGCGCCGCGCGGTCGGCCTGCGCAACCCGGCGCACAGCCTGGTCAAGCTCATGAACCCGTGTGACGGCCGGGCGCTGATCGTGGGCAGCTACACCCACCCGGAATACGCGGTCTCGATGGCCGACACCTTCGCCCTCGTCGGCGCCCACGCCCTGCTGCTGCGCGGCACCGAGGGCGAGCCCGTGGCCGACGCCCGCCGCACCCCGCAAATGGACGCCTTCCGCGACGGCGAACGCGTCCTGCTGCAGCCGGCGCAGGAAGGCTCGCTGGCCTCACTGCCCGAGCTGCCCAGAGACATCTCGGCCGACGCCACCGCAGCCTACATCCGCGCCGTGCTGGACGGCCGGCTGCCCGTACCCGTGCCCATCGCCCGACAGGTGGCACATATCCTGCAAGAAGTCTCTCGCCCCGCCACACCAGAGACAAACCGCCTCGCCGCGGTCAGCACACCATGAACATGCCCGCCCACGTCATCGCCTCACAAAGCCAGTTCCACCCCGGCACCGTCACCCTCGTGGGCGCCGGCCCGGGCGACCCGGAACTGCTGACCATCAAGGCCGCCAAGGCCATCGCCGCGGCCACCGTGCTGCTGGTGGACGACCTGGTCGGCGACGGCGTGCTCGAACACGCGTCCCCGAGCGCACGCATCGTGCACGTGGGCAAGCGCGGCGGCTGCAAGAGCACGCCGCAAGCCTTCATCGAGAAGCTGATGATCATGGCCGCGCGCGAAGGCGAGGTCGTGGTGCGCCTCAAGGGCGGCGACCCCTTCATCTTCGGCCGCGGCGGTGAAGAAGTCGAACACCTGCGCGAGGCCGGCATCGCGGTGCAGGTCATTAACGGCATCACCTCCGGCCTGGCCGGTCTCACCTCGCTGGGCGCACCGCTCACGCACCGAGACCACGCGCACGGCGTCGTCTTCATCACCGGCCACGCCAAGCCGGGCGACGCCGGCACCGACTGGCAGCAACTCGCCGCCACCGCACGCGACGCCAAGCTCACGCTGGTGATCTACATGGGGGTCTCCGGCGCCGCGCAGATCCAGACCGACCTGCTCACCGGCCTGCCGGCCGACACGCCGCTGGCCATCGTCCAGCACGCCAGCCTGCCGCAGCAGCGCCACGCCGTCTGCACCCTGGGCACGCTCACCGACACACTGGCGCGCGAAGGCCTGGGCAGCCCCTCGGTGATCGTGGTCGGCGACGTGGTGCGCGGCATCGCGGCCGTGGCACAGCCGGCGGCCTCGCAGGCCCTGCGGGTCGCCTGAACACCGGCCCGCCCGGGCCTGCCTCGCTACACTCCGCGCAATTCAACAACAGGCGCGGCGCCTGGCCGCCAGCGGAGGTTTCCCGTGCTCGACAAGCTCAACCGTTTCGTGGACAGCCACGGCAGCCTGCACACGGGCCGTGGCCTGGTCACCGGCGTCATCGCCCTGACCCTGGCCTGCCTGTGCTTCCTGGGCGTGCTGGCCTTCCACTTCCCCGAATACCTCACCACGCCCGAGCTGCGCAAAAGCTACGACGTGGCGCTGATGCGCCAGCTGCTGTTCTGGTCTCTGGTGGTCGCGGGCGCGCTCAGCCTGGTGAACCTGGTGTTCCGGCGCACGCCCTGGCTGGCTGGCACCGCGTTCGCGCTGGTGCTGCTGAGTGCCCTGCTGGGTGGGCACCAGGTGGAGGTGGACCCGCACTTCCCCGACCACACGCCCTACATCGGCCTGGACTGGTTCATCCTCGACCTGCTGGGCTCGGCGTTGATCTTCATCTTCATCGAGAAGCTCTTCGGCCTGCGCAAGGACCAGCCGGTGTTCCGCCCCGAGTGGCAGACCGACTTCCAGCACTTCATCGTCAACCACATGCTGATCGGCTTCATGCTGCTGGCCACCAACCTGCTGGTGCACAAGCTCTTCGGGTGGGCCGCCAACGACGGCATCCGCGGCTGGGTGGCGGCGCTGCCGTTCTGGGTGGCGCTGCCACTGATCATCCTGGTGGCCGATCTGGTGCAGTACTGGACCCACCGCGCCTACCACGAGGTGCCGATGCTCTGGCGCCTGCACGCGGTGCACCACAGTGCCAAGCACATGGACTGGATGGCCGGCTCACGCCAGCACGTGATCGAGATCCTGATCACCCGCACCCTGGTGCTGGCCCCGATCTTCACCCTGGGCTTCTCCAAGGAAGTGATCGACGCCTACATCATCGTGGTGGGTTTCCAGGCGGTGTTCAACCACGCCAACGTCAGCGTTCGCCTGGGGCCGCTGCGCCACGTGATCGTGACGCCCAACTTCCATCACTGGCACCACAGCCAGGACCAGGAGGCGCTGGACCGCAACTACGCGGCGCACTACGCCTTTCTCGACCACCTGTTCGGCACCGCCGTCAAGAGCGAGCGCGAGTGGCCCGCGCAATACGGCGTGCTGGGCGACTACGTGCCCGACGGATTCTGGAAGCAGGTGAAGTTCCCCTTTGTCTGGAAAGGCTGACCCGGTGACCGGTTTTGACGTCGTGGTGGTCGGCGCAGGCGCGGCCGGCCTGTTTTGCGCGGGTGTGGCCGGGCAGCGCGGCCTGAAGGTGCTGCTGCTGGACCACAGTGACAAGGTGGCGGAGAAGGTCCGCATCTCGGGCGGCGGCCGCGCCAACTTCACCAACCGCGACATCGACGTGCGCCAGCCGCACAAACACTTCGTCGGCGAAAACCCCCACTTCTGCCGCTCGGCGCTCTCGCGCTATACGCCGGCCGACTTCATTGCGCTGGTGCAGAAGCACGGCATCCCCTTCCACGAGAAGCACAAGGGCCAGCTGTTCTGCGACCGCTCGGCCGGCGACCTGATCGACATGCTGCTGGCCGAATGCACGGCCGGCGGCGTGGCGCGCTGGCAGCCCTGCGGCGTGAAGGCCCTGCGCGCGACCGACGGCGGCGGCTACGAGCTGGACACCGACCGGGGCTCGGTGCAGGCGCGCAAGGTCGTCATCGCCACCGGCGGCCTGTCGATTCCCGCCATCGGCGCCACCGACTTCGGCTTGCGGGTGGCGAAGCAGTTCGGCCTGCGGACCGTGGAACCGCGCCCCGGCCTGGTGCCGCTGACCTTCGACGGCGCGGGCTGGGCGCCCTACGCCGGGCTGGCGGGTCTGGCGCTGCCGGTGGTCATCGAGACCGGGACCAAGAAGGAGCGGGTGGCGTTCCACGAAGACCTGCTGTTCACCCACCGCGGCCTGTCCGGCCCGGCGGTGCTGCAGATCTCCAGCTACTGGAAACCCGGCACGCCCATCCGCATCAACCTCGCGCCCGAGACCGACCTGCCGGCCGCGCTGGCCGAGGCCAAACAGCGCTCGCGCAAGCTGCTGGCCAACGAACTGGCGCAGTGGGTGCCCTCCCGGCTGGCCGAGGCCTGGGTGGCGCAGGACACCGAGTGGCAGCGGCCGGTGGCCGAGTGCAGCGACAAGGCGCTGGCGCGGCTGGCCGAGCGGCTGGCACGCTGGGAACTGGTGCCCACCGGCACCGAGGGCTACAAGAAGGCCGAGGTGACGCTGGGCGGCGTGGACACCCGCGACCTGTCGCAGCAGACCATGGAGTCGAAACAACCCGGTCTGTACTTCATCGGCGAGGTGGTGGACGTGACCGGCTGGCTGGGCGGCTACAACTTCCAGTGGGCATGGGCGAGCGCCCACGCCTGCGCTTCCGGCTTGTGAACACCACCCGAAACGCTATAATCCAAGGCTTTGCTGGCAAAACCCCGTCGGCCAATACTAGTTTTCAGACGGGGAAAACCGCTGGTACGAAGGCCGGGCCCGATCTTCCCGTCCATCCTCTGCCCGCACATTTGGAACCATTAGCTAATGACCACCATCCGCGTTAAAGACAACGAGCCGTTTGACGTCGCCCTGCGCCGCTTCAAGCGCACCATCGAAAAACTGGGTCTGCTGACCGACCTGCGCGCCCGCGAGTTCTACGAGAAGCCGACCGCCGAGCGCAAGCGCAAGAAGGCCGCCGCCGTCAAGCGCCATTACAAGCGCGTGCGCAGCATGCAGCTGCCCAAGAAGCTGTACTGATCGCCTCAGTCGCTTCTGCAAGAACCCGCCCGGGACGCCGCGCGGGTTTTTTTACGCCTGTGCAGCGGACGCCAGGCGGCTTCTCAGGGCCGCGGCCGCCTCGGCCAGCGCCGCCTCGAAGTCGGCCCGCAGAGGGTGCGGTGTGCGCCAGCTGGGGCGGATCAGCGCCACATGGAACGGAATGCTCACGCCCAGCGGCCGCACCACCAGCCCGCCCCCGGCTCCGTCGCCCGCCAGTTCCAGCGCCGTCAGCGGATTGACGATGCCCAGCCCCAGACCCTGGCGCACCAGGGCACAGACCGAGACCGCGCTGGGCGTCTCCAGCCGCAGCTCGCGGCCCACGCCGGCCTTGGCGAACAGCGCGTCCACCTGCTGGCGGTAGGGGTCGGCCGGCGCAAAGCTGATGAAGGATTCACCCGCGAAGTCGGCCAGCGACAGCACCGCCTTCCGCGCCAGTGCGTGTGCGGCCGGCAGCACCGCCACCTCGTCGGCCACCAGCAGGGTGTCCAGCGTGCAGCCGGCCGGCGCCTCATGGCGTTCACTCAGACCCAGGTCGAAGCGTTGCTCGGACAGCGCCGCCTCCAGCTGCGGCGACTCGATGGGCGTCAAGCCCACCGCCGCCTCCGGCTGCTTCAGGGCAAAGCGCCGCACCGCGTCCGGCAGCAAGGCGTGCGAGAGCGCGGGCAGGCAGGCCAGCTGCAGCCGGCCGTGGGCGTAGCCCTTGAGCGCCACGGCGGTCGCGGCGATGCGCTCCAGCCCCACATAGGACTGCTCCACTTCCTCCATCAGCGCCAGCGCCCGCACCGTGGGCTTGAGCCGCCCCTTCACGCGCTCGAACAAGGCGAAGCCCAGCACCTGCTCCAGCCGCCCCAGTTCGCGGCTGACCGTGGGCTGCGAGGTGTGCAGCAGCTCGGCCGCGCGCGTGACGTGGCCGGTGCCCATCACGGCACGGAAGAACTCGATCTGGCGGTGGCTCAGCTTCATATCAATATTGAATTGATATTGAATTATCTGGCATTGCTCAATATGACCAGAACCGGGATCATCGGTGCCCATGAACCCCTTCTCCGACACCCTCCTCCAGTCCCTGGCCCGCCAGCACGGCACCCCGCTCTGGGTCTACGACGCCGCCACCATCCGCGCCCGCATCGCCGAGCTGCGCGCCTTCGACACCATCCGCTTCGCCCAGAAGGCCAACTCCAACGTGCACCTGCTGCGCCTGATGCGCGAACAGGGCGTGGTGGTCGACGCGGTCTCGCGCGGCGAGATCCTGCGCGCGCTGGCCGCCGGCTTCAGCGCCGAGGTCAACGCCCAGGGCGCCTCGGGCATCGTCTTCACCGCCGACCTGTTCGACCACGCCACGCTGGCCACGGTCGTCGAACACCGCGTACCGGTCAACGCCGGCTCCATCGACATGCTGCACCAGCTGGGCGCGGTCTCGCCCGGCCACCCGGTCTGGCTGCGCATCAACCCCGGCTTCGGCCACGGCCACAGCAACAAGACCAACACCGGCGGCGAGCACAGCAAGCACGGCATCTGGCACGCCGAGCTGGACGACGCGCTGGCGGCTGTGAAGCAGCACGGCCTGAAGCTCGTGGGCCTGCACATGCACATCGGCTCAGGCGTGGACTACGCACACCTGCAGGAGGTCTGCCACGCCATGGTGCAGCTCGTGAAGCGCGCAGGCACCGATCTGCAGGCCATCTCGGCCGGCGGCGGCCTGTCCATCCCCTACCGCGAAGGCGAGCCGCGCATCGACACCGCGCACTACTTCAGCCTCTGGGACGACGCCCGCCGCAGCATCGCCGCCCACCTGGGCCACGCGGTGCACCTGGAGCTCGAACCCGGCCGCTTCCTGGTGGCCGAAGCCGGCGTGCTGGTGACCGAGGTGCGCGCCACGAAACTCATGGGATCGAACCGCTTCACGCTGGTCGACGCGGGTTTCTCGGACCTGATGAGGCCCTCGATGTACGGCGCCTTCCACGGCATGGGCCTGATCCCGGCCGACGTCACGCCGCGTCCGACGGTGGAAACCGTGGTGGCCGGCCCGCTGTGCGAGTCGGGCGACGTGTTCACCCAGGCCGAAGGCGGCGTGGTGCTCACGCGCGCGCTGCCGCAGGCCCGGGTGGGCGACCTGCTGGTGCTGCACGACGCGGGCGCCTATGGCGCGTCCATGTCCAGCAACTACAACAGCCGCCCGCTCGCGGCCGAGGTGCTGGTGGACGGCGACAGCCACCGCCTGATCCGCCGCCGTCAGACGGTGGAGGAGCTGCTCGCGCTGGAACAGGTTTGAGAGAATCACGGGTTTTCCAGAACATCCACGGGAACACACCATGAGCCTCAAAGACAAGATCACCGACGACATGAAGGCCGCGATGCGCGCCAAGGACAGCGAGCGCCTGGGCACCATCCGCCTGCTGACGGCCGCCATGAAGCAGAAGGAAGTGGACGAGCGCATCGAGCTGGACGACGCCGCCGTGATCGCCGTCATCGACAAGATGGTCAAGCAGCGCAAGGACTCGATCACCGCCTTCGAGCAGGGCGGCCGCGCCGACCTGGCGGCCAAGGAAGCCGCTGAACTGGTGGTGCTGGAGGCCTACCTGCCGGCCCGCCTGTCGGCCGACGAAATCGCTGCCGAGGTCAAGGCCATCGTGGCAGAACTCGGCGCCAAGGGTCCGGGCGACATGGGCAAGGTCATGGGCGCGGTGAAGGCGAAACTCGCAGGCAAGGCCGACATGGGCCAGGTGTCCGCTGCCGTCAAGGCCGCACTGGCAAGCTGACGGGACGCTGAACACTCCCCGGTTTTTCAGGGTAAACCGGGTCAGGCTGGCGACAGCTGCGTTCCTACACTCGCGGCACTCTTCCGGAGGTGCCCCATGCGATTTCTGTTCTCCCGTCTGACCCTGGCCCTTGGCCTGTGCGCCGCCGGCCTGGTGCCGGTCCAGGCCCAGACCGCGCAGCCGGTCCGCATCGGTGTCATCGGCCCGTTCAGCGGCCCCTCGTCCGACTTCGGCAACCCCATGCTGCACGGCGTGCAGCTGGCGGTCGAAGAAATCAACGCCGTCGGCGGCTACCTGGGCCGCCCCCTGGAACTGGTGGTCAAGGACGACCAGGGCAACCCGGACGTGGGCCTCAAGGGCTCGCAGGAAATGGCCTCGGAGGGCGTGATCGCCACCATCGGCTTCTGCAACACCGGGGTGGCGGCCAAGTCGCTCGACGTGTTCCAGAACGGCCAGCTGCCGCTGATCATCCCCTGCGCCACCGGCACCCCGCTGACCTCGAAATTCCCGGCGCCTCAAAGCTACATCTTCCGCACTTCGGCGCGCGACGCCATCCAGGCCCCCTTCGTGGTCGACGACCTGGTCAAACGTGGCTGGACCAAGGTCGCCATCTTTGCAGACACCACCGGCTACGGCGAGGCCGGGCTGAAAGACGTGGAAGCGGCGCTGGCCGCCAGGCAGCTCAAGCCGGTGCACGTGGCCCGCTTCGCGCTGGGCGTCAAGGACCTGGGCAAGGAGCTTGCCGCCGCGCGCGACGCCGGCGCCAATGTGGTGTTCAGCTACACCGTCGGGCCGGAGAACGCGACCATCGCCAACGGCAAGCGCGACCTCAAGTGGGACGTGCCGCAGGTCGGGGCCTGGCCACTGTCCTTCCCGTTCTTCATCGAAGGCGCCAAGGCCGCGGCCGACGGCGCGCTGATGGCCCAGACCTTCATCGCCGAGCCCAGCAACGAGCGCCGGGCCGCCTTCCTGACCGCCTACCAGCGCAAGTACAAGCACAAGATCGCGGTGCCGATGGCGGCGGCGCAGTCCTACGACAGCACCTACCTGCTGACCTACGCGCTGTTCTCTATCCGCGACGGCAAGTTCACCGGTCCCGCCGTCAAGGCGGCGCTCGAGAACATCCCCCGCGTGTACTACGGCATCGTCTCGACCTACGAGCGGCCTTTCAGCGCCGACGACAAGGACGCCGTGACGCCCAACATGCTGGTCATGGGCAAGGTGAGGAACGGCGCCGTGACCTTCGCCTACCCGGAAGACGCCCGCCGCAACCTGGTGGTGCAGCGCAAGAAGTGACCGGCGCTCCGCCCCGCCGGGACCTCAACCCCGCGCGAGGATGAGCGCGGTGCCCGCCACCGCCAGCACCGCCCCCACCCAGGCCCCCAGGGCGGGCCGGCGCCGGTAGACCGCCCACAGCAGCGGCAGCAGCAGCACCGGCGTCACCGACGAGAAGATCGCCACCAGTCCCGCCTGGCCGTGGCGCATGGCGTAGAGGATCAGCGTCATGCCCAGCGCCATGGCGACGGCCGCGCTCAGGAAGGTGAGCCACGCATCCTGTGCGCGCAACGACTGCCGCGCCTTCGCGCCGGGCCAGCCCGAGGCCAGCAGCAGGCCGTGCGCGGCCAGCGCCAGACTCATGCGCACCGCCGAGGCGCTGACCGCGTCGATGCCGGACGCCATCAGCGGCTTGAGCATCAGCGTCGCCACCGACTGGCACAGGGCCGCGACCAGGCCCAGCCCCACGCCGACCACCAGCCGGCCCCGGGTCTGTTCCCAGCCGTGCGATTCGTCCTCGCGCTTGCCCCAGAGCACGGCCATCATCACGCCGCCCACCAGCAGCGCGCTGCCGACCAGCGCCCAGCCGCGGATCACCTCGCTCAGGAACAGCCAGGCCAGCAGGGCCGAGAACATCGCATGGGTGGCGAACAGCACGCCCGAGCGGCGCGGGCCCAGGCGGTTCATGCAGGCGAACAGCGCGGTGTCGCCGATGAAGATGCCGATCACGCCCGACAGACCCAGCAGGCCGATGGCCGCGGCGTCCAGGTCGCGCCAGCCACCGCCCGCCAGGGCGATGCCCCAGAGGATGGCGCTGGCGAACAGCATGCGCCAGCGGCTGAAGGCAAACGCTCCCAGGCGCTGCGCCGGTGGGGCGGAGAAGAGGCTGGACACCGCCCAGCTGGCGGCGGCCACCACCGCAAGCGCCTCGGGCCGGACCAGGATCAGCTCCCGGCGACCTTCATGCGGTTGATGAGGATCGAACCGACGGTCTTGGAGCCGTAGGTGTAGGCATCGGCGCCCACCGCCTCGATCCCCTTGAGCATGTCCTTCAGGTTGCCGGCGATGGTGATCTCCTGCACCGGGAACGCGATCTCGCCGTTCTCGACCCAGTAGCCCGAGGCGCCACGAGAGTAGTCGCCGGTCACGTAGTTCACGCCCTGGCCCATCAATTCGGTGACGAACAGGCCACGCCCCAGCTTCCGGATCATGGCGTCCAGGTCGTCGCCCGGGCGCGTCAGGCGGCTGGACAGCGTGAGGTTGTGCGAGCCCCCTGCGTTGCCGGTGGTGCGCATGCCCAGCTTGCGCGCCGAGTAGGTGGAGAGGAAGTAGCCCTGCACCTTGCCGGCCGACAGCACCTTGCGGCGCACGGTCTTCACGCCCTCGTCGTCGAACGGCGCGCTGCCCTTGCCGCCGACGAGGTGCGGGTCTTCCACGATGTCCAGGTGCGGCGCCATCACCTTCTTGCCCAGGCTGTCGGCCAGGAAGGTGGTCTTGCGGTAGAGCGCACCGCCGCTGGTGGCCTGCACGTAGGCGCCCAGCAGGCCGGCGGCCAGGGGCGACTCGAACAGCACCGGGCATTCGGTGGTCGGAATCTTGCGCGCGTTCAGGCGCGAAAGCGCGCGCTCGGCGGCGTAGCGGCCCACGGCCTCGGGGGTGGCCAGGTCCTGTGGCGCGCGCACCGAGCTGTACCAGTAGTCGCGTTGCATGTGCGCGCCCTTGCCGGCGATCGGCGCCACCGACAGGCTGTGGCGCGAGCTGGCGTAGCCGCCGCTGAAGATGCCGGGCCGGCCGCGCTCGCCGCCGCGCATGTGGGCGGTGAAAAAGTGCGACTGCTGGGCCGAGACGCTGGCGCCTTCGCTGTTGCTGATCTTCCTGCTGGTGGCAAACGCCGCCTGCTCGCAGGCCAGCGCGAGGCGCACCGCTTCGTCGGACGTGACGGCCCAGGGATGGAACAGGTCCAGGTCGGGGTAGCGGTCGGCGATGTCCTCGGGGTCGGGCAGGCCGGCCACCGGGTCTTCGGCCGTGAAGCGTGCGATGTCGTAAGCGGCCTGCACCGTCTGGCGCACGGCTTCCGCAGAGAAGTCGGAGGTCGAGGCGTTGCCGCGGCGGCGACCGAGGTAGACCGTGACGCCCAGCGACTTGTCGCGGTTGCGTTCGACGTTCTCCAGCTCGCCCTTGCGCACGCTCACGTTCAGACCGGCGCCTTCCGAGACTTCGGCGGCCGCGTCAACCGCGCCCAGGCGCTTGGCCTCAGCCAGCGCGAGGTCCACGACCTCCTCGAAGCGGCTGCGCGAATACTGGAACCCGGCCAGCGGCGCAGAGGGATCCGAAGGGGTGGACACGGAGGTGGCGGCGGTGTTTTTCATGGCGGCGGCTATGATACTTGCCGCCCTCTTCTCCCCTCCCCCATGGCCCGCAAACCCACAAAAGGCTACTTCGTCCGCGGCCATTTCGTCGCCGTCGGCAGCGAACTGGACCTCGAACTCAAACGCGAACTCAAGGGTTCGGTCGACATGAGCAAGACCGACCTCAAGAAGCACAGCGACCACCTGCAGTCGCTGGGCGAGAGCCTGCTGACGTTGCGCGCCGACCTCATGGCGCGCCTGCGCGAAGCCCATGAGGACGTCGACGACAAGCTGATCGACGCGTTGCAGGAGGCCAAACGCATCACCAACTTCGAGGGCAAGCGGCGCCAGATGCAGTTCATCGGCAAGCTCATGCGCAAGCTCGGTGAAGACACCATCGCGGCCATCGAAGCCGCGCTGGAAGAACAGCGCAAGCCCTCGGCCCGCGAGACCCTGGCCCTGCACCAAGCCGAACAGTGGCGCGACCGCCTGATCACCGACGATGGCGCGCTCACCGACTGGATGCAGGCAGCGCCCGATACCGATGTGCAACAGCTGCGCGCCCTGATCCGACAGGCCCGCAAGGACGCGCAAGGCGTGACCGAGCGCCCCGGGGAGGCCCAGCGCCACGGCAAGGCCTACCGCGAGATCTTTCAGCTGGTGCGCGCCGCATTGAACCGCGACGACACCGACGAACCCACTTCCGCAGAAGACGACCATGAGTGACGCTTTCGACCCGGTGCGCATCGGCATCGTCTCCATCAGCGACCGCGCCAGCACCGGCGTCTACGAGGACAAGGGCCTGCCCACCCTGCGCGAGTGGCTGGGCAAGGCGCTGAAGAATCCGATCACGTTTGAGGAACGGTTGATCCCGGACGAGCAGGGCATCATCAGCGCCACCCTGATCGAACTGGTCGATGCCGGCTGTGCCCTGGTGCTGACCACCGGCGGCACCGGTCCGGCCAGGCGCGACGTGACGCCCGAAGCCACGCTGGCGGTGGCACACAAGGAAATGCCCGGCTTCGGCGAACAGATGCGCCAGATCAGCCTGGCCTTCGTTCCCACGGCCATCCTCTCGCGCCAGGTCGCCGTGATCCGCGACAACAGCCTGATCATCAACCTGCCTGGCCAGCCCAAGGCGATTGCGGAGACGCTGGAAGGCGCGAAGAACGCCGACGGCGGCGTGCGCGTCAACGGCATCTTCGCCGCCGTGCCCTACTGCATCGACCTGATCGGCGGGCCCTACCTCGAAACCAACGACGAGGTCGTCAAGGGCTGGCGCCCGAAGAACGCCGTGCGTCCGGCGCGCTGACACCAATCCCGGGGCCCAGGAAGCCCATCTGCCAACAACGCTTTCGGGGGGAAGCATGCCGGTTTATCGCTGCAACAAATGCGGCCATGTGAGCGAATCGGGTGTCGCCGGGACGCAGGTGTCCTGCGCCGTCTGCCAGGCGCCGTGTTCGGTGTTCGACACCGTGTTCTATGTTCAGAAACTGATCGAGCGCTACGCCGCTGCCATGAGGGAAATCCGGGCATTGCAGGCAGACGAGCGGCAGGCAGCCGACAGTGACCCGAATGCGGGCCAGCCCGCTCAGGCGGATGAATCTGACGGGGATACCGACACGGAGAACTTTGCGACGGCCGCTCAGCATGCGCCCATCGAGCGATGGCTCAAGGCCAAGCAGATTGAAGCCCGTTTCGACCACAGCAACGTGGACACCAGCGGGTACTTCGATGAAGCCGCCCAGCAACTGGGTAAAAACCATGCGCTGTTTGGCGAGCTGATTCAGCGCGTCAACTGGTCCTACCGCAAGAGTCACACCGGGCTGAACATCGACCTGACCGGAGTCGCCCAGAAAGACGTGCTGGCGCTCACGACCCTCTGCCGCCAGTTCTACAGCCACACCCTGTTCGCCCGGTACCAGTACCAGAAGCAGGAGAAGGTCATCCGACTCGCGCTCCAGCCCGCGCCCAAAGTCAGGCAGTTCTTTGAAGGCGCCTGGCTCGAGTGGTTCGCGCTGCTGGAAGTGGTGGACCACCTCAAGGCGAGGAAGCTGGGCTTTTCCTGCGCCCGTGGTGTGGAGGTCCTTTTTTCCAACGAGGACATGCACGAACTGGATGTCGTGGTGCTGCCATCCGGTCAAAATCCCGTCTGCATCGAGTGCAAGACAGGTGAATTCCGGCGCGAGATCGACAAGTACCAGCGTCTTCGCAAGCGGCTGGGAGTGGAACGCAGCCGATTCATCATCTGTGCCACCGACATCACGGAAGACCAGGCCGTCAGCCTCAGTGCGATGTACGACCTCACCTTCGTGAATCCGGTCTCGCTCGCGCGCCACCTGAACAGCCTCGTCTGAAACTCTGCCATCCATCCCATGAACATCACCAAAGACACCGTCGTCACCCTCACCTTCCGCGCCAGCGACGCCAGCGGCAAGCTGCTCGAGGACGGCAAGACGCCGCGCAGCTACCTGCATGGCGGCTATGGCAACACCCTGGCCGGCATCGAGGCTGCACTGGAAGGCCAGGCCGCCGGCTACCAGACCACCGTGAAGCTCGCGCCGGCCGACGCCTTCGGCGAACGCGACGAGTCCTTGGTCACGACCATTCCGAAGAAGGATTTCCCGCCCGGCGTCAAGGTTGGTGGCCAGCTCGAAGGCCACGACGACCAGGGCCGGCACCAGGTCTTCACGGTCACCAAGATCAAGGGCGACACCGTGCTGCTCGACGGCAACCACCCGCTGGCGGGCCAGACGCTGACCTTCCAGCTCAAGGTGCTGGACGTGAAGGCCGCGACCGCCGAAGAAATCGCCCACGGCCACGCCCACGGCGCGCACGGCCACCACCATTGAGTCGCCGGTCTCCGCTGACCGCCCGCCTGGACTTCCCGGACACCGCACCGGGAGCACCGCCCGGCGCCCGGCTGCGGCTTGATTTCGAGCATCCGCTGGGCGTGATCGAGGCCTGGTCGCCGGACCAGGTGCTGCCCGCCATCGAGCAGGTGCAAGCGCAGGCGGCGGCGGGGCGCTGGTGCGTCGGCGGACTGGCCTACGAAGCGGCACCGGCGTTCGATTCGGCCCTGCCCGTGCGACCGGCCGATCCGCATTGGCCACTGGTCTGGTTCGGCGTCTACGACACGCCCTCGGGAGCACCCGACGACCCGGCGCTGGCGGCCGCCCCGATCGACTGGACCGCGGAATGGGGCCGCGCGCACTATCTGCACCAGGCGGACAAGGCCCGGGAGGCCATGGCCGCCGGCGAGTGTTACCAGATCAACCTCACCACCGCCCTTCGGGGCAGACTGGGCGGAGACCCGGCGGGCTGGATGGCTGCGCTTCGGCGCCACCAGGGCAGCGGCTACCTGCTGCGGCTGGGCGATGGGGAGCGCCAGGTGCTCAGCGCCTCGCCCGAGCTGTTCTTCGACTGGCAACCCGACCCTCAGGGCGGCCGGCTGGTCTGCCGCCCCATGAAGGGCACCGCGGCGCGCGAGAGCGACCCTGCGCTCGACCGGGCCGCGTGCGAGGCGCTGCACGCCAGCCCCAAGGAGCGCGCGGAGAACGTGATGATCGTGGACCTGCTGCGCAACGACCTCGGCCGTCTGGCCCGGACCGGCAGCGTGCGGGTGGACCGCCTGCTGGAGGTGGAGGCCTGGCCCACCGTGTGGCAGATGACCTCCACCATCACCGCACGGGTCCGTCCGGGCACCACCCTGACCGAGGTGCTGACCGCGCTCTTCCCCTGCGGCAGCGTCACCGGTGCGCCCAAGCGGCGCGCCATGCACCACATCACCGCGCTGGAAGACGCGCCGCGCGGTTTCTACTGCGGCGCCCTCGGCGTGGTGCGGCCGGGCGGTCACACCACTTTCAACGTGCCGATCCGCACGCTCGGCCTGCACCGGTCCGGTGATGAGGCGCGCGATGACCCGTGGCATGCCCGCTACGGCGTGGGGAGTGGCCTGACGGTGTGCGCCGACCCCGCCGCCGAATGGAGAGAACTGATGACCAAAAGCCGCCACCTGCACCGCATCGGCGAGCCGTTCGACCTGCTGGAGACCCTGCGACTGGAGCACGGCCGCTACTGGCTGCTGACCCACCACCTGGACCGCCTGCGCGAGAGCGCGGCCCACTTCGGCCACCTCTTCGACCCGGCCGCGGTGGAACACGCGCTGGAAGCCGTGCGCCTGGCCCATCCCGGGGGCCTGTGGCGCGTGCGCCTGCTGGTGGATGCCACGGGCCGGGCCGACGCCCAGGCCTACGCGATGACCGAGACCGCTTCGCCTGTGCGGGTGGCTCTGGCGCCATCGCCGCTGAACACCGAAGAAGCGCTGCAGGAGTTCATCCGCCACAAGACCACACGGCGCGGGCACTACGAGGCGCTGGCGCCCACCGACCCGGCGGTGTTCGACCACCTGCTGTACAACCAGCGCGGCGAACTCACCGAGTTCACCCGCGGCAATGTGGCGGTGCGGCTGGACGACCAGTGGTGGACACCGTCGCTGGACTGCGGCCTGCTGCCCGGCACCTACCGGCGCGAGCTGCTGGCGCAGGGCCGGCTGCAGGAGGCGGTGATCCCGGTGCAGCGGCTGGCGCAGGCCCAAGGCCTGGCCTTCTTCAACGGCCTGCGCGGCTGGCTGGACGCGGCGCTGGACGCCGCGCCGCCGCCCCGCTGATCACTTGCCGACCAGCTGGTTGAGCTTCTCCGCCTCGAAACACTCGGTCTTGGCCGCGTCGGCCGGCACGCAGTCCTTCTGCGCCAGCGACAGCTTCTCGATCGCCTGCCACAGCAGAGCGATCTGGTGCTCCTGGCCGGCGGCGTTGTCGATCAGGCTGCGCATGGCTTGGGACAGCGGGTCGTCTTCCTGCGTGATGCCGTAGGCCTGGAACTTCGGGTGCGCCTCGGTCACGTCGGCGCTCTCGCCCGACTTGCTCGGAATGATGCGTGCCGGAATGCCAACCGCCGTCGCGCCCGCCGGCACCGGCTTGATCACCACCGCATTGCTGCCGATCTTGGCGCCGTCGCCGACCACAAAGCCGCCCAGCACCTTGGCGCCCGCGCTGACCACCACGTCCTTGCCCAGCGTGGGATGGCGCTTGGTGCCCTTGTAGAGCGAGGTGCCCCCCAGGGTCACGCCCTGGTAGATGGTGCAGCCGTCGCCGATCTCGGCGGTCTCGCCCACCACCGTGCCCATCGCGTGGTCGAAGAACACACGCTCGCCCAGCTTCGCGCCGGGGTGGATCTCGATGCCGGTGAGAAATCGGCCCAGGTGCGACGTGAAGCGTCCCAGCCACTTGAGCCCGTGGGTCCAGAACCAGTGCGCCGGGCGGTGCAGCCATACCGCGTGCAGGCCCGGGTAACAGGTGATCACTTCCCAGGTGCTGCGCGCGGCAGGATCGCGCTCAAGGATGCACTGGATGTCGGATCGGATTCGGGCAAACATGGGGCGGGGAGTATGTGAACGGGGAACCAGTCTAGCGCTTCGCGCGCTCGGCCGTCTGCAGCATCGCCTTGGCAACACCGCGCAGGATGTGGATTTCCTCCGGCGTCGGTTGCGCCCGGTTGAACAGTGCGTTCAGGCGCGGCATCAGCTTCTTGGGAGCGGCCGGGTCGAGAAAATCGACCGCCACCAGCGCCTGCTCCAGGTGACCGAGCATGCCCGCGACCGAGGCCGCGTCGGCCGCCGGACGCTCCGGCGTGGTCGGCGGCGGGGCAAAGCCGCCCAGCGCCTGGCGCCAGTCGTAGGCGATCAGCTGCACCGCGGCGGCGAGGTTGAGCGAGCCGAAGCCCTCGGCGGTGGGGATGGAGAGACAGGCGTGGCAGCGGTAGACATCCTCGTTGCGCATGCCGAAGCGCTCGGAACCGAACAGGAAGGCGACGCCCTCGGGTTGCACCGCATCCGGCGCACCGGCCCCGGCGAGCAGCTGCGCGAAGTGCTCGCGCGGCGCCCGCGTGGGCGGGCCGAAGTCGCGCGGCGTCATGGCCGTGGCACAGAGGTGGCTCACGCCGTCCAGCGCCTCGTCCAGGGTCTCCACGATGCGCGCCCTTGCCAGCACGTCGTTGGCGCCGCTGGCGCGCTGGATGGTTTCTTCCCTTCGCAGCACGTTGGGCCAGCGCGGGGCGACCAGCACCAGATCGTCGAAACCCATCACCTTCATGGCCCGGGCGGCGCCACCCACATTGCCGGCGTGGCTGGTCTGGATCAGGATGAAACGGGTGCGCATGTCGGGTGAGCCGGTAAAATGCCGGGTATTGTCGCCGCCCCGCATCGCCGGACGCCGCACTCCCGCTCTTCCCCTGCCCACGGCCGCTTCCCGCGGCGCCGTCAAGGAACACAATTCATGTCGTCCAACCTCCACCCCATGCTGAACGTGGCCATCAAGGCCGCCCGCGCCGCCGGCGCCATCATCAACCGCGCCGCCCTCGACGTCGAGTCGGTCCGGGTTTCGGCCAAGCAGACCAACGATTTCGTCACCGAAATCGACCATGCGGCGGAGGCCGCGATCATCGAAACCCTGCTGACGGCCTACCCCGACCACGGCATCTGGGCCGAAGAATCCGGACGACGCGAAGGCAAGGGCCGCGACAAGAACCATGTCTGGATCATCGATCCGCTGGACGGCACCACCAACTTCATCCACGGCTTCCCGGTCTACTGCGTGAGCATCGCGCTCATGGTGGGCGGCCGCATCGAGCAGGCCGTGGTCTACGACCCGACCCGCAACGACCTGTTCTGCGCCACGCGCGGGCGCGGCGCCTATCTCAACGACCGCCGCATCCGCGTGGCCAAGCGCACCACACTGCGCGACTGCTTGCTGTCCACCGGCTTCCCGTTCCGCCCGGGCGATGCGTTCCAGACCTACATGAAGATGCTGGGCGATGTGATGCCCCGGTGCGCGGGCGTGCGCCGCCCTGGTTCGGCCGCCCTGGACCTGGCCTACGTGGCGGCCGGTTTCTCCGACGGTTTCTTTGAAATGGGCCTGTCGCCCTGGGACGTGGCCGCCGGTGCCCTGCTGGTCACCGAGGCCGGCGGACTGATCGGCAACTTCACCGGCGAGGCCGACTTCCTGGAGCAGCGCGAGTGCCTGGCCGCCAACCCGCGCATCTACGGCCAGCTCGTGGGCCTGACCGGCAAGTACAGCAAGTTCGCCAGCGCCGGCGACAAGGCCTCGGTGCGGCAGGCGGTCGCCAAGGACCCTGAGGCCGCCCGCGAGGACCAGCCGTCTGCGGACGACACCCCGCCCGAGGAGCCCTCCGCGCCGTTCTGACCGCGCAGCGGCGGAGCGTGGGGGCCTCAGTGCATCGGCAGGGTCCACCAGAAGGTGGCCCCATGGCCCGGCTGGGCCTCGGCCCAGATGCGGCCGCCGTGGCGCTCCAGGGTGCGCGCCACGATGGCCAGCCCCACGCCGGTGCCGCCCGGCGCATGGGCCCCGGCGTGCAGGCGCTGGAACAGCCCGAACAGCTTCTGGGCGTGCGCCATGTCGAAGCCCATGCCGTTGTCGCGGAGGTAGAACGCCCGGCGCGCCGGTTCGAACCCCAGTTCGATCACCGGCGCTTCCAGGTGGCGCGAGTACTTCAGCGCGTTGTCCATCAGGTTGGACAGCAGCTGGCGCAGCAGCTTGGCATCGCCCATCACCCGGGGCAAGGGTTGCAGCACGACCCTGGCGTGGGGCACGCCCGGTGCCAGCGCCTCGGTCACCGAACGGGCCAGCGCGTTCATGTCGACCGACACCGGCTCGATTTCGACCCGCACCACGCGCAGCAGCTCCAGCATGTCCGTGATCATCTGGCCCATGTTGCGCGAGGCGCTGACGATGCGCTCGAACATCAGCCGCCCTTCCGGGCTCAGGCGCTCGCCGTCGGTCTCGCCCACCAGGGATGCGAAGCCGTTGACCGAGCGCAGCGGCGCCCGCAGGTCGTGGGCGATCGAATATGAGATGACTTCCATGTCGCGCATCGAGCGTTCCAGCGCGGCGGTGCGCTCGGCCACACGCCGCTCCAGGCTGGCGTTGAGCGCCCGCACCTCCTCCTGCGCCGTGACCCGTTCGTGGATGTCCAGCAGCGTGCCCGACATGTACAGCGGCCGGCCGTCCGGGTCGCGCCGGTGCACCCGACCGCGGTCGTTGAACCAGAGCCAGGCGCCCTTCTTGTGCCGCATGCGCAGGTCGCAGTCGTAGACCGGCGTCGCGCCGCGCAGGTGGGCCTGCAGCAGCGCCTGGGCTCGTTCGAGGTCGTCGGGATGCACCAGCGCCTGCCAGGTCTCGCGCGTGGGCGGCTGCAACTCGTGCAGGCCAAAGCCCAGCAGGCCGGCCCAGCGGTCGCTGTAGAGCGTGAGGCCGGTGGCGATGTCGAGCTCCCAGATGCCCGGACCGGTCGCCTCCAGCACCCATGCCAGGCGCTGGCGTTCGTCCCTCAGCGCCTCTTCGGCCTCGACAAAGGACGTGACGTCCGAATAGGTGCGCACCATGCCACCTTCGGGCAGCGAACGGTTGTGGATTTCCAGGGCCCGGCCATCGGGAGTGCGGCGCATGTAGCGGTCGGGCACCGGCCCGGCATCGGCCTGCACATAGCGGCGCGCCCCCGGCTCGACCAGTCCATAGTCGGGACCGAAATCCCCGCGCGCCGCCTGGAAGGCCACCACCTCGTCCTGCGTCGGCTGACGGGCCATCAGCTCATCGGGCAGGTCCAGCATCTCCAGCAAGCGCCGGTTGTAGACCAGCACCCGCCCCTGTGCATCCATCTTGGACAGGCCCTGGCTCATGGTGTCGAGCGTGACCTGCAGCGCCGAGGTCTTGTCGGCCAGCAAGGCGGTGGTGGCCTGCAGCTGCAGGCGCGAGCGCTGGCGCTCCTCGTGCCCGCGCCGGGCCAGCACCAGCTGCCGCACCGTGCCCAGCAGCGGCTGCAGGAACTCCACATCGTCCTCGCGGTAGCCATCGGTGGCATTGGCCAGCCCGACCATGGCGATCAGCCGGCCGCCGACTTCCAGCGGAATGCCCAGGAACGAACGCATGGGCGGGTGGCCGTGCGGCAGCCCTCCGCGGCGCACATCCGTTTCCGGGTGGTTGCTGAGCACGGTTTCGCCGGTCCGCAACGCATGCCCGAACAGGGTGTTCAGATTGCGGAACTCCATGCCCGAATCCATCTGCTCGGCGACCATGCGCCGCGAGGCCTCGTCCCAGGAGATGTCGGTGATGGCATGGGTCTTGAGATAGGGCTGCCCCTGCGGGTCGTACAGCACCTCGCCCACGAAGCCGTAGGCGCTGTCCGTCACCGACAGAAAGGCCTTGAGCAGCCCGTCGAAGGCCCGCCGTTTGTCGTCGGCCTCGATGTAGGCGGCTTGCGCCTGCCGCACGGCGTCCAGCATCCGGTGCTGCCGGTCGAGCGCCTGGGCGGCCTGGCGGGCGTCGGTCACGTCGTGGACATAGCCGTGCCAGAGCACCGAGCCGTCCGGTTGCGCCTGCGGCAGGCCCTCGGCACTGCACCAGCGCGTGCCCTTGTCCGGGTGGTTGACCCGGAACGCCGTGCGCCAGGGTATCAACCGCGTGGTGGAGTCCCATATGGAATGCGCCATGCCCTGCTGGTCGTCCGGGTGCACGCGGCTGAACAGGACGCGTCCATCCCGGTACAGCTGATCGGGCGTGAGATCGAGCAGGTCGCGCACCATGTCGCTGACGAACTCGAAGCTGCCCCAGCCCTTCACGGGCATGCGCGACTGGAACACCACGCCCGGCACCCTGGCCGTGATGTGCTGCAGCAACTGCAGCTGCTGCACATGGGCGTCGATGGCCTCGCGCTGGGCGGTGATGTCCTGAACCACGCCGAAGTCGGTCTGCGGGATGCCCTTGACCGCGGTCTGGCTGATGCGGGTGCGCATCCAGCGCACCGAGCCATCCGGCCGGGTCCAGCGGAAATCGAGTTCCCGACCGTCGCGCGCCTCCCGCGCCGCCAGCCAGGCCGGCATGTCGTCGGGATGGATGCCTCCCCGCCCCTGGGCACGCTCCAGCGTCGGCGCCTGCGCCAGGCCAGTGATCTCGAACAGCCCGGGCGAAAAGTTCACGCTGCCTTCGTGCGGCGCGTTGGTCCAGTGGCCGGCCATCGCCAGTTTCTCGATGGCCGCATGCAGCTCCACCTGGTGCTGCAGGTCCAGGTTGGCGGCCCGCAGTTCGGCCTGTGTGCGGTCGCGTTCCTGTTCGGACATGACTTCCTGACTGATGTCCAGCAGGTACACCAGCAGCAGCGGCTCGGTGCCGTCAAGCAACGAAGTGTGCAGGCGCAGGTGGCGCGCACGGCCATCCATCATCACCATGCAGCGGGGCCGGTCCTCCTCCGTGAGCGAGCGGAGGTAGGCCTGCCGCTGGGTGACGTCGGGCCACAAGCCCAGTTCGAGGGTGGTGCGTCCGATGGCCTGGTCGCGCGCGATTCCCGAAAGCGTCTCCCACGCCTGATTGACCGCCACCAGGCGGCCATCGGACCGCCGTGACAGGGAGGCTGCGAATGGGGCGTCCTCGAACATCTGTTCGAAGGGCAGGGGCATGGCCGCGGCGGACAAACCGGTTCCGGACAAGGAAGCGCTGAGGGACGGCGGCATGTTCAAAAAAAACAGGGCTCGGCAGACGAAAGGTGGCCCATTGTGGGTCACAGGGTCGCACTGCGGGAAGACCCTGAACTGCTAAAGTAGGTCGCTTTTGTGCACTGTTTCCCGGACTTGCCTTGACCGCCCCGCTGGACCGCCACACCCCCATTGTGTAGGCAGGCAAATACGCCCCTGTGCGGATTTGCCAATTTTTCCTTTATTGACGGCCACTTAGAGCAGGTACGCCGGACTTCGCCAGAGTGCACCATGGGCGTGAATTGGCATAGTTTGGCGATGGAATTACCCCAAAATTACACCAAGCAAACAGCCCGGAAACTGGCGCATAGCCCAGCGTGTGATGGCGTACTTTGACGGCACACTCCCCCGCCTGCTCCAGCACGCTCCGACAGCAAGCGCCTCTACGCTCCAGCACGCCGGGACAGGTTTCGGCGGCCGTCACAGCATGGCATCGTCGCCCCATCGAGTAGCGGAACCTCCAAGTGCCACTCCCACCCTCAGCCTTCTACCAGACACACCTGTCGGGCCTCCACCAACAACTGCTGGCTAGCCCGATCGTCCGCTCCTACCTGACCGGCACGGGCATCCGCCTCGATGGCATCGAGTTGAACCCCGACGATCTCTACGAACTGCCCATCGGCATCTTCTCCGTGGTGGAGTTCGCTCACCTGCTCTCTGTGTTCGATGGCAGCCGCGTCCACCAGCAGGCCGAACACTCATTCGGCCTGGATGAAGCACCACCAGGCCTGTACTTCACCATCGCCAACTCCCAACTGATTCAGCACCCAGGCAAAAACCGGCTCGGCCTGTACGCGGCCCCAAACGGGGGAACCGACCTGTTCATCGACGGCCTGCACGTCGATCGGTATTTCCTAAACGAACACCACACCCCACCGACATTGGGCACGGTGGCGTTCGCGCTCTGCGCGATCACGGCACACTTGGCTGGTCTGTCCCATGTGTCCCTGGTGGCTGCGGGCGGACATGGGTTCGACCGGCGCCACATCGGTTACAAGGTCTGGCCCAAGCTGGGGTTCAATGCACCACTGTGGCCGGAAGAAGTGGCCCAGGCTCCGCACTTGGCCCACTGCCAGAGCGTGCAGGACGTGCTGGCCACGGACGCCGCCTGGTGGGCCGATCACGGCAGCCAGCGGCTCATGACCTTCGATCTGACCGCATCAAGCACAGCTTGGCAAAAACTGCTACCCTATGCAGGTAGAAAGCTCTCTGATGGGAGACTTCCATGAGCTACAACCGCGCAGTCCGCAAGCCTACCGAAACCCCGCAGAAAACCGCTGCGGCAGGCGGTCGCGTCTTCAAGTTCCCGTTCAAAGGCATCCCGCCCGTCACTGCGGAAATGTGGGCCAAGATGGAAGCCGCCGCGCGGATACCGCGCAAGGATCGGGACTATCCGGTCATGATCGAAGCGCCGGACGCCTGACCCGGCCCGAATGAACAGAACCCGCCAGCGATGGCGGGTTTTGCGTTTCAGGGGTCAGTTCGAACCCGGCGAGGCCACCGGCGACCGTGAGCGCGGCGACCTGGCACGTTCATCCCCGACCGGCCATAAAGGCTTCGAGCATAACCACCTCGCCATGCGTTTACGTGTACAGCGCCATGCCAGTCGGATGTGATAAGCCGCGCTTGTGGCCGTATAGTGCTCCTATGGTTGACACCTTGACACAAGAAGCCCGTAGTACGCTGATGTCGCGCGTTCGTCAAAAGGACACCTCTCCCGAGGTGAGGTTACGCAAACAACTGCACGCGAAAGGGCTGCGCTACCTCCTTCACCCTGCGTCTTTGCCTGGCCGTCCCGACTTAGCCTTTCCTAGATACCGAATCGCTGTCTTTGTTCATGGCTGCTTCTGGCATGGGCACAACTGTCGGGCTGGCCGACTGCCGTCCTCCAATCAGGCGTACTGGTCGGAAAAAATCGCCGCCAATCAGGTACGAGACGCCCGCAAGATCGCCGAACTCCGCGGATTGGGTTGGCGAGTCGCCGTTGTTTGGGAATGCGAAACAAAAGGCTCCAATCTCGTTCGGACAATCTCGACCATGGTTGAAATCATCCGAGACGGTGCTTCCCCCGAGATTTCACACCCAAGTGTCTGAACAGGAATCCTCATGGAACAAGATACCCTGGCCTTGCCGAATGCCGACCAAGCGGCATTAGTCGAAACACAGATCGCAGAACTGCAAAAAATCACGGATTACGAAATTCGCGAATGGCCGATTGAAGTTCTGGTGGAGAAATTCACCAGCGGCCGAGAAACCGACACGTCCGAAATTTTCATCCCGGATTATCAGCGCGAGATGGTCTGGAGTGCAAAACAACAATCGCGCTTCATCGAATCCATCCTTATTCGGCTTCCTGTTCCCTTCATTTTCGCCGCTGATGTCGGATCGGGCGACCGCGCGGGAACATTGGAAATCATCGACGGTTCACAGCGACTGCGTACGCTAGACAACTTCCTCTCCGACCGGCTGCACCTGCAAGACTTGGTACGGTTGACGGCAGCCAACGGCATGCGCTTCTCGGATTTCGGGAAGCCTCGTCAGCTGCGCTTCAAGCGATCCACGATCCGGGTCATCGAACTCACTGAGCAAGCTGACGAACAGGCACGCCGAGAAATGTTCGACCGCCTCAACTCCGGCGGCAGCAAACTCACCAGCATGGAAATTCGGCGCGGCGTGGAAGACGGCCCTTTCATGAAAATGATTACCGAATGGGCGGGTAAAGATATTTTCAAAGAAATGGTGCCTCTGAGCGATCGCAATGCCAAGCGCAAGGAATACGAGGAACTCGCACTGCGTTACTTCGCCTATGCCAACAACTACAAAGCCTTCCAGAAAAGCGTAGACCAGTTCCTGACCGACTATTTGAAGGATCGGAACAAAAATGCTACGCCTGCGGAGCTTGAAACGATGTCGGGAGAGTTCGAGCGTGCGCTGCAATTCGTGCAGCAACATTTCCCCAACGGCTTCAAGCGGAAGGACCACAACACCGTACCTCGCATCCGCTTCGAGGCCATAGCCGTGGGCGCCACTTTGGCGCTCCGGGAACAACCCGGTCTACAGCCGGCAAACATCGCGGCTTGGCTGGATAGTCCACAGTTCATCAAGCACACCCGTTCCGACGCAAGCAACTCGCGGCCCAAGCTGATCAATCGAATCCACTACGTACGCGACCATCTACTGGACAAGGAAGTCGAGGAAGACCCGGACACGGCTCTGGTCGAGGGCAGCGCCAACGACGATGCACCTCCTGACAACGAACCCGACCAGTCGGAACTGTTCGTATGACGCATATGCTGCCGTTAACCAAAGAGCTATTACGCTCTCGCGCTCATGAATTGCTGGTGTATCTGCAATTTTTGCGGATCGCGTTGGAAAAAGACGCGCATGTCAGCGCGCTGGGAGATCGGGTGCAACTACCTCTGGACAAGGCGCTCACCCATATGATGAAGGCCAACGTGTGCCTGTTGCTCTACAGCGCGATGGAGGCGTGCATGGTGCAATTATTGGACGAGATGCACGACATCATCGGCCAGAACTGCCAAGGTGCAGATCAACTTAACAATCAGCTCGTGCTGATGGTCGCACGCCACTTCAAGGCTAGCAAGACCAATCTGACTACAGAAAATACCAGTTCACCCCTTCATGAAAACCTCTTCAAGACATGGTTGGTCGATTGGCAAGATCGCAACCAGCGCGAAAAGCGTCAGGCCGGCCTATCTGGCAGCGTAGACAGTTTGGCAATTTTCGACAGATTGCGCCGGTTCGGCGTATTTCCAGCCGATCTCAAGAAGCCTCCCGCACATCTGACCCATGGGGCCTTGCAAAGCACCAAAGGGCGTCGAAACCAATTAGCGCACGGGGAACGCAGTTTCGCGGATCTGGGGCAAGATTTGGCATTCGAAGAACTATGCCGAGACGCGCTCGCTGTGTTCCGCACGCTGCGGCGCGTGGCTCAGGAAGTGAACGTTTTTCTGCAACAGCGCCGCTACTTAGCGGCACCGGCCTTAGCGTTAATCGAGGCGTAAAGCGAGCGCGCTACCGCCTCGCCCAATTTGGGCGGTACAGCGTTACCGATCAGCCGCGCCAAGGTTTTTATCACGACAGGCTTACCGTCTTCGACAAAACGGTAATCGCTAGGAAAAGACTGAAAGATAGCCGCCTCGCGCAAGGATATGCCACGATGCTGAAGCGGGTGGCCGAAGCGGCCGTTACCGTACCCGTTGCACAGTGTCGTCATGGTAGGAGCCGGCTTGTCCCACTCCATGCGCCCGTACACGCCGGCAGAGTGCTTACCACTATCACGCCGATGACATTCGGCCACCAGTTCACCTGGCCAGTCACGCCAAGTGCCGCCTGGACGCGAGGCACGAATACGCTTGCGATTGAGCGGTGACAGGGACGAGGCCACGTGCAGCGGGTCTTCCGCGCATTGTTGACCATCGACGAGGGTGGGCAAATGGCCCACTGCCTCACGGACAGTCACCCACTGGGTAGCCCCTTTGTGCGTGGGCTCCGGCAAAGTCACCGGCCCACTCCTGGAGGCGACCAACACCAACCGCTTACGCTGCTGAGGGGCCCCGTAGTCGGCGGCGTTCACTACTCCGTAAGCTACTTGATACTGCCCCTTCTTCAGTGCACGCAAAAATGCCTTGAATGGCGCTGTCCCCAGCAAGCGCGGCACGTTTTCCATAGTGACCAAGTCGGGCGAACACTCTTCCACCAGTCGAGCGAACTCCTTCAGCAAGCGCCACTTAACCTTGTCCACCGTGGCAGTGTTCGCATAGCTCGAAAAGGGCTGGCAAGGCGCACATCCGGCAAGCAATCGCACCGCGTTCGGCGACCATAGCTCGGCTAACTGCTGCCCCGTAACGTTCGCCACGTCGCCCTGCACGAACTGAGCGTCCGGGTGATTAGCTGTATAGGGATACTCGCAGGCCGGGTCCAGATCGAACCCCGCCACGACCTTCACCCCCTGACGTGCCAAGCCGTGCGAGAGGCCACCGGCCCCGCAGAACAAATCGATCGCTTCAACTTGACGCGCTGAAGGCACATGGTGAACAACAGTCCGAGTAGACATCCTGAAACTTACTATGAAATCGTGCCCCACTACGCCGTCAGCGCAACTACCCTAGTTTCGCATCTTGCCACAAGTCGGGCCGTTAAAGACAGGCCCTCGGCCTTGCAAACCGTACCTGCGCCCCAAATGCCTTCTGCGGCAAAAGTCCGGTCATGATCGAAGCGCCGGAGGTCTGAACCGGCCCGAAGGAACAAAGCCCGCCAGCGGCGGCGGGTTTTGCGTTTTATGACCTGAGCGAGGGTGCATCGGTCCCCGGCGCAGCCGCCGAGGGCCGCGAAAGCGGCGGCTTGACGCGCTCGCCCTTCCTGAATCCTCGATCCCCCGCCATGAAGGCTTCCAGCATGTGCGGGATCAGCGTCATGGCATCGGCCGCCTCACCATAGGTCTGCGCGTGCAACGCGGCGTAGCGGTCGAGGTCGGCTTTCAGGCTGGCCGGGCAGGCAAATATCAGCTTGACGCTCTCGGTCTTGGGCAGCGGCCCGAGTCGCAGTTTCTTGGTCGTGCTCATTGCGAAGTTCCCCGATTGAAGAACAGCGGCTGGTAGGGCCGCAGCACCAGATCGCGGTTCACGATGATCCTCACCGGCAGACCTGGCCGGCTGGTCAGCGTCGGCTGGATGTTCATGTTGCGCCGGGTTATTTCCTGGCCCACCTGATTGATGCTGTCCTGCGCGGTGTCGCGCCCGGCGATCACGATGCGGTTGCCGTCCTGACGGTTCTCCGGCGCGGCCAGCTCGGCACCGATGCCCAGCAGCGTGGTCAGCGCCGCGCCGGCAAAGACGCGGCCCCAATGCCAATCGACGCCATCCTCCAGGCCGGCGTAGCCGGCCGGATCGGTACCCACGGGGTTGTCCAGCGTCAGCGAAGACGTGTCCGGCAGGATGACGCGGTTCCACACCACCTGCACGCGGCTCTGCCCGTAGCTCACCTGGCTGTTGTACCTGCCCAGGATGCGCGAGCCCTGCGGGATCAGCAGGAACTTGCCCGTGGCCGTGTCATAGACCGGCTCCGTCACCGTGGCGATCACGTCGCCCGGTAGGTCCGACTTGATGCCCGTCACCAGCGCCCCGGCGATCACCGTCCCGGCCATCACCTGGTACGGCGAAGCCGGCATTTGCAGATGGCCGGAATTGCGGGTTTCCGTAGAACCGGCTTTCTGGAAAGCCTCCTTCTGGTCCTGCCGGTTCTGCGCGGTGGTCGGGTCGGTGAGCTGGGCCGCCGTCGAGGCTGGCCCAGCGGCGAGCGGGTCGAAGGCCGCCAAGGCGGATCCCGGGCCGGCAGTGGCGGCCTGCGTAGGCGCAGCGGTCTTCTGTCCACCCGATTGGAAGAACACCGTAGAGGCTGCCGCTGCATCCGCTTCCTTGCGCCGTGCGTCCTCCGGGTCATGTCCCGGTGGGGCATAGACAGGCGTCACCGGCTGCTGCGACTTCACGATGGCCGGACCGAGATCGCCCGGCAGCGGCGGCCCCAGCTCGGGCACCTTGACCGGCAGCTTGGAGTAGTCGGCTGGCAGGCCATCCAGCCCTTCGGACTTCGAGACGCGATCCACGTTGTACAGCTCGGTCTGTTCGCCAGCACTGCGCCGATGCGGCTGGAGCGACCAGATGGTGGCCCCGAGCACGGCCACCGACAGGCCGCCAGTGAGGATGGCCAGCGCGCGCCGGTTCAGGCGCGTGACCGGACGCGGCTGGGCGCGCAGCGCCACCGCCTCCGGCGCCACCTTGGCCGCCGAAGGCGCGGCAAGGCCGGGAGTGTCGTCCTGGCTCATGCTCAGTTCCTCCCCGCTGCACCAACCACCCCGTCCGTGCGCTCGATGCGCACCACGTCGCCCTTGTCTGCCCCGAGGCGCAGTTCGGCCGCGCCGAACAGCCGGTCCACGATGTAGTACGGCGGGCGAAAGCGGTAGTTCACCAACTGCCCGTCGCCCTGCGCACCGATCACGAACAGCGGAGGCAGCTCGCCCTGGGCGATGCCGGCCGGGAACTGGATGTAGACCTTCTCGCCATCGTCGAAGGCGCGCAGCGGCTTCCAGGGCGGGTTGCTGCCGCTGATCGCGTAGCGGAACCGGATGCGCTCCAGCGACAGGCCGGTATCCACGGGGGCCGCAGCGTTGGCCGCTTGCGCCTGGCGCTGCAGGGCCAGCATCTTGTCCTTGGGGTAGTCCCAGGACACGGATGCCATCCACGCCTTGTCGGTCGAGGTCAGCTCGATCAGGTAGGTGCGCCGGCTGGTCGTGATGACCAGATTGGTCTTGAGGCCCGAGCGGATCGGCTTGACCATCACATTCACGCGCAAGTCCGCACCGGAACCGCTGGACGTATCGCCCACGATCCAGCGCACGGTATCGCCAGAGGCCACCGTCACCAGTTCCTCGCCCGGCTGCAGGGCCACCACGGTCACGCGGCCCACGGCCGCATAGACCTGGTACAGCGCGCCATCGGTGAACGGCCAAACCTGGATCGCATTGACGTAGCCCTCGCGGGTCGGTGCGATGCGTGCCTCGGCATTGGCGCGGGACACACGCACTTTCTCGTCGGCCGGCTCCGGCATCGGCGCCGGTTTGGCACTGTCCTCCGCCACGGGCTTCAACTGCGCCGGCATCGGCAACACCTCGGGCACGGCCACAACTTCCACGGGCTTGGGCGCTTCCGGCAACGGTTGGGCCTGTACCGGCTCATCCAGCGCGATCACCGGCGGCGGCTTGCCCTGCGTGGCGCAGCCTGCGAACAGAACGGTCGATGCCAGCAGGACCACCGGCAAAGCGGATTTGCAGAAAAACGTGTTCATGGTTTTGTTCCTTCGGAAGAATCGAGTTCGCGGCTCCACGACAGGCCGTTGACGTAGATGCCCAGGGGGTTCTTGCGCAGCCGCTGCTCGGTGCGCGGGGTCTGCTGCACGATGGACACCACCGCGTTCCAGCGCTCGGTGCGGTCCAGTGCGCCCGTGACGAAGCGCTGCTCGGTCCAGCGCACGTTGAACGACGTGTCGCTGGCGCGGGTCACGCTGGCGATCTGCACCGTTACCGACTCCTTGCCGATGCGCGCGAACGGGTCGCTGGTGCGGGCGTACTCGTTGAGCACCACCGCGCCCTTGTCCGTGGCGTAGTCGTACGCGTCGAGCCAGTTCTGCCGCACCACGATGGGGTCGATGGAGAGGGAGCGCACCAGCGTGACGAAGCGCGCGATGTGGTGGGCCGTCTGCGCATCGGTCGGCCGGTACGGCGTGGCCGCCTCGCCCACGGTGCGCACCTGGCCGGCCTGGTCCACCTCGATGACGTAAGGCGTCACGATGGACTGCGCCGAGCGCCACACCAGGCCGCCCGCCATCAGCAAGGCCAGCGACAGGCAGCCGAAAGCCATCAGCCGCCAGTTCTTCGCCTGCACGCGGGCTGAGCCGATGCGCTCGTCCCAGGCCTGGGCGGCGGATTGATACGGGGTTGCAGGCTGCGGCGTATCGGCGTAGCGCACCTGTGGTCGTTTGAATCGCATGGATGGTTCTCCTCAAGAATCGGAATCACGCAGGCTCGGACCGGAACCCGAGCCGCCGCCATCGCCACCGCGCAGCGTGTGGGCGGCGGTCGTGGCGGCATGGGTGAGCTGCTGCCTGCGGTGCAGGCGCTTGGCCCAGGCAGGCTGTTCCTTGGCGCCTTCGGCCTGGGGCGCGCCTTCGGCAGTGCCACCGGCAGCCTCTGCACCGCCGCCTTCGCGGAAAGCCGCCGCAACCCGCTCCTTCATGGAGCGCGCGCCTTCAGCCACCTTCTGCCCGGCCGCATGTGCACCGGCCCTGGCGACGTTCCCCACGCCAGCGGCCGCGCCCTTGACGCCGCCGCCGACCGAAGCCGAGCCGGCCTGGAAGGCCGATCTGGCGCTGCTGGCCGTCGATACCGCCGAACGCGCCCCGCTGGCCGCCATGCGTGCGGCGCCCGGCGCCATGCGCGCACCGGCCGCGACGGCACTGCCCGCGCCGGCAACGACCGCTCCAACCGCCACGGCGGCGCCTGCCGCGCCCACGGCGGCCCCAGCCATCGCACCCGCGCCCAACTGCGGCGCACCCGACACCAGGCCCGTGGCAATGCCCGGCCCGAAGATTCCCAGCGCCAACAAGGCCAGCGACGCCAGCATCACGACCAGCGCGTGGTCGATGGACGGCTCCGCCGGATGCACCGTGAACTCGGCGAACAGCCCCGTGCCGATGCCCACGATCACCGCCAGCACCAGCACCTTGATGCCCGAGGCCACCACGTTGCCCAGCACCTTCTCGGCCAGGAAGGCGGTCTTGTTCCACAGCGCGAACGGCACCAGCACGAAGCCCGCCAGTGTGGTCAGCTTGAACTCGATCAACGTCACGAACAGCTGCACCGCGAGCACGAAAAAGCACAGGATCACGATCAGCCAGGCGATGAACAGCACCACGATGGGCGCAAGGTTCACAAACACCTCGGGGAAGCCCGCCAGGTCGCTGATCTGCCGCAGGATCGGCGCCCCGGCGTCGATCCCTGCCTTGGCCAGCCGGCCCGGCTGCAGGAAGCTGCCCATGCTGAGGGTCGAGCCGCTGGCCGTCAGGCCCAGCCCGGCGAAGGACCGGAACACGATGCCGGCCAGCGCGTTGAAGTTGCCGATGATGTAGGCGAAGGCACCCACGTAGAGCACCTTGCGCAGCAGCTTGGCGATCACGTCCTCGCCCTGGCCGCTGGCGTGGCCCAGCGCCCAGTACAGCCCGGCGATCGTCATGTCGATGGCGATCAGCGTGGCGGTCAGGAATGCCACCTCGCCTTGCAGCAGGCCAAAGCCCGAGTCGATGTAGCGCGAGAACGTGTCGAGGAAGCGGTCGATGACCGTCACGTCGTTCATGGCAGCGCGTCAGTTGCCGTAGAAGTTCACCGACTGCGGCGTGTACGGCGTGCCGCTGCCCAGGAACCGGCGCGTCACCTCGCGCCCGCGCTCGGCCGCCGCTGCCTGCCGCGCCAGTTCCAGCGAGGCCGCCCGGTCTTGCGTGAGCTGCAGCCGTTGCGCCTGGATGGACTGCTTGGCCTGCAAGGCCAGCAACTGGTTCGTCGCCTGCATCGCCTGCAGCGCGCCCACTGCGGACTGGCTCTGGCCCACCAGATCGGCCAGCACGCCTTCGTCGTCGCTCAGGTTCTGCGACGCCTGGGCCTGCATCTGCATGGTGGTCTGCAAGCCATTGAGCGTGTTCTTCCAGCGTTCCTGCGCATCGCGGTACATCTGGTCGCCGCTGACGGTGGCGGCGTACTGCTCGGGGTACAGGCGCGCGAACTCCCGATCCATGTTCGCCACGTCGTAGGCCAGGCCCCTGGCCTGGGCGATCAGCCGCTGGGTGGTCGCCAGGTTGCTGCGCAGCCGGCTGACCACGCTGAACGGCAGGCTGGCCAGGTTGCGCGCCTGGTTGATGAGCATCTGCGCCTCGTTCTGCAGTTGCCGGATCTGGTTGTTGATCTGCTCCAGCGTGCGGATCGCGGTCAGCGTGTTCTGCACGAGGTTCGTGGGGTCGATCACGACCCATTGCGCCTGCACGGGGGACACCGTGCACAGCATGGCCGCGATGGCGGCGGCGAGAAGGCGTTTCTTCATGGCAAGTTCTCCTGGGGGTGGTCAGCGAAGCGAGGGGAAACATGAGGCGCCAGCGGCGCAAGGCCTGGGAACGCGCGCAGCAGGTCGGCCGCCCAATCGAGGCCGCGATGGCGCAGCCAGGCGAGCGCGAAGCCGGGCGCGCCGGCGTGGCCCAGAACCTCGTCGATGGCGCGCTGGTCCTGCGGCGTGGAGGCGCCCGCGAAGGCCAGCGCCGCCGGCCCCAGGTCGAGGTCGAACAGGCGATTGCCGAGGCGCGACTGGTAGTAGTAGTCGCGCTTGGGCTGCGCTGTGGCAACGATCTCGATCTGGCGGGTGTTGAGCCCGAAACCCTCGTAGATCGTGCGAATCTGCGGTTCGGTGGCCTGCGGGTTGGGCAGAAAAATGCGGCTCGCACAGCTTTCCACGATGGCCGGCGCGATGCTCGAATCCTGGATGTCCGCCAGGCTCTGCGTGGCGAAGATCACCGAGACGTTCTTCTTGCGCAGCGTCTTGAGCCACTGGCGGATGCGCGCCGCGAACACCGGGTCGTCGAGGAACAGCCAGGCCTCGTCGAGGATCAGCAGCGTGGGCGCGCCATCGAAGCGTTCATCAAAACGCGCGAACAGGTAGCCCAGCACGGCCATGACAGCGGCCTTGCTGTGCATCAGCTCCTCCATCTCGAAGCACTGCACGTCGGCCATGCCCAGCCGGTCGCGGTCGGCGTCCAGCAGCTTGCCGTGGGCGCCACCCAGCACGTAGGGCGCGAGCGCCTGGCGCAGCGCGTTCGATTGCAGCAGCACCGCCAGGCCCGTCATGGTGCGCTGCTCCAGCGGCGCACCGGCAAGGCTTCCCAGCGCCGACCAGATGGCGGCTTTCTCATCGGGACCAACCGCCACGCCTTCGTGCGCCAGCCGACCTTCCACCCATTCCGCCGCCCAGGTGCGGTAGCCCTCGTGGTCGATGCGGGCGAGCGGCTGGAAGGCGATCTCGCCATCCGTGCCCAGGTCGTAGTGCTCGCCACCCAGGCCCAGGATGGTGGCGCGCATGGAGCGCCCCATATCGAAGGCGAAGATGCGCGAGCCGCGATAACGGCGGAACTGCATCGCCAGCGTGGCGAGCAAGACCGACTTGCCCATGCCGGTCGGCCCGGCCACCAGCGTGTGGCCCACATCACCGATGTGCGTCACCAGCCGGAATGGCGTGGCGCCATCGGTGCGCGTGACGATCAACGGCGGGCCGCCCAAATGCTCGCTCTTCTCCGGTCCGGCCCACACGGCGGACACCGGCATCAGGTGCGCCAGGTTCAGCGTCGAGACGATGGGCTGGCGCACATTGGCGTAGGCGTTGCCGGGGATCGAAGACAGCCACGCATCGACCGCGTTCAAGGTTTCGGGAATCGTCACGAAGCCCCGGCCCTGGATGACGCGCTCCACCATGCGCAGCTTCTCATCGGCCACGGCCGGGTCGGCGTCGAGCACCGTCACCGTTGCGGTGAGGTAGCCGAAGGAAACCTGGTCGCTGCCCAACTCCTGCAAGGCCGCGTCGGCGTCGGTGGCCTTGTTGCTGGCGTCCGTATCCACCAACGGGCTCTCCTGCTGGAAGATCGTTTCGCGCAGCAGCGCGATGACGTTCTTGCGCTTGGCGAACCACTGCCGGCGCAGGCGGGAAAGCTCTTTTTCCGCCTCAGCTTTGTCCAGGCACAGAAAACGCGTACTCCAGCGATACGCAAATCCCAGGCGGTTGAGATCGTCCAGAATCCCCGGCCAGGTCGAGGTCGGAAAACCCCGCACCGTGGCCACGCGCAGGTGCTGGTCGCCCAGCATGGGCGCCAGGCCGCCGACCAGTGCGGAATCGGTCAGCAGCGCATCGATGTGGAACGGCACCTCGGGCACCGCCAGCGAATAGCGCTGCGTCGAGATGGCGGAATGCAGGTAGGTCAGCGTCTGCCTGTCATCGAGCCAGGCGATTTCCGGCATCACGCCGTCGAGCAGGTCGAAGACGCGATCCGTTTCCGCGACGAAAGCGGTCAGGCGCTCGCGCCAGTCCACGCCTTCGGTCGGACGGTTCTCGTATAGCAGTCCCGCTGCGCGCGCACGCGACTCCTCGGCCGGCAGGTACACCAGCGTGAGGTGGTAGCCGCTCTCGAAGTGGTTGCCCGAATCCTCGAATGCGGCGCGGCGTTCCTCGTCCACCAGCCAGGACAGCGGTTCAGGAAAGTCGGAATGGGGATAGCCCGCCGCCGGCCGGCGCTCGGCTTCGATGAACAGCGCCCAGCCCGAGCCCAGCCGGCGCAGCGCGTTGTTCAAGCGCGCCGACGTGGCGATCAGTTCGCCCTGCGTGGCGCTGTCCAGATCGGGACCACGGAAGCGCGCCGTGCGCTGGAACGATCCATCCTTGTTCAAGACGATGCCCGGTGCCACCAGCCCTGCCCAGGGCAACCAGTCGGCCAGCAGCGCGGGCCGCTGGCGGTATTCGGCAAGGTTCAGCATCGCAGCATCCCCCTACACGTCCAGCAGCGGCTTGTGCTTGATGTGCCGCGCAAAGACCTGCATGAACTGCGGATCGACGCGCGCACCCCACACCGCCAGCGAATGCCCGGCGAGCCACAGCACGACGCCCGGAATCCACAGCTGCAGGCCCAGCCCGACAGCAGCGGCCAGCGTGCCGTTGGCAATGGCCACGGTGCGCGGGGCGCCGCCCAGCAGGATCGGCTCGGTCAAAGACCGATGCAGCGGAATCTCGAACCCACGGGCGAACCCGGCCGCGAAGGTGTCCGGGGCACTCATACGACGGCCCCGCCGGAGAAGCTGAAGAAGCTCAGGAAGAACGAGGACGCGGCGAAAGCAATGGACAGGCCGAACACGATCTGGATCAGCTTGCGAAACCCGCCCGACGTGTCGCCGAAGGCCAGCGTGAGACCCGTGGCGATGATGATGATCACGGCCACGATGCGCGCCACCGGCCCCTGGATGGAATCGAGGATGGACTGCAGCGGTCCTTCCCAGGGCATCGAGGAGCCGGCGGCCTGTGCCGTGCCGGCCAGCAACAGCATCAGCGCGGCCAACAGCAGCCCTTGCCCCGCCGGGCGGGCCAGGGTGCGCAGCCGTGCCAAGCCGGACAGGTGGGGAGGCGGATTGACGGAAACACGGAAAGTAGGAATGGTCATCTGCGTCATGGCAGTTCTCCAGGTGAGTCAGGGGACAGGAAAGGCGCAGCGGCGGGGGCTGCGAGGGAAACCAGCGGCAGCTCGGGAAGCTCGGGAAATGGCGCTTCCAGCGCGTCCGCCAGGTGATAGCCCGCGCCGTCGAAACCGGCGACGCGGGCGATGCTCTCGATGCGGCGCTTGCGTCCGCGCCCGGCGATGTGGATCACCACGTTGACCGCCTCGGCGATCAGCGCACGCGGCGGGTTCATCGCCACTTCGAGGATCAGTTGTTCCAGGCGCAGCAGCGCCCCGAGCGGGGAGCCGGCATGGATGGTGGCGATGCCGCCCGGGTGGCCCGTGCCCCAGACCTTGATGAGGTCCAGCGCCTCGGGGCCGCGCACTTCGCCCACGACCACGCGATCCGGGCGCAGGCGCATGGACGAGCGCACCAGCTCCTGCATCGACACCACGCCCTGGCGCGTGCGCAGCGGCACGTGGTCGCGCGCCGCGCATTGCAGCTCGATGGTGTCTTCGAGTACCAGCACGCGGTCGCCCGTGGCGGCGATCTCGGCCAGCAGCGCATTGGCCAGCGTGGTCTTGCCCGTGCTGGTGCCGCCCGCGATCAGGATGTTGTGGCGCTCGCGCACGGCCCGCACCAGCAAACCCGCCTGATCGGCGGTCATCATTCCGTCCTCGACGTAGCGCGACAGCGGGATCACGCCCACGGTGCGCTTGCGCAGCGCGAAGGCCGGCCCGGGCGCTGCCGGCGGCAGGATGCCCTCGAAGCGCTCGCCGGTTTCCGGCAGTTCGGCCGTCAGCAATGGCTGGCCGCGATGCACTTCCGCGCCGACGTGGGCAGCCACCAGGCGGATGATGCGTTCGCCGTCCGCCTCGGGCAGCTCCACGCCCATCGGTGCGCGGCCCGTGGAAAGCCGGTCGATCCAGAGCGTCCGGTCGGGGTTGAGCATGATTTCCACCACGTCCGGGTCTTCCAGCGCGGCGGCGAGCAGCGGTCCCATCGCGGTGCGCAGCATGCGGATGCGGCGGTCCAGCGCGGTGGCGGTGAAGGAGGACGAAGGAACGGCGCTCATGAGGCGCGTTCCTGCACTTCATCCAAGCGCGAGGGATCGGGATGCAGCTCTTCCACCACGTCGCGCACCAGGCTGCGCCCGCGCAGCAGGTGACGGCCCAACTGCTCCACGAACTGCTCGAAGCGCGCCTTGCCCTGCGCGCGGGCGGCTTCCTGATGGGCATCGGGCACCGGCGTGCTCACGGTCAGGAAGTAGCGGATGAACAGCGCCAGCGTCTCGATCTGGATGTTCTGGTCGCGTTCCAGGCGCTCGGCCTGGCGGGACAGGCGATCGAGCCGCTTGGCAATGGCCGCCTCGCGCTGGTCGGCGGCATCGGGCGACAGCCAGGACGCCAAGGCCGCGGCGACGATGCTGGACTTGGACACGCCTTTCTTGGCGGCCAGTTCGTCGAGCCGCCTGGCGTGCTCGGATTGGATGAACAAGTTGAGGCGGTATTGGCTCATAGGTCGATTCCGTCGTCAGGGTCGAGGGATGCCAGGCGGGCCGTGCGCTGCCGAGCCGGGTCCAACTGGCGCGGAAGGGGAAGCGGTGTGTCGTCTTCGTCATCGAGCAGCGCGAGGTCGGCTGCAGGCACGGACAGCCCGGGGTCGTAGGCGACGGTTTTGGAGAGTTCGGGTTGGCGGCGGGGACCACCGTCGTCGGCGGTGGAACCGAATCCCTGGATGGCTTCGATGTCAGGGGCCGCAGGCACAGCGGGAATCGCCAACCCGCTCCAGTCGTCAGGCCGGGCTGGCGGAACGTCGGCATAGCGCCCACAGGCGAGCGCAGGCGGCGGCAGCACGCGCTGCTTGAAATTGCTGTCCGCGTAATAGCGCAGCTTCCTGGCCTTGATCGGCGCCACGCTGGACACCATCACCACCGCCTCGTCGGGTGGCAGCTGCATCACCTCGCCGGGCGTCAGCAGCGGCCGGGCCGTCTCCTGGCGCGACACCATCAAGTGGCCCAGCCAAGGCGCCAGCCGGTGCCCCGCATAGTTGCGCTGCGCGCGCAACTCGGTGGCCGTGCCCAGCGTTTCGGAAATGCGCTTGGCCGTGCGCTCGTCGTTGGTGGCGAACGTCACGCGCACATGGCAGTTGTCGAGGATCGAATGGTTCTGCCCATACGCCTTGTCGATCTGGTTGAGCGACTGCGCGATAAGGAAACTGCGGATGCCATAGCCCGCCATGAAGGCCAGGGTCGTCTCGAAGAAGTCCAGCCGACCCAGCGCGGGGAACTCGTCGAGCATCAGCAGCAGCTTGTGGCGGCGCGCGATGCCATCGCTGCCGTCGAGCGATTCGGTGAGGCGCCGGCCGATCTGGTTCAAGATGAGCCGGATAAGCGGCTTGGTGCGGCTGATGTCCGAAGGCGGCACCACCAGGTACAGCGACACAGGGGATTCGGCTGCGATCAGGTCGGCGATGCGCCAGTCGCAGCGCGAAGTGACTTCGGCCACCGTGGGATCGCGGTACAGGCCCAGGAAGGACATGGCGGTAGACAGCACGCCCGAGCGCTCGTTGTCCGACTTGTTCAGGACTTCGCGCGCCGCCGATGCGACGACCGGATGCGGCGCATCACCGAGATGCGCCGTGGTCATCATCCGGTGCAAGGTCAACTCGAACGGGCAAGCCGGATCGGAGAGGAAATTCGCCACGCCACGCAGCGTTTTGTCTTCGCCCGCATAGAGCACATGCAGGATGGCGCCGACCAGCAGCGCGTGGCTGGTCTTCTCCCAATGGTTGCGCTTCTCCAGCGCGCCCTCGGGGTCCACCAGAATGTCCGCGATGTTCTGCACGTCGCGCACTTCATGCGCGCCGCGCCGCACTTCCAGGAGCGGGTTGTAGGCCGCAGAGCGCGCATCGGTCGGGTTGAACAGCAGGCAGTGCGAGAAGCGCGAGCGCCAGCCGGCGGTGATGCTCCAGTTCTCGCCCTTGATGTCGTGGATGACGGCGGACGCGGGCCAGGACAGCAGCGTCGGCACCACCAGCCCAACGCCCTTGCCCGAGCGCGTGGGCGCGAAGGTCAGGACGTGTTCCGGCCCTTCATGGCGCAGGTACTGGCAATCGTGCTGGCCGAGGAAGACGCCGGCCGGGTTTGTCAGCCCGGCCTTGCGAATGTCCTGCGCATTCGCCCAGCGCGCCGAGCCATAAGTCGTGACCAGTTTGGACTGGCGCGAGCGCCAGATCGACATGCCGATGGCGACCACCACCGCCAGCAGGCCACTGCCGCCCGCGATGGCACCGCCCTTGTCGAAGACTTGCGGCGCATAGGCATCGAAGAAGAACCACCACTCGAACAGCCGCCAAGGGTGATAGACCGGCGTGCCCAGGAAATCGAACCAGGGCGAGCCCAGGCGCAGTTGATGGCCCAGTGCGGCGGCCGTCCATTGCGTGGCGCCCCACACACCCGCGATCACGATGCCGAACACCACGGCGATCTGACCGAACAGCACGTTCGTTCCTTGCATTGGTCAACCTCCTACTACGGCACAGGGACGTGCCGTAGTGCTGAGGATCAAGGCGAGCGTGCAGGCCGGTCAAAGGCCGTTATGGCGGAGATTCAGACCCAAAAAGCCAGACTTCTTGCTGCGGCGTACACAATAGAAACGCCGCATGCGCGAGCGCGCTGCGGCGTGATGAGGTAACAGGGAGAACTTTGTCGCTGCCAGGCGACGGCGAGAGGCGCTATTTGGATTTCTGTTCCGGCCGATCGCCGAAGAAACGCCGGTTGGCGGCTTCGGCCGAACGGCGACAGAGTTCCTCGCCGGCCTTTGCTCGGTCTTCCTTGCACAGGCGCTGGACTTCCTTGAGGCGCTCAGGATGGGCCACGAGGAAGTCCACGGTTTCCGTCGGTTGGGATGGCCCACAGGCCGTCAGTGCGGCGACCATCAGCAGCGGCAGGAATCGGGTCATGGCTTGGGCCCTTTCAGCAGGTGGATCAGGAGTCCTCGGCGGCGCTGGAGCCATCTGCCGAATCAATGGAGGCCACTCGTGCGATGAACCGGGCCAGCATTTCGGAGGGCTCCACGTCACGGTGCAGCAGATACGTGGCCAGCATCTGCGACTTGCCCGCCAAGCGCCGGGCCACAACACCTGGCCCACGGCCGGATGCAATGTGCGCGGCGCCCGCCAAACCAAGTGCCAATCCGGCGGAGACCAAGGTCATCATCACCTCATAGGACGCCACGCGCTGGGCGATCAGTGGCTGTTGCTCGTAGCGCTGCAAAACGCGATCAACTTGGCGTGCATGGCCTTCGCATATCGCCGGATCGCATAGCGCCAGCGGATAGCGCAACACTTCTTCCAACGGAACGTGCTTGTGGGCCAGCACAGGATGGCGAGCTGGGACCGCCACCATCAGCTCGTCTTCCCACGCAGGCCTGACCACAATGCCGTCGCCCACCTCTTCGGCCATCGAAAAGCCGACGTCATACAGGTCATCGTGCAGACCCTTGATCTGTTGGTCCAACGGCACTTCAAATAACCGAATGTCAATCTCTGGATCTTCCTCTCGGCACCGTGCCAGCAGCGTCGGCATTCGCGAGGGCGTGATGCCATCGGACAAAGCGATGCGCAACTGTCCCTGAAACCCACTGGCGGCGGACTTGACGCCGTCACACGCCTGTTTCAGAGCTTCGAAGATTCGCGGCACCCGCTCCAGGAATGCCATTCCGGCAAAGGTCAGGCGGGTGCTTCGCGTGGTTCGCGTGAACAGTTGCGCCCCGAGCTCTTCCTCTATCTCCTTGATGGTGCGCGACAAAGGGGACTGATCGATGTGCAGCTTTTCCGCTGCGCGGCCAAAGTGAAGTTCTTCGGCCACCGCTATAAAGCAACGCAAATGCCGAAGCTCCATGGTGTATCTCATCCAAGTTAAAAGGCCTTGACGAGTTCCGGCACAGCCGCGAAAAGGTCCGCCTCCAGCCCGTAGTCGGCCACGCTGAAGATCGGCGCCTCCGGGTCCTTATTGATCGCCACGATCACCTTCGAGTCCTTCATGCCCGCCAGGTGCTGGATGGCGCCCGAGATGCCGCAGGCGATGTACAGCTGCGGCGCCACGATCTTTCCCGTCTGCCCCACCTGCAGGTCGTTGGGGGCGTAGCCCGCGTCCACCGCCGCGCGGCTGGCTCCAATGGCCGCGCCCAGCTTGTCGGCCAGGGGGGTGATGACTTCGTCGAACTTTTCCTTACTGCCCAGGGCCCGGCCACCGGAGACGATGATCTTGGCGGCGGTGAGTTCGGGGCGGTCGCTCTTGGCGATCTCGCTGCCCACGTAGCTGCTCTTGCCGGCGTCGGCGGCGGCAGCGGCGGTTTCGACGGCGGCGCTGCCACCGGTGGCGGCGGCGGCGTCAAAGCCCGTGGTGCGCACGGTGATGACCTTCACGCTGTCGGCGCTTTGCACGGTGGCGATGGCGTTGCCGGCGTAAATGGGGCGCTCGAAGGTGTCGGCGCTCACCACCTTGGTGATGTCGCTGATCTGGGCGACGTCGAGCTTGGCGGCCACGCGGGGGGCCACGTTCTTGCCGCCGGCGGTGGCGGGGAACACGATGTGGCTGTAGTTGCCGGCGATGGCCAGCACCTGGGCGGCCACGTTCTCGGCCAGGCCGTGGGCCAGGCTGGCGCCGTCGGCGTGGATGACCTTGGCAACGCCGGCGATCTGCGCGGCGGCAGCGGCTGCGCCACCAGCGTTGTGGCCGGCCACCAGCACGTGCACGTCGCCGCCGCAGGCTGCGGCTGCCGTCACGGTGTTGAGCGTCGCGCCCTTGATGGTCGCGTTGTCGTGTTCAGCGATTACGAGTACGGTCATGTCAGATCACCTTCGCTTCGTTCTTGAGTTTCTCGACCAGGGCGGCCACGTCGGCCACCTTCACGCCGGCGCCGCGCTTGGCGGGTTCGCTGACCTTCAGGGTCTTCAGGCGCGGGGCCACGTCCACGCCGAGGTCTTCGGGCTTGACGGTGTCAAGCGGCTTTTTTTTGGCCTTCATGATGTTGGGCAGCGTGACGTAGCGCGGCTCGTTCAGGCGCAGGTCGGTGGTGATGACGGCGGGCAGCGAAAGCTGCAGGGTTTCCAGGCCGCCATCGACTTCGCGGGTCACGCTGGCCTTGTCGGCGGACAGCTCGACCTTGCTGGCGAACGTGGCCTGGGGCAGGTCGGCCAAGGCCGCCAGCATCTGGCCGGTCTGGTTGGCGTCGTCGTCGATGGCCTGCTTGCCCAGGATCACCAGCGATGGCTGTTCCTTGTCGACCAGGGCCTTCAGGAGCTTGGCCACGGCCAGGGGCTGCAGGTCGGCATCGGTCTCCACCAGGATGGCGCGGTCGGCGCCGATGGCCATGGCGGTGCGCAGGGTTTCCTGGCACTGGGCCACGCCGCAGCTGACGGCGATGACTTCGGTCACCAAGCCTTTTTCCTTCAGGCGCACGGCTTCTTCGACGGCGATTTCGTCGAAGGGGTTCATGCTCATCTTGACATTGGCGATGTCCACGCCGCTGCCATCGCTCTTGACGCGGACCTTGACGTTGTAGTCAACCACCCGCTTGACGGGAACCAGGATTTTCATGGGAGGGTTTCCTTTCAGGATCATTCAGAGTTGATCGTCCGCCAGGGCCAGCGTGCTGGCGGCGCCGCCCGTGACGATGTCGCGCAGCATCGGCGCCTGCACCAGGACATGCGCCGCGTAGTGGCTGGCCGTGGCACGCTTGGCGCCGAGAAAGCTAGCATCGCCCGATCTCGCCGCGAGTTGCGCAGTGGCGGCTTCGGCCATGCGCGCCGACAGCCAGCCGCCGATCACCGTGCCCGCCAGCCGCAAGAAGGGCACGGCGCCCGCCGCGCACTGCGCTGGTTGGTCGTCGTGGGCCAGCAGCCAGTCGGCCGCACCCCCCAGCGCACGCGCCGAAGCCGCTAACACGCCGCCGATCTGCGCCAGCGCGGCATCGGGCATCTCGACCAACCGGCGCGCATCGCCGTCGATGCGGCCCAACAGCGCCTTCAGCGTGCGCCCGCCCTCTCGCGCCAGCTTGCGGCCAATCAGGTCGTTTGCCTGGATGCCCGTGGTGCCTTCGTAGATGGTCGTGATGCGCGCGTCGCGCAAGTGCTGTGAAGCGCCGGTTTCCTCGACATAGCCCATGCCGCCATGCACCTGCACACCATCGGACGTGATGCCCTGTGCGCTGTCGGTGCACCAGCCCTTGACCACCGGGATCAGCAGGCCGACCAGGGCCAGTGCCTGCTCGCGCTCTTGCGCGTCGGCGTGGCCTGCGGCGCGGTCCATCTGGCCGGCGCAGAAATAGGCCAATGCGCGCATGGCCTCGGTGCGGGCCTTCATGTCCATCAGCATGCGCCGCACGTCCGGGTGGCCTGCGATGGTGGTGCTGGCCCTGAGCAGCGGCTTGCCCTGCACCCGCTCCAGCGCGTAGGCGCGTGCGCGCTGGTAGGCGCGCTCGGAAATGCCCACGCCTTCCAGACCGACGTTCAGCCGTGCGTGGTTCATCATGGTGAACATGCAGGCCAGCCCCTGGTTCGGCTCGCCGACCAGATAGCCGATGGCGCCGCCGCCATCGCCGAAGCTCATCGACGCCGTAGGACTGCCGTGGATGCCCATCTTGTGTTCGATGGAGGTACAGGTCAAATCGTTGTGTTCGCCCAGGGAGCCGTCGTCGTTGACCAGGTACTTCGGACACAGGAACAGCGAGATGCCTTTCACGCCGGGCGGTGCATCGGGCAGGCGCGCCAGCACGAGGTGGACGATGTTCTCGGCCATGTCGTGCTCGCCCCAGGTGATGAAGATCTTGTTGCCGCTGACGCGGTAGTGGTCGCCCTCGGGCACGGCGCGGCTGCGCAGCGCGGCTAGGTCGGAGCCTGCCTGGGGCTCGGTGAGGTTCATGGTGCCCGTCCAGCGGCCCTCGACCATGGGCTCCAGGAAGCGGTGCTTGAGTGCGTCGCTGCCATGGTGCGCAATGGCTTCCACCGCGCCCAGCGTGAGCATCTGGCACAGGCTGAACGCGAGGTTGGACGACTTCCACATCTCCAGCACGGCTGTGGACACCAGCGTGGGCAGGCCCTGGCCGCCCCATTCGGTGGCAGCGGGCATGCCGTTCCAGCCGTTCTCGCAGAAGCTGGCCCAGGCTTCGCGAAAGCCATCGGCTGGCGTGACCTGGCCGTCGTGCCAGCGCGCGCCCTGCACGTCGCCGGTGCGGTTCAGCGGATCAAGCACGCCGGCGGCGTAGTGGGCAGCCTCCTGCAGGATGGCCTCGACCAGGTCGGGCGTGGTTTCTTCATGGCCCGGCTGGGCACAGATCGCATCCAGGCCTCCGACTTCCTTCATCGTGAACAGCATGTCGCGCAAGGGCGCGGCGTAGGTAGACATTGCTTACTCCTCTTTGTGGGTTCAACCCGTCAGCCCCATAGGGCATACATCCATGCATGACCCTACCCATCAGGACAAGGCCCGGTCGATCAACCGCTTCAGGGCGGCTGAATTTCTCAGGCGGCTTACGACGCGATTAGTTGGTATGACAAGATTTCTAGAAGCCGCTGAAGCGTGTGAAGTTCTCGACCGGCTCACGCTCGGTGCGCACGTGGTTCACCACGGCCGCCGGGTCGGCATAGCCCAGTGCCATGCCGCACAGGACCATCTGCCCGTCCGGGATTTGCAGGGCTTCAGCCAGAAGGCGCGGGTAAAGGGTCCACGCCATCTGCGAACAGGTATCCAGGCCTCGTGCGCGGGCCGCCAGCATGATGTTCTGTAAGAACATCCCGTAGTCCACCCAACTGCTCTGCACCATGCGCCGGTCCAAGGTGAAGATCAAACCGACCGGCGCATCGAAGAAGGCAAAGTTACGTGCATGTTGAGCACGCATGGCATCCGTATCTCCCTTGGAGATTCCGACTGCGGCATAGAGCGCAAAGCCGCACCGGCGCCGCCTGGTCAGGTAGGGCTCGAAGAACTCGGCCGGGTAGATGTCGTATTCGGACTGGTGCTCTCCCTCTTCATGGTGAAAGGCGTGCAGTACACGGTCGCACAAGCGCTTCCTCGCCTCGCCCGCCACGGCAATGACATGCCACGGCTGGGTGTTGGTGCCACTGGGCGCGCTGGCTGCCACCGACAGAATCTGGGCCACCACTTCTTGCGGCACCGGGATCGGCAGAAAGGCGCGGACGGAACGACGTTCGCGCATCACCGCATCAATCAGCATGTCGCGCAAAGGCGCGGCGCAGACAGACATTCACTCTCTCCTGGTTGCTGGGCTATTCGGGTGAGCACACCGACATGCCGTTGCCGAAGAAGCATTCATGCGAATGCATCGATGCCGAACGACCACGGGCCGCCCCTGGGCGTGCTACCAGGCGGTATTCTGGGCACTCGGCACATACGCGTCTTGCCCGCCAGTGCATGGCGAGTTGACTTTGTATGCACAAGGCGAAACCCGGTTGACCGCAGCCGGACGCTCGAATGGAAGGGGTGGCGAGCGGCCACACGATGCATCTTGGGCAGCGCTTTGCAACGCGGAATCCCGAGTCGATAAAATTCAATCCAAAGTCGCACCCGACTTCTTAACCACCTGTTCCCACCTCACGACTTCGTCGCGCACGAAAGCCTCAAACGCCTTGCCAGACTTGCGCAGTGGAACGCCACCAAATTCGACGAACTTTTCCTGCACGCCCTTGTCCTCGATGGACTGCGCAAAGGCCAACTGCAGTTTCTGCATGACAGCGTCCGGAGTTTCGCGCGGCGCAAATACACCCAACCATGATTCGGCCGTAGCTTTGGCATAGCCCAGCTCGCTCAAAGTAGGCACCTCCGGCAGCACGGGCACGCGCTCCAGCCCGGTCATGGCGATCGCGCGCAACTTGCCCGACTTGATATGCGGTACCGTGGTCGCCGGATAGTCGAAACTCAGATCAATGTTGCCTGCGATCAGGTCGGTGATGGAGGGAGCGCTACCTCTGTACGAAACATGACGGAGCTTGATTCCCGCCACAGTCTGGAACAGTTCCGCAGCCAAGTGCGAGCCGGTTCCAACGCCCGGAGACGAGTAGGTCAATGCCTCCGGATTCTTCTTGGCATATGCAACGAGTTCGGCCAGATTTTTGTAAGGCTTTGAGGCATTGACGACGAGCACATTGGGAATGGCCATCAGGCCCTGAACGGCTCGGAAGTCGCCATCCTTGTAGCGGAGGCTCTTGTAAAGGGCCAAGTTGGTCGCCTGGGTGCCTTGCGTTCCCAGAAGGACGGTATAGCCATCAGGCGTGGCTTGTGCCACAGTCATGGCTCCCAGTCCACCCCCTGCACCGGGGCGGTTGTCCACAACGATGGGCTGGTTCAGCACCTTCGAGGCGTATTGCCCCGCAACGCGCGCTAGATTGTCGGTAATGCCGCCCGCAGTGAACGGCACAACGAGTTTGATAGGGCGATCCGGGAAGGTATCAGCATGCACCGGCAGTCCGACAGTTGCTGACAACACGCTAAACAGGGTACCTGTGGAAAAAATGCGTCGCGAAATCATGTGAATATCTCCTTTCAATATTTGCAAATCAGGGGGCCGGTTGCGCTGTGATGAGAACGGCGTCGAGCGCCATCACGCCTGCAGCGCTGACGATCACGGGATTCAGATCCATTTCCTGGATACGATGATTCCCTTGGACGACAAAATTCGAGACAGCCACCAACATCTTTTCGAGCGCCGCGATGTCGGTGGCGGGGCTGCCACGGAAGCCTTTGAGCAGCTCGTGGCAGCGAGTTTCGCGGATCATTTCTGCGGCATCGCGAGGTGTGATCGGTAGCAGGCGGCGGCTCACGTCCTTGAATAGCTCGACGTATATGCCGCCAAGCCCAAAGGTCAGGATGGGGCCAAACAAGGGATCACAGTGGACGCCAATGAAGGTCTCTACGCCCTGCTTGAGATCAGCCATCTGCTCGATCAACAGGCCGTCGATGTCCGCCTGCGGGCAAGCCTTTTGCGCGCTGGCCATGATCGAGTCCCAGGCCGCACGCACTTCTGCTTCGGTCCGCAAGCCAACCATCACCCCACCAATGTCGGACTTGTGCAGGATGTCGGCACTGGCGATCTTGGCGACCACAGCGCCACCGATTTCAGCTGCGATTACCACCGCTTGCTGCGCATTGCGCGCCACGCGCCCAAAGGGCACACGCACGCCTGCACCCGCGAGCAGCGCCTTGCCTTCGGATTCCCCGTAGACCTTGCGCACGCCTTGCTCCGCGTGATGCTTCTCGGTGCAGATAGCGGGAAGCCAGTCCGCATCGAAGCCACGCTGACGTTTACTGAAGTTGTTCCAGCACTGCAGCGCTTTGATGGCTTTGCCTAGGCTACGCACGGGCACCAAGCCGCCCGCAACCATGATCTGGAAGCCCTCGCCTAGCCGGTCGCTGAGCCAAACTGGCATGATCGGTGTATCGACTTGGGCCTGCACCTTGACCATGTTCTCGGCGGCTGCACGCGTGGTCGCGCCGTACTCCATCGGGATCGGGTACAGCACCACATCCACATTGGGATCGCGTGCCACGGCGAGCAAAGAACCAAAGCTGATCTCGGGGTTGACCAGTATCTCGGCCGTGGTGTCTACCGGATTGTCAAAGGCCGCATACGACGGCAGTAACTCGCGCAGCTTCGCGCCCGTGGCCGGATCGAACTCGGCCAGTGCGAGACCCGCCAGGCCGAGCATGTCGGCCGCTAGCGCCACTGTGCCGCCCGAAAAGGAATAGACCGCCACGCGCGCATCCTTCTTTGGCACGCCGCGCGCCAGCAAAGCGGCGGTGTCGATCAATTCGTCGATGTCATCGACTTCGATGATGCCCAATTGCCTGAAGGCTGTGCTGTTGATCTCGGCGGTGCCCGATAGCGCCGCCGTGTGCGATTGCGTGGCCTTGATTCCGTATTCCGATTTGCCGACCTTGAGCGCCACAATGGGCTTGCCGTGCGCGGCAGCCTTCAGCGCCGCTTGCGCGAAACGCGGCGGGTCGTTGATGCCTTCGAGCAGGGTGACGATGACCCTGATCTCGGGCATCGAGACCATGTGGTGGATGTAGTCGCTCACGGTGAGATCCGCCTCATTGCCGCTGGAGCACCACAGCCCGATGCCCACGCCGCGATCACATGCCTGCAGGAAGGTGCGCCCCAATCCGCCGCCTTGCGTCACCAGGCCGATCGGCCCGGTCATGCGGTCATGCTCGAAGGACGGGGAAAAGGTGAAACCCAAGCCCTTGTTGGTGTTTGTCAGACCGGGGCAATTCGGCCCGTAGATGCGGATTCCCGTTTCACCGGGAATCTGACGCATGCGTGCTTCCAGGCGCTTGCCCTCTTCGCCCGCCTCGCCGAAGCCCGAGGTCAGCACCACGGCAAAACGGATGCCCTTTTTGCCGCAGGCTTCGAGGACATCGTTGGCGACATTGGCAGGTACGGCGACCACAGCGAGATCGGGCGCATAGGGAAGGTCTTCGACACGGCGGTAGCTGCGCCGGCCCATGACCTCGTCCTTGGTGGCGTTGACCAGGAACAACTCACCCTGGAATTTCGAGTGCTCGATAAGGTTGGTCAGCGCGCGCTGGCCCAGGCTTGCCGGCCGGTCGGAAGCTCCGACCACGACCACCGAGCGCGGCTCCATCAGCAAATCCAAGTTCTGGAACATCATGCCTTGCGTTTCGTCCTTCATGGCACACCTCACTCAGCGCCGCGGCGCTTGCCCGGGATTTCATTGCGCGGGTCCTGCTCCAGGACGAGATCCCACAGTTGCTGTCCGATGGGGTTTTGGCGCTCTTCGTAGAGGTGGCCGATCAGGCCCGCCGCGCGGCCAACAAGCATGAAGCCGCGTGCCAGCAGGGGGTCCAGCCCCATGTCGCCGATGATCGAGCCGATGGCGCCGACCGCATTCATCGGCAAGTTCTTGCTCATCTCGTCGCGGAACACGCGCTCGATGGCGTACATCAGGCGCCAGTGCTTGCCAAAGCAGCCGTTGTCGCGCGAGACAGCGGCCAGGGTCGGAATGCGCGGGTCACCGTGGATGTGGATGGGATGCCCCACGCCGTAGATGGGCTGCTTTTTCTCGCGTGCGTGGCGGATGGTTTCGCGCGCGCAGGCGACAAATGCATCATCGCCGTCTTCGTCCTTCAGGTCGCGTGCCGCGTTGATGAGCAGTTCGGCCGCATTCTGCGTCGTGCCCAGGAAGACGCTGCCCGCGCCGAGCAGTCCGGCGGCCACGGCGGCCTGCATGGCCTCGGGTGCGCCGAGGTAGGTCAGGCGCGCGCTCATCGCGCTGGGCGTCAGGCCGTGGTCGCACGCGGTCACGAGGATGAGATTGATCATCTTCTTCTCACGCTCGTCGGGCATGCGGCCCAGGATGGCCAGCATCATCATGTCTACGAAGTCCACCTGGCCCAGCAGTTCCTTGGCCAGGTCTTTTTCGCGCACGGTGATCTTGTCAATGGTGGTGTAGCCGATTTCGGTACGGATCATGTTCAGCCTCTTGTTGAAGAAAACTCAGGTAACCCGGCGCGCAACCATCATGGTTGCATCGCACTCGCAGACGGCTTCGCCATGCTGGTTGAATGCCTGCCGACGGAAGACGACGATGCCGCGCGCGGGGTTGGACGTTGGCTTGCAACTCGCAACTTCGATGCGGCCATGCAGGGTGTCGCCGATCAGCGTCGGCTTGGGAAAGCGGTACGTCATCTCCAGCAGGCCGATGAGCGACGGCTCCAGCAGTTGATTGATGACGGTGCGCGTGTTCAAGCCCGAGAGAATCGAGGCCACCAACATGCCGTGCGCGATGCGCGTGCCCCAGGGCGACTGAGCGGCGTACTGTGTATCGACGTGCAGGCGGTTGTAGTCAGCGCTTAGCGCGGCGAAGCCCACCACGTCCGCCTCGGTGACGGTGCGGCTTGATGTCTCGAAGCTCAGGCCCGGCTCCAGGTCTTCCCAGTGGTAGCGCAACGAGGCAATGGCTTGGGGCGCTGGAAGGGTGCTCGTGTCCATGCGTCTTCCCTCAGGCAATCGCCGACATGCCCAGCACTTCGCGCCCGACGATCAGCGTCTGGATCTCCGCTGTACCTTCGGGAATCACTCCCCCAGCGGTATCGCGGAAGATGCGCTCCAGCGGGTATTCGGTCGAATAGCCGATGCCGCCATGCACTGCGATGGCCATCTTGGCCACTTCGTGCGCAGCCTCTGCGGCATAGAGCTTGGCCAGCGAGCACTCAATGCGCGAGGGAAGGCCGTTTTCCATCGACATCGCCGCCTTGTAGCCCAGGGCGCGCGCTGCTTCGGTACGCACCAGCATGTCCACGATGTGCTTTTGCACCAGTTGGAACTGCCCGATGGGCTTGCCGAACTGCTTACGGGTCTTGGCGTATTCCACCGACAGGTCGAGCGCAGCCTGCGCCGCACCCACCGCACCCATGGCGATGTTCAGGCGCCCGTAGTTCAGGCCGATGGCAACATTCTTGAGCGCTGAGCCTGGGGTGCCCAGCAATGCGGACTTGGGCAGCTTGATGCCGTCCAGGAACAGTTCGGATGTGCCCGAAGCCTTGAGCACCATCTTGTCAACCAGGCGCGCCTCGACCGGCGTCTGCGCCTTGTCGATCAGGAACAGCGACAGGCCGCCCTCTCCCTCAGCTGCCTGCAGCCGGGCCATCACGATCAGGAAATCAGCCGCCTTGCCATTGGTGATCCACAGCTTGGTGCCGCTCAGGAGGTAGTGGTCTCCCTTGTTCTCGGCACGGGCCTCGATGCCCGCGGGGTTCGAGCCATGGTTGGGCTCGCTGAAAGCCACGGCGGTCGCTTTTTTCGACGCGAGCACCGGCTCAAGGAAATGCGTCTTCTGCTCAGGCGTTCCCAGCCCGTTGACCAGGCGCATGAAGATGTTGGTGGTGTTGACGATGGTGCGCAACGCGCCCCAGCAGTAACCCGCCTCCTCGATCAGCATGGCCCACGTCACGAAGTCCAAGCCCAGGCCACCGGCATCCTCGGGCAGCATGCCGCCGATGTAGCCAAACTCGCTCAGGCCCGCGAGCAGATCCAGCGGAATGTGTTTTTCCTTTTCGCACTCGGCGATACGCGGGCTCACCACGTTGCGCAGGTAGCGGCGGACGCTGTCACGCAGCGCAATCTGGTCGGAAGTGAAGTCGAAGTTCATCGTGTTGGTTGCTCACGGTCATCAAGAAGAAAAGCGCCCGCCTGTCACGTACAGCGTCACGCCGGTGATGTAGCGCGCCCGTTCCGAGGCCATGAAGGTCACGGCGGAGGCAATGTCGTCGGGGGCGCCCAGGAAGCCCACGGGGTTCTTGGCCAGCGCAAGCTCGCGCAGCTTGGGGTAGCCGGGGTTGGCCTGCATCAGTTCGGTTTCGACGAAGCCTGGAGCCACCGCATTGACGGTGATGCCGAACTTGGCCTGCTCCAGCGACAAGGCGCGTGTGAAGCCGATCAAGCCCATCTTGGCCGCGCTGTAGTTGGTCTGGCCGGGGTTGCCGAAGACCGAGCGCGAGGAGATGTTGACGATGCGCCCCCACTGGCGCTCCATCATCCCGGGCAGCACGGCGCGGCTGCAATGAAACGCGCCCTTAAGCACCACGTCCACCACCGAATCCCACTCGGTCTCGGCCATCTTGGTGAGATAGCGGTCCTTGTTGAAGCCTGCGTTGTTGACCAGGATGTCCACGGCGCCGAACGCCTCGACGCCCGCAGCCGCCATATCGCGCACCTCGGCCTTGTCGGTCACGTTGCAGCGCACACCGATGGCCTGACCGCCTTGGGCCCGGATTTCGCCCGCAACCGCCTCGGCCGCCACGAGGTCGATGTCGGACACCACCAGCTTCACTCCTTCGGCCGCCAGGGCGCGCGCCGTTTCGGCACCGATGCCCCGGGCACCGCCCGTAACCACCGCGACACGACCTCTGATTCCCAAGTTCATCTTCTCACCTTTCTACGAAATACCGTAATCAACTGCGACCTATTGTATTTTTTGGATTTATCGAAATAATAGGGGTTTTCCCTTAAAAATCCGATGCAACACTAACCACTCTCTAGTCAGGCATGCCTTCCCAGAGGGGGAAAGACCCTCAAGCCTTCCTGTAGCCCTATCGATAAGCCACCTCTGCATAGCCAAGAGCACACAACTAGAATTTCAAAGAATCGGTGCGAACTACGGAATTTCGTAGGAAAATTGCGTGCACCATGCCAAATTTCGTACCTGCATCGGCCCGCACCATGGCCGTCTTCGACATGTTCGCGATGGAAAAGCGCGACCTTTCCAACTCCGAGATCGCCCGCCTGCTCAACCTGCCCGAGAGCAGTTGCTCGGACTTGCTGCACACGCTGCACGAGGAGGGCTACCTCATGCGGACCGCGCGGACGCGGCGCTTCTATCCCACCGGGCGCTTGCACCAGATCGCGCTCGAGATCGCGCACAACGACCCGCTGCTGCGTGCCGGCACGGAGGCGGCAGACTTGTTGGCCGAGGCCACGGGCGAGACATCCTTCGTCGGCCGGCTCGACAACGGCACCGTGCGCGCGGTCGCCGTCCAGCAAGGCAAGCACCCGCTGCGCTACGTGCTCAATGTGGGCGAGCGCATCGCACTCCATACCTCAGCCATGGGCAAAGCCCTGCTGGGCACGCAGACTCCTGAGGAAATCGCGCGACAGTTGCGCCTCAAGCCGCTGCGCAAGATCACCGACAGCACCGTCACCGATCCCTACGCCATTGCGGCGGAAGTCGCCGAAAGCCGTCTGCGCGGCTGGTATCAGACCCACAGCGAAGGCGGCGAGGGCATGGATGCGCTAGCCATCTCCGGCATGCTGGGCAAGGAGCCCCTGGCCATCAGCCTGGCGGGGCCACCCGATCGCCTGGCCAAGAACCATGACCGCTATCTGCAGGCTCTGCGCAAAGTCGGCGCGATGACTTTCGGCACTGCCGAGCCTCCCTCTTCCTTGTCTGACGGCTGACCGCCCATGTCCACTTCTTCCTCACTGCCCTTGCACGGCCTTCGCGTGCTTGATTTTTCCGAGCTGCTGCCTGGTCCCTTCTTCACGCAAAACCTGGTCGAACTGGGCGCCCACGTGATCAAGATCGAGCGCCCGCCACACGGCGACAATGCCCGCAAAATCGCACCGGGCCTGTTCGCCTCGGTCAACCGGGGCAAGCACAGCCTCATGGTGGACCTCAAGAATCCGCAACAAGCCGAGGCGCTTCGCCAGCAAGTGCCCGACGCCGACGTGGTGGTCGAAGGCTTCCGCCCCGGTGTCATGAAGCGGCTGGGCTTCAGCTATGAGGCGCTGGCCGCGCTGAATTCACGCATCGTCTATGTTTCTCTCAGCGGCTATGGTCAACACGGGCCCCTGGCGCAGATGCCGGGCCACGACATCAACTATCTGGCTGCCGCAGGCGTACTCGCGCTCTCGGGCAGCGATGCGGTCCATCCCGACCATGGCGCGGGCATTCCGCTGGCGGACCTGTGTGGCGCCATGTATGCGCTGTCGAGCACGCTGGCGGCGCTGCTGCAACGCCAGCGCACGGGCCAGGGCCAATATCTGGACGTCTCTCTCACCGACTGTGCCGCGCACTGGATGAATCCGCGCCTGGGCCACTTCCACGAGGCAGGGCTGTCATCGGTGCGCGAGCAGCGTGAGGACATCCTGGCCAAGCCTGCTTATGGCGTCTTTGAAACCGCCGATGGCGTACTGATCTCGCTGGGCGCGCTCGAAGACCACTTCTGGGCGCGGCTCGTGGAGGTGCTGGGCTTGGAAGATTTGCGCGGCCCGGACTATGCAAGCCATGCAGCGCGCACGCGCCGGGCTGCGCAAATCAATGCCGCCATTGCGCAACGCATCACCACGCAGGAATCCACGGTCTTGCTCGCACGCTTGCATGGCGCCGACGTGCCTGTAGCACCCGTCGTGCCACCCAGCGCGCTTGCGTCCAGCCAGCACTGCCAGCAACGCGGACTTTTTGGGAATGGATATGAAGGGAAAGAGCCTGCCTTCGTGCGCTATCCCGTGCGTGTGCAGGGGATGCCATAGCGTTGATAGTGCGAGCATCTGCTACGCGACATAGGCGTTGGTTCGCCATTTGTCATATTGACCGTCGCGCAGTTGCCCGCGACATGCACAGCGCCGATCGGCGTGGGCACCAGCGCAAGATGATCGTGGGCATAGCGACGTTCCATCGGTTTGCGGGCCGTTTTCTTAGTGTAATTTCGGATTCAGCGCCAGCTATCGTTGTTCCATTTGACCATGTTGAAACCCGTCGTCACTGTTCCTGTTTTTGCCGTGCATGGCCTGCTCGACGGCGCGCGCAGCAAAGGACTGGCCACCGAGTCCTGGCTGGATGGCGTTCTGGCGCAGGCCCGCATCGCCGAGTCGCTTCTGCATCTGGAGCAGTCGCGTGTGACCATAGAGCAATACATCGCACTCTTCAGTGCCGTGAAGAACAGCTTGGACGACGAATGCCTAGGCTATCTACACGGTCGGCCGTTGCGCTGCGGCAGCTTTGCGCTGATGGCTCGCTCTACGCTCGGGGCCAGGACGCTGGCAGCCGCCTTGCAGCGCGTGAGTGCATCCTTCGCCCTGCTGCAGGACGACGTGGCGCTCGTGCCCGTCTCTGATGGCTTGCTCAAGGGTGCTGCTCTGGACGTGCGCCGCGCCCCGGGCAAACATTCAGACTTCCTGCACGGGCTGCTGTTGCGCGTCTTCTGGCGTCTGCTGGTATGGCTGCACGGCGGCCGGCTGGTGCCCAGAGGGTTCGATTTTGCCTTCGAGCCACCGCCGCGTGCCGCAGACTATGCCCAAATCTTCTCGGGCACGTTGCGGTTCGGGCAGGCGCGGTCGGCGGTCTGGTTCGAGGCATCCGCATTCACGCAGCCGATGCGCCGTGACACCGCCGCGCTCCAGACCTTTTTGCGTGCCACACCGGGCAACCTGATCGGCCCGCGCCTAATCGAGCGGACAGCCAGCGCGCGGGTGCGCGCGCTATTGCAGCAAGCGTGCCCGGAGTGGCCCGATCTGACTGTCGCCGCGCAGCGCTTGCACATGTCGGTCAGCGCACTGCAGCGGCATCTGGCCGTGGAGGGCAAGTCCTTTCAAGTGCTGAAGGACGAGTTACGGCGCGACATGGCGATCGTTCGGTTGACCAGCACCGATGCCGCGCTGAGCGCCATCGCCGCCGAGTTGGGGTTCGCCGACGGCACCGCCTTCCAGCGGGCCTTCAAGTCATGGACCGGCAGCACGCCAGGCGCCTATCGTTCGCGTACCCAAAAGACGTAGCGCTGCTTCGACGCGGTCGCACTCAAAGCGACGAGCACAGATGCCCGCCATCCACTGGCACGCAGGCGCCGGTCATCCACGACCCAGCCTCGGTCGCGAACAGCAAGAACAGACCGTTGAGGTCCTCCGGCTTACCCAGACGGCGCATCGGGATGCGCTTGATAAGCGCCTTGCCATAGTCGGTCTCCCACATGGCATCGGTCATCTCGGTGCCGATGTAGCCCGGCTCGATGGCATTGACGCGAATGCCGTGGCGTGACCATTCGAGCGCCAGGCTCTTGGTCATGTGCACGACTGCAGCCTTGGACGTGGCATACAGCATGGAACCCGGCATCACGCGCTCGCCCAGGATCGATGCGATGTTGATGATTGAGCCTCCCCGCCCCGCATCCACCCAGCGCTGCGCGGCACGCGCGGCCACCAGCCACACGCCGCGCACGTTGGTCTTCATCAGCGAGTCGAAGTCGGACGCAGGCAGCGTGAGCGACAAGGCGTCGTTGGAAGCCCCGGCGTTGTTAACCACCACGTCGAGGATGGTGCCCGAGGCGTCTATCTCGGCGAAGGCGTCGTCGATGGACTGCTCGGAAGCCACATCCATTTCCAGCACCGTGACCTGAGGCGAACCGAGCTTTTCGAGCTCCTGGGCGAGCTTGTCGAGCCGCGCCTTGCGCCGCGCCCCAATCACTACCTTGGCCTTGCAACCAGCAGCCAGCCGAGCGAAGTTCTCGCCCAAGCCCGACGAGGCCCCCGTGACCAGCACCCGCTTGCCTGCCAGCATTGCACCCAGATCCATCATCGTCTCCTTGCATCTTCAGTTCGCCGTCGATGCCGGGAGGTTAGCGCAGGGCCGCTCGGTTGCGGGGTTGCCTCGCTCCCCCATCCGTCGAAAGAGGTGCCTTGTCAGTTGATCGAGACCATCCGTCATTGCCGCGCCAAGCACCGCTGCCTACGATTTCCTGTATGCCTTGGGCACCCTGAGCGCCGCACGAAAGCACGCCACGGTGTCGACGCTCCGGTCCCGATGGGCTGCGGCGTCCGGGGGCAGATTCAGGAGACGACAAGTGCTGCAACAGTCACCCATGGAATGGTCCATCGACCATGCGCCCATCGAGGGCAGGATAGATGCGACGGAAGCGATCCTCAAGGACTCCTTCCAGCGCTGGAGTCTTTCCTCCCCGGCGAAGCCTGCTGCATTCCAGGCGAAGTTGCGGCGACACGAACTCGCCGGAGCCTCCTTGGTATGCACCGTGACCGGTCCTTGTGCCGACCAGTCTCCTCCTGGACATTCGCCATTCGACGATGAGTTCTGCCTGGGGCTGCAGCTGAACCTGAGCGGCCGAGTGCAGCTGCAGCAGTGGGACACGCCATTCTGCGAGGGCGACATGTTCCTCTGGCGTACCGATCAGCGGCAAGACTATGAGGTGCTGGAACGAACCCACAGCGTGTCGTTGATGATTCCCTGGCAGCTCATGCGCGAGCATCTACCGGGCCGCAAGCAGCCGCCCGCAGCCTGCCGCATTGACAGCCACACAGGCGTGGGCTCACTGCTCAGCCAACACCTGATGGGGCTGGCCAAGCAGATCGGCGCCGTGCCGCCCTCCGCCCACGTCGCCCTTTGCCGCACGGTGATCGGGCTTCTGGACATTGCGCTGCCAGAGCCGGAGAGCGCCACTCGATTCACGGCCATGGCCGCGTTGCGCGAACGAGTACTGGCCTACATCGCCCAGCATTTTCAAGAGGATGACCTGAGTCCGGCACGCATTGCCGCGGCGCACGGCATTTCACTGCGTTACCTTCATGCGCTGTTTGCGCAGGGCGATACCACGGTGGTCGGCCACATCCTGGAAAGCCGATTGCAAGCGTGCTGGCGGACACTCGTTGACCCGGTCTGCCGGCATCTGCAGGTCTCGGCGATCGCCTTTCACTGGGGCTTCAACTCCACCAGCCATTTCTGCCGCGCATTCAAACAACGCTTTGGAGTGTCGCCCAGCGATGCACGCGGCATGACTGCTCACGGCTCCGCCATCGGGCCGGTCGAGTCAGCCGGGTTTTCCCTTGCACACGCAAAGTCAACTCGCCATGCACTGGCGGGCAAGACGCGCACGGGCTGAATGCCGACCATATGCCCTGGACAGACTGAGAACGCAGAGATTCGACGCTTCGCCCGCCCCGTTGTGGCTATGCGGGCATGACCCGGGGCCACATCGCTGGCCAAGTTTTCAAACCTTCATCGTACAAACCTTCTGAGGAGCCGCTCCCATGCTGCCGCAATTGCACCGTCAACCCTGGATGGACAGCGACATCGAGACCTTTCGCGACCAAATTCGCCGCTACATCGCCGCCGAGATGGCTCCGAAGCTGCCCGGCTGGCGCGAGCAGGGCTACGTCCCGCGCGAAACCTGGCGGCCCTTCGGCGAAATGGGCTTCATGCTGCCCGAAATGCCCGAAGCCTACGGCGGCACCGGGGCCAGCATTGCCTACCAGTTGGTGGTACAGGATGAGTTGACCAGAGCGGAAATGCCCAACAACGTCCAGGTGCACAGCATCGCTTCGCACTACATCATGGACTACGGCACCGAGGAGCAGAAGCAGCGTTGGCTGCCCAAGTTGAGCAGCGGCGAGATGCTGGTCGGCATCGCGATGACCGAGCCTGGCTGCGGCACGGACCTCAAGGCCATCGCCACCCGCGCGCGCCGCGATGGCGATCACTACGTGATCGATGGCGCCAAGACCTTCATCACCAACGGCTATACCTGCAATCTTCTGATCGTGGTCGCACGCACCGGCGAGGCGGGCAGCCGAGGCCTGTCGCTGATCGTGCTGGAGACTGAGAGCTTGCCAGGGTTCCGCGTGGGTCGCCTACTCGACAAGATCGGCCTGCATGCGTCGGACACCGCCGAACTCTTCTTCGACGGGGTGCGCGTGCCGGTCGATCAACTTCTGGGAGGCGTCGAAGGGCATGGTTTCAAGCAACTGATGGGCCAGTTGCCCTACGAGCGCATGTCCATCGCCGTGCCGGCAGCGGCCATCATCGACCGGGCCCTGGAACTCACCATTGAATACACGAAGGAGCGCAAGATCTTCGGCGCGCCCATGTTCGAGATGCAGACCACGCGCCACAAGCTGGCTGAGATCGCCACCATCGCCCACGTGGTGCGCACCTTCGTCAATGACTGCACCCAGCGGCTGCTGGACGGAACGCTCGACGCCGAAGCCGCGTACATGGCCAAGTGGTGGTGCAGCGAGCAGCAGTGCCGCGTGGTGGACGAGTGCCTGCAGATGTTCGGCGGCTACGGCTATATGTCCGAATACCCGATCGCGCGCATGTACACCGCCTCGCGTGTGCAAAAGATCTACGGTGGCGCGAACGAGGTCATGAAGGAACTGATTGCGAGGAAGCTGTGAACGCCCCGCACACGCTGCAAAGGCCACTGCACGGCGTCCGTGTGGTGGAGTTCGAAGGGATCGGGCCGGGCCCGCTGGCCGCCATGATGCTGGCCGACATGGGTGCCGAGGTGATTGCGCTGACACGGGCCGAGCAGGCCGCTGGGGCGCAGCCGCTGGGTGGCGCGGCAGCCAATCCGCTGCACCGTGGCAAGACGGTCGAGGTCACCGACCTGAAATCGCCCGGCGGCAAAGCGCACGCCCTGGAGCTGATCGCCCAGTCCGACGTCTTGATCGAGGGTTATCGCCCGGGTGTGATGGAACGGCTGGGGTTCGGCCCCGCCGAATGCGCGGCGCGCAACCCCAGGCTGGTCTATGGCCGGATGACGGGCTGGGGCCAGGACGGCCCGCTCTCCCGGGCCGCTGGTCACGACCTGAACTACGTCGCGTTGACGGGCCTGCTGTCGCTGTCGGCGCGCAAGGGGCAGGCGCCCATCGTGCCGCCCTCGGTACTTGGGGACGCGGCCGGGGCGCTGGGCATGGCCTTCGGTGTCGCCTGCGCGCTGGTGGATGCGCGCGCCACCGGCCGTGGCCGGGTCGTGGACGCCGCCATAGTCGACATCGTGGCCATGATGGGCACGCTGGTGCACTGGATTCGCGCCAATGGGCAGATCGATGGCGCGCAGCCGAGTCCGTTTCACGATTCGCCATTCTATGACGTGTATGCCTGCGCAGACGGTGGCTTCATCAGCCTCGCGGCGGTGGAGCCCGCATTCCACGCACTGCTGCTGTCAAAGCTGGGCCTGGCGGACGTGAACCCTGCTGACCAGTACGACACGGCGACGTGGCCAGCGCTGAAGGAGCGCATCGCGGCCCTCATTCGCAGCAGGCCCCGGGCGCACTGGTGCGAGTTGCTCGAAGGCAGTGACGCCTGCTTTGCGCCCGTGCTCAGCCTGGCCGAGGCAGTGCGGCATCCGCACAACGCGGCAAGGGGCATCTACCAATCCACCCCCTCCGGCGCCATCGAAGCGGCTCCGGCCCCGCGGTTCCAGGCACTCAACGCAACCACTCAGGAGACAAGAAAATGACCAACACCGCCCAGCCCATCCGCGGCTGCCCGTCCACCACGGGCAACGAATGCCAGCTCAACACCACGACGCTGATCCGACACGCTGCGCGCACCCACGGGGACCAGGAGATCGTCTACCGCACACCCGATGGCGGCTGGGATCGCTACACCTATGCCGACTGCTACGCGCGCGTCTGCCGCAGCGCCAATGCACTGCGCGCACTCGGCGTCGAGCCGGGCGACCGGGTCGGCATCCTGGACTGGAACAGCCGGCGCCACTTCGAGCTGTACTGGTCCATCCCCGGCCTGGGCGCGGTCATGCTGCAGATGAACCTGCGCCTGGGCGCCGAGGACCTGGGCTACGTGGTCGGCCACAGCAAGGTGTCTTACGTTTGCGTGGACGAGTCCTTGCTGCCGATCGCCGAATCCGTCGCAGCGAACTCGCCCCAGATCAAGGGCTGGATCGTCATGACCGACAAGCCGCTGGACCAGATCAAGACCACGCTGAAACCGCTGCTGCACTACGAAGACCTGCTGGCCGCCGCCGACGCCAAGATCGACTGGCCCGAGATCGACGAAACCTCGGCTTACAGCGCCTGCTACACCACCGGCACCACGGGCAAACCCAAGGGCGTGTACTACTCGCACCGCGGCATCTACCTGCACTCCACGGGCATGGCCACCAACATGGGCATGACGCTGGACGACTGCGTCATGCTCATCACGCCCATGTTCCACGGGCAGTGCTGGGGCCTGCCGCAGGCCGCCACGCTGCTGGCCGACAAGATCGTGCTGCCGGGACGCTACGCTGCCGAGGACACCAAGCCGCTGGTCGACACCATGATTGCCGAGGGAGTGACCATCACCAACGGCGCACCGGCCATCTTCCAACCGATGCTGCAGTACATCGAGACGCTGCCGGTCAAGCCGGACTTCAGCCGCATGCGCATGCTGTCCGGCGCGAGCGAGCCGCCGCTGTCGATGATGATCGGCTTCCACGAACTCACGGGTGCCGAGGTGGTGCACGGCTACGGCGCCACCGAAGCCACGACGCTGGTGACCGTCAACCGCCTCAAGCCCACGTTGAGGAAGCGCTTGACCCAGGACGAGCGGTGGAATCTCAAGCGCAAGCAGGGCCTGGTCCTGACCGGCGTGGACATCCGCATCCTCGATGCCAACGACCAGGATCTGCCGCACGACGGCCAGTCGGCCGGCGAGATTTGCCTGCGCGGCCCCTGGATCACGACCAGCTACCACGACATGCCCGATTCCGGCGATCGCTTCCTGGAGGGCGGCTGGTGGCGCTCGGGCGATGTCGGCACGGTGGACGAGAACGGCTACCTCAAGGTCACCGACCGCATCAAGGACGTGATCAAGAGCGGTGGTGAATGGATCTCTTCCATCGACATGGAAAACCTGCTCATGGGCCACCCGGCCGTGCGCGACGCTGCGGTGGTCGGCATTCCTCATGCGAAGTGGCAGGAACGGCCGCTCGCCCTGGTTGTGCTGAAGCCCGGCCAGCAGGCGACCCAGGAACAACTGCAGGAGCACCTGACCAGCGCCTTCGCCAAGTGGCAGTTGCCCGATCAGGTCCTGTTCGTCGAAGCCATCCCCAAGACCAGCGTCGGCAAGCTCGACAAGAAGCGCATACGCGCCGAGCACGTGGGCCGCTACACCGAGTGAGCCAACCTTTTGCTACAGGAGAACAACATGAATGATCATGAACCCGTCATCGTTGGTGCACTGCGCACCCCCGTGGGCAAGCGCGGCGGACGCTTGCATAAATGGCATCCCGTCGACCTGATGGCCGAGACGCTGCGCCAGTTGGTCGAGCAATCCGGCATCAACCCGGCGGATCTGGACGACGTGATCGTCGGCTGCGTGCTGCAGTGGGACCAGCAGCACGGCAACCTGGGGAGGCATGCCGTGTTGGCGGCGGGGCTGCCCGAATCCGTCCCGGCAGTGACGGTCGATCGGCAATGCGGCTCTGGCCAGCAGGCGGTGAGCTTTGCCGTGCATGGTATCCAGGCGGGCGCCTACCAGTTGGCCATCGGCGGGGGGGTGGAGTCGATGTCGCAGGCGCCGCTGCCGCCGTCGTTCAAGCCCGGCGCGCCGCTCGGCTCGCAATACAGTCCGCGCGAGCTGGCGCGCTACCAGGACAACCCGCTGATACCGCAAGGCGTTTCGTCGGAGTTGCTGAACACGCGCTTCGGTCTTACGCGTGAGACCCTGGATGCCTCTGCCGTGCGCAGCCATCGGCGCGCCACCGAGGCGATGCAGGCCGGCCGCATCAAAGATCAGCTGGTGCAGCTGACCGAGGATCCGGCCGACCCGAACAGCCCGATCGTCGCTGCCGACGAGGGCGTGCGCGCCAACCCCGACCCCGAGAAGATGGCCACGCTCAAGCCGGCGTTTGCCGCCAACGGCACCACCACCGCCGGCAACTCGTCGCAGGTCAGCGATGGTGCCGCCGCGCTGCTGATCGCCAGCCGCGCTTATGCCAAGCAGCACGGCCTGAAGCCGCGTGCGCGCTTCGTCAGCACCGCCGTGGCCGCCGCCGATCCGGTGATCCAGTTCACCGCCGTGCTCGATTCCACCCGCAAGGCACTGAAGGAAGCGGGCCTGAGCATCAACGACATCGATCTGTTCGAGGTCAACGAGGCCTTCGGCGGCGTGCCGCTCATGTTCCAGCAGGAATTCGGCGTCCCGGACGACCGCCTCAACGTCAATGGCGGCTCGATGGCCATCGGCCATCCGCTGGGCTCCACCGGCGCGCGGATGCTCACCGACCTGCTGTACGAGCTGGAGCGCCGGGGTGGTCGCTATGGCCTGCAGACCATTTGCGAGGCCTCGGGCACGGCCAACACCACCATCATCGAGCGGCTGGCATGAGCGGGGCCAACATGAGCGAATCCAGCGAAGTGCTCGTCAGCCGCGAAGGCGCCATCGTCACCTTGACCATCAACCGCCCCCGTGCGAAGAACAGCTTGAACCGCGCGGTATTCGATGGCCTGCGCGCGCAGCTTGCGCAACTGCGCGACGACGATGCCGTGCGAGCCGTCATCATCACCGGCGCCGAGGGCGTGTTTTGCGCCGGAGCTGACATCACGGCGTTCGAGGTGCTGCGCGCCGCGCCGCTGCTGGGTGATCGCGCAGCGACGGGCTGGGACTTCTTTTCGGAACTGGGGAGCTTCCCCAAGCCCGTCATTGCGGCGGTGGAAAAGGTCGCGCTGGGCGGCGGCATGGAACTGGCGCTGGCCTGCGACATCGTGATCGCCGGCGAGTCAGCCAAGTTCGGCGTGCCGGAAGTCAAGCTGGGTGCCATTCCCGGTGCTGGCGGCACCCAGCGCCTGATCCATGCCATCGGCAAGTCCAAGGCGATGGCTCTGCTGCTGACCGGCGATTTCATCGACGCCCGCAAGGCCTGCGACGTCGGCATCGTCGCCGAAGTGACTGCTGACGGCCAGGCCCTGCCGACGGCGTTGGCGATGGCCAGCCGGATTGCGGCCAATTCGCCGCTGGCCGTGGCGCTCGCGAAAGATGCGGCCTTGGCCAGCTTTGAAACTCCACTCGCGCAGGGCCTGGAGCATGAGAAGCGCAATTTCTTCGTCGTTTTGCGTTCGGCCGACAACCTGGAAGGGCAAGCGGCATTCCTGGACAAGCGTGCCCCCAACTTCACTGGCCAATAACGCCTGTCTGTCATCTATCAAGGAAAAACCATGAAACTGAATTCCGACATTTCTGCCGTCATCACCGGGGGGGCTTCCGGTCTGGGAGCTGCCACGGCCCGGCTCTTGGCCAGCCACGGCGTCAAAGTCGCCATCTTCGACATGAACGAAGCCGTCGGCCAGGCGTTGGCAAGCGAGCTTGGCGGCGTTTACTGCAATGTGGACGTGACGTCCGAGGAGCAGGTGGACGCAGCCTTCGCCAAGGCCCGCGCCGCGATCGGGCAGGAACGCGTTCTGGTCAACTGCGCCGGCACGGCCGACGCCGTCAAGACTGTCAGCCGCGACCGGAAAACGGGTGAGATCCGCCCGAGTGCGGTGGATCGCTTCAATCGCATCGTGCAGATCAACCTGGTGGGTACGTTCCGCTGCATTGCCAAGTCGACGGCGGGCATGCTGGCGCTGGAACCGCTGGCCGACGGCGACCGCGGCGTCGTGGTCAACACCGCTTCGGCCGCCGCAGTGGACGGCCAGGTCGGCCAGGCCAGCTACGCCGCCAGCAAGGCCGCCGTTATGGGCATGACCTTGCCGATCGCGCGCGACCTGATGGACGAAGGCGTTCGCGTCAACACCATCCTGCCGGGGATCTTCGGCACGCCCTTGCTGCTGGCCCTGCCGGACAACGTCAAGCAGGCGCTGGCGGCCAGCGTGCCCTTTCCCAAGCGTTTGGGCGACCCCGATGAATTCGCGCAGGCCGTCGAGTTTCTGGTCACTTGCGGCTACATGAACGCCGAGTCCATCCGCGTGGATGGTGCCCTTCGCATGGCGCCGCGCTGACGCATCAATTCACCTGACCCATCCAACCACCACAGGAGACATCATGCAGAAAAGACAATTCATCACCATGCTTTCCGGCGCCATGCTGGCGGGCGTTTCTGGTCTGACCCGCGCGCAGGGCGCGGGCACCCCAGGCGTGACGGACAGCGAAATCAAGATCGGCTCGACCCTGCCGCTCAGCGGCCCGGCCGCAGGCTATGGCGCCGTCGGCAAGGCCATGTCTGCATGGTTTGATCTGGTCAACGCCGAGGGCGGCGTGAATGGGCGCAAGCTCAAGCTGGTGCTGGCCGACGATGGCTACAGCCCGCCGAAAACCCTGGAGCAAGTGCGCCGCCTGGTGGAGCGCGAGCAGGTGGCTTTCATCGCGGGTCAGATAGGCTCGTCCACCGGGCTGGCGACGCGTAGCTATCTCAACAACGCCAAAGTACCGCAGCTCTTTGTTTCGTCCGGTGCCGCCACGTGGTTGGACGATGCGGCCAAGTTCCCCTGGAGCATGGGCTGGCTGCCCCTGTACACCGACGAAGGGCGCATTCTGGCCAGGCACATCCTGCAGACGCGGCCGAACGCGAAGATCGCCATGTTCTACCAGAACGACGATGCCGGCAAGGATGTGCTGCGCGGCATGAAGGAGGTTCTGGCCGCCGCCGGAAAGCCGCTCGTGCGCGAAGAATCGCACGAGGTGTCCGATCCGACGGTGGACTCGCAGATCGTCTCCATGCAGGCCTCGGGCGCGGACGTGCTGGTAGCTTGGGGTTCGCCCAAAGCCACCCTCCAGTCGCTGCGCAAGGCCCATGACATCGGCTGGCGGCCGACGATCTACATCAACCCGAGTGCGTCTTCGGTGCCCATGGTGCTGACCCCGGTGGGGCTGGACAAGGTCAAGGGCGTCATGAGCGCCGCGTTCGTCAAGGATCCGGGCGACCTGACCTGGAAGGACGACCCCGGGTTCCAGGCCTGGCATGCCTTCATGGACAAATACAACAAAGGCGCGGCCAAGGAGTACCTCACCGTGCTCGGTGCTTGCCTTGGGCAAGTGACAGTGCAGTTGCTCAAGCAGTGCGGCAACGACCTCTCGCGCGAGAACATCCTGCGGCAGGCGCGCCGCCTGGACATGGAGTTGCCCATGATGCTGCCGGGCCTGCGTGTCAAGACCAGCGACGCCCGCCCTCACCCGATACCGGACATGCGCATCCAGCAGTTCGATGGCACGAGCTGGAAGGTGATGTCGTCCTGACGGGTCGAGCGCAGCGATGGAACCCATTCTTTCCGTACGCGATCTGACGATCCGCTTTGGCGGCGTCGTTGCGCTGGACGCCTTCTCGATGGACGTGCCTGAGGGCAGCATCTTCGGCCTGATCGGGCCGAACGGGGCCGGCAAGACGACCTGCTTCAACTGCATCAGCGGCCTGTACCGGCCCACACGCGGCAGCGTGCGCTTCGGCCACGCTGAACTGACACGCCTGCCGCGCCACGGCGTCGCCCGGCTGGGCCTCAGCCGTACCTTCCAGAACGTGGCGCTCTACCCGTCGCTCACGGTGCGCGAGAACGTGATGGTGGGCGCGCACGCGCGGCTGCCGGTGTCGATGCTGGGTGCCGCGCTGCGCTCGCGCGCCGTCCGTGCCGCCGAGGAAGAAATCGCACACTCGGCCGACGCGGCCCTGGCCACGCTGCGGCTGTCTGCGTATGCGGACCGGGGCGTGGCGGAACTGCCAGTGGGCATCCAGCACCGCGTGGAAATCGCGCGGGCGCTGGTGACGCAGCCCAAGCTGCTGCTGCTCGACGAACCTGCCGCTGGCCTCACCGCTGGCGAGGTCGATGAACTGCGCGAGGTGCTGCTGCGCCTGCATGAAGAGTTGAAGTTGAGCATGGTGGTCGTGGAACACAACATGCGCTTCGTGATGAAGACCTGCTCCGACCTCGCGGTGCTGAGCTTTGGCCGCAAGCTCGCCCAGGGCTCGCCCGAGGAAGTGGCCAACAACGACGCCGTGCTCGATGCCTATCTGGGAGGTGTGCTGTGACCCAACGGCTTGAAATCCGCAACCTCGCGGTGGCCTATGGCCGCACGGCGGTGGTGCATGGCATCGACCTGCACGTTCAGGCGGGCGAAATGGTGGCGCTGCTCGGCGCCAACGGCGCGGGCAAGACCTCCATCCTGCGCGCCATCAGCCACCAGCAGGTGACGGCCACGGGCACGCTGCGCTTCGAGGGCCAGGACATCATCGACATGGCCGCGCCCGCCATCGCCTCGCTGGGCATCGCCCACGTGCCCGAGGGGCGCGGCACCTTCGGCGACCTGACGGTGCTGGAGAACCTGCGCGTGGGCGCCATCCACCGCCGCGACAAGGACGGCATCGAGCAGGACATCGCCCGCATGCAGACGCTGTTCCCCAAGCTGTCCAGCCGCGCGAAGCAGGCGGCGGGCACGCTCAGCGGCGGCGAGCAGCAGATGCTGGCCATCGCCCGCGCGCTGATGATGCGCCCCAAGATGCTGCTGCTGGACGAGCCCTCGTTCGGCATCGCGCCGCGCGTGACGCAGGAGATCTACGAACTCCTGCACCAGTTGCGCGAAACCGAGCACCTCACGGCCCTCATCGTGGAGCAGAACGCCCAGGTTGCGCTGAACCTGGTCAACCGGGCCTATGTGCTCGAAAGCGGACGCATCACCGCCCAGGGCACCGCTGCCGAGCTGCGCGAAGACGACGCCGTGCGCCGCAGCTACCTCGGCCACTGAACAAACAAAGGTTCACCATGCAAGCATTTCTTCACCAGATAGCTTCGGGCCTGGCGGCGGGCGGCATCTATGCCAGCTTGGCCATCGCGCTCGTGCTCATCTACCGCTGCACTTCGTCCGTCAATTTCGCGCAGGGCGAACTGGCGATGTTTTCCACCTACATGAGCTGGGCGCTGGTTCAGGCTGGCGCGTCGTGGTGGGTAGCCTTCGCCGTCGTGGTCGTGGGTGCGTTCCTGCTCGGGCTGGCGCTGGAGCGGGTCATCTTCCAGCCCCTGCGGCACAAGCCGGTGCTCTCGGTCGTGGCGGCCAGCATCGCGCTGCTCATCATCCTCAACAGCCTGGTCGGCTGGCTGTTCGGACATGAGATGCAGGAGTTCGCCACGCCGTTCGGTGGTGTTCTCCGCCGTGCCGAGCCCTTTCTCTCGGCCCATGAGGTCGGCGTTCTGCTCGTCACCCTTGCCGAGCTGGCGGCGGTGTTCGTGTTCTTCCGCTTCACCCGCTTCGGCCTGGCGATGCGCGCGGTGGCGGTGAACGCGCCGTCGGCAGAGCTGGTGGGCATCAGCACCAACAAGGTGCTGGCCGTGGGCTGGGGCCTTGCGGCGGTGGCCGGTGCCGTGGCAGGGCTGATGGCCGCGCCCATCGTGTTCCTGGAGCCGTCGATGATGATGGGGCCGCTGATCTATGCACTGGCGGGCGCGCTGCTGGGCGGCATTGCCAGCCCCGTGGGTGCCGTGGCCGGGGGCTTCGCCATCGGGGTGCTGGAGAACCTGCTGGGCGCCTATGTGGTCGGCAACGACCTGAAGCTGACCTGCATCATGTTGCTGATCATCGCCATGCTGGTCTTGCGGCCCGCCGGCATCTTCGGCAAGACGGTTCAGGTGAGGGTGTGAGCATGAATACCATGAACGCCCCACTCAACATCCGCCCGGCGGCATCGCCCACCTGGTTGCGCTGGACGGCCTCGGTGGTCGGGCTCGCGCTGCTGGCCTGGTCCTTTAGTTGGCAAAGTTATCCGTTGTACGTGATGACGCAGGTGCTGATCTATGGCATCGCCATCATGGGCCTGAACCTGCTCACCGGCTACACGGGCCAGATCTCGCTCGGCCACAGCGCCTTCTTCGCCATCGGTGCCTATACCGCGGCGGTGCTCTCGCATCACCTGGGCTGGCCGTTCTACGTGGGCGTGCCGGTGGCGGCGCTGTTGTGCTTCGTGGCGGGTTTCCTCTTCGGCTTCCCGGCGCTGCGGCTGCCCATGCTTTATCTGGCGCTGTCCACCTTCGCGGTGGCGGTCGTGACACCGCAGGCGCTCAAGTGGAAAAAGATCGAGTGGCTGACCGGCGGCGTGGCGGGGATCGTCCTGGAAAAACCTGTGTTCCCAGGGGTGCTGGCCGACCGGGCGGACTGGGCCATCATGGCCTGCGTTGCGGCCTGCGCGCTCTGCGCCTTCCTGCTGGCGCGGCGGATTCTCGGCTCGCAGTTCGGCCGCCTGGTGGACGCCTCGCGCGACCAGCCGCTCGCGGCGGCGGCGGGCGGGCTCGACATCACCGCCCTGCGCACGCAGATGTTCGGCCTCAGCGCGGCGTTCACCGGCCTGGCCGGTGCCCTGAGCGTGGTGGCGGGCCAGTTCGTCGCGCCCGAGAACTTTCCCTTCCTGCTCTCGGTGTCCCTGCTGGTGGGCAGCTTCGTGGGCGGGGTGCGGAGCCTGTGGGGCGCCTTCCTGGGGGCTGCTTTCATCGTGCTTACGCCCAACCTGGCCGAGAGCGTGTCGCAATCCGCCCCGTGGATGATTTTCGGCTTCGCACTGCTCGCAATGGTCTTCCTGGCCCCAAATGGCTTGAGCGGCTGGATCACCAGCCTCTGGCGCAGGCGTGCAAATTCCTCATCCGCCCAGTCTTAGACGCTTTCCATGCAGCCCGTCTTCGTCGCTGGCACGGGCATGACCCGTTTCGGCAAGCACATTGACTGCGGTCTCAAATCGCTCGCCGCCGAGGCGATTGGCGAAGCCATTGCCAATGCAGGCATCACCCCGTCCCAACTGCAGGCGGCCCACATGGGCAACGCCGCTGCTGGTGTCATGGCCGACCAGGTGCTGATCCCCGGACAGGTGGCGCTGCGCGGCATGGGCATCGGGCGCATTCCGGTCGTCAACATCGAGAACGCTTGTAGACGCATCCTTGCAGTGGGTGCTCGATATGCTGCTGGCTTCAGATAACAGATAAGCCCTGTTGCCGTCGGATTTGCCAGGATACGCGGCCGTCATGTACCTGCGCAGAAATCGGCATACCGAGTCGTTGTTCGATGACAGGCCTCCATGGCACCAGGCTGAACCCCATGCCGTCATCGAGCATGGCGTAGCGTCCGCTGGCCAGCATGACGCTGCGGCGGTAGATACCCGCCACGCGCTGGCCATCGGCCACGGGCCGGTGCTCCAGGCCAGTTTCGGCGGCCAAGTCCTTCGCGGCATGCGCTACATCCCGGCTGCGCAGCATTGCCAGCAGATTGCGCGCCAGGATGACGCGTTGGCCGCGCCGCTCGGCCAGCCCCTGTTCGGCCAGGAAGTCGGTGCGCTGCTGCATTGCCTGCTTGGCCTCGCCGCCAAAGCCCAGGTCGCCCAGGCCAGAGCCGCCGCCGATCAACTGCTGGTCAAGCCAGGTGGCCCCGATCACGCGGGCCTGCCGCTCGATGGGCAGGTGCGATTTCAGCTCCACGGCCACGCCGCCCAGGCGCTGCGCGTCGTAGCGACGGCCCTGATCGGGCAGGTCGCCCGGCACCTTCCATAGCCCTTCGGCCACGCGCTCCACGATGCCTGCCCGGCGCAGGGCTTCCAAGCGCCGGACGTGGGCCGCGACGACTTCCTGCGGATCGCGGCCCGGTACGGCCTGGCCCTGCGCGATAGCAAGGTGGTGGTCGGTGCGGTACAGGCCATCGCTCGCCAGCACGGCGATGTTCTTGTCGGCCGCGCGCACGTCGGCCGATCCCTTCACCTCCACCACGGCGCCGGTGGGATAGTTCGCCAGCTCGTCGCGGGTGTTGAGCACGACGTAGTGGGCCTTGCCGTCCACCCCGTCGATGACCAGATAGCCGCGGTCGCGCAGCTCGTCGGCCAGCCCCTTCGCGGCTACGCGGCCGAGAATGGTTCGGCCATCGTCGCCCGGCTCGAACACCGCCAGTTCGCGCGGCTCGCCGCGCATGGCACCCTGCATGGTGCGGATGATGTCGCCACGCTCGCCCAGGGCGCGCAGGGTCTTCTCGGCATCGGCATGGACGGCCCAGGTGCCCGGCTGCGTCTCGTCGGCCAGCCCCAGGCGCTGCAAGCGTTGCAGGCGGCCGATCAGCAGCAGGCGTTGGCGTTGCAGCTTCGGTTCGTTGAAGCGTTCGATCTGCACCCGGCCGTCTTCGCCGGCCTCGCGTTGCAGCGTACGATCCAGGCTCGTCCACCGCTCCTGCTCCACCTCGCGTTGCAAGGTCTGCTGGATCTCCAGTTCGGTGCGCAGCCCCAGCCATTCGGTCGCCAGTTCAGCGGCACGATGGCGGAATCCATCAGCGATGTAGTCGCCGGCGATGATGAGGTCTTTGCCGGTGTCGTCGCGCCCGCGCACGATCAAATGCGTGTGGGGGTTGTCGGTGTTCCAGTGATCCACCGCCACCCAATCCAGCCACGTGCCCAAGTCAGCTTCCATGCGGTTCATCAGATGCCGCGTGTAGGTGCGCAGGTCGTCCAGTTCGGCCCCGTCCTCGGGCGAGACGATGAAGCGGAAATGGTGCCGGTCGTCGGCACAGCGTTCCTTGAAGGCTTCGAGGTCGGCGTCGTCGGCCTGCGGCCCGTAAGCCCGGCCCGGCTCGCCATCGCGGCCGACGCCGTCGCGTTCGATGTAACGCAAATGCTTGGCGAGCGATTGCGGGCTGGCTTGGCGCTGGTTGAGCAGCAGCGTCTTGATGGTCACGCGCCGCGACATGGGCGTCAGCTTCGCGCCTGCGAAGCGTGCCGCCGTATGCCCGCGCCCCAGGCGCGAGCCGGGCCGCTGGCCAGCGCGTGCGCTGCCGCCGCCGGCTGCGGTACGGCGCACCGAGGACTTGCCGCCACTGGCCTTGCCCGCCTGCTTGAGCACCTTGGAGACGAAGCCCTGGCCCCGGTTCTTCGGGGCGCCGGGGCGGATGCGGAAATCATCGTCGCTGCGGTCGGTCATGGCCGCGCTTCCTGCAAGCTCTGGCGTGTCCGGTCGTGCGAAGCACGCGGACAGGCCTGCATTGGCGCGGGCCTCGCGCACCGCGCGGCACGGCGGTGAAGCCGCTGCGTGCCGCGCCACCCCCACGTGCAGACAGGCTTTGTGGGCGGCTGGGTGCCGCACCCTTTTGTCTTGCCTTCCGCATTTGCCCCTCGCTCCCGCTCCGGGCCTCGGCGGCCCGGCGGCGCTGCTGCCCCAGCAGCCAGCCCGCCGGCGAACGTGCCGATGGCCGCAGGCCAGGCACGTTCGAGGCAAGACGCCTGCACGTTGGACGGCTGCGCCGGATGTTGCGCGAGGCGCGGCGCGAATGCGCCCGCTCTACACGCGCGACGACACGGCAGCAGCGGCGAGAACGACATGCCCGATGGCACGCCGGAGCGCAGCGAATCGGCGGCCATCATGGGCGTGTCTCCAGCCACACCGGATGCGCAACGCCGATCACGGCGGACGCGCTGACTGGCCCGAAATAGCGGCTGTCGAACGACGCCGGATTGGTCACGCTCAACAGGAACAGCTCGCCCGGTTCGAGGCGGCGGCAAAGCTGCAAGGATGGCAGCGGCCGGCCCAGCCGGTCGGCAGGCAGCGCGGCGGCCGCAGGCACGCCGTCGATGCGTACCTGCCCGGCGACGATGCAAACGTGTTGCGGCGCGACCGCGCCCACACGTTTGAGCAGCGGAACGCGGGTCGGCAGGTAGCCGCGCTGCGCAGCCAGCATGGCGGCCCTGTCGGGCAGCGGCACCAGCACGATGCTGTCCACGGACAGCGGACGTGGCAGCGAGGCGGTGTGCGGGTCGAACGGTTCGATGCGATACCAGCCGACCGCTACGCTGTCGGACGGGTTGTAGGTCAGACGCGGCAGCGGCGACACGAAAGCCGCCCAGGCCAGCGCAGCGAGGCCGACGGCGGCGAAGCCCGCCAGCACGATGCGAGCGCGCGGGCGCGAGCGAGGATGCGGCGCGGCTTCGTGCGTGCATGTGGTGTTGGATTGGGTCGTCATGGCAGCGCCCTTCCAGCCAGCCAGGCAGCATGCCGCTCGGCGGTGTATTCGGGCAGCGGCAGGCGAGCCGCCAGACGGTTGCCCAGCGTGCGCCAGTACGCGGGCGACACGTCGATGGCGGCGATGCCCTGCGCGTCGATGCCGTCGATGCGTTCCAGCACGGCACGCACCGCGTTTTCGCCTTCGGCGTGCAGCAGCAGGCGTGCGCCCGGCCGCACACCGGGGATGCGCTGCATGTCGTCCAGCGGCGTGGCGGCTTGCATCACCATGAGCTGCCAGCGGATCGTGCCGTAGTCGTTTGCCTCCCAGCGCACACGGCAGAACATTGCACGCGGCAGGAACACCGCGCAGCGCCGCCAGCGGTCGAGCCGCAGCGTGCGTGCCGGTTCGCCGAAACGCAGGTAGAGCTTGAAGCGCGGTTCGATGTAGGCGAGCGATACGCGAGTCAGCGGCACGCTGCCAGCCTGGCCGGCGAGCGTCGAAAGCGAAGGCGGCGGCGCAGCAGCCGGTGCAGCCGTTGCCGCGTGAGCGGCAGGCAAGGCGGATGCGTTCATGGCAGGTTCTCCGGGCGCTTGTCGGGAAACTCCCGTTCCAGCAGGCCGCGCAGCAGTTCGGCCACGGTCACGCCTCGCGTGAAGGCCGACACCTTGATGCGCGCCCGCATGGCGGGCGTAATGTCGAGCGTCAGGCGGGCCGTGTAGAGGTCGCCCTTGTTGAGCGCATCGGCATCGCCCTGGCGAATCCACGCCTCGGCGTGCGGATTCGCGGGCGGACGCGCGCCGATGCCGACGCGCTTGCTGCGTGGGCCGCTCATGTCGGCCACCGCAGCAGTTCATCGGTGAGCGCGGCGATCTCGCGTGCGGCGGCGCTGTCGGGCGCGGTTTCGCGGGCGAGCCGGCCAGCGGCCACGCTGTCGGCGAAGACGATGCGCTGGTGGATCTCCGAGCGCAGCGCCGGCAGCGGCTGTTCGGCCAGCGACTGCCGCGCCTCCCTGCCGATGATGGTGGTGCTGACGCGCCGGTTGATGACGAAGGCCGCGCGCAGCGCAGGCCGGAACACCTGCGCTTCGCGGATCAGCGAAACCATC
>NZ_JAVHJP010000001.1:459933-470716 GCF_031020795.1 Hydrogenophaga pseudoflava
CGCTCGGCCGCCAGCAGCGCGGAGCGCGCCAGGGCGGCGATGCGCGGCGGGCCGTCGATGATGACGTGATCGGCGCGGCGGGCCAGCTCCGGCGCTTCCTGATGCAGCGTCTCGCGGGCAAGGCCCACGGCGCTGAACAGCCGTGGCAAGCCTTGCTGGCTTCTGCGCTGCGTCCAGTCGAGCGAGGAACCCTGCGGGTCGGCATCCAGCAGGATGACGTGCAGGCCGCGCATCGCCAGTTCGCCCGCGATGTGCGTGGCGAGCGTGGTCTTGCCGACACCGCCTTTCTGGTTGAGAAACGCGAAGATCATGGCGCGGCCCTCCTGGCTGGAAAGCCGGTCTTTCTCCTCTGCGCTTCGTGCTGCCTGGCGGTTGTCCACCAGGGCGCGGCGCCTCTACTACCGGTTAGAGCATTTGAGTTAGGGAAGTTAGGAGAGGCCGAAACCCGCGCCAGCATTGGCTTTGCGGCCGATTTTGTTGCCTGATAGCACGAGGATTCGTTGCCTGATAGCACGACACCTGTGTTGCCTGATAGCACGAGTCCGTCCACAGGCCACGCACCGCTTATCCCCGTGCCGTGGGCGGCACGGGCCGGAAGGTCAGCAGCGGCGAGGCAACGCCAGCGGCATGCTCGATGCCCAGCAGGTAGCCCGGCAGGGCTTGCCGCGCCACCAGCGCGCGCAAGTCGGCCGCGAAGTCGTAGAACCGCGCCACGCTGCCCGATTTGCGGTACAGGTGCTGGAAGTCGAACTGCCAGCCGCCCGGCTGCCGACCGCCGTGCTTCCTCACCAGCCGGTACAGCCAGCGCTCGATGCCGCCCGTGAGCCGGAAATACGCTGGGTCGATGGTCAGCACCAGGGCGGCGTCGAGCACGCCGGCATAGAACCAGTCTGGCAGGATCAGTTCGATGCCCAGCGGCGTGCCGCGGGCGTCGGCCATTTCCTTCCACTCGTTGATCCACGAGAAGCGGTGCAGACGCCGACCGCTCGTCTCCCGGATGGATGTGGCCACCGTAGTCGATTGCAGGCGATCCAGTGCGGCCTTGAGGCGCTGGTAGTCGCGCAGCGACGTACCGCGCCCGATGAAACGCAGCACCTCGTAGGGGCGCACCTGCATCAGCCGCGATGGACGCAGGCCCGCGTCGCGCGCTTCCACGATCTGCGAGGCGGCCCAGATCAGCACGTCGGCGTCCCAGATTGTGGCGATGCCGTGCTCGGCCGTGCCTTCCACGCGGATCGTCACGTCGCCAGCGCGGAAGTCGATCGGCGCCGTGCGCCGCGACTTGGCCAGCGAGAAGAACGGAAACGCCATCAGGTCCTGGCTGTCGCGCGGCGCCATGTCGCCCGGCAGGGCGCGGAACAGGTCGAGCTGTTCGCGTTCCGGCACGGGCCGCTGCCGGGACGGCAGCGCAGGACTGGACATGGCGAAGGCCACCCGCGCGCCGGCGTTCAGCGCGCACGGCTGTCCGCCGCATGGTGCTCGGCGTACTCGGGATCGGACGTGCTGTCGAAGCTGCGCTCGGCGGCCCAGGCATCGAGGTCGGCCACGGCGTACATGACTCGGCGGCCGAACTTGCGGAACTTGGGTCCACCACCCAGCACGCGCTGCTTCTCCAGCGTGCGCGGCGACAGCCGCAGATAGTCGGCGGCTTCGTCGTTGGTCAGGTAGCGTTGGGGTTGGGCCGTCGTGGCAACGGCAGCGGCGGCAGGCCGCAAGGGAGCGGGACGCATGGCGAGAACCTCCATCGGTTGCAAAGCTCCGGCCGCACAGCGCAACCGGATGGAGGCAGTCTCAGAAAACGCGGCCTTCCTGCTCAGGGCCGATCTGCGCCGGATGCAGAACGACCCTTCTCAAGCGGCGCAAGCTGTGCTAAGCGGCGGTAGCCGCCGCGCATCAGCGCATCGCCGCGCTGCACCAGACGGCGCACCCTGGAGCGCAGGCCACCGTCGCTATACCAATCGGCCACGGCGTCCACACCGAACAACCCTTCGGCCGCTTCGCGCAAGGACGCACCCGCCAGGGTCGCGTCTAGCGCCTGCAGGGTGTGCAGTTCTTGCAAGGCAGCAGGCGTGGGCCGTCCGCGAGCCGCCGCCGCAGGCGTGGCCGCAGTCGCTGCGGTCAACGCATCCAGCCCGGCCGCCAGCGCGCGGTAGCGAGCGCATGGCGAGGCGCAGGTCCGCATGGCGCAGAGGCAGGCCATGCCGTCTTCCAGGCCCGGCCCGAGCGCGAGACGCACGCAGCAGCCAGGCCAGTGCGCTGTCAGCACGAGGCGCTTGCCGTCGTGGATCAGGTGCTTGTGGCCGGGGACATTCCAGAACTCGAAGGCGCCGGCATCTGGCGGTGGATCGTCGTCGGCGTAGAGATGCACCACGGCCTCATGGTCGGGGAACCAGGCCGGATGCGCGTCACGCGCATCCAGGGCTGGATCTTCCAGCAGGCGCAGGCCCCAGGGCTGCGCCGCTGGATGCGCCGCTTGCGATCTGCGATGACGGCGCAGCCAGTCGAGCCGGTAATCGGGATTCCTGCGCAGGTATTCCCAAGCCAGAGCAGGAGCATCGAGGTGCAACACGTAGAGGTACGCGGCCGTCGGATACCAAGGCGCGGTGCGGTGATCGGTCATGGCGAAGCTCCCTTTAAACACAGGAGCAGCGCCACAAACATCACCGCGCAAGCATCATCGCATCAGGCCCCAATCGTAAAAAAACTGGTCAGAGCGTAAATCTTGTGTCAAGACGATTTGAATCCGGTACATTGCACAAAACCGTCTAAAAAGCTTGCTGTAGCGCATGAGAACAAGCCGTCTCCTGCGACGCCCACACTGCCGCACGCCGCGCCAGCCATCATGGCTGTTTGCGCCAGAGTTGCCCCGTGCCGGTGCAACAGCGCAGATTGAGACCTGACGGGTCTGAAGCCAGACGAAAATGGCCTCAATGCGCCCCGGCTGCTCCGGAACGCGAACGGCTCAATCGACGATGGAGCCGTTCTCCCGGGCCAGTCTCAGGTATTCGGACAGTGGGCGTACTGCCTGGAAATACCGGTCCCGCATCACGAGCTGTTGGCGTGGCCCGACGATGGCAGCCAGATCCGACAGCTTGATTTCCCCCAGATCCGGCATTCCCAATCCCAGGTCGATCAGGCCCCAGGCAGTGTCGCCATCGGCGGGGTTCAGCGCGGCCAGCAGCCAGGTAGCGTGCGCGTCCGGCGTGAACAACCGCACCACGGGCCGCGGGTCGATGGCTTCGCCAGCGGCGCGAGCCTGGCCGTGGGCCAGCAGTTGCCTGTGCTCGTCCTCGGTGGTGAGTCGGTTCATGGGGCGGCCCCTTCTTTGAACAAATCCGCCGAAGCGTGAAAGCGCGAAGCCGCATCGGCGCATTTGGGGAAAGGCACGAATGCGGTTTTACGGTTCTGTGGGAATCAGCGCAAGCGGGTTTCCGTGCAGGCGCAAAAGCGGGAAAGCGCAGCGATGAATACTATAGATTGTAGTCCTATAGGGCGCAATCGGCTGTCATCTTGGATTTTGCGGAGATCCAAGCTTGGCAGCGAAGCACACATTGTCGGAGGCGTTGAAGACCATCAGGAAGGCGCGGGGGTTGAGCCAAGAGGCCTTCTCCAACGTGTCCAGCCGCACCTACATGAGTTCGCTGGAGCGCGACCTGAAAAGCCCGACCCTGAACAAACTGGCCGAGCTGTGCGAGGTCATGGAGGTCCATCCGCTCACGCTGCTGACACTGGCCTATGCTGGTGACGACACGCGGCGGGCCGAGCGGCTTCTGGCGCAGGTGCGGCAGGAGCTGGAGGCCGTGACGCAGCAGGCCGATGCGCCGTAGCGCGCGCATCGGTGCTCGCCAGGCCGATCCGGCGCAGCTGGTTCGGCGGTATCGAGGGGCGCCAAGCCCTGCGCGGCGGGGATAGCCCGCAGGGCTTTGCCCTGGAGAGTGCGAGCGTCAGCGCGCAGCGCCGCAGGCGCGAAGGCGTGAGGGATTGAAGCCGGATGGCCGTGACGGCGAAGGCGGCACGGGGCGCAGCCCGAAAGCCCGGCGGTGCAAAGCACCGACACGCCATGCCGCATCCGCAGCCACGAACCCAACGCATAGGGAAGCAGCCTGACATAGCCCACGCTCCAACGGTCCTGCCTCCTTGCTACGCTGCCCAGCAACACAGCGCCCCGCCGCGAGGGGCGGGGCGCTGCGGCGGTTACGCCGCCTGGGGCTTGTTGCGCGACCAGATCAGGTCGTGCGTGCCGTCCTCGCCTTCGATCAGGCGGGCATAGACGGTGGCCGGGAACGAAGGATCGTCGAGGGTCACGGACACGTAGGGCCGTTCGGCTTTGCTGACCTTCTTCCATGCCGCACCGATGTCGTGGCCAGCGACCTGCACGCGGAAGTCGGGGGCGTTGTCGTTGTCGCCCTTGTCGTTGGGGACGATCTTGACCTTGACGTTGAGCGTCAGGGTGCGCAGCGTGCCGGTGAAGCCGTCTTTCTCCGCGGTGAAGGTGCCGATGTTTGCCATGATGAATCTCCTTACGGTTGAACAAGGTTCGCGCCCATCGCGTCCTTGTTGTGATCCGGCCGGCGGGGGACGGGCTGGCTGCACCGCGTGCGGGCGCAACGCAGTGGAGCACCTGGAAGACCAAATAATTTGTCCCGCGAGGAATGCGCGCAGCGCAGGGGAAATTATTTGGGCTGGAAGGTTGCATCCACAGAAGCCCGAGGCGCAGCCGCGCCCCCGCCAGGATTCACAACGAGACAAGGACGCCCTGGGCCGAACCACCCCCGGAAGGAGTCATGGTCCACTCGGCATCCCGCGCTGCACGGCTTCACCGGCTAGTCTTCCTGACACTGGCAAGGGCCACGCCCAACGACTGGTGAGCACGCCCCCAACACCCGCGGCGTCTGGTATGAAGCGCGGCGTGGAAGCCCATCGCAAGGCCAGTCGGCGTGTCCGTGAACCGCCCCTCGTGACGACCAGGCAACGAACCGCCAGCGTCAAGGACGGCACGCATTCGTGCAACCTGCCGTAGCAAGCTCCGGCGTATCTGCCCGTCGCCCCCGCCCCTCGCGTCGGGACGCTGATCCGGCCGATCCGGCGCAGCCCGATTCGGCGGTATCGAGGGGGGGTGCCAAGCGCAGCGCGGCGGGGATAGCCCGCAGGGCTTTCCCCTGGAGGCAAGCGAAGCGCGCAGCGCCACAGGCGCGAAGGCGTGAGGGATTGAAGCCGAATGGCCGTGACGGCAAAGACGGCACGGGGCGCAGCCTGAAAGCCCGGCGGCGCATCGCGCCGACACGCCCAGGTCGTTCTATATTTTCAGGAAAGAATCCAAGACAAGCCCATGACCCTCCAGCTACGACACGAGACCCCGGACGACATTGCTGCCATCGAAGCCGTCACGACGGCCGCTTTTGCCGATGCGCCGCACACCAGCCACACCGAGCAATTCATCGTGCGTGCCCTGCGCGCCACCAATGAACTGACGCTTTCCATCGTGGCCGAGGAGCATGGGCAGATCGTCGGCCACGTCGCACTGTCCCCCGTCACGATCACCGATGACCAGGGACGGAAGGCCGATGGCTGGTACGGGTTGGGGCCGATCTCCGTCCTGCCGCAAAGGCAGGGGCACGGCATCGGCTCGCGCCTGATGGAACAGGCGCTGTCTGAACTGCGGGCCATGCGAGCCGCTGGTTGCGTGCTGCTAGGCGATCCCGCGTACTACGGGCGCTTTGGCTTTCAGGCCCATGCGGGCCTGCAACTGCCGGGCGTGCCGCCCGGCTACTTCATGGCGCTGGCCCTGCATGGGCCAGTGCCCGAAGGCATCGCGCGCTACAGCGATGCCTTCAACGCCGCCGCCTGAGCCAACGCGAAGGCGGCGGCGTTCTGGCTGGGCTGTTGGCCTTGAACACCGGGCGCGGCCACTGCCGCGCCCGGATTTTGCGTTTCACCGCGCCCAGGACGGAACGGCCTGGGCGCGGTGCTGATCGCGGTTATTCCTTCGTTTCGATGAGCCACCACACGGCACGCGGCAAGGCGCGGCCCGTGATGGGGTGAATGTCGGTGAGGTCGGCGCGGGCCGTCCAGCCCGAGGGCGGGCGGTAGCCGCGCACGTCGCCTGCGCCGTGCCAGCGGCGGGCGCGCACCGTGCCGGGAGCGTAGATCGCCGCCATGCGCGGGCGGCTGGTGGCGGTGCGGGTCATGGGGGGCTTCTCCTTCCAGCAAAGCGCCCCGGTCGAGGCCGGGGCGCTTGCCTTCGGCGCGGGTCAAGCGGCCAGCGCCTCGGCGGGTTCATCCGCCATTGCTTCGGCATCCTCCGGGGCGTGCTGCTCCGGGCATGCCTCCTGCACCGCATCCTGCGGGCCTGCGGCCTTGAAGATGGCGGGCATCCAGCCCGTGCCATCGGCCAGCCGCTCGGCTTCGCTGGCAATGTCGGCCTTCTTCAACTTCGCCAGCCGGGTGACGGATTCCGGGGCAAACGCGCCTACGGCATCCAGAATCACGGCCTTGGAAACATGCTTGAAGTAGCCTTCTGCGGTTGGCTTCCACCATGCGGCCATGTCGAGGCCCACGGCCTGCGCCAGTTCCGCGCCGGGCTGGTGCGGCGTGGCGCGGGGCGTCACCACGTCCACCGTGGAAGCCACGCACACGGCCAGCAGCCGCACCAGTTCGTCTTGCGGCTTCGCCAGCAGCTCGGCGAACAGTTCGGCGCTGTCCTCCGGCAAGGCTTCGCCGGCCACCTGTTGCAGTTCACGGAGTGCCACGGCGGCGGGAGATTCCGGCCAGTCAGGGGCCATGCCTTCCAGCCGGTCTTGCAATTTCAGGCCCACGCCCAGCGGCAAATCGTGGCCGTAGTGGCGTTCCTGCAAGACGGTCTGCACCATGCCATGCACCAGCGCGGCCAGCGCGACGTGCGGATGCCGTGCGACTTCGATTTGCAGCGCCGCCGTGCGGTGGGCGCTCAACCGCTGCGCCAGCCGGTCGGACATGGCGGCGGTCTTGGGCTGCCTGTCGTCGTCTCCGTCCTCGCCTTCGTCGTCGTTCTCGGATTCGCCTTCGCTGCCGAACCCTTGGCGTAGCCTTTCCAGCGTGCGCAGCGCCTTGGCCTCGGCCTCGCGCATCAAGCCGCGATGAATCACGGCCTCGCCGTTGCGGTCGATGGTGACGATCGCACCGGCTGCGGCCTTCACGTTCGCGCCGTAGTCCTGCAAGCCATCTTCCAGCGCCTGCAACTGCTCGCCCACGGTTTCGCCTTCCTCCTGCAAGGCGTCGGCCTTGTCCTCGTCGTCGGCGTCCAGCGCAGCATCCACGGCTTCGGCCAGTTCGTGCATCTTGGCTTGCAGCCTCTCGATGCGTGCCGCTTCGCGCTTGTTCGGTTCGCGGCGCTCCTTCGGTGCGCGTTGGAAAGCGTGCAGGTCGGCATGGGTCACGCCCGGCGTGGCATCCACCCACGCCCAACCCTCGACGCGGACAGTGGCGGCGATGCCTGCCAGCTTGTCTTGCGCCAGCCGTTCCAGCAGCGCGGCATCGGTCAGATACACGCCCGCGTCATCTTCCGCGAACAGGTCACGGCGGATGCCACCGCCTGCGGCCTCGTAGGTGTCCAGCCCGACGAAGCGCACCAGCGGATGCCGGTAGGCGTCGATTTCGCGCTCGGTGAGGCGTTCGCGCAGCGCGGACGGGCCGCGCTGCCAGGTTGGCGCATCGTAGAACGCGCTTTCCTGCGCGGCGTGGTCATCGGTGATGGCAAGGGCCATCAACTGGTCAAGGCTCACGGCATCGGCGCGATAGTCAGCCATGAGGCGGGGCGAGACGTTCGCCAGCTTCAATCGGCGCTGCACCACCAGCGGCGTAACGGAGAAATCTGCCGCAATGTCCTCGATGGGACGGCCTTCGGCCACCAGCGCGGCGAAAGCCTCGAACTGGTCTGCGGGGTGCATGGCTTCGCGCTGCACGTTTTCGGTGAGGCTGGCCGTGCGGGCGGTGCCATCGGCCACCAGCAGGCAAGGCACTTCCCATTCCTTGCTGATGCGGTGCTTTTTCGCCAGCAGCTTGAGGGCTGCGAGGCGTCGGCCACCGGCCACGACTTCGTAATGCTCGCCATCGGCGGATGCAATGACGATCAGGTTTTGCAGCAGGCCCACGCGCTGGATGCTCGCAGCCAGTTCGGGGATGGACATGCGCGGGGTCTTGCGCACGTTGCGGCCCGTGGGGCGCAGCACCAGCCGCGACAGCGGAACCAGAATCAGGTTCTTGGTCGGGTCGGCGGCTTCCAGCGCGGGGGCTTGGATGGCGCGGGCTTCGGTTTGGGTAACGGCGTTCATAGCGAATCTCCAATCGAGTGAAACAAGGGAATGGAGGGGAACCGCCCCTCCGGCGGGGGAACGGTTCAGGCTTTCAACTGGCGCAGGCCATCGGCCAGCATCCAGAGGGCGCGGTTCAGGCGCACATCGGAATCAATGCCCTGCACGGGTCGGGTCTGCTGGCGGCGTCCGTTGGCGCTGCGGCCATGCAATCCGCCCTTGGTCAAGTTCTCCTGCGTGCGGTTGAACACGCTCCACAGGTCGGGGCGGCGGTCGTCGAACCGGCGCGGCATCAGGATTTGCGATTCGGTGATGGGCGCGGGCTTGTTGTCGGCGGGGTCGTACTTGAGGGCCAGCGCGGAACGGGCGAACACTTCGGACTCGCCTTCGTCCAGCGTGATTGCGCGCATGGCATCGCGGGATTCCTTCACGCGCTCGAAGCCGCTCAACACCTCGAAAGCGCCTTCGATGACGGAACCGGCCACGTCGCCCTTGTGGGGCACGCGCACGTCCGCCACGGTGTCGCCGCAGACAAGGCCATTGCTGCAAACGAAGCGGAACATTCCGGCCAGCATCTGATAGCTGCTCGTGCCGTCATGGGAGTTCAGCAGCACGATTTCGTTAGCCTCCGCGCCGTTGATCTGGCTGGCATGGCGCAGGCGCAGCATGTGTTTCGTGTGCTCGCGCTTGCCTTCATCGCGCACGCGGGTCTGCGTCACCATGAAAGGCTGAAAGCCTTCTTTGCGAAGCTCGGTCAGTACGGCGGCGGTGGGGATATAGGCGTACCGCTGCGAACGGCTTTCGTGCGGGGCATCCGCGAAGATGGACGGGGCCACGCGATGAATCTGGTCATCGGACAGCGGGTAGTCGCTGCGCAGCGCCGGGGAGTGGGAAGCGAAGCGGGATGCGAGTTGCATGCTCTTTCTCCTGAACAAAATGGCTGTTGAAGAAAACCGCACACCGGATTCCTAGATTCGGAGCCCAGCCTTTCGGCTGTTCGGTGCGGTCGGCACGAGGAACCCGGTTGGCCCTGTTGCCACCGTCTTTCCTGAGTTCATCGCCCGCGACGAAAGGGAGCCCGTGGACGGGGGCCGTCAAGGAGACAAGCGCAGGGTTGGTGCGGCCCGCAGGCGCAGCCGAGGACACGGCCCTGCGCGCCTTGACGGCACCAGGCCGCGGGCTACAGTCGCGGACAAGGTGATGAAGTCAGGGGAGACGGCTGGACATGGCAACGGCCATCCCTGTGTGCCGAACCGCACGGCAAGCGAAGCGCGCAGGCCCGAAGCTAGAAGCCGGGCCGGAGGCGTCAGCCGAGCGGAGCGAGGGAACGATGGAAGCCCGAAGGGGCGAGACGCCGCAGGCGGCTCGATGCGCTACGCGCACGACAGCGCGACCGGCCATCTCCCAGGTGGCCGGGGACGCCCAGACTTCATAGGTGAAGGAACCACAGGATCAGGATGAGCACATGCAAGGCCGTGTGGATCTGCTGCGAATGCGGTCTGGCCGATCCGGCGCAGCCGAGTCGGCGGTGTTCAGGGGCGCCAAGCCTGCGCGGCGGGGATAGCCGGCAGGGCTTTCCCCTGGAGGCAAGCGCAGCGCGCAGCGCCCCGTGAGGGGCGCGTAGGCATCACGCCGAGTCGTCAGGACGCAGGCTGGATTCCGATACCGGCATGCACGGCGATGACGAGTCCAGCAAGTAGCGCGCACCGCGTGCGTACAGGCCCGAAAGCCCGCTGGGCCGATAGAACCCGGTGACACGACGCCGGAACTGCGCACCGAATTCGTTGGTGAAGATCACCGCGTCTCCGATCTTGAAGCGCAAGGGCTGGCCGTTCTCCGGCGCGAATGGCTTGAACGCATCGTGCTGCGCCGTGATTTCGATGATGTAGTCGTGATGGCTGCTCATGGCATGGATCTCCTGCGAAGGTTGGGAAAGCGCAAGGAGCGCCTTGCGGCGCTCCCAGGGCCGGCTCAGACAACAACCCGGCCAGCCAGTCGCGCATCGCGCGCATAGGCGCTCAACCGCTTCTCGGCGCGGAAAGACAGGTCGCGCTCGATCGGCAGGCCCAGCCCGCCGCGCACCGCCGCCAGTTCGCCCAAGCTGACCCAGCCGATTTCCGGCGCCCCCAGGCCCAGGTCACAAAGACCAAAGGCGTGGTCGTGGTCATCGGGATCAATCGCGGTCAGCAGCCAGGTCGCGCCGGCGTCCGGCGTGAACAGCTTGACCACGGGGGCCGGATCGAAGTCCGGGTTCTCCAAGGATTCGCGGCCGTTGGCCAGCAGCACGACGCGCTGCTCGTCAGTGATGAGTGCGTTGTTCATGGTGGAATTGCCCGGCCCTTCCGGGGCACGGCGCAGCGCAAGCAGTCAGGGGTCGAAGACGGCCACGGGCCGCAAGCGCCACTGGCGCGCAGCCCTTGACGGCGAGAACGCCGTGGCACGATGAAGGGAACAGCAAGACCGCCTCCCTCGCACCTCCACTCACCCGGTTTTTT
>NZ_JAVHJP010000001.1:470750-1093250 GCF_031020795.1 Hydrogenophaga pseudoflava
ACAGATACCGGGGCGCAGCAAAAAGAAAGGTGCGCCGCTCCCGAAGGAACGACGCACCGAAGGAAGCGCGGCGCGATCAGTTCGCCGCCGGCGCTGTCATCGACTGCAACTGCTCGATCACGCCAGGCTCAACGAAGACGCAAGCCTGCTCGTCCGCGATCGGCACGTTGAACACCTGCGCGAACACCGTGCGCCGCAGATGGGCCAGCCGGCCCGTCCGGTATGCCTGTTCGGGCTTCATGCGCCCGCCGGCCTGCGAGCCGCTGCGCTGCGGATCGCATTCGACCAGCGCGACAAAGCCATCGTCGGACAGCTTCTGATGCTCGGGGCACAGGCCCCAGCCGGTCGCCGTATGGCGCTCCATGCTCGCGCGCAGGCGCTTGTCCAGCAGAATGGCGCCGGTATCGAACGCCGTGCCGCAGACCAGGCAAACGTGCTGTTCGAGGGAAACGTGTGATTTGTCGTTCATGACGGTTCTCCGGTTGCAAGGGCGGAATTGCCCGGAACCGTCGCCCTCACGGCGCAGCGCAGCAGTCAGGGGTCGCAGACGGCCGCTAGGACGCAAGCGCGCATTGCGCGCGCAGCCCTTGCACGGCGAGAACGCCGTGATACGGTGAAGGGACACAGCAAGACCGCCCCCTCACACCACCCCACACACGCGGGGTTTTCGGCAAGCGGAGCGCAGGCCCGTCAGGGCCGAAGGCGTCAGGGATCAAAGCCGAATGGCCGCGATTCGGCACGAAGCGCGGGGCGCAGCCCGCGAGCCCGACGGCGGCACGCCGGGACGCCATGTCGATGCCTGCTGACGCCCGTCTACGCTCAGGTACGCCCACGCGGGTTTTCTGTTTGGCGTCCAACTCGCACACTTAGCCAGACACCCGGCCATGGAGCTTTCGCACGAATGGTCGCGTCGTGAGCGGAGGTCAACATGGGCAATCCGAGCCAGTGGGTACTCATCAAGCGCTTCGCCGAAATCACCGGCTATAGCGAGAACGCCGTGCGGCACAAGATCAAGGGCGGCATCTGGATCGAGGGCCGCATCTGGCGGAAGGCCCCTGACGGACGAATTTTCGTGAACCTGGGCGAGTTCGAGCGCTGGGTCGAGAGCGATGCACTTGCCCACTCCTTCTAGCCCCTTCGGCAAGACGACGGCCATGATGGCGATCCAAGAAAATGGTTATGCACTCATTGAGCGTATAATCTGCCCGCGTAGTTCCCTCCCGGCCGCACCTGCGGATCGGGCTTTCGCTACCGGCGCCATGAACGCCCCAAAACCTCACGACCCTACACCCGACGCCATCCGCAAAGCCCGCCTCGCCGTGGGGCTCACGCAGACAGAAGCCGCGCACACCGTGCGCGCTTCCCTGCGTGGGTGGCAGCAATGGGAGGCCGGCGATCGAGCCATGCCACCCGGCCTGTTTGAGCTGTTCATGCTCAAGACCGGCCAGTGGCCCCTCGATGGCATCACGGAAGGGCAACCTGTGAGGTAAACCATGGCAAAGGCAGCAGCAACCAGCACGGGGTTTCCCGGCGTCGAAGTGCGCGGCAACTCGATCCGCGTCTTTTTCATGTACAAGCGTGATAGGCATGCCCATACGCTTCCCCTAGAGCCGACCCGCAACAACATCAAGCATGCCGACCAGTTGCGCAGCGCGGCACTGTTCGCGTTGAGGAACGGCACCTACAACGAGGCCGACTTCTTCCCGCATTCACGCTCTGCCGCGAGCTTGCCCCTTGGCGGCAAGCGTGTGGGCGAACTGTGCGACCGCTACAAGCCGCTGAAGGCGGTGGACATCACACCGGAAACACAATCGCGCTACGAAGTCGCTCTCGACATCTGCGTGGACACGCTCGGCCGCACGCGCATGGTCGATGCCCTGCTCCCCGAGGACATCCAGAAGCTGCGCGTGGACCTGATCGCCACGCGGGCCGTGTCCACGGTAAACCACTATCTGGCGACGTTCTCCGGCTTCCTCTACTGGTGCGAGAACAACCACTACTGCGGCGAACTCGGCAAGCATTGCGTGCGCTTCACCAAGAGCATCAAAGATCCTGACCCGCTGACTTACGAAGAGTACCTGGCGCTCATCGAGAAGGGATGCTTGCATCCCATCGACAAGGCCGCCGTGACGGTGGCGGTCTATACCGGGCTTCGGCCGGGCGAGCTGTGCGCCTTGGCCGTGGAGGACGTGGCACCGGATTTCAGTCATATCAAGGTGCGCCGTTCGGTAACGCAGTCGGTGACGTTCAAAGTGCCCAAGACGAAGAAGGAGCGCACCGTGCTGCTGCAGCCGCCGGCGCGCGAGGCACTGAAGGTGCTGGTCGCCGATGCGGAGCAGCGCGAGACGGCCGACCTGACCGTATGGCTCAATCGGCATGAATCGCGCATCGACCACGTGCGTGTGCTCCTGTCGCCGAAGACGCAGGCACGCAAGGCGGTCGTGAACGACTACTTCGTGCCAAGCGCCTGGAACACTAAGTGGGGCAACCTCATCCGGCGCGCGGAGATTCGTGCACGGCCGGCCTATCAGACTCGCCACACCTTCGCCTGCTGGAACCTGACGGCCCGGGGCAACCTGGCCTTCATCGCCAACCAGATGGGGCACAAGGACTACTCGATGCTGGTGACGGTCTACGGACGATGGATAGACACGGAGTCCTCCAGGGAACTTGAGCGCATCTGGGAGGGCATGCAAAACATGGCTCGGATTACACCAAAATTACACCAAGAAGCGATTGAGGAGTCCGTAAGTTGTTGATTTCAAATGATAAATTAGACTTCTCTACGCACACGCCCATGATGCAGCAGTACCTGGCCCTCAAGGCCGGGCACCCGGACACGCTGCTGTTCTACCGCATGGGCGACTTCTACGAGATGTTCTACGCCGATGCGGAAAAGGCCGCGCGGCTGCTGGACATCACGCTCACGCAGCGCGGCCAGTCGGCCGGCGAGCCGGTGATCATGGCCGGCGTGCCCTTCCATTCGGTGGAGAGCTACCTGGCGCGCCTGATCAAGCTGGGCGAGTCGGTCGCCATCTGTGAGCAGGTGGGCGACGTCGCCACGGCCAAGGGGCCGGTCGAACGCAAGGTGGTGCGGGTGGTCACGCCGGGCACGCTGACCGATTCGGAACTGCTGTCGGACAAGACCGAGGCGCTCGTGATGGCGGTGCACCCCGGTGCGCGCACCGGCCTGGGTCTGGCCTGGCTGTCGGTGACCCAAGGCATTGTGTTTCTCGCCCAGTGCGCCAGCGACGAGCTGGCCGACTGGATCGCGCGCGTCGGGCCTGGCGAGGTCCTGTACAGCGCCGAGGTGACACCCACGTTCGAGAAGTCGCTGCAGCAGATCGGCGCCCAACCCCTGCCCAGCGGACAACGCTGCGTGGCGGTGGTGCGGCCGGCCTGGGCGTTTGACGCCGGCCTGGGCGAGCGCAAGCTGCTGGAGCAACTGCAGGCCGCCAGCCTGGGCGCCTGGGATGCGCAGGACCTCAAGGACGCGCACGCCGCGGCGGCGGCGCTGCTGTCCTACGCCGAACACACCCAGGGCCGCGCGCTCACCCACATCAGGAGCCTGCAGGTCGCCCGCAGCGGCGAGCTGATCGACCTGCCGGTCAATACGCGGCGCAACCTTGAACTCACCCACACCCTGCGCGGCGAGACCAGCCCGACGCTGTTCTCGCTGCTGGACACCTGCCACACCGGCATGGGCAGCCGCGCGCTGCGCCACTGGCTGCTGGAGCCGCGCCGCGAGCGCACCCAGGCCCGCGAACGGCTGGCCGCCATCGGCCTGCTGCGTGGTGGTCTGTGGCAGACGCTGCGCAGTGAACTCAAGGGATCGAGCGATGTCGAGCGCATAACCGCCCGCACCGCGCTGCGCCAGGTGCGTCCGCGCGAGCTGGTGGGTCTGACGGCCACACTGGCCCGCGCGCAGCAACTCGCGCGCGCACTGGCCGCAGGCCTGGGTGCCACGCCGCCCGCTCTGTTGCAGCGCATCGCCGCCGATCTGACGCCCCCCCCTGGCTGCGCCGAGCGGCTGGCCCAGGCCATCGCGTCCGAACCCGCCGCGCTGGTGCGCGACGGTGGCGTGATCGCCGACGGCTTCGACCCCGAACTCGACGAGTTGCGCGCCATACAGACCAACTGCGACGGTTTCCTGATCGACCTGGAAACCCGCGAGCGCGCGCGCACCGGCATCGCCAACCTGCGCGTGCAGTTCAACAAGGTGCACGGCTTCTACATCGAGGTGACCGCCAGTGGCCTCGACCGTGTGCCCGACGACTACCGCCGGCGCCAGACGCTCAAGAACGCCGAGCGCTTCATCACCCCCGAGCTCAAGGCCTTCGAGGACAAGGCGCTGTCGGCGCAGGACCGTGCGCTGGCGCGCGAGAAGTACCTGTACGAGTTGCTGCTCGACGACATGCAGGCCTGGGTCGACCCGCTCACCAGACTGGCCCGCGCCATGGCCGCGCTGGACGCGCTGTGCGCGCTGGCCGAACGCTCGCTCACGCTGAACTGGAACGAGCCGACGTTCGCGCCCGAGCCGTGCATCGAGATCCGTGGCGGCCGCCACCCGGTCGTTGAAGCACGACTGAACGAAACCACCGGTGGCGGTTTCATCGCCAACGACACCGTGCTGGGCAGCAAGCAGCGCATGCAGGTCATCACCGGCCCCAACATGGGCGGCAAGAGCACCTACATGCGCCAGGTCGCCGTCATCGTGCTGCTGGCGTCAATGGGCAGCTACGTACCCGCCGCGAGCTGCCGCCTGGGCCCGATCGACGCCATCCACACCCGCATCGGCGCCGCCGACGACCTGGCCAACGCACAGTCGACTTTCATGGTGGAGATGACCGAGGCGGCCCAGATCCTGCATGCCGCAACCCCGGAAAGCCTGGTGCTGATGGACGAGATCGGCCGCGGCACCTCGACCTTCGATGGCCTCGCACTGGCCGGGGGCATCGCCGCCCATTTGCATGACAAGGCACGCTGTTTTACCCTGTTCGCCACCCACTACTTCGAGCTGACCGAGTTCCCGGCCAGCCACCACGGTGCCATGAATGTGCATGTGAGCGCGGTCGAAGGCGGTGGCAAGGGCGGCATCGTGTTCCTGCACCAGATCGAACCCGGTCCGGCCAGCCGCAGCTACGGCATCCAGGTCGCACGTCTGGCCGGCGTGCCTGGTGCGGTGGTGCAGCACGCGAAACACGCGCTGGCCGCGCTGGAAGCCCACAGCGAGAGCAGCCGCGTGCAGGTCGACCTGTTCGCGCCACCGCCCGCGCCGCCCGAACCCGAAACACCTCCGGTGCTGGCCGCCCTGGCCGCCATCGACCCCGATGCGCTGAGTCCGCGCGAAGCGCTCGACCAGCTCTACGCCCTCAAGAAACTCGCCACGAAACCATGACTTACTGCGTCGCCGTCAAACTCAAGGCCGGCCTGGTCTTCCTCTCCGATTCGCGCACCAACGCGGGCCTGGACCAGATCAGCACCTTCCGGAAAATGATCGTCTACGAGAAGCCGGGCGACCGCTTCATGTGCCTGCTCTCGGCCGGCAACCTGAGCATCTCGCAGTCGGTGCGCGAGATCCTGCAGATCGAGCAGATCGGCGACCACCACGGCGGCGAACCGATCACGATCTGGAACGCCAGGAGCATGTTCGACGCGGCGCGCGTGCTGGGCTCGGCCGTGCGCCATGTGTTCCACCGCGACGGCGAGGCGCTCAAGCGCGCCGGCGTGGATTTCAACGTCTCCATGATCTTCGGTGGCCAGATCGGCGGCGAAGGCATGCGCCTGTTCCAGGTCTATTCGGCCGGCAACTTCATCGAGGCCACGCCCGAGACGCCGTTCTTCCAGATCGGCGAATCCAAATACGGCAAACCAGTGCTCGACCGGGTGATCACCCCCGACACCCCGCTGGACGAGGCCGCCAAGTGCGCGCTCGTATCCATGGACAGCACGCTCAAGTCCAACCTCTCGGTCGGGCTGCCGCTGGACATGGTGGTCTACGAGGCCGACACGCTGCAGACCGACAAGATCACCTGCATCGACGAGAACAACCCCTACTTCCGCATGGTGCGCAGCACCTGGGGCCAGAAGCTGCGGGAAGTGTTCGACGCCATCGAGCACCCGACGTGGGATGGTGCTCCGACCAGCGTGCCGCTGATGGGCTGCACCACGCGCAGCCAGCCACTCAAGAAGATCACGAACCCCGGGGAGAAACTCATCTAACCCTCGCGCCGCCTGCGGCGTCACCCCCTTTCAGGGGGCGGCACTGGTCGTCCGGCAAAGCCGGCCCGACGGTGCCCCTGGTCGGACCATCCCTTTTCTCATCCTCCCGTGTCTTTGATCGTCTTCTCCCACGCCAACAGCTTCCCGGCCAGCACCTACGGTGTCCTGTTCAAATCGCTGAGGGCCCGTGGGCATGCGGTGCGCGCGGTGGAGAAGTTCGGGCACGACCCGACATACCCGGTCACCAGCAACTGGCCGCACCTGGTGCAGCAGCTGGCCGATTTCGCCGGGCCGGAGATCGAAAAACACGGCCGGCCGGCCTGGCTGGTCGGGCACTCGCTGGGCGGCTTCCTGAGCATCATGTGCGCCGCGCGCCACCCCAGGCTGGGCGGCCACGGTGTGCAGGGTGTGCTGCTGATCGACTCCCCGGTGCTCGGCGGCTGGCGGGCGCGGGCGCTGGAACTGGCCAAGCGCACCCAGCTGGTGGGGTCGATCTCGCCCGGCAAGATCAGCCGCATCCGCCGCCACAGCTGGCCCGACGCGGCGGCCGCCTTTGACCACTTCGCTCGCAAAAAGGCCTTCGCCGCCTGGGAACCCCAGGTGCTGCGCGACTACATCGAGCACGGCACGCTGGACGCCTCGACGCCCCAGGGGCCGCGCCGGGTGCTGGCGTTCGACCGCGACATTGAAACCGCGATCTACAACACCCTGCCGCACAACCTCGACCGCCTGCTGCGGCGCCACCCGCTCAGCTGCCCCGTGGGCTTCCTCGGAGGACACGACTCGCAGGAGATGAAGCAGGTCGGCATGGCGATGACGCGCAAGCTGTTGGGGCCCCACCCCGACCGCCTGCGCATGCTGCCGGGCAGCCACCTCTTCCCCATGGAGCGCCCGCACGAAACCGCAGCGGCGATCGACGCCTGTCTGCAAGCACTGAAAAATCCGGGTATTTCCAGCGCTTGACCGCAGACGCCGGGGGTATGCTGCGGCCAGCACCATGAGCGCTGCGCACATCCCCCGCACGGCTGCCGCCGGCCGTGCCTCCCCCGACTGGACCGAGCGCCCGGCGTGGCGGCGCTATGGGGTGGCGGTTCTCCTGACCCTGCTCGCGGTCTGGGCGCGCATGGCGCTGGCGCCGGCCGACTCCGGCGGGCGCTTCATCACCCCCGCGCTGGCGGTGGCGTTCTCGGCCCTGTACGGCGGGCTGGGCCCGGGACTGCTCAGCACCGCGCTGGGCATGGTGCTGGTCAATTTCTTCATGGTCCGGCCCTATGGGTCCTTCGCCTTCGAGAACCCGACCGAAGCCTTCTGGCTCAACACCTGGCACCTGATCACCCAGCTGGTGGTGGTGGGCGCCATCGCGATGATGCAGTCGCGCAACCGGCAGCTTCAGGAGGCGGGCCGGCAGATCCGCGACGGCCAGCAGCGCCTGCTGGACACCTTCGAGCAGGCCGCCTCGGGCATCAGCCACGTGGACCCCGGGGGCCGGCTGCTGCGGGCCAACCAGACCTTCTGCCGCATGGTCGGCTACAGCCCGGAGGAACTGGCCCAACTGAGCTTCCAGGACATCACGGTCCCGGAAGACATCGGCCCCGACATGCGCCTGCTCGAAGAGGCGCTGGCCGGCAAACGGTCGAGCTACTCGCTGGAAAAGCGCTACCGGCACAAGGACGGCCACACCGTGTGGGTCCAGCTCACCGTGGCGCTGGTGCGCACCCCTGAGGGCGCGCCGGACTACTTCATCTCGGTGGTGCAGGACCTCAGCCCGCAGAAGGCGGCGGAGGAGGCCTTGCGAACCAGCCAGAATCTGATGAACCAGGCCCAGAAGCTGGCCAACATCGGCGCCTGGCAGGCCGACCTTTCGACCGGCCGGATCGGCAGCATCACGCGAAGCGAGTCGTTCCTCTCGTTTCCGTCCAACGAATACGGGATCCATGACATGCTGGCCATGATCCACCCGGACGACCGCCTGAGCGTGCAGACCCTGTGGCCACGGGCCATCAAGGGCGAAGCGTCCTACGAGATCGAATACCGCGTGGTGCTGGACGGCCGCGAGTACTGGCACTCGGTGAAAGCGGAGTTCGAGCGCGACGGGCAGGGCCGTGCCGTGCGCGCGCTGGGCGTGACGCAGGACATCACCGAACGCAAGCGCATCGAGCTTGAGTTCCAGCACCTGAACGCGACGCTGGAGCAGCGCATCCGCGACCGCACGCGTGCGCTGCGGGACGCCTACGACGAGCTGGAAAGCTACTCGTACGCGGTGGCGCACGATCTGCGCTCGCCGCTGCGCATCATCAACGGCTTCGCCCAGGCCCTGCGCGAGAACAACCCGGCCCTGGACGCCCCCAGCCAGGACCACCTGGGCCGCATCATGGGTGCGAGCAAGAAAATGGGCGAGCTGATCGACGGCCTGCTCAAGCTGTCGCAGTACGCCCGCGGCGAGGTGTTGCGCCAGAGCGTGAACCTGAGCGCCATCGCCACGCGCATCGTCGAGGAACTGTCGGTGGCCGAGCCGCAGCGCGTGGTCGCTTGGGAGATCGAGCCGGACCTGCTGGTCGAGGCCGATCCGGCGCTGATCGAGGCCCTGATGCAGAACCTGCTGAACAACGCCTGGAAGTACACCGCCGGCGTGGCGCAGGCCCGCATCCGTGTGTTCTCGCGCCAGCTGGACGGGGTGCGCGAGTACTGCGTGAGCGACAACGGTGCGGGCTTCGACATGGCGCGCGCCGGCAAGCTGTTCCAGCCCTTCCAGCGGCTGCACCAGCCGCACGAGTTCGCCGGACTGGGCATCGGCCTGGCCACGGCGCGCCGCATCGTGCAGCGCCACGGCGGTGTGCTGCGCGCCCAGAGCACTCCCGGGGAGGGCGCCGAGTTCAGCTTCACCCTGGCCTGCACGGGCAAGGACTGAGCGACCTGTCGCGGGGGCCTCTCAGGCGCTCCAGTCCACCCAGCCGAAGTGCGCGGTCAGCAGGATCAGCACGCCGAAGGCGATCCGGTACCAGGCGAAGGGCACGAAGCTGTGGCTGGCCACATAGCGCAGCAGCCAGCGGATGCAGACCCAGGCGCTCAGAAACGCGAACAGCAGCCCGACCGCAAACATCGGCACGTCGGCCACTGACAGCAGCGCGCGCTCCTTGTAGAGGCTGTAGGCACCGGCCCCCACCAGGATCGGGATGCCCAGGAAGAAGCTGAAGTCGGTGGCCACCTGGCGCGAGAGGCCGAACAGCATGCCGCCGATGATGGTCGAACCCGAGCGGCTGGTGCCCGGCACCAGGCCGAAGCACTGGGCCAGACCCACCTTGAGCGCGTCCAGCGGCGTCAGTTCGTCCAGCGACTGCACGCGCGCGGCCGAGGGCGGTCGGCGCTCGGCCCAGAGGATCACGAAGGCCCCGACGATGAAAGCCACCGCCACCACCGTGGGCGTGAACAGATGCTCCTTGATCGCCTTGCCCAGCAGCAGCCCCAGCACCACGGCGGGCATGCAGCCGATCACCACGTTGAGCGCGAAGCGCTGCGCCACCCGCTCCGACGGCAGGCCGACGATGGTGGCGCGGATGCGCTTCCAGAACACGATGATCACCGCGAAGATGGCACCGGTCTGGATCGCGATCTCGAACACCTTGGCGCGTTCGTCGTGAAAGTCCAGCAGGGTGCCGGCCAGGATCAGGTGGCCGGTGGATGAGATCGGAAGGAATTCGGTCAGCCCTTCCACCACGCCCATGAGGGCGGCCTTGATCAGCAGCATGAGGTCCATGGTGCGGCCCTCAGCGCGGCAAAGGGTCAAGGGTGAGCTGCAGGCCGCCGGGCACGACGCGCAGCGCGCCGGGCCGGTAGCCGCGGCCGGCCAGGGACTCCAGGTCTTCCTTCTTGAAGCGGTGCACCACCGCTTCGTTGAGCAGGTCCTCGGCCAGCAGGCCGCCCACCTTCTTCACCTGGGCGGCCTGAGCGGCGTTCAGGCCGTCCACGTCCAGCCGCTCGACCCGCGCCTGCGTCAGCCGCAGCGTGGTGTCCGAGGGTTCGAAGCGCAGGCCGTAGCTCAATTCCAGCTGGCCCTTGATGTCCGACTGGCCCGGCAGGGGCAGCGCGATCAGGTAGTTCACCAGGGTGCCGACCCGGTTCTCCTCTGGCCGCATGCGCAGCCGCGGCTGGTCCAGCGTGGTCTCCAGCAGGCCCAGGTAGCGCTGCTTGACCGGAAAACGGGTGGCGATGCGCTCGAGCAACTGGGCCTCGCTGATGTTCACCTGGCGCGGGCCGGTGGGCAGGGCGTTGCAGCCGGCCAGGGCCAGCAGCGTGAGCGAAGCGGCGGCCAGCCGGCGCCGGGAGATCTCGGGCAAAGACATGAAATCGGGATCCTCGAAGGCCGCCTCCCAGGGCGGAGGGCGATCGGGCGATTGTAGGAAGCCTGCATTTCGCTCCACCCCGGCGGCACTTCGCGAAGGTTTCCAGATGTTCCGTCCCGTGGCGGTGGCGGGCCACACGGGCGGCCGGCACAGTGTGTCCATTGCCACCCGACGGAGACCTCCATGCTGATCCAGTTGCTGATGAACCACCCCGAAGCAGGCGCCGAGATCCTGCGACCCCTGCTGACCATCACAGCCATCTTCCTGCTCAAGTACGGCGTGGGTGTCGAGCTGGCCATGCAGCCCGGCCTGCGCCTGGACCCGCTCTTTGCCCTCTCGATGGCCGCCGGCTACAGCGCCCTCACCGGCCTGTTCTCGGTACGGCCCGTGGCGCTCTGGCTCATGGCCGGTCGCCCGGACCGCGCGTTGAACGGCTGAGCCACCTTTCCCCAGCCCACTCTTTCATTCCACAGGAGCCTTTCATGAACACCACGCCGCACGCCCCCCTGACCGACGCCAACGACATCGATCGCCTCGCCCGCCGCCGCGTCGGCGCCCGCCTGGGCTGGTTCACCCACGCCACGGTCTACCTGCTGGTCATGGGCGGCCTGACCACACTGGCTCTTTGGCAGGGCCGCCAGCCGCCGGTGGCGGCTGCGCTGGGCTGGGGCCTGGGTCTGGCGATCCACGGGCTGCGGGTGTTCGTTGCTGGCAAAGGTTCTGCCTTGCGCGAACGTCTGGTGGACGCTGAACGCCAGCGCCTGACCGCCGGCCGCCGCGCATGACAGAATCGGCCCCGCTCTGCCAGCCACCGAATCAGCCATGAAATCCGCCGTCGCCCACCGCCTGTTCGGCTGGCTGCCTGCCGACGTGCGCGAACGCACGCTGCGGCGCTTGCTGGTGATCTGGGGATTCGCATTCGCCATCGGCCTCATCCTCTGGGGCATCGGGGCACGCAGCCACCCGCTGGACATCTCGCTGGTCTACAGCTACGCGATCAGCACCTCGATCTGGTTCTTCAGCGACCCGCTGCGCGTCGCGCTGCATGGCTGGCTGCGAACACCACCGCCGCACTACTGGGCGTCCAACCTGCGTGTGTTCGCCTACATGCTGGTCGCCGCGACACTGGGCTATGCCCTGGGCACCGCCATCGGCGACGCCTATGCCGGCCGCTCGACCTGGGACATGGTCAGCCAGTCGCCCAAACGGCTGTTCGGCATCTGGTTCTCGGGCATGGTGATCTCGGGCTTCTTCGTGATGGGCTTCTACCAGCGTGCCAAGGCCGAAGACTTGCGCCGCCAGGCCACCGAGGCGCGGCTGAAGCTGCTGGAAACCCAGCTCGAACCGCACATGCTGTTCAACACCCTGGCCAACCTGCGGGTGCTGATCCAGACCGACCCGCCGCGTGCCGTGGCCATGCTCGACCGCCTGGGCGACTACCTGCGCGCCACGCTGCGCGGCTCGCGCACCGACGCCGCCGCGGGCATCCACACCCTGGCCGACGAGTTCGCGCGGCTGGGCGACTACCTCGAACTGATGGCGGTGCGCATGGGACCGCGGCTGGCCTTCGGCTTCGATCTGCCGGCCGGGCTGCAGTCGCACCCGGTGCCGCCGCTGCTGCTGCAGCCGCTGGTGGAAAACGCCATCCGCCACGGGCTGGAGCCGCGCGTCGAAGGGGGCCGCATCGACGTGAGCGCCCGCCAGGAGGGCCAGACGCTGCGGCTGGAGATCACCGACACCGGCGTCGGCAAGCGGCCCTCCGCCGAACGCCCCGACACCGACGGTGGCTTCGGCCTGGCCCAGGTGCGCGAGCGCATGGCCAGCCTGCCCGGCGGCGCCGGTTCGGTGCAGGTGTCCAGCGAGCCGGGCCAGGGCACCACAGTCCGGCTCACCCTGCCACTGATTCGCAAAACCCCGTGACAACCGCCCTGATCGCCGAAGACGAACCGCTGCTGGCCGCGGCACTGCAGGCCGAGCTGGCGCGCGCCTGGCCGTCGCTGCGCATCGTGGCCCAGGTCGGCGATGGCGCGAGCGCGGTGCGCGAGGCACTCGCGCTGCGGCCGCAGGTGCTGTTTTTGGACATCCGCATGCCGGGCATGACCGGGCTGGAGGCCGCGGCCGAACTGGCCGAAGAGTGGCCGGACGACAGCCCCTTCCCCGCGCTGGTGTTCGTGACGGCCTACGACCAGTACGCGGTGCAGGCCTTCGAGGCGCAGGCGCTGGACTACGTGCTCAAGCCGGTGGTGCCCGAGCGGCTGGCCCGCACGGTGCAGCGGCTGCAGCAGCGGCTCGGTGAACCGGCCTCCGCGGCGCCGGTGGCGGCCGCGGACGACGCGGCGTTCGAGCGCCTGCGTGCCCTGCTTGCGGCGCCCGCCGCGCCCGCGCTGAAGGTGATCCAGGCCAGCGTCGGCACCACGATCCGCCTGGTGCCGGTGGACGAGGTGCTGGTGTTCGAGGCGGCCGACAAGTACGTGCGGGTGCTGACCGGCGAGGCCGAGCTGCTGATCCGCACGCCGCTGAAGGACCTGGTGCCGCAACTGGACCCCGAGGTGTTCTGGCAGGTGCACCGGGGCACCGTGGTGCGCGCCACCGCGATCCGCGCCGCGCACCGCGACGAGGCGGGCAAGCTGAGCCTGGAGGTGGCTGGCTTGAAGGAACGGGTGCCTGTCAGCCGGCTTTACGCGGGGCGTTTTCGGGCGATGTGACGTTTTCGCTCATCGACCTCGCGTCATGCGGGTGGTGAGGCCGGCGTTCTCCGGCTCACGCTCGCGGGCGACAGCCCTTGGTCCGCTCGCATGCTGTCGTCAACCAGATCGTTGGCACGCTTGCTCTGTGGTAACCGCGAATGGAGCCTGCGCCCGCCGACCTCACCGCCCGCATGCAAGGCGACCTGGACACTCGAAGAGAGAAATGGCCTTGTTTCTTCGCACGCCCACCCGTCAGCGGGGCTGGGACGTGGGGAGTCTGGGCGCAGGCTCCATTCGCGGTTGCCCACACGGCCGAGCACAGGCCCCGTGTCGACGAAGTAGAAGCGGCAAACAGGAACCGACGCCCGCGAGGTGAGCCGGAGAACGGGCACCCCACGTCCCAGCCCACCCAAAAACGCAGGCAAAAAAGATTCAGAAACTCCCAGTGAACTGGTACCGCGAAGCCGGATGCCACATGGCAGCCACAGATGCGACTTTGCCCATGGACCGCGTCTGCCGCCGCAGCACCAGGCACGGTTCACCGGGAGGCATCGCCAGCATGTCGGCCACAGCCTGCGGCGGATGCAGGGCCTCGATCACGAACGACACGCCCTGCAGCGGCGCCACCCGCATCAGATAGGCGTTGGGCGTCTGCGAGGTGAAGTCCTGCGTCAGGTAATCCGGCGCCACCTCCGGGTTCACATGCCGGTCCTCCACCTGGATCGGCTGGTCGTTCTCGAAGTGCACCACCACCGAATGGAACAGCGTGTGGCCGGGCGACACGCCGAACGCGCGCCCCAGCGCCTCGCCCGCCTTCACCCGCTCCAGCCGGTGCAGCTCGCTGCGGTGCCGGTGGCCACGCGCCGCGATCTCCTCGGCGATGTTGCGGATCTCCACCAGCGTGGCCTGGTACTTCTGCTGCGCCACATAGGTGCCCGAGCCCTGCACCCGCTCGACGATCTGCTCTTCGCTCAGCTCGCGGATGGCGCGGTTCACTGTCATGCGCGAGACGCCGAACTCGCGCGCCAGCGCCTCCTCGCCCGGGATCGCGTCGCCCTCTTTCCAGGTCCCGTCGTGGATGCGCGCCAGCACGTGGCGCTTGATGGTTTCGTAGGCGGGCAGCTTGTCGGACATAGGGTTATCCCGGGTTCGCCAGGCGATCAATGGTCTTGACAGGCCGGATTCTGGCCCATAAAGTTGTATATACATTTCAACCGGACAGACTTGAAAGTTGTCTGCCAGACCAGCCAGGAGACACCGCATGAACACCAGCGTCGCCGCCGCCAACGCCCCCAACCCCACCGCCGCCCTGCGCATGCTGGCCTACAGCAGCCTCGGGCTGGTGATGTTCTTCCTGCCAGTGGAGATCGCCGGCAAGTCCACCATCCTGTTCGACCACGCCGCCACCTGGCTGGCCACGCAGCAGCGGCCGCTGGCCATTGCCTTCGTGCTGGCGCTCATGGCCTGGGGCGCGGCCGCGCCCTTCGTCAAGGGCGGCTGGCGCTCCAGCACCACCGTCGCCGTGTTCAGCGTGCTCAAGGTGCTGGGCCTGGTGCTGGCGCTGATGTACCTCAGCGGCACCGGTCCGGCCGTGCTGTTCCAGAAGGACATGCTGCCCTTCCTGTTCGACAAGCTCGCGCTCACCGTGGGCCTGATCGTGCCGCTGGGCGCGGTCGCCCTGGCCTTTCTGGTCGGCTTCGGCCTGCTGGAGCTGGTGGGCGTGCTGATGCAGCCCGTCATGCGCCCCATCTGGCGCACGCCCGGCCACTCGGCCATCGACGCCGTGGCGTCTTTCGTAGGCAGCTACTCGGTGGGCCTGCTGATCACCAACCGCGTCTACCTCGAAGGCAAGTACACGGCCCGCGAGGCGGCCATCATCGCCACCGGCTTCTCCACCGTCTCGGCCGCCTTCATGATCATCGTGGCCAAGACGCTGAACCTGATGGACGCGTGGAACTTCTACTTCTGGTCCACCTTCGTCATCGCCTTCGCGGTCACCGCCGTCACCGCCTGGATTCCGCCGATCTCGCGCATGGACCACAGCGGCGGCATGAGCGATGCCCTGCCCGCCGGCCGCGGCCGCTGGCAGGCCGCCTGGGACGCCGGCATGCACCAGGCCCGCAGCGCACCGTCGATCGGGCGCGTGCTCGCCGAGAACCTGCGCGACGGCATCGCCATGGCCAGCGCCGTGGTGCCCACCATCCTGGCCGTGGGCCTGATCGGCCTGCTGCTGGCGCGCTACACGCCGGTGTTCGACCTGCTGGGCCTGCTGCTCGTGCCCTTCGTCTGGATCGCCGGTCTGGCCGAACCCATGCTGACCGCCAAGGCGCTGGCCTCGGGCCTGGCCGAGATGTTCCTGCCCGCCATCCAGCTCAAGGGCGCCGACCCGGTGGTGCGCTACGTCGCCGCCGTGGTTTCGGTCAGCTCGGTGCTGTTCTTCTCCGGCTCGATCCCCTGCGTGCTGGCCACGCGCATCCCGCTGTCGCTGCGCCAGATGGTCGCCATCTGGTTTGTGCGCACCGTGCTCAGCCTGCTGATGGCCGCCGCCATCGGCCACATTGCCCTCGCCCAAGGCTGGATCGCCTGATCCCGCCACCTTTCAGGAGTCCAACATGTCCACCAACACCGATCCCCGCCTCGACCCCACCCGCGTCATCCGCGCCCCCCGCGGCAACACGCTGACCTGCAAGAACTGGATCGCCGAAGCGGCCTACCGCATGATCCAGAACAACCTCGACCCCGAGGTGGCCGAGAACCCTCAGCACCTGGTGGTGTACGGCGGCATCGGCCGCGCGGCGCGCGACTGGGCCTGCTTCGACCAGATCCTCGCTTCGCTGAAAGACCTGAACGAGGACGAGACCCTGCTGGTGCAGTCGGGCAAGCCGGTCGGCGTGTTCAAGACCCACGCCAACGCCCCGCGCGTGCTGCTGGCCAACAGCAACCTGGTGCCCAAGTGGGCGAACTGGGAACACTTCAATGAACTCGACCGCAAGGGCCTGTTCATGTACGGCCAGATGACCGCCGGCAGCTGGATCTACATCGGCAGCCAGGGCATCGTGCAAGGCACGTTTGAAACCTTCGTCGAGGCCGGCAAGCAGCACTATGGCAACGACCTCTCGGGCAGGTGGATCCTCACCGCCGGCCTGGGCGGCATGGGCGGCGCACAGCCGCTGGCCGCCACGCTGGCCGGTGCCTGCTCGCTCAACATCGAGTGCCAGCAGAGCAGCATCGACTTCCGCCTGCGCACGCGTTATGTGGACAAACAGGCGCGCGACATCGACCACGCGCTTGAACTCATCAAGGAACACACCGCGAAGAAAGAAGCCGTGTCCATCGCCCTGCTGGGCAACGCGGCCGAGGTGCTGCCCGAACTGGTGAAACGCGCGAAGGCCGGTGGCATCAAGCCCGACCTGGTGACCGACCAGACCTCGGCGCACGACCTCATCAACGGCTACCTGCCTGCGGGCTGGTCGGTGGAGCAGTGGAAGGCCGCGCAGCGCGACCCTTCTCAACACCAGCGGCTCACCGCTGAGGCCGCCCAGGGCTGCGCGGTGCACGTGCAGGCCATGCTGGACTTCCAGGCCATGGGCATCCCCACGGTGGACTATGGCAACAACATCCGCCAGGTGGCGTTCGACCAGGGCGTGAAGAACGCCTTCGACTTCCCCGGCTTCGTGCCGGCCTACATCCGCCCCATGTTCTGCGAGGGCAAGGGCCCGTTCCGCTGGGTGGCGCTGTCCGGCGACCCGGAGGACATCTACAAGACCGACGCCAAGATCAAGGAACTGTTCCCGGACAACAAGCACACGCACCGTTGGCTCGACATGGCGCGCGAGCGCATCGCCTTCCAGGGCCTGCCCGCGCGCATCTGCTGGCTGGGCCTGGGCGAGCGCCACCTGGCCGGTCTGGCCTTCAACGAGATGGTTCGCAACGGTGAACTCAAGGCGCCCATCGTCATCGGCCGCGACCACCTGGACACCGGCTCGGTCGCCAGCCCCAACCGCGAAACCGAGGCCATGAAGGACGGCACCGACGCCGTGAGCGACTGGCCGTTGCTCAACGCCTTGCTCAACACCGCGGGCGGCGCCAGCTGGGTGTCGCTGCACCACGGTGGCGGCGTCGGCATGGGCTACTCGCAGCACTCGGGCATGGTGATCGTGGCCGACGGTACCAACGCCGCCGCCGAGCGCCTGGCGCGCGTGCTGGTGAACGACTGCGGCTCGGGCGTGATGCGCCATGCGGATGCGGGCTACGAGCTGGCGATTGCGACCGCCAAAAAGCAAGGCTTGAAACTCCCCATGATCGGATGACACTTCCTGCCATGACACACACCCTCACCCTGAACCCCGGCCAGATGACCCTGGCCGACCTGCGCGCCGTCTGGCAGCAGCCCGTCACCGTCGCGCTGAACGGAGACGCCCGAGCCGCCATCGACGCCTCGGCCGCCGCCATCCACGCCATCGTCGCCAAGGGCGATGCGGCCTACGGCATCAACACCGGCTTTGGCAAGCTGGCCAAGACCCGCATCCCCGACGAGCAGCTGGAGCAGTTGCAGCGCAACCTGATCCTGTCGCACTCGGTCGGCACTGGCGAGCCCATGAGCGACGCCACCGTGCGTCTGGTGATGCTGATGAAGGCGGCCAGCCTGGCGCGCGGTTATTCGGGCGTGCGCCCGGTGGTCATCGACACCCTGCTGGCATTGCTGAATGCGGGCGTGGTGCCGGTGATCCCGGTCAAGGGCTCGGTGGGTGCCTCGGGCGACCTCGCGCCGCTGTCGCACATGACGCTGGCGCTGATGGGCGAAGGCCCGGTGCGCGTGAACGGCGAGATCCGCCCCGCCGCCGAGGCGCTGAAAGCCGCCGGCATCGCGCCGCTGACGCTGGCCGCCAAGGAGGGCCTGGCGCTCATCAACGGCACCCAGGTCTCGACCGCGCTCGCGCTGCACGGCCTGTTCATGGCGGAGCGCCTGCTCGAAGCCGGCACCGCCATCGGCGCGCTCTGCGTCGACGCCGCCAAGGGCAGCGACGCGCCGTTCGACCCGCGCATCCACGCCGCGCGCGGCCAGCCCGGCCAGATCGCGCAGGCCGCCGTCACGCGCGCGCTGCTGCAGGGCAGCGCCATCCGCCGCTCGCACCGCGACAACGACGAGCGCGTTCAGGACCCCTACAGCCTGCGCTGCCAGCCCCAGGTCATGGGCGCCTGCCGCGACCTGATCACCAACGCCGCGCGCACCCTGCTGACCGAAGCCAATGCCGTGACCGACAACCCGCTGGTGTTCACCGACACGAACGAGGTGCTGTCCGGTGGCAACTTCCACGCCGAGCCGGTCGCCTTCGCGGCCGACACGCTGGCGCTGGCCATCAGCGAGATCGGCGCCATCTCCGAACGCCGCATCGCGCTGCTGATCGACAGCACGCTCTCGGGCCTGCCGCCCTTCCTGGTGGACAACCCGGGCCTCAACAGCGGCTTCATGATCGCCCACGTCACGGCCGCCGCGCTCGCTTCGGAGAACAAGTCGCACGCCCACCCCGCCAGCGTCGACAGCCTGCCCACCAGCGCCAACCAGGAAGACCACGTGAGCATGGCCACCTACGCCGGCCGCCGCCTGGCCGAGATGGCCGACAACACCGCCACCATCCTCGGCATCGAGTGGCTGGCCGCTGCGCAGGGTGTGGACTTCCACCGCCCACTGGCCACCTCGCCGCGCCTGCAGGCCACGCAGGCCACGCTGCGCGCCCGCGTGCCGTTCTACGACCAGGACCGCCTGTTCGCGCCCGACATCGAGGCCGCGCGCAGCCTGGTGCTGCAAGGCCATGCCACCGACGGCAATGCCGACGCGCTGGCCGGCCTCTGGACGCATTGAGTGCCATGCAGCAGCTCAGCACCTGCGACGTCGCCCCCGTGCCCTGGCGCAACGGCGGCGGCCTCACGCGCGAGCTGCTGGCCTGGCCCTCGCCGCAGGCCTGGTGCTGCCGCCTCAGCGTGGCGGACATTGGCAGCGACGGTCCGTTTTCGGCCTTCCCCGGCGTGGTCCGCCACTTCGTGGTGCTCGACGGCGATGGTGTGGTGCTGGACTTCGCCGGCCGCAAGGTCGAGCAACGCCCCGGTGACGCGCCACTGGTGTTCGACGGCGCCACCGCCCCCGGCTGCCGCCTGCTGGGTGGCCCGGTGCGCGACCTCAACCTGATGTGCCGCGGCGGGCACGGCGCGCTGCGGCCCGTCGAGGGCGCCTGGCGGCCACCGCATCGGGGGCTCGCCGGCCTGTTCACCCGCGTGAGTGGTACCTGGCGCGCCGGCGCCGATGTGCTTGCGTTGCCCGCGCAGACCCTGCTCACCGCCGACCCCGTCGACGGCACGCCCTGGACCTTCGAACCCGATGCCCCCACCGCCCTGTCCGGCTGGTGGTTCAGCCACGCGCTCAGCCCCGAGGACACCCACTGATGAACACCCCCCAACTCTGGCGCAACGCCCGCCTCGCCACGCTGACCGGTGATGGCTGGGGCCTGGTCGACGACGGTGCCCTGCTCACCGAAGGCGAGCGCATCGCCTGGGCCGGCCCCCTGTCCGAACTGCCCGCCGCGGTCCGTGCGGCGCAGGACCACGACCTCGGCGGCCTGCTCGTTACGCCCGGCCTGGTCGACTGCCACACCCACCTGGTCTACGGCGGCCACCGCGCGGCCGAGGCGGAGATGCGGCTGAACGGTGCGAGCTATGAAGCCATCGCCCGCGCAGGCGGCGGCATCCGGTCCACCGTCGCCGCCACGCGCGCCGCCAGCGACGACGAGTTGTTCGCCAGCGCCGCCCGGCGCCTGCGGGCGCTGATGGCCGAAGGCGTGACCACGCTGGAAATCAAGTCGGGTTACGGCCTGTCGCTGGAGGCCGAGGCGCGCTGCCTGCGCGTGGCGCGCCAGCTCGGCAGCGACCGCCGCGTCGACGTGCGCACCACCTTCCTCGGCGCCCACGCCCTGCCGCCGGAGTTCGAGGGCCGAGCGGACGACTACATCACGGCCGTCTGCGAGTGGCTGCCGGCGCTGCACGCCCAGGGCCTGGTCGACGCGGTCGACGCCTTCTGCGAGCACATCGGCTTCACCCCGGCCCAGACCCGGCGCGTGTTCGAGGCCGCACGGGCGCTGGGCCTACCGGTGAAGCTGCACGCCGAACAGCTCTCCGACCAGGGCGGCGCCGCGCTCGCCGCCTCGTTCGGCGCACTCTCCTGCGACCACCTGGAACACCTGAGCAACGAGGGCATCGCGGCCATGAAGGCCGCCGGCAGCGTCGCCGTGCTGCTGCCGGGCGCCTTCTACATGCTGCGCGAAACCAGGCTGCCACCGATTGCCGCGCTGCGCGAGGCCGGCGTGCCGATGGCGGTGTCCACCGACCACAACCCCGGCACCTCGCCCGGCCTCTCGCTGCTGCTGGCGGCCCACATGGCCTGCACGTTCTTCCGGCTCACGCCACTCGAAGCCGTGCGCGGCATCACCGTGCAGGCCGCGCGGGCGCTCGGCCTGCACGACCGCGGCGTGCTCGCCGCCGGACTGCGCGCCGACTTCGTGGCCTGGGACCTCGACCACCCGAACGAACTGGCCTACTGGTTCGGCCACAACCCCTGCCGCCGCGCCGTGGTGGCGGGCACGGAGCGCATATGAACACACCTGACCAACCACCCTTCGTCTGGCAAGGCCGGACCGACACCGAAGAAGTGGGCGACAGCCGCCGCTGGCACCACGTGGTGCGACCCTTCGATGGTTCCTCGCAGGACGGCGTGGCCCTGATCGGCTTTGCGGTCGACGAGGGTGTGCGCCGCAACGGCGGCCGGCCCGGCGCCGCCGAAGGACCACGGGCCCTGCGCGGTGCGCTGGCCAACCTGCCGCTGCTGGGCGAACCCTCGCTGTGGGACGCGGGCGACGTGGACGGCCACAGCCAGTCCCTCGAAGACGCGCAGCAGGCGCTGGCCGCCCGCATCGCCGACGTCGTGGGCCAGGGCTGCCGCCCGCTGGTGCTGGGCGGTGGGCATGAGGTGGCCTGGGGCACGTTCCAGGGCATCGCGCGCGCGCACCCGGATCGGCAACGCGTGCTGATCGTCAACCTCGACGCGCATTTCGACCTGCGCATGGCAGCGCAGGGCAACTCGGGCACGCCCTTCCGCCAGATCGCCGACTGGTGCCAGGCCCAGGGCCGTCCGTTCGACTACCACGTGCTGGGCATCAGCCGCTTCGCCAACACGCAGGCGCTGTTCGACCGCGCCGCCGCGCTGGGCGTGCGCCACCGGCTGGATGAGCAGCTGCAGTCGGCCGAACAGCTGGCGCAGGCGCAGGCCGCGCTCGCCGACGACCTCGCGCGCTGCGACGGGGTGTATCTGACGGTCTGTCTGGATGTGTTACCGGCACCGTGGGCGCCCGGCGTGTCGGCCCCGGCCCCGCTGGGCCTGCCGCTGGCCCATGTGGAAGCGCTGGTGGACCAGGTGCTGGCCAGTGGCCGCGTGCTGGCGGCCGATCTGGCGGAACTCAACCCCTCGCTCGACGAGGGAGGGCGCACCGCACGCGTGGCCGCCCGGCTGGCGGCGCGCATCGCGCGCGGCTTCGCGGCCCGCTAGCGCCTCAGGAGGCTGCGGGCCGCGGCGAAGCTCAGTCGCGGTCCTTGTAATGACCACGGCCGTGGCCGCGACCATGGTCGTGCCAGTGCCCATGACCACGACCGCGGTCGTCCCAGCGGCCCGGACGGTCGCGCCAGTGGCCGTAGCCGCCGATCACCACCGGGCGGGGAGGCGCGTAGACCACCGGCGGGCCGTACACCACGGCCGGCGGGCGCTGGTAGTACACGGGGGCCGGCTGCACCACCACCGGCGGCGGCGCGTAGTAATAGGCGGGTGGCTGGTAGTAGGCGGGCGGCTGGTGCACCACGACCGGCGCGTTCGAGGCACCGATGCTGACGCCAGGGCTGTTCACGCCCACCGACCAGTACACGTCGCGCGCGTGCGCCTGGCTGGCGACGGTGGACAGCGCCCAGGCGCCGGCCACCAGGCTCACGGCGGCCAGGCCACGGGCCCAGGCCGAAGTGCGCTGCAGGCTGGGTGAAAGGGTGTTCATCGTGAGGTTCTCCATGTGGCGGGGCCTGGATTCGGACCCGGAGCCTGAATTACAGGCGGAATCCCGGTAACCTGCACCTCACGGTCGGTCAATCTCGTAGCCATTCGTAACAGCACCCTTGATTTTTCCCTCATGACTGCACGCCCTGAAGACATTCTCGATTTCTGGTTCGGCGACGGTCTTTCCGCGGGCTGGCCCGGCGACGACCGCAGCGCGCTGTGGTTCGGTGGCGGTCCCGCGCTGGACCAGCAGATCAGCGAGCGCTTCGGCAGCCTCGTCGAGCAGGCGCTGGACGGCCAGCTCCTGGAGTGGGAGAGCCGCCTCCTGGACCGGCTGGCGCTGGTCATCCTGCTGGACCAGTTCACCCGCAATGTGCACCGGGGCCAGGCACGCGCCTTCGCCGGCGACGGCCGGGCCCAGCGGCTGGTGCTGCAGAGCCTGGCGCTGGACCAGGACGCCGATCTGCCGCCCATCGGCCGGGTGTTCCTCTACATGCCGCTGATGCACGCGGAAAGCCCGGCGCTGCAGGACGAGTGCGTGCTCAAGTTCGAGGCCCTGGTGCGCCAGAGCCCGCCCGCGCTGCAGCAGAAGCTGCAGGGCAATCTCAAAGCCGCACGCGAACACGCCGACATCGTCCTGCGGTTCGGCCGCTTCCCCCACCGCAATGCGGTGCTGGGACGCAGCAGCACCCCCGAAGAAACCGAATTCCTCACCCACGGTCCACGCTTCGGCCAGTGACCCCACCCGCACCGCCATGCCACGGACCCTGGTCATCCATGCCCATCCGCGCGCGAGCGCTTCGCTCGTCACCGAGGCCCTGCGCCGCACGCTCGCATCCCAGCCGGACACGGCCGAGCGCCCGCTCTACCACCTCTACCCGGACTTCGACATCGACGTCGCGGCCGAGCGCGCCGCACTGAGTGAGGCCGATCTGGTGGTCTGGCTCTCGCCGGTCTACTGGTACAGCGTGCCGGCGCTGCTCAAGCACTGGTTCGACCAGGTGCTGGCCTACGGCTGGGCCTACGGGCCGGGCGGCGACGCGCTGCGTGGCAAGACCGCCTGGTGGGTCGCCAGCGCGGGCGGGCAGCTGGGTGACTACACCCCCGGCGGCGCACACGGCCGGCCGTTCGCCGACTACGTGCCCCCGGTCGAACACACCGCGCGCTTCTGCGGCATGCACTGGCTGCCGCCGCACGTGGTGCACGGCGGCCACAGCAACTCGCAGGCAGCCGTCAGCGCCGACTGCGGCGGCCTGCTGCAGCAGCTGGCCCAGCACCTGGCCGCCATCGAACACAGGGGAACCCCATGACCCAGGCCATCCTGTTCCTGCTGGCCGCGCTCATCTTCGTGCCGCTGGCGGTGCGCGCCGGGCTGGGCTCGGTGCTGGGCTACCTGGTGGCCGGCATGGCCATCGGCCCGGTCGGCCTGGCCCTGGTCAGCGACCCGACCGCCATCCTGCATGTCTCCGAACTCGGCGTGGTGCTGATGCTGTTCGTGATCGGGCTCGAGCTGGAGCCGCAGCGCCTCTGGGCCATGCGGCGCATCGTCTTTGGCGGCGGCGCGCTGCAGATGGCGGTGTGCGCCGCGCTGCTCATGCCGGTCGGCCTGCTGCTGGGCTGGACCTGGCAGGCCGCGCTGGTGGCCGCGCTGGCGATGGCGCTGTCGTCCACGGCGATCGCGGTGGCCATCCTGCAGGAGCGCAACCTGATGCCGCGCCCCGTGGGCCAGACCGGCTTTGCGATGCTGCTGTTCCAGGACATCGCGGCCATTCCGCTGCTGGCGCTGGCCGCCGTGCTGGGCAGCGCAGCCCCTGACGCCGGCGCGGGCCATGGCGCTGCGCACGGTGGGCCGCTGCTGCAGGTCGCCGCGGTGGTCGGCGTGGTGGTGCTCGGCCGTTATGTGGCCTACCCCGCCATGCGCTTCATCGCGCGGCTGCAGGTGCGCGAGCTGTTCACCGGCTTCGCGCTGCTGCTGGTGCTCGGCGTGGCCGCGCTGATGGAATACGTCGGACTCTCGATGGGCCTGGGCGCCTTCCTGGCCGGCGTGCTGCTGGCCAGTTCGGAATACCGCCATGCGCTGGAGAACGACATCCTGCCGTTCAAGGGCCTGCTGCTGGGCCTGTTCTTCATCGCGGTGGGCATGAGCATGCAGCTGGGCCTGCTGGTGAGCGCGCCGCTGCAGGTCATCGTGGGCCTGCTGCTGGTGGTGGCGCTCAAGGCGCTGGGACTGTGGCTGCTCGGTCCGGTGGTCAAGCTCACCGGTTCGCAGCGCTCCCTGCTGGCCATCGTGCTTTCGCAGGTGGGCGAGTTCGCCTTCGTGGTGCTGGCTGCGGCCAAGGCCTCGGCCGTACTGCCGCCCGACACCGCCGACCTGCTGACCCTGATCGCCGCGCTGTCGATGGTGACCACGCCGCTGCTGCTGATCGCCTTCGACCGGCTCGCGCGCCACGAGACCAGCGAGCGCCCGGCGGACACCATCGAAGACGCCGAGTCGCCGGTGCTGCTGGCGGGCTTCGGCCGCTATGGACAGATCGTCGCGCGCACGCTGCTGAGCGCCGGCATCAAGCCCACCGTGATCGACCACGACGCGGACACCGTCGACTCCGCGCGCCGCTTCGGCTTCAAGGTGCACTTCGGCGACGCCAGCCAGCCCGACCTGCTGCACGCGGCCGGCGTGGGCAAGGCCCGCGCCTTCGTGATCGCCATCGACGACGCCACGCAGGCCACGCGACTGGCGCACGAGCTGCACGCGTCGCACCCGGACCTGCCCATCATCGCCCGCGCCTACGACGCGGTGCACGAGATGGATCTGGAGGACGCCCACGTGCACCACGCGCAGCGCGAGATGCTGGAGAGTTCGCTGCGCAGCGCCCGTGTGACGCTGGAGCTGCTGGGCTTCGACCGCTTCCACGCGCGCCAGCTGGCCGACGATTTCCGCCGCCACACCGAGGGCGCGATCCGGCAGGCCCGGCTGGCACGTCAGCAGGACAACCGCGACGACCTCATCAAGCGCATGCGCGAGGCGCGCGAAGAGTTCGAACGGCAGATGCAGGACGACCTGGCGCGCCAGCGCCGGCACGCCCCCGCGCAGGGCTGGCACGCGCCGTCCGACTGATGGAAGAGGTGCGGAAGAGAAAAAGAAGAACCGCTCAGCGGCCCAGCACGAACATCAGCGCCGCCCCGGCCACTGCGCCGATCAGCAGCATCACCACCTGCTTCATCCCGCCGGCCGGGGGCGGTGGGGGCAGTTCGTCGGGCAGATCGTCCGCCACGGTGTCTTCCACCGGGGGCGTCTTGTAGGCCTGGTCCACCGACACACCGATGCGCCGCAGCGGGCTGCCCGGCGCCGCCCAGGCGGCCCACAGGCCGTGGGCCTCGGAAGGCACCACCGCACCCCGCTCCACCGCCGCTTCCACATCGCTCCAGCGGATCAGCACCTGGACCGAAGGCAGGAACACGTCGTCCATCTGAGTGGATTCCCACTCGGACTGCTCATCCATCACGAAGGTGTCCGGGTTGTCCAGGTCCTTGTTCATCGTCGGGTCCCTCGGCCGGCGCGGCGCGTCGGCCTGTTTTGAAAGTGGCACCAACGATATCGGAAACCGCCTGCCGCTGGCACCCTGCAGCCATCCCCTTGTCGGCTTGAAGGCCGAACCCTCCTAGAATCCGCGCCCACCATGACAAAGCGCACCGACCTGCCCGCCCTGCTGGCCGAGATCCACCGCGACGCCCAGGTCCTGTACGGCCAGGGCCGGGTGGCCGACTACATCCCGGCCCTGGCCGAGGTGTCGCCCCGGCACTTCGGCATGGCCATTGCCACCGTCGACGGCCAGACCCACCGTGTGGGCGACGCCGACACGCCCTTCTCGCTGCAGAGCATCACCAAGCTGTTCACCTTCGTGCTGGCGCTCAAGCTCGAAGGCGACGCGGTGTGGCAGCGCGTGGGACGCGAGCCCTCGGGCGCGGCCTTCAACTCCATCGTCCAGCTGGAAACCGAGAACGGCATCCCGCGCAACCCCTTCATCAACGCGGGCGCGCTGGTCATCACCGACATCCTCACCACCCGCTATGCCCACCTCGACTACGCGCTGCTGGGTGCGCTGCGCCGTCTGGCCGACGAGCCCAACCTGCACTGGAATCCGCGCGTGGCGCGCAGCGAGCGCGAGACCGCGCATCGCAACATGGCCATGGCGTATTTCATGAAGAGTCACGGCAACTTCCGCAACGAACCCGAGACGGTGCTCGACAACTACTGCCGCCAGTGCGCCACGGAGATGAGCTGCGCCCAGCTGGCCCAGGCCACGCTGTTCCTGGCCAACGGCGGGCGCGACCTGGGCCGCCAGGGCGAACCGGACGAACAGTTCCTCAGCGCCGACGACACGCGCCGCGTCAATGCCCTGCTGCTGACCTGCGGCGCCTACGACGCGGCGGGCGATTTCGCCTACCGCATCGGTCTGCCGGTGAAGACCGGCGTGGGCGGCGGCATCGTCGCCGTCGTGCCCGGCGTGGCCACCGTTGCGGTCTGGGCGCCCGAGCTGGACGCCAAGGGCAACTCGGTGCTGGGCGCCTTCGCGCTGGAACGGCTGGTGCAGGCCACCGGCTGGGGCCACACCAGCCTCTGAATCCATTCAGACCCGACCCTGAAAGATACTCAGGACCCAGAAGTTCTTTGATTTGCAATGGAATTGTGGGAATATCTGACTGGGATATTCATTCACAAAACCATTCATGTCCACACCTCATCCCGCCGAAACCCAGCTGCTGCAAGCCCTGCGCAGCCTGGGTGGCCACGCCGGTGGCGCCCAGTTGCAGCAGCGGCTGGGCATGAGCCAGCCCACGCTCTCGCGCCTGCTTGCGCCGCTGGTGGCCAGCGGCCAGGTGGTGGCGGTGGGCGCGGCGCGGGCGCGGCGCTACCTGCTGCCGCGCGAGGTGGACGGCGTGGGGCGCCAGGTGCCCATTCACGCCGTGGGGGCGGACGGCGCGCTGCAGCCCTTCGGCACCCTGCACCCGCTGGCCGGGGGCGGCTTCTGGATGGACGAGGCCGACAAGGTGCACGGCGCCAGTGCTTTCCACGACAGCCTGCCCTGGTTCCTCTACGACATGCGGCCGCAGGGCTTTCTCGGCCGGGGCTTTGTCGATGCCCACCCTGCCCTGCGCCTGCCCGCCAACCTGCAGCACTGGAACGACGATCACATATTGAAAGCGCTCGTGAACGCGGGCGAAGACCTGCCGGGCAACCTCGTGGTGGGTGCCGCGGCCTTCGACCGCTTCCTGGATCTGCCCACCCCGTTGCACAGCCGCGCGCCCGTGGTGGACGACCCCGCCACCCAGTACCCCGCCCTCGCCGCCCAGGCGCTGGGCCAGACCCTGGCCGGTTCCAGCGCGGGCGGCGAGCAGCCCAAATTCAGCGCCGTGCGCGACGGCCACCCGGTGCTGGTGAAGTTCTCGCCCGCCGACGACAGCGCCGCCGCTCAGCGCTGGCGCGACCTGCTGACCTGCGAGGCGCTGGCGCTGCAAACCCTGGCCGACGCCGGCATCGGCGCCGCCCCCACCGAACTGGTCGAGGCCGGCGGCCGCGTCTTCCTGCAAAGCCGCCGCTTCGACCGCACGCCGCAGGGCGGCCGGGTGGGCATGGTCTCGCTGGAGGTCTACGACCGCCAGTACATCGGCCAGGGCACCAACTGGGTCGACACCGCGCGCCGCGCCGACCAGGCCGGTCCCGAACGCCTGAGCGCCACCGACGTGACCACCCTCTGCCTGCTCGACGCCTTCGGCGCGCTGATCGCCAACACCGACCGCCACCACGGCAACATCTCGCTGCTGCTGCACGAGCACCGCTGGCAGCTCGCCCCCGCCTACGACATGCTGCCCATGCTGTACGCGCCGGTGGCGGGCGAGGTGGTGCCGCGCGACTTCGCGGCCCAGCCGCCGCGCCCCACAGTGCACACCCTGCCCGTGTGGCCCCGCGCCCGAGAACTGGCCACCCGCTTCTGGAAGCGCGTGGCGGACGAAGGGCGCATCAGCGCCGGGTTCCGGGCGATGGCGATGGCCAACGCGCGGTTCGTGCCCGGGCTCTGAGCGGCTGGCTCAGCCCCATAGCGGCGGCTTGGTCACCATCAGCGCGAACACCACCAGCATGGCCCCGAACGCCGGGTAGCCCAGCCCCTCCCACCAGCGTGCCATGCGCCAATAGGCCGCAGGCAGCACCGCATCGCCCCGGGCCGACGAAGCCGCCGCCAGCTGCGCCATGCGGATCTGCAGCCCCACGACCGGCAGCCAGCACGCCCCGGCGAACGCGTAGAGCCCCAGCGAGAGCGCGATCCAAGGCGTGGTCAGCGGCCAGCCGGCCATGTGGGCCAACGCGAAACCGCTGAGCGGTTGCACGATCACGGCCGGCGTGGTCATCCACCAGTCGGCCCGGACCACCAGCCGCGAGACCACGGCCTGCGCCGGTACCGAGCCGCTGCGGTGCGCCATGAACAGGTAGAAGGCCGAGCCGAAGCCAGTGCCCACCAGCACCACGCTGGAAACGATGTGCAGGGTCTTGATCCAGAGGTAGAGGTTCATCGTCTTGCTCCGACAAAGGTCCATTCGCTCCCCCGCCACAGCAGGGCGGCGATCGGCAGGTTTTTGAGCAGCGGTGCGAACGGGTGCAACCATTCGCCCGGCACCATGGCGCTGGCCAGCAGCGTGAACAGCACCACCACCGCCAGCCCTGCGCGGCAGGCCAGCGGCCCCGGTCGCCACACCAGCCAGGCGCCCATCAGCACGTCCACCACAATGCCGCCAGCCACCAGCGGGGACACCAGCGCCTCGGGCACCCAGCCCGGCGCGCGCACGAGTTCGTGGCTGATGCCGCCCCAGCCCAGCGCCGACGCCGCAGCCGTGCCCCACCACAGCGCCACCAGGCTCCATCGTTCGGGCGCGTTCATGCGACCTCCGCCCGCGCAGCGGTCGAGTCCACCCGCGGCCAGCAGCGCACCGACACCGGCGCCCGACCCAGCAAGGCTTGCAGCCCCGACGCATCCGCCGTGTTCGGCTGCGCGAGCAGGGCCAGCGACTCGCTGCACCAGGGCGACAGCGGCACGGCATCGCCCAGCCGCGCGCTCCAGCGGCTTGGCGCTTCGGGCAGCAGGGCCACCCGTGCCGGCGCGTGGCCCAAGGCGGCGCGCCAGTGCGCAATCAGCGCCTGCAGCGTGAACACCTCGGGCCCGGCAAGCTCCACAATGCCCCGCCGGTCGCCGCCCAGACCGGCCACCACCGCCGCCGCCAGATCGTCCACATGCAGCGGCTGCGCCAGCCCGCGCGCCACCGGCGCCGGCAGCAGCAACCAAGGCAGCCGCGCCAGCGCGCGGAACAGCCCGGTCGACGCACCGCCCTCGCCCACCACGATGCTCGGCCGCAGCACCACCGCGTCCAGCGCGCCGCGATCCGCCAGCGCCAGCAGGTGCTCGTCGGCCGCGCGCTTGCTGCGCGCATAGGCCGTCGAGCTGCCCTCGATGCCCAGGGCCGAGACCTGCACCACCCGCCGCACACCGGCTTGCGCACAGGCGTCGAACAGCGCCTGCGGCCCGCTCGCGTGCGTGGGCCAGATCGGGCGGCGCCGCGAATCGCGCAACACACCCACCGTGTTCACCACCGCGTCCACCCCCGAGAGGTAGGGCAACCAGTCGGCCGGGCCGGTCGCCCGCGCCATGTCCACCCGCGGGCGGTTCACCAGCGTGTGCCCCGCCGACAGCAGCGCCTGCACCACGTGCCGCCCTACAAAACCCGAAGCCCCCAGCAGCCAGACATTCATGATCCGCTCCTCCATCTTTCTGTAATTTCTGTCAACACAGAAACATTGATTCAAAAAAAAGCCCGGGCAGCCTCAGCCGTCCGAGCGCACGAACTTCTGCACCGACGCGCCCAGGCGCATCACCTTCTCCAGCGTGGCGGGCGACAGCCGCAGCATCTCGTCCGTCCACACGCCCAGCGTCTGCATGAAGCGCAGCGTCTCGCGCACACGGTCCTGCGCGTCGGGCGATTCGCTCTCGAACTCGGGCGACGCCACCAGCGTCTGCAGCATCTGCACCGTGGGCAGGAACTCGCGCTCCTTGCGCTGGCGCACGATGGTGCGGAACAGCTCCCACACATCGGAAGAAGTCTCGAAATAGTCGCGCCGGTCGCCCAGCACCTGCGTCTGCCGCACCAGGCCCCAGTTGCGCAGCTCGCTCAGGCTGGTGCTCACATTCGAGCGGGCCACCACCAGCGTGGTCGCGATCTCTTCGGCGTGCAGCGGGCGGCCGTGGAAAAACAGCAGGGCGTGGATCTGGGCGACGGTGCGGTTCACGCCCCAGGCGGTCCCCATTTCACCCCAGTGCACCACGAAACGGCGGGCAGATTCGGTCAGTTCCATGGGCGCGATCGTGCGCGCGTCTGAAATTTCTGTCAAGACAGAAAATCAAAACTGAATCGAAGCGACTTTTTGCCGTAGCGACGGCAGGTCCCGCTCAACCACCTCAGGATGAGCGGCCGTGAACGCCGGATCGACCCGCTGGATGTTGTTGGCCGCCTCACCGATGACTTCCAGGTTCCGATGACGGCGTCTTGGATCAGTTCGCTGGCTGCGAAACCGGTCGCGTCCACTCCAAACGGTGTCGCTCGATGCGCGCCATCGCCTGCACGATGTGGCCACGTAATCGGCCACCCGCCCGGCTTTGTTCATACCGGCACGGCCTGCTGCAGCACGGTCTGCCGGAAGCTGGCGGGCAGCGCATTGGGCGTGAGCACGTCCACTGGCACGCCCAGCAACTGCTCCAGTTCCACCTGGATCGCCGCCACGTCCATCAGGCTGGTCTCAGGCGTCGGGTCGATCAGCAGGTCCAGGTCGCTGCCTTCCACATCATCCCCCGCCACCACCGAGCCGAACACCCGCGCATTGCACGCGCGGTGCGCCTCGACGACGCGGCGGACGGCGGAACGGTGGGCTTGCAGGGCGGTGGACGGCTTCATGGAAGGGAGGCGCCAGAATGGGCGAAGGCCATGATAGCGCCGGAGGCGCCGCCCTAGAATGGCCGGATGAGCTCCAACACCCCTTCTTCCCCCTCTAAAAACAACGCTCCCGCCGCCGAAGGCGAGGAGCACAAGGTCAGCAACTTCCTGCGCCAGATCATCGAAAAAGACCTGGAACAAGGCACCTACGCCAGCCGACAGTGGGGCGGCGGCCCGGGTGATGCCGCCTTCCACGACGCGGGCATTCCCGACCCGGCCAAGATCCGCACCCGCTTCCCGCCCGAACCCAACGGCTACCTGCACGTGGGACACGCCAAGAGCATCTGCCTGAACTTCGGCCTGGCGCGCGACTACGGCGGCGTCTGCCACATGCGCTTTGACGACACCAACCCCGAGAAGGAAGAAAAGGAGTACGTGGACTCCATCCTCGACGCGGTGCAGTGGCTGGGCTTCAACTGGCAAAGCAGCTTCAACGGCCCAAACGGACCAGTCATCGAAGACCACCTGTACTACGCGTCGAACTACTTCGACTTCATGTACCGCGCGGCCGAACACCTCATCACCGCCGGCCACGCCTATGTGGACGAACAGACCGCCGAAGAAATGCGCGTGAACCGCGGCGACTTTGGCAAGCCCGGCGTGGACAGCCCCTTCCGCACCCGCACGCCGGACGAAAACCTGGCCCGCTTTCGCGAAATGCGCGACGGCAAGCTGGCCGACGGCGCCGCCGTGCTGCGCGCCAAGATCGACATGGCCTCGCCCAACATCAACATGCGCGACCCGGCCATCTACCGCATCCGCCGCGCTACGCACCACAACACGGGCGACGCCTGGTGCATCTACCCCATGTACACCTTCGCGCACCCCATCGAGGACGCGCTGGAGCAGATCACCCACTCCATCTGCACGCTGGAGTTTGAAGATCAGCGCCCCTTCTACGACTGGCTGCTGGAGCGTCTGTGCGAAGGCGGCCTGCTCAAGGCCCCGCCGCCGCGGCAGTACGAATTTGCGCGCCTGAACCTCACCTACGTGATCACCAGCAAGCGCAAGCTGGCGCAGCTGGTGAACGAGAAGAAGGTCAGCGGCTGGGACGACCCGCGCATGCCCACCATCGTCGGCCTGCGCCGCCGCGGCTACACGCCCGAAGCCATCCAGCTGTTTGCCGAACGCATCGGCGTGACCAAGAGCGACTCCTGGATCGACTACAGCACGCTCGACGGCTGCTTGCGCGAAGACCTGGAAAACAAGGCCCACCGCGGCATGGCCGTGCTCGACCCCGTCAAGCTGGTGCTCACCAACTGGGCCGAGGTGTTCGGCTCTGACGGCTACACCGAAGACTGCACCCAGCCCGCCCTGCCCCACAGCGCCATTGCAGAAGGGCAAACACCCCCGCCCGACCGCGTGTTCAAGATCGGCAAGGACGTGTGGATCGAGCGCGAGGACTTTGAAGAAGTGCCGCCCAAGGGCTACAAGCGGCTGTTCCCCGGCAACGTGGTGCGCCTCAAAGGCGGCTACGTCATCGAATGCACCGGCGTGGGCGCCAAAGACGCCGACGGCAAAGTGACCGAAGTGCACGCCAAAGTGATCGCCGGCACCAAGAGCGGCACCCCCGGCGCCGACAGCGTCAAGGCCAAAGCTGCCATCACCTGGGTGGGCGCCGCCGACGGCGTGAGCGCCGAAGTGCGCCTGTACGACCGCCTGTTCACCGACCCGCAACCCGATGCGGGCGGCAAGAACTTCCTGGACGCGCTGAACCCCGACAGCCTGAAGGTGGTGACCGCCTACGTGGAGCCGTCACTGGCCGCCGCCAAGCCGGACCAGAAATTCCAGTTTGAACGCCACGGCTACTTTGTGGCCGACCGGGCGGATCACGGCGTGGGCGGGAAAGTGGTGTTCAACCGGGTGACGGGGTTGAAGGATGGATGGGGAAAATAAACCGCACAAGAACGATTTTGTTCAACAACTTTCACAGGGAATATCAAAAATGAAACCAATCAAAGATCTTGAGACAGGATTCTCCGACGCAGAAAATTACAAGCGCCGAGAAAATAAAGATCTTCTAAATAGAATTTTCATTAAAAACGACTACTTAGACAGTCTGTGCGAACCCAACGTGAGCTTCCTAATCGGCGAAAAGGGCACAGGCAAAACCGCATACTCGGTATTTCTCTCAAACAATAACTATAAAAACATTCTAGCAACAACCAAATACATCAGAGAAACCGAATACCAAAAGTTTGTTGCTCTAAAGAAAGAGAAGCACCTCACTCTATCCGAATTTTCCAGCATCTGGAAAATAATCATTTATCTCCTAATCGCCAAACAAATAATTGAAAAGGAACCTGCCACCAGTCAGATATTCAATTTCATAAATTTCAGACGACTAAACGACGCGATTGATGAATATTACGCAAACGCATTTTCACCCGAAATAATTCAAGCACTCAGCTTCATTCAGGAATCAAAAACATCAGCCGAAATAATCGCAAAACATCTTCGCGCAGGCGGGGAGGACAAAAGCACAGTCACCTTCGTTGAAAGCAAATTTCAAATAAATCTTTTCTACATACAAAGACAGTTTGAACAAGCCCTCAGCCAACTAAAACTCGCACAAAGCCACCTAATTTTCATTGACGGCATTGACATTAGACCGAGTTCAATTGCATACGAGGACTACCTTGAATGCATCAAGGGGCTGGCAAACGCAGTCTGGGAAATTAACAATGATTTCTTCCCTACAATAAGAGATTCAAAAGGCCGTCTGAGAGCCGTCTTGTTGATCAGACCGGATATCTTTGAAAAACTGGGACTCCAGAATCAAAATACAAAAATTCGAGACAACTCAGTTTTTCTTGATTGGAGAACAGACTACATCAATCACAGGCAGTCGGGCATTTTTGCGGTAGTTGACAACCTTCTCAAAAGCCAGCAAAGCGACGCAAACATTAAACACGGCGACGCATGGGATGCATATTTCCCATGGAATTCACCTAACGTATTTGAGACCTACGATAAGCCCACATCGTTTCTTAGTTTTATTCGCTGGTCATATTACAGACCGCGTGACTTTGTTACAATGCTGGACCTTTTGAAGGAAAATGCGAAATCCAATCCCCAAAAGGTCAACTTCACATCCGAGGATTTTGAAGACCCACATTTCAAGCGGCAGTACTCGAATTATCTACTTGGCGAAGTAAAGGACCACCTCTCCTTTTACTATGGGCCAGAGAACTACGAGGCATTCTTGAAGTTCTTCGAGTTTTTGTCAGGACATGACAAGTTCGACTACCAACAATACTCCACCGCCTTTAAGAAACTTGAAAATCACGTAAAGTCCTTGGCATCCGGCACACCTAGGTTTATGGCAACCGCAAATGATTTTCTGCAGTTTCTGTATGACCTGAATGTAATTTGCTACATTGAGCGAACAGAACAGCACAAGCCATTCATACATTGGTGCTTCAAGGATAGGAACTATGCCAACATCTCACCCAAGGTGAAAACCGGTGTTGAATATGAAATCTTCTACGGGCTCGCAAAAGCCTTGAACGTTGGAAAAACGTTCAAGGGACAAGACGGCAGTTAGGGCGGCAACTGACAGCTTGCTTTCCTTCTATTCGTTGAACCGGCGCACGTACATAACCATTGAGTCGCGCGACGATTCAACGGGGTCAGGATCGGGGACAGGTCTCGCTTTTTGCCTCTAGGCGCGTAGCGAAGTTCCCGCCCCCACTCGCCCCAATCACCAACCGCTGCGTCGCCCGCGTAGCCCCCACATAGAACAGCCGCGCTTCCTCGCGTTCGTCTTCGCCCTCGGCGGGCATGCGCCCGGCGCCGACCAGCGCCACCCCCGGGAACTCCAGCCCTTTGCTGACGTGCAGCGTCATCACCTTGATGCTGTCGTGCGCGGGGTCGTAGAGCCTGAAAACGTCGAGCATGTTTGACATTTTTCAGATCCAGTGCTCCACTCCAGCCCATGAACCTCGCAGACATCGGTCAACTCGTGCAAGCCCGTCGGGAGGCGCTGGGCCTTTCGCAGGCGCGGCTGGCGCGGCTGGCCGGCTTGTCGCGCGCCACCATCAACCAGCTGGAAAACGGCTCTCTGGTGGACCTGGGCGCGGCCAAGCTGTTGGCGCTGCTGAACCTGCTGGGCCTGGATCTGGCCGCACAGCCACGGGCATCCCAAGCGCACGCGCTGGCCTTGCTGAGCCAGACGGCCAGCGTGAGCTACAGGCAGGCGCTGCAACCGGGCGCTCTGGCCGACGCGTTGGTGGCCGGCACCCTGCCCCCCGCGCTGGTGCCGCAGGTGTCCACGCTGCTGGACGAGGCGCCGTTGCCGCTGATTGTGGCCGGTGTGGCGGAAGTGGCCGAACGCACGCACACGCCGCCCAAGAGGCTGTGGAAGCACCTGACGGCTTGGGCACAGGCACTGCAGTCGCCACGCACGGCCTGGGCCTGAGTGGCATCTGAGAGATCATCGACATGAACCCGTCCACCCAACCGAGCGCCCTGCCCGAAGGCGTGTGGCAAACCTTGCTGGCCCACGCCTTCACGCTGGTGGACGAGATCGGCCGGCGCGGCATCAGCGATCCGTTCTGGACGTTTGGGTGTGTCGGTGGACTATGTGGAGGGGCCGGGCTACGTGAAGCTGCTGCGGCCGGAAGGCGAGATCGACTTCGTGGCCTCGCCCAACCTCACGGCGCAACCGTACGACGAATGGACGCTGCTGGGACGCAAGGTGAAGGTGGAGACCGCCGCCGAGATCGTGGCCAAGAAGCTCTGGCACCGGGGCGGCCGGGCCACGGCGCGAGACTTGTTCGACCTGTCGCTGGTGATCGAGCGGGAGCCGGAAGCGCTGGCGACGGCTGCGCTCTACCTCGTCCGCCATCGGGACGCGTTTCTGACGCAGATTCAGCAACGGCGCGCGGTGCTGGGTGTGCAGTTTGAGGTGATCGACGCGCTGGCTTATCGGCCGACGTACGACGAACGCTCGACTTCGCCCTCAGAAGGTGAGGCAGCTCACGCATGCGCAGGAAGTCGGCGCACAGGCGAACGTGTCATCCTCCGCCGAAAGGGCCAGAGCACAACTGCTGCTCGCACGGAATGCCGTCGTTGTCCCCGTCCATCTCCATGCCAGGGCAGTTCCGCAGAAACTGCTTGGCCTCGCTGCAGAACTCATCTGAGAGCAGTGCTTGCGGCCGTCGCACTGAAAAGCTGGGGATGCAGCCTCATGAGGCTTTGGGGCGCGAAGGGCATCGCCTCGACGCGTTCGGTGTAGCGGGAGTAGCCGAGCCATCCCACTTCCTTGTCCAGCTCCAGCTCAAACGACAGCGACTCGCCGATCACCGGCGCCCGCCCGTCGCGCGGATACGCGGACACGTGTACGAAGAGTTCCTGCCCACCCTGGTCAGCCGCCACGAAGCCAAAGCCCCGGTCGGTATTTCATTTGGTGAGCTTGCCGTGGAATCTGGATGCGACGGTGTTCATGGTCAGGTGCTAGCTGCGGGAACAGGTCACCGTGTCCCCGAAGAAATGGTGCACCCCAAAGCACTGCCGGTAACAGAAACGGCACAACCATCGCGACAGCCCAGAGTGGCACTTCTTTGGGCAGATATCCGAGCGCAACAACGAACCCCAGCCAAACCGCAAGCCAAAGCAGATAGTCCCAAACAGAGGTCGTGCCAGTGGGCATCAGCAAATCGCTGAGCACCAGCAACGGCAGCGAAGACAGCAGCAGCAACTGCAGGAAGCTCAGGGTCGTCGCCCATCGCCACACAGCACGCCGCCACCCCGCATGGGCCACGGTGGCCCCGCCTGTACCCAACAGGATGCCTGCCGGGATCAGGACATAGGCAAGTCCAGGCACGCAGTCGCGCCACACCCCCCATGCTACATACAGGTGCAACAGCCCCACGCTCAGCAGTTGAGCGCCAATGAGCAGGTTGTTGGTGTCCTTCAGCGACCCCGACCACCGGCGCCAGGGAGCGTTCCTGAGGGAGTCCATCAGTGTGAAGGCGCCATGCGGGGCGATCAGGGCCAACATGACTGCCAGCATGTAGACAAACGCCGCGCCGGCAATGCCCACGCCAGCCCCCAGCACGGTGACGATGTCTGCAGGCACATGACCCATGCCACGGAAGTAGGCGTACATGATCAGCACGCCAATGCAGGTGCTGAGCACCCCCAGCCCCACCCAAGGGAAGTCCCGCACCAGAGCCAAAGCCCGGCTGCCCGAACTCGTCAACCTGTCGGGGGTCAGTTGATCTGTCGGTTGATCGGGCGAAATGCTTTCGCCGGTGGCCCCTTGGGTGGAGGCTTTGGTGTTCATCTGGCTCCCTGGTCCCTAAAGCTGGTGACCTTTTCATTGTAGGAATGCCTATCGTTGGAACGGATGACAGGTAGGTAGCTGATGCCGATGTTCCTTATTGCCTCTTCGAATGCTCGCCTGCGCAAGCACGGCAGGGTGGCCGGGACGTGCTCCAGCGAATACGGCAAGGTGACGAAGGCCACGGTGCACACGGCACACGGTTCATCTGCCCCAGGCGTGGCCTTCGCGATGGGCGGTGTCCAGCAGATCGGCCACCTGGGCCACTTCTTCGCGCAGCGCGTTTGACCCGCTCGCGCTCAGCTGGCGTGTGACTTGCTAATGGCTGGCCCATGAACACCTTGATCCGCATTGCCGAAGTCTGGGTACCCACCGAAGACGGTGCGTCGCTGGAGTTGTCGAGTGGCTGGTTCCCGGGGGCTTCGGCCTTTGAGGCGATCACGCGGCAGATGCTGTTTGCGCGGGGCGAGGGCTTGCCAGGCCGTGCCTGGGAGGTGGGCCACCCGCTCATGATGCGCGAGCTTTCGGGCAGCTATTTCAAGCGCGCGGCGGCCGCCAAGGCGATCGACCTGACCTGTGCCGTGGCGTGGCCGGTGTTTCAAGGCGATGCGCTGCTGTGCGTGGTGGTGCTGCTGATGGGGGGTGCGGCGACTTCGGTGGGCACGGTGGAGCTGTGGCGCAACGATGCGCGCATTTCCCCCGACATGACGCTGATGGACGGCTACTTTGGCAGCGGCGCCCAGGCCGCCGAGCTGGAGGCACTGACGCGCGATGGCTGGTTGCCCAGGGGCACAGGAGCGCCCGGTCTGGCCTGGCAGACGGGCCAGACCGTGTGCATTGCCGACATCGCCAGTTCCAGCCGCTTCCTGCGCAAAGAGGCGGCGCTGGCACTGGGCATTGGCCGGGCGATGGCCCTGCCTTGCAGCGTGCGCGACACATCGTCATGGGTGCTGGCGCTGCTGTCGGCCCCCAGCAAGCCGATTGCGCTGCGGGTGGAGGTCTGGTCGCAGCAGCCCGGCCGGCCCGACGACCTGGTGCGCATCTCCGGCTTCTGTGAATCGGCCGGCGAACTGCCCACCGGCGCGGGCACCGTGCACAAGCTTGAGGCATTGGGGGCGGTCGGCACCGCCTGGCGCACCGGTGTGGCACAGGCCAGCACGCAGTGGCCCACGCCGGACACCCCGGAAGATCGGCAGGCCCTTCAGGCCCTGGGTGCGCAGTCGGTGCTGGCCCTGCCGGTGCTGATGGACGATGCGGTGAACGAGGTGGTGGCGCTGTACTTCTGAGCGCGTCCGGCGCACGCGCCGATCACTTCGCTTCGACCAGCGCCTGGATGTTGAGCAGGGTCAGTTCGTTGTCGTCGGGCTGGCCCAGGGTGCGGCCGCTGGAGTACGGGAAGTTGTTGTCGTTCACCACCACGATGTGATTGGCGTCGACCACGCTCAGGCCTTCGGGGCCCAGGTGCGGCAGCACGAAGCTGTCTTCGTTCGGGCCGCGCTTGGCCAGGCGCTGGGGGTTGGCGATTTTGGTCAGGTCGATGTAGGCCACCTTCTTCACGAAGCCGTCGGCGTCGGTCTGTGCGAAGTCGATCTTGTAGATGCGCTTGAAACGGGCCGGGCGGGTGAAGCAGTCGTTGCGGGGTTCGTCTTTGCAGACCTGGCCCGCGCCTTCGGTGGCGTCGTCGCGTTCGATGACGAGGCCGGTGGTGGCGCTGAGCATCTGGAAGTCGGCGGCGACGTTGCCGGCTTCTTCAAAGGCGTATTTCCACTGGCGGGCGCTGTAGGTCTTGCTGGCGGCGTCCAGTTCCAGGATGCGGGTGAAGGGCTTGCCTTTGTGCATTTCCTGGCTCTTGGCGGCGGCGTCCCACAGGGGCCACTCGAACATGGGGTACAGGGTCTTGCCGTCGATGGATTTGGCCATGGGCTCGAAGCCGCCGCTGCGGCGCACTTCGAAGCCGGCGTCGCCGGGGTAGTTGGGCAGGCGGCCGTTCATGTAGTGGTCGGGGCCGCGGTAGGCCTTGCCGTCCACCACGGCTTCGATCACGCCCAGCACCTTGCCCTGGGGGGTGACGCGCAGCACGTAGGGGCCGAACTCTTCGCCGATCCACCACTCGTCGCCCACCACCTGGATGGATTCGGGGTCGAAGTCCACGCCGGTGAGGAAGCGTTCGGCGGTGGCTTCGTTCTGGATGGCGAAGGGAACCTTGCGGTCGGGGTCGTGCAGGAAGGTGGTCTTGAGGCGGGTGACGCCGCCCGTGGCCCAGTCGACCTTGAGACGGTGCACCATCAGCAGCGCGTCTTGCGAGTTGAGTTTGCTGCCGAAGCCGTTGTCGGTGAGCGCCAGAAACCCGGACTTGCCCAGCGACACGATGCCGGAGAAGCCTTGCACCGACTGGCCCTTGATGGGCAGCTTGCCGCCGGACTTGCGGGGGTACTTGGCGTCGCCCACGAAGGTGTTGGCCTCAAAGGTGCCCAGCGCTTCGTTGCGCTGGCGATTGGCGGCGTTGAATCGACCGGCGATCTTGAAGAACGGGCCGGCGGCCTTGGGCGCCGGGACGGTGGCGTAGGTGGACAGGGCGGCGTGGCCAGCCAGCACGGCGGTGACTTCGGTCTGTGCGTGGGCGCTGAAGGCGGTGGCGCTCAGGGCCAGCATGGCGGCCAGGCGGGTTTGTGCAAGGAAAGACATGACGCAAGCGGTTCTTGTTGAAGAAGCCGACGAGGCTATGCACGCCTGATGAAGGCCCTGTGACGCAACAATGACGGTTGTCATGCCCCCCACCGCGCGGCGGGGTTCGGGGTGTGGCGGCCTGAGCGTGGTCCGGCCCGCCCGCCTATTTCTTCACCAGATGCTGGCGGAGTTCGGCCAGCTTGGCCAGCTTGGCCTGCAGGCGCCGCTGGTTGTCGGGGCCGACGCGGATGAGGATCTTGCGTCCGGCCGACAGCTTCTGCAGCTCGGGGTCGGCAAACTCGTAGCGCACCCAGGGCCGCTGCGACGGCACGGTGCCTTTCACTTCCACGAGGTGCACCGCCGGTGCCTGCGCGGGCACGGGGGTGGCGATCAGGTGGTCGATCACCTGCACCAGCCGGTCGTTGAAGTAGCGCCCCGGGAAGCCCAGCTCTTCGTAGGCCCGCTGGAACAGCGGGTAGAGGCCGCGGTAGGCGGCCACCGCCTGCGCGCTGTCCACCGATTCGATGAGGCGCACCATCGCCTGGTAGCGCCGGCTGTTGTCGGGGTGGATGGTTTCGCCGTGGCCGCTCTGGCGCAGGGTGGTGAAGCGCTGGGGCGTTGGGTTGACGGGCCAGACGGCAACAGGCGCCTGCTCCCGCGCGAGGTTGTCCACGGTGGCCACGGCGTGCGGGACGAAGCGGTCGGCTTGCAGGAAGCTCAGCACGTTCTGGCGGCCGATCAGGCGCTCCAGCACCCGGTTCACGTGGGGGCCGGCGTCGGCCAGCGCGGGCAGCGGCTCTTTGTCGCCCTGGCCTTCGGCGGTGTCGACAGGGTGTTCGATCGCGGGCGAAGCCGGCGCTGCGGCGGTGGCGGCTGGCGGCTCCGGGTCCGCGGCTGCAGGCGGGGCGGCGGCCACCGGCGCCGCCTCGAGATCGGGCGCGGGCCGGTAGTGCCTCCAGCTGTAGTACGCGGCGGCGACCACCAGGGCCAGCACGATGACCGCCACCAGCAGGGAGGGAGTTCGGGAGGGTTCGGGGGGACGGTACTCGTCCGGGTCCAGTTCGGGTTGCATGGCCTCGTCTTCACCGGTTGCAGCGGAGACTGCCCATGCTACGCCCCGCCCCTCCCCGGGTCCACCCGCCGTGCGGGAGGCCACAAGATCAGCCAGACCACACCCGCCAGCCCCAGCCATTTCAGCAGGGCCAGCAGAGACATCAGCGCGCCGGTGAGGGCCGCGACGAAAAAGTACTCGCTGTGGGTGAGCGTGATGGTGAGCCAGGTGAACAGGTTTTCGCCCACGTCGGCAAACACCATCAGCGGCAGCGCCCAGCCCAGGCGGTTGAGCCAGCGCGGCACCGGCTGCCCGACGCGCCGCAGCCCGGCGCCGCGCGCGAAGCCGGCCACGCAGAAGCGCGACAGCACCTGGGCGTAGGCCACGATGAGACCCAGGTCCCACAGCAGCGACCAGCGCGGCGAGCCGAACTGGTTCATCTGGTACAGGCCGTTGATCAGGCCCTCCCAGATCTGGCCGCGCTCGACAGCGGCCAGACCGTCGTGGAACCAGAGCATCTGCCAGCGCACGAAGTCCAGGTTCTTGGCCAGGAACTGCGGGTAGCTGGAAAGCGCCTGCCAGAGGTCGGCCCAGAAGCTCTGCTGTGCGTAGTGCTCGGTCTTCAGCAGCATCTGCCCGATGCCGCCGTAGAGCACCACAAAGGCCTGGCACCACCCGAGGGTGGGCAGCCAGGACAGCGGCCGGGCCCAGACAGTGTCTTTCGGGTACGTGACGGACAGGGCCTGCACGCTGGGATGTTCTTCCGCCGGAATGGTCTGCCAGCCCCCGGCGCCGTCGTCCACCAGCCCCGGCGTGCGCACCGCCATGCCGGTGACGGCCCACAGGGGTGTGCGGTGCAGTTCGCTGTGGGCCACAGGGGTCAGCGGCGCCTGGCCTGGCGGCTGGGCGTGCAGCGCCTCGAGCACCTGCCGGTCGGTCAGGCGCTGGCCGTCGGCGCCGTTCAGGCGAAGACCGCACTGCACGGCCTCGCCCACCAGCCACGCCATGGCCTGGTGGGCGAGCGCAAGCCGGTCGGGTGCGTAGCCGCCGCCCACGTCGCAGTGGGCGCCCGAGAACCAGAGCTGTTTCAGCGTCACGGGCAGGCCGCGGTCGGAGCGGTACAGGCCGTTGGGCTCGACATACTGCCGGGGTGCGAACTGGGCGCGGTACTCATCCAGCGCCAGCGCCTGCCGGACATTGAGGAAGCGCTTGCCGCCCACGTCGGCGCGTGCGGTGAACTGCTTGGAGAACGGCGGCATGCCCACCGACGCCACCGTGTCCCAGACACCGACGAAGTGGATGTCGACGTGCCGCTCCTGCGCGTCGGCGAACAGCTGCGTGGCCTGCCGTGCGATGCGGCGGGCGCTGTCGCCGGCGCTGCCACGGTCGGTGAAGTAGATGTGCAGCAGCGACGGCACCATCGAGACCATGTGCGGCTGCAGGATGCCGAACATGTTCACCAGCCCCGCCACGCTGCGCGCCGTGAAGGCGCCGCGGGAAAAGCCGACGATGTAGATCTCGTCGCCGGGCTGGTAGCTCGACATGAGGAACTGGTAACACTCGGCCATGTTCTCGTAGACCCCGCGGCCGAAAGCCAGGCCGGCCAGCCGCTCGCCGTAGCGGTTGATGCTGTCCCAGACGGTGGCGCCCGGCAACTCGCCAGGGTTGCCGACGCCGGGGTCGTAGAACACCAGCTGGCGCGCGTCGCCGTGTTGCCGAAGCAGCTCGCACAGCCGCACCACGTTGGTGTCGCTGTCCCCACCGGTGAGGTTGTTGTTGGTCCCGTCGCAGCAGAGGACGATCTGGCGTGGCAGCGTGTCGCTCATGGGTCTGCTCCTTCAAGCCGTGGGGCCCTGCGGTGTGGAGGCCCCCGGGTGCGAAGCATGCGCCGCCGCCACCACGCTGTCTACGTGACCAAGCCGCGTCCGGCGGGTGCGCTTCCATCATTCGATGAGGCAATGTCCTACACGCGCTGCCGGCGTCGTCGGACGCACGCACCTCAGCGCGGCGAGGATGATTGCACCATGGGATGGCTCAACGGCAGGGCCTGGAAGGCCAGGACAGACCGGCCCGACCGGCAGCCTTTGACCTGACCTTCAAAGGAGACCCATCATGAATGCACTGGCCTGCAGCGTTTTCTCCATCGCCCTCTGCGCCTCCGCCGTTCCGGCGGCGGCTGCGGGTGACCACGTGGCCGCCGATGCGCAATACAAGACCGACCGCCAGGCCTGCCTGCTGCTCACAGAGCCCGTGGCCCGGCAGGATTGTCTGCGTGAAGCCGGCGCGGTGCGCCAGGAAGCGCGGCAGGGCCGGCGCGCGCCGCTGCCAGATGCAGACACCCTGACCCGCAACGCCCTGATGCGCTGCCAGGTTCACCAGGCCGGTAGCGAACGCGACATGTGTGAACGCATGGTGCGCGGCGAAGGCCGGGTGCAGGGCGATGTGCCCAGCGGTGGTGTGCTGCGAGAGCTCACGGTGACCGTGCCGGCTCCCGTTCCGGCCGACGCGCCGCGATGACGCCAGGAGAAACGGGACAGGGCCGCCTCAGTGCCGCTCCGGCACCTGCCCTGCCTCGTCGCCCCACACACGGTTGATGCGGCGGCCGCGCTGCACCGCCGGGCGCTCGCCGATGGTCTGTGCCCACCGCTGCACGTGGGTGTATTCGTGCACCGAGAGGAATTCGGCCGCGTTGTAGATCTTGCCTTCCACCAGCGCGCCGTACCACGGGTAGATGGCGATGTCGGCGATGCTGTACTCGTCACCGGCCATGAAGGTGTGAGTGGCCAGGTGGCGGTCGAGCACGTCCAACTGGCGCTTGGTCTCCATCGCGAAGCGGTTGATGGGGTACTCGAACTTCTCGGGTGCGTAGGCGTAGAAGTGGCCGAAGCCGCCGCCCAGGTAGGGCGCCGAACCCATCTGCCAGAACAGCCAGTTGAGGGCTTCGGTGCGCGGGCCGTGCGCCTTGGGCAGCAAGGCGCCGAACTTCTCGGCCAGGTACAGCAGGATGGACCCGGATTCGAACACGCGTGTCGGCGGCTGCGTGCTGTGGTCCAGCAGGGCCGGGATCTTGGAGTTGGGGTTGACCTCGACGAAGCCGCTGGAGAACTGCTCGCCCTCGCTGATCCTGATCAGCCAGGCGTCGTATTCGGCACCGCTGTGACCCAGGGCCAGCAGCTCTTCGAGCATCACCGTCACCTTCACGCCATTGGGCGTGGCCATCGAATAGAGCTGCAGCGGGTGCTGGCCGACAGGCAGCGCCTTGTCGTGCGTGGGTCCGGCGACGGGACGGTTGATGTTGGCGAACTGACCGCCATTGGCCTGGTCCCAGGTCCAGACGGCGGGCGGGGTGTAGGGGGTGTGGGTGCTCATGGGCGCATGCTAGTGCAGCGCCAGAAACCCTGCCCGGGCAGCCCACAAAGAGATGTGGCAGGGCCTCACCCGCTGTGATAGCCTGCTCCGGCAAGAACCACCACCGGCCTGACCGGTCGCCCGGGTCCATGCTGTCCACCCCGCACCACGCCCTCCTGCAGAGCATCATCGACCACCTGCCCAGCGGGGTCACGATGTTCGACGCAGACCAGCGGCTGGTGGCCTACAACCAGCAGGCGCGCATCCTGCTGGATTTCCCGGACGAGCTGTTCAGCCGGGGCATGCCCACGCTCTACGACCTGGCCCTGTTCAACGCCCGGCGCGGCGAGTATGGGCCGGGCGACCCACAGCAGCAGGCCCGTGCCGTGAGCGAGCGCGCCCACCAGCAGCAGGCCCACGTGTTCGAGCGCCAGCGGCCCGATGGCACGGTGATCGAGATCCGCGGGACGCCCCTGCCCACCGGCGGATTCGTCTCGATCTACACCGACGTCACCGAACGCAAGCGCACCGAACAGGAGACCCGCCGGCTGGCGGTGTACCTGGACGCCGTGATCAACGCGCTGCCGCAGGGCGTGACGGTGATCGACGAGCACCTGGTGATCCGGCTGTGGAACCGCAGCTTCGAACAGTTGCTCGATCTGCCGCAGGGGTTGATGAAACCCGGGGTGACGTTCGAAGAGGTGGCGCGCAGCAACGCGCTGCGTGGCGAGTACGGCGAAGTGGACGTGGAGACCAAGGTGGCCGAGGCGGCCGCGCTGGCGCGGCAGTTCCTGCCGCACCGCCTGATCCGCCAGCGCCCGAACGGCCGCACACTGGAGATTGTGGGCAGCGCCCTGAGCGTGGACGGTCGGATCCGCGGTTTCGTCACCACCTACACCGACATCACCGAACTGCGCGAGGCCCAGCAAGCCCTGGAGCGGCTGAACGCGGAGCTGGACCAGCGCGTGACCGAGCGCACGCGGGCGCTGCAGGACCTCAACAGGGAACTGGAGTCGTTCACCTACTCGGTGTCGCATGACCTGCGCACACCGCTTCGCAGCATCCAGGGTTTCTCCACGCTGCTGCTGGAGACCGAAGCCGGGCAGCTCAGTGAGCAGGGCCGCAGCTCGCTGCAGCGCATCCAGTCCAACGCGGGCCGCATGGGTTCGCTGATCACCGACCTGCTGTCCATGGCCCAGCACAGCCGGGGCGAACTTCACCTGCAGCGCGTCGACCTCAGCGCGTTGGCGAAGGCGGTGGCCAGCGAGCTCCAGCGCAGCGACCCGGCCCGGCGCGCCGACTGGCGCATCGCGCCAGGGCTGTGGGCGCAGGCCGATCCAGGGCCGGTGCGGCTGGTGCTGCAGAACCTGCTGGGCAACGCCTGGAAATACACCGCGCAGCGCGACCTTGCCGAGATCGAGCTGCGCGGGTGCGGCGAGACCGACGGCCTCTGCTGGTTCGAGCTGCGGGACAACGGCGCCGGTTTCGACATGCAGTACGCCGACCAGCTGTTCCAGCCCTTCAAGCGGCTGCACCGCCCGCACGAGTTCGAGGGCACGGGCATCGGCCTGGCGATCGTGCAGCGCGTGCTGCAACGGCACGGCGGATCCATCACCGGGCAGGCCGAGGTCGGCCGGGGCGCGGCGTTCCGCTTCAGTCTGCCCTGCGCGCAGACCGAGGCGCCGCAGGGGCTCTGAACCGCCTGGCCCGCGTGCTCAGTGCACCAGCACCTGCCGCAGGGCCGACGCCAGCTCCGAAGCCACGAACTTGGCCACGTAGGCGTCCGCGCCCACGGACTGCACATGGGCCTCGTTGGTGGATCCGGTGAGCGAAGAGTGGATGACCACCGGGATCGACTTGAAGCGCGGGTCCTGCTTGATGTTGCGCGTGAGCGTGAAACCGTCCATCACCGGCATCTCCAGATCGGTCAGCACCACCGCCACCTTGTCGGTGGCCGAGCGACCTTCGGCACGTGCCTGCTCTTCGATCGACTGCAGACGCTCCCACGCCTCCTGCCCGGTCTTGGTCATGACGAAGCGCACGCCCATGGCGCCCAGCCCCTGCTCGATCAGCATGCGGGCGACCGGCGAGTCGTCGGCGGCCAGCACGATGGAGTCGGGAGGCAGAACCACCTGGTCACCCACCGGGTCGAGAGCGGTCTCCTCGCCCGTGGTGGGCATCACGCTGCGAAGGATCTGTTCCACATCAAGCACCTGCACCAGGCGGGTGCTGCCGTTCTCGCCCGCGAGCTTGGCGATGCTGGTCACCAGGCTGCCGCCGTTGCCCTCGGCGGCCAGCACGTCGCTCCACTCCAGCCTGACGATTTCGTCCACCTCCTCCACGGCAAAGGCCTGGGTGGTGCGCGCGTACTCGGTGACCATCAGGATGCTGTGCCCGCGCCTGGGCGTGCAGCCGACCATGGCGGGCAAGTCGATCACCGGAATGATCTGGCCCCGGATGTTGGCCACGCCCAGCACCTGCGGCGGAGCGTTGGCGATGCCCGTGATCTTGGGCATGACCAGTATCTCGCGCACCTTGAAGACGTTGATGCCGAACAGCTCGCGGCGGTCGCTGCCGGGCGCCTCACCCAGGCGGAACAGCATCAGCTCGAACTGGTTGTTGCTGGTGAGCTGCGTGCGTTCATTGACATCGTGCAGCGTGGTGCTCAGGCTCGTGGTCATGGGGAAAAGCTCCGGTGGGTGGCTACCGGCAGGATACGGGCGAGGTTCGGTCCTGAAACGTCGAAGAGGGCGAAGAATCCCGGCCTGTTCGGGTGCTTCGCCGACACATCCGGTTGCGCCGCGTTCCCTCGGCAGGGGAGCGCATCCCTCCTCGGGGGATGGGAGCACGAAGGGCACAGGTGACCCATGGCTTTCACCGACAGTTGCGACGTCTTCGCGTCGTTCCACGAAGACGGCTTCAACCGCATCATCGACCACGTGCGACGGCAGCGGCCGTCGCTCTTCATCGTCGCGCTGCCGACGCGCAAGCTGCACTGCTTCTGCCTGGAAGCCTGCGTGACCGGCGGGGTCCGCATCGCGCACCAGGGCGGCCGCGCCTACCTGGAACCCTTTCTCGACGGTTTCGAGATCGTGGACATCAAGCCGGAGGGGCTCGAAAACAGTCTGGAGTGCTACGTCGGTCTGCTGCTGCGGCTGGTGGTGCTGCCCGGCCTGCAGGTGCTGCTGGAGCGTGCGCCGCTGAACCTCACGCAAGGCGCCACGGACCTGTTCCCGCAGCCGACCAACGTCACCCTGTCGCCGACCCCGGTCTCGGCCGCCGTGCCGAACAACCCGGCGATCGAGGACGACCAGCTCAAGGTCTTCATCCAGGCGGAGGTGAACTGACATGGCACACCTGACCATTGCGGCGTCGGAACAGACCTTTCAGGCCCTGTTCGCGGCCCTGCGCGACAACTTCAAGCTCAGTCTCGCCGACAGCGGCGACTTCGGACCGTTCAGTGCTTCCTACGCCGTCAAGGCGCACCTGGAAGGCGGCAACGTCGACCTGCGCGCCGACAACACGGTGCAGATCAAGGAGCTGGACATCAAATGGGACCAGCTGGACCTCTCGCTCGGCCTGGACGGGCTGCCAGCCGGCTCAGTTGTCCCACTGCACCACCGGCCCCAGCTTGCGCTGCGCCAGGAACACCGCCTCGCGCAGCGACAGGGCCACGCCTCCGTCGTGCCAGGATTCGTGCGGTCCGGGCGGGTGATAGCGGATGTAGAAACACTCGGCGAACTGATCAGCGGCGAGTTCCGGCGGGTCTTCGGGGTCGTGCGTGCCGTACAGCGTGTAGTGGTGCACGATGCGCACCGGACAGGCGGTGAGCCCGCCGTAGAACCATCGGCCTTGTTTGACGGCTGGCAGCCGGTCGACTTCGCTCATGTGGTGGCCCCTGCAAAGACTGCACTGAGATGGCGAAATGCTACGGCGTGCAAGGGCAAAACATCAAGGCGGGCAACCCTTGCAGGACAATGTCCGAATCCCCATTGCTTCCGCCATGACGACCCGCTCCCGCACGACCCGCCCCCTCCCGACGGACGCCGCGCCGGACCCCTCCCTGATCGGCCAGGCCATCCTCTCGCTGATCGGCAAGGTACCCGCCTCCCAGGCAGCACCGAGTCGAACGCCCGCCGTCGACGCACGCGCCAAGGCCAATGCCGCAGCGGCCAAGGCGGCCATGGCCGCCGGGACTCTCGCCTTGCCCCCCGGAGTGCTGGGCTGGCTGACCATCCTGCCGGAGATGGTGGGGGTCTGGAAGATCCAGCGGCAGCTGGTGGCCGACATCGCGGCAATCTACGGCAAGCACGCCTCCCTCACCCCCGAGCAGGTGGTGTACTGCCTGTTCCAGCACACGGCCGCGCAAGGCGTGCGCGACCTGGTGGTCCGCGCGGGCCAGCGCACGCTGGTGCGGCGCGCCTCGCCGGTGCTGATCCGCACCATCACGCGGCGGATCGGCGCCAAGCTGGCCCAGAAGGCGGCAGGCAAGGGCGTGGCGCGCTGGATCCCGGTTGTCGGCGCCGTGGGCATGGGGGCCTATGCGTACTACGACACGGCGCAGGTTGCCACCACGGCCATCGACCTGTTCGAAGGCGTGGTCGAGGTCGAAGCGGTCGAGGTCGGCCGGTAGTCCCGCACCAGGCGCCAGGTCCTTGGTGGCCGGCGCCTCACGGCTGCGCCAGCACGAACCGGATTGCGGCACACACCGCCGTGGCCTGCGCGAGGTTGCACCGCGACGGCGTTGCCCGGGGACTGTCCGGGTAGACCTCGGTGGTCGTGGTGTAGGGAGCCCCCGTGATGCCCGCACAGAGGCCGAGTTCGCGCAGCGGGTAGCGGATCACCCCGGGCGCCACGAGGGGCGAGCCGATGATCCCGCCAGCGGCGTCGGCCGGCGCGATGTGTGTGACCTTCGCGACCTCGTCGAGGATGGCCTGCTGGAACGTGGGCTGCGGGTTCTCGGTGTCGTCCACCAGATAGAAGCCGTCCGGAATCGTGCAGGGCTCGAAGGCCTCACCATCGCGGGCTGCCTTGGCTCGCCGGAACTCGGACTCGTCGCTGTCGGTGGTCTCGTGCAGGTCGATGTGGGCGACGACACGCCCCTTGAGCGGCGCTACCAGGCGCATCAGCGCGGCCGATTCCGGCGCAGGGCTGGGTTCGCGGAACGAACGGTTGGGATCGACCGCGCCGTGGTTCCAGCGCTGCACATGCTCATAGGCCCAAGGGCTGACGCAAGGCACCACCAGCAGATTGACCCGGTCACTGAACGCGCCGGCCTCCTGGGCCAGGAACTGCAGGGCGCCATGAACACCGCTGGTCTCGTAGCCGTGCACGCCGCCGGTGACCAGCACCACCGGAAGGTCGCTGCGCCACCCCCGGCTGCGAACGGCCAGCAGCCGAAGGGGCCCATCGCCGCCCGACACCTCGCCGTAGGTCTGGATGTCGAAACGATCACTCAACCGGTCCACCGCGGCCACCACATCGTCCCCGTGGGAGCGCTGGCGCCGCTGCCGCGAGCGCCAGTGGTCGATCTCTTGTGTGCCCCAGGGTTGTCCAGGCACGCCAATGGGGTAGAAGGGTGCGGGGGGCGCTGAGAAGGTCATGGATGGGCTGTTGGAAGTGCCGCTGGCACGGCGACAATGCGGCCATGAATTTTGCCGAACGCCTCCAATCCCTTCCGTCCGTCGCCCATCTCGCGTCTGTGGACCTGCTCGACGCCTCCGGCGCCCTCGTGGCCAGCATCCACAACCAACCCGGTCAGGCCGGCTCGCTGGCGGTCTACTGGGCGCTTGCGAAGCAGCATGGCGGGACCATCACACCCGAAGCCGCCGCGCTGGGCCTGCAGTGGTACGCCGAACACACGGCAGACGCCCTGGCCCACCCGGGCAAACACCCGAACATCGACCGCCTTGTCGAGTGGTCCCGAGGCACGGCCAGCTTCCTGGTGCGGCCGCACAACGCCTGACCGGCGGTCAGTTTCGCGTCAAAGGCCTTGCACTACAATCGCGGGCTATGTTTGCCGCCAGCCCGTTCCCTCTGAACACAGCACCCGCCGCCCTGGCCGGTGTGGCTGCGCGCGCGATCTCCATCAAAACCACGACCATTAAGGGCTGATCCAGCCTGGTTCGTCGTGCGCCCTCCCCGGCCAGACGAGCCGGGCAAGTCGGTCTGGTCTGGACCTGTTTATTCACTTGAAAGGGCATTCTCAATGAGCAAGTTGGTTGGTCTGGTCGGCTGGCGTGGCATGGTCGGCTCCGTGTTGATGGATCGCATGGTCGAAGAAAAAGATTTCGACCTGATCGAGCCGCTGTTCTTCTCCACCTCCAACGCCGGCGGCAAGGCCCCCGCGATGGCCAAGAACGAGACCACGCTGCAGGACGCGAACAACATCGACGCCCTCAAGCGCTGCGAGATCATCATCACCGCACAGGGCGGTGACTACACCAACGAGGTCTACCCCAAGCTGCGCGCCGCCGGCTGGAACGGCCACTGGATCGACGCAGCCTCCGCCCTGCGCATGGAAAAAGACGCGGTCATCATCCTTGACCCGGTCAACATGCCGGTGATCAAGAACGCCCTGACCAAGGGCGGCAAGGAATGGATCGGTGGCAACTGCACGGTCAGCTGCATGCTGATGGGCGTGGGCGCGCTGTACAAGGCCGGCCTGGTCGAGTGGATGAGCACCCAGACCTACCAGGCCGCTTCGGGCGGCGGTGCCCAGCACATGCGCGAACTGCTGACCCAGTACGGCACGCTGAACAGCGAGGTGAAGGCCTTGCTGGACGACCCGAAGAGCGCCATCCTGGAAATCGACCGCAAGGTGATCGCCAAGCAACGCGCCCTGACCGGCGCCGAGACCGCCAACTTCGGCGTGCCACTGGGCGGCTCGCTCATCCCCTGGATCGACAAGGACCTGGGCACCGGCATGTCCAAGGAAGAGTGGAAGGGCATGGCCGAGACCAACAAGATCCTGGGTCTGGGCGAGGGCTTCGGCTCGGCGCCAATCCCGGTGGACGGCTTCTGCGTGCGCGTGGGCGCCATGCGCTGCCACAGCCAGGCCCTGACCTTCAAACTCAAGAAGGACGTGCCGGTGGCCGACATCGAGGCCATGATCGCCGCCGACAACCCCTGGGCCAAGGTCGTACCGAACACCCGAGAAGCCACCATCAAGGACCTGACGCCGGTGGCCGTGACCGGCACCATGACCATCCCTGTCGGCCGCATCCGCAAGCTGGCCATGGGCCCTGAGTACGTTGGCGCGTTCACCATCGGCGACCAATTGCTTTGGGGGGCGGCCGAGCCGCTGCGCCGCATGCTGCGCATCCTGCTCGACGCCTGATCTGTCACTACTTCTTACCTACATTCACAAAAAAGCCGGCCCCTGCGCCGGCTTTGTCGTTGTGAGGCCGCAACGCGAACAACGCCCCTGTGCCGACCAAAGGTCACCCCGGAAACTCAAGCGGATTCTCAGCTTGTCACCGTAATGCGTTGATGTTATGGTCAATTCTCGGTTTTTTACGTCGAGGTTCAAGTGCCCAAATCCATCCGCCATACCCCCTTGTTCGGGACCATGACCGCCTCCGGTGTCATCGGTCGCAGAGGAACTTCGCGGTTACATGCCGTGGCAGCAGCAGCCCTGCTGTCTGCCGGCCTGATGCAGCACAACGACGCGCTTGCGCTTGCGTTGGGCCGCGTGGCGGTGCAGTCCTCGCTGGGCGAGCCTTTGCGGGCCGAGGTGGATGTGCTGGAAATCACACCCGAAGAGGCTGCCAGCCTGCGGGTCGGGCTGGCAGCACCGGAAGCTTTCAGGTCCTCGGGCATGGAGCTGAGTTCGGCCATTGCCGGTCTTCAGATCACCCTACAGCGCCGCGCAGACGGTCGCGCCTACCTGAGCGTGGTGGGATCACGCCCTGTCAATGAACCTTTCGTCGACATGGTGCTGGAAGCCAACTGGGCGTCCGGTCGCATGGTCCGTGAATACACCCTGTTGCTGGACCCACCCAAGAACACGGCCGCGGCGCCAGCACCGCTCAACGCCGCAGCGTCGGCCCCTGCGCCGGCCGCTCGCAACAACGGCACTGCGGCACCCGGCGCCCAGGCCCGCCCAACCACACCGCCGGCCGCTTCAGCCCCGAAGCAAGACAAGCCCGCAGCAGCGCCTGCGGCGGCCAGACCGCCGGCCAACCCTGCAGCGGAAGGCCCGTCCCGGCAGGTGACCACCAAGGCTGGAGATACCGCCGGCCGCATCGCAGCGGCCAACCTGCCCGCGAACGCATCGCTGGACCAGATGCTGGTGGCCATGCTGCGGGCGAATCCGCAGGCCTTCATCGGCAGCAACGTCAACCGCATGAAGGCAGGCGCGATCCTGAACCTGCCGACCGATGCAGCGTCCATCGACGTGTCCGACGGTGAGGCCAAGCGCATCGTGGCGGCCCAGAGCCGCGACTTCAACGAGTTTCGCCGGCGTCTGGCGGGCGCGGCTCCAGATGCCGCGGTGGCCGCATCCGACCGCCAGGCTTCTGGCAAGGTGCAGACCGAGGTGGAAGACAAAAAGCCTGCGCAGTCGGCCCAGGACAAGCTGACGCTGTCCAAGGGCGCGGTGGCGGGCCAGGGCGCCAAGGAAGCCAAGATTGCCCAGGAGCGCCAGGCCAAAGAAGCGTCGACCCGTGTGGCGGAGTTGTCCCGCAACATCGACGAACTGTCCAAGCTCGGGCCCGCCGCGGCATCGGGCGCGCCAGCGGCCCCCGCCGCCAAGCCGGCCGCCGGCAGCGCGGCGCCATCCCTGCCTGTGGGCGGACCGGCCGCCGCTCCCGCTCCGGCAACAGCACCTGCACCTGCACCTGCACCTGCACCTGCACCTGCACCTGCACCTGCACCTGCACCTGCGCCAGCCGCCGCAGCGACCGCCTCAGCCCCGGTGGCCACGCCTGCAACACCAACCCCTGCGCCGAAGCCCGCACCTGCCGCTGCAGCACCGGCAGCCGCCGAGCCCACTGCTCCTGCCCCTGCCCCTGCCCCCGCGCCCAAGCCGCGCCCGGCACCCGCGCCTGCACCCGTCGAAGAACCTTCGTTTGTCGACCAGCTGATGGAGAACCCTCTGGTGCTGCCAGGCGCTGGCGCCCTGCTGGCCTTGCTGGGTGGCTTTGCGTTCTATCGCATGCGCCAGAAGAAGAAGGGCAATGGCGTGGACAGCTCTTTCCTGGAAAGCCGTTTGCAGCCCGACTCGTTCTTCGGTTCCAGCGGCGGTCAGCGCATCGACACCAACGAAGCCACCGCGTCCGGTTCGTCGATGGTGTATTCGCCCAGCCAGCTCGATGCCGCTGGTGACGTCGACCCCGTGGCGGAGGCCGACGTCTATCTCGCGTACGGCCGGGACCTGCAGGCAGAGGAGATCCTCAAGGAGGCGATGCGCAGCGCGCCGACCAGGGTCGCCATTCACAACAAGCTGCTTGAGATCTATGCCAAGCGCCGCGACTCCAAGGCCTTCGAAGTGGTCGCCACGGAAGCCTATGCACTCACCCAGGGCCAAGGGCCGGAGTGGGAGCATGCATGCGAGCTGGGCAAGGAGCTGGATCCGTCCAACCCGCTCTACCAGCCTGGCGGGAGCCCGGTCGCCAAGCCCGGCGCCGCGGTGCCGGTGGCAGCAGCCAGCGTCACCATCCCGTTCGGCAGCAGCACGCTGGGGGACAACGCCAAATCGGGCGAGCCAGGCGATCTGGATCTCGATCTGGACTTCATGGAAGTGTCCTCGCGTGCACCACTGGCCGCCGCCAACGGAGCGAACGACGCCCCGGTCTCGGCGATGGACGATCTGTCCCAGACCGACGCGCTGACCTCGGAGCCGGCCAAACTGGCCGACCCGGCCTCCAGGCCCATGGACTTCGACCTCGACTTCCCGTCCGACCCCATGCCACTCACCTCGGCGCCCGCTGCTGCGGTTCAGCAGCCGACCTTCGAAGATGGCGAGGTCCTGCCCGACTTCGACATCGCGGCACCGGCCGGTGCGCCCGCAGCCGCACCCGCTTCGCCCGAACTGATGTCCTTTGACCTCGGCGACCTGAGTCTCGATCTGAACGGCAAACCCGAGTCCGGCGATCCGCTGGCTGGCGCTGAGCTCGGAGCGGAGAGCCCTCTGGAAACCAAGCTTTCGCTGGCAGAAGAATTCCGTGCCATCGGTGACTTGGAAGGCGCGCGTTCCCTGGCCGAAGAGGTTCTGGCCGAAGCCTCGGGCTCTCTCAAGACCAAGGCCAACGCCTTCCTGGCAGACCTGTCCTGATCCCCGCGCCTTTCTCATCCTCCTCCGATGCGCCCACACCGGCCCTTCCGCCGGCCGGTGGGCGCATCGCATTGGGCGTGTCCTACAACGGCCGTGCCTACGATGGCTGGCAGAGCCAGCCCAGCGGCCACACGGTGCAGGACAAGCTCGAAAAGGCCCTGGCACGCCTGCTGGACGTGCCTGCGGTGAACACGCTTTGCGCCGGGCGCACGGACGCGGGGGTACACGGTCTGAACCAGGTGGTGCACTTCGACAGCCCGCTGGAGCGACCCGAGAATGCCTGGGTGCGCGGCACCAACAGCTTTTTGCCGCCCGACATTGCCGTGCAATGGGCCCGCGCCGTGCCGCAGGGCTTTCACGCCCGCGCCAGCGCCACCGGCCGTCGCTATGCGTATGTGTTGCTGGAATCCCCTGTCCGGCCCAGCGTGGACCAGGGACAGGTGGGCTGGGTGTTCCGGCCGCTTGACCAGGCAGCCATGGACGCCGCCGTGGCCCATCTGCTCGGGGAACACGACTTCACCTCGTTCCGCGCCTCGTCCTGCCAGGCGCACAGCCCGGTCAAGGACATGCGGCGCATCAGTATCGCCCGCCGTGGCGCCTACTGGCGCTTCGAGTTCGAGGCCTCGGCCTTCCTGCACCACATGATCCGCAACATCATGGGTTGCCTGATCTCGGTGGGCACGGGCAACAGGGCGCCGCGGTGGATGGCCGAGGTGCTGGCAGCAAGAAGCCGCGACGCGGCATCGCCCACCTTCTCCCCCGACGGGCTGTACTTTCTCGGACCGGTCTACGATCCGTCGTGGAACATCCCCGACCGGACACCTGCCTTCGACTGGTTGCCCTGATCCCCATGCACCACCGCACCCGAATCAAGATCTGCGGCCTCACGCGCGAGGCCGACGTGGACGCAGCCGCACAGACCGGCGCCGACGCGATCGGTTTCGTGCTGTATCCGCAAAGCCCGCGCTTCGTCAGCCCCGAGCGCGCGGGGGAACTGGCGCGCCGGCTGCCGCCCTTCGTGGCGCCGGTGCTGCTCTTCGTGAACGCCAGCCCCGAGTTCATCGCCCGCGGCGTGAACGCGGTGCCCAACGCGCTGCTGCAGTTCCACGGCGACGAGACGCCGGCCGATTGCGTCGCCGCAGGGCGCCCGTTCATCCGCGCCGCGCGCATTCCCCCGGGGCCGGCCGGCGCGGGCTTCGATCTTCTAAAATACGCTGCTGATTTCTCCGCAGCGCAGGCCATCCTGCTCGACGCCCATGTCGAGGGTTACGGCGGCGGCGGTCAATCCTTCGACTGGAATGCCTTCCCTTGGTCACATCCGCTACTAAACGCCAGCTCTCGCCTCGTTTTGTCTGGTGGACTCACGCCTGCAAACGTGACCGATGGCATTCGCCTCGTGCGGCCCTGGGCCGTTGACGTGAGCTCCGGCGTCGAGCTGTCCAAAGGTATCAAGGACGCCGACAGGATGCTCGCCTTCGTGGCCGCCGTGCGCGCGGCCGATGCACAGACCTCCCGCCCCAGCTGACCCGTCTTCGGGTGGCTCGGGCCCAGCAACGAGACACCCCACATGGACACCAGCACCTACCAGCAACCCGACGCCCGCGGCCACTTCGGCATCTACGGTGGCAGCTTCGTGAGCGAGACGCTCACGCACGCCATCAACGAACTCAAGGCCGCCTACGCCAAGTACCAGAACGATCCAGAGTTCCTGGCCGAATTCCGCAAGGAACTGGCTCACTTCGTCGGCCGGCCGAGCCCGGTCTACCACGCCGAGCGCATGAGCCGCGAGGTCGGCGGCGCGCAGATCTTCCTGAAACGCGAAGACCTCAACCACACCGGCGCGCACAAGATCAACAACGTGATCGGCCAGGCCATGCTCGCCAAGCGCATGGGCAAACCACGCGTGATCGCGGAAACCGGCGCGGGGCAGCACGGTGTGGCCACCGCCACCATCTGCGCCCGCTACGGCCTGGAATGCGTGGTCTACATGGGCAGTGAGGACGTCAAACGCCAGAGCCCCAACGTCTACCGCATGAAGCTGCTGGGCGCCACCGTGGTGCCGGTCGAGTCGGGCAGCAAGACGCTGAAGGACGCGCTGAACGAAGCCATGCGCGACTGGGTCGCCAACGTGGACAACACCTTCTACATCATCGGCACCGTGGCCGGCCCGCACCCCTATCCGATGATGGTGCGCGACTTCCAGAGCGTGATCGGCAACGAGTGCCTGGTGCAGATGCCGCAGATACTCAAAGAGGCGGGCTGCGAAGGCGAGCAGCCCGACGCCGTGGTGGCCTGCGTGGGTGGCGGCAGCAACGCCATGGGCATCTTCTACCCCTACATCGAACACACCGGCACGCGCCTCATCGGTGTCGAAGCGGCTGGTGAAGGCCTGGACAGCGGCAAGCACTCGGCCTCACTGCAGAAGGGCAGCCCTGGCGTGCTGCACGGCAACCGCACCTATGTGCTGCAGGACGACAACGGCCAGGTCACCGAGACGCACAGCGTCAGCGCCGGCCTGGACTACCCCGGCGTCGGCCCCGAACACGCCTTCCTCAAGGACATCGGCCGCGCCGAGTATGTCGGCATCACCGACCAGGAGGCGCTCGAGGCCTTCCACTACCTGTGCCGCACCGAGGGCATCATCCCCGCGCTCGAATCCAGCCACGCCGTGGCCTACGGCATGAAGCTGGCCAAGACGATGAAGCCCACGCAGTCGGTGCTGGTCAACCTCTCCGGCCGTGGCGACAAGGACATCGGTACCGTGGCCGATCTGTCGCAGGCCGATTTTTACTGCCGCCCCAGTTGCCGTGGCCAGTCCGTCAAGGGCGGTACCGAATCTGTTGTGAAGGTGTCCAAATGAGCCGCATCGAAAAAACCCTGACCGATCTGAAGGCTCAGAATCGCAAGGCCCTGATCCCCTTCGTCACCGCCGGCTTCCCGTATGCCGACATCACACCCAAGCTCATGTACGGCATGGTCGAGGGCGGCGCCGACATCATCGAACTGGGCGTCCCGTTCTCCGACCCCTCGGCCGACGGCCCGGTGATCCAGAAGGCAGGCGACCGCGCGCTGTCGCTGGGCATCGGCCTGGCACAGGTGATCGCCATGGTGCGCGAGTTCCGCAAGGACAACGACACCACGCCCGTCGTGCTGATGGGCTACGCCAACCCGATCGAGCGCTACGACCAGAAGCACGGTACGGGCAGCTTCGTGCGCGACGCCTCGACCGCCGGCGTGGACGGCGTGCTGGTGGTGGACTACCCGCCGGAAGAATGCGAAGACTTCGCCGCCGCACTGCGCGCTGCGAACATGGATCTGATCTTCCTGCTGGCCCCGACCTCGACCGACGAGCGCATGGCGCAGGTCGCCCGCGTGGCCAGCGGCTATGTCTACTACGTCTCGCTCAAGGGCGTGACCGGAGCCGGCACCCTGGACGTGGGCCAGGTCGAGGCCATGCTGCCGCGCATCCGCGCGCACGTGAGCATCCCGGTCGGGGTCGGGTTCGGCATCCGCGATGCGGACACGGCCAAGGCCATCGGTCAGTCCGCGGACGCCGTCGTGATCGGCAGCAAGATCATCCAGCTGATCGAGGACGAGCCCTTCGAGAAGGTGGTGCCGGTGGCGGCGCACTTTCTGCGGGGCATCCGCAAGGCTTTGGATGCCTGAACTGTCCATGGTTTAATCCCGCGTCGTTTAGGAGAAGTACATGTCCTGGCTTGAAAAACTGCTGCCGCCCAAGATCACGCACACCGACCCGGCCGAGCGCCGCAGCGTGCCCGAAGGCCTGTGGATCAAGTGCCCCAGCTGCGAGGCCGTGCTCTACAAGACCGACCTGGAAAAGAACCAGAATGTCTGCCCGCACTGCAGTCACCACCACCGCATCGGCGCCCGCGCGCGCCTGAACGCCTTCCTGGATGCCGAGGGTCGCTATGAGTTGGCGCAGGAGGTGCTGCCGGTCGACGCTCTGAAGTTCAAGGACAGCCGCAAGTACCCCGAACGCCTGAAGGAAGCCCTGGAAACCACGGGCGAGACCGACGCGCTGATCGTCATGGGCGGTGCGGTGCAGGGCATCAGCCTGGTGGTGGCCTGCTTCGAGTTCGATTTCATGGGCGGCTCCATGGGTTCCGTCGTGGGTGAGCGCTTCGTGCGGGGTGTCGAAGAAGCCATTGCCCAGAAAGTGCCCTTTGTCTGCTTCACCGCCACCGGTGGCGCGCGCATGCAGGAGGGCCTGCTCTCTCTGATGCAGATGGCCAAGACCAACGCGGCGCTGACCCGCCTGGCCAAGAAGAACCTGCCCTACATCAGCGTGCTGACCGACCCGACCATGGGCGGCGTGTCCGCCGGCTTCGCCTTCGTGGGCGACGTGGTGATCGCCGAGCCCAAGGCGCTGATCGGCTTCGCCGGCCCGCGCGTGATCGAGAACACGGTGCGCGTGAAGCTGCCCGAAGGCTTCCAGCGTGCCGAGTTCCTGCAGACCAAGGGTGCGGTGGACTTCATCTGTGACCGCCGCGAACTGCGTCGGACCGTGGCCAGCACCCTGGCCATGCTGCAGCGCCAGAGCGCCGACGCGGTGGTACCGGATTGAGCGAAGCGCCGCTGACGCTGGACCAGCTGCCGCTGTTTCCGCTGCAGACCGTTCTGTTCCCCGGCGGTTGGATGCCGCTGCGCATCTTCGAGGTGCGCTACCTCGACATGATCAAGCGCTGCCACGCGGCGGGCGCCCCGTTTGGCGTGGTCTGCCTCAGCGAGGGCAGCGAGGTACGGCGCGCCGACCCGGGCTCGCCCGACGGTTTTGCGCACGAGGCGTTTCACCAGATCGGCACCATCGCCCGCATCGAGCAGATCGAGCACCCCCAGGCGGGTCTGATGCTCATCCACTGCCGCGGCCAGCAGCGCTTCCACATCACCTCCAGCCGCCGCCTGCCTCATGGACTGTGGGTGGCCGACGTGCAACTCGACGAGCCGGAACGGGTCGTGGCAGTGCCCGACCACCTGCGCAGCACGCGAGACGCCCTGCAGCGGGTGCTGGCCAACCTGCGCGAGCGCGAACCCGGGGCCATGAACGAACTGCCGCTCCAGCCACCCTACCAGTGGGACGACAGCGGCTGGGTCGCCAACCGCTGGATCGAGCTGCTGCCGGCGCCGGCCGATCTCAAACAGCGGCTGATGGCACTGGACAACCCGATGCTGCGACTGGAGCTGGTCTCCGACCTGCTCGACAAGTTGGGTGTCGAGCGGTAGTCAGGGCAGCAGGCTCAGCGCGTGCATGTAGCGCGCGCTGACCATCAGACTGTCCCAGTCGATGGCCTGGCCCTGCGGCAGCAGCGCCTGCCGCCGCTCCTCGCTGGAGGGGTTGGGCACCCAATCGCCTTGCAACAGGGCCTTGGACAAGGCCTCGATCGCTTCGTCGATCGGAGTGCCGCCGTCCACCACGCTCTGGTTGCACAGCAGCACCATGTCCCCCCCGGCGCCGAGCGCCGCCAGCGCCGCCTCGGTGAAGCTCACGCTGCGGCCGTCGATGTGGCGCGCGGCCTCCATGCTCAGGTCGTCGCTGAAGATCGCGCCGGTGAACCCCAGGCGGTGCCGCAACACCTCCTGCAGCCAGCGTGGTGAAAAGCCGGCCGGCCGGCTGTCCACCTTCGGATAGATCACGTGCGCCGGCATCACGGCGTCCAGGCTGGCCGACAGCCAGCCGTAGGGCGCCGCGTCGTCGGCCAGGATGGCCTTGAGGCTGCGACGGTCGACGGGGATGGCCAGGTGGGAGTCGGCCCTGACAAAACCGTGGCCAGGGAAGTGCTTCCCGCAGTTGCCCATGCCGCTGGTGCGCAGGCCGTGCATCAGCGCCTGCGCCAACACCGCCACCATGCGCGGATCGCGGCCGAACGAGCGATCCCCGATGACCGAGCTTTCGCCGTAGTCCAGATCAAGCACCGGCGTGAAGCTCAGGTCGACGCCGCAGGCGCGCAGCTCGGCACCGAGCACGTAGCCGGCCGCCGTGGCGGCATTGGTCGCCCGCATCGCAGAGCCACCGGCCCCCTCCCCCTTCTGGGGCGGCGACAGCCACAGCCGACCGAACGCGGCCATGGGAGGCAGGTGGGTGAATCCGTCGGTGCGGAAACGCTGTACGCGTCCGCCCTCATGGTCGACCGCAATCAGCAGATCGGGCCGCACCGCCTTGACCTGGGCACACAACCCTGTGAGCTGCTCCCGGCTGCGCCAGTTGCGACCAAACAGGATGAGGCCGCCGACCAGGGGATGCGCCAGGCGCTGGCGGTCGGTGTCGGTCAGTTCGATTCCGGCGACGTCGATGATCAGGGGAGCGTGTGTGTGCATGTCAGTCTCTTTCCACCACCACGAAGCTGGCCGCGTAGTCGGTTTCGTCGGTCACTGTCACATGGGCGCGCAGGCGCTGGGCCTCGAACCAGGTCTTGAGATCGCCATGGAGCACGATCACCGGCTGGCCACTGGACAGGTTGAGGATTTCGCAGCGCCGCCAGGTCATCGGCGTGCGCATGCCCAGACCGATGGCCTTGGAAAACGCTTCCTTCGCAGAGAACCGCGTCGCCAGGTAGCGCAGCCCGCGCCCGGGCCAGCGTTCGCTGCGTCGCTGCCAGATCGCCAGCTCCTGCTCACCCAGCACCTTCTGCACGAAGCGCTCGCCCTGGCGCTCGAAGGTGGCCTCGATGCGCCGGATGTCGCAGACGTCGGTGCCGATGCCGAAGATCATCGGGACGCTTCGGCGATGCAGCGGTTGTAGTCGGTCACGGTGGCGGCGTAACCCAGCTCCAGCGCATCGGCGATCAGGGCGTGGCCGATGGACACCTCGCTCACGCCGGGCACGGTGCGCAGAAACGCGGTGAGGTTTTCGCGGTTGAGGTCGTGGCCCGCGTTCACACCCAGCCCCGCCTCCAGCGCCGCCTGCGCGGCGGCCCGGTAGCACTCCAGCTGATGTGCGCGGTCGGGCGTGTGCCAGGCGGCAGCGTAGGGCTCGGTGTAGAGCTCCACCCGGTCGGCCCCCACGGCCCTGGCCGCCGCCATCTGCGCCGGCTCCGGGTCCATGAAGAGACTCACACGGGCACCCAGGGCCTGTGCCTGCGCAATCACGGGCCGCAGCCGGTCGGCGTCCTGCGGAAAGCTCCAGCCATGGTCGCTGGTGAACTGGCCTTCGCTGTCGGGCACGAAAGTCAGCTGGTGCAGCGGCAGAGCACGCGCCTTGACTTCACGCGCAACGTCCATGAGGTTGTGGAACGGGTTGCCCTCGATGTTGTATTCCCGGTCGGGCCAGGCCTGCATCAGCTCGGCCAGCTCAAAGACGTCGTGCCGGCGGATGTGGCGCTCGTCCGGCCGCGGGTGCACCGTGATGCCCCGCGCGCCGGACTGTAGGCACAGCGTCGCGGCGCGGGTCACGGACGGAATGCCCAGGTGGCGCGTGTTGCGCACCAGCGCGACCTTGTTGAGATTGACCGACAGCGCGGTCGGGTGGGAAGCAGCGTGGGCCATGGTCAGGACAGCGTGGAACCGGAAGGAGCGCCCGGTTCGGCCGCCACTTTGGGCCGTACCAGGGATTGGACGTCCAGCATCAGCTGGCGGGTCCGGAACACCCGGACGCCGCTATGGTAGTGCAGCAGGGCCCGCAACTGGGGCTGCAGACTCTGCTGGCAGCCGGCGCAGGCGCGCAGGCCGGCGATCAGCGGATCGTGGTCGTCCAGTGCGGCCTGCAGCAGCCGCCACTGGCCGGACGTCAGCGCATGCGCATCGTCCTCGTGCGCCACGCGCAGCCCGGACTCGGCACCCAGCACATACGACACCCCATCCTGCAACGGGGCCAGCGTACTGCCCTCGCAGGACAGATCGGGCAGCAATCCGGTGTCGCGCAACAGCAGCAGCTCGAAAGCGCGCAGGATCAGTTGCCGGGCGTCGGACTTTTCGGCCAGCAACTGGACCGCCAGCGCGTAATGGTCGAACAGCCCCGGGTGGGGGTCGTCGCGCGCGAGCAGCCGCATCAGCAGCTCGTTGAGGTAGCTCCCGGACATCAGCGCATCGCCTGTGGGCATGACGTGCCCGCCCTGCCATTGCGCCGCCTTGAGCGTGCGCACTTCGGCGTCGCCGCCCCAGCTCAGCAGCAGCGGCTGCAGCGGCAGCAGCACGGGGCGGAACTGCGATGTCGGCTTCTTGACGCCTTTGGCCACCAGGGCCATGCGGCCATGGCGGCGGGTGAAGACTTCGAGGATGAGACTGGACTCGCTCCAGTCGTAGCGGTGCAGGACGAAAGCGGGTTCTTCAGAGGTCCGGCGCGTGGCCATGCGAGATCACTCGTAGCCGAAGGAGCGCACACGCGCATCGTCGTCGGCCCAGCCCGAGCGCACTTTCACCCACAGTTCCAGGAACACCTTGCAGTCCCAGATCTTCTCCAGCTCCTGACGGGCCTCGGTGCCGATGCGCTTGAGCTTCTCGCCCTTCTCGCCGATCACCATGCCCTTGTGGCCCTCGCGCTCGACCACGATGGTGGCCGCGATGCGTTTGAGTCCACCCTCTTCCTCGAACTTGTCGATCACCACCGTCGAGGTGTAGGGCAGTTCGTCACCAGTCAGGCGGAACAGCTTCTCGCGCACCATCTCGGCGGCCATGAAGCGCTCGCTGCGGTCGGTCAGCTCCTCGGGGTCGTGCATCCAGGCCTGCTGCGGCAGGTACCTGGCGCAAATCGCGAACAGGCGCTCGACGTCCCGGGCATTCTTGGCCGACATCGGCACGAACTCGGCAAACGGGTGTTTCTCCTGCATCGACTTCAGCCAAGGCGCCAACTCGCCGCGACGGTGCACCAGATCGAATTTGTTGGCCAGCAGCACCACGGGCACGTCCGACGGCAGCAGTTCCATCACCTTGGCGTCGGCCGGGTGGAAATGCCCGGCTTCCACGACGAAAAGAATCAGGTCGACATCGGTCACCGCACCCAGCACCGTTTTGTTGAGCGAGCGGTTCAGCGCATTCCCGTGCCGTGTCTGGAAACCTGGCGTGTCCACGAAAACGAACTGGTTCGGGCCCACCGTGCGGTAGCCCGTGATGCGATGGCGCGTGGTTTGTGCCTTGCGCGAGGTGATGCTGATCTTCTGCCCGACCAGCGCGTTGAGCAGCGTGGACTTGCCCACGTTGGGCTTGCCGACGATGGCCACGTAGCCACAGCGCTGCTGTTCCGGGTCCACTGTCTCGGGAGTCTGCGCAAGGTCCGCTCCGGTATCTGCGGACGGCTTGCGCAGGGCCTTGGCCAGCATGGCCTCGAGCGATGCATCGGTGGGAACAGGAGCCTGGTGGGTGCCTGAAGAAGGACGGGAAGGTTTGGTCATGAAAGCATCCGGAGAAGAACCGGCGATGCGCCGAGCTCGTCAGCCGCCCGCCTGGGTGTGTGTGGGCCCCTCGTCCCGAAGAAAAGCCAGCATCGCTGCCGCAGCCGCCTGCTCCCCGGCCCGGCGGGACGCACCGATGCCGCGTTCGCTGCGGCCGGCCTCCATCACCGTGCACTCGACGTCAAAGGTCTGGCGGTGCGCCTCGCCCAGCGTGGCCACCACACGGTACTGCGGCAGCTGCATCTTGCGCGCCTGCAACCATTCCTGCAAATCGGTTTTGGGGTCTTTGCCCATGGCCCCCATCTGGGCACTGAGCTCAATGTTGCCGTACAGGCGGCGGACCAGCTGCGACGCCGTCTCGAAACCTGCGTCCAGGTACACCGCTCCGATCAAGGCCTCTAGTGCGTCCGCCAGGATGGAGGGTCGCTTGTGCCCTCCCGACCGCTTCTCGCCATCACCCAGCCGCAAGCAGGATGAAAGGCCCAGACGTGTCGCAATCTGGTGCAGCGTGTCCTGCTTGACCAGATTGGCCCGCACACGCGACAGATCGCCTTCGGGCAACTGGCTGAGCTTCTCGAATAGCAGCCCCGACACCGCCAGACTCAGCACCGAGTCGCCCAGAAACTCCAGCCGCTCGTTGTGGTCCGCCGAAAAACTCCGGTGCGTCAATGCGCGCTCTAACAGGCGCGGATTGGAGAAAACATGTCCCAGGCGCTTTTGCAGCGCCGTCAATTCCTGGCTCAAAGGCAGGTGCTCCCGGTCGCACCGACATCGGACCTCATTGAGAAGACCCGCTGTACTTCATTACCAGGAAGGCAGGACCGGCCAAGGGAATTTCCCGCACGTAATCGAACGACACCACCACCTTGTCGCCCTGCTTGCCGATCTCCAGGTCCTTGCCGGAAATGGTGGTGATGTCATCGATCTGGGCGGCCTTGTCGAATAAGGTGCGCACCTCGGCGACGGTCGACCCGCCAGCAGCCTTCTTCACCGCTTTCTGCACCGCCAGGTATTCGATGTAGGTGGGCACCACCTGCGCGAACACCACGCCCGCGAAGGCCAGCAAGATGCCCACGAACAACAGACCGATAAACGTCAGGCCGCGCTGTCTCTGCTTCATCACCCCACCTCCAGTAGTTGCGTGTTTCACTCGAACGAACCGATGCGCCCGAAATCGCCGAAATTCATCCAGACGAAGAAGGCCTTGCCCACGATGTTGGACTCCGGAACAAATCCCCAGAAACGCGAATCCAGCGAGTTGTCGCGATTGTCACCCATCATGAAATAGTGCCCAGGGGGTACTTTGCACACGACGCCCTCGGCCGGGTAGCGACAATTTTCACGGAACTCAAAATCCGTGATCGGCGACACGAACGGAGGCCGCATGTCGTCGTTGAGGGTGTTGTAGCGCCGACCACCCAGTTCTTCCCCGAACTGTTTGGTGTACCGCATCTGTTCGCCATCAAAGTAGTCGGGCTGATTGATGCGTGGCACCGGCTGGCCGTTGACCGTGAGACGCTTGTTCAGGTAGGCCACCTCGTCGCCGGGCACGCCAACCACCCGCTTGATGTAGTCGAGGCTGGGCTGGGGTGGGTAGCGAAACACCATGACGTCACCACGCTGCGGTTCGTTGTTGGCGATCACCTTCGTGTTGATGACCGGCAGGCGCACGCCGTAGTGAAATTTGTTCACCAGAATCAGGTCACCGACCTGGAGTGTCGGAATCATCGAACCCGACGGGATCTTGAACGGCTCGAACAGGAAGCTGCGCAGAACGAACACCGCCAGGATCACCGGAAAAAGACCGGCCGTCCAGTCCAGCCACCAAGGTTGCGCCAGCAGCCTGTGGCGCGCCATCGAAAGTTCTTCGTCCGACGTTTGTGCAAATCCCTGGCGCGCCAGCTCCGCTGCGCGCTCGTTGCGTGCCGATACCAGACGCTCGGCATCCTGCCTGCGGCGGGGAAAGAAATAGAACTTCTCGGCCAGCCAGTACACACCCGTGACCGCCGTCGCCAGCAGAAGCAGCAGTGCGAAATTGCCTTCGACCGCACCGAAGAAAAACGCCGCCGCGTAGGCGCCGAACGCCGCCAAGATCACTGCGGTGATCACGCTCATGGTCTGCTGCATCACTCCTCCACCTGCAGGATGGCGAGGAAAGCCTCCTGGGGCACTTCGACCGAGCCGATCTGTTTCATGCGTTTCTTGCCTGCTTTCTGCTTCTCTAGAAGCTTGCGCTTGCGGGTGATGTCACCACCGTAACATTTTGCCAGCACGTTCTTGCGCAGCGCCTTGATGGTCTCGCGCGCGATCACATTGCCTCCGATGGCCGCCTGGATGGCCACGTCGAACTGCTGTCGGCTGATGATTTCGCGCATCTTGGCGGCCACGGCACGGCCACGGTACTGCGCCTGGGTGCGGTGCACGATGATGGACAGCGCGTCCACCTTCTCACCGTTGAGCAGCATGTCCACCTTCACCACATCGGACGCGCGGTACTCCTTGAACTCGTAGTCCATCGACGCGTAGCCGCGGCTGACCGACTTGAGCTTGTCGAAGAAGTCCAGCACGATCTCGCCCAAGGGCAGTTCGTACGTCAGCATGACCTGCTTGCCGTGGTAAGCCATGTTGATCTGCACGCCGCGTTTCTGGTTGGCCAGGGTCATCACCGGCCCTACGTATTCCTGTGGCATGTACAGGTGCACCGTGACGATGGGTTCGCGGATCTCCTCGATGCGGCCAACGTCGGGCATCTTGGACGGGTTCTCCACCATGATCACCTCGCCGTCGCCCTTGACCACCTGGTAGACCACGCTCGGGGCGGTGGTGATCAGGTCCTGGTCGAACTCGCGCTCCAGACGCTCCTGCACGATTTCCATGTGGAGCAGGCCCAGGAAGCCACAGCGGAAGCCGAAGCCCAGCGCCTGAGACACCTCGGGCTCGTAGCGGAGCGCCGCGTCGTTGAGCTGCAGTTTCTCCAGCGCATCGCGCAGCTGGTCGTACTCGCTGGCCTCGGACGGGTACAGACCGGCAAACACCTGCGGCTGCACTTCCTTGAAGCCAGGGAGCGCTTCGGTGGCAAAAGCCAGGTTGGCGCCGCTGCTGGTCTTGATGGCGGTGACGGTGTCGCCCACCTTGGCGGCCTTGAGCTCCTTGATGCCGGCGATGATGTAGCCCACCTCGCCTGCCTCCAGCGAATCGCGCGGCTCGTTGTGAGGCGTGAACACGCCAAGCTTCTCCGCGTTGTAGAGCGACTCGGTGGCCATCAGCTTGATCTTGTCGCCCTTGGTCAGGCGGCCGTCGACCACACGCACCAGCATCACCACGCCAACGTAGTTGTCGAACCAGCTGTCGATGATCATTGCGCGCAGAGGCGCATCGGGATTGCCGCGCGGCGCCGGTACCTTGGCCACCACCATCTCCAGGATGTCTTCCACACCCATGCCGGTCTTGGCGGAACAGGGCACGGCGTCGGTCGCGTCGATGCCGATGACGTCCTCAATCTCCTGCTTGGCGTTGTCCGGGTCGGCCTGCGGCAGGTCCATCTTGTTCAGGACCGGCAGAACCTCCACGCCCAGATCCAGTGCCGTGTAGCAGTTGGCCACGGTCTGCGCTTCCACGCCCTGGCTCGCATCCACCACCAGCAGCGCACCCTCGCACGCCGACAGTGAGCGCGAGACCTCATAGGAGAAGTCCACGTGCCCGGGGGTGTCGATCAGATTGAGGTTGTAGACCTGACCATCGCGCGCCTTGTACTGCAAGGCGGCGGTCTGCGCCTTGATGGTGATGCCGCGCTCTTTCTCCAGGTCCATGGAGTCGAGCACCTGCTCGCTCATCTCGCGATCAGACAGGCCACCGCAGCGGGAGATGATGCGATCGGCCAGCGTGGACTTGCCATGGTCGATGTGCGCGATGATGGAGAAATTGCGGATGTGGTGCATCGGAAAACCAGCCAGGAAACCAGGCCTTGTCACTCTCGTGCAGGCCATAAAAAAGGGCGCGTCAACTGGTGACGCGCCCGTAACCAACAATCAATGGCAACTGCGATAGTTGGGATTTCATTGTAGGCAAAAAGCCCCGGCTGCACAGCCCGAAACCACCCTCCACCGCCTGTTGCAACGCAGCAACGGGAAAATTATTCACAGGTAATCCACAGCAAAAATGGACAAGCTGTGCGTCACCTGTGGAGCAAGCGGGACCAACTCCATGGCGTTCCCACATGGTGAACCCTGAACAATGTTCGACACCGCAATCGGGGTTCGAAAGCCCTGATTTTATCGAAATCGGTCAACTTGCCCCCCAAGGTTGTGAGTGTTCACAAACTTGTGGCGCCCTCGGCACCTGATGAAAGATGACGGATGCCCTGTGGCGAAACAACCAACTTCCCGGACAAGCCCTTAAACCCAAGTGGGATCAAGGGTTTATCCGGGGCATCTCAGAAGATTTCTAGCTTCCGGAGTGCTCAGCGCTGGGGACGGATCACCGCGTACTGGGCCCATTCCCCGCGCCGGAACAGGACGTTCACCGGCTTGGATTTGTCGAGCTTGGCCATCACGGCATCCAACTCCTTCACGCTGCCCACCTCGGTGTTCGCAACGGCCACGATGACATCTCCTTCCTTGAGGCCTGCCCGCGCCGCTGCACCTTCTGCCGATTCGACGCGCACCCCCGCCTTGATGTTCAACTCCTTCTTCTCCGCAGCACCAATGTCTCCCACGGTGAGCCCCAGAGAAGGAAGATTGCTGGAGAGAGGCGGCTTGACTTCCGGGGCTGCGGCCCGCCGATCACTGCGCTCGGACTCCAGCTCTGCCACCGTGACGCTCATGTCACGCTGAGTGCCGCGCCGGAACACCGTCATCGAGCTGCGGTTGCCCGGCTTCGTGTTGGCCACGATGCGCGGCAGATCCACCGACCGCTCGATGTCCCGCCCGTCAAACCTGAGGATCACGTCGCCCGGTTCGAGTCCGGCCCTGGCGGCGGGCGAGTTGGCCTCCACGGCGTTGACCAGCGCGCCCCGTGCCTGCCCAAGGCCGATGGACTCGGCCACCTCTTTGCTCACCTGCCCGATCTGCACGCCAATGCGGCCGCGCGTCACGCGGCCAGTGGATCTCAGCTGATCGGAGACCCGGACGGCCTCGTCGATGGGAATGGCAAAGGAAATGCCTTGAAACCCGCCCGAGCGCGAGTAAATCTGGCTGTTGATGCCCACCACCTCGCCGCGCATGTTGATCAGGGGGCCGCCCGAGTTGCCGGGATTGATGGCGACATCGGTCTGGATGAACGGCAGGAAATCTCCGGTATCGCGCTTCTTCGCGCTCACGATCCCGGCGGTCACTGTGTTCTCCAGCCCGAACGGCGATCCGATCGCCATCACCCATTCGCCGACCTTGAGGCGATTCACATCACCGATGCGCACTGTCGTCAGTCCGCTGGCCTCGATCTTCACCACGGCCACGTCGGTCCGCTTGTCGGCCCCCACCAATTTGGCCTTGAACTCGCGCTTGTCGGGAAGGGTGACCACCAGCTCGTCGGCCCCATCAACCACGTGCGCGTTGGTCATGATCAGGCCGTCGGCGCTGAGGATGAACCCCGAGCCCACTCCACGGGGCTGTACCTCTTCGCCAGACCCGCCACGGTCCTGGCGTGGCCCCCGGGGCACGGCACCCGGAGGAAGCGGGATGCCGAAGCGCCGGAAGAACTCCAGCATCTGCTCATCGGTGCTGTTTCCCCCGTCGGCGTTGGCCCGCTCCAGAGTCCGGATGTTGACCACGGACGGCCCGACCTGATCGACAAGGTCCGTGAAATCGGGCAGCCCACGCACCTGCTGCGCATGCACGGGCCCAGGCCATGCAGATGCACCGGCTGCGGCCACACCGATCAAGGCGGCACTCAACAGCAACGACATCGCTCGACGGGAACGGAGAAGGGTCTTCTTCATGTTCATCCTTGCGGTGAGACGGTTTTTGGCAGACACGACAATCAACCTGACGCCACACGATGGTGGCAACTTGCCGCGTTTCAACGGGCGCGTTCAAGAGCCAAGGCAAATCGCTTGAGTGTGGCCAGAGGCACTTCACCGAGCGCAGTCAGCCAGTAGGCGCCCACACGCTTCGTGAGGGAGTGCGTCGCACCCGTCACGACCGATTTCTCCGTCCCGTGGCGCTGCGGATCAAACGGCTCGACAAACAGCGACACAGAAGCGAGGCCGTCCGAGAACACCCACTGCATGGGCGTCGCCCCTGGCGCGCCGGACTCGTCCTCTCTGGTGTGGCAACTCATGGACTGGAAGCCGGGCACGGGCTCCTTCAGCCGCCAGCCCTCCGCCTCCGGGGTGGTTTTTCGCAAGGTCTGGCGGTGCACCTCATAACCCCGTGTATCGCCCATCAGCCGTTTGAGCTTGTCCATCCGGACGGGCGCGTCCAGCTGCAACTCCGAGAAGGCCACCTGTTCCAGCACCGAGCCCTGTTCTCCGAGGGTCTGCAGCTTCACCACCAGCCCGGTCTTCTTCTCCGACCAGATGCGGTAGCCGAAGCGGAGTCCGTCGCGCGGGGCAATCTGAACCACATCCGCCAGATGACCCGCCACCCGGTCGACACCTGATTCGCTCACGCTGTAGAACTCGGGGATGGCGTTGCTGGGAGTGCGCAGCAGTTCAGGAAACACACCCAGCGACTCGCGCTTGTCCACCCACGCCACCTTGTGATCGGGAGCAAAGGTGATCACGTCGTTGTTGTGGCGGATGGTCGAGCGGGGCGCACCGGTCAGCGTTTCCACGCGCTCCATCTGTTGCGACCCGTCGCAGACATGCCAGATGCGCGAAGCCGACATGGTCGATCCCGCCGACACCACCAGAGTACCGGTGTAAGCACGCTGCCGGGAAGCCTCGTGCATGCGCGTGAGCCACTCCGTGATGGTCCGGGACGAAGAGGTCGCCACCGACGCCGTCTGTGCAAACGAGGACTGCCAGAGACCCAGCGCCAGCAGGCCCACGGCGGGCCAGCGAATCCAGGCTTTGCGCGCCGGCGACACACGAAACGAAGCAACACCAACCATGTCGGCCTCAGCGCTGGGGGCTTGCATCGTAGGTCGCGTTGCGGAGGAACCCGGCGGGGGCTTGCAACGCCGACATACCACCAAACTGGCGGTGTTCGGACAACAGCTGCTCCAGCCGGGCGTCGCGCAACACCTGCCCCTGTGCGGTCTGCACGACGACCGGCTGAACCGCGGCCACCGGCCCAGGCGCCGGACTGGCGGAGGCCATTTGAGGTCCGGCCACCGCGCCGTCTCGCCCGCCCATCCCGACGGACCAGGTCACCGCCGCCACAGCGGCCAGCGATGCAAGCCCGGCCACCAGCTTCCAGCGAAAAACCGCGTCATTGGCCGCCAGGGGCTGATCCACCACGGTCTGCAACACCACCGGCTGGGGAAGCGCTGGCGTCTCAGTCTCATCGTGCAACTGGGCCATGACGGTCGCAGCGAACGCCTCACCGCCGGCCAAGGCGTGCACCGCGCGCCCACGCAAGACGTCCCCGATCATGTCGTAGGCCTGCCCGCCGGCCCGCAACTCCGCCATCTCTTCGGCGCCCGCGGCAAGCAGAATGCTCAGGTCGTCCGCGTGGCCCTCGCCGTCCAGCAGTGCGGACAGCGCCTCACGGCGGCGCTCAGGGACGAACGATTGCCCTGAAGGCGAGGATTCATGGAGTGGGACGGCATTCATGTTCGTCATCCGATTCGGTGTTTCGGCATCAACAATCAAACTCACCAGCGCTTGCCGGATTGACGGTCCAGCATGGGCTTGATCCGTGAGGAAATGGCCTCGCGGGCACGGAAGATCCTGGAACGCACGGTTCCGATCGGACACTCCAGTGCGAGGGCAATTTCTTCGTAACTCAACCCTTCAATTTCACGCAAAGTGATGGCCATGCGCAATTCCTCGGGCAATGCATCCATCACCGCGTTCACCGCCTGGGCAATCTCTTTGCTCGCCAGCACCGCTTCCGGGGTCTCGGTGTCGGCAACGCTGCTGTTTAGTTCGCGTTCTGCCGAAGAAGTTTCGTCTTCATCCCCGGAATTGAGCTGCGACTGGAATACCAATGGGTCCCGCTTGAGCTCCAGCAGCTGCTTTTTTGCGGTGTTGACGGCGATCCGGTAGAGCCAGGTGTAGAACTGCGCGTCACCCCGGAACTGGGCCAACGCCCGGTAGGCGCGGATGAAGGTCTCCTGGGCGATGTCCTGGACCAGATCGGTATCGCGGACCATGCGCCCGATCAATCGCTCCACGCGGCGCTGGTACTTGAGGACCAGAAGCTCATAGGCCCGCATTTCCCCGGCCAGTGTGCGCTGGACCAGCATGGCATCGCTGTCAGGAGAGGGCGGGGCTGAGTGGTCGTCGGAAGAAGTCATGCAGCGGGTGTGAGGGCCGCGGAAATATACCCCAAAGGTTCGAGTCGGCGTTCTTGTTCAGGCATGGGCCACGAGAGCGCGCCGGAGGTCCAGCCACCGGCCCGGCTCCGTGCCCCGCTCCACCCAGATCCAGGTGCGAGCGCCGTCGGGATTGTGCAGACGCAGCAACATCGCCCGCTGCAGATCGTAGATCCGCTCCACCCGCTTCAGTGCCACGCCTTCCTGATAGGCCCCGCTCGCCCAGGACCAGACGCCGGGCTCTCCCGATGGACCTTCCGGAACCTGATCGGGCAGCCAGGCCAGTGTGCCCTGCGCCATCCGCTGTCGAGCCCAGAGGGCCACCACCACCCACAGGCCCCAGACCAGGCTACAGACCAGGGCGACACGCCATGAGCCCTGGATGCCCCCAACAAGCACACCAAGCAAGCCCAGCCCGGCAACCGCATCCATCAGACGCACACACAAAACAGAACGCCCCACCGGGTACGTGACCGATGGGGCGTTGCGCATGTTCGGGGAGCCTGTTGATGAACCGGGGAACCCAGATCGTCAGACGCGCTTGAACACCAGGGTACCGTTGGTGCCGCCGAAGCCGAAGTTGTTCTTCACTGCGACATCAATCTTCATGTCCCGCGCGGTGTTGGCGCAGTAGTCCAGGTCGCACTCGGGGTCTTGGTTGAAGATGTTGATGGTCGGAGGGCTCTTCTGGTGATGCACCGCCAGCACCGTGAACACACTTTCAATGCCGCCGGCACCACCCAGCAAATGCCCGGTCATGGACTTGGTCGAGTTGACAACGACCTTGCGGGAATGGTCGCCAAGCGCCGCCTTGATCGCATTGCTCTCGTTGACGTCACCCAGCGGCGTGGAGGTTCCATGCGCATTCAGGTAGTCCACCTGGTCGGCATTGACACCTGCGTTGCGCAAGGCATTGATCATGGCCCTGCGGGGGCCGTCCATGTTCGGCGCCGTCATGTGACCGGCGTCGGCGCTCATGCCATAACCGACCACCTCGGCATAGATCTTGGCGCCCCGCGCCTTGGCGTGCTCGTACTCTTCAAGCACCATCACGCCGGCGCCCTCTCCAAGCACAAACCCGTCTCGGTCCTTGTCCCAGGGGCGGGATGCCGTTTTGGGATCGTCATTGCGGGTCGACAGGGCCCGCATGGCGGCAAAGCCCCCCACGCCCAGCGGAGACACCGTGGCCTCGGAGCCACCGGCCACGATCACATCGGCATCTCCGTACTCGATCTTGCGTGCGCCTTCACCGATGCAGTGCAGCCCGGTGGTGCAAGCCGTCACCACCGCCAGGTTCGGCCCCTTGAAGCCGAAGCGCATCGACACATGCCCGGAGATCATGTTGATGATCGAGGCAGGGACAAAAAACGGAGAGATGCGCCGCGCACCGCGGTTGACGTACTCGGCGTGGGTCTCCTCGATCAGCGGGAGTCCACCGATACCGGACCCGACAATGCAGCCGATGCGCGTGGCCAGTTCATCATCCAGCGCCTCGCCCGTGGGCAGGCCCGAATCGACCACAGCCTGGTGGGCTGCGGCGATACCGTAGTGGATGAAGGTGTCCATCGACCGCGCCTCTTTGGCGCTGATGTAGGACTCCAGATCGAACCCCTTGACCTCACCAGCGATCTTGCAGGACATGCCCGAGGCATCGAACTTGGTGATCAGGTCAATGCCGGACTGTCCGGCGACAAGGTTGGCCCAGGCTTCCGGCACCGTGTTGCCCACGGGCGAAACGCAACCCAGGCCGGTCACGACAACGCGACGACGGCTCATGGGTGCATCAGGCTTTCTGGTGCGACATCGCGTAGTCGATGGCGTTCTTCACCGTGGTGATCTTCTCGGCGTCTTCGTCGGGAATCTCGATACCGAATTCGTCTTCCAGGGCCATCACCAGCTCCACCGTGTCCAGGGAGTCGGCGCCCAGGTCGGCCACGAAAGCCTTCTCAGGGGTCACTTGCCCTTCTTCCACGCCGAGTTGCTCGGCAATGATTTTCTTCACACGTGCTTCGATATCGCTCATAAGTCCCTCTGAGGGTGGTTGGATGACAAACCGCCATTTTAGCCGGGCTAGGGAGCTGCCCCTAGGTGGCCCGCCGGACGGCTCCGCGGCGGTGAGAGAGGATCAGGCCATGAACATGCCACCGTTGACGTGCAGCTCCTGCCCCGTCACATAGGCGGCATGGGGACTGGCCAGGTAGGCCACGGCATGCGCAATGTCGGCAGGCTTGCCGAGGTGTCCCAAAGGGATCTGGCCCAGCAGGGCTTTCTGCTGCTCTTCCGGCAAGGAGGCCGTCATGTCGGTTTCGATGAAGCCGGGTGCCACGCAGTTGACCGTGATGTTGCGGCTGCCCAGTTCGCGCGCCAGTGCCCGGGTCATGCCAGCAACACCCGCTTTCGCAGCAGCATAGTTTGCCTGGCCAGGGTTGCCAGAGGCGCCGACCACACTGGTGATGCTGATGATGCGGCCATAGCGCTGTTTCATCATCGGACGGATCACGGCGCGGCTCATGCGGAAGACCGCTTTGAGATTGGTGTCCAGCACCGCATCCCAGTCTTCGTCCTTGAGGCGCATGGCCAGCATGTCGCGCGTGATACCAGCGTTGTTCACCAGCACATGCAACGCGCCGTGGGCCTTGGTCATTTCATCGATCAGTGCCTCGGCGGCCGCACCGTCGTTCACATCGAGTTTCGCTCCCCTGCAGCCCTCGGCTGCACCAGGGACCGCCTTCAAGGCACCCGAAATCTTGGCAGCACCCTCATCAGAGGTGGCGGTACCCACAACGATCAATCCTTTCGCCGCCAACTCGGCAGCGATGGACGCGCCAATGCCGCGGGATGCACCGGTCACCAGGGCCACCTGGCCCGCAAACTTCACTTCAGACATTCCAGTTTCCTCCGTCAGGCCAGCAGGTTCTTCACTTCGGCCAGCGTGGCCGGGTCGTAGAGCGCTGCACCGGTGAGCTCGGCGTCGATTCGCTTGGTCATGCCGGCCAGCACCTTGCCTGGGCCGCACTCGACCAGGTTCGTCACACCTCGAGCCTTGATGGCACGCACACACTCCACCCATCGCACCGGACCGAAGGCCTGGCGGAACAGTGCATCGCGGATGCGGTCCGCATCAGACTCCACCGACACGTCAATGTTGTTGAGCACCGGAATCTGGGGTGTCGCGAGCGACGTGGCCGCGAGCTTCTCGCGAAGCTTGTCGGCTGCGGGCTTCATCAGGCTGGAATGGAAAGGCGCCGACACCGGCAGTGGCAGGGCTCGCTTGGCGCCGTTGGCCTTGAGCACTTCACAGGCCTTCTCCACCGCAGCCTTGCTTCCAGCAATCACGGTCTGCGCTGGATCATTGAAGTTGACCGCCTCCACAACCTCACCGCTGGCCACAGGGAAAAAGGCCTGAGCCTCCGCACAACCAGCGATCACCTTGTCCGCATCCATGCCCAGGATGGCGGCCATGGCGCCGGTGCCCACCGGCACGGCTTCCTGCATGGCGGCAGCACGAAAACGCACCAGCGGAGCGGCTTGCGTCAGCGTCAGCACGCCGGAGGCCACCAAGGCGCTGTACTCGCCCAGTGAATGCCCGGCCACCACGGAGGGCATCGCCCCGCCTTCGGCGCGCCAGACACGCCAGGCAGCGACACCCGCCACCAGCATTGCCGGCTGGGTATTGGTGGTGAGCGCCAGAGCCTCTTTGGTGCCTTCCTTGATCAGAAGACCCACGTCTTCGCCCAAGGCATCGGAAGCCTCCCGAAGGGTCTGCGCCACTTCGGGGTGGTCGCCCCAGGCGTCAAGCATGCCAACAGCCTGAGAGCCTTGGCCAGGAAAGACGAATGCAAATTCGGTCATGAACGTCTCAGCAATGAATCGATCGGAAACTGGAGAAAAAACGGCGGTGACCGGCGCACTCAGAATTCGAGCAGCACCGAGCCCCAGGTGAATCCTCCGCCCACGCCTTCCAGCAGCAGGGTGTCGCCTTTCTTGACCTGGCCAAGGCGGACCGCGTGGTCCAGAGCCAGCGGGATGGAGGCCGCAGAGGTGTTGCCGTGCTGGTCAACGGTGACCACCACCTTGTCCATCGACAATTTCAGCTTGCGTGCTGTACCAGCCATGATGCGGATGTTGGCTTGATGGGGGATCAGCCAGTCGATGTCGGCCTCGGTGCGGCCGGCCTTGGCGAGCGAGGCGCGCGCGGTTTCCTCAAGCACGCCCACCGCCAGCTTGAACACCGCCTGACCATCCATCTTCAGCAGGGGGTCCCCCAGGATCTGACCACCGTTGACATGCCCTGGTACGCACAGGATGCCCACATGCTTGCCGTCGGCATGGATGTCGGTGGACAGGATACCGGGCGTGTCGCTCGCCTCGACCACCACGGCGCCCGCACCGTCTCCGAACAGCACACAGGTGGTGCGGTCGTTGAAATCGAGCAGGCGCGAAAACACTTCTGAGCCCACCACCAGCGCCCTGCTGGCAGAGCCCGTGCGGATCATGGCATCGGCTACGGTGAGTGCGTAGATAAAACCGCTGCACACGGCCTGCACATCGAATACCGGGCAACCGGCAATGCCCAGTTTGTGCTGGAGGATTGCGGCGGTGGAGGGGAACACCATGTCGGGCGTCGACGTGGCCACGATGATCAGGTCGATGTCGCCTGGCTCCACCTGCGCCGAAGCCATCGCCTGGCGACAAGCCTCCGCGGCCAGATCACTGGAGAAGACTCCGTCGCCCACGAAATGCCGGGCCCGGATCCCGGTGCGCTCCACGATCCACTCGTCGCTGGTTTCAACACCCCGCTCCTTCAAACGACTCACCATGTCGGCGTTGGTCAGGCGCTGAGGCGGCAGGCAACTGCCAGTGCCGGTGATGCGGGCAAAACGTGTCATGCGAGGCGGGGGGAAGGACTCAGATCGTCGGAATGCTCTTGAGATCACTGGGGATCGCTTCTGGACTGATGAGCGGCGCTGCGTGTGCGATGCGCTCCCGGACCTTCTCGAGCAACTGATTGTGGGCCGCATCATAAGCCCGGGCCAAAGCCTGTTCAAAAGCAAAAGCGTCGGCCGAGCCATGACTCTTGAACACCAGTCCCCGCAGCCCCAGCAGGGCGGCACCGTTGTACCGGCGGTAGTCCATTCTGTTTTTGAAGGCAGATATCACCGGATAAGCAAACAACGCCCCAAGTTTCGTGAACATGCTGCGCGAGAACTCGGCCTTGATGAAGCCGCCAATCATGGTGGCCAACCCTTCACTGGCCTTGAGCGCCACATTGCCTACAAAACCGTCGCAAACCACGATGTCCGTCGTGCCCTTGAAGATGTCGTTGCCTTCGACGTTGCCGAAGAAATTCAGATCACCGGTGTTGGCTGCGTTTCGCAACAGAACACCGGCCTGCTTGATGACCTCGCTGCCCTTGATCACTTCCTCGCCGACATTGAGCAACCCGACCGTCGGTTCTTCCTTGCCCGAAATCGCAACCACGAGAGCAGATCCCATGACCGCAAACTGGAGCAGATGCTCGGCGGTGCAATCCACGTTGGCCCCAAGGTCCAGCACGGTGGTCGCCCCTCCCCTGGCATTGGGCATCTGGCTGGCAATAGCGGGACGGTCAATGCCCTCCATTGTCTTGAGCAGATACCGGGAAATGGCCATCAGGGCCCCAGTGTTTCCAGCCGACACCGCCGCCTGCGCGGCCCCATCTTTCACCTGCTGGATTGCCACCCTCATGGAAGAGTCTTTCTTCCGGCGCATGGCCACCTCGACCGGGTCGTCCATCGTGACCACCTCGGAGGCATGCACCACTTGGCAGCGCACGTTGTTGAGCAGTTGGGGCCAGGACTTGAACGTCTCCGACTGCCCGACCAACAGCAGCTGGGCTTGCGGGTGACTGGCGAGAAAGGCCGCGCAGGCCGGCAGGGTGGCCGCCGGGCCGACGTCCCCCCCCATGCAATCCACGGCAACGGTAATCATGTCAATGCCCCGATGCGGGTGCTGCATCCCAGCACCACCAACAAGAAAAAAGCCCGCATGGTGCTCATGCGGGCCCGTATCGGACCTGTTTGCAGAAGACAGTCACAGCATCCGGCGCTCAGACGCGGCAGGATGGCGCCGCCCGGAATCAGGCCTCGGACTTGTTCTTCAGCACCTGGCGACCACGGTAGAAGCCGTTGGGGCTGATGTGATGGCGCAGATGGGTTTCGCCCGTGGTGGGCTCCACAGCGATGCCCGGCACGGTCAGGGCATTGTGCGAGCGGTGCATACCGCGCTTGGAGGGGGATTTTTTGTTTTGCTGGACGGCCATGATGGGCTCCTGGAATCGGTTGGGTGTCGGTGGGTTGCGCCAATCAGCAATCCTGCCCTCTGTTCCGGGCGGCAGCGCAAAGCCAAGGATTATAGCCTGAACAGGATCCTGCGGCAAAACTCGCCGCCGGCGATCACTTTTTGAGCCGGGCCAGGGTTGCAAACGGATTGGGGCGGGCCTCCCCCGCGGCCTCTTCGTCGGGCAACTCCCCGCCAGACACCGACAAGGGCTGCGGACACACCTCGTGCATCGGCACCAAGGGCATCGCCATCAGCAATTCGTCTTCGATCAGCGCCAGCAAGTCCGGCTTGGGCTCCAGGGCCAGAACATCCTCTTCGCTCTGGTCGTCCTCGGCCTCGGCCACAGACTCGTCGGCGACGAACCTGAACCAGCGGTCCACCTCCAGCCGAACAACCACCGGAGCCAGGCACCGCTGGCAGCCGACCGGCAGATCGAGCGCTGCGCGCAGGCGCATCCAGACGGCCGACCGGCCGGCGGCATCGGGGCGCGTCTGGCCCTGCGCATCCCACCGAACCGCCGAACCGACCGCACCGTCGGCATGAATCTCGGCGGCCAGACGGTCAAAGGACGCCAGCGGTTCCTCACCATCCAACACCCCCTCCGCTTCGGCAAAGGCTCGGGCGTCGAATCGACGGGGATTCCAGGACTTGTGGGAAGACGCTTTCATTCGGCCAGTGTAAAAGATGACGCTGAAAAGCCGCGGACAATAGCCCGATGAGCGCACCTCCCCAGCCCGCCCACTCCACACTCCAACGCAAGCTCATCCTGGGCTCGACCTCACCGTATCGGCGGGAGTTGCTGTCGCGCCTGCGCGTGCCGTTCGACACGGCGCGGCCAGATGTGGACGAAACCCCCCTGCCCGACGAAGCGCCCGCCACCCTGGCACGGCGACTCGCTCTGGCCAAGGCGCGAGAGGTCGCCCACCGCTTTCCGGAGGCGGTGGTGATCGGCAGCGATCAGGTGGCCGACCTTGAAGGACAACCGCTGGGCAAACCGGGCACCCATGAACGTGCAGTGGCCCAGCTGAGGCGCATGCGAGGACAGACCGTGGTCTTTCAGACCGCAGTCGCCGTGGTCTGCGCGGCCACGGGCTTTGAACAACTGGATCTGGCGGCCGTCAAGGTGGTGTTCCGCGACCTTGATGACCACGAAATCGAGCGCTATCTCCGCGCAGAAGAGCCGTACGATTGCGCAGGCAGCGCCAAGAGTGAAGGACTGGGCATTGCCCTGCTGTCCCGGATCGACAACGACGACCCCAGCGCCCTGGTCGGTCTTCCGCTGATCCGCACCTGCCACATGCTGCGCGCCGCGGGCGTGCCGATCCTGTGAAGCCCGCAGCCCCCCTCAAAGGCACGCTGTTTCTCGTGCCAACACCGCTGGACTTCGGATGCACTCCGCAGGATCCCGCGGCACTGGCGCTGCTGCTGCCCAACGAAACCGTCCTGGTCGCGGCCCGCCTGAGACACTGGATTGCCGAGAACGCCAAAAGCGCCCGAGCCTTCCTCAAGCGGGTGGACGGTGACCGAGGGCTCGCGGTCCCGCTGCAAAGCATTCACATCACCGAACTGCCCCGCCAAGTCCACAAAAAAGGAGACCACACACCCACTGGTGCCGCCGACGCACAGGCCCGGGCGCTGCTCGATCCTGCGCTCCAGGGACACGACATGGGCATGGTGAGTGAAGCCGGAATGCCTGCGATCGCCGACCCCGGCGGTTCGGTAGTGCGTGCAGCACATGCCTTGGGCATTGAAGTCCGCCCGCTCACGGGCCCAATTTCACTGATGCTGGCGCTGGCGGCCAGCGGGTTGAACGGTCAGTCGTTTGCCTTCGTCGGTTATGTACCGCAAGACCCGGCCGAACGCGGCCGGCGCCTGCGCGAGCTGGAGTCGACCGCGCTCAAGGCCGGGCAGACCCAGATCCTGATCGAAACACCCTACCGGAACGCCGCGCTCCTGCAAGCCCTGCTGCACACGCTGCACCCGCATACCCGGCTGGCGGTGGCCTGCGGCCTGGGCTTGCCGCTCCAATGCACCCGCAGCGCGCTGCTGAGCGAATGGAAATCAGGCGCCTTGGCCGCCGGACTGCCACTGGATCTGCCGGCGGTTTTCCTGCTGGGGCGCTGAAGCGCCCTCCGGTCAGGCGGCCAGGGCCGCCTGCATGTGGGCCCGCACCGCCGCACTCAGGTCCGGATTCGCCAGAGCCAGATCGATGGTGGCCTGCAGGAACCCCTCCTTGCTGCCACAGTCGTAGCGCTTGCCGTCGTAGCGGAAGGCGTAGACCTTTTCGGTCCCGATCAGAGCTGCAATGCCGTCGGTCAGCTGGATCTCGCCTCCGGCACCACGGGGCTGGCGACGGATGCTCTCGAACACGCCCGGCGTGAGGATGTAGCGCCCCGCCACCGCCAGCGTCGAGGGGGCCACGGCCGGCTTCGGTTTCTCGACCATGGCGAACACCTCGGCGACTTCGGCATGAGCGCCATGCACATCCACCACACCATATCGCCCGGTGTCTTCCTTGGGCACGTCCTGCACCGCCAGCACGGTTCCCGGATGTGTCCTGTAGGCCTCCACCATCTGCTGCAGCACCGTCGGCCCGCCCGCGTTCTGACGTGTACCGAGCATCAGGTCGTCGGCCAGCAGCACTGCAAACGGCTCATTGCCCACCACCCGCTCCGCGCACAGCACGGCATGCCCGAGACCCAAGGGACGTGGCTGGCGGATGAAGACACAGTCCATGTCCTCCGGCTTGATGTCATGCACCAGCTTGAGCAACTCGGTCTTGTTGCCCCGCTCCAGCTCATACTCCAGTTCAAAGGCCGCATCGAAATGATCACCGATGGCGCGCTTGTGGCGCCCCGTGATGAAGATCATCTCCCTAATCCCGGCCGCATACGCCTCCTCGACCGCGTACTGGATCAGTGGCTTGTCCACCACCGGAAGCATCTCTTTAGGAATGGCCTTGGTGGCTGGCAGAAAACGGGTTCCAAGCCCGCCCACCGGAAACACCGCTTTTTGAATACGCATCGTCTTTTCCTCTCTGGTTTTCAAAAATCACCGCACTTCAATGCCAACGCCACGCGCGGCCTTGAAAATACCTTCGCCCATGTGCACGCCCAGCTCGCGGGCCAGTCTCAGCCCCACGTTTTCGCGCTGTGTGTAGTCCACGATGTCCTCGGCCTTGACCACCTCGCGCGCCACATAGTCCAAGCTGCCCAGACCATCGGCCAACCCCTGCTGCACCGCCTGCTGGCCGCTCCAGACGAGTCCGGTGAACGTGTCTGGTGTCTCCTTGAGGCGCGCACCCCGACCCTTCTTGACCACCTCGATGAACTGCGCGTGGATTTCGCCCAGCATGGACTGGATATACGCCCGCTGTGCATCGTCCTGCGGACTGAAAGGATCGAGCATGGCCTTGTTCTGGCCCGCCACCATCAGACGGCGCTCCACGCCCACCTTGTCCATCAGACCAGTGAACCCGAATCCCTCCATCAGCACGCCAATGCTGCCCACCAGACTGGCCTTGTCGACGTAGATCTCGTCGGCCGCCGCAGCGATGTAGTAAGCGGCGGAGGCACAGGTCTCCTCCACCACCGCATAGACCTTTTTCTGGTGCAGGGACTTCAGCCGTGTAATCTCGTCGTTGATGATGCCGGCCTGCACCGGGCTGCCTCCGGGGGAGTCGATCAGCAGCACCACCGCCCGGGCACCTTCGTCCTCGAACGCTGCCCGCACCGAACTGAGCACGTTGTCGGCACTGGCCTCGGCACCTGACGCGATTTCTCCCTTGACCTCGATCAGTGCGGTGTGCGGTGCGCTTACGGCTCCGGACATTTCCGCCTGCTTGAACCACAGCCAGAGAACCGAGCCGATGATCGCCAGCCAGGTCAACCGGAAAAACGTCTTCCAGCGGCGCGCGGCACGCTGCTCGCGCAGCGTCTCGAACACCAGCTTCTCAAGGGTTTCCCGCTCCCAGCCCACCTCTTGACGCGAGGGTGAGGACGCCGGCGTCAGGTTGTCCAGTGGATCGTTGTTCATCGTGGTCCAGGTCAAAACGCCAGCGGCGCAAACGGGTATTGTGCCTGCCAGTAGACAACCCCTTGCCGCTCCTGAAGCGGCACAACCACCAACCCTCCGCGGCAAGGCCCGCCTCTGCAGGCTCCCGTCGCCGGCTCGTAGGCCGCACCGTGCGTCGAGCACAGCAGCCATTGCCCGGTGTCGTCAAAGAAGCGGTTGGGTTGCCAATCCATCTCCATTGCCACGTGCGCGCAGCGGTTGAGATAGGCATGAGCCAGTCCGCGGTAGCGGATAGCAAACGCCCTGCACGTCTGCCCGGCATACATCACATCAAAGGGCACCGCCAACCCGCCGTCCCGCAGATCGTGGCTGTTGCACAGCGGATGCAGATCGTTGGCACCGTTCATCGCCTGTCCTCAGGCATGCATTTGCAGCCAGCCGCTCAGTTCAGCCACCGAGTGGGCGACAAACCTCGGGGAAAAAGAGGCAAATGCGGCGGGCTCGTGGGCGCCGTAGCTCACCCCAACGCTGTCGCAACCGGCATTAACCGCCATCTGCAGATCATGGGTGGTGTCTCCGACCATCAGGGTTCGGGCCGGCTCCACACCGAACTCTCGCATCAGCTGTTCCAGCATCAACGGGCTCGGCTTGCCCGCCGTTTCGTCGGCCGTGCGCGAGCCGTCAAACACACCGCGGAGTTCCACGGCATCCAGCGCCTCATCCAGCCCACGGCGACTTTTGCCCGTCGCCACCACCAGCCAGTGGTGGCGCTCCTTGAGAGAGGACAGCATGGGCAACACGCCTTCGAACAGGCTGATGTCGTGCTGGTGGGACAGGTAGTGATGGCGGTAGCGCTCTCCCAGCCGAGGGTAGAGCTCTGCAGGCACATCGGGTGCAGCATGGGCCAGGGCCTGCATCAGACCCATGCCGATGACGTAGCTCGCCGCCACATCGCTGGGCACCGTACCGCCCACATCGCGCACCGCCGACTGAATGCAGCGCACGATGATGGCGGTGGAGTCGAACAGGGTACCGTCCCAGTCGAAGGCAATGAGGTCGTAGTGGCGCGGGCGCATGGGAACGGAGGGGGTGTGCAGCAGATTATTGCTGCTGCGCAACAAAAAGGCACCCGCAGGTGCCCTGTGAACCATGAGGTTATTGATCCTCAGATCCGGAAATCCTCAAGGCTCTTGCCAGCTGCGAGCACGGCGCGCACCCATTCAGGCTTGCGACCGGGGCCACCTGCCCACAACTCTCCATTGGGACCACGGTACTTGGCCGCCGCCTTGGATTTCGACTTGGCGGCCTTCTTGACACCCGCCGTTGCACCACCCAAATCAGCCACCGTGATGCCGTATTCTTTCATCTTCGCCTTGATGTCGGCGATGGTGGCGGCCAGTTCGTTCTTGCGCGCCTGCTCGGCCTGATTCATCAGTTCCTGCGCCTGCGCCATCAGCTCAGAATAGGTTGCCATTGTGTATCCTTTGATTTTGGTGAACTTCAGCGAAATAGACATCCCAACGATGCCCGCGGGAATTCTAATTGAATTTTCAAGCGCCGGACCAAGAGCGCAGCTCGACGGGCAATTCAGAATGTAACTCCATCGGCTGCCCAGAAATAGGATGGGTCAGGCGCAATCGCCAGGCATGAAGAAACATTCGTCGCAAGCCCGCCTTGGCCATTAGCCGATTGAGCTCAAAATCTCCGTACTTGTCGTCACCCACGATCGGGTGGCCGGCATGAGAGAGATGCACACGAATCTGGTGTGTCCGACCGGTCTTGATCGTCACCTCCAGCAAACTCATGCCCTGCGGACATGCCACCTCCAGACTCGCCGGCGCGGGCAGATATGTTCTTACCGCCACCAGCGTGACGGCACGCATGGCATCGGGATGATCGGCATCGACCACCCGCACGCGCCGCTCTCCGTCGGGCAGCAGGTATTTGTGCAGCGGCTGGTCCAGCACCTTCAGCCGGGATGGCCAACGCCCGCGGACCAGCGCCAAATAGGTCTTGCCGGTTTCCCGCTCCCGGAATTGATCCTGCAAGGACTTGAGGGCGCTCTTCTTCTTGGCAATCAGCAAAAGACCACTGGTTTCACGGTCCAGCCGATGAACCAATTCGAGGAACCGGGCATCCGGGCGGGCCCTGCGCAACTGTTCAATGACCCCGAAACTGACCCCGCTGCCGCCGTGCACCGCCACACCCGCCGGTTTGTCCAGCGCCAGAAAGGCATCGTCTTCATGGATCACCGGGAAATCACGCCCCGGAACCGAAAGCACCGCTTTCTCCGCCGCGCGCTCTGAAAGCCGGATAGGAGGAATGCGCAGCACATCCCCGGCCTGCACCCTGTCGTCCGCTGAAATCCTGCCCTTGTTGCGGCGCACCTCTCCCGACCGGATGATTCGGTAAATGTGGGTCTTCGGTACGCCCTTGAGCTCGCGAAACAGGAAATTGTCCAGCCGCTGCCCGGCCGAATCTTCGTCCACAAGCAGATGACGCACAGCCCCGAGGCCGTCGGAAACAGGAGAATTCAAGGGAAAAACACCATCAGACCCGCGCCACCATCCGGGGCAGCCCCCTATAATGCGTCACGCCAGTCGCGCGTTGTAAGTGATTGATTTTCCTGAGTTTAAGGCAGTCACGTTCAGCGACCCGGAACAGCGACCCTGTAACCGGATGTGATTGGCAATCCGTGCCACCTGCGGCACCCGGTTCGAACCGTCCTGTGCGCGGCGTCCCAGACGCCTTCTTGACGGCCAGCGATCCGGACGGATGCCACAGGAAAGCCGGCCAAAGAGTAGCGAACCAGATTACGGAATACCCCAATCGGTCAGCCTTTGTTGCAACGCCATGCGCGGGCAAGAGCGGCTGACCGAGGACAAAGTGAAGACAGTGACCGAACCGGCAAGATCCATGTCGACGACATCCATCAAGCCCCGCCTGCTCACCCACATCCACGCGCCTACGCCCTGACCCGGCCGCAGGGCCCTGGTGCGCCACTGTGCGTACCTCCCCTGCCAACGGACCACCCGATGAAGTCGGGACACCACCGGGTCAACGGCTCTCCGGCAATTCCTCCCGTTCGCGTTCTTTCGCTGGCTTGCGGCATCCTGGTGTGCGGCCTGTCCGCCCACCTTGTCAGCGACAGTGAAAAGGAAACGCAACATGAAGCGCATGCTGATCAACGCCACGCAGGCCGAAGAGCGCCGCCTGGCGATAGTGGACGGGCAGAAACTGCTCGACTACGAAATCGAAATCGAGGGACGCGAACAGCGCAAGGGCAACATCTACAAGGCGGTCGTCACCCGCGTCGAGCCCTCGCTCGAAGCCTGTTTCGTCGATTACGGCGAAGACCGGCACGGCTTCCTGCCGTTCAAGGAAATCTCCAAACAGTACTTCCAGGGCAATGTCTCTCCGTCACAGGCCCGCATCAACGATGTGATCAAGGAAGGCCAGGAGTTGCTGGTCCAGGTCGAGAAGGAAGAGCGCGGCAACAAGGGCGCAGCCCTGACCACCTTTGTGAGCCTGGCCGGCCGCTACGTGGTGCTGATGCCCAACAACCCGCGCGGAGGCGGCGTGAGCCGCCGCATCGAGGGCGAGGACCGCCAGGAACTCAAGGCGGCACTCGACCAGCTCGAGTACCCCAATGGCATGAGCATCATCGCGCGCACCGCCGGCATCGGCCGCGAGGCGGCCGAGCTGCAGTGGGACCTGAACTACCTCCTCAAGCTGTGGAACGCCATCGACGGCGCCGCGAAGGGCGGCAAGGGCGCCTTCCTGATCTACCAGGAATCGAGCCTGGTGATCCGCGCGATCCGCGACTACTTCAACAGCGACATCGGCGAGATCCTGATCGACACCGACGACATCTACGAACAGGCTCACCAGTTCATGAGCCACGTGATGCCAGAGCACGGTCACCGCGTCAAGCGCTACCGCGACGACGCGCCGCTGTTCAGCCGTTTCCAGATCGAACACCAGATCGAGACCGCCTACAGCCGCATCGTGCAGTTGCCCAGCGGCGGCGCAATCGTGATCGACCAGACCGAAGCCCTGGTGGCGGTGGACGTGAACTCGGCGCGCGCCATCAAGGGCGGTGACATCGAGGAAACCGCGACCCGCACCAACCTGGAAGCCGCCGACGAAGTGGCGCGCCAGGCCCGCCTGCGCGACCTCGGTGGCCTGATCGTGATCGACTTCATCGACATGGAGGAGTCGAAGAACCGCCGCGAGGTGGAGAACCGCCTGCGCGACGCGCTGCGCCAGGACCGCGCCCGCGTGCAGTTCGGCTCCATCAGCAAGTTCGGCCTGCTCGAAATGAGCCGCCAGCGCCTCAAGCCCACGCTCAGCGAGGGTTCGTCCATCCCCTGCCCGCGCTGCGGCGGCTCCGGCCACATCCGCGACACGGAAAGCTCGGCGCTGCAGATCCTGCGCGTGATCCAGGAAGAGTCGCTCAAGGACAGCACGGCCGCCGTGCTGGTGCAGGTTCCAGTCGAAGTGGCCAGCTTCCTACTCAATGAGAAGCGCACCGAGATCACCAAGATCGAACTCAAGCAGCGCATCAATGTGCTGCTGGTGCCCAACAAGTCGCTGGACACGCCGAACTACAAGCTCGAACGCCTCAAGCACGACGACCCGCGCCTGGACAACCTCGACTCGAGCTACAAGCTGGCCGAGGAAGTGGACGATGTGGCCAGCTTCACGAGGCGCAGCCAGGAGCGCACCAACAAGCAGGAGCCGGTGATCAAGGGCGTGCTGCCCGATGGCCCGGCGCCGGTGGCCGCGCCCAAGCCGGAGGCGGCGGCCACCACGCCGGTGGCCGCCGCCCCTGCGGTGGTGATCGAGCCTGCAGCGGCGTGCATCGCGCCCCCTGCCGAGAAAGGCTTCTTCGGCTGGCTCAAGAGCCTGTTCGGCGTGGCGCCCGCTGCGGCACCGGCCGTTTCCACCCCAGCACCGACCGCCACCGAGACGCCGAAAACCGAGCGTGGAGAAAGCAAGCCGGCAAGGGATGGCCGTGGCCGCGGTGGTCGCAACGGTGAAGGGCGTGGGGACCGCAGCGAGCGCCAGGGCAACCGCCCGGCCCGTGGCGAGAACCGGGGGGAGCGCGCCGAGGTCCAGGGCCGTGGCAACGGCGAAGGCCGCCGCGGGGACAACCGCTCCGAGGGCCGCAACGGCGAGCCGCGGGGCGAGCGCGTCGAAGGACAGGGTCGCAACGGCGGGCGCCGTGACAACCGTCGCGACAACCGCCCGGACCAGGCCGCCGAGAGCGCGGCGCTGGAAGGACAGGTCAGCGCCATTCCGGCAGGAGACACACCCGAAGCAGCCCCGGAAGGTGCGCGCCGCGAACGCCGCGGTGGACGAGGCGACAACCGCCGGCGTCAAGGGCAGGAACCCGGCGACAACACGCCGCAGGGTGTGACCGACGCCGCTGTGCTCCCCGCGTCTCTGGCAGACGCGCCCCCGGAGCAGTCGCTGTCGGAACCTGCCGACGCCGTGCCCGAAGGCGAGGCCTCCGCGCCCCGCGCTCCGCGTGAACGCCGCAGCCGCGACCGCTACGGTCGCGATCGCCGCGAGCGCGCACCGCGCGAAGGCGACACCCGTGAAGAAGCCTCTTCCGGCACAGACGCAACGCCCTCCGTGATGGCCGAGCAGGACGAGCAGCGCCCGGTGCGCAGCTATTTCACCCAGCCTGTTGCGGCTCCTTCGCAGACCGACCCGGCCCCTGCGGCGGCGGTGGAACTGGCAGTGGCTCCGGTGCTGGCGGCGCCCCCGTCCCCTGCTCCTGCGGTGGCTGTGGCCGCATCTGCAGGTGGCATGCCCAAGGTCGTGCCGTACACCCTGTCTATGGGTGACCTGCACAGCGTGGCCCAAGCCAGCGGACTGGAATGGGTGAACTCGGACGCCGCCAAGGTGGCCGAAATCCAGGCCGCCATCGCGGCCGAACCCAAGCCGATCCATGTGCCTCGTGAACCCAAGCCTGTGCTGGTGGTCGATGAAGGCCCTCTCGTGCTGGTGGAGACCCGCAAGGACCTGCGCGATGTGAACCTGCCGTTCGAGAACCGCTGATCGCGCAACGGCCAGAGGCTCCCCTTGAAAAAAAGCCGACCCAGGGTCGGCTTTTTTCTTGGCCTCGACGGCTGGTGACCGAATCCGGGGTCGATCGGGCGGTGTTCAGTCGGCCAGCAATGCCGCGCGCTTCCACGCAGCCTGGGCAGCTACCTGGTCCTGGCGCTCCTCGGCCAACAACGCCAGGGCGCACCAGGTGCGCCTCAGCAGGCCCGGCTCGCGAAGACTGTGGCTGGCCTGGCCCAGCAGCTGCGCCGCCTTGCCCCACAGCTGGCGCTGCCGGCAGGCCTGCCCGGTGAGGTACTGCAGGTAAGCGTTGTTGGGCCACTGCCGCTGACTCTGTTCCAGACGGGCCAGGCCCGTGGCATCGAGCCGCATGAGTCCCGGCTCCAAGGCCAGCGTCAGTTGGTGCTGCAAGCGTTCATCCAGCGCGGCGAACCCTTGCCACACCGGCTCCAGCCATCCGGCGGTCAGCCCATGTGCCTGCACCGCCATGTCCTCCTCAGGCGCCATGGCCACCAACCGGTGGGCCCGCTCCACCGCGGCAAGAATCAGTTCGGGCATCGTCTGCTCGGACATATCGAGGCGCGACCACACGGATTGCAACTGGGCCAGGTCGTGCGCCTCGCGCAGCGCATCCAGCGCAAGACCCCGCACGATGCTGCGCGAGGCCTCTGGCGAAAAGGCGCGGTGCTTGGCCAGCAGACGCGCCGTTTCCAGCGCTTCGGCGGTGGCGCCGCCCAGCCGGGCGACCCGCAGCTTCAGGCGCAGGGTCTGGATGCGGCGCGACGCCCCCTGCGGCAGTTCGTCCAGGTGGCTGCGGGCGGCCTGGAGATCGCGGTCCTCGACCGCCCAGCGCACCGCCCGCATCAGGGCCCCTTCGCGGGCCTCGACGGATTCCTTGGCCAGCTTCGGATGCAGGGCCGCCTGCAGGTGTTCGTCGCGGGTGCCGCGGTTCTGCAGCGATTGCGCGGCCTCGGCCACCAGCAGGTGGGCCAGCAGCTGGAGCTGCCCACGGCGCGGCCACTGGGCCGCCGGATGGCTGTTGAGTTGCTCCAGCGCCGACAACCCGGCCGCCTGCGCCCGCACGAAGCGCCCCGCGATCTGGTTGGACAGGGCGTCCATCACCGCACCCACCGCCGCCCGCTCCATCTGCTGGCTGCGCCAGCGCTGCGCCTGGCGGGGCAACTCGCGGAACAGGCTCAGGGCGCGCAAGGCCAGGTACAGCAGCACGAAGCCCGCGACCAGGCAGAACAGCACGAAGTTGAACGAGACGTCGAACCGGTAAGGAGGCCAGAACAGGCTCACCATGGCCTGGTTGTGTCCGGTCAGCAGGGCCAGCGCCACCGCAAGCGCAGCCAGCCCGAGCAACCAGAAGACGTTGCGCATCGCGCCCAGCTGGCGCCGTGCTCCGTTCATCAGCGACCTCCCGCGGCCACCGCGAGCGCCGCCAGGCTTTCTTCGGGCCGGGGCCATTCGGTGAGCACCAGTTCCGCACGCAGCTGTGTCACGGCGGCCTGCGCGGCGGCCACGTCGGGTGCGGTGGTGTCGAAGTGGCGGGCGAGCGCCGCATCGATGGTCTTGAGGTCGTCCTGCACCGCGTCCATCTGGCGGGCCAGCAGACCCAGCCGCGCGTTGAGCAGCCGCAGCTTGAGGTTCTCCCGCAGGAAGAACGCCTGCTCCGGCGCCAGCAGCACCGCTTCGGGACGGTCGATGCGGCTCACACGCACCAGCTCACGTCCGCTGCGGGTGGTTTCTTCCCATACGCGCGACCAGAAACCGGTCCAGGTCTGCACGGCGCGGTCCCAGCCGCCCTGAGCGGGCGCGGGCGGATCGACCGGGCTGGCGCCTTCTGCCGCGTGCTGCGGCCGGGCGGCTGCCTTGCGCGCCGCGGGCGAGCGGGGCCCCACGTCGTTGGGCACAGGCCATTGGTCCACCCGCTGTACGAGCTCGTCCAACCGCTGGACCAGCGAGGGCACATCGGCCACGGAGGTGCTGCGGATGCGCTGCACGTCGCGCGCGATGGCGCGCTGCACCGGGTTCAAACGCGGCTGGGCGGCCCGGGCGATGCGCTCATCGGCCGACTGCAGCGCCGCGAGCAGCGGCTGCACGCTGCCGGTGAGCTGGGACTGCTGCTGGGCCAGGCGCAGGGAAGATTCCAGGTCCTGCACCAGGTTGTCATCGCGCGAGCGGGACAGCGCCAGCATCAGCTCTTCGAGCTGGGAGCGCTGCAGACTGACTTCGGACAGACGGACCTCGGCCACCGCCAGACGCGCCTGCAACTCCTTGACCTGAGCCTCGGCCTGGGTTGCCAGCGCGCGCGTCTCCGACGACTGGGTTTCGCCAATCTGGGTGCGGCGTGCCAGCTCCTTCTGTGTGAAGTCCATCTTCTGCCACAGCAGGCCGGCCATCATCAGCGTCAGCACCGCCAGCAGCAGGGCCAGCGCACCCAGCCAGGCACCGCTTCGACGGATGGGTGCGGGGGAGCCGGCAGCGGCGGCCACCACGGGCAGACCGGGGCTCGCCACAGCGGAGGAAGGTTCGGGGGTGTCGTTGCTCATGTCGGGCTCCGCATTGATTCTAGGGCGAGCAACACATCGGCCAATGCAGGGCGGCTGGTGTGCACCTGCACGAAGCCTGCGGCCCGCGCCGCGGCAGCGATCCGTTCGTGCGTGCACAAGGCCGCGGCACGGGACCAGTCGGTCGCCGGCATGGCGGTCTGCAGATGGGCGACCGCTTCGGAGCTGCTGAAAAGCCAGAGGCCATCCTGCACCGCGAGGGTCCGGTCGGACGCAGACCAGCGCGGCGCATGCCGCTCGTACGCGGCACAGGTGTCGACTTGGGCCCCGCGCGCGCGGCACTGCTCCAGCAGCCATTCACGCCCGTTGCCTTCGGCACCGCCTGCGAGCGCCCCATCGGCCGCGGCGGACACCCCCCGCACCACCAGCACCCGGGCGCCAGGCCTGGCCTGCGACGACACCACGGGCCACAGGTGCTCGGAATCGAACTGCGGCGCATCCGCTGGCGGCTGGTCAACCCGGTCGGGGCCCAGACCCAGGCGCTGCAAGGCCTCAGCAAGCACGCGCGCGGTGCCAGGCCCCGGCGCCCAGAACCGGGTACCGGCCTGGTGCGCTTCGCCGTCCGCAACCACGCCATCGAAGAAGTGCTGCACCGCCGCGCTGCTCACGAACATCAGCGCATCCCAGTGGCTCCAATGGGACTGTGCGTGGCGCAGCCGCGCCAGAACCTGCGGGTCGCGCGGGGTGCCGATGTCGATCAGCGGCAGGCTGTAAGCCGCCCATCCCTGGGCCTGCAGCGCCGCCACCCAGGCGGCGGCTTCGCCAGCGGGCCGTGTCACGATCACCCGGGACCAGCGGGAAGGCACGGCCGCGTGCCCTGCCAAGGCTCAGCCTCCCGCTGCGCGGGCGCCGCCGGCGCGCAGGGCCTGCGCCACCCGGTGCCCCAGGGACTCTGCCTGCTCCAGCGTCTCGACGTGCGCCTGCTCCTGCACCCGCACCACCGCCGTGCGTCCCTCCGGGTCACCCCAGGCGGCGTCCAGGCGCAGGGTCTGCGGTGCCTCGGCATCCCAGCGGGCGTAAGCAGCCAGCGGCATCGAGCAGCTGCCCCCCATGGCGCGGGAGACCGTGCGTTCAGCCGCCACCCGCAGCCAGGTCGGCATGTGCACCAGTGGCGCGAGGGCCTGCATCAGATCGGTGCGGTCGCTGCGCACCTCGATGCCCAGCGCACCCTGTCCTGCGGCGGGAAGGGACTGCTCGGGGTCGAAGATGCTGCGGATGCGCGGAGACAGGCCCAGCCGCTTGAGGCCGGCCGCGGCCAGCACGATGGCGTGGTACTGGCCTTCGTCGAGTTTGCGCAGGCGGGTGTCAAGGTTGCCGCGCAGCGGTTCGATGCGCACGTCCTGCCGGCCCAGGCGGTCCAGCGCCTCTCGCAGCAGCACCAGCCGGCGCAGGCTGGATGTGCCCACCACCCCGTCACGGGGCAGATCGGCCAGCGAGGCGCACGACGGGGACACCCAGGCATCCCGCGGGTCTTCGCGTTCCATCACACAGGCCAGGGCGAAACCGTCGGGCAGGTCCATCGGCACGTCCTTGAGCGAATGCACCGCGATGTCGGCGCGCCGCTCCTCCAGTGCCACCTCCAGCTCCTTCACGAACAGGCCCTTGCCCCCCACCTTGGAGAGACTGCGGTCGAGGATCTGGTCGCCCTGAGTGGTCATGCCCAGCAGCGTCACACGGTGGCCCAAAGATTGCAGGAGCGCCCGGACATGCTCGGCCTGCCACAGTGCCAGACGGCTCTCCCGCGTGGCGATCGTGATGTCAAGCGAGGCGGGCGGGTTTGAAATGGACACGGTGCGATGTCAAAAAAAGATCAGGCCAGAACCGGCGTTTTTGTACCCCGTTGGTAACGGCGCGGGGAACTTTGGATGCTAGCATGCCCCCTGCCCAAAATTTCAGCAAAACCTCTCTCGGCACCCCTCGCCATCACCCCGCATGAGCCCCTCGCCCTCCCGCAAAGCCGCCCTCTCCTCCCGCAGCCGTGCTGGCGCCGACAAGGACCTGCCCCTGGTCGAGGACATCCGACTGCTGGGCCGCATCCTCGGCGATGTGATCCGCGAGCAGGAGGGCAAGGCGATGTTTGAGCTGATCGAGCTGATCCGCCAGCTCTCGGTGGCCTTCCGCCGGCACGCCGACGAATCAGCCGACAAGACACTCAAGAAGCTGCTCAAGGGCCTGTCGGGCCAGCAGACGGTGAGCGTGATCCGCGCCTTCACCTACTTCAGCCACCTCGCCAACCTGGCCGAGGACCGCCATCACATCCGCCGCCGCGCCATCCACGAACGCGCGGGCGATCTGCAGCCCGGCAGCCTGGCCATGACCCTGCAGCGCCTGCACAAGGCCGGCATTGCGCCGCCGCAGATCGTGCAGACCCTCGCCGCCGCGCACATTTCTCCCGTGCTCACCGCCCACCCCACCGAAGTGCAGCGCAAGAGCATCCTGGACGCCGAACGCGACATCGCCCGCCTGCTGGCGGAGCGCGAACACCTGCTGCCGCGCGAGCTGGCCGACAACGAACTGCAGCTGCGCGCCCGTGTCACGCAACTCTGGCAGACCCGCCTGCTGCGCTACACCAAGCTCACCGTCGCCGACGAAATCGAGAACGCGCTGAGCTACTACCAGGCCACATTCCTCAACGAGATCCCGCGGCTGTACCGTGATCTCGAAGAAGGGCTGGGCGAAGCCGCGGCCGAAGGCCTCGCCCCCTTCCTGCGCATGGGACAGTGGATCGGCGGGGACCGCGACGGCAATCCGAACGTCACCGCACCCACCCTCGACCTCGCCCTGCGCAGCCAGTGCGAGATGGTGCTGCGCCACCACCTGACGCAGGTCCATCTGCTCGGCGCCGAGCTGTCTGTGTCGGCCATCCTCACTCAGGTGACGCCCGCCATGCAGGCACTGGCCGAGCGCTCCCCCGACCGCAACGCCCACCGCCAGGACGAGCCCTACCGCCGCGCCCTCACCGGCATGTACGCCCGCCTGGCCGCCTCGCTCCAGGCGCTCACCGGCGGCGAAGCGGCGCGGCATGCCGTCGCACCGCAAGACCCTTACCGGGGCCCGGAAGAACTGCTGGCCGACCTGCGCACCATTGAGGCCTCGCTGCTCGCCCACCACGGCGCCCACCTGGTGCGCAACCGCCTGCGCCCGCTGATCCGTGCGGTGGAGGTGTTCGGCTTTCACCTCGCCACGGTCGATCTGCGCCAGAGCTCGGACAAGCACGAAGAGGTCGTGGCCGAACTGCTGGCCACGGCGCGCATCGAGACCGACTACAGCGCCCTTGACGAGGCGACCAAGCAGGCAGTGCTGCTGCGCCAGCTCAACGATGCGCGCCCGCTGCGCGTGCCCGGTGTCACCTACTCGGCCCATGCCCAGAGTGAACTGGCGATCTTCGACACCGCCCGACTGGCGCGCCAGCGTTACGGCAGCGCCGCCATTCGCCACGCCATCATCAGCCACACCGAAACCGTGAGCGACCTGCTGGAGGTGCTGCTGCTGCAGAAGGAAGTGGGGCTGGTGCGGGGCCTGCTCGCCGAAGATGCGGTGGCGGACCTGATCGTGGTGCCACTGTTCGAAACCATCGAGGACCTGCGCAACGCGGCGCCCATCATGCGCGACTACTACGGCCTGCCGGGCGTGCGCGAAATGGTGCTGCGCGGTGCGGCCGACGGCTATGGCGAGCAGGACATCATGCTGGGCTACTCGGACAGCAACAAGGACGGCGGCATCTTCACCAGCAACTGGGAGCTGTACCGCGCCGAGATCGCGCTGGTGGAGCTGTTCGACAGCCTCAATGCAAATGCCGACAAGACCATCCAGCTGCGCATGTTCCACGGCCGCGGCGGCACCGTCGGCCGCGGCGGCGGCCCGAGCTATCAGGCCATCCTGGCCCAGCCGCCCGGCACGGTGCGCGGCCAGATCCGCCTGACCGAGCAGGGCGAGGTGATCGGCTCGAAGTACGCCAATCCCGAGATCGGCCGCCGCAACCTGGAAACCCTGGTCGCGGCCACATTGGAGGCCACACTGCTGCAGCCCACGCGCAACGCACCCAGGGCCTTCCTCGAAGCCGCAGCCGAACTGTCGTCGGCCAGCATGAAGGCCTACCGCGCCCTGGTCTACGACACACCACGCTTCCCCGAGTACTTCTTCGCTGCCACGCCGATCCGGGAAATCGCCGAACTCAACATCGGCTCGCGTCCGGCCTCGCGCAAGGCGACGCAGAAAATCGAAGACCTGCGCGCCATCCCCTGGGGCTTCAGCTGGGGCCAGTGCCGCCTGACGCTGCCGGGCTGGTACGGCTTCGGCTCGGCGGTCCAGGCCTTCCTCAAGGGTGGCGGCGCCAAGGGACAGGCCGAGCGCAAGGAACTGCTGCAGAAGATGTTCAGGCAATGGCCCTTCTTCAGCACCCTGCTGTCCAACATGGACATGGTCATGGCCAAAAGCGACCTGGCCCTGGCCACGCGCTACGCCGAGCTGGTTGGAGACAAGAAGCTGCGCAAGAAGGTGTTCGATGCCATCGAGGCCGAGTGGCACCGCACGGCCGAAGCGCTGACGCTGGTCACCGGCGAGAAGCAGCGGCTGGCGAACAACGAGGCGCTGCAGCGCTCGGTGCGCCACCGCTTCCCCTACATCGACCCGCTGCACCACCTGCAGGTCGAGCTGGTGCAGCGCCACCGGGCGGGCGATCTCGACAACGAGGACGAGAAGGTCCGTCGGGGCATCCACCTCTCGATCAACGGCATCGCGGCCGGGCTGCGCAACACCGGCTGAGGACATCCCCCAACGACAGCGGGGGCAGAGGGTCGGCCACTAAAATGAATCCGTGACCCACTTGACCAACGCCGACCTGCATTGCCACTCCGTTGTCTCGGATGGCACGCTCACGCCCGAAGAACTCGCACCACGGGCCAAGGCCAACGGCGTCGAACTCTGGGCGCTGACCGACCACGACGAGGTGGGCGGCCAGGAGCGCGCGGCGGCGGCGGCCCGTCTGGTCGGTCTGCCCTACCTCACCGGCGCGGAAATTTCCGTGACCTTCGCGGGCGTGACAGTGCACATCGTCGGGCTGGGGTTTGACCCCACCGACCGTGCCTTGGTCAACGGCCTGCGCCAGACCCGCGGTGGCCGCGAGGAGCGCGCCCGGCAGATGGGGGTGGAGCTGGCACGGGTGGGCATTCCGGGCGCCTTCGAAGGCGCGATGAAATACGTCGGCAACCCCGACCTGATCTCGCGCAGCCACTTCGCGCGCTACATCGTCGAGTCGGGCCACTGCTCCGACACCAACGCCGTGTTCCGCAAGTACCTGGCCGAAGGCAAGCCCGGTTTCGTGCCACACCGCTGGGCCAGCCTGGGCGACGCGGTGAAGTGGATCACTGGTGCCGGTGGTGTGGCGGTGATCGCCCACCCGGCCCGCTACAAGTTCACCGCCAACGAAGAGTTCGCGCTGTTCAACGAGTTCCGTGCGCACGGTGGGCGGGGCGTCGAGGTGGTCACCGGTGCCCACAGCCAGGCCGACTACGTGAAGTACGCCGAGTTCTGCAGCGAGTTCGGCCTGCTGGCCTCGCGCGGCAGCGACTTCCACAGCCCCGATGAAAGCCATACAGATCTCGGCAAGCTGCCCGACCTGCCCGGCAACGTGACGCCGGTCTGGTCCCTGCTCGAGTCCCGCGTCCAGTGATGTCCGCGCTCCCGGTGGCCCACGGCCGCCGTGCCGCGTTGGGTGTGGCCTGTCTGGTCAGTGCCATGGCCTGCTTCGCGGTGCTGGACACCGCGGTCAAGGTGGTCGGGGCCTTCATCTCGGTGCTGGTGGCGGTCTGGTTCCGCTACATGTTCCAGGCCGTCGCGGTGACAGCGGTGATGCTGCCGGTGCGCGGCCGCCGCTTGTGGCGCACGGAGCACCCGCGGTTCCAGCTGGTGCGTGGCCTTCTGCTCCTGGCCGTGAGCGCGCTGTCGTTCGTGAGCGTGCAGTTCATGCCGCTGGGCGAGTTCACTGCCTTTGTCATGACCACACCCCTGGTGGTCACGCTGCTGGCAGCCACGTTCCTGGGGGAGAAGGTGTCGCCACTGCGCTGGGCGCTGGTCGCTGGCGGGTTCATCGGCGCCATGCTCGTGGTGCAGCCCGGTGGCGCAACGATCGGCTGGGCCACGCTGTTGCCGGTCGCCATGGTGCTGACCTATGCCGGGTTCCAGATCCTGACCAGCCGCATGGCACGCACCGAAGACCCGATGACCATGCACTTCTACACCGGCTGGGTCGGCGCGCTGGTCGCATCGGCCGTGCTGCCCTTTGTCTGGCAGGGCATGCCCGACGCCCGGGCCTTCGCGCTGCTCTGCCTGGTCGGGCTGATGGGCACCGTGGGACACTTTCTGCTCATCCTCGCCTTCGCGCGCACCAGCGCCTCGGCTCTCACGCCCTTCGTCTACACGCAGATCGGCTTCGCGATGTTCTGTGGCTGGCTGGTGTTCGACCATGTGCCGGGCCCGCACGAGTCGCTGGGCATCGGCCTGATCGTCGCCTGCGGCCTCGCGGCAAGCTGGCTGACCACGCGCAAGGGCCAGGGTGTGCCGCAGCCGCCCCCACCCACCTGAAACCGCGGACCGGCCAGCGCACAATTGCGTCATGTCCCAGTTTTTTGAAGTCCACCCCGACAACCCGCAGCCGCGCCTGCTCAAGCAGGCGGTGCAGTTGCTCGAGCGCGGCGGCGTGCTCGCGGTACCGACCGACTCCAGCTACGCCCTGGTCTGCCACCTGGACGACAAGGGCGCCGCCGACCGGCTGCGCCGCATTCGCCAGGTCGACGACAAGCACCACCTGACCTTGCTCTGCCGCGACCTGAGCCAGCTCTCCAGCTACGCCAAGGTGGACAACCGCCAGTACCGACTGCTCAAGCTGGCCACGCCGGGGCCCTACACCTTCATCCTGGAGGCCAGCAAGGAAGTGCCCCGGCGGGTGAGCCATCCGTCGCGCAAGACCATCGGGCTGCGGGTGCCCCAGCACACCGCACTGCTGGCCCTGCTCGACCTGCACGACGCGCCACTGTTGGCCACCACGCTGATCGCGCCGGACGAGAGCGAACCGATGAACGATGCCAGCGAGATCAGGGAACGCTTCGAACACGAGCTGGACGGCGTGATCGACGCGGGCGCCTGCGCCCTCGAACCCACTTCCGTGATCGACCTCACCCCCATGGGCACAGGGGGTGAGCCCGAGGTGGTGCGCGAGGGCCGCGGGCCGCTGCATCCCCTGGGTCTGGGACAATAGCCCGATGGATTTCGCCCAGATCGTTCAAACCGTCGCCATCTACGCCCTGCCCGTGCTGTTCGCCATCACGGTGCACGAGGCGGCCCACGGCTATGCCGCGAGGCACTTCGGCGACGACACCGCCTGGAAGCTGGGTCGCATCACGCTCAACCCGGTCAAGCACATCGACCCGATCGGCACCATCCTCATGCCGCTGGTGCTGTATTTCGCGACCGCCGGTGCGTTCCTGTTCGGCTACGCCAAGCCGGTACCGGTGCAGTTCGGACGCCTGAAGAACCCCAAGCGGGACATGGTCTGGGTGGCGCTGGCGGGGCCGGGCGCCAACCTGGCGCAGGCCATTCTCTGGACCCTGGCGCTGTACCTGATGGTCTTTTTCGGTGTGGGCGAGCGGTTTTTTCTCGAGATGGGCCGCGCGGGCGTGCTGGTGAACCTCGTGATGTTTGCCTTTAACCTGTTTCCTGTTCCGCCGCTTGACGGGGGACGCATCCTGGTCGGCCTGCTGCCATGGAAACAGGCCGTCATGGTCTCGCGCATCGAACCCTGGGGCTTCTTCATCGTGATGGCGCTGGTCATCATGGGCGTGATCGGATCGCTCTGGATGTACCCGCTGATGGGCCTGACCAATTCCCTCATCGAGCTGCTGCTCACCCCGCTGCGCGCGCTGCTGTTCTGATTTTTCTCCCGACTGTCCATGAGCCTTCAACGCGTCCTGACCGGCATCACCACGTCCGGCACACCCCACCTGGGCAACTACGTCGGCGCCGTGCGACCCACGGTGCGCGCCAGCCGCCTGCCCGATACCCAGAACTTCTATTTCCTGGCCGACTACCACGCGCTCATCAAGACCGGGGGTGCACCAGAACGCGTACAGCGCTCCACGCTGGAGATCGCCGCCACCTGGCTGGCCTGCGGTCTCGACCCCGAGAAGGTGACCTTCTACCGCCAGTCCGACATCCCCGAGATTCCCGAACTCACTTGGCTGCTCACCTGCGTGACCGGCAAAGGCCTGCTCAACCGCGCCCATGCCTACAAGGCCTCGGTCGACAAGAACAATGCGGCCGGAGAAGACCCGGACGCTGGCGTGACCGCTGGCCTGTTCATGTACCCGGTGCTGATGGCGGCCGACATCCTGATGTTCAACGCCCACCAGGTGCCGGTGGGGCGCGACCAGATCCAGCACATCGAGATGGCGCGCGACATCGCCTCGAGCTTCAACCATCTCTATGGCGAGCACTTCACGCTGCCCGAAGCGGTGACCGAGGACCACGTGGCCTTGCTGCCCGGCCTGGACGGCCGCAAGATGAGCAAGAGCTACGACAACACCATTCCGCTGTTCGCACCGAAGGAACAGCTGCGCAAGCTGATCATGGGCATCCTGACCGACTCGCGCGCCCCCGGCGAACCCAAGGACACCCAAGGCTCGGCCCTGTTCCAGCTGTACCAGGCCTTTGCGAGTGCCGAAGAAACCACCGCCCTGGCCCAGGCCTATGCCGATGGCATCGCCTGGGGGGAAGCCAAGCAGGTGCTGTTTGACCGGCTGGAGCGCGAGATTGCACCAATGCGCGAGGTCTACGACGCCCTCATCCAAAACCCGGCGCAGATCGAAAAAACGCTCCGGGCGGGGGCCGAGAAGGCACGGGCCATCGCCACTCCGTTCACCGCCCGTCTGCGCCACGCGGTGGGCCTGCGTTCGCTGGCCGACCTGCCCAGCGGAACCACCGCCAAGGCGGCGAAAGCGGCTGCCCCAGCCTTCAAGCAATACCGCGAAAGGGACGGGCAGTTCTATTTCAAGCTGGTCGACGCCCAAGGCAAGCTGCTGATCCAGAGCGCCGGCTTTCCGGCCCCCCGGGATGCGGCGGACGCCATCCGGCAGTTGCAATCGCAAGGAGAGGCCGCACTTGGGGTGCTTCAGGACCGGCTGTCGGTGACCGGGAGTCCCTCCGAGGTCGCCTCCGCCCTGCAGCATTTCGCCTCGACCGTGACCTGAGTCCGGGTTTGGCCGCCATTGCAGCCCCTCTTTCCCCATGAGGCCCCCCCCGGTGAGACAATACGGGATGAGGACTGGAGTTCCACGCTCGGCGCCCCGAACCCGGGAAAACTAAAAACAAGGACTGCAATCGGGCGCAAATTGGTATCGCCAAGCGACGTCGATACCTATATGCTGGACCCTCGAAGCACCTATTCCTACAGCATTTGCCATGAGTATCTTTGTCATTGACGACCATCCCCTGATGCGCGAGGCCGTCGTCATGCTGCTCCGCCGCCTGCGGACTTCGACCCAGGTGATCGAACTGGAGCGCCTGGCGACCGTCAGCCGAGCCATCGCCGAACACGGCGAGCCGGAATTGGTGTGTCTGGACCTCAAGCTGCCCGACACCCATGGTGTGTCGGGAGTGCGGGAGATCCGCCAGATGCTGCCCGACACCTCGCTGATCGTGCTGTCGGCCTCCCCCGCCTCCGACTACGAGGACCTGGCCCGCGAGGCCGGCGCCGATGCCTATGTGGAGAAATCGGCCGGTGCGGCGCAGATTGGCCGCGTGCTGCGCGAATTCCTGGCCGATGAGCCGGAAGATGAGAACGCTCCGACAATTCCCGAGAAGCTCTCCAAGCGCCAGAAGCAGCTGCTGGTCATGCTCGACCGGGGTCTGTCCAACCGCGACATCGCCGAACAGCTGCAGATCAGTGAACACACGGTGAAGGTGCACCTGTGGCGTTTGTTCCGTCGTCTGAATGTCAAGAGCCGCTCGCAGGCCAGCCACCTGGCACGCACCGCCGGTCTGCTGGACATGTGATTCAGGTCGGCACGTCCGGTACGCCCTGCTGCTGGGTGTAGAGCGGAATCATCACGCGGAAGACACTGCCCCGGTTGGCTTCGGACGACAGCGCCAGCTGGTAACCCATCATCGTCGCCAGCTTGGACACGATGGTCAGCCCCAGCCCCAGGCTGTCCTCTGTGCCATGGTGCTGTGAGACCCTGAAGAACTCCTGGAAGATGGCCTGCTGGTGCTCGCGGGCGATCCCCACACCGGTGTCCCACACCTCGAACAGCAGCATGTCCTCCCGGTAGCGCAGCCCCAGCAGCACACCACCTTTGCTCGTGTGCTTGAGAGCGTTGGACAGCAGGTTACCCAGGATGCGCCGCAGCACCACGGGATCGGCCCAGATCACGGCCGGGCGGGTGTGGGTGCGCAACCTGATCGACTTGCCCGCAGCCACCGGGGCGAACTGCAGCGACAGGTCGGCGAACAGCTGCCGCACGTCCACATGCTGCAGACGCACCTTGTAGTTGCCGGCATCGATGCGCGTGAGGTCGAACAGCGAGTCGAACAGCTCGTTGATCGCCCGGGTGGACTGGAGGATGCGCGGCGAGATGTCGCGCGCCATCTCTGGCTCGGTGGCCAGCCAGTCGGCGTACAGGCTCAGCGCATGCACCGGCTGGCGCAGGTCGTGCGCGGCCGAAGCCAGAAAGCGGTTCTTGGTCGCCACGGCGCGCAGAGAGGCCCGGGTCTGTTGTGTCAGCGAATCGATCAGTTCCTGGTTCGAGAACTGGAGCTCGAAGCTGGAGCGGTAGACCTCGTTGAGGCGCTTGCCGGCGGACATCAGCAGCCACCAGAACAGCACCAGCAGCACCAGCAGGCCTGCAGTGGTGTCGAGGGGCATCGCGTTGGGAGACTGTGAGGACACCGTGAGCGGCGCCGCCACCAGGGCACCGGCGACCACCAGCACCACGGTGTTGGCGTAGGTTCGGAACACGGGCAGATAGGGACTGAACGAGACCAGTGAAATCAATCCTTGGCCCATCACCAGCATTCCGCAGATGAATTGCACGCCGACGCTTGATCGCCCGTAGCTCATTGGCACGACGCTGGCCCAGAGGAAGGCGATGACCATCCAGGACCACTGGTAACGTTTGATGAAGACCTTGCGACGAGAACCTTCCTGGCTGTCAAACCGGAGGCGGTAGACGCCCAGCATGCGGTAGCGGAACCCGATCATGAAGAGCAGGGCCACCACCCAGCCGAGGAGCACAAACAGGTTGACCTCGTTCCAGAGCATGAAGACCACCAATGGGATGGCCATGAGGGCAGCCCCGAGGGTGGGCATCACGTTGTCCATCAGCACGGCGATCAGCCGGGAGTTCACCCACTGGTCTCGCACCTCGGCGGTGGCCGGTACGTGCTGGTAGGTGGCGGGCTGGGTATCGACAAGCATGTGGTGCGCTCTGGGTGAGTGGCATTGTCGCACCGCACCCGAACCAGCGAAACGCGCAAAAAGCGACACCCAAGCTGCTGCTAGAATGCAGGGCTTGACCGCGGAGAGGTGGCAGAGTGGTCGAATGCACCGGATTCGAAATCCGGCATACAGGATCTCCTGTATCGAGGGTTCGAATCCCTCCTTCTCCGCCAGGAATTCGTTCCACGACAACGCCCACTTTCGAGTGGGCGTTGTCGTTTCCGGGCCCCTGGGTCAACCCAGCAAGGCCGCCAGTCCGCCCTCAGGCTCGAAGCGCCGGTTGCGGTAGCGCAGCCGCGTCGGCCCAATCCACACGGGCTCGCACACCGGGTGCGCAGAGTCGCCCGGGTAGCAGATCACGCGCTCGCCGTTCTCGTCGAACGGCTTCGGTTCGATCAGGGCCGGCGGGCGAGTGCGGGCGGCGTCGAGCGCCTCGGCAACACTCCGGAGACGCGCCAGCTGCACCAGGCTCATGATCTGTGGCGGTGCCAGGTCGATCTCGCCGGCCCAGTAACGCCGCAGTCCCTCGGCCGGAAGCACCCATACCACCTCGGTCGCCTCGAAGTTGTCCTGCACCGCCTCCTGGTCCTGCGGCGCCGCGGCGACGAAAAAGCGCGTGTCGAAGCGCTTGCGCGTCACCGACGGCTGGCGCGGAGTGATCCAGCGCGACCAGGGCCACAGCGAGTCCGCCGGCAGCGCCAACGCGCATTCCTCGCGGGTTTCGCGCAAGGCCGCTGCGAACAGGCCGCGCGCCACCGACGGCGCCAGCCCGGGCTCATCCAGGACCTGTGCGTACCAGCCGGCCTCGTGGTCCAGCCCCGGCAGCGCGGCTTCTCCGTCGCTCGCATCCAGCTTGCCGCCCGGAAACACATGCACGCCGCCGAGCACGCCCGCGTCGCCATGGCGGCGCACCATCAGCACCTCCAGCCCGCGCGTGCTGTCGCGCAGCACCATCACGGTGGCGGAGTCGATGGGTGCGCCGTCGACCGCGTCGAAGTGGATCTCGATCGCCATACGGCTCAGCCTGCGCTCTTGGGCGCAGGTTGCCAGCGGAAGAACATCGGGTAGACCTTCTCGACCACCGGCCCGTCGAAAGCCCAGGCCCGGCACTGGCCCAGGTGCATGGGCGGGCGGCCGTCACCCGCGGGCGCGAACGAGGACGAGCGGGTCTGGAAGGCGGCGGTCGCGAGGTTGAACAGCAGCTCGCGCAGGTGCGTGCAGCCGACGGTGCCGCCCAGGTGGCGTTCGATGGTCTTGCGCCAGCCCTTGCCCAGCGTCTCGCCGATCAGGCCCTGCATCGGCGGCATGGCCTGCGGGCAGGGGTCGTGCGGGTGGGCGTCCATGCTGACGGCGATGTCGCGGATCACCATGCTGTCGTCCACCGTCACCCGGATGCTCATCTGGTGGATCGGCTCATGGGGCGCCCATTCGCCTTCGCCCTCGATCTCGAAGGCGTGCGGTTTCGTGTCCAGCATGTCGCCCTCAATGTCCCACAGGCCATCGGCGCGGTGGAAGCCGCGGTACTCGACGCGGCGGGTGTGCATGGGGGTGCGTTCGGAAGGCGGCGGCAGTGGCAAGGCAGAACCTCAAGGTGAAACGGGCAACAGGCGCCATTGTCTCCGGGCGACCGGCGCGTCGCTGTCGCCGGCGACGGCCGCTTCAGGCAGGGCGACGGGGCGCCGGCCGGGCGTCCCGGTGCAGCATCCACTGCGCGGCGGCGCCGCACAGCGCCAGGCCCAGCATCAGCCAGCCCAGGTTGACCGCACCCTCGTGGCGGAACAGGCCGACGGCGAAACCACCCACAGCGCCCATGAGCTGCTGCGACAGGCCGGCCACCGCAGCGGCCGAGCCGGCCAGCGCCGGCAGCAGACCGACCGTGCCGGCCAGCGCGGGCGGCACGAGCAGGCCATGACCGATGCCCAGCAGCACCAGCGGCATGGCGAAGGCCAGCGGGGTGTCGAAGCCCGCCAGCGCCAGCAGCAGCATCAGCGCGACACCACCGACCGTGAGCAACTGGCCCAGGCGCATGATGCGACGCTCGCTGATGCGGTGCGACAGGTGCGTGGTCAGGTAGTTGCCCACGATGTAGGAGCCCGGGATGGCCATGATGTAGAAGCCGATGCCGTCGGGCTTGACGCCGTAGCTGCCCAGCACGATGGGCGCGCCGCCGAGGAAGGCGTAGAAAGTGGCGGTGGTCATGGCCAGCAGCAGCACGTGCAGGCCGAACGAGGGCTCTCTCGCCAGCTGCGCATAGGACGAGAGCATGGCTTTGAGCCAGTGCGGTTGCACGCCGGCGGCGCTCTGGTGTTCGGGCAGACCTCGCCAGGCCGCGAAGAACAGCAGCACCGCCAGCACGGCCATGACGACGAAGTTCGACTGCCAGCCCAGGCGCACGTGCAGTTGCCCGCCGATGATCGTGGCCAGCGGCGGGCACAGGCCCATCGCCATGCCGACATAAGCCATCACACGGGTGCGCTCCGGGCCGGCGAACAGGTCCTGCACCAGCGCGCGCCCGATCACCATACAGGCGGCACTGCCGGCGCCCTGCAGCACCCGCGCCAGCACCAGCGTCGGCAGGTCGGGCGCGAAGACCGCCATCACCGAGCCGGCGAAGGCGATGACCAGGCCGATCATCAGGATGCGCTTGCGGCCCAGTCGGTCCGACAGCGGCCCGTAGACCAGCTGCAGCGATCCGTAGGTGACGACATAGCCGCTGAAGGTGAGCTGCACCGCCGCCTGGCTGGAGCCGAAGATCGCGCCCCATTCCTGCATCGACGGCAGGCAGATGGTCATGGCCAGCAGGCCGAAGGCGAGCTGCGCCAGCAGGTTGGCGATCAGCAGGCCGCGGGGAGCGGTGGGGGTGGCGGGTGCGGTCATGGAGCCCCTGAGGCTACCGTGTTTCGCGCGCACGCCGCGTCCGCTGCGCGATACCCCCGGCTACCATCGCGCCATGAACCCTCATTACTGGTTGATGAAGTCCGAGCCCGAGGAGTGCTCGATCGACGACGCGCTGGCCGCACCCGGCGCCACCGTGCCCTGGACGGGCGTGCGCAACTACCAGGCGCGCAACTTCATGCGCGACGCGATGCGCGTCGGTGACGGCGTGCTGTTCTACCACTCCAGCTGCGCCGAGCCCGGCATCGTAGGACTGGCGCGCGTGGCCTCGGAGATCAAGCCCGACCCGACGCAGTTCGACCCGGCCTCACCCTACTTCGACCCCAAGTCCTCACCCGACCAGCCGCGCTGGCTGCTGCGGGATGTGCAGGCGCTGAAGAAGACCCGGCTGATCGGCCTGCCCGAGTTGCGCACCACGCCCGAACTGGCCGAGATGGTGGTGCTGCAGCGCGGCAGCCGGCTCTCGATCACGCCGGTGAGCGAGGCGCACTGGCGCTTCATCACCGAACGGCTGCTCGGCGCCTGAGGCCCAGAGCCCAGCCGATCAGGCCGGCCGCCACGACCGCGGTAAAGCCCCAGCCCAGCGCGCGCGAAATCGCCAGTTCGCCCTCACGCGCGGCGCCCATGAAGAACAGCACGAAGGCCAGCAGGTGCACGCCCGCGCGCTGCAGCCGCACCCAGAGCCGGTCCGGCCGGGCCGTCCACGCCAGCGCCACGTCCACACACCACCAGACGGCGAACACCGTGTCCAGCCGCGGCGCGCTCACCCGCGGCGTGTTCAGCACCCGCGACCAGTCGTTGCCAAACAGCTCCACCACCGCCCACCAGAAGTGCACCGCAAACACCAGCAGCGAAGCGGTCCAGGTGATGCGCCACAGACGCGCCGCCCAGGCTGCGCGTGCGGACAGCGGCAGCAGCGCCAGCGCCGGCGCTGCGAACAGCAGTGAGGCCCAGATGGTGAAAAAGGTGCGGTGCAGATCCTCGCGCTGCGTCTCCGACACGTCGGCCAAGCCGCCGCCCGGTGGCGAGAGGGAAAACAAGGGCCAATCCCGCGTCCAGGCCGCCGCCCCAAACACCAGCACCAGAGCCAGCGCCGCCAGCAGCACCGAGGTCATCAGATCGGTCCGGCGCCCATCGTTCGTCTCGTTCCTCGGGGTCATGTCGCTCCTGCGTAGTTGTGTCATCGTGAAAGGGCATAAATCGCATCGACCATCCGCGCATTCAGCGGCGCCTGGGCGCCCAGCGACTGCGCCAGCCGCACCACCTCGCCACACAGCTCGTTGATTTCGGTCGGCCGGCCCGCGGCCACGTCCTCAGCCATGCTGGAACGGGCGTGTGCATCCATGCGCAGCATGCGCAAGGCAAGCAGACGGAACAGCGGCGTCGGCAGCCGAAGCACCTGCAGGAAGCGTTTCCAGGGCAAGGGCGTGACGCGGTGCGGCTCGATGCGGGCCCGGTGCAGCAGGACCAGCGCCTCCTCCACCAGATCGGCGTAGCGGCGGCGGTGGCCGGCGTCCAGCAGCTGCGCCTTCAGGGGCAGACCAGACAGCGCTTTGACCGGGTTGTTCAGGTTGAGCAACAGCTTGCCCCACTGCACCGGCAGCATGTCGGCGTGCAGGGTCAGCGGCAGCCCGGCGCGCTCAAACACCGGCCGCCAGCCTGCCAGGCGGGCCGACGCGAGCGCCACCAGTTGCCCCGATGTGGCCTGGTGGAAATGCCCCGGACCGCGCCGCATGATGTTGAACGGCACCATCGCCGGCAACAGGCGGAGCCGAGGCGCAGCCTGCATCGCCTCCTCAGCCGGGAACAGCCCGTTCTGACAGCACAGCACCAGCGTGTCCCTGGCCACCGTGTGTGCAAGGCGAGCAAGAGCCGGTACCAGTGCGGGGCGCTTGACACACAAAAGCACCAGCGATGGTCGGCCACCGGCCGGCACGTCCGTGTGCAGCTGCAGGGCCGATGCCGGCACCTCGCTGCGCCCACCCGAGAGGTCGGTCAGTTGCAGTCCATGGACCGCCAGTTCGTCGAGCACCCCGGGCCGTCCGACGAAACCCACCGGCACCCCGGCCGCCTGCAGACGGCCACCGAAGTAACAGCCCACCAGGCCCGCACCCATCACCAGCACCGGCCCTGGGACCAGTTCGTCAAGCTGCTCCGGTCGGATCATTGGCCACCCGCGACCGGGGCGGTGCGGCGCCGCACCGGGCCCGCGGCCTGCTCGATGGACTCGCGCAGGCTGCGCAGCAGGCCCAGCGCCATCAGCAGCTCGGCCAGCACGAACATCGGCCCCACGAGCAGGCCGCGCAGGTCGTCAAAGAACGCCGGTTTGCGGCCTTCCCACACATGCCCCACGGCCTGGAACACCCAGCCGACCACAAAGCTGCCCAGCCCCCAGGTGAGCCAGGTGGCCGTGTCCGCTTCACCGAGGGGATCGGCCAGCGCCACCAGCGCGGCCAGCACCGCCAGGGTGGGCACCGTCAAAGACCAGCGCCCCTGTCGCAGGTACCAGACGCCCGTGAGCGCCCAGACCAGCCAGTGCGCGCCCGGCAGCAGGGCATCGGCCCCGCCCAGCGGCACGCGCGCCAGCATCACCGCGATGCCGAAGGCAATCAACGGGATGCCGACAAAGTGGGTCGCGATGTTGCGCGGGTCGCGGTGGTAGCGCGCGTACTCGATCAGCTGGCGGGTGGCGGTTTCCATGCGTGTCTCCTTGTCGTGGCGGCCGTGAAAGCGGCAAGCATGGCGGCACGGTGCCAGGGCGTCTGTCAAAATTTCGACAAACCCGCCGCCGCCCCGAAGGCAAACCCAAGCCGCCATGCCCCCGTCCACCCCGGCCCCGCCCGGACTGCACACCGCCCTGGCCAGCGACGAATGGTTCAGCGCCTGCGACCCGGCGCTGCAGGCAGAGTTGCTGCGCCTGGCCCGGATGCGCCACCTCGCCCCGGGCGAATCGCTGTTCGCGCGTGGCGGCGAGGCCGACGGTCTGTGCTGCGTGGTGGCGGGTGCGCTGCGCATCGGAACCCTCAACGCCGAGGGCAACGCGGCGCTGCTCGCGTACCTGGAGCCCTACCAGTGGTTCGGCGAGATTTCGCTCATCGACGGACGGCCGCGCACCCACGACGCCGTGGCCGACGGCCCCACCCAGGTGCTGGTGGTGCCGCGCGAAGCCTTGCTGCGCTGGCTGGACGCGCACCCGGCGATGTGGCGCGAACTGGCCCGGCTGGCCTGCCGCAAGCTGCGCGTGCTGTTCATCGCGGTGGAGGAGCTGGCCCAGCTGCCGCTGGAAGAGCGCGTCTGGCGCCGGCTGCAGCTGGTGGCCCGCGGCTACGGCAGCCGGGAGACCCCGCGACGGCACATCCGCCTGGGGCAGGAGCTGCTGGCCCAGATGCTGGGCGTGAGCCGCCAGAGCGTCAACAAGGCGCTCAAGACGCTGGAGGCCGGCGGCCGATTGCGGCTGCGCTATGGGGAGATCGAGCTGCTCACCCCTAATGAAAATCCCGGCTCTCCGGCGCCAGCCGGCCCAGCAAGGGGTTGAGGTTTTCCAGCCGGCCGGCGATGAGGTTGCAGACCTCGCCGTCGCGTTGCCATACGCCGTGCACCGCCAGCAGGCGGGAGCCGGTGAGTTCGGCGCGCTGGCGCTGGCGCAGCGCGCGCCAGACGATGACCTGCACGGTGCCGGTTTCGTCCTCCAGCGTCACGAAGACCACACCCTGCGAGGTGCCGGGCTGCTGGCGGCAGGTGACGATGCCGCAGGCGCGCACCAGGCGGCCATCGGGCGCGTCTTTGAGCTGCGCCGCGGTCATGAAGCGGCGCTTGGTCAGCCGCTCGCGCAGCAGGGCCAGTGGGTGGCGGCGCAAGGTCAGGCCGGTGGACGCGTAGTCCCAGACGATCGCTTCGCCTTCGGGGGCTTCGTCCAAATCCAGAGTGGCTTCGTTGACCGGGGCGCGGCGCAGGAGGGCGGGCGCGGCCTGCAGGGCGGAGGCGTCCCAGACCTGCTGGCGGCGGTGGCCGGCCAGGCTTTGCAGCGCATCCGCGGCGGCAAGGTGCTGCAAGGCCTGCCGGTCGAGTGGTGCGCGCAGCGCGAGGTCTTCGGTGCTGGCGAACGGCCTCTGCATCCGTGCAGCGCTGATGCGTTGGGCGTCTTCCTTCGAGAGTCCGCTCACCAGCCGCAGCCCCAGCCGCACCGCTGGCTGGCCGGGCGCCTCGGGCGCAGGCATGTCTTCGAGCGTGCAGTCCCAGTCGCTGTGGCCCACGTCGGCCGGGCGCACCACCACGCCGTGGCGCTGCGCGTCCTGCACCAGCTGGCTGGGGGTGTAGAAGCCCAGCGGCTGGCTGTTGAGCATGGCGGCCAGGAATTCGGCCGGATGGTGGCGCTTGATCCAGCAGCTGTCGTAGACCAGCAGCGCGAAGCTGACCGCATGGCTTTCGGGGAAGCCGTAGCTGGAGAAGCCCTTGACCTGCTCGACCACGCGCTGCGCGAATTCCAGCGGGTAGTTGTTGCGCGTCATGCCGTCGATGAGGCGGTGTTCGTAGGCGCCCAGACCGCCGTTGCGCCGCCACGCGCCCATGGCGCGGCGCAGGCCGTCGGCCTCGCCGGGCGTGAAGTCGGCCGCGATCATGGCGATCTGCATGCACTGCTCCTGGAACACCGGCACACCCAGCGTGCGCTCCAGAGCGGCCTCCAGGCCCTTGGGGTATTCCACCTCCTCCTTGCCCTGGCGCCGCCGCAGGTAGGGGTGGACCGCGCCACCCTGAATGGGACCGGGCCGCACCAGCGCGACCTCGACCACCAGGTCGTAGAAGGTGCGCGGTCGCAGGCGCGGCAGCATGGCCATCTGTGCGCGGCTCTCGATCTGGAACACGCCCACCGTGTCGGCGGCGCAGATCATGTCGAAGGTGGCTTCGTCCTTGTCGGGAATCGTGTGGATGGGCATGGGCCGGCCACGCCGCCGGCCGATGAAGTCCAGCGACTTGCGGATGGCCGTCAGCATGCCCAGGGCCAGCACATCCACCTTGAGCAGGCCCATGGCGTCGAGGTCGTCCTTGTCCCACTGGATCACCGTGCGGTCGGGCATGGACGCGTTTTCGATCGGCACCAGCCGCGCCAGCGGCCCGCTGGTGAGCACGAAGCCGCCGGTGTGTTGCGAGAGGTGGCGCGGGAAACCCAGCAATTGCTTGACCAGGGTGACGAACTGGCGCGCCGCCACACTGTCCGGGTCCAGGCCGGCTTCGCGCAGGCGCGTGTCGGCCAGACCGTCTTCGTCCCACCAGCGGTGGTCGCGCGCCAGTCGCTCGATCAGCGCGTCGTCAAAGCCCAGTGCCTTGCCGACGTCGCGCACGGTGCTGCGCGGGCGGTAGCGGATGACGGTGGCGGTGAGCGCGGCGCGGTCGCGCCCGTACTTTCTGTAGAGGTACTGGATGACCTCTTCGCGCCGTTCGTGCTCGAAGTCCACGTCGATGTCGGGTGGCTCGTTGCGCTCCTTCGAGAGGAAACGTTCGAACAGCAACGAGGAACGCGCCGGGTCCACCGCCGTCACGCCCAGGCAGTAGCAGACCGCGCTGTTGGCCGCCGAGCCGCGGCCCTGGCAGAGGATGCCCTGCGAGCGCGCGTAAGCCACGATGTCGTGCACGGTGAGGAAGTAGTGCTCGTAGCCGAGTTCGGTGATGAGGGCCAGCTCGTGTTCGATCTGATCGCGCACTTTCGGCGGCACGCCCTCGGGCCAGTGGCTGGCGGCACCGGCTTCGGTCAGGTCGCGCAGGTGCTGCGCCGGCGTGCGCCCCGGTGGCACCACCTCGGCCGGGTACTGGTAGCGCAGCTCGTCCAGCGACCAGCCCGCGCAACGCCCGGCGATGCGCAGGGTTTCGGCCAGCAGCTCGGGAGGAAAGCTCTGCGCCAGCCGCACGCGGGTGCGCAGGTGCTGCTCGGCGTTGGGTGTGAGCGCAAAGCCGCAGGCCGTCAGCGGCCTGCCGATGCGGATGGCGGTGAGCACGTCCTGCAGCGGCTTGCGCGAGCGCACGTGCATGTGCACATCGCCCACCGCCACCAGCGGCACCGCCGTGAGTGCGCCGGCCTCGCGCAGGCGGTGCAGGTGGATCGCGTCGTCCAGCCGGCCCAGCTGTGTCACGCCCAGCCAGCAGCGCCCCAGGAAAGCGCCCAGCAGCCAGCGCGCGGTGGTGTCGCACTGATCTTGCGTGGCGCCGCGCGGCGGCACGGCGATGGCCAGGCAGTCGGCCAGGGCCGCAGACTCCACATCGCCGAGCCGCAGCCGGTACGTGCCCTTGTCGGCCGAGCGCCGCAGCCGCGTGATGAGCTCGCAGAGGTTGCCGTAGCCCTGAAGGCTCGTGGCCAGCAGCGCCAGCGTGAAGTCGCCGGTGGGGCCATCGCTGGCCTGCACGCTGAACTGGCTGCCCACGATGAGCGGCAGTCCGTGTTTTTTGGCGGCCACATGGGCCTGAGCGATGCCCGCCATCGAACACTCGTCGGTGATGGCCAGCGCAGCGTAGCCCATGGCTTTGGCGCGCTCGACCAGTTCGCCCGGGTGGCTGGCGCCGCGCAGGAAGCTGAAGTTGGAACAGCACAGCAGCTCGCCGTAACCGGGCAGGGACATTGCAGGCCTTCAGGCGAACACACCGTGCAGGAACCAGGCCGGTTCGTCGGCCAGGCGTGTCTGGAACACCCACAGCACCCCCGCCAGCGGCGAGCGGGCGACCCAGTAGTCGCGCACCGCGTGTCGGGCCTGTCCGGCGGTTTCGTCGCGGTCCCACCAGCCGCCCTCCACCCTCTGCGGTCCCAGCAGCAGCTGCAACTCGCCCTGGTAGATCGGCCGGTGCTGGCGTACCAGCAGCTTCAGCGGCCGCGCCAGCAGCAGGGTCGGCTGCGGGCCGGCGGGCTGCACCGGCCAGGCCTCGCGCGGCAAGACCTGCGCCGCCGGCTGCCAGCGACCCATCGCCTCGGGCCGGTGGTCCTCGCACAGCACCGGTCGGACCACCCGGTCCTCGCCCAGCCGCGCCGCCAGCCGCTCCAGCACCTGGGCCAGCGGCTCCTGGCTGCGGGCGTCGCCGGGCAGCCACGAGGCGCTCTGCGGCGCCAGCGGCACCACGCCCTCGGCCGTCAGCCGCAGGTCACCGACCGGCGCGGCCAGCACCACATGCGACAGGTGCTCGGCCAGCAGACGCGCGAGGTGCCCCGCCTCGCGCGTGGCTTCGGCCGTGCGCACGGTCAGTTGCCCGCCCTCGCCCACCCCGCGCGAGCGCATCGCGTCGTGCGCCCAGTGCAGGGTGAAGGCGGTCACGCCGCTGTGGCGTGCGGCCAGCCAGGCCGAAAGCTGCAACAGCAGGCGGCGCGCGCCGGACACCAGCGCACCCGCGTCGTCGACCCGGTGCGGCAGCTCCAGCCGCGCATCGAACACCGCCGGCAGTACGACCCAGACATGCGTCTCGGGCGCGCGACCGTAGGCCTGGTCCAGCGCCGCCAGCAGCGCCGCATCGAAACGCCGCGCCAGACCCGCGCGCGGCAGCCGCCGCACATCGCCCAGGGTGCGGCAGCCGATGCGCGACAGGGTCGGCAGGTGCGGCCGCACGACGCTCAGGGTGGCCATCGGCAGCGCGTCCAGCGCGCGCTCCAGCGGCGCCGACACGCCGTCTTCCACTCCCGCCCGCGCCAGCGCCAGCGCCGCCAGGGCGTTGGGTGCCCAGGCCAGTGCCACCGCGCCCAGTTCGCAGGCCCCGGGCCACAGCCGCTCACGCAGCGCCGCCCGCCCGCCGAACAGGCGCAGGCTCGCCCCCACCTCCAGCAACACGGCCTCTTCGGCGACGGCGACACGGGGCGTGAACTGCAGCGCCCAGACCGCCAGCGCCTGCAGCGCCGCGTCAGTGGGGGACGGCGGGTCGTCGGTGCTCGGCAGTCGGAGTGCGGACCACAGCATGGTCGACCTCGCGGGGAAGGGCCGTTTGGCCCAGGTTCAGCAGCCGGGGTGGCAGCACCGCCGACAGCCCGGCCGGCAGCGCCGGCAGGTGCAGGGTGTGCGCCAGCGGCGGCCCTTTGCGCTTGACCACGTCGACCGACAGGGCCCAGCCCTCACCCGGACGCACCAGCAGACGCAGGGGTGCCGCCGAGGATTCGCGCGCCGCGCCAGCCGGCCGGCACAGCCACACCGGGCCTTCGTGGGCACTGGCCAGCACCTGCAGACGCCGCAGCTGCGCCGGCCGCGCCTGGGGCAGCCAGGCCAGCACCGCCCCGCAGGCCCCGGCCTTGACCAGCTGCTCGGTGGCCCAGAGGCGCTCGGCAGGGCCATCGGCCCGCACCCAGACCAGGTGCCGGGCCGTGATGCCGTGCGGCAGCAGGCCCGGCAGGTGCGGCGGCTGGGGTGGCCCGATCAGCGCCACGCTGCGCCCGGAGGCACCCACCCGCCCCAATGCGTGTCCCAGCAGGCGGAACTCCAGGGCGCCTGCGGGACTCAGCAACAGCTCGGTGAGACCGAAACCGGGCCAGCCCCCGCCTGGCAAGGCCGCGTCCAGCGCCTCGAACCCGCTGGCGCAGCTGGCGGTGACCGGCCGGCCCAGCGCATCGCCGCGCCAGACGAGGGCGGACAGGCTGGCCGGCAGATCGCCGGACGGGCGGGGGAACGTGGGGGGCATGGCGGCAACGGGATTCGAATACTGTTTTTATGTACAGTAAAAGAAAACGAACCGATTGTCCACTCCCTGTATCACGGTCATGGAACCATTCAATTAGCACTCACTCATAGAGAGTGCTAACATTTCTGCAAGACCACTGAGGAGGTTCTTCACATGTCCCCCACCCTGCTCGCCCCCGCCGCCCTGCCGTCAACCACACTGGCCGCTGCCAGTCCGTGGAGCCGCTCGCTGACGCTGCCGGCCCTGGGCAACCTGGACGCGTACATCTCCGCGGTCAACCGCATGCCGCTGCTGACACTGGAAGAAGAGCAAAACGCGGCCCGCCGCCTGCGCGACCACAACGACATTGAAGCCGCCGGCCAGCTGGTAATGTCGCACCTTCGCCTGGTGGTCTCCATCGCCCGCCAGTACTTGGGCTACGGCCTGCCCCACGGCGACCTGATCCAGGAAGGCAACGTCGGCCTCATGAAAGCCGTCAAGCGCTTCGACCCCGACCAGGGCGTGCGCCTGGTGAGCTACGCGATCCACTGGATCAAGGCCGAGATCCACGAATACATCCTGAAGAACTGGCGCATGGTCAAGGTTGCCACGACCAAGGCCCAGCGCAAGCTGTTCTTCAACCTGCGCTCGATGAAGCAGGGCTTCCGCGCGGAAGCCGCCGAAGGCGACACCCACCGCGAGGGCCTGTCGGACAGCGAGATCGACGTGGTCGCACGGGACCTCAAGGTCAAGCCGGAGGAAGTGCGCGAGATGGAGACGCGCCTGTCCGGCGGCGACGTGGTGCTCGATCCCTCGCCGGCGGACGACGGTGAAGAGACCTACGGCCCGATCGCCTGGCTGGCCGACGCCAACCACGAGCCGACCGCGATGATCGAATCGGCCCAGCGCGACGTGCTGGCCACCGAAGGCATCGCACGCGCCATGGGCGAGCTCGACGACCGCTCGCGCCGCATCGTGACCGAGCGCTGGCTCCGGGTGAACGACGACGGTTCGGGCGGCATGACGCTGCACGAGTTGGCGGCCGAGTACGGCGTGAGCGCCGAACGCATCCGCCAGATCGAGGTGGCGGCCATGAAGAAGATGCGCAAGGCGCTGGCCGAATTCGCCTGAACCGGCGCCCTCAGCGCACGAGATCGATGCGGTCGATGGTCGGCCGCACCCCCAGCCGCGCCGGCAAGCCGATCGTGCCCAGGCCGGGCGTCACCAGCAGGCGCCCCGCGGGCGCGTCGTACAGCCCGTTCCACCAGGGCTGCAGGGAATTCGTCTTGCGCAGAAACCAGGGCGTGAAGCCGGGAATCCAGATCTGCCCGCCGTGGGTGTGCCCTGCCATGGACAGGAACGCCGCCTCCTTCGGCAGCAGGGCCACGGTGTCGGGCTGGTGCACCACCACCAGCCGCCGCGCCGCCATCGGACTTTGCCCACCGGGCCAGAAACGACGGATCTGCTCCTGCGGCCGCCCGCCCCACTGGTCGTCCAGCCCCACCAGCTCCCAGCCTTTCCAGGCCACGGCCTCCCCTTCGATCAGCCGCACACCGTGCTGCGTCAGCGCTTCGCGCAGCGGGACGGTGAGGTCCGGACCCGGGGCCTGCACATCGTGGTTGCCCAGCACGCCCCAGACCGGGTGGCGCAGGCGTGAAAGCGGTGCAAAGCCGCTGCGCAGGTCCTGCGTCGGCTCGTGGGTCCAGTCGCCCGCGACGATCACCGCATCGACCTCCATCGCATTGAGCCGGTCGACCAGATCATCCAGCTGGCGGTCGCGAAAGAACAGACCCCAGTGGATGTCGGCCACCAGCGCGAGCTTCAGCGGCTGCGCGTCGGCCGTAATTCCCGAAAGGGTGGTGTGGCGCACGCGGATCCAGTGGGGCTCCACCCACGACGACCACAACCCCACCAGCACCAACAGCGCATAGACCGGGTGGCGCCAGCGGCGCGCACCGCGCTCGATGCGCCAGCGCAGCCACAGGCCCACCAGCAGCGGCAATCCCGCCAGGCGCGGCGCCCAGTAGAGCCAGAGCATGACGAAGTTGCGCGCCTCCAGGCGCGGCGTGTGCCAGCGCCCCCAGTGATCCCAGACCGTGACCACCAGCGACAGCAGCAGCGCCCCGCCGAACAGCCACCAGACGCGGCGGTCCAGGCGTTGCAGGTCGCCCACAATGGTGTCAGTGTTCGCGGCGCAGTGCCGGGAACAGGATCACGTCGCGGATGCTGGGGGAGTCGGTCAGCAGCATCATCAGGCGGTCGATGCCGATGCCGCAGCCGCCGGCCGGCGGCATGCCGTATTCGAGCGCGCGGATGAAGTCGGCGTCGTAGTACATCGCCTCCTCATCGCCGCCGTCCTTGGCCGCGACCTGGGCCTGGAAACGCGCGGCCTGGTCCTCGGCGTCGTTCAGCTCCGAGAAGGCGTTGCCGAACTCGCGGCCGGTGATGTAGAGCTCGAAACGCTCGGTCACCTCGGGCCGGTCGTCGTTGGCGCGCGCCAGCGGCGAGATCTCGGTCGGGTGTTCCATGATGAAGGTCGGGTTCCAGAGCTTCTCTTCCACCGTCTCTTCGAAGTACAGCACCTGCAGGCTGGCCAGCGAGCGGGTCGAGAGCTGGTGCTTCTCTTCGCTCAGGCCCAGCTTGCGCAGCGCCGGAATCAGCCAGGCCGGATCGTCCACACCGGCACCGGCCTCGGTGTACTTGAGGATGGCCTCGCGGATGGTCAGGCGTTCGAAGGGCGAGAACACGTCCACCGGCTGGCCGTTGTAGGTCAGCGGCGTGTCGCCGTGCACCTGTTTCACGACATGGCGGATCAGCTGTTCGTTGAAGTCCATCAGGTCCTGGTAGTTCCAGTACGCCGCGTAGAACTCCATCATGGTGAATTCGGGGTTGTGGCGGACGCTGATGCCTTCGTTGCGGAAGTTGCGGTTGATCTCGAACACGCGCTCGAAACCGCCGACCAGCAGGCGCTTCAAGTACAGCTCGGGCGCAATGCGCAGGAACATCTCCTGGTCGAGCGCGTTGTGGTGCGTCTTGAAGGGCTTGGCGTTGGCACCGCCGGGGATGGGGTGCAGCATCGGCGTTTCCACCTCCAGGAAGCCGTGGCCGACCATGTACTCGCGGATGCTGGCCAGCGCCATGCTGCGGGTGACGAAGCGCTTGCGGGCGCCTTCGTCGGTCATCAGGTCCACATAACGCTGGCGGTACTTGATTTCCTGGTCGTGGATGCCGTGGAACTTGTCGGGCAGCGGGCGCAGGCTCTTGGTGATCAGGCGGATCTGGTCGGCGTGGATCGACAGCTCGCCGGTGCGGGTGCGCATCAGCACACCTTCGGCCGCGACGATGTCACCCAGGTCCCAGTGCTTGAAGGCGGCCAGTTTCTCTTCGCCCACGCTGTCGGTGTTCAGGTAGAGCTGGATGCGGCCGCCGCTGGGTCCGAAGGACGAGTCCTGGATGGTGGCGAAACAGGCTTTGCCCATCACGCGCTTGAGCATCATGCGGCCCGAGACGCAGGCGCGCACCGGGGTCGCCTCCAGCACTTCCTTGCTCGATTCGCCGTGGGCAGCGAACAGGGCCTCGGCCGTGTCGCGCGGCTTGAAGTCGTTGGGAAACGCCACACCCTCGCCGCGCTGCTGCGCCTCGCGCAGGCCTTTGAGTTTCTCGCGCCGCTCCGCAATCAGCTGGTTGTCGTCGGCGGCGGGGATGGCGTGGGCGTGTTCGGTGGTCATGGTGTTGGACAAATAAAAACGGGTTGCGCCCAAAAAGCGCAACCCGTCATTGTAGTTTTCCGCGAAACGGTCAGTGTCCGAGGTACGCCTCGCGCACCTTCGGGTCCACCAGCAGGTCCTTGCCGGCGCCGGTCATCGTGATCAGACCGGAGTCCATGACGTAACCGCGGTCGGCGATCTGCAGCGCGCGCTGGGCATTCTGCTCCACCAGCACGATGGTCACGCCCTGGGCCGACACGTCGCGCACCACCTCGAAGATCTTGTCCACCATGATCGGCGACAGACCCATCGACGGCTCGTCCAGCAGCAGCACCTTGGGCTGGCTCATCAGCGCGCGCGCCATCGCCAGCATCTGCTGCTCGCCGCCCGACATCGTGCCTGCCAGCTGGTCCTTGCGTTCCTTCAGGCGCGGGAAGATCCCGAACATGCGCTCGATGTCGGTCTCGATGCCGGCCTTGTCGCTGCGGATGTAGGCGCCCATCAGCAGGTTCTCGGTGATGGTCATGCGGGTGAAGACGCCGCGGCCTTCCGGCACCATCGCCAGCCCCTGCTTGACCAAGTCCCAGGCGCCACGGCCCTTGATGCTCTGGCCGAGGTACTCGATGTCACCGCCTTCGAAGCCCAGAGAGCCGGTGATGGCCTTCATGGTGGTGGTCTTGCCGGCACCGTTGGAGCCGATCAGGGAAATCAGTTCGCCTTCGCGCACTTCCAGGTCGACGCCCTTGACGGCCTTGATGCCGCCATACGCCACCTTCAGGCCGCTGACTTTGAGGAGTGTGTTTGCCATGTTGTTCTCGCTCTCTCTTTCAGTGGCCACCGGTGCCCAGATACGCCTCGATCACCTTGGGATCGCTCTGCACTTCGGCCGGGGTGCCGGACGAAAGCTGTTTGCCGTAGTCCAGCACGGTCACGCGGTCACACAGGCCCATCACCAGCTTCACGTCGTGCTCGATCAGCAGGATGGTGCGGTTGTCGTTGCGGATGCGGTCGATCAGTTCGCGCAGCTGCACCTTCTCGGTGGCGTTCATGCCAGCGGCCGGCTCGTCCAGCGCAATCAGTTGCGGGTCGGTGGCCAGCGCTCGTGCAATCTCCAGCCGGCGCTGGTCGCCGTAGCTCAGGGTGCGCGACTTGTAGTCGGCCAGCTTGCCGATGCCCACGTAGTCAAGCAGTTCCCTGGCGCGTGCGGTGATCTCGGCCTCTTCCTTCTTGAACCCCGAGGTCCGCAGCACGGCGCCCAGGATGCCCGAGTGGGTGCGCACATGGCGCCCGACCATCACGTTCTCCAGCGCCGTCATTTCGGCGAACAGGCGGATGTTCTGGAAGGTGCGCGCAATGCCCGCCTTGGCCACTTCGTGCACGGCCGTCGGCGTGTAGGGCTTGCCAGCCAGCTCGAAGGTACCGCTGTCGGGCGTGTAGAGACCGGTCAGCACGTTGAAGAAGGTGGTCTTGCCGGCGCCGTTGGGGCCGATCAGGCCATAGACCTGCCCACGCTGGATGGTGAGACCCACATCGCTGAGGGCCTGCAGGCCGCCAAAGCGCTTGGAGACGTTGGCGACTTTGAGAATGGTTTCGCTCATGTTCGTGTCCTTTCGCTCACTTGGCCAACGACTTGCCGTGTTCGGGCGCAGGCCAGAGTCCCTTCGGACGCAACAGCATCACCACCACCATGGCCAGCGCGATTAGCAGCTGACGCAGGATCTCGGGGCCCAGTCGGCCACCGGTCAGTTCGGTCAGCGGGCCCGCCACATGGCGCAGCACTTCGGGCAGACCGGCCAGAAGCAGGGCGCCCAGGATCACGCCCGGGATGTGGCCGATGCCACCCACCACGACCATCGCCACCACCATCACCGACTCCATCAGCGAGAAGGACTCGGGCGAGACGAAGCGCTGGAAGGACGAGAACAGCACGCCGGACATGCCGCCGAAGGTGGCGCCCATGCCGAAGGCCAGCAGCTTGAGGTTGCGCGTGTTCAGGCCCATGGCCTTGGCGGCGATTTCGTCTTCGCGGATGGCCATCCAGGCGCGGCCGACACGGGAGTCCTGCAGGCGGTAGGACAGGACGATCGACAGGATCACGAAGAACAGGAACAGGTAGTAATAGAGCGTCACCGGCTGGATGGTGTAGCTCCAGTCGCCGATGGCCAGCGTGTGCCGCTGCCCCATGTTGAAGCCGAACACCGTGATCGGATCGATCTGCGCGATGCCTTTGGGCCCGTTGGTGATGTTCACCGGACGGTCCAGGTTGAGCATGAAGATGCGGATGATCTCGCCGAAGCCCAGCGTGATGATCGCCAGGTAGTCGCCGCGCAGCTTCAGGGTCGGCGCACCGAGCAGCATGCCGACGACCCCGGCCACGACGGCTGCCAGGATCATCACCAGCCAGATGTTGAGATGCAGGCCGTTGGGGAACATGGCCTTGATGGCCGGGAACGTGTCGATCAGGTGCGGCGAGGCGAGCAGGCCGTACAGATAGGCACCGACAGCGAAAAACGCGATGTAGCCCAGGTCCAGCAGGCCGGCGTAACCGACCACGATGTTGAGGCCGAGGGCCAGCAGCACATAGAGCAGCGCCAGGTCCACGATGCGAACCCAGGAGTTGCTGCCAGTGGCCTGCAGCAGCAGGGGCAGCGCAAACAGCGCAATGGCGGCCAGGGCCCAGACCGCGAGCTTGCCGGGATTGGTCTTCGTCATGATGGTTCTCCCGTATCAGGCGCGGTCGGCCACGCGCTCGCCCAGCAGACCCGAGGGGCGCAGCGTGAGCACCAGGGCCAGCACGATGAAGGCGAAGATGTCGACGTACTGGCTGCCCAGCACGCCACCCGTGAGCTGGCCCAGGTAACCGGCGCCCAGCGACTCGATCAGGCCCAGTGCGACACCACCGACCACAGCACCGGCGAGGTTGCCGATGCCGCCCATGACCGCCGCCACAAAGGCCTTGAGGCCGGGCATGAAGCCCATCGCGTGCTGCACGGTGCCGTAGTTGGAAGCCCACATCACGCCGGCGATGGCGGCCAGCATGGCACCGATGATGAAGGTGGCGGAGATGACCACATCGGGCTTGATGCCCATCAGCGCCGCGACCCGCGGGTTCTCGGCGGTGGCCCGCATCGCGCGGCCCAGGTTGGTCTTGTTCACCAGCCACATCAGGAAGGCCAGCGTGATGGCCGTGGCGGCCAGAATGACGATCTGCGTGACCGAGATCACCGCGCCGGCAAACTCGATCGGCTCACGCGAGAGCGTCGCCGGATAGGCCTTCGGGTTGGGTTCCCAGATGATCATCGCGAAAGTCTGCAACAGCAGCGACATGCCGATGGCGGTGATCAGCGGCGCCAGCCGGGGCGAGTTGCGCAGCGGCCGGTAGGCGAGTTTCTCGATGGTGAAATTGAGCGCCGCGCACACCACCATGGCGATGAGCGTGGCCACCAGCAACACCAGCCAGCCGGGCATGCCGACCGAACTGTCGATCATCATGCGGATGATGGTCCAGCTGGTCAGCGCCCCGACCATGAGCACGTCACCGTGCGCGAAGTTGATAAGACCGATGATGCCGTACACCATGGTGTACCCGAGCGCCACCAGCGCATACATACTGCCCAGGACCAGACCGTTGATGATCTGCTGCAGCAAGACGTCCATGAAGTTTTCTCCGTGTTTTTGACAGGCCGGGACACCAGACCGGGAAATCCGATCCCGCGCCGTTGTGCGGCGCGGGGCCCCGTGTTCAGACCCGCTTCAACTTAGCAAAAAACCCGCCAGGCCAGACCTTGAAACAGGGCAGACGGCGGGTTGGAGGCGGATTGTAGCCAAGGGTCACCTTGCACCCGATGAGGGCGAGCCCTGATTCCGCGCGGGTTTTCCCTCGGTTTTCACCCCCGGAATGCGCTGCATCAGCGCATCAGACCCTTCATTAGTCTTTTTGATCATTGAGCCGCTTGAGCTCGCGCAACTTATCGCCGATGCGGATTTCCAGCCCCCGGTCGACCGGCCGGTAGAACTGCGTACCGGCCATGCCTTCGGGCAGATAGGTCTCACCGGCCGCAAAACCTCCCGCCTCGTCGTGCGCATAGCGGTAGCCCTTGCCGTAGTCGAGCGCCTTCATCAGCTTGGTAGGTGCATTGCGCAGGTGCATGGGCACCGGGCGGCTGCCGTCTTTCTTGACAAAGGCCCTGGCCTCGTTGAAGGCCTTGTAGACCGCATTCGACTTGGGCGCCACCGCCAGATAGATCACGCATTCGGCCAGTGCCAGCTCGCCCTCCGGGCTGCCCAGGCGTTCATAGACCTCGGCGGCGTCCAGCGCCAGCCGAAGCGCGCGCGGGTCCGCCAGGCCGATGTCTTCCGCCGCCATGCGGATCAGCCGCCGCGCCATGTAGCGCGGGTCCGCACCACCGTCGAGCATGCGCACGAACCAGTACAGCGCCGCATCGGGGTCGGAGCCGCGCACGCTTTTGTGCAGGGCACTGATGGTGTCGTAGAACTGCTCGCCGCCCTTGTCGTAGCGGCGCATGCGCTCACCCAGCACGCGCAGCAGCCAGGCATCGGTCACCTGTTCCAGTTTTTCACGCTGGGCGGCCACCGCCAGGGTCTCCAGCGTGTTGAGCAGGCGCCGCGCATCGCCGTCGGCATAGGCGATCAGCCGGTCTTCAGCGGCTTTCTCGATGGCGGGCACCGCACCAATGCCCTGCGCACGTGTCACCAACTGGCGCAGATCGTCCTCGCCCAGCGGCTGCAGCACGTACACCGCCGCACGGGACAGCAAGGCGGAATTGACCTCGAACGAGGGGTTCTCGGTGGTGGCGCCGATGAAGGTGAACAGCCCGCTTTCCACGTGCGGCAGGAAGGCGTCCTGCTGGCTTTTGTTGAAACGGTGCACCTCGTCGACAAAGACGATGGTGCGCTGCGCGTGCAGACCATCGCGGACGGCCTCGGCCCGCTCCACCGCCTCGCGGATGTCCTTGACTCCGCCCAGCACCGCACTGATGGTGATGAACTGGGCGTCGAAGGCATCGGCCATCAGTCGCGCGATGGTGGTTTTGCCCACACCCGGCGGCCCCCAGAGGATGCAGCTGTGCGGCTGGCCGGACTCGAAAGCCAGGCGCAGCGCCATGCCCTCACCCAGCAGGTGCTGCTGGCCGATCACCTCGCCCAGCGTGCGCGGTCGCAGGCGCTCAGCCAGCGGTTGGTGGGCGGCAGCGGTGACCACGCGGTTCAGGGACGGATGACGTCGGCGCCGGCGGGCGGCTGGAAGCGAAAGCGCTCGGGCTTGATCGCCACATTGCCCTGCCACTGCGCAAAGCTCAGGACCGAGCGCTGGCCGAGTCCGTCAATGATCTCCAGCACCGCCAATTGCCCCTGCCGGAATCCGACCTTCACGCCCTGCAACTGCCCGTCCTTCGCCTTGGGCTGTGCGTCGACCCATTCCATGCCGTCCCGGGCCGCGCCCGCCTTGAGCTCGAACGCATCGGAAAGACCCTTGAGGTCGGTGCCCGAGGCGATCAGCGCGGCGGGGGTGCTGCCCAGTGCGTCCTGCTGCTTGCGCGCAGTGACCTGGTTGAGATCCACGTCGTACAGCCACAGGGTCTGGCCGTCGGCCACGATGGTCTGCTCGAACGGCTTGGTGTACTCGAAGCGGAATCGCCCCGGGCGCTGGAACTCGAAACGGCCGCTGGACGTCTTGCTGCGCGCTGTGGCTTCGCCCTCGCGCTTGGGCGAGGTCACGACCTGGGTGAAGTTGGCCTGCGCACTCTTCACCTCGCGCAGAAACGATTCGAGATCCTGCAGACCGTCGGCATGGACGACCGACGCGGCAAGAGACAGCACGATGGCAAAAAAGGTTCTGTGGTTCATGAACGTATGGGAGCCCGCAGCTCCACAAAGGTTTCCGGGCGACCGTCAGTCGCCACGCGGCGCCACCAGGATGTCGCGCTGGCCGCTGGAGGTGAGCGCACTCACCAAGCCGGCGTTTTCCATGTCTTCGAGCAGGCGGGCCGCGCGGTTGTAGCCGATCTTGAGCTTGCGCTGCACATACGAGATGCTGGCCTTGCGGTCCTGAAGCACGATGGCCACGGCCTGGTCGTACAGCGGGTCCTTCTCGCCGCCTTCACCTCCCCCATCGCCAAAGATGTCGCCACCTTCACCGTCACCTGCAATGGACTCCAGCACACCGTCGATGTAGTTGGGCTCACCGTACTGCTCCTTGAGATACGAAGCCACACGGTGCACCTCGTCGTCGCTCACAAAGGCGCCGTGCACCCGGATCGGAAAGCCCGTGCCCGAGGGCATGTAGAGCATGTCGCCCATGCCCAGCAGGCTCTCGGCGCCCATCTGGTCCAGGATGGTGCGGCTGTCGATCTTGCTGCTGACCTGGAACGAGATGCGGGTCGGGATGTTGGCCTTGATCAGGCCGGTGATCACGTCCACGCTGGGCCGCTGCGTCGCCAGGATCAGGTGGATGCCCGCGGCGCGCGCCTTCTGCGCCAGCCGGGCGATCAGCTCCTCGATCTTCTTGCCCACCACCATCATCAGGTCGGCCAGTTCGTCGATCACCACCACGATGTGCGGCAGCCGCTCCAGCGGCTCGGGCTGCTCGGGCGTCAGGCTGAAGGGGTTTCCGATGTGTTCGCCGCGCGCCTTGGCCTCGTCGATCTTGGCGTTGAAACCGGCCAGGTTGCGCACGCCCAGCTTGCTCATGAGCTTGTAGCGCTTCTCCATCTCCGCCACGCACCAGTTCAGACCGTTGGCCGCCTGTTTCATGTCGGTCACCACCGGACACAGCAAGTGCGGAATGCCTTCGTAGACGCTCAGTTCCAGCATCTTCGGGTCGATCAGCAGCAGGCGCACGTCCTTGGCGTCGGCCTTGTAGAGCAGCGACAGGATCATGGCGTTGATGCCCACCGACTTGCCCGAGCCGGTGGTTCCGGCGACCAGGCAGTGCGGCATCTTGGCCAGGTCGGCCACCACCGGCAGGCCGGCGATGTCTTTGCCCAGCCCCATCGTCAGCAGGCTCTTGGCCTCGTGGTAGACCTGCGAACCCAGGATCTCGCTGAGCTTGATGGTCTGGCGCTTGGCGTTGGGCAGTTCCAGCGCCATCAGGTTCTTTCCCGGAATGGTCTCGATCACGCGGATCGACACCAGGGACAGCGAGCGCGCCAGATCGCGGCTCAGGTTGACGATCTGCGACCCCTTCACCCCCGTGGCTGGTTCGATCTCATAGCGCGTGATCACCGGGCCGGGCGCCGCGGCCACCACCCGCACCTCCACGCCGAAGTCCTTGAGCTTCTTCTCGATCAGGCGGCTGGTCATCTCCAGCGTCTGGGCGTCCACGCCCTGCTGGTGCGACGGCGCGCTGTCCAGCAGGTCGACCTGCGGCAGCTTGCTGTCGGGCATCTCGGTGAACAAGGGCTTCTGGCGCTCCTTGGCCACGCGCTCGCTCTTGGGCACTTCGACCCGCGCCGGCTCGATCACCACCGGCGTCGGGTGCTGCTCCTCGATCACATCACGCTCGACCTGCACCACCACCTCGCGCTCTCGAGCCGCCTGTTCGCCGATGCGCTGGTCCTCCACCGCCTCGCGCTTTTCGCGCCGGGACTGGAACCACTCGTCGAACTGGGCGCCCAGGCGCTCCGCCCAGTGGCCCCAGGAAAACTGGAACACCCTGGGCGTGGTCAAGACGATCAGGGCCAGCGCAGCCAGAGCCGAGCCGGTGAACCCTAGCCAGCGGACTCCCCACGGACCCAGCAGATGACCCAGCACACCGCCGCCGTGTCCCGGGAGCAGGGTTTCGAACCGGTACAGGCGGCTCCATTCGAGCAAGGCGCTGCCGACCATCAGTGCCACCAGAGAAAGCCCGTAGAGGGCGCGCTGGACGGCGGCTTTTTGCCAGAAGGTGGCCTCCTCGGCGTCGCCTGATTCGCCACGCTCCGCTCCCGGCCCGCGCAAACGATTGGCGAGGGCCGACAACCACACCCGCCATCCCGCCAGCAACAGCCACCAGACGGAGAAGCCGAACAGGTAATAGCTCGCGTCAGAAAGCCAGGCGCCCAGTTGCCCGCCCCAGTTGCGGAGCTCACCCTCATTGCCAGTGGTGCTCCAAGCCGGATCGCCCAGGCTGTGGCTGAGCAGCGCGATCAGCCAGAAACAGAGCAGTGCCGCTCCCAGCACCAGGGCCAGCTCGTGGGCAAACCGGGAAACGCCACTCGCAGGCGGATTCGTCCGGTCGGCGTTGAGCGTGTTGATGGAATACGTCATAAACCTCGCCAAATTGCGGCAACGAGCTTACCGCAAGGGGGCACACGATCCGGGTGATGCCGGACCCGGAATGTGACCAGTCGTCAGCCGACGGACAAGGGGAGACGATGGCCGGATCAACCCAGCGAGGTCAGACGTTCCTTGATGATGGTGCTGCCGTCTTCATCGACCTCGATGAAGCCCCGGTCCTCCAGATCCTTCATCACCCGGCTGACCATTTCACGCGAGGCACCGATCATCTTGGCCACGTCCTGGCGCGAGACCCGCTCGCGGATGACCAGCCGCCCGTCCTTGTCGGGCACTGCAAATTCGAGCAAGGCCCTGGCCACACGCCCGTACACATCCATCAGCGCCAGGGACTCGATCTTGCGATCGGCGTGCCGCAGGCGAAGCACCAGGCCCTTCATCACGGCGTAGGCCATGGACGTGTTCTCGGGCAGGCAACGCGCAAACTCCACCCGCCCCAGGATCAGCACATCGGTCTGCACTTCGGCGCGCACCGTGGCCGAATGGGGCTGGTTGTCGATCAGACTCATCTCGCCCACATAGTCCCCCGGGTTCATGGTCGCCAGGATCACCTCCCGCCCCCTGGAGTCGGTGGTGACCACCCGGGCGCGCCCGGTGAGCACGATCGCCAGAAAGTTCGACTTCTTGCCCTGCTCGACGATCACCTCTCCGCGCTTGTAGCGCCGCTTGACCACGGCCTCGGCCACGGATTCGGCCTGGGCCTGCGTGAGCGTCGAGAACAGGGGAACCCGACGGATCAGATCCAGATTGGACAGGATGGCCATGTCTAAAACCTTTGCGTTGAATGCGCCCAAAGCGCGTTTCATACAATGCCGATCAACCCTCAGCGCTGCGGTGTGACCGCCGGACCACATGTCCCTGAGCACACCCACCGACTCTAAACCACTTGCCCTGAAGATCGATGGGGCCGTCGAAATGAAGCATACGAAAGTTCTTATTCTCGGGTCTGGCCCCGCCGGATACACCGCGGCGGTCTATGCAGCCCGCGCCAACCTGGCCCCCGTTCTGATCACTGGCATTGCACAGGGCGGTCAGCTCATGACCACCACCGAAGTCGACAACTGGCCCGCGGACGTGCACGGGGTCCAGGGGCCGGATCTGATGCAGCGCTTTCTCGAGCATGCCGAGCGCTTCAACACCGAAATCGTGTTCGACCACATCAACGCGGTGGATCTGTCCAAGCGCCCGTTCGTCCTCACGGGCGACAGTGGCCAATACAGCTGCGACGCCCTGGTCATTGCCACCGGCGCATCGGCCCGCTACCTGGGCCTGCCCTCCGAGGAGGCGTTCATGGGCAAGGGTGTGAGTGCCTGCGCCACCTGCGACGGCTTCTTCTACCGAGGCCAGGAGGTGGCCGTGGTGGGCGGCGGCAACACCGCCGTCGAAGAGGCGCTGTACCTGTCCAACATCGCCAGCAAGGTCACGCTGGTGCACCGGCGCGACAGCTTCCGGGCCGAGGCCATCTTGATCGACAAGCTGATGGACAAGGTGAAGGAAGGCAAGATAGAACTCAAGCTGCACAGCGTGCTCGACGAGGTGCTCGGTGATGCCAGCGGTGTGACCGGTGTGCGGCTGAAAAACATGCAGGACGGCAGCACCGAGGACGTCGCCGTCAAGGGCTGCTTCATCGCCATCGGACACAGCCCGAACACCGGGATCTTCAAAGACCAGCTGACCATGAAGGACGGCTACATCGTCACGCAGTCCGGCAACAACGGCATGGCCACGATGACCAGCGTTCCGGGCGTGTTCGCCGCTGGCGACGTGCAGGACCATGTGTACCGGCAGGCCATCACCAGTGCAGGCACGGGGTGCATGGCCGCGCTGGATGCGCAGCGTTTCCTAGAACAGCACGAGGGCTGACACAGCGCCGACGACCGGAGGTAGGCGGATCTGCCGCCTCGGGCTATAATGCTCGGCTTTGCTGCAAATGGCCTTCTGGCCGTGCGTTGCAAATTCAGGGTTACCGCCACCCTTTTTCTGGCGAGGTGAGGCCCCTACCGCTCGGGTAGCGGCCGTTTGATGTAATCGGAGTGTCCTCATGGCACGCGTCTGCGACGTCACGGGCAAGAAGCCCATGGTCGGGAACAACGTTTCCCACGCCAACAACAAAACCAAGCGCCGGTTCCTGCCGAACCTGCAATACCGCCGTTTCTGGGTCGAGAGCGAGAACCGCTGGGTTCGTCTGCGCGTGTCGGGCGCTGCCCTGCGCCTGATCGACAAGAACGGTATCGACGCTGTGCTCGCCGACCTGCGCGCACGTGGCCAGGCTTAAGGAGTCACGACATGGCAACCAAAGGCGCACGCGAGAAGATCAAGCTGGAATCCACCGCTGGAACCGGTCACTTCTACACCACCACCAAGAACAAGAAGACCACGCCCGAGAAGATGCTGATCAAGAAATTTGATCCCAAGGCTCGCAAGCACGTGGACTACAAGGAAATCAAGCTGAAGTAATTCAGCGCCGATTCCGGTTCAAACCAACAAAAAAGCCGCTGTGGAAACAGCGGCTTTTTTGTTGCCCGCACCACCTCACCTCGTGGCGCGGGCGGTCCGATACCGTCAGGCGCGCGCCGAGCGCAGCTGGATCGAAAAATCGCGCAGGGCGGCAATGCCACTCTCTTCGGCGCGACGGCACCAGGCCTGAAGATCGGCCGCCAGCTGTTCACGCGTGGCGTTCGTGCCCGTCCAGAGTGAACGCAATTCTTCCCGCATGGTGACCATCTTGTCGAGCACCGGGTGCTCGGCGCGGGCCTGCGCCAGCTTGGGCTTCACCGCTGCCGGCACCTTGTCGTCGTCGCGGTGCAGCCAGCGGCGGGCGGCCTCCAGCGCGGACACATCGCCGCTGCGGCTCTTGAGTGCTTCAACTTCCCGCTGGCAGGCCACACGCAGTTCACGGGCATAACCGGCCATGACCTCGTAGCGGTTGGCGATGATCGCCTCCAGGGTCTTTTCGTCCGCCACCGGCTTGACCGCACCGAAGGCCATCTTCGGCGGCAGCTTCTTCACCGAAGCCAGTCCGAATGTCTTCAGGATGGTGATGTACATCCAGCCGATGTCGAACTCATAGGGCTTGACCGACAGTTTGGCCGAGGTCGGGTAGGTGTGGTGGTTGTTGTGCAGCTCTTCGCCGCCGATGATGATGCCCCAGGGCGAGACGTTGGTGCTGGCATCCGCCGCCTCGAAGTTGCGGTAGCCCCACCAGTGCCCGATGCCGTTGATGATGCCGGCGGCGGTGATGGGAATCCAGGCCATCTGGATCGCCCAGACCGTCAGACCGAGTGCACCGAACAGCGCCACGTCGATGATCAGCATCAGGCTCACGCCCAGCCGCGAGCGACCCGTGTAGAGGTGGCGCTCGACCCAGTCGTCGGGGGTGTTGTGGCCGTAGCGGGCCAGGGTTTCCTGGTTCTTGGCCTCGGCGCGGTACAGCTCACTGCCTTCGAAAAACACCTTCTTGATGCCGAAAACCACGGGGCTGTGCGGATCGCCTTCGTGCTCGCACTTCGCATGGTGCTTGCGGTGGATCGCGGTCCACTCCTTGGTGACCATGCCGGTGGTCATCCACAGCCAGAACCGGAAGAAGTGCGACGCAATCGGGTGCAGGTCCAGCGAACGGTGGGCCGAGTGGCGGTGCAGGTAGATCGTGACACTGGCGATGGTGATGTGCGTCATCACGAGTGCCGCGATGATGGCCTGCCACCAGGTGGCCTGCGAAAGGCCGTAGGCCAGAAACTGAATCAGCCCGTCCCAGAGAGAGGACAGGAGGCCTTGATCGGAAGAAAACATTGATTTCCTAGGTACGCGCCCGGCGCAACAACATCGCGTTCCCGCTGCGGGCGCCTGGCGGGAAAGCCCGCAATTTTACCGGCGGGGGTCCAATTTCCCAAGTCGTTCGCCACCATGTGAAATCAGGCCTCGCCGTGTCAGCCATTTTTCTGCCATGCCCCGGCAAAGAAGCCGTCCGTGCCATGCCGGTGCGGCCACAGCCGCATGTGCCGACCCTCCGGACCGCACAGAGAGGCCGCGTCTTCGACCTGGGCCGAGGCCAGCAGTTCGGCCACCGGCAGAGACTCCAACTCAGGGTGCGCCGAACCGAAGGCCGCCGCCACGGCTTCGTTCTCCTGGGGCAGCAAGCTGCAGGTCGCGTAGACCAGCCGGCCACCGGGCTTGAGCAGGCGGGCGGCGCTGTCCAGGATGCGCTGCTGCAATTCGCTCAACGCGGCCACCGTCTCGGGCGTCTGGCGCCATTTCAGGTCGGGGCTGCGGCGCAAGGTGCCCAGACCCGAACAGGGTGCATCGACCAGCACCCGGTCCATCTTGCCGGCCAGCCGCTTGATGCGCTCGTCGCGCTCATGGGCGATGGCGACCGGATGCACGTTCGACAGACCGCTGCGCGCCAGCCTGGGCTTGATGGCATCGAGACGGTGGGCTGAGGTATCGAAGGCATAGAGGCGGCCGGTGTTCTTCATGGAGGCGCCAATCGCCAGCGTCTTGCCACCGGCGCCTGCACAGAAGTCGGCCACCATCTCCCCGCGTTTGGCGCCGAGCAACAGGGCCAGAAGCTGCGAGCCTTCGTCCTGCACCTCGACCTCGCCCGTGGTGAACAGGGGCAGCCGCGCCAGATTGGGCTTGCCTTCCAGCCGGATGCCCAGCGGTGAGTGGGGCGTCGGCTGCGCCGCCCATCCGGCGCTGCGGATACCGGCCAGCGCCACATCGCGCTTCTGCTTGAGCGCGTTCACCCGCAAATCCAGCGGTGCCGGGCGCAGCAGGCTGTCGGCCAGGGCATCGAACTCATCACCGACCTGCTCACGCAGCGCCTGCGCCAGCCACTCGGGCAGGTTGTGGCAATGCGGCGCCAGCAGCTGTTCATCGCCCACCTTTCCGCAGGCATCCCACCAGTCCTTTTCTGCGTCGGTCAGCGCGCTCTTGAGAAAGTCGCGCTCTCCGGGAAAGCCCAGGATGGCCAGCCGCCGCCACTTGGAGCCGCTGCCCGAGCGGGCCAGCCACTCGTATTTCAGCCGTTCGCGCAGCACGGCAAACACGGTGTCGGACAAGGTGGCGCGCTCACGCGGGCCGAGCGACTTGTTCTCGCGGAAATGGCGCGCGACCACGGCATCGGCGGGGTGGTCGAACTTGAAGACTTTCTCGATCAGGCTGGCGCTTTCGTCCAGGAGGGCTTTCGGGTGCATGGCCGGTATTGTCCCACCGGGGATAATCGTGGGTTATGTCCGACATCGCCCAACAGGTGCAGCGCCGCCGCACCTTCGCCATCATTTCCCACCCCGACGCGGGTAAGACCACCCTGACCGAGAAACTGCTGCTGTTCTCGGGTGCCATCAACATCGCCGGTTCGGTCAAGGCGCGCAAGGCCGCGCGCCACGCCACCTCCGACTGGATGGAAATCGAAAAGCAGCGCGGCATTTCCGTGGCCTCGTCGGTGATGCAGATGGAGTACCGCGACTGCGTCATCAACCTGCTGGACACCCCGGGCCACCAGGACTTCTCGGAAGACACCTACCGCGTGCTGACCGCCGTGGACGCGGCGCTGATGGTGATCGACGCCGGCAACGGCGTGGAGCCGCAGACCCGGCGCCTGCTGCAGGTCTGCCGCGCGCGCAACACGCCCATCCTCACCTTCGTCAACAAGATGGACCGGGAGGTCAAGGCCCCGCTGGACCTGATGGACGAGATCGAGCGGGAGCTGGGCATGACCGTCGTGCCTTTCACCTGGCCTGTGGGCATGGGCAAGACCTTCCGAGGCGTGTACGACCGCCGCGAGGACCAGATGCGCGTGTTCGCCGCCGGTGAAGACCGCCGCGGCGGTGATGAGGAAGTGCTGGCCGGCCTCGACAACACAGAGAGCGCCAGCCGTTTCGGCATGGAATGGAGCACCGCCAAGGATGAGCTGGAGCTGGTCGAAGGCGCCTCGCCTGCCTTCGACAAGGACGCCTTCCTGAATGGCACGCAGACGCCCATGCTGTTCGGCTCGGCAGTCAACAACTTCGGCGTGCGGGAGGTGCTCGACGCGCTGGTGGACCTGGCCCCGCAGCCCGGCGCCAAGGCCGCGATCCAGCGCACGGTGGAGCCGACGGAGCCCAAGTTCAGCGGCGTGGTTTTCAAGATCCAGGCCAACATGGACCCGGCGCACCGCGACCGCATCGCCTTCGTGCGCTGCGCCAGCGGCCACTTCGAGCGTGGGATGCGCCTGAAGGTGGTGCGCAGCGGCAAGGAACTGCGCCCGAACACCGTGGTGAGCTTCCTGTCGCAGCGCCGCGAGCTGCTGGACGAGGCCTTTGCCGGCGACATCATCGGCATCCCGAACCACGGCGTGCTGCAGTTGGGCGACACGCTGACGGAAGGCGAGGCCCTGCAGTTCACCGGCCTGCCCTTCTTTGCGCCGGAAATCATCCGCAGCGTGGAAGTGGCCGATCCGCTCAAGACCAAGCAGCTGCGCGCCGGCCTGACGCAGTTGGGTGAAGAGGGCGCGATCCAGGTGTTCCGCCCCATCGCCGGCACGGTGCTGTTGCTGGGCGCCGTCGGTCAACTGCAGTTCGAGGTGGTGGCGCACCGCCTGGAGCACGAATACGGCGTGCGCGCCCGCATCATGGGCAGCAACTACAACGTGGCGCGCTGGGTGACCTGCGCGCCCGAAGACGGTGGCGAGCAGGAGCTCAAGCGCTTCATGGACGCCAACGCCCACCGCGTGGCCCTGGACGCGGTGGACGCCCCCACGGTGTTGCTGGACCACATGGCCACGCTGCGCGCGGTCGAGGCCAACTGGCCCAAGATCAAGTTCCACGCGATGCGCGAGCACGCGGGCCTGGTGTTCCACAAGTCGATGTGAGTCCTGCTCCCCACCACCACGCCCGCCTCCGGCGCGGCCCCGTCGATGGGGTGCATGCCGAGGAGCTGCACAGTGGCCGCAGCTTCGGCCGCCACTGGCACGACGGCTATGGCTTCGGCGTGATGGAGGCGGGTGGCCACCGCTCGGCCAGCGGGCGCGGCACGGTCGAGGCACTGCCCGGCCATATCGTGACGTCCAACCCCGGCGAGGTGCACGACGGCCATCCGCTGCAGCGCCTGCCCCGGCGCTGGCGCATGGTCCATGTGTCCGCCGCAGCCATGGCACGGCTGGTGGACGGCGAAGCGCGCGAGTTCACGCGGCCGGCGTTCGATGACCCTCGCATCCGCACGGCCATGGCGAGTCTATTTGCGCGCTGGGACGAGGCGGATGGCGAGGGCACGGCCACCACCGCGTCCGCCTGCGAGGAAGCGCTGACCCAGGTCTGCGGGCTGCTGGCCGTGCACCACAGCAACCGCCGCGTGGAGATGCCGGCGCCGGCCGCGCTGGACAGGGTGTGCGACAGCCTGCTGGACCAGCGCGACGCCCCGCCGAACCTCGACCAGCTGGCCCGTCTGGCCTGCCTCTCGCGCTTCCAGCTGGTGAGGCAGTTCGCGCGCTGGAAAGGCCTGCCGCCGTTCGCCTGGCTGCAGCAGCAGCGCCTGCGCGAGGCTCGCCGCCTGATCGCCACCGGCTCACCGCTGGCCGAGGCGGCCGTGGCCTGCGGGTTTGCCGACCAGAGCCACCTGCACCGGCAGTTCGTGCGCCACTTCGGTTTCACACCTGGGCAATGGCGCCGGACCATGGCCGGCGCCTTGCAATAACGTTCAAGACCGGCAGACCTGGACGGGACACAGTGGGGCCACCGACCCACGCGGTCCTGTCATCCTCCGGAGCCTGCCCATGATCAGCCTTGAATTCCTGCTCACGTCCCTTGTGGTGGTGGTCACCCCGGGTGCTGGCGTGCTCTTCACCGTGTCCACCGGGCTGTCCCGCGGCCGCGTGGCCAGTGCCTGGGCGGCGCTGGGCTGCACGCTGGGCATCGTGCCTCACATGGCGGCCACGGCCATGGGGCTGACCGCGGTGATGCACGCAGGGGCGCTGGCCTTCCAGGCGCTGCGCATCGCAGGCGTGCTCTACCTGCTTTACCTGGCAGTGATGACCTGGCGCGACCGCTCGTCGTTCCAGCCTGGCGCGGCCAGTTCGCCGAGCCACCCAGCCCGGCTGGTGGGCAAGGCCGTGCTGCTGAACCTGCTCAATCCCAAACTCACCCTGTTCTTCATGGCCTTCCTGCCCCAGTTCATGGACCCCGCCGACCCGGAGCCCATGCACCGTTTCACCGCGCTGAGCACGGTGTTCATGGCCATGACCTTCGGCGTGTTTGTGCTGTACGGCGTGGCGGCCCACGCCTTCCGCCAGCACGTGGCCGGTTCGACCCGTGTGCAGGACGCGCTGCGCCGCGGCTTCGCGCTGGCGTTCGCCGCCATGGCGGGCAAGCTGGCCCTGGGTGGCCGCTGATCGCGGTGGATCAGGCCCCGGAGGCCAGCAGGCGCTCGACCACCCGCGGATAGATCAGGTGCTCCTGCGTGAGCACGCGGGCAGCGAGGGTCTGGGCGGTGTCGCCCGGCAGCACCGGCACCACCGCCTGGTCCAGGTACTCGCCATGGTCCAGTTCGGCGGTCACGCGGTGCACGGTGCAGCCGGCGAACCTGCAGCCCGCGTCGATGGCGCGCTGGTGCGTGTGCAGGCCCGGGAAGGCCGGCAGCAGGCTGGGGTGGATGTTCACCAGCCGGCCTTCGTAATGCTGCACGAAACCGGGCGTGAGGATGCGCATGAAGCCGGCCAGCACCACCAGCGCAGGCTGGTAGTGGTCGATTTCAGCCATCAGGGCCGCATCGAAGGCCTCGCGCGAGGCGTAGGCCTTGTGATCGAAACTGGCGGTCGGGATGTGCTGTTCGCGGGCCCAGGCCAGGCCGCCGGCCTCCGCCTTGTTGCTGATGACGGCCGCCACCTGCGCGCCAAAACGCTCGCGCCAGCGGCCTTTTCGGGCCGCCTGCACGATGGTGGCCATGTTGGAGCCGCCGCCTGAGATGAGAATGACGATGTTCTTGTTCACGACCCGATGTACTGACCGATTCAACGCCCTATGGGGCCGCCAAGTGTAATGACCCACGACTTCCGCACCCGCCCGCTCTCTGCCGCCGAAGCCCGCGTGCTCGCCACCCTGATGGAAAAGGCGCGCACCGTGCCCGACAGCTACCCGCTTTCGCTCAACAGCCTGCACAGCGGCTGCAACCAGAAAACCGCACGCGAGCCGGTGATGACGCTGAGCGAAGCCGAGATCGGCGACGCCCTCGACGTGCTGCGCGACTACAGCATGGTCATCGAGTCCAGCGGTTCGCGCGTGCCGCGCTACGAACACAACTTCCCGCGCGCGGCCAGCGTGCCCGACCAGTCGGCCACCCTGCTCGGGCTGCTGATGCTGCGCGGCCCTCAGACCGCAGGTGAACTGCGCATCAACGCCGACCGCTGGTACAAGTTCCTGGACATCGCCTCGGTGGAGGCCTTCCTGGAAGAAATGCTGGACCGCGCCGAAGAAAAAGGTGGGCCGCTGGTCGTCAAGCTGCCGCGTGCGCCGGGCGCACGCGAGCAGCGCTGGGCGCACCTGCTGTGCGGGCCGGTGGACACGTCGGCCCCCGCTGCATCCGAAGTCCCATCCGGCGACAGCGCGCTGGCCATGCGCGTGGCGGCCCTGGAAGCCTCGGTCGCGACCCTGCAGGCGCAGCTGGCCGACCTTAACGAGCAGCTGGGTTTGTCGCAGCCCGGACAGCCCTAAAACGAACGGTCGTGCGAAACTTCGTGGATCGGGCCGCCCCCCCGGCGACCACCGATCACCCGACCACGGAGACAAGCATGGATTTGGCATTCACGCCGCAAGAGCTGGCGTTCCGCGACGAGATTCGCGGCTGGGTCAAGGACAACCTGCCCGCCGACATCGCCCACAAGGTCCACAACGCGCTGCGCCTCTCGCGCGACGACATGCAGCGCTGGGCCAAGATCCTGGGCCAGAAGGGCTGGCTGGGCTACGGCTGGCCCAAGGAATTCGGCGGTCCCGGCTGGACCGCCGTGCAGAAGCACCTGTTCGAAGAGGAATGCGCGCTGGCCGGTGCGCCCCGCATCGTGCCCTTCGGCCCGGTGATGGTGGCGCCGGTCATCATGGCCTTCGGCAACAAGGAGCAGCAGGAACGCTTCCTCCCGGGCATCGCCAGCGGCGAGGTCTGGTGGAGCCAGGGTTACAGCGAACCGGGCTCGGGCTCGGACCTGGCCTCGGTCAAGACCCGCGCCGAGCGCCAGGGTGACCACTACCTCGTCAACGGCCAGAAGACCTGGACCACACTGGGACAGTACGGCGAGTGGATCTTCTGCCTGGTGCGCACCTCCACCGAAGGCAAACCCCAGACCGGCATCAGCTTCCTGCTGATCGACATGAAGTCGCCCGGCGTGACCGTGCGACCGATCAAGCTGCTGGACGGTGAGTGCGAGGTCAACGAGGTCTTCTTCGACAACGTCAAGGTGCCGGCGGAGAACCTGATCGGCGAAGAGAACAAGGGTTGGACCTACGCCAAGCACCTGCTCAGCCACGAGCGCACCAACATCGCCGACGTCAACCGCGCCAAGCGCGAACTCGAGCGCCTCAAGCGCATCGCCCGGGCCGAAGGCGTGTGGCACGACGACCGCTTCCGCGACCAGATCGCCCTGCTGGAGGTCGACATCGTCGCGCTGGAGATGCTGGTGCTGCGCGTCCTGTCGGCCGAGAAATCGGGCAAGCAGTCGCTGGACATCGCCGGCCTGCTCAAGATCAAGGGCAGCGAGATCCAGCAGCGTTACGCCGAGCTGATGATGCTGGCCGCCGGGCCGTTCGCCCTGCCCTTCATCGAAGAGGCCATGGAGGCCGGCTGGCAGGGCCACTTCCCGGGGGGCGGCGGGGCCAACGCGCCGCTGGCCTCGACCTACTTCAACATGCGCAAGACCACCATCTACGGTGGGTCCAACGAAGTGCAGCGCAACATCGTCGCCCAGACGGTCCTCGGCTAAGGAGACAGAGCATGGATTTCGATTTTTCCGACGACCAGGAACAGCTGCGCGACGCGGTGCGCAAGTGGGTCGACAAGGGCTACGACTTCGAGCGCCGCCGAGCCATCGTGAAAGCGGGGGGGTTTGACCGTGCGGCCTATGGCGAACTGGCCGGGCTTGGCCTGGCCGGTCTCTACGTCAGTGAAGACGACGGTGGCCTGGGCATGGGCCCGGTCGAAGGCATGGTGGTGATGGAGGAGCTGGGCCGCGGCATCGTGCTGGAACCGCTGGCGCAGACCCTGATCACCAGCGGCGTGATCGGTGCCTACGCCGGTGCCGACGTGAAAGCCACCTGGCTCCCGAAGATCGCGGCCGGCGAGGCGCTGGTGGTGCTGGCGCAGCAGGAGCGCGGCGCACGCTACCGGCTCGACGTCTGCAACACCTCCGCCACCCAGACCGGCAGCGCATGGACCGTCAGCGGCACCAAGAGCGTGGTGCCGGCGGGCGACCAGGCCGATGCTTTTATGGTGCCGGCGGTGGCCAACGGCCAGATCGCGTTGTTCATCGTGGAGCGTGGCGCCAGCGGTGTGAACACCCAGGGTTACGGCACGCAGGACGGTGGCCGCGCGGCCGAGGTGGCGCTGCACAACGCACCCGCCACCCTGGTCACGAACGACGGGCTGACCGCGCTGGAGCATGCGGTGGACATCGGGATCGCCGCGGCCTGCGCCGAGGCGGTGGGCGTGATGGACAAGACCGTGGCGGTGACGGCCGAGTACCTGAACACGCGCAAGCAGTTCGGTGTGGCGATCGGCAGCTTCCAGGCCCTGCGCCACCGCATGGCCGACATGAAGATGCAGCTGGAACTGGCGCGCTCGATGAGCTACTACGCCAGCCTCAAGCTCAACGCGCCGGCCGAGGAACGCCGCCGCGCCCTCTCGCGCGCCAAGGTGCAGCTGGGGCAATCGATGCGCTTTGTGGGTCAGCAGGCGGTGCAGCTGCACGGCGGCATCGGCGTGACCGACGAGTACATCGTCAGCCACTACTTCAAGAAGCTCACCCAGCTGGAAATGACCTACGGCGACACCCTGCACCACCTGGGCGAGGTGTCGGCCCGCATGGAGGACACGGCGGGCGTGTTCGCCTGAACCCCCGGGCCGCCGGTCAGTGCAACGCGGTCTCGTCGGGGACCGCCTGCGTCTGCTGCAGCAGTCCCTTGAGGGCCCCCATCATGGCGCGCGAGCACTGCTGGATGCCCTTGCCGGGTGAGAGCATGGCCTCCACCTCCGTGTAGCGCCCTTCGTTGACGGCGTCGGCGGCGCGGCCGATCTCCTGGTGCAGCGACTTGTGCTGCCGCACCAGTTCGCGAAACACCGGCGCATGGCCCCAGCCCTGGCCCCCTCCGGCGATCCAGTGGCCCAGGTCGCAGCAGTCTTCGCGCCGCAGGGTGTTGGCGTCCATGCGCAGCTTGCGCATGACGGCATTGCGCAGGTCCACCACGTACTGCTGGTGCTGCTGCATGACCGACTCGACTCCGAGCGATGCCTCACCTGCCTTGCCCTCGCGGCGCAGGGCCACCGCATCGGTCTCGGCCAGCGTGATGTCGCGTGGCGTGAGGCGGAACACCCGGATCGAGTCGTGCACCTGCTCGACCTGGTGGTTGAGCGACTTCGCGGCAGCCGCGAGCTCCTCGACCATGGCGGCGTTCTGCTGCGTGATGCCGTCCAGGTCGCTCAGGGCCATGCTCACCCGGGACACCCCGGTGGACTGCTCGCCCGTGGCGTGGCTGATGTCCTGCAGCACCGCGCTCACGCGTTCGACCGAGTGCATCGCCTCGTCCATGCGCGTGCGCGCCTCGGAGGTGCGGCTGGCCCCGTCGTCGACGCGGCCACGCGACTCCTCGATCAGCTGCCGGATCTCGCTGGACGCGGCCGAGGTGCGCTGCGCCAGCGCCCGCACCTCCGAGGCCACGACCGCAAACCCGCGCCCCTGCTCGCCCGCACGCGCCGCCTCGACCGCGGCGTTGAGGGCCAGGATGTTGGTCTGGAACGCCACGCTCTCGATCACCTGGATGATGTCGCCGATGCGGCGCGAGGATTCGGCGATGCCCTGCATGGTCTCCGCCACGGCGACCACGGCCTCGTGGCTGCGCCGCGCGGCACCCGAGGTCTCGCGCGCCACCTCGGCGCCGTCGCGCGCGAGCTGGCTGGTGTGCTGCGTCGTGCCGTTGATCTCTTCCATGGACGAGGCGGTCTGCTCCAGGTTGGCCGCCTGGGTTTCGGTGCGCACCGACATGTCCTGGTTGCCCGATGCGATTTCCTGGGAGGCGCCGCGCAGGTTGGCCACCTCGTGCCGCACGTCGCGCACCACCGTGCGCACCGACACGACCAGTTGCGCCAGCGCCAGCTGCAGTTGCCGGATCTCGCCACGCCCGTCGACCGTGACGAAGCTGGTGAGGTCACCGCTGGCGATCAGGTTGGCCGTGTCCACCAGGTCTTTCAACGGCTTGAGCGCCACGCGCGAGCACAGCCAGGCTGCGCTGCCGACGGACGCCAGCATGAGCGCCAGCAGCACGGGCATCGGTACTCCTAACAGCGCCCCGAGCAGCGGCCCCAGACCGGCCCAGACGCACAGCAGCGCCAGCTGCACCCGCAGGCTCGGGCGCCGCAGCCGCGCGAGCCTGCCCACGACGCCGGAGCGCAGCACCTCGCCGTGGCGCAGGCGGTGCACCAGCTTGCCGGCCTCGGCTTCCGCACGCATGGTGGCGTACAGCGACTCGGCGGCCGCAATGTCCTGCTCTGCGGGCTTGGCCCGCACCGACAGGTAGCCGACGATGCGGTCGCCGCTGCGCACCGGTGTCGCGTTGGCGCGCACCCAGTAGTGGTCGCCATTCTTTCGGCGGTTCTTGACCAGGCCCGTCCAGGGATGGCCGCTTTCGATCGTGGCCCACATGTCGCGAAAGGCTTCCTCCGGCATGTCCGGGTGGCGCACCAGGTTGTGCGGCTGCCCCATCAGCTCCTGCCGGGTGTAGCCGCTGACCGAGACGAAGCTCGAATTGCAGTAGGTGATCCGGCCCTTGAGGTCGGTGACCGAGATCAGCGTCTGGTCGGCAGGGAAGTCGTAGGCCCGCTGACTGACCGGTAGGTTTTTTCTCATGCTCTGGCTTTCATTCGATCGAAACGTCCACCGCATCCAGCGGTGTCAACAGACGGGCACATTCCTCGGCAGCGCCCTGGAAATCCATGTCTTCCATGCACTGGTTCAGACGCTCAAACCGCAGATCACGGGCACCGGCCTGCGCCAGCCGCCACTGTTCGTGAGCATCAATGGCGTCCATATCGGCCGCATCCAGCAGGTCCTTGAGCGGCCTGAGGGCCGCCAGACTGTGCAGCCGAGAGGCTTCGTCTGCCACGCAGGGGCCGGGCGGGTCCGCGGGCGGCACATCCATGCCCTGCGGCAACGCCCGCAGGACTTCCTGCAACGCCGGGGCCAGCCCGGCCAGGCGCTGGGACCAGCCGGCCCCCGGGGCGCCGGTGCGCAACAGCTGCTCAACCTCGGCGCACGCGGCCGCCAGGTGGTCGGCCCCGACCACCCCGGCGCTGCCCTTGAGCTGGTGCACCGCATCGGCCGCGGAGGTCCAGTCGCCGCGCGCGGCGCGCGCCTCGGCCTGCTTCAGCAACAGAGTGGCCGCGTCCTCGAAACGGCACTGCAGCTGCGTCAGCAGGACCTCGTTGCCCCCCAGCCGGCGCAGGGCACCGGCGTTGTCCAGCGTCACCGGCTGGGTCGGCGCAGAGGAAGTACCGGGTACAGCGGCGGCGCCTTCCGGGGCGTCGGCGTGCTGCGTGAAGTGGCGCAGCAGACGCACCACCTCGGCGATGTCGAACGGCTTGCCGATGTGCGCATTCATGCCGGCCTTGAGACAGTTGTCCCGGTCGGAACTCAGCACGTTGGCGGTCATGGCGATCACCGGCAGCTGCGTCAGCCCCAGTTCGGCGCGGATCCGCTCGGTGGCCCGCAGACCGTCCAGCACCGGCATCTGCATGTCCATCAGCACGGCATCGAAGTCCTGTGGCCGGGCGCCCAGCACCTCGACCGCCGCCAGCCCGTTTCCGGCCAGGGTCACCTGAGCACCCTCGCGCGCCAGCATGGACATCGCCACCTCCTGGTTCAGCGCGTTGTCTTCCACCACCAGCACCCGCAGGCCTGCCAGCGGCTGTTCCTCGGACGCACCCGTCCCACCCGGGGCCGAAACAGGCAGGGCAGCGGGCACTTCGGACTCGCCGGCGACGGGCAGGCGGATCTCGAACGAAAAGCGGCTGCCTTGCCCGGGCGTGCTGACCAGACCGATGTGCCCCCCCATGGCGTTCACCAGGCTCTGGCTGATGGTCAGGCCCAGACCCGAGCCACCGAAGCGCCGGGTGGTCGACGACTCTCCCTGTGAGAAGCTCTCGAAGATGGACTGCTGCAGTTCGGGTGCGATGCCGATGCCAGTGTCCTCCACCTCGAAGCGGATGCCCACCTGGCCGGCGCCTTCGTCCACACGGGCCCAGCGCATGACCACGCGACCGCGTTCGGTGAACTTCACGGCGTTGCCGCCCAGATTGATCAGCACCTGCTTGAGCCGGATGGGGTCGCCGACCACCACACCGGGCAGGTCCGGATCAATCTCGAAAACGACGTCCAGCGGCTTGCCGTCGCGCGCACCGTCCAGGATGACCTCCAGCTCCCGCCGCAGATCGCCCAGGCGGAACGGGAGGCGGTGCAGCCGCATCATGCCGGCCTCGATCTTCGAGAAGTCCAGGATGTCGTTGATGATGTCCAGCAGCGACCGGGCGGCCAGACGCGACTTGCCCACCATGTCGGCCTGCCGGGCGTCCAGACTGGTGTCTCCCAGCAGGGACAGCATGCCCATGATGGCGTTGATCGGCGTGCGGATCTCATGGCTCATGTTGGCCAGGAACTGGCCTTTGCTCAGCACGGCCGCGTCGGCCTGGATCAGCGCCGACTGAAGCTCCGTCACGTCGTACCGGAACACCACCCGGTAGCCGTCGGCGGTGACCCGGTCGACGAAGCGGATCCACCGTCCATCGGCCATCTGCCGGATGCGGTCGGGGGCGTTCTTGAGCGGTGCCCTGAGCACCTCGTGCACCCACTCGCTCTCGCGGCCTTGTGCGTCCAGGAACAGGCCGCGCTCGGCCACCCGCCGCAGCAGGTCCTCATGGCGCATGCCCTGCCGGGGCGCATCATGGGCCGGCATCCAGGCGGCGTACTCGTCGTTGAAATACACCAGCCGGTTCTCCGGATCGAACAGGGCGAACGCCTCGCCCACGGCGTCCATGGCGCTGTGCAGGATGCGCTGCTCTTCGCGGATGCGCTGCTGCGCCAGCACCTGCTGTGTGTAGTCCTGCACCGCACCGATGATGCGGCCCTGCGTCCGGTCCGCGGCATCGGTGTCCGAGTCTCCGTAGCTGGCCACCATCTTGACCCAGCGCGCCGTCGCGCCGGACACCTGGCTCACCGGCGCAACCAGGCTGACCTCGTCCCTCCGGCGTTCCACCAGCTCCCTCAGCTGCTGGCGGACCACCAGGCGAGCGCCGGAATCGAACGCGCGCCACAGATCCTCCAGCGAGCGCAGGTCCTGATCGTCGGCCCCCAGCAGTTGGCGGCACTCGGGCGTCAGGTGCAGCATGCCGGCAGCGGGCAGTGCATACCACCCGCCCACCCCCGCCAGCTGGCTGGTGCGCGCCAGCAGCGTCTGGCTCTTGCTCAGTTCGATGCGCGCCAGGCGGTGCTCCGAGATGTCCGACTGGATCGCGACGTACTTCTCGATCTTCCCGCTAGGGCCGACGAAGGGCGTGATCAGGGTCTGCACCCAGTACAGCCGGCCCTGTTTGCTGCGGTTGCAGATCTCGCCGCGCCAGGGCAGGCCGCGCTGGATGCGCGACCACATGTTGCGCCAGAAATTGGCGGTGTGCCAGCCGGAACCGAGCAGACCGAAGCTCTGACCCATGAGCTCGGCCTCGGTGTACCCGCTGATCTCGACAAAGCGCCGGTTGACGCGGGTGAACCGCCCGTTCGCGTCGGTCTCTGCAACGATCACGTACTCGTCCAGGGTGCGCATCATCGCGTCCCGCTCCCGCAGCGTCTGCCGGAAGGACTCCCTGACACGGAACTGTGCGTCGATGTCCACCAGCACAGCAACGTAGCCACAGAAGGCGCCGTCTGCATCGCGCCGGCACGTCAGGATCAGTCGCACCCAGCGGTCGCGGCCATCGCGGTAGCGGTGCAGCAGCTCGATGTCGATGTCCAGCTGGTGGCGCAGGGCATCGCGCACCCGCTCCGTGGTGACGGGGTCAGCATGCGGGGACCGCAACCAGCGCCCGGGACCACCGCCGCGCACCTCGTCCAGTCGGTAGCCGGTGTCGCGCTCGAACGCCTCGTTGCACCAGACCACCCGGACGTCGTTGTCGGTGACCACCACCGGACTGCCGGCGTGCTCGGCCACGCTGGCCATCATGGTGAGCCGTTCGTGCAGCGCAGCCACCTCGCGGCGGGTGCGGGCCAGCACCCGCCGCTGCCACGCCCCCGCCAGCACGAGCGTCAATCCCGCCACCAGCAGGGTGATCCGCATCAACACGGTGTCGTCCCCATCGCCCAGGCCACCCAGCACCCCGAAACCCGCCCCCGTCAGCACCAGCGCGGCGGACAGCTGGCGCAGGGGCCGGAACGCGTGCATCAGCATGGTGTGTCCGCCGTCGTCAGTGCCACCGCTGCAGCAGCGTGCCCAGGGCGTCCATGTCGAGCGGCTTGACCAGGTACGCGTCGGCACCGGCCTGGCGGTAGAACCCCCAGTCGGCCCCCAGGTCGTCCCCGCTGACGAGCACCACTGGCAACTGCCGATGCCGCTGGCGGAGACGGGCCAGTGTCTCCATCCCGTCCAGCACCGGCATCCGCAGATCCAGCAGCACCACGTCGAACGACTGCCGCTCCAGCAGATCCAGCGCCGCCTGACCGTGATTGGCCAGGGCGCCCGTATGGCCCAGGGACTTGAGGAGGCGCGCAGCCGCCCTCAGTTGCAGAGGGTCGTCGTCGGTGACCAGCAGTCGAAGCGCGCGCGCGGGAGCCATGAACCCATGCTAGCGGGCGGCCCGTTCTCAGAACCCCGGAAAAGACGGGCCTTTCCGGCCAGTCACCCGGCACCGCTCAGGCGTGCAGCCGGGAGGTCTTGGGCAGGTGCGACATCAGGAACTCCATCTGGTCCGCCAGGATGCGGCGGTTGCGCAGGATGAAGTCCTCCCAGAGGCTGGGCACGTACGGGGCGTAGAGCAGCGGCATGTGGGCCTGCTCGGGCGTGCGGTTGCCCTTGCGGTGGTTGCAGGACTTGCAGGCGGTGACCACGTTCATCCAGATGTCGCGGCCGTTCTGGGCCATGGGAAGGATGTGCTCGCGTGTCAGCTCGTCTTCGTGGAACTGGTGGCCGCAGTAGCCGCAGAGGCAGCGGTCGCGGGCGAACAGCTTGGCATTGGTCAGCGTCGGCCGCAACTCGAAGGGGTTGATGTTGGGCACGCCCTTGGTGCCGATGATCGAGTTGACGGTGATGATCGACTGCAGGCCGGTGACCGCGTTGTGCCCGCCGTGGAACACCGCCACCTCCGCGCCCATTTCCCAGCGCACCTCGTCCGCGGCGTAGTGCAGCACGGCTTCTTCCAGGCTGATCCACGATTGCGGCAGCCCCTGGGCAGACAGCTTCAAGACCTTCAAGACCTGGCTCCTTCAACTGAAACTGAAGAGGCCAGCCGCATCGTCACCTGCGGCTGGTGCGCCCGCAGGGCAGTGCCCGCGGGGCTGTGTCAATATAGCGTGCTTTTGTGACGCCCTCGCGAACCCCGCGCAATCCCTCATGAAAATCCTTCGCGGCCTCTGGAACCGCAACGAGCCTGCCGTGCAGGGCTGCGCCCTGACCATCGGCAATTTCGACGGCGTGCACCGTGGCCACCAGGCCATGCTGGCGCTGCTGCAGAACGAGGCACGCCACCGGGGGGTGCCCACCTGTGCCATGACCTTCGAGCCGCACCCGCGCGACTTCTTCGCCGCAGTGCACCGCAAGCCCGAACTGGCACCCGCCCGCATCGCGACCCTGCGCGACAAGCTCGAAGAACTGGAGCGCTGCGGCGTGGACCAGTGCGTGGTGCTGCCCTTCAACCAGCGCCTGGCGTCGCTGCCGCCACAGGCCTTCATCGAGGACATCCTGGTGCGGGCGCTGGGCGTGAAGTACGTGCTGGTGGGCGACGATTTCCGCTTCGGCGCCCAGCGAGCGGGCGACTACGCCATGCTGGACGCCGCCGGCGAGCGCTTCGGCTTTGACGTGGCGCGCATGCAGAGCTACGAAGTGCACGGCATCCGTGTGAGCAGTTCGGCGGTGCGCGAGGCCCTGGCCGAGGGCGACATGGAGCGCACCGCCGCCCTGCTCGGACGGCCCTACGCGATCAGCGGTCACGTGGTGCACGGGCGTAAGCTCGGTCGCCAGCTGGCCGAAAGCGCCCCGGGACGAGGCGACGGCTTTCGCACCTTGAACCTGCGCTTTTCGCACTGGAAACCGGCCGCCAGCGGCATCTTCGCGGTCCATGTGCACGGCCTCAACCCCTCCGGTGAACCCCTCGAGGGCGTGGCCAACCTGGGTGTGCGCCCCTCGCTGGACCCCAACGACGTCAATGGCGGCCGGGTGCTGCTGGAAACCCATTGCCTCGACTGGCCCGCGGGGCTCTCGGCCAGCCTGCCCGGCGGGGAGGCCTACGGTAAAATCATCCGGGTGGAACTGCTGCACAAACTGCACGACGAGCTCAAGTACGACAGCCTCGACGCCCTGACACAAGGGATCGCCCGGGACTGCGACGAGGCTCGCGCGTTTTTTGCCTCGCTGCACACCCAGACGCGCCGCCAGACCACGCGCGACCGAATTCAAGGCTGACCGCCGCCCGGTCGCCGCCCCTGCACAGGCTCGGGGCGCCCAGCCCCCCTTGCGGCCACCGCGCCGCCCGCCGAGCCTGCTTGCCCAACCCACCGAAAGCCGAACACCATGGCTGAAAAGAACGAGAACGCCAGCGGCGGCGCCTACCGCGCCACGCTGAACATGCCCGACACCACCTTCCCGATGCGCGGCGATCTGCCCAAGCGCGAACCCGGCTGGGTCGGGGAGTGGAACGAGGGTGGCCTGTACCAGCGCCTGCGCGTGGCCCGCCAGGGCGCCCCGCTGTTCGTGCTGCACGACGGCCCTCCCTATGCCAACGGCAAGCTGCACATCGGCCACGCACTGAACAAGGTGCTCAAGGACATGATCGTCAAGAGCCGCCAGCTGGCCGGCTTCGACGCCCAGTACATCCCCGGCTGGGACTGCCACGGCCTGCCGATCGAGAACGCGATCGAGAAGCTGCACGGCCGCAACCTGGGCCGCGACGACATGCAGGCCAAGAGCCGCGCCTACGCCACCGAGCAGATCGACCAGCAGCGCGAGGACTTCAAGCGGCTGGGCGTGCTCGGCGACTGGGAGCGCCCCTACCGCACGATGGACCCGGCCAACGAGGCCGGCCAGATCCGCGCCTTCAAGCGCGTGATCGAGCGCGGCTTCGTCTACCGCGGCCTCAAGCCCGTTTACTGGTGCTTCGACTGCGGCAGCTCCCTGGCCGAATTCGAGATCGAATACGCCGACAAGAGGAGCGACACGCTGGACGTGGCCTTCGAGTCGAACGACCCGGCCGGGCTGGCCCAAGCCTTCGGTCTGGCCGCCCTGCCGGCCGGAAAGCAGGCCTTCGCGGTGATCTGGACCACCACCGCCTGGACCATTCCGGCCAACCAGGCCCTCAACGCCCACCCCGAGCTGGAGTACGCCCTGGTCGACACGCCCAAGGGCGTGCTGCTGCTGGGCGCCAGCCTGGTCGAGAAGTGCCTGGAGCGCTTCGGCCTGACCGGCAACGTGCTGGCCACCGCCAAGGGCGAGGCCCTGCGCGGCCAGGTGTTCCGCCACCCCTTGTACGACCTGCCGGACGACATCAACGTCCCGGGCAACGAATACAGCTACAAACGCCTTTCGCCCCTGTACTTGGCCGACTACGTGAGCGACGGCGACGGCACCGGCATCGTGCACTCGGCCCCCGCCTACGGCGTGGACGACTTCAACAGCTGCGTCGCCCACGGCCTGAAGTACGACCAGATCCTCAACCCGGTGCTGGGCAACGGCGTCTACGCCGACGAACTGCCGCTGTTCGGTGGCCAGCACATCTGGAAGGCCTGCCCGGTCATCATCGACACCCTGCGCGAACACGGCCGCCTGATGGCCACCCAGGCCATCACCCACAGCTACCCGCACTGCTGGCGCCACAAGACGCCGGTGATCTATCGCGCCGCCGCGCAGTGGTTCGTGCGCATGGACGAGGGCGAAGGCGTCTTCACCAAGGACAAGGCGCCCAAGACCCTGCGCCAGCTGGCGCTGGACGCGATCGACCACACCAGTTTCTACCCCGAGAACGGCAAGGCCCGCCTGCGCGACATGATCGCCAACCGGCCCGACTGGTGCATCTCGCGCCAGCGTTCGTGGGGTGTGCCCGTGCCCTTCTTCCTGCACAAGGATTCGGGCGAGTTGCACCCGCGCACCATGGAAATCCTCGACCAGGCGGCCGACATTGTGGAAAAGGGCGGCATCGAGGCCTGGAGCCGCGTGACGGCCGAAGAGATCCTGGGCGCCGAAGACGCGCCGCAGTACACCAAGAGCACCGACATCCTGGAAGTCTGGTTCGACTCGGGGTCGACCTTCTGGCACGTGCTGCGCGGCAGCCACGCCAAGGCCTACCCCAACGGTGCATCGCACGCACAGGGCCCCGAGGCCGACCTCTACCTCGAAGGCCACGACCAGCACCGCGGCTGGTTCCACAGCTCGCTGCTGCTGGGCTGCGCCATCTACGACCGTGCCCCGTACCGGGGCCTGCTGACCCACGGCTTCGCCACCGACGGCCAGGGCCGCAAGATGAGCAAATCGCTGGGCAACACGGTGGAACCGCAGTCGGTGACCAGCAAGCTCGGCGCCGAGATCGTGCGTCTGTGGGTGGGTGCGACCGACTACTCGGGCGACCTGAACATCGACGACAAGATCCTGGCCCGCGTGGTGGACGCCTACCGCCGCATCCGCAACACGCTGCGCTTCCTGATGGCCAACACGGTCGACTTCGACCCGGCCACGGACGCTGTGCCGCTGGACCAGATGCTGGAGATCGACCGCTACGCCCTGGCCCGCGCCAGCGAACTGCAGGCCGAGATCCTCAGGCACTTCGACGTCTACGAGTTCCACCCGGTGGTGGCCAAACTGCAGGTGTACTGCTCGGAAGACCTGGGCGCGTTCTACCTCGATGTGCTCAAGGACCGGCTCTACACCACCGCCCCCAAGAGCCTTGCGCGCCGCTCGGCCCAGACCGCGCTGCACCAGATCACCCACGCCATGCTGCGCTGGATGGCGCCCATCCTCAGCTTCACCGCCGAGGAAGCCTGGACCGTGTTCGCCAAGGACTCGACCAAGGGCTCGATCTTCTTCGAAACCTTCAGCGCCCTGCCCTCGGCCAACGAGGCGCTGCTGGCCAAGTGGAACCGCATCCGCGAGATCCGTGACGTGGCCAACAAGGCCATCGAGGACCTGCGCGCCGCCGGCCAGGTCGGAGCGTCGCTGCAAGCCACGCTGACCATCGCCGCCGGCGCGGACGACGCGGCCTTGCTGCGCGCGCTGGGCGCCGACCTCAAGTTCGTCACCATCACCTCGGCCGTGACCGTGGTCGATGGCGCCGAGCTGGCCGTGACCGTGACACCCAGCACCGCCACCAAGTGCGAGCGCTGCTGGCACTACGCGGACGATGTGGGCAGCCACGCCGAACACCCGACCCTGTGCGGCCGCTGCGTGGGCAACCTGGCCGAAGCGGCCGGCACCGGCGCGGGCGAAACGAGGAGCGTCGCCTGATGGCCAAGACCAAGGCAAGCCTCTGGCCATGGCTCGGTCTGGCCGCTGTCGTCTTCCTGCTGGACCAGTTCACCAAGACCCTGATCCTGGGCTACTACCAGCTGGGCGACAGCACCTACGTCACCAGCTTCTTCAACATCGTGCGGGTGCACAACACCGGCGCCGCCTTCTCGTTCCTGGCCTCCGCCGGTGGCTGGCAGCGCTGGCTATTCACCGGCATCGGCATCGCGGCGGCCGTGTTCATCGTGTGGATGTTGCGCTCTCACCCCGGACAGAAGCTGTTCGCCTTCGCGCTGTCCTGCATCCTGGGTGGCGCCATCGGCAACGTGGTGGACCGCGTGCTGCACGGCTACGTGGTCGACATGCTGGATTTCCACTGGTCCTTCCTGTCGGGTATGTTCCCGGGCGGCCATTTCCCGGCGTTCAATCTGGCCGATGCGGGCATCACGGTCGGCGCGGTCGCACTGATCCTCGACGAAATCCTGCGGGTGAAGAAGAGCCGTTAAACCGTCGGCACTCCGGGTATAGTTTTCCCGGACATGAAACATCTGCTGAATCTGCTGGCGGCCATCGCGCTGCTGGTCTGGGGGACCCATCTGGTGCGCACCGGCGTGCTGCGCGTGCTGGGCAGCAAGCTGCGCCAGGTGCTCGCGGCCAGCATGGGCAACCGCCTCACCGCGGCGCTGTCGGGCCTGGGCGTCACCGCCCTGGTGCAGTCCAGCACAGCCACCGCCCTCATCACCGCCTCTTTCGTCGGGCGTGGCCTGATCACCCTGCCCGCGGCCCTGGCCGTCATGCTGGGCGCCGACATCGGCACCAGCGTGATGGCGGTGGTGTTTTCCTTCGACCTGTCCTGGCTCTCGCCGCTGTTCATCTTTGTCGGCGTGACGCTCTTCATCCTGCGCCAGGGCACCCAGGTCGGTGACGTGGGGCGCGTGCTGATCGGCCTTGGTCTGATGCTGCTGGCCCTGCAGCTGGTGAGTCAGGCCACGCACGTGCTCACCGCCAACCCCGCCGTGCAGCTCATGCTGGAGTCGCTCACCAGCGACCGCATGCTGGAGATCCTGGTCGGCGCCACGCTGGCGGTGCTGTCGTATTCGAGCCTGGCGGTGGTGCTGCTGACCGCCACCCTGGCCATCAACGTGGTGGGCATCGACGTGGCACTGGGCCTGGTGCTGGGTGCCAACCTGGGCAGCGGGCTGCTGGCCGTGCTGACCACGGCCAAGGCCAATCGCGCCACCCGGCAGGTGCCGCTGGGCAACCTGCTGTTCAAGCTCATGGGCGTGGTCATCGCGCCGCTGCTCATCCCGCTGTGGTTGCGGCTGGTGCAGCCCCTGGTGCCCGACCCGGCGGCGCTCACCGTGCTGTTCCACCTGAATTTCAACCTGATGGTGGGACTGGTCTTCATCGGCCTGACCGGCACCGTGGCCGACTGGGTGGAGAAGCTGCTGCCGCTGCAGAACGCCGGCAGCGCACTCGACCGGCCCAACCACCTGGACCCGTCCGCGCTGGCCACGCCCTCACTGGCCATCTCGTGTGCGGCGCGCGAGGCCCTGCACCAGGCCGACGTGGTGGAAACCATGCTGCGCGGCGTGATGACGGTCATCAAGACCAACGACCTGCAGCTGTCGCAGGACCTGCGCAAGATGGACGACACGGTGGACGACCTGTACTCGGCGATCAAGTACTACCTGACCAAGATCTCGCGCGAGCAGCTCAACGAAAAGGAGAGCCGTCGCTGGACCGACATCATCAGCTTCACCATCAACATGGAGCAGATCGGCGACACCGTCGAGCGCGTGCTGCTGGACATCGAGGACAAGAAGATCCGCAAGGGCCGCGAGTTCTCCGAAGCCGGCATGACCGAGATCTGTGCCCTGCACGCGCGCCTGCTCGACAACCTGCGCCTGGGCATGAGCGTGTTTCTCGATGGTGACGTGCGCGACGCACAGCGCCTGCTGGAGGAAAAGGTGCGCTTTCGCGAGATGGAGCGCGAGTACGCCAGCAGCCACCTCGAACGCCTGACCGAACGCACGGCCCCAAGCATGGAAAGCAGCTCGCTGCACATCGACCTGATCAGCGACCTCAAGCGCATCAACTCGCACATCTGCTCCATCGCCTACCCCATCCTCGATTCGGCCGGTGCACTCGCTCCCAGCCGCCTGCGCGAGAGCCGGCTGCAGGGCCTGGAGACCCCGCCCGGCCGCCGCTGAACATCCGCCCCACGCTCCGCCGCTGCGCGGGTCGCTGCCCCCAAAGGGGCCACTTTCATCTTGGGGCGGCCCTGCGATGAAAGTACTGGACGCTGTGCTAATCTGGCCGGCACCCCTGTTGACGGAGACACCCTCATGCCCGGACTGCTGCCCCACATCGATCCCGACGGACTGCTGGAATTTTCGGTCGTCTACACCGACCGCGCGCTCAACCACATGTCCCGGCGCTTCCAGGGCGTGATGACCGACATCTCGGCCATGCTCAAGCAGGTCTACGGCGCCCACTCGGCGGTGCTGGTGCCCGGCAGCGGCACCTTCGGCATGGAATCCGTCGCGCGGCAGTTCGCGCACGGAAAACACGTCATGGTCATCCGCAACGGCTGGTTCAGCTTCCGATGGACGCAGATCTTCGACATGGGCTCCATTCCCGCCAGCCACACCGCGCTCAAGGCGCGCAAGACCGCTGAAGGCGCGCAGGCACCCTGGACGCCCTGTCCCATCGAGGAGGTCACGGCCGCGATCGCGAAGGAAAAGCCCGCGCTGGTGTTCGCGCCGCACGTGGAAACCGCCGCCGGCATGATGCTGCCCGACGACTACCTGCAGGCCGTGGCCGAGGCGGTGCACGCGGTGGGCGGATTGTTCGTGCTCGACTGCATCGCCTCCGGCGCCATGTGGGTCGACATGAAGGCCACGGGCGTGGACATCCTGATCTCCGCGCCGCAGAAGGGCTGGAGCAGCTCGCCCTGCTGCGCCATGGTGATGCTCAGCGAGCGTGCCCGGCAGGCCATCGAGGCCACGCAGAGCACCACCTTCGCCATGGACCTGAAGAAGTGGCTGCAGATCATGGAGACCTACGAAGGCGGTGGTCACGCGTACCACACCACCCTGCCGACCGATGCGCTGCAACGGCTTCGCGACACCATGAAGGAAACCGAGGCCTACGGCTTCGCGAAGGTACGCGACGAGCAAGTGGCGCTGGGCCGCGGGGTGCGCGCACTGCTGGAGTCGAACGGTTTTGCCAGCGTGGCGGCCACCGGCTTCCAGGCGCCCGGCGTAGTGGTCAGCTACACCAGCGACCCGGACATCCAGAACAGCAAGAAGTTTCTGGCCGCCGGCCTGCAGACCGCGGCCGGCGTGCCGCTGCAATGCGACGAAGGCGCGGACTTCAAGACCTTCCGCATCGGTCTGTTCGGTCTGGACAAGTGGCACGACGTGTCGGGCACCCTCTCGCACCTGGAGCAGGCGCTCAAATCTGTAAGTCCAAAGATATAATCCTGCCGCTTTTTCACGAGAAAAAGGAGCCCCACAACGGGCTCCTTTTTTCTTGTGTGCCGCCCGTCAAGCGGAAGCAAGCGATCCAGCGTTTTTTTGTTTTTTCAGGGAGTTCCCATGCAAACGATGACGAAGCTCGTCGCGCTCGGCGCGATGGCTGTGATGACCTGCGCCGCCTCGGCGCAAACCATCCAGAAAAAGGCCAGTGCCGGTGCCGCCAAGGGCGAGGCCTATGTGGAAAAGGGCCTGGCCTCGCAAGGCCTGGACGGACAAGTGTACGGAGAGCTCGGCCTGGGCTTCATGAGCTACAAGATTGCCCGTGCCGGGATCTCGGCCAAGCCCATCATGCTGCGCGCCGTCGCCGGCTACGACTACCACCCCAACCTGGCCGCCGAAGCCATGCTGGGCCTGGGCCTGCGCGGTGCCGATGCCGTGGGGCCCTGGGGCACCGCCTACAGCGTGCGCGCCGGCACCTTGCTGGGCGCCTATGCCAAGCCACGGCTGCGCATCGGGGGCGAGACCGAGTTCTTCGCCCGCCTGGGTCTTGCCAACGCAGGCACCAGCGTCGGTGGTTACACCGGCACCGACGGCGGCGCCGGCCTGTCCTACGGGCTGGGCTTCAAGACCGTGACGCCCTGGAAGTCCTTCGGCAACCGCACGGTCAGCATCGCCGCCGACTACATGACCTACTACAGCGGCAGCGGCGTGAAGTTCACGGGCTTCACGCTCGGGGCCGGTACGTCGTTCTGACGCTACTGCGCCTGGGGTCACGGGCCACCTTCGGGTGGCCCTTTTTGATGGCGCAGGCTCCTACATTTCTTTACCTCGTTTGCGCGGCGTTGTCCGAGTGGACGGAACCCCGTGGTTGGCCAGGGCCTCCCATTGGGTGTTGGCCTGTCCGGGTCAGCAGCTTTTCCAACAGGAGGTTTCATGAAACGACGTCTGCAATCAATGCTCATCGGCACCGCATCGCTGCTCGCCTTCGGCGCACATGCCCAGGGTGTGTACGGCGAGGTGGGCTACAGCCAGTTCAACCTCAAGCAGGACAGCCGGGGTTTTGATGCCAAGGTCGAACCGACCGCCGCGCGCGCCATCGTGGGTGTGGAACTTGCGCCGCACCTGGCCATCGAGGGTCATGCGGCCACCGGCGTCAAGGACGACTCGGTGCGCATCGGTGCGGCCCGGGCCACGGGTGAGGTGGACAACATGCTGGGCGCCTTCGTCAAGCCCAAGGTCATGCTCGGCGACACCGTCGAGCTGTATGGCCGGGCCGGCGTGGCCAGCACCAAGGTGAGCACCTCGGCTTTCGGCGTCGGCGACTCCAGCCGGACCACCAGCTTCGCGTACGGCGGTGGTGCCAGTTTCAGCCTCACGCCCCAGCTCTCGCTGAACGCCGACTACATGAACTACCTGGATCGCCGCGGGACCAAGGTCGACGGCGTCACTTTCGGCGTGGGCTTCAAGTTCTGACCAACGCCCATCGGGCAACGAAAATGCCCCGGAGCCTTGCGGCCTCCGGGGCATTTTTCTGCTTGCCGCCTTCAGGGCAGGAGCACGGTGCAGCCGGTCGTCTGCCGCGCTTCCAGACTCTCGTGCGCCTTGCGCACATCGGTCAGCGCAAAGCGCTGGTCGATGCGGATCTTCACCGCGCCGCTGCCCACCACGTCGAACAGGTCGTCGGCCATGGCCTGTGTGCGCTCGCGGCTGCTGATGTGGGTGAACAGGGTCTGGCGGGTCATGTAGAGCGAGCCCTTGGGGCCCAGGATGCCGGGCGCGAACGGTGCCACCGGGCCGCTGGCATTGCCGAAGCTGACCATCAGGCCGAAGGGCCGCAGGCAATCGAGCGACTTCTCAAACGTGTCCTTGCCGACCGAGTCGTAGACCACCTTCACACCCTGGCCACCGGTGATCTCTTTCACCCGCGCCGCGAAATCTTCGGTGCGGTAGTTGACGCTGAACTCGGCGCCATGCTCGCGCGCCAGCGCACACTTCTCGTCCGAGCCCGCCGTCCCGATCAGGCGAAGCCCCAGCGCCTTCGCCCACTGGCAAGCGATGAGGCCCACGCCGCCGGCGGCCGCGTGGAACAGCACGAAGTCGCCCTTCTCCAAACCTTCGACCGGCTTGCAGCGCTTGAGCAGGTATTGCGCGGTCAGGCCCTTGAGCATCATGGCCGCGCCGGTCTCGAAGGAGATGCCGTCGGGCAGCCGGCAGACGTTCATGGCCGGCATCACGCGCACATCGCAGTAGCTGCCCGGCTTGCCGGCGGCGTAGGCCGCGCGGTCGCCCACCTTCAGGTGCGTGACGCCCTCGCCCACCGCCTCGATCACGCCCGCCCCCTCCATGCCCAGCGCCAGCGGCATCGGGTTGGGGTAGAGACCGGTGCGCTGGTAGACGTCGATGAAGTTCAGGCCAATGGCGTGGTGGCGGATGCGGACCTCGCCCGGGCCGGGATCGCCTACCTCGACGGTGTCGACAACGAGTTGTTCGGGGCCGCCATGGGCGTGGATGCGCACGGCGCGGCTGGTCTGGGTCATGAAGGTCTCCTCAGGTTGGCAATGCCGCACATGCTGCCACGATTCGAGCGCGTCACCGGGGCGTCAGGGCGTCAGCCCCAGGCCAGCCAGGGAATGCCGCCGTCGCTACAGTCCGTGCATGCCCAATTCCTCCCAGCGCCTGACCCCGGCCACCGCGGCCCTGCTCCTGGTACCGCCGCTGCTGTGGGCGGGCAATGCCGTGGTCGGCCGGCTCATGCAGGGCAGCATCCCGCCCGTCACCTTCAACTTCCTGCGCTGGGTGCTGGCCCTCGTGATGCTGCTGCCGCTGGCCGCGTGGGTGCTGGCGCCGCGCAGCCCGGTGTGGGCCCACGGCCGGCGTTTCGCTGTGCTGGGGCTGCTGAGCGTGGCGCTGTACAACGCGCTGCAGTACATGGCGCTCAAGACCTCGACACCGATCAACGTGACGCTGGTCGCCGCGAGCATGCCGGTCTGGATGATCCTGCTGGGCCGGCTGTTCTTCGGCGTGCCGGTGACGCGGCGCGCCGCCCTGGGGGCCATGCTGTCGCTCGCCGGCGTGGTGGTGGTGCTCGTGCGCGGCGACTGGCGCCAGCTGGGTGCCCTGCAACTGGTGCCGGGCGACGCCTGGATGCTCGCGGCCTCCATCACCTGGGCGGCCTACAGCTGGATGCTGGCCCGCCCGGGACCGGGCAGCGAGCCGGCCGAGGTGCGGCGCGACTGGGCCGCCTTCCTGCTGGCGCAGGTCGCCTTCGGGCTCACCTGGTCCGCCGCCATGACCGCCGGCGAATGGCTGATGCTGCCGTCCCTGCCCGAGGGCGAACACCACCTGCGCTGGGGCTGGCCGCTGGTGCTGTCGCTGCTGTACGTGGCCGTCGGTCCCTCGCTGCTGGCCTACCGCGCCTGGGGGGCGGGCGTCTCGCGGGTCGGTCCGACCGTGGCCGGTTTCTTCAGCAACCTCACCCCGCTGTTCGCGGCGCTGATGTCGGCCACCCTGCTGGGCGAGCCGCCGCAGCTCTACCACTTGGCGGGGTTCGTGCTGATCGTGGGCGGCATCCTGGTCAGCTCGCGACGCTGATCAGTAGGTCCCAGGGTACAGCCCGCCGTCGGGCAGGATGTTCTGGCCGTTGAGATAACCCGCCTGCCGGCTGCAGAGGAAGGCGCAGATCGCGCCGAACTCCTCGGGGTTGCCGAAGCGCTTGGCCGGCACCTGGGCCATCTGCGCCGCGCGCACCTCGTCCACGGTCTTGCCCGTCTTGGTCGCCGCGCCAGCGATCGTTCCCTGCAGGCGCTCGGTGTCGAACTTGCCGGGCAGCAGGTTGTTGATCGTCACGCCCTGGGCCGCGATGCCGCTGCGGGCCACGCCCGCCACGAAACCCGTCAGGCCGCTGCGCGCGCCGTTGGACAGGCCCAGGATGTCGATGGGCGCCTTCACCGCGCTGCTGGTGATGTTGACGATGCGGCCGAAGCCGCGCGCCGCCATGCCGTCCACCGTGGCCTTGATGAGTTCGATCGGCGTGAGCATGTTGGCGTCCACCGCCTTGATCCAGGCCTCGCGGTCCCAGTTGCGGAAGTCGCCGGGCGGAGGGCCACCCGCGTTGGTGACCACGATGTCGAAATCCGTACCCGGCCCGCCCGGTGCCGCAAACGCGGCGGCACGCCCCTCGGGTGTGGTGATGTCGGCGGCGACCGCGATCACCGCCACACCCGGCGTGGTGGTGCGCAGCGCCGCAGCGGACGCCTCCAGCACATCGCGCCCGCGGGCCACCATGACCACGTTCACCCCTTCGGCCGCGAGCGCCTGCGCGCAGCCCAGCCCGAGACCCTTGCTCGCGCCGCACACCAGCGCCCACTTGCCTGCAATGCCCAGATCCATGTCTGTACTCCTTGACTACTTGCCCTGCGCCGCCTGGCCGCCGAAGCGCGTGACCAGAAACACACCCGAGACCACCAGCACTGTGCCGGCCACGATCCAGCCGTTGAACGGCTCCTCCAGAATGAGCACGCCCATGGCGATGGTCGACATCGGCCCGATCATGCCGGTCTGCGCCGCCAGCCCCGCGCCGATGCGCTCGATCGCCATCATCACCATGATCACCGGCGCGAAGGTGCAGGCGGTGGCGTTGAGCACCGACAGCCAGATCACCTCGGGCGCGACCTCGGCAGCGCTCAGCGGCCGCAGCAGCACGAACTGCAGCAGGCACAGCCCGCAGGCCACGCTGGTGGCCAGCCCCACCAGGCGCATCGAGCCCAGGCGCTTGACCATCTCGCCGCTGTAGACCAGGTAGATCGCGTAGCTGATCGCGCTGCCGAACACCAGCAGCGCACCCAGTGCCGCACCAGGGCCGGCGAAGTCGGCCTCGTGGCCGAACACCAGCAGCACCCCGGCGTAGCTCACGGCCATCGCCACCGCCTGCGTCGCCGTGATGCGCCGCCCAAAGAGCAGCCAGCCCAGCAGCAGCACCAGCGTGGGGTTGAGGTAGAGGATGAGGCGCTCCAGGCTGGCGCTGATGTAGCTCAGGCCCCAGAAGTCGAGAAAGCTCGCGAGGTAGTAACCGGTCACGCCCAGGCCCAGGATGCCCAGCCAGTCCCTGCGGGTCAGCGGGTTCTTCGCGCCGCCGCCCTGCCGGTAGGTCGCCCACCAGGCCAGGGCCAGGAACATGGGCAGCGCGAACAGCATGCGGTACATGATCAGCGTCACCGCGTCGACGCCGTGGCGGTAGGCCAGCTTGACGATGATGGCCTTGCCGCTGAAGGCGATGGAGCCGGCGCAGGCCAGCAGCAGTCCGGAAACGAGGTGGGGCGGTCGGTTGGCGGTGGCCGTCATCCGGGAATTATCGGCAGGCCACGCCGGCACCGCTGTCGTGTTCGGCGATGGGAGCCTTCGCACTCAGTCTTTGGGCGACGACAGGCGCTCGGCGTCGACGATGCGGTAGGCGCGGCCGATGCGGTCCATGGGCTCGATCAGGCCTTCGCGCACGAAGGCATTGAGCGTGCGGCTGACGGTCTCCAGCTTGAGGTCGAGCATGGCGCCCATGTCCTCGCGCGAGAACAGCGTGCACTGCGCAGGGTCCTGCTCGGAGCGCATCTTGAGGATCAGGCCCGCCAGGCGCTGGCGCGCGGTGCCGAAGTTGAGCTCGGCCAGCCAGTCGTCGGCCTCCCTGAGGCTGCGGTGCCAGCGTTCCAGCAGGCGCTGGTGCAGGCGCGACGTCTCGCGGTTCAGGCGCTGGATCACCTGCAGCGGCAGGCGGCAGACCCGCACGTTGGTCAGCGCGATGGCATCGGCGTCGTAGGTCGGTCCCATGAGCGCCTCCAGGCCGATCACGTCGCCGCTGCGCAGCACCCGCACGATGCGCTGGCGGCCATCCATCGTGTTGCGCACCAGCTTGACCATGCCGGCCCGCAGGGTGAACAACGAGGTGGCGGTTTCGCCCATGCGCGCCACCGCATGCCCCGGCGCGTATTCAAGGTCGTCGATGGGCGCGTGGATCAGGCTGAAGTCGTCCTCGTGCAGGTCGGCAAACAGCACCATGTCGCGGATGCCGCAGGCGCGGCAGTCGGCCGTGCCGCGCCAGGCCGATTCGGTCTTGATGGGAATCATGGCTGTCAGGATTTATTGGACCGGCGGTGTACAGGCCAACACCTCGTCCAGCGTGGTCAGGCCTTCGGCGACGCGCGCAGCGCCCGCCAGCCGCAGCGGCCGCATGCCGTCGCTCACACCCTGGCGACGCAGCGACTCCATCTTCGGCTCGCGGTTGACCTTGTCCTTGAACGCCTCGGTGATGGTGAGCAGTTCGTACAGACCGGTGCGGCCGCGGAAGCCGGTCATGCGGCACTCCACGCAGCCCACCGGCTGGTAGGGCCGGTACTTGCCGCTCACCTGCCAGGGCTTGACCAGCTCGGCCAGCGACGAGAGCGAGGCCTCGGCCGCCGCATCGTCCTCGCGCACCTTGCACGATGGGCAGAGCGTGCGCACCAGGCGCTGGGCCAGCACTCCGAGCACCGTGGCGTTGATGAGGTAGGGCGGAATGCCCAGTTCCATCAGCCGCATGATCGCGCTGGGCGCGTCGTTGGTGTGCAGGGTCGAGAAGACCAGGTGGCCGGTCAGCGCGGCCTGCACCGCCATCTCGGCGGTGGGCAGGTCGCGGATTTCGCCCACCATGATGATGTCCGGGTCCTGGCGCATCAGCGAGCGCAGCCCCTGCGCAAAGTCCAGATCGAGGTGCGGCTGCACCTGGGTCTGGTTGAAGGCCGGCTCGATCATCTCGATCGGATCTTCCACCGTGCTGACGTTCACCTCTTCGGTCGCCAGCCGCTTGAGCGTGGCGTACAGCGTCGTCGTCTTGCCCGATCCGGTCGGACCAGTCACCAGGATGATGCCGTGCGGGCGTTTGGTGAGCGCCTCCCAGCGCGGCGCGTCGGTGGCCGAGAAGCCCAGCGCGGCCAGGTCCTTCACCGTCGCGTCCGGGTCGAAGATGCGCATCACCAGCTTCTCGCCGAAGGCCGTGGGCAGGGTCGAGAGGCGCATCTCCACCTCGTCGCCCTTGGACTGGCCCTGGCCGGGCCGCAGCGTCTTGATGCGGCCGTCCTGCGGGCGCCGCCGCTCGACCACGTCCATGCGGCCGAGCAGCTTGATGCGCGCGGTCATCGCATTCATCACCGTCATCGGCATCTGGTAGACCGGGTGCAGCACGCCGTCGATGCGGAAACGGATCACGCCCTGGTCGCGGCGCGGTTCCAGGTGGATGTCGCTGGCGCGCTGGTCGAAGGCGTACTGCCAGAGCCAGTCCACCACCTGCACCACGTGCTGGTCGTTGGCATCCAGCTTGTTGGCCTTGCCCAGTTCGACCAGCTGCTCGAAGGTGCCGAACGGGTTGCTCTGGTTGCCCATCTTGCTGGCGGCCCGGACGGACTTGGCCAGCGCGAAGAACTCGGCCGTGTAGCGCGCGACGTCCTGCGGGTTGGACACCACCAGGCGCACGCTCTTGCGGGTCTGGCGCTCGACCTCGGGAATCCAGTCGCGCACGAAGGGCTCGGGCGTGGCCACCACCACCTCGGCGGGCCCCACCTGCACCGGCAGCACCTTGTGGCGCTCGGCGTAGGCCGCACTCATCACATCGCCCACCTTGCCCACATCGACCTTGAGCGGGTCGATGCGGAAGAACTCCAGACCGCTGCGCGCGGCCAGCCACTGCGTGAGCATGTCCACGTCCAGCACCTGCCCGTCCGACTGGCGCGACATGCCCACCACCGCCAGACGCACCAGTGGGTGCTGTGCGCTGTGGGCCGATGCGCATCGGGCGATGGTGCGTGCGGCCTCGTCGGCCGAGATCACGGCGTCCTCGCGCAGCCAGCCGACCAGGACACGCCAGTCCAGCGGACCAATGTCGGCGTGTTTCGGGGCAGCGGGCTTGTGGCTGGTTTTCATGCGGGTCTCACTCAACCGGTTTGAAGATGCGCAGCCATTTCACAGCCGGCAGGTCCCAGCGCGTGCGGACCTCTTCCGCGCGCGCCAAAAGCTCCATGCGGGTCGGCCGTTGGGCCGTGCGCTGCGCCAGCACGATGGTATTGCCTTCGCGCGTGGGCTTGAAGGCCCAGACCGCCTCGCGCCCGAACGCCGCGCAGATGCTCTCCAGCGAGCGCTCGTAGCTGGCGTCGCGGCCGAACAGGTTGACCGTCATCGCGCCCTCGTCGGTCAGCAGGGCGCGGCAGTCGGCGTAGAAGTCGGGGCTGTCGAGCACCGGCGCCGCCGCCTCGTGGTCGTACAGGTCGACCTGCAGGGCGTCGATACGGCCCAGATGCACCGCCTGGCGAACCTCCTGCGCCGCGTCGGCCAGCAGCACGCGCAGGCGGGGGCCGTCGGGCGGCAACTTGAACCAGCCGCGGCAGGCGGCAACCACCTGCGGGTTGATCTCCACCGCCGTGGTGTCCATGCGCAACTTTTTGTAATGGAACTTGGTCAGCGCGGCCGAGCCCAGGCCCAGCTGCATGGCACGGCGTTTGGACACCGAGTCGGGGTCGACGAACAGCAGCCAGGCCATCATGCGCTGCACATAGTCCAGCTCGATGGCGAAGGGGTCGTCGATGATCATCGATCCCTGGATCCATTCGGTGCCCAGGTGCAGGAAGCGCACCTCGCCATCTTCCGAGAGCGTGACGTCCGGCAAGGCCCCCGCCGCGGCGCGTGAAGAACTCCTCATCGGGACGCCCCTGGCTCACAGGAATGCCACAGGGGTGGCGCAAACGACACGGCGTCCCGCGTCAGGGTGACAGCCTGTCGAAAAAAGTTCGCATGGGCGAAGGAAGATCGCATCGGGACAAGGTGTTCCAGGAGAAAGGATTCATTATGAACATGGAAGTGGTCTGGAATTTCCTCAGCACCCAGGGGGCCGACTTCGGCCTGAAGATCCTGGGCGCGATCGCGGCGTGGGTGGTCGGGCGCTGGCTGATCGGCCTGGCGGTGCGGCTGATCGGCGCCGCGCTGGAAAAAGGCCGGAACATCGACGCGACGCTGACGCAGTACCTCAAGTCCATCCTCTCGGTGCTGCTGACCCTGGTGCTGGTGCTGGCCATCCTGGACATCTTCGGCATCAAGACCACCTCGTTCGCGGCCCTGCTGGCCGGCGCCGGCCTGGCGATTGGCGCGGCCTGGAGCGGCATGCTGGGCAACTTCGCGGCCGGGCTGTTCCTGCAGGTGCTGCGACCCTACAAGGTGGGCGATTTCATCAACGCGGGCGGCACGCTGGGCACCGTGAAGGAACTGGGCCTGTTCGCCACCACCGTGCTCACGCCCGACAACGTGCTCACCGTGGTGGGCAACAACAAGGTGTTCTCGGACAACGTGCAGAACTTCAGCGCCGAGCCGTACCGCCGCGTGGACTGCGTGGCCAAGGTGGCCAACAGCGTGGACGTGATGGAGGCCATGGCGCGACTGCGGCCGGTGATTGCTGCGATACCGAACGTGAAGGACTCGCCCGCCCCGGACATCGAGATCCTGCAGTTCACGCCCGAGGGTCCGCTGCTGTGTGTGCGCCCGTACACGCACACCGACCACTACTGGCAGGTCTACTTCGACACGAACAAGGCGATCGTGTCGACCTTCGGTGCGGCGGGATACCCGGTGCCGGAGACGCCGATGGCGCATCGGGCGGTGGGCTGACCTGTTGGCACCTCGCAGCGAGTCAGCGAGGTGCGATCCCAGCAGTTCAAACAAGCCCGTACAGACGAAACACCTCGCCCCAGGCCGCCAGCTTGCGGTCGAACGACCAACTGGCGTTCGCAGGACTCGTGGACGGCAGCTTGTGCACCGGCAGGCCCAGCGCCTGGGTGTGCTTCGCATGGCGGAAGCTCTCGCCGCCGTTGTGGGCGATGGCCACCAGACCAGGGCACTCGCGCCGCACGCGGCCGAAGTCGTTGAGCTCGGCGTTCCGGATGGACGTGTCCAGACTGCCCTCGCGCTCGCAGGCGGCGTAGACGTCCCAGATGCCCAGCCCCCGGGCGCGCACCACGTCCAGCCGCTCGGCATACCCCATGGCCACCAGGTCCACCGACCAGAGCGTGGCCAGGATCTTCCAGAACTGGTTCTGCGGGTGCCCGTAGTAGTGCTGCTCGCGCAGCGAGGCCACGCCCGGAAAGCTGCCCAGCACCAGCAACCGGGTCTGCGGCCCGGTCACCGGCGGCAGACCGACCAGGCGGGTCATGGGGCGACGGGCTCCAGCGCGGCCAGGCGCGGCAGCACCCGCATCGCATTGGCGGTGGTCGCCTCTGCGAATTCTGCGGGCGCCATGCCGCGCAGCCCGGCGATCACCTCGGCGATGCGCGGCAACTCGGCCGGCGTGTTCAGGCCTTGCGGTCGCCCCACGGCGCGTTCGGCGACGGTGGCGTAGAGCCAGTGTGGCGGAATGTCGGGCGCGTCGGTCTCCAGCACCAGCGCGGACAACGGCAGCTCGGCCGCCAAGGCCCGCAAGCGCTTCGCGGGTTCGAAGGTGGCCGCGCCACCAAAGCCCAGCGCGAAGCCCATGTCGGTGAAGGCGCGCGCCTGCTCGGCGCTGCCGTTGAAGGCATGCCCGATGCCGCCGCCCGTGGGCAGCTCGCGCAGGTGCTTGAGCAGCACGTCCGCGCTGCGCCGCACGTGCAGGATCACCGGCAGCCCGTGCTTGCGCGCCAGCCGCAGCTGGGCGCGGTAAAAGCGCTCCTGCCGCTCGCGCATGGCGGGCTCGCACAGGGCCGGCACAAAAAAATCGAGCCCGATCTCGCCCACCGCCACCAGGCGCGGGTCGCTGCGGTGTTCGGTGAGCGCCGCGTCCAGAGCGTCCAGGTCTTCGTCTGCGGCCTGAGGCACACACAGGGGGTGGATGCCCAGCGCGTAGGCATCGCCCAGCCGGTGCGCGAGCAGCCGCACCGTGTCCAGGTTCCGCCGCATCACGGCCGGAATCACGCACAGCCCCACGCCGCGCTGCGCCGCCAGCGTGCGCGCCTGCACGGCGAGCGCGTGGCCGGCGCCGAACTCGGGCGCGTCCAGATGGCAGTGCGTGTCGATCCACATCGGGGGTATAACTCCTCGGACCATTGTGCCCCGCCCGTCGGGGCCACCACGCACCACGGAGGAATTCCCATGCCACTGCACACCAGCCGTTTTTTGTCCATCGCCGCCCTGGCCGTCGCCGGCACGCTGGGGGCCTGCGCCGCCCCCGCACCCGCACCGGCCCCCGAGCCGCTGTGGGGCAGCGAATGGCAGCTGCAGTCCATCGGCAGCCAGGCCGCGCTGCCGCAGCCGGCCGCCACGCTGGTGTTCGCGCAAACCGGGCAGGCCGCCGGCCACGGCTCCTGCAACCGTTTTTCCGGCACGGTCGAGATCGACCGGGACCGGTTGAAGTTCGGCCCGCTGATGTCCACCAAGATGGCCTGCCTCGGCGGCGCCAGTGAGCAGGAATCGCGCTACCTGGGCGCGCTGCAGAAGGCCCAGCGCTACGAGTTGCAGGGCGACACCCTGCTGATCCACGCGCAGGGCCTGGACCAGCCGCTGCGCTTGGTCAGGACAGCACCCCGGAAGTGAGCCGCAGCACCCGGCCGCAGCGCGCGGCCAGTGCGTCGTCGTGCGTCACGACGATGAAGGCCGTGCCCTGGTCGCGGGCCAGCTGCATCATCAGCTCGAACACGCCGTCGGCTGTGCTGCGGTCGAGGTTGCCGGTGGGCTCGTCGGCCAGTACGCAGGCCGGCTTCGTGACCAACGCCCGCGCGATCGCCACGCGCTGGCGTTCGCCGCCCGAGAGTTCGGCCGGACGGTGTTGCAGGCGCTCGGACAGCCCGACCTTGCCCAGCACCTGCGCCGCCTGGGCGCCCGCCTCGGCGCGCGGCATGCGGCGGATCCACAGCGGCATCGCCACGTTGTCACGCGCGCTGAACTCCGGCAGCAAATGGTGGAACTGGTAGACGAAGCCCAGGTGGCGGTTGCGCAGCTCGCCTTGCTGCGCAGCGCTCAGGCCCGCAAGCGGCTGCCCCATCAGGGTCACGCGCCCGGCGCTCGGGGCGTCGAGGCCACCGAGCAGGTGCAGCAGCGTGCTCTTGCCCGAGCCCGAAGCCCCGACGATGGCCACCGTCTCGCCCGCGCGCACCGTGAGGTCCACGCCCTTGAGCACCGTCACGTCCAGCCGGCCTTCGGTGAAGCGCTTGGTCAGGCCCTGGGCCTGCAACACCACATCACTCATAACGCAAAGCCTCAGCAGGATTGACGCGGCTGGCACGCCAGCTCGGGTAGATCGTGGCCACGAACGAGAGGATCAGCGAGATCACCGCGATCGGAAGGATGTCGGCGCGCTGCGGGTCGCTGGGCATGCGGCTGATCAGGTAGACGTCCTGCGGCAGGAAGCTGGCGCCCAGCGCCCGCTCCAGCGCCGGCACGATGGTGTCGATGTTGAACGCGATGCCCAGGCCCAGCAGCAGGCCCAGGCCGGTGCCGATCACGCCCACCATCGCGCCCTGCACCATGAACACGCCCATGATGCTTTTCGGGCTGGCGCCCAGGGTGCGCAGGATGGCGATGTCGGCGCGCTTGTCGGTCACCGTCATCACCAGCGTCGAGACCAGATTGAACGCCGCCACCGCGACGATCAGCGTCAGGATGATGAACATCATGCGTTTTTCCAGCTGCACGGCCGCGAACCAGGTGCGGTTCTGGCGCGTCCAGTCCTTCACCAGCATGCCCTCAGGCAGCTGGCCGGCCAGGGAAATCGCCACCTCGCGCGCCTGGTGCAGGTCGCGGATCTTGATGCGCACGCCGGTCGGGCCTTCGACGCGGAAGATGCGTGCGGCGTCCTCGACGTGCAGCAGCGCCAGCGCCGAGTCGTACTCGTAGTGGCCGGAGTCGAAGGTGCCGACCACGTTCATCTGGCGCACCCGCGGCACCACGCCGGCCGGTGTGACCTGTCCGCTGGGCGCGATCAGCGTCACCGTGTCGCCCATGCCCACACCCAGGCTGCGCGCCAGTTCGCCGCCCAGGATCACGCCGAATTCGCCCGGCACCAGCCGCGGCAGCGCCGTCTGCGCCAGGTCCTTGGCCAGGTCGGCCACCTGGGGCTCCTGCGCCGGGTCGATGCCGCGCACGATGGCGCCCTTCATGTCCTCGCCGCGCGCCAGCAGCGCCTGCGCGCCCACATAGGGCGCCGCGCCGACCACCTCCGGGTGCTGGCGCACCGCGGCCAGCACCGCGTCGAGATCGGGAATGGCCTGGCCGCCGGCGTCGTACAGCTCGATGTGCGAGAGCACGCCCAGCATGCGGTCGCGCACCTCTTTCTGGAAGCCGTTCATCACCGACAGCACCACGATGAGCGCCGCCACACCGAGCGCAATGCCCAGCATGGACACACCCGAGATGAAGGAGATGAAGCCGTTGCGCCGGGTGGCGCGGCCGGCGCGCGTGTAACGCCAGCCGAGAATGAGTTCGTAAGGGGTTTGCATCGATGAAATCCAGCGGCGATTGTGGCATCCCCGACAATCCCGGCTGTCTCCCCGTCCGGCTTGTCCCCCGTGCCCCACCACCTGCTGATCCCCTTTGCCGCCGCCAGCGCCCCCGAATGCCAGGCGCTGCTGCCCGGCCTGCAACTGCCCAACCTGCAGGCACTGCTGGCCCGCCTGCGCGAACAGCCCGCCGACCGGGGCGACGACCACCAGCTCACGCCCCCGCACGAACGGACCCTGGCCCGCGCGCTGGGCCTGCCGGTGGCGGACGGCCAGATTCCCTGGGCCGCTGCGCAGAGCGAGGCGCCCACCCTGCCCCAGGCCTGGTTCAGTCTGTGCCATTACCAGGTGGGCATGGAACAGGTGACGCTGCTGCCGGGCGCGCAGCTGGCACCGGACGACGCGGAGTCGCGTGCGCTGTTCGAAGCCTTCCAGCCGCTGTGCGCCGAAGACGGCCTGGCGCTGCGCTGGGACAGCGCCACCGAGTGGCATGTGAGCGGCGAGCCGCTGCGCGGCATCGCCTGCGCCAGCCTGGACCGGGTGAGCGGGCGCATGGTGGACGCCTGGCTGGCCGACAGCCCTGCCAACCCGGCCGGCGCGCGTCTGCTCAAGCGCCTGCAGAGCGAGGCGCAGATGCTGTTCTACACCCACCCGGTGCACGACACCCGCACCGCGCGCGGTCTGCTGCCGGTCAACGGCTTCTGGGTGCATGGGGCCGGTGCGCTGGACGCGCCACTGGCGCTGGTCGAGCTGCCCGGGATGCCCGACGCCCTGCGCCAGGCGGCGCTGCGTGGCGACTGGTCGGCCTGGACCGTCGCCTGGCAGGCGCTGGACGCCGGCGAGATCGCCTCCTTGCTGGCGGCCGCACAGCGCGGCGAGCCGGTCACCCTCACCCTCTGCGGCGAGCGCCACGCCCGCAGCTGGACCACCGCTCCGACCGGCGCCCTCACCCGGCTGGGCCGCTCGATCAAGCAACTGTTCGGCACCGCGCCGATCGCCGACACCCTGAAAGACCTATGAAGATCATCACCCGCGACGTGCCGCCGCGCGCCGCCTGGGCGCTGGAGCAGGCCGGTCTGCACCCGCTGCTGGCCCGTCTGTTCGCCGCCCGTGGCATCACGACCAAGGAACAGCTGGACGATGCGCTGGGCCTGCTGATCCCGCCTGCCCAGATGCTGAACGCCACCACCGCCGCGAAGCAGCTGGCCGACGCGATGGCCGCTGGCCAGCGACTGTGCATCGTGGCCGACTACGACTGCGACGGCGCCACCGCCTGCGCTGTGGGCGTGCGCGGCCTGAAACTGCTGGGTGCGCCCATGGGCTGGGACCGGGTCGAGTACCTGGTGCCCGACCGCGTGACCGACGGCTATGGCCTCACACCGTCCATCGCGCAACGCGTGAAGCAGCGCGGTGCGGACTGGCTGGTGACGGTGGACAACGGCATCGCCAGCGTGGCGGGCGTGCGTGCCGCGCGCGAAGCCGGCCTGAACGTGCTGGTCACCGACCACCACCTGCCCGCCGTGATCGACGGCACGGTCACGCTGCCGACCGACTGCACCATCGTCAACCCCAACCAGCCCGGCTGCGGCTTCGAGAGCAAGAGCATTGCCGGTGTGGGCGTGATGTTCTATGTGCTGCTGGCGCTGCGCGCCGAACTGCGCGAGCGCGGCGTGTTCGATGCCAAGACACAACCGAAGATCGACACGCTGCTGCCGCTGGTGGCGCTGGGCACCGTGGCCGACGTGGTCCGGCTCGACGCCAACAACCGCCGCCTGGTGGCGCAAGGCCTCAAGCGCGTGCGCGCCGGCGCCATGCCGCCGGGCATGGCCGCACTGTTCGCCGTCGCTGCCCGCCAGCCGGCCAAGGCCAGCGCCTTCGATTTCGGCTTCGCCCTGGGCCCACGCCTGAACGCGGCCGGCCGACTGGCCGACATGACACTGGGCATCGAATGCCTGCTGACCGACGATCCAGGCCGCGCAGACGAACTGGCACGCACGCTGGATGGCATCAACCGCGAACGCAAGAGCATCGAAGGCGAGATGCGCGAGCAGGCGCTGATGATCGTCGAGGAGCTGTTCGACGAGAGTGAAGAGCCGCCCCCGGCCATCACCGTGTTCGACCCCGATTTCCATGAAGGCGTGGTCGGTATCGTGGCCTCGCGCCTGAAGGACAAGCTGCACCGCCCGACTTTCGTGTTCGCGGCCAGCGGCGCCACGGGCAAGGAGCACGAACTCAAGGGCTCTGGCCGCTCCATCCCCGGCTTTCACCTGCGGGACGCGCTGGACCTGGTGGCCAAGCGCCACCCCGGCGTGCTGCTGCGCTTTGGCGGTCACGCCATGGCTGCCGGCTGCACCATCGACGAAGAACACATCGACACCTTCGAACAGGCCTTTGCCCAGGTCGCCCACGAATGGCTGGACGCCGCCACGCTGCAGCGCCGGCTGGAAGCGGACGGTGCGCTGGACAGGCAGTACCGCCGCGCCGATCTGGTGGACACGCTGCACGCCGAGGTCTGGGGCCAGGGTTTTGCGCCGCCGGTGTTCTGCGAAGAGGTGCAGGTGGTGAGTCAGCGGCTGGTGGGCGAAAAGCACCTGGCCCTGAAGCTCAAACACCAGGGAGAGCCGGTGGACGGGATGTGGTTCGGCCGCACGGAGCCTTTGCCTTCGACCGTCAAGATCGCTTTTCGTCTGGATGCGGACGAGTGGCAGGGGCAGCGGCGGGTTCGGTTTCTGATCGAGGCGGCTGAGGTCTGAAGTCCTTTCGCGCCTACATCTGGGCGCTGCTGGAGGGTGCGGCCGGCACTGCTCGCTCATGTCCCCCGGTCGCCGCCGACCGGAGCAGCCGAAAAAAAACGTCAGCCCACCAGCGACTCCCGCACCGCCGCCAGCTGACGGCGCGACACCGCCAGCCGCTCGTCGCAGCCATCCAGCCGCACCGTCCAGCCCTCGCCCTCCACCGGGTCGTTGTGCTTCTCCACCGCGCGCACACAGCGTCGCGCCACCAGCGCGTTGCGGTGCACCCGCACGAACAGGTGCGCGTACTTCTGCTCCAGGTCGCTCAGCGCCCCGTCGTAGATGTGTTCTTTCTCGGCCGTGCGCACGGTGATGTACTTGAGCTCGGCCTTCAGGTAGATCACCTCCGACAGCGCCACCCGCTCGCTGCGGCCACGCTCCTGGATCAGCAGGCTCTCCGAGGCGCCGCCCGACTCGGACTGCTCCGACGACTGCAGGCGCTGCACCTTCTGCAATGCCTGCTGAAGACGCTCAAGACGCACCGGCTTGGTGAGGTAGTCGACCGCCTCCAGTTCGAAGGCGTGCACCGCATGCTCGGCGTGCGCCGTCACGAACACCACCAAGGGCGGAGCGGTCATGGAACGCAGGTTCTCCGCCAGCGCCATGCCGTCCACGCCGGGCATGTGAATGTCCAGCAGCAGCAGGTCGCAGGGGCCCCGCTGGATCTGCTCCATCGCCTGCACCGCGTTGCCAGCCTCGCCGACCACCTCGGCGCGCGGATCGGTGCAATCGCCCAGCAGCGTGCGCAGCCGCGACCGCGCCAGCGCTTCGTCGTCCACGATCAGTACCTTGAGTGCCATGTCACGCTCCGTTGATCCCTGCGTCCAGACTGTCTTATATCGGTATTTCGAGCCGAACCTGGTACACGCCATCCACCAGCGCCGACTGGAACCGGCCTTCAACGTCGTGCAGCAGCGCCAGCCGCTGGCGCACATTGTCCTGCGCCAGCCCATGCCCGGGTGGGCCGCTGCCGGCGGGCACCGTGTTCGTCACCTTGATGATCACTGTGCCACCGCGGCGCTTGGTGGTGATGCGCACGGTGGCGCCGGTCGGGCTGGGCTCGACCCCGTGCTTGACGGCATTCTCGACCAGCGGCTGCAGGATCAGCGGTGGCAGGCGGGCGCCCGCCGCTTTCGGGTCCAGGTTCCACTCCAGGCGCAGGCGCTCGCCAAAGCGCACCTGCTCGATCGCCAGGTAGTGCTCGGCCAGCGCCAGTTCCTGCGCCAGCGGCACCGCCTCCTGCGAGTCGGCCAGCGCGTGGCGGAACAGCTCGCTCAGGTCCTCCAGCAGGGCTTCGGCCTTGGCGGGCTCCGCCCGCACCAGCGCGATCGCGCTGTTGAGCGTGTTGAAGAGAAAGTGGGGACGGATGCGCGCCTGCAGTTCGGCCAGACGCGCCGTGGTGCCCGCAGGGGCCTTGGCGCGCAGGCGCCACACCAGCCCGGCCACGAGCACCGTCGCAACCAGCGCGCCACTGGCGGCGCTTGCCAGCCACGGGGCCGGCGACACCAGCCCCGTCCAGACCAGCATGCCGCAGCCGTAGATCGCCGACACCGCCCCCAGGCCGATGCCCGCCGCCCACTGGGCCGGCATGGGCAGACGGGCCAGCTGGCGCTTGAGCGCACAGGTCACCAGCAGCCAGATGAGCACCGAGGGCAGCGTGGCCGCGGTCAGCACCGCCAGCGTCTCCAGCCAGCCCACCAGGCTCTGCGCGCCGAACAGGGCCGCCACCCAGGCGATGGCCTGCACGAACAGCACCGCGCGCAGCACCACGCCCAGCTGGCAGGTGTCAAACACCAGTTCGACCTCGCGCCGGTGCTCGGGCATCTGCGACAGCGGCAGCGTGCCCATGGTCGACGACAGGTCCTGGAAGCTCGATAAAATTCGGGAGTCCCGCATGGCTCGCACTATAGGTTGTCGCCGACGGACCGCATGGGCCACCGCACCGGGGCCCATTCCTTCAGGCACACGCGCCACCCTCCGACCCCTTCCCTCGCCGCTGGCACCACCATGTCCACCAACCAACTCGACAAGAAATCCGAAGCCTGGTCCGCCCTATTCTCGGAGCCCATGAGCGAGCTGGTCAAGCGCTACACCGCCAGCGTGTTCTTCGACAAGCGCCTCTGGCTGGCCGACATCACCGGCAGCCTGGCCCACGCCGAAATGCTGGCGGCGCAGAACATCATTGCTGCCAGCGACCTGGCCGACATCCAGCGTGGCATGGCGCAGATCCGCTCGGAAATCGAGGCCGGCAGCTTCGAATGGAAGCTCGACCTCGAAGACGTGCACCTGAACATCGAGGCCCGCCTGACCCAGCTGGTCGGCGACGCCGGCAAGCGCCTGCACACCGGCCGCAGCCGCAACGACCAGGTCGCCACCGACGTGCGCCTGTGGCTGCGCGACGAGATCGACCTGATCTCGGATCTGCTGAAAGAACTGCAGGTCGCGCTGGTCGATGTGGCCGAGAAGAATGTGGATGTGATCCTGCCCGGCTTCACCCACCTGCAGGTGGCCCAGCCGGTGAGCTTTGCGCACCACCTGCTGGCCTACGTGGAAATGTTCGCCCGCGACGCCGAGCGCATGGCCGACGTGCGCCGCCGCACCAACCGCCTGCCGCTGGGCTCGGCCGCGCTGGCCGGCACCACCTACCCGCTGGACCGCGAGCGCGTGGCCCAGACGCTGGGCATGGAAGGCGTGTGCCAGAACAGCCTGGACGGCGTGAGCGACCGCGACTTCGCCATCGAGTTCACCGCCGCCGCCAGTCTGTGCATGGTGCACATCAGCCGCTTCAGCGAAGAGCTGATCCTGTGGATGAGCCAGAACTTCGGCTTCGTGAAGATCGCCGACCGCTTCACCACCGGCTCGTCCATCATGCCGCAGAAGAAGAACCCCGACGTGCCCGAACTGGCGCGCGGCAAGACCGGCCGCGTGGTCGGCCACCTGATGGGCCTGATCACCCTGATGAAGGGCCAGCCCCTGGCCTACAACAAGGACAATCAGGAAGACAAGGAGCCGCTGTTCGACACGGTGGACACCCTCAAGGACACCCTGCGCATCTTCTGCGAGATGGTGGGCGGCCAGCTCAACCCGGCCACCGGCCAGAAGGAAGGTGGCATCACCGTCAACGCCCAGGCCATGGAGGCCGCGGCCAACAAGGGCTACGCGACCGCCACCGACCTGGCCGACTACCTGGTCAAGAAGGGCCTGCCCTTCCGCGACGCACACGAAACCGTGGCCCACGCCGTCAAGGCCGCCACCAGCCACAACTGCGACCTGTCGGAGCTGCCGCTGACCGTGCTGCAGGGCTTCAATGCATCGATCGAAAAAGACGTCTACGAGTGCCTGAGCCTGCGCGGCAGCCTGAACGCCCGCAACACCCTGGGTGGCACCGCGCCGGCCCAGGTGAAGGCGCAGATCGCCCGCCACCGCGTCCGCCTGGCATGAGGCATCTGGTTCTGCTGTTCGTCGTGCTCGCCGCAGGCTACGGTCTGTGGCAGTTCACCTGTCCGCTGATGCGGGCTGAGCAGCTGGGCCTGCTGGCCCGCCACGGCCTGCGGCTGGCGGTGCTGGCGGTCGTGCTGCTGGCTCTGCTGGTGCTGGCCTTCTTTCTTCCGTCCGCCAAACTGCTGTGATCATGCGCAACCTGTCCCGCCTCGCCCTGCCCTTCGCCGCCCTGGCGCTGACCGCTTGCAGCCAGATCGACACAGGCAACGTCGGCGTGGAGCGCACGCTCGGCAAGGTCGGCACGGAAGCCCTGACCCCAGGCGTGTACTTCACGCTGTTCAAGACCGTCGATGAGTTCACCGCCAAGGAAGTGAGCTTCCAGCTGGTGGACATGACCCCCAAGAGCCGCGACAACCTGACCATGAAGGACGTCGACATCGACGTCTATTACAAGACCACCCCGGCCGCCGTCCCCGCGCTCTACATCAAGTACCAGGGGGACGTGGTGCAGCACAACCAGATCGTGCAGGGCGGAACCAAGGACCTGGTGGTGGCCTTCAGCCGAGTCTCGCGCGAGGCACGGGAGGCCATCTACAAGTCGGTGGCCGAACTCGACGCCACCACCATGCACACCAAGCGCACCGAGTTGTCGGAGATGGTGCGTGCGCGCCTGCAGGAAGAGCTGGACAAGAACGACAAGGGCGCCTTCGTGGTCACGGCCGTCAACGTGCGCAACCTGCTGACCGACCCGGCCATCGAGGCCGCCATCCGCTCGCGTGCAGAGACCGACCAGGCGATCGAGAAGAAGCGCAAGGAAGTGGAGCTGGCCAAGGCCGAAGCCGAGCGACTGATCGTCCAGGCCCAGGGCGAGGCCCGTGCCAACGAGATCATCAGTGCCTCGCTCACGCCCAGCCTCAAGGAAATCAAGCTGGCCGAGCTGCAGCGCGACACGGCCCTGGCCCTGGCGAGCAAGCCCGGCAACACCGTGCTGCTCGGCGGTGGTGCTGCGCCACTGGTGAACGTCGGCAAGTAGACAACCTGCCAGACGGCGCTCAAGACTGGGCGCCAAACGCCGATTCAGAGTCCACAGCAGTCCGTGATCCTCGCGGGCCGGTCTTTGAACGGAGGTTTGTCGTGTCCTTTCTGATGTACTGGACGGCCGGTGTGCTGGTGCTGGCTGTGGCCTGGTGGTTCTTCCGCCGCCCGCCGGTGAAAGCGGCACCCAAGCGACCGATCCCGGCACCGCGCAGCAGCGCCCCTACGCCACGTGCCGCTCCCCCGGCGCCCGCAGCCGCGCCGGCCGCCCGTGCACCCGCACTGCCACCGGCCGAACCGCTGCCCGGGGAACTCGCAGGCTTCCACTGGCTGCGTGAACAGGACATCGACCCCGCGCGCCGCGACGCGCTGCTGAGCGCCTTCCGCGGCATTCCGCGCCCCCCTCGCTCGATGCAGAAGCTGCTGTCGCCGGATTTCGTGGCCAAGGCCGGCTCGGCCGAACTGAGCGAGCTGGTGATGGGCGAGCCGCTGATCGCCGCCAAGGTGCTCTCGACGGTGAACTCGCCAATGTACGGACTGCGCACCCCCGTGACCAACATCGGCCATGCGGTGACCTTCCTGGGCATGAACACCGTTCGCAGCATCTGCCTGCAGTACATGCTGGCCGAAGCCTTCAAGCCCAAGCTGGCCGAAGCGCAGCGCTGCTTCGACGCCATCTGGCACGCCAGCGCCATCGCCAGTGAACTCTGCGTGCGGGTGGGCAAGGCGCTGAACCTGCCGGATGTGGGCAACCTGTCGACCCAGGTCGTGCTCAGCTTCGTGGGGCAGCTGGCCGCAGCGTCCCTCATCCCCGCCACGCGCCTGGAGCAATGGCACCACCAGGACCGGCTGCAGCGCGCCCGCACCGAACAGGAACTGCTGGGCCTGAACGCCAGCGAAATCGGCAGCCTGCTGATGAAGTCCTGGGAACTGCCCGAGAGTCTGATCGACGAGGTCTGCGGCGTGGGCCGTCAGCTGGTCACGCCGCTCATGGTGACCGACCGCGCGCGCGCGCCGCGCTTTGCGTTGGGTTACCTATGTGCCCGGCTGGGCGAGCGGTTTGCCCTCGGCGAACTCGACAGCCTGGACGGCTACGATCCGGCGCTGGACATCGCGGCCGATACCCACCATCTGCGCGCAAGCCTGGCCCACCCCGCGCTGGCCCGGCTGGATCAGGCGCTGTCCGCGCCCGAACTGCAGGCCGCGCTGGACCAGATGCTCGGGCGTGTGACCACCACCGCCTGAACGCCGGGCCTTTCAGGTCGTGGGCACCGGGCCGTAGGCGTTGTCACCCTCGCTGGGCTGGACCGCCCAGTAGATCAGCAGGATCATGCCGATCAGGGGGATGAAGTTCACCAGCAGCCACCAGCCGCTCTTGCCGATGTCGTGCAGCCGCCGGGCGCCCACCCCCAGCGACGGCAACAGCAGCCCCAGGAACACCAGGTTGGCCACCGTCTCACCCACGACCACCGCCATCACCACGGCCAGCAGCAGCATGAACAGTGCCCACCACCAGTACTCCGAACGCGTGGCGCGTCCCTCAAAATCCACGTACTTGGAGAAAACGGTCTTGATCGCCTCGACAAACCCCATGTCACCCTCCTCGGTGTCTTGGAAAAACCCCATCATAGAGACCCGCCGCACCGTCCGGGAGGGCTTGATCTCCATCAAGCGTCCAGCCGGGTGTTTGCGGCTACAGTGACGCCCCATGGACGCGACCACCACCCCCGACGCCCCCGCCCAGGCCATCGCCGGCCTGGACTGGACCCCGCAGCTCCAGACCGGCGACGGCCGCATGGACGACACCCACGAAGAATTCGTGGACATGCTCAACCGCCTGCTGGCCACGCCCCAGGACCAGCAGCTGCCGCTCTACCGAGAGTTCGTTGAGCACACCAAAGAGCACTTCGCCCAGGAAGAGCGCTGGATGGTGGCCACCGGCTTTGCGCCCGACAACTGCCACGCCGGCCACCACGCCACCATCATGGAGACGCTGCATGCGGTGGTGGAGCATTACGAAAAAGACGACAAGGAAATCATCACCCGCCTGGCCGAGGCGCTGGTCGAGTGGTTCCCGCAGCATGCCGCGACCATGGACGCGGGTCTGGCGCTGCACATGAAGGAAGTGGGTTTCGACTCCCGCACCGAAACCCTGGCCGATCCGAGCCGGGTGCGCCCGGCCACCATGAGCGGTTGCGGCAGCGTCAGCTGCTCTTGACCGGCAGGCCTGTGCCAGGGCCCTGAGCCGGACCCGCTACAGTGGGCGCATGTCCACGCCCACCACCGCAGCCCTCTTCGCATCCGTCTTCGCGCTGGTCGCGTGGACCTTCTGCGTCCTGCTCCTGATTGCGTTCCGGCGCCTGCAGGCCGGCTTCGACGGCACCGTCTCGCCACGCGAATACGCGCTCGGCGAATCCGGGCGGGTGACCGCTGCCGTGTCGCTGCCCAACCGCAACTACATGAACCTGCTGGAGCTGCCGGTGCTCTTCTACGTCGGCATGCTGATGGCCCACGCCACCGGCGCCGCAACACCGCTGCTCGTGCACCTCGCCTGGGCCTATGTGGCGCTGCGCATCGTGCACAGCCTGATCCACCTCAGCTACAACCACGTGCTGCACCGCTTCGTCGCATTCGCCACCAGCAACGGGGTGCTGCTGGGCATCTGGGCACTGCTGGCGCAGGCCGTGCTCCTTGCATGAGCTCCACGCAATGAACACACCCACCGCTGTCACCCCGCCCGCGGGCAGCCGCATCGCCCAGCGCCTGGAGGGCGCCAGCTTCCACGACGCCTGGGCCATCGACGCCGCCGACCCCTCGCTCAGCGCGCTCGGCCAGTTCCTGAAGTCGGCGCGGGCGACGCCACGCTGGGTCGACGCCTGCATGCGGCTGCGCAACCGTGCGGTGCAGCTGGTGGGCCTGAAGGACCTCGGCGGGCTCTCTGGAATCCACCCCGGCCACACCGACGCGGACTACCGGCCCGGTGACCGGGTCGGCATCTTCACCCTGTTTGAGCAAGCGCCCGACGAGGTGCTGCTGGGCGACCGCGACAAGCACCTGGACGTGGTCGTCTCGGTGCACTGCGCCCGGCCGGTCGGCCAGCCGGTGCGCGTGACCGTCACCACCGTGGTCCACACCAAGAACCTGCTCGGGCGGCTCTACATGCTGCCGGTCAAGCCCATGCACAAGCTGATCGCGCCGTCGGTGCTGCGCGCGATCGGTGCATGACGCACCACCTTTGTAGGAACCCTCTCCATTGGTGCGCTTTTTGCTTTGACATGGTGCGATTCGCCATGCAGACCCTGTTTTGGCGCCAATCACGCACCAAAACAAGCCTTCTGCACGGAGATTTCTCATGGACGCACTCAAACAGGGCGCAGATGCCCTGTTCATCCTGCTCGGCGGGATCATGGTTCTGGCCATGCATGCCGGATTCGCCTTTCTGGAGCTCGGCACGGTCCGGAAAAAGAACCAGGTCAATGCCCTGGTCAAGATCCTGGTCGACTTCTCGGTCTCGACCATCGTCTACTTCGTCGTCGGTTACGGCGTGGCCTACGGCACCCACTTCTTCATCGGTGCCGAAACGCTGGCGCAGAAGAACGGCTACGACCTGGTCAAGTTCTTTTTCTTGCTGACCTTCGCGGCCGCCATCCCGGCCATCATCTCCGGCGGCATCGCCGAACGCGCCAAGTTCTGGCCCCAACTGATCGCAACGGCCGTCATCGTCGGCTTTTTCTACCCGTTCTTCGAAGGCATCGCCTGGAACGGCCACTTCGGCGTGCAGGCCTGGATCGAGGCGACCACCGGCGCCAGCTTCCATGACTTCGCCGGCTCGGTGGTGGTGCACGCCGTCGGCGGCTGGATCGCGCTGCCCGCGGTCATCTTTCTGGGCGCCCGCGCCAACCGCTACCGCAAGGACGGTGGCATCTCGGCCCACCCGCCCTCGAACATCCCTTTCCTGGCCCTGGGCGCCTGGATCCTGTGCGTGGGCTGGTTCGGCTTCAACGTGATGAGCGCACAGACACTGGACAAGATCTCGGGCCTGGTTGCGGTCAACTCGCTGATGGCCATGGTCGGCGGCACCCTCGCTGCGCTGATCGCCGGCAAGAACGACCCGGGCTTCGTGCACAACGGCCCGCTGGCCGGCCTGGTGGCCGTCTGCGCCGGCTCGGACCTGATGCACCCGCTGGGCGCACTGGTGGTGGGCGTGGTTGCCGGCCTGCTGTTCGTTTCCATGTTCACACTGACCCAGAACCGCTGGAAGATCGACGACGTGCTGGGCGTCTGGCCGCTGCACGGGCTGTGCGGCACCTGGGGCGGCATCGCGGCCGGCATCTTCGGCCAACAGGCACTGGGCGGCCTGGGTGGCGTCAGCTTCGGCGCACAACTCATCGGAACCGCCATGGGCGTGGCCTGGGCACTGCTGGGCGGGGTGGTGGTCTACGGACTGCTGAAAGCCACCCTGGGTCTGCGGCTGGACCAGGAAGAGGAGTACGACGGTGCCGACCTGAGCATCCACAAGATCAGCGCCACGCCGGACCGCGAAGTGAGCTGGTGAACCCCGGACGGGGCGGTGGCGCTCAGTGCGCCACCGACTTCGAGAACAGGTTGATCACCAGCATACCCGCGACGATCAGCCCCATGCCCAGCAGGGCGGAGCCATCCAGCGCTTGGCCGAACACCATCCAGGCGATCAGCGAGATCAGCACGATGGCCGCGCCGAGGTAGAGGTAGGCGGTCTTCATCTTGGCAGCTTACCCTCGGGACGGGCGCAACGTGGAGCCGATCTTGCGGATGGATGCGGTTCCGGAGCGGCCAACACGCTCGCTAAGATGGCCGTGCAGATTCCCGCCCACCACCCTCCGTGTTCAACGCAACTCCAGCGCGGCATGAAAAAACCCTTCCTCCTCCTGACAACCAGTCTGGTTCTTGCGTTCAATTCGTTGACCGCTTCGGCCCAGGGAGTCCCCACGATCGAAGACCTGAAGAAAGTGACCGACGCCGCCATGGAGAAGGTGGGCAAGGGAGACGTTGAGGGCGGAATGAAAGCATTCCGCCACCTCACGCTGGTACCGAAATCGGAGTTCGACACGATGCTGGGTCAGACCATGCTGCAGCTTCCCATGCTGACCGGCCGTTTCGGTGCATCCCTCGGTCACGAGTTCATCGAAGAAAAACGAGTGGGTGCATCCCTAGTGAGGCTGACGTACATCCACAAGTTCGATGTTCATGCCACCCGCTGGTACTTCTTCGGCTACCGGGGCAAAGATGGCTGGGCCATCAACACATTCCGTTTCGACGACAAGGTCCAAGACATGTTCTAGGCTCCAAGCCTTCGCAGGCCTCTCGAAAATTGAACGTCCTCTTCGTCTGCAGCCGCAACCAGTGGCGCAGCCCCACGGCCGAGCAGGTATGGCGTCGGCATCCGTTGCTCAATGTGCGCTCGGGCGGCACCAGCCCCAGCGCGCGCCACACGGTCAGCGTCGACGACATCGGCTGGGCCGACGTGGTGATCGTGATGGAGCAGAAGCACAAGTCGCGGCTCGTCGCGGACTTCGGTGACCTTCTGGCCGACAGGCCGGTTCATGTGCTGGACATTCCCGACGAGTACAAGTACCTGGACCCCGAGCTGGTCGAGCTGCTGGAGCAGTCGGTCGGCCGCCTTCTCAAGATCGAATGACCACCACTTCAAAAGCCACCCCCCGTGAATGGTGGGGTCTGGCCGTGATTGCCCTGCCCTGTCTGGTCTATGCCATGGACCTGACGGTGCTCAACCTCGCCGTACCGGCGCTCAGCCGCGCGCTGGCGCCCAGCGCCTCGCAGCTGCTGTGGATCATCGACATCTACGGCTTTCTGGTCGCCGGCTTCCTCATCACCATGGGCACGCTGGGCGACCGCATCGGGCGCCGCCGCCTGCTGCTGACTGGCGCGGCCTTCTTCGCGGCGGCCTCGGTGCTGGCCGCGTTCGCGCGCACGCCGGCCGAGCTGATCGTGTTGCGCGCGCTGCTGGGCATTGCCGGCGCCACGCTGGCGCCGTCCACGCTCTCGCTGATCCGCAACATGTTCCACGACGAGACGCAGCGCCAGTTCGCCATCGGCGTGTGGATCACCGCGTTCTCGGTCGGCAGCGCCATCGGCCCGCTGGTGGGCGGCTGGCTCCTGGAGCACTTCTGGTGGGGCTCGGTGTTCCTGCCCGCGGTGCCAGTGATGGTGTTGCTGCTGGTGCTGGGGCCGCGCCTGCTGCCCGAATACCGCGACGAGAACGCTGGCCGCATCGACGCGGCCAGCGTGCTGCTCTCGCTGGCGGCCGTGCTCGGCACCATCTACGCCATCAAGGCCATGGCCGAAGCCGGGCCGAGCGCGGCTCGGCTGGCGTTGCTCGTGGCCGGTCTGGTGGTGGGCTGGGTGTTCGTGCGGCGCCAGCGGGTGATCGACTACCCGCTGCTGGAGCTGCGGCTGTTCGCCATCCCCACCTTCCGCACCGCCATCGTGGCCTACGCGCTGTCGTGTCTGGCCATGTTCGGCGTCTACATCTTCATCGCCCAGTACCTGCAGATGGTTCTGATGCTCACGCCGCTGCAGGCCGGCTGGGCCACCGTGCCCTGGGCGGGCGGCTTCGTGTTCGGCTCGATGGTGCTGGCGCCGCGCATGGCGGCGCGCTACGGCCCCGGCCCGGTGATGGTCTGGGGTCTTGCAGCAGCCGCGGTGGGGATGTTGCTGATGGTGGGCGCCGACGGCCCGTGGGCGCTGTGGGTGCTGGTGGCCGGCATGGTCGTGGTCAGCCTGGGCATGGCGCCGGTGTTCGCCATCGGCACCGAACAGATCATCACCTCGGCGCCGCCCGAGCGCGCGGGCGCGGCCTCGTCCATCGCCGAAACCGCCTCGGAGTTCAGCGGCGCGCTGGGCATCGCGCTGTTCGGCAGCGCGGGCACCCTCATCTACCGCCACCAGCTGGGCGGTGCGGGGCTGACCGATGTGCCGGCGCAGGCACAGGGCACGCTCGGTGGCGCCCTCGAAACGGCGAACCGATTGCCGCCGGACTCGGCCCGAGCGCTGGTGGGTGCGGCGCAGGCCGCCTTCACCGACGCGCTGCAGTTCACCGCACTCACCAGCAGCGTGCTGGTGCTGCTGGCCAGCGTGCTGGCGGCGCGCATGCTGCGGCGGCCGTCATAGCCGCTGCGCGGGTCACGCCATCGTGTTGACCTGCGTACCCACCGGGCCGCTGCCGGCCAGCGGCAGGTTGCCCGCCACGGAGTTGAGCAGCGAGGCCGCCGCCGACTCCTGCGTCTGCATGGCCTCTTTGAGCACCTCTATCTGCACCTGCTGCTTGGTGGCGCCTTGGCCCATCTGGACCACGCGGTCCACGACCAGGGCGGGAGAAACGGACATGTCCATGGGGACTCCTTTGAAGCTGTTCAGGAGTTATCGGCTGGTGGGCTGGGTGGCTTGAACCGGCGGCGCTGCTGGCCACTGTGCGCCGCTTGCCTCACTGGTAACAAAACGAACACAATGGCCGCAGAGCCATTCCGGCCAGACCACACGCACCGCCCGGGGAGGGAGCGACATGCCAGCAGCGGCACCGGCTCACCGGTTTCACATCCGCGTTGACCGCGAACTCACACACCCTCAGGTGCTCAGCCTGCTGGACGAACACCTGGCCGGCATGCGCGCCGCCTCGCCGCCCGAATGCGTGTTCGCGCTGGACCTGAACGGCCTGCGCCGGCCCGAAGTTACTTTCCTCACCGCCTGGCGCCTGCCGCCGGACGCCCCGCCCGGCGCTGAACCCGACACCGTGGGCGAACTGGTTGCCATGGGCGCCCTCAAGGAACTGGTGCCCACCACCGCCACCGAAGGCGGCCACGGCGAACTCAAGTCCATGCGCACCAGCGCGCGCCACCTGCGCCAAGGGGCCGCGCAGGCCATCCTCACCGAACTGCTCAAGCTCGCCCGCGAGCGCGGCTATGCGCGCGTCAGCCTGGAAACCGGCAGCACGCCGCCGTTTGAACCGGCGATTGCGATGTACCGGCGGTTCGGGTTTGTGGAATGCGGGCCGTTTGCGGATTACCGGGAGGATCCGTTCAGTCGGTTTATGAGCGTTGGAGCTGATCAGGCGCAAAGATGAATGGCCACTCCGGCCCTGTGATAGATGACCTGCATTCCGGCGCAGACCTTTCAAACCTTTGACCCCAAGCCAGGCACGACCAACCTCATCAAAGGAGTCACACGCTCAAGCAAGCGCACAGCCCTCGTTTCAGTCTCAGGACAGCGCTCCCGCCGCACCTTCATCAACCCCTTCTCGCCCCCCTTTCGAACGCGGCCATGCGGAGGGGCCGGATGGGCAGCCCGCGGCCAATTGCGTCCCGGCAGGGCAAGACGCGAGCGGGTACACCTACCGCGACCGAGTTGGACGGCACGTCACGTATGACCACCGAGTTCGCCCCGATGTGCACGTTGTCGCCCACGGTGATGCGGCCCAGCAGTTTGGCGCCGGCGCCGATGTCCACGTTGTCGCCGACGACCGGCGCACAGGGGTCGTCGGCACGGGCCAGCCCCACCACCACGCCGGGACGGAGGCGGCAGTTGTCGCCGAACCGGGCATAACCGCTGATCACGATGCCGCCGAAGTGGTCGATCACAAAGTTCTTTCCCACCCTGACCTCGCAGGGAAGCTCGACACCGGTGAGCACCTGCACGGTCTTGTAGAGCACGTGGTAGAGCAGCGAGAAGGCCTTGCGCACGGGCACGGGACGCAGGCCATAGCGCCAGCGTCCCAGCCGGTACACCAGCATGACCCAGAAACCCTGCGCTCCCAGGCGGCTGCCATGGGCCCGGTAGTCTGCGCGAATGTGGTCGAACATGGGGCTGTGCCGATCTGCGAGGTGGGCGTGACGCCTGTCTTCCGCCCGCGGTTGACCGGGTTCACGTCCTTCCGGGTGGAGGGGGCGGATGCACCAAGCCATTCTCCCCTGCAGCCCGGGCAGCCTCCGTGCGCTGTCGAACATACGGTGGAGCCGCTTGCTCAGGACAGGCTGCCTGCGTTGACCTGGCTTTCGGGCGCTCCGGCCCTCTCCCGCAGCACCGTCTTCAACACTTTTCCGTAGTTGTTCTTCGGCAGCGCCACCACAAACTCATACCGCTTGGGCCGCTTGAACCGCGCGATCTGGTCCAGGCAGAAGGCGTCGAGCGTCTTCGCATCCAATGCCGCCCCGGGCTGCGGCACCACAAACGCCACCACGATTTCGCCCCACTCGGGGTCGGGCGCACCGACCACGGCGACTTCGGCCACGCCGGGTGCGTGCAGCAGCACCTCTTCCACCTCGCGCGGGTAGATGTTGCTGCCGCCGCTGATGATCAGGTCCTTGCTGCGGTCCTTGAGGGTAAGGAAGCCGTCGGCGTCGAGCGCGCCCATGTCGCCGGTCCAAAGCCAACCGTCTCGGATGGCCGCCTGGGTGGCCTCGGGGTTGCGCCAGTAACCGGCCATGACGCTGTCGCCGCGGATCAGCACTTCGCCGACCTCGCCTGTGGGTAGCGGCTGCCCGTCTGGCCCCGCCACGCGGATGCGCACCGGGGTCTGCGCCACGCCGACGGAGGCGATGCGTTCTTCGTGCCGCGGGTGCGCGGTGTCGGCCAGGTGGGCGCGGCCGAGGGCGGTGCCGGTCATGGGGCTTTCGCCCTGGCCGTAGATCTGCACGAAGCGCGGGCCCATGGTGCGCAGCGCGCGGCGGATGTCGGCGGCGTACATGGGCGCGCCGCCGTAGACGATGGTCTTGAAGCTCTGGCCGCACTGCTCGGGCGTGAGGCCCTGCGCCTCGGCCTCGCCGACGATGCGTTTGACGATGGTCGGCGCGGCGAACAGCGAGAGCGGGCCGAGCTGGCGGCCCAGTTCGAACAGCTCGGCGGCGTCGAAGCCGCCCGAGGCGGGCACCACGTGCCGCGCGCCGGCCATGAGGTGCGGGAGGGCGTAGAGCCCCGCCCCGTGCGACATGGGCGCGGCGTAGGCGATGGCGTCCTGCGGGCTGACGTGGTCCACGTCGTTGAAGTAGCCCAGGCCCATGGTGAGCAGGCAACGGTGCGTGATCATCACGCCCTTGGGCCGGCCGGTGGTGCCGCTGGTGTAGAACAGCCAGGCGGTGTCGTCGGGGGCGCGCTCCTCTATATAGGAGAGGCTTTCGCCTTCGTTGATCCAGGCGTCGCATTCGGCGCTGTCCACGTCCATCACGCCGTCCAGCCCGGTGAGCTCCGCCGGGTCCGGCACGATGTCGGAGGTGACGAAGGCCCGGCGCGCACCTGAGTTTTCCACGATCCACTGCACCTCTTTCAGGTGCAGCTTGGCGTTCACCGGCACCGCCACCAGCCCGGCCCACCAGGCGCCGAACAGCAGCTCGAGGTAGCGCGGGTGGTTGCGCATGAACAGCACAACGCGGTCGCCGGGCTGCAGGCCCGCTGCACACAGGTGAGCACCCACTCGCGCAGCGCGCTCCGCCCACTGCTGGTGAGTGGCCACGGCCTGCGTGCCGCTGAAGATGGCGGGGCGGTCGGGGTGTTCGAGCGCCTTGCGCTGCAGCAGGTGGGCGAGGTTCATGGGTCGGGGTCTCCTCTTGTCTCCGTGGTGTACCCGCGAAACGATACAGTGGCTTCATGTCCGAGCCTGTCCCGCCCCTGATTGCCGCGCTGATGCAGCCGGCGCGCTACCCGCACCCGGTCGACCGCGTCGAGCTGGTGCAGACGCACGGCGCCTGGGTGCTGCTGGCGGGCGATTTCGCGTACAAGATCAAGAAGCCGGTGCGTTTCCCGTTCATGGACTTCGGCACCCTGGGCGCGCGGCGCCACGCCTGCGAAACCGAGATCCGGGTGAACCGGCGCTTCCAGCAGCACGACCGGCCGGCCACCCACCTGTACCTGGGCGTGTGGCCCATCGTCGGCACAGCCGAGAACCCGCGCTGGGGCGAGGCCGGCGACGGGCAGCCGGCCATCGAATACGCGGTGCAGATGCGGCGCTTCGACGAGACGGCGCGGCTGGACCATGTGTGCCGGCGCGGCGAACTGACGGCGGAGCACGTGGCGGGGCTGGCGCGCCGCATGGCGGCCTTTCAGGCGCGCGCGGCGGCGGCCGGCAAGAGCCAGCCCTGGGGCCACGCGACCGCGGCCATGCGCTGGCCGCGCGACAACTTCAACACCCTGCGCACGCAGCTGAAGGCGCCGGCCGATGCGGCGCTGGTGCAGGCCCTGAGCGACTGGACCGAGCAGCGCTTCGTGGCCATCGAGCCGCTGCTCTCGCGGCGGCGGCAGAAGGAGCGGGTGCGCGAAGGCCACGGCGACCTGCACCTGGCCAACCTCGCGCTGATCGACGGCGAGGTGCTGCCCTTCGACGCCATCGAGTTCAACGACGAGCTGCGCTGGATCGACGTGGCCAGCGACATGGCGTTCTGCTGGATGGACCTGCTGGACCACGGCCAGCCGGGGCTGGCGAACGTGCTGCTGAGCGAGTGGCTGGACGCCAGCGGCGACGTGTCGGCGCCCACCGTGTGGAGCTTCTTTGCCAGCTACCGGGCGGGCGTGCGCGCCAAGGTTGCGGCGATCCGCGCTGGGCAGCTGACCGGTTCGCCCGAGGCGGACCAGCACCTGGCCGAGGCACGGCGCTACTTGGCGCTGGCGCAGGACATTGCCCACCCCCCGTCGCCGCAGCTGGTCATCACCCACGGCCTGTCGGGCAGCGGCAAGACCTGGGCTTCGGGCCGCTGGCTGCAGACCGAGGCGAGCGGCCGCGCGGTCCGCCTGCGCTCGGACGTGGAGCGCAAGCGCCTGCACGGAATGAGCCCGCTGGCCGCCAGCGGCTCGGGCCTGCACGAAGGTCTGTACCGCCCGCAGGCGCACGAAGAGACCTATGCCTCGCTGCGTGCCCGCGCCCGCATGCTGCTGCAGGACGGCTGGTCGGTGGTGGTGGATGCGGCCTTTCTGCGCGAAGCCGAGCGGCGCTCCTTCGCCGAGCTGGCCGAGGCCGAGGCCTGCCCCTTCCACATCCTGGCCTGCGAGGCACCCGCGGACGAGCTGCGGCGGCGCATCAGCGCGCGCCAGGCCGCTGGCCGGGACGCCTCGGAGGCGACGCTGGCGGTGCTGGAGCAGCAGTTTGGCTGGCTGGAGCCGCTGGGCGACGCCGAACGGGCACGGGGCCTGACGGCCTGAGCCACGGTCGCCCGATACGTCAGCGCCCGAAGATGCCGCGCAGGATACTGCCGGCCGCGCCGGGCAGGCCCCCCGCGGGCTTCTCTTCCGGTGCCGGGGTGCTGTCGCGGCCGCCGGCCATGCCGGCCATGTCCAGACCGAGCATCGCCATGGTCTGGCTCTTGGCGCGCACGCGCACCGACCACTCGGGCTGCCAGTTGTTCGGGGCCTTGGGCGGGCGCACCGGGTGGCTGAAGTGGCTCTCGGGGCCATACGCAATCATGCGCAGCATCGCGCCACCCGCCTCGCCCCGGCCACCACCGCCCTGCCCGCCCGCGAAGATGCCCTGGGGCACGGCGCACTGGGTGGTCTCGGGAGAAAGCAGCACCTTGTTCTTCACCCATTGGGTGGCCGTGGTCTCGGTCAGGTAGTCGAACAGGCCCAGACCCGCGTCGCCGTTGTCGGCACTGGACCAGAGCACCATGTCGTCGCCCGCCATGCCCATGGCGTGCAGGTGGTAGGCGGCGGCGCGCGGCACCGGCTGCCAGGACAGGCGGATGCTCTGCGCCGGGTCGCCCTGCTGCTGCAGCTGGATGGCGGGCATCAGGTCCTGCCGCTCGGCCAGGGTGAACTGCATGGACTCGGGCACACCCTCGCCGCGCACCTGGTGCACGCCCTGCAGAAAGGTGTCGGCCCTGGGGTTCACCGTGTTCTTCTCGTTGGGGTAGAGCGCGTGTTGCGCACCCACGCGGGCCGCGCGCTCGGGCGCCATGCGCCCGGCCAGCGCGCCGGCCCAGGCCGCGGGGTTGTTGGAAAGATTGATGACCTTGGGCTGGCCGGCGCGCACCGCCTCGCCGCAACCCCAGTAGATCAGGATGCGGCCCTTGATCTCGGGCATCTCGCCGGGCTGCGCCTCGCCGGGTTCCTTGAAGCTGGGGCTGGGCGGCACCAGCGGCAGCGACTCGCCCATGCCCATCGTCAGCGGCACGAAGAGCGCGGCTTCGGTGCCGGGCTTGCGCGGGTTGTAGAGCGCCACGTCGATCACGCGGCTGGGCGGGAGGGCGCCGGTCAGGCCCGGCTGGCTGCCCTGCTGGATGAAGCGGCCGCTGGCGTGGCCATAGACGTGTGAACCTCCGCCGCCGCCCCTGTTGCCGCCGAAGAGCCCGCTGATGACGCCGCCGACGCCGCTCTGCATGAATTCGGGCATGCCCGTCATGGTGGAGGTGGACAGGTCGATCCAGAGCTGGGTGGGTGCGGTCTGGGCCTGCGCCGCCAGCGGCACACAGACCAGAGCGGCGACGGCCGCCAGCGGTTGAAGGGATTGCACAAGCTGCTTCGAAAAACGGTGCGCCATGGGTTCCTCCGTTGCGGGCGAGGGCCTGCAAAACCATGATACGCCGCGCCCCTGGCGCCACCAAGACAGTGCGCCGCCCCCCGCTCCCCCGGGCATGGCATGCAGGCGGCGTGTCGGCGCCGTCCGACACCGCAGCGCGGGCGCGGCCGACACACGCGCGCCGGGGGCGGGCGGAGTATGGGATGACCTGCGACCACGGACCTTGCCATGAACACACACCCACCGGAGACACCCACCGTGCCCACCATCCCCCAGCCGGTGATGCCCGGTGTGCAACGCTTCGTTCTCTGCGGCGCCGCCCTGGCGCTTGGCATCCTCGGTCTGCACTTCGGCAAGGCGTTGCTGATCCCGCTGGCGCTGGCGGCGCTGCTGGCCTTTGCGCTCGACCCGGCGGTGAACTGGCTGGAAAGCCGGCGGCTGCCGCGGGGCCTGGCGGTGGGCGCAGTGATGGCGCTGACCATCGCTGCGCTGCTGGGCGCCGCGGCGGTCGCGACCGTGCAGGTGGGCGAACTGGGGCAGGAACTCCCCACCCACCGCCAGAACATCCAGAAGAAGTTGCGCGAGTTGCGGCCGGCGCTGACCCCCTCGGGCACCACGCGGGAGATGACCCGCCTGATGGACATGGTCTCCCGCGAGTTCGAAACCGCCACGCACGCCTTCGAACCGGCGGGCAGCACCAAGCCCAAGGTGCAGCAGGTCGCGGTGGAAACGCGCAGCGGCAGCGCCCGCGCCATCGACCTGGTGATGCGGGTGGGCGTGCAGCTGGCCACGGTGGCGCTGGTGCTGATCCTGGCGGTGATCATGCTGCTGCAGCGCGCCGAACTGCGCGACCGTCTGCTGCGCCTGCTGGGCGGAGACACCGAGCGCATGGCCGAGGCGCTGGCGGAGTCGGGCCGGCGCGTGAGCCGCTACCTCACCGCGCAGCTGATGGTGAATCTGGGCTATGGCGTGCCCATGGCCCTGGGCCTGTGGTTCATCGGCGTGCCGGGCGCCTGGCTCTGGGGCGGCCTGGCCACGGTGTTGCGCTTCGTGCCCTACCTGGGGCCGGCGCTGGGTGCGGTGATGCCGCTGGTGCTGGCCTTCGCGGTCGACCCCGGGTGGTCGATGGTGCTGTGGACGCTGGGGCTGATCGCCACCCTTGAGCTGATCAGCAACAACGTGGTGGAGCCGCTGGCCTACGGCAACTCCACCGGCGTCCTGCCGCTGGCGGTGCTGGTCTCGGCCGCGTTCTGGGCGCTGCTGTGGGGACCGGTGGGGCTGGTGCTGGCCACGCCGCTGACGGTGTGCCTGGTCGTGATGGGCCGCCACCTGGCACCGCTGCGCTTTCTGGACGTGCTCTTCAGCAGCGCACCCCGCAGGGCAATGATGCGCCGCACGGTGTCGGCACCGTCCTACACACCGCGCTGACATTGACCGACACCGATGCACCCACCCCACGCGCACACTGGGTCCATCGCAGCACTGGCGCTGCGGTAACCAACTAGGAGATCGCCATGTTGCACTACGCCGTTGTGTTCTTCGTGATCGCACTGATCGCGGCCCTGCTGGGCTTCGGTGGCATCGCCGCCGGTGCCGCCGGCATCGCGAAGATTCTGTTCTTCGTGTTCCTGATCATGGCCGCGGCCACGTTTGTCTTCGGACTGATCAAGCGCTGACGGGGCCGCTTCGGTACCCGGTTCCATTCCCTTCTTCTTTCAACACAGGAGATCCTCATGAACCCCCAAGTCAAGACCGCCCTGGACAACGCCCAGCACATGATCGAATCCGGTGCCGACAGCGCCCAGCATGCGGTGGCCCGTACCGCCGACAAGGCCGATGAAATGATGACCCATTCGCGCCGGGCCGCCGCCGAAGCGGAGGCCAGCATCCAGGCTGGCCTGCGCCAGGTGCGCGACGCCGTGCCAGCTCACCTGAACCGAGCCGCCCACCGCGCCGAAGACCTGGCGCGCGCTGGCATCGACAAAGCCCGCGCCGCAGGCTCGGCCGTCGCGAACAAGGCCCACGAGGTGGGCGAACGCACCACGGACTATGTGCGCCACGAACCCGGCAAGGCCCTGCTGATGGCGGCCGCCGTGGGCGCCGCGGCCACGCTGCTGTTGACCTGGGCGGCCAACCGCCGCGCCGAACGCTACTGACGCCGGCCAGGGCCCGCGCCGTGATACACCCCGCCTTCATGGCTTTGGCCCGCCAGCCCGGCTTGTTGCTGGAACACGCAGGCGCCTACGCAGACCTCGCTTCGGCCGAACTGGATGAGTGGGGCGAGCAATGGAAACTGCGGGCCGGGCTGAGCACCATCGCGGCCCTGCTGGCGGTGCTGGGCCTGGGCTTGGCTGGTGCGGCGGGCCTGGCAGCGGCCGCGGTGCCGCTGTCGGCGATGCCCATGCCGTGGCTGCTGGTGGTCATCCCGCTGGTGCCTCTGCTGCTGGCGGCAGGGCTCGCCTGGCGCGTGCACCGCCTCGAAAAGGCCGCCCTGTTTGCGGCCCTGCGTGAGCAGATGGCGCAGGACCTTGCGACCCTGCGCATCCTGGAAGAAGAATGAACACACCGCCGGAGCGCGTCCTTCCGACGGCCGAGCGCAAGGCGCGAGCCCTTGCACGGCTGGATGCTTCACGCACCCAGCTGATCCAGCGCCTCTACCCGGAGCCTTCAGGGCGACGGGCAGAAACCGGTACAGGTGGCCTGCTGGACCTCGCGGCCTCCCTGATGAGTTCAATGATGGCCCGCTCCAAGCGCGACGGCCTGCCACGAACCGCTTGGCGCACCGCCCGGGCCCTGGCGCGCCGGTGGTGGACCCGCCAGCCCTGGCACGCCTCGGTCGAGCTGGTGTCGGACACCCTGGCTGGCGACGTGCGGCTGCTCGTGCGCAGACACCCCTGGGCCAGCCTCGCGGCCGCCGCGGCCGTCGGCGCCGCCCTGACGATGGCCCGCCCCTGGGTGGCCCACACACTGCGCCGTCAAACCCGCGACCTGCACCTGCGCGTCGGGCGCATGTTGTGGCGGCAGCTTGCACAGGCTCCGGTGCAACTGGCGCTGCTGGGCGCACTCACCGCCTGGCTCAAGGAACGCCGGCAGGACCCGAGCCACTCCCCGCCGCCGCCGACGCGCCCGGCCGATTCCTGAGGGTCCGGCCCAGGGGGTCACTGGATCAAGCCATTGGTCATTGCGTAGTAGGTGAGTTCGCTGTTGGTGGAGAGCTTGAGCTTTTCCAGCACGCGGGTGCGGTAGGTGCTCACCGTTTTCACACTCAGGAACATGGCCTCGGCCATGGCGCCGATGGTCTCTCCCTTGGCCAGCCGCAGGAACACCTGCAGTTCGCGTTCGGACAGCAGCTCGTGGGGCGGCCGGTCGAGACCGCCGGCCACGCCTTCGGCCAGCAGCGTGGCCACCGCCTGGCTGATGTACTTGCGGCCCATGGACACCGTGCGGATGGCCAGCACGATCTCGTCCGGCTCGCACTCCTTGTTCAGGTAACCGCTGGCGCCCAGGCGCAGCAGGTTGGTGGCGTAGTGCGCCTCGGGGAAGCCGCTGAGGATCAGCACCGCCAGATCCGGGAAGCGGGACTTGATGGCCTTGAGCGCGTCCACACCGCTCTGGTCGGGCATGGAGATGTCCAGCAGCAGCACGTCCACCTCGCCCGTGCGGGCCAGCTCCAGCGCCTCCGCGCCGTTGCTGGCCTCGCCGGTGACGCGCAGGTCCACGTGGTCGGCCAGGTACTGCCGCAACCCGGCCCTCACCACCGCGTGGTCGTCGACGATACCGATACGGATCATGCGTTCGTTCTCCTTGTGTCCGGGTCTCTTGTGCAAACCGCCCCTGGGGCGGTGCGGACCAATGTAGCGCGCGGTCGCGGCGCTGTCCGTCAGACAGTTCCTACACCCCTCCGACAGCGGGGCGGGGCGATGTCCTACAGGGGCACAGGGGGCCGACCGACAGGCCGCGACCCCATCGTTTTCTACAGTGACTGCACAGCACGGCGAGTTTCTTCGCCACCGCTGTTCCGGGCCGGTCGACGCACCGGCCTGCCACCTCCAACCCATCCAAGGAGCACGAGATGAAACTTTCCAACCGCACACAGGCCGTCGTGGCCACCACCGCCCTTCTGATGTCGCTGGTCGCCTGCGGCCAGAGGGAAGACGCCACCGTCGGCCAGAAGATCGACGGCGCCATCAACAGCACCGAACAGGCCGCCCAGGAGGCCCGCCAGGACGCGAAGGAAGCGACCACCGAGATGAAGCGCGACGGCGAAAAGGCGGCGCAGTCCGTGGCCGACACCGCGTCGGACGTGGCCATCACCACCAAGGTCAAGGCCGCACTGGCCGCGGACGACCAGCTCAGCGCGCTGAAGATCGAGGTCGACACCGTCGGCGGCGTGGTGTCGCTGACCGGCCCCGCGCCCACCGCCGAAGCGGCCGACCGCGCCACCACCCTGGCCAAGGCCGTGGAAGGCGTGACCGACGTGCAGAACAAGCTGGTGGTGGGCCAGGGCTGACGCCCGCGCAACACCTTCCCGGCTGCCATCAACCCATCAGGAGATCCGCATGTTCAGAACCATCGCCCTCGCTTCGGCCCTGGCCCTTGGCGTCGTCACCGTGACCGGCTGCGCCGTGGCGCGCGACCAGCAGACGGTGGGGTCCTACATCGACGACACCACCATCACCACCCAGGTCAAGGCCCGTTTTGCCGAAGACCCGACCGTCAGCGCCATGTCCATCAAGGTGGAAACACTCAAGGGCGTGGTGCAGCTCTCCGGTTTCGCCAAGAACAACGCCGAACGCGAACAGGCCGCCACCATCGCGGCCAACGTGAAGGGGGTTTCGCGTGTGACCAACGACATCATTGTGAAATAAAGTGTGTCGGACATGTCCTACAGCGGTGGCCACGCACAGTGGCTATCGTTGCAGGACTGCCCAGGCCCATGTTCCATGCCGACCCTCAGCGCGTTCATCGTCGAAGACAACCCCACCATCCTCAGCAACCTGGTCGCCACCCTGGAAGAGCTGACCAGCGTGAGGATCGTGGGGTCCGCACCATCCGAGGAAGCCGCGGTGCGTGGGCTGCACGAGCACGCCACCGACCTGGACCTGGTCATCGTGGACATCTTCCTTTCGGCGGGCAGCGGCCTGGGTGTGCTGGAGGCCGCCCAGGGCATGCAGATGCGCGCCCGTCGCGTGGTGCTCTCCAACTTCGCCACCCCGGAGGTGCGGCGCCGCTGTCTGGCGCTGGGCGCGGCCGAGGTGTTCGACAAGTCCAGGGACCTGGACGCCCTGATCGACTATTGCGACAAGCTGGCCGAGGTCTGACACTGCCACATGCCCGTGCCACCCAGCCCCACACCCGACACCGAACGCGTCCAGCGCATCCGCAACCGCTTTGAAGTGGCCGCCCGCGGCCGCTACACCATGCCCCTGGTCATTGCCCTGGGTGTGGTCGGCATGGTGGTCAACGAGAGCGCCTACCGCCACTCCGAAGCCACCCTGGACAACGGCATCGCGCTCACCGATGCGCGCGTCAAATCGGCCGAGACGCTGCAGCGGCTCACCGAGGTCGGTCTGTATGCACGGTCCTACATCCTCACCGCCAGTCCAGAGGAAGCGGTCCGCTACCGCGCAGCGGTGGACGATCTGCATGAGATCAAGGACAGCGCCTTGGCCCTGCTCAACCGGGAAGTCCCCGAAGAGTCGGTGTCGGTGGAGCCCATCGAACGACTGATCGACGAGCACATCCGGACCACCGACGCCTGGATGGCGATGGTCGACCGGGGCGAACGCGCCCCCGCCATCGCCGCCGCCGCCAGCCATGCCAGCCTGGAGCGCCGCAATGCCCTGCGGCAGGCTTTTGCCGAGGTGCTGGAGCAGACGGCCGCGGTGCAGCAGAAGGCACGGATCGACCTCTACGACGCGCTGATGATCAACCGCGTGGCGGTGCACCTGCTGGCGCTGGCCACCATGCTCGGCCTGTTCCTGTTCCAGCGCCAGCTGCACCGGGGCGACCGGCAGATGCTCGAAGAGGGGCAGCGACTGGCCGCCCGGGTGAAGGAGCGCACCGCCGAGCTGAGCGAGATGGCCACCCACCTGGTCAATGTGCGCGAAGACGAGCGCGCCCACATCGCCCGCGAACTGCACGACGAACTGGGCGGTCTGCTGACCTCGATGAAGCTGGACTTCGCCCGGCTGCGCCGCCAGCCCGACCTGCCGGCCAGGACGGTGGAGCGCATCCAGGCGATCGAGGCCCGGCTCGGGGAGGGCATCGCCCTCAAGCGCCGCATCATCGAAGACCTGCACCCGTCCGCGCTCTCGCAGCTGGGCCTGGTGCAAGCACTGGAGATCCTGTGCCGCGAGATGGCGGAGCGGCTGGACAGGCCGGTGCATGCCGAGCTGCAGGATGTGGCGCTGGACCGCCCGGCGCAGCTGGCGCTCTACCGCATCGCGCAGGAATCACTGACCAACATCGGCAAGTACGCCGGCTGCGCCGAGGCCCGGGTGCGCCTGCAGGCCGAGGGTGCCACGGTGCGCCTGAGCATTCACGACAACGGCAAGGGCTTCGACCCGCAGCGCGTGCCGCACGGCCGCCACGGTTTGCTGGGCATGCGCATGCGGGTCGAGTCGCACGGCGGACAGCTGCAGGTGGACAGCGCGCCCGGCACCGGCACCACCATCGTCGCGATCCTGCCGTCCCGGGCCGAACCGGGCTGAGCCAGACCCGCTGGCAGCAAATTTCAAAGCCGGAAAGCGGTTTTCAATCGGCCCGGGCCGCGCCCGCCGGTACGATCCGGGGCATTCCAGCCCACCCGGAGACAACCCATGCCCGTGATCACCAACATCGAAGACCTGCGCGTGCTCGCCGAGAAGCGCGTGCCGCGCATGTTCTACGACTACGCCGATTCCGGCTCGTGGACCGAAGGCACCTACCGCGCCAACAGCGACGATTTCCAGAAGATCAAGCTGCGCCAGCGCGTGGCGGTGAACATGGAAAACCGCAGCACGGCCACGAAGATGGTGGGCCAGGACGTGAAGATGCCGGTGTGCATCGCACCCGTGGGCCTGACCGGCATGCAGAGCGCCGACGGCGAGATCAAGGCGGCCAAGGCGGCCGAACGCTTCGGCATCCCGTTCACGCTCTCGACCATGAGCATCTGTTCGATCGAGGACATCGCCCAGCACACCACCGCGCCGTTCTGGTTCCAACTCTACATGATGCGCGACCGCGAGGCCATGGCCCGCATGATCGAGCGCGCCCGCCAGGCCAAATGCAGCGCGCTGGTGCTGACGCTGGACCTGCAGGTGATCGGCCAGCGCCACAAGGACCTGAAAAACGGCCTGACCGCGCCGCCCAAGCCGACCATCGCCAACATCATCAACCTCATGACCAAGCCGCGCTGGTGCCTGGGCATGGCGGGTACGAAGCGCCGCAGCTTCGGCAACCTGGTGGGCCACGTGAAAGCGGTGACCGACATGAAGTCGCTGGCTTCGTGGACCAACGAGCAGTTCGACCCCACCCTGTCGTGGGAGGACGTGGCCTGGGTGAAGGCGCAGTGGGGCGGCAAGCTGATCCTCAAGGGCATCATGGACGTCGAGGACGCGCAGCTGGCGGTGGCCAGCGGAGCCGACGCCATCGTGGTCAGCAACCACGGCGGCCGCCAGCTCGACGGCGCGCCCAGCAGCATCGAGGCGCTGCCCGCCATCGTGGCGGCCGTGGGCCAGCAGATCGAGGTCTGGATGGACGGCGGCATCCGCAGCGGCCAGGACGTGCTCAAGGCCTGGGCCCTGGGCGCGCGCGGCACCATGATCGGCCGCGCCATGGTCTACGGCCTGGGCGCGATGGGTGAAGAAGGCGTGCTCAAGGCGCTGCAGATCATCCACAAGGAACTGGACATCACGATGGCTTTCTGCGGCCACACCAACATCCGGAACGTGGACTCGTCCATCCTGCTGCCGGGCACCTACCCGACCGCCTGAGCGGTTTCGGGCGCTGCGGCGGAGCGTGGGGGCTACAGCAGGTCCAGCACGCGCTTGAGTGCCCACCACATGGTGGCCATGTCGTGGGCCCGATCGCCGGTGCGCGCCTCGACCCAGCGCAGGCCGCGCGCCTCGGTGAGGCTCCGGAGTGAATCGCTGAACCAGCTGTCGGCCCCCAGGCCGACGACGACCGGCCGGTGGTGCACGTGCTGGCAGGCCGTCAGCAGCCGGTCCAGCAGGTGTTCGTTGCGCCCGCTGTCGGTGTCCAGCAGGACCACCGCGGCGGTGTAGTCGGGCAGGAAGGCATGGGTCATGCCCATCGCCAGGCCCTTGCGGGCGTTGGCGATCAGACGCCGCCCGGCCGCCGCCTGTCGCGGCAGATCAAGGTAATCGCTCTCCACGTCCAGCGCGTCCCGTGCCGCGCCGGCAAAACGCCGGTGCACCACCGCCCGCTTTTCGCGGGTGGCCAGCCAGCGCAGCAGGTCGAAGGCGTCGGTGCGGGCGGCCGACATCATCATCACCCGCTGGTAGCTGCCCTCCTGCGCGGCGGCCACCTCGACGTGCCCCGGCAGCGGTGAACACAGGCTGCGCCAGACGCTGGCCGGTTCGTAGCCCTGGCCTTTGAGGTGGCGCTCGTGCAGCGCCATCACCCGGCGCGCGAATTCGCCGGTGCTCTCGGTGGCTTCGGCGATGGAGCCGATCCAGGGTTTGAACAGGCGCGGCTTGCCCACGCTCTCGTGGACCACCCGCAGGCTGCGGTGCCGCTCGTCGAGTGCGACCCGCTCCATCAGCGCCCGGATGCCCTCGGGCGGCCCCTCGATCCACTCCACGAACCAGCCGCAGCGGTGCATCAGCGCGACGCGGAGGTTGTGGGACTGGTTGTTGAGCACCGCGTGGTCGCGGATGCGGCGCATCTCGCCGAGCACCGGGCCATCGACCTGGCAGATGCTGGCGTAGATGAGGCGGCCCAGATCTTGGCGGGACAGTTCGGTGCCGCTGTCGGGCCAAAGGGTGGTGTCGGAATCCGGCTGCATGGCGCCCATGAGAAATTGTCCGATGTATCGGCCTGCGCCCGCCAGACTTGACGGGAAGGACCGCCGCCCGCAGGGGCTTGGGCCACCCGGCGCGTGGGCGGTTTCAGAGGCTGGCCGGCTGGGTCTCGGCGAGCCAGGGCACCAGCGCCACCGGCGCATCCTGCCGCAACACCCATTGGCGCCGCAGCGCCCGCTCGGGTTCGTCGTGGGCGCGCAGGGCCAGCTGTTCGGCCAGGTTGATGATGCGCACCGCGGCGGACTCGTCCGTGCCGGCCGGCACCTCGACCACACCGATCGCCACCTCGGGCTGGAATGGCAGCGACAACGGATCGGGTCCGACGCTGACCGACATGCGCAGCTCGCGCAGCACCCGCTCGGTCACCAGTTCCGCGCGCGTCGGGTCCTGCACCGCCGAGATGGCCAGCACGAAGCAGCGCTGGTGGTACAGGCCCACGACATTGCGGAACCCCACCTGCTGGCGGATGCGCGCGGACAGCGCCACCAGGATGTCCCCCTCCGGGTTCAGGACCGGCGACTCGCGGTAGGCGTAGAGGTTGGACACCGACACCGCCGCGACCAGGCAGGGCCGGCCCATGCGCTGGCTGCGCCAGAGCGCGTCCTCCACCCGGGCCACCAGCTGGGCGCCGCCGGGCAGGCTGGCCGAGGCCAGCGCAGGCACCTGGCCCGCGGCCTGGCGCCGCAGGTGCCGGAAGTGGCGGCTGCGCAGGCGCACCAGCACGACCACGGTGATGAAGTAGCCGACGGTGGCGCAGGCGGTGAGCGCCCAGTAGGCATTGCCCATCTCCATGCCCAGGCCCTTGGCGTACAGCCCGGCCGTCATCTGGGCCAGGCAGAGACAGGCCAGCACCATCCAGCGCGAGAGCTGGTCGCCCAGGGTCACACTGCGCACGGCGATCAGCACACCCATCAGCACCGCCAGGCTGTTGACCGCGGCCGTCAGCAGGAGCACGGTATCGGCCGGCACACCGGCCACCACCAGGCCCAGCAGGAGGAAGGTGCCGGCCACCAGGACCGACGCGCCCGGCCCCATCATGCGCCGCACCAGCAGGTCTTCACGGCGCAGGCCCGACCACAGCCCGAGGTAGGTCATGGCCAGCGCGCCGCACAGCGGGCCCAGCGTGGCCTTCAGCGGCAACCAGTTGATGTGGTTCCAGGAGGGCCACAGCGCTTCCGGCAGGCCCGACATCAGGATGCAGGCGCCCCCGGTGAGCACCAGGCTCAGCCACGAGCGGGCCGACGACACGCTCGGGCGGGTGGCCACGTCGAGCGTGGCCGCCGCGGCCAGTGTCAGCAGGACACCCGCCATGGCAGACCAGATCGCCACTTCAAGAACTTGCATGGCTGGCGGTGATTGAGAAAGGACTGCCGCTGCTGTGGCATCGGATGCCGGCGCCGCAGGCGGTGGACGACGTTCAGTATGCGGCGCAGTGTACCGCCCCAGGTGTCCGTGAGCGCCCGCACCCCCCGCCTCACGCGGGCATACTTCCGGCATGAACGATCCGCACACCGGCCAGTCCGACACCCCTCGCTCCCCCGCCAGCCGCCGCGTCTCGCCCTGGTGGCGCGCGCTGGCCATCTTTCTGCTGCTGGCGCTGATGCTGGGCTGGGCCGCCAGCGCCAGCCTCTACGAACAGCTCAAGGCACAGATCGGCCACCTGCAGGCCAAGGTGGCCAATGTGCCGCAGATCCGCCACATCGCGGTGCTGCTGGACGAGCGGGGTGCCCCGGCCCTGCTCGTGACCATGGACCCGCAGGCCGGTGCCCTGACGCTGCAGCGCCTGAACGAGGTCAAGGAAGGCCGCGAGGACAGCATGCAGCTGTGGGCGCTGAAGGACGGCCAGGCGCCGCGTTCGCTGGGCGTGATCGAGAGCAAGTTCAAGACCCTGCAGCTGCCAGCCCAGGAGGCGGCCCTGGCCGGCGTGGCCGAGCTGGCGATCAGCGTGGAAGCCAAGGGTGGCGTGCCCGAGGCCCAAGGCCCCCGCCTGCCCTGGCTGTTCAAGGGGGCCCTGGTGCACAAGGCCATGTAAGGCCACTCTGGAGCGGGTCGGGCCCGGCGGTGCGGCGCTATGCTCGCAGCACCGTGACCGAGTCTGCGCCCCGTCCCCGCCGCATCGCCCACCTCGACATGGACGCGTTCTACGCGTCGGTCGAACTGCTGCGCTACCCGCAGCTCAAGGGCCTGCCTATGGTGATCGGCGGCGGGCGCCGGCGCGAGGCCGAGATGTTCGAGCGCCTGCGCCAGGCCTGGCCGGACCGTGAATGGGGGCCCGACACGCTGGACCGCATCCCGGTGGACTTCTTTCCGCGCCTGAAGGACTACGTGGGCCGAGGCGTGGCGACCACCGCCACCTACGCGGCGCGCCAGTTCGGCGTCGGTTCGGCCATGGGGCTGATGAAGGCGGCCAAACTCTGCCCGGATGCGATCCTGCTGCCGGTGGACTTCGAGGAGGTCAAGCGGCTCTCGCGCCTGTTCAAGAGCACGATCCTGGAGATCGCGCCGGTGATGCAGGACCGCGGCGTGGACGAGGTCTACATCGACTTCACCCACGTGCCCGGCGGCCAGCGCGAGGGCGGGCGCGTGCTGGCGCGGCTGATCCAGAAATCCATCCTCCAGGCCACCGGCCTGACCTGCTCCATCGGCGTGGCACCGAACAAGCTGCTGGCCAAGATGGCGAGCGAATTCAACAAGCCCAACGGCATCAGCATCGTGCGGCCGGAGGACCTGGAAAGCCTGATCTGGCCGCTGCCCTGCCGCAAGGTCAACGGCGTGGGCCCCAAGGCCGACGCCAAGCTGCAAAGCCACGGCATCCACACCATCGGCGAGCTGGCGGCGCGCGAGAAGTCCTGGCTGGTGGAACACTTCGGCAAGAGCTACGGCGCCTGGTTGCACGAGTCCGCCTGGGGCCGCGACGACCGGCCGGTGGAGACCGAGAGCGAGCCGGTCAGCATGAGCCGCGAGACCACCTTCGACCGCGACCTGCACGCGGTGCGCGACCGCACCGAGGCCGGCGCCATCCTCACCCGGCTGTGCGAGCAGGTGGCGGCAGACCTGCAGCGCAAGGGCTACACCGGCCGCACCATCGGCATCAAGATCACCTTCGACAACTTCGAGAAAGTCACGCGCGACACCACCATCGAGGTGGCCACGGCCGACGCGGCCGTGATCCGCCGGCACGCGGGCCTGTGCCTCAAACGGGTGGACCTGTCGCGGCGCTTCCGGCTGCTGGGGGTGCGGGTGGGCAAGCTGCTGCGGGCCGGAGAGGCGGCCGCGCAGGAAGCGGCCGGCGCCGACCGGCATGAGCCGGCGACCGATCAGCTGTTCTGAGCGGACTGCCGGCCGTTGGTCCCCCGTTGGCGGGACAGCGCATCGTTGACCATTCCTGACGCGAGTCTTACATTCAAGACCTGTTCAGGAGAGCGACATGAACCACCGACTGAACCTGGCCGAGTTGCAGCGCATCAAGCAGTGGCATGTGGACCACCGCGAAGACCATCCGCTGGAGTACCACCTGTGGGACGGGGTGCTCACGGTCTGGTTGCTGGGCTGGATGGGCTGGCTGCCGGCGGTGGTCATAGATGCGTTCTGGGCCCTGCCGCTGTGCGTGGCGGGCATCACACTCCCTCGGTTCTACGTGAACTGGCGCGAACGGGCGCACCGGGCCCACCGTCTCAGGTGCGACTGGCTGGGCTGACGCGCCGCTCTACAGTGGACGGATGAACACGACGCCCACTTGCTTTTCCCTCAGCACCACGCCCGAGGGTGTGGCCCATCTGGTGATGAACCGCCCCGAGGCCATGAACACCATGCACCCGACCTTCTGGCGCGAGCTGGACGAGATCGTCAGCCGGTTGCACCGCGAGGGCACTGCGCGCGCCCTGGTCTTCAGTTCCACCGGCAAGCACTTCTCTGCCGGCATGGCGCTGGAAACCTTCGCCGGCGCCATCCAGATGGACGACCAGAGCCCCGAAGGCCGCGCCGCCATCTTCGACCTGCTGACCGACATGCAGGCCACGTTCAGCAAGATCGAGGCGCTGCGCTGCCCGGTCATCTTCGCCATCCAGGGCGGCTGCATCGGCGGCGCGGTGGACATGGTCACCACCGGCTGCATCCGCTACGCGACGGCGGACGCCTTCTTTTGCATCCAGGAAATCAACATCGGCATGGTGGCCGACGTGGGCACCTTGCAGCGCTTGCCGAAGCTGGTGCCGTTCGCGGTGGTCAAGGAGCTGGCCTACACCGGCCGCCGCCTGCCGGCCGCGAAGGCGCTGGCGTACGGACTGGTCAACGAGGTGTTCGACACGCCCGAGGCCATGCTGGCGGCCGCACTGCAGTGCGCGAAAGAGATCGCCGCCAAACCGCCCATCGCCATCTGGGGCACCAAGCAGGCCGTGACCTACGCGCGAGACCACAGCGTGGAGGACAGCCTGCGCCAGATGGGCTGGCTGCAGGGTGCGATCTGGAGCAACGCGCACGTGCGCGAGTCGATCACTGCGATGAAGGACAAGCGCGCCGGGCAGTTCACGCCGCTCTCGGCGCTGCAGTCGTTCAAGGAACTGGGCTGAGCGGGCGGCGGCCGCGCCGCCTCAGGGCTTGCAGCTGGCGTTGCCGCGCACCACGGTGCCGTCGCGGCACTCGGTGATGATGGACTCCTCGCCGGCACGCGAGGCCAGGGTGGCCGCCGGCCGGGCCGGGCGGCCGGTGGTTTGTGCGCCGCCGGCCCGTACATAGACCAGCTTGCGCGCGCCGCGGGCGCAGGTGCCCACGACCTTGCCGGCCACCTCGGCATCCGCATCCACCACGATCACGGCAAAGCCGGTGGCACCGGTGCCGGCGATCTGGAACTCGATGTGCTCGCGCAGCGGCTCGCAGATGTCGCCAGCGAAGGCCGCACCTGTCATCAGGCCCAGGCCCAGGGCGGTCCAGTGTGGGGATCTCATGGTCCGGCCCATCAGGATGCCAGCAGGCCGTCGAGCCGCCGCAGACCGGCCACCGTCTGCAGACAGGCCTCCGCGGCCTCGGTGCCTTTGACCGCAAAGTGGCGCAGGAAGTACTTGCGGTGCTCGGCGTGTTCGCGGAAGTGGTGCGGCGTGTGCACGGCCAGGATTGTCGGCACGCCGGTGTCCAGCTGCACGTTCATCATGGCCTGCACCACGGTCTGCATCAGCGCGTCGAACCGGTAGATGCCGTCGTCCACCACCAGGGCGCTGCCGACCACGGCGGCGTAGCGGCCCGAGCGCGCCAGACGCTGGGCGTGCAGCGGAATCTCGAACGCACCGGGCACGTCGAACAGGTCGATGCGCTCCGGGCCGATGCCGGCCTCTGCCATGCGGGCGAGGAAGGCGTCGCGCGCCTGCTGGACGATGTCGGCGTGCCAGACGGCTTCGACAAAAGCAAAACGCAGACCGGCTGGCAGGTCGGCGGGAAGGGTGGCGGGGGTGGTGGTGCTCATGGGTGCCGGTATTGTCCGGGATCTCAGGCGGAGACGATCCAGCCTTCGAGCGGGTCGAACGTGGGCAGACCGTAACAGGGGTGACCCGCCGTGTGCTGCTGCAGCGCCCAGGCCGCCTGCAGCAGGCACAGCACCGCGTCAAGGGCGTCCCCGCTGGCGTCGTCGGCCAGGGCGTCGCGCTGGGCGTGGCTGAGCTTCAGGCGCAGGCCGGCGCTGCGCAGCAGCGGCGCGTCGCCCAGCTCCAGCGCGTGGATCAGGCTCTTGCGCGCGATCAGGCGCTCGGGCGTCTGCTTCGACCGGTCGTCGCTCTTGTACGAGGCGTTGCCGAGCACCGAGCGCGCCAGCAGGCCGGGGTAGGCCTCCAGCGCCACGCGCCTCGGGTCGCCGTGATGCAGGCCGGGCAGGCTCGCACCCGCAGCGATCAGGCGCGGCACGCCCGCGTGCAGCATGAAGGCCACCGGCGGGTTGACCCACTTCATGCTCGGGCTCGACCCGGCCGGGCCGTCGGTGGCGCGGTGGGCGAACTTGCCACCGGCCGGGCGCGCGTCGCAGAAGGCCGCGAAGGTGTCGCGGATCTGCTCGCGCGAGAGCGCCGCGTAGTGCGCCATGCAGTCGCGCCAGGCGGTCGGCCAACCCAGGGTTTCGACCAGCTCGCGCGGCAGGCCGAACGGCAGGTCGAAACCGCCCACCCAGCCCTGCCCCACCGGCGCCGCCAGCCGACCCTGCCAGGCGTCCAGCGACTCGAAGGTCTCGATGCGCTCCAGCAGCACGCGCCCGCGGTCGCTGCGGCCCACGGCCAGCGTGACCGGCTTGCGCTTTGAGGGCGCGCTGGTGAAGTCGCAGCCCAGCAGGGTGACGCTGTGGGGGTCCATCGTCCTCACCCGAGCCCCAGCGCCGCCACGCCCGCCGCGATGCAGCACGCCCCGAGGATGCGCAGGCCCCGTTCGCCCTCGCCCAGCAGCTGGCCGCCGATCAGCGCGGCGAACAGCATCGACACCTCGCGCGCGGGCGCCACATGCGACAGCGGCGCCTGCTGCATGGCGTAGAGCACCAGCACGTAGGCGATGGGGCTGACCGCCGCGACGGCCAATGCGTGCCGCCACTGGCGCTGCCAGAGCACCCAGGCGGTGGCGCGGTCGCGCAGCACGGCCGGCGCCAGCAGGGCCACGCGCACGAAGTTGCCCATGTAGTCGACCAGGATGGGCGACATCAGCAGCCACCGCACCGCGTAGCCGTCGACCACGGTGTACGACGCGATGAAGGCGCCGGTCAGCACGCCGTAGAACATGCCCTTGCGCACCCGTTTGCGGGCCACCGGGTCGTGCGCGGCACGCCACAGGCCCGGGCCGCCCGCGATCAGGAACACGCCCAGCACCACGCCCACGATGCCCGCCGCGCCCAGTGCCGAGATGCGCTCACCCAGGAAGACGATGGCCACCAGCGACGACAGCAGCGGGCCGCTGCCGCGCGCCAGCGGATAGACCACCGTGAGATCGGCCTTGCGGTAGCCGCGCAGCAGGATCACGTAATAGAAGACGTGCAGCACACCGCTAGCCACCACCAGCGCCCACTCGGTGCGGCCCCAGCCCGGCACCACGTCGCGCCCGAGCCACCAGCCCAGCGGTGCCCAGAGCAGCATCATGATGAAGGCGGTGAAGAAGGCGAAGCGCGCATCACCCGCGGCCTTCTTGGCCACGATGTTCCAGCCTGCGTGGATCAGGCCGGCGATCACGATGAGCGCGAAGGCGGTCAGCGACATGCCGAAGCGCGAAGGGACCGATCCAGGGGCACCGAGGGTCCGGCTCCGCCGGCCCGAAGTGCCGTCCCCCCTCCCAGCGCCGCAGGCGCGCCAGAGAGGGGGGAAGCCGCGACGCGGCGCAGGGGGGAGTTCCTCAAGCCCTTCCGATGATGCTGGCGGTGGCCATCAGCTCTTCCAGCAGCGCCAGCGACACCTTGCCCGAGACCTGGTAAGGGTCGAACTCGGGCCGCTCGGAGTACTTGAGCACGATGGAGGTGTTGAGCTTGGCCAGGTTGACCGTGCCCATGGTCCAGCCGCCAAAACGGCGCTCGCTGATTTCCTCGAAATGCAGCAGCGCCACGTCGGTGTGGCGCTTGTCGAGCACGATGTGGTTGTAGAGCGTGTTGACCGCCTCGCGCCCGCCCTCGATGGCCTGCAGGAAGATGCCGCCGCCGTAACACAGCACGCCGGTGATGCCGTGGTGCAGGTTGTGGGCGCGGGAGGTTTCCAGGATCGACTCCATGGACTTGGCGCAGTCCTTGTCGATCGCGCGACTGACGTAGAGCAGGCGTACCAGCATGGTGGGCTTCTTCAGGATTGGCGGGGAATGAGAGAGAGGAATTCGCGGCGCAGGTTGGGGTCCTTGAGGAACACGCCGCGCATGACCGAGTTGATCATCTTGCTGTCCATGTCCTTCACGCCGCGCCAGGCCATGCAGTAGTGGCTGGCCTCCATCACGATGGCCAGGCCGTCGGGCTGCGTCTTCTCCTGGATCAGGTCGGCCAGCTGGACCACCGCCTCTTCCTGGATCTGGGGGCGGCCCATGATCCATTCGGCCAGGCGCGCGTACTTGGACAGACCGATCACGTTGGTGTGCTCGTTGGGCATGACGCCGATCCAGATGCGGCCGATCACCGGGCAGAAGTGGTGGCTGCAGGCGCTGCGCACCGTGATCGGTCCGACAATCATCAGCTCGTTGAGGTGCTCGGCGTTGGGGAACTCGGTGACGCTCGGCCCCTTGACGTAGCGACCGTTGAACACCTCCTTGAGGTACATCTTGGCCACGCGGCGCGCGGTGTCGCCGGTGTTGTGGTCGTTGGCGGTGTCGATCACCATGGCGTCGAGCACGCCCTGCATCTTGGCGGTGACCTCGTCCAGCAGCAGCTCCAGTTCGCCGGGTTCGATGAACTCGGCGATGTTGTCGTTGGAGTGGAAACGGTGGCGCGCGGCCTTCAGGCGTTCGCGGATCTTGACCGAGACGGGCGTGCCTTCGGCGTCGTCCAGCTGTTCGGGATTGCTCATGGGTGTTCCGGATTTCATCAGCATCGGGCCATGCTAACACCGCCCCCCCGGCTTGGGGTCCGCGGGGGCTTCAGTACCGGTGGCCGGTCAGGAACAGCAGGGTCCGCATGACGCCGAAGGCGACGCGGTCCAGCACCCGCTGGTACCAGGGGCGACTGCCCAGCGCCTGGGCGTCCAGCTTCTGGCCCGCGTGTTCGAGCAGCACGTCCAGCCGCTGGTGCAGCAGTTCGGCAAACCGCCGGTCGGTGGTCATGACGTTGGCCTCGCGCGCCAGCAGCAGCGACAGCGGGTCCAGGTTGGTCGAACCGACCGTGGCCCAGACCCTGTCCACCACCGCCACCTTGGCGTGCAGGGCGCTGGGGGCGTATTCGCGGATGTCGATGCCCGCGTCGACCAGCTTCTGGTAGACCGGCCGGGCCGCCCGGTACTGGAGGAAGTTTTCGTAGCGGCCCTGCATCATCAGCCGCACCCGCACACCGCGCGCCGCCGCCATGGTCAGGGCCTTGCGCAGCTTGCGCCCCGGGATGAAATAGGCGTTGGCGATCACGATGTCGTGCCGGGCCGAGCCCAGCGCCTTGAGGTAGGCGCGCTCGATGTCGTGCCGGTGGCTGACGTTGTCGCGCAGCAGCAGGGTGGCCCGGGCATCGTTGACACCCAACGGCCCGTCGCTGTGCAGCAGCTGGGCCGCACCTTCGGCCCCGACGCCGCCCCGCGGCCGCCGTCCGGTGTAGAGCTCGACCTTGCGCAGCAGCCGCGTGAAATCGCCGGCCGGCTGTGCCTCCTTGAACGCCTCCCAGGCGGCCCGGAACTCGCGCTCCCGCGCCTTGCGCACCGCCTGCAGGCGCCACCACAGCGTCTCCATGGTGTCGACCATGTCGTCCACCAGCGGACCGGCCACCCTGAGAGCGAAATCGAGCCGTGGCACCTCCAGCCGACCCAGGGCCACGTCGTCCCGGTCGTCGATGAGGTTGATGCCGCCACAGAAGCCGACCAGCCCGTCGACCACACACAGCTTGCGGTGCAGGCGCCGCCAGCGGCTGGGAATCAGCAGGCCCAGCCGGCCCAGCGGCGCGTAGACGCGCCAGCGCACGCCGGCGGCGGCGAAGCGGCGCTGCCACTCCTCGGGCACCCGCGGCGTGCCCACGCCGTCGACCACCAGGCGCACCAGCACACCGCGGCGCGCGGCACGCTCCATCGCCTCGGCCACGCTGAGCGCCGAGCCGGCGAACTCGAAGATGTAGGTTTCCAGATGCACCACACGGCGGGCCGCGTCCATCGCCTCGACCAGTGCGGGGAACAGCGCGTCCCCGCCTTCGAGCAGCAGCAGCTGGTGACCGGGACGGGGCGGTGCCACGGGCCGGTCGTCCGCCAATGGATCGGCGAACGCGTCCGTCTTCACAGTTCCAGCTCGGCGATCAGCGGCAGGTGGTCGGACATGCGCGTCCAGGCCCGGCCGTGGGGCACGTGCGCACTCACGGGCGTGAGCCCCCGCATGTAGATGCGGTCCAGGTGCAGCATCGGCAGGCGCGAGGGATAGGTCGGCAGGCGCACACCATCGAAGGTGCGCAGGTCCAGCGCCGCCATGGGCTTGAGCAGCTGGGCGCCCCAGTCGTTGAAGTCGCCGGCCACGATCAGCGGCGCATCGGCCGGCACCTCCTGCGCCACGTAGCGTCCCAGGCGCTGGACCTGGCGCTCGCGGCTGGCATGGATGAGGCCGAAGTGCACCACCACCACATGGACCTCGCGGCCGTCGACCAGCAGGTGCACGTGCAGCAGGCCGCGCTGCTCGAAGCGGTGGTCGGACACGTCCGAATGCCGGGTGTCCAGCACCGGCCAGCGCGAGAGCAGCGCATTGCCGTGTTCGCCGTGGCGGGTGACCGCATTGGTGCGGTAGACCGACTCGTAACCCTCGGGCGAGAGGTAGTCGGCCTGCTCCAGGTCCGGCCAGCGGGTGAAGTGCTTCTCCAGCTTGCGGTGGTGGCGCCGCACCTCCTGCAGACAGACGATGTCCGCATCGAACTGCTCCACCGCATGCGCCAGGTTGTGGATTTCCAGACGGCGCACCGGCCCCAGGCCCTGAACGCCCTTGTGGATGTTGTAGGTCGCGACTCGCAGGATGCTCATGCGCGAATGATCGCATGCCAGCAACCCGCGCAGCGCCGGAGCGTGGGGGCGACGGGCCAGCCGCCGGGCCGCCCCAAGGCTGGCCCAGCCCCCTCGGGGGGCAGCGACCCGCGCAAGCGGTGGAGCGTGGGGGTCTAGAACCCGCTTTCGCGAATGAAGATGGACGCCACCTTCCGGACCACCCCGGCCGCCAGCGACTCGGCCTCGCCCTCGATGCGCACCCGCACGGTGGCCATCTGCTGCGTGGGCAAGGGTTCGTCGAGCACGATGCGCACCCGGAACAGCGCGTCGCGCACCACATGCCCCCCTCCCTGCCCGTCCTTCGGCGGCTCGGCCACGGTGGCGATCGGGCCGCCGTTGCTGGCGTCCAGCAGAGGGTTGGGCAGCGCCAGGGTGCGCGAGACGTCGATGGCCTCGATGCGCCCGTCGACCCAGGCGCGCGGGTCGGCCATCAGCCCGGCGCGCACCGGCTGGCCGACCTGCAGGCGGCCCAGCTGCGCCTCCTCGACGAAGGCATCGACCACCCAGCTGCGCTGGTCCACCAGCAGCGCCAGCGGCTCGCGCGGCTTGACCCAGACGCCGGGCGCCAGCGCCGGATCGATGTCGCGCAGCTCGCCGTCGAAGGCGGCCCGCAGGGTCAGGCGTTCGCGCTCGTCCCCGCTGAGCTTTTCCTCGGCTTCGTAGAAGGCCTTCTGCGAGGTGAGCGACTGGCGCTGGGCCTCGCCGTCGGGCAGGCCCAGCAGGCCGGCGATCTGCGACTCGCGGGCCTGGGCCAGCTGGCGCGACTTGTCCTGCGCGATGCCCAGGATCGGCGAGTCGAGCACGAACAGCACGTCGCCGGCCTTGAACGTGCGCTGCGCCGGCATGGACACGATCTGGGCCGCGAACGGCGCGTGGATCGGCTGCTGTTCCTGCGCGTGGTACCAGCCGTAGCCGGCGACACGGCTGCTGAACGGGATCAGCAGCAGGACCAGGCCGGCCAGCACGAAACCCGCCAGCCAGCGCTTGCGATCAGCGGCGATCTCCGCGCGGCGTTTTTTCCAGACCTCAAGTTCTCTCATCACGGGACGTCCGATGAACCACACCAGCTCCAGCAGCATGAGCAGGATGCCCAGCAGTTTGAAGAAGAAGACATACACCAGCAAGGCGATGCCGATGAACACTGTCAGCCGGTACAACCAGGTGATCAGCGCGAATGCGATGAGCGCGCGCCGCTTGCCGTCGGGGAAACCTTCGGGCCAGCGGTCCTGGAAGCCCAGCAGGGTGCGGCGCATCCAGGTGCGGGCCAGCGCGCTGGAACGTTCGTGCAGGTTGGGCAGGTCGAGCAGGTCGCTGGCGATGAAGTAGCCATCGAAGCGCATGAACGGACTGGCGTTGATCGCCACCGTCAGCACCCAGCTGGTGGTGGCCAGGAAGAACATGCCGTTGCGGAAGGCGCCGTCCGGCGCCAGGCTCCACACCAGGGTGGCGATGCCGGCCAGGGCCAGCTCCACCGCGATGCCGGCGCTGGCAATGGCCAGCCGCTGGCGCGCATCCTTGAGCCGCCAGCTCTCGCCGGTGTCGGTGTAGAGCATGGGGAACATCACCAGGAAGGCCACGCCCATGTGGGCCACGCGCACCCCGTAGCGGGTGGCGGCGAAGGCGTGGCCCAGCTCGTGCAGCATCTTGGCCACCATCAGGGCCACGCCGTAGCCCAGCAGCCCGTTCCAGGTCATGTTGTCGACCAGGGTGTGGGTGAACTGGTCCCACTGGCGCGACACCAGGAACACGCCCAGCAGCGTGATGGCCAGCACCACCGCCGCGATCAGCGGCATGTTCAGCCGGGCCAGGAAGGGCTGCAGCGCCGCCAGCCAGGCCTGGGGCCGCACCAGCGGCAGGCGGAAGAACAGGTAGTTGTGCAGCAGCGACTCCAGCAGCGAGCGCTTCATGGACTGCGCGCGGGCCAGTGCCTTGGCGACATCGGCCTTGCCGGTCAGGCGCAGCAGCTGGTTGTCCGAGAGGAATTTCTCCAGCGCGCGCACGTCGTCCGCGGTCACGTTCAGCGGCGTCTGCTCGTTGACCGTGCGCACCAGCGAGGCCAGGTCGTTGTCGGCCCAGTGCACCAGCAGCTCGAAGTCGAGCCAGCCGATGCGGAAGAAGCGGTTGCTCACCGGGTCCTGGATCATCCAGGCCGGCGTGCCGTCCTCGTTGGGGGCCGCTGGAAACAGGATCAGCTCGTCGCGGATCGCCGGCAGCGGCTGCTTGCGCGGCGGCGCCTGGACCCGGACCTGCCCGGTGGCCGGCACGGCGGCGCCGGTGCTCACAGCCCGCTCCATTCCCTCAGGTGGGCCAGCGGGCGGCGGAACAGGTAGTAGCCCAGCAGCACCCAGTCGCCGGAGATGCGCGCCGTGCCGCGCAGGCCGATGCGGGGCAGCTCCGTGCCTTCGTCGAACTTGGCGCGCAGCTTGTAGGAAGCCACGCTGTCGGGGCTCAGGGTGGCCTGGTAGCTCGCCTCGACCAGCCGGCCGGAGCGGGGGCTGAGCGGATCGGTGTGCAGGAACAGGCGCACCGGTGCGTCCAGCTCCAGGTTGATCGCATCGGCCACCGCCAGCCAGACCTGGATGCCGCCGTCTTCGGGCTGCGCCAGCTGCATCACGCGCTCGCCGGTCATCACCGGGCGCCCGATCCAGTCGTTGGTGTCCGAGAAGATGGCGATGCCGTCGCGGTCGGCGCGCACCTCGACGCGCTGCGCCTGGGTTTCCACCGCCGCCAGTTCGGCCTCCTTCTCGCGCACGCGGCCCAGGGCCACGGCCACGTCGGCCTTGCTCTTGAGGTCGTCGAAGGCGCGCTGCTGGGCGATGTGGGCATCGGCCTGGGCGATTTCCAGGGCCTTGCGGGCCACGGCCAGCCGGTTCAGCAGCGACGAGTCGTCCAGCGAGAACAGCAGGTCGCCGGCCTTGACCTTGGCGTTGGGCGCCACGGCGAAGGAGCCGACCACCCCGTCCTGCGGCGCGGCGACGGCGATGGCGTTGAGCGCCACCACCTCGGCCGGCGCCAGCACCGACAGGCGCACCGGCACGAACAGGCTGAGCACCAGCAGGCCTGCGAGGATCCAGCGGTTGCGCTTTTTCGCCATCGGCCGCAGCCAGCGCCAGCGGTCCTGCGAGGTCTGGCGCATGCCCGCCAGGCAGTAGCCGTAGGTCGCGTGCAGGCGGCCCAGCAGTTCGCAGGCCCGGTCGGACCAGGGCTGCTCGGCCGCATAGAGCACCATGCCCTTGAAGGCCCCGCGCCGGTCGCGCAGCGGCACCAGGGCCAGGTGCTCGGGCAGCCACTCGCCCCAGCCCTCCGCGTCGTCGGGTGAGGCGTCGGCGATGTCCAGGCGGTGGATCGCGCCGTCGCGCGGCAGGCGCTGGGCAAAGCCGCTGAGCCAGACGGCGAACGGCGAGTCGTTGGCCACGCTGACCAGACCGGACGCAGCGACCAGCCGCAGCCGCTCGCCCTCCAGTTCGAACATCGCGGCCTGCCGGTAGGGCGTGAGCGCGTGAGTTTCGTTGACGATGGTGAACCGCAGCGCGGCCACCGTTTCGGCCTCCAGCGCGCGGGCTTCGATCTGCAGCAGGACGCCCAGATCCGATGCGTCGCTCATGTCGGACTCAGCGCATGCCGGTGAACCTGGCGACGCCGCTCATGCCGGGCAGCAGGTCCGGATGGGACTTGGTCATGGTCGCTTCCAGCTCGATGGTCTGGCTCACCGGGTCGACCCGGCCGTTGATGCGGTGCACCTTGGCCTGGTAGGTCTGGCCGGTCTCGTCGATGGTGACGTCGAACACGTGGCCCATCTTCAGCGTCGAGATCCAGGCAGAGGGCACGTTCAGCTTCATCAGCAGCAGGCCGGAGCGCACCAGGTCCAGCAGCGGCTGGCCGGCGGACACCGTCATGTAGCTGCGCACATGCAGCTTGGCGGTGCGGCCATCCCAGGGCGCACGGATCGAGCACTGCGAGATCTGGAAGTTGTAGAGATCGACCTGGGCCTTGGCCTTGGCCACGGCGCTGGCCGCCAGCGCCACCTCGACGTCGCTGGCCTGCTCCAGGCCCTGCATGCGCAGCTTGGCCTCGTACTGTTCGGTGGCGGCGGCCTGGTCGGCCTTGGCCATCGCCAGGCGGGCGCGGGGTTCGTCGCAGTCCATGGACACCAGCACCGCCCCCTGCTTGAAGGGCACGCCCAGGCCGACGTGCAGCTGGGCGATGCGGCCCGGCACCGGGCTGGCCAGCACCGTCTCGCCCGCCGGCAGCACCAGCACGCGCACCGTGGCCGGGGCAGGCGCCGCAGCGGCGGCGGTTGCGGCCGTCGCCGCAGGCTTGGCGGGTGCGGCGGGGGTCTGGGCGGACGCGGCCATGGAAGCCGCACCCAGAAGGAGGGCCGCGCCAGCGGCGCGCCAGGGGTTCAGAGCAGACAGATCAGTCGACATGGAGCCATGATTTGATGTCGCCAAGATTGGCATTGAGCGCGGCCACCAGGCTGGACTCGTAGACCGAGGCCCGGGCGTTGGCCGGAATGGTAGTGGCAAAGCGCGCCTTCTGCGGCTGGCCCGACCCATCGGTCAGTTCCAGCGTCCAGGAGGCTTTCTCCACCCCGTTGTTTTCGGCCGCGGCGAACGCCAGCTTGAGTTCAATCCCGTCCTTGGCGTCGGTGGCGATCTGGTGGCGCCCCAGCAGCTCCGTCACCAGTGCCTTCATGCGCACCTGCTGCACCGGGTCCTGGATGCCCGCCAGGTTCACGTTCACCGTGGCCGCGCGCCCGAACAGGTTGGAGGACAGCGCGAACGCATCCTTCTCGGTGGCCTTCAGGTGCCCCTTGATGCGTTCGGTCAGCTGGGCCAGGTCGTTGCCCTCGAAGTCGTCGGCGATGGGGTCGAAGCCCAGCGTGTTGTACAGGCGCCCGAACGCGATGTGGGCGTTGGCGTAGGCGTTGGCGCGCTGGTACTGACCCAGCACGGCGCGGGCCTGGGTGCGGATCACCTCCAGCTCGCTCTCGAGCTTGGCGCTCATCGAGGCCTTGGTGAACGCCGCCAGGCGCGTGTCCACCTGGGCGGCCTGGTCCGCCAGCTTGAAGTCCTCCAGCGCCATCTTGTAGCGCTCGGCGCTCACGCGGGTCTGCGTCAGGATGGCCATGGACAGGGCCATGCGGCGCGCCTCGTCGGTCGCTTCCTGGTACTTCTGCGCGTCCTTCATGGCCGGCAGGGCCACCAGACGCATCAGGTTCCAGGCCAGGCTCACGCCGCCTTCGGACCAGCTGTTGTTGTAGCTGTAGACGTTGGAATCATGGCGGCGGCCGTAGTTGAAGGAGATGCCGGGCAGCACGCCCAGGATCTGCTTGCGCGCCTCGTCGGCCGTGATGCGCTTGCGGAAGTCTTCTTCGCGCAGCTCGGGGCGCTGCAGCAGCGCCATGTCTTCGAGCTTGGCGATCTCGCGCGGCGGGGTGGGCAGCGCGGTTTCGTTGGCCTCGGCCACCTGGAACTCCACGCCCGGGGGCACGTTCATGAGCGCGGCCAGCTCGCGCCTGGCGAACTCCAGGTCCTGGCGGCGCTGGTTCAGCAGCGTGGTGGCGTCCAGCAGCGCGCGCTGGTAGGCCAGCGCCAGGCCCGGCGGGATGACCTTCTGTGTTTCGGCTTCGCGCGAACGGCTCAGAGCCAGCGAGGCGCGCTGCAGGATGTCGTCGGCCTGCGCGTTCAGGCGCTGCGCGCCCAGGGCGCGCCAGTAGGCCGCGCGCACGTCCTGCAGCAGGTTCTGCACCACCTTGCGGCGGCGCTCTTCGGCGATGAGGAACTGGTCGCCCTGCTGGCGGGCGCGGTAGTAGGAGACGCCGAAGTCCAGCACGTTCCAGGAGAACTCGATGCCGCGCAGCGAGCGGCTGCGTTCGTCCGAGGTGGTCGGGCGCTCGGCGATCTCGCCGTCCAGGATGCCCACGCTGACGCCACCGGAGTCGTTGCTGCGGCGGGTGTAGCCGGCCGAAGCCACCATCTGGGGCAGCATGTCGTAGGCCGCGTAGTCGCTCAGGCCCATGGCCAGGGCCGACTCCATCTTCTTGAGGCGGTAGTCCAGGTTGTATTTGAGGGCGCGGGCCACCGCCTCTTCCATCGCGATCGGGGCGGTGATCGGCGCCTGGTCGACGTACATGCGGGCGGTGTCGGCCTTGACGCGATCGCGCACCTCCTCGGCCGTGATGGCCTTGGGCGCGACCGAACACCCGGCCACCAGGGCAGCGACCGCCAGGGCCATCAGGGTCTGCGGCAGGCGCTGCACCGCGCCGGAGGAGCTCAGTTGTTCTTGCTTCATGGGGATGTCCTTGTCCATTTCAGTATTCAGTGGGTTCAGCCGGCGACGGTGGAGCGGGTGATCGGGCGGGCACTGAGCGCCCGGTCCTTGGCAAAGCGCTGCAGCTGCTGGCGCAGACCCTTGGCCGCCTGGGGCTTGTCCAAGGGTTTTTCGACCGCCTTGAGCGTTTCCTTGACCGGAGCTTCGGGCGCCACCGGTTCGGCGGCGGCCTTGGTCAGCGGTTCGGTGCCTTGCTCGCGCAGCTGCGCCTGGGTCAGACGGGCGGCCGAGCCTTCGGGCTGCGGGGCGCCCAGCGCGAACTGGTCGGTCAGCGTCCCGAACCCGGGGGTGGCCGACTGGTTGGCGTCCACGGTGGCCGAGCGCAGCATCGATTCGAGCTGCGAGGCGCGCACCGCGTGCTGCACCCACAGGCTCGGATCGGTGGTGATCGGCTGGTGGCGCACCGCGTGCTGCACGTACAGCGCCGGGCTCGGCGCCTGCAGCTCGCCGTAGCCGGGCTCGCGCACCAGCCCCAGAGGCATGCCCTGCGCGTTGTTCGCGAACAGCAGGCTGTCGGGCAGCTGCGCCATGGCTTCGCCCAGCAGCGGTGCGCCCACGGGCAGTGCACCCAGCGGGGACGAGGACAGTTCCCTCTCTCCGCTGGCATCGGCCACGGCGTACAGCACGTGCAGTTCGCTGACGGTCGGCGGTGGCGACACCGGCGGGCGCGGCACCTCGGGCACAGGCGCCGGCGCGGGTGCCGGCGCGGGTGCCGGCGCGGGTGCCGGGGCAGGCGACGGAGCCGGCGCCGGTGCGGGCGCTGGCGGAGGTGCCGGCGGCGCTGGCGGCGGTGCGGTCGGCTCGCCCGGAATCGCGGCGAACGAGAGCACGGCGGACGACGTGGCGCTGCCATCGCTGATCGTGTAGGTCGCGCTGGGGATCGGCCCTGTGTAACCCGGCAGCGGGGTGAAGGTGAACGAGCCGTCCTGGTTGATCACCAGGGTGCCCACGCCAGGGATGGTGGCGGTGTCGCCCGGCGGGAAGCTGCCCGGCACACCGGTGATGGTGAAACCGGTGACCGTCAGCGGGTCGCCGTTCGGGTCGCTGTCGTTGGGCAGCACGTTGCCGGTGACCGGGGTGTCCACCGCGGTCGGCAGCGGGCCGTCGTTGGTCGCCACGGGCGCGCCGTTGGGCACATCGGCGAAGCTCAGCACCGCACTGTCCGTGCCGCCCTGGCCGTCGCTGAGGGTGTAGGTGGCCGGCGGCACCGGGCCGGCATAGCCGCTGGCCGGGGTGAAGGTGTAGCCGCCGTTGGTGCCGATCACCAGTGTGCCGACGAGGTCGCCGGCGTTGTCGCGGATCGTGGCAGTCTGGCCCGCGGCAAAGCCCTCGGGCGTGCCATCGCCGTTGGTGTCCACGGCAAAACCGGACACCACCAGCGGATCGCCGTCGACATCGCTGTCCACGCCCGAACCGTTGTTGTCGGTGATGACGTTGCCCGACACCGGTGTGCCCGGTGTGGTCGGGATCGGTCCGTTGTCGGTCGCCACCGGGGCGTCGTTCACCGGGTCCACCAGCAACCGGATGGTGGCCGTGGCGGTCAGGCCATCGGGGTCCTCGACGGTGTAGTTGATCGGCACCGGGGTGCCGGTGTTGTAGTAATCGGGCTCGGGCGTGAAGGTGAGCGTGCCGTCCGGGTTGAGCACCAGCTGGCCGATCGGATCGCCGCTGACCGGGTCGTTGATCACCACGGGCGTGCCGGGGGTCAAGTTGACACCGTTGATCTGCGTGATCTCCAGCGGCTGGCCTTCCGGATCGCTGTCGTTGGTCAGCGGGTTGAAGGTGACCGGCTGGTCTTCCTGGCCGCGCACGTTGTCGTTCTGCGCGATCGGCGGGTCGTTGGACGCATCCACCACGATGTTCAGGGTGGCGGTGTCGCTGCCGCCGTTGCCATCCGACACGGTGTAGACCACCGGCGGCACGGCGCCCTCGAAGCCGGGCTCCGGGTCGAAGGTGTAGCTGCCATCGGCGTTGACCGTCAATTCGCCCACGTTGAGGATGGTCAGCGGTGTGCCCGGCACGCCCGGCACACCATTGACGGTGAAGCCCGACACCGTGAGCACGTCGCCATCGGGGTCGCTGTCGACGCCGCCCGCGACCGGGCCGTTGCCGTCGTCGGTCAGCAGGTTGCCGCTCACGTTGGTGTCCGGCGCCGCAATGGCGCTGTTGTCTTCGGCCACCGGCGCGTCGTTCAGGCCGTTGACGGTGATGGTCAGCGTGGCGGCGGCGGTCTGGCCGGCCGGATCGGTGACGGTGTAGGTGAACACGTCCTGCACCGCCACACCGGTCGGCAGGGCCTGCGCCGCGGCGGTGGGGGTGTAGCCGTAGCTGCCATCGGCATTCAGCACCAGGGTGCCGTAGCTGCCCACCACCGGCGCACCCACGCCGCCCGCGGCGCCGTTGACGGCGCTCACCGAGAGGCTGTCGCCGTTGGGGTCACTGTCCACGCCACCCGGTGCCGCACCGCTCTGGATCACGCCGTTGGCGGCCGAGACCGTCAGCGCCGCGTCTTCCGTGGTGCTGTTGGTGTCCGGCTGGGCCACGGGGGCAAGGTTGTCCTCGCCCACTTCGATGGTGACCGTCGCGACCGCGGTCTCGCCCGACGGGTCGGCCACCGTGTAGCCGAAGCTGGCCGTGCCGGTGTAGCCGGTGGCCGGCGTGAACACCAGCTGGCCGCCGACCAGTGCCACCGTGCCATTGGCCACGGGAACGGCCGCGCCGCCCTCGGTGATCGCCTGGCCGTCCACCGCCGTCACCGCCAGGGTGTCGCCATCCGGATCGCTGTCGTTGCCCCGCACATCGACGCTCACCGGCGTGCCCACCGGCGTCACCGTCGCATCGTCGCTGGCGACCGGCGGGTCGTTCACCGGCGTCACCGTGACCGTCACCTGGGCATTGAGTTCGTTGCCCAGGCGGTCTTCCACCGTGTAGTTGAAGGCCACCGGGCCGTTGAATCCGGGCGCCGGTGTGAAGACCAGCTGGTCGTCGGTCGGGTCGGCCGGGTCGCCCCCGCTGAGGCTGACCACGCCGATCGGCAGCCCGGTGCCGCTGTCCACCAGCGTCACCGGAGAGCCCGACGAGATGGGGCTGCCGTTGATCTCGGTGATGGTCAGGGGGCCTTCGCTGCCAGGATCGTCGTTGTCCAGCACGTCGATGGTCACCGGCGTGTCTTCCGGCGTGGTGGCGTTGTCGCCCACGACCGAAGGTGTCTCGCTCAGCGGCGTCACCGTGATGTTCAACGTGGCGGTGTCGGTGCCGCCGTTGCCGTCGCTCAGCGTGTAGACCACCTGGGGCGCATTGCCCACGAAGGCGGGCAGCGGGTCGAAGGTGTAGCTGCCATTGCTGTTGATGGTCAGGTCACCGACACCGGGGATGGTGAGCGGGCTGCCCACCACACCGGACACGCCGCCGACGGTGAAGGCACTCACGCTGAGCGTGCCGCCATCCAGGTCGCTGTCCACGCCGTCACCGGTGTTGTCCGTGATCAAGTTGCCGCTGACGTTGGTGTCCTGGATCGTCGTGGCCACGTTGTCGGTGGCCACCGGTGCATCGTTGACCGGCGCCATCGTCAGCGTCAGCGTCGAGGTGTCCGTGCCGCCCTGGCTGTCGCTCACGGTGTAGGTCACCACCGGAATCGCACCGGCGTAGTTGGCCGCCGGCACGAAGCTGTAGCTGCCGTTGCCGTTGATCGTCAGTGCGCCCACGCCGGCGATGGTCGCCGTCTGGCCCGCCGTGTAGGCCGTCGCGTCGCCCGCCACCGTGAAGCCGCTGATGGACAGCGGGTTGCCGTCCACGTCGCTGGCGTTGTTCAGCAGGTCGCCCGCGGCGCCGTCGGCCACCGTCAGCGTCGTGTCTTCCGTGACCGTGTTGGTCTCGTCACCGTCCACCGGCGCGTCGTTGACCGGCGCGATGTTCATCGTCACCGTCGCCGTGTCCGTGCCGCCGCGGCCGTCGTCCACCGTGTACTGGAACGTCACCCCGTTGCCGTTGAAGTTCGCATTGGGCGTGAAGGTCAGCGTGCCGTTCGCGTTCAGGCTCAGCACGCCCTCGGGCAGCGTCACCGGCGAGCCGGTCGTGATCGGGTTGCCGTTGATCTCGGTGATCGACAGCGGGTCGCCGTCCGGGTCCGTGTCGTTGGACCTCGGGTCGAAGCTCACCGGGCTGTCCTCACTGCCCGCCACCACGTTGTCCTGCGCCACCGGCGGGTCGTTCACGTCGTCGATCACCACGTGCACGTTGGCCGTGTCCGTGGCCGTGCCGTCGCTGATCGTGTAGCCGAAGTCCACCGCACCGTTGAAGCCCGCCGCCGGCGTGAACGTGATCGTGCCGTCCGCGTTGAGCGTGGCCGTGCCGTTGGCCACCGCGATGGGCACACCCACCGTCGCCGCCTGGCCATCGATCTGCGTCACGGTCAGCGTCTCGCCGTCCACGTCCGTGTCGTTGCCCAGCACCGCAATCGTCACCGGCGTGTCTTCGGCCGTCGTGCGGCTGTCGTCCACCGCCACCGGCGCGTCGTTCAGACCATTGACCGTGATGGTCAGCGTGGTCGTGGCCGTCAGGCCGCCCGGGTCGCTGACCGTGTAGGTGAACACGTCGCTCTGGCTCTCGCCGGCATCCAGCGCCTGCGCCGCCGCGTTGGGCACGTAGGTGTAGCTGCCGTTGGCGTTGAGCGTGAGGTTGCCCCAGGCGCCGGAGAGCACCGCGCCCACCGTTCCAGGCGTGCCGCCGAAGGAGACCGCGCTGACCGAGAGCGTGTCGCCGTCGATGTCCGTGTCCGCGCCGACCGCCCCCAGGATCACCCCGTTGGCCGCGTTCACGCTCAGCGTCGCGTCTTCCGTCGTGCTGTTGGTGTCCGGGTTGGCTTCGGGCGCATCGTTGATGCCGCCCACGTTGACCGTCACCGTCGCCATGTCGGTGCCGCCGTTGCCGTCGCTGATGACGTAGGTGAAGGTGTCGGTGCCCGTGAAGTCCAGGTCCGGCGTGTACACCAGGTTGCCGCTGCCATCGAGCGTCACCGTGCCGTTGGCCGGGTCGGTGAAGCTGCTGACCGTCAGGCTGTCGCCGTCCACGTCGCTGTCGTTGGAGCGCACCAGGATCGTCACCGGCGTGTCCTCCGGCGTGGTCGTGCTGTCGTCCACCGCCACCGGCGCGTCGTTGACCGGCGTGACCATCACGTTCACGTTCGCCGTCACCGGCGTGCTGCCGTCCGTGGCGGTGTAGGTGAAGCTCACCGGGCCGTTGTAGTCGGGCGCCGGCGTGAAGGTGATGGTGCCGTTGGCGTTGAGCGTGGCGCTGCCGTTGGCCACCGCCACCGGCACCCCCACCACCGCCGCCTGGCCGTCGATCTGCGTCACGGTCAGCGTGTCGCCGTCGGCGTCGCTGTCGTTGAGCAGCACATCGATGGTCACCGGCGTATCTTCCGGCGTGGTCGCCACGTCGTCCGAGATCGAGGGTGTGTCGTCCAGCGGCGTGACCGTGATGTCCAGCGTGCTGCTGCTGCCCGTGTTGGTGGTGTACGTCACCTGCGGCACGCTGCCGTTCCAGTCCGTCTCGGGCGTGAAGGTGTAGTCGCCGTTGCTGCCCAGGGTCAGCGTGCCCACGCCGGCGATCACCGCCGTCTGGCCCGCCGTGTAGGCCGTCGCGTCGCCCGCCACCGTAAAGCTGCTGACGCTCAGCGCATCGTCCACGTCCACGTCGTTGGCCAGCACGTTGCCCGTGGCCGGGATGTCCTCGGGCGTGGTGTCCGTGTCCGCCGTGAGCACACTCGGATCGTTGACCGGCGCCATCGTCAGCGTCAGCGTCGAGGTGTCCGTGCCGCCCTGGCTGTCGCTCACGGTGTAGGTCACCACCGGAATCGCACCGGTGTAGTTCGGGGCCGGCGTGAACGAGTAGGAGCCGTCGGGGTTGATCGTCAGGTCGCCGACGCCCGCAATCGTGGCCGTGTCGCCTGCGGTTCGCAGGCTGCCGTTGACGGTGAAGTCGGTGATCGTGAGCGGGTTGCCGTCCACGTCGCTCGCGTTGTTCAGCAGATCGCCCGCAGCGCCGTCGGCCACCGTCAGCGTCGTGTCTTCCGTGACCGTGTTGGTCTCGTCGCCGTCCACCGGCGCGTCGTTGACCGCCGCCATGGTCAGCGTCAGCGTCGAGGTGTCGGTCCCCCCGTTGCCGTCGCTCACCGTGTAGGTCGCCACCGGAATCGCACCCGTGTAGTTGGCCACCGGTGTGAACGAGTACGAGCCGTTGCCGTTGATGGTCAGCGCGCCCACGCCGGCAATCGTCGCCGTCTGGCCCGCCGTGTACGCCGTGGCGTCGCCCGCCACCGTGAAGCCGCTGACGCTCAGCGCATCACCATCGACATCGCTGGCGTTGGCCAGCAGGTCGCCCGCGGCACCATCGGCCACCGTCAGCGTGGTGTCCTCCGTCACCGTGTTGGTCTCGTTGCCGTCCACCGGCAGATCGTTCACCGGCGCCATCGTCAGCGTCAGCGTCGAGGTGTCCGTGCCGCCGTTGCCGTCCGTGACCGTGTAGGTCGCCACGGGAATCGCCCCCGTGTAGTTGGCCACCGGCGTGAAGCTGTACGAGCCGTTGCCGTTGATGGTCAGCGCGCCCACGCCGGCAATCGTCGCCGTCTGGCCCGCCGTGTAGCTGGTCGCATCGCCCGCCACCGTGAAGCCGCTGATGCTCAGCGCGCTGCCTTCGACGTCGCTGGCGTTGTTCAGCAGGTCGCCCGCAGCGCCATCGGCCACCGTCAGCGCCGTGTCTTCCGTGACCGTGTTGGTCTCGTCGCCGTCCACCGGTGCGTCGTTGACCGCCGCCATGGTCAGCGTGAGCGTCGAGGTGTCGGTCCCCCCGTTGCCGTCGCTCACCATGTAGGTCGCCACGGGAATCGCACCCGTGTAGTTGGCCACCGGAGTGAACGAGTACGAGCCGTTGCCGTTGATGGTCAGCGCACCCACGCCGGCAATCGTCGCCGTCTGGCCCGCCGTGTAGGCCGTGGCGTCGCCCGCCACCGTGAAACCGCTGATGCTCAGCGCATCACCATCGACATCGCTGGCGTTGGCCAGCAGGTCGCCTGCAGCGCCGTCAGCAACCGTCAGTGTGGTGTCTTCCGTCACCGTGTTGGTCTCGTTGCCGTCCACCGGCAGATCGTTCACCGGCGCCATCGTCAGCGTCAGCGTCGAGGAGTCCGTGCCGCCGTTGCCGTCCGTGACCGTGTAGGTCGCCACGGGAATCGCCCCCGTGTAGTTGGCCACCGGCGTGAAGCTGTACGAGCCGTTGCCGTTGATCGTCAGCGCGCCCACGCCGGCGATGGTGGCCGTCTGGCCCGCCGTGTAGGCCGTCGCGTCGCCCGCCACCGTGAAGCCGCTGATATTCAGCGGATTGCCGTCCACGTCCGTGGCATTGGCCAGCAGGTCCTGAGGCGAGCCGTCGGCCACCGTCAGCGCCGTGTCTTCCGTGACCGTGTTGGTCTCGTCGCCGTCCACCGGTGCGTCGTTGACCGGGGTCATGGTCAGTGTCAGCGTGGACGCATCGGTGCCGCCGTTGCCGTCCGTGACGGTGTAGGTCGCCACCGGAATCGCACCCGTGTAGTTGGCCACCGGCACGAAGCTGTAGCTGCCGTTGCCGTTGATGGTGAGCGCACCCACGCCGGCGATCGTCGCCGTCTGGCCCGCCGTGTAGCTGGTGGCATCACCGGCCACCGTGAAGCCGCTGATGCTCAGCGCATCACCGTCGACATCGCTGGCGTTGGCCAGCAGGTCGCCTGCAGCGCCGTCGGCCACCGTCAGTGTGGTGTCCTCCGTGACGGTGTTGGTCTCGTCACCGTCCACCGGTGCATCGTTGACACCGACCACGTTGATATTGACGACCTCGGTTTCCGTCACGCCACTGGGGCTGGTGACGGTGTACGTGAAGCTGTCCGGGCCGGTGTAGTCGGGTTCGGGTGTGTAGGTGAACTCGCCGTTGCTGCCCACCACCAGCGTGCCATGACTGGGACTGGTGTTGCCAGTCACCGTGGGCGTGCCCTCGAAGTTGTCCGCGCTGGCACCACCGGTGCCGGTCAGTACGTTGAAGGTGACCGGGGTTTCCTCGTTGGTGCTGACGTTGTCGGTGACGGTGTCCTGCACCGGCGTGATCGCCACCTGCACGACGTCGGTGGTGGTGGCGGACCCCGAAATGTTGATGGCGTCCAGGAAGTTGCCGAACGTGGGGTTTCCTCCGGCGGCGCTGACGCTGTTGAACTGGAGCACCACGGCATTGCCGGTGGCCGGCCCCAGATTGGCCTGGTACTGCTGCCACGCGGCGTTGCCGGTGGTGTAGTTCTGGCTGAACAGCACGGTGTCGTCGCCACCGCCCAGCACCCCATCGGCCCCCAGGTCGATGGCGGTGACGTTCATGGTGTCGTCACCGGAACGGCCCCGGTGGGCGAACGACAGTTCGAGGTCGCCACCGGCGATGGACGGGGTGAAGGTCTGCGACAGGGTGGACACCAGGTTGGCGTTGAGCTCCGCGAACTGGTCGCCCTCGAAGGCCTCGACGCCGTTGTGGCCGGAGTCCCAGATTTCGATGGTGTTGTCGCTGGCCGAGGTGTCCCAGCCAGGCACCAGCGACTCGTTCACCGCGTGGTAGGCATTGGCGTCCGCAAAGTCAGGGCTCTCAAAGCCTGCGTTGACAAAACCCAGGTCCAGTGGACGCTTGAGCGTGACTTCGAGGTCCGCGGTGGTCGCGCTGTTGTAGTCGGCCGTCGGCGTGAGCGTGAGTCCGTTGAGGGCGGCGTTGACCGATGTGATCGTGCCGGTCAGGATGATCTGGTTGCTGCCGTTGCCGCTGACGCTGACCAGGCCCGCGGTGCCCGAGAGCTGCAGGCTGCCGATGTCGGCCGGAATTTCCAGCGTCACCTGGACCACGGCATTGGTGTTGTCGGGGTCGGTGATGGAAATGGCATTGCCGTTGGCGTCGGAGAACACCAGTGGTGTGTCCTCGGTGGTGGACACCGTGGGCGGGGCGTTGGTTTGCGGAGCGGAGGTGATTGACACATCCACCGTGTAGGTGTTGCTGCCGCCCAGACCGTCGCTGACGGTGTAGGTGAAGCTGTCCGATCCGCTGTAGCCGGGTTCGGGGGTGTAGATGTAGCTGCCGTCGGCATCGACGACCACGGTCCCATGGCTGGGCGCGGTGGTCTGCGTGTAGGTGATCGGGTCACCTTCCGGGTCGCTGGCCGTCGGCAGGTTGCCGGCAAACGGTAGGTCCTGGGGAGTGGAGATCTGGTCGTTCGATGCCACCGGAGGGTCGTTGACCGCCGCCATGGTCAGCGTCAGCGTCGAGGTGTCGGTCCCCCCGTTGCCGTCCGTGACGGTGTAGGTCGCCACCGGAATCGCCCCCGTGTAGTTGGCCACCGGAGTGAACGAGTAGCTGCCGTTGCCGTTGATGGTCAGCGCACCCACGCCGGCGATCGTCGCCGTCTGGCCCGCCGTGTACGCCGTGGCGTCGCCCGCCACCGTGAAGCCGCTGATGCTCAGCGCATCACCATCGACATCGCTGGCGTTGGCCAGCAGGTCGCCCGCGGCACCATCGGCCACCGTCAGCGCCGTGTCCTCCGTCACCGTGTTGGTCTCGTCACCGTCCACCGGCAGATCGTTCACCGGCGCCATCGTCAGCGTCAGCGTCGAGGTGTCCGTGCCGCCGTTGCCGTCCGTGACCGTGTAGGTCGCCACGGGAATCGCCCCCGTGTAGTTGGCCACCGGCGTGAAGCTGTACGAGCCGTTGCCGTTGATGGTCAGCGCGCCCACGCCGGCAATCGTCGCCGTCTGGCCCGCCGTGTAGCTGGTCGCATCGCCCGCCACCGTGAAGCCGCTGATGCTCAGCGCGCTGCCTTCGACGTCGCTGGCGTTGTTCAGCAGGTCGCCCGCAGCGCCGTCGGCCACCGTCAGCGTCGTGTCTTCCGTGACCGTGTTGGTCTCGTCGCCGTCCACCGGAGGGTCGTTGACCGCCGCCATGGTCAGCGTCAGCGTCGAGGTGTCGGTCCCCCCGTTGCCGTCGCTCACCGTGTAGGTCGCCACCGGAATCGCACCCGTGTAGTTGGCCACCGGTGTGAACGAGTACGAGCCGTTGCCGTTGATGGTCAGCGCGCCCACGCCGGCAATCGTCGCCGTCTGGCCCGCCGTGTACGCCGTGGCGTCGCCCGCCACCGTGAAGCCGCTGACGCTCAGCGCATCACCATCGACATCGCTGGCGTTGGCCAGCAGGTCGCCCGCGGCACCATCGGCCACCGTCAGCGTGGTGTCCTCCGTCACCGTGTTGGTCTCGTTGCCGTCCACCGGCAGATCGTTCACCGGCGCCATCGTCAGCGTCAGCGTCGAGGTGTCCGTGCCGCCCGCGCCGTCGGACACGGTGTAGGTGATCACCGGGACGGCATCGTCGAAGTCGGGCAGCGGCGTGAAACTGTAGCTGCCGTTGCTGTTGATGGTGATCGATCCCACACTGGGAATCACCAGGGGCGTGCCCACCACGCCCGCGCCGACGCCGGGCACAGTGAAACCGGTGACGGTGGCCGTGCCGCCGTCGATGTCGACGGTGTTGTTCAGCAGATCGCCCGCGGCGCCGTTGGCCACCGTCAACGTGGTGTCTTCCGTGACCGTGTTGGTCTCGTTGCCGTCCACCGGTGCGTCGTTCACGGCACTCACGGTGATGTTGACCGTGTCGCTGTCGAAGAGCCCGGCCACGTCGGTCGAGCGGACCGTCAGCACGGCCGGACCGAAGTAGTTGCTGGTCGGCGTGTAGGTGATGGACGCCAGAGCGGCGTTGATCTGTGCCGAGGTGCCCGACAAGGTCAGCGTGCTGGTGCCGTTGGTGCCCGACGAGATGGTGGCCCCTCCCGCCAGGCTCACGTTCAGCACGCCGTTGGTCACAGTCAGCTGGGTGGTGGCCAGATTGCCGTCCGGGTCGCTGGTCGACACACCGGTGATGGTCAGCGTGCCGTCTTCGGCCACGGTCTGTGCCCCCGGCACCACGTTGACTGGCGGCCGATTGTTCAGACCGAAATCGATCGCCAGGTTGCTGGAACCGATCTGGCCGACGTCCGCAGTGGCATTGGTGTTGCCACCGGCCGTGGTGTAGGTCCGACCGGCCCCCAGCACGTTGCCGGTGTCGGTCACCTGCACGATGTAGCTGCCCGGCAGCGCGCCGGTGAACAGGTAGAAGCCGTTCGCATCGGTGGTGTCGGTCGCCAGCACCCGCTCGCCGGCGTCTACCACGCCGTTGTTGTTCACGTCGTCCACCAGCCGCACAGTCACACCCGCGATGCCGGAGTCGGTGCCGTCGAAGCTGCCGTTGCCATTGGTGTCGGTGAAGACGCGGTCACCGATCTGCGCAGTGGGCGGAGTCCAGCTGGCGGCGTCGTTCAGCGCGCCCAGCGAGGTGGTGCCGTTGGTGGTGATGCTGATCGCCGACCCGATCAGGGCCCCGGTGGTGGGGTTGTACTGCTGGATGGCGGTGCTCAGCAGGTAGTTGCCACCGGCCTGGGTCTCGGCACCCTGGGTGTTGGTGGTCGCCACAGACAGCGTACCGGCGTTGGTTGCGGACGTGCCCGCACCGTTCAGGGTGTAGCGCGTGACGTTGACCGCCGTGCCCGCGCCGTTCAGCGACGAGCTCTGCAGCGAGTTGGTGGCGGCGTCGTAGCCCAGGTCGCCCCAGTCGTTGCCGGTGATGTTGGTGACCAGGGCGGCGATGCCGGTCACGGTGCGCCCGTCGGCCGAGAAGGTGAGGCGGTAGATGGTGTCGTCGGACGTGGTCCCGAAGCCATCGCCCCCCAGGTTGTTCTCGACGCCCAGGTACAGGAACCCCGTGCTGTCCACAAAGGTGGCCGCGCCACTGCCCACACCGGTGGCACCCACGGTCACGTTGGTGGCCAGGCCCGTGGTCAGGTTGCTGTCCACGACGATGTGGACATTGTTGATGTAGTCGTACGCGAACAGCGCAACGTTGGTGTTGGCGGACGTGTTGGACGTGTAGTAGATGAGGCCTGCGTTGTGGTTGACGGACAGCGAGTTGATGCCGTTGGCGGTGTTGAGCGCCACACCCCCGACGGTCGCCGGCACCGTGGTCAGCAGCGTGGCTTTGCCGGTGGTGGCATCGATGCTGTAGATCGACATGCCCACCGAGCCGAGGAATGCACCGCTGCCGACGTTGACCGCCGTGGTCAGCAGACCCGCCCATTCGGAGGCGGAAATCACCGTGGTCTCGATGGCATCGCCCACCTGGGTCTCCAGCACCCAGTCGCCACCCAGGGCCTCGGCCCCCGTGTCGTCGCTGGAAGCCGCCACATCGGCGCCCGTGGCATCGGCCAGGGCCTCGACAAACGCCAAACCGTCTGCAGACGACGATACGTCGCAGCCGTACAGAAGAATGTCCGCCTCCTCGGCAAGCGCCGCACGGATGATGGCCAGCTCGTCGGCATGCATCCCCGTGATCGAGGTGGTGTCCAGGGCCGCGTTGCCCAGTTCCAGACGGCCCGGTGTCCCGTGGCTGATGATGTGGATCGCGTCGATGCCGGTGCGGCCGTTGAGGAATTCGGCCATCTGCTCCAGGCCGTCCCGGTCCGCGTCCAGCACATACACCTCGCCCGGATGCCAGCTCAGCTGCCCGGCCACATCAGCGGCCACCGCGTCCACGAAGATGATCTCCACTCGCTCGTCGGTGTCGGCCACGGAGGCTTCGTCTGTTGCCAGATCGTCCGCGGCCGTGGTCTCCGCAGCCTCCCCGGCTGCTGCATCCGCGTCGGGATCCGCGTCCGCTTGCACCGACTCGTCCGGCGCGGCTGCAGACCCGGCGTCTGTGTCAGCGTCCACTTCGTCGGCCGCTGGCGTCTCATCGGACGCCGTGCTGGTGGCCGCAGGCACGACCACGGGCTGTTCGGCCTCGGGTTCCTCCGGCGCCTCGTCCACCGCAGCGTCTGTTGTCTCGGTTTCAGCCGCGACGTCGAGTACGGTGGCTGGCAGCGCAGCATCGAAGACGATCCGCTGCTCCAGGACGATCTGGCTCGACAGGGCCCGTTCCGGCGCTCTGCGCGCCTTTCGCCCCGACGAGACCCTGCGACCACCGGACGTCGCCACTTCAGAGGCGGCCACGTAGGTTCCCAGGGACTCGTTCCAGATCGACTTGTATGACTTGTTCATGCTGGTGCTCTATTTGCAACAAGGCGATACAGGACGCCCAATTTGTTACTTATGAAGTACCAGCCGAGGGTATCAAAATTGATGAAGTCTCAGCGACCGCATAGCCCTTTTGGTTCACATTTCCGTAATTTCCTGCACAGGTGAGCGGCGACCGCTGTACATCTTCGACGACGGAAAAGCACACACAGTCTGACACCGCTCCGCTTGCGGCGGCGCCACTTCTATGGCTGGAAAATGCGTGGCAGCAGAAGAATCGCCTCCGCGTTGGAGAACGAGAAACAACGGTCCGCAGCTTCCAGCCAGGGCAGCCATGCCTGTGCCTGGTGTTCCCGCGGACTGAGCACCACCGGCCGCGCCTCCGGCACGCACAGACCGAACACCCGCTCGGTGTTCAGAACCACGCCGGGCGCGTACCGGTGGCGCCACTGCGGGTAGATCTCGTAGATGTTCTGCAAGCCCCAGTCGCTGAGGCGGTGCCCCGGCGCCGAGACGTCGAGCCCGGTTTCTTCAGCCACCTCGCGCGCAGCCGTCGCTTCAAACGGCTCCTCCCACGCCTCCTTGGAACCGGTCACCGACTGCCAGAAGCCCGGCGACTCGGCCCGCTCGATCAGCAACACCTCCAGCGCCGGGGTGTGAATCACCACCAGCACCGATTCAGGAATCTTGTAGGGCGGGGAGGACGGCACGGCGGTTCGGTGGGTTGAACAAAAAAAGGCGCCCGCAGGCGCCTTTCATTCTGGCCGAAGTCCGGCTCAGGCCGTCTTCACCGCGTCCGGGTTGCGCAGGCGGATGTGCAGCTCGCGCAGCTGCTTTTCGTCCACCGGGCTCGGCGCCTGCGTGAGCAGGCACTGGGCGCGCTGGGTCTTGGGGAAGGCGATCACGTCGCGGATGGACTCGGCACCGGTCATCAGGGTCACGATGCGGTCCAGACCGAAGGCCAGGCCGCCGTGCGGGGGCGCGCCGTACTGCAGGGCATCCAGCAGAAAACCGAACTTGAGCTGCGCTTCGTCGGGCGTGATCTTCAGCGCGTCGAACACCTTCTGCTGCACGTCGGCACGGTGGATACGGACCGAGCCGCCACCGATTTCCCAGCCGTTGAGCACCATGTCGTAGCCCTTGGCGATGCACTTCTCGGGTGCGGTGACCATCCAGTCCTCGTGGCCGTCCTTGGGCGCGGTGAAGGGGTGGTGCACCGCCGTCCAGCGGTCCTCTTCCTCGTCGTGTTCGAACATTGGAAAGTCCACCACCCACATCGGCGCCCAGCGGTCCTCGAACAGACCGTTCTTCTTGCCCAGTTCGCTGTGGCCGATCTTCAGGCGCAGCGCACCGATGGCGTCGTTGACAATCTTGGCCTTGTCGGCGCCGAAGAAAATGATGTCGCCGTCCTGTGCGCCGGTGCGGGTCAGGATCTCGGCAATCGCCTTGTCGTGCAGGTTCTTGACGATGGGCGACTGCAGGCCGTCCTTGCCCTTGGCCACTTCGTTGACCTTGATCCAGGCCAGGCCCTTGGCGCCGTAGATCTTGACGAACTCGGTGTAGGCGTCGATCTCGCTGCGGCTCATTTCGGCACCGCCGCGCACGCACAGCGCGACGACACGGCCGTTCTTCATGGTGGCGGGCGCGCTGAAGACCTTGAAGTCCACATCGGCCATGACGTCGGTGAGCTCGGTGAACTCCATCTTCACGCGCAGGTCGGGCTTGTCGGAGCCGTAGCGGTGCATGGCTTCGCTGTAGGCCATGACCGGGAACTCGCCCAGGTCCACGTTCAGCACGTTCTGGAACACCGTCTTGATCATGCCCTGGAACATGTCGCGGATGTCCTGCTCGGTCAGGAACGAGGTCTCGATATCGATCTGCGTGAACTCGGGCTGGCGGTCGGCGCGCAGGTCCTCGTCACGGAAGCACTTGGTGATCTGGTAGTAGCGGTCGTAGCCGGCCACCATCAGCAGCTGCTTGAACAGCTGGGGCGACTGGGGCAGCGCGAAGAAGTGGCCGTCGTGCACGCGGCTGGGCACCAGGTAGTCGCGCGCGCCTTCGGGCGTGCTCTTGGTCAGCATCGGCGTCTCGATGTCGATGAAGCCGTTGGCGTCCAGGAACTTGCGCACCTCCATGGCCACGCGGTAACGCAGCATCAGGTTGTTCTGCATGTACGGGCGGCGCAGGTCCAGCACGCGGTGCGTCAGGCGGGTGGTCTCGCTCAGGTTGTCGTCATCCAGCTGGAATGGCGGCGTGACCGAGGGGTTGAGCACCTTGAGTTCGTGGCACAGCACTTCGATCTGGCCGCTCTTGAGCTTGTCGTTGGTGGTGCCGGCGGGGCGGGCACGCACCAGACCGGTGACCTGCACGCAGAACTCGTTGCGCACGTCCTCGGCGGTCTTGAACATGTCCGGACGGTCCGGGTCGCAGACCACCTGCACATAACCTTCGCGGTCGCGCAGGTCGATGAAGATCACGCCGCCATGGTCGCGGCGGCGGTTGACCCAGCCGCAGAGTTGCACGGTTTGCCCCATCAGGGCTTCGGTCACCAGACCGCAATAGTGGGAACGCATGGCCATATCGGTTCTTCTTTCAGCAGGCGGGCTGCAAGGCTGCAGCCACGGATGTCAGGCGGTCGCGGGAGCGGTCGCCTTGAGGTTGGGGTTCTTGGGTCCACCGGGCACGATCACGCCCATGGAGACGATGTAGGTCAGGGCTTCGTCCACCGACATCTGCAGTTCCACGCAGTCGCGCGTGCGCACCATGACGAAGTAGCCGCCCGTGGGATTGGGCGTGGTGGGCACGTAGACGCTGACGAAGTCTTCGTCGGGACCACTGCCAGGGCGGGCGCGCAACTGCTGCAACACCTCGCCCTGCGGCGTACCGGTCAGGAAGGCGATGGTCCACATGCCGTCCTGTGGCCACTGCACCAGCAAAGCCTTGCGGAAGGCGTTGCCCTTTTCGGAAAACAGGGTGTCGGAGACCTGCTTGACGCCCGAATAAATGGAGCGCACCACCGGGATGCGATGCAGCAGGGCGTGCCACCAGTTCACCAGCCGGTTGCCGATGATGTTCGAGGCCATGGCGCCGATGGACAGGACCACGACCAGCGCGAAGATCACCCCCAGACCGGGCACATGGAAGCCGAACAGCTGGTCCGGTTGCCAGGCGCCGGGCAGGATGCGCAGGGTCTGGTCCAGCGTGGAAACGACCCAGTCCAGCACCCAGAGGGTGATGATCAGGGGCACCAGGACGAGCAGGCCCGAGAACAGCCACTTGCGCAGATTGGCCACAGGGCAGGTCTTTCCGCTGGCTCAGTGGCAGGCGCAGGAACCGCCGCAGGGCGTGGCCGGCGCGGCGCTGGCCGTTTCCGCCGGCTTGGACTCGGTCGAGGCGGCGGCCGTGCCGCTGGCCGCCGAGCCGCCCGCGCTGCCCTTGAAGTCGGTCGCGTACCAGCCCGAGCCCTTGAGCTGGAAACCGGCGGCGGTCAGCTGTTTGCTGAACGTGGCCGCACCGCAGGCGGGGCATTCCGTCAGCGGCGCGTCGGAAATTTTCTGCAGGACGTCCTTGGCATGGCCGCAGGACTCGCACTTGTAGGCATAGATCGGCATGGCGTGAACGGTGGAATGGTCCGGCGACCACAGCCCCAAGGGCCCGAAATGCACCGCGGGGGTGCAAGAACGGCAGGGCGCCGGGAAGTTGAACAAAACCCGTCATTATAGGTGGGGCACCCCGCCCGCACCTTCAAGGGCGGCCCGCCGGTCGGCCCCTCACCACAGGCGGATGCGCAGCATCACCTGGGTGACGATCAGCCCCAGCACGAAGCCGATGCCGCCGTAGATGATGGCCTGCAGCAGCCGGTTGGTCCGCCGCTGCTCGGCCATCAGCTGGTCGAGTTCGGCGCGCAGCTGGTGGGGCCGGTGCTGCAGGTAGTCCTGCAGCAGGCGGGGCAGGGCCGGCAGCAGCTTGGCGTACTGCGGCGCTTCCGCCTTGAGCTGCTGCAGCAGCTTGTGCGGCCCGACCTGTTCCAGCATCCACTTCTCCAGGAAGGGCTTGGCGGTGTTCCAGAGGTCCAGTTCGGGGTCGAGGTCGCGGCCCAGGCCCTCGATGTTGAGCAAGGTCTTCTGCAGCAGCACCAGCTGCGGCTGGATTTCGACATGGAAGCGGCGCGAGGTCTGGAACAGGCGCATCAGCACCATGCCCAGCGAGATCTCCTTGAGCGGCCGGTCGAAGTACGGTTCGCACACCGCCCGGATGGCCGACTCCAGTTCGTCCACCCGGGTTTCAGGCGGCACCCAGCCGCTCTCGATGTGCAGCTCGGCCACGCGCTTGTAGTCGCGCCGGAAGAAGGCGGTGAAGTTCTGCGCCAGGTATTCCTTGTCGAATTCGGTCAGCGTGCCGACGATGCCGAAGTCCAGCGAGATGTAGCGGCCAAAGGTGGCCGGGTCGACGCTGACCTGGATGTTGCCCGGGTGCATGTCCGCGTGGAAGAAGCCGTCGCGGAACACCTGGGTGAAGAAGATGGTGACACCGTCGCGCGCCAGCTTGGGAATGTCCACGCCCTTCTGGCGCAGCTCTTCCACCCGGTTGATCGGAACACCGTGCATGCGCTCCATCACCATCACTTCGGTGTGGCAGTAGTCCCAGAACATCTCCGGAATCAGCACCAGGTCCAGCCCCGCCATGTTGCGGCGCAACTGGGCGGCGTTGGCGGCCTCGCGCAGCAGGTCGAGTTCGTCGTGCAGGTACTTGTCGAACTCCGCCACCACCTCCAGTGGCTTGAGCCGCTTGCCGTCGGCCGAGACCTTCTCGACCCAGCCGGCCATCATGCGCATCAGGCTCAGGTCTTTCTCGATCACCGGCAGCATGTTGGGCCGCAGCACCTTCACCGCGACCTCGCGGCCGCCGTGTCGCCCATCGCGCAGCGTGGCGAAGTGCACCTGGGCGATGGAGGCGCTGGCCACTGGCGTGCGATCGAAATGGCCGAACACGGCGTCCAGCGGCTTGCCAAAGGCCCGCTCGATGGTGGCCACGGCGATGTCACTGTCGAATGGCGGCACCCGGTCCTGCAGGCGGGCCAGTTCGTCGGCGATGTCCGGCGGCAGCAGGTCGCGCCGGGTGGAGAGCACCTGACCGAACTTGACGAAGATCGGTCCCAGGCGCTCCAGCGCCTCGCGCAGGCGCTGGCCCCGCGGCGCGTCCAGGTTGCGCCCCACGGACACGATGCGCGTCAGCAGCCGCAGGCCCGGCCGCTGGAAACTGGACAGCACCAGTTCATCCAGGCCGTGCCGCAGCACCACCCAGACGATGAACAGGCCGCGGAGCAGCCGCGTCATGCCGAGCGTCCGTCGCTGTGACCCGGTTCGGTGGGTGCGCGGCGACCGACAAATGCCTTCAGACCGGCGGCGGCCGACTTCGCGCCGCTCACCAGGGTGTGCGCGACAGCGTCACCGACGAGGCGGGACAAGTCTTCCTCGACGTCCCAGCGCACGTTGTCCACCAGCCAGGCCACCTCGGCCGCCAGTTGCACATCGCCCTGGATGTCCACGTTCGGGCGCTCGCCGCCCAGCACCTGCTGCGCCAGCGCAAAAGGGGAGGTCTGGGTCACGGTCACGTGCAGTTCGGGCTGCCGGTCGCCGGAGGGACGCTCCAGCAGGCCTGCGGGGGTGGGCGCGAGGCTGAGGTGGAAGTCGCCCCAGGCCACGCGCACCGGCTTGCCCTGCTGGCGCTTGAGGCGCTGCTGCGCCTGGGGTTCCTGCATCAGGACATGGTTGAGGAACAGCACCACCCGGTTCTGGACCTCGTCCACCACCCATTCGGGTGGGCGGACACTGCCCAGCAGGGACTGCAGCATGCCCAGAGGGGAACGGGGAGCGGTCGAGGGGTTGGGGGATGCACTGTTCATGATCCCCCGATTCTGACGGATAACCGGAGCGCTTCTACCGCAACGCCTGCACGCCGGCCACCAGCCAGCCGCCGTCGCCGGACTTGGGGCGCGTGATGTTCCAGATCTCGCGGAACGGGTTCGGGCCGGCTGACGGCTCCTCCCGGATCAGACCGGAGAACTCGACGCTCGCCAGGTAGGCCTCGTCCTGTTCTTCCAGACCGAGCAGCTGCGCTTCCAGCATCACCACCTCGGTCTTGTTCGGAGCGGCACCGGCGCGCTCGCGCTCGGCCAGCTGACTCTGGATCTCGGCGAGCATGCCGCCGGTCATCATGGCGCGCAGGCTGGCAATGTCGGAGCGGTCCCAGGCGTCCTGCAGGTTCACGAAGTTCGCCTTGGACGCCCGCAGAAAGCCTTCGGCATCAAAACCGCCGCGCTGCTGGCCTGCCGGGTCGGCTGCCGGCGGGGCATCCGCCAGCGACTCCCAGGGCCGCGCCGACGCGTCGTTTCCCACGTTCTTCGGGCTGTAGCCGCGGGGTGCGGACACCACGCTGTCCGGACCCGCACCAGCAGGTGGGACGGCCGACCGGGTCGCGGACTCGTCGCGGCGAAGCGCCTTGCGCAGCGTCCGCCGCCCCCCGAGCCAATCCGACCACCACCGAGCTTCCATGACCCTGTCCTCCTTGCGTCCCTGACGTCAACCCATCAACACTTGATACCGACGTGAAGCGCCACCACCCCCGCACTGAGGTTGTGCACGTCCACATGGCCAAAACCCACCGACTTCATCAATTGGCGCAGCTCCTCCTGCCCCGGATGCATTCGGATCGACTCCGCCAGGTACTGGTAACTCTGGGCATCGCCCGCCACCAGTTGCCCCAGCTTCGGCAGCACGTTGAACGAGTACCAGTCATAAGCCTTTTCCAGCGGCTTGGCGACACGGGAAAACTCCAAGACCAGCAGCTTGCCGCCCGGCTTGAGGACGCGGCGCATCTCCGACAGGGCCTGGTCCTTGTGCGTCATGTTGCGCAAACCGAAGGCCACGGACACGAAATCGAAGCTGTTGTCGGCAAATGGCAGCTTCTCGGCATCGCAGACCATGGTCGGCAGCACCAGGCCTTCGTCGAGCAGGCGGTTGCGGCCTTCTCGCAACATCGCCTCGTTGATGTCGGTGTGCACGACACGGCCAGCGGGGCCGACGCGCCGCGCGAAGGCCCGCGAAAGATCGCCCGTGCCACCAGCGATGTCCAGCACCTGCTGGCCCGGCTGCGGATTGGCGACGGTGATGGTGTAGCGCTTCCAGATGCGGTGCAGGCCGGCCGACATGAGGTCGTTCATCACGTCGTACTTGGGTGCGACCGAATCGAACACGCTGCGCACGTGTTTCGCCTTCTCCTGTTCGTCGACGGTCTGGAAGCCGAAATGGGTGGTGGCCATGGAATGGGTCTCCGTCGGGGTCAGTGGCTGCCGCAGGCGTGTCCGCCCTTTTCCGGCATGGGTGCGTCGCGGTCCACACCGGCCGCCTGAAGCCGCTGGAGGTAATCGTTCCAGAGTTCCGCCTGTTGCGATCCCAGGAAATACAGGTAATCCCAGGCGTAGATGCCGGAATCGTGGCCGTCCGAAAAGGTCGGCTGCACCGCATAGTTGCCCACCGGCTCCAGCGCCACCAGGGTCACGTCGCGCTTGCCGGTCTGCAGCGTCTCCTGGCCCGGGCCGTGGCCCTGCACCTCGGCCGAGGGCGAGTACACGCGCATCAGCTCAAACGGGATGCGGAAGCTCGCCCCGTCCGAAAAGGACACCTCCAGCACGCGCGAAGCGCTGTGCACTGTGATGTCCTGCGGTGTCGGGGTGTCCTTGTTCAGTCCTGCCATGGGGTTCTCCGTTCAGACCAGCACGCGTTCGATGCCGCCCTGGTTGGCTTTTTCGACATAGGCCGGCAACCAGTTCTCGCCCAGGATCTGGCGCGCCATCTCGACCACGATGTAGTCGGCCTCCAGCAGGCCGTTCTGCAGGTCGTCGGTGTAACGCGACAGGCCCTGCAGGCAGCTCGGGCACGAAGTCAGCATCTTGATGTTGGCCTTCTCGCCCACCGTGCCCGCCGCGCGCAGGGCGGCTTCTCCCTTGCGGATCTCCTCTTCCTTGCGGAAGCGGATCTGGGTCGAGATGTCGGGCCGGCTCACGCCCAGCGTGCCGCTCTCGCCGCAGCAGCGTTCGCTCTTGACCACGCCATCACCGACCAGGGCCTTGACGGTCTTCATCGGGTCCTGCAGCTTCATCGGGCTGTGGCAGGGGTCGTGGTACAGGTAGCCGCCCTGCCCGGCCGGCAGCGTGATGCCTTTCTCCAGCAGGTACTCGTGGATGTCGATGATGCGGCAGCCCGGGAAAATCTTCTCGAACTCGTAGCCCGCGAGCTGGTCGTAGCAGGTGCCGCAGGAGACCACCACCGTCTTGATGTCCAGGTAGTTCAGCGTGTTGGCCACGCGGTGGAACAGCACCCGGTTGTCGGTGATCATCTTCTCGGCCTTGTCGTACTGGCCCGAGCCGCGCTGCGGGTAGCCGCAGCACAGGTACCCCGGCGGCAACACGGTCTGCACGCCCGCGTGCCAGAGCATGGCCTGGGTGGCCAGGCCGACCTGGCTGAACAGGCGTTCCGAACCACAGCCGGGGAAGTAGAACACCGCCTCCGTCTCGGCTGTGGTGACCTGGGGATTGCGGATGATCGGAACGTAGTCCTTGTCCTCGATGTCCAGCAGCGCGCGCGCCGTCTTCTTCGGCAGGCCACCCGGCATTTTCTTGTTGATGAAGTGGATCACCTGCTCCTTGACCGGCGCCGTACCCAGGGTGGCGGGCGGCGCGCTGGTCTGCGCCCTGGCGGCGGGCTTGAGCAGGTTGTTGGCCAGTCGCTGGGCCTTGAAGCCCACGTCCACCATGGCCGAGCGCATGAACTTGATGGTCTCGGGGTTGGTCGCGTTCAGGAAGAACATGGCCGCCGCGTTGCCCGGGCGGAAGCTCTTCTGGCCCATCTTGCGCAGCAGGTTGCGCATGTTCATCGACACGTCGCCGAAGTCGATCTTCACCGGGCAGGGCGAGAGGCACTTGTGGCACACCGTGCAGTGGTCGGCCACATCTTCGAATTCTTCCCAGTGCTTGATGCTGATGCCGCGGCGGGTCTGCTCTTCGTACAGGAAGGCCTCGATCAGCAGCGAGGTCGCCAGGATCTTGTTGCGCGGGCTGTAGAGCAGGTTGGCGCGCGGCACGTGCGTGGCGCAGACCGGCTTGCACTTGCCGCAGCGCAGGCAGTCCTTGACCGAATCGGCGATGGCGCCGATGTCGCTCTGCTGCATGATCAGCGACTCATGGCCCATCAGGCCGAAGGACGGCGTGTAGGCGTTGGCCAGGTCGGACTGGCGCACGCTCGCGTCCTGCGCCATCAGCGCCTGGTGCGCCGCACCGCGCAACAGCTTGCCCTTGTTGAAGCGGCCCTCGGGGTCGACCTTGGCCTTGTACTCGGCAAACGGGTTCAGCTCGTCGTCGGTCAGGAACTCCAGCTTGGTGATGCCGATGCCGTGTTCGCCCGAGATCACGCCGTCCAGACTGCGCGCCAGCACCATGATGCGGGCCACCGCCTCGTGCGCGGTTTGCAGCATCTCGTAGTCGTCGCTGTTGACCGGGATGTTGGTGTGCACGTTGCCATCGCCCGCGTGCATGTGCAGCGCCACCCAGACGCGCCCCTTGAGCACGCGCTTGTGGATCGCGTTGCACTCCGCGAGGATGGGGCCGAAGGCGGCGCCGGTGAAGATCTGCTGCAGCGGCGCACGAATCTGCGTCTTCCAGCTCGCACGCAGCGAGTGGTCCTGCAGCTGCGGGAACAGGGTTTCCACGTCGCGCAGCCAGCCGGCCCACAGCGCGCGCACCTCGCGCACCAGGGCCAGCGCCTGCTGCACGCGGTCTTCCAGCAGTTCGGCGCTGGGAATCTCGTTGGCGTCGTCGGTTTTGCCCAGTGGCAGGTTGCCCCGGGCAAAGAAGGCCTCCAGCGCCTCGCACAGCTTGAGCTTGTTGCGCAGCGAGAGTTCGATGTTGATGCGCTCGATGCCCAGGGTGTACTCGCCCATGCGCGGCAGCGGAATCACCACGTCCTCGTTGATCTTGAAGGCGTTGGTGTGCTTGCTGATGGCGGCCGTGCGCTTGCGGTCGAGCCAGAACTTCTTGCGCGCCTCGGCGCTGATGGCGATGAAGCCCTCGCCGCTGCGGCCGTTGGCCAGGCGGATCACCTCGCTGGTGGCGCGCGCCACAGCGTCGGCGTTATCACCGACGATATCGCCGATCAGCACCATCTTGGGCAGGGTGCCGCGCTTGCTCTTGGTCGCGTAGCCCACCGCCTTGAGGTAGCGGTCGTCCAGGTGTTCCAGGCCGGCCAGCAGGGTGCCGCTGCGCTTCTGTTCGGCGAACATGAAGTCCTTGATCTCGACGATCGAGGGCACGCCGTCCTTGGGGTTGCCGAAGAACTCCAGGCACACGGTGCGGGTGTGTTCGGGCATGCGGTGCACCACCCAGCGGCCGCTGGTGATCAGGCCGTCGCAGCCCTCTTTCTGGATGCCCGGCAAGCCGCTGAGGAACTTGTCCGTCACGTCCTTGCCCAGGCCTTCCTTGCGGAAGGTCTTGCCCGGGATCACGAGCTGCTCGGTGCGCAGGGGCGTCTTGCCATCGGCCGCGAAGTACTTCAGTTCGAAGCTGGCGACCTCGGCGTCATGGATCTTGCCCAGGTTGTGGTCGAGGCGGGTGACCTCCAGCCACTCGGCTTGGGGAGTGACCATGCGCCAGCTCACCAGGTTGTCCAGCGCCGTGCCCCAGAGCACGGCCTTTTTGCCACCGGCGTTCATGGCGATGTTGCCGCCCACGCAGGAGGCTTCGGCCGAGGTCGGGTCCACCGCGAACACATAGCCCGCTCGCTCGGCCGCATCGGCCACACGCTGCGTCACCACACCGGCCTCGGTCCACACGGTGGCCACCGGCTGCTCGTGCCCGCCGATGCGGATGTGCTCCACCTCGGTCATGGCTTCGAGCTTTTCGGTGTTGATGACCACACTCTTCCAGGTCAGCGGGATCGCGCCACCGGTGTAGCCGGTGCCACCCCCCCGCGGGATGATGGTCAGGCCGAGCTCCACGCAGCCCTTGACCAGGTGCGCCATCTCGGCCTCGGTATCGGGTGTGAGCACGACGAACGGGTATTCCACGCGCCAGTCGGTCGCATCGGTCACGTGCGACACGCGCGAGAGGCCGTCGAACTTGATGTTGTCTTTGGCCGTGAGCTTGCGCAGCACCTTGTTCGTGCGCTGGCGCAGCGCCGCCATTTCTTCAAACGACCGGGCAAACGACTCGACCGCCCCCTTGGCAGCTTCCAGCAACTGGCCCACCGACTCGTCACGCACCCGGTCATCCTGCGGCGTGCGGCGCTTCTGCACCTCGCCCAGGCGGTGGTGCAGGGCATCCACCAGCGCCGCGCGGCGCTTGGGGTTGTCCAGCAGATCGTCCTGCAGGTAGGGATTGCGCTGCACGACCCAGATGTCGCCCAGCACCTCGTACAGCATGCGGGCGGAACGGCCGGTGCGCCGCTCGCCACGCAGTTCGTCCAGCAGCGTCCAGGCTGGGGAGCCCAACAACCGCATCACGATTTCACGATCCGAGAAAGACGTGTAGTTGTAGGGGATCTCGCGCAAACGGGGCGATTCGTCTGCGGCGGTTTCCAGAAGCGGAAGCGGCGTGGGGGCGTTCATGAGGGAAATGGGCCAGCAAACGGAGCTGAACCAAGGATGGTACCGCAGCGCAACATGCGCGACACCGACTCATGGAAAGCCCCTGTTGTCACCCTTCGGAAAGACAGCTGCAATGGGTTCGTCACATCCGTTGCCTAGGCTGGCTTGTTTTGTGTCATCACAGCCATCCCCCCACTGAAGGAGATCCACCATGCCCATGCGCCAACACCTCTCGACACTCGCCGCCGCCCTGTGTGTGCTCGGCTTCAGCAGCAACGCCCAGGCGCAGACCGAGATCCAGTGGTGGCATTCGATGGGCGGCGCGTTGGGCGAGTGGGTCAACGACCTGGCCAAGGACTTCAACGCCAGCCAGACCCAGTACAAGGTGGTCCCCACTTTCAAGGGCAGCTATGACGAGTCCATGACTGCCGCCATCGCCGCCTTCCGTTCCGGCAATGCTCCGCACATCCTCCAGGTGTTCGAGGTCGGCACCGCGACCATGATGGCCAGCAAGGGCGCCATCGTGCCGGTGGGCAAGGTCATGGGCGACGCAGGCGTGAAATTTGATCCGGCGGCCTATGTCCCCGCGGTGGCGGGCTACTACACGGCGCCCAATGGACAGATGCTCAGCTTTCCGTTCAACAGCTCGACCCCGGTCTTCCACTACAACAAGGACGCCTTCAAGGCGGCCGGCCTGGATCCGGAGAATCCGCCCAAGACCTGGCCCGAGGTGGCCCTCGCCGCGGGCAAGCTCAAGGCCAGTGGCCACAAGTGCCCCTTCACCACCAGCTGGATCAGCTGGACCCAGCTGGAGAGCTTCTCGGCCTGGCACAACACCGAGTTCGCCACCAAGGGCAACGGCATGCGCGGCATCGACGCCCGCCTGACCTTCAACACCCCGCTGCACGTGCGCCACATCGAGAACCTGGCCAACATGGCCCGGACCGGCCTGTTCGTCTACAAGGGCCGCGGGAACGCCGCCGATGCGGTGTTCGTCTCGGGCGAGTGCGCCATGATGACCGGCTCGTCGGCCCTGTACGGCAACATCAAGCGCAACAGCAAGTTCGCGGCCGGCATCGGTACCCTGCCCTACTACCCCGACGTGGCCGGCGCGCCGCAGAACACGGTGATCGGCGGGGCCAGTCTCTGGGTGATGTCGGGCAAGAAGGCGGAGGAGTACAAGGGCGTGGCCCAGTTCTTCGCCCACCTCTCCAAGCCCGAAGAGGCCGCCAAAAGCCACCAGCGCACCGGTTACCTGCCCGTCACCGTCGCCTCGTTCGAGCTGACCGACAAGAGCGGCTTCTACAAACAGAACCCGGGCACCGACGTGTCGGTGACCCAGATGATCCGCAAGACCACCGACAAGTCGCGCGGCATCCGCCTGGGCAACTTCGTTCAGATCCGCACCATCAACGACGAGGAACTGGAGCAGGTGTGGGCCGGCAAGAAGGGCGCCAAGGAGGCCCTCGACGCGGCCGTGACCCGCGGCAACGAGCAGCTGGAGCGCTTCCAGAAGGCCAATCAGGGCAAGATGTGAGCGCCCGCAGGCCATCCGTCCCTGCCTGCATCCGTCCCTACTGAACGCACCACCCGCAGGACCGACTTGCGGGTGGGGTTGCCAACCTCCCGGCCCCCATGGAAAAACGCGTCCGATTCCGATCCTCCTGGCTGCCCTGGCTGCTCGTGGCGCCGCAGCTGGTCATCGTGCTGGTGTTCTTTTTCTGGCCGGCCGCCCAGGCGCTGTTCCAGAGCCTGCTCCAGCAGGACGCCTTTGGCACCTCGACCGAGTTCGTCGGCCTGCAGAACTTCCAGCGGCTCTGGGAAGACGACACCTACCTGGCCTCGTTCAAGATCACCGCGCTGTTCTCGGTGCTGGTCGCCGTGTGCGGACTGAGCATCGCGCTGCTGCTGGCGGTGATGGCGGACCGCGTGGTCCGGGGCGCCGGCGTCTACAAGACCCTGCTGATCTGGCCCTACGCGGTGGCGCCCGCCGTGGCGGGCGTGCTGTGGGTGTTCATGTTCGCATCGCCCATGGGCATCGTGGCCTACGCGCTGCAGTTCGTGGGCATCGAGTGGAACCACCTGCTCAAGAGCGAACACGCCATGGCCCTGATCGTGATGGCGGCGGTCTGGAAGCAGATCTCCTACAACTTCCTGTTCTTCCTGGCAGGCCTGCAGTCCATCCCCAAGTCGCTGATCGAGGCCGCGGCCATCGATGGCGCCTCGCCCGCCCGGCGCTTCTGGACCATCGTGTTCCCGCTGCTCTCGCCCACCACCTTCTTCCTGCTGGTGATCAACGTGGTGTATGCCTTCTTCGACACCTTCGCCATCGTCGACGCGGCCACGCAGGGCGGCCCCGGCAAGGACACCGCCATCCTGGTCTACAAGGTCTACTACGACGGCTTCAAGGCGCTGGACATGGGCGGCTCGGCGGCCCAGTCGGTGATCCTGATGGTCATCGTGATCGCGCTGACGGTGGTGCAGTTCCGCTATGTCGAGCGCAAGGTGCAGTATTGAGGCACGCCCATGATTGAACGCCGCCCCGTCCTCGACTTCGTGGCCCATGCCGTGCTCATCCTCGGCGTGGCCATCGTGGCCTTCCCGGTCTACCTCACGCTGGTGGGGTCCACCCAGACCGCTGAGCAGATCGCCCAGAGTCGTCCGATGTCGCTCGTGCCGGGCTCGCACTTTCTGGAAACCTACCGCCTGGCCCTCTTCGGCGGCAAGACCAGCCTGGGCAGCACCTTTGCCGCCGGCGGTCCGATGATGCTGGTGAGCCTGGTCAGCGCACTGGTGATTGCCATCGGCAAGATCGCGATTTCGCTGCTCTCGGCCTTTGCCATCGTGTACTTCCGGTTTCCGCTGCGCAACCTGGTGTTCTGGATGATCTTCGTGACCCTGATGCTGCCGGTGGAGGTGCGCATCGGCCCCACCTACGAGGTGGTGGCCAGCCTGGGCATGCTCAACACCTACGCCGGCCTCACCGTGCCGCTGATCGCCTCGGCCACGGCCACCTTCCTGTTCCGCCAGTTCTTCCTCACCGTGCCGGACGAGCTGGTGGAGGCGGCGCGCGTGGACGGTGCCGGGCCGATGCGCTTCTTCAAGGACATCCTGCTGCCCATGTCCGCCACGTCCATTGCGGCGCTGTTCGTGATCCAGTTCATCTATGGCTGGAACCAGTACCTCTGGCCTCTGCTGGTGACCACCGACGAGAGCATGTACCCGGTGGTGCTGGGCATCAAGCGCCTGATCTCCGGCGAGGCCTACACCGAATGGAACGTGGTCATGGCCACCGCCATGCTGGCGATGATCCCGCCGGCGCTGGTCGTGATCCTCATGCAGAAGTGGTTCGTCAAGGGCCTGGTCGACACCGAAAAATAAGCACCCTCATGGCCTCTCTCTCCTTCCGAAACGTCGTCAAGCAATACCACCAGGGCAAGCAGTCGCTGCAGGTGATTCATGGCGTCAATGCCGAGATTGCGGACGGCGAGTTCATCGTCATCGTCGGCCCCTCGGGCTGCGGCAAGTCCACGCTGCTGCGCATGGTCGCCGGGCTTGAAGAGGTCAGCGGTGGCGAGATCCGCATCGGCGAGCGCGTGGTCAACCAGCTCGAACCCGCCGACCGCGACATCGCCATGGTGTTCCAGAACTACGCGCTCTACCCGCACATGAGCGTGTTCGAGAACATGGCCTACGGGCTGAAGATCAAGAAGCTGCCGGCCGCCGAGATCCGGCAGCGCGTGGACAAGGCCGCGGCGATCCTGGAGCTGGGTCACCTGCTGGACCGCAAGCCGCGCCAGCTCTCGGGCGGACAGCGCCAGCGCGTCGCCATGGGCCGTGCCATCGTGCGCCAGCCCCAGGTGTTCCTGTTCGACGAACCGCTGTCCAACCTGGATGCCAAGCTGCGCGCCCAGACCCGGCTGGAGATCCAGAAGCTGCACCGCGAACTGGGCATCACCTCGCTCTTCGTCACCCACGACCAGGTCGAGGCGATGACGCTGGCCGAGCGCATGATCGTGATGAACGCCGGCCGCATGGAGCAGTTCGGCACGCCCGAAGAGGTCTACTCCCGCCCCGCCACCACCTTCGTCGCCAGCTTCATGGGATCGCCGCCGATGAACCTGCTGGAGAACGCGCCGGGCGGGCAGCCTGGCCGCACCCTGGGCATCCGCCCCGAGCACATCGATCTCGCGCCCGAGGGCTGGAGCCTGCGGGTCGAGACGGTGGAGATGCTCGGCGCCGAGCGCCTGATCCACACCCGCCTGGGCGACGAGGCGCTGATCATCCGCACCCACGAGGACCAGGGTGCACCCGAGGTCGGCAGCACCGTGGTGGCGCGCCCCCGCGAAGACAGGCTGCACTGGTTCGACCGGGCGACAGGAGCACGCCTGTGAATCACTCCCCCACCCCCTGGCCCTACCCGCGCTGGATCGCCCACCGGGGCGCCGGCCAGTTGGCCCCGGAAAACACCCTGGCCGCGTTCCGTCTGGGCGCGCAGCACGGCTACCGCATGGCCGAGTGCGACGCCAAGCTCAGCGCCGACGGCGTGGTGTTCCTGCTGCACGACGACACGCTGGACCGAACCACCGACGGCCAGGGCCTCGCCGGTGACCACGCATGGGCCGAACTGAGCCTGCGCGACGCCGGCAGCTGGCACTCGCGCCAGTACGCGGGCGAGCGCCTGCCCACGCTGGAGGGTGTGGCGCGCTTCTGCCGTGCCAACGCCTGCCTGCTCAACATCGAAATCAAGCCCACACCCGGTCTGGAAGAAGAGACCGGGCGGGTGGTGGCGCGGGAGGCGGCGCGACTCTGGGAGGGCGCCCCGGTCCCGCCGCTGCTGACCTCGTTCCAGCCGGAGGCGCTGGCCGGCGCCCAGGCCGCCGTGGCGCCGCTTCCCCGTGGCTTGCTGCTGGAGACGCTGTGGGACGGCTGGCTGGACGTGGCCCGGCAGCTCGGCTGCGTGGCCGTGGTCTGCGACCAGGTGCTCTGGGATGTGGAGGTGATGGCCGCGGTGCACGGCAGCGGCATGCGTGCCCTGGCCTACACCGTCAACGAACCGGTCTCGGCCGAGCGTCTCTGGGCGCTGGGCATCGACGGCCTGATCACCGACCGGGTCGACCTGTTCGCGCCCGACTGACCTTCTGCGGCCCGGTCAGCGCTGGCGCAACCACCAGCCCAGCGAACCCTGGGCCAGCACGAGTGCGGCATAGGTCAGCATCTTGCCGTCGCGGCCGAACACGATCAGGCCCGCCAGCAGCACACCCACACCGAGGGCGCACAGCGCCACCAGTTCCCGGCGCGCACCCCAGCGCCCTGCGCGCGCCTTGGGCCAGATCCGCGGCAGGCCCCACAGCATGACCGCCAGCCCGACGGCCGGGGCAGCGAAGTTGGCAAGGTGAGTGATCAGGGCCAGAAATGACATGAATATGAAGGCGTCCGTCCGCGGCGGCGAATTTTATAATCGCGGCCATGTCTGTCTGGGCGCTCGGCATCAACCACCACACGGCTCCGCTTGATCTGCGGGGCCGTTTCGCGTTCGCGCTCGACCAGATCCAGCCCACGCTGCACGGCTACCGCAGCAGTCTGGCCCGCCAGCCCGAGGCCACCCTGCTGTCCACCTGCAACCGCACGGAGCTGTACGCCGCGGGCGAACAGTCGGCCGTGGAACCCACGCTGGAGTGGCTGGCCCAGACCGGCGGCGTCAGCACCCATGTGCTCAAGGACCACGCCTACATCCTGCGCGAAGGCGAGGCCGCGCGCCACGCCTTCCGTGTCGCCAGCGGGCTCGACAGCATGGTGCTGGGGGAGGCCCAGATCCTGGGCCAGATGAAGGACGCGGTGCGCGCCGCCGACGAGGCCGGCGCCCTGGGCACCACACTGCACCAGCTGTTCCAGCGCTCCTTCGCCGTGGCCAAGCAGGTGCGCACCTCGACCGAAATCGGCGCCCATTCGATCAGCATGACCGCCGCCGCCGTGCGCCTGGCCAGCCAGCTGTTCGAAGACCTCAAGGACATCAAGGTGCTGTTCGTCGGCGCTGGCGAGATGATCGAACTGGCGGCCACTCACTTCGCGGCCAAGACGCCCAAGAGCATGGCGATCGCCAACCGCACGCTGGAACGCGGCGAGGCCCTGGCCGGCCGCTTCGGCGCCCAGGTCCTGCGCCTGGCCGACATCCCCGAGCGCCTGCACGAGTTCGACGCCGTGGTCAGCTGCACCGCCAGCACCCTGCCGATCATCGGCCTGGGCGCGGTGGAACGCGCGCTCAAGAAGCGCAAGCACCGCCCCATGTTCATGGTCGACCTGGCCGTGCCGCGCGACATCGAGATCGAGGTCAAAGGCCTGTCCGACGTCTACCTCTACACGGTGGACGACCTGGCCAGCGTGGTGCAGACCGGCAAGGAAAACCGCCAGGCCGCCGTCGCACAGGCCGAAGCCATCATCGACGCAGGCGTGCTCAGCTTCATGCACTGGCTGGACCAGCGCGATCCGGCCAAGGGCGGCGTGGTGCCTCTGATCCAGCAGATCAATGCCCAGGCCGACGCCTGGCGCGCCGCCGAACTGGCACGCGCCAAGAAGCTGCTGGCCCGGGGCGAGCCGGTCGAGGCCGTGCTGGAGGCCCTCTCCAAAGGTCTGACGCAGAAGATGTTGCACGGCACCCTGGCCGAGCTGCACGCGGGCGACGCCGAGACCCGCGCCGCCACGGCGCAGACCGTCTCGCGCCTGTTCCTGCGCGAGAAGTCCTAGCGGCGCCGACCGCGCACCGGCCGGTGCGCCCCGGGCACGGTCCGTCGGCCCCGTGCATGCCCTCCCGCCGTCGCCTTTTTCCGCTTCCGCATGAAACCCTTCGTCCGCGACACCCTGCTGCGCCAGAAAGCCCGCCTGCACGAGCTGGACGCCCTGCTCTCCGCCCCCGACGTGGTGAACGACCTGGAGCGCTTCCGCACCCTCAGCCGCGAGCACGCCGACGCCTCGGTGATCGTCGAGGCCTTCAACCGCCACCAGCAGCGCGAGGCCGATCTGACCGCCGCCCAGGAGATGCTGGCCGACCCCGACATGGCCGAGATGGCACAGGAGGAAATCGACGCCGCCCGAGCCGACCTCGAACGGCTGGACGCCGAGTTGCAGCACCTGCTCCTGCCCAAGGACCCGGACGACGAACGCCCGGCCTTCGTCGAAATCCGCGCCGGCACCGGCGGTGACGAGTCGGCCCTGTTCGCGGGCGATCTGGCGCGCATGTACACCCGCTACGCCGACAGCCAGGGCTGGACCACCGAGATCGTGAGCGAGTCGCCCAGCGAACTCGGCGGCTACAAGGAGGTGGTGTTGCGCATCGCCGGCCGCGGCCCGGGGACGAACGTCTACGGCCAACTGCGCTTCGAATCGGGCGGCCACCGCGTGCAGCGCGTACCCGCCACCGAAACGCAGGGCCGCATCCACACCAGCGCCGCCACCGTGGCCGTGATGCCCGAGCCCGACGAGACCGAGGCCGTCAAGCTCAACCCGGCCGACCTGCGCATCGACACCTTCCGCGCCAGCGGCGCCGGTGGCCAGCACATCAACAAGACCGACTCGGCCGTGCGCGTGGTGCACCTGCCCACCGGCATCGTGGCCGAGTGCCAGGACGGCCGCAGCCAGCACAGCAACAAGGCCAAGGCGCTGCAGGTGCTGCAGGCGCGCATCCAGGAAAAGGAGCGCAGCGAACGTGCCGCCAAGGAAGCCGCCACCCGCAAGGGCCTGGTGGGCAGCGGCGACCGCAGCGACCGCATCCGCACCTACAACTTCCCGCAGGGCCGCCTGACCGACCATCGCATCAACCTCACGCTCTACAAGCTGCTGCAGGTGATGGAGGGCGACCTGGGCGACGTGGTCCACGCGCTGCAGGTGGCGCGCGGGGCGGAGCTGCTGGCCGACCTGGAGCAGCAGAACAGCTGATGAGCACGCTGACCGATGCCCTGCGGCAAGCCGCGGCCGCCGGCCTGGACCGGTTGGACGCTCAGATGCTGCTGCTGCACGCACTGGGCCGCTCGCCGCACGGGCGCGCCTGGCTGATCGCGCACGACAGCGACCCGCTGCCCGCCGAAGCCGCGGCCCGTTGGACCGGGCTGCTGCAACGGCGGCAACAGGGCGAGCCGGTGGCCTACCTGCTGGGCGAAAAAGAGTTTGCCGGCCTGACGCTGCGGGTGGATGCGCGCGTGCTGGTCCCGCGCCCGGACACCGAGGTGCTGGTGGAATGGGCCCTGGACGCCCTGCCCCCGCCCGGCGGCGGTGCGCCCCGCCTGCTGGACCTGGGCACCGGCAGCGGCGCCATCGCGCTCAGCGTCGCCAGCCGCCGCCCCGACGCACAGGTCACCGCCACCGACGCCAGCGCCGATGCGCTCGCCGTCGCCCGGACCAATGCGCACACACTGAACCTGCCGGTGCGCTTCGCCCAGGGCGCCTGGCTGACCCCTGTTGCGGGCGAGCGCTTTCACGTCATCGCCAGCAACCCACCCTACATCGCAGAGGGGGACCCTCACCTCACCGCCCTCACCCACGAACCCATCAGCGCGCTGACCGCCGGCCCCGACGGGCTGGACGACATCCGCCAGATCGCCACGCAGGCGCCAGGCGCCCTGTGTCCTGGCGGCTGGCTGCTGCTGGAACACGGGCACGACCAAGCCGCCGCGGTGCGGGCACTGCTGGTGGCGCAGGGCTTTCAGGACGTCGGCAGCCGCACCGACCTGTCAGGCATTGAACGTTGCAGCGGCGGCCGCTGGCCTGGCGCGCGATAATTCAGCCATTGGCCGGAGCGTTCCGGACACCCTTCAACGAACCGACAGGACCCCCCCATGAGCGACGTGCAGACCCAGATCGACCAACTGGTCAAATCCAACGACATCGTGCTGTTCATGAAGGGCAGCGCCAGCTTCCCCATGTGCGGTTTCTCGGGCCGCGCCATCCAGATCCTCAAGGCCTGCGGCGTGGACACCAAGGCGCTCAAGACCGTCAATGTGCTCGAAGACGACGGCATCCGCCAGGGCATCAAGGAATACAGCAACTGGCCCACCATCCCCCAGCTCTACGTCAAGGGTGAGTTCATTGGCGGCTCGGACATCATGATGGAGATGTACGAGTCGGGCGAGCTGCAGAAGACCATCAGCGGCCAGGCCTGAGCATCGCCGCTCGCGCCCGCACACAAGCCGCCTTCGGGCGGCTTTGTGCTTTCTGGGATGCCTGACGGCGTGAGGCTTTGCATACTTTGGTCTCATCGCTCGGGAAGCCCCGGTTTTTCAGGGTTCTTCCTGCGTTACGGGTGGGCACGTCTTGTGCTTGAATGAACGCGTCGCTGAACCTTCAAGGAGAACCGAATGAGCTCTTGCAGCCTGGTCGCTTCCCCCACCCTCGGACTGCCCATCGCCCGGATGCGCAGCGTGTTCGACGCCGACGCGGTCGAACGCAAGCTCGCCCACCTGCAGGCCAGCGGCAATGAGCGCGAATACGAAGGCCTGCGCAACACCTGGCAGCGCATGCTCGAACGCGGCCCGCAGCGTTTCGCGGTCAAGCCCTCGGGCGTGCCCGACATGGCCCCCCTCTACGAGCTCCTGCCCAACTTCACCGAGGTACTGGACGACGTCAAGCGCCATGTGGCGCTCAGCCAAGACAGCCACGACAGCCTGGAGGTCACGCCCATCCTCCTGCTCGGCCCGCCGGGTGTGGGCAAGACCCACTTTGCCAAGCAGATCGCCGACCTGCTGGGCACCGGCATGAGCCTGGTGCCAATGAGCAGCATGACGGCCGGCTGGCTGCTGTCGGGTTCGTCCTCGCAGTGGAAAGGCGCCAAGCCGGGCAAGGTGTTCGAGGCCCTGGTGGACGGCCAGTACGCCAACCCGGTGATCGTGGTCGACGAGATCGACAAGGCGGCGGCCGACGCACAGTACGACCCGCTCGGGGCGCTGTACGGCCTGCTGGAACACGACACCGCGCAGAACTTCGTCGACGAGTTCGCCGAGGTGCCGATCGATGCCAGCCAGGTGATCTGGATCACCACGGCCAACGACGAGCGCAGCATCCCCGACCCGATTCTCAACCGCATGAACGTGTTCGAGATCCAGCCGCCCTCACCCGAAGCGGCACGCCGCATCGCCGCCCATCTCTACGACAGCATCCGCGGTGAACACGACTGGGGCAAGCGCTTCGATCCTGAGCCCGCCGACGACGTGCTGGACCTGCTTGCCACCCTGGCACCCCGGGAAATGCGGCGCGCGCTGGTCACGGCATTCGGGAACGCCCGGCTGGCGGACCGTTTCACCGTGGAAGCTGCGGATCTGCCCAAAGCGGGCAGTGGCAAGGCGCGGATCGGTTTCCTGCAGTGAGCGTCCTGGTGCTCAGGCGGCCGGAGGCAACCACTGCCTCGCCGCGGCGTACACCGCGTTGGGGTATTCGGCGCGCCCCCGGCTGCCGTTGTAGCGCCCCAGTGCCATGAAGGTGTCGCCGCGCTCGCGGTCCAGGTAGTGGCGCAGGATGACGCAGCCGAAGCGGATGTTGGTCTGCATGTGGAACAGCCTGCCCGGGTCGCCGTCGCCGATCAGTCGCGACCAGAACGGCATGATCTGCATGTAGCCACGGGCGCCGACGCGCGAGATCGCAAACTTGCGGAACGCGCTCTCGACCTGGATCAGACCCATCACCATGGTCGTGTCCAGGCCGGCGCGTCGGGTCTCGTACCAGACAGTCTGGAGAAACTCGATGCGGGTCTGGAAATCCGGTTTGCGCTTCTTGAGCCGCTCGCTCATCGCCCCAAGCCAGCGCAGGTAGGCCAGGCGCTTGTCGGTGTCGGTGAACTCGGGCACCGGCGGCGCGCTGTTGGCAATGGCCGAGCTGAGCGCCGTGCGCACCGAATCGGCCAGGGGCTCTTCCACCTGCCCGCCCGCATGCACCCAACCGGTGCCCAGCCAGCCGGTCGAGCCGAAGGCCGCCGCACGAGCCAGCCACTGGCGGCGGTCCATCACCCGCGGTCTCACGCGCCCAGGCGCCCCCGGACGTAGGCCAGCGCCTCGGCCGCCGGCACCTTGGTGGCCGCGGCGTCGCGGCGGTGCTGGTACTCGACCATGCCTTCCTTGAGCCCCCGGTCGCCGATGGTCACGCGGTGCGGCACGCCGACCAGTTCCCAGTCCGCGAACATCGCACCCGGGCGCTCGCCCCGGTCGTCCAGGATCACGTCCACACCCGCCGCCAGCAGGCCGGCGTAGAGTTCGTCGGCCGCGGCCTTGACGGCCTCGCTGCGGTCCGCCCCCACCGGGCAGACCACCACCGTGAACGGCGCGATGGCGTCGGGCCAGACGATGCCGCGCTCATCGTGGTTCTGTTCGATGGCCGCTGCCGGTAGCCGCGTGATGCCGATGCCGTAGCAGCCCATCTCGAAATGCTTGGGCTTGCCATCGGTGTCCAGAAAGGTTGCGTTCATGGCCTTGCTGTACTTGGTGCCCAGGTAGAACACATGGCCCACCTCGATGCCGCGCTCGATGGCCAGCGCGCCCTTGCCGTCGGGCGAGGGGTCGCCCTCGACCACGTTGCGCAGATCGGCCACCAGATCGGGCTCGGACAGGTCGCGGCCCCAGTTCACGCCCGTGGTGTGGAAGTCCGGCTCGTTGGAGCCGCAGATCCAGTCGGCCATCACCGCCACCTCACGGTCGGCAACGATCTTCAAAGGCTTCTTCAGGCCGACCGGGCCCAGATAACCCGGCTTGCAGCCGAAATGCGCGTCGATCTCGGGAATGCTGGCGAAGCGGAAGCCCTTGTCCAGACCAGGCACCTTGCCCACCTTGACCTCGTTCATGTCATGGTCGCCCCGCAGCAGCAGCAGCCAGACCTGGCTCTTGACCACTTCTCCGGCCTCGTTGAGTTCGTCGGTGGCCAGCACGAGCGACTTGATCGTGGTCGACAGCGGCACGCCCAGGTACTGCGCCACGTCGGCGCAGGTGCTCTTGCCCGGCGTGGGCGTCTTCACCATCGGGTTGGCGGGCGCAGGCCGCGGACCGGCCGGCGCCAAGGCCTCGGCCTTTTCCATGTTGGCGGCGTAGTCGCTGTTCGGGCAGTAGACGATGGCATCCTCGCCCGTGGCGGCGATCACCTGGAACTCCTCGCTCAAGTCACCGCCGATGGCACCGCTGTCGGCCGCCACCGCACGGTACTTCAGGCCAAAGCGGTCGAAGATGCGGCGATAGGCAGCGGCCATGGCCTGGTAGCTGGCCTTGGCGCCCGCCTCGTCGCGGTCGAAGGAGTACGCGTCCTTCATGATGAACTCGCGACCTCGCATCAGCCCGAAACGCGGACGTCGCTCGTCGCGGAACTTGGTCTGGATCTGGTACAGGTTCTTGGGGAGCTGCTTGTAGCTGCGCAGCTCCTGGCGCGCCACGTCGGTGACCACCTCTTCGCTGGTCGGCTGGATGACGTAGTCGCGCTCGTGCCGGTCCTGGATGCGCAGCAGTTCCGGCCCCATCTTCTCGAAGCGGCCCGTCTCCTGCCAGAGCTCGGCCGGCTGCACCACCGGCATGGTCATCTCGACCGCACCGGCGCGGTTCATTTCCTCGCGCACGATGGCTTCCACCTTCTGGATCACGCGCAGGCCCATGGGCATGTAGTTGTAGATGCCGGCGCCCAGCTTGCGGACCATGCCGGCGCGGGTCATGAGCTGGTGGCTCACCACCTCCGCATCGGCAGGGGCTTCTTTCAGGGTGGTGATGAGGAACTGGGAAGCTTTCATGGGGAAACCGCCACCAAGGTGGACAAAGGCTGGGAGTGTGATCGGAATGAGGCTGGAGAACAGGGGCTCCGTCGGTCGGTGTTTACCCGGCGTTGGGCCGATGCCGCATCGCATTTGGTACGCAATTTGTCATGCGCGATGCATAATCCAGACAGTTCAAAAATTTGGGGTTGATTATGCTTGACAGAGAAGGCTTCAGGCCCAATGTCGGCATCATTCTGCTCAACCAGCGAAACCAGGTGTTCTGGGGCAAGCGCATTCGCTCTCACTCCTGGCAGTTTCCGCAGGGCGGCATTGATCGGGGTGAAACCCCCGAACAGGCCATGTACCGGGAGCTGCACGAAGAGGTGGGTCTCAAGCCCGAGCACGTGAGCATCGTGGCCCGCACGCGGGACTGGTTGCGCTACGAAGTGCCAGACCGGTTCATCCGCAGGGATGCGCGCGGTCATTACAAAGGCCAGAAACAGATCTGGTATCTGCTGCGTCTCGTCGCGCATGACTGGAATCTGAACCTGCGCGCCACCGACCATCCCGAGTTCGATGCTTGGCGCTGGCACGACTACTGGGTTCCGCTGGACGTGGTAGTCGAGTTCAAGCGCGGCGTATACGAAATGGCCCTGACCGAACTGGCCCGTTACCTGCCCAAGAACGACCACCGCAACCGCTACCTGCGAGCGGGCGGTCGGCCGCAACGCTCCGCCGAGGAACAGACGCCGCACGCCGTGTCTCGCATATGTCCGGGCGGCATGGAACTGCCCCCTGGCGCCAGCTTCGATCCGGATCCCCAGGCACAACCGCGCCCCTGTCTGGATTGAAACTGCGGCGCGGCGGCGCAGATTCAGCTGCGCGTGAGCACCAGGTTGTCCCGGTGGATCATCTCCGGCTCGGCGGCGTATCCCAGCAACCGCTCGAAATCCGCCGACGAGCGGCGACAGAGCAAACGCGCTTCCGGGCTGGCGTAATTCGAGAGACCACGTGCGATTTCCGCACCATCCGGCCCGCGCACCGCAATCACGTCGCCGCGCGAGAAATCCCCCTCGACGCCCGTCATGCCGATGGGCAGCAGGCTCTTGCCCTCTCCCACGATTTTTTCAACTGCACCGGAGTCCACGACCACCGAACCCCGCATCTGCAGGTGGTCCGCCATCCATTGCTTGCGTGCCTGCTGCTTGGCGGTCTGGGCCACCAGACAGGTGCCGATGGCCTCCCCTTCGCAGAGGCGCTGCAAGACGCGCGGCTCACGCCCCCAAGCGATCACGGTGGACGCGCCCGAGCCCGCCGCACGCTTGGCCGCCAGTATCTTGGTGATCATGCCGCCTTTGCCGATGCCTGAGCCAGCACCGCCGGCCATCGCCTCCAGTTGCGGATCACCCGCCCGAGCCACATGCACAAAGGTCGCTGATGGATCGCGACGAGGATCGGCGGTGTAGAGCCCCTTCTGGTCCGTCAGGATGACCAGCACATCCGCCTCGACCAGATTGGCCACCAAGGCACCCAGCGTGTCGTTGTCACCGAACTTGATCTCATCGTTGACCACCGTGTCGTTTTCGTTGATCACCGGGACCACGCCGAGCTGCAGCAAGGTCAGAAGCGTGGAACGCGCATTCAGGTAGCGTTCGCGATCGGCCAGGTCGGCATGCGTCAGCAACACCTGGGCACTGCCCACACCACATTCGCGAAGCTTGGTCTCGTACATCTGCACCAGACCCATCTGCCCGACGGCCGCCGCGGCCTGCAGTTCGTTGATTTCTTTTGGACGGCTGGTCCAGCCCAGGCGCTTCATGCCCTCGGCCACCGCCCCGCTGCTGACCATGATCAGCTCGCGCCCGCTTTGTACCAAAGCCGCCAGCTGCTGACTCCAGTGGCCGATGGCCGCCTCGTCCAGTCCCCGCCCTTCGTTCGTAACCAGGCTGGACCCCACTTTCACCACAATGCGCCGCGCGGATTTCACAACGGGCGGAACGCCGCTGTTGTCATTGATAGGAGCGGTCACGAAGCTTCCCACGTCTGCCATGCTTGTATCGGTGTTACGTCAATCGGGTTGCGGGTCACTGCCAGCGAAGCGTGGGTCCACCACGGCAGGGGCCTGGGCGTCTTCGTGAACCTTGGCGATGTGTGCATAAATCTTCTGCACCAGCAACTCGCAGCCTTCGCGGGTGAGCGCGGAGATCTCGAACACCGGACCCTTGTGCTTCAGACGCTTGACGATGTCGTTCACCCGGGATTCCCGCTCTTCCACCGGCACCATGTCCAGCTTGTTGAGCACCAGCCATCGAGGCTTGGCGTACAGCGCCGGGTCGAACTTCTTGAGTTCGGCCGCAATGGCCTTGGCCTGCTGGACTGGATCAACAGTCTCGTCGAACGGCGCCACGTCCACGAGATGCAGCAAGAGCCGGGTGCGCTGAAGGTGGCGCAAGAACTGGTGCCCGAGCCCAGCGCCTTCGGAAGCCCCTTCGATCAGGCCCGGCACGTCGGCCACCACGAAACTCTTCTCCGGCCCTACGCGCACCACACCGAGGTTGGGATGGAGCGTGGTGAAAGGGTAGTCAGCAATCTTCGGCCGTGCATTCGAAATGGCGGCGATCAGCGTCGATTTGCCCGCGTTGGGCATGCCCAGCAAACCGACATCCGCCAAAACCTTGAGCTCCAGCTTGAGCGTGCGCCGCTCACCCGGCCATCCGGGTGTTTTTTGTCTCGGCGCCCGGTTGGTGGAACTCTTGTAGTGCATGTTGCCAAAGCCGCCATCACCGCCTTTGGCAATGGTGATTTGCTCACCCGGCTGGAGCAACTCAAACAGCACCTCACCCGTCTCAGCGTCAGAGATGATGGTGCCCACGGGCATCTTGAGGATGATGTCATCCCCCTTGACGCCAAACATGTCGGATCCCTTGCCGTGCTCGCCACGCTGTGCTTCGAAACGTCGCGTGTAGCGGAAGTCCACCAAGGTGTTCAGACTGGCATCGGCCAGTGCATAAACGTGACCGCCGCGCCCGCCATCTCCACCGTCCGGTCCGCCGAACTCCTTGTACTTCTCATGCCGGAACGACGCGCAGCCGTTGCCGCCATCGCCTGCGGCGACATCGATCGTGGCTTCGTCCACAAATTTCATGATCAGCGCTTCCGAGAAATCAAACAAAAAAGGCCCGCGAACGGCGGGCCTTTCCACAGGATGCTGCCATCCAGTCAGCGGCCCGGGAGGGCCACCGCATCACACCGGCGTGATGCTCACGGTCTGGCGGTTCAGTGCACCCTTGGTTGCGAAGGTCACATGCCCGTCCACAGTAGCGAACAGGGTATGGTCCTTGCCCACTCCGACATTCGTGCCAGGGTGGAACTTGGTACCGCGCTGGCGCACGATGATGGAACCGGCGCTCACCAGTTCGCCACCGAAGGCCTTCACGCCGAGCATCTTGGGCTTGGAATCACGCCCGTTTCGCGTAGAGCCGCCGCCTTTTTTCTGTGCCATTTCAAACTACTCCTCAGGCAGCGATCGCAGCGATCTGCAGCTCGGTGAAATTCTGACGATGACCTTGGCGCTTCTGGTAGTGCTTGCGACGGCGCATCTTGAAGATGCGGACCTTGTCGTGCCGACCGTGTGCCACCACGGTGGCCTTGACTGTTGCGCCAGAGACCAGGGGGGTGCCAACCTTGAGTTCGCTGCCATTGCCGACAGCCAGAACCTGGTCGATCACGATTTCCTGGCCCACTTCCGCAGCAATCTGTTCTACTTTGATTTTTTCGCCAGCAGCAACGCGATATTGCTTGCCACCGGTTTTTATGACCGCGTACATAGGAACCTCATGAAGTTTTTGCCAGCAGGGATTTGCCTGGCATCCGGCAGACGGACTTCCGCCGAACCGTAGATTATAGCACCGCCAGCCGCTAGGCGGAAGCACCACCTTTTGTCCTTCACCGACTGCACGTAGAGCCGCCACACGGACACGGCGCGCCTGTTAGGCGCCTCTTCCCCGGTTCCTATAATCCGCGCACTCCACTCAGCCGAACCGCGGTAGCCGATCTTGACACCAGCCAGCCCCTCCAACGACTCGCCTCTCGACCTGATTCGGCTGGACATGAGAGCCGTTGATCTGGTGATCAACGATCGCCTCACCTCCGAGGTGCCTCTGGTCAAGGAAGTGTCGCAGTACATCATTTCTGCAGGGGGCAAGCGATTGCGCCCTGCACTGCTCCTGCTCATCAGCGGCGCCCTGGGCAGCGCCCACCCACACCGGCACACCCTGGCGGCCGTGGTGGAGTTCATCCATACCGCAACCCTTCTGCATGACGATGTGGTCGACGAGTCCACCTTGCGCAGAGGTCGGGCAACCGCCAATGAGCGGTTCGGAAACGCACCCAGCGTGCTGGTGGGCGACTTCCTGTACTCCCGCGCGTTCCAGATGATGGTGGACGTGAACAACATGCGGGTCATGGAAGTGCTGTCCGAAGCAACCAACGTCATTGCAGAAGGGGAAGTGCAGCAACTGGTGAACATGCACGACCCGTCGCTCGACGAGGCCGCCTACCTCCGCGTCATCCGATCAAAGACGGCCAAGCTCTTTGAGGCAAGCGCCCGGCTGGCGCCCATTTTGGCGGGTGCTACCGAGGAAGTCGAAGACGCGTGCGCCGTGTATGGCCAGGCCCTCGGGACCGCGTTCCAAGTGATTGACGATGTTCTGGACTATGAAGGCGACGCGCATGAGCTGGGCAAGAACCTGGGCGACGACTTGAGGGAAGGGAAAGTAACCCTCCCCATCATCTGCGCACTCAAAAAGGCCTCACCGGAACAGCAGCAACTGCTGCAGTCCGCCATCATTGAGGGCGACGTGGAACACATGGACGCCATTCTGAACATCATTCGTGAAACGGGAGCCCTTGAGGCCGCCCGATCAAGCGCCATGACAGAGGCTCGTCGCGCCATGGAAGCAGCACAAACGCTTCCGGAAAATCTGTACCGTTCGGCTTTGCTACAATTAGCGGCTGATCTGTTGGAGCGCCGCTCCTGACAGTTCCAAACAGCGCCGGTCAGTCATAGTCAGATCGTGCGCTTCGGCGGGGTGTAGCTTAGCCTGGTAGAGCGCTACGTTCGGGACGTAGAGGCCGGAGGTTCGAATCCTCTCACCCCGACCATTCTTTTTGGTCTCCTGCACCGGTCGGCACCGGCATCGCAGGCCATCACCGACACCTCCGCACAACATCCGGCGCGCCCGCAGGCGCGTTTTCGACACAGTTTGGGTGAATTGTGTCTTCCAAGTCATTGATTTACGATAGATTACGCGGTTATGGCATCTGTCGAAACGGCTTCACAAGATACACCTTCCATGGCCTTGCCTGGATTGGGCAGGGCACTTGTGAGCGCAGGAAAGCTGGGTCAGAAGGCGGCCGAAGATCTGTACAAGAAGGCACAGAGCGGGCGCACCAGCTTCATTGCTGAACTGACTGGCTCGGGAGCGGTTTCTGCTTCCGATTTGGCTCACACCATGTCCACGGCGTTCGCGGCGCCGTTGCTGGATCTGGACGCCATCGATCTGCAGAGATTGCCCAAAGGTTTGCTGGACCCCAAGATCTGCATCGACTACCGCATTGTTGTCCTGAGCAAACGCAACAACCGCCTGATGGTCGCGACGGCAGATCCGGCTGATCAGCAGGCAGCAGAAAAGATCAAGTTTGCGACCCAGCTCGGCGTGGACTGGGTCATCGCAGAGTACGACAAGCTCAGCAAGCTCATTGAAGCGCAGTCCACCACCGCCAATGAGGCGATGGACCAGATTGTGGGAGGTGAGTTCGAGTTCGACGAGTTTGCAGCCGAAGCGGTTACCACGGACACCGACAAGACCACCTCCTCGGAAGTGGACGACGCGCCGGTGGTCAAGTTTCTCCACAAGATGCTGCTCGATGCATTCAACATGCGGGCGTCCGATCTGCATTTCGAGCCGTACGAACACAATTACCGCGTGCGTTTCCGCATCGACGGTGAACTGCGCGAAATCGCCTCCCCGCCTGTTGCGATCAAGGACAAGCTGGCATCCCGCATCAAGGTGATCTCCAGAATGGACATCTCCGAAAAGCGGGTGCCGCAGGATGGCCGCATGAAGCTCAAGGTGGGGCCTGAGCGTGTGATCGATTTCCGCGTCAGCACCTTGCCCACGCTGTTCGGCGAAAAGATCGTGATCCGTATTCTCGATCCCAGCAGTGCCAAAGTGGGGATCGATGCCCTCGGCTATGAACCCGAGGAGAAAGAGCGTCTGCTCAGCGCGATCTCTCGCCCCTACGGCATGGTGCTGGTCACCGGCCCGACGGGTTCGGGCAAGACGGTGTCGCTCTACACCTGCCTGAACATGCTCAACAAGCCGGGCATCAACATTTCCACGGCAGAAGACCCGTCGGAAATCAACTTGCCTGGGGTCAACCAGGTCAATGTCAATGAAAAGGCGGGTCTGACTTTTGCAGCTGCGCTCAAGGCATTCCTGCGACAGGATCCGGACGTCATCATGGTGGGCGAAATCCGCGACCTCGAAACCGCGGACATCTCCATCAAGGCTGCCCAGACCGGTCACATGGTGCTGTCGACCCTGCACACCAACGACGCCCCCACCACACTCACCCGGATGATGAACATGGGCATTCCCACGTTCAACATCGCGTCGAGCGTGATCCTCATCACCGCGCAGCGATTGGCCAGGCGCTTGTGCGCCAACTGCAAAGCGCCGCTGGACGTGCCCCGCAAAGCCTTGCTGGAAGCGGGCTACAAGGCTGAAGAACTGGATGGCAGCTGGACCCCTTACAGGCCGGTGGGTTGCTCGGCCTGCAACAACGGCTACAAGGGTCGGGTCGGCATCTACCAGGTGATGCCGATTTCGGAGGAAATCCAGCGCATCATCCTCAAGGGGGGCAGCGCTCTGGACATTGCCCAGCAGGCTTCGCGCGAAGGGGTGAGAACCTTGCGCGAGTCTGGTCTCCTCAAGGTCAAGCAGGGTGTGACATCACTGGACGAAGTGCTCAGCGTCACGAACGAATAAATCGCCATCCGGACCGGGAAACGAGGAACACATGGCTACCGCAGCATCAAAAGGCACCCAGGATTTCGTGTTCGAGTGGGAGGGAAAGGATCGCAACGGGAAGGCGGTTCGAGGCGAGACTCGGGCCATCGGAGAAAACCAGGTGCTGGCCGCCATGCGCCGCCAAGGCATTGTGGTCACCAAAGTCAAGAAGCGCAGAATGCGCTCGGGCAAGCGGATCAAGCCCAAGGACATCGCCATTTTCACCCGCCAGCTCGCGACCATGATGAAGGCAGGTGTGCCCCTGTTGCAGGCGTTTGACATCGTGGGGCGCGGCAACCCCAACCCCAGCCTCTCCAAGTTGCTCAACGACATCCGGTCCGACGTCGAAACCGGCACATCCCTCAGCGCGGCCTTCCGAAAGTACCCGCTGTACTTTGATAGTCTGTACAGCAACCTCGTGGAAGCGGGCGAAGCGGCCGGCATTCTGGAAGAGTTGCTGGATCGGCTGGCGACCTACATGGAGAAAACCGAGGCGCTCAAGTCGAAGATCAAGTCGGCCCTCATGTATCCGGTGGCTGTCATCATCGTCGCGTTTGTGGTGGTGGCGGTGATCATGATCTTCGTGATTCCCTCGTTCAAGCAGGTGTTCACCTCGTTCGGTGCCGATCTCCCTGGACCCACCCTTTTCGTGATCTCCATGAGCGAGTTCTTCACGCAGTACTGGTGGCTCATCTTCGGTGGCATATTCGGCGTCTCGTACTTCTTCCTGCAAGCGTGGAAGCGCAACGAGAAGGTTCAGATGTTCATGGACCGACTCATGCTGAAGATGCCCATCTTCGGGCCGCTGGTGGAGAAGTCGGTGATCGCGCGCTGGACCCGCACGCTGGCCACCATGTTCGCAGCCGGCGTTCCCCTGGTCGAAGCCCTGGACTCGGTGGGTGGCGCCTCCGGTAATTCGGTCTTTTCCAAAGCGACCGAGCGCATTCAGCAGGAGGTATCAACCGGTACCAGCCTCACAAACGCCATGACCAATGCCAACATCTTCCCCTCCATGGTGCTGCAGATGTGCGCGATCGGTGAAGAGTCGGGCTCCATCGACCACATGTTGGGCAAGGCCGCCGACTTCTATGAAGCCGAGGTCGACGACATGGTGGCCGGACTCTCCAGCCTCATGGAACCCATCATCATCGTGGTGTTGGGTACCGTGATCGGAGGCATTGTGGTGTCGATGTACCTGCCCATCTTCAAGCTGGGCCAGGTCGTTTGATCAGCATGGTCAACGCGCTGGACGCCGCGCTGCTGGGCGTTCTGGGGCTGCTGGTCGGCAGTTTCCTCAATGTGGTCATCCACCGACTGCCCAAGATGATGGAGTTGCGCTGGGCAGCAGAATGTGCGGAGTTGCAAGGCACAGCGGCCGACACCGATGCGGCGGCCTCCTACAACCTCATGGTGCCACGCTCTGCGTGCCCTCACTGCGGGCACCAAATCCGGTGGTTCGAAAACATACCGGTGTTCAGCTATCTTGCCCTAGGAGGCAAATGCGCCGGTTGCAAGGCGCCCATCAGTGCCCGCTATCCGACGGTGGAGCTTCTGACCGGTGCCTTGTTCGCCTGGTGCGGTTGGACCTGGGGGCTGGGCTGGGAAGCACTGGCCTGGAGCGGATTTGCTGCGAGCCTCGTGGCGCTGACGTGCATCGACTGGGACACCACGTTGCTGCCTGATGACATCACCCTGCCCCTGCTGTGGGCCGGCCTGTGCCTCTCGGCGCTGGGGCTCACCGGAGTGCCGTTGACCGACTCGCTGTGGGGTGCCGTTGGCGGTTACCTGTCCCTCTGGCTGGTGTATTGGGGATTCAAGCTGGCCACGGGCAAGGAAGGCATGGGTTATGGTGACTTCAAGCTGTTCGCGGCGCTCGGCGCCTGGTTCGGTTGGCAGGCATTGATCCCGATCATCCTCATGGCCTCGGTGATCGGCGCTGTCGTGGGCATCGGTATCAAGGTGTTTTCACAGCTGCGCGAAGGCGGCTATGTGCCGTTCGGCCCTTTCCTGGCCCTGGCCGGAGTCACGTCGCTCTTTTTCGGGCCACGCGCCATCCTGGCCGCGATCGGTCTCTGACCGGCCAGCCATGCGTCGCCTGGGTCTGACGGGAGGCATCGGTAGCGGGAAAAGCACCGTGGCCAAAGTCCTGCAGGTGTGCGGAGCCACCATCCTGGATGCCGACCATATTGCGCGCAGGAGCACTCTTGCAGGCGGCGCCGCCATGCCGGACATTCAGTACCACTTCGGCGATGCATTCGTCGCCAGAGATGGCTCCATGGACCGCGACAAAATGCGCGCGCATGTGTTCGCACACCCGTCAGCCAAACAGCTGTTGGAGTCGCTCATCCATCCACGCGTGCATGAGGAAATGGAGCGTCTGGTCGAAGCCAGCACCGCTGATTGCGTGGTCTTCGACGTCCCCCTGCTCGTCGAGTCGGATCGCTGGCGCCCGCGGCTGGACGCGGTACTGGTGGTGGACTGCACACACGAAACCCAGATCACCCGGGTCATGGCGCGCAACGGATGGCCCCGCCCCCAGGTCGAGAGTGTCCTCGCCCAGCAAAGCACACGCGCCCGACGGCTGGCTTGCGCCGATGGTGTGATCTGGAACGAGGGAATCGATCTGCCGACACTGCAATCCTTGGTCCGGGAGATGGCTGGTCGGTTGGGACTATGATGAACAGGCCCATGACTGAACCTCTGCGCCCTTTGACGCTGTGATCCTGTACGAATACCCCTTCAATGAGCGCGTCCGGACGTACCTCCGGCTGGAGCACCTGTTCACCCGCTTGTCCGAGCTGGTGGCCCGCACCGACGCGCTGGATCACCATTTCGCCATACAGACCATCTTCGAGATCATGGACGTGGCCTCCCGCGCGGACATGAAGTCGGACGTCCTCAAGGACATTGACCGACACCGCATTCAGCTCAACGGCTACCGCGGCAACCCCGCCATTTCCGAGCGGGTGCTCGACGAAGTCATTGGCCGGCTGGATGCCAGCTTTGCCGAACTCAGTGGTGCGACGGGCAAAACCGGACAGTCCCTGACGGACAACGACTGGTTGATGGCCATTCGGAGCCGCATCGGCATTCCGGGCGGCACCTGCGAGTTCGATCTGCCCGGTTACTTCCACTGGCAGCACCAGCCCGCACCGCAGCGCCAGGCCGACCTCCACCGCTGGGTTCAAACCTTGGCACCTCTGGCCGAGGCGATCATGCTGCTCATGAAAATGATGCGTGACTCAGGGTCACCGCACAAAGTGGTTGCCCCTGGTGGCCAGTTCCAGCAGAACCTTCCACAGGGCCGCACGTACCAGTTGCTGCGCCTGGCCATTGATCCACGCCTTGGGCTGATTCCGGAGATTAGCGGCAACCGCCTGATGTTGTCGGTCCGCCTGCTGCGCCTTGGAGACGATGAACGACTGCATCCAGCCGGAGAGGACGCCTCTTTCGAGCTGACGCTCTGCTCCTGAACGCCCGACACATGAGCGAAGCACCCAGACAGGTGACGTGCCCGACCTGCGGAGGCCCAAGCCTGTACGCACCGGCCAACCGGTACCGCCCGTTCTGCGGTGAACGTTGTAAGCAGATGGATCTGGGTGCCTGGGCCAGCGAACGGTTTGCGGTGCCTGAGCAGGCGTCCGACCGAGTGCCGGGGTTCGAGGACAGCTGAAACGGTTCAGCGAGCCGCGGACGCAGCCTTGGCCGCTTCTTCGGCCAGCCAGGCGAGCACGGGTACCGTGCCTGGAAGCACCGGCTCGCAACCCACAGGCAATCGCTCCCAGCGATGGCTCTGCCCTTCGCGCATGTGCAGATCGCCAGACCAGTCGTACACCTTGCAGAAATTCAAGCGGACCAGTGCATGGGGATAGTCGACCACCGATTGTCGCCAGGCCATGGCCGGACCGATGGTGACACCAATCTCCTCCTGCAACTCCCGTCGCAAGGCCTGCTCCACGCTTTCACCAACCTCCAGCTTGCCACCCGGAAACTCCCAGTATCCGGCGTAGACCTTGCCGGGTGGTCGGGAGGTCAGGAGATAGCGACCCTGGGCATCGACCAGGATGCCGACCGCGACCTCGGTGAGCGGGCGCGGTACCCCCTCCGTGGATCCGCCTCCATCGACCACCAGCATCGCGGCCTGACTCATGACCGTGAGCGATGAGAGCCCGCGTAGTCGCGGGCGAACTGGTAGGCCACGCGTCCGCTGCGCGACCCCCGCTCAAGCGCCCAGACCAGGGCCTGGGGGCGCGCCGCTTCGATCTCGGCAGGAGCCACACCGAACGAGGCCAGCCACTGGGCCACGATGGTCAGGTACTCGTCCTGACTGAACGGGTAGAAGCTGACCCAGAGCCCGAAGCGCTCGGAGAGGGAAATCTTTTCCTCCACCACTTCACCGGGATGCACCTCGCCATCGGCGGTGTGGGTGTACGTGAGGTTTTCCTTCATGTACTCCGGCAGCAGATGACGGCGGTTGCTGGTGGCGCAGATCAGGACATTCTGCCCGGCCGCCGACACCGTGCCATCCAGGATGGACTTGAGGGCCTTGTAGCCTGCTTCCCCGTCTTCGAAACTCAGGTCATCGCAGAAAACAAGGAAGCGCTCGGGCCGGTCGGCCACCACGTCCACAATGTCGGGCAAATCCACCAGATCTGCCTTGTCCACCTCGATCAGCCGCAAGCCCTGCGGCGCGTATTCGTTCAGGCAGGCCTTGACCAGAGACGACTTGCCGGTGCCGCGGGCCCCCGTCAGCAATACGTTGTTGGCGGGCAAACCCTGCACAAACTGCAGGGTGTTGCGCTGGATCTTTTCCTTCTGTCCGTCGATTTCCTGCAAGTCCTCCAACCGCATCTGGGCCACCTGGCGCACGGGCTCCAGGACACCATGACCGCTGCTGCGCTTGCGGTAGCGAAACGCGATGGAGGCGTTCCAGTCGGGGGCGCCCAATGGCTGGGGGAGCACCGACTCGATGCGGGAGATCAGCTGCTCGGCCCTTTGAAGGAGCCGTTCGAATTGTTCGTTCATGCCACGCACCCGGCCAAAGGTCAGGATCGGTAGTCGGCGTTGATGGTCACATAGTCGTGGCTGAAGTCGCAGGTCCAGACCGTCTCGGTGGCGTCTCCGCGCCCCAGTCCGATGCGCACCAGGATTTCGGAAGCCTTCATGACACGCTGGCCGTCTTCTTCCCGGTAGTCGGGGTTGCGACCGCCCGCCTTGACCACGTGCACATCTCCGAGATGGAGCTCGATCCGGGCCGCATCGAGGTCGGCGATGCCCGCATAGCCGACCGCCGCAAGAATCCGCCCCAGGTTGGGATCGCTGGCGAAAAACGCCGTCTTGACCAGCGGCGAATGGGCCACGGCGTACGCCACCTTCAGGCACTCGTCGCGGCTGGCGCCCCCTTCCACCCGCACCGTGATGAACTTGGTGGCGCCCTCACCGTCGCGCACGATGGCGTGCGCGAGAAACTGGGCCACCTCGGTCATGGCCGCCAGCAAGGCCTGGCCGTCGGCGCTGGCCAGATCGGCCACCACCGGATTGCCCGCCTTGCCCGTGGCCACCACGACGAAGGAGTCGTTGGTCGACGTGTCGCCATCCACCGTGACACGATTGAACGAGCCGTCGGCCAGTTGCCTAGCCAAGGCGGACATGAGGGCGGGCGCCACCGCCGCATCGGTGGCCACATAACCCAGCATGGTCGCCATGTTCGGGCGGATCATGCCGGCGCCCTTGGCGATGCCGCTCACGGTCACGGTCTTGCCCCCCACCACCGCCTGGCGGCTGATCGCCTTGGGCAGTGTATCGGTGGTCATGATGCCTTCGGCCGCCTTGAGCCATTGTTCACCGGTGGCCCCGGCGACGCTGCCGGCATCGGCCAGCGCCAAGGGCAGCCCGACCAGCAGCCGATCCAGCGGCAACTGCTCCATGATCACGCCAGTCGAGAAAGGCAGCACCTGCTCGTGCGGCACGCCCAGCGCCAGCGCCAGCGCACTCGCGGACTGGCGTGCGTTCTGCAGGCCCTGCTCGCCGGTGCCGGCGTTGGCATTGCCGGTGTTGATCACCATGGCCCGGATGCCCTGCCCGGCCGCAAGATGGTCCCGGCACACCTGCACAGGTGCGGCCGCGTACCGGTTCTGCGTAAACACGGCCCCGACCACACTGCCTTCGTCCAGAAGGAAAACGGTCAGGTCCTTGCGGTTGGCCTTGCGGATGCCCGCTTCGGCCACACCGATGCGAACACCCGCAACGGGCAGCAGGTCCTGGGCTTGGGGAGCGATGTAATTCACAGCCATGGCATCAGATTCCAGTCAAAAGAGCATCAGGTCAGGGCGCCGTGGCAGTGTTTGTATTTTTTCCCGCTGCCGCAGGGGCAAGGATCGTTGCGCCCCACACGCGGCATGTCGGCCACAGCGGTTGCAGCCTCCACGACACTTTCGGCTTCACCGGTCTCTGTCGGAGCGGTGTAGGTCACATTGGAGATCTGTTCGGCGCTGGCCTCCATCTGTTCGGTGGCCTCGGAAATCTGTTCTGCGGACTGCACACGCACGTTCATCAGGATGCGTGTCACGTCGTTCTTCACACTGTCGAGCAGTTGCCCGAACAACTGGAAAGCCTCGCGCTTGTACTCCTGCTTGGGCTGCTTCTGGGCATAGCCACGCAGGTGAATGCCCTGGCGCAGGTAGTCGAGCGCAGACAGGTGCTCCCGCCACTGGCTGTCGATGGTCTGCAGGAGCACCATGCGCTCGAACTGCGTGAAGTTCTCGTCGCCCACCAGGGCCACCTTGTCTTCGAAGACCTGCTTGGCGGCTTTCTGCACCCGCTCGACGATGTCGTCCGCCTCCACCGACTCGGACTCGGAGACCCAGCCAGCGACCGGCAGGTCCACCGACCACTCTTCGCGCAGAACGCGCTCGAGGCCCGCCAGGTCCCACTGTTCTTCCACGCTGCCTTCGGGCACGAACTGGTACACCAGATCCGTCATGCAGCCCTCGCGCAACGCGTCGATCTGGGCCCGCAGGCTCTCCGCGTCCAGGATGTCGTTGCGCTGCTGGTAGATCACCTTGCGCTGGTCGTTCGACACATCGTCGTACTCCAGCAGCTGCTTGCGGATGTCGAAGTTGCGGGCCTCGACCTTGCGCTGGGCGCTTTCAATGCTGCGCGTGACGATGCCGGCCTCGATGGCCTCGCCCTCGGGCATCTTCAGCCGGTCCATGATGGCCCGCACCTTCTCGCCGGCGAAGATGCGCATCAGCGAGTCGTCCAGGCTCAGGTAGAAGCGGGACGAACCCGGATCGCCCTGGCGGCCCGAGCGACCACGCAGCTGGTTGTCGATGCGGCGGCTTTCGTGGCGTTCGGTCGCGATGATGCGCAGGCCACCGAGCGACTTCACCTTCTCGTGATCCGCCTGCCACTGGTCGCGCAGCGCCTGGATGCGCGGGGCCTTGCCGCCGTCATCCAGCGACTCGTCGGCCTCGACCGCAGCCACCATTTTTTCCAGGTTGCCACCCAGCACGATGTCGGTGCCTCGGCCGGCCATGTTGGTGGCAATGGTGATGGCACCCGGGCGACCTGCCTGCGCGATGATGTCCGCTTCGCGGGCGTGCTGCTTGGCGTTGAGCACCTCATGCGGCAGCTTCTCGGCCACCAGCAGCTGCGAGATGATTTCCGAATTCTCGATCGACGAGGTGCCGACCAGCACCGGCTGGCCGCGCTCGTGGCATTCGCGGATGTCCTGGATCGCCGCGACGTACTTTTCCTTGGTCGTCTTGTACACGCGATCAAGCTGGTCGACCCGCTGGCTGGGACGGTTGGGAGGAATCACCACGGTCTCCAGGCCGTAGATCTCCTGGAATTCGTAGGCTTCCGTGTCGGCAGTGCCGGTCATGCCCGAGAGCTTGCCGTAGAGACGGAAATAGTTCTGGAAGGTGATCGACGCCAGCGTCTGGTTCTCAGGCTGAATCGCCACGCCCTCCTTGGCCTCCACCGCCTGGTGCAGGCCATCGCTCCAGCGGCGACCGGCCATCAGTCGGCCGGTGAACTCGTCCACAATGACGATTTCGCCGTTCTGGACCACGTAGTGTTGGTCCCGGTGGTAGAGGTGGTGCGCCTTGAGCGACGTCACGAGGTGGTGCATCAGCGCGATGTTGGCCGGGTCGTACAGCGATGCCCCCTCCGGCAGCAAGCCAGCCTGGCTGAGCAGGCGCTCGGCGTTCTCGTGGCCCTGCTCGGTCATGTGGATTGAGTGCGCCTTTTCGTCCACAGTGAAATCACCTGGCTTGATCACACCCTCGCCGGTGCGGGGATCGGCCTCGCCCTCCTGCCGGGTCAGATGCGGCACCAGTTGCTTGATGGCGGTGTAGACCGGTGTCTGGTCTTCTGCCTGCCCGCTGATGATCAGTGGCGTGCGGGCCTCGTCGATCAGGATCGAGTCCACCTCGTCGACGATCGCGAAGTTCAACCCTCGTTGCACGCGGTCCTTGGCCTCGTGGACCATGTTGTCGCGCAGGTAGTCAAAACCGTATTCATTGTTCGTTCCGTAGGTGATGTCGGCACCGTACGCCGCCTGCTTGTCTTCCCGCGGGGCCTGGGGCAGGTTGATGCCGACCGACAGTCCCAGAAAGTTGTACAGCCGTCCCATCCACTGGGCATCCCGGCTGGCCAGATAGTCGTTCACGGTCACCACGTGCACGCCCTTGCCAGAAAGCGCGTTGAGGTAGACGGGCAGTGTGGCCGTCAGCGTCTTGCCTTCGCCGGTGCGCATCTCTGCGATCTTTCCGGAGTGCAGCGCAATCCCGCCGACCAGCTGCACATCGAAGTGGCGCATCTTCATCACGCGCTTGCTGGCCTCGCGCACCACCGCAAACGCCTCGGGAAGAATCGAATCGAGACTTGCACCGTCGGCCAGGCGGCGCTTGAACTCTGCGGTCTGTGCCTTCAGTTCGTCGTCGCTGAGCTTCTCGAACTGCGGCTCCAGACTGTTGATGCGTTCCACCGTTTTGCGGTAGGTCTTGAGCAAACGGTCATTGCGACTACCGAACAGTTTGGTGAGGAAATTTGTGGCCATAAGTGCGTACCGGCAACGGGCATGGAGATGCCAGGCAGGCGAAATGTTCGAACAACTCCTGCCAGCCGGATCGGCTTGCGCGGGCACGCGGAAGGTGCCGGCAAACGCTGCTGTTTCAAGAGCAAAGCCGCAATTTTACCCGGCGGCTTCTAGGCCCCGACATCAGGGCCTTCGCTGGTTGTCCGGGACCAGCTGGGCCGCTGCGAGTGTCTCTCCTGCGGCCAGGAACCGGGCAGGATCCTGTGGCACGCCCGACACCCACACCTCGAAATGGAGGTGTGGACCGGTCGACCGCCCGGTGGACCCCACCTCGGCAATGACCTGACCCCGCTTGACGATGTCACCCTTCTTCACCAGCACCCGCGATGCGTGGGCATAGCGGGTGATCAGATCGTTGCCATGATCCACCTCCACCATGTTGCCGTAGGCCGGATGCACATCCTGAACCACCACCACGCCGCCAGCGGCGGCCACGATGGGTGTGCCCGTGTCTGCGGGAAAATCCAGACCGGTGTGCAGAGCGGAGCGTCCCGTGATGGGATCGATGCGGAAACCGAAAGCCGAGCCGATCCGCCCACCCGCCACCGGCTCCTCTGTCGGCACGAGCGTGCGCTGAATTTTTTGATCGAAAAGGCGTGACTCGATCACCGTCAGCCAGTCCACACCGGCGCCACTGGCCTTGTCCAGCTGGTTCATCGCCGACATCAGCTCGGGCAGGGTCAGGTCACGCCCGGACACCAGTATCCCCCCGGACCCCGGCTGAACCTTGAACTCTTCCGGCTTCAGCCCCGCCAGTCCGGCAACACGGTCTCCGAGCGACTCGATCTGGAGCATGCGCGCCTGCATTTCGCCCAGCTTGCGGGCCATCGCGGCCAGGTTCTCACGCATGTAGAGCTCTTTGGAGTCGACGTCCCCCTGCGTCACCAGGCGGGCCACCGACTCGAAGCCTGGCCACCCTTGCCGAACGCCTTGCAGGAACACCCAGTGGTAAACCGCCACTGAGCCGAGCATGACCAGCACCGACAGAACAATGCCTGACAGGGCCAGCTTGAGCCCGCTCAGATGTACCGCCCGGCTTTTGGCCAGCCAGGCATCCGTGATAATGATGTGCACTGTCAGACCACCTCTTTCAACGGCAGCGAAGTGTTCCCTCGCCTGCAAAGCATGACCACTGCCTCCCGGTACAACAGCCGAGTGTTCAGTCTTGAACAAGCCGTTGGGGAAGAACCCACACTGGCGCTTTTGCAAGAGCGCATTCGTGCCTCTAAAGAGTGCCTCGAAGCGGTCCAGGCGCTGATTCCATTGCCGCTGCGTTCACAGGTTCAAGCCGGCCCGCTGAACAACGGTGAATGGTGCCTGCTGGTCAGCAGCGCTTCAGCCTCCACCAAACTCCGGCAACTCCTGCCGACCATGCAACAGCGGATGAGGCAAAACGGCTTGGAGGTTACCTCCATTCGCCTGAAAGTCCAACCGCCCCGGCGCTGACGAGCACCGAATGGTGCCGCTTGTCTGACTCGAACAGACGACCTATCGCTTACAAGGCGAGTGCTCTACCAACTGAGCTAAAGCGGCTTCGGGATCAAAATTCTACTTGACGCGTTTGAGCTGAGGCCGGCCGCCGCTGCGGCTAGGGCCGTCAGTAGGCGGTTCGCCTCCGCCATCCTCCGAGCCAAGGGGAACGGGTACCGACCGGAGTGCAGACACGCGATCCTCCGAAGACGACTCACCAGATTCGGTGACCCCCTGAGCAGGATCCACCTCGACCGACTGCGACTCGTCCGGCGGGGGAAACGCCATGCCCTGCCCGTTCTCCCGGGCATAGATCGCGATCACGTGGGTCGTTGGGACCACCACATCCCTCGGCACCCCACCAAATCGCGCCTTGAACTCGATGAAGTCGTTGCCCAGGCGCATCCCGTTGGTCGCATCAAAACTGACATTGAGCACGATCTCGCCGTTGCGGACGTACTCCACCGGCACTTTCACCGAGCCGTCCACATGCACCGCAATGTGCGGCGCGTACCCGTTGTCGGTGCACCATTCGTGCAAGGCACGGATGAGGTAGGGCCGGGTCGACGTGGGCTCCATGTCGTCAAGAATCATCGTAAAAGGTCGAGATCGGGGAGTCGACACCCCGTCACTTGCGCATCACCTTCTCGGATGGCGTCAATGCCTCGATGTAGGCGGGACGGGAAAAGATCCGCTCTGCGTACTTCAGCAGCGGCGCAGCGTTCTTGCTCAACTCGATGCCGTAGAAATCCAGGCGCCAGAGCAGCGGGGCAATCGCCACATCGAGCATGGAGAAGTTGTCCCCCAGCATGAATTTGTTCTTGAGGAACACCGGGGCGAGCTGCGTCAAGCGGTCGCGGATGTGGGCACGCGCCTTTTCGAGCGCCTTTTCGTTGCCTTTGCTGCTGCGCGACTCGAGCACCGAGACATGCGTGAAAAGCTCCTTCTCGAAATTCAGAAGGAACAGGCGGACTCGGGCGCGATCGACAGGGTCACCGGGCATCAGCTGCGGATGCGGGAACCGCTCGTCGATGTACTCATTGATGATGTTCGACTCATACAGAATCAGGTCGCGCTCCACCAGAATGGGCACCTGACCGTATGGATTCATGACACTGATGTCTTCTGGCTTGTTGTAGAGGTCCACATCGCGGATCTCGAAGTCCATGCCCTTTTCAAACAGGACAAAGCGGCAGCGGTGGGAATAAGGGCACGTGGTACCCGAGTACAAGACCATCATGTGGGAGTCTCCTAAGACAAAACAGTGGTTTGCTTGGCCGCGAACCCGCGGAACCGCAAACCACTGCAGATTTCATGGGCGCCCCCGACACGTCAGCGGGGCCCCACAAGCTTGATTTACTTGACGTCTTTCCAGAACGCAGCATTCAGTCGCCAGGCGACGATGGTAAAGGCAGCAAGGAACAGAAGCACCCAGACGCCAATGCGCACCCGGCTGTTCTGTGCCGGCTCAGCCATCCACTGAAGGTAGGCCACCAGATCTCCGACGTTCTGATCGTACTGTTCTTGCGACATGGTGCCGGCCTTCCCGGGCTCCCAGCTCTTGAACAGATGGACTTCCTGCCCATGGCTCTCGTGCTTCTCGAACACCGGTTTGCGTTCACCCTGCAGTTCCCACAAAGGATGGGGCATGCCGATATTGGGGAACACCAGGTTGTTCCAGCCCGTGGGCTTGGTCTCATCGCGATAGTAGCTGCGCAGAAGGGTATAGATGTAGTCGGCACCCGAACCGGCGCTACCCGAGCGCGAACGAGCCACGAGGGTCAGGTCGGGCGGATTGGCGCCAAACCACGCCTTGGCCTGCTTGGGGTCGATGGCCGACTTCATCGTGTCACCGATCTTGTCGGTCGTGAAGGTCAGGTTCTCGGCAATCTGCTTGTCGGTCAGGCCGATATCACGCAGACGGTTGTAGCGCATGAACGAGGCCGAATGGCAGCTCAGGCAGTAGTTGACGAACAGTTTGGCCCCGTTTTGCAGCGCCGCCATGTCGTTGGTGCGCTGTGGCGCCTTGTCCAAGGGGAAACTCGAACCGGCGGCCATCACGGCCCCACTCAGACCGAAGGCCAGCATCAGGCCCAGAAACATCTTTTTCATGTTGGTGATTCTCCGGATCTCACTCAGTGGGGCTTGAAGGTGACGCGGCTGGGCACTGGCTTGAACTCGCCCAGGCGGCTCCACCATGGCATCAGCAGGAAGAAGCCGAAATAGAAAAGCGTACCGACCTGAGAAACGCGCTCACCCACAGGCGACGGAGGCTGCACACCCAGATAACCCAGAATGAGGAAGTTGATCACGAACACGGTGTAGAGCCACTTGTTCCAGCTCGGGCGGTAGCGGATCGACTTCACCGGGCTGTTGTCCAGCCAGGGCAGGAAGAACAGGATGATCACGGCACCACCCATGGTGACCACGCCCCAGAACTTGGCATCGATGGCCAGCATCAGCACCACGGTGACCGCCGCAGCACCCAACACCACCACCTTGAACAGCGCAGCCAGCTTGGACTTGAGCACCGCATACAGGGCCGCTGCCAGCACGCAGGCGATCAGCGCATACATCATCTCACTGGTGATGGCTCGCAGCATCGAGTAGAAGGGCGTGAAATACCAGACAGGTGCGATGTGCAGCGGCGTGACCAGCGGGTCGGCTGGAATGAAGTTGTTGAACTCCAGGAAATAGCCGCCGAATTCCGGTGCGAAGAACACGATGGCCGAGAAAACCATCAGGAACATGGACACGCCGAAGATGTCGTGCACCGTGTAGTACGGGTGAAACGGAACGCCGTCTGCCGGAGCCGACACGGACCAGCGGTTGCCCTTGGGGCCTGCCTTGATTTCCACGCCGTCGGGGTTGTTGGAGCCCACGTCGTGCAGCGCCATCAGGTGGGCGACCACCAGGCCGAGCAGAACCAGGGGCACGGCGATCACGTGGAAGCTGAAGAAACGGTTGAGGGTGGCGTCACCGACCACGTAGTCGCCACGGATCAGCAGAGCCAGGTCAGGTCCAACAAACGGAATGGCAGAGAACAGGTTCACGATCACCTGTGCACCCCAGTAGGACATCTGGCCCCAGGGCAGCAGATAACCCATGAACGCCTCGGCCATCAGTACGAGGAAGATGCCGCAACCGAACAACCACACCAGTTCACGCGGCTTGCGGTATGAACCGTAGATCAGGCCTCGGAACATGTGCAGGTACACGACCACAAAAAAGGCGGAGGCGCCGGTGGAGTGCATGTAACGGATCAGCCAGCCCCAGGGCACGTCGCGCATGATGTACTCGACGGAAGCGAACGCCACCGGCACACCCGCTGCGTTGAGGTTGGCATCGGGCTTGTAATGCATGACCAGGAAAATGCCGGTCACGATCTGGATCACCAGAACGAGCATGGCGAGCGAGCCGAAGATGTACCACCAGTTGAAGTTCTTCGGCGCGTAGTACTCGGCCATGTCGCGCTTGTAGATGTAGAAGGCGGACGGAATCCGGTTTTCGAACCAGTTCGTGACCTTCTGGACAACGGGCGCGTCGGGGGAAATTTCTTTGAATTCAGCCATGGAGTGCCTCTGTGGGGTCGTGTAGCCTGCGCAGTTGCAGGTCAGGCTTTTTTCTCTTCGCCGATCAGCAGCGTGGTGTCGGACGTGTAGTAGTGCGGAGGCACCTCAAGGTTGTCCGGCGCCGGCTTGTTTTTAAACACACGGCCTGCAAGGTCGAAGGTCGAGCCGTGGCAGGCGCAGAGGAATCCACCTACCCAGTCATCCGGCAGCGAGGGCTGGGGACCGGGTGTGAACTTGTCGCCAGGCGAACAGCCCAGATGGGTACAGATGCCCACACCGACAAAGACCTCCGGCTTGATGGAGCGATGGCGGTTCTTGGCGTATTCGGGCGTGGGATAGGCCTTGCGCTCCGAGGTCGGGTCGGCCAGCTGGGGCTCGACCTTCTCGAGGGCAGCCAGCTGTTCCGGGCTGCGGCGCATGATCCACACAGGTTTGCCGCGCCATTCCACCACACGCTTCTCACCAGGCTGCAAGGTGGAGATGTCCACCTCGACGGCAGCGCCAGCGGCCTTGGCGCGCTCGGAGGGCTGGAAACTGCTGACAAAGGGGACGGCGACTGCGGCTGCTCCCACGCCACCCATGGCGGCGGAGGTGATCAGCCAGGTACGGCGGCTGTTGTCCACAGACGCAGCGACGGTTGCTTCACTCATGGGGATCTTTCAAGGAAGTTCAAGACGGGGCCCACTAGGGTCAACCCTGCATTGTACCGGAGCGTTACAAGCGGATTTTTGACCTACACGTGCATGAAAAAACGCACAGCCCAGCAGCAACGAACCCGGGTAGACACGTCAGGAAGGGGTAATACAAATGTGTTCCGTGCGAGAATCATTTCGCAGGGTCCGAAAAGCCTTTGCTTTGTCAAACAACATTGAAGGAGCCCATCGAATGGCCATGCTGCAGGAATTCAAGGAATTCGCCCTCAAAGGCAACGTGATGGATCTGGCTGTTGGCGTGATCATCGGTGGCGCCTTCGGAAAAATCGTGGACTCGGTCGTGGGCGACTTGATCATGCCGGTCGTCAGCAAGATCTTCGGAGGACTGGACTTTTCGAATTACTACATTGCCCTCGCAGGGCAAACGGCCGGCCTTCCACTGGCAGAGGCCAAGAAGGCAGGTGCGGTGCTGGCCTATGGCAACTTCATCACCATTGCCCTGAACTTCGTTATTCTGGCGTTCATCATTTTCATGATGGTCAAGCAGATGAACCGTCTGCGCAAAGAGGCCCCGCCCGCGGCGCCGGCTCCGACACCGGAAGAAGTGGTCCTGCTGCGCGAAATCCGGGACAGCCTTCGAAAGTAGGGCCTTATGGGTGGAAGGGGTTGTCGACGCCCGACCCAAGAGGCGTCTGCAGCCGTTCGGACCGGCTCAGCGACGACTCATCTCGATGGCCGCATCCACCGCTGCGAGCAGGCTTGCGGCGCTGGCCCGGCCGGTCCCCGCCAGATCGAAGGCGGTGCCGTGGTCAGGGCTGGTGCGGACCATGGGCAAGCCCAGCGTGGTATTGACGCCATGCTCAAGGCCGAGCAGCTTGACCGGAATCAGTCCCTGGTCGTGGTACATGGCCACCACCACATCGAATTCCCCTTGACGAGCCCTCATGAACACCGTGTCGGGCGCATGGGGACCACTGACGTTCAGGCCCTCGGCTTGCGCGCGCTCCACAGCCGGCCGCAGTATGTCGATTTCTTCCTGGCCGAACAGCCCTCCCTCCCCCGCATGAGGATTGAGTCCTGCCACCGCAATGCGGGCGCCGGGCATGCCGCAGCGGCTGTAGTGCGACGCTGTGATCCGTATGGTGTCCAGCACGCGCTCGAGCGTGACCGCCTCGAGCGCCTGGCGCAAGGAGACATGGATGCTCACCAACACAGTGGCCAACCCAGGCGCGCTGAGCATCATCCGCACCGGCATCCGGCTCACCGGCACCCCCTCATGTTCGGCGGCCAGCGTTTGCAGGAATTCCGTGTGCCCGGGATGTGGCAAGCCCGCGGCCGCAAGTGATTCCTTGTGCACCGGCGCCGTGACCATGGCCCTCGCCCTGCCGTCCAGCACCCACCGGGCCGCGGCGGCGATGCTGTCGGCGGCGGCACGACCGGCCTGGGCGCTGATCCGGCCCCATGGCACCAGGGCAAAAGGTACGCAGGTTTGTACCAACCCGAACCCTCGGCGGGAAGCCTGCGCCCATTGCTCCGGTCCATCAATCTCCACCACTTCCAGCCGCCCAGGCACGGACAGCGGCTGAACCACCTCGACCGCGCGCCGCAGCGTGGCGACATCACCCGCCACCACCACCTGTTCCCGCAGATCCGGCCGCTCAAGCAGGGCACGAACCACGATCTCTGGCCCGATCCCTGCAGGGTCCCCCATGGTGACGACCAGCGGACGACTGAGAGGAGTATTTTTCACTGCGGACGAATCCATGGCTTCACGCCGGGTTGGGAATGTCGATGAACTGGTGCTCGATGCCCAGCAACCCGGCCACGTGCTCGGCCACGGCCGGTGCGCCGTAGCGCTCCGACGCGTGGTGACCGCAGGCAATGTAGGCCACGCCGGCTTCCCGCGCGTAGTGGGTCTGGGGCTCCGAAATCTCGCCCGTGATAAACACGTCTGCACCGGCGGCAATGGCTGCCTCGAAGTAACCTTGGGCCCCTCCGGTGCAGATCGCCACACGCTCCACCTTGCGCCCAGGGTCGCCCACCAGCAACGCCGTGCGCCCCAGAGACGCCTCGATGGCGCTCGCCAGTTCTGCGGCCGATGAAGACGCGCGCACTCCCATGAAGCCCAGCGACTGATCGCCAAAACGCCCCTCCCCGGCATCCAGCAGCCGGACCCCGATGCGGCGCGCAAGCTGTGCGTTGTTGCCCAGTTCGGCGTGCGCATCCAGCGGCAGGTGGTACGCCAGCAGGTTGATGTCGTGCGACAGCAGGCGCGTCAGGCGCTGCTTCATCCAGCCCGTCACCCGTCCGTCCTGGCCGCGCCAGAACAGCCCATGATGCACCAACAGGGCATCTGCACCGGCGTCGATCGCCGCTTCAATGAACGCCAGACTGACGGTCACCCCGCTGACCAGCTTGCACACCCGCGCGCGCCCTTCCACCTGCAGCCCGTTGGGTCCGTAGTCCTTGAAAAGAGAAGGCTGCAGAAGACGGTCGCAGGCGGCTACCAATTCGTCGCGCAGGACGCCTTGTTCGGAGGACGTTTCGGGTGGCATGAAAGCAGTGGTGCAAGAACCGGTGGCCGGGGACATCCCGACGCCAGCGCTCTATTCTGTCACCGCCCCCTCAGGGGGCAACGCCCCCACGTCATCGCTTCAACCGCGCGCGCGTTCAGCCCGTTCGGACTCGGCCATCTTGCGGTTGAAGAACCGGTAAAACCAGATTGCCATGCCGATCATGAAAGCGATGCCCGCAACGCTGAACAGGCCATAGTCGGTGGAAAAAAGATCGGCAATGGCTTTCATTGTGTGCTCCAGTCCTTTGTAACGACAGGCCGACATTGCATCCCCAAGCCTTCCGGGCCACTTTGACCTGCATCAATCGGCTTGAACTGCCGGGACGCGCGGTCATATGCGGGACAATGCCACTAGGGACTTCTCGACCCGCTCCAGAGCTCCTGCCCCTTTTGCACTTGTTCATCATGAAACGCATCTGGCTTCTTTTTGCCCAAACCGTCACCGTTGCGGTGGCCGTGCTGTTTGTCGTGGGCACGCTCAAGCCCCACTGGCTGGACCGCCGCAATGGGCTGCCCTCGGTGGTGCCGGTGATCGAGTCCGGTGCCGCCTCTGCCGAGCCCGCGGCCAACAGCTTCCGTGAGGCGGCCAAACGGGCGTCTCCTGCGGTGGTGAGCATCAACACCAGCAAGGCGCCCGATCAGGCCCAGATGGCCGATCCCTGGTTCCGGTTCTTTTTCGGCGAGCAGGGGCAGGGACAGCCACAGGCCGGCCTGGGCTCGGGCGTGATCGTGAGCGAAGCGGGCTACATCCTGACCAACAACCATGTGATCGAAGAAGCCGACCAGATCGAAGTCGTGCTCAACGATGGCCGCAGAAGCACCGCCCAGGTCATCGGCACCGACCCGGAAACCGATCTGGCCATCCTGAAGATCGGTCTGGGCGGATTGCCGGTGATCACCTTGGGTAACTCGGACGCGCTGTCGATCGGCGATCAGGTGCTCGCCATCGGCAACCCGTTCGGCGTCGGTCAGACCGTGACCAGCGGCATCGTCAGCGCCCTTGGGCGCACCCAACTGGGCATCAACACCTTCGAGAACTTCATCCAGACCGACGCCGCCATCAACCCGGGCAACTCGGGCGGCGCCCTGGTGGACATCCAGGGGCACCTGATGGGCATCAACACAGCGATCTATTCCCGCTCCGGTGGATCAATGGGCATCGGCTTCGCCATCCCCACTTCCACAGCGCGCAGCGTGCTGGACGCCATCGTGCGCGACGGAAAGGTCATCCGGGGCTGGATCGGCGTCGAACCGCAGGATCTCACCCCTGAACTGGCCGAAAGCTTCTCGATTTCCTCCGGCACGGGGGTCATCATCACCGGCGTCTTGCAGAACGGGCCTGCCGCCCAGGCCGGCGTACGCCCCGGTGATGTGGTGACCCAGGTGGGAGACAAGCCGGTCAGCAACGTGTCCCAGCTGCTGTCAGCCGTGGCGGCCCTCACACCGGGCGTTCCATCCAGTCTGGAAATCGCGAGAAAGGATGGGAAAAAACGAATCCAGATCACGCCGGGCAAGCGCAATATGCCACGCACCCAGTCCAACCGCTGATCAGGACGCTGCGCCGTCCTTCACGGAATCATCCGGCGCCCCGGTATTGCGCACGAACCACTGCGATCCCCAGATCCCCAGCTCATAGAGCAGGCACATGGGCACCGCCAGTGCGAGTTGAGAAATGACGTCAGGGGGAGTCACCACCGCCGCGACCACAAACGCCACCACGATGAAATATCCCCGGAAGTCCTTGAGCTGCTTGACGCTGACCATGTTCATCTTCACGAGGAGGACGACCACAATCGGCACCTGAAACGCTAGGCCGAAGGCAAGATACAGCGACAGGATCGCCTCCACATACGAGGCGATGTCAGGGGTAGCCGCCACACTTTGGGGAGTGAACTGCTGGATGAAGCCAAACATCTTGTCCAGCACGAAGAACTGGACGAAGGCAATGCCCACGTACGCCAGCAGGCTGCCCAGGATGATCAGCGGCACCGCAAAGCGCTTCTCGTGGCTGTAGAGCCCCGGCGCGACGAATGCCCATATCTGGTACATCCACCAGGGCAGAGAAAGCAGCAGGGCGCCCATGGCCAGCACCTTGAGCGGCACAAAGAATGGGGAAAACACGCCCACGGCGATCAGTTTGGCGTCGGGCGGCATGTGCGCACGGATGGGCACGGCGATCAGATCGATCAGACCGCTGGGCCCTGGCCAGATCGCCAGCAGCGCCATGCAGACCCCCAGACCGGCGATGCCGTAAAGCAGCCGGTCGCGCAGCTCCATGAGGTGCTGGACAAACGGCTGCTCGGAACCGGCGAGCTCGTCGGTGGATTTGTCAGGATCGGACATCAGCGGGAGGCAGAGGAAGGACGCGGGCGGAAACGGGCCACGCGGGCCGCACCGGACTGTGCACGCGTGCGCACGCCCATACGGGCCTTGTACCACTGAGGCATGGCTTTCTGCTTGATGCGCCAGTTCTTCCGGGGGTGTTTATAGGAAGGAAAGCTCTCGGTGCCGAGTCGGGAGAGCGCTTCCGAGGTGTCTGAGGAAAATGCCGATCCGTCCAGGCCGGAGGTGGCTTCGGACCACGATTTCTCGAAATCGCTCGCGCCAGAGACCACCGACGACTCCACGTCGCGCGCCGCAGTCTCCACCGACTCTTTCATTTTCTTGAGCTCTTCGAGCTCCATGGAGCGACTGACCTCCGCCTTCACGTCGGCCACGTAACGCTGGGCCTTGCCCAGCAAGGTACCGACCGTGCGTGCCACACGCGGGAGCTTCTCGGGGCCAATGACAATAAGGGCCACCGCACCGATCAGCGCAAGCTTGGAGATACCGAGATCAATCATGGACCGGTGAAACGCAAAACATCAGATGTGGCGCAACGGAAACGTGCGCCATCGGGCCTCAGCTCTTGTGCTTGGCCTCGACGTCGATGGTGGTCTTGTCGCTCCGGGCGTCCTGCCCCACTTGGGCGGGCGGTGTTGCATCGGCAGACTGTCCACCGTCCTTCATGCCGTCCTTGAATCCCTTGACAGCGCCACCAAGATCGGAACCGATGTTCTTCAGCTTCTTGGTGCCGAAAACCATCACCACGATCAGCAGCACGATCAGCCAGTGCCAAATCGAGAATGAACCCATGAATATCTCCAGAAACGTTGTGTGAAAGCGCGAGCGGCGCCAATGCTGGGATTCTACGACCCCGGGTTTGGTTCAGCCGCGGGCCCATGGGCGGGGTCCGCCCATCACATGCCAGTGCAGGTGTTGCACCTCCTGACCGCCTTCCAACCCCGTGTTGCACACCATGCGAAACCCGCCGGCGGGATACGGATTGCAGCCCTGCTCCAAAGCCAGCTTCGGTGCCAGCACCATCAGGCGCCCCATCCAGGCCTCGTCGGAGGGAGCCAGCTGCGCCATTGAGGCGATGTGGTGCTTGGGGATCACCAAAAAATGCACCGGGGCCCAGGGATGGATGTCGTGGAACGCGTACAACTCCTCGTCCTCGTAGACCTTGCGGGATGGAATCTGTCCGGCAACGATCTTGCAGAAGATGCAGTGGGGGTCTTGTTGGCTCATGGGTTGGTGCCGCGGCGTCAGGAGGGCATCGCCTGGCTGGCGTTCATGCGCACCATGCCCCGGACAATGCGATAGAGGAACCAGATGGAGATGATGGCCCAGGCAATCATGCCCGGGATCAGCAGCAGAAACCACAGCGGCGATGTGACGACATACAGAATGCCGGCCCAGATCACGCTGCGGATGCGCCAGGAGAAGTGGCTGGCCTGCCAGGTGCCCTCCGCGTCGCCTTTTTTCACCAGGTCAATGATCAATGCCACGAGCAGGATGCCGACCCCGACTTGCGCGCCCGGCAGCACCGCCGCGACCGCGACGATGAGGTGCAGCAGGTAGCTGATCCAGCCCACCGTCTTGAGGGACTCCGCCTTCTCGCTGTCCACCGCCTTCACGTCGATGATGTCGCTCATGCCGGCTCCTTTCAGGATTTGGGTTCCGCCTCTCGCTCCACCGCCTTGCGCAGGGCCTTTTCTTCGAGGCCGCTCAGGCCCTCGCGGCGCGCCAGCTCGGCCACCACGTCGGCGGGCGCCTTGCCGTAGTGGGCCAGAGCAATCATGCTGTGAAACCAGAGATCGGCCACTTCGTTCACGAGCTTCTGCACGTCGCCACCATGGTCACAGTCTTTGGCCGCCATCACAGCCTCAGTGGCTTCCTCACCGATCTTCTTGAGAAAGGCGTCCGGCCCCTTGTGGAGCAGGCGAGCGACATAACTCTTCTCGGGGTCGCCGCCATGGGCAGGCTTGCGGCTTTCGATGACCGCGGCCAGGCGCGCGAGCGAATCGGTGTCGGACATGGCACTCACTTGTAAATCGATTCAGGGTCCTTGAGCACCGGATCGACCGGCACCCACTGCCCATTCTGGTGGCTCTGGAAAAAGCAGCTGTGGCGGCCGGTGTGGCATGCGATGCCCGGCTCATGCCCCAGTTGCGTCACCTTGAGCAGCACCACGTCGTTGTCGCAGTCCAGCCGGATGTCGTGCACCGTCTGCACATGGCCCGACTCTTCGCCCTTGAACCAGAGCTTGTTGCGCGAGCGGCTGAAGTACACCGCGCGACCGAGCTCGGCGGTCTTCTGCAGCGCCTCTCGGTTCATCCAGGCGAACATCAGCACGTCGCCGGTGGCCGCTTCCTGCGCGATCACGGGCACCAGCCCTTGCGCGTCCCACTTGATGGCGTCCAGCCAGTCCATCACAGCCTCACCGGAATGCCGCGTTCGGCCATGCGCTGCTTGGCCTGCGCCACGGTGTATTCGCCGTAGTGGAAGATGCTGGCGGCCAGCACCGCGTCCGCCCCACCCTGCTGCACACCGTCGGCGAGGTGGTCCAAATTGCCCACACCGCCGGAGGCGATGACCGGCACCCCGACCGCATCGGCCACCGCGCGCGTCAGTTCAAGGTCGAAGCCGCTCTTGGTGCCGTCGCGGTCCATGCTGGTGAGCAGGATTTCACCCGCCCCATGGTCCGCCATCTGGCGTGCCCATGCCACTGCATCCAGCCCGGTGTTCTTGCGGCCACCGTGGCTGTAGACGTCCCAGCCCGCACCACGCTCGGCGAGGTCATCACCATGGCGGCGCTTGGCGTCGATCGCCACCACGATGCACTGCGCACCGTACTTGTCGGACGCATCGCGGATCACCTGAGGGTTTGCGATCGCTGCTGAGTTGAAGCTGGTCTTGTCGGCGCCGGCATTGAGCAGTCTGCGCACGTCTTCCACCGTGCGCACGCCACCGCCGACCGTCAGGGGAATGAATACCTGCGAGGCGACCGCCTCGATGATGTGCAGGATCAGGTCGCGGCCGTCGCTTGTCGCAGTGATGTCGAGGAAGGTCAGCTCGTCGGCACCCTGATCGTTGTAGCGGGCAGCGATCTCCACTGGATCACCGGCATCGCGCAGTTCGACGAAGTTGACGCCCTTGACCACACGGCCACCGGTCACGTCCAGGCAGGGGATGATGCGTTTGGCGAGCATCAGGCTTCAGCCATTCAATTCGTCGGCCAGCGCCTGCGCGGCCTCGAAATCCAGGTCACCGCTGTAGATGGAGCGGCCGCAGATCACACCCTCGACGCCTTCGTCTTCCACCGCGCACAGCTTGCGGATGTCTTCCAGATTCGACAGGCCACCCGAGGCGATGACAGGAATCGACAGTGATTGCGCCAGCTTCACCGTAGCTTCGATGTTGATGCCGCTGAGCATGCCGTCCCGGCCGATGTCGGTGTAGATGATCGATTCGACGCCGTAGTCCTCGAACTTCTTGCCCAAGTCCACGACTTCGTGGCCGGTGAGCTTGCTCCAGCCGTCGGTCGCCACCTTGCCGTCTTTGGCGTCGAGGCCGACGATGATGTGGCCGCCAAACGCGGTACAGGCGTCCTGCAGAAAGCCAGGGTTCTTGACCGCAGCGGTGCCAATGATCACGTAGCGCAGGCCAGCGTCGAGGTAACGCTCGATGGTGTCAAGGTCGCGGATACCGCCACCGAGCTGCACGTCGACCTCGGAGCCGACTTCCTTGAGCACGGCCCGGATGGCCTGTTCGTTCTTGGGCTTGCCGGCGAAGGCGCCATTGAGGTCGACCAGGTGGACGCGCCGCGCACCCTTGTCGACCCAGCGGCGAGCCATGGCCGCCGGATCCTCACCGAACACCGTGGTCTGGTCCATGTCCCCCTGCTTGAGGCGAACGCACTGGCCGTCTTTCATGTCAATGGCGGGAATCAGCAGCATGATGGTTGAAGAAGTGAGGGCACTCAGGGTTTCCAGGACAGGAAGTTCCGGTACAGCGCCAGGCCCTGGTCGGCGCTTTTTTCCGGGTGAAACTGGGTCGCAAAAATGTTATCGCGCGCGATCGCCGACGCAAAGCGGCCGCCAAAGTCCGTCTCGCCCACGACATGCGCCGGATCGGCAGGGCGGGCGTAGTAGCTGTGCACGAAGTAGAAGTAGGCACCGTCGGCGATGCCGGACCACATCGGATGCTCCGGGCGCCCCCCCAGGCGGTGGAACACCTGGTTCCAGCCCATCTGGGGCACCTTGAAGCGGCTGCCATCCTCCTGCAGCCGGTTCTGCAGCTGGAAGCGGACGACCTCGCCCGGCATCAGGCCCAGGCCGTCGGTCGGGCCTTCCTCGCTGCGCTCCAGCAGCATCTGCATGCCGACGCAGACCCCGAACAGGGGTTTGTGGGCCGCCGCATGCAACACGGCTTCCTTCAGGCCTGAGGAGGCCAGTTCATTCATGCAGTCGGCCATGTGGCCTTGCCCGGGCAGCACCACACGGTCGGCGTCGAACACGGCCTGTGCATCGGAGGTGACGACCACGTCGACCCCGGAACCGATGGCGGCGTGCATCACGGCCTGCGACACGGAACGCAGGTTGCCACTGCCGTAGTCCACCACGGCGACTGTCTTGGATTTCATCAGGACCCTGAAGAGGAAAAACTCAGAGTGAACCTTTGGTCGAGGGAATCACATCGCCCAGGCGCTCGTCGCGCTCCAGTGCCATGCGCAGGGCGCGGGCAAAAGCCTTGAACACGGTCTCGGCCTGGTGGTGGGCATTCTCGCCGTGCAGGTTGTCGATGTGCAGCGTCACACCCGCATGGTTGACAAAGCCCTGGAAGAACTCGAAGGCCAGCTGCGTATCGAAGGCCCCGACCATGCCGGCCTTGAAAGGCACGCGCATGTGCAGGCCAGGGCGGCCGGAGAAGTCGATCACCACGCGCGAGAGCGCTTCGTCCAGCGGCACGTAGGCGTGACCGTAGCGGCGGATGCCCTTCTTGTCGCCCACGGCTTTGGCGAAGGCCTGGCCCAGGGTGATGCCCACGTCTTCCACCGTGTGGTGACCGTCGATGTGCAGGTCGCCCTTGGCTTCGATCTCCAGGTCGATCAGCCCGTGGCGAGCGATCTGGTCGAGCATGTGGTCGAAAAAACCGATGCCCGTGGACAGCGCGGCCTTGCCCGAACCGTCGAGGTTGACGTGCACGCGGATCTGCGTCTCGGACGTGTTGCGCTGGACGTCGGCCACGCGGGCCGGGGCGGAAGAAGGGGTGGTCATAGGCTGGATTGCAGGGCCGCGATCATCTGCGTGTTCTCGTCGGGGGTGCCGACCGTCAGGCGCAGGCAGTTGCCGAGCAATGGGTGCATTTTAGAAACATTCTTGACCAGCACACTGCGCGCCTTCAGGCCGTCGAAGGCTTTCTGCGCATCGGGCACCCGCACCAGCACCATGTTGGCCTGGCTGGGGAACGGGCGCACACCCGGCATGTCCGCCAGCGCGGCGATGAGGCGCTCGCGCTCGGCGCGGATGGTGGCCGCCTGCTGGTCGAACACGTCGGCGTGCTCCAGGGCGAACAGCGCACTCTCCGCGTTGAGCGCGCTCACGTTGTAGGGTGGCCGCAGCTTGTCGATCTCGTGCACCAGGGCCTGCAGGCCGACCATGTAGCCCAGGCGCACCCCCGCCAGACCGAACTTAGAGAGCGTGCGCATGAGCAGCACATGGGCGTTGGCCGTCGGCTCCGCGCGAATCTCCTCCAGCCAGCTGCGGCTGGAGAACGGCTGGTAGGCCTCGTCCATCACCACCAGACCTCCAAAGGCGGCCGCCTCGGCGATCAGGCGGCGAATCACAGCGGCGTCCCACAGATTGGCCGTGGGGTTGTTGGGGTAAGCGAGATAGGTGATGGTCGGCCGGTGCTCGCGCAGTGCGGCCAGCATCGCGGCCTCGTCGAGCTCGAAGTCGGCGGTGAGCGGCACACCGTGGAAGGTCAGGCCCTGCAGCTGGGCGCTCATCGCGTACATGACGAAGCCGGGCTGCGGCGCGAGGATGGATGCGCCGGATACATCGCAGCCCATGGCCAGCAGCGAAATCAGCTCGTCCGAGCCGTTGCCCAGCATCAGCGCACAGCCATCGGGCAGATCGACGTAACGCGCCAGCGCCCGCTTGAGGTCTTCGATGCGTGCGCCGGGGTAGCGGTTGATTGCCACCGTGCCCAGACGTTCTCCCAGGGCCTTCTGCAACTCGGGCGGCAGCGCGAACGGGTTTTCCATCGCGTCGAGCTTGACCATGCCCGCCGAATCCTGGATGGCGTAAGCGTGCATGGACTGGATGTCCTGCCGGATGTTCCGCAGGGGGTTGGGGGTATTCATCGCGTTCACTTCGCGCCCCGCATGAGTGGTACCGTGGACAGGCGAAGTTCAGCGGCCCGTGCATGGGCCTGCAGACCTTCGCCATAGGCCAGTTCGGCGGCGATGGTGCCCAGCGCTTGCGCGCCGGCCTGGCTGACCTCGATCAGGCTGCTGCGCTTCTGGAAGTCGTACACACCCAGCGGCGACGAGAAACGGGCCGTGCCGCTGGTGGGCAGCACGTGGTTGGGGCCGGCGCAGTAGTCGCCCAGGCTTTCGCTGGTGTAGGCGCCGAGGAAGATGGCGCCGGCGTGCTTGAGCAGCGGTTCCCAGCGGTGCGGATCGTTGCTGGACACCTCCAGGTGTTCGGGTGCGATGCGGTTGCTGATGGCGCAGGCCTCCTCCATGTCGCGCGTGAGGATCAGCGCGCCACGGTCGTTCAGGCTCTTGGCAATGATGGCCGCGCGCGGCATGGTCGGCAGCAGGCGGTCAATCTCACTCTGCACCGCATCGAGGTAGGCGGCATCCGGGCACAGCAGGATGCTCTGCGCCAGCTCATCGTGTTCGGCCTGGGAAAACAGGTCCATGGCCACCCACTCGGCCGGCGTGCTGCCGTCGGCCAGCACCAGGATCTCGCTCGGGCCGGCGATCATGTCGATGCCCACGGTGCCGAAGACGCGGCGCTTGGCGCTGGCCACGTAGGCGTTGCCGGGGCCGGTGATCTTGTCCACCTTGGGCACGGTGGTGGTGCCATAGGCGAGCGCGGCCACCGCCTGGGCGCCGCCGATGGTGAAGGCCCGCGTGACGCCGGCCACGTAGGCAGCGGCCAGCACCAGTTCGTTGCGCTCGCCGCGCCCGGCTGTGGCCGCGCCCGTGCCGCCGGTGGCCACGCTGCCGCGCACCGGGGTCGGCACCACCATGATGATTTCGCCCACACCGGCCACATGTGCCGGCACCGCATTCATGATCAGGCTCGACGGGTAGGCCGCCTTGCCGCCGGGCACGTAGATGCCCACACGGTCCAGCGGCGTGACCTTCTGGCCCAGCAGCGTGCCGTCTTCGTCGCGGTAGGTCCAGCTCTCGCCCGAGGCTTTCTTCTGCGCCTCGTGGTAGCTGCGCACGCGGCGCGCCGCGTTCTGCAACGCCTCGCGCTGGGCAACGGGCAGGCCGTCGAAAGCCGCCTTGAAGTCGGCCTGCGTCAGCTCGAGCTCGGCCATCGAGGCCGCCTGCAGGCCGTCGAAACGCGCGGTGTATTCCAGCACCGCGGCATCACCGCGTTGCTTCACATCGTGCAGGATGTCCGCCACCCGCTGCTCGATCGCATGGTCCGTGTCCGCCGACCAGTGCAGCCGCGCTGCGAACTGCGCCTCGAAGTCGGGCGCGGTGGTATTCAGTCGGACGGGCTGGGCGGACAGGCTCATGATGGGACGGACTGTTTGGGAATGGCTTGCGAGAAGGCGTCGAGGATGGGGCGGATGGCGGCCTGCTTGAGCTTGAGGGCCGCCTGGTTGACCACCAGCCGCGAGCTGATGTCCATAATCTGCTCGACCTCGACCAGGTTGTTGGCCTTGAGCGTCTTGCCGGTGGACACGAGGTCGACGATGGCGTCGGCCAGGCCGGTCAGGGGGGCCAGCTCCATGCTTCCGTAGAGCTTGATCAGGTCCACGTGCACGCCCTTGCTGGCGAAGAATTCACGGGCAATCGTCGTGTACTTGGTGGCCACCTTCAGGCGCGAACCTTGGCGCACTGCCGAGGCGTAGTCGAAATCGGCGGGCACGGCCACGCTCATGCGGCACTTGGCGATCTGCAGGTCCAGCGGCTGGTACAGACCCTGGCCTCCGTGCTCGATGAGCGTGTCTTTGCCGGTCACGCCCAGATCGGCGCCGCCGTGTTCCACATAGGTCGGCACATCGGTCGCACGCACCAGCACCACGCGCACATCGGCCTTGTTGGTCGGCAGGATCAGCTTGCGCGAAGTGTCCGGGTCTTCCAGCACCTCGATACCCGCGGCCGCGAGCAGCGGTAGGGTCTCGTCGAAGATGCGGCCTTTGGAGAGAGCAAGTGTGATCATTTGATGCGCTCGATGTCGGCGCCGATGCCGCGCAGCTTGGCTTCCATCTGGTCGTAGCCCCGGTCCAGGTGGTAGATGCGGTCGACGATGGTCTCGCCTTCGGCCACCAGGCCGGCGATCACCAGGCTGGCCGACGCCCGCAGGTCGGTGGCCATGACGGTGGCGCCCTGCAGGCGGTCGATGCCCTCGATGACGGCCACTTTGCCGTCGGTCTGGATCTTCGCACCTAAGCGGACCAGTTCGTTGACGTGCATGAACCGGTTTTCGAAGATGGTTTCGGTCACCTTGCTGGTGCCCGTGGCGATGCAGTTGAGCGCCATGAACTGCGCCTGCATGTCGGTCGGGAAGCCCGGGTACTCGGTGGTGCGAAAACTCTGCGCCTTCAGCCGGCCCGAGGCACGCACGCGGATGAAGCCATCACCGGCCTCGATCTGCGCTCCGGCATCGCGCAGCTTGTCGATCACCGCGTCGAGGTGGTCGGCACGGCCGTGGCGCAGCACCACGTCGCCGCCGGTCGCGGCCACCGCGCACAGGAAGGTGCCGGCCTCGATGCGGTCGGCCACCACCTGGTGGGTGCAGCCGTGCAGCCGGTCCACGCCCTGGATGTGGATGCGGCTGGTGCCATGGCCTTCGATCTTCGCGCCCATGGCGATCAGCATCTCGGCCAGGTCGGGAATTTCAGGCTCCTGCGCCGCGTTCTCCAGCACCGTCTCACCCTCGGCCAGTGCCGCGGCCATCAGGAAGTTTTCGGTCCCGGTGACGGTCACCATGTCGGTGGCGATGCGCGCGCCCTTGAGGCGGCTGCGACCCTGCGGCAGCTGGGCCACCATGTAGCCGTGCTCGACCACGATCTCGGCGCCCATGGCCTGCAGGCCCTTGATGTGCTGGTCCACCGGGCGCGAGCCGATGGCGCAGCCGCCCGGCAGCGACACCTTGGCCCGACCGAAGCGGGCCAGCAGCGGACCCAGCACCAGCACCGAGGCGCGCATGGTCTTGACCAGTTCATAAGGTGCTTCGGGGTTGAGGCTGTCGGGCGCGACAAAGCTCATGCCGCCTCGCTCGCCGTGCGTCTCGGTCTGCACACCCATGTTGTCGAGCAGCAGGCGCATGGTGGCCACGTCGCGCAGGCGCGGCACGTTGTTCAGATGCACTGGATCGGCAGTGAGCAAGGCGGCACAGATCTCGGGCAGGGCCGCGTTCTTGGCGCCCGAAATGGTGACCTCGCCGTTGAGGGGGCGTCCGCCGGTGATGCGCAGTTTGTCCATGGTGTCGGGTCGGTCAGTTCTGGGCCGCCCATTCGGCGGGGGTGAAGGTCTTCATGGACAGGGCGTGCACCTCGTCCGTCTTGACGCGTTCGCCCAAGGTGGCATAGACGCGCTGATGCCGCGCGATCGGCCGCTTGCCTTCAAACTCGGGCGACACGATCACGGCGGCCCAGTGGCGGCCGTCACCGGTGACCTCGATGTGTTCGCAGGCCAGGCCGGCGGCGATGAGTTGTTGCAGCTGTTCAGCAGTCATGGAAGTGCTCGTTCAGTGACGGATTTTGTAGCCGGTGCGCAGCAAGTGCAGGGCCAGCGCACTGACGATCAGCAGCGCGCCGCCCACCAGAGCCAGGCTCATCCAGGGCGAGACATCGCTCACCCCGAAGAAGCCGTAGCGGAAACCGTCGATCATGTAGAAGAACGGATTGAGATGGCTCACTGTCTGCCAGAAGTCGGGCAGGGAGTGGATGGAATAGAACACGCCCGAGAGAAAGGTCATGGGCATGATGATGAAGTTCTGGAAGGCCGCCATCTGGTCGAACTTTTCCGCCCAGAGCCCGGCAATCAGGCCCAGAGCCCCCAGCAGGGCGGCGCCCATGAAGCCGAACACCAGAATCCACCACGGCGCCACCAGACTGGGCTGCGCGTACCACCAGGTCACGGCCATCACGCCTGCACCCACGGCCATGCCCCGCACCACCGACGAGCCGACGTAGGCGACGAACCAGGCCCGGTGCGACAGCGGCGTGAGCAGCAGGAACACCAGGTTGCCCATGATCTTGCTCTGGATCAGCGAAGAACTGCTGTTGGCAAACGCGTTCTGCAGCACGCTCATCATCACCAGGCCCGGCAACAGGAAGGCGGTGTAGTTCACCTGGCCGTAGACCTTTGCGCTGCCTTCGAGCACGTGCCCGAAGATCATCATGTACAGGATGGCCGTGATGACCGGCGCCGCCACCGTCTGGAAGCCGACCTTCCAGAAGCGCAGCACCTCCTTGTAGAACAGGGTCCGCCAGCCGTTCATGGGTGGGCCTCCTGGGCCTGGCCGGCGGCTCGTTCCATCACCTCGATGAACACGTCTTCGAGGTCCGCCTTGCGGATCTCCACATCCTCGGCCTCCACGCCGGCTTCGCGCGCCCGCGCCAGCCACTGCTCGACTTCGCTGGCGTTGTGCGCCGGCAGCTGCACCACCCGTCCCGTGACACGGGCCTCGGCCGCCAGCCCGGGCGGCAGCGCCTGGTCGGTCTTGAAACGCAGCACATTGGACGAGGCCTGGCGCAGGAGGTCGGAGGTCTTCTCCAGCGCCACCACCCTGCCCTGCTGCAGCATGGCGATGCGGCCACACAGGGCCTCGGCCTCTTCCAGGTAGTGGGTCGTCAGCAGCACCGTGCTGCCCTTTTTGTTGAGCTGGCTGATGAACTGCCATAGCGTCTGGCGCAACTCCACATCCACGCCCGCCGTGGGCTCGTCGAGCACAATCACCGGCGGTTTGTGCACCAGGGCCTGCGCCACCAGCACGCGGCGTTTCATGCCGCCCGACAGCTGGCGCATGTTGGCACCCGACTTGTCGGCCAGCCCCAGCCCCTGCAGCAGTTCGTCGATCCAGTCGTCGTTGTGGCGGATGCCGAAATAGCCCGACTGGAACCGGAGCGCCTCACGGACGTTGAAGAACGGATCGAAGACCAGTTCCTGCGGCACCACGCCAAGCGCCCGCCGCGCCGCCGCATAGTCGGACTGCACGTCATGCCCCTGCACCAGCACGCGCCCGCCGCTGGCACGCACCAACCCCGCCAGCACACTGATGAGGGTGGTCTTCCCGGCACCATTGGGACCGAGCAACCCGAAGAATTCGCCGGGGTGGATGTCGAAGGACACACCCTTGAGCGCCTGCAGTTCGCCGCGGGCCGAGGCGTATGTCTTGGAAACGTTCTGGAAGGAAACTGCGGGCATTGCGGAAGCGGGCCAGGTCACCGGACGCTGGCAGGACATCTGCTGACCGCGGGTGAGCCGTCGATTTTATGTCGCGGCGCGCTTGGCCGCTGGCGGCGGGCTCAGGCGGGCAGCAGTTCCGCCACGCCGTACAGCGTGACCAGCGCCCGCAAGCGCTGCGGCATGCGGGCGACCTGCAAGGTCTTGCCCTGTGTCAGCAGCGCGTTGCGCAACTCCAGCAACACCGCGACCGCCGAGGTGTCGAACACCCGCAGGGGCTCGGCGTTCAGTACCACGGTTGGACCGGTCTGGCGGAGCAGCGCCTCCCGGAGTCTTTGCAGCGTCTGGGCGGCACCGGAAAGGGTGAGCTGTTCCGGGAGGGGGATGGCGGCGGTATCGGACACGTTCGCCCGGCCTCAGCTGGTCTTGCCGGCCGCGCTCTTGTTGCGCTGTACCAGGTTGGCAATCAGGCCATCGATGCCCTTGGTGTTGATTTCCTGGGCAAACTGGGACTTGTAGGTTTCCACCAGCCACACACCGAGGACGTTCAGATCGTAGATCTTCCAGCCATCGTCCGCCTTCTCAAGGCGGTAGTCCAGCTGTATCGGCTCGCCCTTGCCACGCACCTCGGTGCGCACCACGACTTCCGTGTCTTCCGGCTTGGAGCGCATGGGCTTGAAGCTCAGAGTCTGATCACGCACTTCGCCCAGGGCGCCGGCGTAGGTCCGAACCAGCAGAGTCTTGAACTCGTCCTGCAACTGCTTCTGCTGTTCGGGCGTGGCCTGGCGCCAAGCCCGGCCAACGGCCATGGACGTCATGCGGGAGAAATTGACGCTGGGCATGATCTTGGTATCGACCAGAGCCACGATGCGGCTGATGTCACCCTTCTGGATCGCGGGATCGGCCTTCACCGAAGCGAGCACATCGCTGGAAATGCGCTTGACGAGCGCATCCGGCGCTTCGACCTCGGCCATGGCAAGCGGGCTCGCGAACACAGCGGCGGCGGTGATGAGGCTGAATATCCAGTGGCGGCGTTGCATGTGTGTTGTCCTTTCAGAAGCGGGGTGTGACCCGGCGCGGTGCCGGCTCTTCTGTCCGCATGGGACCGGGACTGTACGGCACCGGTTCCCGGTGAATGTGTCGGAACTGTAATTCAGAGGTATCGGTTTGTGGGTCAGTCGGCCCCGTCCTTGAGGCCGATGCCCTTGTCCTTCAGGTCTTCGATCTGGCTTTCACGTCGCTGCAGATAGAGGTCCCGGGTGAAGCTGTACTTGTCCAGCGCCGCGCCCTCCAGCAGCGAGGTGGCGCGCAGCAGGTTGGCCCTGGTTTCCACCGCTCGCAAGACATACAGTGAGTTGCGGGTCGGGATGTCGGAAATCCCCTGCACAAGGTCGCCACCGGACTCGATGCTGAATCCGGCCGCATCGCGCACGGTCGAAGGACCGAAGATCGGCAGCACAAGGTACGGCCCGGAAGGCACACCCCAACGGCCCAGCGTCTGCCCGAAGTCCAGACGGGTGCGCTCGATGCCCATCTCGGAGGCCACATCAAAGAGACCCGCGACACCGAAGATGGTGTTGACGTTGAAGCGGAGGAAGTTCTCGGCGGCTTCGCGCGGCCGCAACTGCAGCGAGGCGTTGATGAACGACCAGACGTCGCGCAGGTTCTCGAAGAAGTTGTTGACGCCGGTGCGTACCGGATCGGGCGTGACGTCGCGGTACACGGTGGCCACGGGCTTCAGCACCGCGCCGTCCACCGCATCGTTGAACGCCGTCACCTGCCGGTTCAGGGGTTCGAGCGGATCGCGCGGACTCGCGTTCGGTCCACTGGCGCAGCCCGCCAGCACGCCGGCGAGCAGCAGCGAAGCCACCCAGCGCAGCACTCCAAGGCCATCGCATCTCATGTGGACCTCCCGGGGCTCAGTCGTGCTGCACTCACTGCGACTTCTGTTCACCGCCGTCGGCGGCCTTGTTGAACAAGAACTGGCCGATCAGGTTCTCCAGGACCACCGCCGACTGGGTCTGCGTGATCACGTCGCCCGGCTGCAGGTTCTTCTCGTCTCCACCGGGTTCAATACCGATGTACTGGTCTCCCAGCAGACCCGAGGTAAGGATCTTGGCCGAGGAATCCTTGGGGAACGACACGCCCTTGCTGACCTCCAGCGTCACCACGCCCAGGTAGGTCTGGGGGTCCAGGGTCACACTGGTCACCCGGCCGACATGGACGCCCGCGGAGCGCACCGGCGCGCGGGCCTTGAGCCCGCCGATGTTGTCGAAGCGCGCCTGCAGCGTGTAGGTGTCACCACCATTGGTGAAGCTGGCCAGGTTGGCCGCCTTGAGGGCGAGGAACAGCAGCGACAGCGCACCGAGCACGACAAACAGGCCAACGAAGATTTCAATGCTTTTCTTGTTCATGGGTTCTCCCGGATCAAGGGGTCGAGAACATCAGGGCGGTCAGGATGAAGTCCATCGCCAGCACGCCCAGCGAGGCGGTGACCACCGTTCTTGTGGTGGCATAGGCCACCCCCTCCGGGGTGGCTTCGGTTTCATAGCCCTGGTAGAGCGCCACGGCAGTGCAGATGACGCCGAACACCGCGCTCTTGACGACGCCGTTGCCCACGTCCCGCCAGACATCGACGCCGTTCTGCTGGATCGACCAGAAATTGCCGGCGTCGATGCCGATCAGCAGCACGGCGACCACGTAGGCGCCCAGAATACCGACCGTGGAAAACAGGGCGGCCAGCAAGGGCATCGACAGGATGCCGCCCAGGAAACGCGGTGCCAGCACCCGGGCCTTGGGATCGATGGCCATCAGCTCCATCGCCGCGATCTGTTCGCCGGCCTTCATCAGGCCGATTTCGGCCGTCAGCGAGGTGCCGGCGCGCCCGGCAAACAGCAGGGCGGTGACCACCGGCCCCAGTTCCCGCACCAGGGCCAGGTTGACGATCAGGCCCAGCGATTCGGCCGCACCGTAGGTGGTCAGCGCGTAATACATCTGCAGCGCCAGTACGAAGCCCACGGACAGGCCGGATGCCACGATGATCACCAGGGATCGGTTGCCGATGGCGTGGACCTGACCCACCACCAGACCGAAGCGGCGCAGCGCAGACGGCGTCGCGCGCAGCAGATCGAGAAAGAACAGCGCCCCGTGGCCCCAGCGCGCCAACTGGGCCAGGACCACCTGGCCAATCGTCTGCAGTAGCTTCATGCCGTGGCCCTCGGACCAAAGTCTTCGGCCACCGACCGGGCCGGGTAGTGGAACTTGACCGGACCGTCGGGCTCACCGCGCACGAACTGGCGCACCTCCGGATCGGTGCTGGCCATGAGTTCGGCCGGCGTGCCCTGGGCCACGACACGGCCGCCGGGCGCCAGCAGCACCACATGGTCGCTGATCGCCATGCACTGGGGAATGTCGTGGGAGATCAGCAGCGAGGTGGCACCGGTCACGTCGGTCAGAGTGCGGATGAGCTTGGCCGCCACCCCCATGGACACCAGATCGAGGCCCGCAAAGGGTTCGTCATACATGATCAGCTCGGGGTCCAGTGCGATGGCACGGGCGAGCGCCACACGGCGCGCCATGCCACCGGAGACCTCGCTGATCTTCAGATGGGCCGCGCCCCGCAAGCCGACGGCATCGAGCTTCATCAGCACGATGTGGCGAATCAGCGATTCGGGAAGATCGCTCATTTCGCGCAGGGGAAACGCAACGTTGTCGAACACGTTCAGGTCGGTGAACAGCGCGCCGAACTGGAACAGCATGCCCAGACGACGGCGCAGCCGGAACAGCTGCGCCCTGTCGGCGGTGTTCACCACTTCACCGTCGAACACCACCCGGCCGCTGCTGGGCGCATGCACGCCACCGATCAGGCGCAGCAGGGTGGTTTTTCCGCAGCCGGAACCGCCCAGCACGGCCGTGATCTTGCCGCGGGCGAACTGGAGGGAGATGTCGTTGAGGATGGTCCTTCGGCTGTCGTAGCCGAAGGTGACATGGTCGATGTCGATAAAGGGGGTATCGCTCATGAGGCCAGATGTGTGACCGGGCATTGTCGCACGCGCGTCGAAAACGCCCGGTCCGCCTCCGGCAATCCCCCAGGGCTCAGCGCGGCAGGTCGGACTGCCCCATCAGGAACTCATCCACCGCCCGCGCCGCCTGGCGTCCTTCCCGGATGGCCCACACCACCAGGGACTGGCCGCGGCGCATGTCGCCGGCTGCAAACACCTTGGGCACGTTGGTGATGTAACCACCGGTAAAGTCCGTCGTGGCCTTGGCGTTGCCACGCGCGTCCTTCTCGACGCCAAAGGCGTCCAACACCGTCGCAACCGGGTTCACGAAGCCCATGGCCAGCAGAACCATGTCGGCCTTGTATTCCTTCTCGGTACCGGCGATCTCGACCAGCTTGCCGTCCTTGAACTCCACGTTCACCGTCTTGAGACCGATGAGCTTGCCGTTCTTGCCGACGAACTCCTTGGTGGAGATGGCGAACTCACGCGCCAAGATGCCCTTCTCGGCGCTTTCGTCGTGGCTGGAGCTCGTGCGCAGCTTCAGCGGCCAGTAGGGCCAGACCAGGGGCTTGTCTTCCTGCTCCGGCGGCTGCGGCATGACCTCGAACTGGGTCACGCTCACGGCGCCGTGGCGTGTGCTGGTGCCGACGCAGTCGGAGCCGGTGTCGCCACCGCCGATCACGATGACATTCTTGCCATCAGCGCGCAGCTGGTTCTTGAGCTTGTCGCCCGCATTGACCTTGTTCTGCTGCGGCAGGAACTCCATCGCGAAGTGCACACCATCCAGGTCACGCCCCGGCACGGGCAGGTCGCGGCTCTGCTCGGCCCCCCCAGTCAGCAGCACAGCGTCGAACTGTGCCTTGAGGTCCTCGGCGCTGATCACGGTCTTAGCATCGTTGGTGACCTTGCTGCCTTCGGGCAGGGCGCCGACCAGCGTGCTGGTCTTGAACACCACGCCCTCGGCTTCCATCTGCGCCACGCGGCGGTCGATGTGCGACTTCTCCATCTTGAAGTCCGGAATGCCGTAACGCAGCAGGCCGCCGATGCGGCTGTTCTTCTCGAACACCGTCACGTCGTGGCCGGCGCGCGCCAGCTGCTGGGCCGCGGCCAGCCCGGCCGGGCCGGAGCCGACGACGGCAACCTTCTTGCCGGTCTTGTGCCGGGCCGGCTGCGGCTGGACCCAGCCGTTTTCCCAGGCCTTGTCGATGATGGCGTGCTCGATGGACTTGATGCCCACCGCGTCGCCGTTCACGTTGATGGTGCACGCCGCCTCGCAGGGCGCGGGGCAGATGCGGCCGGTGAACTCCGGGAAGTTGTTGGTGCTGTGCAACACGGTGATGGCGTTTTGCCAGTCGCCCTGGTACACCAGGTCGTTGAAGTCCGGAATGATGTTGTTGACCGGGCAGCCGTTGTTGCAGAACGGCGTGCCGCAGTCCATGCAGCGCGCGCCCTGGATCTTGGCCTGGCTGTCGTCCAGCGCAACCACGAATTCCTTGTAGTGCTTCAGGCGTTCGGCAACGGGCTTGTAGCCCTCTTCCAGACGCTCATATTCCATGAAGCCGGTGACTTTTCCCATGATGAATGATCCTGCGTGGGGTGGTTGCTTCTTACTTGGCGGGGGCCGTCTGCTTCTTGGCGCTGCTCTGGGCCTTGCCGGTGGCGGCCACAGCCGCCTTCTTGGCGTTGATCTCGGCCAGGGCGCGCTTGTATTCGGTCGGGAACACCTTCACGAACTTGGCGCGGGCCTCGGCCCAGTTGTCCAGCAGCTCGCGCGCGCGCTTGCTGCCGGTCCAGCGGTTGTGTTCCTGCAGCAGCTTCTTGAGCTGGGCCTCGTCGGTCTGGTCGCGGTGCCAGATCGCCTTGTCGGTGCTGGCTTCCTGCTCGGTGGCGGGCAGCACCTTCTCCAGCGCGACCTGCGCGGTGTTGCAGCGCTGGGCGAACAGGCCGTCCTCGTCGTAGACGTAGGCGATGCCGCCGCTCATGCCGGCTGCGAAGTTGCGGCCGGTCTTGCCCAGCACGACCACCGTGCCACCGGTCATGTACTCGCACCCGTGGTCACCCGTGCCTTCGACCACCGCCGTGGCGCCCGACAGGCGCACGGCAAAGCGTTCGCCGGCCACGCCGCTGAAGAAGGCTTCACCGGAGGTGGCGCCGTACATCACGGTGTTGCCCACGATGATGTTGCGGGTGGAATCGCCGCGGAAGTCGATGCTGGGGCGCACCACCACGCGGCCGCCCGACAGGCCCTTGCCCGTGTAGTCGTTGGCGTCGCCGATCAGGTAGAGCGTGATGCCGTTGGTCAGGAAGGCGCCGAAGGACTGGCCGCCCGTGCCTTCGAGCTGGATGCGGATGGTGTCGTCCGGCAGCCCCTCGGGATGCACCTTGGTGACCGCGCCCGAGAGCATGGCGCCCACGGAACGGTTCACGTTGCGGGCCACCTCGATGAACTGGACCTTCTCGCCCTTCTCGATGGCGGCCTGGCTCTTGGCGATCAGCACGTTGTCGAGCGACTTTTCCAGGCCGTGGTCCTGCTTCCCGACATGCAGGCGCGGCACGTCGGCCGGAACCGCCGGGGTGGCCAACAGACGGCTGAAGTCCAGACCGCGGGCCTTCCAGTGCTCGATGCCCTTCTTCATGTCCAGCAGGTCGGCGCGACCGATGAGGTCGTCGAACTTGCGAATGCCCAGCTGCGCCATGATCTGGCGCGCTTCTTCGGCGATGAAGAAGAAGTAGTTGACCACGTGCTCGGGCTTGCCCGAGAACTTCTTGCGCAGCTCCGGGTCCTGCGTGGCCACGCCCACCGGGCAGGTGTTGAGGTGGCACTTGCGCATCATGATGCAGCCCTCGACCACCAGGGGTGCCGTGGCGAAGCCGAACTCGTCGGCACCCAGCAGCGCGCCGATGACAACGTCGCGGCCGGTCTTCATCTGGCCGTCGGCCTGCACGCGGATGCGGCTGCGCAGGCGGTTGAGCACCAGGGTCTGCTGGGTTTCGGCCAGACCGATCTCCCAGGGCGAACCGGCGTGCTTGATCGACGACCAGGGCGAGGCGCCCGTGCCACCGTCGTGGCCGGCGATCACCACGTGATCGGCCTTGCACTTGGCCACGCCGGCGGCGATGGTGCCCACACCGACCTCAGACACCAGCTTGACGCTGATGTCGCTGTGCGGCGCCACGTTCTTCAGGTCGTGGATCAGCTGGGCCAGGTCCTCGATCGAGTAGATGTCGTGGTGCGGCGGCGGTGAGATCAGGCCCACGCCCGGCACGCTATGGCGCAGCTTGCCGATGTATTCCGACACCTTGCCGCCAGGCAGCTGGCCGCCTTCACCGGGCTTGGCACCCTGGGCCATCTTGATCTGGATCTGGTCGGCGCTGGACAGGTATTCGGCCGTGACACCGAAGCGGCCCGACGCGACCTGCTTGATCTTGGAGCGCAGCGAGTCGCCGGCTTCGAGCGGGTAGTCCACCTCGAAGATGTTGCCCAGCAGGTCGGACATGGTCTGGCCCTGCTTGATCGGGATGCCCTTGAGCTCGTTGCGGTAGCGCAGCGCGTCTTCGCCGCCTTCGCCGGTGTTGCTTTTGCCGCCGATGCGGTTCATGGCCACGGCCAGCGTGGCGTGCGCTTCGGTGGAAATGGAGCCCAGCGACATGGCACCCGTGGCGAAGCGCTTGACGATCTCCTTGGCCGGCTCCACCTCGTCGATGGCAATCGCCTTGGACGGGTCGATGCGGAATTCGAACAGGCCGCGCAGCGTCATGTGGCGCCGGCTCTGGTCGTTGATGATCTGGGCGTACTCCTTGTACGTGTTCCAGTTGTTGGCGCGCGTGCTGTGCTGCAGCTTGGCAATCGCGTCGGGCGTCCACATGTGCTCTTCGCCACGGGCGCGCCATGCGTATTCGCCGCCGGTTTCCAGCATGCTGGCCAGCACCGGGTCGTCGCCGTAGGCGGCCTTGTGCATGCGGATGGCTTCATCGGCGATCTCGAACACGCCGATGCCTTCCACGCGGCTGGCGGTACCGGTGAAGTACTTGGACACGGTCTCGCTGTTTAGGCCGATGGCTTCGAACAGCTGGGCGCCGCAATAGGACATGTAGGTGCTCACGCCCATCTTGGACATGATCTTGGACAGGCCCTTGCCGATCGCCTTGATGTAGTTGTAGATCGCCTTGTCGGCGCTCAGCTCGCCCGGCAGATCCGAGGCGATCGCTTGCAGGGTTTCCATGGCCAGGTAGGGGTGCACGGCTTCGGCGCCGTAGCCCGCCAGCACGGCGAAGTGGTGCACCTCGCGCGCGGTGCCGGTCTCGACCACCAGACCGGCGGTCGTGCGCAGACCCTCGCGCACCAGGTGCTGGTGCACGGCCGACAGCGCCAGCAGCGCCGGCACGGCCACCTGGGTGCGACTGACACCGCGGTCGCTGATGATCAGGATGTTCTTGCCACCCTTGATCGCGTCCACGGCCTCGGCACACAGCGAGGCCAGCTTGGCTTCCACGCCTTCCTTGCCCCAGCTGACCGGGTAGGTGATGTCCAGCGTGGCGCTCTTGAACTTGCCCTGCGTCACCGACTCGATGTTGCGCAGCTTGGCCATGTCGGCCGCGTCCAGCACCGGCTGGCTGACTTCCAGCCGCATCGGCGGGTTGACCTGGTTGATGTCCAGCAGGTTGGGCTTGGGACCGACGAAGGACACCAGAGACATCACGATCGCTTCGCGGATCGGGTCGATGGGCGGGTTGGTCACCTGGGCGAACAGCTGCTTGAAGTAGTTGTACAGCGGCTTGTTCTTGCCCGAGAGCACGGCCAGCGGGCTGTCGTTGCCCATGGAGCCGATGCCCTCTTCGCCGTTGGCGGCCATGGGGCTGAGCAGGAACTTGATGTCTTCCTGCGTGAAGCCGAAGGCCTGCTGCTGGTCCAGCAGCTCGGGCGAGACGCGCTCGGTGCCTGTGGACTGCGGCTCGGTCTTGGCGATGGGCAGTTCGACCGCGTCTTCGCCGGCGACGGGATGCTCCACGTCGTCCAGGCGGATGCGCAGGTTCTCAATCCACTGCTTGTAGGGCTTGCTGTTGGCGAGGTTGGCCTTGAGCTCCTCGTCGTCGATCATGCGGCCCTGCTCCAGGTCGATCAGGAACATCTTGCCGGGCTGCAGGCGCCACTTGCGCACGATCTTGTTTTCCGGGATCGGCAGCACGCCCGACTCCGAACCCATGATGACCAGGTCGTCGTCGGTGATGCAGTAACGCGAGGGGCGCAGGCCGTTGCGGTCCAGCGTGGCGCCGATCTGGCGACCGTCGGTGAACACGATGGAGGCCGGGCCGTCCCAGGGCTCCAGCATGGCAGCGTGGTACTCGTAGAACGCGCGGCGGCGCGGATCCATCATGGTGTGCTGTTCCCAGGGCTCGGGAATCATCATCATCACGGCCTGGCTGATGGGGTAGCCGGCCATGGTCAGCAGCTCGAGGCAGTTGTCGAAGGTGGCGGTGTCGGACTGGCCAGCGAAGCTGATCGGGTAGAGCTTCTGCAGGTCGGCGCCCAGCACCGGCGAGGACATCACGCCTTCGCGCGCCTTCATCCAGTTGTAGTTGCCCTTGACGGTGTTGATTTCGCCGTTGTGCGCCACGTAGCGGTAAGGGTGGGCCAGCGGCCACTCGGGGAAGGTGTTGGTCGAGAAGCGCTGGTGCACCAGGCCCAGGGCCGAGACGCAGCGCGGGTCCTGCAGGTCGAGGAAGTAGGTGCCCACCTGGTCGGCCAGCAGCAGGCCCTTGTAGACCACGGTGCGGCTGCTCATGCTGGGCACGTAATACTCTTTGCTGTGCTTGAGCTTGAGCGCCTGGATGTGGGCGCTGGCGGTCTTGCGGATCACGTACAGCTTGCGCTCCAGCGCGTCCTGCACGATCACGTCGGTACCGCGACCGATGAAGACCTGCCGCATGATCGGTTCTTTCTCGCGCACCGTCGGGGACATGGGCATGTCCTTGTTGACCGGTACGTCGCGCCAGCCCAGCAGCACCTGGCCTTCGGCCTTGATCGCGCGCTCCATCTCCTGCTCGCAGGCCAGACGGGAAGCGTGCTCCTTGGGCAGGAAGATCATGCCCACGCCGTATTCGCCGGCCGGAGGCAGGGTCACGCCCTGCTTGGCCATCTCTTCGCGGTACAGCGCGTCCGGCAGCTGGATCAGGATGCCCGCGCCGTCGCCCATCAGCTTGTCGGCACCGACGGCGCCGCGGTGATCGATGTTCTCCAGAATCTTGAGCGCCTGGGTCACGATGTCGTGACGCTTTTCGCCCTTGATGTGGGCCACAAAACCGACGCCGCAGGCGTCGTGCTCGTTGGCCGGGTCGTACAGACCCTGTTGCTGGAACTGCTGTTGTTCGGCTGCCGTGGTCATGGCGCTTCCTTTTCTGGACAAGGGCATGGCAAAAATGCGCGGGACGCGAAGCTTAATGCACTGCAACATCAATGCCAAGAGGAATAATTGGGGTCAGATTCTTAAAAAATAAAAATAGTAACGGCCCTAAGTAAATAAGGGTCAGATTAAAAAGACACAAGGAGACTTGATTCCAAAGGAAATTTTCCTGATGCCGTCAGGACAATGGCTTTTTGGGGCGGCCTGGTCGTGCCGGGCTCAGCCGACGATCGGTGTCTTGGCCAAGCGATTCCATGTAGGCCCCGTCGCCCAGCGCCCAGCCATGCCACAGCGCATCGGCAATGGCGCCCACCTCTTGCGCATTCAGACCGGCACGCACCAAATCGGCGTACGCCGCCTCGCGCGCAAACGGCGTGTTGCCCAATCCCCAGTACAGCGCATGGGGCGTGATGCGGCGGTCCGGCGCCAGGCCCGCGTAGTGACGGTGACTGGACCAGGGGTAGGACTGCGCATCGGGGCTCAAACCTTCGCGCACCGGGTCCAGATCGATGAAGGCCATGCAGGGCATGAGGTGGCGCTCCGCCTGGATCAGCGTGGACCGGTAGCGCCCTTCCCAGAGCGTGCCACTGCGGCCGTGGCGGCGGTTGAAATGGCGCACATAGTCCCTGCCCATGCCTTGCATCAGACGGGGCACTCCATCGGTGGTGGAGGGCGTGCACAACAGCTGGAAGTGGTCCGGCATCAGCACATAAGCATGCACCGCGACCTTCAGCTGCTCGGCGCGCGCCTGAAGCAGGTCCAGCAGGGCCTCGCGGTCGGTGTCGTCCAGCACGACGGCCTGCCGGTTGTTGCCACGGTGCATCACGTGATGAACCTGCCCCGGCAGGGTCAGGCGGGCCAGTCGAGCCAAGACAGTCTCCGTTGGAATCCGACCCCGATTATCTCCCCGGGGCTTTCAGGCACTCTAGAGGAACTGGCTGGGCTCACCCACGATCAGGCGCGCCAGTTCGTCCAGCCGGGCGGGACTCACCTGGCCGACCGGCAGCCCGGTCGTCAAGACCTCCATGCCACCGACGCAGGCCAGCCGGAACCTCAGCAACGCCGCATCATGATCGGCCGTCACCATCACGCTCGCCCGCGCCGCCATCTCGAAATCGAAGACGATGGCCAGCAAGGCGTTGGACTCGGGATGCCGCTGCTCGGTGCGCTCGTGCACCACGTGGCCGGCGGCCAGGCGCTTCTGGACCCGTTCGAGGTCCGGCGGGAAGTTGACGCTCACCCGCCCCCGGCGCACCTCGCCTTCGCGCGGCCCCAGCTTCCAGCCCAGCGCAAGGTAGTCGAACACCTCGCGGTCGCGCAGGCGTTTCTTCCGGGCGTCGAACCGGAAATCGTACTGCCGCATGTCGGGCCACAGGTGCTTGTGATCGAGCCCCAGCCGCAGCGCCGCCGGCTGGATCACGCTCAGCTGGCGCGCCAGCTCGGACAGGTAGTTCCAGACCACCTGACAGGCCGCTTCGGTGGCCGCGGTGCGGGCTTCCAGCCCGTGCTGCTGTTCGCCCTGCTCGGCCTGGCGGGCCTGCGCCTGTCGTTTGAGCTGCTGGAGATAGCTCATGGGTTCCGTTCCGTCCTCTTGGTCCTGCCCTTGGCGGCTGTGGCTCTCGCCCTCATTGGCGGCAGTGTATCGCCCCTCACCGGGTCGGCGAACCCGGCCGACCGCGCCACTCGCGCTGCAGCCGCGCGGCCAGCAGCAGGCCGAGCAGGGAGCAGGCGCCCGTCACCACCCAGGTCCACTGCCATCCGCCCACACGGGTCACCCACCAGGCCACGGCAGGCGGACCGATGAACTGGCCCAGCGCCGAGAACTGCTGCATCCAGCCCACGGTTGTGGACACCGTGTCCCGGCCCGGGGCCAGCACCACCGCCACGCCAAACAGGGTGCCCGGAATGAGCCCTCCAACCGACGAAAACAGCAGCACGGCCAGGTACTGCAACACCGGATGACCCACCGCCCCAAAGGTGACCACGGCCCCCGCCGCCATCGCGCCGTAGCCGAGCGCCACCAGCACGCCGGGGCGCGCCCCCCGGGCGAGCCACCGCCCAGCCGCCACATTGCCCACCATGTTCACCGCCGCGGCCAGTGCGCTCAGCACCGCCACCTCGGTGGCTCCCAGGCCTGACTGCACATAAATCGTCGGCAGAAAACCGATGACCGCCAGCCACTGGCCTGAATACAGCAGAAAGCCCAAGGCGACCAGCCAGGGCCCCGGCGCCTGCAAAGTCCGCTTCAGACGCGGCCACAGGGACGATGCCGCAGCGGCTGCCTCTCCTGAGCCGGCCGCCGGAGCAGGCACCCGCAGCGCCAGCCAGGCCGCCGCAGCCAGACCAGCCAGCGCCAGCAGCCACCAGGTGGTGCGCCAGCCCGACCAGGCCATCAGCGGTACGCCCAGCAACAGCGCCAGTGCGGTGCCCATCGGCATGTAGGTCCCCCACCACCCCAGCGCCCGGGACAGACGCACCGGGTCGTGCAGGTGCAACCTCAGCAGGCCAGGTGCCGGCAGCACCGTCAGAAGGAATCCGGCGCCCTCCACCACCCGGGACAGCAGCAGCCGGTTCACGTCAGGCGCGAGCGCTCCACCGGCGCTGCCCGCGGCCAGCACGCACAATCCCGCCAGCATCACCCGGCGCGGCCCCAGCCGGTCGGCCAGCAGGCCGACCACCAGCCCCAGCGACAGCCCCGCCAACTGCACCAGCGACAGCAGGAAACCGGCTTGCACCAGATTCAGTCCCAACTCGGCCTGGAGGTAGGGAATCGCCACAGGCAGTTTGCCCACATGCAGCGCTGAGCACACCCCCACACCGACCACCACAAGGGCCACACCCCGGTCGTCGGTGGTGCCGGAACGCACGGGAGACGCCGGAAGGTTCATGGACGCTCAGGGAAACAGCACACGACCGCTCAGGCGCTGGTGTTCCCGGATGGCAAAGCGGTCCGTCATCCCGGCGATGTAGTCGGCCACCGCCCGCGCGGGCTGGCGGACCTTCAACGGCGAGTGCGGCCACTCGTCCAGGCGCTCGAGGTACATCGAGAACAGTTCGGTCACCACCTGCGCCGCCCGCTCCGTGGTGTCCATCACCTGCGGGTGGCGGTACAGGTTGCGCAACAGGAAGTGCTTGAGCGCCTGCGATTCGGCCTTCATCGCATCGGAGAAACCCACCAACGGACGCGCCTGCGCGCGCACGTCGTCGAGCGTCTCCACCCCGGAGGCCTCAATGCGGGCGCGCGTGGTGTCGATCACGTCGTAGACCTGGTCGCTGAGCATCAGTCTGATCGACTCGAACAGCAGCCGACGGCCGCCCAGGTCGGGGTGCGCGCCCAAGGCCTGGCGGCGATAGCGGTCAAACAGGGGCACCTCGGAGATCTGCTCCAGGGTCAGCAACCCGGAGCGCACGCCGTCGTCGATGTCGTGGGCGTTGTACGCAATCTCGTCGGCCAGATTGCACAGCTGCGCCTCGAGCGACGGGCAGCCTCCGGTCACAAACCTCTGGGCCACACCGCCGGGCTCGGCCTTCAACAGGCGCTGCGCATGGACTCTGGAGCAGTGCTTGAGGATGCCTTCCCGGGTCTCGAAGGTCAGGTTCAGCCCGTCAAACGCCGGGTAGCGCTCCTCCAGCGCATCGACCACCCGCAGACTCTGCAGGTTGTGCTCGAAGCCCCAGTCCGCCTCGTCGGTGGATGGTGTTTGCGGGCGCGCAGCCCTCATGGACGCATTGAGCGCGTCCTGTCCCGCATGGCCAAAGGGTGTATGCCCGAGATCGTGGGCCAGGGCAATCGCCTCGACCAGATCCTCGTTGAGCCCAAGGGTGCGCGCAATGCTGCGCCCGAGCTGCGCCACCTCAAGAGAATGCGTCAGCCGGGTGCGGAACAGGTCGCCTTCATGGTTCAGGAAAACCTGCGTCTTGTAGACCAGGCGCCGGAACGCGGTGGAATGAATGATCCGGTCGCGGTCGCGCTGGAACACCGAGCGGGTGGGAGCCTCAGGCTCGGCAAAGCGGCGCCCCCGGCTGCGCGCCGGATCGGCCGCATAGGAAGCGAACAACCTGGGCTTCACCCGCCACAACTTTCGGTAATGACCTCGCCCACCAACATGTCCGGGGCCCCTTGCATCAGGGCCTTGCCGGTCCCGTCCACCAGCACAAAACGAATCTCGCCCGCCTCCGACTTCTTGTCCAGGCGCATCAGGGACAGGTAACGCCCCACGTTGTCGACCTCGTCCAGCACGGGCGCGCGCACCGGAAGACCCGCCGCGGTCACCACCGCCTGGATGCGCTCGACAAAAGCCTCGGAGACCAGCCCCATGCGCGCGGACAGCCGCGTGGCCATCACCATGCCGCAACCCACGGCCTCACCGTGCAGCCAGGCGCCGTAGCCCATCCCCGCCTCGATGGCATGGCCGAAGGTGTGTCCGAAGTTCAGGATCGCCCGCAGCCCCGACTCACGTTCATCTTGCCCCACCACCTCCGCCTTGATCTGGCAACTGCGCTTGACGGCATGCGCCATCGCCTGAGGGTCTTTCGCACGCAGGGCCGCCATGTTGTGTTCGATCCAGTGGAGAAACGCCATGTCGGCGATCGGCCCGTACTTGATCACCTCGGCCAGCCCCGCACTGAGTTCACGCTCAGCCAGCGTGTCGAGTGTGGCCAGATCGCACAGCACCCTCTGCGGCTGGTAGAAGGCACCGATCATGTTTTTGCCCAGCGGGTGGTTGATCGCCGTCTTGCCCCCCACCGAAGAATCCACCTGCGCCAGCAAGGTGGTGGGCACCTGCACGAAGGGCACGCCCCTCATGAACGCGGCTGCAGCGAAACCGGTCATGTCGCCCACCACACCTCCTCCCAGGGCAAACAGAACCGTCTTCCGATCACACGCAGCGCCCAGCAGAGCGTCGAAGATCAGGTTCAGCGTTTCCCAGGTCTTGAATGCTTCGCCGTCCGGCAACACCACATGCAGGACCGAGGGGTAGTGTGGTTCCAGCGAGCGCCGCAGGCGATCCAGATAGAGAGGCGCCACGGTCTCGTTCGTCACGATCATGGCGGCTGTAGCCACCGGCAGTCCCGAAAATGCCTCAGCCCGGTCCAGCAAGCCGGCCGCAATGTCAATTCTGTAACTGCGGTCGCCCAGGTCGATGACCACCTGTTCGCCGCCCGAAGGGGAAAGATCTCGATGCATGCCCCGAGTGTAGAGCCAGGCCTTCACGGCACGGGAACCGGTAACGCTGCTCGTCGGAGACCAGACCCGGTCACGCCCGAGAAGTCCCTCCGGGCGCCAGTTCCAGTTGCATGACGATCATGTTCACCAGCGTGGACACCGAAGGCCGTCCGGTGTCGATGACGTAGTGTGCAGCCTCCCGGTACAGAGGATCGCGCACCGCGTACAGGTCTTTCAGTCGTTGCAAGGGATCGGCCACCTGCAGCAGCGGGCGGTTGCGGTCGTGCCGCAAACGACGGAAAACCTCCTCTGGGGACGACCGCAGGTAGACCACCTGACAACGGTCACGAAGCCGCTGCCGGTTGGCTGGGCGCAGCACAGCCCCCCCGCCCGTCGAGAGCACACTGTCCTGCCCCTGGGACAGCTCATCAATCACGGACTCTTCGATGTCCCTGAACCTGTCTTCACCCTCTCGCTCGAAAAACTCCCGAATCGAACATCCCAGGCGATGCTCGATCACATGATCGGAGTCCGAGAAAGACAGAGAAAGCCGCCGCGCGAGTTGACGGCCGATGGTCGATTTGCCGGAACCGGGCAAACCGATCAGTGCGATGGAGGACAAGTGATCAACTCATTAAAGTCAATGGCGCCTGCTACCAAGAAAGGATAGCAAGCGCCGCTCAACATCCTGACACCTGTCAGGACCAACTGTCATTCAGCAGGCGTGGTTTCCTCGTCGGGCTTTTCGGCTTCGACAGTGAATTCGACCGTGGCAGTTCTAGAGTGGTAATCCAGAACAGTAATCACAAATGGATCACCACATTGTCCAGTAGGCCGAACAGTAAACTTTGGGTCTTTGCCCGTGGCCTCAGTCTTGTCGACAATCAACCCCCCCGGGTTTGCATTGACAATACGGAACGGCGCTTGGCCACCAATGATCGTAAAAACGGTGGGATCTGCGTTTGCTGCGCTCGCACAGCTACCGGTTTCAGAAATCACTGTCAGCTTGGCTTCATCCGGACTGACCGAAAACTCAGTCGAGTCTCCCGCAATGTCTCCGCCCCCCCCGCAAGATGCCAAACCGATTGCCACCACAAGACTTCCCGCAACTTGCGCCGTTTTTTTCAGCATGCGTAACTCCTAAATTCAGTCAGTTCAGCGGCGCGCCATTGCGCCTTCAGTGATCGAACGAGGCGTAATGAAGATCAGCAACTCCTGTTTACGCGACGACTTGTTCTTGTTCTTGAACAGGTTTCCGACAATCGGCAAGTCACCAAACAGCGGCACCTTGGCCACATCCTCGGTCTCCTCTTCTGTGAAGATGCCACCGATCACCACCGTTCCGCCGTTCTCCACCAGCACCTGGGTCTGCACATGCTTGGTATTGATGGCAATGCCGGCCGCCGTCGTTTCACCACGGCTGTCTTTGTTGATGTCCACGTCGAGAATGATGTTGCCTTCTGGCGTGATCTGGGGCGTCACTTCCAGCTTCAGGTTGGCCTTGCGGAACGCAACCGCTGTGGCCCCACTGGACGTCGCGGTCTGATAAGGGAACTCGGTACCTTGTTCGATCAAGGCCTTGACTTGATCCGCCGTCACCACCCGTGGACTGGAAACAATCTTGCCCCGACCATCCGCCTCAAGCGCGGAAATCTCCAGGTTCAGGAACCGGTTGGCAGCGGAACTGAACAGCGACACAGCGAAAGCTGCAGGCAGAAAACCGCCCGCACCCGTCGAAGGCAGATTGACGAAACTCGTGTTGACGGTGTCCATCGTGTTTTCGGACTCGACAGTCGTGCTAGAGACCGCGTTGTAGCTGCCGCCGATCGCCACCCGGTTGGGGCCGCTGACCGGGTATCCCGCCTCGCCGCCACGAACGCCGCGCAAATCGCTGCCACCCAGCCGTACGCCGAGCGAGCGTCCGAACCGATCGTCCGCCTCCACGATGCGCGCCTCGATCAACACCTGACGCACCGGAATGTCCAGCTTGGCGATCAACTGCTGCACCTGCTCCAGCTTGGAGGGAATGTCTGTCACGAACAGCTGATTGGTGCGCGGCTCGGCGATCACGCTACCCCGTGCGGAGAGGATCCGCGCGCTGGCACCGCCCGCTCCAGCGGCCCCACCCGCGCCTGTGATTTGCCCGGCGATGTCACTGGCCTTGGCGTAATTCATCTGGAAACCCTGCGTGCGCAAAGTCTCCAGGCTTTCAACCGAAGCCTTGGATTCCAGTTCCTGCTTCTCGCGCGCCGCGATTTCGTCCTTGGGCGCAATCCAGAGAACGTTGCCGCTCTTGCGCATTCCCAAACCCTTGGCTTGAAGGATGATGTCCAAAGCCTGATCCCAAGGCACATCCTTGAGACGAAGGGTCACAGCGCCGGAAACGGAGTCGGAAGTCACTACGTTGAAATTGGTGAAGTCAGCGATCACCTGCAACAACGAGCGCACCTCGATGTTCTGGAAGTTCAGAGAGAGTTTTTCTCCGTTGTAACCCGGCCCCTGGGTCAGTTTCGACGGATCCAGTTTCTGCTCACGGATCTCCAGCACGAACTGGTTGTCACTCTGGTACGCGGAGTGCTCCCACAAACCCGTGGGCGTCACCAGCATGCGCACCCGGTCACCCACTTGGCTCGTCACCACGGACTGGACAGGAGTCCCGAAATCGGTCACGTCCAGCTTTCTCCGCAGTCCTTCCGGGAGGGTGGTCTTCAGGAAGTCCACCACAAGATCCTTGCCTTGCTGCCGGATATCCACCCCGGTTTGGTTGTTGGCAAGCTCGACCACCACCCGCCCGGAATTGCCCACCCCGCGACGAAAGTCAATGTCCTTGAGTGCGGCGGAATCCACATTACCGGAAGGAGCAAATGCTGCCGGGGGCGCAGATTGTGCTGCCGGTGTTGCCGAAACCGAAGTTGAGCTATCGAGAACCAACAACAGGGTCTTTCCATCGAGCTTGGCCTGGTATGTCGAAGGCTGCTTGAGGTTGATAACGACCCGCGTCCGATCTCCCGCCTGCACGACATTGGCGGATCGGATGTTGCCCTGCCCGATATCCACCGAGCTGCGTCCGATGCCATTCACAACACCAGGGAAGTCCAGAGCAATGCGCGCAGGAGACTGGATTGTGAAACCAGCTGGAACAGCACTCAACGGCTCCGCAGTTTCAATACGAATGACCTCAGCGCCAGATTGGACGCTGCCAGTAAGGGACTGGATGGCATTCTGCGCATATACAAAGGTACAAGCCAGCAAAGAGCCTGCAAACAATGCCAAACCACGAAAAACGTTCTCGCGCCCACCAAGCAACGTCACCTGATGCATCTTTTTCATTTGGTCGATTCCTCTTGTAACTGCAATGCCGCAGGACGCTCAATCCACTCGCCGGCCGCATCCTGCACAATTTCGCGCAGGACGATCTGGTTTTCTTCGATTTTCAGAATACGCCCATAGTTTTGACCGATGTAACTTCCAGGGGTCACTTGGTACAAAAGGGCATCAACCTTCAACAATCCCACAAGCTGGCCATTCCGGCTCAGGCTCCCGACCATCTTCATCGAATCCAGGGGAAATGCCTCAAGAGGTTGCTTTCGACGGTTCAACTCTGGCTCGATAAGCGCAGACTGTCCAGACGGCAGGGCTTGGCCGCTCTTGAGGATACTGGCGAGTTTCTCGTTGCTGAAGGGCTCAATGAAGCGCTCTCCGCCATAAGCGTAAGGCTCAAATTTGGTGGGCTCCGGAATCGGCTTCACATCCGGCTTGATGGAGTTTCTCTCGCGCAGCATCCATGCGCTCAACTCCTCCTGATCGGAGTCCGCACAACCTGCAACGCCCATAGCCAAGGACAGAATCAAGCATCCACCAACAACACGCACGGTGTTCATTTGGCCGCCCCAGTCGATTTTTTGCCCGCAGGCGTCTTACCTGTGGACGCTTTTTGCTGCATGGCAACTTCTTCCTGGTCGAGATATCTAAACGTTTTGGCCACGCAGTCGAGCGTCAAAAAACCATCCCTATCCTTTACAGGGACAATGGCCAGATTGTTCAAAGTCACAATTCGGGACAAATTGGCAATATCTGCAGCAAACAGCCCGATATCGTGATAACCACCGGTGACCTTCACGGTAATCGGCAGTTCAGCATAGTATTCCTTGACTGAAACCTGTCCTGGCCGGAAAAGCTCGAACTGCAAGCTTCTTCCCAGGCCAGCCTGGTTAATATCAGAAAGCAGAGCATCCATTTCAGCCTTGCTCGGAAGTTGCTTCTCCAACTGCGCGACGTACTGTTGCACCTGTTCCAGCTGTTTCTTCAGAGCGTCCAGATTGACAGCTTGCACCAGCTTTTTTCGATAGTCCTCACGCAACGTCTGTTCACGAGATTGTTCCGTCAAAAGCTCTTCATCAACGGTTTTGAGCCAGGTGAACCAAAGAGCGGCAATCACCGCAATACACACAACAACAAAAAGCAGGTTTCTCGGCAGCGCTGGCCACTGAGACGGGTCGTTGGGATCCAGCCCGGAGAACTGCTGACGCAGATTTTCCTGGACCGATTTCAAGTCCACGGAGACTTTGGAGGGTTTGGCCATTTTTGCAACCCCCCTTAAAGTTTGCCCGCGGCTGCAGCTCTCGCAGCCGGCTTGGATGGTTTCGCCACGGGCGCTTCTACCGCCTTTGCAGCACTGGAAGGACGGTTCAGCATGGCGCGTATCGTGAAGTTGGACACCCTGCGCTGCTCCTTGTTTGATACAGAAGCATTGGCCGCAACGATCTCAATAAGCTCCGGCTTGATCAGCCATTTGGTCTTGGTTGATAGGCTGCGCAGAAAATCAGACACCCGCTCCTGTGATTGAGCAGTACCCGTCAGCAACACACTCTGGCTTTCCTGTTTCATACTTCGCAGATAGATCCCGTCTGGCAGCTCACTCACCAACTCCTCCAACAGGTGGACCGGCATATTACGATCAGCCTGCAAATCTTCAACGGCTGTCTGACGGGCACGGAGCGACGCAATCTGCGCCTGCAACGTCGCGATGTCCTTGATTTCCGCGTCCAGGCGTGCAGTTTCCTGCTTCAGAAAAGCGTTGCGAGCCTGCTGGTCGGCAATGCGACCTTGGTACCACGTGTACACCGCTCCACAGATGATGCCTCCGAGCAGAGCGGACAAACCCAATTGGGTGAAGAACTGCTCTTTCCGCCGCTTCCGCGTTGCTTCACGGTGCGGCAGCAGGTTGATGAGAATCATTGATGAAACCTCCGCAGAGCCAGGCCAGTGGAGGTAAGGTAAGAGGGAGCCTCCCTGGCGATCTTTCTTGCGTGGACAGTGGAGGCCATCTCCATCCCGTCAAAGGGGTTGATCACCATGCATGCAAAGGAGGTCTGATGGGTCACGGCCTCGGTCAATCCGGGCAACGCAGCACTCCCGCCAGCGAGCAAGATATGGTCGACTTTGTTGTGCGGCGTGCTGGTGAAAAAGAACTGGAGCGCCCGCCCAACCTCCTGGGCCATGCTTTCGATAAACGGCTCGAGCACGGCGGATCGATAGTCCTCCGGCAAATCGCCTGAGCGCTTTTTCGCCTCCGCCTCATCTGCAGAGAATCCGTATTGCCGCACGATCAGCTGCGTAAGCTGCGCGCCGCCAAAGGCCTGGTCACGCTCATACAGCACATCGTCATTGCGCATCACCTGCATGCTGGTGGTCATGGCACCCACTTCAAACAACGCCACCAGAGAGTCAACCCCCTGGTTGGGCAACGTCTCAATAACGCGGCCCGCGGCCATTCGGGACGCGAAGGGCTCAACGTCCATGATCACCGGCTTGAGCCCAGCGGCTTCCGCAAGCCCCTGACGATCAGACACTTTCTCCTTGCGGGAGGCGGCAATCAACACTTCCGCGTCGCCAGCAGAGTTGGCGCTAGGGCCGACCACACAGAAGTCCAGACTCACTTCGTCCAGCGAAAACGGAATGTATTGGTTGGCCTCTGATTCAACCTGAGCCTCGAGCTCTTTGTCAGACAGGCCGCCAGGAAGAACAATCTTCTTGGTGATCACGGCCGATGCCGGCAAGGCCATGGCCACGTTTTTCGTCTTGCTGCCACTCTTGCGCACCACCCGGCGAACCGCCTCCGCCACCTCGTCGAACTTTTCGATGTTGCCATCGGTAATCCAGCCCCGCTCCAGCGGCTCGATGGCGCATCTCTCCAGGACCAGATCTCCGGATCGGTTGCGCCCCAGTTCAACCAGCTTGACGCTCGACGAGCTCACATCGATGCCCAGCAGCGGCGCCGGATCCCGGCTGAATAACGACCCCAATGAGATCAAGGTGGCCCCCAGAAATGGTGGCGCCAGAGGGCGCCGGACTTAAGAAATCACTTCAATGCTAGCAGCAAGCCCTTTGTGCAGCAAAGAATTTACATGTTTGGCACAAACAGAAACGTTGTCAAAAGCATACGCAAAAAGTCGGGCGAGGACGGGGTAACACCCCCCTCAAGACCGCGGCAGGCGCTGACCGTCGACAATAGGGTGCCAGCGTTCCGGGTCGTCACTCAGGGGCCTGAGTTTTGATGTTCCAACCCAGCTTTTCACTCAACGCATGGCCCCAGAGACCGACGTATCAAAACCCGATCGACCCACCGGTGCTCCCGGCGTGCTCCGATGGATCGGCAAAGCGCTGGCCACGGTAGCCGGATTGGTGGTTGCTTCGGTGCTGGCCCTGCTCATGGGCGTTGGATTGGCGCTGGCGGTCGCCTACCCCAATCTTCCCGACGTGGCCGATCTGGCCGACTATCGTCCGAAGTTGCCGCTGCGTGTCCTCACCGCAGACGGCCAGCTGATTGGAGAGTTTGGAGAAGAACGGCGCAATCTGCTGTCGATCAAGGACATCCCGGATGTCATGAAACACGCCGTGCTTGCCATTGAGGACTCACGGTTCTTCGAGCACAACGGGGTCGATTACAGGGGGATGCTCAGAGCGGCGCTGGCCAACCTGGGTCAATCCAAAAGCCAGGGCGCGTCGACCATCACGATGCAGGTAGCTCGCAACGTCTACCTGTCCGCAGAAAAGAGCTACACCCGCAAGATTTACGAGGTGCTGCTGACTTTCAAGCTGGAACACCTGCTGACCAAGGAGCAGATCCTCGAGATCTACATGAACCAGATCTTTCTGGGTCAGCGTGCTTATGGATTCTCCACAGCGGCGCAGACATACTTCGGCAAACAACTCAAGGATGTCACCGTCGCCGAAGCGGCGATGCTGGCCGGTCTGCCCAAAGCGCCCTCGGCCTACAACCCGATCAGCAACCCCAAGCGGGCCCGTGTCCGGCAGCTGTACATCATCGACCGGATGCTGGAGAACGGCTTCATCACGGCGGACGAGGCGCAGCAAGCCAAGGCCGAGGAGCTCAGGCTTCGCCCGATGCATGTCCAGCTCAAGGTGCATGCCGAATACGTGGCCGAGATGGTCCGCCAGGCCATGGTGCAGCAGTACGGCGAAGAGGCCTACACCCGCGGCCTGGTGGTCACTACCAGCCTGAAAGCCAACGAACAGGAGGCAGCTTATCGGGCATTGCGTCAGGGCATCCTGGACTACGAACGCCGCCAGGCGTACCGCGGCCCCGAGCAGTTCATCAACTTGCCAGAAGACAGGGCTGCGCAGGCGGATTTCATTGACGAGGCTCTCAACGAGCGCCCCGACAACGACGACCTGATGTCGGCCGTGGTGCTCGCTGCCAGCCCGCGCAAAGTGGTCGCGATCCGGCAGGACGGAGACCCGTTCGAAATCACGGGAGAAGGCCTGCGTCCTGCCGCATCGGGGTTGAGTGAGCGCGCCGCTCCGAATCTGCGCATCCGTCCTGGAGCAATCATTCGGGTGGTCAAGGGGCCCAACAACACCTGGCGTATTTCCCAGTTGCCCGAAGTCGAGTCGGCGTTTGTGGCCATGGACCCCCGCAACGGAGCGATCAGGGCCCTCGTGGGCGGTTTCGACTTCCAGAAGAACAAATTCAACCACGTGACCCAGGCCTGGCGTCAGCCGGGTTCCAGCTTCAAGCCCTTCGTTTACTCGGCGGCCCTGGAAAAGGGGGTGACACCCACAACCGTGGTGAACGACGCCCCGTTGTTCTACTCGGCCGCGGAAACAGGCGGCAAGCCCTGGGAACCCAAGAACTACGACGGTCAGTTTGAGGGACCGATGTCGATCCGGCGGGCGCTGGCGCGTTCCAAGAACATGGTGTCCATCCGTGTACTGCAGCTCGTTGGCACACAAAGCGCACAGGAATGGGTGACCCGATTTGGATTCGAGGCGGACAAACACCCTCCCTACCTCACCATGGCCCTCGGTGCCGGAGCCGTCACGCCAATGCAGATGGCGGCAGGTTACGCCGTCTTCGCCAACGGCGGCTACCGTGTGACGCCATCTTTGGTCACCAAGGTGGTCGAGCACAAGGGGCGGGTGCTGTACGACAGCCAGCCTGCCGCGCCGAGTGAATCCCAGCGGGCCATTGAGCCTCGCAATGCATTTGTGATGAGCAACCTGCTCCAGGAAATCACGCGCTCGGGGACAGCCGCTCGCGCGCAGGCGGTGCTCAAGCGCCCCGATCTTTACGGCAAGACGGGCACCACCAACGACTCGATGGACGCATGGTTTGTGGGCTACCAGCCCACGGTGGTCGCGGCGGCCTGGGTCGGCTACGACACGCCGCGCAACCTCGGCAGCCGCGAAACCGGCGGAGGCCTGAGCCTGCCGATCTGGATTTCATACATGGCCGAGGCCCTCAAGGGAGTCCCCGTGAGCGAGATCGAAGCCCCGGCCGGAGTGATCCATGTGGGCAACGAGTGGTACTACGAAGAGTACGGACCGGGCCGCGGGGTGCGCGGCCTGGGGCTGAACGACCCCTGGCCTGGGTCTTCCTCGACCGGAGAACCCGGTGCCAGCGAACAGGACAACGGAAACACCGGAAAGACGCCTGCCGAAGGCGAGGACCGGCGCAGCATCCTGGACCTTTTCAGGAACTGAACACCAGCGGCTGCCCAGCCTGTTCGCTGGCGCACTGAGACAGGTGGACAAAGAACTCTCCGTGGCCTTTGGTGTCGGTCCACTGACGGCCGTCCCACTTGTAGTGGAACCCACCCGCGCGCGCCGCCATCCACACTTCATGCAGCGGTTTCTGCAGATTGATGATGATCTGGCTGCGGTTGGAGAACGTCAGCGTGATCATGCCGCCCACCCGCTGGTTGTCGAGGTCGGCGTCGCTCTCGTCATTGATGCGGTCGCAGCCGCGCTCCACTGCCCTCAGGAGCGCCTCGGCCAGGTCCATGTATTCGGAATCGGTCATTACAATGCCACCACTATGTCGAACAAAACCATTGTAGGTGGCCGTATGTCCCGTTGCAGTGCATGGTCTGCAGTGGCCTTGGTGGTCGCTTCAGTGGCGTTCGCAGGCTGCGGCCAGAAGGGGCCGCTTTACATGCCGGCTCCAAAAGCGGCAAAGCCGGGCACCGCAAAGCCAACGAGCGGCCCGGCGGACTCCCCTGCGGCCCCCTCAGAGCCCACCGACCTCACGACTTCTCCCGCGCGCTGACCCGCGATGCCGCTGGTGCGCCTTGCCGCGGACGCCCGAACCGGCGCCACAGGCGCCATCCCAGCAACCCGCCGAGCAACGTGGCGTACACCGCGACCTCCGCGAAGTCCTGTTTGCCGGCCCTCATCCAGAAAAAGTGCAATATCGCCAAAGCCGCGGTGGCGTAGACGGCGCGGTGCAGTGCTTTCCAGCGGGCAGCGCCCAGCCAGCGGATCGCCCGGTTGAACGACGTGGCCGCCAGTGCCAGCAGCAGCAGCCAAGCCAGCGTGCCCACAAGAATGAATGGCCGCTTGGGCACATCGGCCACGATGTCCTGCCATACGAAGCCCATGTCGAACCAAGCGTAGGCCAGCCAGTGCAGGCTGGCGTAGAAGAACACGAACAGTCCCAGCATGCGGCGCAAACGCGCCAGCTGCGGCCAGCCTGTCCACACGCGCAGCGGAGTGACCAGCAACACCAGCACCAGCGCACGCAAGCTCCAGTCGCCCAGTGAACGGATCAGCGCTTCGGCCGGGTTGGCACCGAGCCGGTCGTTGAAAGCCGCCCCCACCAGCCAGGCCGCCGGCAGCAGCCACAACACGAACACCACCGGCTTGACTGCCGGATGGCCCAGCCAGCGCATCAGTAGAACTTCTTGAGGTCCATGCCGGCATAGAGCGACCCGACCTGGGTCTCGTAGCCGTTGAAGCGCTCGGTCTTGCGCCGCTTGGCAAAAAGCCCTCCCTCATCGCCGATGCGGCGTTCGGTCGCCTGGCTCCAGCGCGGATGCGGCACATCAGGATTCACGTTCGAATAGAACCCGTACTCCTGCGGCGCGGCGATGTTCCAGGCGGTCTTCGGTTCTTTTTCCACAAAACGGATCTTCACCAGCGACTTGCCGCTCTTGAAGCCGTACTTCCATGGCACCACCAGCCGCACGGGCGCACCGTTCTGGTTGGGCAGCACCTCACCGTACATGCCAAAGGCCAGCAGGGTCAGCGGATGGCGTGCCTCGTCCATGCGCAACCCCTCCACATACGGCCAGAGCAGCACATTCGAGGTGACGCCAGGCATCATGCTGCGGTCGGCCAGTGTCACGAACTCGACGTATTTGGCGCTGCCCTGGGGCTCCACCTGACGGATCAGCTCGGCCAGAGAAAAGCCCACCCAGGGAATCACCATCGACCAGCCCTCGACACAGCGCAGGCGGTAGATCCGCTCCTCCATCGGCGCCAGCTTCATCAGGTCGTCGATGCCGAACACCCGTGGTTTGTTGATCAGCCCTTCGACCGACACGGTCCAGGGGCGCGGCTTGAGCGTCTTCGCATACGCCACCGGGTCGGACTTGTCTGTGCCGAATTCGTAAAAGTTGTTGTAGGTGCTGGCGTGTTCGTAGTCGGTGATCTTGTCGGCGGCCAAGGCACCCGCCACCGCGGACCGGACCGAGGGCAGGGGCAACAGCTTGCCGGGCCGGTTCACCGCTGCCTGCGCCAGCGCGTCGCGCGAGGCCCACGCGGCCAGGGCGGCACCGGCGGCGCTCAGCGCCATGCGCTGCATCCACTCGCGACGTCCAAGGTATGCGTCGCGTGAGGTGATCTCGCTGGAGAAAGGGTGCTGGAAACCGTTGTCGGTGGACCGGATGATCATGGCGTGCTCCTGAGGATGGACATCCGTCGTGGGAGCCGCCAGTTTCTTACAAGTTCGGCGGTCAGAGCTCGCCGTAGCTGTGAAGACCCGAGAGGAACATGTTCACGCCAAGGAACGCGAACGTGGTCACCGCCAGGCCCACCAAGGCCCACCAGGCCGCCACCGTGCCACGCAGGCCCTTCATCAGGCGCATGTGCAGCCAGGCGGCATAGTTCAGCCAGACGATCAGTGCCCAGGTTTCCTTGGGGTCCCAGCTCCAGTAGCCGCCCCAGGCCTCGGCGGCCCAGAAGGCGCCCAGCACCGTGGCGATGGTGAAGAAGGCGAAGCCCACCGCGATCGCCTTGTACATCACGTCGTCCAACACCTCGAAGTTGGGCAGGCGCGCGGCAATGCGACCGCGCACCGCCAGGATACCCCCGACGATCAGGGCCGAAACGCCGAAGTAGATGAACCAGTAGCTGCCGCCCTTCTCGGCCGCCCCCTGGCGGAACACGATGGGTTCAAAACACAGCACAACCCCCAGGACGAACAGCGGCGCCAGCTTGTACCAGCGGGTCTCGGTGGCGCTCTGCTTGATCAGGTAGGCGAAGGCCAGCATGGCCGAAATCGCGAAGGTGCCGTAGCCGATGAAGTTGGCCGGCACGTGCAGCTTCATCCACCAACTCTTGAGCGCTGGCACAAGCGGCTGGATCTGGTGCGCTTCACGCACCACCGTGTACCAGAGCAGAAAACCGACCGCGGCGCTGACCACCAGCATCACGAACGCACCCATGGAGCGCGTCCTGTACTGGTCTTCGTAATAGAGGTAGAAAGCAGCGGTCATCCAGCAGAACAGCACGAACACTTCATAGAGGTTGCTGACCGGGATGTGGCCGATGTCGGGGCCGATCTGGTGGCTCTCGAACCAGCGCACCATGGTGCCCACCAGGGCCAGCGTCACCGCCACCCAGGCCATTCGCGAACCCAGCGTCTCAAAGGTGTTGCCGTCGCGCGAGAACATGCCGAGCCAGTAGAACACCGTGCTCATGAAGAACAGCATGCTCATCCAGAGAATGGCCGACTGGCTGGAGATGAAGTACTTCAACAGGAACACCGAGTCGGCGCGTGCCAACTCGGCAACCCCGCCATCTGGCGGAAAGTAGAGCCAGATGGCCAGCAGGGACAGGGCGGCGACGACGGCCATCAGTCGGCTCATCGGGCGCCAGAACCAGCCCAGCCAGATCAGTACCGGTGCTGCACCGACCAGGATCCACTTTTCGTAGATGTCCATCGCGTCGGCGTAACGCACAAACGCCCAGGCCGCTCCGCAGACCACCAGGGCGGCGAACAGCCAGTCCCAAACCGTGCGGCTCGCCAGGAAACCCGGCCCGAGGCCAGCACCCTGCCGGTTGTTCTTCAATTCAAAAGTCTGGGTGGCGGTGTTCATGCATTCACCTTCAGCAATTGGGTCTTCAACTGGTCGAACTCCTGGTCCGACTCCATGGTCTTGCGGTTGGACGACAGGGCCATGGACACCTGGCTGTGGCCGTCCGCACCCGGGGCGAGCCAGATCCAGACGCGGCGTTCGCGCACATACAGCATTGCAAACACGCCCAGGATCAGCAACACGCAGCCGAGATAGACGATGGTCTGTCCCGGAGCCCGCGCCACCTGGAAGACGCTGGCCTGCACATGCTCGAAGTTCTTGAGCTGAAAAGTCATCGGTGCCGGGTAATAGAAGCTGTCGCTCAGGCTGAGCACGGCGCGCGACATGAACTGCTGGGTGGCATCATCACGCGGCAGCGGGGCCAGGCCGGCCTGCGCGCGGCCCAGCTGGGCAAGTTCGAACAACGTGCCGTTGAGGATGCGCACCAGCACCTCGCTGGCACGTTCGCGCTCGGCCGCTGGCACATTGGATTCCAGAAACGCAGACACCGCCGGAAGGCCTCCGCGGATCTCGGCATCCGTTCCCGGAGGAGCGTCCTTGACGGGCGGCAGCTTTTCCGCGCCGGCAAACAGGCTGATGGCCCGCTGCGCCGACGCCTCCAGCGCCTGACTGAGCTCCGGCTTGTCCGGCTCCACGGCCATCGCGGCGTAGCGCTTGACCGCCTGGGCGCGCATGGATGGGTCGGCCAGTGCCGAGCGCAGGCGCACAAAGCCCTCGATGCTGTCCTTGTCGTCGACCGGAACGCGCAAATAGCGCATCGGCTCGGACGGGGTCTCGCGCGCGCCCATCAGGAACACGCGGGCGCCATCCAACTCCATCGGCAGCATGTAGTTGTGGAACTCCACCGCCTGCCCCGCCGCGTCCCGCAGCTTGTAGGTGATGCTGGGGCCGACGTTGCGCAGCTTCTTTTCGGTGACCGTCTTGTGGCCCGAGCCCAGTCTGCTTTCAATCGATTCGCGCAGGTCGACCTTGCGCACATCCGTGGCAGCGCTGTCGTCCTGGCTGAAGTTCTCGACGTTGATGACCCGAAGGCCGGTGTATTCCAGCGTGAGCTTGCTGTCGCCGTTGGTCAGCGAAGACGAGCCGCCAATCACACCCGAAATCTCGAACGGAGCCACCACCGCCCCCATCGGAAAGGCCTGCAAGCTCACCTTCGAGCCGCCGTCGTCGAAGCTGGACTGGTAGATGTTGATGCCGCGGTGGCTGGCCGGATGGTTGACCTCGACCCGCGCCGGCTTCTTTTCGCCCGTCTCGTGGTCGTGAATCACGATGTCGCTCGCGAACAGCTTGGGCATGCCGGTGTCGTAGTACTCGACGATGAACTTCTTGAGCTCGACCGAGAACGGCAGATCCTGCAGCAGCACACCGTCGGACTGACTGAGGATGGCGGTGGACGAACTGGTGCCTTCGGTCACCAGCAGGTTGCCGCGGAAGGTCGGGTTGGAAGGCGAGAGACGGTGCTGCGCCGGCACGTCGGCGATCATGCCGCCGCCGCTGAACGAGCTCTTGCCGTTGAACCACATCTGCGCGCGGACGATCAGGTCACCGTCGAGCAGGCCACCGATACACACCAGAACGATGGCACTGTGCGCCGCCAGATAGCCGATCTTGTTGGCCGTGCCCTTCTTGGCAGCGACCATCCAGCCCTGCCCTTCCGACAGTGCGCGCGACTGCAACTTCACCCGCCACCCGGAAGCCAGCAAGGTCTGGCCCACCCGGTGCGCCGCCGTCTCCGGCGCTTCGGCCAGCGTGCTTTCCGCCCGGTGCGGAAAGGACTTCAGACTCTGCTCGCGGATGTTTTCCTTGAAGGCCTTGAAATCGGCAAAGATCTTGGGGGTGTTGCGAACGATGCACAACGAGGTGCTGATCACGAGAAACGCCAGGATCAGCAGGAACCACCAGACGCTGTAGACCGTGAACAGGCCGGCCTTGCCAAACACCTCGGCCCAGAACGGCCCGAACTGGTTGACGTAGTTGTTCAGCGGTTCGTGCTGCTTGACCACGGTGCCAATCACCGAGGCGATGCAGATCACGGTCAGCAGCGAGATCGCGAACCGCATCGATGACAGCAATTCGACCACGTTGCCAAGCACACGGGAGCCGGATCGAAGCTGGAAACCTTGGGTGGTAGCGGTCATGAAGGCGTCGAAAACAAAAACAGGGCGGTTCCGGGACAGCCAGAACACACCCTGTTGTGAGTCGTCAGAAGGCTGGCGGTTCAACCGGCACGCAAACGCACCCGCATTTTCCCGCCAAATATTATTGGTCGCTTATATCCCCGGAGATCGCGGGGGTCTTCCGGTCAGCGCAGGCCGGCGATGTAGTCGGACACGGCCTTGATTTCCATGTCGTTCATCTTGGCAGCCACACCGGTCATCTGGGCATTGTTGTTGCGGGCGCCGGCGCGGAAGGCATTGAGCTGGGTGCGGGTGTATTCCGCGTGCTGACCCGACAGGCGCGGGTACTGGGCCGGAATGCCGGAGCCGGTGGGGCCGTGGCAGCCGGCGCAGGCGGCGATCTGGCGGTCGGGGATGCCACCGCGGTAGATGCGCTCACCGGCGCGAACCAGGCCTTTTTCGGTGGCGAAACCGGTGGTGGCCTTCTGGTCGGCCAGCCAGTAGGCGATGTTGCGCATGTCCTCGTCGGACAGGGCGGAGGCAAAGCCCTTCATCACCGCGTTGTCGCGCTTGCCAGACTTGAACTCCTGCAGCTGCTTGACCAGGTACTCGGGGTGCTGGTGGGCAATCTTGGGGTTCGCAGGCGTGGTCGAGTTGCCATCGGCCGCGTGACAGGCCACGCACACCTGGCCGTACAGGGCAGCGCCCTTGGCGAGGTCGGGCTTGGCAGTCTGAGCATGAGCGCTGAACGACAGGACGGCCGCTGCGGCGGCGCAAAGAAGTGATGCAGGCAATTTCATGTCTGGGGCTGTCGTCACGGGGACGGCGTCGGGTTGATTGGAATTCGCACGGAAACGGGAGACAACCGGAGGATTTTACAATGGCCCATTGGTAGTACCCCTGATGACCCAAGCCCCCACCCCCGCCCAAGTGGCCGAGCGTCCCGCGCGGCCAGACCCCAAGATCGCCCACGGCTGGCTGCACACGGCGCGATTCCTCACCACCGCCCCCCAGCTGCAGCACCTGCCCGCCCTGCATCTGCCGGAGATCGCGTTCGTCGGCCGCTCCAACGCGGGCAAGTCGACATCGATCAACACACTCACCCAGCAGAAGCGCCTGGCCTTTGCGTCCAAGACGCCGGGAAGGACGCAAAGCATCAACCTGTTCGCGCTGGGCAAGCAGGGCGAGACCGATGCCGTGCTGGCCGATCTGCCGGGTTATGGCTACGCCGCCGTGCCGCGGGAGGCCAAGCTGCGCTGGCAGCGGGTGATGGCCAACTACCTGGTCACTCGGGAGAACCTGCGCGCGGTGGTGTTGCTGTGCGACCCGCGCCTGGGAATCACCGAGCTGGACGAGGCCCTGCTGGAAATCATCCGCCCCCGGGTCGAAGAAGGCCTGAAGTTCCTGGTGCTGCTCACCAAGGCCGACAAGCTCAATCGCGCGGAAGCCAACAAGGCGCTGTCGATGGCGAAGTTGCAGGCCGGCGGCGGCGAGGTCCGGCTGTTTTCTGCACTGAAGAAGCAGGGACTGGATGAGGTGGCGCAACTGTTGTGGGACTGGGCCCATGAAGCCCCGGCCACGCCGCCGCCCGCAGACGACATCGGCGCCGACGACGCTCAGCGGTAGAAAGAGGCCTCACCCGCCGGTCGGGTCTTGAAGCGCTTGTGCACCCAGTAGTACTGCTCGGGTGCCTCGCCAATCCATTCTTCGAGCAGCCGGTTCATGCGTGCCGTGTCGGCCAGTACATCCTCGGTGGGAAAGTCCTGCCAGGGCGGCAGCACCGTGATGTCGTAGCCCTCGGGGGTCAGCCGGCTCAGGATGGGCAGCACACGGGCGCCCCCCATGCGCGCAAAACGCGAGAGCGACGGGATCGTCGCCGCCGAGATGCCGTAGAAAGGCACGAATACCGAGTCGCGCGGCCCGTAGTCCATGTCGGGCAGCAGGTACAGCGGCTCCCCGGCCCTCAACGCGCTGACCAGCGCCTTGAGCCCGGCGCTCTTGGCCACGATGTGCGGCTCACCGAAGCGGCGCCGGCCTTCGGCCATCCATTGGTCCATCACCGGGTTGCGCTGGCGTGCGTAAAGGCCGCAGAAACGCCGCTCCACATGGGCCGTCAAGCCGATCCAGCCCGCGTCCATGCCGACAAAATGAGGCGCGAACAGCAGCGTCGGAGCCGTGCTCTGCAACTCCTGCACGGCACCCCGCAGACGCAGGCGGCGCCGCACCAGTTCCGGAGACCCTTCCCACAACCAGCCGCGGTCCAGCCAGGCTTGCGCGAACAGCACGAAGTGCCGCCGCACCATGCGCCGGCGCTCCGCGGCACTGTGCTGTGGAAAGCAGAGCGCCAGATTGATTTCCGCAATGCGGCGGCGGCGACCGACCAGCAAGTACAGCAGCCCGCCGAGCGCTGCACCGAGCGCCCGCAGCCAGGACAGCGGGAGATGGCGGGTCACGCGCAACATGCCCAGCACCGTCAGGCTCAGCAAGGTCTTCAGAAACGGGCCGCGCGAAGGCGAAGGTGCGGTCATGAGGCGCGCTCTGCCTCCAGCCGTGCGGCATGGCTGACCCCGGATGGCGACTTGTAGCGGTCGTAGGACCAGAGGTACTGGGCGGGACATTCCCGCACCAGGGACTCCATGGCGAGGTTGATCTGGTGGGCCGCCTCCTGCGGGTCCGCCGACAGCTGGCCGCCCGCTTCGGGACGGAAGGGCCGCAGGCGCACCCGGTAGCCGCGTCCCCAGGACAGGCGTTCACCCCAGATCAGCAACACGCGGGCTCCCGCCGTCAGCGCCAGCCGGGCCGAGAGGGTCATGGTGTAGGCGTCGCGGCCGAAAAATGGCGCCCAGACCCCCTGGCCCTCGGGCGGCACCTGGTCGGGCAACAGTCCCACCCCTTGGCGCTGCTTGAGGGCCTTGATCAGTTGCTTGACACCCGCGAGCGTGGTCGGCGCGGTGAACAGTCCCGGCCGGCTGCGGGCCTGTTCCATGATCTCGCGCAACCAGGGCTGGCGCGCCGGGCGGTACAGCACCGTCACCGGCATGCGGTCTCCGAAATGCTGGGCGAACAGCTGCGCCGTGACTTCGAAGCATCCCAGGTGCGGTGTGAGAAACAGGACGCCATTGCCCTCGGCAATGGCCTGCTGGATGAGGTCCTTGCCCTCCCACTCCAGGTGCACGGGCGCGCCCAGCCACAGGCGAGGCAGCTCGGTGACCATCTTGCCCGCCTCCGCCACCGAGGCGAGGGCCACCGAACGGGAAAAGCCGGCCTGGGCCGCGTGGCTGAACAGGGTGCGGCGGTAGCGGCCGGACAGTGCAAAACTCAGCCAGCCCAGGAGCCAGCCCAGACCATGCAGCAGGGGCAGCGGCAGACGCGAGAGAAACCGGAACAGAAGTGGATACAAAGCCGTCAAATCATCAAGAAGGCGGGGCACGCCACCGCTTTTGAGCACATCACCGGGCGCCCTCTGCACCCGATGGCCATGCGGATGGGCGTAAAATCGCCTTCATCGCCGAGTTATTGAACTAATTGCGGGGCGATTCACAAATGCCGCTAAAGCGTTCGCCGAACCCAGAAAGACCGGCAACGCCGGTTCAAACACTCTGGAGTTTATATGGCGAACGACTTCCTCTTCACGTCCGAATCCGTCTCCGAAGGCCACCCCGACAAGGTCGCCGACCAGATCTCGGACGCCATCCTCGACGCGATCTTCAAGCAGGACCCGCGCTCGCGTGTGGCCGCCGAGACCCTGTGCAACACGGGCCTGGTGGTGCTGGCCGGTGAAATCACCACCAACGCCCACGTCGATTACATCCAGGTCGCGCGCGACACCATCAAGCGCATCGGCTACGACAACACCGAGTACGGCATCGACTACAAGGGTTGCGCGGTGATGGTCTGCTACGACAAGCAGTCCAACGACATCGCCCAGGGTGTGGACCACGCCAGCGACGACCACCTGAACACCGGCGCCGGCGACCAGGGCCTGATGTTCGGCTACGCGTGCGATGAGACGCCCGAGCTGATGCCCGCGCCCATCTACTACGCGCACCGCCTCGTGGAGCGCCAGGCCCAGCTGCGCAAGGACGGCCGCCTGCCCTTCCTGCGCCCCGACGCCAAGAGCCAGGTCACGATGCGCTACGTGGACGGCAAGCCGCACAGCATCGACACCGTGGTGCTGTCCAGCCAGCACGCGCCCGAGTGGAGCCTGGGCGACAAGATGAAGCCCGAGTTCAACGAGGCCATCATCGAAGAGATCATCAAGCCGGTGCTGCCCAAGGAATGGCTGCAGAACACCCGCTACCTGATCAACCCGACCGGCCGTTTCGTGGTCGGTGGCCCGCAGGGCGACTGCGGCCTGACGGGCCGCAAGATCATCGTCGACACCTACGGCGGCGCCTGCCCGCATGGCGGTGGCGCGTTCTCGGGCAAGGACCCGTCCAAGGTCGACCGCTCGGCCGCCTACGCCGCCCGCTACGTGGCCAAGAACGTGGTGGCCGCCGGTCTGGCGCGCCAGTGCCAGGTGCAGGTGGCCTACGCCATCGGCGTGGCCAAGCCGATGAACATCACGGTCTACACCGAAGGCACCGGCAAGATCAGCGACGACAAGCTGTCGGCCATCGTGGCCGAGGTGTTCGACCTGCGTCCCAAGGGCATCATCCAGATGCTGGACCTGCTGCGCCCGATCTACGAGAAGACCGCCGCCTACGGCCACTTTGGTCGTGAGGAGCCGGAATTCAGCTGGGAACGCACCGACAAGGTGGATGCGCTGCGCGCCGCCGCCGGCCTGTAAGTCCTTTGCCTTCCTCTGGACAAAAGCCCCGCATCGCGGGGCTTTTTTTTGGTTCCAGGCAGCAGACCTCAGGTCCACAATGCCTGAAGTTTTCCGTCCGGCCGCCGATACGGACAGAACGGCAACTCATGCCATTTGCAACGCCACGACCTGGAGCCTGGAACCATGGAAACCCCTGTCTGCCCGGATCGGACCGACAACGCCAGTCCCGAACTTGAACGCCTGGTGGCTTTGCGCACGCAGGAGCTCAAGATCGCCCTGGAGCGTGCCCAGTCCCTCTACGACCAGGCCCCCTGCGGCTATCTCTCGCTGGACGCCGACCTGCGCTTCGTCAATCTGAACCGCACCCTGCTGGACTGGCTGGGCTACGAGCGCGAAGAACTGCTCGACCATCATCGCGACCTCGCCTCGCTGCTGGAGCCTGAGTGGGTGGCGCTCATGCGCATCCGCATGCAACACCTGATCGACACGGGTCGCACCGAGCCGATCGAACTGGAGATCCGCCGCAAGGACGGCTCGCGCTTCCACGCCCTGTGCTCCTCGACGGCCGTGGTCGATCCGCAGGGCCGCTTCCTCTACAGCAACACCACGGTCACCGACATCAGCGAGCGCAAGGCCGCCGAACAGCGGCTGGCCGCGCACGATGCCTTTCTGCGCAGCATCACCGACCGCATTCCGACGCACCTGGCCTATTACGACAAGGACCTGATCTGCCGATTCGCCAACACCGCCCATGCGGCGCGCAGCGGCCGGCTGGTCAGCGAGATGGTGGGCGCGCACCTCAGCCAGCTGGTCGACCCCGAACAGCTGCCGGACATCCTGCCCCACGTGGCCGACGCCCTCAACGGCCAGAAGCAGACCTTCGAGTCCGAGCGCCTGGAGGCCGACGGCTCACGCACCTTCTACGAGATCCACTACATCCCCGACTTCCAGCTCGACACCGTCGAAGGCATCTTCATCGAGCTGCACGACATCACCGAGCGCCGCCGCACCGAGGAGTTCGTGCTGGAGGCCAACCGCGATCTCGAAGAGCGCGTGCGCGAACGCACCGCCGAGCTGTTCCAGAGCGAGCAGCGCTACCGCCTGATGGTCGACGCCATCCAGGACCACTGCATCTACTTCGTCGACGAGTCCGGCGCCGTCACCGAATGGACCGAAAGCGCCCAGCGCCTGCACGGCTTCGCCCGCACCCAGATGATCGGCAAGCCTTACCTGCGGCTGCTGGCGGTGGACAACGCCGGTGAAGACGAGGTGGACCCGGCGCAGGTGCTGCGCCTGGCCACGGCCCACGGCCAGTGGGAGACCCGCGGCTGGCGCCTGCGCGACGACGGCTCGCGCTTCTGGGCCCACACCGTGCTGACGGCACTGCGCAACGAGGCGGGCGAGCTGCAGGGTCTGTCCTGCATCACGCGCGACATGACCGCCGCCAAGAGTCTGGAGGACGTGATGAACGACCTCAACAAGGAACTGGAAAAGCGCGTGGCCGAGCGCACGCAGCAGCTGGTGGCGGCCAACAAGGACCTGGACGTGTTCTCGCACATGGTCTCGCACGACCTGCGCGCGCCGCTGCGCCACATCAGCAGCTTTGTCACGCTGCTGCAGGAGCAGCTGGGCGAGGTCAACGACCCGATCGCGCAGCAGTACCTGAACTCGATCAACAAGGCCAGCAAGCGCATGAGCCACATGATCGAAGGCCTGCTCGAGTACGCCCGCCTCGGCCGTGTGGCCATCGAGGCCCAGCCGGTGCCGCTGGCCCCGCTGCTCGACGGCGTGATCGCGCACCTCAAGCAGGAGAGCCAGGGCCGCACCATCGAGTGGGTGGTGGAGGACGATCTGCCGGTGGTGCGCGGCGACGCAATGCTGCTGGCCCAGGCCTTCGGCAACCTGCTGAACAACTCGGTCAAGTACACGCGTCCGCGCGAGAAGGCCCACATCGAGATCGGCTGGAAGATCAACCCGGTGGGTGGTCGCACCTTCTACGTGCACGACAACGGCGTCGGCTTCGACCTGGAGAAGGCGCACAACCTGTTCGTGATGTTCCAGCGCCAGCACCACTCGATGGACTTCGAGGGCACGGGCACCGGCCTGGCGCTGTCGCAGCGCATCATCGAGCGCCACGGCGGCCGCATCTGGGCGGAAAGCGCTCCGGGTGAGGGCTGCACCTTCTACTTCACGCTGCCGTTCGAGGGACCCGAGCCCGAGATGGACTTCCCGAAGTCGTCGATGGCCGACCTGCCGGTCTGAGCGTCCGGCCAGCCGCCGGGCTCAGATCTGCAGCGGCGGTTGCGAGAGGTGCAGCACCACCTTGCGTGGATCGTCGGAGAGGCGGTCCAGCGCGCGGTTCAGGCGCGCCAGCAGGCGCTCATCGTCGAGTGCGTCCTCCAGCGAGTCCTTGTCCTCAGGCGGTGTGCTGGAGACCAGGCGGAAGCGCAGTGGCAGGTCGACGGGCAGGTTGGGCACTTTCTCCAGCCCCTTGGCCACCACGTGCTGGCCCAGCAGCTTGAGCAGTTCGGGCTTCTGGGGCCCTTCGATCAGCATGGCGAAGCGGGTGTCGGAGATGCGGCACACCGTGTCCACGTCGCGCACCACGCTGCTCAGGCGAGAGGCGGCCACCACCAGCGCACGGTCACCGGCTTCACGTCCTTCGCGTGCCACGATGTCACCGTGGTTGGACAGCTCGACCAGCATCACGCCGCAGCGATGCCCCGAGCGGCGTGCCCGCTTGAGTGCATCACGCAGGCGCAGACGCAACACCGGGGTGATCGTCAGGCCCGTGAGGGGATCGGTGCTTTCCATCGCACGCAGGCGTGCCCGGTTCTCGCTGAAGTCCTTGGCCCTGCGGTGCAGGATGTAGAGCAGCAGTGGAATCTCGATCGCCGAGCCGATCAGCACCGCGTACTGGGTGGCCCAGCTGTCGGGCAACACGCCCGCGCTGCGCAGCGCCGGAAACGGGTAGCCCAGGTGAACCGGCAGGAAGCCCAGGAACAGCCAGCCGGCGTAGGTCTCGCCCCGGCGCCAGGTCCAGAGGCACAGCGCGATGCTCAGCAGCACCGACAGCAGACCGTACAGGTTGAGCAGGTTGAAGGCCAGCGGCGACAACAGGGCCGCATAGACCAGGGAATAGACCATGCCGAACAGCGACCAGGCCACCACGAAGCGGTCCACACCCACGGAATGGCGCGACACCGCGCAGGCTTCGCGCACGAACCAGATGCCCGAGCCGGTGAGCCAGAGCATGAAGAACGACGGCGCCAGATCGTTCCAGGCGGCCCACTCCGGCCAGAAGAACAGCCCTGCGATGCCGGTGAACGAGGCCTGGAAGCCCAGCATGGACGCCACATAGAAGCAGTAGGCGACGAAGGCCCGGTCGCCGTAGAGCCGGGCGTGGACCCAGCCCAGGAACAGCACCAGCAGCCCGAAACCAAGATAGCCGCCGATGAACAGGAAGGTGGTGTAGCGCTTGGACTGCAGGTTCTCTTCAGTCAGCAACTGCAGCCGCGGGCTGGTGGGCGTCGGCGCATTGGTCAGCCGCAGCCAAAGCGGTTCGTTGAGTTGGGGATCGACCGCAAACACCGGCGTCTGGTCGGGGTGGCTCCACTGGGCCACCGGCAGGTGGTCGCCTGCGCGCTGCTCGGTCCAGCTGCCATCCGGCCCCCGGGTGTAGAGGCGGGCGTCGTTGGTGAAGGCCGCTGCGCTCAGCAGCAGAAACCAGCGCCGCTGCGGGTCCAGTTCACCGGGTTCGATGCGCACCCACAGCGCCGACGATCCCAGCTCGAAGGACCGGTAGCGGTCCATCGCCTCCCAGACGCCCGGCGCTTCGGCCGCCACCTGGTCCACCGTGGCGCTGCCGGAAGGATCGATCCAGAACCGCGTGGACAGGGTGATGTCGCCCTCCCCCGGCACCGCATCGGCGCGGGCCGCCAGGGGGAGCAGCGCGGCCAACGCCAGCAGACCCAGCAGCACCTGGCGCCAGACGGCATGGGGGCTGCAGCGGTGGCGGGCAAAGGCGCGGAACGGCATGGCCGGATCGTAGCGGCTGGGCCGCCCGGCTGTGAGCTGGGTCACGCCACTCATCCGGCCTTGGCGCCATCTGTCGCGTGGACACCCCGAAACGGGCGCGAATGCCAGGTGCCGGTGGTGGTCAGCCGGTCTTCCAGCCGGTTCAACCAGGCCGGCGCGAGCGGGTCCTGGCTCCAGCCGGCGATCAGATCGCCCATGGGGTTGAGCACCCGGTCCGGCAGCGCCAGGGGCCGGGTCTGGTTCATCAGGAAGCGGGTGAGCAGGTGGTAACCGATGGCGCGGGTGAACAGCCGGGACAGCGAAAAGCCCGGCCACACCAGACCGACCACGCCATCCGTCACCCCCACCAGCAGCCGCCCGAGCTGGAACACCAGCCGCGTGGCCCAGGACACGTGCCCGTCGATGCCGATGCGCGCCGCCGTGTCGGGGCCGATCAGCCAGCGCGTCAGCGGCACCGGCAGGCCCCGCAGCACCGGCACACGGATCGAATGCGCCATGGCCGCCACAAGCGCCCGACCCAGCGGCGGCCGGGGATCGGCCTGGCCGGGCAGCAGCGGGGCCTGGGCCTGCAGCACCTCGAACAGCACCGCCGCCTCGTCCATGGTCCAGGCCATGAGTTCGCGGCGCACGCCCAGCACATGGCCCATCACGTTCCAGGCGTGCAGGTAGGCCTCTTCGTCCTCGCTCGGCAGACCCAGCCCGAGGGTGCGCATGCCCTTGAGGAAGGAGTAGCTGAAGGTCAGCAGGGTGTAGGCCAGTTCGATCTGGTTGCAGGGCAGGCCCTGGGCATCGACGTCCCAGCCGTGCGCGGCGAGGGCGCTGTGCATGTGGCGCTCTGCACCCGCCAGCACCTGCGGCGGCACTCGGCCTCTCACCTTCTGCGGGTCGCCGCGCAGGATCAGGTGGCGGATCGTGGCGTGGATCAGGCGCACCTTGAGCACCTGGGCCACGCCCGCGCCCTCGGGGTCTGTCAGGCCGCCCTTCATCATCACCGGGAACACCATGGCGGCGGTCTGGCGGATGCGGTGTTCGGTGTGCTGTTCGAGCTGACCGGCGATGTGCAGCACCTCGGCCAGCTGAGGCATCACGTAGCACTCGGGCAGGCTGGAGCAGAACAGCAGGGTGCAGGAGAGCGGGCCGTGTTCCATGAACAGCGCCTCGGCCCGCGCGATCTGGCCCGGGTCGGCCCAGTCCGGCAGCGCTTGTGCCTGGGCCACATAGGCCTCCAGCGCCGCTGTCACTTCGGGGTCGGCCTGGACACCCGACGCCCAGCCGGGGGCCAGCGCGGCGTTGTGGGTCCAGGCGGCCATCAGCTGGTTGGCCTGTGCCAGGCGGGCCGTCCCTTGCTGCGTCACCACCCCGTCGCCCATGTGCCGGCCGATGAGCGCGGTGATGGTGTCGTCGGCGGTCGGGTCGGCCTGCATCGGCATGGCGGCCAGATCCCGCCCAGCCAGCCGGCGGGCATGGGCGGCGCGCTGCTGCGGGTGGGACCACTGGCGCCACGCGGCCCAGGCCACGACCACCGGCAGACCCATCGCAAAGAAGGCGATGGCCCGCACCTCGATGGGGTGGCCCAGCAGCACCTGGAACACCAGTCCCGACGCGTAGATGAGGATGGGCACCAGCACCGCCAGGGGCAGGCCGTCTGCGGGCGGTGGCGAGCGGCGAGGGGCGGCCAACGCCTGGAAGCTGCCGACGATCACCAGCGACACGGCCATCCAGCCGGCAAAGCCCTGCAGGGTTTCGCCGAACCAGCCGCCGTCGGTCTTCTGCATGATCCAGGCCTTGAGCACGAACACGAAATACGGGTCGGCGCCCAGGTCGAAGGCGGTGATCACCATGGCCGCCACCCAGGCCGTCAGCAGGCCGCTGCGGAAACTGGCATGGGTGTGAACCGGCCGGCGCCACAGCATCAGCGAGGCCATGACGTAGCCGATCAGCGCGAGTGCGAACCACATCAGGGGAATGGCCAGCGGCACATCGCCCAGGCGCGGGCCGAGCACCTCGGTGTAGGTGTAGCGGCCGAAGAACCAGCCCCGCGAGGAGCCCATCTGCTCGGCGAACCAGCCCAGCCCCAGGGCCAGCAGCATCAGCACCCGCGTGCGCCGGTAGCCCAGCAGGCGGGTGGCCGACCAGGCACAGACCCAGAACATCATGGCGCATGACACCACCAGGGCCAGCGTGAGCGGGGGGTAGTGCCAGGCGGTCCAGATCAGCAGCAGCGCCGTGCCGGCGGCGGCCACCTGAAACACGGCGCGGTCAAGGAACGAGGGCACGGGGGAAGTGAGGGCAAAAGAAGGGGCCACAGCCAACGGCTTTCAATGCTTGGTCAACCCCCTTGGGCCGGCATTGTGACCGCAAGCACCGCGCGCCGCCCGCGCGGGTTTTCCCTCGGCGCCCCGTGATGTCAGCGCGGTACGAGAAAGGTGGTCTTCTCGTCCACCCGGATCGCCGCGTCGGTGCTCGACTGCAGCCGGAACACGATGGGATGGGAGCCGCTCGCGGCGCCAGGCGGCACCTGCACCCGCACCGCCAGCGTGCGCACCTCGGTCGGCAGCACGTCGACCTCCCGCTCCGAGGCCAGCGCGATGCCCTCCATGCCGTCCACCGCCAGCCGGATCAGCTGCCGGTCTTCGGTGGCATTCATGATCTGCAGGCGGTAGACGTTCTCGATCCGCCCCTGGTCGACCATGCGTGCGAGTGCGCCGCGGTCGCGGATCACGTCCACCTTCATCGGCACGCGCAGGAACAGGCTCACACCCACCGCCACCGCGATCGCCAGCAACACGGTCGAGTACACCAGCACACGCGGGCGCAGCGCGCGGCGGACGATCTGCGCCTGGTTCCAGCCGCCGGTCATGGCGTTCTGGGTCGAGTACTTGACCAGGCCGCGCGCGTAGCCGAACTTGTCCATCACCTCGTCGCACACGTCGGCGCAGGCGCCGCAGCCGATGCACTCGTACTGCAGTCCCTTGCGGATGTCGATGCCGGTCGGGCAGACCTGCACGCACAGGGTGCAGTCCACGCAGGACCCCAGGCCCTTCTCCCTGGGGTCGATTTTTTTTCCGCGCGAACCACGCGGCTCGCCACGGGCCGCGTCGTAGGTCACGATCAGGGTGTCCTTGTCGAACATGGCGCTCTGGAAGCGGGCGTAAGGGCACATGTACTTGCAGACCTGCTCGCGCATGAAGCCGGCGTTGCCGTAGGTGGCGAAACCGTAGAAGAAGATCCAGAAGGTCTGCCAGGCGCCCATGGTGCCCGCCAGCACCTCCGCCGTCTGGGCGCGGATCGGCGTGAAATAGCCGACGAAGGTGAAGCCGGTCCACAGGGCAAACAGCACCCAGGCCAGGTGCTTGGCGCCGCGGCGGGCGAACTTGGCGCCGCTCATGGGCGCGTCGTCCAGCCGCATGCGGGCCGCCCGGTCGCCTTCGATCTTCTTCTCGATCCACATGAAGATCTCGGTGTAGACCGTCTGCGGGCAGGCGTAGCCGCACCACAGGCGCCCGGCCACGGCGGTGAACAGGAACAGCGACAGCGCCGACATCACCAGCAGACCGGTGAGGTAGATGAAGTCTTGCGGGTAGAGCACCAGACCACCCAGGTAGAAGCGGCGCGAGAGCAGGTCGAACAGCACCGCCTGGCGGCCGTTCCACTGAATCCAGGGGAGGCCGTAGAACAGGATCTGGGTGACCCACACCAGCGCCCAGCGCCAGTGGGCAAAGGTGCCCGTCACCGAACGGGTCTGGATCTTCTTGCGCGACTCGTACAGGTAAATTTCAACGATCTCCGAGGCGGGACTGGCCGTCGATGCGGCGGTGGCTGCGGTCGTGGTGGACATGGTGGTGGGTGGGAGGCAGTCTGCCGATGCCAGCCACCGTCCAAGAACCGTGCCAACCACAAAAGGCCCTTGAATTCAGGCACTTGCCATCGGTCATGTCCCCCCGCAGAACCGCCAGTCTGCCAATGACTGCCAATGTGGCAGCCCAGACGGGACCGGGGAATTTCCCGGTACGCACTTGAAATGGGCAGGGCCGGCCCTTATGATTAGCACTCGCTGGAGTTGAGTGCTAACACCCGACTCCCAGTCGATCCGCGGGGCCCGGCCCCATGGCCAGTGGCACCGCCCATCTGACCCCCATTTGATCCATTTCAGGAGATGCAATGAACCTTCGTCCTCTCGCCGATCGCGTGATCGTCAAGCGCATTGACAGCGAAACCAAGACCGCCTCCGGCATCGTCATTCCCGACGCCGCCGCCGAGAAGCCCGACCAGGGCGAAGTCCTGGCCGTCGGTCCCGGCAAGAAAAACGACAAGGGCGAACTCTCGGCCATGAACGTGAAGGTCGGCGACCGCGTTCTGTTCGGCAAGTACAGCGGCCAGACCGTCAAGGTCGACGGCAACGAACTGCTGGTCATGAAGGAAGACGACCTGTTCGCAGTCGTCGAGAAGTAATTCGCCGCTCATCCATCCCCATTTACTGAATCCGGAGAAATCAACATGGCAGCAAAAGACGTCATTTTCGGCGGAGAAGCCCGCGCCCGCATGGTTGAAGGCGTGAACGTCCTGGCCAACGCGGTGAAGACCACCCTGGGCCCCAAGGGCCGCAACGTGGTGCTGGAGCGCTCCTTCGGCGCCCCCACCGTGACCAAGGACGGCGTGTCCGTGGCCAAGGAAATCGAGCTCAAGGACAAGCTCCAGAACATGGGCGCCCAGATGGTCAAGGAAGTCGCTTCCAAGACCAGCGACAACGCCGGTGACGGCACCACCACCGCCACCGTGCTGGCCCAGGCCATCGTGCGCGAAGGCATGAAGTACGTGGCCGCCGGCATGAACCCGATGGACCTCAAGCGCGGCATCGACCGCGCCGTCGAGTCCCTGATCGCCGAGCTGAAGAAGGCCTCCAAGCCCACCACCACCAGCAAGGAAATCGCCCAGGTCGGCTCCATCTCCGCCAACAGCGACTCCTCCATCGGCGACATCATCGCCAACGCGATGGACAAGGTCGGCAAGGAAGGCGTGATCACCGTCGAAGACGGCAAGTCCCTGCAGAACGAGCTGGATGTCGTGGAAGGCATGCAGTTCGACCGCGGCTACCTCTCGCCCTACTTCATCAACAACCCCGAAAAGCAGGCCGCCCTGCTGGACAACCCGTTTGTCCTGCTGTTCGACAAGAAGATCAGCAACATCCGTGACCTGCTGCCCACGCTGGAAGCCGTGGCCAAGGCCGGCCGTCCGCTGCTGATCATTGCCGAAGATGTCGAAGGCGAAGCCCTGGCGACCCTGGTGGTCAACACCATCCGCGGCATCCTGAAGGTCGTCGCCGTCAAGGCCCCTGGCTTCGGCGACCGCCGCAAGGCCATGCTGGAAGACATCGCCATCCTGACGGGCGGCAAGGTCATCGCCGAAGAAGTCGGCCTGACCCTCGAGAAGGTGACCCTGGCCGATCTGGGCCAGGCCAAGCGCATCGAAGTGGGCAAGGAAAACACCACCATCATCGATGGCGCCGGCGCTGCCGCTGACATCGAAGCCCGCGTCAAGCAGATCCGCGTGCAGATCGAAGAAGCCACCAGCGACTACGACCGCGAGAAGCTGCAAGAGCGCGTGGCCAAGCTGGCCGGCGGCGTGGCCGTCATCAAGGTCGGTGCCGCCACCGAAGTCGAGATGAAGGAAAAGAAGGCCCGCGTGGAAGATGCCCTGCACGCCACCCGCGCTGCGGTGGAAGAAGGCATCGTCGCCGGTGGTGGCGTGGCCCTGCTGCGTGCCAAGCAGTCCGCTGGCGCCATCAAGGGTGACAACCCCGACCAGGACGCCGGCATCAAGCTGGTCCTCAAGGCCATCGAAGCCCCGCTGCGCGAGATCGTGGCCAACGCCGGTGGCGAGCCCTCCGTCGTGATCAACAAGGTGCTGGAAGGCAAGGGCAACTTCGGTTTCAACGCCGCCAACGACACCTACGGCGACATGATCGAGATGGGCATCCTGGACCCGACCAAGGTGACCCGCACCGCCCTGCAGAACGCCGCGTCCGTGGCGTCCCTGATGCTGACGACCGAGTGCATGGTCGCCGAGGCACCGAAGGACGACGCCCCGATGCCCGCCGGCGGCGGCATGGGCGACATGGGCGGCATGGGCATGGGCATGTAATGCCCTGACCCGGCCCCGGGGGCTTCGGCCCCCGCCCGAAACAAAAAACCCCGCGAGGCGACTCGCGGGGTTTTTTGTTTTCAGCGGGACCGCAGGCAATGGACGGGTGCGCCGGGCAGGGTCCGCCGTGGCCAGAATGTCCCCATGACACCAACTCACCACCCCTGGACGCACACCGCCGCCGACCTGGAACTGCCCGACGTCTGGACCACCCTGCCCGGTCCGCGCAGCCTGGCCCTGTTCGAACGGCACGACCGCCACACCACCGGCAGCAACGCCGACCACACCGTCTACCCGCTGGCCCAGGCCTCGCGCCGCGGCCACCTGATCGTGGACGCCGACGGCAACACCTTCGCCGACCACCTCTCGGCCTGGGGCGCATCGCCCTTCGGCCCCACGCCACCGCAGGTCAAGGCCGCCATGGACGCCGCCTGGGCCAGCCATGGCATGCAGATCAGCGGCTGGATGCCCAACACCGCCGCCTTCGCGCTGGTGGACAAGCTCGCCGCCATCGCTCCGGGCCGGCTGAGCCGGGTGGAGTACTCGGTGTCCGGCACGCTGGCGGTCGAAGGCGCGGTCAAGTTCATGCGCGAGGCCCGCGGCCGCCCGCTGATCATCACCTTCGGCGGCCAGTACCACGGCGAATCGACCTACATGAGCGCCGGCGCATCGAGCGACCTGTCCAACGTGTCCTCGGGCCGCACGCAGTACGTGGCCGGCCTGGTCATGGTGCCCTACCCCAACCGCTTCCGCTCGCCCTTCCGCAAGGGGCCTGGCCCCTTCGACGACACCGAGGTGCTGGACTACCTGGACTACCTGCTGGTGCAGCAGATCCACCCCGACCAGGTGGCCGGCGTGCTGATCGAACCCGTGCTCGGCGAAGGCGGGATCCACGCACCGTCGCAGGCCTTCTGGGACCGCCTGGGCGCGCTGTGCCGGCGCTGGGGCTGGCTCCTGTGCCTGGACGAGGTGCAGACCTGCATGGGCCGTACCGGCGAACTGTTCGCGATGCAACGCTGGCAAGGCATCGACCCCGACCTGCTGCTGCTGGGCAAGGCCTTCGCCGCGGGCGGGCAGCCGATCGCGGCGATCCTGGGCACCGACGCCGTGATGCAGGACACCAGCCTGCACCTGGGCAGCACGTACGGCTTCGCGCCGGCCGCCTGCGCGGGTGCCCTGGCGGGCATCGAACTGATCGAAGCCGGGGGCGTGCTGGACAACGCGCGCCGGCTCGAAGCCCTCTTTCTGGAAGAGATGCGCCCGCTGATCCAACGCTTCGAGCAGGTCGGCGATGTGCGCGCCGCCGGCGCCATGGCCGCCATCGAGTTCGTGCGCAGCAAGGCCGGCCACGAACCGGCACCGGCCTTCCAGTTCGCGGTGCACCAGGCCGCGCTGCGCCGCGGCGTGCTGGGCATCTCGCAGCGCGGCAAATGGCATCTGCGCCTGCAACCGGCGCTGACCATGCCGGAGAGCGTGTTCCGCGACAGCTGCCACCGGATTCAGGAAGCGATGGCCGAAGTCGCCGCCCATCCGCCGGCCGAAGCCGAATCGATCCAGGCCGCCGCCGCGCAAGCCGCGCGCTAAGCTTCGCAGCATGTCCGCATCCAGCCCCCTGGCCACCGTCGCCGCCCACAACGCCGCCTGGGGACAGGGTGACATCGAGCAGGTGCTGGCCCTGTACCACCCCGACATGGTCTTCCACGACCACGCCGCCGGCGCGACCTACCAGGGCGCCGTGCTGCGCGAGCACGTGCGCTCGGTCATCCGGCGCTCATCGCTGCACACGCTGGTGTACCTGGACCGCCCCCGGGTGGACGGGGACACCGTGGTCCTGCGCTACGAAGAGACCGTGCGCGCGCCGGCCGGCGGCGAGTGGCTGCGGTTCTCCGCCTGCGACTGCGTGCGGGTGGAGGACGGGCTGATCGCCGAGATCCACGAATACGCCGTGCTCCAGCCGCGGGCCCACGAAGGTTCGACCGCCGGCGTGCGCGACGAGGCCAGCCGCATCGGCCTGTCGCCGCGCGCCATGGGCTTTCTGCTGCGCGACCTGCAAACCTGGTTCGACACCAGCCAGGCCTTCCTGCAGCCGGGCCTGGGCCTGCAGCAGGTGGCCGACGCCACCGGCTACACCCGCAACCAGATTTCCTACGCGCTCAACCACGCGCTGGGGCAGAGCTTCTACCACTACCTCGGTCGTGCCCGCGTGCAGCACGCGATGGCCCAGCCGCAGGCCTTTGGCCACCACTCGATGAACGAACTGGCCCAGTCGCTCGGCTTCCGGTCGGTGAGCGGTCTGTACCGCGCCTTTCGCGACCTCACCGGCCTTACACCGCGCCAGTGGCAGGACGGCATGCCGCCCCGGGTCTCGCTGGACTGAAGCCAGCCGGGCCTGTTCGGACCAGCCTCGGCGCTTCGACTCAGGACACCTGCTGCGGCCCGGTCAGCGCGTCGCGCGACGCCAGCGGACGGAACAGGCGCCACCACGCCAGGCTGATGCCGATGGTGCCCAGCCCGCCCAGCACCACCGAGCCCACCGGCCCGAAGGCCGCCGCCGTCACGCCCGACTCGAACTCACCGAGCTGGTTGCTGGCGCCGATGAAGAGCGTGTTGACCGCCGCCACGCGGCCCCGCATGGCGTCCGGCGTCTCCAGCTGCACCAGCGTCTGCCGCACCACCACGCTGACCATGTCGGCCGCACCGGACACGGCCAGCGCCAGCAGCGACAGCCAGAACGAGGTGGACAGCCCGAACACCACCATGCACAGGCCGAACACGGCCACCGCCACCAGCAGCTTGCGGCCTACATGCCGCTCCAGCGCGACGTGCGACAGCACCAGACCCGCCGCCAGCGCGCCGACCGCCGGCGCCGAACGCAGCATGCCCAGGCCCTCGGGGCCGACCTGCAGGATCTCCTTGGCGAAGATCGGCAGCAGCGCGGTCGCCCCGCCCAGCAGCACCGCGAACAGGTCCAGCGAGACGGCCCCGAGCAGCACCGGGTGGCCCCAGACATAGCGCACGCCGGCCAGCAGCGTCTGTGCGCTGACCGGCTCGCGGGCTGGCGGCTGGCGTTCGTAACGCACCCACAGGCAGGCCAGCGCGGCGCCGAGGAACAGCCCCGCGCAGACGACGTAGACCGCGTTCAGGTTCACCGCAAAGATCAGCCCGCCCAGGGCCGGCCCGCCGATGACGGCCGCCTGGGTGCCGGTGGACGTGACCGCCGTGGCCCGGGCCAGCAGCGGCGCCGGCACCAGCGAGGGCAACAGGGCCTGCTGGGCCGACATCTGGAACGGCCGGATCGCCCCCAGCAGCGCCGACAGCGCCAGCAGCCCTTCGCGCGAGACCACGTGCGCCAGCGTGCCCGCCACCAGCAGCACCGCCACCACCGCCTGCGCCGAGAGGCAGACCGCCACGATGCGGGCCCGGTGGTGTCGGTCGGCGGCGTGGCCCGCCGGCAAGGTGGCCGCGAGGGCCGGCACGAACTGGAACAGCCCCACCAGGCCGAGGTCCCAGGCGCTGGCGGTCAGTTCGTACATGTGCCAGCCGATGGTCAGCATCAGCATCTGGGTGCCGGCGACCGCGGCCACCCGGGCGCACCAGAAGCGGACGAAGGAGGGATGGGACAGCAGATCGGACATGGCCGCAGGCTAGCACGCGGCCCGGGGCGGCACAGGGAGCCAGGAGCTCAGCTGCGGGCCACGACCTCCCAGCGCCCGCTGCGCTCGGACCGCCACAGCGCGTCGATCACGCGGGCCTGGGCGACGGCATCGTCCAGCCCGGACGCGTCGGGCGGTGTGCCCGCGCGCACGCGGCGCGAAAACGCTTCCACCTCCAGCCGGTACTGCTCGGCCGCGGGCAGGGTCTCGACCGTCACGCCGCTGCCGTCCAGCGCCCCGCCCTCGTCCAGCGCCAGCCGCATCTGGCCCCCGCGCGCAGCGTTGAAGGGGATGAACAGTTCGATGCGACCGCGCGTGCCCACCACCTGCACCCGCTGGAACGGCACGCTCTGGGTCGAGACGGTGAAGCTCACCTGCCGCCCGCCGCCGAAATCCAGCAAGGCGCTGGTCGTCCGGTCCACACCCAGCACCGGGTCGCGGTCCACCAGCGCGACCACGCGGCGCGGCTCGGCCTCGAACAGGTGGCGCCCCGCCAGCACCGCGTAGCAGCCGATGTCGTACAGCGCGCCGCCGCCGATGGCCGCCTGGTTGCGGATGTTGGCGCCGTCGTCGTTGAAGTAGGAGAAGAACACCTGCACCGCGCGCGGCGTGCCGATGCGCCCGGCGCGCACCAGCTCGCGGGCGCGCTGCCACTGCGGGTGGTGCCGCACCATGAAGGCCTCTTCGATGTGCACCCGGCTGGCGGCGGCCCGCACGGTCAGCGCCTCGTCGGCGCTGAGGGCGAATGGTTTCTCGCACAGCACGTGCTTGCCGGCCGCAGCCGCCTGCAGGGTCAGCGGCACGTGCAGGTGGTTGGGCAGCGGGTTGTAGATGGCCTCGATGGCGGGGTCGGCCAGCAGGTCCTCGTAGCTGCCGTAGGCCTCTGGAATGCCCAGCTTACCTGCCGCCGCCTGCGCGGACGGCAGGCTGCGCGAGGCGATCGCGCGCAGCTCGACCAGCGGGCTCGCGAGCATCTCCGGGATCACCTTCTCGATGCCGATCTTCGCCGTGCTCAGGACGCCCCACACCACTGGTTTCATGCGCGCTCCCGGTTCAGGTCCTTGGGTTCAGGCGGTTGCTCAGATGTAGCGGTTGAGCAGGTTCTCCAGCAGCTCCTGCCGCCCGGAGACCGGCCGCGTGTCCACATTGCGCTCCAGCACACGGTCGGCCACCTGATCCAGGCCCAGGCGGCCCGCCATCACGTCCTGGCCGAAGGGTGTGTTCCAGCCGGCGTAGCGCGCCTCCACATGGCGCGACAGCTGGCCGTCGGTGATCATCTGCTCGGCGATCAGCAGCGCGCGCGCCGAGACGTCCATGCCGCCGATGTGGCCGTGGAACATGTCCTCGGCGTCGATGGACTGGCGCCGCACCTTCGAGTCGAAGTTCAGCCCGCCGGTGGTGAAGCCGCCGCCCTGCAGGATCAGGTAGAGCGCCAGCGCGGTCTCGGGGATGTTGTTGGGGAACTGGTCGGTGTCCCAGCCGCACTGCATGTCGCCGCGGTTCATGTCGATGGAGCCGAAGATGCCAAGGTCGATGGCGGTGGCGATCTCGTGTTCGAAGCTGTGGCCCGAGAGCGTGGCGTGATTGGCTTCGATGTTGACCTTGATTTCCTTCTCCAGTCCGTGGCGCACCAGGAAGCCGTAGACCGTGGCGGTGTCGAAGTCGTACTGGTGCTTGGACGGCTCGCGCGGTTTGGGCTCGATGAGGATGGTGCCCTTGAAGCCGATCTTGTGCTTGTAGTCCACCACCATGTTCAGGAAGCGGCCCATCTGGTCCAGTTCCTGGCCCATGCGGGTGTTGAGCAGGGTTTCATAGCCCTCGCGCCCGCCCCACAGCACGTAGTTCTCGCCACCGAGTTTCAGCGTGGCGTCCATCGCCTCCTTCACCTGCAGCGCGGCCAGGGCAAAGATCTCCGGATCGGGGTTGGTGGACGCGCCCGACATGAAGCGGCGGTGGCTGAACAGGTTGGCCGTGCCCCAGAGCAGCTTCATGCCGGTCTGCGCCTGCTTGGCCTGCAGCACCTCGACCATCTCGTGCAGGTGGTTCACGCTCTCGCGCGGCGTGCTGCCTTCGGGCGCCACGTCGCGGTCGTGGAAGCAGTAGTAGGGTGCGCCAAGGCGCGAGAAGAAATCGAAGGCCGCGTCGGCCTTCATGCGCGCCGCGGCCATCGGGTCGGCCACGCGCTGCCACGGGCGCTCGAAGGTGCCGTCGTAACCGAAGGGGTCGAAGCCGTTCCAGCAGAAGCTGTGCCAGTAGCAGACGGCAAAGCGCAGGTGTTCTTCCATGCGCTTGCCCAGCACCAGGCGGTCCTTGTCGTACCACTTGAAGGCCAGCGGGTTGGTCGATTGCGGGCCTTCGTAGGCGATGGCGGGAATGTCGGAGAAATAGGTGCTCATGGTGGTCTCGGTTGAAGTCATCAGGGCCTGCGGTACAGGCTGCGGAAAAGTTCATGGCGCGGCGCCAGCAGGGCGCGCTCGACGGGGTCGGGCCGGTAGACGGTGTCGACCGGCGGCGGCAGGCAGACCAAGGCCATCGGCGCGCCCACGCTGAGCGCACCCAGCCGGGCTGCGCCCAGCGCACCACCGACGGCCGATCCGCCGTGGGTGACGATCTCGACGTCCAGCGCGCTGGCCAGCATCTGGGCCCAGAAGGGGCTGCGCGCACCGCCGCCCACCAGGGACAGGCGCGAAACCGTGCTGCCGGCCGCGTGCAGCGCGGCCAGGCCATCGAGCAGGCCGAAGCTCACGCCTTCCATCACCGCGTAGCCCAGGCGCGCCGCGTCGGTGTCGAAGTCCAGGCCGTGGAAGCTGCCACGCACCTTCGCGTCGTTGTGGGGCGTGCGCTCGCCGCTCAGGTAGGGCAGGAACAGCGGCGATGCGGTGCGGTCCTGCGGGCTCAGGGCGGCGGCGCGCGTGGCCACCTCGCCCGCGTTCGCGGCACCCAGCAGGTCGGACACCCACTGCAGCGCGCTGGCGGCCGAGAGCATCACGCTCATCTGGTGCCAGCGGCCCGGCACCGCGTGGCAGAAGGCATGCGTGGCGCTGGCCGCGTTGGGCTGGTAGTCGGGCGTGACCACGAACAGCACACCGCTGGTGCCCAGCGAAAGAAAGCCCTGGCCGGCCTCGACCGCGCCCATGCCCACGGCGCTGGCCGCGTTGTCGCCTGCACCACCGGCCACCACCGTGCCCGGCTGCAGACCCAGCGTCTGCGCCACCTCGGCCTTGAGGCGGCCGCCCGCAGCGCTGCCTTCGACCAGGCGCGGCATGTGGGCGCGCGTCAGACCTGTGAGGGCCAGCAGTTCGTCGGACCAGTCGCGCCGCCGCACGTCCAGCCACAGCGTGCCGCTGGCGTCCGAGAGGTCGCTCACGTGTTCGCCGGTCAGCATCAGGCGCACATGGTCCTTGGGCAACAGCACCTTGGCCACGCGCTGGAAGATCTCGGGTTCGTGCCGCGCGACCCAGCGCAGCTTGGGCGCGGTGAAGCCGGGCATGGCCAGGCTGCCGCCCAGGTCGCTGAGCGCGGGCAGCTCGGCCATCATCTCGGTGCACTCAGCCGCGCAACGGGTGTCGTTCCAGAGGATGGCCGGGCGCAGCACGCGGTCCTGCGCGTCCAGCAGCACCGCGCCGTGCATCTGGCCGGACAGGCCGATGGCCTCGGTCGTTGCGTACTCGGCCGGGTGCGCGGCGCGCAGCGCGGCCAGCGCCGTCTGGGTGGCGGTCCACCAGTCGGCCGGGTCCTGTTCGCTGTGGCCGGGGTGGGGCCGCGAGACGGTGAGCGGGGAGCCGGCCGAGCCGATGACGCGTTGATCGGGGCCGAGCAACAGGGCCTTCACCTCGGAGGTGCCGATGTCGATGCCGATGTACATGAACAGTGGGGTCAGTGAACGGTGGGGGAAACAAGGGGCTCGGACGCGGGGGCCGCGTCCGGCAGCGTGGTGACGGTGGGGGCGTGCATGGGCCGCAGTTCGTGGTGCAGCACCAGGGCGGCCGCGCCGACGGCCGATGCCAGCAGGCCGTAGCGCGCCGGCCGCACCGGTGGCGGCGGCACACCCGCGCTGGTGGCGTAGGCGTCGAGCGTGTCGCGCGCGGTGCGCACGATACCGGGGTGCTGCTCGCAGGACGAACCACCGACCACCAGGGCGCCGGGGTTGAAGGTGGTCCAGAGGTTCTGCAGCACCACGCCCAGGAACACACCCCCGCGCGCCGGGTCGGGCAGCTGGCCCAGCGCCCGGGCACCGAAGAAGGTTTCGGCGCAACCTCGGCGACCGCAGGAGCAGGCCGGGCCGTCGATCTGCAGGATGCTGTGGCCGATCTCGCCCGCCATGCCCTGCAGGCCTGTGAACAGGCGGTCGTTGAGCACGATGCCGGCGCCGACACCGACGCCGCAAGTGACGAAGATCAGCGAGTCCATGTCGTCGCCGTCGGTGAACTCGTATTCGCTGAGGGCCGCAGTGTCGGCCTCGTTCTGCACGTGCACCGCCACCGGTGGACAACCTGCGTCCGCCAGGGCGCGCGTGATCAGCGGCAGGAAGGCCACGTTGCGCCAGCCCAGGTTGGGCGCGAAGCGCACGGTGCCACTGGCCTCGTCGAAGGCACCGGGCAGGCCGATGCCCACGCCCGAAACCAGCACCGGCCGCGCCGCCAGTTCGGCGTGCGCGCGCACCACCAGCTGCGCCACCTGGCGGCACACCGCGCCGGGTTCGTGGTCCGTCAGCGGTTCTTCGATGGACCACAGCACCTCGCCGGTGAGCGAGACCCCCACCACCCGCAGCGACTCGACCGCGATCTCGGCGCCGATCATGGCGCGGCGGCCGCCATCGAGCCGCAGCGGCGTCGACGGCCGGCCCAGGCCCTGTGCGGCGGCGACGCCGGTCTCGGTGACCCAGCCCTCGTCGATCAGCTCGCGCACCAGCAGGCTGACGGTGGATTTGGTCAGGCCGCTCTCCTGCGCGAGCTGGGCGCGCGAGAGGCCGCTGCGCCGCCGCAGCAGCCGCAACAGCACGCTGCGGTTGATGCGTTTGACAAGTTGCTGGTCGCCGGTGGTTTTCATGCGGTGGTGATGGAACGCGCAGGCCTCAGAGGCTGTGGGTCTGCGCCTTTCCTTCCGGTTGTTTGCCCGCGATGATCATGCCAAGGACCTCGTCCTCGGTGACGTCCGCGGTGCGGTAGGCGCCCACCATGCGGCCGTTCTTCATCACCGCCAGCCGGTCGCTCAGGCCGAACACGTCGGGCATGTCGTGGGTGATCAGGAAGATGCCCACGCCTTCGGCCTTGAGCTGGCGCACCAGGTTGCCGACCATCGCCGTTTCTTCCGGGCCCAGGGCCGCGGTCGGCTCGTCCATGATCAGGATGCGGGCGTTGAAGTAGATCGCGCGCGAAATCGCCACCACCTGGCGCTGACCACCCGAAAGCCGGCGCACCGGAGTGCGCACGTTCTTGAAGTTCTTGTTCAGGCGGTGAAACACCTTGCGGGCCTCGGCGTCCATGCGGTGGTCGTCCAGCGTGTTCCAGCGCGTGAGCAGCTCGCGGCCGAGGAACAGGTTGGCCACCGCGTCGAGGTTGTCAGCCAGCGCAAGGGTCTGGTAGATCGACTCGATGCCGCAGCGCTGGGCATCGACCGGGGTGCGGATGTGGGCCTTCTCGCCGTTGATGAGCACCTCGCCGCTGTCGATGGGGTAGGCCCCGGCCAGCATCTTCATCAGGGTGGACTTGCCGGCGCCGTTGTGGCCCAGCAGGGCCACCACTTCGCCCGGGTAGAGGTTGATCGACACGTCGTCGACCGCGCGCACACCGCCGAAGGACTTGCCGATCTGGCGCATTTCAACCAGCGGTGCGCTCATGACAGGTCTCCGGTGACGCGGCGGTACACCACGTCGAACACCACTGCGGCGATCAGCACCTGGCCGATGATCACGTAGCGCAGGCCGATGGAGATGTCCAGCAGCAGCAGGCCGCTGTCGATGCTCTGCATGATCAGCGCGCCCAGCACGGATCCCAGGATGGAGCCGCTGCCGCCGGCCAGCGCGGTGCCGCCGATGACCGCCGCGGCGATCACGTACAGCTCCATGCCGGTGCCCAGCGAGTTGGTGCCGGCGTTCAGCCGCGCGATGGAGACCATGGCGGCGATGGTGATCAGCACGCCCAGCAGCGCGAACAGCATCAGCGTGACCCGGCGCACCGGAATGCCCACCAGGGCCGCGGCCTCGGGGTTGCCGCCCATCGCGAACACGTAGCGGCCAAAGCGGGTGCGGTGCACGATGAAGGACAGCACCAGCGCCACGCCGCCCCAGATCAGCACCGGGATCGGCACGCCCTGCGGCGCGTCCTTGCTGGGGATCTGGTAGGCGTTCATGGTGGCGACGAAGCCCACCACGATCAGCGCCGGCACCGCGGCCACCAGGGCATCGAGCCACAGCGGCGGGTTGGGCACCTCGTAGGCCGCCTTGGCGCGGCGGCGCAGCCAGGTCTGCAGCACCAGCGCCGCCACCAGCACGGCCGCCAGCACCCAGCTGGCCTGCACGCCGATGGCGCCGTCAAAGCCGCCACCCAGGCGCTGGAAGAAGGCGTCGTTGACCGGCTGCGTCTTGCCGTCGGCCACCAGGAAGGCCGCGCCGCGGAACGACATCAGCCCGCCCAGCGTGACCACGAAGGACGGCACGCCGAGCATGGCCGTCAGCGCGCCCTGGTAGAGCGACACCGCGATCGCCACCGCCAGACCGGCCAGCGAGGCCTCGATCCAGTGCCAGCCCGCGGTGTACATCAGCGTCGCGATCAGCACGCCGACAAAGCCCATCACCGAACCGACCGAGAGGTCGATGTGGCGCGCCACGATGACCAGCACCACGACCGTCGCCACGATGCCGACGACCGCCGTCTGCTGGGCGATGTTGTAGAGGTTCTCGGGCGAGAGGAACAGCCCGTCCGAGAGGATGTTGAACACGATGGCGGTGGCCACCAGGACCGCCCCCATCAGCACCAGCCGCCAGTCGATGGCCAGTTGCCTGAGGACATTGGGAACAGGACTCACAGACGCACTCCGGCAGAAAAAAGGACCGCGGGCTGAACCCAGCCCGCGGTCCGAGGGCCTCCATCCATCAGGAGAAACGCAAACTCGATGTCAGAGGACGGGTCATTTGCAGGCGGCCGGGCCCTTGGCCGCGTCCACGCCCTTGCACAGGTCTTCTTTCTTGATCCAGCCGGCCTTGACCACCAGGTCCAGGTTCTTGGCCGTGATCGGCACCGGCTTGAGGAACTGCGCCTGCAGCGACACCTTCTTCTCGCCGCCGGCCCAGGCCGCAGCGCCCGCCACCTTCTGGCCCTTGGCCAGGGACACCGCGGCGGTGGCCGCGTCGCGGCCGAGGTCGCGCGCATCCTTCCACACCGAGACCGTCTGCGAGCCCTGGGCCACGCGATTGAGCGCGGCGTGGTCGCCGTCCTGGCCCGAGACCGGGATGCCCTTGATGCCCTTGGCGGTCAGCGCCGCCACCACACCGCCGGCCGTGCCGTCGTTGGAGGCCACCACGGCGTCGATCTTGCCGCCGGTCTTGGTGATGATCTGCTCCATGTTCTTCTGGGCCACTTCCGGCTTCCAGCCGTCGGTGTATTCCTCGCCCACGATCTTGATGTCGCCCTTCTTGATCGCCGCCTCCAGCACCTCCTGCTGGCCGCCGCGCAGGAAGTTGGCGTTCGGGTCGGTGGGCGAGCCCTTGATCATCACGTAGTTGCCCTTGGGCTGGGCTTCGAGCACGGCGCGCGCCTGCATGCGGCCGACCTCGACGTTGTCGAAGGTGATGTAGAAGACACCGGGCGCCTCGATCAGGCGGTCGTAGGCGACCACCGGGATCTTCTGCTGGTTGGCCTTGTTCACCGCGGGCAGGATGGCGTCCTTGTCCATGGCCAGCACGATCAGCACCTTGGCGCCCTTGGCGATCAGGGAATCCACATCGGACAGCTGCTTCTCGGGGGAGCCACCGGCGTCGGCGCTGATGTAGCTGGCGCCCAGCTTGGCCAGCTGGTCCTTGATGGCCTTCTCGTCGGTCTTCCAGCGCTCTTCCTGGAAATTGGACCAGCTCACACCCACCACCTGGGCAAACGCCCCGGCGCTGGCCAGACCGAGCGCCAAAGCGGTCAACGTTGTCTTCAGTTTCATCCTTGTCTCCAGTGAACGGCCTGCTTGCGGGCCATGGTTGTTGAACGGATTGGTTGGACACATCGTGCGTTGGCCCTCTGCCGGCAGCCATTTAGTACGGACGACAAACTAATTATTCGCCGCCTTGGTGCGCAGCTCCTATTGGGACAAACCCGACATAGTTTGATGATTGAACTTAATAAGATCGGTGCCGGTTCCCTCCCCAAAGGTTGTCCGTGCCCCTCCACTCCCCGCTGCTGTCCGGCCTCTGTGCGGCCCTGGCCCTGCTGCTGTCCGCCCCGCTGCGGGCCCAGCCGTCCGCCCCCGTGGTGCCGCGTTTCGTCGAGGAGACCGAAAGCGCCGGCCTGTTCAGCCGCTTCGAGGGCGAGGACGAGTACATGGTGGGCGGCGGCGTGGCCACCTTCGACTGCGACGACGACGGCCTGCCCGAGATCTACGTCACAGCGGGCGTCGGCAAGGCCCGGCTCTACCGCAACCGCAGCGCGCGCGGACAGGCGCTGAAGCTGCAGGAGTTCCGCTCGGGGCTGGAGACCACCAACGCCGTCGGCGCCTACCCGCTGGACATCGACGGCGACGGCGTGACCGACCTGGTGGTGCTGCGCGTGGGCGAGGTGCAGGTGTACCGGGGCCGGGGCCAGTGCCGCTTCGAGCGCGCCAACGAGGCCTGGAACTTGCGCACCGGCAACGGCTGGCACACCGCGTTTTCTGCCACCTGGGAAGCCGGGCAGACCTGGCCGACCCTGGCCATCGGCACCTACGTCGACCGCAGCAAGCCCGACTTTCCCTGGGGCAGCTGCACGCCGGCGCTGTTCGTCCGGCCACAAGCGGGCGGGGGCTTCCAGCCGGCCCAGCCGCTGGTGCCGGGGCACTGTGCGCTGTCGATGCTGTTCTCCGACTGGAACCGCTCGGGCACGGCGTCGCTGCGCGTGAGCAACGACCGCGAGTACTACAAGGGCGGCGAGGAACAGCTCTGGCGCGTCGCGCCGGGTGCCGAGCCCCGGCGCTACGAGGCCTCAGAGGGCTGGAAGCCGCTGCAGATCTGGGGCATGGGCATCGCCAGCCACGACATCACCGGCGACGGCCTGCCGGAGCTCTACCTCACCAGCATGTCCGACAACAAGCTGCAGACGCTCGAAGCCGGCCCGGGCCAGCCGCGCTACATGGACATCGCATTCAGGCGCGGCGCCACCGCGCACCGGCCCTACGTGGGCGGCGACGTGCGGCCCTCGACCGCCTGGCACGCGCAGTTCGCCGACGTCAACAACGACGGCCGCGCCGATCTGTTCGTGGTCAAGGGCAACGTTTCGTCCATGCCCGATTTCGCGGCGCTGGACCCGAACAACCTGCTGCTGCAGACCGCCGATGGCCAGTTCGTCGAGGCCGGCCACACCGCCGGCCTGGCCAGCGTGCTGCGTGGCCGCGGCGGCATGGTGGCCGACCTCAACGCCGACGGTCTGCTGGACGTGGTGGTGGTCAACCGCGGGGACCGGGCCCAGCTCTGGCGCCAGTTGCCCGCCAGCGCGTCACCGGCGCCGCGCTGGCTGCAGCTGCGGCTGCAGCAGGCCGGCGGCAACCGCGACGCCATCGGCGCCTGGGTGGAGGTGCGGCTGGGCGAGGACGAGAAAGCGCCGGTGCTGCGCCAGGAACTCACCGTCGGCGGCGGCCACGCCAGCGGCCACCTGGGCTGGGTGCACTTCGGCCTGGGCAGCGCAGACCGCGCCCAGCTGCGCGTGCAGTGGCCGCAGGGCGGCTGGAGCGCCTGGCAGCCGGTCGAGGCCGACCGTTTCTACACCGTCGCCCCGTCGGGACTCACCCCCTGGAGAGCACCATGATCCGCCGCCCCGTTGCCCGCTGGGTGCTGGGCCTGGCCGCGCTGTGCGCCGGCCTGCCATCCTCCTTTGCCCAGGCGCCCGCCGTGGCACCCGCTGCCGCAATGCTCTCCGCCGACGCCTACAGCGCGGAGGTCGCCACCGAGTGGTTCGGCCTGGCCCTGCTGCTGACCCAGCAGACCCCGGGCATGAGCCCGCCCGTGGCCGCGCGCGCCCTGGCCTACCTGAGCCTGGCGCTGTACGAATCGGTGGCGCCGGGCATGCCGGGCCAGCGCAGCCTGGCCGGCCAGCTCAACGAACTGCAATCGCTGCCCTGGGCGCAGCCGGACGAGCCCCTGCACTGGCCCACCGTGGCGCACACGGCCATGGCCAGCATGACGCGCATGATGTTTCCGCACGCCAGCGCCGAGAACAAGAACCGCATCGACCTGCTGGAACGCAGCCTGCCGCAGAAGCTGGCGCGCGACTTCGACCCCCAACTGGTGAACGCCGAGGTGCGCACACGCTCGGAGACCTTCGGCAAGCTGATGGCCATGGCCCTGATGACCTGGGCCCGCACCGACGGCGGCCACGAGGCCTGGGGCCCGCTGCGCCGCCACCAGGCCAACTACGTGCCACCCAGCGGCGCCGGGCAGTGGTCGCCCACGCCGCCGGCCTACGCCGCGGCGCTGCTGCCCTGGTGGGGCTCGGTGCGACCGTTTGCGTTGCCCGCGGCCGGCGCCTGCGCGGCCCCGCCGCCGCCCGCCTATTCCGAAGAGACCGGCTCGGCGTTTCAGCGCGAGACCGCCGAGGTCCACCGCATCAGCCAGGCCGCCACGCAGGAGCAGCGCCAGGTCTCGCTGTACTGGGCCGACGACCCGTTGAAGACCCCCACGCCTGCGGGCCACTGGTCCTTCATCGCCACCGACCAGCTCAAGGCCGGCAAGGCCAGCCTGGCCCGCGCGGCCCGGGTGTACACGCGCCTGCACGTGGCCATGGCGGACGCCTTCATCGCCGCCTGGAAGACCAAGTACACCCTCAACCTGCTGCGACCGGTGACCGCGGTGCAGCTGACCATCGACACCCAGTGGGTGCCCACGCTCATGCACACACCGCCATTTCCCGAATACCCCTCGGGCCACTCGGTGCTGTCGTCGGCGGCGGCCGGTGTGCTGGAACAGGAGTTCGGCGCGGGCACCCGCTTCACCGACAACACCCACAACGACCGCGGCTGGGGCCCTCGCAGCTTCGCCAGCTTCCGGGCCGCGGCCGACGAGGCGGCCATCTCGCGCATGTACGCCGGCATCCATTTCCGCAGCGGCATCGAGGGCGGCAAGGTGCAAGGGCGCTGCGTGAGCGAGCGCGTGCTCGGTCTTGCCATGGGCGCGCGATGAGCGCCGGCACCGCATCCGCCCCGGTCACCCGCTGCGGCGACCACACCGTGCACTGGCTCGACGACGGGCGCCAGCGCCTGGGCCTGGTGCCCGGCTTCGGCGGCAGTGCCGCCGCCTGGCTGCTGCACCCGCAGGCCGGTGCGGCCCCGCGCCAGCCCGAGGTACCGTTCCACCTCTGGCGCCCCTGGTTCGGCGACCCGGATCCGTTCAGCGTGGCCTCGCTGCCGCTGGTGCCCTGGTCCAACCGCATCAGCGGCGGTGGCTTTGAACAGGACGGGGTGTTCCACCCGCTGGCGCCCAACCGCGCCGGGGAAGCCTGCCCCATCCATGGAGAAGGCTGGCTGCAGGCCTGGGAGGTACTGGCCCACGACGGGCTGCAGATCGGGTTGCGGCTGGCCTCGCGCCACTTCATGGGCAGCCCCTACGACTACGTCGCCACCCAGCACTACGAGCTGCTGCCCGACGGCATCGAACAGACCCTGTCGGTGACCCACCTGGGAGAAAACCCCCTGCCCTACGGCCTGGGCCAGCACCCCTGGCTGCTGCGCAGCCCCGGCACCCGGGTGCAGGCCCGTGTGGGCGGCGTCTGGCTCGGCCACCCCGACCGACTGCCCCGTGCACACACCGCCATGCCGCCGGACTGGGACCTGTGCGCGGGTCTTGACGCCCACGGGTCGCTGATCGACAACGCCTTCACCGGCTGGGACGGCACGGCCCGCATCGAGTGGCCCGAAAGCGGCTGGGCCCTGACGGTGGAAGACACCTCGGTGACCGGCGATGGCTGCCTGCTGCTGTTCCGGCCGGAGCACGGCCCGAGCTTCTGCGTGGAACCGGTCAGCCACCCGATCGACGCGGTCCACCTGCCGGGCCGACCGGGGCTGCACCACCTGGCGCAGGGCCAGTCGATGACCCAGCGCCTGCGGTGGCGCTTCCACCGCATCGGCTGATCCGGCGCTCAGCGCATCATCGCTTCGAGCTTGATCGTGTCGGCCACGAAGGCGCGGATGCCTTCGGACAGCTTTTCGGTGGCCATCGCGTCCTCGTTCAGCGCGAAGCGGAACGCCGCCTCGTCATACTGCACGAACGGGATGTCCATGGCCTGTGCAGCCTCGGCGTCCAGGGCCTTGGCCAGTGGCGCCTCGCTGGCTTGCAGCTGGGCCAGCAGGTCGGGACTGATGGTCAGCAGGTCGCAGCCGGCCAGTGCGGTGATCTGGCCCACGTTGCGGAAGCTCGCGCCCATCACCTCGGTGGCGATGCCGTGCTTCTTGTAGAAGTTGTAGATGGCGCGCACCGACTGCACGCCCGGGTCGTTGGCGCCGGCCATGGCGGCCTCGTCCCACTTCGCGCCGGCCTGCTTCTTGTACCAGTCGTAGATGCGGCCCACGAACGGAGAGATCAGCTGCACCTTGGCCTGGCCGCAGGCCACGGCCTGACAGAAAGAGAACAGCAGCGTGAGGTTGGTGTGGATGCCGTCGCGCTCCAGCCGCGCCGCTGCCTGGATGCCCTCCCAGGTCGAGGCGATCTTGATCAGGATGCGGTCCACGTGCACACCCTCGCCCTGGTAGAGGTCGATGATGCGGCGCGCGCGGGTCACGGTGGCCTCGGTGTCGAAGCTCAGGCGGGCATCGACCTCGGTCGAGACCCGGCCGGGCACGTGCTTCAGGATCTCGATGCCGAAGCGCACCAGCAGCCGGTTCATCACCTCGTCGACGCCGTGCTGCCCGAACTTGGCGACCGTTTCCTGCAGCAGGTGCGCGTACTCGGGCTTCTGCACCGCCTTGAGGATCAGCGACGGGTTGGTCGTCGCGTCGCGCGGCGAGTAGGCGGCGATCTGGTTGAAGTCACCGGTGTCGGCGACCACGGTGGTGAGCTGCTTGAGGGCATCGAGCTGGTTCATCGGTCTCTCTCAGGGTTGTCGAGGTTTCACAGAAAGATGTAACTGGGTTACCATTTTCGCATGCTTGACCGAATCAGAGCCTCCATGCCCTCACTGGCGCCCGCAGAACAGCGCGTGGGCAAACTCGTGCTGCTCGACCCACGCAGCTTCGCCAGCCTGCCGGTTTCCGAACTGGCCGACCGTGCCCATGTGAGCAAACCCACCGTGGTGCGCTTCTGCCGCAGCATGGGCTACGACGGCCTGTCCGACTTCAAGCTCAAGCTGGCCGGCACCGTCAGCGAAGGCGTGCCCTTCATCCACCGCAGCGTGGACGTGGACGACAAGGTCAGCGACGTGCTGGTCAAGGTGATCGACAACACGGTGGCGGCCTTCCTCAAGTACCGCAACGACGCCTCGACGCACTCGATCGAAAAGGCCGTCGACGCGCTGCTGACCACCTACAAGAACAAGGGCCGCATCGAGTTCTACGGCGCCGGCAACTCGGGCATCGTGGCGCAGGACGCGCAGCACAAGTTCTTCCGCCTGGGCATCAACGCCATCGCCTACAGCGACGGCCACATGCAGGTGATGAGCGCCTCGCTGCTGGGCCCGGGCGACTGCCTGGTGATCGTCTCCAACTCGGGCCGCACGCGCGACCTGATGGACGCCGCCGACATCGCGCGCAAGCACGGTGCCACCGTCATCACCGTCACCGCCAGCGGCTCGCCCCTGGCCACCGCCGGCCACATCCACCTGGCCGCCGACCACCCCGAGGGTTACGACCGCTACAGCCCCATGACTTCGCGCCTGATGCACCTGATGGTGATCGACGTGGTCGCCACCTGCCTGGCGCTGCGCATCGGCGGCAACAAGCTGCAGCCGCTGCTGAAAGAGATGAAGAACAATCTTCGGAGCAAGCGCTACGCCTGAAGGAGAACGCCCGGCCTCCGATCAGATCCGGCCTTCTTCCACCGCGTGGCAGGCCACACGGGTGCCACCGACATCCCGCAGCACCGGCCGCTCCACCCGGCAACGTTCGTTCGCATGCGGACAGCGCGGGTTGAACGCACAACCCGCCGGCGGGTCCAGCGGATTGGGCACCTCGCCTTGCACCGGCGTGCGCGCCCGGCCGGTGTGGTGGATCTTCGGGATCGCGTCCAGCAGCATGCGCGTGTACGGATGGCGCGGACTGTCGAACAGCGTGTGCTTGTCGGCCAGCTCCACCAGGCGCCCGAGGTACATCACACCCACCTGGTCGCTCACATGCCGCACCACCGCCAGGTTGTGGCTGATGAACAGGTAGGTCAGTCCCTGACGACGCTGCAGGTCCTTCATGATGTTGAGCACCTGCGCCTGCACGCTCACGTCCAGCGCCGAAGTGGGTTCGTCGCAGACCAGGAACTCCGGGTGCGTGGCCAGGGCACGCGCGATCGAGATGCGCTGGCGCTGCCCGCCCGAGAACTGGTGCGGGAACTTGACCGCGTCCAGCGGCGAGAGCCCGACCGACTGCAGCAGCTCACCCACCCGCTCGCGCAACTCGCCTGCTCCCGACAGCAGACCGTGCTCGACCAGCGGTTCGGCCACGATGTCCTGCACCCGCCAGCGCGGGTTCAGGCTCGCATACGGGTCCTGGAAGATCATCTGGATGCGGCGGCGCAGCTGGCGCCCCTGCGGTGTTCTGAACGCCGCGTGCGCGTCCTGCCCGTCGAACTGGAAGCCACCCCGCGTGGGTTCGTACAGCCCCACCAGCAGGCGTGCCACCGTGCTCTTGCCGCAGCCCGATTCGCCCACCAGCGCCAGCGTCTGGCCACGCGCAATGTCGAAGCCCACGCCGTCGACCGCGCGCAGCAGCTGGCGCGGGCGCCGCTCCAGCACGCGGTTGAGCCAGGGCACCGAGACGTCGAAGGTTTTGGCCAGGTCGGTGGCGCGCACCAGCGGCTGCGCCGGGTTGGCAGTGCTCACGACACACCTCCTGCACCATCGGCCTGCAGCCAGCAGGCGGCCCGCGTCGGGCCGGCGGCGAGCAGATCTGGCCGCTGCGCGTGACACCGGTCGAACGCGCGGTCGCAGCGCGGGTGGTAGGCACATCCGGCCGGGATCGCGTTCAGGCGCGGCATCGCACCGTCGATCTGGTGCAGCCGTTCGCGGTCCTGGGTCATGTCGGGAATGCAGGCCATCAGGCCCGCGGTGTAGGGGTGGGCCGGCCGGTGGATCACGTCGTGCACCGGCCCGATCTCCGCGACGCGGCCGGCGTACATCACGGCCACGCGGTCGCAGGTCTCGGCGATCACGCCCATGTCGTGCGTGATCAGCATCACCGCGGCACCGCGCTCGCGGCAGATGCGCTTGAGCAGGGTGATGATCTGCGCCTGGATCGACACGTCCAGCGCGGTGGTCGGTTCGTCGGCCACGATCAGCTTGGGCTCGGCCGCCAGCGCGAGCGCGATCACCACGCGCTGGCGCATGCCGCCACTGAACTGGTGCGGGTGGTGGTCGATGCGCTGCTCGGCCGCCGGAATGCCGGTGTCGCGCAGCAGCTGGATCGCGCGCTCTCGCGCCTCGGCCTGGCTCACCGGCAGGTGGGTGCGGATGGTCTCGGTGAGCTGCCGACCCACGGTGTAGAGCGGGTTCAGCGAGGTCAGCGGGTCCTGGAAGATGGCCCCGATCTGCCGGCCGCGCACCTTGCGCAGTTCGGCGAATGGCAGGTGGTCGATGCGCCGGCCTTCCAGCAGGATCTCGCCGCCCGCGATGCGCCCCGGCGGCTCCAGCAGACCGATGATGGACGCGCCGGTCAGCGACTTGCCTGCGCCCGATTCGCCCACCACCCCCAGGATTTCGCCGGGTGCGATGTCGAAGGAAATGTCGTCCAGCGCGCGCAGCGTGCCGCGGCGGCCCGGGAACTCCACGACCAGGTTTTTGACTTGCAGCAGGCTCATCGCAGTTTGGGATTGAGGGCGTCGCGCAGCCAGTCACCGAGCAGGTTGACCGACAACGCGATCAACACCAGCATGGCGCCGGGAAACACCGTGATCCACCATTCGCCCGAGAACAGGTAGTCGTTGCCGACCCGGATCAGCGTGCCCAGCGAGGGGGCGGTGATGGGTGCACCGACACCGAGGAAGGACAGCGTGGCCTCGATGATGATGGCGGTGGCGACCTGGATGGTCGCCAGCACCAGCACCGGCCCCATCACATTGGGCAGCACATGCCGCCGCATGATGCGCAGCGGCGGCACGCCGGTCACGCGGGCGGCCTGCACATACTCCTTGTTGCGCTCGACCAGCGTGGAGCCGCGCACCGTGCGCGCGTACTGCACCCAGCCGGTGAGCGTGATGGCCAGCACCAGAACGCCGAAGGCCAGCGAGTCCTGCGCGTTGGGAAACAGCGCACGGCCCACGCCCGCAATCAGCAGGGCCACCAGAATGGGCGGAAAGGAGAGCATCACGTCGCACAGGCGCATCAGGAAGGCGTCCACCCAGCCGCCCAGAAAGCCGGCGAGCAGGCCCAGCACCACACCGATCAGCACCGACAGCACGACCGAGGTCAGCCCCACCGCCAGCGAGATGCGGGCCCCGTACATCAGCGCCGAGAGGATGTCGCGCCCCTGGTCCTCCGTGCCCAGCAGGAAGGCAGGGTTGCCGCCCTCCATCCAGGCCGGGGGCAGGCGCGCATTGCTCAGTTCCAGCGTGGACAGGTCGAACGGATTGTGCGGTGCCACCCAGGGCGCGAACACCGCACAGAACACGCAGACGAAGGCGATCAGCGCCGCCACCATGGCGGTGGGCGACGAGCGGAAGCTGTGGCCGACGTCGCCGTCGAGCCAGCGTCGAAGGGCGGCGATCAAGGCTCCGCCGATCACTTCACCGACATGAAGCGGAACGGCATGAAGTTGTCCGCCAGCTGTACCAGCTGCACGTTGCCGGCCACACCCCAGGCCAGGGCCTGCTGGTGCAGCGGAAGATGCCCGACATCGTCGGCGTGCAGCTTGAACGCTTCCTTGATCATCGCGTCGCGCCTGGCCTTGTCGGTCTCCGACTGGATCTTCAGCGTCAGCTCATCCACCTTGGGATTGCAGTACGACCCCAGGTTGAACTGGCCGCTGCCCTTTTCGTCGACACAGCGCATCAGCGCATTCAGCGCGTTGTGCGAATCGTAGGTGCCGGGCGTCCAGCCCAGGAGATAGAAGCTGGTGTCGCGCTTGAGGACCTTGGGGAAGTAGGTGCCCTTGGTCTCGGCCTGCAGGTTCACCTTCACACCGACCTTGGCCAGGTTCGCGGCCACCGCCTGGCAGACGTCGCCGTCGTTCACATAGCGGTCGTTCGGGCAGTTCATGGCCACCTCGAACCCGTTGGGGTAGCCGGCGTCGGCCAGCAGCTTCTTGGCTGCCTCGGGGTCGTAGGGCAGGCGGGTGTTCATCGACGCGTCGAAGCCGTTGATGCCGGGGCCGACCATCAGCGCCGTGGGCTTGGACGCGCCGCGCATCACCACGCGCTGGATGGTGTTGATGTCGATGGCCTGGTAGAAGGCCTGGCGCACGCGTTTGTCCTTGAACGGGTTCTTGCCCTTCACGTTGGAGTACAGCAGCTCGTCGCGCTTCTGGTCCATGCCCAGGAAGATGGTGCGCAGCTCCGGCCCTTGCAGCACCTTGGACTTGCCGCTCGCGTTGATGCGCGCCACGTCCTGCAGCGGCACCGGTTCGATCACGTCCACCTGCCCCGAGAGCAGGGCCGCCACGCGGGTGGCATCGTTGCCGATCGGCGTGTACTCCACGTTCACCACATTGCCTTCGATCTTGCCCCAGTAGCTGCCGTTGCGGACAAAGCTGGTCTTGACGTTGGGCTGGCGCTCGCGCAGGCGGTAGGGCCCGGTGCCATTGGAGCGGAAAGAGGCCGCGTTCTCGATGCCCTTTCGGCGGTCCACCGGCCGGGTGGCCTGGTTCTCCTCGGCCCACGGCTTGCTCATGATGTAGACCAGCGCCAGCAGGTCGGGCAGGATGGGAAACGGTGTCTTGGTTTCGATCTCGATCGCGGAATCCCCCACCTTGCGCACTTCCTTGAAGTCGTTGGTGTAGCTCTTCATGTCCGAGCCTTCGCCGGCCGCACGGGCAAAGGAGAACAGCACATCGTCCGCCGTGAATGGCTTGCCATCGTGGAATTTCACGCCCTTGCGCAGCTCGAAGCGCCACACCGTGGGAGAGGTCTGCTTCCAGCTGGTGGCCAGCGCCGGCACCAGCTTGAGATCCTTGTCCCGGGCCACGAGACCTTCATACACGTTGCCGGTCACGCTCAGCTGCAAGGATTCGTTGAGCGAGTGCGGGTCCATCGACAAGGCGTCGCCCTGGTTGCCGATGCGCACCGTCTGCGCCACCGCAGTGCCCGCGATGGCGGCCAGAGCGATGGAGGCGATCAGCGAATGCTTGAAGTTCATGGTTTCTCCTGGTCGGTTGGATGAAAGCTCAAAGCGGGTCGTCGGACAGGGGCATGCCCTGTTCAATCAGGCCGGCGTGGAGGGCCGCGCCCAGTGGCAGCACCTCGTCGTTGAAATCGTAGCGGCTGTTGTGCAGGAAGCAGCTGCCTTCCCCGCCCTGCCCCAGCCGCAGGTAGGCTCCCGGCTTGACCTGCAGCATGAAGGAAAAGTCTTCCGCCCCCATGCTAGGGTCCATTTCCGCGTCCACATGCTCGTCGCCCACCAGATCGCGCGCCACGTGGGCGGCGAACCGGGCCTCGTCCGGTGTGTTGAGGGTCGCGGGATAGATGCGCTCGTACCGCACGTGCGCGGAAGCGCCCAGGCCCAGCGCCACGCCGGAGCACACCTCGTTCAGCCGGCGCTCGACCAGCGACTGGATCTCGGGGCTGAAGGTGCGGACCGTGCCGACCATCGTGGCCTTGCCAGGCACCACGCTGAAGGCCCCGGGATCGCCCGCCTGCATCGAACACAGGCTGATGACCGCGTTGTCGATCGCCCTGACATTGCGCGAGACGATGCTCTGCACCGCCGTGATGATATGGGCCGAGACCAGCACCGGGTCCACCGTGAGGTAGGGGTGCGCACCGTGTCCGCCCTTGCCGGTGACCTCGATGGTGATGCGGTCGGCCGCGGCCATCATCGGCCCGGGGTTCACGCCCACTGTGCCCGGTCGCATCTGAGGCCAGTTGTGCATGGCGTAGACCGACTGCACCGGGAAGCGCTCGAACAGCCCGTCCTCGATCATGGCCTTGGCACCGGCAAAGCCTTCCTCGCCGGGCTGGAAGATCAGCACAGCCGTGCCGTCGAAGCGCCGGGTCTCGGCCAGGTAGCGCGCCGCACCGATCAGCATGGTGGTGTGCCCGTCGTGGCCGCAGCCGTGCATCAGGCCTGCCCGGGTCGATTTCCAGGCGAAATCGTTGAGTTCGTTCATGGGCAGGGCGTCCATGTCGGCACGCAGGCCGATCATCCGCCCGCTGTCCCGGCGGCGCCCGTGGATCAGCGCCACCACGCCCGTCTTGCCAATCTGCGTGTGGATCTCGTCCACACCGCAGACCTTCAGGGACTCGACCACCCGCCGGGCGGTGTAGTGTTCCTCGAAACCGAGTTCCGGGTGGGCGTGCAGCTCGCGGCGCAGCGCCGTCAGTTCGGGGTGCAAGGCGGCGATGTGGGCGAACGCCCGGCCATGAGCGCGGATGCGGGAGGTGTGGGACATCATCAGTGGGCTCCGGCCCTTTCAATGCGCAGGCGAGGGTCGACCGCAAAGTAGAGCAGGTCGACCACCAGGTTGATCACGACGAAGATCAGCGCGATCAGACAGAGATAGGCCGCCATCACGGGAACATCGGCGAAGGTCACGGCCTGGATGAACAGCAGGCCCATGCCCGGCCACTGGAACACCGTCTCGGTGATGATGGCAAACGCGATCAGTCCCCCGAGCTGCAGACCGGTGATGGTCATCACCGGCACCAGCGTGTTCTTCAGCGCATGACCGAAATGCACCGCACGGTTGCTCAGGCCGCGGGCACGAGCGAACTTGATGTAGTCGGTGCGCAGCACCTCCAGCATCTCCGCCCGGACCAGTCGCATGATCATCGTGAGCTGGAAAATCGCCAGGGTCAGCGCGGGCAGCACGATATGGTGCCATCCCTTGGCGGTGAGCAGCCCGCTGCTCCACCATCCCAGCTGCATCACGTCGCCGCGGCCGAAGCTCGGAAACCACCCCAGGTTCACCGCAAACACCAGGATCAGCAGGATGCCGATCAGGAAGGTGGGCAGCGACACACCCAGCAACGACACCGTCATGAACACCTGGCTCACAAAGGTTCCCCGCTTCAGGGCGGCGTACACGCCCATCGGAATGCCCAGCAGCAAGGCCAGCACAGCGGCCACCACCGCCAGCTCCACCGTGGCCGGCAGCCGTTCGGCGATGAGACGCGACACCTTGGCCCCCTGGCGCAGGCTGATGCCGAATTCGCCTTGCGCCGCATTCACCAGGAAATGGCCGAACTGAACCACAACGGGCTGGTCCAGCCCGAGATCGGCACGCAGGCTCCTGATCTGCTCGGGCGTGGCGTCCTGCCCCAGCAGAAACACGACCGGGTCGCCCACGTACTGGAACAAAACGAAAGCGATGAAGGCCACGCTGACCATGACGAGCACCGCCTGGGCCATGCGTCGTAAAACAAATGCAAGCATGAATGACGGACGATCTGAGTCGCTTGGCAGAACACCGGCGCCCCTCAGGGACCACCGCAAAGGGCAAAACGACTTTGCAACAACTGTTCCAGCCCCCCAAGCGTGCTAACCCTAGGGGGCACTTGGGAGCATGCCACAAGCCTCAGCGGGCCGTCAGGGTCATGCTGCCGTACCAGGCGCGTAAGCTGGATTGGGTGTTGTCGGTGTCGGTCATGATCGCCACAGCCCGCAAAGGGCCAGGCTCCTCCCCGAACGCACGGATGAAATCCGCCCGGATATTCCTCTGATAGTCCCGCCAGTGACCGACCTGCTGCGCGCCGCTTTCCACCACCACCTTGCGGATGCGGTCGGTTCGTGCATTGACGATGACCGTCTCAGGCGCATGCTTGTTGGCCCAAACGTACATCAGCGTGGCATAGGGCAACTCTTCTCCCGTGAGCAGACGGCTCATTTCTGACATGCGGTGGTTGCGCCCTGTCCACTTGTTGCGGTCACCGTCAAACGACAGCAGAATCCGGACCGGCGCATCGTCTTTGCCCGCCTCACCCAGATGGGCGTCGTCAGGAAGACCATCGACCTTCCACGAAAACGCAATGTGGTCGACCTCCGGCAGCGTTTTGTCGAATCGCTTTCGCAGGATGCTGACCGAGCCGTCGGCGCTTACCGACAGTGCTGCGCGCCCAGGCCGCCTGTCCACCTCGAAGGCGGCGTAGCGTTTCCCGGGCAACAGAAACGGTTGCCAGTCATCCCCGCCGGGCGGAGTGATGAGCAGCTTATCGACCGCCGCGCGCCATTCTGCTGGTTGATGCGAGGCCGCCTCTCGGTTCGGCACACCGCGTGAAGCTCCCTCACCGCCTTCAAGCAACGGCGGCGCCTTTGCGGCGCAAGCCACGAGCACCGAGGCCAATGCACCCAACATGGCCGTGCCCAATGTGTTTGTCGTTGCGCCGCGCATCCATACCCCACAGACATTGTTTCTTGCGACAAAAAGTAACTGCATCCCAGTCTATCGCCTCTGCCTGCGCATACCCCGCACTGGGGAAGTCAAAAACCAGGGCATTCGATACATTTTTCGCCGTGGGTTCACCCAAGCGCCCACGCTCAACACAACTCGTTCACTTTTAAGGAGGAACCCATGTACAAAAAGCTGTTGTCCCTGTTCATCGCGGGATTTGCCGCCACGGCGTTTGCGGCCGTGGATGTCAACACCGCCAATCCCGCCGATCTGGACAGCATCAAGGGCATCGGCCCAGGCACCTCGACCAAGATTCTCGAAGTCCGCAAGAGTGGCAAGTTCAAGGACTGGGCAGACTTGATCGAACGCATGCCCGGCATTGGCGAAAAGCGGGCGGCCAAACTGTCCGCAGAAGGTCTAACGGTGAACGGCGAGGCCTTCAAGCCTGTCGCTGCCGCCAAGTCGCCGGTGGAAAAACCCGGCAAAGCGAGCGCAGCGCCCGTACCCAAGCAGTAAGTGCCCCAATAGAAAAAGCCACTTGGCAACGCCAAGTGGCTTTTCAACTTTCAGACTCAAGCGGCCAAGGCCGCCGTCATCAGAAGGTGTGCTTCAGACCGAAGCCATAGCGGGTGTCCGGGCCGGTGTTCTTGGTGTCCAGGAAACCGCCGTAAACGGTGGTGCGCTTGGACAGCGAGTAAGCAACACCCAGACCCAGGCCGGAAAGGCGCTCGGCACCGTCGGTCTTCGAGGAGGCGTAACCAGCGGACAGCACCAGGTTGGCACCCAGCGGCACGTCGGCGCCGAAGGACAGGTCGGTGGTCTTGACGCTACCGGCCTTCACGTTGCCGTAGCCAGCCAGCAGCTTGGCGGCACCCAGGTCGTAGGAACCGTTCACACGGGTGAACTTGGTGTCGCCAGTGGCGGTCTTGTCCACTTGGTAGCCGACACCAGCGTACACCGGGCCGCCTTCGTACTTGACGTGGAAAGCGTTGGACTGGTTGCCCGTACCTTCCTTCAGGTTGGTGCTGAAAGCGCCGCTCACGCCACCCATTGCAGGCGAAGCGTAGTAGATGCCGTTGGACGGGTTGGCTGCGTAGCCGGTGCTGGCCCAGACATTGGTCGGAGACAGGACAGAGTCGAACACCGGATTGGTGGCGCCAGAGATGTCGTCGTAAGCGGTCCACATACGGCCCAGCTTGAACTCACCGAAGCCACCGGACAGGCCAACATAGGCCTGGCGGTTGAACGAAGAACCTTCTTCGCCCTGCTTGCCGGTGTCGATCTTGAAGCCGTGCTCCAGCAGGAAGTTGGCCTTCAGGCCACCACCCAGATCTTCCGTGCCCTTGAAGCCCAGACGGCTACCGCTCACACCACCCGAGGTCAGAGCAGCGGGCACGCCCTTGTCCTTGTGCAGCACAGCGTCGGCAACGCCATAGACGCTGACCGAGGATTGGGCTTGGGCCACGCCGGCCACCGAACCCAGAACGGCAAGAGCAATCAGAGATTTCTTCATATCAACATCCTTTAATGCTGGGCTTTGCAGCCCGGTTGAGAAACTGACACTTCATGGTAGCGCGAGCCATCTCACACTTCGAGGGAAAACCCGTAAAAAGATAGCAAGCTGTGGGATTTTGGCGACATGCCGAGATCACCGACGCCGAAGGTCGCAGCTAAGAATAAAAAAAGCCTGTCTTGTTCCCAAGACAGGCCTTGATTTTTATTACATCAACCGGCGTGAGCCGGCGGACGATCAGAAGTTGTGGTGCAGGGTGAAGTCAGCACCGCCCACGTTCTTGCCAGCAGCGGTCTTGGCCTTGCTGTCACGACCATAGGTGACTTCCAGCGCAGTGCGCTTGCTCAGTGGGTAGTAGTAACCCAAGCCCAGCTTCTGGTTCGTGGTCGTGTCGGTGGCCTTGTTCTTGGCTTGAGCGACACCAACCAGCACCTTGCCGGGGCCGGCAGGGATCGTGGCACCCAGCAGCAGACCTTCGGTCTTGGCGCCGGCAGCGGTCTTGGCATTGCCCAGACCAAAGGCCAGCTTGGCGACACCCAGGTCATAGGTGACATATGCGTTGGTCAGCGTGCCGGGAACACCCTTCTCAGTACCAACACCCACATCCAGGGGGCCATTGGCGTAACCGACGGCCAAGCTGTTTTGGGCCTTGGCGGCACCTTCCTTCAGACCGGTCGACACAGCGACGTTCACGCCACTGAAGCTGCCGCTGTAGTGGATGATGTTGGCGGTGCGGATGTAGCCAGGCAGAGTGGAAGTCTGCATACCGATGCCACGCAGAGCGCCGGCACCGTCGCCACCGAAGGGATCAGGCTTGTTGTTGGCGCCCAGGAAGTTCGCGCCGTAGTAGCGACCCAGGCGAATTTCACCGAAGGAGCCAGCCAGACCAACCGTCGACATACCGTTCCAGAAAGTCGACGAGGCCGGGGTCACCACACCGGTCGTGGGGTTGGTGCCACCCGGGTTGTAGGTCGCATCCATACCGGTGTCGGGGCTGAAGCGGTGTTCGATCTGGAACTTGGCTTGCAGACCGCCGCCAAGGTCTTCTGCACCGCGGAAACCCAGACGCGAGCCGTGGATGTTGGTCATCTTCAGCGAATCGCCGTTCATCTTCTGCAGACCGGCTTCCACCTTGCCGTAAATCGTCACGGAGGACTGGGCGAATGCAACGCCGGTGGCAGCCACAGCGGCCAGAGCAATCAGGGTCTTTTTCATTGAGGGTATCTCCAAGGTTGATGAATGGGCCGGCGGTCTGAGCCCCCGAGCCAACCTCCGTTGCTGGAAGTAACCACATTGCACCAGAAGGACTTTGGGGGCGCAAAGCTTTCGGCCCTGTTTGTCGTTCATGGACAACAAGGAAAAGCCCTTCCTAGGGTGATCACTTAGAACATTAGCAATCAACTTCCTGCACTGCATCAGGCGACAATCAAATGAATAGCCCACTTGATCGCCTGCCTATGGATGCCCTGCTGATTGCCGCCGACTCGGCTTTGCGAACCCTGTTTGCCCGTCCCCGTTCAACCCGACCGTGCGGAACCTTGACGGAGCTTCCCGGCAGCCCGCTGAGTGCAGAAGACCAGGCACTGTCAGGGGCGCTGATGCGCGTGAACCACGTTGGCGAGGTCTGCGCCCAGGCGCTTTACACCGCTCAGGCCATGGCCGCTCGCATTAGCTCGAACCCGCGGCGGGAACAGCTCGCCCAGCAACTGGATGCCGCCGGTCGGGAAGAAACCGATCATCTGGCCTGGACCAGGGAGCGCCTGGACGAACTGGGTGCCCGCCAGTCCCTGCTGAACCCTTTCTGGTATGCAGGTGCGTTCGGGATAGGATGGCTCGCCGGACGGATGGGGCCTGGGGTGAGTCTCGGATTTGTGGTGGAAACGGAACGCCAGGTCGAGGACCACCTGGCCTCTCACATGGACCGTTTGCCTCCGGCAGACCGTGCGTCCCGGGCCATCGTGGCTCAGATGAAGGCCGATGAAGCCCGGCACGCACGTGAGGCGCAGCATGCGGGGGCGATGGAGCTTCCTTTGCCAGTCAAGGCTCTCATGAAGGCCGCAGCCAAGGTGATGACCACCGTGGCCCACCGGATCTGAACAGAGGGAGAAGTCTGCTCAGGCCTCCAGAAGATCAAAGCTGGTGCTGATCTCTGCGGTTTTCCCAAGCATGATGCTGGCGGAACAGTATTTTTCGTGACTCATGGCGATGGCGCGCTCGACGGCAGCAGCGGGGATGGCCCGGCCTGTCACGGTGAAGTGCATGTGAATCCGCGTGAACACCTTCGGATCGACGGCGGCACGCTCGGACGTCAGCTTCACACTGCAACCCAGCACATCATGGCGGCCCCGCTTGAGAATCAGGACCACATCGTAGGCCGTGCATCCTCCCGTTCCGGCCAGCACAGTTTCCATGGGCCGGGGTGCCAAATTCGCCCCGCCATTCTCCGGCTTGGCTGCGTCCGGCGCCCCATCCATGGCCAACACATGGCCACTGCCGGTTTCAGCGACAAATCCCATGTGGGAGCGGGTACCGGCGGCGCCGGTCCATGTCACGGTGCATTCCATAGGTGAGTCGGTTGTGAAAAATCTGACAGATCGAGAGTCAGCTCCCTAAAAGCTAGCAAAAACACGCTGAACCGTGTTGCGCCGCAACATTTCTCGATACAATAGCGTCATTGTATTGAAGGTTGTCTCCTCTGCCCTCTACGGGTGGATTCAAACCCGGACCGGTTCCACCAGTCCGGGTTTTTTTTCGTTGCACCGGCTCGCTATGATCGTTGGACCAGGACGAACAATGACCACACGATCCAACAAGAAAAGGGCTGCGGCACCGGCGCCGCGTCCCAGCACTCCGCTCAGTCCGTCGGACTATCTCACCAGAATCCTGAATGCGCGCGTCTACGACGTCGCGGTGGAGTCTGCGCTGGAGCCGGCGCGCAACCTCAGCCGCCGACTGCATAACAAGGTGCTTCTCAAGCGGGAGGACCAACAGCCCGTGTTCAGTTTCAAGCTGAGGGGCGCGTACAACAAAATGGCTCACCTCACGCCCGAGCAGCTTCGCAAGGGCGTGATTTGCGCGTCGGCCGGTAACCACGCGCAAGGCGTCGCGCTGGGCGCCCACAAGTTGGGCACGCGCGCAGTGATCGTCATGCCCACCACGACACCCCAGGTGAAGGTGGATGCCGTCCGCTCTTTTGGCGGAGAGGTGGTGCTCCACGGAGACAGCTACTCCGACGCCTACGGACACGCGGTGCACCTCCAGAAAAAAGAGGGTCTCACCTTTGTTCACCCGTTCGACGATCCGGACGTGATCGCAGGACAGGGCACGATCGCGATGGAGATTCTGCGGCAGCTGCAAAGCCTTGGATCGGACCACCTGGACGCCGTGTTCGTGGCGATCGGCGGAGGCGGCCTGATCTCCGGCGTTGCGAACTACATCAAGGCGGTGCGTCCCGAGATCAAGGTCGTAGGGGTGCAGACGGTCGACTCGGACGCGATGCTGAAGTCCGTCCAGGCAGGCGAGCGGGTCACACTGGGTGACGTCGGTCTCTTCGCCGATGGAACGGCGGTCAAGCTGGTGGGAGAAGAAACCTTCCGCATCGCCAGTGGCCTGGTGGACGAGTTCGTGGTGGTGGACACCGACGCGGTCTGTGCCGCCATCAAGGACGTCTTCGTCGACACGCGCAGCATTGTCGAACCGTCGGGCGCCATGGCCGTGGCCGCCATGAAGCAGTACGTGGCCAAGCACAAGACAAAGGGCGAGACCTACGCCGCCATTCTGTGTGGTGCCAACATGAACTTCGACCGTCTGCGTTTTGTGGCCGAACGGGCGGAAGTCGGCGAGGAACGCGAAGCACTGTTCGCGGTCACCATTCCCGAGGAGCGGGGCAGTTTCAAGCGCTTCCTGGAGTCGTTTGATGCGCTGCCTGGAGGTCCACGCAACATCACGGAATTCAACTACCGCATCGGTGACGCGAAGGTGGCCCACGTGTTCGTGGGCCTGACGACACAGGGACCGGGCGAATCGGCCAAGATCGCCAGCAACTTCCGCAAACGGGGGTTCGAATCGCTGGACCTCACACACGACGACCTGGCCAAGGAGCACATCCGGCACATGGTGGGCGGCCACTCGCCGCTGGCCCAGGACGAACGCCTGCTGCGTTTCGTGTTTCCGGAGCGGCCCGGCGCATTGCTGAAGTTTTTGAGCCTCATGCGCCCGGGCTGGAACATCAGTCTGTTTCACTACCGCAACCAGGGCGCCGACTACGGACGGATCCTGGTCGGGCTGCAGGTGCCACCGAAAGACGACAAGGTGTTTGCCAAGTTTCTGGGGACTTTGGGGTACCCCTGTGTGGAGGAAACCCACAATCCGGTGTACCGACTGTTTCTCAAGAGTTGAGCACACCCATGAAGCCAAGGCCCGCGTCCCTTCCTGACCCGTCACCGGACAAGGACGACAAGGCATCGCCCCCTTGGCCCCCGGTATCACCGACGGCGAACGCCCCGCTGGACCAGGCGGTGCTGCAGCGTCTGAGAGGTCCTTATGGACAGGAGCAGACTCTCGGACGACTGGAAGGACTGGCCATGCAGCTGGCCCGCATCCAGCACGCACCGGGCCAAGCACTCGAAAAGCTCCGGTTCGACGCCCCCCAGCTGGTGGTGTTTGCCGCTGACCACGGTCTCGCAGATGAAGGCGTCTCGAAATCGCCTCAGGACCTGACGCATCGATGCGCCTGCGAGTTGCTCGCAGGCAAGAGCCCTGCGGTTGCCCTGGCGTGGCACTCTGGATTCGACGTCTCTCTGGTGGATGCCGGTGTCGCCCGCCCTTTGCAGCTGCCCGAAGGCAGCGAGGCAGCGGTGCCCCTCCTGCTGCGCAAGATCGGCTATGGCACCCGCAATGCGGCCATGGTGCAGGCCATGTCGCCCGCGCAGGCTCGCTCCGCGATCCAGGCTGGCATGGACGTGGTGCGGCACCTGCCTGGCAATGTGGTGGCGCTGGGCAGCATCGGCGTCGCCGGTGAGGCCTCGGCGACGCTGCTGTTGTCCCGCCTTTGCGGGGTTCCATTGGCCGACGCCTCTGGGAAGGATCAGGAAGCGGACGAGGTGTTCGGGCAGCGCAAGCTGGAGCGGCTGTTTGTGGCCGCCAGCAGGCACCGCCGCGCTACCTCGGCCCAGGCGGCTCTCGCCGCGATGGGCGGGTTCGAGATTGCCATGATGTGTGGCGCAATGATCCAGGCCGCCAGCGAACGGCGGACGGTGCTGGTTGACGGCTTCGTGGCCGGAACGGCCGCACTGGTGGCGCGCGCCTTGGTCCCGGCAGTGGAGGACTATCTGGTGTTTGCCCACCGCGCAGCGGAGCCGGGACACCGGCTGCTGCTGATCCATCTTCAGGCCAGTCCGCTGCTGGACATGGAGTTGCGCAGTTCCGAAGGCGTCGGTGCGCTGCTGGCGTGGCCGCTGCTGCAGTCGGCCCAGCAGCTGCTGCAGCACTGACCCACGGCCGGTACGCGCTCTTTCAGCGCTCGGCCAGCCAGCGCCGGTGCCCGGCCAGCCGCTCGAGGTCGCGCCAGCGCCCTCCCTCCGGCGCGATGCGAGGCCACAGCCTGAGCAACAGTTCGGCCGTGGCCAGCGTGTCGGCCACCGCCTGGTGCCGCACCAGGCACCGGATGCCGAAATGATCCATCCAGTCGTCCAGCGACCGGGCACGCACCTCCGGGTGGGTCACGGCGCACAGGTCGGCCACGTCCAGCCAAGGGTTGCCCAGCCGGCGTCCGAGATGCTTGCGGCAATGCCTGTCGATCATGGTGTCGTCGAAGGCGCTGTGAAAAGCCAGCAGTGGCGCCTCGCCGACGAAGCCGGCGAAGGCCTGCAACGCCTCCGCGGGCGCCACGCCCTCGCGCTGGCGCTGCTCACCGATGCCGTGCAGCAGGATGTTGTCGCGTGCGGACACGGCCTCCTGTCGCAGCACCACCTCGAAGCTGTCGCCCAGCACGATCTCGGGTCGCGGGTCCGCAAGACCGATCTTCAGACCCACCGCGGCAATGGCCAGGAGCCGATCGTTGCGGGCATCCAGTCCGCTGGTCTCCACATCCACGACCACCCAGCGGCCCCCATCAGAAGTGACCTGTACATCTTCGGCGCCCCACCACGACCGCAGTGTTCCCAACAGTGTGGCGTTCATCGCTGGTAGTCGAGCTGCACCCGCTGCTGCAGGCTGCGCACCACCCGCAGCGTCTCCCGCAGGATGCGGCGGTCGATGTCGTTGAGCCCCCCGACCGCGATGCGGTTGGGGTTGTCGCCCACCGAGGTCCCGTCCAGCTGGGCGCGCAGGCGCAGCATCTGCAGAAACTCGAACCCGGCCACCCACGCCTGGTGCTCCCTTCCGGGGACGCCGAGTTTCGCTCCAGCGCCTTCGAACCGTTCCCGTGTCGAGGTCGCCGCGATGCCGTTGGCCAGCGCATACAGGCGGGCCACATCGACCAGGATCGCGGTGCCCTGCAGCTTGAGATCCAGCGTGTCAAGGCCATCCACCGGCGTGGTATCGATCTGCCCGCGCCAGTTCAACGGAGGGGCCTGCACCAGGCCGTTGACAGCGAGCTGGCGGACAAACCGCGGATTGGCCGCCGCGCGCTCGGTCACGAACCCGCGCAGACCTGCGGCCAGGCCCGCTTGTCCCGCCAGGGCGCGGAAGTCGAAATAGATGCTGGCATTGAGCAGATCCTGGGGCGCCCCCTGCTCGATCCACTGCACGAAGCGATGCCGCCACTCGGACAGGGTCAGACAGCAGTCGGGGTTGCCGGCCATGATGTCGCCCTTGCACAGCGGATAGCCGCAGGCGTCCAGCGCCTGGTTGATGTCCTGCGCCATGGCGAGCAACGCGTCCCGCTCGTCCGCGCCGACCTCGTCGGCAAGGATCAGCGCGTTGTCCTGGTCGGTGGCAATGGTCTGCTCACTCCGCCCCTCGGAGCCCAGGGCGATCCAGCAGAAACGCTGCGGGTCCAGCCGGTGTTCCTGGGCCTTGAGCACCACCAGCCGGTTGGTCAGGAGGTCGTTGAGATGGCTGATCAGCTGGGTCAGCTGCAGCGCCTGCACCCCCTGTCCAAGCAAGTGTCGCGCGAACTCGCGGATGTCCCTGGCGGCCGACTGGAGCGCGGCGGTGTCGGATGCCTGGCGAATGCGCTCGCTGACCTGGTTCAGGCTCAGGCGCTGCAGGGCGTACAGATCGCGTTCGGACACGATACCGACCAGCCGCCCCTGCCGCGTCACGGGCACATGGCGAATGCCCTTGGCCGACATCAGCAAGGCCGCTTCCTGGGCACTGCGGTCGGACTCCAGCGTGTGGACCGGTCCCACCATGACCGCCGACATGGGCACGTCCAGCGACACACCCGCCAGCGCGACACGGTCGAGCACGTCGTGGCGCGTGAGGATGCCGACCGGGTGCTGTTCTTCGTCCACCACCAGCATCGACCCGATGCGCAAGCGGTGCATGCTCTCCAGCGCCTGGCGCAACGGCGTGTCGGGAGCGCAGCTCACAGGCGTCTGGCGGCACAGCCGCTCCAGCGGCGTTTCCATCGACTGCTCGGCCAGCACGCGCGAGGCGTAGGCCGACTGCAGCGCCGCACGGGAAAGCTCCAGGAAGCGCATCACACGCCGGTTCAGGAAGTCCCCGAACACCGGACTGAGCTGCGCCAGGGACTGCATCCGCGCGGCCGGCAGGCGCAGCACGAAGGTGTCTTCGGTGGCCAGGTAGGCGGTGCTTGTGGCGCGCTGCGCGAGCACCGCGCTGATGGGGAACAGGTCTCCGGCCTCGTATTCGAACGCCCCGCCTGCCACATCGGAGAGGCCGCGCTTGCCCACCACCGTGCCGCGGCGGATGAAGAACAGTTCACCGGCGGGTCCATCCTCCGGCCTCACCAGCGCCTCGCCCGGTGCGAAGTAGGCCTGTCGAGAAGCCTCCACGAAGGCCCGGACGTGGGCCACTTCCATCTCGTCAAACGGGGGAAACCGGACCAGTTCCGCCGCCAGCTGGTCCAGCAGAGAGGCGGACGGGCTGGGGGTGGACAGGGCCTGGTTCACCGGGACTCCACAGGCTCCGGGAGGCTCAACTCCAGTGCCGCGGGGTCTCCGGCGGCGGTCCCCAGGCGGACCACTCGAGGCCCGACCGAGAGCAGCCGCAGCTCACCATCGACCACCCCGCCCACCAGCACGGGGCGTGGCGGCTGGCCGTCGACGGAGATCAGCGCGGCGCCGCTCTGGCCCGGCTGGCTCGCCAGCCCCAGAAGCCTGAAACGGGAGGACAGGGGCGGAGCGACCGGAGCGGCCGCCTGCGCCTCGGGCACAGCACCCAGAACGCGTGAGACACCGGCCGCGTCCGACTGGATGGGAGGGGTGCCGAGGGCGCTCATCGGGACCAGCTGTCCCCGGCCCCACAGCTGCAACATCCAGTAACCCGACAGCAGCGCCACCAGCAGCCAGAGCAGGCCGGCCGCAAGGCTTGCAAGGGGGGGTGTCTTGAGCATGAACACATTATCATCCACCTTCTTCGGCGCACCGCGCCGCGTGTTCCCGGGAGCCTGTCTTGAAATCCGCCTCTGTCACTCCGATGCCCACCTCCGGTCCATTGCCTGCGCGCGGTCGGCGCCTGCGCGGCTTCACGCTGATCGAGCTGATGGTGGTTCTGGTCATCATCGGCGTGCTGGCCGCCCTGATCGTGCCCAACGTTCTCAACCGCGCCGACGATGCGCGCGTGACCGCTGCCCGGACGGACGTCAACAACCTCATGCAGGCGCTCAAGCTGTACAAGCTGGACAACCAGCGCTTCCCCACCGGCGCACAGGGCCTCACCGCGCTGGTGGCCCGGCCGACCGCGGCCCCTGTGCCGCCCAACTGGCGTCCCTACCTCGACAAGCTCCCGGCCGACCCCTGGAACCAGCCCTACCAGTACGTGAACCCCGGTGTGCACGGTGAGGTGGACGTGCTGTCGCTGGGCGCCGATGGGCAACCCGGCGGCGAGGGCAAGGACGCCGACATCGGCAGCTGGCAGTGAACACCCGCACACGCGGCTTCACACTGCTGGAGCTGCTGGTGGTGGTGTCCATCATTGCGCTGGCCACCGCCGGCGTGAGCCTCTCCTTGCGTGACAGCGATTCCACGGCGTTGGAGAACGAGTCGCTCAGACTGGCGGCGTTGCTCGAATCGGCGCGGGCCCAGTCGCGCACCAGCGGTGTGCCGGTGCGCTGGAAAAACACCGGTGTGGGCTTTGAATTCCAGGGCATCACCTCGCGCGCCAGGTCGGCCGACTCGCTGGCCCGGCCGCGCAGCTGGCTCCACCCGGAGACACGGGCCCGCGTGGTCCAGCCCCCCGGCGCCGAGGAACTCCTGCTGGGCCCCGAACCGCTGATCGCGGCCCAGCGCATCGAACTGGCCAGGGGCGAGCAGCGGCTGGTGCTGGGGACGGATGGCCTTGCACCCTTCGCCGTGATCGCCGAGCCGTCCACACCATGAACCGGCTCAGCCGCGGCTTCACGCTGATCGAGATTCTCGTGGCCCTGGCCGTGGTGGCGGTTGCGCTGGCCGCCGGCTCCCAGGCGACCTCCGCGCTCACGCGGGCTGCCGCCCGCCAGAGCGATCAGTGGCTGGCTCAGCTGTGCGCCGAAAACGAGCTGATCCGGCTGCGCCTGCTGCGACAACTGCCGGACGTCGGCGAAAGTACCAGCGAGTGCCCCCAGGCAGGCCGCACGCTGGCGGTGAGGCTGTCGGTGCAACCCACACCCAACCCGAACTTCCGGCGCGTCGATGCGATCGTGGAGGGCGCGGTCGACGGCAATGGGGTCCGGCTGCTGAGCCTCTCGACCGTGATGGGACGGTACTGATGCGCGGCGCACCGGTCCGACCTGGACGCGACCACGGCTTCACCCTGGTCGAACTGCTGGTGGCGCTGGCAGTGATGTCCATGCTGGCCATGCTGAGCTGGCGTTCGATCGACGCCATGCAGCGGACCCAGGCCCTGACCCAGGCGCGCGCCGACGAACTGCTGCGCTTGCAGGCGGCGCTGGGCCAGTGGGCCGCCGACCTGGATGCTCTGGTGGACACCAAGGAACTCAGCCCGCTGGCATTCGACGGCCGGGTGCTGCGCCTGACCCGGCGGGACGCAGCCGAGAGCGCGCTGCGCAGCGATGGCATCCGCGTCGTGGCCTGGGCACGCCTGCAGTCCCGCGGTGCGGTCGGCACCCAGTGGATGCGCTGGCAGTCCGGTCCGATCAAGCGCCGGGACGAACTGGCCGACGCATGGGACCGGGCCGCGGCATGGATCGATTCCCCCGCCGAGATCGATCCCCGCGACACCCAGGTCACCCTCGCGGCGATCGACCAGTGGCAACTGTTCTATCACCGCGGGGAGACCTGGGGCAATCCGCAGTCCTCCGTTGGCAACGAGAACACCGGCATCACCCTGGGGGGCGACGACGAGATTCCCAACGGCGTGCGCCTGGTGCTGACGCTGTCGGCCGGGCGGGGTCTCTCCGGCAAGGTGTCCAGCGACTGGGTGCGTCCATCCCTCCTGGCAGGCCGCTGATGAAGACGCCGCGCACGTCATCCAGTGAACGGGGAGCGGCCCTGCTGCTGGCCATGCTCACCGTCACCCTGGTGGCCACCCTGGCCTCGGCGGCTCTCTGGCAGCAGTGGCGCTCCTCCGAAGTCGAGGCGGCCGAACGGCAGCGCCTGCAAGCGGGCTGGATCCTCGTGGGCGCCCTCGACTGGGCGCGCCTGATCCTGCGCGAAGACGGGCGCGCCAACCGCACCAGCGGTGCCGCCGACCACCTGGGCGAACCCTGGGCGACCCCGCTGGAAGAAGCCCGGCTGTCGTCCTTCCTGGCCGCCGACAAGAACAACAGCGCGGACGACCTGATGCCCGCTTTCCTGTCCGGAGAAATCAAGGACGCCCAGTCCAAGCTGAACTTCGGCAACCTCGTCAGGGTGAGCCGGACGGACTCGCAGTCGAAGGTGGAACTGTCTTCCACCGACGTGGCGATGTTCGAGCGGCTGTTCACCCTGCTGAACCTTCCCAAGCCCGAACTCGAAGCGGCGACGGCCAACCTGCTGAAAACCACCGAGCGGGCCCTCAACGACCCCGAGCCCTCCTCTTCGCCACTGACGCCGCAACGCTTCGCCCAGCTGGCCTGGCTGGGTCTGAGTCCGTCGACGCTGCAAGCCCTGCGGCCCCACGTCACGGTCCTGCCGGAGCGCACACTGCTCAATCTGAACACCGTCACGCCGGAGGTGCTCAGCGCCAGCATCCCGGGCCTGGACCTGGCGCTGGCCCAGCAGGTGGTGTCCCTGCGGGCCAACACGCCGTTCACCAGAGCAGAGGATGCCATCAAGCTCATACCGGGCGCGACCCCGCAGTCGGTCGGCAACCAGCGCCACGATGTGCGCAGCCGGTTTTTCGAGGTGAACATCCGCCTGCGGCTGGACGACACCGTGATCGAAGAGCGCGCCCTGGTTCAGCGCGACGGTCTGAGAACACGGGTGCACTGGCGCGAACGGGTGACGCCATCATGAGCACGGACTTCATCCGGCGGCACCGCCCCATCCCTAAAATAGTCCTCCGCCCAGTACCCACGGGGCATCGCAGCCCCTCCTTCACGTGCTGATCCTCACACCGACCAACTTCAGCGCCGGCATGCCCACATCGACATCGGTGCTGGACTGGGTGCTTTCTCCCAACGGACAGGTCGCGTCGGACCACGGCGGCTGCGCGCTGGCGCTGCTCCCGGCCGACGACGACGTCGTGCTGGTGCTGCCGCCACGGCTCGTGTCCTGGCACCGGCTGGCCCTGCCCAAGGTGGCCAGCGCGCGCGTGAGAGCCGCCCTGGACGGGATGCTCGAAGACCGCCTGCTCAACGATCCGGCGGAGCTGCATCTGGCCCTGGAGCCGGGCAGCCGTCCCGGGCAGACGCTCTGGGTGGCGGCCTGCAACAAGGCCTGGCTGATGGCCTGGCTCCAGGCCCTCGAGGCCGCCGGCCGCCCGGTCTCGCGCATCGTGCCGGCGCTCTGGCCCACCTCGGCGGGTGGCTCGGAGGGTGGCGAAACCGTGCACTGGGCGCACGACGAAGGCAACCGTGTCTGGCTGTCCACCGCCAGCCCGCTGGGGGTGCGCAGCATTCCCCTGCGTGAAAACGGTTCGAGCACCTTCGGCGCCACCAGCCGGTTCGGTGCCGACAGCCGGTTCGGTGCCGACAGCAGTTTCGGCCCGGCCAGCACCTTCGGGGACTCCGGTTTCGGCAGCCTCGGGTCTTCAACCGGCCGCGGCCCCGAGCACACGCTTACCGCCGCGTCCGACCCGGCCACCACGAGCTGGTACGCGGACCCGTCGATCACGGCACTGGCCGAACAGGTGTGCAACCAGCGCTTCGACCTCATGCCGCCGGCGGACTGGCTGCTGCGCTGCGCCCAGTCCGATTGGAACCTCGCTCAGTTCGATCTGCGGCTGTCCAGCGGCGCGCGGCGCACGCAGCGCATGCGGCAGGGCTGGCGCCAGCTGGCAGTCGCTCCCGCATGGAAGCCGGCGCGCTGGGCCCTGGCGGCTCTCGTGCTGACCACGCTCGCCGGTGTGAATGCGCTGGCCTGGAAAGAGCGCTCGGTCCTGCAGGCCAAGCAGCAGGCCATCCGGCAGACCCTGCAGACCACCTTCCCCGATGTCGGCCTGGTGCTGGACGCCCCGGTCCAGATGCAGCGCGAGCTCACCCGCCTGCAGCAGGCCAGCGGCACCCTGTCGCCGCAGGACCTGGAGGGCATGCTCGCCTTCATCGCCGCCACGGAACCCGGCGCCTCACTGGCCAGCATCAACTTCCTGACCGGCGAGGCCCGGCTGGGCATCGGAGGGCTGCCCGAGGACCGCCTGATGGCGCTGCAGCAAGCCATGGCGGCCCGGGGCTGGCAGGTCAGCTCGGATTCGGGCATGTTGAACGTCCAGGCCAAGGGTCCCTGATGTCTGCCAAACGATCCATTCCCGTTTCTTCCGCCTTCTCCCGTGTGGGCCAGCGCCTCGGCGCGTCCCTGCAGGGCCTGCCTCCCCGCCAGCAGAAGGCGGTGCGCCTCGCAGCCTGGGTGGTGGGCCTGGCACTCCTGTGGTGGGTGGCGCTGGCGCCGGCCGTCTCCACGCTGCGGCAGGCACGCGCCCAACACGCCGAGCTGGACAAATCCCTGGGGCAGATGCAGGAGCTGGCGGCCAGCGCGGAGATCATCCGCACCCAGAACGCCACCCCCGTCCCGGCCCCGGAAGTGGCCCGGCGGTCGCTGGAACAGGCCACCAGCGGCCTGGGAGCCGGCGCCCAGCTCGCGCAGCAGGGTGACCGTGTCACGGTCACCCTGCGCGAGATTCCGGCGGCGGCCCTGGCCCAGTGGCTCCAACAGGTCCGGGTCAACGCCCGCGTCGTGCCGGTGCAGGTGCAGCTCCAGCGCAGCGGCAACCCCGCTTCATGGACAGGACAGGTGGTGCTCGCCGGTCCGGGACTCGGCCCATGATGGAACACCGCAAGCCTGCTGCCGCCCGCTGGGCCTGGCTGGGGGCCATCGCCGGGTCCGTGCTCGCCCTCGTGGTGTTTGCCCCCGCGCTCTGGGTGGGCATCCTGCTCTCGCATCTGAGCAACGGCTCGGTGCAGCTTCTCAACACCGGTGGCACGGTGTGGAGCGGGCGCGGCGATGTGCTTCTGAGTGGCGGCGAGGGCAGCCGGGGGCAGACGGCGCTGCCACACGGTCTGCGCTGGACGCTCCGCCCCGGGTGGTCGCAGGGTCCGGTTCTGCGCATCACCCTGGCCTCCCCCTGCTGCACCGCACAACCGATGTCCCTCGCCTTGCGACCGGGGCTGGCCGGTGCCCAGGTGCAGGTCGACGCCTTCAGCAGCCGCTGGCCGGCTGCCGTGCTGGTCGGCCTGGGCACCCCCTGGAACACCCTGCGCATGGACGGCCAGCTGCGGGTGCAGTCGCCCGGTTTCTCCCTGGCCCTGACCGGCAGGCGCGCCCGCCTGGACGGGCTGCTGGTGGTGGAGGCCCACAACCTCGCCACGCGCGTGTCGACCCTGCGCCCTCTGGGCAGCTACCGCGTCGAGTTCCGCTCGACCGGGGACGGCGACAACGCGGCACTGAAGCTGGCCACCCTCAAGGGTGGCCTGCTGCTCGATGGCGATGGTCAGTGGTCGGGCGGACGCCTGCGTTTCCGGGGCGTGGCATCGGCGGCCCCCGGCCAGGAGTCGGCGCTGGCCAACCTGCTGAGCATCATTGGCCGCCGCGATGGCGCCCGTACCCTGTTGACGTTTGGTTAACAGCCAGAGCGAGACTTCGCGATAGGATCAACAGATGAAATCGACCCATTCCCCTGCCGTGCTGGCACTGGCGCTCGCCGTGCTGACCGGCACCCTGGCCGCCCCGACCGCATGGGCCCAGTCCAAGCGCGCCGCCGAGCCGGTCGTGCTCAATTTCGTCGGGGCCGAAATCGAGGCCGTGGCCCGCACCATGGCCACCATCACCGGACGCAATGTGGTGGTGGACCCTCGGGTCAAGGGCACCGTCAATCTCTCGACCGACCGGCCGGTGGCCCCCATCGTGGCCCTCAACCAGTTTGCCGCCGCGCTGCGCCTGCAAGGCTTCTCCCTCATCGAAACCGGTGGGCTCTACAAGATCGTGCCGGAGGCCGATGCCAAGCTGCAGAGCAACACCGTCAGCGCCGGCCCGGTCAGCCAGCTGCCCGCCAGCAACCAGATCGTCACCCAGATCTTCCGGCTCAACCACGAATCGGCCAACAACCTGGTGCCTGTGCTGCGCCCGCTGATCGGCCCCAACAACACCATCAACGTCAACCCGGGCAACAACTCGCTGATCATCACCGACTACGCCGACAACCTGCAGCGCATCGGACGCATCATCGCGTCGCTGGATGTCTCCGGCGCCACCGACGTGGAGGTGATCCCGCTGCAGCACGCCCTGGCGGCCGACCTGGCCCCCATGGTGCTCCGGCTGATCGAGCCGGGCAGCACGGGTGGTGTGGCCGCCGCCGCCGGACAGGCGGGGGACACCTCCTACAAGACCACCCTGATCGCCGAACCGCGCAGCAACAGCCTCGTGCTGCGGGCCGCCAATCCGGCGCGGCTGGCATTGGCCCGGTCCCTGGTGGCCCAGCTGGACCGCCCCAGCAGCGCCGATGCAGCAGGCAACATCCATGTCGTCTATCTGAAGAATGCCGACGCCGTCAATCTGGCTGCCACGCTGCGGGCCGCCATGGCCGGCGAAGGCAGCAGCGGAGTGGCGGGCGGTTCGACCGGCGTCACGACCGTGCGGAACACCACCGGGGGCATGACCCAGACGCCCGGCACCGCCGCCACCAGCCCGGCCACCACACCGGTGACGGCCAGCGCAGGCCCGTCGACGGGCGGCCAGATCCAGGCCGACCCGGCGACCAATGCGCTGATCATCACCGCCCCCGAGCCGCAATACCGGCAGCTGCGCGCCGTGATCGACCAGCTCGACTCTCGCCGCGCGCAGGTCTACGTGGAGAGCCTGATCGCCGAGGTCAATGCCGACAAGGCGGCCGAGTTCGGCATCCAGTGGCAGGGTCCTCTGGGCAATCTCGGCGAAAACACGGTGGGGCTGCTGGGCACCAACTTCGGTACCGGTGGCAACAACATCCTGACCAACCTGCTGCCCATCGCCCAGGCCGACACCACCAAAATCCAGGCGCCGGGCACGGGTCTGAACTTCGGCATGGCCTCGCGCCGCAACGGCATCTACCTGCTGGGTTTCCTGGCGCGCTTCCTGCAGCAGAACGGCGACGGCAACATCCTGTCCACGCCCAACCTGCTGACACTGGACAACGAAGAAGCCAAGATCGTGATCGGCCAGAACGTGCCCTTCGTGACCGGCCAGTTCACCAACACCGGCGCCGGCAACGGCAACAACGGCTCGGTCAATCCGTTCCAGACCATCGAGCGCAAGGACGTGGGACTGACCTTGCGCGTCAAGCCGCAGATCAGCGAGAACGGCACCATCAAGATGACCATCTTCCAGGAGGTCAGCAGCGTGCAGGCCTCGTCGGTCAACTCCACCACCGGTCTCATCACCAACAAGCGCACCATCGAATCGACCGTGCTGGTCGACGATGGCGGCATCGTGGTGCTGGGTGGGCTGCTGCAGGACGAATACTCCGGCAACCAGGAAAAGGTGCCCGGCCTGGGCGACATCCCGCTGCTGGGCAACCTGTTCAAGAGCGAAAACCGCAGCCGCAAGAAAACCAACCTGATGGTGTTCCTGCGCCCGGTGGTGCTGCGTGATGCGCGCACCACCAACAGCTTCTCGCTCGACCGCTACGAGTTGATGCGGTCGGTGCAGAAGGACTCGCAGCCGGCCAGCAGCGGCACGGTCCCCGTGAACGTGGCGCCGGTGATGCCTCCGCAGCGCGCTGCCGACAGCGCCCCCGCTGCCGCGCCCACGGCCGCGCCGCCGCAGCCAGCGACCCCGACGAACTGATGCAGCCCCGATGAAACACCCGCTGCCCTACGCATTCGCTCGTGAGCACCTCTGGCTGCTGGAAGAGGAGGACGGGCGGCTGACTCTGCGGGGCAGTTCCAGCGCCGCCGGGGACCAGGAGACGCAGACGCGCCGGCTGTCGGCGCTGTCGGAGATCTTGCGCTGCCACGACGTGGAGGAACTGCAGTGGGAGCCCGGCGAGCTGCTGGCGCAGCGCATCAGCGCCGCCTACGCGCAGGGCGAGTCCAGCGCCGCGGCGGTGGTCAGCGAGGTGCAGAGCGATGCCGACCTCAGCCGCATGATGCAGGAGCTGCCGGCCATCGAAGACTTGCTGGAAACCGCCGACGACGCGCCCATCATCCGCATGCTCAACGCGCTGCTCACGCAGGCCGCGCGCGATGGCGCCAGCGACATCCACATCGAGCCCTTCGAACGCCATTCGAGCGTGCGCTTCCGCGTCGACGGCACGCTGCGCGAGGTGGTGCAGCCCAACCGCGCACTGCACGCCGCACTGATCTCGCGCCTGAAGATCATGGCGGAGCTGGACATCTCCGAGAAGCGCCTGCCGCAGGATGGCCGCATCTCGCTGCGCATCGGCACGCGCGCGGTCGACGTGCGTGTCTCCACGCTGCCCAGCGCCCACGGCGAGCGCGCGGTGCTGCGCCTGCTGGACAAGAGCGAGAGCCGCCTCAACCTGGAGGCCGTCGGCATGCAGGGCGACGTGCTCGAACGCTTCGAGAAGCTGATCCACCAGCCGCACGGCATCATCCTCGTGACCGGACCGACCGGCTCGGGAAAAACCACCACGCTGTACGCCGCGCTGCAGCGGCTGGACGCGACGCAGCAGAACATCATGACGGTCGAGGACCCGATCGAGTACGAGCTGCCCGGCATCGGCCAGACCCAGGTCAACGCCAAGATCGAGCTCGACTTCGCGCGCGCGCTGCGCGCCATCCTCCGCCAGGACCCGGACGTGGTCATGATCGGCGAGATCCGCGATTTCGAAACCGCGCAGATCGCGATCCAGGCCTCGCTCACCGGCCACCTGGTGCTGGCCACCCTCCACACCAACGACTCGGTGAGCGCCGTCACCCGACTGATCGACATGGGCGTCGAGCCCTTCCTGCTGAGCAGCTCGATGCTGGGCGTGCTGGCGCAGCGCCTGGTGCGCAAGCTCTGCCCGAAGTGCAAGCGCCAGGACGCCAGCGGTCGCTGGCAGCCGGTCGGTTGTGCACACTGCAACCAATCAGGCTACAAGGGCCGCACCGGCATCTACGAACTGCTGGTGACCGGCGACAAGATCCGCTCGCTCATCCACAACCGCGCCGCCGAAAGCAAGATCTTCGTGGCGGCCGAAGCCGCGGGCCTGCGCACCATGCGCGCCGACGGCCAGCGTCTGATCGACGAAGGCATCACATCGGAAGCCGAAGTCCTGAGCGTCACCCGAGACTGAGCTCTCTCATGCCCGCCTACTCCTTCGAAGCGCTGAACGCGCAGGGTGCGACACAGAAAGGCCTGATCGACGCCGACACCGCCAAGGCGGCGCGGAGCATGCTGCGGGGCCGGGGTCTGGTGCCGCTGGCCGTGGAGCCGGCGGTGTCGTCCCACAGCGGCGGCCGCGGCAGCGGGCTGAACATGACGCTCTGGGGCGGTCGGGTCTTCAACGCCACCACGCTGGCCGTCTGGACCCGCCAGCTCGCCGGGCTGGTGTCTTCGGGCCTGCCGCTGGAGCGTGCGCTTTCGGCGCTGGCGGACGAGGCGGAAAAAGACGATCAGCGCCGCCTGGTCGCCAGCCTGCGCGCCGAGGTCAACGCCGGTGCGGCGTTCGCCACCGCGCTGGGCCAGCACCCGCGCGAGTTCTCACCCATCTACACCGGCGTCATCGCGGCCGGCGAACAGAGCGGGCAGCTGGGCACCGTGCTGGAAAGCCTGGCCGACGACCTGGAAACCCGCGAAGCCCTCAAGAACAAGCTGGTCGGTGCCTCGCTGTACCCGGCCATCGTCACCGTGGTGGCGATCGTGATCGTGGTTTTCCTTGTGAGCTACGTGGTGCCCCAGGTGGCGGGCGTGTTCGCGGGCAGCAAGCGCGCCCTGCCCATCCTGACCGTGGTGATGCTGGCGATCAGCGACTTCGTGCGCAGCTACGGCTGGCTGATGCTGGGCCTGCTGGTGCTGGCCGGGATAGGGCTGGTCCTGGCCCGGCGCAACGAGGCGCTGCGGCTGCGCATGGACGCGGCCTGGCTGCGCCTGCCCCTGGTGGGGCGCCTGGCGCGCGGCTACAACGCGGCGCGTTTCGCCGCCACACTGGCCATGCTCGCCGCGGCGGGGGTGCCGATCCTGCGCGCGCTGCAGACCGCGGCAGAGACCCTGTCCAACCGATCGATGCGCGCCGACGCGCTGGACGCACTGGTGCTGGTGCGCGAGGGTGCGCCGCTGGCGTCGGCGCTGGCCAGCAAGAAGCGCTTCCCGCCACTGGTGGCCATGTTCGCGCGGCTGGGCGAGCAGACCGGCCAGCTGCCGGTGATGCTGCAGCGCGCCGCGGTCCAGCTCGGCGCCGAGGTGCAGCGCCGCGCCATGCACCTGGCCACCATCCTGGAGCCGCTGCTGATCGTGGCCATGGGAGTGGTCGTGATGCTGATCGTGCTGGCGGTGCTGATGCCCATCATCCAACTGAATCAACTCGTGAAGTGAGGCCACCATGCCGGTGACGCTGGATGGACAGCTGGTGGTCGCGATCTCCTCGCGCGCCCTGTTCGACTTCGAGGAAGAGAACCGCGTCTTCGAGACCGGCGACGACCGGGCCTACATGAAGCTGCAGCTGGACCGGCTGGAAGAGCCCGCCCAGCCGGGCGTGGCGTTTTCGCTGGTGAAGAAGCTGCTGGCCTTCAACGACAGCCTGGCCCAGCGGGTCGAGGTGGTGATCCTCTCTCGCAACGACCCGGTTTCGGGCATGCGCGTGTTCCGTTCGGCCCAGCACTACGGCCTGCCGATCCAGCGCGGCAGCTTCACGCGCGGCCAGCCGCCCTGGCGCTATCTGCGACCGCTGCGCGCCAACCTGTTCCTCTCCACCCACCTGGCCGATGTGCGCGACGCGCTCGGCGCCGGTGTGCCGGCCGCACAGGTGTATCCACTGTCCGTGCGCGCCAGCGACGCCCATCCGCACGAGGTGCGCATCGCCTTCGACGGCGACGCGGTGCTGTTCTCCGACGAGGCCGAGCGGGTGTTCCAGGCGCAGGGCCTCAACGCTTTCCAGCAACACGAACGCGACAAGGCCGCACAGCCTCTGCCCGGAGGCCCGTTCAAGCCCCTGCTCGAAGCCCTGCACCGCCTGCAGGCGGAGGGCACGAGCGCGATGCGCATCCGCACCGCCCTGGTCACGGCGCGTTCGGCACCGGCGCACGAACGCGCCATCCGCACCCTGATGGACTGGGGCATCGACGTGGACGAGGCCATGTTCCTCGGCGGCCTGCCCAAGGGACCGTTCCTGCGCGAGTTCGAACCCGATTTTTTCTTCGACGACCAGACCGGCCACATCGAGTCTGCCGCGCAACACGTGCCGGCGGGGCATGTGGCCAGCGGCGTGGCAAATCTATAGCATCCAGCCCCATCCCCGTGCTGCACGAGCATGTGAACCAACCCCGTCAAAGCGAACCCCTGCCATGGACCCGTCCGAACGCCTTGCCCACAACCAGTACCAGCGTCGCTATTTCGACCATGTGAGCCGGGCACGGCTGGCCCTGGGCGAAACCACCTACGTGAATGCCCATCTGGCCCGAATGCAGGCCGGTGTGCCGTTGCAACCGGGACAGACGGTGCTCGAGGTAGGCGCAGGACCGGGCAAGTTCACCCTGCCCCTGGCAGAACGCGGCTGGGACATCGTCGCCAACGACCTTTCCCCCGTGCTGCTGGACCAGCTGCGACAGGCGTCCGACCAGCGCGTGCGCACCGTGTGCGGGGACATCGCCGAGGTGTCCGAGCTGACCGACGAACGCTTTGACCACGCGGTTGGCTTTTTCGTCCTGCACCACCTGAAGGACTTCGACCGGGTGTTCAAGGGCCTGGCCAAAGCGCTCAAGCCCGGTGCCACCGTCTCGTTCTGCGAACCGGTCGGCTGGAATCCCCTGTACTACCTGCAGATCCTGCTGACACCGAGCATGCGCTTTGCCGGAGAACCCTCGCTCAGCGCCATGCGCCCTAGCGTGATCCTGCCGGCGCTGGCGCGCGCGGGTTTTGTCGACACCCGTGCCGTGGGCTATGGCTACTTTCCGCCCCAGCTGAAGAACCGCCCTTGGGGCGATCGGCTGGAGCAGTGGCTGGACCGTCGCGAGTGGGTGCCCTTTCCCCACGCGTTCCAGCACTTCAGCGCCCGCCTGCCCGGCTGACGGCCCCATGACGGCCATGGCCTGCCCCCGCTGTGCCGGCACCCCACCAGACCCGGCATGCGAACAGTGCCCGGGCTGCGGCCTGCGGCCTTCGCCCTTGGCTCGTCTCTGGCTGGCGGCCAACGACACCCACCCCGAGGGCTTCGACGCCGAAGCGGCAGACCGGCTATCAGACTTGGCGGCGCAGAAACATTTCTGGATGCGCGAGCGCCAGCGGCTGATGGCGCGGCTGCTTCAACGCATGTCGGGCGGTGGACCGACCTCCTGGCAGAAGGCCCTTGAACTGGGTTGCGGCACCGGCGAACAACTGCGGATGCTGGAGTCGGTGGCCAGGACCGTCACGGCTGTCGACGGGCACCGGTCTCTGCTGGAACAGGCGCATGCCCGTTCCAGCCGCGCCGTTCTGGTACAGGCCGACGTCACGGACACCGCACTGCCCTCCGGAGAGCACGACCTGATCGCCGCCTTCGATGTGATCGAGCATGTCGACGCAGACGCCTTCCTGGCCGAGGCGCGTCGCGTCGCTCGCCCCGGCGCCGACCTGTTGCTGTCGGCACCGGCCTTTCCTTCGCTGTGGAGCGACATGGATGTGCGGGCCGGTCACCGCTGCCGCTACCGCCTGACGCAGATGCGGAAGGAGTTGCTGCGCCACGGCTGGCGCCCCGCAGGCCACACCCATTACCAGTGCCTGTTGTTCCCGCTGGTCTATGCCAGCCGGCGCTGGTCGGGCACCGCCGGACAGGTCGCCGAACGGCGTCCTTCGGCCATGCTGGACCGCTGGCTGGGAGCGGTCAACCGCTTCGAGGTCCAGGCACTGGGCCGCTGCTCGCTGCCCTTCGGGTCGTCGCTGTTCGTATGGGCCAAGGCGGTGGCCTCATGAACCGGCACGCCTCTTCACTGGAGCTGATGCTCTTCGAATCGGGCGCGGCCGGCGCCAAGGCGATGATGGCGGCGGGCATCGACCACTTCGTGGTCGACTGGGAATACATGGGCAAGACTGAGCGACAGAAGGAATTTGACACCGAGATCGCGCCCGTCGGCCCGCAGGCCCTGTCCGATGTGGCCCGCCTTCCCGGCGCCCGGACCTGGTGCCGGATCAATGGCGAGGGGGCGCATACACCGGAAGAGGTCGAGATCGCGGTCGGTGCCGGCGCCCGCGGCATTTTCCTGCCCATGGCCCACTCCCCGGCCGAGGTGGAGCGCTTCCTGCGGCTGGTTGATGGCCGGTGTCAGGTCGGCATCCTGGTCGAGACCACGGCCGCCCTGTCCTGCGCACGCAGTCTTGCGACGCTGCCGCTGGACCGCGTGTACTTCGGGTTGAACGACTTTGCCATCAGCCGCGGCGGCGGATCGATCTTCCGGGCGGTGCTGGACGGTTCGGTGGAGCGGGCCCGCGAAGCCTTTTCCCACACCCCGTTCGGGTTCGGAGGCGTCACCGCGGTGGACGGTGGCACGCCGGTGCCGTGCGCGCGGCTGCTCGAGGAAATGGCCCGCCTGGACTGCCAGTTCGTGTTCCTGCGCCGCTCGTTCAGGCGCGATGTGCAGCGCCTGGGCGCCGCCCGCCTGACAGCGGAGGTGGCCGCCTATTGGCAGCGTTGTCGCGCCCGCACGGCGGCAGAGACCGCGCACGACCGCCGCACACTGGAGCGCTTGCTCGCAGAGGTCTGCGATGCCGTCTGAAGCCTTGGTGCGACTGGCCGGGGCTTTTGAAGGGAAGCGCGTGCTCGTCACCGGCGCTGGCGGCTTCGTCGGTGCCAACCTGGTGCGCGTACTGCTGGCAGGTGGCTGCAGGGTGGAGGCCTTGCAGCGTCCATCGGGCTCGTCGTGGCGGCTGGCCGGGCTGGAGAACCCATGGCTCACCCGCCACGAAGTCGATGTTGCAGACCGTCGGCAGCTGACCGCTGTGTTTGCGCAGGTGCAGCCGGAGGTCGTGTTCCACCTGGCAGTGCCCCGGGGTCACGATGAGCGGGCGCGAGACGAAATGATGCGGGTCAACGTGCTGGGTGCCCACGAGATGATGCGGGTGGTCCGTGCACATGGAACGGGCCGACTGATCGTCGCCGGCAGCATGCTGGAGCACGGACCGTCCGATGCCGCCCTGGGCGAGGACCACCCGACCCGGCCCAACACCTGGCACGGCGCCACCAAGGCCGCCGCCACCCTGCTGTACCAGCAGGGTGGCGGAGAGGGCTTGCCGGTGACGGTCCTGAGACTGGCCCACGTCTATGGTCCGTGGGAATCGGCGCACCGGTTTGCACCGACCGCCATCCGGGCGGCGCTGGAAGACCGGCCTGTGGTGCTGACCCGCGAGCTCGCCCGGCGCGACTGGGTGCATGTGCACGATGTCTGCGAAGCCTTGCTGCTGGCGGGCCTGCGACAGGGGCACGGCGATGTCTACAACATCGGGACCGGCATCGAGACCAGCAACGAAGAACTGCTGGAGCATGTGGCCGCTGCCACGGGCCGCGCGGTCCGGGTGGCCGCCCGGACGCTGGCGCCGCGGATCACCGACGCCCGCCACCGCCATGCCGACCGTTCGCGGGCCGAGCAGGTGCTCGGCTGGGTGCCCCGGCTCAGCCTGAGCGAAGGCCTGCGGCACACCGTGCGCTGGTACGTGGAGAACACGGCAGCCTGGTCCCAGGCAGGTGATGTGCGGCCCGAGGTGGTATGAGCAGACCCGTCGAGGCCGACGTCGTCGTCGTGGTGCCGGTGTACCGCAACGCCCCCACCCTGGAGGAACTGGCGCGCCGGACCCTGGCGGCGCTCGCACCGACCGGCCTGACTCACCGCCTTCTGTTTGTGGTGGATGCGAGTCCCGACGACGCATGGGATCTTGTCTGCCGCATGGCAGGGGAGGAGCCGCGCATCCAGGGGTTGCTGTTGCCCACCAACCAGGGCCAGCATCGCGCGCTCCTGACCGGCATCGCCCACAGCCGCGCGCGTTGGATCGCGGTCATGGACGCCGACCTGCAGGACCCGCCCGAACTGCTGCCGGCCCTGGTGGAGGCCAGTGCAGGTTCCGGTATGACGGCCTTTGCCCGGCGCGAAGGCCGCTACCAGGCGGCCGGCCGCATGCTGACCTCGCGCGTGTTCAAGTCGCTGCTGGGCCTGTTCCTGCGCATGCCCGCCGATGTGGGCACCTATTTCGTGGTGCCAGGGAAGGTCGCCGACAGGATGCGGCGCGCCCCGGTGCGCCATCCCCAGGTGGTGGTGATGGCACGGAGCTTTTCCCCTGGATGGTGCGGCGTGCCCTTCACCCGCCGGGCGCGCGAGGTGGGTGAGTCGGCCTATTCGTCGCGTGCCAGGTGGCGGGCAGCGTTGCGCAGCCTGCGTTGTGCCTGGGAGTGCCGCTGCGCCCGCCGGGTCGGCGAAGACGCCTGGACCGGCGCCGACGCACCCGCTCCCTTCCGGCAAACGACCCGGTCATGACGTTTCCCTCTGCCCCGTCCGCGCGCTTCAGCAGATGGTGGCCACCCTTGGCCGCCGGCACCATCACCCTCGGACTGTGCCTGTCCCTTCTGTGGTGGCTGTACCGCCCGATGGGCGACTGGCTTCGTTCGCCGCTTTACTACGAAGGCGACGGTCTGTGGAACCTGTTCGTCGTCAAGACGGTGATCGAGAACGGCTGGTACGGCGCGAACCCGATGCTGGGTGCGCCCTACGGCGCCCAGTTGCTCGACTTCGCCAAACCCGAGCTGCTGTTCCTGGCCTTCCACAGGCTGGCCGGCGTCTTCACGCACGATGTCGCCCTGATCCACAACCTGTTCTACCTGCTGGGCTTTGCCTGTGTGGCCTTGAGCGCGCTGATGGTGCTGCGCGACGGGTTCCGGCTGCACTGGCCGCTGGCGGTGGCGGGCGCCCTGCTCTACGCCTTTCTGCCCTACCACTTCGTGCGGCTGCCCCACATGTTTCTCTCCAACTACCTCGCCGTCCCGGTCGCGGTGTGGCTGGTGCTGCGTGTGGCGGGCGAGCGCCCCCCCTTCCTTGAGCGCGGCCACTGGGGCCCCAGCTCCTGGCGCGTCTGGCTCGCCTGTGCCGTGGTGGCGTCGACGAGCATCTACTACGCCTTCTTCGGTCTCGTGCTGGTGGCCGCGACCGGGCTGATGGAGTCCCTGCGCAGGGCCGTCTGGCAGCCTTTGAAGTCGGCCACAGCCACCTGCCTGCTGGTGGGCGGACTGGTCGTGCTCAACCTGGCACCGACGTTGCTGTACCAGCACCGGGAAGGCCCCAATCCGGCGGTCGCGGGCCGGGACGTCAGGGAGCTCGACCTGTATGCACTGCAGCCTGTGCAGCTGCTGCTGCCCTCCGGCAGACACCGCGCCGCACCCCTGGCCGGAATCACCCACCGATACAACGCGCAAGCCCTCAACATCAATGAAAACACCGCGTCCGCGCTGGGCATGCTGGGCAGCGCTGGGTTCCTCGCCCTGCTGATCGGGTTGCTGGTCGCCCATCCCCTGCTCAATGCCATGCCCCCGCTGGGCGTCGCGGCGCGCGCCAATGCGGTGGCGCTGGCACTGGCGGTCACCGGCGGCGGCGGCATGCTGCTGGCCCTGCTGGTGTCGCCCCAGTTCCGCGCACTCAACCGCATCAGCGTGGTGATCGCCTTTCTGGCACTGGCAGCGCTGCTGATGATCGTTCAGCACGGTGTGCAGCGGCGCGCAGCGCGGGTGCTGGCGGCCGCCCTGCTGCTGCCGCTGGGTCTGTGGGACCAGGTTCCCGCGGCCGTGGCGCCACAGCGCCAGGCCACCGTGGCCGCCTACAAGGCAGACCGCCATTTCGTGCGCCGGCTCGAGGCGATCGTGCCCCAGGGCTCGGCCATCCTGCAGTGGCCGCACGTGGGTTTTCCGGAAGCACCGCAACTGCACCAGGAAGGCCATTACGCCCATTTGCGGGGTTATCTGCACAGCACCCACCTGCGCTGGAGTTACGGCGGCATGGTGGGACGCGAGAGCGATCTTTGGCTGCGACAGCTTGCCACGCTGCCGGTGCAGGACATGGCACGCGCAGCGGCGGACCGGGGCTTTGCCGGCATCTGGCTGAACCGGCGGGCCCTGCCGGACGGGGGAGCCGCAACGGCCGCCGCGCTGCGCTCCATCGGCGTGGTGCGGACGCTCGACAATGCAGACCGTTCGATTGCCTTTTTCTCGCTCAAACCCCTTGTCCAACCGACCAGAGACCATGACCTCACCCAACCGACTCCTTGAGACGCAGCACTTCCTGCGCAAGGTGCTCGCGCTCGCAGTGCCCTACTTCAACTCGGAAGAGAAGTGGAAGGCGCGCGGGCTGCTGGCGGCGATCATTGCGCTGAACCTCGCGGCCGTGTACATGCTGGTGCTGCTCAACGAGTGGAACCGCGTCTTCTACGACGCGCTGCAGAACAAGGACCAGGTCACCTTCTGGCGCGAGCTGGGCCGCTTCACCTACCTGGCCTTCGGCTTCATCATCATCGCGGTCTACCGCTTCTACCTGCGCCAGGTGCTGGAGATGCGCTGGCGCACCTGGATGACCAAGCACTACCTCGACCGGTGGCTGTCCAACAAGGCCTTCTACCAGCTCGAACTCCACCGTTTCGCCAAGGACACCGACGCGCCGCCGGACAACCCGGACCAGCGCATTGCCGAGGACCTGAACCTGTTCACCAGCTCGACGCTGGGCCTGTCGATGGGCCTGCTGAGTTCGGTGATCACGCTGGTGAGTTTCGTCGGCATCCTCTGGACGCTCTCGGGCAGCTTCTCGTTCGGCTTCAACGGGGGTTCGTACACCATTCCCGGTTTCATGGTCTGGATGGCGGTGCTGTACTGCGCCATCGGCAGCGTGCTGGCGCACTACATCGGCCGGCCGCAGATCAAGCTCAACTTCCAGCAGCAGCGCGTGGAGGCCGACTTCCGGGTGCACCTGGTGCGCGTGCGCGAATACAGCGAGTCGATCGCGCTGGACCGCGGCGAACCCGTCGAACGCCAGCACCTGGGCGAGCGCTTCGGTGCGGTGCTGGACAACTACTGGAAGCTCATCAAGGCGCAGAAGCGCCTGATCTGGTTCACCAACGGCTTCGGTCAGGCGGCCGTGGTGTTCCCCTTCATCGTGGCGGCGCCGCGCTTTTTCAGTGGCGCGATCCAGCTGGGCGAGCTGATGCAGATTTCTTCGGCTTTCGGCCGGGTGCAGGACTCGCTGTCCTGGTTCGTCGACAACTACGACGCCCTGGCCGCCTGGCGCGCCACCACCGACCGCATCACCAGTTTCGAGGAGAGCTTCCAGGCGCTGCAGACCGCGCCACTGCAATCGGTGCCGGCCACCGAGGCCGACACGCTGCAGATCGACACACTCGACCTGGCGCTGCCCGGCGGTGTCGCGCTGATGTCGGCTGGCGGGCTGAGCCTGAAAGCGGGCGACCGCCTGCTGGTCAAAGGGCCGTCGGGCAGCGGCAAGTCCACCCTGTTCCGGGCCCTGGCCGGCATCTGGCCCTGGGCCAAGGGCCGGCTGCAGAAACCCGCCGACTTCGAGCAGCGCGTGATGTTCCTGCCGCAGCGGCCTTACTTCCCCGTGGGCAGCCTGCGCAAGGCGCTGGCCTATCCCGAACCGGCCGAGCGCTACGGCGACGGGCAGCTGAGGCAGGCGCTGGACGAGGCCCTGCTGCCCCACCTGGCCGACCGGCTGGACGAAGAGGACAGCTGGGGCCAGAAGCTCTCGGGCGGCGAGCAGCAGCGGCTCGCGGTGGCGCGCGCCCTGCTCAAGCGGCCTCGCTGGCTGTTTGTGGACGAGGCCACCAGCGCGCTGGACGAAGCGGCCGAGCACACGCTCTACGAGCGCCTGCAGGCGCTGGTGGCGTCACAGGACGGCGCCCTGGTGTCCATCGCCCACCGGCCGGCGGTCGCCGCCTTCCACAACCGGCGCTGGGAGCTGGAACCCGGGGCCGCGGACGGGGCCCGTTTTGCCCTCGCGGCACGCTGAGCGACGGCTGGTAACACACTCGTCCTGCAAAGCCTTGCGCACCTCGCGGCGGCGCCGTAGGCTGGGTGGTTTCCGTGATGGAGACAAACCGTGGGCACACACCCGCCGTCTGGCGCCAGGCGCCCGTCATCGGCCCATCGCCAGGCCCTGCAGCAGTACAGGGCCCGGGCCGAACAATACGACAGCGAACTGGCACCGTTCGAACCCCTGCGCCGGGAGGCGATCCGGCGCCTGGAGTTGCGGCCCGGCGACACCGTGATCGACGTCGGTTGTGGCACCGGCCTGAGCTTCGGGCCGCTGCTCGCCCGCCTGGGCCCGCGTGGCCACATCGTCGGCATCGAACAGTGCCCCGAGATGATGACCAGGGCGCGCCACCGCTTCCACGACCGGCGCACGCACCAGCTCCGGCTGGTGCAGGCCCCGGTGGAAGATGCCCGCTGGCCGGGGCAGGCGGATGCCGCCCTGTTCCACTTCACACACGACATTCTTCGCAGCCCTGCGGCACTCGACAACGTGCTGGCGCACCTCACGCCGGGCGCGCGCGTGGTCGCCACCGGGCTTCAGTGGGCAGCGCCCTGGGTGTGGCCCGTCAACCTGTTCGTGCTGGGTGCGGCGCTGTACTCGGTCAGTTCGCTCGACGGCCTGGCACAGCCCTGGAGCGAACTGACCCCGCGGCTCGACGGCTTCGAGGTGCAGCCGACCTGGATGGGCAGCATCTTCATGGCCTCCGGCGTCTGGCGCGGCTGATGCGCGGCCAGCGCCCGTGACCGACCTCAGGTCCCGGCGACCGGTGGAGAAGGCGGCGCGTGGCACGCCACGCACAGCTTGTTGCCCTCGGTGTCGCGGAAGTAGGCCCCGTAGTAGTGGGCGTGGTACTCGGGCCGCAGGCCAGGCGGTCCCTCGCAGCGCCCGCCCTGCGCCAGCGCCACCGCATGGGCGCGGTCGACCGTGGCGCGGTCCGCGGCCAGGAACGCCGTCATCGCGCCGTTGCCGGGCGTGTGCGGTTGGCCGTCGAAGGGCGTGCCGATCAGCAGCAGCGGTCGCGGATCGGGCGACGACTGCCAGCCGGCCCAGGGGCGCTCCGGTTCGCAGAAGCGCTCCTGCACGCCCAGCACCGGCATCAGCGCGCGGTAGAACGCCAGGGCCCTTGGGAAGTCGGCCACGCCGATGAAGATGTGGGAAAACATGCGGTGCCCCTTCATTGAAACTGGTTTCAGGCCCGAGCCCGCAGTTCCTGCAGCGTGGTCGCCAGCAGGCGCAGCCCGAAGGCGCCAACCAGGCCCGCCGCTCCGCGGTTGAACACCGCGCGCCCGCGCTGGTAGGCGGACTGGATGCGACCATGCGAGAACGCAAGCGCCAGGAACACGTGCCAGACCACGGCGTTGAACCAGACCAGCAGCAGCGCCGCAGCCAGGGTGCCGATGCCCGGAGAGGGAGGCAGCGCGGTGGCAAACACGCTGCCGAAGAACAGCGCGGTCTTGGGGTTGAACACATTGGTGATGAAGCCCATGCGGAACGCCGCCGCCCGGCTGGTCGTCACCGCCTGGACCCCCGCCGCTGCCGTGACCGGCGAGCGCCAGAGCTTCCAGCCCACGTGGCAGAGATAGAGCGCACCCGCGATCTGGAAACCCTGACGCAGCGCCGGATGCGCGGAAAACACCGCCCCCATGCCCAGCAGCGCCAGCGAGGCCCAGAGCAGGGTCACGGTGGTGATGCCCGCAACGGCCGCCAGCGACACGCTGCGGGTGCTGCCCGCGGCCAGTTGGGCGATCAGCACGAAGTTGACTCCCGGACTGACCAGCACGACCCAATGCAGGACGGCGATGGTGAGGAAGGTGGTGAGCATGATGGATTCTCTGAATGGTTCAGTTGAAGCCGAGCTGCACAGCAGGGACCACCCGGTTCCTGCGGCCCGGGTACGACAGCCAGGGCAGCACCGCGTTGAACTCTCGGACGATGTCGCCGGCCTCGACCGCAGTGCCGCCTCCGGTGTCCAGGCGCTTGGCGATGTGCGCGTCGCCCAGCAGCGTCAGGTCGTAGCCACGTTCCAGCGCGGCGTAGGCCGTGGCGCGGATGCACCAGCCGGTGACAGCCCCGCACAGCACGATGTGGGCGACCCCGTGCGCCGCCAGTTCGGCCTCCAGCGTGGTCTGCTCGAACGAGGAGTTGTGCTGCTTGTAGACGCGGATGTCGTCCACCTGCGGCACCAGCGCCGGCACCCACTGCCACTCGGCGCTGCCCCGGGGCAGCTCCTCGTCGTCGTGCTGCACCCAGATGATGGGTGCACCCGCATCGCGGGCCTTGTGCACGGCGATGGTGATGGCGTCGAGCTGACGGGATATGTCGCCCGCAGCGGCGACGACGCCGACCTGCACGTCGACGATGAGCAATGCGGACCGGTTGCCGGTCCGGATGGTGGCCATGGATACGTCAGCTCGATTGGCCAGCGGCATCGCGCCTCTTGTCCACTGGCTTGGCGTTCAACACAGCGTCCCTGAAAGCCGGATCGGCCGCCAGTCCCTTCAGGCTGTCGACGTAGGCGTTCAATATCAGCGTCGACACTCCTCCCGGGAGGTCGCCGTCCACTTCGAATCGCCCCGGTATCTTGCGGGTATAGATGACCTTTTTGCTTGAAATTTCGAGCAGTTCCCAGGTGATCTCTAGCAATGCACCGCCTTTCACAAGGCCTGGAGCACCTGTGCGCAGGTCCGGACTGTGAGCAAAAGGATGCCAAGCGTTCGCATTCACTCTGCTCAGACGCCCTCCCAACAGCAAATCCGGTAAGGCTGACGACTTGAAGACCGAAGTCTCTTCAGGAGCCATTTTGTATCCGAGGGGCGAAAACACACTCGCAAATCCCCTCCGCAAATCACCATCACTGAGCAGACGTGCATCTGGCGGCAATCGTGGGAGGCTCACATCATTCTTCCACCACGTATATTGAATGCCAACACTGGATTCATTCGGGTCAATGTTTGTCACAAAGGGCCCCAACGCCAGGGAGCCGACCGCTTGAGCTTCTGGCACTTTCAACGGCACGGAATCACTGGTTTTGACTACCGGCGTCCCGCCGCACCCCACCAGCAGCAAGATAGCGAACAGCGATGGCAAAAGCCGGGACACAACCGATCTGTTGTCAGTGAAAAAGCTCATTAGGTTGACTCCAAAGTCCGCTTCAAATCGACTATAGCCTGCACCAAAGGATCAGCAGCTTCTGGCGGATTTACTTCAACGTGCAATCACAAAAACGATTCCACCCCCGCGCCCGAAGCTCACACGCTGGGCAGCTGCCGCAGCCGTAGCCCCAGTCGTGGCGGTGTTCCCGGTCGCCGATGTAGCAGGTGTGGGTGTGTTCGACGATCAGGTCGACCAGTGCGTGGCCGCCATCGGCGACGCCCGAATCCTCCCCCAGCTCGTGCGCGAGCTGCCAGGTCTGGGCCTTGTCGATCCACATCAGCGGGGTGTCGATCAGGAAGCGGTGGTCCATGCCGAGGCTGAGCGCCACCTGCAGCGCCTTCATGGTGTCGTCGCGGCAGTCGGGGTAGCCGCTGAAGTCGGTTTCGCAGACGCCGGTGACGATGACCTGGATGTCCCGCCGGTAGGCCAGCGCCGCAGCCAGCGTGAGGAACAGCAGGTTGCGGCCGGGCACGAAGGTGTTGGGCAGGCCGCTGGCCTCCATCCTGAACGCCATGTCGCGGGTGAGCGAGGTTTCGCTGACCTTGCCCAGCACGGCCAGGTCCAGCAGGTGGTCTTCGCCCAGGCGCCCGTCCCAGGCCGGGAACTGCTCGCGGATCTTCTGCAGCACCACCGTGCGCGCCTGCAGCTCCACGCTGTGGCGCTGGCCGTAGTCGAAGCCCAGGGTTTCGACGCGCGGGTAGCGCGCGAGCGCGTGGGCGAGGCAGGTGGTGGAGTCCTGCCCGCCGGAGAACAGGACGAGGGCGCTGGTGTGGTGGGAGGTGCGGGTCTGCGCGTTCATCCGCGCATGGTAGCGGCCACGGGGTTCAGACTCCCCTCAAGGGAGCCTGTGGAGCGGGTGCGAGTCCGTGGTCGCGGCTGGTGGCCAGCATGCGCAGCAGGCCGCGGTTGGCGTGTTCGAGCGTGACCTCGTGCTGTTCGCAGACGCCCGGCAGCCGGTCGATGCGGTCGGCGTCGCCCTGTGCGCGCGCGATGTCCAGCAGCGGGTGGTATGGCCCAATGTGGCTGAGCAGGGCGTCGGATACGCGCGGCGACAGCGGCAGGTGGCCAATCAGCTGGGCCAGCGGCTCGTGCAGCAGGCGGTCGAGCTGGCCGAAGATGGCGGTGGTGTAGACCTCGGCGCGCAGCGCCTCGTCCGAGCCAGGGTCCAGCAGGTGCTGCGCCAGCCGCGCCTGCATCACATGGCCGTAGCGCACCGGGTGCAGGGCCAGGTCTTCGTCAGCGCCGGCCTGCTGCTCGATCAGCCAGCGGTCGAGCGCCGAAAAGCCCAGCATCATGATGGCGTGTCGCAGCGCGCCGATCTCGTGCCGGCCACCGTACAGCGAGGAGTTGACCCTCAGCAGCAGCCGGTACACGAGCACCGGGTCCTGGCGGACGTAGCGTTCGACACGCTCGATGGAGGCGTCTTTCTCGAGCGCCTGGCGGATCAGGGCGATGGCCACCGGGTCGCAGCCGGGGGCCCGGTGGCGGGTGTTGTGCAGCACGTCGTCGTCGGGCCAGCCCAGCACCCCCCAGGCGCCCGCCTCGTCGAGGCAGTGGTCGGCCAGCGCGCGGTTGCACACGTTGCGGTAGATCTGCCCCGGGCGGATCGGTGTGGGCCGCGGCGGCACGGGCACCGCCGCGGTGGGGCGGCACTGCAGGGCCTCCAGGGCGTCGGCCGCGTCCAGGCGCAACAGGCTGCGCACGTCCAGCGGCACGGCGTATTCGTGGCGCACCTCGGCGAAGTCCGCGCGGCGGATGAGCTGGTGGCCTTGGCGCACGGCCTGCGAGAGCAGGGCCAGGCTTTCCGTATGCGCGAACAGGGCCGAGGGCACTTCGAGGCAGGTGTTGGGCACCGGCGTGCACCGCAGGGCCTGGTGCAGCAGCGAGGGCGATTCGAGCGCGAGGATGAGCACCGGCGCAGCCACCGGCCAGTCGTCGCCCAGCACCTGCATCAGGTGGGCCGCGTCGACCGAGGCCGGGTCGGTCGGCAGCACCGTCAGGCGCACCGCCGCGAGCAGCCGGTGCCGGTTCCAGACCGGCTGGTAGGCCATCGCAACGCTGTCGAGGACGGTGTGGCTCATGCGGCGGGTCCGGTGTCAGCTCAGGTACTGGAACAGCGAGAGCTTCTGGATGGACGCATAGGACTGGAGCGCCGCCTGGGCGCCCACTTCCATGGTCTTGAACTCCGAATAGGCCTTGACCAGGTCGATGTCGACGAGCCGGGAGTTTTCAATGGTGTGGTCGGCCTCCCGGTTGCCCAGCAGGTTGTCCATCGAGTCGGCGCGGCCGAGCCACTCGCCGGCCTGTGCGCGTGCCAGCAGCATGCGTTCGTGTCCGGCGTCGAGTTCGGCCAGGGCACGGCCCAGGTTGTGGGTGCGCAGGGCGGCGTCGCCGCTGCCCCCGTTGTCCAGGCGCAGGGTGTCGATGGCGTCCTGCATCACCTTGAACATGTCGGTCGGCGCGGTGGATGGTGTGATGTCCAGCTGGTCGCCGGCACGCGGCTCGCCGTTGAGCTGGAAGGACATGCCGTCGAATTCGATCTGCGAGCCGGAGCTGTAAGGCAGGCCGGTCTGGCCGGGCACGGGGGTGCCGGTGGTCACGTCGACCACGCTGTACTGCATGGCGCCGGCGGTGCCGCTGAAGTCGATGCGGTAGTCGTGGCCGGTGAGCGCCGAGGGGTCGGTCACCTGGCCGGTGTCGCTGCGCAGGCTGCCGGTGTTGCCAGCGGCCAGGTCGATGGAGAAGGTGCCGTTGCCGGCGGGAATGCGCATCCAGATGGCCTCGCCGTCCATGGCGTTGGGCAGCTGGTTGTCGCCGGCGGCCTTCTGGCCGCGCTGGCCGTCAAAACGCACCTCGTTGCTGCCGCTGCCGAACTCCTGCACGAACGGCACGGGCGAGCCGCCCAGTCCGCCGAAGAGGCTCTGCCCGGCGCTGTTCTGGCGGTTCACCGCCGCGAACAGCTGCTCGCGCAGCCCCTCGATTTCCTTGGCCAGGGCCTGGCGCTCGGTGGAGCCGTAGCCGGCGTTGCCGCCCGCGATGATCAGCTCGCGCACCCGCTGCACGAGGTCGCCCGCCTCACCCAGCGCGCTCTCGGCCTGCTGGATGCTGGTGCGCGAGGACTCCAGCGCGCGCTGGTCGGTCTGCACCCGCGAGAGCCGGGTCTGCACCGCTTCGGACAGGGCGGCGGCCACCGGGTCGTCGCTGGCGCGCAGCACCCGCTTGCCGCTGGAGATGCGCTCCTGCTGCGCGGCCAGCTCCGCCTGGCGCTTGGTGATCTGCGCAATGGTGGTGTCGTAGGTGTGGGCGGTGGCGACTCTCATGTCGGGGCTCCCCTGGGTCAGCGCATGGTGTGCAGCAGGGTGTCGAAGGTGCCCTGGGCGATTTGCATGTATTTGGCGGCGGCCTGGTAGGCCTGCTGGTACTGCAGCAGGCGCGCGGCTTCCTCGTCCAGGTTGACACCCGAGACCGCGGCGCGTGCGGCTTCGTTGCTGGCGGCCACCTGGCCGGAGTAGCTGGCGGCGAACTGCGCGCCCTGCACCCGTGTGCCGATGTCGGAGAGCACGGCGCTGTAGCCATTGGAGAGCGAGACGCCGTCGAAGGTGGCGAGGTCGCGCAGCGCCAGCATGCCGCCGGCGTTGCCGCCGTTCTGACCGTAGTTGGAGCTGGGCGCTGCGGTGATGGCGAAGCTGTCGCCGGCGGACGGGTTGCCGCGCAGCGTGAGACTCCAGCCATTGAGCACGATGGGCTGACCCGGCGTGTAGTTGTAGCTCGCGGGCGGACCCGCGTTGTCCGGCGGCGGGTTGCCCGGGCCCAGGCCGGTGGCGGTGAAGCTGCCGTCGGCCAGGAAGGTCAGGGTCACCGGGTCGGTGAGGTTGGCCGAGGGCTCCACCGGATACAGGCTGACGATGCCCATGCCGCTGGTGTTGCCGCTGCCGGGCGTGACCATCACCGGGCTGGCTGCGGCCAGGCGGTCGGCCGCGCTCACGGCCATCTGCATGTTGCGGGCCACCGCTGCGAACGGGCGCACGAGGAAGCCGTCGCCCGTGGCCGCGGCACCGCTGTCGATCTGGAAGCTCAGGCCGTCGAGCTCGGCGGGCAGGCCGGCGAAGGAACTGATCTGGCCGTCGGAGAGGCGCACGATGTCGACGCCGGTGGCCGTGAAGTTGACCTGGTAGTCCGACGGCTGGAGGGCCGTGGGGTCGCTGACCTCGGCGTGCATCGCCGCATTGCCCGTGTTGGTGGGCACGGGCAGGCCGGCCACATCGGCCGGCGGCACGAAGAAGGGCTCGCCGGTGCCACCCTGCAGGTTCACGCCGAGCGCGTGCTGGGTGTTCACCGTCGTGGCCAGCGCCAGCGCCATGCGGCCGATCTGGTTGGTGACATCCTTCAGGTCTTCGTCGATGAACTGCACGACGCCGCCCAGCTTGCCGCCCAGGGCGCTGCCGTCGAGCTCCATGGTGGAGCTGCCCTGCTGGAACTGGATGCGCTGCTGCGAGCCGTCGGTGCTGTCGGGCACCACCGCCAGGCGGGCGGCGCCGCTGCCCAACACCAGCGGCTGGCTGCCGGCGACGAACACATTGATGCGGCCGTCGTCGGCGTTCACCGTGCTCACCTGTACCAGCTTGCTGAGCTCGCCGATGAGCTGGTCGCGCTGGTCCAGCAGGTCGTTGGGTTCGCCGGCGCTGCCCTGGTTCTCCAGGATCTTCTGGTTGATCTTGGCAATGTCCTCGGCCAGCCGGTTGATGTTGTTCACCGTGTCGCCCACCTGCTGGCGGGCGCTGGTGGTGAGGATGTCCAGCTGGCCGGCGGTGTCGCGCAGGCGCGAGGCGATCTCCTCGCCTCGCCCGATCACCACCGAACGAGCGGCCATGTTGGTGGGCGACGAGGCCACGTCGGACCAGGCGTTGAGCAGGTCGTTCATCGCTGCGCCCAGACCGCCTTCACCGGTCGGGAAGATGTTTTCCAGCTGCGCCAGCCGCGCCAGGCGTTCGCTGTCGGCCGAAGCCACCGAGCTGGAGAGCTGGGCCTCGCGCGTGAGGTAGGCGTCGTGCATGCGGGCCACGGTGCCCAGCTCGACCCCTTTGCCGAGAAAGAAGCCGCCCAGCGGCTGGTAACCGGCGCTGCGCATCTCCACCGTCTGGCGCGAGTAGCCGGCGGTGTTGACGTTGGCGATGTTGTGCCCGATGACCTGCAGCGCCGAAAGATTGGCGGTGAGGGCCTGGCTGCCGATGTTGAGTGCGGATGACATGGCGGTGTTCCTGCGCTCAGTTCAGCGCCGACATCTGAGCGCGTTGCAGGCTCAGCGCCGTGTTGATCGACCGGCTGAGCTTGGCCGCGTACTGCGGATCGGTGGCGTAACCGGCGCGCTGCAGGCTGCTGGCAAAGCCGTTCACCGAGCCGATCTGGTCCATGGCCTTGTCGTAGCGCGGGCTGCGCGTGATCAGGCGCGCGTAGTCGCGGAAGGAGTCGGCGTAGGAGTCGTAGGCGCGAAAGCGTGCGGTGGTCTTGCGCGGCACGCCATTGACGTATTCGGTGGTGGTCACCTCGGCCACCTTGCCCTTCCACGAGGACGTGGCCTTGATGCCGAACAGGTTGTGGGACGGCGTGCCGTCGCGCATGCGGATCTCGCTCTTGCCCCAGCCGGTCTCGTGGCCGGCCTGGCCGATCATGTATCCGGCCGGGATGCCCGATTCGCGCGCCACGGTGGCGGCGGCCTGGTGGTGCTGCTGCACGAAGTCGGCCTGGCGCTGGCTGGGCGACATCGCGCGGCGGGCGGCGGCCGACGGCTGGGCAGCCGACGCCGCGGCCTCGGCCCCGGTGGTGGTCGCCGGTGGAGCGTACTTGAGCAGGTTGCGCAGGTCCGAGCGCTTGAGCGGCTTGAACTCCATGGCGTCGCCGGTGCCCGGGGTGCCGGTGCTGGTGGCCGACGGGTCGGCCGCGGCGGCCTTGCCGTCCGCGGTGGCGCCGGCCTTGGCCTGCGCCGCGTTCATCTGGCGGCTGAGCTGGCGCTCGATCGACTCGCTCAAGCCCCCGGGCAGGCCCGAGAGCTGCACCGCCAGCTGCTGGTCGAGCAGGTCGGTGCCCAGGTCGCTGCCCTCGCCTTCGAGCAGGCCGGACTTCTGGGTCGCGTCGCGCATGCTCTTGATCAGCTCGCGCATGAACAGCGACTCGAACTGCTTGGCCGCTTCCTTGAGCGCACCCTTGCCACCGTCGCCATCGCGCGCCGCGCCGTACTTCAGCGCGTTGAGCGCGCCCGGGTCGGCGGCCAGGCCTTGGGTGGTGGGCTGCAGCGAAGACATGGCGTCAGATCACTTCAAGCTCGGCGTTCATGGCGCCGGCGGCCTTGATCGCCTGCAGGATGGCGAGCAGGTCCTGCGGCGTGGCGCCCAGGCCGTTGAGCATGCGCACCAGGTCGGCGAGCTGCGGCGCGGCGTCCATCTTGATGAGCGCGCCGCCGTCCTGGCTGATCTTGATGTCGGTCTTCTCGGCCACCACGGTCTGGCCCTGCGACAGCGGGTTGGGCTGGCTGACCACCGGGGTCGAGCTGATGCTCACCGAGAGGTTGCCATGCGCCACCGCAACGGGACCGAGCGTGACGGCCTGGTTCATGACGATGGAGCCGGTGCGGGTGTTGATGATCACCTTGGCCACCGGCACCGTGGCCTCCAGCGGAATCTCTTCGATCTCGGCCATGAAGCTCACGCGGGCGTCGGGGTTGGCCGGCGCGCGCAGGCGCACCAGGCGACCGTCCACCGCGCTGGCCACGCCGGTGCCCATGCGGTCATTGATCGCCTGCGCCACGCGGCGCGCGGTCTGGAAATCGGCCGAGTTCAGGCCCAGGTCGATGGTGTCGCCGAAGGCGAACGCGGTCGGCACCGCGCGCTCGACCTGCGCCCCCGCGGGGATGCGGCCGGCGCTCAGGTGGTTGATCTGCACCTTGCTGCCGCCGCCCGAGGCGCCGGCGCCGCCGACCAGCAGGTTGCCCTGGGCCAGCGCGTAGATCTCGCCGTCGGCACCCTTGAGCGGCGTGGTGATGAGGGTGCCGCCGCGCAGCGACTTGGCATTGCCCATGGACGAGACGGTGACGTCGATCATCTGGCCCGGCTGGGCGAACGGCGGCAGCTGCGCGGTGACCATCACGGCCGCCACATTCTTCATCTGCACCTTGGCGTCGGCCGGCAGGGTCAGGCCCAGCTGCTGCAGGTAGTTGTTCATGCCCTGCGAGGTGTAGGGCATCTGCGTGGTCTGGTCGCCCGTGCCGTCCAGGCCCACCACCAGACCGAAGCCGGTGAGCTGGTTGCTGCGCACGCCCTGCACCGCCGCGATCTCCTTGATGCGCATGGCGTTCGCATTCAGCGGCCAGCCCAGCCAGACCAGCAGGCCGATGGCCAGCACGGACCAGGCCAGCAGGCGGTGCCAGCCGGCGTCGAGGGGGATGGAGCGGTGCTGCGGGTTCATGAGAACAATGCTAGGCAGCCTCAGAACGGGAAAACATTCAAAAAGAACCGTCCCAACCAGCCTATTGAGAGCGCTTCGTCCACGGCGCCTCGTCCTCGCGACTCGATGCGCGCGTTGGCCACCTGGGTCGATGCGACCGTGTTGCCCGGGCGGATGTGGCGCGGGTCGATGGTGCCGGAGAACTTGAGCACGTCGACGTTGCTGTTGATGCCGATCTGCTTCTCGCCCGCCACCAGCAGGTGGCCGTTGGGCAGCACTTCCTGCACCGTGACCGTGATGACACCCGAGAAGTCGTTCTTGTTGGCGTTGTCGCCCTTGCCCGCGAACTCGTTGCCCGACTCGCCGCCGAGGTTGAAGTTGCGGTCGCGCGTGAGTTCCTTGGCCACGATGCCGGGAATGGCCGTGACCGACCCCGAGGCGCTGCCGCTGCGGTTGATGTTGGCCGAGGACGACTGGCTGGCGCTGACCTTCTCGGTGATCTGGATGGTCAGCGTGTCGCCCGGCAGGCGCGCGCGCGGGTCCTCGAACGCGGGCCGGTAGCGCGCCGCCGAGAACAGGCTGCCGCCGGTCTGCGCGGGCGTGGTGGTCTGCGCATAGTTGATGGGCCGCACCGGCACCACGTCGACCGGTTTGGTCATGCAGCCGGTGAGCGCGACCGCGGCGAGCAACAGGAGGTGTTTCATGGCCGTCATCACAGCTGGCCCAGACGCTGCAGCATCTGGTCGGACGTCTGGATCGCCTTGGAGTTCATCTCGTAGGCGCGTTGGGTCTGGATCATGGTCACCAGCTCCTGCACCACGTTGACGTTGGAGGTTTCGACATAGCCCTGCATCAGAGTGCCCATGCCGGCCGTGCCGGGCGCACCCGTCACCGGGTTGCCCGAGGCCACGGTCTCGGTGTAGAGGTTCTGGCCCTTGGGCTCCAGGCCGGCCGGGTTGATGAAGGTGGCCAGCTCGATGTTGCCCAGCTGCTGCGGCTGGGCGTTGCCCGGCACCTTGGCGGTGACCACGCCGTCGCTGCCGATGGTCACGCTCTGCGCTTCGGCGGGCACGGTGATGTCGCCCGCGATCGCCAGGCCGCTGGAAGTCACCAGGCGGCCCTGCGAATCGACCTGCAGGCTGCCGTCGCGGGTGTAGCCGGTGGTGCCGTCGGGCAGCGCCACCTGCAGGAAGCCTTGGCCGTTGACGGCGATGTCCAGCTGGTTGCCCGACTGCTGCAGGCTGCCCTGGCTGAACTGGCGCGAGGTGGCCACGGTGCGCACGCCCAGGCCGATCTGCAGGCCGGTGGGCAGGTTGTTCTGCTCGGTGTCGGCGGCGCCGACCTGGCGCAGGTTCTGGTACATCAGGTCCTCGAACACGGCGCTGGCGCGCTTGAAGCCGTTCGTGGACACGTTGGCCATGTTGTTCGAGATCACGTCCAGCTGCGTCTGCTGGGCCTGCATGCCGGTCTTGGAAATCCAGAGGGAATTGATCATGGTGTTCTCCTGATGGCGTTCAGCCGTTCATGTTGAGCAGCCGCGACGCGGTCTGGTCGTTCTTTTCACCGTTCTGCAGCATGCGCATCTGCTGCTCGAACTGGCGCGAGACCGCGATCATTCCGACCATGGCCTCGATGGGGTTCACGTTGCTGCCTTCCAGGGCCCCGCCCTGCACGCGGGCGTTGGCATCGGCGTCCAGCGCCTCGCCCACCACCGGGCGGAACAGCCCGTCCTCGCTGCGCTTGAGGCGGTTCTCGTCGTTGGGCGTGACCAGCTTGAGCTTGGCCACGCGCTGCGGCGCCTGGTCGCCAACGCGGGCGGTGAGCGTGCCGTCGGCGCCGAAGGACAGCTGGGCGTTGGCCGGCACGCTGATGGGCGAGCCGCCGTCGTCGAGCACCGGCAGGCCGTGGGCGTTGACCAGGGCGCCGTCGGCGCTGACCTCGAAGGCGCCGCCGCGGGTGTAGGCCTCGGTGCCGTCCAGGCCCTGCACCGAAAACCAGGCGTTGCTGCGCGCGGCCACGTCCAGGCTGCGGCCGGTCGGGTTGATCGGGCCGGAGACCTCGGAGTGGCCGGCGCTGGCTTCGAGGGCGAACACCCGGGAGCTGGTGCCGTCGCCGCGCACCGGCACCGCGCGGAAGGTCGCCAGCTCGGCGCGGAAGCCCGGCGTGGACGCATTGGCCAGGTTGTTCGCCAGCAGCTGCTGCCGGTGGGCAGCGGCGTTGGCGCCGGTCATGGCGGTGTAGATCATGCGGTCCATGCAGGGCTCCTAGAGAGGTGGTGTCCGCCGATCAGCGCATGTTCAGCAGGGTCGACAGGACCTGGTCCTGCGTCTTGATGGTCTGCGCGTTGGCCTGGTAGGCGCGCTGCGCGGTCATCATGTTCACCAGCTCGGCGGTGAGGTCGACGTTGGAATCCTCCAGCGCGCCGGAGCGCAGCAGGCCCATGTTGCCCTCGCCCGGCGCGCCGCGCACCGGCTCGCCCGAGGCGAAGGTCTGGGTCCAGTTGCCACCGCCGTTGGGCTGAAGGCCCTGCACGTTGCGGAAGTTGACCAGCGCGATCTGGCCGGCCGCCTGCGACTGGCCGTTGGAGTACTTGGCCATGATCACGCCCGCGTCGCTGATGTTCAGGCTGGTGAGTTCGCCGGGGCGGTAGCCGTCCTGCGTGAGCTCGTTGACCGCGAAGTCGACACCGAACTGGGTGGTGGCGCCGAAATCGAGGTCGACCATGAAGGTCTGGGCCGGGTCGTTGGGCGAGGCCAGCTGCAGCTGCGGGATGACGGTGGCCGGGTCCAGGGTGCCATCGGGCATGAAGTTCAGCGCGAACGGCGCCGACAGCGCCGGGTCGGCGCCGTTGACGCCGGTGTAGACGTTCCACTGGTTGTTGCCGATCTTCTCGAACACCAGGCTGACCGGAATCTCCAGGCCCTGCTGGTCGTAGGCGATGACGGAGGTGCCGTAGGTGCCAAACGGCGTGGGCGGCACGGCGGCGGCGGCGATCGGCGCCCGCGCGTCCAGGTTCACTTCGGTCGCGATGCCGGTGGTCGCCCGGGCCGGGATCGGGCCACCGGTGGGCAAGGTCAGGGGCGCCGACTCGAAGCCCTGGCGCACGCCGTTGACATCGGTGGGATAACCCATGAGCTGGCCCCCGAGGTTGTTCACGATCTCGCCGTCGCGGTTGAGCTTGAACATGCCGGCGCGCGAGTAGGCCAGCGAGCCGTCGGGCATGGTGAGTTCGAAGAAGCCGTTGCCGTTGATGGCCACGTCCAGCGAGTTGCCCGTGACCGAGATGTTGCCCTGCGTGAACTGTTGCGCCACGGCGGACACCTGCACGCCGATGCCGGCGTTGACGCTGCCCGCCGCGTTGATGGAGCTGGCATAGATCTCGCCGAATTCGGCGCGGGAGGCCTTCATGCCGACGGTGTTGGCGTTGGCGATGTTGTGGCCGATCACGTCCAGGTTGCGGCTGGAGGCGTTCAGACCGGAGAGTCCTTGCTGGAATGCCATGGTGGTGTCCTTCGGGGTGGGAGTCGGGAATGGGGCTTACATGAAGCCGCGCACCTGGTCGTAGCCCAGGGAACGGCCGTTGCTCAGCTGGATGCTCATGGCGCCGTTGGACAGGCCCACGGAAGCGATGCGCACACGCTGCAGTTCGGTGTCGGTGACGGGGGTGCTGCCGTTGCTGGCGCGCACGGAGAACTTGGCCACCTGGTTCGGGTCGACCGAGCCGGCGGGCCATTCGAAGCCGTGCTGGCCGGCCTCGCGCGCGCCCAGGTCGAGGGTCTGCAGGGTCTCGCCGTTCTTGCCGATGATGTCGACCTTGACGCTGGTGGCGGCGCCGTCGAGCGTGAAGGCGCCCTTGCCCGTGCTGCCGGTGAAGGCCAGTGTGTCGCCCTCGATCAGCGCGTCCTTGCCGATCAGCGTGGTGCCCTGCATCGCCTGGGACGAGGCCATCTGGTCGGCCATGCCCTTGAGGGTCTGGTTGAGCTGCTGGATGCCGCTGACCGTGTTGATCTGCGCCATCTGCGTGGTCATCTGGGCGTTGTCCATCGGGTTGAGCGGGTCCTGGTTGTTGATCTGCGCGACCAGCAACTTGAGGAAACGGTCCTGCATCGCCTGCGGATCGTTGGTGGTGTTGCCACCGGCGCCGGTGGTGCTGCCCACGGTGGTGCCGAGGTTGGAGAGGTCCAGGGGGGACATCAGGCTCATGGTTCAGTTCCCTTTCACTGGCCCATCTGCAGGGTCTTGAGCAGCAGCGACTTGGCCGTGTTCATGACCTCGACGTTGTTCTGGTAGGCGCGCGAGGCGGAGATCATGTTGACCATCTCCTCCACCGGGTTCACGTTGGAGTGCGTCACATAGCCCTCGGCGTCGGCGCTGGGGTGGTGCGGGTTGTGCACCCGGCGGCCCGGCGCCTCGCTCTCGGTGATGTCCTTCACCTTCACGCCGGCCGTGGCCTGGTCGCCCATGGGCACGGTCTGGAACACCACCTGGCGCGCCTTGTAGCTCTGGCCGTCGGGGCCGGCCACGGCGTCGGCGTTGGCCAGGTTGCTGGCCACCACGTTGAGGCGCTGGGCCTGCGAGCTGATCGCACTGCCGGAGACGCCGAAGATCGAAAACATGGACATGAGGCTCTCCTTACTGGCCGGTGATGGCGGACAGCATGGTCTTCACGTTGGAGTTGATGAAGCGCAGCGTCGACTCGTAGCGGATGCTGTTGTCGACGAAGTTGGCACGCTCGCGGTCGAGGTCGACCGAGTTGCCGTCCTGGCTGGGCTGGGTCTGCACGGCATAGCCCATCTTCGGGTCGCCGGGCTGCGGGCCCGACAGGCGCATGTGGCCGGCCGCGGTCTGCGCCAGACCCTGGCGGTTCGTGCCCCCGGTGGCGTCCTTCAGCGCGGCGGCGAAATCGAAGTCGCGCGCGATGTAGCCCGGGGTGTCGGCGTTGGCGATGTTGCTGGCGATCACCTGCTGGCGGTGTGAACGCAGCATCAGCGACTGGCCATAGGCGTCGAGCCGGGCGGTCATCTGTTCGAGCATGTCGTTCTCCAGCGGGTTGAAGGAAGGCGGCGCCACAGGGGATGGCACCGGGTTGCGGACAAGTGTGCGAAAACTTGAGGGTCGGCAGCGCCGAAAGAAAGCGCGGGTTTGACCCGCATTTCGGTCCTTAGCAAGTCCGGTTCAGGACCTACAGTGGCCCTATGCGAAATTGCCTCCACCCCCTTTCACGCGCCCTCGGCTGGCTGCTGGCCGGCCTGATGGCCACCGGCCTGGCGCGCGCCCAGGCGGTGGCCTCGCAGAGCGAATTTGCACAGCTCGAACAGATGGCGCGCGAATGGGTGCAGCCCGCGCTGGCTTCGGTCACCGGACCGGACGGCGGCGGCGCTCTGCGCCCCGAGATCCTGTTCGGCTCGCTGGACGCGCGCCTGAAGCTCACGCCCTGCACCCACATCGAGCCCTACCTGCCGCCGGGCACGCGGCTGTGGGGCCGCAGCCGGATCGGCCTGCGCTGCCTGGACGGCCCGGTGCGCTGGAACGTGTTCATGCCGGTCACCGTCAAGGCCTGGGGGCCGGGCTGGGTGCTCAAGCGCCCGGTGCCGGCCGGCTCGGTGCTGGCTCAGGACGACGCCGAACTGGCCGATATGGACTGGGCGGAGCAGCCCTACGCGGTGCTGGCCAATCCGGACCGCTGGGTCGGCCAGCAGGCGGCCTACGCGCTGCAGCCCGGCCAGGCCATCCGCCAGAACATGGTGCGGCCGGTGCCCGCCTTCGGACCGGGCGCCCAGGTGCGGGTCAGCAGCGTCGGCGCCGGCTTCCAGGTGGTGGTCAGCGGCGAGGCCCTGACCGCCGGGATTCCGGGGCAGAGCGTGCGGGTGCGCCTCAACGGCGGCCGCATCGTGACGGGCACCGTGCGCGACGGCCAGACGGTCGACGTGCGTTTGTGAAACCTTTTTTATCCAGATTTCGCGGGGCTTTTGTGATGTACTCCACAAAAAAGGGCTCAAGTCCCCCCGCTTTTGAGCCGATAGTCATTCCACAACGCCCCGAATGCGGGGTCTGGAGAGTGAAATGAAAGTCGAATCTTCTGCACCGGATTCCTATATCGGCTCCGTGGCGGGCGGCCCCCAGAAGGCCGCCGAGAAGCCGAACGCGGGCGCTGAAGCGGCTGCGGCCGGAGGTCTGGCTGCGGCAACGGCCCAGCCCCAGGCCGGCGTGACCGTCACGCTCTCGTCGTCCGCCTCGCAGGCCCTGTCCAGCGGCGGTGGCAGCGACGTGTTCAACGCCGAGAAGGTGGAGGCCATGAAACAGGCCATCGCCGACGGCAGCTTCAAGGTCAACGCCGAAGCCATCGCCGACAAGATGTTGTCCAACGCCGCCGAAATGCTCAGCGCCAACACCGGCGCGCCACGCGGCTGATCGTTCCCCCAGGAGCCCGCCATGAACCAGCGCCCCGCCCTCCACCCCTGGATCGCCGCCCTGCAGGTCGGGCTGGACGGGCTGGAAAAGGCGCTGCTGCAGGGCGATGCCCCGGCCGTCGAGCGCGCCAGCCTGCATGTCCAGACGGTGCTGAAGAAGGCCCCCCGCACTGCGGACTTCAGCGTGCCGGGCAGCACCCTGCGCGAAGACATGCTCCAGGCCGCCCAGCGCTTCGGCCAGCTGCGCCAGGCCGTGCTGCGCGCCCAGGCACAGAGCCAGCGCGCCGTGCGCAGCCTGCTGCCCCAGCAGGTGCCCGGCACCTACGGCCGCCTCGCCGGCCAGAACCCGTCCACCGGCGGCGCCGGACAGGCCTACCTCTCGGCCTGAGGCGCATCTCCCCATCCGCCGCCACCCGGCGTGCGGATGACGAACACATCCCCCGGCTGCATGTTCACCTCCCCGATGTGTGAGAGGTCCGTCACCTTGCCGTCGGCCCGCTCCACCCAGTTGGCGCCGGGCCTGCCCGCCTGACCACCCGCGGCGCCGAAGGCGCCGTGGCGCCGGCCGTTGCTGAGGATCGAAGCGGTCATCGGCGCGAGGAAGCGGATGCGCCGCTCGCCGCCGTCACCGCCCCTCCAGCGCCCGGCCCCGCCAGTGCCCCGGGCGATCGAGTACTCGTCGACCCGCACCGGGAAGCGCCACTCCAGCACCTCGGGGTCGGTCATGCGCGAGTTGGTCATGTGGGTCTGCACCACCGACGTGCCGTCGAACCCCGGGCCGGCGCCGGAGCCTCCGGCGATGGTTTCGTAGTACTGACGCTCGTGGTCGCCGAAGGTGAAGTTGTTCATGGTGCACTGGCTGGCCGCCATCACGCCCAGGGCCCCGTAGAGCGCGTTGGTCACGCAGGACGACACTTCCACATTACCGGCCACCACCGCCGCCGGGTGGCGCGGATTGAGCAGGCAGCCCTCGGGCACGATCACCTCGATCGGCTTCAGGCACCCGGCGTTGAGCGGGATCGCGTCGTCGACCAGGGTGCGGAACACGTAGAGCACGGCCGCCATGGTGATCGAGCGCGGGGCGTTGAAGTTGCTCGGCTGCTGTTCGCTGGTGCCGCTGAAGTCGATCACCGCCGAGCGCCGGGCGCTGTCCACGCGCACCGCCACCCGGATGCGGGCGCCGTTGTCCATCGGCAGTTCGAACTGGCCGTCGCGCAGCGCGGTGATGGCCCGGCGCACGCACTCCTCGGCGTTGTCCTGCACGTGCTGCATGTAGGCCCGCACGGTGTCCTGGCCGTACTGGGCCACCATGGCCAGCAGTTCCTCCTGCCCCTTGCGGTTGGCGGCGATCTGGGCGCGCAGGTCGGCGATGTTCTGTTCGGGGTTGCGGCTGGGGTGCGGTCCCGAGCGCAGCAGCGACAGCAGGGCGCCCTCCTGCAGGCGGCCGGCGCGCACCAGCTTCATGTTGTCGATCAGCACCCCCTCGTCCTCGATGGTGCTCGAAAACGGTGGCATCGACCCGGGCGTGATGCCGCCGATGTCCGCATGGTGTCCGCGGCTGGCCACATAGAAGGCGGGACTGCGGTCCGCGACCGACAGGAACACCGGCGTCACCACCGTGATGTCGGGCAGGTGCGTGCCGCCGTGGTAGGGGTCGTTGAGCACGAACACGTCGTCGGGCCGCATGCCCGGGTTGCGCTCGATCACCGAGCGGATGGACTCGCTCATGGAGCCCAGGTGCACCGGCACGTGCGGTGCGTTGGCGATCAGCTGGCCCTGGCCGTCGAAGATCGCGCAGGAAAAATCCAGCCGCTCCTTGATGTTCACCGACTGCGCCGTGTTCTGCAGCCGCAGGCCCATCTGCTCGGCGATGTTCATGAACAGGTTGTTGAACACCTCCAGCATCACCGGGTCCACCTGCGTGCCCACCGCCGCCGCCTGCACACGCGGCCGTGTGCGCTGCAGCAGCAGGTTGCCGCGCCCGGTCATCACCGCCTGCCAGCCGGCATCGACCACGGTGGTGGCGTTGCGCTCGGCCACCACGGCCGGCCCGTCGATGGTGGCCCCCACCTGCAGCGCCTCGCGCTGGAACAGCTGTGCGTCGCGCCAGCCGGCGGGTTGTTCGTCGGCCAGGCAGTACATGCGGATGGTGGCCACCGGGTCGGGCCGGTGCGCGGTGCCCGCCGCTGTGGCCCCGCCGCCCTGCACCGGTTCGCCGGCGAGGCTGGCCTCCACGCTGACCGACTCGATCACCAGCGCTCGGTCCGCCATCAGGAAGGAAAAGCGCTGGCGGTAGGCGGTCTCGAAGGCATCGCGCAAGGCCGTCATCTCGTGCGCGGGCGCTTCGTGGAGTCCGAGCGCGCAGGGCAGCGCGGTGTCGGTGCCCTCGTAGCGGACCAGGGCCTTGAAGCCGGTGGTCACCGCCTGCGTGTCGATGCCCTGGGACCGCATCTCTTCCAGCGCGTCCTCGCGCAGCGCGAGCGCGCGCCCGCGCGCCGCGGCCAGGCCGGCCTCGTCCAGCGTGCGCTCCACCGAGCCCTCCCGCATCACCGTGCGGTCGGCCAGCCCCATGCCGTAGGCGCTGAGCACACCGGCCAGCGGGTGCGCCAGGATGCGCCCCATGCCCAGTGCGTCCGCCACCAGGCAGGCGGCCTGGCCACCGGCCCCGCCGAAGCACTGCAGCGCGTAGTCGGCCAGGTCGTAGCCCCGGGCCACGGAGATCTTCTTGACCGCATTGGCCATGCTGGCCACCGCGATCTGCAGCGCCCCGGCGGCCACCTCTTCGGCGGTCACCGCGGGCGTTCCCGCCTCGGTGCGGGCCGCATTCATTTCCCGGGCCAGGTCCGCGAAGCGGTCCACCACCACCTCCCGGTCCAGCGGCTGGTCGGCGCCAGGGCCGAACACCTTGGGAAAGTGCTCGGGCTGGATGCGGCCGAGCATCACATTGGCGTCGGTGGTGGCGAGCGGGCCGCCGCGGCGGTAGCTGGCCGGCCCCGGGTTCGCGCCGGCCGATTCGGGGCCGACGCGCAGCCGGTGCCCGTCGAAGCGGATGACCGATCCGCCCCCGGCGGCCACGGTGTGGATGCTCATCATCGGCGCGCGCATGCGCACGCCCGCCACCTCGGTGTCGAAGGCGCGCTCGAACTCGCCCGCGAAGTGGCTGACGTCGGTCGACGTGCCGCCCATGTCGAAGCCGATCACCTTGTGCAGGCCGGCGGCCTGGGCGGTGCGCACCATGCCGACGATGCCGCCGGCAGGGCCGCTGAGGATGGCGTCCTTGCCCTGGAAGTGGTCGGCCTGGGTGAGGCCGCCCGAGCTCTGCATGAACAGCAGCGGCACGCCGGGCATCTGCTCGGCCACCTGCTGCACGTAGCGCCGCAGGATCGGGCTGAGGTAGGCGTCCACCACGGTCGTGTCGCCGCGCGGCACGAACTTCATCAGCGGGCTGACCTCGTGCGACACCGAGATCTGGGTGAAACCGATGGCCCGCGCCATGATCCGGGCCGCCATCTCGTGCCCCGGCGAGCGCCAGCCGTGCAGGAACACGATGGCGCAGGCGCGGATGCCCTGGTCATAGGCCTTCTGCAGGTCCTCGCGCAGCGCGGCCTCGTTCAGTGGCGTCACGCAGACGCCGTCGGCGCCCACCCGCTCCTCGGCCTCGATGACCCGCTCATACAGCAGTTCGGGCAGCACGATGTGGCGGTCGAACAGGCGCGGCCGGGCCTGGGTCGCGATGCGCAGCGCGTCGCGGAAGCCCTGCGTCGTCACCAGCACGGTGCGGTCGCCCTTGCGTTCGAGCAGCGCGTTGGTGGCCACGGTGGTGCCCATCTTCACGCACTCCACCCACTCGGGCGTGATGGGCACGCCCGGCGCCAGACCGAGCAGGCGCCGGATGCCTTCGACCGCCGCGTCCTTGTACTGCTCGGGGTTTTCGGACAGCAGCTTGAGCGTGTGCAGGCCGCCGTCGGGCGCGCGGCCGACCAGGTCGGTGAAGGTGCCGCCCCGGTCGATCCAGAACTGCCAGCGGAGCGAAGGGGGAACGTGTGTCGGGTGCATGTCGGTCATGTCGGGATTCACTGTTGACTGAAATAGGGAATGAAGATCTGGTTGGCCTGCGGCCCCACCTCGCGCACCCATTCGCGCGCGAAGCGCTCGCCCATGCGGACCAGGGTGCCGCGCAGCAGGGTGGGCGTGGGTTCGACCTGGATGCCGTTGCGCGCCAGCGCTTGCGCGGACTGGAGCGCGGCCGTCTCCGCCGCGGCCCAGCCGCGCTGCTCGGCCTGCTGCGCCAGCTCGGCCAGCGTCTTGCGGACGGCGGGGTCGAGCGCCTGGTGGGCGCCGTGGTGGACCATGACCAGGTTCTTGGGCATCCAGGCGTTGAGGTCGTAGAAGTGGCGCATCCAGCGCCACACCTGTTGCTCCACACCGGTCACCGACGAGGTGATCATGCTGTCGATGCGGCCGCTCTCCAGCGCCTGGCCGACCTCGGCCATCGGCACCTCCACCGGTTCGGCCTCCAGCATCTCGGCGATGCGCCGCGTGGTGGCGTTGTAGGTGCGCATGCGACGGCCGCGGAAGTCCGAGGCGCTGCGCACGGGCTCGGTGCAGTACAGGCCCTGCCCCGGCCAGGGGGCGGTGTACAGCGGTACCAGGCCTGCCGGCGCCAGCGCCTTTTCAACCACCGGCCGCTGCACTTTCCACAGCCGGAGTGCATCGTTCATGTGGCGGGTCATGAACGGAATGGCGTCGGCACCGCACACCGGCCAGGTGCCGGCCATGGTGGTCATGATGCATTCGCCGGCCTCGGGCTGGCCGGCCGCCACGGCCTCGGGAATCTTGGCCAGCGGCACCCGCCTGCCCTCGGCCGCCACGGTCCAGCGCAGCGCGCCCCCGGTGGCCTGCTCGACCGCGGTGCCCAGCCACGCCAGCGTGGTGGCGTGGTAGCCGTCGGCCTTGTACCCGGTGGCCACGGTCCAGGCCGCCGGTGCGGCCGCGAGGGAACGGCGGGCGGTGCTCCACCCTGCCAGGGCGGCCGCGAGGGCCACCGGCATGTTGCGTCGGCGCATGGGAGTCTCCTGGGTCGGAACGGACGGGAGGGCGGCGGGGACTACTGCATCAGGCCGGGCAGCCAGGTCACGGTGCCGGGCACCAGGTACACGAACAGCACGAAGGCGCACATCAGCCAGAACAGCGGCATGGACACCCGGGCGATCCAGGTGATCTCGCGCTTGGTCAGCCCCTGGATCACGAACAGGTTGAAACCGACCGGGGGCGTGATCTGCGCCATCTCCACCACCAGCACGATGAAGATGCCGAACCAGATCAGGTCGAAACCGGCCGCCTCCACGGTGGGCAGCAGCACGGCCATGGTCAGCACCACCATGGAGATGCCGTCGAGGAAGCAGCCCAGCACGATGAAGAAGATCACCAGCATCACCATCAGCGCGAAGGGCGAGAGCCCCAGGCCGCCGATGAACTCGGCCAGGTGCCTGGGTAGGCCAATGAAGCCCATCGAGAGCGTCAGGAACGAGGCGCCCGCCAGGATCAGGCCGATCATGCAGTAGACCCGCGCGGCGGAGGCCAGGCCGTCGACGAGCGCCTGGCGCGAGAGCGACCCCTCAATGGCCGAGAGCGCCAGCGAGCCCGCCACGCCCAGTGCCGCCGCCTCGGTGGCGGTGGCCACGCCCGAATAGATCGAGCCCAGCACCAGCCCGATCAGGGCCACCACCGGCAGCAGGTGGCGCCCTTCGTAGAGCTTCTGCTTGAGTGTCAGCGCGGCATCGGCGGCCGGGATCTGATCGGGGTGCCGCAGCGCCCAGAACACGATGTAGCCCATGAACAGCAGCGCCAGCAGGATGCCCGGAATCACGCCCGCCATGAACAGCTTGGCGATCGAGACGTTGGCCGCCACCCCGTAGACGATCATGATGATGGACGGCGGGATCAGCAGGCCCAGGGTGGCCGCGCCCGAGAGCGTGCCGACCGCCAGCCGGTCCGGGTAGCCGCGCTTGTCCAGCTCGGGCAGGGTGATCTTGCCGATGGTGGCGCAGGTGGCGGCCGACGAGCCCGAGACGGCCGCGAAGATGGTGCAGCCGATCACGTTGACGTGCAGCAGGCGCCCGGGCAGGCGGTTGAGCCACGGTGCGAGACCGCGGAACATGCCCTCGGCCAGCCTGGAGCGGAACAGGATCTCGCCCATCCACAGGAACAGCGGCAAGGCGGTCAGTGTCCAGCTGGTGGTGCTGCCCCAGATGGTCAGCACCATGGCGTCGCCCACCGGGCGTTCGGTGAAGAACTGCATCGCGACCACCGCGACGCCGAGCAGGGACAGGCCGATCCACAGGCCGGAGCCCAGGACCACCAGCATGAAGACGATCAGGAGCAGCGCGATCAAGGCATCCATGGGCGCCTCCTCATTCGACCCGCGCCGCTTCGCCGGCCGGTGCGTGCCTGAAGAATGCCCGCCCGGCCAGATGGCTGGCGGTGGCGTCGAGACAGGCCAGCGCCAGCCCCGCAGCACCGATGGCCATGCTCAGCTGGGGCAACCACAGGGGCGTGGCGTCCATGGTCTGCGCGATGTCGTGGGTGGTGCGGGACAGCCACACCAGCCGCGCGCATGCCCAGGCCAGGAACAGGCTCAGGGCGCTGGCCGCGACCAGGCTCCAGACCTGCAGCGCACCCCGCCACCGTCCGGACACCTTCTCCATCAGCAGGGTGACGCGGATGTGTTCGTTGCGCTGGAAGGTGGCGGGAAGGGCCAGGAACAGCGCGGCGGCGATGGCATAGCCGGCGTAGCCGTCCAGCCCCTGCACGTCCCAGTGCAGCTGGCGGGCCAGCACCCCGAGCGCGATGATGCCGAAGGTCGCGGCCAGCCCGAGCATGGCCAGCCACGCCAGGGTGGCGTAAAACGAATCCAGAAGGCGTCTCATGGCGGTTCAGGGCTTCTGGAAAGCGTCGATGATGGCCTTGCCGTCGACTCCCGCCGTGGCCAGCCAGTCGGCGGTGAGCTTGTCGCCGATGGCCTTGAAGTCCTTCTTCAGCGTCGGGCTCGGGTCGGCCAGCTTCATGCCTTTGGCGGTCAGCGCCTTCTGGTACTCGGTGTCCTTGGCCTCGCTGAGTTTCCAGCCGCGTTCCTGGGCTTCGGCGGCGGCCTTGAGCAGCACCTCCTGCGTGGGTTTGTCCAGCGCGTCGAAGGTTTTGAGCGACACCACCACCGCGTTCTTGGGCAGCCAGGCGTTGACGCGGTAGAAGTACTTGACGCTTTCGTAGAGCTTGCTTTCCACGCCGCTGGCGCTGCTGGTGAGGAAGTTCTCCACCGTGCCCGTGGCGAGCGCCTGGCCGAGTTCGGCCAGCTGGATGGTGGTGGGCTGCGCGCCGGCCAGCTGGGCGATGCGCGAGGTGGCCGGGTTGTAGGCGCGCATCTTCGTGCCCTTGAGATCCGCCACCGACTCGACCGGCTTGGTGCTGTAGAGGCTCTGGCCCGGCCATGGGACGGTGTAGAGCAGCTTCAGGCCCTGGCTGGCCAGCAGCTTCTCCATGTAGGGGCGTTCGATCTGCGCGAGCCTGCGAGCCTCGGCGTAGCTGTCGGCCAGGAAGGGCAGCGAGTCGGTGCCGAACAGCGGGTTCTCGTTGCTGTGGCCCGAGAGGATGAACTCGCCGGCCTGCACCTGGCCGGTCTGCACCGCGCGCTTGATCTCGTTGGCCTTGTAGAGCGATGCACCCGGATGCAGGGTGATCTTGAGCTTGCCGCCGGTGGCCTTGTCCACCTCGTTGACAAAGGTCTGCAGGTTCTCGGTCTGGAAGCTGCCGACCCCGTAGGCGGTGGGCAGGTCCCATTTGGCGGACGACTGGGCCAGTGCGTGCGTGCCGGTGACCAGCAGCACCAGGGCGGCGCTGGCGCCGAGCAGGGTTCGTTTGGAGATGAGCATGTCGGTTCCTCGTGGGGGTGGGTTGAAAAGTGGCCGGGTCATCCCAGGCCGAGTTGGTCGTTGAGGCGGTCGGTCACCAACATGCAGCCGGGGGCATGGGTGACGCAGAACGCGGGCTTGGACGCCGCGATGGCGGCCTGGGGTGTGACGCCGCAGGCCCAGAACACCGGCAGCTCGTCGGGCATGACCTCGACCGCATCGCCGTAGTCCGGGCGGGACAGGTCGCTGATGCCGATCAGCGACGGGTCGCCGATGTGCACCGGTGCGCCGTGCACCTCCGGCACACGGGAGGTGATCTGCACCGCCCGGATCGCGTCCGCCGCCTTGAGCGGGCGCATCGTCACCACCATCGGCCCCTGGAACGGGCCGGCGCGGCGGGTCGGGATGTTGGTCCTGAACATCGCCACGTTGCGGCCCTGTTCGACATGGCGCAGGCGGATGCCGGCGGCCAGCAGACCGTGCTCGAACGAGAACGAACAGCCCAGGGCGAACACCACCAGGTCGTCCCGCCACACGGCGGCGAGATCGGTGGGCTCGTCGACCACCACGCCGCTCTGCCACACGCGGTAGCGGGGCAGGTCGGTGCGGATGTCCAGGTCGTGGCCCAGTTCGGTCAGGCGGTACTGGCCCGGCTCGCCCACGGCCAGCAGCGGACAGGGCTTGGGGTTGCGCTGGCAGTAGCGCAGGAAGTCGTCGGCCAGGGCCTTGGGCAGGATGGCGAGGTTGGCCTGCACATGGTGGCGGGCCAGACCGCTGGTGTGCCCGGTCAGTTGGCCCGAGCGCGCCGCCAGGCGCACGTCCAGCGCGCTGGAGTTCTCATGCAGGTGTGTCGGAACGGTGCTGGTCATGTTGGATGTCATCGGCCATGGGTGAATGGCGCGGATTCTGGGCATTGCGCCCGGATTCATCCAACGAGAAATTTGCGCGCGACATCATCGAAAAAATCGATGACCTGATCGAGTGCGCGTTTACCCTGTCAAGGTAAACCCTAGGCACCGGCACGGTGCATTCAGGGCTTTGTTCGGGTGCCTGAGGACCTCAGATGCGCGGTGGCCGAGGCCAGCAGCGACTCCGTCAGCGTGCTGGTGGGGTCCTCGCGGTAGCTGGCATGGATGGGCAGTGGCGCCAGCGCCGGCGCGCCCGGCAAGGCCCGCAGAGGCGAGCGGTGGGCGAGCGCGGTCAGCACCTCGCTGGGCAGGGTGGCCACCCCGAAGCCCGCCTCGACCAGCTGCACCATGGCGGAGATCGACGAGATGGTGTGGATGCGGGGCGTGGGCGTTTCGTCGCCCTGGAACAGCTCCAGCAGCGCCTGGTGGGGCTGCGATCCGCGCTGGAAGGTCAGCAGTTCCAGGCAGGCCAGGTCGTTGAGCCGGTAGCGCCGGGCCCGGTGCATCTCCTGGTTGCCGACAAAGGACATCTGCATGGCCGGCAAGGCCACCGAGCGCAGGCCCGCGTCGTTGGCGGGAATGGCCGCAAACACCAGATCCAGCGCGCCACGGCGCACCTGGTCGACCAGCACCGGCGAGGTTTCCACCGTGAGCTCGAACGCGAAGTCGGGTTGTTCGGCCCGCATCCGGACCAGCCACTGCGGCAGCCAGCTGTGCACCACCGACTCGATGGCGCCGATGCGCACCGTGACCATGCCACTGCTGTTGTGGCCCATGGCTTCCTTGATCTGGCGCTGCATCGCCAGCAGCTGCTGCGCCAGCGTGTGGAAGCGCTGCCCCGCGATGGTGAGGCGGAACTGCTTGTCGCGCCGGTCAACCAGCACCGTGCCCAGCTCCTCCTCCAGCGCCGAGATGCGGGCCGAGAGCGCGGACTGGGTGATGTGCAGCTTCTGGGCGGCCCGGGTCACGCTGCCCAGGGAGACGGCCCAGTGAAAGGCTTCGACGAATCGCAGGTTCATGGGGCCGGATCATGCGCCAACCGGCGCCCGCCCGCTCACTCCTTCTCGGACGGCGCGTGCATGTGGGTGCCGAAGTAGTGGCTCATGCGGAACAGGGTCTCGGTGCGCTTGTAGAAGATGATGTACTTCTTGCGCGGGCCGCCGCGCGTCAGGCCCACTTCGGGCGTGCGGAAGTCGACGAAGCAGCCGTGGTCGGCCGCCACCTTGATCAGCGACAGCGGCGTCCAGTAGGCCACGTGGCCGGGCACGAAGGGGTACTGGTGGAACGTGATATTGGTGCCGTCGTAGATGTTGGAGCTGCAGATCAGGATGCCGTCGTCCTTGACCAGGCGCAGCAGCGATTCGAAGTGCGCCACCGGTTCGGTGAAGTGTTCGATCACCTCGGAGGCGATGACCACGTCCGATGGCGTGGCCTCGGCGATGGGCTCGAAGTTCTCGGCTTCCTGCATGTTCTCCAGGTCCACCAGCTTGGTCTGCACCTCGGGATAAGCGCGCTTGACCCAGAGGTGGTCGGTGTTCAGGCCCGAGCCGAAGAAGCTGACGCTGGCGTTGTGCTTGCCCACGATCTCCATGCCCATCTCGGCCATGTAGAACTCGCGCCCCGGGCGCTCGTCGTTGGCGTTGCGCAGCTCGCGCAGTGTGGCCTCGGACGACTGCCGCGCGATGACCTTGGCGTAGTGGCCCAGGTTCTCGGGGTAGCGGATCAGGCCGCAGGAGCGGCACTGGTGGCCGCGCATGGTCTTGCCTTTGTACGGCTTGACGCTGCAGGTGTGGGCAACGATGTCTTCTTCACCGCCACAGACGGGGCATTGGCTCATGGGGTTCTCCACGGTTCAGGATGAGAGGTTGCGGTGTCAGACGCGGGCGATGACGCCCGTGTCGCTGGAGCTGAGCAGCTTGGCCGAGGCCAGCGCCACTTCGTAGGGGCTGAGCAGGGTGCGTTGGTCCTCGCCCGCGAAGTTGCTGCGGCGCATGCCGGTGTCGGTGCGGCCGGGCACGATGCAGTTGACGCGGATGCCGTCGTCCTTCCACTCGTCCGACAGCGCCTGCGTCAGGTTGACGATGGCCGCCTTGCAGGCCGAGTAGGCCGAGTAGTCGGCGCGGCCGCGGGTGAACGACGAGGAGGAAAACTGCAGCAGCATGCCTTGCGACTCCTTGAGCGGCGCGTGGGCGCACTGCGCGACGTTGAGCGAACCCAGCAGATTCACCGACACCTGCTGCGCCACGTCAGCGGGCGACTGCTGCTCCAGCGGGCTCTTGATCAGCAGGCCGGCGGCGTTGACCACGTGGTCGATGCGGCCCCACTCCTTCATCAGGCGCTCGAAGGTGTCCTCGACCTGGTCGTGGTCGGCGATGTCGCAGCCGGTGCGGCGCGAGACGCTGTGCACCGTGCTGCCGGCCTCTTCGAGGATCTGCACGATGGCCTTGCCGATGCCGGCGCTGCCGCCGAACACCACCGAATGCTTGCCCTTGAGGTCCAGGCCGTTGAGGTTGGGCGCCAGCTGCTGCTGGCGGATGCGGAACAGCTCGTCGGCCAGCACCAGGTCCACCGAGTCGGTGATCTTGATGTTCTCGGAACTGCCCTTGACGATGCGCACCTGGCCCATGGGGTGGCAGGCCATGTAGATGCCGCAGTCGTCGGTGAACTCGCCCATCTTCTCGGGGCCGATCTCTTCGTAGCTCTTGACCAGCGCGCCGTACCGGAAGCCCTGCGGCGTCTGGCCGCGGTAGATGTGGTCGCGCTTGGGAATGTTCTGGATGAAGCCGTCGCGCTCGACGATGATGGTGTCGCTGGTCTTGATGGCCACGTCCACCGCCTCGTGCGATTCGAGCGCGTCCACCACGTCGTGGATGATCTGGTGGCTCAGGAACGGGCGCGCCGAGTCGTGCAGGATCACGTTCTTCGGCGGGTCCGCGCGCAGGTACTTCAGGGCCGCCCAGGCCGAGGCCTGGCGCGAGGAACCACCCACGATCACTTCGGCCCGGGTGTCCCTGAACAGCTTGCGCGCCATCTCCAGCGCATCGGCCGGCACCGTGATGACGATGCGGGCCTCGGGCGCGTAGCTGTGCAGGGCGTCGAAGCTGTGCTCCACGATGGTCTTTCCGGCCACGCGGATGAACTGCTTGGGAATCGGGGAGTCGAGCCGGGTGCCGCTGCCACCGGCGAGCAGGACAAAAGCGAAGTCGTTCATCACGCCACCTCTTCAACGGGTCGTCTGTCGTATGCGGTTTTCAGCAGGTCCAGCGTGTGCGCCGACATGCCGCCGGGGCGGTGCTGGTGCTCGGTCATGATCTGGATCACGCGCGAGAGCTTCTCGAACTTGCCGGCCTTGATGGCTTCGAGCGCGCGGATGCGGCCGACGATCTGGAACACCTTGCCGCCGACATCGACCGTCGAGGGCGACTGCAGGTGCGAGATGTAGTCGGGGTCCGACTGGCGCCAGTGGCCGAAGTTCTCGGCCAGGTTCTTCTCGATGTCGTCGGGCACGTAGAACTCGATGCCCAGGAAGCCGGCCTTGTTCAGGCCGAAGGGCGTGAACGCGAACTTCTGCAGGTAGCCGAAGTAGGACTCGACGCCGGTCACCAGCATCCCGTCCTCCTCGTGGTACACGAAGATGTCGATGCTCACGCGGGTCTCGATGTGTCGCACCGGGATGTGGTAGGCCTTGCTGCCGCGCAGGCGCCGCGCGTCCAGCCCGAAGCGGCCGCTCTGCAGCAGCGCATTGGCCACCTCGTACTGGTCTTCCCAGCCGATGATGCCCACGTCGATGTCCTTGTCGTGTGCCAGCAGCTGGCCTTCGCGGTGGAAGCCCAGCAGCGTGCCGGAGACCAGGAAGGCCTTCTTGCCGATGGGCTCCAGCGCGTTCTGCAGGTCCAGCAGGGCCTTGGAGGCCTGGACCGGGTCGAAGCTGTTGCGCGCTTCCTTGTCGGGCTCGGGTTCGTCCGGGTTGCGCACCTGTGCGGCGGGCTGGGGCGCGTGGAGGGGGCCGTGGGCGCACATCAGCTCGACCAGGCGGTCCAGCCAGGCCAGGGTCTGGTCCAGGTCGCCCGAGAAGCAGTGCGAACGCGCGATGTCGAAGGCGGCGTGGATGCGGTCTTCCACCGTGGTGGCGCGCTGCGCCGCCTCGATGGCCGCCGGGTAGTTGCCCGAGTGGAAGTGGCAGTAGGTGGCGAACAGTGCCAGGCGGCTGCGCACCTTGTCGACAGCCGGCAGGCGCGCGATCAGGTGGTCGCGGATGCGGCCGTAGCAACGGCCCAGCGCATCGATGTCGATGCCTTTGGGCACAAAGCTGTGTCGGTTGAACAGCACCTTGGTGAAGCGCAGCCAGTCGGGGGCGTCGAGCTTGCGGCGCACCAGTTCGCGCACGATCTGCTCCAGCAGGTCGAAGCGCAGCTGGTCGATCGCCAGCTCGGCGGCGTGGAACCACTCATCCAGCGGGCCATGGCCCTTCTTCAGCGCCGCCGTGTCGATGTTGGTCTTGCGGACCACCGCCTCGGCGACCAGGCGCAGCGGCTGGCGGGCGGGCAGCGCGCCGAGCGCGGCGGTGGGCGCACCCTGCACAATGGACTGGTAGACCGCCAGCCAGGCCTGGAAGCGGAATGGCTTGGGCAGGTTCTCGACCGCCAGCGAGGCCAGGAAGATGACGGTGGCGTTCTCGCGCAGCACCCGGGCGACGTCCAGCGCCTCCTCGCTCAGCAGCTGCCGGGGCATCTCCTCGATGACCAGGGTTTCCAGCGCGGCGTAGTCGCGGCTCTGGAGCAGTTGCTCGATGCGGGCCAGGCGGGGGAATTCGGCTTCGAACATGGGGGTTCCTTGGCGGTGGCGACCGGTCGGCTCAGTGCTCGCGCAGCTTGGTGCGCAGGCGGGCGATCGACTGGCTGTGCAGCTGGCAGATGCGCGACTCGGTCACACCGAGCACGGCCGCGATCTCCTTGAGGTTCATGTCGTGCTCGTAGTACATGGACATGATCTGCTGCTCGCGCTCGGGCAGGTTCTTGATCGCCTCCACCAGGGCCATGCGCATGCGCTGGTCCTGCAGCAGCGCGGACGGGTCGGCCTCGTCGTCGCCCATGTGGCGGTCCAGGAAGCCTTCCTCGTCGTCGTCGCGGCCGCTGATGTCTTCCAGGTAGACCAGCTGGGTGCCGCGCACCTTGGCCAGCATGTGCTGGTAGTCGGCCAGGCTCATGCCCAGTTCCTGGGCGATCTCGCTCTCCATCGGCGCGCGGTGCAGCTTCTGCTGCAGGCGGTGCACGGCCTGCTCGATGTCCTTCTGGCTCTTGCGCGAACCGCGGCTCATCCAGTCGCCTTCGCGCAGCTCGTCGAGCATGGCACCGCGGATGCGCTGGCTGGCGAAGGTCTCGAACTGCACGCCCTGCGAGGGCTCGAAGCGCGCGATGGCTTCGGTCAGACCGATCATGCCGACCTGGATCAGGTCGTCGACCTCCACGCTGGGCGGCAGCTTGGCGATCATGTGGTGGGCCAGGCGGCGCACCAGCGGGCTGTACTTGCGCAACTGGTCGTCCCGGTTGAGGGTGCCTTTGGCGGTGTACATGTCGTTCAACTCCAGAGTGAGGGCATCGCGCCCACGGGGGACGGTCCGGTGGCGGCGAACCTGACGTCGCGCAGACCGTGGAAGGTGTCCGGGCGCTGGGGCCGGGTCATGGCGTGCTCCTGCGCGCAGGCGGCCCACACGGGCTCGCTCCAGAGCTCCATGTCCAGGCCCAGGTGCCGGTCGGCGCAGTCGCAGACCGTGGCCAGCACACTGTCCAGCACCTGGCCGGGGTCGTCGCTGGCCACGGGAGCGAGCACCGGGCGGGCGCCCGCCATGTGCAGCAGCTTGACCGCACCGTAAGCGTCCAGGGCGTCCCGGGGGTACTGCAGCACCGGCACCACCACGCGCGCCTGCAGGTCGCCGCACAGCGGCGAGAGCTCGTGGGCCGGCGCGAAGAACAGCAGCAGGTTGCCGTTGCCGAAGGGGGCGAGCAGGCGCGAGAGCGCCACGGCGCCGCCGGCGGTCAGCGCCGTCTGCTGCAGCGCCCGCAGGCCCCGGGCAGCCGGCATCACCAGCCATTCGTGGCCGTCGGCCGGATGACCCAGATCCGAGATCGCGGGGTCGTTCAGCGCGTGCAGCAGGCCCAGGGGGCTGCCGTCGCCGCTGCGGCGCTCGGCGGTTTCGGTGGCGGTGCCGTCCAGGATGACCGGCTGGCGGCCCTGGGCCTTGAGCTGGGCCGAGAGGTGGCACAGCAGTTCGTAGGCGCGGGAGGGTTGCGGCGGGCTGGCCACCGCCAGCAGGGCCGGGCCCTGGCGCTGGGGGTGGGCGCGCAGGCCGGCGGCCTGGTCGAAACCGGCTTCAAACATGGCCGGCCCCCAGCTGGATGCCGCGCGAGGAGGCCTGCGAGAAGTAGAAGCCCATGTCGGTGGCGACCGGGTCGTAGGCCGACTTGCCCTCGGTGCCCATGGCCACCCGCACCAGCGTGGCGGCGTCGGGGTTCTGCCAGTCCTCGGGCACGCGCTGGCCGTTGGCCACACCGCGCAGCACCACCTGGTGGCGGACCAGGGCGTCGATGGCGGGGCCGAGCTTGACGGCCTCGTCCACCTTGGAGAGCACCACACCGTGCAACCCGCTGGACTTGAACGAGGTCAGCACATCGTCCAGCGTGTCGCCATGAGAACCGGCGTTGAGCACCAGCACCTTCTTGACCGAGGGCATGTCCAGCACGTCCAGCATTTCCTGGATGCGCTGGTCGCGCTGGCCGAGGCCGGCGGTGTCGATGATGACCATGCGCTTGCCCGAGAGCAGGCCCAGCAGGTCCTTGAGCGCGGCGCGGTCGTGCGCCAGGTGGGCCACGACACCGAGCATGCGGCCGTAGGCGCGCAGCTGCTCGTAGCCCGAGACGCGGTAGGTGTCCAGCGTGATCAGGCCCACGCTGGAGGCGCCGTGCTGGCGCACGCACTGGGCGGCGAGCTTGGCGGCCGTGGTGGTCTTGCCGACGCCGGTGGCACCGATCAGGGCGACCACGCCGCCCTCGTCGCACAGACCGGCGCCCGGGGTGGCGGTGCGCAGGTTGCGGGTCAGGGTGTCCATCACCCAGCGCACGGCCTGGCTGGCATCGGTGTCGGCCGGCATGCGCTCGAGCACGGCGCGTGCGATGGCGGGCGAGTAGCCGGCGCGGATGAGCTTGAGCATCAGCGTGGACTGGATCGGGTTCTGCTTGGAGGAACCCAGCCAGGCCAGGGTGTTGAAGCGCTCCTCGATCATGTCCTTGAGCGCGGAGAGTTCCACCGCCATGCGGCCTTCGCTGGCCGACGCGGGGCGCTGCTGCGGGGCCTCGCTGTCGGCCCAGGCCGGGGCCGCCGCGGCCGGACGGGTGCGGATCGGGGCCGGCTCGGGCGTGGCCATGGGGGCCGGCGGCGTCGCCAGGCGCACCGGCGCGGGGCGCTCGGCCGGGGCCTGCGCGCGGGCCGCAGGGGCGCGCGGCGCGGCGGTCTCGCGGGCGGCCGGTGCGCTGTCCCCGGCGCCCTCGCCGTCCATGGCGGCGCGGCGCTTGCGCAGCATGCGCTCACGCACGTACTCCTGGAACGAGAGCGTGCTCATGGCCATCTGCTCGGTGTCTTCCTGCACCGAGTCGCGGAAGGCGGGCGGATCGGCGCGGCGGGTGCGGATGACCGGCATGCGCTCCTCGGCGCGGCTGGCCAGCGAACCGGGCTGGGCCACGGGCGCCAGGCTTTCTTCGGCGGCGGCCATCACTTCGAAGCCCCCGTCGGTGGCTCGGCTGGAGAGGATGACGGCGCTGTCGCCGAAGGCCTGGCGGGCCTTGGCCATGGCTTCGCGCGAGGTCGGGGCGGTGAATCGCTGGATGTTCATGCTGCAAGCTCCCCAAGAATCGGGCCGATACGGATGAGATGGGTTTCAGGAATCTCGCTGTGGGCGAGCACCTGCAGGCGCGGCGCGGCGCGGCGCAGCAGGCGGGCCATCGCGGTGCGGATGGCGTCGGGCACCAGCAGGCAGGCGGGCACGCCCCGCTCTTCCTGCCGGTTGGCGATTTCGGCGGCCGACTTCGAGAGCGTCTCGGCCACGCCGGGGTCCAGCGCGCCGGCGCCGTTGCCGGTCAGGGCCTGCATCAGCAGGCGCTCCAGGCCGGGTTCGATCGCGATGACCTCAAGTTCCTTGACCGAACCGCCGTAAATCTGTTGAACGATGGCTGGCGAGAGGGCGGTGCGCACACGGCGGGCCAGCTCGACCGGATCGGAGATGCTGCCGGCGTGTTCGGCCAGGGATTCGATGATGGTGCGGATGTCGCGCACGTGCACCGACTCTTCCAGCAGCAGCTGCAGCACTTTCTGGAAGGTGGCGACGGGAACCATTTTCGGCACGACCTCTTCGATCAGTTTCGGGGCCAGGCGGGTCACGTGTTCGACCAGGTCCTGGGTCTCCGTCCGGCTCAGCAGCTTGGCCGCCTGGACTTGCATCAAGTGTGAAAGATGGGTCGCCAGCACGGTCTCGGAATCAACCACCGTAAAACCGGCCATTTGCGCGTTCTCTTTCTGCTTCTCGTCGATCCAGTGCGCGGGCAGGCCGAACGCAGGGTCCTTGGTGGGGGTGCCGATCAGCGGCGTGCCCACGCCGCCCGGGTCGATGGCCAGGAACATGCCGGGGAAGACCTCGCCCTCGCCCACCACCACGCCGCGCAGGGTGATGCGGTAGCCGCTGGGGCGCAGTTCGAGGTTGTCGCGCACGTGCACGGCCGGCGGCAGGAAGCCCACCTCCTGCGCGAACTTCTTGCGCACGCCCTTGATGCGGGTGAGCAGGTCGCCCTGGCGGTTCTTGTCGACCATGGCGATCAGGCGGTAGCCCAGCTCCAGGCCCAGCAGGTCCACCGGTTGCAGGTCGTCCCAGGTGGCCTCGCCGTCGCTGGGCGGCGCGGCCGGCTGTTCGGCGGGCTTGGGCCGGCGCTCTTCCTGCAGCCGCCACCAGGCCAGGCCACCGATCATCGAGGCGAAGGCCAGGAACACCAGGTGCGGCATGCCGGGAATGACGCCCAGCAGGAACAGCACGCCCGCGGTGATGCCCAGCACACGCGAGGACATGAACATCTGCTCGACCATCTGCACGCCCAGGTCCTGTTCCTTGCCCACGCGCGAGACCACCATGGCGGCGGCCACCGAGATCAGCAGGCCCGGGATCTGCGCCACCAGCGCGTCGCCAACGGCCAGCAGGATGTAGCTGTCGGCCGCCTCGCCGGCCGACAGGCCGTGCTGGACCATGCCGATGACCAGGCCGCCGATGATGTTGATGAACAGGATCAGGATGCCGGCGATGGCGTCGCCGCGCACGAACTTGGAGGCACCGTCCATGGAGCCGAAGAACTCGGCCTCCTCGCCCACCTCGGCGCGGCGGCGCCTGGCCTCCTGCTCGTTGATCAGGCCCGCGCCCAGGTCGGCGTCGATGGCCATCTGCTTGCCGGGCATGGCGTCCAGGGTGAAGCGGGCCGAGACCTCGGCGATGCGCTCGGAGCCCTTGGTGATCACCACGAAGTTGATCACCACCAGGATGGCGAACACGATGAAGCCGACCGCGAAATTGCCACCGATCAGGAAGTGGCCGAAGGCCTCGATCACCGCGCCCGCGGCGCCGGGGCCGGTGTGGCCCTCCATCAGCACCACACGGGTGGAGGCCACGTTCAGCGACAGGCGCAGCAGCGTGGTCAGCAGCAGCACGGTGGGAAAGACCGAGAAGTCCAGCGGCGCGCGCATGTAGGCCGCCACCATCATCACCACCAGCGCGATCGCGATGTTCAGCGTGAAGAAGGTGTCCAGCACCCAGGGCGCCAGCGGCAGCACCATCATGGCCAGCACCAGCACCACCAGCAGCGGGGCGGCCAGGCCCTGGGCCAGGGCGGCGTGGCGGCCGAACCACTGTTGCAGGAATTTCAGTTGGGCGTTCATTCAGCGGCTCCCCGGGTCGGCGGTTGCTTCCAGTGCGGATCGAGTTCGGGCGGCACCTGCGGATTCGGCGCGGCGCCGGGCATGGCGCCACGGCCGGCCAGCGCGGCCTTGAGCTGGTAGACGTAGGCCAGCACCTGGGCCACCGCGGTGTAGAGGGCGGAGGGAATTTCCTGGTCGAGTTCGGCGTGGGCGTAGAGCGCGCGCGCCAGCATGGGCGACTGCAGCACCGGCACCTTGTGCTCCTTGGCCACATCGCGGATGCGCAGGGCCAGCAGGTCGGCGCCCTTGGCGATCACGCGCGGCGCGGCCATGGTGGCGTCGTCGTACTGGATCGCCACCGCGTAGTGGGTCGGGTTCATCACCACCAGGTCGGCCCTGGGCACGGCGCCGATGCTGATGCGGTGGGCCAGCTCGCGCTGGCGGCGGCGGCGCTGGCCCTTGACGTGCGGGTCGCCTTCGTTCTGCTTGTGCTCCTGCTTGACTTCTTCGCGCGACATGCGCAGGCGCTGGGCGTGCAGGAACTTCTGCATCGGGAAGTCGATGAGCGCAAACAGCGTCACCACCCCCAGCAGGATGCCCACGCCGGTGCGCATCCACAGCGCCAGCTGGCCCAGACCGCCCTCCAGCGGCTGCATCAGCAGGCTGGCGAAGCCGGCGATGTGGGAAGAGAGGAACTTCCAGCCGACGAAGCCGACGATGGCGGTCATCACGGCCAGCTTGGTGGTCTCGAACAGCTGCTGTTTGGAGAACAGGCGCCCGAGCCCGGCGATGGGGCTGAGCTTGCCCAGGTCCGGCTTCATGGTGTGGGTGGTGAGGGTCCAGCTGCCCGAGGCGAAGGCGGCGAATACGGCCAGCGCGAGCACGGCCACACCCAGCGGCAGGAACACCGTCAGGCCCAGACCCAGGCTGGCATGCAGGCGCTCGGTCAGCAGCTGGGGCTGCAGCAGCGCCGTGTGGTCAAAGCGCAGCTGGGAAGCCAGTGCCGTCTGCAGGTGGGCAAAGCCAAGAGGCAGCAGCAGCATCAGCAGCACCGCGCCCCCGCCCAGCACCGCCAGGTTGGACAGCTCCTTCGAACGCGGCAGCTGGCCTTCCTCGCGCGCCTTTTTCAGGCGGTGCGCGGTGGCCGGCAGGTTCTTGTCTTGGGAGGAGGACATCGGTCTGACTCAGGAAAACTTGAGTCAGATTGTGGAAGTCGGCCCCCGAAATGAATGCGTGAAAAGGCGGCGAAGCACCGCCCTATTCCCCCAGCGCGAAACCGGAAAGTTCAGAAGCCCAGAGACGCCAGGAGATCGTCCACGTCTTTCTGGTCGGCCACCACGTCGGTGCGGCCTTCGGGGTCGACCACCGGCCCCTGCAGACTGCTCATGTCGTAGGCCTTGTCCTGGCCCGGGGCGCCGGTGGGCGCCGACTGCAGCAGCAGGGCCAGCAACTGTTCCTCGATGGTGGCGGCCAGTTGCACCACCCGGTTGATCACCTGGCCGGTGAGGTCGTGGAAGTCCTGCGCCATCATGATCTCGGTCAGGCGCGCGTCGCTCTTCTCGCTGAGCTCGACCACGTCCCTGGACCAGTTCAGCAGCTCGGGCATGGCCCGGGCCAGGCCGGGCACCGCGGCGATGGTGGAGCTGAGCTGGCGCCCGCGCTCTGCGATGGTCTCCTGCTCGGTCTTGGCACCGTCCACATGGTTGAGCACCTTCTCGGCCGCCTCGCCGGTCAGTCGGGCGATGTAGGAGAGCCGGCTCTGGGCGTCGGGCAGCTGGTCGACCGTGCCCTTGAGCTTGTCGGCATACCCCAGTTCCTTGAGGGCGTCGTGCAGCTGGCGCGTGATGGAGCCCAGTTGCTGGAACATTTCCGGATTGCCCGGGCTGTTGCTCGTTGACATAGGAACTCCCGCAAGGCTCAGAGGCCGAGTTTCTTGAAGATGTTGGCGAGCTTGTCTTCCAGCGTGGCCTTGGTGAAAGGCTTGACGATGTAGCCGGCCGCGCCGCCCTGCGCGGCCATCACGATGTCTTCCTTGCGCGCCTCGGCGGTGACCATCAGGACCGGCAGGTGCTTGAGCGCCTCGTCCTTCTTGATCTCGGCCAGCAGCTGGAAGCCGTTCATGTTGGGCATGTTGATGTCGCTGACGACAAAGTTGAAGCTGCCGTTCTTCAGCTTGTTCAGCGCGATCACCCCGTCTTCTGCCTCGTCGGCGTCGGCGTGACCGATCTCCTTGAGCAGGTTGCGCACGATGCGGCGCATGGTGGAGAAGTCGTCAACGATCAGGAATTTCATCGGGGTGGACATGGTGAGGTCTCCTGTCAGGAAACAGTGGCGGTTCAGCGGGGCTTGACGGGCCCAGCCTCTTCCCGGGGTTTCGGCACTTCGGCCAGATTCTGAAGATCGGGCAGGCCCAGCGGCATCTTGCGCACGGGTGCGACCGGAGGGTCGACCTGGGGAGCGGCCGCTTCGGTGCCGGCCGGCGGCGGGACCTGCGGCGCCGGGGCGGCGGCTTCGGCAGGTGCTTCGACAATGGGCGGGCGCAGCGCGGTGCCGTCGCCGGTGGGCGCCATGCGTTCCTCGGCCTCGCGCGTCATGACCAGGATGCTGATGCGCCGGTTCATCGGTGCTTCGGGCTGGTTCGCGTCCAGCAGCCGGCTGGAGGCCAGGCCCTCGACGCGCGCCAGCTTGTTGTCGGGCAGGCCACCGGCCACCAGTTCGCGGCGCGAGGCGTTGGCCCGGTCGGCCGACAGCTCCCAGTTGCTGTACCCACGGTCACCGCTGCCATACGGCGTGGCGTCGGTGTGGCCGGAGAGCGCCAGCCGGTTCTCCATGTCGCCGATGGCCCCGCCGATCTCGCGCAGGATCTGGCGCATGTAGGGTTTGACCATGGCGCTGCCGACGTCGAACATGGGACGGTTCTGGTCGTCGACGATCTGGATCTGCAGCCCGTCGGCGGTCTTCTCCATGCGGATCTGCGACTTGAACTCGGAGAGCGTGGGGTTGTTCTCGACCAGCTCGTTGAGCTTGGTCTGCAGGGCGTCGATGCGCTGGGCGTCCTTGCGGGCCAGTTCGGCCCGCGCCATCTGCGCGCCCATGAGCTTGGCCGCCCGCTCGGCGTCGCCGGTGTCGACCTGGCCGGCCCGGCGCGAGAGGTCCTGGCCGCCACCGGGCAGCACCGAGTCGCTGTTGCCGGTGCCGTTGCCCCCCATCAGCGTGACCTTGACGGGGTTGGAGAAGTAGTCGGCGATGCCCTTGAGGTCGCCGGACGAGGTGGAGCCCAGCAGCCACATGAGCAGGAAGAAGGCCATCATGGCCGTCACGAAGTCGGCGTAGGCGATCTTCCACGCCCCGCCGTGCGCCGCGTGCCCGCCCTTCTTGACGCGCTTGACGATGATGGGCTGGAGCTTCTTGCCGTCGGCCATCACTTCTTCCCTTTGACGTGGCCTTCGAGCTCGGAGAAGCTGGGCCGCACGTCGGAGAACAGCACCTTGCGGCCGAACTCGATGGCGGTCGACGGCGCGTAGCCCTGCATCGAGGCCAGCAGCGTGGTCTTGATGCAGGCGAATTCCTTGGAGGCTTCTTCGGTCTTCTGTTCCAGCAGACCGCCCAGCGGTTCGAACACGCCGTAGGCCAGCAGGATGCCCAGGAAGGTGCCGACCAGGGCCGATCCGATCATGCCGCCCAGCACCGCCGGCGGCTGGCCCACCGAGCCCATGGTGTTCACCACACCCAGCACGGCGGCCACGATGCCGAAGGCGGGCAGCGCGCCGGCCAGCCGGGCAATGGCCGCCACGGGGGCATGGGCCTCCTGGTGGTGGGTCTCGATCTCGGCGTCCATCAGCGACTCGATCTCGTGGGCGTTGAGGTTGCCCGAGACCATCATGCGCAGGTAGTCGGTGATGAACTCCACCACGTGGTGGTCGGACGAGATCACCGGGTACTTCTTGAACAGCGGCGACTGCTCGGGGCTTTCCACGTCCTGTTCGATCGCCATCAGGCCTTCCTTGCGCGCCTTCTGCAGGATGTCGAACTGCAACGCCAGCAGCTCCATGTAGCGCGCCTTGGTGAAGCGGCTGCCCTTGAAGCACTGGCCGAAGCCCTTCATGGTCGCCTTGACCACCTTCATCTGGTTGTTGATGAGGAAGGAACCGAAGGCGGCGCCGAAGATGGTGATCATCTCGAACGGCAGCGCCGTGAGCACGACACCGATGTTGCCCCCGTGCATGATGAACACGCCGAAGATGCAGACCATCGAGATCACGAAGCCGATGACGACGAACATGGACGGAACCCTGAATGGAAGCTGGAGGAAGCCGAAGCGGAAGGCTCGCGACGCTTGACCTTCCTATCGGTCCAACTCTAGGGGGGATTGAGGGCCGCCAGAAACGCAAAAAGGACCCTCGCAAGGGTCCTTTTCAGGGTTTGAACGGAGCGCGCGTTCAGTGCAGGCGCAGGCCGCCGCTGGCGCTGCCCTTGCCGGCGCGGGCCGGCGGCTCGCACAGGCCGCAGACGAAGCTCTTGGCGTTCTCGTAGGGCTCGGTCACGAAGTGGCCACCGCAGCAGGAGCACTTGGTCAGGGTCAGCATGCCGCTGTCCACGAACTTCACCAGGCGCCAGGCGCGGGTGACGGACAGCAGGGGCTCGATGGCGCTGGCCTGCATCTGCTCGCTGTAGAGGCGGAAGGCCTTGATCACCGTGTCGATCTCTTCCAGGTCGCTGGTCTTGGAGAGGTACTCGTGGATGTTCAGGAACAGCGAGGCGTGGATGTTGGGCTGCCAGGTCAGGAACCAGTCGGTGGAGAACGGCAGCTGGCCCTTGGAGGGGCTCTTGCCGGCCACTTCCTTGTAGAGGCGCAGCAGACGCTCGTACGACAGGCTGGTCTCGTACTCCAGCACCTGCAGGCGGGCACCGAGCTGGATCAGGGCCACGGCGCGGGCGATGTCGCGCGACTCGTTGAGGATGCTTTTTGCGGTGGCCATGGCGTGCTCCGTGCAGGGGTGGGGGTCAGTGTGCCGTCATCGACTCGGCGAACTTGCCGGCCATCAGGATGCTGGCGTGCAGCTGGGTCGTGGTGGCGTTGTCGACCTTCTTCACGTTGTGGCTGGTCAGCAGGTTCCACACCAGGTCATCGTCCACACGGAAGCGGCACAGCAGCATGTTGGTCGACGCGATCTTGAGCAGCTGGGCGGTGGAGAGCATGCCCAGCAGGTCGGCGGCCTCTTCGGTCAGACCCAGGCGGTACAGCGCTTCGGCGCGGTCCTTGCGGATCAGGTTCTGGGCCAGCATCAGGTAGGTCAGGTTGGCTTCGCGGATTTCGGCCAAGAGTTGTTCGCTGTCCATGGTGTTACTCCTTCAGGTCGGGTCGGCGGTGCTGGCGGGTTGCTTACATCTGCTGACTTGATGTTTGTAATTGTGTCGACCGGTAAAAAAACTTGAATCGGTAAACGGCTGTTCGCACTGTCAGCGCCCACCCGACGCCGTGTCGGATTTCTTCCTACAACCTAGGTACTCATTCCGAGATTCACTGTGCACCCGCTGCCGGCCCACTCTGCCGCAGGGCTGCCGGTCACTAAGGCCGGAACAGGGCGGTGCATGCCTTGCTTATTTCTGTAATCCGGTGTAAGCGCGGGCTAAAGAATATGTCAGGGCCACCGAAAAGCATCTCAACGAACTTCTAAAAGGTTCGTCGTCCGGCAAGCAACGCGGCGAGACGGTCAGCGGCCCGAGGGCCAACCGGCTTGCGGCAACGAGCACCGGTCATGGCGGTCCGTCGAAAGACGGGCGTTGAGATCGGCAGCGATGCCGGATTACCTTAGTCCAACTTTAGGAGTTAACGATGAGCACCATCAACACCAACGTGCAGTCCCTGAATGCACAGCGCAACCTGGCCCAGTCCACCGGCTCGCTGTCCACCTCGATGCAGCGCCTGTCTTCGGGCCTGCGCGTGAACACTGCCAAGGACGACGCCGCTGGTCTGGCCATTGCCGAGCGCATGAACGCGCAGGTCAAGGGCATGAACGTGGCGATCCGCAACGCCAACGACGGCATCTCCCTGGCGCAGACCGCTGAAGGCGCGCTGGGCAAGGTGGGCGACGCGCTGCAGCGCATGCGCGAACTGGCCGTGCAGTCGGCCAACGGTTCGAACTCCGACGAAGACCGCGCCAACCTGGACGAGGAATACCAGGAACTGGCGGCCGAAGTCACCCGCGTGCTCACCGGCACCAAGTTCAACGGCACCAACCTGCTGAGCACGTCGGCCGGCCTGACCTTCCAGGTGGGCGCCGACAACGTGGGCACCGACCAGATCACCATCAACACGACCAACCTGACCGCCGGTTCGGGCATCACGGCCGTCGTGGCCGGCGGTGTGGGCACCCGTGCCAACGCGCTGACCGCCATGGACAACCTGGACACGGCCATCGACGAGATCACCACCGCCCGCGCCACCTTCGGCGCCAAGCAGAACCGCTTCGACTCGGTGATCGCCAACCTGCAGGTCTCGTCCGAGAACCTGGCCGCCTCCCGCGGCCGGATCATGGACGCGAACTTCGCGGTGGAAACCGCGAACCTCTCGCGCGCCCAGATCCTGCAACAGGCCGGCACCGCCATGGTCGCCCAGGCCAACCAGCTGCCCCAGGGCGTGCTGTCCCTGCTGCGCTGATCCACGGCACGTTTCGCCACACCCGCCCGGGTGTGGCGGGCGGCGACGGCGGCACCCCGGTGCCCCGTCGCCTCGTCTTTGGAGGCATGTACCGATCGCATGCGGACCGCGTGCGATGGGTACATCCCGTCGCGGATGACAAGGAGCGTCCATGGCCACCATCTCGTCACCAGGCATCGCCAGCGGCCTGGACATCCAGAGCATCGTCTCGCAGCTCGTCGCCCTGGAAAAGGCGCCGCTGACCCAGCTCAAGACGCAGGCCACCTCGCTGCAGACCAAGCTCTCGACCATGGGCACCATCAAGTCCCAGGTGTCGGCGCTGGGCGATGCGGCGGCCAAGCTGTCCAAGGACTCGGGCTGGAACCCTGTCAAGGCCACCTCCTCCAACCCGTCGGCCATCGGGGTCACGGTCAAGGCGGGTGCACCCGCCACCTCGATCACCATGGAGGTGCAGAACCTGGCCAAGGCCCAGTCCACCGCATCCGCCGCGGTGACCGCGGGCACCGCCATGGGCACCGGCAGCATGACCATCCAACTGGGCCAGTGGAGCGGCAGCAGCTTCACCGCCGGCAGCGGCACGCCGGTCACCATCGACATCGACGCAGGCCAGGACACGCTCTCCAGCATCGCGGCCAAGATCAACGAATCCGACGCGGGCGTGAGCGCCACCGTGCTGCGGGACGCCTCGGGCGAACGTCTGCTGGTGCGCTCCAAGGCCACCGGCGAGGAGAACGCCTTCCGCATCACGGTCGCCGACGACGACGGCGACGACACGGACGCCGCCGGCCTCTCGCGCCTGGCCTTCAGCGTGGGCAATGCCAACGGCATGTCGCGATCGCAGAGCGCGGAGAACGCACAGGCCACTATCAACAACGTGCCCATCGTCTCGGCCAGCAACACGCTCAGCGGCACCCTCACGGGGATGACGATCCAGCTCAGCCAGGAGACCACGGCACCGGTGACCATCGACGTCAGCAACGACACCGAGGCCATCCGCAGCAACATCAAGACCTTCGTCGACGCCTACAACACGCTCAACAGCACGCTGGCCAGTGCCCTGCGCTACGACGAGGCCACCAAGACCGCCGGCCCGCTGCAGGGCGACGCCACCACGGTGGGCTTGCAGAACGCCCTGCGCGGAATGATGCGATCGGTGTCCGCCAGCACGCCCTACAGCCGCCTCTCCGACGTCGGCATCGAAATCAAATCCGGCGGCAAGCTGGAGATCAACGCGACCAAGATGGACGCCGCGCTGGACAACCTGGACGACCTCAAGGCCCTGTTCACCTCCACCAGCAACGACGCCACGGCGACCGGCTTCGGCTGGAAGATCAAGACCTTCGCAGAAGGCCTGATCGACGCCGACGGCACGGTGACCAACAAGACCGACGCCCTGCAGGCCTCGATCAAGCGCAACACCCTCGACCAGGAGCGCGTCAACGACAAGGCCGCGCGCGCCGAGAAGCGCTTTCTGGCCCAGTACAACGCCATGGACGCGGCCGTCGGTTCGCTCAACGGCCTGAGTGCCTTTGTCAGCCAGCAGATCACCTTGTGGAACAAGGGTTGACAAAAATGAACACGTTAGTGACTACAGTCCCGGTCGCCGATGCCGATAAAAAAAGGCATCAGCAACAAGGAACCGACACCATGTTCACCTCTGCCAGCCACCGCGCCGCCTCTGCCTACAAACGCGTTGCCGTCGAGACCAGCGTGCAGGGCGCCGACCCCCACACCCTGGTGGGCCTGCTGTTCGACGCGCTGCTGCAGTCGATCGCCGAGGCCCGCGGTGCCATGGTCCGCGGCGACACCGTCACCAAAGGCGCCGCGCTCGGCAAGGCCGTGCGCATCCTGGAAGAAGGGCTCAAGGCCGGCCTGAACCTGCGCGAGGGCGGCGAGGTTGCCGCCAACCTGCGCGATCTCTACAACTACAGCACGCTGCGGCTGACGCAGGCCAACCTGCGCAACGACCCCAAGGCGCTCGAGGAAGTGAGCAAGCTCATCGAGCCCGTGGCCCAGTCGTGGAAACTCATCGGAGGCCCCGGCCCCGCCTACCTGCAGCCCATCGCGGGCCGGGGAGCCTGATCATGGAGCACAGCTTGCTGGACTACTACAAAGCCATCGAATCCGCGAGCCAGCGCATGCTGGAGGCCGCCCGTGTGGAAGACTGGGACCAGATCGTTCACCTGGAAGGCACCTGCGCGGTGCTGATCGCCCAGCTGCGCCACAAGTCTCGCAACCTGCAGCTGGCGCCCGACGAGCGCAGGGAAAAGGCCCGGATCATGCAGCGCATCCTGCGCGCCGACGCCGAGATCCGCTGCCTGGCCGAACCCTGGCTCGGAGACCTCGAACAGCTCATGGACGCAAAACAAGTCCATTGATCAACGAAGGGAAGTTCGTCGAGGATGCTGCGGAACCGGCTTCGCCGGGCCGCTCGCATCGCCCCCTGGGGGGTGACGCCGCAGGCGGCGCGGGGGGTCAAACGCTCATATTCATGATGTCTGTATAGGCTTGCACCATGCGATTTCTGACATGCATGGTGGCCTGAAAGCCGATCTGGGCCTTCTGCATCGCGAGCATGGTCTCTTCCAGGCTCACGTTGGGGTTGCCCTTCTGCACTTCGTTCTGCAGCTGGGTGGCCTCGTTCTGCGCCTTGCTCACCGACTGCAGGGCGGTCTTGAAGTTGTCGGCGAAGCCGCTGCCGACGCCGCCCACGCCACCGGCCGAAGCGCCGCCGCGCGCAGCCGCAGGGCGGCCGATGCCGGTGACGGCCTGGCTGTTCAGGGCATTGATTCGCAGGTCCATGGCGGTGTCCTTTCACTCTGACGGGTGCAGGACTGGATGCTAGTGATCGGCCCCCTTCCGCGCGCCGGGAATAGGGGGTCAAAGGCGGCCTTTTTCATGGCTATGCCGGGGTGATCGGAACCGGATACTCGGTCGCAACAGGGGAGATTCCCCCACTTGCCGACCCACTTCGAAGCCCCCCGCCATGAGCACTGCCGTCGCCGAAATGGACCTTCCGCCCGAGAACCGCAACGCCCTGAGCGCCGGTCTCTCACGCCTGGACCGGGCGCAGAAGATCAAGATGGGCCTGGGCGCCTTCGGCCTGCTGGCGATCGCCATCGCGCTGTTCTTCATGGGCCGCCAGCCCGACTGGAAGGTGCTCTACAACAACCTGGGCGACAAGGACGGCGGCGCCATCATTGCGCAGCTGACCACGATGAACGTGCCCTACAAGTACACCGAGGGTGGCGGCGCCATCATGGTGCCGGCCGACAAGGTGCACGACACCCGCCTGCGCCTGGCCTCGCAGGGTCTGCCCAAGGGCTCGGTCAGCGGCTTCGAGCTGATGGAGGCCAACCGTTTCGGCATGACGCAGTTCCAGGAACGCCTGACCTTCCAGCGCGGCCTGGAGGGCGAGCTGACCCGTTCGATCCAGTCGCTGTCCTCGGTGCAGGCCGCGCGCGTGCACCTGGCCCTGCCCAACCAGAACGGGTTCTTCCGGGAGCAGCAGAAGCCCAGCGCCTCGGTGCTGCTGACCCTGCACCCCGGCCGCACTCTGGACAAGGCCCAGATCGCCGGCATCGTGCACCTGGTGGCCTCCAGCGTGCCCGAGATGAACCCCAAGGCGGTCAGCATCGTGGACGACGCCGGCACCCTGCTCTCGGCGGCCCCCGACGGCATGGCGCAGGGCGCCGACACCCAGAAACTGCAGTACACCCAGCAGATCGAACAGCTCTACACCCGCCGCATCCTGGACATGATCGAGCCCCTGGTGGGCGTGGGCAACGTCAAGGCGCAGGTCAGTGCCGACGTCGATTTCTCGCTGGCCGAGTCCACGTCCGAGCAGCACCGGCCCAACCAGGGCAGTGAGCCCGGCGCGGTGCGCAGCCAGCAGATCGTCGAGGACGGCACACCCGCCCAGGCGCAGCCCGCGGGCGTGCCCGGCGCCACCACCAACCAGCCACCGGCCACCGGCACCGCCCCCATCAACGGCGCCGCCGCCCCGCTGGGCGTGGCCAGCAACGCCGACAAGGCCGGTACGCAGCGCCGCGAGTCGGTCATCAACTACGAGATCGACAAGACCGTGCGCACCGTGCGCGAGGCCAGCGGCACCGTGCGCCGCCTGACCGCCGCCGTGGTGGTGAACCACCGCAGCGTCGCCGACAAGACGGGCAAGGTCGTCACCACCGCCATCCCGCCCGAGCAGCTGGAGCAGATGACCGCCCTGGTGCGCGAGACCATCGGCTTCAAGCAGGAACGGGGCGACTCGGTCAACGTGGTCAACGCCGTGTTCAGCATTCCCAAGCCGGCCGAGGAAGTGCCGGTGGCCTGGTGGAAGCAGCCCGAGAACATGGAACTGGCCCGCAGCCTGGCCTGGCCGGTGGGCGCCCTGGGCGTGGCCCTGCTGATCCTCATGGGCATGGTGCGCCCGGGCATGAAGATGATGCGCCAGCCCGTGGTCACCAAGACCGAGGACAAGACCAAGACCAACGCACCGCAGCTGGACGCCGTGCTCGACGAAACACCCGAGCGCCCGGGCCTGCCGATGCCCGAGGAAAACCGCCGCCTGGTCGACGCGAAGCGGCTGGCGCTGGAAAACCCGATGGCCGTGGCGAACATCGTCAAGAGCTGGGTCAACGGCGAAGCGCCCGCGTAAGCACGCCAAGGAAACACGATCATGGAAGACCAGGGAATCCAGGACGCCGCGATCTTCCTCATGACACTGGGTGAGGAAGAGGCGGCCGAGGTGTTCAAGCACCTCAGCCCCAAGGAAGTGCAGAAGCTGGGTGAGGCCATTGCCAAGACGCGGGCCGTGTCGCATGAGCGGGTCGACCAGGTGATGCAGAAGTTCACCGCCGTGGCTTCCTCGCAGAGCCTGCTGGTGTCCGACACCGACAACTACGTGCGATCGGTGCTGCGGCGCGCCCTCGGCGACGACAAGGCCGCGCTGCTGATCGACCGCATCCTGCAGGGCGGCGACGTCTCGGGCATCGAAAGCCTGAAGTGGATGGACCCGCTGTCCATCGCCGAACTGCTGCGCAACGAGCACCCGCAGATCGTCGCGGCCATCCTGGTGCACCTCGAATCGGACCAGACCGCCGACGTGCTGAAGAACTTCGCCGAGCGCACCCGCAACGAGGTGATGCTGCGCATCGCCACGCTCGAAGGCATTCAGCCGACCGCGCTCAAGGACCTCAACGAGGTGCTCTACAAGGTGCTGGCCGGCGGCGACAAGATCCGCAAGACCTCGATGGGCGGCGTCAAGACGGCGGCCGAGATCATCAACATGATGGGCAACCAGATCGAGACCTCGGTCATCGAATCCATCCGCAACTTCGATGCCGATCTGGCGCAGAAGATCATGGACAAGATGTTCACCTTCGAGGACCTGATCAAGCTCGACGGCAAGTCCATCCAGCTGGTGCTCAAGGAAGTGGCGTCGGAATCGCTGGTGATCGCGCTCAAGGGCGCGTCCTCGGAACTGCGCGAACTGGTCTTCGCCAACATGTCCTCGCGCGCCGCCGAAGGCCTGCGCGACGACCTGGAATCGCGCGGCCCGGTGCGGCTGTCCGAGGTGGAGACCCAGCAGAAGGACATTCTCAAGATCGTGCGCCGCCTGTCGGAGGAGGGCCAGATCGTGATCGGCGGAGGCGACGATGAAGGCTTCGTCTAAGCCCAGCACGCACACCCGCTTCATCCCGCGCGAGGAAATCGACGGCGTGTCGGCCTGGCACTTCTCGTCGATCGACGGCAGCGACGCGCTCCAGGTCGCCGCGGCGGTGGAGGCCGAACCCGAGCCGGACAAGGCGCTGGAGGAAGCGCTGCACGAAGCGCGCCAGCAGGCCTACGCCGACGGCTTCGCCCACGGCCACGACGCCGGCAGCAAGGAGGTGCGTGACGCGCTTGAGGCGGCCATGCGCCGCTCCATCGAGGAAACCGGTGTGCGCATGGGCCAGCTGCTGCACGGCATGGCCGAGCAGCTGATCGCCGCCGAGCAGAAGATCGGCCGCCAGATCCTGGACCTGGCCTGCGACATTGCGCGCCAGGTGGTGCGCCAGGAGCTGCAGAGCAACACCGGCCAGCTGCGCGCCGTGATCGGCGAGGCGCTGGAACAGATCGTCGAGGACGGTCTGCCCGCCACCGTGCGCATGCACCCGGACGACCTCGCGCTGATGCGCGGCGCGCTGATGGAGACCCTGGGCGAAAACGCCCCCGACTTCGTGGCCGATGTCACCATCACCCCGGGCGGCTGCCTGCTGCAGACCCCGGGCGCCACGGTGGACGCCACCATCGAGAAGCGCTGGACCCGCGCCCTGGGCAACCTGGGCATGGACGAACCCTGGAACCCGGAGGCGGGCGATGTCTGAACCCGACGGCCGCTGGGCCCAGTACATGGACGACCTGCGCACCGGCGCCAACGTGCACACGCCGCTGGAGGTGCGCGGCACGCTGACGCGCCTGGCCGGCCTGGTGCTCGAGGCCGTGGGCCTGCGCGTGCCGGTCGGCTCGCAGTGCCTGATCGCCAACGGCAAGCGCGAACCCGTGCTGGCCGAGGTGGTGGGCTTTGCCAACAACCGCGCCTTCCTGATGCCCGCGGGCGACACCCGCGGCCTGGCCAGCGGTGCCAGCGTGACCCCGCTGGCGCCCTACCGCCCGGTGCCGCGCATGGGCCAGGTCAACAAGCCGCCTTCGGCCGGCGACCGCGGGCTGCTGCGCCTGCCGCTGGGCCGCGGCCTGCTGGGCCGGGTGGTGGACTCGCACGGCCACCCCATGGACCACATGGGGCCGATCACCGAGGTCGACATCGAGCCCATGAACCAGGCGCCGCTGAACGCGATGGACCGCGACCCGGTGCGCGAGCCGCTGGACACCGGCGTGCGCGCCATCAACGCCCTGCTCACCGTCGGCCGCGGCCAGCGCCTGGGCCTGTTCGCCGGCTCCGGCGTCGGCAAGTCGGTGCTGCTGGGCATGATGGCCCGCTACACCAAGGCCGACGTGATCGTGGTCGGCCTGATCGGCGAGCGCGGCCGCGAAGTGAAGGAATTCATCGAGGACATCCTGGGCGAAGACGGACGCAAGCGTTCGGTCGTGGTGGCCGCGCCGGCCGACGCGCCGCCGCTGGTGCGCATGCAGGGCGCGGCCTACGCCACCGCCATTGCCGAGCGCTTCCGCGACGACGGTCTGCACGTGCTGCTGCTGATGGACTCGCTCACCCGCTACGCCATGGCGCAGCGCGAGATCGCGCTGGCCATCGGCGAACCGCCGGCCACCAAGGGCTACCCGCCGTCCTGCTTCGCCAAGCTGCCCCAGCTGGTGGAGCGCAGCGGCAACGGGCTCAACGGCCGCGGCTCCATCACCGCCTTCTACACCGTGCTCTCGGAGGGCGACGACCAGCAGGACCCGATCGCCGACGCGGCGCGCGCCATCCTGGACGGGCACATCGTGCTCTCGCGCGCGCTGGCCGAGTCGGGCCACTACCCCGCCATCGACGTCGAGGCCTCGGCCTCGCGCGTGATGCACAACGTGGCCAGCCCGCAGCACCTGGAGCTGGCGCGCAAGTTCCGCAACTACTACTCGCGCTACATGAAGAGTCGCGACCTGATCCAGCTGGGCGCCTATGCGGCCGGCAGCGACCCCGAGACCGACCGCGCCATCGTGCTCTACCCCGGCCTGCAGCGCTTCCTGATGCAGGACATGCGCGAGGCCGCGACCATGGAGCACAGCCTCCAGCAGTTGGCCGTGGCGCTGCAGGAAGACCAGCCTGCACGCAACGGCCGGGGCACGCCGCGCGGCCACGCGAACCACAACCTGTATGAAGGAACCCACGCATGAGCAACCTGCAGACCCTGCACAAGGTGGTGGACCTGGCCACCCGGCGCCGCGACGACGCGCTCACCGCGCTCGGTCAGGCCCAGCGTGAACTGCAGGCGGCGCAGGCCCAGATGAACCAGCTGCGCAACTACGCCGACGAGGCGCTGCAGCGCTGGGCACAGCGCAGCACCACCGGCGGCGTGGACGCCAACCTGCTGCACCACCACCGCCAGTTCATGGAAAAGATCACCCACGCCATCGAGTTCCAGCAGGCGGTGCAGCGCAGCCGGGAAGAGGTGGTCGAGCGCGCCCAGGCCCAGGTCTACGCCGCCGAGCGCGACGTCGCCGGCCTGCGCAAATACGCCGAGCGCAAGCAGCAGGCCATCGAGCACCGCGCCATGCGCCAGGAACAGAAAGCCACCGACGAGATGGCCCTGACCATCCACCTGCGCCAGAGCCTCGCGGCCGCCCACGGAGCCCGTTCATGAGCAGCAGCCCCGCCCCCACCTCTTCGCACACCGCATCCAGCGGGTCGACCCAGGCGGCGCAGGCCACGGGCCGCAGCGGTGCCCAGGGCGCCCGCAAGCCCGGCGGCCCGGAGAGCGCCGCCGACCAGTTCGCCCAACTGCTGTCGCTGCTGAGCGCCAGCAGCGACCCGCTGCCCCAGACCGACGGTTTGCCGGCCGATCTGCTGCAGGACACCCCTGCCGAGACACCGACCGCCGATTCCGGCGAGGCCCAGCTGGAGGCCATGATGGCCTGGGCGGCCCTGCCCACCTCGGGCGCGCCGGCGACCGGCCTCCCCGCCGCCGCGGCCGGCGGCGCCGACCCGGCCAGCCGCGGTCTGCCGGGCGCCACCACGGACACCGGTTCGGCCCCGGCGGCAGCCACCGGCGAGGCGCCGGCCGACAGCCTGCAGGGCCTGCAGGTGCTGGACCAGCCCGAGGCGCTGGACGAACAGACCCTGGCCCAGCTCCAGGCCGGTACCGCCGCCGAGCCATCCAGCACCAACACCGGCACACCGGCCGCGGTCAACGGCGCCCCGGCCGCCCCGGCCCGACCGGCCGCCTGGCGCAGCACCACCCAGATGGCGGGCACCAGCGCGCTCCAGCAGTGGCACCACACACAGGCCCAGGCGCAGTCGACCCCCGGCGCCGAACGCTCCGCGGTGCGCATCGACGCCGGACCGGCCCTGTCCCTGCGCAGCACGATCGCGCTCGATCAGCGCTTCGCGCAGGCCAGCAGCGACGAGGCCTCCCTCGACACGCCGCTGGCGGCGGCCCCGCTGCAGGGCGCGCTGCCCTCGGCCCTGGGCGCGGACCAGCCCGGCCACGCCGGCACCGGCGGCGACGCCGGTGCGGAGGGCGGCGACGCCTCCGACACCCGCGACGGTCTGCGCAGCGAGGGCCGGGACGAGACCTACGAGGACGCACTGGCCGAGGCCGACGCCCAGGCCGAAGAACGGCTCGACAGTTTCGCTTCGCCGCACCTGCGCCAGGCCAGCCTGCGCATCGGCGAAGACAGCGACAACGCCATCGACGTGCGCCTCTCGCTCACCGGCCAGGAACTGGACCTGAGCTTCCGCACCGACAGCGCCGAGGCCCGCGCCGAGCTGCGCCAGGGCGCCGAGGGCGCGCTGGCCGACCTGCTGCAGCGCGGCGGCATCCAGCTGGGCGACGTGAGCGTGAGCGACCAGCGCGGCCAGCAGGGACAGCAAGGCCCGGCGACGCCGCCCGCCCGCCCGGGCATGCCTTCGGGCCGTGCCGAGGCTGCGGCGGCACCGGCCGGCAGCGCCATGCCCGCCCCGCCACGGCCGCGCAGCGACGGCAGCCGCCCGCTGGACCTGTTCGTCTGAGATCGCCAAACCGGCCGCGCGGAGCCGGCGAATAGCGGGGTTTTCAGGCGCTATTCAGGGCTACGCCCGGGGGGGGTGGCTCCAATAATTCCTCCACAGCCCGCCAGTCTTGTCGGCGGGCACCGCCCCCCCGCGGGGCGCCCTTCCGGAGGATGTCCATGTCTGCTGCTGCTGCCCCCGCCAATGGCGATGCCCCAGCCAAACCCAAGAGCAAGAAACTGCTGTTCATCATCATCGGTGTGGTGGTGCTGGCGCTGGTCGGCGCGGGCGCTGCATTCTTCCTGCTGAAGAAGTCGCACAGCGAAGACGAGGAGGACGGCACCGAGGTCTCGGCCCAGGAAGAGGAACACGGCACGCCCCTGCGCGACCCCAAGACCCCGCCGACCTTCCTGCCGCTGGACAGCATGGTGGTCAACCTGGCCGATCCGGGCGGCAACCGCTTCGCCCAGCTGGGCATCACGCTGCAGCTGGCCGACGCCAAGACCGGCGAGGACATGAAGACCTACATGCCCAGCATCCGCAACGGGATCCTGATCCTGGTCTCGCAGCGCACCGCCGAACAGATGCTGCGCGCCGACGGCAAGGAAGCCCTGACGCAGGACATCATGGCCGAGATCTCCAACGTCATGGGCTACGACTACGAGCACCCGGACGCCGCACCCGAGCCCGCGCCCAAGGGCAAGAAGAAAAAGAAAAAGGCCGCTCCGAACCCCATCGAGGGCGTGCTCTTCTCCAGCTTCATCGTGCAGTGACCCAAGGGAGCTCACGCCATGGCCGATTCGTTTCTGTCCCAGGAAGAAGTCGATGCCCTTCTGGAAGGGGTCACCGGCGAGAGCCAGAAGCTTGAGAAGGACGACACGCCCTCCGACGGCGTCCGCGTCTACAACCTCTCCAGCCAGGAGCGCATCGTCCGGGGGCGCATGCCGACGATGGAGATCGTCAACGAGCGCTTCTCCCGAAACCTGCGCCTGGGGCTGTTCAACTTCATCCGCCGCAGCCCGGAAATCTCGGTCGGCGGCGTGCAGGTGCAGAAGTACAGCGCCTTCCTGCGCGAACTGGCCGTGCCCACCAATTTCAACATCATGGCCGTGCGTCCGCTGCGCGGCAATGGCCTGGTGGTGTGCGAGCCCAACCTGCTGTTCGGCGTGATCGACAGCCTCTACGGCGGCAACGGCAAGTTCCACACCCGCATCGAGGGGCGCGACTTCTCGCCCACCGAGCAGCGCGTGATCGACCGCCTGGTGGAAGTGGTGGCCGAGGAATACAAGAAGGCCTGGCGCGGCGTGTACCCGATCGAGCTGGCCTACCAGCGCTCGGAGATGCAACCCCAGTTCGCCACCATCGCCACCCCCAGCGAGATCGTGGTCTCCACCAGCTTCACGCTGGAGATCGGCGACATCACCGGTTCGCTGCACATCTGCATTCCCTACGCCACGCTGGAGCCGATCCGCGACGTGCTGTATTCGAGCGTGCAGGGCGATGCCATCGAGGTCGACCGCCGCTGGGTCAAGCTGCTGGGCCAGGAGATCCAGGCAGCCGAGGTCACCATGGTGGCCGAACTGGCCCAGACCGACGCCACCGTCGAGCAACTGCTGGCGATGCAGGTCGGCGACTTCATCGAACTGGACCGCAACCCCGCCATCAAGGCCCACGTCGACGGTGTGCCGCTGTTCGAGTGCCAGTACGGCACACACAAAGGCAAGTACGCGCTGCGCATCGACCGCAAGCTCAGCAGCTCCGACAAGACCTGGCAAGGAGATCCCTATGTCAACTGAGACCCCCGACACCATGAACGATTCCGTTGCCGACGACTGGGCCCAGGCCCTCGAAGAACAGGCCGTCGCCAGCGCCGGCCACAGCGCCCCCGACAGCGCCCCGGCGTTCGACGACCACCGCACCGCGCCCGCCACCAACAGCGGCAACGTGATGCAGGACATCCAGATGGTGCTGGACATTCCGGTGCAGCTGACGGTGGAACTCGGCCGGGTGAAGGTGCCGATCAAATACATCCTGCAGCTGGCACAGGGCTCCATCGTCGAACTCGATGCGCTGGCCGGCGAACCCATGGACGTGCTGGTCAACGGCTACCTCATCGCCCAGGGCGAGGTGGTGGTGGTGAACGACAAGTTCGGCATCCGCCTGACCGACATCGTCACGCCGTCCGAGCGCATGCGCCGTCTCTCCAAGGGTTGAAGGCCGCCATGCTCCAGAACGCCGCCCCGGCCATCGTGCTGCTCATCGTCATGGTGGGCATCGCCTGGCTGCTGCAACGCTACCGCCGCCATTTGCCCGGCGCCGCGCACCGCGCCGGCCCGATCCTGCAGGTGCTCGGAGGTGTCGCGCTCGGCCCGCAGCAGCGCGTGGTCACGCTGCAGGTCGGCCAGGGCGAGCAGGCCATCTGCCTGGTGCTCGGCGTCTCGCCGGGCAGCGTCACCGCGCTGCACCAGATGCCCCTGCCGCCCGAAGCGCCTCCCGCCACCGCCAGGCCGGGCGATGCGCCCGCTCCCGCCGGCTTCGCCGCGCGGCTGGCCCTGTTCCGCAAGGACGGTGATGCGAACCGCTGAACCCCTCCACCGCGCCCGCCTGCTCGGCCTGGCGCTCCTGCTGCTGGCCGCCGCCGCACCCGCCTGGGCGCAGCAGACCGGCAACGCCGCCCTGCCCATCGTGGTGGGCCAGGGCGCGGGCGGCACCAGCTACTCGGTGCCGATCCAGACCCTGCTGTTCTTCACCGCGCTGAGCTTCCTGCCCGCGGTGCTGCTGCTGATGACGGGCTTCACCCGCATCGTCATCGTGCTGTCTCTGCTGCGCCAGGCCCTGGGCACGCAGTCCGCGCCGCCCAACCAGGTGATCATCGGCCTCTCGCTGTTCCTCACCCTGTTCGTCATGGGGCCGACGCTGGACAAGGTCTACAACGAGGCCTACCAGCCCTACACCAGCAACCAGATCCCGTTCGACCAGGCGCTGGACCGCGCGCAGGGCCCGATGCGCGAGTTCATGCTCAAGCAGACCCGGCAGAGCGACTTCGAACTGTTCGCCCGCCTGGCCAAGCTGCCCGAGGACGTGAAGGCCGAGACCGCGCCCTTCCGCGTCATCGTGCCGGCCTTCGTCACCAGCGAACTCAAGACCGCGTTCCAGATCGGCTTCATGATCTTCATCCCCTTCCTGGTGATCGACATGGTGGTCGCCAGCGTGCTGATGTCGCTGGGGATGATGATGCTCTCGCCGGTGCTGGTCGCCCTGCCCTTCAAGCTCATGCTGTTCGTGCTGGCCGACGGCTGGAACCTGCTGCTCGGTTCGCTGGCCGCCTCGTTCGCCACGTAGTCAAGGAAACCCCATGGACCCCCAAGCCGCCCTCACGATGGGCCAGAACGCCCTCTTCATGGTGCTCATGGTGGCCGCGCCGGTGCTGGCCGTGGTGCTCGGCGTGGGCCTGCTGGTCAGCCTGTTCCAGGCCATCACCCAGATCCACGAAGCCACCCTCTCCTTCGTGCCCAAGCTGATCGCCGCCATCGCCGTGTTCGCGATCGCCGGCCCGTGGATGATGACCACCCTGGTCGAGTTCATCCGCAACACCATCCTGGCCATTCCCAACCACGCGATCTGAACGCTCGCGCGGCGCCATGTTCTCGTTCACTGAAGCGGACATCATGTCGCTGGTGGCGCCGGTGTTCTGGCCCTTCCTGCGCATCCTCGCCGTGTTCTCCAGCGCGCCCATCTTCTCGGCGCGCTCGGTGCCCATGCGCGCCCGCGTCGCACTGGCCATGCTGGTGGCCATCTGCGCCCAGGCCGCGCTGGCCGACCAGCCCGTGGTCGGCCTGACCGACCCGCGGGCCATGGGCGTGGTGGTGCAGCAGGTGGTGATCGGTCTGGCCATCGGCCTGGCGGTGCGCATCGTGTTCGCGGCGGTGGAACTGGCGGGCGAAATCATCGGCCTGCAGATGGGCCTGAACTTCGCCGGCTTCTTCGACCCCACCACCAACCAGCAGACCAGCGCCGTCGGCCGCTTCTACGGCAACAGCACCATGCTGCTGTTCGTGGTGCTCAACGGCCACCTCATGGTGCTGCAGGCCGTGGTGGCCAGCTTCGAGACCTTCCCGGTGGGCACCGGCGCGTTCGAAGCCATCGAACGCATGCGCTTGCACGAGCTGGGCTCGGTCGTCTTCCGCTACGGCCTGTGGATCGCGCTGCCCATGGTCGGCATGCTGCTGTTCGTCAACATCGTGCTGGGCTTCATCTCGCGTGTGGCGCCGCAGATGAACGCCTTCGCCATCGGCTTCCCGCTCACCCTCACCACCGGTCTGCTGGGCATCGCCGTCACCCTGCCCATGCTCGAAGGCCCGGTGGTGGCGCTGATGAAACTCGCCACCGGCATGTTCACCGGAAACTGAGCCCGCGGCTCACTCCCAGCGCAGGTCGCGCAGCTTCCAGTCCGACCCGTCCAGCGCCCACTGCAGCTGCACCGAATAGGGCGAAGCCCGCTCGGGGATCAGGCCCTGCGCCCCGGTGAACAGCACCTGCGCCTCGGTGATGCCGATGCTCGAACCCGGCGGGTCGATGCGGCTGTTGCGCGTGACCGCGATCACCTTCACGTTGGCATAGCGCAGGAACATCAGCGCCATGGTCTTGCGCGCCCACTCGGCGTCGTACTCGTCCTGCGCTCTGAACCGCGCATCCAGCATCCCCAGCACGGCTTTGCTGTCCTTGGCTTCGAGATGATCCTGCAACTGCTGCACCGCGATTTCCAGCGCGGTCTGCGGATCGGGTTTGCTGCAAGCGGTGAGCAGCCCCGCGGCGGTGACGAGCAGGGTGAGAGAGGCGGTGCGGCGGAGCATGGGTGGGGTTGAACAGGGTGCTTCGTGCCGATTCACACCAAACTGTTCCGAATCGCATACACCGTCAGCTCCGCGTTGTTCGACAGGTGCAGCTTCTCCAGCACCCGCGCGCGGTAGACGCTCACTGTCTTGGGGCTGAGCATGAGTTCGTCGGCGATCTCGGAGAGCTTCTTGCCCGAGGCGATCTTCTGCAGGGTCTGCAGCTCGCGTTCGGACAGGCTGGCGTGCAACTCCTCGGTCTCTGGCGCGTTCAGGTTGTCCACCAGCATCTGTGCCACATCGGGCGTGACGTACTTGCGGCCCTGGTGCACGGTGCGGATGGCGGCGATCATCTCGCCCGGCTCGCCCGCCTTGTTCAGGTAACCGCGTGCCCCGGCGCGCAGGCAGCGGATGGCGTACTGGTCTTCCGGGTACATGGAGACCACCAGGGTCTTGACGGGAGAGCCCTCCTCGCGCAGCGCGGCCAGCACCTCCAGCCCGCCGCGGCCGGGCATGTTGAGGTCCAGCACCAGCACGTCGCAGGGCGTCTTGCGCATCTGCTCGCGCAGCTCGGGGTAGCTGCCGGCCTCGCCGACGACCTGGATGTCGACCGCTTCCGAAATCGTGTCGCGGATGCCGCGACGGACGACCGCGTGGTCGTCGCACAAGATGACCTTGATCATTGTTCTTCGTCCCTGTGGTGGTGGTTCCCGTCCTCGCCATCGAGCGGCACCGAGAGGATCACGGACGTGCCCCGCGGTGAACTGCTGATGTCGAGCCAGCCGCCGACCTTGGCGGCGCGTTCCTTGAGCCCGAGCAGACCAAAGGACTTGGCCTTGCGCAGTGCCTCGGCGCTCAGGCCCTGCCCGTTGTCGCTGACTTCGAGCGTGAGCACGCCTTCGCGGTCGCTCAGGTCGATGTCGACGGCCGTGGCCCGGGCGTGTTTGGCGACGTTGGTCAGCGCCTCCTGCGCGGTGCGGTAGGCCACCAGCTGCACGGCGCGCGGCACGTCGATGTGCTCGGACGAACGGCGCACGGTGACACGGGTGCCGTTGCGTTTCTCGAAGCCGGAGGCCATCCACAGCACCGCGGCCACCAGACCCTGGTCGAGGATGGGCGGGCGCAGGTTCATCATGATGCGCTGGCTGGCGCCCAGGGCGTGCTGCAGCATCTCCAGCGCGGTGTCCATGTGCTGGCGCACCTCGGGGTCGAGCGCCGGGCGGCGGGCGATCCAGGCCAGGTCGAGCTTGACGGCGGCCAGCGAACCTCCGATGTCGTCGTGGATTTCGCGGGCGATGTCGGCGCGTTCCTGCTCGATGCTGGTCTGAAGGTGCTCGGCCAGTTCGGCCAGGCGGCGCTGCGAATCCGCCAGTTCGGCGTCGGCCCGTGCCTTGGCGCGCCGGGTCTCGGACACCTCGATGGCGCGCTGGATGACGTGCGCCACCCGGGTCATGCTGTCCTTGAGCAGGTAGTCGCTGACGCCGCGGTGCATGGCCTCGACGGCGGCGGCCTCGCCGATGGCGCCCGAGAGGATGACGAACGGCAGGTCCAGCCCGATCTCCCGCAGCCGCTCCCAGGCGTCCAGCCCGGAGAAGCCGGGCAGGTGGTAGTCGGCCAGCACGATGTCGTAGCGGTTCTCGCGCAGCTCCCGCTCGAAGTCGTCCAGGGTGTCGACCAGCTGGATGTCGTGGCTCAGGCCGCTTTTCTGCAGCGCGAACTTGACCAGGGCGTGGTCGACGCGGGAGTCCTCGAGGTGGAGGATGCGGACCGGACGGGATTCGGTGGTATCGGGCATGCCGCTCGCAGTGGTCGAAATGGCGCTGAATTCGGGCCGTTTTCTGCCGATACAGCCAGTCACAGTTCCCGAAAATTGTACTGCCCCGACCCCCTGGAGCGGCCTCGAGAACAACCCGCAGCCCGACCAAAAGGACCCGCCGATGACGCCCCAGCCCTCGCCATCCGTCAATCTGCCAGTGAACCTGGTCGCCGACCTTCAGGACTCCCTGCTCATGGCGATGACCGACCTCAAGCGCCTGGAAGGCTTGCTGGACCACGCCACCGGCAATCTGATGGAGCGGTTTTCCACCGCCAACCACGCCCTGGCGCACCTGGCCGGCAACGAGAACGACGACCTGCTGAACATCCGCCGCAGCCTGCACCAGGCCGTGACGGAGTTGCAGTTCCACGACATGGCCACGCAGCTGATCGTGCACACCGGCAAGGTGCTGCAGGGCTGTGCCTGGAAGCTGGCCGAAGAGGCCATGGAGCCGGAGGAGGACGAGCTGCCGGTCTGCATCGATCCCACCCCCGACCGCCCCAGCCCGGTGACCCAGAACGAGATGGACGCCGGGTCCATCGAGCTGTTCTAAAGACACCCCCCTGTTTGCCGATATCCGAACGAACCACGGAGAACCCTCATGCAATCCATTCTTGCCGTCGACGACTCGGCATCCATGCGAAAGATGGTGTCTTTCACCCTCACCGGCGCCGGCTTTCATGTCGTGGAGGCGGTCGATGGACAGGATGCGCTGGAAAAGGCGCAGACCCACCACATCGATCTGGTGCTGACCGACCAGAACATGCCCCGCCTGGACGGCCTGGGCCTGACCAAGAAACTGCGCGAGAGCGCCAAGTTCAAGGCCACGCCGATCCTGATTCTGACCACCGAGTCCAGCGACCAGATGAAGCAGGCCGGCCGCGCCGCAGGCGCCACCGGCTGGCTGGTCAAACCGTTCGATCCGGGCCGCCTGATCGAGGTGATCCAGAAAGTGATCCGCTGAGGAGCGCCCCATGGCTGAATCAATGCATGAAAGCTCGTCGGCCGGTGGCAACATCGATCTGAGCCAGTTCTATCAGATCTTCTTCGAGGAAGCCGGCGAAAACCTGGAGCAGATGGAGCAGATGCTGCTCGCGCTGGACCTGGAACATGCCGACGACGAGGAACTCAACGCGATCTTCCGCTGCGCCCACTCCATCAAGGGTGGTGCCGCCACCTTCGGCTTCGCAGACGTGGCCGAACTGACGCACCAGATGGAGTCGCTGCTGGACAAGCTGCGCCGCCACGAACTGCAGCCCACGCCGCCCATGGTGGACGTGCTGCTGGAATCGTCGGACGCCCTCAAGCTGCTGCTCGCCCGCCACCAGGGCCAGGGTGTCGAGCCGCCGCCCACGGGCGAGCTGGTGGCGCGCATCAGCGCCCTGGCCCATGGCACCGCCGTGGCGCCCACCCCCGTTGCCGCCCCGGCGACCGCGGCGCCGGCACCCGTGGCGGCCCCTGCCTCCGCCCCGGCCCCTGCGGTGGTCCTGGCCGATGGCGAGCGCCGGCTGAGCATCCGCATCGGGCCGCTGGAGCAGCTGAGCCAGGCCGACGGCATCGCTGAACTGTTCCGCGACATCGCCGGCCTCGGGCGCATCGAATCCACCCGCGACGAGGACGGGTTCCGCTCCTTCGAGGTGTTCACCCGTTCCAGCGACAGCGACCTGCTGGACCTGTTCACCTTCCATGTGAGCAAGGAGCAGATCCAGATCACCGACGCCGCAGCCGCCGCGCCGGCCCCTGCCCGCGCGCCGATGGCCGGCGAGGGCAAGGACTTCGGCTTCTTCGACGACGCCCCGGGCACGCCCGCGGCCCCCTCGGCGGTCGCTCCGGTCATGCCGGCGGCGGAAGCCGCTGCGATGGCTCCGGCCGCGCCGGTGGCGGCGGCCAAGCCGGTGCCCCGCGCCGAGCCCGCCCGCGCCCCGGCCACCGGTGGCCTGGAGTCGAGCACGCTGCGCGTCTCGGTCAGCAAGGTCGACCAGCTGATCAACCTGGTGGGTGAACTCGTGATCACCCAGGCCATGCTGGCGCAGAAGAGCCGCGAGCTCGACAGCGCCGCCAACCAGCAGCTGCTGGCCGGCCTGGTCGACCTGGACCGCAACACCCGCGATCTGCAGGAAGCGGTGATGTCGATCCGCATGATCCCGATGTCGGTGGTGTTCAACCGCTTCCCGCGCATGCTGCGCGACCTGGCCGCCAAGCTGGGCAAGAAGGTGGAGCTGATCACCCACGGTGAAGCGACCGAACTCGACAAGGGTCTGATCGAGAAGATCACCGACCCGCTGACGCACCTGATCCGCAACAGCTGCGACCATGGACTGGAACTGCCCGAGGAGCGCATCGCCAGGGGCAAGACCGAACACGGCACCATCACGCTCTCGGCCTCGCACCAGGGCGGCAGCATCCTGATCGAGGTGCGCGACGACGGCAAGGGCCTGTCGCGCACCAAGCTGCTCGCCAAGGCGCGCGAAAAGGGCATCGACGCGCCCGATTCGATGAGCGACCCCGAGGTCTGGAACCTGATCATGGCGCCGGGCTTCTCCACCGCCGAGGTGGTGACCGATGTCTCCGGCCGCGGCGTCGGCATGGACGTGGTCAAGAAAAACATCGCCTCGCTGGGCGGCACGGTGGAAATCGACTCCGCCGAGGGCTACGGCATGAGCGTCAAGGTGCGCCTGCCGCTGACGCTGGCCATCATGGATGGCATGAGCGTGCGCGTCAGCGACGAGGTCTACATCCTGCCGCTGTCCTCGGTGATCGAGTCCTTCCAGATCAACCCCGGCGACATCAACACCGTGGCGCAGGGTGCGCAGCTGGTGAAGGTGCGCGACGAGTACATGCCGGTGATCGAACTGGAAAAGGTGTTCGACGTGCCGCGCTTCGAGTTCCACGGCGGCAGCCCGATCATGGTCGTGGTGGAAGCCGAGGGTTCGCGCGTGGCCCTGATGGTGGACGAGCTGCTGGGACAGCAGCAGGTGGTGATCAAGAACCTGGAGTCCAACTACCGGCGGGTGCCCAACGTCTCGGGCGCCACCATCCTGGGCGACGGCAAGGTCGCCCTGATCCTGGACACCTCGGGCCTGGTGCGCCGCTCGCGCCACTGAACAGGCCGGCCCCAAGGACAGCCGATGCTGCAGCAGACACGCACCTCCTCCCGTCCTCCGGCGTCCGGCATGGACCTGCCGGTGTTCGAAGACGGCCCGCTGGCCCAGGGGCGCGAGTTCGTCTGGTCCGACGCCGACTTCTCGCGCATCAAGGGGCTGATCTACAAGAAGGCCGGCATCAGCCTGCACGACGGCAAGCACGCCATGGTCTACAGCCGCATCTCGCGCCGCCTGCGCGAGACCGGCCACACCAGCTTCAAGACGTACCTGGATGCGCTGGAGCAGCACGACGGCCCGGAGTGGCAGGAGTTCATCAACGCGCTGACCACCAACCTGACCGCCTTCTTCCGCGAGCAGCACCACTTCGGCGTGCTGCAGGAGCTGCTGGCCGCCCGGCGTTCGCACAACTGGAAGATCTGGTGCTCGGCCGCTTCCACCGGCGAGGAGCCGTATTCGATCGCCATGACGGCGGCCGAAACCCTGGGCCCCTCGGGCAGCTTCCACGTCGTCAACAGCGACATCGACACCAAGGTGCTGGCCACCGCGGCGCGCGGCGTCTACAAGGCCGACGGCGTCAAAGGTCTGAGCCCCGAGCGCCTGCAGCGCCATTTCATGCGCGGCAAAGGGGCCAACGCCGGCCTGATGCGGGTCAAGCCCGAACTCCAGAAGCACATGGAGTTCATGACCGTCAACCTGATCCACGAGCTGCCGTTCCGCGAGCCGTTCGACATCGTGTTCTGCCGCAACGTGATGATCTATTTCGATGCGGCCACGCAGCGCCAGGTGCTGGAGCGCATCCACCGCGTGATGAAGCCCGGCGGCATGCTGTTCGTCGGCCACGCCGAGAACTTCAGCGATGCGCGCAGCCTGTTCACGCTGAGGGGAAAGACCGTCTATGAAAGGCTTTGAAAGCCCCCCTGCGGCGCTTCGCGCCATCCCCCCCGGGGGACAACACCAGCGGCCCGGCGAAGCCGGTTCCGCGGTGTTTCTGGCCACGGGCAGCTCTGGCCAGCGGCCAGGCTTTTCGCCAGCCGTCACACTGTCCAGGCCCACGCTGGACACCCTCAAGGCCCGGACGCCGAAGCCGGGCGAGGCCTCGTTCTTCTACCGCGACCACCACTTCAACGTCGACACCGTCAAGGTCCTGCCGGGCGAGTACTACGTGACCACCGACGACATGATGATCATGACGGTGCTGGGCTCGTGCATCGCCGCCTGCATCTGGGACCCCAAGGTGCGCGTGGGGGGCATGAACCACTTCATGCTGCCCGAAGGCGCGGGCGACACCTCGGGCCGCTACGGCTCCTACGCGATGGAACTGCTGATCAACGAGATGATCAAGCTCGGCGCCCGGCGCGAGAGCATGCAGGCCAAGGTGTTCGGCGGTGGCCAGGTGATGCACAGCTTCACCACCATGAACGTGGGCGAACGCAACACCGCCTTCGTGCTCGATTACCTGCAGACCGAACGCATCGCCGTCATCTCCAAGGACGTGCTGGACATCCATCCGCGCAAGGTCTGCTACTTCCCGGCGACGGGCAAGGCCATGGTCAAGCGCCTGGCCCACTCGCACCCGGAGACGCTGGAAACGCAGGAACGCAAGGGCAACGCCGCGGTGGTCGCCAAGTCCACGGCCGGTGGCTCGGTCGACCTGTTCTGAGGGGAATCGACAATGGCCAGGATCCGTGTGGTGGTGGTGGACGACTCGGCGCTGGTGCGCAGCCTGCTGACCGAAATCATCAACCGCCAGCCCGACATGCAGTGCGTGGGTGCGGCCAGCGACCCGCTGGTGGCACGCGAGATGATCCGCGAGCTCAACCCCGACGTGATCACACTGGACGTCGAGATGCCGCGCATGGACGGACTCGAATTCCTCTCGCGCCTGATGCGCCTGCGCCCGATGCCGGTGGTGATGGTGTCCACCCTGACCGAACAGGGCGCCGACATCACGCTGCGCGCGCTGGAGATGGGCGCAGTCGACTACGTGGCCAAGCCCCGCATCGGCATCACCAGCGGCCTCAACGAACTGGCCGGCGACATCGTGGACAAGATCCGCATCGCCGCGGCCGCGCACGTGCGGCGCCTGGGCCCGGCGCCCGCCGCGGCCGGCGCCAGCACCCAGGCAGCCCCGGCCGCCACCGAAGCGCCCCGGGCGCCGCTGCCGCGCCTGGCCACCACCGAAAAAATCATCTGCATCGGCGCCTCCACCGGCGGCACCGAGGCTATTCGCGAGGTGCTCACGCCCCTGCCTGCGGATTCACCCGCGATCGTGATCACCCAGCACATGCCGCCGGGCTTCACCACCAGCTTCGCGGCGCGGCTCGATTCGCTGTGCAAGATCCGTGTGTCCGAGGCCCGCGACGGCCAGCGCATCCTGCCCGGACACGCCTATATCGCCCCCGGCGGTCACCACCTGCGCATCGACCGCAGCGGCTCGAACTACGTGGCCGTGGTGGAGGACACCGAGCCGGTGAACCGTCACCGCCCGTCGGTGGAAGTCCTGTTCAAGTCGGCCGCGCGCGTGCTCGGGCCCAACGCGCTGGGCATCATGCTCACAGGCATGGGCGCCGACGGCGCCCTGGCCATGCGCGAGATGAAGGACGCCGGCAGCTACAACTACGTGCAGGACGAGGCCAGCTGCGTGGTCTTTGGCATGCCGCGCATGGCCATCCAGGCCGGCGCGGCCCACGAGGTCCTGCCCCTCAAGCAGATCGCCCCGGCCCTGCTCACCCGCCTGGCCAGCAACCCGGCCTTGGTGCGCCACCGCATCTGAGCACCAACGTTCCACCACACAACCACCCTACATCGAACCACGGAGTCTCCCCATGAAAACCCGCCGCCTGTTCACCCTGAGCACCCTGCTGGGCGCACTGACCCTCTCCAGCGCCGCCCTGGCACTCGACGCGCCCAAGGAGCGCCCCATCCTCGCGGTCAGCGGCAAGATCGCCGAGAAAAACGCGGGAGAGGTGGCGCGCTTCGACATGAAGATGATCGAGGCCCTGCCGCAGCACACGTTCACCACCAGCACGCCCTGGTTCGACAAACCGGTGAAGTTCACCGGCCCGCTGCTGGCGGACGTGCTGGCCGCCGTCAAGGCCAGCGGCACCAACGTCAGCGCCGTGGCGATCAACGACTACAAGATCACCATTCCCGCGGCGGACGCCAGCAAGTTCAAGGTGATCGTCGCCCGGCTGATCGACGACAAGCCGATCCCGGTGCGCGAGAAAGGCCCGCTGTTCGTGGTCTATCCGTTCGACAGCGCCGCCGAGCTGCGCACCTCGACCTACTACGAGCGCTCCATCTGGCAACTCAAGGCACTGGACATCCAATGACATTCGCGTTGCCGAATCTGGCCCATTGGCAAGGTCGGCAATGGGCCATTGCCATTTCATTGCTGCTGGCCCTGACCCTGACGCCACTGGGCTGGATACAGTGGCGCCAATACCGGATGCTCGACGACGTGTCGACCAATCAGGTCGACTCCATCATGTGGCAGGCCTACCAGCTCGAACGCGAGATGGGCCGGCTCGAACACTCGATCATGGAGGCCCTCAAGTCCCCCGAAAAGGCCGACGGCTACGCGCTGCTTGAACGTTACGAGGTCTATCTCAGCCGCATCGACCTGCTGACCAAGATTCCGCGACGTGACCTGCTCGAAGCCTCTTTCGAGTACACCGCGACCATGGCCAAGGTCAAGACGTTCAACACCCTGGCCGATCCGCTGTTCGCCGATCCTGTGGCGCTGGCCGCCAGCCCGGAGAAGCTGGCGCTGCTGGACCAGGCCATGGAAGACCTCAAGCCGCTGCTGGGCGAGCTCACGCGCGAGGCCAACCGCGCCGTGTCCCGCTTCGTGGACGAGCGCAACGACCAGCTGCACCAGCAGGGCATGCTGGTGATCGGCCTCGCGGCCGCCCAGATCGTGGTGATGCTCATCTTCGTGGGCCTGCTGGTGCAGCACATCCGCAAACAGCAGCGCCAGTACGCCAAGCTGCAGAAGCTCAGCCAGGAGCTGGAGGTGGCGCGCGACCAGGCCGAGGCCGCCAACCATGGCAAGAGCATCTTCCTGGCCAACATGAGCCACGAGATCCGCACCCCGTTCCAGGGTCTGCTGGGCATGCTCAACCTGCTGGACAACGCCTCGCTATCCAGCCAGCAGCGCGACTACCTGGGCACCGCGCGCGATTCCGCCCTGCACCTGCTGGGCGTGCTCAACGACATCCTGGACGTCTCGACCATGGAGTCGGGCACGCTCAAGCTCTCGGTGGCGCCGATCCACCTGCCCAGCCTGGTCCACGAAGTCGACGGTCTGATGCAGGTGGCCGCCCGCGACAAGGGTCTGGAACTGAACATCTACGCCGCCGCCGACCTGCCCGGCTGGGTGGAGGCCGACGCCACGCGCCTGCGCCAGATCATGTTCAACCTGATCAACAACGCCATCAAGTTCACCAGCGAAGGCAGCGTGATCGCCGAACTGACCCGGGCGCCCGCAGGCAAGACCGGTGTGCTGTTCACCGTGCGCGACACCGGCATGGGCATGGACGAAGAGACGGTCAGCCGCCTGTTCACCCGCTTCTACCAGGCCGACAACTCGCTGCGCCGGCGCATCGGCGGCACCGGCCTGGGTCTGGAGATCTCGCGCAACCTGGCCCGCATGATGGGCGGCGACATCGAGGTCAGCAGCCGGCTGGGTGTGGGCTCGGTGTTCACCGTGCATTTGGACCTGCCGGCAACCAAGGCCCCGGTGGAGGAAGGGCCGATCTCGGTGATCGGCAGCATCCAGCGCAAGCTCAAGGTGCTGGTGGCCGAAGACCACCCGATCAACCTCAAGTACATGAACATCCTGCTGGAGAAGATGGGCCACGAGGCCACCTTCTGCGAGAACGGCCAGGAGGCACTGCAACTGCTCGCCCGCGAACCTTTCGACGTCGTGCTGCTGGACTACCACATGCCGGTGCTCGACGGCATGGCCACCACCGAGGCGATCCGCCGGCTCGACGGACCGGTGTCGGAGATCAAGGTCATCCTGGTGACCGCCGACGTGGTCAACGACACGCGCAAGCGGGCGCTGGAAGTGGGTGTGAGCGAGTTCACCAGCAAGCCGCTGCAGGCCGAGGACCTGAAACGGGCGCTGCGCCGCTGTGGCCTGCTGGACGACCCCGGCCTGACGGTGGAAGAGCTGGACCCCTCCGCGCTGCGGCCGTCCAGCCCCTTCCCGCTGTCGGCCTACGAGATGCCGGTGCGCCTGCCCGACCTGAGCCATGCGGCGGTGGGGCTGGTGGACACCGAGAGCTACCGCGAGATCCAGGAGATGATGCCGGAGGAATCGCTGGCGGAACTGCTCAAGACCCTGTTCGAACCGCCCGAGGGCACGGTGCACGAGCTGGCCCAGGCCCTGCTCGATGGCGACCGCCCGTCCATCGGCTACAACGCCCACAAGCTCAAGGGCTCGGCGATGCTGATGGGCTTCCGCGCCCTGGTGAAGACCTCGGCCCAGATCGAGCACATCGCCACCCAGACCGACGACCCGGTGCCGGCCGTGCTGGGCCAGCAGTTGCTGCGCGAAGCGGACCTCACCCACAAGGCCCTGCAGGATTTCGAGCTGAGGCAGGTGGCCTGATCCCTCTCCTTTAATAGCCGCAAAGGGCAACAAAAAAGCAGGTCACCGACCTGCTTTTTTTCTTTGCGGGTCGCTGCGGACCCGACCCGCAGCCGGCCAGCGCTCAGACCCGCCGGCTGAGCAGGCTGCCAGCTTCCAGCGGTGGCCAGGTGCTGGCGCCCTGCTCGGTGTAGGCCACCGGCTCCTGCTCCCGGCGCAGGGCCGCAGGGACTGGTTCGACGCCCGGCAGATCCACCTGGGCGTCGTTGGCGACAGGCCCCTGGCCCGGGATGGCCACGTCCTTGACCCCGCTGGCGGCGGCCGCATCGGCGGCGGCCGGCTCCTGCTCACCGCGACCCAGCACCACATCGACCACGGCGGCGCTGGCCTTCCAGACGGTGGCCAGCACGTCCTGCAGCTGACGCTTCTGCTCGGCCTGCTCGCGGGCCTTCTGGTCTTCTTCCTGGCGCTGTTCGGCGCGCAGTTTGGCATCGGCGAGGTAGTCGGCGGGCGACGCGCGTTCGCCGTCCTTTCGCCCATTGCCAGGCAGGATGGGCGCGTGTTGGGCGGCCGGCGCGCCGGCGGCAGGCTCCTGCCCGGCGCGTCCCGAAAGGGAAGCACCACTGCGCGCGCCCTGCTCGCCGCGGCCCGAGTCGGCCTGCGGGTCGCGGGCGGAGGGCTGCGCCGCCCCGACCGAAGACGCGGCAGGCACCGGCGCCACGGCCACCAGCGGTGCGCTCGGCCAGCTCACCGGCTGGCTGGTACTGATGTTCAACATGGAAAACCCCTTTTCAACGGGTCAGCGGCCTTACTTTTCCGCTGGTCCTCCGGGTTTTCGACCGCCTAAACCGGAACTTGAGGGGTTTTCGCCCCCCACTTTCAACTGGCGGTGAACTCTTTTTCGTGCATCCAGGCCGCGTGCTTGGGCGCGCGCTTGGTCCGGGACCACTCGCCCAGCATGTCCCACTTCACGTCGTCGAGCTTCTTCATCATTCCGGGCGTGGCGGTGTTGGCCGCCAGTTCCAGGCGGTGGCCGTTGGGGTCGAAAAAGTAGATTGACTTGAAGATGGTGTGGTCGGTCACGCCCACCACCGGGATGCCGGCCGCCTCCAGCCGGGCCTTGGTCGCTTCCAGCTCGGCCACGGTGTCGACCTCCAGCGCGATGTGCTGCACCCAGTCGGGCGTGTTGGGGTCTCGGCCCATCTCGGGCGAGTTGGGCAGCTCGAAGAAGGCCAGGATGTTGCCCCCACCCGCGTCCATGAACAGGTGCATGTAGGGGTCGGGCGCGTGGGTGGACGGCACCTGGTCTTCGGCGATGGCGAGCACGAAGTTCATGCCCAGGTGCTTCTGGTACCACTCGACCGTGGTCTGGGCGTCCTTGCAGCGGTAGGCGACGTGGTGGATCTTGCGGATGTTCATGGAAGTCTCCTTCGGGTGGATGGGGTCAGACGCCGTCGCGCGCGATGGCCAGGGCCTGCTTGAGGGCCGCGATGTCGCCGACCTGGTTGGCCAGCAACAGGATCAGCTTGGCGTTCAACATCTGGCTCTGTTCGTCGCTGAGGTCGCGGTGGGTCTCGATCAGGGCTTCGTAGAAATCGTCGCCGGGCGTGAAGTCGCGGAAGTAGCGCTGGCCGGGCTCGGCGAGGTTGGGTTGCAGTTGCAGGCTCATCAGGTTCTCCTCGGGGTCAGGCGGCGACGGCTTCGGCTTGGGCGGCGGCACTCGTGATGCCCTGCCCGGTGGCGCGGGCCAGCGCGGCCCGCACGGCGGCCAGGTCGGCGCGGCGCCAGCGCGCCGCCACGTGCTGGTCGGGCCGCACCAGGTAGGTCGTGCCCGGACGGGCGTCGTAGCGCTGGGCGAACAGGCCGCCCGGGTCCTGCAGCACGGTGAAGCCGACGGCGCTGCCGCCATGCGGTGTGACCAGCACCGTCTCGACCGGCACCGGGCCGGCGGCCAGCGCCGTGGCCTGGGCGCGCAGCGCAGGTTCGAGCTGGCCCGGGTCGTCCACGAAGGCCAGCAGCACGAAGCGGTGGCCCAGCTGGTCCAGCAGCCAGGCGTCCTGCCCCGCCACACGCACCGGTGCGTCGTCCATCGGCGCGCCGGGCACCATGTTTCCGTCGAAGGTGTCGGCGTCGGGCGTGTTCAGCGCCGAGTGCACCAGGAAGGCCGGCACCGACAGGCGGCCGGAGTTGACCAGCTTGCGGGCGAACGGCTGCGTGCGCGCCAGCTCCAGCGCGGCGTTGCGGAACAGCTTGCTGACCGCGCTCTTGGGCGTGATGAAGTCGGTGGAACGCGTCGAGTTGCGGATGTTCTCGTCGGCCGCATACGTGCGGTCGGCGTCGTAGCTGTCCAGCAGCGCCTCGGGCGCCTGGCCCTTGATCACCAGCGCCAGTTTCCACAGCAGGTCGTCGGTGTCCTGGAAACCGGAGTTGGCGCCGCGCGCACCAAAGGGCGAGACCTGGTGCGCCGCATCGCCCACGAACAGCAGGCGGCCGTGGCGGAAGTTCTTCATGCGGCGGCACTGGAAGGTGTAGATGCTGGCCCATTCCAGTTCGAACTCGCGGTCATCGCCCAGCATGGCCTTGACACGCGGAATGATCTTCTCGGGCTTCTTCTCTTCTTCCGGGTCGGCGTCCCAGCCGAGCTGGAAGTCGATGCGCCAGACGTTGTCGCTCTGCTTGTGCAGCAGCACGCTCTGGTTGGGGTGGAACGGCGGGTCGAACCAGAACCAGCGCTCGGCCGGGAAGTCGGCCTTCATGACCACGTCGGCGATCAGGAAGCGGTCCTTGAACACATGGCCCTCGATGTCCAGGCCGAGCTGGCGCCGCACGTTGGAACGGGCGCCGTCGGCCACGATCAGCCAGTCGGCGTCGATGTTGAAGTTCCCGTCCGGGGTTTCGACGCTGACGCGGGCGCCGCCGTCCAGCGGCATCACGCCCACCACCTTGTATTTCCAGCGCAGGTCGGCGCCCAGCTCGGTCGCGCGGTGCACCAGCGCCTCTTCGAGGTGGTATTGCTGCAGGTTGATCATGCCCGGGCGCTTGTGGCCGGCGTCGGGCACGAGGTTGAAGCGGTAGACCTCTTCCTCGCGCAGGAAGGTGCGGCCGACGTTCCAGCTCACGCCCTTGTCGACGATGGTGTCGCCGACGCCCAGGCGGTCGAGGATTTCGAGCGCGCGCTTGGCGTAACAGACGGCGCGCGAGCCGAAGGAGACGCTGTCTTCTTCGTCGAACAGCAGCACGTCCAGGCCCTGCAGGCGGGCGTCGATGGCCGCAGCCAGGCCCACCGGGCCGGCGCCGATGATCACCAGAGGTTTGCGTTGCGGTGCGCCAGCCATGAGGTCGGCGGGGGCGCGGTAGGGGAAGGTGGGGTAGGTGTAAGTGCCCATCGAGGTCTGTCTCCTGCGGGTTTTGGTCCGGGGCGTACTGTAGCCCAGAATTTCTTATTGGTAAACACGTTTCTCTAAACGTAATTTGTGCATGGGCTGCTGAATCGGTTCTCGGGGCGTTTCCCGGTGACGTTTCTGCAAGCCCGAAAGGGACTGGCACCCTGCGCCGCTCATGTCCCCCGACGGCCTGCGGCCGTCTCCTCCTTTACTTCGCTTTGCAGGATGCCAGTCCCTTTCGGGCAAAGCGCAGCTGGGCACCACCGGTGGTTCGCCCACAGTGGTGCGCGCGCCCACGGCGCGGGGTGACTGGCGCAGCGAAGTAAAGGAGGAGGGTTTTGCGCAGCAAAACCCGGGGGACATGAGCGGAGCCGGTCACCCCGCGCCGTGGGCGCAAAGAGGGGGAGTCAACAAAGCCACAGCAGCCACCCAGCCGCCGGAGAAAGACTGGTCAGAGGTCTTCTTCGGAAGGCGCCACCGGCTCCCGCACCACCGTCACCGGCACCGGCGAGTGGTCCACCAGGTGCTGCGTCACCGACCCCAGCAAGGCCGCCCGCAGACCCCCGCCGGTCCCGGCCGTCATGATCACCGCGTGACAGCCGAAGCGCTCGACGATGTCGATCAGCGTCTGCGCCGGATCGCCCGTGGCGACCTCCTTCTCGACTTTCTGCCCCGCCGCCTCCAGCAGCGCCACCGCCGGTCGCATCAGGTCCAGGCCCGCGCCCTCGCTCACCTTCTCCAGCACCTCGGGATCGTGCGCCACCACCATCTCGTACAGCGTCGCACTCTCCTGCACATTCGCCACCAGGAAGCGCGCCCGCAGCCCCGAATGCACCAGCCGCACCGCGTGGTGCACCGCCAGCAGTGCGTGCGAGGACCCATCGACCGGAATCAGGATGTTCATCATGGCGCTCACCTCCAGCGAATGGCCCTGCCCCTTGCAGGACCGTCGGACCATGATGCCATGCGAGGCGAGCGGTGACCATGTCAAATCCCCGCGCTGCAACGGCCTCCGAACGTGTGAGGAAAGTCTCGCACCTCTGCAGACGCGACCCACCACCTGTCAGGACTGACAGTCGCCCGCCACGGCGATGGGGGCAAGATGGCGGCTGCAACCGCTCCAGATCCGTCAGACCGCCTTTTCCACCGCCATGTGCCCCCAGACCCGCGAGCTGTTCACCGAGTCCGCTTACGGCGCCCTGCCGCAGCCAGACCCGAGGCTGGTCGCAGCGCAGACGACCCGGCCCGCCGCCACCGAACCCCCGACCTTCGTCGAGACCCTGGGCTTTCCCAAAGGAACGCCGCCACTGCCCCTGGCCCAGGTGCTCGAAGACATCCGCGCCACCGCGCCCGGCACGCGCGTCAACCGCCTGCTCGCGCCCGGCACCCTCAGCCGCCTGTTCAGCCAGGAAGCCGCCCAGGCCTCGTACGCGCTGGCCATCCTGTCCATCGTCGAGTCGCCCGACTTCGAGTCGACCCTGGCGCGCCTGCGTGCCTGTTGAGCAACCGGTACCGGCACCGGGCGCGCGCTTAAGATCGCAGCTCCCCACCGCCGCCGAGCCTCACGTGAACACGGACCCTCCGACCGACCTGACGCTGCAGGCCGAACCCGGCCACCTGATCCGCCGCGCGCACCAGCTCGCGGTGTCGACCTTTCACGACACCCATGGCCGACAGGTCACGCCGGTGCAGTACGCCGTGCTGCGCGCTCTGAAAGCCGAGCCCGGGATCGACCAGGTGACCCTGGCCGACCGCGTGGCGCTGGACACCTCGACCACGGCCGACATCGCCACCCGGCTCGACGCCAAGGGCTGGATCGTGCGCGAGCTGCTGCCGCGGCGCCAGCGCGCCCTGCGCCTGACCGCCGACGGCGAGGCGGTGCTGGCCGACATGCTGCCGCGCGTGCATCCCATGTACTCGCGCCTGCTGGAGCCGCTGGAGCCGGACGAGCGGGACGAGTTCCTGCGCCTGCTGCGCAAGTTCGTGCACCTGAACGAACAATCGGCCGGCCCTTCTGATCAGGGTTAACCCGGACCTTCGGGGTCTTTTTTTCCTTGCGCACCGTTCGTACAATGCGCTTCATTCAGCATACTGAATGAAAAGCCCACCCACGAAGGAGACCCGCATGTTCCCCGTCAACACCTGGTACGTCGCCTGCACGGCCGACGAGATCGACGAAAAACCCCTGGGCCGCACCATCTGCAACCAGGCCATCGTGTTCTACCGGGCCCACGAGGGCAAGGTGGCCGCGGTGGAGGACTTCTGCCCGCACCGCGGCGCCCCGCTGTCGCTGGGCTACGTGTGCGAGGGCAAGCTGGTCTGCGGCTACCACGGGCTGGAGATGGGCTGCGACGGCAAGACCGTAGCCATGCCGGGCCAGCGCGTCGGCGGCTTCCCGGCCATCCGCGCCTTCCCGGTGGAAGAGCGCTACGGCTTCGTCTGGGTCTGGCCCGGCGACAAGGACCAGGCCGACCCGGCGCTGATTCCGCACATGGAATGGCACGACAACCCCGAGTGGGCCTACGGCGGCGGGCTCTACCACGTCAAGGCCGACTACCGGCTGATGATCGACAACCTGATGGACCTGACGCACGAGACCTATGTGCACAGCACCAGCATCGGCCAGAAGGAGATCGACGAGACGCCCTGCAAGACCACCGTGAACGGCGACGAGGTGGTGACCAGCCGCTTCATGAGCGACATCCCCGCGCCACCGTTCTGGAAGGCCGCGCTGCGCGCCAAGGGCCTGGCCGACGACGTGCCGGTGGACCGCTGGCAGATCTGCCGCTTCACCCCGCCCAGCCACGTGATCATCGAGGTGGGCGTGGCCCACGCGGGCCACGGCGGCTACGACGCGCCGGCCGAGCACAAGGTCTACAGCAAGGTGATCGACTTCATCACGCCCGAGACCAACACCTCGATGCACTACTTCTGGGGCATGGCGCGCAAGTTCAACCCGGGCGACAAGGCGCTGACCGCACAGATCCGCGAGGGCCAGGGCAAGATCTTCTCGGAAGACCTGGACATGCTGGAACGCCAGCAGAAGAACCTCAGCGCCTTCCCCGAGCGCGCCCTGCTCAAGCTCAACATCGACACCGGCGGCGTGCAGTCGCGCAAGGTGATCGAGCGCGTGATCGCCGCAGAACAGGGTGCGGCATGACCGCCCTGCTGCGCGTGCGCGTGGCGGCCCGTCAGGACGAGGCGCTGGACATCTGCAGCCTCGACCTGGTGACCATCGACGGCAGCGCCCTGCCCGTCTTCAGCGCCGGCGCCCACATCGACCTGCACCTGCCCGGCGGCCTGGTGCGCCAGTACTCGCTGTGCAACGCGCCGGGCGAGACGCAGCGCTACCGCATCGCCGTGCTGCGCGACGCCGCCTCGCGCGGCGGCTCGGCCACGGTGCACGACCAGCTGCAGGTGGGCACGGTGCTGGACATCGGCGCACCACGCAACCTGTTCGAACTGCACCCGTCGGCACCGCACCACCTGCTGCTGGCCGGCGGCATCGGCATCACGCCGCTGCTGGCGATGGCCGAGCAGCTGGCGGCGCAGGGGGCCGCGTTCACCCTGCACCACGCGACGCGCTCGCGCGAGCGCACGGCCTTCGTGGCACAGCTGGCGAGCGCGCCCTATGCGGACCGGGTGCACCACCACTTCGACGACGGTCCCGCGATGCAGAAGATGGACCTGGCCGCCACGCTGCGCAGCGCGCCGCCCGGCAGCCATCTCTACGTCTGCGGCCCCACCGGCTTCATGGAGGCGGTGCTGGCCGAAGGCCGCGCCCAGGGCTGGGACGAGGCGCGCCTGCACCGCGAATACTTCGCGGCCGCGCCCACAGGCACGGCGGGCGACGGCGGCTTCGAGCTGGAGCTGGCCAGCAGCGGCCGCGTGATTCCCGTGGCGGCCGACCAGACCGCGCTGGCCGCCCTGCTGGCGGCCGGCCTGGACATTCCGATGTCGTGTGAACAGGGCGTCTGTGGCACCTGCCTGACCGGTGTGAAAAGCGGCGTGCCCGACCACCGCGACCAGTACCTCACGCCCGAGGAGCGGGCGGCGAACAACCAGTTCCTGCCCTGCTGCTCGCGCGCCAGCAGCGCGCGCCTGGTGCTGGACCTCTGATCAGGCCCCGCCGGGCCGCTCGTTGATCACGCACCAGTACAACTCGATCTGCTCGGCCACTTCCATGAACTTGCTGAAGCTCACCGGCTTCTCGATGTAGGAGTTCACGCCCAGGTCGTAGGCGGCCGTGAGGTCGCGGTCCTCGCGCGAGGACGTGAGGATCACCACCGGGATGCGGCGGAAGCGCTCGTGCGCCTTGAGCTGGCGCAGCACCTCCAGCCCATTGATCTTGGGCAGGTTGATGTCCAGCAGGATCACCGCCGGCGCCGGCTCCCCCGCCTCCCAGCGCGCCATGAAGGCCAGGGCCTCCTCGCCGTCGCGCGCCACCTGCACGTGGTTGGTGAGCCGCTTCTTGGTGAACGCGCGCAGGGTCAGGTCCAGGTCCATCGGGTTGTCCTCGACCAGCAGGATCGGGGGCGGCTGCAGGGCTGTGTTCATTGCGGGAACTCCAGATAGAAGGTGGCGCCGGCGCCCGGTGTGCTCTCGGCCCAGACGCGGCCGCCCATGCGCTGCACGGCCTTGGCCACCAGCGCCAGGCCGACGCCGGTGCCCGGAAATTCCTCCGCCCGGTGCAGGCGCTGGAAGATGCCGAACATGCGGTCGTGGTATTTCATGTCAAAACCCACCCCGTTGTCACGCACCCAGAGGACACGCCGTCCGTTGTCCAGGCGGCTGCCGATCTCCACCTCGGGCGGGTGGCTGTCCCGGCTGAACTTCAGCGCGTTGCCGATCAGGTTGCGCAGCACCACCGAAATGCCTTCCCGGTCCAGCGCGAGCGTGAAGTCGTCCAGCCCGGTGCGCACCTGCGCACCCTGGCGCTCGATGTCGGACTGGAAGCCCTCCAGGACCGATTCGACCAGCGGACGGATGGCCACCGGCGCCGCCGCCATGTCGCGCCGCTCCATGCGCGAGTACTCCAGCAGATCGGAGATCAGCTCGCCCATCTGCTGCACCCCGTGGCGGATGCGGCGCACGAAGTGCCGGCCCTCTTCGTCAAGCTGGTCGCCGTACTCCTCGACGAGGAGCTGGCTGTAGCCGTCGATGCCCCGCAGCGGCGCCTTGAGGTCGTGCGACACGGTGTAGGAGAACGCCTCCAGTTCCTGGTTGGCCTGGCTCAATTGCGCAGTGCGCTCGGCCACGCGCAGCTCCAGCGCCTGGTTGATGTGCCTCAGCCGTTCTTCTGCGTGCACCGACTCGGTGATGTCCAGCAAGGTGCCGATGTACCGCGGCTTCAGGCCTTCGGCCGTCCGGTCGATGCGGCGCGCGGTCCGGCGCATCCAGCGCACCGGGCCATGGGCCGGGTTGGTGCGGAACACGAAGTCCTCGGGCGGGCCGCCGGCCCGGATGGTCTGCATGTCGGCCACCACCATGGGACGGTCGTCGGGGTGGATGCGGTCCAGGTACTGCCCGTCCGTCGGCGGCCGGTCGGCCGGCTCCAGCCCCAGGTTGCGGAACAGCTGTGCAGAGACATTGAGCCGCTGCGTTTCCACGTCGCCGGCCCAGCTGCCCAGCAGCGACACCGTTTCGGCCTGCTCCAGCATGTCCTTGAGGTCGGTCACCACCTGCGAAGCCAGCACCCGCTCGGTGACATCCATCGTGGTGCCGAACAGGCGCATCGGTATCCCCTGACCGTCGCAGGACAGGCGCGCCCGTGTCTCCAGGTACCGGATCCCGGCCGGCGTCACCACACGGTGTTCGACCACACGCGTGTCGCCATCCTTGCCAGCGAGGTGCTCCTGCATGGTGCGCTCCATGCGCCGGCGGTCGTCCGGGTGCATGCTGGCCATGAAGTTCACCATCGAAGCCTCGTGGGCGTCGAGATCGAACCCCAGCAGCGGAAACAGGCCCCGCGACCAGGACACCTGCCGCGACGGCAGGTCGATGCGCCAGTTGCCCATGCGGGAGAGTTCCTGCGCCTCCGCCAGCACCCGGCCCTGTTCGCGCAGCGCCGCCTCGGCCTCCTTGCGCTCGGAGATGTCGCGCAGGATGGTCGACAGGTACATCAGCTGGCCGTCGGGCCCCCAATGCGAGAGGATCATCTGCGACATCGGGATCTCGCGGCCGTCCGCGCCGATCACCGCCGTCTCCCCCAGCCAGCGGCCCTGCGCGATCGCCACCGGGATGCCTTCCTCCCTGACCAGCCGTTCCGCCCATTCGGGGTGTACGCGGCCAATCGCATCGGCCAGCGGCGCATCCTGGGACAACCCCAGCACCTCGTAGCCGGCGCGGTTGAAATAGAACACCTGCCCCTCCGGGTCGGCCATGCTCACAATGTCCGGGGTGGCTTCCAGCACCGAGACCAGGCGGTCCCGGTCGCGCTGCGCCTCCACCAGATCGGTTTCGTCCACCACCATGCCGACGCAGCGCACGAACTGCCCGTCTTCGCGCTCGAACTCGGCCCTGACATGCAGGTAGCGCACGCCGCGCTCCGGGTTCAGGACCCGGCAGCGGAGGTCGCACGGCTCTCCGGTGACGGCCCCGCGCCGGACGGCCTCCCGCACCAGCTCCCGGTCCTCGGGCACCACCAGGGCGTCGGCTTCCTCCAGCGCCATGTCGGGACGCCCGGGGTCGGTGCCGTAGATCACCAGCGCCTGCGGCGAAGCAATGAAGCGGCGGCTGCGCAGGTCGATGGTCCAGCTGCCCATGTTGCCAATGCGTTGCGCCTTGAGCATCTGGTCCTGCATCTGCTGCAGCGCCTGCTCGTAGTGCTGGCGTTCGGTCACGTCCTGGATGGTGGCAAACAGCTGCCGGATATGCCCGTCCTCCCCTCGCACGGCGCGCACGTCGATCTCGGTGTGCACCATGCGCCCGTCCTTGCGCACGAAGCGTTTGGACATGCGGTAACCGTTGCGCTGGCCGGCGATCAGCTCGTCGAACAGTGCCACGTTGCGCTCCAGGTCGCCTGGCGGCGTCATCTCGGCCCAGGTCTTGCGCAGCAGTTCCTCGCGTGGATACCCGAGGATCTCGCACAGCTGGTCGTTGACCTGCAGCCAGCGCTTGTCGGCCGGGGACGAGATCGCCATGCCCAGGAAAGGCAGTTCGTAGAACATGCGCAGCAACTCGGCCTGCTCCCGCTGGGCCCGCTGTGCCTCCTTCTGCACGCTGATGTCCAGCAGGATGCCGCTGATGCGCACCACCTGGCCGTGCTCGTCGCGCTCATGGCGGGTGTGGTCGTGCACCCAGGCTGTGGAACCGTCGGCCCGCAGGATCCGGTATTCCTGGTGGTACTCGTCTGGCCCCTGTTCGAGAAAACGGTCCACGTCCGCCCCCACCCAGCCGGCATCGTCCGGGTGCAGCAGCGAGGCGAACGGCACGCGACGTTTCACCAGCGCCTGCGGGTCGTAGCCCCACTGGCGGATGTTGTCGTTGACGTAGTGCACAGGCCAGCCCCGCTCGCGGCGCCACTCGATCACCACCAGCGGCGAGCGGTTGACCAGTTCGCTCATGTGCAGGGCCACAGCCCGGTCGGCCTGCAGCTGCCGGGCCATGTGGTCGGTGGCGCGCCCGATCAGTGCCAGCTCGTCCTCCCCCGTCAACCCCGCGCGTGCCGAGAGGTCGCCCGCGCCCATGCGTTCCAGGGCCGTCACCAGCTTCTGTGCCCGCCGGAACCACATCAGATGCAGAAGCAGGGCCAGCAGCGCCGCCACTCCGAGGGCCGCCAGCGCTTCGGTGGTCAGTTCCAGCTGAGCCTGCTGCCGGCGCTGGGCGAGGGGAACGGCGATGTCCACCAGCACGCCCAGGCTGTGCCCGTCCAGCAGGGGCACCCAGCCGGTCAGCAGCGAGGCCTCCCGGACCACCACGATGTCGATCCCCGTGCGCGCAGGACCGGAGAACAGCGCACGCAGGCGCTCGCGCTCGTGGACCCGCGTGAGCGCCTCGTCCAGGGTCCGTCCGATGTCGGCGCGCGAGAGCGAGGCCAGCACCGCGTTTTGGGGGCTGACGAGATAGGCCTGGTTCAGGCCATCGTGCAGGCCCAGCGCGCTCACGATGCGGCGCAGCGTCATCGGGTCGGACATGCCCATGCGCACATCGATGCGGCTCTGGTCGATGCCCAGACGGTCGCGCAGCCGCTGGGTTTCGATCGTCTCCACCTCGGCCACCATCTGGTCCATGTGCTGCCGGTACCGGATGCCGATCGCCGGCAGGGCCACCAGGAAGATGAGCAGGGGCACCAGCCGGCGGCCGGACATGCCCAGCAGACCGTGGCGCAGCGCCCGCATCACGGCTGCGCGCCTTCCAGGGTGCGCAGGCGCTCGACCCAGTGCTCGTCGAGCAACCGCTCCCAGTCCGGGGACGTCCTGATCAGGCCCATGAAGCCGAGGGTGACCGCCAGGCTTTGCGACTGCTGACCCAGCGCACGCGGCTGCCCCGACATGAGCGCCTGGCCCTCCTGCTCGCCGTAGAACTTCAGCCCCTTCAGGGTGCTCAGGTAATCCCCGGGCGAGAGATCGGACCCCGCCGCCAGCAGTTCGGCGCTCGCCTGTGGATGGCTCTCCAGCACACTGAGCCCGCGGCGCCAGCCGAGCACGGCGGCCTCGACCTGCGGCCGGCGCCGATCCAGCACCTCTGCCCGGACCACCAGCACGTCCACGATGTCCCCCGGCATCTGCCGGCTGTCGAACACCGGCCGCAGACCCTCGGCCTTCAGGGCGCCGGCCAGGGGCTCGTAGCTCACGGCCGCCTCCACCAGCCCGTTGCGCAGCGCCGCCAGGTGCTGCGAGGCCTCCAGGTTGCGGACGTGCACTTCGTGCGGCTGCAGGCCGCCGGCCTGCAGCAGGCGCTGCAGCATCAGGGCGCCCACCGTGGTCCGCTCGACGGCGATCGAGCGGCCGCGCAGGGCCGCGGGGGCGGTGATGTCGGGGCGCGCCATCACCACATCGGCGCCAGCGGAGGTGGACAGCAGGAGCACGATGCGCACATCGACCCCGTCGTCGGCCAGGCGCAGGGTCTCGTCCAGGGTCAGGGCGGCGGCGTCGAGCAGGCCGTTGCGCAGATGGCGCAGGGTTTCCGAGCTGGAGGCCAGCTCCACCACCTTGACCTGCGCAGGGTCCAGCAGCTCCCGGTCGCGCGCCAGCACCAGAGGGTCGTAACCAACCCAGGGGTTCAGGCCCAGCTTCAACGGCGCCAGGGGCAGGGGCTGGCAGGCGGCCAGTGCCCCCATGCCGACGGCCAGACCACACAGCAGGCCCCTGCGGTTCAGGGTCCTCCCGGGTTGTTTTTCTGAACCTGTCTGTGGTTGCTGTGGCATGCAATCGGCCGCTGGCTTCTGGTGTGGAACATTCTGTCACCGAAGCTCACAAGCCGGAACCAAGGGTGTCGCACGAAATCCGTCGGACCCCTCAGGAAAGCCTCACTCCACCGTCACGCTCTTGGCCAGGTTACGGGGTTTGTCGACGTCGGTTCCCCGCGCCAGCGCCGTGTGGTAGGCCAGCAGTTGCAGCGGCACCACATGCAGGATGGGCGAGAGGGCGCCGTAGTGCTCGGGCATGCGGATGACGTGGATGCCCTCGCCGCTGCCGATGCGTGTGTCGGCGTCGGCCAGCACGTAGAGCACGCCACCGCGGGCGCGCACTTCCTGCATGTTGCTCTTGAGCTTTTCCAGCAGCGCGTCGTTGGGCGCCACGGTGACCACGGGCATGGCGCTGGTCACCAAGGCCAGCGGGCCGTGCTTGAGTTCGCCGGCCGGGTAGGCCTCGGCGTGGATGTAGCTGATTTCCTTGAGCTTGAGCGCTCCCTCGAGCGCGATCGGGTAGTGAAGGCCGCGGCCCAGGAACAACGCGTTGTCCATGCGCGCGAAGTCCTCGGCCCAGCTGATGACCTGGGGCTCCAGCGCCAGCACCGCCTGCAGGGCCACCGGCAGGTGGCGCATGGCCTTGAGATGCGCCGCCTCCTGCTCGTCGGACAGGCGCCCTCGCACCTGGGCCAGGGCCAGGGTCAGGAGGAACAGGCCGGCCAGCTGGGTGGTGAAGGCCTTCGTCGAGGCCACGCCGATCTCCACGCCGGCCCGCGTGATGTAGGCCAGCTTGCACTCGCGCACCATGGCGCTGGTGGCGACGTTGCAGATGGTCAGGGTGTGCGCCATGCCCAGGCTCTGCGCGTGGCGCAGCGCGGCCAGGGTGTCGGCGGTCTCGCCGCTCTGGCTGATGGTGACCACCAGTGTCCTCGGGTCCGGAACGCTGGTGCGGTAGCGGTACTCGCTGGCCACCTCGACCTGGGCGGGGATCTGCGCGATCTCCTCCAGCCAGTACTTGGCCGCGCAGCCGCTGTAGTAGCTGGTGCCGCAGGCCAGGATCAGCACGCGGTCGATCTGTTTGAACACCCCGTAGGCACCATCGCCGAACAGCTCGGGCGTGACGCCACCGACCCCTTCGAGCGTGTCGCCGATGGCGCGCGGCTGCTCGAAGATCTCCTTCTGCATGTAGTGGCGGTAGGGGCCCAGCTCGGCAGCCCCGCTGTGCGCACGGACGGTCTTCACCGGGCGCTGCGCCGCGTCGAAGCTGCGGCCCTGGGCATCGGTCACCCAGTAGCGCCCCAGCTGCAGGTCCACCAGGTCGCCCTCTTCCAGATAGACGATCTGGTCGGTCACCCCGGCCAGGGCCATGGCGTCGCTGGCCAGGAAATGCTCCTGGCCGCCTTCGCCGACGCCCAGGATCAGGGGTGAACCGGCGCGCGCGCCGACCACGCGGTGCGGCTCGTCCTTGTGGAACACCGCCAGCGCGTACGCGCCGTGCAGCTGCGCCACCGCCGCCTGCAGCGCCGCAAACACATCCCCCTCATAAAGCGAATCGATCAGGTGCGCGATGACCTCGGTGTCGGTCTGGCTCTCGAACACATAGCCCTTGGCCTGCAGCACGGCGCGCAGCTCGTCGTGGTTCTCGATGATGCCGTTGTGCACCAGCGCCACCCGGCCGGCCGCACCGCTGGCCGAGGTGTGGGTCGGTCCATGGCTGAAGTGCGGATGGGCGTTGTGCACCGCCGGCGCGCCGTGCGTGGCCCAGCGGGTGTGGGCGATGCCGGTGCCGCTGGCGATCTGCTCGGCCCCCACCTGCTCGGCCAGTTCGGCCACGCGGGCCGTGCTGCGCGCCCGGCGCAGCCCATCCACATGCACCGCCACGCCACAGGAGTCGTAGCCGCGGTACTCCAGCCGCTGCAGACCCTGGACCAGAACGGGCACCACGTCACGCCCTGAAACCCCTGCCACGATGCCGCACATATCGGTTCACTCCTTTGGTTGGTTCGGAGCGAATGTTAGGCATGGCACAAAGAAATAGGCATTCACATGAAACCGCTTCTGTGTTTGAATATTTCCACGCTTGCAGCTTTTTTGTGTTTATTCCATTGAAACAACATTTATGGAATCTGAGTTCCTTGATGCCACCGACCTGAGGCTGCTGGACCTGCTGCAGACGGACGCCAGCCGGCACAACCAGGCTCTGGCCGCCCTGGCCCACGTCTCGCCCCCCACCAGTCTGCGGCGCATCAAGCGCCTGCGCGAGAGTGGCGTGATCGAACGCGAAGTGGCGCTGCTGCAACCGGACCGGCTGGCCCCGCTGATCGGTCACGGCCTCACCACGCTGGTGGAGGTCACGCTGGAGCGCCAGGGGGCGGAACACCTGGACGCCTTCGAGGCCCACGCCCTGCCCGACACCGCGGTGCAGCAGTGCTACCGCGTCAGCCCGGGGCCCGACTTCATGCTGGTGGTGCACACACGGGACATGCCGGCCTACCTTGCCCTGGCGCAACGGCTGTTCACGTCCAGCGCCAATGTGCGCAACGTCAAGGCTTTTTTCAGCGTGAAACGGGCCAAGTTCGACCCCAGAATCCCGCTGCCGGGCTCCCCCTCATCGATCCCGCCGGATTAGTAACAAGGGGTTATTTGCATGCGGGCGGCGTAACACCACTCCTAGAATCTCCGGACCAAAAAGTTGCCGTTTGCCAACAGTCAGGAGGTTGCATGTTTCCCCTGTGGATCGCGTTCATGGTCGCCATCGCCTTGGTAGCGGTTGGCGTCTGGGTCTATCGCCGTTATTTCCGCAAGGTCTCGGGGCGCGAGGACCGTTACACCCCGGAGCGCATCCTGACGCCTGAACAGGTGGCCATGCTGGACTACTTGCGCGACACCTTCCCGGACCAGGTGGTGCTGCCCAATGTCCCTCTTCAGAGCATGCTGTCGGTGCGGCGCTCGGCCGACATCCAGCGAGCCAAGGAACGGCTGAAGACCCAGAAGGTCGATTTTGTGGTCTGCGACGCCGACGGCCGTGCGGTGTTCGCGTTCGACGTCGAGCAGTACCACCTCAGCGACGCCAAGGCCAAGGCCCACCAGGTCAAGATCAAGAACCGCATCCTCAAGACCGCCGGCGTGCGCTTCCTGTTCCTCAAGAACAGCATCCACCGCATGCCTTCGCCCAACGACTTCCGCCGCCAACTCGATCTGGCCGCCCTGCCCCGGCCCAAGGCCCAGGAAGGGGAAAGCAGCGGCGAAAGCGTCCGCCAGCAGCTGGAATCGAAGTTTTCGGAGTTCGACACCCTGGTCTATCCCAGCACCGGCTTCAAGGAGTCCGAGGTAATGGGCCTGAGCGGGCTGATGGAACTGGGCGGCGCGCGGCCCGACCGAAAGACCGAACACGAGCGGCAGATCGAGGCGGTGCGCCGCCGCGCCTGATCGCGCCAGCGAGGGGGCGGCCCTTTTCGTCAGCCTTTTTTCTTGGCAGGCCGCTGCCAGTTGGGAATCACCGTCTGGCGCCCGCGCGCCACACTCAGCGCACCCGGCGGCGTGTCCCGGGTGATGGTCGAGCCGCCCCCCACCGTTCCTCCCGCACCGATGGTGACCGGCGCCACCAGCACGCAGTTGCTGCCCACGTGCACGTCGGCCTCGATCACCGTGCGGTGCTTGTTGGCGCCGTCGTAGTTGGCGGTGATGCTGCCGGCCCCGTAATTCACCCGCTCGCCCACGCTCGCGTCGCCCAGGTAGGCCAGGTGATTGGCCTTGGCGCCGTCGGCCAGGGTCGAGTTCTTGACCTCGACGAAGTTGCCAATGTGGACCTCGCGCCCCAGCGTGGCCCCGGGGCGCAGGCGGGCGAAGGGCCCGATCAGCGCGCCTTCGCCGACCGACACCCCGGCCTTCTCGCCTTCGATGTGGGTGAACGGGTGGATCACCGCACCGGCGCGGATCACCGCGTTGGCGATCACGCAGTTCGCGCCGATGTGCACGCCGGCCCCCAGCTCCACGCGGCCCTCGAATACGCAGTTGACGTCGATTTCCACGTCCTGCCCGCAGACCAGCGTGCCTCGCACGTCCAGCCGCGCCGGGTCGGCCAGCCGCACGCCCTGTTCCATCAGCGCTTCGGCCACGCGCCTCTGGTATGCCCGCTCCAGTTCGGCCAGTTGCGCCGGACTGTTCACGCCGGCCACCTGCAGCGCGTCCGTGATGCGGTGGGCCTGCACCGGCAACCCGTCGGCCACAGCGAACTTCACCACGTCGGTCAGGTAGTACTCGCTCTGGGCGTTCTGGTTGTCCAGCCGGGCCAGCCAGCCGCGCAGCAGCCGCGTGGGCACGGCCATGATGCCGCTGTAGATCTCGGTGATCGCGCGCTGAGCGTCGCTGGCGTCCTTGTGCTCGACGATCGCGGCCACCGAGCCGTCGGCCGCGCGCACGATGCGGCCGTACCCCGTGGGGTCGGGCATGTCCAGCGTCAGCAGCGCCAGCTGCCGGCCGCCGCACAGGTCCAGCAGCGCCTGCAGGGTCTCGGGCCGGGTCAGCGGCACGTCGCCCGAGAGCACCAGGGTCACACCGTCGTCGGGCAGCACCGGCACCGCCTGCTGCACCGCGTGGCCGGTGCCCAGTTGCGGTTCCTGGCGCACGAACTGCAACTTCAGCGCCTCACCCGACTCCAATGCCGGTGCGACCAGGCCGGCCTCCACCTGTTCGGCGCCGTGGCCGGTGATGACCACCACGGAGCGCGCAGATACCCGGGCCGCCGTGTCGATCACATGCTGGGCCAGTGCACGACCGCCGAGACGGTGCAACACTTTGGGCCTGCTGCTCTTCATGCGCGTGCCTTTGCCGGCCGCCATCACCACCACATCCACAGGGAACGACATGTACACCTTTCCTGAGGCCGCCAAGGGCACCTTTTCAATGCCGCGGATTATCGCGCGCGCCCTGGTGCTGGGCCTGCTCTCACTCGTCCTCGTGAGCTGCAGCGCGCTGCGCCTGGCCTACAACCAGGCCCCCAGCCTGAGCTACTGGTGGATCGACGGTTACGCCGACCTGAACGAGGCACAGACGGGCCAGGTGCGGCGCGACATCGACGCCTTCTTCGCCTGGCACCGCAGCACGGAACTGCCGGGTTACATCCAGCGCCTGCAACAGTGGCAGCAGATGGCGCAGACCGAGAGCAGCGCCGACCTCGCCTGCAACCAGTTCGATGCCCTGCGTGGCGCCTATCTGCGCATGATTGACCGCAGCCTGGAGCCGATGGCACGGCTGGCCCTCACCCTGTCCCCGGCCCAGTTGCAGCATCTGCAGAAGAAGTACGACAAGAACAACCGGGAGTTTGAGCAGAAGTACATCCGCGTGAGCGACGAAGAGCGGGTGGACAACCTGATGGAGCGCGCCCTGGACCGCTACGAGCCGCTGTACGGCGAATTGAGCAGAAGCCAACTGGCCCTGCTGCGCGAGCGCATCCGCAGCTCACCCTTCGACGCGCAGCGGGTGAACGCCGAGCGCCTGCGCCGCCAGACCGACCTGATCCGCACCTTGCGCGAGTTGCAGGCCGAGCGGGGTGTCACCCTGGCCACCGCCACCACGGCGCTGCGCCGCTGGCACGACCGCGTGATGCAGTCGCCCCTGCCCGGCTTCGCGGCCTACAGCGACACCTTGGTGCGCAACGCCTGCGAGCAGTTTGCCGCCGTGCACAACAGCACGACGGCCGAACAGCGGCAGCACGCGGTGCGCGTGCTCAAGGACTACGCACTCGATCTGCGCTCGCTCACTGTGTCTCACTGAACCTCAGGCCAGCAGCCAGACCACCGCCAGCGACATCAGGGTCACGGGCAGACCGGTGACGACGTGCCGCTTCCAGTCCAGCACGATGCCCTCCCGGGCCGCGAGGTCGGCCACGATCAGGTTGGCGATCGAGCCCACCAGCAGCAGATTGCCCGCGAACGTGCTCACCAGCGCCAGCTGGGCGCCGGCCTGCTGGGGATCGGCCCCCAGGTGCGGCAACAGCAGCATCACCGCCGGCACGTTGGACACCAGGTTGGACAGCAGCGTGCCCAGCACCAGCAGGGGGCCGGGGTCGGTCAGGTGCACGCCCTGGGTGGCCAGCCAGGCGACCGCCTGGGCCGCCAGCCCGGTTTGCTCGAACGCGTGGTTGACGATGAACAACCCGATGAACAGCAGCAGCAGCTGCCAGTCGACCGAGCCCATCACGTCCGCCGAATGGAAGCGGCGGCTGAGCAGCAGCACGCCCGCGCCCACCAGCGCGGCCACGTCCCGGTGCCAGCCGGTGAACAGGAACACCCCCATCAGCACCAGCGCCACCGCCAGACCTTTGGCCGTCTGCCAGCGGTCAAACGGCGGTTCGTCTTCGACGCGCACGGTGCCACCGGCCACCGGCGCCACCGCGGCTGCCCCTACGCGGGCACCCGGACCATAGGCCAGCCAGGCCCAGAGCAGCGTCAGGCTGACGGCCACCGGCAGCAGGGCGTGCCGCATGTAGCCGTCGAACGGCAGGCGCAGCACCGAACCGATCAGCATGTTCTGCGGGTTGCCGATCAGGGTGGCGGCCGACCCGATGTTGGCGGCGCAGGCCAGGCCGATCAGGAACGGCACCGGATTGAGCCCACGCTGCAGGCAGAGGCGCGCGACCACCGGCGTCATGGCCAGGCAGACGATGTCGTTGGAAAACACGGCCGAGAGCCCGCCGGAGACCACGATCAGCGCGGCCAGCAGACCGGCCCGCGAGAGCGGAAGGCCGCCCACCCGGCGCGTGACCTCGGTGTAGAAGCCGCCCAGCCGCATCTGGGCCGACACCACCATGAACGCGAACAGCAACACGATCGTGGGCAGGTCCACCGACCGGGCCGCGTCCTCCACCGGGATGCCGGAAATCGCGATCACGGCGATCGCGCCCAGCAGCGCCACGCCGGACCGGTCCAGCTTCAGGCGCGGCAGGCCGCCGAGAAACATGCCGAGGTAAACGGTGGCGAACACCAGCACCACCCCCCACTCCGAGGGCGACGAGAAAAAGGAAGACAGCACAAGTGACATGAGAGGCTACAGATCGATACACGATTGTCGGCCCTTGTCTGGTAGCACCCCGCCCCCGAATGGGATTACCATCGTTGACCGACGATCCGGGAGCCCCCCATGACCACGTTCAGAAACCTGACCTTCTCGAAATTCCTGCTGGCCAGCTTCGCGGCGCTGGCGCTCACCGGCTGCCTGCCGGTGCCGATTTTCGAGGTCACCCCCAGCACCGCGCGGGCCGGTACCGAGCTGACCTTCGACGCCTCCGGATCGGTGGTCTCCAACATGCCCGAGGGCAACGTGGCGGTGGGCTGGTCCTGGAGCTTCGGCGACGGCAGCACCGCCAAGGGCGAGACGGTGACCCACACCTACGACAAGGCGGGCACCTACACCGTCAAGCTCACCGTCACCGACAGCGCCGGCCGCGAGGCCTCGATAGAGGAACGGCTGGACGTCAAGGAGGCACTGGTGATCGAGGACACCGGCAGCGACACCGAAGACACCGAGACGACCACTTCGACCACCACCACGACAACGCAATAGACCCGGGCGCACGCCACAAAAAAAAGCCGCTGTGTCCACAGCGGCTTTTTTCATCGCCAGCGAGGCATCAGGCCTGCAGCGACTGCCACATCTCCATGTCGCGCTCGGCCGTCCAGATGCGCGGGTTCTTGATGCCGCTGGCCTCGTCGTAGGCACGGCTGACGTCGAAAGGCAGGCAGTGTTCGTAGATGAACACGTGGCCGAACACCGGGTCCATGCTCTTGCGGGTGTGGGCCATCGCGGCCTTGAGGTCCATCTTGGCGGCCACCGCCTCCTGGCCAGCCAGGAACAGCGTGGTCACCCAGCGCTTCGTGTAGTCCAGCGCCTTGTTCACGTTGGCGTTGCCCTTCATGGCCTCGCCGCGGCCGGGCACGATGAACTCGGCGTTGAGCGCACGCAGGGCCTCCAGCGTGGCGGGCCACTCTTCCAGCTGGGCATCGCCGGTGTAGACGCCGGCCTCGTACTCGACCAGGTCGCCGCTGAACAGCACCTTCTCTTCTTCCACCCAGGCGATGGTGTCGCCGCGCGTGTGGCCGTGGCCAGGGCTCCAGATCTGCACCACCACACCGCCGAGGTTGATCGACAGCTTGCCCGGCTTCTCGCCCTTGGTCGGGTCTCCGCCGCCGATCACCATGCTCGGCCAGGTCAGGCCCGGCACCGAGTCGGCGCCGCGGAACAGGCGCGGGAAACGCTCCATCTCGCTCTTCATGTCCTGCGCGCCGCGCTCCTGGATCAGCTCCAGCGTGCCCTGGCTGGCGATGATCTCGGTCGCACCTTCGGCGAAGTAGGCGCTGGCGCCGAGCACGCGCACCGCGTGGTAGTGCGTCAGCAGCACGTACTTGATCGGCTTGTCGGAAACGGTGCGGATCTGGCGGATCAGATCCTGCGCCATGGCCGGGGTGGCGGTGGCGTCGCTGACCATGATGAAGTCGTCGCCGATGATCACACCGGAGTTCGGATCGCCCTCGGCGGTGTAGGCCCAGCAGTGCGGGCTCAGCTGTTCAAAGGTGGTCTTCTTGTCCTGCAGATCGGCCTGTGAGGCGAAGGCTTTGCTCATGGGGTGGTCTCCTGTGGGAATGGTCGGCATCGGGCGCCGGGGCGCGAACCAGAGAATTTTACCTAATCGAAATGAATTACGGATGGGTAAATCAATAACCCCGTGCCGCGCCGGGGTCAGCCCCCGAGCCCCTGTTCCAGCACGGCCACCACCTCGTCGGCGAAGGCGGCGTAACTCATCGGCCCGCCCGGGCGCAGCCAGGTGAAGGTCCAGTTGATCATGCCGAACAGCATCATGGTCAGCGCGGTCTGGTTGGCCGGCGTCATCCGCTCCGGGTAGGCGCGCCGGATGAACCGGGTGAAGGCCGCCACCACGTCGCGCTGGCGGTTGAGGATCAGCTCGCGCTGCGTGTCGCCGAGGAACTTGGTGTCGGACACCAGAGCCACATGGCGGGTGGCCGAGCTTTCGTATTCGGAGAGAAAGGATCGCACCAGCGCATGCAGGGCCTCGCGTTCGCTGAGGTTCTGGCGCTGGGCATGGGCCTCGGCCTCGCCGATCAGCGCCAGCAGGCGCTGGGTGTAGCGGTCCAGCAGGTCGAACAGGATCGCTTCCTTGCTCTCGTAGTAGTGGTAGAGCCGCGCCTTGCTGGTGCCACAGGCGGTGGCGATGTCGTTCATGCTCGCGGCAGGGAAGCTCTGGCGGGCGAAGCATTGGGCGGACACATCGAGGATTTCCTCGCGCTTGAGATCGTGGGAGGCGGATTTCGGTCGGGCCATGGGGAGATTGTCCACCTCCGCGCGCTTGTCTACGATGCGCACATGGCCACGAAACCCATCACCGACCCGTTTGTGCTCCACGCCTGCGAGCTGCTGTCGGGCCTGGGCCCGGTCAAGGCGACGCGGATGTTCGGCGGCTACGGGCTGGCGGTGGACGGCATGAACGTGGCGATCATTGCCTGGGACACGCTGTTCCTCAAGACCAACGCCGAGACCGCACCCCGCTTCCTGGCCGAGGGCGCCCGGGCGTTCGAGTACGAGGCCCGGGGCAAGACCCTGAGTCTGCACTACCACACGCCACCCGAAGAGGCTCTCGAATCGCCGGCCCTGATGGCGCCCTGGGCGCGGCTGGCGCTGCAGGCGGCGGTCGCGGCACGTCAGCCGGCGTCCCGTCGCCGGGCGAAGCGCTCCTGAGCGCTTCCCCGGCGCGCGAGGTCTGTCAGCGCAGGCACTCCAGCGGCGACAACACGCGACCGCGGCCGGCCACCAGGAATTCGCTGTAGCCCAGCAGGCCGCGCGCCACCCGGACCAGGGCCCAGGCCGCCTGACCGAAGGCGGCCGCCGCCTCGCGCAGCGGCGCCCGCACCTCGCGGCCGAAGCGGCTGTCCTGCACCGGCGGGGCACCCGACCAGTCGAAGCAGACCGGCCCGTCCGACTCGCGCCGCGACAGCGGCTCCATCACCAGCCGGGCGCCGGCGGGCACCACCATCGATTCGCCGTCCTTCAGGAAGCGGTCGCCCGAGGCCTGCGGCGACAGGGCGCCCGGTTCACCCAGGGTCACCCACACCGGGCCGCGGTGGATGCGCAGCACCGAGGTTTCCTTCGGGCGCAGGCTCATGGCATGGCCGGGGTGCAGGCGCCAGGCGCCCGCCGGGCGGAACGAGGACACGGATGAGGAAGCAGCGGATGAGTACATGATGGACTCCAGTGACGACAGCATGGGGGTCATCTTCCGTGTTGCGGCGCCGCACGTCCAATGAAATGGGGCTAAGCTATTGATTCGTCCACCGCATCAATCCAGACCACACCGTCCGCCCATGTCCCAGGCCCTCACCCCCAGCCATCCACGCACCCGGCCGATCTCTGCGGGCCACCTGCGCGCCTTCGAGGCGGTGGCCCGACACCTCAATTTCCGCGCCGCCGCCGAGGAACTTTCCCTCACACAGAGCGCGGTCAGCCGGCAGATCCAGTCGCTGGAGGACGAAGTCGGTTCGGCCCTGTTCCTGCGCCACACGCGCTCGGTGGAGCTGACCGGCGCCGGCACCATCCTGCTGCGCGCGGCGGGCTCCGCGCTGGAGCGGATTGATGCGGCCGTGCGGCAGATCCGGCAAAGCGCCGGGCGCCGCAGCGTGGCCATCACCACCTGGGCGTCGTTCGCTTCGATGTGGCTGATTCCGCGCCTCGAAGCCTTCCAGCGCGAACACCCGGACATCGACATCCGCATCGACGCCACGGACGCCGCGGTCGACCTGGCCACCGCGGACGTCGACCTGGCGCTGCGCTACGCGGTGCCTGAAGCCATCGCTGCCGGCGCCGTGCGGCTGTTCGGCGAACAGCTCACGCCGGTGGCCAGCCCCTGGCTGCTGCGCGAACACCGCATCGCCACGCTGGACGACCTGGCCAAGGTCACGCTGATCGAGGCCGGCGACGCGCACCGCACCCGCCACCTCGAATACCTCACCTGGCAGCGCTGGCTGGACCACTACGCCCCCACCCCCACGGGCATCGCCCGCGCGCGCAGCAAGGCGCGCCTGAGCCCGCAGCGCTGGCTGTACTTCAACTACGCCAGCCAGATCGTGCAGGCCGCCCTCACCGGCCAGGGCGTGGCGCTGGCGCGCATGCCCCTGGTGGCCGAGAGCCTGGCCAGCGGCGACCTGGTCGAGCCGCTGCCGGCCATGCGGCTGGACTCGCCCCTGGTCTACTGGCTGGTGCTGGCGCCGCGCAGCAAGACGCGGCCGGAGGTCAAGGCCTTCTGCGACTGGCTGCTCAGGGAAGCCGAAAGAACACGGCAGGCCATCGGCGACCTGCCCGACCCGGACACGGTGGACCACATCGACTGATCCCCAGTGGTGCCCGCCCGGATCCGCGGCTCGGGCACACTGCGCCGCTTTGCTTCTTTGCCCATGACTTCCGCCGCCCAGCACGCCCAAGGCAATCTCCGCAGCATCGTCAACATGATGCTGGCGGTGATGTTCTTTTCGCTCATGGACGCGGTGCTCAAGACCCTCTCGGCGCACTACCCGCCGCTGCAGATGGCCTGTCTGCGCGGCCTGACCGCGCTGCCGCTGGTGCTGGCCTGGATCCAGTGGCGCCGCGGCTGGGGACGGCTGCGCAAGCTGCGCTGGTCGCTGCACATCCTGCGCGGTTGCCTGGGCATCACCATGCTCGCGCTGTTCACGCGTGGCGTGAGCGAACTGCCGCTGTCGGCCACCTACACCATCTTCTTCATCGCCCCGCTGCTGATCACCGCGCTGTCGGTGCCCGTGCTCAAGGAACGGGTGCCCCGGGCGCACTGGTGGGCCATCGGCGTGGGCTTCGTCGGCGTGCTGGTGGCCATCCGTCCCAGCGGCGGCGACCTGCAGGCCGGTTTCGCCACCACCGGCGGCCTGGCCGTGATGACCGCGGCCTTCTGCTACGCCGTGGCCGCGGTGGCGGGGCGCCTGCTCAGCCGCACCGACAGCACCGAATCGCTGATCCTGACCATGATGATCTTCATGAGCGTCGGCGGCGGCCTGCTGGCCTGGTCGAACTGGAAGCCGGTGTCGATGGACCATGCCGCGCTGCTGCTGGCGCTGGCCATCACCGGTTTTCTGGGCCAGCTCACCATCAACGAAGCCTTCCGCAGCGGCCAGGCCAGCGCCGTGGCACCGTTTGAATACACCGCGCTGGCCTGGGGCGTAGGGCTGGACTGGCTGATCTGGCAGACCCTGCCCGAGGCCCACACCTGGTTCGGCGCCGCCATCATCGTCGGCAGCGGTCTCTACCTGGTGCGGCGCGAGAAGCGCATCAGCGAGGTGCACGCCTCAGCGGAACACCCTTAGCCCTTGATGGGCCACATCACGCCTGTGTCGGACAGGATCGCGTCCAGCGGCACGTCGTGGACTTCCGGCTGCAGTTCGGGCAGGTAGGCGAAGTCGTAGCCCAGGCCGACGGTGAAAGGTTTGGGCCGCAGCGAGGCCAGGGTGCGGTCGTAGAAGCCGCCGCCGTAGCCCAGGCGGTAGCCCCCGGGCCCGAAACCCACGCAGGGCACGAAGATGAGCGTGGGCTCGATGATCTCGGTGTCCTTGGGCTTCGGAATGCCGAAGGCGTCTTCCTCCATGGGGCAGCCGGGGTACCAGCTGTAGAAGGTCAGCGTCTTGTCGACCTTGTTGACCACCGGCAGGCCGATGCGGCGGTGGCGCGCGGCGCTCTGGGCGTCCTCTTCGAGCCCCGCTTCCTGCCAGCGGAACAGCGCCGGCAGCGGGTCGAACTCGCCCTTGATCGGCCAGTAGGCCCCGATCACGGTGTCGGGCCGGTGGATCAGCCAGACCCGCATCACGCGCTGCAGCAGGTCGTTGCGCCAGGCGCGGTCCGCGAGATTCTGCCGCTTGTCGATCAGCCGCTTGCGCCAGGCGGCTTTGGTGCCTTGGGAGGCCGGGTCTTTCGCGGTGCCGGAGGGGTTGTTGTCCATAATCGACGCATGAGATTGATGCGCGTGAAACAGGGGCTGTTGCCCATTATGGCCGCGCTGCTGATGCAGGGACCGGTCCGGGCGCAGACCAGTGCGGACGCTGCCCTGCTGGAGATGCGCGACGCCTTCCGGCGCAATGCCACCCCCACCCTGACCGCCCTGCTGTGGCGAGTGCGGGGCCATGTGCTTGAACCGATGGCGGTGTACTGGGAGGCCAAGGCCCGCCTCGAGTCGGCGCCGGCGTCCGACGTGCGAGCCGCCCTGGACCGCATGGCCGGCAGCTACTGGGAGGACCGGCTGCGCAACGACTGGCTGCTGCAACTGGGCAGACAACGCGACTGGACCACCTTCGAGGCCGAGCTGCCCCGCTACCGCATGAACGACGACCGGCAGGTGCAGTGCTACGCGCTGATGCTCGATGCGGCCGCCCGACGCAAGCCTTCGGAAGAGGCGACCCAGGAAGTGGCCCGCCTCTGGCATGCGCAGCGCGAGGCCGACGACGCCTGCGCGACCGCGGCCAAGGCCTTCCTCGACAGCGGCCACCTGCGACCCGAGGCCGCCTGGCAGCGCGCACGCCTGGCCATGGAAGCCGGCCGCACGGCGGCCGCGGTGCAGGCGGTGAACCTGCTCAATCCCGACTGGGTGCCGACGGTGCACGCGATCGCCACCGACCCGGCGCGCTACCTCGACGAGAAGTTCACCGCCATCCGGCCGCGCACCAAGGAGCTGGTGACGCTTGCCATCATCCGGCTGGCCAGCCAGGACGCTGCGGCGGCGGCGCTCGAGATGGACCACACGCGCTGGAAGGCGCAGCTCACCACCGAAGAGCGCAGCTGGGTCTGGGGCGTGATCGGCAAGCGCATGGCCCAGTCGCTGCAGGGCGACGCGCTGGCGGCGTTCGCCAACGGCAGCGACCGCCACATGGCGCCCGACCACCTGGCATGGAAGGCCCGCGCCGGCCTGCGCGCGGGCGCCTGGGGCCACGTCCGGGACGCGATCGCAGCCATGGACGAGGCGCAGCGCCAGGAGCCGGCCTGGGTCTACTGGCGCGCGCGCGCCACGCAGGCCTTGCGCGAACCGGATGTGCTGACGGCGCAGATCGTCGCCAGCGGACTCTACCGCTCCATCGCCTCGCACCAGGGCTTCTACGAACTGCTCGCGCTGGAAGAGCTAGGCCACAGCGTCGGCACGCCGCCGGCGCCCGCGCCCCTCACACCGCAGGAACTGGCGGCCGCCCAGACCCATCCGGGGCTGCAGCGCGCGCTGGCCGCCATCCGTCTGGGCCTGCGCAGCGAAGGTGTGCGCGAGTGGAACTACACCACCAACCTGCACACGCGTGGCGGCATGGGCGACCGCGAACTGCTGGCTGCCGCCGCGCTGGCCTGCCAGTACGAGATCTGGGACCGCTGCATCAACACCAGTGAACGCACGCGCAGCGTGCAGGACCAGACCCAGCGTTTTCCCATGCCGTTCCGCGCGCAGGTGCTGCGGCGCACGGCCGAGATCGGGCTGGACCCGGCCTACGTCTATGGCCTGATCCGCCAGGAGAGCCGCTTCGTCTCCGACGCGCGGTCGGGCGTGGGCGCTTCAGGCCTGATGCAGGTCATGCCGGCCACGGCCCGCTGGACCGCCCGCAAGATCGGCCTGACCGACTTCCAGTCGCACCAGATCACCGACCGCGACACCAACATCCTGATCGGCACCGCCTACCTCAAGCTCGCACTGGACGACCTGGACGGCTCGATGCCGCTGGCCGCCGCCGCCTACAACGCGGGGCCGGCCCGCGCCCGCGCCTGGCGCCAGGGACCGGTGCTGGCCGGTGAGGTCTGGGCCGAGAACATCCCGTTCGAAGAGACCCGCGACTATGTGAAGAAGGTGCTGGCCAACACCACGCACTACGCCAGCCTGATCACCGGACAGCCGCAATCGCTGCGCGCCCGGCTCGGGGTCGTCGGCCCACCGGCCCGCCAGGACAGCTACAACCGGGAGCTTCCGTGAAACAGGTGCTGGTCCTCGGTGGCACCGGGTTCGTGGGGCGGCATCTGTGCGAGAAGCTCCAGCGTGCAGGCTGGCAGACCACCGTGCCCACCCGGCGCGCGACCAACGCATCGGCCGTGCAGCACCTGCCGCGGCTGACCGTGGTCGAAGCCTCGGTGCACGACGAAGCCACGCTGGCCCGGCTGATGTCCGGTCACGACGCGGTGGTGAACCTCGTAGCCATCCTGCACGGCGATCAGACCGCCTTCGAGCGCGCGCACGTGCAACTGCCCGCCACCATCGCCCGCGCCTGCCAGGCCAGCGGCGTGCGCCGGCTGGTGCACATCAGCGCGCTGGGCGCCCAGCTCGACGGGCCATCGATGTACCAGCGCAGCAAGGCCCGCGGCGAGGAGGTGCTGCGGTCCGCCGGACTGGCACTGAGCATCCTGCGTCCCAGCGTGATCTTCGGTGACGGCGACCGCTTCCTGAACCTGTTCGCGCGCCTGCAAACGGTGTTCCCCGTGATGCCGCTGGCCGGCGCCCGCACGCGCTTCCAGCCGGTCTGGGTGGAAGACGTCGCCGACGCCGTGATCGCCTGCCTGCGCGACACCGGCCTGCCCCGCAGCAGCGTCGGCCAGACCTTTGAATGCGCCGGCCCCGAGGTGCTCACGCTCGCCGAACTGGTGCGGCTGGCCGGACGTCTGGGCAGCCGCGAGCGGCTGGTGCTGCCGGTGCCCACTGCGCTCGGCCGCCTGCAGGCCCTGGCCATGGAATGCCTGCCGGGCGAGCCGCTGATGAGCCGCGACAACCTCGACTCGATGGCGGTCGACAACGTCGCCACCAGCCAGTGGCCCGGGCTGTCGTCGCTGGGCATCGTGCCGCGGTCGGTGCACTCGGTGGCCCCGCTGTACCTGGGGCGGCAGGCGGTGCGCCAGCGCCTGGACCGTCTGCGCAGCGGCGGACGCTGAGGCAGCAGCCTGCGTCCGCGCTTTTTTGGCACACTCTTGCGCTCATTCATACACGAGAGACACCATGGCCAGCACCACCGCCAAGACCAGACCGACCGCCGCCAGCGACGCCACGGCGGCCACCTTCCGCTCGGAGCACCAGCGCGATGTGGTCAACCGCCTCAAGCGCATCGAGGGCCAGGTGCGCGGACTCATCGACATGGTCGAAAGCGGCCGCTCGTGCGAAGACGTGGCCCAGCAGATGTCGGCCGCACGCAAGGCCATGGACAAGGCCTTCTATCGCATGATGGCCTGCTCGGTCATGGAAGCGGTGTCGAGTTCGGAATCGGAAGAACAGACGATCCGCGAGGTCGAGCGCTCGACCCGCATCCTCGAAAAGTACGCCTGAGTCATCCACCGCCTGGCGGCGAATCAATCGGGCCCTTCTTTGTCATCAATGGCGCGTGGCCTGGGCCCTACCATGCAGGCTCTCAACCGGAGGAACCCATGGCATTGCAGCTTTACATCGGCAACAAGAACTACTCGTCCTGGTCCATGCGCCCCTGGGTGCTGCTGACCGGCGCCGGCATCCCCTTTGAAGAAAAGATGGTGCGCTTCGATTCCTTCGATGCGCAGTCCGCCTTCAAGTCCGTGGTCGCCGCCATCAACCCGGTGGGCAAGGTGCCGGTGCTGGTGGACGACGGCTTCGCGGTGTGGGACACACTGGCCATCGCCGAGTACCTGGCCGAACGCTTCGCCGAAAAGCAGCTCTGGCCAGCCGACCCGAAAGCCCGTGCCCGGGCCCGCAGCGTCTGCGCCGAGATGCACAGCGGCTTCTCCGCCCTGCGCAACCACTGTCCGATGAATGTCGAGGCCTCGCTGCCCGAGATCGGGCGCATCGTCTGGCGCGACCAGGCCGGCGTGCGCGCCGACGTGGCGCGGCTCGAGGCCATGTGGACCGCCCTGCTGGACGAACACGGCGGGCCCATGCTGTTCGGCCACTTCGGCATCGCCGACGCCTACTTCGCCCCGGTCTGCTCGCGCATCCGCAGCTACGCCCTGCCGGTGAGCCCCACAGTGGCAGCGTACGTGGACCGCGTGCACCAACTGCCAGCCGTGCAGGCCTGGGTCCAGCAGGCGCTGGCCGAACACGACTTCATCGGCTTCGACGAGCCGTACCGGGCAGGGCCGTAGTCCCCACGCGCCGCCGCCCCGCGGCCTACACTAGGCCGATGGACATCTATCTGGTGGGTGGCGCGGTGCGCGACGCCCTGCTCGCTCGCGACACGGCCACGGCCGCCCATGTGGACCGCGACTGGGTGGTCGTGGGCGCCACGCCCGAGGCCATGGCCGCCAGCGGCTTTCTGCCGGTCGGCAAGGACTTCCCGGTCTTCCTGCACCCGCGGACGCACGAGGAATACGCGCTCGCCCGCACCGAGCGCAAAACCGCCCCCGGCTACCACGGCTTCGCTTTCCACACCGACCCCGGCGTGACGCTGGAAGAGGATCTGGCGCGGCGCGACCTGACCATCAACGCGATGGCGGTGGCGCAGGCCGAGGCCGACGACCCGGCCGGTGCCGCGCTGATCGACCCCCACGGCGGCCTGCACGACCTGCGCCACCGCGTGCTGCGCCACGTGACCGGGGCTTTCGCCGAAGATCCGGTGCGCATCCTGCGGCTGGCGCGCTTCGCCGCCCGCTTCCCCGATTTCACGGTCGCGCCCGACACCCGGGCGCTGATGGTGCGCATGGTCGACCACGGCGAGGTCGACCACCTCGTGCCCGAGCGCGTCTGGCAGGAACTCTCGCGCGGCCTGATGGAACAGCGGCCCAGCCGCATGTTCGAGGTGCTCAGGGACTGCGGCGCGCTGGCGCGTCTGCTGCCCGAAGTGGACCGGCTCTGGGGCGTGCCGCAGCGCGCCGAGTACCACCCCGAGGTCGACACCGGCGTGCACCTGATGATGGTGCTCGACATGGCCGCACGCCTGGGCACCAGCCTGCCGGTGCGCTTCGCCTGCCTGTGCCACGACCTGGGCAAAGGCACGACGCCGGCCGATGTGCTGCCGCGCCACATCGGCCACGAAGAGCGCAGCGCCCGCCTGCTCAAGAACGTGTGCGAGCGCTGGCGGGTGCCACGCGAATGCCGCGAACTGGCCGACGTGGTGGCGCGCGAACACGGCAACATCCACCGCAGCGAAGGCCTCGGCCCAGCGGCGCTGCTGCGGCTGCTGGAGCGCTGCGACGCGATCCGCCGCCCGGAGCGCTTTGACGACGTGCTGCTGGCCTGCGAGTGCGACGCCCGGGGGCGCCTTGGTTTCGGGGAACAGGCCTATCCCCAGCGCGAACGCTTGCAGCGGGCGCTGCACGCGGCGCAGACGGTCGACAGCGGGGTCATTGCGCGCGAGGTGATGCAGCAGATCGGGCGATCGCGCGAGAATGCGGCCGATCCGCCCGCGGCCGACGCCGGCCCGCGCATCGCCCAGGCCCTGCAGGCCGCCCGTGCGGCGGCGGTGGCGCAGGCGCTGAAAGCGGAGAGCCCGACCTAGGAGACGGCCATGGCCCAGCGCAACCCGTTCAACCCCACCCTGGCCGACGGCATCCGCCGCTACGGGTTCCGCAAGTGGTACGAACGGGAACTGCTGTCCAGCCATGCCCACATGGCGCTGGCGCTGCTGGCTTCGGTGGCCCTCATCGCGAGCTTCGAGGCCTTCCAGGGCGGCACCTGGGAGGAGAAACTGCTGGACACGGGCTTCGTGCTGGCCTGTGCCGCGATCGCGCTGTGGGCGCTGCGCCGCTACCTCTACCTGCTGCTGCACGCCGAAGAAATGGCCAACCAGGCCAGCTGCGGCCAGTGCAAGGCCTACGGCCTGCTGCTGGTGCCGGACGACGCACACAGCGATGCGCGGCGGCTGGTGCCGGTCTGCTGCAAACGCTGCGGATTCCGCTGGGACATGCAGGACGACTGAGCCGCTCGCCGGATAATCGGGCGCATGGCCCATTTGCTGATTGTTGAAGACGACGAACTGCTGCGCGACGGCCTGAGCGCCCAGCTCATGCAGGCCGGCCACCGCATCGACACCGCGGTCGATGGCGAACAGGCGCTCAGCCGCCTGGACACCGAGGCCTACGAAGGGGTGGTGCTCGACCTGGGGCTGCCCCGGGTCGACGGCCTGACCGTGCTGCGCCGCCTGCGCCAGCGCCTGCCGGCGCTGCCGGTGCTCATCCTGACCGCGCGCGACGGCATCGAGGACCGGGTCGAAGGCCTGAACGCCGGGGCCGACGACTACCTCACCAAACCCTTCAACCGCGACGAACTGCTGGCGCGCCTGCAGTCCATGTTGCGCCGCGCCAGCCTGCCGGCCTTCGGCCCCAGTCCGCAGGTGCCGGCCCCGCCGCCGCCCGCCCCGGGCACGTTGCGGCTGGACCCGGTGCTGCCCCGCGCCTGGCTCGGCAACGAGGCGATCGACCTGACCCAGCGCGAGTGGTCGCTGCTGGACCTGCTGGTGCGGCACAGCGGCCAGGTGGTCAGCCGCGAGGACGTGCTCGCGGCCTGGCAGTCCGATCCCGGAGAGGGTGGCGTGGCGTCCAACGCGCTGGAGGTGTACGTGCACCGCCTGCGCCGCAAGCTCGCCGGCTCGACGCTGAACATTCGCAACATCCGCGGCCTGGGGTACCTGCTCGAAAACACCGGCGCGCCATGACGGCCGCCACCACCACCCGCCTCTCGCTGCGGCGCCAGCTGCTGCTGTGGCTGCTGCTGCCACAGCTGGTGCTCTGGGCCGGCGGCGGTCTGCTGGCTTACCGCATCGCGCTGTCCTACGCTGAAAAGGGCATCGACCAGTCGCTCACGCAGTCGGTGCGCGCGCTGGCGCGCCAGGTCAAACCCATCGGCTCGGGCCTGCTGATCGACTTTCCGCGCGCGGCCCAGGACGTGCTGGAACAGGACCCCAAGGACCGCATCAGTTACATGGTGTCCTCGCCGCCGGGCCAGTTCCTGCTGGGCAACCAGACCCTGCCGCAGCCGGCCGAGGGCACGGTCGGCACCGAGGAACCCCTGCTCTATGCCTCCGAGATCGACGGCAAGCCGCTGCGCATCGTGGCACTGGACGTCAACTATGGCGAGGACAATGCGCCGCAGACCCTGCGCGTGCAGGTGGGCAAGAGCCTGGCGGTGCAGCAGCGCATCGCGCGGGAGCTGATCGCCGACATGCTGGCGCCGCTGCTGGCCGCCGGCGTGCTGCTGAGCCTGGCGGTGTACGGCGGCATCCAGCGCGGCCTGGCGCCGCTGACGCGGCTGACGGCGCAGCTGGAGAACCGCTCGGTCAACGCGCTCTCGCCCATCGGCATGACGCAGGCGCCCAACGAGGTGCACGCCCTGGTGCAGGCCATCAACGGTCTGCTGGACGAGGTGGCGCGCAACGTGAACCAGGAGAAGCGCTTCATCAACGACGCCGCCCACCAGCTGCGCACCCCGCTGGCCGGGCTGATCAGCCAGGTGGAATTGGCGCAGCGGGAAAACGCCGACCCGGTGTTGGGCGCACGCCTGACCAAGGTACGCACCGGCGCCGAGCGCAGCGCCCACCTGGTGCACCAGCTGCTCACGCTGGCCCGCACCGAAACCACGGCACGGCGCGAGCCGCTGGACCTGGCCGCCCTGGCGCGCGATGTGGCGCGGGAGTGGACGCCGCGCGCGGTGTCCGAGGGCGTGGACCTGGGTTTCGAGGGCGAAGAACACCGCATGGTCCAGGGCGACGCCCTGCAGCTGCGGGAGGCCATGGCCAACCTGATCGACAACGCCCTGCGCTACACACCGCGCGGCAGCGCGGTGACGCTCAAGGTCGAAGCCGACGGCGAGCGCACGCGCCTGCTGGTGGAGGACAACGGCCCCGGCCTGTCCGAGGCCGACATGTCCCATGTGTTCCAGCGCTTCTGGCGCGCCAGCGAGCTGCCGGGCGGTTGCGGCCTGGGGCTGGCCATCGTGCAGGAGATCGCCCGCCGCCACGGCGGCGAGGCGACGGCTGAAAACATGCAGCCCCATGGGCTGCGGATCACGTTGAACTTGACGGCCTGACGATCCAGCGGCGGAGCGTGGAGGTCTGTTCGTTCAGCCCACGAACAGGCTGGACGAGTCCATCTCGGTCAGGCGGGCGCCCGTGGTCTTGTCGAACCAGTTGTTGTGCCGGCCGCTGACCGTCATGCCCACGTTGTCGCCCACGGCGACCCGGGTGTTGGCCGCCTCGCGCACGGTGATCAGGCCCACGGCCGTCTTCACCACGATGTAAGTGTCGGCGCCGGTGGGCTCCACCAGCACCACCTCGCCGCGCCAGGGTGCATCGGCGCCCAGGTGGATGTGCTCGGGCCGCTGGCCCAGCGTGGCCTCCGGCCCGGCCGGGCACGGCAGGTCCAGCGCCCCGCCTTCGAACACGAAGCGGCCGCCCTCGCCGGCGCGTTCAACACGGCCGTTGATGAAGTTCATGGTCGGCGAGCCGATGAAGCCGCCGACATAGGTGTTGGCCGGGCGGCGGTAGATCTGGTCGGGCGTGCCGATCTGCTGCAGGATGCCGTCCTTCATCACCGCGATGCGACTGCCCAGGGTCATGGCCTCGATCTGGTCGTGCGTGACGTAGACCGTGGTGATGCCGCTGTGCTGGTGCAGGCGCTTGATCTCGGCGCGCATCTCCACGCGCAGCTTGGCATCCAGGTTGGACAGCGGCTCGTCGAACAGGAACAGCTGCGGGTCACGCGCCAGGGCGCGGCCCATGGCCACACGCTGTCGCTGGCCGCCCGAGAGCTGCGCCGGCCGGCGGTCCAGCAGGTGCTGGATCTGCAGGATGCCCGCCACTTCCTGGATGCGCTTCTCGCGCTCGGCCTTGGGCACCTTGCGCATTTCCAGCGCGAAGCCGATGTTGTCGGCCACGCTCATGGTCGGGTACAGCGCGTAGCTCTGGAACACCATGGCGATGTCGCGCTGGGCCGGCGGCATGCCGATCACGTTCTTGCCACCGATGTGCAGTTCGCCTTCGGTCGGTTCTTCGAGGCCGGCGATGATGTTCAGCAGTGTGGACTTGCCGCAGCCCGACGGGCCGACCAGGATCAGGAACTCGCCCGGCGCGACGTCGATGTCGATGCGCTTGAGCACCTCGACCGCCTTGTCGCCCTTGCCGAATGCCTTGCGGATGCCCTTGATGTGGAGTGGAGAAGCCATGTGATTCAACCTTTGACGGCGCCGGCCGTCAGACCCTTGACGAAGTACTGGCCCGCGAGGACGTAGACCAGCATGGTGGGCAGGCCGGCGATGATCGCCGCGGCCATGTCCACGTTGTAGTTCTTGACGCTGCTGGTGGTGTTGGCCATGTTGTTCAGGCCCACGGTCACCGGCTTGCTGTCGGCGCCGCTGAAGGCCACGCCGAACAGGAAGTCGTTCCAGATGTTGGTGAACTGCCAGATCAGCGTCACCATCATGATCGGCGTCGACATCGGCAGCACGATGCGCCAGAAGATGCGCCAGAAGCCCGCGCCGTCGATGCGCGCGGCGTTCACCAGCTCGCGCGGCACCGCCGTGTAGTAGTTGCGGAAGAACAGCGTCGTGCCCGCCATGCCGGCCAGGCAGTGCACCAGCACCAGGCCGCCGATGGAGCTGGACAGGCCCAGGTAACCCAGCACCTGGCTCATGGGCAGCAGCACCACCTGGAAGGGCATGAACACGCCGAACAGCAGGAAGCCAAACAGCACCTCGGAGCCGCGGAACTTCCACATGGAGAGCACGTAGCCGTTGATGGCGCCCCAGGCGGTGGAGATCAGCACCGCGGGCACGGCCATGACCACCGAATTCCAGAAGTAGGGCTTGAGGCCGCGGCAGTCCACGCCGGTGCAGGCGGTGTTCCAGGCCAGGCCCCAGGCCTCGAAGGTCACGGAGGTGGGCAGGCTCAGCAGGTTGCCGTTGCGGATCTGGTCGGCGTCCTTCAGGGACGTGACGATCATCACGTACAGCGGCGCCAGGAAGAACAGCGCCGCCACCAGCAGCAGGCCGTAGGTGAACACACGGCCGGGTGTCATGGATTTAGCGGTCATGGGGCTTGCTCCGCAGTTCGCTGTAGAGGTAGGGCACCACGATCGCCGCCACGGTCGCCAGCATCATGGTGGCGCTGGCCGCGCCCAGGCCGATCTGGCCGCGCGTGAAGCTCATGGTGTACATGAAGGTGGCGGGCACGTCGGTCGCGTAACCGGGGCCGCCGGCCGTCAGCGCCATCACCAGGTCGAAGCTCTTGATCGACAGGTGCGAGAGCACCAGGATGGTGGAGAACACCACCGGCCGCAGGATGGGCAGGATGATGCGCCAGTAGATCAGCGGCAGCGAGGCGCCGTCGATCTGGGCCGCCTTGATGATGCTGTCGTCGATGCCGCGCAGGCCGGCCAGGAACAGCGCCATGGCAAAGCCGGCCGACTGCCAGACGCCTGCGATCACCACGCAGTAGATGGCGTAGTCGGACTGCACCAGCCAGTCGAAGTTGAACGAGGTCCAGCCCAGGTCGTGCATCAGCTTCTGCAGGCCGTCGCTGGGGTTGAGGATCCACTTCCAGGCCGTGCCGGTCACGATGAACGACAGCGCCATGGGGTAGAGGTAGATGGTGCGCAGCCAGCCTTCGGCGCGGATCTTCTGGTCCAGGAAGATCGCCAGCACCATGCCCACCAGCATCGAGCCGCCGACGTAGAGCACGCTGAAGATGCCCAGGTTCTTGAGCGCGACGTACCAGCGGTCCATGGTCCAGAGCTGCGCGTACTGCTCCAGGCCCACGAAGTTCTCGTAGTTGGGCAGCATGCGCGAGCCGGTCATGGACAGCACGCCGTTCCAGATCATCAGCCCGTAGATGAAGGCAAAGCCGAGCACGAAGCCCGGTGCGATCACCAGCTTGGGCAGCAGGTTTTCAAAGGATTTCATTGCGGGGACTTCTGTGGGCCGGCCGCCAGGGCCAGCAGTTGTTTCTGTGCGTCATTCACCGACATCTGCGGGTTGTTCCAGAAATCCGAGACCAGCCTGCGCATCAGCGCCTGCTGCCCCGGGGCGAGTGCCATGCCGTGGGCCACCGAGGGCACCAGGGTGCCGGCCTTGGCGGTCTTGCCAAAGTCCTGGGCGGAGACCTTGGCGCATTCGTCGAATTTGTCCATGGACACGTTCTGCCGCACCGGGATCGAACCCTTGCGCAGGTTGAAGCGCTCCTGGAAGTCCTGTCCCATCAGCAGGTAGGCCAGGTAGCCCTGGGCTTTCTGCGCTTCCCAGGCCTTGAGCTGGAACATGGCGAAGGAATCGACGTTGTAGGTGAAGGCCTCGGCCGTGCCCGGCGCCGGGAAGCAGCGGAAGTCCTTGCCCGGTTGCTGGCCTGCGGCGAGGAACTCGCCCTTGGCCCAATCGCCCATGAACTGGAAGCCGGCCTTGCCCTTGATGACCAGGTCGGTGCTGGCGTTCCAGTCGCGCCCGGGCGACGCCGCATCGACATAGCCGCGCAGGCGCCGGAAGGTCTCCAGCGAGCGGCGCATGGTGTCGCCACCCAGGGCCTGCGCGTCCAGCTTCACCAGGGCCGCGTCGTAGAACTTCGCGCCGCCCACGCCCAGCACCACCGACTCGAAGGTGGTGAAGTCCTGCCAGTCCTGGCCGCCGTGGGCCAGGGCAATCAGGCCGGCCGCGCGCACCTTGTCGGCGGCCTTGAAGAATTCGTCGAAATTGCGCGGCGCTTCGTTCACGCCGGCCTGGCGCAGCACCTCGGCATTGGCCCAGAGCCAGTTCACCCGGTGCACGTTGACGGGGACCGCCACGTAGCGGCCCTTGTGCTTCATCTGGTCGGCCACCACCTTGGGCAGCACCTCGTCCCAGCGGTCGAAGGAGGCCATCGCGTCGAGACTGGTCAGCGCGTTCAGCGCCGCCCATTCCTGGATCGCCGGCCCCTTGATGTTGGCCGCCGCCGGCGGGTTGCCCGCCAGCACACGCGCCTTGAGCACGTCCATGGCGTTCTGTCCGCCACCACCGACCACCGCGAAGTCCTTCCAGCCATGGCCGCGCTGGGCCATCATGCCCTTGAGCTCGGCGAGCGACTTGGCCTCGCCGCCGGAGGTCCAGTAGTGCAGCACCTCGACCTCACCCGCCTGCACCCCGGTGCCAAAGGCCACCAGCAGCGACGCCAGCAGCGGTGCGAACACGCGACGAAAGCCAGTGCGGTGGGGCATGGGTGGGAGGGGAAACAAAAGGACGGTGGACAGCCAGCCGGCAGCAGCCGGCCCCGCCCCGCCGTGAAGGCGGGACGAGACACGGCGGCGGCGCCGGCAGGACTTACTTGGTGGTCGCGGCCTTGGCGATGTTCTTCACACCGTCGGCGACCGAGATCTTGTCGTCGTTCCAGAACTGGCTGACGGCGTCCTTGATGGCGCCTTCGGCCGCAGGGCTGACCGCCATGCCGTGGGCGATCGAGGGCACCAGGCCACCGCTCTTGGCGGTGTCGACGAAGTCCTTGCTGGAGAGTTTGGCGCAGTCGTCGAACTTGTCCATCTTCATGCCCAGGCGGACCGGGATGGAGCCCTTGTTCAGATTGAAGACTTCCTGGAACTCGTTGCCCATGATGGACGCGGCCAGGTCGCCCTGGGCCTTCTGGGCGGCGGCGTCCTTGAGCTTGAACATCGCGAACGAGTCGACGTTGAAGGTGTAGGCGTTGCCCGTGCCCGGAGCGGCGGCGCAGATGTAGTCCTTGCCCGGCACCTTGCCGGCGGCGGTGAACTCGCCCTTGGCCCAGTCACCCATGAACTGGAACGCGGCCTTCTCCTGGATCACCATGGCCGTGGCCAGGTTCCAGTCGCGGCCCGGGGCGGCGGGGTCCGTGTAGGACTTGATCTTGCGGAAGGTTTCCAGCGACTTGGTCATGGTCGGGCTGGTCAGGGCCTTCTGGTCGAGCTTGACCAGCGCGTCCTGGTAGAACTTGGCGCCACCGACGCCCAGCACCACCGATTCGAAGGTGGTGAAGTCCTGCCAGTTCTGGCCACCGTGGGCGACGGGGATCAGGCCGGCCTTCTTGACCTTGTCGGCGGCGGCGAAGAACTCGTCCCAGGTCTTGGGCGCGCCGGCCACACCGGCCTTCTTCAGCACATTGGCGTTGGCCCACATCCAGTTGACGCGGTGCACGTTCACCGGCGCGGCGACGTAGTTGCCCTTGTACTTCATGACGTCGGCCACCACGCCCGGCAGCAGGCTGTCCCACTTCTCGGCCTTGGCGACGGCGTCCAGGTTGGCCAGCACGCCTTCGTTGGCCCATTCCTGGATGCCGGGGCCTTTGATCTGCGCGGCGGCGGGCGGGTTGCCGGCGACGACACGGCTCTTGAGGACGGTCATGGCGGCATCACCACCACCGCCGGCCACGGCGAAGTCCTTCCAGGTGTGGCCCTTGCCCTGCATGATCTTCTTGAGCTCGCCCACCGACTTGGCCTCACCGCCCGAGGTCCACCAGTGCAGGACCTCCACCTCGCCGGCAACGGCGGCGGAGCCGGCCATCACGAAGGCAACGGCGGTGGCGAGTTTCGAGAGTTTCATCATCATGTCTCCAGTAAAGAAGGGACGCCGCACGCACCCGCGTGCATGGCGCGGAACCATCCAGAGCAGCACCATGCCGCCGGATGTCTGTAATTTACCTTTAATTAAAGGAATATTACATCCGCAGAAACCCGAGGTTCCCGCCCCCCTGCTGGTGACAAAGTTTCAGAGATGGCCGTCCAGCGCGCGGGCGGCGCCCAGCAGCGCGGGCGACTGCGCCGATGTGATGACCTGGACCGGCATGCCCTGCAGCAGGCCGGTGAATCGGCCCTTGTTCTCGAAGCGCTCGCGGAACGGCGAGGTGTCGAACCAGGTGCCCAGGCGCGGCACGATGCCGCCGCCCACGTAAACCCCACCCCGGGCCACCAGCGTCAGCGCCAGGTTGCCGGCCACCGAGCCGAGCATGGCGCAGAAGATCTCTAGCGTCTCCAGCGCCTGCGGGTGGCCGACCTTGAGCGCGGCCTCGCTGACCGCCTGGGCGCTGTCCAGGCCCTGCGCCGTCACCCCGTCGGCCTCGCAGAGGATGGCGCAGGTGTCGACCAGACCCTGGCCGCAGCAGACGCGCTCGGCCGAAGCGTGGCCGTAGCGGCGGATCAGGCCATCCATCACGACCCGCTCGCGTGCGGTGGTGGCCGGCAGCGTGACATGACCACCCTCGCCCTCCAGCGGCACCCAGCCGCCACGGCCGTCGGGCAGCAGGCCGGAAACGCCCAGACCGGTGCCGGCACCGAGCAGGGCCATGGCCACACCGGGGACCGCGGCGCCACCACCGACCTGTCGCAGTTCGGCCGCCGGCAGATCGGGCAGGGCCAGGGCCAGGGCGGTGAAGTCGTTGAGCAGGCGCAGCGTGCGCAGGCCGAATTCGGCCTTGACCGCGGCCTGGGAGAAGGCCCAGTCGTGGTTGGTCATGCGGACCATGTCGCCGGTGATGGGGTTGGCGATTGCGATGGCCACTGCCGCCGGTGCGCCGCGCCCCAGTCCGCCGAGGTAGGCGCGCATGGCGGCCTGCAGCGTCGGGTACTGCGCGCCGGGCAGCACCTGCACGTCGGTGATCGGCGCGCCGGGTGCGGCCTGCCAGGCGAAACGGGCGTTGGTGCCGCCGATGTCGGCCAGCAGCCGGGCGGTGTCGGAGGGGGTCAGGGACATGGCATCGGTTCCGGAAAAAGTCCCGGAATTATGCCGGACCTGTAACCAAATTACAGCCTCCCTGGCCCCGGCGGGGGTTTCAGGCGAGCTTGGACCGGGTCCAGCGCACGATGTCGGCCGCGCCCATGGCGCCCGGCTGGCGCGCCACTTCGCGGCCGTTCACGAACAGCGCCAGTGTCGGGATGCTGCGGATGTTCAGCCGCGCCCCCAGCGCCTGCGCCTCTTCGGTGTTGACCTTGGCCAGGCGCACATGGGGCTCCAGCTGTTTCGCCGCCGCCTCGAACTGCGGCGCCATCATGCGGCAGGGGCCGCACCAGGGGGCCCAGAAATCGACCAGCACCGGCAGCTGCGAGCGGGCGATGTGCTTCTCGAACGCCGACTCGTCCAGTGCGACCGGGTGACCGTCGAACAGCGGGCGGTGGCACTTGCCGCAGTCGGGGGTGGCAGAGAGATCGGCCGGTGCCACGCGGTTGGTGGTGTGGCAGTGCGGGCAGACGACGTGCAGGGCTTCGGTGGCAACGGTCATGGGCGGCTCCAGGGTTTCCGCGCAGATGGGGACCACCGGCTCCACTTCAAGAGACACCCCACCGGGTATGTCCCGGCCACTCAGATGATCTGGCCGATCAGGCTCGCGACGAAGCTCAGCAGGATGGTGGTGGTCAGCGGGATGAACCACTCTCGGCCGAAGGCCCTGAAGCGCAGGTCGCCCGGCAGCTTGCCGAAGCCCAGCTTGTGCAGCAGCGGCGTGAACCAGCTGATCAGCAGCAGCGCCAGGAAGATCACGATCATCCAGCGGATCACGGTGGGCTCCTACAGTCGGTGCGTGCGGTCACCCGCGGCAAAGCCGATGGGGTGCCAGCCTTCGGCGCTGGGCATCGGTGCCAGGCCGATCACCTTGAACAGCTCGCCCATCTCGTGCTCGTTGACCAGCTTGGAGAGCATCGCGTTCTCGCGCGGGCCGGCGCCTTTCGCCACGTCCAGCAGGCCGCAATTGATCAGGAAGCGCCCCTGCGAGGTGTAGCCCAGCACCGCCATGCCGGCGTCCTGCGCCGCCAGGGCGATGCCGGTGAAGTTCACATGCGCCGTGATGTCCTTGAGCCCCAGATCGGTGAGCGGATCATCATCGCTGCGGTGCGCGCGGTGGCAGATCAGCGTGCCCATGTGGCGCTGCGGGTGGTAGTACTCGGCCTCGGGGAAGCCGTAGTCGATGAAGAAGGCCGCGCCACGCACCAGGCGCTCGGCCAGCGTGCGCACGAAGGCCTCGCCCTGCGGGTGGATCTCGGTCAGGTAGTCGTGCGGGCCTTCAATGTCCAGCGGCGGGCGCAGCGCCGTCGGCCGGTCGGCCCAAGCCAGGCGCCCGTCGCCGGCCAGCGCCACACCGCGCTCGTGCCACACGCCGTCGGTCTGTCCGCCGACCCGGTGCAGCAGCTGCACCGGCATCGCGTCCAGCACCTCGTTGCCCAGCACCACGCCGTCGAACACCTCGGGCAGGCGGTCGGCCCACACGACCCGGTCCGCATGCCGCGCCAACGTGGCCCGCTGGCGCTCGCGCAGGCTGCCCGAGAGGTCGACGATGGTGTAGCGGCGTGGCGCCTGGCCCAGGGCCGCCAGCGCGTCCAGCACCTGCAGCGCGAGCGCGCCCGTGCCGGCCCCGAACTCCCACACCTCGTCGGTGCCTGTGGCTTCCAGCGCCTGCGCCACCTGGCGCGCCAGGGTGTGGCCGAACAGCGGCGAGAGCTCGGGCGCGGTCACGAAGTCGCTGCCCTGCCCGTCCACGCCCTGCGGCATCTGTCCGAACTTCGGCGTGGTGTTGGCGTAATAGCCCAGCCCCGGCTCGTACAGCGCGATGGCCATGAAGCGGTCGAAGCGCAGCCAACCGCCGGCCGCACGGATGGCCCCGGCCACCCGCTCTGAGAGGGCGCTCGTTACACTGCCGGACTGGTTCTCTGTGTCGGTGCTCACGCGCCGATTGTCCTTGATCGGACCTCCTTCATGCCTGGTTCTGCTTCTCCTTCCCCGCCTCTGCTCCGCACCGCACTGGTCACCGGCGCCGGCAAGCGCCTGGGCCGCGAGATCGCGCTCACGCTGGCCCGCGCCGGCTGGAACGTCGCGGTGCACTTCCGGCAGTCCGCGGCGGAAGCCGGGCAGACCGCACGCGACTGCGACGCGCTGACCGGCCGCCCGGGCAGCGCGGCCACCTTCGGCGCCGACCTCGCCGACGAAGCCGCGGTGCGCGCCCTGCTGCCGGCCGTGGTGGCGCACTTCGGCACGGTCGACGCCGTGGTCAACAGCGCCTCGCTGTTCGAGCACGACGACGCCGACAGCTTCGGCTTCGGCACCATGGAGGCCCATCTGCGCAGCAACACCGGCGCGCCCATTCTGCTGGCCCAGGCGCTGCACGCGCACCTGGTCGCGCGTGGTGCCGAAGGTGCGGTGGTCAACCTGCTGGACCAGAAGCTCTGGAACCTCAACCCCGACTTCCTGAGCTACACCTTGTCCAAGGCCGCGCTGGAAGCAGCCACCGGCATGCTGGCGCTGGCGCTGGCGCCGCAGGTGCGCGTGGTGGGCGTGGCGCCGGGGCTGACGCTCACCAGCCACCTGCTCTCCGACGAGAGGTTCCAGGCGCTGCACCGGCAGTCGCCGCTGGGCCGTTCGTCCACACCCGAGGACGTGGCCGCCACCGTGGCCTTCGCACTGCACAACCGCTCCATCACCGGCACCACGCTGCTGGTCGACGGGGGCCAGCACCTGATGCGCTTCGAGCGCGATTTTTCGATGATGTGAGGCGGATGCCCATGAACACCAAGAACCACGCCGGCACCCAGATCCTCACGCTCACCGGGCTGCGCTTCGACGCCAACCTGGGCATCCTGGACCACGAAAAGACGAGTCCGCAACCGATCCAGGTCGACGCCGAACTCAACCAGGGCACCCAGCCCCTGCTGCCGCACGACGACGACATCGGCCACGTGCTGGACTACCGCAAGGTGCGCCAGATCATCATCGACGAATGCACCGCCGAACACGTGAACCTGCTGGAGAGCCTGATCGGCAAGCTCACGCGCCGGCTGATGCAGCTGCCCGGCGTGATCGGCGTGCGCGTGAAGATCGCCAAGCTGGAAATCTTCGACGACTGCGAGGTCGCGATACGCATGGAGAGCGGGCAGTGGTGATCAGGCCGCGGAGCGCTCCACCGCGCCCCGCAGCAGGCGGTTGAAAAGATCCGGCTGCTCCAGCTGCGGCGTGTGCCCGCAATCGGCCAGCACCACCAGCTCCGACCCGCGCGCCACGGCGTGGGCGCGGCGGGAGTGCTCCACCGGCAGCACCACATCGTGTTCACCGTGCACGAACAGCACCGGCAGGCCCGGCAACTGGCGCAGGATGTCGTGCGAGCGCCGCCACAGATCGGTGTGTTGCCCACGCAAGGTGCTGAGCCGACGCAACAGGGCCAGAAAATGCTTTCCCCCTCCGGGCCGGTGCACGTTGCGCTCGATCGCGGCCCGCACCTCGGGCGTGATCGACTCGGGGCGACGCACGATGGCCTTGATCTGCTGCGCCACCGCGGTCGGACCCGGGCGGTTCATCAGTTCACCCAGCAGCGGCAGCGTCATCAGCCTGAACGCGCCGAACACCTCGGCCCCCAGGGCCGCCGAGTTGGCCAGCAGCAGCGAGCCGACGCGGCCCGGCGTCTGCGCAGCCATGCGCAGGGACATGGCCGCACCGAGCGAGTTGCCCACCAGGTGCGCCCGCTCCACCCCGAGCTGGTCCAGCAGCTTCCAGGCCACCGCCGCCTGCCCCTCCAGATCCATGGCGTCGGCCCGTTCATCCGACAGGCCGTGGCCCGGCAAGTCCCAGGCGATCAAGCGCAGGGAATGGCCCAGTGCATCGAACTGCCGGTGCCAGAACTCCAGCGACTCGCCGATGCCGTGTGTCATCAGCACGGCCGGCCCGGCGCCACCGCTGTCCCGGTAGCGGACCCGGGCGCCGCCGATGTGTGCGAACCGATCGCTCATGGAAGCTCCTTCAGATGTAGGTGGAGGCCAGCCCGCCGTCCACCGGCAGGTTGATGCCGCTGACCCAGCGCGACGCGTCGCTGCACAGGAAGGCGATCACCGGCGCGATTTCATCGCTGAAGGCCGGGCGCTTCATGCGGTGGGCGTCCTTCTCCACACGCTCCTGGCCCAGCATCTGCACGAAGTCGCCCAGGATGGGCGTGAACACCGGGCCGGGCGCCACGCAGTTCATGCGCACGTGGTGCTTCATGAAGATCGCCTGCGACTGGGTATGGGTCCAGACGATCAGCGCTTCCTTGAAGTACTGGTAGCAGGTCTCTTGCGGCACCGGTTGGTGGGCCAGCCAGGCCTGGCCGTCGGCGAACGAGGCGGTCTGCCCCAGCGCGCGGTGCGGCTCCAGCCGGGCCGGCCATTCGGCACCCAGGATGGACGAGATGTTGACCACGCTGCCACCGCCCATGCGGTCCAGCAGGCCCAGCGTCAGGTGGCGCAGGCCCAGGTAGTTGACCCTGGCGACCAGGTCCACGGGCGCCGTGCCCGGCACGCCGGCGATGTTGCACAGCGCGTCGATGCGCTGCGGCAGCTGGGCGATGGCGTCGTCGATGGCCTCGGGGGTGGACAGGTCGGCCTTGACGAAGCCGTCCAGGGTCAGCATGGGGTCGTTGCGGTCGACGCCGATGACGCGGGCACCCTGCAGGCGCAGAAGCTTGGCGGTGTCGCTGCCGATGCCCGAGCTGACGCCGGTGATGACGATGGTCTTGCCTTGTACGCTCATGAGATGAGATTCCTTGGTTGTGAAGCAGGTCGCAGGACTGATGTGAATCAGAACGGGTACTGCGGCAGGGCGGCCTTGACCGTCCACCACTGCCAGCGCGTGTACTCGTCGATGTCGGCCGGACCGCCGACCGCGCTGCCGTTGCCGCCCAGGCCGGGGCCGCCGAAGGGGTTGGTGCAGTCGTCGTTGACGGTCTGGTCGTTGATGTGGACCATGCCGGCGTTCAGCCGCTCGCCGAGGGCCATGGCGCGGCCCACGTCGCGGCTGACCACCGCGGCGGCCAGCCCACCCTGGCTGGTGTTGGCCAGGGCGGCGGCCTCGTCGTCAGAGCCAAAGGTCACCAGGTTCACCACCGGGCCGAAGGGCTCTTCGTCGAAGCTGCGCATGCCGGGCTTCACACCCGAGAGCACGGTGGGCTTGTAGCAAAGGCCTTCGTGCGTGCCGCCGGCCTCCAGCGTGGCGCCCTGCTGCACCGTGTCCTTCACGACGGCATCGAAATGCGCCAGCTGCTTGTGGTCGATCATCGGGCCCAGGGCCACCTGGCCGCTGGCGCCGTCGCCCACCGGCAGGTGCGTGGCCTTGCCGACCAGCCGCGCCTTCAGGCCCTCGGCGATGGACACGTGCACCAGCACGCGGTTGCTGGCCATGCAGATCTGCCCCTGGTGGAACCAGGCACCAAAGGCCACGGCGCTGGCCGCGGCGTCCAGATCGGCGTCTTCCAGAACGATCAGGTTGTTGGCGCCGCCCAGCTCCAGCGACACCTTCTTGAGGTGCTTGCCGGCCAGCTCGCCGATGCGCCGGCCGACCGTGGGCGAACCGGTGAAGGCGATCATCGGCACGCGCGGGTCCGTCACCAGCGCCTCGCCCGCCTCGGCGTTGCCCGGCAAGACCTGCAGCACGCCGGCCGGCAGGCCCGCTTCCTGGAACACCCGCGCGATGATGAAGCCGCCGCTGGCGGGCGTGCGCACATCGGGCTTGAGCACCACCGCGTTGCCCAGCGCCAGCGCCGGCGCCACCGAGCGCAGGCTCAGGATGAGCGGAAAGTTGAACGGCGAGATCACGCCGACCACACCGTGCGGCACGCGGCGCGCCATCGACAGGCGGCCCGGCGTGCTGGGCAGCACCTGGCCCTGGGACTGCATGGGCAGGGCCGCGGCCAGGCGGCACAGCACCACGGCCTCGCGCACCTCGTGCTGGCCCTTGGGAATGATGCCGCCGGTCTCGCGGGCGATCATCAGCGCCAGCTCGTCGAAGTGTTGCTCGAACAGCGCGGCCGCCTTGAGCAGGATGGCGGCGCGGTCGCGCGGCGGCGTGGCGGCCCAGGCGGCCTGCGCGGCGTGGGCGCGGCCTATGGCGGCGTGCATGTCGGCGCCACTGGCCACGCCGGTGCGCCACAGCGGCTGGCCGGTCGCCGGCTCCACCACGTCCTGGCTGGCGGCCAGGCGCGTGCCCCAGCCGCCGTCGAAGGCGGTGCCGTTCCAGCAGGCCGCGTCGGCCCAGTTGATGTGTTCCGCTGCACCCATGTCGTGTCTCCTTTGGTTGAGGGTTGTGGGCCGGTTGCCCCCGGCCGTGCCACCGTGTTTTGCAACGGGCGTACCAGTCGCAGGCCAACGCATCGGCGGCACCGGTCCGGCAGGCCCCTGCGCCAGAGGGAGCGCTCCGGACAAACCCTGATCGCCGGAAAGTGCCCTTCGGTCCCTGCGGCTGCGGGAAAACATCACTGCAAAGAAACACTCATGAATGCGACCATTGAATGTGTGCATTCATTTTTGGTGCTTCCATGCCCGGTCCCCGCATCTCCCTGGCCCAGCTCCACCGCGCCACCGGCGCCGCCCGGCCGGCGCCGCCCGCCCAGGCTCCGTTCTCCGGCCAGTGGCGCTTCGACCTGCAGCAGGTCGACGGCAGCAGCCACCCGACCGTGGCCGACCTGAGCGAGTGCCTGTTCTTCTCGCCCGGCGACGGCCGCATCTGGCTGCAGGACCAGCGCATGGTGCTGATGCACGCCGAGGCCCTGGGCGGGCTGCGCCGCGAGCTCATCGAGACCATGGGCCTGGACAAGGCGCGCGGCCTGCTCACCCGCATGGGCTACCTCAGCGGCGCGCGCGACGCCGAGCTGGTGCGCCGCCAGTGGCCCGACGCCGAACCGCCCGTGGCGGCCGTGGCCGGCACACGGCTGCACGCGCTGGAGGGCGTGGTCAAGGTGGAGGTGGTGCGGGTGAGCTACGACGCCGCCACCGGCGACTACCAGGGCGAATTCCTCTGGCACAACTCCAGCGAGGACGACGAGCACATCGCGGTCTACGGCGTCGGCGGCTCGCCCGCCTGCTGGATGCAGACCGGCTACGCCACCGGCTACGTGAGCACGCTGTTCGGCCGTCTGGTCCTGTTCCGCGAGGTCGCCTGCCGCTCGGCCGGCGATGCGCAGTGCCGGGTGATCGGCCGCTCGGTGGAGCTCTGGGACGATCCGCAGGAAGACCTGCGCTACCTGCAGCTGGGCGAGGACGGGCCGGACGCAGAACCCGCGGCGGCGCCGCTGGACGCCTGGACCGAACGCGGGGCCGCGGGCGGGCAGGACCCGACGCTGGTCGGCGCCTCGTCGGCCTTCAACGCCGCCTTCCACATGGTGCGCCGCGTCGCCCCCACCCCCGCCACCGTGCTGTTCACCGGCGAGTCCGGCGTGGGCAAGGAGATGTTCGCGCGCAGCCTGCACCGCAGCAGCGACCGCGCCGGCCAGCCCTTCATCGCCATCAACTGCGCCGCCATTCCCGAGACCCTGATCGAGTCCGAGCTGTTCGGCGTCGAGCGCGGCGCCTTCACCGGGGCCGGGGCCTCGCGCCCCGGGCGCTTCGAACGCGCCGACGGCGGCACCCTGTTCCTCGACGAGATCGGCACCCTCAGCCTGGTGGCCCAGGGCAAGCTGCTGCGTGCCCTGCAGGAAGGCGAGATCGAGCGCGTGGGCGGCACCCGAACCCTGCGGGTGAACGTGCGGCTGGCAGCCGCGACCAACGAGAACCTGCGCGCCGCCGTGCGCGAGGGGCGCTTTCGCGAAGACCTGTTCTACCGGCTCAACGTCTTCCCCATCCACCTGCCGCCGCTGCGAGAACGGCGCGACGACATCCCGCTGCTGATGCAGCACTTCCTGGACCACTACCGCGAGCGCTACCAGCGCGACGTGCCCGGCTTCAGCCAGCGCGCCGTCAAGGCGCTGTTCAACTACGGCTTCCCGGGCAACATCCGCGAACTGCAGAACCTGATCGAGCGGGCGGTGATCATGGTCAACGACGGCGAACTGATCGACGTGCACCAGCTGTTCCGGGGAGGCGAGGAACTGGGCGAGGGCGTGCTGTCGCTGCAGGCCGAAGGCGGCACCGGCGGGCGCCTGGTCGGCACACCCGAAGGCACCGCCGTGGGGGCGACACAGATGCCCGGCCAGACCCTGGAAAGCGCCGAGCAGCAGTGGATCGCCGCAGCCCTGCGGCGCACTGGTGGCAACATGGCCGCCGCGGCCCGGCAGCTGGGCATCACCCGGGCCACCCTGCTCTACCGCGCCCGCCGCCACGGCCTGCCGGTCGGCCGCAACGCCCGTCCCTGAAGGCGGCCAGCGCCACCACCCGCTGCCCCATGAAAAAAGGGCCCCTTGCGGGGCCCTTGTGTGTCAGGCGGGCGCGTCAGACGCCCAGCACCGGCATCACTTGAAGTTGTACTGGACGCCGACGCCCAGGTACATCAGCTCTTTCCACGAACGAGCTTCATCGGAGCTCTTCTTCAGGAACACGTCGAAGTCGCTGCGCAGGGACAGGTTCTTGCTGAACGCGTGGGTCAGGCCCAGGCCCAGGGTCGGGCGGGTCTGCGTGCCCTCCAGGGCGTCGGTATGCTTCACACGGGCCACGCCGGCCTTGCCGAACAGGCGGGTGGCTTCACCCAGGTCGGTGCCGACGGTGCCACGCAGGCCCAGGGCGCTGACCTTGGACTCCAGACCGTTCTCGAAGTCGTGACCCTTGCCGAACTGGGCGAAGGCTTCCGCACCCCAGAGCTTGTTGAACTGGTAGCCGGCGCCCAGTTGCAGGGCGGGCTTGGTGTCGTGGTCGTTGTGCTGGGCGATGCCGTCGATCGGGCCGTTGCCCACCAAGTCGCGCTGGGCGCCGACGGTGCCGAAGACGTACGGGAAGGCGACGACTTCCGCGGCCTTGGGCACCACCGGGGTGGGTGCAGGCACCGGAGCGGGCGCCGGCGCAACCGCCACCGGGGCGGGCGGGGGGACCACGGCGGGCGCGGGTGCCGGAACGGCCAGGGGAGTGGGGCGCGGCAGCAGGTCGGAGAAGTGGTTGTCGCACTGGCGCATGGTCACGCGCACGATCTTGCCGCTGGCGTCCTTGTACGCGTTGACTTCCATGTTCGGGCTGAACGGGATCCACTTGCCCTGCAGCGCCTTGCTCACACCGCCACGGCCGCGGGCGGTGGCCACGCCCTTGTCGCAGGCGCCCTTGCTGTAGTTGGGGCTCAGGTCCTTGAGCAGCATCGGGGAGACCGAGGCTTCGCCAGCGCGCAGCTTGGGCTTCTGCTTGGTCTGGGGCTTGTAGAACTTGGCGGAGCCGTTCTGGATGGCGGCGTCGCAGGCCTCGGGCGTGGCGTAGCCGGTGTTGCCGTCGCGGTCGGTCGTCATGCCGGCGGTCTGGGCCGTGGCGACGGAGGCGATGGAAACCAGCATGGACGCCAGGGCGACCCGATGAATAGCAAAGGACATAAAGGACTCCAAATAAAATTGATGTTTTTCCCAGGCTGTGCCGCTGCAAGGGCACAACAGGATGGTGCGGCGCAACAGAGGCCGCCCACGCAGGCCGAAAGTGTACCTTTCGACCTAAATCCGCCTGTAACAAGCCGCAATCTTGCGGGTTTTGACTATCGACTTGTGCATTGCAGCATACCGCAGTGCGAACCTGTTGCTTTTGACGCAACACCGCCCGGCCCGAGGCCCGACCGATGACCCCTGAAAAACTCGCCTTCGAAAACAAGAAACTCGAAAAACGCCTGTGCCGGGAGGTCGGCCGCGCCATCGTGGACTACAACATGATCGAGGAAGGCGACCGCGTGATGGTCTGCCTCTCGGGCGGCAAGGACAGCTACGGCCTGCTCGACATCCTGATGAAGCTGCAGAAGCGCGCGCCGGTGAACTTCGAGCTGATCGCGGTCAACCTGGACCAGAAGCAGCCCGGCTTCCCCGACCACATCCTGCCCGAGTACCTGTCCAGGCTCGGCATCAAGTACCACATCGAAACGCAGGACACCTACTCCATCGTCAAGGAGAAGATCGAGCCGGGCAAGACCATGTGCAGCCTGTGCTCGCGCCTGCGCCGCGGCATCCTCTACCGCGTGGCGCGCGAACTGGGCTGCACCAAGATCGCGTTGGGCCACCACCGGGACGACATGTTGCAGACCCTGTTCCTGAACATGTTCTTCGGCGGCAAGCTCAAGGGCATGCCGGCCAAGCTGGTCAGCGACAACGGTGAGTTCATGGTGATCCGCCCGCTGGCCTACGTGCCCGAAAAGGACCTGATCCGCTGGGCCGAGGCACGCCAGTTCCCCATCATCCCCTGCACGCTCTGTGGCAGCCAGGAGAACCTGCAGCGCAAGCAGGTGGGCAACCTGCTGCGCGACTGGGACAAGCAGTTCCCCGGCCGGCTGGAGAACATGCTGCACGCCCTGCAGCACGTCGTGCCCAGCCACCTCATGGACCGCTCGCTCTACCCCTTCCAGACCCTCAAGACCACCGGCGCGCCGGTGGAAGACGGCGACCTGGCCTTCGACGAGGAGCCGCTGGAGGCGCCCCCGCGCGTGGCGGACGAGGACGCGGACGAAGGGAACGCGCCGGTGCCGCGCACGGTCATACCGATTGCCGCCACCACCTGACCCCGGTGCCGTGCCAGACGCCCACCCAGCCGGAGGACCCATGACCCGCCTTGCCCTCACCCTGCTGACCACCCTCGCACTGGCCGGCTGCGCCGGCACCTACCGCGTGGACAACGCGGTGCAGAGCTACGCGCACTGGTCGGCCGACATCCCCACCGGCGCAGCGGGCACACCGGCCGCGGCGGTGCCCAAGGCCCCGCAGACCTACCGTTTCGAGCGACTGCCGTCGCAGCGGGAGGGCGGGCCCGCCGAAGACCAGAACCGGCTGGAGGCCTGGACCCGGACCGTGCTGGAGACACACGGCTGGACGGTCGCCGAGGCGCCGGCCAACGCCCCTTGGCGCGTGCAGGTCACGGCCAGCTCGGTGCGCAACGCGCGCAGCCCCTGGGACGACCCCTGGGGCGGCTGGCGCTTCAGAGGCCAGGTCGTGGCCGGCAACGGCCAGTTCTTCTGGGCCCCCATGTTCATGGTGCCGATGGACATGCCCTGGTACGAGCGCAAGGTGGCGGTGGTGGTCCGCGACGCGGCCTCGGGCCGTGTGGTCTACGAGACCCAGGCCAGCCACGACGGCCGCTGGAACAGCACCCCGGCGCTCTGGCAGGCCATGCTGCAGGCGGCGCTCAACGGCTTTCCGGTGCCCCCGGCCGGGCCCCGCCAGGTCGACGTCGATCTGCCGCGCTGACCCGGGCCAGCCCCCTCAGCGCGACGGCGGCTCGATCAGGGCACGCACCGCATCGGCCAGCGCGTCCATGCTGTCCTGCTTGCCCAGCACGTCGGTCACCCCCGCAGCGGCCGCGGCGCCGAGCAGCGCCTCGTTCACATGCCCCGAGACGATGGCGATGCGCAGCCCGGGCCGAAGCGCATGCACCGCCTGCGCCAGCTCCACGCCGCTCATGCCCGGCATGTTGTGGTCGGTCACGCACAGGTCCACCGGCTCCTGGCTGCTGCGGAACCAGGCCAGGGCCTCCTCCCCGGACAGAAAGGTGCTGACCCGGTGGCCGTGCTTGCGCAGCAGCCGCCCCGCCAGGAACACCAGCGCCTCGTAGTCGTCCACGTAGACGATGTGCCGCCCCGGCACCGCGGCGACGGCGGGCGGCGGCGCCGTTGGCGCGGGCGTCTCGGCGTCGGCCGCACCGGAGGCCAGCGGCAGGTAGACATCGAAGCGCGAGCCTTCGCCCGGCGTGCTGTGCAGCGTGATCGCCCCCTGGTGCGCCTTGACGATGCCGTGCACCACCGACAGCCCCAGCCCGGTGCCCCTGCCGGGCGCCTTGGTGGTGAAGAAGGGCTCGAACACGCGCCGCTGCGTCGCCTCGTCCATGCCCGGGCCGTTGTCGGCCACGCTCAGCAGGGCATAGGCGCCGGGCGGCAGATGGCCCAGCCGCAGGGCCTGGACCGCGTCCAGCTCCACCTCGTCGAGCCCCACGGTGATGTCGCCCGGGCGCTCATCCAGCGCCTGCCAGGCATTGGTGCACAGGTTCATCAGCACCTGCTGCACCTGCGTCGCGTCGGCCAGCACCGGCAGCGGCGACGGGGCCAGGCGGGCCGTCAGCCGCACGCCCGCGGGCAGCAGCGAGCGCATCAGCCGCAGTGCCTCGTTCACCAGCGGCTTGAGCGGCTGGCGCTGCAGTTCCTGCGTCTGGCGCCGGCTGAAGGCCAGGATCTGCTGCACCAGCTGGCGCGCGCGCACGGCCGCGCGGTGGATCTCGGCCAGGCTTTCCTGGGCGGCATGGCCCGGCCCCACGTCCTCGCGCGCCAGGGCCAGGTTGCCCAGGATCGCGGCCAGCAGGTTGTTGAAGTCGTGCGCCACGCCGCCGGCCAGGGTGCCGATGGCCTCCATCTTCTGCGACTCGCGCAGCTGCGCCTCCAGCGCCCGCTGCTGTGCCTCGGCCTGCTTGAGCTCGGTGATGTCGGTGTGGGTGCCCACCATGCGCAGCGGGCGGCCGCCCGCGTCGCGCGCGATCACCATGCCACGCGAGAGCACCCACTTCCAGGTGCCGTCCTTGCAGCGGATGCGGTACTCGTTGCGGTAGAGCGGGCTGCGGCCGTCGAAATGCGCCTGCCGGTCGGCCTGCATCTGGGCCAAATCGTCGGGGTGCGTGCGTTCATCCAGTTCCTGCGCGCGCGGGGCCAGCTCCTCGCCGGAGTAGCCGTACATGGCCAAGATGCGCGGCGACACGTATTCCTCGCCGGTCACCAGGTTCCAGTCCCAGACGCCATCGCCCGCGCTGTCCAGCGCAAGCTTCCAGAGCGCCTCGCTGTCCCTCAGCGCGAGCTCGGCCTGCATGCGCTCGCTGATGTCCTCGACCGTCCCCTCGTAGTAGAGCAGCCGCCCCTGCGGGTCGTACACCCCGTGGGCGTTCTCGTTCACCCAGCGGTGCTCGCGGTCGCAGTGGCGCACCACCTCGGAGACGAAGCCGCGCACAAAGCCTTCGCGCACCAGCTGCGCCTGGAACTCGGCCCGGCGCCCGGGCTGCAGGTACCAGTCGCTGGCCGCCCGGTTCACGTCGGCCAGCATGGCCTGTTCGTCGTCGTAGCCGTTGAGCAGCACCAGCGCGGGGTTGGCGCGCAGCATCACGCCGTCCCTGGAACTGCGGTAGGCACCGATCGGCAGGAACTGGAACAGCGACGAAAAATCCGCCACGCGGGCGTCGTGGTGCTCGGGCATCGCCGCACATTGTGTCTCGCCCGGTGATCCGCCCGCATCTGCCGGTTGTCCGGTGGTCAGACCGTCGGTCCGGCGCTACAGTGGCCGCTTTCTTCCCCGAGGGCTTTTTCTTGCACGTCACCCGCATCATCGCCGTGCGCCATGGCGAAACCGACTGGAACCGCGACACCCGCATCCAGGGCCACACCGACATCGCGCTGTCCGACAGGGGCCGCTGGCAGGCCGAGCGCCTGGCACAGGCCCTGCGCGACGAACCCATCGCCGCGTTCTACGCCAGCGACCTCTCGCGCGCCTTCGACACCGCCAGCACCACGGCCCGCGCGCACGGCAAGCCGGTGCAGGCCCACCGGGGCCTGCGCGAACGTGCCTTCGGCCGCTTCGAGGGCCTGACCTGGGCCGAGATCGAGGCCCACCATCCGCAGGACGCCCTGGCCTGGCGCAAACGCGTGCCCGAGTTTGCCCCGCCCGGCGGTGAGTCGCTGGTGCAGCTGCGCGAGCGCGTGGTGGCCGCGGTCGACGAGATCGCGGCGCGCCACCCCGGCGAGCAGCTGATGCTGGTGGCGCACGGCGGTGTGCTGGACATCCTCTACCGCGCCGCCACGCGGCTGGAGCTGCAGGCGCCGCGCACCTGGGACCTGAGCAACACCGCGGTCAACCGCCTGCTCTGGACACCCGAAGGCCTGGGCCTGGTCGGCTGGGCCGACACCGGCCACCTGCAGGACGGCGCGCTGGACGAGAGCACCACCTGAACCACCCCGGCCGCCCATGAGCCCCAACCAGGTCATCGTGCTCGCCACGCCGGTGTTCCTGCTGCTGATCGCGCTCGAGTTCTGGGTGGGCCGGCGGCGCGGCCGCAACACCTACGCGCTGGCGGACACGCTCAACAGCGTCGGTCTGGGCATGCTCAGCCGCGTGGCCGACGTGTTCACCCTCGCGCTGCGCCTGGGCATCTACGTCTGGGTGCAGGACCACGCCGCGCTCTGGCGCGACGACGCCTTCTGGACCTCGCCCGCCGGCTGGCTGCTGGCCCTGGTGTTCTACGACTTCCTGTACTACTGGAACCACCGCCTTGGCCACGAGGTGGGCGTGCTCTGGGCCGCGCACGTGGTGCACCACCAGAGCCAGCACTACAACCTCTCGACCGCGCTGCGCCAGCCCGCCAGCTACGCGCTGCTGGGCTGGGTGTTCTACCTGCCGATGGCGCTGGCGGGTGTGCCGCCGCTGGTGTTCGCGGTGGTGGGCCTGGTGGACCTGCTCTACCAGTTCTGGATCCACACCGAGCAGATCGGCTCGCTGGGCCCTTTCGACCGCTGGTTCGCTTCACCCTCGAACCACCGCGTGCACCACGCGGTGAACGGCCGCTACCTGGACAAGAACTACGGCGGCATCCTGATGCTCTGGGACCACCTGTTCGGCAGCTTCGAGCCCGAAGACCCGAAAGAGCCCTGCGTCTACGGCACACGCAAGCCGCTGGACAGCTGGGACCCGGTGTGGGCCAACGCCGAGGTCTACGCCGCGCAGGCCCGCGACAGCGCGCACACGGCCCGCTGGCGCGACCGGCTGCGCACCTGGCTCCGACCGCCCGGCTGGCGCGCGGCCGATGTGGCGGCGCGCTGGCCCGCCCCGGCCTTCGACCTCGCGACCGTGCAGCGCTTCGACCCACCCGCCGCACGGGGCACGCAGGCGCTGGCGGCGCTGGTGTTCGTGCTGCTGCTCGGCGGCGTCGCCTTCTTCCTCTGGACCGCCGACGCTCGACCCCTGACCGGCAACCTGCCCTGGACCGCCGCCCTGCTGGCCGGTCTCTGGGCGCAGGGCGCGCTGCTGCAGGGGCGCATCGGCCCCGGCCTGGCGCTGATGGTCCTCAGCGCCGCAGTGGCCACGCTTGCCGCCGCCGAAGGCTGGACCGGGCTGCACCGGGTGTTCAAGCCACTGACCATGCTGGTCGCCATCGGCCTGGTGTTGCGCGCGGACGGGCGCGGCCGAGGCTGGCTGCTGGCTGCACTCGTCGGCTCGCTCGTGGGCGACGCCTTCCTGATGTTCGACGGCTTCTTCATTGCCGGCCTGGCCTCGTTCCTGCTGGCCCACCTGGCCTACATCGTGCGCCTGCGGTCCGACGCCCCGTGGTTCGCCGACCGGCGGGCGCTGTGGGCGGTGGGCGCCGTGGGCCTGGCGATGTACGCGCTGCTCTGGAGCGGAGGTCCCTGGGGCGGCGGTCTGCCGGCGGGCCTGCGAGCGCCGGTGGCGGCCTATGTGCTCGCCATCGCACTGATGGCGTCGCAGGCCCTGGGGCGGGCCCGTGTACATGCGAGCCCGGCGGCCTGGTGCGTGGCGGCGGGTGCCCTGTGCTTCATGGCCAGCGATGCCTTGCTGGCGACCGACCGCTTCCTCGTGCCGCTGCCGGCGCGCGACCTGCTGGTGCTCGCGAGCTACTACGCGGCGCAGTGCCTGATGGTGGCCGGCCTGCTGCGCGAGGCGCCGCGTCAGGGCGCGTAGACCCGGGCTTCCAGGCCCAGCGCCCGCACCTTTGCCGCCGCCTGCTCGGCCTGTTCGCGCCGCTCGAAGGGTCCCACCCGCACGCGGGTGAGCGGACCGCGCGCCGACTCGATGGGGTCCTCCAGCACGGGCAAGCCGGCGTCCACCAGCAGCGATCTCGCCCGCTCGGCGTTGGCTTCCCGGGCGAACATGCCCACGTTGACGCCGAAGCCCCGTGGTCGGGGCCGGAGCACCGGCTCCGCGGGTGGGGGCGCGGGCGCCGCGGCCGGCTCGGCGGACACGGCCACCACCGCCGGGACCGGGGGTTGAACGGGGGGCTCGGGCGCAGGTGCCGCCGGTGCAACCTCGGTCGGTGCGGCCTCGGCCGGCGACACCGCGGCAGGAGCCGACGCGGGCTGCAGCGGCGGTCGCACCGGCCGCTGAACCTGCACCTCGTCCACCACGGGCGGACGCCACCGCTGCCAGACCACCCCCGCCAGCAGCACGACCACCAGCAGGACCGCCGCCGCGGCCACACGGCCCGCAAAAGCCCAGGCGAGCGCCGAACGCTCCAGCCGCTGCACCGCTTCCTGGAAGCTGTCGGCCTCCTCGACCGCAGTGGCCACCCGGTCGCGCAGCCCCCGGTGCAGGAACGCCATGCCCCACAGGCCGGGCAGCGCGCACCACAGCACCACGGCCGACACCGTCAGTCCGACCTGAATGCCCGTGGGCACACCCTCCGCGCGCATCCAGAGCCAGCCCAGCGCCGCCACCGCCGCCAGCGCCAGTCCGGCCTGCGCCAGCACCGCGTCCCACAGGCGCCAGTACACCAGCCAGGCCAGCTGGCCCAGCGCGGCGCGCGTGTTCCAGACCATGGCCGAGCGACCGCGCTCTTCGAAACGGGCGATGACCGGCAGGTAGGCGCCGGCACCGGACGGACCCAGGGCCGCGCGGTACAGCGTCGCGGCGCTGGCCGGCAGTCCCGTCGGGTCGTCCTGCGCCCTGTCCACGTCAGCCGGCGTCCTGGAACAGCTGGTCGCCGGATGCCGGCGGCGCCACGCCCAGGTGGCGGTAGGCGGCCAGCGTGGCGGTGCGCCCGCGCGGCGTGCGCTGCAGGTAGCCCTGCTGGATCAGGTAGGGCTCGATCACGTCCTCGATGGTGTCGCGCTCCTCGCCGATGCTGGCAGCGATGTTGTCCAGCCCCACCGGACCGCCGTCGAAGCGGTGGATCACCGCCTCCAGCAGCTTGCGGTCCATCAGGTCGAAGCCCTGCGGGTCGACGTCCAGCATGGTCAGCGCGCGGCCCGCGATGTCGGCCGTGATGCGGCCGTCACCCTTCACGTCGGCGAAGTCGCGCACGCGGCGCAGCAGGCGGTTGGCGATGCGGGGCGTGCCGCGCGAACGGCGCGCGATCTCGAACGAGCCGGCGGCATCGATGGGCGCGTTCAGCAGACCAGCGCTGCGCGTGACGATGCGCGAGAGCTCTTCGGCGGTGTAGAACTCCAGCCGCGCGACGATGCCGAAGCGGTCGCGCAGCGGGTTGGTGAGCATGCCGGCGCGGGTGGTGGCGCCGACCAGGGTGAAAGGCTGCAGGTCCAGCTTGATGCTGCGCGCCGCCGGCCCCTCGCCGATCATGATGTCGATCTGGTAGTCCTCCAGCGCGGGGTAGAGGATTTCCTCGACCACCGGCGAGAGCCGGTGGATCTCGTCGATGAACAGCACGTCGTTGGGTTCCAGGTTGGTCAGCAGCGCCGCCAGGTCCTTGGGCTTTTCCAGCACCGGGCCGCTGGTCTGGCGCAGGTTCACCCCGAGTTCCTGCGCAATGATGTGCGAGAGCGTGGTCTTGCCCAGGCCGGGCGGCCCGAACAGCAGCACATGGTCCAGCGCCTCGGCGCGCTTCTTGGCCGCGCCGATGAAGATCTCCAGCTGCTCGCGCACCTTCTGCTGGCCCACGTATTCGTCCAGCAGCTTGGGGCGCAGCGCGCGCTCGATCGCTTCTTCCTTGGGCGAAAAAGTGGTGGCTGAAACGACCCGCGGTGCGGGGGCGAAATCGTCGGTCTGGATACTCACGGAGCCGACTATACAGGCCTGTTTCCGGGGCCTGGCTCAAGTCGGTGGCGCCGGCTGCCGATACCCGGAACACCCCCGTTTCACGACCCGCCCGCCATGAACCGAACCGCCGCCGCCCACCATCCAGCGCCTCCGGCGCTGATCCGGACCGCCCTCGCTTCGGCGCTGGTACTGGCCGCCATCTGGTTCCTGACGGCGCCCGGCACAGCCCGCGCGACCGGTGGTGCCGCGACCGCAGCCCCGCCGCCACCCACCCCCATCGCGCTGCCCGTGGGCACCGCCAAGCCCGGCGCCCAGCCCAAAACCGCCACAGCCGAGCCGGCTGCCGCGTCCGCCTCAGACCCACAGGCCGTCGCCGCAAAAATCAAGGCGGTGCTCGACAAGCACCGCGGCACCGAGCACGCGCCGCCGCCCGCCCACCCGACCTCCACCCGGGTGGTCAAGGCCATCCGCGAAGGCCACGCCGCCCCCGAGGCCCATGGCGGCAGCGCGGCCAAGGGGCACGACCCCCACTGGGCCTACGAAGGGGAGCATGGCCCCGAGCACTGGGCCCGCGTGAAGCCCGAATTCAACGTCTGCGCCATCGGCAAACGCCAGTCGCCGGTGCACATCCAGGAGTCGGCCACGCTGCAGGGCCCGGCCGAACCGCTGCAGTTCGACTACCGTCCCACCGGCGGCAGCGTGGTGCACAACGGCCACACCATCCAGGTCGATCTGGAGCCCGGAAACACCCTGAGCGTGCGCGGCTCCACCTACGAGCTGCTGCAGTTCCACTTCCACCACCCGTCGGAAGAGCGCGTCAACCACCGCAGCTTCGCGATGGTCGCCCACCTGGTGCACCGGAACCACGAAGGCCAGCTGGCGGTGGTGGCGGTGCTGATCGACCCGGGTGCGGCCAACGGTCTCATCCACAAGGTCTGGACCCACATGCCGCTGGACAGCGGCGACCGGGTGCGCCTGCCCGCAGGCCTGATCGATCTGCGCGAGCTGCTGCCCACCGACCAGCGCTACTACCAGTTCATGGGCTCGCTCACCACCCCGCCCTGCACCGAGGGCGTGCTGTGGAACGTGCTCAAGACCCCGGTGACCGTGAGCCGGGAACAGCTCAAGCTGTTTTCGCAGATCTTCCCGAACAACGCCCGCCCGGTGCAGGCGCTCAACGGGCGGGTCGTTCGCGAGGGGATGTGAGCCGCCGCGCCACCGTCGGGGCGCCGCTGTACTCGTACTGGGTCAGGCCGTCGGCGCTGCGGCCGGCGCGCCGTCCCACCGGCTCGATCGGGTGGGCCTTCACGCGCGCCAGCAGGGCCGGGTCCAGGGGCGCGCGACCGGTGCTCGCCTGCTCAAGGAAAAAATCCATGTTGATCTGCCCCGACTCGACCACCACCCGGTCCAGCGGACAGGCCACCTCCTCCTTCTCCTCCCCTGGGGCGCAGCGCTGCGGGTCGTAACCGATGTCTTGCACCGGCACACGGACCGTGTTGATCAGCAGGGCCTCCCCGGCGCGGACCTCCAGCGTGGCCAGCGGCCCCCGCCTGCCGAAGGCCAGCACGCGGTCGACCACGTTGACCGCCGGGCGGTAGCGCTTCTCCTCGTACCAGCCCGCCTCCTGGGCGATGCGTTCGTAATAGGTGGGCGGGTTCTGGCCCCACACCAGGCAGTCGCCGTAGCGCCCCGCGGACGCGCAGTAGGGGGCTCCGGGAATCATCCCCCGCTCGACCACGCGGTCCTTCCAGACCCGCTCGATGTACAGCTCGCTGTACATCCGGTTGAGCATGATGACTTGCCCCACCGCCCCGACGGCGCCCGGCGCCGGCAGGGCCCCGGGGACCGCCCGCCCGGGCCCGGCGTAGCCGGACACGCCCACCAGGTGGTAGGTGCCCGGCTCGACCACCGCCATCTGGTAGGCGGTGCCGATGCGGGTCTTGGCCTCGGCCATGATCGACAGCGTGAACCGCTGGTCCGGGTTGCCCTGCCGCACCCACAGCGCCCCGCCCGCGGTGAACCCCGGACTGATGACCACCGCGCGGCCGGACTTCAGCGCCTCTTCCATCTTGCCGCTGGGCGTGAACGCACAACCCGACAGCGCCAGCACCACCAGGTGCAGCGACCACATGACTTTTTTCATTTCCCCTCCCCTGGCCGTGTCCGGCCTGTGCCTGCCTACTTCGCCAGCGACTTCAGCGCCAGCTTGATGCCCTCGCTCACCCCCACGCCCGCCGGCAGCGCCTTGAGCGCCGCCGCCGCGTCCTTTTCGCTGTAGCCCAGGGCCATCAGTGCCTGCTGGATGTCGCTGGCCGCATCGCCGACGGCGGTGGCCGCGCCCGGCAGCGGCAGGTCGGCACCCAGCTTGCCCTTGAGTTCGAGCAGCAGGCGCTCGGCGGTCTTCTTGCCGATGCCCGGCACCTTGACGATGCGGCCGGCTTCCTGCGCCGTCACCGCCTGCGCCAGCTCGGCCACCGAAAGACCCGAGAGCACCGAAAGCGCAGTGCGCGGGCCGATGCCTGAAATCTTGACCAGTTGTCTGAACGCCTCGCGCTCGGCCGCAGAGCCGAAGCCGTAAAGGATCTGCGCGTCCTCGCGCACCACGAAGTGCGTCAGCAGCGACACCTTCTCACCCGCCGCCGGCAGGTTGTAGAAGGTGCTCATGGGCACGTCGACCTCGTAGCCCACGCCATGGCAGTCGATCAGGATCTGGGGCGGGTTCTTTTCCAGCAGCGTGCCGGTCAGCTTGCCTATCATTGGGGGCCTTTCACCAATCAGCCCGGGATTATCTGTTTTGATCCTCCGCCACACCTTCTCCCCGCCCGACAACCCGCGCATGGCCCACCTCTGCGGGCCCATGGACCGCCACATCCGCGCCATCGAGGCGGCGCTGCACGTCAAGGTGGCGCACCGTTTCGAGCAGTTCCGCATCGAAGGCCCCAAGGCCAAGGCGAACCAGGCGCTGGAGGTGCTGCAGGCGCTGTACGAGATGGCCAAGAAGCCCATCCCCGAAGAGAAGGTGCAACTCATGCTGGCCGGCGACACCGCGCTGCCGCCCGGCGGCGACGAGGCCACCACGATGCAGACCCGCCGTGGCGAGGTGCGCGGGCGCACGCCGAACCAGGCGCGCTACCTGGACAACATGGCCACGCACGACATCACCTTCGGCATCGGCCCGGCCGGCACCGGCAAGACCTACCTGGCGGTGGCCTGCGCGGTGGACGCGCTGGAACGCAGCGCGGTGCAGAAGATCGTGCTGACGCGCCCGGCGGTGGAGGCCGGCGAGAAGCTGGGCTTCCTGCCCGGCGACCTGGGCCAGAAGGTCGACCCCTACCTGCGCCCGCTGTACGACGCGCTCTACGACCTGATGGGTTTCGACAAGGTGCAGAAGGCCTTCGAGCGCCAGCAGATCGAGATCGCACCGCTGGCCTTCATGCGCGGGCGCACGCTCAACCACGCCTTCGTCATCCTCGACGAGGCACAGAACACCACGCCCGAGCAGATGAAGATGTTCCTCACCCGCATCGGTTTCGGCAGCAAGGCCGTGGTGACCGGTGACGTGAGCCAGATCGACCTGCCGGTGACCCAGCTCTCGGGCCTGATCGACGCCGAGCGTGTCTTGAAGCGCGTGACCGGCATCGCCTTCAACCGCCTGACCAGCGCCGACGTGGTGCGCCACCCGCTGGTGGCGCGCATCGTCGACGCCTACGACGCGCGCAGCCCGGGTGCGGCCGAGGCGCCCGCCCGCACCCGCCGCAAGTCCGCCTGACCCTCCCGCCCGACGCTCCGAACATGGCCCTGCCCGCCCTCTCCCTCTCGCTGCAGTTCGGCGACCTGAAAGACGCCGCGCGCCACCGCGCCGCGCTGCCCCGCCACACCGTGATGCGCTGCATCCGCCACGCGCTGGAGGCCGACGCCGAGATCACCGTGCGCATCGTCGACGCCGAGGAAGGCCAGGCGCTCAACCGCAGCTACCGCGGCAAGGACTACGCCACCAACGTGCTGACCTTCGACTACGCCACCGAGCCGGTGGTGATGGCCGACCTGGTGCTGTGCGCGCCGGTGGTGGCGAAAGAGGCCAAGGAACAGAAGAAGGCCCTGGCCGCCCACTACGCGCACCTGCTGGTGCACGGCACCCTGCACGCCCAGGGCTGGGACCACGAGACCGGCGAAGCGGACGCCGAGGCGATGGAGGCGCGCGAGATTGAAATCCTCGCGGGTCTGGGCATCAAGAGCCCGTACTGATCAGCGGACGCTCTGCCCTTCGATCTCGACCAGCAGGTCGCTTCGGCAGACGTCGGCCAGCACATACGTCACCGGCGCATCGCCCAGGCGCTGCGCAACCACCTCGCGCACGGCATCGAGATCGGCCGCATGGCGCACATAGGCGCGGTAGCCCAGGTCGCCCAGCGCGAACGCGCCGCTGCGGGATTTCAAGGAAGCCTGCGCCAGCACCGCCGCAATGTTGTCCAGGCTCTCCGCGGTCTGCGCCCGCACATCGCCCGGGTGCACCGTTTCATGCCCGACGATGCTGGCCGTGCCCGAGACGAACAGGATTTCCTGGCCCGGCGGGTGCACCAGCGCCGCGCGCGAAAAGGTCGGGCTGCGCGGGCCGTAGCGGTCCGGGTAGAGAAAGGCGCTGACCTGGCGCGGGTTCTCGACCGGCACGATGGGCGTCGGCCCGGCGAGAAAGGCCACCGTGAGCGGGCCGGACGCCACGCCCAGCGCGCAGGCCGCCGGCACGCGGCCCACCACACTGCGTGCACCGGCCTCGAAGGCATCGCCGCGGCCCATGTTGAACTGCCGGTAGCGCTCCAGACCGTCGGCTTCGCCGTTGATGTCGGCCATGTAGTTCCACAGCCGCCACAGGTGCGGCAGGCCCTCGGCGTCGAGCAGGCGGAAGATGCGCGCATAGACCTCAAAGGCCGCCTGCTGCATGGGGCTGCGGCCCGGTTCGGGCAACACGCCGGCCTCCGCCACATCGACCACGCCGAACAGCAGGTCGCCGCTGCGGCGCCAGGCCACGCCCTCGTGCGCGCCGGCCTGCATCGGAGCGCCCTCCGGCACCACCCAGCACTCCAGCAGCGCCTCACCGCCGTGCAGCACCGGGGTCGACAGGTTCTGCAGCGGCCAGGCCGCCGGTGGTGGTGAGCCGGTACCGACGTGAAAGCCGCCGAGCACACGCCCGGCCGGCAGCGACGACAAGGAACAGGAGGTCAGGAGCGACAGGCTCATTCGGTCAACAGCATGGAAACGGGAAGGACGCGCTCAGCTCATGCGCATCGGGATGGTGACCGGGCCGTCGTTGACCAGGTGCACCTGCATGTCGGCGCCGAAGCGCCCGGTGGCGACGGTCGGGTGCTGCGCACGGGCCAGCGCCACGAAGCGGTCGTACAGCGCCTCGCCCAGGGCCGGCGGCGCCGCACCGGTGAAGCCCGGCCGGTTGCCGCCCGAGGTGTCTGCGGCCAGGGTGAACTGGCTGACGACCAGCAGACCGCCGCCCACGTCCAGCACGCTGCGGTTCATCTTGCCGGCCTCGTCGGCAAAGACACGCAGCTTCAGTATCTTGGACAGCAGCTTCTGGCCCACGGCCTCGGTGTCGGCGGGCTCGGCGCACACCAGCACCAGCAGGCCATGGCCGATCTGGCCCACGGTCTCGCCCGCGATCTCGACGCGGGCTTCGCTCACCCGCTGCAGCAATGCGATCATTTCAGGTCCGCCTCATCGTAGAAATGTGCCTCCACGTCCGAGGGCAGCAGCTGGATGCTGGCGCGCAGCCCCGGCACCGCACTCATCAGCGCCTGCTCGACACTGGTTCGCACGGCCGCGGCGCGGCCCAGGGTCCAGCCCGAAGGCATGTGCATGTGCAGGTCCACGAAGCGCCGCTGGCCCGCCTTGCGGGTGCTGACGTGGTCGAAGCGGATGATCTCGGTGTCGCCACGCTTGTGGGCAAACCCGGCCAGGGTCTGTTCGATGGTGGCCATCACCTCGGGCTCGACCGCCTCGTCCATCAGGCCCTGGGTCGAGCGCCAGATCAGGTGAAAGCCTTCCTTGAGAATGTTCAGTGCCACACCGATGGCCACCACCGGGTCCAGCCACAGCCAGCCCGTGACCTGCACCAGCGCAATGCCCGCCACCACGCCGGCCGAGGTCCAGACGTCGGTCACCAGGTGCCTGGCGTCGGCCTCCAGCGCGATCGAGCGGTGCTCCTTTGCCGCGCGGAACATCACCCAGGCCAGCAGGCCGTTGAGCGCCGAACTGGCCACCGACAGGGCCAGACCCCAGCCCACCTGTTCCAGCGGCTGCGGGTCGAGCAGGCGCTGACCGGCGGTCCAGACAATGCCCAGCGCGGCGACGATGATCAGAATGCCCTCGAAACCCGAAGAGAAGTACTCGGCCTTGTGGTGCCCATAGGGATGGTCGTCGTCGGCGGGTCGGGCTGCGATGGTGACCATGACCAGGCCGAACACGGCACTGGCCAGGTTCACCAGCGACTCCATGGCATCCGACAGCAGGCCGACCGAGTCGGTGACCCACCAGGCCAGGGTCTTGAGGGCAATGGTGATCGTGGCCACCACCACCGAGGCCATGAGCAGGCGGCGGGGGGTGAGCCATGACGAAACGGAGGAACTCATGGCCCGATTGTCGCCCGGTGATCCGATGAAACTTCGGACCCCGAAACGTGTAATTTTGTAACCCCTCGGTACCCGTTCGGTGCCAGAATGCCCCGAGAGCGAGACAAGCATGAACCACCCTACGCCCGCTGACGACACGTTCTGGATAGGCCCCACCGACGCCTGGCTGCTGGCCGAGGGCAAGCATCTGCGGCCCTGGCAGAAGCTCGGCGCCCACCCCACCACCCTGGGCGGCCAGACCGGCGTGGCCTTCGCCGTCTGGGCGCCGGCCGCACGCTGGGTCGGGCTCCGCGGCGACTTCAACGGCTGGCAGCCGCAGGCCATGCGCCACCGGCCGGAATGCGGCGTGTGGGAGCTGTTCGTGCCCGGCGCGGGTGTGGGCGCCTGGTACAAGTTCCAGGTCGAGGGTGCCGACGGCCGCACCGTCCTGAAGACCGACCCGTGTGCGCGCGAGACCGAACTGCCGCCCGGCAACGCGGCCCGGGTCTGCGAACCGCTGCGCACCGCGCCCCCGCCGACCGGACCACACCAGCGGCCGGCGGCGCCGATGGCAATCTACGAAGTCCACGCCGGCTCCTGGAAGCGGCCCGGCGGCTGGAACGTCATGCCCACCTGGGACGATCTGGCGCAACACCTGGTGCCCTACGCCGCCGGCCTGGGCTTCACCCACCTGGAGCTGCTGCCGGTCAGCGAGCACCCGTTCTACGCCTCCTGGGGCTACCAGCCCACCGGCCTCTACGCACCCACCGCGCGCTACGGCCGGCCCGACGGTTTCCGGCGCTTCGTCGACGCTGCGCACGCCGCCGGCCTGAAGATCATCCTCGACTGGGTGCCGGCGCACTTCCCGGCCGACGAACACGCGCTGGCCCGCTTCGACGGCACCGCGCTCTACGAACACGCCGACCCGCGCGAGGGCTTCCACCGCGACTGGAACACCCTCATCTACAACTTCGGCCGCCACGAGGTGAAGAACTTCCTGGTCGGCAACGCGCTGTACTGGATCGAGGAATACGGCATCGACGGCCTGCGCGTGGACGCCGTGGCCTCCATGCTCTACCGAGACTACAGCCGGCCCGAAGGCGAGTGGGTGCCCAACAAGGACGGCGGGCGCGAGAACTACGAGGCCATCGCCTTCCTGCGCGAGGTGCACGAGGTGCTGCAGCGCGAGGCGCCGCAGGCCATGACCATCGCCGAAGAGTCGACCGCGTTCCCGCAGGTCACCGGCGCCGTGCGGCACGGCGGTCTGGGCTTCGACCACAAGTGGAACATGGGCTGGATGCACGACACCCTGGCCTACATGGCGCAGGACCCGGTGCACCGGCGCTGGCACCACCACCAGATGAGCTTCGCGATGATGTACGCCTACAGCGAGGACTACGTGCTGCCGCTCTCGCACGACGAGGTGGTGCACGGCAAGGGCTCGCTGCTGGCCAAGATGAGCGGCGACGCCTGGCAGAAGATGGCCAACCTGCGCGCGCTCTACGCCTGGATGTACGCCCACCCGGGCAAGAAGCTGCTGTTCATGGGCGCCGAGCTGGCGCAGCCCACCGAGTGGAACCACGACGCCGAGCTGCCCTGGCACCTGCTGGAGCAGCCGGCCCACGCCGGCGTGCAGAACCTGGTGCACGACCTCAACATGCTCTACCGCCGACAGCCGGCGCTGCACGCGCGCGACACCGACCCCGACAGCTTCCGCTGGCTGGTGGTCGACGACGCCGACCAGTCGGTGATGGCCTTCGTGCGCTTCGGGCGCACGCTGGAAGACACCCTGGTGGCGGTGGCCAACTTCACCCCGGTGGTGCGCCACGACTACCGCGTCGGCCTGCCGCACGACGGCGCCTGGACCGAGCGCCTGAACACCGATTCGAGCCACTACGGTGGCAGCAACGTGGGCAACCACGGCCGTGTGCAGGCGCAAGCCCAGCCCTTGCACGGCCAGGGCTGGTCGGCGCCGCTGACCCTGCCTCCGCTGGGCGTTCTCTGGCTGCAACCCGAGAAGACATGACACACGCGGCCACACCGGCGCTCGGCGCCCACCTCGTCCACCACAACGGCGCCGAGGGTGTGCGTTTCACCGTCTGGGCGCCCGAGGCGACGGCGGTGGAGGTGCAGCTGTTCGGTGCGCTCCGCGAGTCCACCGGCAGGGTGGTGCTGGGCGCGGTGGGCGATGGCCTCTGGTCGTGTTTTGTGCCCGGCCTCGGCGCCGGCCAGGCCTACGGCCTGCGCGCGCACGGCCCCTGGAACCCCGATACCGGACAGCGCTTCAACCCGGCGCGGCTGCTGATGGACCCCTGGGCGACAGGCTTGGTCGGCGACACCGCGCGGCTGGCGCTGCAGACCGGCCACGCGGTGGCCAACCCGCTGCAGCCGGGGGAACCCTGGGCGCAGCACCGGCCCGAAGCGGCGGACAACGCGGCGGCCATGCCCCGCTGCCTGGTGGTCGACACCGCCGCTGAACTGGCGGCCGGCGCTGCGGTCACGCCCGGTCCGAGCATCGCGCCCGAGCGCGTGGTGCTCTACGAGGCCCACGTCAAGGCCCTGACCCGGCTGCACCCCGAGATCCCGCCCTCGCTGCGCGGCACCTACGCCGGCCTGGCCCACCCCGCGGTGCTGGACCACCTGCGCCGCCTGGGCGTGACCACGGTCTGTCTGCTGCCGGTGCACGCCTTCATCAGCGAGCGCCACCTGCTCGCACGCGGCCTCACCAACCACTGGGGCTACAACACGCTCAATGCCTTCGCGCCGCACGCCGGCTACGCGGCCTGCACGGCCGGGCGCGACCCGGTGGACGCTGCCGAGGCGCAGGCGGTGCGCGACGAGTTCCGCGCCATGGTCGACGCCCTGCACCGGGCCGGCCTCGAGGTGGTGCTGGATGTGGTGTTCAACCACACCGCCGAAAGCGACCTCGACGGCCCCACGCTCTGCTGGCGCGGACTCGGCCAGAACCAGTGGTACGCCATGGGCGAGCGCGGTGTGCCGCACAACTTCAGCGGCACCGGCAACAGCCTGAACGTGAGCGAACCGCGCGTGCTGCAGTGGGTGATGGACAGCCTGCGCTGGTGGGTCGCGGCCTATGGCGTCGATGGCTTCCGCTTCGATCTGGCGGTGTCGCTGGGCCGTGTGGCGGCGCAGGGCCACCGTTTCGACCGCCACGCACCGCTGCTGACCGCGATGCAGCAGGACCCGCTGCTGCGCCGCGTGCGCCTGATCGCCGAACCCTGGGACATCGGCCCGGACGGACACCGCACCGGCGGTTTCGCGCCCGGCTGGCTCGAATGGAACGACGCCTTCCGAGACGGCGTGCGCGCCTTCTGGCTCGGCCACCCGGCCTCGCGCGGCGAACTCGCCACCCGTGTCTGCGGCAGCAGCGACCGGTTCCGCCACAGCGCCCGCACACCACTGGCCAGCGTGAACCTGCTCACCGCCCACGACGGCTTCAACCTGGCCGACCTGACCTCGTATGCCCGCAAGCACAACCGGGCCAACGGTGAAGACAACCGCGACGGCCACGGCCACAACCTCTCGGCCAACGGCGGCACCGAAGGGCCGACCGACCAGCCGGCCGTACTGCGGCGGCGCGGGCTCTGGCGCCGCGCCCTGCTGGCCACGCTGTTCTGCGCCCAGGGCACGCCGCAGCTGCTGGCCGGCGACGAGATCGGCCACAGCCAGCGCGGCAACAACAACGCCTACTGCCAGGACAACGCCCTGACCTGGCTGGACTGGCCGCACGCCGACCCGGCGCTCGCGACCTTCGTGGCCGGACTGACCGCCCTGCGCCGTGCCCACCCCGGCCTACGGCAGGCGCGCTGGTTCGACGGCCGTCCGCCCGCGGACGGCGCCGCGCCCGACATCGCCTGGTTCGACACCGACGGCGCACCGCTGAGCGCCGCCGCCTGGCGCAGCCACGACCACCGCACGCTGGCCGCCGTCGTCACAGTCGGCGAAGGCGTGCAGCCGCCGCGGGAGTCCCTGGTGGTGGTGTGGCACGCGGGCGAAGCCGCCGAACTGCAGCTGCCGCCGGGGCTCTGGGCGCTGCAGCTGGACAGCGCGCAGGCGCTGGTGGCGGGCGGCCCCGGCGCCCCGGCGGGCCCCCCGGTCGAGGGCCGGCTGGTGCTCAGCGAGCCGACGGTGTGCGTGCTGGTCCGGGCCTTGCATGGCCCGTCGAGCCCTTCCGATCCCGCTTCATGAACACCACCGTCCACCCCCTGCTCGCGCGCCGCACCAGCGGCGTGCTGCTGCACATCACCAGCCTGCCCGGCCCGCACGGCTGCGGCGACCTCGGCCCCGCCGCACGCCACTTCGTCGACTGGCTGGCCGCCGCCGGCCAGTCGCTCTGGCAGGTGCTGCCGCTCTCGCCTGCCGGTCCCGGCAACTCGCCCTACCAGAGCGTCTCGGCCTTCGCCGGCAACCCGCTGATGGTCGACCTCGACGACCTCGTGCGCCAGGGCTGGCTGCCCTGGACGCCGCGCCAGGGCTTCGACCACCACCGCTGCGACTTCGAGCGCGTCGCGCCCTGGCGCATGGCCTGCCTGCGCAAGGCCTGGAACGGCTTCGCCGAGCGCGCCAGCGATGTGTGCCGCGCCGCGCTCGCCGACTTCTGCACCGAACACGCGCACTGGCTCGACGACTACGCCCTGTTCATGGTGCTGGACGAGCGCTACGGCGGCCCCTGGTCGCGCTGGCCGCAGCCGCTGGCGCGGCGCGATCCGGCCGCGCTGGACGAGGTGCGCGCGCAGTCGGCGCACGCCCTGGGCTTCTGGCGCTTCGTGCAGTGGCGCTTCTGGGTGCAGTGGCAGGGCCTGCGCGACTACGCCCGCTCACAAGGCGTACAGATGGTCGGCGATGCGCCGATCTTCGTGGCCCACCACAGCGCCGACGTCTGGGCCCACGCCGACCAGTTCCTGCTGGACGAGCGCATGGAGCCGCACGTGGTGGCCGGTGTGCCGCCCGACTACTTCAGCCCCACCGGTCAGCGCTGGGGCAACCCGCTCTACAACTGGGACGCCATGGCGCACCACGGCTACCGCTGGTGGAAGGACCGGCTGGCGCACCAGTTCAGGCAGGTCGACATCGTGCGGCTGGACCATTTCCGCGGCTTCGAGGCGCACTGGGAGATCCCGGCCAGCGAGCCGACCGCGGTGGCTGGTCAGTGGCAACCGGGGCCGGGCCTGCATTTCTTCGACGCCATCACCGAAGACCTCGGCCCGCTGCCCATCATCGCGGAGGACCTGGGCCTGATCACGCCCGAGGTCACCGCGCTGCGCGAGGCCTGCGGCTTCCCGGGCATGCGCATCCTGCAGTTCGCCTTCGGCAGCGGCCCGAAGAACCCTTACCTGCCGCACAACCTGGAGCGCCACGCCGTGGCCTACACCGGCACCCACGACAACGAGACCACGGTGGGCTGGTGGGCCAGCGCACCGGCCGGTGAGCGCCACGCGGCGCTGGACTACCTGGGCCCCTGCATCGCCACCGAACCGCACTGGACCCTGGTGCGCGCGGCCTCGCAGTCGGTGGTCAACACCGTGGTGGTGCCGTTCCAGGACGTGCTCGGCCTGGACACCCGCCACCGCATGAACACGCCCGGCATGGCCACCGGCTGCTGGGAGTGGCGCTTCGAATGGAGCCAGGTCAACCACGAGCCGGCCGAGCGCCTGGCCGCCATGACCCGCGCGCACGGCCGCTGGCCTGAACACTGAACCCGCCCCCTGTTCCACAACATCCGGAGACACGCATGGACAAGACATCCCCCCAGCAACTGGCCCGCCGCACCATCGGACTGGTGCTCGCAGGGGGCCGCGGCTCGCGGCTCAAGGCCCTGACCGACCGGCGCACCAAGCCGGCGGTGTACTTCGGCGGCAAGTTCCGCATCATCGACTTCGCTCTGTCCAACTGCCTGAACTCCGGCGTGCGCCGCATCGGCGTGCTGACCCAGTACAAGTCGCACTCGCTGCTGCGCCACCTGCAGCGCGGCTGGAGCTTTTTGCGCAACGAGTTCAACGAGTTCATCGACCTGCTGCCCGCGCAGCAGCGCATCGACGAAGACAGCTGGTACCTGGGCACGGCCGACGCGGTCTACCAGAACCTGGACATCCTGCGTGCCCACAACCCGGAGTACATCCTCATCCTGGCCGGCGACCACATCTACAAGATGGACTACGCCGAGCTGATCGCCGACCACGTGGCCCAGGGCAAGAAGTGCACCGTGGCCTGCATCGAGGTGCCGATTGCCGAGGCCAGCGCCTTCGGCGTGATGGCCATCGACCCCATGCGCAACATCGTCGAGTTCGTCGAAAAGCCGGCCAACCCGCCGGCCATGCCCGGCAAGCCCGGGGTCTCGCTGGCCAGCATGGGCATCTACGTGTTCGATGCCCAGGCGCTGTTCGCCGCGCTGGAGAAGGACGCGGCCACACCCGGCTCCAGCCGCGACTTCGGCAAGGACGTGATCCCCGCCATGGTGGCCGAGGGCCAGGCGGTGGCGCACCCCTTCGGTATGTCCTGCGTCAAGAGCTCACCCGAGGCCCCGGCCTACTGGCGCGACGTCGGCACCGTGGAGGCCTACTGGGCCGCCAACCTGGACCTGACCAACACCATTCCCGAGCTGGACATGTACGACCGCGACTGGCCGATCTGGACCTACCAGGAGCAGCTGCCGCCGGCCAAGTTCGTGTTCAACGACGACGGCCGCCGCGGCATGGCGGTGGACTCCCTGGTCTCGGGCGGCTGCATCATCTCCGGCGGTTCGGTGAACCGCTCGGTGCTGTTCTCCAAGGTGCACATCCACTCCTACGCCGAGGTCGACGAGGCCGTGCTGCTGCCCGAGGTCGACGTGGGCCGCGGCTGCAAGCTGCGCAAGGTGGTCATCGACAACGGCTGTGTGATCCCGGAAGGCATGCAGATCGGATACGACGCGGACGAAGACGCCAGGCGCTTCTACCGCTCGGAGGGCGGCGTGGTGCTGGTGACGCGCGCGATGCTCGAGGCCCTGAAGTGAGCCTGCGCGTCCTCTACGTCTGCTCCGAGGTGTTTCCGCTGCTCAAGACCGGCGGTCTCGCCGACGTGAGCGCGGGCCTGCCGCCGGCCCTGGCGGCGCAGGGCGCGGACGTTCGCCTGCTGCTGCCGGCCTTCCCGTCCATCGTGGCGGGCGTCGTGCCCGAAGGGCCGAGCCTGCTGGTGCCCTCGGGCGACACCGTCGGTCTGCCGCCGGGCCTCGGCCCGCGGCCCGACACCGTGAACGGCCCCACGCCCTGGCTGCAGCACGGACGCATCGAGGCCAGCGGGCTGCCGGTGCTGCTGCTGCACGCGCCTGGCCTGTACGACCGCCCCGGCAACCCCTACCAGGACGCCGGCGGCAAGCCCTGGCCCGACGCGGCCGAACAGTTCGCCTGGCTGGGCTGGGCCGCCGCCCTGCTGGGCACCGGTCTGGACAGTGGCTGGGTGCCCGACGTGGTGCACGGCCACGACTGGCACACCGGCCTGGCCTTCGCCTACCTGAACCGCCTGGTGGCCGCCGGCCACCGCCGCCCCGCCACGGTCTTCACCGTGCACAACCTGGCCTACCAGGGCGTGTTCGGCCCGCAGGTCCGCGCCCGCCTGGGCCTGCCCGATGCGCTGTTCCACCTGCACGGTCTGGAGTTCCACGGCCAGGTCTCGTTCATGAAAGCCGGCCTGCAGTTTGCCGACGCCCTCACCACGGTCAGCCCGACCTACGCGCGCGAGATCACCGGCGAGGAGCAGGGTTGCGGCCTGGACGGCGTGCTGCGCGAACGGCGCGACCGCCTGCACGGCATCCTCAACGGCGTCGACGACGCGGTCTGGGACCCGGCCAACGATGCGCTGGTGCAGCCCGGCTACAGCGCCGAGGACCTGCGCGGCAAGGCCGCCGCCAAGGTGCGGCTGCAGCAGCGCCTCGGCCTGCAGGAAAGCCCCGACGCGCTGTTGTTCTGCGTGGTCAGCCGCCTGACCGAGCAGAAGGGCCTGCACCTGCTGCCCGGCGTGGTCGACGAACTGGTGCACCGCGGCGGCCAGCTCGCCGTGCTGGGCGCGGGAGACCCGCTGATCGAACAGGCGCTGCAGCATGCGGCGCAGCGCCACCCGGGCGCGGTCGGCCTGCACATCGGCTACGACGAAGCGCTGGCCCACACCCTGATCGCGGGCAGCGACGTGATCCTCGTGCCCTCGCGCTTCGAACCCTGCGGCCTGACCCAGCTCTACGGCCTGCGCTACGGCACGCTGCCGCTGGTCCGCGCCGTGGGCGGCCTGGTCGACACGGTCACCGACAGCAGCCTGGAAAACATCGACGACGGCCGCGCCAGCGGTTTCGTCTTCCACGGGCTGACCGAGGCCGAGCTGCGCGCGGCGATCCGCCGCGCCTTCGCCCTGCGCCGCCGCGAGGCCGACTGGCGCACCGTGCAGCGCCACGCCATGTCGCTGCGCTTTGACTGGGCGCGCGCCGCCACCGACACCCTCAAGGTGTATGCCCAGGCCCGTACCGACGCCACTGGCACGGCATCTGCTTGATCCGAACACCCCTCGCACTGCAACGCACCGACATGCCCAACACGCTCCTGCCCTCCACCGTCGGCACCGCCACCGCCGCCTTCGAATACGACCAGCTGGAAAACAGTGTCGCGGCGCTGCGCAAGTCGATCGCCAACCGGCTGGTCTACGCCGTCGGCAAGGACCTGCGCTCGGCCACCCGGCGCGACTGGCTGTTCGCCCTGTTCCACGCCGTGCGCGACCGCATGATGCACCGCTGGCGCGAGACGCTGGCGGTCTCGCAGGACAGCGACGCCAAGCGCGTGTACTACCTCTCGATGGAGTTCCTGACCGGCCGCGCGCTCACCAACGCCCTGCTCTCGGTCGGCATCTACGACGACGCCAGGGAGGCCTGCACCCAGCTGGGCGCCGACTTCGATGCCCTGATCGACCTGGAAACCGACGCTGGTCTGGGCAACGGCGGCCTGGGCCGCCTGGCGGCCTGCTTCCTCGATTCGATGGCCACGGTCGGCCTGCCGGGCATGGGCTACGGCATCCGCTACGACTTCGGCATGTTCGCGCAGAAGATCGTCGACGGCCGCCAGGTCGAGGAGCCGGACTACTGGATGGTCAACGGCAACCCCTGGGAATTCATGCGACCCGAGTTCAGCTACGAGGTGCAGTTCGGCGGCCGCCTGGTGCAGGAGGGCGACCACGTGCGCTGGGTCGACACCGACGACGTGATCGCCACCGCGTACGACACCGGCGTGCCCGGCCACGAACTCAGCAGCGTCTCCACGCTGCGCCTGTGGACCGCGCGCGCCACCAGCGGCATCAACCTCGACGCCTTCAACAAGGGCGACTACATGCGCGCCGTGGAGGCCAAGAACCAGTCGGAGAACGTCTCACGCGTGCTCTACCCCGACGACTCCACCGAGCACGGCAAGGAATTGCGCCTGCGCCAGGAGTACTTCTTCGTCAGCGCCTCGCTGCAGGACATCCTGCGCCGCTACCTCAAGAGCCACGGCAGCTTCGATCAACTGGCCGACAAGGTCGCGATCCACCTGAACGACACCCACCCCGCGCTGGCCGTGCCCGAGCTGATGCGCCTGCTGGTGGACGAGCACCAGCTCGAATGGGACGCAGCCTGGGACCTGTGCCAGCGCATCTTCAGCTACACCAACCACACCCTCATGAGCGAAGCGCTGGAGACCTGGCCGGTGGACCTGATGGGCCGGCTGCTGCCACGCCACCTGCGCATCATCTACGACCTCAACGCGCGCTTCCTGGCCGAGGTGCACGACCGCTTCCCGAACGAGAACGACCTGCTGCGCCGCGTCTCCCTGATCGACGAGCACGGCCAGCGCCGCGTGCGCATGGCCTACCTCTCGGTGCTGGCCAGCCACAAGGTCAACGGCGTCTCGGCCCTGCACAGCGACCTGATGGTCAAGACCATCTTCGCCGACTTCGCACGCCTGTGGCCCGAGCGCTTCAACAACAAGACCAACGGCATCACGCCACGGCGCTGGCTGTCGCAGGCCAACCGGCCGCTGTCGGCACTGATCGACGCGCGCATCGGCACCACCTGGCGCCGGAACCTGGATGAGCTGGCGCAGCTGCGGCCGCTGGCCGACGACCTGGAGTTCCAGAGCGCCTTCCGCCTGGCCAAGACCCAGAACAAGAAGCGCCTGGCCGAACGCATCGCGCAAGAGACCGGCATCGTCGTCAGCACCGACAGCCTGTTCGATGTGCAGATCAAGCGCATGCACGAGTACAAGCGCCAGCTGCTCAACCTGCTGCACGTGGTCACGCGCTACCAGCAGATCCTCGCCCGCCCGAACCACAACTGGGTGCCGCGCACCGTGGTCTTCGGCGGCAAGGCGGCCTCGGCCTACTACATGGCCAAGCTGGTCATCAAGCTGATCAACGACGTCGCGCGCGTGGTCAACCACGACAAGCGCGTCGGCGACAGGCTCAAGGTGGTGTTCCTGCCGAACTACCGCGTCTCGCTGGCCGAGGTGATCATCCCGGCCGCCGACCTGTCGGAGCAGATCTCGACCGCCGGCACCGAGGCCTCGGGCACCGGCAACATGAAGTTCGCGCTCAACGGCGCGCTGACGATTGGCACCTGGGACGGCGCCAACATCGAGATCGCCGAGAACGTGGGGCTGGAGAACATCTTCATCTTCGGCCACCGCACCGAACAGGTGGCGGCCCTGCGCGCCAGCGGCTACAACCCGCGCCGCTACTACGACCACAACTACGACCTCAAGACCGCCATCGACCGCATCGCCGAAGGCGCCTTCAGCCCCGAGCAGCCCAACCGTTTCCACGACATCACGCGCACCCTGCTGGAGTCGGACTACTACCTGCTGCTGGCCGACTACGCCGACTACGTCGCCACCCAGCACAAGGTCGACGAGCTCTACCGCCGCCCGGGCGAGTGGGCGCGCCAGGCGATCCTCAACGTGGCGGGCATGGGCATGTTCTCGTCCGACCGCACGATCCGCGAGTACGCCGACGAGATCTGGAACGTCAAACCGCTCTTTGACTGAGGCCATGACAGAATCCGCCGCATGCGGACGAGCGGCGGATCGGTGCGGTGGTGGTGGCTTGGCGGCGCGGTGCTCGCCGCCGCCGGCGCGGTCGTGATCGCCCGCCAGGCCATCGACGACCAACGCGCCCTGTTCGAGACCGACGCCCGCATCGTGCACCGCCTGCTGAGCCAGCAGGTCGTGCAGCACGACGCCATCCTGGACACGCTCGCCCTCCTGCAACCCGCACCGGACACCAGCGGCGCCGCCGCGCCCGAGCAGCGCCTGCCGTCGCTGTACCCGCACATCCTCTCGGTGCAACGGCGCGAACGCGGCGCCGCCTGGTCCGACCCCGACCTGACTGCGGCGGAGCAGCGCTCGGCGCAGGACCGGCGGCCGGCCTTGGCCCGCCCGGACCTGGCCTCGGGCCGCTACCGGCTGGTGCTCGCCGCCCAGCCCACCGCCTACGCGCTCACCATCGACCTGCGTGGCATGGTGCCTTGGGACGAGTGGCCCATGCCGGCCGACAGCAGCCCGGTGCGCGTGCTGCTGGAACACGCGGGGCAGCGCCACGAACTGCAGCGCGGCGACCCGGCCGCACTGGCCGGCCCTGGCGGCTGGCGCTTCGAGTTCCACAAGCACCTGGCCGCCGCCAGCCAGCCCTTCGATGTGGTGGCCGAACGGCGGCTGGGCTGGTCGCAACTGCCCTGGGGCCTGATGGGGGCGTGGTCGGCCCTGGTCGCCACCGCGTTGACCCTGGGCGCCCAGTGGCAGCGCCAGCGCACTGCGCGGCAGCGCGCCGAAGAACTGCTGCGCCTGGGCCAGGTGGCGCGCCTGAACACGCTGGGCGAACTCGCCGCCGGCATGGCGCACGAGCTCAACCAGCCGCTGACTGCGGTGCTCGCCAACACGCAGGCCGCGCAACGCCTGCTGGCCGAGGACCCGCCCGAACTGGACACGGCGCGCCAGGCCATGGCGCAGGCGGTGGACCAGTCGCGCCGCGCGGCCGAGGTGGTGGGCCGTCTGCGGCGCACCGTGGAGCGGCCCGGCACGCCGGACGGTGTGTCGTCCGCGCTGCTCCCGCTGGACCTGGGCGAGGCGGCGCGGCGGGCGGTCCACCTGCTTGAACCGGAATGCCGCCGGCGCGGCGTGGCGCCGCAGGTGCAGGCCGATGCCGTGGTGGCGGTGACCGGCGACCCGGTGGCCGTCGACCAGATCGTGCACAACCTGCTGATGAACGCGCTGCAGGCGATGGACGCGGTGGACCCGGCCACCCGCGCGCTCACGCTGACCACCCGTCGCGAGGGCGGGATGGGCGAACTGGGTGTGGCGGACCGGGGCCCCGGCATCGCCGCCGAGGCCCTGCCGCGCCTGTTCGAGCCGTTCTTCTCCACCCGTGAAGGCGGGCTGGGCCTGGGCCTGTCGCTGTGCGAGACGCTGGCCCAGGGCATGGGCGGGTCGCTCGCCGCCACGAACCAGGCGGGCGGCGGCGCGGTGTTCACACTGCGCCTGCCGCTCTCCGGGGGCAACCCATGACCAGCCTCTCTCCCACCATCCACCTGATTGACGACGACGCGGCGGTGCGTGAAAGCCTCGCGCTGCTGATCGGCACCGTGGGCCTGCGGGTGACGACCTGGTCCGACCCGCAGGCCTTTCTCGACGGCTTCGACCGCGACGGCATCGGCGCCATCGTGCTGGACGTGCGCATGCCCGGCATCAGCGGCCTGACCGTGCTCGACACGCTGGTGGCGCAGGGCGTGGACCAGCCGGTGATCATGCTCACCGGACACGGCACGGTGGAGATGTGCCGCCGCGCGTTCAAGGCCGGCGCGGCCGAGTTCCTGGAGAAGCCGGTCAACGACGAGTTGCTGATCGAGGCGCTGCAGAACGCGGTGCGCCAGCACGTGCGCACCCGCGAGCGACACCAGGCCGACCGCGCGGCGCGCGAACGCTACGCGCAGCTCTCCGAGCGCGAACGCGAGGTGCTGGGTCTGATCGTCTCGGGCCTGACCAACAAGGAGATCGGCCGTGCGCTCGACCTCTCGCCGCGCACGGTGGAGACGCACCGCGCCAACCTGTTCGCCAAGCTGCAGGCCGAGTCGCTGGCGCAGCTGATCCGGCACTACGCGGCCCTGGTGGACGAGGCGTCCGCCGGTTGAGGCCCCGGGCGCCGGTGCCGCTCCGTAGTTCTACGGAGCCCGGCACGTAGCCGTCCGAATGGGCCGGCTGCCGCTGAATTTCTACAGTTCTCCCACGGTTGATCCAACCGCATCCAACCCCAGGAGAACCAAATGAAAGTCACCGCTTCCGCCACCGCCCTCGTCCTGTCCCTGATCGCCGGTGCCGCCAGCGCACAGGCCGTGCGCACCGAAAAGAACATGTCGCTGGAGCTGGCCAACCAGATCGCCGCTGCCACGGTCGCCGCGTGTGCCGCCAGCAACTACAACGTCGCCGCCGCCGTGGTCGACCGCGCCGGCACCCTGCGCGCGCTGCAGCGCGCCGACAACGCCGGCCCGCACACCGTGGGCGCCGCGCAGGCCAAGGCCTACACCTCGGCCTCGGCGCGCAACACCACGGCCGCGATGCTGGAAAGCGTGCAGAAGAACCCCGGTGCGCAGACGCTGGTGGACATCCCCGGTTTCCTGGTGCTCGGCGGCGGGGTGCCGGTGAAGGTGGGCAACGAGGTGATCGGCGCGGTCGGCGTGGGCGGTGCACCCGGCGGGCATCTGGACGAGCAGTGCGCGAACGCCGGCATTGCCAAGGTCGCGGACCTGCTGAAATGAAAGCCCTGCTGCTGGCCCTGTCGCTGGCGTTCGGCGGCGTCACCGCAACGGCCCAGGTCGCGCCCGGCGCGGCCGAGGCCGCGGCCTACACCGGTCTCCACGCGGCCGCCCACAAGGGCGATGTGGCCAAGGTCCAGCGCCTGGTCGCGTCGGGCGCCGCGCTGAACGCCACCGACGGCTACGGCCGCACGCCGCTGCACGTGGCCACGTTCGCCCGCCAGCGCGAGGCGATCGGTGCGCTGGCAAAGACGGGCGCCGATCTGAACCGGCTGGAGGCCGACCGCTATGACGCGGTGACCATCGCGTCGGTCGCGGACGACGAGGCCACGCTGAAGGTGCTGCTGGAACTGGGTGCCAGCGCGAAGCAGGTCACCAGCCGCTACGACGGCACGGCCCTGATCGCGGCGGCGCACCTGGGGCACGACGGTGTCGTGCGGCAGCTGATCGCGGCCGGCGCGCCGCTGGACCATGTGAACAACCTGCACTGGACGGCGGTGATCGAGTCCATCGTGCTGGGCGACGGCGGTGCACGGCACCAGGCGACGCTGAAGGCGCTGATCGACGCGGGGGCGAATCTCCAGCTGACGGACCGCAGTGGTCAGACGCCGTTGGCGCTGGCGAAGGCTCGCGGGTTCACGGCCATGGTTGCGTTGCTGGAGAAGGCTGGGGCTCGGTGAGCCTCTTGCTCTCCCGCGTTGCCTCATGGCCCAAAGCGATGGGGCGGACGGCTCCGCTCATGTCCCCCGGGCTGGCTGCGCCAGCCCTCCTCCTTTACTTCGCTGCGCCATCCGCCCCATCGCTTTGGGCCGCACAAACTTGGGCGCGCCCATGGTTGCACGCCCACATCACTTCGGAACGGGGTGACAGCGCGTTCTGTGCAGTGAGGTAAAGGAGGAGGACCGGCGCAGCCGGTCCGGGGGACACGAACGGAACAGAGCGCGCTGGCGCCCCGATCCCGACACAACGCAGGAATGAAAACTCAGGCCAAAGTCACGCGAGCAAACTTCCGCTTGCCCACCTGCACGACGTAAACGCCAGCACCCAGCTTCAACCCCTTGTCGCTGACCACCGACGAGTCGATGCGCACGCCACCGCCGTCGATCAGGCGGTTGCCCTCGCCGTTGGACGCCACCAGCCCCGCCGCATTCAGCAGCGCCGCCACGCCCATCGGCGCACCCGCCAAAGACACCTCCGGAATTTCGTCCGGCACCCCGCCCTTGCTGCGGTTGATGAAATCCTGCTCCGCCGCATCGGCCGCGGCCGCGCTGTGAAAGCGCGCGGTGATTTCCTTGGCCAGCATCACCTTCGCGTCCTTGGGGTTGCGACCGGCCTCCACTTCCTTCTTCAGCGCCTCGATCTCGGCCATCGACTTGAAGGACAGCAGCGTGTACCAGCGCCACATCAGCGTGTCCGAAATCGACAGCACCTTGGCGAACATGGTGTTGGGCTCTTCGGTGATGCCGATGTAATTGTTCTTGGACTTGGACATCTTCTCGACGCCGTCCAGGCCTTCGAGCAGCGGCATGGTCAGGATGCACTGGGGCTCCTGGCCGTATTCCTGCTGCAGGTGACGCCCCATCAGCAGGTTGAACTTCTGGTCCGTGCCACCCAGCTCCAGGTCGGCCTTGAGCGCCACCGAGTCGTAGCCCTGCATCAGCGGGTACAGGAACTCGTGCACGCTGATCGGCGTGCCGGCCTTGAAGCGGTCGTGGAAGTCGTTGCGCTCCATCATGCGCGCCACCGTGTACTTGGCCGCCAGCTGGATCAGGCCCATCGAGCCCAGCGGCAGGCTCCATTCGCTGTTGTAGCGGATCTCGGTCTTCGCCGGGTCCAGCACCAGGCTGGCCTGTTTGTAGTAGGTCTCGGCGTTGGCCTTGATCTGCTCGGGGGTGAGCGGCGGGCGGGTGCTGTTGCGGCCCGAAGGGTCGCCGATCAGGCTGGTGAAATCCCCGATCAGGAAGATCACCTGGTGCCCCAGGTCCTGCAGCTGGCGCATCTTGTTGAGCACCACTGTGTGGCCGATGTGGATGTCGGGCGCCGTCGGGTCCAGGCCCAGCTTGATGCGCAGCGGCACGCCGGTCTGCTCCGACTTCGCCAGCTTTTTCACCCAATCGTCCTGCGGAATCAGCTCGTCGCACCCCCTCAAAGTCACCGCCAGCGCCTCGCGCACGCCGTCCGTCGGCTGGACAGCTCCGCCGGCCGGCAAGGACACGGCTGAAACATCGGTATCGCTGTGATTCATAAGGGTTTTTTCAGATGCGCAACCCCCTTGCGGGGCTACAATTGCGGGTTTGGCGAGCCCCGGATTCTAGTGGGCGCGCTCCGCTGCTCAGCCTCCGTACGAGTGATCAGGGCAGGTTCTTCTGACGACAGGCGGCTTCGTTCGCCGCTTTTGCCGGACACCGATTTTGAAGTTCACCTCTCGCCACAACCAACTGCCCACCCTGGCACGAGCCACCAGCGATTCCCTGCTGTCCAGCATCGCCCGCCATCCCCGCCGCGTGATGGCCGGCATCGGTGTGCTGCTGCTGGGCACTGGCGTCACCGCCTTCGGCATTGCCCCCCTGGCCCCTGATGCCTCCCTGCTGCCCGTTCGGCAGGTGGTCGAAGAGATCCAGGCCCAGCCACTGGCCCCGCTCGAAGGAGCGGCGCTCGACACCTGGTCGCTCTTCCGCAGCGACACCCTGCGGCGCGACGACACCCCTCAGAGCCTGCTGCAGCGCCTGGGGGTGGTGGATGCGGCGGCGGTCGCCCTGTTCCGCAGCGACAGCAATGCCCACGAGCTGTTTGCGGGCCGGACCGGCAAGCTCGTCACCGTGGAAGCCAACAGCCGCCAGGAACTGGTCCGGCTGACAGCCCGCTGGCTGCCCGACGATGGCCGCAGCTTCCAGCGCCTGGTGATCGAGCGCCAGGGCGACGGCTTCAGCTCCCGTGTGGAAAGTGGTGAACTCACCGTCCAGTCACGACTGGCCAGCGGTGTGATCCGCAGTTCCCTGTTCGCTGCCACCGACGAAGCCGGTCTGCCGGACAGCGTGGCCGTGCAACTGGCAGAAATGTTCTCCGGCGACATCGACTTCCGGCGCGACCTTCGCGAGGGCGACCGTTTCTCCGTGGTGTACGAGAGCCTGGAAGCCGATGGCGAGTCGCTTCGTGCCGGCCGCGTGCTAAGCGCCGAGTTCATCAACGACGGGCGAGAGCACGAGGCCGTCTGGTTCGAAGAACCCGGACTCAAAGGCGCCTATTACGGCTTTGATGGCCAGAGCTCGCGCAAGTCCTACCTCGCCTCGCCGCTGGAATTCTCGCGGGTGAGCAGTGGCTACGGCATGCGCTTCCACCCCATCTCCGGCCAGCAGAAGGCCCACCTCGGCGTGGACTACGCGGCCCCCACTGGCACGCCGGTGCGCACCATCGGCGACGGCGTGGTGACCTTCGCCGGCTGGCAGCGCGGGTACGGCAACACCATCGAGGTGCGGCACCGCGACAACCAGACGACGCTCTTTGGCCACCTCAGCCGCATCGACGTCAAAGTGGGCCAGAAGGTCGCCCAAGGGGAGTTCATTGGCGCGGTCGGTTCCACCGGACTGTCCACCGGTCCCCACCTGCATTTCGAGTTCCGCGACAATGGCGTGCACCAGGATCCGCTGGCCATCGCCCGCCGGAGCGAGAGCATCCCGGTGAGCCCCGCAGCCCGTGCCCGTTTCGACGCCGTCGCCCAGTCGATGCGGACGCAACTCGACGCCGCGGCCATGGTTCAGCAAGCCAGCGCGCAATAAGCGACGCACCCGCCAGTGCCAAACAAAAAGGGAGCCATGGGCTCCCTTTTTGTTGCCAGCTTGAAAGAGGGCTCAGACGCTGAAGCTGGATCCGCAGCCACAGGTGGTGGTGGCATTCGGGTTGCGGATCACGAACTGGGCCCCTTCGAGGTCTTCCTTGTAGTCGATCTCGGCACCCACCAGGTACTGGTAGCTCATGGCATCAATGAGCAGGGACACGCCGTTCTTCGTCATCTGCGTGTCGTCCTCGTTCACCACCTCGTCAAAGGTGAAGCCATACTGGAAGCCGGAGCAGCCTCCGCCCTGAACGAACACGCGCAGCTTGAGGTCCGGATTGCCCTCCTCGGCCACCAGATCGGCCACCTTGGCGGCGGCGCTGTCGGTGAAGATCAGGGGTGCGGGCATTTCGGTCTGGGTGGATTCGGCGACGGCGCTCATGGTGTTCCTCGGTACGGTGGGGCGGTGGCGTGCGAGCCTGACTCACACACGCTGACCCCGAATGGTAGGGCAAATCACTCGGGATTGCGCTCAGCCGTTGTTTGCCGCCAGTTTCAGTGTGGGTTTGTCTTCGAGACTGCCGGTCATGGGCTTGAGCTGACCCGCAATGGTGGCCCCCTGGTGCATTTCCAGCGACTTGTAGGACACGTCGCCTTCGATGCGGGCCTTGGGTTGCAGTTCCAGCAGCTCGAAGGCGAACACCGGCCCCTTGACCGTGCCGTTGATGATCACATGATCGGCGTGTATCTGACCCGTCACGCTGGCCGACTCACTGATCACCAGGATGCTGGGCTGCTCGTCGCTGGCACGGATGTCACCCACCACATCGCCGTCCACCCGCAGCCCGTCGTGAAACAGCACATTGCCTTCGATCCGGGTGCCCTGCGCGATCAGACTCTTGATGGGTGGCTGCTTTTTCTTGTTGAACATGTCGTGCTCCGGTGCAACGGAATCAGAGTTTGATGGTGTGCAGAGCCTTCACGGCCCCACCCTGGAGGATTCTGGCGGAGACGGTTTTTACCACGGCCTGCGGCGGCACGTCCACCAGCCCTTCCTGCCGCAGATAGCCCTTGATCAGCACCGCCTGTGGCGTCGACGCGTGCTGCGCCGCCCAGGGTTTGCCGTCGAGCGTGCCGGTGAAACTGATCTCCAGCTGCCCCTTGAACTCGGGGGCGTTCTTTTCAGCCTGGATCATCAGGACCTGCCATCGGAGCTGGGCCTCGGCGACCCGTTCAATCTGAAGCCCCCGGATGCTCAAAGCATCGGAACCGGTGCCAGGAATCAGGCGCTCGAAGAAACCGAGATCACTGCGCAGCGTCAGGTTGTCGGCCTGCAGCTGCCGTATCTGCAGGAGCAGTTGCTCCTGCGCGGTCTTCTCGGTGGTCAGCAGGCTCTCGGAAGTATTGGCCACAGATTGCGCCTTGCCCAGGGCCTCCCGCAGCTGCCGCACTTCGGCGCGCAATGTCTGCAGCTCCTGTTTGGCATTTCGATCCAGCCCGGCAATCTCCTTCCCGAACTCGAAGGCCCAGAGTGCCAGTGCCCCGGAGAACCCCAGCACCACCGCCGCCAGCAGCCAGCGCAGCGGCCAGGGCGTGGCGCTGCGAATGGCCATGCGCGGCGCACTGACCGTCAGCCTTCGGCGCAGCAAACGCAACCTCATCGGACGGCTCCTTTCCGGAAACAGATGGTCACAAAAAACAAAAACCGCCCCAAGACGAGCTTGAAGGCGGTTTCTGCGGCAGTGAACAGCGAATTAGCGCTTGCTGAACTGCTTGGCGCGGCGTGCAGAACGCAGACCGACCTTTTTACGCTCGACCTCGCGAGCGTCGCGGGTCACGAAGCCAGCGTTGGACAGCTCGGACTTCAGTGCGGCGTCGTAGTCGATCAGGGCGCGGGTGATGCCGTGGCGGACGGCGCCGGCCTGGCCGGATTCACCACCACCGTGCACGTTCACCTGGATGTCGAACGCCTCTGCGTTGTTCGTCAGCAGCAGGGGCTGCTTGGCGATCATGATCGAGGTCTGGCGGCCGAAGAACTGCTCGATGTCCTTGCCGTTGACCGTGATCTTGCCGGTGCCTTTTTTCAGAAACACACGGGCGACGCTGGATTTGCGACGGCCGGTGCCATTGTTCCATTCACCAATCATCGTCGGCTCCTCAGATGTCCAGCACTTGCGGCTGTTGGGCGGTGTGCGGGTGCTCGGCGCCGCCGTACACCTTGAGCTTCTTGATCATGGCGTAGCCCAGAGGACCCTTGGGCAGCATGCCCTTGACGGCCTTCTCGAGCGCGCGGCCGGGGTGCTTGGCCTGCATGTCGCGGAAGCTGGTGGCGTAGATACCGCCCGGGAAGCCCGAGTGACGGTAGTACATCTTGTCGGTGTTCTTGGCACCGGTCACACGCAGCTTGGCTGCATTGATGATGACGATGAAGTCACCGGTGTCGACGTGAGGCGTGTAGATGGCCTTGTGCTTGCCGCGCAGACGGAGGGCCACTTCACTGGCGACCCGTCCGAGAACCTTGTCGGTTGCGTCAATCACAAACCACTCGTGCTTCACGTCAGCGGGCTTGGCGCTGAACGTTTTGGTCATGAGTTTTCTCTTGCGAGTTGGTTTGGCGGACCCTTTTCCACGGTCGGTCGTTCTCTGACGGAACGCTCTTAGGTGGTGTTCAAACACTTCGCCGCGGGGCCACGAAATCGCTGCGAAGCCGAGCATTGTACGATTTTTCGCCGCTGGCTGGCAAACAGGACCCGCAACGGGTCGGCCGGCGCTACCATCGCCCGATGTTCAGTTACCGCCACGCCTTTCATGCCGGCAACCACGCCGACGTGCTCAAACACATCACCCTGATGGCCACGCTGCGCCACTTGATGAAGAAGGAGGCGGGCATCACCCTGGTCGACACCCACGCGGGCGCCGGTCTCTACCGGCTGGACGGCGACTACGCCGAAAAGGGCGGTGAAGCGGCTGATGGCATTGTGAAGCTGATGGCGGCAATGAGGCCGGCCACCGGCACGCCACCCACGTCCACCACGGCGCTGGACGACTACCTCGACCTGATTGCGGGCTTCAACCCGGACGGCCAGTTGCGCATCTACCCGGGTTCGCCGTTCGTGATGCAGTCGCTGATGCGCGCAGAATCGCGCGACCGCCTGAAACTCTTCGAGCTGCACCCGACCGACAGCCGCACGCTGAGCGCCAACATCGCCCAGCTCGAAGCCGGGCGCCAAATCGCGGTGGCGCTGCAGGACGGCTTTGAGGGGCTCAAGCCCCTGCTGCCACCCCCGCCCTCGGCGTCGGGCTCCAAGCGCGCCCTGGTGCTGATCGATCCGAGCTACGAGATCAAGAGCGATTACGCGAAAGTGAGCGCCTGCATACAGGAGTGTCTCAAGCGCTTCCCCACGGGCACTTATCTGGTCTGGTACCCGGTCATTCCCCGCGCCGAGGCGCACGACCTGCCGCGCCGACTCAAGACCCTGTGCAACCAGGCCCAGCGCTCCTGGCTGCACGCCACGCTGAGCATCGGGCATGGCCCGCTGGCCCTCGGCGAGCGCCCGGGCCTGACCGCCAGCGGCATGTTCGTGGTCAACCCGCCGCACACACTGAAGGCCGAGCTGCAGGCCACGCTGCCACTGCTCGTGACGCTGCTCGGACGGGGCCGCGGCCAGTCGAAGTCCGTGGAAGCCAGCGGGGCCTGAGGAGCGAACCACAGGCCCCGGGTAAATCCCGACCCGCCACCGGCGAATTAACCAACCGACCGGTCGGTTAATTCCCTATACTGCGTTTCCACCCCGCCTGACGGGTGCAGGAGACGCGCATGTACACCCAGTCTTTTTCAGTCGCCGACGGCGACGCCAAGGGCGCACCCAAGGCCGGTGCCACCCCCATCCGCGCCGAGGACGCCGCGCTGCAGGCGCATTTCGACACCGTGATCGACGCCGACGGCAAGGTCGAACCGCGCGACTGGATGCCAGAGGCCTACCGCAAGACCTTGGTGCGCCAGATCAGCCAGCACGCCCACAGCGAGATCGTCGGCATGCTGCCCGAGGGCAACTGGATCAGCCGCGCACCCAGCCTCAAACGCAAGGCCATCCTGATCGCCAAGGTGCAGGACGAGGGGGGCCACGGTCTGTATCTGTACAGCGCCGCCGAAACCCTGGGCACCAGCCGCGACCAGATGCTGGACGCGCTGCACAGCGGCAAGGCCAAGTACAGCTCGATCTTCAACTACCCGACGCTCAACTGGGCGGACGTGGGCGTGATCGGCTGGCTGGTGGACGGCGCGGCGATCATGAACCAGATCCCGCTGTGCCGCTGCAGCTACGGGCCGTATGCGCGCGCCATGATCCGCGTCTGCAAGGAAGAGAGCTTCCACCAGCGCCAGGGCTACGAGGCCCTGCTGGTGATGATGCAGGGCACGGCCGGGCAGAAGGCCATGGTGCAGGACGCCGTGAACCGCTATTGGTGGAAGTGCCTCGCCATGTTCGGCCCACCGGACGCCGACAGCCCCCACAGCGTGCAGGGCATGCGCTGGGGCATCAAGCGCATCAGCAACGACGACCTGCGCCAGAAGTTCATCGACGCCACCGTGCCACAGGCCGAGGTGCTGGGCGTGACCCTGCCCGACCCCGACCTGAGGTGGAACGAAGCACGCGGTCACTACGACTACGGACAGATCGACTGGGACGAGTTCTGGGCCACGGTCAACGGAAACGGCCCGATGAACAAAGAGCGCCTGGCCACCCGGGTCAAGGCGCACGAGCAAGGGGCCTGGGTGCGCGAAGCCGCCCTCGCCCACGCCACCAAGCAGCAACAACGCCAACAGAAGGAGGCTGCATGAACGCGCCCGCTTTGAAGGAATGGCCCCTCTGGGAAGTCTTTGTCCGCAGCAAGCAGGGCCTGGAACACAAGCACTGCGGAAGCCTGCACGCCAGCGATGCGCGCCACGCGCTGCAGATGGCGCGCGACGTCTACACCCGCCGCCAGGAAGGGGTGAGCATCTGGGTCGTGCCCTCGACCGCCATCACGGCCAGCGAGCCCGACAGCAAGGACAGCTTCTTCGACCCCGCGGCCGACAAGGTCTACCGGCACCCCACCTTTTACGAGATTCCGGAAAAAGTGGGGCACATGTGATGAAGGCGCCGGTCGACTATTTGCTGCACCTCGCCGACAGCGCCCTGGTGCTGGGGCAGCGCAACGCCGAGTGGTGCGGCCATGGCCCCATCCTCGAGGAAGACCTGGCCCTGGCCAACAACAGCCTGGACCTGATCGGACAGGCCCGCCTGCTCTACCAGCACGCGGCCGACCTGATCAACAGCGACGCCGCACTGGCGCAGCGCTTCGCGCACCTGCAGGGCGCGCGTCAGGATGGCCGGGTGACCGAAGACACCCTGGCCTACTTCCGCGACACCGCCGAGTTCCGCAACCACACGCTCATGGAGTTGCCGCACCACGGCGCACTGGTCGGCTATGCGGTGGCCGAGCGCGACTACGCCACCACCATCACCCGCAACTTCCTGGTCAGCGCCCTCATGGTGCTGGTCTGGGACCGGCTGCAGGCGTCGAAGGACGCGCAGCTGGCCGGCATCGCGGCCAAGTCGCTCAAGGAGGTGCGCTACCACCTGCAACACGCGGGCGACTGGCTGGTGCGCTTCGGCGACGGCACCGAAGAATCGCACCACCGCGCCCAGGCCGCCGTCGACCACCTGCTGCCCTACTGCGAGGCTTTCTGGCAGCCCGGCCCGGCCGAGCGCGCCGCGGCGCAGGACGGCACCGGTGTGGACATCACCGCGCTGCGCGGCGACTGGAACACGCTGGTCAACGAAACGCTGGCCGAGGCCACGCTGACGCGCCACGACCAGCCGCACCAGGGCTATGTGGCCCAGGGCCATGTGGGCGTGCACACAGAGCACCTGGGCTTCCTGCTGGCCGAGATGCAGAGCCTGGCCCGCGCCCACCCGACCGCCGTCTGGTGAACCCCATGGGCGTGGCCGCCGATTCGTCCCTGCAGGCCGTGGCCCAGGCCGTGGCGCACTTGGCCGACCCGGAGATTCCGGTGATGAGCCTGGGTGAGCTGGGCATCCTTCGCGCCGTGCGCGTGGGAAGCGACGGTGTGCCGGAGGTGGTCATCACGCCCACCTACAGCGGCTGCCCGGCCATGGGCCAGATCGAGGACGACATCGTGGCGACGCTGCGTGATGCGGGACTGCCCGGCCGCGTGGTGACCCAGCTCTCGCCCGCCTGGACCACCGACTGGATGAGCGAAGCCGCGAAAGAGAAGTTGCGCGCCTACGGCATCGCGCCACCGCAGTGCGGCAGCCAGCCCGCCTCGCCCGCCGGTGTGCTGCAGTTCAGCCGGCACGCGGCCACACCGGTTCGTGTCCCCTGCCCGCAATGCGGATCGCACAACACGACACAGACCGCGCCTTTCGGCTCCACGGCCTGCAAGGCACTTCACCGCTGCCTGGACTGCCTGGAACCCTTCGACTATTTCAAGCCGTACTGAACCATGAGCACCGCCGCCTCCCGCTTCCACGAACTCACCGTTTCCCGCGTCGATCCGGAAGCGGCCGGCGCGGTCGCCGTCTCGCTGGCGATTCCCGAGCCCCTGCGCGAGACCTTCGCATTCGAGCCCGGCCAGTTCCTGACCCTGCGCGCCGACATCGGCGGCCAGGACGTGCGCCGCAGCTACTCCATCAGCAGCCCGCGCAGCCGCCTCGTCGAACATGGTGAAGTCACGCTGGGCATCCGCCCGGTAGAAGGCGGGGTGTTCTCCAACTGGGCGGCCACGCAGCTCAAGGCGGGCGACACGCTGCGCGTGATGCCGCCGGACGGGCGCTTCACCATCCACAAGCCGCGCGCGATCCACCGCGTGGGTTTTGCGGCGGGCTCGGGCATCACGCCCATCCTGTCGATCATGACGAGCACCCTGGAAGAGTCGCCCGACGCGAAGTTCACCCTGGTCTACGGCAACCGCCGCATGGCCAGCGTGATGTTCAACGAGGCCCTGCAGGACCTCAAGGACCGCTACCCGGACCGGCTGACGCTAATCCATGTGCTCTCGCGCCAGTCGCTGGAGGTGCCGCTGCTCGAAGGCCGCATCGACGGTGCCAAGGTGCGCGAGATCATCGCCGCGCTGCTGCCCGTGGGCAGCATGGACGAGGTGTTTGTCTGCGGCCCCGAGGCCATGATCGAATCAACGGAACAGGCGCTGCGGGAGGCCGGCGTGCGGCCCGACCGCATCCACACCGAGCGCTTCACCTCGCCGACGCTCGAAGCCCTGCCCGCAGAGCAGCGAAAGACCGCGGTGCTCGGTCACCCCGCCGTGCGCACCGACGGCGAGGTGGCCCTGACCGTGGTGGTCGACGGCAAGTCGCACGCGCTGCGCATGAACCGGGACGAACGCGTGCTCGATGTCGCCCTCGGCGCCGGCCTGGACCTGCCCTGGTCGTGCAAGGGCGGCGTCTGCTGCACCTGCCGGGCCAAGGTGATGGAGGGCGCGGTGAGCATGGACAAGAACTTCACCCTCGAGCCCTGGGAGACCGACAAGGGCTTCGTGCTGTCCTGCCAGGCGCGGCCGACCACCAGCACGCTGGTGGTCAGCTACGACGAGCGCTGAATCAGAACTTCCAGCCCAGGCCCACGCCCACCAGCACCGGATCGACCTTGAACTTGCCGATCTCGCTGCCACCGGCCGAGACCTTGGTGCCGATGTAGACCTTCTTCACGTCGACGTTGAGGTACAGGTCCTTGCCCACGGGGATGTCGACGCCGGCCTGCAGCGCGGCGCCCACGCTGTTGCGCTTGATGTCCACGCCGGCCGGCAGGTTCACCGAGCTGAAGCGGGTGTAGTTCAAACCCGCACCCACATAGGGCTTCACCGGGCCAGCCGGGAAGTGGTACTGGACGCTGAGGGTGGGCGGCAGGTGCTTGAGGCTGCCAATTTCGGCGCTGCCGGCGGACAGGGTGTGCTTCTGCGGCACGGTCAGGATCAGCTCGGCGGCCAGGTTGGGACTCAGGAAATAGGTGAAGTCCACCTCTGGCAGCCACTTGTTGTTGATGGACAGGTCCAGGCCGGTGCTGTCCTTGTTGGCGCTGTTCAGATGCACGGCGCGGGCGCGGACCAGCAGGTCGCCGGCCTTGAGGTCCTGGGCCAGCACGGGGGCGGCCACCAGGGTGGTGAGGGCTGCGATGGCAATGATGTGCTTCTTCGACATGATCAACTTCTTCCTCGTCACGGGAACATTCCCGCGCGGGGATTGGAGTCGCCCACCCAGGCTGGCGGCTTGCGTCAGGTCAAAAGAAAAGGGCGCCGCAGCCGCGGGCGCCCTTCTTCATTGCCGTGGATTGACCCAGGTCAAACCGATGCCAGCGCCTGCTCCAGATCGGCGATCAGGTCGTCGATGTGCTCGATGCCAATCGACAGGCGGACCATGTCCGTGCTGACACCGGCTTTTTTCAGCTCATCGGGGTTGAGCTGCCGGTGCGTGGTCGAGGCCGGGTGGCAGGCCAGCGACTTGGCGTCGCCGATGTTCACCAGGCGGGTGAACAGCTGCAGCGCGTCCTGGAAGCGCGCGCCGGCAGCGATCGCGTCGTCGGCCCTGAGGCCGAAGCTGATGATGCCCGACGCGCGACCACCCATGTATTGCTTGACCAGCCCGTGGTCCCTGTGGTCGGGCAGGCCGGCGTAGTTGACCCAGCCCACTTTGGGATGGCTCTGCAGGTGCTGCGCCACCTTCACCGCGTTCTCGCAGATACGGTCCATGCGCAGCGCCAGTGTCTCGATGCCCTGCAGGATCTGGAAGGCGTTCATCGGCGAGAGCGCCGCCCCCATGTTGCGCAGCGGCACCACGCGCGCACGGGCGATGTAGGCGGCCGGACCCAAGGCCTCGGTGTAGACCACGCCGTGGTAGCTCACGTCGGGCTCGTTCAGGCGCTTGAAGCGCGCCTTGTGCTCGGCCCAGGGGAACTTGCCCGAATCCACGATGGCACCGCCGATGCTGGTGCCGTGGCCGCCCAGGTATTTGGTCAGCGAGTGCACCACGATGTCGGCGCCGTGCTCGAACGGGCGGCACAGGCAGGGGCTGGGCACGGTGTTGTCCACGATCAGCGGCACGCCGGCCGCATGCGCCACCTGGGCCAGCGCGCCGATGTCGGTCACGTTGCCCAGCGGGTTGCCCACCGACTCGCAGTAGATGGCCTTCGTGCGCTCGTCGATCAGGGCGGCGAATGCGGCCGGGTCGCGCGGATCAGCGAAGCGCACGGTGATGCCCTGCTGCGGGAAGGTGTGGGCGAACAGGTTGTAGGTGCCGCCGTAGAGCGTGGAGGCCGAGACGATGTTGTCGCCGGCCTCGGCGATGGTCTGAATCGCGTAGGTGATCGCCGCCATGCCCGAGGCCACGGCCAGCGCACCGATGCCGCCTTCGAGCGCGGCGAGGCGGGCTTCGAGCACCCCATTGGTGGGGTTCATGATGCGGCTGTAGATGTTGCCCGCGACCTTGAGGTCGAACAGGTCGGCGCCGTGTTGCGTGTTGTCGAAGGCGTAGGCCACGGTCTGGTAGATCGGCACCGCGACGGCCTTGGTGGTGGGGTCGGGCGTGTAGCCGCCGTGCACGGCGAGGGTTTCAAGTTTCATGCGGGTCTCCCTTGGCTGCTGGATGAACAGCCGGTCATTCTGGCAGCAACTCGACCTGGGCCACCCCGCGCCCCTGCAACCCCAGTGCGTGGAACGCCGCCTGGCTCAGGTCGATCACGCGCGAACGCTTGAAAGGGCCCCGGTCGTTGATGCGGACCACCACCTCCATGCCGGTGACCACGCTGCGCACCCGCACGCGGGTGCCGAACGGCAGCGTCCTGTGCGCGGCGGTCATGGCGTGCCGGTCGTAGCGCTCACCGCTGGCGGTGCGACGGCCGTGAAATCTCCGGCCGTACCAAGAAGCCAGTCCCCTTTCGAGAGCGTTTGCGGCGTCGCCGGCCTGGACAGGGTCACGTGTCCCGGCAGCGGCCGGCTCGGTGGTGGCAGGCGCAGCGGGCTCGGCCGCCGCGCGACCGATGCCTGCCGCAGGAACAGCAGGCGCCACAGACGCCGCAGCAGGTGACCGGACCGCCCGGGCATCCTCCGGCCCAGAAGGGATGGGTGGGGCGGCACAGCCGGCCCACACCACCATCAGCGCGGCCAGCGAAATGAACCGGATGACGCGCTTCAAAAGCGCCAGTCCAGACGCAGGCTGACGCCCTGGTCGGTCATTCCCCCACGCAGGCTCAGGTCGTATTGCACACGCATGTCCACGGCCTCGCCGGCTTTGTGGACCAGGCCCAGACCCAGTTCGGCCAGGGTACGGCGTCGCTGCGTGCCGGGCGTGGAGAACACCGGGCCGCCCCCGACGAACTGGGCCGAGGTGCTGTCGCGGTCACCGGCCAGGTCGTAGCCGACGGCCGCCTGCGCCAGCAGATGGCTTTGCGCTCCTACAGGATGGCGGACGTCTACCCCCAGTTTGGCGACCAGCTCCTTGGCTTTCTGTGCAGCGACCTGCAGGTCGAGCGCTCCGGCGCCCGTTTCGGTGTACGCGTTGCTGCGCGCGCGGCGCCAGTCAAGGCCTACCGAAGGCGTGACCGATGTGGCGGCCACCGCCATGGGCCGTCCCAGACTCACCCCCAGGTGTGAGGCATGGCCGCGGTAGCTGGCCTGCGCCGAGCGTCCGATGAAGCCCAAGGCGCGCGCGGACTTGACCGAGCTGCGCGAGGCATCGGCCTGCCATTGCAGGCGCCATGCCGCGAGATCGTAGGAACCGTAGCCCAGCACCTGAACGCTTTCCAGGTCGCTGCGGTGACCCAGCGCAAAGTCGCGGCCCTCCACACGCCCATCCAGATAGGCCAGGCCGAAGCCGATGCTGCTGCCTGGCGCCAGGGAGGTCTGGTGACCTCCGGCCAGGCCTTGCGTGCGCACCCGGTAGCCACTGGCCTGACGGTAGCGGTCCTGATCGGCCACGGAGCTCAACGGCTGCACCCAGAGTCCCGTCCCGGGCTCCGCAGCGGCCCCGTCCGCCCCACCCCTGGCCTGCTGCCCGGACACGGCCGAGCCGGTGCTCGACACATGTGCCAACAGGGCCTGGACCGCGTTGCCGTGCATCGAAGGCATGGCCTGCCCCACGGCGCGCGCCACCGACGCGTCGTCGGGCAGACGCCCCAGCGCCGTCACCACCGCATCCCAGTCGGTGCCAGTGCGCCCACCTCGGATGTAGCCGTCCAGCACCTGGGCGGTCGGCACGCCATTGGTCAGCCCCGCCCGGATGGTCGCCGGGACAATGCCCTGCCCGGAGGAGGGCACAGGCGCTGGCGCGGAGCCTCCGCCGTGGGCACTGCTGCCACCGCCCCCCCCGGGCGAGGGACCCGGTCCTGGCTCGGGGTCTGTACCCGCCGCCTGGACGAGCAGGTCGATCTGGCTTCCACTGGTCTGCGACTGGAAGTTGAACAGGGCGCTGTTGTCGGACACGTTGGTGCTCGGCGCAGCGTTGGTGAGGGTGCCTCCGGCGGTCAGCACGCCCGCCAGCGTGTCGCCTGCGGCCAGGGTATTCGTGGCGTTGACATCCACCACGAAGGTGGCGCTGGGCTGCAGGTTCACATTGCCCGACACCGTCAGGCGACCAAAGCTGGAGGCGCTGCTGGCGCCCAAGCGCAGTGCTCCGGACTGCGTGTAGTTGCCCGTAATCTGGGCGTTGGTACCCTCGGGGATCTGCAGGGTGCCGGCGTTGTCAAAAGCATCGGGCGTCAGGGAGTAGGCCTCGATGACATGCAGTGTCGACCCCACCACCAGACGCGCCCCTGACTGGATGCGGAACAGGTTGGACCGGAAGGTGTTCTCGGTGGTGAAGACAGCCCCGGACAGGATGTTGATGGAGCTGCCCGTGCCCACATTGTTCACAGGCCCCGTGATGCGCGCGGCGCTACCGCTCAGATTGAGCGTGGTGTTGCCGGTCTGGATCCCGCCCAGGATGTGGCCCGCATTGTTGAGGGTGCCGAGCGTGCCGGTGGACTCGATGGCATTGGTGCTCCCGGAGCCGGCCTGGATCTCGGCGCCCGCCTCGTTGTTCAGGATGGTGATCGTGCCAATGGTGTCGTTGTACACGCCCAGGGCAAACGACCCGGCACCGATGCGCCCACGGTTCGTGATCTCGGTGATGGTCCCCTGGTTCCAGATGCCGTCGGACGGGTTGCCGACGATGTCACCGTCGTTGGTGATCTGAACACCTGTCTGCCCCGAACCGACCCGCACCCCCACGACCGTACTCGCACCGTCGCCGGTGATGCTGCCTGTACCGGTGACCGACAGCGCGTCACCAGTTTGCAGCTGACACTCACCGACACGGGCATCCGCCACAGTGATAGCACCCGACCCGACACATGAACCGGTGCCGGCCATGGCGGTCGGAGCCGGCAGCCCCACCGCCAGAACGGACGCCGTGGCCAGCCCGGTGGCGGCTTGTCGAAACTCGCGGCGCCGGGCGCGCGCGCTGTCAGACCGGAAAGCATGTGCAGGCTGCTTGGACATGGGTCACCCTCGAGAAAGTCGGCGAATAGGAATCGGTTTATCCGATCCTTGAGCGATGGGCATTATCTTCTTACACCATCGAGCGTCCGTGCCTGGTCCCCGGCGGGCGTTTGTGGCCGACGCGACCGGCCCGATCAATGCCCTGTCAGCCGTCGCACGATCTCCAGCGTCGCCACGCTCTGGTTCATGGTGTAGAAGTGCAGCGCCGGCACGCCGGCGCTGCGAAGCTGGTCGCACAGGTCGGTCGTCACGTCCAGGCCGAACGCCTTGATGGACTCCGTGTCGTCGCCGAAGGCCTGCAGACGCAGGCGGATCCAGCGCGGAATCTCGGCGCCGCAACTCTCGGCAAAACGCAGCAGGCCACTGGAGTTGATGATGGGCATGATGCCCGGCACCACCGGCACGTCGGCGCCCAGCTTGTGCGCGTCGTCCACGAAGCGGAAGTACGCATCGGTGTTGAAGAAGAACTGGGTGATGGCCGAACTGGCGCCGGCCCTGACCTTGGCCACGTAGGCCTGCAGGTCAGCCTCGGGCGACCTGGCCTGGGGGTGCATCTCGGGGTAGGCCGCCACCTCCAGATGGAAATGGTCGCCGGTCTCGGCGCGGATGAAGGCCACCAGATCGGCCGCGTAGCGGAACTCGCCCATGCTGCCGTAGCCGCTGGGCAGGTCGCCACGCAGCGCCACCAGGCGGCGCAGGCCCATGGACTTGAACAGCGCCAGCTTCTCGCGCACCGATTCGCGCGAGGCGCCGACACAGGTGAAGTGCGACGCGCCCTGCTGGCCCTCGTCCAGGATGGCCTGCACGGTCTGCAGCGTGCCGTCCTGCGTGGAACCACCGGCGCCATAGGTCACCGAGCAGAACTCGGGCTGCAGCGCGTACAGCTTCTGGCGCACGGCGCGAAGCTTCTCGGCGCCCTCGGGCGTCTTGGGCGGAAAAAACTCGAAACTCAGGGGCAGGCCCATACGAAGAACTCCCGGTTGCCATCACCGCCGGTGATGGCGCTTTCAAAATAGTCCCGCAGCCGCAGGCCGTTGTCGTCGCAGGCCTGCGCGATGCGTTGCCGCACGAGCGGATAGCTGGCGGCATCCTTGACCAGGCCACCTTTGCCGATGTGCGCGGGTTGCAGCTCGAACTGCGGCTTGACCAGCATCAGCAAGCCGCCTGATGGTTTGAGCAGCGACACGATGGCCGGCCACACCAGGGTCTGCGAGATGAAGGACAGGTCGCCGACGATCAGATCGAACCGTTCGCTTCCGCCACCGGCATCCGCCAACTGCTGCGCCGTCAGTTCACGCGCGTTGCACTTCTCGATGCAGACCACGCGCGGGTCGCCGCGCAACGCCGGATGCAACTGGCCCTGTCCCACGTCCACGCCGACGACCTGCTTGGCGCCACGCTGCAGCAGGGCGTCGGTGAAGCCACCGCTGCTCTGCCCCACATCGAGGCAGCGCAGGCCGGTCACGTCGAGGTGGCAGTGCGCCAGCGCGCCGTCCAGCTTGAGCCCGCCGCGCGACACGAAGCGCGACTCGGCCGTGTCCTGCAGTTCCAGCTCCGCTGTCTCGCGCAACTCCTCGCCGTTCTTGGTGACCGGTTTCCAGTCACCGCCGGAAAGGCGCCAACGAACACCCGCGGCAATCAGCCGCTGGGCTTGCGAACGCGACGCGGCCAAGCCGCGATCGACAAGAAGTTGGTCAGCACGCATGGTCGAGCGCTACAGACAAAACCCAGGGCGCCGCGGAACCGGCTTTGCCGGGCCGCCAGCGCCGCCCCCTTGAGGGGGTCGCGCGAAGCGCGGCAGGGGTTTCAATATCTGTAGGTGTCCGGCTTGTACGGACCGCTCTTGGGCACGCCGATGTACGCGGCCTGCTCGTCCGACAGCTCGGTCAGCATGGCACCGACCTTCTTCAAGTGCAGGCGCGCGACCTTCTCGTCCAGGTGCTTGGGCAACACGTAGACCTTGCCCACGTCATAGCCTTCGGGGTGCGTGAACAGCTCGATCTGCGCGATCGTCTGGTTGGCGAACGAGTTGGACATCACGAAGCTGGGGTGGCCGGTGCCGCAGCCCAGGTTCACGAGGCGGCCCTTGGCCAGCAGGATGATCTTCTTGCCGTCGGGGAAGATCACGTGGTCGACCTGGGGCTTGATCTCTTCCCACTGGCACTTCTCTTCCAGCTTCGCGACCTGGATTTCGTTGTCGAAGTGGCCGATGTTGCAGACGATGGACTGGTCCTTCATCGCCGCCATGTGCTCGTAGGTGATCACGTCGCGGTTGCCGGTGGTGGTCACGAAGATGTCGGCCTTGTCGGCGGCCCATTCCATGGTCACGACCTTGAAGCCTTCCATCGCGGCCTGCAGGGCGTTGATGGGGTCGATCTCGGTCACCCACACCTGGGCGCTCAGGGCGCGCAGCGCCTGGGCCGAGCCCTTGCCCACGTCGCCGTAGCCGCAGACCACCGCAACCTTGCCGGCGATCATCACGTCGGTGGCGCGCTTGATGCCGTCCACCAGCGACTCGCGGCAGCCGTAGAGGTTGTCGAACTTGCTCTTGGTGACCGAGTCGTTGACGTTGATGGCGCGGAACATCAGCGTGCCCTTGGCCGACATTTCCTTGAGGCGGTGCACGCCGGTGGTGGTCTCTTCGGTCACGCCCAGGATCTGCGCGCTCTTGCGGCTGTACCAGGTGCCGTCCTCGGCCAGCTTGGCCTTGATGGCGGCGAACAGGATGCGCTCTTCCTCGCTGCCGGGGTTGGCCAGCACGGACAGGTCCTTCTCGGCGCGCTTGCCGAGGTGCATCAGCAGCGTGGCGTCGCCGCCGTCGTCCAGGATCATGTTCGGGCCTTCGCCTTCGGAACCCTTGGGGCCGAAATCGAAGATGCGGTGGGTGTAGTCCCAGTAGTCGACCAGGGTCTCGCCCTTGACCGCGAACACCGGCGTGCCGGCCGCGGCGATGGCGGCGGCGGCGTGGTCCTGGGTGGAGAAGATGTTGCACGAGGCCCAGCGCACGTCGGCGCCCAGGGCTTTGAGGGTCTCGATCAGCACGGCCGTCTGGATGGTCATGTGCAGCGAGCCGGTGATGCGCGCGCCCTTCAGGGGCTGCTTGGCCGCGAACTCTTCGCGGATGGCCATCAGGCCGGGCATCTCGGTCTCGGCGATCTTGATTTCTTTGCGGCCCCAGTCGGCCAGGCCGATGTCGGCGATGACGCTGTCGGTGACAACGGCGGGAATGCGTGCGTTCATGGTTCGCTCCATTGAAGGTTGATGAACCACTTCACGGGCGAGAGGGGGCAAAAAAAAGCCCATCGCACAGAGAAGTGGATGAGCGTCGTTGCATGGATGTCCGAGCCTCACGAACCGCGCCGACCGGGGGTCGGGGGTGCGCTGCAACGCTCCTCGGATGGCCGCGATTCTACCGCAGGCGCCGATTCTGGGCATCTGCGAAACTGGCGGCCCTTTATGACCCATTCCCCGCTTTCCGACTGGCCGCTGGCCGCCCGCGCGCGCATCCACGGCGTGCTCACCGACATCGACGACACCCTGACGACCGACGGCGCGATCACGCCCGACGCGCTGGCCGCGCTGCACGCGCTGCGCGCCGCGGGCCTGCCGGTGTTCGCCATCACCGGCAGGCCCGCGGGCTGGAGCGAGCCCTTCGCGCGGGCCTGGCCGGTGGACGCCATCGTGGCGGAGAACGGCGCGGTGGCGCTCTGGCGCGCCGCCGACGGTGCGCTGCAGAAGGACTGGCTGCAGGACGAGGCCACCCGCAACGCCAACTTCGCCCGCCTGCAGGCGGTGGCGCAGCGGGTGCTGGCCGAGCTGCCGCACGCCCGCCTGTCGCAGGACAGCACCGGGCGCGAGACCGACATCGCCATCGACCACAGCGAGTTCGCCCACCTCCATGAGGCCGACATCCGGCGCGTGGTGGCGCTGATGCGCGAAGGCGGGCTCAACGCCACTGTCAGTTCCATCCACATCAACGGCTGGATTGGCGAGCACCACAAGCTCGAAGGCGCTCGCTGGATCGTGCGCCAGCGGCTGGGCCGCGACCTCGACGCCGAGATCGACCGCTGGGTCTATGTCGGCGACTCGACCAACGACGCGCTCATGTTCGGCCACTTCCCGCACAGCGTGGGCGTGGCCAACATCGCGCGCTTCTGGGACCAGCTCGCGCAGCGCCCGCGCTATGTGACCTCGGGAGAACGCGGCGCCGGTTTTGCCGAGGTGGCGCAGGCCGTGCTGGCCGCACGCACGGCCGGAGCCCGCGCATGAGCGCCGCCGGGCCGTTCCCAAGGCGCTCAGCCCCGCAGTGGGCAGCACGGAGGGTGGTCCAGTGAGCGGCCCGCTCCTGCCCCCGCCGTCCACCCCCGCCCCGACGGCGCCACCCGCGCTGGCCCGCCGCGGGCTCTGGGCCATCTTCATCGCCACCTTCTGCGAGCTGGTGGGCTACTTCATGCTCATGCCCTGGCTGCTGCTGCAGCTCAAGGACGGTGGCGAGTCCACCGCGCTGGCGGGGCTGTTCGCGGCCAGCGGCTGGGTCGGCGTGTTCTTCATGACACCCTTCGCCTCGGCCATCACCCAGCGCCTGGGCCGACGGCCCACGCTGTGGCTGTCGGCGCTCATCCCCGTGGTCTCCACCACCGGCTTCCTGCTCACCGACGCCCTGCCCGTCTGGTTCGCCTGCGAGTTCATCGCCGGCGCGGCCTCCGGTCTGCGCTGGGTGCTGGCCGAGGCGGTGGTGGCCGAGTTCGCGCCGCCCCACCAGCGCGGGCGCATGGTGGGCCTGTTCGAGACCATGGTCGGCACCACCTTCGTGATCGGCCCGGCCCTGCTGGCGCTGGTGGGCCCCACCAGCCCGGTGGCGCTGTGGATCGTGCTGGGCTTTCTGATGCTGGGCCTGCTGGGCAGCCTGTGGATTCCGCGCCTGCCGGCCGCCGCCGACGCGCACGAAGCGCGCGTCGGCCTGCACGGCGTCTGGCATGCGCTGCGCGCGCACCCGCTGATCATGACGGTCGGCTTCGTCGGTGGCTTCTTTGAAAGCGGCCTGACCTCCATCCTGCCGCTCTACGGCCTGGCGCTGGGCATGGGGGCCGCCGCGGCGGCGCTGCTGGTGTCGGCCAGCGGCCTGGGCAGCGCGCTGATGATGCTGCCCGCCGGCATGGCGGCGGACCGGCCCTCGCTGCAGCAGCGCCACGGCGGCGAACACGGCGCCCGGTTGCTGATCCTGCATGCCTGTGCCCTGATCACCCTGCTGGCCACGGTGCTGATTCCCTTCGTGGCCGGCGCCCCCTGGCTGGCGGCGGCGGTGGCCTTCGTCTGGGGCGGCGCGGGCGGCAGCCTGTACACGCTCGCCATGATCGACATCGGCTCGCGAGAGGAAGGCATCACCCTGGTCAACAGCACGGCGGTGCTGGTGCTCTCGTACACGCTGGGCGGCGTGCTGGCGCCCGCGCTGGGCGCCGCCATGCTGGACTGGGCGCCGGTGATCGGCTTCCCGGCGCTGCTGCTGGCCGTGGCCGGGCCCGGCTGGTGGCTGTTGCGGCGCGAACACCGCAGCCTGCGCTCAAGGCGCCGCGGCGGCGCCTGAGGGCGACTCGGCTTGCGCCGCGGGGCGAGGTCGGTCCAGCACCCGGTCGGCCAGGCCGCCGCCGACCCACATGCCCGCCAGCGCGAGCCAGGCGGTGACGGCAAAGATGGCGCCGCCGGTCATGCCCGCGCCCACCGCGCAGCCGCCGGCCAGCATAGAGCCGAAGCCCATGAAGATGGCGCCGGCGATGTAGCGCGGCATGGTGTAGCCGCCGCCGAAGCCTTCGAGCTTCCAGTCGCCTCCCACCAACGCACCGATCAGCGAACCCAGGAACACGCCGGGCATCAGGCCCAGGTCGAAGTTCCAGGGCTCGTCCGGGTTGCTGAGCACGCGCATCAGCCACTCGGCCGAGGGCCCGCTGAAGGTCATCCCCTGCACCTGGATCGGCTCGAAGGAGTGCGCCAGCACCTGGTAGGTGAACAGCCAGGCCAGCGCCACCGCCAGGCCGGTGCCGATGCCGCCCAGCCATTTCCAGACGCCCCAGCCGCTGTAGTAGGCGAAGAAGCCCGCGGTCACCATCCACACCGCGCCGAAGGCCAGGCCGTCGTTCGGCCCCACGCCGACCAGTGCCAGCAGGCTGCGCGCCGGCCCGCCCTCCACCACCCACAGGCTGGCGATCGCCTCGCGCCAGGGCGCCAGCACGCCGGCCAGCGAGGCCTGCGCCGTCACCGCGAAGATCAGGCCCGAGAGCAGCGCACGCAGGTTGCCGTTGGCCGAGAGCACCAGCAGGCGGCTGGCGCAGCCGCGGGTCATCACCATGCCGACGCCGAAGATCAGGCCCCCGATGAGCGCACCGGACAGACTACCCTTGGCTGCGACCTGGCGCGCCGTGCCCACGTCCAGCAGGCCGGACACGACGAACAGCTGAACCGCCACCACCGCGGTGGCAAACGCCAGCAGCCAGACCGCCAGTTTCTCGCCGAACCGGCCGTGCCAGAACTCGACGACGGCGGCGCGCAGGCAGAACTTCGAGCGCTGCGCAAAAAAGCCGAACAGCAGCCCGCTGAGCAGGCCGCCCACCAGCAGCACGCGGGGCTCGCCCCATTGTTCGATCCAGCCGGTCCAGTCCATTGCAGCACTCCATTCGCACATTTGCAATGACTGATATTACGACCGCCCGCACCGGGCCGGACTGATCCAGATCAGCCGCGGCGCAGAGGCATCTGGTAAATCCACACCGGTTTGCCCGGCACGGTTTCCAGCCGGGCCTGCGGCCGGTATCCCGTGGCCTCGAACTCCAGGCTGACCAGCCAGGCGCCCGGTGCCAGCTCGGCGGCCGCCTTTTCCATCGCGCGCGGCATGCTCTCGGGCCGCTGGAACAGGTAGACCATGCGGTAACCCGACCAGTCCTCGGCCCAGATGTCGGCGCGGCGCACCGTCGCGAAGCGGCAGCGCAAACGGCACAGGAGGGCCAGCGGCCAGCTCCACTCCAGTCCATGGATCCGCGCCCGCGGGTACTGGCGGCGCAGCGCGATCAGCCCGGCGCCGAGCCCGCAACCCGCGTCCACCACCGCCGCACCGTCGGGCAGCGGCGCCCTCTGCGCCAGCCCGTCCAGCGCATTTCCCGGCGTGGGGAACAGCGGCGCGTCGCCCCAGCTGCCCAGCGGATACAGCGCCAGCAGCAGGGCCAGCGGCAGCAGCCAGACCCAGCCCGGCACCGCGCCCGCCGCACCACTGGCCAGCAGGGAGAGCGGAAAACCGGCGAGCATGAACAGGCGCCGCCAGGGCGTGCGGCCGGTCCAGGCGGCCAGGCCGGCGGCCAGCAGCGCCACCACAAAGGCCGCCACCGGCGCCAGGCCGACCATGCGCAGGCCCGCGAACAGCGCCCAGGCGAGCGCCCAGGTGAGCAATGCGGGAAGCGGCCAGATCAGCATGCGGGCATTGTCATCGCTCGCTGCGCAGGCTTGCGTCGCAACCGACGCCGGCCGCGATCCAGCGCTTGGCCAGCCGGCGCAGCAGCGGTGCGGCCCAGCGCCAGCGCGGGCCGAGCACCACTTCGGCGTCGCTGATCGCGCCGCAGCGGTAGAGGTTTTGCGTGCCGTCCCAGCGCAGGGCGTCGCAGGCCCCGACGCGCTTGTGCGAGATCACCCGCCCCAGCGGGCAGGGCTCGGCCAGGCAGCAGACGCCACAGCCGTTGCAGGGCGCCCCCTGGGCCGGCTGGGCCGGTGCGGCCGGGTGGATGTGGATGACCTGGTGCGGCACGGCCACAGCGTAGCGCAACCAAGGTGCAGCTCCGCGGCGTCGCCAAGGCGATGGTGGCCGCTTGCCTGCGCTGCGCCGCCTGTCTATGGTGCGCCTTCCACCACAACATTCAGGAGACCACACCGTGACCGTCGATCCACGTTTTTCCGTGCTCGTCTCGGGCTACACCTTCTTCGAAAGCCCGCGCTGGCGCGACGACCGCCTGTGGCTGTCGGACTTCTACACCCATCAGATCATCCGCGTCGATCTGCAGGGCCGGGTGGAAAAAATCGCCGAGGTCCCGCAGCAGCCCTCAGGCATGGGCTGGCTGCCCGATGGCCGGCTGCTGGTGGTCTCGATGCGCGACCGCAAACTGCTGCGCCGCGAGGGCGACGGCCGGTTGGTCACGCACGCCGACCTGTCGTCCGTCGCGGGCGGCTCGGTGAACGACATGGTGGTGGACGCGCACGGCCGCGCCTACGTGGGCAACTTCGGTTTCGACCTGATGGGCGGCGGAACGCCGCAGACCGCCACACTGGCGCGCGTCGACCCCGACGGCTCGGTGCACGCGGCGGCCGAAGGCCTGTACTTCCCCAACGGCAGCATGATCACGCCCGACGGCCGGACCCTGATCGTCGCGGAGACCATGGGCAACCGCATTTCGGCCTTCGACATCCAGCCCGACGGCCAGCTGGGGCCGCGCCGCGACTGGGCCGCCTGGGCTCCGCTGCCGGCCATGACCGACGTGCCGAGCGTGCTGGGTGCACTCAAGGCGGCACCCGACGGCGCCACGCTGGACGCCGAGGGCGCGGTGTGGTTCGCCGACGCCGTGGGCCACCGCGTGGTGCGCATGGCCCCGGGTGGCGATATCCTGGAGAGCATTTCCACCGGGGACCAGGGCGCTTTCGCCTGCACGCTCGGTGGCCCCGATGGCCGCACCCTGTTCGTCTGCGTGGCGCCGGACTTTCTCGAACACGCGCGCAAGGCCGCCCGCGAGGCGGCCATCTGGACCACCACCGTGACCGTGCCGGGCGCCGGACGCCCCTGAACGCAACCGCCCCGCCCTGCGGGCGGTTCAGCGCGCCAGCACCGGCGCGAGCACCTTCCCGGTGTGCGTGCCGAGCCTGACCACATCCTCGGGAGTCGCCGCCGCCACGATGCGGCCGCCGCCCGAACCACCTTCGGGACCCAGATCGATGATCCAGTCGGCCTCGGCCATCACGTCCAGGTCGTGCTCGATCACGACCACGCTGTGGCCGCCGTCCACCAGCCGGTGCAGCACGCGGATGAGTTTTTCCACGTCGGCCATGTGCAGGCCCACCGTGGGTTCGTCCAGCACGTACAAGGTGTGCGGCGCCTTCTGCCCGCGGCGGCCGATGTCGTCGCGCACCTTGCTCAGTTCTGTCACCAGCTTGATGCGCTGCGCCTCGCCGCCGCTCAGCGTCGGGCTGGGCTGGCCCAGCGTGAGGTAGCCCAGGCCCACGTCCTTGAGCAGCTGCAGCGGGTGGCTGATGGCGGGCATGCTGGCGAAGAACTCGACCGCCTCGTCCACCGCCATCTGCAGCACGTCGCCGATGTTCTTGCCCTTCCAGGTGACGGCCAGCGTCTCGGGGTTGAAGCGTGCGCCGTGACAGACCTCGCAGGGCACCTTCACATCGGGCAGGAAGCTCATCTCGATGGTGCGCAAGCCCTGCCCTTCGCAGGCCGGGCAGCGGCCTTCGCCGGTGTTGAAGCTGAAGCGGCCCGGGCCGTAACCACGCGCCTTGGCTTCCAGCGTGTCGGCGAACAGCTTGCGCACCGTGTCCCAGAAACCGATGTACGTGGCCGGGCAGCTGCGCGGGGTCTTGCCGATCGGCGTCTGGTCGACTTCAAGCACGCGGTCCACGGTCTCGCTGCCCAGCAGCTTGCTGCAGCCGGTCCAGGCGGGGCGCACACCTTCGTTGTCCCAGGCCTGGCGGCCGGCGAAGGTGCTGCGCATGGAAACCGCTTCGGCCACATTGGTCAGCAGCACATCACGCGCGAGCGTGGATTTGCCGGAACCGCTGACGCCCGTGACCACCACGAGGCGCTTGAGCGGCACCGCCACGTCCACCTGCTGCAGGTTGTGCATGGTGGCGCCGCGCAGCTCGAGCGGCTCGCCATCGGGCGTGACGACCCGGCGCGGTTGCAGCGGGTGTTTCATGGCGTGCAGCAGGTAACGCCCGGTCAGCGAGTCCGGGCTCGCCGAGAGGTCGTCGACCGTGCCCTGGGCCACCACGCGGCCACCGCGCTTGCCGGCGCTGGGGCCGATGTCGATGATGTGGTCGGCGCGGCGGATGGTGTCTTCGTCGTGCTCCACCACCACCAGGGTGTTGCCCATGTCTCCCAGCTTGTGCAGCGCGTCCAGCAGGATCTGGTTGTCGCGCGGGTGCAGGCCGATGGTGGGCTCATCCAGCACGTAACACACGCCCTGCAGGTTGGACCCCAGTTGTGCCGCGAGGCGGATGCGCTGTGCTTCGCCGCCAGACAGCGTGGGCGCGCCACGGTCGAGCGTGAGGTAGCTCAGACCGACTTCTTCGAGGAAGGCCAGACGGCTTTCGATCTCGGGCAGCAGGTCGCGTGCGATGTCGGCCTCTCGGCTGCTCAAACCGCCTTCCGCCATGAGCGCACGCACCTTCTGCCGCACCTCGCTCACGGACAGCCGTGCGATGTCGGTGATCGACACACCGCCGAAACGCACCGCCCGCGCCTGCGGATTCAGGCGCGTGCCTTCGCAGCTGGGGCAGGCCTCGTCGGTCAGGTCCTCCACCTCGGGCTCGGCAAAACTCTGTTCGCGGCCCTTCTGGTTGTCGTCGCGCACCGAATCGTCCAGCGCCTTGCGCTGCTCGCGCGAGAGCTTGACGCCGGTGCCCACGCAATCCGGACACCAGCCGTGCTTGCTGTTGTAGGAGAACAGGCGCGGGTCGAGTTCGGGGTAGCTGGTGCCGCAGACCGGGCAGGCGCGTGTGGTGGAGAACACCTCCAACTTGCCCAGACCGGCGGTGGACCGGCCCTCGGCCAGCGCGGAGGCCAGCCCGTCCAGATCGGTCAGCAGGTGCAGCGTGCCCTTGCCCAGCTCCAGCGCCCTGGCCAGCTGCGTGCGCAACCATGCCTCGTTCGCGGGGTCGACCACGCCGTCGGCCACCGGCAGTTCGATGGTGTGCTCCTTGAAGCGGTCGATGCGCGGGAACCCGGTGGTGGGCAGGAACTCGCCGTCCACCCGCAGGTGGGTGTGGCCGCGCGGGCGCGCCCAGTCGGCCAGCTCGGTGTAGACGCCCTTGCGGTTGACCACCAGCGGCGCCAGCAGGCCGATGTGGCGGCCGCGGTAGCGCGTGAGGATGGCGGCGGCGATGCTTTCGGGGCTTTGCGGCATCACGGCCGCACCGTCGTGCACGCAGTGCTGCGTGCCCAGCTTCACATAAAGCAGGCGCAGGAAGTGCCAGACCTCCGTGGTGGTGCCCACCGTGCTCTTGCGCCCGCCGCGCGAGAGCCGCTGCTCGATCGCCACCGTGGGCGGGATGCCGTAGACCGCATCGACCTCGGGCCGGCCCGCGGGCTGCACGATGCTGCGCGCGTAGGCGTTGAGGCTTTCGAGGTAGCGGCGCTGGCCTTCGTTGAACAGGATGTCGAAGGCCAGCGTGCTCTTGCCCGAGCCGCTCACGCCCGAGATGACGTTGAACTTGCCGCGCGGGATGTCCACGCTCAGGTTCCTGAGGTTGTGCTCCTTGGCGTTGACGATGCGCACCGCGTGGTCACCGGCCCGGGCATGCCGCCGCTTCACTGCGTACGCCGGACGGGCTTCGCCGACCGCGTGCACCTTGTCCATGGCGGCGGCGTAGTCGCGCAGCGCTTTGGCGGTGTGGCTGGTTTTGTGTTCACGCACCTCTTCCGGCGGACCTTCGGCCACCACCAGGCCACCGCCGGCACCGCCTTCGGGGCCGAGGTCGATCAGCCAGTCGGCGCTGCGGATCACGTCCAGGTTGTGCTCGATCACGATCAGCGAATGCCCCGCTTCGAGCAGCTTGCGCAGCGAGCGCATGAGCTTGGCGATGTCGTCGAAATGCAGGCCCGTGGTCGGTTCGTCGAACAGGAACAGCGTGCCCTTTTTCGCGAGCGCCTGGCGGCTGGCTGCGCTGTTCTTGGCCGCCTCGGCCAGGAAGCCGGCGAGCTTGAGGCGCTGCGCCTCACCGCCTGAGAGTGTGGGCACCGGCTGGCCCAGCTTCACGTACTCCAGCCCCACGTCCACGATGGGCTGCAGCACGCGGATGACCTCGCGGTCGGCCTTGAACAGATCGGCCGCTTCGCTCACGGTGAGTTCCAGCACATCGGCCACGCTGAGCAGGCGGCCGCCGCGCTCGATGCGCACCTCCAGCACCTCGGGTCGGTAGCGTTTGCCATCGCAGTCCGGGCAGCGCAGGTACACGTCGCTGAGGAACTGCATCTCCACGTGCTCGAAGCCCGAGCCGCCGCAGGTCGGGCAGCGCCCGTCGCCGCTGTTGAAGCTGAACTTGGCCGCGGTGTAGCCGCGCTGGCGCGACAGCGGCGCATCGGCGAACAGGGAACGGATGGCGTCCCAGGCGCCGACGTAGCTGACCGGGTTGGAGCGCGCGGTCTTGCCGATGGGCGACTGGTCGACATAGACCACGTCGCTCAGGAAGTCGGCGCCCAGCAGGCGGTCGTGCGCGCCCGGCGTTTCGGTGGCCTTGCCAAAGTGGCGCAGCAGCGCGGGCGCGAGCACGTCCTGGATCAGGGTGGACTTGCCCGAGCCCGAGACGCCGGTGACCACCGTGAGGCGCTGCAGCGGGAACTCGACGTAGAGGTTCTGCAGGTTGTGCTCGCGCGCGCCTTCGAGGATCAGGCGCGGCGTGCTGTCGGTGACCATGCGCTTGAAGCCCATGCCCACCTGCTTGCGCGCGCCCAGGTAGGCGCCGGTCAGGGTGTCGGCGCTGCGGATGGCCTCGGGCGTGCCGTCGAACACGATCTGCCCACCGCGCTCGCCCGGGCCGGGGCCCATGTCGATCAGACGGTCGGCCGCCAGCATCACGGCCGGGTCGTGCTCCACCACCACCAGGGTGTTGCCCGCGTCGCGCAGGCGCAGCATGGCGTCGTTGATGCGCGCCATGTCGCGCGGGTGCAGGCCGATGCTGGGCTCGTCGAGCACAAAGAGCGTGTTGACCAGCGAGGTGCCGAGCGCGGTGGTGAGGTTGATGCGCTGCACCTCGCCGCCGCTGAGCGTGCGGCTCTGGCGGTCGAGGGTGAGGTAGCCGATGCCGACCTCGCAGAGGTAGCGCAGCCGCGTGTTGATTTCTTCGAACAGCAGCTTGAGCGCCTGCTGCTCGCCGCCTTCGCCGCCGCTGCCCGCCAGCGTGGTGGCCAGGTCGTCGAAGAAGCGCCGCAGGCTGGTCAGCGGCATCAGCATCAGGTCGTGCAGGCACAGGCCGGGCAGGGCTTCGAGCTGCGCGCGCGACCATTGCACGCCGGTGGGCAGGTAACGCTTGTCCGCGGGCAGCACCGCGTCGGCTTGCGCTTTCGTACCGATGCGCCAGAGCAGGCTGTCCGTTTTCAGGCGTGCGCCGCCGCAGCTGGGGCATTCGGTGTAGCTGCGGTACTTGGACAGCAGCACCCGGATGTGCATCTTGTAGGCCTTGCTCTCCAGGTATTCGAAGAAGCGCGCCACGCCGTACCACTGCCTGCCCCACTGGCCGTCCTTGTAGCTGGGCGTGCCGCCGATCACCCACTGCTTCTGCTCGGGGGTGAGCTTGTTCCAGGGCGTGTCGCGCGGGATGCCGGACGCCTCCGCGTGGCGCATCAGGTCGTCCTGGCACTCCTTCCACGCGGGCGTCTGGAACACCTTGATGGCGCCGTTGCGCAACGTGAGTTTCTGGTCCGGGATCACCAGGCCGTAGTCCACCCCGATGACGCGGCCGAAACCGCGGCAGGCCTCGCAGGCGCCGACGGCGGAGTTGAAGGAGAAGGCCGAGGGCGTGGGTTCGGTGTAGCGGATGTCGCTTTCCGGGCAGTGCAGACCGGTGCTGAAACGCCAGATGTCCGGCTCGCCCTCCTCCTTCAGCACATAGACCATCAGCTTGCCCGCCCCGCGTTTGAGCCCGGCCTCGATGGCTTCCATCACCCGCGCGGGCTCGGCGTTGCCGATGCGGAAGCGGTCGGCCACCACGTCCAGCAGCTTGACCGCCTCGATCACCGGCTTGGCCTTCTTGCCCTTGGCGGGCGCGTCTTCTTTCGCCTCGCGCTGCACGGTGCGCTCGGCCTGCACGCGGGTGTAGCCGCTGGCCGAGAGCCACTGCTCCACCTCTTCGGGCGTGGTGCTGGCGGGCAACTCCACCGGAAACGTGACGACGAGACGCGGATCACCCTGTTCCACAGCGCGCCGCTGCAACTCCGCAAAGATCGACTCCGGAGAATCGTGCCGCACCGGCAGCGCGGTCTCGCGGTCGAACAGCTGGGCGCCGCGCGCGAACAGCAGCTTGAGGTGGTCGTTCAGCTCGGTCATGGTGCCGACCGTGGAACGCGATGACCGCACAGGGTTGGTCTGGTCGATGGCGATCGCCGGCGGCACGCCTTCGACCCTGTCCACCGCCGGCTTGTCCATGCGGTCCAGGAACTGCCGCGCGTAGGCGCTGAAGGTCTCGACGTAGCGGCGCTGGCCTTCGGCGAACAGGGTGTCGAACACCAGGCTGGACTTGCCCGACCCGCTGGGCCCGGTCACCACGGTCAGCTCGCCGGTACGGATGTCCAGGTCCAGGTTCTTGAGGTTGTGCTGCCGCGCGCCCCGGATGCGGATCGTGCCGCTGCCGTCTGCGGGCGCCTCGGCGGGAGACAGGGGTTCGTCGGCGGGGCGGAGATCGTCGGACATGCAGGCCTTCCTGGGTGGGAGCCGAACATTCTAGGAGCCGCACGTCGGCCTGTCCGTGAGCTACGTCATTCCCCCAATGCCCCCTCCCCGCCCGCTGCCTAGACTGGCGCGCACAACACCAAGGAGACAAACGAATGACAAGCAAAAGAACACCGCGCCGGACCCTCGGCGCCCTGGGCCTCGTCGCCGCACTGGCCTTCCCCGCTGCGGCCTGGTCGCAGATCCGCATCGGCCAGACCGCCGGTTTCAGCGGGCCGGTGGCCGCCGGGGTGAAGGAAACCACCGATGGCGCCAAGCTCTACTTCGACGCCGTCAATGCCAAGGGCGGCGTGAACGGAGAGAAGATCGAGCTGGTCTCGCTGGACGACAAGTTCGACCCCAAGTTGGCGGCCGAGAACGCCAGGACGCTGGCCGACGACAAGCAGGTGGTCAGCCTGTTCCTGAACCGCGGCACGCCACACACCCAGGCCATCCTGCCGGTGCTGGCGGACGCCAAGCTGCCTCTGGTCGGCCCCTCCACCGGCGCCATGGCGCTGCACAAGCCGGTCCACCCCTGGCTGTTCAACGTGCGTGCCACCTACCAGCGCGAGGCCGAGCGTGCGGTGCAGCACCTGAGCCTGATCGGCATGGACCGCATCGGGGTGGTGCACGTGGACGACAGCTTCGGCGCCGACCTGCTCGAAGGCGCCCAGAAGGGCTTCTCCTCTGTGGGCAAGAGCCCGCTCTTCGTCGAGAAGTTCGATCGCGCCCAGTGGGATTTCAGCGCCATCGCACCCAGGGTCGCCAGCTCGGGCGCCCAGGCGCTGCTGTTCATCGGCTCGGGCGTGGCGGTGGCCGACGGCGTGGCAGCCATCCGCAAGGCCGGTTCGCGCGCGCAGATCATCACCAACTCCAACAACGCCTCTGCCGGCTTCGTGAAGTCCCTGGGCCCCCACGCTCCGGGCACCATCGTCACCCAGGTCTTTCCCTACGAACGCTCGCTGTCGGTGGCGATGGTGAAGGAGGCGGCCGACCTGGCCAAGGCCAAGGGCCTGGATGGCGTGAGCCCGGCGATGCTGGAAGGCTTCGCGGCCGCCAAGGTGCTGGTCGCGGGGCTGCAGCGCGCGGGCGCCAACCCGACCCGGGCCAAGCTGCGCGACGCGCTGGAAGGGCTGTCCAGGCTGGACATCGGCGGCCTCGAAGTGGGTTTTGCACCGGCCGACCACACCGGTCTGGAATTCGTCGACCTGTCCATCATCGACAGCGGCGGCAAGTTCCGCCGCTGAGCCCCCTCAGCCCAGGAAACCGAGGTTCCTGGTGCTGAAATTGGTCAGGTTCGGCAGGATGGCGTTGAGCTGCGGGTCCGAGGCGCCGAACCAGCGCAGCAGGGTCGCCGCGTACTGGTCGACCGAGGTGGTGGGAATCCACCGCCCGTGCAACTCCCAGGAATGCACGCCAACGTCGTTGGGGCCGCCCGGCACCAGCTCGGGATAGCTGCCATAGACGGCACCGCCTTGCACCGCGCCGCCCATCACCAGGTGGTGGTTGCCCCAGGCGTGGTCGGTGCCCGAACTGCTGTTGGGCACCAGGGTGCGGCCGAAGTCGCTCTGGGTGAACAGGGTCACGTTGTTGCCCATGCCGATGGCCGCCATCGCGTTGTAGAAGCAGGCCATGGCGTCGGCCAGGCCTTGCAGCAGACGCGCGTGAACGCCGCTGAGGCTGTCCGCGGCGATCTGCTCGTTGTGGGTGTCGTAGCCACCCTGCTGGGCGAAGAAGATCTGCCGGTCCCCCTGCACGGTGGCGCGCCCGGCCACCAGCTTGGCGATCTGGTAGAGCTGGCGGCCAAGGTCGGTACCAATCGCCCCCTGCGCATTGGTCAGGGGTGCGAAGGCCGTGTCGATCAGGGTCGGCGCTGCCGGGCTGGGGCTGACGCGCACGATGGCGCCCAGCCGGGACGACATCTCGAACGCGGTGCGCTGCTGCTGCGCGTAGGCGTCCAGGAGCACATTGGAACTGCCCAGATTGCCGGTCTGGTACAGCGCCTCCAGCGCGGTCTTTCGTGCGACCGTGGACCCCGAGGTGCCCTCCAGCCCTTGTACCCCGAAATTGCCACCCGGCCCCGGCAACACCAGCGGCGTGCCCAGGGCCGACAGCCCGAAATGGCCGTTGCCGCCGACCGAGATCACCGGGTTGGTGGTGCCCAGGGTGTCGGTCGCACGGCCACCCCAGCCGGTGCGCTCCAGCGAGCGGGCGCTGGCGGCTTCCCACTCGATCTGCTGGTCCGAATGAGAGAACAGGTTGTCCGGGATCCAGGGCGAGGTGCCCGGAAGGCCGCGGAACTCGGTCTTGGTGAGCGGCCCGAACAGCGGGCCGACATTGGCCACGGCAGCGATCTTGCGCGCGCTGCACACGGGCGCCAGCGCCGCCATGGACGGGTGCAGGCCCACGTCCGTGCCCGCCAGCGGCACCAGGCTGTTGCGCGGCAGGGCGAGCGTGCCCCGCACGGCGGCGTACTGGCCGTGGCGCGTGGCATCGGTCGGCACGACCGTGTTCTGCCCGTCGTTGCCGCCGTACAGGAAGATGCAGACCAGAGCCTTGTAACCGTCGGACTGGGCCTTCACCGGGTTCTGCAGCAGGGCGGACAGGCTGCCCGCCCCGAGCGCGCCCGCCAGCGAGGCTCCGCCCCAGCGGAGCCACTGGCGCCGGCCCATCGGCATGGATGGCGATGTGTGTGGTCGTTTCATGTCGGTCACATCCCTTCAGCGGACCAGGTGGTACTGGGGCGAGGCGAACACCAGGAAAGCGGCCTGGCGCACCCGGTTGATCCGCTCGCTGGAGGTCCGGGAAGGAAACGCGTTGACGGCGGTGATCACCGCCGTGCGAGACCCCGAGGGCAGCGGCTCGCCCAGCGCCAGCAGGGACAGCCGGTCCACGAGTCTGGCGGCATCGCCCGCGTCCGCCTCGAACCGGCTGAGGTCCACCCGGGTGCCCACCGCGCCGGGCACCGTCGCGCTGGGGCCGGAACCGTTCCAGAAGACGAGGTAGTTGACGTAGTTGATCCGGTTGAGCGCGGTGTTGGCGTTGTGGATGCCGAACGCCGGCCCCACCAGGGCCGTCCCGGCCACGGGGTAGTCGGGCGGGTAGAAGTTGAACACCGACGGTGGGCGGAAGGCGTGCTGGCGCATGTCTTCACCCCACCACCAGCCCAGCGCCTCGCCATCCGTCCGGCCGTTGAGCGCGCGCAACACGCCGGTGAACAGCTGGATGGGTTCGCGCAGCCGGCCGGCCGAGCTCGCCACTGGCGGGTTGCGCGCTTCCGTGTCCAGCAGCACCGCGGCCACGGTGGCGGCCAGGTCGCCCTTTCTGCCCGCGCCGAAGCTGCCATGCCGCCCGGTGCTGAACGCCGTCGCCACCCGCTGCACATAGCCCGGACTCGGATTGCTCGTGACCAGTTGCTGTATCAGGTGCCGGGCCACGAACGGGGCCACGTTCTGGTGGGCCATGATGCTGTCGAGCACCGCTTCCAGGGCGGCCGGCGCGGTGTTGCCCGAGGCCAGGCTCACGCCGGACAGCAGGTTGCGCGCCGAGGTGTTGTGGAACGACGCCACCGACACCATGTCGCCGTCGTAGAACTGGCAGTTGGAGCCCCGGGGCCAGCAGCCCCAGGGCGTCGCGCCTCCGGGGGGGTAGGTCCACCCGGTGAGCGCATGGGCATAGGCCCGCACGCGCTCGTTGTCGTAGGTGGGCGTGCAGCCGCCGCCCTGCAGGGTTCCGTCCTGGTTGAGCAGGCAGGTGCCCAGTGAGAACAGCTGCAGCAGTTCGCGTGCGAAGTTCTCGTTGGGCGCGTCCTTGTCGTTGTTGACATGGTCAAGGTAGTCGCCCATGACCGGCGACAGGATGACCTTGCGCAGCAGGTCGCGGTAGTTGCCGAACGCATGGTCCAGCAACATGTTGTGGTAGTTGCGCAATCCGTAGGTCCCGCTGACCTCGTAGTTGGACACCACCAGCATCTGCTGCAGCGCCAGCCCGACCCGCAGCCGCAGCTGGTCCCGGCCGGTCACCGCATGGCGGTAGAAGTCCCAGACCAGGGGCGTGGACGAGTTCCAGTCGCGCCAGCACTGGTCGCCGCGGGTGTCGCAGAAGTCCACGCTCTGGCTGGTGTGCTTGTGCACGGCATTGGTGCCGCCACTGGTGTAGCGGGACCGCGGATGTTGCACCGTGATGACCCCGCGGACACCGCTGGGAATGGTTCTGAGGCCCTGGCGAGGCTCACTCATCTGGTCTGCAATCCATCCCGCCGCACCCCACTCACGAAGCAGCGCCACGAGCGACTCGGTGGGACCAAATGTCGCCTGGTTTGCCAGTCGGACCGCGTCCGCCTGGGTCATCAGCGCCTTGGGCGCCGAAAGAGTGCGGGCGCCGTCGGCGGAGCCGCCCACCGCGGAACGTCCGGGCGAGATCGGATCGGACAACAGGACGGCGTCTTCGTCCTCGCCGGCCGCAAGGCTTTCCGTCACGGGGATGCTGGCAGACGGCATCGTCCGCACGGACGCCTGCTCTGCGCCGGAGCCGGTTTCGCCACCGCCGCAGGCGGCGAGCGCCATCGCTACAGCGAGCCACGGCAGCCGCAGCCACGGCACGCGCCCGCACAGGCGCCCGGACGGTCCGAAAAGGAGGGGAATGGCGTTCATGGGCCGCCAATGTAGGCGGCGGAACCCCGCGCGCGAAGCAACCGATCCGACCGCCGTTACAGCATTCGAACAAGTTACATCGCGTGACAAACTCGTCGGTTGCGCGCACGCCCAGGCCAGCCGCCTGGTGCGAAAAGGCGGCCGCTGAGCCCTCAGTCCTTGACGATCAGCACCGGCAGGCGGGTGTGCGTGAGGACCTTCTGCGCCACGCTGCCCAGCACCAGCGCCTTGACGCCCTGCCGGCCGTGCGAGGCCATCACGATGAGGTCGCAACCTTCGGCCTGCGCCGTCTCGATCACCCCTTCGTAGACCACGTTGCGCTCGATGGTGTCGCCGGCGAACCGCACGCCTTCGGCGGCAAAAACCTTGCCCAGCGCGTCCAGCGCCTGCCCCGCCACGCTGCGCGACTCGGCCAGGTAGGCCTGCAGGCCGGCCGCCGAGGCATCACCGATGCCGATGTAGGGGAACGGATCGATGACGTAGACACCGATGACTTCGGCACCGTGGGCCTTGGCCAGCTGGACGGCGGTGGAGGCGGCCCGCAGGGCGAGCGCGGAACCATCGGTGGGAACGAGGATTTTCTTGAACATGTCGGGTCTCCTTGTGGGTGAACGCATTTCGCAGAAGGTCCGGGCGCCGGGTGCGCCCACGACTGCAACCATATTAGTGGCATCCCTCGCGGGCGACTCTGCGCGAGATCAACGAGGCCGCTTCAGGCCTTGCGCTGAACACCCACCGGCAGGCGGTGTGCCGCCTCCCATGCGTCCCCCTGAAACCAGGCCGCACCATCGAGGCTCTCGCGCAGCATGGGCAGCGCGTCCAGGCCCCAGAACACCCGCCCGCCCGCCACCATCGACGGCACGCCGAACAGGCCCCGTGCCAGGGCTTCGTCGGTGTTGTCGCGCAGCCGCTGCTTCACCACGTCACTGTCGGGTTCACTCCAGGGTCTGCCGCGCTGCCGCATGTGGTCCCGCAGCTGCGATTGCAGGGCTTGCAGCCGGGCAGGATCGAGCGGGTCGGCACCGCCGTGCCAGACGTGGTGGAACAGCAACTCGGTCACATACCGGTTGGTCTGGCCGGGCGCATCGTCGGTGGCGGTGCACAGCCCCAGGCGCAGCAGCGGCAGCGGGTTGAAGGGATGCATGGCCGGCAGGTCCAGCCGCAGGCCGTGGTGTTGCGCCAGCCAGAGCACCTGGCGGTAGGTCCAGTCGCGCTTGGACGGGATCTCGGCCGGGCCGAGCTGCCCGTGCGCCTTGAGCAGCGCCGCGAACAGCACCGGGCGGTAGCGCACCACCACGCTCAGGCCCTCCAGGGCCTGCGGCAGGCGCTCGAAGGCCAGGTGGGCGTAGGGCGAAATCGGGTCGTAGAAAAAGTCGATCTCGTGCAGGGTGGCGGCCATGGCAAAGGGCGTGGTCAGGTGAGGGTCCGAGGCACCTGGCGCGACTCGATTCGCTCCCAGATCGCCAACCGCTGGGCCTCGCCGGCCTGGCCCCAGCCCGCGATCTCTTCCACCGTGCGGTAGCAGCCGCTGCACAGGCCCGTGGCCGGATTCATCTGGCAGACCGAGATGCAGGGCGAAGGCACCTCGGGATCAAGGTGGCGCGCGCGCGCGTCTTCGAGGTTGATCAGGGGTTTGGGGCGCGGTGGTGGCGGGGCCTCGCGGCGTCCGAAGAGTTTCTTGAACATCTTGAAAGGTTCAGGGGGAAGGGGGCGCGGTCACATCGAGCACCGGGGCGCCGATGAGCCGCTTCAGGTCGTCGGGGCTCAGGCGGAACACGCCGTGCGGATGACCGGCCGCGGCCCAGATCACGTCGAAGCGGAACAGCTGGTCGTCGATCAGCGTGACCGGCGGCTCGGCGTGCGCCAGCGGAGAGACGCCGCCGATGGAAAAACCGGTCTTGGCCTTGACGAAATCGGCGTCTGCGCGGCCGAGCTTGCCGCCCTCGGCGCAGACGATGGCCTGGACCTTTTTCTCGTCGACTCGCAGGTCGCCCGAGGTGATGACCAGCACGGCTGCGTCGTCGCCGGACGGGTGGTTTTTGCGCCGGAAGATGATGCTCTTGGCGATCTGGCCCAGGGCCACGCCCAGCGCGTCGGCGGCCTGCTGCGCGGTGCGGGCCGCGTCGTCAAGCATCACCGGCGCATGCGGGTGACCCAGCGCCGCCAGCACCTCGGTCACGCGCTGCACGCCAGGTGGCAGGGGTTCGGAAACAGACAGGTTCATGGCCCGCGATGGTAGCGGCCTCAGCCGCCCTTGCGCACCAGCAGCAGGCTGGCCCCCATGGCCATCAGCACGCCACCGAACACGCGGTTCTGTGCGCGCCGCGCCTTCGCCGTCGCCAGCCAGCGCTGCGCCCGCGAGGCGAGGAAGGCGTAGCCGTGCATCACGACCAGGTCCACCCCCACCGAGGTGGCCAGCAGGATCAGCAGCTGCAGCCACAGCGGCCGGTGCGGGTCGATGAACTGCGGCAGCACCGCCACCATGAACACAATGCCCTTGGGGTTGGTCACATTGGTCATGAAGCCTGTGAGCATCCGCTCGCGCACGGTGGGCAGTCCCGGGTGCTTCACCAGCGCCTCACCTGCGGCGGGGGCCTGCTGCGCGACCGGCGCGCGCCATTGTTTCACGCCGAGGTAGAGCAGGTAGGCCGCCCCCACCACCTTGACCACGGTGAACGCGGTCGCCGAGGCCAGCAGCAGCGCGCCCACACCCACCCCGGCGATCAGCAGGATCACGGCCAGGCCCAGCTGCAGGCCGGCGATGGTGGTGCTGGTCTGGCGCACCCCGTAGGCCAGGCCATGGCTCATCGACAGCACCGCACCGGAGCCCGGCGAAATGGCAATCACCCAGGACGCCGCAAAAAAAGCCAGCCAGACACTGAAATCCATGGCGATCACCCTGCCCTTTTCGCGATCAGCGCCCGCGCCACGCGCGAGCCGCTGGGCCGGCCCAGGTGCCCGCTGATGAACTGGCCGGCGTCGACCAGCTTGTCGAGGTCGATGCCGGTCTCGATGCCCATGCCGTGCAGCAGGTAGACCACATCTTCGGTCGCCACGTTGCCGGTGGCGCCCTTGGCGTAGGGGCAGCCGCCCAGCCCAGCCACCGACGACTGGAAGTTCCACACGCCCAGTTCCAGCGCCGCCAGCGTGTTGGACAGCGCCTGGCCGTAGGTGTCGTGGAAGTGGCCGCTGATGTGGTCGATGCCGAAGTGCTGCAGCGTCGCCTCGATGGCGGCCTGCACCTTGCGCGGCGTGCCCACGCCGATGGTGTCGGCCACGTCCACGCGCTCGACACCGATGCCTTTCATCAGCCCCGCAAGGTATTCGACACGCGACGGTGCAATGTCGCCCTCGTAAGGGCAGCCCACGGTGCAGCTCATCGCGCCGCGCACCGCGATGCCGGCCGCCTTGGCCGCCGCGACCACAGGTGCAAAGCGTTCGATGCTCTCGGCGATGGAGCAGTTGATGTTCTTCTGGCTGAAGGCCTCGCTGGCCGCACCAAACACCACGATCTCGTCGGGCCGGTCGGGCACCGCCGCCTCGTAGCCCTTGAGGTTGGGCGTGAGCACCGAGTAGCGCACACCGGCCTGGCGCGCGATGCCGGCCATCACCTCGTGGTTGTCCGCCATCTGCGGCACCCACTTGGGGCTCACGTAGGAGGTGACCTCGATCTCCTTCAGGCCCGCGGCCTGCAGGCGCTGCACGAGTTCGATCTTGACCGCCGCCGGCACCGGCTGCTTCTCGTTCTGCAGGCCGTCGCGCGGGCCGACGTCGATGAGGCGGACCTGGGAAGGGATGTTCATGGTGTGGTTCTTTTTCAATAGCCGCGGACCGGGTCCACGACACCGGCGATGGGCTGGCCGGCTTCGAGGGCGCGGATCTTGCCCGCGATCTGGGCGATGCTCTCGTCGCGCAGCGTGCGCGCCGAGGTGTGGGGTGTGACGGTGATCTTCGGGTGCTGCCAGAACGGATGCGCCGCCGGCAGCGGCTCGGTGCGGAACACGTCCAGCGTGGCGCCGGCCATCTGGCCGCTGTCCAGCAGGGCGAGCAGGTCGTCCTCCACCAGATGCGCGCCGCGCGCCACGTTGATGAGGTAGCCACCGGGCTTCAGGCGGCCCAGCGTCCTGCGGTTGAGGATGTCGCGCGTGTCGGGCGTGAGGGGCAGCAGGTTCACCAGCACGCGGCAGTGGGACAAAAAGGTTTCGAAGCCAACCTCGCCGCTGTGCGTGACCACGCCTTCGACGGCCTTGGGCGTGCGGCTCCAGCCGTGCACCGGAAAGTCGAACACCCGCAGCGCCCGGGCCACACGCTCGCCCAGCACGCCCAGACCCATGACGCCGACCGGGAAGTCGCGCCGTTCGCGCGGCTTGCGGAACGACCACTGGCCGGCCTTCACGTCGGCCTCGTAGCCGTCGAACTCGCGGAAGTGGCGGATCACCGTGTGGCAGACGTACTCGGCCATCTGCACCGACATGCCGGCGTCGTCGAGGCGCACCACCTTCGCGCCCGCCGGCAGGCGCAGCTTCAACAAGGCATCGACACCGGCGCCGATGTTGAACAGGCCCTTGAGCACCGGCTGTTCGTCCAGAAACTGTTGGGGCGGGGCCCAGACCACCGCGTGGTCGGCCTGGGGCGCGCCGGGTTGCCAGACCTCGACGGTGGCGCCGGGCAGCGCCGCGCGCAGGCCCTCCAGCCAGGGTTCGGCCTTGGTGTCGGTGCAGCAGAAAGTGATGTTCATGCGCCGAGCTTACCCAGCCCCGCATAACCCTGTGGTCACGCGGAGGCGGCCTGCAGCTTCAGCAGTTCCGCGCCCTCGGCCACCTGGTCACCGGGTGCAAACAGCAGCTCGGCCACCGTGCCGTCGGCCGGTGCGGCGATGGTGTGTTCCATCTTCATGGCCTCCATCACCGCCAGCGGCTGGCCCTTCTTCACCATGTCGCCGGCCTTGACCGCGAAGCTCACCACCTTGCCCGGCATGGGCGCGGTCAGGCGCCCGCCCTCGGCCGCCGTCTCGCCGGCGTGGGCCAGCGCGTCCAGCTCGGTGATGACGGTGGCGCCGAGGTCGCAGAACAGGTGCACGCTCTCGCCGAGCTGCCAGCACTGCACGGTCTGGCGCTGGCCGTTGAAACGCAGGTCGACCGCCGTGCCGCTGTCCACGGGCAGCGCGCCAAAGACCAGTGGGCTGGCCACGCCGCCCACGGCCAGCTGCAGCGCGCCGTCGTGCCCGTAGGTCAGTTTCGCCGTCAGGGGCTCGCCCAGGTACTCGAAGTCGAAGCGGCGCTGGGTCAGGCCGAACGGGCGCCAGCCGTCGGTGCGCGAGAAGGGGTCGGCATCCTCCCCGGCCTTCTCGTGCACCAGGGTCTGGGCCACGGCGGCGGCCACCGCGAGGCCGAGACCCACCTTGTCCTGCTTGAACAGCACGGCGGCTTCGCGCGGTATCAGCGCGGTGTCCAGCTGCGCGGAGGCGAACGCGCCGCTGCGCACCACGTGGCGCAGGAACTGCACATTGGTCGCGAGGCCCACGATGCGGGTCTGCACCAGCGCCGCGTCCAGCTTCGCCAGCGCCTCGGCGCGGTTGGCGCCGTGCACGATCAGCTTGGCGACCATGGAGTCGTAGAACGGGCTGATGGTGTCGCCCTCGCGCACGCCGTCGTCGAAGCGCACGCCGCCGCGTTCAAACGCCACGTGCGCGGGCTTGCGGTACACGTCCAGGCGCCCGGTGGCGGGCAGGAAGTTGTTGTCGGGGTTCTCGGCGCAGATGCGCGCCTCGATGGCGTGGCCCTGCATGCTCAGCTCGTGCTGCTGCAGCGGCAGTGGCTCGCCCGACGCGACGCGCAGCTGCCACTCCACCAGATCGAGGCCGGTGATGGCCTCGGTCACCGGGTGTTCCACCTGCAGACGGGTGTTCATCTCCATGAAGTAGAACTTCATCTGTTCGGGGTGGTCGTAACCACCGGGCTGCTCGACGATGAACTCCACCGTGCCGGCGCCCACATAGTTCACCGCCTTGGCCGCGGCCACCGCCGCCTCGCCCATCTGCTGGCGCAACGCAGGCGTCATGCCCGGGGCGGGCGCCTCTTCCAGCACCTTCTGGTGGCGACGCTGCACCGAGCAGTCGCGCTCGAACAGGTAGACGCAGTTCCCGTGCGTGTCGCCGAACACCTGGATCTCGATGTGGCGCGGGCGCTGCACGTACTTCTCGATCAGCACCGCGTCGCTGCCGAAGCTGTTGATGGCTTCCCGTTTGCACGACGCCAGCGCCGCCGCAAAGTCCTCGGCCTTGTCGACCGCGCGCATGCCCTTGCCGCCGCCGCCCGCGCTGGCCTTGATCAGCACCGGGTAACCGATGCGGTCGGCCTCGCGCTGCAGCAGCGCCGGGTCCTGGTCGGTGCCGTGGTAACCCGGCACCAGCGGCACACCGGCCTGCTCCATCAGGCGCTTGGACTCGGCCTTCAGGCCCATGGCCTCGATGGCCGAGGACGGCGGGCCGATGAACACCAGCCCCGCCTGGGCGCAGGCGTCGGCGAAGGCCTCGTTCTCGCTCAGGAAACCGTAGCCGGGGTGGATCGCCTGTGCGCCCGTGGCCTGGGCCGCCGCGATGATGCGCTCCCACTGCAGGTAGCTCTCCTTGGGCGCGCTGCCGCCGATGTGCACCGCCTCGTCGCAGGCGGCCACGTGTTTCGCGTTGGCGTCGGCGTCGGAATACACGGCCACGGTGCGCACGCCCAGGCGGCGGGCGGTGGCGGCGACGCGGCAGGCGATTTCACCGCGGTTGGCGATCAGGATCTTGGAGAACATGCGGCTTTTCCTAGGCAGAGGCAGAGTCGGGGGAGAACAGATGGCGCAGCCGGCGGAACGCCGCGCGCAGGAACTTGAACAGCATCCAGGTGACGACCCACATCAGCACCAGCGCGATCAGCAGCAGGATGCCGAAGATGACTGGGTGGTTGGTCGCCAGCCAGACGGCGCCGATCACCAGGCCGTCTTCAAGCAGGCTCATGAACACGTTGGAGAAGGGCTCGGGCGAGGTGTTGATGGCCGCGCGCGTGGTGGTCTTGGCGGCCTGGCTGCTGGCGGCCAGTGTGCCGCCCATCAGTGCGGCGACCACGGCCATGGTGGCGTTGTCGGCGCCGAACACACCGGCGGCCAGCGCCGCGCCGGCGGGGATGCGCACCACGCTGTTGACGATGTCCCACAGCGAATCCAGGCCCGGAATCTTGTCGGCGAAGAACTCGACAAACAGCAGCGCGCCGCTGACCGCGAGCACCGCCGGGTGCTGCAGCACCTGCAGGCCCTCGGGCAGCGGAATCCAGCCGGCCAGCCCCATGGAGCCGACCAGGAACACCACGGCGTAGAGCCGGAAGCCGCTGGCCCAGCCCAGCGCGGCGGCCAGTGCGAGCAGGCTGGTCATGTCCAGGCGACTGGCGGCTGCGCCCACGCCCTCGGCGACCTGGCTGCCGATCTGCGCGCCGGCCTCGGCCGCCTGCTGCCCGGCTTGGACACCAAAGCCCCTGAGCCACTCGACAAAGCTGTTCCAGATCGCGTCCATGGGCTGTCCTCCTGAAGGGAAAGGACCAGATTACCCCGCCAGCCAGGCGGGTTTGCGCTTCTGCAGAAAAGACGCCACACCTTCGCGACCTTCGTCACTCGCGCGGATGTCGGCGATGCCTTCCACGGTCGCGGCGATGAGCTGCGCGTCGATGGTGCGTTCGGCCACGTCCTGCACCAGCTTCTTGCAGGTGCGCACGGCCGCCGGGCTGGCGCTCACCAGGGCCTGCGCCAGTTCGGCCACCTTGGCATCGAGCGCATCGGCGTCCACCAGCTCGTGCACGAAGCCGATGCGGTGCGCCTCTTCGGCGCTGAAGCGCTCGGCGGTGAGGAAGTAGCGGTGCGCGGCGCGCGCGCCCATGGCGCGGATCACATAGGGGCTGATGGTGGCCGGGATCAGCCCCAGCTTCACCTCGCTCAGGCAGTAGGTGGCGGTGCGCACGCTCACCGCCATGTCGCAGGCCGCGACCAGGCCCATGCCACCCGCAAACACATCGCCCTGCACGGCGGCGATGGTGGGCTTCGGGCATTCGTAGATGGTTTTGAGCATGGCGGCGAGCTGCCCGGCGTCGGCGATGTTTTCCTGGCGCGTGTAATCGGCCATGCGCCGCATCCAGTTCAGGTCGGCCCCGGCGCAGAAGGCCGGGCCTTCGGCGGCCAGCACCACGGCGCGCACGTCGCCCCTGGCACCGACCGATTCGAACGCGGCCTTGAGCTGCTGGATCACGGCGTCGTTGAAGGCGTTGCGCACCTCGGGGCGGGTGAGCGTGATGCGGGCGATGCGGTCGCTGACCGCCACAGTCAGTGCTTGGGTCATGCCTTGGATTCCTCTTGCAACAGGTACACCAGGTCCAGCTCAGGGCACGGCCGGCCCAGCGCCGTGAGCGCGGCCGTGATCTGGCCGCGGTGGTGAGTCCCGTGGTTGAACACATGGGCCAGCGTGGCCGCGAACGGCAGCGACATCGCCTGCCCGCGCATGTTGGTGTAGTTCAGCACCCCGTCGAAGCGCTCGACCGGCCAGGATTCGATCAGCGGCAGCCAGTTGGCGGCGCCGCCCTTGAGCGCCTGGCCCAGGCGGTCGCGGTCGGGTTCGACCTCGGCGTTCAGTTCCACCCTGGGCGACACACCCCGGGCAAAACGCGGGTACCAGAGCATGTGCTCGCCCACCAGCAGGTGGTTGAGCGTGCCGTGGAGGCTCCGGAAGAACAGGCCGCAGTCCTTGCGGTAATCGGCCTCGGACACGGCCGCCACGGCCTCGACCAGGCGGCGCGTGGCCCAGACGTTGTAGCGGGCCAGCTGCAGGAAGTGGGTGTGCGCGTCCATGGCGCTCACATGCGGAACAGGCCGAACTTGGTCTCGGGGATGGGCGCATTCAGCGACGCGCTCAGCCCCAGCGCCAGCACGCGCCGCGTGTCGGCCGGGTCGATCACACCATCGTCCCACAGCCGCGCGGTCGCGTAGTAGGGATGGCCCTGCACCTCGTACTGCTCCTTGATGGGGGCCTTGAACGCGGTTTCTTCCTCGGCGCTCCACTGGCCGCCCTTGGCCTCGATGCCGTCGCGCTTGACCGTGGCCAGCACGCTCGCGGCCTGCTCGCCGCCCATCACGCTGATGCGCGCGTTCGGCCACATCCAGAGGAAGCGCGGGCTGTAGGCGCGGCCGCACATGCCGTAGTTGCCGGCGCCAAAACTGCCGCCGATGATGACGGTGAACTTGGGCACCGCGGCGGTGGCCACGGCCGTCACCATCTTGGCGCCGTTGCGGGCGATGCCTTCGTTCTCGTACTTGCGGCCGACCATGAAGCCGGTGATGTTCTGCAGGAACACCAGCGGCGTCTTGCGCTGGCAGCACAGTTCGATGAAGTGCGCGCCCTTGAGCGCCGATTCGGAAAACAGGATGCCGTTGTTGGCGATGATGCCGACCGGCATGCCTTCGATGCGCGCGAAGCCGCAGACCAGCGTGGTGCCGAAGCGCGCCTTGAATTCGTCGAACTCGCTGCCGTCCACGATGCGGGCGATGATCTCGCGCACGTCGAAGGGCTTGCGGGTGTCGGTCGGGATCACGCCGTAGAGCTCCTCGGCCGGGTACAGCGGCGCCACCGGGTCGATGGTCGCAATCGGCGGGACCTTGCGGGCGTTGAGGTTCTTCACCGCCTGGCGCGCCAGCGCGATGGCGTGCAGATCGTTCTGCGCCAGATGGTCGGCCACGCCACTCAGGCGCGTGTGCACGTCGCCACCGCCCAGGTCTTCGGCGCTCACCACCTCGCCGGTGGCGGCCTTCACCAGCGGCGGGCCGCCCAGGAAGATGGTGCCCTGGTTCTTGACGATGATGGTCTCGTCGCTCATGGCCGGCACGTAGGCGCCGCCCGCGGTGCACGAGCCCATGACCACCGCGATCTGCGCGATGCCCTGCGCGCTCATGTTGGCCTGGTTGAAGAAGATGCGGCCGAAGTGGTCGCGGTCGGGGAAGACCTCGTCCTGGTTCGGCAGGTTGGCGCCGCCCGAGTCCACCAGGTAGATGCAGGGCAGGTGATTCTGCTGCGCCACTTCCTGGGCGCGCAGGTGCTTCTTCACGGTCAGCGGGTAGTAGGTGCCGCCCTTCACCGTCGCGTCGTTGCAGACGATCATGCAGTCCACGCCGCTGACGCGGCCGATGCCCGCGATCACGCCGGCGCAGGGCGCGTCGCCGTTGTACATGGCGTGCGCGGCCATGGGGCTGAGCTCCAGGAAGGGCGTGCCCGGGTCCAGCAGCATCTGCACCCGGTCGCGCGGCAGCAGCTTGCCGCGCGCGGTGTGCTTGGCACGGGCGGCCTCGCCGCCGCCGAGCGTGGCCTTCTCGATCTGGGCCTTCAGGTCGTCCACCACCGCGCGCATGGCGGCGGCGTTGGCCTGGAAGTCGGCGGAGCGGGCGTTGAGTTTGGTCTCGAGTGCGGGCATGGTGTGCTCTCAGGCTGTTTTGGCTTCGGCCAGCCCCAGCTGGTCCTTCATGGCGTCGCGGATCTTGAACTTCTGGATCTTGCCGGTCACCGTCATCGGGAAGGCCTCCACGAAGCGGATGTAGCGCGGCACCTTGTAGTGCGCGATCTGGCCCTTGCAGAAGGCGCGCACAGCCTCCTCGTCCAGGCTCTGGCCCGGCTTGACGATGACCCAGGCGCACAGTTCTTCGCCGTACTTAGGGTCGGGCACGCCCACCACCTGCACGTCCTGCACCTGCGGCATGCGGTAGAGGAATTCTTCGATTTCGCGCGGGTAGATGTTCTCGCCGCCGCGGATCACCATGTCCTTGATGCGGCCAACGATGTTGACGTAGCCCTCGTCGTCCATGGTGGCTAGGTCGCCGGTGTGCATCCAGCCGTCAGCATCGATGGCTTCTTTCGTCTTCGCCTCGTCGCCCCAGTAGCCGTGCATCACCGAATAGCCCTTGGTGCAGAACTCGCCGCGTTCGCCGCGCGGCACGGTGGCGCCGGTCTCGGGGTTGACGATCTTCACCTCCAGGTGCGGCTGCACCAGGCCCACGGTGGACACGCGCTTGTCCAGCGGTGTGTCGGTGCTGCTCTGGCAGCTCACCGGGCTGGTCTCGGTCATGCCGTAGGCGATCGTCACCTCGCCCATGTGCATGTCGGCCTGCACCCGCTTCATCACCTCCACCGGGCAGGGCGAGCCGGCCATGATGCCGGTGCGCAGCGTGTGCAGGTCGAACTCCCTGAAGCGCGGGTGGTCCAGCTCGGCGATGAACATGGTGGGCACGCCGTGCAGACCGGTGCAGCGCTCGGCCTGCACCGTCTGCAGCACCGCGAGCGGGTCGAAGGCGTCGCTGGGGTAGACGATGGTGCTGCCGTGCGTGAAGCAGGCCAGGTTGCCCAGCACCATGCCGAAGCAGTGGTACAGCGGCACGGGGATGCACAGCCGGTCCTCGGGCGTGAGCTTCATGCACTCGCCGATGAAGAAGCCGTTGTTGAGGATGTTGCGGTGGGTCAGCGTCGCGCCCTTGGGGAAGCCCGTGGTGCCGCTGGTGAACTGGATGTTGATCGGGTCGTTGGGCGAGAGGCCGGTCGCCGCCTGCGACACGCGCGGGTCGCCCACCTGGCCACTGGCCAGCAGCGCGGAGAAACGCATCATCCCCGGCTGCTCGGCGCCCTCGCCCGCCACGTCGATCCAGGCCACGGTGCGCAGCTCGGGCAGGCGCCGGGCCTGCAGCGCACCGGGAGCGGCGGTCGCCAGCTCGGGCGCCAGCTCGCGCAGCATGCCCAGGTAGTCGCTGGTCTTGAACTGCGCCATGGACACCAGGGCCTTGCAGCCGACCTTGTTGAGCGCGTATTCCAGCTCGGCCGTGCGGTAGGCCGGGTTGATGTTGACCAGCACCAGGCCGACCTTGGCGGTCGCCAGCTGCATCAGCACCCATTCCACGTTGTTGTGCGACCAGATGCCGATGCGGTCGCCCGGTTGCAGGCCCAGGCCCAGCAGCGCACTCGCCAGCCGGTCCACCTCGGCCGCCAGCGCGGCATACGTGTAGCGCCGCCCCTGGTGCACGCTCACCAGCGCCTCGCGCTGCGGCTGGCGCGCGGCCATGGCGTCGAAGAAGGCGCCGATGGTCTGCTCGATCAGGGGCACGTCGGTGCGGCCTGCGGCGTGGCTCAATGTCATGTCCATGGGGTTGTCTCCTCTGGCGTCCAGGCGAAATCCGGCCCCCAGCATAGCGGCCCACCCCGCTTTCCGGGCGGGCAAACAGGTCACAAATCGCGCCATCGATCTTGCCATTCATGGCAGACTCCGGCCATGCCTGCCCCGCGCCCCAAAGCCCCCACCCACCGGCCCCTGGTGGCGGCCACCCCCATGGCCTTTGTCAAGGCGATTGCCCACGCCTTTGCGCTGCGCGGGCTGTCCCCGCACGCGGCGCTCGAAGCTGCACAAATCGCGCCATCGGACATCCAGCAGCCCGATGCCCGCATCACCGCCCTGCAGATGGAGTGGCTGTCGGCCGCCGCGATGCAGGCGCTCGACGACGAGGCCCTGGGCTGGTTCGGCCGCCCCCTGCCCTGGGGCAGCTACGGCCTGCTGGCCCGCGCCTCGCTCTCCGCCCCCACGCTGGGCGTGGCCCTCAAGCGCTGGTGCCGCCACCACGGCCTGCTCACCCGCGACATCACGCTGGCCGTCGAGACCGGGGGCGACGAGGCCCGCATCGTGCTCACCGAACACCGACCGCCCGGCGGCGACGGTTCGCTGCGCGAGTTCTGCTTCGTCTCGGTGCTGCGCAACGTGCACGGCCTGGCCTGCTGGTTCGTCGATTCGCGCATCCCGCTGCTGGGCGCGAGCTTTCCGTTCGCCGCGCCGCCGCACGCCGACGCCTACCGCGTGCTGTTCGACGGGCCGACCCGCTTCGAGGCGGACGCCACGGCGATCCGCTTCGACGCCCGCTACCTCGCCCTGCCGATCAAGCGCGACGAGGCCGCGATGAACCAGATGCTGCAGCGCGCGCTGCCGATCCAGGTGCGCCCCTACCGGCGCGACCGCCTGCTGGTGCAGCGCGTGCGGCAGGTGCTCACCACCCAGCCGCTGGACGCCCACAACGCCGACGACCTGGCCGCACTGCTGCACACCTCGGCGCGCACCCTGCACCGCCAGCTCAAGGAAGAAGGCGCCACGCTGCAGGCGCTGAAGGACGAGGTGCGGCGCGAACGCGCCATCGACCTGCTGCAGCGCACCCGCCGGCCGATCAAGCAGATCGCCGCCGCCACGGGGTTCCAGAGCGAGAAGAGCTTCATCCGCGCATTCAAGGCCTGGACGGGGGTGGCGCCGGGGGAGTGGCGCGATCGGGGCGGCCCATGAGCGCAACAAACCCGAGTTGACCAGCCGGTGGCCCTCCGTTCAACCCCATCACGGTCTCGCAAGTCCTTGATTCGCTGAACATTTTTCTGCAGCCGGGGCATTCGGTCCGCCGCTGCTTCATGCGAGTAGTCGGGCGGAAACCCGCTGCGGAGAATCTTGCGATGCGACCGCCCCACCCCTTCTGCCTCCGCACCTGGTTCAGCGCCCTGATCCTCGTCATGCTGGCCACCTTGCTGCCGGCGCAGGCGTCCGAGGCGGACTGGGACCGGGTGCTGAACCGCATCGATGCGGAAGGACTCAACATCCACAGCGTGCTGGTGCTGCGCGGGGACCGCCTCGTCGCCGAGCGCTACCGCAGCGGGCAGGACCGGGGGCTGTACAGCCTCTGGTCGTCCTGTCGGCACTTCGGCCCCGACGACCTGCACGACATGCGGTCGATCAGCAAGAGCGTGGTCGGCCTGGTGTACGGCGTCCTGCTGGCGCGCCAGGAAGTCCCGGACCTGGACACGACGGTTGCGTCGCTGTACCCCGACCATCCGGCGCTCGATCAACCGCCGAAAAACGCGATCCGCATCCGGGACCTGCTGACGATGAGCGCCGGCCTGGCGTGGGACGAACCGTCTCCCGTGCGACGCACATCCGATGACGACCAGACGCCCCTGACCTGGACGGGCTCTTTCTATGCCACCGTGTTCGGGCGCGAGGTCGTGGCCCGCCCGGGCCAGACCTTCGTCTACAGCGGCGGGCTGACGTCGGTGCTGGTCGACGTCATCGAACGCTCCACCGGCCGCCCGTGGAACGAGGTGGTCGATGCCGAGCTGTTCCAGCCGCTCGGCATACAGACCTGGACCTGGGGCCGTGACCTCCGGGGCCGCGCCGTTGCGCACGCCGGCCTGCGCCTGCGCCCGCGCGATCTGCTGAAGATCGGCACCTTGGTGTTGCAGGGCGGGCAATGGCAAGGACGGCAGGTCGTGCCATCGGCCTGGGTCCGGGCCACCACCACCGCCCAGATCCGGGCCAGCGACCGCTTCGGCTACGGCTTCCAGTGGTGGACCAGCGAACAACCCGCTGCGGGTCGATCGTGGGCGGTGGTCCAGGCCATCGGCAACGGGGGGCAGCGGCTCTTCGTGGTTCCTGGCCTTGACCTGGTGGTGGCCATGACGGCCGGGGACTACGGCCAGCCCGCCATCCTGACGGCCGAGGACGCTGTATTCGCCACGCTGCTGGCGCTCGCCGCCGGCGAGCCTCCGCCCGCGGCAACGGCCAGGTAAGCGTGGACCAGGCGAACCGCTTCGTCCTCCAGCGCCTGGTCGGACGCGGGCAGTGCCCCCGCGTCTTCGGTCAAGGCCCGGGCGATCCCCAGCACGGCGCGCGAGATGACAAACAGCTGCGCATCGGTCAGGGAACGGCCCGCCAGCGGACCGCGGGGGTGCGACACGATGTGCCCCACCTGCGCCCGCACCTGATCGGCGTCGTCGCCCGCCAGGCCGGCACCGATGTAGGCGCTCAGCAAGGTCCGGCGCAGGCCGGCATCCTGCCGGTGGCGCTGGAACAGCACACGGACGATGGCACGCACAGGGTCTGCGTCCTGCGCCGCCCCGGCCTCCAGCGCATCCGCCACCGCCTGCCGGTCCGCCTGCAGCAGCCGGCGCGCCAACGCCACCAGAATCGACTGCTTGTTGGGGAAGTAGCCGTACAGCGTGCCGATGCTCACACCCGCCCGCTCGGCGATCCGGTTGGTGTTGAAGCCCGCCAGTCCCTGCTGCTGGAGCTGGCGCCAGGCCGCCTCCAGGATCACGGCCACGGTTTCGTGCGCCCGCACCTGGCGAGGGCGGCGGCGTGTGAGGGGATCGGTTTTTTTCCGCTGGGCGCTCATAGGCCTCATTCTGGACTTGGCGCCACAATGGGCCGCTTCAATCACCCGGAGGTTCCGCATGGCCCGGCTCAAGTGGATCGTGTTCGCCCTGCTGGCGCTGGCCGTTGCCGCCGTGCTGGCCGGACAGCTGGGCCTGCTCGGCGGGCGCATGCCCGACGACCTGGGCGTGAAGGATGGCCGGCTCAAACCGCCGTCCACCACACCCAACAGCGTCAGCAGCCAGGCGGCGCTCCACCCCGACCACCCGATGCGCGCCTACGCCGAGATCGCGCCGCTGCCGATCCAAGGCGACGGACCTTCCACCCTGGCCCGCCTGCGGCAGCAGCTGCAAGCCATGCCAGGCGTGAAGATCGTCCGGGACAACGGCGACGGCTACTTGTACGCGCAGTGCACCACGCGCTGGATGAAGTTCATCGACGACATCGAACTCTGGGTCGACCCGGTCCACCACGTGGTGCAGGTGCGCTCCGCCTCGCGCGTGGGGCGCAAGGACTTCGGGGTGAACCGGGAGCGGGTGGAGGCACTGCGGGCGGGGTTGGCGGGGAAGGGGTGAACCCGGGCCACGACCCGAAGCGCATGTCGCCCTGCATGAGCACCGTTTCGCGGAGGCCCTTTTCCACATGAACTGTCTTGTCGTGGTCGCGCACCCTGTCGCCGACAGCCTGTGCCATGCCTTGGCTCAGTGCGCCATCCAGGCGCTGACCGAAGCCGGGCACACGGTGCAGGTCGAACCTCTCTATCAGAACGAGTTCTCGCCTTCGCTGACCGCGAGTGAGCGCCAGAGCTACTACCACCTCCCGTTTGATTCCTCGGCCGTCCAGCCTCAGGTTTCGCATTTGCTCTCCGCTGAAGCGCTCGTGCTGGTGTTTCCTACTTGGTGGTTTGGCTTCCCGGCCATCCTGAAGGGGTGGTTCGACCGCGTCTGGGCGCCTGGCATTGCCTACGACCACGGCACCGATCTGGGCTCGATCACGCCAAGGCTCCTCAAGTTGCGGCGAGCGCTTGCCATCACGTCGCTGGGTTCCCCGTGGTGGGTGGACCGCCTGCTGTTGCGGCAGCCTGTGAAACGGGTGTTGAAAACGGCGCTCATTGGCACATGCGCGCCCGCATGCCGGTTCGAGATGCTGTCGCTCTACAAGGCGGAGCGCCTCTCTCCCAATGAGGTCGAAGCGTTCTGTTCACGCATTCAAAGAAGGCTCGCCCAATGGTCGTAGCCGGCGCTACCCGGCAGCCGCACCCCATGGCACCAAGCACATCATGTCCAACCTCAAGAACTGGGCCTTCCTCCAGCGGTTTCGCCTCCTCGTCTTCGCGCTGGGCACCGCATGCCTGGCCGTGCTGGCCGGCGCCGTCTATCAATCGCAAAAGACTGCCGCGGATCTGAAAAAATTCCCGCCCCCGGGGCGCATGATTCCAGTCAATGGATTCAACCTCCATCTGTTCTGCATCGGCTCCGGTTCTCCAACCGTCGTTCTGGAGGCTGGGCTGGGTGAAAGCTCTTTGAGCTGGTCTTTGGTTCAACCCAGGCTGGCGCAGAACCTGCGGGTTTGCTCATATGACCGTCCAGGGCTTGGCTGGAGCGATCTGATCAATGCGCCCATCCAGGTCGACGACGTGGCCAGGAATCTGCATGCGCTGCTGAACAACGCGGGCATTTCTCCGCCTTATGTATTGGTCGGGCACTCCCGTGGAGGCATTTACGTGCGCGCGTTTCACCGGCTGTTTCCCGGGGAGACGCGCGGCATGGTCCTGGTCGATTCGGCCCATGAGCAAGGCCCTCTGCACCAGTATCCGCATGCCGCATGGGCGTATCTGACGCAAGCCGTGCAGATGGCGATTGCCGAGCCCTTGTCCCGCATCGGCCTGGTCAGGCTGATGGGCCTGGCCGACGCCGACCGCAGACCTTCCCCGTTGCCACCGGATGTGCTGGCGGCGAAAACCGCTGTGCAGAACCGAACGGACACCGCGCGCGCAGTGGTCCATGAAATGGCCGTCATGCGCCAAAGCCTCAGCGCAACCACACCTCCTCCAGCCAGCTTGGGAAGGCTTCCCTTGCTGGTGCTGACGGCCGGCAACCTAGTGGACCAGAGCCTGGTCACGCGCGACGCCGAGAAATCTGGCCAAGACATCGAAACAGAGAGAGCACTCGCCCGAATTCGCCAGACCGAACAGGCCGAACTGGCCAGCTTGTCCACCCAGTCAATGCATGTCGTTGTCAAAAACAGCGGTCACTTCATCATGCAGGACCAGGTGGACGAGTTTGTCAGGGCCGTGGGGGAATTTGTAAAACACCACGCGCTGGATGGAGTTCTTCGATGACCTCGACCGCTGGGTCGACCCGGTGAACCAGGTGGTGCAGGTGCGCTCGGCCTCGCGCGTGGGGCGCAAGGATTTTGGCGTGAACCGGGAGCGGGTGGAGACGCTGCGAAGGGTGGGCTGGCGGGGCGGGGTGAACGCTCTAGCCCCGGGGCCCCGTGTGCGCTGGCGGTAGCCTTGGGGACGTGCTGTCAATAGGTCCCTCGAACAAGCCCAACCTTCCGATCAGATCCAACACCACGCCATCAATCTGCACGCGTATCGCATCGCGAACAGCCCCATCCACCCTGGGGTGAAGGGTGGGCCCTTTCTCAAGTGCCACAAAAGGAAGGCGCTGGAAGCTCTCCGAAGACACCATATGAACCTCTTGTGGGTGGGACGGATTCAGGATGCGGGCATCCAGTTGGACGTAGGTTGCAGATGCAGCCTCCATGCCAAACCAAGTGTGCTGACGAAGCCCGATGCCGCTGACGTAGGGCGGTCGGTTGAACACCTTGTCCGGCCCATAGCCTGGAGCGATGACCAACACGACCTCGTTGGTCGTGTCGATCATCTGGGCAAGGCCGACCTGTGCTCCCGGCTGAAGAACAAGGGCACGGGCCTTCCGACCAGCCTGACGCAGCACGGCGACGCTGCGCTCTTCGATCCAATGTTTGATGGCCCAGTCCGGGTCCGAATGAACGGCAGACTCATTGTTCAAAGGCGTCGTCCCCACCCAGGACAGCGACAGCTCGTTGGGAACCCTCACCACCACGACCAAACCCTTGTCTCCCACTTGCGACCGTATCCGCAAGGGATCGACAGACCCACACCCTGCGAGGATCGCAGAAGCAGCCAGACACATCGCCAAGAGCAGTTTTTTCATCGTTTCTTTATCCAGTTTCAGTTCCGTCTCGTCCGCCCCGATGGTCAGACGGAAGCACACACGCCGCCACCCTCAAGGTCTTGAGTCGGCAGCTCCCGACGGCCCAGGAATCCCCCGCCCCTCCACCGCTGCAGGTGCCACCGGATAGGCGCTGGCCGATGGTCTGGCGGGCTGCGCCGCCGGCGCCACCGCGGGTGGAGCGACAGGAGCCGCAGTTGGCGCCGGCGCGGGAGCAGGCGCCACCGCCTTGCCCAGCCCCAGTTGGCTCACCAGGCTCTGCAGCGCCGCGTCCACCTGCACCTTGAGCGACTCCCGCGCCGCGGCGGCCACGTCGTCGTTGAGCCGCGGGCCGGTCAGCAGGGCGGGCGCAGGCACGCGCTGGGCGGTGTGCACCGTGGCCTCGCCGAGCACGGCGCCGAAGGTGCTGGGCACCAGCAGGTCGGCGCGCAACGAGACGTGCGCGGCGGATTCGGTGTTGACCCGCACGATGCTGCGCTGCGCGATGCCCAAACCATTGAAGCCCTCCCGGGTCGCCCAGAGGCTGTCGCCAGAGGGTGCGGCCGAGAGCAGCAGCACGTGGTCGGTGGGGGTCCTGAGTTCCTTCAGCTCCTTGAGCGCTTCCTCGCGGCGGGTCGAGGTGATGGTGACGCGCTGCACGCTGGAGAAGCGCCCCGAGGCCTTGAGCAGTTCCACCGTGCTGTTCTCCAGCTGCTCCTTGAGCCCCCAGCCCGGCACGAAGGCTTCGCCGAATTCGTTGTTGAACGGCGTGGTGCCGCGCCAGGACAGGCGCAGGGTGGTGCCCACGGTGCTGATGACGGTGATGGAGCGGCCCTGCAGCCGCGCCTGCACGCTGGGTCTGTCGACGGTGGCGCAGCCGGTCAGGCCCAGGCTGGCCAGCGGCAGGACGGATGAACGAAGCAGGAGCTGTCGGCGGGTGATGGGCATGGCGCGTTTTTACCGCAGCGCGGGCAGCAAGCGCGCCAGCTCGCCCATGTGAGGAACGACGCGCGCCACCGGCAGCCCGTCGAAGGCACGGCCGTCGCCGTGCGGGCAGTAGCCCCAGACGGTGGCGCCGGCGGCCAGGCCCGCCTGCGCGCCTGTGGCGGTGTCTTCGATCACCAGGCAGCGCGTGGGGTCGACGCCCAGGTGCGCCGCCGCGGCGAGGTACACATCGGGGTGCGGCTTGGAGCGCGGCAGGTCGTGGCCGCTGAAGATGCGGTCTTCGAAGTACGGTGCCATGCCGGCCATGCCGATCTGCATCACCACCTTGGGCCGGTCGGCGCCCGAGGCGCAGGCGATGCGGCCCGCGGTGTGGGTGTGCGCGGCAACCACCGCGTCCAGCGCGCCGGCCACAGCCTTCAGCTCGGCCACCAGACGCTGGTTGCGCCGCTCGTAGAACGCCCGCATCCACTCTTCGGTCAGTGGCTGTCCGGTTTCCGCTTCGATGAGGGCGCGCTGGTCGCGCACCGCGCGACCGATGAAATGGTGCTCGCACTCGGCGGCCGTGAGCGCCCAGCCGGCCTCGTTGAGCATCTGGCGCAGCACGCCGTTGGTGATGGGCTCGCTGTCCACCAGCACGCCGTCGCAGTCGAACAGGACCGCTTCAAACCGTTCCATCAATGCATGTCTCCATCCACGTAATACCAGCGCCCGCCCTCGCGCAGGAAGCGGCTGGTTTCGTGCAGGCGCACGCCCCGGCCACCGACGCGCGAACGGGCGACGAACTCGACCTCGGCGTGGTCGGCATCGACCTCGCGGTGGCGCTTCACCTCCAGCCCCAGCCACTTCTGCCCCGGCTCCAGCGTGAGCCCGGCGGGGCGGGTGCGGGTGTGCCAGCTGGCTTCCAGGTACTCCACCCGCCCGAGCACAAAGGCGCTGTAGCGCGAGCGCATCAGGCGCTCTGCATCGGGCGCCGGGGTGTCGTGGTCGAGGTAGCGGCCGCAGCACTGTGCATAGGCCATTGCGCGGCCGCGTGCATCGCGCTGACCGCAGGGGCAGTCGTCCGGCGGCAAGAAGTTCATCCACGCGCCGCCTTGCTCGCGGCCTTGTGGGCCTCCAGCGTTTCGGTGGGCGCGCCCTCTTTCACCCAGGCGGCAAAGCCGCCATCGATGTGGGCGACGTTGTTCATGCCCATGTCCTTGAGCGCCTTGGTGGCCAGCGCGCTGCGCCAGCCGGCGCCGCAGAACAGCACGAACTCCTTGCCCTCGTCCCCGAACACCGGCTTGAAGTAGGGGGATTCGGGGTCGACCCAGAACTCCAGCATGCCGCGCGGCGCGTGCACGCAACCGGGCACCGTGCCTTCGCGCTCCAGCTCGCGCGGGTCGCGGATGTCGACGACCTGAAGCGTGGGGTCGCTGCCCAGGCGCGCCCGCACCTGTTCGACGCTGTAGGTGGTGATCTGGGCATTGGCCTCGTCGACGAGGGCGCGGAACCCTTTGGTGATCGGCATGGCGGTGTCTCCTGTCCGGTGGGTGGGCGAAAAGGCCATCGTAGCGCGCCCTGCAGGGCCCGCGCCAAGCTGCTAGGGTACGGGCCGCAAAGGAGATTGCCATGACCGACCTGTCCGCTTATCCCGTCACCCGCAAGTGGCCCGCAGAGCATCCCGACCGGCTGCAGCTCTACAGCCTGCCCACGCCCAACGGCGTGAAGGTCTCGATCATGCTGGAGGAGTGCGGCCTGCCCTACGAGGTGCACCGTGTGAGCTTCGACACCAACGACCAGTTCACGCCCGAGTTCCTGTCACTCAACCCGAACAACAAGATCCCCGCCATCCTGGACCCGGCCGGCCCGGGCGGCCAGCCGCTGGCGCTGTGGGAGTCGGGCGCGATCCTGGTCTACCTGGCCGAGAAAACAGGAAAGCTCCTGCCCGCCGACCCGGCGCGCCGCTACGAGACCCTGCAGTGGCTGATGTTCCAGATGGGCGGGGTCGGCCCGATGTTCGGCCAGGTGGGCTTCTTCACCATCTTCGGTGGCAAGGACTACGAAGACAAACGCCCGCGCGACCGCTACACCGGCGAGACCAAGCGCCTGCTGGGCGTGCTGAACCAGCGCCTGAAGGGCCGGAGCTGGGTCATGGGCGACGAGTACACGATCGCCGACATCGCCATCTGGCCCTGGGTGCGCAACCTGGTGGAACGCTACAAGGCCGGCGACCTGGTGGGCTACGCGGAGTTCACCGAAGTGCAACGCGTGCTGGCCGCGTTTGTGGCACGGCCCGCGGTGGCCAAAGGCCTGACGATTCCGGCTGCGCCGAACTGAGGCGCAACAAAAAACACAACCTGCTCGGCGCGCAGTGCCTCGGCCCAGGGCACCGCGGAACCGGCTTTGCCGGGCCGCCAGTGCCGCCCCCTTGAGGGGGTCGCGCGCAGCGCGGCGGGGGTGGACTCTGCTTCGCGGCGCGGGGGGTTACAACGATCTCGCAATGATGATCTTCTGCACGTCGCTGGTGCCTTCGTAGATCTGGCATACGCGCACGTCGCGCCAGATGCGCTCGACCGGGAAATCGTTCACATAGCCGTAACCGCCCAGGGTCTGGATCGCCGCCGAGCAGACCTGTTCGGCGGTCTCGCTGGCGAACAGCTTGGCCATGGCCGCTTCCTTCAGGCAGGGCCGGCCCGCGTCGCGCAGCGCGGCAGCGTGCCAGATCAGCTGGCGTGCGGCTTCCAGCCTGGTCGCGCACTCGGCCAGTCGGAAACCCACCGCCTGGTGGTTGAAGATGGCCGTGCCGAAGCTCTGGCGCTCCTTGGCGTAGGCGATCGCCACGTCCAGCGCGCTGCGCGCCATGCCCACGCTCTGCGCCGCGATGCCGATGCGGCCGCCTTCGAGTGCGGACAGAGCGATCTTGTAGCCCTCGCCTTCCTGGCCGATCCGGTTCTCGACCGGGATGCGGCAGTTGTCGAAGTTGATCTGCGCCGTGTCGCTGCTGTGCTGGCCGACCTTGTCCTCCAGCCGCGCGACCACGTAGCCCGGGTTGTCGGTGGGCACCATGAAGGCGCTCATGCCCTTCTTGCCCGCGCCCTTGTCGGTCACGGCGATCACCACCGCGGCCTGGCCGTTTTTCCCCGAGGTGATGAACTGCTTGACGCCATTGATCACGTACTCGTCGCCCTCGCGCACCGCCGTGGTCCGCAGACCCGACGCGTCGGAACCGACGTGCGGCTCGGTCAGGCAGAAGGCGCCGAGGATGTCGCCGCGCGCCGCCGGCACCAGCCACTGCTGCTGCTGCGCCGGCGTGCCGTATTTCATCAGGATGGCGTTGTAGGGGCAGTTGGTCACGCTGATGGCGGTGCTGGTGCCGCCGTCGCCGGCTGCGATCTCTTCCAGCACCAGGGCCAGCGTCAGGTAGTCCAGCCCCGCACCGCCCAGCTCCTCGGGCACGCAGATGCCGTAGGCACCGAGTTCGGCCAGGCCCTGGTGCACGTCCTTCGGGAAGTGGTGTTCCTTGTCCCACCGCGCGGCGTTCGGCCACAGCTCTTCCTGCGCGAAGCTGCGCACGGCGTCGCGGATCATTTCCTGGTCTTGGGTCAGCAGCATCTGGTGTCTCTTCGGGTGGTGTGGTGTTCGGTCACCACGAGCTGGCGCGCCGGCCATCGTGGTGGATGAGTTGTCCGTTGTCTTCGGCCGTCAGGCTGGCCAGCACGGTGCGCAGGCCGCGCACGCTGGCCTCGGCGGTCAGCGGCGCCGCGCCGCCGCCCATGTCGGTCTGCACCCAGCCCGGGTCCAGCGCCACCAGGGTCGCCTTGGGGTAGTCGAAACGTGCGCTGCTCGCGGCCATGTTCAGCGCCGCCTTGCTGGTGCGGTAGAGCCAGCTGTGACTGCCCGGCACCGGCCCGATCTGGCCCATGGCCGAGGAGATTGCGCCGAACGCGCCGCCGGCCGCCTCGACCGTGGGCATGACCTGAGGCAGCACCTGCATCAGGCCCAGCACATTGGTGTGCATCACGGCATCGAAAGCCTGCTGCGTGGGCGGCGAGGTGGCGCCGCCGTGGCTCATCACGCCGGCCACGTAGAGCGCGACATCGATTTCCTCGCCATCGAGCTGCCACGACAGGCCGCTCACGCTGGCGGGGTCGGCCACGTCCACACGCAGCGGTTCGGCGCCCAGCTCGCGCAGGCGTTCCAGCCCCTCGTCGTCGCGCGCCGTGGCGATCACGCGATCGCCTGCCGCGCGGTACTGGCGCACGAACTCCAGCCCGATGCCGCGCGAGGCGCCGATGACGAGGACGGTGGCCATCAGATCAGTTCAACCGCCATGGCGGTGGCTTCGCCGCCACCGATGCACAGCGTCGCCACGCCCTTCTTGCCACCGCGCGCCTGCAATGCGTGCAGCAGCGTCACCAGGATGCGCGCGCCGCTCGCGCCGATGGGGTGGCCCAGCGCGCAGGCACCGCCGTTGACGTTCACCTTGTCGTGCGGAATGTCGAGTTCGGTCATCAGCGCCATGGGCACCACGGCGAAGGCTTCGTTGATCTCCCACAGGTCCACATCGCCCACGCCCCAGCCCGTCTTGGCCAGCAGCTTCTGCGTCGCGCCCACCGGCGCGGTGGCGAACCAGTTGGGTTCCTGCGCGTGGGTGGCGTGGGCCACGATGCGGGCCAGCGGCTGGAGGCCCTGGGCCTTCGCCGTCGACTCACGCATCAGCACCAGCGCGGCGGCGCCGTCGTTGATCGACGAGGACGAGGCGGCGGTGATGGTGCCGTCCTTCTTGAAGGCCGGCTTGAGGCCGGGGATCTTGTCGAGCTTGACCTTGCCCGGCCCTTCATCCACCGAGACCACGCGCTCGCCGCTGCGGTCTTTCACCGTCACGGGCGCGATCTCCTTGGCGAAGGCACCGCTCTCGGTCGCGGCCTTGGCGCGCGTCACCGAAGCGATGGCGAAGGCGTCCTGCTGCTCACGCGTGAAGCTGTATTTGGCGGCGCAGTCTTCACCGAAGGTGCCCATGCTGCGACCGGGTTCGTAGGCGTCTTCCAGACCGTCGAGCATCATGTGGTCGTAGATCTTGTCGTGGCCCATGCGGTAGCCGCCCCGCCCCTTGAGCATTAGGTAAGGCGCGTTGGTCATGCTCTCCATGCCGCCCGAGACCATCACCGTCGCGCTGCCGGCCAGCAGCATGTCGTGCGCCAGCATGGTGGCCTTCATGCCCGAGCCGCACATCTTGGACAGCGTCACCGCACCGGCCGACAGCGGCAGGCCGCCCTTGAGCGCGGCCTGGCGCGCGGGCGCCTGGCCCTGGCCGGCCATCAGGCAGTTGCCGAACAGCACCTCGTCGACCAGCCCGGCTTTCACGCCGCTGCGTTCGACCGCGGCCTTGATGGCCACGCCGCCCAGGTCGTGGGCAGACAGCGCGGCGAAGTCGCTCTGGAACGAGCCCATGGGGGTGCGGGCGGCGCCGACGATGACGACGGGATCGGTGGTATTGCTCATGGGAATCTCCTTTGAAAAAGTCAGTCCAGAAGTTCTTTGTGCGCCTGCGCGCGAAAGCGCCGGGCACGTTCGTAGGGGAACACGTCGTACACGTGTCCCGCGGCGATGCGTTCCTTGTGCGCCTGCCAGAACGCCGGGTCCAGCAGGTCGGCGTGGTGCTTCATGAAGTCCTCGCGCACCATCGGATTGCCCAGCAGGAAGGGCCCGAAGGTCTCGGGAAACACGTCGTGCGGGCCGACCGAGTACCAGACCTCGCCCGACATCTCGTCTTCCTCGTTGCGCGGCGGCGGCACGCGGCGGAAGTGGCAGTCGGTGATGTATTCGATCTCGTCGTAGTCGTAGAACACCACCTTGCCGTGGCGCGTGATGCCGAAGTTCTTCCACAGCATGTCGCCCGGAAAGATGTTCGCGGCCACCAGGTCCTTGATGGCGTTGCCGTACTCGACCACCGCCTGGGTGATCTGCCCGCGCGCCCGGCGCAGCGAGGTGTCGTCGACGTCGGGGGTCTGCAGCGTGTCGAAGGCTTCCTGCAGGTAGATGTTGAGCGGGATCATGCGCCGCTCGATGTAGCAGTGCCTGAGGACGACCTCGGTCGTGCCGTCGCCGTCGCGGTCGCTGATCTCCAGCTGGCTGGGCGCGTACTTCTGGATCTCGGCGATCAGCTCGTCGGTGAAGCGGTCGCGCGGAAAGCCCACCTCTGAAAACTCCAGCGTGTCGGCCATGCGGCCCACGCGGTCGTGCTGCTTGACCAGCAGGTACTTGCCGCGGATCTGCTCGCGCGTGGTGTCTTTCTGCGCCGGGTAGAAGTCCTTGATGAGCTTGAAGACAAACGGAAAGCTCGGCAGATCGAACACCAGCATCACCATGCCCTTGATGCCGGGTGCGATGCGGAACCTGTCCGTGCTGTGGCGCATGTGCGCCAGGAAGTCGCGGTAGAACAGGGTCTTGCCCTGCTTGGCCAGGCCCAGGGCGTTGTAGAACTCGGCGCGCGGCTTGCGCGGCATCAGGCTGCGCAGGAACTGCACGTAGGCGCTGGGCACCTCCATGTCGACCATGAAATAGGCGCGCGCAAAACTGAACAGCATCAGCAGGTCGTCCTCGCCGAACAGCGCGGCATCGATCACCAGGCGGCCGTTGCCGTCGTGCAGGATGGGCAGGGCGAACGGCACCTCCTGGAAGCCGTTGATGATCCTGCCGACCACGTAGGCGCCCTTGTTCCGGTAGAACAGGCCCGAGAGCGCCTGGATCTGGAAGTTGGCGCGCAACTTGTGGTGGTCGAAACGCTGGCGCATGGCTTCGAGCACCAGCCCCGCGTCGCGCCCGAGGTCGTCGAAGGGCACGCGCAGGTCGAAGTCCTCGATCATGCGGCGCACCTCGGCGCGCATGGTGTCGTGCGTCGGGTAGTAGCTGCGGTAGGTGGGCAGCGCCTTCGGCTCGTCGTTCTCGATGTACTCGGTGGAGACCGCCGGGCGCACGAAGATGAAGTCGTTCTGGAAGTAGGCGCGCTTGAGGATCTTGGTGGTGACCGAGTTGAAGAAGGTCTCGGCCAGCTCCGGCTGGTGGTGGTTCACCAGCAGCCCGATGTAGTGCAGCTTGACCTGCTCCCACACCGCCATGGGCTGCTGGTCGGCCTTGTACTCCTTGACCAGGCGTTGCAGGCATTCGCGCACCCGCAGGTCGTAGAACTCGATGCGCTCGCGCTGCGCCCGCTGCTGGGCCGCCCAGTCGCGCGATTCGAAACGGTGCTTGGCGCGCGCGGACTCGGCGCGGAACAGGCGGTAATGGCGGTTGAACCCGTCCATCATCGCCTTCGCGATGTCATAGGCCACGGTCGAATCCAGCCGCTGGGGGAACATGGCCTGCGGGCGCCTCAGGTCTCGGCGCGGGGGTATCGCTTGAGCGCGTTGCGGAACTGCGGCATCACCTCTTCCGGCCGGCTGATGCTCACGCCCAGGTCTTTCACCAGGCCGTCCTTGAGGCCGTAGCACCAGCCGTGCACCGACACCTTCTGGCCACGCGCCCAGGCGTCCTGCAGCACATTGGTCAGCGCCACGTTGCCCACCTGCTCGATCACGTTCATCTCGCACAGCACGTCCTCCTGCACCGCCACGGGCAGGTGGTCCAGGCGCTTGCGGTGGCGCATCTTCACGTCGTGCACATGGCGCAGCCAGTTGTCGGCCAGGCCCACACGCATGCCCTTGAGCGTGGCGAGCACGCCGCCGCAGCCGTAATGCCCCACGACCAGGATGTGCTCGACCTTGAGGTACTCGACCGCGAACTGGATCACCGACAGCGCATTGAGGTCCGAGTGCACCACCACGTTGGCCACGTTGCGGTGCACGAACACCTCGCCCGGCTCCAGGCCGGTGATCTGGTTCGCCGGGACGCGGCTGTCGGAGCAGCCGATCCACAGGTACTTGGGGTTCTGCTGCTGCGCCAGCTTCTGGAAATAGCCGGGGCGCTCCAACTCGGTCTGGGCGGCCCAGTTGCGGTTGGCGTCGATGAGGTTTTGAAGTGGATGGGTCATGCGGCGATGTTACCTACGCGCCCCGCGCAGCGGTGGGGCGTGGCAGCCTCATTCAGCACGTTTCCGCGAACAGTTCGCGGCCGATCAGCATGCGGCGGATTTCGGACGTTCCGGCGCCGATCTCGTACAGCTTGGCGTCGCGCCACAGGCGGCCCAGCGGGTACTCGTTGATGTAGCCGTTGCCGCCGTAGATCTGCACGCCCTCGCCGGCCATCCAGGTGGCCTTCTCGGCGGTCCAGAGGATGACCGAGGCGCAGTCCTTGCGCACCTGGCGCACGTGCTCGGTGCCCAGCAGGTCGAGGTTCTTGGCCACGGTGTAGGCAAAGCTGCGCGCGGCCTGCAGCACGGTGTACATGTCGGCGACCTTGCCCTGGATCAGCTGGAACTCGCCGATGCTCTGGCCGAACTGCTTGCGGTCGTGGATGTACGGGATCACGTTGTCCATGACCGCCTGCATGATGCCCAGCGGCCCGCCGGTCAGCACCGCGCGCTCGTAGTCCAGGCCCGACATCAGCACCTTGGCGCCGTTGTTCAGGCCGCCCAGGATGTTCTCGGCCGGCACCTCGACGTCCTGGAACACCAGCTCGCCGGTGTGGCTACCGCGCATGCCCAGCTTGTCGAGCTTCTGCGCGATGCTGAAACCCTTCATGCCTTTTTCGATCAGGAAGGCCGTGACGCCGCGCGCGCCCATCTCGGGCTCGGTCTTGGCGTAGACCACCAGGGTGTCGGCGTCGGGGCCGTTGGTGATCCACATCTTGCTGCCGTTGAGCAGGTAGTAACCGCCCTTGTCCTCGGCCTTGAGCTTCATGCTGATGACGTCGGAGCCGGCGCCGGGCTCGCTCATGGCCAGCGCGCCCACGTGTTCGCCGCTGATCAGCTTGGGCAGGTACCTGGCCTTCTGCGCGTCGCTGCCGTTGCGGTTGATCTGGTTCACGCACAGGTTGCTGTGCGCGCCGTAGGAGAGGCCCACCGAGGCGCTGGCGCGGCTGATCTCTTCCATGGCCACCATGTGGGCCAGGTAGCCCATGTTGGCGCCGCCGTACTGCTCGGGCACGGTGATGCCCAGCACGCCCAGCTCGCCCATCTTGCGCCAGCAGTCCATGGGGAACTGGTCGTCGCGGTCGATCTGTGCCGCACGCGGCGCGATCTCGGCCTGCGCGAAATCGCGCACCGCGTCGCGCAGGGCATCGATGTCTTCACCAAGCTGGAAGTTCAGGCCGGGCAGGTTGCTCATGGGGTTCTCCTTGGGGTGGATCGGTTGTTCAGTAGGTCTTGGGCACGGGCACCAGGGTCTGCTGCATCACGGCGCAGTCAGACCGTTTGCCGTCGGCCCCGATGTGCACCACCTCGGCGGTGGTGACGATGATGCGTTTGCCGCCACGCACGACGCGACCGGTGGCCTGGAGTTCGCCGCCCTGGAAGGCCGCGAGGAAGTTGATCTTGTATTCCACGGTGGTGACTTCCATGCCCTCGGGCGCCACCGTCAGGGCCGCGTAGCCGCCCGCTATGTCGGCCAGCGCACCCATGGCGCCCCCGTGAAAACCGCCCTGCTGCTGCGTCACGCATACGCTGTACGGCAGGGCCAGCGTCACCGTGCCCGGCGCCACGGCCAGCAGGCGCACGCCCAGCGCCTGCATCATGCCCTGGCGGTCCAGGCTGGTCTGCACGCGCTGGCGCAGGGCGTCGTGGCTGGGGTTTGTCTCGCTCATTTTTGATTTACGTTTACGTAAACGTCAATTATGACCGAGACCGGCGGACCAGGGCAAGCCCGGGCCGGCCGGTGATCAGCTCCGTGCCAGACCGGTGAAGAGCCGCCGGAACGCTTCGAGGTACGGCCCCGGCGCTTCGCCCTGCGCCATGGCCAGCGCCGCCCGGTCGAAGGCGGCGGACAGCAGCACCGTCAGTTCATGCAGCGGCGCCGGCCCGTGGGTCCCACCGAGCAGCTGTGCCAGGCCGTCCCGGAGCGCCTGCGTGCCCGCGCGCTCGCTCAGTGTCATCACCTGCGTCGGCGGCAACACCGAGGGCGCCTCCAGCAACAGCAGCCGGGCCCGCCCCGGTTGTGCCATCGAGGCGAAATACGCCTCGGCTCCGGCCAGCAGTGCGTCGACGGGTCGGTCGTGGTGGGCCGAGCCCCGGGCCACATCGTCGGCCACCGCCTGCGCCAGCTGCTCGGCGACCGCCAGGAACAGCGCCGTCTTGTCGGCAAAGTGGTGGTAGAGCGCCCCGCGGGTGAGGCCGGCGGCGGACACGATCTCCGGCGTGCCCGTGGCGGCGTAGCCGCGATGGAGAAACAGCTCCCGCGCCGCGGCGATGAGGGCGGCGCGGGTGGTGTCGGTGCGCTCGGCCTGCGAGCGACGAACGGCGGCAGCGGGTCTTTGCATACATACAGCCTGTATGTTAGATTGAAGATACATGCGGATTGTATGTATGCAACCGGAGCAGCGACATGAAGATTTCCCAGTACTACCCCGTTCTCATGACCGATCGCGTCGAGCCGACGGCGCAGTTCTACGAGCGGTATTTCCGTTTCTCGCGCCAGTTCAGCAGCGACTGGTACGTGCACCTGCAGTCGACCGACGACCCTTCGGTCAACCTCGCCATCCTCGACGGCGACCACGACAGTGTTCCCGCCTGCGCACGGGGTGGCCGCGCGGGCGGGCTGCTGCTGAACTTCGAGGTGGCCGATGTCGACGCCGAGTACGCCCGAGCGCGGTCCGAAGGGCTGGACGTTCGGCTGGACCTGCGCGACGAGGCCTTCGGCCAGCGGCACTTCATCGTGCGCGACCCGAACGGGGTGCTGATCGACGTGATCCAGCCGATCCCGCCGAGCGCCGAATTCCTGGCGCAGTACGCCGACGGCGCGGCGGCGGCCCCACCGGCCTCCGGGCTCAGCGGCTGAACCAGAGCGCGATCAACCCCAGCGTCGCCGGCACGGCCTGGACGAACAGGATCTTGCGGCTGGAGGTGGCGGCGCCGTACAGGCCGGCCACCAGGATGCAGGCGAGGAAAAAGACCTTCACGGCGAAGCCTTCCGCACCCAGCCACAGCCCCCAGAACAGACCGGCCGCCAGGAAGCCGTTGTACAGCCCCTGGTTGGCCGCCAGCACCTTGGTCGCGGCCGAGAACTCCGGCGTCAGGCCGAAGGCCTTGCGGCCCTTGGGCGTGTCCCAGAGAAACATCTCCAGCACCAGGATGTAGACGTGGATCAGCGCCAGCAGGGCGATGATGATGGTGGCGACCAGGCTCATGAAGCGACTCCGACAGCAGAAGGAGCCGCCGAGTCTAGGCCTTGTCGGCCTTTTCCACCTTGGCCAGCAGCGCCCGCGCCTCTTTCTCGTGCACCTTGACCTCGTCGAGGTTGGCCATGAGGTCGGCCAGCTGCTCCTCGAGCTGGCGCTTGTGGTCGGCCAGCACCGTCAGGAACTTGCGCAGCTGCGGCCCGGTGTCGCGCGGGCTGTCGTACATGTCGATGATGTCCTTGGCCTCGGTGAGCGAGAGCCCCAGGCGCTTGGCGCGCAGCGTGAGCTTCAACCGGGTGCGGTCGCGCGCGCTGTAGACCCGGTTGCGGCCGCCCGGCCCTTCGCGCTGCGGCTGCAGCAGCCCCATGTCTTCGTAGAAGCGGATGGCGCGCGTGGTCAGGTCGAACTCGCGCGCGAGGTCGCTGATGGAATAGGTCGGGTTGGTCGCCATGGTGGTCGCAGGGGGTGTCGGCTTTCGGACAGCGGCGACGGGGATCGATCCCTAGAATGCGTCGCATCTTGACGTTTACGTCAACGTCAGTTTAACGGAAGCCTTTCAGGAAACACCCGTGACCCCTTCCCCCAGAGACGCGCTCGAAGCCCGTCTGCACTACCCGCTGGGCGATGCCCTGCCCCCATCCGGCGGCGCCATCGTCGTGGCGCCCGGCGTGAAGTGGGTCCGCATGAGCCTGCCCTTCGCGCTGGACCACATCAACCTCTGGCTGCTGCGCGACCGGCTGGGCGGCCGCGAGGGCTGGACCGTGGTGGACACCTGCATCGCACGCGAAGAGGCGAAGGCGCAGTGGGCACAGATCTTCGAGCGCGAGCTGGACGGGTTGCCGGTGCTGCGCGTGATCGTCACCCACATGCACCCCGACCACGTCGGTCTGGCGCAGTGGCTGTGCGAGCGCTGGAGCACACCCGGCCACGAGTGCCGGCTCTGGATCAGCGGCATGGACTACCACATGGCCCGCATCGGCTCGCAGAGCACCACCGGATTCGGCGGCGACGGCGCCGCCGCCTTTTTCCGGTCCAACGGCCTGCTCGACCCCGACGCGCTGGAGAAGATCCGTGCCCGCGCCGGCTACTACCCCGGTCTGGTGCCCGGCGTGCCCGCCCAGTTCCGGCGCCTGATGGACGGGCAGGTGGTGACCATCGGCGGCCACGGCTGGCGCTGCATCGCCGGGTACGGCCACGCGCCCGAACACATGGCACTGCACAGCGAAGCGCTGGGCGTGCTGATCAGCGGCGACATGGTGCTGCCGCGCATCAGCACCAATGTCAGCGTCTACGACGTCGAACCCGAGGGCGACCCGCTCGCGCTGTTTCTCGACTCGCTGGAGCGCTACCTGCCGCTGCCCGAAGAGACGCTGGTGCTGCCCTCGCACGGCAAACCGTTCACCGGCCTGCACGAACGCATCCGGCAGCTGCAGGACCACCACGCCGAGCGGCTGACCGAGGTGCTGGCGGCCTGTGCGCGGCAGCCGCACAGTGCCTGGGAGATGATTCCGGTGCTGTTCCCCCGGCCACTCGACCTGCACCAGAGCACCTTCGCCCTGGGCGAGTCGGTGGCCCACCTGCACCGCCTGTGGCTCCAGGGCCGGCTGCAGCGCCACACCGGTGCCGACGGCGTGCACCGCTTCCATTCAACGGTCTGACCGGAACGCGCCCGCCCGCCGGGACCGGGTTCCTACAATGGCCGCCCCTGGCCATGAGAACCGTCCCGTGCCTTCTTTCCTCTCCCGGCTCCGCGCCCTGGTCCCTCCCCCGCTGACTGTTGGCCGGCGGGAAATGCTGCTGGGCTGCCTGGGAGCCGGCCTGGGCCTGTGCATCACCGAATGGCTCAGCCACCACACGCTGGGCATGTCCGAACCCTGGTTCCTGGCGCCCATGGGTGCCTCGGCCGTGCTGCTGTTCGCGGTGCCGGCCAGCCCGCTGGCGCAGCCCTGGTCCATCGTCGGCGGCAACACCGTGTCGGCCCTGGTCGGCGTGAGCTGCGCCCTGCTGCTGGGCCACTCCGGACTGGCGGCCGGGGCCGCCGGTGCGCTGGCCATCGCGGCGATGTTCGCGCTGCGCTGCCTGCACCCTCCGGGAGGCGCGGTGGCGGTGACGGCCGTCCTGGGCGGACCGGCGGTGGCGCACCTGGGCTACCAGTTCGCGCTCTCTCCGGTGGCGCTCAACTCGGGCCTGCTGATGCTGACGGCCCTGCTGTTCAACCACCTGACGCACCGGCGCCACCCGCACCCCGCCACGGCCCCCTCACACCATACCCGGGACCCGCTGCCCAGCCGGCGCCTGGGCTTCACCCACGACGACCTGACCCGCGCGCTGGCCAGCCAAGGCGAGCTGCTGGACATCCGGCCGGAAGACCTGGAGGACATCCTGGTGCGGGCCCAGCTGCTCGCGAGCCAGCGCCAGTGGGGCGAGGTGCGGTGCCGCGACATCATGTCGCGCGACGTGGTGCACATCGGCCCGCGCGACTCGGTGGACGAGGCCTGGGCGCGGCTGGCCCGCCACAAGATCAAGGCGCTGCCGGTGGTCGGGGCGAACGGCCGGCTGTGCGGCATCGTCTCGCTGCACGACTTCTTCATCGGCCACAGCGCGCCCGATCCGCGGCGCCAGCCGGTCATGAGCACGGCCCGCTACGTCGAGGAGATCATGACCCGCAAGGTGCGCTCGGCCCGGCCGGAGCAGCCCATCGGCGACCTCGTCGGCCTGTTCTCCGACGGCGGCTTGCACCACATGCCGGTGGTTGATGAGGCACAGCGGGTGGTCGGCATGATCACGCAGTCCGACGTGGTGGCCGCGCTGTTCCGCAGCCGGCCGGAGGCGGCCCGCTGAGCCGCGCGCTCAGTCGCGCAGCGGCACGGCCGCCCGCCTGAGCGCCTGGCGCCGGTCCAGGTGGTCGGGCATCACGCTGGCGACCACGTCCCAGAACTGCGGGCTGTGGTCCATGTGGCGCAGGTGGCTCAGCTCGTGCACCACCACGTAGTCGATCATTTCGGGCTTGAGGTGGATCAGCCGCCAGTTCAGGCGGATGGTGCCGTCGGCGCTGGCGCTGCCCCAGCGGGTGCCGGCGCTGGACAGCCGCAACTGGCGGTACGACACGCCCAGCTGCGGTGCAAAACGGTCCAGGCTCTCGCGGAACACCTGCTGCGCCTGCCGCATCAGCCAGGCCTGGGCGGCGTCGCGGATCTGGACTTCGGTCGCGGTACGGGCCAGCCCCAGCCGGAGCACCGGCGGGGCCGTCCCTTCGCCAGGCTCCAGCGCCGCACCGGCCTGCGCGGGCGCGTGGGCCGAGTCCAGCACCAGCCGTACGCGCTGCCCCAGGAAATCGAACTCGGCGCCGTCGGCCCAGACCGTTCGCGCGCGCTCCAGCGCCCCGGCGCGTTCGCGAGATGCGCGCAGCTTGTCGAGCACCCAGCCCGACTTTTCCTGGATGAAGGCCTCGACCTCGCCCACCGTGGTCCAGCGCGGCGCGCGCACGCTCAGACCGTCCGGCCCGACCGACAGGCCGATCGTGCGGCGCTTGCCGCGCTTGAACTCGTAGCCCACCTCGCAGCCGGCCAGGCGCACGCGCCGGTTGGCGCGCGGGTGGTGCCAGGTTCCGGGCTGGAACACCGCCGACATCGGCTCGGCCGGGGGCGCATCGGCCATCGGCGCCGATGCCACCGCTGGCGGTGGGAGCACCGGATCGGGTCCGGCCAGGAAATCAAGCGCCAGCTGGACGAAGCGCTGCATGTCCGGTGTCAGCCTTTGGTGTAGGCCTCGGGATCAAGCCGGTGCATTTCCGCCTCGATCCAGTCCTCGACCTCTTTCATCAGCTCGTCGGCCTCGCGCCCCTGACTGGGAATCGGCTTGCCGATGGAGAACTCCACCGTGCCCGGCTTCTTGATGAAGGCCTTGCGTGGCCAGCACTTGGCCGAGGTCACGGCAATCGGGATCACCGGCGCGCCGGTGCGGATCGCCAGCCGCGTGCCGCCGGTCTTGTAGACACCCTTTTCGCCGCGGGCGATGCGCGTGCCCTCGGGGAACATGATCACCCAGGTGCCCTGGTCGAGCAGGCGCTGGCCCTGCTGCACCACCTTGACGAAGGCGCGCGCACCGTCCGCGCGGTCGATGTGGATCATGTCCATGCGCGCCATCGCCCAGCCGAAGAACGGCACCTTCAGCAACTCCTTCTTGAACACGAAGGCCAGCGGATGGGGCATCAGCGCCGCCATGCTGAAGGTTTCCCACAGCGACTGGTGCTTGACCAGCAACACCGCTGGCGCCGTCGTGCCGACCGGCAGGTTCTCGTAGCCGATCACCTGGTTGCGGATGCCCAGGATCACCGTGCCGCCGTCCACCGCGAGCTTGAGCCAGCGCGCGCACATCCAGTAGACCTGCGTGCTGTTGAGGAAGGGCGCGGCGATGACCACCGCCAGCGCCCAGGGCACCACGGTCACCACCATGAACAGCATGTGCAGCACCGAGCGCAGGAAATGGATCAGGATCATGGAAGAACAGGCTCAGGAAGTGGCCACGGGCTGCGCCAGCAGCCAGTCGGCGAAGGCACCCAGGTCGTCGTGCAGCTGGGTGCCGGGCGGCAGACCGGGCACCAGCGCGGCGTCGGACACGCCGACCTCCCGGCGCAGATGCCCGGACTTGCCGGTCAGCAGCAGATGGGTCGGGCAGCCCGCGGCTGCGCCGGCCTGCACATGGCGCAGCGCGTTGCCCGCCACCGGCACCTCGGCGGGCGGAATGCCGAAGCGCTCCGCCACCTGCTCGAACAGGCCGGGCTCGGGCTTGCGACAGTGGCACGCGTCCTCCGGCGCATGGGGGCAGAAGAAGATTGCCTCGACCCGCGCACCCGCCGCGGCCAGCGCGCGGTGCATCTTGGCGTGGATGGCGTTGAGAGAGGCCATGTCGAACAGACCGCGGCCGATGCCCGACTGGTTGGTGGCCAGCACCACGCGCCAGCCCCCTTGGTTGAGCCGCGCCACGGCTTCGAGCGCCCCAGGCAGGGCCTCCCACTCGTCGGGCGAAGCCACGTGGTCGTCACGGCTGCGGTTGAGCGTGCCGTCGCGGTCGAGGATCAGCAGTTTCATGCGGGCTTCCTTCGGGGTTCCGGGACGGCCAGATCGTACGGTTTACGCGGCAAGTCGGGAGAGATCGGCGACGCGGTTCATCGCCTCGTGCAGCGACTTCAGCAGCCCCAGGCGGTTGGCCTTGAGCGCCGGGTCGTCCGCGTTGACCATCACGCCGTCGAAGAAGGCATCGACCGGCGTGCGCAGCGCGGCCAGCGCCTGCAGGCTGGCGGTGTGGTCGCCCGCGTCGAACTTCGCGTTGGCGGCGGGCACGGTGGCCTGCATGGCGGCGTAGAGGTCCTTTTCGGCGGGTTCGGCAAACAACGCCGGGTTGACCGCGGCGCCCTCGCCTTCGGACTTCCTGAGGATGTTGCCGATGCGCTTGTTGGCGGCCGCCAGCGCGGGCGCTTCGGGCAGCGCGGCGAAGGCGCGCACGGCCTGCAGGCGCTGGGCCACGTCGGCCAAGCGCTGCGGGCGCAGGGCCAGCACGGCGTCGACTTCCTGCGCGCTGGCGCCTTGCTCGCGCAGGTTGCCGGCGAGGCGGTCGTAGATGAAGTCGGCCAGGGCCGGCGTGGCGTCGCTGATCTTGTCGCCGAAGGCCGGCACCGCCGCCGACAGCAGCGCGGTCAGGGCCAAAGGCAGGTCCTTCTCGACCAGCATGCGGATCACGCCCAGCGCATGGCGGCGCAGCGCGAACGGGTCCTTGTCGCCGGTCGGCAGATTGCCGATGCCGAACATGCCGACCAGGGTCTCCAGCTTGTCGGCCAGCGCCACCACCACGCCCGTCTGGGTGCGCGGCAGTTCGTCGCCCGCGAAGCGCGGCTTGTAGTGGTCTTCGATGGCGAAGGCGATGTCGTCGGAAAGGCCGTCGTGGCGCGCGTAGTAGCCGCCCATGATGCCCTGCAGCTCGGGGAACTCGCCCACCATGTCGGTCACGAGGTCGGTCTTGGCCAGGCGCGCGGCCAGCAGGCAGCGGGCCGCCAGTTCCGGACCACCCAGTTGCAGGCCGATGGTCTCGGCAATAGCGCAGACGCGCTCCATGCGCTCGCCCTGCGTGCCCAGCTTGTTGTGGTAGACCACCTTGGACAGCGCCGGCACGCGGCTTTCCAGTGTCTTCTTGCGGTCCTGGTCGAAGAAGAACTTGGCGTCGGCCAGGCGCGGGCGCACCACGCGCTCGTTGCCACCGATCACCGCGCTCGCATCGTCGGGGCGGATGTTGCTGACCACGAGGAACCGGTTGCTCAGCTTGCCCTGCGCGTCCAGCAGCGGGAAGTACTTCTGGTTGGCCTTCATCGTGAGGATCAGGCACTCCTGTGGCACGTCGAGGAACTGCTTCTCGAACTCGCAGATGAGCACGTTCGGGCGCTCGACCAGTGCCGTCACTTCGTCCTGCAGCGCATCGTCTTCGATGGGCTTGCAGCCACCGCCGACCTTCGCGGCCGCGGCGGCCAGCTGGCGCACGATCTCGGCCTTGCGCTCGGCGAACGAGGCGATCACCGCGCCGTCCTTGGCCAGCGTGGCGGCGTAGGCATCGGCGTCGGCCAGCGGCACCGGGTCCATGGCCGCCTCGAAGCGGTGGCCGTGCGTATCACGGCCCGCGGTCAGGCCCAGCGCCTTGACCGGCACCACGTCGGCGCCGTGCAGCGCGACCAGACCGTGCGCCGGGCGCACGAAGTTCACACTGGTCCAGCCGGGCAGTTCGCAGTCGGATTCGAGCTGGTAGCTCATGACCTTGGGGATCGGCAGCTTGGCGATGGCCTCATCCAAGGCCTTCTGCAGGCCCGCGGTCAGCTCGACGCCGGGCTGCACGCTGTCGAAGAACAGGGCTTCGGCCTTGCCGTCCATGGCGCGCTTGAGGCCGGTCACGGCCGAGGCATCGGCGCCCAGACCGGCCAGTCGCTTGAGCAGCGCGGGCGTGGGCGCACCGCTGGCGTCCAGACCGACGCTGACGGGCATGAGCTTCTGCGACACGGCCTTGTCGGCCGCCTTCGCGGCGACGCCGGTCACGTGCGCTGCCAGGCGGCGCGGCGAGGCGAACGGCGTGACCACCGCATCGGCGGCGGCCAGGCCCTGGGCCTTGATCTGTTCGGCCAGCACGCCGGCAAACGCATCACCCAGCTTCTTGAGCGCCTTGGGCGGCAGCTCTTCCACAAACAGTTCGACGAGGAGGTTCTTCGTTGTCATTCTTCTTCTCTCGATCTCAGGCCACTTTTTTCTCTATCTGCGCCACCCACTCGCGCGGTGCCATGGGGAAGCCCAGGCGTTCGCGGCTCTCGTAGTAGCTCTGTGCCACGGCACGCGCGAGGTTGCGGATGCGGCCGATGTAGGCGGCGCGCTCCGTGACGCTGATGGCACCGCGCGCATCCAGCAGGTTGAAGCTGTGCGCGCACTTCAGGACTTGCTCATACGCCGGCAGGGCCAGCTGCTGCTCCATCAGGTGTTTGGCCTGCTTCTCGTGCGCGTTGAAGGCGGTGAACAGGAAGTCGGCGTCGGAATGCTCGAAGTTGTAGGCCGACTGCTCTTTCTCGTTCTGCAGGTAGACGTCGCCATAGCTCATGGTCTCGGTCCACTTGAGGTTGTAGACGTTGTCCACGCCCTGCAGGTACATGGCCAGACGCTCCAGACCGTAGGTGATCTCGCCCGTGGCGGGCTTGCAGTCGATGCCGCCGACCTGCTGGAAGTAGGTGAACTGCGTGACTTCCATGCCGTTGAGCCAGACCTCCCAGCCCAGGCCCCAGGCGCCGAGCGTGGGGTTCTCCCAATCGTCTTCCACGAAGCGGATGTCGTTCTTCTTCAGGTCGAAGCCCAGCGCTTCGAGCGAGCCCAGGTACAGCTCCAGGATGTTGGCCGGCGCGGGCTTGAGCACCACCTGGTACTGGTAGTAGTGCTGCAGGCGGTTCGGGTTCTCGCCGTAACGGCCGTCCTTGGGACGGCGGCTGGGCTGCACGTACGCGGCCTTCCAGGGCTCGGGGCCGATGGCGCGCAGGAAGGTGGCGGTGTGGCTGGTGCCGGCGCCGACTTCCATGTCGTAGGGCTGGAGCAGGGCGCAACCCTGCCGGTCCCAGTAGGACTGCAGGGTCAGGATGATTTGCTGGAAGGTCAACATGGTCGGGTGCCGACGACGGGCGGGTCGGCAAAAGTGAAGCGGTGTGTGGCGCGGCGGCCGCCCCACCGGCGGGCCGCGCAAAACCCTGGATTTTACGGGCCGGGCTGCGCCTGGCCGCCGCCTGCCCGGGCCGGCCGGCGCGCTCCCGTCCGGCGCACCAGCGCCGCGAGCGCCACCACCACCAGGCACGACACCCAGAGCGGCCCCTGCCCCCAGCGTGAGGCCCAGATGGCGTAAGGCGTCAGGCCGGTGCGGCCCTGCACCGAGACCTCCAGCCGGTCGCGCACCAGCCTCGGCAGGCGCTCGGTCACCACGCCGCGGTGGTCGATGGCCGCGGTGGCGCCGGTGTTGGTGGCGCGCAGCATGGGGCGGCCCAGCTCCATGGCCCGCAGGCGCGAAATCTGCAGGTGCTGGTCGATGGCCACGGTGTCGCCGAACCAGCCGATGTTGCTGAGGTTCACCAGCACCGTGGGCGCCACGGCAGGGTCGCGAAACGAGGCCGCCAGCTCTTCGCCGAACAGGTCCTCGTAGCAGATGTTGGGCGCCACGCGCTGGCCCGCCCAGTCCCAGCCCGGCTGCGCCAGCGCCCCGCGCGCGAAGTCGCCCAGCGGGATGTGCATGAGGTCGGTGAACCAGCGGAACAGGGGTGGGATGAACTCGCCGAAGGGCACCAGGTGGTGCTTGCTGTAGCGGTAGAAGCGCTCGCCCGGGAAGCCCCCGTCGCGTCCCTTGAGCATGTCGGCCGACAGCCCCCAGGCCGAGTTGGTGTAGCCCGACTCCATGGAACCCAGCGGGATGCCGACCATGACGCCCAGTCCCGGCGAACCCACCGGTGCCGAGGACTCGATGACGCCGAACAGCGGCTCCCAGAACTCCGGCCCCAGTTGCTGCGGCAGCACCGGCACGGCCGTCTCGGGCGCCACCACCAGGTCCGGGCCGGCGCCAGCGAGCTTCGCGCGCGCGGCCTCGGCGATCTGCGCCGGGTACCAGGACAGGGCCGTGGCCACACCGGTGCCGGTTTCGAACTTCTCGTTCTGCGGAATGTTGCCCTGCAGCAGCCAGACACGCAGTGACCCGGCATCGGCCGTTCCGCGCAGGCCGGCCTCGCGCCAGTGTTCGCCTAGCACCACACTGAGCAACAAGGCCAGGGCGACGGCGCCCGCGCCCACCTGGCCCAAGGTTGTGGTCCAGTGGCGCACCGGCGCCTGCAGGCGCCCGCCGATCCGACGCACGTTGGGGAACAGCCGCCGCAGCAGCCCACCCCACACGGCCGGCACCAAGAGCGCCAACGCGTAGGCCAGCAGCGCAGCGATCAGGCCCATGCCGTAGACCCCGACCCAGGGCGCCCAAGCCGCCATCAGGTCCGCCTGCGCATAGCCGCCAGCGCCCCAGGGCAGGCCGGTGAGCCAGCGGCCGCGCACCAGCTCGGCGAGGGTCCACAGCGCCGCGAACAGCAGCGCCTGCAGCCAGCGCGGCCGCGGCGCCCAGGCGCACAGCGCCCAGGCCGCCAGCCCATAGAACAGGGCCAGCGCGGCGGACAGCGCTGCCACGGCGAGCACCGCCATCCACGAGGCCAGGCCACCGTAGGTGTGCATCGACACGTACAACCACCAGAGGCTGCCGGCCAGCCAGACCCAGGCGAACACCCAGCCGCGCCAGAAGGCCTGACCATTGCGGTGGGCATGGCGCAGTGCAAACACCAACAGGGCCAGCGACACGATCTGCAACCAGCCCACGGGCGCGCCGGCCGCCACACCCGGCGGCATCCAGGCGGTCCATGGCCAGGCCAGCGAGGCGGCCTGCAGAGCCCCGCCCAGCACGCAGACCAGGAACCAGAACACACCCGAGCCCCGGGCCTGACGCCCGGGCGGCAGGCCCGTCAGTGGCGACAGACTGGAGGGGGTGTGCAGGTTGCCGAACAGGCTGCGCATGGGCCGAAAGGCGCGTTCAGGCGCCGGCGGCGGGCACCGGCATCACCTTGAACCACTTCACCGCGCCGCCCTTGGTGTGCAGCACGACAAAGCGCAGACCGTCGATCTCGTGCAGCTCGCCGCGCTTGGGCACATGCCCCATGGTGTGGGCGATCAGGCCGCCGATGGTGTCGAAGCCGTCCTCCGCCAGCTTCAGGCCGAAAGACTCGTTGATGCGCTCGATGGCGGTGTCGCCGCTGACACGCCAGGTCCCGTCGGCGAGCGCGAAGATGTCGCCATCGTCCTCGGCGACATCGAACTCGTCCTCGATCTCGCCGACGATCTCTTCGAGCACGTCCTCGATGGTGATGAGACCGGCCACACGGCCGAACTCGTCGATGACGATGGCCAGGTGGTTGCGATTGCCCCGGAACTCGCGCAGCAGGTCGTTGAGGCCCTTGCTCTCGGGCACGAAGGTGGCGGGGCGCAGCAGCGCGCGGATGTTGAGCTCGGGAGCGCGCTGCAGCTTGAGCAGGTCCTTGGCCAGCAGGATGCCGATGATGTTCTCGCGCTCCCCCTCGTAGACCGGGAAGCGCGAGTGCGCGGTGTCGATGACCAGGTGCAGCAGCTCGTCGAACGGCGCATCGATGTCGAGCACGTCCATGCGCGGGGCCGCCACCATCACGTCGCCGGCGCTCATGTCGGCGATGCGGATCACGCCTTCGAGCATGACGCGCGATTCGGCGTTGATGATGTCGTTGTCCTCGGCCTCGGCGAGCGTTTCTATCAGCTCGTCCTTGGAGTCGGGTCCGGGGTGGATGAATTCCGCGAGTTTCTGCAGGAATCCACGTTTGTCTTCATGCCGCAGGCTGCGCTGCGGCCCCGTACTGGGGGGGTTGTCGGCCACTGGGGAGAGGGGGTGGTTGAAACAGCGCCAAAGGATACCGCATGCACATGACGCAAGCGAGAGACCAGCCTGGCCAGCACACGCCGTGGAACTGGCTCCGCCAGGCCACAGGCGTGCCCCCCTCCCAGGGGGCAAGCCGCGTCAGCGGCGCAGGGGTGTCACTTCATCCTGTCGCGCGAGTCGCGCACGCCCTGCCGGATTTCCTGCAGCAGGGCCAGCGCGTCCCAGAAGTTCTTGGCCTGGGCCTTGAGCTGGTAATTGGTCAGGGCCAGCTGCTCGTCGATGAGCTCGGTGACGCGGGAATCGAAATCGGCCGGCGGCAGGCGCAGGTGTGCCTCGCTCTCGGGGCCGTCCCGCTCGATCACCGCCCCCGCCTTGCGCGCGATGCGCAGCATCGCCGTGTTCTCGGACAGCGCATGAACGAACAGCAGGTTCACGCCCTCGTTGCGCGCGTGCATCACGGCGCGTTCGAACAGGCGGCTGCCATACCCGCGTCCCCGGGCGGATTTCGACACCGAGACACCGAACTCGGCGCAGCTCGAGCAGCTCGGATCGATCGAGTAGGCGAGGTGCGCCATCGCGATCAGCTCCAGCTTGCGGTTGAAGATGCCGAACAGTTCGTCGCGCCCGAAGTGGAGCTTGTCCACGTAGCGGGCGATCTGCTCGTCGTTGGCGGCGTAACCGAAGCGAAGGTAGCGGTCGTGTGGCGTGAGCGCGAGCAGGTGCGCCCGGATGCTGGCCGCGTGGGAGCGGCCTATGGAGCGGATCGGCACCCCGGCGCTGCCAGCGGTCGGCGTGCGCTCCGGTGCAGGGGTGGCGGTGGCGTCGTTCGACATGGCGTGGAATGTAAGGGTTTTCCCTATATCGACAAGGTGCAGCGGCTCTGAACCTGGAAAAACCCGATGAACGGCGTCAGACCGGCAAGGCGGTGGTGCTCTTGACCCGGTCCATCACGAAGCTGGTCTTGCAGTCCTGCACCGAAGGGTGGCGCAGCAACACGTCCATCATGAAGCGCGAGTAGGCGGCCATATCGGCCACCACCAGGCGCAGCAGAAAGTCCATCTCGCCGGTCAGCGCAGCGCACTCCACCACCTCAGGCCAGCCCATCACGCTGGCGCGGAACTCGTCCATGGGATTGCGCTTGGCAGCACCGCTGTGCTTTTCAAGCCGCACATTCACCCAGGCGGTCAGGCCCAGGCCCACCGCCTCCGGTCTGACCAGCGCGACATAGCGGGCGATGACCCCGGTCTCTTCCAGCCGCTTGACCCTTCGCAGCACCGCACTGGGCGAGAGCCCCACGGCCTCGGCGATCTGGTCGTAGGTCGCGCGGCCGTCGACCTGAAGGCTGCGCAGGATGTGACGATCGAGCTTGTCCAGTGCTTGCATTCTTCTGATTCTGCAGGATTACTGCAATCTGGACCAGTGGAGCGCCCCCTTTCGCAGCCATCGTGCGACCCTGTGCTTCTACAGTGGCGCATTCGGCCGATCACACAGGAGACCACCATGAATGCCAGCCTGCCCACCTCCACCACGACCGCCTTGAGCACTTGGGACAATCCCATGGGCACCGACGGTTTCGAATTCATTGAATACGCCGCGCCGGACCCGGCCGCCATGGGCGCGCTGTTCGAGCGCATGGGCTTCAAGCCCATCGCGAAGCACCGCCACAAGGCCGTGACGTTGTACCGCCAGGGCGGCATCAACTTCATCATCAACGCCGAGCCCGACAGCTTCGCACAGCGCTTTGCCCGCCTGCACGGCCCCAGCGTCTGCGCCATCGCCTTCCGTGTGCAGGACGCCAAGGCCGCCTACGAGCGCGCCATCTCGCTGGGCGCCTGGGGCTACGCCAATGCCGCCGGCCCGGGCGAGCTGAACATCCCCGCCATCAAGGGCATCGGCGACTCGATCATCTATTTCATCGACCGCTGGCGCGGCAAAAACGGCGCGAAAGAGGGAGACATCGGCAACATCGGCTTCTACGACGTGGACTTCTACCCGCTGCCCGGTGCCGAGCTGAACCCGGCGGGCCACGGCCTGACCGTCATCGACCACCTGACGCACAACGTGCACCGCGGCCGCATGGCCGAGTGGGCCGGCTTCTACGAGCGCATCTTCAACTTCCGCGAGGTGCGCTACTTCGACCTGGAAGGCCAGCAGACCGGTATCAAGAGCAAGGCCATGACCAGCCCCTGCGGCAAGATCCGCATTCCGATCAACGAAGAGGGCAACGACAAGGCCGGCCAGATCCAGGAGTACCTGGACCGCTACCAGGGCGAGGGCATCCAGCACATTGCGCTGGCCTCGACCAACCTCTACGACACGGTGGATGCGCTGCAGATGGAGGGCCTGAAGCTGCTGAACACCAGCGAAACCTACTACGAACTGCTGCCCAAGCGCATCCCGAACCACGGCGAAGACATCGAGGCGCTCAAGGCCCGCAACATCCTCGTGGACGGCGCCCCGGGCGAACTGCTGCTGCAGATCTTCAGCGAGAACCAGCTCGGCCCGATCTTCTTCGAGTTCATCCAGCGCAAGGGCAACCAGGGTTTCGGCGAGGGCAACTTCAAGGCTCTGTTCGAGACCATGGAGCTGGACCAGATGCGCCGGGGCGTGCTCAAGAACTGAGCAGGTCGCTGAACGCGGGAAGGGCCAGCGTCCCTTCCATCACTTCGTCCACGAACGCCATCGCCACATGCGGCTGGCCATGGACGAAGCGGTTGTCGGCCCCGGTCAGGGTGGCGGTGGAAGCCGGGAACACGATGTTGTCGGCGTTGGAGTACCAGCAGGTGAACACTGCGTAGGTGCCCGCGGGCCAGCGCTCGGTCTCACGGCGCTGCAGTGCCTGCAGCCAGTGGCCGTCCCGCCGCATCTGCCGCCCGTTCGCTACGTGGCTGAACTGCCCCAGCCAAGTGCCGTGGTGCGGTGAACCGATGGTGACGATGTGGCGCACCCGGGTGTCGGCGTCGGGCGTCGCAGCACGCCAGGCTCGCGCCGCCAGTCCTCCCATGCTGTGACACACCAGCACAGGTGCGGTTCCGGTCAGTGTCTGGGCTCGCCGCACGGCATCGTCGATCAGCGGTATGTAGTCGTCGATCGACCCGAACACTGGTTCCAGGTTGACACTGGTGTATGGCAGGCCACGCGCGCGCAGCGTCTGCATCCACGGCAGCCAGAAGCCCCGGTTGCAGACGAATCCATGCACAAAGACCACGGCCGGCCGCCCCTGCGCTGAACCAGCGTGATCGTCCGGCAGGCCGCGCCAGCGAAACGGCTGACGCCAGGAAAACACCCGGGGCGCGACCAACACCTCATGCCACCAGGCCGTCAACAAGGTCCATGCGGTCGCGCGTGGCGCCGGATCGCGGCGGTTCACATGGGCCACGGCGAAAAACTCCAGCCCCAGCACCAGTGCGTAGCCCGAAAGCAGCAGCGCGGCCCCGGCGACCACCACCCAGGCCGGTCTCCCGGCGCTCCACACGAGCCACACCACCAGCAAGCCCACTGTGACGAGGACAATGAGCTGCTGCAGCCGTGCCAGCGCAGACGTCGCGGTCCGCCGGAAGGTGTCGGAAGGATTCGGGTGCTGCATGGCTCCACTATGTCATGACGTCCTCGCCCGGTGCTGGGGTCCGCTCACCAATGGGAAACCCATGCCGGCGATAGACTCGAACCACCATGGAAGCCTCCGCCGCCGACCGCATCCGGGCCCACCTGGCCGCCGTGGACACACTGCGCTCCCGGGCGCGCAGCGCTGGTCTTGACGCAGCGGTTTCGACGGTGAAGCGCCTCCAGGCGCAGCGCTTTCGGGGCACCTACGCCGACGTGCTCGCGCACCGTGCGCAGGGCCCCGCGGCGCGCTTCTTCCTCGACGAACTGTACGGTGATCACGACTTCGGCCAGCGAGACGCCCAATTCGGACGCATCGCTGGCGCCATCGAGCGGCTGTTTCCGGAGGCGGTGGCCGAGCTGTCGATCGACCTGGCGGAAATGCACGCTCTGACCGAGACCCTCGACCACACGATGGCGACGCATTGGCTGGAACTGGCCCCTGAGCAGCCCGCGGCGAAGCGCTACGTGCAGGCTTGGCGGGCAACCGGTCGGCGCGAGGCCCGTGAGCGGCAGCTTGGCGTGGTCGGGCACATGGGAGTCGAACTGCAGCGCCTCACCCGCAACAAGTCCCTGCTGATGATGCTCAAGATGATGCGACGCCCCGCCCAGGCGGCCGGCCTGTCCGAGCTGCAGCGGTTCCTGGAGGCCGGATTCGCTGCGTTTGCCCAAATGGGGGACGCCAGATCCTTCCTCTCGATCATTGCGGAGCGGGAGCGGCGCTGGATCGATACGCTGTTCGACGCAGAGCTGTCTGCCTGCGCCGCTGCGCTCGACGCTGAGCTTTGTGCGACAGGCCCCTAGGGCAGGCCCTGAGCTGCGCCCGCGGCGGGACCATCAGAATCCCTGAATGGACCTCGCCACCCCGAACATATCCGCGCGCCCCTGGCTCGCCCACTACCCGGACGGTGTTCCCCACGACATCGATCTCTCGCAGTACCGCTCCCTGGCCGCATTGCTCGAAGAATCCCTGAAAAGGAACGCCCAACGTCCCGTCAGCGTTTGCATGGAGCGCTGGATGACCTACGGCGAGCTCGACCAACACAGCGCGGCATTGGGTGCATGGCTGCAGGCGCGTGGCCTTCCCGGCGACGCCCGGGTCGCGGTGATGCTGCCCAACATTCCGCAATTCCTGGTGGCGATGACTGCAATCATCCGGGCGGGGTTCACGGTGGTGAACGTGAACCCGCTCTACACAGCACGCGAACTGGAACACCAGCTCAAAGACTCGGGCGCCGAGGCCATCGTGATCCTGGAGAACTTTGCGGCGACGCTGGAGGAGGTGATCGACCGCACGCCCATCCGGCATGTCGTCGTTGCCAGCATGGGCGACATGCTGGGCTTCTGGTACGGGCGATGGATCAGCTTTGCGGTGCGCCACATGGCGAAGATGGTAAAGCCGTATCGGCTCGCCCTCACCGGTGCCACGGGTCCGCGCACCATCGTGGGCTTTCGCCAGGCACTGGCCGAAGGGAGCCGGTTGACATTGCGAGCTGGGCAGGCTGGTCACGAAGGCACGGCATTCCTGCAGTACACGGGCGGCACCACCGGTCTCTCCAAAGGCGCCGAGCTGAGCCATCGCAATGTCATCGCCGCCACCCTCCAGGCGGAGGCCTGGTTCCGGCCGGCGCTGGGACGCATCGGTGATGTCCGCAACATCAACGGCATCGCCGCCCTGCCGCTGTATCACATCTTTGCGCTGACCCTATCGCTCCTGGCGATCCGATGGGGAGCGCACATGACCTTGATTCCGAATCCGCGTGATGTGCCCAGATTCGTGGAGACGCTGTCAAAGCGGCCGTTCCACCTGCTGCCGGCAGTCAACACCTTGTTCAACGCGCTGCTGCAGAACCCGCGGTTTCGTCAGCTGGACTTTTCATCGCTGCTTCTGTCGCAGGCGGGTGGCATGGCTGCCTCAGAGGGCACGGCCCGGCACTGGATGGCGGTGACGGGCTGCGCGATGACCGAAGGCTGGGGCATGAGCGAAACCTGCGCCATCGGCACCAACAACCCGGTGACCAGCCGGCAGTTCAGCGGCACGATCGGCCTGCCGTTGCCTGGCATAGACCTCGCCATCAAGGACGAGGCCGGGGTCAGCCTGCCGGCCGGCGAATCCGGCGAAATCTGCATCCGCGGGCCCAATGTGATGCGCGCCTACTACCGCCAGCCTGAAGAAACCGAACGCGCCTTCACGCCCGACGGGTTCATGCGCACTGGCGACATCGGCGTGATGGACGAACGCGGCTATACCCGTATCGTGGACCGAAAGAAGGACATGATCCTGGTGTCCGGATTCAACGTCTTTCCCACCGAATTGGAGAACGTGATTTCCTTGTGCCCGGGTGTGCTCGAATGCGCCGCTGTCGGCGTGGAGGACATCAAGCAGGGAGAAGCCGTCAAGGTGTTCGTGGTGCGCAGCGATCCCACCCTGCGAGAAGAGGACGTGGCCGGCTTCTGCCACGACAACCTTACTGGATACAAACGCCCGAAGTACATCGAATTCCGCGACGAACTCCCCAAAAGCAATGTCGGCAAGATTCTCCGTCGTGCCCTCCGAGCCTGAACCCAGGAGTCCTCACACATGCTTTCGCAGTCCGCTCAAGAGCGTCTTCATCGTGTCGGAGCAACGCTTTTTGAACGCGGATGGCTTTCTTCGAACAATGTCCTGATCACTGGCTCCCGCGGCCCCTCCGCCTTGATCGACTCCGGCTACTGCAGCCACGCCGATCAGACACTCGCCCTGGTGGGAGGGTGCCTGAGAGGATGCCGTCTCGATCTGCTGCTGAACACACACCTGCACAGCGACCATTGTGGGGGGAATGCAGCATTGCAGCGCCGGCACCCTGGCATGCAGACGCTGATCCCGTCAGGGCAGGCCGACGCTGTGCGCGTTTGGGACACCGAGGCCCTCAGTTATGCGCACACCGGTCAGGAATGCCCCTGCTTTGTCTTCGACGGCGTTCTACGCCCGGGGGATAGCCTGCTGCTTGGAGACTGGAACTGGGAAGTTCACGGTGCGAAAGGACACGATCCGCATGCCGTTGTGCTCTATCAACCCGACAACGGCGTTCTTCTTTCAGCGGACGCACTCTGGCAAAACGGCTTTGGCGTGGTCTTTCCTGAATTGGAGGGCCTTGCCGCCTTTCAAGAAGTCGGCGAGACGCTGGACTGCATTGAATCGCTCGCACCTGCGGTGGTCATTCCGGGGCACGGGACCGCATTTGACGATCTTTCGCCGGCCATTGCGCGAGCAAGAAGCCGTCTGCACCGTTTCATGAACTTTCCCGAACAGCATCTACGGCACGCGCACAAGGTGCTCATCAAATTCAAGCTGCTCGACTGCAGGGAGATCGAATTCTCCAACTTGCTTCAGTGGGTGGATCAAACCCCCTATCTGTCCAAGGCAGCATCCACCAGCCGGCTTGCTCCCGAACAGTGGGTTGAAGAGTTGCTATCAGAGCTGGAGCGCGGGGGCGCAATCAAGCGCAAAGGCCAGTGGATCGCCGACCTGTGACAGCGCATCCGCAAGGGCGAGAATCAAGGATCCAGAATAGCAAAAGCCCCAAGTACGAATACTTGGGGCTCAGCTTAATAATAGCCTGACGATGACCTACTTTCACACGGGAACCCGCACTATCATCGGCGCAAAGTCGTTTCACTGTCCTGTTCGGGATGGGAAGGAGTGGGACCAACTCGCTATGGTCGTCAGGCATAACTTGTTGCCTGGCTGATATTTTTCAGCCGGGCGAATTCATAGAGTCTGGAATCAGCTTGTTTTTGATTGCTGCCAACGTCATGACTGAGTCATGAGGGCATAAGACATTTGCACGAACCGTCTTCTCAGACATGTGGTTTCGTCAAAGTTATAGGGTCAAGCCGCACGGGCAATTAGTATCGGTTAGCTTAACGCATTACTGCGCTTCCACACCCGACCTATCAACGTCGTGGTCTTCAACGACCCTTCAGGGGGCTCAAGGCCCCGGCAGATCTCATCTTGGAACGAGTTTCCCGCTTAGATGCTTTCAGCGGTTATCTCTTCCGCACTTAGCTACCCGGCAATGCCACTGGCGTGACAACCGGTACACCAGAGGTGCGTCCACTCCGGTCCTCTCGTACTAGGAGCAGGCTTCCTCAAATCTGCAGCGCCCACGGAAGATAGGGACCAAACTGTCTCACGACGTTTTAAACCCAGCTCACGTACCTCTTTAAATGGCGAACAGCCATACCCTTGGGACCGGCTACAGCCCCAGGATGAGATGAGCCGACATCGAGGTGCCAAACACCGCCGTCGATATGAACTCTTGGGCGGTATCAGCCTGTTATCCCCAGAGTACCTTTTATCCGTTGAGCGATGGCCCTTCCATACAGAACCACCGGATCACTATGTCCTGCTTTCGCATCTGCTCGACTTGTCAGTCTCGCAGTTAAGCACGCTTATGCCATTGCACTATTAGCACGATGTCCGACCGTACCTAGCGTACCTTCGAACTCCTCCGTTACACTTTGGGAGGAGACCGCCCCAGTCAAACTGCCTACCATGCACTGTCCCCGATCCAGATAATGGACCTAGGTTAGAACCTCAAACACACCAGGGTGGTATTTCAACGTTGGCTCCACCGGAACTAGCGTCCCGGCTTCAAAGCCTCCCACCTATCCTACACAGATCTGTTCAAAATTCAATACAAAGCTACAGTAAAGGTTCATGGGGTCTTTCCGTCTTTCCGCGGGGAGATTGCATCATCACAAACATTTCAACTTCGCTGAGTCTCAGGAGGAGACAGTGTGGCCATCGTTACGCCATTCGTGCAGGTCGGAACTTACCCGACAAGGAATTTCGCTACCTTAGGACCGTTATAGTTACGGCCGCCGTTTACTGGGACTTCGATCAAGAGCTTGCACCCCATCAATTAATCTTCCAGCACCGGGCAGGCGTCACACCCTATACGTCCACTTTCGTGTTTGCAGAGTGCTGTGTTTTTAATAAACAGTCGCAGCCACCTATTTTTTGCAACCCATTCGTGCTCAGATGTTCTCATCACACTACTAGGGCACACCTTCTTCCGAAGTTACGGTGTCAATTTGCCGAGTTCCTTCTCCTGAGTTCTCTCAAGCGCCTTAGAATACTCATCTCGCGCACCAGTGTCGGTTTGCGGTACGGTCAATTGCAAGCTGAAGCTTAGTGGCTTTTCCTGGGACCTCGTTCAGTTACTTCGCGAGCAAGCTCGCTCGATCAGCAGCCTCGGTATATGACGGGCGGATTTGCCTACCCATCGCCTACATCTGCCTAAACCGGGACATCCAACACCCGGATAACCTATTAAGATCCGTCCCCACATCGCACTTGCAATCGGTGCAGGAATATTGACCTGCTTCCCATCAGCTACGCATCTCTGCCTCGCCTTAGGGGCCGACTCACCCTACGCCGATGAACGTTGCGTAGGAAACCTTGCGCTTACGGCGAGGGGGCTTTTCACCCCCTTTAACGCTACTCATGTCAGCATTCGCACTTCTGATACCTCCAGCAGCCTTTACAAGCCACCTTCACAGGCTTACAGAACGCTCTCCTACCACTTGCAATAAATTGCAAATCCGCAGCTTCGGTAACTGGCTTAGCCCCGTTACATCTTCCGCGCAGGACGACTCGATCAGTGAGCTATTACGCTTTCTTTAAATGATGGCTGCTTCTAAGCCAACATCCTGACTGTTTTAGCCTTCCCACTTCGTTTCCCACTTAGCCAATTTTAGGGACCTTAGCTGGCGGTCTGGGTTGTTTCCCTCTTGAGTCCGGACGTTAGCACCCGGTGCTCTGTCTCCCAAGCTGTACTCTGCGGTATTCGGAGTTTGCCTTGGTTTGGTAAGTCGCCATGACCCCCTAGCCAAAACAGTGCTCTACCCCCGCAGGTAATACTTGAGGCACTACCTAAATAGTTTTCGGAGAGAACCAGCTATTTCCAAGTTTGTTTAGCCTTTCACCCCTATCCACAGCTCATCCGCTGGTTTTGCAACACCAGTCGGTTCGGACCTCCAGTACCTGTTACGGCACCTTCATCCTGGCCATGGATAGATCACTTGGTTTCGGGTCTACACCCAGCGACTGATTCGCCCTGTTCGGACTCGGTTTCCCTACGCCTTCCCTACTCGGTTAAGCTTGCCACTGAATGTAAGTCGC
>NZ_JAVHJP010000001.1:1095750-1098250 GCF_031020795.1 Hydrogenophaga pseudoflava
CCTTACGGTCCCCCGCTTTCATCCATAGATCGTATGCGGTATTAGCACAGCTTTCGCTGCGTTATCCCCCACGACTGGGCACGTTCCGATGCATTACTCACCCGTTCGCCACTCGTCAGCACCTTGCGGCCTGTTACCGTTCGACTTGCATGTGTAAAGCATGCCGCCAGCGTTCAATCTGAGCCAGGATCAAACTCTTTAGTTCGATCTTGAATTACTCATAAAAACGGAATTGAAGTGAACTTCACTTCTATTCTCATGAGCGTTTAAAGTCTTGCGACTTGAACTCTTTCGAGCTCTGTTTCGCAATCGCCTTCAAACGCCCACGCTTATCGGCTGTATGTTTTTAATGATCCTCAAGAGCAGCAGACTTGATATCTGCTATTCTTGTTTGCTTCGCTGCGATCAGCGGAGCCTTGCAGTATACACCAGTTTTTTATCGCTTGTCAAAAATTTTAGAAATTAATCTGAAACTTTTTGACCGATCGATGCAGCCACTGGAGCATCTTCTTCACCTGCCTCACCAAGCGCCTTGAGCAGCTCAGTGATCAGCGAAGCCTCGCAGTATACGACAGTTTTTGACTTCGTGTCAACTTTTTTCAAAGCCACAAAATCAAGAAGCGGCACACACCACCGGGAACTCAAGACCCCTCTCACGGACGAGAGGGGTCTTGCCCTCTTAATAATAGCCTGACGATGACCTACTTTCACACGGGAACCCGCACTATCATCGGCGCAAAGTCGTTTCACTGTCCTGTTCGGGATGGGAAGGAGTGGGACCAACTCGCTATGGTCGTCAGGCATAACTTGTTGCCTGGCTGATATTTTTCAGCCGGGCGAATTCATAGAGTCTGGAATCAGCTTGTTTTTGATTGCTGCCAACGTCATGACTGAGTCATGAGGGCATAAGACATTTGCACGAACCGTCTTCTCAGACATGTGGTTTCGTCAAAGTTATAGGGTCAAGCCGCACGGGCAATTAGTATCGGTTAGCTTAACGCATTACTGCGCTTCCACACCCGACCTATCAACGTCGTGGTCTTCAACGACCCTTCAGGGGGCTCAAGGCCCCGGCAGATCTCATCTTGGAACGAGTTTCCCGCTTAGATGCTTTCAGCGGTTATCTCTTCCGCACTTAGCTACCCGGCAATGCCACTGGCGTGACAACCGGTACACCAGAGGTGCGTCCACTCCGGTCCTCTCGTACTAGGAGCAGGCTTCCTCAAATCTGCAGCGCCCACGGAAGATAGGGACCAAACTGTCTCACGACGTTTTAAACCCAGCTCACGTACCTCTTTAAATGGCGAACAGCCATACCCTTGGGACCGGCTACAGCCCCAGGATGAGATGAGCCGACATCGAGGTGCCAAACACCGCCGTCGATATGAACTCTTGGGCGGTATCAGCCTGTTATCCCCAGAGTACCTTTTATCCGTTGAGCGATGGCCCTTCCATACAGAACCACCGGATCACTATGTCCTGCTTTCGCATCTGCTCGACTTGTCAGTCTCGCAGTTAAGCACGCTTATGCCATTGCACTATTAGCACGATGTCCGACCGTACCTAGCGTACCTTCGAACTCCTCCGTTACACTTTGGGAGGAGACCGCCCCAGTCAAACTGCCTACCATGCACTGTCCCCGATCCAGATAATGGACCTAGGTTAGAACCTCAAACACACCAGGGTGGTATTTCAACGTTGGCTCCACCGGAACTAGCGTCCCGGCTTCAAAGCCTCCCACCTATCCTACACAGATCTGTTCAAAATTCAATACAAAGCTACAGTAAAGGTTCATGGGGTCTTTCCGTCTTTCCGCGGGGAGATTGCATCATCACAAACATTTCAACTTCGCTGAGTCTCAGGAGGAGACAGTGTGGCCATCGTTACGCCATTCGTGCAGGTCGGAACTTACCCGACAAGGAATTTCGCTACCTTAGGACCGTTATAGTTACGGCCGCCGTTTACTGGGACTTCGATCAAGAGCTTGCACCCCATCAATTAATCTTCCAGCACCGGGCAGGCGTCACACCCTATACGTCCACTTTCGTGTTTGCAGAGTGCTGTGTTTTTAATAAACAGTCGCAGCCACCTATTTTTTGCAACCCATTCGTGCTCAGATGTTCTCATCACACTACTAGGGCACACCTTCTTCCGAAGTTACGGTGTCAATTTGCCGAGTTCCTTCTCCTGAGTTCTCTCAAGCGCCTTAGAATACTCATCTCGCGCACCAGTGTCGGTTTGCGGTACGGTCAATTGCAAGCTGAAGCTTAGTGGCTTTTCCTGGGACCTCGTTCAGTTACTTCGCGAGCAAGCTCGCTCGATCAGCAGCCTCGGTATATGACGGGCGGATTTGCCTACCCATCGCCTACATCTGCCTAAACCGGGACATCCAACACCCGGATAACCTATTAAGATCCGTCCCCACATCGCACTTGCAATCGGTGCAGGAATATTGACCTGCTTCCCATCAGCTACGCATCTCTGCCTCGCCTTAGGGGCC
>NZ_JAVHJP010000001.1:1103250-1164771 GCF_031020795.1 Hydrogenophaga pseudoflava
CACCATCCTGCGCGGAGACAAGGTGGGCCTCATCGGCCCCAATGGCGCCGGCAAGACCACACTGCTCAAGATGATCCTCGGTGAGCTTCCCCCAGACACCGGAACGGTGCGTCAGGGCAGCCAGATCAGCGTGGCCTATTTCGATCAACTCCGCGACCAGGTGAACCTGGACGCCACGCTGGAGGATTTCATCAGCCCGGGCAGTGAGTGGATCGAGATCGGCAACCGCCGCACCCATGTCAAGAGCTACCTGAACGACTTCCTGTTCTCCCCTGCCCGGGCCAACGCCCCGGTACGCACGCTCTCGGGAGGCGAGCGCAACCGCCTGCTGCTGGCGCGCCTGTTCGCGCGACCGGCCAACGTGCTGGTGCTGGACGAGCCGACCAACGACCTCGACATCGACACCCTGGAGCTGCTGGAAGAACTGCTGCAACAGTACGAAGGCACGGTGTTCCTGGTCAGTCACGACCGCCGCTTCCTGGACAACGTGGTCACCAGCACCATCGTCAGCGAAGGAAACGGTGTCTGGCGCGAGTACGTGGGCGACGTGCAGGACTGGCTCACCCAGTCGGCGCGCGCCCAGGAGTTGCAGCGCCAGCGGGCCCCTGAACCCGTGGCCAAGCCCCAGGAAGCGGCGGCACCTGTCCCGGCCCCCACCAGCGCCCCAGCCTTGGGCAAACGCAAGCTCAGCTACAGGGAACAGCGCGAGTTCGACGCTCTGCCCGCGAAGATCCAGGCACTGGAGGACGAACAGGCCGAAATCGACAAGGTCCTTGCCGGCGGTCAGCTGTTCGCGACCGACGCAGCCCGCGCGACTCAACTGAGCGCCCGCCATGCCGAAATAGAAGAAGAGTGGATGCAGGCCCTGGAGCGCTGGCAGGCGCTGGGCGGCACCTGAACACCCGGGCGACCGGCCGTCGCCCCAGCAACAACATGCCCGACATTCCCCAACGCCTCGCCCTGGACCTGCAGCGCGCGCAGCAGGACCTCCAGCGCGAACGCGAGCGCACGCAGAAGCTGCTGGCGGAACTGGACCGCCAGAACGCCGAGCTCGACCGCCTGCGCAGTTCGGTGCACCGCGAGTCGAACAGCCGCCTGCTGGCCGAAGAGGCGCTGGACGAGACCCGCGACCGGCTGCAGCTGGCCGTTGAGGCGGCCCGGCTGGCACTCTGGGACTGGCAACTGCCCACACCCCAGGTGTTCCTGACAGCGCGCTGGGGCGAGATGTTGGCCGATGTCGCCATGGAGGGCAACTGGAGCATGGCCGACCTGCAGGCCCGCATCCACCCCGACGACCGCAAAGCCTTCGATGACCTGCACCGGACGCTGCTGTCCAACGAGCGGCGGCACGCGGTGTCGCAATACCGCGTGCGCACCAGCGACGGCTGGCTGTGGGTCGAGAACCACGCGATGGTGGCCGAGCACGATGCCCGCGGCCGGCCGCTGCGCCTGATGGGCACGCTGGCCGACATCGGCGAGCGCAAACGCGCCGAGGCCGAGGGCGAGCGGGCGCGCCAGCTGGCCGAGCAGGCGAGCCGGGCCAAGAGCGAGTTCCTGGCCAACATCAGCCACGAGGTGCGCACGCCGCTGAACGCCCTGATGGGCCTGACCCGGCTGTTGATGGACTCGCCGCTGAACCCGGAGCAGAAGAACTGGCTGGAGCTGATGGACAGCTCGGCCCATGCCCTGCTGGGCCTGCTCAACGACGTGTTGGACCTCTCGCGCATCGAGGCCGGCAAGCTCAGCATCGAGCGGGTGCGTTTCGACCTGCGCCAGGTGCTGCAGGACGTGGGCGCGCTGTACGCCGAACAGGCCCGCGCCAAGCCGCTGGACTGGTCGCTGGACATGGCGCCCGGCCTGCCCCAGCACATGCAGGGCGACCCGGGGCGGTTGCGACAGGTGCTGTCCAACCTGCTGTCGAACGCCCTGAAGTTCACCCCGCGCGGCGGGTGCATCCATGTCACCGCCGACGTCGTGCATCAGGGCGCCGTCTCCCGGCTGCGCCTGCAGGTGCAGGACAGCGGAGTCGGCATCTCGCCCAAGCAGCAGGTCACCATTTTCGACGCCTTCACACAGGCCGACGCCTCGACGGCACGCCGTTTCGGCGGCAGCGGCCTGGGTCTGGCGATCTGCTCGCGCCTGGTGCGGCTGATGGGCGGCGAGATCGGCCTGCAGAGTGCGCTGGGTCAGGGCAGCACCTTCACGGTGACCCTGCCGCTGAACGACACAACCGCCACCGAGAACGCCACGCTGACCGCGCCCACCGAACTGGACGAGATGGCACAGGTCGGTGACCGCTTCGCCGGTCTGCGGGTGCTGGTGGCCGAAGACCATCCGGTCAACGAGCTGCTGATGCGCCAGCTGCTGCAGCGCCTGGGCTGTACCGTGCTGCTGGCGCGCGACGGCGAACAGGCGGTGGAGCAGTGGTCGCACGGCGGGATCGATCTGGTGCTGATGGATGTGCAGATGCCCGGCACCAACGGCCTGCAGGCGACCCACCGCATCCGCGAGCTGGAGAAGACGCTTGGGCGGCCACACACCCCCATCGTGGCGGTGACCGCCAACGCCATGAACGGTGACCGGGAAGCCTGCCTCGCGGCGGGCATGGACGGGTACACCCCCAAACCTGTGGGTCCGAAGGCGCTGATGCGAGCCTTGGACGAGGCGCTGCGTGTCCCGGGCCAACCGGTGCCGCCGGTCGCTCCGCGCGACGAACCTGCACCGGAACCGCACACACCTTCGGCGGCCGGTGCGCTGGACGTGGCCAAGCTGCGCCGCAGGCTGGATGGTGACGAAGAGACCCTGCGCCAGCTGGCCCAGGCCATGCGAACCGACCTGTCCCAGCGACTGCGGCAACTGGACGGGGCGCTGCAGACGCAGGATGCCGACCGGGCGGTGGCCCACGCCCACGGCCTCAAGGGTTCACTGGGCAGTATGACGGCCGAGCGAGGTGCGCGGCTGGCCAAGGGCCTGGAGCTGGCGGCACTGGCCCGCGACTGGCACCTGTTCGAGCGCGCCCTGCCACTGATGCAGGCCGAGGCCCAGGCGCTGGACAAGGCCCTCGCGGCGCTGCTCAGCTCGCCACCAGGCGCCTGAACACCTTCCAGAACGCCGCGTCCTGCGTGGTCGCGAAGTTGATGCGCATCAGCGTGCTGGGCGCGCGCGCCGCGTGGAACAGCGCGCCGGGCGCGATCAGGTAGTCCTCGTCCAGCATGCGCTGCGCCAGCGCCTCGGTGTCCACGCCGGTGTCGACCCAGCCGAACAGGCCAGAGGGCTCGGCCACGAAGCGGCAGCCCGACGCCTGTGCCAGCTTCACGCTTCGGGTGCGCGCGGCGTCCAGCCGGGTGCGGATGCGCTCGGCGTGGCGACGCAGCTGGCCGCTCTCGATGCAGTGCGCCAGCGCGCGCTCCAGCAGGCTGGGCGTGGTCAGCGTGGCCAGCAGCTTGGTGTCCAGCAGGCGCTCGGTCAGCTCGGGCGGCGCCACCAGGTAGCCCACGCGCCAGTTGGGCGCCAGGATCTTGGCGAAACCGCTGACATAGATGGTGCGCCGCAGGCCGTCGAGCACGCTCATACGGGTGGCGTGTTCGGGTGCGATGTGGCTGTAGGTATCGTCCTCGACGATGTGGAAGTCGTGCTGCTGGGCCAGCTGCAGCACGCGGTGCGCACTGGCGGGCGAGAGGCAGTAACCCGTGGGGTTGTGCAGCACGCTCACGCTGACGAAGAGCTTGGGCGCGTGGGCCTCGCAGTAGCGCGCCATCACCGCCAGGTCCGGCCCGGCCGGGCCGCGCGGCACCGGCAGGATGCGCATGCCCAGCGCGTCGAGCCGGGCGAACTCCACCGCCCAGCCCGGTTCCTCCACCATCACGGCATCGCCCGGCTTGAGCAGGGTGCGGCTGACGATGTCCAGCGCGTGGGTGGCGCCCACGGTGGTGATGATCTGCGCCGGATCCGCTGGCAGGCCCAGGCCCTGCAGCCGCGCGGCCAGCACGCGGCGCAGGTGGCCATCGCCCATGGGCTCGCCGTAGCGCAGCGAGCTTTCGGCCAGCGCCTTCTGGCCGCTGACCTTGCGCACCGCGGCGGGCATGAAGGTCGATTCGAGCCATTCGGGCGGCAGCACGCCCATGCCGGGCTGCGGCAAGCTGCCGCCGGGGTGGAACATGCCGCGGATCAGCGTGGCGGCCGACAGCGGCGCCGCCATCCGCGGGGTGGCCGGCGCCACCGGTGCCGCGCCGCCGGCGTCGCGCAAGGGCGCCCGCTCGCGCACGAAGAAGCCCCGGTGCGGCCGCGCCTCCACCAGTCCCTGGGCCAGCAGCAGGTCGTAGGCCGCCACCACGGTGGACGGATTCAGGCCATGCTGGGCCGCGCACTGGCGCACGCTGGGCAAGCGCGCGCCGGGCGCCAGCAGGCGGTCACGGATGCGGGCGGCAAATCGCTCGGCCAGCTGTTCGGTGAGGGTCTGCGCAGCGGTTCGCGTGAGTGATGCGACCACGGCAGTGTCCGGCGCGGTGTCTCTGGAATCCTTGCTATGGAACATGCGGTGTATGGCCCTCATGAACCACACAGATTCATTCCGTGACCCGGCCATCTGTATGGTTTGTGTATGGCCCGCAAGGATAAAGTGCATCGCATGTCCCCACAAGCCCCCACGGTGAAGCCATGACCGCCGGCGAGTTCAGCGCCCTGCTGGTGCTGGCCACGGCCACCAGTTTCACGCCCGGACCCAACACCACGCTGTCCACCGCGCTGGCGGCCAACGGCGGGCTGCCGCGCGCGCTGCGCTTCATCGCCGCGGTGCCGGTGGGCTGGGGCCTGCTGTTCACGCTGTGCGCCGCGGGCGTGGGGTCGCTGGTGGTGGCCGTGCCGGCGCTGCGCTGGGCCATCCTGCTGGGCGGCACGGTCTACCTGCTGTGGCTGGCGCGGCGGCTCTGGGGCAGCCGCTCGCTCAGTTCGGTGGACAGCGCACGGCTGAACGTGGGCTTCTGGCAGGGCGTGGGCCTGCAGTTCCTCAACATCAAGGCCTGGATGCTGGCGCTGTCCATCGTCGCAGGCTGGATCGCCGGCCAGGCCGACGCGCAGCAGCGCTTTGTGGCCGTGCTGCCGGTGCTGCTGGCCTTCGCCTTCGTCAGCAACCTCAGCTACGCGCTGGTCGGCTCCCTGCTGCGCCACTGGCTGGCCGGACCGGTGGTGGACGGCCAGCCCACGGGCGCGCGCCTGCTGATGTTCAACCGGCTGATGGCGCTGGCCCTGGTGCTGACCTCGGCATGGATGCTGTTGGGGGGCGCGGGCCTCTCGTTCGGGAGTGCCTCATGAGCCACAGCACCACACTGCCCTCCACGCGCATGAGCGACACCACCCTCGGCCTCTGGCTGGGCCTGGTCGGCGTCGTCGTGTTCGCGCTCACGCTGCCGATGACGCGCCTGGCCACCGGCACCGCCGACGCACCGCAGCTCTCACCCTGGTTCGTGACCTGGGCCCGCGCCGCACTGGCCGGCGGCCTGTCGGCGGCCTACCTGCTGGCCACGCGCTCGCGCCTGCCGACGGCGGCCGAACGCGGGCCGCTGCTGCTCTCGCTGGCGGGCAACGCCATCGGCTACCCGTTGCTGCTCGGCTGGGCGCTGCGCCACGTCACGGCCAGCCACGCCGCCGTCATCACCGCCCTGCTGCCGCTGGCCACCGCCGCGGTCGCCGCCTGGCTGATGCACCAGCGCGCGCGCCTGGGCTTCTGGCTGTTTGCGGTGCTGGGCAGCGCGCTGGTGGTGGCCTACAGCCTGATCCGCGCGGCGCAGGTGGGCCATGGTTTCGGCCTCACATGGGCCGACGCGCTGCTGGTCGGTGCGGTGCTGGCCGCGGCGCTGGGCTATGTGGGCGGCGCCAAGGCAACGCCTTCGCTGGGCGCCGAGCGCGTGATCAGCTGGGTCTGCGTGTTGGCCCTGCCACTGTCGGTGCCCGGCGCGCTGCTGACCTGGCCCGAGCAGCCGATTGCGCTGTCCGCCTGGCTGGCGCTGGGCTACGTGGGCGTGTTTTCCATGTGGGCCGGCTTCTTCGCCTGGTTCCGCGGCCTGGCCCTGGGCGGCGCACTGCGCGTGAGCCAGACCCAGCTGCTGCAACCCTTCGTCAGCATCCTGGCCGCCGTGCCACTGCTGGGAGAATCGCTGGACGCGATCACGCTGGGCTTTGCCCTCGCCGTGGTCGCCACCGTGTTCATGGGCCGGCGCATGGCCGCCCCCACCCCATCCCCCGCCAAGTCCTGATTGAGGAGACTGCCTTGACCACCACCACCACCTGGACGCTCGCGCAACGCGCCCACAAGATGAACCCTTCGGTGATCCGCGAGATCCTCAAGGTCACAGAGAAGCCCGGCATCATCAGCTTTGCCGGGGGTCTCCCTTCGCCCAAGACCTTCCCGGTCGACGCCTTTGCCGCCGCCTGTGCCGCCGTGCTCAGGACCGATGGCGCCGCCGCGCTGCAGTACGCCGCCAGCGAGGGCCTGCCGGCCCTGCGCGAGTGGATCGCGAAGCAGCTGCCCTGGGACGTCAGCCCCGACCAGGTGCTGATCACCACCGGCAGCCAGCAGGGCCTGGACCTGGTGGCCAAGGTGCTGATCGACGAAGGCAGCACGGTGCTGGTGGAGACACCCACCTACCTGGGCGCGCTGCAGGCCTTCACGCCGATGGAGCCCAAGATCGTCAGCGTGGACAGCGACGACGAGGGCATCGACGTCGGCGACCTGAAGCAGAAAGCGCCGGGCGCGCGCTTCCTGTACGTGCTGCCCAACTTCCAGAACCCCACCGGTCGCACCATGAGCGAGGCGCGCCGCCAGGCCCTGGTGGACGCAGCCCAGGCCGCGGGTCTGCCCATCGTGGAAGACAACCCCTACGGCGACCTGTGGTTCGACCAGCCGCCGCCCCCGCCGCTGACCGCGCGCCGTCCCGAAGGTTGCATCTACCTGGGTTCGTTCTCCAAGGTGCTGGCGCCCGGCCTGCGCCTGGGCTACGTGGTCGCCCCCAAGGCCATCATGCCCAAACTGCTGCAGGCCAAGCAGGCGGCCGACCTGCACAGCCCCAGCTTCAACCAGCGCATGGTGGCCGAGGTGCTCAAGGACGGCTTCATCGACCGCCACGTGCCCACCATCCGCGCGCTCTACAAACACCAGTGCGAGGTGATGCTGGCGGCGCTGAAGACGGAAATGGCCGACCTGGACGTGCAGTGGAACTCGCCCGTGGGCGGCATGTTCCTGTGGGCGCGCCTGCCCGAGGGTGTCAACGCCGTCGAGCTGCTGCCCCAGGCGGTGGACAAGGGCGTGGCCTTCGTGCCCGGCGCGGCGTTCTACGCCGACCACGGCGACCCGCGCACGCTGCGCCTGTCGTTCGTGACCGCGAGCGAAGAACAGATCCGCATCGGCATCCGCGCGCTGGCGGACGCCATCCGCGACGCCATCAAGGGTTGAGATCATGCTGCGCGTCTGGGGCCGCATCAGTTCGATCAACGTGCGCAAGGTGGTGCTGTGCGCGCAGGTGCTGGGACTCGAATTCGAGCGCATCGACGCCGGCCTGTCCTACGGCGTGGTGAACACGCCCGACTACCGCGCCAAGAACCCCAACGGCCTGGTGCCGCTGCTCGAAGACGGCGACTTCACGCTGTGGGAGTCGAACGCCATCGTTCGGTATCTCTGCGCACGTGAGGGATCGCTGCTTTATCCGCAAGACCTTCAGCGCCGCGCCGACGCCGAGCGCTGGATGGACTGGCAGCAGACCACGCTCAACCCGGCCGGCAGCCCCGGCTTCAAGCAGCTGATCCGCACACCCGAGGCGCAGCGCGACCCGGCCGTCGTCGCCGCTTCGGTGGCGGCCACCGAAGCGCTGTTCGCCCAGCTGGACGAACACCTCGCACGCCAGCCCTTCATGGCCGGCGACGCGCTGACCATGGCCGACATCCCGATCGCCTGCGAGGTGCACCGCTGGTGGGGCCTGCCGTTGCCGCGCCCGGCCTGGCCGCATCTGGAGCGCTGGTACGCACAGTGGCTGGCCATGCCCGCCAGCCGCGGCGTGCTGGACCTGCCCCTGTCCTGACCTCACGGAGAACCTTCATGCAGCAACGCCCGTTCAAACAGGTCGACGTGTTCACCACCACCCCCTACCGCGGCAACCCGCTGGCGGTGGTGCTCGACGGCAGCGGCCTGTCGACCGAGGCGATGCAGCACTTCACGAACTGGACCAACCTGTCGGAGTGCACCTTCCTGCTGCCGCCCACGCCCGAGGGCGCCGCCGCCGGTGCCGACTACCGCGTGCGCATCTTCTGCCCGGGCCGCGAGCTGCCGTTCGCCGGCCACCCCACGCTGGGCAGCTGCCACGCCTGGCTGGAGGCGGGTGGCGTGCCGCGGGGGGAATACGTGGTGCAGGAATGCGGGGTGGGGCTGGTAAGGATCCAACGCGACGGCGAGCGCCTCGCGTTCGCTGCGCCGCCCCTCATCAAGAGCGGTCCCCTGGACGAAGCCGACGTGCAACTCATCGCCCGCGGTCTGGGCGTGGCGCGCGCCGACATCACCGCCCACGCCTGGTGCGACAACGGCCCCAACTGGCGCGGCGTGATGCTGCGCAGCGCCGAACAGGTGCTGGCGCTGCGTCCCGACGCCACCGTGCTGGCGGGGCTGGACATCGGCGTGGTGGGCCCACGCGGCAAGGTGGGCGTGGTCGGCCCGCAGGACGCGGGCGACACGCAGTTCGAGGTGCGCGCCTTCTTCCCTGGCAACAACGGCATGGCCGAAGACCCGGTGACCGGCAGCCTGAACGCCGCGCTGGCGCAATGGCTGATCGGTGCCGGCCTGGCACCCGAACGCTACGTGGCCGCCCAGGGCACGGCCCTGGCGCGCGAGGGCCGCGTGCACATCGAGCGCGCGACGGACGACACGATCTGGGTCGGCGGTGCCAGCGTCACCTGCATCGACGGGACGGTGCAGCTGTGATGCACCTGCCCACCCTCGCCGACATCGAGGCCGCCGCCCAGGTGGTCTACCGCAGCTTCCCGCCCACACCCCAGTACCGCTGGGGCTTGCTGAGCGAACGGCTGGGCACCGACTGCTGGCTCAAGCACGAGAACCACACGCCCGTCGGCGCGTTCAAGATCCGCGGCGGCCTGACCTATTTCGAGCAGCTCAGGCAGCGCGGCGAACTGCCGCGCGAGGTGATCAGCGCCACGCGCGGCAACCACGGCCAGAGCATCGGCTGGGCGGCGCGGGAACACGGCGTGCGCTGCACCATCGTCGTGCCGCGCGGCAACTCGGTGGAGAAGAACGCCGCCATGCGCGCGCTCGGCGTCGACCTGATCGAACATGGCGACGACTTTCAGGAGAGCCGCGAGCACGCGATGCGGCTGGCGGCCGAGCGTGGCGCCCACATGGTGCCCAGCTTCCACAAAGACCTGCTGCGCGGCGTGAGCACCTACTGGTGGGAATTCCTGCGCGCAATACCTCAGCTGGACGTGGTCTACGTGCCCATCGGCCAGGGTTCGGGCGCGTGTTCGGCCATCGCCGCAAAACAGGCCCTGGGTCACCGCGCACGCATCGTCGGCGTGGTCAGCGCCCACGCCACGACCTACGCCGATTCGATCGCCGCGGGCCGGGTGGTGGAAGCGCCGGTCACCACCGCGCTGGCCGACGGCATGGCCTGCCGCGTCGCCGACGCCGAGGCGCTGGCCATCCTCGCGCCGGCGCTGGACCACATCGTGAAGGTCACCGACGAGGACGTGGCGCAGGCCATGCGCGCCCTCTTCGCGGACACCCACAACGTGGCCGAAGGCGCGGGCGCCGCCGCGTTCGCAGCCGCGATGCAGGAAAAAGAAACGCTGGGCGGCCTGGCCGTGGGCCTCAGCCTCAGCGGCGGCAACGTGGACAGCGCCACCTTTGCCAAGGTCCTGGCCGGCGCGAGTGTCTGAATCGATCAGTTTTTTGGGGACACCAACCGCGCGACGACCTCGCAGAACGCCTCGACCGCATCCGTCTTGAACACCACCTCGGTCACGCCCGCCGCCTGGGCCTCCGACTGCAGCTCGTCGCTGATGTAACCCGAGGCCACGGCCACGGGCAGTGCCGGGTTGATCGCCAGCACCTCGCGCGCCACGTCGATGCCCGACATGCCGGGCATGTTGTAGTCCGTCATCAGCAGCTGGAAGCCCTGCGGCTGGGCGCGCACCGCGTCGATCGCCTCCTGCTGGTCGCAGACCGCCGTGACCCTGTAACCCCGGCGCTCCAGCAACCGGCGCACCAGGAACACCAGGGTGTCGTCGTCGTCCAGGTACAGGATGTGGGCGGGGGCGGCGCTCGGCTCGTCGGACATGGCTGGGGACTCCACTGAAAAAGTAGCGGTCGGGGGCGGCCCGCCGCTTTGTATGGGGGCCATTGTGCCGTTATCCACGAAGACCACCTCCGGTTCAAGTGCCGGAGGCTTGTCGGCGGTGGCCGGGAAATACAGGGTGAAGGTGGTGCCTTCGCCGAGCCGGCTGTCGACCGTGATCGCGCCGCCATGGGCCTCGACGATGCCCAGCACCATCGGCAGGCCCAGGCCCGTGCCCTGCCCGACCCCCTTGGTGGTGAAGAAGGGCTCGAAGATGCGCGCCCGAGTGGCGTCGTCCATGCCGCAGCCATCGTCGTTCACCGCGATGCGCACTGCGCCCAGGCCGCTGCGCCGGCCGGCCTCCACCAGCGCAGGCGGCAGCCCGGGGTCGTCCAGGTCCACGGTGTCGATGCGGTAGGCGATCCGGCCGGGCCGCCCCTGCAGCGCGTGCACGGCGTTGGTCCCCAGGTTGAGCAGGACCTGCCCGAGACGGGTCGGGTCGGCCAGGATGGCGAGGCCATTCGGCGCCACCTCCTTGACCAGCTGGACGTTGGGTGCGATGGCGGTGCGCAGCAGGCTGCAGGTTTCGGTGACGATGGCATCGGGACAGACCGGTGTGCGCGCCAGCGGCTGCTGGCGACTGAAGGCCAGAATCTGGCGCACCAGTTCGCGCCCGCGCCGCGCCGCGCTGCTGATCTCGTGCAGGCTCTGGCGCGCCGGTGCGCCCGGCGGAAGGTCCTGGCGCGCCAGGTCGGCGTTGCCCAGGATCGCGGCCAGGATGTTGTTGAAATCGTGCGCCACGCCGCCGGCCAGCGTGCCCAGCGCCTCCATCTTCTGCGACTGCGCCAGCTGCTGCTCCAGCGCGCGCTGCTGCTGCTGCATCTGGCGCAGCGCCGTGATGTCGACGAAGGTGAAGACCACATGGCGCAAGCCGCCCAACGCGTCGTTCTCGGGGTAGGCGTTGCACAGCGCCCAGCGGATCTCGCCGGCGATGTGGATGCCCACCACCACATCGGACACCGGCTGCCCGGTGGCCAACACGCGCTCGAACGGCATTTCGTGCCGGGGCAGGCGCTGTCCGTCGGGAGCGAGCAGGGGCCACGCACCGGTCGCAGGCGGCCGCCCGCCCTCCGGCCAGGCCAGGAAACGCTGGGCGGCGGCGTTGATCCGGGCCACGGACCGGTCGGGGCCGAGCACGAGTACCCCGGCGCCCAGGTTGTCCACCAGCGCCCGGGACTCGGCCTCCCGCTCGGCCATGCCCTGCCGGGTCTGTTCCACCTCCTGGCGCAGGCGCAGCGACACCAGGGTACTGAACACGAGAACCCGCAGGAACTTGGACAGCAGGAAAAACAGCATGAACCGGGCGGCGACGGTGTCCAGCGCCTGGCCGCCCCCCAGCAGCCACGCGCTCAGGGCCGTCAGCGCCAGCAGTTCGCTCGCCGTCAAGGCCGCCAGCACGCGGTACTCGGGCTGGCTGCGCTGCGAACGAAGGCCCAGCAGGTCGTGCAGCACGCACAGCGCCATCGCGCCCATCACCAGCAGGTACACGAGCTGCACATGCAGCGCGCTGGGCCCCACGGCGGCCAGCACCACCAGCAGGCTCACCAGCGTGACCAGCATGCCGCTCAGCACCCGCCAGGGCAGCGGCAGCTGCAGGTAGCGGCGCAGCCCCAGCCAGCCGCAGGCGTGGGAGCCGAACAGCAGCACGAGGGCCAATCCGGCCAGCAGCGGCCCCTCGCTGGACAGGCGCCACAGCAGGACAACCGACCCCGCGATGCTCAGCACCCCGCTCAGCGACCACCAGCCCGGGCCGCCAATGGCGGGATAGCGCCGCATCTGCCACCAGAAGGCGACGGCGATGAGCACGTCCAGCCCCAGCCGCACGAGCAGAAGCGTGGTCATGTCAGGCAGCATGGGCCATTGTCGGGAAAGACATGCGCTTCATTGAAGCACGGCCGGGGCCGCGAAGGTCGTGTCAAAACGAGCAAAAAAGGCCGCTATTTCCGGATTGCACCGAATGGCGTGGCGCCTGCGCGACCTGCAGTCGCTGCCGGGACAAAGTCGGCGCGGGCCCAGCGAACAGAATCCCGCCCCATGGGAATCCTCTACCTTGTCCGTCACGGCCAGGCCTCGTTCGGGGCCGCCGACTACGACCAGCTCAGCGAGCTGGGTCAGCGCCAGAGCGAGCGCCTGGGCCGGCACTGGGCCGAACGCGGGCTGCGCTTCGACGCCGCCCTCACCGGCACGCTGCGCCGCCACGCCCAGACCTGGGCCGGCATCGCGCGCGGTGCCGGGCTGGAGCTGTCGCCGCTGGAATGGCCGGGACTCAACGAATACGACAGCGGGGCGGTGATCCGCGCCATCCTGCCGCGCGGGCAGGAGGATGCGCTGGGCGATCCGCACAGCCCCGAGGGCTACAAGGCGCATTTCCGGCTGCTGCGCGACGGCCTGCGGCAATGGATGGCCGGCACCATCAGCCCCGAGGGCATGCCCGCCTACACCGACTTCGTGCACGGCGTGACCAGCGCGCTGGAGCACGTGCGTGCGCACCACGCGGGCCAGAACGTGCTGCTGGTCTCCAGCGGCGGGCCGATTGCGACCGCGGTGGGCCATGTGCTGGGCCTGAGCCCGGACGCCACCATCGACCTGAACATGCGCATCCGCAACAGCGCGGTGACCGAGTTCCAGTTCAACCCCAAGCGCCACCACCTGCTGACCTACAACACGCTGCCGCACCTGGACAGCGCTGCACATCGGGATTGGGTGACCTACGCCTGATCAGCCGGGACTGCCGCCGGGCCGCCCCAAGGCAGGCCCAGCCCACTCGGGGGGCAGCGACCCGCACAGCGGCGGAGCGTGGGGGCTCAATTGAACGCGGTCTGCTCGCGCAGGGTGTCGGGCGGCAGCCGGTCGATTTCCACCAGCGCCTGGGCCAGCGCCCGGCCGGCCGCGTCCAGCAGCACGCGGCCCTTTTCGGCCGTGGCCGCTGCGGCGTGGCCCACCGCGCCCTGCGGGTTGTAGTCCTGCATCATCCAGCCCAGCTTGGCGCTCTTGCCATTGCCCAGCGTGGCAAAACGTTCGGCGCGGTCCTGCGAACTCGAACGGAAGTACTCGGCCTTGTCCATGCGCACGCGCTCCGGCCGCAGCGCCAGCATCATCGAGGTCTCGATCTCGCCGGCGTGGATGCCGAAGCGGTGTTCGTCGGCGCTGAACAGCGCGTTCACGTCGTTCCCGGCCGCATCGCGCAGCGGCAGGTTGAACCAGCTGATGCTGTAGACCAGCATCCCGAGCCGCGCCCGCAGGTCGCGCGCCACCAGGTCCAGCGCGCCCACCTGGCCGCCGTGGCTGTTGAGCAGCACCAGCTTTTTCACGCCGCTGGCCGCCACGGCCTCGCCAATTTCGGTCCAGATCCGCACCAGGGTCTCGGCCTTCAGCGTGAGCGTGCCGGCGAAGCGCGTGTGTTCGGGCGAGAAGCCGATGGCCTGCGCCGGCAGGAACAGCGCCGGCAGGTCGGCCGGCAGGTGGGGCAGCGCCGCCGCCACCACGCCGCCCACGATGTCCGTGTCCACCGACAGCGGCAGGTGCGGACCGTGCTGCTCGGTCGCGGCCACCGGCAGCACCGCGATGGCGCGATCTCGGTTCAGCGCGGCGAAGTCGGCGGTGGACAGGTCGGACCAGTGGCGGATCGGGGCGTTCATGTGCCGGAGTGTAGGCCCGGCCGTTTCACGGGTACATCCAGCGCCGCGACCAGGGCAGGCCCTGTGCCGACTGGCCCGCCGGCCGGCACAGCACCTGGTAGAGCGCCACCTCGTCGTGCTCGAAGGCCCAGGCGCAACCGGCCAGGTAGATGCGCCAGATGCGCCAGCGCGTCTCGTCCACCAGCGGCCGGATCTGCGCTGCGCGGGCCTCGAAGGCCTCGCTCCACAGCTGGGTGGTGCGCTGGTAATGGCGGCGCAGGTTCTCCACGTCCAGCGCCTCCAGCCCGCCCTCCTGCAGCGTGCGCAGCACGGTGCCGATGTGCGGCAGCTCACCGCGCGGAAACACGTAGCGGTGGATGAACTGGCCGCCGCCGTGGCGCGTCTCGCCGTCGCGCGCGTCGGTGCTGGTGATGCCGTGGTTCATGGCCCAGCCGTCGGGCTGCAGCAGTTCGCGGATGCGGGCGAAGTACGCCGCCAGGTGGTCCAGCCCCACGTGCTCGAACATGCCCACGCTGGTGATGCGGTCGAACGGACCGTCGGCCACGTCGCGGTAGTCCTGCAGCCGGATCTCGACCCGGTCCTGCAGCCCGGCGGCGCGCACCCGCTCGGAGGCCAGGTCGAACTGGTTCTGCGACAGCGTCACGCCGACGCAGCGCGCGCCGAACTGCTGCGCCGCGCGCAGCACCAGGGCGCCCCAGCCGCAGCCGATGTCCAGCAGGCGCTGGCCCGGCGCCAGCCGGATCTTGCGCAGGATGTGGTCGATCTTCTGCTGCTGCGCCTGGTCCAGCGTCTCGTCGCCCTGTTCGAAATAGGCACACGAATAGACCATGCCCTCGCCCAGCCAGGGGCGGTAGAAGTCGTTGGACACGTCGTAGTGGTACTGGATCGCCTCGCTGTCGCTCTCGCGCGTGTGGCCGAAGCGGCGGCGGATGCGACCGAGCAGCCCGCTGCTGGGCTGGGCGCTGGCGGCGAGCCCGTGGGCCACGCCGATGATGTCCGGCAGCCGCCCGTCCACATCGACGAGCCCCTCGACGTAGGCCTGGCCCAGTGTGTCGAGCCCGGGTTCGATCAGCAGCGGCCAGGCCGCCGCCCCGTGCACCCGGATCTCGACCGTCGGCGCCTCGCCCAGCGCGAGCGTCGACGCCCCGTCCGCCCCCCAGCGCAGGCGCACCGGCACGTTGGCCTCGCGCCGCACCCGCTCGGCCCAGCCCTGCAGTGCCCGCTCCAGCATCGATCCCATGGCGTCTCCCTTCACGAAGCCCTGGGCGGGTTGTACCCAATCGGCGCCGCGCTGGGAACCCACGGCGGACAATCGCCTCCATGAAACCAGGGGCACCGGCCCCGGACCGCGATTCGATAGTGGTCACTTATATTCATGCACCGCCCCAGTTTTTCGCCGCCCGTTGCCATGCCGCTTCCGCCCGCCCGCCCCGCCGTCCTTCGTCCGCTGATCGCCGCGGGGGCTCTGGCGCTGCTGCTGCCCTTGGCCGCCTCTGCCCAGGGCCTGCTCGGCGGCGACGCCACCGTGGTGAAGACCGACCAGGTGCGCGCCGAGCTGATGGCCCACGCACCCGAAGGCGCCACGCCCGGCGCGAAGGTCTGGGTCGGCCTGCAACTCACCCATGCGCCCGAGTGGCACACCTACTGGAAGAATTCGGGAGACTCCGGCCTGCCGACCGATCTGCGGTGGAACCTGCCGCCCGGCGTCACTGCGGGCGAAATCGCCTGGCCGACGCCTCGCAAGTTCCCCATCGGGCCGCTGGCCAACTACGGCTACAACGGCACGGTGCTGCTGCCGGTGCCGCTGACCGTCTCACCCGAATTCCAGGGCCAGCAGCTGGAGGTGAAGCTGCAGGCGTCCTGGCTGGTCTGCCGCAAGGAGTGCATCCCGGAAGAAGGCCAGTTCTCGCTGCGCATCCCGGCCATGGGCTCGACCGGCCTGAACGGCGCCGCCTTCGACGCCGCCTTCCAGGCCGCACCCAAGGACCAGCCGCCTGCCGCCAGCGCGCTGACGCCCGAGGCCGGGTTCCTGAACGTCTCGCTCGACGCCCTGCCGGCCGCCTGGAAGGGCCGGAAGCTGGAGTTCTACCCCGAGCCTGCCGGCCTGATCGACCCCGGCGCGCCCTGGACCCAGGCCTGGGACGGCGCGCGCTGGACCGCGAAACTGCCGCTCTCCGCCCAGCGCGGCGACAGCCCGGCCGAAATGGCGCTGGTGGTGGCGCAGGCCGATGCACCCGGCGAAGGCCCGGGCCTGCCCGGCGTGCGCATGACGGTGCCGGTGCAGGGCGCCTGGCCACCGGTGGCGGCCCTGCCGGCGGCCGGCGTCTCGCCCGCGCTGCAGGCCGCGCTGGATGCCAACGCCGCGCGCGCCGCCGCCGCCCCGGCGGCCGGCGCTTCCTCGCTGGCGCTGGGCGCCGCGCTGCTGGGCGCGCTGATCGGCGGCCTGATCCTCAACCTCATGCCCTGCGTGTTCCCGGTGCTGGCGATCAAGGTGCTGGCGTTTGCGAAACATGCCGACGACCGCGCCGCGCACCGCCGTTCGGGCCTGGCCTACACCGCCGGTGTCGTGCTGTCCTTCCTGGCGCTGGGCGGCCTGCTGCTGGCGCTGCGCGCCGCCGGCGAGCAGCTGGGCTGGGGCTTCCAGCTGCAGAGCCCGGCCGTGGTCGCGGGGCTGGCGGTGCTGTTCACGCTGATCGGCCTGAACCTGGCCGGCCTGTTCGAGTTCGGCCATGTGCTGCCGTCCGGTCTGGCCAGCCTGCAGGCCAGGAACCCGACCGCCGACGCCTTCCTGACCGGCGTGCTTGCGGTCGCTGTCGCCTCGCCCTGCACCGCGCCGTTCATGGGCGCCTCGCTCGGCCTGGCCGCCACGCTGCCCGCCGCCCAGGCGCTGGCGGTGTTCGGCGTGCTCGGCCTGGGCATGGCCCTGCCCTACCTGGCCGCCAGCTGGTGGCCCGCCATCGCGCGTGCGCTGCCGCGGCCCGGTGCCTGGATGGCACGCTTCCGCCAGTTCATGGCCTTCCCGATGTTTGCCACCGTGGTCTGGCTGCTCTGGGTGCTGGGGCAGCAGAGCGGCATCGACGGCGCCGCCGCTCTGCTGCTGCTGCTGCTGGCGATGGCGCTGCTGGCCTGGTCGCTTGGCCTCTCAGGCAAGGGGCGTCTGGTGCTGGGCGGACTGTCGGCGGCGGCCCTGGTCTGGCTGGGTGTGGCGGTCGGGCCGAACGTGACACGGCTGCAGGACAGCGGCACGGCCATGGCATCGGAAACGGCCGTGCAGGGCGTGAGCTGGCAACCCTGGAGCCCCGACAAACTGGCGGCACTGCAGGCCGAAGGCCGCCCGGTCTTTGTCGACTTCACCGCCGCCTGGTGCGTCACCTGCCAGTTCAACAAGCGCAACGCCCTGGCCGACGAAGGCCTGCTGCAGGAGATGGCGGCAAAACGAGTCGCCTTGCTGCGCGCCGACTGGACACGCCGCGACCCGGCCGTGACCGCGGCGCTGGCGCAGCTCGGCCGCAACGGCGTGCCGGTGTACGCGATCTACAAGAACGGCCAGCCGCCGGTGGTGCTGACCGAGATATTGAGCGTGGCCGAGGTCCGCTCGACCCTGCAAGGCCTGTAGCGGGCCGCAGGCTACTTTCTTCCGCGAGCGCCGCGCTCGTACTTGCGCCAGTAGGCGAACTCGTCCTCGTGGACCTCCAGGTCCAGTTCGGACACCCGCTGCTGCAGCCGCTCCTGCACGTCGGCCACCGCCTGGTTGTAGACCGCCGGGCCGATCTCTTCGAGGAAAAAGCCCAGCAGGCCGCCCGCGGCGATGTTGCCAATCGGTTCGTCCATGTGTTCGCGGAAATAGCGCTCGATGGACTGGATCGCCTGGGCGCGCTGGTCCTTGGTCAGTTCGATGGGCATGGCTGGGTCTCGTTCAGTCGCGGGCACCGGCCGCATCGCGCGCATCGCGCCATTGGCTGAACGGGCGGGTGGCCAGATTGGAATTGAAGTAGCGGTGATCGTGCGTCACCTCCTCGCCCACCCACGGGGGCAGATCGACGGCCTGGTCCTCGCTCGCCAGCTCCACCTCGGCCACCACCAGCCCCGCGTTGTCGCCCAGGAACTCGTCCACTTCCCACAGCAGGCCGCCAAAGGCCACCCGGTGGCGGACCTTGTCGATCAGCGGCCCGTCGCACAGGCCCAGCAGGGCCTCGGCGTCGGCCAGCGGGACCGGGTACTCGAACTCGGCGCGGGTGGCGCCGCTCGTCGCACCCTTGATGGTCAGGAACGCCCGCGGCCCGGCGATGCGCACCCGCACCGTGCGCGCCTTGTCGCGGTTGAGATAACCCTGAACGATGCGCTGCCCTTCTGGGCTGCGCCAGGCGGTGCCGGTGACGAGGAATTTGCGTTCGATTTCAACAGGCATGGCGGTTGTCGGGCGCTACTTTTTCTGGGCCAGGTGCCAGGCCACCAGCGCGTTGGCGTGCCCGTGACCCATGGCGTGGTCGGTCTTGAGCAGTGCGACCAGCTCCATGTGCCTGCGATCGCCCGCCTGCGCGAGGATGTTCAACCAGTGTTCGATCGGCTGGCCGTACTTCTTCTCGATGGAAGGAAAGTACGAGGCCGGACCTTTGACGCTTGTTTCGGTGGCCATCGGTGTCTCCTGTGAGTGGGCGTCCCTGCACAAAAAAAAGATGAAGAAACCTCGCTTCTGAACACGGCTTTGCCCTTTTCGTGGGCGCGGATGTACCGAAGATTCGGGTGTGCCTTCGCAGATGGCCGAGCGGATCCGAGCCATTCGGGTTCCACACTGGCCACACGGCGGGCCCGGCAGCAGCTATCCCTTGCCGCAGCGGGCCAGCACGTGCCGACCGAAGCTGTCCAGGATTGCCTGCCATCCTTCGCGCTGCTGCTCTTCGGAGTGCGTTTCTTCAGCGTCAAATGTCACCTCCACGGTGACTCCGGCCGGGCCATCCGAGAACTCGACTCGGCCGACCCGGCCACCGAACTCGTATTCGATGAGCTTGTGCTCCTCGACCCTGGTGTACCGACCTTCAAAGTCGAAACCGAACGAGCCGTCCTTGGCTTCCATGCGCGACGAGAACGTGCCTCCAACGCGAAGGTCCACCATCGACGCGGTGGTGTGCCAGTCCGGCGATGCGGAGTTCCACATCTTGATGTCTTCTGGCGAGTTGTACAGGCGCCAGACCTCTGAGATAGGGGCTGCGATGGTAGTGGACACAGTGATTTTCATGGACGCCCCGAGATGGGAAGGAATTCGCTCTGTACGTTTCGTACCAAGCGGCAACACGCCGGATACCCGCCACCGCTGCCGTGAAACGATGTCTCATGCTGCATTACAGCCTACAGACCGAGAAGGTCCACGTCTACCGGACCAGGGCATCTGTTTTGTGGGCCACCCGCAAGGGCGGGGCATGGGGTCGCGGCGGCGAAGTCCACGCGGGATAATCCCGGCTTCCTCCTGAAGCCCCGCACCGGACACCCCCATGAGCTTTGCCCCCCTGCAGAACGACACCTTCCTGCGCGCCTGTCTGCGCCAGTCCACCGACCACACGCCGGTGTGGCTGATGCGCCAGGCCGGGCGCTACCTGCCCGAATACTGCGCCACGCGCGCCAAGGCTGGTTCGTTCATGGGGCTGGCCACGAATGTGGACTACGCCACCGAGGTGACGCTGCAGCCGCTGGAGCGTTATGCGCTGGATGCAGCCATCCTCTTCTCCGACATCCTCACCGTGCCGGACGCGATGGGTCTGGGCCTCTCGTTTGCGCAGGGCGAAGGCCCGAAGTTCGCGCGCAACATCCGCACCGAGGCCGATGTGGCCACGCTGGCCGTGCCCGACATGAACCAGCTGCGCTATGTGTTCGACGCGGTGACCAGCATCCGCAAGGCGCTCAACGGCCGGGTGCCGCTGATTGGCTTTTCGGGCAGCCCCTGGACGCTGGCCTGCTACATGGTCGAAGGCGGCGGCAGTGACGACTACCGCGCGGTCAAGAGCCTGATGTACAGCCGCCCGGACCTGATGCACCGCATCCTGGCCATCAACGCCGATTCGGTGGCGGCCTACCTGAACGCTCAGATCGATGCCGGCGCGCAGGCGGTGATGGTGTTCGACAGCTGGGGCGGCGTGCTGGCCGACGGCAAGTTCCAGGAGTTTTCGCTGGCCTACACGAAGCGCGTGCTGGCGCAGCTCAAGCGCACGGACGCCACCGGCGCCGTCGTTCCGCGCATCGTCTTCACCAAGGGCGGCGGTCTGTGGCTGGCCGACATGAAGGGCCTGGACTGCGAGGCCCTGGGCCTGGACTGGACGGTGAACCTGGGCGCGGCGCGCGCGCTGGTGGGCGACAGCAAGGCCCTGCAGGGCAACATCGACCCGAACGTGCTGTTCGCGCCGCCCGAGGCGATCGAGCGCGAAGTGGCGGCCGTGCTGGAGAGTTTCGGCACGCCGCACCAAGGCGCGGGCACGGGTCCGACGCACATCTTCAACCTGGGCCACGGCATCAGCCAGTTCACGCCGCCCGAGCACGTGAAGGTGCTGGTGGACGCGGTGCATGCGCACTCGAAGCGCCTGCGCGTGCAGTCTTAAGACTCCATCGGCCCGGAACCCGCGCCGGGCCTAGCGGAGCGCCGCCACGCCCCCGTGTCAAGCCACCCAGCGCAAATTTTTCTGGAAAACAGCGCTTGACAGGCCTTGGTTATGCACAAATTCTTTGCTGCGGTGCAGAAGGTACATTGCATCACCATCGCCGCCTACCCTGTTCATGTGAGTTTTGCAAGTTGTTGATTTCATTGAACTTTGTGGTTTGCCGTTTTTCCGGGCAATTTAAGAAAGCCCTTGATTTACAAGGGTTCCCGGGCCCGAAAACACAGCTATCAACAAAGTTATCCACAGAAAGTCTGGACAGTTGTGGAAGCCATGACAAATCAATGACTTACCCGGTTTTTCGACAGTTCAACTGAGGAAAAAGCGCCAAATATGCCTACCTGGTCCAGCGTGGTCGTTGCGGCCCCGGCCCACAGCGGTCTCGGTCCGGCGCTGAGTTACCGAAGTGAGTTGTCGCTCGCGCCGGGAACGCTGGTGCGCGTGCCGCTGGGCGCGCGCGAGGTACTGGGCGTGGTGTGGGACGGGCCGGACGAACCTCCCCCGGGACTGGACCCGGCGCTGGCCAAATCGGTCATCGGGGTGCTCGAAGGCCTGCCGCCGTTGAGCGTCACCTGGCAACAGTTGGTCACATTTTCGGCGCGCTACTACCAGCGCAGCCTGGGCGAGGTGGCGCTGGCGGCGCTGCCGCCGCAGCTGCGCGAACTGGACGCGGCGCAGCTGGCGCGGCGTCTCAAGCGCCGTGCGAAGACGGTGGCCCCGGCCGGGGGGAACGGAGGCCTCGCAAATGCGGCGCCCCCGTCGAGCGAGGAGCAGGCGGCGGTGCTGACGGCCCTGCCGACGGCCACCGAGCCGGTGCTGCTGTATGGCGCCACCGGCAGCGGCAAGACCGAGGTCTACCTGCGCGCGACCGAAGACGCACTGGCCGCCGACACCGCGGCGCAAGTGCTGGTGATGGTGCCGGAGATCAACCTCACGCCGCAGCTCGAAGCGCGCTTCCGCGAGCGTTTTGCGCCCCTGTACGGCGAGGGCGCGGTGGTGTCCATGCACAGCGGCATGACGCCCGCGCAGCGGCTGGCGAGCTGGCTGGCGGCGCACAGCGGGCAGGCGCGCATCGTGCTGGGCACGCGCATGGCGGTGTTCGCCAGCCTGCCGGGCCTGCGCCTGATCGTGGTCGATGAAGAACACGACCCGAGCTACAAAAGCCAGGACGGCGCGCGTTATTCGGCGCGCGATCTCGCGGTCTACCGCGCCAAGGTGGAGAGCGAGGCGCTGGCAGCCCGCGGCCAGCGCTGCCAGGTGATCCTGGGCTCGGCCACGCCCTCGCTGGAGAGCTGGCACGCCGCCGACCAGGGCCGCTACAAACGGCTGGAGATGCCCGCGCGCATCGGCGGCGGCGCCCTGCCCCGGCTGCGGCTGGTGGACATGAACCACCAGCCCAAGGGCGCGAGCATCGCGCCGCCGCTGCTGGCGGCGATGGAGGCGCGCATCGCCCGCGGCGAGCAGTGCCTGGTGCTGCTCAACCGCCGCGGTTATGCACCCGTGCTCTCGTGCGACGCCTGTGCCTGGAAGAGCCAGTGCCCGCATTGCAGCACCTTCCGCGTGTTCCACAAGCTCGACCGCACGCTGCGCTGCCACCACTGCGGCTTCAGCTCGCGCGTGCCGCGGTCTTGCCCCGACTGCGGCAACCTGGACATCGCACCGGTGGGGCGCGGCACCGAGCAGATCGAGGAACAGCTGGCCGGGCTGCTCTCGGGCGTGAAGCGGCCCGACGGGCAGCCGGCCAAGGTCGCGCGCATGGACGCCGACACCACGCGGCTCAAGGGCAGTCTGGAGCAGCAGCTGGCCGCGCTGCACAGCGGCGAGGTGGACGTGCTGGTGGGCACGCAGATGGTGGCCAAGGGCCACGACTTCCGCCGCATCACCCTGGTGGCGAGCATCAACGCCGACGCGGCCCTGTTTGCGAGCGACCACCGCGCGCCCGAGCGGCTGTTCGCGTTGCTGATGCAGGCCGCGGGCCGGGCCGGGCGCGACGCGACGCAGGCCGGCGCGAGCGAGATGTGGGTGCAGACCTGGCACCCGGAACACCCGCTGTTCGCGTCCCTGCGCAAGTACGACTTCCCCGGCTTCGCCGCCGCGCAGCTGGCCGAGCGCGAGGCCGCGGGCATGCCGCCCTTCGGCGCCCAGGCGCTGCTGCGCGCCGACGCCCGCACACAGGAAGCGGCGCAGGCGTTTCTCAACGCCGCGGCCGGGGCCGCCGAGGGCCTGCCGCACCGGGACGAGGTGACGCTCTACCCGGCCGTGCCGCTGACCATCCAGCGCGTGGCCAATGTCGAGCGCGCACAGCTGCTGGTGGAAAGCCCCTCGCGCGCGGCGCTGCAGCGCTTCCTTGCGGCCTGGCAACCGCTGCTGCTGGACGGCCGCAGCGTGCCCGGCGCGCGCGGCCTGATCCGCTTCGCGGTGGACGTGGACCCCCTCTCGATCTGAGTCACAGCGTCCGCGTCAGGAAGTGGCCGTTGGGAATGCGGGCGGCCGTGAAGAACTCGGCCTCGGGCACGCCGTCGATCAGGTGGCGCAGACAGCGCACCACGAAGCCGTGCGACACCAGCAGCACGGTCTGGCCCGCGTGCCGTTCGCGCAGGCGATGCAGGCCGCGCGCCACGCGCTCGACCACGGCGCGCGTGGGCTCGGCGCCGGGCGGCTCCAGGTCCCAGCGGTAGGCGGCGTTGCGTGCCGCGAGCTCGGGGAACTGCGCCGCAGCCTCGGCGTCGGTCAGGCCGTCGAAGACGCCGAAGTCGCGCTCACGGAAGTCGGCGTCGAAAGCGATGGGCAGGCCCAGGCGGGCTGCGGCGGGTTCGGCGGTCTGGCGCGCGCGCTGCATGGGCGAGGCCACGATGACCCCGATGCCGGACGGGAGCTGGTCGGCCAGGCGCTGCGCCTGCGCCAGGCCGGCACCGTTCAGCGGCGCGTCGATGCGGCCCTGCCAGCGCTCTTCGGTGTTGAGGTCGGTCTCGCCATGGCGGGCCAGCAGCAGGGTCTGGGGCATGGAACGCGGGAATGAAAAAGAGGTGCCGGCAAGCTTACCGGACACCCCGTTCCGAGAGACCGCGCGCCCAACTCAGCGCGTGAAGGTCTGCGGCGCGGCCGCCCCCATGTCGCCGCCCGGCAGCGCGAGCGTGCTCAGCGGCTTGAGCTCGGCCGCGTCGTACACCGCCAGGTTGTTCCAGGTGCCGCCCAGGTACACCTTGCTGCCGTCCCGGTTCATCGAGATCGTGTAGTGCGAGTGCGGGATCTCCGCCGCCTTGATCAGCTTCTTCTGCTTGATGTCGTATTTCGCCAGCCGGTTGAGCACGCCGAACATCAGGTTCGGGTCCTTGGGCGAGCGCACGCCGGTGAAGTAGATCTCGGTGAAGGGCGCGAAGTCGCGGGTCTCGGTCTGGCCGGTCCTGAGGTTGATGTTGAAGTAGCCGTAGATCCAGTCGGCCGTGGCCGGGTCGTCGGTCTTGCCTTTGAACCTGGCCGTGGTGTAGAGGATGGTGAAGTCGTCCGCGGCGTTCTTCAGCGGCCAGACGCTGAGCACGTCGGGCGGCGCGTAGCGCGGTCGCTTCCAGTTGCGCGACGGGATCGCGACGGTGTGCTGGCCGGTCTGCGGATCGAACTTGTAGATGTCGGGCCCGACCATGTAGAGCGAGCCGTCGTGGCCGGTGGCCATCACCGTCACCTGGCGCGGCGCGGGCAGGGTGCGCAGCGGCCTGGCGCCCTCGCCGGCCAGCGCGTCGTACACCGCCAGCCGCGGCTGGCCGACGCGGTAGTGGTCGGGGTGGAGCGTGGTCGGCGTCTGGATGACGTACAGCTGCTTGCTGTCGTTGCTCAGCGCGAGCGCAAACAGCGCCTTGGCACGCTCGTCGGCCTTCTGCGACATCTTCGCCTGGAACACCAGCTTGCAGCTGTCGAGCGCGATGCCGTGCACCTCGTCGAAGCGGTTGGTGACCAGGTAGGCCGTGGCCTTGTCGGGCGACATGACCAGGGTGGCGGGGCCGACCGAGCCGGGCACGGCGCAGGTCTTGAACAGGCTGTCGGTCTTGAGGTCGACGACGTGCAGGTTGTCGGGGTAGTTGCCGACCACCAGGTACTCGTCGCCCTTGACCAGGGGCTTGTCGGCGTTGAGCGGCGCGGCCAGGGCGGCGGCGGGTGCGAGAGCGGCCAGCGCGAGGGCGCGCCACGCGGGAGCGAATGTGTGGTTCATGCGGGTTCTCCGGTCGCGGGTCACTCGTTGGGGAAGACGGAGCCGAGGTTGCGCCAGTCGTCCTTGGTGCTGGCGGTTTTCTTGCCCCAGTCCGGGTAGGTGTTCATGGTGTCCGGCACCTGGGCCGGCCACCAGCAGGGGTCGGCGCAGCCGTAGAGGTCGGCCTCCATGGGCTGGCACAGCGAGGCGACGCCACCGAAGGCGTCGACCTCCCAGCCGGGGTCGAAGGTGGCGGTGCAGCCGGCCACGCTCTGCATGGCGACCACGTCCTCAACCTGGTTCTGTTCGGCCGCCTGGTCCAGCAGCTGGGCCTTCTGGTTGATGGCTTGGAGGTGTTTCATGTCAGTGCACCTTTCGGGGGGAAATGAAGCGGTCGATGAAGGACGGGTTCTTGGCCATGATTTCGCTGTAGACGCCGATGCCGAAGTCCACCCAGTCGCGCATGAGTTCGCAGTAGTGGTAGGTCGGGTGGATCGGGTCCTGGTAGCGGGCGTAGCTCTCGTGGTAGCAGCCGCCGGCGCAGAAGTTGCGGATGCGGCAGGTCTCGCAGCCGGTGCCCGAGCGGTCCAGCCGCTGGTCGAGAAACTCGCCCAGCGCCTGTTTCTCGATGCCGGTCTTGACGTCGCCGAAGGTCGGCAGCGAGGAGCCGGTGAAGCGGTGGCAGAGGTTGAGGCCGCCTTCGTGGTCCACCGCCAGCATCTTCAGCCCCGCGCCGCAGGGCAGCGCCTTGCGCTGACCTTCGTGCAGGTCGGTGATGAGCTGGTGCAGGTTGGAAAAGCCGGTGGTGCGGCCCTGAAGGGCTTCGCTGAGGTACCGCTCACCGAGCCGCTTGAAGCCGGCGAAGACCTCGTGCAACTCGTCCACCGAGAGGTTGAAGGTGTCGATGTCGCCCGAGGTGACGGGCGCAAAACCAACCTCGGCAAAGCCCAGCTCGTTGAACAGGTGGTCCCAGATGCGCTCGACCTCGGTGGTGCCGTGCGTGAGCGTGACGCGGGCACCGACGGGCCGCGCGTGGTAGCGGGCCAGCAGCTTGCGTGCCTTGTCGCTCACCGTGCGGTAGGTGCCCTTGCCGCCGACGGTGCGCCGATTGCGGTCGTGGATCGCCTCGGGGCCGTCCATGCTGATCGAGAGGCCGAAGCGGTGCTCGTCCAGCCAGTCCACGATCTCGTCGGTCAGCAGCGTGGCGTTGGTGGTCATGACGAAGTCGACCTGCTTGCCCAGCTGGGCGAAGCGGGCCTCGCAGTAGTCGACCACCGCGCGGATCAGCTTGAGGTTGGACAGCGGCTCACCGCCGAAGAAGACCACGCTGAAGCGCTTCTCGTTGGGCGACTCGGCCAGCATCAGCTCGATCGACTGCTGCGCGGTCTCCAGCGACATGCGCCGGCCCTTGTCGGGCGTGTCGAGGTCTTCCTTGTAGCAGTAGGTGCAGCTGAGGTTGCAGCCGGTGTTGACGTTCAGCACCACGGTGTTGATCGCCAGGTGGCCCAGCGTGGTCACCGGCTTGGCGGCGGGCTTGAGGCGGCCGTCGCTCAGCAGGTCCAGCGTCAGCAGCTCGCCGACGGTCTCGCGCAGGTCCTGCTCGTCGAACCGGCCGCGCAGTTGCTGCACCAGCTGGTCGGCCGAGAGGGATTCGGCGCGCACCCGTTCCAGCACGGTGTCGGTCATCTCGTCGATGCCGTACAGCGCATTGGTCGGGATGTGCAGCATCATGGTGCGCTCGCCCACCCGCACCTTGTGCAGGTTGTGTTCGCGCAGGCTCAGGATGTCACTCATGTCTGTGCTCCTTGTGGTGTGCGCTCAGGGCAGCGGCGGGTTGTTCCAGCGCTGCACGGTCACGATGAAGTGGCCCTTGCCGGTCAGCGTCTTCCTGCCTTCGGTCACCGTCGCCACCGCGTTCAGGTTGCCGGCGTTGTTGGTGCTCATGCGGCGCTTCGGGTTGGGGCCGGCGCCGGCCGGCGTGAAGATGCCGGTGTCGGCGTCCATCAGGCCCGCGAACTCGGCGTCGCGGTCCTCCTTGGCCACCTCGTTGAAGGGCTCGACCGACCACTTGGCGGGCACCGGACCGATGGCCCAGTCGTCCTTGGTGCCCTTCTTGCCGTCGCGCCCCACCGAGTGGGCGATGGCCTCGAAGCGGCCCTGCACCACCGGCGTCGAACCACCGTTGCCACCGATGCGGCCCACCGCGTACTCGGGCGCCACCTTCACGTAGTCGATGCGGTCGAACACCGCCAGCGGGCTGCTCGCCGCGCCGACCTGGAGCGTCTTCACGCCTTTGGCCGCCGACTTCGCCGCCGCGACCTTGAGCACCAGCTGGTTCGCATCGCGCGAGACGGTCTCGGCCACGCTCAGGGCCTTGGGCAGCTTCACCTCGCCATCGAGCCCGGTGCCGACGATGCGCAGCGTGGCAGTCTCACCCGCACGGATGAGGGCCGGCTGCACCGCCAGCACCACCGCACCCTTGCCCTGCCGGGCCGCGTTCAGGTCGCCGCCGCTGGCGTCCTGCTCACGCTCGTACATGCGGCCGCTGGCCCGGTCGCCGTCCAGCGCCAGCACCTGGCGCATCTTCACGCCACCCACGTCGAGGTCGGCGCGCCACTCGTAACCGGTGTAGACCAGGGCCGTGCCGCTGCCCTTGAGCGGACTGCCATCGGCCCAGGCGCCGTCGAGACCCACCGTGTAGCGGTCGGTGCCGCTGCCGGCGGCGACCGTCATCACGCCCGCGTAGTCGCCCCTGCCGGGCCAGCGGCCGGCCACCGTCCAGGCGCCCACGGGGCTCACCGGCGCCTTGGCCTTCCAGTCGTCCCAGGCCTTGGACTCGTAGGGGTAGGTCTTGGCGAGGTAGGGCACCATCTCTTTCAGGGCAATGCCCAGCCAGTCGCGGTCGCGGCCACCGGCCTGGTATTCGGTGGTCGGGAACTGGCCCAGGTGGAAGTGCACCAGGTGCTCCCACTCGGCCATCGGCCGGCGCTGCAGCTCGACCCGCGCACCGGAGTGGCAGCGCGCGCACATCTGGCCGAACAGTTCGGTCTTGTGCTGCTCGATGGTGTTCAGGCGCCGCTCCATCGCGAAGCGCGCGCCCTGGGTTTCGGATGGTGCCAGGCCCTGCGTGTCGGCCAGGTGTTTCACCACGGTGCGCACCTCCTCGGTCGAGAGCGGCGCGTTGTGCATGGTGCGCATGCGCGTGACCGTCATCAGCCAGCCCTCGGGCGACTTGCGCTGCTGCAGGCGGTTGACCTGGTCACCCACCTTGGTGTGGCAGGTGACGCACTTGCTGTTGATGATCTCCTGCGCAGTGGCGGCGCCCGCGGCCGGCGTTGCCGCCAGCCACGCCAGCGCCGCGCCCAGCGGCAGCAGCGACCTGAGTGTCTGTGTCCAGTTCATGGGGGTTCTCTCCTCGCAAAGTCACCGCCTTCTGGCGGCGTGCGATTCACTTTAGGGAGATTCCCGATGGCGCCGTATCCACTTTTGGCAAACGCTTGCGCACCTGCCCGGCGGCATGTTTTTTGCACCGCAGCACAGGCGCGCACCACCCGCGTGCAGATTCCGCCCCACGAATTGCGAGTCGCCCCATGAACCGGTTCCTAGGACATCCCACCCCGCGCAGCGCCGGCGCCGACGCGGTGGACGTGCGCGTGAGCGACACGCACGACGCGGACGAGCAGGCCGCCTGCCTGACCGACTGGGGCCAGTGCTACGAGCAGATGAGCCACGGCAGCTTCGACGGCCACTTCGAGTCTTACCGCTTCGACGGCATCGAGATCTTCCGCGAAGACACCAACCAGGTGGTGCAGCAGTACGGCCAGCCCCAGGCCGGCACCATGACGCTGGCGGCACTGCTGGACACCAGCGAGGACGGGCGCTTCTGCGGCACGCCGGTCACCCCCGACCACTACTTCTTCCTGCGCGGCGGCAAGGAGTTCCACTTCCGCACGCCGCAGCGCGTGACGCTGGCCGCGGTGACGGTGGACCTGGAGCGCTTCGGCGCCTACTGCCAGCGCGTGGGCGAACTGCCGCCGCCCGGCGCCTGTGTGGACAACGGCCTGATCCGCAAGGGTGTGCAGGACGAGCTGGGGGGCGTGCTCACCAGCCTGATGCAGAGCATCCGCCACTCGCCCGACATGCTGCGCCACGACACCCTGCGCCGCTGCCTGGCCGAGGGCCTGCACAGCACCGTGTTGGGTCTGTGCGGGCCGACGGAGAACACCAGCAAGGACCTGACCGCCTGCACGCGGCAGTACGTGGTGAACAAGGCGCGCGACTACATGCGCGAGCATGTGGACGAGCCGATCACGGTGAGCGACCTGTGCGCGCACATCCGCGTCTCGCGCCGCACGCTGCAGTACTCGTTCCAGGACGTACTGGGCACCAACCCGGCGCGCTACCTGCGCAACATGCGCCTGAACGGCGCCCGGCGCGAGATCCGCCGCCAGACCGACGAGCGCGCGCCGCTGGCCGACATCGCGGCGCGCTGGGGCTTCTGGCATCCCTCGCGGTTCGCCTCGGAATACAAGTCGCTGTTCGGCGAACTGCCCTCGGCCACGCTCAAGGCCGCGGTGCGGCACTGAGCGGCCGCTGGCCGGCGGCTACAGCCCGCCCTGCGCGCGCAGCCAGCGCAGCGCCGACTGGGCCTTCTCCAACGATCCGCCCAGCAGCGGCGCCAGCGCCTCCACCTCTCGCCCCGGCGCGGACTGGGCGGCGCGCCACAGCGGCGCCACCTCGACCCCGTCCACGTGCCAGATGCCCAGCGGCTGGTCGGCCGTGACCAGCGCCTCGGCCAGGCGGATGCGGTCGCGGTCCACCACCGGCCGTTGTTCGATGCGCGGTGGTCCGTCGCCTTCGGCAGCATGGGCGGGCTGCGCGTCGGGCCAGGCGCGGCGCGCCGCCCAGAAGGGTTGACCGGCCCAGCGCTGCTCCTGCGCATAGAAGTCGCGCCCGATGCGCGCGAAGCGCTGGAACAGGCCCTGCACCCGCTCGGTGTGGAAGCGCCGCGCGTGCGGCGCATCGGCCGGGTGTTTCAGCAGGGTGTGGACCACCATCGGCGCCTGCAGCGCGGACGAGAGCGACTGGAAGATGCCGTTGCCCGAGAGCGGGTCGGCCGCCATGGCCGCGTCTCCCACGCGCAGCCAGGTGGCGCCACAGACTTCGGGCGCCAGCACCGCGCCGCTGGTGCGCGCCAGCGCGTGCACCTCGGTGGCCGCGGTATCCAGAAACGGCAAGGCCGCTTCGACCGTGGACAGCCGTTCGCGGACGAAGGCGCCGAGTTGAGCGCGCGGCGGCAGCGCGATGGCCGACGGATCGACCGTGAGCTGCAGCGCCACGGCGCCGCCCGGCAGCCGCGCGCACCAGGCCCAGCCGCCGGGCAGGCTTTCCACCGCCGACCCCGCCTTGCCGCCCGCCGCGCCCTGGCCGCGCCAGAGCAGGGCCACGGTCTCGGGTCCACGGGTCACGCCCTGCGGCGGGTGCGGCGCCAGGCGGCCTCGCGCCTCGACCACGAAGCGGGCGCGCAGGGTCGTCGGCTGCGTCTCGTCGGGGCGCTGGATCTGCAGCGTGTGGCCGACTTCGCCGTGCTTGTCGTGCTCGCCGGATTGCCAGCGCAGCACGCGCGCGGCGATGCACTCGACGCCGTGCTCCTGCAGTTCCTGCCAGAGCAGGCGGTCGAACGCCGCGCGGTCGACCAGTCGTTCGCTGTTGAGCGCAGTGGTCGCACCGGCCCAGGTCGCGCGTCGCGGCGAGGGTTCGGCGATGGCCGCCAGCGCCGCCTCGATGCCCACACCACGCAGGCCGGCGACCACCCGGTCGGACACGCCCTCGATGGCGTCGAAGGCGCGCGGCACGCCGAGCACGGTGACGGCGTGGCCCAGCCGGCGCAGACCCAGCGCGACGGCGGCGCCGGCCGGCCCCGCGCCCAGCACCACGATGCCGCGCTCGGTCACAGGGCTCATGCGCTGCGCCGCTCAGGGCCGTGGAAGGCGGCGCTGGCCACCAGCGCCTGCCACACCGCATCACGCGTGGGCGCCACGCCCGCCGCCAGCAGCGCCGCCACGCGCCCGCTCAGGTGGGCACAGCCCAGGCTGGCCCCGGCGTGGGCGCGGTCACCGTCGGGCGGCAGCACGCAGGCGCCGAAGTCGGCATGGGGCAAGCCCAGCGCCGAATGCTGGCCGGGCGCGCAGCGCGCGTCGCCCATCACGCGAATCACACCCGGGTAGGCCGCGGGAAACACCGGCCCGCCGCGCGCGGGGGTGGACGCGACCAGCAGGCAGCCGCGGGCCATCGCGCGTTCGCAGGCCGCTCGCAGCGGCGGATGGTCCTGCCGCACGCCGAGGCTGAGGTTGATGAGCGCCGCGCCCTCGTCCACCAGCCACTCCACCGCACGCGCGACCGTCGCCATGTCGGTGCGCAGCGCGTCGCCGAACACCTGGGCCACCACGAAGCCGGCCTGCGGCGCCAGCGCGGCCATGGCCTGCAGCGTGCGCGTGCCGTGGCCCAGGCGGTCCATCGCGTCGCCGCCGCCCACCACAAAGCACCGCGCCGCGAACACACGGTCTTCCAGCGCCAGTGGCCAGCCGCTGTCCACCACGCCGACGCGCACCGGCTCAGGCATGCGCGGCCTCCGCGCCCTCGCGCGCCTGCACCTCGATGCGCCCGCCGGCCAGGTGCAGGCGCAGCGAACAGCCCGCCCAGGCGCTGGGCCGGTGGCTGACGATCAGGCGCGTGCGGCCGGCGAAGCAGGCGTCGATCTGCGCCAGGATCTGCGCCTCCATGGCCTCGTCCACCGCCGAGGTCGCTTCGTCGAGGATCAGCACCGCCGGGTCCTGCAGCAGCGCGCGCGCGATCGCGATGCGCTGGCGCTGGCCGCCCGAGAGGGTCTGGCCGCGCTCGCCGACGGTGGTGTGCAGGCCCTCGGGCAGCGAGGCGATCCAGTCCGACAACCCGGCGCGCTGCGCCGCCTGCGCCACCGCCGCCTCGTCGGCGTCCGGGCAGGCGTAGCGCAGGTTCTCCAGCAGCGGCGCGCGGAACAGCACGATGTCCTGGCTCACCACCGCCACCGCGCGGCGCAGCTCGGCCAGGGCGAGCTGGCGCAGGTCCACGCCGTCGAGCGTGACCGCGCCGGCCTGCGGGTCGTGGTGGCGCAGCAGCAGGTCGATCAGCGTGCTCTTGCCCGCACCCGAGGCGCCTGTCAGGGCCACACAGGCGCCGGCGGGAATCACGGCGCTCGCACCCGCCAGCACCGGCTCGCCCCCGCCAGGATGGGCGAACACCACACCGTCGAGCCGCAGCTCGCCGCGCGGCGGCGACGGCAGCGGCATCGGATCGGCCGGTTCGCTCACGGTCACCGGCTCGTCGCGCAGCCCGGCCACGCGCTCCAGGCTCACGCGCACCTTCTGCAGCCCCACGTACCAGCCCAGCAGGCTGTTGACCGGGCCGCTCGCCATGCCGAGGTAGGTGGAGAAAGCGACCAGCGAACCCAGCGCCCACTGGCCATCGATGACCCAGGCGCCGCCAATCAGAAAGGCCAGCGCGCGCGTCCAGGCGGTGAGCTGGCCGGGCACGGCGTGAGTGGTGAACTCGATGATCTGCAGCCGCAGCAGCGACGACAGGTAACCCGCGTGCAGCCCGTCCAGGCGCCGCGCCTCGCGCGCCTCCTGCCGGCTGGCCTGCACGAACTTGAGTGCCGGCAGCACCTCGACGAAGAAGCTGGACACATCGCCCGAGCGCTCGCGCAGCGCGCGCGTGCCCTCGGCCACGCGCGGGCGCATGCGCCGCAGCCACCACCACTCCAGCGGCAGCAACAGCGCCACCAGCAGGGTCAGTTCCCACGACAGCCAGAGCATCCAGCCCACCGCGCCCACCAGGCCCAGCAGGTTGGAGAGCACAGCGAACAGGCTGTCGACCGCGAAGCGCTGGATCTCGGCCATGTCGCCGTCCAGCCGAGACATCACGTCGCCGGTGCGCCAGCGCGCCCAGAACGAGGGCGAGAGCCGCTGCAGATGGGCGAACACGTCGTGCCGCAGGTCGAACAGCACCGCGGCCGAGAGCTTCGTGTGCAGGTAGCGGTTCAGTCCCGCCAGCAGCGTGGCGACCAGACCGGCCAGCAGCATGAAGAGCGCGGTGGTCCAGAGCACCTCGTGGCTGCGCGCGATCAGCCCGTCGTCGATCAGCCGCTTGACCAGCAGCGGCTGCAGCAGCACCAGGGCCGAGGCAATGACCGACAGCGCCAGCACGCCGCCCATGGCGCGTGCGCGCGGCCGCACGAAACCGAACAGCCACGCCCAGTGCCGGCGCTCGCCTTCAGGGCGCCGCCGGGCCAGCAGCGGAGCGAGCAGGCCGAACATGGCGGCATGGTGGCACAGGCGCTTCGATGCACCAATGCGGTTGTCGCGGACAGACAGCAACCGGAACGGTTTGCCAAAAACGGCTACCCCAGAAACAGAAAACTCCCGCCAGAGGGGGAGTCTTTCGAGGGCACCCGAGGAAGCGGCGTCAGCCGCGCAGGGGGTGCTTACAGACTCATCACCTTGTTCCAGGCCGCCACGAAGTCCTTCACGAACTTATTGCCGTTGTCGCTCTGCGCATAGACCTCGGCGATCGCCCGCAGCTGCGAGTTGGAACCGAAGGCCAAGTCGACGCGGGTCGCGGTCCACTTCACCGCGCCGGTCTGGCGGTCGCGGCCTTCGTAGGCGTTGTCACCCGTCGGCTTCCAGGCGGTGGACATGTCGACCAGATTCACGAAGAAGTCGTTCGTCAGCTGGCCCGGGCGCTGGGTGAACACGCCGTGCTTCGATCCGCCGTGGTTGGCGCCGAGCACGCGCAGGCCGCCGACCAGCACCGTCATTTCGGGCGCGGACAGCGTGAGCAGCTGCGCCTTGTCGAGCAGCATCTCTTCGGGCGAGACGCGGAAGGCCTGCTGGCGGTAGTTGCGGAAGCCGTCGACCACCGGTTCGAGCACGGCGAAGGACTCCACATCGGTCTGCTCGGCCGTGGCGTCGGTGCGGCCGGGGGTGAAGGGCACCTCCACCGGGTGGCCCGCGGCCTTGGCCGCCGACTCCACACCGGCGTTGCCGGCCAGCACGATCAGGTCGGCCAGGCTGAGCTGCTTGCCGCCCGCGGCACCGGCGTTGAAGCCGCGCCGGATCTCTTCCAGCACCGCGAGCACCTTGGCCAGCTGGGCCGGCTGGTTGGCCTCCCAGTCTTTCTGCGGCGCCAGGCGGACGCGGGCGCCGTTGCTGCCGCCGCGCCGGTCGGAACCGCGGTAGGTGGAGGCCGAGGCCCAGGCGGTGGAGACCAGCTCGCTCACCGAGAGGCCGCTGGCCAGCACGCGGGCCTTGAGCTCGCTGGCGTCGGCGGCGTCGATCAGCGCATGGGTGACTGGCGGCACCGGGTCCTGCCAGATCAGGTCTTCGGCCGGAACCTCGGGGCCGAGATAGCGGGCCTTGGGGCCCATGTCGCGGTGGGTCAGCTTGAACCAGGCGCGGGCGTAGGCGTCGGCGAATTCCTCGGGGTTCGCCAGGAAGTGGCGCGAGATCTTTTCGTAGGCCGGGTCGAAGCGCAGCGAGAGGTCGGCCGTGGTCATCACGGGCGGGTGCTTCTTGCTCGGGTCGTGCGCGTCGACCACCATGTCCTCGGGCGCGACGTTCTTGGCGCGCCACTGGATGGCGCCGGCCGCGGTGGTCATCTGCTCCCACTCGTATTTGAAGAGCACCTTGAAGTAGCCCATGTCCCACTGCGTGGGGTTGGGTTTCCAGGCGCCTTCGAAGCCGCTGGTGGTGGTGTCACCGCCCTTGCCGCTGCCGTGTGCGTTGATCCAGCCCAGGCCCATTTCCTCGACGGGTGCGGCCTCCGGCTCGGGGCCGACCAGCATCGAATCACCCGCACCGTGCATCTTGCCGAAGGTGTGGCCGCCGGCCACCAGGGCCACGGTTTCGTAGTCGTTCATGGCCATGCGGGCGAAGGTCTCGCGCACGTCGCGGCCCGACGCCACCGGGTCGGGCTTGCCGTCGGGGCCCTGCGGGTTCACGTAGATCAGGCCCATCTGCACAGCCGCCAGCGGGTTCTCCAGCTCGCGCTCGCCGCTGTAGCGGCTGTTCGGCTTGTCGCTGGTGGCCAGCCATTCCTTCTCGGCGCCCCAGTAGATGTCTTCTTCGGGCGCCCAGATGTCTTCGCGGCCGCCGCCGAAACCGAAGGTCTTGAAACCCATGGTCTCCATGGCCACGTTGCCGGCCAGGACGAACAGGTCGGCCCACGAAATGGCGTTGCCGTACTTCTGCTTGATCGGCCACAGCAGGCGGCGGCCCTTGTCGAGGTTGCCGTTGTCGGGCCAGCTGTTGAGCGGGGCGAAGCGCTGGTTGCCGGTGTTGGCGCCGCCGCGGCCGTCGGCCGTGCGGTAGGTGCCGGCGGCGTGCCAGGCCAGGCGGATCATTAGGCCGCCGTAGTGGCCGTAGTCGGCGGGCCACCAGTCCTGGCTCTGGGTCATGAGGTCGGCCAGGTCTTTCTTCAGCGCCTTGAAATCCAGCTTCTGGAAGGCTTCGGCGTAGTCGAAGTCCGGGTCCATCGGGTTGGACACCGGCTGGTGCTGGTGCAGGATGGACAGGTTGAGCTGGTTGGGCCACCAGTCGGCGTTGGACTGGACGCCGTGCGTGGCGCGGGCTCCGCCGGCGGCGTGGAAGGGGCACTTGGCTTCGGTGGTCGGATGGCTCATGCGGATCTCCTTGGATAAGTGGTTCGGCCGGAAAACGGACTCAGTGCGAAGCAGCCAGCGCCGCCAGCGCTTCAATCCAGTCGCTGTGAACGGTGGGGGACGATGAGGACGGCTTCATGACGGGCTCCGGTGTCGTTGAGGAGCCACGACTTTAGAAGCTCACTATTGAGATGTCGATTCAATTGATTGAATCAATTTCATAGGGATTGCCAATGCGGCGGAGCAGCACGGCGGAACTGGCAAGCCCTGCAAGGGGGATGGAGGCCGGGCCTCCGGACGTGCTCCAATGCGCGCCGGAGTGCAATCAACCTGGGGAGGAAAGAAGATGAAGACGATTCAGACCACGTTCCAGCGCCTGTGGCGGACATGGATGGCTCTGGCGCTGCTGGTGGTTTTGGCGGGATGTGCGACGGGACAGAAGCTCGTGTCGCACTCCTTCAACTACGACGGCTTCTACGACAAGTGGGCCGACCAGGTTGATCTGCTGGCGTACAGCTATGGCAACACGTACTACAAGCTCAACGACAAGGCTGACCCAGGCAGCACCTTGGGTGCGCAAAACAACGTCAACGGCCCCATTCCGGTCGGTGAGTTCCTGTATGTGCAGTGGCGCCTCAAGGCCACTGGCGAGGTGCTGGAGCAGCGGGTCGAGCTGCGTGATCGATTGCCTCGAGACATGACGGATCACGAGCTGACCTTCCTGATGGATGGCCGGCAGTTGTACGTGTATGTCGTGACGCCTCGCCGCAAGAAGTCGTATGACGAACCCCCGATCCTCAAGACGTGGCGATCAGAGTTTGCCCACGCCTACGAGATCTTCCCCACCCTGCGCAAGCCTTGAGGAACGACCCATGGGCACCTCAAACGTACGACAGCTCAATGACGAAGAAATGGCGCGGCTGCCACTGGCCAGAGCAGCCATGGAGGAAGCAGGGAAATACGGCACCTCCAGCCGTTTCAACTTCTTCGCCGCCTTCGACGGCACCAACAACGACCAAGGCAACCTAGAGCTGTCTGGGGACCCTTATCCGACCAATATTGGCAATCTGGATAAGCAAGCCAACCGATCCGTCAGCGGCACCTTCAGGCGAAACTACTACCCTGGCGTCGGTACCGGCGGCGACCAAGGCAATGCCATCAATGCCGGTCCCAACCCAACACCCGCCATCGACGCCGCCGCAGAAAAGGCCTACCGGGACTTCAGCGACGCCGCGCAGACCTACCTGAGAGACCACCCCGGCGCCACCCCCGCCGACCTCGGCGCCTCCGTCACCGGCTTCAGTCGCGGCTGCGCCGCCGCCGTGCGCTTCTCCCAGCTGGTCAACGACCGCGGTCTGGTCGCTCCCGACGGCACCGTGGTCGCCCCACCCGGCAGCATCCCCATCACCGGCATGGCGCTGATGGACCCGGTGGCCACCGGCGTCAAGGGCGAACTGGGCCTTCCGCCCAACGTCCGGGGTCAGGTGCTGGTGGTGCAGGCCGAGCACGAAAGCCGCAGCTGGTTCCGCCCGCTGGACTACAGCGACGACCCGCGCGTGACCACGGTGAAACACCCGGGCAACCACGTCGGCGTGGGCGGCGGCTACGACCGCCAAGGCACCGCGGCCAACGTGCACGAGGGCGTGACCGCCTACTTCCAGCGCCGCGGCGTGCCGCTGGCCGACGTGCCCGCGGAACAGCGCCACAACCCGGGGCAGCGCGCCATGATCCGCACGGAGAACTACCAGACCGCGCGCAACGGCGACGTGCTGGAGTATGAAGACGGCCGCAAGCAGCTGCGCTGGCCGCTGGACGACGACACCAGGCCCCGCATCACCGTCAAACCGCGGATCTCCGAGCAGACCAAGGCCCATCTGCGCCACTCCTACACCGAGCTGGCGCCCGGCCTGAAAGCGCGCGGTCTGGACAGCGGCCAGTGCCTGCAGGTCAGCGCCGCCTGCTTGGCCAAGGCGGCCGAACACCCGGACTGGGGCGATCCGAAGCGCTACCTGCTCAGCCGGAACGGCGAACAGGTGGCGGTGCAGCACCAGAACGGGCGCTTCGACGAGGTCCGCGTGGACGAGGCACTCCGGAGCAGCGCGAATGTGCATCTGGACCGCGCACAGGCCCTGCAGCAGAGCCCGGGCACGCCGGCCGCGCAGCCCGAGCGTGCCGCACCGGTCCAGGCCGAGCCAGCCCTGGCGCGCTGAGCCCGCCGGCTCAGGTCAGCAGCGACACCGCCGCCGAAAAACTCAGGAAGGACGCGGCGGTCGTCACCAGGATGATGCGGGCGATGCGCCCGTTGTCCGCGCCCAGGCGCTCGGCCAGCAGCGACACATTGCTGGCACTCGGCAGTGCGGCCACCAGCACGATCACGGTCAGCGCAAAGCCGTCCAGCGGCACGCCGAGCCGACGCACCGCCAGACCCACCGCCAGCACCAGCAGCGGGTGCAGCAGCAGCTTCATCAGCGCAACCGGCAGGTAGTCGCTCACCGGCATCGGGTGGCTGGACTGGATCTGCGAGCGCGCCAGCACCGCGCCGATGGTGAACAGCGCCACCGGCGAGGCGGCGTCGGCCAGCAGCCAAGCGGTCTTCTCCACCGGGCCGGGTAACCGGAACTGCAGGTACGAGGCGAGAGCGCCCAGAAGAATGGCCCAGGGCATGGGGTTGGCGGCCACGCCCCTGAGCGCCTTCTTGCCGGCGTCGACCATGGCCTCGCGGCCGTGGCCCTCGGCCTCGTCCAGCCGGGACAGCGCCACGCACAGCGAGCTGGTGACCACCATGTCCACCAGCATGGTCAGGATGGCCGGGCCCGCCGCCGCGGGCCCCAGCAGGGCCACCAGCAGCGGCACCCCCATGAAGCCGGAGTTGGGGAACGCCGCCACCAGCGCACCCAAGGAGGCGTCGTTCCAGCGGATGCGGTGGTCCATGGTCCAGACCACGGCGAACGCCACCATCACCAGCGCACACAGCAGGTAGACGCCCGCCACGGTGGCATCCAGCAACTGCGCGATCGGCGTGGTCGAGCCGAAGCGGTAGAGCATGCAGGGCAGCGCAAAGAACAGCACGAAGCCGTTGAGCCCGGGGATCGCCTCCAGCGGCAGCATGCGCCGGTGGGCGGCAAGAAAACCCGCGGCGACGAGCGCAAAGAATGGAAAAGTGACGATCAGGATGTTCAGCACAGGGGGCGATTGTCTCAGGGCATACCAACCGTGGCCGGGCGAGGGTGTCGCGCCGGCGCGGCAGCCTCCCGCCGGTATCATTCGCCGCTTCGCCCTGCGCCGACCTCCCCGCCATGTCTTCTCCCGGCCCCGGCCTCAACCTTGCCCAGCTCGACGCCGTGAACCACCTGGGTGGCCCCAGCCTGGTGCTGGCCGGCGCCGGCTCAGGCAAGACGCGGGTGATCACGCACAAGATCGGCCGGCTGATCCAGGCCGGGCTGGCGGCCGACCGCATCGCGGCCATCACATTCACCAACAAGGCCGCCGCCGAAATGCGCGAGCGCGCGGCCCAGCTGGTCGGGCGCGACGCGCGCAAGGTGCTGATCTGCACCTTCCACGCGCTGGGCGTGCGACTGCTGCGCGAGGACGGCCAGGTGCTGGGTCTCAAGCCCCAGTTCTCCATCCTCGACACCGACGACATCACCAGCCTGCTCAAGGACTGCGGCGGCACCACCGATGCCAATACCGCGCGTGCGTGGCAGTGGACCATCAGCAGCTGGAAGGGGGAAGGCCTGACCGCCGCCGAGGCGCTCAAGCGCGCCAAGGACGAGAACGAGCGCGTGACCGCGACCATCATGGCGCGCTACGAAGAGCGCCTGACGGCCTACCAGAGCGTGGACTTCGACGACCTGATCCGCCTGCCGCTCAAGCTGCTGGGCGATCACGCCGAGGTGCGCGAGAAGTGGCAGAAGAAGCTGGGCCATGTGCTGGTGGACGAGTACCAGGACACCAACGCCACGCAGTACGAGCTGCTCAAGCTGCTGGTGGGCGAGCGCGCGCGCTTCACCGCCGTGGGCGACGACGACCAGTCGATCTACGGCTGGCGCGGCGCCACGCTGGACAACCTCAAGAAGCTGCCGGTGGACTTTCCGCAGCTGCGCGTGATCAAGCTGGAGCAGAACTACCGCTCGACCAGCGCCATCCTGCGCGCGGCCAACAACGTCATCGGCCCCAACCCCAAGCTGTTCCCCAAGACGCTGTGGAGCGATCTGGGCGAAGGCGAACCGGTGCGCGTGGTGGACGCCGACAACGAGGAGCACGAGGCCGAGCGCGCGGTGGCGCGCATCCAGAGCCTGCGTGCGAACTCGGCGCACAAGGAGTGGCGCGACTTCGCCATCCTCTACCGCGCCAACCACATGGCGCGTTCATTCGAGCAGGCGCTGCGGCGCGCGCAGATCCCCTACAAGGTCTCGGGCGGCCAGAGCTTTTTCGACAAGGCCGAAATCCGCGACCTCTGCGCCTGGCTGCGCCTGCTGGTCAACAACAACGACGACCCGGCCTTCCTGCGCTCGGCCACCACGCCCAAGCGCGGCATCGGCCATACCACGCTGGGCCAGCTGGGCGTGTTCGCCACGCAGTACAAGCTCAGCCTGTTCGAGGCCCTGTTCTCGCATTCGCTGCCCAGCGCGGTCAGCAGCCGCGCCATCACCACGCTGCACGAGTTCGGCCGGGCGGTGAACGACCTCGAATACCGCGCCCGCCACACCGTGGGCCACGAAGCGGCGCGCACGTTCCTCACCGACTGGCTCAAGGACATCGGCTACGAGCAGCACCTCTACGACAGCGAAGAGAACGAGAAGATCGCCGCCGCGCGCTGGACCAATGTGATGGACTTCGTCGACTGGGTGGCCGGGCGTTGTGGCGGCAAGATGGAAGACGACGGAGCGGGCGCGCAGGTCGAAAGCGAGCGCAAGAGCCTGCTCGAAGTCGTGCAGACCATCGCACTGATCTCCACCCTGTCCGAGCGCGAGCAGGACCAGAACGTGGTCACGCTCTCCACCCTGCACGCGTCCAAGGGTCTGGAGTGGCCGCACGTGGTGCTGGTCGGCGTCAACGAAGGCCTGCTGCCCTTCAAGACCGACGACGCCGACAGCGACCTCAGCGCCGAACTGCTGGCCCTGCGCGTGCAGGAAGAGCGTCGCCTGATGTACGTGGGCATCACCCGCGCGCAGCGCACGCTGGCGGTGAGCTGGCTCAAGCGCCGCAAGAAAGGCCGCGAAAGCGTGCCGGGCACGCCCAGCCGCTTCATCAAGGAAATGGCCCTGGACCAGGCCACGGTGAAGGAAGACCCGCGCGAGAAGCTGCGCGCGCTGCGGGCCGAGTTTGCGCAGCGCGCCGCGGCAGCCCCCAAGCCGGAGGCGAGATGAGGAGGCGACGCTCTTCCGCGGCCCTCGCCCTGGCGCTGATGGGACTGGCCCCTGCCGCCAGTGCCCAGTCCGGGCCGGCGCCGCGTGCGGACCATTGCCGATCCGCCACCGAGCTCCGGGCGCAGGACCTCCATGGGCTCTGGCAGCTGGTGCTGTGGACCGGCGGCGGCAGCGAACGGGCCCCGGCCTCCACCGGTGCCATGCTCTTTGGCCCGCATCCCGAATACCCGGACAGCGTGCGCGGGCGGCTGCGGCGCTCCGGCCCGGGGGCCGACCTCGAAGCCGAGGTGGCGGGCGATGTGGGCGACGACGGCGAGTTCAACCTCGACGAATCGGCCGATGGCGTGGCCATGGACGCCGTCTGGAACGGCCAGCCCTCGGACTGCGGCCGGACCATCCGCGGCCTGCGCCGCCCTGCCGAAGGCCGACCGGACGCTGGTCCGGCGCTGCAGTTCCTGTTGCAGCGGGCGCCCGCGGGACACTGAGTCGAAGGGCCCTCAGGGCTGGGCGTCGTCCAGCAGCTCCGCGCCCAGTTCGCGAATGCGCTGGTCCTCGTAGTAGCCGCCGTATTCGGTGTAGCGCAGGAATGGCCGCGCGCAGGCTCTGCAGACCCACACATCGCAGCGGTTGTAGGGGAAAAAGGCCGGGGCGATCGGCGCGTCGGGCGACCAGGTGTGCGTACCGCGCGGATGGTGTTCCAGCAGCGTGGGCTCGTCGATCTGCCCATCGCGCATCGTGCCGACACACCGCAAGGTGGACAGGTCGAAGGTGGCCGGCACCGAGTCCCAGCCTGCGCCCACCAGCGGCGCACAGGCCGCACAGCGCCCGGGCTGTCTCGCCGCTGCCAACGCGCGCAGGTCGTCGGCCAGCAGGCGTGGCAAGGGCTCAGCGGTCATGACCCGCAGACCCCGCTTGACGCTTCGCGCCGTAGGGGCAGTGGTGGGGACGCGGGCTCATCGCCTGCGGGTGTTTGCGGCAGATCTCGGGGCGCTGTTCATAGACCGTGCAGCGGCGCGTCTTCGCGTCGAGGAAGTGGCAATCGCCGCTGGCCCGCCTTGCAACGGTGAAGACCTCGCGCTTGAAATTGAAGTGCTCGATGAGCCCCGCCTTCTCCAGCCGGCGTGCGATCTGCTTCGGTGCCTCATGTTCGGCCTCGAAGGCGTCGACGATCCCCAGACGCACCAGATCGGGCAATCGCACTTCCAGCGGCATCGTGCAGCAATTGGCCTGACAGCTGTCGCACATCCCGGCGCGGTAGCGCGTCCAGGTCTCGGTGCGGTCGACATCGACGATGTGGATCGAGGATCTCACGGAGGGTCTGCCACAAAGCAGAACGCCCAGCGGGTGCTGGGCGTTCTGGAGTTTGGTGGCCTGGGGCGGAATCGAACCACCGACACGCGGATTTTCAATCCGCTGCTCTACCAACTGAGCTACCGGGCCAAGAGCTCTCGATTATAGCAGGACTTTGGGGCTGCACCCGCTCACAACGCGTTTCGCTTGCTTCGCGCCAGGTCCACCCCCAGTTGCTTGAGCTTTCGGTAGAGGTGGGTGCGCTCCAGCCCGGTCTTTTCGGCCACACGGGTCATGGAACCAGACTCTTTGGCCAGGTGGTACTCGAAATAGGCTTTCTCGAACTCGTCCCGCGCCTCGCGCAACGGTCCGTCGAGATTGAACGACTGCTGGGACTGCGGTCCGATGTCCAGCACCATCTCGGGCAGGGTGCCGCCGGTCATGGCCGCTTCCACCGTGAGGTCGGCGGGGGCGAGGGTCAACCCAGGCTTGTGCATCACCGGGGCCGCCGGCTTGTGCACGGACTTGTTCAGGCCGACGTCGACCGCCTTGAGCAGCTTCTGCAGCGTGATGGGTTTTTCAAGAAAGGCGGTGGCGCCGATGCGCGTGGCCTCGACCGCCGTGTCGATGGTGGCGTGGCCGCTCATCATGATCACCGGCATGGTCAGCAGGCCGGTGCTGGCCCACTCCTTGAGCAGCGTCACACCGTCGGTGTCGGGCATCCAGATGTCCAGCAGCACGAGATCGGGTCGGAGCTGGGAGCGGACACTGCGCGCCTGGGCGGCGTTCTCCGCCAGTTCGACGGTGTGTCCTTCGTCGTTGAGAATTTCGGACAGCAGGTCGCGGATGCCCAGCTCGTCGTCTACTACCAGAATAGTTGCCATGGTCCGGAATGTGCCCCTCGGTATCTGTTGTCAATTCGCAACTGCGAATGATAACGACACTTGCGCCCCTGTCACTTTCTGCCCGGCCATGCGGTTGCCGATGTCCACCCGGCCTCCGTGCTCTTCCATGATCTTCTTGACCACGGCCAGCCCCAGCCCGGTGCCTTTGGACTTGGTGGTCACGTAGGGCTCGAAGGCCCGCTTGAGGATGTGTTCGGCAAAGCCCGGCCCCTGGTCGATCACCGCCAGCCGAACCCAGGGCCCGCTGTCGGACCGGCGGGTGCGCAGCAGCACAAAGGCATCCGTCTGACCGGCCATGGCGTCCTGCGCGTTCTGGACCAGGTTGTGCACGATCTGGCGCACCTGCTGCGGGTCCGCCATCACAGGTGGCAGCTGCTCGGCCAGCTCGGTGCGCACCGGAATCGCCGCATGGTCGTAGAGCACCAGGATGTCCTTGATCAGGGCATTGAGGTCGGTCGGCGCCAGGTGCGCGGCCGGCAGGCGGGCGTAGTCGCGGAACTCGTTGACCAGTCGCTTCATCGCGTCCACCTGGTCGACGATGGTGCGTACGGACTTGTTCAGGATGGTCTGCTCAGCAGGCTGCACCTTGCCTTCAAGCTTCATCGCCAGCCGCTCGGCCGAGAGCTGGATCGGTGTCAGCGGGTTCTTGATCTCGTGCGCCAGACGGCGTGCGACGTCGCCCCAGGCCTGCGCACGCTGGGCCGACACCATCTCGGAGACGTCGTCGAACACCAGCAGTCGTTCGTTGTTGGGCAGCAGGGCGCCACGGGCGATCAGGGTGATGCTGCCCTCGACGGGCAGGCGGTCGTGCTCCCCCAGCTCAAACGACTGCTGCCAGTGGCCGCCCCCGTGGGGCGTGTCGTCCGACAGAAATCGCTCGAACTGCTGCATCACGCCCTGACCGAAGGCCTCCAGCCCGGGCACCTCGGCCAGCGGATGCCCCAGATGAAGAGCCAGCGGCGTGCGCAGGATGCGCGAGGCGCCGGGGTTGACACTGCGCAGCCGCCCCTGCTCGTCCAGCACCGCCACGCCCGCGGTAAGGTTGTCCAGGATCGTCTGCAGGTTGTCGCGCGCGGCGTCCACCTGCTGCATGCTGCGCTGCACCGTCTCGCGCGCATCGGCCAGCTCCTGGGTCATGCGGGCGAAGGTGCGCGTGAGTCCGGCCAGCTCATCGCGCGAAGCCATGGCCGCCTTGGGCGAGAGGTCGCCCTGCGCCACCTCGCGCATGCCCTCGGCCAGCACGAGCAGCGGCCGCACCATCTGGTTGCCCAGCACCACAGCCAGCAGCACGGCGCCGAACACCGACAGGAACAGCGCCAGGGTCAGGGTACCGATGTACATGCGCCGCAGGCCTTCGCGGCCCAGCGCACGCTCCTGGTATTCGCGGTTGGCCACCTGCACGGCCAGGGCGTCCGTGACCAGGGCCTCCGACAGCGGCACCACCACCTGCAGGTAGCGCGGCTCGTCGTCCAGGTCGAAACCCGGTGCGCTGACCAGGGCCAGCACCTTGATGCGGGCCTGGCCGAGCGCCAGCCCTTCGATGTCGCCTTCTCCGGCGTCCCGCTCCTCCAGCCCCTCCACCTGGGCCACCACCCGCTTGGCACGCACCGTGCGCAGCACGGCCAGCGGCGGCCGGTTGGGCGTGAAGTCGAAACGAGATGCCCCCGCCGTGGCCAGCGCCTGCCCGGACGCGCTCCAGAGCACCATGTCGCTGGCCCCCAGCCGGGTGCGCAGTCGCTCCATGGCCAGCAGGGCCGACGACCGGGGCTGGCGGGCCAGTTCTTCGGCCACCATGCGGGTTTTCTCGCCGAGGTCGGCGCTCATGGTGTCCAGTGTGGTGCGGCCCAGGTTCAGGCCGGCGGCCAGGGCCGATTCCACGCGCACGTCGAACCAGCTTTCGATGGAGCGCGACACGAACTGGTAGGACACGGTGTAGATGAGCACCCCCGGCAGCACCCCCACCAGTCCGATGATGGCGGCCAGCTTGAGCAGCAGCCGGCTGCCGAAGCGCCCGAGCCGGAACCGCATGTAGAGGCGTACGGCCAGCCACACGATGATCAGCGCCAGCAGAACCGCCACCGCCACGTTCACCATGGCCAGCCAGCCGAAGTTCTGTTCGTAGAAGGCGCGGTTGCGGGTGGCCAGCGTGAGCAGGAACATCAGCACCAGGCCCAGCCCGGCCATGAACACCAGCGCGACCAGCAGCGCCCAGCGACGCCGCCGCGAGGCCTTGGGGTCGAGCTTGGGGTCGTCCCGGTTCACTGGTGCGGTTTCACGGCGGGTCAGCGGGCTTCTGCCGCAGCAGTGGCAGGCGCGCCATCGGCCTCGTTGCGGGTCGGCAGGTCGAAGCTGCGCTGCACCTCGATCAGCCATTCGGGCTGGTTGGCCATGCCGATCTGGAACGGACGTGGCAACAGGGACAGGTCCAGCCTGAAGCGCCACTGCGCGCGGTAGTCGACCCCCTCCTCCAGGCGCCCGGGCTCCACGATTGTCCAGCCCGCCACCCGGCTGACGGAGGCCAGGGCTTCGTCCAGGTCGTCGAAATTCTGGTGCAGCGCATATTGCAGCCCCGCGGCATTCGGGGCGCCATCGGCGGACACGCTGACACGCCAGCGGCGGGTCAGGGGCTGGTAGGCCAGGCGGACGGTGCGGGTGGCCGAACCCATGCGCTTGTCGGTCCAGTACCAGCGTTCCCGGACCACGTCGGCCTGCCAGACGAAATAGAGCGGCACGCCCTTGAGCAGGGCGTCCTCCACCGCCGGCGAGGCCTCCAGGGTCAGCCGCACGGACAGCCGGGCACCGTCGGCGCTGCGCTGGACAGTGCTCTGCAGCACCTCCGGCTCACGGGCCATGGCCGGCGCCGCCAGCAGCAGGCACCCCAGCAGCACGCCGGCCAGCACACAGGTCCACACCCGTCGCCACGGCCGGATCATCGGTCCGGCCGCCACGGGATCAAGGCCGCGCCTTGTCCATGCGGGCGTAGAAAAATCCGTCGTATCCACCCGGGTCATTGTCGTTGAACTCCCCATTGGCGACGACAGTTCCGGGACGCAAATGCCCCGGGGAAGGGAGCGCGAGGGCGTCGGTGTGGCGCTCAAGGAACGCATCGACCTGGTCCTGCCCTTCGGCGCGGAAGACCGAACAGGTGCAGTACACCAGCCGCCCGCCCGGTTTCAGCAGCGGCCACAGGGTCTCCAGCAGACGCTGCTGAGTGGCCACCAGCTGGCCGACATCGCCCGGACGGCGCAGCCAGCGCACGTCCGGGTGGCGCCGCACGATGCCCGACGCGGTGCAGGGCGCATCCAGCAGGATGGCGTCGAAGGGACGGCCGTCCCACCAGCCCGCGGGCTCCCCGGCGTCGGCGGCCCGCACCTCGGCCTGCAGGCCCAGCCGCTGAAGGTTCTGGTGGATGCGCTCGCAGCGCCGCGTGTCCACGTCCAGCGCCAGCAGGTCCAGGTCGGCGCGCTCCAGCAGGTGGGCGGTCTTGCCACCGGGCGCGGCGCAGGCGTCCAGCACCCGGGCGCCAGCCCTCCATTCGCGACCGTCCAGCAGCAGACCGGCCGCCAGCTGGGCCGCACCGTCCTGCACCGAACACAGCCCCTGCTCGAAGCCGGGCAGGCGCTCGACCGGTTGCGGCGACGCCAGCAGCAGTCCGTCGTCGCCGAGCGGCGCCGCCGCGATGCCCTGCTCGGCCAGCTGCGCCGCATACGCCTCACGCGCCACACGGCGGCGGTTCACCCGCAACACCATGGGGCCGGGCAGGTTGCTTGCCGCCAGGATGGCCTCCCAGTGACCGGGATGGTCACGCCGCACGCGCTCGACCCACCAGGCAGGGTGATTCCAGAGCGCGGCCGGGTCCTGGCGCGCCTGCGCCAGCAAGACCGTCGATTCGCGCAGGTAGCGCCGCAGACAGGCATTGAGGAAGCCCGATTGCATGCGCGTGTCGCGCCCTCGCTTGGCGGCATCGACCGCCTGGTCGACCAGGGTATGGGGCGGGTAGGACGCGCCCTGCCCGTCGCCGATCAGCAGGGCCAGCGCCGTGTGCAGCAGCGCCAGCACGGCGGGGGCCGGCGGGCGGCGGGCCAGCAGCCGCGCCACCGCGCGGGCGGTGCCCAGGTGCCGGAGCACCTGGAACGTCAGCGACTGCACACCGGGACGCAGCCCCGCCGGCACCTGCGGCAGGACCTCGGTCAGCGAACGCCCCTGTTCGACCGCCAGCACGCAGCGCGCCACTTCGTGCAACTGGTCGCTCAGGCGGGGCGCCTGGCGTGGAGCAATAGCGTCGTTCAAGGGATCAGGCCTGGTTCAGGGGCAAAGGGGCCATGCGCCGTCCGTAGACGCGGCGCACACGCTCTTCAAGAGAGGGATGGGAGTCGAACCAGTGTGCCATGCGTCCCTCCTCGGTGCCGACCAGCAGCATGTGCTGCACCATCGACCCGATGCGGCGCGACTGCACACCTTCGTGCCGCTGGCTCATCACCTTGCGCAGCACGCCACCGATGCCGTCGCGGCTGCGCGTCCACTGCACCGAGCGGGCGTCGGCCAGGAACTCGCGCTGGCGCGAGACCGCGGCCTGCAGCGCGTGGCCCGCCATCCAGCCCAGCCAGCCGGCGCCCATCAGGGCCAGCCCGAGCAGGGTGGCCAGGGTGCGGTGCTCGCGGATGTCGGGCTCGGCCAGGTCCTGCCCCATGCGAAACAACATTTCCAGCCCGAACACCATGCCCACCAGCCGCATGTTCAGGCGCGTGTCGCCCTCGCGGATGTGGCTGAACTCGTGCGCCACCAGCCCTTGCAGCTCGTCTCGGCTGAGGTGCTCCAGCGCTCCGCTGGTCACCGCCACCACCGCATCGTCCTCGTCCCAGCCGGCGGCGAAGGCGTTGATGCCCTCGTCGCGTGCCATCACCATCGCGACCGGCCGCTTCATGCCCGAAGAGATGGCCATCTCGTCGACGATGTTGGCAAAACGCTGCTCCGCGAAGTCACCCGAGTGCACCAGCCGGGCGCCCATCTGCTCGGCCAGCGCCTGGCCACCGCTCGACAGGCGCGAGGTTTCCAGCCACCAGCCACCCAGCACGAACAGCAGGGTCACAGCGGTGTTGACTTCGAAGAAATAGCGCGGGTAGGCAGCGCCCGGCACCCAGAAGCTCCAGGTCAGCCCCCAGGCCAGGGCCAGCGCCGCATTGACCAGAACGACCAGCAGCAGCACCGCCACACCAAAGGCCACCAGCAGCCGCAGCGTGCGGACGCGCGCCTCTCGCTGCGACTCGAAGATCAGCACGGGCTGCGGACAGCGTCGGTCAGAGGGACACCTTGACCGGCTGGCGCTCGGCCTCGCTGGTGGTCGAGGCCAGCATGGCCTGGGTCTGGAAGTTGAACAGGCGCGCGATGACCAGGGACGGGAACTGCGCCGCCGCGTCGTTGAACTCCAGCACGTGGTCGTTGTAGGCCTGGCGCGCGAAGCCGATGCGGTTCTCGGTGCTGGCCAGTTCCTCGCTGAGTTCGCGCATGGTCTGGTCGGCCTTGAGCTCGGGGTAGGCCTCGGCCACCGCCATTAGACGACCGAGCGCGCCACCGAGCACCTGCTCCGCGCCCGCAAGCGCGCCAATGGCGCCCGCGTTCAGCGGGCTGGCTGCGGCCGACTGTTCGGCGCTGCGGGCCTGGTTGCGGGCCGCGATCACGGCCTCCAGCGTCTGCGCTTCGTGGGCCAGGTACTTGCGCGCGACCTCGACCAGATTGGGGATCAGGTCGTAGCGGCGCTTGAGCTGCACGTCAATCTGCCCGAAGGCGTTGGCGATCGCATTTTTCAGGCGGGTCAGGCGGTTGAAGGCCCCGATGGCCCAGAACACCACCAGCAGAGCGACGGCCAGCAGGATCCATGACACAGGCGACATCTCGAACGCTCCTTCGCAAGGCGCCGGGACCACCCCGGCGGGCGTGCGCAATATAGCCCAAGCCCCTGTTCACCGCGGTGTGGAGCGCCCATGAAAAACGCCCCCGGCCTGACGGCCGGGGGCGTTGAGGGATTGGACGGCGATTCCGTCCTGGCGCCGGCTTATTCCGAGGCTTCGCCGGAACCGGCCGCTTCGGCCTGGTCCGCGGCCAGCGACAGCGCGTCGGCTTCGGCGATGGCGCGGCGCTCTTCGTCGTCCATCTTTTCCTTGACCTTGCGGGCTTCGTGATAAGCCATGCCGGTGCCCGCGGGGATCAGGCGGCCGACGATGACGTTTTCCTTCAGGCCGCGCAGCTCGTCCTTCTTGCCCATGATCGCGGCTTCGGTGAGCACGCGGGTCGTTTCCTGGAAGGAAGCGGCCGAGATGAACGAGTCGGTCGACAGCGAGGCCTTGGTGATGCCCAGCAGCACGTTGGAGTAGGTCGCAGGGATCTTGCCGTCGGCGCGCAGGGCGTCGTTGGTGTTGAGGATCTCCGAACGCTCCACCTGCTCACCGGCGATGTAGGACGAATCGCCCGGGTTCTCGACCACGACACGGCGCAGCATCTGGCGAACGATCACCTCGATGTGCTTGTCGTTGATCTTCACACCCTGCAGTCGGTAGACGTCCTGCACTTCGTCGACGATGTAGCGCGAGAGCTCCTCGATGCCCAGCAGGCGCAGGATGTCCTGCGGATCGGCCGGACCGTCGACCACGCTCTCGCCCTTGTTGACCACCTGGCCTTCGTGCACCAGGATGTTCTTTTCCTTGGGGATGAGCTCGTCCCAGACCTTGCCTTCCGGATCGGTGATCTGCAGGCGGACCTTGCCCTTGGTTTCCTTGCCGAACGACACGGTACCGGTCATCTCGGCCAGCATGCCCTTGTCCTTGGGCGAGCGGGCTTCGAACAGCTCGGCCACCCGCGGCAGACCGCCGGTGATGTCGCGGGTCTTCTGGCCTTCGACCGGAATGCGCGCCAGCACGTGGCCGGGGCCCACTTCCTGGCCGTCGCGCACTTCCAGCAGGGCGCCGATCTGGAAGCCCACCGTCACCGAGTGGTCGGTGCCGGGGATCTTCACTTCGTGGCCCTGGCCGTCGAGCAGCTTGACCAGCGGACGCACCACCTTGGCGGAACCGCGGTGCTTCGGATCGATCACCACCAGCGAGGACAGACCGGTCACGTCGTTGACCTGCTTGGCCACCGTCAGACCTTCTTCCACATTCTCGAACTTCACCGTACCGGCGAATTCCGTGATGATGGGTCGGGTCAGCGGGTCCCAGTTGGCCAGGATGGCGCCGGCCTTGATCTGCTGGTCGGCCTTGACCGACAGCGTGGCGCCGTACGGCACCTTGTGGCGCTCGCGCTCACGGCCGTGTTCGTCGTGGATGATGATTTCGCCGGAACGCGCGATCACCACCAGCTCGCCCTTGGTGTTGGTCACGTAGCGCATCGTGGCGTTGAAGCCGATCACGCCCGAGGACTTGGCTTCCACGCTGGAGGCCACGGCCGCGCGCGAGGCGGCACCCCCGATGTGGAAGGTGCGCATGGTCAGCTGCGTGCCGGGTTCACCGATCGACTGCGCGGCGATCACGCCGACCGCTTCGCCGATGTTCACCAGACCGCCACGGCCCAGGTCGCGGCCGTAGCACTTGGCGCAGATGCCGAAGCGGGTCTCGCAGGTCAGGGCCGTGCGAACCTTCACTTCGTCCACGCCCGCGGCCTCGAGGTCGTCGAGCATGTCTTCGTCCAGCAGCACGCCGGCCTGGATCAGCACCTTGCGGGTCTCGGGGTGGATCACTTCCTCGGCCGTGGTGCGGCCCAGGATCCGGTCGCGCAGCGACTCGATCACTTCACCGCCCTCGACGATGGCGCGCATCAGCGTGCCATTGGTCGTGCCGCAGTCTTCCTGGTTCACCACCAGATCCTGCGTCACGTCCACCAGTCGGCGGGTCAGGTAACCGGAGTTCGCGGTCTTCAGCGCCGTGTCGGCCAGACCCTTCCGGGCGCCGTGGGTGGAGATGAAGTACTGCAGCACGTTCAGACCTTCACGGAAGTTCGCCGTGATGGGGGTCTCGATGATGGAGCCGTCCGGCTTGGCCATCAGGCCGCGCATGCCGGCCAGCTGGCGGATCTGGGCCGCGGAACCACGGGCGCCCGAGTCGGCCATCATGTAGATCGAGTTGAACGACTCCTGGTCGACTTCCTTGCCCGACGCGTCGATGGTCTTCTGCTTGGCCAGCTGGGCCATCATGACCTTGGAGATTTCGTCGCCGGCCTTGCCCCAGATGTCCACCACCTTGTTGTAGCGCTCGCCGGCGGTCACCAGACCGGAGGCGTACTGCTGGGCGATTTCCTTCACCTCGGCCTCGGCGCGCTCGATCACGCCGGCCTTTTCCTTGGGCACCAGCATGTCGTCCACGCAGATCGAGATGCCGGCGCGGGTGGCCAGGCGGAAACCGTTCTGCAGCAGCTTGTCGGCGAAGACCACGGTCTCCTTCAGACCGCACTTGCGGAAGGAGGCGTTGATCAGCTTGGAGATTTCCTTCTTCTTCAGTGCCTTGTTCAGCACCTCGAAGGCCAGGCCCTTGGGCAGGATTTCGGATAGCAGGGCACGGCCCACGGTCGTGTCCACCAGTTTGGTGGAGGGCACGAACTCGCCGGTGTCCTTGTTCTTGGTCCACTCGGTCAGGCGCACGCTGATCTTGGCGGTGATCTCGACCACGCCGTTGTCCAGCGCGCGCTGCAGCTCGGCCAGGTCGGCGAAGACCATGCCTTCGCCCTTGCCGTTGATGCGCTCGCGGGTGGCGTAGTACAGACCCAGCACCACGTCCTGCGACGGCACGATGGAGGGTTCACCGTTGGCCGGGAACAGCACGTTGTTGGAGGCCAGCATCAGGGTGCGGGCTTCCAGCTGGGCTTCCACCGACAGCGGCACGTGAACGGCCATCTGGTCGCCGTCGAAGTCGGCGTTGAAGGCCGCGCAGACGAGGGGGTGCAGCTGGATGGCCTTGCCTTCGATCAGGATGGGTTCGAAGGCCTGGATGCCGAGGCGGTGCAGCGTCGGGGCGCGGTTCAGCAGAACCGGGTGCTCCTTGATGACCTCTTCCAGGATGTCCCACACCACCGGCGTGCCGGACTCGACTTCCTTCTTCGCCGCCTTGATGGTGGTGGCGATGCCCATGGCTTCCAGGCGCGAGAAGATGAAGGGCTTGAACAGCTCCAGGGCCATCAGCTTGGGCAGACCGCACTGGTGCAGCTTGAGGGTCGGGCCCACGGTGATGACGGAACGACCGGAGTAGTCCACGCGCTTGCCCAGCAGGTTCTGGCGGAAACGGCCGGACTTGCCCTTGATCATGTCGGCCAGCGACTTGAGCGCGCGCTTGTTGGCGCCGGTCATGGCCTTGCCACGGCGGCCGTTGTCCAGCAGCGAGTCCACGGCTTCTTGCAGCATGCGCTTTTCGTTGCGCGCGATGATTTCAGGGGCCTTGAGTTCGAGCAGGCGGCGCAGACGGCTGTTGCGGTTGATGACGCGGCGGTACAGGTCGTTCAGGTCGGAGGTCGCGAAGCGGCCGCCGTCCAGCGGCACCAGCGGACGCAGGTCCGGCGGCAGCACGGGCAGCACGTCCAGCACCATCCACTCGGGCTTGATGCCCGACTTCTTGAAGGCTTCCAGCACCTTCAGGCGCTTGGCGTTCTTCTTGATCTTCAGTTCGGAGCCGGTCAGGTCGTTGCGCAGCTTCTCGATCTCGATGTCGAGGTCGATGGCCTGCAGCAGTTCCTTGATGCCCTCGGCGCCCATCTTGGCGATGAACTCGTCGCCGTATTCCTTGCGCTTGGCGTCGTAGTCGTCCTCCGACATGATTGCGAATTTCTTCAGCGGGGTCATGCCCGGGTCGACGATCACATAGGCTTCGAAGTACAGCACGCGTTCGATGTCGCGCAGCGTCATGTCCAGGATCAGACCCAGACGCGAGGGCAGCGACTTCAGGAACCAGATGTGGGCGCAGGGCGCGGCCAGGTCGATGTGACCCATGCGCTCGCGGCGCACCTTGGTCTGCGTGACTTCAACGCCGCACTTCTCGCAGATCACGCCACGGTGCTTCAGGCGCTTGTACTTGCCGCACAGGCATTCGTAGTCCTTGATGGGACCAAAAATCTTGGCGCAGAACAGGCCGTCGCGTTCGGGTTTGAACGTGCGGTAGTTGATGGTCTCGGGCTTCTTGACTTCACCGAAGGACCAGGAGCGGATTTTTTCCGGCGAGGCCAGACCGATGCGGATGGCATCGAAGTGCTCGTCGGGCGTGAACTGCTTGAACAGGTCGAGCAAGGATTTCATGGGTTGCTTTCCTTTTCTTCAGTGAATCAGGAGCGGTCCAGCTCGATGTCGATACCGAGCGAACGGATTTCCTTGACCAGCACGTTGAACGACTCGGGCATGCCCGCATCGATCGAATGCTCGCCTTTGACGATGGACTCGTACACCTTGGTGCGGCCCTGCACGTCGTCGGACTTGACGGTGAGCATTTCCTGCAGGATGTAGGAAGCGCCATAGGCCTCCAGCGCCCACACTTCCATCTCACCGAAACGCTGACCACCGAACTGGGCCTTACCGCCCAGCGGCTGCTGCGTGACCAGCGAGTACGGACCGGTGGAGCGGGCGTGCATCTTGTCGTCGACCAGGTGGTGCAGCTTGAGGTAGTGCATGTAGCCCACGGTGGTCTTGCGCTCGAAGGCTTCGCCGGTGCGGCCGTCGTAGAGCTGCGCCTGGGTGCGGGACTCGGTCAGGCCCTTGGCCTTGGCGATGTCGTCCGGGTAGGCCAGCTTGAGCATGTCCATGATTTCCTGTTCGGACGCACCGTCGAACACGGGCGAGGCGAACGGGACGCCGTTGGTCAGCTCCTGCGCCATCACGCGCAGCTCGTCGTCGGACAGCTGGGACAGGTCTTCCTTGCGGCCGGTGACGTTGTAGATCTGGTCCAGGAACGCGCGGACTTCGGACATGGCGGCTTCGCGCTGCAGCATGTCGCCGATGCGCTGGCCCAGGCCCTTGCCGGCCCAGCCCAGGTGGACTTCGAGCACCTGACCGATGTTCATGCGCGAAGGCACGCCCAGCGGGTTCAGCACGATGTCGACCGGGGTGCCGTCGGCCAGGTGGGGCATGTCTTCCACCGGGGTGATCTTGGAGACCACACCCTTGTTGCCGTGGCGGCCGGCCATCTTGTCGCCGGGCTGCAGGCGGCGCTTGACGGCCAGGTACACCTTGACCATCTTCAGCACGCCGGCCGGCAGCTCGTCACCCTGGGTGAGCTTCTTGCGCTTTTCTTCGAAGGCCAGGTCGAAGCTGTGGCGGGTCTGCTCCATGGAGTTCTTGATCGACTCCAGCTGGGCGGCCACATCGTCTTCCGCCGGGCGGATGTCGAACCAGTGGTACTTCTCGACCTCGTCCAGATAGGCCTTGTCGATCTTGGTGCCCTTGGCCAGCTTCTTCGGGCCGCCGTTGGCGACCTTGCCGATCAGCAGCTTCTCGATACGGTCGAAGGCGTCGGCCTCGACGATGCGCAGCTGGTCGTTCAGGTCCAGGCGGAAGCGCTTGAGCTCGTCGTCGATGATCTGCTGGGCGCGCTTGTCGCGCTGGATGCCTTCGCGGGTGAAGACCTGCACGTCGATCACGGTGCCCTGCGAGCCCTGGTCCACACGCAGCGAGGTGTCCTTCACGTCGGAGGCCTTCTCGCCGAAGATCGCGCGCAGCAGCTTCTCTTCCGGGGTCAGCGTGGTCTCGCCCTTCGGGGTCACCTTGCCAACCAGCACATCGCCGGGCTGCACTTCGGCACCCACGTAGATGATGCCGGAGTCGTCCAGGCGGTTGAGCTGCTGCTCGGCCAGGTTCGGGATGTCGCGGGTGATTTCTTCGGCGCCCAGCTTGGTGTCGCGCGCCATCACCACCAGTTCCTCGATGTGGATCGAGGTGTAGCGGTCGTCGGCGACCACACGTTCGCTGATCAGGATCGAGTCCTCGAAGTTGTAGCCGTTCCAGGGCATGAAGGCGATCAGCATGTTCTGGCCGATCGAGATCTCGCCCAGGTCGGTCGATGCGCCGTCGGCGATCACGTCACCCTTGGCCAGCTTGTCGCCCTTCTTGACGATGGGGCGCTGGTGGATGTTGGTGTTCTGGTTGGAACGCTGGTACTTGATCAGGTTGTAGATGTCCACGCCGACTTCGCCGGCCACGGCCTCGTCGTCGTTGACCCGGATCACGATGCGGGTCGCATCCACGTAGTCCACCACACCACCGCGGCGCGCGGTCACCACGGTGCCGGAGTCGATCGCGGCCACACGCTCGATGCCGGTGCCGACCAGCGGCTTCTCGGGGCGCAGCGTGGGCACGGCCTGGCGCGACATGTTGGCGCCCATCAGGGCGCGGTTCGCGTCGTCGTGCTCCAGGAAGGGCACCAGCGAAGCGGCCACCGACACGATCTGCGCGGGCGACACGTCCATGTACTGGATGGTGTCGGCCGGGGTCAGGATGGATTCACCCTTTTCACGGGCGGAGATCAGGTCGCCGGTGAGGCGGCCGTCCTTGTCCAGCGCCGCGTTGGCCTGGGCGATGACGTACTTGCCTTCCTCGATGGCCGACAGGTAGTCGATCTGGTTGGTCACCTTGCCGTCCACCACGCGGCGGTACGGGGTCTCGATGAAACCGTACTCGTTCAGGCGCGCGTAAAGGGCCAGCGAATTGATCAGGCCGATGTTCGGGCCTTCCGGCGTTTCGATCGGGCAGACGCGGCCGTAGTGGGTCACGTGCACGTCGCGCACTTCGAAGCCAGCGCGCTCGCGGGTCAGACCGCCCGGGCCAAGAGCCGACACGCGGCGCTTGTGGGTGATCTCGGCCAGCGGGTTGGTCTGGTCCATGAACTGCGACAGCTGGGACGCGCCGAAGAACTCCTTGAGGGCCGCGGAAATCGGCTTGGAGTTGATCAGGTCGTGTGGCATCAGCGGCTCTTGCTCGGCCTGGCCCAGACGCTCCTTCACGGCCTTCTCGATGCGGGCCAGACCGGTGCGGTACTGGTTCTCGGCGAGTTCACCGACGCAGCGCACGCGGCGGTTGCCCAGGTGGTCGATGTCGTCGACTTCACCACGACCATTGCGCAGGTCGACCAGGATCTTGACCACGGCCAGGATGTCGTCGTTGGACAGCACCATCGGGCCGGTGGCTTCGTCGCGGCCCACGCGGGCGTTGAACTTCATGCGGCCCACGCGCGACAGATCGTACGTGTCCGGGTTGTAGAACAGGCGGTGGAACAGGGCCTGCACGGCGTCTTCGGTCGGCGGCTCACCGGGGCGCATCATGCGGTAGATGGCCACGCGGGCAGCGAACTCGTCGACGGTTTCGTCGGTGCGCAGGGTCTGGCTGATGTAGGCGCCCTGGTCCAATTCGTTGGTGTAGATGCAGGGCAGTTCCTGCACGCCGGCCGAGCGCAGCTTCTTCAGCAGCGCTTCGGTCAGTTCGTCGTTGGCTTTGGCGATGATCTCGCCGGTGTCCGGATCGACGATGTTCTTGGCCACCACGCGGCCGATCAGGAAGTCTTCCGGCACGCTGATGTGCGTGGTGCCCGACTGCTCCAGCTCACGGGTGTGGCGCGCGGTGATGCGCTTGTCCTTGGCCACGACCACCTTGCCCGACTTGTCGGTGATGTCGAAACGGGCCACCTCGCCGCGCAGGCGCTCGGACACGAACGCCATCTGGGCGCCGCTGTCCATCAGGCGGAAGTGGTCGTTGACGAAGAAGTTCGCCAGGATGGTTTCCGGCGTCAGGCCGATGGCCTTGAGCAGGATGGTGACCGGCATCTTGCGGCGGCGGTCGACGCGGAAGAACAGGATGTCCTTGGGGTCGAATTCGAAGTCCAGCCAGGAGCCGCGGTAGGGAATGATGCGGGCCGAGAACAGCAGCTTGCCCGAGCTGTGCGTCTTGCCCTTGTCGTGTTCGAAGAAGACGCCGGGCGAGCGGTGCAGCTGCGACACGATGACGCGCTCGGTGCCGTTGATGATGAAGGAGCCCTTGTCGGTCATCAGGGGCACTTCGCCCATGTAGACCTCCTGCTCCTTGACTTCCTTGACCACCTTGGACTGCGCGGTCGAGGACTCGCGGTCGTAGATGATCAGCTGCACGCGCGCGCGCACGGCGGAAGCGAACGTCAGGCCACGGGTTTGGCACTCGCGCACGTCGAACGCCGGCTTGGCCAGGTTGTATTCGACGAACTTCATCTCGACAAAACCGTTGTGCGAGACGATGGGGAAGGCGGCTTCGAAGGCGGCCTGCAACCCCTCGGGGGTGCGCTTCTTGGGTGCGGTGTCGGCCTGCAGGAATGCCGTGTAGGCGTCCTTCTGCATCTGCAGCAGGTAGGGAATCGCGAGCACGTTCTCGCGGCTGCCAAAGCTCTTGCGGATGCGCTTGCGTTCGGTGTAGGAATATGTCGATGCGGATGCCATGAGATCTCCGGGCTTGAGGTCTGCGGCGACTGATCAGCCAAACCGTCGCTCTCAAGGCGGCGGGTGACGGGCTTGGCGGCAGGCCACTACCTGCCGTTGGCGGACGACCTGCGCGTTGCACGCAGGCCCGGACCAAGTGGTCTTCTGCAGTCGGGGTCAGAAGACACGGATAAGAAGACTCGGTGGAATCTGCTTATCGGTGTTCTGAAAGCACCAAAGGCTGGAGGCCCTTTCGAGCACTCCAGCCCCTGACCAGAACCGAATTACTTGAGTTCGGCCTTGGCGCCGGCTTCCACCAGCTTCTTGACGGCAGCTTCGGCGTCGGCCTTGGCGATGCCTTCCTTGACGTTCTTCGGAGCGCCGTCGACCAGGTCCTTGGCTTCCTTCAGACCCAGACCGGTGATTTCGCGCACGGCCTTGATGACGGACACCTTGTTGGCGCCGGCTTCGGTCAGCACAACGTTGAACTCGGTCTTCTCTTCGGCGGCAGCGGCGCCACCAGCAGCGGCACCACCGGCGGCCGGAGCGGCCATGGCGGCGGCGGACACGCCGAACTTCTCTTCAATGGCCTTGACCAGGTCATTGAGTTCCATGACGGTCATGCTGTCCAGCGCCGTCAGAAATGCGTCTTTATCGAATGCCATTTTGATTTCCTAACAATTGGTTAAACGAACTGACTGCGCCTTCAGGCGGCAGCAGCTTCTTCGGCTGCCGGAGCGGCAGCGCCTTCGCCTTTTTTGGCCGCCAGGGCACCCAGCACCACGGCGGTGCGGGAGATCGGCGACTTCAGCAAGCCACACAGCTGGGCCAGCAGCACTTCCTTCGAAGGAATGCTGGCGAGCTGCTTCACGCCGTTCTGATCCAGGACTTTGCCGCCGTAAACGCCACCGCGGATGACCAACTTGTCGTTGGTCTTCGCGAAATCGGCCACCACCTTGGCGGCGGCCACAGCGTCTTCGGAGAAGCCGTAGATCAGCGGACCGGTCATCTGGTCGCCGGCCACTTCGAACGGGCTTCCGGCCACAGCGCGGCGGGCCAGGGTGTTCTTCAGAACACTCAGGCTGACACCGCTGCTGCGTGCCTTCACGCGCAGTTGGTCCATGGCAGCAACCGTGATGCCGCGGTATTCCGCCATCACGAGCGTTTGAGCTTTTGCGGCGAGGCTGGTCACTTCGGAAATGACCGCTTCTTTCTCACTGCGATTCAGACTCAAGGTCTACTCCTTCAATGTGCTTGGGGCTTGCGCCCGTCCACACGCTTCATTGCAGCGACCAACTGTTGAGGGAAACGGGTTCCATCTGCAGCGGGATCGCCATCTGCGCTGGCTTTCTCCGATTAAGTCGCAGGATCCGAAGACCCTTTGACACCAGCGGTCTTGGATGGCCCCACCTGCCGGCCTTACGGCTGGCGGGCGGGCCCACCACACCCGGGCGACCAGAGCCACCCGGGAATCTCTTGCGATTACGCCGAGATGGATTGGGTGTCCACGCGGACGCCCACACCCATGGTCGACGACACAGCCACCTTGCGCAGGTACACACCCTTGCTGGTGGCCGGCTTGGCCTTGTTCAGCGCGTCGATCAGCGCCGCCAGGTTGCCCTGGAGCTTGTCGGCGTCGAACGAGCGGCGACCGATCGTGCCGTGCACGATACCGGCCTTGTCCACACGGAACTGCACCTGACCAGCCTTGGCGTTCTTCACGGCGGTGGCCACGTCGGGCGTCACGGTGCCGACCTTGGGGTTGGGCATCAGGCCACGGGGACCTAGCACCTGACCCAGGGTACCGACCACGCGCATCGCGTCGGGAGAGGCGATGACCACGTCGAAGTCCATCTTGCCCGCCTTGACTTCGGCGGCCAGGTCGTCCATGCCGACGATGTCCGCACCGGCGGCTTTGGCTTCTTCGGCCTTGGCACCCTGGGCGAACACGGCCACGCGCTTGGTCTTGCCGGTGCCGTTGGGCATCACGACAGCGCCGCGCACCACCTGATCCGACTTCTTGGCGTCCACGCCGAGCTGGATCGCCACGTCGATGGATTCGTCGAACTTGGCGTTGGCGCATTCCTTGACGATCGCCAGGGCGTCGGTCAGGGGGTACAGCTTGTTGCTGTCGACTTTGCCTTCAAAGGCTTTTTGCTTCTTGGTCAGCTTGGCCATGTCACACGCCCTCCACGATCACGCCCATCGAACGGGCAGAACCAGCGATGGTCTTGACGGCTGCGTCGATGTCGGCAGCGGTCATGTCCTTCATCTTGGTCTTGGCGATTTCTTCCAGCTGGGCGCGGGTGATCTTGCCGACCTTCTGCTTGTTGGGCACCGGAGAGCCCTTGTCCAGCTTAATGGCCTTCTTGATCAGCGTCGTCGCCGGGGGGGTCTTGATGATGAAGGTGAAGCTCTTGTCCGCGAAGGCGGTGATCACCACCGGCAGCGGCAGACCAGGCTCGACGCCCTGGGTCTGGGCGTTGAACGCCTTGCAGAACTCCATGATGTTCAGACCGCGCTGACCCAGCGCCGGACCGATCGGGGGAGAGGGGTTGGCCTTACCAGCTGGCACTTGCAGCTTGATGAAGCCGACGATTTTCTTCGCCATGTTTTAGCTCCTGCGAGTACAGGCGGCTGTATTGAAAACAGCCTCCTCGCGGTTGAAACCCGGAAAGGACTGAAGCTGCAGGCGCCGGGTGAAACCGCCTGCAGCCATAAACATCAGGTCTTCTCGACCTGGCTGAATTCCAGCTCGACCGGCGTGGCGCGACCGAAGATGGTCACCGACACACGCAGCTTGTTCTTTTCGTAGTTGACTTCTTCGACCGTGCCGTTGAAGTCGGTGAAAGGGCCTTCCTTGACGCGGACGTACTCGCCGACCACGAACTCCACCTTGTGGCGCGGCTTGTCAGTGCCTTCCTGCATCTGACTGACGATCTTCTGCACGTCCTCTTCGGAAATCGGAGCCGGCCGGTTCTTGGCGCCGCCGACAAAACCCGTCACCTTGTTGGTGTGCTTCACCAGGTGCCAGGTGTCGTCGTCCATCACCATTTCCACCAGCACATAGCCGGGGAAGAACTTGCGCTCGGTGGTGCGCTTCTGGCCATTCTTGACCTCCACCACCTCTTCGGTCGGCACCAGGATGCGACCGAACTTGTCCTGCATGCCGGCCCGGTTGATGCGCTCGACGATGTTGCGCTCGGCGGCCTTCTCCATGCCGGAGTAGGCATGCACCACATACCAGCGCATGCCTTCCGTCGGCGTCCCCAGCAGACTGTTGTTTTCGCTCATTATTTTCTCCACCCCAGGATCAGGTCGTAGAACAGCCACTCCAGGGTCTTGTCGGTCAGCCAGAGGAAAAGCGCCATCACCACCACGAAGGCAAACACATACGCCGTCATCTGGATCGCTTCCTTGCGGGCGGGCCACACCACCTTCTTGGTTTCACGCCAGGAGTCCCGCCCGAAGGCCACGAGCTGCTTGCCGGACTCGGACACACCGAACACCGCGACGGCAGCCAGGACACCCACGATCAGTGCGCCCCACTGCGCCAGCGCACCCTGCGCGGCCAGCAGGTAGAACGCAACGAATGCGCCCAGAAGCAAGGCGACGGCAACCGCCAGCTTGGCCTTGTCGGCACCTGTGTTGACGGTTTGTACTTCGGATGTGGCCATGAGATACCAGAGATGCTTGACTTGTGGGCGAGACCAGAACCCGAAAGCCCCAGACACGCAAGCCCACCAGAAGTCCCGAAGACTTCGGCGGGCCTGATGACACTCAACAGCCAGGGCTCAGAACCCTGATCGACTCATTTGTCCTGTTGGGTGGCAGGGGCAGAGGGAATCGAACCCCCAACCTTCGGTTTTGGAGACCGACGCTCTGCCAATTGAGCTATACCCCTACTTGGCTGAAATCCTGACGAGCAGGAAGATTACGCAATGATCTTGGCCACGACGCCGGCGCCGACGGTGCGACCGCCTTCACGGATGGCGAAGCGCAGACCTTCTT
>NZ_JAVHJP010000010.1 GCF_031020795.1 Hydrogenophaga pseudoflava
CTTCTTCAGCACCTCGGCCGGCACGATCTTGATCGGGATGCGCGCCGTCTTGGCCTGGCTCTTCTGTTTGACCGTGGGATCGTAGGTCGGTGCAAGGGGGGTGCTCATCTGATGAACCGGTGAGTGACCAAAGGAGCGCTGTAGCGGCAAGTTCCATGCCGCCGCGCACCCGCCGGAAACCCTGTGCGCAGGTGCGACACCTGTCGCTTGTTCACCGGCAGATGCGACACCTGTCGCAGACAGGTGTCGCATCCACGTTGACTTGGCAGGCCGATACACCGCCCTGTCTCGCCCTGAAACGCCCTCAAACCGGGTTCCGGCACGGTCTCTTAAAGGGTATTCCCGCAGTTCTTCCGCAGATCCTGCTTTTGGCATGGCCTTTGCGCAGATGCACTTGCGAAACGCACCGCAGGTGTGGATCGACACCGGCCCCGGCGACCTCTTCGCCGGGGCGAGACACCCAGCCAGTCAAGGAGACACCACCATGAAACCTTCCGCAGAGCACCAGCTCTGGATGTACGAAAAGATGATCGAGATTCGGGAGTACGAAGAGACGATGGCCCGCATCTATCTCGAAGGAAAGCTGCCCCCACACATACAGAAAGGTCTGGCCTTCGACATCGGTGCGGGACCGGTGCCAGGCGAGATGCACCTGGCCGCGGGACAGGAGCCGGTGGCGGTGGGCGTGTGCGCCCATCTGCACGATGACGACACGGTGGTGGGCGCACACAGGCCGCACCACTTCGCGATCGCCAAAGGCGTTCCCCTCAAACCCATGACCGCCGAGATGTTCGGAAAGGACACCGGACTCGGTCGCGGCAAGGGCGGCCACATGCACCTGTTCGATCCGCTCCACAAGTTCAGCTGCAGCGGCATCATCGGCGCGAGCATGCCACCTGCCTGCGGGGCAGCCTTGGCTGCCAAGAAACGTGGCAAGAACTGGGTGGCCGTGGCCTTCTTCGGCGAGGGGGCCACCAACCAGGGCGCGTTCCACGAGTCCATGAACCTGGCCGCACTCTGGAAGCTGCCGGTGCTGTTCGTCTGCGAGGACAACAAGTACGCCATCTCGGTGGAGAAATCCGAATCGACCGCGGTGGCCTGGAACGCGGACCGCGCCGCCGCCTACGGGATGCCGGGCGTGCTGGTCGACCAGAACGACGCGGTGGCGGTGTACGAGGCGGCCGGTGTGGCCATCGAGCGGGCACGGCGCGGCGAAGGCCCGACCCTTCTGGAGGTCAAGACCGATCGCTACCTGGGCCACTTCCAGGGCGACCCGGAAACCTACCGGCCCAAGGGCGAGGTGGAAGCGTTGCGTTGCAACGACCCCATCCCGCGCCTGGGCGAACGCCTGCGGAGCACGGGCCTGCTCGACGACGCCCGGGACCAGGCGCTCCGCGCCCACGTCAGTGCCCGCATCACCGAGGCCTACGAGTACGGCCGCACCAGCCCCTATCCCCAACCCGAAGACGCCCTGCTGCACGTCTTCAACTGACGCAGCCATCGGAATCATCAGGAGACGACACATGAAAGCCAGGAAATTGACGATGGCCCAAGCCATCTCGGAGGCCATCGGCCAGGAAATGGAACGCGATGCGGAGGTCTTCGTCTTGGGCGAAGACGTGGGCAAGTACGGCGGCATCTTTGGCGCCACCGGCGGCCTGCTCGACAAGCACGGCAAGGACCGCATCATGGACACGCCAATCTCGGAGACCGCCTTCATCGGCACCGCGATCGGCGCTGCCGCAGAAGGCATGCGCCCAATCGCAGAGCTGATGTTCGTGGACTTCTTCGGCGTGTGCATGGACATGATCTACAACCACATGGCCAAGAACACCTACATGGCGGGCGGCAACATCAAGCTGCCCATGGTGCTCATGTCGGCAATCGGCGGCGGCTACAACGACGCGGCGCAGCACTCCCAGTGCCTGTACGCCACCTTCGCCCATATGCCCGGCATGAAGGTGGTGGTGCCCTCCAACGCCTACGACGCCAAGGGGCTGATGGCCCAGGCCATCCGTGACGACAACCCGGTGGTCTTCCTGTTCCACAAGGGCATCATGGGTCTGCCCTGGATGTCCTACTTCGAGGGCAGCACCAACGAGGTGCCCGAGTCGCCCTACACCATCCCGTTTGGTGAAGCCAAGGTCGTCCGCGAAGGCAGCGACCTGACCATCGTGACCCTGAGCCAGATGGTGCAGAAGTCGGTGCTGGCCGCGCAAGAGCTGGCCGAGGCGGGCATCGATGCCGAAGTGATCGACTTGCGCACCATCGTTCCGCTGGACAGGTCCGCGGTGTTGCGCTCGGTGCGCAAGACCGGCCGGCTGTTGATCGCCGATGAGGACTACCTCAGTTTTGGCCTGTCGGGCGAGATCGCCGCCCTGGTGGCCGAGAACCTGGACACGGTCCAGCTCAAGGCCTCCGTCAAACGCCTGGCTGTCCCCGATGTGCCCATCCCCTACAGCCGACCGCTGGAGCAATTCGTGATCCCCCAAGTCCACTCCATCGTTGCCGCCGCGCGTCAGCTGGTGGGCGCTTCACAACTCGAAGGAACCCTGGCATGAAAGACATCGTTCTCCCCCAAGACGCCTGGCAAGACGTCGAGCCCGGCACCGAGGCCTTGGTCGAAGAATGGCTGGTGAAAGCGGGTGACACCGTCAGCGCGGGCCAGGCGGTGGCCAGCGTGGTGGTGGTCAAGGCCAACCACGATGTGCTGGCACCGGAGGCCGGTGTCATCGAGCAGATCCTGGTTGCGGCCGAAGACACCTTCAAGCCTGGGCAGCCCCTGGCTGTGCTGCGGGTGGGCGCATGAACCCTGCGGTCGACCTCGCGCAGCCCTCGACGCCAGTGCTGCTTCCGCTCAAGGGATTGCGCGGGGCCATCGCGCGCAACATGAGCGCAGGCTGGCAGGCCCCCCGCGTGGCCATGGCGGCAGAGGTGGACATGACACGTTGCCTGGAACAGGTGGCGGGCCATGTGATGTCGGGCGACGCCGCCAAGCCCACCGTGACCGCATGGGTGCTGCGCGCTGTGGCGCAGGCACTGCGCCAGCACCCGGCGATGAACGCGCTGATGCGCGAGGGGGGCATCGAGAGGGTGTCATCGGTTCACCTCGGGCTGGCCGTGGCGATTCACGAGGGCTTGTCGGTGCCGGTGATCCGGGACGCCGAAGGCAAGTCGGTCATGGAACTGGCCAGCGAAGTCAGGGCAATGGCTGCTGGAGCCAAGGCGGGCATCTTGCCGCCGCGCGCATACCAGGGGGGCACCTTCACGGTCACCAACCTCGGCATGACGGGCATCGACTGGTTCACGCCCATCCTGAACCCGCCCCAGATCGGAATCATCGGGGTGAGCCGAGTGGCCAAGCGCCCGTTCGTCCGTGATGGGCAACTGGCGGTCGCTCCCATGACCACACTGACGCTGGTGTTCGACCACCGGGCGGTAGATGGCTACCCTGCCGCCCAGTTCCTTGCCTCGGTGCGGGAACGGCTCGAATCGGCTGAAGACCAGTGAGGTGCACCATGGCCGATCTGTCCGTCGCCGTCTGCGAACAGCTGTGGAACGAGGCGCAGCTACAGAGCCGCGTCACCGCGGCGGTGTTCCGGCTGTGGCGCTACCGCCAACCGGTCGTGGTGCTCGGGTGCTCCCAGCGGCGTCTACTGGCCGAGGTGGACGCGCACACCGGCCTGGAGGTCTTGCTGCGGGAATCGGGTGGCGGGGCGGTGTTGACCGGACCGTGGATGCTGGGTCTGTCGGTGGCCTTGCCGCCCGACCATCCGCTGGTCGGCACAAGTCCGGTGGGCAGCTACCGGTGGCTCGGAGAGACCATCGCACAGTCCTTGCAGGCCTGCGGCGTGCCGGCCGAAGCTGTTGCCCCCGAGGATCTGCGCGCCCGGGCCGCAGCCGGTGCTCCGGCGGGTCCCGATTGGGCCTGTTTCGGCGGCCTCTCACCCTGGGAGACCCTGTCCCGTGGTCGCAAGATCGCCGGGCTCGCCCAGGTTCGGCGCGCCCACGGCGTGCTGCTCGTCGGTGGAGTGCTGCTGGACCGGTCGCCCTGGACGCTGTTGTGCGACACGCTGGCGCGCCCGTCACACGACGCACAGAAGCTGGCCGACATCACCACCCACGGCCGCGCCGCGGGCGGAACCACCTTTGACCGGACGAACTTCGAGCGACGTCTGGAGCGCGCGCTTCAGACGTGTCTCCACCGGGAGATCTGTCCGGCCTGAACTTTCCCCACCCTCTTTTGGCACGCATCCCAGTGCCTCATTTGATCCAGAGCAACAGCAGAAGGAGACAAGCATGAACCACTCACCCAAAGAAGCTGCGCGCCACATGCGCGTGGTCGACAAAGTTGCCCCACTTGATCGTCGGGGCTTCCTGCGCGGCAGCGGCTTGGGGGCCATCGGCGTGACGGTCGTTCCGGTGACAGCCCTGGCAGGCCGATCCGCCTCGTCCGTGGAGCAGGCATTCCCCCGTTTGGGAGCTGCCGCCGGCCGCACCCTGGTGCGCATGGCCCGCGACATCTTTCCCCATGACCAGGTGCCGGACAAGTTCTACCTGCAGGCCGTGGCCCCGCACGACCTCGCCTCCGGACAGGATGCGGCGCTGAAGAAGCTGCTGGTCTCGGGTCTTTCGGACCTCGACGAACGTGCCCGCGCCCGATTTGGCAAGCCATATGCAGCGGTGCCCGCCGAGCCCGAACGCGTTGAACTGCTCAAGACCATCGAGACCACGCCGTTCTTCAAGGCGATCCACGGCGGTCTGGTGACTGGTCTTTACAACAACAAGGAGCTTTGGCCGTTGTTTGGCTACGAAGGGTCGTCCTGGCAAAAGGGCGGCTACGTCGATCGCGGCTTTGCCGACATCGACTGGCTCTGACTGCACCCCGGAAAAGGAGACAAATACCATGGCACAACAGGCGAAATTTGCACTCCATGACGACAGCGTCGTCGTGATCGTGGGCTCTGGTGCGGGCGGCGGCACCCTGGCCAACGAGCTGGCACAGCGCGGCGTGAAATGTGTGGTGCTGGAGGCCGGGAAGCACTACACACAAGAAGACTTCGAGAACGACGAGTGGGCGATGTTCAACAAGATCTCGTGGCTGGACAAGCGCATTTCGGCCGGTGGTTGGCACCACACGCAGACCTACCCCAACCTGCCGGCCTGGATCGTCAAGGGGGTGGGTGGCTCCACCGTGCATTGGTCGGGTGTGGCGCTGCGCTTCCAGGCCCATGATTTCCGCACCCGAACCACTTATGGCGAGATCAGTGGCGCGAACGTGCTGGATTGGCCCATCTCACTCAAGGAGCTGGAGCCCTACTACGATCTGGCTGAGAAGAAGATGGGCGTGGCCGGGAGCAAGGCCAGCGGCCTGCCGCCCATGCCTCCCAACAACCACCACAAGGTGATCGAGGCGGGTGCCCGGAAGATCGGCTACCAGCAGATCATCCGGCCGACAGCCGCCAATCCGGTCCCCTACGACGGCCGGCCGGGCTGCATGCAGATCGGCTTTTGCATGCAAGGCTGCAAGATCGGTGCGAAATGGTCCACGCTTTACACCGAGGTGCCCCGCGCGCAGGAAACCGGCCGGGTGGAACTGCGCTCCCAATGCATGGTGTTGCAGATCCAGCACGACAAATCCGGAAAGGCCAATGGCGTGCTCTATGTCGACCGCCAAGGGCGCAGGCAATTGCAGAAAGCGCGGGTCGTCTGCGTGGCGGGCAACTCGATCGAATCGCCACGGCTGCTTCTGAACTCGGCATCCAGCCTGTTCCCTGACGGTCTGGCCAACTCTTCCGGACAGGTCGGCCGCAACTACATGAACCACGCCACCGCTGCTGCGCTGTCCATCCACCGCAAACCTGTCTACATGTACCGGGGTTTCGATATCGCGGCGGTGATTGCCGACGAAGTGGCGCTCAACACCAGGCGAGGCTTCGTTGGCGGCTACTACCTCGAAGGACTTGCCCTGCACCTGCCGTACACGGCGGCATTTATGAGGCCCGGTGGCTGGGGCCGCGACTTCACTTCGGCCATCGACATGTACGACCACATGAGCTGCGTATGGGTCTGCGGCGAGGACCTGGCCCGCGAGCAAAACAACATCACCCTGCATGGCGCCGAAAAGGACCAGTACGGCCTGCCCGTGCCCATCGTGACCAAGACCTACCACGAAAACGACGAAAAAATTGCTGCACACGGCCTTGTGCAATGGCGCAAGGTGTCCGAAGCCGTGGGGGCCACGCGGGTCATCGACATGCCCGCATATCCCGCCAGCCACAACCTGGGCACCAACCGCATGAGCGCCCACGCGCGCGATGGCGTGGTGAACCGCTGGGGCCAGGCCCACGATGTCAAGAACCTGTTCATCTCGGATGGCAGCCAGTTCACCTCCAGTTCGGCCGCCAACCCGACGCTGACCATCGTGGCCCTTGCCATCAGGCAGGCGGAGCACATCGCCGGCGCCATGCAGCGGCGGGAGCTCTGAGCGACGGCCTGCGGTGGGAGAAGGATCGGTGAACCTGGCTTGGCGCTCCTACGGTAATGCGTCATCGGTACAGCCGCCTGTGGTGCTGCTGCACGGCCTGTTTGGCAGCGCGGTGCAGTGGCACCACATGGCCCTGCCGTTGTCTGCGCAACGGCAGGTGTTCACGGTGGACTGGCCCAACCATGGCCGTTCGCCCCATGTGGACAGGATGGATTACCCGCTGATGGCCGATGCACTGCGGTCCTTGTTCGACGAACTGCACATTGACCGTGCCCATGTCGTCGGTCACAGCATGGGTGGCAAAGCAGGCATGGTGTTCGCGTGCCAGTTTGGACAACGCGTGGAGAGCCTGGTGGTGCTGGACATCGCGCCGGTCACCTACACCGACCGCTTCACGCCTCTTGTCTACGCTGCACTGCGCTTGAACCTGCAGCAGATTCAGCGGCGCGAGGACGCCGACATCCATCTCGCCCGCCACGTGCGTTCCGGCCGTTTGCGTGCCATGCTGTTGCAGAACCTCGCTCGCAGGGACACATCCTGGGTCTGGCGCAATCACTGGGCGGGCATTGCCGCTTCCATGAAAGATCTGCTGGCCTTTCCCGCCACCCTGCGCAGCACGCCGTCAGTCACCCCCACGCTGTTCGTCCGCGGTTCGGCGTCCGGCTACCTGACGGCGGCACATCGACCACTGGTCACAGCCATGTTTCCTGCATCCAGGCATGCCGAGATAGCAGACGCTGGGCACTGGATTCACGCCGACCAACCGGCTGCACTGCTGCATTTGCTGCAAACATGGCTCCAGCAGCAGGCCGCTCAGCGATCAAGGATGTGCTGCGCTGCGGCGTGAAGAGATGTCCCCCCACCCGCTCCCGAAACGGTCACGTTCCCGACCTTCAGACCTATCATTGAGAAAGTGGAGACCACGGTGTCGCGGTGACCCAGCGGCAGCGACTGCCAGTCTCCCCACACAGAGACAGATGCGACCGCATTTGTGCGGGCGTCAGGAGACAAAGATGGCATTCAGCAGCCACTGGAGCGCACCCGGCCATGAGGCAGCCTCGGACTTGCCTTGGCGCGCAGACGACGTGATCGAACGCTCAAGGCGGCGGTCGATGGACGTGTACCGGCTCGATCCGGGACGCGCTGACCCGCCGCGCATCCTCACCGCGACGGCCCTGCAAGACCACCGCGTGCCCATGGAGGACCTACTCGATGTCGCCCGCAGCGGTATGGAGTCGCTGTTCCTGCAGATCCGCGACGCGGGATATGTGGTCCTGCTCGCGGATGCCCATGGCGTCGCCGTCGACTTCATCAACAACCCGTTGCTGGACCGCGAGCTTCGGCATGCCGGCCTGTACCTCGGCAGTTGCTGGTCCGAGGACAAAGAAGGCACCTGTGCCGTGGCGCTGGCGAACCTGGAGCATCGGCCCATCACGGTCCACCACGAAGAACATTTCCGCGCGCCCAACCGAGCCCTGACCTGCAGCGCTGCGCCTGTTCTGGGCGCAGACGGCAGGGTGCTGGCGGTGCTGGATGCATCCGCCTTGTATTCGCCGGACGACAAGCGCAGCCAGCATCTGGTGCTGCAAATGGTCAGATCGACCGCACGCATGGTCGAGAACGCCCAGTTTCTGAAACAGTTCGACCGCAACCTGGTGCTGCGGCTGGCGGGCCGGCGCGAGTTTCTTGAAGTGGCCACGGAGGGGTTGATGGCGCTGGATGAGAGGGGGATGATCGTTGCGACCAATCTGGCCTTCCAGCATTCCGTGGGGCGCACACCGGCCATGTTGACCGGCGCCCATGTGGAGGAAATTTTCGACGTGAAACTCGAGCGATTGCTTGGCGCTGCACAAGCCCACCCGGAGCCCCTGGCATTGCGTCTGCTGCATTCGGGCGAGCAGTGCTTTGGCCTGGTTCGGGGGCCACGAACATTCAGTTCCGGGATCGCACTTCAGCGACCGGTGATCCACCCCCCCAATGGAAGTGGTCTGCGCAAACTCGCTGGCAACGATGCCAACATGGCGCGCAACGTCCAGCAGGCCCTTCGTGTCGTTGACAAAGGCCTGGCGATCTTGCTTCAAGGGGAATCCGGCACTGGCAAAGAGGCCTTTGCCAAGGCGATCCATGAGGCCAGCGCGCGACGCTCCAAGGCTTTTGTCGCGGTGAATTGCGCCGCCATTCCGGACACCCTGATCGAAAGCGAGCTCTTCGGTTACAAGGAGGGCGCGTTCACCGGGGCACGCAGCAAGGGGGCGCGGGGAAAGATCCAGCAGGCCCACGGCGGCACGCTGTTTCTTGACGAAATCGGGGACATGCCGTTGGCGATGCAAACCCGCTTGCTGCGTGTGCTCGCCGAGCGCGAAGTCACGCCGCTCGGTTCGGAAACCCCGGTGCCCGTGGACATCCAGTTCGTCTGCGCCACGCACAGGGACCTCAACGGACTGGTCACCGACGGGCAGTTCCGCCTGGATCTCTTCTATCGCCTCAATGGCGTCACGTTGGTGCTGCCCTCCCTGCGCGAGCGCACGGACAGGGAAGACTTGATCTGCGAGCTTCTGCAGGAGGAAGGTCAGCTGCTCTATGCCCGTGCCAGTGTGGCCTCCCCCCAGGCATTGACCGCATTGCAGACCTACCACTGGCCAGGAAACATCCGTCAACTAAAGAACACACTCCGCGCCGCCCTGGCTTTGAGTGGTGGCGATTCCATCGAACTGGAACATCTCCCGCTTGAAATTCAGGGAGCGATGCGCGCCAGTTTGCCTCCATCCCGCATGTCAACGATCGACCTGCCGATGGCATCTGTCGACACCGCTGCGCGTTCGGAGCGGGATGTTCTGCTGCGGGTGCTGCGGGAGCACCAATGGAACATCACCGATGCGGCACGCAGCCTTGGCACATGCCGAGCGACTGTCTACCGCCGAATGCAAAAGCTGGGGATCGTCAGCCCCAACAGACAAGCCTGATGCACGCGACACCCACCTTTTGAGTGGCCTTTTGGCGTGCGACCGTTCCGGGCGACTGTCTGCCTCCGGCACTGGACTGAACCATCGAAGCCTTGGCTGCTGGAGCGGCGAAGGTCGGTCTCGGGCGCCAATTCAATCGAGGGCGGGGGCCGGCTCTGCCAGCAACTCCTTCAGACAGAGGTCGATCTGGGCGATCGCATCTGCGTCAGTGCCGAACAGGGCGAGGTGGCCGTCAAAGCTGGCGATAGGCCTGAATTCGCTGTTCGGAATCAGCTGCTGCTCAGCCTGGCAGTCAGACGGCGGGAAAAACATGTCGGTCGCGATGGGCATCACATAGGTTCTTGCACGGATACGCCCAAGGGCCGCGGCCTTGTCCCCGTTGGTGTGTCGACTGATGTCTCCGCGCTGCCATTTCCAGGCCATGCACAGCAAGTTGTTGGGATCCATCGGAGCGAAATAGCCGGTCATGAAACCGTCCACGAAAGCCTGCATGGACTCGAAGCCCAGCACCCGGTGGCGTCCACCCCGAAAGAACTCGGTGCTCCAGCCCATCACGGTCCACAGCTTGGCGTGGCGCTTGAGGCCGGCTGCGACATCGGCCGACGACCGATAGCGGCCTTCTTGGAATCCGGGGTCGGTGGTGATGGCCTCGACCAGTGTTTCGGTGAAGAGGAAGTCGTGCTCGGTGTTGCAGGCGGTACCTGCGATGGGGGCGGCACGTTCCACCATGTCGGGATGGCGCACGGCCCATTCGTAGGTTTGCTGCGCTCCCATGGAGCCTCCGGTGACCAGTGCCAGGCGCTGTATGCCGAAGTGCCGAGTCAACAGGCGGTGCTGGGCGCGCACGTCGTCGCCAATGCGCACCCTGGGAAAATTCGGCCCGGCCTGTGCACCGGTGGTGTTGTGGGGTGACACCGAAAGGCCGCTGCCAATCTGGTTGACAACGATGATGAAGTACTTGGCCGGGTCCAGTGCACGACCGGGGCCGATGTAGACCTGCTCCATGATCTTGCTGGTTCCCGAGTACCAGGTGGGCACCAGGATGGCGTTGTCCTTCGCTTCGTTGAGCTGGCCATGGGTGGACACGGCCAGTTCGCAGTGCTCCAGAACGCCGCCCTCTTCGAGGTCCAGGCGTCCGATGTCGATCAGCTGAAACGGGCCGTGGTTCTCTTGTGTGTAGTAGGTGTTCATGCTTGTCTCCGTGTTTGTCGTGAGGATGGGGCGGCCAGGAGTGACCGCCCCGGTTTTCAGCGGATGTCGAAGCCGGGATAGCCGGTTCGCGCCAGTTCATCGCATTTGGCGTGGTAGTGGCCCACTCCACCGATGTACGACAGCAGGCGGCGCGGCTTGCCATCCACGTTCGACCCCATGTACCAGGAGTCGGTCTTGACCACAAGCGTCTTGGCCGCGGTTTCATCGTGGTGCTGCACCCAGGCGTCCTCGAAGTCCTTGCTCGCTTCCACCACGGTCTTGCCTTGCTTGCGCAGGTGAGCAATGCAATCACTGATCCAGTCCACCTGCTGCTGCAGGCAGGTGGTCATGTTGCACAGCGCGGCAGACGGTGCGAGCGGCGCGCCAGTGGTGAACAGGTTGGGATAGCCATGCACTTGCAGGCCCATGGCGGTGCGAATCTCCTGTGACCACTGCTCCTTCAGAGAGCGGCCACCGCGGCCGCGGATGTCGATGCGACTGAGCGCGCCGGAACCGGCGTCAAAGCCGACAGCCAACACGATGATGTCCACCTCGTGCACCTTTCCGTCCGCGGTCTGTATGCCTTCGGGCACGATGCGTTCGATCGGGGTCTGCTGGCAGTCCACCGTCTCGACGTTGGGCTGCAGGTACACCTCCAGGTACCTGTTTTCCAGTGGTACGCGGTGGGTGCCAAAGCCGTAGTCCTTTGCAGACGGGATCAACAGCTTGCACAGCTGCGGGTTGTGTTGGAGGCGTTCGCGCATCTTGACCCGGACGAACTCCGAAACTTCTTCGCTCACCTGTTCGTCGAAGAACATTTCGGGGAACGAGGCCAGCCACAGTGCCAGCGAGCCGTCGTTCCACAGTTTTTCCAGCACGGCGGTGCGCTCGTCATGGGTTTTGTCGGCCCACGGACCGGCATCGAAGTCGTAGTCGAAGCCGGCAAAGGTCTCGCGCACGCGCTTCTTGAGTTGGTGGAACTGTGAACCCCACTTGGCCCATTCCTCGGCGCTGTACTTGGGGTTCTTCATCGGGATCACGTACTGGGGCGTGCGCACGAAGACCTTCATCGACCCGACCTCGGGCGCGATGGTCTGGATCACCTGGATGCCCGTGGCGCCTGTGCCCACCACAGCCACGCGCTTGCCCCTGAAGTCCACGGGGGTCTTGGGCCACAGGCCGGTGTGATAGATCTGGCCCTTGAAGCTGGCCTGGCCCGGAAAGCGGTCCGACAGAGGTGCTGAAAGCATGCCGCAGCAGGCAATCAGGAACTGTGCCTGGATCCTCTCTCCCTTGTCGGTGGTGATGTTCCAGCGGTTTTCCGCTTCGTCGAAATGGGCCGAGGCGATGCGGGTGCTGAACTGGATGTCCTTTTTCAAGTCCAGCTTGTCGGCCACATGGTTCAGCCAGCGCTCCGTTTCCGGTTGTGCAGGGAACCGCTCCGAGGGTTGCCATGACTTGTACAGCTCCTCCGAGAACCAGTACTGGTAGATCTCTGCCTGAGAGTCGAAGCGCGCGCCGGGGTAGCGGTTCCAGTACCAGGTGCCTCCCACGCCGGAAGCGGTGTCGTACGCCCGCACCGACATGCCCATTTCGCGAAGGCGGTGCAGTTGGTACAGGCCGGCCACGCCGGCTCCGATGACGACCGCGTCGTAGGCTGCAACGGCGGATTTCGACTGGCCTTGCCCGGCCTTTTCCAAAGTGATGGTGCCCATCTTGTCTCCTGTGACGTTCATGTTGGCCGGCAGTGCTGGCCGGCGGGTCCGGTACCCAAGCCTCAAAGAGCTTGTGTGATACCGAGAACGAATCTTGGAGACACCCGTTTCCCGGGTCTTGTCGATTTCAGGCGATTCTTTGTACCTGACGGTGAACCGGACGCAAGGTCTTTCGATGAGCGTCGGCTAGTCAGCCTTTTTCAGGCGTGCTGGTGTGACGCCAAGCCGGGCGCGGAAGACGCGTGTCATGTGCGCCTGATCTGAAAACCCGCATGCAAACGCCACTTCCTTGATGGCCATTAGTCCTTGGGACAGAAGACGACGGGCGCGTTCAACTCTTCGATCCATGACGTACGCATGAGCCGAGCGCCCGGTGCTGGTCTTGAAGTGTTTGGTGAAGGTCCACACGCCGAGTTCTGCCACCTGGGCCAATTGCTCGATGGTGATGTTCTCGTGCAGATGCACTTCAATGTACTCATCCAGTCGGCGCAAGCGACCTGGCGGGAGCGCTCCGGCCACGAAGCAGTCCTTGTAAGTCACGGCTGCATAACGACGCAGGAGATGCACCGTGAGTTGCATCGCCAAGGCCTCCGCGTACAAAGCCCCACCCAGTCCGCGCTGCTGCGCCTCCTGGGTGATGGCGTCGGTGATGTTGGTCACGAGGGGGTCCTGCGCGCGCAGCAGGTCCAGGAGTCGGACCTCGGCCACCGGCCGCTCCATGACATCCGAGGCCACCCTGCACATGAGGGCTTCCGACAAATAGGTGTGAGACACGTCGATGCACTGCGTCCAGTACCAGTGTGACGGCTCCGAGTGTGTCAGCAATGAAAAGACGCCGGGTTCACATGCGGCCTTGCTCCACTTGCCGTCCAGACAACGCTCCATGGGCGTCTGACCAGATCGATAGCGGACGATCATGACGTGATCCATCGGCGGGATCGGCACGTCCAGACCTGTGTACCGGTACGAACGGTGGGAAACCCCCTTCCAGCCGAGACCATCGCTCGCAGACATGACTCTGCCAGGCACCCAATTGGGCAGGTCCGGAGGGGATATCAACACTGGCATTTCGATATGGTTCAGGATTGCCTGCACCAAACATACCAGTGGAATCCTCAATAGGGTAAACCACTACGAAGCGGATCACCTGTGGTCGTCAGAACCGCCCTCTCCGCTTCGCCGATGGCTCATGGCACAACGATTGGCAGGCCAATCAGGTTCTGGAGGTCCTCATGCGCCATCCCATCGACAGCATCCACCAGTTTCAGTCCACGGGGAGTGCAGTCGAAGGTGGCCAGGTCTGTGTAGACACGCTTGACGCAGGCCAGTCCCGTGAGCGGATAGGCGCACCGCTCGACCAGCTTGCTGGCCCCTTGCTTGGTGAGAAGATCCATCATCACCCAGGTCTGCTTGGCGCCGATGGCCAGGTCCATCGCGCCGCCCACGGCTGGAATGGCACCCGGCTCGCCGGTGCTCCAGTTTGCGAGATCGCCGGTCGCCGAGACCTGGAAGGCGCCCAGCACGCAAATGTCGAGGTGGCCGCCGCGCATCATCGCGAAGCTGTCGGCATGGTGGAAGTAGGCGCCGCCGGGCAGCAGCGTGACCGGCTGCTTGCCGGCGTTGATGAGGTCGTAGTCCTCGTGGCCGGCAGCCGGTGCCGGCCCCATGCCGAGGATGCCGTTTTCGCTGTGCAGCACCACCTCCATCCCGGCCGGGATGTGGTTGGCCACCAGCGTCGGCATGCCGATGCCAAGGTTGACGTAGGCGCCGTCGTGGATGTCGCGGGCGACGCGCCGCGCGAGTTCGTTCTTGCTGCGGGGCTGGTAGGGTGTGCTCATGGGTGACCTGCTCAGGCAGCCTGCTTGAATCCGCCGGCCTGCGTGGCCACGCGTTCCACGCGCACGATGCGGCTCACGTGGATCCCGGGCGTGACGATGGCTTCGGGGTCGAGTTCGCCAAGCGCCACGATCTCGTGCACCGTGGCCACCGTGCGGCGGGCCGCCGTGGCCATCACCGGCCCGAAGTTGCGCGCGGCCTTGCGGTACGTGAGATTGCCCCAGCGGTCGCCGCGCTCCGCTTTCACCAGCGCAAGGTCGCCACGGATCGGCAACTCCAGCACGTAGTGCCGCCCGTCGATCACGCGCGTTTCCTTGCCGGCCGCGAGCTCGGTGCCATAACCGGTGGGCGTGAAGAAGGCGCCAATACCGGCCCCGGCGGCGCGCAGGCGCTCGGCGAGGTTGCCCTGCGGCACCAGTTCGAGTTCGATGCGGCCCGTCCGGTACAGCTCGTCGAACACCTGCGAATCGGCCTGGCGCGGAAAGCTGCAGACGATCTTGCGCACGCGGCCGGTCTTCAGCAGACGGGCCAGGCCCGTATCGCCGTTGCCGGCGTTGTTGTTGACGACGGTCAGGTCCCGGGCCCCCTGTTCGATCAGACCGTCGATCAGCTCGTTGGGGATGCCGGCGGTGCCGAAGCCGCCGACCAGCACCGTGGCGCCGTCGGGCGTGCCGGCCAGCGCTTCGGCGATGGAAGAAGCAATCTTGTCGATCATGGTGCCTCGTGGCGATGGAGAACGAAGTCGAAGCGCAGTTCGCGCCGGCCTTCTGCAGAGCCGGGCCAGGACGAGACGAGCGACGGGCGCACGCCGAACACCGGGTCGGATTCGAGGTGCGGATCGCCAGCGCGGAAGACGTGCGTGATCAGCGTGTCATGGCCGGGCGCGACGATGCGCACGTGCAGGTGCGCCGGCCGCCATGCCGACCGCCGCGATGCGTCGAGCAGGCGCCCGACGGGGCCGTCCGTCGGAATGGGGTACGGCACCGGCACGACGGACGTGAACCAGAACCGGCCCTGCGCATCGGTGCGCAGCACGCCCCGACCCTGCGCCGCCGGCAGGCCGGGGCGCTGCACGTCGTACAGGCCGTCGTCGTCCGACTGCCATACGTCGACCTCGGCGTCGGCGACCGGATCGCCGTCGCTGTTGCGCACCGATCCGAACACGGTGCACGGTTCTCCGCGCGCGCCGTTCGCGATGTCGCCACCGTTGGCGATGCGGGATGCCCCTTCCACGTGGAAGGGGCCGAACACCGTGGACTCGGTGCACCCGGCGGGCCGCTCGCTCTGCACGGCCACGACCTGCATCGACGCGCCGAGCACGTCGCTCAGCAGGATGAACTCCTGGCGCTTGTCGTCGCAGGTCTGGCCGACCGCGGTCAGGAACTCGATGCCCTGCATCCACTCGCGCTCGGTCAGCCCGGTCTCGCGGATGAAGCCGTGCAGGTGGCGAACCAGCGACGCGAGGATCTCGCGCAGGCGCGGGTCGGGCGTCGCCGCGAAGCTGTCGGCGACCTGTTGCAAGAGTGCATCGGAACCGGGGTTGTTCATCGTTGTGACTCCAATGTTGTATCGGGGTGGTGCGGCGAGGCGCGTTCGAAGTCGAGCTGGCTTCGCGCGCTGCGCAGCGGCCCGACCATGGCCTTCAGGTCCAGGTGGATGGGGTGCGTCTGGTAGGCGTCCAGATGGGCCCTGCTGGCGAACACCATCACGGCCCCGACGTCCCAGGCGTCGGCCGCGTCCACGACGTTGCGGCCGGTGTCCAGCGACAGCAGCCCGGGTATGCGCCCGCGCGTGGCCTCGACAGCCGCCACCACGGCCTGCGCCTGCGCCAGCCGCGCGGCTTCGTCCGTACCGTTGAGCCGCCAGGCCACGATGTGCACGATCGCCGTCATGGGTGCACCTTCAGCCGGCGCATGATCGGGAAAAGTGTCCAGCCCCAGCGTTGCTGGGCCCATCCCCACAGGCCCTGCTTGAAGAAGATGGTCACGACGATCGCCAGCGCGCCCAGCCCGAGCAGGTACCAGGTGCCATAGTCGCTGAACAGCTTGTTCAGCGCCCAGAAGATCAGCGCGCCGACGATCGGCCCCTCGATGCGGCCGATGCCGCCGATCACGACCATGAAGATCGCGAACGCCGTCCAGTTGACGCTGAAGGCGGCGTCCGGGCTGATGCGCAGGTTGCCGACGAAGTACAGCGCGCCCGCCAGCCCGGCGCCGAGCGCGGCCACCACGTACACCGCGAGCTTCATGCGCTGGACCGCGATACCCTGGCTTTCGGCCGCGACCTCGTTGTCGCGGATCGCCAGCAGTGCCAGCCCGCGCTTGCTGCGCAGGAAGAGGTACACCAGCGCCACCGACGCGACGACGCAGGCCAGTGCGGTCCAGAAAGTGACGCTCTCTCGCGTGGCCTTGTCGATGCCGCGCAGCGCGGTCAGGCTGGTGCCCGAGCCGCCGCCGACGAAACTGGCGTTGGCGAAGCTCAGCCGGAAGACCTCGGCGATCACCCAGGTGCCGATCGCGAAATAGCCGCCTTGCAGCCGGAACGCGATGCGCGACACCGGCACCGCGACCAGCCCGGCCGCCAGCGCCGCCAGCGGAATCGCGACGAACGGGTTCACGCCGGCGAAGTTGCCCAGCATCAGCATCACGTAGCCGCCGAAGCCGAAGAAGGCCTGTTGCCCGATGCTGACCATGCCGCCGTAGCCGGCCAGCAGGTTCCACATCATCGCGAAGATGAAGTAACAGGCAATCTCGACGAATTCGCGCAGCCAGCTCGATTCGGCCCAGAAGGGCATGCTCGCCGCCACGGCCACCAGCACCACGCTGGTCAGTGCGGCAGCGCGGCTGGCCGACCCGGAGCGGACGACCTCGTAGTGCATGTGTGCCATCTTCATCTCAGCCTCGGGTCTTCGGGAACAGGCCTTGCGGGCGCACCAGCAGCACCGCCAGGAACATCAGGTGGCCGAACCAGATCCCCCAGCCGGGGTCGATGCGGAACCCGATCTGCTGCGTCAGCCCCAGCACCATCGCGCCGACGAAGGTGCCCCAGAACGAGCCCATGCCGCCGATGATCACGGCCTCGAACGCGAACAGCAGCAGGAGCGGTCCATCGGCCGGCGAGACGGTCGTGCGCGTCGCCTGCAGCAGACCAGCCAGCGCGATGACGAGGAAGGCAATGCCGGTGGCCAGCGCGCAGACCTTGCGAGCGTCCAGGCCCATCAGTTCGGCGATCTCGCGGTCGTCCGACACGGCGCGAAACGCCCGCCCGACGGCGGTGCGCTGGAACAGCTGCTGCAGTGCCACCGTGCAGCCCACCGCGAGGCCGAAGATCACCAGCGGCAGCACGCCCAGCGACAGATCGCCCGGCAGCTGAACGCTCTGCAGGTTCAACCCGCCGGATTCGAGGGAACGCGGGTCGGCCGAGAACAGCTCGAGCAAGGCGTTCTGGATCACGATCGACAGGCCGAAGGTCACCACCAGCGACGGCAGCGGGTCCTTGCCCAGCGTGCCGTTGAGCACCCAACGCTGCACCGCATAGCCAAAGCCGAACGACAGGGGCAGCAGCACCAGCGCCACCCCCAGCGGCGACCAGGCCAGCGCCGCCGTGGCGGCGATGGCGCCGAAGGCCGCCAGCACGACGAAGTCACCGTGCGCCGTGTTGGTCAGCCGCATCACGCCGAACATCAGCGACAGGCCGAGTGCGAACAGGCAGTACAGGCCGCCGAGCAGCAGGCCTTGCAGCAGCACCTCGATCATGCGGTCACCTCCTCGGCCGGGGCATCGAGGCCGAAGTAGGCCTGCGAAATCTGCCCGGGCGTCAGCGCATCGCTGGCGCCTTCAAGCGAGACGCGGCCTTCCTGCAGACAGTACAGGCGCTGCGACACCCGCTGCGCGACCATCACGTCCTGCTCCACGATCACCACGCTCATGCCTTCGGCGGTGATGGCCGGCATCGCGTCGTAGATCTCCTTGATCACGATCGGCGCCAGGCCCAGGCTCAGCTCGTCGCACAACAGCACGCGCGGGTTGCTCATCAGCGCGCGGCCGATGGCCACCATCTGCTGCTGCCCGCCGGACAGCGCGGTACCGGGCTGGTGCCTCTTCTGCTCCAGCACCGGGAACATGCTGTACAGGCGCCGCAGCGACCACGGGCCGGTGCGGCCAGCGAAGGCGCCCATCAGCAGGTTCTCCTCGACCGACAGCGATGGAAAGAGCCGCCGCCCCTCCGGCACCATCGCCAGGCCCATCTTGACGATCTGGCCCGGCGCAAGGCCGCCGATGGCCTGGCCTTCGAACTGCACAGCGTCGCGCGCGACCTTCACGAGGCCAGTCAGGCTCTTCAGCAGGGTACTCTTTCCCGCGCCGTTGGCGCCGATCACGGCGACGAGTTCACCTTCGCCCAGCCGGAAGTCGATGCCGAACAGCGCCTGCGCGTCGCCGTAGTGCGCCTGCAGCGCACGCGTCTCAACCAGGCTCATGCTTCCATCCCCATGTAGACGCGGCGGACCACGGGATCGTTCATCACCGCGTGCGGCTCGCCTTCGGCCAGCTGCTGGCCGAAGTTGATGACGAACAACCGGTCGGCGATGGACAGCAGCGCGTGCACCACGTGCTCGATCCAGATCATCGTCACGCCGCTGGCCTTGATGCGGCGCAGTTCGTCGACCAGCTCGCGCGCCTCGGGTTCGGTCAGCCCGCCGGCGATCTCGTCCAGCAGCAGCAGCTTTGGCCGCGTGGCGAGCGCCCGGGCCAGCTCCAGGCGCTTGCGGTTCAGCAAGGTCAGCTTGCCGGCCGGCGTGTTGGCGTGCGGCATGAGGCCGGTCTGCTCCAGCACCTCGCACGCGGTGTCCCAGGCCTCGGCCTCGGACTGCCGGGCGCCGAAGCAAGCGGCCGTCACCAGGTTCTCGAACACCGACAGGTTGCCGAAGGGCTGCGGTACCTGGTAGCTGCGCCCGATGCCGGCCTGGCAGCGCTGGTGCGGCTTGCGGCGCGTCACGTCCTGGCCTTCGTACTCGATGCGGCCCTGGTCGGGCCGCACGTCGCCGGAGATGAGATTGAACAGCGTCGTCTTGCCGGCCCCGTTGGGGCCCAGGATGCCCAGCGTCTCGCCCTCACCAACCGCCAGCGAGATGCCGTCGGTCACCCTGACGGCCCCGTAGGACTTGCTGACGTTGTGCAGCACCAGCAGCGGCATGGCGGTCTCAGATCGGCTTGAGTGCGCCGCCGGTCGGGACGCTTGGTGCCGCCTCGTTGTTGACGACGACCAGTTCGACCTTGTTCTTCGTGCCCTTGACCCATTGGCCCAGCACCAGCGGCGTCTTGCTGACGTTCTTCATCGGGCCTGCACCGCCCCACTTCACCGGGCCCACCACCGTATCGAGCTTCGTGGCAGCGACGGCGTCTCGCACATCGGAAGCCTTCAGCGACCGGGTGCGCCTCAGCGCATCGGCGGCGACCTCGAACAGCGCGTGGGCGAAGCCGATCGGCTGCGTCCACTGCTTCTTCGTGCCCGCTTCATAGGCCTCGGCCAGCGCCTTGGCGCTCTGCCTGGTCAGGGACGAGCTGAAAGGGTGCGACGGGGTCCACCACACTTCGGTGGTCAGGCCGTAGCCGAGCTCGCCCAGCGCCTCGATGGCCCCGGGGAACAGCAGCGCCTTGCCCAGCGTGATGACCTTGGGCTTGAATCCCTGTTGACGGGCCTGGGTCAGGAACGTCTTGGCGTCCGGCGGGATCACGACGCCGGTGACGATCTCCACGCCGTCGCGCTTGAAGGCGGCGATCTGCGCGCTGAAGTCCTGCGTGCCGTTCTGGAAACGGCCGGGGTCGGTGAGGCTGTAGCCCATGCCGGCCAGTGGCTTGGGGAAGCCCAGCTCCTTGTCGCCCCAGGCGTTGCCGTCCCCGTCGTTCGGGAACAGGCCGCCCACCTTCTTGTTCGTCGCCACGCTCTTCCAGCCGTTGGTGAAGTTCGCGATGACGTCTTCCAGGCCCCAGAACAGGTGATAGGTGTAGCTGAAGCCTTTGGCCGGGTCGCCCTTTCGGCCGAAAAACCACGGTTGCCACGGCACGACGGAACTGATGCAGGGCACCTCGTTGAGCTCGCAGGCATCGCTCACCGGATTGGCCGTCTCCGGCGTGCCAGCCGTCAGCACCAGCGCGACCTTGTCCTTCAGGATCAGGTCGTTGGCCACCTCACCGGCGCGATTGGGGTTCGACTGGCTGTCCTTCAGCACGATCTGCACGTCGACCTTCTTCCCGCCGATGATCAGGCCATCCTTGAACGCGGCCTTCATCTGCTCGATGACCCACTTGTCCGCTTCACCGAAGGGGGCCAGCGGGCCGGTCTGCGGCGACACGTAGCCGATCTTCAGCGTGTCGGCGGCCAAGGCGCGCGACGTGGCTGCTGCGGTGGCCAGCGCGGCGGTGGCCTGGACGAAGGTGCGGCGATTGAGCGTCATGGTTGTCTCCTGGTTATCGGTCGGCGAAATTCAGGCGTCGGGCGGTGTGCCGTCGAAGGCGCGCTGCAGCAGTTGGCGCAAGGCATCGCGCTCCAGCGGGCGCGGGTTCGGGTACGGCGTGGCGGCCGCGAGGTCCGCCGCGCGGTCCAGGCCTTCGGCCGACATGCCGATGGCCGCGAGCGAGGTCGGGGCGTTGTGGCGGCGCGCGAGCTCGAACACCGCGCGCGGCGCGCTCGTCCCGCCCAATGCGCGCGACACGCGGGCCATGGCCTCGGGCGCCGCGGCGGCGTTGTAGGCCAGCGCGTGCGGAAGGATCACCGTGTGCACCTCGGCGTGTGGCAGGTTGAAGCTGCCGCCCAGCGTGTGGCACAGCTTGTGATGCAGGCCCATCGCCACACTGCCGAGCACCGAGCCGCACAGCCAGGCGCCATACAGCGCATCACCCCGCGCCGCCAGGTCCTGCGGGTCGGCCTGCAGCGGGGCCAGGGCGGCCGCGCTGGCTCGGATGCCCTCCTCGGCCATCAGTGCGACCACCGGGTTGCCATCGTGCGCGTACAGGCCTTCGGCCGCATGGGCGATCGCGTTGAGCGCGCTGGTGACAGTCAAGCCGTAGGGCAGCGTGAGCGTCAGCTCCGGGTCGTAGATGACCGTACGGGGCCGCACGCGGTCGTCGCGGCCGGTCTTCTTGACGCCGGCCTCGGTGATGCCCCAGATGCTGGTCATCTCGCTGCCGGCGTAGGTGGTGGGCACGGCCAGGATCGGCAGCGCGCTCTCCAGCGCGATGGCCTTGCCCAGGCCGGTGGTCGAGCCGCCGCCGATGGCCACCGCACAATCGGCACCCAGGCGTTCTGCCTCCTCGCGCGCCGCGCGCGCCGTCTCCACGGGCACATGCATCACGGCGCGGGCAAAGATGCCGGCCGCGCGCTTGCCCAGCAGCCCGGCCACGTGTTCGGCCGAAGCCACCTGCTCGGGGGTGGCCAGCACCAGGGCGCGGCGCGCCCCGAGGCGGTCGATCTCGGCGGCCAGCGAACCCAAAGCACCGGCACCGAACACCACGCGCGTCGGCGCCGCCTGGTAGGTGAAGGTTTTCATGCGGCGGGGCGCGGATACCACGGCGGGATCTGCGCGTCGACGTTGACCCAAACGCTCTTGACCTGCGTGTACTCGCGCATCGCGTCGAAGCCCATCTCGCGGCCGTAGCCGCTCTGTCCCACGCCGCCGAATGGCGAGCCGGGATTGACGCGCTTGTACGAATTGATCCAGACCATGCCGGCGTGCAGGTCGCGGGCGAAGCGGTGCGCGCGCTGCAGGTTCGACGTCCACAGACCCGATCCCAGACCATAGTCGGTGCCGTTGGCGATCTCCAGGGCTTCGGCGTCGTCCTTGAAGGTCAGCACGGTGACGAAGGGCCCGAAGACCTCTTCCTGCGCCACGCGGTCGCGCCAGCTGCGGGCCTTCACGATGGTCGGCTCGACGTAACAGCCGCGCGCCAGTTCGGCCGCGACGGGTGCGCGGCCGCCGGCCACGATCTCGCCACCCTGCTCTGCGGCCACCTGCGCATAGGACAGCACGCGGTCGCGGTGCAGCGCGCTCGTCAGCGGGCCCATCTCGGTGGCCGCGTCGAGCGGGTTGCCCAGCCGGATGCTGCGCGCCAGCGTGGTGAAGCGTTCGAGGAACTCGTCGGCTATTGCGGAGTGCAGCATCAGCCGGCTGCCGGCGATGCAGGCCTGGCCCTGGTTGTGGAAGATGGCCCACGCGCTGCCATTGACCGCGGCCGTCAGGTTGGCGTCCTCGAACACGATGTTCGGGCCCTTGCCGCCCAGCTCCAGCTGCACCTTCTTGAGGTTGCCGGCGCTGGCCTGCACGATGCGCTTGCCGGTGGCGGTGCTGCCGGTGAACGCGACCTTCGCGATGCCTGGGTGCTCGGCGATGTACTGGCCGGCCACGCTGCCCAGGCCCGGCACGATGTTGACCACGCCTTCGGGGATGCCGGCCTCGGCCATCAGCTCGGCGATCTTCAGGCTGGTCAGCGGCGTGATCTCCGCCGGCTTCATCACGATGGTGTTGCCGGCGGCCAGCGCCGGCGCCATCTTCCAGCTGGTGAACATCAGCGGGAAGTTCCACGGCACGACTTGGCCGACCACACCCACCGGCTCGCGCAAGGTGTAGTTCAGGAAGCCCGCCTCGACCGGAATCGTCTCGCCCTGGAACTTGTCGGCCATGCCGCCGAAGTAACGGTAGCAGGCCGCCGTGCGCGGCACGTCCAGCGCGCGGCTGTCCTTGATCGGATGGCCGGTGTCCAGGGACTCCAGCCGTGCCAGCTCCTCGGCGTTGGCCTCGATCAGGTCGGCCAGCTTGAGCAGGATGCGGCCGCGGTCTGCGGCCGCCATGCGGCTCCACTTCGGAAAGGCACGCTGCGCAGCCGCCACAGCCAGGTCCACGTCGGCCCGGCCCGCCATCGCCACGTCGGCGATCGGCGTGTTGTCGTGCGGGTTCAGCGTCGGCTGCGTCTCGCCCGAAAGCGCATCGACAAATTGCCCGCCGATGAAGAGTTGGTGCCGGATGGGCGTGCGCAGCCCTGCCGCGGCCTGGATGTCCGCGAGATTCATGGAGAACTCCGAAGGGAAGAGAGAGAGTGGCACGGCGATGGCCGCGCCGCGGAAGCTCAGAACTTGACCGGCACTTCGGGTGCTTCGCCCTTCTGGATCTCGTAGACCAGATTCGGGCTGCCGTTCTCCCACACCAGCAGCATGCTGCGCTTGGGGCTGTAGCCCTGGTGGCGGCAGTAGGCGGGCATGGCGGCCATGTCACCCGCCTTCATGATCACGCGGGCCAGCGGCTTGCCGGTGGTCTTGTCCGCGCAGTCCCAGTGGATCTCGTCGCACATCTGGAAGAACCACTCCACGCGATCGTTGGCGTGGATGATCGGCAGGATGTGCTCTTCGGTGGTGGGGCACATGTAGCTGTGCTTCACGACGCTGGTGAACGAGGGGTTCCACGTCACCTGGCTGCGCGAGAGGAAGGCGAACAGGTTGAAGGCGTGCACCTCGTTCTCGAAGCCGGGCTCGGGGTGCAGTTCGGGCGCGTCCTGCGGCACGTCGGCGAAGGCGCGGTTGACCGGCGCTCCTCGCTCGTCGGTGCGCAGCGCAAGGTCGCCCTTCAAGCCGACACAACGCGTGGCCAGTTCCCGTGCGCGCGTGATGGCCGGCCCGTTGTGTCCGCTCTTGCGGCCATAAGGGGTTCCGGTTTCCTGCGGAGCGGCGAACGGATCGAAGCCCTCATTGGTCCAGTCGTCCAGCATCTGCTCGAAGGTGCTGCGAATCTGGTCGGTCGGGAAGTTCTCGATGAGGTCCACGCCGGCGGCCTTCATCGTCGCGTTGTAGGTCCCCGCGTAGAGGTCGACGGACTTGTAGTGGTTGGTGGTGCCGAACACCGCGTCGAAGTTCACGCCGCCGTAGAAGAAGCCCCAGGCCACGTCGCGCATCAGGGCGCGCAGGAAATTGCCGATGTCCATGGTGTGCGACAGCGGCCGGCCGTCCCGCGTGGTCCAGCGGATGTGCGCGAAGTACTCGTCGCGCGCGAAGCTGAAGCTGCCGAGAGAGAAGTCCCGGTAGCCCAGCGTGGCGTCGGGTTGGGACGCAATGACAGTGGCGAGTTCGGTAGGTGCGTTCATTGGGATCTCCTGGTTCGCTCTGGTTTACTTCGTCTGGCAGATATCGGCCCACTTTTCCACCGACAGCTGTCCCTTGCACGTCTGGAGCACGAGGACGCCGGGTTGGGCCGCGCGGAATTGATAGGCCGAGTTCTTGGGCAACATGCCCTGGTGGCCTCGCCTGAGCTTCATCCACCCCATCCGCGCGCCACGCGGCTCGCCCTCGACCAGCACCGCGCCGTCGTGATCCGCGTCGGGCACCTGCTGCGCGGCATCGAGCTTGACCAGATGCACTTCAACCTCGCCGTCCATGCACAGGGCGAACTCGTCGTGCGCACAGGTGTACCACGGCGAGTCACTCTCTGCGCGCGCCACTTCAAGGACATAGATCTGGTTCTGTCCGAACACCACGCGCTCGTACGGCTTGCTGCCGGCGGCGATCTCGAAGCAGTTCGAGAAGGCGTAGTTCTTGACGTCGTCGTCGATGACTTCGACACGCCCTTTTTCGAAACTTGAAAGCGAGCCGAATTTTGTCTGGTAGGCCACGGTCATGGGATGTCTCCTGTGGTTCGTCTTGCAGCGGGTGCTGCGATGCAGGCGAACTTTAGGCAATGAAGCCGCTGGCCGGTAGGCGCTCGCCGACAATCGGATTGTTCGGTGTTGCAGAACAATCCCCCGGGTAAACCCGAGGACATTCAGACCGCGACCAGCTCGGCCGGCAGCAGGCCCCTGGCGATCAGCGCCGCATCCCAAGGGGGTATCTGCGAGAAAGCGGCAGCAATGTGCTGCACGAACAGCCTGAGCTTCAAGGATCTGCGCGAGGTGGCCGCGTACACCGCACTCAGCGAGAACGACGACAGCTGGTACGACGGCAGCACCACCTTCAGGTCGCCGTTCAATATGTCGGCCCCGGCCACCAGCGTAGGCAGGCAGACGATGCCCGCGTGCTCAAGTGCGTACTCGCGCAGCAGGTGCACGCTGTTGGTCAGGAGCGCCGCGGAAAGATACATCGTGAGTTCTTCGCCGCCCTGATGGAAAGTCCAGCGGTCGCGGGTCGGATAACCGGAGTACAGGCCTAGCGTGTGGTTGTGAAGATCCCTGGGCTCCTTGGGCGTGCCATGCGCGCGCAGGTACTTGGGCGTGGCGCAGAAGACGCGCCGCACGGGAAACAGCGGCCGCGAGACCAGTTCCGTCGAGGTGGCCGGAAATATCTGCAGCGCGCAATCGACGCCCGCCTTGACCGGGTCCACCACCGCGTCGCTGACGATCAGTTCAAGCCGGATGTCCGGGTAGCCGGTCTGGAATTCGCGCAGCAGCGAAGCGAAATGCCCCAGCACCAGCCCGGTCAACGCATGGACTCGCAACGCACCGGCCGGCTTGGCGCGCACGTCGCGCATCTGGTCGACGACGTCGTTGGCGCGTCCGACCAGATCGGCGCAATCGTGCAGGAAGGCTTGCCCCAGCTCGCTCAGACGCACGACCCGCGTGCTGCGGTGGAACAGCGGGGCGCCCAGGTAGTCCTCCAGCTGCTTGATCCGGGTCGTGACCACCGACTTGGCTACGCGCAGCTGACGCGCAGCCTCAGCAAAGCTCTGCGTCTGGGCCACACGGACGAAAGTCTCGATGTTTTGAAGGCGATCCATCAGGCCACCAGGCTCGCGCCAGCGTTCAGCGCGAGAAGCAGGGTCCATTCAAGTCTGTTGAAGCGCATCTCCACGGGTCCTTGATTCTTCGATGGGACTGGACCGTCGAACGGGCCTGCTGGAAGAACAGCGTGACAATGATAGGTCGAACAGTTGCGAGGCGCCCTCGTCGGGTCGTCGCCGATCGCTACCTGCCCAAAGATAGTTGTCGCAGGCCAGACAGGCACCCATAGTGGCGCGATGAATACCGATTCGCCAAACAAAGTCCCCGCCACAAGCGATCCGCGCGCCCTGCGCGATGCCTTCGCCACGTTCACCACCGGCGTCACGATCGTGACCACCCGCAACACCGAAGGTGCGCCATTCGGTGTCACCGTGAACAGCTTCAACTCCGTCTCGCTCGATCCGCCGCTGGTGCTGTGGAGCCTGGCCAAGACATCGCGCAGTCTTGAAGCTTTCCAGAGCGCCGAGCACTGGGCCGTGCACATCTTGTCTGCCGAGCAGGAGGCGCTGTCGACGCGTTTTGCCCGGTCCAGCGAGAACAAGTTCGAAGGCATCGAACTGGAGTCCGGCATCCAGGGCACGCCTCTGCTCCCCCTCTGCACAACGCGGCTGCAATGTCGCACCGCCTTCCGCTACGAAGGCGGAGACCACATCATCTTCGTTGGCCAGATCGTCGCCTTCGACCGCTCGGACCGTGCCCCCCTGGTCTTTCATGGTGGCAAGTACGCGGTAGCGACCCGCAAGACGCCACCGCTCACACTGGCCCCTCGGGAAGGCGCACCCATCGACACCCGTTTCGGCGAAGAATTCTTCGGCTACCTCCTGTGGCGCGCCAGTCAGCAGTTTCATCTGCGCATGCAGCCCACGCTGACGGCGCGCGAGCTGACGCAAGAGGAGTTGTTCGTGCTCATACCCCTCTTTCACAAGGACGGCCGCAGCGCCGACGCATTCTGCTCAACGCTGGCCGACCTCGGCCTCGGCGCGGCGACGTCCGCCATCGACCGCCTGGCCGACCGTGGGTTGATTCGCGTCGAGACCGAGACCCGACGGCTGTTTCTCACCGCACGTGGCCGCGACGAGGTTCTTCAGGTCTTCGCAATGACCAAAGCGATCGAGTCGGAATGCCTCGGCCAGTTGGGCGACTGGGACAGCGTGTCGCTGAAGAACCTGCTCAAGCAGTTCATCGTGCTGACCAATCCCGGTCTGCCCCACCCCTGGGACGCGGAAGAGACCGAGCCGCAGGCGTGAATCAGTTGACGTAGCCCAGCGCCCGCGCCTTCTCCAGCGCACCCAGGCGCCGGCGCACGCCGAGCTTGTCGTAGATCTGCTGCATGTACCACTTGACCGAACCTTCGGTCAGGCCCAGTCGATCACCGATTTCCTTGTTGAGCAAGTTGCGCGAGACAAAGCGCAGGATGTCCACCTCGCGTGCGGTCAACGGCTCGATCGGCGCCGCGCTGTCCCGGATGTCGCGGCCCGACAGTTCGATCGCCGACGCGGCAAGCGACCTCCGGTTGGGCTGCGAGTTCGGCACCGGAGCGCCCAGGGCCTGGCACAGGCGCCGGCGCAGGTCGCCAATGGCCACATCGGTCTCGTCCTCGGCGTCGAGCGCCTTGAGCACCAGGGAGCGGATGGGCTCGCCTTCGATGACGAAGGGGAACACCATGCCGCCGATGGCCGCCTGGCCAAGGGCCTGCCGGATGGTGCGCAAGGCCCCTCGCCCGTCGCCGCCGGCGTATTGGGCCCGCGCGGCCAGGATGCCCAGTCGCACCTGGGAGGCCACCGCACCGCGCGATTCCGCGAAGACCAGCCAGGCGCGCATCAGCCTCAGCGCCTCAGCGTGGCGCCCAGAGGCCATGGCGAGCCGCGCCCACGCCATCGCCATCACTTCGTGCCTCGTGGTCACCGCGTTGCCGGGACGCAGCAGTGCGATGTCTTGTGGCAGCCCTGTGTCCGAAGCGACCCGCTGAGCACCCAGTATGTCGCCGGCCACCACGGCCTGGCGAATGCGCTCGTGCACGACATGCCAGCGCAGGCGCTCGTACCCGCCCGCCTGCGCCTGCCCCAAGCCCTCACGCAGCAGCGCCTGCGCCTTGGCCTGGTCGCCATCGTGGGCACACAGGCGAGCCCGGGTCACATACGAGGCGACCAGATCGTCGATCAGGCCGACACCATGGCCCATGGGCTCGGCCCGCTCGTAACAATCGCGCGCCTCGGGCAGGTCGTAGCGCTCCTGCAGCGCCTCGGCCAGCAGTGCCAAGGGCATCGCGGCCATGTCCTGGTCTCCCATCACCGCGACGCGCGTGACCAGGGCGAGCGATGCTCGATACTGTTCGATCGCGGCATCGATCTCGCCGCGCTGCAACAGCGCGGGGCCGAGAATGCAGCCGTGCCAGATCAGCGTGGGTTCGTTCGCCGAACGCAAGATCATCGCGCGCGATCCGACGCTCAATGCCTCGCAATCGCCCAGGCGGTATTGCTCGCGCCTGGCCAGAAGCAAGGCCATTTGCGCCGTGCCTTCCAGGTAGTAGTCCGCCGATTCGGCTGCCTGCTGCTGCAACTCGGCGGTCAGCCGCTCGATGCCCGGGATGTCGTCGCTGAACTGCGCAAGCGTCAGCTTGCGATGCAGCAACAAGTACTGCCACTGGCGCAAGCGCAGCGGATCGACCGACGGATCCTGCGCCATGAGCGACAACTGCGCCGTCACCCCTTCGATCAGCAGCCGGGCTTCGTTGAAACGGCGCTCGCACAGCAGATAGAGCGCGCGCCACAACTGTACGCCCGGGTATTCGTTCAGCACTTCGGCCGGCAATGCCTCTGCCCAGGCCACGCTGGCCGAGTAGATGCCGCGGCGGTTGGTCGTGCTCCAGAAGCGGTCAAGCATGCCTGCGGCCAGGTGGTGGTCCTCGCTGCTCAGGGCATGCCGGATGGCCTCGACGACCAGTCCGTTGTCCGAATACCAGATGCTGGCGCGCCGATGCAGCTCGCGTTCAAGCCCGGGCTCACGCTCGCGCAGTTGGCGCTGCAGGAATCCTGCGAACAGGTGATGAAAACGGTACCAGTGCCGTTCTTCATCGAGCGAGAAGATGAACAGGCTGGACGCTTCCAGCTCATCGACCATTGCACGACCGTCATCACCTTGCGTCAACGCATTGCACAAGGCCGGACAGAAGCGGGTGAGAACGCAGATGCGCAGCAGGAAGGACTGCACCGCCGGATCAAGACGGCCAAACACGTCTTCGGACATGAAGGCCGCCACGTCGCGCTGATCGCCGGTAAGACGGTCAACGAAGCTGCTCTCATCCTCCGCACGCTGAAGCGCGATCGACATCATCTGCAGGCCGGCGGCCCAGCCTTCGGTGCGCTCATGCGTCAATTGGGCCAGCCGCTCCGAGACCATGCGACCACTGTCTTGCGAGAGCAGCCTGCGTGTGTCCTCCAGCGTGAAACGCATTGCATTGGCGTCGACCTCCGAGACCCGTCCCAGTGCTCGCAGCCGCGCCAGAGGAAACCCTGGGGCGCTGCGGCTGCCGACGATCCAGCGGACATTGTCTGGCCCCTCTTTCACCAGCATCGCGAGCAAGCGTTCCGCGGCCGACCCGTGAATGGCGTGCAGATCGTCAAGGAAGACATACACCGGTTCGGCGTGCGCACGCAGTGCGTGGTCGAACATGGCTGTGACACGACCGAACCAACGGCTCTCGATCACACTGCCACCGGATTCGATCAGCTCCGGCACGCCCACACCACGGGCGATCAGGACCGCACGCAGGTGACCTACCAGTTCGGCGACCGATCCGTCGAACTCGTTCAGGCTGAGCCATACCGCCGTGCGTGACCGCTGCGTCAGGCTCCAATAGCACTCCACCATCAGCGTGGACTTGCCATAGCCCGCTGGCGCCTTGATCAGCACCAGCCGCCGCGCCTCGATATCCCGCAGCACGGTCTGGCTGGCGCTGCGGGAGATCAACTCGCCTTCACGGCGTGGCGGAAAAAGTCGCGTTTCGAGCACATCCATAGTTGTCTCCAGGGGCACGTGCGATTCGCCGGTGACGTCTCTCGCATCAGCGACGACGTCGATCTCGTTTTGATTTTTGTCAACCTCGCTTGATTATTATTGGTAACGAATCTCGGGTTTGCCATGCTCGTATTCCCTCACCCCATCGGTCTGGAGGGCATGCTGCGGACGTACTTCGTGCTGCACTGGTTCAACCCGGCCGGTCAAACCCGCGGGGAGACACTGCTGAACCGTTCACAAAGCCTGTGCTGGGGTGGGAGCCTGATAAGCGCTCCGGGCAGCCCGCACCTGCTCGTGGTGGGTCTGCGCCCATTGAAGCAAGCCGTGCAACGGCACCAGGAAGGATTTGCCCAGGGCAGTGAGCTCGTAGTCGACACGGGGCGGAACCGTGGGGTGCACGATTCTCAGCACCAGTCCGTCCTGTTCAAGCCTGCGAAGCGTTTGGGCGAGCATCCGTTGAGAAATGTCCTGCACTTTGGAGCGCAGGACGGTGAACCTCAGCGTTCCCCATTCTTCGAGGGTGAAGAGGACGAGCAGGGTCCACCGGTCTCCGGTGCGCTCAAGCACATCGCGAATCGGGCAGCGTTCGGCGTAGGGGTCTTTGGACTTGTGCAGGCTCATACCGGTTCCTCTGTTCAATGGTTACTCGCAGGTAACCTGGTGACGTTCAGCTCCCTTCTTGCGCTCCGTGGACAGGATGATGCAACATTTGGGAACCAACTTACAAGTTGGAATCAACTCTCAAATAGTAACTATCAATACGGCCTGCTCGGCGGGTCGACCATGGAGTGATACATGTCTCAAAAGCTTCTCGTGACGGGTGCATCAGGTCAGTTGGGTCAGCGGGTCCTTCACCATCTCCTGAACACCATTGGTGTTCAGCCAGCAGACATCGTGGCGACCACCCGCAAACCGGAGTCGCTGGCTGCTCTGGCAGCCAGGGGAGTCTCGGTGCGCGCCGCCAACTTTGACGACGCCCAGTCGCTGGAACAGGCGTTTGCAGGCGTCGACCGGTTGCTGCTCGTCAGCACGGACGCACTGGATCGCCCAGGCCTGCGGCTCACGCAACATCGCAATGCGGTGAATGCGGCGAAAAAAGCCGGCGTGAACCACGTGGTCTATACCTCGATGCCGAACCCCGAGACCTCATTGGTCCTGTTTGCTCCGGACCACGCCGGAACGGAAGCAGCACTCGCTGCCAGCAGCCTCCCCGGCTGGACGGTGCTGCGGAATCACTGGTACTTCGAAAACCTGTTCCAGAGCTTGCCATCCGTTCTTGCCGCAGGCGGGCAATGGTTCAGCGCCGCTGGTGACGGAAAGCTGGCGAACATCTCCCGCGACGACCTTGCCCGCGCCGCAGCGGTCGTCCTGGCGGGTTCTGCAGGGGGCAAGAACGTGTACACCCTCAGCGGAGAAGAGGCCCTGACGACCGCCGAACAGGCAAAAGCGATCGGCGCTTCGATCGGCCGGAACATCGCCGTCATTCCGGTGCCGGTTGAAGGACTGGTGCAGGGAATGATGGGCGCTGGCTTGCCAGAGCCGATCGCCAGGCTGTTCGCATCGTTCGATGCCAACACCGCCGCAGGCCAGGTCGGGAACGTGACAGAGGACTACCGCCGCATCACCGGCCTTGCACCACAGACCTTCGCGGAGTGGCTGGCAGCGAACAAGCCCGCGCTTGCAGGCTGATGCTCGCCGGCAGTGGGCCAGCTTCCGCGGGTCCACTGCCCTGCCTTCCAGGCCAAGCATGGCGACGTCGCCGTGCAGACCATGGGTGATGCGTGCGGGCGCCGGACTCAGCCGTCCTGCTTCAGGCTGGCCTTGGCCGCCGCGACGGCCTGGCGCCGGCCGTTTTCGATGGCCAGCCGGGCCGCCGCCTCGGGGCCGGGGGCGGGCGGGAATGCCGCCAGGATCTCGTCAAAGATTTCAGCAAGCTCGTCGCGGAACTCGCCATGGGTCAGGATGTAGGCCTCGTTCGCGGCGATGCCCTGCAGGGCGCGCCGGCCGATCACGATCGGATCGACCCCGGCGTCGAACAGGTTGACCGGCGGGGCCCCGAACGGCGTGGCTCCTTGCGCGCCAGCCGCCACCGGCGACAGCTCGGCGCCGGTCTGGATCATCCCGGTCTTGACCAGGCCCGGGCACAGCACCGACACGCCCACGCCGCTGCCGGCCAGCGCGATGCGCAAGGAATCGCTGAAGCCGCGTGCGGCGAACTTGCTCGTCGCATAGATGCCGCCGGGGGCAGGCATCGGAATCAGTCCGGCCATCGACGAGGTGTTGAGGATGTGCGCCCCCTCGCCGTGCGCACGCAGCTTCGGCAGGAAGCTCTTGACGCCGTTGATCAGGCCGAACAGGTTGACACCCAGCACCCAGTCCCACTCTTCGTAGCCGGCCTCGTGCATCGGCGTGATGCCGCCGACACCGGCGTTGTTGCACAGCACGTGCACCTTGCCGAACACCTCGACCACCTCATCGGCGGCGCGGGCCATCTGCGCCCGGTCGGTGACGTCCACCTCCATCAGGTGGTAGCGCCCCGCGGCCGGACCGAGCCCGGCTGCGGCGGCTTCCAGCGCAGCGCGGCGCACGTCGGCCAGCACCACTTTCATGCCGGCTTCCAGAAAGGCCTGCGCCAGCCCCAGGCCGATGCCGCTGGCGGCGCCGGTGATGAAAGCCACTCTGCCTTGCATATTTCTCATTCGAAACTTCCTTGTGTAGGGATCATCGGGTGGATCGTCCTTGAGGCCCGCGTTGCGCGCGATTCAACGCACGTTCGCGGGCCGGGTCGGGTGTGGCCCGAGCAGGGACTGTTGCTGCCATGGTGAAGGGCTTGAACGTCGGGTGCACCTATCCAAAGGCAGGTGGCGACGGCACGCTTGCCGCCTAAGGTCTTGTTCATGAGGAGACTTCACATGAACCACATCGAAGGCGCCGTGCGGGTCTTGGCCCTGAGCTTCGCACTGTGCGGTCCGGCGGCGGCCCAGTCGGCCGGCCAGTGGCGGTCCGCCGAAGCCATCTACGGCAAGGTCTGCGCCCGCTGTCACGAAACGCACGTGGCGCCGCGCCTGCTCGGGCGCAAGTTGCCGGCGGCGTACGTGCGCCAGACCGTGCTGACGGGTATGCGGGCCATGCCGGCGTTCCGGCCCACCGATTTCAGCGAAGAAGAGTTGGCGGCGCTGGGCCGGCTGGTGGAGCAGCAGCCCGCGCCCTGGACCGGGCGCGACCATCTTCCCGCCAAAGAGCGGGCCGTATCGGGAGCGCAGCCGTGACACTGACACGCCGCCACTGTTTGCTCGCCGGTGCCGCCATCGCGCTGCCCCTGCCCTGGCTGCCGTCCTCGGCCATCGCCGCCACCCGCTTGCGCTGGGTCGCCCACAGCTGTGCGCCGGCGGCGGCGTTTGCCCGGGGCATCGCGGCCACGGCCGGCCCCGTCCGCGCGCTGACGCTTCCCGGGCTGGACGGCCATGCAGCCTGGCGCCTGGACGCCTCGGTCGATCGGCTGCACGGCGCTCGCGGCGACGTGCTGCTGGGTTTGCTGCCACTGGCGCAGGCCTGGCGCTTTGAAGCCGCCGTGCTGGAGCTGGCCGGCGCCTGGCTGAGCCGCGACGAGCACGTGCTGCCAAGCAGCGAGGCGAGCGGGCCGGCCCGGCTCGGCGCCAACCTCGCTCAGCTCGCCCTGCACCCGGGCGAACCGCGCGCCGCACAGCCGGGCGCCGACCTGTTCATACCCCACCCGCCGCAAAGCCGCTTCCTGAGCTTTGCTGTCCGAATCTGACCCAACGCATAGAGCCTGCACCATGCCACTGCAACCTGCCGTTCTGCCCCCCGGCGTTTCCAAGGCCCGTTTCCAACAAGCCTTGGCCGAGTACCGCGCCGCCCTCGGCGCCGACCGGGTGATCGTCGAGATCGAACGCCTGCTGTCGTACACCAAGGTCATGCTGACCGAGGACGAAGGACTGCACCAGCCGTCCGGCGTGTTGATCGCCACCACCGTCGAAGAAATCCAGAAGGTGCTGGCGATCTGCAACCGCTACGGCATCCCGGTCTGGACCATCTCCACCGGCCGCAACTTCGGCTACGGCTCGGCCGCGCCGGCGACACCGGGACAAATGGTGCTGGATCTGCGGCGCATGAACCGCATCCTGGAGGTCGATGCCGAGATGGGCACCGCCTTGGTCGAACCCGGCGTGACCTACCAGCAGTTGCAGGACTACCTGGATGAACACCAGTTGCCCTACTGGCTCAACTTTCCCGGCCCCGGGCCGATCGTCGGGCCGGTGGGCAACACGCTGGACCGCGGCGTGGGCAACAACCGCTATGGTGAGCAGATGGCCCACTTCTGCGGCATGGAAGTCGTGCTGGCCGACGGCCAGGTGGTGCGCACCGGCATGGGCGGCGTGAAGGGCAGCAACACCTGGCAGAGCTACCGGTGGGGCTACGGCCCCTGGCTGGACGGGCTGTTCTCGCAGTCGAACCTGGGCGTGGTCACCAAGATGGGCTTCTGGCTGATGGCCAAGCCCGAGACCCACCTGACCATCGTCACCGCATTGCCCGACGAGGACAGCTTCGCCAAGGCCGTCGATGTGATGCGGCGCCTGCGGCTGCAGAGCGTGATCGACAACGGCGTTGCCGGGGGCGCGCTCTACGGACTGTCGATGACCACGCGCCGCAGCGAGATCCACCAGGGCAAGGGCGCCATCCCCGACAACGTGATGGCCGACTTCCTGGTCAAGCACCACGCCGCGCCGTACGTGATCGTCAGCACCTTGTACGGCAGCGCGGAACAGGTGGAAGCGAATCTGTCCGTCGCGCGGCGCGCCTATGCCGGGCTCGGCGCCTTCGTCACCTCGCGCGAGCTGGGCGAACGCATGCCGCCGGATCTCAAGCACCTCATCCATACGCAGACCGGCCAGCTCAACCTCGACGAATTCGGCGTCTACAACTACCGCGGCGGGGGCGGTTCGGTGTGGTTTGCCCCGGTGGTGCAGGCCAAGGGCAGCGAGGTGATCAAGAACATCCGCCTGTGCACCGACGTGTACCGCTCGTTCGGCTTCGACTATGCCGGCGGATTCCTGATGGGGTACAGCGGCCGCCACTTCGACCACATCACCGAGCTGACGTTCGACCGCACCGATTCCGAAGAGATGCAGCGCGCGCACGCCTGCTTCGGCAAGCTGATCGAGGTGAATGCCGCGCATGGTTACGCGCCCTACCGCGTCAACACCGCCTTCATGCAGCAGGTGTCGCAGGTCTACGGCCCGGCCCAGCGGGCCCTTCAGCGCAAGCTGAAGCGCGCACTCGACCCGCGCGGCATCCTGGCGCCGGGCAAGTCAGGCATCACCGTCACCTGACTGCCCCTTCGCACCAGGCTCTGGGCTCCGTGCCCGCCACCCGGCCCGCATTCTGGCGGGCGCCACTGGCCAGGGCGCTGGCCTGCTGGCGTGTGCGCTGCACCGCCGGGCTTCTCATCAGAAATCTTCAGGGATTCATCATGGCCGCAGCGGGAAGCGGCTCCGCCGCGTCCGCCGGGCGACTGGCAGGCTTGAGAAGAAAGTGCGCCAGCGCGGGCAGCAACACCAGCGCGCCGAGCATGTTCCAGACGAACATGAAGGCCAGCAGCACCCCCATGTCGGCCTGGAACTTGATCGGCGAGAACACCCAGGTGGCCACCGCGATGCCCAGCGTGATGCCGGTCAGCACCACCACCCGTCCGGTGAACAGCAGGGCGCTGTAATAGGCTTGCGAGAGCGACTGGCCGCTGCGCAGACGCGCCAGGGTGACGGTCAGCACATACAGCGCGTAGTCCACGCCGATGCCCACACCGAGTGCGATCACCGGCAGGGTGGCGACCTTCACGCCGATGTTCAGCGCCACCATCAACGCCTCGCACAGGACGGATGTCAACACCAGGGGCACGACGGCGCACACCACGGCGCGCCAGGACCGGAAGGTGACGAAGGCCAGCGCGATCACCGCGACGTAAACCAGCAGCAGCATCTGCCGGTTGGCCTGCTCGACCACGATGTTGGTGGCGGCCTCGATGCCGGCATTGCCGGCGGCCTGCTGGAACTTGACCTCGGCGCCGTCGTACTGGGCGGCAAAATCCTCGACGGTGCGCACCACGGCCTTGAGCGTGTCCGCCTTGTGGTCCTTCAGGAACACGTAGACGCTCAGCAGGTCACAGTCCTGATTGAAGAGCTCGCGCGGCGCACGCGAAATGATGGAGCCGATCATGTCCTGGCTGCGCGGCAGGCCGAACCACTTGAAGCTGCCTTCGTTCATGAAGGCAGCCGCGCCCTGGGCCATGCTGGCCAGCGAGCGCGTGCCTTCGATGCCGGGCAGCTGCTGCAGGCGCCACTCCAGCGCATCGACCTTCAACAGCGTGTCGTAGGCGCCGCACTGCTGCTTGGGCGTGCGCACCATCGCCACGAAAACGTCGCTGCTGGCCGCGTAGTGGGCCGTGATGTACGCGTTGTCGAGGTTGTAGCGCGAGTCGGCCCGCAGCTCGGGCGCGCCGGCATCGAGGTCGCCGATCTTCAGCTGCTGGCTGCCGATGAAGCCCGCCACCCCCAGCAGCAGGCCACCGACGATGGCGGCGCTTGCCCAGCGGCGCTGCGTGAAGCGGTCCAGCAGCGCCCACAGCCACGGCTTGCGGGACACATCAGCGGCTTCGGCGCGCAGGCTGCGTTCGGCGGCCTTGGGGCTCACGCCGATGAACGACAGCACGATCGGCAGCAACACCAGATTGGTGAAGATCAGCACGGCCACGCCGATGCTGGCCGTGACGGCCAGGTCCTGGATCACGCGGATCTGGATCACCATCAGCACCGCGAAACCGACCGCGTCGGCCAGCAAGGCCGTCAGGCCGGCCAGGAACAGCCGCCGGAAGGTGTAGCGCGCGGCCACCAGCCGATGGGTGCCGCGGCCGATGTCCTGCATGATGCCGTTCATCTTCTGGGCGCCGTGGCTCATGCCGATGGCGAACACGAGGAACGGCACCAGCACGGAGTAAGGATCGAGCTCGTAGCCGAGCAGCGCGAGCAGGCCGAACAGCCACACCACGGCGATCACCGAGCTGACCATCACCGCCAGGCTGCTGCGGAGGCACCGGGTGTACCAGAACAGCACCCCGCTGCAAATGGCCAGCGCCAGCGCGAAGAACAGCAGCACCTGGTGCAGGCCATCGATCAGATCGCCAACCACCTTGGCGAAGCCGGTGATGCGGATGTCGATGGCGTCCGAGGTGTATTTGGCCCGCACCGCTTCGAGCTGCTCGGACAGGCGGTGGTAGTCCAGCCGCTGGCCGGTGTCATCGCGTTCGAGCAGCGGCACCAGGACGATGCTCGACTGGAAGTCTTGCGCCACCAGCGTGCCGATTTCGCCCGACCGGGCCACGTTGGCCTGGACCTGGCGCAAGCTGTCCGCGGAGCCATCGTAGTTGTCCGGGATCACCGGGCCGCCGTCCAGGCCCTCCTCGGTGACGCCGATCCAGCGCGTGGCCGGCGTCCACAGCGACTTCATGAAGGGCCGCTCGACGCCGGGCAGCAGGAACACTTCGTCGTTGATCTTGCGCAGCGTCTCCAGGTAGGCGGCGTCGAACACCGTGCCCTTCTTGGCGACCACCGCGATGCGCACCGAATTGCCCAGGCCCGCCAGCTCGCTGCGGTTGGCCAGGTAGTTGGCGATGTACGGGTGCTTCGTGGGGATCATCTTCTCGAAGCTCGCGCCCAGGCGCAGCCCGGTCGCCTGCCAGGCCAGCAACACCGAGACGATCGCGCACAGGACGATCACGATGATCCGGTGGTTGAACAGCGCCCGCTCCACGCGCGAGCCCGACTGCTGGTCGAAGTCGGCAAGGTCGCGAACGACGGGATGTTCGGCCAAAGATGTATCCATGCTCATTTCACGGTTCCCGCCGTCACAGGCGCGGCCTTGTCCAATGCGATGCCCGCAAGCCCGCGCACGCCACCGACCACCAGCCGGCCATCGCTGGCCTGCGCCACACCGGCGAGGGGCGCTCCCCCCGGCACCGCCAAGGCCTCGAAGTGTTTCCCGGCATCCCGGCTCAGCAGCACACGGCCAGCTTCATCCGTCAGCACCAGCGCACCGTCGGCCAGCCGCGCGCCCGCAGTCAGCGTCGCCGGCCCGGCGGTCGCGATGCGCTGCCAGGTCTTGCCGCTGTCCCCGGACCCGAAAGCGTTGCCGCGCAGGCCGAAGACGATGAGCTCTCCCGCCGAACCGGTCAGGGCCCCGAAGAAGGTTCCCTTGTAAGGCGAGGGCAGGCGCGCGAAGCGCTGTCCGCCATCGTCAGAGCGCAACACCGTGCCCTGCTCCCCGACGATGAACCATTCATTGCCGCGCGCGGCGATGGCATAGAGGTGCATGCCGCGCGGGTTGTCGATCACGTCCATGCGCGACTCCCAGTTGCGCCCGCCGTCGCGCGTGGCCAGGGCCAAGCCGTAGGCGCCAACCACCAGCCCGTTTTTCGAGTCGGCAAAGCGCACGTCGAACAGCGGCTTGTCCGGCCCATCGGCGACCAGCCGCTCGGCGGCCTGCTTGCGCTGGGCCGCGTCCGGCTGGCCGGCGCTTTCAGCGGTGGCGGCGGCCGCGAGCGCGATCTGCGCGGCGCGCTGGCCATCAAGCTGCAAGGTCCATTGCTCGCCGCCGTCCTGCGTGTGCAGCACGACGCCGCCATGGCCCACGGCCCAGCCCTCGCTCGGCGACGCGAAGCACAGCGCGGTCAGCGTGACCGACACGGGCACCTTGGCCTGCCGCCAGCGTGCGCCGTTGTCGTCGCTGAACACCGCGATGCCGCGTTCACCGACCGCGACCAGCCGGTCGCCGGCACGCGCGACCGCCAGCATGACGGACTGTGCCGCCTGCGGCGCGACGTGAGCCGGCCGCACCAGCAGGTCGAGCGCAGCCACGCCCTGACCGCTGGCCTGCGCAGCGCAGGCTGTGGCGGCCAGCAAGGTGGCCGCGGCCCAGCAGAGTGTGTGTCTCATCATCAGCGCTGGGCGTCCGACGCAACCGCATCGGGGCCGTAGAAGTCATCCGGCTTGGGTGGAATCGACTTGAAATAGCCGCCAAAGAAGCCCAGCACCGCCGACATGGTCGAGGCCTGCAGGTTGTAGACGAACACGGAGTCCTGTGTGAAGCCGGAGGCGTCAGGCAACAACGCGTTGGGCACCTGGGAGGCGCGCCAGAGCTTGCCGCTGGCGTCATAGCCGTCCACCAGCATGACCGTCCAGCTGTCCTCATCGATGTACAGACGGCGCTTGGGCACCACATGGCGTTTTCCCGCAGCGACAGTCGCTTCGAGCACCCACACGCGATGCAGTTCCCAGCGCATCAGGCTCGGGTTGACGTGGTCCTTGACGATGGCCTCGCTCACCTTCGCGTTGAACAGGCGATGGTTGTTGTATGGCACATACATCTCCTGCTTGCCCACCAACTTCCAGTCGAAGCGATCAATGGGGGCCAGGAAGCCGCCGATTTCGTCGAAGTAGTTGGTACCCGAAGCAATGAAGTCGGGCGTGTCGTAGCCCACATTGGGCGCACGGCGCACCCGCCGCTGGCCCACCAGGTACTGCCAGGCGGCGCGCGAAGAGGCCGCTGGGGCGACCTTGTCGGTGATCAGCAGGGCCTCGCCCGCCTTGTAGCTCGGCCCCTCGATGGCGTTGCGCGTCAGCGCCCAGATGCGATCCGGGTTGGGCTTCTGCTCGGCACAGTAGTAGGGGAACTGATTCCACGTCTTGCCGCTGGATGCCACCGAAGAGGCGCCATTGGACGAGATCACGACGTTGTTGAACGAGGTCTCGGACGCGCAGGGCCGCGGATGGTATTGGTGATTCAGGATCACCTCGTTCCCACTTTTAGGAATCGGGAACGGCACACCGCCGACATAGTTTTCCACGTAGGTGCCGTCGGCACTCAGGGTGGTCTTGAGTGCGTTCTGCGCCGTCCGTTCATAGATGAACGGCTGGTACACCGCGGTGCGGTGCGTCGGATAGACCTGCACCTTGTAGGTAGGGAACTTGGCCAGCAAGGCGAGCGTGCCTTCGCTGAGCTTGTCCTTGTGTTGCGCCGCGTTGGCCGCGGTGATTTCGAGCACCGGCTTTTCCTGGGGAAACAGGTCCGGGAAGGCGCCGCTCGATCCGGCCGGCGCCTTCACGACGCTGCCGTTCCAGGCGGGAATGGTGCCGGCCTGATTGCCAGCCCGCTCGGCACCCACGGGAGTGAGCGTGGTCTTGAGCTTGTCAGCGTCTTCGGGCGTCGCGGCCGCGAATGCGGCGCTGGCCGCAGTGCACAGCAGCGCTGCCGCAACGCGGGAGGGAGAGATTTTCATCATGATGGTGTCCTCGAATGTTCTAGAAAGTACGTTGGATCGACAGCGACACGAAGTCGCGGTCTTTCATCGTTTGCCTGAAGGACAGGGCGCCCCCCACGACGAGCGGTGCGGCTTTGCCGAAGAAGTGAGTCAGCTGCAGGCTTGCGCGCCAGGTCTTGGCATACTCGGCCTTGACACCGATCGTGAAGTCGCCGCCGTGCCGCGGGCCGAACGAGAACACGGAAGACTGACCATCGATGGCGTAGCCCAGGCCGATCGGCACGCTCAAATCGAGTTGCGGAAGCACCTGGAAGTACTGCGGCTCGAACGCCACGCGCAGGCCGGATGCATCGCGGGTGGTGTTCGGGTCCACCGGGTTGAGCGGGTGATTGACCTTGTAGCTCAGGCGGCGATTGAACGCGAGTTCACCGATAACGGTGGCGCCATCCCAGAGCGGCGAGGCCGGCAGCAAGGTGACCGCCGACACCTGCGCATGGAATGAATTGCCGGTCGGGTAAGCCGGGTTGTTGCTGCCATTGAAGGCGGGGCTGAACACCGCCACGGCGCCGCCGGGCGGCGTGATCGGCGTGTTGTGGCGGTAAGAGACTTCCCCTGAAACGTTCGTGTCGCTGACGACCGTGCTGAAGCTCGCGCCGTAGGTGGTCACGCGTTGCGGGTAGACAAGGGAGTATCCCGTGGGCACGGGCCCGACGCCGGGCAAGATGCCGAGCGCGATCATCGCGATAGGCAGCTTCTCGTGGTACCGGGCCGCGTAGAGACCGTATTCGGTGAACGACCCCGGAAGCTTGAACTTGAACTGCGCCCCGAACTCGCCGTGGTTGGGCGCTTTCTGGTCGGGCGTGCGCGGCGCGACGCCGCCAGGGAAGAAGCTCTCCGCGCCGGCGTCGACGGCGTCGACGGTGGAGAAATACGTGTTGGCACCGGGCAGCCGGTACTTGCGCCACTCCAGGTGGTAGTACGCGCCCAGGGACATGTCCTTGCTCAGCTGCCATTGCGCCGAGAGCTGACCGACCGGCATACCGATTTCCTTGAACTGCGAGTTCGGCACCGATACCGCCTTGATCACGTCAATGGGCACTTGCGCATTGGCAATGCCGTTGCCGCCGAAGAACAGGCTCTCGCCGTACATCAGCGTGTAGCGACCGAGCCGGAACGACAGGGGCATGCCGGCCGCGTCCACCTTGCCGAAGACGTACGCATCCAGCACCTCGGCCTTGCGGCCCTGCAGCTTGCGCACGTCGTCCGGGTACTCGTTGTCCGCCACGCTCGAGTGGTTCGGCGGCACGTAACTGCCGGCGAACGGTGCTGATGTTTCAAAGTCGTTGCTGCGGTTGTAGACGTCGTCGTACCAGGCGGCGCCGCTGACGCGCAAGCCAAAACTGCCGCGGCGTACGTCAAGCTCGCTGAAGAGATCGAAACGGTTCGAGATCAGGCCGCCGCGCTTCGTGCTTCGGTCGCCGTCGTCGAAGCCCGGATCGGCGAGCAGCGCCGCATCGGGCTTCTTCAGCCGCACGGCGGCGCCGTACTTGACCGTGGTGTCCCACCGCACGCTGATGTCGGGATTTCCGGTGTCGATTTCCATGGCTCCTGCCGTGCCGCCTGCAAGCGCGATGCCCGCTGCGGCCGCCACCGGCAGAAGGCGCATCGCGCAGCGCCTCGGCGCCAGGTCGAGCTGTCTCTCTGTCTTTTTCACGCTGGTCTCCTGGTGATGAACTTGTCGATTGCGCGATTCATCGGATCGTCCGAGCACTCGTGCCGCCGCCCCTACCGGGCCCCCTCCCCCGCTCATTCAATGGCGTGTCTTCGCGCTCGTGCATGGTGTTGACAAAAAGCAAGCGGCACACCTGCAGAAAGATAGGTTTCCTGGCACGGCACGGCGGGCACAGTCGCTGCGATGAAAACAATGGGCTCCATCAGGAGACTTGGATGAACAGCGTGGCAACCATGGCCCTGCGCCCTTCCTCTCGACGATTGCTGGCCTCGTTGGCGTTTTCCCTGGGTCTGTCATGGGGGCACGCCGAACCCATCGTCATCGGCCAGTCGCTCCCGCTGTCCGGTGCCGGCGGTTTCGCCACCGGCAACCGTGTCCACGCAGGCGCCCTCGCCTACATCAACTTCATCAATGAGAAAGGCGGCGTTCACGGACGGCCGCTGAAGCTGGTCACACTGGACGATGGAAACGACCCGAAAGTGCACGCCGGCAATGTGCGGCAACTGGTCGCCAAGGAGGGCGCGGTCGTGATCGTCAATTGCCTGGACGACACGGCCTGCAAGTCCGGGGCGACCGCCGCCGCCGAACTCGGCGTGCCACTGGTGGGCCCTCTGGCCGGCAGCCGCGAACTGCGCCAGCGCGCCGCACGGCACGTCTTCAGCGTTCGGCCATCGCACGAGCGGGAGGCGGAACTGCTGGTGCGCCAGCTGCAGTCCATGGGCCTCACGCGCGTGGCGCTGCTGTCCGACGGCAATTGCGGTGGCGAACGCGCGGCGGCACTGGCCACCGCGCTGGGCGCGGGAAACATCCACATGGAGCGCTTGGCGGCAGACGGCGGCGCCGACAAGCTGATCGCCGCCCTGCGCGATATCGGCAAGGCATCGCAGCAGGGAGTGGTGCTCGATCTCGGCCTGAACTCGATCGATGTGCTGGGACAACTCCCGCCGGAGACCTTGACGGCCATCCAGGACGGACTGCCTGGTGTCGTGGCGACCACTTCCGCACCGGGGCTCACGCAGCTGTCTCGCCTGTTTCGCGGCCGCGTTCTGGGATTCACCATGGTGGTTCCGAACCCGGAGACATCCAACCTCGCATTGATCCGCGATCTGAACGTGCAAAGCGAGCGGGCATCCAGCGCCGATGCCATCACCTTCGAAGGCCTGGAGAGTTACCTGCACCTGCGCCTGGTGGTGGAAGCGCTGCGCCGCGCCGGCCCCAGGGTGGATGCGACCAAACTCCAGAAGACCTTGGCAGAGATCACCACGCTCGACCTGGGCGGCTTCAAGCTCAGCTTTCGTGAGGAGCCACGCAACGGCTCGGATTGGATGGAAATCGGCATGCGGTCACGGACCGGCCGCATGCTGCGTTGAGTTCGACGCCGCTTTTTTTAAACGCCCTATTCACCGCGCCTATCTTTGGTGAGGTGACGTGAATGCGGCGCGTGCCCATAGTGCGCCGACCCAAATGAAATTCATGAAAGCGAGCCAACAAATGAACATGCAAGCCGCCCGATTCCATCGAACGGGACCGCCCGAGGTCTTGCAGATCGAAGAAGTGCCGACTCCAGCGCCCGGTCCCGGGCACGTGCTGGTGCGCGTCGAGGCAGCAGGCGTCAACTATGCGGACGTCGTGCGTCGGCGGGGCGACTTCTATCCGGTGCCCACGCCGCTGCCGCACATCAGCGGCGCGGAGGTCATCGGCCGCATTGAAGCCGTGGGCGAAGGCGTGGATGCGGCGATGCGCGGCAAGCGCGTGCTGGGTGGTTGCGACGGCGGTGCGTATGCCGAATACGTGTCACTGCCTGCGCGGGGCGTGTACGAAGTACCCGAGGACATCGACGCGGCCGATGCGGTGGCGCTCTTCGTGCAGGGGCTCACGGCGGCACTGACTCTGAAGGAATCCGGCGCGCTGCAGCCGGGCGGCAGCGTTTTCGTCGAAGGCGCCGCTGGCGGCGTCGGATCGCTGGCGCTGCAACTGGCGCGCCTTTACGGCGCGGGCGTCGTCGTCGCCGGTGCCGGCAGCGAGGCCAAGCTCGCTTTCGCGCGGCAACTCGGGGCCGACGCCGCAGTGGACTACATGCGGCCCGGCTGGGCTGCGGAGGTGCGCCAGGCGACCGGCGGCCGTGGCGTCGACGTGGCACTCGAGATGACCGGTGGAGATACGTTGCTCGAATGCCTGGATGCGCTGGCGCCGGGCGGCCGGATGGTGGTTTTCGGCGCAGCCAGCGGCACGCTGCCGGCCGTGCCGGTTGACAAGCTGATGGCGCGCGGCGCCGGGGTGCAGGCCTTCTTCCTCGGCGCATACCTCGCTCGTCGTCCGGTCATCGAGCATCTGTTGGCCGAACTCTTCGGTTGGCTGCGGGAGGGAAAGCTCCTGGTGCACGTGGGCGGACGCTATCCACTCGCGAAAGCGGCCGAGGCGCATCGCGCCATCGAGTCACGGGCGACGACCGGCAAGCTGGTCGTGCTCCCATGAGCCGTCGGGCCGCCCCAAGGCTCATGGCCCCGCAGCGCGCAGTGCGGAGGGTCGTCCAGCGAGCGTCCCGCACAGGACTGCATTCGATCACTCATTCAGGAAATCACATGAAGCCCGCATGGCTTGAACACTATTCGCCTGGCGTGCCGGCAACCATCGACGCCCATGCGGCCGCTTCGCTGGCCGAGGTCATCGACAAGGCTTGCGCCCGGTTCGCCGACCGCCCCGCCTACTCTCAGGGCGGAACGACGCTCTCGTATGCCGAGTTCGATGCGCATGCGCGTCATTTCGCGGCCTGGCTGCAGCAGGTGTCCGACCTGAAGCCGGGCGACCGGATCGCGCTGATGATGCCCAACCTCCTGGCCTATCCGGTCGCGCTGGCCGGCGCCTTGCGCGCGGGCCTGGTCGTGGTGAACGTCAATCCGATGTACACCGCGCGCGAACTCCTGCATCAGCTGAAGGATTCCGGTGCGACGGTGATCGTCGCGGTCGAGGCCACGCTGCCCCTGGTGCGGCAGGTTCGCGAGGCAGGGGGCCTGCGCCGGGTGATCGCCGTCGCCATGACCGACCTGCAGCGCGAACAGGCCCCTGGCGCCGCGGCGCTCGAGCATGGAGAGGATCGCTTCACCCAATTGCTGGCCGTAGGCGCCGGCCTTGATTTCGACGCGCCGCGCATCGGCCGCGACCACCTGGCCTTCCTGCAGTACACCGGCGGCACCACCGGTGTGTCCAAAGGCGCGATGCTGACCCACGGCAACATCGTTGCCAACCTTCAGCAGGGTGCGGCGTGGTATGGCAGCGCGCTGGGCGAGGGCGCGGTCGCCGTCACGGCGATCCCGCTGTACCACATCTTCGGCCTGACCTTCAACTGCCTGGTGATGATCCAGGCCGGCGCGCTCAACCGGCTGGTCGCCAACCCTCGCGATCCGGCGCAATTGTTTGCGGCGCTGGCGCCGGGATTCACCATCCTGTCGGGCGTCAACACCCTGTTCAATGGCTTGCTGAACGCCCCTGAGATCGAAGGCGTCGATTTCAGCACCCTGAAGCTGGCCGTCAGCGGGGGCGCCTCCACCCAGGCCGCCGTGGCCGAGCGATGGCTGCGCGTCACCGGCTGCCGCATCGGCGAGGGGTACGGCCTGACCGAGACCTCGCCCTTCGCCCTGGCCAATGCCATGCACGCGGGCTTCGGTGGCGGCCTGCTGCCCTTCCCGTCGACCCAGGTGGCGATCCGCAACGAGGCCGGGGTCGAGCTGCCGGTGGGCGACGTCGGCGAAATCTGCATCCGCGGGCCCCAGGTGATGCGCGGCTACTGGCAGCAGCCCGCCGAAACCGCGGCGGTCCTGGACGCCGATGGCTGGCTGCGCACCGGCGACGTCGGCCACATGGATGCGCGTGGCGCCGTCACCGTGACGGATCGCAAGAAGGACATGGTGCTGGTGTCCGGCTTCAACGTGTTTCCGAACGAGGTGGAAGCGGTGCTCGCGGCCCATCCGAAGGTGCTGGAGTGCGCCGTGATCGGCGTGCCCGACCCGACCAGCGGCGAGGCCCTGAAGGCCTTCGTGGTCGCGCGCGACGCCGGCCTGACGGCCGAGGCCCTGATCGAGCACTGCCGCGCTTCATTGACCGCGTACAAGGTGCCGCGCCAGTTCGCCTTCACCGACCAGCTGCCCAAGAGCCCGGTCGGCAAGATCCTGCGGCGCAGCCTGCGCGCCTGAAACCATCCACACGAGGAAACCCATGTCCGACATTTTTGTGCCCGGCCTGCTGAAGGACCGGACCGCGTTCATCACCGGCGGCAGCAGCGGCATCAACCTGCACATCGCCCTCCGCTACGCCGCCGCGGGCGCGAAGGTGGCGATCGTCGGCCGCGATGCCGCCAAGGCCGAAGACCAGGCGGCGGGCATCCGCGCGGCGGGTGGCCAGGCGCTGGGCCTGTCGGCCGACGTGCGCGACTACGCGGCCGTCGAGGCCGCGCTGCGCCATACGCACGACACCTGGGGCGAGATCGACATCGTCATCGCGGGCGCCGCCGGCAACTTCGTCGCGCCGGCGCTGGGCATGTCGAGCAACGGCTTTCGCACCGTGGTGGACATCGACTTGAACGGCACCTTCAACACCGCGCGGGCCGCGCACGCCTTCCTGCGCAAGCCGGGCAGCAGCTTCATCGCGATCTCGGCCGGGCATGCGACCATGCCGGTGGCCGGCCAGTCCCAGGTCTGCGCCGCCAAGGCCGGCATCGAGATGCTGGTGCGCTGCCTGTGCATCGAATGGGGCGGCGACGGCGTGCGCTGTCTGGCCATTGCCCCCGGCCCCGTCGACGGCACCGAAGGCATGCGCCGCCTGGCGCCCGAGGGCGCACGCAGCCTGGAGCGCATGCTGGCCACCGTGCCCTCCGGCCGGCAGGCCAGCCTTGACGAACTGGCCGACCTCGCGCTGTTCCTCGTCAGCGGCGCGGCCAGCTACATCAACGGCGCGGTGATTCCCATCGACGGTGGGCTGACCAACCTCGGCTCCCATGCCTTCGGGGAGATGCTGCTCGATTCGGTGCGTGCGCGCGCCGCCTGAACACCCGCCTGGTCGTGGCAGTCTTCAGCGCACTCGGCCCTGCAGCGACAGGCGTCCCAGCAGGGTCTGGGCATAGTCCTGGTCCCGCGGGCTCTCCAGCTCGACCTCCACCTGCACGCCGCGGCCTTCGTCGCGGGCACTGACATCGCGCACCGCGATGCCGGCTGCACCGAGCAGCTCGCGCACGGCGCGCTCGGCGGCGCGTGCGCGCAGCCGGTTGCGGGCGAGCTTGCCGACCGCCGTGGCCGGCAGTTCGGGCAGCGGCTCGATCCAATCGGGCAAGGCCGCCCGCTCGATCGTCTGCTGCCGCAGGTGCGCCTGCAACGCTTCGGCGTCGCAGGATTCGCCCCGGCGCAGCTTGACGTAGGCCACCGGGATCTCGCCGGCATGGGCGTCGGGCCGTGCGACGACGGCGGCCGCTTCGACCGCCGGATGGCGCAGCAGGGCTTCCTCGACCGGCGCCGGGTCGATGTTGTGGCCGCCGCGGATGATCAGGTCGCGTGCCCGTCCGACCAGCCAGACGAAGCCGTCGGCGTCCTGCCAGCCGAGGTCGCCGCTGTCGTACCAGCCTTCGGCGTCAAAGGGCTGCTGCGGGCTCCCGAGGTAGCCGCCGAAGACGTGCGGCCCCTGGAACAGCAGATGGCCGACCTCGCCGGGAGCGCAATCGCGCGACGGCGTACCGGGCAGCGCCACGCGCACCCGCGTGTAGGGCAGCCGCAGGCCGATGGAACCCGGTTTGCGGTGGCCGTGCAGCGGGTTCTGCGTCGCCACGCAGTGCAGCTCGGTGCAGCCATAGCCCTCGATCACCGGCACGCCGGCGTGGGCCTCGAAACGCGTGAGCGTCGCGCGCGGCAGCGGTGCCGCCCCACACCACACCAGTTCGAGCGATGAGATGTCGGCATCGACGGGCACGTCCAGCAGCGAGCTCAGAACGGTCGGCACCGTCGAGACATGCGTCACGCGGTGCTGCGCCAGCAACTGCCAGAAGCGCGGGTACAGCGCCTTGTTGCGCCAGCCGCCGCCCACCAGCAGCACGGCGGCACCCGCCGACAGAGGCGCCAGCCCGGTGAGCGTGAGGCCGGCGACGTGGAACAGCGGCATCGCGCCCAGGACGAGATGGCCCGGCCGCAGACCGTACATCGCCGCCAAGAGCGCGTTGTCGAACACTTGACCGAGATGGTGCTGCGCGGCGAGCTTGGGCCGGCCGGTGGTGCCACCGGTGTGGAACCACGCGCAGAGCTGCCGCGGGTCGGCCGGCGCCGTGGCGTCCAGGGGCACATCCGCATCTTCACCGGCCAGCGCCTCGTCCCAGTCGAGCACAGGCACGCGTAGCGGGTAGGCCGGCTGCGTAGGCGCGCAGGCCTCGTCGCGGACCGCCACCACCGCACGGAGCCCGGGCACCAGTTCCAGCAGCCCGGGCACCTTGGCCCAGATCTGCGCATCGGCGCGACTGGCCACCAGCACATGGGCATCTGCCGCGCGCAGCAGGCCGGCGATGTGCTCGGTCTCCAGCATCGGGTTGACCGGCAGTGCGACGCCGGCACATTCGGCGCTCCAGATGGCATGGTGGGCCTGCGGCCCATGGTGAAGCAGGCAGGCCACGACGGGCGTGGCCCGGCCATGCTGCGCGGCCAGCCGGCGCCACAGTGCGGCGGCGCGGCGCAGCGTCGCGTTGAACTCGGCATGGCTCTGGCGGCTCGCCGGTTCACAGCGGGAGTCGCCTGGATGTGGCAGGTAGATCCAGGCGGTCGCGTCGGGATGTGCCGAGGCGGCAGCCTCCAGCAGCGCGCCCACGCTGCGCCACGGCAGGCGTTGCTCCAGCGGCATGCGCTCGATGCGCTCGATGTCGGCCTGGCTGGCGATGGTCAGCATGTCCATCGGCATGGCTCAGGCCATTTCCTGCAGGGCCGCGGCGCCTTGGCCGCCACCCACGCACATCGTGACCTCCACCTCGGCGTTCTCGAGCATCGGCCTGTAGATCGACGGCGCGGTGGACACGATCACGACTTCGTTCATGCGGGCGTCTCCTGCGTATCGAGGGCCCGTGCCCGGCGCAGGCTGCCGCCGGAGGCGGCCAGATTGTCGATCAGGGCCGCGGGTCGCCAGAAGTCAGCCTGCGCGGCATCGCCGCCGGCCCGGCTGGCCTGGTCCCGCAGCAGCCGCAGCACGTTCACCAGGCCCATCTCGTCGGCCTGGAACATCGGGCCGCCCTTAGGCGCAGGGAAGCCGTAGCCGGCCACGTAGACGACATCGATGTCGGAGCCGCGCTGCGCGATGCCTTCACCGAGCACGCGCGCGCCTTCGTTGATCAGCGCGAGCAGGCAGCGCTCGACGATCTGCTGCGCAGCCACGCTGCGGCGCACGATGCCCCGCTCGGCCGCGAAGGCCTCGATCAGCGCATGCACTTGCGGCGCGGGTTGCGGGCGTTTCGCGCCCTCGGCATGCCGGTACCAGCCCTGCCCTGTCTTCTGGCCGAACCAACCCTGCTCGCACAAGGCGTCGGCAATGCCGTCGCGCTCGGCCACGCCGCGTGCGCGGCGGTGGCGGCGGGCGGCCCAAGGCACATCGTTGCCGACCAGGTCGAGCATGCGGAAGGGGCCCATCGCAAAGCCCCAGGACTCGAGCGCGGCGTCGACCTGCTCCGGCCAGGCGCCTTCTTCGACCAGGCGGCAGGCCTGGTCGATGTACGCCTCGAGGATGCGGTTGCCGATGAAGCCGTCGCACACGCCGGCCACCACCGGCGTCTTGCGCAGGCGCGATGCCAGCGCCATCGCCGTGGCCAATGCGGCGTCGCCGGCATGTGCCGTGCGCACGACCTCCAGCAGCGGCATCACCTGCGCGGGACTGAAAAAATGCAGGCCCACCACGTCGGCGGGGCGCGCGGTGCCGGCAGCCAGGGCATCGAGATCGAGCGTGGAGGTGTTGCTCGCGATCAGTGCTGCCGGATGCGCCAGCGCGGCCATGCGTTGCAGCAGCGCCTGCTTCAGGCCGAAGTCTTCGAACGCGGCCTCGACGAGGACATCGGCTTCGCGCCAGGGGCGCTCGTCGAGCGTGAAGGCAAAGTGCTCGCGCAGGGCCATGGCTCCGGCCTCGCCGATGCGCCGGGCCTGCGCCGTGCAGTAGGTTTCGATGGTCGCCCGGCCCCGGGCCAGGCCGGCCTCGTCGCGGTCGGTCAGCGTGACCGGAATGCCGGCCTGCGCGAAGCAGATCGCGATGCCGGTGCCCATCAGGCCGGCACCAATGATCAGCGCACGCTCGATCGGTCGCGCTGCAGCACCGGGGGCGAGCCCGGCCAGCTTGCGCGCCTCGGCTCGGGCGAGAAAGCCGTAGCGCAACGCGCGCGCCGGCTCCGTCGCGGCCTGGGCGCGGAAGTGCTCGATCTCGAAGCGCATGCCGGCCTCGAAGTCCGCGAGGCTGCGCTCGATGGCGTCGATCGCCAACGCGGTGCCGGGCCAGGCACGCCGGTCCGCGGCCGTGCTGCGGCGGGCGAACTGCAGCAGCGCCTGCGCCGACGGATGCTCGACGCGGCGGTCACGCAGGCGCGGCAGCGGCCGCGCCTCGGCATGCTCCAGGGCGAAGGCCACGGCGCATTCGAGCAGGTCACCGTCGGCGAGGGCGCTCACCAGCGCGGTGCCGGCCCACGCCGAAGCGGGCACCGTGCGTCCGCTGAGGATGAGGTTCAGCGCCGCTTCGAGCCCGATGGCACGCGGCAGCTTCTGCGTGCCGCCTGCTCCGGGAAAGAAGCCGAGCGTGATCTCGGGCAGCCCAAGCTTGGCATCGGGCATGCAGAGGCGGTAGTGGCAGGACAGCGCCAGCTCCAGCCCGCCGCCCACGGCGCTGCCGTGGATGGCCGCGACCACGGGCTTGTCCATCGCCTCGATCTGCTCGTTGATCGTGGCGTGCAGCGAGGGCTCGTCCAGGCCGTCGGTGTCGAAGTCCGCCAGCTCGGCGCCAGCGCAGAAGGCCTTGCCGGCGCCGATCAGCACCGCCGCGCGCACGGCGGGGTCCCGTGCCGCCTGTTCCAGGCAAGCCGACAACGCGATGCGCAGCGGCTTGGCCAGCACGTTGACGGGGGGATGGTTCAGCGTCAGCACGGCGACCTCGCCGTGGCGTGCGTAGGAAACGAGGCCGTTCATGGCGCACACCTTCGCGCTGGGTCGCAAACTGCCAGCGTGGCAGAGGAAGTATTTTTGTCAACCATTGTTGATGATTGTTCATCAACAATGTCAGGCCGCAATCGGGGGTTTACCCGGAGATACAGAGATCACCGTGAACCATCGATCGATGAAAATGTCTCCATGGCTTCAAGAAAGACTTACTTGAGAAACCTGCTGCTGCAGCGTTTCGACTGGATGGAAGAGCGCGTGCTGGAGCGCGCCGTGGCGAGCGGCTATGCCCACATCACGCCCGCGATGAACCGGCTGTTCGCCCACATGTGGGGGCAGCCTGTGGGCTTGTCAGAGCTCTCGCGGCGGCTGGGCATCTCGCGCCAGGCGGTGCACAAGCTGGCGAGCGAGGCGGCGCGGCACGGGTTGGTCGAGTTCGTGGCCTCGACCGAGGATGCGAGGGTGGTGATGCTGCGCTTCACCGATGAAGGCTGGGCGATGTCCGCGAGCGCGGCGCGCGACTTCGAAGCCATCGAGACTGCGATCACAGCGAAACTCGGGAAGGCCAAGGTGGCACAGCTCAAGGCCTTGCTGGCCGAGCCCTGGGGCGACGAAGGAGCCTGACATCGCCTTCGCATGTCAGCCCACGACCAGCAAGGTCGATTTGGCGCTGGCGACGGGCTCGGCACCGGGCTGGAACAGCCGGCCTCGGGTGAAGATCAGGTTGCGGCCCTTGCGCTCGATCTCACCGATCGCCACGTAGGTGCCCGCCTTGGCGGCTCGCAGGAAGGCCACGTTGATCGTGGCAGTGGCGATCGTCTGGCCTGGCCCGACCGCGGCAAGTCCGGCAAAGCTCATTGCGAAGTCGAGCATCGCCGTGACGGCGCCGCCCTGGATCACCTGCGCGCCTTGCAGGAATTGTTCGCCGGGCGTGAAGTGCAGCTCGATCATGCCGCGCTCGCGGTCCAGCCGGTGCAACTGCGCGCCGAGCGCGAGCGCGAGCGGGCTGGAATCGATGGCCAGTGGTTTGCCGCAGGCGGGGTCGAAGCTGCGCAGCAAAGCTTGATCCGGGTTGGTCATGAGGTGACTCAGGTGCGATAGCCCGGGTTGATGCGATCGAGCCTGCGCAGCAGCGCCGGCCAGACGAAGCCACCGCCCCGGCCTTCCGTCTGCACCTGGGTTGCCTCTTGATTGACGGCGATGATGGAAGGATCGACGGGGATCAACTCGATGCCGCCCGACTGCGCGGCAATCTGGATCTGGCAGGCCGTCTCGAAGATGTACATGTCCAGAAAAGCATCGGCAATGGACGGAGCCGCCGTCAGCAGCCCGTGGTTGCGCAGGCACAGATGCCTCTTGTCGCCGAGATCCGCCTGCAGGCGCGGCTTCTCGTCCGGCCGGAAGGCGATGCCTTCGTAATCGTGGTAGGCCAGGGACGCCAGCACCACCGTGCTCTGCTGGGAAATCGGCAATAAGCCGTTCTTCTGCGCGGCCACAGCCACGCCCGCCCGTGTATGCGTGTGCATGACACATTGCGCGTCTTCGCGCACCTCGTGGACGGCGCTGTGGATCACGAACCCAGCCGGGTTGACCGGGAAGGGCGAGTCATCGAGTTTGTTGCATTGCAGATCCACCTTGACCAGCGACGAAGCGGTGACCTCGTCGAACATCCAGCCGTAGGGGTTGATCAGGAAATGGTGCTCCGGGCCAGGCAGGCGCGCGCTGAAATGCGTGAACACCAGGTCGGTCCAGCCATACAGCGCAGCCAGCCGGTAGGCTGCGGCCAGGTCGCAACGCATGCGCCATTCTTCAGCGCTCACGCGGCCTTCGAGACTTTGCGTGTTCATCGATCTCTCCCTGTTTCAAAAGTGTCGGGTTGAGCAGTCATGTCGGCGTCTTCTCCTAGGTTGGGCGGCTGGGCGTGAACCCACCCGGCCGGGCAACAACCGCCATCGTCGTCCGGACGGATGGCCGGCGCACCTGTCCAAAGACAGGTGCGCCATCTTCTTGCGCATTCGATGCTTATCAACCATGGTTGACACTTAGGAGACTGAAACATGCCCACTCGCCGCCAATTCGCCAGCCGACTCGCAGGAATCGCCGCGCTATCCGCAGCGCCGTTCCGTCTCGCGCAGTCCCAGAACCTGGATGTCGCAAAAATCCTTGTCGGATTTCCGCCGGGTGGAGCCACCGACGCAGTGGCCCGTCGAATCGCCGAGAAAATGCGAGGCGGCTATGCCAATGCTGTCGTGGTCGAGAACAAGCCCGGCGCTGCCATGCAGATTTCGATTTCGACGCTCAAGGACAGTCCACCGAACGGCAGCACGTTCTTGTTGAGTCCTACCGCGCCTTTCTCGATCTATCCCTTCACCTACCGCAAACTTCCGTATGCCCTGGAAGACGTGGCGCCGGTCTCGACGGTTTGTGCATTTGATTTCGGGTTCGCCGTGGGCCCCGCCGTCCCGGCGAGCGTGCGCGGGATCAAGGACTTCCTCTCGTGGTGCAAGGAGAATCCGGCAAAGGCCAACTTTGGCTCCCCAGCGCCGGGCTCCACACCCCATCTTCTTGGCATCATCTTGTCCAAGACTTCAGCCGTGGACTTGCTGCACATTGGCTATCGTGGAGATGCACCAGCGCTGCAGGACTTGATGGGCGGCCAATTGACCGGATTTTCCTCGACCATCGGCAGCTTCCTGCCGCACCTCAAGAGCGGGAAGGTCCGTCTCCTTGCTGTGTCGGGCGTTGGCCGCAACGACTTCGTGCCTGACGTGCCCACCTTCCGTGAGCAGGGGTATCCGATCACCGCAACGGAATCGTATGGCTTGTTTCTTCCGGGCAAGACACCCCAGGACGTCGTCCGCCGCGCGGCGGCCTATCTTCAGCCCGTTCTGGCACAGCCCGATGTGGTGAGCGCCCTGGGTGACATCGGCATGACCGCGAGGTCGAGCACACCGCAAGCCCTGTCTGATCTGTTGAAAGCGGACACAGAAGTGTGGCGCCGCTTGATCAAGGACATTGGATTCACGGCGGATTCCTGATCACACCGGCATGGGATGTCCTTCCGCATCGAAGAAGGACATGACGATGGCCCGTGCAATGTGCGGGTTCTCGCGGGCTGCGATGAGCATCCCAAAGTCCTGCGCACGCCGCACGGGGCTGGGCTCGCGCAGGCGACGCTTGTGCTCCGTGGAGGTGGAGTTGGTCACCTCCCAGTACACGCGGCGGCGGTCGGCGTCGTAGAAGTCGAGCACCTTGTCGTCGGAACGGCCCTGGATCACTGCGCCCAGCGCCGTGGCGACGTGGGCAGCGTCCAGCGCGCCGGTGTTCAGCCCCATGCCACCCACGGGATTGGTGATGTGCGCGGCATCGCCGGCCAGCAGCACGCGGCCGACGCGCAAGCGGTCGGCGCAGCGCTGATGCACGCGATACGGTGCGGCCGACTCGATGTCGTATGCCGCCCGATGCGCGCTGGCAGGCAGGATGCGCCCGTACCGCTCGGGGATGCGACGCAGGACTTCGTCCTCGGGCAGGCTCGCGTCTTCGCCATAGGTCACGCGCCACAAGCCTTCCCTGTTGATCTTCACCGTGACGGCCCAGTCGACCGGATGGTGCACCAGCGTGGTCTTGCCGAAACCGTGTTCCTCCAGGTCGAGCCAGACGTTGGTGGCGACGAAACGCTCCGGCCAGGTGTGACCTTCGAAGGTCGCGCCGATGCACCTGCGCACCGCGGAGCGGGCACCGTCCGCACCCACCACCCAGTCGCTGCGGAAGGTCTCGGTGCCCTGTTCCGACTGGAGCGTCGTCGTGACGCCGGTCGGGTCCTGCTCGAGGTCGAGCACCCGACGACCCCACAGCACATTCACATGGGGCAGCTTCGCCAGATGCTCGAGGATCACGCTGGCCAGCGTGTGCTGGCCGCATTGCACGCCGTAGTGGTACGGCGTCAGGTCCTTGACCACATCGAAGCACACCGGTACGCGCTGGTCCTCCAGCTTGTAGTACTGCCAGAAGGTGTCGTTCTTCAGCGCCACCTTCAAGACGTCGTCCAGCACACCGAAGCTGTCCAGCACCTTCACGACGGGTGGCATGTAGTTGGTGGCGCGCGGCGCCTTCGACGGCGAAAGTTCCTGGTCCACCACGGTCACGGCAATGCCCATGCGGGCCAGTCCCAACGCGGCCAGCAGGCCCGTCGGTCCGGCGCCCACCACCAGCACATTGGCGTCTGCGTTCATCGTTGGTTCTCCTATCGTTTGTCTGTGAATCACGCGTCAGTCGGCCACGCCGATGCTCAGCGCGCCGTCGATCACGAACTGGGCGCCCGTGGCGTAACTGGACGCCTTCGAGGCGAGGAACAGCGCCAGGCCCTTCAGTTCGTCGGGACTTCCCATGCGGCCCAGCGGCACCTGGCGACCCATCGCGGCCTGCGCCTGAGGGTCGTGCATCCAGCCGCCGCCGATGTTGGTCACGAACATGCCGGGGGCGATGGCATTGACGCGGATGTTGTAGCGCGCGAGTTCCAGCGCGGCATTGCGCGTCAGGTGCGCCACGCCGGCTTTGGCCGCCATGTAGGCCATGCCGAGGCTGCCTTCAACGCTGATCGCGGCAATCGATGTGGTGACGATGATCTGCCCGCGCTGGCGCACCTTCATGTGCCGGGCAGCCGCCTTCAGCGTGGTGAAGACGCCATTGAGATTGATGTCGATGACCTTGTCCCAGCGCGGGTCCTCGTAGTTCTCGAGCGCGTATTCGGGCGGGCGACGGCTGCGGTCAGGGGTGACGTAACCCGGTCCCGGGTCGATGCCGGCGTTGGCGAATACCGTGTCAATCTTTCCGTGCCGCGCCATGACGCCGTCGAACGCGCGGTCCACGCCAGGCCGGTCGGTCACGTCGAGCGGCACGCCCTCGACCCGCCAGCCCAGGCCCTGCAGGCGGGTCCGCTCGGTCTCTAGCGCGGCAGCGTTGCGGTCCATCATCACCACGGTCGCGCCGTTCTCGGCCAGCGCTTCGGTGAAGGCCAGGCCCAGGCCACTGGCCGCGCCGGTGACCACGGCCACCTGGCCCTTCACACTGAACAGGTCCTCGATCTTCACAAGGCCTCCTTGTTGGCGAATCCGGGATTCAACGCAACCGCGGCACCGGTTTCCCGGCTCCGCCGGGACGGTGCGGTTTCGATCAGGAACAGCGCCAGCGCCGCCGAAAGCACCGCCGCACCCGCTCCGAAGTAAAGCGGCAGGGCCGGTCCCCAACGGTCGGCTGCCGCGCCGGCCAGCACCGGTGCGATGACGCCGCCGATGATCTCGGCGACGCCCATGATCAAGCCCACCGCGGAGGCCACTGCATGCCGGGGCACCGATTCCGCCGGCACGATGGACATGGGGATCGGGGTCGCGCCCGAGGCGAGGTTGGTGCAGAACACCGCGGCGCCGAGCCAGGCCAGCGGCCCGTTGAAGTGAACCAGCACCAGCGGCAGGCTGGCCGCCAGGAACGTGAAGACCGCGTACACGGGCTTGCGCCCCAGGCGGTCGGACAACGCGGGCACGATCAGCCCCCACAGCAGCGCACCCAGCCCGACCATCATCATCACGAAGCCCATATCGGGAGGGGCCATGCCGCGGGTGCGCACCAGGTACAGCGGCGCGAAGATCAGGATCATCATCAGCCACGCCATCTGCGTGCTGGCAATCAGAACGCCCAGCCAGATGTTGCGGTAGCCGAGCAGCTGGCGCACGGTCAGCCGGGCGGGCGACGTCTCTGCGGCGACCGCTGCCTGCGGACCCGGTACGCGACGAGCGCGCAGGAACAAGGCGAGCAAGAGCGCCATCACGAGGCCTGGCACCGCGACGATGTACATCGACTGGCGCCAACCAAAACGTTCCGCCAGCGCCACCATCAAAACGGGTGCGACCAGTCCCGCCAACAGCGCGCCTGAGGTGTTCTGCAGCACGCCCATGTTGAATCCGAGGCGTCTGGGCGAGGACTCCTCGGCCATGATGGATTGCGCGATGGGCAGCACCGGCCCTTCGGTCAGGCCCATCAGCGCACGCACGAGCAGCAATGCCAGGAAACCGGCCGCGGCCCCGGTGAAGAAGGTGCACAGCGAGAAGCCGATCACCATCGCCACGAGGATGCTCTTTCGGGCACCGGAGCGGTCAGCCAGTGCACCGAAGCCGTAGCCAGAGATGGCCCAGCACAGCCCGACCGCGGCGCCAAGAAGACCCACCTGGGTGTCTGAAAGGCCCAGTTCGGGCACGACCTGCGGCAGCACGAACGTGAGGGCAATGCGGTCGAAGAACACCAGCCCGAAGGTCAGTGACAGCATTCCCAGCACGGCATTCTCATAAGTCAGCAAACGTTTGATCACCACTGTCTCCTTATGTGTTGGTACGGCTTCCTCGGTGTCCACCGAGGCAAGTCGTCGCCGCATGGTGACCAATACGTCCGTGACGCACACCTATCGAAAGGTATGTGGCGTTGACGGAGCTGCTGCAGAACAAGGCCAGACCTGGAACGCATGTCTGGAGCGTCGAGCGGCAAGAGCAACGTCGAGTTGGTCCGGTTGGGCCTTCGGCTTGACGCAACACCCTTTGACAGACCTGCAGAAAGATAGGTGCAGCGATTCGGAGCCACCAGCACAGTCGATCACCTCGAAAACCGGACCAACAGGAGCAACGTCCATGAACCGTGCCGAATCAGCCATTCTTTCCGCAGCCGAATCGATCTCGCGCCCCCGCCTGGCGGCTCCCGAGCCCGGATTGACCCCTGAAACCGTCATCGCGCGCGCCACCGCGCTGAAACCCCTGCTGCGCGCCCAGCAGGACGAAGCCGACGCACGCGGGCACTACTCACAAGCCTTGCACGACGAGTTCATCAAGGCGGGCTTCTATCGCCTGTTGCAGCCCAGGATGTTCGGCGGCTACGAGTTCGACTATGCGACCTACTTCAAGGTCATCATCGAAATCGCCAGCGGCCATCCCGCCACCGGATGGTGCCTCGCCCTGGCGGCCTCGCATGCCCCACTGGTCGCCGCGCACTGGTCCGAAGAGGCGCAAATGGAGCTGTTCGGTGACGGCCACTTTGCCGCGCCGCATCGCGCCGTGCCCGGCGGCCGCTGCGAACCGGTGGAAGGTGGCTACATCATCGACGGCGTGTGGCCCTACTGCTCCGGCATTCCGCACAGCACCCATCTGATCGCCGCCACGTTGATCCCGCGCCCGGACGGTCCGCCCCGCCTGCTCAATTTCGCCGTCCCCGCCGGCCAATACACCGTGCTGGACGACTGGGGCGGCGACCGAACGCTGGGCATGCGCGCCAGCGGCTCCAACAGCGTGCGGGTCGACAAGCTGTTCGTTCCGAAACACATGACGGCCGACGCCGACCGCCAATACCGGGTGCCGGACCCCCAGGCCGGCACCCACGGGACGCGGCTGCACGGCAACCCGATGTACCTGGGCCTGACGATGGGGCCCTACCACGCGGCGCTGGTTTCGCCGGTGATCGGCGCTGCGCGTGCCGCACTGGACGAGTTCCACGACATCCTGCGCACGCAGAACACGTTCGCGCCACCCTTGATGAAGCGCTTCGAGAGCCCTGACTTCCAGCGCCCCTACGGTGCCGCACTGGCCATGACGGATGCAGCCGAAGGCATCGTGATGCAGGCGATGCACCAGCACATGGCACTGTGCCGGCGTTGGGCCGAGCAGAAGATCGCGCCGACCGCCGAAGAGATGCTGCGCCTGTGGACCATGCAGCAACAAGCCGGCAAGCTGGCCAGCGAAGCGGTCGAGCTGCTGTTTCGCAACTCGGGGTCGACCGCCGCGCGCAGCGGTTCGCGCATGTTGCGGTACTTCGGCGACGTCCAGATGTACCGCGGCCACATGTCCTCGCAGTACCAGACCTTCGCATCGATGGTGGGCCGCGCACGCCTGGGCCTGCCCTCCGGGTTTCTCGACCTTTGATTGGGAGAATGCACATGACCACTCGCCACCAAACGCCGATCTCCATCGCCGACCAAGGCTGCTTCTGGGTCAACGTGGAGCGCAAACCCACGCCACTGGGAACGCTGGCTTCGGGCCAGATGTTCGTCCAGTATCAGATTCCGGTGGAGCAGCGCCACCCCTACCCCATCGTGATGGTGCACGGCGGCGGCGGCCAGGGCACCGACTACCTGAGCACGCCCGACGGCCGGCCGGGCTGGGCGACCTGGTTCCTTCGCCAGGGCTATGCGGTCTACGTGGTGGATCGTCCCGGCCACGGCCGCGCGCCCTTCCATCCGGAGACGCTCGGCCCGATGACCCCGCCACCGCCCTACGAAATGGTCAGCGCGATGTTCTCCGGGGGCAGCCCCGAGACGGCGCACTGGCCGCAGGCCCGCCTGCACACCCAGTGGCCGGGGAGCGGCAAGCCCGGCGACCCCGCTCTGGACCAGCTCATGGCGGCGCTGGGCCCCATGATTCCCGATCTGGCGCAGACCCACGAGCGCATGAAGCAGTGCGGCGTCGCGCTGCTCGACCGCATCGGCCCAGCGATCCTGGTCACGCACTCGATGGGCGGCCCGTTCGGCTGGATCGTCGCAGACGAACGGCCCGAACTGGTCAAGGGGATCGTGGCCGTCGAGCCCGTGGGTCCGGCCTTCGACCCCATCGGGCCGAACATGGGCCAGCTGGACTGGGGCCTCACGGCCATCCCCCTGCACTTCGAACCTGCGGCGGCCCAGGCGTCCGATCTCCAGATCGAGCGCCGGAAGGCACCGGCAGCGGGCCTGATGGATTGCAACGTGCAGGTCGAGCCTGCGCGCCAGCTGCCCCGCCTGGCGGAGATCCCCGTGGCGGTGGTGGTTGGTGAAGCCTCCTTCATGGCGCCGTTCGAGCATGGTGCGGTCGACTTCCTGACACAGGCCGGCGTGCCAGCCGAACTGGTGCGCTTGGAGAACCATGGGATCCACGGCAACGGACACATGGTGATGAGCGAAAAGAACAGCGACGAAGTCGCGGCACTGATCGACCAGTGGTTGCAGCGCAAGGTCTCGAGGTGAAGAACCCGCTCCGTGAAGGCGGCCTGGAGCGTGCGGGCGGCTTGCAGCTGCCCGCACGCTCCATTCCCATTCCCGCGCACATCAGTCCCGAAGCGCAGCGGGCCTTGGCTCAATCGAAGCTCGGTGCGTTGGAATGGCCCGCCCTTGCGGACCAGGCAGGCTGGCGGCGCCTCATCGTGGAGCGGAACGCCGCCTGGGCGGAGCTGTTCCGCGACCTGCCGCCCTTTCCCGGCACGATCGAGTCGCTCCTCGTGCAGGAGGCGACCCTCTTCGAGTTGATCCCCGATGCCATTCCAGCGGTGAAGCAGGACCGGGCGATCCTGTATCTGCATGGCGGAGCCTATTTGTTCGGTGGCGGCGAACTGGCCGCGAAGGCAGCGCAGATGCCGGCCGCGCTGAGCGGGACCCGGGTCTTTTCGCTCGACTACCGCATGCCACCCGATCATCCCTTTCCCGCTGCGATCGACGACCTGGTCGCGGCTTATCGTGAGCTGCTGACGCGGTATGCGCCAGGCAAGGTGGTGGTGGCTGGCATCTCGGCCGGTGCAGGGCTGGCGGCGGCGGGCATCCTCAAGCTGCGCGATCTGGGCCTGCCCCTGCCGGCCGGCGCGATCCTGCTGACGCCGGAAGCGGACCTGACCGAAAGCGGAGACAGTTTCGAAACCAATCGCGGAGTCGACCTCGTCCTGCGCGAGCGGCTGACCCCGTCGGTCCTGCTCTATGCCGCCGGCCACGACCTGCGCGATCCCTACCTGTCGCCGTTGTTCGGCGACTTCAGCCGCGGCTTTCCGCCGACGCTGCTGGTTTCCGGCACGCGCGATCTGTTCCTCTCCAACACCGTCCGCTTGCACCGCGCCCTGCGCAAGGCCGGCGTCAGGGCCGATCTGCATGTGTTCGAGGCGATGCCGCACGGCGGCTTCTTCGGCGCGCCGGAGGACGCCGAGTCGATGGCCGAGCAGTTGCGATTCATCGATGAGGTTCTGGGGCACAGCTGACTGGTCAAGCCACGCAATCAAGCGTCTGGGACATGCGGCCTTCGTCGTCGAGCGGCCCCCAATCCTTGAGGTTCACAGAAGCTTCCGCGACCTGTCCGCGCTGCTGGCCAACTTTGGGCTCTCTGGCCGCCTGAACACGCGGCAAATCGTGGCCGCGCCTAGGCGTGCCTGGTACGTCCCACCTGTTGCGGCGGGGGGCGGACCGAAAGCCCGGCGGTGCTGCCCCGCGGCGAGTGAACGACATGGCGCTTGTGTCCCTGCACGGCATTGGCCCTGGCCTTCAAGACGAAAGGCCCGCCTCCAGAGACTCCAAGCTGTTCGCGTACACGCCCTTTCAATCGTTGCAGGGCACACGGCAAGAGCGACGCAAAGAAGTTCCGCAGGCGCGGATTGCCTTGCGCCGTGAGCCAGAAGTCGTCGAAGCTGTCGAAATCGCGACACACCTCGATCTGCGCCGTTCGCACGTTGAGCAAACCGGCCTGTTGCCACAACTCTTCCGATGCTTGCAAGGAAGCCGCCCAGACACTTGGCGGCTTCTGGGGCTCATACCCATCGGCGCGGGCGGCATCAAGGACAGGTTGCAAAGGAAAGCCCCCACCGGCCATGTCCCAGTGGTAGGCGGCGATCGTGCCGCCGGGTCGGGTGACTCGTACAAGTTCTCGAATGCCTTGCCGCGGATCACTCAGAAAGAACAGCACCAGGGCCATGACCCCAGCATCCACGCTGGCGTCGTTCAAGGGCAGCGCCTGGGCGTCCCCTTGAAGGAAGCGGACTCCCACCGTTGCCGCGCGCCGGCGCGCAAACGCCAGTTGCTCCGGGGATGGATCGACACCCACCACCGTCGCTGGACTTTGCCGCCGGAGCAAGGTCTCGGTAAAGGAGCCATTGCCGCAACCGTCGTCAAGCCAAGCCAGCCCTGGCGGCAGCGCCAACCAGTCCAGAAAAGGCTCGGCCACCAACGCGCTCCATCGCCCCATCATCAGCTCGTACGCGGCTGGATCGTCGAAGACGAACGGCGGGGGGAGAGGCATTTCTGCCCGGGGGACCGTCACGGACGACTCCAGACCGGTATGGTAGGGTTCACGCTGATCGCCCGCACCAGCGTGTTCCCCACACCCGTTGCCAAGTGGACAAGCTCAAAGCCATTCAGTACTTCCTTGCGGCCGCGCAAACCGGCAGTCTGTCGGCTGCGGCACGCCAGCAGGGCATGACGCTGCAGGCCGTCGCCAAGCTGGTAAGCGCCCTTGAGGCTGAACTCGGTGTCAAGCTGTTCCAGCGCGGCAGTCGTGGCCTCCAGCTCACCACGGATGGGGCACAGTACGCCGAAGCCTGCGCCCCGCTGCTGGCGCAGCTTCAAGCGGCGGAGGAAGGCCTGCGACAGTCGCGGCAGCGCCCGCAAGGCACCCTGGTCGTGGGGGGCACGCCGTTCCTCCTGCAACACTGCATCGTGCCCGCGCTTGCCGCATTCCATGCCAGCTACCCCGATCTGACGCTCGACCTGCGCACCGTCTTGCACCTGGAGGAGGCAGCGAGCAAGGATTGCGACTTGCTGCTGCTGCACGGTTGGTTCGAGGCTGGTAGCTGGGTGCGACGCGAGCTGCCGGTGATGGCCCAGGTCACCGCAGCCACGCCCGGGTACTGGAAGCTCCATGGCATGCCGCGCCACCCACGCGATCTGGTCGACCACAACTGCCTGAGCTACCGCAATCCCTATGGAAAGCTGCTGGATCTGTGGCGCTATCGACAGACGGCGCCACAAGGCAATGAGGTCATCGAACAGGTGGTGGTGCGAGGCTGGCTGAACTCCAACCACCGCGACAACCTGCTCGCGCTGACCCTCGGCGACGGCGGCGTGATGCGCATCGCCTATGCCACCGCGCAAGCCGACCTGGCCAGCGGCCGCCTGGTGCCCGCGCTGCTCGACTGGGAACTGATGGATCCTCCGCCACTGGCGCTGTACTTTCGGCCGGAGCTGCGCCGGACCTTGCGGCTGCGCGTCTTTGCCGATTTTGCCGTTACCCTCTGCGCCGAACTGGCCTCGCTCACGACTGCCAAAGGCGAGTCCAGCGTCGATGGCCGTCCGGCATGGCACCACGGCAACAGCCGGCGAGCATCGAGTTGGCTGACCCACCGCTGAACACCAGCGATCAGTCGATGCTCGCGCCGGTCTCGCGTGCAAACCGCATGTATTGAGCCTCGGCCTGCTGAATCAGCTCTTGCGTCTGAGCCGGCGACCGAGCGCTTCCGACAATCAGCAAGCGGTCCATCACCTGCTTGAACTCCGCGGTCTGCGCTGCCTCACGCACGGCCGCAGCCAGTCGATCAATGATCTCAGCCGGTACCCGCGGTGGACCGAGAACGAAGTGAGCCGTGATCAGCGGCGCGGCGGCCACACCGGACTCGGCCAGAGTCGGCACCGTCGCCAGAGCAGGAATGCGCTCGGCCATGCTGCACCCCAGCATCACCAGCCGCCCCGCCTGCACATGCGGCAGGCTGGCACCCACCGGCAATACGGCGGCCTGAATGCGCCCTTCGAGCAGATCCGGCAGCATCTGGGGAGCCCCCTTGTAGGACACGCGGTCGAGGGTGAAGCCCAGCGCCCGGGTGACCTCCGTGGCGACCATGTCCTCCGCGACGTTGTTGGAACCTCGCATCAGCGGCTTGGTGCTTGCCTTTGCGTACCCGGCAAACTCTTGCAGCGTTTTTGCCGGGACGCTGGGAGGCACCACCAGACATTGCGTATTGCCGCCGATCGCCGCAATGGGCGAAAACTCCGTGAGCGACCTGTAGGGCGACGCCTTGCTCAGGTGCGGCAGTCCTGCGTTGGCCGCCAGCGCGAACAGCAGGGTGTAGCCATCGGGGGCGGCGGTCAGCACGGCACCTGCGCCGATGCCCGCGTTCCCGCCAGGGCGGTTCTCGACGAAAACCTCCTGGCCCAGCCCGGCGCTCATTCCCTTGGTCAGGGCGCGCGCTGCGGTATCGCTCGGACCACCTGCGGGAGCCGGGACAATCAGCCGTATAGGCCTGCTGGGGTACGTTGTCTGCGCTCCCACCGAAGCCACCCAAAGCGCAAACGCGCTGACAACGAGGCATTTTGGCAATCGGCTCATATTGGTCCTCCATGCGGTGAATGGGTCCAGTATGGCCAGGCGAGGCGTGCTCTGGGAAGCCATGCGCCAGAGTAGGCAGCCTGAACTTTCGGTTCAGTGTGAGCTTTGATGAAACCGGCCAGTTCTGAACCACAGGCTGGCCGCTTGGTTGGGTTGAACCGACCTGCTGTTGACGAACTCGTTCGGGGTCAGGTTGGCGAGCGAGCGACCGTGAGGATGCGAAACGCGCGACCATCGTGCGTCTGGTCGTGGACGAAATCCATGCTCCAGTACTGATGCGGGCCCGTGGGCTTCTGGGGCTTGCCGCGCAACAGGGCAATGCGTTTGCGCCGCTTGACCTTCATGCGCAACTGCAGGCCTTCGAGCCGGTACAGGCGGCAGACCCGCTTCTTGCCCACCTGCCAGCCCTCCCGCTTGAGCATCACCAGCACCCTCAGGTAGCCAAACTGCGGCCTGCTCAGCGCGATGTCCCGGATGCGCTGGCGCGTGCCGCCGTCGGCCATCCGCAGCGCATACGCGATCTGCTCTTCGCTGAATCGGGACTTCTTCATCGCTTCTCCTTGCTCCTCTCGGAGCCTTGAGAAGCAACCGTACCTCTAGCATTGACCTGTCGCGGTTTTTCGGGGGAACGTCTCCAGCTGGCCAAGGGCGTGGGCCGGCTTGGGCTTTGGAGCTCAACCGGTTGGCCTGCGTCATCAGTGCGTGGGTGAAGATGCTTCATGATCGATGCGCTTGATCATTCGTCTGTCAGTCGATGTGAATTACTTCCTCTCTTTTGTGGCTCCCAATCCTGCCAAGCCCGGGGGCAAGAAGTCCAAGGCCGCGCCCGCCCAAGCCCCTGAAATCACCACCACCAAACAGTCCCAGCTGATCACCCTGCTGCGCAGTGCCGCGGGTGCCAGCATGGAGCAGATGATGGCGCTCACACGCGCAGCCCGCTCGCGGGATCGAACAGGTGCGAATGTGCACCGTCCACCGTCAGCCGGATGGTGTCGCCCGGCCGTGCAGCCACCCGCTCACGGAACACGGCCGTGATGGCCTGTCCACCCACAGAGGCCATGACCTGGGTTTCCGAGCCGGTGGGTTCGATCACCTCGACAGTGGCCTCGAAGCCCGCACCGTCGAGGCGGAAATGCTCCGGACGGACGCCGTACACCAGATCGGCACCGATGCGGTTACCGGGCACCGAAGCGCAAGGCAGCACATGACGACCATTGAGCAGCAAGCCGTCGGCCTGCAGGCGGCCCTTGAGCATGTTCATGGCCGGGCTGCCGATGAAGCCGGCGACGAAGAGGTTGGCCGGGCGGTCGTACACCTCCAGCGGCGAACCAATCTGCTGCACCACACCGTCGTTGAGCACCACGATCTTGTCGGCCATGGTCATGGCCTCCACCTGGTCGTGCGTGACGTAGATGATGGTGGTGTTCAGCCGCTGGTGCAGCGCCTTGATTTCGGTGCGCATCTGCACCCGCAGCTTGGCGTCCAGGTTGGACAGCGGTTCGTCGAACAGGAACACCTGAGGATCGCGCACGATCGCCCGCCCCATGGCGACGCGCTGGCGCTGACCACCCGAGAGCTGCTTGGGGTAGCGGTCCAGCAGATGCTCCAGGTCGAGGATCTTGGCCGCCTTTTCTACCTTGGGCGCGATGGCAGCCGGGGGCGCGCCCTTCATCCTGAGCGAGAAGGCCATATTTTCCTTGACCGTCATGTGCGGGTAGAGCGCATAGCTCTGGAAAACCATGGCGATGTCCCGGTCCTTCGGGGCCATGTCGTTGACCACCTTGGGTCCGATCCGGATCTGCCCTTCGCTGATGTCTTCCAGACCGGCCAGCATGCGCAGCAAGGTCGACTTGCCGCAGCCCGAAGGACCGACCAGGGTGACGAATTCGCCGTCGCGGATGTCGACGTTGACACCGCGGATGATGTGGACGCCGCCGTAGCTCTTGCGCACGTCCTGGATGGTGACCGAAGCCATGTTGTCTCGCTTTCTTGTTCGATGGTCCCGCGGCTCAGCCCTTGACGGAGCCCGAGGTCAGACCGGCCACGATGTGTTTCTGGGCCGAGAAAAAGATGATCACCGCCGGCAGGATCGTCAACGCGATGAACGACAGCACCAGGTTCCAGTCGGTGGAGTACTCGCCCTGGTAAGCCATGATGCCCAGCGGCCAGGTGTAGAGCGTGTCGCGGTTGAACACCACCAGCGGCAGCAGGTAAGCGTTCCAGCTGGCCACGAAGACGATCACCGCCACCGTCGCCAGGATCGGCTTGGACAGGGGCAAGGTGATGTGCCAGAAGAAGCGGAAGTAGCCGCATCCGTCGATCAGCGCCGCCTCGAACAGCTCACCCGGCAACTGCTTGAAGTAGTTGCGGAACAGCAGGATGCTGGTCGCCAGTCCGAACGCGACCTGCGGCAGCACCACGCCCCAGTAGGTGTCGAGCATGCCGAGGTCACGGATCTTGATGAACAGCGGCAGGATGGCCGTCGCCGCCGGGAACATCAGCCCCAGCAGGATGTAGTTCAGCAGGAAGTCCGATCCGAAAAAGCGCACCTGCACGAATACGTAGGCGGCCATGGACGACACGATCAGCGTGAGCACAACAGTCAGTGAAGCGATGATGAGCGAGTTGCCCATCAGCTGCCAGTAGCGCCCCCCGGACAGGATGTCCCAATAGTTCTTCCACTCCCAGTCCGAAGGCAGACCGAAGGGGTTCACCCGCAGTTCGCCCAGCGACTTGAAGCCGCCCAGCACGGTGACAAGCATCGGCACCAGCACGACCAGGGCCACAAGGAGCAGCGGCGTGTAGCGCAGGATGGGTGGCATGCGGCCGGATCCGGCCGATTCAGAAGCGTGAAGATCAGTCATGGCGCATCACAGTGCGTTTGTAGCCAAAGGCGAAGGCGACGCACATCACGAAGAGCACGACGCCCACCGCGCTGCCGAAGCCGATGTCCATCCGCGTGAGCCCGTAGCTGTAGAGGAAGCTCACCATGGTCTGGGTGCTGTCGTTGGGCCCACCGCCGGTCAGCGCCATGATCAGGTCGAACTTCTGGATCGACGACAGGATGGCGAAGAAGATGGTCAGCCGAACCGTGGAGCCCAGCAGCGGCAGCGTGATGCGACTGAACACCTGCCAGCGCGAGGCGCCATCGATGCGTGCGGCCTCGTACAGGCTGCGGTCGATCTGCTGCAGACCGGCGATGTACAGGATCATGTAGAAGCCGAAGTACTTCCACACCGACACGGCGAGCACAGCGTAGATGGCCAGGTCGGGCTCGGCCAGCACGTGCGGGCCCACCGCACCGAACATTTCCCACAGCTTGGCGAACAGGCCGTAGTCGCCGTCGTAGACGAAGCGCCAGATCAGGCCTGCCGCCACCTCCGCCAGGATGTAGGGAAGGAAGAAGACAAGGCGGAACGTGGTGGTCAGCGGCACCCGGTCCACCAGCAGCACCGCCAGCCCGAGGGCCAGCGGCAGCTGGATGAACAGGGTGGCCAGGATCACCAGCAGGTTGTTGAACAGCGACAGCCGGAACACCGGGTCCTCGAACAGCAGTTCGAAGTTCAGCGCACCCACGAACTGGGTGGGTGAGCCGTAGCCGTTCCACTTGAAGACGCTGTACCAGACCGCTTCGCCCATGGGCACGACCACGAAGATCGTGAACAGCAACAGCGCGGGCGGCAGGAACAGCCAGGCAACGGCTCCGTTGCCGCTGTCGCGGGCCGATCGGCGGCGCGGCGCCAACCTGGACAGTGCGCTGGCCGCTGCGGCGCTGCCCGCGGAGGTGGTCGTATCGCTCACAGGCGTTGCTCCATCTTGGCGTCAGTTCGGTGCGGCGCGGCGCCAGGCCTGCTGGATCGCGTTGGCCGCGTCTGCCGGCGAGGTCCTGCCCGCAGCGATGTTCGAGGCCATGTCGTTGACCACGGCGCCGGCCAACGGGCCGAGGGCCTGGTCGAAGTTGACCTGCACCAGCTGAGACTGCTTCACGCTCTGCAGCGTCTGTTGCAGCAGCGGACGGCTGATGGCCTTCATGCTCTCGGTCACCGGCGGGATGTACAGGCCCTTCTCGGCGGCCACGCGCTGGTTGTCGGCCTCGGAGAAGAAGCGCAGGAAGTCCACCGTCTCCTTGGGCGAGTCCTTGGTGACGATCCAGCCGTTGAGGTTGCCCATCACATCGCCCGGGTTGCCCTTGCCACCCGCCACCGTCGGGAATGGCAGCCAGCCGATCTTGTCGTCCGGCAGGCCCTGCTTGTCGGCGGCGTTGTCCTTCATGACGTTGAGCACCACGTTGAGCGTGAGGATCATCGCCGCCTTGCCATCGCCGAACTGGCCGGAGGCCTGTGCGTTGTTGGCCGCCAGGAAACCGGGCTGGAAGGGCTTGAGGTCCACCAGCTGCTTGAAGAGCTCACCGCTGCGGACGAAGGGTTCGGAAGCAAATCCCTTGCCCTCGCCGCGCATGGCGGAGTCCAGCGCCGGCTTGCCGCCGGTGCGCATGGCCAGGTGCGACCAGTACAGCGACAGGGGCCACTTGTCGCCACCGCCCACCACAAGCGGCGTGATGCCGGCGGCCTGCAGCTTCTTGACACCGGCGAGCAGGTCGTCCCAGGTCTTGATGGCGTTGCCGTCCACCCCGGCCTTGGCGAACAGGTCCTTGTTGTAGAAGAAACCCACCACGGACATGCGCAGTGGCACGCCATAGAGCTTGCCGTCCACGTCGTAGGCCTGCACGGCCGCGGGCAGGAAGCGGTCCTTCCACTGCGCGTTCATGGGTGCGCTCAGGTCTTGGAGCACGCCGGCCTTGACCTGCTCACGCAGCACGCCACCGCCCCAGCTGTAGAGAATGTTGGGCTTGTCGGGCGACTGCAGCAGCGTGGTCACCTTCTTCTTGAAGGACTCGTTCTCAAGCGACTGGATCTCCACCTTCACCCCCGGGCGAGAGGCTTCGAAGCGCCGCGCGACATCGTTGTAGAAGGCGTTGACCGCCGGGTTCTGGTCGATGTGCAGCAGACGCACGGTCACGCCCTGGGCGCTGGCCGCTGCGGCTGCCAAGGCGGCAACGGCACCCACCACCAGACGGGAGAAAGATTGGGAAATTCGCATGGCGTGTCTCCTGTTGGTTGTGCTTCAGAACTTGACGCGGAAGCCGATGTCGAACTGCGCCTTGCGCTGCGCTGGTGTCCAGCCATCGCCGCGGTTCAGGCCGACGTTGGAGTAGAAGCCCAACTGGCTGTCGGCCCAGTACTCGAGGCCGGCACCGAAGCGGTTCTTCTTCTCGTCGGCCTGGTTGAGATAGCCGACCATGTAGGTGAACTTGCCAGCCGGAATGACCGCGCCGATGGAGCGTCGGGTGACACTGGCAGTGCCCACGCCGCTGTCGCCGCGTTCCCACTGCGCCATCACCGTGGCCACACCAAAGTTGTAGCTGCCGTACAGGCCCCGGGTTTCCTGCTGCTTGATGCCGCGGTCGACGGCGGCAGCCACCGAGACCGCGCCCGCCTTGTACTGCAGACCCAGGGCGCGCGGCGTGGCTGGATCGTCGATGGTGGCGTTGTTGGTATTGCCCTCGCTGTCGCTGATGGAGACATGGCCCCTCAGGCCGCTCAGCTCGGGGGTCTTGTAGTAGAGGGTGTTGTTCTGGCGGACGCCGCTGTTGATGCCACCGGTGTGCACGTTGGCCACCGTGGTGCCGCCCTTCCAGGGCTCGTAGCCGCCGTTGAACTCCTGCAGGGCGTTGAGCATGCGGCCCACGCGCATCTCGCCCCAGCTGGCGCCGCGCAGTCCCAGCCAGGAGTGGCGGTAGAGCTGCACTTCGGTGGGTGCGGAGGCGTTGGCACCCGGTGCGTTCTCGCCCGTGTTGGGACGGAAGCGGTGCTCCAGGTAGGCAAACGCCTCCAGGTCGGGCGAGAAGTTCTTCTGGCCCCTGAACATCACACGGTTCAGCGGGGGGCCCGAGGACGTCATCTTCCAGTCGCTGCCGTCGGGTGTGCCCACGCGCTGCAGACCGAGGTCCAGCCACACGCCCAGACTCACGCTGGTGGTCGGGTTGATTTCGTGGGTGATGTCGGCCTGCGCAAGCGTGGCGACACCGAGAGCTGCTGTCAGAACAATTGCTTTTTTCACCGGGGAGTCCCTCATCGGTTCGGTTGTGGAGGGCGCCGAGTTCGTGGAGTCATGCATCGGCGCGGACCCAATTCTTCGGCGCCGGGTACCCCGTGCATGTCCCCTTCGATTAGCACGGGGAAGTGCCTATGCGCGACCTCGCGAACGCCTCAGGGGCCGCGGTCGAGCAGCGACTGAACGTCGCGTTCGTCGAGCGGAAAACCCGGGAACTGGGCCAGGCCCAGCAGCGGAACGGCCAGGATCGACTGCCGCCCCACGGGATCGGCCAGCAACTGCCCGGCACGCCCGCGCGCACCACCGCGTTGCTCGAACAGCGTCTGCAGCCGGGGGCCCAGCACCGGGTGGGCCACCCACTCTTCCATCGTGGACCAACCAGTGAGCGGACGCTCGACCGGCGTGCGCTCCAGCTCGATCACCTGCGCCAACCGGATGTCGCGCGACGACGCCCCCACGCGCACCTCGACCTCGCCCCCGTGATACCGCCAGCCCATGCCGGGCAACCGGTAACACAGGCGCTCTCGCGGGATACCGATCTCGATCTGCCTGGTCTGTCCCGGCTCCAGCGCCACCCTGGCAAAGCCGCGCAGTTCCTGGGGCGGGCACACCGCCAGACCCGAGCGGTCCTGCAGGTAGACCTGCACCACCTCGCTGCCGCTGCGAGCGCCGGTGTTCGTGACCGACACCTGCACAGTGAGCGCCACCTCATCGCTTGCTGGATGGGCCCGCACGCTCAGGCCGGCATAGGCGAACCGGGTGTAGGACAGCCCGTGGCCGAACGGAAAGTCCACCGCCATGTCCCGGGCGTCGTAATGGCGGTAGCCGACGTACAGGCCCTCGCCGTAGCGCACATGACCGTTCTCACCGGGGTAGTCCAGGTAGGCCGGCGTGTCCTGCAGGCGGCAGGGGATGGTCTCGGCCAGTCGCCCGGAAGGATTGACATCGCCCAGCAGCACATCGGCCACCGCCTCACCGTGTGCCTGGCCCGTGAGCCAGAACTCGACGATGGCGTCCGCGTGGTGGCGCCATGGTGCCGTCGTCACCACGGCGCCATTGCTCAGGGCGACGACGAGCTTCGGCGCCACACCGGCCAGCGTCTCGATCAGATGAACCTGGTTGTGCGGCAGGTCGATGTGTCGGCGGTCGCGGCCTTCCGCTTCGGCGGTATCGGGCAACCCAAGGAAGAGCAGCACCGTACCCGCCCGGCTTGCGAGCTGGAGAGCCTCGGCCACCAGCTCGGGCTGCGGCCCGTCCGCATCCAGGCGGTAGCCAGCGGCAAAGGCCACTTCGGTCGATGCGCCCAGTCGCTCGCGCAGCGAATCCAGCGCATGAACCAAGCGGTGCGGATTGACGCGCGAACTGCCGGCGCCCTGGTAGCGCGGTGAGCGAGCGAGCTCGCCGATCACAGCCAGCGTAGCCAGTCCATCGGGGCGCAGCGGCAGGGCGTCGCGCTCGTTCTTGAGCAGCACCGCCGAGGTTGCCGCCGCCTCCCGGGCCAGGGCATGCTGCGCGGCCATGTCCACCTCGTCGGCGCTGCCAAAGGCCACCCGCCCGGCCAGGCGGCGCAGGCGCTGGACCACGTCGTCCAGGCGGTCTTCAGGAATCGCTCCCCGCAGGGCCGCCTGGTGGACCGTGTCGTCCTCGGGCACCCCGGGCATGCGCAGGTCCAGCCCTGCCCGCACGGCGGCAACCGGGTCGTAGACCGCACCCCAGTCGGACACCACCACACCGTCGTAACCCCATTCGCCCTTGAGCACGTCGCTGAGCAGCCAGTGGCTCTCATCGGTGTAGACGCCGTTGAGGCGGTTGTAGGAGGTCATCACCATCCAGGGCGAGGCCTGCTTCACCACGGTCTGAAAACCGCGCAGGTAGATCTCCCACAAGGGGCGCTCGTCCACATCGGCGCTGATGCGGTGCCGGTCATGCTCCTGGTTGTTGGCAGCGAAGTGCTTCACGCAGGCGCCGACGCCCTGGCTCTGGATGCCCCGCACCTGCGCTGCGGCGCAGAGCCCGCTGAGCAGGGGGTCTTCGGAGAAGTACTCGAAGTTGCGCCCGCACAGGGGCGTTCGCTTGATGTTCAGGCCCGGCCCGAGGATCACCTGCACGCCCCGTGCCCGTGCCTCGCGCGCCAGCGCCGCACCCACCCGCTCGATCAGTGCGAGGTCCCAGGAAGAAGCCAGCGTGACGGCCGGCGGAAAGCAGGTCGCCACAATGCTGGCGCCAATGCCCAGGTGATCGGGGTTGCTGTCGTCCTGCAGGCGCAGGCCGTGAGGGCCGTCGGACAGCCGAATGGCGGGCAAGCCGATGGCTGGCGCCGCCTGTGTGAGCCAGTAGTTGGCCCCGGTGGTCAGCGCCGCCTTCTGGCGAAGAGAAAGGCCGCTGTTGGCGGCGCCTGAGGGTTCCGATCCTGAATCCATTCGGACTCCTGCTCAAGGTGTGTTGAAGGGGCCATGGGCGGCGCCCATGGGGGCCGAGGCACTGTAGGCGCCACCCGCAAGAGAGGATGTCCCTCTGCATTAGCACAGCGGGCGGCAAAGACCGGCGTCCGGGGCGCTCAGTCGGCGAGCCAGGAGAGTTCGATGCAGCTGCGGATGCCCAGCTTGGCGTAGGCACGGCGGCGCAGCGTGAGCACCGTCGCCGGCGAGATGCCCAGATCGGCCGCGATGCCGTCGTTGGTGATGCCGCAGGCGATGCGCGCGGCCACCTGCTGCTCGCGCCCGGACAGCCGGGTGGCCCGCGCCTGCAACAGCGCTTCGGCCCGAAGCACGCGTTCGGTCACTGTCGCTGAAGGCCGCATGTAGGGATGCTGGCAGATCACCTGCCGCAGCAACATGGCCGCTTTGGCCCAGCGCCGAAGTTCGTCGTCTGGAAAGCCCCCCAGGCCCGGCGCACGCGACGCATGGATGGCGTACACCGCCGAGACCTCGCCGGCCACCAGCAGGCAGGCCTCGTCCCCGTCGTGGGCAATGGCCACACGGCAGTCGGCCGCGCCGCGGCCGTGAAGCCATTGCACCAGAGGGCGGTCGATCACGGACCACCGCGACCCCTCGCATCCCAGAGGCCAGCCCCTGGTACCGCCGGGGGCCACGTCTTCCGCCACGCCCACGCGGTCGATCAGCCGGGAGATGCCCGGGCGGTGCTCCATGATGGCCAGCCGGCGCAACACGGCCCGCCCGGACAACCAGTCGAACAGACCGACGGCCAACTGGCGCCGGCGCAGCGTGGCCAGCAGGCGCAGTGTGGGGGCTGTCGGCACCTCGATGTCCAGGGGCACGGTGCCCAGTTGCCAGGAACTTGTCATCGCGGCACCTCAGGCCGCCAGGTGGCGCAGGTCCATGCGGTCGTGGATGCCCAGCTTGGCGTAGGCCCGCTTGCGCAGCGTGGTGACGGTCGACGCGGCGATGCCCAGCTCGGCCGCGATCAATGCTGCGCTCTGACCGTCGGCAATGCGCGCGCAGATCTGGCGTTCGCGCCCGGACAGCGACGCGGCGCGCACGCTCAGGCGCACCTCGGCCGAATCCACGCGCTGCCCGGCACCCGGCTCGGTGGGGCTGACGATGCGGTGCGCCTCGCGCACCAGCAGCCCGCAGGGTTGAATCGCCTGGAGCGCTTCTGCCCCCAGGCCATCACCCGGTGTGGAGGGAAACAGATGCATGGCCCAGGCGGTGTTCGGCGCGAGTGTGTACAGCACGCTGATCCGCTCGCACAGGCCACTGCCGTCGGCGAAGTGGCCCAGCCAGCGGGCCGGCGGCTCGACGGCGCTGCGAAGACCGAACATGGCGTCGTCACACAGGCCCCGGGCCAGCGCCACCAGGTGGCCATGCGCGGGATCGATGAGGGAATCGGCCACCCCCTGAGCGATCTCGCCCGCCGACAGGCGACCGAATGCGGGGGCAACCACCTGCCGGACCTTCAGCACACCGCCGTGCAGCACGTACTCAATGGCCAAGGCCGGGCCGGCACCGACGGTGGTACACAGCAGGCCCAACATGCGCTCGACGGCCTGATGCTCTTCCGTGGCGGCCAGCAGTTCGAGCACACGGCCCAGGGGCAGCGCATGCACCGAGGCCAACTGGGCCGGGGTCCAGCGCGCCGACTCGGTCGCCGGCGCCAGGCAGCGATGGACGGTGGCCTCGCTCACAGCAAGCTCCCGGCGCATGGCAACAGAGTACCGAGCGGTGGCGATGGACGTTTGTCGGGACTGGGCATGGTCGGCTCCGTGAGAGGTGCGACAGTCTCGGCGGGGCAACGTCATCTGACAATAGGATGAAGCGACTAAGTCATATCCATAAACCTAATATTGAAATCTGCCCGATCGCGGGGTTTCCGCAGGCACGGCAAGGCGCGTCGGAGCTGCGGCCGATGGCCGCCTTGCGTGAGAAAAGAAAGGTTGGCCCTCAGGCCAAGGTCTGGACCGACAGGGCCTGCTGCCGCCACTCGCGCGGCGTGAGGCCGTACTGCTCCTTGAACGAGCGGCTGAAGTGGGCGGCTTCGTTGAAGCCCCAGGAAAACGCGATGTCGCTGACGCTGCGGCTGGCCAGGCGCGGGTCGACCAGGTCGCGGTGGCAGGCCTCCAGCCGCCACTGCCAGATCAGCCGCGAGAGGGGCAAGGGCTCGCCCCGGAACAGGCGCGCCAAGTGATCGGGTGAAAGCCCGGCGGCCTGGGCCACGCTGGCCACGGACAGCCCGGGGTCGCGCAGCCGCTCCTTGACATAGGCCTTGATGCGAGCAAGGTGGTAGGCGTGCAGGCTCGAAGGACGGCGCGAGTTGGCCTGTGGCAGGCTGCGCAGGCCCGCCGCGATCATCTGGGTGATGGCATCGGACACGCCTTGCGCGGACGACGGGTGAAGGCGGTCGGCCTGGTTGCGCAGGGTGTTCACCATCGAGAGCAGAAGGTTGCCGGCTGCGCCGTCGCCCGACACCGTGGTGGCGGTGAGTTCTTCCAGGCCCGTCACATGCTGCTCCAGGTGCGCGCGCGGCAGCCGCAACACCATGACATGGTGCTCCTCATCGTCGAACATCAGCTCGTACGGCCGGGTGCAGTCGTAGAGCACGAAGTCGCCCTGGTTGACCACGGCGATCCGCCCGTCCTGACACACCACACTCTTGCCCACCTGCTGCAGCTGGACCAGGCAGTAGTCCTCGCCCGAACGCGACACATGAAGCGGCGTGCGACGCACCCGTGGCACGTTGGCGCGCAGCTCGGTCAGGTCCAGCCCGCCGATCCGGGAGAACTCGATCTCGCCGAACAGCGCCCTTTCCTGGGGCTGGTCGCACTCCAGCTGCACATAGATGGAGCAGATCATGTCCAGCCAGTACTCGAACCGCTGGTTCTCCGGCACCTCTCCGGTGGCCATGCGATTGCGCAGCGCGCAGGCAGGTCCTGTCGGATGGCTTGGTGTGGATGGAGGCTGGTGTTCCATGGTGTGTTCCTTTGCGTGCAGACCTGGCTAGCAAGACCCGCACCCAGCAGTCACGTTACGCCTTCGGCCCACCGAGAAGCATCGGGTTCAACCCTCACCAGGGCCGCCAGACTCTGATCCACCACAAGCACGGCAGCACCCAGACAAGAGCCAGGACGGATCCGGACAAGTGGCATCCGCAGGTGCCGCGACACAGGCTGGCCGGTCGGAATGAACCAAGCGCTGCGCAGCGCACGTGCAAGCCCGAAGCACCGGTCGTCCCTACGCTAAGGCCTCGTTTCAACCCACCCCCAACGAGGCCCCACATGCAAGACGAGCAGCCTTCCTCCGCCGGTCACAGCTCCCGCCGTCAGTTCCTGGTTCAAGGCACCGCGCTCGCGGCTGCCACCGTCGCCGCGCCCCACGCGTTCGCAGCCGATGACGTGATCAAGATCGGCTACCTGACGCACCGCACCGGTCCGTTCGCACCGTTCGCCGAAGCCGACAGCTTCATCCTGGACAACGCGGCCAAGGCCTTGTCCGGTGGTCTGAGCATCGGGGGCAAGAGGTACCGCGTCGAATTCATCGCCAAGGACGACCAGAGCAACCCAGACCGCCAGTCCAACCTGGCCGCCGAGCTGATCAACAAGGACGGGGTGGACCTCATGCTGGGTCAGGCCACCATCGGCCCCGGCATTGCGCAGCAGTGCGAGATCAACGGCGTGCCCTGCATCACCACCATGAGCCCTTGGCAAGCCTGGATGTTCCCCATGAAGGGCGACCCGGCCAAAGGCTTCAAGAACGTCTTCCACTTCTTCTGGGGCATCGACGACATCGCCAACGTGTACCTGGACATCTGGAAGGACCTGAAGCTGCCCAAGGTGATCGGCTCGGCTTTCGAAAACACGCTGCCGGGCAACGCCATGGGCGACCTGAAGATGGGCATGCCCGCCATGTTCGCCAAGGCCGGCTACAAGATCGTGGACATCGGCAAGTTCGCACCTGGTAGCAACGACTTCTCGGCACAGATCCAGGCGTTCAAGAAAGAAGGCGCCGAGATCGTCACCGGCCTGTTCGCTCCGCCCGAGTGGGCCAGCTTCGTCAAGCAGAGCGCGCAGATGGGCTACAAGCCCAAGGTGATGACCATTGCCAAGGCCCTGCTCTTCCCGGGCGGCGTGCAGGCGCTGGGCAAGAGCGCCCACGGCATGTCCACCGAGATCTGGTGGTCGCCGGCCTACCCGTTCAAGAGCAGCCTGACCGGCCAGACCGCGCGCCAGCTGGCCGACGCCTACACGGCCGCCACCCAGAAGGAATGGACCCAGCCGATCGGCGTGATGCACGCCCTGGTCGAGGCTGGCATCGCGGCGCTCAAGGCCAGCGGCGACCCGAAAAACCCGCAGAAGGTGGCCGATGCCATCCGCAACATGAAGCAGGACACGGTGATCGGCCGCCTGGACTTTTCCGACAGCGGCATCAGGAACGTGTCGAAGATGCGCGTCGTCGGTGGGCAGTGGATCGTCGATGAAAAGGGCAAGCTCGACATCGTCGTCACGCACAACGGCACCGCCCCGGAGATTCCGGTGCAGCGCAAGTTCGTGCTGCTGGGGGCTTGAAGGCCATGCAGCGCGCGGCGTACGGGAACGGTCCCGTTTCGGAGGCCACATGACACCCCTTCTCACACTCAGCGGTGTACACAAGGCCTATGGCCGGACACCCGTGATCCGTGGCCTGGACCTGACGGTCGCTGATGGCGAGTTCGTCGGTGTCATCGGTCCCAACGGCGCTGGCAAGACGACCGCGTTCGGCCTCATCGCCGGCAACCTGCGCTGCGACAGCGGAACCATCCATCTGCAGGGGCAGGACATCACCGCACTGAGCGCCGACCAGCGCTGCCGCGCCGGCATCGGCCGCACCTTCCAAATTCCGCAGCCCTTTGCCGGGCTGAGCGTGTATGAGAACACGCTGGTGGCGGCGACCTACGGCGCCGGCCTGGACCAGGAACCAGCAGCTGACGCGGCCTGTGACGCCCTGCGCCGCTGCGGACTCGCGGCCCAGGGCAACCAGCCGGCCGCCAGCCTGACGCTGCTGCAGCGCAAGCGGCTGGAAGTCGCTCGGGCCCTCGCCACTTCGCCCCGGCTGCTGCTGCTCGACGAAGTGGGCGGCGGCCTGACCGACGCCGAGGTGCACCAACTGCTCGAACTGGTCAGCGAGATCCACGCCCAGGGCGTGACCGTGCTGTGGATCGAGCACCTGGTCCACGCGCTGGTGAAGGTGGCCCGCCGCCTGGTGGTACTGACCGACGGCTCGCTGCTGGCAGATGGCCCGCCCGCCGAGGTGATTGCCAGCCGGCTGGTGCGCGAAACCTACCTGGGATCCGAACTGGACATGGAAGCGGAGGTGGAACATGCTGCAGGTTGAACAACTCGATGCGCACTACGGCCTGTTCCAGGCGCTGTTTGGTGTGAGCCTGTGGGTAGAGCCGGGCCAGACGCTGGCGCTCATCGGCTCCAACGGCGCCGGCAAGACCACGCTGCTGCGCACCCTGGCCGGGGCGCTTCGTGCCCGCCCGGACAGCATCCGCCTCGACGGCGAGTGCATCAGCGCGGGACACGAGCTGGACCGCCTGCGCCAGGGCATCGCCCTGGTGCCCGAAGGGCGGCGGCTGTTCCCCAGCCTCACGGTGCGTGAACACCTGGCGCTGGCGCAGCGCAATGGACGGCCCGGCGACTGGACCACCGAACGTGTGCTGGACGAGATGCCGGTGCTGCGCGACCTGCTGGGGCGGCCGGCCACCGCCATGTCCGGCGGACAGCAGCAGCTGGTGGCTATTGCCCGCGCCTTGCTGTGCAACCCCCGCTACCTGCTGTGCGACGAGGTGTCGCTGGGCCTGTCCCCGCTGGCGGTCGAGGAGGTCTACCGGCTGCTGCGCCAGGCCAGCCAATCAGGCATGGCGCTGGTGCTGGTGGAACAGAACGTCCGCCGAGCCCTCAACGATTCCGACCGCTACGTCTGCCTGCAGAAGGGACGCGTGGTGCTGGAAGGTGAGTCCCTGCACGCCAACCACCACGACGTGGCCGCTGCGTATTTCGGAGTCGAGACGGCATGAACACCCTGATTGAAGTCCTGCTCAACGGTCTCCTGCTGGGCTCGCTTTACGCGATGTTTGCGCTGGGCCTGAGCCTGAGCCTGGGCGTGATGAAGATGATCAACCTGGCCCACGGCGATCTGATCGTGCTCGGCGCCTACCTGTCCATGGTGGTGATGTCCACCACCGGCTGGTCCGCCCTGGCCAGCCTGGCACTGGTGCTGCCCGCCATGTTCTGCATCGGCTGGCTGCTGCAGACCACGCTGCTCAACCGCGTGGTGGGGGCGCACGAACTGTCTCCGCTGCTGGTGACCTTCGGTCTGTCGGTGGTGATCCAGAACCTGCTGCAGGAGGTGTTCAGCGCCGACACGCGCAGCCTGCCCTCCGGTGAACTGACCCTGCAGGGCCTGAACCTGGGCGGCGTGTCGGTGGGGGTATTCCCGTTGCTGATCGCCGCCATCAGCGTGCTGATGTACGCCGGCACCCACCTGCTGGTGGCCCACTCCCACTGGGGCCGCCAGGCGCGCGCCGTGTCGGACGACGCACCCACCGCGCGGCTGGTGGGCGTGAACGACCAGCGCTTCTTCGCCCTGATGGCGGGCTTCGTGATGGTGGTCACCGGACTGGCCGCGGTGCTCTACGGCATGCGCACCCCGTTCGCCCCCATGGCCGGCCCGGAGCGGTTGCTGTTCGCCTTCGAGGCGGTGGTGCTGGGCGGTCTGGGCAGCCTGTGGGGCAGCTTCTTCGGTGGCCTGCTGATCGGTCTGGCCCAGGTGCTCGGGTCCCAGATCAACCCCGGCCTGGGTGCTTTCTTCGGCCACCTCACCTTCTTCGTGGTCCTGCTCGTGCGCCCGCAGGGTCTGTTCAGCCCGATGACCCGCAAGCACTGACAAGGAAGTCCCCATGCGCGCAGCCATTCACTCTCTGCTGTCTTCCTGGCGCGGCCTGGCCATGACCCTGGCCGGCCTGGCCCTGCTGGCCGCCCTGCCCTGGTTCACCGGTTTTGGCACCCAGCGCCTGCTGGTGGAGGTGTTCACCGTGTTCGCCATCGCCATGGCCTGGAACCTGCTCGCTGGCTTCGGCGGCATGGTGGTGGTGGGCCTGCATGTGTTCGTGGGCGTGGGCGCCTATGCCCTGTTCTTCCTCTCCAACACCCTGGGCTGGAACCCCTGGGTCACGCTGCCACTGGCCATGGCCGTGACCGCCCTGTTCGCGGCGGTCGTGGCCCTGCCCATGTTCCGCCTCAGCGGCGCCCATTTCGCGGTGGGCACCTGGGTGCTGGCCGAGCTGATGCGCATCCTGGTGCTCAACGCCGACACGCTGGGCGCGGGCGGCGGCATGCCGCTGAGCAACCTGGGCGACTTCACCCGCGCCGAGCGCAACCTGGGCACCTACTGGGCTGCGCTGGCGGTGGCGGCGCTGGCCCTGTTCTGGGCCAGGGGCCTGCTCAAGAGCTCGCTCGGCCTGGCGCTGGCCAGCATCCGCGACAGCGAGGACGCGGCGCGCGCCAGCGGCGTGCCGGTGCGGCGCACCAAGCTGGCGCTGTGGCTGATGTGCGCCGCCCTCACCGGCGTGGCCGGCGCCGTGGCCTACATGAACACGCTGCAGGTGAGCCCGGACGCGAGCTTTGGCCTGGGCTGGACCGCCATGGCGATCTTCATTTCCGTGCTCGGCGGCATCGGCCGCATCGAGGGCCCCGTCATCGGCACGGCCATCTATTTCCTGTTGCGCGAGCTCAGCGCCGATTACGGCGTCTGGTACTTCGTGGCGCTCGGTCTCATTGCCATCGCCACGATGGTCCTGTCTCCCCAAGGCACCTGGGGGCTGGTGCTGCGCCGCTGGCCCTCCCTCGACCCGCTGCGCACGCGTCGCTGGATGCCTTGACCGTGTTGTTTCCCGTACCCCAGACCACACCACCGGTCTTGTCCTTCAACCCCACTGGAGCATTTTCCGCATGAAACCGATGACCCGTTCCGCCACGTTTGCCCTGCTGGCCACCGCCGCATGCCTTGCACACGCCACCGAAGGCGGTGGCTCCACCTACCCCCGAGGGGTGGAGAACTTCCTGGTGGGTGCCGTTCCGCCACCAGGCGTGTACCTGCTGGGCTATGGCAACCACTACGCCGCCGACAAGTTCATCACCGGACAAGGCGACAACGCGGGCATCCCTGGCTTCAAGGTGCGTGCCACAGCGGCCGTGCTGCGGGGCGTGTGGTCCACCACGACCGAAGTCATGGGCGGCCATCTGGTGTTTCACTCCATCGTGCCGCTGGTCAACCTGAAGGTCAGTGCCGCCGGCAACAGCCAGAGCAAAAGTGGCGTGGGCGACATCACGTTGGGAACAGGCGTCGCTTTTCACCATTCACCCCAGCTGCACACCGTCGTCGGCCTGGACTTTTCCTTGCCCACCGGTGACTACGACAAGAACAACCTGGCCAACATCGGTCGCAACTACCTCTCGGTGCAGCCGCTGTTTGGCGTCAGCCACATCGACCCGAATGGCCTGAACGCCGACCTCAAGCTCACCCTCAACCTGAACCGCCGCAACAAGGACACCGACTACCGCAGCGGCAACGAGTTGTTCGCCGACTACTCCATCGGCTGGGGGGTGGGCAACGGCTGGACGGTCGGCGTTGGCGGACACGCCTGGCAGCAACTCACCAACGACAAGTCCGGCGGCGCCGATGTGGCCAACAGCAAGACACGCGCCTTCGCACTGGGTCCGTCCCTGAAGTACGACGACGGCAAAGGCTGGTTCTTCACCGCCAAGCTGCAGCGCGACATGGCTGTGCGCAATTCCACCCAGGGCACGGCGTTCTGGCTCAAGACATCCATTCCTTTCTAACCCGCCAACAGGAGCACATCATGGGCATTTCCCACCCCAAGTACAAAGTCGCTGTTGTCCAGGCCGCCCCCGTCTGGCTGGACCTTGACGGCACCGTCGACAAATGCATCCAGCTCATCAACGAGGCCGCCGAAAAAGGCTGCAAGCTGATCGCCTTTCCCGAGACCTTCATTCCCGGCTACCCGTGGCACATCTGGATGGGCGCGCCCGCCTGGGCCATCGGCCGGGGCTTTGTGCAGCGGTACTTCGACAACTCGCTGTCCTACGACAGCCCGCAGGCCGAGAAGCTGCGCCAGGCCGTCAAGGCCGCAGGCATCACGGCATCGCTGGGTCTGTCGGAGCGTTCCGGCGGCAGCCTCTACATCGCGCAGTGGCTGATCGGGCCCGACGGAGAAACGATTTCGCAGCGGCGCAAGCTGCGCCCCACGCACTCCGAGCGCACCGTCTTCGGCGACGGCGACGGCAGCGACCTGAAAGTGCATGACACGCCACTGGGCCGCGTGGGCGAACTGGCCTGCTGGGAGAACATCCTGTCGCTGAACAAGTACGCCATGTTCTCGCAGCACGAACAGGTGCACATCGCGGCCTGGCCGAGCTTCTCGACCTACGAACCCTTTGCCCACGCCCTGGGCTGGGAGGTCAACAACGCCGTCAGCAAGGTGTACGCCGTGGAGGGCGGCTGCTTCGTGCTGGCGCCCTGCGCCATCATTTCCAAGGCGATGGTGGAGGAGCTGTGCGACACCCCCGACAAACATGCCCTGACCCACGTGGGTGGTGGGCACGCGGTGATCTACGGCCCCGATGGCTCGCCCCTGACGGAGAAGCTGCCGGAAGACGCCGAAGGCCTGCTGATCGCGGAAATCGACCTCGGCATGATCGGCGTGGCCAAGAACGCCATGGACCCGGTGGGTCACTATGCCCGCCCCGACGTGCACCGCCTGCTGCTCAACCGCAAGAAGGGCTCGCCCGTGGAGCACTTCTCCTTGCCCGTCGACGCGGTCGATCCTCAAGACAACCTGACCGCGAACTGAGGGCGATCCGTCCCTCCCACAGGAGCCCTCATGGAATCCGCCATCGCGCCGCACCTGCGCTGCCCGCGCAGCCAATCCCCACGCATGCCGGCCGGCTACACGCCACCCGTACCCGCGTACACCGCCCGCTATGCAACGGACCAGACGCACGCCGTCATGGCGTACCACGGCGTGCAGTACCGCGACCCGGCCGACCGCGCGTCGGCGGTGGCCGGGCTGCAGACCCTGCGCAACGCCGTGCAGGGCGCCGACGCGCCCCGCTTCTCCGACCTGGCACAGTTCCGCGACCCCGAGGGTTGGGACACGCTGGTGTGGACGGCCTACTGGTCCGACCGGGCGAGCCACCAGCGCTGGCAACGGCACCCGGCGGTGCAGGCCTTCTGGCAAAGCGATGAGCGCCTGAGCGGCAACACGGGATGGTTTCGTGAGGTGGCCTGCCCCGGGGTGGACCGCTTCGAAACCCTGATGTCATCGCCCGACGGGCAGGAGGCGGTGGCGCGCCTGGCCGAGGCGGTGAGCGGGGAGATTCTGGAGCACGCCTACTGGGGCGGCATGCGCGACCGTCTGCCGGCATCGCAGACGGATGCACTGGCTGGTGCCCATCCAGCTCGCCCCTTTCCACCCCGACCTGGCGAACGGGTGGTCATCGAAGGCCATCACAACATCGCGCTGATCCGCAGCGGCCAGAACTGGGAACACACCGTCGGCGCGGAGCGCGAGCGCTACCTGGGCGAGGTGGAGCCCGTGCTGCGCGTGGGCATGGCGTTCCTCGCCTCGTCAGACGGCCTGGGGGTCGGCTGTCTGAGCAACCGCTACCTGCGCGTGCTCGACGACAACTTGGCGCCCACCGACCGCAGCTACGGACTGAGCTGGTGGCAGAGCCTGGCGCACATGGAGGTCTGGGCCGAGAAGCACCCCACACACCTGAAGATCTTCGGGGCCTTCATGGGCATGCTCCAGGCCATCGCAGCGCCGCCCAGCCTGCGCCTGTACCACGAGGTGAGCGTGCTGCAGGCCGGTGATGCGCAATTCGAGTACCTCAACTGCCACCCTGGCACGGGGCTGCTGTCGATCGACTGACACGCAACGCGGCGACGTCGGACTCACCAAGCAACATCTTCGTGCGCTCCAGTTCGCTGAGGAGTACGAACCGCGCGAGGAGTTTCATTTGCTGGGCACGCGCCCTGGTGATCGAGATGTTCACGCAGTAGGCGCTGCAGACCCATTGGCAGGCGCGAAGGGCCACTTCAATCGGCATGGCCGCCCAAGCAAACGAACACCCCGTTCAATGCACCTCTGCGGTGTCCACGCACAGTCCCTGGATACGGGCTGCCAGCTGCGTGCGGTTCTCGACGTGCAGCTTCTTGAACGCATTGGACATGTGGAAACGGACGGTAGGAAACCCCACGCCCATTTCCTTCGCGATCTGTTTGTCGGGACACCCCATCAAGACCAGTGATGCCACCTGGGCCTCTCTCATGCTCAGAGATGTCTTGCGCCGCAGAAGGTCCACCAGGTGCTCCTGCCGGACGGGCTGGGCCACCGGCTTCTGGGTCCAGCTCAACCGCTCCATCGCCGAGGCAAACGCCGGCTCCACCAAGCGCAACGCCTCCAGTTCGCTGGCGTCGAAGTTGCCCCGGCTTCGCTGGCGCCAGATGCGCATGTCTGCGGTGCACAACCCTTCGGCGAACACATAGACATTGACGCCCCAGTGCATGCGATCCTTGGCCAGGAAGTCGTTGAAGAACTCGGTGCGCGCCAGATCCGACTGACAAAGGATCTGCGTGGCCAAGGTGGGATGACGCCTTTCCATCATCGGGAACGTCAGCGGATCGATGTGCCGGTAGTACTCGTCCCAGGCACGGAGGTTTTCGACGGACTGGTTCAGGGCTTTCACCCGCTCGAACCGGCGGCTTTCGTTGTTCCAGGTGAACGAAACATAGGTGTCGGCCTTGAGGAGGTCGAGCATCGGAAGCGCGAGGTCGGCGCGCAGACTGTCGGCGTCCTGGGACTGAGCAAGCAGGCGCATGACCTCACCGAGGGCGCGTGTCTGAGAACTTGAGAGATACATGACCGTCGGCTAGCAATAACCATGCTGGGATCGCCGCACCATCCTAGGGCGGCGCGCTTGGCGCCCGCATCGGTAAGTTCCCTATCCAACGTGCATTCACACCCTATCAATCCTGCGAGGTGCCTTCTGTCTGTGTGCTGCCTACGATTTCTCCAGACCAGTCGACATCGGAACGCACATGAACCCCACCCAGTTAGGAATCTGCGACATACGAGCCCAGCTTCGCGCTGGCACGCTCACCAGCGTTGCGCTGGCCAAGGCCCTGATCGAGCGCACCAATGAGCGAACAGCCATGCGTGGCTACGTGGCCTTTGATGAGGAAACGCTGCTCAAGGAAGCCACGGAAGCAGACCAGCGCATCGCGGCCGGAACAGATCTGCCCCTGCTGGGGGTGCCGATCGCCCTGAAAGACAACATCGACTCAACCGACTACCCGTGCTCTGCAGGAACGGGCAGCTTGCTGGGATCGTTGCCCGTCATGGACGCCGATGTGGTCACGCGCCTGAGAGCCGCTGGCGCCCTGATCGCAGGGAAGGCCAACATGCACGAATTGGCGTTCGGCATCACCACGGACAACCATGCGACCGGAGAGGCCCTCAACCCCTGGGACACAGATCGCATTCCCGGTGGCAGCAGTGGTGGCAGTGGTGTGGTGGTCGCGGCGGGCATGGTGCCGGCCTCGATTGGCACCGACACAGGTGGCTCGGTCCGCGTTCCCGCATCCCTTTGTGGCCTGGTGGGCTTCAGACCCACCGCGGGACGTGTCTCCGGCCGGGGCATCGCGCCCATATCCACCACCAGAGACACCGCAGGCCCCATCGCCCGCAGCGTTGCCGACTGTGCACTGCTGGACGCGGTGCTGACCACAAGCCAGGCGCCGCTTCTCACGGTGTCTCTGGCGGGTGCGCGACTGGGGGTCCCGGCGAATCATTTCTGGGACGACCTGGATCCCGGCGTTCGTTCGGTGACGGAAGCGGCCCTCGACAGGCTTCGGGCGGCCGGCGCGCAACTGGTGCCGGTGGCCCTGCCGTCGGTGGCAGAACTCAATGCGGCCGCCGGCTTCCCCATCGCACTCCACGAGTTCGTTCGAGACATGCAGGACTACCTGGCCTACGCGAAGCGCGGCATCTCCTTTGAGGAGCTTGTGGCGGGTGTCAAAAGCCCCGACGTCAAGGAGATCGTGTCCCCGCTGCTTTCGGGAGGAACCATTCCAGAGGCGGTGTACGAACAGGCCCTTGGCTCCAGAAGACAGCTGCAGGAGGTGTACGCCGACGCTTTCCTGCACTCTGGCGTTCACGCCCTCGTTTTTCCAACCGTTCCCGTCCCGGCGGCGAAGACCAGCGAGAAGATGAGCGTTGTTCTCAATGGCAAGCCCGAGCCGCTGTTCCCCACGTTCATCCGCAACACGGACCCCGGCAGCAATGCAGGCCTGCCCGGCCTGACCTTGCCCGCCGGTCTGAGCGGGGGGCTTCCCGTCGGACTGGCTCTCGACGGACTGCCCGGCAGCGACCGCTTGATCCTCTCCCTCGGACAGGCGATGGAGCCGCTGTTTCCCATGAATTCCGCCCCCTGGATGCGCTGAGCGTCCTTCCCACAACAACCGAATCGCACTTCTCAATAGGAGCTTTCACATGCAACGCCGTACTTTCGTCGCCAGCGCAGCCATCGCATCCCTGGCGGGCCCCAGCCTCGTGCGGGCCCAATCCGCATTGAACGTGGCGGTCATGATTCCCATGAGCGGGCCCGGGGGACTGTTCGGTCCTTCTTCAAAGGCCTGCGCCGAACTCGCGTTCGACATCATCAACGCCCGAGGCGGCATCCTGGGCCAGAAGATCAATCCCCTGTTCGGTGATGCAGGTCTGCCCCCGGCCGAGGTCACCCAGGCGGCGCTGAAGCTCTGGAAGGGACAGAAAGCCCAGGCGGTCATCGGCATGCACGACAGCGCCGTCCGTGGCGCGCTGGTGGGACTCTTCAAGGGCCAGGTGCCGTACTTTTACGCCCCAGTGTATGAAGGTGGCGAATGCGCGAGGGGAACCTACCTCAGCGGGGAAACCCCTCAGCAGCAGCTCGAACCCGTCATCCCATGGATCGCCTCGGAGCGCAAGCCGACCAAGTGGTACATGATCGGCAACGACTACATCTGGGGTCGCAACACCAACGCCGCTGCGCGCGTATTCATCACCAAGACCGGTGCCAAGGTCGTTGGCGAGGAGTACCTCCCCTTCACCGTCGACAACTTCGATGCCAGCCTGGCACGCATCCGTGACAGCGGTGCCGATGCCGTTCTGGTGTCCCTGGTGGGCGGCGCCTCCGTCACCTTCAACAAGGCGTTCGCGAGCATGGGTCTGTCGGACAAGGTGATCCGGCTGGGTTCCTTGCTGGAAGAAAACACCCTGGCCGGCATCGGCATCGCCAACGCCCGGAATCTGTACTCCAGCGCGGGTTACTTTGCGAACATCCAGACGCCTGCCGCGAAGGCATTCTCCGATGCGTACTTCAAGAAGTTCGGCCCCCAGGCGCCCACACTGAGCACCTTGGGCGAGTCGGTCTATGAGGGCGCCATGATGCTCGAAGCCATCGCCACCCGCGCGAAATCCCTGGACGTCGAGAAGATGGACAAGGCCAGCAACGGCGCCAGCTACAGCGGCCCACGGGGCGACGTGGTCATGGGCGCACGCCACGTGACGCAGAACATCTATGTGGCGACGGTGGACGACAAGGGGTTCCGTGTGGTCAAGACCTTCCCGGGCGTGGGCTCGGGTCAAACCTGCAAGGTGTGAGCGACGCCATGGATTCCAGCTGGCTGCTCCATCTCCTCAACCTGTTGTACGAACTGGCAACCCTGGGCCTGACGACGCTGGGCCTGGCGGTGGTGTTCGGATTGCTCGGGGTCATGAACATGGCCCACGGCGAGTTCGTCATGCTGGGAGCGTACGCGGTGGTCACGGTGCAGTCCTGGGGCTGGCCACTGATCACCGCCATGCCCCTGGCGCTGCTGGTCTGTGGTGGCGTGGGCTGGGTGGTGGAGCGCTGGCTGATCCGTCCCCTGTACGCGCGACCGTTTGACACCCTGCTGGCCACCTGGGCGCTGGCCATTCTCATGCGCAAGCTCGTGGAAGCGGTCTACGGCCGCGACCACCGGAACATCGAGAGCACCCTGACGACGCCCATCGAGGTCATCGGCATCCAGTACCCGGTGTACCGCCTGTTTCTGCTCGCGCTGACGGCGGCCCTCATGCTGGCGCTGGCGCTCTGGTACCGGCGCAGTTCGATGGGGCTGCGCGTTCGCGCCATGACGGGCAACCCGGCCCTGGCCCAGGCGCTGGGCATCAACACCACACGGCTCGCATCCCAGACCTTTGTCGTCGGCATGATGCTGGCCGGGGCCTCGGGCGTGCTGCTGGCGCCTCTGGTGCGCATCGAGCCGGGTATCGGTGTCGACTATCTGCTGGACTCGTTCTTTGTCCTGGTGGTCGGCGGCCTCGGCACGCTCAGCGGATTCGGCGGCGGTGTCTCCATCATTGGCGGAACGCAGTCGGTGCTGAGTGCGCTCATTGACCAGACCAGCGGCTATGCCGTGGTGCTCATCCTGTCCATCCTCTTCCTCTGGTTGAAACCCAATGGACTCTTCGGACGCAATTGACCTCAACGGGACGGCCAGACAGTCCACCCGCCAGATGAAACGCTCCCGCCATCTCCCCTCCGGCCCCATGGCACTGGGCATCGGTCTGTGTGCCCTGCCCTTCCTGACCGACGAGTTCACCAGCTACCAGATCGGCTTGTTCCTCATCTACGGCATCGCCACCCAGGGTGTTGCGCTGTGCTGGGGTCGTCTGGGCTTCCTGCCCCTGGGCAACGCGCTCTTTTTCGGCCTCGGGGCCTACCTGGCAGGCGGCAGTCTCAAGGCCGCCTCGTCCAATGCGCTCTGGTACGCGACGCTTCCGCTCGCGCTCATGCTTCCGGCCGCCCTGGCCTACCTGACCGCTCGCCTGGTCTTTGCCCGCAGCTCCCGCAGCGGACCGTTCTTTTCGCTCATCACGCTGGCGATGACGATGCTGGGCTTCCTCGTGGTTCAGCAGTGGAGCGCCGTCACCGGAGGCTTCAACGGCATGTCCGACATTCCGGAGCCACCGGGCATGGACCGGTACGCGGATCTCTACTGGGTCGTCGCCGTCTGCGCAGTGTGCTCAACCCTGGTGTTGGGTGTGCTGATCCGTCGGCCCATCGGCACCCTGTGGTCGGCGATCGCACAGAACGAAGACAGGCTGCAGCTCTTCGGATATGCCACCGACCGGATCAAGGCCAACGCCTACGCCTTGTCCGCCTTGCTGGCCGCAGCGGCGGGTGCATTGTTCGCCATGCACCAGGGCATCGTCACGCCACTGTCCATGGGTGTCGTACTGGCCACCGAGTTCATCATCTGGGCCGCCGTCGGTGGCAAGGGAAGCCCGCTGGGAGCGCTGCTCGGCGCGGTGCTGGTGGGATATGCATCGTCGGAACTTCGAGACGCCTTTTCGTACTGGGAAGTGCTGGTGGCACTTCTTTTCCTGGTGGTCGTCCGGTTCCTCCCCGCGGGGCTGCTCGGTCTTGTGCAAGGCAGGCACGCTCACAAGGACTCCGGCGCAGAGCCCGTCGGGAAGATGCTCGCACCTCAGTCCGTCCCGGCAGGCAACCTCACACTGGAGTTCCAGAACGTCAGCTCATCACAAGGCGGCGTCCGGATTCTCGACCGCCTGTCCTTTGCTCTGAAAGGCTCAGGTGTGCGTTGCATCATCGGCCCCAACGGCGCAGGCAAGACCTCTTCCTTCAATGTGCTGACGGGTCGGCTTCCATTGCGGTCGGGGAAGATTCTCCTGAACGGCAAGGATGTGTCCCGGTTGCCGGCCTGGCAGGTCGCTCGCCATGGTGTCGGACGAAAGATGCAGGTGCCATCGGTGTTCCCAGACCTGACGGTTTCGGAGAACCTGGACATTGCCCTGTGGGCGGGACGGCTCAAAGGCATGGACGCTCTGGGGCGGTCGGCCCTGTCGTGGCACACCCCGCTGCTGGACGATCTGCTGGCACTCTTTCCCGTTCTGAAGCAGCAACTGAACGAGCGGGCCGGGAGCCTGTCTCAGGGGCATCGCCAGGCACTCGAATTCTCCATGACGATGCTGCCCGAACCCCAGCTGGTGCTGCTGGACGAACCCTGCGCCGGCCTATCGCCGAAAGAAACACACCAGATGATCGATGCCATCAAGCAGGTCATCGAGCGCCTGGGCGTCGGTGCCCTGGTCATCGAGCACGACATCAGCGCCGTGGAGGCCATTGGCGGAACGGTCTTCGTGTTCGACCAGGGGTCCCTGCTTGCAGCGGGAACACTCGACGACATCCAGAGCGACCCCAGTGTGAAGAGCGTCTACGCAGGAGCCCGAAAGTGAGCCCGACACTTCTGAAGTTCGACAACCTCGTCAGTGGCTACGGCGACACCATGGTGCTGCGGAATGTCTCCGGTGCAGTGACTCAAGGCGAGGTGCTCGGTGTTCTGGGGCGCAACGGCGTGGGAAAGACCACCCTGATGAAGACGCTGGCCGGCTACATCGAGCCACAGAGCGGATCGGTTGTTCTCAACGGCCGGAACATCAATGCCTTGGCACCACAGGACGGGCTGCGTTCGGGCATGGCCTATGCGCCGCAGGAAAACGTGGTGTTCGGGGAACTGACGGTGCACGAGAACCTGTGGTTGCACCTTGATGACAAAGACGAAAGCCGGTATGCGAGCTGCCTTGAGAACTTCCCGCGCCTGGGCGAAAGAATGGGGCAACGCGCGGGACTGCTGAGCGGTGGAGAAAGAAAGCTGCTCTCCTTCACCCGGACCATGGGCCTGAGTGCACCGCTGACCCTTCTTGACGAACCGACAGAAGGCGTGCAGCCCGAAAACATCCAGCGCATGGCCGACCTGGTGCGCTCCCGATGCGCAAGGGGTGCCACATACGTCATCGTCGAACAGAACCTGGAGTTCCTGCTCTCGGTCGCGACCTCGGTACTCGTCATGGACCACGGTCAGGTTCTGCTGGACCAATCAATTTCCGGCATTTCAAGGAATGAGCTTGAGGAATACTTGATGGTGTGAATTCCCTGTGAAAACCTGAGCCACCCGGAAGCAGCCCAGACGGGGACTCGACATTTCGAGGGCGAGCTCATGTCCACCGCGACGGACTTGCAGGAATTGCTGGACCCGTTCTACCGCCGACAGGCTGGCCGCTTCGTTGGGTTCCGGGCGAGGGAGCATTTTTTCTCACGGTACGCCCAGTCGATTGCTCGGCAACGCGCGTGCAGGCTGAGCATCGGCGCTGCGAATTTTCCTAGTCTTCTTCGCGCACCCGGTACCGCCCCATCAACGTCTGTTGGACGGCCGGCGGAACGGCGTCGTAGTGCGACAACGTGACGGTGTAGCGCCCCTGGCCGCTGGTCATCGCATTCAGCCGCGACTGGTAGTCGGCCAGCTCGGCCTCTGGCACCTGAGCGCCGATGGCCACGGTGCCGGCCCCCAGGCCCGATGTGCCTGTGACCAGGCCGCGCCGCAACGACAGGTCGCTCGTGACGTCGCCCACGGCATGCTCGGGCACGGCGATCTCGATCTGGACAAACGGCTCGAGCACAACCGGCCGGGCCTCGCGAATCGCCGCCATGAAGGCCTTGCGGCCGGCGGTCGCGAAGGCGATGTCCTTGCTGTCCACGCTGTGGTGCTTGCCGTCGTACACGACGACGCGCACGTCGACCACAGGGAAGCCGGCGATCGCGCCGTACGCCAAAACCTCGCGCACGCCTTTCTCGACCGCGGGGATGAACTGGCCCGGGATCGCACCGCCCCTGACTTCGTCGGCGAATTCGAAGCCCGCGCCGCGCGCGAGCGGCTCGATGCGCAGGAAGACTTCGGCGAACTGGCCGGCACCGCCGCTCTGCTTCTTGTGGCGGTGGTGGCCCTCGGCCGGCGTGGTCACGGTCTCGCGGTAGGCGATGCGCGGTGGCCGAGTCTGGACATCGAAGCGGTACACCTCGCGCAGGCGTTCGAGCACGATGCGCAGGTGCAGCTCGCCGAGCCCGTAAAGGACCGTCTCGTTGGTCGCGGCCACATGCTCGATGCGCAGGCACGGGTCCTCGGCCGCGAGCTTGCCGAGGATTTCCCAGGCGCGCTGCTCGTCGCCATGCCGCTTGGGCTCCACGGCCAGGCCGTACACCGGCACCGGGAGCGGCAGCGGAGCGAGGTGCACATGGCTGTCTTCGGCCGCATCGTGCAACACGGCATCGAAATGGATCTCGTCGACCTTGGCCACCGCCACGATGTCGCCGGGCAGCGCGTGCGACACCTCGACGTGGTCCTTGCCCTGGAGCATGAACAGGTGCCCGACCTTGAACGGCTTGCGGCCGTCGCCGATGTAGAGCTGGCTGTCGCGCGTGACCGTGCCCTGGTGCACACGAAAGATGCCCATCTTGCCGACATAGGGGTCGATCGTGACCTTGAACACATGCGCCAGCACGTGCAGCGTCGGGTCAGCCTTGGCCTCCATGGGCATGGCCTCTGCGCCCTCGCCAACGATGAAGCTCGGCGGGTTGGCTTCGGTCGGATCGGGCAGGAGTTTGACGATCACGTCAAGCAACTCGGTCACGCCGGCGCCGCTGCGCGACGAGGCGAAACACACCGGGATCAGGTGGCCTTCGCGCAGCGCCTGCTCCAGCGGCGCGTGCAGCTCCGACGGGTCGACGTCGCCTTTCTCGAGGTAGCGCTCGACGAAGGCCGCGTCGACCTCGACCACCTGCTCCACCAGCGCGCGGTGCGCCGCTTCGACGGGGCCGAAGTCGGAGCGTCCGAAGCGGTTGAAGAAGCAGTCGATCACCTGCCGGTTGACCCCGTCGGGCACGTTCAGCGGCAGGCATTCGCGACCAAAGGTGGCCTGGATGTCGGCCAGCAGACCCGACAGCGAGACGCCCTGCGCGTCGATCTTGTTGACGATGATCATGCGGGCGAGGCGGCGCGAGGCGGCGTATTCCATCATGCGCACCGCCATCGGCTCGATGCCGGTGGCGGCATTGATGACCACCGCCACCGTCTCGACGGCCTCCAGTGCCGGCAGGCTCTGGCCGAGGAAGTCGGGTCCGCCGGGCGTGTCGATGAGGTGGATGCGCGTGCCGGCATGCGTGAGGTGCATCACCGAGGCGTTGAGCGAATGCAGCATGCGGCGCTCGAGCGGGTCGTGGTCGCTGACGGTGCTGCCGCGCTCGACGCTGCCGCACGCGCCGATGGCGCCCGCCTTGTACAGCAGGGCCTCGGCCAGCGAGGTCTTGCCGGCGACTGCGGCGCCCACGAGCGCCAACGTTCGCACGGCTTTGATTTCGGCCGTGGGGCCGTTCGATCGGCTTGGCATGGTTGGACTCCTTTGCACGTCCGGAAGGCCGGTCCGGCGGCCCGCATGGGCTCGGGCGTGGCGTGTAGACGTCGGGGCAGCGTACGGGATTGACCGCGCCAACGCAAATGGATTGCGCCGCCGACCTCCGATGCCTGACCGGCATGCCTGCCGCGTTGACCTCCCCTGTGTTGCCAGCGTGCTGAGACATGGGCTCACCCTCAAGATGCCTCGACAACAACCCTCTGAGCCCGTCACCGTGAATGGACGGAGCGTAGCTTCTGGCCATGTTCACCTGTCATGGACTGGGGAGATCACAAGGCAGCATGCAGATCAAATGCACGCGCTGATTGAATTGACCTGAAGCTTTGTCAAAAGCCTCACTGACAAAAAGCGGCGTTAGAGAATGGCCTGCGGCAAAGGCCAGAAAAGCAGCAGCGAGAGAAGCCACAGAGAATCGGCCACCGGCCGCAAGCCCGCGAAAACACTGGGGCCAGAAAGACAAAAGGCCCCCACTTACGTGGGAGCCTTGTCTTACTGGCGGTGGACGCAGTCCGCAGCGAACCTGTATCGCGCCTGCAGTCGTTTTGGCCGCTCCTTCTCTTGCTCAGAAATTTTTGGTGAGCGCTGGGTTCATTTGGCCGGACACCCATTAAAGAATAAGTACGCGCGCACGCCCGCGCGCGAAAAAGGGACTCCGCCCTCGGACCCTGCAAGCCCCCCACCCTCCAGCCCGACCTGCCAGGCCCTGCCTCCTTCGGCTTGGAGCTCATGCCCGCCGGCCACCCACCATCTCCCGGGCCTGCCGAAGCTGCGCGTTCTCCATGGCCGCTTCAAGTGATGCGATGTCGGTGTTCGTCATGCGCACCGGGTACTGCTCGGCCTTCACCTTCCAGCGGCTGATCACCTCGACCATCCTCTTGAGCAGCGTGCGTGCCTCATTCTGAGATATCCCGAATGCCACCGATTGCCTGAGCAGCTGATCCAAATCCCATCGCGGGCCCTGCCACTGGAGGCGGGACGTGGCCTGTTGGCATTCGGGCTCCATGGCAGGTCGCAGTGCGGTGGCGGGTGCCAGCTCCCAGCGAGCAAGGGACCGGTACACGAAGCCGAACTTTCGCAGCGACACACGGGCGTTGATCAGTCGCATGAACACCAAGCGCAGCCACAGCTGGCGGGCGTCTGCCCCAAAAACTTTGCTGCATGTCCTCATGACCGCCAGCAGATCGAGCCAGTCCGGTTCTTCGCCCTCTTCCGCGAGCAACAGGCTTCGGGCGGACAGGTAGGGCTTTCGACCGCCATCCATGTCCCGATCCAATCGCTGGGTGATCAGCACCGATCCCTCGCACAGGTTCTTCAGCGCCATGTCCACCACCCGGATGCCCGCTTCCCGGGCCAGCTGTCCGAGGAGCATTTCCGCTTTGGCCACCGGATAGCGATCGGCCACGCTGGGCAGCCGGACCACCGCGAGGGTTCCTCCGTCCCGCTTCTGTGCGTCCTGAACAAAGCAGACCTTGGGACGGGAACCGCCCAGGGCGGTGGCACTGGAGAGCAGGAGCCGGGTCTGGCGCTCGTCGGCTCCCCCGCGCTCGAAGGCCGCAGTTGCCCCGGCCATGGTGTCCAGGTCTGCGGCGAACGGCAGGTCGAAGCGCCTGCCGGACACTGTCAGTGCCCGGTTCCTGGGCCGGATCCGCAGTGCACCGAGTCGGCAAAGGTCGTGGGTCGCGCAGAGGGACACCAAGGCCCGGGACTCCAGACCTGCGAGGGGATGGGTGGTGAGGGTGGCCTCACCCAGCGCCCGCTCAAGGAGGGCGTGTGCAAACCCGTCGGGTTGCGTGTCCGCCAGGGCCGCAAAGAAGGGGCTTCCCTGACTTTGGGGACAGGTTCTCCACTGGCCGTGGGGGTGGCAGCGCAGATCGGGTGATGGGCTGAAGAGCAGTTTTCGGCCCAGCCACCGCCGATCGAAGGAGAACTCAGAACACTCGGTGGGTCCGTCCTGGACGTGGTGCAGCACGCCCAGAGGCTGCTCGGACTTACCCATCATGATGTCCAGTATCACATCGCTGCGCGGGCCGTAGGCGAGCGTAGGGACTGGCCTTGCCGGCCGAATCGCACCACCGGCTGTTGGAGTCGTGGTGGTTGCACTCATTCGACGGCCTCGCCTTCTGCGCGGCCCCGGATGCGCTCGGGCAATGCGGCGTCTTGCACCTGCAGGCCGATGGTGTCTTGTGGGGTGTCCAGCAGGGCATTGAACCGGTCGATCATTCCGAAAGCCGCCAAGGCGCCGAGCAGGTGCTGGATGGCAACACCCGCATCGCCCGCCTCCAGACGCCGCACGGTACTGACCGATGCGCCGATCTGTTCGGCCATCGCCCGCTGGCTCCAGTGGCGCCGCCGCCGGGCCAGCGAGATGTTGGAGCCCAGGCGTTTGAGCGCACGTTCGTGGGACGGGGAGAGGTGGTTTTTCATGGCAGGTCCTCAGTGAGGGAACTGCCTCGATTCGACTGTCACGACACCCTGCAAGAGGCGGCTGTTGGTTTTCTGCCAACGAGCGAGGGATCAGATCAGAGCGCCCAATCCTGATAAGCGCTCATGTTTGAACGATCCGACGTAAACCTGTCCCAACCGGACCCCGGCCTGTTGGCCAGCGCAGCGCCCTGCTCCAGTCCGGTGCCCCGCCCCGGTCATGGCAGGCAGGCCTTCAGATCTGAGCGCTTGCAGCGCATAGACATCCAGATTCGAACAAGCGACCTGAGGCTTGTCCCCACCGGGGCTGGAGAAGCCTGTGGATATCTCGTGAACGGATGGGCCGAACCCGCGCCGCTGCTGGGATCGAAGCAAGGTGCACAAATATCGAGCAGAGGACTTCATCTTCTGACCGCCATACGATCAGTGATGCCTCCGAAGTCGCTGCAGAACGAGGGAGCCGAAAAACAAAGGGTCAGGCTGCACGCACTGCGCGGATGGCCACCAGCAAATCTTTGGCCCACTTTTGAGCACGCAGTTCTTGGCGTGCAAGTGCTGTAGAAGCTCTTGCTACGTCTTCCCCTTGGTACTTGGCAATGAGGGCCCGATTGCCGGTATGCCAAGCATGCACAACTGTCATGCCAGCACGTTCGATTTCCTTGGTGAGAAGTTGCGCCTTGCGGCCACACAACACCACAAGGCCGCAGCCCTGCAGTTCTTCGACTACGCGCTTCACATTCCCCGGTTCGAGAATCTGAGACGCCTTTGCCTCCGATGCACCGCTCTTCAGGCTTGCGGCCATCGGTTCGTCAAACGCATTGGAGATTCGATACCCATACCTATCCGAGGAAGTGAACAGGTTGGGTTCTTTCGACACCAGAAATCTGAGTGCAAGGGTGAGGTTCATGCCTGTATCGCCGGCCACAGGCTTTTTCTCTCTCAGCTCCGCGGCGCCAGGAACACTGAAAACAAATGCTAGGGACGCGCTTCAAAACCCCGGGCAACTGCCCTGTTGCTAAAGGCACGGCATTGGCACGATGGCGGGCATGACAC
>NZ_JAVHJP010000011.1 GCF_031020795.1 Hydrogenophaga pseudoflava
TTAGTTCCTCAATCGCGCTTTGATCATGCACTGCCCACTGCGCATAGGCATTCGAAAAAAGACCGAGCAGGGCCACTGCAAGGCTGGTTTGACACAGTCTTTGAATTACTCTCATAGGTAACCCCTGACAATGTCTTGGCCACCTACTTCATACCAGTTTGCTCCGCTGAGCACGTAGTCATCAGGAGCCTTTGAGCTATCTGGAGAAAAGGTAACTGACAGGTTTTCATTGCCGGAGCGGTACCCATAGCTTGTGTTTGAAATCGACGATGGTTCACGCCCAATCAATTCCCGCACCTGCTTCTTCGTCATCCCCGGCTGCAACCGATCAAAAGCTTCACGCAGCGTCGGCGGCTCATCGCTGCCCCCGCCACCCCCGCCACAAGCCGCCAGCCCAGCGCCCATCGTTGCGGCCAATGCCCATTGGCCCCACCTCCGGCGGGTGATCGGGTTTTGACGGGTGGTATTTGATGTGTTCACGGGCTTCCTCCTTGGGTTGGTTGACAAAACAATCATCCGCGAGCGATGGCGGCCTCTGGCCAGGCTTGCGGGGACGGGGTTGGGGATACGAATGCCGCATCCTGCATGGACGTGTTCATGGCGACCGCTTCGCGCCAATGCTCGGCCGGGGATTGCGAAAGCGCTTGCGCCACACTGAATTCGCGCAGGGGCGGGTGCGTCTGATGCAAGCAGATGCTGCTGGCGTCCTTGTTCAGCAGGAATTGGCTGACCTCGCCTTGCGAGGCGTGCAGGGTGGATTCCTTCACTGCAGCAGCGGTCAAGGTCTGTAGCTGTGTTTCGCTCATCCCCAGGGCACGCAACCGGGCACCCAGCTGTCCCAGGAAGCGCTCGGCATGCGCCCTTTGCTGTGAGCTGGGCGTCAGCGTTTCGCGCTTCTCTCCCACCGCCTCGGCCAGTTGTGTGCGCTGCGCTTCGGGCTCGCACATTGCCACCGTCTCGCGGCGCACGGGCCGGCCATGCGCATCGAGCTCGGTGAACACAGCTTCCTTCCCAAGCCGGGGGTTGAGCTCAATGCGGCTTCGGCTGCCGTCGGGGCCGTAGTGCTCGATCTCGACCGCGCCCGTTTGCGGGTTGCTGCTGAGCCACTGGCGGCTGCCGTCTTCGCGCTCGATCTGGTAGCGGTTCCAGGGTGAGTTCTCGTCGGCGCTCGCCATCTGGCCGACCTTGGTCACGGGTGAGGCGCTGAGCAACGCGAAGCGCGCCCTGGCCTGCGCAGGAATTTCGGAGAAGTCGATCTGGCCTTCGGGGATGCGGTAGCGCCCGTCGGGTCCGACGCTCAGGCCTTGCTGGCCGTCGACCAAGGCGCCCATGGTGTGGTCCTTGCCCATGAGCGCTGCGGCTGGCAGCGTGCCGACCTTGCTCAGCATCAGCGCGGTTTTGAGCAAGTCGGGCGCGGCAGCGCCGGGCAGCAGGGTGTGGGGGTGTCCCGTTCGTTCGCTGAGGTAGTGGTTGCGCATCACCCCGTCGTAGGTGTAGGTGGCGATGTCGTTGGGCGTGCGCACGTCGTGCACCACGCGGCCGCTGGCCTGGTAACGCGCGATGGCCGCCTTGTACCCGCCGACGCTCTTGAAGTAGTCGCCGTTGCGGGTGTCGCGTGCGATGGGCAGGCTGTTGTAGACCGCCGCGTCGATGTTGTTCTTCAGAGCGAAGCTCTGCGCCATGCCGCCGCCCAGGCTGTGGCCGGTGGCGGAGAAGTGGTAGTGCTTGTAGCGCTCGTCGTTTCTCAGTGCATCAAAGGCCGCTTGGGCCTTGGCCTCGATCTTGGCGAACTCGCTGGCGCCTGCGTTGCCCAGGTCACTCTTCCAGTTGCTCCAGGCGTCCGAGCCTTTGAAGTCGAAGCTGATCTGGTTCGTCTTCCGGTTGATGGAGACCATGAACTGGTTTTCCAGCTTGCCGTCGGCATTGTGCTGGGTGTTCCAGCCTTCCTGGAGCAACCTACCTTGGGGGTCTTTGACCGGCATGGGCCAATCGGCGGGAATGTGGTCTCCCTGTACGGCATGCTCCCAGGGCTTTGGATACTTGGCTATTTCTTCGGCCGCCTTCACGTCTTTGTGTGGATAGGCCCAGAAAGCCAGATACAAACCAACTTTGGCGTCCCACCTGTTCCAGGGGGTGTCCGGCAGCCCGGAGGGAATCTCGTTTTTCCCGCTCATGCACTTGCTCCTGACTTATTTGTTGTAGAGCCGGTCCAGCCATTGATCTGCAGGTTGCTTGCAGTTGTCCTCCAGGGCCTGCCAGAGCTTGTGCCGCTCAGGATCCCTCAACAAGGTTCGTGTCCCATCTTGGTTATTGCGGTAATAGCCGTCCCGAAACGTTGGCCAAATCTTGTACGCCACCGCATACGTGGTGACATGCGGCCGAAGCTCGGTGCCCAGGTCCCGGCTTCCTACCACCAGCCGCCTCACATAACACTGCTGCTGCAACAGCGGCAGCAACTCGGCGAGGCCAGCCTCCCAGGCGACGACATTGCCTCGCGGGCTCATGCCTTCATCCAGCTTGCCCGGCACCGGTCGGCTGGTCGCCTTCTGCAGCGCCAGCAGAATCTTCGCGTCCATCGACCCTTTGGCCGCCGCCTGGCGGAACAGCTCGGTGATGGCCTCGTCGTCCTGCACGTCCTTGATCCAGCCGTCCGAATTGCCCAGCGCGTAGAAGTAGTCCCCGAGCGGATCGCCCGCAGCCTGCAGGGTCTTGACGTGGTGCAGCAGCATGGCACGGCCCTTGTCGATGTCGCTGGCATATCCAGCCTTCTCGATGGCGGTGCAGGCAGAGAGCATCAAGGCGCACGCCGCCGCCCCAGCGAGCGCAACCCGCCGCATGCCATTTATGGGCTGTTCGTAACGATTTGGAATGTTCATGTCTCAGGACTCAAGTCAAGAAAGAGCTGGAAGATGAGTGCGCGATTGCGGCCTCACGCGCGCGCTGCGCGGGCGCCAAGGCGCCCTCCGCGCACCTTTGGCGGGGAGTTGTCCGGTTGGATGGTCTTGACGTCCAAATGCTTCTTTGACATCCCGATCAGAAGGTGAAGTAGCCAGCGCATGGTGTGCAGAAGCCGGGGGCTTTCGGATTCGTGTGGGGGTGGTGAGGGCGAGGCGAAGCCTTGCACGGACGGTCCGCAGGCGGCGTCCACGCACGGTCGGGGCAGGTGCCCGAAGCGGCTTGGTGGTGTGTTTGGATGGTCGGCTCCCTGGCGCCCGTGGTGGTCCACAGGTCGCCTGTGCGTCGGATTGGGTCCGACAGCGGGAGATGCTAGCGCCAAACCGCTTGGGCTCGGTCCCAGGCGTGCACTATTTGGTTACATTTTGAACCGCACGTGCGGCGCCACCACCGGCACCGTCAGCATGGTGCTGGCCACGGCCATCAGCAGCAGGGCGGTGAAGGTCTCGCTGGTGATGACCTGCTTGTCCAGCAGGATGTTGGCGAAGATGATCATGATCAGCGCCTTGGTCTGCAGCAGCCAGCCGATGACGCTGGCCTCGCCCGGGCCCCAGCCCAGCACGCGGCCGGCGATGCGCACACCGATCAGCTTGCCCGCCACCGAGACGAACAGCAGCAGCGCCGCCGCCGCGAACACCTCGGCGCCGCCGACGCCCCAGTTGGTGCGCAGGCCGGTGGAGAGAAAGAACACCGGCATCATCACCAGCAGCACGTGGTGGCGCAGCTGGTCCAGCTTGTCCTGGTTGAACCAGTGCGCGTCCATGATGGCGCCGGCCAGGAAGGCGCCCACCATGTAGTGCAGGCCGGCCCAGTCGGCGCCGAAGCCGCAGGCCGCGAGCCAGATCAGCGCGACGTACCAGCGGTCGCGCTCCTGCAACCAGGCCATCAGGCGCCGGAAGCCCCAGCCCAGCACCACAAAGCCGAGCAGGAACACCACCTGTTTGCCGATGCGGCTCCAGTCCATGAGGATGAGCGCGAGCACGCCCCAGATGGCGATGTCGTCCAGGCTGGCGTAGCGCAGGATGCGCTGGCCCAGCGGGTGGCGCAGGATCTCCAGCTTCTCCATCAGCAGGATCAGGATCGGCAGTGCGGTGACCGCGCAGGCCATGCCGACGCCGGTCACGAACTGCCAGTCCTGCGCGAGCGGGCCCATCCAGCCCGGGAACTGCAACAGCACCAGCGCGGCCCCGCAGCCCAGCACCAGTGGCACACCCAGCGCCAGCCCGGCGGTGATGCCGCTCTCGCGCCGGTGCTTCCAGGCCTGGGCCAGGTCCAGCTCGACGCCAGCGATCATCACGAACAGCATCACCGCCCACCAGGCGATGCCGCTCAGCGACTGCACCACCGCCGGGGTGAACACGAACTGGTAGTACTCGGGCGACCACTTGCCCAGCACGCCGGGCCCCAGCAGGATGCCCATGATGATCTGCACCACCACCAGCGGCGCGAAGTAGTCGGTGTTGAAGACTCTCCAGACCAGCCAGGGCAGGCTGAAGATGATCAGCATCGCGATCAGGAACAGCTCAGTGGTGTTCATGCCGGCCGCACCCCGGTGTATTCGCGGAAGATGCCCAGCGACACCGAGCAGTCCACGTCGGCGAAGCCGGCGCGCCGCAGGGCGTCCATGATGGTCGCGGGGTCCAGCGCCGCCTCGATGGTGTCGCCGTAGTAGGCCCAGAGCTTCTGCACGTCGGCGTGCCGGCCGGTGAGCCGCGCCATCAGCGGCACCATCACCGAGATGTGGAAGCGCAGCAGGCCGCGCAGCAGACGCCCGCGCGGACGGCTGATCTCCATGATGCAGACCTTGCCGCCCGGCTTGAGCACGCGCAGGTACTCGGACAGCACCTTGTTCAGGTCGTCCACATGGCGCAGGGCATAGCCCATGGACACAAAGTCGGCCTGAGCGTCGGGCAGCGGGATGGCTTCGCCGAAGGCTTCGAGGGTCTCCACCGACACCTTCTTGCGCAGCTCGGCCAGCATGCCGGGTGAGGGATCGACCGCGATCACCCGGCCCGACGGGCCGACCAGCTCGACCCCGGCGACCGTGACCAGGCCGGTGCCGGCCGCCACATCCACCAGCGTCATGCCGGCGGACAGGCCGTTGCGCCTGAGCACGTCGCGCCGGTACCAGGCGCCGCTGCCCAGGGCGGTCAGGCTCTCGGCGCTGTCGTAGCCGCCCGCCGCCTCGTTGAACATGGTCTGGGTGAGCTGGCGTCGCTCGCCCTCGCTGCTGAAATAGGGGCGCAGGCGCGGGTCGTCCTTGAGCGCGCCCTTGCGGGCCTCCGGCAGGGTCATGTCGTTGTTCCTATCCAAAAAGACGTCGCCAGACCAGCAGCGGCAGCCGCAGCACGAAGCCGATGAACAGGCGGGTGTGCATCCAGGTCAGCAGGGTGTTGTCGCGCAGGTATTTGAAGTGCGAGACGCCGCCTTCCTCCGCGCTGAGGTAGCGCACCGGGGCGTCGATGTTGACCGGCCGCACGCCGGCCCAGCACAGCCGCACCACGGCCTCGGGGTCGAAGTCGAAGCGGCGCATGAAGCGGTTGCCGCGCATGATCTTCGCCAGCGGTGCAATGGGGTAGACGCGAAAGCCATAGAGCGAATCGCCCACGCCCATCCAGAGCGTCTCCAGGTTGGCCCAGCCATTGGAGACCTTGCGGCCGTTGACGCGCAGGGCCGGCGCCTCGGGGCCGAACACCGGCTTGCCCAGCACCATGGTGCCCGGGTCGCGCTGCGAGGTGGCCATGAAGGTGGGAATGAGGCCGGCGGGGTGCTGACCGTCGGAGTCCATGGTCAGCGCGTGGGTGAAGCCCTCGCGCGCGGCCTGTTCGATGCCGTGGAGCACGGCCGAGCCCTTGCCCTGGTTCTGCGGCAGCACGATCACGCGCAGACCGGGGTCGCGGGCGGCTTCGGCCTGCAGCAGCCGGTCGGTGCCGTCGGTGCTGCCATCGACGACGACCCACACCGGGGTCCATTGCGCGCGCGCCTGGCGAACGGTGTCGATGACGCCCGGGCCGGGGTTGTAGCTGGGGATCAGCACCAGGTGGGTGCTCGAAGCAGAAGCGGTCATGCGGGTGGGGCGGCGGGCACTCGGACCTCGCGGCGGAAATAGGCCTCCAGCTCGGCGGTGAAGGCGATGTGGTCGGCGGGGGCGTCGAAGCGGTGGCCCAGGCGGGCCTTCACGGTCAGCGGCAGCACCGGCGGGCGCAGCAGCGGCCAGGCCTTGCCCAGGTAGGCGGTGGAGAAGTCCAGCAGCACCGTCTGCACCGGGGCCCCGGCGCGGCGGGCGATCATGCCCACCGTGGGCGCCAGCGGGTCGACCGGGAAGTGCACGGTGCGGCTGCCTTCGGGGAACAGCACCAGGTGGGAGCCCTGCTGCAGCGCTTCGCAGCCGCCGGCGATGATGCGCAGGATGCCGTCGTTGCGCACGTAGCGCGCCAGGCGCGCGGCCGAGCCGAACAGCGGGTTGTCCATCAGGCTGGCCTTCATCACGCAGATCGCGTCCGGCAGGCGCGAGACGATGAGCACGGCGTCCAGTAGCGAGGGATGGTTGGCCGCGATGACCAGTCCGCGCTCATGGCGCAGGCCCTCGATCTCGGACAGGTCGAAGCGGCAGGCGCACAACCGCTCCAGCAGACCCAGGTAGAAGCGGAAGCCCGCGGCGATCACGCGCCGCCCGAGCCGCTGGCCCAGGGGGCGCGGCAGCAGCGGGTGCAGCAGCATGGCAAACGGCAGCCAGGTCAGGCAGAGCAGCGCCAGGGCGCCCAGGCCGATGTGCATGGCCAGGCGCTCGTACAGGGCCCACAGCGGACCGCGTGGCCGCAGCGCGTCACTCATCGACCCGCACGCGCTCGCTCGATTCGCCGAACACCCAGGACACCGCCACGCCGCCGGCCACGTAGTGGCGCGTGCGCACCAGCGGGCTGGCCTCGAACGCCGCGCCGCGCAGGCTGTCGTAGCGCAGGAAGGCGCCGACCCACTGGTTGCCGAAGCGCCTGGAGACGCCCACCAGGTACTGCATGCCGGCGAAGCCGGCGCCGGCCCGGTAGGCCGGACGGTCGGCGGTGGCGTGGGCCGCGTCGACGCCGTAGAAGTACTGGTGCTGCTTGCGGTCGCCGAACAGCGGGCCCGCCTGCAGGCCCACGTTCCAGCCCGGCAGACCGGACAGGTCGGTCAGGTCCAGGTTGAGCTTGGGGTGCAGCACCCAGCCCAGGCTTTGCGGGTTGCGCTGCAGCGTGTAGGCCGCGCGCAGCGGCAGCAGCAGCTTGAGCTGGCGCGCCTTGCCTTCGGTCTGCCACAGGGTCAGGTTCAGCTGCGGGCCCACTTCGAAGTTGGCGCGCAGGTCGGGCATGCCGGCGCGCGCGCGGATGTCCTCGCTCGACGCCGGCGGCGACAGCGCGGCCGAGACGGTCAGCTCAGCCCGGTCGGAGCCGAACAGCTCGGCGCGCACACCGTCGCGGTCGGCCTTGAGGAACTCGCCGCGGTAGACGAAGTAAGGCGTGGGCAGCACGAAGGCCCGGCGCTGGTCCGATCCGCGGTAGGCGGGAAAGCTCACCGCCGCCACCCCGGCGCCGGCTTCCCACAGCGGCTTGTCTTCCGCGCCCTGGGCGGGGGCGGTGGCCCCCAGGCCCAGGAGCAGGCCGGCCATGCCCGGGGCAGACGCGAGGCGGAGCAGGGTCTTCATGCGTTGTACATGGCGGGATCGTCCACCTTGCGGATGTTGAATCGGCGCCGCTGCCAGGCCATGAAAGCGCGCCGGGGCTGGGTGATGTTGGCGATGTAGTACATCGCCTTGAACACGAGGATCGAGCGCCAGATCGGGGTCTTGCCGAACACGTCGCCGGCCAGCACCGACAGGATGGCTTCCTTGACGCGGAACACGTTCTTGGGACCCATCAGGAAGTCGCGCATGATCGGGTTGGTGACGCGGTAGATGAACCAGGAAAACTCCTTGGGCCCGTGGCGCATCACGCGGTCGAAGCGCTTGAGCGCGGCAGCGGCCCGCCCCGGTTCGCGCAGGCAGGTGTCGATGGTGTCGGCGCCCACCACCGCGCTGTGCATGGCGAGCCAGACCCCCGAGGAGAACACCGGGTCGATGAAGGCATAGGCGTCGCCGAGCATGAGGTAGCTCTCGCCATGGTTGCGTTCAGAAACGTAAGAGAAGTTGCCGGTGGCTTCCACGGCACTTGCCAGTGTGGCCATGGACAGCCGTTCGGCCAGCGGCGGGCAGGTGGCGATGTTGTCCATCAGGAACTGCTGCAGGCTGCGCGCGCCCTTGGACTTCATGTGGTACGGCCAGGTGACCATGCCGATGCTGGTGGTGCCGTTGGTCAGCGGGATGAACCAGAACCAGCCGTGGGCGAACCAGAAGATGCGGATGTTGCCTTCTTCCTCGCCCTCGCCACGGCTGGCGCCGTCGAAGTGGGCGTAAAGGGCCGAGCTGTTGTGGCGCGGGTTGCGGTGCTTGATGCGGAAGCGGTTGGCCAGGAAGGTGTCGCGGCCCGAGGCGTCGACCACGAAACGTGCGCGCCAGCGCACCGTCTGGCCGTCCGCGTCACGGGCGCTGACGTCGGCGCCACTGCCCGGCAGGAACTCGACCCCGGTGACCTTGACGCCCTCCAGCGCCAGGGCGCCCTTGTTGCGCGCGTGGCGGAACAGGATCTGGTCGAAGTCGGCGCGCCGCACCTGGTAGGCGGCGGGCATGGACTTGTCCCAGGCGTCGGCAAAGTAGAAGGTCTGGGACCGGCCGTGCTCCATGGAGACGAACTCGGCGCCCGGCTTGTGCATGCCAATGGCCTTGATCTCGTCGGCGATGCCCATCTGCGCGAACAGCGGCAGGTTGGCTGGCAGCAGGGACTCACCGATGTGAAAGCGCGGGTGGTGGGCTTTTTCGAGCAGCACCACCTGGTGGCCTTTGTCGGCGAGCAGGCTGGCCACCGTGGAGCCGGCCGGGCCGCCGCCGATGACCAGCACATCGCAGGAAGGGGCGCTGACGCTGCCCTGGGCCGGGGTGTTCATGGGGTGGGATTCGGAATGCGATGCAGAGGCCGCCGGGCGGGTGCCGGCGGAAGCCCCGCATCATAGTCCGTTGCCCTCAGCAGACCGGCTCGGGCAGCCGGCCCGGCAGCAATGCGCGGGCCGGGGCGCTGGCGGCCGGGTCCGGAGACACCAGCCGGCCCAGCGCGCCGGTGTCGAGCCCGGGGTGCTCGGCGAGGGCGCGGCCGAGGATTTCCGCGGCCAGGGTGTGCAGCAGGGTATTGGACGCACGGATGCGGGCCACGAAGCCGGCGGCGTCCAGTGTGTCGTTGAGGCTGCGGTTCAGTTCGGCGAACCAGGGCAGGGCGGCCTGGTCCAGCATTGCGGCCGGGTTGCGCTTCTCGCTGACCACCGACCAGGCGCGCAGGAAGTCCTGCACGGCGCGGTTCAGCGCCTGGCACTGGGCCAGTTCGCTGCGCAGGGCGGCCAGCGACGACAGGTCGGCCAGCCGGTTGTGGAACACGAACTGCGCCAGCACGCCCCAGTAATAGGTGTAGTCCCAGATCACCTTGACCGGCAGCACCTCGGGGTCGCCGAAGATCGGGTACTGGTCCTGGTAGAGCGCCATGGTGCTTTCGTAGAACGAATGCAGCAGCTGGTCGAACACCTGAACCCGCGCGCCCAGCCGCTCGCCGCGCCGGTCCATGGCAACCAGTTCGGTGATGTAGGTGTTGCTGATGGCGATGAAGTCGCTGCCCGGCGAATAGAAGGGGTCGAGGAACAGCCCCGCCTCGCCGGTCAGCGCCCAGCGGTCGGCCGAATAGACCTGCTTGCAGCCGTAGGAGAAGCGCTTGAAGAAGGCGAAGTCCTGCAACAGGTGGCGCTTGCCGTCCAGATCGTCGAACAGCAGCGGCTGGTAGGCCTTGAACCAGTCCATGGCCTTCTCGAAACTGTCCATGGTGTCCAGCGGGTGGATCGCCGGGTCGGCCACGATGCCGACCGAGTGCGAGCCCGAGGACAGCGGGATCAGCCAGACCCAGTAGCCCTTGCCGACCAGGTGGTTGGTCGAGAGCCAGCGCGCCGGCGGGTTGCAGCGCATGCGCCACTCGGTGTTGTCGGTCCAGCGGTCGATCTCGATGCGGTCCTTGATGCGGAACCACACCGCATGGGCGGCGTGGTCGTTCGGCTCGGCCAGGCCCAGCTTGCGCTTGATCAGGCCGGCGCGGCCGCAGGCGTCCACCACCCACCGGCTGTCGACCTCGTGGCTGCTGCCTGCGTGGGTGTAGCCGACGCGGTGCAGGGCGCCCGGGTCGCCGGACGATTCGGCCAGTTCGATCTGCCGTACCATCGAACCTTCGATCACCTCGATGCCACGGCGGCGGGCCTCCTCGACCAGGAAGTTCTCGAAGATGCCGCGGTCGATCTGGTAGCTGGGCACCGACAGGTGCATGCTGGCACCGATTTCGGTCACCTGGTCCAGGTCGCGCCGGCCTTCGGAGAAGAAAAAGCGGAAACCGAACTTGCGCAGGTGGCGTTCGCGCAGGTGCTCGCCCAGCCCTACCACTTTGTCGAAGTAGTGTGCGCCGACCTCGACCGTGGATTCACCCACCTTGTGGGCGGCCTCGGGCGCCGGCCCCGCGCGGCGCTCCAGCACCAGGATGTCCAGGTCGGGCTCGCGCTGGCGCAGCTGCAGGGCCAGCGTCAGGCCGGCCAGTCCACCACCAAGGATCACGACGTCGCGGAAAGGGCGTTGGGCATTCATGGCGGAAGTATCGCCGCATTGATCCGCCGCACGGCCTGCGAAAAGGGGAAACCGCAGGTCTCAGGGGGCGATGAGCAGTTCCAGTGACTGGTGGGCCGACAGCGGCCAGCGCAGCCGCGCCGGTTGCCCCGTGGCCAGGGCCTCGAACAGGGGCAGCGCGGGGGCCATGGCGTTGCCGCCAAGGGCCTGGGCGGCGGGGCTGCGCGCGGCCGGTGGCTCGGATGCGACGGGACTCAGTTGCCAGTCCAGCCGGGCGGTGCTGGCCGGGCCGGCCCGCGGCGCCAGCACCAGCCCGACGGCCAGCGCGCCCTGGCTGGTGGTGGTGTGGGTCAGGGCGCCGACGGCGGCGGTGTCGTAGGCCACGTACAGCACGGGCCTCTGCTCGGCCTCGCACTGCACCAGTGCCTCCAGCAGGCCGTGGGCGAAGCTGTGCGCGGCGCCGCTGACTGAGGTGTTGCCCTGGCCGTTGCGCGTGAGCATGCTCCAGAAGCCGGCGGGCGCGTTGTGGATCGAGTGCAGGAAGCGCGTCGGCGACACCAGGGTGGGCGTGTGCACCAGGGTGCGGCACAGCTCGTCGATCACCGGCAGATCGCCATGGGCCGAGGCGAAGACCGCCAGAAGCTGCGCCGGGTCGTGACCACAGGCCATCACCGCCTCGTGGGCCGCGGCCAGAGACAGGGCCACCGTCTGGGGCGCGCGGCGGCGTTCGGCCGGGGGCAGCTGGCCGGGCGGCGGAATCGGCAGCGGTGGGTCCCCCGGAGGCATTTCGCCGCGCAGCGCGGAGCGGGCCGTCGGCCAGCCTGGCAGGGTGGGGGCCCAGAGCGCGATGCCGTCGATGCGGGTGCTGAACCCGCTCATGAGCCCGCTCCATCGCCGCGACCGAAGACCAGCACGCAGTTGCTGCCACCGAAGGCAAAGGCGAAGCTGGCGGCGGTGCGCACCCGCTGCTGCCGCGGGGCCAGCAGCAGCCGGTCCTGGATGCCCGCTTCGGGGGACGAGGTGTTCGCCGTACCGGGCAGCAGGTCGTGGTCCAGCGCGAGCAGACTGAACACGGCACCCAGCGCGCCGGCCGCGCCCAGCGTGTGGCCGGTCATGCCCTTGGTCGAGCTGGCCGGCACGCCGGGGGGGAATCGGCGCGCAACCAGCCGGGCTTCGACCTCGTCGTTCTTGGGCGTGGCAGTGCCGTGCAGGTGCAGAAAGCCGATGTCGCCGGTGCCCAGCCCGGCACGGGCCAGCGCCCGGTCCAGCGCGGCCTCGGCGCCCGCGCCGTCGGGGTCGGGAGCCGACAGGTGGTGGGCGTCGCTGGACTCGCCGTGGCCCAGCAGCTGCAGGCCGCCTGCGCCGCGTTCCAGCAGCACAAAGGCCGCGGCCTCGCCGATGCTGATGCCCCGGCGCGCTCCGTCGAAGGGCCGGCAGGGTTCGGGCGACACCAGCTGCAGGGCATGGAAGCCGAACAGCACACTGCCGCACAGGCTGTCCACCCCGCCCACGACCGCCGCATCGGCCAGCCCCAGGCGGATCAGGCGCTCGGCGGCCGCAAAGACCTTGGCGCTGGACGAGCAGGCGGTGGAGATCGTGAGCGGCGGCCCCTGCAGGCCCAGCGCCTCCTGCACAAAACCGGTGAGCGAATGCAAGGTGTGCAACGCCGGGTTGTCGGGCTGGGGCGGGAACACGCCGCTGGCGTCGAGCACGCGGCAGGCGTCTTCGGTGGCGCCGATGCTGGCGGTGGACGAGCCGAGCACCAGGGCCACACGGCCGGCGCCATGGCGCTGCACCGTGGCGGCCACTGCGTCCGCGAAGCCGTCCGCCTGCAGGCCGCGCCAGGCCAGCCGGTTGTTGCGGCAGTCCCAGTGGGCCCAGCGTGCCGGCAGGGGCCGGTCCAGCCCATCGACGCGGCCGACCCAGGTGTCCAGGGGCTCGGCCATCGGGGCGGCGCCGAAGTCGTGCGGGCCGAGTGGTCGCAGGCCACTGCGACCCGCGGTGATTGCATCCACCATGGCCGCCCGGCCGTCGCCCAGGGCCGACACGGCGGTGAAGGCGCTGACGCGAAGGGGTGGAATGGACACGGTGGGCTGGTCGGTGGCGGGGTGTGGCGGGCATTGTAGGGAGCCGGGCCCGCAGCGCGGACCGGGCACCCCCCGGTAAAATCACCGGTCCGTTCTGTATGGCGCCCGCCTGCGCGCACCCCCACCCCATGCCCCCTTCGACGACCGAACTGCCACCGCCGGCGGCCTCCTCCGTGTGGCCCTGGGTCAAGGGCGCGCTGGCGGCCCTGGCGGCAGTGGCCTGGGCCGTCGCCTCGCATGTGGCGGCCGGGCAGAGCGAACCCTCCGGCTGGGGCGCCGCGCTGGCGCTGGCGCCGGTGGTGACGGCCCTGGCGCTGGGGCTGTGGAGCCTGTCGGCGCGCTGGCTGGGCCTGGCGGGGCTGGCGCTGCTGGCGGCGCTGCTGGTCGGCGCCTGGCCCTGGCTCACCGCCCGCGTGCCGCTGCTGTTCTTCATGGACCAGACCGGTGTCTACCTGCTGATGGCGGTGGTGTTCGGCCGCACGCTGCGGGGGCCGGGCGAGTCGCTCGTGACGCAGATGGCGCGCCTGGTCCACGGCGGGGTGCTCTCGGCCCGGCAACTGGTCTACACCCGAGCGGTCACGGTCGCCTGGAGCCTCTTCTTTTTCGTCATGGCCCTGGTCTCGGTGGCGCTGTTCGCCTTCGCGCCCACCGCGGTCTGGTCGACCTTTGCCTACCTGTTGGGCGGCCCGCTGATCGGCCTGATGTTCCTGGGCGAGTTCCTCTGGCGCCGCCACGCGCTGGCCGGCGAGGACAAGGCCACCATCGCCGACGCCATCCGCGCCTGGAAGGCGCACAACGCCGACAAGGCGCCCTGATTTTTTTCGCCCGCCCGTGCGCGGGCCTGCTGCACCGATGTTCATCCACCTGCGCCTGCACACCGAGTTTTCCGTCGTCGACGGCACCAACCGCATCGACGACGCCGTCGCCGCGGCCCAGGCCGATGGGCAGCCGGCGCTGGCCATCACCGACCTGAACAACCTGTTCGGTGCGGTCAAGTTCTACAAGGCGGCCCGCGGGGCCGGTGTCAAGCCGCTGCTGGGGGCCGAGGTGTCGCTGGGCGGTTTCACCGACGAGACGGCGGGCGCCATGCCCGGCGCCCACCAGCCCCCGGCACCGCGCGTGATCCTGCTGGTGCAGGACAAGCAGGGCTACCTCAACCTCAGCGAGCTGCTGGCCCGTGCCTGGACACGCAGCGACGGTCGGGCCGGCGCGGTGGTGCAGCGCGAATGGCTGGAGGAACTCAACGCCGGGCTGCTGATGCTCTCCGGCGCGCAGGCCGGCCCGGTGGGACAGGCGCTGGTGCAGGGCGACTCCCAGCGCGCGGCCGACCTGGCACTGAAGCTGGCCAGCCTGTTCCCGCACCGCTTCTACATCGAGCTGCAACGTGCCGGCCGCGCCGACGACGAGCGCCACGTGGTCGCCGCCGTGCAGCTGGCCGCGCGCCTGCACCTGCCGGTGGTGGCGACCCACCCGGTGCAGTTCCTGGCCGAGGACGACTACGAGGCACACGAGGCGCGGGTCTGCATCGCCGAGGGCGAGATCCTGGCGAACAACCGCCGGGTGCGCCGCTTCACGCGCGAGCAGTACTTCAAGTCCTCGGCCCAGATGGAGGCGCTGTTCGCGGACATCCCGTCGGCCGTCGCCAACACGCTGGAAATCGCCCGGCGCTGCAGCCTGACCCTGGTGCTGGGCAAGCCGCAGCTGCCCAACTTCCCGATCCCGCCGGTGGACGGCCGCACCATGTCGGTGGAGGAGTATTTCCGCCACGTGTCCTACGAGGGGCTGGAAGGGCGGTTGAAGCACCTGTTCCCCAACGAGGCCAAGCGCGAGGAGCAGCGCCCGCGTTACGTCGAGCGGCTGGAGTTCGAGCTCAACACCATCCTGAAGATGGGTTTCCCGGGCTACTTCCTGATCGTGTCGGATTTCATCAAGTGGGCCAAGGAAAACGGCTGCCCCGTGGGCCCGGGCCGGGGTTCCGGCGCCGGCTCCCTGGTGGCCTACGCGCTGCTCATCACCGACCTCGACCCGCTGCAGTACAACCTGCTGTTCGAGCGCTTCCTGAACCCGGAGCGGGTGTCTATGCCCGACTTCGACATCGACTTCTGCCAGTCCAACCGCGACCGGGTGATCGACTATGTGAAGGACCGCTACGGCAAGGACGCGGTGAGCCAGATCGCCACCTTCGGCACCATGGCCGCGCGCGCGGCGATCCGCGACGTGGGCCGCGTGCTCGACTTCTCCTACGGCTTCTGCGACGGCATCTCCAAGCTCATCCCCAACAAGCCGGGCATGAGCGTGACGCTGCAGTACCCGCCGGTGCCCAAGAAGGAGGGCGACAAGAACAACTACGCCATCGAGATGGAGCCCATCCTGGCGGAGCGCATCGAGAAGGAAGAAGACGTCAAGACCCTGATCGAGCTGGCGCAGAAGCTCGAAGGCATGACCCGCAACATTGGCATGCACGCGGGGGGCGTGCTGATCGCGCCGGGCAAGCTGACCGACTTCTGCCCGCTCTACCAGCAGCCGGGCAGCGAATCGGCGGTGAGCCAGTACGACAAGGACGACGTCGAAGCCATCGGCCTGGTGAAGTTCGACTTCCTGGGGCTGGCGACGCTGACCATCCTGGAGATCGCGCGCGAGTTCATCATGAAGCGCCACAAGGGCCAGGAGAACTTCCGCTTCGAGGACGTGCCGCTGGACGACAAGGCGGTCTACGCGCTGTTCTCCAAGGGCCAGACCGAGGCCGTGTTCCAGTTTGAAAGCCGCGGCATGCAGGGCATGCTGCGCGACGCCAAGCCCAGCCGGCTGGAAGACCTGATCGCACTGAACGCGCTCTACCGTCCGGGCCCGATGGACCTGATTCCCAGCTTCGTGAACCGCAAGCATGGCAAGGAGGTGGTCGAGTACCCGCACCCGCTGGTGGAACCGGTGCTGGCCGAGACCTACGGGATCATGGTCTACCAGGAGCAGGTGATGCAGACCGCCCAGGTGCTGGGCGGCTACTCGCTCGGCGGCGCCGACATGCTGCGCCGCGCCATGGGCAAGAAGAAGCCCGAAGAGATGGCCGAGCACCGCCTGATCTTCCGCAAGGGCGCGGCCGAAAAGGGCATCAGCGAAGAGAAGGCCGACGAGGTTTTCGACCTGATGGAGAAGTTCGCCGGCTACGGTTTCAACAAGTCGCACGCCGCCGCCTACTCGCTGCTGGCCTACCACACGGCCTGGCTCAAGGTTCATTACACAGCCGAGTTCTTCTGCGGCAACATGACCGTGGAAATGGACGACACCGACAAGCTCAAGGTGTTGTGGGAGGACGCGCGCAAGATGGGCGTGGCCTTCGAGCCGCCCGACGTGAACCGCGGCGTCTACCGTTTCGAGCCGGTCACGGACAAGCTCATCCGCTACGGCCTGGGGGCGGTCAAGGGCACGGGCCAGCAGGCGATCGAGGCCATCGTCGCGGCGCGCGAAGGGCGGGGCGAGGGACCGAACGGCGGTGAATCCGGACCGTTCACCAGCCTGTTCAACTTCTGCCTGCGGGTCGACCGCCAGCGCATCAACAAGCGCACGGTGGAGGCGCTGATCAAGGCCGGCGCCTTCGACGCGCTCAACCTCAACCGGGCCGAGCTGCTGGCCTCGCTGGACGTGGCCTTCGAGTACGCCGCGGCCACCCAGGCCAACGCCCACCAGGGCGGGCTGTTCGACATGCTGGGCGGCGATGATCATGGCTCCAGCACGCAGGAGCCCGCCTACGAGACCACGACGCCCTGGGGTGTCAAGGAGCGCCTGACGCACGAGAAGACCGCCATCGGCTTCTACTTCTCAGGCCACCTGTTCGACGAGGTCGAGCGCGAGGTCCGGCGCTTCGCCCGCACGCCGCTGGCCGACGTGAAGGAAAGCCGCGACCCGGTGGTCCTGGCCGGCATCGTCTCGGACTTCCGCGTCATCAACGGCCAGCGCGGCAAGCTGGCCTTCTTCAAGCTGGACGACAAGAGCGGTGTGCTGGAAGTCAGTGCCGACGAGAACCTGATCAACCAGTACCGCCACCTGCTCAAGGACGACGAGCTGTTGGTCGTGCAGGCGACCGTGCAGCCCGACCGTTTCTCCGGCGGCCTGCGGCTGAAGATCCAGCAGATCTGGGATCTGGCGGCCGCCCGCTGCCGCTTCGGCAAGTACCTGCGCGTGGCGGTCAACGGCCAGGCGCCGGCCATCGCCCAGCTGGTGCGCGATTTCCCACCCCGGCGCGAAGAAACCGAGCAGGGCGAGCTCGTCCGGGGGCTGGGCGTGCGGCTGATGGTCGAGCGCGCCGGCGCCCGCTGCGAGCTGCAGCTGGACGACCGCGCGCTGTTCTTCCCGACCGATGCGGCGCTGGCGAGCTGGATGGCGCAGGCCCATGACCGCCGGGCCGAGATCGTGTTCGACTGAGCATTCCCGGTCCCGGTGCAGGAAAAACCCTTCTTGGTTGTCAATCCTGTCACGCAGACACAGGTCCCGGCACTCAAGTCGGCTCAAGCTGCACCGATGATTTCGACAACCATGAAACTGCAATACAAGGCTTGGGCGCTGGTGTTTGCCATCGTCGGGTTCGCCGCCGGCTCGGCCATGCTGGGCGCCCGGTACATTGTTGGAGAGTCGTTCGCCCAACTCGAAACCGACCGGGCCCAGCGCGAAGGCGAGCGGGCGCGGCGCGTGCTCGACCAGCAGGTGCAGGCCCTCAGCGCCACCACGCGCGACTACGCGCAGTGGGTGGACGCGGTCGACTTCCTGCAGGGGCGCAAACCGGAGTTCATGGACGACAACTTCGACGTGGGCAACCTCGGGTATCTGCGCATCTCCGAAGTGGCGGTGTTCGATGCAAAGGGTCGGCTGGTGGCCAGTGTCACCGTGGACGACCAGGGGCGCAAGGTGGCGGTGCCGGCCGCGCGCATCGAGCCGCTCAGGCCCCTGGCCCTGGAGGTGCTGGCCTCGTCCGACCCCCTGTCCGCATTCCAGACCCTGCGCGTCGCCGACGGCCAGCTGGACATGGTGGCCGTGGCCTCGGTCCAGAAGCCCAACGTCAGCGGGGAGCCCGCGGTCGGGGCCATTGTCATGGTCCGCCGCTTCGATCAGGCGGAGCTGAAGCGGTTCTCGGAGGTACTGATGATGCCGACGGCGCTGTCGTTCGAGGCGCCTGATCACCGAGAAGAAGACATGCATGTGGAGCTGGTGGATGACCAGCATCTCAACTTGCACGCGGTGCTGAAAAACCACCAGGGCCATCCAGTCGCGGAACTGGTGCTGGAGCTGGACCGCTCCCTCGAAGAGCAGGGCCGGGTGCTGACCTGGAAGGGCATGGGGCTGTCGGCGCTCGCCGGCTTGATCGCCAGCGTGGTGCTGGTGCTCCTGCTGGACCGGCTGGTGCTGCGCCGTTTGCAGAAACTGCACCACGATGTGAGCCGCATCACGATGGATGGCCCCACCGCGGGCCACGAGGTCCAGGTGGCCGGCAACGACGAGCTGACCCAGCTGGCCGAAGGCGTCAACGCCCTGCTGACCCGGGTCCGCTCCGATGCCCAGGCGCAGCGCGAGGCCCATGTGCAGCAGGAAGCCCTGCAAGTGCAGCTCATGCAGTCGCAGAAAACCGAGGCACTGGGTCGGCTGACCGGCGGCATCGCGCACGACTTCAACAACTCGCTGGCCGCCATCACCGGCTGGGTCCGCCTGGCCAGCGAAGACCTGGACAGCACGCACCCGAGCCACGAAGCCCTGCAACAGGCGCTCAAGTCGACCCGCTACGCGGACGGGCTGATGCGCCAGCTGCTGGCCTTCGGCCGGCAGTCCGCACCCCGGCTGCGCCGCCTGCACTGGGCGGCCCTGATCGAGGAGACGCGTGTCCTGGTCTCCGCGGGACTGACGCGCGACTGCGAACTGGTGGTGCATTACGAGGTGGACGACGACGAGGTCGACGCCGACCCCACGCAGCTGCAGCAGGTGCTGGTGAACCTGCTGATCAACGCGGCCGATGCCATGAAAGGGCAGGGACGCATCGATCTGACGCTGGGTTCGGCGGAACTCCCGCCCGGAAGCGGCCAGGAAATGCCCGCCGGCGCCGCCGGCCTTCCCGACGGGCGCTACCTCGTGCTGCGGGTGCGGGACCATGGGCCGGGCATTCCACCCGAGCATGTGGACCGGGTGTTCGACCCCTTTTTCACCACCAAGGCCAAGGGCCGCGGCACGGGTCTGGGTCTGTCGGTGGCGCAGGGCATCATGGCCCGGCACCACGGCTCGCTGGGCCTGCTCAACAGCCCGGACGGCGCCTGCTTCGTGCTGTGCCTGCCGGCCAGCCGGCGCGACGAGACGGTGGCCTCCATCACCACCCCCGGAGGGCCGGGCAAGGGGCGCCAGCTGCTGTTCGTGGACGACGACCAGTCGGTGCGGCATGCCTGGGCTGCGCTGCTGGAGCGCAAGGGCTGGCAGGTCACGCGCTCACGCGATGGCGAAGAGGCCTGGAGCCAGTTCTCGCAGACGGGCAAGCACTTCGATGTGGTGCTGACCGACCAGTCCATGCCCCGCCTGGACGGTGTGGGACTGGCCCAGCGCATCCGCGCCACCAACGCGCCGCCACCGGTGGTGCTGATGAGTGGTCACGTCGACGAAGTCGAGTCCGGTCTGCTCAAGACCCTGTTTGCGGCCGTGATGCACAAGCCGGTCGACCCGACCGAACTGGACCGGGTGCTGCAGAGCCTGCCCTTGCCGGAAGAAGCGGCCGCCACCCGGTTCTGAGTGCGGGTCAGTCGGTCGGGCGGACCACGATGATGATGGGCGAGGGCACGCGGCCATCGACATCGCGCGGCAGCGATCCGGTGCGGTCGATGGCTTTCAAGGCCGCCTCGTCCCAGGCCGAGTTGCCGCTGCTGTCCACCACGCGCCTCGCGGTGATGGTGCCGTCCGGCAGGGCCCGCACTTCGATTTCAGTACGCAGCGAGCGTGGGAAATCTTCCGTGTAGCGGATGTTGGGACTGACCTTGGCCCGCACGCGGGCACCATAACCCGAGGACGGCCCGCTGGACTGCTGGGCCGAGCCACGGGCTTCGGGGCCGCCGCTGGCGCCCACCTGGCCCATCATGCGGGCGAGCTGGTCGCGCCGCATCTTGTCGGCCAGTTGTTCTTCGCGCCGTTCGGCTTCCCGGCGCTCCTGGTCCTGCTTCTTTTTCTCCGCGAGCTTCTTCTGGTCCTCGGCCTTCTTTTTCTCGGCCAGTTCCTTTTCTTTCTTTTCGCGCTCAGCCTTCTCCTTGGCCGCTTTTTCCTTCCTGGCCTCTTCCAGCTCGCGCCGCTTCTCGTCTTCCAGTTTCTTCTGCTTGGCCTTCTCGGTCGCAATGTCCGGCTGCTTCACCGCCGGCTGGGGCGGTGGCGGTTCGGGCCGGGGTTCCGGCTTCGGTTCGGGCTTGGGTTCCGGCCGGGGCTCGGGTTCCGGCGGAGGCGGCGGGGGAGGTTCGACCGCCCGCGGTGCGGCCTCGCGCGGCAGCGCCGACCAGATCTCGGCCTCGAACGCCACCTGCGGTTCGTCCTGCTTCCAGTGCACGCCCCAGGTCAGCGCCGCCATCAGCAGCACGTGGGCGGCCAGGGCCAGCGCCAGCGGCGTGCCCCAGCGGCCGGAGCGCGGCGGCTTGAAGTCGATGGCGTCGGTGATGATCTGCATGGCCGGACGATCAGCGGCTGGCCTGGACCGCCAGGCCCACGCGGTCGACGCCGGCGCGCTTGAGCGTGTCCATGGTCTTGACCACGGTGTCGTATTTGATGTCCTTGTCGGCGCTGATGACCACCGGCACGGCGTCGGCCGGGGAGCCCGCTTCGGCGGCAGTGCCCTGCAGCTTGCGCACCTCTGCCGCCAGCTGCGGCAGCTTGACACCTTGGCCGCCCTTGCTGGCCGTGCCCAGGCGCACCTGGATGGTTTCGTCCTTGTCGATCACCACCTGCACAAAGCTCTTGGGCTGTGCGTCGGCCTGGCCCACGCTCGGCAGGCTGATCTGGCTCGGGGAGATGAGGGGCGCGGTCACCATGAAGATGATCAGCAGCACCAGCATCACGTCGATGAACGGGACCATGTTGATCTCGTTCTTGGTGCGGCGGGTGCGGCCCCGCGAGGAAACGGCGGCCATGCTCAGTGTCCCGACGCCGTGGCCTGGCTGGGCTGCTGGCCCAGGTTGCGGTGCAGGATGTTGGAGAACTCTTCCATGAAGGTTTCCATGCGGTTAGCGACGCGGTCGATGTCGGTGGCGAAGCGGTTGTAGGCCACCACGGCCGGGATCGCGGCGAACAGGCCGATGGCGGTGGCCACCAGGGCTTCGGCGATACCAGGGGCCACCGTGGCCAGCGTCACCTGGGCCAGCGCGGCCAGGCCCGTGAAGGCGTGCATGATGCCCCAGACCGTGCCGAACAGGCCCACATACGGTGCCACCGAGCCGACCGTGCCCAGGAAGGAGAGGTTGGTTTCCAGCACGTCGATCTCACGCTGGAAGCTGGCCCGCATGGCGCGCCGCGCGCCGTCGAGCAGGGCGCCCGCGTCGGTGATGCGGCGCTCGCGCAGCTTGTGGTACTCGCGCATGCCGCTGGCGAAGATGCGTTCCATGGGACCGCCGTGGCGCGCGCTCTGGGCGGCGGCCGAGTAGAGATCGTTCAGGTTGGTGCCCGACCAGAACTCCTTCTCGAAGTCCTCGTTGTGGCGGTTGACGCGCTTGAGGGTGAAGACCTTGCGGAAGATGGCCGCCCAGCTGATCACGGACACGAGGACCAGCAGGGCCACCACGGCCTGCACGACCCAGCTCGCGTTGAGCATCAACTGGACGATGGAGAGATCTTGGGACATGTGATGGAAAGGTTGGAGTCGGGTCAGAGGGTCATTGGTTCCCGGGGGCGAGTGCTTGCAGCACGACCGCCGGAATGCGCTGGGGGCGCAGCTGCTGCGCGTCGACCCAGCCGATGCGGATGCTGCCTTCGCAAAGCAGGATCGGTGCCGAGCCGTCGGCGGGCTGCAGCGAAGCGGTCTGTTCGATTGTCAGCGAGGCCCGACCGGGTTCAATGACGCGGGCGGTAACAGTGAGCAAATCGTCGAGCCGCGCCGGGCGGTGGTAGCGCAGCTGCGTGCCGGTGACCACGAACATGCCGCCCACCTGCTCGCGGAGTTTCTGCTGCTCGACGCCCAGGTGGCGCAGCCACTCGGTGCGCGCGCGCTCGAAGAACTTGAGGTAGTTGGCGTAGAAGACGATGCCGCCGGCATCGGTGTCTTCCCAGTAGATGCGCACGGGCCACTGGAAGGCTGGTTGGGCCAGGTTGCTCACAGCGCAGCCTCCAGCCGGTGCACCGCTTCCTGCAGCTGGGGCAGGGCATTGGCGGTGGAGAAGCGCAGGTAGCGGCCAGGGTCGGCCAGACCGAAATCCCGGCCGGGCGTGGTGGCCAGCTGACAGCGGCGCATCAGCTCGAAGGCCAGCGCCCAGCTGCCGCCTTCCTCAGGCCGTCCGTCCGGGGCCTTCAGGCGCCAGCGTTCGCACAGCCCGGCCACATCGGCCCAGGCGTAGAAGGCGCCGTCGGGCATCACCGGGACCGACAGGCCCAGGCGGTCGAGCGCCGGGATGAAGAAGTCGCGCCGGGCCTTGAACTCGGCGCGGCGGCGTTCGTACTCGGCCAGACTCTCCGGCTCGAAGCAGGCCAGCGCCGCATGCTGGGCCACCGTGCTGGCGCAGATGAAGAGGTTCTGGGCCAGGCGCTCCACCGCCGGCACCAGCGCGGGCGGCAGCACCAGCCAGCCCAGGCGCCAGCCGGTCATGTTGAAGTACTTGGAGAAGCTGTTGACGCTGATCACCTCGTCGCCCAGGCCGTCGGGCAGACCCAGCGCGCTGTGGCCGTAGGCGTCGTCGTAGGACAGGCCCAGGTAGATCTCGTCCACCAGCGTGACGCCGCCTTTTTCTCGCACGAAGTGCGCGATGCGCTCCAGCTCCGCGCGGGCGATCGAGGTGCCGGTGGGGTTGGAGGGGGAGGCGAGCAGCACGCCGCGCGTGGCCGGGCCCCAGGCCGAGGCCACGTGGTCGGCGCTGAGCTGGAAGCGGTCTTCGGGACCCGACGGGATCAGCACCGGCGTGCCCTCGGCCGCCTGCACGAACTGACGGTTGCAGGGGTAGCAGGGGTCGGGCATCAGCACCTCGTCGCCTGCCTCGATCAGCGCCAGGCAGGCCAGCTGCAGCGCGGCCGAGGCCCCGGCGGTGACGACAATGCGGGCCGGGTCGATGTCCAGACCAAAACGGCCGGCGTACCAGCCGCTGATGGCCTCGCGCAGGGCGGGCAGGCCGGTGGCGGGGGTGTACTGGCTGCGACCCTCGCGGATCGCACGCTCGGCGGCGGCCTGCACCGGGGCGGGCGCGGTGAAGTCCGGCTCGCCGATGTTCAGGTAGATCATCGGCCGGTCACCGGACCGGGCCTGCCGCGCCATCTCGGTCGCGGCCTTGGCCAGTTCCATCACATAGAAGGGTTCGACGCGCCGGGCCCGGCGGGACAGGCGCAAGGGGTCCGGACGCAAGCTCATGCCGCCTTGGACGACTTGCGCGTGCCAGCGGGTGCCGCCGCCGCTTCGTGCGGGCGCAGCCGGGCACCGAGCTGGTGCAACACGCCGTTGACGTACTTGTGGCCATCGGTGCCGCCAAAGGACTTGGCCAGCTCCACACACTCGTTGATCACGACGCGCAGGGGCACGTCCAGGCAATGCTGGAGTTCGTACGCGCCGATCCACAGCACGCCGTGTTCGATCGGCGAGATTTCGGCCATCGGCCGGTCCAGCAGCGGGGTCACCAGGTGGTCCAGCGCTTCGGCCTGTTCGACACAACCATGCAGCAGTGCGTCGTAATGGGCGCTGTCGGCCTTGTGAAAGCCCGAGAGGTCGCGCGTGAAGACGTCGATGTCGCTGGCCTCGTTGCGACCCACCAGGTGCTGGTAGAGCGCCTGCAGCGCAAACTCCCGCGCCCGGGTGCGGGCCGACTTGTCGGCCGCCTTGCGCGGCTTGGTGATGCTCTGGTCGTTCATGGGGTTCAACCGATCTGCTCCAGCACGTGCGCCATCTCGACCGCCACGCGCGCGGCGTCGCGGCCCTTCTCGGTCTGGCGGGCCACGGCCTGTTCCAGGTTCTCGGTGGTGAGGATGGCGTTGGCGATCGGTGTGTTGGTGTCCAGGGATACGCGCGTGACGCCGGCGCCGGATTCGTTCGCCACCAGTTCGAAGTGGTAGGTCTCGCCGCGGATGATGCAGCCCAGAGCGATCAGCGCGTCGTACTCGTCCTGCTCGGCCATGGCCTGCAGGGCAATAGGCACTTCAAGGGCGCCAGGCACGGTCACGCGGGTGATGTGCTTTTCCTGTACGCCCAAGGCGAGCAGTTCGGCATGGCAGGCCTCGAACAGGGCGTTCGTGATGCCTTCGTTGAAACGGGCCTGGACGATGCCGATGGAGAGTTTCTTGCCGTCGAGCAGGCCGGTGCTGCCTTTGTCTGCGCCAAACATGGGGGTCTTTCTAGGTGGGTTCAGTTCTTGGAGGGGGTGGCGCCGAGCATGCGCTCGACGTAACGGGCCACGGTGTCGATCTCGAGGTTCACCGCGCTGCCCGCGCCCAGGTCGCCGAGCGTGGTGTTCTGAACGGTGTGCGGGATCAGGTTGATGCTGAACTCGCACCCGTCCGGGCGGTCTTCGATGCGGTTGACCGTCAGGCTGACGCCGTTGATGGCGATCGAGCCCTTGTAGGCGAGGTACTTCGCCAGTTCGGGCGGTGCCAGCACGCGCAGTTCCCAGCTCTCGCCCACGCGCTCGAACAGAGTGACCCGTCCGACGCCGTCCACATGACCCGACACGATGTGGCCGCCCAGGCGGTCGTTCGCACGCAGGGCCTTCTCCAGATTGACCCGGCGGCCGGCCTCGGAAAGACCTGTGGTCTTCGAGAGGGACTCGGCCGAGACGTCGATGGTGAAGCGGGATGAGGCGGCGTCGAGGGTCGTGACGGTCATGCAGGCGCCGTTGTGGGCGATGCTGTCGCCCAGGGCGACGTCGTCGAGGTAGCCCGGCGGCGCCTCGATCGTCAGGCGCCTGCCGTGGTCCAAAGAGCTGCCCAGGGGGTGAAGGTCGGCGATGCGGCCCACACCGGTGATGATGCCGGTAAACATCCGCGTATTTTCGCAGGGTTTGGCCCGCCGCTGCGCGCGGCGCCAAAAGGTCGGCGGTTTGTGGGCCTCAGGCCTGCAGGAAATGGTCCCGGCCCTGCACCCGCGCCAGGATGCGCAGGTCGTCGCCCACCGGCTCCACCGCCGTGAACCGCACGGGCAGGCGCTGATCCAGCGACTGCAAAGGCCCCCAGTTGGCCAGCCCCGCTCCGCCGACACCCAGGATCTGGGGGGCCAGGTACAGAAGGAATTCGTCGACCAGGCCTTCGCGGACGAAGGAACCGTTGAGCTTGTGGCCGGCCTCCAGGTGCAGCTCGTTCACTTCCCGGGTGGCCAGGTCACGCAACATGGCCGCCAGATCGACCTTGCCTCCCGGGCCGGGCAGGGCGATCACGGTGGCGCCTTGCCGCTCCAGCGCCGCCTGGCGGCTGGTGTCGGATGCGGCGCAGTAGATGAAGATGCGGCGCGTCAGCCCCTGCGCCGGGGACTGGAACAGACGCGAGGTGGCGGGGGTTTCGAGCTTGCTGTCGACGATCACCAGGTGGGGCTGTCGTGGCGTCGGCACCTGCCGCACGTCCAGCATGGGGTCGTCCTCCAGCACGGTGCCGATGCCGGTCAGCACCGCACAGGCGCGTGCGCGCCAGGCATGGCCGTCGGCACGGGCAGCCTCCCCGGTGATCCACTGGCTGGCACCATTGCCGAGGGCGGTCACGCCGTCGAGCGACATCGCCGCCTTCATGCGCACCCAGGGGGTGCCGCGGATCATGCGGCTGAAGAAGCCGATGTTCAGTTCGCGGGAGGCGATTGCGGTTTCGCTGTCAGGTGGCAGCAGCTCCACCTCGATGCCCGCACCCCGCAGGCGGTCCAGGCCGCGCCCGGCCACCTTGGGATTGGGGTCGCCTGTGGCCACCACCACCTTCGACACACCGGCGGCGACGAGGGCATCGCAGCAAGGCGGGGTGCGTCCATGGTGGGAGCAGGGCTCCAGCGTGACGTAGGCGGTTGCACCCTGGGTGGATTCGCCGCGCTGCGCCGCATCGCGCAGCGCCATCACCTCGGCGTGCGGGCCGCCCGCCTGCTGGGTGTGACCGCGCCCGATCTCCCGGCCGTCGGGAGCGAGGATCACGCACCCGACGCGGGGATTGGGGTTGGACAGTGTCAGGGATTGACGAGCCCGTTGAAGGGCATCGGACAGCGGTCCTTGATCCGGCGGCATGCGGTCAGGAGGCCTTGAAGCACTCTTCCCGGGTGACCCCGCTGGCTTCGTTCTCGATGTCTTTGACGCCCGTGTGGGTGACCGTGAGGTCTCCGCAGCGATCGGCAGCCATGCTGCCCGTGCGGACAGCCCGCAAGGTGAAGGTGCTCGCAGACGTGGTTGGAGAGCCTGTTTCCACGCCCACCACGTCACCGTCTTCAACCAGTTCGATGTTGTAGGCGGCTGCGCCGGAGCCGGGGCGCGGAGATACAAGGAGTGCAGCTGGCAGGACCACGCCAGCAAACGTGTCCCGCGCGCTGAAATATCGGCGCATGTACTGCTCGGCTTCCATCAGCGCTCGCTGGGCGTCCGCCCGGCGGGACTTCGCTACCTGCTCCTGATACGAGGGATAGCCGATCGCCGCCAGGATGCCGATGATGGCGACGACGACCATCACCTCAATAAGGGTGAAGCCGTCCTGCTTCATGCCGTGCGCGGGAAGAGAAGGGAGGTGGTTCATGCTCTGTGTCTCAGTTGCTGGGTGGGGCGCTCAGTTGGAACTGTGTGCGGCTCCAGCCGGTGGTAGGGCAGTACACGCCAGCACCCAGCGGGGTTTCTCCGGTGCCCAGGATGATGCCGCGCATCGTCCGGCACTTGGGTGCCCCTCCCGACTGGCTCAGTGCCGATTCACCGGCGGCTTCATCGGCGGCTTTCTCCATCCGGTCGGAAACGCTTTCGGTCACCTGGGGATCACTGGGATCGCCCGTGTCCGATTGCGGGTCGTCGGGCAGTGCCGTGCCGTCGGCGCGAGAGCGGAAGCGGCTGACGGAAATGCCGCGGGTGAACCCACCCTGCGGTGCATAGGCCACCGCATATCCGGCGTCCACTCGCGAGTCCCCGTTCGAGTCCCAGGCATCCATGCGACCGTCGCCATCGATGTCGAAGGATCGGCTGAGTTCCGGAGAAGCGCTCTGAGCGTTCACGATGTACACGTAGTTCCCAGGCAGATCGGCCACGGTGCACATTTCTCCTGCTGGGGGCGGACGCAGCACCGTGGAGGTGATGATCACGCTGCGCCCGAAGTTCTGCACATCAGCGATGGACCTTTCTCCAGGCTGCAAAGCCCCGTCCCGTTGATGGACATTGGTCATGTGTATGTACCAGCCGCGCTGGGTGTCCCAGTCAATCACGTCGCCGGTGATGGCGTAATAGAAGAAGCCAGCCCGCGAGGCCTCCGACGACTGGACGACCGTGCGCTCCTCCAGTTGGGTGGCGCTGACCGGTGTGAACGTTTCGTCATTGAGCATCGTTCCGTCGATGGTCTGCCGGTCCCAGATACCGTAAATGGTTTGCTGGCCGAGGTCGTTCAGGTGGTCGTCCTCCAGCATGATGCCAGTGGCAAATACCACGATGAAGCCCCCCGCTTCATGCGCCTGCCAGGCCGGGGAGCCGTATATCGGGCGGTTGTCCGGCACGGTGAACAATGGCCTGTTGTGTTCCACATGCCAGGTACTGGGATCGCCTGACAGGTTGAACTTCCACAGCTGGCCCATGGCGTCGCCGGCATAGGCTGCCACCACCCGGGTGTTGGTGCCGTAGCTGCGCAACAAAGTGACGCCACTGAGACCATCTCCTGCCGGGTAACCGTCTGGAAGGGGAATGGTCCGGATGACTTCTCCGGTCACAGCGTCCAGCACGACCAGCCCGTTCTTTTCCCCATTGGGCTCGCCGTTGTAGTGGCCGTTGTTGACCGCCACGATCCAGCGGCCGCGCCGGGCGTTGGTCGCGTCCGACAGGTCCTCGGTCTGGCCGCTGCGAGCCGAGTTGGACATGTAACCCACCGTGACATCACTGCCGTCTGCGTTGTCGATCAGGTCCGGACCCGTCTCCCACAGGAAGTCTTCCCGGTCGGGTATGCGGTTCGGTGTGACTCCGGGTTTGATCGGGGAGTTGACCGCATAAACCAGCTTTTCGCCTCGGCCGCCCGTGCCGACGGCCAGGTGGCGCCAGGCCCTCCATTCGTTGGCTTCGGTGAGTCCATCTGTTAAGGCCTTGCGCCGGTCGAAGATGTCGTTTTCAGTGATCGGGCCATCCAGCACATACTCAAAGTTATACGGTTCGGCAGCGAAGTTCAGCATGCGCCGCAGGCTGCGGCGCGGCATAACTGCTGCCAACTCGGTACCCGCTGTGGCCGAGAAGGCGTGCATGGTTCCTGCGTTGGTGGCCACGAACAGCGACTTGGGATAGCCGCGCTTGCGGTTCGTGAAGTCCACGTAGCTGCCGCGCCCGTCGACGCCACCGCTGCCATCCTGGTCGTAGGCGTAGTCCCTGGCATCGCCCATGAATACGGCAGGCGGGTTGACCATGGCAGCGACCTGAGACACGCGCTGCCGGAACAGCATCCCGTTGCTGTCCAGGGCTGAGTTGTCTCCGCGCAGGTAGTTGACGAAGTTTGCGTTGGTCGGGATGCGGGACGCGTCCGGGCCAGTGGCCAGTGCAGTCTGGATATCGCTGTTCAGACCGCTGAACGAGCCAATGAAATCGACAGGCTGGTTCCGGTCGTGCATCGTGAACACACGGCGGTCAGCTGGACTCGGCATCAATTGATTGGCGGACCATGCAGTCACTCCCGTTTCTCGGCCGTCAGCTGCCAGCTCCCTCGCAAGGATGTCCCCGGAGTTGTCCATGGTTCGGTAAGACACCGTGTACTTGAGGCGACCGGCCAAGGTGCTGTTGTCTCCGCCACCGGTGTTGACGGACACACCGGCATCCTTGCCGGATGCACTGAGGATTTCGGCCAGGATGGTGTTGAAGATGGACTTCACGTCGTCTGCGGTTTTGGCGCTGAACGAACGCGCGCCACCCGTGTAGCCGGCATGGATGAAGTCGTCCACCCGAGTCTGCGTACCGCTGCTGAGCAGGTCACCGACAGGAAACGAAGGAAACACCGTGGTGCCCCCGGGGCCATTGAGCGTGTAGTTCGTTCGGTACTGGTCAATCTGGTTGAAGTTCAGTCCGGTGCCCGTGACGTCCCCGGTGGGTTGGATCAGATAACCCACCGTGTAGGTGGTCATGTTCTGCCAGAAGGTCGGTTGCCCTGGGCGGGTCTGGATGTTGTTGTCCAGGCCGGTGCGCATGTCCGTGTGCCAGTAGTAGCGCGCCGTCAGGTCTGCCAGGCCACCAGTGCCCGTACTGGGGAAGGGGACGTACTGCAAGCGGCCAGCCACAGTGTTGATGCCGCCAGACATGTAGCGGAACGATTCGGTGGTCCCGTCTGCGCGCGTCCGGGAGAACGTGGGGCCGTTGGTGTTGTCGTAGTCAGGACCGGCGGCAGAGGGGCCCCACGGGGCGCCAGACGTCCAGCCGCCATCGGAGAACAGCAGGTTGAAGGAGCGGCGGCAGCTCATCTCGGGGCTGCTGGCGTTGGTCGGATCGGTCCGCCAAGGGTTCTCCAGCACACCGGCCTGCATGCTGTAGTAGCCGGCAGCACGTTCAACGGCGTAGTGCAGCGGTGTTCCCCCTTGGGACACCATGGTGTTGAGCCAGTTGAAAAGCTCGGTGTTGGCCGTCGACCCTCTGTTCAGCAGCCGCACCCCTCGGGAAAGCGTGACCGGAGCGCCGGCACCCGGCGGAAGCGTCAACGGGCCGTCATACCGTTGGTTGATAGGCAGATAGCCGATCCGCAGCTCGTTGTCGAATTTGGAGGGAATGTTGAGCGCGCCGTTGGCATCGGTGTCCGCGAGAGCCAGACCGATAGCGGTGCTGGTGGCCAACTGCCGCGTGCTGTACCAGCGGTACCAATTCAGGATGTTGGCGACCTCCTGGGCGTTGTTGCAGACATTGGCCGTGCAGTCCGTGCGGTTGTTGGGGGTCGGGATGGTGTAAGTGGCGGTGTCTCCGAGCCTGACATCGACCCGGGTGCGGGCGGCGCAGCCGGTTTCCTGCCCCAGTCCGTTGGTGACCACGTTGGTGCAGTACGCATAACTGAAGGTGGTGGCAGGGCCGGCAGTGGGTGCTGCGGTGTAGGCGATGTGCTGAGGGATCTTCAGCGTGTACTGGAGGTTGTAGCGGGAGGTGAATCCCGAAGGTGCCAATGTGTTGACATGCCCTTGGTCATTGCGCGTGGCTGCACTGCCCGCGGGCGGGGAAGCGGCGTTGTCCGCATACATTGAGTGGTAGATGCGGTAGTCGCTGGGAGCAACGTTCCGCTGATAGACGGTGTACCGGAAGTCCACGGTGTTCTGGTTGGAGATCCACACCACGTTGTAGGTCAAGCCCCGCTCGCCGGCTGGAACCGTGGCCGGTAGCAGCGGGTCGCGCGGGTTCACGATCGTGCCGCTTCCATCGACCCGGGGCAGGTACCGCACGCGCGGGTTGTAGTAGATCGGGTTCACGTCCGCCGAGCGCTGGGCGGACCAGTTCAGGATGCTCTGATCCGGCGTGTACGGCACGGCCACGGACGTGCGGGCCTGGGTGACCCAGGTGCCCGAGATTCTGAGCCGCTCGTAGCAGGTGTAGACGGTTGGAGGGCCGATGGTGGTGTTCGCTTCCTGACCGATTCCCGCGTTGAAGGTGGTGGACGTCGTCGATGAACTCCTGGAGTAGGGGTTCGGGCAGTAGCGTCGCTGGTATTCGTTGCTGTCGGTGACGTTGTAGCTCTCGTGGTAGGTGAACGCCATCGACCCCGAGTTGTCCAGCGCCACCATCAGGTTGGGCTTGGCGCCTGACTGGTTGGTCAGCAGCGGCCTGCTGGAGGGCTGGGCCCAGGCCTGCCCGGCGGGCAACAGCACCGCACCCAGGGTCACCGACCACAACAGGCGGCGAGTAAGACGGCGTGTAACGAGGGAGTTCATGGGCACCTCACTTGAATGCACTTTATTGATATCAATGGACAGCATCAGCACACGCCGTTGTTGGGGCACAGGGTCGGAACGATGGGCGTCAAGATGGACTGCAGCCACACTTCAGAGCCGGCCGTGAGCAGTCCGTTGGCGTCCACTGCAGCATCGTTGGACAGGCCGCGTGATGTGATCAGGAAACGGTCATTGACCATGGCCTGGATGATGCAGGTGGGGGCATTCCGGATCTGTGCGTTGGACTGTGCTTCGCTGCCGGTGTATTGGGGCGTCACGGTGATCAGGTTGGCCCCTGTGGCCGCCCAGTTGGAACGCGTGTTCCAGACTCCGCCGCTGATGGCTGCTTCTGTGTCCGCAGAGATCACGTTGGTGTCTTCGACGCGGTCCACGTCGGTACCGAAAGCTGCGCTGCCTTCGACGCTGGCCCGGGCAACCCGTTCGCAATAACGCAAGGCGTCCTCGGCAGACACACGCGCCACCTGGTTCGTGCGCATGTTGTTGGAGAACTGCTCGAAGGTGGCCGAGTTGCGCGCAGCCAGCAGGCCAGCGAACGAGATGATCACCAGCATGATCAGTGCGATGGGCAGTACGACGCCTCGTTCGGCATTGCTCATGTTGGTGTGGGTGTGGCAGCGCATGGTGCGGTTCTCTAGCGTCAGTTGTCGTACATGTATTGCCATGGATCGCCGCCGAGTTCGTAGTCGGAAGGCAGGCCAGGGCGCATGTTGCGCAGCTGGATGGTGGTCACATAGGCCCGGCGAAGAAAACGGTCGGTTGGCGTCTGTTCGGCGCCGTCGCAATCGATGTATCGACCGACGTCGGCGAGGGTGTTGTCGCCGGTCGGTACCGGTCGGGCACTGCGAGCCAGCAGGCAGACGCGCACCGCCGCTACCCGGGACCAGTTGATCGATGTGTCTCCCAGCACCTCGGCGCCGTTGGCAGTCTGGTCCGCGGTCACATAACCGGCCACTTGATGTGGAATGGGGTTGCCCACAGACGGCAGCGCCGTGACTGCATACTGGACTTGCATGTCTTCGATGTTCGGGATCAGGGCTGTGGCATTCCCGAACCCGGTACCAGTGCGCCCCTGGCAGAACAGCGACGGCGTGCCGTCCGCGTCGTCGGCGATGTAATAGCGGTTGTCGGCCAAGGTCATCGCTGTGGCAGTGGCTGCTCCCTCTGCCTGTGCATTCCAGGCAGTGATGCCCTCGTGTGCGCAATTGCCCGGGCGCTGCACGCCACCAGCGTCGGTCACCGTCTGGCTGTTGAGCAGCGACGCCTCGTAGCGCACGGCGAGCGCATCAGGACCCGCGCCACCGTTGCAGCTCAGGAGTGGCGGCGACGCAGGATCAAGAAATACCGCAGTGTTGTCGTCGAAGCCTCCGTCGCAACCGCGCACCGCCTGTCCGGGGAACAGCCGGTTCCCGGACGCGTCCACATTTGAAAAGCCGGTCAGGCGGATCTGCTGTTGCAGCAACTCAAGTGCCAGCGCAGCGTCCTCGTTCATCTGGGATTCCAGTGTGCTGCTGCGCGAGGTGGTGGCCGTGTTCACATAGATGATACCGACCGCTCCCAGGAGAAACAGCCCAATGGTCAGCGCCACCATCAGTTCAACCAGGCTCAGACCCCGCTGGGTCCGGCGATTGATCTGGGGAGTGCGTGTTCTGGAGGTCATGGTCACAGCCCCACCTTGAAGTACATGCAGTTGTACAAGGCTTGCTCGTCAGGCGTCAGACTGCTGGGGCAGTTTTCCTGGCCTGCGCCGAACAGCGTGTCCCCCGCGTCGGTGGTGGGCTCCTGCCACAGAAGCCACACGTCCAGGTCTCGCGCGGTAGCGCCGGGCCGGCTCATCACGACGGCATCCCCCTGCGGCAAGCGACTGCGCACGCTTCGCAGGAACTGGTCGACGTCCGCCGCGGCGAGTGCATCTGCTGCAGTGATCGCGTTGGCAGGGACGGATGGGTCCAGATCGAGATTGGCATCGGGCACGGTGACCGCTGCGCTCTCGAAATCGTCACCCAGCGCGATGTCGTAGGCGCCACGGTCATAGCCGTATACATTGACACGGGCCCGGTCTGCCAGATCATTCACCAAGGCAATGCCGGTCAGCCGCATTTGGGACACCTTGTTGTAGCTGAAGGTGGCCCCTGAGAGCCCTGCGATGCCGAGCAGACCCACCGACACCAGCAGGATGGCCACCAGCACTTCGATCATGCTGGCGCCCCGTTGGAGGCCGCTGGCGGCGGACTTGGTCTTGAAGATGTTCATGGGATCCCTGGTGGTCATGGAAGCTCGGTCACAACGGAAACGCGACCCACGCGTGAGACGGTGATCTTGTCGACCTTGGTTTCGGGATTCGCGCCGGAGGGGGTGACCGTGAGGGTGGTGGTATCAGAGCCCAGCAGTCCGTTCGGAAGGAACTGCATCCATTCCACGTCGTCCGAGCTTTCGATAGAGGCCACTCCCGATTGGGCGGACACCACCTTGAGGATGCGCTCGTTCGTATTGACTGCCTGGTTGCCTGCGTTGGAGGCCGTGCCTGCACCATCGTCGACGAACACGATCCAGCCAGTGTTCCATTCGGTCCCCCCGGCGCAGGATGCTCCGTCGGCACTGGGGCATACCACGATCTGGCGCGAGGACTTGATGGACTCTGACCGGGCCAGTTGGAGACTGGTCGTCAGCTCGCGGGTGGCGCTGTCGCGACGCCACTGGCGCAGCACCTCGCTGAAACTGGGAACGGCCAGGGTCGTGAGGATCGCGACCAGCGCAATGGTGACCACCAGTTCCACCAGTGTGAATCCTTGCTGGTGCGAGTTGGCTGGCATATGGGATGTGGGCAGGTGGTTCAATTTGCAGCTCCGTGCTGCAATGTATCGCCCACCTTCGAGGGTCTTCCCGGCGCCCGGACGCGCGGTCGGATTTGGCCTGCTCAGCGGCAGAAAGCATTCATTTTTTCCAGCGGTCGCTTGGTGCTGTTGCTGGCTGTCCATCCGCAGTCGCCCGCCGTATCAGCAATGAGCGCAGGCTTGTCACGCGGCCTGAAGGCCGACGCTGAGGCGAACTCTCCCTATTCGATTGACGATGATTCTTTGAATTGTTCCTGTCCGGGGAACAATCTCCAGCGTGCCCATTCCAGAGGCCATCATGCCCGTGGGCATGAATACGAATCGCTGGATCAGCGCATTGCCCCGGATGCTTTGAATGCCGCTGGCACCGTGTGAAACAACGACCAGTTTGTCGGAGGAATTGAATTGACCATTGCCGTCAAGGTCCTGAAAGACGAGCCAGCCTGATTTCCATTCTCTGTTGGTTCCAGGGGAACAACGTAGGCCATCCAAGCTGCTGCACATCACCACCCGCTGAGACCAGCGTATAGCTTCGGATCGAGCAAGCGCCAGATGGTCGGTGATCGCTCGGGTGGCGTGGTCTCGTTGCCAATCGGAGAGCATTCTGCTCATGGGCGGAACTGCCAGCTGGATGAGGAATGCCAGCAACGCGGTTGCCACGACCAGTTCGATGAGGGTGTAGCCGCCCAATTGACGGGGAATTTGACAGGCAGGTAATCGCATGATGAGTTCGAAGTAATTCGTTCGAACTCATTATTTCCCTGTGTTGCCACCGAATCATGCCTCCAATGAGGTACATGCCGGTGTCTTGTCCCTCCAATGGAGGAATGCGGTTGCCGGTGGCTGGATGGGCGTTACCGGCGAACCTCGTCCACAAGCGCGCGAAACTCGTCGATGTCCTCGAAGCTGCGGTAAACGCTGGCAAAGCGTATATAGGCCACCTTGTCGAGCTTTTTAAGCTCGCGCATCACCATCTCGCCCAGTTTGGTCGAGGCCACCTCACGCGCGCCCAGGTTGAGGAGCTTTTCTTCGATGCGCTCGATAGAGGCATCCACCTGTTCGGTGCTGACCGGCCGCTTGCGCAGGGCCAGCGTGAACGAGGCGCGGAGTTTGTCCGGCACGTAGTCCACGCGCCGTCCGTCTTTCTTCACCACCGCTGGAAAGCTGACTTCCGGCCGCTCGTAGGTGGTGAAACGCTTCTCGCAGTGGCCGCACTGCCTGCGGCGGCGAATGAAATCCGCGTCTTCGGAAACCCGGGTCTCGACGACCTGGGTTTCCAGATGGCCGCAGAAGGGACACTTCACTTGTAGACCGGGAAGCGGGCGGTCAGGGCGTTGACCTTGGCGCGCACGGCCTCGATGTTCGCCGGGTCGCGCGGGTTGTCCAGCACGTCCGCAATCAGATTGGCAGTCAGGCGGGCTTCTTCGTCCTTGAAGCCGCGGGTGGTCATGGCGGGGGTGCCGATGCGCACACCGCTGGTGACCATCGGTTTTTCCGGATCGTTGGGGATCGCGTTCTTGTTGATGGTCATGTGGGCGCTGCCCAGCACGGCCTCCGCTTCCTTGCCTGTGATGCCCTTGGCGCGCAGGTCGACCAGCATGACGTGGCTTTCGGTGCGACCCGACACGATGCGCAGCCCGCGCTGGGTCAGCGTCTCGGCCACGATCTGGGCGTTCTTCACCACCTGTTGCTGGTAGGCCTTGAACTCGGGTTGCAGCGCCTCCTTGAAGGCCACAGCCTTGGCGGCGATGACGTGCATCAGCGGGCCGCCCTGCAGGCCGGGGAAGATGGCGCTGTTGATCGCCTTCTCATGCTCGGCTTTCATCAGGATGATGCCGCCGCGCGGGCCGCGCAGGCTCTTGTGGGTGGTGGAGGTCACCACGTCCGCGAACGGCACGGGGTTGGGGTACACGCCCGCTGCGATCAGGCCGGCGTAGTGGGCCATGTCGACCATGAAGATGGCGCCGATTTCCTTGGCGATTTTGGCGAAGCGCTCGAAATCGATGCGCAGGCTGTAGGCGGAGGCGCCGGCCACGATCAGCTTGGGCTTGTGTTCGCGCGCCTTGGCTTCCATGGCGTCGTAGTCGATCTCTTCCTTGGCGTTGAGGCCGTAGGAGACGACGTTGAACCACTTGCCGGACATGTTCAGCGGCATGCCATGCGTCAGGTGGCCGCCTTCGGCCAGGCTCATGCCCATGATGGTGTCGCCGGGCTTCAAGAAGGCCAGGAACACAGCTTCGTTGGCCGATGCGCCACAGTGCGCCTGCACGTTGGCGGCGTCGGCGCCGAACAGTTGCTTGACGCGGTCGATGGCCAGCTGTTCGGCCACGTCCACATATTCACAGCCACCGTAGTAGCGCTTGCCAGGGTAACCCTCGGCGTACTTGTTGGTCAGCTGCGTGCCTTGGGCGGCCATCACCGCCGGGCTGGCGTAGTTCTCGCTGGCGATCAGCTCGATGTGGTGTTCCTGCCGGGCGTTCTCGGCCTGGATGGCGGCAAACAGTTCGGGGTCGGTTTGTTCGATGAGGATGTTGCGGTCGTACATGGTTTGGCAGTCTCGGGACGGTCTCGGGGTGGACTCTGGAGAAAGGGACCCCACGCATTCCGGTGGAACGGCAGGGACTGCCCAGGCGAACGGCTGAACACCCGGCGGACGGGCGGCGCGCTTCCCAGTGGTTGTCCCGCTCGCGGGGAGCGGGGGGCCACGTCAGCGCGGACGGCAGGACGCTGCCGCGCGCCTATCGCCAGTTGCGCACCCCGCTAGTTTATCCGAGCGACGATGTGCTCGCTCGCACTTGGGGGCTGCTCGGTTGGCCTTCAGGAGTTGGTGAGTCCGGCGTCGGCTGAGGACTCCACCGGCTGGCTGCTCGGGCTGGCTTCCGGCGGCGAGTCCAGCAGTCCGGTCTGCGTCGATCCGATGGGTTCCGGCTCAACGGGCGCGGGAGCGGCAGTGAAAATCGGGAACGAAGTCGGCATCGGCTTGCCCAGCGCCACGCTCTGGATGCGGAGGTGCTCGGCCATGACCTTGTTGATGTATCCGCTGCCATCGCTGGTCACGGCGCCCACATAGAGCCGCAGCCCCCCTTCGACGGATCCGGCCTGCTTGATGCAGTCCTGAAGCACTTTGACGCCCACACGCAGATTGGTCATTGGGTCGAAGGCCGCCATGGTGCCGCCGTAGTCGTCGTACTTGTCGGTGTGCACACGGGTCAGCACCTGCATCAGGCCCTGCGCGCCAACGGGGCTCTGTGCATAGGGGTTGAAACGCGACTCGATGGCCATCACCGCCAGGATAAGGGTGGGGTCGAGGCGCACCTTGGCGCCGACGGCAAATGCTTCTGCCACCAGGGCGCCCAGAGGTTCGGGCGCCACCCGGTATTTGCGGCTGAGCCACTGGGTCACAGCGGCCTGTTGTTTGGGCAGCAGCGGTGGCGAGGCCACGGCAAGGCGGTCGTCGCTGTCTTCGGCCAGGGGGGAGGCGGTGTCCGCCACCTCGACCGAATCCTGACGCTCCTGCAGCCAGTTCAGGAGCTGTTGCTCCAGATCCGTGCGCAGCTCGCTTTGCACCGCGAGCCCAACGACCAGAGCCGCAAAGCCGGCGCCGAGCAGCGCCATGCCGTTTCGGGTGAGCGCGGCGAAGCCTCTGTAGGCGCCGGAAAGTGCAATGAACAGAGGAGACGTGGCAGTCGAAGCGCTGCTGTTGTTCTGTGTCTCGGTAACGGAAAGCGTTGTCATGTTGTCGCTCCTTGCAGGGCTGCGCCGACCACAAGGTCTGCAGCAGCGGTGAGGGGGGCGCCATCAATGGCGGCTTCGCGGACACCCTGGAGGTAGGTGGTGCCGGCGTCGTGAGGGTTTACCCGGAACGGGAAACCGGCGAATGGTAGGGGGGTGTTAATTTCCAGTCAATGTTTTAAACGTCGTTTAAAACAATATTTTGTTATAAAAAAGATGATGGAGAGTCCTTGGTTGCAAGTTCCTAGCGGCGGGTCCAGCAGCTGTGCAGGCTGCCGTCTGTCTGTGTTTGAGGTACCGCTGGTCGGATGTGCACGCGGTTGCGTCTGGTTGCAGCCGGGCGGCTACCGCCAGTCGGACAGTTGCGGGCGCAGGGGTAACAGTGCGTCTGAGCGCTTGAAATCGAGACCACGACGGCGTAACCTTAGGGCGTCGGTCTGATGACCGGCAACCAGCCGATCAGGCAGTTCAGCTGCCAGTCGGCTCACAACGGAAGCAATCTCTTGCTTCCAGGCGTCAGGGACATTCATCTCCCTGCCTGCCAACCCCGACGGCAAGTGCAATTTGCCCGCCGTCAACCCCGGCAGGTTCTCCTGCCGGGGTTTCTTTTTTGGGGGCCGGCATGCCAAGTCGGTAACGGGACATCCCGGGCGACAATAGCGGGTGCGGTCCATCGCCATTGGCGTGGGCGTTTCATATTGCTGTACTTATCACTATGTCGCTGTTTTCCTTGCGCAAGAGCGCGCCCCAGTCTCCCTCGTCCGATCCCGCCGCAACGCCGGCCGGTGGGGGCGCGGCGGCCTCGACTCCGTCGGCCCATCCTCTTGATGCGTTGACGGGAGGTGCGTTCTCCGCGCCCACCAGCGGAGAGAGGGCTGCCCGGGTGCGCGCCTGGTTGCAGACCGAGCCCGCCTGGGACGCCATGAACGAGGTGTTCAAGGAACTCTCCCAGCGGGACCGCGGTGCAGCCAAACCCCTGAAGGAAAAGCTGGACGAACTCAAGCGCCAAAAGGCCCAGGAGCACATCGGCGTGGAATGGGCCCAGAAGGCCCAGGCGCTCATTGCGCAGTCGCGGCTCAACCTGGCCGATGCCATGGCCTGGCAGCGCGATGCGGCCAGGGCCGGGGCGCCGCTGTCGCGCGAACCGCTCGCCGGGCTCAAGGCGGCGCTGGCCGAACGCGTCAAGGCCATCGAAGACCTGCAGCACCGGGTGCAGGTCGAGCGCGAGTCAGCGGTGTTGATGGCACAGCGCATCGAAATTCTCTCGACCAAGTCGTGGAAAGAAGCCCAGGCGGGTGTCGAGGGGCTGCGGGCGGATGTCCAGCAGTGGCAGGCGCAGGCCAGCGGGCTGGCCGACGACCCGCAGTGGCCCAGCGTCGAAGTCCGGTTCCCTCCCATGCTGGAGGCGTCACGGCAGCAGCTGCAGCTGGTCTGGGATGCCTTTGAAGCCGCGCTGGCTCAAGCGGTGGCTGCGGATGCGGACCCGCAGGCGCCATTGCCGGCCGTGCCGGTTTGGGCCGATGAACTGCGGCAGGCGCGGGGCGTCGAAGCGCCGCCTGAAGTTGACAAGACAGATGCGCAGGCGACCGAGCGGCGTGCCCGGGCCAGGGCGGATCTGCAGAAGGCGCTGGAAACGCTCGAACGCGAGCTGGCGCAGGGACACGGCAAAGCCACCCCCAAGGCGGCGGCGGATGTCCGGGCCCTGTTGCGATCGTCAAGCCGGTTGGTGGGCGCCGAGCTCGAAGGCAAGGCGAATGCGATCTTGGCCCAGGCTGGCGAACTGGAAGACTGGCAACGCTGGCGCGCCGACCAGCAGCGTGAGGAACTGGTCCGCAAAGCCGAAGCCCTGCTGGCTGCGCCGGAAGGGCAGCGTCTGGGCGGTCGCAAGATGCAGGAAACCCTGCGCGGCCTGCGGGAACAGTGGAAGACGACCGACCAGGGCGGGCAGGCCAACCACGCGCTCTGGAAACGTTTCGATGAGGCTTGCACTCTGGCGCACAAGGAGGTCGAGGTGTGGCTGACCCAGGTGCGTCAGCAGGCGGAGGCCCACCGGGCCCAGCGGCTGGCCATCATCGAGGAGGTCAAGGCCTGGACCGTGGCCCATGCCGGCCAAGCCGACTGGAAAAGCCAAATCCGCGATCTGCACGCCTTTTCCGAGCGTTGGCGCGAGGCCGGACATCTCAGCGAAAAAGCATTCGCCGAGATGCAGCCGCTCTGGAAGGAGGCCATGCACGCCGCCCACGTCGAGCTGGAAGCCGCCCAGGCGGAGAGTGTGGCGCGTCGCCGCGCCATGATCGACGAAGCGGTGGCGCTCGGCGAGGCGCCGCAGTTGCGCATCGATGCGGTGAAGGCCCTGCAGCAGCGCTGGCAGGCCGAAGCGCACGCGGTGCCGCTTGAAAGGAAGCAGGAACAGAAGCTCTGGGAGGCGTTCCGCCAGCCGATCGACGCCGCGTTCCAGCGCAAGAGCTCCGAGCGGGAGCGCACTGTGGCCACCCTGAATGCGCACGACCAGCGCGTGCTTGATGCGGCGCGTACGCTTGATGCGGCCAGCGCCAGCGGCGATGCTCAGCAGATCCGGGCGGCACAGCTGGCACTGGAACAGGCGATGCGGGGCGAAACCCCTGCGCAGGACGCTCCCCAAGCCGCGCCTCTGGATGGAGCGGCGGAGGGTGAAGCGCCGGCCGAGGCCAACGCGCCAACCGCTGCTGCGCCTGCACCGGCGGCTGCGCCCGCCCGCAAGCTCGTGGCCATGCGGGGTGATGACCGGCCGGGCATGAAAAAGGCAGAGCCCGTGGCACGGGACGAGCGCCGTGGGCCGGCAGGACGGGATGGCCGCGGCGGCGCCCGTGACGCCGGCAGGGGAGGGCGCGAGGGCTGGGGCGATGCCCGCCCGCCTCGCGAACACCGGGGTGCGCCGGCGCCCAGGCTGGGCGATGCGGCGTTCCGTGCACAGCGTCAGGCGCTTGAGCATGCTGAAGTGGCGCTGCGCAAGCTGGCGGCGCAGGCGCATGGCGAGGTGCTCACTCAGCTGCTGACCGCCTGGGAACAGCGTGACCCGGCGGCTGTGCCCCCGGCCCAGGCGCTGGGTGGCCGTGCGGTGGCTGCGTCGCGCAGTGCCTGGGTGCAGTCACTGGGGGCCGCTCCTGCTGCGGCCGTGCCGGCCGAGGCCTTGCTGCGCCTGGAGATGGCGGCCGAGGTGCCGACGCCTGCGGACCAGGTAGAGGCGCGCAGGCTTCTGCAGTTGCAGATGCTGACCCGGCGTCACGAGGCCGCTCCTGTGGACACTTGGCCACAGGATGTGGCCCGGGTGCTGGCGGCGTCGTTTGACGCGGGGGCTGCGCGACGCTTGCAGCAGGCGCTGAAGGTGCTGTTGAGGCGTTGATGAGAGCGGACCGTCCGGGTGCTCAGGTGTCCGGGCGGAAGAAGCCGTCGTAAAGCAGGAGAAGCGCCGGAAACTCCTGGGCGAACCGACCGCGGCTGACGAAGTACGCCTCGCAGGTCACGGCAAAAAACTCCGCCGGGTCGGTGGCCGCGTAGCTGTCCAGCCAGGGGCGTTCGGCACCGAAGCGCTCCGCCATGGACACGCTTTCTCTGAAATGGTCGTAGGCCTGCGTCATGGCGCGGCGCCAGTGTTCGCGGGCCTGGGCGTCGCTGCGGGTGCCCCAGAGTCCCGCCACGAGAGCCGGCGCGCCGTCGGGACTGCCGCCGGCGTGCATGCCCCGCATGTCGATCTTGTGCACGAACTCGTGGATCACCACGTTGCTGCCGGTGCTCGCGGCATCGGGTGCCTGGCGAACCTCCTGCCAGCTCAGCATGACAGGGCCGCGGTCCATGGCCTCGCCGGCGAGCACCTCATCGTAGTGGTGGACCACCCCGCTGGCGTCTGCCACGCGGCGGCGCGCCAGTGCAGCTCCCGGCTGCACCACGATGCCGACGAAATCGTCGTACCAGGCCAGGGCGTCCAGCGGATGGGATGCCAGACGCCCGGAGGGCGGTCGGATGTGCAGCAGGGGTATGCACGCCTGGGCAGCGATCGCCAGCGCCATGGCGTCGGTGATGACGAGTCCATGGGCGCCGTGAAACTCCTTTTCCATAAGAAAGTGGCCGCTGAGCTGGCGCAGGTGGTTCCGATCCGGCCCCGAGAGTTCGGCCAGAAAGGGATGGGAATTCAGAATGGTCGCCCAAAGCCCGGCCGGGACAGGGGGCTCCGCCCGCCAGCGGCGCGGGAGCCAGCGCTGCAGCGTCTGAATCACGGGCGCAGGTGGGAGAAACCGCTGCGGTCCAGCCGCAGGATGTCCAGCCGGGCGGGATCGGCTGCCGCGTCCCAGTCGCTGAGCACCACACGCCGGAGGCCGTCTCCCAGGTCGTGTGTCGCGGGCCGGTGGGTGTGTCCGTGGATCAGCGTTTCGGCATCGGCGGCCCGAAGCCAGCGGCGCGCTTCTTCTGCGTCCACGTCCGCCCATAGTGCAGGGTCGTGCGCCAGGCTCTTCTTGCGGGCTTCGCTGCGTTCGCGCAGGTCGCGCGCCACGGCTTCCCGCTGCGCGAGCGGTTGGGCCAGGAAGCTGCGCTGCCATTCTGCAGAGCGGACCATGGCGCGAAAAGCCAGGTAGTCGGTGTCGTCCAGGCACAGCGCGTCGCCGTGGCTGAGCAGCCAGCGCTTTCCGGCGAATTCCAGCACCGTCGGGTCGTCCAGACCCTGCATGCCGCAGGCTCTCAGAGCAGAAGGGCCAATAAGGAAATCCCGGTTGCCACACATGAAGAACACCGGCGTGTCGATGCTGTGCTGGTGCAGTTGCCGGGCACACAGGGAACCGAAAGAGTCTGGGTTCTCCAGCGCATCGTCTCCGACCCACACTTCAAACAGGTCGCCAAGGATGATCAGCGCATCGGCCCGCTCCGAGGGGCGGCGCTCCAGGTAGCGTTGCCACGCCTCCAACGTCTGTGGCTCCCCGGGGTGCAGATGGAGGTCCGAAATGAAATCGACCGCCTGCCAATGCGCGGAAGCGCGCAACTCGGCCAGGCGGTCGAACGACGGGTTCGTCATGGGTCAGGGGCGGACCCTGAGCTTCAGAGCGCGACCGCCTTTTCGATCACCACGTCCTGTTTGGGCACGTCGTCGTGGAAGCCACGGCGGCCGGTGGGCGTGGCTTCGATCTTCTTCACCACGTCGGACCCCGACACCACCTTGCCGAACACCGCATAGCCCCAACCCTGGGCGCTCGGAGCGGTGTGGTTGAGGAAGGCGTTGTTGGCCACGTTGATGAAGAACTGGGCGCTGGCCGAGTGCGGGTCGCTGGTGCGCGCCATGGCCACGGTGTAGATCTCGTTGCGCAGGCCGTTGTTGGCTTCGTTCTGGATCGGCGCGTCGGTGGCTTTCTGGTTCATGCCGGGCTCGAAACCGCCTCCCTGCACCATGAAGCCGGGGATCACGCGGTGGAACACGGTGTTGTTGTAGTGGCCCTTGTTGACATAGGCCAGGAAGTTGGCGGTCGTCAGGGGGGCTTTCTCGGCATCGAGTTCGAGCGTGATGACGCCGAGGCCCGCGATGTGCAGTTCGACCTGGGGGTTGGCCATGTTCAGTTCTCCAGAGTGGCTTTGAGGATGGTGACGGGCGTTTTGGGAACGTCCGTCGGGAAGGGGCCGCCGGCACCTGTGGGTGTGGCCTTGATCTTGTTGACCACTTCCATGCCGGCAATCACCTTGCCGAACACGGTGTAGCCGAACAGCTGCCCCGCGGCCAGCAGGTTGGCGCGGGGCACATTTTCATAGACACGGCCGCCATATTCGAAACGCGGCACCGGATCCCCTGGCGGGATGGGGGTCGGGTCCAGAAATGCGTTGTCCTTGACGTTGATGAAAAACTGGGCGGTCGCGGAGTGCGGGTCATTGGTGCGCGCCATGGCGACCGTGCCCACCACGTTGCGCGGGCCACCCCGTTCCAGCGCCGCCTGACCCTCGTGTGCGACCGGCGCGCGGGTCGGTTTCTCCCGGTACTTGGCGTCGTATCCGCCGCCCTGAACCATGAAGTTGTCGATCACGCGGTGAAACACCGTGCCGTCGTAGTGCTTGTCACGGACGTATTGAAGGAAGTTCTCGACCGTCTTGGGCGCCTTGTCCGGGTAGAGCTCCAGAACGATGTCGCCGGCCGAGGTGCTCAGGCGGACCTTGGGGTTCGGCGCGCCCGCTGCCACGGCGTCGGACATCGGCAGCGCGCCTAAGCTGCATGCCGCCAGTCCGGCTACTGCAAGGGCGCGCACCATGGTCCGGCGGCACGAAGAGGTGTGATCGAACTCAGACGGCATCAGGGTGTTCCCTCGTGAAAAATCTTCCATTGGTCGCCCTCAAGAGACCAGTACTGGCGCCGGGTCACTCCTCGGCTTTGGCCTTGGGGCACCTCCCCGAAGGTGACCACCATCGTGTCCTGCTGATCCTTCCAGCGCAATACGGACACGTCCTTGATATCGACCGCCCTCGCGCTTTTCACAGAGTCCGGTCCGCCATCGGCGCGCAGCTTGCTCGAGTAGAACGCAATCAGGCGGTCGTTCTGTCCGGTGCTCTTGGCCGCTTGCCAGGAGGCCAACGCGGCCTCGAAGGTGCGCCGTTCTCCGTCGAGTGCCTCGGGTGCCACCCATTGGAGTTCTGGTGCGATCACCACCGGTGTGGTGCGGATCTGAACGGTGGACAGCAGGCGCTCGAGATCCGGGTTGGAAAGTACCACGCAACCGTCCGAGGCTTGCGGTGCCCGGACGAACTGCTCGCTGGGCGTGCCGTGAAGCCAGATGCCACTGCCCGTCTTGCCACGCTGCATGTCCAGCGGGTTCGGGTAGTTGATGGGCAGCGCGCCGACGCCATAGAGGTCGGGCAGGCTCTCGGGATGCAGGGTGCTCGTGATGTAGTACACGCCCAGAGGGGTGCGCTTGTCGCCTTCCACCTCTTTTTCGATACCCGACAAGCCGACCGAGATGTAGAAATCTCCCAGAAGTTTGAGCTTGGGCGGGGCGGCGAGCAAACCGCCAGCGTTGCCAGCGGGTGTCAGGTTTTCGAACAGGTACAGGCGCGACCGGGAGGCGTCCACGGCAATCGCGTGCCTGCTCTGAGAGGCCAAGCTCAGGAACTGGGACGGAATGGCTCCCTCGGGGGGGCGTTCAGTCAACGCCCGCAGGCGTCGGCGGGACTCGTCGCGCAGAACAGCGAGCTGCTGGGCCGCCGCCGTGGCGGCGGTGTCGGGCACATCGCCCAGCTGGCGGACCGGCCGAACCTGCAGGCTCAACAGGTCGCCGTGCACGAGGTGCGCGAGGTGGAAATTGGGATGATCGTGGACCAGGCGCTCCACCTGCGACAGCGCCTCACGGTGCTGGCCTTGGCTGATGAGTCGGTAGATGCCGATCAGCCTGGCCTCTGCTCGGCCTAGCAGTGGGGCAACGTGGGACATGGCCTCGTCGGACAGCGGCTGTGGCTGCAGGCCTGAGGGGCTCCTGGCCGATCGGATGAGCTCGGACGCCTGCTGCACCCGGGCCACGGCGACATTCATCAGTGATGAGCCCGCCTCCGTTGCGTTGCCCGGGGAAGCTGATCCGGCCGATAAGGAGAAGAGAGTGTCTCGAGAGTCCTGGGGCAGGAGGGCAATGAGCGCGCCCGACAATGCGGAGAGGGCCAAGGCCCCAAGGAGCCACCGGGGCAGGCCCCCAGAGCCAGGGGGGCGCAGGGAGGCGGCTGGGACGCTGGCGTGACCCCGTTGGAAAAACCGCCGACCCGCCATCAGGATCCCGTGGATTCGCGCACGATCAGCCAGCGGTTTCCGCTCTTGACCAGGTCCAGGGTCTTGCGGCTGGTCACGCTCAGCGAATCGGACGAATAGGCTTGGCGGAACTTGGCCGAAGCACGGTCACCGTTGACCGAAACGGAGAGCTCGCTGATGTCCACGTCGATGCGGTTGCGCGGCATGATGCGTGCCTTGCGATCAGCCTCCCACTCGCTGCGGCTCTGCCCTCCGGGAGGCGTGAAACTGCCGGCGTAGGCCCCCAGATAACCCGACATGTTCTTGCTGGACCAGGCCTTGGCCCAGGCCGCGACAGCCGCTTCCACATCACCCTCGCTATTCACCGGGGCCGCGGGCGCCTGGGCAGCCGTTGCTGCCGGTGCCGGCGCGGCGGGCTTCGCCGCAGCCACGGGGGCCGTGGCCGGTGCAGGGGCTGCCGCGGGTTTGGCCCCCTTGGTGTCGGCTGCAAAAAGGTTGCGAATCAGGCTCAGCTTGGGAGCCACTCCGGCATTGCCCGCATCCAGCTGAAGCGCCTTGCTGTACGCCTGGCTGGCCAGCTTGGCGTAGACGTCCCCAAGGTTTTCGTGCGCAGTGGCGTAGCTGGGGTTGGTCCGGATCGCCATCTCGAGGGCTGCCCGCGCCTTGTCGAACTGGCTCTGCCCGGCGTACAGGACCGCGAGGTTGTTGTAGGGTTCGGGCAGCTCGGGGAACTCTTCGGTCAGCTTCTGGAACGTGGCGACGGCATCGGCCTGTTTGCCGCTTTCGGTTTGGATCACGCCTTTGAGGAAGCGCATCTGGGGATCCCGGGGCTTGCCTGCAAGATACTGATCGGCCTTGGCCATGGCCTCAGGGAGCTGCCCTGCTCGCAAGAGGCGATTGACCTCCGCGTAGTCGTCGCCCTGTGCTTGGGCCAGCGGCGCCGCGAGGGCTGCGGAAACCGCCACGCACAGAGCCATCAGGCGCAGCGGAGCGAAGGTTCGCCGGGTACCGGAACTGCGGAGGGAGACGGTCTGGGCAGAGGGAAAGTGCATGGGGTGGATCATGTGACCTCAGATGGCGACAACAGCGAACCGAAGGCCGGCCCGGACCGGTCCGCGAATACTATAGCGCTCCTGTGTGCGGGCATCGAAAACGCCGGTTCCGCAGTGGGCTGGATATACTGACGCATTGTATCTGAGGGTACCCGCCGGGCCCTGCAGTTCGGTGTGCATGCGACGGGGGTGTGATGCCCGCTGTTCTCGCGCTTCGTTGTCCCTGAATCCTGTCGACGCCCCAGGTCGAGCGGTACCCTGTCTGCAGGCGTGCGCCGGTCGGACCTTTCGGCTGGCCTTCCATGTCCTTGAGAATCTTCAACACCCTCTCGCGCGGCGTCGAGCCGTTCCTGCCACTCGAGCCCGGGCATGTGCGCATGTACGTCTGTGGAATGACGGTCTACGACCTGTGTCATCTCGGGCATGCGCGCTCCATGCTGGCCTTCGATGTGGTGCAGCGCTGGCTCAAGGCCAGCGGTTATCGCGTCACATACGTGCGCAACGTGACGGACATCGAAGACAAGATCATTGCCCGCGCGGTGAAGAACGGCGAGACCATCAAGCAGCTCACGGACCGCATGATCGAGGCGCTGCACCAGGACGCCGACGCGCTCGGTATCGAGCGACCCGACCACGAGCCGCGCGCCACCGACTACGTGCCGCAGATGCTGACCATCGTGCGCCAGCTCGAAGGCAAGGGGCTGGCCTACCGCAGCCTCAATGGCGATGTGAACTATGCGGTGCGCAAGTTTCCGGGCTACGGCAAGCTGTCGGGCAAGTCGCTCGACGACCTGCGCGCTGGCGAGCGTGTGGCGGTGGACGACGGCAAGCAGGATCCACTGGACTTCGTGCTGTGGAAATCGGCGAAGGTCGACGAGCCCGCCGAAGCCCAATGGGACAGTGCCTATGGCAAAGGTCGGCCGGGCTGGCACATCGAATGCTCGGCCATGAGCTGCGAGACGCTGGGCGAGAGCTTTGATATCCATGGCGGCGGTGCCGATCTGCAGTTCCCGCACCATGAGAACGAGATTGCCCAGAGCGAGGGCGCCACCGGAAAACCGCTGGCGCGCTTCTGGATGCACAACGGCTTCGTGCGCGTGGACAACGAGAAGATGTCCAAGAGCCTGGGCAATTTCTTCACTATCCGCGAGGTGCTGGAGAAGTACGACGCCGAGACGGTGCGCTTCTTTGTGCTGCGGGCCCACTACCGCAGCGCGCTCAACTACAGCGACGCCCATCTCGACGACGCACGGGCGGCGCTCAAGCGTCTGTACACCGCGCTGGCTGCAGTCGAGGCGAAGGCTCCGGCAAGCATCGACTGGAGTCACCCGTTCGCAGCCCGCTTCAAGGCGGCCATGGACGAAGACTTCGGCACGCCCGAGGCGGTGGCCGTGCTGTTCGATCTGGCCAGCGAAGTGAATCGCACGCGCGATCCGGCGTCGGCCGGGCTGCTCCAGGCGCTGGGGGGTGTCTTGGGGCTGCTGCAGCAGGATCCGCAGAGCTATTTGCAGGCTGGTGGTGCCGCAGGGGGACTGGACGAGGCCGCCATCGCCGAGCAGATCGGAGCCCGCGCCGCGGCCAAGGCCGCGAGGAACTTTGCCGAGGCCGACCGCATCCGGCAGTCTCTGCTGGCCCAAGGCATCGTGCTCAAGGATGGACCGGCCGGCACCACCTGGGAGCGTGCCTGATGGTGACCTCGCACTTGCCCGAAGTCGGGCCGGATGCCCCGCTGTACTGGCAGGAGGCCTGTCGCCATCTGATGAAGCGCGATCGGGTGATGAAAAAGCTCATTCCGCAGCATCCAGGTGCCAGCCTGCAGTCGCGCGGCGATGCGTTCATCACGCTGGCCCGCAGCATCGTGGGGCAGCAGATTTCGGTCAAGGCAGCGCAGTCCGTGTGGGACCGTTTTGAAAAGCTGCCTCGCAAGATGACGCCCGCCTACGTGCTCAAGCTCAAGGTGGACGACATGCGGGCGGCCGGTCTGTCGGCGCGCAAGGTCGAATACCTGGTCGACCTGGCGCTGCACTTTGCCAACGACCAGGTGCACGTGGCGAAGTGGGCAGAGATGGACGACGAGGCCATCATTGCCGAGCTGGTGGCCATTCGCGGCATCGGCCGCTGGACCGCCGAGATGTTCCTCATTTTTCATCTGATGCGTCCGAACGTGCTGCCGCTGGATGACCTCGGCCTGCAGAACGGAATCAGCCGTGCCTACTTTTCCGGTGAGCCGGTGAGCCGCAGCGAGATCCGCGAGGTGGCCGCCTCCTGGGCACCTTACTGCAGCGTCGCCACTTGGTATATTTGGCGCTCGCTGGACCCGCTGCCGGTCAGCTACTGAGCCCCTCGGGGCTTTCCTGTTTCCGGACGTCGTTCACACAAAGACCAAAGGAGTCATACCTTGGCCAAAAGAAACTTCCTCGACTTCGAGCAGCCCATTGCCGAACTCGAAAGCAAGATCGAAGAACTGCGCTATGTCCAGACCGAATCCGCGGTCGACATTTCCGCCGAGATCGAGCAGCTGTCGGGCAAGAGCCTGCAGCTCACAAAGGACATCTACAGCACCCTGACGCCCTGGCAGATCACCAAGATCGCGCGCCATCAGGACCGGCCGTACACGCTGGACTACGTGAACGAAATCTTCACGCACTTCCAGGAGCTGCATGGCGACCGTCATTTCTCGGACGACCTGTCCATCGTCGGCGGCCTGGCCCGTTTCAACGGGCAGCCCTGCATGGTGATCGGACATCAGAAGGGGCGGGACACCAAGGAGCGCGGCCTGCGCAACTTTGGCATGACCAAGCCCGAGGGTTACAGAAAGGCCCTGCGCCTGATGAAGCTGGCCGAGAAGTTCAAGCTCCCGGTATTCACTTTCGTGGACACGCCCGGTGCCTACCCCGGCATCGACGCCGAAGAGCGCGGCCAGTCGGAGGCCATTGGTCGCAACATCTTCGAGATGGCGCAGCTGGAGGTGCCGATCATCTCCACCATCATCGGTGAAGGTGGCTCGGGTGGTGCGCTGGCCATTTCGGTGGCCGACCAGGTGCTGATGCTCCAGTACTCGGTGTACTCGGTGATTTCGCCCGAAGGGTGTGCCTCCATCTTGTGGAAAACCAGCGACCGCGCCAGTGACGCGGCCGAAGCACTGGGCATCACCGCCCACCGCCTCAAGGCCCTGGGTCTGGTCGACAAGATCGTCAACGAGCCGGTGGGTGGCGCGCACCGCGACCCTGCACAGATGGCCGCGTTCCTCAAGCGCGCCCTCAACGACGCCTGGCGGCAAGTGGCCGATCTCAAGGTCAAAGAGCTGCTGGAGCGTCGGCACACACGCCTGGACAGCTACGGCCGCTTTACCGACACCAAGGCCGACAGCGCCAAGCGCTGAGGCGCTTCGTGACGGCGTCGTCCAACCCCTGCGGGCCGGCGCTGTTGCGCTGGTCTGCGCAAGGGGTTCCGGACAACTGGACCAGGCTGGCGGTGGCTTACAGCGCAGGCGCCGATTCCACCGCGTTGTTGCTGGAGGCTCGTGCCCTCTGGCCTGGGCAGGTGGTGGCCTTGCATGTGCACCACGGACTCCAGTCCGCGGCGGATGCCTTTGAGGTCACCGCGCGAACCACTTGCGCCGGACTGGACGTGCCCTTGCATGTGGCCCACGTGCGAGCCATGCCAGCGAGGGGGCAGAGCCCGGAAGATGCCGCGCGCGTCCAGCGTTACCGCGCACTGGCCGATCTGGCCAGAGCATCGAGAGTGGGTGTGGTGCTGCTGGCCCACCACGCCGATGACCAGGCCGAAACCCTGATGCTGGCGCTCAGCCGCGGCGCCGGCTTGCCCGGGCTGGCCGCCATGCCCGGTCGCTTCGAACGGCACGGCATGCACTTCGCCCGTCCGTTGTTGGAGGTTCCTGCCAGCGCTCTGCGCGCCTGGGTCGAGGCCCGCGGGGTGCTCTTTGCCGACGATCCCAGCAACGCCGACACCCGCTACACGCGCAACCGGATCCGCCAGGCCTTGATGCCCGCCTGGGACGCCTGCTTCCCAGGGTTCCGGCCCATGCTGGCACGCAGCGCGCGCCATGCGGCGGAGGCCCAGGGCCTGCTGGACGACCTGGCGCGCATCGATCTGGTTTCCGTGGGCGAGCCTCCGTCCATCACCGCGTTGCAGGTCCTCGGCCGTGAGCGCCAGGCCAATGTTTTGCGCCATTGGCTGCGGGTGGGGTGGGGGGTGGCACCCACCACGGCCCAGATGGAGCAGGTGCTGGACCAGGTGGCCGCCTGCCGCACGCGGGGTCACCGCATCAAGCTCAAGGTGGCCGACGGAACCTTGAGCCGGAGCGGCGGACACCTGGCGTTCGACCGGGCGGGCGGGACTGCGCCGATATAATTCCAAGGCTTTGCCGGGCGCATCCGGCGGGGCCCGGCCGGTTCCGGCGACCGGCCCAGCGCGACCGACGGCCGCGTGGTCATTCCAACGATCCTCTTCCCGATCCAACCCGATGGCTTTGATTGTTCACAAGTACGGCGGCACCTCCATGGGGTCCACCGAGCGCATTCGCAACGTGGCCCGGCGTGTCGCCAAGTGGCACAAGGCCGGTCACCAGATGGTGGTGGTGCCCAGCGCCATGAGCGGTGAAACCAACCGCCTGCTGGCCTTGGCCAAGGAGCTGCAACCCGCCCAACAGGGCAAGTCCTACGGCCGTGAGCTGGACATGCTGGCCGCCACCGGCGAGCAGGCTTCTTCCGCGCTGCTGGCCATCGCGCTGCAGGCCGAAGGCATCGACGCCGTCAGCTACGCGGGCTGGCAGGTGCCGATCAAGACCAACGACGCTTACACCAAGGCCCGCATCGAGTCGATCGACGATGCCCGCGTGCGCGCCGACCTGGCCGCCGGCAAGGTGGTGATCGTGACGGGCTTCCAGGGCGTGGACCCCGATGGCAATATCACGACGCTCGGCCGTGGAGGCAGTGACACTTCGGCCGTGGCGGTGGCGGCGGCAATGAAGGCGGCCGAATGCCTGATCTACACCGACGTGGACGGCGTCTACACGACCGACCCGCGCGTGGTGCCTGAAGCCAAGCGCCTGGAGCGCGTGAGCTTTGAGGAAATGCTGGAAATGGCCAGCATGGGCTCGAAGGTGCTGCAGATCCGCTCGGTGGAATTCGCCGGCAAGTACAAGGTGCCGCTGCGCGTGCTCTCCAGCTTCACCCCCTGGGACATCGACCTGAACGAAGAAGCCAGCTCTGGCACCCTGATCACTTTTGAGGAAGACGAAGATATGGAACGAGCCGTTGTTTCCGGCATTGCCTTCAACCGCGACGAAGCGAAGGTTTCCGTGCTGGGCGTGCCCGACAAGCCGGGCATTGCCTATCAGATCCTGGGTGCCGTGGCCGAGGCCAACGTCGAGGTGGACGTGATCATCCAGAACCTGTCCAAGGACGGCAAGACCGACTTCAGCTTCACCGTCCACCGCAACGATTTCCAGAAGACGTTGGACCTGCTCAAGGGCCAGGTGCTGCCGGCGCTGGGAGCAGCCGACGTGGTGGGCGACAACCGCATCTGCAAGGTGTCCATCGTCGGCATCGGCATGCGCAGCCACGTGGGCGTGGCCAGCCGCATGTTCAAGTGCCTGAGCGACGAAGGCATCAACATCCAGATGATCTCGACGTCGGAAATCAAGACCTCGGTGGTGATCGACGAGAAGTACATGGAACTGGCTGTGCGCGCACTGCACCGCGAGTTCGATCTGGACCAGACGGCCGACACGATTTCGAAGTGAGGCCGCAAGCCTATGGCCGCACCGGAAACGGGGACGACTTGAGGCATAATACGCGGCTCTGGAGTGATGACCGAGTGGCCGAAGGTGCTCCCCTGCTAAGGGAGTATGGGGTGTAGAGCCTCATCGAGGGTTCGAATCCCTCTCACTCCGCCAGTAAGACAAGGCTCCCACGCAAGTGGGAGCCTTTTGTCTTTCTGGGTCCAGTGTTTTCGCGGGGTTTCGGGCGGTGGCTTTTTCTCTGTGGTTTCTATGACAGCGGCTTTTATGGCCTTTGCCGCGGGCCATTCTCTGACGCCGCTTTTTTGCGGTGAGGCTTTTCATGTGGCTTCAACGCCTCGTGCTTGCCAGAAGAACACCGGCCCGGACCTATGTGTGCCGGTGATGGCCTTGGTCACCGTACTCAGGCTCTTGTAGGTCTGGCCGTGGTGGCAAAGCCCTGGCGCAGCACACGCTTCAGGCGCGCCGCACCCTTGGGACCACACCAGTCGTTGTCCAGCATCTGGTCCTGCGCATGCCAGGAGAGGACCCGGCGGATCAGGTTCACCTGTACATGGGCCGGCGGCTCCCGATCGAACAGGGACTGCCAGCGCTCGACCAGCGTGGCCCGGTCAGCCTGAAGGATCTGCTCCACCACGCTCATGCTGCCGCCGCCTCCACGATCCGGTAGAGATGAACACCATCGACCCGCTGGCATTGCACATCCAGACCCAGGCGCTTGCGCAGCGAGCCGCTGAGCATGCCGCGCACGGTGTGGGACTGCCAGCCCGTGAGCGCCATCATCTGCTCCATGCTGACACCGGCCTCACTGCGCAGCAGGGTGATCAGCTGGGACTGTTTGGTGGTGGTGACTTCAGGAGCCTGAGCGAGAGCAGGCTTGGCCCTTTTGGCCGCGGGCTTGGTGGCGGCGGCTGCCTTGGTACGAGCGCCAGAAGCGGCGCGGGCCGGCTTGGCCGAGGAAGATTTGGAAGAGGGGGACGGTTTGCGTTTCATGAGTTGCTCCGGTGCCAACAGCGGCACGGAGCAAGTAACGCTCTGTCTTCACCCTCGATCAACTGATGCAGCGCAGTAGCCGTGGTGTGTGGTCGTGATTCACATCCGGTGCTTGCCTTGCACGGCGCTCTGCGGCATGTGGTGCGGGCCGATCAGGCGGCGGATCGGTCCTGAGTCCATGACGAAGCCGAATTCGCAGGCCCTGAGAGGCGCCACTGATCGATGGAGGTGAACTCCAGCTTGCACTGAACGCAGCGGTAGGCCCCGCTGGGCGTCATGGCACCGCTGGCGTCGCGCGCGATCACCGGTCTGTAGGCGGTGGCTCCACAACGGTGACAGGCGTTCGCTGGGGTCTTGTTGTCCATGGCTGCATTGTGCTGGCCGGCGTACGTGTGGGCTTAAATGGGCACAAGCCAAAAGGCGATCAACCCGGACCGGCGTGAAGTTCTTCACCCCAAGTCCGGCACCTGTTGCCTGTGCCTGCGACTGAGGTCGCTGGCCTTGACTTCAGGGTCCTGATGAACGAATGTCCGTGACCATGAAGCGCTTTCACCCACGCAAGAACGACGACGGGCAGCTCGTTGAACTTCGCAGTCCAAGCAAACCCACAGCCTTGGCCAGTTGGGACGACCCAGAACAGATCGCAACGGTGGTGCCTGATGGGCCGATGCCCGAGAGTCTGAACGGCATCGCTCTGGCCACCTGGACCGACGCCCCCACCGACATCGCCGCCTGGGCGAAACTCGCGACGCTGCAAACCGAGGACTTTTCCGAGCCACCGATGACGACCGCTCCAGGCAAACGCGCCGCATCAGGTGTGGTGATTCTCGAGAGCGATGATCGGGTGTGGGTGGTCTCTCCCAGCAACCAGTATGGGGGTTATGTGAACACCTTTCCCAAAGGCAAGCTGGACGCTGGAATGAGCCTGCGAGCCAATGCCCTGAAGGAAGGATTCGAAGAATCCGGCCTGCAGGTGGTGCTGACCGGTTTCCTGTGCGATTCGGTGCGCAGCACCTCGGTGACCCGCTACTACACCGCCAGACGGGTGGGGGGCCATCCGGGCGACATGTGTTGGGAGAGCCAGGCCGTGCAACTGGTGCCACGGAACCTGCTGAGCAAGTTCGTCACCCATCCGAACGACCAGAGTGTGCTGCAGGCGCTGGCAGCGCTGGGCTGAGGACTCAGTATCGAGGAGCCAGCAGCATGTGGATCTTTCTGCCGAAGAGTTTCATCAGCGTGGTCCAGAAGCCGGGAGACACGGACACGCTCACGGTGCGGGCCCGCGTCAAGGGCGACATCGAATCGGTGTTCCCGCAGGCCAAGGTCGAAGTGAACCAGGGGACAGACTACAAGTACCGGGCAAGGGTGCCCCGAGCAGCCGTGGCCCAGGTGCTGCACGACCAGGTGATGAACCTGGACTGGAGCAACTTCAAAGGAGCCGTGAAGGCCAAGAAGCGGCACGACGCCTATATGAACGTCTGGTCGGCGATGTGTGCGGTCGACCGCTGAGGGATGAGCTGTTCTTCTGCGACGCGCAGTTGCCGGCACACGGTGGTCAGTGGGGCGTGCTTTGCAAGACCTGCACCGTGACCGAAGGCATCCGAGCGGGGTGGGGCAGGGCGCAGTTCTACGAGCGCGAACCATCCTGTTCGAGCGGTCCATCCGCCTCATCCCAACCAGCAGAACGGCGGTGGCGCTGCGTGGCTGGGCAGCCTCCGGCCGACCTTTCCTGATTGTCTTGACTTGTGTTTTGTCGTCGGCACACTGTGCCGCTGCACACACCTCTCATCCAGAAGGAAAGACATGCAGAACAACCGGTTCAGCCGTCTGACCTCCCTCAACGAAGAGGCCTGCGCCACCACGCAGACGCAGCTGGAGGTTCAGGTGATTCAAAGAGTAGCCAGCATACCTGGGTGTTTGACTCTCTATCAGAACAGGTCGAGGGCTGGGTTTGAGGAAGGATCCGCCACCTTTGACCAGCAGATCATCCACACGTCATTACCTTGAACTCCACTCGTCGATCCAGCGCATCGCTGGCGTCGTCGCGGCCGTTTCCTACCATCGATTGTTTGGAGCCGACGCCGTTGGCGATCATGCGTTTGTCGAGCCCAGGTGAGGCCTGGGCCAGACGCGCCTTGATGTATTCGGCCCGAATCAAAGACAACCGTTCATTTAGCGGTTCTGGACCTGTTGGGCTGGTGTGGCCGATGACCTCCAGGCACTTTCCGCTGCTGCGGGTGCGAAGAGCGATGGTGTTCAGCCAGCTTGAATAATTGCTGCTCAGCGGCGCATTGGCCATGAATGCCATTGAACCGGGGCGGAACAGGAACTTGACCGCAAGCCTCTGGTGCACAAGGCCGTAGTCGACCACCTTGGAAAAGGCGGCCTCGGCCGGCTGCTTGCGGCCGAGCTTCCAGTTGGCGAGATAGATGCCGTTATGCACACGAAACTGGTCGCCGGCCGGCATGTCCAGGGCACTGGTGTAGAGCTCGAGAGCTTCCCGGTAACGGCCGGCCTCGTAGGCTTCGATGCCTTCCGCGACAACCGAGGCCGCGAGAATGCGGTCGAGGTAGAGCGGGTTGATCGGATCGCCGGCCTTGGTACCCTGACAGGTCTTGATGTAGCCCTCAGTTGCTGGGTCTTCCGTCCAGGCGGGGGCGTCACGAAAAAAGGCCAGCGGCGTCGGGTCAACGCCTTCCGGCAAAGCAAAGGCCAAGCCTTTGCTGACCAGCTTGCCGCTGCGCAGATCGGCCAGCGCGAAGCAGATGCGATAGGTTTCTCGGGCGCCCGCGGTTTTGCGCTCGGCATTGACCCCAGTGAAGGTACCAATCAGGACCAACGGGCTGCGCGCAACGTTTGCCGCGGAAAACGCCTGCACGTCGAACTGCTGGTATCGCTCGCGCATCAGTTCGGCCAGCCGCCGACCCATGGAGCGCGTTGTCACCGACTGGGCGCCGGTCATGCCGTCGATCAGCGGGTCGATCACCAGCGGGTATTTCGGCAGGGCTGGGGTGCCGGCTGGTGGCAGCTTGGCATTGGTGAACAAGGCCGTGGCTGCGCTCAAAACCGCCATGTCGTATGGCTGTGCAGGTGGAGGAGGTGGTGGGGACTGGACGGTCAAAGCGGGCGGGGCCGCAGGGTTGGTCACGGCGGGCGGTGAGGGCTCGGCAACGGGGGTCGGCGTTGCGGTTTGCTTCTGGAGGTTGTTGCAGCCGGCCACCAGCATCAGAGTCCCAAACGCCGCCGTGCACAGGGCTGAACGCGAGGGGTGGGGGGATGTAATTTTCATGATCAACACTCCTTGTCGAATTTCGATTGATTGGCCCCGGAGAGGGTTTCGCCGAGTTGGATGCGGGCCAGTGAATCGGCACAGAAGGCGCTGGACAAGCGGGTTGAGTTGCCTTGCTTGAGGGGGACGGAGGGTTCGGGCAAGGGCCTAGTGCGCGACAACGGAGTCGTCGAGGAGGTCAATGCAGCGTTCGCGCGGACTGAGATGTCAGGCGGGACACTGCCCGTCGGTGGTGAAAGCGAAGACGGAACGGTAGAGTGTGCCTCCGGCGGCGCGCCTTGCTCCGTTTGCCTACTGGTGGACTCCATGGTCGTTGCTGCGGTTGGGGTCGAGCTTGCTGGAACAGGTTGTTGGCGAGGAAACAAGATGATGAAAGTCGCCACACTGGCAAGCAGCAAGCTACCTGCCAATGCCCGGAGCGGCCAGCGCACGCTGGCTCCATACGCAAGCCTTGCCTTTCCGGGCAAATCGGTCAGGTTGTAGGGTGACGCAGGGGCATGTTCTGTATTGACCGGCTGGGCTGAGGACCGGCAGTTCGATGCTGTGCCATCGGTGCTGGTCACCACCGGCTTGCCCAGCAGATGCTCAAGATCCGACAGCAGCATGCGAAGGCCCTCGAAATCGGGTGAGCCGTCCCAACCCGTCAGGTCGGCCGCCTGGATCTCGCGGAATCCGGCCGGCGGGCGAACAGGTTCGAGCATCACCGGGACAAGTTTTCCCTGACGGCGCCCCTCCGAGGCTTCCTCGTAGACCCACTCGCTTTCGATTGAGTTGGCCGACCACAAGACCACCATGCAGCGCATGTCTTCCAGCGCATGTTCCAGAACGCCGCGCCAGGTTTCACCCGCTGGAATCCGCCGATCCCACCAGACGTTCCAACCAGCAGAGCCTAGCGCCTCGGCAACCCGCCGCGCCATGTCACGGTCTCGCTCCGTGTAACTCAGGAATATGTCGGTCATCCCCTGTCCCCCAATGAGGCCAGAAAAACCGGAGAACCCGCCGATTCGACAGCGCAACTCAAAGAATGAGCGGCAACGATATGACCCGACGAGCCGGCCAACCTTTGCTAGTAGACAGCAGAAATCTTGTCCCGTCCAATTCGCAGCACACGAAGCCACCCACCTTCGGGGGATGACATTGAACGTGCCCGAATGGTTTGTGGACGTTCATCTGGAACCAATGCAGGAGGGCGCATCCGGTGATGGGAAGTGGACGACTCATGACGCCCGTTGGACGATTGCGTTTGTTCCGAATCTGTCGCATGCTCAAACTCGTGATCGTGTCCTGCGATGGAGATGCCACTGTGTTTGAACAACGCTTCTGCCTATGACACCTCATGCATTCGTTGCCATGCCCTTTGGCACCAAACCGGGGGCCGATGGCAAAGACATCGACTTCAACCGTGTCTATGCCGAACTGCTGAAACCGGCGCTTGAAGCCGCCGGCTGCGAGGTGTTTCGCGCGGACGAAGAGCAGCGGGCCGGAGACATCCGAACCGACATGTTTCAGGAGTTGCTGGTGGCCGACCTGGTGCTGGCCGACCTGACTCTGGACAACCCCAATGTCTGGTACGAGTTGGGTATACGGCATGCGCTGCGTGCGCGTGGGGTGCTGCTGGTGCAGGGGCCCCGGTTGTCCAGTCCGTTTGATATCTACACAGATCGAAAGCTGCGCTACCGGCTGAAGGACGGCGGGCCCGATCCGGAGTTCGTGGAGGCCAACAAGGCCGCGTTGACCACCATGGCTCTTGCCACGCTGGCTGTTGACGCCCAACGCAAGGTGAGTCCGGTCTACACCTTGCTGCCGCATCTGCGCGAGCCAGCTTGGCGTGATCTTCTGCTTCAGGACAAGAGCGAGTTCGGCGCAGCCTTCGAACGCTGGGATGCCCGCATGAAGGTGGCTCGTGCCAAGTGCAACGCAGGTGATCTCCTGGTGCTGGCCAGCGAGACCCCGACGCAGGCGCTGTGGCTCGAAGCCAAGCGCGCAGCGGGCAACAGCCTGCTGCAAGTACGCCAGTTCGCGTTTGCACTGGAGCAGTTCGAGGATGGGTTACGTGTCGAGCCCGACGACCGAGCGTGCCGCAGCAAACGCATCGTCTGCTTGGGCCGCTTGGGGCAGCACGAGGAGGCTCTTGAAGCGGCGCGCCAGTTCGTGGTGGACAGACCTGGCGATGCAGAAGCACTGTCGCTGGCCGGACGGGTGGAAAAGGACCGCTGGCAGTCTCGCTGGCGGACCTCCGCCGATCTATCGCCGGATCGCTTTCGTATGGCCGCTTGCCTAGAGACCGCCAGCCTCGAAGATTCACAAGCGCTCTACCGCAAGGCATTTGTCATTGATCCATCCCACCATTACTCAGGCATCAACGCTCTGACTCTTTTGATGCTGCTCAGACACCTGGGCGGCGAGGTTCAGCAGGTGGCTGTCGACAACTTGATTGGTGGGGTGCTCTGGGCCGCATTGACCGCACAAGAACGTGACACTAGTGATTACTGGGCAAAAGCCAGCTATGCTGAGTTGTGCTTGTTGGTGCATTCGCGTGATGTCGTGGAGAAGGAATTCCGAAAAGTGGCAACTGCGGCGAAGCGCGACTGGTTTGCCTTGGACTCGACGCGTCAGACATTGACAATGCTGCGCGACTTGCAGTTCCGCCTTGAGGAGACAAGCGCTGCACTGGAGATCCTTGACCACGAGATCGCTTGCAGCATGCCACCTTTTAAACCGCGCCAGGTACTTCTTTTTTCTGGTCACATGGTGGATACACCTACGCGTGCGAAACCTCGCTTTCCAGCCGCAATGGTGCCGCGCGCCACTGCCGAGATCGAGCGCGTACTCGACGAACTGCAAGCTGGCCCGGGCGACCTCGCGCTTACACAGGGGGCAGCCGGTGGTGACCTGATCTTTGCCGAGGCATGCGCACGGCGCGGCGTGCGCCTGCAGTTGTTACTGCCATTGCCGGAGCCCGAGTTCATTGAGTCGTCCATCATCCCGTCTTCAGACGGCGCTACCTGGCGCAGGCGCTTCATCGCACTGAAAGAAAGGCTCAACCCACCCCTTGCTGAGACCCCACGGATCATGACCACCGAACTCGGGCCCCCACCGGCAGGGTCCAGCCCGTTCGAGCGCTGCAACCTGTGGCTGCTTTACTCAGCCTTGTCATATGGTCCTGAAAAGGTGCGCTTTGTCTGCCTGTGGGACGGTGGCGGCTCGGGCAGACCCGGGGGTACCCGACACATGGTGAATGAAGTCAAGCGCCGCACCAGCAACGTGAACTGGATCGATACCCGAGCACTCTGATCACACTGATTGCGCGTGACCTGAACGTGCCCTTCAACGGAGAGCCCAATGAACGAAGCCCTGATCCAGCGCTTGCAAGTTCCTGGTCCCAAAAAAATTCTCGCCTGTGACGGCGGCGGCATTCTAGGCTTGATGAGTGTGGAGATCCTCGCCAAACTTGAGGATGACCTGCGAATCCGACTCGGCAACGCCCCCGACTTTGTGTTGGCCGACTACTTCGACTTTGTCTGCGGGACCAGCACCGGCGCGATCATCGCCGCATGTATCTCTTGTGGCATGTCGATGTCGCGAATCCGTAAGTTCTACGAGGACAGTGGCGAGCAGATGTTCGACAAGGCGTTCCTGCTTCGGCGGCTGAACTACAAGTACAACGATGAGCCGCTCGCAAAGATGCTGAGAACCGAACTGAGCCAAGCGCTCGGAGACGATGCCTCGTTGGGCAGTCCAGGCCTGCGAACGTTGCTGATGATGGTGATGCGAAATGCCACCACCGACTCTCCATGGCCTATCAGTAACAACCCGTTCGCCGGCTATAACCAACCTGCACGCAAGGACTGCAACTTGAGACTGCCGCTATGGCAGCTGGTGCGTGCCAGCACGGCGGCGCCTACCTTCTTTCCTCCTGAGATCGTGACACTGGCCGAAGGCACGCCCGATGCCTACACGTTCATCTTCGTCGACGGAGGTGTGACCACCTACAACAACCCCGCGTTTCTGGCGTTCCAGATGGCTACGGCAGCGCCCTATGCAGTGAACTGGTCCACTGGTGCCGACCGGTTGCTCATCGTTTCGGTGGGTACCGGTAGCGCGGCAAAGGTGCAGATGGATCTTGAAGCCAACGACATGCACATCCTCTACAACGCGAGCACCCTACCGGGCGCTCTGATCAATGCAGCCTCCGCAGGCTGGGACATGGCCTGCCGGATGCTTGGCGAATGTCGCTTCGGCGGCTGCATTGATCGGGAATTCGGCAGCATGCTGAGCGAGCCCGACAGACCATCCAACTGGAGTGGGTCGAAACTGTTTACCTATGCACGCTATGACCCCGACGTCACACCTGATGGACTGTCTGCATTGGGGCTGTCGGACATCAGCAGCAAGGCAATGCAGGAGATGGACGCTGTCCGCCACATACCCGACATTCAGCGTGTCGGTCGAGAATTTGCACAGAAACATATGTCTCTGGGGCACCTGCGCGGCTTCTGCTGAGTCCGGTCATTGCTGCGCTCATGAATACGCCCCATGTGTGGTTGCACGCTTGGCGGCGAGACGTTCATTTGCGACCGTAACCACCATCCCAGGGGAAGAGCGTGCCGCACAGGACCTGAACCGTGATTGAAGAGGTTCGACATGGTTGCGGCTGGGTGCACTTCTACGAGCAAGAACAATCTAGTTCGAGCTGTTCCAACGTCTCCTCCCGGTCGGCCCACCTGCAATGGTGCTGGGTGACCCGAAGGCCTCCGGCTGACCCCTCCGGATTGTCTTGACTTGTGTTTTGTCGTCGGCAAACTGTGCCGCCGCACACACCTCACATCCACAAGAACACACATGCATCACAACTGGTTCAGCCGCCTGACCGGCTTCAACGAAGAGGCCTACGCCACGACGCAGGCACGGCTGGAAGTTCAGGGCAACACCCTGCGATCCAAAGACAATGGGAGCAGCTTTGGCATCGGCCACTTTGAAATGGTGTCGCTGGCCGAGTTGCGACAACGGGTGGATCAGGAGCAGGTGACAAAGACAGCGACAAAGGTGAGCATCGTCACCGGCGATGTGAGGCAGATGCACCAGATGCCGCAGTACGCGGGGGCCCTGTTCCAGGTGGCCAGCCAGTTCAATGCGCTGGAGATGGTGGGGCCCAGTGTGACGCCGGAAGACGGCGTGACCCGCTACGAGCACGACCGCACGCAGGGGCCAGCCTGCGCCATCGCCGCAGGCGCGGCCACGATCTACCGCAACTACTTCGTGCCGGTGGGCGAGCAGATCGGGCAGAGCGCCGAGCACCAGCTCGACGGGCTGGCGGACCTCGGAGCAGCGCTCAGTGCCAAGCTGGGTTGCCCGGTCTCCGATCTCTGGCACATGCAGAACGGTTACGCGCTCGCAACCAAGACCGGGCTGGAGAAGATCTCCGCGCTGTTGAAGAATATGGACGAGGCAACCCGCAGCGAACTGGCCGGGCTCGTGAGGATCGGATTGCACCAGGGTGTGGAGGTGACCGATGGAACGTCCTCACCTGGACCATTGGTCAGCCAGGCTTTCTGCTCGGCGCTTCCCGCGGCCTACGGCCGGGTCGCGCAGCCGCACTGGCAAGGCTTTGCCCAGCTGGTGCTGGATGCAGCATACGAAGCCACCTTGTGGGCAGCCGTGCTCAATAGCCGCCAAGGCGGTTCAAACACCGTGCTGCTCACCATGCTCGGAGGCGGTGCCTTCGGCAACGCGACGGAGTGGATTCACACCGCCATCCAACGCGCTCTCAAGAAGGCGCAGGGCCACGGCCTGGATGTGCGGCTGGTGAGCTACGGGCCGCCGTCGGCGCAGATGAGGGCGCTGGTGAACGCCTAAGCGGGCCGCCTTCAGTTCATACCTGTCCGGTATCAGGAGGATGGAACAATGCGTTCAAAATCCCCGTTCCTGCAACCATGCAATTGTCTTCTCGAAGAAAAAGTGTGCACCTGGGTCTTTGTTGATCAGGTGACCCGCCTCTGGCACCAGGAACGTTGTTACATCCGTCTCTGGTCTGTATTTCTGGGGTTCATTCAAAAAGACTGGATCAGTGGAACAGTCTCCGGTTGTCGTGCACCAGCGCAGGTCGTGTCGGCCTAACGCGAACAGCACCGGTACACGTATGCCTTTGGTGATCTCGACGTTTTCCGAGTCCGGCTTGATCGCCTTCAGCTCGGCCAGCATTACTGTGTCTTGAAACAACAAGGTGTACAGATCGTGGCCGCTTGCGGGGAGCGCGGGCGACAACCGTCTAATGAAGTAACCGGGTAATAGACCACAACCCAATCCAAAGCTGGGGTGTTCCTCTACGGGTTGCAGCGCGTTGAGAACCATGTCCATGGCCAGGTCGCTCAGGCCATGGCCAACTCCACTGACAATCACTGCATCGGCCGGCGAGGGGTCAACCACTGAGTGCCAAGCGACCATGCCGCCCATGGAGTTCCCGTTGACGACGACTTTCTTGAAGCGATGGCCAATGGCCCCGCTCTTGAGCTGCGCCATCACCTGGCGGACTGCCTCCGCTTGCGCCCGGAAGTCCATGCGGGTCGGGTCGGGGCGGTCGCTCTTGCCGTAACCGGGACGATCTAGGTTCAGGGTAACAAAACCAGCGTTGGTGGCGTGTCTGACGAAGGAGTGGCGTTCTGGGTCCAGTGGCCAGTCCCAATAGCTGCTGTTGTTGGAGCCGCCAGCCAGAAGCAGGATCAACGTTGAGTCCTCGTCAATCTCATGTTGGGTAGACATCTCTCCAAACAGCTCCATGGTGCCGTCGATGGCAGCCGAGGATGCCACTCGAAAGCGATATGCCCTGCAACTAGCTACAGAACCCGCCTTGCGCACCGTTGCGCTCACCGCCCGAGGGCCGCATTCGCCGGTAGCAAGTGCGCGCGGCTCGGGCAGTGCGAGAGTCGGGACCTCGGCAAATTGGTCAGGGACAGGTATGTCACGCGTGCTCGCAAGGTCGTTGCCGGCATAGGCGGAAAGCCGAGGAGTGGAGGATGAGAGGGATGAGTTCGTCATTTGCAGTTCTCTTGTTGTCAGTCCAGTGAAATCTTGGCGCGTTGGATCACGGGGCCCCAACGGCCACGTTCCTCCTTCACAAATTCAGCAAAGTCCCTCTGAGTGGCCTTGCGGATCTCGGCTCCCATCTTTGTGTAGGCGTCCTTCACAATTGGGTGGTCCAGCGCAACGTTGATGGCGCCGTTCAAGCGGTTCACTACTTCCATCTCGGTACCACGGCGGACACCGACACCAACCCAGATAGCGGCGTCGAACTCAGGGAGTCCTCGTTCACCAACGGTCGGCACTTCTGGAAGACCCGAAACCCGAGCGGGCGTAGCCATGGCCAGCGCACGAAGCCGGCCACTTCTGATGTAGGGCTCGAGCAGAGGTACACCATCGAGCATCACGTCAATGCGTCCGCCCATGAGATCCTGCAACGCACTGGGACCAGACTTGTAGGGAACGGGAACGACATCGATACCGGCCAAGCTTCGGAAACGCTCAAACGACACATGAGAGGGCGTGCCGATGCCGCCAAAACCATAGGTGTACGAGTTCGGCTCTTTCTTGGCGAGTGCGATGAATTCCTCCAAGGTCTTGGCCGGCACTTTGGGGTTGACGGCTATCACCATCGGGATGGCTGCCAGCGGAGCGACCGGCACGATGTCGTGTTCAGGATCGTAGGGAAGCTTCTTGAACATGAATTGGTTCCAGGCCACCGCGGTGGCACTCAAAATCATGAGGGTCTGCCCGTCGCTGGGGCTGCGCAGCAGATCGGCAATGGCAATGAAGCCCGCCGCGCCCGGCTTGTTCTCGACGATCATGGGCTGGTTCATGGACTTGCCAAGGACTTCGGCAAGGGGGCGCGCCAGCATGTCAGCGATGCTGCTCGGGGCCCCTCCCACAATCAGGCGGGATATCCTGGAAGACTGGGCAAAAGTGGCTGATGTCGCCAAGGCGCTCAGGGCGACGGCGGAGGTGGCGACAAAGGTGCGGCGAGTGGTCATGGTGTGTCTTTCATCTGGCGCTTGGGTGGGGCGGGGCGGGAAGGAAATCGGTGCCAACTACAGAGAGGAGATGGCTTCTGTGACTTGTGTGGCTCTGACTTGGGCGCGCATGGTCGATCGCAAGGTCGTTGCGATGCGTGCCAGCTGCCTGGCGCGTGGCGCCGCAGGGTCTACTGCGCCGGTCACGGAGAGTCCGACCAGGGCAAGGTTCGCCTCCCCTAGCCAGTTTGAAAAAAGCGTGAATGCAGGGTGTTTTGTGCCAAGCTGTCTTAGGGCCGTGCGGGCTTGTCGGCAGCGCTCATGAGCCAGTTCTAGCGCGGCCTCCAACACCGCTTCCGGGCTTCGCCTGAGCTCAATCTCAGAGAATGTGTTGGTTTCATCGACATAGTGGTAGCCATGCTCTGGTCCGCGAGCCTGTACCGCCCTGTGTGCTGGGCCGATGCAGCCCAGATAGCGGCCGCCTTCGCCACTCTGCGGTCGCATCACCGCTGTGTAGGCATTGCCTCGGTGAGCCGTGGACGAATTCCAAGGTGTGCCGGCCTGCCACATCCGCTGGAGCTGCTCCAACGTGCCAGGTGACATGTCACCGCCCTGGCGGTAGACGGCTTTCATGTACTCCAAATCGATCTTGCCGTAGCGCTCCATCATCCTGCGGTAGGCATAGCGGTTGCGGCCCTCGCTGGATCGGGTGTTCAACCGGCGAAAGGCCTTTGGACCTAGCTCCGACTGAATGGCATTCCAATCCAAGGTGAACCAGCCCCCGGCAACCGTATAGCGGTAGCCTGTTTCAGGAGGGCAGTTCAAGTGGCCAGATTCCGGCGCCATGGCGTTGTTGTTGGCATAGAGGAAGTCAAAGGTTTCGCCCATGACGTCCAAGCTGTGTTCCCTGAGGATGGGGTGGGGACTGTTTGGTGCGCCCGGCCGGGACTCAAGGGAGAAGCCTTGCTTCGCATCTGCGAACAGACCGCCCACGGTGCCAAGTGAAATGCCTGCATCGCCAACAGGAAATTCCTGCAAGCGTTTGCGAGCATCGGCTGCGTCGCTGGCGAACTGCAGTAGGTGGAAGGTGGCGGGGCCACGCCGCACGCCGTAGCCCCATTGCGCCTGGGGCTCTCCGGTATTGGCGCCGCCGTGGTGCACATAGGCGAGGCCGGCTGCGTTCATGCCGGGATGGCCAGCCATGTGGAAGTTGCCCAGTACGGGGATGGACCCATTCGCTGAAAACGGGGTGTAGATGAAGGGGTTGCCCTCGTCTGGAAAGGCCACGATGGTTGCTTGGAAGGTGCAATCGTGGTCGGTGCTGGAGCCTGCGATGAGCGAACCATCGGCCGTGGCCCGGCCCCAGGCGCAGATGCCGCTGCACATGTCGGTTTCCGTAGACAAGGTGCGGGCTGAAACCCCTAGGTAAGCGGCAGTGATGCGGGCGTCGTTGTCACCGTCCATTTGTGCGAAGGCCATGGGGCGGGCTTCTCGGGCTGGTGGCCGGATGCCTGTCCAGATCGATACTGCCTGTTGGCGCGACATCGGCAGACCGGCCTCTGTGCAGCCCCGAGCCATGCCGGCGGCAAAGGCCAACACTTCGGGAGTTAGGCGTTGAAGCTCGGCTTCCCAGTGGCTGATTTCAAGCGCTTCGTTTTCGCTGAAGGTTCTCCTCGCCTGCTGGGTGAAGATCCAGACACCGTAGATGTCGATGACTTGTTGCGCATACTGCGCGCCCATTTCCTCATTGCTTCCTTGCAGCACTACTACAGGGCTTACGTTGGGTACCAGGGGGGTGTTGCCTGTGAACTGGATTTCGGCGCTGCGCAAGAGTTCTGGGTGTTCCATCGCTGGTGGCAGGCGGCCTGCGTCGCAGGCCTGGCGTATCTGCTGGCATGCTGAGATGGCGCGTTCGAAACCCTGAGTAGCCTGCGTTATTGCGGCGGGAACCGAAGGCGTTGGTGGGGCGAACTCGCGGTAGGTGCCATCGGCTTGACCCAGGATCCATTTGGCCTGGGCGAGGCCGATCAACACGCTGTCAAGTGCCTCGCGCCCAGCAATGTGCACCGGGTCACCCCATCCCTTTTCAACAAAGGAACGGTTGGCGTCGTAGACAGCGAACAGTGCTTGTGTGCGGAGCTGCTGGGCTTGTGCGAGTGGGTCGGTCATGCACGTGCTCTCTGTAACGGAGGGGAATCAATCAAAGGGCCAGGGCTTTGGGTGCTGCCAGCCTGTGCGAGAGCTCGGTACCAAGTTGCTTGGCTCGGCACTGGCAATCGGTGAAGCGGCGCAATGCCGCGGAGAGCGTGCGCAGCCGTGCCGACGTGGTGGACGCAGCCTGTACTTGCGCGAGGCGGCTTGTACCTTGCTCCCAAGCTTCGCGAGCACGCTCCAAGATTCCGAGGAAATAGGCAGGGTGCTCGATGCTTCCGGGAGCAGTCAGCGCGGCCTTCCATTGCACCTGGGCCTGTGCCAGCAGCCATAGCGCTCGCGACTTCGCATCTTCGACCAGCGCCTCGGGCGAGTCCTTGAGGCGAATCTCCCAGAACTCGTTGACCTCGTCGTGGTAGTGGTAGCCGTGCCCCGGGATGTGCATGCGAGTGCGTCGGTTGGCAGGGCCGATGCAGCCCATGTATAGCCCGTTGCCGGCGTTGTCGGGTTGCATGATGCTGGTGAAGGCGTTCACTCGGTGGCAAACCGAACTGGGCCATGGGTCGCCAGCCAGCCAAGCTTGTTCGATCTCCACACGCGACATGGGGCGACCGTCGGCGTGGCGGCGCGCGGGTGGACTACCGCGAAGAAGGTCTTGCATCGTGTCGACGTCGATGCGCCCATTACTCGCCTGCAGGTTTTCAAAGTGATAGCGGTTGCGGCCCTGCGAGCTTTTGGTCGACAGCAGTGGGCTCAGCCCGAGTGGACCGAGGTGCAGGTGGTGTGCGGGGGCGCCCTCGAACCAGCCCTCAATGGAGTTGTAGCTGTAGCCCGACTCTGGTGGCTGAAACCCGCAGCTGGAGCGCGGGTGCATGGAGTTGTTGTTGGCGTAGAGAAAGCTGTAGCGTTGTCCGTGGGTGCCGAAGGCGTGTTTACGAACGATGGCGTCCGGCCCTACGGATGACGAGGGCCTCGCTTCACACACATAGGCTCCCTTGGCGTCGGCATAGAAACCGCCGACGGAACCCAGGATGGTCCCGACATCCCCGATCGGGCAGGCCAGCTCGAAAGCCAGTGCTTCCTCTGTGTTAGAGGCATAACGAAGGTTGTGGAAAGTAGATGCGCCTCGGCGCAAGCCATAACCGCGATCAGCCGGGCCCTCAATGCCATGCAGGCCACCACCATGATGCACATAAGCCAGACCCTGATTGTTCATGCCCGGGTGGCCGGCGAAGAAATACTGACCAAGCTGGGGGATGAAGCCGTTGACCGAGAACGGCGTGTAAACGTACGCGTGGCCGGTGTCGGGGTATGCAACCACTGTGGCCTGAAAGGTGCAGTCGTGGTCGGTGGTGGACGCCGCCACCAACTTGCCCTCGCTGGTGGCTTCACCCCAAGCGCAGCATCCACTGCACAGGTCCTCGTGCGCCTCCACGGCCGCGCGTTGCGCGGACTGCCCGCCCAGGTAGGCCGATGCAGACCGATCTTCGTTTCTCTGACCCACTGGCGCGAGATCACGTATGCCATGTCCCTTGATGCCCTGTGCAATGGGTTCGAAGTGTCCAGTCCAGAGTTGGATTGCATTCCAGTAGTCCAAGGCAATGCCAAGGTCACGGGCTGCATCCACCCACCCACGCACCGTGTCGCAGATCTCCGGTGTCAGGCGTTCTAGGTGCTCATGCCAACGGCGAATGGTGAGAATTTCGTGTTCGCTAAAGCGGCGCTTGGCCACGGCCTCGAAGATCCAACTGCCATAGACATCGACAACCTGCTCGATGTACTGCCTCCCCATTTCGTAGGAGCTGCCCTGCAGAAGCACGATAGGGCAGACGGTGGGAACGAGAGGCACTCCGTCCGCGAACAGGATCTCGCTGTCCTGATGGGGCGAGACTAGAACAGCGAACTGATCGCCCGCGACATCGTGGTGTCGTCCCTCCAGCGTTGCCCGCGAACGGTCTGCGAGCTCCAGACAACGAGCGAAGGACTCTCCTGCGAGGTCGGCATCTAACAGGCTGGCGGTGAATTCAGTGAAGTACAGCGCCGAGCCGCTGAAGCGGCCCATGTACCACTTGGCCTTGGCCAAGTGCAGCAGCGCTTGGTCGATGGCCGACCGTTCTCGCACATACAGCATCGAGTCGGTTGGTACTGCGTTCAGTGCCTGCACAGCCTGTGCGACTGCATGGTGGGCGGCTTCGGACGCTGTTTGCAGGCTTGCAAGACGTTCTTGCTGGCTTCCGAGCTTTTCCAATGCGGTGTCGAGTTCCATTTGGGCGGTTTTCAAGTTGAATCTCAGTAAGTAGGTGTGCTGATCGCCTCGGAAATACTAGGAGTCGGGTGCTTGGTTCGGAAGGCATCTCTTTTTTGTCATGACAACCAATGGTTGTCTTTTGAACTCAAAAAAAACCCCGAGAAAGAATTTTTCGGTTTAAATAGCCGTTCTAAAGAAAACGTTTGGATGTCGTATGGTCTGCATCCCGTGCTTCCCATGAAACTGCAACAACTGGAGTTGCTGGTCGCTGTTGTGCAGCACGGCAGCATCCGCGCTGCGGCGCGGCAACTTCATCTTTCGCAGGCAGCGGTCACCAAGTCCATGCGCATGCTGGAGGAAGAGGCCGGCGTGGCGCTGCTGGAGCGTCGTTCGCGTGGTATCGACCTGACGGAGGCTGGTCGACGTCTGGTCGCGAGGGCTAGGATCATTTCGCGCCAAGTGGCGCTGGCTCGTGACGACCTGCGGCAAACCGCTGGTGGTGATGCGGGCAGTTTGCGGGTTGGTATCACTCCCTTCGTAACCCGCGCCGTGCTGGGCGATGCCTTTACTTGGTTTCGCCAGCGATACCGCAATGTGCACCTGGAGCTGGTGGACGGGCTGGTGCACCGGGTGCTGCCCCGTATACGCGATGGCTCGCTGGACATGGCCCTGACGATAGGAGACACCGACGTGAGGCTGGGTGAAGAGTTCTCTGTGGAACACATCCAGTGCATGAGTCAGTGCGTGGCCGTACGGCGTGGGCACCCCGTGCTGGAGGCACCGAGTGCAGCGGCACTTGTGCAGTTCGAATGGGTGGCCACTCGGCCCATGGATGGGAATGGGCCAGGCCAACTGTCGGCCATGTTTGCCAATGCAGGCGTGGCGCCACCGGAGCGCGTAATCGTCTGTGAGGCCCTGCAGGCCATGGTCCTTCTGCGCTGCTCGGACAGCGTAGCCATCATGCTGCGAGGTTCTCTTGCGTTGCCGGAAATGCAGGACATGGTGGCCATCGACGAAACCACACTGCGCCCCCCTGATGTAGCCCTGATTCGGGTGACCCGTTCTGACGTGCCCATGACGAGGGCTGCGGAGTACTTTGCACATTGCCTCGATCAGACGATCCGCGGCGCAAGGCTGTCGTAGGCTGCTGTGCCTCTGTCAGGCCAGCACCGCACCTGCGCCGGCGAAGCCCGCTGGCAGTGCCAGCAGATCTAGCATGTTGCGTACGGTACAGGCAGCGGTTGAAGTCACGGGCAGTCCGAGCAGATCCTGCGCCCGCTGCAACGCAGGTAGCGAGGGCATCTGCACACACGCAGAGAGAACCACCACGTCGACGTTGGCGGTGTTCAGACGTTTGACGTCGTCCATCAACCGCATGGGGTCGCGCCGGCCTACCTCCAGGTTGTCTGGGATCTCGAAGCAGATACGGTCGACCACCTCGATGCCCTCGTGCTCGATGTACTCGACCACCTTCTGCGTCAGCGGCTTCATGTAGGGTGCGAGCAGCGAGATCTTTTTAGCGCCCAGGACATTAAGGCCGTGAATCAGCGCCCCGGCCGAGGTCATGACCTTGGAAGTCGCGCCCGCCTCGGCAACTGCCGCAGCCATGTCGAGCTCGACCGAACGATGGAAGCTCGGTCCTTGGGCCATGATGGCAACCAGGCAAGCGGTGCTCATCACGTCCACGCGTGCATCGGCGAGTTCAGCGGCGCATCGCTGGGTCTGCCCGTTCATTGCCTTGAGTTCCTCGGGCGTGACTTTGTGCATGCGCATGCGGCTGGCGTGAAAGGAGAAGCGCTCGGGCGCGATGGCCTCACGCAGGCGCAGCATGGCCGGAATCTCGGTCTCCATGGTGGTGTTGGAGCTGGGTACCATCTGGCCGATGCGGACGGGGGCGTTCATTCGGGGCTTTCCTGACTGGCTTGGAGAAGGACGCGGAAGGCGTCGGGAATCGGAACGGCGCGGCGTTCGCCGCGCGGGATGCAGATGGGGCTGAACACGCCGCTGAAGACTGCGACGCCCTCAGGCCGGGTGGCAGTTACGTGAACGTCGTAGCTGGCGTTGCGGATCTCGCCCACGCGCACTGCCATGTCGAACACGTCACCGGGCCAGAGCGCACCCTGGAAAACAAGCGACATACCCTTGCAGGGCGTATCTATGCCCAGGGCTTGGCGGAAGTCGGCAGGCTCGCCTTCGAACAGATGCTCGTGGAACAGTGACACTGCTGCGACGAGGAAATCGGTGAAGCGCGGCGTGTAGACCACGCCAGCCGGGTCGCATTCGCCCCAGCGCACGCGCCGACGCACCACGAAGGGCCGGGTGCTTAGAACGAACTCGGTTGGTTCGATGGCCATGGGTTCAGCCCACCGCTGCATTACGCCGGGCCTCCAACGCGGCCGCGAGTTCGGGAAACTGGGCTCGCAGCCTGTCCTCGCCGATGCGGCCGGTGCGAGTCATATAGCTATGCACGAAGTCGTGCACATTGCCACAGGCCATGTGGCGCGCGACGTCCTCGTACCAGTTGAAGCTGTTCTCGGAGGCTTCGATCAGCTTGGTCTTGCCTGGGCGGCGCGCGGCCTCATAGGCCGGGCCAATCGCGGGCACATCGCCCAAGTGGGTGAGGATGGCGTCGGCCAGCGCGATCGAGTCCTCCATGGCGATGCGGGTGCCCGAGCCAATGGAGAAGTGAGCGCTGGACAGAGCGTCTCCGATCAGAACCGTCTTGCCGCTATGCCAGCGCTGGTTGCGTATGACTGGAAACTGGCGCCACACCGAGTTACTGGCAACAAGGGGCAGGCCTTCGAGCTCGGGAGCGAAGATGTGCTCGAATAATTCCTGGCGCGACTCGTCCGTCATCTTGTCCAGACCGCAGTGGAACCAAGTGGCTTCGTCGCATTCGGCAACGAAGGTGCTCATGGTGTCGCTGTAGCGGTAGTAGTGAGCCACGAAGTGCCCACCAGCGTGTTCTCGGAAGACCAGCGCCGGATTGGGGAAGAGGCGCGTGGTGCCGTACCAGGCGAATCGGTTGTGCAGTAGACGCTGGCTGGTGCCGAAGGTCTCGGCCCCATGCTGGCGCACCACCGAGTTCACGCCGTCGGCACCGACCACCAAGTCGACGCTGGCGGTAATGGCTTCAAGGCCGCCGTTTGCGAAGTCCTGGCGTGAGGAAAAATGTAGGTCCACGCCCACCTCGACGCAATGGCCCTGCAGAATGCGCAACAGTTCGATGCGGGTGATGGCGCCACCTCCCGCTCCAGGGCGCCTGACGTCCAGAACCTCGTCGTTCAGGCAGATGGTCTGCTGGTGCGAGAAATGCATGGCCTCGCGCAGCGCATCGTGCGACGGCTTGTCGGCTGCTTCCAGGTGAGACAAGCCCGTATCGGCCATGACCACGCCGAAACCGAAGGTGTCGCCCTGACGGTTTTGCTCGTGGACCGTAACCGTCAATCCGGGCTGGCGACGCTTGAGTAGCAAGGCCAGGTACAGGCCTGAGGGACCGCCTCCCACAATGGCGATTTTCATGACGCTCCTCCGACGATGCGCAGTTCGTCGCGCGAGAACTCGGCGATGCGGCCAACCAGTCCACCGGTGAGCGCGCCGTACCACACGGCCGGCTTGAAGCCCAGGGCCTTGCGATTGAAGTGCAACTCGCCCTCGGCGCTGATGCGGGTGTAGCCACGCGGGCCGGGCTGAACGGAGACGCCAGCCTGCTCACGCGCGCTTTCAATCAGAGGGTGAAACTCTTCGACGTTCAAGACAAACAGTGTTGGCATCTCAGGCCTCCTGGGTGAGTTCGGAAAGCTCGGCGCCCTTGCGGCGCCAGACGTCGTCGATGCAGCTGAAGGCGTCGGCATCACCCAGGTCCTCCAGTTCCATGCCGGCGCGGATGGTGCGCTCGGCGTCCTCGGCATCGATGGCCTGCATGGGCCGCAGCTGGCAGGTGATCTCAAGTGGGTAGCCGTTGGGATCGGTGAAGTAGAGAGACTCGATAATTTCGTGCCGGGTCTCGTAGCGCAGCGGCACGCCCTGGTCCAGAAGGCGCTGTCGCCAGACCTCCAGGTCTTCGAGCTTCTCCACCTGCCAGGCAGTGTGCGTAGCCGTGTAGAAGTGGCTATGGACCGGCTCCAGGTAATTCGGGCGCTGTGTGCCGATGTAGTAGAAGAATGCGATGGTGCTGCCATTGCCGCTGTCGAAGAAGAAGTGCAGGAAGTCGGGGTGGCCTTCGGGCCAGCCGCGCGCCGAGATCGCGTGCACCAGGGGCAGGCCCAGCCTGTCGCGGTAGAACTCGACGGTCTCGCGCAGCTTCCAGGTCGGGCGCGCAGTGTGGTGCACGCCGTGGATGGGCGTGCTTCGTTGGGTGAGTGAGTGGCTCATGAGAAGGGCTCCAGAGGAATGAAGTGAGTCAGGCGTAGCGCTGGCGCAGCGTGAGCTTGTCGAGCTTGCCGACATGGGTCACCGGCAATTCGGTCATGATTTCGATGCGTTCGGGCCACTTGAACTTGGCGAGGCCATAGGCCTGCAGGTGCAGGCCCAGCGAGGCTACGGTGGGGGCCTCGGCACCAGGCTGCAGCACCAGGCAGACACACATACGTTCGCCTAGCAGCGGATCCTTGAGCCCTATGACGGCACAGGCCGCCACGGCCGGATGGGTGTTGACGGCGGTCTCCACCTCCTCGGCGTTGATCTTCTCGCCGCCTCGGTCCACTACATCCTTGATGCGCCCCTCGTATACGTGGTAGACCTTGCCGTCGATCAGGCGTTTGGACATCAGATCGCCGGAGCGGTAGAAGCCGTCGCTGGTGAAGGCTTCGGTATTGCGCTCGGCGGCGTCGTAGTAGCCGTGCACCGTGTAGGGGCCGCGAAAGGCGGGCTCTCCGACTTCGCCCAGAGGTAACTCCTCCTCAGTGCCAGGCCGCAGGATCTTGACTTCGTCGTGCGGAGAGATTGGGCGGCCCACTGTGTGGTAGCGTGCCTCGGCCGAGTCGCTGGGATGGGTAAACATGATTACCCCCTCGGTCATGCCGAAGACATGGTAGGTGGGCACGCCGGTCAGCTTTTCCACCATGTCGGCGCCCTTGGATGTGATGGAGCCGCGCGCATGCGAGAAGCTCACCGCACCGCTGGCGATGGCTGGCTGCAGCTTGGCCAGCAGCGGGCCGGGCAGGGTGAACCAGGTAGGCTTGTCGCGGCGCAGGATGCCCACCACGGTTTCCGCGTCCAGCGTGGGCGCCAGGGCGATGGCGCCACCAGCCATCAGCATGGGCGCCGAGCAGCACACCAGATTGAAGTTGTGGATCAGCGGCATGGGGTTGTAGAAGCAGTCCGCGGCGCCGAAGCCAAACCAATCCACCACAGCGCGCATGTTGTAGACGTAGTCACCCGAACTGCGCGGGATGATCTTGGGCACGCCGGTGGTGCCGCCCGAAAGCTGGAACAGCGCCACTTGGTAGGGGTCGCGCGGCAGAGCCTGCACTCTTTCGCGGGCCGCAGTCGGATCCTGGGCTTCCCACAGCGCACGAAGTGACAGAGCACCGTCTCGCGCCGGACTGCGTGCAACCACCGTGTGCCTGAGCGACGGCACTTGGGCGCGCATGCGCATAGAGAATTCGACATGGTCGAACTTGGGGTCGTCGCCGGGCACGAGGTGTAGGCAGGCCTGAGCGTGTTGGGCTAAATAGCCGATCTCACGCTCTCTGTGTGAAGCAAGGGTGCAGACTGGGATCAGGTTGGCCTTGAAGCAGGCCAGTAGGGCGATGACCAGTTCCTTGCAGTTGGGCAGTTGGAACACTACGCGGTCCAGCGGGGCCAAGCCCAGGTCCAATAGGGCGGCTGCAGTGCGGTCTGTCAGGATGTCGAGTTCACCGTGAGTGATCACCCCTTCTGGCCCCACAAGCGCGGGGCGATGGGCGTTTGCCGCGTGAGTGGCCATGAATGCCTCGGCCAGCGTGGTTTGACCAATGAAACCCGCCGAGGTGTCGCGGCGAAGCTGTTCGGGCGGCGGGTAGACCACACCCGGCAGTCGCACGGTGGGAACCAGAGTTGCGTGAAGGAGCGGTGCGAGCATAGCGGTGGACTTCACTTCGATTGGATGCCGGTGTTCCGGTAGACATCCATGCAGAGGGAGTTCTCCATGTATGCAAAGGCCAGGACAGAGGGAAGGATGGGGCATTTCATTGCAGTCTCCAGTGTTTTTTTAAAGATCAAAAGCGGCTCTTCAACCACTCCTGTATGCGGCTGCCAGCGATCTCCTGGCCATTGGGCTCGCCAGGTTCAAGTGCTTGCCCATGGTGATTGCCGCGTACCCGAAGGTGGGTCTTGTCGGGGGTGGGCATGGCCGCCAGCATGACCTGGATGTCGGCGGGGAAGACACAGTTGTCGCCCGTGTACTCGATGAGCAGCGCTGGCTGCTGCACTGACGGTGCCGTCTTGGCCATCACCGCATTGGACGACAGGCCCGACCAGGTGGACAGCCAAGACTCCGGGGTGACAACCCGAGCGAAACCTACGCTGCCTAGATTGGAGACAGCCGGATCTGCTCCCCACAAGGTGCCTACCAGGCGATCCGAGGGGTCCAGCGAAGTGTCCCAACCGCGCAGGTCCGCGTCGGTACGCCAAACTTGAAAGATCGGTGAGTGGCTTGCAACCAGCTTGTCAGTGCGGTTGGGCGCTTCCTTTAGCCGAGCCAGTGCTTCGCGCTTGCGTCGGATCATCTCGCGTGCCTTAGCGTCGATTCGTTCGCAGCGGGCGACTTGTGCCGCGCGGTAGCGTTCGATGAAATCCGGTGCGTATTGCGCGGATTCGGGCGGACGCCGAAAACCATTGTCTGGGCTGAAAGGGTCCAGTGCCGGGTCGCAGGAGAAGGCGTCGCTCTCGTCGGTTACTGAGGGATCCAGAGCATTGAGTAGCAGTGCACCCTGACCAGGATGGGGTGAGACAAAGATGAGGCCGTCCACCACCGGCAGTTCGGCGGTGGCGAGCTGAGTGGGGCGTCCACCAGGTGTGCGTGCGATGCGCTGCTCGCCGGGCAGCAGCGATTGCTGGTTGTAGAAACTCAGCAGACCAGCGCCACCAGAGTTACCCAGCAATACGATCTTTTCGAAGCCTAAGGCGCGCAACTGACGAATGCCAGCTGCTACGTCCAGCAAGGCGATCTCGTGTTCCAGTCTCAGGTCGTTGCCGATTGAGCGCGGTGCCTGAGCCCAAAAGGCCCAGCCGGCGTTGAGAACGTCGGGAACCAGGTAGTGGGTCATGACCATTTCTCGAGGATGCATAGCAAGGACTGCTTTGCGTTCACCCCCGCGGGCGAAGAGAAAGCCCAAGACGCGCTGGCCATCGTGAGTGTTCAGAGAGAAAGGAGTTGTGCTGAATGGATGCTTCATGCGTTCAGCGTTCCACGAAGCGCCGCGTAAACCCGCCGTCACCGCTACTCGCCCTGTAGTGGGCTTATTTTGTGTCATGTGTTCTCCTAAATTGAGTACATATCAAATAAAGAGGGACTCTACTATATTTGATGCACACTCAATTAAGGGAAACCACTGATGCCCTTGTGCCGACCAGGGATTGGTCGAAGTCGCTGCAGAGGGCGATGAACACAAGAAAGTCGACTCCAAAGTGGGCTTGGCCGCCAAGTACGCAGCCCGAGCAGGCCGACCTTTGCAGGATTCCGACTCGCTACTTCATGTGCAGCCGAGACATGTCTGCTGGTTGCTACCGGCTCACTGATGAAACTACCGTTCGAGATGGTGAATCCGAATGAAGAGGTAGAAATTCAGCGCGGCTCAGAGCGTCCGCTTCCCCAAGGCAGTCGAGATGGGGGAAAGGTTTGGCCAGACGGCCAGGGAGGACGGTATGAGTGAACCGACGCTCCCCAAGTGGAAGAGTCGGTTCTTAGTGATCAGTGTTTCGCAGCTTCGCCTGCTTCAGGGGCTCGATCACTCATGTCGAGTGACTCAACAAGACCTGGTGCACTGAGGTGCAGGGTGCTTCCTGGCCAAACAGATCGGGAACTGCGGGGCATGTCGTCCGACTGGTTGCACCGCACTTCCGCCACGCCCATGAAGCCGAAATCTATGCCTTTGACTGGTTCAGCGATTCGAGGGAACTTCTGCTTCAAGGGCTATGAGGAGACGCATAGTGGTAAGGGCCGAGTCTCAACACCGCCACGGCGGCAAGTGCCAAGCCTGTCGCGGCGACCCAAAGCGGTTGAGCGTAACTTTGAGTTCCGTCGAAGCTAGCGCCGAAAGCGACAGGCCCAAGTAGTCCGCCAATTGCGAACGCAAAGAACAGGAGACCGTAGATCGAGCCGAAAGCTCGCAACCCGAAGTACCTACGCACGAAGAATGGGATGAAGTCGCCTTCCGCACCGATCGCGAATCCAACCATCAGCCCACACAGCGCCACGGAGGCGAAGCCTGAGGGTGCGCCGGATGCCAGAAGTACGGTGCCAGCGCTGGCCAAAGCGAACGATAGGGCCGCAATGCGAGGGGCCGGGTACATGTCGAGTACGACACCGCATACCAACCTGCCTAGCACCACGCCTACGCCAGTGACCGCTGCCACGCGCGCTCCGTCAGAAGCGCTGACGCCCAAGTCCGTTACGAGCGAAACCAAGTGAATTGAAACTCCAAGGCTCGATGCCGAAACCACGAGGATCACCGCGGACAGCAACCAAAAGCGGCCACTACGCAGTGCTTCAGATACTGTCTCACCAAGCACACTCGACTTGTGTCCGGTCCCCTCGCTACGCGCCAGCGGTCGATGGTTTCGCGGTAGGAATATCAGGATGCAGGCGAGCGCACCACAGGCCGCGGCCCAAAGACTGAGGTGGATGTATGCACCGCGCCAGCCATACTGGCCTATGAACCCTTGTGTGATCATGGGCGCCAGTACCGTGCCCACGCCCATTCCCACGCCAGCGAGACCGAGTGCCAATCCGAGGCGTTTGTTAAACCACATAGCGAGCACCGACAGGTAGCCAGGTGGTGTGGTTGCCGCGCCAACAACGCCAATAAGGAAGCTCAAGCCACCGAACAGAAAGGGATCATTGCCCACTCTTGCCAACAGGTTGATCAGCAGTGCCATGAGCGCCACCGATGCCAGGATGATTCGTGATGGGCCGAAGCGATCAATGCACCGGCCGACCAGCACCGAGCCTATTGCCAGACCCAGCATCGACAACACACCAGCGCCAGCGGTTTCCGCGCGACCCCAGGAGAACTCGGCGGCCACCGGCTTGAGAAAGACAGATAGCGTTGAAAAGTACATAGGGGCGAAGCCTGACCCCAGACCTACTGCCGCTCCTAGTACCACAAGGCTTTTCTGCGCCCCTGACTTTTCGTCACTTGCACCCGGAAGTGCAACATCGGCCATATCTGAGGGGGTGGGTGTCAATTTATTTGTGTCCATGCGAACTCCGGAGTTGGTGGATTCGGTGGGGCCGGCTTCTCGTGCATGAGATCCACCGACCATTGCGAGTGGCGGCCCGTGAATGTTTTGTTATTGGTCAATAACTGGGTGTCGCACTGACGCCGTTCCACGTTCGCTCCAATCGCAAGGGGGCGCTCGACGTGGCTGAAGTCTGATCAGTCTTGCGACCCTCGTTCCTGTGGGGCTGCAGCGGATTCGGCGTTACGGGAGGAGAAGTCAGTACTGAAGAACGAGAAATCAAGCGGCATCGTGGCCCCCGAGTGGCATCGCACGTTGCGCTTACCGAAGTGGCGAAGCGCAACTAAAGTCAGGGCACTTGGTTGAGGCGCCCTTCGGGGGGAAGATGTCCAGTCACTGCTAGTGGCTCAGTCCTCTCGGAGAAATGAGCCCCTTGTCAACGCGGGAAGGTCCAGCGGAGCTTTAGGGCAGTTCAGGACGCAAGGTCAGAACGTGTGCCGAATGCCTGCACCGTAAGCGGTGTTAGTGGATTTCCCGGTCTCTCTACCGGAGCCGGCGTCAAAGTACACGTTGGTACGCTTGCTCAGGTAGTGCTCGTAGCCCAACGAGATCTTGGTCTGCTTTCCGCCATTTCCCGGTTTCAGTTGGCTGTAGGCGACCTTCACATTCCCAACACCGAAAGGCGCGACTGCCGCCAAGTCCCAGAACTGATTTGAAACGGTACCGCCAACGGTCTTTGACCTGGCGACATAGAGCATTGGCCTGATCACTCCGAAGTCATAGTGCAAGGCCAGGTTGGTCAGTGAGTTCCCACCACCTAGTGCGGTCTCACCATGGAGCTTTTGAAAGCCGACTGCGGCGTAGATGCCATTTGCTCTGTAGTCGACACTGATACCGTCGTCCCGAGGTGTGACACCTTCACCCAGTCCGGTAGCCACCCGAACCGAGATATCAGCGAAACGTGGCGACAAGTAACCCAAGGTGTTGTTGGTACGTACCACAGCTGAGTCGCTGAACCCCGCGAACTGCGGCAGTCCGATCTGACCCACGCCGCCCCACTGAAACGGATCGCTCAGAAACGCTACCCAGAACGCGGGTGAATATTCGCGCCCCATGTAGACGGTGCCGTTTTTGGCCGAGCCAATCTCCATCAGCGATCGACCACCCCAGAAAGTAGCGGAAGCGACACCATCGTCCGGCGTGAAGCGATGGTCGAGCACAAAGGATACCGACGCTCCGCTGCCCAGGTCTTCGGTTCCTTTGAACACCAGGCGAGACGGGGTTGCCTGCTTTTGCATCCAATCTTTTGACGTTCCATTGCCACCCGCATTGGCTGCAGTACCCCCATTCCCCTTGGTTAGTCCCAGGTCCACGATGCCGGAGATCGAGACTGAGGACTGAGCGTGTATGGCGAAGGTTGCAGTTGCCAAGGCAAACGCAACAACTGAATGCTTGAACATGATGTCTCCTTTGAATATGAATGCGCGATGGGAGTTCGGATCCGCACCCACGACGGTTCCTGGCGACATGACACGCAGAGTGCCGCGTGACGGGTGCGAGTCTGCTGGTTGAGATTTATTGACTGCGGCTCAAATATCAGACCGGCGCGACGATACCTTGTATTTGACAGTCACTCAAATAATGGTTTACCCGCATCCTTGGCATCACCAGATCCGCTTCTGACTTTGGCTCGCACTCGAGCACTCGCGTTCAAGCGTGCTTGGTTCGTTGAGGAGAGCGCAAGCAGGCAACGTGACCGCTCCAGGTTTTTCGAGGTGATACTGAAGCGCGTTGGAGACGTTCGTTTTCAGGAAGACGCGTTGCCCTCCAACACGCGGTTGCTGCCTTCAACCGCTTTGTAGTACGGCTCGTTGTGAGCGATCCCAGGGGGCTACTGATCGAAGTCGGCTTGTTGGATTCCACTGCACAGCGGAACCATCTGGCCTTGGGGGGACTGCGCCTCAACGCAGTGACAGCCTGATGCACACATCCAGCGTGTGGAGCACGCAAACCTGCGGTTCTTCAGCACCGAAAAGCGGAGCCGAGCTCAATTGCATGAGTACCCCATTGCCTATGTCAGGGTGGAGAAGCTGATGCAACGCTTGGGCTTTCAGGACGAACAACGTGGCGCAGCGATGTGCATCGTGAACAGCGGTGCCCGCTGGATGAGGCTGAGGCCGACTGTTGCTGGCAAACACGACAACAGCTGGACATAAACCAACTGCTGTCACCATCCCTAGGATGGTTGTTTGTCATCTCGAGCTGGCTAGCATCGCTCTGTACAGCGGGACGGCACGTGTGGTGACTCTTGCCCTTCCAAAGAGCACATTGGACTACCTCTGTTTGGGGCCTTTCGCTCGGGTAGTAGGCCGCACTGCTGCAGGCTTCTGTTGAGGCACTGTGCCGATGCGCTCAAGGCTGTCGATCAGCAGTCCGATACCCTGATCGATGGTTTTCTTGCTGTCGATGGTCGTGAATGCCTTTCCGATGAAGGCAGCTCCGGGGTAGCGAGTTGACGGGAACTTAGCCAGGTGCCCAAGGATGTACTCTTTGTGAAGTGCAGGTTCCTGGCGATTCACCGATGCATTGGAAACGGCTGTGGTGAACAGCATCAAAAGGTGAAAGGCCATCGCAGCCTGCTGAGGCGTCAGCCCACTGGCACGCAGGATGCGCCCCATTCGGTCGAAGAAGACCAACCCGAAATCCTCTTCTCCTTCCTCCACCCTCTGGAACAGTCGGTACTTGTTGTGCGACGCAATGTAGGTGGTTATGCCCTTCCATCGCATCTGCATTTCGATCGTGTGTCGCAGTAGCGCCTCCAAGTCGGCACGCCAATCGTCTGTGAAGTCAGGGAATGACTCGGCACGCTCCCTCAGCGCCTGGTTGATAACGAGGCTCAGCAGGTTGTCCCGACTGCCGACGAAGTAGTGGATCAAGGTTGGCGCTACCCCAAGCTCCCGCCCTAGCCGCGCTATTGTTATCTCGGAAAAAGGCTCCTCCTGCGCCAACAGAGCAGCGCGGTGGACGATTTCGTCCTTGCTTATGCCCGGTGGGACCTCCTTGCTTCCGAGCTTCGGACGTCTCCCCGCACGACGAGGAGCGGCGGACTTCAATTCGTCGTTGGAGTGGGTGTTCGTGCTCATAGGCTGAAAACTTCTTCGGTAAGCGTTAACACGGCTCAGTTGTGATCGACGTGGGTGCAGTGTATGAGGTTACGTGGGGCCTTTAGCCTGTGGTTTCTTCAGCGGCAGTTGCGCTAGGGTGGCAGCTGCCGGTTGTATCGACCCAGGTTTCCCAGGCACCCGCGAACCGTTGGGAATAGCCTCGTTCGAACTCGACCGGATGTGTCGCTTGATGAGCGAGCCTCTCTTCGAAGTGCCAGCTATGCTTGAGCGAGGAGCTTGCAAAGACCTCGTGTCTACCGCCCTTGCACCTGCTCAGAACGTGAATCCCTCCCGAGCGTTGAAGAGCTGCGCTGGCCGTTGCGGACCACGCTCGTACTCGTCCAGCTCCACCAGGTCTGTTGAGCCCTTGAGTCGACGCCGGAACACGCTCTTGTCCAGGTCACGGCCGAGGATGGCCTCACAGACCTTCTGCAGTTGGGTCAGGGTGAACTTCTCGGGCAACAGGTGCAGTGGCAGCACGTCGTCTTCCACCCGCGAGCGCAGAGCCCGCAATGCGGCCTGCAACTGTTCCTCATGGTCGAAGGCCAGACGGTGACGGGGACTGGTGGCACTGACCCACTGGACAGCTTCGACCTTGTTGCGTACGAGTGCATTGATCTTGTCCTTGGGCAGCAAGGCGTAGAACAGAGTGGCAATGGACCAGCCTCGGGGATCACGGGTGGGGCCACTGAAGGTGGACACCTCGGCCACATGCTGCAGCTCCACGCTCACCTTGTGGGCCAGTACACGTCGAGCGGCGGCCATCAGCGAGTCGTCCAGGTGCGGCTTGAGGACGCCACTGGGCAGTGCCCATTGGCGGGCATATGGATCTTCGGCCCGTTTGACCAGCAGCACCTTCAAGCCGTCATCGTCCACACAGAACAGGGCCACGTCCACACCGACCAGAGGAAAAAGCTCTCGCACAACGACCATAGTTGCAGAGTGTCAATATGTTGTTATCATATTTGCATTGTGCCACTAAGGGTTGACGATATGGCGTATGACATTGTGGGAGATATTCATGGGCAGGCGCACAAGCTGGATGCGCTGCTCGAGACCATGGGCTACCAGCGCAAGGCAGGTGCTTATCGCCATCCGTCGAGAACGGCCATCTTTGTGGGTGACTTCATTGACCGAGGCCCGCGCCAAGTGGACAGCTGTCGCCTGGTCCGCGAGATGGTGGACGCTGGCAGCGCACAGGCGGTGATGGGCAACCACGAATTCAACGCGGTAGCTTGGTTCATGCAGGATCCAGAAGGCGAAAGCGCAGAGCACTATCTGCGGCCGCGCCACGGCGAGAAGGGAATGAAGAACCGCCACCAGCACCAGGCCTTCCTGGCCGAAGTGGAGGGCACTCCCATGCACCAGGAGCTGATCGACTGGTTTCTGACCTTGCCCCTTTGGCTGGAGCTGCCTGAACTACGAGTGGTGCACGCCTGCTGGCACGACGGGCTGATGTCCTCGCTGGCGCCACTGCTGGGGCCAGGTCGCACCCTGACGCCGGAATTGATAGTCAGGGCGAGTCGTCAGGGTGACCCAGTGTTCGAGGCTGTGGAAACTCTGACCAAGGGCATCGAAGTGCCACTGCCCGATGGGCACTTCTTCCATGACAAGGACGGGCACGAGAGGCGCAACGTCCGCGTCCGTTGGTGGGAAGAGGGCAGCGACACCTACCGTGATCTGGCGATCATGCCGGAGCCTGAGCGACAGAAGTTACCGGACCTGCCGCTGAGCGCGAAGGCCAAGCCTGTCTACGACAAGAGCAAGCCTGTGTTCTACGGACACTACTGGATGCAGGGAGACCCGGTGTTGCAGGGCAGTCACTTTGCATGCGTGGACTACAGCGCTGGCAAGGGTGGGCCGCTGGTGTCTTACAGGTGGGATGGAGAGGAGAAGCTTGATCCACGCCGATTCGTAGGGACGGCCTAGGCAAGAACACGGCGCTGTTGCAGACGCTCCTTTCCTGCTGTTAATCTGTTGATAGCGCTGCACTTGTCACTGCAGTGCGCCTGGAAATATGTGCATCCGCATGCGGCCAGAAAAGCGTCAATCTACACGGGGTCCGCCGAAAACCGACATCGAGGGCGAGCAGTCGGCACCATTCGGAAATGAGTTCATCGGCTCGTGCCGAAGCTGGTTGTGTTCAGTCCTTTCACTGACAGATGGAGCATATGAAAGGCGTTACCTCGCCTCACTTCAACAAAGGTACGCTGCCTCTAG
>NZ_JAVHJP010000012.1 GCF_031020795.1 Hydrogenophaga pseudoflava
CTGTAAACCCGCGGCTTGATCTCTTGCTAAGCTATCTGTGAGCGGCCCATGTCAAGATGGGATAACCGGACGCATACCTTCAGTCGCCCGCGTCGCCCACTAGAGTGGCGCGGGTTTCTTCTTCATGTGCCAAGTTTTCAATCATCCTCACCAACGCATTCCTCACCAAAGAAAGCGTGCGATCGGGAAGTCCATCGGCACTGATCTCGTTGACCTCTTCCGCCAAGGGCACAAGTACATGTTCAAGTGAGCGCCCAGCATCGGTCAAGTAAACGTGCATGTTCTTCTTGTTGCCGGGAAGGTGCCTGCGTTCAATGAAACCCATTCGCTCCATGGCTTTCACGGCCGAGAAGGTCGTCGGCTCCATCACGCCCGCCAGATCGCTCAGCTCCTTCTGGGTCAGTCCGTCGCGAATCCAAAGGATTCGGAGGAACGTCCAGTGTCCAAATGACACGCCGAAGGGTGATAGACGATACTGAAGCGCACGCATCTGAGCCCGCGCAACATCACGGACTAGATGGGCGAGACGATCGTTGGGGACCGATTCTCGCCAGTGATGAAGAAGGCTTTGTGTTTCTATGGATTTGCTGGTCATTGGGAGCGTCAACGCCGAATGGCGGGTACTGCGGCTTGGTGCTCCAAAATGATAGCGCCTCCTTTCTTGCTCGATTCGAGGATCGCCAGACACACTTCCATCGTTGCCATGGACCAGGCGCCAGAATGGGTAGGCGCTGCACCTTCCCTGGCCACTGACCACATTTCGTCCACGACCTCTGAACGTTGAACCGCCTGCGGTGGCAGCGCATCAAGGTGTACGCCATGGACGTCGTGAATTTCTACGCCATAGGGCGTCAAACGGAGGTCTGCCTGTTCGCAGCAGGCGATGACAGGCCCGAAGTGTTGAAAGGCGGTAGGTGCGCCTCTAAGATCTGGTACGTAGTCCGGTCCACCAAAATTCCGGTTGGCTTTCCGACGGGCTTCGGCAATTTCGTCTTGTGTACTCAGGTACTTTTCTCGGGTGAGTCGGTGGGTGTCGGTGTTCTTTGGCCACCCCATCTCGCCGACGCCGCCCATCCACGGGTCGGTGTCAAAGAAACCGTACCCGTTGTAGGTCACGCTGGCAAAGGCGCCGGAACGAAAGTTCAGAATGGCGGTGTACGCTCCCTCGGTGGGGCGCTGCCGGTCCCACCCCCCGGTTCTAGCGTAGACGGAAGCGACCTCTCCTCCGGCAAGCAATCGAACGATATCGATCTGGTGTGCCGCCTGGCTGAAGACAACACCACCCCCTTTCGTTGTATCCAGTTCTTCCGGACGTCTTGGCCGGTAGAGGAAGTCGGTGAAGTTCATGGCTTGAATCATGCGGACACGACCAAACCGCCCCGACTCAATGATTGAGCGCGCGCGCAACACTGGGGCATTGAAACTGTGGCTGTGACCCACGATCAGCTGTGTGCCTGCTTGTTCGCAGGTCTCCCGCATGCGCTCGCATTCCGAAAGCGACAACGCCATGGGCTTTTCGACGAGCGCGTGTTTCCCATGCTTGGCAGCAAGACGTACATGTTCTTCGTGCAACTGGTGAGGCGTTGCGACATAGATCCATTCGACGTTCGGGTCTGCGCAGAGTGCGTCTGCAGAGGTGTGCGCGACACCACCGAACGCTTTCGAAAAAGCCGCTGAAGCACCTGCATTGGTATCGAAGCAAGCGACCAGATCGATGCGGGGGTCTTTGCTGAGGGTTGGAATCATCAACGTAAATGCGCGTCCAAGTCCTAGGACGCCAAGCTTGATCGGTTGCATCGTTGCCATCACAGGTCGAGGACAAGCGTGTCGGACTTCGCTCTGGAGACGCAAACCATGATGTGATCTTCCTGCTCTTCCGGGAGCAATGCCAGATCTCGGTGATCCGCCTCACCCTTGAGCAACCGGACTTTGCATGAGCCGCATGTTCCGCTCTCACACGAACTCGGCACCCTGATGCCATGGTCTCGTAACGCGTCCAGGATACTGCGGTTGGCCAGTACCAGTAGCGTCTTGCCAGCTTTGGCCAACTCGACCTCGAATGGTTTGTCGTCTGCGTGGGGTTTCGTATCCGCACCGAAGCTCTCGAAATGCACCGCACTGCTGGGCCAGTGCCCAGTCATGTCCTTGACCTCATCCATCAAACGCTTGGGGCCACAGCAGTAGACATGCACACCCGCCTGAGGTTTCTCGAAAACGGACCACAAGTCGAATGTCTTTGCGGGATCGCCGTGGGTGTGATGGACAACCACACTGCTGGCAAGTTCAGGCGAGCGCAGCTCGTTCAGAAAGGCGGCTGACTCAGGTGTGCGAGTCAGGTAGTAGAGCTTGAAACTGCGCAAGCCTTCCGCTCGCAGTGAATGGATCATGGCGCGCATCGGCGTAATGCCTATGCCGCCCGCTACGAGGATGAAACTCTTCGCCTTGTCGCTCAGCCCGAACAAATTGCTTGGGGTGCCGGCCATGAGCGTATCCCCCACGTTCACCTCATCGACCAGACTCTGCGATCCCCCCCGGCCGTCCGCTTCTCGTTTGACCGCGAGCTGATAGTGGTCTGCCTCATCGGGGTTACTGCACAGAGAGTAGTGGCGCATCGCCCCATTGGGAACCCGTACAGCAATGTGCGCTCCCGCCGTGAAGCGGGCCAGAGGCAAAGAGTCAGGGGATTTCAGTTCGAAAAGAACGGTGTCTGTAGCGATGAACTCCTTGTGGGTCACCAAGAGGGGGCGCATTGTCTCGTCTGTAGTCATGGTCTGTGATCTTGCTTAGAAAACATGGTGGTATCCACTCTTGACAAAGGTCAAACAAGAGGGAAAAATTGATTATCTTAGTTATCTAAGAAAAAAACAAGCACTGTCGCACATGCTCTTTCCGGGGGCAAGGCAGAAATGCTTGGTGATTCGCTTCAACCCCACCAACGGAGACAATCCATGAAACGACGTTTTTTTGCTGCCTTGGCTGTGACGACCATCCTTGCGTGCAGTCTTTCGCAGGCGCAGGCGAGTGACTTCCCCAACCGCCCGGTCAAGTTCATCGTGCCCTATGCTCCTGGCGGCTTGCCTGACACCGTGGCGCGGGTCATCGCGCAAAAGCTCTCGGAGCGGATGAAGCAGGGCTTTGTGGTGGAAAACAAGCCCGGGGGTAACGGCGTCGTGTCGGTACAAACACTCGCCGCGCTGCCGGCCGACGGGTATAGCTTCATTGTTTCCGATGGCTCCATGCTGTCCATTACTCCGCAGATCAACAAGGCGGCCAAGTACGCTGTCGGACAGGATCTGCAGGCTGTGTCGCTGATTGCCCGCTCGCCTTTGTTCTTGGTGGCGCACCCTAAAAGTGGAGTCAAGACCTTTCAGGAGTTTGTGGCTCGCGCCAAGAAGGAGCCTGGAGCGTTCACCTATGGGTCTTCGGGGATTGGAAGCACGCACCACCTCACAATGGAAGCTTTGAAGTCGGAGCTTGGACTTTCAATGGTCCACGTTCCGTTCCGTGGATCGAGTCAGTCGGTTCCGGCGCTGGTTGGGGGGCAAGTGGACTTCTTGTTTGCCGCTTTGCCGTCCATGATGGGGTTCGTAAAAAGTGGTCAGGTCATTGTGTTGGCCAGCAACGCACCCAAGCGTTCAGCTTCTGCTTCCGATACCCCTTCGATTGCAGAAACCATCCCGGGGTTTGACTTTTCAGTCTCCGTTGGCGTGCTGGCACGAACGGGGACTCCACCTGAGATCTCCAAAAAGGTGGCTGATGAGATTGCACAAGTTGTGAAACTGCCTGATGTCATCGAGAAGTTCCAGATCGCCGGTATCGAACCCGTAGGGGCTGGTGGCGATGTCTACCGGAAAGTCATCGAGCAAGAAAATCAAGCAATGGCGAAAGCAGGAAAGCACGCAGAGCTCAAAGCTGAATGATGCCTGTCGATGGTGTTGCTTTGTCCCTCCTTGTACTTTGGTTTGCATGCTTTGGAGCCATCGTGCTGGGGGGGCTGGTCAAGGGAACTCTGGGAGTGGGGCTGCCGCTTGTGGTGCTTCCCTTGCTGTCGCTTCTTCTACCTGCACCAAGGGCGATGGGACTGCTCGTCATGCCGGTCCTGCTTTCGAATCTGTGGCAGGCCATTGAAGGCAAGAGGCTGAATGAGGGATTGCGGCGTTTTGGTGGCTTGTTGGTCTGCCAGTTCGTCGCGACGCTTGCAGCTATCCATTTAACAAGGAACTTGTCTGTGCAGGGCTTCAATGTTCTGCTAGCAATCGTCGTGATGGTCGCCGTAGGAATGATGGCCGTTGGAGCAACTTTTCGGGTGAACCCTAGCCAGGAGCGGTGGATGGGGCCTCTGGTTGGCGGGGTCGCAGGCGTAATGGCTGGCGTCTCGACCTTGACGGGCCCCATACTCATTGCCTACCTCTTGGCACTCAAGCTGCACAAAGACGAGTTCATCAGGTCCATCAGCATCATCTATCTTCTAGGTTCTGTACCCATGTACGGGACCATGATGTGGTACGGACGCTTTGGTTGGACTGAGGTCGCTCTGTCCTGCCTCGCCCTGATTCCCATGTTCGTCGGCCTTCGAATGGGAAGATTGCTTCGTCATCGGCTCAGTGAAACCGTGTTTCGACGTCTGCTGCTGGGGCTGCTGACCGCGCTCTCCGTGTTGCTCATCACCAAGTAACCACATCTGACCACATGGAGCAGGGGAGAACTGTTTCCTTTTTATGAGTAACGTGACCAATGAATTCAGCAATCAGTTGGGATGATGGCTACCTTCTTGGGTTCACACCCATGGACTTGGTACACCGGGAATTCGTCGAATGTGTGGAGGCGCTTCAACGGGCAGAAGAAGCCGACCTGGAGGGCGTACTCAACACGCTTGCCCTGCACTGTGAAGACCATTTCGAGATGGAAAACCGCTGGATGCGCGATACCGACTTCCCTGCCAGTGAGTGTCACATCAACGAACACGCCGCCGTGTTGAAAAGCATCCATGAGGTCAGGCGACAACTGGCCGTCGGCAACGTGGCTGTTTGCCGCCGACTGGGTAGCGAACTGGCCGCCTGGTTCCCCGGTCATGCGGATTACCTCGACTCGGCCTTGGCGCACTGGATGTGCAAACGTACCCTGGGCGGTAAGCCTGTGGTCCTGCGTCGTAACATCAGGAGCAATCAGTCTGCTGCTGAGCAAACCTAAAACATATCCAACACCTCTTCATATGATGACCTTTGATGAACAAGTCCACGCGGATGTCCAACGCACACTGGAAGAGGATGTGGGCACGGGAGACCTGACGGCGGCGCTCATCCCCGCAGATCGCAGGGCGGTTGCCGCCATCATCTGCAGGGAATCCGCCGTCATCTGTGGTCGTCCCTGGGTCGACGAGGTGCTTCGGCAGATAGCACCGAACGCTCGGCCTCGCTGGTTTCTGGATGACGGAGATCGATGCGAACCAGGACAAAAAGTGGTTGAGATCGAAGGTGTGGCACGCGAGCTACTGACTGCTGAACGAACATGCTTGAATTGGCTGCAAACGCTCAGTGCTGTTGCCACCAAGACGGCCCACTATGTTGAAGCCGTGGAGGGAACTGCAGCGAGGATTCTGGACACCAGAAAAACAATACCAGGATTGCGAGCGGCAGAAAAGTATGCGGTGCGATGCGGTGGTGGAATGAACCATCGTATGGGGCTTTTTGATGCGATCTTGATCAAAGAGAATCACATTGCGGCCATGGGTGGACTTGCCGCCGCATTCAATGCAGCGCTCAAGGTCGAATCCCTAGTCTCGTTCATTCAAGTGGAGGTCGAAACCCTTCGGCAACTTGAGGAGGCCCTCAATGCAGGGGTGAAGATGGTGTTGCTGGATAACATGTCACTCGAAGAAATTAAAGCTTGTGTGGAGTTGGCCAAAGGTCGCTGCAGTCTTGAGATATCTGGTGGAGTTACCTACGAAAACCTTCGAACGTATGCCGAAACGGGGGTGGATAGAATCTCGGTTGGCGCATTGATCAAGGATGTAGATGCGGTAGATTTCTCTTTGCGATTTCAGGAGAAACCCGTTGAGCAACAGCGAAATTGACCCGCTACCGTAGACGGATACCGGTTTGACTTTTAGGCCGGACTCCTAATGGTGATTGGCATGTCTGTGGAGCGTGAGTCTGTGCACATACCCATTGCTGAGGGATGCTGAAACGTCACAAGCCATTCAGTGATTATGTCTGAATGATGGGAGATTTTTCTCCATGGTAACCACCGCTGAGACAGCACCCTGAGCGTCTTTAAAGAAGGTACGCCCCTCCTGAGTCAGTGTGATTCCTCGAGATTTCCGATCGATTAGGCGTGTGCCTACACACTTTTCAAGACGCATTAAGCGTCTGCTCAGAGCAGGTTGCGCAAGATCCAGCTTCGCTGCGGCTTGAGATATGCTTTGGCTCTGTGCCACGACGACAAAAGCGCGAAGATCATCAAATACTAGAATGGTTTGCATGTGCCTGATTGGTGATTAACTACTAATCAGGTAGTAGGCTTTCTGTGGCTGAAGTTGAAATTTTTCTGTAAGTGCATCATTCTCATTCTTTTGCTGGGTATAGGTGCTTGTCTCTTTTTGTGGTGCTTTCAGTTCACATTGTGCCCAAAATTAAAATCTTGGTTTTAAGGGTTCGTCATTTTTCAATCAGGAGCCTCTCAAGCCGCGACGTGCCGCACGAACGACATGGCGTGTATGTAGAGCAAGCCCGAGTTTTGCCATTTCGGGATCCGTCCGACCAAGGATCTTCTCCGCCAGAGGTAAGAATTCGCGCTCTTCCATACTTGCATGTGCAGTGTATTGAGCCACGAGCTTCTGAACTGCCGCGCCATCGATTTCTATAAGATGCCCTTTGGCAAGTCTCAAAAGATTCGGCTCCATACGAACCCACTGGGACTCGATTTCGCGGTGCTCTGCTGTGAGTCTGTCTACCATCATCTGGACGATGGACTGCTCCTCGCCAGGCATTGCGCTGGCAAGGACGGCCGGAAATAGATCTCTTTCTTCTTCTGCATGATGATCAAATACAGCGGCCCTGAAGAATGCAATGGTGTCTTCGGCTATTTTCCTAGCGCTTGTAGCAGCCTCAACAAAGTTGGTGATCTGTTCAAATTTATTCAGGTGTGAAATAATTCCTTCGTGGCAGTTTGAGAAATTGTCAAGTGGATGGTCATTTAATTCATTGGTCATGTTGAAAGCCTCGTGTGGTCATTTAGTGAAACGTAGGTATTACCTCAGGTACTAGGGTACTTTCAGTCTTCGACAAAAGCTTCTTCACGCTTCTTCTTAACAGACGGCATCAGCACCACGAACAGCAGGATCGCGGCCACTACCAGCAGGCTGGCGGACAGCGGACGGGTGACGAACACCGACCAGTCGCCACGCGAGATCAACAGTGCACGGCGCAGATATTCCTCCATCATCGGGCCCAGGATCAGGCCCAGGAGCAGCGGCGCAGGTTCGCAGCCGAGCTTGATGAAGCCGTAGCCGATCAGCCCGAACAGCGCCACCATCCAGATGTCGAAACTGTTGTTGTTGGTCGAGTACACGCCGATGGCACAGAACAGCACGATGGCCGGGAACAGCCACTTGTAGGGCACGGTCAGCAGCTTGATCTAGATGCCGATCAGCGGCAGGTTCAGCACCACCAGCATCAGGTTGCCAATCCACATCGAGGCGATCAGGCCCCAGAACAGTTCGGGGTTGCTGGTCATGACCTGCGGGCCCGGCTGGATGTTGTGGATGGTCATGGCACCGACCATCAGCGCCATCACGGCGTTGGGCGGAATGCCCAGCGTCAGCAGCGGGATGAAGGAGGTTTGCGAACCAGCGTTGTTGGCCGACTCGGGGGGCTGCCACGCCACGGATGTTGCCCTGACCGAAGGGCACTTCGCCCGGCTTGAGTTTGGTCTTTTTCTCGATGGTGTAGGCCGTGAAGGCCGACAGCAGCGCACCGCCGCCGGGCAGGATGCCCAGCGCCGAACCCAGCGCGGTGCCGCGAAGCACGGCGGGAATCATGTTCTTGAAGTCTTCAGCGGTGGGCATGATGCCGTTGACCTTGCCGGTGAACACTTCGCGCTTTTCGTCGGGGTGCGAGAGGTTCTGGATGATTTCACCGTAACCGAACACGCCCATGGCGATGGCCAGGAAGCTGATGCCGTCCGTCAGCTCGGGGATGTCGAAGCTGTAGCGTGCGACGCCAGAGTTCACGTCGGTGCCCACCAGGCCCAGCAGCAGGCCCAGCACGATCATGGCCAGGGCCTTGAGCAGCGAGCCGGACGCCAGCACCACGGCGCCGATCAGGCCGACGATCATCAACGAGAAGTATTCGGCCGGGCCGAATTCCAGCGCCAGCTCGGTCAGCGGTGCCGCGAAGCCCGCCAGGATCAGCGTGCCAACGCAACCAGCGAAGAACGAACCCAGGCCAGCGGCGGCCAGCGCAGGGCCTGCCCTGCCCTTGCGGGCCATCTGGTAACCGTCGATCACCGTCACGACCGAGGAGGATTCACCCGGCAGGTTCACCAGGATGGCGGTGGTGGAGCCGCCGTATTGGGCGCCGTAGTAAATGCCGGCCAGCATGATGAGCGCAGCCACGGGCGGCAGACCATAGGTGGCCGGCAGCAGCATGGCGATGGTGGCCAGCGGGCCGATGCCGGGCAGCACGCCGATCAGCGTGCCCAACAGGCAGCCGATGAAGGCGTAGATCAGGTTCTGGAAGGTGAAGGCAACGCCAAAGCCCAGAGCGAGGTTGTTGATCAGATCCATGTTGTTGTTCTCCTCGGGTTCAGTTGGCCAAGAACCAGGGCAGCACGGGGAACTGCAGGTTCAGCATCTTCACGAAGGCCAGGTAGCTACCGATGGCGAGGATGGTGGCGAGAATCACCGACTCCTTGAGCTTGGCGCCTTCGCGGGCATAGCCGGCCATGATCACCAGGCCAAAAATCGCCACGATCAGGCCAAAGGCCGGCAGGCCGAAGGCGGGGATACCCACCAGCAGCGCGCCGAACAGCAGGTTGGCACCCAGAATGAACACCAGCGGACGCCAGGCGAGCGCACCGATCTTGTCACCCCCGGGCGGACCGGACTTGAAGGCGTTGAAGGTGACCAGAACCCCAAGCAAGACCAGGATCAGGCCGAGCATGAAGGGAAAGTAGCCGGGACCCATGCGGGCGGCATCGCCGATTTCATAGTCCACGGCGCCCCAGGCGAACGAGCCGCCCACTGCCATGAACATGAGTCCGGACACAAAATCTTTCTGGCTGGCTAATGCCACAGTGCGTCTCCAATTATAGTTATATGGCTAATGATATTGCTTGAGAAGGTGACTTGTCGAGGTGAATTTCCAGTAAAGACTCCGTGGAGTGGCTTGCAAGGTCACCAGATTGAAAAGGCGTGGCTGAGCCTCACGCTAGCGACCTTGTGTCATCAGCTGATGACTGAGAAATTGCTGTGAACGAGGTGCTGGACTTCAGGCGTCAAGTACCAAGCAGCCCGAGCGGCAAGATGAGACGCAGATCATCATGGACTTGTTGGCCGTGCGTTCCTGCTTGGACAACAGTTGGTCGCGGTGATCGACATCGCCCGAGATGACCTTGGTTTCGCACGCACCGCACACGCCTTCGCGGCAGCTGTGGTCGGGGTTGAGGCCGGCCTCGATGAGCGCGTCGAGCAGGGACATGCCGGGTGGCACCTGGACCGTGCGGCCACTCCTGCGCAGTTCTACCGTGTAGCCACTGGCGGGTGTCGCTAGGGCGACCGTCGTGGTAGCAGCAAAGCGCTCTAGGTGCACGTTGTGCTGTCCCAAGCGCTCGCAAGCGCGTTCGTAGGCGTCGAGCATGGGCCCGGGGCCGCAGCAATAAAAGTGCGTGTCCGGTGGATGGCCTGCGAGCAAGCGTTCGAGGTCTGGCGGTCCTCCTTGCTCGTCGTCGAAATGGCATCGCAGCGAAAGCCGGGCGTCACTTGCGCTGGCAAGGGCCTCGATTTCGGCCAGGAAGGCCGCCTCGGAACGGCTTCGCGCGCAATAGACGAGGTGCGCCTCGCGCCCTAGAGCCGCGAGGCGCTGCAGCATGGCGTAGGTCGGTGTGATGCCAATGCCACCGGCCAGTAGCACACTGTGCTGCGCATCCGCGTCCAGTCGGAAATGGTTGCGCGGTCCGCCGAGGGTGATCACCTGGCCAACGCGAAGCTGTTCGTGTACGAAACGTGAGCCGCCCCGGCTGCGTCGGTCGTTGAGCACCGCCACAACGTAGCGATGTGCCTCCCCCGGGTTGATGAGGGAATAGCTGCGCACAAGACCGTTGCCGAGGTGTAGGTCTATGTGCGCGCCAGCGTCGGCAGCGGGGAATGCAGATGCTGGCGCAGTGGGGCGCAGTTCTACACTGATGATGCCCGTGGCTTCGTGGCGCATCTGGAAGACGAGCGCCTGCAGAGTGGTTGTGGCCATGACTTACATGATGTGCAGGCCGCCATCGACCATCAGCGTGGTGCCGGTGATGAATGAGGCCTCGCTTGATGCGAGCCAGAGGATGGGCCAAGCGATCTCGGCGGGGTCGGCCCAGCGGCCGACCAGCGAGGTGTCCTTGCGTTCGGTCTTGAGCTGATCTACGCTCTTGCCGGCGTTGCTCGCGCGGCCAAGGTGGAAGTCAGTCAACGTCGAACCGGGGCAGACGGCATTGGCGCGTATGCCGTGCGATGCCTCCTCGAAGGCCAGCGTGCGCGTATAGGCCAGTTGCGCGGCCTTGGTCGCATCGTACAGCGCCATGCCCTTGCGGCCAGTGACTGCATAGCATGAGGAGACGTTGACGATGCTGCCGATGCCGGAATGCCGTAGCGCTGGTAGCGCTGCGCGGCAATAGTTGGACATGCCCACCAAGTTGACGTTGACCATGGCCTGCCATTCGGCGGGAGTTGCATCGGCGGCTGCGCTGTAGTTGCGCATAGCGGCGTTGTTAACTAGGATGTCCAGCCCGCCCCAGAGCGCGATGCACTGAGCTACCGACGCGAGGGCTGCGGCCTCGTCTGCCACGTCGGCCGCCATGCACGCTAGTCGTGCGTCGGGCTGCGTTTGTTCGATCAAGGCACGTGTGCTCTCCAGCGCTTGCGTGTTCGCATCCACCATCATTACTGCCGCACCTTCGCGGCTGAAAATCGCTGCGGCGGCCGCGCCGATGCCAGCGCCAGCGCCGGTGATCAGCGCGGTGCGCCCCGCCAGTCGGGAAGTTCTCATCTCAGCTCACTCCGCTTTGGCGCCGGTGCTCTTGATGATTTTTCCCCAGCGCCCAATCTCAGTGCCAATCCAGTCACTGAACTCCTTGGGGCTGCTGGCGACGATCTCGAACTCCATCTCGTGCAATCGCTTCTGTGTTTCTGGTGACTTCAGGATGCGAACGATCTCTTCGTTGTAACGATTGATGATTCCCGGTGGTGTGGCTGGCGGCGCGAGGAAGCCGATCCATGAAGTGGCCTCGAAGTCCTTGAGTCCCGACTCAGCGAGCGTTGGAACATCCGGTGTGCTTGGGAAGCGCTTTTGGCCAGTAGAGGCCAGCAGCTTGAGACGGCCTTCCTTCACGAAGCCCTGCACGTTGCCGGGTACGAAGAAGCCCGCCTGCACGTTGCCTGCGATCAGATCGGTGACAGCAGGACCAGCGCCGCGATAGGGAATATGCGTCATGTGGAAGCCGGCCGCAGACTTCATCATCTCCATGGTCAGGTGCGAAGCACTACCCATGGCCACGGAGCCGTAGGAAAACCGGGTAGGTTCAGCCTTGACCTTGGCGATGAAGTCCTTCACGTTGATGAAGCCAGCCGCAGGATTTGCCACCAGGTACTGAGGCGATTTGACTGCCAGCGTGATGGGTGCCAAGTCCTTGGTCGGGTCGTAGGGCATCTTGTCGAACAGCGTTACGTTGATCGCCAGCGGTCCGTTGTAGCCTACCAGCAGCGTATGGCCATCTGGCGCAGCGCGCGAGACTTCTAGAGCGCCGATGTTGCCGCCAGCGCCGGGTTTGTTCTCCACCACGAAGGGTTGGCCGAATGCCTTCTGCAACTCCGGGGCGATCAGACGGGCCAACACATCGTTGGTGCTACCGACGATAGGTACGATGATGCGTACAGGCTTGGTGGGACGCCAGTTTGGCGTGCCCTGAGCCCAGGCGGAAGAGGTCGTCGCAGTGGCGATCAGTATTGCGGCGAATAGCCTGCGTATGAATGTCATGGGTTGTCTCCGTTTTGTCGTAGGGATGGCAAGGGATGTCGTCAAAGGCTGAAGACTGGCTTGCTGGTGGCGTCGGCTAGGTTCTGGCGTGCCCATTCGACGGGGTCCTGGTCTCGGGGCAGGAGCACTCCGGCAGGACGCACGTGTTGTTCACTGGCGTTCAGCGCCGGCGGTGTGTCGCCTTGCTCAAGGCCCAATGCGGCTTCGTGCAGCATGCGCCGGGCCATCACGATGGCCTTATCGGTTGGCAGCAGCATTTCTGCTTCATGGTCCTGGATGGGGCCCATGCTTTCCTGTAACGAGTAGTCCTGGGCCGCGAAGCCGAAAATGCCGCTGTAGGAGCGTTTGTCCTTTTGGGCTTTGCGATCCATACCGTAGTCGTTGTCGCGGCTGAATTTCGGGATGAAGCTACCTGGTGCCTCGTATTCGACGTGGATACCCTTGCCGGCCTCCATCGCGGTGCGCTCCTCGACCGTGAGCGGTCGATTAGGCTGCCAGTTGATGCTCCAAGCCCAGCAGTTGTGGTCGTCGATCGGTACCCAAACGTGGCCTCCCAGCGCGTGATTGCCAAATGGCGCGATCAGCGTGAACCAAGGGAACAACCACTGCGTGATGCGCCAGTAGTAGGAGTCGGGCTCGCCAAGCCGACGGCCGAACAGGCTCAGTCCGAAGGGCTGCTTTTCGATCTCGAAGCTCACGTTGCCGTCGGCCTTGATGTAGTCCAGCGCCTTGACGCCCTGGTGCATAGGGTCGCCATCCACCTCGAAGCTGTGCACATATGACACGTGCGCGGTGTCGATGCCGCCTTCCATGGCTTGGAGATAGTTCGAATACTGCAGCCGTTTGGACACGAACACATGCTCGGGTGGCAACGTGCACCACTCAAGTTCAGGCGGTGCAGGCTGCTGGTCGGCCGGACCCATGTAGGTCCAAACGATGCCGCCGCGCTCAATGCAGGGGTAGCCCTTGATGTGCATCCGGGCGCAAGCCTGGGGCGATGACGGCACGTCCACGCACTTGCCCATGCCATCGAACTTGACGCCGTGATAGGCGCAGCGAACACCGTTTTCCTCGTTGCGGCCGAAGTACAGCGACACACCCCGGTGGGAGCAGAACTCGCTGATCAAGCAGGCCTTGCCGTCGGAATTGCGGAACGCGAGCAGCTTTTCGCCTAGCAGTTGTACGCGTACCTGCGGACCATCCGGCTCGGCGATCTCGTTCGACATCAGCGCTGGCACCCAGTAGCGGCGCAGCAGGTTGCCCATGCGCGTGCCGGGACCGACGCGGGTAAGCGTTTCAGACATTTCCTTGTTCATTTGGGGTCTCCTAATGGTGTACGTCAGATGAGACGCCTGTCCATTATCTTGGCGGTTTGATTCATGTCATAGAAAATGGACGTCGTGTCCGTCTGGTGGACGTAATTCGTACAATCACCACCTACCAGCACTAGGCAGACGGGACGATCATGAGCAACGAAAGCACCGCCCGTTGGGGGCCAGCCGAAAAATCGGGAGAGGGGGTGCGCTCGGTGGATCGCGCGCTTGACATCCTGCTGGCCTTTCGGGCGGGAGACCGGCAACTGAGCGCAAGCGAACTTTTGCGGCGTGTCGACTTAAGCCGACCCACCCTTTACCGCTTGCTGAAGACCCTGGAGTTGCGTGGCTTCATAGTGGCCACGGGAGAGCCGCAGCGCTTCCAGCTCGGACCCTCAGTGGCACACCTAGCCCACGTCTGGACTTCAGGCCTAGACCTAGCGGAGTTGTCGCAGCCTATGATGCGCCGCCTGTGGGAGCAGACCGGCGAGACCGTTGCGCTGCTGGTTCACCATGGACGGGAGCGTGTCTGCGTGGCGGAAATTCCTAGTCCGCAGCCGCTAAGCTTCAAGCGTGGCGTGGGGCACAGCGAGAGCGTGATACTGGGGGCGAGCGGGCGTGCGATCCTGGCCTTTGTGAAGGATGTGGCGAGCTACCTCGACGGCAAAGTGCCGCCTGATCAACAGCCGGCTTACCTTGAAGGACTGGGGCGCATCCGAGAGTTGGGCTACGCCATCAGTCGAGACGAGCTCATTCTGGGCGCAGTGGCCATGGCCGTGCCGTTCAGTACCGCTGCAGGCAAGGTGATTGGGTCTCTTGCAGTCTATGGCCCGAGCGCGCGCTTGGACGATGCGCGCGTGCAGCAGATCGTGGCGTTGTTGCTTGATGCTTCGCGCGAACTCTCGGCGAAAGCTGGTGCGATGACCAGTTAAATTTGCCATAGAGGCCCCGGTTCGGGTGGTGGATGACACCCTGTGTTTCGTTGCGAAAGCATGTTGCTCAAAGAGGCCGTAAAGGGCAACGGGTGGTAGGACATGGTGTAGCAGCGCATTCATGGCCTCATGAGCAAACTCCAGTCAGTGTCATGGACAGTGTTGCGGCGGTTGCAGTTGGTGCGCTGGCTGGTGCGCTTGATGCATCCGAGTTTCTTGGTGTCCATGTGCAGCATGGATCTTGGCGTGTCGTGCTCGTAGTGAACGACGGGCAAAATGAGCATTCGCGCTCTCAGCCTGGAAAGGCGCAGCCTAGCCATCCATTGGCTGTTGGTGGTCACGCTGCGCCTGACCGTCGCGGTGCATGGGTATGCGGTTGCGGCGCAATTGTTCGATGCGCTGGAACCGCTCCGGGGCGGTTCAAAACTCCACCGCCCAAGCGAACATCCTCAATCTATAGTGTCGCCCCCAACTGCCTGCCCAATTCCCAGGAGGCTTGGTTGCCGCGCACAGTCGCTGCGAGATTGTGTCCTAGCCAAGGCTCGATTGCCCCTTTCCAAGGCACCAGACTGAACCCTATGCCGTCATCGAGCACCGCAAAGCGACCGCTGACCAGCACGACGCTGCGGCGATAGATGCCAGCCACGCGCCGACCGTCGGATACCTGGCGATGCTCCAATCCGGTCATTTTTGCAATGTCCTGTGCGGCCTTTGCCAACTCGCGTCCGCGTAACGTCGCCAACAGATTGCGCGCCAAAATCACACGCTGCCCGCGTCGCTCAGCCAGCCCCTGTTCGGCCAAAAACTCGGCACGCTGTTGCAGTGCATCCTTGACCTCGCTGCCAAAGCCCACGTCGCCCAGCCCATTACCGCCGCCGATCAACTGCTGATCCAGCCAGGTCGCGCCGATCACACGAGCCTGCTGCTCGATGGGCAAGTGTGATTTCAGTTCCACGGACACGCCACCGCCCAGACGCTGCGCGTCGTACTGACGGCCGCGCTCGGCCAGGCCGTCGGGTACGCGCCAGACGCCTTCGTTGACACGCTCCACGATCCCGGCGCGACGCAGGGCTTCGAGCCGGCGCACATGCGCCGCCACTACGTCGCGCGGGTCACGGTCGGGCGTAGCCTGGCTCTGCGCAAGCGCAAGGTGATGGTCGGTGCGATAGATGCCGTCCACCGACAGCGCTGCGATGTTCCGGTCGGCCGCGCGCATGTCGGTCGAACCTTTCACCTCCACCACGGCGCCGGTTGGGTATTGCTCCAGTTCCGACCGCGGCGGCAGCGCGACGTAGTGCGCCTTGCCATCCGTGCCATCGACGATCAGATAGCCTTTGTCATACATTTCGTCGGCCAGTCCCTTGCCGATCACCCGGCCGACAATGGCGCGGCCATCCTCGCTGGGCTGGAACACGGCCAGCTCGCGTTGCTTTCCACTCATGGCGCGCTGCATGGTGCGGATGATGTCTCCGCGTTCGCCCATGGCTCGCAGCGTGGGTTCAGCCTCTGCATGGATGGCCCAAGTGCCGGGGAGTTGCTCGTTTGCCAGACCCATGCTCCGCAACCGCTGTAGGCGCCCGATTAGCACTTGCCGCTGGCGTTGCAGCCGGGGCTCGGCCAGCGTCTCCGCACCCACAAGGCCGTCCATGGCCACGCGCTGCAAGGTGCGATCCAACCCCGTCCACCGCTCCTGATCGACTTCGCGCTGCATGGTGCGGTGGATCTCCAATTCGGTGCGCGGTCCCAGCCATTCAGTCGCCAGTTCGGCGGCCCGGTGGCGCATCCCCTCGGCGATGTAGTCACGCGAGATGATGAGGTCTTTATTGGTGTCATCCTTACCACACAGGACGACGTGCGTGTGTGGGTTGTCAGTGTTCCAGTGGTCCACCGCTACCCAGTCCAGTCGCGTGCCAAGGTCGGCCTCCATCTGCGCCATCAGGTGCCGGGTATAGGTGCGCAGGTCATCGAGCTGTTCGGCGTCTTCCGGTGAGACGATGAAGCGGAATTGGTGGCGATCCTCGCGTCCGCGCTCCTCGAAAGCGGCGGTGTCCGCCGCGTCTGTCGTCGGGCCATAGGCGTGGCCCGGCCCGCCTTGGCGATCAACCCCTTCGCGTTCGATGTAGCGCAGGTGCGTAGCGGCTGAGCGCGGACCGGCCTTGGCCAGATGGACCAGTCGCGCCTTGATCGTCACGCGGCGAGCGTTGGGCGTGAGCGAGGCCCCGGCGAAACGGGCCGCGACGTGGCCTCGCCCCAGCCGGGAACCCGGCCGCTGGCCGGCTTTATCAATCGTATTGCCGAGCTTGGCTCCGGCCTTGTTGGTCTGGCGCAGCACCTTATTGATGAAGGCGTCGCCGCGCTGTTTCGGCGTGCCGGGACGGATCCGAAAGTGGTCGTCATTGCTGCGGCTCATCGGGCGACTCCATCCAAGACCGGCGCAGTCAAGCGGGCGAAGCACGCGCCTTCTCCAATGCCGATGCGGCATTGCGCACTCTCGCGGCACGCCGCTACCCCTTGGCGCGTGCCGCGCCAACCCCATGTGCAGACAGGGTTTTCAAGCGGCCGGGTGCCGCGGCCTTTTATCTTGCCCTGCATCTTTCCCCGTGCATTCACACCGCCCACCGGGTCGGCGGGCACGGTGAGGCGATGCACCGGTGGCAGCGACGACTGCCGTCGTGCGGCCGTCATGGCTGCTCCTGCAGCCATAGCGGCTGCGCAATGCCGATCACATCGGCGGCGCGCACCGGCCCGAAGTAGCGGCTGTCGAACGACGCCGGATTTGTCGTGCTGAGAAGGAAAACCTCGCCAGCCCGCAGGCGGCGGCACTGCGGCCAGCCGCGCAGCGGGCGGCCCATGCGGTCTACGCTCAATGTGGTGGCGGCGGTGTGCCCGTCGATGCGCAGAACCTGTCCGGTGATGCACACGTGTTGCGGCGCCACGGCGCCCACGCGCTTGAGCAGCGGCAAGTGCACCGGTAGGTAGCCGCGCTGTGCGGCCAGTGCAGCGGCTTCGGCAGGCAGGTGGACGAGCACAACGCTGCCGACTTGGAGATGGGCGGTCTGCCGCGGAAGCGGATCGACGCGGTACCAGCCTACCGGAACGCTGTCCGACGGGTTGTAGATCAGGCGCGGCAAGGGTTTGGCGAAAGAAGCCCAGGCGAGTGCCGCCAAGCCGATTGCGGCGGAACAGGCGATTGCCGTTCTGGATGCTTGTGAGCCGGTCATGACAGGGCTCTCGTGGTCCGCAACGAAGCGTGACGGTCGGCGGTGTAGGCAGGCAATTGCAGCGGAGCGGCCGATGGCCCAGAAGTCCAGGCAGCCAGGCGGTTGCCCAGCGTGCCCCAGTAGGCGGGCGCGACGGTGCAGGCGTCGATGCCTTGGGCCTCGATGGCGTCGATCTGCTGCAGTACGGCGCGCACCTTCAGTTCGCCTTCTGCGTGCAGCAACATGCGAGCGCCCGGGCGCACACCGGGCAGTCGCTGCAAGGTATCCAGCGGATTGCCGGCCTGCAGCACCATCAACTGCCACAGCGTCGTGCCATGGTCATTGGCCTGCCAGCGCACGCGGCAGAACATGGCCAATGGTTTGAAAACGGCGCAGCGCCGCCAGTGGTCGAGCTGTACGGTGTGCTCCGGCTGTCCAAAGCGCAGGTAGAGGTTGAACCGCTGGTGGACATAGGCCAGCGAGACGCGGGTCAGTGGTGGGGTATCGGCTGGTTTGTGCTGCAGCGCAAGGGGCTGCGGCAGCGACGAACGTGCTGCGCCGTGCGCGACCGTGCCATCGGGCGTGAATTGCATGTTCATGGGGATGTCTCCGAACGGGATTGAGGGAATTCGCGCTCCAGCAAGGCGCGCAGCAACTCGGCCACGGTGGTGCCTTGGGTGAACGCCGAGACCTTGATGCGCGCGCGCATGGCGGGCGTGACGTCCAGCGTCAGGCGGGCGGTGAACAGGTCGCCTTTCTGCAGACTTTCGCCATCACCCTGGCGTACCCAGGCCTCGGCCTGCGGGTTGGCGGGTGGACGTGAGCCAATGGCGATGCGCTTGCCACGCTGCGTGCGTTCTTCCGTCATGCCGGCCACCGCAGCAGTTCATCGACCAGTGCAGCCACCTCGCGCGCAGCGGCGCTGTCGGGCGCGGTTTCACAAGCGAGCCGGCCGGCGGCCACGCTGTCGGCGAACACGATGCGCTGGTGCACTTCCGAACGCAGCGCGGGCAGCGGCTGTTCCGCCAGCGCCTGGCGCGCTTCGCGGCCGATGACGGTGGTGCTGACGCGCCGGTTGATGGCGAAGGCCGCGTGCAGCGTCGGGCGGAACACTTGGGCTTCTTTGATCAGCGCCACCATCTCGGCGCTGGCCCACAGGTCGTAGGGGCTGGGTTGCACCGGGATGACCACGCGATCGGCCGCCAGCAAGGCGGAGCGCGCCAGCGCCGCGATGCGCGGCGGGCCGTCGATGACGACGTGATCGACCCGGCGGGCGAGTTCCGGAGCCTCCTGATGCAGGGTTTCGCGGGCCAGGCCGACGGCGCTGAAAAGCCGGGGCAGGCCCTGCTGGCTGCGGCGCTGGGTCCAGTCCAGTGCCGAACCCTGTGGGTCGGCATCGAGCAGCACCACCTGCTGGCCGCGCAGCGCGAGTTCGCCCGCGATGTGGGTGGCCAGCGTGGTCTTGCCCACACCGCCTTTCTGGTTGAGTAGGGCCAGGATCATGGCGTTACTCCTCTTGCTCAAAGCGAGGCGGTAGCGGCGTGCCGGCCCGCACTTGTCCACCGAAACGGCGCCCTCCCACCACCAGTTAGATGATTTTGGTTAGAGCAGTTACGGGAGGTGCAAAGCCGCACCGCCATTGGGCTGGCGGCCGATCGGCACGCCTGATGGCACGATGGACACACGCCTGATGGCACGAGGCTGCGCACGCCCGATGGCACGAGCCCGTCCACAGGCCATGAACCGCTTATCCCCGTGCCGTGGGCGGCACCGGCCGGAAGGTCAGCACTTCGGCGCCCGTGCCCGGCATGCGCACGATGCCCAGGCGGTAGCCGGGCATGGATTGCCGCGCCACCAGGGCGCGCAGGTCGCAGGCGAAGTCGTGCGGCTTCGCCGTGCTGCCCGATTTGCGGTGCAGGTGCTTGAAGTCGAACTGCCAACCAGCGGGCTGATGCCCACCGTGTTTGCGCACCAGGCGATAAAGCCAGCGCTCGATGCCGCCGGTGAGGTCGAAGTAGGCCGGGTCGATGGTCAGCACCAGGGCGGCGTCCAGTACGCCCGCGTAGAACCAGTCCGGCAGGATCAGCTCGATGCCCAGCGGCGTGCCGCGGGCGTCGGCCAGTTCCTTCCACTCGTTGATCCACGAAAACCGGTGCAGGCGTCGGCCGGTGGTCTCGCGGATGGACGTGGCCACGGTGGTGGACTGCAGGCGATCGAGCGCAGCCTTGAGGCGCTGGTAGTCGCGCAGCGAGACCCCGCGCCCGATGAAGCGCAGGATTTCGTAGGGCCTGGCGCGCATCAGGCGCGAGGTGGTGATGCCGGCGTCGCGCGCCTCGACGATCTGGCTGGCGGCCCAGATGAGGATGTCGGCGTCCCAGATGGTGGCGATGCCGTGTTCCTGCGTGCCTTCCACGCGGATGGCGACGTTGCCGCTGCGAAAGTCGATGGGCTTGGTGCGCCGGGACTTGGCCAGCGAGAAGAAGGGGTAGGCCATCAGGTCCTGGCTGTCGCGCGGCGCCATGTCGCCAGGCAGCGCGCGGAACAGGTCGAGCTGTTCCGTCGGGCGCTGGAGGCGTGGTGCTGGCAAGGTCATCGGCCGTTGGCAAGGGGGAGGGCGCGTAGCGCCCCTCAGCGTGCACGGCTGTCGGCCGAGTGGTGCTCGGCGTACTCGGGGTCGGAGGTGGCCTCGAAGCTGCGCTGGTCGGCCCAAGTGTCGAGGTCGGTGACGGCGTACATGACGCGCCGGCCGAACTTGCGGAACCGCGGTCCGCCGCCAATGACGCGCTGTTTCTCCAGCGTGCGCGGCGACAGGCGCAGGTAGTCGGCGGCCTCGTCGTTGGTGAGGTAGCGCGGCGGTTGCGGCTTGGCCGCAGCTTGTGCGGTAGCCTGCGGCGGGTGAGTGGGTGCGGCGGCAGGCCGCAAGGGAAAGGGTCGCATGAGAGGCGCCTCCATCGGTCAGGAAGGCCCGCCTGCGGGGTTGCAGGCAGGTGGAGGCAGTCTCAGGAAACGTTGGCGTTTTGCTCAGGGACGATCTGAGGTGGGACTGTTTCGTCCCAGGGGCGGAGAGGCAAGCTGATCGATACCGGCCAGCTCGCGGTAGCCGCCATCCAACAGATAGCGGCCACGCTGTACCAGGCGCCGTACGCGGGCGCGCAGTGCGCTGTCGGCGTGCCAGTCGGACGCGGCCTCGGTCGAGCCGAACAGCCCTTCGGCGATCTCCCGCAATGAGGCGCCCGCCTGGTTAGCGTCCAGGGCCTGCAGGGTCAGCAAACCCTGCAGCGCACTGGGGTTGGGCCGCGGACAGGTTGCGGCTGAGGGCTCGCAGCGACTGGCGGTGGCCAGCTGGTCCAGATCGTTCGCCAGATCACGGTAACGTGCACAGGGCTCTCGGCAGGCGCGCATGGCGAAGGCGTTCGGCATGCCATCGTGCAACTCGGGCGCCAGCATCAGGCGCACACCACACCCGGGCCAGCGCGCGGCAAGCACAAGGCCTTGGCCATCGTGCTGCAACTGCTTGCGACCCGGCAGGCGCCAGAGTTCAAAAGGGGAAGCCTCGGGTGCAGGGTCATCGTCGGGTATCACGCGAATGGCGCAGGCCCGGGCGTTGAGCCAGTCGGGCAGCGCTTCGCGCGCATCCAGCGCCGGGTCTTCCAGTATGCGCAAGCCCCAGGGCTGCGCGGCGTCAGCCGCCTGCGCGCGCCAGGCCTGGCGGTAGCCGGGGTGGCGCCGCAGGTACTCCCAGGCCAGAGCTGGGCCGTCCAAGTGCAGCACGTAGAGGTAGGCCGCGCTGGCGTGCCAGGGCGGCGGCCGAGCGGCCTGCTGGCCGTCCTTGAGATTGACCATATGCGAACTCCCTGTTCTTGTGCGGGAACGTCGCATCGGCCGGCAAGGGCTACGGGTTCATCGGTCGGCGATCCAGTCGTGAGGGGCAGTGCGGTGCTTCATCGTCCGATCGTGGCCGGGCTCGCCAAGATCGCGCCCGAAGCGACGGCCACGTGGTGGAAGACCATCGTGGCAAGACTGACCATGGCGTGGTGCAGCGTGTTTGTCATGTCCATTTCGGTCTGGATCGTGACCGGGAATGGCATCAGCAACACTCAGACCCAGGGGGCTGACGCGTACGTCGATCCTTTGCTCAATCCGTGACCGAGCCGTTGGCCTGTGCCAGCCGCAGGTATTCCGACATCGGCCGTACGGCATGGAAGTGCAGGTCGCGCCGCACTGGCAGCCGCTGAGGTCCGACGATGGTCGCGAGGTCCGACAGCTTGATGGTGCCCAGTTCGGGCATGCCGATACCCACGTCGCACAGCCCCCAAGCGGTGTCGCCATCGGCTGGGTCGAGCGCTGCGAGCAGCCAGGTCGCGTGCGCGTCCGGCGTGAACAGGCGCACAACGGGCCACAGGTCGGTTTGAGCGTTAGCGGCGCGAGCATGTCCGTTCTCCAGCAACTGCGCGCGCTGCTCGTCGGTCACAAGGGGTTCAGTCGGCATGGTCAGGGTGCGTGGCGCAGCGCGGAAACACGTGTTGCATCAGAAGCACCGAATCGCGAAGCCGCTTTCGTGCCTCCCCGGAAAGACGCAGAGGCGCTTTTGCAGAAAAGCACCCTTGCACGAAGGCTGAAAGTCGGCATGACGTGAATGCTCGAATGAGCCAATGCGGCTTTGGGGGTTTACGTAGACACACGAGTGTTACGCAAAAGCACGAAAACACCCATACGGAGATTCACCAAAGCGGCAGCTCAAATCGCCAATGAGTTAAAGATAACGTGGTTTTAATTTTCTCTCGACAGGACGCTTCTGTCCATGCAGAAGCGTCCTGTCCAGGCTGGCCGTCCGGCCGGTGCAACCACCTTCGATGCCGAACTGGCGCAAGCCTTCGGCGCGGCGGTGCGTGCGCTGCGCTCGGGGCAGGGCATGGCGCAGGAGGCGCTGGCGCACCGGGCGGGTATCGAGCGCTCGCACATGGGCAAGATCGAGCGCGGCGAGCACATCCCCTCGCTGCCGCTGATCTTCAAGATCGCGGCTGCGCTGGAGTGCGGTGCAACCGACCTGATGGCCGCGACCGAAGCCCAACTGGGTTCGGCCGAGGCCTGAGACTGCAGGCTCGGCCTGCAGCGGCGATCCCGCCAGGGCGGCGGGATCGGACCGGCCGTCAGGCCGTGGGCTTGCTGCGCGACCAGATCAGGTTGTGCGTGCCATCTTCTTCCTCGATCAGGCGGGCGTAGATGGTGGCCGGGAACGAGGGGTCGTCCAGCGTCACCGAGAGGTAGGGGCGCTCGGACTGGCTGACCTTCTTCCAGGCGGCGCCGATGTCGTAGCCGGTGCCGGCCTGGATGCGGTAGTCGGGGGCGTTCTCGCTGCCCTTGTCGTTGCGCACGAACTTGACCTTGACGTTGAGCGTGAGGGTGCGAACAGTGCCGATGAAGCCGTCGTTCTGAGCGCTGAAGATGCCGATGTTGGCCATGATGATTTCCTTTCGGGTTGCCAAGGTCGCGCCCATCGCGTCCTTGTTGTGATCCGTCAGGCGGGGGACGGGCGGGCTGCACCCCGCAGCGCAGTGAAGGGGCCGCAACAGCGTGAAGGACCGGCAGGCACGGGAAATTTGCCTCGCGAGGAATCCGCGCAGCGGAGGGGAAATTTCTTGGGCCGTACGGTTGCGGCCATCAAGCCCGAGGCGCAGCCGCGACCCCGCCAGGATTCACGACGAGACAAGGACGCCTGGGACGCACCTTTTCCGAAAGGTTCATGGCCGAGCACGTTCACCAAGCCTGCGGTGAGACTTCAGCGGCCACCACCCTTGTGTCATCGGTCGGGTCGCAACGACGCGAGAAGCCACTGCAGCATCCACCCGGCGCCTCGCATCGCGCGTCGCCTGTCAAGTTCGACCAGGACGGTGTCCATACCCAGCTGCGTGTCGCGGTCACCTCGACTACCTCGGCCAATCGCCCGCCATCGTGGGGGAGGACGGCATGCCAAGCAACCCAGCGCAGCGAGCAAGGGCGTAGCACCCGGCTCATATGGCGAGGTGATGCAGGGCCAGATGCCGGATCACGAACCCTTCCGGCCCGCGCAGGCAAGCGGAGCGCGCAGGCGTGAAGGATCGAAGCCGAAGGGCCGTGACGGCTATGACGGCACGGGGCGCAGCCCGAGAGCCTGGCGGCGCAGGGCGCCGACACGCAACACTATTGAGGCATAGTCATCGCATCAAAAACAGTCGCGTGATGCCGGTGGACTTTTTCTTACGCCGCAAGATTGGTCGCTAGTTGAAGTTTTTCACCTTGGCATGAGCGCGAATACACCCCAACCCAGATACTCTCGCGTGTAGGTGGCGTAACGCTCGGGTTCCGAGGTCAGTAGAAGGCGCACTTCTTTGAACAAGTCGTCGTCAGGGTTGGCGTCTAGCCAACGACGCATGGTCAGCCACTTGGCTGCCTCGTATCTGTCCCAGCCATCTTGGTCAGCCAGAACCATCTCAACTACGTCGTAGCCAAGGCGGGCGAAAGACGCGAGAAGTTCTGGGAGCATCAAGAAGTCGGAAACTGAATTGGCAAGACACCCTTTTGCAACACCCTCTGTCGGCGGAAGCTGTCGCCAGTAGGGTTCGCCGACAAGGATGATTCCTTCTTTGCATGTGCTCTGAGCCAGAAGCTCGATCGTGCCGGCCACACCACCGGCGATCCAAGTTGCTCCGACGCAGGCTGCTACTCTGACCTTTTCATCCGAGACATAGCCAGCAGCGTCGCCATGGATGAACTTGACTTGATCTGCAACACCGAGTTCTACAGCTCGGCGTTTCGCCTGCTCGGTAAACACCGAGCTGAACCGCCCCGGGAATCGTGGAGGCCGGTTGGTTTAAGTCAGGCCACCACCATGGAGACCTGACTGGCGAGTTGCC
>NZ_JAVHJP010000013.1 GCF_031020795.1 Hydrogenophaga pseudoflava
AAGAAGGTCTGCGCTTCGCCATCCGTGAAGGCGGTCGCACCGTCGGCGCCGGCGTCGTGGCCAAGATCATTGCGTAACCGGATCGGAGAACCGCATGTCTACCAAGCAGAAAATCCGCATCCGCCTGAAGGCGTTTGATTACAAGCTGATCGACACCTCGGCTGCCGAGATCGTCGACACCGCCAAGCGTACCGGCGCGATCGTCAAGGGGCCTGTGCCGCTGCCGACCCGCATGAAGCGCTTCGACATCCTGCGTTCGCCGCACGTCAACAAGACCTCGCGCGACCAGCTGGAAATCCGCACCCACCAGCGCCTGATGGACATCGTCGACCCGACCGACAAGACGGTCGACGCCCTGATGAAGCTGGATCTGCCGGCCGGCGTGGACGTCGAGATCAAGCTGCAGTAATCAGCAGTGCGCAGGCTCGGCGATGGCCGGGCTTGCACAAACAAAGCCCGCTGGTTATACTGGCGGGCTTTTCGGGCTTCTGGCCCTTAACCGCGTTCGTCTTTCGGTCTTCGACCGGTGGGCTGCGCACCATCAGCTCCGGCAGTCTTAGGAAGGCCGGGACGAAACATCAGCCCCGGCCAATTGCAGTCGGGAACGGAGAAAACAATGAGTCTTAGCAACTCCCTCGGGTTGTTGGGTCGCAAGGTGGGCATGATGCGTCTGTTCACCGATGACGGGGACGCAGTGCCTGTCACGGTGGTCGATGTGTCGAACAACCGTGTGACGCAAGTCAAAACCCAAGCCAACGACGGCTACGACGCGCTGCAGGTCACTTTCGGCCAGCGCCGCGCCTCCCGCGTGACCAAGCCCGTCGCGGGCCACCTGGCCAAGGCCGGTGTCGAAGCGGGTGAAATCATCCAGGAATTCCGCGTCGCTGCCGATGTGGCTGCCCAGTACCAGCCGGGCGCTACCGTGGCCGCCAACGCCATCTTCGCCGCCGGCCAGAAGGTCGACGTGCAAGGCACTTCGATCGGTAAAGGTTATGCCGGCACCATCAAGCGCCACAACTTCAGCTCGCAACGCGCGTCGCACGGCAACAGCCGTTCGCACAACGTGCCGGGCTCGATCTCCATGGCCCAGGATCCGGGCCGCGTGTTCCCGGGCAAGAAGATGACCGGCCACATGGGCGACCAGACCAAGACCATCCAGAACCTGGACATCTTCCGCGTCGACGAAGCCCGTCAGCTGCTGATGATCCGTGGTGCCGTGCCTGGCGCCAACGGCGGCTTCCTGACCGTCCGTCCCGCCGTCAAGGCCAAGAAGGGAGCTAACTGATGCAAGTTGAACTCCTGAACGACCAGGGCCAGGCTGCGTCCAAGCTGGACGTGCCCGAGACTGTGTTTGGTCGTGACTACAACGAATCCCTGATCCACCAGCTCGTGGTGGCTTATCAGGCCAACGCCCGTCAAGGTACGCGTGCGCAAAAAGACCGTGAACAGGTCAAGCACTCGACCAAGAAGCCGTTCAAGCAGAAAGGCACCGGCAACGCCCGTGCCGGTATGACGTCCTCGCCGCTGTGGCGCGGGGGTGGCCGCATCTTCCCGAACAGCCCGGACGAAAACTTCACCCAGAAGCTCAACAAGAAGATGTACCGCGCCGGCATGGCCTCCATCTTCTCGCAGCTGGTGCGTGAAGGCCGCCTGGCCGTGGTCGACTCCATCAAGGTGGACTCGCCCAAGACCAAGCAGCTCGCCGCCAAGTTCAAGGCCATGAACCTCAGCAACGTGCTGGTCATCGCCGAAGAAGTCGACGAGAACCTGTACCTGGCTTCGCGCAACCTGGCCAACGTGCTCGTGGTCGAGCCGCGTTACGCCGACCCGGTGTCGCTGGTGCACTACAAGAAGGTGATCGTCACCAAGGGTGCCATCGACCAGCTCAAGGAGATGTTCGCATGAGCGTCACGAAATACGACGAAGGCCGTCTGATGCAGGTGCTCGTGGCACCGATCGTGTCGGAAAAGGCCACGCAAGCCGCCGAGCAGTCCAATGCGGTGCTGTTCAAGGTGCTGCAGGACGCCACCAAGCCCGAAATCAAGGCCGCCGTTGAACTGATGTTCAAGGTCCAGGTCAAGGGCGTGTCCGTGCTCAACCAGAAGGGCAAGACCAAGCGCTTCGGCAAGACCGTGGGTCGCCGTGACCATGTGCGCAAGGCCTATGTCACGCTGGCCGAAGGTCAGGAACTCAACTTCGGTGGGGAGGCCTAATCATGGCAGTGATCAAGATGAAACCGACTTCGCCAGGCCGTCGCGGCATGGTGAAGGTCACGCGCGAACACCTGCACAAGGGTGACGGTTTCGCGCCGCTGCTGGAGCCCCAGCACCAGAAGTCCGGCCGCAACAACAACGGCCACATCACGGTTCGCCACAAGGGCGGCGGTGCCAAGCACCACTACCGTGTGGTCGACTTCCGTCGCAACAAGGACAACATTCCGGCCAAGGTCGAGCGCATCGAGTACGACCCGAACCGCACCGCACACATCGCGCTGCTGTGCTACGCCGACGGCGAGCGCCGCTACATCATCGCCCCGCGTGGCGTTGAAGTCGGTGCCACGCTGCTGTCCGGTTCCGAGTCGCCGATCCGCGTGGGCAACACCCTGCCGATCCGCAACATCCCCGTCGGTTCGACGATCCACTGCATCGAGCTGCAAGTCGGCAAGGGTGCACAGATTGCCCGTTCCGCTGGTGCCTCCGCCGTGCTGCTGGCCCGCGAAGGCATCTACGCCCAGGTTCGCATGCGTTCGGGCGAAGTGCGCAAGATCCATGTGGATTGCCGCGCCACCATCGGTGAGGTCTCCAACACCGAGCACAGCCTGCGCCAGATCGGCAAGGCCGGTATCAAGCGCCACATGGGCATCCGCCCGACCGTGCGCGGTACCGCCATGAACCCGATCGACCACCCGCACGGTGGTGGTGAAGGCAAGACCGGCGAAGGTCGTGCACCGGTGGATCCGTGGGGCAACCTGACCAAGGGTTACCGCACCCGCAACAACCGCCGCACGCAGAACATGATCGTGTCGCGTCGCAAGAAGTAAGGGGTTGACGAAATGACTCGTTCTCTCAAAAAAGGTCCCTTCGTTGACCACCACCTGATGGCCAAGGTCGAGAAGGCTGTGTCCACCAAGGACAAGAAGCCCGTCAAGACCTGGTCGCGCCGCTCCATGATCCTGCCCGAGTTCATCGGTCTGACGATCGCCGTGCACAACGGCAAGCAGCACGTGCCCGTGTACATCACCGACCAGATGGTGGGACACAAGCTCGGCGAGTTTTCGCTGACGCGCACGTTCAAAGGCCACCCGGCCGACAAGAAAGCCAAGAAGTAAGGACCAACCATGAGTACAGAAACCCGCTCCGTCGTTCGCGGCGTGCGCCTGTCGGTGGACAAAGGCCGTCTCGTGGCCGACCTGATTCGTGGCAAGAAGGTCGACCAGGCCCTGAACATCCTGTCGTTCACGCAAAAGAAGGCCGCCGGCATTGTCAAGAAGGCGCTCGACTCCGCGATCGCCAACGCCGAGCACAACGACGGGGCCGACATCGACGAACTGTTCGTCAAGTCGATCTACGTCGAGCAAGGCACCACGCTCAAGCGTTTCGCTGCCCGCGCCAAGGGCCGCGGCAACCGCATCAGCAAACCCACGTGTCACATCTACGTGACGGTTGGCAACTGAAGAGGCAAGAGGACATATGGGACAGAAAATCAACCCCACCGGCTTCCGCCTCGCAGTTTCCCGCAACTGGGCCAGCCGCTGGTACGCATCCAATCGTGACTTCGCCGGCATGCTGGCCGAAGACATCAAGGTGCGCGAGTACCTCAAGGGCAAGCTGAAGAACGCCGCCGTTTCGCGCGTCGTGATCGAGCGCCCCGCCAAGAACGCACGCATCACCATCTACTCGGCACGTCCGGGCGTGGTGATCGGCAAGAAGGGCGAGGACATCGAGAAGCTGAAGAAGGATCTGGCCGCCAAGCTGGGCGTGCCGGTCGCGGTGAACATCGAGGAAGTGCGCAAGCCCGAAATCGATGCCAAGCTGATCGCCGACTCGATTACCCAGCAGCTCGAGAAGCGGATCATGTTCCGCCGCGCCATGAAGCGCGCCATGCAGAACGCCATGCGTCTGGGTGCCCTGGGCATCAAGATCATGTCTGCCGGCCGTCTGAACGGCATCGAAATCGCCCGTACCGAGTGGTACCGCGAAGGCCGTGTGCCGCTGCACACCCTGCGCGCGGACATCGACTACGGCACCTCGGAAGCCAAGACCACCTACGGCGTCATTGGCGTCAAGGTCTGGGTTTACAAGGGTGACACCCTGGGTCGCAACGATCTTCCTGCTGTGGAAACCCCGCGTCCGGAAGAAGAGCGTCGCCCCCGTGGCCCGCGCCGTGAGCGTCCGGCCGGTCCTGCTGCCCGCGCCGCTGTGCGTCGCGGTGGCAATGCCGCCCCGACCGATGGCAGCGACAAGCCTGCCGAGGCCACCGACAAACCCGCCGTTAAGCGCGTTCGCAAAGACGCACCCGCAGGGGCACCTGCGGACGGCAAAGGAGAATAAACATGCTGCAACCTGCTCGTCGCAAGTACCGTAAAGAGCAAAAGGGCCGCAACACGGGCGTCGCCACCAGCGGCGCCACCGTTGCCTTCGGCGACTTCGGCCTGAAGTCGACCGACCGCGGCCGTCTGACGGCCCGCCAGATCGAGGCTGCACGCCGTGCGATTTCCCGCCACGTCAAGCGTGGTGGCCGCATCTGGATCCGCGTGTTCCCGGACAAGCCGATCTCCCAGAAGCCAGCCGAAGTCCGTATGGGCAACGGCAAGGGTTCCGTGGAGTACTACGTGGCCGAAATCCAGCCCGGCAAGGTGCTGTACGAAATCGTGGGCGTGCCCGAGCAGCTCGCTCGTGAAGCCTTCGCCCTGGCCGCCGCCAAACTTCCCCTGCGCACCACGTTCGTGGCACGCATGCTGGGTCAGTGATTCAGGAGAACATAGATGAAAGCTGCTGAACTGCGCCAGAAGGATGTGGCCGGCCTGGAAGCCGAAGTGAAGTCTCTGCAGAAGGCCCATTTCGGCCTGCGCATGCAGAAGGCCACGCAACAACTCAACAACACCGCCACGCTGGGCGACACCCGCCGTGCCATCGCTCGTGCCAAGACCATCCTTGCCGAGAAGCAACGCGCCGCCGCCAAGTAAGGAGTGACGAAATGACGGAAGCCAAAACATCCCTCAAGCGCACCCTGATCGGCAAGGTGGTCAGTGACAAGCGCGCCAAGACCGTGACGGTTCTGGTCGAGCGCCGTGTGAAGCACGAGCTCTACGACAAGATCGTCGCCAAGTCGAGCAAGTACCACGCCCACGACGAAAAGGGTGAATACAAGCTCGGCGACGTGATCGAGATCACCGAAAGCCGCCCGCTGTCCAAGACCAAGAACTGGGTGGCGACCCGCCTGGTTCAAAAGGCCGCTGTGGTGTAAGCCTGTTTGCGCCTCTCACTGCGCAACCTGAAAAAGCGACCGAGAATTTCGGTCGCTTTTTTCATTTCCGGCCTCCGGGCCACCACAGACGAGGAGAACACACCATGATTCAGGTTGGCGACAAGATTCCGGCGGTCACGCTGATGGAGTACAGCGAAGTCGAAGGCAACGGCTGCAGCATTGGACCGAATCCGGTGGACACGACCAAGGCCAGCGCCGGCAAGACCATCGCCCTCTTTGCGTTGCCTGGTGCGTTCACGCCCACCTGCTCGGCCAAGCATGTGCCGGGTTATGTGGAGCAGTACGAGGCGCTGAAGGCTGCGGGCGTGGACGAGGTCTGGTGCGTGAGCGTCAACGATGCCTTCGTGATGGGCGCGTGGGCCCGCGACCAGAACACGGGCACCAAGGTGCGCATGCTGGCGGACGGCAGCGCGGATTTCGCCAAGGCGACCGGCCTGACGCTTGATCTGACCGCGCGGGGCATGGGCTTGCGCAGCAACCGCTATTCGATGCTCATCGAGGATGGCGTGGTCAAGACGCTCAACGTCGAAGGTCCTGGCAAGTTCGAGGTCAGCGACGCAGCGACGCTGCTGGCCCAGGCCCGTTCCTGAGGTTCAGGTACCGCCCAGGGTGAGGGCGCGCAGATCCAGCTTGAGGTAGTGCGCGCCCGCCAGCGGGTTGTGATAGTAAGGCTCGGTCTCCACGAAGCCTACCTCGTGGTAGAGGGCGCGGGCCGCCTCCATGTCGGTCAGGGTATCCAGCAACATGGTTGTGTATCCGGCCTGCTGCGCGCCCATGATCACTGCATCCACCAGTTGCCGACCCAGCCCGAGCCCGCGGAACGCCGGGCGAACAAACAGCCGTTTCATTTCGCACGCATTGAGGTGGTCGCTGTTGGCCAGCGGCCGGAAGGCGCAGCACCCCGCCGGTGAACCATCGACTTGCACGAGGAAGAGCCCCCCGGCTGGTTCGGCATAGTCGCCGGGCAGCGACCGCAGCTCCTCTTCAAACCCCTGAAAGCAGAGGTCGATGCCCAGCCCCGCCTGGTAGTCCAGAAACAATGCCCGAACCGACTCCAGTTCACCGACCGTGCGGGCGTGCATGAGTGACAACTGGGAAGCTTGACGGGAGTCGGGCATCGGATAGAAGAAACGGTGCAGGCGAGCGGGCACTATACGACAGGGCAGAAGCTCATCATCCCCCGCTGCTCGGTGTCTGACCCAGCCCGACCACCCAATACACCGCGGCAGCGCACACTGCCCAGATCAGCAGCGCCAGCAGGCGCGACGACGCACTGTCCCGGGCGCTGGGCAACGGGGTTGCCACCTGCTTGTCCCCCAGCACCATCGCACCCAAGAGGTTGTCTTTCTTGATCCACTTGTAGACCAGGATGGCCAGCACGTGCAACACCACCAGCGCAATGAGCAGAAGCTTGCCGACGGACTTGTGGTAGCGGGTGGCCTGGCTCACCGTGTCCCCCGACACCAGACTGGCCAGGGGGCCGGTGAAGGCGATCTCGTCGTCGGCGAACAGGCCGGTGCTCACCTGAAGCAGCAACACCACGAGCAACGCGAACACTGACAGCATGCCCAGCGGGTTGTGACCGACGCGGTGTTCGGGCCGGGCGTTACCTCGCAAGTAGGCCAGCACCGCCGACGGGCCATAGAGGAAGCTGCTGAAACGGGACCAGTGCCCGCCAACGAAACCCCAAACGATGCGAAACAGCAGCAGGCTCAAGACCGTGTAGCCCAGGCGCCCGTGCCAGATCATCCAGCTGCCGCCCACATTGGCGGTGACGACCAGGCCGATGACGCAGAGGGCCAGTGCCCAGTGGAACAGGCGGGTTGGAAGATCCCAGACGCGGATGGTGTGCATGGCAAGGACCTGGTGAAGAAGCCGAGGGACGGATAGAGAAGATACACGGACACGGGTTCCCGCGGAACTTTTTCCCACGCAGACCACTCCTCGCTCAGGTAACCCGTCCGGTTACGCGTCCACCCGTTTTTTCAATCAACCCTGCGCAGGAGTCCTCATGAAACTGCTTGCTTCACTCACGCTGGCCGCCGTCGTGTCCACACTGTCGGTGCCGGCGATGGCCCAGTTCCAGAAGCCGGAAGATGCCATCAAGTACCGCAAGGCGGCCATGACGGTGATGGCCGCTCATTTCGGCCGCATTGGCGCGATGGCCAGCGAGAGAGTGCCCTTTGACGCCAAGGTGGCGGCAGAAAATGCGGCGACCGTGGAGTTCATGAGCAAGCTGCCCTGGGGCGGGTTCATCGCCGGATCCGACAAGGGGGAAACCAGTGCCAAGCCGGAGATCTGGACCGACGGTGGCAAGTTCAGGAAGGCATCGGAGGACATGATGGCGTCGGTGGCGCTTCTCAACGCCGCAGCCAAGACGGGCAACCTCGACAATCTGAAGAAGGCCTTTGGCGAATCGGCCAGGACCTGCAAGGCCTGTCACGACAGCTTTCGCAAGGAGTAAGCAGGCACTTCGGCGTTGCTGCAAAACAAAAAAGGGCTGGCTCCGTCAGGGCGCCAGCCCTTTTTTTCTTGGCGGCGGGGGGATATCGGTCAGCTCTTGGCGAGCAGGTTCTCGATCAGCTGGTGCAGTGTGCCGAAGTCGGGCTCGCCCACGAAGCGCTTGACGATGCGGCCCTGCTTGTCGACCAGGTAGGTGGTGGGCGTGAGCTTCACATCGCCCCAGTTCCTGGCCAGCTCGCCGGTGTTGTCCAGAGCCACCTTGAACGGCAACTGGCGCGACTGCGCGTAGTTGGCCACCCAGGCGGGCTGGTCGTAGCTCATCGCCACCGCGATGGTCTCGTAGCCCTTGTCCTTGTACTTCTGGTGGGTGCTGACCAGCGATGGCATCTCCTTGACGCAGGTGACGCAGGTGGTGGCCCAGAAATTGATGAGGGTCACCTTGCCCTTGAGGTCGGCGGTGGTGGTGCTGCTGCCGTCCAGCAGCACAAAGCGGGAGGCGGGCGCTTCGTCACCCGAAGCACAGCCGGACAGGCCGAGCACTGCGGCCGCGAGCAGGGCTCCGAGCGCGGTGCGACGGGGGAAGAACTGGGAAGACATCATGGCGCAGGGCAACAAAGTACAGAAAGAGTCGGGTGTGATCCCCGGATTGTCCGGGAGTTCATACCGATCAGGCAATGTTCAGCGCAGCCGGGTGCGCGCCTGCTGGAGTCGGGCGTCGAGGTATTCGCCGTAAAAATCCGGCACCGCCACGCCAACCAGCCGCTCCGCGAGTTCCTCCCCCTTGGCCCCCAGAAACAGCACGGTGGGAGCGAAACGGGCTTTCCAGGCTTTGGCCTGCTCTGCGGGCGTGGTCATCGAGCCGTCGAATCCCTGCAGATTGCTGGTTCGGTCGCGGATGTCGAGCTGGACTGCGTGCAATTGGCCCTGGCGCAGCATGGGCAGCAGATGGTGGTTGCGCACGAGGTCGCAGTACGGACAACCGGCCACGGTGGTCATCACGACCAGCGGCTCGCCACGTGCCACCGCCCCTTGGGCGCTGCCACGCAGCGAGGTCGGACTGGGAAGGGTCGACAAAAGAGCGGGGGTGGTCATGGGAACAGAAAACTCAGGGGGGTATGGTCGCCGGGGGACTCACGATACCGCGATCAGGGCATTTTTCCAACCGGGTTGAATCGCTGGCCGGGCCGAGGATGCAGATACCATCGGCAGCAACCCACGGGCCCATGAGCCTTCTGCGGCGGCGCCCCGCTGCCGCGCCTTCGGGAGACACCCTTGTTGCACCCTTTGCGCGCCGCCGGTCTGGTGGCGCTGCTGACTGTTGTGGCCTGCAGCCCCACGTTCAACTGGCGCGAGTGGCCGGTTCCCGGCACGCCCCTGCGCGCGCTGATGCCCTGCAAACCCGAGAGCGCCAGCCGGCCGGTGCCGATGGTCGGTACGCCGGTGGAGCTGCACATGCACGCCTGCGAGGCCGGCGGCATGCGGTTCGCGGTGGCCTGGACCGACGTCGGCCGGGCCGACCAGGTGCCGGCGGCATTGGCGGCCTGGCCTTTGGCCAGCCTTCAGACGCTGCGGGTGACAGAGGCTTCGCTGGACGACCCGGGGCTGGCCTGGGCGGTCGAGGTCAAGGGAGCCTCGCAGGTCCGGGGGCTGCGCGCCCGGGGCACCGACCCCCAGGGGCGGCCGGTGCTCACGCAGGCGGTGTACTTCGCCCGCGGCACCCAGGTGTTCCAGGCCGCGGTCTATGGCAACCGCCTGGACCAGGGAGCGAACGAAGCCTTCTTCGCCGGACTGGATCTGGCCGCTCCATGACCGCGGTGGCCAAGGCCTCGCCGGGAGACGATGTGTTGTCGCCCCTGGTGGCGGTGTCTGTGTTTCTGGCGTTCGCGCTGGCCTACTTCCTCTCGGCGCTCATCCGCGCGGTCACCGCCACGCTGTCGCCGGTGCTGAGCGCCGAGCTGTCGCTCCAGGCGAGCGACCTTGGCCTGCTGGCCGGCGGCTACTTTTTCGGCTTCGCGCTGACGCAGCTGCCCCTGGGCTCGTGGCTGGACCGGTACGGGCCGCGGCGGGTGATCCTGGCGTTCCTGGGCGTGGCGGTGCTCGGCTGCGTGGCCTTTGCCATGGCAAGCAGCTTCACGGGCTTGCTGGCCGCCCGCGTGCTCACCGGCATGGGTGTGAGCGCCTGTCTCATGGCACCGCTCACCGGCTACCGCCGCTGGCTGCGGCCGGCCACACAGATGCGCGCCAACTCCTGGATGCTGATGACCGGCTCGCTGGGCATGGTGGCGTCCACCCTGCCGGTGCAGTGGCTGATGCCTGTGCTGGGCTGGCGCGGTCTGTTCTGGCTGCTGGCGGCGCTGGTGCTGCTGTCCATGCTGGTGCTGGCGGCCCTGGTGCCGCGCTGGCGCAGCGAGGCCGCGCTCTTGGTGGCCGAGCCCGAATCGTCGGGCTACGGCTTCATCTGGCGCCATCCGTACTTCCGTCAGATGGCGCCCATCGGCTTCGTCAACTACGGCGGCATGGTCGCGGTGCAGACCCTCTGGGCCGGTCCGTGGATGGTGCAGGTGGCGGGATACACGCCGCAGCGCGCGGCGGTAGGGCTGTTTGCGATCAACCTGTGCATGCTGCTGAGCTTCTGGCTGTGGGGCATGGTCAACCCCCACCTGGCGCGGCGGGGCATCCGGGCCGAGCGACTGATCGCCTGGGGCCTGCCCTTGAGTTTCATTGCGCTGGCCGCCATCGTGGTGCTGGGCCCCGGGGCCGGCTGGCCGTTGTGGGCCGCGTTCTGCGTGAGCAGCACCTTTGTCTCGCTGTCGCAGCCCGCGGTGGCGCTGGCGATGCCGGCGGCGGCGGCCGGACGCGCGCTGTCGGCCTACAACCTGGTCATCTTTGCCGGGGTGTTCCTGGTGCAATGGGCGATTGGCGGGCTGGTGGACGCCTTCGGCTTGCTGGGTTGGGACGCCTTGGCGCGCTTCCGGGGTGCCATCACCGTGTTCGGTCTGTGCTGCGCCGCGGCCTATGGGGTTTTCCTGCTCGGCCACTGGCGCCAGCGCGCCGCCCCCGGGGGATAAACTCCGGAGCATGAACGGCATCCTCATCGTTGCGCATGCCCCGCTGGCCTCGGCCCTGCGGGCTTGCGTGCTGCACGTGTTCCCCGACAGCGCTGGCGCGGTGTCGGCCCTGGATGTCATGCCCAATGCCCCCCCGGAAGAGTCGCTGGGCCAGGCGCGCATCCTCATGCGCCAGCTGGACACGCCGCAGACCCTGGTGCTCACCGACGTGTTCGGCGCCACGCCCTGCAACGTGGCGCACAAGCTCATCGATGGCGTGCACTCCAAGCTGATCGCCGGCGTCAACCTGCCGATGCTGCTGCGCACCGTGTCGTACCGGCACGAGTCTCTGGACGCGCTGGTCTCTCGCGCCATGGTGGGGGCCACGCAGGGTGTGATCCAGGTGGCCGTGACGGCACCACAGAATCAGGCGAGAAGAACCACACATGATCAAGACCACCGCGACCATCAGCAATAAGCTGGGCCTGCACGCCCGCGCTTCTGCCAAGCTCACCAAGCTGGCCGGCAGTCACCAGTGCGAGGTGTGGATGTCCAAAGGGGACCGCCGCATCAATGCCAAGAGCATCATGGGCGTCATGATGCTGGCAGCCGGCGTGGGCAGCCAGGTCGAGATCGAGACCAGCGGTCCGGACGAGCAGGCGGCGATGGACGCCATCGTGGCGCTGATCAACGACAAGTTCGGGGAAGGCGAGTGAGCTTCACCGTCCACGGCCTGGCCGTCTCCCGGGGCATCGCCATCGGGCGGGCCGTGATCGTGGCGTCCAGCCGCATCGACGTCGCCCACTATTTCGTCAAACCCGATCAGGTCGAGGCCGAAATCCAGCGCCTGCGGCAGGCCCGCAACGGTGTGGTCGCGGAGATCGAGAAGGTCCAGGCCAGCCTGGACGAGCTGGGTTCGCAGGATGCCCATCCGGAGCTGAGCGCGCTGCTCGACGTGCACCTGATGCTGCTGCAAGACGAACAGCTCACCAGCGGCGTCAAGCACTGGATCACCGAGCGCCACTACAACGCCGAATGGGCGCTGACCACCCAGCTGGAGGTGATCGCGCGCCAGTTCGACGAGATGGAGGATCCGTACCTGCGCGAGCGCAAGGCGGACCTGGAACAGGTGGTCGAGCGCATGCTGCGCATGATGCGCGGGGTGGCCTCGCCCGTGGCCGCGCCGCTGCCGCCGACCGACCCCGCCGAGGCCTCTGGCACCCTGTTCGATCCCTCCGTGGACGTGCCGCTGGTGCTGATCGCGCACGACCTGTCGCCGGCCGACATGCTGCAGTTCAAGCAGAGCGTGTTTGCGGGCTTCGTCACGGATGTGGGCGGCAAGACCAGCCACACCGCCATCGTCGCGCGCAGCATGGACATTCCTGCGGTGGTGGGCGCGCGCTCGGCCAGTCACCTCATCAACCAGGACGACTGGGTCATCATCGACGGCGACGCTGGCGTGGTGGTGGTCGACCCTTCGCCCATCCTGATGGCGGAGTACGGCTTCAAGCAGCGCCAGGGCGAAGTCGAGCGCGAGCGGCTGTCCCGCCTGAAGAACACGCCGGCTGTGACGCTGGACGGCCAGAAGATCGAGCTGCTGGCCAACATCGAGCAGCCCGACGACGCCGCCGCGGCACTCAAGGCGGGTGCCGTGGGTGTGGGGCTGTTCCGCACCGAATTCCTGTTCATGGGGCGCAACGGCAAGCTGCCCGACGAGGAGGAGCAGTACGCTGCCTACCGCCGCGCCGTGGAAGGCATGCAGGGCCTGCCGGTGACGATCCGTACGGTCGACGTGGGCGCCGACAAACCGCTGGACCGCACGCCGGTGCGCGCCGGAGAAGACCACCTCAACCCGGCGCTGGGTCTGCGCGCGATCCGCTGGAGCCTGGCCGATCCGGCCATGTTCCTGGCGCAGCTGCGCGCCATTCTGAGAGCGGCCGCGCTGGGGCCGATCAACCTGCTGGTGCCGATGCTGGCGCACGCCAGCGAGATCCGCCAGACGCTGGCGCTGATCGACAAGGCGCGCGCACAGCTCGACGCCCGGGGCCAGGTGCATGGTCAGGTGCGGCTGGGCGCCATGATCGAGGTGCCCGCTGCGGCGCTGACGATCCCGCTGTTCCTGCGCCACTTTGACTTTCTCTCCATCGGCACCAACGACCTGATCCAGTACACGCTGGCCATTGATCGTGCCGACGAGGCGGTGGCCCACCTCTACGACCCGGTGCACCCGGCGGTGCTGCAACTGGTGGCCAACACCATCGCGCAGGCCCGGGCGCAGGGCAAGAGCGTGAGTGTGTGCGGCGAGATGGCGGGCGATGTGGGCATGACGCGCCTGCTGCTCGGCCTGGGCCTGCGCAGTTTTTCGATGCACCCCTCGCAGATCCTGGCCGTCAAACAGCAGATCCTGCGCTGCGACACCGGCAAGCTCGCGACCTGGGCGCAGAGTGTGCTGGCGGCCGAGGATCCGGCTGCGCTGATGGCCGACTGAGCGGCTCAGCCGGTTGGCTGCCGCGTGGCCAGCACCGCCGCACCGATGATCAGGGCCGCGGCCATACCCACCGACAGGCTCGGTGCCTCGCCACGCATCCACAGCAGGGTCAGCGTGGACAGCAGTGGCGTGAGGAAGCTCAGCACGCCGATCTGCCGCGCGTCGCCGCGCTTGAGCGCCGCGTCCCACAGGAAGAAGGCGCCGCCCAGCGGTCCAAGGCCGAGCAGGGCGATCAGCGTCCAGTCCTGCGGTGTCAGCGTCATCGCCGGCTCCATGAGCGCGTGGCACAGCAGCGACAGCAGGCCCGACACGAGGGCGAAGCTGCCGATGGAGGCGGTCGGGAACGGGGCCACGCGCTTGGTCAGCAGCGAATAGCTGGCCCAGATGAAGGCCGAGCCGGCGGCGGGGATGTAGCCCCACGCCCAGACGGCCTCGGCCGCACCGCTGCGCCCGAGGATGGCCAGGGCGGCGCCCCCGAAGCCCAGCAGGGCGGCCAGGAGGTGGCGTCCGGTCAGCACCATCCCGGGGAGAAACAGGGGGGCCATCACGACAATGCCCAGCGGCCACAGGTAGTTCACCAGATTGGCCTGCACCGGGGGGGCGTGGCGCAGCGCGATGAACAGCAGGAAGTGGAAGCCGAACAGGCCGTACACGCCCAGGGCCAGCGTCGCCGGCGGCACCCGCCAGCGCCGCCAGTCGAAGCATGAGAGCGGCAGGGCGATCAGGCTACCGATCAGCAGCGAAAGGCCGGTCAGCAGGAATGGCGGGACGTGGGACAGGGCCACCCCCAGCGCGGCCAGCGATCCCCAGAGGGCGACGGCACCCAGTGCAAGCAGGTTGGCGTTCATCTCTTCAGCCTGTGCAAACGGTCTGTTGGAACTGGAGCAAAGCCGTGGAGACTGGAAATCTTTGACGCTGCATGAGGTATTTTTCTTTCACCGGGCCTGCACGAACGAGCGGCGATGCCGTCGGTTTGCATCCACATGGGCGGTGCGCCGGTGCTGGTGCACATGGCCGTGGCGATCACCGCCAGGTAGAAAAGGCGCCAGGGGAGCGGCAACAGGCTGCCAGAGCTTAGCCCGGCGGTCGTCGCGCGCCGCGGGTCAATCGTCGATGTTCAGGGGCGTGGGGCCGCCGTCTCTGCGCAATGCCGCCGTGAGGGCAGAGGGAGATCGGTAGCCGCAGCGGCGGGCAACCTCGGCCACGGGCAGGCCCTGCGCACGCAGGTGGCGCGCGTGGTCCAGCCGCAAGCCGCGCAGCCAAGCCATGGGGCTGAGGCCGAGTTCCCGACGGCAGCGCTCGGTGAATTGCGCAGGGCTGAGGTGGGCGCGTGCAGCGAGTTCGGCCACCGACATAGGCCCGCCTGCAGCCTGGCGCGCCCAGACTTGCAGGGTCGCCCAGTCGATGGTGCGCCGCACGCGCTTGGCTCCCGCGGGTGGCGCCCAGGCCTCCAGCAGCAGCGCCGGACCCATCAGACGGGCCCGTGCCAGCCCTGTCGAGCAGGCCGACGCCAGATACCGGGCCAGCGGCAGGGTCTGCGGCAAGGGAACGCTGCGATCCAGCCGCGCCCAGTCCGGGTCGGACGAGTCCAGCACCAGGCACTGTGCGCCTGCGACGGATTCGAAATCGTGCCGCTGACCTGGCGTGATGACCATCCCGTCGCCCTGACCGATGCGCCGTCCGCGGCCGTCGACCTCCAGCTCAAGCACGCCCTCCAGGCCCAGCAGGATCTGGAAATGGTCGTGTGCATGACTGCCCGGGGAAGCGCCATAGTGGCGCACGGACAGGGTCTCGTGCGCGCCGGCCATGTCAGTTCCTGGGGGTGTTCAGCACGTCGTGTGCCTGCTGGTCCGCGTGATAGCTGGAGCGCACCATGGCGCCCACGGCGGCGTGGGTGAAGCCCATCTCGTAGGCCTTTTC
>NZ_JAVHJP010000014.1 GCF_031020795.1 Hydrogenophaga pseudoflava
ACCTGAACACCATGGCCATCCACATCACCGGAGCCCCCTGCAGCTGGGGCGTTGACGACCCGAAGAACCCGCACCTGCCGCGCTGGACCACGGTGCTGCGCGAAGCCGCCACCGCAGGCTACCGCGGCATCGAACTCGGCCCCTACGGCTACCTGCCGCTGGACGTGGCCACGGTCTCGGCCGAGCTGGACGCGAACGGCCTTCGCGTGGTGGCGGGCACCATCTTCGACGACCTCGTCAGCCCGGCCAACCGCGAGGCCCTGCTGCGCCAGACGCATGAAATCTGCGGCCTGCTGCGCCAGCTGCCGCCCCTGCCCACCGAAAACGGCCAGCGCTACGCCGCGCCCTACCTCGTCGTGATCGACTGGGGCAGCGACGAGCGCCACGTGGCACGCGACTACGCCGCCGGCCACAGCGACCGCGCCGTGCGCCTGCCGCCCGCCGAATGGCAGACCATGGTCGGCCACATCACCGAGATCGCCGAGCTGTCGTGGAAGACCTACGGCGTGCGCACCGTGATCCACCCCCACGCGGGCGGCCACATCGAGTTCGCCGACGAGGTCGCGCAGATCGTGGCCGACATCCCGGCCGAGGTCGCGGGCCTGTGCATCGACACCGGCCACACCCACTACGCCGGCATGGACCCGGTGGCCACGCTGCGCCAGTACGCAGACCGCATCGACTACGTGCACTTCAAGGACATCGACGCCACCGTGTTCGACGCCGTGCTCGCGAAGCGCATCCGCTTCTTCGCCGCCTGCGGCGAGGGCGTGATGTGCCCCATCGGCCGCGGCGTGCTGGACTACGACGGCATCCGCCAGACCCTGATCGACATGGGTTACCAGGGCTACATCACCGTGGAGCAGGAGCGCGACCCGCGCAACACGGGCTCCGTGCTCGACGACGTCAAGGCCAGCCGCGACTACCTGCGCAGCGTCGGTTTCAACTAACCAGAGAGAGACACCATGATCAACGGAGAAAACCTCGTGCCCGCCCCCATCCGCTGGGGCATGGTCGGCGGCGGCCGCGGCAGCCAGATCGGCTACATCCACCGCTCGGCTGCGCTGCGCGACGGCGTGTTCACCCTCGTGGCCGGCGCCTTCGACATCGACGCCGGCCGCGGCCGCGACTTCGGCACCGGCATCGGCGTGGCGGCAGAGCGTTGCTACACGGACTACACAGCCATGTTTGCCGCAGAGGCAGCGCGCCCCGACGGCATCCAGGCCGTGTCCATCGCCACGCCCAACGGCACGCACTTCGCCATCAGCAAGGCCGCGCTCGAAGCCGGCCTGCACGTGGTGTGCGAGAAGCCGCTGTGCTTCACCACCGCCGAGGCCGAAGAGCTGCGCGCGCTGGCTGCGGCGAAGAACCGGGTGGTCGGCGTGACCTACGGTTACGCCGGCCACCAGCTGATCGAGCAGGCGCGCGAGATGATCGCAGCCGGCGCGCTGGGCGAGATCCGCATCGTGCAGATGCAGTTCGCGCACGGCTTCCACAACGAGGCTGTCGAAGCCGCCAACCCCGCCACGAAATGGCGCGTGGACCCGAAGATGGCCGGCCCCAGCTATGTGCTGGGCGACATCGGAACCCACCCGCTGTACCTGAGCGAGGTGATGCTGCCGCAGCTGAAGATCAAGCGCCTGATGTGCTCGCGCCAGAGCTTCGTGAAAAGCCGCGCGCCGCTGGAGGACAACGCCTTCACGATCATGGAATACGACAGCGGTGCGGTGGGCTACGTGTGGTCCTGCGCGGTCAACGCCGGTTCCATGCACGGCCAGAAGATCCGCGTGATCGGCAGCAAGGCCAGCATCGAGTGGTGGGACGAGCGGCCCAACCAGATGACGTTCGAGGTGCAGGGCCAGCCGCTGCAGGTGCTCGAACGCGGCATGGGCTACCTGCACCCACACGCACTGGCCGACGACCGCATCGGCGGCGGCCACCCCGAGGGCCTGTTCGAGGCCTGGTCCAATCTCTATGTGCGCTACGCGCAGGCCATGGTCGCGATGGACCAGGGCCGGGACTTCGGCACCCACTACCCCGGCATCGATGCCGGCGTGGAAGGCGTGCGCTGGGTCGAGAACTGCGTGTGCTCGGCCGACGCGGGCGCGGTCTGGGTGGACTACGCCTGAGCGTCACCCGCGGGTGCTGCGTGCGCCTCAAACCGCGCCGCGTGGCGGGCAGTGCCCGCAAAAATATTTTCGGCCAGTGCCGACGGAAAACCCGCCGGAAGTTCCGCCCGCACCGTGGCCAGCGCCTGCGGCACCCGGGCCACCAGCGCCCGCATGGCATCCCACAGGCCCGGGATGCCGCTGCGCTGGGCCACGCCCTGCCAGTGGCGCGGCAGGATCTCGGCCAGCCGGTAGTGCGGCGCACCGCCCCGCACCGCCATGGCCATCTTGACCTTTTTGTAGGCCAGCGAGTGCGGCCCGTTCTCCAGAATCGGCCAGGCCGAGAGCACGTCGTACAGCGGCGTGAGGTGGTAGCGTCCGCCCGGCAGCAGGAACACCGAGAAGTTCTTGGCGTGACCGTCGATGGCGGCCAGTAGCCAGAATCCGAGCTGGGCCAGCAGGAACACGCGGCCGTCCTCCTCGTAGCGCGTGCCGCCCTTGAGCACGCTCAGGCAGTCGTCCATGCCCGGCCCGCCGTTGCCCTCGTACTTGTCGGCGCTGGAACGGCCCAGCACCTGACAGAAATCCTCCTGCGGCAGCCGCAGCACCCAGGCCGGGTCGGTCTGCCACTGGCGGTCAAATCGCTCCACCACCAGGGCCCGGCGGGCACCGAATTGCACCACCTCGCAGCTGGCCATCGGCAGACCCAGGGCACGAAGGATGCGCGCGCACAGCCACTCGTTTTCCGGTGACAGCGAGAGGTCCAGCTGTCGGCTGGGCGTCACGCCGATGGGGAGCTTGAGGATGTGCGTGGTGGGGGTGGCCTGGCGCGGCCGGTACCAGCGCCCGTCCATCTTGAGCAGCGCGGTCTTCTCCTGCGCGCCCGCGATGGAGATGCGGAAATCGTCCTCGTCGTTCGGTGCGCCGGCACCAGCGTCTGAGCCCAGCCCGGCGAGCAGGGCTTCGACCTGCCCCAAGTCCAGCGCGTCGATGTCCAGGCGCTGGATATCGGGCGTCGGCGCGTCCACGGGCAACAGCTGCACCGCGCCCACGCAGTCGCGCCCGATGGCCTGCAGCAGCGAAAACGCGTCGGTGCCACGGGTGCGAAAGCGCATGCCCAGGCGCTTGCGGATCGCGTCGTTGTCCGGCAGCAGGTTGTCGAAACAGTGTTCCACCACCTCGCCCTCGAGCCGGCCGTCGGCAGTGAACGGCAGCGAGAGCGACAGCGGCCGGCTGCGCGGGTGTTCGCGCCAGCCCGGGTGGTACTGGAACACATGCCGCCCGGTGCGGCCCACCGACCATTCGCCCACAAGCACCCCGTTCATCCAGACGTTCAGGCGCCGCGTCACCATTGGCCTCCGGCCGGCGGTGGGCCACCGAACGCCGGGGCGGCGGGTTCGGCAACCGTGTCCCGGGGCGCATCGTCCGTGCGCAGCACCAACGTGGCGCCAAGCGCCGCCAGCCAGCGGAACAGCTGTTCGGTGGACAGCGCGGTGGCGTCTTTTTCAATCGCTGAAACGCGCGATTGCGTCACGCCCACGCGCACCGCCAGTTGCGCCTGCGTCCAGCCGCGTGCCTTGCGCAGCGAGCGCAGGTGCTGGGACAGCTGCGCGGGAAAGGCCAGGGGGTAGTCCATGACAGATATTCACTGGAACAGATATTCGCAATTTATCTTTTCCAATGGATATTGTCAAAATATCTCCCATGAATGATTTATTGCCTCGCCGGGCCACTGCCCACACGGTCTCCGGCGTGAGCAGCGCACACGCCTGCGCGCGCGGATGGCAGGCGCCGTGGCGCACGACCACACTCAGGCCGCGACCTGCTCTTCGATCCAGCCGATGCTCTCGGCCAAGGCGGCCTGCGGGTCGGCCAGTTCCTGCACTTCGGTGGCGAAGGGCTCGAAGCTGAACGGGCCCTTGTAGCCGGCGGCCTGCAGGGCGCGGATCTGGGCCACGTTGCCCAGGCGGTCGCGCTGGTCCACCAGCACACGGTGCGCGTCCAGCATCTTGTCCACCGTCACGTCGGCGTCGGCCACGCCGGAGATGTGCACCAGGCCGGTCCACTCAGGATAGAACTCGGTCTCGCCGGCCAGGTGGTGGTGGAAGGTGTCGTGCACCAGCTTGAACAGGCCCTCACCGCCGGCGGCCTTGATGGCGGCGATGGCGTCGGCCTTGCGGCGCAGCGAGGACACCGGGAAGCCCAGCGGCTCCACCAGGCCCTGGATACGGTGCGCCACCAGGATGGGCTTGATGGCGGCCAGCGCGGCGACCAGCTGGTCGTGCGCCACGGGCGTGCCGTCGTTGAGCGGGCACATGACCAGGGCCTGGGCGCCGCAGTCGGCGGCGTACTTGGCCAGCTTCTCGGTCTGGGCGCGGCGCTCTTCGTTCCAGACGTTGAACGGGTACAGGGCGTTGATGGACAGCAGGTTCACGCCGGCGGCCGCGGCCTCGGCCTTGACCATGGCGGGCGACTGGGTGCCAACCACGTTGGGCGTGTCGTTGCGGATCTCCACGTCCTTGACGCCCAGGGCACGGGCCATGGCGAAGAACTCGGCGGGGGACTGGCGCGGGGCCAGGATGTGGCTCAGGGAAAAGCGCATGGTGGTCTCTCGATCTGGGTGTGTGGAAAGGTTTATGCGTACAGGGCCGGGCGGGTGGGCAGCTCGATGGCCACCGCTTCGCCCTGGCTCTCCTGCGCCTTGACGCAGGCGTCGGACGTGACCGCGGCGGCGTAGCCGTCCCAGGCGCTGGGGCCGGTGGCGCCGCCCTTCGAAGCGGCGGCAATGAAGTCGGTCAGTTCGACGTCGTAGGACGCGACGAAGCGGTCCTTCCAGTCGGTCAGGAGGCGGCTCTGGCGCTGGGCGGCCAGTCGCATGTCGATGGCCATGGGCTCGGGCAGCCTGGCGGTGCCGTCTTCGCCGACCACCTCGCACTGGATGTCGTAGCCGTAGGCGCAGTTGACGAAGATCTCGACGTCGATCAGCACGCCTTTCTGCGTTTCCAGCACCACCACTTGCGGGTCGCGCAGCTTCGAATGGCTGCGAGCGGCGTTGCGCGGGTAGAGCACGCGGGCCGAGACGTAGTCGTCGTTCAGCAGCCAGCGGAACACGTCGATCTCGTGGATCAGCGTGTCGTGGATGGCCATGGGGGTGACGTAGGCCTCGGGCACGGCCGGGTTGCGGTGGGCGGCGTGGACCAGGATGGGTGCGCCGGTGTGCTGCTCGACGGCCTGCTTGAGGGCGACGTAGCCGGCGTCGTAGCGGCGCATGAAGCCGACCTGCACCAGGCGGCGGCCGAACTTCACTTCGGCCTCCACGATGCGGCGCGCGCCTTCGGCGGTGGTGGCCAGCGGCTTCTCGCAGAACACCGGTTTGCCGGCGGCGATGGCGGCGAGCACATAGGGCTCGTGCGTGGCGCCCCAGGATGTGACCAGCACGGCCTGCACCTCGGGTGCGGCGATCAGGGCTTCGCCCGTGTCGTAAAGCTTCGCGTTGGGCGCCAGGTCTTTGCGCACGGCTTCGGCGCTGGCCGCGTTCACGTCGGACAGGGCCACCACCTGGGCGCCCGAGAGGACTTGCTGGATGCGGCGGGTGTGGTCGCGGCCGATCATGCCGGTGCCGATGACGCCAATGTTCAAGGTCATGAGGTTTCTCCGAAAAGGATGGGTGACTTATTG
>NZ_JAVHJP010000015.1 GCF_031020795.1 Hydrogenophaga pseudoflava
GTATCCGTCCGGTCAACCCATCTTGAATGTGAGTTGAGAAGCGGGCATCGTCCCCACGATTGGAGGATCGTGGAGACGATGGAACAGATTTCAAACGAAGGGCGACCGCGCCGCCGTGAGTACAGCAAAGACTTCAAGGCCGAGGTGCTGGCCAAGTGCCGCCAACCCGGAGCGAGCGTGGGCGGTGTTGCTCTGGCCCATGGGCTGCACTCCAACATGGTCCACCGCTGGATCAGGGAGGCCGGCGCTGCATACCGAGCGCCTCTTGGGATGCCGGGTAGCCAGATCGCGCAAGCGATGCAGCCCAGGTTCACTCCCGTGCCCCTGGACCTGCTCAGTCCTGCCGTGCCCCAAGCGCCCGCAGGCAGCGCGGATCAGACTGCTCCCACCGCCCCGAGACCGGTTGAGCTGCAACTGCGCCGCGGTGACCTGATCGTGAGCGTACAGTGCCCACTCGAGCACTGCGGGACCCTGCTGCGCGAGGTGCTGCGGTGATCCGCATCGATGCGGTGTGGATGTCCTGTGAACCCCTGGATATGCGAGCGGGTACAGAGACCGCTCTGGCCCGTGTCGTACAAGTCTTCGGCGCAGCCCACCCCCATCACGCCTACCTGTTCGCCAACGCCAGAGCCAACCGCATGAAGGTGCTGGTCCACGACGGCTTTGGCGTCTGGCTGGTTGCACGCCGGCTCCATCAGGGCCGGTTTGTCTGGGGCAACTCCAGCACTCCCCGCCTGCCACTGAGCCAGGAGCAGCTACAAGCCCTGGTCACGGGCCTACCCTGGCAGCGCCTTGGGCAGGCAGGTGTCATCACGGTGCTGTGATCTTGAACGGGGCGTGTGCGCTCTTCAATTCGTGAATGTGCCAATGGGCACAGCCACTGGCACCGGTCATGATCACTGCCATGAACGAAGCGGTGGATCTGCAGAGCATGGACGAGGGCACGCGCCAACTGGTGCTGGGCCTGATGGGCCAGCTGCAGCAGCAGTCTGCAGAGCTGCGCCACAAGCAGGCGCTGCTCGACAAGCTCACCTTCGAGAACGCCATGCTCAAGCGCATGAAGTTCGCTGCCCGCAGCGAGGCGCTCAGCGCTGAGCAGCGCAGCCTCCTTGAGGACGCCCTCGATGAGGATCTGCAGGCGGTGGCGCTCGAGATCGAACAGATGGGCGACGCAGGCCAGCCCGCAGCCGAGCAGGTAACCCGCCAGCAGCCCAGGCGCCAACCCCTGCCCCCGGAGCTTCCCCGCCAGGAACTGCGCCATGAGCCTACCTCCACCGAGTGTTGCGGCCAGCCGATGAAGCGCATCGGTGAGGACGTGGCCGAGAAGCTCGACTACACCCCAGGCGTCTTCACGGTCCACCGCTTCGTGCGGGGCAAGTGGGCCTGCGCCTGCTGCCAGACGCTCAGACAGGCCCCGGTGGATGCGCACATCATCGACAAGGGGCTGGCCACCACGGGCTTACTCTCCCATGTGCTGGTGGCCAAGTACGCCGATCACTTACCCCTGCACCGCCAGGAGGCTATCTACGCCCGCGCTGGTGTGCCGATCCCACGCTCCACCCTGGCGCAGTGGGTGGGCAGCTGTGGCGTACAACTCCAACCGCTGGCCAGCGCCCTGCGCGCAGAGGTGCTTGCCCACGCCGTCCTGCACGCCGACGAGACGCCGGTGCAGATGCTCAAGCCGGCCGCTCAGAGAGATGGCAAGACCCAGCGGGCTTACCTGTGGGCCTACACACCAGGGCGGCACGAGCAGACCAGGGCGGTGGTCTATGACTTCAGCGAGACCCGGGCCGGGCGCCATCCCGCCTCCTTCCTGGAGGGCTGGGCGGGCACGCTGCTGGTCGATGACTTTGCCGGGTACAAGCAGCTCATGGGTGAACAGATCCAGGAGGCAGGCTGCTGGGCCCATGCAAGGCGCAAGTTCTTTGAGCTCCACACGGCCAACAAGAGTCAGCTCGCTGAGCAGGCGCTGGCCCTGATCGGACAGATCTATGAGGCCGAGCGACAGGCTCAGGGGGTAGAGGCAGATGAGCGGCTGCGCATACGGCAGCAGCAGAGCCGCTCGGCGGTGGATCGCCTACACCTCTGGCTCACAGAACACCGAGGGAAGGTGCCCAGTGGGTCGGCCACGGCCAAGGCCATGGATTACAGCCTGCGCCGCTGGCCTGCGCTCACCCGGTTCCTGGAGGATGGGCGGATACCGATCGACAACAACTGGGTCGAGAACCAGATGCGCCCGATTGCGCTGGGCCGCAAGAACTGGCTGTTTGCGGGCAGCCTGCGGGCTGGGCAACGAGCCGCTGCCATCATGAGCCTGATCCAGTCGGCCAAGCTCAACGGCCTTGATCCGTATGCCTATCTCAAGGATGTGATGGACAGGCTGCCGACCTGGCCCAACAGCCGTATCGGTGAGCTGCTGCCGCATCGCTGGAATCCCTCAACCGATTGATCGAATCTAGTGCCCCTCCATGGCTGCGATCAGCGGACAGCGCACATTCCCCTTGCCAGAGCCGCAAAGCAGAATCAGGCCAGAGAGTGCAGCCTCCATGCGTTGGAGGTCGGCCAGCTTGAGCCTGACTTCTGCCAGCTTAGACTCCGCTTGCCGCCGAGCTTGGGTACAACTCTCCCCGTCCTCCAGTTGAAGCAGTTGCGCGGTCTCGTCGAGGCTGAATCCCAGCCGCTTCGCTGACTTGATGAAGCTGAGCCGCGACTGGTCGGTTCGGCCATAGCGCCGGATGCTGCCCACAGGACGGTCCGGCTCTGGCATCAGCCCTTTGCGCTGATAGAACCTGATGGTCTCGACGTTCACACCGGCCGCTTTCGCGAGATCTCCGATCGTCATGCTGCCGTCGGACTGTGAAGGGGTATGGGTCATGGCGCTTGACTCTGTACTTTGGTACGGAAGTAAGCTTATCGCATGTCTACAACATCTACCGACCACCCGGGCCAGACCACTGGCGGCGGCAAGGCCCTGATTGCTGGTGGTATTTCGGCGCTGCTCGCCTCCGCCTGCTGCCTGGGCCCCCTGGTGCTGATCATGCTGGGCATCTCCGGGGCCTGGATCGGCTCTCTGACGCTGCTGGAGCCTTATCAACCGTGGTTCATGGGGGCGGCGGCGATTGCCTTGGTGGTTGCAGGACGCCGGATATGGCGCCCTGCGGTAGCGTGCGATGTGGGCCAGGTCTGTGAGCGCCCCATGGTCAACCGGTCCTACAAGGTGCTGTTCCTGCTGGTAGTCCTACTACTGGGAATTTCATTGGCGTTCCCCTGGATCGCCCACTGGTTCTACTGAATGAAGGGTTCTGCAATGAAACGATGGATCATCCCTGCGGCGGCAATGCTACTCATCGGGCCGAGCTGGGCGGCCCAGCAGAGTGCGGTCCTCTCGGTGCCAGGGATGAACTGCCCGACCTGCCCAATCACCGTCAAATTGGCGTTGACCCGGATCGATGGGGTCATCGACGTCAAGTCCAACCTGCCCAAGCGGGAAACCACAGTGGTGTTTGACAGTGCCAAGGTGAAGGTTGAGGCCCTGACCAGTGCGACCAAGAACGCCGGATTCCCGTCCACTGTTGTGTCTGTAAACCCATGAGCGATGTCATCCTGACCTCTGTCTTCACCTGCCCCGAGTGCGGTCATATGAAGACCGAAGAGATGCCCACCGATGCCTGCCAATGGTTCTATGAGTGCGAAGGGTGCCACGCCGTCTTGCGCCCGAAGGCCGGTGACTGCTGTGTGTTCTGCTCGTACGGATCCGTTCCCTGCCCACCAATCCAGATCGGTGGTGAAGCTGGTTGCTGTAAACCCGCGGCTTGATCTCTTGCTAAGCTATCTGTGAGCGGCCCATGTCAAGATGGGATAACCGGACGCATAC
>NZ_JAVHJP010000016.1 GCF_031020795.1 Hydrogenophaga pseudoflava
GTCTCCACGATCCTCCAATCGTGGGGACGATGCCCGCTTCTCAACTCACATTCAAGATGGGTTGACCGGACGGATACTACGGGCCGATGCTTCGCACCGATTGTTCTGGCTTCACCAACGCAGAGTGGGTTCGGTTGTTTGAAGCAGAGATTCTGCGTCGCTTAAGAGCCTCTCCTGTGGTCTTTGGTGGCTGCAGGTGAGTTCATCTCTCGATTGAAGGCGGGTACAGTGCCCGGCGCCGCGACAGCGGCCTGGGCAACCTCTCACCCCTGAGCTTTGAATGGAGCATGCGTTGTTCGATGTCGTCGAAGATGCCGACGTGCATGCGAGGACAATGTCCGAGACTGTTTGAGAAGCAAACCAGTCCCCGTCTACCGAAGTGGGTCAACTCCAACTCCAAGCAGCAGCAGGTTGACGGTTGAACCAGAGAACTCCTTCGTGCCGTCGCCTAGTGCTGGCCTACTTACTTCGTATCAGAGGACTTCACGGTGCCCAAGGCAGTTAGGTGGTCGGCTGCCAAGTCAGCGCGCGCGAAGTGCCAGATGTTTTCAAGCTTCATTATTGAAATTATGTTGAACTCTATAATTATGTGAATCACCATAATTCACATAGTGGGACCACATTGGGCGGTTTGTGCTCAGTGCATCAGGGGCGCGCAGTGGGCGGCTACTGGTTTCGTGGAACCTGCCTAAGTCCGGACAACCGATTCAATCTGAGCTGGGCAAAGCGTTCGACCCCCTGCCTGCGTTGCATGCCGCAGGGACTCCAGATAACCTCTGCGGGAATGAAAGCCAGTGCGCTCACCCCCGAAGCATTTGTATTGCAATTGCAGGCGCTACCGTCGCTGCCGAACGTGTTCAATCCATGGCGTGACTTCGATAAGGCCAATGACTCCAGTCGGGATGCGCCCAGACAGCGTGCGGAGCAACTGAGGAGCTACCTTGCGCGGCGCTTGAAGACCACGCGCTTGGTGCTGGTTGCCGAGGCGCCGTCTTGGCGAGGTGCGAAGTTCACTGGCATTGCGATGACGTCCGAGCGCATTCTGCTCAACGAGCACCCAAACGTTCCCGCCTCAGCAGTGTTGCCTTCCATTGGGGAGAGGACAAGTAGCGAAAGGCAGTTCCCGAGATGTTTGGCGGAGCAGACCGCCACCATCGTGTGGTCGCAACTCTTGGAGAGTGAATTCAGTTCCGATGAGTTTGTGCTTTGGAACGCGTTCCCCTGCCATCCCTACAAAGCCGGCAATCCGCGTTCGAATCGCAAGCCAGGGCTTGATGAACTGAAGGCCACTGCTGATGTCCTTCCGAGCTTGCTAGCACTGCTCGGCAAGCCTAAGGTGGTGCCCGTGGGCAAGGTGGCCGAAAGGGCGCTGAAAGAGCTGGGCGTTTCGGTGCCAGCTGTTCGGCACCCCGCCAACGGTGGGTCAACGAGCTTTCGCAAGGCCATGACGCGGTTCGTCAAAGGCTTCCCACGGCAGGACGTACCCTCAGAGACTCAACGCGCCTAGCGAATGCCAAGCCTGCGTTGGCCTCCACACTGTCATGTGTCTCTCCCCTGTGCCGTAGCTTCGGGCGTCGCGGTAGACAACAACCATGCAGTCACATCCGCCTGAGCTTGCTCGTCAGAGATGCCGCGCTGGGAATCAAGCAACAGCAAGTTCACCGCAGTACCCGAAAATTCCCGTGCGTCGTCGTCGAGCACCAAATGATGCTGAATCGCTCGGTTCGCCTGTAGCACTGTCTCAATCGCTTGCTCACGTGGAGCACGAGGTGCACTTCCAGCGAACCTCATGCCTAGCGGACCCAGCAATGCACGTAGTTCAGGGTTTGTGTACTCGTAGCGCCAGGTCGAGTGAACAACGATTTGAACGTCATCGTGACCGCTCAACAAGCTAGTGAGAACCGGCAGCCAGCAAAATTTCTCGAGCCCCAAAGACTCTGGTTCCAGCGGGTGAAGCACTCCATCAAAGTCGAGAAAAATCAAACGCATGGCTTTTCCAACCTAGTTCGACGTGTCTGTTGGCGGCGCTTGGACGGCCTGTCCGGTGCGGGCGAGTTCATCCTCAGGGACAGCTTGCTCAACACCCACTAGACCTCGGCAGAAGGGCAGGCACTAGCTCTTGGGACGTGGGTCTATTGCGGGTCATTCGACGCATGTTGGAAATGCAACAACCTCGTCTCCAGCGCATCGAGCACACCAGGCGCACTGAGTCCAAGAACGCTATCACAGTGAATCAAATAGTCCCTGTACTCTGGCATCCAACCCTCTGCATCGTCGTCTAGCGCCACCCATTGGCGAGGCTTTCTGCGGGCAACATCGTTGAGGACTTGCATGCCCCGTGGGAGCGCTTCAAAGTCGGACCGATTCATCATTGTGTGAAAAGTCGCCCCAATGACCCGCTCTCTCAGTGCGGGGCTGAGGCGCTTGACGGCACGGCTGTACCGTAGCACTCGAACCCAGGACGTCGACAAAACAATGCGAACTGCTGGGAAAGGTGAGAGCGCATCTTCGAGTAAGTCGGTGTGCTCGAATAGCGCATACCCAGGCGTGTTTATGTAGGCGCCGCGGCGCCAGTGCCACCACACGTCCTCGTGGTGGAGCACACCGTCATAGTCTAGATACAGCACCACCTCACCCTTGCCACGCAGTGTTTTCATGTGTACCTCACTTGAAAGCTGTTCATGGACAGGCGTGGTCTCAGAAGTTGTCACGCAGCAGGAACGTCAACGACACAGGCGTGCTCGAACGCGATGGCGCCAGCCGCGTGCCCGATGTCACCCGCAAGAACCAGCACATCGGCTTGACGTGCGGGTCGAATCAAGGTTTCGCTTGGGAACTTGCGTGTCAGGTGTTCCAGGTGCAAGTCCGAAGCAAGTTGAATCTTCACGCCGGTGCCTCCGTTGAGCTCGCTTGCGAACCGAGGACAAATGCCGCGTTGCTATCCCTTCGTAGTGCAGGGAGCAATGCCGCATGGGCTAGGTCAGACAAGCGCACCAAAGCGCCGCGAACCGCTCCGTTTGGAAGCTGCTTTCCGCCAAGCAATGGGATGTTTCCCAGCCGTTCAAGCAACGCGGAGGACTTGCTGTCCACCGCATGGGCCAAGGATGCCAACGGAACGTATGCTTGGGTGAAAACCAAGAGTTGTTCTGGCATCACAACGCGGCAGGGCTGCCCACGCAGCACTATCTCGTGCGACTCAAGAAGACCTTCGTCAATCCAGTTTCGGACGCTCTCCCATTTCCAGCCCGTGAGCTTGGCCAACTGATTGACCGAAAGGCCTGCATCGAGAACCGGGCGGCCAAAGTACCGCTTGACTTCGGATACCTTGTATCGAAAGCTGCCCAGCTTTTCTCCAGCGGCGACCGCGCACAGCTCGCCGTTGAAGATGGCGCGCAGTACTGAGTCGATTGCCTTCTTGTCTCCGATGCGGCGACTCGTGAGCTCCTTGATGGCGATGGTGCTCTCGGACGTCTTCATCTTCTTGATGTGCTTCCGGGCCTGGCTTTCAAATGCATCGAGCGATTCAAGGAGAACTGCCCCTCCTTTGACCAGGTCCTGGCGCCACTTCGCATCCACGACCACGTGCCCTGTCTCTCCCATGCGCGCAAGCACAGCAGGACCGACACCCAAGCGCTCAGAGGCAGCGTTGAACCGCCCCGGGAATCGTGGAGGCCGGTTGGTTTAAGTCAGGCCACCACCATGGAGACCTGACTGGCGAGTTGCC
>NZ_JAVHJP010000017.1 GCF_031020795.1 Hydrogenophaga pseudoflava
TGAACCGCCCCGGGTTTTGAGGAGGCTCTTTTCCCTGAGAGGATAGAGCCATGAGCAAGAAGTCGAACCAGTTTTCACCGGAAGTGCGCGAGCGTGCCGTTCGCATGGTGCTGGAGCACCGGGGCGAGTACCCGTCGCTGTGGGCGGCCATCGATTCGATCGCGCCCAAGATCGGTTGTGTGCCGCAGACCCTGCACACATGGGTCAAGCGCCACGAGGTCGACAGTGGCGTTCGCCAGGGCATCACCACTTCTGAACTGCAGCGCCTCAAGGAGCTCGAGCGCGAGAACAAGGAGCTGCGCAAGGCCAACGAGATCTTGAAGTTGGCCAGTGCGTTTTTCGCCCAGGCGGAGCTCGACCGCCGTCTGAAGTCCTAAAGGGCTTCATCGACCAGCATCGACAGGCCTACGGGGTCGAGTCGATCTGCAAGGTGTTGCAGGTCGCCCCGTCAGGCTATTGGCGCCACGCCTGCGAACAGCGCAACCCCGAGCGACGCTGCGCCAGAGCTCAACGTGACGATGTCCTGATGCCGCACATCCAGCGCGTGTGGCACGCCAACATGCAGGTCTATGGCGCCGACAAGGTCTGGAAACAGCTCAACCGCGAAGGCATCGCCATTGCCCGCTGCACGGTCGAGCGGCTGATGCGGCGCCTGGGCTTGCAGGGCGTGCGCCGTGGCAAGGTGGTGCGCACCACGGTCAGCGACGCTCGGGAGCCATGCCCGCTGGACCGGGTCAACCGTGTGTTCAGGGCCGACAGGCCCAATCAGCTCTGGGTCTCGGACTTCACCTACGTCTCGACCTGGCAAGGCTGGCTGTATGTGGCCTTCGTGATCGACGTGTACGCACGGCGCATCGTGGGTTGGCGGGTGAGCAGTTCGATGCGCACGGACTTCGTGCTCGATGCGCTGGAGCAGGCGCTGTACGCACGCCAGCCTGAGCGCGACGGCAGCCTGGTCTGTCACTCCGACAGGGGGTCGCAATACGTCAGCATCCGCTACACAGAGCGACTGGCCGAGGCCGGTATCGAGCCCTCAGTGGGCAGCAAGGGTGACAGCTACGACAACGCGCTGGCCGAGACGATCAACGGGCTGTACAAGGCCGAATTGATCCACCGCAGAGCACCTTGGAAGACCAAGGAATCGGTGGAGTTGGCCACCCTCGAATGGGTGTCATGGTTCAACAACCACCGGCTGCTCGAACCCATCGGCTACAGCCCGCCCGCCGAGGCTGAGGCAAACTACTACCGGCAACTCGCCAGTCAGGTCTCCATGGTGGTGGCCTGACTTAAACCAACCGGCCTCCACGATTCCCGGGGCGGTTCA
>NZ_JAVHJP010000018.1 GCF_031020795.1 Hydrogenophaga pseudoflava
TAGGGACGCGCTTCAAAACCCCGGGCAACTGCCCTGTTGCTAAAGGCACGGCATTGGCACGATGGCGGGCATGACACAGACAAGCCTCGGGTTGGATTGGACGAACAAGCGCACTCGCAAGCGCGAGTTCTTGGGTGAGATGGAGCGGGTGGTGCCGTGGTCTGCGCTGGTGGCGCTGATCGAGCCTCACAGCCCGAGAGCCAGGACGGGCCGCCCACCATTTCCCATCGAGACCATGCTGCGCATCCACCTCATGCAGAACTGGTTCACCTTCGGCGACCAGGCGATGGAGGAGGCGCTGATCGACACACCGCTGTATCGAGAATTCGCGCGACTCAACATCGATGCCGACCGTCTGCCAGACGCCATCACGATCCTGCGCTTTCGCCACCTGCTGGAGCGCCACGGACTGGCCCAGCAGATGTTCGTGACAGTCAACGAGCTGCTGGCCGCCAAGGGTCTGGTGGTCAAGAGCGGCACGGCGGTGGACGCCACCATCATCAATGCACCGAGCTCGACCAAGAACAGCAGCGGCCAGCGTGACCCGGACATGCACCAGACCAAGAAGGGGCAGCAGTGGTACTTCGGCATGAAGGCCCATGTGGGCACGGATCTGGGGACGGGCGTCGTTCACAGCCTGGTAACCACGCCGGCCAACGCGGCCGACGTGACGCAGGTTGATGGCTTGCTGCATGGTCAGGAAACAGACGTGTTTGCCGACGCGGGCTACCAGGGGGCGGCGCGATGGACGCGTGCCAAGGTGCGTTGGCACATTGCGATGCGCCCAGGCAAGCGCAGAGCCTTGGATACAGGCACAGAGAAGGGCCGGCTGATCGACGAGTTGGAACGCGTGAAGGCTCGCATCCGGGCCAAGGGCGAACACGCCTTTCGCGTCATCAAGCGTCAGTTCGGTTTCACCAAGGTCAGCTACCGGGGACTGGCCAAGAACACGGCCAAGTTGCACACGCTGTTCATGCTGGGCAATCTGTGGATGCTGCGCAAGCGGCCGCAGCTGTGCGGAGCATGAGTGCGTCCGCAGGCACCGAGGTGAGCGCTTGGGGCCTGCGAATTGACACTGTGGGCGGGCCAAATCACCTCCACGCGTGTGATTCGACACCCTTTGCGTCCGCGTCCCTCAGAAAACCCGGGTTTTGAAGCGCGTCC
>NZ_JAVHJP010000019.1 GCF_031020795.1 Hydrogenophaga pseudoflava
TTACGCAATGATCTTGGCCACGACGCCGGCGCCGACGGTGCGACCGCCTTCACGGATGGCGAAGCGCAGACCTTCTTCCATGGCGATCGGGGCGATCAGCTTGACGGTGATCGACACGTTGTCGCCAGGCATCACCATTTCCTTGCCCTCGGGCAGCTCGATGGCGCCGGTCACGTCCGTGGTGCGGAAGTAGAACTGCGGGCGGTAGTTGTTGAAGAACGGCGTGTGACGGCCACCCTCGTCCTTGGACAGCACATACACCTCACCGGTGAAGTGCGTGTGCGGCTTGATGGAGCCGGGCTTGCACAGCACCTGGCCGCGCTGCACTTCTTCGCGCTTGGTGCCGCGCAGCAGGATACCGACGTTGTCGCCAGCCTGACCCTGGTCCAGCAGCTTGCGGAACATTTCCACACCGGTGCAGGTGGTCTTCTGGGTGGCAGCGATACCGACGATCTCGATTTCTTCGCCGACCTTGATGATGCCGCGCTCGATACGGCCGGTCACCACGGTGCCGCGACCGGAGATGGAGAACACGTCTTCCACGGGCATCAGGAAGGCGCCGTCCACCGCGCGCTCAGGCGTGGGGATGTAGCTGTCCAGCGCATCGGCCAGGCGCATGATGGCCTGCTCGCCCAGGTCGCCCTTGTCGCCTTCCAGCGCCAGCTTGGCCGAACCCTTGACGATGGGGGTGTCGTCGCCGGGGAAGTCGTACTTGGAGAGCAGCTCGCGCACTTCCATTTCGACCAGTTCCAGCAGCTCGGCGTCGTCCACCATGTCGCACTTGTTCAGGAACACGATGATGTAGGGCACGCCCACCTGGCGGGCCAGCAGGATGTGCTCGCGGGTCTGGGGCATCGGGCCGTCAGCGGCCGAGCACACCAGGATGGCGCCGTCCATCTGGGCGGCACCGGTGATCATGTTCTTGACGTAGTCGGCGTGGCCGGGGCAGTCCACGTGGGCGTAGTGGCGGTTGGCCGTCTCGTATTCCACGTGCGCGGTGTTGATGGTGATGCCGCGGGCCTTCTCTTCGGGAGCCGCGTCGATCTGGTCATAGGCCTTGGCGGCGCCACCGAACTTGGCAGCCAGCACCGTGGTGATGGCAGCCGTCAGGGTGGTCTTGCCGTGGTCCACGTGACC
>NZ_JAVHJP010000002.1 GCF_031020795.1 Hydrogenophaga pseudoflava
ATCGCGGCCTTGAAGCCGGCCATGCGCTCTTTGGTGGCGCGCGGCATCACCCACCAGTCCAGAAAGTCCGAGCGGGGTGAGAGTTCGATCTGGTCGTAGCCCAGCGACGCGACGGCCGCGGGCAGCTCAGTCAACGGCAAGTGCCGGATCATGTACGGGTCGAGCGCGATCTTCATGGGCTTGTCTCCTGTGGATGGGATTTATCATTGGCCTGATAGTTTTTTGCGAGGTCTGCGTGACCGGAGACACCGCAAAATCAGGGCTGGATTGTTGGCTTTCAAATGGGCAGTGACAATGCCGGACGGTCATCCCCTCTCATGCCTCTCATGCCATTGACCGAAATCTGATAGATCTATCATGAGCAAGCGCAGAAGCCCCGAACCGACCATGACCGATGTGGCGCGCGCCGCTGGCGTGGGCGTGGCCACCGTCGACCGCGTCATCAACCGCCGTGCGCCTGTGCGCGAGGTCACGGTGCAGCGTGTGCTGGCCGCGGCCGAGGCTGTGGGCTTCCGGCGCGCTGGCCTGATTCGCCGCCGCGCGGGCGAGCAGGCGCGCGCGGCCACCCTGGGTTTCGTGCTGCAGAGCGCACAGTCGCCCTTCTACCGTTTGTTGGCCGAGGCGCTGCAGCAGGCGGCGGCGGCGCTGCCGCCACCGGGTGCGCGGGTGGTGGTGAGCCACCTCGACGACCTCACACCCCGCCGGGTGGCGCAGCGCATCACCGAGCTGGGCCAGTCGTGCGACGCCGTGGCGGTGGTTGCCGCCGATCACCCGCTGATCACCCAGGCGGTGGAGGCCGTGAACGCCGAGGGCGTGCCGGTGTTCGCGCTGGTGTCGGACCTGACCGCGCCTTCGCTGGCCGGTTATGTGGGCGTGGACAACCGCAAGGTGGGACACACGGCGGCCTGGGCCATGGCGCGCCTGTGCCGCCCGGGCAAGCTCGGCCTGATTCTGGGCAGCCATCGCTATCTCTGCCAGGAGCAATGCGAGGTGAGTTTCCGCTCCTGGCTGCGCGAGAGCGCCCCGGGCTTCACCGTGCTGGAGTCTCTGGTCAGCCTCGAGGACGTAGGCCTGGCGCGCGCGACCACGCAGGAGCTGCTGCACCTGCATCCGGACCTGGTGGGCGTCTATGTCGCGGGTGGCGGCGTGGAGGGGGTCATCGAGGCGCTGCGTGAAGCGGCGCGGCCCGAACTGATCGTGGTCTGCCACGACCTGACCGACGTGACGCGCCAGGCTGTGCTCGATGGCTGCGTCACGCTGTTGCTGTCGCATCCCCTCGAGTGGATGGCACAACGGCTGTGCGAGGCGATGGCGGCGCCACCCCGACCCGGCCCGAGCGGCAGCAAGCTGCAGATGGTGCTGCCCTTTGTGGTCTGCACGCCGGCCAACGTGTGATTCAGACCGATGCCTGCTGGATGCCGTCCGTGAGCGCCAGCAGCCACCGGGTTCCGAAGACGCAGGGCAGGGCCTTGATGAAACTCAGGCGCGGCGCTTGCGGTTGCGGTACTGGTCGGCGACCACTGCGGCCACGATGATCGCGCCCTTGACCATCTCCTGGTAGTAGGCGTCGATGCGGATGAAGGTGAAGCCCGAGGTCATCACACCCAGGATCAGCACGCCGATCACGGTGCCGGTGATGCGGCCCTTGCCGCCCACCAGCGAGGTGCCACCGATCACCACCGCGGCAATCGCGTCCAGCTCGTACATCACGCCCATGCCCGACTGGCCGGAGATGGCGCGCGCGGCGGTCACGGTGCCGGCAATGCCCGCCAGCAGTCCGGCGATGGTGTAGACCCAGATCAGGTGGCGGTTGACGTTGATGCCCGAGACGATGGCGGCCTGGCGGTTGGCGCCGATGGCGTAGGTGAACTTGCCGAAGCGCGTGTGGCGCAGCACGACATGGAAGATGGCCGCGATCACCAGGAAGATGATCACCGGGTTGGCGCCGGAGCCGAGCCAGGCGAAGTCGTCGGTCAGCATGGACACGGGCATGCCGCCGGTGAACCACTTGGCAAAACCGCGCGCGGCCACCATGGTGCCCAGCGTGGCGATGAAGGGCGGGATCATGGTGTAGGCGATCAGCGAGCCGTTGATCAACCCGATCACCAGGCCGGTGAAGGCTCCGGCCAGGATGGGCCAGAACACGGGCAGGTCGGTCAGGGCCGGGAACACCGCGCGCGGAAAGTCGCTCACCTGAGCGAGGCTGGCCGACACCACCGCAGCGGCGGCCACCACCGAGCCGGACGAGAGGTCGATGCCGCTGGTGATGATGACCAGGTTGACGCCGATGGCGATGATGCCCACCACCGACATCTGCAGGATGATGATCTGCAGACGGTCGAGGTTGAAGAGGAAGCTCTGGTCGTTGACGACCCAGCCGAGCAGCTCGAACAGCAGACAGATGCCGGCCAGCACGAGGAAGATGCTCGCTTCCTGGGGGAGCTTGAACTTGGAGGGGGCGGAGAGGGAGGACATGGTGGTCTTCGCGGTGGTGGTGTTCATGGGGACTCCGGGGATCACTTGGCGGCCAGGTCCATCACACTGACCTGGGTGGCTTCGGAACGGTCAAGAATGCCGGTGATGCGGCCCTGGTGCATGACCGCGATGCGGTCGCTCATGCCCAGCACCTCGGGCATCTCGGAGGAAATCATCAGGATGGCCACGCCCTGGCCGGCCAGCTCCGACACCAGGCGGTGGATCTCGGCCTTGGCGCCGACATCGATGCCGCGCGTGGGCTCGTCCAGGATCAGGATCTTCGGGTTGGTCAGCAGCCAGCGCGCCACCAGCACCTTCTGCTGGTTGCCCCCAGAGAGGTTCTGGATGATCTCTTGCATGTCCGGCGTTTTCACGCGCAGGCGCTTGGCCATCGTGATCGCGTCCCGCGTCAGCTGTGCGCTTTCCACGAAGCCCAGCTTGTTCACATAGCGCTGGTTGAGCACCGCCATCTCGGCGTTGGTCTGGATGTCCAGGCAGAGGAAGCAGCCGGTGTCCTTGCGGTCTTCGGTGAGGAAGGCCATGCCGTGGCGCATGGCCTGGGCCGGGTTGTCGATGCGGACCTGCTCGCCCTTGATGGTGATGCTGCCACTGGTGGCCGGCGTGACGCCGAACAGCGTCTCGGCCACGTTGGAGCGGCCCGAGCCGACCAGACCGGCCAGCCCGAGGATCTCGCCGGCGCGGATGTCGAAGGACACGTCCTGGAAGACGCCGTCCAGCGACAGGTTCTTGACCGACAGCACCACGTCGCCGATGGGCACGGTCTCCTTGGGGAACATCTGGGTGATCTCGCGGCCCACCATCATCCGGATGATGTCGTCGCGCGTGACCTCGCTGGAGGCGCAGGTGGCGATGTACTGGCCGTCGCGGAACACCGAGAACTCGTCGGCGATCTCGAACAGCTCGTTCATCTTGTGGGTGATGTAGATGATGCCCTTGCCCTGTTCGCGCAGGGTGCGGATGATGGTGAAGAGGTGCTCCACCTCCTTCTCCGTCAGCGCCGAGGTGGGCTCGTCCATGATCAGCACGTCCGAGTTCCAGGACACGGCCTTGGCAATCTCCACCATCTGGCGGCTGGCGACCGACAGGGTCTGGATCTCGGCCAGCGGGTCGATGCGGATGTTCAGGCGCGCGAACAGGTCTTCGGTGCGGCGTTTGAGTTCGGCGTGGTCGACGAAGCCGAGACGGTTCTTGGGTTCGCGCGTGATCCAGACGTTTTCCGCCACTGTCATGTGCGGCATCAGGTTCAGTTCCTGGTGGATCATGGCGATGCCCTGGCTCAGCGCGTCGATGGGCGACTTGAGCGTGACGGGCTGGCCCTTGAGGCGGATCTCGCCCTTGTCTGGCGTGTAGACGCCGGCAATGATCTTCATCAGCGTGGACTTGCCCGCGCCGTTCTCGCCCATCAGGGCGTGCACTGTGCCGGCCTTGAGTGTGAAACCCACGTTGTCGAGGGCGAGCACGCCGGGAAACCCCTTGCGGATGCCCCGGATTTCGAGCAGCGGCGTGGCGTGGGCGGCCTGGCCGGCCGCTGCGGGGCGCTCCAGGGTGGCGGTGTCGGTCATGGGCGGTCTCCGGACTCTGAAAGGGAAAAGCAGGGCGACCCGAGGGCCGCCCTGCGGCGAGCGGCGATCAGTTCTTGCCGCTGTACTTGGTCAGGTTCTCGGGCGTGACCAGCTCGAAGGGCACATTCACGAAACGGTCCACCGGCTGCTTCTTGATCATCTTCAGCGCGGCGTCCACCGAACCCGAACCCTGGCCGGCGGCGTTCTGGAACACGGTGACCTTCAGGTCGCCGGCCTTCATCGAGGCCAGGGCGTCGGGCGTGGCGTCGATGCCGGCGACGATGGAAGCGGGGGTCCACTTCTTGGCGGCCTTCAGCGCGTTGATCGCACCGATGGCCATTTCGTCGTTGTTGGCGATGATGGCGTCGAACTTCACGCCCGAGGACAGCCAGTTGGTCGTGATGTCCTGCGCGTTGGTGCGGCTCCACTTGCCTTCGCGCTTGTCGACGATCTTCAGGCCCGAGCACTCCTTGGTCTTGACCACGTCTTCGATGTCCTGGGTGCGCGTGCGGGCGGCTTCGTTGGAGAGTTCGCCCATCAGCACCAGGACGTCGCCCTTGCCCTTGAGCAGCTTGCACACATGTTGCGTCTGCAGCGTGCCCGACACCTTCTCGTCGGACGCCACGAAGGCCACGCCCGCGGGCAGCTTGGCGAAGTCCACCGGCTTGCGGTTCACGTAGATCAGGGGGATCTTGGCGTCGGTCACCATCTTGGTGATCTTGGGCGTGGCGTCGGTGTCGACCGGGTTGACGATGATGGCGTCCACCTTCTGGGCGATCATGTTCTGCACCTGGCTCAGTTGCTTGCCCACATCGTTGGTGGCGTCCTCGATCTGCACGTTGGCGCCCGCCTTTTTGCCGGCGTCCGAGATGCCGTTGCGCAGGATGGTCAGGAACGTGTCGTCGAACAGGGCCATCGACACACCGATCTTCTGGGCGTGGGCCGCGAACGGCGACAGCAGGGTGGTGGAAATGGCGGCTGCAACGAGAAGCTTCTTCATGTATGTCTCCGATGGGTTGAGGGTGTTTGCCAGAACCGCTCCGGGCCTCTGCACGGCGGCATCGGGGCGGTTCGACGGTTGGCAGGACGAACTGTAGGCGTTTTGGAAAATTATTTTCTAAGTGTTTACACCAAGCGAAAATAATTTCTGTCAACGCTAGACTTCGTCAAAACCTGCCGCACAAGCGCTTTTCGGCGCACCCCTGCGGCAACCGCCCGCCCTGTTTGTCCTCTGACCGAGCCCTACACCCGATGCCCACACTCACATTTCCTTCCGGTCGCCGCCACGACCTGGCCTGCCTGGGCCGGCTGGCCGTCGACCTCTACGCCCAGCAGTTCGGCAGCCGCCTCGAAGACGCCCGCAGCTTCTCCATGTACCTGGGTGGCAGCTCGGCCAACCTGGCGTTCGGCGTGGCCCGGCTGGGCTGCAGGAGCGCCATGATCTCGCGCGTCGGCGACGAGCAGATGGGCCGCTTCCTGCTGGAGCGCCTGCAGGCCGAAGGCTGCGACACCAGCCAGGTGCAGATCGACAGGGACCGCCTCACCGGCCAGGTGCTGCTGGGCCTGAAGGACCGCGACACCTTCCCGCTGCTGTTCATGCGCGAGAACTGCGCCGACATGGCGCTGGACGCGGCCGCCATCAGCGAAGACTTCATCGGCCAGTGCCGAGCGCTGGCCATCACCGGCACCCACCTCTCGACCGACGGCACCCGCGCTGCGGCCCACAAGGCGCTCGAAGCCGCGCGCCGCCACGGCACCGTGACCGTGCTCGACATCGACTACCGCCCGGTGCTCTGGGGCCTGACCGGCCGCGGCGCCGGTGAAAACCGCTTCGTGGACGACGCGGGCGTCACGCGCCAGTTGCAGCAGAGCCTGCCGCTGTTCGACCTGCTGGTCGGCACCGAAGAAGAGTTCTTCATCGCCGGTGGCGTGGCCGACGACATCATCGCCAGCCTGCGCGCGGTGCGCGCCTTGTGCCCCACGGCCACGCTGGTGGTCAAGCGCGGCGCTTTGGGTTGCTGCGTGATCGAGGGCGAGGTGCCGGGCGACATCGACGCCGCACCCACCTACCGCGGCGAGCGCGTGGAGGTGCTCAACGTGCTGGGCGCGGGCGATGCCTTCCTCTCCGGCCTCATGGCCAGCCTGCTGCAAGGCAAGGACTGGGCGGAGTCGACCAAGGTCGCCAACGCCTGCGGCGCCATCGTGGTCTCGCGCCACGCCTGCTCTGCCGCCATGCCCACGCCGGCCGAGCTGGCCCACTGGTTCGGCGGCAGCCGCAATCCGAAGGTCGACGCCGACGAACAGCTGGCCCACCTGCACCGCGTCACCGCCGCGCGCCCGAGCTGGGAAGACCTGTGCGTGATGGCGTTCGATCATCGCAGCCAGTTCTACGACATCGCCCGCGCAGCCGGCGCCGCCGAGTCGCGCATACCGGCCTTGAAGAATCTGCTGGTGCAGGCGGCCGAGCAGGTCGAGCGCAGCCGCCAGCTGCAGGGCCACACCGGCGTGCTGATCGACGGTGGCGACTACGGCCGCGACGCCCTGGCCAGCGCCACCGGCCGCGGCTGGTGGGTCGGCCGCCCGGTCGAGCTGCCGGGCTCTCGTCCGCTGCGCTTCGATGGCACGCGCTCCATCGGCAGCGCACTCATCCACTGGCCGACCGAGCAAGTCGTCAAGTGCCTGGTGCACTACCACCCGGACGACGCCTACGAGCTGCGCCTGCAGCAGGAGCAGACCGTGCTGGAGCTGTGGGAAGCCACGCGCGAGTCGGGCAATGAGCTGCTGCTGGAGATCATTCCCCCGAAGGCCCTGACGCCCGAAGGCACGGCGGATGCCGCCGTGCTGCGCGCGGTCAAGCGCTTCTACAACCTGGGCGTCAAGCCCGAGTGGTGGAAGCTGGCGCCCATGCAGGAGCAGGGCTGGCGCGATCTGGAGGCGCTGATCGCCGAGCGCGACCGCCACTGCCGCGGCGCCGTGATCCTGGGCCTGAACCAGCCGCTGGACTTCCTCGCGAGCAGCTTCGCCAACGCCACCAACCCGATCGTCAAGGGCTTCATGGTCGGGCGTACCCTCTGGGTCGACGCGTCCCTGAAATGGTTCAAGGGCGAGATGGACGACGCTGCCTTTGTGGACGAAGTCGCCCGCAACTTCGCGGTGCTGGTGGACGCCTGGAGAAACCGCCACACCGCACAACGCGCCGCCGCCTGAACACACCCGCTCAAGACATGAAAACCCAACGACTCACGATGGCGCAGGCGCTGGTGAAACACCTGGCCGCCCTGCGGATGGAGGTGGAGCACCTCGACGGCCGCATCTCCATCGAACCCTATTGCGGCGGCGTGTTCACCATCTTCGGCCACGGCAACGTGGCCGGCATGGGCGAGGCCCTGGTGGCCGAGCGCGAGCGCCTGACCACCTACCGCGCCCACAACGAACAGACCATGGCGCACGCGGCCATCGCGTTCTCCAAGGCCCAGTTCCGCCAGCGCATCATGGCCGTGTCCACCAGCATCGGCCCGGGGGCGACCAACATGGTCACGGCCGCCGCGGTGGCGCACGTGAACCGCCTGCCGGTGCTGCTGCTGCCGGGCGACGTGTTCGCCACCCGCCGCCCCGACCCGGTGCTGCAGCAGATCGAGAGCTTCGGCCAGGGCGACGTCAGCGCCAGCGACTGCTTCCGCCCGGTCACCCGCTACTTCGACCGCCTCACCCGCCCCGAGCACATCCTGACCGCGCTGCCGCGCGCGATCCAGACGATGACGGACCCGGCCCACTGCGGCCCGGCCTGCCTCTCGCTGCCGCAGGACGTGCAGGCCATGGCCTTCGACTGCCCCGAGGACTTCCTCCACCCCGGCGTGCTGCGTTTCCGCCGCCCGCCCGCGGACGAGCGCGAACTGGCCGACGCCGTTGCCCTGCTGCGCAGCGCCAAACGCCCGCTCATCGTGGCCGGCGGCGGCGTGCTCTACAGCCAGGCCTGGGCCGCGCTGTGCGCCTTTGTGGAAGCGCACGGCGTGCCCGTGGTCGAGTCGCACGGCGGCAAGAGCAGCCTGCCCTGGGACCACCCGCTCAACCTCGGCGCCATCGGCGTGGACGGCGTGTCCTGGGCCAACGACATGGCGCGCGAGGCCGACGTGGTGTTCGCCGTCGGCACCCGGCTGCAGGACTTCACCACCGGCTCCCACGCCCTGTTCCCGCAGGCCAGGCTGCTGAGCCTGAACGTGCAGCCCTACGACGCCGGCAAGTGGAGCGGCCAGGCCCTGGTGGCCGACGCGAGGGTGGGGCTGCAGCAGCTCGGAACCGGTCTGGCCGGCTGGGCCGCCGACGCCGCCTGGACCGCGCGCGCCAAACAGCAGGCCGCCGCCGCCAACGCCCGCATCACCGAGCTGACCACGAATGTGCCCAAGGACATGCTGCCCTACGACGCCGAGGTCATCGGCGCGGTGCGCGATTCGGCGCTGGAGCTGGGCCTGGACAGCGGCACGAAAGACGTGGCGCTGTGCGCCGCCGGCACGCTGCCGGCCGAGCTGCACAAGCTCTGGCGCGCCAGCCTGCCCGGCAACTACCACATGGAATACGGCTATTCGTGCATGGGCTACGAAGTGGCCGGCGGCCTGGGCGTGAAGATGGCCCGGCCCGAGCAGGAGTCCATCGTGCTGGTGGGCGACGGCTCCTACATGATGGCCAACTCCGAGCTGGCGACCTCGGTCATGCTGGGACAGAAGATCATCGTCGTGATCCTGGACAACCGGGGTTACGGTTGCATCGAGCGCCTGCAGATCAAGACCGGCAGCCCGGGCTTCAACAACATGCTCGACGACTGCGTGCCCGAAGGCGGCGAGCGCAGCACCATCGACTTCGCCATGCACGCGCGCGCCATGGGCGCCGACGCGGTGCATGTGAAAGACATCGCCGAACTCAAGGCAGCCATGGTCCAGGCCCGGCAGGCGAAGCGCACCCAGGTCATCGTCATCGACACCACCCACCACCGCACCACCGACGGCGGCTGCTGGTGGGAAGTCGCGGTGCCCGAGGTGTCGGGCCGCCGCGAGGTCAACGAGGCCCACGCGAACTACGTCCAGGCGCAGTCGGCGCAACGCCTCTGATCCGGTCTGCTTTCCCCATCACAACATCCTTTCTCCGAGAGACACCCCATGAGCTGGAACGTCCGCATTGGCATCAACCCCCTGTCGTGGATGAACGACGACCTGCCGTCCCTGGGCGGCGAAACCCCGCTGGAAACCGCGCTGAAGGAAGGCCGGGAGATCGGCTACGAAGGCTTCGAGCTGGGCAACAAATTTCCGAAGGACGGCCCGGGCCTCAAGGCCAAGCTGGACGAGTTCGGCCTGGCCTGCGTGTCGGGCTGGTACTCGGGTTTCCTGGCCGAGCTGGAGCCGGGCCAGACCAACGCCACCGCCGTGGCCGCCGAAATCGAGCGCTGCAAGGCGCACATGAGCAAGCTGCAATACAACGGCGTGAAGGTGGTGGTCTACGGCGAATGCGCCGGCACCGTGCAGGGCCAGATGGACACGCCCGTGTCCAAGCGCCCGCAGTTCGCCAACGAAGCCCTGTGGCACGCCTACGCCGAGCGCCTGAACGCCTTCGGCGAGCACCTGCTCAAGGCGTATGGCATCCAACTGGCCTACCACCACCACATGGGTGCCTACGTCGAGTCGCCCGCCGATGTGGACAAGCTGATGGCGCTGACCGACCCGGCCAAGGTCTTCCTGCTGTTCGACACCGGCCACGCCTATTTCGGCGGTGCCGCCACGCCGGTGGACCTGCTCAAGAAACACGTCAAGCGCGTGGTGCACGTGCACTGCAAGGACGTGCGCACCCCGGTGATCGCCCAGGCCCGCAACGACGGCTGGAGCTTCCTGCACGGCGTCATCAACGGCACCTTCACCGTGCCGGGCGACGGCAGCATCGACTACGCCACGGTGCTCAAGACCCTGAAGGACAACGGTTACGAAGGCTGGCTGGTGGTCGAGGCCGAGCAGGACCCGGCGGTGGCGCCGAGCTACCAGTACGCCAAGAAGGGTTACGAGACCCTGCGCTCGCTGGTGGACAGCCTGAACTGATCGACAGGAGACACACCATGGTCAGCCCCTTGCTTGCCAAGGCCGCGCCCAGTGGGCGCGAGATCGTCAATGTCACGCCCGAGCGCGCCGGCTGGACCCATGTCGGGTTCCGGGCCGTGCGACTGATGGCGGGTGAAGCCGAAGCCGTGGAAACCGGGGAGCGCGAGCTGTGCCTGGTGGTGCTCACCGGCACGGTGGACGTCTCCATCGACGGCGACACCCACGCCAACCTGGGCATGCGCAACAGCGTGTTCGAAGAGGTGTCGCCGGCGGCGGTCTATGTACCGCCCGGCAGGGGGGTGCACATCCGCGCCGTGCGGGCGGCCGAGGTGGCGCTGTGCACGGCGCCGGCCGATGCGCGCAACCGCAAGGTGCAGGTCATCGACCCTACGAAGATGAAGCGCAGCGTGCGCGGCAAGGGCACGAACACGCGCTATGTCTGCGACATCCTGCCGCACGACGACCCGACCGCGGCGCACCTGCTGGTGGTGGAGGTGATGACACCGGCCAGCCATTCGAGCAGCTACCCGCCGCACAAGCACGACCAGGAAACACCGCCCACCGAGACCCTGCTGGAAGAGACCTACTACCACCGCCTCAACCCGCCGCAGGGCTTTGCCTTCCAGCGCGTCTACACCGACGACCGCAGCCTGGACGAGGCCTGCGCCGTGGAGGACCACGACGTGGTGATGGTGCCGCGTGGTTACCACCCGGTGGTGGCGCCCCACGGCTACGACCTGTACTACCTCAACGTGATGGCCGGTCCGAACCGCTTCTGGGTGTTCAAGAACGACCCCCAACACGAATGGATGTTGGAATAGGGATCACCCCCCTGCGCCGCTGACGAGGCTTCCCCCCTCTCTGGCGCGCCTTGCGGCGCTTGGAGGGGGGACCACGCCAGTGGCCCGGCAAAGCCGGTTCCGCGGCGTGTGCTGGAAGGACTGCCCCTCTCTCCGGCGTGCGTGTCTGCACGCCAGGGGGATCGCGGAACCGGCTCCGCCGGGCCCAGATGCCGTCCCCCCTCCAAGCGCCGCAGGCGCGCCAGAGAGGGGGGAAGCCGCGTCAGCGGCGCAGGGGGAGTTACGCAAGTTCGTGGCGGTCGGCGGCGGCGTACAGATCCTGGGCGAACGCCGGATCGCTCTGGGCCACGTCGTCGGCCATGGCGCGCAGCTGCTCGGCTTCTTCGAAGCGGGTCAGCGGGCGGGCCGGGGTGGCGCGGGAGTCGAACCAGCTGGCGAAGATCTCGCGGACGGTGCTCAGAAAGTGGGCGGAATGGGAAAAGGTTGCAGTGCTCATGACACGCTCCTCAGAGGACAACAGCGGATTTGCTGCACTGCAGTATAGGGTAAACCCTAGGTTTTGTGTCGTGATGTAGGTCCGGTGTTTTGGGGAGAGCTCTCCAGATCACCGAATCCGTCCGCCATCGCCTCGCGCAAGAAGTTCACCAGGGCCGACACCGCCAAAGGCACATGGGCCGAATACGGGCGGATGGCGTAGAGCCGGTCGGCGAACGAACCCACCGGGGTCCAGCCCGGCAGCACCTCCACCAGCTTGCCGGCCTTCAGGGCCGCTTGCGCGCTGAAGTCCGGCAGCAGGGCGATGCCCAGGCCATCCAGGGCCGCGTCGCGCAGCGCCTCGCTGTTGTTGGCGGCCAGCGAGCCGCGCACCTGCACCGTCACCCGTTCGCCGAGGCTTGCCTCGCGCGGCTCCAGCGTCCAGGCCGGGTTGTCCTGCGAGCGTGGGTAGTGCAGGCAGTTGTGGTCCACCAGGTCGGCCGGGTGCCTGGGCGTGCCGTGGCGGCGCAGGTAGGCGCGACTGGCCACCAGCACCGAGCGCGTGGCGCACAACGTCCAGGCCACATGGGTGTCCGGCGGGTGGGCGGTGTGGCGGATCGCGAGGTCGAAGCCTTCGGTGGCCAGCGACGAGAGCCGATCGGCCATGTTCAGCTCGACCCGCACCTCCGGGTGCTGGCGCAGGAACTCGGCCAGCAACGGCACCAGCTGCTGGCGCGCCAGCGCCACTGGCGCGGTCAGCCGCACCAGGCCGCGCGGCGCGCCGGCCAGGTCGCGCACCTGGGCCACGCTCTGGGCGATCTGGTCGAACGCCGGGCGCGCCTGGTCGGCCAGCCGCTGACCGGCTTCGGTGAGCCGCACGCTGCGCGTCGTGCGCTGCACCAGGGCCACGCCGGCCAGCCGCTCCAGCTCGGCGATGCGCTGGCTCATGGCGGCTTTGCTCACGCCCAGCCTCGCCGCGGCGGCGGTGTAGCTGCCCTGCTGGTCGAGCACGGTGAGCCAGTGCACATGGCTCCAGAGTTCGTGGATTTTCTGTTCGTTCATGGTCCGATTGTTCATCAATGTGAACAATCAATTCAAGTTTTTGGTCTTGTATCGACCGGGGCCGGTTCCTAGACTGCGGGCATTCATCCAACGGAGACCCCTTCCATGAACGCACGCCACCCCGCTGTCACCGACATTCCCCACTTCGTCGCGGGCGCCCGCTTCGCCGGCAGCGCCACGCGCAGCCAGACCGTGACCAACCCGGCCACCGGTGCCGTCACCGGCCAGGTGCCGCTGGCCAATGCCGCGGACGTGGACGCCGCCGTGGCCGCCGCCCAGGCCGCGTTTCCCAAGTGGTCCGACACGCCGCCGATCCGCCGTGCCCGCGTGATGTTCAAGTTCCTCGAACTGGTCAACCAGCACAAGGACGAGCTGGCCCACGCCATCACGGCCGAACACGGCAAGGTCTTCACCGACGCGCAGGGCGAAGTGGCCCGCGGCATCGACATCATCGAATTCGCCTGCGGCATCCCCCAGCTCCTGAAGGGCGACTTCACCGACCAGGTCTCCACCGGCATGGACAACTGGACCATCCGCCAGCCGCTGGGCGTGGTGGCCGGCATCACGCCGTTCAACTTCCCGGTCATGGTGCCCATGTGGATGTTCCCGGTCGCCATCGCCGCCGGCAACACCTTCGTGCTCAAGCCCAGCCCCACCGACCCGACGCCTTCGCTGCTGATCGCCGACCTGCTCCAGCAGGCCGGCTTGCCCGACGGCGTGTTCAACGTCGTGCAGGGTGACAAGGAAGCTGTGGATGCGCTGCTGGTGCACCCCGACGTCAAGGCCATCAGCTTCGTCGGCTCCACACCCATCGCCAACTACATCTACGAAACCGGCGCCCACCACGGCAAGCGCGTGCAGGCCCTGGGCGGCGCCAAGAACCACATGGTGGTGATGCCCGACGCCGACCTCGACCAGGCGGTGGACGCCCTGATCGGCGCGGCCTACGGCTCGGCCGGCGAGCGCTGCATGGCGATCTCGGTGGCGGTGCTGGTCGGCGACGTGGCCGAGAAGATCATGCCCAAGCTGATCGAGCGCACGAAGACACTGAAGGTGCTCAACGGCACCAACCTGGCCGCCGAGATGGGCCCCATCGTCACCGCCGCCGCGCACGCCCGCATCAGCGGCTACATCGACGCCGGTGCGGCCGAAGGTGCGCAGCTGCTGGTGGACGGCCGCGGCTTCGACGGCAAGCAGGCCGGCGAAGGTTGTGAGAGTGGTTTCTGGATGGGCGGCACGCTGTTCGACCACGTGACGACCGACATGAAGATCTACAAGGAAGAGATCTTCGGCCCGGTGCTGTCCTGCGTGCGCGTGGCCGATTTCGGAGAAGCCGTGCAGCTGATCAACGACCACGAGTTCGGCAACGGCACCAGCTGCTTCACCCGCGACGGCAACGTGGCCCGCGAATTCGCCCGCCGCATCCAGGTGGGCATGGTGGGCATCAACGTGCCAATCCCGGTGCCCATGGCCTGGCAGGGCTTTGGTGGCTGGAAGAAGAGCCTGTTCGGCGACATGCACGCGTATGGCGAAGAGGGCGTGCGCTTCTACACCAAGCAGAAGTCGATCATGCAGCGCTGGCCGGAGTCGATTGGCAAGGGCGCCGAGTTCGTGATGCCGACGGCCAAGTAATCTTTTTCGACTGTCTGAATGGCCTCGTTGCGCTTTGGCGTGGCGAGGCTTTTTTTTTGGCTGCTTCTGTGGCGGGTCTGAGCTGGGGCGGAGGACTGCGCTCATGTCCCCCGACGGCCTGCGGCCGTCTCCTCCTTTACTTCGCTTCCCCCTCCATCCCAGCTCAGACCTTGATTCGCGTTGGTGCGCCCAACGGGGATGGCATGTTTAACGAGCCTTCTCGGTACGGCAGAGTCAGGGTCTCGTTTCGACCGAGAACTGCCGTTCGGACCACTGAAAGCGCCATGGTCTTCCAATGAACGAGGTGGCCGAGTGCTGCGGGATACATTTAACCCTTCGGCACAAACGCGCACCCCAACCCGCTATAGGTCATGCCAGTCCCAACCTACGACCAATTCATTGAGCCAATCCTGCGCTACCTCGCGCTGCATCCCCAAGGATCGACCGCTCCAGCGGCTCACGAGGCTGCAGCAAAGCAACTAGGTCTCACCGACGAAGAGAAGGCGCTTATCCTTCCCAGTGGTGTTCAGCGTGTCTACAAGAACAGGGCCGGTTGGGCACACGACCGTCTGAAGCGTGCTGGTCTTTCAAGCTCACCCAAACACGGTTTCTGGAAACTCACAGCTGCAGGCATCGAATTTGCGAAATCGAATCCGGCTCCACTGTCCGACGTCGCTGTTCAGAAGCTAGCCAGCGAATACCTTGGGGTCACTCTCAAGCCATCTGGCGCGAGTGGGCTACCGCCGGCGAAACCGGCACTTGTTGCCATTGATCACAAGACGCCCACTGCAGCGACTCCTGATGATCAACTTGATTGGGCAATGGCTGCACTTCGGCAGTCCGCAAGCGATGATTTACTGGAGCGACTCGCCAGCGTCTCCCCGAGCTTCTTTGAGAACCTCGTGCTCGACGTGCTTCATCGAATGGGCTACGGCGCGTCGAGAGACGACTTGGTCCAAACTGGAGGTCCGGGAGATGGCGGCGTTGATGGAGTCATCAACCTAGACCGACTAGGACTGGAAAAAGTATACGTCCAAGCCAAGCGCTGGCAGCAATCAATCGGACGCCCCGACATTCAGGCGTTCTATGGAGCGCTCGCTGGACAAAAGGCAAAGAAGGGCATCTTCATCACTACATCCACGTTCACACCGCAGGCTTGTGAATTCGCAAAGTCTGTCGAAGGAATCGTCCTTATTGATGGTGCTCGCTTGACAAATCTGATGATCGAATACGAGGTCGGCATTAGTTCCAGAACAATCCGAATTCCAAAGGTCGACTCAGATTACTTCGACGAAGATGCAACATAGCCCTTTGGTAGGAACGAGGCTTCGCGGCCAGCTGCTGGCTCCGCAATACCTCGAACATTGAGGGTCTGCTCCTGGCCGAAACAGGTCAATCTGAAAAGTGAATGACCGCCGCCACGCGCGCCAACCCCCGGACCGGCGCACCGGGGTGCTAGGCAGAGCGAAGTAAAGGAGGAGACGGCCGCAGGCCGTCGGGGGACATGAGCGGCGCAGGGCGCCCCGGTGCACCGGTCCAGCGAGCGAGGCGCCGCGCGGCGGCGCACGGGGCCCTGCCGAACGGGACAGGGGTCGACTGCGGGCAGTCTGATGGACGGGAGGCCGCGCCGAAGACCCTTAAGGTTCGGGCAGCTTCGACAGTTCCAGGCAGATCTCCTCTTTCAGGCGCAGCAGGTGGGGGGCGAGGGTCTTGATCCAGCGTTCGGGCGGTTCCTGCGTGGACATGCTGACGTTGATGACGCAGAGACCTTCCGAGGACGGGAACGCGGTGGCCAGCGCCAGAACCTCGGGCTGCCAGCTGGCCCAGCAATAGCCCTTGGACTTCATGCTCTCCATCGACGCCTCGATGGCCTTTTTGACCTCCGGCCAGTGCCGGCCATTGCGTTTCTTGAAGATGGGCTCCAGCAGCCGGTAGCGGCCCGTGGGCGCCGCCGCCAGGTACGCCCGGCCCAGTGAGGTGAGTTCCATGGGCACGCGCTGGCCGGACACGACGTTGCGCAAAGCCACGCGACGGTTGTAGCGGATCGACTCCAGGTAGACCATCTCGTCCCGGTCGGGGTAGGCCAGGCCGACGTTGATGCGTTCGCGTTCGGCCAGGGCGCGCATGCGCGGCGCAGCAATGGCCAGCACCTGCGAGCCCGAGCGCATCGCATGCCCCAGGCTGAGCACCAGCGGCGCGAGCCGGTAGGCGCGGCGGGCGCGGTCCTGCTGCAGCAGTCCGGCCGCGACCAGGGTCTGGGTCAGGCGGCTCACCGTGGAGTTGGACAGACCGGTCCGCTCGGCGATCTCTCCGTTGCCCAGCAGGTCCGACCCGGGCCGGAAGGCGCGCAGGATGTCGGCGCCGCGCAGCAGGGAGCGGTTCGCGGCCGATCGGCCGGGGTGTTCTTCGAGCGGGTTCATGGCGGTTCCTTCGCAGGTGTGCACCCGGTTCCGGGGGCTGTTTCCATGGGGGCAGGGGTCATTCTAATTTCCACTCAGTGGAATTGAGAGGGTTCCAAAGCGGACGCGTGGTCCTAAGCTCAGGACTCGCCCAACCGGTCGAAGCAGCGCCGAACCAGAGGCGGCTCCCGACCCCTTCCACCCAGGAGACACCCATGAAACTCTTTTCCATTTCCCTGCGCAGCCTGGCCAGTGGCCTGTGCCTGAGTCTGGCGGCCTTCGCCGGTGCGGCCCATGCCGAGTACCCGGCGGACAAGCCGGTGCGCATCGTCGTGCCGTTCGCCCCTGGCGGTGGCACCGACCTGATCGCCCGCACCCTGGGCCTGGGCATGTCGCAGGCGCTGGGCCAGACGGTGATCGTCGAAAACAAGCCCGGTGCCGGCACGGTGATCGGCACCGATCTGGTCGCCAAGAGCGCGCCGGACGGCTACACCCTGGTGATCGCCACCATGGCGCACGCGGTGAACCCCAGCCTGCTCTCCAAGCTGCCCTACAACAACGACACCGCGTTCGCGCCGGTGAGCCTGGTCGGCCGGGGGCCGAACGTGCTGGTGGTGCGCACCGAAAGTCCGTACAAGTCCGTGAAGGACGTGCTGGACGCCGTGAAGTCGGGCAAGAAGCTGACCTATGCGTCCCAGGGCAACGGCACCTCGGCCCACCTGGCCGGCGAAATGTTCGTCAACCTCACCAAGGCCGACCTGCTGCACATCCCCTACCGCGGCGCGGGCCCGGCCATGAACGACCTGCTCGGAGGCCAGGTGGACCTGTTCTTCGGCACCGCCGCCGCCGTGTCCAGCATGGTGGAACAGGGCAAGCTGCGCGCCCTGGCGGTGACCACGCCCGAGCCGTCGCCCGCCTTCAAGGGGGTGCCCACGGTGGCGGCCACGGTGCCGGGCTACTCGGTCGAAAGCTGGTACGGCTTCTTCGTACCCGCCGGCACGCCCGCTCCCGTGATCGCCAAGCTCAACGCCGCCATCAAGAAGGCCGCGCAAAGCCCCGAGTTCGTCAAGAAGGTGGAGCACGAAGGCCTGGTGGTCAACGCGTCCGACCCCGCCGAGTTCGACCGCTATGTGAAGGCTGAAGAGGCGCGCTGGAGAAAGATCGTCAAGGAAAACAACATCAAGGCCGACTGAGCCGCGGGTGCCCGACATGGACTACACACTGATTGAACTGAACGTGAGCGAAGGCATTGCCACACTCACCCTCAACCGCCCCGACAAGCGCAACGCCATGAGCGACGGCATGCGGTCGGAATTCATCCACGCGCTGGAGTCGGTGACCGCCGACAAGGCGATCCGCGCCCTGGTGCTCACCGGCGCCGGCAAGGGCTTCTGTGCCGGGGGCGACATTGCGGGCATGCAAAAGCGCATGAACGCCCCGGCCGGCGAGGTGGGCTTCAACGGCTGGCACCGCCAGCAGCGTGTGCACCACACGCAGGCCCTGCTGCACACCTGCCCCAAGCCGGTGATCGCCGCGGTGAACGGCGCGGCCTCCGGCCTGGGGGCCGACACCGCGCTGGCCTGCGACTTCATCATCGCCAGCGAGTGGGCGAGCTTTGCCTGGTCGTATGTGCTGCGCGGCATCATCCCGGACGGCGGCGGCATGTACTTCCTGCCGCGCCGCGTGGGCCTGGCCAAGGCCAAGGAACTGATCTTCACCGGCCGACAGGTGAAGGTGGACGAAGCGCTGGCGCTGGGCATCGTGGACCGCAAGACCAGCGCCGACACGCTGCTGGCCGACGCGCAGGCCTGGGCCGCCGAGCTGAGCCAGGCCTCCAGCACGGCCATCGCGCTGACCAAGACCATCCTCAACCAGAGCTTCGAGCTGAGCTCGCACGACGTGTTCGCGCAGGGCAGCCAGGCGCAGGGCATCTGCTACACCAGCAGCGAGCACCGCGCCTCGGTGGAAGCGTTTCTGGCCAAGGCCGCCGGCAAGGAGTGAAAAACATGGACGCGATTTCCCGTCTGCTGCAGCCGCGCAGCGTCGCCATCATCGGCGCCTCCGCCGATCCGACCAAAACCGCCGGCCGCCCGGTGGCCTATCTGCAGAAGCACGGTTTTGCCGGCCGCATCCTGCCGGTGAACCCCAAGGCCGACCGCATCGGCGACCTGCCGTGTTTTGCCGACATCGCGTCCTTGCCCGAGACGCCCGATGTCGCCATCGTGCTGCTGGGCGCCGAGCGTGCCCACCTCGCGGTGAAGGAGCTCTCGGCGCGTGGCTGCGCGGCCGCCATCGTGCTGGCCAGCGGCTACACCGAGACCGGCGCAGACGGCGCGCGCCGCCAGAAGCAGCTGGTGGAGGCGGCCGGGTCCATGCGCATCCTGGGCCCCAACACCATCGGCCTGGTGAACCTGACGGACAACATCGTGCTCTCGGCCACCGGTGCGCTGGAGATGGACGAGTTCCCTGTGGGCGGCATCGGTGTGGTGTCGCAAAGCGGCGGCATCCTGGGCTCACTGCTGTCGCGGGCCGCGGCGCGCGGCATCGGTTTGTCCAAGCTGATCTCCACCAGCAACGAGGTGGACCTGGAGCTGGCCGACTTCATCGACCACCTGGCCGATGATCCGGCCACGCAGGTGATCGCGCTGTACGTCGAGACCGTGCGCGACCCCGCCAAGTTCCGGGCCGCCTGTCTCAAGGCGGCGAGCAAGGGCAAGCCGGTGGTGGCCTTCAAGATCGGCCGCTCGGAAGCGGGCGCCCAGGCCGCCGTCTCGCACACCGGGGCCATGGCCGGTGCCGACCGCATGTACGACGCGCTGTTCAAGCAGGTGGGCGTGATCCGCGCGCAGACCTTCAACGACCTGCTGGACATCCCCGTGGCCCTGGCCACCGGCCGCCACATGCGCGGACAGCGCGTGGCCATCCTCACCAGCACCGGCGGCGCCGGCACGCTGGTGTCCGACGACCTGGGCGTGGCCGGCTTCGAGACGCCGGCGCCCGACGCGGCCACGGCCGAGGCGCTGCGCGCCTTGCAGACGGGCAGCGAAGCCGTGCTGGACCGCAACCCGATCGACGTGACCCTGGCCGGCCTGCGACCCGACCTGCTGCGCGGCGCGATCCGTGCCCTGCTGGCCAGCCCGAGCTACGACGCGCTGGTGATCATCGTCGGCTCGTCCAGCCTGGCCATGCCCGAGCTGATGGCCAACGCCATCCGCGACTGCCTGCCCGATTCGGACAAGCCGGTGATGGCCTACGTGAGCCCGCACGCGCCCGAAGTCGGCGCGCTGCTCACGCGCCACGGCGTGCCCGCCTTTTCCGCGGCCGAAAGCTGCACCGCGGCGCTGGCCGCCATGTTCAAGGTCGGCGGCTTTGTCGCGCCGGTCGAAGAGAAGGAGGTGGGCAGCGCCGTTGTCGTGGGTGAGCTGCCCTCGGGTTCGCTGGACGAGGCGCAGGCCAAGCAGCTGTTCGCACGCTTCAACGTGCCCTGTGCGGCCGAACGCATCGTCACCAACCCGGCCGAGGCCGAAGCCGCGGCGCGCGAGCTGGGCGGCCGTGTGGTGCTCAAGATCCTCTCGTCGCAGATCACGCACAAGAGCGATGTGGGTGGTGTGGCCATTGGCCTCACGCCCGAGACCGTGGGCGAGCGCCTGGTCACCATGGCCAGCGATGTGCAGGCCAAGGCCTGTGTGCGCCCCGACCGCTTCCTGGTGCAGGAGATGGTGGGCGGCGGCACCGAGCTGATCCTGGGCATGCACCGCGATGCGCTGGGTACGGCTGTGCTGCTGGGCATGGGCGGCGTGACGGCCGAGCTGTTCAAGGACACCACCATGCGCCTGCTGACGCAGGACGCGCAGGGCCTGCACGCGCTGAGCCGCGCCGACGCGCTCTCGATGGCGAAAGAACTCAAGACTTGGCCGCTGCTCGACGGCTTCCGGGGCCGGCCCAAGGCCGACGTGGAGGCGCTGGTGGACGCCATCGTGGCCTTCTCCCGCATGGCGGCCCAACTGGGCGACCGCCTGGTGGAAGCCGAGATCAACCCGGTGTTCGTGCGCGCGCAAGGCCAGGGCGTGAGCGCCGCCGACGGCGTCGTCGTGCTGGCCTGAGGAACGCGCATGACGCCACGTGTGCATCTGGAGCAGGATGGCGGGATCGCCGTCATCGTGATCGACAACCCGCCCATCAACGCCGGCTCGGCCGCTGTGCGGCAGGGGCTGATGGGCGCCATCGAGGCCCTGCGCAGCGACGACACGCTGGAGGGCGCGGTGCTCATCGGCGCCGGCAACACCTTCATCGCCGGCTCCGACCTGCGCGAGTTCGGCCAGCCGCTGACCGAGCCGCAACTGCCTGCCGTGATCGCCGCCATCGAAGCCTGCGGCAAACCTGTGGTGGCCGCGCTGCACGGCGCAGCGCTGGGTGGCGGCTTTGAACTCGCACTCGGCTGCGACGCCCGCGTTGCCGCACCGGGCACAGTGGTCGGTCTGCCCGAGGTGACGCTGGGCATCATCCCCGGCGCGGGCGGCACGCAGCGCCTGCCGCGCATCGTGGGCATTCCCCGCGCGATCCGGATGATCTGCTCGGGCGAACGGCTGCCCGCCACGGCGGCGCTCGACGCCGGGCTGGTGGATGTGATAGCCACTGAGGGCTTGCGCGCCACAGCGGTGGCCCACGCCCGGCAGCTCAAGGGACAGAAGCGGCTGGTGCGTGACCGGGAGGTGCCGCCAGCCGTGAGCGCGGACGTGGCAGCGGCAACGACCGCAGCGCTCGAGGCCGGCAAGCGCCGGCCTGCGGTGCAGGCGGCCATCGACGCCATCACGGCGACCGCCCAGGTCGGCTTCGACGACGGTCTGGCCGACGAGCGCGCGGTGTTCCAGCGGCTGCGTGTCTCGCGCGAGGCCTTCGCGCTGCGCCACCAGTTCTTTGCCGAGCGCGACAGCGCCAAACACCCGTCGCTGGGCGAGGCCACGCCGCGCACGGTGGAGCGCGTGGCGGTGATCGGCGCCGGCACCATGGGCTCGGGCATTGCCATTGCCGCGCTCGACGCCGGCTACCGCGTGCTGCTGCTGGAGCAGGACGCCGCCGCGCTGGAGCGCGGCACCGGACGCATCCACGCGCACTATGCCTCGCGGGTGCAGGGTGGCAAGCTCAGCGCCAGTGCCGCCGCGGCCTGCGAAGCCCGCCTGCAGACCAGCCTGGACTGGGCCGAGCTGGCCAGTGCCGATCTGGTCATCGAGGCGGTGTTCGAAGAACTGGGCGTGAAGCAGCAGGTGTTCCGGCGCATCGACGCCGTGGCACGCTCTGGTGCGGTGCTGGCCTCCAACACCTCGTACCTGGACCTCGATGCCATCGCGGCGGCCACCTCACGGCCACACGACGTGATCGGCCTGCACTTCTTCAGCCCGGCCCACGTCATGAAGCTGATGGAAGTGGTGCGCGGCCAGGCGTCTGCGCCCGACGCGCTGGCCACGGGGCTGGCGGTGGGCAAGCGCCTGAAGAAGCTGCCGGTGCTGACCGGCAACGCATTCGGTTTCATCGGCAACCGGCTGTACGCGGCCTACCGGCGCCAGTGCGAATTCATGGTGGAAGAGGGCGCCTGGCCCGAGCAGGTGGACGCCGCGCTGCAGGGCTTCGGCTTTGCCATGGGACCGTTCGCGGTGGCCGACCTGTCGGGGCTGGACATCGCCTGGCGCATGCGCCAGGCCCTGGCCGCCAAGCGCGACCCGCAGGCCCGCTATGTGCACATTCCCGACCGACTGTGCGAGGCCGGTCGGCTGGGCCGCAAGACCGGTGCGGGCTACTACCGCTACCCCGAAGGCGGCCACGGCCCGCAGGTGGACGAGGCGGTGCACACCCTCATCGCGCAGGCCCGTGCGGACAAGGGCCTGCAGCCTCGCGAGCTCGGCGACGACGAGATCGTGCGCCGCGCGCTGCTGGCCATCGTCAACGAGGCTGCGCTGCTGCTGGCCGAAGGCGTGGCCGAGCGCGCCACCGACGTGGACGTGGTGCTGGTCAACGGCTATGGTTTCCCGCGCTGGGAGGGCGGCGCCGTGTTCTGGGCACGCGAGCGCGGTGCCGAAGCGCTGCAGGACGACATGCGTTGGCTGGCCGAACTCAGCGGGCCGGGCTTTGTGGCCGGCGACCTGCGCCACCTGCTCACACCGGAGAACTGACCATGCACGCCGTTGAAACATTCGCGCGCTTTGCCGCAGGCTTTGCCCGGACGCCCTTGCCGTCCGAGGTGGCGCACCACGCCCAGCGCGCCGTGATCGACTGGTACGCCTCGATCTACCCTGGCCTGGACACCCCTGCGGTGCAGGTGCTGATGCAGATCCTGGCCGACGACCTGGACCGGGGCGCTGCCCGGCTGGTGCAGGGCCGAAACGCCACCCCGCGCGCCGCCGCCCTGATCCAGGGCACGGCCGCCCACGCCGCCGAGGTGGACGACAGCTTCCGCGACGCCATGTACCACCCCGGCGCGGCCACCATCGCCGCCGCGCTGGCCGTGGCGCAACCCACAGCGGCGGGCGGTCCCGCGTTCCTGCGCGCCGTGGTGCTGGGCTACGAAATCTCCACCCGCATCGGCGTGGTGATGGGGCGCCCGCACTACCGGTACTGGCACAACACCGGCACCATAGGCAGCTTTGGCGCCGCCGCCGCCGCGGCGAGTCTGCTGCAGCTGGACGAGGCGGCCTTCGCCCACGCCCTGGCCATCGCCGCCACCATGACCGCAGGTCTGCAGCAGGCCTTCCGCCTGGAAGCCATGGCCAAACCGCTGCACGCGGGGCGTGCAGCCGAGGCCGGCGTGCTGGCCGCACAACTGGCCGCGGGCGGCCTGCGCAGCTCGCTCGATGTCCTGGAAGGCGAATCCGGGCTGGGCCAGGCCATGAGCGAAGGCCCCGACTGGTCCGCCGTGGGCGCCACGCTGGGCACCGACTTCCACATCACCCGCCTGACCTTCAAGAACCACATCGGTTGCGGCCACACCTTCGCCGCCATCGACGGCGCCCTGGCCTTGCAGCAGCAACACGGCTTCACCCACGCCGACATCGAAACCGTGTCGCTCGGGGTCTACCAGCCCACGCTGGACATCGCGCCGCACGTGGACCCGCAGAACGCCGACCAGGCGCGCTTCAGCCTGCACTACATGGTGGCCAGCGCGCTGGTGCACGGCAGCGTGCGCCTCTCGGCCTTCGAGCCGGACCGGCTGAACGACCCGGCCACACGGGCGCTGATGCAGCGCATCCACAAGGCGCTGGACCCGGCCGTGGACGCCGCCTTCCCGGGCCGGCGCGGTGCGCGCGTGACCATCACCCTGCGCGACGGCCGCCAGCTCACGCGGTTGCAGCCCGACCGCAAGGGCGACCCGGAACTGCCGCTGTCCGACGCCGACCTCGAAGGCAAGCTGATGGAGCTGGCCACACCGGTGATCGGCGAGGCCCAGGCCCGCGCGCTGCTGGGCCGCATCTGGCAACTGCACCAGAGCACGAACCTTCCCTGAAGAGAGACCTCATGAACCACGCCTTCATCTGCGACGCCGTGCGCACCCCCTTCGGCCGCTACGGCGGTGCCCTCTCCGGCGTGCGCGCCGACGACCTGGGCGCGGTCCCACTGCGGGTGCTCATGGAGCGCCATGCGCAACTGGACTGGGAAGCCGTGGCCGACGTGGTCTACGGCTGCGCCAACCAGGCCGGCGAGGACAACCGCAACGTGGCGCGCATGAGCGCGCTGCTCGCCGGCTTGCCCGTGTCGCTGCCCGGCGCCACCGTGAACCGCCTCTGCGGCTCGGGCCTGGACGCGCTGGGCACGGCGGCGCGCGCCATCAAGAGCGGCGAGGCCGGGCTGATGATCGCCGGTGGCGTGGAGAGCATGAGCCGCGCACCTTTCGTGATGCCCAAAGCCACGAGCGCGTTCTCGCGCGCCAACAGCATTGAGGACACCACCATCGGCTGGCGTTTCGTGAACCCGCTGATGAAGGCGCAGTACGGCGTGGACAGCATGCCCGAGACGGCCGAGAACGTGGCGACCGAGTTCAACATCTCCCGCGCCGACCAGGACCGCATGGCCCTGGCCTCGCAGACCAAGGCGCTGGCGGCGCAACAGGCCGGTGTGTTCGACGCCGAGATCGTGCCGGTGCAGGTGCCGCAGAAGAAGGGCGAGGCCCTGGTGGTGAACCGCGACGAACACCCGCGCGCCACCACGCTGGAGGCGCTGGCCAAGCTCAAAGGCGTCGTGCGCCCCGATGGAAGCGTGACCGCCGGCAACGCCTCGGGCGTGAACGACGGCGCTGGCGCGCTGCTGCTGGCCAGCGAAGCCGCCGCCGCCCGCCACGGCCTCACGCCGCGCGCCCGTGTGGTCGGCATGGCCACCGCCGGCGTGCCGCCGCGCATCATGGGCATGGGCCCGGCACCCGCCACGCGCAAGGTGCTGGCGCTGACCGGCCTGTCGCTGGCGCAGATGGACGTGATCGAACTCAACGAAGCCTTTGCCGCGCAGGGTCTGGCCGTGCTGCGCGACCTGGGCCTGGCCGACGACGACGCGCGTGTGAACCCCAACGGCGGCGCCATCGCCCTGGGCCACCCCCTGGGCGCGAGCGGGGCCCGCCTGGCCACCACCGCCGTCAACCAGCTGCACCGCAGCGGCGGCCGCTACGCGCTGTGCACCATGTGCATCGGGGTTGGGCAGGGCATTGCGGTGGTGCTGGAGCGGGTGTGAGGGACTTCGTTATTTCCATTCTGTGGAAGTGATGGGGTGTGCCGATCGGGCCCGACCTCTAGAGTGACCACCGCTCTTTCAATCAACACCGGAGACATGCATGAACCCCTCTTGCCACTTCAGCCTCAAAGCCTTTTCCAAGGCCGCGGCGGCCTTCACCACCGCCCTGGTCGTGGGCCTGTCCAGTGCCCACGCCTTCCCCGACAAACCCATCAAGCTGGTGGTGCCGTTCGCCCCCGCCGGTGGCACGGACCTGATCGCCCGCACGCTGGCGGTGGAGTTGGCCAGGGAGCTGGGGCAGCCGGTGGTGGTGGACAACAAGCCGGGCGCCAGCACCCTCATCGGCACGGATCTGGTGGCCAAGAGCGCACCCGATGGCTACACGTTGGTGGTCTCGTCGATCGCCCACGCAGTCAACCCCAGCCTGATGGCGAAGATGCCCTACTCGACCGAGAAGGACTTTGCGCCCGTGTCCATGATCGTGCGTTCGCCCAACGTGCTGGTGGTGCGCGCCGACAGCCCGTTCAAGTCGCTCAAGGACATCATTGCCGCCGCGAAAGCCGATCCGGACAAGCTCACCTACGCATCGCCCGGCAACGGCACCTCGTCCCACCTGGCCGGAGCGCTGTTCGCCGACATGGCCAAGGTCCAGATCAAGCACGTGGCCTACAAGGGTTCGGGCCCCGCGCTCACCGATCTGCTGGGCGGTCAGACCGAAATGATCTTTGCCACCTCTGGCTCGGTGGGTGGCTTCATCGACAGCGGCAAGCTGCGGGCACTGGCCATCACCTCGGCCGCGCGCTCCACAGCCTATCCCGGTGTGCCGACCGTGGCCGAATCCGGTGTGCCCGGCTACGCCACCGAAGGCTGGTACGGCTTCTACGCGCCGGCCGGCACGCCCGCGGCCGTGATCGACAAACTGAACGCGGCCACGCGCAAGGCCGCCAGCAGCGAGATCTTCAAGTCCAAGGTGGTGAGCGAGGGCATGGTCGTGCAGACCGGCACGCCGGCCGAGTTCGACGCCTTCGTGCGCGCCGAAATCCTGCGTTGGTCCAAGATCGTCAAGGCCGATGTGCTCGCCAAGTGAGGCGTCGGCTATGAAGCCTGTTCTCCAAGGAGTCCGGGTGCTGGACCTGACCCATGTGCTGGCCGGTCCGTTCGCAGGCTACCAGCTCGCGGTCATGGGCGCGGAGGTCATCAAGATCGAATCACCCGAGGAGCCCGACCAGGCCCGATACCAGGGCTCGGACGTCGCGCTCAACGACGCCGGCATGGGCACGGCCTATCTGTCGCAGGCGTCGAACAAGAAGTCCCTGACGCTCAACCTCAAGACCGAGGCGGGGCGACAGGTGCTGCGGCAGCTGGTGCTGACCGCCGATGTGCTGATCGAGAACTGCCGCCCCGGAGCGTTCGACGCGCTGGGCCTGGGTTATGCGGACCTGTCGGCCCTCAACCCGCGGCTGGTCTACTGCTCCATCTCGGCCTTCGGCAGCACCGGCCCAAAACGCGAGCTGACCGCCTACGACGGCGTGGTGCAGGCCTACGCCGGGATGATGGCCATGACCGGCGAGCCGGGCACGGCGCCCGTGAAATGCGGCGCACCCGTGGTGGACTACGCCACCGGCACCACCGCCGCCATGGCCATCCTCGCGGCGCTGCTGCAGCGCGGCCAGGACGACGGCCTGGGTCAGTTCGTCGAGGTGGCGATGTCGGACGTGGCGATGATCCTCGCCAGCTCGCACCTGACCGGCTACCTCTGGAACGGCGCACACCCGGAGCAGAAGGGCAACCGCTACCCGTTTGCCACCATCGGCTGCTACCAGGCCAGCGACGCGCCGCTGATGGTCTCGGCCTCCAACCTGCGGCAGCAGCGGCGGCTGTGGGAAGCGCTGGGGCGCCCCGATCTGGTCAAGCACAACAACCGGGACCGGATCAAGGCCCATGCCGAAGAGGCCGAGGCACTGACCCGGATCATCGCCACCGGAACCGTGAGCCACTGGGAGCACCTGCTGCGTGAACACCGCGTGCCGGTGTCCCGGGTGCAGCGCATGGAGGCCATGCTGGCGGACGAGCATGTGCGGAGCCGCCAGGTGCTGTACCGGTTCGCCGACGAGGCCGGTGCGCTGGCGGGGCTGACCGTTCCGGTGTCCGGCTTTCAGCTCTCGCGTTGCCCGGTGCAGGTCACCTCACCGCCACAAGCCGTGGGCGCGCAGAACCAGGAGCTGCTCACGGCCCTGGGCTATTCGCCCGCCGACATCGACGCCCTGCGCGCCCAGGGCGTGATCGCCTGAACCGGCATCTCCCAACACCTTGAATTCACAGACCCCCATGAAACCGTCCAGCCGATCCACCCCTCTGCCGCGCCGACACCTGATCCTGGCCGCAGCCCTGGCCTGCGCATCCCTGCCCGCGCTGGCACAAACCACCTCCAGTTTCCCCGCCAAACCGGTGCGCCTGGTGGTGCCGTTTCCCGCTGGCGGCGGCACCGACAACATGGCCCGGGCCCTGGCCGACAGCCTGTCGAAGATGTGGGGCCAGACGGTCGTCGTGGACAACAAGGCCGGTGCCGGCACCGTGGTGGGCAACGACTTCGTGTCCAAGAGCGCGCCCGACGGGCTCACGCTGCTGCTCAACACCAGCGCCGTGGCCATCGTGCCCGGTCTGAACCCCAGGCTGCCGTACCCCGCCGAAACCGGGCTGAGCGCGGTGACCACGCTCGGTCATGCGCCCAATGTGGCGGTGGTGCGGCCCGACAGCCCGATCCGCTCGGCCTCCGACTTTCTGGCGCAGGTGCGGGCCCAGCCCGGGCGCTTCACCTACGGTTCGGCTGGCAACGGCACCTCCACCCACCTGGCGGCCGAGCTGCTCAAGACCACGGCCAAGGTGTTCATGGTCCATGTGCCCTACCGCGGCGCCACCCCGGCCATGACCGACCTCATGGGCGGGCAGATCGACCTGGCCTTCGGCACCCTGCCCAGCGTCGCGCCCTACCTGGCCAACGGCAAGCTGCGTGCGCTCGCCGTCACCAGCGCCACGCGCACGGCCCTGCTGCCCGATGTGCCCACCTTCGCCGAATCGGGGCTCGCCGGGTACGCCGCGCCGGTCTGGTACGGCATCTTCGTGGCCGGTGGCACACCGGCGCCGCTGGTGCAGCAGCTCTACCAGTCGATCCAGCGGGCCGCCGACAGCGAAGAGTTCCGCAAGCGCATCCGGGCCGAAGGGCTGACGCTGACCCTGGACCCGTCGGCCGCGGCCGACGCGCTCTACCGCGCCGACATCGCCAAGTGGAAGAAGGTGATCCAGGTCCAGTCCATCAAGGCGGACTGAGCATGGCGGGGTGTGGGCCGGGCCGGGCCGCCGCCTGCGCGCGGATCGCGGCGCTGGCGTCGGCCTGCGAGCGCATCGTGCAGCCGGTGCTCGGGCAGCAGCTGGTCTGGCGCAGGGTGGGCAGTGGGCCGCCTCTGGTGCTGCTGCACGGCGGCCACGGCAGCTGGCTCCATTGGGCCCGCGTGGTCCCCGCGCTTTCGCCCGGCTTCAGCCTGTGGATGCCCGACATGCCCGGCTACGGTGACACCACGCTCACGCCCACCGGGGGGCTCGCCGAGCTTGTCACCCAGTTGCGGCAGGGCCTGGATGCGCTGCTGGGGGCCCACACGCCCATCCTTCTGGCGGGTTTTTCCTTCGGCGGCCTGGTCAGTGCCCAGCTGGCCGCACAGCGCGGGCATGTGCAGCGCCTGGTGCTGATCGGTCCAGCGGGACATGGCGGCCCCCGCCGGCAGACCATCACGCCCTTGCCCTGGCGGCATCTGGACCCTGAGCAGGATCCGGCCGAATGGGCAGATCGCATGCGCCACAACCTGCTCGCGCAGATGCTGCACAGCGAGGCCGCGGTGGATGCGCTGGCGTTGGAGATCCAGTGGCGCGGCTGTCTGAACACCCGGTTTCGCAGCAAACCGTTTTCCCGCTCGGACGCGCTCGCGCCGGCGCTGGGCCGCTACCCCGGGGAGGTCCTGACCATCTGGGGCGAGCACGATGTCACCGCTGTGCCTCGCGAACTGGCCGATGGTGTGGCACCGCAGGGCGCGCCGCGCAGGACGGTGGTGGTGGATGGCGCGGGGCACTGGCTCATGCACGAACGTCCCGCCGCCACCGCCCAGCTGATGCGACGCGGGGCCTGACTGGGGCATGAGGCCTGCCCACCGCTTGCGGCTCAGGCTGCGGCAGCTTCCGCTTGGCGGCGTCTGGACAGCATCCGCATCCCCACCGGCACCACCAGCATCAGCGCGGCCGCGGTCCACAGGCCCACGGTGATCGGGCTACCTACCAGGATGCCCGCGTCGCCGTTGCTGATGGACAGGGCGCGGCGCAGGTTCTGTTCCATCATGTCGCCCAGCACGAAGCCCAGGATCAGCGGCGCCATGGGCACGCCCTGCTTGCGCAGCCCGTAGGCGGCAAAGCCCAGCACGGTCATCAGCACCAGGTCGAAGGTGGTGGCGTGCACCGCGTACACGCCCACGCTGCTGACCGCCACGATGCCGGGCACCAGCAGCCAGTTGGGCACGCTGAGCACCTTGGTGAACACGCCCACCAGCGGGATGTTGAGCACCAGCAGGATGACGTTGGCCAGGAAGAGCGAGGCGATCAGGCCCCAGACCAGGTCGGGCTGCTGGGTGAACAGCGCTGGGCCGGGCGTGATGTTGTAGAGCGAGAGCGCACCCACCATCACCGCCGTGGTGCCCGAGCCGGGCACGCCCAGCGTGAGCATGGGCACGAAGGAGCCGGTGGCGGCCGAGTTGTTGGCCGCCTCGGGCGCTGCCACGCCGCGGATGTCGCCCTTGCCGAACGTACCGTCCTTGTCGGTCAGGCGCTTTTCCATCGAATAGGTCATGGCACTCGCAATGGTGGCGCCGGCCCCCGGCAACACGCCGACCACAAAGCCCACCACGCTGGACCGCACGGTGCCCCACCAGGTGTGGGCCAGCTCCTTGAGGTTGAACAGCATGCGGCCGGTCTGCGTCACCAGGCCGGTGCTGCTGTGGTGCTCCTGCAGCATCAGCAGCAGCTCGCTGATGGAAAACACACCGATGACCACCACCACGAACTGGATGCCGTCGGAGAGGTGGATGTCGCCGCCGGTGAAGCGGTAGACACCGGAGTTCGAATCGAGGCCGACACAGGACATGGACAGGCCGATGAGGGCCGCCAGCCCGGCCTTGACCGGTGCGTCGCCCATCAGGCCCGCGATGCAGGCAAACGCGAAGCACATGAGCGCGAAGTACTCGGCCGGCCCGAAGGACAGCGCCCAGCTGGCCAGCAGCGGCGCGAACATCACGATGCCCAGGGTGGCGATGAACGAACCCACGAACGAGCTCCAGGCCGAGATGGACAGCGCCACGCCGCCCAGACCCTGGCGCGCCATGGGGTAGCCGTCGAGCGCGGTCATGATGGCGCCCGCGTCGCCCGGCACGTTGAGCAGGATGGACGAGATGCGGCCGCCGTACTCGCAGCCGATATACACGGCCGCCAGCAGGATCAGCGAGGTCTCGGCCGGCAGCTTCATGGCAAAGGCCAGCGGCATCAGGATGGCCACGCCGTTGATGGGGCCCAGGCCGGGCAGCAGGCCGACGATGGTGCCGATGAAGCAGCCGACCGCGGCGATCAGCAGGTTGGTGGGGCTGAGCGCGACGCCGAAGCCCGCCACCAGGTGTTGCAGGATGTCCATGTCAGCTCCCTCCGAGCAGCGAGGCCAGCGGGCCGGCGGGCAGCACCACGTCCAGCAGCTTGTCGAACAGCAGGTAGAGCACCCCGCCCAGCGCGGCGCCACCGGCCAGGGCCTGCTTCCAGCTGCCGCCGAAGGCCATGCCCACGGGCAGGGCCATCAGCGTGGTGGCGAGCGGGAAACCCAGCCACTGGAACAGCAGGGCGTACACCAGCACCGCCGCTGCGCACAGGGCGGTGGGCTTCCAGGGCACGCCGCGGAAGGCCTCGGCGCCGGCTGTGGGCTTGAGCACCAGCCACAGGCCCGACAGGCCCAGCCCGCAGGCCAGCAGCAGCGGAAACGCGCGCGGGCCGACGGGTTCGTAGGAGATGGCGGCGGCGTAGTCTTGCGCGGCCCAGGCCATGGCGGCGGACGCGACAACACACACCGCGCCGAGGACGCGGTCACTCATGGGGGGCTCCGGGATTATTTGGCCGGGACCACGTTCAGGCCGAACTCCTCGGCCAGCGTGCGGTAGCCGGCCACCTGCTTCTTGACGTAGGCGTCCAGCGGCGCGCCGGTCAGGGCCATGGGGAAGAGTCCACGCTCGTTGCGCAGCTTGTCGTAGGCGGGGGTGGCCAGCAGCTTGTTGAAGGTGTCGACCCAGACCTTGTAGTCGGCGTCACTGACTTTGGGGCCGACGTAGAAGCCGCGCACGATGGGCCAGTCCACATCAAAGCCCTGTTCGGTGGCGGTCGGGATGTTCGCCATGTCGCCGGGCAGGCGCTTGTCGTTCATCACCGCCAGGATGCGCACCTTGGCACCGGCCTTGATCTGCTGCTGGGCCTCGGCCGCGTCGCCGGTGAACACATGGATGTGGCCGCCCTGCAGCGCGGTCAGCGCTTCGCCGCCGCCTTCAAAGGCCACGTAGCGCATGGTCTTGGGGTTCACGCCGCCGGCGCGCGCGGTCAGCGCGGCCTTCATCCAGTCCTGGCTGCCCACGGTGCCGCCGGCGCCCAGCACCACCTTGGTCGGGTCGGCCTTCATGGCCGCCATCACGTCCTTGAGGGTCTTGTAGGGCGAGTTCTCGGCCACCACCACCGCGCCGTAGTCGGTGCCGATGGCGGCGAGCCAGCGCACGTCGTTCTCGGTGTAGCGGCCGAACTTGCCCTGGGCCAGGTTCAGCAGGGAGCCGCCCGAGAACGCGACGATGGCGTTGGCCGCGTCGGGCTTCTGCGCGATGACGGTGTTGTAGGCCACGGCGCCGATGCCGCCGGGCATGTAGGTCACGCGCATCGGGTCGGCGATGAACTTGCCTTCCTGCAGCGCGCTCTGCACGAGTTTGCAGGTCAGGTCGAAGCCGCCGCCGGGCTTGGCCGGGGCGATGCACTCGGTCTTGTCGAGCGGGCTGGCGAAGGCGGTCAGGGCGGAGGCCGCGACGGCGGCGGCGGCGAGCTTGAAGGCGAAGTTCATGAAGGTGTCTCCTCGGGTGGGGTGGAAGCCTCGCAGCACAGGCACTGCGATGAGGGCACTGTAGAAACCGGGCACTTTCAACGCGCTTTCAGAAAACCGGCTCAAAACCCCGGGTTAACCCGGGGTGGGTTCGGACGCCCGCGCGGCGGGCAGCGTGATCGTGACGGCCAGCCCGCGACCGTCCGGTCCGGTGCTCACGTGCATCTGCCCGCCGTGCCGCTGCGCCACGGTGCGCACGATGGCCAGACCCAGGCCGGAGCCGGGCAGGGCGCCGCCACGGCCGCGGAAAAAGCGCTCTCCGGCGCGCGCCAGTTCATCGAGGGGCAGGCCCGGGCCGTCGTCCACCACGGCCAGTTGCACCGCGCCGTCCGCTTCGGCCCGCACCATCAGCGTGACGTGACAGCCCGCGCCACCGTGGCGGATGGCGTTGTGCAGCAGGTTGGCCAGGGCCTCGCGCAGCAGGTCGGGTTCGCCCAGCAAAGGCAGCGGGTGCTCGGGCGCGTCCAGGCCGAGGTCCACCCCTTGCTCACGCGCCGGGCCCCACCACTGGCGCACCAGGGCCTCGGCCAGGGCCACGGCGTCGAAGGACTGGCGCTGCGGGGGCGCGCTGTCGGCGCGGGCCAGCGAGAGCATCTGGTTGGTCTGGCGGATGGTTTCGTCCAGCTGCTCGCGGATGGTCTCCAGCACCTGGCGCTGTGCGGCCGGATCGGCTTCGCGCTGCGCGTAGGCCACCTGCGTCGCCAGCGTGGTCAACGGCGTGCGCAACTGGTGCGAGGCGTCGTCGATGAAGCGGCGGCGCGCCTCGGTCTGTTCGCGGTGGCGGTCGATGTGGTGGTTGATGGCCTGCACCAGCGGCCGCACCTCGGCCGGCGCGCCGGTGTCGTCCACGGGGGTCAGGTCCTGCGGGTCGCGCGCGTCCACCTCCTGCCGCAAGCGGTCCAGCGGGCGCATGGCCCAGGCAATGGCCAGTGCCAGCAGGCCGGTGGCGGCCAGCATCAGCAGGATGTCGCGCGCCAGGGATTGCAGCACCAGCGCGCGGCGGAAGTCGTTGCGCGCCTCCAGGGTTTCGGCCACCTGGATCACCACGCGCTGCGGCCCTGTGTGGCCGGCCAGCGGCGGGTTCAGCTCGCGCGCATAGCTGCCCACTCGCACCGCCTGCCCGAGGTAGTCGCCTTCATGGAACTGCGGCTGGCCGGTCTGCAGTGGCCGGGGCGGGGCGGGCAGGCCGGCGCTGCCGATCTCGACCAGGCCGTCTTCGGTGGCCACGCGGTAGAACACCTGGCCCTGCGCAGTCAGCTCGAAGAACTCGAGCATGCGGTAGGGCAGCTCCACGCCGATGCCGCCGCTGGCGGTGGAGATGCTGGAGTCGATGGACTTCACCGCACCCAGCAGCGAGCGGTCGTAGGCCGCATCGGCCGCGTCGCTGGCGGTGCGCCAGCCCAGCCAGAGCTCGCCCGCGATCACCGCGCCCAGGCCCGGCAGCAGCAGCACCAGCAGGAAGCGGCGGATGCTCGCGCGCGACCATGACAGCGGTGTCACGCGGTGCTTTCCAGCTGGTAGCCCAGCCCGCGCAGGGTGGCGATGCGCACCGGCGAAGCTTCCAGCCGCTTGCGCAGCCGGTGGATCAGCACCTCGATGGCCTCGGGGTTCACGTCCTGCTCGTCGGAGAACACGCGCTCCAGCAGCTCGCGCTTGGACAGCGGCTCGCCCGGGTGCTGGATCAGCGCGCGCAGCACCGCGTGTTCACGCGGCGTGAGGCTCAGCACCTCGTGCTGCAGGCGGAACTGTCTGGCCACGCTGTCATAGCTCAGCGGCCCGCAGGCAAAGCGCGGGTGTTCTTGTCCGCGCGAGCGGCGGATCAGCGCGACCAGCCGCGCTTCGAGTTCGGCCACGTCGAAGGGTTTGGCCAGGAAGTCGTCGGCGCCGCCGTGCAGGCAGTTCACGCGCTCCATCAGCGAGTCGCGCGCGGTGAGGATGAGCACCGGCAGGCGCTCGTCCGCCTCGCGCAGGTCGGACAGCACGTCGTGCCCGCCCAGGCCGGGCAGGCCGAGATCGAGGATGAGCGCGTCGTACTTGGTGGCCTTGAGGCTGCGGCGCACCAGGCGGCCGTCGTTCACCCAGTCGACCTGGAAGTCGTTCTGCCCCAGGGCCTTGACCAGCCAGGTGCCCAGTTCGGTTTCGTCTTCGGCGAGCAGGATGCGCATGGCGCGAGTCTCTCCGGTGCTCAGGCGTAGAGCAAGGCGCCGGCCGCGCGCACGCGGGCGGCACGCGCTTTGCCCAGCGCCTGCTCCACGGGCCGCCAGACGCTGGCATAGGGCGGCAGGGCGTCGTGGTGAAAGGCGGTGTGCGGCCAGTCGGAGCCCCAGACCAGGCGGTCGCCCAGGGTCTGCGCCACGCGCTGGAGGTGGGTGTGCAGCACGTGGTACGGTGCGTGGGCCTGCAGCCGGTACCAGCCCGAGAGCTTGACCCAGGCGCCCTGGTCGGCCAGGCGCTGCAGGGCCGTCCATGCGGGGTCGTCTTCACCGACGCCCGCGTGCAGGCCGGCCAGGTGGTCGAGCACGGCGGTCAGGCTGCTGCCCTGGTGCAGCTCGGCAATCGCCGCGAGCTGGTCGGCCTTCGCGTACCACTGCACATGCCAGCCCCGCGCCTTCAGCCGCGGCGCCAGCGCACGAAAGGCCTCGGGGCCGTTGCCGACCGGGGACACGAGGTTGAAGCGCACGCCGCGCACGCCCAGCGCGTGCATCTGATCGAGTCCGGCCTCGGTCACCGCAGTGTCCAGCACGGCCACACCACGGTGCCGTCCCGGCTCGCGGGCCAGGGCGTGCAGGATCAGCGCGTTGTCGGTGCCGTAGACGCTGGGCTGCACCAGCACGAGGTGGCCCACGCCCAATGCGGCTGCGGTCTGCTCGATCTCGGGCAGATCGTGCAGCACCGGCCGGTAGTGCCCGGCCTGCGCCGGGTGGGCGGGGTCGAACACGTGCACATGGCAGTCCCAGCCGGAGGGGATGTCGTCTGTAGGCGCGCTCATCCGGTGGTGATGTTGCGTTCCCTGATCACCTTGGCCCACAGCGCCTGCTGGGCCGCGATGAATTGGCCCGCGCTCTGCTGGCTCGCGTCGGCGAACACGTCGCCGCCCAGCTGGCGGATGCGGCCGAGCACTTCGGCGTCGTCCAGTGCCTTGCGGATGCCCGCCACCAGGATGGCCCTCGCATCGGCCGGCAGGCCGGCGGGCGCCAGGATGGGGTTCCACTCCAGCACCTCGTAGCCGCTGACCCCGGCCTCGGCCATGGTCGGCACCTCGGGCAGCGAGCGGGCGCGCAACGTGCTGGTCACGGCCAGCGGGCGCAGCTTGCCGGCCCGGATGTGGCCGAGCGACGAGGCCACGTTGGCAAAGAACAGCGGCACCTGGCCGCCCATCACATCGTTCATGGCCGGGCCGCCGCCGCGGTAGGCCACGTGGGTCAGGTCCACGCCCGCACGCTGTTCGAACAGCGCGCCGGCCAGGTGCTGGGCCGAGCCGTTGCCGGACGAGGCGTAGTTCAGCGGTTTGGCCTTGGCGAGGCGGATCACGTCCTTCACGTCCCTGGCCTCGAAGCTGGGCGTGCAGACCAGCACGTTGGGGAAGGTGGCGAGCACGGCCAGCGGCGTGAAGGCGGTGGCGCTGTCGTAGGGCAGCCTGGGGAAGAGCGAGGGATTGACCGCGAAGGACGAGGCGTCCAGCAGCAGGGTGCTGCCGTCGGGCGTGGCGCGGGCCACGTGGCCCGCGGCGAGCTGGCCGCTGGCACCGGCCTTGTTCTCCACCACCACGGTCTGGCCGAGGGCGGCTTCGAGCTTGGGCGCGATGGTGCGGGCCATGAGGTCGGCGCCGCCGCCCGGCGGGTAGGACACGATCAGCGTGATCGGTTTGCCGCCGGCGATCTTGCCCTGCGCGTGGGCGCCGATCCAGGGGGCGGCCAGAGCGGCGCCGGCCGAGGCGATGAGGTGACGGCGCGAGGGTGCCCAGCCGCGGCGGATGTGGGTGGGGGGTGTCATGGCGGGCTTTCAGGTGAGGTGGACGGTGTAGTGGAAGGCGTGGGCGTCGCCGCGTGTGGTGCGCAGCTCCACGCAGCGGCCCGAGAGGTCGTAGGCCGAGCGCTGCACCTGCGCACAGGGGTGGCCGGCGGGCAGGCCCAGGTGGCGCGCCTGCGGGGCGCTGAGCTGGCCGAAGCCGATGTCGTCCAGCGCGCGGTGGATGTGCACCTGCAGCTTGCGCGCGAACATCGGGTAGAGCAGGTCGTCCCAGGTGGCGAGGTCGTCATCGGCCAGCGGCGCGAACAGGTCCAGCGGCAGCCAGAGCTCTTCGAACAGGCGCGGCTGGTCGCCCATGAGACGCAGCCTGTGGATGCGCAGCACCGGCTCCCCCGCGCCGATGCCCAGCGCGCGCGAGACGGTGGTCGTCGCGTTCACGCGGCTGCGCTGCAGGATGCGCGAAACCGGCACCTCGCCGGTGCCACCGTCGAAGCGGAAGAAGCGCAGCATGGAGGCGCCGGCCAGCCCCTGGCGCACGAAGGTGCCGCGGCCGTGGATGCGTTCGATGAAGCCCTGTTCCACCAGCAGTTCCAGCGCGCGGCGCATGGTGCCCAGGGCCACGCCGTGTTCCCTGGCCAGCTGGCTCTCGGCGGGCAGGGCAGAGCCCGGCGACCATTCGCCCGCCACCACGCGGGCCCGCAGGGCCTGCGCCAGCGAGGCGTAGCGGCTGAGGCCCGGCTCGGGCGACGTGACCAGGCGAAGGGAAGAGTTCATGGACTGAACTCTAGTCCTCTATAGGACTTGATGCCAAAGGGAAAACCCTGATGAGCCTCCTTCGCCGGGACTGCCCACCCGGCGCCGGTCGGACAACCCTTGTCAGCTCCTCAACCGAACTTGAAGAGGATGCCGTGCCCGCCGCGCGGGTACTCCCAGGCCACGTTGGTGTGCTCGGTGCAGATCACGCGGCAGCTGCCGCATTCCAGGCAGCCGTCGGTGATCAGGGTCACCGTGCGGTTGCCTTCGGCCTTGTAGCAGGCGGCCGGACAGATGAAGGTGCAGGCCTGCGACTGGCATTCGTTGGCGCAGATCTCGGGCTGCTTGATCTGGATGTGGGGCCGGCCGTGGTCGACCTTGTAGCGGTTCTGGAAGAGCTTCTCTTCCACGTTGACAACAGTGCTCATCGCGAAGCCCTCCAGATCTTGAATGCGTCGCCGACCAGGCCGGTCAGGCTGCGCTTGCTGCGGAAACTGCCCAGGATTTCCTTCTCCTTGGAATGCTTGTCCACGCCGTCCACGGTGAAGAAGGTCTTGGCCGCGCGGTTGACCAGCTCGGGGTAGGCGGTGAAGAACTGCGGGCTGCTGTGCAGCACCTCGGGCAGCTTGCGGTACTTCTTCAGGTCCTTCATGACGAAGGAGTCGTCCATCTTGTCCCTGTAGAGCTTGAGGTTGGCGGCCGAGGGCTCCCTGCCGCCTTCCTTGAGCGCGATCACCGTCTCGCCGGCCAGGCGGCCGCTGGTCATGGCCAGGTTGCTGCCTTCGCGGTGCACCGCGTTGACGAAGCCGCCCGAGTCACCCACGATCAGCCAGCCCGCGCCGTGGATGCGGGGCACGGCGTTGAAGCCGCCTTCGGGGATCAGGTGGGCGCAGTACTCCTTCATCTCGCCGCCTTCGATCATGGGCGCGATGCTGGGGTGCTTCTTGAGCTTCTCCAGCAGCTCGTAGGGCTTGGTGCGCAGCGGGTTGGCCTTGAAGTCGCTGAGCATGCAGCCCACGCCGATGGTGAGCGACTCCTTGTTGGTGTAGAGGAAGCCGGTGCCCACCATGCCCTCGGTCACCTTGCCCATCAGCTCGATGACCACGCCTTCTTCTTCCTTGATGTTGAAGCGCTGCTGGATCACGTCCTCGGGCAGGAACAGGATCTCCTTGACCGCCAGGGCCACGTTGCCCGCGTCCAGCTCGCCGTGGAAGCCGGCCTTGCGCGCCAGCGTGCTGTTGACGCCGTCGGCCAGCACCACCACGTCGGCGTACACCTCACCGCCCAGGCGGTCGCAGCGCACGCCGATGACCTGCTCACCGTCCAGCAGCAGCTCTTCGACGGTGGTCTCGCAGATCAGCAGGGCGCCGGCCTCGCGCACCTTGGAACTGAACCACTTGTCGAACTGCGCACGGATGATGGTGTAGCGGTTGTAGGGCGGCTTGTTGTAGTCGTCGCTGCGGTAGTGGGTGCCGACGAAGCTCTCGTCGTCCATCATCCACATGCGCTGTTCGATGATGTGGCGCTCCAGCGGTGCGTCCTCGCGGAAGTCCGGGATGATCTGTTCCAGCGCGTTGCTGTAGAGGATCGCGCCCTGCACGTTCTTGCTGCCCGGGTATTCACCGCGCTCGATCTGCAGCACCTTCAGACCGGCCTTGGCCATGGTGTAGGCCGCAGCGTTGCCCGAAGGGCCCGCCCCGACCACGATCGCATCGAATTTTTCATTGCTCATGTTCGGCTCCTGGTGTTCAAGCGACTTTTCTTACGCGCTTGTCGAGGTGGGAACGGAAGGCCGCGGTCAGCACCGGCAGAACCTGCATCGCGTTGCCGACGATGCCGTGGTGGGCGAAGTCGAAGATGGGCGCGTTGGGGTCGGTGTTGATGGCCACGATCACGTCCGACGCTTCCATGCCCACGCGGTGCTGGATGGCGCCGCTCACGCCGGCGGCGATGTAGAGCTTGGGCCGCACGGTCTTGCCGGTCTGGCCGACCTGGCGCTCGGCCTCCAGCCAGCCGGCCTGCGTCACGGCGCGGGTGGCGCCCACCTCGGCGCCCAGCACTCGGGCCAGGTCCCACACCAGCTTGCAGTTGTCGGCGTTCTTCAGGCCCTTGCCGGCGGTGACGATGATGTCGGCGTAGGCCAGGTTGATGTTGTTGCTGGTGGCGTCGGGGATGAAGGCCAGCAGCTTGGTGACGATGTCGGTCTCCACCATGCCCAGCTCCATCGTGATGATGTCGCCGCTGCGGCTTTCGTCGCGCGCCGGCATGGCCGCGGTCCGCGGGCGCATGGTGGCCATCTGCGGCCGGTAGGCCAGGGTCATGATGGTGCACAGCAGGCTGCCGCCGAAGGTCGGGCGGGTGGCGGCCAGCGCGCGGCCGTCGATGTTCAGCTCGGTGCAGTCGGCGGTCAGGCCGGTGCCCAGGGTGGTGGCCACCGAGCCCGCGAGGTCGCGGCCCATGGTGGTGGCGCCCAGCAGCAGGATCTCGGGCTGGTACTTGTTCACCAGGTCGGTCAGGCCCTTGGTGAAGGGCTCGTTGCGGTAGCCCTGCAGCACCGGGTCGCGCATGAGGTAGCAGTGGTCTGCGCCATAGACGTAGGCCTCCTTGGCGTAGTCCTCCAGCTTGTCGGACGGGCCGCCCAGCAGCACGCCGCACACCTCCACGCCCAGCTTGTCGGCCAGCTTGCGGGCCTCGCCCATCAGCTCCCAGCTCACGCTGTGCACCTGGCCGCGGTCGTGTTCGATGAACACCCACACGCCCTTGTAGACCTTCAGGTGTTCGGGCAGTTCGGTGCTGCGGCCACTGCGGCCGGCGGTCTTGGCGGCTCCGGCGGCGGCAGCGGCGGCCATCTGGGGCTTGTCGGGTTCGGCCATGGTCTTCTCCTTCTGGTGCGTGCGGGGCTCAGGCGCTGAGACGGTCGACCGTCTCCTGCTCCAGCGTCGGGTGGGTGGTGAAAATCTTCTGCAGCAGGTTCAGGCAGACGTCGTTGACGTTGGTGCCGTCGCCGACCTCCTGCATCTCGGCGCGCACGCTGCGGGCCTTGGGCGCGAACACCTTGCTGACGATGGTGGGGCTGCCCTTGAGGCCGATCTTGGTGATGTCCTCGATGCCGGCGTCGTCCTTGCTCCACTTGCGCACCTGGCAGCGGCCGGCGCGCAGCATGTCGTCCATGGTGGCGAAGCGCATCTCGTTGGTGCCTTCGAGCATGGTGATCAGGCTGGGCAGCGTGGTCTGCAGGCGCTGCACGCCGCCTTCGGCCCGGCGCTCCACGGTCAGGGTCTTGCCGTCCAGATCCACCTCGTTGATCTTGCTGACGTAGGTCAGCAGGTTCCATCCCAGGCGCTTGGCGATGCCGGGGCCGACCTGGGCGGTGTCGCCGTCGATGGTCTGCTTGCCGGTGAAGACCAGGTCCACCGCCTGCTCCGCGTGGATCTTGCGGATGGCCGAGGTCAGCGCGTAGCTGGTGGCCAGGGTGTCGGCACCGGCGAAGGCGCGGTCGGTCACCAGGATGGCGTCGGTGGCGCCGAAGCTGATGCACTTGCGCAGCGCGTCCTCGGCCTGCGGCGGGCCCATGCACAGCATGGTCACACGGCCGCCGAACTTGTCCTTCAGGCGCAGGGCTTCTTCCAGCGCGAACAGGTCGTAGGGGTTGACGATGGCCGGCACGCCCTGGCGCATGATGGTGTTGGTCACCGGGTGGACGCGGATCTGCGCCGAGTCGGGGACCTGCTTGATGCAGACGACGATGTGCATGGTGAATTCCTTTCAGGCCACGGCGCGTTGCGGCAGGGACGCCTTGAGGTTGTCGATGGAGACGTGCTGCCGGCCGCCCACGTCCTGGAACACCTTGAAGACCTTTTCCTGTGCGGGCGTGGACTTCACGAAATCGCCATAGGCCTTGATGAGCAGCTGGCGGTAGGCGCTGAACAGTGCCACCTCGTTGTCCTGCGGCAGGTCGGCCGACTGCTGGCGCAGGTACTGGAAGAAGCGCTTGAGGATGTGCAGGCGGCTCACATTGACCACCGACTGGTCGAACGGGATGCCAAAGAACTGCAGGAAGTCCTCGGCGGAGGAGAGGGCCTTGAGGCGGGTCAACAGGTCTTCCATGGGTCACTCCTGGTGGGCGGGAACGCCGGTCTTGAGGTCGAACGAGGGCAGGGCGCAAGGGTCTTCGCACTGGCCGCAGGCCGCGTCGGCGCTGGCCAGGCCGGCGCCGGCGGCCTGGGCGCGTTCGAGCTGCGCCAGCCGGTCGAGCACGCAGGCGATGGCCTTGCCGACCGGGTCGGGAATCAGGTGGTGGTCCAGGTCGAAGCCGTGGGTGGTGCGGCGGCGTGGCGCCACCACGCGGCCCGGGATGCCGACCACCGTCGCGCCCTGGGGCACGGTCTCGATGACCACCGAATTGGCCGCCACGCGGGCGCCGTCGCCGACGGTGATGGGACCGAGGATCTTGGCGCCCGCGCCCACCACCACGCCGTGGCCCAGGGTGGGGTGGCGCTTGCCGGGGTTCCAGCTGGTGCCACCCAGCGTGACACCGTGGTACATCGTCACGTCGTCACCGATCTCGGCCGTTTCGCCGATCACCACGCCCGCGCCGTGGTCGATGAAGAAGCGCTCGCCGATGCGCGCGCCGGGGTGGATGTCCACATTGGTCAGCCAGCGCGCGGCGTAGGAAACGAAGCGCGGCAGGAAGCGCCAGCCGCGCGCCCACAGCGCATGCGCCAGCCGGTGCAGCGCCACCGCCTGCACGCCGGGGTAGATGGTCCAGACTTCGAGCCGGTTGCGCGCCGCCGGGTCGCGCGCCAGCACGCAGGCCACGTCGCCGCGCACCAGCGCCCACCAGCCGGGGCGTTGCGGCGCGGGGTGCGGGGCGGTGACAGCCAGCATGGTGGGCTCGTCGGATTTCATGACAGGGCGAGCGCCGGCGCGGCTTCGGCCAGGAAGCGGTGCAGGTCCTGCGGCGTGGGTTCGCGCTTGAGCGACTCGGCGTGGGCGCGGATGCGGCCCAGCAGGCGGCCGGTCAGGCCGTCGTCGTCCAGCGCGACGCCGATGGCGCCGTAGGCCTGGCGCACCGCCTGCGATCCCGAGTGCTTGCCCAGCACGGTGCGGCGCTGGCGCCCCAGTTCGGCCGGGTCGAAGCTTTCGTAGGTGCCGGGGTTCTTGAGCAGGCCGTCCACGTGGATGCCCGATTCGTGGGTGAACACCGCCTCGCCGACGATGCTCTTGTTGGCGGCCACGCGCCGGCCCGAGGCGGTCTCGACCAGGCGCGAGATGCCCACCAGCGACTGCGTGTCGACGCCGGTGTCGCCGCCGTGCAGGTGGCGCACGCCCATCACGACCTCTTCCAGTGCCGCGTTGCCCGCGCGTTCGCCCAGGCCGTTGACGGTGGTGTTCACGTGGCTGGCGCCGGCGCGCAGCGCGGCCAGGGTGTTGGCGGTGGCCAGGCCCAGGTCGTTGTGCGCGTGGATCTCGATGGCCATGCCGGGCAGGTCCTGGCGCAGGCGCGCGACGGCCTCGAAGGTGGAGAACGGGTCGAGCACGCCCAGCGTGTCGGCATAGCGCACGCGGGTCGCGCCGCAATCGGCCGCCCGGCGCGCGATCTGCGCCATGAAGGCCGGGTCGGCGCGCGAGGCGTCCTCCATGCCGAAGGACACCTGCTGGCCGCTGGCCGCGGCCCGCGTGATCACGCGCGTGACCTGCGCCAGCACGTCCTCGCGCGACCGGCGCAGCTTGTGGCGCAGATGGATGTCGGACACCGGGATCGAGAAGTGCAGGATGTGCGCGTCGCAGCGCAGCGCCGCCGCCAGGTCGCCCTCGGTCATGCGGCCCCACACCATCAGGCGGGCTGGCAGGCGCATCGCGGCGATGGCGTTGATGCAGGCGATCTCGTCGGCGCCCATGGCGGGAATGCCGATCTCCATCTCCGGCACACCGGCGTCGGACAGGGCCTGTGCGATGGCGCACTTCTCGTCGACCGTGAACGCCACGCCCGCCGTCTGCTCGCCGTCGCGCAGCGTGGTGTCGTTGATGACCGGGTGGTGTGCCATGTCGCTTCCGTCCTTTCTGGGGACCTCAGTGCATAAGGCGTGCCACCTGTTTTGCGTGGGTTTTGTGGGGGATTTGAAGCCGGTTGTGCGGACCGTGTGGGCCGGCTTCGGGGGCGGTGTCGGGAATGTGCCGTTTCGGACACCCGACCCGCGGAGGTCACTTTTCCCTTGCGTGGTTGCGCGTGTGCTTGGGCAGCTCGACGACCAGATCGGCGTCCTTGATCTTCACGCAGCAGGCCAGGCGCGACTGCGCGTCCAGACCCCAGGCGTTGTCCAGCTGGTCGTTCTCTTCGTCGTCCGGCTCGGTCAGCGACGCGCCGCCTTCGCGCACATGCACATGGCAGGTGGCGCAGGCGGCCACCATGTCGCAGGCGTGTTCGATGGCCACGCCGGCCTTGAGCAGGCTTTCGCACAGCATGGCGCCGCGCCGGACCTCCAAGCTCGTGCCCGCGGGGCACAGCTGCGGGTGGGGCAGCACACGCACGAGCGGCATCAGAGGCTTTCCACCGTGCGGCCGGCCAGCGCCTGCTGGATCGAGGCGTTCATGCGCCGCGCGGCGAACTCGCCGGTGGCCGACGACAGCTCCGCGCTCGCAATGCGCAGAGCCTGGGCGTCTTCTTCGGTTTCCAGCACCTCGGCCAGTTGGAACATCACGGCGCGGATCGCGGCCGTTTCGTCGTCGTTCAGCAACTGTCCGTCCTGCGCCAGCGCGGCGTCCGTGGCGTCCAGCAGGCGTCGCGCGTCGATCTGCGCCTCGCGCAGCGAGCGCAGCTGCATGTCCTGCGCGCCCGATCCGATCGCGTCCTGCAGCATGGTGGTGATCTGCTCGTCGCCCAGGCCGTAGGTGGGCTTGACCTCCACGTGCGCCTCCACGCCCGTGGTCTGTTCGCGCGCCGTGACCGAGAGCAGGCCGTCGGCGTCGATCTGGAAGCTCACGCGGATGCGCGCCGCGCCCGCCACCGCCGGCGGAATGCCGCGCAGCACGAAGCGCGCGAGCGAGCGGCAGTCGCTGACCGACTCGCGCTCCCCCTGCACCACGTGCAGGCTCATGGCGGTCTGGCCGTCCTTGAAGGTGGTGAAGTCCTGCGCGCGCGCGGTGGGCAGCGTGGAGTTGCGCGGAATGATCTTCTCCACCAGGCCGCCCATGGTCTCGAGCCCCAGCGACAGCGGGCACACGTCCAGCAGCAGCCAGCCGTCGCCGCCGGCGTTGCCCGCCAGCACGTCGGCCTGCATGGCCGCGCCCAGAGCGACCACCTGGTCCGGGTCGATGTCGGCCAGAGGCTCGACGCCGAAGTAGCCGCGCACCGCGTCGCGCGCCACCGGCATGCGGGTCGAGCCGCCGACCAGCACCACACCGTCGATCTCGGCGGTGGACAGGCGCGCATCGCGCAAGGCCCGCCGGGTGGCGCGCAGGGTCTGCTCGATGAGCGCCTGGGACAGTTGCGCGAACTGCTCGCGGCCGAGGATGGCCTGCAGCGTCTCACCGCCGGCCAGCGCCACCCGCAGCGGCGTGGTCTCGTGGTCCGACAGCGCTTCCTTGGCCATGCGCGCGGCGCCCAGCAGCGCGCGCTGTGCCGTCGGCGCCAGCGCCTCGACACCCGCGATGCCGTGCTGCGTGCAGAACCACTGGGCGATCACGCGGTCGAAGTCGTCGCCGCCCAGGGCCGAATCGCCACCCGTGGCCAGCACCTCGAACACGCCCTTGGACAGGCGCAGCACCGACACGTCGAAGGTGCCCCCACCCAGGTCGTAGACCACGAAGGTGCCTTCGGCCGCCTTGTCCAGCCCGTAGGCGATGGCCGCGGCCGTCGGCTCATTGAGCAGGCGCAGCACGTTCAGACCGGCCAGGCGCGCCGCGTCCTTGGTGGCCTGGCGCTGTGCGTCGTCGAAGTAAGCCGGCACCGTGATCACCACGCCCGCCAGCGGCCCGCCCAGGGCGGCTTCGGCGCGCAGCCGCAACGTGCCGAGGATGTCGGCCGAGACCTGCACCGGCGAGCGCTCGCCCGCCGCGGTCTGAATGCCCACCATGCCCGCGCCGTCGACAAAGCGGTAGGGCAGGCCCGGCGCCTCGCGCAGGTCGCCGAGCGTGCGGCCCATGAAGCGCTTGACCGAGACGATGGTGTTCTGCGGGTCTTCGGCCTGCTGCGCCTGCGCGGCGTGGCCCACCACCGGTTCGCCTTCGGCGAAGTACCGCACCACCGACGGCAGCAGCAGCGCCCCGGTCGCGTCGGGCAGGGCCCGCGCCTGCGCGCTCTGCACCGTGGCGATGAGCGAGTTGGTCGTGCCCAGATCGATGCCCGCCGCCAGCCGGTGCTGGTGCGGGGCGGCGGAGCGGCCGGGTTCGGCAATCTGGAGCAGGGCCATGGTGTGTCAGACGGCGAAGCTCTCGCCGCAGCCGCAGTTGTTTTTCGCGTTCGGGTTGTTGAACTTGAAGCCTTCGTTGAGGCCTTCGCGCACGAAGTCCAGCTGCGTGCCGTCGAGCATCGCCAGGCTGCGCGGGTCGACGATGACCTTCACGCCGAAGTTCTCGAAGCACTGGTCCTCGGCGTTCATTTCGTCGACGAATTCCAGCGCGTAGGCGTAACCCGAGCAGCCGCTGGTCTTGACCGCCAGCCGCAAACCCAGGCCCGCGCCGCGTTTGGCGAGCGACTTCTCCACATGCCGCGCCGCGGCGGGGGTGAGCGAAACGGACATGGCAAGCTCCTTCAGACGCTGAACGACGAACCGCAGCCGCAGGTGGTCTGCGCATTGGGGTTGTGGATGACGAAGCGCGAGCCTTCCAGGCCGTCCTCGAAGTCGACCCGCGCACCCACCAGGTACTGGTAGCTCATCGCGTCGACCACCAGTGAGACACCTTCCGTCGAAACGATGGTGTCGTCCTCGGCCACCTGGTCGTCGAACACGAAGCCGTAGGAGAAGCCCGAGCAGCCGCCGCCCGTGACGTACAGACGCAGCTTGAGTTCGGGGTTGCCTTCCTCCTGGATCAGCTCCGCCACCTTGGCGGCGGCCTGCGGCGTGAACTCGAGCAGGGCGGGAATGGCCGCCGGTTCGGCGGCGACGGCTTGGGACACAGCGGACATGGCATTTCTCCTCAGGGGGTGAGCGGCCTCATTGACCGCGGGGTTCGCAGGCGTCCTTCTCGACGACCGCGCCTTCGCCAGGCGAGCCTCCGTGGCGCGAGCGGTAATCGGCCACGGCCGCCTTGATGGCGTCCTCGGCCAGGATGGAGCAATGGATCTTCACGGGCGGCAGCGCCAGCTCCTCGGCAATGGCGGCGTTCTTGATCGCCAGCGCTTCGTCCAGCGTGCGGCCGCGCACCCATTCGGTGACCAGCGAGCTCGACGCGATCGCGGATCCGCAGCCGTAGGTCTTGAACTTCGCGTCCTCGATCACGCCCTGGGCGTTCACGCGGATCTGCAGCTTCATCACGTCGCCGCAGGCGGGCGCACCCACCATGCCCGTGCCGACGCTGTCGTCGTTGGCATCGAACGCACCGACGTTGCGCGGGTTCTCGTAGTGGTCCACCACCTTGTCGCTGTAGGCCATGGTTTTCTCCGTTCAGGAATTCAGTGGTTGGGGATCAGTGCTCTGCCCATTGAATGGTCGACAGGTCGATGCCGGCCTGCACCATGTCCCACAGCGGGCTCATGCCGCGCAGCCTTGTCACCACCTCGGTGACCTGCGCGATGGTCGAGTCGATCTCTTCGGCCGTGGTGAAGCGGCCGATGGAAAACCGCACCGAGCTGTGCGCCAGCTCGTCGCTGCGGCCCATGGCGCGCAGCACGTAGCTCGGCTCCAGGCTGGCCGAGGTGCAGGCCGAGCCCGATGACACCGCCACGCCCTTGATGCCCATCAGCAGCGACTCACCCTCGACGTAGTTGAAGCTGGCGTTGAGGTAACCGCAGGCGCGGTGCACCGGGTCGCCGTTGAGTTCCACGCACTCCAGCTTGCTGATGCCGGCCCACAGCCGCTCGCGCAGTGCGGTGATGCGCGCGTTGTCGCTGGCCATCTGCTCGCGCGCCAGCCAGAAGGCCTCGCCCATGCCCACGATCTGGTGCGTGGGCAGGGTGCCCGAGCGCATGCCGCGCTCGTGACCGCCGCCATGCATCTGCGCCTCGATGCGCACGCGCGGCTTGCGCCGCACGTACAGCGCGCCGATGCCCTTGGGCCCGTAGATCTTGTGCGCCGACAGTGAAAGCAGATCGACCGGCAGACGGTCCAGATCGATCACCACCTTGCCGGCCGCCTGCGCCGCGTCCACGTGCAGCAGAACGCCCTTCTCGCGGCAGATCGCGCCGATGGCGGCGATGTCCTGGATCACCCCGGTCTCGTTGTTCACGAACATGACCGAGGCCAGCACCGTGTCGGGGCGCAGCGCGGCCTTGAACTGGTCCAGATCGAGCAGGCCGCTGGGCAGCACCGGCAGCACCGTGACCTCGAAGCCCTCGCGCTCCAGCTCGCGCATGCTGTCCAGCACCGCCTTGTGTTCGGTCGCGACGGTGACGAGGTGTTTGCCCCTGGCCTTGTGGAAGTGCGCCGCGCCCTTGATCGCGAGGTTGTTCGACTCGGTCGCGCCGCTGGTCCAGACGATCTCGCGCGGGTCGGCGTTGATCAGCGCGCACACCTGTTCACGCGCCAGCTCCACCGCCTCTTCGGCCACCCAGCCGTAGGCGTGCGAGCGGCTGGCGGGGTTGCCGAACTGCTCTGTCAGGTAGGGCCACATCTTGCTGGCCACGCGCCGGTCCACCGGTGTGGTGGCCGCGTAGTCCAGGTAGATGGGCAAGGCGCTGCGGGCTGGTGCATGGGATTCCGACATGGCGAGCTCCTTGGGCAATCGGTCTGGCGGCCCTTCTGCAACGTCTGTGCCATGTGTCAGCGGGCCCCGGAACGGCGGGTTTGGCGGCTTTTGTGTGGGCTTTGTGCCGGGTGAACACCGTTCGTCGGCCTCGGCCGTGTCGGGTTTGTTGCAAAGCCTGCGACAGGGCTTGTCGGCACGTTTTTTGCACCGCAACAAGCCCAAGGTCGTCACCTCGCGGCGGATTCCCGGCGCTGGTGCATTCCACGAACGGCCCGGAGATGGGAGTCCCATCGTGAGCACATCACCTGTCATGGTCCGGCGCGAGCTGGACGCGGTTTACGAAGTCAGCAAGACGCTGGCCACCTCGCTGGATGTCCACAAGACCTTCCGCGAGGCGCTCAACTACCTCATCCACGCCTTCGACTGGCGGCGCGCCTTCGTGGTGGTCGCCGACGGTGAAGGCACGCTCAACGGCCTGTGCGCCCTGGGCCTCACCCAGGCCGAACAGCAGCGCCTGCGTTTCGAATCGGGCGAGGGCATCGTGGGCCGCGTGTTCGCCAGCGGCGTGCCTGCCAGCGTGCCCGACGTGCGCGCCGAGCCGCTGTTCCTCAACCGCACCGGCGGCGCCGACCAGAGCCCGGGCATCCCGGTGGCCATGCTGGCCACGCCGATCCGCGCCGACCACCGCACGCTGGGCGTGCTGGTGATCGACTGCCTGAACCCGGACGAGCGCAGGGTGTTCGCCGACGACCTGCGCCTGCTGCGCATGGTGGCCACGCTCATGGGCCAGTCGCTGCTGCTGCACCGCAGCGTCACCGCCGCGGCCGAGAGCATCCAGGACGAAACCCGCCGCATGCACAAGGCCCTGGGCGGCCAGCGCCACAAGATAGAGCAGGTGGTGGGCGTCTCGCCGCCCATGCTCAAGGTGTTCGAGCAGATCCACCAGGTGGCGCCCTCGCGCACCACCGTGCTGCTGCGCGGCGAGAGCGGCACCGGCAAGGAGGTCATGGCCCGCGCCATCCACAGCCTGTCACCGCGCGCGCGGGAGCCCTTTGTCGGCGTCAACTGCGCCGCGCTGACCGAGAGCCTGCTGGAGAGCGAACTCTTCGGCCACGAGAAGGGCGCCTTCACCGGCGCCCAGGGCCAGCGCAAGGGCCGCTTCGAGATGGCCCACGGCGGCACGCTCTTCCTCGACGAGATCGGCGACATCTCCGCCGCCTTCCAGGCCAAGCTGCTGCGCGTGCTGCAGGAACGCAGTTTCGAGCGCGTGGGCGGCGGCGCGCCGGTGAAGGTGGACGTGCGCCTCATCCTCGCGACCAACCGCAACCTGGAGCGCATGGTGCAGGCGGGCGAATTCCGCGCCGACCTGTACTACCGCATCAACGTCGTCAGCATCCAGCTGCCGCCGCTGCGCGAGCGCCGCGCCGACATCCCCGCCATGGCGCAGCACTTTCTCGAACGCTTCAACCGTGAGAACGAACGCGCCACCCGGTTCAGCCCCGAGGCCATGCGCGTGCTCACCAGCTGCTACTGGCCGGGCAACGTGCGCGAGCTGGAAAACTGCGTGGAGCGCACCGCCACAATGGCCGCCAACGACGTCATCACCGACCTGGCCTTCCCCTGCCGCGACAACCGCTGCCTCACGCAGGTGCTGCACCACATCGAGCGCGAAGACGCCGTGCGGCCCAGCCGGCTGGCGGAAATCCCCATCACCGAAATCCCCACCGCGCCGCCGCCGCGCCAGCCGGCGTTCGCCGACGGCCACGGGTTCGGCGATTCCCGCCCGGCCGACCTCGGCGAAGACAGCTCGCTCGGCGCGCCCTCAACCCCCGCGCCGCTGGCGGCCCGCAGCGACGACAAACCGGACGGCGAGCGCGAACGCCTGATCTGGGCGATGGAGCGCTGCGGCTGGGTCCAGGCCAAGGCCGCCCGCCTGCTCAAGATCACGCCCCGGCAGATGGGCTATGCGCTGCAGAAGCACGGGATCGAGGTGAGGAAGTTCTGAGGCTGCAGCCGCCTCAGTTGCCCAGCACCACGTTGACGATGAGGCCCGTGGTGGCCACCACCAGCACGAAGTCGGGCCCCACCTGCACCCAGTGCTGATGGCGGGCCGGCCGCGGCAGGTGGTAATGCCAGTAGTCGGTCACCACGTAGTGCGGGCCGCGGAACTCGCCCGGCAACCGCTTGCCCCGCCCGAACGCGTGGCCGCGGGCGTTGTAGTAACGCGGATGGTCCTTGTCGAACTTGGGGCCCTTGCCGGGCTTTCCCTTCCCGTGTTTGTCGTTCTTGGCCAGGGCGGGCAAGGCGATAAAGCCCGCGCCGGTCGTGAGCAGGGCCTTGAAGAGGGATCGTCGTTGCATCGTTGTTCTCCTTTCTAGAGTCGAACCCGCATGGTGAGCGCTCTTCATTGCTGACGTGTCCATACAGGTGCAAGCAATCGCAAACCCAAGTTACAACTTCAGGCCGCCGCGGCGAACTCCGCCTTGACCGGCGCCGAAGCCAGCCGCCAGATCAGCCAGGCCGACACCCCCGAAAAGACCAGCGCCATGGCGAGAGAAGCGGTCCACATCGTCGAGGCCATGCTCTCGAACTGCTCGCGGAACTCCGGCGGTGCGTCGGCTGTGGCCGGGATGGCCGACAGGAACGATTGCTGGACGTACAGCCCACCCAGGTTCATCACGATACTCAGCGCCAGCAGCGCAATGACCACCAGCCGCGCCCATTCCCTGCGCTTGAGCAGACCGATGCCCGAGGCCAGCGCCAGCACCGTCAGCAGCCAGAACGCCACCATCACGGCCCGCATGTGTTCCAGCATGAACACCGCGAACGCCGGCATCTGCGCCATCTGATCCGCTGGCGGCAGGACCATCTGGTCCATCGGGAGCATGGTGAACACCAGAATGCTCTGGAGCGTCGACATCAGCACACCCAGCGCCGACGGCACGATCATGAGCCAGGCCAGCGTGGTCACAAAGGTGGAGCGGGGGGCAGGGGTGGTCGGGTGGATGGGTGACATGGCTTCCTCCTGTGGCTGGGTTTGTTGTGGATGGTGCATGGTAGCCAGAGGGCTGGCGCGCTCGGGGTGATGCGGCGAATAGGGCGCGCAATCGCCGCACCCGTTGCGGCGATTGGATATGAAGGGTGGCGGTGTTTTGTCCAAAAAAATGAACAAGATATATAGTTTTGAATAAAATTCCGGACAAATGAATGCTCTCGACCACACCGCCGTCCTCGAGCGCCACCTGCTCCTGCAGTTGGGTGACCGCCTCAAGCGTCTGCGCAAGGCGCAGGGCCTGGGCACGGTCGCCATGGCCCAGCGCGCCGGCATCTCGCGCACCACGCTCAGCGCCGTTGAAGCCGGCGACCCAGGCCCTTCCATCGGCACCTACCTGCGGGTCATGTCCATCCTCGGCGTGGCGGGCGAATTGGCCTTGTTGGCCGGCGACACCCTGCAACCGCCGCCGCCCGACACAGCGGCCGCGCGTTCGCGCCGTGCCCGGCCGGCTGTGCAACTGATCGTCTCGGCCGACGACACGCGCCACCAAATCCAGGACCTGCAGAGTCTTGCCCTGCACGAAGAAGCTGTGCGCCGCGTGCGCGCCGACCCCGCTCTGCTGCGGCAGGCGCAGGCGACGCTGGAACGCTGGCTGCAGGGCGGACCATCGCGCTCCAGCAGCCTGTGGAAAGAGTGGCAAACCATCCTGGCCCAGGGCCAATGGCGCAAAGCGCTGGGTCGCACACGACGCGCACAGGAGTTGCGGCAGGCCTCTCCGCTGACCACCGTGTTGCCCGACGCGGTGCGCCAGAACATCCTGGCCCAGGTGAGTGAACTGCGCAAAGGCGTGGTGCTGGGCGACGACATGAGCAACGGGGCCGCGCCGTGACCCGCGACGAACTGGAACACATCATTCGCGCCAGCGCGGACGTGACGGACCAATACGAATTCGTCATCGTTAGCAGCCAATCCATCCTCGGGCCGGTGCCCCACCCGGAAGACGTGTTCACCATGTCGGCAAAGGCCGACATCTACCCCCTGCGCGCGCCCGAACTGGCCGAGAAGATCGAAGGCGCTCTGGGCGAAGGCTCACGCTTTCACGACACCTACGGTTACTACTCCCAGGGCCCGAGATGGCGTGCAAACTCCGTTGGTTCGCGGAGTCTATTTTTTTGACGTGAATGGAAGTTGAGCAAGCCAACTCGTGACGGAGTTGTAGTCGTTCAATGCAAGATTGTGCCTGCTATTCATTGCGACGTGCTGTGCGTCTCTGGTAAAGAACGATGTTGTGACAAGAATTCCCTTGCTTGCTTTATGTTCGTGGACGCAGCCTAAAAGCCTCTGAACTATTCCTATGCCGACTTTTTGGGTTGGTCCATAGCGCTTGCATTCAACTAAGTTAACCGTTTCTCCAGTTAGGCTTGAGTGATGAACGGCAATAAGATCAACGCCGCCATCTCTGGTCTCGGGTGTTAGCTGGACGGAGAATCCGTTGTTTCGAAATATTGCGGCAACAAGCTCTTCAAACTTTCGGGGAGCCATCGAGTAAAGTTCGCTGGGATGATCTCTGAAATACGTCAGCATCTCGCTTTCGAGATCTGGCACCCAAAAATCTAGATATCCATGAACGATTTTTGGTTGTTCAATAAATAGTTTTGGAATGTTGAGTTGTAGATCATCTTTATTTGCGATATTTTCAAGCAGTGCATCTTGTTCTTGCTGGGGAATGGAATCCGACTTGAAAATTGCGAAGAACTCGTCTTCGGTTATTGGTGTGCCGTTGCTGATTTTCTCAATTGCAGTCTTTGTAAGGCGAGAGGTTTCACGAAGCTCATGGATATTTGTTGATGATTGGTATCTTTTTCTCTTTCGCTTCTTCTCGGGAGGTGGTGATTTTTCCTCTGTCATTGCGTTTGACGTGTTGGGTTGGAGTGGGTGGGGTGGAATGAATCATAGAGGGTGTTTAGGTCAATGGGGCAGCGGTGAATTTCTGCCTCTTTTCAAGCGGATATTTCGTCTTTCAAAACTCAGCGATAAACGGGATGCCTGAGGTGGTACTGGGGGGCGAAGAAGTACTCAGGCATGACAAGCAAGTTTGGTAGATCTCAAGGTCAGATTCGCACCATCTGACGTCTTGTCCTGTTTGTCATATCCCATACGTGGATGCAAGGCCTCGGCGTTGTGGGTGTACCGTACCTAACAATCGACAAACCACACAAACCGTTGATCTGAAACGGTTTTTTTCGTGGCACGGATTTCGCTGAAGCCCTTCCGAGCGGCCATGGTCGGCTGCAGGAAGGGTCTTCATGTCGACAAGCACCGCTGCGGGTTCCATGCCCGCCAAGACGTATGTGTCCATCGGCTCGATCAAGCCGCTGGGCGCCAGGCTCGATGTGCCCGAGGCCGGTGGGGGCTGCGGCACCTCCGGTGGCGAGGGCAAGGCCAGTTGTGGCTCGTCGGGCGGGCCCGACGACATGCCGGCCGAGATCTGGGAGAAGGTCAAGAACCATCCCTGCTATTCGGAAGAGGCCCACCACCACTACGCCCGCATGCACGTGGCCGTGGCGCCGGCCTGCAACATCCAGTGCAACTACTGCAACCGCAAGTACGACTGCTCCAATGAATCGCGCCCGGGCGTGGTGAGCCAGAAGCTCACGCCCGAGCAGGCGGTCAAGAAAGTTGTGGCGGTGGCGAGCGAGATCCCGCAGATGACGGTGCTCGGCGTGGCCGGCCCCGGCGATTCGCTCGCCAACCCGAAGAAGACGTTCGAGACCTTCCGCTTGCTGCAGGAGCAGGCGCCGGACATCAAGCTCTGCATCTCCACCAACGGCCTGGCGCTGCCGGACTACGTGGACGAGATCTGCAAATACAACGTGGACCACGTGACCATCACCATCAACATGGTGGACCCGGCCGTGGGCGAGAAGATCTACCCCTGGATCTTCTGGGACCACCGCCGCGTGACCGGCTACGAGGCCGCCAAGATCCTGCACGAGCGCCAGATGCTCGGCCTGGAGATGCTGACCGCGCGGGGCGTGCTCACCAAGATCAACTCGGTGCTGATCCCCGGCATCAACGACGAGCACCTGATGGCCGTGAACCGCGAGGTCAAGAAGCGCGGCGCCTTCCTGCACAACATCATGCCGCTCATCAGCGAGGCGGAGCACGGCACCCACTTCGGCCTGACGGGCCAGCGCGGCCCGACCGCGCAGGAGCTCAAGGCCGTGCAGGACGCCTGCGCGGGCGGTGCGAACCTGATGCGTCATTGCCGCCAGTGCCGTGCCGACGCGGTGGGCCTGCTGGGCGAAGACCGCTCGGAAGAGTTCACGCTCGACAAGATCGAAGAGATGGAGGTCGTCTACGACCTCGACAAGCGCCGCGCCTACCAGGAGAAGGTCGAGGTCGAGCGCCAGGCCCAGCACGCCGCCAAGCAGGAAGCGCTGGCCGCCAGCGCCGCCGTCGAGGTCGATCAGGACATGAAGGTGCTGGTGGCGGTGGCCACGAAGGGCGGCGGTCGTGTGAACGAGCACTTCGGCCACGTCACCGAGTTCCAGATCTTTGAAGTCAGTGCGGCCGAGGCGCTGTTCGTCGGCCACCGCCGCGTGGACCTGTACTGCCAGGGCGGCCACGGCGACGACGAGCAGCTGCCCAGCGTGGTCAAGGCCATCAACGACTGCCACGCGGTGCTGGTCGCCAAGATCGGTGCCTGCCCGCGCGACGAGCTGAGCACGGCGGGCATCGAGCCGGTGGACCAGTTCAGCGGCGAGTTCATCGAGAAGGCCGCGCTCGACTGGTTCAACGGCTACCGCGCCCGCATCGCGGCCGGCGAGATCACCCACCAGGACCGCGGAGACGCGCAGATCCGCCAGGGCGCGTTCACCGGCGGTCTGGCCGCGGCCGCCTGAACCCCACCTTTCCCCACGACGTTCCTCACAGAAGGAGAACCACCATGGCCCTGAAGATCATCGCCTCCACCTGCACCGCCTGCTCGGCCTGCGAACCCGAGTGCCCCAACGTCGCGATCCGCGAAAAGGGCGGCACCTACGTGATCGACCCGAAGAAGTGCACCGAGTGCGCCGACCAGTACGACTCGCCGCAGTGCCAGGCCGTGTGCCCGGTGGACGGCTGCATTGTGAAAGTCTGACCCATGTCCATCTCGTTCACACTGACCCCGGCCGCCGAGAAGTTCATCGGTCGCGTGGTGCGCTTCTCGGGCATTCCGTCCGCGGGCTTCCGTCTGCTGGTCTCGCCCGGCGGCTGTTCGGGCTACAGCTCGGAGTTCAGCGCCGAGGCCGCTCCGAAGGACGGTGAGCAGGTGTTCGTGGTCTCGGACCTGAAGTTCTTCCTGCCGGCCGAGAGCCGCATGCTGCTGGACGGCGTGACCATCGACTTCACCGAAACGCCGACCTCGTCGGGCCTGAGCATCATCAACCCGAAGCAGGCCGCCTGCGGCTGCAGCAGCGCCGAGAACGCGGCGCCCCCGGGCGTGGCGAAGATCGAGATCGGGTCCATCGGCCGCGGCGGTCGCCCGGCCCTGGTGTCCTGAGACGGGCGCAAGAGAGGCTGCCGTGAACGCCGCCGACCGGGACTTCGAAGCCGCTGCCGCGGCCTTCGCGGCTTCGGTGATCGGCGGCGCGCTGCCGCCCGGGGTGGAGGCGCTGATCGCGCAGGCGGGTGCGCTGCGCGACCGGCCCGGCGAGGCGCTGCCCCTGCTGGAGCGTGCGCGCGCGCTGGCACCGCAGCACCCCGCGCCGGTGATCGCGGTCTACCGCTTCCACTTCTACGGCCACGCCCTGGTGCAGGCCCGCGCGGCGGGCGAGGACGCGCTGGCGATCGCGCGCACGGCGCTCGGCCCGGACTTCGGTGACGTGCCGCCGGAGGACGAGGCGGTGCGCGGCGACGCGGCGGTGCGCTTCTACCTGTTCACGCTCAAGGGCCTGGCCTACCTGAACCTGCGCCTGGGCGACCTGGACGAGGCACGGCTGATGCTGGGCGAGCTGCGCCGGCTCGACCCGAAGGACCACCTGGGCGGTGGGCTGCTCTCGCATGTGCTGGCGCGCCACGATGCGGGTGAGGCGACCCTGCCGGCCGAAGGGCCGGGCGGTTACCCGGCGCGCGGCTGGGCCGACATCCGGAAGGCGGTCTGAGATGGGCGCCGCCGCCAGCTTTCTCGCCCGGCCGCAGCGCCTGGTGGCGCGCGCGCCCGAAGGCGACATCCCGCCCATGGACTGGCGGGGCGGGCCGGTGAACTGCGAGGCCTGCGCCTACATCGACCTGCGCGCGCGCGACGGCGGCCGCGGCTGCGAGCCGGGCCACGCCTGCATGCAGGACGCCTACGCGCGCCGCATCGACCGCTTCTTCCGCTGGCACCCCGAGCTGGCCGACCAGCAGCTGGAACACCCGTACTTCGAGGTGCGGGCCATCGCGGCGCGCCACGCCAGCGTGTTCCGTTTGAACGGTCTGATGAACGACCCCGACGAGACCGTGCGTCTGCAGGTGGCGGCGCGGCTCTCGCCCGCCCAGCTGGAGCGGCTGATGCACGACCCGCACCGCGAGGTGCGCCTGCGGGTGGCGCAGCGCATCGACCCGGTGCGGCTGGCCGGGATGCGGCACGACAGCGACTACGGCGTGCGCGAAATCGTGGCCCAGCGCCTGCCACTGGCGCTGCTGGCGACCCTGGCCTACGACCCCGAGCGCTCGGTGCGCGAGATCGTGGCGCGCCGCCTGCCGATGCCGGCGCTGTTCATCCTCGCCGGCGACCCCGAACCCGAGGTGCGGCGCGCAGTGGCCGAGAGCCTGCCCGAGGCGCTGCTGGGCCGCATGGCGGACGACGCCGACTGGCGCGTGCGCTGGGAGGTGGCGCGGCGCGCGCCGCGCGCGATGCTGGCGGCCCTGCGCGACGACACCGACAGCGAGGTGCGGCAGATGGTGCGCGACCGGCTGGCGGTGCCGAGGGAGGCGCCCCATGGCTGACATCGTGCGCGACGACGACGTGATCGAGGTGGCCGACCCGCCGCGCTTTGCCTTCGGCGAGCGGGTGATCGCACGCTCGGTGGTGCGCAACGACGGCACCTACCGCGGCAAGGACATCGGCGAGGTGCTGGTGAACAAGGGCGACATCGGCTACGTCGTGAGCATCAACACCTTCCTGCAGCAGTTCTACATCTACGCGGTGGACTTCGTGGAGACCGGCCACCGCGTGGGCATGCGCGCCAAGGAGCTGTGCACGCTGGACCACCTGCCCGAGGAAGTGCTGGCGCAGCTGGGCGAGAGGGCCACGGCGCTGGCCGACCTTGGTTCCGGCAAACCCCTGGATTCAGGAGCAACCCCATGAACACCGCCAACCCGATGGACCCGGCCGCCTTTGTGGAACCGCGCACCCCCGTCTACGCCTGGGGCCAGCGCGTGGTGGCGCTGGACGACCTGGTCAACGACGGCAGCCACCCGGAGCGCGAACCCGACGCGCTGCTGGCCGCGCGCGGTGACGTGGGCGAGATCGTCAACATCGGCCACGCCAGCGAGATCAACGAGCCGGTCTACCTGGTGGATTTCGGGGGCTGCGTGGTGGGCTGTCTGGAGGTCGAACTCGCGCCCGTTCCCATGGGTTGGATGCCTGTGGAGGCCGCCGGATGAACGCCGCAGCCCGCACGGCCCCACCCGATCCGACGGCCGCCCAAGTCGTCGGCTTCATGCGCCCCTTCATCGAGCGGGCGCTGAAGGACCGGGTGCGTTACCGCTATGTGCAGCCGCATGTGCTGCCCGAGGGCGCGGGATTTCGCATCGAGGCGCCGTGCTGTTCGCGCAATGTGGACCGCGAAGGCGGGGTGATCGACATCGCGCTGCTGACGCCGTCCCCCGACGGGCGCTGGCGCTTGCAGGCGCGCGACCACGGGGCGGGCGTGTGGGAAACCCGCGCCGAGGGCCTGTCGCTGGGCGAGGCGCTGGACATGCTCTGTGTCGACGCCGAACGGAGGTTCTGGCCATGATCTACCTCGACCACCACGCGACCACACCGCCCTTGCAGGCGGTGATCGACGCCATGGCAGCGGTGATGGCGGGCACCTGGGCCAACGCCTCGTCAAAACACGGGCCGGGCCAAGCCGCCAGCCGGGTGCTGGCGGGGGCGCGTTCGGTGGTGGCGCAGGCGCTGGGCTGCAAACCGGCCGAGGTGGTGTTCACCAGCGGCGCCACCGAGGCCAACCACCTGGCGGTGCGCGGCCTGCTGGCGGCCGCGCCCGCCGGCCGGCGGCGCGTGCTGTTCAGCGCGGTGGAGCACGCGGGCCACCTGAAGCTGGCGCGCGATCTGGCCGAGGCCGGTGTGCCGGTGGACTTCCTGCCCGTGCAGCCAGACGGCACGCTGGACCTCGACGCCGCCACGCGCCTGATCCGCGACGACGTGGCCGTGGTCTCGCTGATGGCGGCGAACAACGAGACCGGCGTGCTGATGCCGGTGGCCGGTGTCGCGGCGCTGGCTGCGGCGGCCGGCGCGCGCCTGCACGTGGACGCGACGCAATGGATCGGCAAGCGGCCGTTCCGCTTTGCCGACTGGGGCGCCGACGCGGTGAGCTTCTCGGCCCACAAGTTCAACGGCCCCAAGGGCGTGGGCGCGCTGCTGCTGCGCCAGGGCGTGGCGGTCCGCCCGCCCGTGCCGGGTTCGCAGGAGCGCGGCCGGCGTGGCGGCACCGAGAACCTGCCGGCCATCGTGGGCCTGGCGACTGCGCTGGAGGCGCTGGGCGACCTGGACGCCGAAGCAGCGCGGCAGGCCATGCTGCGCGACCGGCTGGAAGCCGCGGTGCTGGCCGAACTACCCGGCGTGCACATCTGGTCGCGGGCGGTGCCGCGCCTGCCGGGCGTGAGCTTCCTGCGCGTGGGCGGCCTTGAGGCCGACGTGGTGCTCGGCCGGCTCGAACGCCTGGGCTTCGCGGCCTCGTCCGGCGCGGCCTGCTCGTCCTCGGGCAGCGAGCCCTCGCACGTGTTGCGCGCCATGGGCGTGCCCCACGGCGAAGCCCTGGGCGCCATCCGCCTCTCGCTGGGCCGCACCACCACCGATGCCGACGTGGACGCGCTGATCGCGGCGCTGCCCACCCTCCGGTCCCTGCTGCCCACGGTGCAGCCTGCGGCCGCCTGACCACCTGTTCCCCCATTCCTGGAGCCGACGATGAAAGTGATGATCCGCAAAGACAGCAAGGGCGTGCTCAGCGCCTACGTGCCCAAGAAGGACCTGGAGGAACCCATCGTCTCGATGGCCAACCCGGACATGTGGGGCGGCCTGGTGACCCTGGCCAACGGCTGGCAGCTGGACCTGCCGGCCATGGCGGCCGACACGCCGCTGCCGATCACGGTCGAGGCGCGAAAGCTGGCATCCGCAGAAGAGTGATTCATCCAAGGAGAAACACCATGGGACTCTCCGGCGAACAACTGCAGACCGCCCGCGAGGTGGTGGGTTATGCCCCCACGCTGCGCGACGCCGCCACCATCCTGCGCGGCCGCTACCCCGGCGTGCGCGCCATCGTGGTCGACGAGATGGACATGCGCGACGAGACCCCGGCCCTGCGCCTGGGCCACCGCAACGTCTACCTGGCGGCCAGCAACGGCCACTGCTGGCACGTCACGCAGAGCGCCGACGAGGCCTCGGTGTTCATCCTCACCCAGCACTGAACGGAGGCCACCATGGACGTCGAAACCATCGCGCTGTGTGAGTCCTCCATCAGCGACCAGGGCCTGTCGCTGGTCGAGGCGGTGCTCGAATCCGGGCGCTGGGGCGACGGCCCCATGCTCGAATCCTTCGAGCAGGGCTTCGCGCGCTGGGTTGGCCGGCGGTACGCGGTGGCCGTGGGCAGCGGCACGCTGGGCACCTGGATCACCCTGCGCGCGATGGGCATCGGCCCCGGCGACGAGGTGGTCTGTGCCTCGCACACCTGGCACCAGGTGGCTCAGGCCATCACGCTGGCAGGCGCCACCCCGGTGTTCGCCGACATCAACTACTGGAGCGGCTGCCTCAGCGCCGAAAAGGCCGCGCTCAAGATCACGCCCGCCACCCGTGCCATCCTGGCCGGCAACACCAACGGCCACCCGGCCGCCTGGAAGGCGCTGCGCGCACTGGCCGACGCCCATGGCCTCAAGCTCATCGAGGACAGCACCGAGGCACTGGGTTCGCGCTACCTGGGCCAGAGCGTCGGCAGCTTCGGCGACGTGTCGGTGTTCGACTTCTCCATGCCCTCGGCCCTGTGCACGGGCGAAGGCGGCATGCTGCTGACCGACGACGAGGCGCTGGCCATCGAGCTGCGCTACCTGCGCCAGCGGCGCCTGTCGGACCGGGCCTCGGTCTCCATCGGTTCGCGCGTGCCGCTGCAGGCGGGCATGAGTGAGCTGACCGCCGCACTGGGCCTGGCGCAGCTGTCCGACCTGGACGAACGCCTGCTGCAGCGCAAGCGGGTCGAGGCCTGGTACCACGCCGAAATGCAGAGCTTCGAGGGCGTGAAGCCGCCGTACCTGGCCGAGGACGTGGACGAGGTGCACTGGATGCTGTACGTCGTGCACCTGGGCAAGCGTTTCGGCGCGAGCGCACGCACCCAGATGATCGAGGACATGAAGGCCTGCGGCGTCGAGACCGCGGCCTACAGCCACCCGCTGCACCAGCAGTTCTTCTACATGAACGCCGCCGGCGCCACGGGCCGACAGCGCGGCGTGCTGCCCGACACCGACCGCATCGGCGACCGCGCGCTGGCCCTGCCGCTGCACACCGGCCTGGACGCGGAACAGGTCAAGTACATCGTCAAGACGCTCAAGGACACCGCGACCAATGTCGGTGCGGGCGCAGCCATTTACCTCTGAAGGAACACCCATGTCCGACGCCATCGATGGCCTGATCGCCGACATCGCCCGCCAGCTCGACGCCGGGCGGGTCATCCCCTACCTGGGTTCCGGCATGCTGTCGCTGTGCGACGACGTGGCCGTGCCCGCCACGCCGGCCGCGCTGGTGGCGCTGATGACCGCCAGGGTCAGCGTGCCGCACAAGATCCGCCAGAAGCTCACGCAGGCGGCGCAGTTCATCGAGAACTTCAAGCACCGCAAGTCGGTGGTGATGATCATGGACGAGGCCTATGCGCCCGTGCCCGCGCCGTCGCCGCTGCACCGCGCGCTGGCCGCCAGCGGCGCCACGCTCTGGGTCGACACCTGGTACGACGACACCATGCTGGCCGCCATGAAGGCCGCACGGCCGCAGGGCGGCTGGCGCCAGATCCAGGGCCTGTCGCAGTCCGAACACTTCGGCCAGTGGACCGCCGACTACGGCGCCGAAGGCCACATCGCCGACACGCCGGCCACCGGCGCCACGCCGCTGCTCTACCGCCCCATCGGCGGCCGCAGCCCGGCCAGCAACTACCTCGTTTCCGACAGCGACTACGTCGAGGTGCTGACGGAGATCGACATCCAGACCCCCATCCCCGCCGTGGTGCAGGAGCGCCGCAAGGGCAGGGGCTTCCTGTTCCTGGGCTGCCGCTTCGACGACCAGCTCACCCGCAGCTTCGCGCGCCAGATCATGAAGCGCTCCAGCGACACGCACTGGGCCGTGCTGCCCGACGAACCCACGCGCATGGAGGCGCGCTTCCTCGAAGAGCAGGGCATCACGCGCATTCCTCTGCCGCTGGCCGAGGTCGCCGCCCGGCTCACCGACGCGCTGCAGGCCGAGCCGGCCTGAGCGCATTCCATTTTTGTCGTCCCACGAAACCACAGAGAAGACCATGACCACACTCACCGTGCTCCCCTCCGGCAAGACCTACGACGTGGCCGCCGGCACCACCATCATGAAAGCCCTGCTCGCCGCGGGCGAGGCCATTGCCCAGAAATGCGGCGGCAACGCCAGCTGCGGTTCCTGCCACATCTTCGTGACCGAAGGCCGCAAGACCATCTCGCGCATCCAGAAGCCGGAAAACGACAAGCTTGACACCCTGGTGGGCGTGGGCTCCAAGTCGCGGCTGGCCTGCCAGGCGGTGCTGGGCGACGAGCCGGTCACGGTGGAACTCTTGACGTTTGTTTGACCACACCATGGCCGAGGTTGTGCCGCTGATGCGGGACGTGGTGATCGTCGGCGCCGGCCTGTGTGGTCTGGCGCTGGCGCATCGGCTGGTGGTGCGCGGCCAGCGCGTGTGCCTGCTCGAAGCGCGCGAGCGTGTGGGCGGGCGCGTGCTGACGCAGACCGACGCCGCCACCGGCCAGCCGCTGGACCTTGGCCCATCCTGGTTCTGGCCGGACACCGAGCCGCACATGGTGGCGCTGCTCGCGGCGCTGGGGCTGGAGAGCTCCGGACAGCACGATCCCGGCGACGCGCTCTGGCTCACCGACCCGAACCGCGCGCCCGAACGGCGGCAGGAGGCCGGCGGTGTGCACGCGGGGGCGCGGCGCATCCGGGGCGGCAGTGCGCGCCTGACCGATGCGCTGCGGGCGGCCTTGCCCGACGGCTGCGTGATCACCGGCTCGGCCTTGTTGGGGCTGCGCGACCTGGGCGACAGTGTCGAGCTGCTGCGCACCGGCGGCCCGGCGCTGCGCGCGCGCCGCGTGGTGCTGGCGCTGCCGCCGCGGCTGGTGCAGGAGCGCATCGCCTTCGACCCGCCCTTGCCGGCCGCGCTGGACGAGGCCCTGAAAGACACCCCCACCTGGATGGCGGCGCAGGCCAAGGCGGTGGTGGCGTTTGCCACGCCGTTCTGGCGCGACGCCGGCCATTCAGGCAACGCCTTCGTGCGCCACCCGCAGGCGGTGCTGGGCGAGGTGTTCGACCAGAGCCGTGAGCCCGCGGGTGCTTTGGGCGGTTTCGTGGCACTGAGCGCGGCGCAGCGCGAACACTTCCGGGTTGGGCTGCCGCTGCTGATCGAGAGCCAGCTGGCACAGCTTTACGGGATTGACGCGCAATCGGGCACGCTGGTGCTGCAGGACTGGGCGCTGGAGCGCTGGACCTGCAGCGAGGCCGACCGCGCCGAGCCGCCCGCCTGGCCGCAGGCCGATGCGCTGCTGCGGCGCGGCCACTGGGGCGGGCGCCTGTGGTTCGGCGGCACCGAAACCGCCACGCACGGCGCCGGCCACATGGAAGGCGCGCTGGCCGCGGCCGAACGCATCGCCCACGCGCTGCTGGCGCCCACCACCATCGACGCCACCACCGATGCCGCCGGTGACCAGGCCAGCGCCATCGCCGGCTTCACGGCCGTGGTGCAGCGCCTGCGCGCCCTCGCGGGTGAGCGCTACCGGCAACAGCTGGTGCGCCTGCTCTCGGCCCAGCAGCATCAACAGCTGACGCAGCGCGCGCTGCTCGCGGTGGCCGACCAGACCTACAGCGAGGCGCTGGCCCGGCTCGACGCCTTCGCGCCGTGGTGCGGCAGCGCACACACCGACCAGGGCCGCCACGCGCTCACGCCCGTGCTGCTCAAGGCCTTCGAAGGCTGGAACAAGGCGCTGCTGGACGAGGCCCTGGCGCACAACGGCACGTCGTGTGCGCTGTCGAACTTTCCGCAGGACCACCGGCCCGACGCGGAGCTGTTGCGTGCGATCACCCGCGACCTGGCGGCCGCCTGGCGCGAGTTCGCGCTGGAACTCAACGCACGCCTGGTGGTCGCGCCCGCGGCGCTGGAGGCGGCGTGATGGATGCGGGGCACCGGATCGCCACCAGCGCCTTGCTGAACCTGATCGAGCAGGCTGGGCTGGACGTGGCCACCCTGGCCGAAGGCCTGGACGAAGCCGATCTGCGCCGCTCGCGCCTGACCCGCGCCGAACTGCTGCGGCACCTGCGCGTGCTGGCGGGCAGTGCGATCGCTGTGCCGCCCTCCGCGCGGCAAGACATGCCCGAGCTGGACTGGGAGGGCTGGCGCCTGCTCTCTCTGCGCCTGCAGGCCGGGGCGGGCGAGGACCTCGACGACGCGATCTGGTTCGCCATCCACTCCGTGGTGCCCGCCACGCTGCTGTGGCTGCGCGTGTACCGGCAGAGCCAGCCCCAGCTGTTCGTGATGTCGCCAGACTGAACGCGGCGGGTCCGCGCAGGCTGGCCTGCGTTTTGCAAAGACAGATCAAGACACCCTCGTCCACCGGCGTTGTGTAGCGAAGCACACAACGAAACCCACACCGGAGGACCGTTGTGTCGCCATGCATACAAGGGCCAACCGTGAATGCCGTCGTACCGCCCCTCATGGGCAAGCTGCTGATCGACACCGCCGCTGGAGGCTTCCTGGGCGAGAAGCGCATCCGACTGCTCGAAGCGATCGCGTTGCATGGCTCCATCCTGCAGGCGGCCAAGGCGGTGCCCATGGCCTACAAGGCCGCGTGGGACGCGGTGGACGACATGAACAACGTCGCGCCCGAGCCGCTGGTGCTGCGCGCCACCGGCGGGCGCCACGGCGGCGGCAGCGAACTCACCGACTTCGGCCGCCGCCTGATCGCCTTCTACCGCGCACTGGAGCAGGAGTCGCAGGCCGCCATGGCGCGCCTGAGCCTGCAGCTCGACCGCGCGGGTGATCCCGACATCGCGGCCTACCGCGCCATTCTCAAAAGGCTCCACATGAAAAGCAGTGCACGCAACCAGTTCGCCGGGCCGGTCGGCGCCCTCAGCCCCGGCGAGGTCGAGAGCGAGGTGAGCCTGGCGCTCGGCCCCGGCTTGTTGCTCACCGCGCTGGTCACCAACGAGTCCGTGCAGTCCATGGGCCTGGCCGAGGGCCGGGAGGCGATGGCCTTCGTCAAGGCTTCGTCCATCGTGCTCATGGTGGGTGACGAAGGTACCCGCGTGTCCGCCCGCAACCGCTTTCGTGGCACGGTCCGGGCCCTGCACCTCGGACGGGTCAACGCCGAGGTGACGCTGGCCCTGCCCGGTGGCCAGCACACGCTCACCGCCGTCATCACGAGCGCCAGCGTCGACCGCCTGCGCCTGGCGCTCGGTCAGCCGGTGACGGCCGTGTTCAAGGCCTCCAGCGTGTTCCTCATGGTCAACGACTGAGTTCCAAAGGAGATCCCTCATGAAAGTCGCCATCGCCACCCACCAGGACTGGAGCCTGGTCAGCGGCCACGCGGGGCAGGCCCGCGAGTGGCTGCTGTTTGATTGCCGTCCCGATGCGCCGCTGCCCGAGCCGCAGCGCATCGCGCTGACCAAGGAGCAACTGCCCCACCACTTCAAGGACGACGGCCCGCACCCGCTGCACGGCGTGCAGGTGCTGATCGCGGGCAGCGCGGGCGACGGCTTCCTGCGCCACATGGCGGGCTGGGGCGCGCAGGTGCTGCTGACCGGCGAGAGCGACCCGCGCGCCGCGCTGCAGAAGGTGCTGGCCGGTGAGGCGCTGCCCGACACGCGCTTTGACGTGACCACCGCGCTGTGCAGGCTGCGCGACCTGTTTTCGCGCCATTGAGTTGTCCTTTCATCCCAGGAGTGTTCCCATGACCATCCCATCCTTTGTTGCGCGGCTGTTCGCCGGCCTGCTGCTGGCGAGCACCGCTGCGCGCGCCGACGACATCCCGGTGGCTGTCGCGGCCAACTTCACGGCACCGTTCAACAAGATCGCGGCCGAGTTCGAGAAGGACACCGGCCACAGGCTGGTCGCTTCGTTCGGATCGACCGGCAAGTTCTACGCCCAGATCAGGAACGGCGCGCCGTTCGAGGTGCTGCTGGCGGCCGACGACGAGACGCCCGCGAAGCTGGTGAAGGAGGGCGTGGCCGTGGCCGGCAGCGCGTTCAGCTACGGCATCGGCAAGCTGGTGCTGTGGTCGGCCAAACCGGGTCTGGTGGACGACAGGGGCGCGGTGCTCAAGGGCGGCGCCTTCGAGCGCCTCGCCATCGCCGATCCCAGGCTCGCGCCCTACGGCGCGGCCGGGGTCGAGGTGATGAAGAAGCTGGGTGTGTACGACGCGTTGACGCCCAGGCTCGTGACCGGCGAGACCCTCGCGCAGGCCCACCAGTTCGTCGCCAGTGGCAACGCGCCACTGGGCTTCGTGGCGCTGTCGCAGGTGCTCAAGGACGGCAGGATCGACGGCTCGGCCTGGATCGTGCCGGCCGAACTGCACACCCCCATCCGCCAGGACGCGGTGCTGCTCAACCCCGGCCAGGGCAAGGCCGGACCGGCGGCGCTGCTGAAGTACCTGCAGGGCACCAAGGCGCAGGCGCTGATCCGGTCCTACGGCTACGACACCGCGAAGTGAGCGCGCCATGCCCAGCGCCGCCGACCTCGCCGCCGTCTGGCTCACGGTCCAATTGGCTGGGCTGACCACCGTGCTGCTGCTGGTGCTGGGCACGCCGCTGGCCTGGTGGCTGGCGCGCACGGACTCGCGCCTCAAGGGGCTGGTCGGCTCGGTGGTGACGCTGCCGCTGGTGCTGCCGCCCGCGGTGCTGGGCTTCTACCTGCTGGTGCTGATGGGGCCGAACGGGCCGGTGGGACGGCTCACGCAGGCGCTGGGCCTGGGGCTGCTGCCCTTCACCTTTGCCGGGCTGGTGGTGGCCTCGTGCCTGTACTCCATGCCCTTCGTGGTGCAGCCGCTGCAGCAGGCCTTCGCCGCCATCGGCCGCGCGCCCATGGAAGCGGCCGCCACCTTGCGCGCCTCGCCGTGGGACGCGTTCTTCACCGTGGCGCTGCCGCTGGCGCGGCCGGGCTTCGTCACGGCCGCCGTGCTGGGCTTTGCGCACACCGTGGGCGAGTTCGGCGTGGTGCTGATGATCGGCGGCAACATCCCGGGCCAGACCCAGGTGCTGTCGATGGCGATCTACAACCACGTGGAAGCCATGGAGTACACCCACGCGCACGGGCTGGCCGGTGGCATGCTGGTGTTTTCGTTCGCGGTGCTGCTGTTGCTCAACGGCCGGGGCTGGAGCCGTTCGTCATGAGCCTGGACCTCCGCTTCCGGCAGGACTTCCCTGGTTTCACGCTCGATGTCGACCTGAGCCTGCCGGGTCAGGGCGTGAGCGCGCTGTTCGGCCCCTCGGGCTGCGGCAAGTCCACGCTGCTGCGCTGCATCGCCGGCCTCAACCCCACGCCGGGCGGGCGCTGCGTGGTCAATGGCGCCGTCTGGCAGGACGGCGCACAGAGCCTGCCCACGCACCGTCGCCCGCTGGGCTATGTGTTCCAGGAACCGGCGCTGTTTGCGCACCTGAGCGTGCAGGCCAATCTGGACTATGGCCGCCGCCGTGCGGGCGACGCCGGGCAGCGCGTGGCGCGCGAGCGGGCCATCGAACTGCTGGGCATCGGCCACCTGCTGCAGCGGCGAACCGACGGCCTGTCGGGCGGCGAGCGCCAGCGCATCGCCATTGCGCGCGCGCTGCTCACCGGCCCGCAGCTGCTGCTGATGGACGAGCCCATGGCCGCGCTGGACCTGGCGCGCAAGAGCGAGCTGATGCCCTACCTGGAACGGCTCACGCGCGAGCTGGACATTCCGGTGGTCTACGTGAGCCACGCGCCCGACGAGGTGGCGCGGCTGGCCCACCACATCGTGGCGCTCGATGCTGGCCGCGTGGTGACCGCCGGCCCGCTGGCCGAGGTGCTCTCGCGCGTTCAGCTCCCCATCCGCCTGGGGGAGGACGCGGGCGTGGTGCTCGAAGGCGTGGTGGTCGAACGCGATGTGCAGTGGCACCTGGCGCGCGTGGCCTTCCCGGGCGGCTGCCTGTGGGTGCGCGACGGCGGGCAGGACAAAGGCACCCCGGTGCGCATCCGCATCCTGGCGCGCGACGTGAGCCTGGCGCTGTCCCCACCGGCCGACACCAGTCTGCTCAACAGCCTGCCGGTGGTGGTGGACGAGCTGGCCGACGAGAGCCACCCGGCGCTGGCGCTGTGCCGCCTGCGGGTGGGCAGCGGTTCGTCGTCGCTGCTGGCGCGCCTGACGCGGCGCTCCGCCGGCGCGCTGAACCTGCGGCCGGATCTGGCGTTGTGGGCGCAGATCAAGGCGGTGGCGCTGATCGGCTAGGGCTGGTCGACTTAAGTGCGGTTTAAATAAGGCTTAATTTCCACTTAAATGCAGTGGATTGCGCCACACCATGCCGCTGAACCGGGCGTGCCTTGCAATTCGGAATTGAGCTAGGTCAAGCTTCGTGCGATCCGGCATTGAGCCGTTCACGCCTGCCCGGCTATCCTCGCGGCCGAGGTGAATATTTCGCCGTGCTGCGCGCGCCCCTAAAACAATACCCCTCCCGGGTCTGAGGTCGTTGGGCGAAATCATGTGCATCGCGTCAATCGCCTGTATTGCATCTCGAAAATCTTGAACATCTGCAAAGGCTGAGCAATTGTGAAAATACTGGTTACCGGGATTGATGGCTACATTGGAAGCTTGCTGGGTTCGGTGCTGCTGGAGCGCGGTCACGAGGTGGTGGGCATCGATACCGGTTTCTACCGGGACGGCTGGCTGTTCAATGCCGTCAAACAATCGCCCCAATGGATCAGCAAGGACATTCGCAATATCACCGAAAAAGACCTTGAAGGATTCGAGGCGGTGGTGCATCTGGCCGAATTGTCCAACGATCCGCTGGGAAAGCTCAACCAGGACATCACCTATGAGATCAATCACCTGGGTTCGGTGGAATTGGCCCGGAAATGCAAGAACGTCGGCGTGAGCCGTTTCGTTTACACGTCGTCCTGCAGCGTGTATGGCATTGGGGGGGACGATTTCAAGACCGAAGAATCGGCCACCGATCCGCAAACCGCCTACGCCAAGTGCAAGGTGAGGGTCGAGCGCGATGTGTCGCCGCTGGCCTCCGAGCATTTCAGCCCGACCTTCCTGCGCAACGCCACCGCCTATGGGCCGTCGCCGCGCATGCGCTTCGACATCGTGCTGAACAACCTGTCCGGACTGGCGTGGACCACCAGGGAAATCAAGATGACCAGCGACGGGCAGCCCTGGCGCCCGCTGGTGCATGTGCTGGACATTTGCGATGCCATCGGCTGCGTGCTGGAGGCGCCCCGCGAGAAGGTCCACAACCAGGTCTTCAACGTGGGCGCCACTTCCGACAACTACCGGGTCAAGGAAATCGCCGAAATCGTGGCCGAGACCTTCACCGGGTGCGCGCTCAGCTTCGGCCAGCACGACGCGGACAACCGCAGCTACCGGGTGTCGTTCGACAAGATCAGCACCCAGCTGGGCTTCCAATGCAAGCGCAACGCGCGCATTGGTGCAGAGCAGCTCTACGAAGTGTTCAAACGCATCGACATGGCGCCCGACATCTTCAACTTCCGCGCCTTCACCCGCCTCAAGCAGATTGAATACCTCATCCGCACCCGCCAGATCGACGACAAGTTCTTCTGGAGCGTTTGATGATCTTCACCGAAACCAAACTGGCGGGTGCCTACATCATTGATCTGGAAAAGCGCGGAGATTCCCGCGGGTTCTTTGCCCGGTCTTTCTGCCAAGACGAATTCGAGCGTCATGGGCTCATCAGCAAGGTGGTGCAGACCAATGTGTCCCTGAGCAAACACCAGGGCACATTGCGCGGCATGCATTACCAGGAATCGCCCTATGCCGAAACCAAGCTGGTGAGATGCACGCAGGGGGCCATCTACGACGTGATTGTCGATCTTCGCCCCGAATCTCCGACCTACCGGCAGTGGATCGGTGTGGAGTTGAGCAGCAGCAATCACCGAATGCTGTTCGTGCCCCAGCATTTCGCGCATGGATTCATCACCCTGGTGGACGATTGTGAAGTCACCTACCAAGTTTCGCAGGTGTACCACCCGGGTTCGGAGCGTGGCCTCCGATACAACGATCCGGCATTGGGAATCATCTGGCCGCAGGAGGTCCAGGTCATTTCCGACAAGGACGCCAGCTGGCCCGACATGAAGATCTGAGCGGAATTGTCGCCATATCGATCCACCCAGCGTGGGTGCCGCATTACGAATTGAAACTCCAAGATCATGATCATCATTGACAGCGCGCTGAAGAAGCGCCAGGCCGACAACAACCCGGTGCGGGTGGCCATGGTGGGCGCAGGTTTCATGGGGCGCGGTGTTGCGCTGCAAATCATCCAATCGACCCCGGGCATGAAACTCGTGGCGGTGTCCAACCGGAACCTGGAACAAGCCCGGCGCGCCTACAACGAAGCCAATGTCCAGGACGTGGCGGTGGTTGAAACCGTGGCGCAGCTCGAAGATGCCATCGCGAATGACCGCTGCGCGATCACCGACGACGCGTTTCTGCTGTGCGAGGCGCAGGGCATCGACGCGATCATCGAGGTGACCGGCGCTGTGGAGTTCAGCGCCCAGGTGGTGTTCAGGGCCATCCAGCACGGCAAGCACGTGGTGATGATGAATGCCGAGCTGGACGGCACGGTGGGCCCGATTCTCAAGGTATATGCCGACAAGGCCGGCGTGGTGCTCACCAATGTCGATGGCGACCAGCCCGGCGTCATCATGAACCTGTACCGGTTCGTCAAAGGGATTGGGGTGAAGCCCGTCCTCTGCGGCAACATCAAAGGCCTGCACGATCCCTATCGCAATCCGACCACGCAGGAAGGATTTGCAAAAAAGTGGGGGCAGAACCCTGCCATGGTGACCTCGTTTGCCGATGGCACCAAGATTTCCTACGAGCAGGCCATCGTGGCCAACGCCACCGGCATGCGGGTGGCCCAACGCGGCATGTTCGGGCCCACGGTGGCGGCCGGCACCCCGATCACCGAGGCCGTCAACTGGTATCCGCTGGAAGAACTGCTGCAAGGCCCGGGGATCGTGGATTACGTGGTGGGCGCGGCCCCCAATCCTGGTGTGTTTGTATTGGGCACCCACGACCATCCCCAGCAAAAACACTATCTCAATCTGTACAAGCTGGGCGAAGGGCCGCTGTATTGTTTCTACACACCCTACCACCTGTGCCATTTTGAGGTGCCCAATACGGTGGCGCGCGCGGTGTTGTTCGCAGATGCGGCCATTGCGCCCATTGCCGGGCCCTGCGTGGATGTGGTGGCCACCGCCAAAATCGACCTGAAAGCCGGCCAATTGATTGATGGCATTGGCGGCTACATGACCTACGGTTTGGCCGAAAACTCGCAGGTGGTGAACCAGGGCCGTCTGCTTCCGATGGGTTTGGCCGAGGGGTGCCGCCTCAAACGCGACGTTCCCAAGGACCAGGTGCTGTGCATGGACGACGTCACGGTGCCCGAAGGCCGATTGAGTGACCAACTCCGCGCCGAGCAAAACGCCTATTTCAGCAATTGAAACCGTTTCGCCAGAATGGCTGCGCCTGGTCAAAAAATGAACAATGCCCCATTGGTCAGCATTGGTGTGCCGGTATACAACGGTGAAAAATCCCTGGCGCGCACGCTGGATTGCCTGCTGGGACAAACCTACCGGAACATCGAATTGGTGTTGTCCGACAACGCGTCGACCGATGCCACAGCGCGAATCTGCCAGGAATATGGCGCCCGGGACCCTCGCATCCGGTACGTGCGGCAGGAGAAGAACCTGGGGCTGCCCGGCAACTGGACCTATGTGGCCGAGCAGGCCACAGGCGAGTTTTTCATGTGGGCGGCGGCAGACGACCACTGGGAGCCCGAATTCGTCGAGGTTCTGGTCAACAAACTGCTTGCGGAACCCGACGCGATCTTGGCATTCTGTCCCTACCGCCTCTTCAACAAAGAGACGCAGGAATACGAAGGCGAACCGGTCATTGAAGATTACGGGCACCGATATGCGCTGGTGAGAATCTACAAGCTCACCAAACAATTGCTGGACCGCAGCAACCACGCGCTCATCCGGCGTCAGCGCGCCAAGGACATTGCATACAAGCTGTGGCTGTTTCCGAAAATCACCACGGTTTACAACGTCGCGTTTCCTTCCTTGTATTTTCTGGCGGCCAAGGGCAATTTCGTTCTGGCGTCACTGGACAAGCCCTTGTGGCGCAAGACCATGACCAGCAAACCGGCGCATGACGTGCCGCAGCACGCTCGCCACCCCGGATTGACTTATCTGGGGCATGTGATTCGGAAAATACACCTGTTCTTCCGGTCGCTGGCCTATATCCGGCGTGGGGCAGATTCGTATCTGTTCATGCTGGCTTGCGTGCCCATCCTGTTGGCCAGGATGGTTCACGACATTGTGGTGCCGGTGTGGGTGGTGCTGAAGGTGCTTGTTTCAGGCAGGAAGATGAAGGATTTGTCCCCTCATGATTTCTGGAAGATGGGCGTTCGCTGAAATCGGCTGAACGAATCCTCAGATTTTGTTCTTACAGACCAATTGAATAACCCAGGCAAGGGCGCAAGGAAATGAAAGCAGTCATTCTGGCAGGCGGCTACGGAACCCGGATCAGCGAAGAAAGCGCCACCCGGCCCAAACCGATGATTGAAATCGGTGGCAAGCCCATGCTTTGGCACATCATGAAGATCTATTCCAAGGCCGGAATCAACGACTTCATCATCTGCTGCGGTTACAAGGGCTATGTGATCAAAGAATATTTCGCCAACTATTTCCTCCACACAGCCGATTTCACTTTCGACATCAAGAACAACAAGATGGAGGTGCACCACACCCAGGCCGAGCCGTGGCGGGTGACCCTGGTCGATACCGGCGAAACGACCATGACCGGCGGGCGCATCAAGCGAATCAAGGACTATGTGGAGGGGGAGACCTTCTGCCTGACGTATGGCGACGGCGTCTGCGACATGGACATGAACAAGCTGCTGGCTTTTCACCACGAGCAGAAAGCGGTGGCCACGTTGACCGCGGTGCAACCGCCCGGACGCTTCGGGGCTTTTGCGCTGAAAGAGGACGACAGCAAGATCCACAACTTCAGCGAGAAGACCAAGGGGGACGGGGCGTGGATCAATGGCGGCTTCTTCGTCATGGAGCCCGAGGTGTTCGACTATTTCCCGGGCGACGAATGTGTGCTGGAGCAGGAGCCGCTCACACAACTGGCCCACGAAGGCAAGCTGGCGGCGCATCGCCACGACAGCTTCTGGCAGAACATGGATACGCTGCGCGACAAGAACTATCTGGAAAGCCTCTGGGCCAGCACCAAGGCCCCCTGGAAGATCTGGTGACGGGTCAGCGGCCACAACATGCCCTGTTCCCAGCGCGGGTACAGCAGCGCGTGGCTGCAGTCGTCGAAGTGGCAGAGGACGACGTCCACCGTGCACGCCAGTTGCTACACCGCTCTGCCGGCCCCGTTCTGTGTCGGCTTTGTCGTGTTGTCCCCAAATGTTGCTGGCTCCCCTGTTCAGTCCCGATGACCTGCGCCGCTGGCGCAGTTGCGAACGCCGCTTCTGGCTCGCGCGCCACCGCCTGCAGCGCGGCGAGCCCATGACCGCGCTTCAGCCGCCGCCCGATCCGGATGTGGCGCTGCGTGCGTCCTTCCCGCACGCCGACACCGTGGCGCCACCGCAGACGCCGTCGCAGTGGGTGCAGGCCATGGGCCACACACTCGACTGCCTGGACAGCGACGAGCACCTGCCCGAAGGCTGGGCCATCCTCGGGGCCTGCCTCACCAGCGAAGACCGGGTGCAGGTGCGCATCGACGTGCTGGGCGCCGCGCCCGGCGGCGGACTGCGCCTGTACAAGGTGCGCCACGCCACCGTGGGCGACGACAGCGACATCGACACCGTCGCCCTCTGGACCCACGTGGCCGCACGCTGCGGCTTTGCGGTGCAGGGTGCCGGCCTGCTGCTGGTGGACACCGACTTCGTCTACCCCGGCCACGGCTGCTACGCCGGCCTGTTTCGCGAAGTGGACCTGCGCCCGGTGCTGGGCACCCGCCCGGTGGCGCAGTGGCTGGGCAGCATGCGCCACTGCGAACGCGGCGCCGAACCCGCGGCCACACCCGGCCCGCACTGCCACCAGGGCGAAGGCTGCGAATTCGCTGCCAGCTGCAATGCCTGCGCACCGCCGCGCCGCGCCCGGCGGGCAGGAGGGGCCGGCGGGCCACTGCAGTTCGTGCCTGCGGCGGCGACCGTCGCACGCGCTTGGCCCCACCCGCGCCACTGCCTGCGCATCGACACCATCGGCATGGCGGTACCCGTCTGGTCCGGCACGCGGCCGTACCAGACCCTGCCGTTCCAGTGGAGCTGCGCGACCGAGGCGGCCGACGGCCAGTGGACCGAGCAGCACTTTCTGGCGGATGGCCAGGGCAGCGACCCGCGCCGGGCCTTCGCCGAAACCCTGCTGCGCGCGCTGGGCACCGAAGGCGCCGTGCTGGCCTACAACGCCGGCTTCGAACGCAACCGCATCCGCGAACTGGCCCAGTGGTTCGACGACCTCGCCCCTGCGCTGGACGCGCTGCAGGCCCGCATCGTCGACCTGTTCCAGATCGCCCGCGAGCACTGCCACCACCCGGTCATGGCCGGTTCATGGTCCTTCCGCGCCATCGCCCGCGCTGTGGCGCCCGAACTGGACATGGACGTGCGGCTGGACCCCGCGCTGGGCGAACGCGCCAACCCCACCGCCCAGTCCGTGTACGCCCTGATGCAGAAACCCGGCCAGCGCCTGGCCGTGCGCCACGCCTGCCGCGAAGCGCTGCAGGCGCACGGGCAGCGGGAGACGGTGGTGCTGCGGCGATTGGTGGGGGTGATGGAGGGGGCGGGGGAGTGAAAGGGGACAAGGCCAGATGTTCGGTGAGTTGTGAACATCACCCTGGGAAATAAACGTCACGCTCAGGCGGTGTCTCGCACATCGGTCTTGGCTTTGCCCACCAGGAACTCCAGCAGACGCCCTGCGGCGGGTGTGAGATCGCCATGGCCTCGGTAGCAGATGGCGAACTCGCGCTGGGCCCATTCATTGAGCAGCCGGATGATGCGAACCTGCCCTGCCGAGACGTAGATCTCGCTGACCTGTCGCGGTACCACGCTGATGCCCAGGCCCGCGGCCACGACGCGGAACGCAGCGTCGAAGTTTGACACCACCACCCGGTAGCTCATGTGGCGCCCTGCCTTGGCGGCAGCGCGCCCCAGCATGGTGTTGACGGCGGTGGAGGGCTGCAGTCCCACGTGTTCGTAGCCCAGCGTGTCCTCGAAATGCAGGGCTTCGTGCTTTGCAAGCGGGTGGTCCAGTGGCACCGCCAGGGTCAGTTCGTCGCGCCGGTAGGGCCGGTGCTCCAGGCCGCCGAAGTCGATGTTGCCCCAGCACACCCCGAGCGAGACCACCCCCTCCCGCACCATACCCACGATGTCCTTTGAGAAGCGCTCCTCGATGTCGACCTTGATGTGCTGGTGTTCGGGCGCGCGCATGAAGGCGGTGAGGTCGTCGAGCAGCGATTCGGCGATGGCCGATGCGCTGGCCACCACGCGTACCTGACCCTTGATGCCGCCCTTGAAGGCGGCCATGTCGGCCTCGATGCGGTCCATGGTGAAGAGCACGGTGCGCGCGTGTTCCAGCAGGGCGCGGCCGGCCGGTGTGGGCTCGGCGCCGCGCCGCCCGCGCACCAGCACCTGGGTGCCGATCGCGTCTTCCAGCTGGGCGATGCGCTTGCTGATGGCCGAGGGTTCGATGTGTTCCTGCGCCGCGGCGTCTTTCATGTTGCCGTGGTCGCACACGGCCACCAGCAGCCGCAGGGATTTGAGATCGAGGTCGCGCATGGGGAAAACCCTGTACTTAAGTTCTTAAATGGAATTTATCGGCTTCCAAAAGTTCACTTGATGTTTGAAATGGAAATCATAGACTCCAACCCGTCAAGCTGTTCACCCACTGGAAACCCCGCCCATGGTCCACCTGCCCAGCCACGCCGTGATCCGCGAAGTCGGCCTCCGTGATGGCCTGCAAAGCATCCCCACCCTGGTGTCCACCGCACACAAATGCGAGTGGATCGCCGACGCCTTTGCCGCCGGCCAGCGCGAGATCGAGGTCGGCTCCTTCGTGCCGCCAAAGCTGCTGCCACAGCTGGCCGACACCGGCGAGGTGCTGGCCTTTGCCAGGACCCTGCCGGGCCTCAAGGCCAGCGTGCTGGTGCCCAACCTCAAGGGCGCCGAGCGCGCCATCGACGGTGGCGCGCACCTGATGATCCTGCCGCTGTCGGCCAGCCGCGCGCACAGTCTGGCCAACCTGCGCAAGACGCCTGACGAGGTGGTGGACGAGATGAAGCGCATCCGTGCCGCACGCGACGCGGCGGGCAGCCAGACGCTGATCGAAGGTGGCGTAGGCACGGCCTTCGGTTGCACCATCCAGGGCGAGGTGAAACACAGCGAGGTGCTGCGCCTGATGCAGGCCCTGCTGGACGCCGGCGCCGACCGCGTGAGCCTGGCCGACACGGTGGGTTATGCCGACCCGGCCTCGGTGAGCCGCCTGTTCGAGCAGGCGCTCAAGATCGCCGGCGACCGCTTCTGCTGCGGCCATTTCCACGACACGCGAGGCCTGGCGCTGGCCAACGCCTACGCCGCGCTCGAGGTGGGCGTGACCCGCTTCGACGCTTCGCTCGCCGGCATCGGCGGCTGCCCGCACGCGCCCGGCGCCAGCGGCAACGCCGCCAGCGAAGACCTGGCGTTCATGCTGCAGGCCTGCGGCGTGAGCACAGGCATCGATATCGATCGGCTGCTGGCGCTGCGCGCCAAGGTGGTGGGCTGGCTGCCGGGTGAACCCACCCACGGAACGCTCTGGCGCGCCGGCCTGCCGAAGACCACTGTGACTTTGTCAGCCGCCCACTGAACCTGTTTCCCCTCCAAAGAACCGGATACCCACCATGTCCACCGAATCCACCGGCCTTCCCCTTGAAGGTGTGCGCGTCATCGAATTCACCCACATGGTCATGGGCCCGACCTGCGGCATGATCCTGGCCGATCTCGGCGCCGAGGTCATCAAGATCGAGCCGCCCGGCGGCGACAAGACGCGCACCCTGCCGGGCCTGGGCATCGGTTTCTTCCGCAGCTTCAACCGCAACAAGAAGAGCGTGGTGCTCGACATCCACACCGAAGAGGGCCTGGCCACGGCCAGGGAACTCATCGGCCAGTGCGACGTGCTGCTGGAGAACTTCCGCCCGGGTCTGATGGACAAGCTGGGTCTGGGCAGCGAGGCGCTGCGCGCGCTGTTCCCGCGCCTGATCTATATCTCGCACAAGGGCTTCCTGCCCGGCCCCTACGAGAACCGGCTGGCACTGGACGAGGTGGTGCAGAACATGGCGGGCCTGACCTACATGACTGGCCCGGTGGGTCGCCCGCTGCGCGCTGGAACGTCGGTGAACGACATCATGGGGGGCATGTTTGGCGCCATCGGCGTGCTGGCTGCGCTGCGCGAGCGCGAGCGAACCGGACAAGGCCAGGAAATCCAGAGCGCACTGTTCGAGAACTGCGCCCTGCTGGCCTCGCAGCACATGCAGCAGTACCTCATGACCGGCGAGGTGCCACCGCCGTTCCCCTCGCGCATCTCCGCCTGGAGCGTGTACGACACCTTCACCGTGGCGGCTGGCGAGCAGCTGTTCATCGGGGCGGTCAGTGACAAGCAATTCCTCTCGTTGTGCGAGGTGATTGGCCGCCCCGACCTGGCCCGCGACCCGGCGCTCGCGACCAATGCGCAGCGCGTGGCGGTGCGTCCCGATCTGCTGAAAAAGCTGGGCGAGACGCTGCGGCATCTGGACCTGGAAACCCTGTGCACCCAGTTGCAGGCGGCCGGGCTGCCCTACGCCAAGGTGGTTCGCCCGGACCAGCTGGTGCACGACGAACACCTGATCGCCAGCGGCGGCCTGGTGCCCATGGGCACCGAAGACGGTGGCGAGACCCAGACCGTGCTGCTGCCGCTGCTGATGGGTGGCCGTCGTCCCGGTGTGCGCAGCCCGCTACCGGCCATTGGTGAACACACCGAGGAGGTGCTGGGCCGCCTCACCCCCGCTTCCGTTTGACCTCGCTTTTCTATCAAAACCAGGAGACCACCATGACCCCTTCCTTCAAGCGCCGTTCCCTCATCACCCTGGCGGCCTCGTGCCTGTTGGCTGCTGCCCCTGCATGGGCGCAATCCACCGCACCGCTGCGCGTGATCCTGCCGCTGGGCGCCGGCTCCGGGGTGGACACCATCGTGCGCGCCGCGCAGAACGCCTTGTCCAAGGCCCTGGGTGGCCAGGCCGTGGTGATCGAGAACCTGCCCGGCGCGGGCGGCATCACCGGCACCTCGGCCATCGTCAAGGCTGCGCCCGATGGCAACACCGTGGGCTTCATCTCGAACAACCACGCGGTCAACCCGATCATGTTCAAGAACATGCCCTACGACAGCCTGGCCGACATCACGCCCATCAGCGTGGTGGGCGGATCGCCCTTCGTGCTGGTGGTCAACCCCAACAAGGTGCCGGCGAAGAACGCCAAGGAGCTGCAGGCCTTCCTGAAGAGCAAGCCGGGCGCCTACAACCTGGCCTCGTCGGGCAACGGCACCATCATCCACCTGGCCGGCGAGATGTTCGTCGACGCGGCGGAGGTGCAGGTGCAGCACGTCCCCTACAAGGGCATGGGTCCGATGATGACCGACATCATTGCCGGCCAGGTCGAGTTCGGCGTGGCCGCCGTGGCCGCGGCCCAGGGGCACCTGGCTTCGGGTCGCATGAAGGCCATTGGTGTCATGGGCAAGCAGCGCGTGCCATCGCTGCCCGACGTGCCCACCATCGCCGAACAAGGCTTCCCGGACGTGGACGTGGCCGGCTGGTTCGCCATGGTGGGCCCCAAGGGCCTTCCCGCTGCGCAGGTGGAGCGCCTGCACAAGGCCGTGGTCGCCGCGTTCAACGACCCCGAGGTCAAAGTCGCCATGGCCAAGCAGGACAACGTCATCAACCCGACGACACCGGAGGCAGCGGCCAGGTTCCTGAGGTCTGAACAGGACCGCTATGCGCGTCTGGTGGCCAAGGCCAACATCAAGCTGGATTGACCATGCCCGACCTCTTTGACAACCCCATGGGCCTGTGCGGCTTCGAGTTCGTCGAATTCGCCGCGCCGCAGGCCCACGTGCTCGAACCCTTGTTCGAGAAGATGGGCTTCACCCTGGTGGCCAAACACCGCTCGAAAGACGTGGTGCTCTACCGCCAGGGCGGCATCAACTTCATCGTCAACCGCGAGCCGCGCAGCCTGGCCGGCTACTTCGCGGCCGAGCACGGCCCCAGCGCCTGCGGCCTGGCCTTCCGCGTGAGGGACGCGCACCAGGCCTATGCCCGCGCGCTGGAGCTGGGAGCGCAGCCCATCGAGATCCCGACCGGCCCGATGGAGCTGCGCCTGCCGGCGATCAAGGGCATCGGCGGCGCGCCGCTGTACCTGATCGACCGGTTTGAGGACGGCAAGAGCATCTACGACATCGACTTCGATTTCATCGGGGGCGTGGACCGCCACCCGGTGGGCCACGGTTTCAAGCTGATCGACCACCTCACCCACAACGTCTACAAGGGCCGCATGGCCTTCTGGGGCGGCTTCTACGAAAGGATCTTCGGCTTCCGCGAGATCCGCTACTTCGACATCAAGGGCGAGTACACCGGCCTGACCAGCCGTGCCATGACCGCACCCGACGGCCTGATCCGCATCCCGCTGAACGAAGAATCGGGCAAGACCGGCGGCCAGATCGAAGAGTTCCTGATGCAGTTCAACGGCGAGGGCATCCAGCACATCGCGCTGCAGACCGACGACCTGCTGGCCAGCGTGGACGCGCTGCAGCTGGCGGGCATCCCGCTCATCACCGCACCCAATCACATCTACTACGAGATGCTGGCCGAGCGCCTGCCGGGACACGGCGAGCCGGTGCCCGAACTGCAGGCGCGTGGCATCTTGCTGGACGGCTCCACCGCAGGCGGCGAGAAGCGCCTGCTGCTGCAGATTTTCAGCGAGACACTGCTGGGGCCTGTGTTCTTCGAGTTCATTCAACGCAAGGCCGACGAAGGCTTTGGCGAAGGCAACTTCAAGGCGCTGTTCGAGTCACTGGAGCGTGACCAGATCCGACGCGGCGCCATTCAAGTTGACAGCACCGAGGCATGACATGAGCGAACTGAAAATTGACCGCATCCACCATGTGGCCTACCGCTGCAAGGACGCCAAGGAAACCGTGGAGTGGTACGTCAAGCACCTGAACATGGACTTCGTGCTGGCGATCGCCGAAGACCAGGTGCCCTCCACCAAGGCGCCCGACCCGTACATGCACGTGTTCCTGGACGCGGGGCAGGGCAATGTGCTGGCCTTCTTCGAGTTGCCCAACTCGCCCGAGATGGGCCGCGACGGCAACACGCCGGAATGGGTGCAGCACATCGCCTTCAAGATCGGCAGCCTGGGCATGCTCGAAGCGACGAAGGAGCGGCTGCAGGCCGCCGGCATCGAGGTGCTGGGCCCGACCGATCACACCATCTTCAAGAGCATCTATTTCTTCGATCCCAACGGTCACCGGCTGGAGCTGTGCGCCGACGTGGGCACGCCGAAGATGCACCGGGACCTGGACGAAGTGAAGTGGGCCATGCTCGACGAATGGGCAAAGACCAAACGCGCGCCCAAACACGCGGCCTGGATGCACGACAAGACCTTCAAGGCCCTGGACTGAAGGACCTGCCTTGAGCTCCATCGACCACACCCACGACCCGGCGCTGACCAGCTGGGTCGAGTCCGCCAACGCGCCGGACACCGACTTCCCCGTGCAGAACCTGCCCTTCGGCCGCTTCCGGGTGGAAGACGACCCGGAGTGGCGCATTGGCGTCGCCATCGGCGACCAGGTGCTGGACCTGCGCGGCGCCGGCCTGATCAACCACAGCGACATGAACCGGCTGATCCGGCTCAAGCCCGAGACCCGGCGCGAGCTGCGGGCGCAGATCAGCGCCGGGCTGGCCACCGGCAGCGCGCAGGCCGGTCGCTGGGAACGCCACCTGCACGCACAGAGCGCCGTGGAGCCGGGCCTGCCCTGCGAGATCCGCGACTACACCGACTTCTACATCGGCATCCACCACGCCACGGCGGTGGGCAAGCTGTTTCGACCCGACAACCCGCTGCTGCCCAACTACGAATGGGTGCCCATCGGTTACCACGGCCGAGCCTCCACGCTGCAGGTCAGCGGGCGCGACTTTCACCGGCCCAAGGGGCAGGTCAAGGCGGCCGATGCGGCGGCGCCGGTGCTGGGCCCGTCGCAGCGGCTGGACCTGGAACTGGAGTTGGGCTTCGTGATCGGCCGCCCGAATGCGATGGGCCACGCCATCCCGCTGGCCGAGGCCGAAGACCACCTGTTCGGCGTGACCCTGTTCAACGACTGGAGCGCGCGCGACCTGCAGGCCTGGGAGTACCAGCCGCTGGGGCCGTTCCTGTCCAAGAACTTCGCCAGCACGCTTTCGGCGTGGATGGTGACGCTGGACGCGCTGGCGCCGTTCCGCACCGCGCTGCGGCGGCCCGCCGGGCATCCCGATCCGCTTCCTTATCTCGACACCGAAGCCAACCGCCGTTCCGGCGCCATGGACATCGATCTGGACGTACTGCTACAGACCCGGGCCATGCGCGACGCCGGCGTTCCGCCCGAAGTCATCAGCCGCTCGAACGCTGCAGAGGCGGCCTTCTGGACGCCGGCCCAGCTGGTGGCGCACCACACGGTCAACGGCTGCGCGCTGTCGGCGGGTGACCTGTTCGGTTCGGGCACCCTGTCCGGTCCGCTGCGCGAGCAGGCCGGTTCGCTGCTGGAAATGACCGAAGGCGGGAAGCGGGCGATCACGCTGGCCAACGGTGAAACCCGCAGCTTCCTGCAAGACGGGGATCGCATCCAGCTGCGTGGCCGCTGCGCGCGCGACGGCTTCCGCTCCATCGGCTTCGGTGACTGCAGCGCCACCGTGCTGCCCGCCCTCTGACGTCTGCACAGAGGTTGCGAAGCGCCCTCAGTGCTCGTCCAGTGGCTTCAACTGCTGAAGCAGCGTTGGTAGCAGCTCCGATATCGTGGGGTGGATGTGCACGGTGCGGGCCATCACGTCGCAGGGCTGGCCGGCGGCCATCTGGTCCAGAAGGCTGTGCACCACCTCGTCACCATTGAGGCCGAGGATGGCCGCGCCCAGCAGCAGCCGCGTGTCTGCATCCACCAGCACCTTCATGAAACCCTGGGTCTCACCGGCTTCGCGCGCGCGCCCCACCTTCTGCATCGGCATCTTGCCCATCAGCACCCGCCGGCCGCTCGCGCGGGCTTCGGTCTCGGACATACCCATGCGGCCCAGCGCCGGGTCGATGAAGAGCGCGTAGCAGGGAATACGGTCCGAGATGCGGCGCGGGTCGTTGTCGAACAGGTTGGCCACCACGATTTCGTGGTCGTTCCAGGCTGTGTGGGTGAAGGCACCTTTGCCGTTGCAGTCACCCACCGCCCACACCCCCGTTGCGCTTGTGCGGCACTGGTCGTCCACCTCGATGTAGCCCTTGGCGTCCATGTGGATACCGGCGTGTTCCAGGCCGAGCCCGTCGGTGTTGGGTCGGCGGCCCACGGCCAGCAGTACATGGCTGGCGACAATCGGCGTACTTTCTCTGGCGCATTGCGCGCCCACGGTGATGCCACCGGCGGTCGGTGCCAGCGACAGGCACTCGGCCTCCAACTCGAAGTGCACACCCTCTGCCTGAAGAATCTCGCGGATGCCGTCCGACACGTCGACATCTTCGCGCGGCAGCAGACGCGCGGAGCGCTCCACCACCGTCACCTGGGCGCCGAAGCGACGCATCATCTGCGCGAACTCCAGGCCGATGTAGCTGCCACCCACAATGACCAGGTGCTCGGGCACGGCCCCCAGCTCCATCACCGACACGTTGTCCAGCGTGGTCACATCGTCAATGCCTTGCAGGTCTGGGCGGACCGAGCGTCCACCCACGTTGAGGAAGATGCGTGGGGCGCTCAGTTGGCGGCCGTTCACCTCCAGGGTGGCCGGCGCCACAAAACGCGCCTCACCGGTGATCACCTCGGTGTGGGCCAGACCTCGCATCCACGCTTCCACCGCTTTTCGCGAGTGCAGCACGACGCCTTCCTTGCGCGCCTTCACCCGCGCCATGTTCACCCGGATGTCACCCGCGTCAAAGCCGTACTCGGCGCCGCGCTGCGCCTGGCGCACCGCACGCGCGCTGGCCACCAGGGTCTTGGTGGGCACGCAGCCCACATTCACACATGTACCGCCGAAAAGGTGGCGCTCGATCACGGCGGTGCGCAGCCCTTCGCGGGCACAGCGAGCGGCCAAGGCGGGGCCGGCCTGGCCAGCGCCGACGACGATGGCATCAAAGACTTCCGTGGGCATGTGATGAACCTCCTGTAGTGCGCGAGCGACGCTGCCTATCATGTTCCTGGAGCCGGGGGCTGTCGACCCATCCAGGCGCACCATGACCGCCGTCATGCCCGCCGTCGGGTCGAGGTCTTGGCTGCGGGCTTCTTCGCGCTGGCCGGCTTGCTGCGGGTGTCGTCCCCATCGCTGCTCCCTGGCTTGCGTTTGGCCAGACTCTTCGTGAGCAAGGCGGTGAGATCGACGACGTTGCTCGTTCCCGCCTCCGAAGGAGCCTCTTCGAGCGTCGTCACCGTGGTGGTTTCGCCGGCTTCGATCTTCTTTCTCACGAGCGCCAGGATGGCATCGCTGAACTTGTCGGAGTAGTCGTCAGCCTTCCAGGGGCCGGTCATGTCGGCGATGAGCTGCGCGGCCATCTTCAGTTCGGCCGGCTTCAGGCCGGCGGCGGTCTTGCCTTCGGCCGGCAGCTTCAGGTCCTCCAGGGGGCGGATCTCGCCGGCCCAGCGGATGGTGTTGAGCACCAGGGCCGCCCCGGATGGAATCAACGCCGCCAGGCGCTCCTTGGTGTGCATCACCACCCGCGCGATGCCGATCACACCGGCCTCGAACATCGCTTCTCGCAGCAGGGCGTAGACCTTCTCGCCCTTGCCCACGGGCTCCAGGTAGTAGGGCGTTTCCAGCAGCGTGAAGGGAATCTCGCTCGCTTTGACGAAGGACTCGATTTCGATGGTCTGCGTCGACTTCGGATACGCCGCCTTGATCTGCTCTTCGCTCAGGATCACGTATTCGCCGTCGTCCTGCTTGATGCCCTTGACGATGTTTTCGGCCTGGATGTCCTTGCCGGTGCGCTTGTTCACGCGCTTGTAGCCCACCGGGTCCATCGACCGCTTGTCGAGCCAGTCGAAGTCGATGCCGACATCTTGCGAGGCCGGGTAGAGGGCCACGGGCACATGCACGAGGCCGAAGGTGATGGCGCCTTTCCAGATCACACGGGGCATGGGAACTCCTTGTTCGGCAACGGGCCGAAAGTAGGGGGGCGAAAGGGGCGGCTCATGGGCGACTCACGCAACAGGCGGTGTGTAGCCCAGGGCCGACATCGCAGGGCCGAGGCCGCGTGCCGCCCGGGCGTATCCGCTCCAGGGTTCATTGCCCGTGTCCAGTCGCTCGTGCACCGTCTTCACGGACCAGTGGTCGCCCCCGCGCAACGTGGGCAGTTCACCCCAGGCCACCGGGACGGAGATGCCCAGCCCCGGCCGCGCCCGCGCCGACCAGGCGCACACCGTGGTGGCCCCGAGCCCGTTGCGCAGGTAGTCGATGAAGATCTTGCCGACCCGGTTCTTCGGGCCGCTGCGGGCGACGAAACGTTTCGGAATCGTCTCGGCCATGTGCGCCACGACGGCCTGGGAGAACCCCTTGACGGTGGCCCAGTCGTGCAGGCGCTTGACGGGCACCACGACGTGCAGTCCCTTGCCGCCGCTGGTCTTCAGGAATGACGCCAGGCCGAGCTGGTCCAGGAACGCATGCACCAGTAGCGCCGCCTCCTGCACCTGGGGCCAGGCCACACCTTCCCCGGGATCGAGGTCGAACACCATGCGGTCCGGGTGCTCGAAAGACGCTGCGCCGGCGTTCATCGTGTGGAACTCGATCACGTTCCATTGCGCCGCGGACAGCAGGCCTTGCCGGGTGGCCACCTCGATCATCGGCGGATGGTCGGGGTCGAGGCCGGGATCCAGCTGTCGCATGCCGGGCAGCTTCTCGGTCTCCGCGTGCTTCTGGAAGAACAACTGGCCGTTCACGCCATCCGGCGCGCGCAGCAGCGACACCGGCCGGCCCTTCAGGTGTTTCATCATCAGCGCGCCGACGAGGCGGTGGTAACGAACCAGATCGAGTTTGGTGGTGCCCGAGCGGGCGTCGATCACCCGCTGCGGATTGGTCACATGCAGACGATTGGACAGGGCCGGCGCCTTGCGCGCAGGGACGGTGTTCGACGCCTTGGCGGGCGCCAGGCGCTTGGCTTTCTCTCGCACGACCATGCTGGCCTCCTTGTCGGTCCGCAGGCCCCGAAAAACGGCGTGCCGGATGTGGCCGGCGCGTGTCCATTCCCCGAAGCTCACCTCGGCGACCAGGGTCGGAGCGACCCACTGCGGCCTGCCGTCGATCTTCGAGCCGGCTGCGAACGGGCTGGTGCGGCGCGCCCGCGCATCGAGCTTCTTCTTGAGGTCTTTCAGGACCTTTTCGCTGAAGCCCGTGCCGACATCGCCGGCGTACTGCAGCGCCCCCTGCGCATCGTTCACGCCCAGCAGCAGCGCGCCGAAGCCAGTGCGCGCGCCCTGCGGGGCGGTGTAGCCGCCGATCACGAATTCCTGCCGCTGGCTGCACTTGAGCTTGACCCAGTCGGCCGACCGCGAAGACCGGTAGGTGCTGCCGAGGCGTTTGGCGATCACGCCCTCCAGGCCCAGCTTGCACGCGGAGGCGACCACACTCGTCGGGTCCGCATCAAACGCCTCGCTGAAGCGGACGCTGTCCGAGCCTGAAGCCGCAAGCAGCCCTTTCAGGAACAGACGCCTCGCCTGCAGTGGAGCGTTGCGCAGGTCGTGCCCGGCGGCGTAAGGCACATCGAACAGGTACAGGACCACATCGTTCACCCGCTGCGTGTCAAACGCCTGCTGCAGCGCGCCGAAGTCGGGGATGCCCGCATCGTCGGGCACCACGATTTCGCCGTCGTACCAGCCCGGCGGCAGCTGCAGGCCCTCGAAGGCGCTTTGCAGCGGCCGCAGCCTGTCTGTCCAGTCGTGGCCATTGCGGGTGAACAGGCGCGCGCCCGCAGCGTCGTTGCGCACCAGCACGCGGTAGCCATCGAACTTGATCTCAAAGAGCCATTCGGCCGCATCTTTCGGCGGCCCTGCCACCAGGGTGGCCAGCTGGGGAGAGAGAGTGGGCGGCAACGCCGATGGCACGGCCCCGGCGGGCAGGTGTGGGTGAGCGGCGGTTGCTTCGCGCGATGCAGCTCCCAGCGACTTCACGCTCGCCGGCAGCTCGTCGACCACGCTGTAGTCGGCGGCGCTTCGGGCGTGCGCGTCCTTCTCCTTGATCAGCAGCCAGGCGGGCTGCTTGTCGCCTCTGCCCTTCATGCGCACCAGCACCCAGCGGCCGTGCAGCTTGTGGCCCTGCAGCTCGAACTTCAGGTTGCCGTCTTGAAGCCCTTGTCGCGGGTCCTGCAAAGGAAGCCATGTTCCGGCGTCCCACACGATGACCTTGCCAGCGCCGTACTGTCTGGCCGGGATGGTGCCTTCGAAGTCCGCGTAGGACAGCGGGTGATCCTCCACCTGCACCGCCATGCGTTTGACGGTCGGATCGAAACTGGGCCCCTTGGGCACCGCCCAGCTTTTCATCGTGCCGTCGAGTTCCAGCCGGAAGTCGTAGTGCAGGCTGCTGGCCCAATGCTTCTGAACGACGAAACGCAACCGATCGGCTGTGGACTGACCGCCGGTTTCGGGCTCCGGCGTGAGCGCAAAGTTGCGCTTGGACCGGTACCGGTGCAGCGGATCATGTGCCGCTTCAGGCGAGGGCTTCTGTTGCCGCCGCCTGTCCTCAGCTGTCACTGTTGCGGTGATGGCCATCGGAGCTCCTGTTGGCGAAGAGCCAGTCGAGCGCCGGGAACTCCGTCGCCTTGTGCTCTGCGCCATACAGACCGTAAAGACGCGGGACCAGCGGGTCTGTGCGCATTCGCACGTTCATTCCGCCGTGTGAAGCCTCAACGGGCCTGACGCCCGTGGCACAAGGTTCTTTTGCATTCGGGCCAGCACCGGTCGCGGTGCCCAACAGCCGCTTCGTCGCAGTCAGCGTGGGCACGCCTGGCAGCGCCCACAGGCGATAACGGCTTCAGGCTGCCACAAGCCATTCAATGCGCTGACCTGGCGGACAGCTTCCGTCGTGAGCGGACATTCGACGGAAGCCCTGCAAACCGCTCTACGGCGTTCAACCCAGCCAGGTCTTGACGCGCTGGCTCAGCACCTCGGTGCTGATGCCGTATCGGTCGTGCAGCGTGGGCAGCGCGCCAGCGTCCAGGTAAGCGTCGGGCAGGCCCGCCAGCCGGAAGCGCGCAGGCGCCACGCCGTTCTGCAGCAGGCTGCTGGCCACGGCTTCGCCGAGGCCGCCGACCACCGAGTGGTTCTCGGCCACCACCACCAGGCGTGGTTTGCGCTGCACCTCGGCCAGGATCGTGGCTTCGTCCAGCGGCTTGATGGTCGGGCAGTGCAGCACCGCCACGCCGATGTTGTCGGCCTGCAGCGCCTTGGCCACTTCCAGCGCGCGCATGGTCATGAAGCCGCTGGAGACGATGAGCACCTCGTCGCCGTCCACCAGGCGCTTGGCCTTGCCCAGCTCGAACGAGTAGTCGTATTCGTCCAGCACCAGCGGCACGTTGCCGCGCAGCAGGCGCATGTAGACCGGGCCGTTGTGCGCGGCCATCTGCGGCACGGCCTGTTCGATGTCGAGCGCGTCGCAGGGGTCGATGATGGTCAGGCCGGGGATGCCGCGCATCATGGCGATGTCTTCGGTGGCCTGGTGGCTGGGGCCGTAACCGGTGGTCAGGCCGGGCAGGGCCAGGCACATCTTCACGTTCAGGTTTTCCTCGGCGATCACCTGGTGGATGAAGTCGTAGGCGCGGCGCGTGCCGAACACGGCGTAGGTAGTGGCGAACGGGATCAGGCCTTCCTTGGCCATGCCGCCGGCCGCGCCCATGAGCAGCTGCTCGGCCATGCCCATCTGGTAGAAGCGCTCGGGGTAGGCCTGCGCGAACAGGTGCAGGTCGGTGTATTTGGCCAGGTCCGCGGTCATGCCCACGATCTCGGGGCGGTTCGCGGCCAGTTCCACCAGGGCCTTGCCGAAGGGAGCGGCCTTGACGCGCTGCCCCTTGCCCGCGATGGACGCGATCATGGCGGAGGTGGTCAGGCGCGGTTTCTTTTCAGCGACGGTGTTCATGCGGCGGCTCCTTAGGGGGCGTTCTGGTCGAGGATGGCGAGGGCCTGCTGCCACTCGGGCGGGTCGACGCGGATGAAGTGGTTCTTATCGCGCGTTTCGAGGAAGGGCACGCCCTTGCCCATCAGCGTGTTGAACAGGATCACGCGCGGCTTGGCTTCTTTGAGGTGGCGCGCGGTGTCGAAAGCGGCGAGCACGGCGGCCAGGTCGTTGCCGTCGATGCGCTGCACGTGCCAGCCGAACGCGGCCCATTTGTCGGCCAGCGGCTCGAAGCCCAGCACCTTGGAGCTGGGGCCGTCGGCCTGCTGGTTGTTGATGTCCACCAGGCAGATCAGGTTGTCGAGCTGGTGGTGCGCGGCCGACATGGCGGCTTCCCAGGTCGAGCCCTCGTCGAGTTCACCGTCGCTCATGGAGTTGTAGACGAAGGCCGGGTTCTTCTTCTGCTTGAGGCCCAGCGCCATGCCCACGCCGATGACAAGGCCCTGGCCCAGCGAACCGCCGGAGATTTCCATGCCCGGCGTGTAGGTGGCCATGCCGCTCATGGGCAGGCGGCTGTCGTCGCTGCCGTAGGTTTCCAGCTCTTCCTGCGGAATCACGCCGGCCTCGATCAGCGCCGCATAGTGGGCGATGGCGTAGTGGCCGTGCGAGAGCAGGAAGCGGTCGCGGCCTTCCCATTCGGGGTTCTGCGGTTGCAGGTTGAGCGCGTGGCCGTAGGCCACGGCCAGCACGTCGGCCCAGCCCAGGGCCTGGCCGATGTAGCCCTGGCCCTGAACCTCACCCATGCGGACGGCGTAGCGGCGGATGCGATGGGCGCACCGGGCCAGCGCCGGCAGTTTGTCTGCGGCGGAAGTCATGGAAATCTCCTGTGTGGAAGCGGGGGGAAGAAGAAGCGGTCAGCGGAGGATGGACGCCGGCACGTAGGACACCAGTGCCAGGACCAGGAAGGCCACGAGGTAGAACGGGCCGAGTTCGCGCACCGTCTGGCCGACCTTGACCTTGGCCAGTGCGCTGGTGATGAACAGCGTGGTGCCCACCGGCGGGGTGTAGAGGCCGACGGCCAGGTTCACCACCATCATGATGCCCAGCTGCACCGGGTCCATGCCGATGCTCTGTGCCAGCGGCAGGAACACCGGGGTCAGCAGCAGCACGGCGGCGGGCAGGTCGATGAACATGCCGATGAACAGCATGAGCAGGTTCATGATCAGGATCACGATCCAGTCCTGGCTCACGTTCTGGGTGATCCAGTTGGCCACGCCGCTGGGCATCTGGTCGTAGGTGAGCAGCCAGCCGATGGCGGCGGACGCCATGATCACCAGCAGCACCACACCCGTGGCCAGGCCGGCAGAGACCACGGCGTCGTTCAGGCGCTTGAACGACAGGTCGCGGTAAACCACCACCGACACGACCCCGGCGTAGAGCGTTGACAGCACGGCCACCTCGGTCGGCGTGGCGATGCCAAAGCGCAGGAACAGCACGATCAGCACCGGCAGCAGCAGCGCGGGTGAGGCGTACATCAGGTGGGTGCGGAAGGCATTCCAGTCGATGGGCGTGGTGTCGCGCGGGAAGTTGCGGCGCTTGCCCACGAACCAGCACATGAACATGAAGCCGCCGCACATCAGGATGCCCGGCAGGATGCCGGCGACGAACAGCGCCGCGATGGAGGCGTTGGCCGTCAGTGCGAACAGGATCATCGGGATCGAGGGCGGGATCAGGATGTCGATGGTCGCTGCGGCGGCCAGCGTGGCGGCCGAGAAGGCCGGCGGGTAGCCCAGGCGCTTGTGCCAGGGGATCAGCAGCGAGCCGATGGCCGAGGCGTCGGCAACCGCCGAGCCCGAGACACCGCCGAACAGCGTGGACGAGAGCACGCCCACCTGCGCCGGGCCGCCGTGGAAGCGGCCGATCAGCGTGCTCAGCACGCCGACCAGCGCTGCGCCCAGGCGCCCGCCCATCATCAGCGAGCCGGTGAGCATGAAGAAGGGAATGGCGATCAGCGGGAAGCTCTGCACCTGCGCCACCATCTGCTGCACCAGCAGATCGAGCGGCACGCGGTCGGAGGTCGCTGCGGCGGCCATGGCGGCCACCAGCAGTGCGTGTGCGATGGGCACGGCCAGCACGGCCGCCCCGAGAAAGACGAACAGGATGAGGGCGCTCATGGCGGGTTCCTTGGCGTGGGCTGTGGGGCTTACCAGTGCGCTTCCGGCACGGCCGGCTCGGCGTCCGGGTCGTGCTCCACCGGTGGTGTGGTCCAGGCGTTCCAGGCCGACTTGATGGCCAGCAGGCCCAGCATCAGCAGCCCGGCCATGACGCAGCCGTAGGTGAACGAACCGGGCACTTGCAGGATGGGCGATTTCTCGTCGTGCACGATCTCCAGCATCTGGAAGGTGGACCAGGACAGCGTGGCGTAGAGCGCCGCGACCACCAGCCAGGTGCCGATGGCGGTCCAGCGGCGCAGCGCCGCTGGCACCGCGTCCATCAGGAAGCTGGTGGTGATGTGGGCGCCGTGCGCCGCGGCCAGCACCACGCCCGACATGACCAGCCAGGGGAACAGCAGCTCGGGCACCTCGTTGGCCCACTGCAGGCTGCTGCCGGTGCCATAGCGCAGCACGGTGTTGCCCACCAGGATCACGAAGATGACGGCCGTGCTGATCCACAGCATCAGCCGGCACAGGCCGACCACGGCGCGCTCGATCAGGTTCATGGGAAAGCTCCTTTGGGCGATCGGTGGGGTGCTCAGCGCGCGGCGGCGATCACCTTCTTGAGGTACGGGCCAATGGGCGTGGCCAGCCACTTGTCGTCCACCGCAGCGGTGGCCTTGGCGAAGGCGGCCTTGTCCACCGTCGTCACCTGCACGCCCTTGGCCTTGAGGTCGTCCAGCAGCTTGGCGTCGGCGTCGGCCGAGAGCTTGCGCTGCAGCGCGGTGGCCTCGGCGGCGGCGTCCTGCACGGCCTTCCTGTCGGCGTCGGACAGGCGGTCCCAGGTGCGCTTGCTCATCAGGAAGGGTGTCATCTGGAACATGTGGCTGGTCAGCGCCAGGTGCTTCTGCACCTCGTAGATCTTGCTGGCGTGGATATTGACCAGCGGGTTCTCCTGACCGTCCACCACGCCCTGCTGCAACGCGACGTACAGCTCGGCGAACTTGATCTGCTGCGCCTCGGCACCCAGCGCCTGCATGATGTCCACCAGCACCGCGTCGGGCGGGGTGCGCATCTTCAGGCCCTTCATGTCCTCGACTTTGCCGATGGGGCGCTTGCTGTTGGTCATGTGGCGGATGCCGTTGTCCCAGTAGCCCAGCACCACCATGCCCTTGTCGGCCGATTTCTGCGCCAGCTCCTGGCCCAGCGGGCCGTCGAGCAGCTTGAAGGCCTGCGCCGGCGTGGAGAACATGAAGGGCATGCCGTAGGCCGCGTACTCGGGCACGGCCACCGACACGGCGCCCTGCGAGTTGGCGGTCATGTCCAGCGCGCCGGTGCGCACAGCCGTGACCATGGCGGCGTCGTCGCCCAGCTGGGCCGAGGGCGCCACCTGCACCTCGATGCGACCGGCCGACTTGGCCTTCACCACCTCTGCGAATTTGACGGCCGCTTCGTGGCGCGGGTTGCCCGGCGCGGCGCCGTGGCCCAGCGTGAGTTTGGTAGCCTGGGCCTGCGCGGCCAGGGGCAGGGCTGCGGCCAGGGCGCAGGCGGCGAGCAGGGTGCGGGTGAAGGTGTTGCGTTGCATGGTGTTGTCTCCAGTGGTTGTGGGTATGTGTGAGGGAGCGGAAGCAATCAATGAATCAACATGCCGCCGTTCACGTCGAGCGTGATGCCGGTGCAGTAGGTGGACAGAGGGCTGGCCAGGAACACGCAGGCGCCGGCGATGTCGTCGGCACGGCCCAGGCGGGCCAGCGGGATGGTCTCGGCGATCTCGGCCTTCTTCTCTTCGGTGAGTTTGCCTTTAATGATGTCGGTACCGATCAGGCCGGGTGTGATGCAGTTGACGCGGATGCTCTCCGGGCCGAACTCGCGCGCCATGGCGCGGGCCAGACCGAGCACGCCGGCCTTGGCGGCCGAGTAGTGCGGCCCACCCAGGATGCCGCCGCCGCGCTGCGCCGATACCGACGAGATGCAGACGATGGAGCCGCTTTGCTGCTGGCGCATGGCGGGCAGCACGGCCTGCGACATGTAGAGCGTGCCGCGCAGGCTCACGTCGAGGATGCGGTCGTAGTCGGCGCCGGTGATCTCCAGTGTTTTCACAGGCTGGGTGATGCCGGCGTTGTTGACCAGCGTGTCGATTCGGCCGAAGGCCTGGAGCACGGCGGCCGCGGCAGCGTCGCACGAAGCCTTGTCGGTCACATCAGCGACCAGGCCGATGGCGCCGTGGCCGATCTGCGCGGCGGCGCCGGCCGGGTCGGCGCGCTCCAGATCGAGGATGGCGACCTTGGCGCCCTGTGCGGCCATGAGGCGGGCGGTGGCGAAGCCCAGGCCATTGACGCCGGCACCGCCGGTGATGATGGCCACGTTGTCCTTGAGCAGCATGTGTCTTGTCTCCATGAGTTGATCAGTGCTGGGAACGGATTCTCAAAGCCGGTCATGCTGATGACAAGCGATAAAAGGTCAGCGTAAGATGACATAACGTCATCTAACCACAGGGTTCACCCCATGGCCGCCTTGCCCCCCATTGCCAACCTGCAGGCCTTCGAAGCGGTGGCCCGGCGCCGCAGCTTCGCACTGGCCGCGGTCGAGCTGCACCTCACCGCCTCGGCCATCAGCCACCAGGTCTCGCGGCTCGAATCGCATCTGGGCGTGCGCCTGTTCGAGCGCAGCGCGCACGGCGTGCGCCTGAGCCCTGCGGGCGAGCACTACCGGTTACACGTGGGCGCGGCGCTCAACGCCATCGCCGCCGCCACCGACGACCTCAGGCAGGGCATCCGCAACAGCCTGTACGTGCACTCCGCGCCCAGCATCGCCAGCCTCTGGCTCATGCCGAGGCTGCACCGCTTCGCGCAGGCCTACCCGGACATTTCGCTCAACCTCTCGGCCGCCCACACACCCAGCGACTTCGCGCTCGGCCAGTCCGACATCGATATCCGCTACGGCATCCCGCAATGGGGCGACCTGGTGGTGGAGCCGCTGTTTGAAGAAGCCATCCTGCCGCTGGCCAGTCCGGCCTTCGTCAAGGCGCACAAGCTCAAGCGGGTCGAACAGCTGCTGGAAGTGCCGCTGATCCAGAGCAACGTGAGCATCGTGCAGTGGTCCGACTGGTTCGGCCGCTTCACGAAGCTGCGCGCGCCCGACCGCTTCGCGCTGCGCTTTGACAGGGCGCAGATGTCACTGGACGCGGCGACACAGGGTTTGGGTGTGGCGCTGGAAAGCGCCATGAACGCGGGTGGTCACCTGAAGGATGGGAAGCTCAAGGCGCCGTTCGGCATGGATCAGGCTGTCTGCGTCAAAGCCCACTTCGCGGTCTACCCCGATCGCCACGCCAAGCGCCCGACGGTCGAGGCGTTTCTCTCCTGGCTGCACAGCGAGGCAGCAAAGTCCTGATGAGCGCGTGCTTCTACAACGACACTGAGACCGCGTTAGGCTGACAGCCGAAGTTCACCAAGGGCGGCTATGCGGCATCTCAGTTTTTGTGCAGTGAATTCAACGGACTTTGCATATCGTCTCCGACAGCTATTGCGCAAATCCGCCTTCCAACGCTATGGCATGACCACTTGAGGCTTGGACCGGAGGCACATCTCAGTACTCTGATGTTCGCGAATACTTCAGCCGGTCACTCAGTCCGCCGTTCCCTGGCCGATTGGTGGCGAGAACGCCAAAGCCACAGAATCCACAAACGCCCGCACACGCGCAGCCATCTGGTGACGCTGCGGATACACAGCGTAGATGTCGGCGTCGGGCGTGAAGCACTGCGGGAGCACCTGCACCAGTCGACCGCTTTTCAGGTAGCGCTCAATGTCCCATTCAGCTCGCATCAGGATGCCGTGGCCGTCCAGCGCCCAGTTGACCGCGATCTCGCCGTCGTTGGTGGTCAGGCTGCCGCGGGTCTTGACCGCTTCGGTGATCGCTTGTTTGCCACGACCGTGGGTGAGTCGCCAGGTGCCGTAGGCCTCTTCGCCCTGGCGGATGCCGATGCAGTTGTGCCGCGTCAGCTCATGTGGCGTGCGCGGGGTGCCGTGTTTCTTCAGGTAGGCCGGTGACGCGCAGAGCAGGCGCCGGTTGGGCGCGATGTAGCGCGCGATCACGCGCGCATCGGGTGGCGCGCCGAAGCGGATACAGACATCGAAGGCGTCGTCGGTCAGCGGCGGCGGGTTGACCGAAAGCTGCAACTGCACGTCCACGCCGGGGTGTTGCCGCACGAAGCGTGAGATCAGCGGGGCGATGTGGGTGCGGCCGAAACCCAGTGTGGCGTTGATGCGCAGCAGACCCTGCGGGCTGGACTTGGACGCACCCAGCAGCTCGCCCAGATCCTGGATCTCGCCCAGGATGCGGCGCGCGTGCTCCAGGGTCAGCTCGCCCTCGGGTGTTAGGCCCATGCGCCGCGTCGTTCGGTTGACCAGACCGACACCCAGGCGCGCTTCCATCTGTGCCAGGCGCCGGCTGACCGCCGGCGTGGTGATGCCCAGCTCGCGCGCGGCGGCGCTCAGGCTGCCGGCGCTGGCCAGTACCGAGAAAAAACCGAGGTCGGCAGCCTGTATGCCTTCGCTCATGGTGCCTCCTGATTGTTGATTTCAACTTAATTATGGATTCAGTTTCTGGGTGATTGCTCGGGTGGTCTGAAATCTACAGTCCGTCCCGTCAGCACACATCCACCCACAACCGGAGACAAAACATGACCCCCTCGCTTCCCCGTCGCGCACTGCTCGGTTTGGCCATTGCCACTACCGTGGCGTCCGGCAGCGCTTTCGCGCAAGCCTTCCCCAGCAAGCCGATCAGCCTGGTGGTACCGTTCCCGCCGGGCGGCACCACCGACGTGTTGGCCCGTGCGCTGGGCGAGCGTCTGTCCACGGCGATGGGCACGCCAGTGATCGTGGAAAACAAGCCGGGCGCGGGCGCCACCATCGGTGCCGACTACGTGACCAAGGCCAAGGCCGATGGCCACATCCTGCTGATCGGCGCGGTGCACCACACCATCGCCACCAGCGTCTACCCCAAGCTGCCCTACAACTTCCAGAAGGACCTGGCGCCCATCACCACCATCGCCCTGGTGCCCAACGTGCTGGTGGTCAACGCCGCCACGCCGGTAAAAAACGTGGCCGAGCTGCAGAGCTTCCTCAAGGCCAAGCCCGACAAGGCCGTGTTCGGCTCCAACGGCAACGGCACGGCGCAGCACCTGATCGGAACGCAGTTCGAGAACCTCACCGCCATCAACCTCACCCACATCCCTTACAAAGGCTCCGGTCCCATGGCGACCGACCTGCTGGGCGGCCAGATCACCATGAGCTTTGACACCATCACGCCAGTGCTGCCGCACATCAAGGCTGGCAAACTGCGCGCCCTAGCCGTGACCACGGGCAAACGCTCGGCGGCGCTGCCCGACGTGCCCACGCTGGAAGAAGTGGGCCTCAAGGGTTTCAACATCGGCACCTGGTTCGGCGTGCTGGCGCCTGCCGCCACACCCAAGGACGTGGTGACCCGCCTGAACGCCGAGATGGTCAAGATCATCCACTCGCCCGAGTTCGTCAAACGCATGGACGAGATCGGCGCCCAGCCGATTGGCGACAAGCCCGAAGACATGGCGCGCCAGATCGAGCAGGAGACCGCCAAGTTCTCCACCCTCGTCAAAGCCGCCAAGGTCGTCATCGAGTGAACCCCGCAACCCTCAAGGAGCCCACCGTGGACAAAGCCACCGCTGTCGCCGATCTGACCGATCTGCTGGCGAAATTCACCTCGCACATCGGCAAGCGCCTGCCCACCGACGTGAGCCAGAAGCTCGGCGAACTGCGCGAGAAGGAAGTCAACTTCCTGGCCAAAGAGGTCTACGAGTCGATGCGCGCCAATCAGGACGCGGCCGACAAGCTGGACCGCCCGAGCTGCCAGGACACTGGCGTGATCCAGTACTTTCTGCAGGCCGGCGCCAACTTCCCGCTGCTGGGCGAGCTGGAAGAAATTCTGCAGGGCGCCACCGCCGGAGCCACCCGCATGGGCCCGCTGCGCCACAACGCGGTGGAGACCTTTGAAGAGAAGAACACCGGCACCAACACCGGCAGCAAGATCCCGTGGCTGGACTGGGAGATCGTGCCCAACTGCGACAGCGTGACCATCGACGTCTACATGGCCGGCGGCGGCTGCACGCTGCCTGGCAAGGCCACCGTGCTGATGCCGGGCCAGGGCTACGAAGGCGTGGCCGAGTTCGTGTTTGATGTCATCACCTCGCGCGGCGTCAACGCCTGCCCGCCGCTGCTGGTGGGGGTGGGTGTGTCCACCTCGGCGGAGACAGCGGCCCGCCTTTCCAAAAAGGCCATCCTGCGGCCGGTGAACGCGCGCAATGCCAACGAGAAGGCCGCCCTCATGGAAGACCTGCTGACCGAAGGCCTGAACGAACTGGGCCTGGGCCCGCAGGGCCTGACCGGCAACAACAGCGTGATGGGCGTGAACATCGAATCGTCCGCACGCCACCCGTCCACCATCGGCGTGGCTGTCTCCACCGGCTGCTGGGCGCACCGCCGTGGCCGCATCAAGATCAACGCCGACTTGACGCACGAAGTCATCTCGCACAAAGGATTCCAGTCGTGAAAAAAATTCTGACGACCCCCATCAAAGACGAAGACCTCGAAGCCCTGAACATCGGCGACGTGGTCTACCTCACCGGGACGCTGGTGACCTGCCGCGACGTGGCTCACCGCCGCCTCATCGAACAGGGCCGCGAACTGCCGGTGCAGCTCAAGGGCGGCGCGATCTTCCACGCTGGCCCCATCGTGCGCAAGAAGGACGACGGCGACTACGAGATGGTCTCCATCGGCCCGACCACCAGCATGCGCATGGAGAAGTTCGAGAAGGCCTTCATCGAACAGACCGGCGTGAAGCTGATCGTGGGCAAGGGCGGCATGGGCCCCGAGACGCAGCAGGGTTGCCTGGAGAACAAGGCCGTGCACGCCATCTTCCCCGGTGGCTGCGCGGTGCTGGCCGCCACGCAGGTGGAGAAGATCGAGGCCGCCGAGTGGACCGACTTGGGCATGCCCGAGACCCTGTGGGTCAACCGCGTGAAAGAGTTCGGCCCGCTCATCATCTCCATCGACACCAAAGGCAAGAACCTGATCGAGGAAAACAAGGCGGTCTTCAACGAGAAGAAGAAGCCGATCCTGGAGCGGATCAACCAGCAGGTGCGATTCATCAAGTGACCTGACAGCCTTCAAAAGTCGTCTTGCAGCTCAGAAGCCGCAGTGCCCAGCACTGCGGCTTCTGTCTTTATTCACCAGGTGCCAAACGGAACGACAGCAATGAGTCGTACATCGTGCACTCGCACTTCGGTTTCAACAGACTGCAACCGCTGCATTGCGGCCGTCGACGGGCAGTGTGGGCAGCCTCGCCGAACCGACGGTAGCCCGCCGCAGCGCCGGGCCTCAATGCCGCATCTCATCAAACCCTGCCGCCATGGCCTCGCGCAGCTCCAGATCGGCTGCCGCATCCGCCAGCGGGTCTTCCCCTTGTTTCCACACGGCCTGTGCGTCGGGCCGGTCCAGCGCCAGCACCAGGGCGTGGTTGAGTTCGTAGGCGCCCCAGGCTTTGCCCTGGTCGCGCAGCGCGGCTTGCAGGGCGGCCTGCAGCAGCAGGCGCACCAGGCGGTGCGGGCCGGAGAAGGGCACTTCCTCCACGCGGCCAGCCGCGGCGTCGGCGCAGGCGCGCCGGTCGTGTGAGGCGTGGCCCCGGCAGGCCAGGGGCCGCGCGCGGTGGATGAGGCACACGCCCTGGACGACGAAGGCGCAGCGGCGGCGCGCGGCCACGCGGGCGGTCTCATTCAGGCCGCGGGTGGCGGCGTCGGCGTCGCGCACGGCTGCAATCAGGTCGATGCCATGGCGTTGCAGGGCGGGGGCGGTGGCGCGCAGGTAGTCGGCCAGCACAAACACTTCGGGCGCCAGGGCGGTGACGCGCAGCGTGCAGCAGCTGGCGCAACCCTTGGCGCAGTCCACCGGGGGCTGGCCTTCGCACTGGATGGCGACGTTGCCGTCGAAGCTGTCCCAGGCCTGCAGCAGCCTGCCCTGGGTGGCCAGGGTGTGCGTGAAGGCGGCGCGCTGTTCGCGGAAGAAGGCTTCGGCGCCGTGGTCGGTGGTGCTCATGCGGTTCCTGCTGTCAGACGCTCTTGCCCTTGAGCAGCCGCGCGCGTTCGGACGGGCTGTAGTGGTTGAAGTGGCCGGCCGCGTCGGCCGCGCGGCGGTTGGACATGCGGATGGCTTCGATCTTGCCGGCCGGGGCGATGCGCGAGACGCACTTCTCCAGCTCGGTGCTGGCGCAGTGGGGGCAGGTGGGCACGGTGCTGGCGCGCACCAGCAGCTCGAAGTCGGCGTTGCAGGCTTTGCAGTGGTAGTCAAACAGCGGCATGGTGGTCTCCGGTGCGGCAGGCGTGGGTGGGGGAACTGCAGCCTTCGAGCGAGGCCGGGCGCTGGGCCGAGGGGGTCAGACCGACCCAGGCGCTGACAGCGTCGGTGTCGAAGCCGACGTGGCGGCTGCCGTCGGCGGTGTTCTGCATGAGCGGGCGGCGAATCAGCAGGGGTTCGGCGATCAGCAGGGCGAGGGCGGCGTCGGCGTCCAGCGCTTCGGGCACGACCTCGCCGGTCTTGATGCGCGGGGCGGCGCGGTTGAACCAGTCGGCCACGGGCAGCGGCGCCAGGAATTCCAGCAGGGCTTCTCGCGTCCAGTGCGCGGTCAGCAGGTTGCACCGCTCCAGCGTGTGGCCGGCGGCCTCCAGTGCGGCGCGCTGGCGGGCGTTGCCGCCGCAGCCGGGTTTTTCGAAGAAGACGAGGTGGCTCATGCGTGTGCTCCGGTGCGGACGGCGGTGGTGTCGGACAGCTGGTCGGCGAGGGCCAGCAGGCCACTGGTCTGGTCGGTGATGGCGCGCACGGTGGCCGGCTGCAGGCGGCTGACCCAGCGCCAGGGCAGGCGGCTGGCGCCGCAGCGCGCGCCGGCCAGCATGCCCACCAGGGCACCGGTGGTGTCGGCGTCGTCGCCCTGGTTGACGGTGGCGATGATGGCGTCCTCCACGTCCTCGTGCGTGCGGACGAAATGCAGCACGGTCTGCACCGTGTCCACCACGTAAGCGGTGGCGCGGCCGCGGTAGGGCGTGTGGCGGAAGGCCGGTTCTTCGGCCACCCACTGGTCGATGCGCTGACACAGGCGCGCATGGTCGTCGCCCGCGATCAGCCCGCGCAGCAGCCGGCCCAGGCCCAGCGTGGCGGCGTCCGACAGCGGGTGGTGGTGGGTGACATGGGCCTGCGCGATGGACAGGCGCTCGAACGCGGCGCGGTCGCCCAGCGTGACCAGGGCCACGGGCAGGTTGCGCATGGCGGCGCCGTTGCCACCGTCGCCGTCGTTGGGCGGGCCGCTGAGGCTGCCTTCGTGCAGGAAGCGCAGGATGCCGCGGCGGCAGGTGTTGCCGCAGTCCACCGGGCCGGCGCGCCACCAGCCGACAAAGGCCTGGCCGATGGTCTGCACCAGCGCGTCGTCCTGGCCGTCGCGCAGGGCGGTGATGCCGCCGGTGCCGCCCTGCAGCAGCGCGTCGCCCAGGGCCAGGCTCATGGTGGTGTCGTCGGTGACCTGGCCGCGCGCGAGCTTGAGCCAGCCACCACCGACGATGTCGCGGTGGGTGCCGTAGTGCAGCAGGATCTCGCGCGGGCGCATGAACTCCACGGTGGCGCCCAGGGCGTCGCCGATGGCCAGGCCCAGGTAGGCGCCCAGGGCCTTGTCGAAGCGGGCGTGAAAACGGGCGGGGTGAAGATCAGCCATAACGCGCCACCACTTCGTAGTCGCCGCCCAGGGCCAGCACCTCCTGTTCGCCCTGCAGCACCTGGCCGGTGAGCAGGCCCGGGAACACCAGCAGCTTGCTGGCGGGCACCTGCACCTCGAACACCCAGTCGCCGAAGCAGCCGGCGTCTTCTTCCGAGAGGCTGAACGAGACCAGGTTGTTCAGCCGCACGGTGCAGTGGCGGCCGCGCAGCGAGCCGGCCACCAGCTGTTCGTCGCAGCGCGTGCTGCCGCGCCACAGCCGCACATGGGGCGCCCCCGCAGCCGCATGGCCAGGCAAGCCGAAGCGCTGCAACGCCCACTGGCAGAACTCGAACAACAGGTCCAGCTGCTGGTGGATGTTGTTGTTGTGCAGGCGGCTGAATGTCTTCTCTTCGAGGTAGGTGACCCAGGCCGGCGACGGAAAGCGCTGCAGCGGCTGGCGGTGGTGCGTGGGCACCAGGCCGAAGCGGCTTTCCACCCAGCCCTTGAGCACGGCTCCGGCGGGGCTGGCGTTGTCCATGCCCCAGGCCTGCAGCAGCTTGCGCCAGCTGCTGCGCCAGCGCCGGCGTTCGGCCGGCCCCAGGTCGGCCGCCTCGTGGGCGGCGGGGCTGCGCAGGCCGAAGGCGATGTCGAGGTAGTGCACGAACACCTCCGCCGCGTCGTTCAGGCCCTGGCAGCGCGCGAGCAGGCCGAACAGGCCGGGGTGGCACTCGCGCGTGCCGGCGATGGACAGGGGCACCGGGTGCGCGTTGAACGCGGTGCTGGCCAGCACCCGCGCAGGCACGCCCACGAGGTTGGTGCTGTACCAGCGGTGGGGCTGGACCGGTTCATCGTCCATCGCGGCCGGTCAGGCGCTCAGACCGGCCGGTTCTCGTTGACGTTGCGCACCGGGCCCATGAGCGCCAGGCCTTCGTCGTAGGTGATGGTGTCGTAGGTGACGTCGTACTGGAGCGCGGCGTCGGCCACGGCGTCGAGCTTGCCGGCGGTGTCCTTCTTCTTGAGGTCGCCCTTCTCCAGGTAGAGCAGTTCGAGCATCTCGTTGTAGACCGTGTTCTCCAGGATGGGCAGCACGTAGAACATCGCGCCCTTGTACGGCACCTGGTACTTCTTGGAGAGGTCCAAGTTGTCGCAGAACAGGAAATACTTGCCGCCGGCGGTCAGCGTGTCGCCCAGCGTCTCTGCCACGTCCTTGAGCGATTCGAAGGACAGCAGCCAGCCGCAGAAGAAGGGCAGGTGCTTCTCGCCGGCGCGGGCCACGGCCATGACCTGGTCGCAGGTGAGTTCGGGCGGGCGGGCTTCGTCGGCCATCTTGGCGGCGAAGCGCAGCGCCAGCTCACCGCGGAAGCCGAAGCGGCCGTCCACATGGGTGGGCGCCTTGAGCACCGGGTTGAGCAGGCGGCCTTCGGTCTGGAGACGGGCAAAGGCGGTGTCTTCGATCGCGACGGGGGCGGTGAGGGTGGTCATGGCGGTTCCTGGTGGGTTGGGAAAGAAAGCTCACCGGCCCTGTCTGCAATGAACGTACCAGCCCCCTGCATGCCCACGCGCGCATGACGCGCGCGCGAAGGCGCTTCAAACCCGACACAAACCCCTCGCCACTGGCCTTCGCAGGCGTGCCCTTTGCGACGCGCCGGGCGGCCTTTGTCGCATTCGGAACAAAGCCGGACGGCACTGCGAAAGTGCCTGCGAAAAGAGGGTTTTCTCTCTGAAAAACAAGCACTTGCGTTGGGTGAGGCAGGGGCCGGAACGGCATGGCACGGAAGGTGCAAAGGAGTGGCTGCGCGGACACAAGTCCGGCCGATGCGTGATCCAGATAAGAAGACCTATAGGCACGTCAGGCTGACCTGGTCGCGGTGTATCGCAACCTTGGTTTCAACCCTTCCTTTCTTGGAGAACTGACATGGCTTCCCTTCGTCAAATCGCCTTCTACGGCAAAGGTGGCATCGGCAAATCGACCACTTCCCAGAACACCCTCGCGGCCCTGGCCGAGATGGGCCAGAAGATCCTCATCGTCGGCTGCGACCCCAAGGCCGACTCGACCCGCCTGATCCTGCACGCCAAGGCCCAGGACACCATCCTCTCGCTGGCCGCCGAAGCCGGTTCGGTGGAGGACCTCGAGCTGGAAGACGTGATGAAGATCGGCTACCGCGACATCCGCTGCGTCGAGTCCGGCGGTCCGGAGCCGGGCGTCGGCTGCGCCGGCCGCGGCGTGATCACCTCGATCAACTTCCTGGAAGAGAACGGCGCGTATGACGGCGTGGACTACGTGTCCTACGACGTGCTGGGCGACGTGGTGTGCGGCGGCTTCGCCATGCCCATCCGCGAGAACAAGGCGCAGGAGATCTACATCGTGATGTCGGGCGAGATGATGGCCATGTACGCGGCCAACAACATCTCCAAGGGCATCCTGAAGTACGCCAACAGCGGCGGCGTGCGCCTGGGCGGCCTGGTGTGCAACGAGCGACAGACCGACAAGGAACTCGAACTGGCCGAGTCTCTGGCCAAGATGCTGGGCAGCAAGCTCATCCACTTCGTTCCGCGCGACAACATCGTGCAGCACGCCGAGCTGCGCCGCATGACCGTGCTGGAGTACGCGCCCGAGTCCAAGCAGGCCCAGGAGTACCGCACCCTGGCCCAGAAGGTCCACGGCAACGCCGGCAACGGCACCATCCCCACCCCCATCACCATGGACCAGCTGGAAGACCTGCTGATGGAGCACGGGATCATGAAGACCATCGACGAGTCGCAGGTCGGCAAGACCGCCGCCGAACTGGCCGCCTGACCGTTCCGAGGACCGCCTCCGGTGCGCCCTCGCGCACCGGGGTGCGGGACACCCGAGTCTCCCCACCATCCACTGGAGTTCCCCATGACCGCCACCGTTGAAGAGCGCAAGGCCGCCAACAAGGCCCTGATCGATGAAGTGCTCAAGGCCTATCCCGAAAAGATGGCCAAGCGCCGCGCCAAGCACCTGAACACGTTCGAAGAGGGCAAGCCCGACTGCGGCGTGAAGTCCAACATCAAGTCGCTGCCCGGCGTGATGACGATCCGCGGCTGCGCCTACGCGGGCTCCAAGGGCGTGGTGTGGGGCCCCATCAAGGACATGATCCACATTTCCCACGGCCCCGTGGGATGCGGCCAGTACAGCTGGGCCGCGCGCCGCAATTACTACATCGGCATGACCGGTGTGGACACCTTCGTGACGATGCAGTTCACCTCCGACTTCCAGGAGAAGGACATCGTCTTCGGCGGCGACAAGAAGCTCGACAAGATCATCGACGAGATCCAGGAACTTTTCCCGCTGAACAAGGGCATCTCGATCCAGTCGGAGTGCCCGATCGGCCTGATCGGCGACGACATCGAAGCCGTGTCCAAGAAGAAGAGCAAGGAGTACGAAGGCAAGACCATCGTGCCCGTGCGCTGCGAAGGTTTCCGCGGCGTCAGCCAGTCGCTGGGCCACCACCTGGCCAACGACGCCATCCGCGACTGGGTGTTCGACAAGACCGACCCGAACAAGCGACCCGACTTTGTCTCCACCCCGTACGACGTGGCCATCATCGGTGACTACAACATCGGTGGCGACGCATGGTCCAGCCGCATCCTGCTCGAAGAGATGGGCCTGCGCGTGATCGCCCAGTGGTCCGGCGACGGCACCATCGCCGAGCTGGAAAACACCCCCAAGGCCAAGCTCAACGTGCTGCACTGCTACCGCTCGATGAACTACATCAGCCGGCACATGGAAGAGAAGTACGGCATCCCATGGTGCGAGTACAACTTCTTCGGCCCGACCCAGATCGAGAAGAGCCTGCGCGAGATCGCCAGCCACTTCGACGACGCCATCAAGGCCAAGGCCGAAGAAGTGATCGCCAAGTACAAGCCGCTGATGCAGGCCGTCATCGACAAGTACAAGCCGCGCCTGCAGGGCAAGAAGGTCATGCTGTACGTGGGCGGTCTGCGTCCGCGCCACGTGATCGGCGCCTACGAGGACCTGGGCATGGAAGTGGTCGGCACCGGCTACGAGTTCGGCCACAACGACGACTACCAGCGCACCACGCACTACATCAAGGACAGCACGCTGATCTACGACGACGTGACCGGCTACGAGTTCGAGCACTTCGTCGACAAGATCAAGCCCGACCTGATCGGCTCCGGCATCAAGGAAAAGTACGTGTTCCAGAAGATGGGCGTGCCCTTCCGCCAGATGCACAGCTGGGACTACTCCGGCCCCTACCACGGCTACGACGGCTTCGCCATCTTCGCCCGTGACATGGACATGGCGATCAGCTCGCCCATCTGGGGCCTGACCAAGGCGCCCTGGAAAAAAGCCGCCTGATCCCACGCAACACCATTTGTTTAGGAGAGCGTCATGCCCCAATCCGCCGACAAGATCCTCGACCACGAACTGCTGTTCCGTGAGCCCGAGTACCAGGAACTGTTCAAGAACAAGAAGGAACAGTTCGAATACAACCACAGCGACGAGAAGATCGGTCAGGTCATCGAATGGACCAAGACCGAGGACTACAAGCAGAAGAACTTTGCCCGCGATTCGCTGACCGTGAACCCGGCCAAAGCCTGCCAGCCGCTGGGCGCCGTCTACGTCGCCAACGGCTTCCACAAGACCCTGAGCTTCGTGCACGGTTCGCAGGGCTGCGTGGCCTACTACCGCTCGCACTTCTCCCGCCACTTCAAGGAACCGACGTCCTGCGTGTCCTCGTCCATGACGGAAGACGCGGCCGTGTTCGGTGGCCTGAACAACATGGTCGACGGCCTGGCCAACGCCTACAACCTGTACAAGCCCGACATGATCGCGGTGTCCACCACCTGCATGGCCGAGGTGATCGGTGACGACCTGAACGCCTTCATCAAGACGTCCAAGGAAAAGGGCTCGGTCCCGGCCGAGTTCGACGTGCCCTTCGCCCACACCCCGGCCTTCGTCGGAAGCCACATCACCGGCTACGACAACGCACTGCTGGGCGTGCTGCAGCACTTCTGGGACGGCAAGGCCGGTACCACCGAGAAGCGGGAGCGCGTGCCCGACGACAGCATCAACTTCATCGCCGGTTTCGACGGTTTCGTCGTCGGCAACATGAAGGAGATGCGCCGCATCTTCGGCCTGTTCGGCGTCAAGGTGAACGTGCTGTGCGACCCCTCGGGTTCGTGGAGCACCCCGACCGACGGCGAGTTCCGCATGTACGAAGGCGGCACCACCAAGGAAGAGGTGATCGCCGGCCTGCACGCCAAGGCCACCATCGTGTTCCAGGAGTTCTGCTGCGAGAAGACCAGCAAGTACCTCGCCGAGAAGGGCCAGGAAGTGGTCGTGCTCAATGCCCCGGTGGGCGTGGCCGGCACCGACGAGTTCCTGATGGCCATCAGCCGCCTGACGGGCAAGCCGATCCCGGCCGAGCTGGAGCTGGAGCGTGGCCTGCTGGTCGACGCCATGGCCGACAGCCAGGCCCACCTGCACGGCAAGCGCTACGCCCTGTACGGCGACCCGGACCAGATGATCGGCTACGCCCAGTTCCTGCTGGAACTCGGCGCCGAACCGGCCCACGTGCTGGCCACCAATGGCAACGACGTCTGGGCCGAGAAGGTGCAGAAGCTGTTCGACAGCTCGCCCTACGGCGCCGGCTGCAAGGTCTATCCCAAGCGCGACCTGTGGCACATGCGCAGCCTGCTGTTCACCGAGCCGGTGGACTTCCTGATCGGCAACACCTACGGCAAGTACCTGGAGCGCGACACCGGCACACCGCTGGTGCGCATGGTGTTCCCGATCTTCGACCGCCACCACTACCACCGCTTCCCCACCTGGGGCTACGAGGGCGGCATGCGCGTCCTGGTGAACCTGCTGGACGAGTTCTTCGAGACCCTGGACGCGAACACGATCGTGCCCGGGAAGACCGACTACTCGTACGACATTATTCGGTAGAGGACTCCCCCCTGCGCCGCTGCGCGGCTTCCCCCCGGAGGGGGGACGCAGCCAGTGGCCTGGCAGAGCCAGTTCCACGGCTGCCCTGGAGCTGGCTCCCGCTTTTTTCGAGGTGTCCCAGTTTTCGGAGGTCTTGATGGGTGCAACTCTGGTGAAACACACGCAGGACGGCCGTCTGGTCGAGGTGATCGATGGCTGGGTCTGTCTGGCGGGGCTGAAGGAGGCCGACACGCTCGTGCCGGTGACCGAGCATCCGAACCGGCAGGCCATCCTGGCGGCGGTGCCGGGGGCCACGCACATGGCCGGGCGCCTGCCGCTGACGCACGAGGAAGCCGCGATTGCGCAGGGCGCGATGACGGCCGGGCAGCGCACCATCGACACCAGCCCGGTGGCGATTGCGCAGCGCCTGCGCCGGGCGATGTGGGCCAAGGCCGTGGCCGAGGGCGTTGAATGAGCGCGCGGCCATGATTTATGTGATCGAGTGCCCGCCTTCGGGCGAACCCATCGCCTGGTTCGCCTACCACCTGGCCGACCTGGCCCGCAAGGTCGCGGCACGCGACCCGCTGGAGGCCTGGGAGATTCATGACGAGGTGACGCCGCGCGCGCTGCTGGAGGCGTTGGGCCATGAGCGGGTGGACGCCGCAGCCCGCGACGCGTTTCCCTCGGTCTGCGCGCTGGGTGACCAGTACGGCTGGGACACCACGCTCTACCGTGCCGACCACCTGCTGGGCCGTGGCGTGCTGAGTCCGGACCCTGTGGATGAGCGCGCGGCGTTGTTGGCCGCGCTGACGGCCCGGCCGGGAGAGTGCCGTGTGTACTGGAGCGACGAGGAGGCGGTGCTGGCCACCGAGGGCGCCGACACCTGGTTGTGTGCGCCCGGCCGCTGGCGCGCACGGCATGCGTTGCACCAGCAACTGCTGTCGCTGGAAGTGCTGGCCGACAACCTCTAAAAGGAACGCCCATGCTGCACCGCATGCAGTGCGACATCGTGCGGATGGCGGGAGAGAAGATCCGCTCGCTGCTGGCCGAGATGCAGACGGAGGATGAGCTGTTTTCCAGCGAGGCCACACTGCACGCGGTCGAAGCGCAGCTGCTGGTGATGTCGCAGACCCTGGCGCACCTGGCGCCGGAACTGCATGCCCGGCTGCACCGCATCGACTGGCAGGGCTGGGGGCAGTTGCACCACCTGCTGGAAACGGATGGCCAGCCGCGTCGCGAGGCGGTCTGGTACGGCGTGCGGGCGCTGGTGCCGGCGACGCTGGAACTGGTGGCCGATTTGCGCAAGCGCGAGCCGGCCTGGTTCGGGATCGATTACTGAAGAAAGCACACCATGGACTCCGTCGAAGAATTTCTTGTCCACGCCATCCGCCTCGAACAGGAGGCGGCGCTGCGTTTCGGTCAGCTGGCCGACGCGATGCTCACACAGGGCAACCGCGAGGTGGGTCGCCTGTTTCGGCAACTGGCGGATTATTCGAAGCTGCACCTGGCGGATGCGCGCGAGCGCGCCGGCTACCGCGATCTGCCGCCGCTGCGGCCCGAGGATTGCACCTGGCCGGACATCGAGAGCCCCGAGGCGGCCGCGATCTGGGCGGCCGACCCGATGCTCGGGCGCGAGCAGGCGCTGCAAGTGGCGCTGGAGGCGGAGCAGGGCGGCCTGGACTACTACACCGGGATCATGGAGAACACCATCGACCCCGAGCTGCGTGCGCTGGCCAAAGAGTTCGCTGACGAAGAGGCCGGACACGTGGCCGAACTCCAGCGCTGGATCGAACTGCACCGCGAGGGCAAGCCGTTGCCGACGGACGTCTGACAGCTTCTGTCGCAAACCACCCGTCGGTATTGCTTCAAACCCTTCACAGAACCAGCGCCAATCGGCCAAAAGCACCACCCAATTGCCTGGCATCAAACCTGCAAAGAGCTTCCCAACCCACGTTGACAGGAGCTCGCCATGTCGGTATCGCTGAAGGCCAAGATCGCTGAAGTGTTCGAGGAGCCCGGGTGCGACATCAACCAGGGCAAGAGCGAGAAGGAGCGCAAGAAGGGCTGCACCAAGCAGCTCTCGCCCGGCGCGGCGGCCGGCGGGTGTGCGTTTGACGGCGCCAAGATCGCGCTGCAGCCGGTGGCCGACGTGGCCCACCTGGTGCACGGGCCCATTGCCTGCGAAGGCAACAGCTGGGACAACCGCCACAGCGCGTCCTCGCACTCGCAGATCTACCGAACCGGCTTCACCACCGACATCAACGAACTCGACGTGATCTACGGCGGCGAGAAGCGCCTGTTCAAGTCGATCCGCGAAATCATCGAGAAGTACGACCCGCCGGCGGTCTTCGTCTACCAGACCTGCGTGACCGCGCTGACCGGCGACGACATCGAGGCGGTGTGCAAGCGCGCGGCGGAGAAGTTCGGCAAGCCGGTGATTCCGGTCAACGCGCCGGGCTTTGCCGGCCCCAAGAACCTGGGCAACAAGCTGGGTGCCGAGGCCATCCTCGACCACGTCATCGGCACCGTCGAGCCCGAGTTCACCACGCCCTACGACATCAACATCATCGGCGAGTACAACCTGGTCGGTGAGCTGTGGCAGGTCAAGCCGCTGCTGGATGCGCTGGGCATCCGCATCCTCTCGTGCATCAGCGGCGACGGCAAGTACAACGAGATCGCCTCGGCGCACCGCGCCAGGGTCAACATGATGGTCTGCAGCAAGTCGATGATCAACATCGCGACCAAGATGCAGCAGCGCTACGGCATCCCGTACTTCGAGGGTTCGTTCTACGGCATCAGCGACATGAGCGACACCCTGCGCCAGATCGCGAAGCTGCTGGTGCAGCAGGGGGCCGACGCCGAACTGATCGACCGCACCGAGCGCCTGATCGAGGTCGAAGAGGCTCGGGCCTTCAAGCGCATCGCCGAGTACAAGGCGCGCCTGACCGGCAAGCGCGTGCTGCTGATCACCGGTGGCGTGAAGTCCTGGTCGGTGGTGGCGGCGCTGCAGGAAGGCGGCATGGAGATCGTCGGCACCAGCGTCAAGAAGAGCACCAGGGAAGACAAGGACAAGATCAAGGAGATCATGGGCGAGGGCGCCGACGCCCACATGATCGACGACATGACGCCGCGCGAGATGTACGCCATGTTGCGCGACGCGCGCGCCGACATCATGCTCAGCGGCGGCCGCTCGCAGTTCGTGGCGCTGAAGGCGCGCATGCCCTGGCTGGACATCAACCAGGAACGCTACTACGCCTACGCCGGCTATGAGGGCATGGTCGAGCTGGTGCACCAGATCGACCGCACGATCTCCAACCCGGTCTGGCAGCGCGTGCGCATCGCCGCGCCCTGGGGCGACGACGGCGAGACGCTGGGGGCTGTGGCACCGACCGCATCGACGGCGCATCTGAGCGCGGTCGCGGCGCACGCCATGGGGCTTGAGCCCGAAGAAGTCCCGGTCTGAGCAGGAGACACGCCATGGCACGCGTCGTCGAATCGAAGAAAGCCTGCACGGTCAACCCGCTCAAGATGAGCCAGCCGCTGGGCGCGAGCCTGGCCTTCCTGGGGCTTGATGCCTGTATGCCGGTGATGCACGGCTCGCAGGGCTGCACCTCGTTCGGCCTGGTGCTGCTGGTGCGGCACTTCAAGGAAGCCATCCCGCTGCAGACCACGGCGATGAACGAGGTCACCACCATCCTTGGCGGCTACGAGAACATCGAGGCGGCGCTGCTGAACATCCGCAAACGCGCGGCGCCCAAGCTGATCGCGATCTGCTCCACCGGCCTGACCGAGACCAAGGGCGACGACGTGGTGGGGTTCCTGAATCTGGCGCGCCAGAAGCACCCGGAGCTGGCCGACACCGAAATCGTCTATGTCTCGACGCCCGACTACGTGGGCGCGTTCGAGGACGGCTTCAAGCACGCCATCACCGGCATTGTGAACTCGCTCGTGAAGCCGCTGCCGCCGGTGCAGGACCAGGTCACGCTGCTGCCGGGATGCCACCTCAGCCCCGGCGACATCGACGAGCTGCGCGAGATCATCGAAGCCTTCGGCCTGAAGGCCATCGTGCTGCCCGACCTGTCGGGTTCGCTGGACGGTCACATCCCGCCCGACTGGCGCGGCACCACGCTGGGCGGCACCTCGCTGGAACAGATCCGCGCGGCCGGGGCGTCGTCGTGGACCATCGGTGTCGGTGAGCAGACCCGCGAAGGCGCGGAGGCGCTGCAGGCGATCAGCGGTGCGCCGTTCGAGATCTTCGAGCGATTGACCGGCCTCGAGGCCAACGACCGGCTGCTGATGCGCCTGTCGCAGCACAGCGGCCGGCCCGTGCCCGCCAAGTACCGCCGCCAGCGCAGCCAGCTGCTGGACGCCATGCTCGACGGGCATTTCTACACCGGCGGCATGACGGTGGCCATCGGCGCCGAACCCGACCTGCTGCTGGCCATCGGTGCCCTCCTGCACGAGATGGGCGCCGAGCTGCGCTGCTGCATCAGCACCACGCAGTCGGCGTCGCACGCGCTGCTGCCGGCCGAAACCGTGCTGCTCGGTGACCTGGAAGACCTGGAGCAGGGCGCGAAGGACTGCGACCTGATCGTGACCCACGCGCACGGCCGCCAGGCGGCGCAGCGCCTGGGCAAGCCGCTGCTGCGCATGGGCTTCCCGGTGTTCGACCGCATCGGCAATGCGCACCGCGTGCAGGTGGGGTACCGCGGCACCATGAACCTCATCTTCGAGATCGCCAACCTGATGATCGAGCAGATCCCGCACCACCACGAAGGCGACTGGCCGCTCACGCCCGAAGCGCGCCGCGCCGCCATGAGCCGCAACGCGGCATCTCCGTCCCTCCCGCCCAACCCGCTGGCCGCGGCCAGCGCCTGAACGCCCAAGGAGCAACGCCATGAAGATCGCCTTCGCCACCCAGGACAAGGAGAGCGTCAACGCGCACTTCGGCTGGGCCAAACACATCCTGGTCTACGAACTGAATGCCGACGGCCACCAGTTTGTGCAGAGCTTCGACTTCGGCGACAAGCTGCAGGAGGACGGTGACGAAGACAAGCTCGCGCCCAAGCTCGACGCCATCCACGACTGCGCCATCCTGTATGTCGCGGCCATAGGGGGTTCGGGCGCGGCGCGTGTGGTGGCGCTGAAGATCCACCCGATCAAGGTGCCGCAGCCCGAGTCCATCGCCGAGATCCTGGAGAAGCTGCAGGTCGTGCTCAAGGGCACGCCGCCGCCCTGGCTGCGCAAGGCTCTGCAGAAAGACAGCGCCCCTTCCTTTGACTTTGAAGACGACGAGGTGACCCATGGCTGAAACCGCCACCCCCGAGACCGACGCCCCCAGCGACGACGCCATGCTGGCCACGCCGTTCGTGCAGCAGCTGGTCAAGCAGATGCGCGCGCAGGACACCCACGGCCAGTGGGAAGGCAAGAGCGATCTGAAGATCCTCAAGCCCTTCATCCTCACGCCCGAGGAGCGCCGCGCCATCCCCATCATGGGCGACCCGGACCCCGAGACCCTGTGGCACCTGGAGATCTTCTACAACGCCATCGCGGTGGCCATCGAGCGCGCGACCGGCCAGATGGTCTCGCCCATGATGAAGATGAGCCACGAGGGCTTCGGCCGCATGGTGCTGCTGGCTGGCCGGCTGGTCGTCGTCAACAAGCAGCTGCGCGACGTGCACCGCTTCGGATTTCCCTCGCTGGCCAAGCTGGCCGAGGCCGGCGGCAAGTTCGTCGACGAGGCCGTCACCATGATCCGCACCTACCCCGAGGTCGCGAACTACGGGGCCTGACCCCACGGAGATCCCCATGAGCGAAACCGCCGACGAACTCAAGCTGCGCCTGAAAAAGCTCAACGCCCAGGCGACCCAGGCCAAGATGGACCTGCACGACCTGTCCGAAGAGCTGCCGACCAACTGGGAAAACATCCTGTCGGTCGCCCAGCGCTGCCACGATGCCCATGCCGCGCTGATGGAAGCCAGGAAGCTGGCAGCAACCGCCGCCTGACCGGGAGCACACCATGAGCGCCTTTTCCGTCACCCTGCCCAGCGGAGCGACCTGGACACCGACCTTTGTCGCCTCGCTGGACGAAGAAAAGTGCATCGGCTGTGGCCGCTGCTTCAAGGTCTGCCCGCGCGGGGTGCTCGAACTCGTCGGCCTGAACGACGAGGGCGAGCGCATCCGCGTGGACCTGGACGATGACGACGACGAGGAATACGAAAAGAAGGTGATGACCATCGCGCACCAGGAGCTGTGCATCGGCTGCACCGCCTGCTCGCGCATCTGCCCCAAGAAGTGCTATTCGCACGCTCCGGCCCAGGCCTGAAGGAGCCCGCCATGCTGCAGCCCGTCATGCCCCGACTGGACTGGGCGCGGATCGAGCCGCGCATGCGCGTGCGCAACGACGAGATCGACGACCTGATGGCGCTGCTGCTGGCCCACGCCGACCGCGGCGCCGGACCGAAGGCCGATCTCTACCACCACGCCTGGCTGATCGCCTGCGCCAGCCTGGGCGACCAGCACCTCTGGCAGGACATGGGCCTGCCCTCGCGCGAGGCCCTCACGGCGCTGATCGAGCGCTGGTTTCCGGCGCTGGCATCGCGCAATGTCGACAACATGAAGTGGAAGAAGTTCTTCTACCGCCAGCTGTGCCTGAAGGAAGACATCCTGATCTGCAAGTCGCCCAGCTGCGCGGACTGCAGCGACCACGCGCTGTGCTTCGGTCCGGAGCAGGACACGGCGGCGCAGGCATCGGTCTGAGGCCGGAGCGTGTTGCCCGTGCCGCGGCGTGCCGGGTGACACCGCCGCAGCGCTGCGCGAATCCGGTGTCTGGGTGATAATGCGAACCATTCTTAATATGACGCCGCCAGCCAACACCCATGGCCACCGCCGAATCCGCCCACCGGCACCAGATCGAAAGCCTGTACGTCGAGCACCACGGCTGGCTGCAGGGCTGGGTGCGCCGCAGGATGGCGTGCAGCCACGACGCCGCCGACGTGGCGCAGGATGTGTTCATGCGCCTGCTCAGCCGCCAGGAGGCGGTGCTGGCGCGGCAGCCGCGCGCTTTTCTCTCGACCATTGCGCGCGGGCTGGTGATCGAGCGCTGGCGCCGGCGTGAACTGGAGCAGGCCTGGCTGGAGACCCTGGCCGCGCTGCCCGAAGCCGAGGCGCCCAGTCCAGAGAGCCGGCTCATCTTCCTGCAGGCGCTGATCGAGATCGATCGGGTGCTCGACGCGCTCAAGCCGTCCTGGCGGCAGGCCTTCCTTCTGGCCCAGCTGGACGGGCTGAGCTGCCCCCAGATTGCGGTCCGGCTGGGCGTGTCGCTGGCCACGGCCGAGCGCTACGTGGCCAAGGCGCTGCGGGCCTGCTACGCACTGCGGTTCGAACACTGAGCACTCCGGAGCCGTTCTCATGTCGGACGTGGCCTTGCCTGGCGCCTTGATCGACGCGGCCATCGCCTGGTCCGTCCGCCTCGACTACAGCGACCCCAGTCCGCAGAGCCGGGCCGAATTCGAGCAATGGCTGCGGCAGGACCCGCGGCACGCCATGGCCTGGCAACGTGTGAGCGGCCTTCGGGGGGACTTCCAGCTGCCGGGACTGTCGCCTCAGATCGCCCGCCAGACCCTGGACACCGCCCAGCAACTGCACCAGCAGCGCCGGCATTCGCGGCGCGGCGCGTTCAGGCTGCTTTCGCTCGCCGCGGTCGTGGCGGGAGCCGGCTGGGTGGCGCGCGAGCGCACCCCCTGGCAGCGGCTGCTGGCCGATGCGAGCACCGCTGTGGGCGAGCGCAAGACGCTCACACTGAGCGACGGCAGCCGCCTCCAGCTCAACACCGACACGGCGCTGAGCGCCGACCTCGGTGGTCCACAGCGCTGGGTGGACCTGCACCGCGGGGAAATCCAGATCAGCACCGGTGCCGACGCCTCGGGCGCCTCCGCCTGGGGAGGGCGGCGACCGTTCTGGGTGCGCACGCCCTTTGGTCAGATGCAGGCGCTGGGCACCCGCTTCACCGTGCGCCTGCACGCCGACCACGCCCTTGTCAGCGTGCACGAGGGAGCGGTGCAACTGCACCCTGCCCAGGGGGGCCCAGCGCCCACCGTGTGGCCGGGTCAGAGCCTGCGGATGCACCGCGACACTGCGGCGGCCGCCGATCTGCAGGGCTTCGAGCCCGATGCCTGGACCGACGGGGTCATCGCTGGGCGCGACATGCGGCTGGCCGATCTGCTGGCCGAGATCGAGCGCTACCGGGTGGGGCGGATCGTCTGCGACCCACGGGTGGCCGATCTCCGCGTCTCCGGCCTGTTCCATGTGCGCGATACCGACCAGGCCCTGCAGTTCCTGCTGCAGACCCAGCCCATCAGCGTCACCCTCACGACCCGGTGGTGGGTGCGGGTGGGACCTGAGCCGTAGCGGGACATTTTTTTTGGGGGGCGGCAAAAAAAGTGAGGGGATCGGCGGGCGTCGTTCGGCCTGACTGGTGAGACCTTTGTCCCACCCGGCTTCAAGCCCCTGCCTCACCGAACCGACCATGACCTCTTCGCCGCATCAGTTTCCGGGCCTGCGCCCGCGCAAGGCCGTTCGCCGTCCATCGTCGTCAACCGCCGTCCTTCGACCGTCCGCTCCGCCCGGTCGTCCGGGCCGTCTCCATCGGGCCTTGCACGGTGCCCTGATCACCATGGCCATGGGCGCCGGGCTGTCGGTGCCGACCCTGGCCGTGGCACAGGCCGCGTCAACGGCGACCCTGCCGGCCGGGACGGAGGTCAGGACCTTCAGTGTGCCCCCGGGGTCGCTGGCGGCGGCACTGGACCGCTTCGCCCGCACCGCGGGCGTGAACCTGGCCTACGACGCAGCCGCCATCGAGGGTCTGAACACCCCGGGCCTGATGGGCAACCATCCCATCGCAGCAGGGCTGTCGCGGCTGCTGGCGGGCACCGGCCTGGAAGCCCTGTCGCAGCCTGGCGGCGGTTATTCGGTGCGCAAGGCGGCGAATGCCCCGGTGGCGCCTGCCGCTGTATCGGCGCCCGCCACCCCGGCCGCGCCTGCACGGGCCCTGCCGACGGTGGTGGTGACCGCCACCTCCGACCGCGGCCCGGTGCCGTTCGTGTCGCGCAAGACCCAGTCGCTGGGCTTCGCGCTGCCGGAGCAGAAAACGCCTGCGGTGATCAACACCGTCACCGAAGAGTTCTGGGAGGCCACCGGCTCGAAGACGCTGGACGAGGTGCTGTCTTACGTTCCCGGGGTCAGCCTGACCGACAACGGCGGCTGGACCGGCGACACCATCAGCATCCGGGGTTTCACGTCGACGGCCCCCTACCGCGACGGCATCCGGCAGGTGGACTCGGGTTATGGGCAGAGCCTTCGCGCCATGCCGGACAACATCGAGCGCATCGAAGTGGTCAAGGGGCCGGCCGGGGCGGAGTTCGGGGTGGCCGAGCCGGGCGGCGCCGTCAACTTCGTCTCCAAGCAGCCGCTGCGCGAGACGCTGCGCACCTTCACCGTGGGCATCGGTCAGGATGGCTACCGCAAGCTGGGCGCCGACCTCACGGGCGCACTCAATGAACGAGGCGACCTTCAGGGGCGGCTCGTCATGGCCTACGTCGAGCCTGAAGAATGGCGCGCCGGCCGGCCGGAGAACACGCACCGCTACCTGTTTGCCCCCACCCTCAACTGGGACTACAGCAGCCAGGGACAGATCACCCTGGGCTACGAACGCAGTCACCAGAAATCCCCGCAGGACCGCGGGATCATCTACCTCGAAGGGGCGTGGCCAGGCGGTTTCGCACCCCGCGACTGGAGCTTTCACCAGACCACCTCCAGCCAGGTCAATCAAACCGACCGCATCCGGCTGCACCACGAGCACCGCTTCACCGACGCGCTCAAGTGGAGCACCGCCATCGAGCACGGCCAGTACCGCTACCGTCTGGCGGAGTTCCGCAACGCAGAGTCGGAGCCCGGATGGGGCACGCTCTACAACGACGACGGGCGCAGCTGGAGCGGTTCGCGCCTGGTGAACCTCTACTGGGACCAATGGCGTGGCGACACCACCGCCAATGCCATCCGTTCATCGCTGGAATACAGGTTCCGCGCGGCGGGTGCCGAGCATGTGCTGACCGGCGGCGTCGATCGTTTCAGCAGCACCAATCTCGCCGACTCGCTCTACAGCACCGTCGGCAACACCTTGGACATCCTGGCGCCGGTCAACAACCAGTCGCCCGCGTTCATCGACAAGAACAACGCGGTCTGGACCAGCACCATCAAGGTGAAGGAGGAGGGTGTCAGCGCCCGGTGGCTGGCCAACTGGTCGCAGCGCTTTCGCACCATCGTCGGGCTGCGCCACTTCGATTACTCCTACGACTACGACGCCGCCTACGTCGACCACCGCGACAGTGGCAACAACTACCCCTATGCGGACGCCTACGACAGCCGAAAGGCCTCCCTGCGGGCGGCCGCAAGCTACGACCTGAACGCCGAACACTCCGCCTTCGCGGGCGTCAGCGATGGCTACGTGCCGCAGACCGGCATCAGGCGGGACGGCTCGCCGCTGGACCCGATCCACGATCAGGCGGCGGAGCTCGGCATCAAGAGCCGCCTCATGGGGGGCAAGCTGTCGTGGACCAACAGCCTGTTCACCATCCGCCGCGCCAACGCCAGCCTGCAGGACCCGGGCAACGGTCCGAGCGACTCGTTCGTGGTGAACGGCGGCAAGGCGAAGATCAGCGGCATCGAGAGCGAGCTCACGGCACAGGCAGGACCGCACCTGCGCCTGCGCGCCGGGCTGGCATTGCAGAAGTCCCGCATCGAGGCCCACGACAACCCGGCCTTCATCGGCAACCGCTTTGCCAACACCCCCGAACACCAGGTGTCGCTGCTCGCGAGCTACCACTGGGGCGGCTTCGGCCTGGACCGTCTGACCACCGACGCCGGCGTGACGCGCATCGGTCAACGCTGGGGCAACTCGGGCAACACGATCTCGCTGCCGGCCTACACGCTGCTGAGCCTGGGCGCGACCTACCGCGTGGGGCCAGACACCAGTGTGAGACTGAGCATCGCCAACGCGACCGACCGGACCTACTACACCGGCATGCAGGACAGCGGTTCGCGGGCGGACCAGGTGATGGTTGGCGCCCGGCGCAACGCGTTCGTCACCCTGACCCACAGCTACTGAAGCCGTCGACGTGAGGGCGCTGGCCGTCGTCGTTCATCGCTGGGTGGGCCTGGTGATGGCAGGGTTCCTGCTGGTCGCCGGGCTGACCGGCTGCCTGCTGGTCTGGTACCACGAACTGGATGCAGCCCTCAACCCGCACCTCATGCGCGTGGCCCCTCCGCGGGACGAGGGCGGGGCGGCCGGGCCTGCCGTTCTCGACGCGCTCGTGCTGCGGGAGCGGGTTGTGGCGGCCTATCCGGCGGCCCGGGTCCACCACCTGTCCTTTGTCCAGGCGGCGCCGGGCGACGCCCGCGTCTTCTATGTCGAGGCCGCGCCCGATGGCTCGGGCCACACCACCGCACTGCCGGTCGACGAGGTCTTCGTCAACCCGTACACGGGCGCCATCCTCGGCGCCCGCAAGTGGGGAGACCTCGGGCAGGGGCTGATCAACCTTATGCCCTTTCTGTACCGGCTGCATTACTCGCTGGCGCTGGACACCGTGGGCACCTGGGCGTTCGGCATCGTGGCGCTGCTCTGGACGCTGGACTGCTTCGTCGGTGCCTGGCTGACATTTCCAGCGCGTTCGCGGCGTCCGGGCGCAGAGGGCCGTGGCTGGTGGACGCGCTGGGCACCGGCCTGGAAGGTGCGATGGCGCTCGGGTGGCCACAAGCTCCACTTCGATCTGCACCGCGCGGGTGGGCTGTGGCCCTGGGCGCTGCTGTGTGTGCTGGCCTGGAGCAGCGTGGCTTTCAACCTGCACGAGGCGGTCTACCGGCCCGTGATGGGCACGGTGTTCGAGTTTCAGGCCGATCCCGCGGGACCGCTGCCCGATCTGCCCGCAGCCCCGCCAGAACCCGTACACGGCTGGCCCGCCGCGATCGACCTGGCGCGCGCGCACATGGCGGAGCTGGCGCGGCTGAAGAACTTCAGGGTGCTGACCGAGGACCGTGTGTCGTACCAGCCCCGCAAGGGTTACATCCGGTATGTCGTGCGTTCGGACCTCGACGTCAACGAACGCCGCGGACAGACCGCTGTTTTCGTTGATCCCCGCACCGGTGCCCTCATCGGCTCGGTGCTGCCGACGCGGGCGGCGGCGGGGGACACGGTCACGAGCTGGCTGCTCGCGCTGCACATGGCGCAGGTGTGGGGATTGCCGTTTCGCATCGCCATGACCGCCATGGGACTGGTGGTGGCGGTGCTCAGCGTGACCGGGGTCGTGATCTGGTGGAAGAAACGCAGGGCCCGTGCGTTGGAAACGAGCCGGCGGGCAGCCCTGCAACCGGGCCGCGCAGACAGGCCATTCGCCTGAACCTGGAGGGTCGCAGTGGACTTCCCGAAGAGGCCTATGTGGTGGAGACGAGGAGGATCGAACTCCCGACCTTCGCATTGCGAACGCGACGCTCTCCCAGCTGAGCTACGTCCCCACGAACCGACAAATTTTATCAAACCGGGACCGACTCAGCGCGCCTTGGCGGTCGAAGACGGTGCCCGCTCCATGGTCAGCTCCACGCGCCGGTTGTGCACCCGGTCGACCGGGTTGTCGCGCGATCCCAGGGGCCGGGTGTCGGCGAAGCCGCTGGCTTGCACGCGCTGCGGTGCCACGCCCCGTTCGATGAGGTAGCGCGCCACGGCGGCGGCGCGGGCGGTGGACAGTTCCCAGTTGGAGGGGAAACGCTCGGTCTGGATCGGCACGCCGTCGGTGTGGCCTTCCACCACCAGGCGCAGGCTGGGGTCGCTGTTGAGCAGGGGGATCAGGCGGTCCAGCACGGGCAGGCCGCCTGTGGCCAGGCTGGCCGCGCCGGACTCGAACAGGATCTCGCTGCTGATCCGGAAACGCACCGCGTCGTCCGTCATGACGATCTCCACGTCCGCGCCCAGCTGGTCCAGCGGCAGGCCGTTGAGGGTCTTCGGGGTGGGCGCGGGCGCAGAAGCCGCGGGTGCTTCCGGCGAGGTCGGGGGAACCGCGGGCGGCACGATGCTGCCACCGGGGTAGGGCGCTCCGGGCACCGGACCGCTGGCATGGGCCGACGGTCCCTGCGCTTGCGCCTCCTGGCCGTCCTTGCCCTTGCCCGGACCAGCGAAGGCGAGCAGCACCACCATCAGCACCAGGATCAGCGTGATCACGTCCAGGTAGGTGATGAGCCAGCCTTCTTCCTCCACTTCCACGCGGGAATCCACGTGCCAGCGGCGGTAGCGGCCGACGGCGGTGGACACGCGGGGCTGGCGTGCGGGGGAGGGTCCGGTCTGTGATACGGCGGCCATGGTTCAGCGGGTGGCCGGGCGTGGGGCGCCCCGGCGGTCGTAGATTTCGTCGTCGTACTGGGCCACGAAGGCCTTGAGCGTCTCCCGCATCAGCGAGGGACTGCGGCCCACGCACATCATCGAGATGCCTTCAAGCACCATGTTCATCAGCACCAGCCGCTGTTCGGTGCGCCGCTCGAGCTTGACCGCGATGGGCTTGAACACCAGGTTGGCCAGCAGCACGCCGTAAAAGGTGGTGACCAGGGCAATCGCCAGCTGCGAGCCGATGGCCCCCATGTCGCCGCCGCCGACCAGGTCCATCAGGTTGATCAGGCCCAGCAGCGTGCCCAGCATGCCGAAGGCGGGTGCGTAGCTGGCCATGACCCGGAACAGCTGCGCCTCGGCCGCCTCGCGCTGGCGCAAATGGGCGATGCGCCACTGCAGGAGGTCGATGATTTCTTCCTCCGGCGTGCGGTCGATCACCAGCTGCACGCCCGTGCGCAGGAAGGGGTTGGTCACGTGGGTCAGCGCCTTCTCCACCGCCTGCAGGTCGCCCTGGACCCAGAGCTTGGACAGGCCCACCAGCTCCTCGATATCCTGTTTGGTGTTGAGCTTCTCCTCACGCATCACCTGGGAGACGAGGTGGAACACGCGCAGCACCTCGCGCAGCGGATAGCTCAGGAAAGTGGCGGCCAGCGTGCCGCCGAGCACGATGGCGATGCTGGGGGCGTCGATGAAGTTGCCCGGCTTGTCGGAGCCGAACAGCAGGATGACGGCCATGAGCGCGACGCTGGCCACCATGCCGATCAGGGTGGACGGGTTCACGCCAGGGGTTCCTTGGGATTGCGGTGCATACCCTGGGGATTCTCGGCAGGCCAGCGCCTGTCGAGATGGGGAAAAGGGGGGGATTTCCCCTCTTGATTCAATTCATCCCATTGCGGCTGGCCAGTTCCATGAACAGCGCCGAGTGGTCCAGATCGGCCAGGCCGTGCTCGGCGGCCTGGCCGAACAGCTGCTCGAACAGCCCGGTGATGGGGGCGTCGAAGCCGATTTCGCTGGCCGTGGTCAGGGCGTTGCGCATGTCCTTGAGCTGCACGGTGACCGCGGCGCGCTTGGCGAAGTCGCGCTCGACCATGCGCTGGCCGTGCACCTGCAGGATGCGGCTGTCGGCGAAACCCCCGCTGATGGCCTGCTTGACCTTGCCCATGTCGGCGCCGCCCTTCTCGCACAGCAGCAGGGCTTCCGCCACGGCGCCGATGGTGATGCCCACGATCATCTGGTTGGCCAGCTTGGCCAGCTGTCCCGAGCCGTGCGGACCGACGTGGGTGGCGCGGCCGAGGGTGGCAAACACCGGCAACGCACGCTCGAAGTCGGCGGGTTTTCCCCCGGCCATGATGGCCAGCGAGCCGGCCTCGGCGCCCACCGTGCCGCCCGAGACGGGGGCGTCCAGGTGGTGGACACCCAGTGCGGCCAGGCGCGCGGCGTGGTCGCGCGCCTGGCGCGGCTGGATGGACGACATGTCGATCACCAGGCTGCCCGGGCGCAGGCCGTCGGTGGTGCCCTGGCCGAACAGCACCTCTTCGACCACCCGGCCGTCTTCGAGCAGGCAGACCACGATGTCGGCCTGGGCCACGGCGTCGGCCGGGCGGTCGAACACCTGGGCGCCGAAGGGCAGCAGGCGCTCGGCCTTGGCGCGCGACCGGTTCCAGGCGCTGACGCGGTGGCCGGCTTCGCGCAGGCGGCGGGCCATGGGGAAGCCCATCATGCCGATGCCCAGCACGGCGATGGACAGGGGGGCGGAAGTGGCGGCGGAAGTCATGAATTCAGGAAGAAAAAATGCGGTTTCCGGGAGTGTCCCGGAAACCGCATGAAGTGGTTCAACGAACCACGGAGTTGTTCGGGCTGGGTGTGGCGGCGCTGCCCGCTGCGAGGGGACCGAGATACACACTGGCCTGGTGGCTGTGTTCGCGCATCAGGGCCTCCGCGCGGGTCGCATCGCCCTGGGCCACGGCCTGCGCGATGGCGGCATGCTCGTCCCAGACCGGGTCGCGCAGGCTGTCGTGGCGCAGGGCCTCGCCCATGGCGCGCCGGATGTGGTGCCAGTGCAGCAGGGCGCTTTGTTCGATCAGGGGGTTGCCCGAAGCCTGGTAGAGCGCGCGGTGAAAGGCCAGGTCGGCGTCGATCATCGCCTTGATGTCACCGGCGTTCACGGCGTTTCTGCCTTGCTCGATCAGTGCGGGATCGATGCGCGCCCGCCGTTCGGCGGCCAGCCGGGCGGCCAGCGTGTCCAGGGCACCACGCACTTCGTAGACCTGCGCAATCCGGTCCGCGTCCAGCGGCGTCACCTGCAGGCCGCGGCTGCGTCCGGCGTTGCCCGCCAGCGGCGCGTCCTGCACGAAGCCGTCGCGCTTGAGCAGGCGCAGCGCCTGCATCACCGGCTGGCGCGAGACCGACAGGCGTTCGGCCAGCTCTTCCTGCGTGACCCGCTGTCCGGGTGCCAGCGCGCCCGCGCTGATGGCGTCCAGCAGGGCGCGGTAGACCTGGTCGACCAGATCGGGCGCGGTTTCGAGTTGCAGCAGCTGGGCGGTCATGTCAATGTATTCTGTACTCTGTATACAGAATACATCAATTCCGAAGACTGGAGGCTGTCAGTCGCCTGACGCGCCCCCCGTGACACAATTTCCCGCCATGAACACGCCCCTCCCACCCGATCCGGCCTGGCTCGACGCCCAGTACAACAACCGCGCCCTGGTGCCGGACCACGCGCAGTATTTCGAGCGCTGGGCAAGGGATTCCAAGGCGGCGCGCGAGCAGCTGGTCTGCCTGCCCGACCTGGCCTACGGCCACGGGCCGGGCGAAACGCTGGACCTGTTCCCGGCGCAGCTCCGCGACAGCGACCCGCTGGCGCCGGTGCTGGTGTTCATCCACGGTGGCTACTGGCGCAGCCTGGACAAGTCGGACCACAGCTTCCTGGCGCCGTCCTTCGTGAAACAGGGCGCCTGCGTGGTGATTCCGAACTACGCACTCTGCCCGGCGGTCACGATTCCCGACATCACCCTGCAGATGGTGCAGGCCCTGGCCTGGACGTATCGCCACATCGCGGTGCACGGCGGCGACCCGCGGCGCATCTCCATCGTCGGCCACTCGGCGGGCGGGCACCTGGCGGCGATGATGCTGGCCTGCGAATGGGCGCGCTTTGCGCCTGATCTGCCCGAGGACCTGGTCTACAACGCGCTGTCGATCTCCGGCGTGTTCGACCTGGAGCCGCTGCGCCACACGCCCTTCCTCAAGGACTCGCTGCGCCTGACGCCCGAACAGGTGCGCATGGCCAGCCCGGCCTGGCTGCCCAAGGAACCGCCCGACACCGAAGAGGAGCGGGCCGTGTTGCTGAGCGTGGCGGGTGGTGACGAGAGCGCCGAGTTCCAGCGCCAGGCCCGGCTGATCCGCGAGACCTGGGGCGAGGCCGTGGTGCCGATCTGCGAGCTGCTGCCGGGGTTGAACCACTTCAGCGTGCTGGACGCGCTGGTGCAGCCGCACCACCGGCTGCACCACCTCGCGCGCCAGTTGCTGGACCTCACATGAACAGGTGCTCGCCGGCGTTCTCGCCGCCGAGGATCACGTAGTTCACCTTCTTGAGGTCGGTCAGCTGGGTGCCGCCGGCGTAGCTGATCGAGCTCTGCACGTCTTCCTGCATCTCGCGCAGCGTGTCGGCGAGCTTTCCCTTGATGGGTTCGAGGATGCGTTTGCCTTCGACGTGCTTGTACTCGCCCTTGTTGAAGTCGCTGGCCGAGCCGTAGTACTCCTTGTAGAGCTTGCCGTCGACCTCGACTGTCTGGCCGGGTGATTCCTCGTGGCCGGCGAACAGCGAGCCGATCATCACCATCGTGGCGCCAAAGCGCACGCTCTTGGCGATGTCGCCGTGGTGGCGGATGCCGCCGTCCGCGATGATGGGCTTGGTCGCCACGCGCGCGCACCACTTGAGCGCCGAGAGCTGCCAGCCGCCGGTGCCGAAGCCAGTCTTGAGCTTGGTGATGCAGACCTTGCCCGGGCCCACACCCACCTTGGTCGCGTCCGCGCCCCAGTTCTCCAGGTCGATCACCGCCTCGGGTGTGGCCACGTTGCCCGCGATCACGAAGGCCTGGGGCAGCTTCTGCTTGATGTGTTCGATCATCTTGCGCACGCTCTCGGCATGGCCGTGCGCGATATCGATGGTGATGTAGTCCGCGCCCACGCCGTCGGCTGCCAGCCGGTCGATGACGTCGTAGTCCGGCGCCTTCACGCCCGAGCTGATCGAGACGAACAGGCCCTTCTCGCGCATGCGCTTCGCATAGGCCACGTTGTCCAGGTCGAAGCGGTGCATCACGTAGAAGTAGCCGTTGGCGGCCAGCCACTCGCTGATGGACTCGTCCAGCACCGTCTTCATGTTGGCCGGTACCACCGGCAGCTTGAAGCGCCGGCCGCCGAACTCGATGGAGGGGTCGCACTCGCTGCGGCTTTCCACGCGGCATTTGCGCGGCAGCAGCAGGATGTTGTCGTAGTCGAAGATTTCCATATGGGCCTTTCAGTCACCCCGCGGTGGGGTGGGTTGGTGAAAAGGCGCTTGGAACTGGCCGGTGCTTGATTCCGGAGCCGGAAAAAAGAAACCGGGCGCAATTGCTTGGGCCCGGTGATTGATTCTAGGCCGATGCCACCCGGGGTGGGGGGCTGCATGCGCATATGAGGGCTATACGAAGGGCTGTATGGCGGGCCGCTTCCTACAATCCCCGGATGCTGTTTGAAGATCCCACCCCGCTGGTCGCGGGCCTGAACCCAGAGCAGGCCGCGGCCGTCACCCTGCCACCCGAACACGCGCTCATCCTGGCCGGCGCCGGCTCGGGCAAGACCCGGGTGCTGACCACCCGCATCGCCTGGCTGCTGCAGAGCGGGCAGGCGGGGCCGGGCGGCATCATGGCCGTGACCTTCACCAACAAGGCGGCCAAGGAAATGATGACGCGCCTGACCGCGATGCTGCCGGTCAATGTGCGCGGCATGTGGATCGGCACCTTCCACGGCCTGTGCAACCGCTTCCTGCGCGCGCACCACCAGGCCGCCGGCCTGCCGCAGACTTTCCAGATCCTGGACACGCAGGACCAGCTCTCGGCCATCAAGCGCCTGTGCAAGCAGCACAACGTGGACGACGAACGTTTTCCGCCCAAGCAGCTGCAGTGGTTCATCAGCGGCTGCAAGGAGGACGGCATGCGTCCGCGCGACGTGGTGGTGCGCGACGACGAGACGCGGCGCAAGGTCGAGATCTACCAGCTCTACGAAGAGCAGTGCCAGCGCGAAGGCGTGGTGGACTTCGGCGAGCTGATGCTGCGCAGCTACGAGGTGCTGCGCGACAACGACCCGATCCGCGTGCACTACCAGCGGCGCTTCAAACACATCCTGATCGACGAGTTCCAGGACACCAACCGCCTGCAGTACGCCTGGATCAAGATGTTCTCCTCGTCACCGCTCGAAGGCCTGCCGCCCTCGGGCAACGCGGTGTTCGCCGTGGGCGACGACGACCAGAGCATCTACGCCTTTCGCGGCGCACGCGTGGGCAATATGGCCGACTTCGTGCGGGAGTTCCAGGTGAAGCACCAGATCAAGCTGGAGCAGAACTACCGCAGCGCCAGCAACATCCTCAACACCGCCAACGAGCTGATCAGCCACAACAGCCGCCGCCTGGGCAAGAACCTGCGCACCGACGCGGGCGCGGGCGAGCCGGTGCGGGTCTACGAATCGGTGAGCGACTTCGCCGAAGCGCAGTGGATGGTGGACGAGATGAAGCAGCTCGAACGCGAGGGCACAGCTCGCAGCGAGATGGCGGTGCTCTACCGCAGCAACGCGCAGAGCCGCGTGGTCGAGACCGCGCTGTTCAACGCCGCGATTCCCTACCGCGTCTATGGCGGCCTGCGCTTCTTCGAACGCGCCGAAATCAAGCACGCGCTGGCCTATCTGCGCCTGCTGGAGAACCCGCACGACGACACCAGCTTCCTGCGCGTGGTGAACTTCCCGCCACGCGGCATCGGCGCGCGCAGCGTCGAGCAGCTGCAGGATGTGGCGCGCGCCAGCGGCTGCTCGCTGCACGACGCGGTCAGTGGCGTGACCGGGCGTGCCGGCACGGCCATCGCCAACTTCGTGGCGCTGCTGGACGTGATGCGCGAGAAGACCGAAGCCATGACCTTGAAAGAGATCATCGAACTGGTGCTCGACAAGAGCGGCCTGATCGAACACTTTCGCAACGAGCGCGAGGGCGAAGACCGGGTGGAGAACCTGGAGGAACTGGTCAACGCGGCCGAGAGCTTCGTGATGCAGGAGGGCTTTGGCCGCGATGCCGTGGCGCTGCCGGTGGACGAACACGGGCCTTCGTTGTCCCAGAGCCCGGTCAGCCAGGGGCTGGACCCGGACGCGCCGGTGCTGAACGAGTCGCTGGCGCCCGACGCCGAGACCGGCGAAACGCTGAGCCCGCTGGCCGCCTTCCTCACCCACGCAGCCCTCGAGTCCGGCGACAACCAGGCGCAGGCCGGGCAGGACGCCGTGCAGCTCATGACGGTGCACGCCGCCAAGGGCCTGGAGTTCGACTGCGTGTTCATCACCGGGCTGGAAGAGGGCCTGTTCCCGCACGAGAACTCCATGAGCGACCGCGACGGGCTGGAGGAAGAGCGCCGCCTGATGTACGTGGCCATCACGCGGGCGCGCAAGCGCCTGTACCTCAGCCATTCGCAGACGCGCATGCTGCACGGGCAGACCCGCTACAACATGAAGAGCCGCTTCTTCGACGAGCTGCCCGAGGCCTGCCTGAAGTGGCTCACGCCGCCGCAACCGGCCTGGGCCGCCGCGGCGGCGTCGGTGGGCGGCTGGCAGGGCGGGCGGCGCGGCCTGTACGCCGTCGGCGGGTCGCCGGCGGCGAACCCGGCCTGGTCGCCGGGCTTCCTGTCCACCGGTGGTGGCACGCCGCCGCCCAAGGCCAGCGAACCGGATCGGGGTGTCGACATCCGCACCGGCCAGAAGGTGTTCCACAACAAGTTCGGCGAAGGCAAGGTGCTGGCGCTCGAAGGCGCCGGCGCCGATGCCCGTGCGCAGGTCAGCTTCAGCCGCCATGGCGTCAAGTGGCTGGCGCTGTCGGTGGCCAAGCTCACCCCGGTCGATGAATGAAAAAAGCCACCGGCGCGTGAACGCCGGTGGCATCAAATCGTTGCGCAGACTCTGATTGCGGATTCGGAAGTTCCCCCTGCGCAACTTCCCCGGAAAGGATGCTCAGAAGTCGTGGCGCAGGCCCACGGCGAACAGGCGGGTGTCGGCCGTCTTGGTGCCGGCGCCGTCCTTCACGTTGTGCGAGCGGAAACCGCCGTACACCTTGGTGCGCTTGGACAGGGCGTAGGTGGCGCCGACGCCGAAGCCCGAGGACTTGGCGGCGGTGGAGCCACCGATTTCGGTCTTGCTGGTGGCGAAGCCGAACGACAGGTTGACGTTGCCCATCGGCACGTTCAGGCCCACGGTCAGCTCGTTGTCGTCGCCCTTGGCGTCGTCGCCGCGGCGGGTGTTGTAGCCACCCGAGAGGCTCACGGCGCCCAGGTCGTAGGCGGCGGCGATCAGCATGTAGTCGTTGTCTTTGCCTTTTTCCTGTTGCAGGCCCAGGGCCACATCCAGCGGGCCGGCCTTGTAGCCGATCTTGGCGCCGAGCATGTTGGCGTCCACCGTGGCGTCTTCGTCGAGCGCGTACTCGATGCCGCCGTACACGCCACCCAGCTTGGGCAGGGCGTAGGTGATCTTGTTGTTGAAGCGGCTGCTGTAGTCGCCGCCCGAGCCCCAGACGCCGTTGGAGGCGGGGGTGAACGCGGAGTCGAACACGTTGGAGCTCATGGCCACGCCGCGCACTTCGTCGTAGATGGTGGAGCTGCGGCCCAGCTTGACTTCACCGAAGCCACCGGCCAGGCTCACGGTCGACTCACCCTTCCAGAACGGGTCCTGCGAGGTGCCTTCGTCGGCGTTGAAACGGTGTTCGATCTTGAAGTTGGCCTTGAGGCCGCCGCCGAGGTCTTCGGACCCGCGGAAGCCCAGACGCGAGGTCGTCAGGCCACCGTCGCCGCCGTTGAACAGCTTGGTCTGGCTGCCCTTGTCGAGTTCCTTCAGGCTGCCGACCGACAGGTCGACACGGCCGTACACGGTGACGGAGGATTGGGCCATGGCGGCGCCGGAGGCGGCCAGCACGGCCAGAGCGATCAGGCTCTTCTTCATGATGTTTCCTTGATGGATTCGTTGGAACGTGTGGGGCGGATGCCCACCTGATGCAAAAGACATTCAGGTGGCGCCATTGCAACCGCCGGGTATAAAAACTTCGTGACAGTGTGTCGCGGTTGCTACAAAACACGCAGCAAACAACGCTGTCACAGGGCTTTCATCAAGGCTTGCCAGCGTTGAGCAGCCGGGTCCAGCCGGCGCCGTCGTTGTCGTTCACGACCCAGAGATCGCCCTTGAAGACCACCATGCCTTCGGCCTTCTCGTGCAACCACTGGAAGTCCTTGCGCAGGTCCTTCACCAGGGTTTTCTTCAGCACCGCGCCTTCGGCCACATCGGCCGCGTTGACGCTGTAGACCCGCTTGACCTCGGCGTGGATGGCCCGGCCCTCGCCACCGCCCTTGTCGCGTTCGAGCAGCAGCAGGCGGCCATCCTCGGTCAGCTGGATTTCCGACAGGCCCATCCAGTAGGTCTTCGCATCTTTGCTGTGCTGTTCCAGGGGGTAGAGCGCGCTGGTCCAGGTCATGGTCGGCAGGTGCAGCTTGAGGATGGCCGCCCGCGGCCTGGACAGGTCGTAGCCGCGCTGGATGGCCATGTAGAGCGTCTGCCCGTCGGCGCTGGCGGTCACGCCCTCGTAGCCGGTGCCGGTCTTGGCGTTCGCGAACTTTGCCTGCACGCTGGCAGGCAGCTTGATGCGCTGCTGCACCGCGCCCGCAGTGTCCACCTTGATCAGCTCGTTGCCGTCCACCGTGGCGCCTTCGGAGGCGATCCAGAAACCGTCGGCCACGCGCGCGATGCCTTCGGGGTCCACTTTCAGCGGCTGGCCGTTGTCGGTGAGCGGCGTCACCTGGTCGATCACCACCCGGCCCTGTGCGGCCTCGGCCATGTTCAGGCGCCAGATGCGCGACTGCGCAAACGCGTTGTCGGGCACGGCATAGAGGTGGCTGCCGTCGGTGGCGAGGCCCGACAGCGCGCCCCAGGGCATGCCCGCGTCGCGCGCAGCAATCTGCGGTTCGCCCACCGGTGCGCCGTTCGCATGGAAGCGGTAGAGGTTGATCGAGCCATCGACCTCGTTGGCGGTCACCGCGAGCTGCTGGCCGTCGGCGCGGCGCGTGACGGTGGTGAGGCCTTCGGGTGACAGGCCGGTGGGCAGCAACTGCACGAAGCGCGGCTGCTTCGGGTCGCTGACCTCGTACACCTCCAGGAAGGAGCCGCGCTCCGAGCCCACCAGCAGGTGGGGCCGGCCGCCGAAGCGGGCGCTGGTGACGCCTTCGATCTCCACGCCCTTGGCGGCCGAGCGGTGGTCCGGGTAGTGGCCGAACAGCGCCGCGTGCTGCTCGGTGCGCTCGCCGGTTTCGTACACCACGGCGCCGCGTGTGTTCATGAGTGTGAAGCCGCGGCCGCCGGGCAGGCTGTTGTCCGCACCCTTCTTGCCGTCGCCTTCGTTGGCCAGGGCGAACACCTCTTTGGACACCCAGGTCACCGCATCGGGTTCGCGCCGGCCGCTGAAGCTGTCCTTGAAGTTGATCTCCTTGTCGCGCTGCAGGTCGGCGTTGCCCCGGCGCTCCACCGTGCCGGCGGGCAGCACGCGCAGCAGGCGCGCCTGGCGCGGGTGGCGCAGATCGACCAGCGCCACGGCGTTGTTCTCCTGCAGGGTCACGGCGGCTATGCGGCCGTCCGGCGAAATGGACACGAACTCCGGCTGCGGGTCCTGCGGGTAGATCGCCCCGGGCAGGGCCTTGAGCGCATCCACCAGCTCGATGCTCTGCAGGCCGCTGGAGGTGCCGCCGTAGAGGTCTTGCAGGCCAACCACGTCGATGCGGCCCGGGCGCCGGCCGTCCAGCGTGGCGTCGCCTTTGGCGTCGGTCTCTTCGTCTTCGATGGCGACGATGGCGCGCAGGGTGTTGCCGCGGCCGGCCAGGGCCAGCGAGTCGGGGCCGATGCCCACGCTCACGTCTTTCACGTGCCGGACCGCCTGGGGGTTGCGCACGTCGTAGATGCGCAGGAAGCCGCGGCGCGCGTTGGCCACGTCGTCGTCCATGCGCAGGGCGACCACGGCGTGGCGGCCGTCGGGGGTGACCGCGACCGAGGTGGGCTCGCCCACACCACCCAGGCGCACGTCCACGCGCGGCAGGATGAGGGGGCGCGCCGGGTCGCTGATGTCCACCACGCCGAGCGCGCCGGCGTCGGCGCTGGTGTAGAGCAGGGTCCGGCCGTCGGGGGTGGCGGCGATGATCTCGGCCACACCGTCCACCGGCAGGTGGTGGACCATGGCGAAGGAACCCGTCGGCGGGGCGGCGAGGGCGGGAGTAGGGGCGGCGAATGCGGCGGCGAGGGTGAGTGCGGAGGCGAAGGCCGGGGCCGTCAGGCGAAACAGGGGCATGGTGGCGGGGAGGGGATGGACACAAAGCGCCGCAGACTATGCCCGCCTTGTGTCATCCGCGTGACGGCCCCTCACGCCGGGTTCATGTGCGCCACCCATTCGCGCACGCGGGCGATCACCCAGTCCGGGTCGTCCAGCGGCAGGTCGTGGCCCGCGTCCGGGTGCTGCGCCAGCGGACAGCCCCAGGCCCGCGCCAGCGCTTGCGAGCAACGGCTGTGGACCAGCCGGTCCCCGCGGCTGGTCAGCAGCAGCACCGGGCGGGGTGGCGCGCCGTGAGGCGCCCGGAAGCGCGCTGCGGCCAGCAACTGGCGCAGCGCGTTGGCCGCCTGCACCGGACGCAGAACCCGTGCGGCGACCCAGGCCGCCAGCACCGCCTCGTCCACCGGGGAGCGGGCGCTGGTCATGCGCCAGATCAGCCGCTCTGCCGCCTCCGGCGACGCGCGACCGACCAGCAGCCGCAGCAGGGTCGGCAAATTGTGCGGCTGCAGCCGGTGGTGGAGCGGGCTGAAGGGCCGCATGCTGGTGTTGACCAGCACCGACGAGGCGATGTCCTGCGGCGCGCTGTGCAGCCACTGCGTGGCCACCATCGCGCCCAGCGACAGGGCCAGCAGGTGCACCGGGCCGGCGATGCCCAGCCGGTGCCGCTGTGCCCGGACGTCGGCGACGATGTCGGCCACGGTGGCCGGACTGCGCTCACCCCGGCGCGCGCCGTTGCCTGGCAGATCGATCAGGTGCACACGGGCGCCGGGCAGCGCCGCCTCGAAGCGCGCCGGGAAGTCGCCCCAATGCGCCGATTCGCGGGTCAGGCCGCGCAGGAACACCCAGTCGCTCATCGTGCCCGTCCTTTCAGAACCATTCGGCCAGCGCCTGCGCGTGGGCGCCGTCGCGCTCATGAGGCGCGGGGGTCCATTGCGCGTGGCTGCCGGCGGCGCGCGCCAGAAAGTCCAGCAGCGCCAGATGGCGCCGCAGCACGCGCTGCTGCCGGTGGCCGATGAGCGGGTTGAAGATGCCCTTGCGCGAGAACAGCTGTCGCGGGTTTTTCTTGACCCAGAGCCACGAGCCCATCTCCAGCGTCAATGGCAGGAAGGTGCGCGCGGGGTCGGTGCAGGCCTGCAGGTAGAGGTGGTCCCAGAGGTCTCCGTGGGTGAGGTACTGGGCGCTCTGTGGTTCGATGATGTAGGGATGGTGGTGGTGGGCCTGCTCGAAGATGGTCTTGAGCGCCCGCACCTCGGCCAGGTGGGGCATCGGCTCGCGGGTGTGGGCAAAGGGAAACCAGAGGCGGTCGCTGATGCCGAAGCCCGAGTGGCAGTCCAGCGCCAGCGCAAACGGGCGCGCCAGCAGCTCGGCCTGCACCACCTCGCACAGCGCGGCGCTCTCGGTCTCCAGCGGGTCGCCCAGGCGGCCGCGGTACCAGGGCAGGCCCGCGCTCAGGCGCTGGCCGCCCATCAGCCAGGGCACCTTTTCGCGCGCCTGCACCGGCGCGTTGCGCATGAGGTCGACGCCGCGCGGGTTGGCGCGGGTCGATGCCCACATGCCGCCGGGGTTCACGATGGGCATGAACACCAGCCGCACCTCTTCCAGCAGGCGGTGCAGCGAGCGGTCCCAGGACAGCCGGGTGACGATGTTCTGCAGGAAGGCGATCACCACCTCGGCGCCGATGCGTTCCAGCCCGTGCACGCCGCCGAAGTAGCCGACGCCGGGGCATTGCGGATCGGGGTTGCCCATGGTGATGGCCCAGACCGGAAAGCCGGGGCCACCGGGGAGGCCGACCTGCCTCACGGGCCGCGCCTGCAGGTGCCGGCCGCCCAGCTCGATCAGCCGTTCGAGCGTCTGCAACTCAGGCAGTGATGGGGCGGTGCTCATGGAAGGTTTGACACGGGGCTGTCACAGACCGGCCCTACCGTGGGGCTCCCACCTCTGAAAGCCAGAAGACATGACCGCCCGCTCCAGTTCCTCTTCCCGACGGTCCGGTCGACCGACCCTGCTGTGCCGGTGCGTGCAGGCGGGTGTGGTGGTGTGTGGTCTGGCGGGCGGTCTGGTGGAATGGGTGGCCTTGCAGCGGTGGCGGGCCCGGGTGCGGCAACGCGGGGTGCCGTCCCCCTGGTGGCGCTAGACGAGCGACCTCAGGCCGCCGGGGCAACGGCTGTGTCGGCCTTGTCCATTTCTCCCAGCTGAACCGACAGATCCAGCAGGCGCACCTTGCTCATGTAGTAGCGGTCCAGGCGCCATTCCTTCAGCAGGTCCAGCGCGAGTTCGAAGTTGTCGAAGTTCAGCTTGTAGAGGTCGTTGACCGGGTAGGCCGCGTCCGACTCCAGTGCGACGACCAGGGCCGACAGGATGCGCGCTTCAGTGGACTCGGGCGCGTTTTCGATCAGCTTGCGGGCTTTCTTCAGGGCTTTCACATGAGGCCTTTCTTCCAACGTTGGGGATTCGGTCGGGACGTTGTGTCAGACAACCGTTCAACCGAGCTTACCGGTCGGGCCGCGGCTTTTGATGACGGTTTTGTGAAAGAAACCTGACGCCCGCTTGAATGCGCCGCCCACCCTCGCGCACCAGCAGAGGCTGGCCCATGCGCACCGTCTGGCCGGTGGCCAGACCCGGCGCGAGCGTGTGGCCCGGCGGCGCAAACACCAGGATGGTCGAGCCGTGCTCGAACCAGCCCAGCTCCTGGCCCTTGCTGCAGTCCATGCCGCAGGACAGTTCGTTGGGGCCGCGGTAGCGCAGGTTCAGCGGCACATCGAGTGCGTGCAGGCGCATGCTCGCCACCAGGATCGCCGCCACCGGCACCAGCAGCAGGCGTGCGCCATCGGGCTGGCGCAGGTGCAGCACCGCGCGTTCGTTGCGGCAGAACAGGCGCTCCACGCGCTGCAGCGCGATCGGGTTGACGTTCCAGGTGTCGCCGCTGATGTAAGTGACGTGCTCGAGCCGCGCGTCGCAGGGCGCGTGAAAGCGGTGGTACATGCTCGACGTGAGCCGCAGCGTCGCGTAGCAGCCGCCTTCCAGTTCGCGGCAAAGGCCGCGTGTGTGCACCGAGTCGCCCAGCAGCTCGGCCAGCCGGTAGGGGAAGCCCTTGGCCTGGAACACCTGGGGCTCGCCGTCCACCGTCTCGATGCGGCCGCAGGCGCCGACGATGCCGTCGCTCGGGCTGGTCACGATCTCCGGGCGCGGGTCCACCGGCCGGGCGCCCGGCCGCAGTTCGCGGATGAAGCAGTCGTGCAGGCTGGCGAAGCGCTGCTCTTTTGCTTCGCTCAGGTCCAGGTCGCTGAAGGCCTTCCAGGCCGCCAGCGAGAGGTCGCGCACCCAGGGGTGGCGGATGCGGCTCCACCAGCCGATGGCGTGGGTGAGGGCGATGCGGGGCACGCGGTTGGTGAGCAAAAAGTTGAGGTCTTCGTGTTGTGCGATGCGGCGCAGGGTGGAGACGGACTTCATGGAGATGACACGCGGCTGAAATAGAAACAGGGCCGACGTCCCCACTGGAGCCCGAACCCATGTCCCTGTTGGAAATTGCGCTGCCCGCAGGTGCGCTCGCCCTCGCGGCGCCCTTCATCAAGCGCCGGATCGACCTCTCGCGCGCCAAGCACCGCTCCCTGGCCGGGCACTCGCGCATGGCCAAGCGGCTGGCGCGCTGGCTGCCGGGCTACGCCTACGACGAGACCGGGTTCTTTGCCTGCGACGGCGCACCGCCCGAGGTGGTTGCACGGCGCCGCGCGGCGTTCGATGCGCTGGCCGAGGGCCTGGCCCGCCGCCACCCGAAAACGCTGGCGATGACGGCGCAGGCGCGCGAAGGCCTGGCCGACCTGCAGTTCACCGGCCGCTACCGCGTGCCCTTCCAGTTCAGCCCCATCGCGAGCGAGCGGCTCAAGGTCGGCGCCTTCGTGCAGTCGGCCGACGGCGTGACGCTGACCGACCTGGACGGGTACCGTTTTCACGATCTCACCGGCTCCTACGGCGTCAACGTGTTCGGCGTGGACTTCTACAAGGCCTGCATGGCCGAAGGTGCGGCGCGCGTGCAGGACCTGGGCCTGGTGCTCGGCGCCTACCACCCCTGCGTGGCCGGCAACGTGCAGCGCCTGCGTGAGATCTCGGGCATGGACGAGGTGTCGTTCCACATGTCCGGCACCGAGGCCGTGATGCAGGCGGTGCGGCTGGCGCGTTTCCACACCTGCAAGCGCCACCTGGTGCGCTTCCCGGGCGCCTACCACGGCTGGTGGGAAGACGTGCAGCCCGGCCCCGGCAACCCGCTGCCGCCGCGCGAGACCTACACCCTGGCCGACATGAGCGAACGCAGCCTGCAGGTGCTGCGCACGCGCCGCGACATTGCCTGCGTGCTCGTCAACCCGTTGCAGGCGCTGCACCCCAACCGGGTGCCGCCGGCCGACTCGGGCCTGGTCGACAGCGGCCGGCAGGCCCACTTTGACCGCGCCGCCTACACCGCCTGGCTGCAGCGCCTGCGCGAGGTCTGCACCGAGCGCGGCATCGTGCTGATCTTCGACGAGGTGTTCCTGGGCTTCCGGCTCGCACCGGGCGGTGCGCAGGCGTACTTCGGCGTGAAGGCCGACATGGTCACCTACGGCAAGACGCTGGCCGGTGGCTACCCGGTCGGCGTGGTCTGCGGGCGCCACGCGCTGATGCAGCGCTTCCGCGCCGACCGGCCCGCCGACCTGTGCCTGGCGCGCGGCACCTTCAACGCGCACCCTCACGTGATGGGCGGCATGTCGGTGTTCCTGGAACGGCTGCAGACGCCCGAGGTGATGGCGCTCTACGAAGGGCAGGACGAGCGCTGGAACGCGCGCGCCCGGCGCTTCAACGAGACCATGGAATCCGAAGGCCTCCCGATGCGCGCCGCCAACCTGCACAGCATCTGGACCCTGAACTACACCGAGCCTTCGCGCTACAACTGGATGCTGCAGTACCTGCTGCGCTGGCACGGTGTGGCGCTGAGCTGGGTGGGCACGGGCCGGCTGATCTTCAGCCTGAACTTCAGCGACGCCGACTTCGACGCCGTGCTGGAGAAGTTCGTGCGCGCCGGGCGCGACATGCGCGAACAGGGCTGGTGGGCGCCGGTGGCGGGGCAGAGCAACCAGGGCATCCGCCGCAGCATCCTGCGCGAGGTGGTCGCCACCGCCCTGGGGCGCCGCCGGGGCGGCTGACAAACAGGGCGGCACCCGCGCGGTCCGTGTCAGGCGCGGCCGTGTGCGGGGTCGTACAGCTCGCCGCGCAGCAGCTGCAGCGGGGCCCGGTGGTAGAGCCTGATGTCGTGGAACGGGTCGGTGAGGATCTTGGTCATCCACACCAGGCCGGTCTGCACATCGCGGAGGAAGAACAGGTGCACCGTGCGGAACAGCAGACCGGCCACGCCGAGCGCCAGCCAGGCGGCACCGACGTCGCGCACATAGCCCGTCCAGTCCGTGTGCGGCTCGATCAGGCCCAGCAAGTCGGGGCTGGCCAGCAGCGCCAGCGGCACCGCGGCCCAGATGGCGATCAGCACCAGCTTGCGGCGCAGGTTGTAGCCCACCTTGACCTCCTCCTTGTACTCGTTGGTGACCTGGTTCACATGGTCGTAGCCCAGCGGTTCGAAGAAGAAGTGACCCGACTGCCGGGTCGTCATCGACACCAGCCAGCCGATCAGCGCCGAAACCACCGGGTCGATGAAGAGCCACCCATAGGCCACCACGAAGCTGAGTGCGCTGACGAAGTGCAGCGTCTGGTTGATGCGGTTGTGGTGGTAGTAGCGGTGGTCGTCCCAGCGCTGGGTCTTCAGGGCGTCGAAAAACGCGGTCATGCGGGCTCCTGCAGGGTTTTGGGGTGCGCGCATCGTGTCGCGCTTGCATGAAATTGCGGTGACAACATCGGGGCTTCACGGCGTGGTCTTCAGCCGGTCACACAGTCGGGCGTGCTGTCACGAATCTGTTGCGCCGCGCGCTCACCATCGGCGCATGACGACACCCGACGCCCTCGACATCCTGCTGCAGGACTTTCCCGCCGCTCGCCCCTCGCTGCGCCTGGCGGTGGTCACCGAGACCTGGCCGCCCGAGGTCAACGGCGTGGCCCTGACCCTGTCGCGGCTGGTGCAGGGCCTGTGCGAGCGCAACCATTCCGTGCAGCTGGTGCGGCCCCGGCAGGCCACGGGAGACCTCGGTGCGCAGGACACCGGCTTCGAGGAGAAGCTGATGCGCGGCATGCCGATCCCGCGCTACCCGCAGCTCAAGCTCGGGCTGCCCGGCCGCAAGGCGTTGATGGCATCGTGGTCGCAGCGGCGCCCCGACCTGGTCCACATCGCCACCGAAGGGCCGCTGGGCTGGTCGGCGCTGAAGGCGGCGCGCCAGCTGCGCATCCCCGTCACCTCCGATTTCCGCACCAACTTCCACAGCTACAGCCGGCACTACGGGCTCGGGTGGCTGCGCCGGCCGATCGCGGCCTACCTGCGCAAGTTCCACAACCAGACCCTGTGCACCATGGTGCCCACGCGGGCGCTGTGCGCCGAGTTGCTGTCGCAGGGGTTCGAGCGCCTGCAGGTGGTGGCGCGCGGCGTCGACACCCGGCTGTTCGACCCCGGCCTGCACGACAACACGCTGCGGGCCGACTGGGGCGCCGGCCCCGGCGACCTGGTGCTGCTGGTGGTCGGGCGGCTCGCGCCCGAGAAAAACCTCGACCTGGTGCTGGAGTCGTTCGAAGCCATGCAGGCCGTCCACGCGGGCGTGCACCTGGTGTTCGTGGGCGACGGGCCGATGCGCGATGCGCTGGAGCGGCGCTGTCCGCAGGCGCGCTTCATGGGCTCGCAGACCCATGCCGAACTGGCGCGCAGCTACGCTTCGGCCGACCTGCTGCTGTTTCCCAGCCTCACCGAGACCTTCGGCAACGTGACCCTGGAGGCCCTGGCCAGCGGCCTGCCGGTGCTGGCCTGCGCCTGTGCGGCCGCGGCCGAGTGGGTGCGGTCGGACCACAACGGCTGGACGGTGCCGGCCGGCGACCGGCAGGCCTTCGTGCAGACGGCGGTGGCGCTCGCGCGGGAGCCCCGCCGCTTGGCCCAGGCCGCCGGGCAGGCCCGCGCTTCGGTGGCGCCGCTGGACTGGCAGCAGATCACGCTGCAGGTGGAGGCGCTGTTCCTGCGGGCCATGGAACTGCACCGCGGCGGGCACCAGCAGAAAGTGGCGGCGGCGCCGCTGCCGGTGTTCTGACGATTCCGCCGGCCCGGGTCAGGGCAGGCGCAGTCCCGCGGCCGTCGTCACCGACTGGTGCGAGTAGTCCGCCGCCGCCGGTCGGGTCACGGTGCCCAGCATGCGCACGTGGTCGACGAAGGTCTGGGTGTAGAGCAGGTAGTTGTTGACGTAGGCGCCGGTCGCGAAGACTGCCCCGAAGGTGGCGTAGCCGTCGCGGCCGCTGGCGATGAAGTCGTTGGTCACCACGGTGTACAGCCGCATCGGCTCGATCGGCCCCCAGGCGCCGGTGGTGCGGTGGCGCACCTGCACATTGCCGAAGCGGCTGCCGCGCGGCAGGCTCATGTCCAGATCCCAGCGCAGACCGGCCGCGTACGGGTGCGAGCCGCTGGACTGGGCGGCGTCCAGGTGGTTGGACACGGCGTCCTCCAGCGCGGCCACCAGCTGCTGGCCGGTCAGCCGCAGCTCCACCAGCACGTTGGTGAAGGGCAGCAGGGTGAAGGCGGTGTTCATGCTCAGCGGACCGGCCGGGATGGCGATGCGCACCCCGCCGGCGTTCTGCACCGCCACGTCGGCCGCCAGGCTGCCGGCGAGGAAGGCGTCGGCCACCACCTGGGCGGCGTCGCTGCCACGGGCCAGGGTGTTGGCGCTCTCGCAGCCGGCCACACCGCCCGAGCGGTTGGTCGACTCGCCGGGCACGCGCACCAGGCACAGCGCTTCGGAGGCGCTGCCGATGATCTCGGCCTTGCGGGCCTGCACCTGCGACGAATAGCCCGCCAGCACGGTCGCGGCCACGGCGTCGGGCTCGGTCACCTTCAGCACCGAGCCCTTCAGGCGTTCCAGCAACCGGGTGCGGGTGGTCTCGTCCACCGCCACCCACGCGCCGGCGGCGTCCCGGCGCTTGAACCCCGAGCCGATCAGCAGCGAGGCCTGGCCGCCGCAGGCGCTCACCTCACCGCTGCGGTTGAACGAGAGCTTCAGTTCGCCGATGGCCTTGCTGTATTCCCAGGCCTGTCCGATGCAGACCTTTTTCCCTTCCTTGTTGGTGGCGATGGTCGGGTAGGCGCCAGAGCTGGCCAGACCGAAGGGCTGGAAGTCGCCCAGGAGGGTGTGCGAATCCCCGCCGACGATGGCATCCACATCGGTCAGCTGCGCCGCCATGGCCCGGTCGGCCTCGTAGCCCTGGTGGGTCAGCAGCACGAAGTGGCGCAGGCCGCGCTTCTTGAGGGCGTCGATGCTGCGCTGGGCGGCCGTCACCTCGTCCTCGAACACCGTGGTGGCCAGCGGCCGCGAGGAGTTGGTGGTCTTGCCCTTGATGTCGATGCCGATGATGGCCACCTTCACACCCTGGATGGTCTTGATGGTGAAGGGCTGGATGTAGTCGTTCACCGTCTTCGGCGCCAGCGGCGTCCCGACGGCCGGCTGCACGTTGGCCGCCAGCACCGGGGTCTGGCACTCACCGCTGCGCAGGTGGTCAAGGAACACCTTGAGGCCGGCGTCGCTGTCGTCGAACTCGTGGTTGCCCAGCGCGAAGGCATCGAAGCAGACCGTGTTCATCAGCGCGGCGTCGGCCTCGCCCTTGAACAGCGTGTGGTAGAGCGAACCGGTGATGGCATCACCCGCGTGCAGGCGAATCACGTCCTTGCGCTTTTCATGCGCCCTGAAGGCCGCCGTGACCCGCGGGAAGCCGCCGAGCTCGACGCGCGTGGCCACGCCGTCGATCAGCAGCTCGGTGTCCACGAAGGGGTCGAGCTGCGAGTGGTGGTCGTTGATGTGCGCCAGCGTCAGGTCGATGGCGGGGAAGCGGGGCTGGGCGGCCCGGGGCGTGGTGTCGGCTTCGCCGCCCCCGCAGGCCGAGAGGTTCAGCGACAGGCCTGCGCACAGGGCGATCAGGCTGCGCCGAAAGGGGTGTGCATTCAAGGCTTTCTCCTCAAGGAAGGGATGAAAGCCGGATCGTGCGGGTCCTTGGTGACGGTGCCGTGAAGGCGGATCGCGCAGGCGTGTTCAGTCCCCGCCCGGGGCGTCTTCGGCGTCGAAGCTGTCGCGGAAGGTGAACCAGATCGACGTGAAGAACATCGAGGCCATGAACAGCACCGCCGGGTAGACGATCAGGCCGGCGGCCTGTGCGCCGCCGAGCAGGGCGCTGACCAGGCTGAGCGCCACGCTGAAGGCCACGAACAGGCCGGTCCAGCCCAGCAGGAACACCAGCAGCGCACCCTTGTTCGCCCAGCAGGCCATCAGGCTGAAGAACAGGCTCTTGACCGGTGGCACACCGTGCCAGAAGAGCAGGGCAGGGGCGTGCCAGAACAGCATCTGCAGCGGCATCATGGCGAGCAGTCCGAACCACAGCGCGGGGCTGGTGACCAGGCTGCGCATGGCGTCCTCGGCGGTCATGCTGGCGGCGCCCTCGGGGTTGCCTTCCATCAGTCCCACCAGCAGCAGGATCACCAGCAGGCCTAGGCCATACAGGCCGCCCAGGGTGAGCATGCCGCGGGTCTTGTCAGGGCCGCCACGGAAAGCGGTGACCAGGTGGACCGGCATCGGGAACCGGCCGGCGTGGGCCTCGCGGGCGGCCGACATCAGACCCAGGTTGACCGCCGGGGTCAGCAGGGTGGCGAGGGCGGTGCCGAGGAAGGGCACCAGGGCCAGCACCGACACCAACGCCATGAACATGAAGAACAGGCCCGACATGGCCAGCGGTTGCCGCAGAAAGGTCTTCACTCCGAGCCGCACCCATTGCAGGCCGGTGGACGCGGGCACGGTGCGGAGTTTCATGGGCGAGGGGCCGCTCACGCGGGCACGCCGGCGGCGCCGCGCAGCGATTCCGCCAGTTCGCGGGTCTGGCGCACGCGCTCGCGCAGCACGCGCTCGAAGTGGCCCGGGTCGTGCGGCTTGAGCATCGCGGCCTCGCGCGGCAGGTGCCAGTCCCACAGCCGCGAGAGCCAGAAGCGCAGTGCGCCGGCGCGCAGCATGGCAGGCAGCAGCTGGCGCTCGGCGGCCGTCAGCGGGCGCACCGACTGGTAGGCCGCCAGCATGGCGTGCGCGCGGCGCTCGTCGTGCAGGCCGTCGGCCGCCTCGTCACCGTGGAAGATGCACCAGTCGTTGAGCGTGACCGCCAGGTCGAACAGCCAGGAGTCGTTGCCGGCGAAATAGAAATCGAAGAAGCCGCAGAGACGGTCGCCGTCGAACATCACGTTGTCGCGGAACAGGTCGGCGTGCACCGGGCCCTGCGGAAGTGCCTTGAAGGCGGGCTGGCCGGCGATGTGGTTCTGGTAGGCCAGTTCGCTGCGGATCAGCGCGGCCTGCTCGTCGCTCAGGTGCGGCAGCACCACGGGCACCGTCTCGTTCCACCAGGACAGACCGCGCAGGTTGGGCTGCTGCATGCCGAAGTCCTGACCCGCCAGGTGCATGCGTGCGAGCATGGCGCCCACGGCTTCGCAGTGCACCACCGAAGGGCGCAGCTCGCTGTGCCCGGCCAGCTTGTTGACCACGGCCGCGGGCTTGCCCTGCAACCGGTGGAGGATCTCGCCCTGGGCATTGGCTGCGGGTTCGGGCACCGGAATGCCCTTGAGCGCCAGGTGTTTCATCAGGCGCAGGTAGTAGGGCAGTTGCTCGAAGCCCAGGCGCTCGAACACCGTGAGCACGTGCTCGGTCTCGACGCCGTCCACCACCGTGGTGGCGAAATAATTGGTGTTTTCGATGCCTCCCTGGATGCCGCGCAAGGCGGTGAGCTCACCCAGTTGGAGTTCGCGCAGCAGCGCAGCGGCTTCGTCCGGTGGGACTTCGGTGTAAACGGCCATGGAAACGGGGAAAGGATCAGAAGCTCAGAAGGCGCCAGCGGCTGCGGCCGCTGCTTCCCTGGCCTTCGGTGGGCAGCTCTGCACCGCGCTGGGGGGCGATCTCGTAGGCCGGGGAGCCGTTCTTGGGCTGCACGTCGATGCTGCGGGTCTGGCCGCCGATGCGCACCTCGTCGATGCGGGAACCGGCGTCTTCGTGGGTGATGCGCTCGATCACCTGGGCTTCACCCGCGGGCAGCCGGGGCTGTTCGACCGGGGTGGGCGCGGGCGTGCCCGTCTGGGCCCAGGCAGGCAGGGACGCGGCCAGGGCCAGGGCCAGCGGGAGGGGACGGAGCAGGGATGGGGCGCGCATGCCGCATTGTAGGCACGGAGCGCCCGCGCCGTCCCCGGGCATCCCCGACAATCGCCCCATGTCCGAACAAACCACCCCGCGCCTGCTGCTGGTCGACGGCTCCAGCTACCTCTACCGCGCCTTTTTCGCCGGAGGCGATGCCATGAGCACCACCCTGCCCGACGGCACGGTGCAGAAGACCGGCGCCATCCGCATCATCATCAACATGATGCAGAAGCTGCTGAACGACTACCCGTCGACCTACGCGGCCTGCGTATTCGATGCCAAGGGCCCGACCTTCCGCGACGCCCTCTACCCCGAGTACAAGGCCCAGCGCAGCCCCATGCCGGACGACCTGCGCAGCCAGATCGCACCGATCCACGAGGTGGTGCGCCTCAGCGGCTGGCCGGTGCTGGACGTGCCGGGCGTGGAGGCCGACGACGTGATCGGCACACTCGCCGTGGCGGCGGCCCACCAAGGCATCGAGGTGCTGATCAGCAGCGGCGACAAAGACCTGGCCCAGCTCGTGAACGAGCACATCACCATCGTCGACACCATGAGCGGCAAGGTGCGCGACCTGGCTGGGGTGGAGGCCGAGTTCGGCGTGCCCGCGCGCCTGATGCTGGACTACCAGATGCTGGTGGGCGATGCGATCGACAACGTGCCCGGGGTGAACAAGGTCGGTCCCAAGACGGCGGTCAAGCTGCTGCAGGAGTACGGTTCCATCGACAACCTGATCGCGCAGGCCGACCAGGTGAAGGGGGCTGTGGGCGAGAACCTGCGCCAGGCGCTGGACTGGCTGCCCACAGGCCGCCAGCTGCTGACCATCAAGACCGACTGCGACCTGGACGGCTGGGTGCCCGGCCTGCCGGCGCTGGACGCGGTGCGCCTGGGCGAACCGCAGAGGGAGCCGTTGCGCGCGTTCTACGAAACCTATGGCTTCAAAGGCCTGGCCAAGGCGCTGGGCGGCGGCGAGGTGGCGGCCCCTGTGGCTGCGCCGGTGCCCGGCGCCACCAACGACCTGTTCTCCGAGCCGGCGGCCGACACTGCGCGGGCCTCGAACCTGGCCTACGACACCGTTCTCACCTGGGACGCCTTCGACCGCTGGATGGCGAAGATCGGGGCGGCCGAACTGGTGGCCATCGACACCGAAACCAACTCGCTCGATGAGATGGTGGCGCAGATCGTGGGCATCAGCTTCAGCGTGACGCCGGGCGAAGCCGCCTACATCCCGCTCAAACACCAGGGCCCGGACGCGCCCGAGCAACTGCCGCTGGACGAGGTGCTGGCCAAACTCAGGCCCTGGCTGGAGAACCCGGCGAAGCACAAGCTCGGGCAGCACATCAAGTACGACCGCCACGTGTTCGCCAACCACGGCATCGAGGTGCAGGGCTACGCGCACGACACCATGCTGCAGAGCTACGTGCTTGAGGTGCACAAGCCACACGGCTTGGCCAGTCTGGCCGAGCGCCACCTGGGCCGCAGCGGCATCAGCTACGAAGACCTGTGCGGCAAGGGCGCGCACCAGATCCCGTTTGCGCAGGTGGACGTGCCCAAAGCAGCCGAATACTCGTGCGAAGACAGCGACCAGACGCTGGACGTGCACCGCGCGCTGTGGCCGCAGATCGAGGCCGACGCGAAGCTGAAGTTCATCTACGAACTCGAGATCGCCAGCAGCGAGACGCTCTACCGCATCGAACGCAACGGCGTGCTGATCGACGCGCCCATGCTCGCAAAACAGAGCCACGAACTGGGCCAGCGCATCTTCGCGCTGGAGCAGGAGGCCTACGCCATCGCCGGACAGCCGTTCAACCTCAGCAGCCCCAAGCAGCTGGGCGAAATCTTCTTCGACAAGCTGGGCCTGCCGGTCATCAAGAAGACCGCCACCGGTGCCCGAAGCACCGACGAAGAGGTGCTGGAGAAGCTGGCCGAGGACTACCCGCTGCCGGCCAAGATCCTGGAGCACCGCAGCCTCATCAAGCTCAAGGGCACCTACACCGACAAGCTGGCGCAGCTGGCGCTGCCGCGCACCGGCCGTGTGCACACCCACTACGCACAGGCGGTGGCGGTGACGGGGCGGTTGTCGAGCAACGACCCCAACCTGCAGAACATCCCCATCCGCACGGCCGAGGGCCGCAAGGTGCGCGAGGCCTTCGTGGCTGCGCCGGGCCATGTGATCGCCAGCGCCGACTACTCGCAGATCGAGCTGCGCATCATGGCCCACCTGAGCGACGACGCGGCCCTGCTGCGCGCCTTCCACGAGGGTCACGACGTGCACCGTGCCACCGCGGCCGAGGTGTTCGGCATCACGCCGGCCGAGGTCAGCAGCGAGCAGCGCCGCTACGCCAAGACCATCAACTTCGGCCTCATCTACGGCATGGGCACCTTCGGCCTGGCCAAGTCGCTGGGCATCGACAACACGGCCGCCAAGACCTACATCGACCGCTATTTCGCGCGCTTTGCCGGCGTCAAGCAGTATATGGACGACACCCGCACCAGGGCCAAGGAACAGGGCTATGTGGAGACCGTGTTCGGCCGCAAGCTGGTGCTGCCGGACATCAGGAACGCCAAGGGCGCCAAGCTGGCGGCGCTGGAGCGCCAGGCCATCAACGCCCCCATGCAGGGCACGGCGGCCGACCTGATCAAGCTGGCCATGGTGGCGGTGCAGAAGGCGCTGGACGAGCAGGGCAAGGGCACGAAGATGATCATGCAGGTGCACGACGAACTGGTGTTCGAGGTGCCCGAGGCCGAACTGGACTGGCTGCGCAGCGAGATTCCGCGCCTGATGGCGGGTGTGGCCGAGCTCAAGGTGCCGCTGCTGGCGGAGGTGGGTGTGGGACCGAACTGGGAACAGGCGCACTGAACTTTGGAGCGGTTTTCCGGTCAGGCGTGTTTTCCCCATCACAGGAGATGAACCATGCTCAATGAGAGCCAGACCCAGGATCTGTCGGCCTTGCTGCCCGGCCAGTCCACCGAAGCCGGCGCCACGCGCCGAACCGCGCTCAAGGCCGCCCTGGGTGTGGGCTACGCCGCCTCTGTGCTGCCGGTGATGGCGCAGACGGCCATCAAGACGCCGGCCGACGGGCTGACCGCGGGCGAGGTGATGATCGACGTGAACGGCTTCAAGATGCCGGCCTACCGCGCCGCGCCCGCGGGCAAGACCGGTCTGCCGGTGGTGCTGGTGCTGTCCGAGATCTTTGGTGTGCACGAGTACATCGCCGACACCGCACGCCGCTTCGCCAAGGCGGGCTGCCTGGCCATCGCGCCCGAACTGTTCGTGCGCCAGGGCGATGCGCAGAGCTATGGCGAGATGGCCAAGCTGATCGCCGAGGTGATCTCCAAGGTGCCCGACGCCCAGGTGATGGCCGATCTGGACGCGACGGTGAAGTGGGCCGCGGCCAACGGCGGCGACGCGAAGAAGCTCGGTGTGACCGGCTTCTGCTGGGGCGGACGCCAGGTCTGGCTGTATGCGGCGCACAACCCGGCGGTGAAGGCCGGCGTGGCCTGGTACGGCCGCCTGGTGGGCCAGGCCAGCGAGCTCAACCCCAAGCATCCGGTGGATGTGGCCGCCGGCCTGCACGGCCCGGTGCTGGGGCTCTACGGCGCGGCCGACACCGGCATTCCGCTTGACACGGTTGATAAGATGAAAGCCGCTCTGGCGGCCGGCAACGCGGCGGCCAGGGCATCGAGCTTTGTGGTGTACCCGGACGCGCCGCACGCCTTCCACGCCGATTACCGGCCCAGCTTCCGCAAGGAGCCGGCCGAGGACGGCTGGAAGCGGGCGCTGGCCTGGTTCCAGCAGCACGGCGTGGCCTGACGCCCGCTGCAGACCCATCCCCCGGGCCGCCTGTGCGGCCCTTTCTTTTGGTTGAAGACGTTTCATGACCCTGATTGCGATCCTGTTGGGCACCGTGGCGGCGGGTGTGGGCAGCGTGTGGCTGGCCGCGGCCCTGGGCATGGGGGTGCTGGCGCGGTTCACCCAGCACATGCTGAGCCTGGCCGCTGGCGCGCTGCTGGCCACGGCCTTCATGCACCTGTTGCCCGAGGCCTTCGAGAGCCAGGCGGGCGCGCACGAGCTGTTTGCCCTGCTGCTGGGTGGTCTGGTGTTCTTCTTCCTGCTGGACAAGGCCGAGCTGTGGCACCACGGCCATGAACACCACCACGGCGAAGAGCACCACGGACACGGCCACGGGCATGCACCCGCCCATGGCCACGACCATGCCCACCATCACGCGCCAGGTGCCCACTCGGGTGGCTGGACGGTGCTGGCCGGCGACAGCGTGCACGCCTTCGGCGACGGCATCCTGATCGCATCCGCGTTCGTGGCCGACCTTCGGCTGGGCGTGGTGACCGCGCTGGCCGTGCTGGCCCACGAGGTGCCGCACCACATGGGCGATCTGGTGGTGCTGCAGCAGACCTCGGGCACGCGCCGCGCCGCCCTGGTCAAGGTGTCGCTGGCGGGCACAGTGACGGCGCTGGGCGGGCTGGTGGGCTTCGTGCTGCTGGGCCAGCTCGAAGACTGGCTGCCGTATTTCCTGGTGGCGGCCTCCAGCAGTTTTGTCTATGTGGCGCTGGCCGACCTGATTCCCCAGCTGCAGAAGCGGCTGGGCCTGCGCGAGACCGTGGCGCAGATCGGCTGGCTGCTGGCGGGCATTGCCCTGGTGACGCTGGTCAGCGGCATGGCGCACGGCCACTGAGCCGAGGCGGCGGTTTCAGATGATCGTGTCGCTGCCGAAAGAGAATTCGAAGCGGGCGCCCTGGCCCACGGCACCTTCGCCCCAGATGTGACCGCCGTGGCGCTCCAGGATGCGCCGCACCGTGGCCAGCCCGATGCCGGAGCCTTCGAACTCGCTGCTGCTGTGCAGCCGGTTGAAGGCCTTGAACAGGCGCTCCGCGCGCGCCATGTCAAAGCCCGCGCCGTTGTCGCGGATGCAGAACGCCGCCGGCCCCGGTCCGGGCCCGGCGTGCTCGGCGCGCGTGAGGCTGATGCGGGCCTGTGCGGTCTGGTGGGTGTATTTCCAGGCGTTGCCCAGCAGGTTCTCCAGCACGATCTGCGCCATGCGCGGGTCGCAGTCGGCGTACAGCCCGTCCTCGATTTCCACCTCGACCTGGCGCGTCGGGTCGCGGTGGCGCTCCTGGCGGATCACGTCCTGCGCCAGCTCGCTGAGGTTGGTGTTCATGCGCTGCAGGGTGCCCTGGCTCACGCGCGCGAGTGCCAGCAGATCGGTGATCAGGCTGTTCATTCGCTGCACCGAGGCCTCGATGCGCTCGAACAGGTCCAGGTCGTCCGCCGTCATGCGCCCGAGCATCTGCTCGCGCAGCAGGTGGCTGAAGCCGTCGATGGAGCGCAGTGGCGACTTCAGGTCGTGCGAGACGGAGTAGGCGAACGAGTCGAGCTCGCGGTTGAGGTACTGCAGCTGGGCCGTGCGCGCCGCCACGCGCTGCTCCAGCGTGTCGTGCAACTTCTGGATCTCGCGGTCGCGGCGCAGCCGCTGCAGCTCGGCATTGCATCGGCTGGCAAAGATGGTCAGCAGGGCGTCCAGGTGGGCGTTCTGGGGTGGCGGCTGGCGCCAGACGGCGGTCAGCAGGCCCACGGCGGTGCCGTCTTCGTCGCGCAGAGGCAGGCCCAGGAAGGCGTGCAGTTCGAACTCCGAATAGGGCGCAATCAGGGGCAGGCTGGCGGCGCTGGGGCTTTCGAAGCGGAACGGCCCGGGCTGCAGCAAGGCCTGCTCGCAAAGGGTGTGTTGCAGGGCATGGGTGCCGTTGGGTTGCAACTGGCCGTCCCAGACCAGGGCGAGGGTGTGTATCTGCCGGTGGGAGTCCACCTCGCCCACCATCACGCCGTCGGCACCGATGGCGTCGGCCAGGTGCTCCACCAGCGAGCGGAAGAAGGCCTCGCCCGTGTCGCCCGAGACGCCCTCGGCCACGTTCAGCAGCATGGCCTCGCGCCGCTTTTCCTCGTCCACGTTCAGGGTGAAGGAGAGGGCACAGGCCTCGTTGTCGATCTCGATGATCTCCGCCCACACCCGCACCGGGACGATGGCGCCCGTCTTGGCCCTCATCCGGGTCTCGTAGCCCTGCAGCCGGCCGTCGCGCCGGAGGGTGCCCACATAGTGGTTGCGATCGGCCTCGGAGACCCAGACGCCCACCTCCATGGAGGTCTTGCCCGTGAAGTCGTCCTTCGTCCAACCCAGCACCCGCTCGTTGGCGGGGTTCACCTCGACGAAGTGGCCGTCGCTCAGGCGGGTGATGGTCATGCCCAGGGGGCTGAAGTTGAACGCCTTGGAGAAACGCTCGCGCGATATCTCCAGTTCGCGGCGCGAGGCCACGTCGGCCGACAGGTCGGACACCACCGCGATCAACAGCCGTTCGGTGGCGCTCTGGGTGACCTCCGCATGGACCATGGCCGGGAAGGCGCTCCCGTCCTTGCACTGAGCCAGTCCGCGCAGGCCCGTCACCCGGCCCTGGGTGTCGATCAGCCGGCGGAACTCGTTCTGCTCCGCGTCGTGGGCCCACAGCCGCGGCGGAGCGCGCCCCGCCAGCTCTTCATGCGTGTACCCGAACAGCGACTGGAAGGCCTGGTTGATGTCGATCACGTCCAGCGTGTCCAGCGACTGCACCAGGCAGGCGGCCGGCGTGCCGCGGAAGAGCGCCTGGAACCGGCCCTGGCTCAGGCGCAGCAGGCGCTCGACTTCGCGGCTGTGCTCCAGCGCCAGGTTCTGGCTGCGGTAGGCGTCCAGCATGCGCCGCCGACCGAGATTGACCGTGATCATCAGGCTGATCAGGATGGCGGTCTGCGCGATCCACACCGCCCAGCCGGTGCGTGTCTCGGGCGTCGGCATCAGGTGCCGGTTCTCGGCGATGTTCAGCACCCCCAGGATGGTGATGCCCAGCGCGCCGGCGATCACCATGTTCCGGCGGGAGAGAAAGACACCCGCTCCGACCACGGCGGCGATCATGACCAGCGTGGCCATGCTGCGCACCGTGCCGTGGGCCACGATGGCAGCGCCCGAGGTGAAGATCAGCGCGTACACCAGCAGCGGCGCCACCGTCGGGCGCAGGCGCGTGGCGTACAGGGCCAGCAGCAGGTAGTCGGTGAGCGAAAGGCCCACGGCCACCCAGGTGAGTGCCACCAGGCCGTCCCGCAGATAGACGCCGAACACCACCAGCGGACCGGCGACCCCGATGCACAGCAGCAGCGCCAGCAGGGAGCGCTCCTGGTACCGCTGCAGATTGATCGGCTGGTCGCTTGCCACGGCGGCGGGCGGGAAGGGAGGTGTGCTCATCGTGAGACGGTGGCGGGTGTCAGGGAAAACCGGAACTCGGCGCCCTCGCCAGGCCGCCCGACGCCCTGGATGTGGCCGCCATGCCGGTCCACGATGCGGCGCACCGTGGCCAGGCCGATTCCGGTGCCTTCGAACTCGCTGGGGCCGTGCAGGCGCTGGAACGGCTTGAACAGCTTCTCGGCGTAGGCCATGTTGAAGCCGACGCCGTTGTCCCGCACGAAGAAGGTGGTGCGGGCCGGGTCGCCGTCCCGGTACCGGCCCATCTCGATCAGCGGCTGTGACTGGTTGCGGGTGTATTTGACCGCGTTGCCCAGCAAGTTCTCCAGCGCGATGCGTGCCAGCCGGGCGTCACAGACACTGACCAGGCCCGGCTCGATGCGCCACGCCAGCGGCCTGTCCGGGTGCTTGGCCTGTTCCGCCTTCATCACCTGTTCGGCGATCTCGCTCAGGTTGGCCATGCCCGGCGTCATCTCTCCCTGGCTCACGCGGGCCAGCGCCAGCAGGTCGGCGATCAGGGTGCTCATGCGGTGGGTCGACACCAGCACGCGGTCCAGCAGCTGTTCCTCGTCGACGCTCAGCCGCCCGTGAAGCTGTTCGCTCAGCAGGCTGGTGAAGCCGTCGATGGCGCGCAGCGGCGACTTCAGGTCGTGCGAGACCGAGTAGGCGAAAGAATCGAGTTCCGCGTTGAGCTTCTGCAGCTCGGCGGTGCGCGACTGCACCCGCTGCTCCAGCGTGGCGTTGAGTTGCTGGATCTCGCGCTCGCGCCGCAGTCGCATCAGTTCGGCCGTGGCCCGGCTCGCGAAGATCGACATCAGCGCGCGCATCTCGGCGGTGAGCGTGATGGGCTGGCGCCACATGGCCGAGAGCAGGCCGATCGCGGTGCCGTCCTGGTCGCGCAGGCTCTGGCCGATGTAGGCGCTGGCCGGCACACCGGTCACCGACGACATGGCGGGATAGGCGTGGGCCATACCCTGCTCGTAGACGCAGAGCCCGCTGTTGACGAGCGCCTCGCCGCAAGGTGTGCCCTGGGGGTCGAACACGAAGTTGGGCATCAGGGCGCCGTCCTTGGAGGCCGCCAGCGTCTGCACCTGCTGCTCGGACAAGCGCTCGCTGACCATCACCAGGTCGGCTTTCAGGGCGGGGGCGGCGTGGCGCGCAAGCGCGGTGAAAAAGGCCTCGCCCGTTTCCCCCGTCATGCCCTGCGCCACACTCAGCAGCAGGGCCTCGCGCCGTTTTTCCTCGGAAACGTTCACCGTGGACGAGAGGATGCATTCCTCGCCTTCGATGTCGATCAGCACCGCCCACAGCCGCACGTCCACCGGCTTGCCATCCCGGCTGCGCATCTGGCTCTCGTAGGCCAGCACCCGTCCGTCGCGCTTGAGCCGGTCGATGTAGGCCTGCCGGTGGGCCGGTGTGAGCCAGGCGCCAGTTTCCAGCGTGGTCCGGCCGCGCAGGACGTCGACACCCATGCCGTCTGAAATGACGCCCGCCCGGTTGACCTCCAGGATCAGCCCGTCCGACAGGCGCGTGATCGAGAGGTTCATCGGGCTGAAGTTGAAGGCCTTGGCAAAGCGTTCCTCCGAGCGACGCAGGCGCTCGATGGTGGTGTTCTGCTCGGTGATGTCGGTGACGATGGTGATCACCAGACGGTCCTGCGGGTCGTCGCCCATTTCGCTGGAGATCAGGGCATCGAAGTGGCTGCCGTCGGCCCGCAGTCCTTTGACGTGGGTGCGGTCGGCCCGGCGGTGGGTGAACAGCTGTTCCAGGTAGCGGGTGCGCTGCTCCGGTTCGGCCCAGAGCATCTCGTCGGTGCACCCGAGCACGTCCTCGCGGGTGCGCCCGTAGCAGCGTTCGAAGGCCGGGTTGACGTCCAGGATGAGGCCGTTGCGGGCCGACTGGGCAATCATCGGACTGGGGCTGTTGCGAAAGATGCGCGTGAAGCGCTCCAGGCTCTGGTCCCGCTCCTGTTCGCTGCGGATGCGGCGTTCCAGTTCGGCCTGCTGCAGCTCCAGCGCCACCTGGGCCTTGGTGCGGCTGTAGAACACCATGATGGCCACGACCACCAACACGGCGGAATGGGTCAGCCACACCTTGAGGCCCACCTCGTGGTTGGGCTCGATCAGCCAGCCGCGCTGCTCGGCCGCTGTAAGCACACCCAGTGACACCACCCCATAGATCACCGCCCCGATGAGCGGCTTGCGGCCGAGGAAGATGCCGGCGCCTGCCACCGCCGCCACCATCATGAACCCGCCGGCCGCCCGGACCGATCCGAAGGCCAGCAACTCCATGCTGGAGGCGGTCATCACGCCGTACACCAGGAAGTGCACGGCGTAGCGCGTGCGGCCCCGGCGCAGCATGAAGAGGAACAGCGCGCCCAGGACCGCCACGACGGCCGCCACCGCGGCGTCCAGCAGGTTGCTGCTGCTCCAGTACACCAGGGGGGTGAGGACCGTGGCGGAGCCGGTCACCAGCAGGCCTACGGTCCGCAGGGGACTGGAAGAAGGTTCGGGGGGCTGGCTGGACACGTCGGGAGGGGCGGCAGTCGTCGATGGGCGCAATGGCACGTGTCAGACCTATCGGCCCATCAGCCGGGAACTTGACTGCGGGCGCAGGGCAGGCCCGGCGTGTTGCACCACTCGCTCCAGCTGCCCGGGAACAAGGCCGTGCGTCCGAGACCGGCGATCTCCATGGCCAGCAGGTTGGGGATGGCACTCACCCCACTGCCGCAGTGGTGCACCACCGCGGCCGGATCGCGCCCGGCCAGCAGGCGCTCGAAATCGGCCCGCAGCTCGGCGGCCGGCTTGAAGCGGCCGTCCGGCCCGATGTTGTCGGTGAACGGGCGGTTGAGTGCCCCGGGGATGTGGCCCGCCACCGGGTCCAGCGGTTCGATCTCGCCCCGGAATCGGGCCGCCGCGCGCGCATCGACCAGCACCTGGTCGGGCTGGCCCAGGCTCCGGGCAATGACCTGCGCATCCCGCGTCCGGGCCAGGGAGGGTTGCAGTTCGAAACGGCCGGCCGCGGGCACGGGCGACGTGCCCTGGGCCACGGCTGCGCCGGTCGCCTGCCAGGCGGCCAGACCGCCGTCGAGCACCGCCACGGCCTCGTGGCCGCACCACTTGAGCATCCACCAGAGCCGGCCGCAGTAGTTCGCGCCCTGCCGGTCCATCGCCACCACCTGTTGCCCTGGGTTCAGACCCAGGGCCCGCAGGCGCCTGGCAAAGGCCTCGCGGGAGGGCAGGGGGTGCCTCCCTCCGCTGGCGCGGTCGGGTGCGGTCTTCTCGCTCAGGTGCTCGTCCAGGTCCACATGCACCGCGCCCGGGATGTGGGCCGCTTCGAACTGCTGGCGCCCGGCGGCGGGGTTCGTCAGGTCGAAACTGCAGTCCATCACCAGCACCGGCTGGTGGTCGTCCAGGAGTTGCCGCAGCTGCGCGGCGGAAATGAGCGTGGTGTACATGCGGTCGATTCTCCGGCAGAGCGGTGCCGCTGACGATCACACCAAAGTCCTATAGGCCCGCACGCGGTGTGCAGGCGTGCACGGAATCAGTGCTCTTCAGCCGGTGCGTGGGGCACGGCGCGCGCGCGCAGCACCGTGGCCGCGATGCCGCTGGCGATGATCAGGGCCATCCCGGCCCAGCCGATCAGGGGGAGCCTGTCGCCAAACACCGTCAGGCCGAAGATGCCTGCGAAGACGATGCCCGAGTACTGCAGGTTCGCCACCACCATGGTGGCACCGCTGGCGTAGGCGCGGGTCATGCACAGCTGGCCGCCCAGCGCCAGCAGCCCGATGGGCAGCAGCCACAGGGCGGCGGGCCAGGTCCAGGGCGTGGCACCGACGAACAGCATGCCGATCAGCCCGGCGATCACGGCGCCGATGGAGAAATAAAACACCGTGCGGCTCTCGGGCTCGCCCGCGCGGCTCAGCGCCGAGACCTGCAGGTAGGCAAAGGCGGCGAAGATGCCGGACATCAGGCCGACCAGCGCGCCCAGCATCTGGTCGGGAGCCAGGGTGGGGCGCAGCATCATCCCCACGCCACCGAAGCCCGCCAGCACGGTCAGGAACAGCGGCGCCTGCTGCCGGACCGGGGCATTGCGGCCCTGGGTGAGCAGGGCGCCTCCCAGCAGGAAGGTCGCGATCCAGACGCTGCTCATGTAGTTGAGCGTCATCGCGGTGGCCAGCGGCAGCACGGCGATGGCGTAGAACCAGGCGGTCAGCGAGATGGTGCCCACCACGCTGCGCCAGGCGTGCATCATGGGCACCGCGGTGCGCAGCGAGACGCCGCTGAACCGCGTGAACCCGTACAGGAACACGACCCCCACCAGGCCGCGGTAGGTGACGATTTCGAAGCTGTTGAAGTGTGCGGATGCGAACTTGATGCAGACCCCCATGCTGGCGAAAAACAGGGATGCCAGCAGCATCCAGAGGGCCTGCATGCAGTCTCAGCCCTTCAGTGCATCGCCCAGGCGGCCGCGGTACCACTCGTGGAAGTGCTGCATGCCGTCTTCCATCGGGCTCTGGTAGGGGCCGACCTCGTTGTCACCGCGCTCGAACAGCGCCTTGCGGCCCGCGTCCATGCGCTCGGCAATCTCGTCGTCCTCGATGCAGGTCTCCATGTAGGCCGCGCGCTGCGCCTCCATGAACTCCGGTTCGAAGGCGGCGATTTCTTCGGGGTAGTAAAACTCCACCATGTTCAGCGTCCTGTCCGCGCTGATGGGGTGCAGGGTCGAGACGGTAAGTACGTGCGGGTACCACTCGACCATGATGTGCGGGTAGTAGGTCAGCCAGACCGCGCCCTGGGCGGGCAGTTCGCCGTTGCGGTACTTCATCAGCACCTCGTGCCACTTCTGGTAGGTGGCGCTGCCGGACTTGAGCAGGTTCTGGATGCCCACGGTCTGCACCGAGTACTCGGGCTTGAATTCCCACTGCAGGTCGTCGCAGGTCACGAAGTTGCCCAGGCCGGGGTGGAAGGGCACGACGTGGTAATCCTCCAGGTAAACCTCGATGAAGGTCTTCCAGTTGTAGTGGCAGGTGTGCAGCTCCACGTGGCCCAGCACCATGCCCTCGAAGCTGAGCGTGGACGCGGGTCCCATTCCGTCGAGGTCGGCGGCAATGTCGCGGCCGTTGTCCTCGAACAGCAGGCCGTTCCATTCGCGCAGCGGGTAGCGCTTGAGGTCGGCGCAGGGGTCGTGCGAGAAGTGCGGTGCGCCCAGCAGCGTCCCGAGCGCGCTGTTGGCGGACTGGCCGCCGCTGTAGGTCCAGCGGTGCAGCGGGCAAACAATGTGGCCGCCGCTGTGACCCTTGGCGTTCTGACCCAGGTTGCCTCGACCCTTGAGCATCACCGCCTGGCGGTGGCGGCAGATGTTGGATACGAGTTCGACGCCGTGGGCAGTGCGCACCAGCGCCCGGCCTTCCCCTTCCTGCGGGAGGGCGAAGTAATCGCCCGGCTCCGGAACCGCGTTGGCATGCCCCACATAGCGGGGCCCGCGCTGAAAGATCGTTTCAAGTTCCCTGCGGAACAATGCCTCGTCGAAGTAGCTGGAAACCGGCAATTGGCTTGCGGCCTGCTGCAATTGAAGACTCAAATCAGACATGGTGGTCCTGACCTAAAGACTCCCCCTATGAAGGGGCAGGGTGAAGCGCCTGAACGAGTGAACGATCTGCGCGGGATGGGTGAAGTGCTGCGTCCCTCCGGGCGTGCAAGGCCCGTCAGTTGAACAAAAAAGAGGCGGGATTGTACCCCGGGGCCTCCGGTGCCATGCGAGGGCTGCAGAATGCCCCGGCCGAAGGATAAAATCGCGCGCTGGCCCTGCCTCCTGCAGGGTGTGCGTCGGGTGTCAGCCGCCCGTTACCGACCTCAGCGAATGACCTCTCCGACCCCCTCAAAGCCCTCCCGATCCAGCCGCTCGGCCGAGGCGTCTGCCACCCCGGCCAGTTACGAGGCCGCGCTGGAGGAGCTGGAGCAGCTGGTCGCCCAGCTGGACGCTGGTCAGCTGCCGCTGGACCAGTTGCTGGGACGCTACCAGCGGGGAGCGGAGTTGCTCGCGTACTGCCGTGCCCGGCTGGAGGCGGTGGAGCAGCAGATTCAGGTGCTCGAAAACGGCGAGCCCAAACCCTGGGACGGCCAATGAGCGCCAGCCTGTCGGACAGCGCCGCGTTCGTGGCCTGGCGGGTGCGCCAGCAGGAGCTTGTGGAGCAAGCCCTGTCGGACTGGGTGCCGGCCGGTGCGCCGGCGGGACTGGGGCTGGCCATGCGCTATGCGGTGCTGGACGGTGGCAAGCGCCTGCGCCCGCTGCTGGTGCTGGCGGCTTGCGAGGCCGCGCAAGGCGAGCCTGCGGTGGCCATGCGGGCGGCCTGTGCGTTGGAACTCATTCATGCCTATTCGCTGGTGCACGACGACATGCCCTGCATGGACAACGACGTGCTGCGACGGGGCAAACCCACGGTTCACGTGAAGTTCGGCGAGGCCCAGGCTCTGTTGGCCGGTGACGCGCTGCAGGCCCTGGCGTTCGAACTGCTGGTGCCCGACGACGGGTCGATGCCCGCCGCGCTGTCGGCCCGCTTGTGCCGCCAGCTGGCCGTCGCGGCCGGCGCTTGCGGCATGGCGGGCGGGCAGGCCGTCGATCTGGCGAGCGTCGGCGTGGCGCTGGACCAGACAGCCCTGGAGGGCATGCACCGCCTCAAGACCGGGGCGCTGCTGCAGGCCAGCGTGATGATGGGCGCGTCCACCGCTGCCCTGGACCCCGCTGTGCTGCGGCAGTTGTCCATCTACGGTTCGTGCATCGGCCTGGCCTTCCAGGTGGTCGACGACATCCTGGACGTCACCACCGACTCCGCCACACTGGGCAAGACCGCGGGCAAGGACGCCGCCGCCGACAAGCCCACCTTTGTGTCGCTCATGGGGCTGGAGGCTGCCCAGGCCTACGCCGACGAGGTGCTGGACCAGGCGCACCGCGCGCTGTCCGCCAGCGGCCTGGCCCACACCGACACCCTGCATGCCCTGGCCGACTGGGTCGGTCGCCGCGCCTCCTGAACCCGGAACAGTCGCCCTTCTGCGAAACACCTGCCCCATGAGCAACCTGCTGTCCACCATCGAATCTCCGGCCGACCTGCGGCGCCTCCCGCGTGCGCAGCTGCGCCCCCTGGCCGACGAACTGCGCGACCATGTGCTGCAGAGCGTCTCGAAAACCGGTGGGCACCTCAGCTCCAACCTGGGCACGGTGGAACTCACGGTGGCGCTGCACTACGTCTTCAACACGCCCGAAGACCGCCTCGTCTGGGACGTGGGCCACCAGACCTACCCGCACAAGATCCTGACCGGTCGTCGCGACCGCATGCACACGCTGCGCCAGCTCGGCGGCATCAGCGGGTTTCCGCGCCGCGACGAGAGCGAGTACGACACCTTCGGCACTGCCCACTCGTCCACCAGCATCTCGGCCGCGCTGGGCATGGCGCTGGCCGCCAAGATGAAGGGCCAGAGCCGCCACGCGGTGGCCATCATCGGCGACGGTGCCATGACCGCCGGCATGGCCTTCGAGGCGCTGAACAACGCCGGCGTCGAGCATGGCCGCCTGCTGGTGGTGCTCAACGACAACGACATGTCGATCTCGCCGCCCGTGGGCGCGCTCAACCGCTACCTGGCCCAGCTCATGAGCGGCCAGTTCTACGCCGCCGCCAAGAACGTGGGCAAGACCGTGCTCAAGGGTGCGCCGCCGCTGTTCGAACTGGCCAAGCGGCTCGAGGAGCACGCCAAGGGCATGGTGGTGCCGGCCACCCTGTTCGAGAAGTTCGGCTTCAACTACGTCGGCCCCATCGACGGGCACGACCTCGACTCGCTCATTCCCACGCTGGAGAACGTTCGCCATCTGCTGGACAACGGCTCCGGCCCGCAGTTCCTGCACGTGGTCACGAAGAAGGGGCAGGGCTACAAGCTGGCCGAGGCCGATCCGGTGGCCTACCACGGTCCGGGCAAGTTCGATCCCGCCGTGGGCCTTGTCAAGCCGGCCACGCCGCCCAAGCCCACGTTCACCCAGGTCTTCGGCCAGTGGCTGTGCGACATGGCCGCCGCCGATCCCAAGCTGGTCGGCATCACGCCGGCCATGCGCGAAGGCTCGGGCATGGTGGAGTTTCACCAGAAGTTCCCGGGCCGCTACTTCGATGTCGGCATTGCAGAGCAGCACGCGGTGACCTTCGCCGCCGGGCTGGCCTGTGAGGGCATGAAGCCGGTGGTCGCGATCTACTCCACCTTCCTCCAGCGCGGCTACGACCAGCTCATCCACGACGTGGCGCTGCAGAACCTGCCCATGGTGTTCGCGCTCGATCGGGCGGGCCTGGTCGGCGCCGACGGAGCCACCCACGCGGGTGCCTACGACATCGCCTACCTGCGCTGCATTCCCAACATGTCGATCGCCTGCCCGTCCGACGAGGCCGAGACGCGCCAGCTGCTGTCCACGGCCCACCACCAGAACCATCCGGTGGCGGTGCGTTATCCGCGCGGGGCCGGGGTGGGAGCGGCGGTGCCGGCCAGTCTGGACGGTCTGCCCTTCGGCAGGGGCGAGGTGCGGCGGCGTGGTCACGGCGTCGCCATCCTGGCCTTCGGCACCCTGCTGCATCCTTCGCTTGCGGCCGCCGAGTCCCTGGGTGCCAGCGTGGCCAACATGCGCTGGGCCAAACCGCTGGACATGGACCTGCTGCGCGAGATGGCGCAGAGCCACCAGGCCCTCGTCACAGTGGAAGAGGGCTGTGTGATGGGCGGGGCCGGCAGTGCCGTGCTGGAAGCCCTGCAGGCCGAGCGCCTGTCAATGCCCGTGCTGCAGTTGGGGTTGCCCGACGAGTTCATCGAGCATGGCGACCCGGCCAAGCTGCTGGCTGGCGTGGGGCTGGATGCCGCCGGCATCGAGTCGTCCATCCGGCGGCGTTTTGCCGATGTGCTGGGCGGCTCTGGAGGCCTCAAGGCTGTCGCCTGAGGGGCTTGCGTGAAGGAATTTCACGGCCCTTTTGAGGTGTTTTGAACGGCTGCCCGGTTTGGATGCAGCAAGCTTGCAAAAGCCTGAAGGCGTTCACGTTCCTGCTCTGATTTCGAGGGAAAACCCCCAAGGATGGGGGGGGGCGCCTTCCTACAATGGCCCGGACTGCAGAAGTCCCCGACCCCTTCCGGGCGGGCATGAAGTACCAACCACGGAGTCATACAACATGGATCGTCGTTCCATCCTCAAGCACGCCGGTATCGCCGGTGTGCTGGCCGCAGGAGCAGCCCCCGCTGTGCATGCGCAGGCCGCCATCCGCTGGCGCCTGGCCTCCAGCTTCCCCAAGGCACTGGACACCATCTACGGTGCAGCCGAAGTGTTCGCGGAAAAAGTCAGCGCGATGTCCGGCGGCAAGTTCGTCGTCTCCGTGCATCCTGCCGGTGAACTGATGCCCGCGTTCGGCATCGTGGACGGCGTGCAGCAGGGCACGGTCGAGGCCGGCCACACCGCGCCGTACTACTACTTCGGCAAGGACGACACCTTTGCCATGGGCACGGCCATTCCGTTTGGTCTCAATAGCCGCCAGCTCACCGCCTGGTACTTCGATGGCAACGGCATGAAGCTGTTCCGCGAGTTTTACGACAAGTACAACATCATCAACTTCCCCGGTGGCAACACCGGCGCCCAGATGGGCGGCTGGTACCGCAAGGAAGTCAAGACCGTGGCCGACATCAAGGGCCTGAAGATGCGCATCGGCGGTTTTGCCGGCAAGGTGCTGACCCGCATGGGCGGCGTGCCGCAGAACATCCCCGGGGGCGAGATCTACCAGGCGCTGGAAAAGGGCACCATCGACGCGACCGAATGGGTCGGACCGTACGACGACGAGAAGCTGGGCTTCTACAAGGTCGCCAAGAACTACTACTACCCCGGCTGGTGGGAAGGCGGCGCCCAGCTCGACTTCTACATCAACAAGGCGGCCTTCAACGCCCTGTCGAAAGAGAACCAGGCCATCGTCGAGGCCGCCACGGCCTACGCCCACACCGAGATGCAGGCCCGCTACGACGCCCGCAACCCTCAGGCCATCAAGCGCCTGGTGGCCAACGGCGCCAAGGTGCTGCCGTTCCCCAAGGCCGTGATGGACGAAGCCTTCAAGCAGTCCATGGAGCTCTACACCGAGCTGAACGACACCAACCCGGCCTGGAAGAAGATCTACGCCGACTACTCGGCCTTCCGCAAGGATGCCAACGTGTGGTTCCGCTTCACCGAAGCCAACTTCGACAGCTTCATGCAGCGCCAGAAGCTGTAAGCCTCACGGACCTTCCGCGAAAGAACCCCGTCTCCACGGGGTTTTTTTGCGTGGAGGGTACCCTGACATTTTTCTGAATCCCTCGCGCCTGCACCCTTCAACACAAGGGGATCCTCATGTCATTCCTCCTCTCACTATCCCGCCTGATCGACGCGCTGACCGAGCGCATCGGCAAGCTCGCCATGTGGTTCATCCTGGCGACCACCATGATCAGCGCCGGCAACGCCATCGTGCGCAAGATCTTCGACACCAGCTCCAACGCCTTCCTGGAAATCCAGTGGTACCTGTTTGCAGCGGTGTTCATGCTGGGCAGCGGCTACGCCTTCCTGCGCAACGCCCATGTGCGCATCGACTTCATCTCCTCCAAGTTCAGCGCACGCGGCCGCAACTGGGTCGATGTGCTGGGCATCCTGATCTTCGTTTTCCCGCTGTGCTACATGATGGCCACACTGGGCTGGCCACTGTTCATGAATGCCTACGAATCCAAGGAAATGTCGTCCAATGCCGGCGGCCTGATCCGCTGGCCGGTGTACGCCCTGATCCCCGCTGGTTTTGCCCTGCTGGCCCTGCAGAGCGTGAGCGAACTCATCAAGCGCATCGCCTTCCTCACCGGCAGCGGACCTGACGTGTTGGCCCACGAGGGACCCAGCGACGAAGAGCTCCTGGCCCAGCAGCTGCTGGAAGAAGAACAGCAACGCCTCAAGGCCGCGCAATAAAGGAGCGACTCTCATGGAATTCATTGCAACCAATTTCGTGCCGCTGATGTTTGGCGGCCTTCTGGTCTTCCTGTTGTCGGGCTTCCCGGTGGCCTTCGCGCTGGCCGCCACAGGCCTGTTCTTCGGCTTCATCGGCATGGAGGTCGGGCTGTTCCCTTCCAACCTGTTCCAGGCCCTGCCGCTGCGGGTGTTCGGCATCATGCAGAACGACACCCTGCTGGCCATTCCCTTCTTCACCTTCATGGGCATCATCCTGGAGCGAAGCCGGATGGCCGAGGACCTGCTGGAGACCGTGGCCCAGGTGTTCGGCCCGGTGCGCGGCGGCCTCGCCGTCGCCGTGATCCTGGTGGGCGCGCTGCTGGCCGCCACCACCGGTGTGGTCGCTGCGGCAGTCATCTCGATGGGCCTGATCTCGCTGCCCATCATGCTGCGCTACGGCTACAACCGGACGATCGCCACCGGCACCATCACCGCGTCCGGCACGCTGGCCCAGGCCATCCCGCCCTCGCTGGTGCTGATCGTGCTGGCCGACCAGCTCGGCCGCTCGGTGGGTGACATGTACGCCGGCGGTCTGCTGCCCGGCCTGATGCTGGTGGGCCTGTACCTGCTGTTCATCGGGGCTGTGGCCATCGTCAAGCCGGCCTGGGTGCCTGCGCTGCCCCAGGAAGCGCGCATCTACCGCGAGGACAACGGTGCCAGTGGCCACCGCTCGCTGCTGGTGCTGCTGGCCATCTGCGGCGTGGCCGGCTACTTCTGGGCCCAGAACCACAACGCCATCATCAACCCGATGATCGGGCGCGAGATGGACGCCGCCGGTGACGAGGTGGTCATCATGTCGATCACCGTCGCTTCGCTGCTGGCCCTGGCCCTGGCCATCGTCAACCGCGTCACCCGCATGGGCCTGTTGTCCCGACTGGCCGAGCAGGTCACCTTCGTGCTGATCCCGCCGCTGGTCCTGATCTTCCTGGTGCTGGGCACCATCTTCCTGGGCATTGCAACACCCACCGAAGGCGGCGCCATGGGCGCTCTTGGGGCGCTGATCATGGCGGCCTCGCGCAAGCGCCTGAGCCTGGACCTGATGAGGCAGGCTGGCGAAAACACCACCAAGCTCTCGATCTTCGTGCTGTCCATCCTGATCGGCTCCACGGTGTTCAGCTTCACCTTCAACGCCGCCGATGGCCACATCTGGGTCGAGCACCTGTTCGACAAGCTGCCGGGTGGTGCGCTGGGCTTCCTCATCATCGTGAACCTGCTGGTCTTCGTGCTGGGCATGTTCATCGACTTCTTCGAGATCGCCTTCATCGTGGTGCCGATGCTGGCGCCGGTGGCGGCCAAGGTGCTGCCGGAGCTGCTGCCCGAAGGTGCGCCGCCGGAGATGGCGCTGATCTGGTTCGGCATCATCCTCGCGATGAACCTGCAGACCTCGTTCCTGACGCCGCCCTTCGGCTTCGCGCTGTTCTACCTGCGCTCGGTCGCCGCCCGCAACGATTACACCGACCAGGTCACCAAGCAGCGCATCCCGGCCGTGACCACGGCGCAGATCTACAAGGGTTCGATCGCCTTCATCATCCTGCAGCTGATCATGGTGGTGGTGGTGGTGGCCTATCCGTCGCTGGTGGTGGGCAACATCGAGGCCGCGGCCAAGGTGGACGACGCGACCGTGACCGACATGCTCAACAACATGCCGGGCCTCGAACAGGAAGAGGAGCAGGACCCGACCCAGGGCATGGAGGGCGCCGACAAGCCGGCCGAAGGCGATGCGGCCGCGCCCGCCGAAGAGGAGGTCGATCCCGCCAAGGCGCTGGAAGAGGACCTCAAGAGCGAGAAGAAGGGGCAGTGAGCCCCTTCCAAGGACCCTGAACATGCAGATTGATGTCAAGGTGCTGGATCCGCGCATGGCGGACCAGCTTCCTTCCTACGCGACGGCCGGCAGCGCCGGCCTGGATCTGCGGGCCTGCCTGGATGCGCCACTGACCCTGGCGCCCAACGCCTGGCAACTGGTACCGACCGGCCTGGCCATCCACCTGGCCGATCCGGGCTATGCGGCCGTGATCCTGCCCCGTTCGGGGCTGGGTCACAAGCACGGCATCGTGCTGGGCAACCTGGTCGGCCTGATCGACAGCGACTACCAGGGGCAGCTCATGGTGAGCGCCTGGAACCGCAGCGACGTGGCCTTCACCATCGAGCCAATGGAGCGCATCGCGCAGATGGTCATCGTGCCGGTGGTGCAGGCCCGCTTCAATGTGGTGAACGATTTCGCCCAGGCCAGCGAACGCGGCGCGGGCGGTTACGGTTCCACCGGTCGGGGCTGACCGGAGCGGCCTGTACGCTGCGTCAGTGCAGCGTGGGCGTCCGGGGCGGATCGTCGCCCGTGCCGGGCGTCTCCAGCTGCGTGCGGAAGAAACCGGTGCCCAGCGTGCCCCGGCCGATTTCATCGACCTCGGCCTCGCGGACATCGTGCACCTTCAGCCGGATGCGCAGTGCGATGCCCGCCAGAGGATGGTTGCCGTCCATCACCACATGGTCCGGGTAGATGTCGCTGACGAAGAACAGGCGGTCCTTGGGTGCAGAAGGGCTGCAGCCTTCCGGCAGTCCCTCGAAGCCCATGCCTTCTTCAATGTGTTCCGGAAACAGGTGGCGCGGCTCCAGAAAGAGCAGGTGGTCGTCGTAGTCGCCGAACGCGTCCTGCGGCTCCAGCTGCAAGTCCAGCGAGTCTCCCGGCTCGTGGCCCTGAAGGGCCTTTTCCAGGCTGGCCAGCAGATCATTGCCGCCAACCAGGAACTCGACAGGCTCGTCGAGCGCATCAAGTTCCTCGCCGAGTGTGTCCTTGAGCGTCCATGTCAGCGCGACCACGCATTGTTCGGTGATTTTCATCCGACAATTGTCCCATGACACCACACACCGATTCCAGCGCAGGCGCTCCTTCCGTGGAACTGCCGGCGCAGATGCTGGGGGGTATGACGCCGTCCCGATTCATGCAGCGCTACTGGCAGAAAAAGCCCCTGCTTATCCGCAACGCCTTCCCTGGTTTTCAACCCCTGCTCACCCGTCCCGAGCTGTTCGCGCTGGCGGCGCAGGAGTCGGTCGAGTCCCGCCTGATCGTGCACAAACCAGCGGGATGGCAGCTGCGGCACGGACCTTTTGCGCGCACGGCCTTTCCACCCCTGAAACAGAAGCGCTGGACCCTGCTGGTGCAGGGGGTGGATCTTCATCTGGACGCCGCGCACGAGTTGCTGGGCAGGTTCCGTTTTGTGCCCGATGCGCGCCTGGACGACCTGATGATTTCCTGGGCCACCGACGGGGGCGGCGTTGGGCCCCATTTCGACAGCTACGACGTGTTCCTCCTGCAGGCCAGTGGCCAGCGCCTGTGGCGCATCGGACGGCAGAAGGACCTGTCGCTGGAGCCCGGTGTTCCGCTGAAGATACTGAGCAACTTCGAGCCCGAGCAGGAACACCTGCTCAACCCCGGTGACATGCTGTACCTGCCACCGCGCTGGGCGCACGACGGCATCGCCGTCGGTGATGACTGCATGACCTATTCGGCGGGATTCAGGGTGCCCCAGCGCGCCGGGCTTGCTGCGGAGCTGCTGCAGCGCATGGCCGACGAGTTCGAGGACAACACGCTGTACCGCGACCCCGGACAGGAAGCCACCGGCCACCCGGCCGCGATGCCACCATCTCTGGAGACTTTCGCCGCCGATGCCTTGCAGCGCATGCTGGCCGACCGCGGCTCACTGGCGTGCGCGCTCGGCGAGGTGATGACCGAGCCCAAGCCCCGCGTATGGTTCGAGGAGCCCTCCGGCCCGTGGCAACCCGGGGCGGCCCTGCACCTGGACCGGCGCACCCGCATGATGTACGACGCACGGCACCTGTTCATCAACGGCGAGAGTTTTCGCGCCGCTGGGGCCGATGCGCGCCTCATGCGCGTTCTGGCCGATGAGCGCCGCCTGAGCGCGGCGCAGGTGCGCCGCGCCAGCGTCGACGCCCAGGCCTTGCTGAAAGACTGGTTCGAGGCCGGCTGGCTCCACTTGGTAGCCCCACCACCCGGTGAAAAGGACTGAGACATGACGCAGCAGCCGACACCTGGCGATCTCCCGGCCCTGCCCGAAGGGCGCATTCAGGGTCGTCATGATTTTGCGGATCTGGTGCGGCTGGCCTTGCAGACCGCCGCCCGGGAGGGCTGGCCCCACATCGTCCTGAGCGATCCCGATTTCGGCGACTGGCCGCTCGGGGAGCGGGTGGTCATTGATGCCCTCAATGCCTGGGCCGCGCGGGGCCGCAAACTCCAGTTCCTGGCCATGGACTTTGATCGTCTGCGCGAACAACACCCCCGGCTGGTGCAATGGCGCACGACCTGGGCGCACATCGTCGAAGCCCATGCCTGTCGCTCGGTTTCGGACGGAGAACTGCCGAGCGCCATCTGGTCCGGGGGCTGGACCATGGAGCGCCTGGACATCGGCCACTGCCTCATGGTGGCCAGCCGCAGACCCGAACGCCGCACGCAGCTGCAGGAGCGTTTGCGGGCCTGCTGGCAGCAGGGCAGCCCCGCGTTTCCTGCGACGGTCCTTGGCTTGTGACAAGCACCTCAATGGCGTGTGTTTCTGCAACGCGATCTGTCAAAAAAAGAAAAAGTTGACAAGGGTAAATACGGGTTTGCAATTCAGGCGTATGATTCCGCACCAGATCGCAATCGTTAATAGCGGTGAGCGACTGGGTCAACCAAGCCCGGATCATCGATTCGGGTTTTTTTATGGTTGATTCAATTTTTGTTTTATCCACATCCTGAGGAATCACCATGAAAAAGACCGTTCTGCTGGCCAGCCTGCTTGCCGCCATCGCCCTGACCGCCTGCGGCAAGAAGGAAGAAGCGCCTGTTGCTGCTCCTGCCGCTCCCGCCACCGAAGCCCCGGCTGCAGCCCCCGCTGCCCCGGCCGAAGCTGCCAAGGACGCTGCTGCAGCCGCCGGTGCTGCAGCCGGTGCCGCCGCTGACGCTGCCAAGGACGCCGCTGGTGCCGCTGCCGACGCCGCAAAGGCTGGCGCAGCTGCTGCTACCGACGCCGCCAAGGAAGCCGCCGACAAGGCCGCCGAAGCTGCCAAGGCCGCTGCCAAGCCCGCTCAGTAATCCGTCCCGGCCGGTTCGGGCCTCGGCCCGAACCATCTGGAAAAAGAAATGCCGCCCTCGGGCGGCATTTCTTTTGGCGGCTTGCAGCGTTACTTGAGATCGGCGGCCAGCAATTGCACGATGCGCTGGCCATCGGCCGTGGTGTCTGGCTGGCCCTGGGCATTGAGAACCGACACCGTGGTGTTCGTTCCGCTGCTGCGCACAGCGATCCGGTACTGCACAGGCTTGGCCTGGGTGGGAGTGCTGCCGAACAGGCGGCTGAAGAAGCCGGGCTTGGCCGCTTCGCCGGTGGCATCCAGCGGTACGTAACGAACGAAATAGACCCCCTGGCTGCGGTCGCGGTCTTCGACTGTGAAGCCGGTGCGGTCCAGCGACAGGCCGACACGGCGCCAGGCGCGGTCAAAGTCATCCTCCAATTGCACGGTCGGCAGATTGTTGGCCGTGACCACACGGGCGGCAGACGGGGTGGCGGCGGAGGCGGTGACGGCCTTGGCCTGGGCCTCGGACACGCCGAGCTTGACCATGAGGCGGCGCATGAACTCCGTCTCAAGCTCGGGGTCGGCCGCGCGCGGTTGCCAGATGGTCTGGTCCTTGCGGGCGTCGGTGTAGACCTCGATCATGCCGCGGTGGCTGATATAGATCTCCGTGGCGCCCGAGGAGGTGCGCTCCAGCCGGGTGCGGAACTTGTCCTTTTCACCCGTCGAATACAGGCTATCGAGCACCCGGCCCAGCGTGGAGCGGATGATGTCCTGCGGAAGCTTGGCGCGGTTCTCGGCCCAGTCGGTTTCCATCACCCCCAGGGTTTCCTGGTCCAGTGTGAGCACGAAGCCGTTCTCCTGCCAGAAATCCTTCACAGGGCCCCAGACCTTGTCGGCGGGGCGGTCCACCACCAGCCAGCGCTGGCTGCCCGCGCGTTCGATGCGCACGTCACCGATCTTGCTGGCGGCGGTGTCGGACGAACCCAAGACCGGCTGGGCAGTCTGGTAGCCGCTGGCCGTCACGGTGGCGCCAGGCACCTGGTAGCGCGACTCGCGGCTGAGTTGGGTCAGGTCGGGCGGCACTTCCAGGGAGTTGACCTGGCGGGCGCTGCGGTAGTCGATCTTGTCTTCCTCCAGCACGGAGCAGCCCGTGGCGAGGAAGGCCGCCAGGGCCACGGCGCCCCAGCGGAGCGACAGGGTGGGGCGGGTGCCCGAGGACAGTGTGCGGGAGGTGATGGACATGGGCAGCTTGGATGACGTCTTGGGGACCTTGGGGGGCGTGGTCAGATCAGGCCACTCTCTTTGAGCGCCGCCTCGACCACCGGTTCCAGCGGAGCGCTCATGGGGGTCAGAGGCAGGCGCATGGTGCCACCACACAGACCCATGCGTTCCATGGCCCACTTCAGCGGGATCGGGTTGGCTTCGACAAAGAGGTTCTTGTGCACGGGCATCAGGCGGCGCTGGATCTCCATGGCCTTGCGCGCGTCACCGGCGATGGCCGAAGCGCACAGCTCGTGCATCAGCCGGGGCGCAATGTTGGCCGTCACGCTGACATTGCCCTGGCCGCCACACAGCATGAGCGCCACCGCGGTGGGGTCGTCGCCCGAATAGATGGCAAAGCCCTCCGGTGCTTCGCGGATCAGCCACTGGGCGCGCTCGATGTTGCCGGTGGCTTCCTTGATACCGACGATGCCTGGTACGGCGGCCAGGCGCAGCGCCGTGTCGACGCTCATGTCGGCGACGGTGCGGCCGGGCACGTTGTACAGGATGATGGGCAGGTCGCCGGTGGCTTCGGCAATTGCCTTGAAGTGCTGGTACTGGCCTTCCTGGGTCGGCTTGTTGTAGTAGGGAACGACCTGCAGCTGGCAGTCGGCTCCCACGCCGCGGGCGAACTTGGCCAGTTCGATGGCTTCGGCGGTCGAGTTGGCGCCGCAGCCGGCCATGATGGGGACGCGCCGGGCAGCCTGCTCGACGGAGACCCGGATGATTTCGCAGTGTTCCTCGACGCTGACCGTGGGCGATTCGCCCGTGGTGCCGACCACACCGATGCAGTCGGTGCCTTCGGCGATGTGCCAGTCGATCAGCTTGCGCAGGGTGGGGTAGTCGACGCTGCCGTCAGGGTGGAAGGGCGTGACGAGGGCAACGATGCTGCCGGTGATGGTCTTCATGTTCTCGGGCTCAAATCAGGGGCGCCGGCCTGTGCGCCGGACAGGAGGAGGAAATCGATCCGGCGGCGCGCGCGCGAATCGTGCATTCTACCCAGCGCGGGTGCTCAGTCAGGGAGGCGGTGCCGCGCTGGGACGGTCTCGTCTGCCGGGCGTTTTCGCAGGGCGGCGATGCGCTGCACGAAGCGCTCAGGGTGGTCGCAGAAGCCGTTTTCATAGGCGACCACATGCAGACCGGCGCAGGCCTGCAGCAACTCCCCCGGCCGCAGCAGGAAGTCGGGCCGCGTCGGTTTGCCGACCGATTCGTTACCGGTTGCAAACGTCTCGTAGATCAGCACGCCGCCTGCGGCGACGCTGTCCACGATCACGGGCAGCAGCGCGCGCCAGAGGTAGTTGGTCACCACCACGGCGTCAAAGCGTTGCCCTTCGAAAGGCCAGGGGCCGTTTTCGATGTCCGCCTGGATCACGTGGCCGGTGCCGGCCGCGGCGGCAATGGCCGCGGGGTCGCGGTCGACGCCCGTCACCGGATGGCCGAGGCCGGCGAACCAGCGCAGATGGCGGCCGGCCCCGCAGGCCACGTCCAGCACACGGCCGCCGGCCGGCACAAGGTGCGACCAGCGCTGCACCCAGGCGGAAACGGATTCCGTGCCGTGCATCAGAAACAACTCCAGAGCTGGTCGGCCAGGTTCACCAGGAAGTCCGGTCGGCGGTAGAGCGTCAGCGTGCCCAGCAGCACCAGAGCCACCGAGGCCCAGGCGAGTGCCCGCACGGCCAGCGGCTTCACGCGGCCGCCCCCACACGCCGCGGGCCGCGCTCGATGGCGGACTCGCGCACCGGCAGGTTCACCAGGGCCGCGAACACGCCCAGGGCGATGGCGATGTACCACACGATGTCGTAGCTGCCGGTCCGGTCGTAGAGCACGCCGCCCAGCCAGACGCCCATGAAGCTGCCGATCTGGTGGCTGAAGAACACGAAGCCGCCCAGCATGGACATGTGGGCCACGCCGAAGATCTGGGCCAGCACGGCGTTGGTCGGTGGCACCGTCGAAAGCCAGAGCACGCCCATCACTGCAGAGAAGACGTAGACGCTCATGGGCGTGAGAGGCGCCCAGAGGAAGATCACGATGACTACCGAGCGCGCGAAGTAGATGAAGGCCAGGATGTGGCGCTTGGCCAGGCGCTGACCCAGCGCGCCGGCGGCGTAGGTGCCGATCACGTTGAACAGGCCGATGATGGCCAGTGCATAGCTGGCCACCTGCGGTGAGAGGCCGTGGTCCTTGAGGTAGCTGGGCATGTGCACGCCGATGAACACCACCTGGAAGCCACACACGAAGTAGCCCGCCATCAGCAGCTGGAAGCTGCGGTAGCCGAAGGCCTCGCGCAGGGCCTGGCCGATGGTCTGTTCACGCCGTGGTGCAGTGCCCCCCGCAAAACCCGGCTCGCGCAGGAACAGCGCCAGCGGCATGATCAGCAGCACCGCCGCCCCGAGGATGAGCAGCGCCTGCTGCCAGCCGAAACCCGAGATCAGCCAGCCCTCGACCGGCACCATCAGGAACTGGCCGAAGGAGCCGGCCGCTGCGGCCACACCCATGGCCCAGGAGCGGCGCTCGGCCGGAATCTGGCGGCCGATCACGCCGTACACCACGGCGTAGGTGGTGCCCGCCTGGGCCGCGCCGATCAGCAGGCCGGCGGTCAGCATGAAGACAAAGGGCGTGGGCGAGAGTGCCATGCCGGCCAGGCCGAGCGCATACAGCAGAGCGCCACCCAGCAGCACCCGGAACGCGCCGAAACGGTCGGCCGCCATGCCGGCGAAGATGCCGAACAGGCCCCAGGCCAGGTTCTGGATCGCCAGCGCAAAAGAGAAGTCCTCACGGGTCCAGCCCATTTCCTGGGTGATCGGCTGCAGCCAGAGGCCGAATCCATGGCGCACGCCCATGGAGAGGGTGACAATGGCGGCGCCGCAGATCAGCACCTGCGCGGTGGACAGGCGCGCAGGGGGCACGAAGGTGGAGGGGCTTGAGGACATCCCGGGACTGTAGCGAATCCGGCAATCCCGGAGGCGTCGCGGGGTGGACGCGCGGTGGTGAAATTTCTCGCGCCGATTGATGAGCGCCAGGCATTGCTGGACAGGCGGTGGCGGAAATCTGTGTTTGTATACAGTCTTTTGATGGGCTGCACCTTACAATTTCCCGATGGCAACCCAATCGAACGAGTATTCCGAAGGCTCCATCCGCGTCCTCAAGGGACTGGAGCCGGTCAAGCAGCGGCCGGGCATGTACACCCGCACCGACAACCCGCTGCACATCATCCAGGAGGTGCTGGACAACGCGGCCGACGAGGCGCTGGCGGGGTTTGGCAAGAAGATCAAGGTCACGCTGCACACCGACGGTTCCGTGAGTGTGGAAGACGACGGCCGGGGCATTCCGTTCGGCCTGCACCCCGAAGAAAAGGCGCCGGTGGTCGAGCTGGTGTTCACCCGACTGCACGCGGGCGGCAAGTTCGACAAAGGCAAGGGCGGCGCCTACAGCTTCTCGGGCGGCCTGCACGGCGTGGGCGTGAGTGTGACCAACGCGCTGTCGACACGGCTGGAGGTGACCTGCTTCCGCGACGGCCAGGTGGCCAGGCTGGCCTTTGGCGCGGGTGACGTGATCGAAGCGCTGGTGGTGGCGCCCAAGGGCGAGGGTGACCGCAAGCAGGGCACCACGGTGCGTGCCTGGCCCGACGCCAAATACTTTGATTCGCCCGCGCTGCCGCTGGGCGAGCTGACGCACCTGCTGCGCAGCAAGGCCGTGCTGATGCCGGGCGTGCAGGTCACGCTGGTGAACGAAAAGACCAAGGATACCCAGACCTGGCAGTACAAGGGCGGCCTGCGCGACTACCTGCAGCAGACCCTGACCACCGACCCGGTGATCCCGCTGTTCGAGGGCGAGGGCTACGCCGACGCCAAGGACGACAGCTTTGCCGACGGGGAAGGCGCGGCCTGGGCCGTGGCGTTCACAGAAGACGGCGCACCGGTGCGCGAGAGCTACGTCAACCTGATTCCCACGAGCGCCGGTGGCACGCACGACAGCGGCCTGCGCGACGGCCTGTTCCAGGCGGTGAAAGCCTTTATCGAGATGCACGCGCTGCTGCCCAAGGGCGTGAAGCTGCTGCCCGAAGACGTGTTCGCCCGTGCCAGCTACGTGCTCTCCGCCAAGGTGCTGGATCCTCAGTTCCAAGGCCAGGTGAAGGAGCGCCTGAATTCGCGCGACGCGGTGCGCCTGGTCGGCGGTTTCGTGCGCCCGGCACTGGAGCTCTGGCTCAACCAGCACGTGGACTACGGCAAGAAGCTGGCCGAACTCGCCATCAAGGCGGCTCAGAGCCGCCAGAAGGCCGGGCAGAAAGTGGAGAAGCGCAAGGGCTCGGGCGTGGCCGTGCTGCCGGGTAAGCTGACCGACTGCGAGAGCCGCGACATTGCCCACAACGAGCTGTTCCTGGTCGAAGGCGACTCGGCCGGTGGCAGCGCCAAGATGGGCCGCGACAAGGAGTGCCAGGCCGTGCTGCCGCTGCGTGGCAAGGTGCTCAACACCTGGGAGGTCGAGCGCGATCGCCTGTTCGCCAACACCGAAATCCACGACATCTCGGTCGCCATCGGCGTCGACCCGCACGGCCCGCTGGACACGCCCGACCTGTCCGGTCTGCGCTACGGCAAGGTCTGCATCCTGTCGGACGCCGACGTCGACGGCTCGCACATCCAGGTGCTGCTGCTCACGCTGTTCTTCCGCCACTTCCCCAAACTCATCGAAGCCGGCCATGTGTACGTGGCACGGCCGCCGCTGTTCCGCGTCGATGTGCCGGCGCGTGGCAAGAAACCTGCCGCCAAACAGTACGCGCTGGACGAGGGCGAGTTGCACGCCATCCTGGACAAGGCCGAGAAGGACGGCGTGAACCGCGAGAAGTGCCAGATCAGCCGCTTCAAGGGCCTGGGCGAAATGAACGCGGAGCAATTGTGGGACACCACGCTCAACCCCGACACGCGCCGCCTGCTGCAGGTGACGCTGGGGGCCATGGACTTCGGCGCCACCGAGGCCCTGATCACGCGCCTGATGGGCAAGGGCGAAGCGGCTGCACGCCGCGAACTCATGGAACTCCACGGTGACTCCGTGGAGGTGGATGTGTGATGTCCCGCCGGGCCCGGGCGTTCGGCGGTGTGCTGCTGGCGGTGGCGCTGGCGGCGCCCTCGCACGCCGAAATCTGGGCCTACCGCGACAAGAGCGGTGTGACGCATTACGCCGACCGCCCGATCCATGCCCGCTACGAGCTGCTCTATCGGGGCTCCGGCGCGGGTGGACCAATCGCCCGGCCGGGCAGCGGCAGCCGGCCCTTGCTCGCCCCGGCGTCGGCCGTCACCCGCATGGAGCTGTCCACCCGGTTCAAGGCGGTGCGCCATCTGATCCGCGAAGCGGCGAGCCAGCACGGGCTGGAGTTCGAGCTGCTGCAGGCGGTGATCGCCACCGAGTCGGGCTTCGATTCCGGGGCCGTGAGCCCCAAGGGCGCGGTCGGCCTGATGCAGGTGATTCCCGACACGGCCGAGCGCTTCGGTGTGCGCGCCACTGGCCGGCAAAGCGTGAGCGAGCGCCTGACCGACCCGCGCACCAACATCCAGACCGGCGCGCGCTACCTGGCTTGGCTGATCAACTATTTCAACGGCGATGTGCGGCTGGCGGTGGCCGCGTACAACGCGGGCGAGGGCGCCGTGCTCAAGGCCGGCCGCCGCATCCCCAACTACCCCGAGACCATCGACTACGTGCGCAAGGTCACCGACCTGCACCTCAGCCTGAAACCGCCGCGCACTGTCAGCGAGGCGCGGGCCGAGGCGATACCTGCCGCCGCACCCCTGCCACCGCGCCCTCCCGGACGCGGCTGACGACGCCGGTGCAGGCATGCCGTGATGGCACCCGTTTTCCCCGTTTTGTGACCCCATGACCCAAGACCTGATCACTCCCGAACCTGTGGCCGAACCCGGCGACGACAACCTGGCCGCCTACGCGCAACGCGCGTACCTCGAATACGCACTCTCGGTCGTGAAGGGCCGCGCCTTGCCGGACGTGTCCGACGGCCAGAAGCCGGTGCAGCGGCGCATCCTCTACGCCATGGACCGCATGGGCCTGGGCTTTTCGGGCAACACGGCGGCCAAGCCGGTCAAGAGCGCCCGCGTGGTGGGCGACGTGCTCGGCAAATACCACCCGCACGGCGACAGCGCGGCGTATGACGCCCTGGTACGCATGGCACAGGACTTTTCCCAGCGCTACCCGCTGATCGACGGCCAGGGTAACTTCGGCAGCCGCGATGGCGACGGTGCCGCGGCGATGCGCTACACCGAGGCGCGGCTGGCCAAGATCAGCGGCCTGCTGCTCGACGAGATCGACCAGGGCACGGTGGACTTCATCCCCACCTACGACGGCTCGTTTGAGGAGCCGAAGCAGTTGCCCGCGCGCCTGCCCTTCAACCTGCTCAACGGCGCCAGCGGCATTGCCGTGGGCCTGGCCACCGAAATCCCCAGCCACAACCTGCGCGAGGTGGCCGACGCCTGCGTGGCCCTGGTCAAGAACCCCAAGCTGAGCGACGAAGAGCTGCTGAGCATCCTGCCCGGCCCGGACTACCCCGGCGGCGGCCAGATCATCAGCCCGGCGGGCGACATCGCCGACTCCTACCGCAGCGGCCGTGGCAGCCTCAAGGTGCGTGCGCGCTGGAAGATCGAAGACCTGGCGCGTGGCCAGTGGCAGCTGGTGGTCAACGAACTGCCGCCGGGCGTGAGCAGCCAGAAGGTGCTCGAAGAGATCGAGGAGATCACCAACCCCAAGGTCAAGGCCGGCAAGAAGGCGCTGACGCAGGAGCAGACCCAGCTCAAGGCCAGCCTGCTGATGGTGCTCGACGGCGTGCGCGACGAGTCCAGCAAGGACGCGCCGGTGCGCCTGGTGTTCGAGCCCAAGAGCAGTCGCATCGAGCAGCAGGAACTGATCACGGCGTTGCTGGCGCACACCAGCCTGGAGACCTCGGCGCCGATCAACCTGACCATGATCGGGCTGGACGGTCGGCCCACGCAGAAGAGCCTGCGGCAGATGCTGGAAGAGTGGATCGCCTTCCGCCAGACCACCATCACCCGCCGCAGCCAGCACAAGCTGCAGAAGGTGCTGGACCGCATCCACATCCTCGAAGGCCGGCAGCTGGTGCTGCTGAACATCGACGAGGTGATCCGCATCATCCGCCACAGCGACGAGCCCAAGGCCGCGCTGATCGAGCGCTTCCGCCTGACCGACCGCCAGGCCGAAGACATCCTGGAAATCCGCCTGCGTCAGCTGGCCAAGCTCGAAGCGATCAAGATCGAGCAGGAGCTCAAGGAGCTGCGCGAGGAGCAGGGCAAGCTCGAAGACATCCTGGCCAACCCGGCGAGCCTCAAGCGCCTGATGGTCAAGGAGATCGAGGCGGACGCCAAGACCTTCGCCGACCCACGCCGCACGCTGATCCAGGCAGAGAAGAAGGCCGTGGCCGAGATCAAGGTGGTGGACGAGCCGGTCACGGTGGTGATTTCCAGCAAGGGCTGGGTGCGCGCACGCACCGGCCACGGTCACGAGGCCGCCAGCTTCGCCTTCAAGGCGGGCGACGGCCTGTACGGCACCTTCGAGTGCCGCACCGTGGACACGCTGATCGTGTTTGGCAGCAATGGCCGCGTCTACAGCGTGCCGGTGGCCAGCCTGCCGGGTGCGCGGGGCGACGGCCAGCCCATCACGACTCTGATCGAGCTGGAGTCCGGCACGCAGCCGCTGCACTACTTCGCCGGCCCGGCCAATGCCACGCTGCTGCTCAGCGGCACCGGCGGCTACGGTTTCCTGGCCACCGTCGAGAACCTGGTCTCGCGCCAGAAGGCGGGCAAGGCCTTCATCATCGTGGGCGAGGGCGAAACCATCTGCGCGCCTTCGCACGTGGTCCACGCGTCCGGTGGCCAGCCGCTGGCGCCGGCCACCCACGTGGCCTGTGCGTCCACCGGCGGCCGCATCCTGACGTTCGAGATCGGTGAATTGAAGCTGATGGAGAAGGGCGGTCGCGGCCTGATGCTGATCGACCTGGAAGACAAGGACACGCTGGCCGGCGCCTGCGCCTACACGCGCAGCGTGAAGATCGAAGGCATCGGCCGCGGTGGCAAGGAGCGCGACGAGACGCTGGAGATCCGCAGCCTCAACAACGCCCGGGCCGCGCGCGGCCGCAAGGGCAAGGCGGCCGACCTGGGCTTCAAGCCGCAACGCATCAGCCGGGTGGAATGATGAGCACGGACGGTGTGGGCCTGTTCCTGATGCTGGCGAGCTTCGCGCTCACCTTCTTTGTGGCGCGCACGCTGGGCAAGCGTCTGAAGGCCAGGCGCGAGGCCGAGCGTGCGAAGCGGGCCGAGCGCGACCTGGCCCAGCAAAGCCGGCAGGTGCGGCGCGCGGCGGAGCGCAAAAAGAAGTCCTGAGGCCGCCATTCCCTTGGGCGGCGAGGGACGCTGTTCTGTCGCCAGAATGGCGTCTCTTTGAAAGGATGGCCATGAAGTCGATGGGCAAACGGGCCGAAGGCGAGCGGCTGGAACGCATGCAGGCCTCGGCACAGTGGCGTGGACAGGGCTTCCACAACGTCTACCCGGTGGCGCCAGGGCTGCGCGACCCGAACGCGGCGTTCCCCAGCCTTCGCGACTTTCTCTGCGGCGGCGAGCGTCGCGTGCCCACGGCGCCGCTGCCCGCCAGCGACCCGCGCGAGGGCTGGCGGCGGCCTTCGCAAAGCGGCCTGCGCGCCACCTGGCTGGGCCACTCCACGGTGCTGATCGAGATCGGCGGGAAGCGCCTGCTGACCGACCCGGTCTGGGGGCCGCGCGCGTCGCCGTCTACCCTGGTCGGCCCCAGGCGCTTCCAGCCCGTGCCGCTCACAGTCAAGGAGCTGCCGGAGGTGGACGCTGCCCTGGTTTCTCACGACCACTACGACCACCTCGACTACCCCACGGTGCGCGAACTCAACAAGCGCGGCGTGCCTTTTGTGACCTCGCTCGGCGTGGGCGCGCACCTGCAGGCCTGGGGCGTGCCGGCCGAACGCATCACCGAACTCGACTGGTGGGAAGAACACCGCCTGCCGGGCAGCGAAGTGACTGTCACCGCCGCGCCCTCGCAGCACTTCTCGGGCAGAGGGCTGAAGGACCGCAACGCCACGCTCTGGTCTTCCTTGGTGGTCCGGTCAGAGAAGCACAGTGTGTTTTTCAGCGGCGACACCGGCCTGACCGACGCCTACGCCGAGATCCGCCAGCGCCTGGGTCCGTTCGACCTGGTGATGCTGGAGATCGGCGCCTTCCACCCCGCCTGGGGCGACATCCACCTCGGGCCCGAGAACGCCATGAAGGCCCATGCGCTGCTGGGCGGCGGCGTGTTCCTTCCGGTGCACTGGGGCACGTTCAGCCTGGCGATGCACGCCTGGGACCAGCCGGCCGAGGTGCTGCACGCGCTGGCCGACAAGCACGGGGCGCCGCTGCTGATGCCCCAGCTGGGCCAGGCCGTCGAGCCGGCGCAAGTGGAGCGCGCCGACCCGTGGTGGCGGCGCGTCGAGAGCAAGGTCGGCCCGGCGCCCGTGGTCGAGCCCGATCAGCCTCCGAAGAACCTGCCCAAAGCCCTGCAGTGGCCACTCGACTGAACCCTGAACCGCCCATGACAACTCCCGGCGCCGTCTTCGGCCACCACCTCAAAGGCTTCCCCACCGGTGGCGCACCACTCACCCGCGAGCAGATCCGGGCCCAGGGCTGGCAGCTGCTGCGCGGCGACCTGGCGCTGCCGCTGGCCGTCGTCCGTCGGCGCGAGCTGATGCACAACCTGCACTGGATGCGCGACTTCTGTGCCCAGCGCGGCCTGTTTCTGGCGCCGCATGGCAAGACCAGCATGTCGCCCGAGCTGTGGCAGTTGCAGCTGGACGCCGGGGCCTGGGGCATCAGCTTCGCCACCGTGTTCCAGGCGGCCATCGGCGCGCGCCACGGTGTGCCGGTGCTGCTGATCGCCAACCAGGTGGTGCAGCGCGCCGAGCTGGACGCGCTCGCCGGCCTGCACACCGAATGCCCGGGGTTGCGCTCGATGTTCCTGGTCGATTCGGTGGGGCAGGTGGACGCCATCGAAGCCTGGGCCGCCGACCGCGCGTTCTGCGGCCACTTCGAGGTGCTGCTGGAACTGGGCATCGCCGGCCAGCGCACCGGCACCCGCACTGCCGAAGAGGCGCGGCGGACCGCGGCGCGCATTGCCGCCAGCCCGGTGCTGCAACTCGCGGGCATCGAGTGTTACGAAGGCACGACGGCCTATTGCGACCACGCCAGGGACCGCGCCACCGTGCAGGGGCTGATGGACCGTGTCGAGGCCACGGCGCGCAAGGCCATCGCCCGGGGCTGGTTCGCGCACGAAGAAATCGTCCTCACGGCGGGCGGCTCGGCCATCTTCGACCTGGTGGCCGAGCGCCTGCTGCCCGACCTGGGCCGTCCGGTGCGCGGCGTGCTGCGTTCGGGCTGCTACCTCACGCACGACCACCAGCGCTACACCCGCTACCTGTGCTGCGTGGGCGAGCGCCTGAACCTGAAGGAAACGCTCAAGCCCGCGCTGGAGGTGCTGGCCTGCGTGCAGAGCCAGCCCGAGCCGGGCCTGGCGCTGCTGTCCATGGGCAAGCGAGACGTGGCCTACGACCTGGACCTGCCGCAGCCGCTGTGGCGCTCGGACGGCCACGGCGGCGCACCGCTGGCGGTGCCGGCCCACTGGCGCATCGATGCGCTCAACGATCAGCACGCCTACCTGCGCTACGACGCCGCCGCCCCCCTGGCCGAGCGGCCGCGGCTGGGTGAGACCGTGGCCAGCGGCATCTCGCACCCCTGCACCACCTTCGACAAATGGCGCTGGTTGCCGGTGGTGGACGAGGGGTACCAGGTGGTGGATGCGGTCACGACTTGGTTCTGAGGACCTCAGCGGTCCGGGCGGCTCCGGGGCACCGGCGGCCCGATTTGGGGACGGATCTCTAGATTTGCTGCATCGCAGCAAAAAAGCTTGCCAAGCCCTGATTTGACCCTAGAATCACGTCCATGCTGCACTGCAACATAAACCGGTCTGCCGGGTGTTTGCACGGGGCGGCTCCCTCAACCTTTTCTTCAAGGACACCATCATGAGCAACCCCGCAGAACAGTTCGCCGCCGCCAGCAAAGCCAATCTTGAAGCCCTCGAAGGCGCCACCACCAAAGCCTTTGCGGGTGTGGAGAAGCTGGTTGAACTCAACCTGGCCGCTTCCAAGGCCGCGCTGGGAGAGTCCTTCGGCTATGCCCAGGCGGTGCTGGCCGTCAAGACCCCGCAGGAGTTCATGACCGTGCAGACCGGCTTCTTCCAGCCCTTCGCAGAGAAGTCGGCCGCCTACTTCCAGCATGTGCAGAGCATCGCCAACGAAGGCAGCGCCGAGTTCGTCAAGCAGTTCGAGGCCCACCTTGCCGAAGCCCAGAAGGCCGTCGGCGCCTCGGTGGACCAGTTGGTCAAGAACGCGCCGGCCGGTTCCGAAGCCGCCGTGGCCGCTCTCCAGAGCGCCCTGAGCAACGGGCAGAAGGCCGTGGAGCAGACCCAGGCCGCGATCAAGAAGGCCACCACCCAGGCACAGGCCAACTTCGCCGCCGCGTCCAAGCAGGCGTCCGAACTCGCCAAGAAGGCCGCCAAGGTCTGATCGGCGCCGGTCGGAACGGCTCTGCGCCGCGATCCCAAAGAAAGAGGCTCCTTGTGAGCCTCTTTTGCATGGCGGCTGCGGAGGCGCTCAGGTCCTTGCGAGCACCACGATGCCTGCGGCGATCAGCAAAGTGCCCGCCAGACGCGTCAGGGTGACGGCCTCACCGAGGAAAGCCCAGGCCAGCACCATCGTGACCACGAACCCCAGCCCGACAAACGGATATGCCAGGCTGACCTCGACCCGGGACAGGACCAGGAGCCAGACCAGGGCGGCACCGGCATACAGGCCCAGGCCCACAACCACCCATGGATGGAACAGCACCGTCACCAGAGCCGGCAGGCGAAGTCCGTCGGCCAGGGCGCGCGCCACTTCAGGCGCGCTCATGCCCGTTTTGAGGACGATTTGCGCCAGGGAGGTCATGACCACATTGGCCACGATGAGCAGCAGCGTTGAACGGTTCACGGAGGGGTCATCCCGCTGTGGGATAACAAAAAAGAATCAAGAATCGCCGAATATACTCCCGCCATGACGCTCAATCCGGCAGGTACGTCGGTCGCGCAACCCCTGTGTGTCGACCTGGATGGAACGCTGATTCGCACGGATCTGACGTTCGAGTCGCTGCTGGCCGCGCTGAAGCGCCAGCCCTTGCTGATCTTCTTCCTGCCCTTCTGGTTGCTGCGGGGCAGAAGCTACCTGAAGCACCGGCTGATCCAGGCGGGACAGCTCGACGTGACGGTGCTGCCCTACCACCCCGACGTGCTCGACCTGGTGGACCGCGCCAGGCGGCAGGGCCGGCCGGTGGTGCTGGTGACGGGCAGTCACGAGGCACTGGCGCGGCAGGTGGCGGAACACCTGTGCCGGTTCGATGTGGTGCTGGCGACCTCGGAGACCGTCAACCTGATCGGAGCGAACAAGGCCGCGGTACTGGAGGAGCGGTACGGTTCCGGCCGCTTCGAGTACGTCGCCAACGGGCGAGTGGACCTTCCCGTCTGGCAAAGATCGGGGGGGGCGGTCACCGTGAATGCGCCCCGGTCGGTTGTGCGCCAGGTGGCCGGACTCGGCATTCCTCACCGGGACATTCCCAATGCAACCGGCCAATGGAAAACCTGGCTGAAGGCCATCCGTCTGCAGCAGTGGCTCAAGAACCTGCTTCTGCTGGTGCCCATCATCACCGCCCATGAGGTGCTGAACGCGCAGGCGCTCGGTGCCGCGGTGCTGGCGTTTCTATGTTTCGGCGCGTGTGCCTCGGCGACCTACCTCATCAACGATCTGCTCGACCTGGAGGCCGACCGGCACCATCACAAAAAAAAGGCGCGCCCCTTCGCCGCCGGAACCCTGGACGTCCGCGCCGGTCTGGCGGCCATCGTGGTGCTGCTGGCTTCCGGTCTGGGACTGGCGTGGTGGCTGCCGGTGGGTTTCCAGCTGGCCCTGGGCACCTACCTGGTGACCACCCTGCTGTATTCGCTGTGGCTCAAGCGGGTCGCCAGCCTGGACGTGATCGTGCTCGCGGGCCTGTACACCCTCCGGATCATCGCGGGCGCCCTGGCGACCGGCATCAGCCTGTCGTTCTGGCTGCTCGCGTTTTCGATGTTCATTTTTCTCTCCCTGGCCCTGGTCAAGCGGGTCGCCGAGCTGGTCGAGGTCCGGAAGAAGGAGATCGCCACCGGCGTGACCCAGGGCAAGCTGCGGGGCAGGGAGTACGCGACGGAAGACGTCGTGGTGCTGCAGAGCCTGGGCGCCGCCAGTGGCTATCTGTCGGTGCTGGTGCTGGCCCTGTACATCCACAGCACCGAGGTCTCGCAGCTGTACCGCTCACCGCAAGTCCTGTGGCTGATCGCGCCCCTGATGCTGCTTTGGGTCACCCGCCTGTGGGTGGTCACGGCCCGGGGGTACATGGACGAAGATCCCATCTTCTTCGCCGCCACGGACCCTGAGACCTGGGCCACGGGTGCTGTGGTGGCGGTGATCCTGATGGGCGCCACCCTGCTGCAGCTGTGAGGCCGTGCCACCGCCTCATCCGAACCTTTCTTTGTTTCACCGACGCATGAACAACCGACCAACCGATGCCGGGCCCGAAGAGTTGCGATGGACGCGGTCCCTGTGGTTCGTGATCGCCCTGGCGCTGTCGCTGCGCCTGATCTGGGCCTGGTGGGTGCCGGTCATTCCTTCCTCCGACGGCGAGGCTTACGACGCGTTTGCCCGCACCCTGGTGCAGCACGGCACCTTCGGCTGGGAGCCCGACCACCCCACGTCGTTCTGGCCGCCGGGCACCACGTTCCTGCACGCGTCGATGTTTGCGCTGTTCGGCATTCGTTACGAGCCCATCGTTGCGATGAACATTGCGCTGTCCCTGGGCATCGTCGTGGTGACGGCGCGACTGGCAGCCCGCTTCTGGGGGCAGACAGTGGCCGTGCTGAGCGCGTTGGTCCTGGCCGTCTGGCCCACGCTTGTCATGTACCCGACCATCCTGGCGAGCGAACTGCCCTTCCTGTTTCTGACCCTGTTGGCGCTGGACCTGTGGACTTTCCCCAGGCTCGGGCTCACCGCCAGGGCGCTGCTGGCGGGTCTGGTGCTGGGCTTCGCCGCGCTCGTCCGTCCGCAGGCGCTGCTGCTGCCACTGGTGTATGCCGGCGGGCTGGTGCTGATGCACCGCGCGGGGCGGACCGCATGGCTGGAGCAGATCCGGTGCGTGGTTCTGGCCGGCATCGCCATGGCCGTGGTGGTCGCCCCGTGGACATGGCGCAACCACCAGCTGTACGACGAGCCGATGCTGATCTCCAGCAACGGCGGCATCACGCTCTGGATGGGCAACACGCCGGGCACCGACGGGCGCTACATGTCGACACCCAAGAAATACAGCCACCTGTCTGAAAACGAACGGGCGAAAGTGCTCGGGCAGGAGGCCAGGGCCTACATCCTCCAGGACCCGGTGGCTTTCGCGGCACGGGCGGTCAAGAAGCTGGTGATCCTGTACGCCAACGAATCGGTGGGCGTGGGCTGGAATTCACCGGGTATCCGGCAGGTGTTCGGCGAGACCTGGGAGCAGAGGCTCAAGCGCCTCACGCAGGCCACATGGGCGCTGATCTGTCTGCTCGTGGCCGTGGGCCTGTGGTCGTCGCTGCGCAGGGTCGGCTTCCTCGCGACCCTGTTTTCGCCGGTCACGCTGAGCATTCTGTATTTCACTGCCATCCACATGGTGGTGGTGTCCCAGGAGCGGTACCACCTGGCATTTGCCGGCCAGTGGGCCATGCTGGCCGGGCTGGGCCTGGCACAACTGGCCGCCTGGCGACCGGGGGCCGCTCCCGCCCCTCGCCAGTCTCTTCAGTGACCCTTGGCCAGCCTCACACCCATGTCCATCCCGAACACCCTGACCCCTTCGGCCATCCAGCGGCTGGCCGCTCCCCTTTACGCGGGCGTACCCAGTGCCAAGGTGCGTCTGATGCAGGAGTACCGCTCACACATCTGTCCGCTGCACGAAGTGATCCACGAAGTGCCGCATCAGTCCGCGGTGCTGGATGTCGGCTGCGGAAACGGACTGCTCCTGAACCTGCTGGCCAGCCTCGGGCGGATTCGCCAGGGGCATGGTTTCGATGTGGCCGGTCCGGCTGTGGCTGTGGCCAACCAGGTGGCCAACGAGCACCGCCTCTCCCAGGTCGTCGGATTCGAACACCGCAGCATCGAGCAGGGAATCCCGGAACTGGGGCACGAGGTGGTGACGGTCGTCGACGTGCTTCACCATGTCCCGGACCAGCACAAGGCGGCCTTTGTGGCCTCGTTGTGTGATGTGGTCCCGGCGGGTGGGCGGCTGATCGTCAAGGACATGGTGGTGCGGCCCCGCTGGCGCGCCGCCGCCAACCAGATGCACGACCTCGTCATGGCGCGCCAGTGGGTCGAGCATGTGGATGCCGGGCAGGTGGAAGCATGGGCTGTGCGCAGCGGCATGCGCGTGAGCCGGCGCGACCGCTTCAACACGCTCTGGTACGGGCACTGGCTCCTGGTGCTGGACAAGGCCTAGGCCCGTCCGGGCGCCGGTGGCGTGAACCGCCGGGCTGGCGGCACGGGCTTCGAGTCTTTTAAGCCAGTTCGGCGATCAGCTCGATTTCCACACAGGCGCCCAGAGGAATCTGTGCGACGCCAAAGGCGCTGCGGGCGTGGGCGCCCACCTGCGGACCGAACACCTCGCCCAGCAGCTCGCTGCAACCGTTGGTGACGAGGTGCTGTTCGGTGAAGCTGCCGGTGCTGTTGACCAGGCTCATGACCTTGACGATGCGCTTGACGTCGTCCAGGGTCTTGCCCGCCGCCAGGCAGGCGGCGGCCAGGGTGCCCATGAGGTCGATGGCGATGGCGCGCGCGGCCGCCTTGCCTTCTTCGGTGGTCATCGTCAGGCCGAGCTGACCCACCCAGGGCTTGCCGTCCTTTTTGGCAATGTGGCCGCTGAGGAAGACCAGGTTGCCGGACTGCACGAACGGCACGTAGGCGGCGGCGGGGATGGCGACAGGGGGCAGGGTGATGGCCAACTGGTTCAGCTTGTCGTAGACGCTCATTCGGGACTCCGGAGGGGTTCAGGGAATCGGCGCATTCTATCGACGGGGTGTCAGCCGGCCTTCAGCCGCCTCGTCGGCCATGCAGGAAATAATCGCGCTTTCCGAGGAGACAAACACCATGACATCAAGAAGCGCCCGTTGGGCAGCCGCTGCCTTCACATTGTTGCCGTCGCTCGCCTGGGCCGCCGATCTGGATGGCGCCCAGTTGTCGGTGCTGTGGGGCGTGCCGTTTGCCGGCATCCTGCTGTCGATCGCGATCATTCCGCTGGTCGCCCCCATCTTCTGGCATCACCACTTCGGCAAGGTGTCGGCGGCCTGGGCGCTGGCCTTCCTGGTGCCGTTCGCGGTGGCGTTCGGCCCGGGCGTGGCGGGCGCGGGCGTGGTGCACGCGCTGCTGGCGGAGTACATCCCCTTCATCATCCTGCTCACAGCCCTGTTCACCGTGGCCGGCGGCATCTACATCAAGGGCAACCTGCAAGGCCGCCCCGGGCTGAACACCGGCATCCTTGCCATCGGCGCGGTGCTGGCCAGCTTCATGGGCACCACCGGAGCCTCGATGCTGCTGATCCGCCCGCTGATCCGTGCCAACGACAACCGCAAGCATGTGGTGCATGTGGTGGTGTTCTTCATCTTCATCGTCTCCAACGCCGGCGGCTCGCTCACGCCGCTGGGCGACCCCCCGTTGTTCCTGGGCTTTCTCAAGGGCGTGGAGTTCAGCTGGACCCTGACGCACATCTTTCCGGAAACGCTGTTCCTGGTCGGTACCCTGCTCGTGCTGTTCTACGCGCTGGATTGGTGGTACTACCACAAGCGGGAGGAGTTCCGTCCCGCCGACCCGACCCCGGATGATCGCCGCTTCGGTTTTGACGGCGGTGTCAATTTCCTGCTGCTGGCCGGAGTGGTCGGTCTGGTGCTGATGAGCGGCCTGTGGAAGTCCGAGGTGGTCTTCAACATTGCCGGCACCGAGGTCGGCCTGCCCGGCATCGTGCGCGACCTCGGCCTGATCGCGATCACCGTGGCCTCGCTCCAACTCACGCCCGGCAGCGTGCACGCCGACAACCAGTTCAGCTGGGGGCCGATGCAGGAGGTGGCCAAGCTGTTCGCCGGCATCTTCCTGACCATCATCCCGGTGATCGCCATGCTCAAGGCGGGTGTGGACGGGCCTTTCGGCGCCATCGTGCGGGCGGTGACCAACCCCGACGGCTCGCCGAACCCGGCGATGTACTTCTGGGCGACCGGCATCCTGAGCTCCTTCCTCGACAACGCGCCGACCTACCTGGTGTTCTTCAACACCGCCGGTGGCGACGCGCAGGTGCTGATGACCACGCTGGCGCCGACGCTGGTGGCGATTTCGGCCGGTGCGGTGTTCATGGGCGCCAACAGCTACATCGGCAACGCGCCCAACCTGATGGTCAAGGCGATCGCCGAGGACCGTGGTGTGAAGATGCCCAGCTTCTTCGGCTACATGGCGTGGTCGGTGGGCATCCTGGTGCCGCTGTTCGCGCTGATGACCTGGCTGTTCTTCGCCTGAGGAACGGTACGATGCGCGGATGACCGATGGACTGCTGATCTGGATCCTGTTGGCCCTGGGCGTGCTCAACGCACTGTGCCTGTTGTGGCTGCTGTTGCGCCGGCCGCCTGCGAACGACGAGGAGGCGGTGCACCGCCAGCAGTTGCTGGCCCTGCTGCAGCAGCAGGGCGCGGCCACCGAACTGCGCATCGAGCGCGTCGAGGGCGAGTTGCGCCGGGAGGTCGGTGACAGCGCGCGCACCGGCCGGCTGGAGATCCAGCAGACCCTGGCCACCTTCCAGGACACGCTGGTGCGCCAGGGCGCCGAGACCACCCGCACCCAGAACGCGCAGATCGACGCCTTCGCGCAGCAGCTGGTGCAGCTGCGCGGCACGCTGGGCGACACGCTCACGCGCCAGCTGCAGGACCTGAGCGAGGCCAACGCCCGCCGCCTGGCCGAGGTGCGCGCCACGCTGGAGACGCAGCTGGCCCAGCTGCAGACCAGCAACGCCGCCAAGCTCGACGAGATGCGCGCCACGGTGGACGAGAAGCTGCACGCCACGCTGGAGCAGCGCCTGGGCGAAAGCTTCAAGCAGGTGGCCGAGCGGCTGGAGCAGGTGCACAAGGGCCTGGGCGAGATGCAGAACCTGGCGCAGGGCGTGGGCGACCTCAAGCACCTGCTGAGCAATGTGAAGACGCGTGGCATGTTCGGTGAGGCGCAGCTGGGCGCGTTGCTGGAGCAGGTGTTTGCGCCCGACCAGTACGCGACCCAGGTGGCCACGCGCCCGGGCAGCCGCAACATGGTGGACTTCGCAATTCGCCTGCCGGGGCGGGGCGACGATGGTGCGCCGTGCTGGCTGCCCATCGACGCGAAGTTCCCCAACGAGGACTACGAGCGCCTGCTGGACGCGCAGCAGCGCGCGGACGCGGAAGGGGCTGAAGTCGCCGCGCGCGGTCTGGAACAGCGCATCCGCCTCGAAGCGAGGTCGATGGCCGAGAAGTACCTGGAGCCTCCGCACACCACCGACTTCGCCATCCTGTTCCTGCCCACTGAGGGCCTGTACGCCGAGGTGCTGCGCCGCCCGGGCCTCATGGAGGCGCTGCAGCGGGATCACCGCGTCACGCTGGCCGGGCCGACCACGCTGATGGCCATGCTCAACTCGCTGCAGATGGGCTTTCGCACGCTGGCACTGGAGAAGCGCAGCAGCGAGGTCTGGCAGGTGCTGGGCGCGGTCAAGACCGAGTTCGGCAAGTTCGGTGATGTACTGGCCAAGGTCAAGAACCAGACCCAGACCGTGCTCAACACCCTGGACGCGGCCGAGGTGCGCAGCCGCGCCATGGGCCGCGCGCTCAAGACCGTCGAGGCCCTGCCGCAGGACCGCGCGCAGTCGCTGCTGCCGCTGGACAGCGCCGACGGCGATCCGGCTTGAGGCCCGGCACCCGCACCGCCCTGGTCCGCCTGATCGGCGCGCAGATCTGCGTGCACGCATGCATGACCGGTTTTCGCATGGCCGCGCCGCTGATGGCGCTGCGCGAGGGCCACAGCGCCGCTGCGGTCGGTGTGCTGCTGGCGCTGTTCGCGCTGGCCCAGGTGGTCCTGGCCCTGCCGGCGGGGCGCTATGCCGAGCACCATGGCCTGCAGCGCCCGTTTGTGCTGGCCAGCGTGGTGGCGACGGCCGGGGGCCTCAGTTCGGTCGCCTGGCCCCAGTTCGGTGTGTTGTGCCTGACGGCGATCACCAGCGGCGCCGCGGTCTGCCTGGCCATGATCGCGCTCCAGCGGCACGTGGGGCACATGGCCAGCGACGCGACCGAGCTGCGCCAGGTGTTCAGCTGGGTCGCGGTGGGACCTTCCATCTCCAACTTCCTCGGGCCGTTTCTGGCGGGCCTGCTCATCGACGCCAGCGGCTTCAGGGCCGCCTATCTGCTGATGGCCCTGCTGCCTTCGCTGGCCTGGTGGTGGGTGCGGCGCGTCCCCGACCATCCCGCAGCCGTCACCGACGAAGCGCCGCGGCGCCAGTCGTCCTGGGACCTGCTGCGCGACAAGCCGTTTCGCGACCTCATGCTGATGAACTGGCTGCTGGCCTCGTGCTGGGACGTGCACACCTTCCTCGTGCCGGTGCTGGGCCATGAGCGGGGGCTGTCGGCCACGGTGATCGGTTCCATCCTCGGGGCCTTCGCCCTCGCGGCCACGGCGATCCGGCTGGTCATGCCCTGGCTGGCTTCGCGGCTGCACGAAGGCACGGTGATCGGCGCTGCCATGGTCAGCACCGCGCTGCTGTTCGCGTTCTACCCGCTGGTGCACACGGCCTGGCTGATGGGGCTGCTCTCGGTGCTGCTGGGCCTGGCCCTCGGTTCTGTACAGCCCATGGTGATGAGCACCCTGCACCAGATCACGCCCAAACACCGGCACGGCGAGGCGCTGGGCTTGCGTTCCATGGCCATCAACGGCTCCAGCGTGGTGATGCCGCTGCTGTTCGGGTCGGCGGGGGTGCTGGTGGGCGTGAGCGGCGTGTTCTGGACAGTCGGCTTCGCCGTGGGCGCCGGCTCGCGCCTAGCCTGGCGCATGCGCCGGTCGGCGCCGTCGACACAGCGGCTCGATTGAGTGCCGGCAAGCCCCGCGGAATTCACGGGTCGGATGGTGCTCCCTAGAATGCCCGCACACCCGAAGGACGCACCGTGCTCTTGCTGATCGTCTTGTTGCCTCTGCTGCTCGGGACCGTGGCCACCGCCTGGCTCGGTTCAAGGTCCCGCCCCCTCACCGCCGTCGCCGCGGGCCTGGTCACCGCCGCGTCGCTGGCGCTGCTGCTGGCCCAGGCACCAGCGGTGTTCGACGGCCAGGCGGTGATGAACGCCTGGCCCTGGGTGCCCGAGATCGGCCTGGCGCTGAGCTTCCGGCTCGACGGCCTGTCGCTGATGTTCGCCGGACTGATCCTGTTCATCGGCCTGCTGATCGTGCAGTACGCGGCTTACTACCTTGCGCCCGAGGACTCGGCTGGCAAGTTCTACAGCTTCATGATGTTGTTCATGGCCGCCATGCTGGGTGTGGTGCTGTCGGACAACCTGCTGCTGCTGGTGGTGTTCTGGGAGCTGACCAGCGTCTCGTCCTTTCTGCTGATCGGTTTCTGGAGCCACCGCGCCGATGCGCGCGCCGGGGCGCGGCAGGCGCTGGCCGTGACCGGCGGCGGGGGGCTGGCGATGCTGGGCGGCTTCGTGCTGCTGGGGCAGATTGCGGGCACCTACGAGATCAGCGCCATGGCGGCGAACGTGGCGGCCATCCAGGCCGATGCGCGCTTCGTGCCCGCGCTGCTGCTGATCCTGCTGGGCGCCTTCACCAAGAGCGCGCAGTTCCCGTTCCATTTCTGGCTGCCCGACGCCATGGCCGCGCCCACGCCGGTCTCGGCCTACCTGCACTCGGCCACCATGGTCAAGGCCGGCGTGTTCCTGCTGATGCGCCTGTACCCGGTGCTGGCCGGCACCGGGCATTTCGAGATCATCGTCAGTGCGGCCGGCCTGGCCACGGTGCTGTTTGCGGCCTTCATTGCCATCTTCAAACACGACCTCAAGGGCCTGCTGGCGTACTCCACCGTCAGCCACCTGGGCCTGGTGGTGTTCCTCATCGGCCTGGGTTCGCCGCTGGCCGCGGTGGCGGCGGTGTTCCACGTGCTCAACCACGCGGCCTTCAAGGCCTCGCTGTTCATGATCGCAGGCATCGTCGACCACGAGACCCGTTCGCGCGACATGCGCCAGCTGGGCGGGCTGTGGAAGTTCATGCCCTGGACGGCCACGCTGTCCATGGTGGCGGCCGCGTCCATGGCCGGTGTGCCGCTGACCAACGGCTTCCTGTCCAAGGAGATGTTCTTCACCGAGGCTGTCGTTGGCGGCAGCGCTCTGACGGGTGATGCCTACGCCTGGCTGGTGCCCGTGCTGGTGACGCTGGCCGGCGTGTTCAGCGTGGCCTATTCGCTGCGCTTCGTGCACGACACCTGCTTCAACGGCGAACTCGGCGATGTGCCGAACGATCATCCCCACGAGCCGCCGCTGGGCATGAAGCTGCCGGCCATGCTGCTGGTGACGCTGTGCATCGGGGTCGGCCTGCTGCCGGCCATCACCTTCGGCCCGCTGGTGCACGTGGCCGCCACCGCGCTGGTGGGAGGGACGCTGCCGGAATACCACCTGGCGATCTGGCACGGCTTCAACCTGCCGCTGCTGATGAGCGCGATCGCGCTGGGGTTGGGCATCGGCCTGTACCTGTGGCTCGCCAAGGGCCGGCGGCTGCACCGCATCAGCTCGGAAGACTGGTTCGGGGCCGCCACCGGGCGCGCCATCTTCGAATGGCTGATCGACCGCGTGTTTGGCCTTTCGGGCCGCCTCACGGTGCGGCTGGAAACCGGTTCGTTGCAGCGCTATGTGGGCTGGCTGCTGCTGGCGGCGCTCGTGCTGGGCGCGCGGCCGTTCCTGGAGGGCGGCATCGGCACCGGCGAGCGGATCCAGATGCCGGCCACGCCGCTGGCATGGGCCATGTGGGCGCTGCTGCTGGTCACCTGCGGGGCACTGGTGCGCCTGCACCACCAACGCTTTGTGGCGGTGGTGCTGGTGGGTGTGGTCGGTGTGGCGGCTTCGCTCACCTTCCTCGGCTTCTCTGCGCCCGACCTGGCGCTGACCCAGCTCTCGGTGGACATCGTCTCCACCGTGCTGCTTCTCATGGGCCTGGCCCTGCTGCCGCAGACCAGTCCGAAAGAAACGCCCGCGTTGCGCAAGGGCCTGCATGCGCTGCTGGCGCTGGCCGGCGGCGCCGCCATGTCGGCCCTCACCTGGCTGTTGCTCACGCGCGACCACGAATCCATCTCGTGGTACTTCCTGCAGCAGTCGCTGCCCAAGGGCGGCGGTACCAACGTGGTCAACGTGATCCTGGTGGATTTCCGGGGCTACGACACCCTGGGCGAGATCACGGTGCTGGGCATCGCGGCCATCGGCGTGCTGGCGTTGATGGACGGCATGCGCACGCGTCGCCCCGGCATGGACACCGAAGGCCGCGCCTGGACCTTTGCGCAGCAGCCGCTGCTGCTGCGCGTGGCCGCCTCGGTGGTGCTGCCGCTGGCCCTGGTGTTCAGCCTCTACATCTTCCTGCGCGGTCACAACCTGCCCGGGGGCGGCTTCATCGCCGGCCTGATCACCGCGGTGGCGCTGGTGCTGCAGTTCATGTCGCTGGGGCAGGCGCGCGCCGAGCAGTTCCTGCACGCGGGCGGCGGGCGCCGCTTCGTGCGCTGGATCGGCTCCGGCCTGGGCATCGCCGGGCTGACCGGCGTGGGCGCCTTCGCGCTGGGCCGCCCCTTTCTGACCAGCGCCCACGGGCACCCTCCCGTGCCGCTGCTCGGTGAGCTGCCGCTGGCGACGGCGGCGCTGTTCGACCTGGGGGTGTACCTCGTGGTCGTGGGCGGCACGCTGCTGACCATCTCGGTGCTGGGGCATGCGTCCCGCGAACTGCCCGCAGTGGCCGTGGCGAACCGGAGTCAATCATGAGCATGGAATTTCTTCTGGCCACCGGGGTGGGCGCGGTCACCGCCACCGGCCTTTACCTCATGCTGCGCGGGCGCAGCTTCCCCGTCGTGCTGGGGCTGTCGCTGTTCGGCTACGCCGTCAATGTCTTCATCTTCCTGATGGGCCGCCTCTGGACCAACGCCGCGCCGGTGCTGGTGGGCGAAGGGCCGGTGGCCGATCCGCTGCCGCAGGCGCTGGTGCTCACGGCCATCGTCATCGGCTTCGCGACCACGGGCTTCGTGGTGGAGCTGGCGCTGCGCAGCCGGCACGAGAGCGGCAGTGACCACGTCGACGGCCAAGAGCCCGGAAGGCCGCGTGCATGAGCGCCGCCGGGCCGCTCTTCGATTTCTGGCTGCAGCACGCGCCGGTGCTGTCGGTGGTGCTGCCGCTGCTGACGGCGGTGGTCCTGCTGCTGATCGGCGATGCCGGCGGCATGGCCGCGCAGGGCGGCGCGCACGACGATGCGCCGCTGGCCTGGCGCCGTTTCATCAGCCTGGTTTCGGCGCTGATGGGGCTTGTCACCGCCATCGGCATGGTGCTGCACGCGACCGCGGGCGAGCTGCTGGTCTACCGCCTGGGGGAATGGCCGGCGCCGTTCGGCATCGTCATGGTGGTGGACCGGCTCTCGGCCCTGATGGTGCTGCTGACCTACCTGGTCGCGCTGCCGGTGCTCTGGTACGCGGCGGCCGGCTGGGACGGACGGGGCCGCTACTTCCACGCCATCTTCCAGTTCCAGCTCATGGGCCTGGCGGGGGCGTTCCTCACCGGCGACCTGTTCAACCTGTTCGTGTTCTTCGAGGTGCTGCTGATCGCGTCCTACGTGCTGCTGGTGCATGGACAGGGCCGCGAGCGCTTCCGCATGGGCGTGCACTATGTGGTGCTCAACCTGGTGGCCTCGGGCCTGTTCCTCATCGGCCTGTCGCTGGTCTATGCGGCCACCGGCACGCTGAACATGGCGGACGTGGGCCAGCGCCTGGCCCTGCTGCAGGGCGACACCCTGCTGTTCGCCCGGTCCGCGGCCTTCGTGCTGCTGGTGGTGTTCGGGCTGAAGGCGGCCATGCTGCCGCTGTACTTCTGGCTGCCCGGCGCCTACGCGGCCGCCAGTGCGCCGGTGGCGGCACTGTTCGCCATCATGACCAAAGTGGGGGTCTACAGCATCGTCCGCGTGCACTGGCAGCTCTTCGGGGCCGAGGCGGCGGGCGCCGCGCTCACGGTGGCCGACTGGCTGCTGCCGCTGGCGCTGGCCACCAGCATGCTCGGCGTGCTGGGCGCGCTGGCGGCTCACAGTCTGGCGCGCCTCGTGGCCTACCTCACGGTGTCGTCCGTCGGCACCATCCTGGCCGGTGTCGGGCTGTTCACCCCCGCGGCGTTGTCGGCGGCGCTGTACTACACGCTGCACAGCACCATCGTCATCGCGGGCCTGTTCCTGCTGGTGGAGCTGATGGCCGCCCAGCGTGGGGAGATGCGCGATCGGCTGCAGCCCGCCCACGCCATGCGCGAGCCGGTGCTGCTGGGCGTGATGATGCTGTTCGGCGCTGCATCGGCCGCCGGGCTGCCGCCGCTGCCGGGGTTTCTGGGCAAGCTCATGGTGCTGGGGGCCAGCAGTGGGCTGGCGGCGCAGGTCTGGGTCTGGAGCGTGGTGCTGGTGGTCGGCTTCCTGACCCTGGTGGGGCTGGCCCGCGCGGGCGTCATCCTGTTCTGGCATGTCCAGCCGGTTGCCGGTGCGCAGGGCTCGGGATCCAGCCGCTGGATGCTGGCGCCGGTCTGGGCCTTCATGGCACTGACGCTGGGGCTGGCCGCGCTGGCCTCGCCCGTCAAGCGTTACACCGATGCCGCGGCGGCGCAGCTCGCAGCCCCGGCCGACTATGTGCGCGCGGTGCTGGGCTCGACCGCGCAGCCCAGCATGCGGCCCTACGACGGCCAGCGCGCCACCCCCTCGCAGGAGAAGCAACCGTGAAGTCCGACACCCTCGATCGCCGCCGCGGCTGGTTTGCCCACCCGGTGCTGTCCCTTCTGCTCGCGGCCTGCTGGCTGGCGCTCTCGCGCAGCCTGGAGCCGGCGCACCTGCTCTCGGCGGCGCTGCTGGGCCTGGTGGTGGCGCGGCTGATGAGCGGCCTGCTGCCCGCGGGCAGCCCGATCCGCTGGAGCGCTGCGGTCCGCCTGACTTTCGTCGTGACCTGGGACATCGTGGTGTCCAACATCACGGTGGCCCGACTGGTGCTCGGTCCCATGAGCCGCCCGCAGCCCGCCTGGCTGAGGGTGCCGCTGGCCTGCGACCACCACCGCGTGAACGCGCTGTTCGCCAGCATCATCACCATGACGCCGGGCACCGTCTCGGCCGTGGTGGACGAGGCGGCGCGCTGCATCTGGGTGCACGCGCTCAACTGCGACGACGCGGCCGGCATGGTGGCCGACATGAAGGCCCGCTACGAAGCGCCGCTGATGGCGGTCTTTGGCCTGGAGGGGGAGGGCGCGGCATGAGCATCCTGCAGATCGCGCTGAGCATCGGCATCGGCGCCGTGACCCTGACCGTGCTGCTGTGCGGCTGGCGGTTGTTGCGCGGCCCCACCGTGGTCGACCGCGTGCTGGCGCTGGACACGCTCTACCTCGGCCTGGTGGCTCTGGTGGTGCTGCTGGGGCTGCGCTGGCGGACGCCGCTGCTCTTCGAGGCCGCGCTGATCGTGGCGCTGCTGGGTTTTGCCGGCACGGTGGCGCTGGCGCGCTATCTCAGCCGTGGTGACGTGGTGGAGTGAGACGATGGAACTGAACCCGGTCATCGAATGGGCGGCCGCGATCCTGATCGTGGTCGGCGCCTTCTTCCTGCTGGTGGGCGCCATCGGCATGGTGCGCCTGCCCGATTTCTACATGCGGCTGCACGCACCGACCAAGTCGTCCACGCTGGGCGTGGGGGGCGTGCTGCTGGCCTCGCTGGTGCTGGGGTGGGGGCAGGGGAGCCCGGGTGTGGCCGAGTTGCTGATCACGCTGTTCGTTTTCGTGAGCGCGCCGGTATCGGCGAACCTGCTGGCGCAGGCCGCGTTGCACCTGTCGCTGCCTTCGCGCGCGCCGCAGCCCGAGGGGCTGGTGCCGGAGCGGGCGTCGAAGCCGGGGCAAAGCCCAGCCCCGTGAGGTAGCGGTCCATCACCTGGGTGCCGACTTCGACCAGGTCGAAGTCACGGGTGTCCAGCAGCCAGTTGTCCAGCAGGCCGGTGAGGATGGCCTTGAGGCCCAGTGCCGCGGTCCGCGCGCCGACAGGGAGAGTGATGCGGGCTTCGGCCGCGGCGGTCTCGAATTCATGCGTCAGGTAGCCCAGGTATTCGTCGCGCCAGCGCAGCTTGCGTTCGCGCACCGCGAGCATTTCCCCGTTGTACTCGACCTGCTGCGTGGCGATTTCAAAGACGCGGCGGGCCTGTTCATCGGTGGCGGTCTTGTGCAGGGCGATCAGGACCGATGCCCGGATCTGTTGCAGCGGTGCCTCCACCGCCTGCGCGGCATAGGTTGATTGCTCCAGGGGCAGCGTCACCCGGTCCATCATGGCGTTGAACAGGTCGGCCTTGTCCTGGAAGTGCCAGTAGATGGCGCCGCGCGTGGTGCCGGCCGCGCTGGCAATGTCCTGCAGCGAGGTGCGCGAGACCCCGTTGGCCTGGAACAGCTGTTCGGCCGCATCCAGCAGGGCGGTGCGGGTGGCTTCGGCGTCGGCCTTGGTGCGTCGGACCATGGTGGCGTGTCGGTTTGATGAAATAACCCCGCGAATATACATACATTCGTGTCTGTATGTATACTGCGACCCCTCCGGCAACGCTGGCTTGCGCTTTGCGCAGCATGGCGTGTCCGTTCCGGTTCCGTCTTCATCCGCCGCTCATGAGGTTCTTCATGCCCGCTTCATCCCCTGTTTCTCTCACGCCGCCTGCGGCGCGCACATCTTCCGGCGCGCGCCTGCGCCAGACCTTCCTGCTGCTGCCGCTGGTGGCTGCGCTGGTCGCCTGCGGCAAGGCCGACGCGCCGCCCGCCGGTGGCGGCGCACCGGGCGGGGGCATGCCCGCGCCGGAGGTGGGCGTGGTGACCGTGCAGCCCGGTGATGTCGGCCTGCAGACCGAGCTGCCTGGCCGGCTGGAGGCCTCGCGCGTGGCGCAGGTGCGGGCCCGTGCGGCCGGCATCCTGCAGCAGCGCCTGTTCAAGGAAGGCAGCGATGTGAAGGCCGGTCAGGCGCTGTTCCGCATCGACGCCGCGCCGTACCAGGCCACGCTGCAGAGCGCGCAGGCCAGCCTGGCCCGTGCCCAGGCGAACCTGGCCAGCGCCACCGCGGTGGCCGAACGCTACAAGCCACTGGTGGCGGAGAACGCGATCAGCCAGCAGGAGTACACCAACGCCGTCGCAGCGCAAAAGGCCGCCGAGGCCGATGTGGCCGCCGCCAAGGCCGCGGTGCAGACCGCGGGCATCAACCTGAACTACGCCAGCGTGACGGCACCCATCTCCGGCCGCATCGGCCGCGCGCTGGTGACCGAGGGCGCTCTGGTGGGGCAGGGCGAGGCCACCGCGCTGGCGGTGATCCAGCAGGTCGATCCGCTGTACGTCAACTTCACCCAGTCGGCCACCGAGGCCATGCGGCTCAAGCGCGCCATGGAGGCGGGCCAGCTCAAGGGCGCGGGCCAGGGTGCCGCGGCGGTTGCGGTCGTGCTGGACGACGGCAGCGAGTACGCCAAGCCGGGCAAGCTGCTGTTCTCCGACCTGACCGTCGACGCGGCCACCGGTCAGGTGACGCTGCGCGCCGAGGTGCCCAATCCCGGCGGCCTGTTGCTGCCGGGCCTGTATGTGCGCGTGCGGCTGGAGCAGGCGGTGGCGGGCGACGCCATCACCCTGCCACAGCAGGCGGTGACGCGCACCGCGCAAGGCGACACGGTGTCGGTGGTCGGCGCGGACGGCAAGGTCGAGCAGCGCCCGGTCAAGGTGGGCGGCCAGCAGGGCGGCCGCTGGGTCGTGCTCGACGGCCTGAAGGCCGGCGAGCAGGTGATGGTCGACGGTTTCCAGAAGCTGCAGATGATGCCCCCGGGCACGCCGGTCAAGGCCGTGCCCTGGGCGCCGCCGGGCAGCCAGCCGGCGACTCAAGAAAAGCCCGCTGCGGAACCCGCCAAGTAAGGAGCGCCCGACATGGCGAAATTCTTCATCGAGCGCCCCATCTTCGCGTGGGTGATCGCGCTCTTCATCATGGTGGCGGGCGCGGTGTCCATCACCCAGCTGCCCATCGCGCAATACCCGCCGGTGGCGCCGCCGTCCATCGTCATCAACGCCACCTACCCGGGTGCGTCGGCCAAGACGCTGGAAGACAGCGTGCTCTCGGTCATTGAACAGGAGATGAACGGCTCGCCTGGCCTGATCTACATGGAAGCCGTGGCCCAGGCCAACGGCACCGGCAGCATCACGCTGAGCTTCGAGCCCGGCACCAACGCCGACCTGGCGCAGGTGGACGTGCAGAACCGCCTGTCGCGCGCCACGCCGCGCCTGCCGGCGGCCGTGACGCAACAGGGTGTGCGCGTCGACAAGTCGCGCAACAACTTCCTGCTGTTCGCGATCCTCACCAGCGACGACCCCGCTCTGGACCCGGTGGCCCTGGGCGACTACGCCTCGCGCAGCGTGGTGCCTGAAATCCAGCGCCTGCCGGGCGTGGGCCAGGCCCAGCTGTTCGGCACCGAACGCGCGATGCGCATCTGGATCGACCCGTCCAAGCTGCTGGGCTTCAACCTCAGCGCAGCCGACGTCACCAACGCCATCCGTGCCCAGAACGCCCAGGTCTCGGCCGGTGAAATCGGTGCGCTGCCCAACGTGGCGGGCCAGAGCATCGCGGCCACCGTGGTGGTCAACGGCCAGCTCGCCAGCGTCGAGCAATTTGGCAACATCGTGCTGCGCGCCAGCAGCGACGGCTCCACCGTGCGCCTGAAGGACGTGGCCCGCATCGAGCTCGGTGCCCAGGCCTACGCCACCTCGGCGCGCCTGAACGGCAAGCCCTCCACCGGCATCGGTGTGCAGCTGGCGCCCAGCGGCAACGCGCTGGCGACCGCGGAGGCCGTGCGTGCCCGCATGGCCGAGCTGGAGAAGTTCTTCCCCAAGGGCATGAGCTGGACGATTCCTTACGACAGCTCCAAGTTCGTGAAGATCTCCATTCAGGAAGTGGCCAAGACCCTGCTGGAAGCTGTGGCCCTGGTGTTCCTGGTGATGCTGGTGTTCCTGCAGAACTGGCGCTACACGTTGATTCCCACCGTGGTGGTGCCGGTGGCGCTGCTGGGCACCTTCGCCGCGCTGCTGACCATGGGCTTCTCGATCAACGTACTCACCATGTTCGGCATGGTGCTGGTGATCGGCATCGTGGTGGACGACGCCATCGTGGTGGTGGAGAACGTCGAGCGCATCATGAGCGAGGAGGGGCTGCCGCCGCTGGAAGCCACGCGCAAGGCCATGGGCCAGATCTCGGGCGCCATCATCGGCGTGACCGTGGTGCTGATCTCGGTGTTCGTGCCGCTGGCCTTCTTCAGTGGCTCGGTGGGCAACATCTACCGCCAGTTCGCGGCGGTGATGGGCGTGTCCATCGCCTTCTCCGCCTTCATGGCGCTGTCGCTCACGCCGGCGCTGTGCGCCACGCTGCTCAAGCCGGTGGAGGCCGGGCACCACCACGAGAAGAAGGGCTTCTTCGGCTGGTTCAACCGCACGTTCTCGCGCACCGCCAAGCGCTACGAAGCCGGTGTGTCGCGCCTGCTGCCGCGCGCGGGTCGCACCATGCTGATCTACGTGGCCATCGTGGCCGCGGTGGCGGTGATCTACCAGCGCCTGCCCAGCTCCTTCCTGCCCGGTGAGGACCAGGGCAACCTGCTCGTCAATGTGCAGCTGCCGCCAGGCGCCACACAGGAGCGCACGCTGGAAGTGATGAAGCAGGTCGAGGGTTTCATGCTGCAGCAGCCGGAGGTGCAGAGCATGGTCGGCGTGCTGGGCTTCAGCTTCTCGGGCCAGGGCCAGAACGCGGCGCTCGCCTTCGTGACGCTCAAGGACTGGGCCGAGCGCACGGCGCCGGGCAGCGACGCGCAGTCCATCGCCGGCCGGGCCTTCGGTGCGCTCTCGGGCATCCGGGACGCCTTCGTCTTCCCGCTGAGCCCGCCGCCCATTCCGGAGCTGGGCGCGTCGTCGGGCTTCAGCTTCCGCCTGCAGGACCGCGCCGGCCTGGGACGCGATGCGCTGGTCGCTGCGCGCAACCAGATGCTGGGCATGGCCTCGCAGAGCAAGCTGCTGACCCAGGTGCGTCCGGACGGTCTGGAAGACGCGCCTCAGCTGCAGATCGACATCGACCGCGACCGCGCCAACGCGCTGGGAGTGGGCTTTGACAGCGTCAGCGCCGCCATCGGCACCGCGCTGGGCTCCAGCTATGTCAACGACTTCCCCAACGCCGGGCGCCTGCAGCGCGTGGTGGTGCAGGCCGATGCCACGGCCCGCATGCAGCCCGAAGACCTGCTGCGCATCAACGTGCTCAACAACAAGGGGCAGGCGGTGCCGCTGTCGGCCTTTGCCAGCACCCGGTGGATCACCGGCCCGATGCAGACTGTGCGCTACAACGGCTACCCCGCGATGCGCATCAGCGGCAGCGCCGCGCCGGGCGTGAGCACCGGCCAGGCCATGGCCGAGATGGAGGCGCTGGCGGCGAAATTGCCGCAGGGCTTCGGTTTCGAATGGACCGGCCAGTCGCGCGAGGAAAAGCTCGCCGGCTCGCAGGCCATGATCCTCTACGCCTTCGCCATCCTGGCCGTGTTCCTCTGCCTGGCCGCGCTGTACGAAAGCTGGTCGATCCCGATGGCCGTGATCCTGGTGGTGCCGCTGGGCGTGCTCGGCGTGCTGCTGGCGACGCTGCTGCGCGGCTACGCCAACGATGTCTACTTCCAGGTGGGGCTGATCACCATCATCGGCCTGTCGGCCAAGAACGCGATCCTGATCATCGAGTTCGCCAAGGACATGCAGGCCCAGGGCCACAACGTGATCCAGGCCGCGCTGGCGGCGGCGCACATGCGCTTCCGCCCGATCGTGATGACCTCCATGGCCTTCACCCTGGGCGTGCTGCCGCTGTTCCTGGCCAGCGGTGCCGGCTCGGCCAGCCAGCGCGCCATCGGCACCGGCGTGATCGGCGGCATGCTGACCGGCACCGTGCTGGCGGTGGTCTTCGTTCCAATCTTTTTCGTGCTGGTGCGCACATTCTTCAAGGACAGCGAGCGCCAGCAGCGCCTGCACGAGGCCGAGGCCCAACACCATGGGGTACACCATGTCTGACACCCGTTTCTTTTCCATGGGCGCGCTGGCGGCGGCGGCCCTGATCGCCGGCTGCTCGATGACGCCCACGCTGGAGCGCCCCGCGGCCCCCGTCCCGGCCACCTTCCCGGGTCAACCGGCCTCCGTCACCGCCAGCGGCCCGGTGCAGGCCTGGGAGAGCTTCATCACCGACGCCCGCCTGCGCGAGCTGGTGGCGCTGGCCCTGAAGAACAACCGAGACCTGCGCGTGGCGACGCTGAACATCGAGCAGGTGCGTGCGCAGTACCAGGTGCGCCGCGCCGACCAGGTGCCGACGGTCAACGCCACGGTGGCCGGCAACCGCCAGCCCACCGCCAGCGGCGACATCAGCAGCACCTACACGGCGGGCCTGGCCATGGCCAGCTGGGAGCTGGACTTCTTCGGCCGCGTGGCCAGCCTGAAGGACGCCGCGCTGGCGCAGTTCCTCGCCAGCGAGGAAGCGCGGCGCGCGGTGCAGACCAGCCTGGTTGCCTCGGTGGCCAGCAGCTGGCTGAGCCTGCAGACCGACGAGGCCCTGCTGGCGCTGACCCAGCGCACGCTGGCCACCCGCGACGACTCGCTGCGGCTGACCAAGCTGCGCTTTGACAACGGCGCCGCGTCGGCGCTGGACCTGCGTCAGGCGGAGTCCCTGACCGCGGCAGCGCGTGCCACGCTGGCGCAGCAGCGCCGCACCATCGCGCAGGACCTGAACGCCCTGACCCTGCTGGTGGGACAGGAGGTGCCGGTCAATCTGCTGCCTGGCGCCGGCGGCGTGGCGCCGTTCCAGCCGGTGCCCGAAGGCCTGCCCTCGGAGCTGCTGACCCGCCGCGCCGACATCCGGCAGGCCGAACAGCAGATGGTCGCTGCCAACGCCAACATCGGCGCCGCCCGTGCGGCCTTCTTCCCGCGCATCTCGCTGACGGCCAGCGTCGGCACGGTCAGCAACGAGCTCTCGGGCCTGTTCAAGGACGGGTCCTGGGGCTTCTCGCTGGCGCCACAGGCGCTGCTGCCGATCTTCGACATGGGGCGCAACCAGGCGAACCTGGACTCGGCCAAGGCCGCGCGCGACATCGCCGTTGCCCAGTACGAGAAGGCGATCCAGGTGGCCTTCCGCGAAGTCGCCGACGCGCTTGCGGGCCGCGCCACGCTGGGCGAGCAGCTGGCCGCGCAGGAGGCCCAGGCCGGGGCCGAGGCCGACCGTTTCCGGTTGGCCGAACTGCGCTATCGCAACGGCGTGGCGAGCTACCTCGACGTGCTGGACGCCCAGCGCTCGCTGTTCACCACCCAGCAGGCGCTGGCGCAGACCCGGCTGGCTCAGCAGCAGAACCAGGTCGCGCTGTATAAGGCTCTGGGCGGGGGCTATTGATCAGGCATCCGGCGCGAAGTGCCCGATCCAGCACCCACCGCGGAACCGGCTCTGCCGGGCCGCAGGTGGGGTCCCCCTGGGGGGAAGCCGCGCAGCGGCGCAGGGGGGGCTTTTTCTTCAGATCTTCAAATCGTAAAACCTGACGATGTGGTCCCAGGCCGACTGCGGATCATCGACCAGCTTGAACAGGTTCAGGTCCTCGGGCGAGATCGTGCCTTCCTCCACGAGGACCTCCAGGTTCAGCAGGCGCTTCCAGTAGTCGCTGCCGAACAGCACGATGGGCACCGGCTTGGCCTTCTTGCACTGCACCAGGGTGATCACCTCGAACAGCTCGTCCAGCGTGCCGAAGCCGCCGGGGAAGGCCACCAGCGCCTTGGCGCGCATCATGAAGTGCATCTTGCGCAAAGCGAAGTAGTGGAACTTGAAACTCAGCTCGGGTGAGATGAAGCGGTTGCCCGACTGCTCGTGCGGCAGCGAGATGTTCAGGCCCACATTGAGCGCACCCTCGTCGTGCGCCCCGCGGTTGGCCGCTTCCATGATGCCCGGGCCACCGCCGGTGCAGATGAACAGCTGGTCGAGCCGAGCGCAGCCGCGGCTGTAGCGCGCCACGATGCGCGCGAACTCCCGGGCCTTGTCGTAGTAGTGGGCGTTGCGCAGCAGCGCCTCGGCCTTGCGGATGCTCTCGGCATCACCCCCCTGGATGGCCAGCTCCAGGTTGGCCCGGGCCTCCTCGGGCTCGCGAAAGCGCGCGCTGCCGAACACCACGATGGTGTTCTCGATGCCCAGTTGCTGCTGCGCGAGGTCGGGCTTGAGCATTTCCAGCTGGAAACGGATGCCGCGGGTTTCGCGCCGCAGCAGGAACTCGGGGTCGGCAAAGGCCAGCCGGTACGCGTCCGCCTGCAGGGCGTTGCCGCTGTTGGAATGGGCCTGCAGGTCGGCCCAGGCGTCGGCGATGCGCTGTTCGCTCAGGTGTTGGGTGTTTTCCATGGAGGGTCCTCGGTGATGGAAGAAACGGTTCAGAGCCCGATGGCCAGCGCCAGTGGCACGAAGACCACTGCCAGAGCGTTGCCGAGCATGATCATGGCAGCGACCTTGTCGGGCTCCTGGTGGTAGCGTTCGGCCAGCATGAACTGCATCACGGCCGGGGGCAGGGCGGCGAAGAGCAGCAGCTGTCCGCGCGCCGCACCTTCCAGCCCCAGGGTCCAGGCAAGAGGGATGCCGATGGCCAGGCCCAGCAAGGGGCGGGCCAGGGCGCCCAGCAGGCCCAGCGCCAGGCCGGCGCGGGTGAGCGAGGTCAGCCGCACGCCCAGGGCGAACAGCATCATGGGCAGCATCGCGTCGCCCAGCAGCTTCAGGCCTCCCAGCAGCACGTCGGGCGGACGCAGGTCGAAGAGGGCGCTGGCAAAACCGAGCACGGTGGCGACCATCAGCGGGCTGGTCAGCAGGTCGCGGGTGCGGGCCGAGGCGCTGGTGATGCGCGCGCCGAGCGAGAAGTGGAACAGGTTGCTCACCGAGAACAGCGCGACCGCCGCGCCGAAGTGCGCCGGGCCGAAGGCCAGCAGGGCCAGCGGCAGGCCCATGTTGCCGCAGTTGTTGAACATCACCACCGGCACCAGGGTGCGCGGCTGGGCACCGGACAGCCGCGCCAGCGGCCAGGCCAGCAGGCCGCTGCCCAGGATCAGGACCGCGCCGCCGATCAGCAGCGGCACATGGTCGGCCAGGCGGAATTCCTTGGCCGCCAGCGCCGAGTACACCAGCACCGGCGCGAGCACGTCCAGTGCGATGCGGTTGAAGGTGGACAGGTCGGGCGGCCGGCGGCGCGCGTAGCCGTAGCCGATCGCCACGATCAGGAAGACCGGGATGATGACGTCGGCGATGCGGGAGAGGAGGTCCATGCGTGGGAAAAACAAAAGGCTCCCGAAGGAGCCTTGATTGTGTCGGAGAGAGCCGTGGGCGCTTACACGCGCTTGCGGTATTCGCCGGTGCGGGTGTCGATTTCGATCTTGTCGCCCTGTTCCACGAACAGCGGCACGGCGATTTCGAAGCCGGTGGCGATCTTGGCGGGCTTGAGCACCTTGCCGGACGTGTCGCCCTTGACGGCGGGTTCGGTCCAGGTGATCTCGCGCACGATGCTGGTGGGCAGTTCGACGGAGATGGCCTTGCCTTCGTAGAACACCACTTCAACGGCCATGCCGTCTTCCAGGTAGTTCAGGGCGTCGCCCATGTTCTCGGCTTCCACTTCGTACTGGTTGTACTCGGTGTCCATGCAGACGTACATCGGGTCGGCGAAGTAGGAGTAGGTGCACTCCTTCTTGTCCAGGATGATCTGGTCCATCTTGTCGTCGGCCTTGAAGACGACTTCGGTGCCGATGTTGCCCAGCAGGCCCTTGAGCTTCATGCGGACGGTGGCGGCGCCGCGGCCGCCGCGGGCGTACTCGGTGCGCAGGACGATCATGGGGTCCTTGCCGTGCATGATCACGTTGCCGGCGCGGATTTCTTGGGCGATTTTCATAAGGGTTCCAACAGGTTGGGCCGCAGTTTCCTTCGCGGCGACGCTTCTAGCAAAGCCTTGAATTTTAACGCTTTTCGGCAACGAAGCCGAGCAACTGGCTGATCAGGTCCGGCTGGGCCAGCAGGCGCTGGCGCGCGGCCAGGGCGCAGGCCTGCCAGCCGCTCACCACGTCCCAGCCCGGCCAGACCGTGGCCGGGGCCGTGAGACCGTTCCAGGCCCGGTGAAAATCGCGCAGCGAAGCGGGCGCCTCCAGCCAGTCCAGGAAGGCCTCGAGCTTGGCGTGGTGGGCGTTGTCGTGCTGCGGGTAGATGTGCCAGACAAAGGGCTTGCCCGCCCACAGCGCGCGCACCACGGAGTCTTCGCCGCGCACGAAATTCAGGTCGCAGGACCAGAGCAGGTGGTCGTAGTCGTGCTGGGTGAGGCGGGGCACGGCGTGCAGCCGGGCCTGTCCGGTGTCCAGACCCCGGCTGCGCTCGGCCGCGACGGCGTCGGCTGCGCGGCCGGCGGTGACCAGCCAGTCGCTGGGCTCCCGCGCGCCCGCCTCCTGCAGCACGGCGCGCAGCGCAGGCGGCTCGTAGCAGAACAGGCTGGCGCGCGGCTGCCGGCCGGCCGGCAGCCCGTGCGACACCAGCCAGGCGGGCGCGTCGAACGCCGCCTGTCGTGCGGCCAGGTCCGATTCGCGCAGCAGGCCGCCGGTGCGCGGCGTGAAACCCGGGTAGAAGAACCACTTGGTCAGGCCCTGCAGTGGCCCGGTCATGAGGGGCGAGGGCAGGCGGTGGCAGCGCTCGACATAGCTCTCGGCGCTCATGTATTCCAGGTTCAGCCAGACCGGCGCCGCAGCGCCCTGTCGCACACGGACGGCCAGCTCATCCAGGCATTCCTGCGCCGGATCACAACCGAACGCCTCGATCCACACGTCGGCGGCGGCGACGGCGGGGGAGGCCGGCAGCGGTTTTGTCCAGTGGATCACTTCGACCCCGGGCACCTGGCCCTGCCGGGCGCCGGGCACCATCCAGTCCAGGTCGTCGGGCACATCGATCCACAGGCGCACGTGTTGGTGGCGCGCCGCCAGACCGGCGCACAGCCGCCAGCACACGCCGATGTCGCCCAGGTTGTCGATGACCCGGCAGAAGATGTCCCATTGCATGTGCCGATTGTCCATGGCCGCGGATTCACAATACGCTCCATGTCCAGCCCCGCACCCGACACACCGCATTCCGAACAACTGCTGGCCGAAGTGGCGGCCCTGCCTGGCCTGCCGGGGGTGTACCGGTATTTCGATGCCCAGGATCAGTTGCTTTACGTGGGCAAGGCGCGCAATCTGAAGAAGCGCGTCAGCAGCTACTTCCAGAAGAACCACGACGGCACCCGCATCGGCCACATGGTCAGCCGCATCGTGCGCATGGAGACCACGGTGGTGCGCACCGAAGCCGAGGCGCTGCTGCTGGAAAACAACCTGATCAAGACGCTGAATCCCAAGTTCAACATCCTGTTCCGGGACGACAAGAGCTACCCCTATCTCAAGATCACCGGCACGCGCGAGACCTTCCGGACCGCCGGCACCAAACCCCTGCCCATGCTCGCGTTCCCGCGCATGGCCTACTACCGCGGCGTGGTCGACCGGCGGCACAGCTACTACGGCCCGTACCCCAGCGCCTGGGCGGTGAAGGAGACCATCACGCTGCTGCAGAAGGTGTTCCGCCTGCGCACCTGCGAGGACACGGTGTTCGCCAACCGCACGCGTCCCTGCCTGCTCTACCAGATCAAGCGCTGCACCGGCCCTTGCGCAGACCTGATCGACACCGAGGCCTACGGGCGGGACGTTGCCGACGCCGAGCGCTTCCTGCGCGGCGAGACCCAGGAGGTGCTCGACGCGCTGCAGGCGCGCATGATGGCCCATGCCGAGAAGCTGGAGTTCGAGCAGGCGGCCGAGATCCGCAACCAGATGGGTGCGCTCTCGCGCGTGCTGCAGCAGCAGGCGATGGACAACCTCTCGGACAAGGACGTCGACGTGCTGGCGGTGAAGGTGCTGGGCGGGCGGGCCTGCGTGAACCTGGCCATGGTGCGCGGCGGCCGGCACCTGGGCGACCGGCCATATTTCCCGGCCCACGTGGAGGACGCGAACCAGATCGACGAGGCGCTTGAGTCCGAAGCCGATTCACCGTCCGCCGCCGACCCGATGGAGCGGGTGCATGTGCGGGTGCTGGAGGCCTTCATCGCCCAGCATTACCTCGGGGCGGCGCTGCCGCACACCCTGGTCACGAGCCATCCCGTGAGCCGCACGCTGATGGAGGCCCTGACCGAGCAGAACGGGGCCAGGGTGCACGCGGTGCACCAGCCGCGCGAACACCGCCGGGCCTGGCTGGACATGGCCCAGAAGAACGCCGAGATTGCGCTGGCGCGCCTGCTGGCCGAAGAAGGCTCGCAGCAGGCGCGCACGCGCGCACTGGCCGAGGCGCTGGGGCTGCCCGACGACAACCTCGACGAGTTGCGCATCGAGTGTTTCGACATCTCCCATACCGCGGGCGAATCGACCCAGGCCTCCTGCGTGGTGTTCGAGGCGCACAAGATGCAGAACAGCCAGTACCGCCGCTACAACATCGAGGGCATCACGCCCGGCGACGATTTCGCGGCCATGCGCCAGGTGCTGCTGCGGCGCTACGGCAAGATCGCCGAGGCGCTGCGGGCCGAGCAGGGCATGGCGCCGGAGGCGCAGGCCGGTGCGGTGGAGGTTCCGGCGAATGCGGCGGACACGCCGGAGCCCGCGGCCGAGGTGGCGGGCGAGGCGCCCAAGGGCCCGCGCATGCCCGACCTGGTGCTGGTCGACGGCGGCAAGGGCCAGGTCAGCATGGCGCGCGAGGTGTTCCAGCAACTGGGTCTGGATCTCTCGCTGATCGTCGGGGTCGAGAAGGGCGAGGGCCGCAAGGTTGGTCTGGAGGAGCTGGTGTTTGCCGACGGGCGCGAGAAGGTCTATCTGGGCCACGACTCGGCCGCACTGATGCTGGTGGCACAGATCCGCGACGAGGCACACCGTTTCGCGATCACCGGCATGCGGGCGCAGCGCGCCAAGGTGCGCACCGGGGGCAGCAGGCTGGAAGACATCCCGGGCGTCGGTCCCAAGAAGCGGGCGCGTCTGCTGCAGCGCTTTGGCGGAGTGCGCGGCGTCGCCGCCGCCAGTGTGGAGGACCTGAGCACCGTCGATGGCATTTCGGCCGAACTGGCCGACGCGATCTACCGGGCGCTGCACTGAGCACCGGACCGGCTCATTTGCTGGTGAACAGAAAGCTGCCGTCCCACTCCGCGAGGGGCGGCTGCTCGGCGTAGCGGCGGCAGCGGGCCAGCAGCACACGCGACGGCGGGTCTTCCGGGTGGCACTCCAGCAGCGCCATCGCCGCGCCGAAATCGCGCCGCTGGTAATGGGCAAACGCCGCCTCGTAGTCGGTGACCACGGCCAGCCGATCCGGCGCCACCGCCCCCCGGCGACCCAGCAGCTCGTACACCCTGATCGGGCGGCTCCTGCCGTAGGCCACCAGCTGGTCCACCAGCCGGGTCACGAACTGGGCGTGCACCCGCTGCTGCGTGTGCTCGGACAGCAGGATCGAGGTGCCATAGAACTTGTTGGTCGCTTCCAGTCGGCTGACCAGGTTCACCTGGTCGCCGATCACGGTGTAGCTCATGCGGTCGCTGGAGCCGATGTTGCCCACGATGGCGTCGCCGGTGTTGATGCCGATGCGCGTCCTGAAGGCCACACGACCGCCTTGCCTCTCCCAGCCCAGGTTGAGCCGGGCCACGGCCTCCTGCACCGCCAGGGCCGCATCACAGGCGCGCTGCGGATGGTCGGCCACGGGTTCGGGCGCGTTCCAGAAGGCGAGCACCGCGTCGCCGATGTACTGGTCGACGGTCGCGCCTTCGCGCAGCAGACTGCCGGACACGGCGGTCAGGTAGTCGCCCAGGTGGTGCACCAGTTCGTCCGGCGGCAGGCGCTCGCTGAGGGTGGTGAAGCCTTCGACATCGGACATGAAGAAGGTCATCTCCTGCTGCGTGCCGCCCAACTCGGCGTCGACCCCCCGTGCGATCAGCCGGCGCACCAGCTCCGCCGGCACATACCTCTGGAACGAACGCAGGCCCGAGCGCATGCTCTCGAGCTGCTCCACCATGCGGTTGATTTCGATCACCCGTGAGCGGATGGGCGGGGTACTCTCCAGATCGAACTGGCGCACCTTGCGCATGTCGGACTCCAGCCGCGACAGGGGGCGGCGGATGCGGTGTGCCATCCAGTAGGCCACCGGCATCAGCAGCAGCGCAAGCAGGGCGCAGGCGCCCCAGAGTGCGTACTGGTAGCGCCGCTCCTGCTGAAGGATGCGGTCTGCCGACATGTCCAGTCCGAGCACCGCCTCCAGGCGCCCGTCGGGCAGGTACAGCGGCGCATAGGCCGACATCCAGGTGCCCCAGGCGTCGGTGTAGAAGCGCTGCGTCACAAAGGACTTGGTCGCCCCCCTCGGGGCTGCCAGGGCGGCCCGGAGTTCAGGACTCACGTCGGCGTACACGTCGCCCAGCGCACTGAAGTCCTCGGGCTTTTCTTCGGCGTCCACGACGAAGACCACCTGGCCATCCGGCCGCTGGCGGGTGGTGTAGATGAAGCGGATGTGGGTGCCGCGGTCCCTGATCTCGCGCAGGTGGTCGCGCATCGCCCGGTAGTCCGGGGTGTCCTGGTCCCTCGGGGCCTGCAAACGTTGATGGGCCTGGACGTCGATCTGCGTGGCGGCGACGGCCGCCAGATCGGCCATGCGCAGGCGGAACTCGTCCCGCACGAAGTCGCCCACCAGCGTCGCCGTGGCGGCGCCGATGACCAGGCTCACCAGCAGCGTGATGCCGGTGAACGCCGCGACGAGCGTGAACCGCAAGGTGAAGGTGCCCACGCTCCGAGGCACCGGGGGTACAGGGGGAGGGGGCGACATGGACGGCCAGTGTACAAAACCGCCCCCATAATCTCGGCCATGTTCTTCAACCTTCCCACCCTGCTGACCTGGGCGCGCATCGTCGCCATTCCCCTGATCATCGGTGTGTTTTATCTGGAAGGCGTGAGTCCGGCGCAGCAGAACCTCATCGCGACGGTGATGTTCATCGTGTTCGCCGCCACCGACTGGGCCGACGGCTATCTGGCCCGCAGGCTGAACCAGACCTCGGCCTTCGGCGCCTTCCTCGATCCGGTGGCCGACAAGTTCCTGGTCTGCGCCTGCCTGCTGGTGCTGGTGCACCTGGAGCGGGCGGACGTGTTCGTGGCCCTGATCATCATCGGCCGCGAAATCGCCATCTCGTCGCTGCGCGAGTGGATGGCCATCATCGGAGCCACCAAGAGCGTGGCGGTGCACATGATCGGCAAGGTCAAGACCACGGTGCAAATGATCGCGATCCCGTTCCTGCTGTTCCACGGCACGCTGTTCGGAGTGATCGACACCCGCGTCTGGGGCACCTGGCTGATCTGGATTTCCGCGGTGCTGACCGTGTGGTCCATGGTGTACTACCTGCAGAAGGCGCTGCCCGAGATCCGCGCCCGTTCGCACTGATGAGCGCCGGCCACAACGCATGGCTCAGGGCCATGCCCTGGGTGTTCGTGCTGATCTGGAGCACCGGCTTCATCGTCGCCCGCTACGGCATGCCGCACGCGCCACCGATGTCCTTCCTGGCGGTTCGCTACGCGCTGTCGATCCTCTGTTTCCTGCCCTGGATCGTGCTGGCGGGAGTGAGGTGGCCGTCCGACCGCCGGCAGGCCTTTCATCTGGCTGTCACCGGCGTGCTCATGCACGCGGGTTACCTGGGCGGCGTCTGGGCCGCGGTCAAGGCCGGCATGGGCTCGGGCCTGTCCTCGCTGATCGTGGGCATCCAGCCGGTGCTCACCGCCATCTGGCTCACCAGCGTGGGTGGGCACCACGTGTCCAGGCGCCAGTGGCTGGGGCTGCTGCTGGGGTTTGCCGGGCTGGTGCTGGTGGTCTCGCGCAAGTTCGGCGCCGGTGGTCCGGGCGACTCGGCCAACTGGCTGAACCTCGCCTACGCGGTGATGGCGCTGTTCGCGATCACCGCGGGCACGCTCTACCAGAAGCGCTTTGTCCAGCCCTGCGATGTGCGCACCGCCAACACCGTGCAGCTGGCGGCGGCCCTGGTGGTGACGCTGCCGCTGGCACTGCTGGAGAGCGAGGCGATGCGCTGGAACGCGGAACTCGCGGGCGCCATGGCGTGGTCGGTGCTGGGCCTGACACTGGGGGGCAGCTCGCTGCTGTACATGCTGATCCAGCGCGGTGCGGCGGCGTCGGTGACCAGCCTTATGTACCTGGTGCCACCCTGCACCGCGCTGATCGCGTGGGTGCTGTTCGCCGAGCCCATCACGGCGACGACGATTGCGGGCACCGCACTCACCGCTTTCGGCGTGAGCCTGGTGGTGCGGCCAGCGCGCTGACGGGGCGGGTGACTGCATGGCGCCAGGGCTCGTCCCGGAAGCGCTCGGCCAGGAAGTCCACCAGCAAACGGATGCGGCGCGGCACCTGCGCCCGGTAGGGAGCGATCCAGTGAATGTCCGCATCGGGCATGCTCCATTCGCCCAGCACCCGCACCAGCTCGCCGCGCTCCAGCAGCGGCGCCACGTCCCACAGGCTGCGCAGCATGATGCCGTGGCCCGCCAGGCACCAGTCGCGGACCAGCTCGCCGGAGTTGCTCGACAGCGGACCCCGCACCGGTGTGTGGGTCCAGGATTGCATCCCGGTCCGCTGCAATCGCCAGTGGTCGAACCGAAGCTCGGCGCCGCCGCCGTTTTCTCTCACCGCCAGGCAGTCGTGTGAGGCCAGTTCGTCCAGCGAACCGGGATCGCCCTTGCGGCGCAGATAGGCCGGCGACGCGACCAGAACGCGCTGGTTGGTGGCCAGCCGCCGCGAGACCCACTCGCCCGCGCGCTGGGCGGGCGCGTTCCACAGCCAGATCGCCCCGTCCAGCCCCTCGACCGCGAGGTCGGGCAACTGTTCGGTCAGCTGCACCTGCACGGTCACCCGGGGGTACAGCGCCTGGAAGGAGGCAAGCGCCGGTCCCAGCCAGATGCGACCAAAGCCGAAGGTCGCCGCGAGCCGGACCGGCCCCGATGGCTCGGCCTGGCGCTCGCGCAACTCCGCCTCGGCCGACTCAAAGGCGCGCAGCAGCTCCTGCGCTCGCTCACACAAGGTGTCGCCGTCGGCGGTCGGGCTCACTCGACGGGTGGTGCGCTGGAACAGCCGGGTGCCCAGCCGGGTCTCCAGCGCAGCCAGTCGTTTGGTCACCACCGACGGTGCCAGCTTGAGTGCGCGGGCGGCGGTGACCAGGCTGCCGTGGCGGCGGACAGCGAGCACCAGCTCCAGGTCGGGACGGTCCAATTCTTTCCTTCATGGAAATAATGAATGGACGAATTATTGTCCGGAGACACCGTAAGCTTTGACCCATAGTCCATCCACTGGAGTTCTCCATGTCACCTGTTCATCGCATCGCTGTCATCGCCGGAGACGGTATCGGTACCGAGGTCATGCCCGAGGGCCTGCGCGTCCTTGAGGCGGCCGCAACGAAGTTCGGCATCGGCCTACATTTCGATCACTTCGATTTTTCCAGCTGCGACTACTTCGAGCGCCACGGCAAGATGCTGCCGGACGACTGGAAGGACCAGATCGGCGGCCACGACGCCATCTATTTCGGTGCCGTCGGCTGGCCTGAGAAGGTGCCGGACCACATCTCGCTCTGGGGCTCGCTGCTGATGTTCCGTCGCGAATTTGACCAGTACGTCAATGTGCGCCCGGCGCGGCTGATGCCCGGGGTGCGGGCGCCGGTGGTGCGGCGAGACGGCAGCCCGCGCGAACCGGGTGAGATCGACATGGTGATCGTGCGTGAAAACACCGAGGGCGAGTACAGCAGCATCGGCGGCCGCATGTACGCCGGCACCGAGCGCGAGATCGTGGTCCAGGAGACCGTGATGTCGCGTCATGGTGTGGACCGCGTGCTGCGCCACGCGTTTGAACTGGCGCGCTCGCGACCGAAGAAGCACCTGACCAGCGCGACCAAGTCCAACGGCATCGCCATCACCATGCCGTACTGGGACGAGCGGGTCGAAGCCATGGCGCGCGAGTATCCGGATGTGAAAGTGGACAAGTTCCACATCGACATCCTGACCGCGCACTTCGTGCAGCGTCCGGATTTCTTCGATGTGGTGGTGGGCAGCAACCTGTTCGGCGACATCCTCTCCGACCTCGGGCCCGCGTGCACCGGCACCATCGGCATCGCACCGAGCGCCAACCTCAACCCCACGCGCCAGCACCCCTCGCTGTTCGAGCCGGTGCACGGGTCGGCGCCCGACATCGCGGGGCAGGGCATTGCCAACCCGATCGGCCAGATCTGGTGCGGCGCCATGATGCTGGACTTCCTGGGGCACCGCGATGCCCACGATGCGATCCTGCGCTCCATCGAAGAGTGCCTGGCGCCCGGCAGCGGTGCCCCGCGCACACGCGACCTCGGAGGACAGGCCGGCACCACGGATCTTGGCAAGGCGATTGCTGCCCGTGTGCAGACCCGTTGAGCGGGGTCCAAGCCCGTGGTCTTCGTCACGCGCGCGCCGCTGACAGCCCTGGAAACCGCATAGAATCTCGCGGTTCTGGCGTTCGTTGGGGGTTTCGATTGCCTCTGTATTGACAGTGCAGCAGGCCCGTGGGTCTAATGAAGAGGCGCATGTACGGCGGTTCTTCCGCACCAATGCGATCCGTGACCCAACCAGAAATCGCAGGCAGTGGCGTCCGGTGCCTCACCATCACGCACACGCCTGATGAGACGAACTTTCATTTCTTATAGAGGGGCTATTTGTGAACAAAACAGAACTCGTCGAGCACATCGCCAAGCACGCCGACATCTCCAAGGCTGCGGCCACCCGCGCACTGGATTCCACCATCACCGCCATCCGCACCACCCTCAAAAAAGGTGGCACGGTCTCCCTGGTGGGGTTCGGTTCCTTCGCCGTGACCAAACGTCCTGCTCGCAAGGGTCGCAATCCCCGCACTGGCGCTGAGATTAAAATCAAGGCCGCCAAGGTTCCGAAGTTCCGTCCGGGCAAGGCCCTCAAGGATGCTCTGAACTGAGCACCCGAGGTACCCGGTGGGGTGCTTAGCTCAGTCGGTAGAGCGGCGCCCTTACAAGGCGTAGGTCGGCGGTTCGACCCCGTCAGCACCCACCACCATCAAGAAGGCGAACTCGGGTTCGCCTTTTTTGTTGTCGACATTCAGGTGTCGGCGTTTGTTTGAAGTAGCAGGATTCCAGGCATGTTCGATTCCATCCGCAATCACAAGAAGTACCTCATGGGCTTCCTGCTGATCCTGATCATTCCGTCTTTCGTGCTGTTCGGTGTTCAGGGGTTCACCAGCTTCAATCAGCGTGGCGAGGTGGTGGCGACGGTGGATGGGCACGACATCCGCAAGAGCGAATGGGACGAGGCGCACCGCAACGAGGCGCAGCGTCTGCGCGAGCAGATGCCCAACCTCGACGCCAAACTGCTCGACAGCGATGCCGCCCGCTATGCCACGCTGGAGCGCCTGGTGCGCGATCGCGTGCTGGCCGCCGCCGTTCAGAAGGACCACCTCTACACCAGCGACCAGCGCCTGGCGCGCGCCCTGCAGGAAGACCCCGGCATCGCAGCCCTGCGCAAACCCGATGGTTCGCTGGATGTGGAGCGCTACGCGCAAATGGTGGCGCGCCAGGGCCTGACGCCCGAGGGCTTCGAAGCCCGCATCCGTTCCGACCTGTCCATGCGCCAGGTGCTGGGTAGTGTGCAGTCCACCGGGTTCGCACCTACGTCCGTGGCCCAGGTGTCGCTCAACGCATTCTTCGAGCGCCGCGAAGTGCGGGTGCTGGCGCTGGCGGCTAAGGACTTCGCGTCCAAAGTGGCGCCCACCGATGCCGACATCGAGCAGTTCTACAAGGACAACCAGGCGCTGTTCCAGGCGCCGGAACAGATCGATGTCGAGTACCTGGTGCTGGATGCCGCCGAGATCGCCAAGGGTCTGACCCTCAACGAGGAAGATCTGCGCGCCTACTACAAGGAGAACGTGGCCAAGCTCTCCGGTGACGAAGAGCGGCGCGCCAGTCACATCCTGCTGAATGCGGCGGCCGGCGCCCCCGCAGAAGAGCGAGAGAAGGTCAAGGCCAAGGCGCAGGCCCTGTTGGAGCAGGTGCGCAAGGCGCCTGAGACCTTTGCCGCGGTGGCCAAGGCCAACTCGGAGGACACAGGTTCCGCTTCCAAGGGTGGTGACCTGGAGTTCTTCGGCCGTGGTGCGATGGTCAAACCGTTCGAGGACGTGGTCTTCTCGCTCAAGAAGGGTGAGATCTCCGACCTGGTGGAAACCGAGTTCGGCTACCACATCATCCAGCTCACCGACATCAAGGCCCCACAGCAGAAGACCTTCGAAGAGATGCGTCCGCAGATCGAGGCCGACCTGAAGAAGCAGCAGGCGCAAAAACGTTTCGCCGAGAGCGCGGACAGCTTCGGCAACATGGTTTACGAGCAGGCGGAGAGCCTCAAGCCCGCCGCGGACCAGTTCAAGCTCCAGATCAAGACCGCCAAGGGCTTGACACGGCAGCCGGTGCAGGGCGCCGGCGTGCTCGCCAACGAGCGTTTGCTGACCGCGCTGTTCGCGCCCGACTCCCTGCAGAACAAGCGGAACACCGAGGCGATCGAAACAGCCTCCGGGCAGATGACTGCGGCGCGGGTGGTGAACCACGCGCCGGCCCGCACGCTGCCGCTGGCCGAGGTGCGCGAGACGGTGCGTGGCCGCCTGATCGCCCAGCGCTCGGCCCAGCTGGCGAAAGAAGAGGGTGCCCGCAAGCTGGAGGCGCTCAAGTCGGGGCGCGACATCAGCGCCATGCCGGCCTCGGTGGTGGTCTCTCGCGACAACCCGCAGGGTGTGTCTGGTCAGGTGCTGAGGGCTGCGCTCAGCGCCGATCCCAAGCAGTTGCCAGCCTGGGCCGGTGTGGACCTGGGCGAGCAGGGCTATGCGGTGGTGAAGGTGGAGAAAGTGCTGCCGCGCGCCACGCCCTCTGCCCAGAACCAGGAAATCCAGCAATACGCCCAGTGGTGGAATACCGCCGAGGCCCAGGCGCATTACGAACTGCTCAAGCAACGGTTCAAGGTCAAGATCCTCGTATCCGAGCCCAAACAATAAAGGTTCACGCTATAATGGCGGGCTTGCGGTGGCTGTAGCTCAGTTGGTAGAGTCCAGGATTGTGATTCCTGTTGTCGTGGGTTCGAGTCCCATCAGCCACCCCAAAAAATCCTGATCAAAGCCCGGCAACCGCCGGGCTTTGTCGTTTCTGGCTCCTGGCGGGTCGGTTGGTCAGTTCACCATCACGAGTTTGCCCTTGACAGATCGCGAACCCATGATGGCGTAGGCTCTGTGCAGGTCCTTCATCGGCAGTGTCTGGTCGATCACCGGTTTGATCTGGCCTTTGAGGTACATCGCGGCCAGGGTCTGCATCATCTGGGCGTTGGCCTTGGGCTCGCGTTTGGCGAAGTCGCCCCAGAACACACCCACGATGCTGGCGCCCTTGAGCAGCGACAGGTTCAGCGGCAGGCTCGGGATGGGGCCGCTGGCAAAACCAACCACCAGATAGCGGCCGCGCCAGGCGATGGAGCGGAACGCGGGTTCGGCGAAATCGCCGCCGACCGGGTCATAGATGACGTCGGGGCCTTTGCCGCCGGTCAGTCGCTTGATTTCGTCGCGCAGGGTGGTCTGCGGGGTGTGCACGCTGTAGTTGATGGTTTCGTCGGCCCCCAGCTGCTTGCACAGGGCGCATTTGTCTTCGCTTGATGCGGCGGCGATCACGCGCGCGCCGGCCGCCTTGGCCAACTGGATCGCGGCCGTGCCGACGCCCCCGGCCGCACCCAGCACCAGCACCGTCTCGCCCGGCTGGAGCTGGGCACGGTCCACCAGCGCGTGCTGCGAGGTGGCGTAAATCATGATGAAGGCTGCGGCATCGACCGGCGGAAAGCCGGGTGGCAACGGCATGCACAAGGCGGCGGGCGCGAGCGTGTGGGTCCCGAAGCCCCCCGTGCCGCTCAGGCAGGCGACGTTCTGGCCCACTTGCAGATGAGACACGCCGTCACCGACCGCGCGAATCACCCCCGCGTACTCCGAGCCGGGTACGAAAGGCAGTGGTGGCTTCATCTGGTACTTGTTCTGCACGATCAGCAGATCCGGGAAATTCAGGCTGGCCGCCTGGATTTCGATCAGCACCTCGCCCGCTCCGGGTTGGGGTGTGGGCAGTTCTTTCCAGGTGAGGGCTTCCACGCCCACGGGGTTTTCGCATAGCCAGGCTTGCATTGGTCGTCTCCGGTGTTGTCAGGGTCGACGCATGATAGGCAGGGCTGCCGGCGATGGGCGTCACTTGTGCGGCCCCATGTCCCGGGTGTGACCTGGAGCCGGCCGCCTAAAATCCCGCCAATGAAAATTCTCATCTCCAATGACGATGGTTACCAGGCGCCCGGCATCGTGGCCCTGTACGAGGCGCTCAAGGGCCTGGCCGACGTGGAGGTGGTGGCGCCCGAGCACAACAACAGCGCCAAGTCCAACGCCCTGACGCTGCATTCGCCCCTGTATGTGCACCGTGCGCCGAACGGCTTCCGCTACGTGAACGGTACGCCCGCCGACTGTGTGCACATCGCGCTGACAGGCCTGCTGGGCTACCGGCCTGACCTGGTGGTGTCCGGCATCAACAACGGCGCCAACATGGGGGACGACACGATCTACTCCGGTACCGTTGGCGCCGCGATGGAGGGGTACCTGTTCGGCATTCCTGCGATTGCCTTTTCGCAGACCGAACGCGGATGGGCGCATCTGGACGTCGCTGCGCAGAAGGCTGCGGAACTGGTGCGCCATCTGTTGGCCACCCTTCCGGACGCCCACGCCGCCCGGCAGCCCGTGCCCTGGTTGCTCAACGTCAACATTCCGTGCCGGCCGGCTGGAGACATCAAAGGCTTCAAGGTGGCCCGGCTGGGCCGCCGCCATGCCGCCGAACAGGTGATCGCGCAGACCAATCCACGCGGCGAAACCATGTACTGGATCGGCAGCGCCGGTCCGGCCAAGGACGACGCCGAGGGTACCGACTTTCACGCCACCGCCCAGGGGTTTGCCAGCATCACGCCGCTGCAGGTGGACCTGACCGACCACGAGCGCCTCGCTTACTGGGCCCCGACGGCCGCCGCCATGGGCAGCGGGGCGCCATGAAGCGGTCTGGCCCCGCTTCGCTGCCGGTCCGGAGTGCTCCGACAGCGCCCGCTGCCAACCGGCCCCGGCCGGCATTTCCGGTTCGGCTGGACACAGCGCCAGCTGCGCCGATCAGCAAGCCGGGCGCCACCTCGGCGGGCGCGGTGCGCAGCGCGGCGGCGCCGGTGGCGTCGACCACCGCCCCGCGCGGCGTCGGCATGGATTCCGTGGCGGTGCGGCAGGCCATGGTCCGCAAACTGCAGGCCCAGGGCATTTCCCACCCGGGGGTGCTGGGGGCCATGCAGGCCGTGGAGCGGCACCGTTTCGTGGACAGCGCGCTGGCCAATCAGGCCTACGAAGACACCAGTCTGCCGATCGGTCTGGGGCAGACCATCTCCAAGCCCAGCGTGGTGGCGCGCATGCTGGAGTTGCTGTGCCAGGGTCGCGAGGGCCGCATCGGCCGGGTGCTGGACATAGGCACCGGCTGTGGCTATCAGGCAGCGGTGCTGAGCCATCTGGTGCAGGAGGTCTACAGCATTGAGCGCCTCAGGGCGTTGCACGAGAAGGCCCGCGACAACCTGAGGGCCTTCCGGCTGGCCAATGTCCATCTTCTGTTTGGTGACGGCATGCCCGGCTATCCGCAGGGCGCGCCCTATGCGGGCATCGTGGCGGCCGCGGGCGGGAACGATGTGCCGCAGGCCTGGATCGAACAGCTGGCGGTGGGAGGGCGTCTGGTGGCCCCGGTGGTGACCGACTCGGGCCAGCAGCACCTGATCGTCATTGAGCGCCATGCCCATGGATTCAGACGGTCCGTATTGGAGCCGGTGCTCTTCGTGCCCCTAAAATCAGGCGTTTCGTGAAACCTCCCGGCCCGGACGCGGCCGGCGAGCGTTTTGTAGATCCAGTGCCCGGGTGGAAACGGGCCTGACATCAGGCAGGAAACAGGAATGAACAAGCGGGATTTCGATAGACAGCCAGTGCGCATGCGGCGCATCTCATGGCGCGGTGTGGCACTGTGGACCCTGATGGGGGGACTGGTGCTGACGGCCGGATGCTCCACGCGACGACTGAGCCAGCCCGCACCGGTGGAGGACCGTTCCGGGGCCGCACGGCCGGCCGAAGGCAAGCCCTTGCCTGGTGCGGAAAACGCGGGCAAGCCGGGTTACTACACCGTGCGCCCCGGCGACACGCTGTACCGCATTGCGCTGGAAGCAGGTCAGGCGCCGCGCGACGTCCAGGCCTGGAACAACCTCACCAACCCGAACCTGATCGAAGTCGGTCAGGTGCTGCGGGTGGCCCCGCCGGTCTCCGGCCCCGCGGCAGCGGCGACGGGTGTGACGGCAGCCCCGGTGGCCACGCCTGGCGTGGTGGCTCGTCCACTGAATGGGCCCCCGGCCACGACGGCTGCACCGGGTGCCGCCACGGCGCCAGCGGCCGCCACACCGGCGCCCGCCACGGAACCCGTGTCCGCTGGCGCCGACGATGTGGCGTTTGTATGGCCGGCCCAGGGCTCGGTGGTCGCTTCCTTCGACGAGGGCAAGAACAAGGGCGTGTCCATCGGTGGTCGCCCGGGCGACCCGGTGCTCGCTGCGGCCGATGGGCGTGTGGTGTATGCCGGCGCCGGTCTGCGTGGCTACGGCAACCTGATCATCCTCAAGCACAACAACACCTTCCTGACGGCCTACGCCCACAACCAGGCCCTGCTGGTGCGCGAGGACCAGACGGTCAAGCAGGGGCAACGCATCGCCGAAATGGGCAGCAGCGACACTGATCGCGTCAAGCTGCACTTCGAGGTGCGCCGCAACGGCAAGCCCGTCGATCCGGTCGCCTATCTGCCCAAGCGCTGAACGGGCCGGCGTATGGCCTGGCCGGTGCTCGTTTTCGACATCGAGTCGATTCCGGATATCGAAGGGCTGCGCGCGCTGCGAGGTTCGCCGGCCGGGGCCTCCGACGCCGAGGTCCACGAGGCCTGGCTGGCCGAGCGCAAGGAAAAGGGACAAAGCGATTTTGCTCCGTTGCATCTGCAGCGTGTGCTGGTGATCAGCGTGGTGTTCCGCAATGCCGAGGGCCTGCGCGTGCACTCCTTTGTCGACCGCGACGGCCAGAGCGAAGGCCGGGTCATCCAGACCTTCTTCAACAGCATCGAGAAGCACCAGCCGCAGCTGGTGAGCTGGAACGGCGGCGGTTTTGACCTGCCGGTGCTGCACTACCGCGGGCTGCGCCACGGCGTCGAGGCCAGCAAGTACTGGGACATGGGCGAGGACGACCGCGAGTACAAGTGGAACAACTACATCAGCCGTTACCACATGCGCCATCTGGACCTGATGGATCTGCTGGCGATGTACAGCCCGAAGAACAACGCGCCGCTGGACGCGCTGGCCAAGCTGTGCGGCTTCCCGGGCAAGCTGGGCATGGACGGCTCGCAGGTGTATCCGCAGTACGTGGAGGGCCGTCTGGAAGAAATCCGCCGCTATTGCGAAACCGACGTGATGAACACCTATCTGGTGTACTGCCGCTTCCAGAAAATGCGCGGCGGCCTCACCGAGGCCGAGTACGAGCAGGAAATCGCGTTCGTGAAAGAGACGCTGGGCCATCTCGCGCCGACCGAGAGTCACTGGCAGGAATACCTGGCGGCCTGGGCCTGAGACAATCGGGGCATGAGCCAAGACAGCCCCACACAACAAGATCTCCACACCCCCGTGTCACCCTCTACCGGTCTGCCCGAGGGTCAGCTGTTCGTTGAGTCCCTGGACATTGAGGCCCAGGGCATTGCCCACCGACCCGATGGAAAGGTGGTCTTCATCGACGGCGCGCTGCCGTTCGAGATCGTCAGCGCCAAGGTCTACCGCAAGAAGAACAACTGGGAAGCTGCGACGCTGACCGAGATCCATCGCGAATCGCCCCAGCGCGTCACGCCCGGCTGCCCGCACTTCGGACTGCACGAAGGCGCCTGCGGCGGCTGCAAGATGCAGCACCTGCATGCCAGCTCGCAGGTCGCGATCAAGCAGCGTGTGCTGGAGGACAACCTCTGGCACCTGGCCAAGGTCAAGGCCGAGATGCTGCTGCGCCCGATCGAGGGACCGGCCTGGGGCTACCGCTTCCGCGCGCGCCTGTCGGTGCGCTTCGTGCACAAGAAGGGTGTGGTGCTGATCGGCTTCCACGAGCGCAAGAGCCGCTACGTGGCCGACATGCAGGTCTGCCGTGTGCTGCCTCCCCATGTGAGCAACCTGCTCATGCCGCTGCGCGAGCTGATCTACGGCATGGACGCGCGCGAAACCTGCCCGCAGATCGAACTGGCCTGTGGCGACGAGGTGACCGCCCTGGTGCTCCGACACCTCGAACCGCTCAGCGAGGACGACCTCTCCCGGCTGCGCGCTTTCGGCCAGCAGCACGGTGTGCAATGGTGGCTGCAGCCCAAGGGGCCGGACACGGTCCGTCTGCTGGAGGAGGGGGGGGCGCAGCTGAGCTACCGCCTGCCCGAGTTCGGCATCACGATGCCCTTCAAGCCGACCGACTTCACGCAGGTCAATCCGCACATCAACCGGGTGCTGGTGGCGCGCGCGCTGCGCCTGCTGGATGCGCAGAAGAGCGAGCGCGTGATCGACTGGTTCTGCGGCCTGGGCAACTTCACCCTGCCGATTGCCACGGGCGCCGGTGAGGTGCTGGGCATCGAGGGTAGCGAGGCGCTGGTGGCGCGCTCGCGCGAGAACCTCGCGTTCAATAAGCAGGGGCGCCCCTCACCGCTCGCGCCCACGACCTTCGTGGCGCGCAACCTGTTCGAGATGACGCCCGAGATGCTGGTGGCCGATGGGATGGCGGACAAGTGGCTGGTCGACCCGCCGCGCGAGGGCGCGTTCGCGCTGTCCAAGGCGTTGGCCGACCTGCATCAGCAGCCCGAACTGCGCGGCGGCTGGACACCGCCGCGGCGCATCGTCTATGTGAGCTGCAATCCGGCCACGCTGGCGCGCGATGCCGGCCTGCTGGTGCACCAGGCGGGTTACCGCTGCACAGCGGCTGGTGTGGTGAACATGTTTCCGCACACGGCGCACGTCGAGAGCATGGCGGTGTTCGATCTGTCCTAGAGCTCCTAGGGCTTCGATGGGCCCGAGGCGTCAGGACTTGTGTGTCCTTGCGTCGCCGGACGACTTGGAGGCCGGGGCATGGTCGGTGGCCTTCTTCCCGGTGGATGGCTTCGCGTCACCCGAAGCGTGTTCGTCCTGAGGCGCGGTGCCTTCGTGTTCGACGAGCTCTTCGCCGGTGGGCGACTCGATGGCCGAGGGCATGCCGACGATCTGGTTGTCGCGCATGTACTGGTCCATTTCCTTCCATCCGGCGAACACCGCGGCCTTGCCAGCCTTGGGATTGGTCTTGAAGCAGTCCTCGATGCCGCGCAATGCATACCGGCAGGCGCTGCCGATGGCGTGGGCTTCGGCTTGCTTGCGCTCGGCCAGCTGGGAGGCACTTTCGATGCCCAGTGCGTCGCAGCCGGCCAGCAGGGCGGAGCAGATGCAGAGGGGCAAGGCAATGTATCGCATGGTGCTTGAGCAGGGTCTGTCCGGGTTTTCGGCCAGCCTGAGAGGAACTTGAGCGCGCGAGCGCATGAAAAAGGGGACCCGCAGGTCCCCTGGTGCCGTCCGTGCCGCCTGGCGGATCAGTCGTCGCCGCCCATGATGCCGAACAGCGCCAGCAGGTTCTGGAACACCGCGAAGATGTCGATGAACAGCTGGGTGGCGGCCACGATGTAGTTGGTTTCGCCGCCGTCGACGATGTTCTTCACGTCGTAGAGCATGTACAGGCTAAAGACCAGGGTGCTCAGGGCGGTCAGGGCCAGCATCATGGCCGAACTGCCGATGAAGATGTTGATCACCGCAGCGATCAGGATGGCGATCATGCCGGCGAACAGCCAGCGGCCCAGGCCGCTGAGGTCACGCTTGATCACGGTGGCCAGCGTGGCCATGGTGAAGAAGACGCCGGCGGTGCTGGCGAAGGCGGCCATCACCAGCGTGGTGCCATTGCCCATGCCCAGCACCACGCCCAGCAGGCGGGAAAGCATCAGGCCCATGAAGAAGGTGAAGGCCATCAGGATGGCCACACCCGTACCCGAGTTGCGGAAACGGTAGATGGCGAACTGGAAGGCCATCATGCCGCCGATGAACAGCACCATGCCGACGATGCCGCCGAGGTTGCGGGTGATGCCGGTGCTCACGCCGATCCAGGCGCCCAGCACGGTCGGGAGCAAGCACAGGGCCAGCAACCAGTAGGTGTTGCGCAGCACCTTGTTGCGCTCGGCGCTGAGGGCGCCAGCGGAGCCTTCATATTGGGTGAAATCGGTCATGGTCTCTCCTGGTGGTTTGCGGTGTTCCGCGTGCGTCAGATTGTAGGACGGTGCTGGTCAGCATGTGGAATGTGCTGCCAAGCCACTGCGCTGTGAGAACAGTTTTGATCGCCGGTTGTGCAATGAACGCGTTATCGTTCACCTTTCATTCACTTTCAGCAGGACCGCTCCCATGAAAACCAAAGCCGTGCTCGAGCTCGCCGATGTCAAGGCCATCGCCGCCGCCGCCGAAGCCGAAGCCCTCAAGAACCAGTGGGCCGTCACCATTGCCATCGTCGACGATGGTGGCCACCTGCTCTGGCTGCAGCGCCTGGACGGTGCGCCGGCCCTGTCGTCGCACATCGCCCCGGCCAAGGCACACACCGCCGCCCTCGGTCGCAAGGAAAGCAAGGCCTACGAGGAGGTGATCAACCAGGGGCGCACTTCATTCCTGAGCGCTCCGGCGGTGCAGGGACTGCTCGAAGGCGGTGTGCCGGTGATGAAGGACGGTCAGTGCATCGGCGCGGTGGGCGTCAGCGGTGTGAAGTCCAGCGAGGACGCCCAGATCGCCAAGGCGGGCATCGCGGCGATCGGTCTGTGATCTGAAAAAACGCCTGGCTAACGGGGCCTTCGGCCCCCTGGCTGGCGAAAAACGACGCTCGGGGAATTGCTCATACCCCGGGTCGCCCCACGATTGAAAAAAAGCGGTCTGGCCGGGCTGCTCACTTGGTGAGGATGAGCTTGCCCTGGCGGGTGGTCTGCAGGCGGTAGACCGCGCCGTTGTGTTCGATGGCCACCTGCGAGCGGCCCTGCAGCACCGACTGGCTGCTGAGCACGGGCGCAGCGCCCGCGGCCGGCGCCTGTGCAGGGGCTGCGACCGGGCTGGTGGTCGCGGGGGCGGCGGTGGTCGGTCGGTTCATGGCTGTGCGGGCTCCGTGATGAATCCGATCTTGCGCACGCCTGCGCGCTGGGCGCTGGCCATGGCCAGCGCCACGCGCTCATAGCGCACGTCCTTGTCGCCGCGCATGTGCAGCTCGGGCTGCGGCTCCATGGCCGCGATCTGCGACAGGCGGGTGCTCAGGTCGGTGTCGGCGATGGGCGCCTCGTTCCAGTAGTAGGCGCCCGACGAATCGACCGACAGGCGCACGTTCTCGGGCTTGTCGACCAGCTTTTCGTTGCTGGCGCGGGGCAGGTCGACCTTGACCGCGTGCTTGATGACCGGCACGGTGATGATGAAGATGATGAGCAGCACCAGCATGACGTCGATGAACGGGATCATGTTGATCTCCGCCATCATTTCGCCGCTGTCGTCCTGGGTTCCGATGGCCATGGGGACTCCTTGATCAGGCCTTCTTCATCGGCAGCACCTTGGCGTCGGCGCCAGAGCTGACGCGGGCGCCGGTGACGAAGTAGGCGTGCAGGTCGTGGGCAAAGCGGTTGAGCTTGTGCAGGATGGCCTTGTTGCCCCGCACCAGGGCGTTGTAGCCCAGCACCGCTGGGATCGCGACCAGCAGACCCAGCGCGGTCATGATCAGCGCCTCGCCGATCGGACCGGCCACCTGGTCGATGCTGACCTGACCTGCGGCGCCGATGCCCAGCAGGGCGTGATAGATGCCCCAGACGGTGCCGAACAGGCCTACAAAGGGGGCGGTGGAGGCGATGGAGGCCAGCACCGTCAGGCCGCTCTGGGCCTTGGCCACATGGTCGTCCAGCGTGCGGCGCAGGCAGCGCTCGATCCAGTCGCTCACGTCCAGGCTGTCGTGCAGCTGCGGAGCCTGCCGGCCGTCCTTGTGCAGGATGTGGCGTTGTGCTTCGCGGCCTTCGACCGCCAAGGCACGGAAGGGGTTGTTGTCGGTGGCACCGAGCTTGTCCAGCCCCTCGGCGAAATCGGCGCTGTGCCAGAAGCCTTCGCTGGCCTTGGCCTGCTGGCGCTGGGCGCGTTGGTCCAGCACTTTCCAGAGGATGATGATCCAGGTGGCCAGCGACATGACCAGCAGCACCAGGGCCACGGTGCGGGTGACGGCGTCGCCTTGCGACCAGACGTGGGCCAGGCCCGAACTTGCGAGAGGAGTGTCCATGAAAAGATACTGAGAAAGCAGAGAGTTAACGACGGTCAGTCTTCGAGACGGAAATCGATCGGGACCAGGTACCACATGGCTTCGGGAACGCCAGCTCGCTTGCCCGGCACATAGCGCCAGCGCAGCACGGTCTGAACCGCGGTTTCGTCGAGGCGAAGGAATCCGCTGGATTTCTGCACCTCGGCGCGGGTGGCGATGCCATCGGCGCTGATGTGCACGCGGACCATGACGCGGCCTTGCTCCCGTAGCCGCTTGGACAGTGGAGGGTAGGGCGGCTGCGGGTTGTTCAGGTAGTTGGCATCGCTGGAAGGCAGTTCCACCTTGGGCGGAGCCGGTGGCGCCACCGGGGCAGCCGCCACCGGCTCGGTGACCGCGGGCTGAGGGGCCGGCGGCGCGCTGACCACTCCGGTGGGGGCCTCGGGTGCCGGGGTCGGGTCGGAAATGGCCAGTGGCATTGGCGCCTGTTTCACCACGCGCTGCACCGGTGTCACCGGTTTCGGGGCCGGCTGCGGTTTGGGAGGTGTGGGTTCCGGCGTCACCTGAGGCTGCGGTGGCTCAATCAGTTCGGCCATCACGGCCACGGGCACCACCAGCTCCACGGCCCTGCGCAGCAGGCCGGTCTGCAAGGCCCACAGGCCCAACACGTGAAAACCGACGACAGCGGCCACGATGAACAGACGGCGGTCCATGGGAGCGGGGTTGGATCGAGCCTCGCGTGCGCTGCCGGCGGCAGGTTCGGCAGGGTGGGAGAGGCCAAGAACGGCGGAACTCATAGTGTAGGTGTCGTCGGAACGGAGCCAGGGCCTGTCAAGGGCGGAACACCCACCACAGGGCGCCCAGAAGGAAAGCGAGACTGACAAAGAGGGTGCTCAGGGTTCCGGTCATGGTGCGCTCTCGGTGGGTGAAGTCGGGCCGAAAACAATGGTTTGAGTATAAATGAGAATGGTTCGTATTTGATTGGTGCCGCAAATTTTTTTGCTTCAGCCTACTCGCTGCACGTGTTCGGTCGTGATGTCGTCCAGCGTGCGACAGCCACACAGCACCATGGCCATCTCCAGCTCGTCGCAGACCAGCCGCAGCACCTGGGCCGCGCCGGCCGCGCCGGCATTGGCCAGCCCGTGCAGCACGGGGCGCCCGAGCAGCACCGCGCTGGCCCCCAGCGCGAGGGCTTTGAACACATCGGTCCCTCGGCGCACGCCGCCGTCGACCAGCACCGGTGCACGGCCTTCCACCGCCGCCACGATGCCCGGCAGCAGCGCGGCGGTGGCGGGCAGGGTATCGAGCGTGCGGCCGCCGTGGTTGGAGACGATCACGCCGGCTGCGCCGTGGTCGACCGCCAGACGGGCGTCGTCCGGGTGGGTGATGCCTTTGAGCAGGATGGGCAGTCGTGTGACCGAGCGCAGCCAGGCCAGGTCCTCCCAGGTCGGGGAGTATTCCGCCAGGCCGGCGCACAAGCCAGCACCGCCGGCCGCCGGGGCGATGCCGCCGGGCAGATGGACCGCCGCCACGCCGGGCGGCAACTGGAACCCGGTGCGGCGCTCCTGGTCGCGGCTGCCCTGAACGGGGGCGTCCACCGTGAGCACCAGAGCCTCGTAGCCAGCGGCCTCGGCACGATCCACGAGCGAGCGCGTGAGCGCACGGTCGGGCTGCAGATAGAGCTGGAACCACAGCGGGCCGCGCGCGGCTTCCCGGTGCGCGAGGTGGGCGACCTCTTCCAGAGGCACCGAGGCCTGGGTGCTCAGCACATAGCCCAGCCCCAGCACGGCCGCGGCGAGCGCGCTCGCCCGCTCGCCCTGCGGATGCGCCAGCCGCTGGTAGGCCATAGGCGCCACCAGCAGCGGGTGCGCCAGTTCGCGACCCAGCAGCGTGCGGCGCGTGTGACCGCCGGCCAGCGGGCGCAGCACCCGGGGCCGCAGCTGCAGGCGCTGCCAGGCGGCACTGTTGTCGCGCAGGGTGATTTCGTCGGCGGCGCCCCCGAACAGATAGGCCCAGGCGCCGGGGTCTATGCGTGCCTGTGCCAGGCGTTCGTGGTCTGCGAGCGTGACCGGTTCTGTCATGTTTCGGCCCACATGCGCAGCAGGTTGTGGTACGTCCCCGTGAGGCCGGTCGTTTCGGCGGTCTCGCCGTGGCGCTGGCGCAGTGCGAGCAGGTTCATGTCGAGTTCGTAGAGCAGGCGGCGCTGTTCGTCGCTGCGCACCATGCTCTGCACCCACAGAAAACAGGCCAGGCGCTCGCCCCGCGAGACCGGTGTGACCTGGTGCAGGCTGGTGCCGGGGTAGAGCACGGCGTGGCCGGCCGGCAGCTTGACACCGCGCGTGCCGTAGGTGTCGCTGACCGTGAGCTCGCCGCCGTCGTACTCGCCGGGGTCGTTCAGGAAGACGGTGCAGGAGACGTCGGTGCGCACGTGCTCGGTGCCGGACGCAGTGGCCTTGAGGCGCACGGCGTTGTCGATGTGGTTGCCGTAGGTGTTGTGCTCGCCGCCGTAGCGGTTGATGCGGGGTGTGAAGATGCGCAGCGGCAGTGCTGCACTGAAAAACAGGGCAGAGCGGTTCAGGCCGTCCAGCACCATTTGCCGGATGCGGGTCGCGGCCTCGCAGTCGTGGGGCAACTGCTGGTTGTTCTTGACGGTGAGCGCCTGCGGACCGGCGCTGTCGCGGCCATCGGCCCACGGGGCGCTGCGCAACAGGGCGCGGGCGGTGCGGATGTCGTCGAGCGACAGGATGTCGGGCAGGGTCAGCAGCATCGTGGGATCTGTCGTGGTCTTTCAGCGGAAAAGCCGCCCGGCTTGCGCGGGGCGGCTGTGAGGGCCTGGGTTTGAAATCAGAACTTCAGGCTGGCGGTCACCTGCAGACTCCGGCCGGCACCGGGGATGTAGTGCGCCGGGTAGAGCTGGTCCGCGTAGAGCTTGTCGGTGGCGTTGGCCAGGTAGGCCTTGATGGACAGGCGCTCGAAGTCGAACGTGTACTCGGCCATCAGGTCGACGGTGGTGTAGGACGGCACCTTGAAGGCAACGCGGGTCGGGCTCTGTGCGCTGCGGAAGTTCAGGCCGGCGCCCATGCGCAGGCGGGGGGTGACCTGGTAGGTGCTCCACACCGTACCGCTGTGCTCCGGCGTGAGGGCCGGGCGGTCGCCCGGGCGCTCGCCGATGGCGCCTTGCGTGCACTGGCCGGTGGCCGGGCAGGGCGCGGCCTTGTCCACGCGCGCCACTGGCAGCCACATGTAGGAGCCGTAGACCTCCCACTGCGGGGTCAGGCGGCCGGTGATGTCGGCCTCGAAACCGGCGACGTGGCGCTTGCCGCTGAGCACAGTGACCGGCAGGTCCGGATCGGTGTTGCGCTCGTTGGTCTTGGTCGAACGGAAGATGGCCAGGCGGGTCGTAAAGCGCTTGTCCGCCGAGTCGAGCTTGGCGCCGAGTTCGAGGTTGACGCTCTTTTCCGGATCGGTGTCGGCGTTGGAGGCGCTCAGCGAATAGGCGTCACCCGATGTGTTGAACGAGGAGCCGGCGGACACATGGAACGAGTGCAGCGGCGTCGGCTGGAACAGTGCGCCGACGCGCGGGCTGAACTCGGAGACGTGCATGCGGTACTTGGTGGCGGTGACCGGGCCGGGGGCGGCATCGGGAATGGTGTTGATGTCGTAGTCGGCGTTGAGGTTGTCGTAGCGCACGCCACCGACGACCTTCCATGCGGGGGCCACCTGGACCACGTCCTGCACGTAGGCGCCTACGCCGGTTGCGACGTAGGCGTTGTTGACGCGCAGCACGCGGCTGGCTTCGTTGACCGAGGCGCCGTCTTCCGGGGTGCCGATGGTGGTGGTGGGCTTGGTGATGGTGACGCCACCCTGTGCGGCCGAGCGTGCGGCGTACACCGTGCGCTCCTCGCGGGAGACGTCGACGCCCGCGATCAGCTCGTGCTTGACACCCAGCGCGTCGAACTTGGTGCTGAAGTCTGACTGGGCCTGCACCGAGTCGAGCTTCTGGATCTTCAGGTGGGTGCCGCGGGTGAGCACGGTGCCGGGGCCGAAGTTGTCCAGGCTGACCGAGGTCGGGCAGTTCGGGTTGGTGATCGCGCCGGTCTGCTGGTTCACACCCTGCGTGCACAGGCGGATCGCGCCCGATCGCAGGTCGCGGTCGAACTTGCCCACGCGCACCTGGGTCTTGAGCTCGCTGTCGCGGCTGAAGCGGTGGGTGTGTGCCAGTCCGGCGATGGTGGCGCTGGAGTCGTTGTAGTCGCTGGCCAGACCGTAGTTGGTGTCGGGATCGACCGGCAGCAGCACGCGGTCGTTCGAGCCTTGGCCCGGCGCAATGAACGGCATGCCGTAGTTGACGCCGTTGTTGTTGTCCAGGTGGTAGAGGCTGGCAAGGAACTCGTCTTGCTCGCCGATGCCGGTGCGGTAGGCCACCGCCATGCCGCGCTTGTCCAGGCTGGCGCCGCTGCCGTTGTTGTCGGCCTTGGTGGCCATGGCGTTCAGACGCAGGGCCGAGCTGTCGCCGGTCTTGATGTTGAAGTCGCCGGTGGCCCGCACGTACTTGTGGTTGCCCAGAGTCAGGTCGACCTGGTGCTCGTCGATCAGCCGCGGCGTCTTGGACACCTGGTTGACGGCACCGCCGGTGGAGCCCCGGCCGAACAGCATCGAGGCGGAGCCGCGCAGCACTTCCATGCGGTCCATGGCAAAGGTGTCGCGGTCGTAGATGGCGGGGTCGCGCATGCCGTCGATGAACAGGTCTCCGGTGGCCTGCAGCGCAAAGCCGCGCAGGCGGATGTCTTCCTCTCCGCCCTCGGCGGCCAGAAAGGTGATGCCCGCGGTGTTCTTGAGCGCTTCCTTGACGGTGTCGAGGTTGCGGTCGTCGATCAGGCGTTCGGTCACGACGGTGACCGACTGCGGAATGTCGCGCAGCTGTTGCTTGCCCTTGCCTATGGAGGTTTCGGTGGCCTGCAGGGCGTCCTTGCCTTCGGGGGCCAGGGCCTTCTCGCGCACCACCACCGTCGGCAGCTGCTTGTCGTCACTGGCTGGCGCCGTCTGGGCGAGGGCGCCAAAGGAGCCGGCCAGCAGCATGGCGCCCAGAGGCAGCACCACAGCGGAGGCGGCAGGCAGGTGGGAGGAGGCAGGGAGGGGGCGGCCGGCGGGGGCGCGCAGATTCTTGCGGCGTTGGGACATGGAAGCTCGGGTCGAACAAGTTGTCGGCTGGCTTCAACGCAGGGCGCTGTGGCTGGCTGGGGCCTCGATGATATTGCAAATAGAAACGATTCTCAATAAAGTGATCAATCCAGGCATCGCGTTTGCAGTATTTGTAGCGGAGGACTCACATCAAATAAGCCTGCCGGGCAGATGGTCGGATGCTGCACAGCAGCACAAACTATCGGTCCGATGTAAACTATCAATGCGGAAATCTGATAGATGTCGACTATGATTCACTCCGTCGCGATATCCATCGCTTCCCGTTACCGATTCCCTTCAACGCTTCAAAGGAAAACACCATGTCCCTGATCAACACGTCCGTGCAGCCGTTCAAGACCACGGCTTTCGTCAACCGCAATGGCAAAGGCGAGTTCATCGAAGTGACCGAGAAGAGCCTGCAAGGCAAGTGGTCCGTGCTGATCTTCATGCCGGCCGCTTTCACCTTCAACTGCCCGACCGAGATCGAAGACGCGGCGGACAACTACGCCGAGTTCCAGAAGGCTGGCGCCGAGGTCTACATCGTCACCACCGACACCCACTTCTCGCACAAGGTGTGGCACGAGACCAGCCCAGCCGTGGGCAAGGCCAAGTTCCCCCTGGTCGGTGACCCGACGCACCAGCTGACCCGCGCCTTCGGCGTGCACATCGAAGAAGAAGGTCTGGCCCTGCGCGGCACTTTCGTGATCAGCCCCGAAGGCGTGATCAAGACGATGGAAGTGCATTCCAACGAAATCGCCCGCGATGTGAAGGAAACCGTGCGCAAGCTCAAGGCCGCCCAGTACACCGCCGCCAACCCCGGCCAGGTGTGCCCCGCCAAGTGGAACGAAGGTGCCAAGACCCTCGCTCCCAGCCTCGACCTCGTCGGGAAGATCTGATCCCCGCTGAGTCTTGAGCGTCGGGCGTTCGGCGGTCATTCGCCGAGCGCCCTTCCCCCAACGCTTCGCCCCCGCGTCCCCATTTCACGGAGTCCCCCATGCTCGACGACATCCTCAAAGCCCAGTTGCAGCAGTACCTCGGCATGCTGCGCCAGCCGATCACGCTGATCGCGTCTCTGGACGAGAGCAGCACCGGCGCCGAAATGCGTTCGTTGCTGGAGACCATCGCCAGCCTGTCGGACAAGGTCACGCTGGACGCCTCGGGCAACGACGCCCGCAAGCCCTCGTTCGTGATCGCCCGCGCCGGTGAAACCTCCGGCGTGCGCTTCGCCGGCCTGCCACTGGGCCACGAGTTCACCTCGCTGGTGCTGGCGCTGCTGTGGACTGGTGGTCATCCGCCCAAGGTCGAGCAGGACGTGATCGACTCGATCAAGGCGCTGGACGGAGACTACAGCTTCGAGGTCTACATGTCCCTGACCTGCCACAACTGCCCGGACGTGGTGCAGGCGCTCTCGCTCATGGCCATCGTCAACCCGAAGATCCGGACCGTGGTGATCGAAGGCGGCGCCTTCCAGCAGGAGGTGACCGAGCGCGAGATCATGGCCGTGCCCATGGTGTTCATGAACGGCCAGGTCTTTGCCTCCGGCCGCATGAGCGTGGAAGAGATCGTGGCCAAGCTCGACACCAAGTCGGGTGAGCGCGAGGCCGCCAAGCTCAACGCCAAGGACGCCTACGACGTGCTGATCGTCGGCGGTGGCCCGGCCGGCGCCGCGGCCGCGGTATACGCCGCCCGCAAGGGCATCCGCGTGGGCATCGCCGCCGAGCGCATGGGTGGTCAGGTCAACGACACCATGGCGATCGAGAACTACATCTCGGTGCTCGAGACCGACGGTCCCAGGTTCGCCGCTGCGCTCGAAGCGCAGGTGCGCCACTACGAGGTGGACGTCATGAACCTGCAACGCGCCGAGAAGCTGATTCCCTCGAATGAGCCGGGTGGCCTGGTGCAGGTGCAGATGACCAACGGTGGCATGCTCAAGGCGCGCAGCGTGATCCTCTCCACCGGTGCGCGCTGGCGCAACGTCAATGTTCCGGGCGAGCAGGAATACAAGAACAAGGGCGTGGCCTACTGTCCGCACTGCGACGGCCCGCTGTTCAAGGGCAAGCGCACGGCGGTCATCGGCGGCGGCAACTCGGGTGTGGAAGCGGCCATCGACCTGGCCGGCATCGTCGAGCACGTGACCCTGGTCGAGTTCGCAGACCAGCTCAAGGCCGACGCGGTGCTGGTGAGCAAGCTCAAGAGCCTGCCGAACGTGACCATTCACGTGAACGCGCAGACCACCGAGATCACCGGCGACGGCAGCAAGGTCAACGGCCTGAAATACAAGGACCGCGTGAGCGGGCAGGAACACCATGTCTCGCTCGAAGGCGTGTTCGTGCAAATTGGTCTGGTGCCCAACACCGAGTTCCTCAAGGGCACGGTCGAGCTCAGCCGCTTCGGTGAAATCGTGGTCGATGCCAAGGGCCACACCAACGTGGAAGGCGTGTTCGCCGCCGGCGACTGCACGACCGTTCCGTACAAGCAGATCGTGATCGCTGCGGGAGAGGGCGCCAAGGCTGCGCTCAGCGCGTTCGATCACCTGATCCGTCAGCCGGTGGCGGCACCAGCCCCAGCGGCCGTGGCGGCCTGAACCAGACAACAAGGCGTCGTCGGGAAAGAAAAAGGCCACCGGGCAACCGGTGGCCTTTTTCATGGGGAAGCGGAACCGATCAGTGACCCGACGCGCCTGCGGCACCGATGCCGGTTTCAGACCGGACCTGCTGGGCCAGGAAGCCCGCACGGTCTTGCTTGGCACGCGCGCTGTTGTCCAGGATGGAGAACAGCCAGATGCCGACGAAACCGATGGTCATCGAGAACAGGGCGGGCGAGGTGTAGGGGAACAGCGCCGAGCCCTTGGGGTTGCCCAGCGTGGCTTCCCACACCGAGGGTGACACCACGGTCAGAACGACCGAGGAGATCAGGCCCAGGAACCCACCGATCACCGCCCCTTTGGTGGTGCAGTCCTTCCACAGCACGCTCATGAAGAGCACAGGGAAGTTGGCCGAGGCGGCGATCGCGAAGGCCAGCGACACCATGAAGGCGATGTTCTGCTTCTCGAAGGCGATGCCCAGCACCACGGCGATGATGCCCAGGCAGATGGTGGTGATCTTGGAAACGCGCAGTTCGTCGGCGCTGTCGGCCTTGCCCTTCTTGATCACGGTGCCGTAGATGTCGTGCGACACCGCCGAGGCGCCGGAGAGCGTCAGGCCGGCCACCACAGCCAGGATGGTCGCGAAGGCCACGGCCGAGATGAAGCCCAGGAACACATTGCCACCCACGGCATTGGCCAGATGCACCGCCGCCATGTTGTTGCCACCGACCAGGCCGCCCTTGGCATCCAGGAAGCTGGGGTTGGTCAGCACGAAGGTGATGGCTCCGAAGCCGATGATGAAGGTCAGCAGGTAGAAGTAGCCGATCCAGCCGGTGGCCCACATCACGCTCTTGCGCGCTTCCTTGGCGCTGGGAACGGTGAAGAAGCGCATGAGGATGTGCGGGAGGCCCGCGGTGCCGAACATCAGGGCCATGCCGAAGCTGATGGCGGAGATCGGGTCCTTCACGAAGTTGCCGGGGCCCATGATCGACTGGCCCGCCTTGGCGGCGTCGGGCATGGCGGTCGCGGTGGCCAGGTCCTTGGCGGCTTTGGCTGCTGCCTCGGGGTCTGCGGCTGCAGCGCTGGCCGCATTGGCTGCGGCGATGGCGGTGTCCTTGGCGGCGCCACCCAGCTGTGCCTTGATCTCGACCGCCTTGGCGAACATCGCCTCGGGGCTGAAGCCGAAGTGCCACAGCACCATGAAGGCCATGAAGGACGCGCCGCCCAGCAGCAGACAGGCCTTGATGATCTGTACCCAGGTGGTGGCCGTCATGCCGCCGAACAGCACGTAGACCATCATCAGCGCGCCGACGATGATCACGGCGATGTAGTACTCCAGGCCGAACAGCAGCTTGATCAGCTGGCCCGCGCCCACCATCTGGGCGATCAGGTAGAAGGCCACCACGACCAGCGTGCCCGAGGCCGCGAAGATGCGGATGGGCTTCTGCTCGAAGCGGAAGGCGGCCACGTCGGCGAAGGTGAACTTGCCCAGGTTGCGCAGGCGCTCGGCCATCAGGAAGGTGATGACCGGCCAGCCCACCAGGAAGCCGATGGAGTAGATCAGGCCGTCAAAGCCCGAAGTCATCACGGCGGCGGAAATGCCGAGGAACGACGCGGCCGACATGTAGTCGCCTGCGATGGCCAGACCGTTCTGGAAGCCGGTGATGCCGCCACCGGCGGTGTAGAAGTCGGCAGCGCTCTTGGTCTTGGCGGCGGCCCACTTGGTGATGAAGAGCGTGGCCACCACGAACAGCGCGAACATGATGATCGCGGTCCAGTTGGTGGCCTGTTTCTCGGCCTGGCCGAGGTCGGCACCGGCGGCCAGCGCGGCGGCAGAAAAACCGAACAGCGCGGCCAGCGTCAGGGCCGGGCGCAGCAGGGAGCGGGGGGTCATTGGTGCACCTCGGTGATGATGGCGTTGGACAGTTCGTCGTACTCGCTGTTCGCACGACGCACGTAGATGGCGGTGATCACGATGGTGAACACGATCACGCCGAAGCCCACCGGAATGCCCATGGTCATCACGCCATCGCCCAGTCGCTGGGACAGGAATTCCTTGTTGAAGGCCACGAGCAGGATGAAGCCGTAGTACACGACCATCATGGCCAGGGTCAGTATCCAGCCGAAGCGCGAACGCTTGGCTTTGAGTTCCTGGTAGCGCGGATTGCTGATGATCCGCTGAGTCAGCTTGTCGTCCATTGATACCCCTCTGCTTATTGAAGAGAGGGTCAGGATAGGCGGAGGGACTTACCCTCGACTTACCTCAAAATGACGGTCCGCTGACGCAGTCGTGCTCTATTTACCAGAGCAAAAGGCTCAGGAATGGGTGCTTGCAAGCTGGTCGAAAGGCAGTTGCTGTTTCACCAAGATGACCGTGCAGGGCGCATCCATGGCCACCTTGATCGGCACCGTGGCCACAAAGCGCTGCATCTGCAGTCCGTGCGTGGCCGCGCCCAGGACGATCATGCTCACCTGGTTGCCTTTCGCGTAATGCACCAGCGCCTGTGCCACGTCGCTGGACTCGAGCACGTGGTACGAGGTCTGATGGCCGCTCAGATCCAGCGGTTGTGCCCACTGTCGAAGCATCGTGAGGTAGCGGCGGTGCACCGCCGTTTCGCTGCGCTGGCTGTCGGTGCTGCTGGTGGCGCCGGGCGAGATCACCGTCACGCAGGCCAGACGGGCGCCGGGGCGGATGCCAAGCGAACGCCCCACGGCCTGCCGCAGTGAGTACAGCGTGGCGTCGGTGACGTCGTGGTGCGGCACCGCGACCATCACGATCGGCACCTCCTCGATGTTCTGCGCAGGTTTGGGGCTGGGCTGATAGTGTTTGCCGGCGGCCCGGACCCAGCGCTTGAAATGCTCCTTGAACCCGGTGCCGGTGGTGCGCTTGCCGCGCTCTGTGACCGTGACGTCGGCCGGGTGCGTGAGATCGAACGCCAGGTGTGCGGCGGACGGTTGCCGCTGCGCCGCCTCTGGCTCCAGGCAGCGCAGGATGATTTCCTGCAGCCAGGGCGGCAGATCGGCCCGCAACGCGCGCGGGGGCCTGGGGTCCATCCACAGGCGCTGACGCAGGCCGGCGTTGCCCTGGGGGGCGCCAAAGGGCAGCTCGCCGGTGGCCAACTCGTAGAGGATCACGCCGATGGCGAAGATGTCGCTGCGGGAGTCCCCGCGCACGCCCACGATCTGCTCCGGTGCAATCCATGCGGGCGAGCCCACCGCCTTGCGCAGTTCTTCGGCCAGCAGGTCGGGGAAGTGGGCATGGCAGGAGAGGCCGAAGTCCAGCAGCACCGCAGTACCGTCGGGGCGTATCAGCACATTGGCCGGCTTGAGGTCGTGGTGACACACGTTCTGCCTGTGCAGGCTGTGCACCGCATGTGCCAGCGCCGCGCCCAGCCGGGCGATCTCTTCGGGAGAAAGCGGTGTGTGCGGCTCACCGGGACGAGCAAGCCAGTGGTCCAGGGTGCGCCCCTCCACGTACTCCATCACGAGATAAGGAATGTGGTTCAGGTCGCCCGCCGCCACGAACCGGGGCACGTGCGGGCCGCTGAGCACTTGCAGCAACTGGTGTTCCACCTCGAAGCTGACAATGTTCTCTGCGCCATCCCCGGCGGTCATGCGCGGGATCTTCATCACCATGCGAAAGCCGGGGTCGCTGGTGCCATTGGCGTAGTGCACCGCATAGATGTGCGCCATGCCGCCCGAATGAATGCACTCATCCACCACGAACCCGTCCAGCGGGGTGCCCGGTTCGAGCAGTTTCATCGGACCTGCCTACCTTCCCTCTTCAAGCCGTTTGGCGAAAAACTGCGGCAGGCCGGCGCGCCTGACGGACGCCGCCGCGGCCATGTGGTCATAAGGCACTCGATGGAATGTCAGCCACGACCGTTGAAGGTCGAACACTGCGTACATGGCGGTCGGCTGGCCGTCGCGCGGTTGACCGACCGAACCGATGGTTGCGATCCATTGGCGGTGCCCTGGTGTCGGAATGGCCACGCCCGGTGTGGGCTGGAACGCCATGAGTCCCCGGCCACTGCCTTTGTAGTAGAGCGTCTGGTGGTGCACATGGCCACCGAACACGTAGCGAATGCCGGGATGGGTGAGCGCTGCTTCAAGGCTGGCGGACGCGCTGCGTTCGTCGCTGACATAGCGCCATTTCTCAGGCTCGTCGGCACTGGCATGCACAAGAAAGCAGGGGCCGAGGGTGGCGGTCAGCGGTGAGGTGGCCAAGAAGTCGCGCTGCTCGGAGCTGAGCTGCTCATGGGTCCAGCGTGCGCCCTCATCAGCCATCTGCGCGGTCTGTGCCGGCGGGCTGACCGCCAGCGCATCGTGATTGCCCTTGAGGACCACCGCGCCCTGTTGCGCCAGCTCCATCACCTTGTCCATCACCGCCGCCGGATCGCCGCCATAGCCGACCAAGTCTCCCAGCAAGGCGAACCGGTCGCAGGCGGCGAGGCGCGCGTGGGCGAGGCAGGCCTCCAAGGCCTGGAGGTTGGCGTGCAGATCGGAGAGCAGGGCGAGTCGCATGTCCAGGGGGTACGCTGTGGCTCAGGACTCCGGCACCCCCAGCGCCCGTGCCAGCTCTCGGCCGGCCTCCAGCCCCGCGGCCTTCCGGATGGCAGGCAGCAGCGCGAGCAGTTCGTCGAACCCTTGTGCCGCCTCTACCGAGAGATTGAGCTTGAAGCCTCGCAGGCCGAGACCCGCGGTCAGTCGCGTGGCAGTGGTGTAGGCGGCCCGGTAGCGCTCGGCCGGTGTGCGGGTGTCGGCCGTTTCGGCTGCTGGCGCCGCAGCAGGAGCCGCGGCGGGGACAGCCGACTGGGCCGGGCCGGTCGCCTGCAGAAGCTGCTTGTCCAGCAGGTCGTGAATGTCGGTCTGGGTCACGCCCAGGCCACTGGTGGAGGCGAGCACTTCAGCCAGCGTCCGTTGGCCGTCGAACAGGATGAAGGCGGCCCGCTGGCGCGCGGACATCTGCACCGAGCGCTGCTTGAACGCCAGTTGTCCCGCCTCGGTTTTGAGGTATGGCACTTTTATTGGTCGCCCGGGAGCGCCTCTGGTGCGGTGCTTACTGCTTGGCCGGCTCGGCAGGGGCTGCGGCTGGCGCGGCGGCCGGTGCAGGGGCCTCGGCCGGTTTGGCGGGCTCGGAGTGGGTCGCCTCCGCGCCGTGCTTCTCACCGCCCATGTCGATGTCGCCACCGCTCTTCATGAGCATGAACAGGGCGAGTGCTGCGAAGACGATGAAACCGAGGAGGATCTTGATCATGAAAAGGGTCCTTGCTGGAAAAAGAAGCCCATGCAGAGCATGGGCCGGTGGGGGAAACTCCTCGCAGGCCCGGGTGGCGCGTGACCACCCGAAGCCCGGAGCGTGTCAGTCGTTGGCGTAGATGTCCACGTCCTTGGTTTCCTTGACGAACAGCATGCCGATGACGAAGGTCGCTGCGGCGATGATGATCGGATACCAGAGGCCGTTGTACATGTTGCCGGTCTGCGCCACGATGGCGAACGCCGTGGTGGGCAGCAGGCCGCCGAACCAGCCGTTGCCGATGTGATAAGGCAGCGACATGGAGGTGTAGCGGATGCGGGTCGGGAACAGTTCCACCAGCATGGCGGCGATCGGGCCGTAGACCATGGTCACCAGAATCACCAGGTAGGTCAGGATGACGATGATGGTGAGCTTGTCGACCTTGGCGGGGTCGGCCTTGGTCGGGTAGCCGGCGGCCTTCAGGGCGGCGCCCAGTTCGGCGGTCAGCGTGGCGTCCTTGGCTTTCTTCTCGTCCGACAGCGCGGCCACAGCGTCCTGGGCAGCCTTGAGGGCCTTGGCGTCGGCGTTGCCGGCGGCGGTCATGTCGGCCACCTTCTTCTCGGCAGCGGCCTTGGCGGCGGCGATCTGCTCAGGCGTCACGGCGACGTTGATGACCTTGTCGCCGACCTTGATGGTGGCAGGCGTGCCGGCCGGAGCGACCTCGTTGTCGTAGCTCACGGATGCGCCAGCCAGCTTCTGCTTGGCGATGTCGCAGGTGCTGGTGAACTTCTTGGTGCCGGTCGGGTTGAACTGGAACGAGCACTCGGCCGGGTCGGCGGTCACGACCACCTTGCTGGCTTGCTGGGCGGCGTGCAGGTCGGGGTTGGCGGCCTTGGTCAGGGCGGTGAAGACCGGGAAGTAGGTCAGGGCGCCCAGCAGGCAGCCGGCCATGATGATGGGCTTGCGACCGATCCTGTCGGACAGGGCGCCGAACACCACGAAGAACGGGGTACCGATCACCAGCGACGCGGCGACCAGGATGTTGGCGGTCGCGCCGTCCACCTTCAGGGCTTGGGTCAGGAAGAACAGGGCATAGAACTGGCCGGTGTACCAGACCACGGCCTGACCCATCACCAGGCCGACCAGGGCCAGGATCACGATCTTCAGGTTCTTCCACTGGCCGAAGGACTCGGACAGGGGGGCCTTGGAGGTCTTGCCCTCGGCCTTCATCTTCTGGAAGGCGGGCGACTCGTTCATGGACAGACGGATCCACACCGAGATGGCCAGCAGCAGGATGGAAACCAGGAACGGCACGCGCCAGCCCCAGTCGGCGAAGGCCTCTTCACCCACGATCGTGCGGGTGCTCAGGATCACCATCAGCGACAGGAACAGACCCAGCGTGGCGGTGGTCTGGATCCAGGCGGTGTAGGCGCCGCGCTTGCCTTGCGGGGCGTGTTCGGCCACGTAGGTGGCTGCGCCACCATACTCGCCGCCCAGTGCCAGGCCCTGCAGCATGCGCAGGATGATCAGGATGACCGGGGCGGCCACGCCGATGGAGGCGTAGTTGGGCAGCACACCGACGATGAAGGTTGCGCCGCCCATGATCAGGATGGTGACCAGGAAGGTGTACTTGCGGCCGATCATGTCGCCCAGCCGGCCGAACACGATGGCGCCGAAGGGGCGGACGATGAAGCCGGCGGCGAACGCCAGCAGCGCGAAGATGAAGGCCGAGCCTTGGTCAAGGCCGCTGAAAAACTGCTTCGCGATGATGGCCGCGAGGGAGCCGTACAGATAGAAGTCGTACCACTCGAACACGGTGCCGAGGGACGACGCAAAGATCACCTTGCGTTCCTCGGCCGTCATAGGCCGGGCTGCTGTTGTCGCCATGAATTGGTCTCCAGTTAATAACGATGCGGCGTCCTTATCGAGGTCGCCTGAAATCGATTTTTTGGAGGTCGCCTGACGGCGTTCTGACGAAATGACACAAACGCCCGGCAGGGTTGGGATTTCTAGGGTTAGTCCCTACCCGAACGCGTTAGGTGTTTTCCCGGGGGTGTCAGTAGGCCAGCCGCTCGGGCCGGATTTCTTGCAGGATGGTGGTGGCGATTTCTTCGATCGACTTGGTCGTGGTCGAGAGCCAGCGAATGCCTTCGCGGCGCATCATGGCTTCGGCCTCGTTGACCTCGGCCCGGCAGTTTTCGAGGCTCGCGTAGCGCGAATTGGGGCGCCGCTCGTTGCGGATTTCCGAAAGCCGTTCAGGGGCGATGGTCAGTCCGAAGATCTTCTTTCGATGAGGCATCAGCGCCGGGGGCAGCTTGCGGCGCTCGAAGTCCTCGGGGATCAGCGGGTAGTTCGATGCCTTGAGGCCGTGCTGCATGGCCAGGTAGAGCGAGGTCGGCGTCTTGCCGCTGCGGCTGACACCCACCAGGATCACGTCCGAACCCTCCAGATCCTTGTGGCTCTGGCCGTCGTCGTGCATCAGTGCGAAGTTGATCGCTTCGATGCGGTCGTTGTACTCCTTGCTTTTGGAGGCGTCCGAGAAGCGGCCGACCCGGTGGTTGGACTTGATGCCCAGTTCGGCCTCCAATGGCTCGACGAAGGTGCCGAACATGTCCAGCATCATGCCGGTGCAGTGTTCCTTGACCACCGCCAGCACCTCCATGTTGACCACGGTGGCGAACACCAGGGGACGCCGGCCCTCGACTTCGGCGGTGTGGTTGATCTGGCGGACCGCCTGGTGGGCCTTGTCCACGCTGTCCAGAAACGGAAGGCGCACCCGGCGGACAGTGGTCTCGAACTGGGCCAGGATGGCGTTGCCGAAGGTCTCGGCGGTGATGCCGGTGCCATCGGAGATGAAAAAGACAGTGCGGTTGGGCATGGCGGGCGTGGGTTGCGTTTCAAGAAATTTCAGGACCACCCCGCGCCGATTTCACGGGGGCGCAGGGCGCCGGGTGGCCCGAGGCTGGCGGCACCATCCTACAATCACGGGCGCCCAGAATGCTTGCCCCCTGCCCGGTGCACGACCCATAACAGAACCACAGGTCACCCGCTGGCGCATGGAGCCCCCCGGTTTTTCAACCTTAGGAGTCTTCCATGTCCAACCTGTTCGAGCCGACCGCCCTGGTCGTGCCTTTCGAAAAACTGCGAATGAACGATGTCGAGATCGTTGGCGGCAAAAACGCCAGCCTCGGCGAGATGATTTCGCAACTGCCCCAGGGGGTGAAGGTGCCCACGGGCTTTGCCACGACCGCCCACGCTTTCCGCGAGTTTCTCAAGGCCGATGGCCTGACCGACCGCATCAACGCGCGCCTGGATGCGCTGGACACCGAGGACGTGCGCGCCCTGGCCGAGGCCGGTGCAGAAATCCGCGCCATGGTCGAGAACCAGCCGTTCCCGGCCGATCTGGAAAAGGCCATCCGCGAAGAGTTCGCCCGCCTGAGTGAAGGCAATCCCGACGCCTCGTTTGCGGTGCGTTCCTCCGCCACGGCCGAAGACCTGCCCGACGCCTCGTTCGCCGGTCAGCAGGAGACCTTCCTGAACGTGCACGGCATCGAGGACGTGCTGCACAAGATGAAGGAGGTGTTCGCCTCCCTCTACAACGACCGCGCCATCAGCTACCGCGTGCACAAGGGCTTCGCCCATGCCGACGTCGCGCTGTCGGCCGGCGTGCAGCGCATGGTGCGCTCCGACCTCGGCGCCGCCGGCGTCATGTTCACCATCGACACCGAATCCGGCTTCGAGGACGTGGTCTTCATCACCTCCAGCTACGGTCTGGGCGAGACGGTGGTGCAGGGCGCCGTCAACCCCGACGAGTTCTACGTGCACAAGCCCATGCTCAAGGCCGGCAAGCAGGCGGTGATCCGCCGCAACCTGGGCAGCAAGCTGATCGAGATGGTGTTCTCCACACCCGAGGAGAAGGCCGCGACGAAGAAGCTGGTCAAGACCGTGGACGTGCCGGTCGAGCTGCGCAACCGATACAGCCTGACCAACGCCGAGGTCGAGCAACTGGCCCGCTACGCACTCGTGATCGAGCAGCACTATGGCCGCCCGATGGACATCGAGTGGGGCAAGGACGGCACCGATGGTCAGCTCTACATCCTGCAGGCCCGCCCCGAGACGGTGAAGAGCCAGGCGGCCGGCAAGACCGAGGTGCGCTACAAGCTCAAGGGCAAGGGCGCCGTGCTGGCCAGTGGCCGTGCCATCGGCCAGAAGGTCGGCACCGGCCCGGTGCGTCTGGTGCACAACATCAGCGAGATGGACAAGGTGCAGCCCGGCGACGTGCTCGTGACCGACATGACCGACCCGAACTGGGAACCGGTGATGAAGCGCGCCAGCGCCATTGTCACCAACCGCGGCGGCCGCACCTGCCACGCCGCCATCATCGCGCGCGAGCTGGGCATTCCGGCCGTGGTCGGCTGCGGCAACGCCACCGACCACCTCAAGGACGGCACGCTGGTGACGGTGAGCTGCGCCGAGGGCGACACCGGCCACATCTACGACGGCCTGCTGGAGACCGAGGTCACCGAGGTGCAGCGCGGCACCATGCCCGAGGTCGATGTCAAGATCATGATGAACGTGGGCAACCCGCAGCTGGCCTTCGACTTCGCCCAAGTGCCCAACGGCGGTGTCGGCCTGGCGCGGCTGGAGTTCATCATCAACAACAACATCGGTGTGCACCCGAAGGCCATCCTGGACTACCCGGCCGTCGATGCCGATCTGAAGAAGGCGGTGGAGTCGGTGGCCCGCGGCCACGCCTCCCCGCGCGCCTTCTACGTCGACAAGGTGGCCGAAGGTGTGGCGACGATTGCTGCAGCGTTCTGGCCCAAGCCGGTCATCGTGCGCCTGTCGGACTTCAAGTCCAACGAGTACCGCAAGCTGGTCGGCGGCAGCCGCTACGAGCCGGACGAAGAAAACCCCATGCTGGGCTTCCGCGGCGCGGCGCGCTACATCAGCGAGGACTTCGCCGAAGCCTTCGCCATGGAGTGCGAAGCCCTCAAGCGCGTGCGCGAGGACATGGGCCTGACCAACGTGCAGGTGATGGTGCCCTTCGTGCGCACACTGGAGCAGGCCCGCAAGGTCACCGAACTGCTGGCGGCCAAGGGCCTCAAGCGCGGCGAGCACGAGCTCAAGCTGATCATGATGTGCGAGATCCCGAGCAACGCGGTGCTGGCCAAGGACTTCCTGCAGTACTTCGACGGCTTCTCCATCGGCTCCAACGACCTGACCCAGCTGACCCTGGGCCTGGACCGCGACTCCGGTCTGGAGCTGCTGGCGCACGACTTCGACGAGCGTGACCCGGCCGTCAAGGCCTTGCTCAAGCTGGCAATCGGGGCCTGCAAGGCCGAAGGCAAGTACGTGGGCATCTGCGGCCAGGGCCCCAGCGACCACCCGGACTTCGCGCAGTGGCTGCGAGACGAGGGCATCAGCTCGATCTCTCTGAACCCCGACTCGGTGGTCGACACCTGGCAACTGCTGGCGTCTTCGGCCAAGTGACCGGGGACATCTGAACGTCGGAACGGCCGGGCTCTGCCCGGCCTTTTTTCTTTGCGCTCCTGCGTAAGGCCGGGGTCAGTGCCTGGCGCACAATCGGATCCAAAGGCGGCCCCACGAGGCCGCCGCCGACCGAGGAGACGCGCATGTTTCAAGGACTGGACGCCCAACGCCTGGTGGCCCTGTTCGTGGCCGGGCTTGCACTGTTCAACTTTCCGCTGCTCGCGCTGTGGGACCACGACGTCCGGGTGCTGGGCCTGCCCCTGTTTCCGGCGGCGCTGTTCCTGATCTGGGGCCTGTTGATCGCTGCACTCGCCTGGATCGTCGAGCGTTCGCCCGAAGGCGCACCAGAGGGCGGGCGCCACTGAGCCATGTTGTCCGCCCCGCTGGTCATCGGCGTCTCCTTTGCCTACCTGTTGCTGCTGTTCGCAGTGGCCTACTGGGGCGACCGGCGCGCGCAGGCCGGGCGCTCGGTCATCGGCAATGCCTGGGTCTACGCGCTGTCGATGGCGGTGTACTGCACCGCCTGGACCTATTTCGGCAGCGTCGGTCGCGCCGCCAGCTCAGGGATCTGGTTCCTGCCGATCTACCTGGGGCCGATGCTGGCCATGGTTCTGGCCTGGATGGTGGTGCGCAAGATGATCCGCATCGCCCGCACCTACCGCATCACCTCGATCGCCGACTTCATCGCCAGTCGCTACGGCAAGAGCCCGCTGCTGGGAGGTCTGGTGACGCTGATCACGCTGGTGGGCATCGTCCCTTACATCGCCCTGCAGCTCAAGGCGATTGCCAGCGGTTACGCGGTGCTGACCTCGCCGCTGGGCGCGGTGGCCGCGCCGCCGCCACAGTGGTGGCGCGACAGCACGCTGTACGTGGCGCTGGCGCTGGCCGGCTTCACCATGGTCTTCGGTGCCCGGCATCTGGACAGCACCGAACGCCACGAAGGCATGGTGGCGGCCATCGCTTTCGAGTCGGTGGTCAAGCTGGTGGCCTTTCTGTCGGTGGGCGTGTTTGTCTCCTACGGCCTTTACGGCGGGCTGGGGGATCTGTTCGAGAAGGCCGCTGGGCAGGATGCTGTCCACCGCCTGCTGCAGTTCGACCAGGGCCAGCCCTTCGCCTACGCCCAATGGACCGGGCAGACCCTGCTGGCCATGCTGTCGGTGCTGTTCCTGCCGCGCCAGTTCCAGGTGATGGTGGTGGAGAACGTTCAGGAGCAGCACCTGCGCCGCGCGGTCTGGGTGTTTCCGCTCTACCTGTTGCTGATCAACCTGTTCGTGTTGCCGATCGCCATCGGTGGGCTGATGCACTTCGGCCCCGGGCGCATGGACCCGGAGACCTTCGTGCTCTCGCTGCCGCTGTCCGAGGGCATGCACGGTCTGGCGCTGCTGGCCTTCGTGGGCGGACTGTCGGCCGCCACAGGCATGGTAATCGTGGAAGCGATCGCGGTGTCGACCATGCTCTGCAACGACCTGGTGATGCCGCTGCTGCTGCGCAGCCGCCGCGCCGGCATGCGCTCGGCCAGCGACCTGACCGGCCTGCTGCTGCTGATCCGGCGCCTGGCCATCCTGCTGATCCTGTTGCTCGGGTACCTGTACTTCCACTTGGCGGGCGAGGCCTACGCCCTGGTGAGCATCGGTCTGATCAGCTTTGCTGCGGTGGCGCAGTTCGCGCCGGCCATGCTGGGCGGCATGTACTGGAAGGGCGGCACGCAGCGTGGGGCGCTGGCCGGGCTGGTGCTCGGCTTCGGGTTCTGGGCCTTTACGCTGATGCTGCCATCGCTCGCCAAGTCCGGCTGGTTGCACGATGGCTTTCTGGTCCACGGCCTGTTCGGATGGTCGTGGCTCAGGCCCGAGGCGTTCCTGGGTCTGAGCGGGTTGGACAACCTGACCCATGCGCTGTTCTGGAGCCTGCTGGTCAACGTCGGCGCCTATGTCGGGGTCTCGCTCTGGCGGGCGCCTTCGGCGGCGGAGATCAGCCAGGCGCTGCTGTTCGTCGACGTGTTTCACCGCACCGAGGGCGCGCGCCCGGTGTTCTGGCAGGGGCGGGCGCAGGTGCCCGACCTGCAGGCTCTGATGACCCGCTTCCTTGGTGCCGCACGGGCCGGCCAGCTGCTGCAGGCCCACGCGCGCGGCCGGGGGGTGGCGCACGTGGCCGACATCCCCGCCGATGCGCGCCTGGTGCAGTTCGTGGAGACGCAGCTGGCCGGCGCCATCGGCAGCGCCTCGGCCCGGGTGATGGTCGCTTCGGTGGCCGAGGAAGAGCAGCTTGACCTCGACGACGTGATGCGCATCCTGGACGAGGCGTCCCAGCTGCGCGCATATTCGAAGGCGCTGGAGGACAAGTCACAGTCGCTGGAGCGCGCCACCGCCGAGTTGCGGGAGGCCAATGAGAAGCTGCAGAGCCTGGACCGGCTCAAGGACGACTTCATGTCCTCGGTGACGCACGAGTTGCGCACGCCCTTGACCTCGATCAGGGCCCTGTCGGAACTGATGCGGGACGATGATTCCATGGCGCTGGCGCAGCGGCAGCAGTTTCTGGGCATCATCGTGACCGAGGCCGAACGCCTGAGCCGCCTGGTCAACCAGGTGCTGGACATGGCCAAGATCGAAGCCGGGCACGCGGAATGGACGGTGGCCGATGTGGATCTGCGCGAGATTGCAGAGCAAGCGGCCGAAAGCATGGCCGAGATGTACCGCGAGCGCGACGTGGCCCTGGTGCGGGAGCTGGCCAGTGACGTGCCCCTGGTGGCGGCCGACGACGACCGCCTGACCCAGGTGGTGCTGAACCTGCTGTCGAACGCGCTGAAGTACGCGCCGCACGAGAACGGGCGCGTGAGCTTGCGGCTGGACCGCGTGGGCGACGCCGTGCGCATCGAGGTGGAGGACAACGGTCCCGGCATTCCACCGGACCAGCAGGCGATGGTGTTCGAGAAGTTCCGGCAGGTGGCCGGTGACGCGCACTACCGGCCCGGCGGCACGGGGCTGGGGTTGCCCATCAGCCGCCAGATCGTCGAACACTTCGGCGGACGCATGTGGCTGCGGTCCGAGCCAGGGCAGGGTGCCTGCTTCGGGTTCTCGCTGCCCGTGAGCGCCGCACATCAACCGATCGACCCCCAGAGGAGACAAGCAACATGAGCACCAAGATCCTGATCGCCGACGACGAGCCCAACATCCTGATTTCGCTGGAGTTCCTGATGAAGCGCGAGGGCTACGAGGTGGTGTTGGCGCGCGACGGCCAGGAGGCCATGGACACCATCCTGCGCGAACGGCCCGCGCTGGTGCTGCTGGACGTGATGATGCCGATCAAGACCGGCTTCGACGTCTGCTGCGAGGTGCGCGCCCACGAAGCGGTGAGAGACACGCTGATCGTCATGCTCACGGCCAAAGGGCGCGACACCGACGTGGCCAAGGGCCTGGCGCTGGGCGCCAACGCCTACATGACCAAGCCGTTCTCGACCAAGGAGCTGGTGCAGAAAGTGCGGGAGCTGTTGGGGGGCGGTCCATGAGTCTTCAGAAAAAGACCGACCCGCGCCTGTGGTGGCTGCTGGTCGCCGCCGCAGTGGCCTCCCTGCTGTGGCTGGGGGCGACCTTTGGCCTCATCGGCTCGGCCATGGACGCGCAGGAACGTTCAGCGGTTCTGCAGACGGTGGGCGACCGGCTGGTGCTGATCGTGCTGACCTGGACCGCGGGCATGGCGGTGATCGGCTGGGGCCTCAAGCGCTGGTTCGACCTGTGGGTCACGCCGTCGGTGCAACTGGCCGAAGAGGCCCAGGTGCTGCTCAAGACCGACGTGGCGCGCGAGCTCACGCCCAAGGGCAACGCCGAGACCAAGGTGCTGGTGGGGCTGTTCAACCAGCTGGTGGCCCAGCGCGAAGACCTGCGCCGTGAGATGGACCACAAGGTGCACGAGGCGGCGCGCGGCATCGAGCAGGAAAGGAGCCGGCTGGCCGCGCTGATGTCGGAGCTGACCCAGAGCGTGGTGGTTTGCAACCTGGACGGGCGCATCCTGCTCTACAACAACCGGGCGCGCATGCAGTTCCGCGCGCTGTCGCAGGCGCCGGCTGTGGCCGGCGGGGCCGAGCTGATCGGTCTGGGGCGGTCGGTCTACGGGGTGTTCGACCGCAAGCTGGTGGCGCACGCGCTGGAAAACATCCAGCAGCGCATGGCGCGCGGCGCTGCGCAGCCTTCCGCCCAGTTCGTCACCACCACGCCGGCTGGGCAGCTGCTGCGGGTGCAGATGGCGCCGGTGCGCGCGCCGTCAGGCGATGCCAGCGACGAGGCCGGCACGGCGCTGACCGGCTTCGTGCTCATGCTGGACAACATCACGCGCGAGTTCGAGGCCGAATCGGCCAAGGACCAGGTGCTGCACACACTGACCGAGCGCAGCCGGGCGGCACTGGCCAATATGCAGGCGGCGCTGGACATGCTGGACTACCCGGACCTCGACCCGGCCATGCGCGAGCGATTCCTGGGCGTGATCCGGGACGAGACCGGTGCCCTGAGTCGGCGCATTGGCGATCTGGAGGCTGGCTCGGCCGACAGCCTCCGGACCCGCTGGCCGCTGGAGGACATGCTGGGTGCCGACTTCGTGACCGCTGCGCTGCGGCGCGTCGAAGGGACGACCTCGCTCCCGGCATCGGTTGCCGAGGTGGATGGCGCGCTGTGGCTTCGGATCGAAAGCTTTTCGCTGATGCAGGCGCTGGTGTACCTGGCGGGGCGCCTGTCCGACGAGTTCGATGTGCGCTTCGTACAGCTGCGCCTGCAGCCCGCGACGGGCAGCGGCGGCAAGGCCTGGCTGGACCTGATCTGGAGCGGGCAGGCCATGAGCACCGAAACCGTGATGAGCTGGGAGATGGACCCGATGAAGATCGGGGGCGAGACCCAGCGCCTGACGGTGCGTGACGTGGTCGAGCGGCACAACGGCGCCTTCTGGTTCGAGCGCGAGCGCATTCGTCACCAGGCGTTCTTCCGGTTCCTGCTGCCGCTGGCCAGTCCGCAGGAGCAGGTCGATGCCGCCACTTTCGTGCGCAGCGAAAGCCGTCCCGAGTACTACGACTTCGACCTGTTCAAGGCCACCGAACAGACGCGCTCGATGGACGATCGTTTGCTGAACGAACTGACCTACACGGTGTTCGACACCGAGACCACGGGTCTGAACCCTTCGCAGGGCGACGAGATCATCCAGATCGGTGCCGCGCGCCTGGTCAACAACAAGCTGCTGCACCAGGAGTGCTTCGAGCAACTGGTGGACCCGAAGCGCCCGATTCCGCCGGCCACGATCCCGATCCATGGCATTCAACCCGAGATGGTGGTGGGCCAGCCGACCATCGACCAGGTGCTGCCGGCCTTTCACGCCTTCGCACAGGACACGGTGCTGGTGGCGCACAACGCGGCCTTCGACATGCGCTTCCTGCAGCTCAAGGAGGGGCGGACCGGTGTGGTGTTCGACCAGCCGGTGCTGGACACACTGCTGCTGTCGGCGGTGGTTCATCCGAACCAGGACTCGCATCGGCTGGAAGCGATCGCGGAGCGTTTCAACGTCGCCGTGATCGGCCGTCACACCGCGATGGGCGATGCCATGGTGACGGCCGAGGTGTTCCTCAAACTGATTCCGCTGCTGGCTGAAAAAGGCATCCACACCCTGGGCCAGGCGCGAGAGGCCGCGCAGAAGACCTATTACGCCCGGATCAGGTACTGAATCCTGCGGCGAAGGCCGCGTGGGGGTCACATCCGGTATCTCTGGGCCAGCACGCCCTGCAGCGAGGCCACCACCGCAAACGCGTCCTTGAGCTGGGTGCGTTCGAAGTTGGAGATCTCGTCGGGGTCGAGGAAGTTGTCGGGGTTCCGGCCCGCCGCGATCTGGCGCGACTGGTGCTGGATGCGCAGGAAGGCCAGGAACTCCAGCGCATCGCGCAGGTCGCGGGCGCTCTGTTCGCTGATGGCTCCCCCGGCGGCGGCGCTGAGCAGCCGGTCGTGCGTGTTGACCGCGCTGTCGCCTCCCGCGAGGGCATAGATGCGGGCCAGGTCGACGATGGGCACGATGCCGCTGTGCTTGAGATCGATCGTGCCCTTGTGCTCGCCGCTGCGGATGGTGGACAGCCCCTTGAACATGCCCAGCGGCGGCTGGTGCTGCAGGGCGTTGCCCACCATGTACGCCAGAAAGATGCTGTTGCCCTTGGTCCGATGGAGGACGTCCTGGCGCAGCCGGTCGAGCATTGGAATATTGCCGTGAATGGCACGCAGGTCGAAGAACACGCAGGTCAGCACGAGCGACTTGGGGTCGGGCTGGCCGGTCCAGCGCGCGAAGTACCCCATCCACCTGCGCCGTGGCTGCCGCCACTCGTCGGTCATCGCCATCATCTCGCCCGGGCAGTGCACGTAGCCACAGGCGTCGAGCCCGTTGCAGACGAAGGTCGACAGCGCCTTGAAGTAGGCCCCGTGCCGTGCCTCGTCGTAGGCGTCGTCGAGCACCATGCAGTTGTCCTGGTCGGATTTCGCAGTCTGCTCGCTGCGGGCCTGTGAACCCGCCGCCACCCACACATAGTCGACCGGGGCCGGGCCGAGCCGGGCTTCCCCCAGCTGCAGCAGCCGGCTGGTGATGGCGTCGGTGATGGCGGTGACGATGTGGCCGGTGCTGTGCGCCGAGGCCTCGGCGGCGGCCAGGCTCTGCTGCAGCCGCCGGACCTTGCCGGCCACGGCCTGCAGGCCTTCGAGCGTGGTCTGCTTGTAGATGTCGCCGGCCAGGTAGACCGCCGAGGTGCTGTGCTGCTCGGTCAGGTCGGTGGCGGTGATCATGCCGGCGATGCGCAGGCCGTCGAGCACCGGCACATGGTGGATGTTGTGGCGTGCCATCAGGAGCAGGGCGTCGAAGGCCGGGCTGTGCACGTCGATGCTCATCGGCGCCAGGGTGGCGATGTCGGCGATGGGGCGCGAGGGGTCCAGCCCTGCGGCAATCACGCGGTTGCGCAGGTCGCGGTCGGTGATCAGGCCGAACAGCAGGTCCTGCTCGACGATCAGCGCCGATGAGACGCGTTGGTCGCTCATCACCCGGGCCGCATCGCGGATGCTGGTCTGCGGCGACAGTGTCACCGGCTCGCGCTTGATCAGGGCGCGCACCGGGGTGCTCATGAGATTGAGCGCGGGGTCGCTGGGTCCGCCGCCGTCGACCCTGACGGCCGGCACCGCACCGCTGGCATCGGGAACAGCGCCCAGGAAGTAGGTCAGGCCCGGAGTCTCGCGGAACAGGGCCTGCACCGTGAGGGCGTCCAGCCGGGTGTAGGTGACCTCCGTGAGGGCCCTGGCGCCGCAGATGCCCAGCGAATCGCCCAGGCCCAGGCCGAACAGGTCGCCGGCTTGCAGTTCCAGCACCCCATCCCCATCCCCATCGAGCAACTCCGCCCGGCCTTCGAGCAGCCAGTACAGGTGGTCCCGGAATCGCTCGCCGCCGCTCAGCCGTTCGCCGGCCGAGGCCGGCAGCAGCACCAGTGCTTTCGCGAGGGAAGACCGTGTCGCGGGCGCCAGCATGCCCAGAGCCCGGTGATTGTCCAGTGCGCGGGCCAGCAGGAGGGGAGACACAGAGGCGTTGTCCATGGGCAGCGAGCAGGTCATGGGAAGTGAATTGATCCTACACCTGCGCCCTTGAGGCTCAGGGTAAACCCTCTCGGTGTTTGACCGTAGGGGTACCGTTGTTCGACAAGTTTGTAAGGAGTTGGTAAGTTACCAAATCAGAATGGTCTCACCGTTACACGACGCTTACATGCTGACGTTCATTCTCGCCATCAAGCTGATAGCCGAAATCGCCCTCATGGCGCTGTTCGGGCAGTGGGTGCTGGGGCTGCTCGCGGGACAACGCAAGTCCACCAACTTGTTCTACCAGGTGCTGGAGCAGATCGGGCGCCCCTTTGTGCTGCTCGCGCGCTTCATCACGCCGCGTTTCGTGCTGGAACGCCACCACCCGCTGGTGGCGTTTCTGCTGTTGGGGTTGGTCTGGGCCGGTGCGACGGTGGCCAAGATCTCCCACTGCGTGAAGATCGGGGTCCAGCTGTGTCAATGAAGAGATGGCTCGATGACTGGTACCTGCGCTGGCAGGTCAGGTTGCTCCTGCTGGCGGGCCAAAAAAAGCAGGCCCTGGCCCGCACCGGGCATCAGCTGGCGACGCGCCCGGACGACGCCTATGCGCTCGCGACCCGTGCCCATCTGCAGGCCGAGATGGGCGACAAGCAGGGCGCCATCGAATCGATCGAACGGCTGGTCCAGGTGCAGCCGCAACAGGCCTCGGCCTGGTTCAACCTGGGATTTCTGCGGGAAGAGGCGGGGCGCCTGGAGCAGGCCGAGCAAGCCTTCCGACGCGCCACCGACATCGAGCCGAAACTGGATCGCGCCTGGTACGGCCTGGCGCTGTGCCTGATCCGCCTGCGTCGCTTCGACGACGCCGTGGTGGCTCTGCGCAAGAACACCGAGTTGCAACCCATGAGCCCGTACGGCTGGTACCAGCTGGCCCGGGTTCATGTCGACCGGCACGAGCCCGAAGAGGCGGCGAAGATCATTCGCCATCTCCGAAAGTTCGAGCCGAAAGTGGCGGCACAGCTCGAACGCGAGACGGGTCTGGGCGTGGCCCCGACCTGAATTCCGGCCGGCGATGCGCCGGCAGGAATCCGTCTGGCGCTGGCGCTGTGACGCATGCATGCTCATGCACGGGTCGGTTGCAAGCCACCGGAAGGAGACGGGTGGCGCCCGTGATCTGCCCGAAAGGGTGTTCTTGAAAAGAGGTCGATGCCATGGAATTGACTGAGAACCACCGCCGATACTGGCGGAAAAACCTGAACATCACCGCCATATTGCTTGCAATCTGGTTCGTGGTGACCTTTGTGGTGGGCTACTTTGCCCGGGACCTGAGCTTCAACTTCTTTGGTTGGCCGTTCAGTTTCTGGATGGGGGCCCAAGGTGCGCTGGTGGTGTACTGCCTGATCATTGGCTACTACGCCTGGTACATGAACCGTCTGGACGTCGAACACGGCGTCGAAGAAACCGAGGAGTGACACCATGGCAGGCATGTTTGAAACAGCGGGTACTGGCGGAGGCTCCAACAAGGCCTTCAAGCAGCAACTCAACAAGGTCTACACCTGGTACACCGGGGGCTTCTTCATCTTTGTGGTGACGTTGGGCATCCTTGAACAGATAGGGCTCTCGCGCGAATGGATCGGCTTCATTTTCCTGCTGGCCACCGTGGGCCTGTATGCCGGCATCGGCATCATGAGCCGCACCACCGACGCCGCGGAGTACTACGTGGCGGGGCGCCGGGTTCCGGCGGTCTACAACGGCATGGCGACCGGTGCCGACTGGATGTCGGCGGCGTCCTTCATCGGCATGGCCGGCACGCTTTACCTGACCGGCTATGGCGGCCTGGCCTTCATCATGGGCTGGACCGGCGGCTACTGCCTGGTGGCGCTGTTCCTGGCACCCTACCTGCGCAAGTTCGGCCAGTTCACCATCCCTGACTTTCTCGGTGAGCGCTACGGCGGCAACCTGCCGCGTTTCATTGGCATTGTTGCGGCCATCCTGTGCTCGTTCACCTACGTGGTCGCCCAGATCTATGGCGTGGGTCTGATCACTTCGCGTCTGACCGGTGTGGCCTTCGAGCTGGGCATTTTCCTGGGCCTCGGCGGCATTCTGGTGTGCTCTTTCCTCGGCGGTATGCGGGCGGTGACCTGGACCCAGGTCGCCCAGTACATCATCCTGATCGTGGCCTACATGATCCCGGTGGTGTGGCTGTCGGTGAAGCAGACCAGCGTGCCGGTGCCGCAGGCGGTCTACGGCTTCCAGCTGGAGAAGGTCACGGCCAAGGAGAAGCTGCTGGCCAACGACCCCAAGGAACTGGAAGTGCGCGAAATCTACAAGAAGCGCGCCGCCGATCTGGATGCCAAGCTCAAGGACCCGGCCAACGCCCTGGCAGCCGACAAGGCCGCTGCCGAAGCGAAGCTGGCCGAACTCCGCGCCGCCAATGCGCCCGCGGCCGACATCGCGGCGGCCGAGAAGGCTGTGGCCGCGGTGCCCAAGGACGAGGCCGCAGCCAAGAAGGCCTGGACGACGGCCAAGACCGCCGCTGAAAACAAGGCCAAGCCGCTGAACGGCATGCCCGCACATGCGGCGCAGTTCACGGGCGATCCGAACGGCGATGAGAAGGCGCAGAAGACGTACAACGAGTCGCGACGCAACTTCCTGGCCCTGATCTTCTGCCTGATGATCGGCACCGCCGCCCTGCCTCACATCCTCATGCGCTACTACACGGTGCCGAGTGTGAAGGAGGCCCGACAGTCGGTGACCTGGTCGCTGTTCTTCATCTTCCTGCTGTACTTCACGGCCCCCGCGCTGGCTGTGCTGGTGAAGTACGAGGTGTTCCATGTGTTGATCGGCACGCCGTTCGACCAGCTGCCCCAGTGGGTGGCGGCCTGGAACAAGGTGGACCCGACCTTGCTGTCGGTGACCGATGTCAACAAGGACAACATCCTGCAGCTCAACGAGATGAGCATCGGTGGTGACATCATCGTGCTGGCCACGGCCGAAATCGGTGGCCTGCCGTACGTGATCTCGGGTCTGGTGGCCGCGGGAGGCCTGGCGGCGGCACTGTCCACGGCCGACGGTCTGCTGCTGACCATCGCCAACGCGCTGTCGCACGACCTGTACTACAAGATGATCGACCCCAACGCCTCGACGGCCCGCCGGGTGACCATCTCCAAGATGCTGCTGCTGATCGTCGCCTTGATGGCTGCCTATGTCGCTGCGCAGAAACCGGCGGACATTCTGTTCCTGGTGTCGGCGGCCTTCTCGTTCGCGGCGGCGGCCTTCTTCCCGGCGCTGGTGCTGGGCATCTTCTGGAAGCGCGCCACCGGCATTGCAGCGTCCCTGGGCATGATCGCTGGCCTGGGCATCACCTTCTATTACATGGTGACCACCCAGCCCTGGCTGCGGGGCGTGTTTGGCGTGACCTCTCCGGTGGAGCTCTGGTACGGCATCCTGCCGATCTCTGCCGGGGTCTTCGGTGTGCCGGCGGGCTTCCTGGTGATCATTGTCGTCAGCCTGATCACGCCTGCCCCCAGCCGCAAGATCCAGGAGCTGGTGGAGCATGTGCGCTACCCCAACCTGAAGATGAGCTGACCTTGCTGGGCCGCCGCCGTTGTCGGCGGTGAATCCACCCAAATGGCGGGCCGTAGTTGCGGCCCGCCATTTTTGTTAGAATCATGGGCTTCGCCTTGCCGCACCCCGTGTTGACGCCGGGGGCGGCTGTTTCTCAAAAACCGGGCTTTCTTGCGAAAGCACGGCTCATCCACAAGGAGAGTCCATGCGTCATTACGAAATCGTTTTGCTGATCCACCCGGATCAAAGCGAACAAGTTCCGGCCATGCTGGAGCGCTACAAGGGCATGATCACCACCGGTGGTGGCAAGATCCACCGTGTTGAAGACTGGGGCCGCCGCCAGCTGGCCTACCAGATCAACAAGCTGTCCAAGGCCCACTACCTGTGCGTCAACATCGAGGCCGACCAGGCCGTGATGAGCGAACTGGAACACGCGTTCAAGTTCAACGACGCCGTGCTGCGCCATCTGACCGTGCAGAAGAAGAAGGCCGAAACCGGTCCTTCCAGCATGATGAAGGCGGTCGAGCGCGAGGAAGCCCGCAAGCTGGCCGCGCCCGAGCAGCGCGAAGGCCGCGAGCAGCGCGCCGAGGCCTGATTTCCGGAGCGTGTCGTCGCCAGCGGGCCTCAACCGGTTTGAACTGTCGGCCACGGTGGTGCAGGTCCAGAGCCTGCGCTACACACCGGCCGGCATTCCCGCCGTCAACCTCGTGCTGGAGCATGAATCGACGGTCACCGAACTGGACATCCCGCGAACCGTGAAACTGCAGATCCGTGCCGTGGCCTTCGGGACATTGGCAGACACCCTTTCAAGGCAGAGCCTCGAGATGGTCGGCAGGTTCCAGGGCTTCATGGCCAACGCACGCAACGGCAAAGGCGTTGTGTTCCACATCCAAGATTTCAGCAAGACATAGGAAAGGCCCATCATGGCTGCACCGAAACGTTTCAACAAAGACAAGCGCCCCAAGCGCAACACCCAATCGCTGCTGTTCAAGCGCAAGCGCTTCTGCCGCTTCACCGTGGCCGGCGTCGAAGAAGTCGATTACAAGGACGTGGACGTCCTGCGCGACTTCATCTCCGAGAACGGCAAGATCATCCCCGCACGCCTGACCGGCACCCGCGCGATCTATCAGCGCCAGGTGACCACCGCCATCAAGCGCGCCCGCTTCCTGGCCATGCTGCCGTACAGCGACCAGCATCGCGTCTGATAGGGAGACTCACATGCAAATCATTCTGCTCGACAAAGTTGTCAACCTCGGCGCCCTGGGCGATGTGGTCAAGGTCAAGGACGGCTACGCCCGCAACTTCCTGATCCCCGCTGGCCGTGCCCGCCGCGCCACGCAAGCCGCCGTGGCCGAGTTCGAAGCCCGCCGTGCCGATCTGGAGAAGGCCGCAGCTGCCAAGCTGGCCGAAGCACAAGCCTTGGGCGAGAAGATCGCCGGCGTGAACCTGAAGCTGAGCCAGAAGGCCGGTGTGGACGGTCGCCTGTTCGGTTCCGTCACCAACCACGACGTGTCCGAAGAGCTGAACAAGCAAGGCTTTGCCGTGGCGAAGTCCCAGGTGCGCATGCCCAACGGTCCCCTCAAGACCGTCGGCGAGTACACCGTCAGCGTGAACCTGCATACCGACGTCACGGTCGACGTGGCCGTCACGGTGCTGGGCGAAACCGCCTGATCTTCCGGACGGCCGGTGGCCGTCCCTCAAAGGCCGCAGCCCTCGGGTTGCGGCCTTTCTTTTTTCTTGCGCAACTTGTCCCGCGCCATCCCCAGACTTTGCACGCGTTGTCCACAGGCTTGTCCCATGACAGGCGCCGGGCGGCGGCGTAACATTTCCGGATTCACAGGAACGCCATGGCAGACGTCTTTTCCACTCCGTTTTCCGCTTTCGACGAGGGAATGGATGAGGTGGGTTTCGCAGCCGACCAGCAGATCGCGCAGTTGCGTGTGCCGCCGCACTCCATCGAGGCTGAATCCAGCGTGCTGGGTGGTCTTCTGCTGGACAACGGTGCCTGGGACCGGGTCGCGGACCTCATCAACGACTCCGATTTCTACCGCTACGAGCACCGGCTGACCTATTCGGCCATTGCGGCGCTGGTCAACGCCAGTAAGCCGGCCGATGTGGTCACGGTGTTTGAACACCTGCAGAACCTTGGCAAGGCGGACGAGGCAGGAGGCCTGGCCTACCTCAACTCGCTGGCCCAGTACGTGCCCAGCGCTGCCAACATCCGCCGCTATGCGGAAATCGTGCGCGAACGCGCCATCCTGCGCAAGCTGGTGGCCGCCAGCGACGAGATCGCCACCAATGCCTTCAACCCGCAGGGCAGGCCGGTCGCCAAGATCCTCGACGAGGCCGAGCAGAAGATCTTCAAGATCGGCGAGGAAGGTTCGCGAATGAAGGAGGGGTTCCAGAGCATGGACACCCTGGTGGTGGACCTGCTCGACCGGGTGCAGGAAATGGCCGACAACCCGAACGACATCACGGGTGTCCCGACCGGCTTCATTGACCTGGACCGCATGACCTCCGGCCTGCAGGCCGGCGACCTGGTGGTGCTGGCGGCACGCCCCTCGATGGGCAAGACCGCGTTTGCGATCAACATCGCCGAGCACGTGGCGCTCAACGAGGGTCTGCCGGTGGCGGTGTTCTCCATGGAAATGGGCGCGGCCCAGCTGGCGGTGCGTATCGTCGGTTCGATAGGTCGCATCAACCAAGGCCATCTGCGCACCGGCAAGCTGACCGACGACGAATGGCCGCGCCTGACGGAAGCCATCGAGAAGCTGCGCACCATCTCGCTGCACATCGACGAGACCCCGGGCCTCACGCCCAGCGAACTGCGCGCGAACGCTCGGCGTCTGGCGCGCCAGTGTGGCAAGCTGGGCCTGATCGTGGTCGACTACCTGCAGCTGATGAGCGGGTCCAACTCATCGGGGGGTGACAACCGGGCCACCGAGCTAGGCGAGATCTCGCGGGGCCTGAAAATGTTGGCCAAGGAATTGCAGTGCCCGGTGATCGCGCTGTCGCAGTTGAACCGCTCGGTCGAACAGCGCACCGACAAGCGCCCCATGATGTCCGACCTGCGCGAATCCGGCGCCATCGAACAGGACGCCGACATCATCATGTTCATCTACCGCGACGAGTACTACAACCGCGAGACCTGCAAGGAGCCGGGTGTGGCCGAGATCATCATCGGCAAGCAGCGCAACGGCCCCACCGGCACCGTAAAGCTCGCCTTCCTGAACATGCTCACGCGTTTCGAAACCCTGGCAGGCGGCGGCATGGGTGGGGACGACTATTGAGCGGAACGAAGCTCCTCTGTAAGAGCACAGATTTTGGGCGTCAAGATTCTATTGATCTTCTGGAGGGATTGTGATTTGGTCTTTTTTTCTAGGTGTTGCCGTTGCAGTTTTCGGATGGATGGCTGCGTCGCCCGCCATGGCGCAAGGCAGCGAGTATGTGCCTCTGTCTGCTCGCTGTCGCGTTGCCGATTCGAGGCAGATCAGTTCGCCGATTCCCGCCGGTGCGACACGCCAGCTTGATGTGACGGGTAACGCCAGCTATGCACCACAAGGGGGGTCTGGAAATTCGACCGGTTGCGGCATACCAGACTACGCCACGGCATTTGCTGTCAGCCTCACCGTTTTGCCGACAGGCTTCGGCGGATTCTTCAAAATCTTTCCGAATGGTGGGGCTTGGCAGGATGGCAATACCATCAATTTCACGGCAAGTGGAGGAATTACTAACGACGTGATGGTGGCGTCCAAACAGGCGTCAGTGAATGAATTGGACATCTATTCGAATGTGTCCACCCATTACGTAGTGGATATCGTTGGTTACTTTGCCCGGCAGGCGGCTAGCGTCCTCGATTGCACAAATACGACGGTCTCAAATTTCACGATTGGCGCTAACACCACCAATTTCTACAACAACCCTAGCTGCCCCGCCGGATACAACGCGGTCACTCCGTACTGTTGGACCGCAGTCGCAGGTGTTTTCAGCCAAGGCAGCGGATTCAACGCCAACAATCCTGCAAACACGACGTTCTGTGCTTGGCAAAACACCACCGGAGGCAATCAAACCGTCTTCGGTGGCAACGTTTGCTGTCGCGTTCCGGGTCGCTAAAAGAGGTTTCCGTCAAAGCACTTCGCTGGCGAAGTCAGCCAGCCGTGAACGTTCGCCGCGCGCCAGCGTGATGTGGCCGCCGTGTGGCCAGCCCTTGAAGCGGTCCACGGCATACGTCAGACCCGAGGAGCCTTCGGTGAGGTAGGGCGTGTCGATCTGTGCGAGGTTGCCCATGCAGATGATCTTGGTGCCCGGGCCGGCGCGGGTGATCAGGGTCTTCATCTGCTTGGGCGTGAGGTTCTGCGCCTCGTCGATGATGACGTACTTGTTCATGAACGTGCGGCCCCGCATGAAGTTCATGCTCTTGACCTTGATGCGGCTGCGGATCAGCTCGTTGGTGGCGGCACGCCCCCATTCCCCTGCGCCGCCGGCATCGCCCTTGGCCAGAAACTCCAGGTTGTCGTCGAGCGCGCCCATCCATGGGCCCATCTTCTCTTCTTCGGTGCCGGGGAGGAAGCCGATGTCCTCGCCCACACTCACCGTAGCGCGGGTCATGATGATCTCGGTGTATCGGCGGTCGTCCAGCACCTGTGTGAGGCCGGACGCCAGCGCCATCAGCGTCTTGCCGGTACCGGCGGTGCCCGCCAGGGTGACGAAGTCGATCTCCGGATCCATCAGCAGGTTGAGCGCGAAGTTCTGTTCGCGGTTGCGGCTGGTCACGCCCCAAATGGCGTTTTTGAGGTGCGTGTAGTCCTTGAGGGTCTTGAGAACAGCGGTCTTGTCGCGGATCTCGGTGACCCGCGCGTAGAGTGACGGCTCGCCCGGCGCCTCGAAGTAAACGAACTGGTTGATGTGGAACTGCGTGACCGCCGGCCCGCTGACGCGGTAGAAAGTGTGGCTGCCGCTCTGCCAGCTCTCGATCGTCTTGCTCTGGCGGGTCCAGAAGTCCTGCGGCAGCGCCAAGGCGCCTGAGTACAGCAACTCGCCGTCGTCCAGCGTTTTGTCGTTCTGATAGTCGTCTGCGGCCAGTCCAAGGGCGCGGGCTTTGACGCGCATGTTGATGTCCTTGGACACCAGGATGACTTCTCGCTGCGGGTGCTTGTCGCGCAGCGCCTGCACAACCCCCAGGATCTGGTTGTCGGCCTTGCCTTGAGGGAGGCTGGTCGGCAGCTGGGCGTCCAGCGGCTCGGTCTGGAAGAACAGCAGTCCCCGGGCGGAGGTGTTGCCTGTGGCTGACAGCTTCAGACCCTTGGTCATGTCGCCGCCCGCCTGGGCGGCGAGCGCGTCCAGTGTGCGGCTGGTCTGGCGGCCGTTGCGGGCCACCTCGGTCATGCCTTTCTTGTGCCCGTCCAACTCCTCCAGCACGATCATCGGCAGAAAGATGTCGTGTTCCTCGAAACGGAACAGACTCATCGGGTCGTGCAGCAGCACGTTGGTGTCCAGTACAAACAGTCTGGCAGGACCGCTGGAAGCTGCGGTCCTGGCCGACCGGCGCCGAACGGGCTCCACCGGTGCAGTGGATGTCGTGACAGGCGGTTTTTCCGTGTCCGTCGCAGGCGGAGCCGACGCCAGCGCCTCGGGCACCACCGAACGCGGGGCCACAGTGGGACTGGTGCTCACTGCCTTTGCCTTTTTCCTGGCACCCACGGTGGGCGTCGCGGGCGCGGGCTGCTTTATCTGGCGGGGCTCCCTGTGCAGGGAGGGTGCAGGGGCAGACGCCGGGAACTCGTCATCAAAGCTGTCGTCGCTCGACTTCAGGTTGTAGGCCTCGGGAGCGAGCAGGGCGGCACGTTTGGAGGGGGCAGGAGGCAGTGGCATGTGGGCGGAGTTTCAGCGCGGTCCGGAAAACGAAAAAGCCGCCAGGAAAACCGGGCGGCTTTGCTTGAGGCAAGGCAATGGGAAAGACGTGTGTTCAATCGGTCTGACCTGGGTCATGAACCCATTATGCACGACTGAAATGTCACTCCCGAAAGGGGCTCAGGCGGCCTTTTTCAGGGTCTTGACTGCCTTCAGCACTTCTTCCACGTGGCCGGGAACCTTCAGGCCGCGCCACTCCTGCTTCAGAACGCCATCGGCACCGATGAGGAAGGTGCTGCGCTCAATGCCCTTGACCTTTTTGCCATACATGATCTTGTTCTTGACCACACCGAACATATGGCACATCTTCTCTTCCGTGTCGGCGATCAGCTCGAACGGCAGTTCCAGCTTGGCCTTGAAATCGTCGTGCGACTTCATGTTGTCGCGGGAGACGCCGAACACCTGTGCGCCTGCCTTGACGAAATCCTTGTACTTGTCGCGGAACTGCATGGCCTCGGTGGTGCACCCGGGTGTGTTGTCCTTGGGGTAAAAATAAAGAACCACCGTCTGGCCCACATGCGACTGGTTGCTGACCTTGATGCCGCCGGTGGCCATGGCTTCAAATTCGGGAATGGGTTTGTTGACAACGACTGCCATGCTGCGTGGACCCCTGACGTAGGTTGGTGGAGATGCGTTGGTCTTCCCGCCGCCCTCCCTGGGCGACAGCCGCTCTCGGTCGGCTGAGGGAAAACAATCGGCTATTTTACCCCGAACGGGGAAATCAGGCGTCGGCTTCGATCAGCAGGGCCGCTACCACACGCCGGCCTTCACCCGCGAGGATGTTGAAGGTGCGGCACGCGGCAGGGGTGTCCATGGTCTCGACGCCAATGCGTCGTTCGATGAGGGGGCGCAGCAAGGCGGGGGCCACAAAACGAAGCTTGTTGCCGGACCCCAGCAGCACCAGTTCAGGGGGAGGACCGTCGTCCCCGATGAGGTCCGAAAAATGGACAGAGGTCAGTTCTTCAAGGCGTTCGACGCCCCAGGGGCGCACAGTGCCTGAGGCCAGCAGCACCACACTGGTGCTGTAGCGCTCGCCGTTGACCGCTACCCACCCCTTGCCGTGAGCGGTTACGGACAGCTGGTCAGGCTTGTCGGCATGAAGTTTCATCGGTAAGGGAGCGCCCGGGCGCGCGGTTGGGGCGCAGTAGAACTGTGGTCAAATTATGGGTTTTCCCCGCAGGGCCTGCGATCTTAGCGCGCGCCTGGGGCGCCACCGCCACCCTTTGCCTCACCCGTCCGGAGGGACTTTGAAACCGATCCAGAAATCCGCCAAGCTGGCCAATGTGCTCTACGACGTTCGGGGCCCGATCGTTGACGCGGCCAAGCAGATGGAGGACGAGGGCCAGAAGATCATCAAGTTGAACATCGGCAATCTCGCGCCGTTCGGTTTTGACGCCCCCGAAGAGATCCAGCAGGACATGATCCGCAATCTGCCGAACTCGGCGGGTTATTCGGACAGCAAGGGCATTTTTGCGGCGCGCAAGGCGGTGATGCACTACACCCAGCAGCAGGGTGTGGAGGGCGTGACGCTGGAGGACATCTACCTGGGTAACGGCGCCAGCGAGCTGATCGTGATGGCGGCCAATGCACTGCTCGACAACGGAGACGAACTGCTGGTGCCTTCCCCAGACTACCCTCTATGGACCGCGGCGACCAGCCTCTCGGGTGGAACTCCGGTGCATTACCGCTGCGACGAGGACAACGGCTGGCAGCCGGACCTGGCCGACATGCGGGCGAAGATCACGCCGCGCACCAAGGGCATCGTGGTCATCAACCCGAACAACCCGACCGGCGTGCTCTACAGCGACGAGTTGCTCAAAGGCATCGTGGCGCTGGCGCGCGAGTTCGGCCTGGTGCTGCTGGCCGACGAGGTTTACGACAAAGTGCTGTACGAGGGCGTGAAGCACACGGCGATGGCCAGCCTGTCGACCGATGTGCTGACTCTGACCTTCAACTCGCTGTCCAAGGCCTATCGCTCCTGCGGCTACCGTGCTGGCTGGATGGTGCTGTCAGGGCCCAAGGAGATAGCGAAGGACTTCATCGAAGGTCTGAACATGCTGGCCAACCTGAAGCTCGGCTCCAACGTGCCGGGCCAGTGGGCGATCCAGACCGCGCTGGGTGGTTATCAGAGCATCAACGACCTGGTCAAGGAAGGCGGGCGCCTGCGCCGCCAGCGTGACCTCGCTTATGAGCTCATCACGGCGATCCCGGGTGTGAGCTGTGTCAAGCCGCAAGCGGCGCTGTACATGTTCCCTCGGCTGGATCCCAAGGTCTATCCGATCGAGGACGACCGCCAGTTTTTCATGGAGGTGCTGCGGGCGACCCGCGTGATGCTGGTGCAGGGTTCGGGTTTCAACTACCCGGACAACCAGCATTTCCGCATCGTGTTCCTGCCTCACGAAGATGATCTGCGCGAGGCCATCAACCGCCTGGCCAGGTTCCTGGAGCAGTGGCGCCATCGCCATGGCACAGGCGGCTGAGCATTAATGGCGCCGGGCGATGTCATCAATGCCCGAGCAGCCGGCTGTCAATATCGGACAGGGCGGACAGCGCCCGAGTTTTTGTTGGAAATGAGTCAAGCATGAAACCCATCCAAGTAGGCCTGCTGGGCATCGGCACCGTGGGCAGCGGCACGTTCAACGTGCTCCAGCGCAACCAGGAAGAGATCCAGCGCCGCGCCGGCCGCGGCATTGAAATCACCATGGTGGCCGACCTGGACGTGGCGCGTGCCCAGTCCATCGTCGGGCCCGATGTGAAGGTGGTGAACGACGCCCGCCAGGTGATCGCCAATCCCGAGATCGACATCGTCATCGAACTGATCGGCGGGTACGGCATCGCCAAGGCCCTGGTGCTCGAAGCGATTGCGGCTGGCAAGCATGTGGTCACCGCGAACAAGGCGCTGCTGGCCGTGCACGGCACCGAGATCTTCGCCGCCGCGTCGGCCAAGGGCGTGATGGTGGCGTTTGAAGCCGCCGTGGCCGGTGGCATTCCCATCATCAAGGCGCTGCGCGAAGGCCTGACCGCCAACCGCATCCAGTGGATCGCCGGCATCATCAACGGCACGACGAACTTCATCCTGTCCGAGATGCGCGACAAGGGTCTGGACTTCGACGTGGTGCTGAAAGAAGCGCAGCGCCTGGGTTACGCCGAGGCCGACCCGACCTTCGACATCGAGGGCGTGGACGCGGCGCACAAGGCGACGCTGATGAGCGCGATCGCCTTCGGCATTCCGGTGCAGTTCGACAAGGCCTATGTGGAAGGCATCACCAAGCTGGGCGCTGCCGACATCCGCTACGCCGAGCAGCTGGGCTACCGCATCAAGCTGCTGGGCATCACCAAGCGCACGGCACACGGCGTGGAGCTGCGCGTGCACCCCAGCCTGGTGCCGGCCAAGCGCCTGATTGCCAATGTGGAGGGCGCGATGAACGCGGTGGTGGTGCACGGCGACGCCGTGGGCACCACGCTGTACTACGGCAAGGGCGCCGGCAGCGAGCCGACCGCCTCGGCCGTGATCGCCGACCTGGTGGACATCACCCGCCTGCACACCGCCGACCCGCTCAACCGCGTGCCGCACCTGGCCTTTCAGCCCGACGCCATGAGCGATGTTGCTGTGCTGCCAATGAGCGAGGTGGTGACGAGCTATTACCTTCGACTGCGCGTGGCCGACGAGGCCGGCGTGCTGGCCCAGGTGACCGGCCTGCTGGCCGGCGCGGGCGTGAGCATCGACGCGGTGCTGCAGCGCGAGGCCGACGAAGTGGGCGGCGAGGGCGCCACCTCAACCGACCTGATCATCCTGACGCACGACACGCGCGAAGGCACGATGAACGACGTGATCGCGCAGATGCAGGGTCTGCCGTCCGTTCTCGCGCCCATCACCCGCATCCGCAAGGAAGAGCTGAACTGAGATGCTGTACCTGTCGACCCGCGGCCACCTGGACCGCAAGCGCTTCTGCGAAATCCTGCTCGAGGGCCTCGCGCCGGACGGCGGCCTGTACCTGCCCGAGGCCTATCCGCAGGTCGATGCGGCCACGCTGACGCGCTGGCGCGCCGTGCTGGCGGAGCAGGGCTACGCCGCGCTGGCGTTCGAGGTGCTGTCGCTCTACATCGACGACATCCCGGCCGCCGACCTGAAGGCCCTGTGCGCCAGGACCTACACGGCCGAGGTGTTCGGCACGAAGGAAATCGTGCCGCTGACGAAGTTGGAAGATGGCCTGCAGCTCGAAGCCCTGTCCAACGGTCCGACGTTGGCCTTCAAGGACATGGCCATGCAGCTGCTGGGCAACCTGTTCGAGTACGAACTGGCGCGCCGTGGTGAGCAGCTCAACATCCTGGGCGCGACATCGGGTGACACCGGCAGCGCGGCCGAGTACGCCATGCGCGGCAAGCAGGGTGTGCGCGTGTTCATGCTCAGCCCGCACGGCCGCATGAGCCCGTTCCAGCAGGCACAGATGTTCAGCCTGATGGATCCGAACATCCACAACATCGCCATCGAAGGCGTGTTCGACGACTGCCAGGACATCGTCAAGGCCGTGTCCAACGACCTGGACTTCAAGCGCAAGTACAAGATCGGCACCGTCAACTCGATCAACTGGGCGCGCCTGTTGGCCCAGGTGGTCTATTACTTTGCGGGCTATTTCTACGCAACCAAGTCCAACGACGAAAAGGTGAGCTTTGCCGTGCCCTCGGGCAATTTCGGCAACGTTTGCGCCGGCCATGTGGCGCGCCAGATGGGCCTGCCGATCCGCCGTCTGATCGTGGCGACCAACGAGAACGACGTGCTCGACGAGTTCTTCCGCACCGGTACCTACCGCGTGCGCGGCAGCGCCGACACCTACGAGACTTCCAGCCCGTCGATGGACATCTCAAAGGCGAGCAACTTCGAGCGCTTCGTGTTCGACCTGCTGGGACGGGACGCCATGCGCACGAAGCATCTGTTCGACGACGAACTGCGCCTGCACGGCCGCTTCGATCTGGGGGCCGACCCGCTGTTCGCACAATCCGCTACGCAATACGGTTTCGCCAGCGGCAAGAGCACGCATGCGAACCGCCTGGCGACCATCAAGTCCACCTTCGAGCAGCACGGCGTGATGATCGACACCCACACCGCCGACGGCGTGAAGGTGGCGCGTGAGCTGCGCCAGGCCGGCGAGCACGTGGTGGTGCTGGAAACCGCGCTGCCGATCAAGTTCGCCGAGACCATCCGCGAAGCCCTGGGGCGTGACCCGGCGCGCCCGGCCAAGTTCGACGGCATCGAGGCCTTGCCCAAGCGGGTGCAGGTGATGGGCGCGGACGCGGTGGCGGTCAAGCGCTACATCACGGACCACTGCCCGGTCTGACCAGCCGGCCCAGCAGGACCCATGAAGGTCGTCGGCTTCGCAGGATCGTCCGGTTCGGGCAAGACCACGCTGATCGAACGCCTGATCCCGGTGCTCAAGGCGCGGGGATTGCGTGTGTCGGTCATGAAGCACGCGCACTGCGGGCTGGAAACCGACCGGCCAGGCAAGGACACCTGGCGCCACCGCGAGGCCGGCGCCTACGAGGTGCTGGCCGCGTCGCCCGAACGGCTGGTGTTGCAGCGCAGCTTCGAGCGGCCGCAGGAGCGGTCGGTGCACGAACTGCTTCCGGCCCTGCACCCGGGCGTGGACTGGGTGCTGGTCGAAGGCTGGCGCGACAGCAACCTGCTCAAGATCGAGGTCTGGCGCGCCGCCACCGGCCAGCCTGTGCGCTACCCGGACGACCCCTTCGTGACGGCCATCGCGCTGCCACTGGCCGACGCCCTGCCCGAGGACACCCTGCGCCCGCGCCTGGATCTGGACGATCCCGATGCGTTGGCGGCCTGGCTGGTCGACAATGGGGGGCGTTTCGACTACGACCCCGAAGCCTACGTTTGATCCCACAACGTCGGACCTGCCGGCCGGGGCGCTGCCTCCAAAACCATGAACGCTCACCAACCCGCTCGCAAACCGCTGATGGCGCTGGACGCCGCGCTGGCCGATCTGCTCTCGCGCGCGACTCCGCTCGCAGCCACCGAAACCGTGGCCACCGTGCTGGCCGATCGGCGCGTGCTCGCCGAAGACCTTGTGTCGGCGCTGCATGTACCGCCGCAGGACAACTCGTCCATGGACGGCTACGCGGTCCGGTTGGCCGATGTCACCGAAAAAGGCGTGGTGCTGCCGGTGAGTCAGCGCATTCCCGCCGGTCACGCTGCACAGCCGCTGCAATCCGGCACCTGTGCCCGCATCTTCACCGGTGCCCCCGTGCCTCCGGGCGCGGACGCCATCGTTATGCAGGAGGACACCCGCGAGGTCGGCGGCGACTTCCACGCCGTGCACATCGACACCATGCCCGAGCCGGGCCAGTGGATCCGCCGTGCGGGCGAAGACGTGACCCGCGGCGCCGTGGTGCTGGCACGGGGCACGCGCCTCTCAGCCGCCAGCCTGGGGCTGGCCGCGGGCATCGGCGCGGCGCAGCTGCGTGTGGCGGCCAAGCCGCGCGTGGCGCTGTTCTCGACCGGGGATGAACTGGTCATGCCCGGCGAGGTGCCGCCCGAGCAGATGAAGCCCGGCGCCATCTACAACAGCAACCGCTTCTTCCTGCGGGTGCTGCTGGAGCGCCTGGGCTGTGAGGTCAGCGACCTGGGCATCGTGCCCGACCGGCGCGAAGCGACCCTGGCCGCGCTCAAGACCGCCGCCGACCACCACGACCTGATCCTCACCAGCGGCGGCGTGTCGGTGGGTGAAGAGGACCACATCAAACCCGCCGTGCAGCAGCTGGGCAGCCTGGACCTTTGGCAGATCGCCATGAAGCCCGGCAAGCCGTTTGCCTATGGCACGGTGCGCCGCGACGCAGGGGCGGGCGCAGACGCTCGGGGCCATTGCCATTTCATCGGCCTGCCGGGCAACCCGGTGTCGAGTTATGTGACGTTCCTGCTTCTGGTGCGGCCCTTTCTGCTCAAGCTGCAAGGTGCGGCCGAACCGGTCTACCAGCCGGCGTTCGTGACCATGAAGCTGCGCGCCGACTTCGACCTGCCGCGCACCGACAGGCGCCGCGAGTTCCTGCGCGTGTGCCGCAACGCGGAGGGCGGTCTGGACCTGTTCCCCAACCAGAGCTCGGGCGTGCTGACCTCCACCGTGTGGGGCGACGGTCTGGTGGACAACCCCGCCGGCAGCACCATCGCCCGCGGCGACCTCGTGAACTACATTGCCCTCTCGGACCTGCTCGCATGAAGATCCAGCTGCGCTATTTCGCTTCCATCCGCGAAGCCATCGGCTCCGGCAGCGAATCCGTCGAGACCGCTGCGACCACGCTCTCTGAGCTGCGCGACGAACTGATCGCACGCGGTGGTGCGCATGCCGATGCGCTGGCGCGCGGCCGTGCGATGCGTGTGTCGGTCAACCAGACCATGGCCGACGAGTCCGCTGCATTGACCGACGGTGCCGAAGTCGCCTTTTTTCCGCCCGTCACCGGAGGGTGAGCATGAACACCCGCGTCAGCATCCAGACCGAAGACTTCGACCTGTCCACCGAGGTGGCCCGGCTGCGCGCTGGCCACAAGGGCGTGGGCGCGGTCTGCACCTTCGTCGGCACCGTGCGCGACCGCAACGACGGCCAGTCGGTGTCCACGATGGAGCTGGAGCACTACCCGGGCATGACCGAGAAGGCCATTGAAAAGATGATCGACGAGGCCTTCAAGCGCTTCGACATCCTGGGCGCCCGGGTCATCCACCGCGTCGGCCTGCTGCAACCGCTGGACCAGATCGTGCTGGTGGCCGTGACCTCGGCCCATCGCGGCGAGAGTTTCCAGGCCTGCGAGTTCCTGATGGACTACCTCAAGACCCAGGCGCCGTTCTGGAAAAAGGAGCAGACGCCCGAGGGCGCACGCTGGGTGGATGCGCGGGTCAGCGACGACGCGGCGCTGGCCAAATGGGGCATCGCCTCAAGCAATGCCTGACTTTGCGATGTCGATGGCCGCTTCGTTGACCGCTGCCGACGTCGAGGCCATCGAGCGCGCGACGCTCACCGCGGTCGCGCCGGAGCGGGTGGTGGCCCTTGAGGGCTGGCTGCTCCCCCTGGACACCGGCACGGTGGGCCGGGCCCACAGCGCCGTGCCACTGCACCATGACGTCCACGATCCTGCGCTCATCGACGCCATCGCCCAGCGCTACCACGAGGCCGGGTTGCGCCCGGTGTTCCGGTTGCCGGATCTGCCCGCTTTTGACGCCTGGTGGCCCGCGCTCGCGGCCCGGGGCTTCCGGCGCGAGCAACCCACCCTGACCCAGGTCGGTTCGCTGGATGGCCTGCTGACCCTTGCTTCGCACACCGAGGGGGTGTCGCTGGACGCCCGCCCCGATGGCGCGTGGATGGCCATGTTTCTGGGTGAGGGACTGGACCCGGTGGACGGCGCAAGCCGCTCCAAGGCGCTCTCACGCGCCGAAGGCACGCTGTTTGCCAGCCTTCGAGAGGATGGGGAGACCCTGGCCTGCGGCGCCGCCTGTTATGCGCAGGGCTGGCTGAGCATGCATGGGCTGCGCACCGCCGCCCGCCAGCGCGGCAGGGGCTTGGCCGGGCGGCTGATCCGCGCCATGGCGCAGGAGGCGCAGCGGCGCGGCATGGACCGGGCCTTCCTGCAGGTGGATGGGGCCAATGCGCCCGCCTTGGCGCTGTACAGCCGAGCCGGCATGACCTCCGCCTGGTCCTACGCATACTGGAGAGTGGGATAGGCCCCACGTTCCGCCGCTGGCGCGGGTTGCTGCAGATTTGATCGGTGTCAACGCCGCTTGACCCCGGCCGGTGCAAGGTCTTGAAATGAGGGCGGTCAGCGCCACATGCCCGTCAGTTCAAGCATTTCGGAGCATCACCACATGCGTCTCGACAAACTCACCACCAAGTTCCAGGAAGCCCTGGGCGAAGCCCAGAGCTTGGCCCTGGGCAAGGACCACGCCTACATCGAACCGGCCCACCTGCTGCTGGCCATGCTGCGCCAGGCCGACGGGCCCAAGTCGCTGCTGCAGCGCGCGGGCGTCAACGTCCCCGGCCTGACCAAGGCCGTGGAAGAGACGGTCAACCGCCTGCCCGAGGTGCAGGGCCAGGAGCAGGTGCAGCCCGGCCCGGACCTGATCAAGCTGCTGCAGGCCACCGAGAAGGAGGCCATCAAGCGCGGCGACGCCTTCATTGCCAGCGAGCTGTTCCTGCTGGCCGTGGCCGACCAGAAAGGCGAGATCGGCCGCATCGCCAACGAAAACGGCCTCTCGCGCAAGAGCCTGGAAGCCGCCATCGAAGCCGTGCGCGGTGGCCAGAAGATGGATTCGCCCGAGGGCGAGAGCCAGCGCGAGGCGCTCAAGAAGTACACCCTGGACCTGACCGAGCGCGCCCGCCAGGGCAAGCTGGACCCGGTGATCGGCCGCGACGACGAGATCCGCCGCGCCATCCAGGTGCTGCAGCGCCGCAGCAAGAACAACCCGGTGCTGATCGGCGAGCCCGGCGTGGGCAAGACGGCCATCGTCGAGGGCCTCGCGCAGCGCATCGTCAACGGTGAGGTGCCCGAGACCTTGCGCGAAAAGCGCGTACTGGTGCTGGACATGGCGGGGCTGCTGGCCGGCGCCAAGTACCGTGGCGAGTTCGAAGAACGCCTGAAGTCTGTGCTGAAGGAAGTGGCGCAGGACGAGGGCCGCATCATCCTGTTCATCGACGAAATCCACACCATGGTGGGCGCCGGCAAGGCCGAGGGAGCCATCGACGCCGGCAACATGCTCAAACCCGCCCTGGCTCGCGGCGAGCTGCACTGCATCGGCGCGACCACGCTGGACGAATACCGCAAGTACATCGAGAAGGACGCCGCGCTGGAGCGCCGTTTCCAGAAGGTGCTGGTGGACGAGCCGACGGTGGAGCAGACCATCGCGATCCTGCGCGGTCTGCAGGAAAAGTACGAGGTCCACCATGGCGTGGACATCACCGACCCGGCCATCGTGGCCGCGGCCGAGCTGAGCCACCGCTACATCACCGACCGCTTCCTGCCCGACAAGGCCATCGACCTGATCGACGAGGCGGCGGCGAAGATCAAGATCGAGATCGACTCCAAGCCCGAGGTGATGGACAAGCTCGACCGCCGGCTGATCCAGCTCAAGATCGAGCGCGAGGCGATGAAGAAAGAGACCGACGAGGCCTCCCAGAAGCGCCTGGAACTGATCGAGGAAGAGATCGGGCGCCTGCAGAAGGAAGCGGCCGACCTGGAAGAGATCTGGAAGTCCGAAAAGGCCCAGGCTCAGGGCAGCGCCCATGTGCGTGAGGAGATTGAGCGCGTGAAGCTGCAGATCGAGGAGCTCAAGCGCAAGGGTGACTTCAACAAGGTGGCTGAGCTGCAGTACGGCAAGCTCCCCGAGCTGGAAAAGCAGCTCAATGAAGCCCAGGCCAAGGAAGCCGGCAAGGGCGGCGAAGGCGCTGCCCGCCAGCTGCTGCGCACCCAGGTCGGTGCCGAAGAGATCGCCGAGGTGGTCAGCCGCGCCACCGGGATTCCCGTGTCCAAGATGATGCAGGGCGAGCGCGACAAGCTGCTGCAGATGGAGACCAAGCTGCATGAGCGCGTGGTGGGCCAGGACGAGGCGATCTCGGCCGTGGCCAACGCCATCCGCCGCTCGCGCTCGGGCCTGTCCGACCCGAACCGGCCAACCGGTTCCTTCCTGTTCCTGGGTCCTACCGGCGTGGGCAAGACCGAGCTGTGCAAGGCGCTGGCCGGCTTCCTGTTCGACAGCGAGGAGCACCTGGTGCGCGTCGACATGAGCGAGTTCATGGAAAAGCACTCGGTGGCCCGCCTGATCGGCGCGCCGCCGGGCTATGTGGGCTACGAAGAGGGTGGCTACCTGACCGAGGCCGTGCGCCGCAAGCCTTACAGCGTGCTGCTGCTCGACGAGGTGGAAAAGGCCCACCCGGACGTGTTCAACGTGCTGCTGCAGGTGCTGGACGACGGGCGCCTGACCGACGGCCAGGGCCGCACCGTGGACTTCAAGAACACGGTGATCGTGATGACCAGCAACATTGGCTCGCACCTGATCCAGGCCATGGTGGGCGACAGTTACGAAGACATCAAGGATGCGGTCTGGGGCGAACTCAAGAACCACTTCCGACCCGAGTTCCTCAACCGCATCGACGAGACGGTGGTGTTCCACGGGCTCGACGCCAAGCACATCGAAGCCATTGCGGGCATCCAGCTCAAGGCGCTGCAGGCCCGCCTGCAGAAGATGGACCTGCGGCTGGAGGTGTCGCCGGCGGCGCTGGGCGAGCTGGCCAAGGTCGGTTTCGATCCGGTGTTCGGTGCCCGCCCGCTCAAGCGAGCCATCCAGCAGCGCATCGAGAACCCGCTCTCCAGGCTGCTGCTGGAGGGCCGGTACCCGCCCAAGTCGGTCATTCCGGTGGGGGTGGACCCGGTGCGCAACCCGGGGGTGTTCGAGTTTGCGGACGCGATGCCACTGGACTGAGTCCCCTCTGCATTCATAAACGCCATCCCGTTTCTGGAGTGGCGTTTTTTTTTTGGATGGGGCTCGCCCTGTCGGCATGTGCCGGTCGATACACATTTTGTTGCTGTTTGGTGTTAACTTTCCCTTCCGGGGCTGCGGGCGCAGTTCTGAGAGCGACAGCACTGAAAGGGCCTATCACATGTATTCGATCAAACACAAGAATGCCTCCCTGGCGGCACCGCGACGCCACTTCCTCAGGATGGTAGGCGCAGGCATGGGTGCCATGACCCTGACCCTGGTGGGGTGTGGTGGTGGAGAGGGGGCCGCTCCCGTGGCACGCCTAGACAGCACTTCGTGCGTGGCCACGGTCTGGGATCTGGTGGACACCCAGTCCGAAAAAGTCGGTACGGTGACGGTGTCCAACACCGCGACCGATCTGGTCGTCGCCTACACGCTGTTCAAGCTGGGGGCCACGTTCGGTAGCCTGCACATGTGGGCGGGAAAGGACTTCAGCACCCTCAGCGGTGGCGGCACGTCGTTCCCCCTGGTTGGACAGCTGCCGCACCAGGCCGATGCGACTGGGCTGACCACCCACACCTTCACCATTCCGCTCGGTTCGCTGGGCATCACCACGTGTGAACCTGTCAGTCTCTATGTCGTGACGCATGCCGATATCCGCAACACCGACGGCTCGACGGACACTGCCTTCGGTGGTCCGACAGCAGGTCCCGGCGATGCCTTGTGGTACTACGGCACCTACAACCTGTGCTGCGACACCGTCGAGCCGCCCCCGCAGGACTACCGCGAGGAAACGGCCTATGCCAAGGGCAGCAACACCTTCGTCGATCTGAAGATCGGGAAGAACTGGGGGTGGGCGATCGAACTGAAGACACCGGGAACGTCCAGCTACGACATCTGGGCCGGTGCTGGCCAGAACGACATTGCCAAGGGAACCAGGGTCGGTACCCTGACCGTGGACTGGAACGGTAGCCAGGCGACGTTGACCTATGCGCTCACCGGCGGTGCACTCATGTCCGAGGCCCACGTGTACGCGGGCGACCGGCGCCCGACCACCACAGCGCCAGGCACGTATGGCAACACGTTCAGTTTCGACCCCTGGACGAGCACGCACTCGGTCACCCTGCCACTGGCAGATTCGGGGGATGCAGACGGCGTGTGGTTGGTCGCCCATGCCGTGGTGAACATCCCGGTCTGACCGGTTACCGCGGCCTGCAGCGGTGCCGGCGGGCCTGGTTTTTCTTTGCCAGGGTTCCCTGGGGAGTTGCCACTACAAGCGCTGGCGCATCGGGCTACCATGTCAAGATGACCCTGACGCCCCCCGACCTCCCTTTGCGCGCGCTGTTCGATGCGCAGTTCCACGCCAGCCGCGCGCAGATCGACGTGCCGCTGGCGCTGCGTCTGGATCGCCTGCGCCGCATCCGGGCCCTGATCGACACCCACGGTGCGGCCCTGGCCGAGGCGGTGCAGGCCGATTTCGGCGTGCGCTCGACCCGGCTGACCGAGGTGGCCGACTTCTTCGTGCTGCGTGCGCTGTTGGGCGACCTGGAGCGCCACACGGGTGTCTGGATGAAGACGCGCCGGGTGCGCACGCCGGTCTATCTGCAGCCCGCCACGGGCCATATCCAGCGCCAGCCGCTGGGGGTGGTCGGCGTCATTGGCCCCTGGAACTACCCGCTGCAGCTGACCTTGGGCCCGACCGCCACTGCGCTGGCAGCGGGCAACCGCGTCATGCTTAAGCCCAGCGAGCTCACGCCGCACAGTTCGGCCCTTCTGGCCACCCTGCTGCAACAGGCATTCGCGGCCGACGAGGTGTGCGTGGCACTGGGAGGGCCGGATCTGGCGCACGAGTTCGCCAGCCTGCCGTTCGACCACCTGTTCTTCACCGGCTCCACCGCCGTCGGCCGCAAGGTGGCGGCGGCGGCCGCGGCCAACCTGACGCCGACCACGCTGGAGCTGGGGGGCAAGTCACCCTGCATCATCGACGGTTCGGCCGATCTGGATGCGGTGGCCATCAAGATCGCCCACGGCAAGCTGCTCAACGCCGGCCAGACCTGCATCGCACCCGACTACGTGTTGCTGCCCCAGGGGCGCGAGGCCGAGTTCGAGCGCGCCTTCGCCGCCGCTGTGGCCCGGCTGTTCCCGGGCGGCGCCGCGCACCCGGATTTCGCCAGCATCGTCAGCGATCGCCACCATGCGCGGTTGCAGGCGCTGGTGGAAGAAGCCCGGGGCCAGGGGGCGCGCGTGGTGGAACTGGCGCCCCGCAGCGGATCGGGGCATGTGCGACAGATGACGCCGGTGCTGGTGTTCCAGCCGCCACCCTCAGCGCGCCTGATGCGCGAGGAAATCTTCGGCCCGGTGCTGCCGGTGATCGGTTACGGCACGCTGGACGAGGCCATTGCCACTGTGAACGCCGGGCCCCGGCCGCTGGCGCTCTACTGGTTCGGTCGGGATCGCTCGTCGCGCGAGAAGGTGCTGCGCGGCACGGTGAGTGGTGGCGTCACGGTCAACGACACACTGCTGCACATCGCTCACGAAAACCTGCCGTTCGGCGGGGTAGGGGAGAGCGGCTGGGGCGCCTACCACGGCGAAACCGGCTTCCTGCGCTTCACGCAGCAGAAGCCGGTGCTGGTGCAGTCGCGCTGGGCGGCGGCCAGCTTGTTCTACCCGCCGTACGGCGCCACCTTCGACCGGGTGATGGGACTGCTCAGGCGCTGGCTCTGAGCCTCGCCGCTCAGGCGTTGTCGCTGTCGCCGTAGAGCATCAGTGGCACTGGCTGAAGATATCCCTGCTGCTGCAAACCCTGCGCAAGATCGCTCACGTCCCCGCCCAACAGCGCCGACAGCTCGCGCTCGCTGCGGCGTCCGTTGGCCATGAGCAGCAGGCTGTGGGCGCGGCGGCCGATCAGGTCGGGGCGTGACAGAGCGTCCCAGGCCTTTGGTGTCTTGGCAATGCGTTGTGGTGCGTTCATTGTGTTCCCCTGCAGGCGCGTCTTGTGTGTGTGCGAGTCGAGCAAGATACGGGCCCGGTGTGACAAGGCTGTGACGCCCAGGGCCGCACCGCCAGCGGGCGTTATGCTCGCCCGCGAGACACACGGAGCACCGCGATGAAGCCTTCTTCCATCACCATCTTCCACAACCCCCAGTGCAGCACCTCGCGCAACGTGCTGGCCGCGATTCGCGAGACCGGGGCCGAGCCGGAGGTGATCGACTATCTCAAGCAGCCGTACACCCAGGAGCAGCTGGCCGGACTGCTTCAGGCCATGGGCATGAGCGCTGGCGAACTGCTGCGCCGCAAGGGTGATCTCTACGCCGGGCTGGCCGAGGCAAAGCCGGACCGCAGCGACGCCGAGTGGCTGGACCTGATGGTGCAATACCCGGTGCTGGTGGAGCGGCCGATCGTGGTCACGCCCCGCGGCACCGTACTCTGCCGCCCCAAGGAGCGTCTGCGGGACGTGCTCTGATCAGGCCGGCCCAGCGACCGGCGGACCGAAGCGCGAAGGCGGCTGGCCCAGGGCGGCGCGGAACATCGCGCTGAAAGCGCTGTCGCTGGCATAGCCGCTGGCGGCCGCCACCTGGCTCACCGGCACGCCCCGGGCCAGCATCGGCAGCGCGTGCGCCAGCACCACCTGCTGGCGCCAGCGCTGAAAGCCCGTGCCCAGCTCTTCCCGGAACAGCCGCGCCAAGGTGCGCTCGCTGGCGCCGCTGTGGGCCGCCCAGCCGGCCAGCGTGGCGTGCTGCGCAGGCGCATTGAGCACCGCTTCACACAGGGCCCGCAGGCGCCGGTCGCCACGCTGTGGATCGGGCATGGGCACGCCCAATGGCTGGGTGGGCGCGTGCGCCAGCTCGGCCAGAACCAGGGTGGACAGCGCGCGCTGGCGCAGTTCGTCACCGGCGTGGTGCGGCAGCTCCATCCCCAGCACCAGCTCGCGCAGCAGTGGGGAAACCACCAGCACCCGCGAGCGGCGCCAGTCCGGCGTCACCACCGTGGGGTCGATGTAGAGCGTGTAAAGCTGCGACGTCTCCAGCATGCTGACCGCGTGGCGGGCGCCAGGAGGGATCCACACGGCGCGCGACGGCGGCACGATGGTCGTGGTCTCCAGCCCCGAAGCCCGGTCCGGCGCGGCGTCGGCCACCGTGACCTGCAGCAGGCCGCTGGCGCAGTAGGCCAGCTGACCCCAGGGGTGGTGGTGCGGCTCGAACTGGGTGTCGTGGCCCATGGCCCGGGCCCGGCAGCGCACCGGCCGCTCGGGCGAAGGTCGGAAGGGATCGGTGTCGCCGACGGGCACGGCGCGGCGCTCGCGTCTGTTCATGGGAGGCTCCGGGACTTGGCTGAAATTCGATGATAGTTGTCTTCCTATCGCCTATCGGCCGCCTCATCCGCCCGTACCATGCCCCGCATGAACACCGCCACCCTCGACGCCGTACCCCCGCAGGCCAACCCCGTGCCCCTGAAACAGGACGCCTCCGTCATCGGCCTGGTCGGCCTGGCGCATGGCACCTCCCACTTCTCGCACCTGCTGCTGGCGCCGCTGTTCCCCATCTTCATGCGCGACTTCGGCCTGAGCTACTCCGACGTGGGCCTGCTGATGAGCATCTTCTTCGTCATCTCGGGGTCCGGCCAGGCGATGTCCGGTTTCGTGGTCGACCGCATCGGCGCGCGCCCGGTGCTGTTCGCGGCCATCAGTTGCTTTCTGCTGGCGTCGCTGGCCGCGTCCATGGCCACAGGCTACGCGGGCCTGGTGGTCGTGGCGGTGCTGGCGGGCCTGGGCAACGCGCCGTTTCACCCGGCCGACTTCACCATCCTGAACCAGCGTGTCTCGGCGCCGCGGCTGGGCTACGCCTTCAGCGCCCACGGCCTGACCGGCAACCTGGGCTGGGCGCTGGCGCCGGCCTTCCTGGTCGGCATCACGGCGCTCGCCGACTGGCGCACCGCCTACCGCTGCGCCGCGCTGCTGTACGTGGTGGTGCTGGCGCTGCTGTTCTGGCAGCGCGCGAAGCTGCGCACGGAGGTGCATGTGCGCCACGCCGACGCGCCCAAGGGGTCGGACTTGGCGTTCATGAAGCTGCCGGTGGTCTGGTGGTGCTTCGCCTTCTTCCTGCTGTCCACCATGACGCTGGCGGTGGTGCAGAGCTTCGCGCCGTCCATCCTCAAGCAGTTGCACGGGGTCAGTGTGGAGGCCGCCACGCTCACCGTCAGTGCCTACATGCTGTGCGGCGCGCTGGGCATGTTCGTCGGTGGTTTCGTGGCCGCCACCTCCAAACACAGCGACCGCGTCGTGGCCTGGGCGATGACCGCTGGCGCGGTGCTGCTGCTGGTCTGTGCCACGGGTTGGCTCAACGGAACCGGCACCATGGTGGTCCTGGCGGCCACCGGCTTCGCGGTGGGCGTGGGCGGCCCCAGCCGCGACATGATGATCAAGAAGGCCACGCCCAAGGGTGCGACCGGCCGCGTGTACGGCACGGTGTACTCCGGGCTGGACGTCGGCTTTGCGGTGTCGCCGATGATTTTTGGCGTGTTCATGGACCGGGGCTGGTACGCGCTCACGCTGGCCGGTGCGGCGCTGGTGCTGCTGGTGTCCGTCTACGCCGCCATTGGCGTGGGGCGCCGGACCACCCGCTGAGTCTGTGCACAATTCCGGCATGACTACACAACTTGCCGGACACCTGCTCGTCGACTGCCTCATCGCCCAGGGCGTGACCCAGGCCTTCGGCGTGCCGGGCGAAAGTTATCTTGCCGTGCTCGATGGCTTCCACGACCGCGCCGACCGCATCCGCTTCGTGACCAACCGCCAGGAGGGTGGAGCGGCCTTCATGGCCGAGGCCCAGGGCAAGCTGACCGGGCGCCCCGGCATCTGCTTCGTGACCCGCGGCCCGGGAGCCACCAATGCCTCGATCGGGCTGCACACCGCCTACCAGGACTCGACGCCAATGGTGCTGTTCGTCGGCGACGTGGCCAGCGACGCACGCGACCGTGAGGCCTTCCAGGAGGTCGACTACAACGCCTTCTTCGGCCCGAGCACGAAAGGCATGGCCAAGCGTGTGGAACGCATCGACGACCCACGCCGTATCCCGGAGTACGTGGCGCGCGCCTTCTCCACCGCGATGAACGGCCGGCCCGGACCCGTGGTCCTGGTGCTGCCGGAGGACATGCTGACGCAGACGGTGGACGCCGAGCCGCTGCCGCGTGTGGAGCCGGTGCAGGCCTGGGCCGACCCGGGTGCGTTGCGCGAGCTGCGCACGCTGCTGCTGGCGGCCGAGCGGCCGCTGGTGATCGCCGGCGGTGGGGGCTGGACGCCGCAATCCGCCGCCGCGCTGCAGCGTTTTGCCGAGAACTGGCAGCTGCCGGTGGCCAATGCCTTCCGCTTCCAGGACTGCTTCGACAACCACCACCCGCAGTACGCGGGCGATGTCGGCCTGGGCATCAACCCGGCGCTGGCCCGACGCATCCGCGAGAGCGACCTGATCCTGGCCATCGGTCCGCGCCTGGGTGAGGCCACCACGGGTGGCTACACACTGCTGGAGGCGCCGGTGCCGGCGCAGAAGCTGGTGCACATCCATGCCAGTGGCGAAGAGCTGGGCCGGGTCTACCAGCCCACGCTGGCGATCCAGGCCACCATGAACGCGGCGGCGCGTTCGCTGGAAGTGCTGACCGCGCCACCCACACTGCCCTGGTCCGAGTGGACAGCCACCTGCCACGCCGACTACGAGGCCAATGTGGAGGTGAAGAACGGCGGCATCGTGCTGCCCGGCAGCATCGACATGCCGGCCATCGTTCACACACTGCAGAAGCACCTGCCGGCCGATGCGGTGCTCACCAACGGCGCCGGCAACTTCGCCACCTGGCTGCACCGCTTCTACCGCTACCACGGCCTGGTCAAAGGGCACAAGACGCAGCTGGCCCCGACCAACGGCGCCATGGGCTACGGCGTGCCCGCGGGCATCGGCGCGGCCATCCTCACGGGCCGCACCGCCTTCACCATCGCGGGCGATGGCGACTTCCTCATGAACGGGCAGGAACTGGCCACAGCGGTGCAGCACGGCGCGAAGTCCATCATCTTGCTGCTCAACAACGGCACCTACGGCACCATCCGCATGCACCAGGAGCGCGAGTACCCGGCGCGGGTGAGTGGTTCGGACCTGAGGAACCCCGACTTCTGCGCGCTCGCGCAGGCCTATGGCTACGCGGCCGAGCGCATCACCCACACCGGCGAGTTCGAGGCGGCGCTGCAGCGGGCGCTGGCTGCCGAGGGCGGCTCGCTGATCGAAGTGATGCTCGATCCGGAGGTCATCACCACCCGCGGCACCCTTTCGGCGATCCGGAATAAAGCCCGCTGAGCGGGGTGATTTTGTTGCTCTGAAGCAACGGGGCTTGTGAATAGGTCACAGGCCGGTGGGCAATGGCACACGCCTCAGGACGGGGGCCGGTTTCTAAGCTTTCCCCATCCGCAACACACGAGGAAAGCGCCATGGAAACCACCGCCCAACGCCGCCTGATCGACCGCACCACCAACGACCTGTACTTCCACGCCGATCGCACGCAGCCGGTGCCGGACAGCCTGGGTCAGGACCTGCTGCTGCGGGTGCTGGACGAGGTCGACTACGGTCTGCTAGTGATCGATGCCCAGGGTCACATCCGACACGCCAACCACCTGGCCCGGCATGAGCTGTCGACCGGCCGGATGATCGTCAGCCATGCGCGCTCCCTGCTGGGCCGCAACACCGAACTCACCACCCAGATCCAGGGCGCCCTGGAGCACGCACTGCGCGGCCAGCGCCGCCTGCTGCAGCTTAAGCAGGGCGAGCACGAGCTGGCGCTGGCCTTTGTGCCGCTGAACCACCCGCTGGAGTTCGACGCACCCACCGTGCTGGTGCTGCTGTCCCGCAAGAACGCCTGCGACAACCTGGCGCTGCGCATGTTCGCCCGCTCGCAGAACCTGAGCCCCAGCGAAGAGGCGGTGCTGCTGGCCCTGTGCCGCGGCGCCTCGATTCCCGAGATCGCCGCCGACCACAAGGTGGCCGAGTCCACCGTGCGCAGCCAGATCAAGGCGTTGCGCGAAAAAACCGGCTGCGGCAGCATCCGCGCCCTGATGCAGAAGGTGCACAGCCTGCCGCCCGTGGTGCCCGCCTTGCGGGTGATCTCCGCGATGCCGCACAATGCCATGGAGTTCGCCCAACCATGAGCCCGGATGTCCGCCTTCCTTCCTGCCAGCACAGAGCCTTCTTCGCATATCCAGGCGCTGGCGGCACTGGGCGTGCAGCGACGCTACCGCAATGGCGCGCTGCTGATCCAGGAAGGTGAGTCGGGCGACACGATCTACATCGTGCTGCAAGGCCGTCTGCGGGCCTTTCTCGGCGATGGCAACGGCAAGGAACTGACCCTGGGCTTCTACGGCCCGCTGGAGTATGTGGGCGAAATGTCGCTCGACGGCGGCCCGCGCTCGGCCAACGTGGAAGCGGTCGACGCCACGACCTGTTCCGTGATCTCCCGTGCCGTGCTGCTGAACTACATTGCCCAGCACCCCGAGTTCGCGCTCGAACTCATGGCCCGGCTGATCCGCCGGGCGCGGCTGGCGACGCAGAGCGCCGGCAACGTGGCCCTTATCGATGTCTATGGGCGCTTGGTGCGCCTGCTCAACCAGTTGGCCCGGGAGCCCGAAGCCTCTGGAGAGCGCAGGCTGGCGGAGCGCCTGACCCACCAGGAACTGGCGCAGCACCTGGCGTGTTCACGCGAGATGGTGTCCCGCCTGCTCAAGGACCTCGAAACCGGCGGCTACATTGCCGTGCGCGAGCGCTGGATCTGGCTGCTCAAGGCCTTGCCGGCGCGCTGGTAACAACCAGCATCAGAGGCGTTTTCGGGCGATCTGAGGGGCCGCGCAGCTGGTGCCATACATGCGAACCGATGAGCCGCTGCGGCTGCCCGCTCCCAGCACCCCCCACAGCGCTGTGCTCTCGTCGCTCACAGCCAGTTCATCCGGCACCTTCTTCACCCCGTGGCGTTGCGGCAGGCGAGCGGCGTCCGGGTCCGGCAGCCTGGGGCTGTAGCGGGCGGCCGGGTCGAAGGCGCTCGAGGCGAAGCGGACGCCGCCGACCGAGACCGATCGCTGCCCCGTCCCGATGCTGTTGAACACCCCGCTGCGCCGTATCGGGGTCGGGTCGTCGGGGTGGTCGACGAAGCTGTCGATGTTGCCGCTGGTGTCGTAGAAGCGGTCCAGCATCGCAGACTGGCGGGCGCCGGTGTAGGTGCCCTGCGCCACGTCGTCGCGTTCCACGTAGGCGTCCAGCACCACGGGGTTGAGCCCGCCGTTGTGCACCTTTACCTGCCACACGCCCGCCGGCGCCAGCCGGTCTTCGGGGTGGTGGGAGGCGGTGGGGCACAGGGCGAGCAGGGCGCAGGTGCCGTGCCGACCCAATGCGGTCTTTCTCGGGAACACCAGCGCCAGCTGGGGTGCGGTGGTCGAGGGCCAGCAACCTGCGTTGCCGACGGTCATGGGCTCCAGCACCTGCCCGCCGGGCAAAGTGACCTCGATGCCGATGTCCTGCAGCGCTTCTTCGGGCAGGTCGGGGTCGCCCAGCCACAACTCGAGAAAACTCTGGGTGCGGTCGTCGGGCTGGATGTGCCAGTGCAGCTCGGCCGGTTCACCGCCCGGCAGCAGGGTCTGGTTCACGTGGGTGCGGTCCTGGTAGCCGTTGCCCGCGGGAATGAAGACCTGCAGCCGCTCGGGCGTGCACAGCGCGATCAGATGGTCCATGGCCGCTTCCAGCACCGAGGTGCCGTCGTGTGGGCCGGCCAGCGTACCCCAGCTGATGTTCACCACGAGCTGCGCATCGGTGGTCACCCGGTTCAGGATGAACATGAGCGCGTCCAGCACGCTGACGTTCATCGCCCCACCCGAGGTGTCGATGACGTTGGACCAGTCCAGCTGCACCGCGATCAGGGGCGCGCGGCTGGCCTCGTCGTGGGCCGGTGTCATGTCCGGCGTGTGGGCCGCACTGCTCATGCGGGCGGTGGCCCGCCAGGGGCCGGCGGCCAGGCTCGCCACCACCGTCCCGTGGTTGACCGGGTGCTTCAGGTCCCAGCACTGCAGGTAGTCGTACAGATCGTCCTCGTCCACCGAGCCATTCAGCGTGAACCGGTCCATGGCGGCGCGGATGTCGGCCGCCGTGAGCTCATGTCCATAGCCCATGACGGGCGGTGTCGGTCCGGCGCGTCGAGGGTCGAGGCGGCTGCGCAGGCGGCGACCCAGGCCCGGTCCGTGCGGACCGTCGAACTCATCCTGGCGCCAGAAGTGGCGCACCCTCGGTTGTCCGTCGGGTTTCAGGAAGGCCGCGTTGGCCATCGCCAGGCCGCCATCGATGATGCCGATCACCTTGCCGCCCACGGGCTCCGGACACGGCGGGACCGAGTCGCCGGGCAGTGCCGGGTCGGTCAGGCGGCCGGTGTGCTCCTCCACGGGCAGGCCCAGCTCATAACGCCGGACGATGCCGGCCAGGTCCGAGCGCTTGCGCATCGCCTTAAAAAAGCCCTTTCGTGCGCGCGCAGTGCAGAAGCGCAGCCCGGGCAGCAGCAGGTAGGCCTTGGGAACCTGCAGCCACTTCACGTCTGACGCCTGTAGCAGGTCTTGAATGCCGAAGCCGGGGTGGAGTTCAATGATGATCGGCAGCCAGCTCGGCCGAGCGGCCGGGCCTTCGCCCAGCCGGTAGCCTTCAAAGCGGTCGGCTTCGGCCCACGCGAGGTAGGGGTCGGCGCCCTCGATGCTGCCGGGTTGGGACCAGTCGGTGCCGGTGACCTCACCTTTGGGCAGCGGCTGCCAGGGCTGGGCCGCGCTCATGACCACTCCTTCAGGGCCTCCTGCCACAGCCAGCCCAGGGTGTCGGCCTGGGGCAGCGGAATCTGCGGTCCGCTCACGCTGTAGGCGCCCGCATCCATGGGGTCGCTGAGCTTGAAGTCCTTGGGCGCGCCATCCGCTTCGACGAACTGGTCGCTGTCGAAGCCCCGCAAGCGAACGCTCCCGCCGGTGGCACGGGTCACAAAGAACTCCCCGAGGCTGGTCCCCAGGAGACGGCCGACCGCACTGTCCACCGGGTAGTGCACCCCGGCCACTGTGCGGTTGACCGCGATGCGCGCCGCCAGGCGCTGCAGCTGCGTGCGGCTGTGCTGTCCATCGTTCTTGCCGGGCCGCGCCTGGTCCATGAACGCCTCCAGCAGCGTTGCGACGGTAAACGCTTCGGTCGCGTGGCCGCTGGGCCAGCTGCCGTGTCCCGGGGTGGGAATCATGGGCTGGATCTGTGGCGACAACTCCACTGGGCGCAGGATGGCAAAAATATGTTTGAGGCGCATCTCGACATGCACGGACAGACCCAGCGCGATCTCGATCAGCTGCAGTGTTTTCTTGTGGCGATGGGCAGTGAGGCCCAGCACGGCAGACCAGTAGCCGATCGGCGCCGTGAGCTGGTCCAGCACCTCGGCGGCCCGGTCCCCGCGCAGATCCGCGTAGGCCGCGACCAGATCCAGCTGCAGCTTGAGCAGGTTCTTGGAAGGCCCCAACAGCTGAACCAGCGTCCGGTTCTTGATGGTGGCTGCACCGAGGTTGGCGAACTTCACATCGGCCTGTCTGGTACTCGCCGACGCGCTGACGGAAAGACCTTCGACCAGTTCCTCGAAGCAGGTGGTCATCCGCGGGCCGTCGGCCCAGAGGCGCAGGTTCTGGTCCTGATTGAACCCGGGTGTGGTGGGGTGGAGCACCGCGCCATCGAATGGGCCTGCAATCGCAGCTCGGCTGATGATCAGGGCATCGGAGGAGACCATGCTGGCACCAGAGACGCCGGCACTGACACCCGCGCTCACGCCAGCGCTGACTCCTGCACTGACACCCGCACTCACACCTGCGCTGACTCCTGCACTCATGGCTTCTCCTCGTTGGTTGGATTCAGGTTCTGGGAAGGCCCAGCGACTCGAGCACCCGTGCGGTGCGCTGCCGCAGCGGACTGAGGCTCCCGGAAGATAGGTACTGCGACAACGTCAGGTCGGGTTGCTGCGACCGAAGCAACGCAAACGTTTCTTTCGCTTCCGAAGTCTGTCCAGATTCGAACTGGGCAGTCAGCAAGATCCTCAGATTGGGCAGGTGATACCGGTTCTTGTTGAGCGAAGACCGGCTGTACTGGATGGCCTGGTCCAGGTCGCTCGTGGATAGGTGGCAACTGGCCAGCATCATTTCGAAGTAGTACTTCTGCGGATCCAGTGGCGACAGTCGCAGCGCGTTTTCCGCCTGTGTGACGGACTCCTTGGGCGTGCCCCACATGGTGGACCAGACGCTCCGGTAGAGCCAGGCCATCGGGTCGTTGGGATTCGCGTGGATGGCCTCGAGCAGCAGATGGTTCGATCCATCGACGTCCTTGCCCAGATGGCACATGGCGTGCCCTTTGACGGCAAGCGCAAGGCCGCTGTCCGGCGTCATGTCCAGCGCCCGGTCTGCGATATCGATCGCGCGCTGGAATGACGCATGGGGGTCCGCAGCCATGCCCTGCACCACTTGCATGATGTGCCACTTGGCCAGCCACGCCCAGGGTGCGACCGAGCGCTTGTGGCGGTCCACCAGGGCCTCCAGCAGTTGCTGGCTGCGCTCGAGATCGCGGCGGGTGGAGCGGTGCATCAGGTTGATGGCGCCCAGCATCAGGGCGCTGCTGTCCAGCCGGGGCAGAGCTTGCGTGAGGGTGCGTTGCACTTCCGAGTGCAGCAGCTGGTCGGCACAGGTCGATGCCAGCGCGTTGATCAGCTCACTTTCCTGCTGCACCACGTCCATCACGTCACCAGTCAGCCGGTCGGCCCAGATCACCTCGTTGTGCCGGGTGTCGGTCAGCTGCGCGGTCACCATCACGCGCTCGCCCAGGGACACGTAGCTGCCCGACAGCACGAAGTGGGCGTCCAGCTGCTGGCTTGCGGTCTGGTTGGCGTCGTCCCGGCCTCTGAGCACGGCGGTTGAGAGCCTCGAGATGACGCGCAAGTGCTGGCTGCGGGAAAGCTGGACGATGACGCCTTCTGCCAGCAGGTCGCCGATCACGAAGTGCTCGGGCGCATGGCTGCGCGAGACGAAAGGCAACACCGCAATGGTGGCGCGGAAGTCGTCCGGTGTGGCGGCTGGTGTGGGTGGTTTGAGGATGACGCCTGTTGCCGAGGGGGGGGTGAGCGTCCAAGTCCGCACGGGCTCGGGCCAGTGCTTGAGGTAGCACTCGCCCATGTCCTCCATGTCGCCGTCGACACCGTCCACCAAGGCTTCGTGCACGTTGGCCGTGATGACCGTTTCGCCAGGGCCTGCGAGCCCCGCCACACGGGCCGCCAGATTGACACCGTGCCCAAACACGTCGTGGTCATCGATGTACAGGTGGGTGGCGTTCAGCCCCGCGCGCAGCCAGAACTTGTTGTCGTCGTCGCGCCGGCGGTTAGCGTCGTCGAAATAGCGGTGCAGCCGCAGGGTGGCCTTGACGGCCTGGGATGGTTCGTCGAACTCCACCAGGATGCCATCGCCCAGGCTCTTGACCAGGCGGCCACCGTGTCTGGGCAGGACGTCTTCGCGGGCGTGCTGGAGGAAGCCGTGCCAGTGGTGAACCACGGACGCTTCGTTGTTTGCCATCAGCCTCACGGATTCCACCAGGTCCATCACCAGCACCACCTTGTTCTGCATGAGCGGCAGAGGCGGCACCTCAGGGGATGGAGCCGGTTCGCCGGGAGAGCCCATGGTGCTGGGGGGCGGCAGGCTTGTCATACCTCAAAAGTGGGAAGTGCTGTTTCAGTTTCTCACATCTGAAAGTTCCGGGTGCGTATGGCAAGCGCTAAAAAAAAAAGAGCCGGCAATGCCGGCTCTTCGGAGGTAGGAGCATTGCTGCCCCTTCGCGTTCTGATCACTTCAGGTGTTCGTTGATCATCTTGGTCATCTCGAACATCGAGGCCTGGGCCTTCTTGAAGATTTCCTTCAGCTTGGCGTCGGCGTTGATCATGCGCTTGTTGACAGCGTCCTGCAGCTTGTTCTTCTTGATGTATTCCCAGACCTTCTTGGTCACTTCCGTGCGGGGCAGCGGGCTGTTGCCAACGATGGCGGCCAGAGCGGCGCTGGGGGTCATGGCCTTCATGAAGGCGGCGTTGGGGGTGCGCTTCTTGGCGGGTGCAGCCTTCTTGGCAGGAGCGGCGGCCTTCTTGGCGGGTGCAGCTTTCTTCGCCGGAGCAGCGGCCTTCTTGGCCGGTGCAGCCTTCTTGGCCGGAGCGGCGGCCTTCTTGGCGGGTGCCGCCTTCTTTGCCGGAGCGGCGGCCTTCTTGGCCGGGGCGGCCTTCTTCGCAGGAGCTTTCTTTGCAGTTGCCATGTTGAGGATTCCTTCTAGAAGTGGTTTGACGCCAGAGGAGAACGCGCTCTCTCACTGGTGTCTCGCATGCTAATGGAGATGCATGGTCCTTCCAAGGTGGAGTCGCTGTTTTTTTGCGCGTTGTCAGAGGGAAAACGGGGTTTTTTGGCCCCGAAAACAACACTGCGCCCGGTATTGCGCACCGCACCCCGACCCGCAGCAAAGAGCGTGCTCCAATTTCTGCTCCAAAAAACCCGTTATCAGAGTGGCCCACCATGACTTCTTACATCGATTTTTCGACCTGCGATCTGTGCGACGAACACAAGGGCGACGCCAGCGGCGCGTTCAGGGTGCTGCCCCCGGTGTTCCGTGACTTCGGTGCCCGTCGCCGTTTCGCGGGGCCGGTCGTCACTGTGCAGTGCCTGGACGACAACAGCCAGGTCAAGGTTCTGGTCGAAGGCGCCGGGGAGGGCCGTGTGCTGGTGGTCGACGGCGGGGCATCGCTGCGGCGTGCATTGTTGGGCGGCAATCTGGGCGCGGCCGCGGCGCGCAACGGTTGGGCCGGCGTGCTGGTGGATGGCTGCGTGCGCGACGTGGCCGAGCTGGCGGTGTGCGAGACCGGCATTCGTGCGCTGGCCTCGATGCCGCTGCCGACCGAGCGGCGCAACCAGGGGCTGCGGGACGTGCCGGTGAAGATTCAGGGCGTCACCGTGCGCCCAGGCGAATGGCTGTATGCGGACGAGGATGGCACTGTGATCGCCGACCGGCCATTGCACCGGAGCGCCTGACGGACCTCAGGCGGTCAGGCCCTTGTAGAGCATGTACGCCGAGAGCAGGTAGAGGATCAGCGCGAAGGCCCGCTTGAGCGACTTCACAGGCAGCGCGTGTGCGGCCTTCACGCCCAGCGGCGCCATCAGCACGCTGGTCATGGCGATCACCGTCAGCGCGGGCAGGTACACATAGCCCAGCGAACCTGCCGGCAGGTCGGCCACACCTTGGCCCGAGACGACATACCCGAGGGCGTTCGCCAGCGCAATGGGAAAGCCGAGCGCTGCGCTGGTGGCCACGGCGTTGTGGATCGCCACGTTGCACCAGGTCATGAACGGGACACTGACAAAGCCACCGCCGGCGCCGACCAGTCCGGACAGGAACCCGATCACGCCACCGGCACCCAGCTGCCCGACCGTGCCGGGCAGGGTGCGAGCGGCCTGGGGCTTCTTGTCCAGCAGCATCTGGGTCGCGGAGAAACCCACGAACAGCGCGAACAGCAGGGCCAGTGCCCCGCCCTTGAGGGCCGCAAAGACGCCGAGACTCGCGACCGCTGCGCCGATGACGATGCCGGGGGCCAGCCTCCGCACGATGTCCCAGCGCACAGCGCCGCGCTTGTGGTGGGCGCGAACACTGGAGATGGAGGTGAAGATGATGGTGGCCATGGACGTGGCAATGGCCATCTTCACGGCCAGGCCAGGCGCAACGCCCCGGTGGGCGAGGATGGCGCTGATGAACGGCACCATGAGCATCCCGCCGCCGATGCCCAGCAGGCCCGCCAGGAAACCGGTGAACACCCCAAGGAGGGCCAGCTCGACGATCAGCAGGGGTTCAAGGCTCATGGAGGGAATCAGGGAGGCAGAAAAGCGTGCGGCCCCAGGAAGACATCCGTGGGGCCGCAAGAAAGGAATTAGGTGTCTGCAAGTGCCACCGGACCGTCATCCTGAACCGGGGGTTCAGGTGGGCGAGGGCAACGGGGCTTCGGGTTCATCTGACGCGAGACGCTCACACCAGCCACGTTATGTACCAAGCCCGGGCTCATGGAGCATTGGTTCAAGGAAATATAAAGCCCGGCATGCACTGCAGACAGGCCAAATTGTAGAGGCTGCAGGCGGCAGCGTTGTCCTCGTCCGTCGGAAAAGTTGAGCGCGGACAGCTGACTCAGATCAATTGGCCGTCGCTGCCCAGCGCCTGGTCCAGGCGCCGCACCAGTTCCTCGGCGCGCGCCAGCGCCGCTGCATCGGGCGGTTCTCCCGCATGAGCCGGTTCCGGCAGAGGCGGCGGATCGGGAGGCAGGAACGACGAGGACACGAAACCCTGGGCCTCCTTCTGGGACAGTTCGAACGCCAGATTGAGCGACGCGAGCACGGCGATGCGGTCACGCGCCTTGACCTTGCCAGCGTCTCTGATGCGGCACATGGCGGTGTCGACACGTTCCACGGCGTCCAGCAGAGACTGCTCGCCACCTGCCGGACAGGCCAGCAGGTAGCTCTGGCCCATGATCTGTACCTCGATCTGCTTGGCGGCCGGCTTGTTCATTCGGAGTCCTTGTTCGCGGGCGACTCGGTCCCGACGGGCAGCCGGTCCAGCAGCGCGTCAATGCGGGAACGCGCCGCGTTCAGGCGGGACTTGATGGAGTCACGTTCGGCCTTGAGCGAGGCCACCTGCTCCATCAGCAGGGCGTTGGTGCGCTGCAGTTCTTCATGGCGAAGGAGCAGGCGTTCGACGCGCTCGGCGATCAGGTCAATGTGCTTGGGATCGGCCATGGTGACAACTGGTGAGTAACTCATTGTAGGGTTGCCGCAAGGAGCGCGGGCTTACAATGGATTGCGTTGGTGCTCGCGGTGTGGTTCACATGCCGCAGTTCAACGGGAAGCAGGAGGGAAAGTCCACAGCGACCGACCTAACCTGCGCTGCCCCCGCAACGGTAAGCAGACGGGATACGGGTTCTTCGCCCAGTCCCCGCCTCCACCCCACAGCCACTGGACTGCCGATTTCGACCGGCGCTCCGGGAAGGCGGTGGAGGTTGCTCTGCCAGCCCGGATACCGGCCAACGCGGTGGTGATGCGTCCTGATCCTGGGCCTTCACCGTGACGCCCATGCGCCGTCGGGGAAGACGGCGAGGGCAACCATCGTTTGTCTCTCATTCATGTCTTTCCGTTCTGCTCCGGTGCGCCTGGCCGCGCTGCCACTGGCTTGCGCCATCGCGTTTCCCGCCCTTGCCCAGTCCACCCTGCCTATCGTGGTCGTGTCGGCGACACGGTCCGAGCTGCCCGTCACCGATGTGGTGGCGGATGTGACCCTGGTCGACCGCAACGCCATCGACCGTCTGGGCGCTGCCTCGGTCTCCGACGTGCTGGAGCGCCTGCCGGGCGTGACCGTCAACCGCAATGGCGGGCCCGCGTCTACCACCAACGTCTACCTGCGGGGCGCGGAAGGCCGCTTCACCGCGGTGTTCATCGATGGCGTGCGCATCGATTCCCAGTCCACCGGCGGCGCCACCTGGAACGCAATTCCCTTGTCCCAGGTGGAGCGCATCGAAGTGCTGCGCGGGCCGGCGGCGGCGGTGTACGGCTCGGACGCGATGGCCGGCGTGGTCCAGATCTTCACGCGCCAGGGTGAGAAAGGCTTCTTCCCGTCGCTGCGCCTGGGCGTGGGGTCGAACAGCACCTACGAAGCGGGGGCTGCCCTGCGCGGCGGCGACGGGGTGGTCGACTACGCCTTCGGTCTGGGCACCGAGCGCAGCGACGGCTTCAACGCCAAACCCTCTGGCAACCCGGATCGAGACGGCTACCGCAACGAGTCGTTCTCGGGCCGTTTCGGATGGAAACTCTCCGAGGGGCAGAAGCTGGAGGCCACGCTGCTCGACAGCCGCCAGAAGGCGGGCTACGACGGCTACATGCCGGGGCAGGACGACCAGTCCAAGCACCACCTGCAGACCGTGGGACTGAACTGGAACAGCCGCTGGAGTGAAGCCTGGAGCACCCGCGTGGGCGTCAGCCGCGGAGCCGATCGGTACGAAACCACGCCCTCCGTCTACCTGACGGACACCTCGGTGGACAGCTGGCTGCTGCGCAACGAGTTGCGCGTGGGGCCGGGTCGGCTCACGGTGGACCTGGAGCGCCGTGAGGACCGGCTGGAGAACGCCAGCACCACGCCCGAAAAGACAGACCGGCACCAGGACGCCCTGGCACTGGGCTATGGTCTGCGTGCCGGCGACCACACGCTGCAGCTCAATGCCCGACGCGACGACGACAGCGAGTTCGGCGCGCACACCACCGGCTCGCTTGCCTACGGCTATGCGCTGTCCAGGACGCTCCAGCTCACGGGCTCGGTGGGCACGGCCTTCCGCGCCCCCACGCTGTTCCAGCGCTTCAGCATCTACGGCACGCCCGACCTCAAGGCGGAAACCGCGCGCAACATGGAAGCGGGTGTGCGCTGGCAGGAGGCGGCCAATCGCGCTTCCGTGGTGGTCTACCGCAACCGCGTCAAGGACCTGATCGACTATCTGGCCGGCCCTGGCAGCTGCGTCAACGGGGTGGGCGATTTCGCCGGCTGCTACGGCAACACCGGCCGAGCCACTTACACCGGTGTGACGCTGGCCGGAGGGACGACGCTCGGTGAGGTGGCGCTGGGCGCTTCGCTGGACCTGATGCGTCCGAAGAACGCCGAGACCGGCCAACTGCTGGCGCGCCGTGCCAAAACCCAGGCCACGCTGACCGCGGACACGCCCGTGGGCGCCTGGCGCCTGGGCGCCGAAGTGCAGCACCTGGGCAAGCGCTACGACGACGAAGCCAACACGAAACCGCTGCCCGCCCACACCCTGTTGCATCTCACGGCCAGCACCGACATCGCCCGCGACTGGCGGCTGCTTGCGCGCGTGGACAACGCCACCGACAAGGATTACGAGTCGGTGCTGGGCTACGCCACGGCTGGCCGCGGCTTCTACCTGGGCCTGAGCTGGTCGCCCCGCTGAGGTTCGACATGGGCCGCACCGCCACCTGTCCCGCCCTGCTGATCGCGGCCCCGGCCTCTGGCCAGGGCAAGACCACGGTCACGGCCGCGCTGGCGCGGCTGCATGCACGGGCTGGCCGGCGTGTGCGGGTGTTCAAGTGCGGCCCCGATTTTCTGGACCCGCACTGGCACCAGCTCGCCAGCGGTCACCCAGTGCACAACCTGGACCTCTGGCTCAACGGCGAGACCGACCTCCGTGCCCGGCTGCACGAGGCCGCGGCGAACAGCGACCTGATCCTCATCGAAGGTGTGATGGGGCTGTTCGATGGCGAGCCGAGCGCGGCCGACCTGGCGGTGAAGCTCGGGATTCCCGTTCTGGCGGTGATCGACGCCGGCTCCATGGCCGGTACCTTCGGTGCGCTGGTGCACGGGCTGCGCCACTACCGGCCGGGCCTGCCCTGGGCCGGCGTGCTGGCCAACCGCGTGGCCAGCGAAGGCCATGAAAAGATGCTCCAGGCCTCGGTGCGCGGAGACGATCTCGGCAGCGAGCCGGCCGGCATCGATGCGGGCTGGCTGGGCGGCCTGCGGCGCGACGCCGGTTTTGCGCTGCCCGAGCGCCACCTGGGCCTGACGGTGGCTTCCGAACTGCCCGATGCCCTGGCGCGGCTGGACGCGCTGGCCGATGCCATGGCGGCCACGCCGCTGGGGCGGCTGGATGCCGCGGGCTGGCAGCGCTGGGCTGTGCCGTTCGAGGCGCAGGCCGAGCGTCCGGTGGCGTCACTGCTGAGTGGGCGCACCGTGGCGGTGGCGCGCGACGCGGCGTTCTGTTTCACCTACCCGGCCAACCTGGACACGCTGCGCGCGCTGGGCGCGCGGCTGGTGTTTTTCTCGCCGGTGGCCGACGAGCCGGTGCCCGAATGCGACGCGGTCTGGTTGCCGGGCGGCTACCCCGAGCTGCACGCCGACGCACTCGTGAACGGCACACGCTGCCGCGCCAGCCTTTCGGCGCACATCGCGGCGGGCAAGCCCGTCTGGGCCGAGTGCGGCGGCATGATGCCGCTGTTCGACGGCCTCACGCTGGCCGATGGTGCGCGGGTGCCGATGTGGGGCCTGCTGCCCGGCGAGGTGGCGATGCAGCCGCGCCTGGTGGCCCTCGGCCCGCAGCGCTGGGACACGGCGCAGGGAGAGCTGCGAGGGCACACCTTTCATTACTCGCTCACCACCTCGCCGCTGGCTCCCGTGGCCCGGACAGTGCCGGGCAGCCGGTTCGGCCGGCCCGAGGCGGTCTACGGCCAGGGCCCGGTGCGTGCCAGCTACTTCCACGCTTGGTTCGCTTCCAGCCCGGAAGCGACCGCGCAACTCTTTCTGCCGGAGGCCGCATGAGCACCGTTCTGCCCGGGCCGCAGCGCATCGTCTGCCTGACCGAAGAGACCACCGAGTGGCTCTATCTGCTGGGGCAGGAGGCGCGCATCGTCGGCATCAGCGGCTACACCGTGCGGCCGCGTCGGGCGCGCGACGAGAAACCCAAGGTCAGTGCGTTCCTCAACGCCAAGATCGATAAGATCCTGGACCTGCAACCCGACTGCGTGTTCGGCTTCTCCGACCTGCAGGCCGACATCGCCGCCGCGCTGATCCGCGGGGGCGTGCAGGTCACGGTGTTCAACCAGCGCAGCGTGGAGGAGGTCTTCTCCATGCTGTTCCAGGTCGCCGCCATGGTGGGATGCGCCGGTGAGGGGCTGGCGCGCATCGCGGCCATGCGCCAGCGGCTGGACGCGATTCGGGCCGAGGTGGCCGCTCTGGTCGCCGCGGGCAAACGCCGGCCCAAGGTGTTCTTTGAAGAATGGGACGAGCCGCACATCAGCGGCATCCGCTGGGTGTCGGAGCTGCTGGGCATTGCCGGGGGCGACGACATCTTCCCCGAACTGGCGCTGCAGTCGCTGGGCAAGCACCGCATCATCGCGGATGGACAAGAGATCGTGCGCCGCGCGCCGGACATCGTGATCGGCTCCTGGTGCGGCAAGAAGTTCCGAGCCGAGAAGGTGGCCGCGCGCGCCGGCTGGCAGGACGTGCCCGCCGTGCGCAATGGCCAGCTGTTCGAGATCAAGTCGGCCGACATCCTGCAGCCCGGCCCGGCGGCCCTGACCGACGGCGTGGAGCAGATGCACCGCATCGTGCGCGAATGGATGCAGGCCCATGGCTGAGATTGTGCGTACCGAGTTCGTCCTGGGCGGCCAGCGCAGCGGCAAGTCGCGCCGCGCCGAGCTGCTCGCACGGCAATGGCTGGAGGCGTCGCCGGCGCACGGCGCCGTGCTGGTCGCGACCGGACAGGCCTGGGACGCCGAGATGCACGAACGCATCGCCCGCCACCAGGCCGACCGCGCCGTGCGCGTGCCCGGCATGGTGACGGTGGAAGAGCCGCTGGCGCTGGCTGGCGCGGTGCGGCAGCACAGCGCAGCGCACACCCTAATCGTGGTCGACTGCCTGACCCTGTGGCTGACGAACCTGATGATGCCGGCCGACCCGGCAACGGTGCGCGACGAGACCGCCGTGATCGCAGCGGGCGACGAACTGTGCGCGGCCATCGCCGATGCGCCCGGGCCGCTGGTGCTGGTGGGCAACGAGATCGGCCTGGGCGTGATTCCCATGGGGCGCGAGGTGCGGGCTTTCGTGGACGCGCTGGGCCGCTTGAACCAACAGGTGGCCGCGGCCTGCAACCGCGTGACCCTGATGGCGGCGGGGCTGCCGCTGACTTTGAAGGACAGGACATGAACCCGATGCGCAAGGGACGGTTCGCGCTGGTGTGGGCGTTGATGGCTCTGGTCTGCGGTGCTGCCCAGGCGGCCCTGCAGGTCACCGACGACAACGGCGTGGTGGTGAACTTCGAGCGCGCGCCGCAGCGCATCGTGAGCCTGCTGCCGTCGCTCTCCGAGACCGTGTGCGAGCTCGGCCAGTGTGCGCGGCTGGTGGGGGTGGACCGCTATTCCACCTACCCGGCCAGCCTGACGAAGCTGCCCCAGGTGGGAGGTGGGCTGGACCCGAACATCGAGCAGATCGTGGCGCTGCGGCCCGACGTGGTGCTGATGGCCACCTCGTCCCGTGCGGGGGAGCGCCTGCGCGCGCTGGGCCTGAAGGTGGTGGCGCTGGAACCCAAGACGCACGCCGACGTGCAACGGGTGATGCTCAAGATCGGCCAGTTGCTGGACGTGCCGGACGCACAGCGCATCTGGCGCGCGATCGACGCCGCGGTGATGGCCGCCGCGCAGTCGCTGCCGGCCGGTGTGCGCGGCACGCGGGTGTACTTCGAGGTCAACCCCGGGCCGTATGCGGCGGGGGAGGGCTCGTTCATCGGCGAAACGCTGACCCGGCTGGGCGCGAAGAACATCGTGCCGGCGTCGCTCGGGCCGTTTCCCAAACTCAATCCCGAATACATCGTTCGCGCCGACCCGGACCTGATCATGATCGGCCAGCGCAGCGTGGACGGCATGGCCCAGCGCCCGGGCTGGATGAGCATGCGTGCGATGCGTGGGCAGCACCTGTGCGTGTTCACGACCGATGAGTCCGACACCCTGGTGCGCCCGGGGCCGCGCATGGCCGAGGGGGCGCGACTGATGGCGCGCTGCCTCGGCGAGCGGGCGCCCGGCGGCAAGGCATCGAAAGGGCCGGCCAGGTGAACAGCCGCCGTGCGTCGTGGCTGGTGGCCGCCCTGTTGCTGGTGGCGCTGGCGCTGGCCGCGCTCGGCGTCTGCGTGGGCAGCGCCGGTTTCGAGAATCTGGTCGGCCCGCTGCTGGACCCGCAGGCCGATCCGGCCGCCGCAGCCATGGCGCAGCAGATCGTGTGGGAGATCCGCCTGCCACGCACGCTGGGCGCCTGGGGCGCGGGTGCGCTGCTGGGGCTCGCCGGTGCGGTGGCGCAGGGCCTGTTCCGCAACCCGCTGGCCGACCCCTTCCTGCTCGGCAGCGCCTCGGGCGCGTCGCTGGGCGTGGCCCTGGCGCTGGCCGCCATGGGCGGTGGTGCGGGCATGCTGGGCGGCAGCATGATGAACAGCGGCGTGGCGGTCAGCGTGTTCTCCAGCAGCGCGCTGGTGCGCCTGGGCCTGACCGGTGCGGCCTTCTGCGGCGCGGTGCTGGCGGTGCTGATCACCCTGGTGCTCTCGCGCGGCGTGCAGCACACCCTGCGCCTGCTCTTGGCCGGCGTGGTGGTGGGCGTGGTGCTGGGCGCCATGACGCACCTGGTGCTGCTGTTCTCGCCCGAGTCGCTGCAGGCCATGCAGGCCTTCATGCTCGGCTCGACCAGCTTTGTCGGATGGACCGCGTGTGTGCTGATGGTGTCCGTCTGGGCGCTGTGCACGCTGGCGGCCTGGCTGCTGGCGCGGGTGCTCGACGGCCTGAGCCTGGGCGACGCCACCGCGCGCAGCCTGGGCTTGCCGCTGGGTCCCATGCGCGCCGCGCTGGTGGGTGTGCTGGCGCTGGCCACCGGCACCGCCGTGGCGCAGACCGGGCTGATCGCCTTTGTGGGCCTGGCCGCGCCGCACCTGGTGCGGTCGCTGGTCAAGACCACCAGCGCCCGCCTGATGCTGCTGGCCAGTGGCATGGGCGGCGCGCTGCTGATGGCGGCCGACACGCTGGCGCGCTGGCTGATCGCGCCGCAGGAGCTTCCGGTGGGCGTGCTGACGGCGGTGCTGGGCGGCGGCTACCTGCTGTGGCTGATGCAGCGCAATGCGAGGGTGTCTCGCGGAGGCGGGTTGTGAGCGCCGCAATCGAAACCTGCGAGTTGAGCGCCCGTCTGGGTGACGAACCCATCCTGCACCGCATCGCGCTGAACCTGCCGCGGGGACGCTGGACCAGCATCGTCGGCCCCAATGGCGCGGGCAAGTCCACGCTGCTGCGTTGTCTGGCCGGCTTGCTGCCGCACACCGGTGCGGTGTCGCTGCTGGGCCGGCCGCTGGCCGACTGGCCGCACCGACAGCGCGCCCAACAGCTCTCTTGGCTGGGGCAGAACGAATCCAGCGCCGACGACCTGACGGTGTGGGACGTGGCCATGCTCGGTCGCCTGCCGCACCAGGCCTGGCTCAGCCCGCCCAGCGCCGAAGACCGCGCCGCGGTGGAGCACGCGCTGCGCGCCACCCAGGCCTGGGACTGGCGCGCCCGCGCGCTGGGCCAGCTCTCGGGCGGCGAGCGCCAGCGCGTGCTGTTGGCCCGCGCCCTGGCGGTCGAAGCCCAGGTGCTGCTGATGGACGAGCCGCTGGCCAACCTCGACCCGCCGCACCAGGCCGACTGGCTCGATCTGGTGCAGGCCCTGGTGCGCGAAGGCAGGACGGTGGTCAGCGTGCTGCACGAGGTCGGCATGGCGCTGCACGCCGACGAGCTGGTGGTGATGGCCCAGGGCCGCGTCATGCACCAGGGCGCCTGCGCCGACACCGCCACCCACCGGGCGCTGGAGGCCGTGTTCGACCACCGCATCGAGGTGCACGCGCTGCAGGGGCAGTGGGTGGCTCTGCCGCGGATCAACCCTTTGAAGACGTCACACCATGCAGATTGAAACCCCGCCGACCGAAAAACCCTACGACAAGGCCGAGGGCGAGCGCCGCGGCATCGTGATCGTCCACACCGGCGACGGCAAGGGCAAGAGCACGGCCGCCTTCGGCCTGGCGCTGCGCGCCCACGGACGCGGCAAGGCCGTCAAGATCTACCAGTTCATGAAGGTGCCCTCGGCGCGTTTTGGCGAGCACCGCATGTTCGAGCAGATCGGCATCCCGATCGAGGGGCTGGGCGATGGCTTCAGCTGGAAGAGCCAAGACCTGGAGCATTCGGCCCAGCTGGCGCGCGACGGCTGGGAGAAAGCCCGCGCCACCGTCTTGGGCGGCGAGCACTTCCTCGTGGTGCTCGACGAGATCACCTACCCGCTGATCTACGGCTGGCTGCCGCTGGACGGCGTGCTGCAGACGCTGCGCGAACGGCCGAGCCATGTGCATGTCTGCCTGACCGGCCGCCGTTGCCCGCCAGAGATCATCGAGCTGGCCGACACCGTGACCGAAATGACGCTGGTCAAACATGCATTCCAATCGGGCATCCCCGCCCAGCGTGGCATCGAAGACTGAACCGGAGACCCACCATGAACACTGTTGTTGAATCCCCCGTGACCTTGCACCGCCCGGCCAAGCCCGCTGCAACGAAGAACGAACGCTGGTCCGTGGCCGACGTGCAGGCCCTGCTGGACCTGCCGCTGCCCGAACTGATGCACCGCGCCCAGACCGTGCACCGCGAGCACCACGACCCGACCCACATGGAGCTGGCGACGCTGCTGTCGATCAAGACCGGTGGCTGTCCCGAGGACTGCGGCTACTGCCCGCAGTCGGTGCACCACGAATCGGGCGTGGCCGCCACCAAGATGATGACGGCCGAGGACGTGCGCGAAGCCGTGCTGGGCGCCAAGGCGGCCGGAGCCTCGCGCTTCTGCATGGGCGCGGCCTGGCGCGCGCCCAACGACCGTGACCTTGAGAAGGTCGAGGAACTGGTGCGCGTGGTCAAGGACGAGGGCCTGGAAGCCTGCTGCACCCTGGGCATGCTGACGGGCGAACAGGCGCAGCGCCTCAAAGGCGCGGGTCTGGACTACTACAACCACAACCTCGACACCGCGCCCGAGCTGTACGGCGACATCATCACCACCCGCGACTACCAGGACCGCCTGGACACCCTGGGCCATGTGCGCGAGGCCGGCATCCACGTCTGCAGCGGTGGCATCGTCGGCATGGGTGAGTCGCGCGCCGGCCGCGCGGGCCTGATCGCGCAACTGGCGAACCTGGAGCCGTACCCCGAATCGGTGCCGATCAACCACCTGGTCAAGGTGCCGGGCACGCCGCTGGCCGACGAGCCCGACCTCGATCCGCTGGAGTTCGTGCGCACCGTGGCGGTGGCGCGCATCACCATGCCCAAGGCCAAGGTGCGGCTGTCGGCCGGGCGCCGGCAGATGGCCGAATCGACCCAGGTGCTGTGCTTCCTGGCCGGCGCCAATTCCATCTTCTACGGCGACAAGCTGCTGGTGACGGGCAATGCGGATGTGGAGGCCGATCAGGCGCTGCTGAAGAAGATGGGCATGCACACCACACGGGCGCACGCCTGACCCGCAGATGACCCTCATCGGCATGACCGTGCCTGAGGCTGCCGTGCTGGCGGGCGCGGTGCTGTTCGGGCTGGGGCTGGACCTGGCGTTCGGCGAGCCGCCCGCGCGGCTGCATCCGGTGGTGGCGATGGGGCGTTATCTCGGCGCCGCGGGGCGGCGCGTGTCGCGCCCGGCTGGTGCGGCGGGGCGGCCGATGGCGGAGTTCTGGCGCGGCGCGCTGGGCTGGTGTGTCGGTGCCGTGCTGGTGTCGGCCTTGGCGGTCGCGGCGGTGTGGGCGGTGCAAGGCCTGCACCCGCTGGCGCAGGCCGGGCTGTTCGGACTGCTGCTCAAGCCGATGCTGTCCTGGCGCATGCTGCGCGACGAGGTGGCGGCGGTCGAAGCCGCACTGGCCGAATCGCTGACCGCGGGCCGGCAGCGCGTGGGCTGGCTGGTGAGCCGCGATGTGACGGGGCTGAGCGAAACACAGGTGCGCGAGGCCGCGGTGTCCACGCTGGCCGAAAACCTCAACGACTCGGTGGTGGCGCCGCTGTTCTGGTTCGCCGTCGCCGGCCTGCCCGGCGCGGCGCTCTACCGCTTTGCCAACACCGCCGACGCCATGTGGGGCTACCGGGGCGAGCGCGGTGGCCGCGACTGGACCTGGGCTGGCAAGTGGGCCGCGCGCGCGGACGACGCGCTGTCCTGGCTGCCCGCGCGCCTCACGGCGCTGCTGATCGCCCTGCCGACCATGGGCCGCCGCTGGTCGGCCGTGGTGGCCAACGCCGGCCTCACGCCCTCGCCCAACGGCGGCTGGCCCATGGGGGCATTGGCGGTGGGCCTGGGCATTCGCCTGGGCAAGGCGGGTGTCTACGAACTCAACCGCGATGGCAGGGCGCCGCGGGCGTCCGACACGGCACTCGCGCTGCGGCGCTGCGGTCAGGTGGTGGCCGTGCTGGCGCTGCTCGCGGGCGCCGTGCTGCTGCTGTCGCTAGGGAGGCAGCCGTGACGGCGCGCATCCACGGTGGGCCGGACGCCCGTGGCGTGGCGCGCTGGGACTTTTCCAGCAACGCCAACGCCTGCGGACCCTGCCCGATGGCGTTGCAGGCCGTGCTGCAGGCCGACGCCACCCGCTACCCCGACCCCGTGTACACGCGCCTGCGCAGCGCGCTGGCCGAATTGCACGGTGTGGCACCCTCGCGCGTGCTGCTGGCGGCGAGTGCGAGCGAATGCATCCAGCGCCTGACGGCCTGGCGCTGGCGTGCGGGGGATCGGTGTTTCTGGACGCCGCCCCACGCCTACGGTGACTACGCCCATGCCGCGACCGCCTGGGGGCTGGCCCGCGCCGATGCGCCCGCGCGGGCCCAGCTGGCCTGGCTCTGCGACCCCGGCAGCCCGCAGGGGCAGGGCGAGTCGCCCGACGCGGTGCGGGCCTTGCTGAACGACACGCCGCGCACCGTGGTGCTCGACCGCGCCTACGCGCCGCTGCGGCTGCAGGGCGCCGGTTCGCTCGACGCCGCGCAGCTCGACCGCGTCTGGCAGCTCTGGTCGCCCAACAAGGCGCTGGGCCTGACGGGGGTGCGGGCGGCCTATGCCATCGCGCCGCTGGGTGCGCGTGCCGACCTGGCCGAACTCGAGGCGCTGTCCGCGTCCTGGCCCATCGGCGCGCACGGCGAGGCGATGCTGATGGCCTGGACCCACCACGAGGTGCAGGCCTGGGTGACCGCCAGCCGCACCACGCTGGCCGCCTGGGCGCAGGCCTTGCGCGCGGCACTGGAGCGCCACGGGTGGGACTGTGCGCCGAGCGACACGGCCTACCTGTGCGCACTGCCGCCGCAACCGCTCGACGCTGAGGCCTTGCGGTCGCGCGGCATCAAGCTGCGCGATGCCACCTCGTTTGGTCTGCCAGGCTGGTGGCGACTGAGCGCGCAGCGGCCCGAGGCACTGGCCGCGCTGGACGTGGTGCTTGGCGAGCTGCAACAGGAGACTTCGCGATGACGGCGGTCTGTGTGATGGTGCTGGGCACGACCAGCGGTGCCGGCAAGAGCTGGCTCACCACGGCGCTGTGTCGGCATTACGCCCGTCAGGGACTCAAGGTCGCGCCGTTCAAAGCGCAGAACATGAGCAACAACGCGCGTGTGGTGGCCGGGGCAGCGGGCAGGCAAGGCGAGATCGGTTCGGCCCAGTATTTCCAGTCCCTCGCCGCCAAGGCCGAGCCCGACGTGCGCATGAATCCGCTGCTGCTCAAGCCCGAGGCCGACACGCGCAGCCAGGTGGTGCTCCTGGGCGAGGTGAGTCGCGAACTCAGCGACATGCCCTGGCGCGGCCGCAGCGACAAGGTGTGGCCGCACATCACGGCCGCGCTCGATGCGCTGCGCGAAGAGAACGATGTGGTGGTGATCGAGGGCGCGGGCTCCCCGGCCGAGATCAACCTGCATGCCAGCGACATCGTGAACATGCGCGTCGCCAGGCATGCGCAGGCGCGCTGCCTGCTGGTGACCGACATCGACCGCGGCGGGGCCTTCGCCCACCTCTACGGTACCTGGGCCCTGTTGCCCGAGGACGAGCGGGCACTGATCAAGGGTTTCGTGCTCAACAAGTTCCGTGGCGATGCGAGCCTGCTGGCACCCGCGCCACAGATGCTGCAGGAACTGACCGGTGTGCCCGTGGTCGCCACGCTGCCCATGTGGTGGCAGCACGGCCTACCCGAAGAAGACGGTGTTTTCGATGACAGAACGCGGGCGGCCGGGGCGGTGAAGACGACCATCGCCGTCATCGCCTGGCCGCGCATCAGCAACCTCGACGAGTTCCAGCCGCTCAGGAACGTGCCGGGTGTGCGCCTGGTCTGGGCACGCACACCGGCGGACTGCGCCGGTGCCGACTGGATCGTGCTGCCCGGCTCCAAGGCCACCGCAGCCGATCTGGCCTGGCTGCGCCAGCAGGGGCTGGACCAGGCCGTGGCTGCGCACGCTGCGCAGGGTGGGGCGGTGCTGGGCCTCTGCGGTGGCCTGCAGGTGCTGGGCGAGGCCTTGATCGACACCCATGGCATCGACGGCAACGCTCCGGGCCTGGGGCTGTTGCCGCTGGTGACGGCCTTCGACGCCGACAAGACGGTGTGCCGCACCGCTGCGACCTTCGGCGAACTCGGTGGCGCGTGGCAGGCGCTCTCGGGCGTCACCGCCACGGGCTATGAGATCCACCACGGCCAGACGGCGCAACACCCGGCCATGGCGGCCAAGGGCGACATCGCGCGCGAAGTGATGCCGGGCCTGGCCTGGCAGAACGCGGCGGGCAACGTGCTGGGTTGCTACCTGCACGGCCTGTTCGAAGACCCGGCGGTGCTGCGTGCGCTGTTCGGGGCCACCGTGCCCACGCTGGAGACCGTGTTCGACGGACTGGCCGATTTTCTGGAACAACATGTCGGGCCCGGTGTGCTCGACGCCCTCATCCACAAGGACTGAACCATGCCCATCACCCTTCCCGCCATTGACGACATCACCCAGGCCGCGCTGGCCGCGCGTCTGCAGCACCTGCTGGACAACAAGACCAAGCCCCTGGGCTCGCTGGGGCAGATCGAGCGCCTGGCGCAGCGCATCGGCCTCATCCTGGGCAGCGAGGCGCCCGAGCTGAAGGACCCGCAGCTGGTGGTGTTCGCGGGTGACCACGGCCTGGCCGCTCGCGGCGTCTCGGCCTACCCGAGCGACGTGACCTGGCAGATGGTCGAGAACTTCCTGGCCGGCGGTGCGGCCGTCAGCGTGCTGGCCCGGCAGAACGGCATCGGCCTCACGGTGGTGGACTGCGGCGTGCGGCACGACTTCGCGCCGCGACCCGGTCTGGTCATCAACAAGGTCGCGCCCGGCACGGCCGACGCGCTGGAAGGTCCGGCGATGAGCCCCGCCCAGTGCGATGTGGCCATCGCCAGTGGCGCCGCGCTGGTGAAGAGCCTGCCGGGCAACGCGCTGCTGCTCGGCGAGATGGGCATCGGCAACACCTCGGCCGCCTCGCTGCTGATGAGCCGCCTGGCCGGGCTGGACATCGTGGACTGCACGGGTGCCGGCACCGGGCTGGACGCGCCGGCGGTGCAGCGCAAGATCGCCATCCTGCGCCAGGTGTTGGCGCGCCATCCGGACGCGAAAGCCCCGCTGGATGCGCTCGCTGCCTTCGGAGGGTTCGAGATCGCCACCATGGTCGGCGCGGTGCTGCAGGCCGCGGCCGAGCGGCGCGTGATCGTGGTCGACGGCTTCATCGCCAGCTCGGCCGTGCTGGTGGCCAGCGCGCTGCAGCCGGCCGTGCTGCAGCGTTGCGTGTTCGCGCACCAGTCGGGCGAGCGCGGCCATGCGCTGATGCTTGCGCACCTCAAGGCCGAACCGCTGCTGGATCTGGGCCTGCGCCTGGGCGAAGGTTCGGGTGCCGCGCTGGCCTGGCCGCTGCTGATGAGCGCCTGCGCCATCCTGCGCGAGATGGCCAGCTTCGAGTCGGCCGGTGTGTCGCGGCAGGACAGCGCCGAAACCGCAGTACGCTGAGGGCATGGCCTTCGTCCGTCACTTTCTCATTGCCGTCCAGTTCTTCACCCGCATCCCGGTCACCGGGCGGCTTGCGGAATGGGTGGGTTTTTCCCCGGCCATGCTGCGCGCCAGCGCGGCGCACTTCCCCGGCGTGGGTTGGGTGGTGGGCCTGCCGACGGCGGCGGTGTTCGCCGCGGTGTGGTGGTGGTTGCCGGCGCAGCCCGCCGCGCCCTGGGTGGCGGCGCTGCTGAGCACCGTGTTCAGCGTGCTGCTGACCGGTGCGTTTCATGAGGACGGTCTGGCCGATCTGGCCGACGGGCTGGGCGGTTCCGCGAACCGGGAGCGCGCGCTGGAGATCATGAAGGACTCGCGCATCGGCAGTTTCGGAGCCATCGCGCTGGTGCTGGCACTGTGCTCGAAGGTGGCGGTGCTGGCGCTGATCGCGCAAGCGGGCGGGGCGCTGGTGGCGGCGGTGGCGTTGTTCGCGGGCCATGTGACCTCGCGTCTGATGCCGCTGTTCATCATCCACACGCTGACCCACGTCGGTGACGCGCCGCAGTCCAAGTCCAAGCCACTGGCCGAAAGCATCGGGCGCGGTGCACTGGTGGTGGGTGTGGTCTGGTGGGCGTTGGCCATCGCCACGGCGGTGGTGCTGCTGCCCTCGGTGCGCTGGGCGCAGGCGGTCTTGGGCGCGCTGCTGGCACTGCTGTGGATGTGGCGCCTGCTGCGCCGGCGGCTGCAGGGCTTCACCGGTGACGGCCTGGGCGCCACGCAGCAGGTGAGCGAAATTGCCTTCCTGTTCGCGCTGGCCCTGTCCCTGCCCCTGGCCGCACCATGAAACTCTGGCTGCTGCGCCATGCGCGTGTGGTGCTGCCGCCCGGCCTGTGCTACGGCGCCAGCGACGTGCCGGCCGACGAAGTCCTGACCGCCGAGGCGGCGCAAGCCATCGCGCCGCTGCTGCCGGCCGGCCTGCCGGTGCGGGTGTCGGACCTGCGCCGCGCCCAGCAACTGCACCAGGCCCTGCGGGCGCACCGCCCCGACCTCGGCGCGGCACAGACCGATCCGCGCATCCGCGAGATGGACTTTGGCACCTGGGAGCAGACGGCCTGGGACGCCGTTCCGCGCACGGCGTTCGACGACTGGATGGCCGACTTCGCGCAGCACCGCTTCGGCGGCGCCGAGTGCGTACACGAGCTGATGACACGGGTGGCCGACGCGCTGGACGAGACCCGGGCGGCCGTGGGGCAGGGCGGCGAGGCGCTGTGGATCACCCACGCGGGCGTGATCCGGTCGGTGATCTGTGTGGCGCAGCATGGGCACCAACCCCTCGTGTCGGCCGCTCAATGGCCGCGTGAAGCACCCCAGCCGGGCGAATGGATGGTGCTCGACGTCTGAGGCGCAGGTCGGCTGCGAGAGGGCACACTCGGGCCTATGGATGGTTCTCGTTTCGCGTCGTTCAGCCCGGTTGACCGCATGAAGGCACTGGCGCTGGGTCTGCTGCTGCTGGCGGCCGGGGTGTACGTGGGCGCCACGCTGATGGAGCCGCGCCATGTCGCATGGGGCTATGTCGCGGCCGCGGCCGAAGCGGCGATGGTGGGGGCGCTGGCCGACTGGTTTGCGGTCGTCGCCCTGTTTCGCCATCCGCTGGGCCTGTCCATTCCGCACACGGCGATCATCGTGTCCAACAAGGACCGTCTGGGCGCACAGCTGGCGCGGTTTCTCGGCACGCACTTCCTCACCGCCGAGCACGTGCAGCCCATGCTGGCGCGCTGGGATCTGGCGCGAGAGCTGGGGCAGTGGCTGGAACAGGCCGAATCGGCCCAGCGGGTGGGACGCTGGATGCAGCAGGCCATTCCCGCGGTGCTCGGTGCGCTGGACCAGGGCGATGTCCGGCAATGGATCGTCGGCCTGGCGCAGCGCCTGTTGAGGCAGGTCGATCTCGCCACACTGGGCGGTCAGGCGCTGGCGGCGCTCACCCGTGGCGGGCATCACCAGCAGTGGCTGGACGGCCTGCTGCAGCAGATGGCGCGATGGGCGGAGCAGCCGCAGATGCAGGAGCAGCTCACCGACCGCATCGCGCGGGAGCTCAAGGAACTCAAATACGTCGGACTGGACCAGATGGCCGCCCGCCTGGCCACGCGCAAGCTGGTGGCTGCGCTCACGCACACGCTCTCCGATGTGGCGGCCGACCCCGAGCACGAGTTGCGCCGCCGCTTCGACGACTGGATGGCCGACGCCATAGAGCGCCTTCAGACCGACGCCGACTGGCAGCGGCGGGCGGCGGTCTGGCGTGATGCCTGGCTGGACCAGCCGCAGTGGAATCAGCCGATCGAGGCCTGGTGGCACGAGGTGGTGAACCGCCTGTGCGAAGAAGCGGCCCGACCCGAGTCCGATCTGGGCGGCCGCTGCGCGCGGGTGGCGCAGGCCGCAGGCCGGCAACTGCTGGCCGACGATGCCTTGCGCGACTGGCTCAATGCGCAGGCGCAGCAGGTGCTGCTGCGGGTGCTGGAGGGCAGCCGCGAAGCCATCGTCGGCTTCGTGGCGCAGCGCGTGCAGGTCTGGGACGCGCAGGACATGAGCCGCGTGCTGGAAGAACACATCGGGCGCGACCTGCAGTTCATCCGCATCAACGGCACCCTGGTGGGCGCGCTGGTGGGACTGCTGCTGCACGCGCTCACACAGGCGCTGCTGTGAGCGCCGGAACCGGGACAGGCGCGCCTCAGCCCGTGGTCTTGGGCCAGAAATCGCAGCAGGCCGCCACGGCGCACTGGTGGCACAGCGGCTTGCGCGCCTGGCACACGTAGCGGCCGTGCAGGATCAGCCAGTGGTGGGCATCCACCAGGTACTTCGAGGGGATGCGTTTGAGCAGTTGCTGTTCGACCGCCAGTGGGGTCTTGCCCGGCGCCAGGCCGGTGCGGTTGCCCACGCGGAAGATGTGCGTGTCCACCGCCATGGTCGGCTCACCGAAGGCCACGTTGAGCACCACGTTGGCGGTTTTCCGGCCCACGCCCGGCAAGGCTTCCAGCGCCTCGCGCGTGCGCGGCACCAGGCCGCCGTGGCGCTCCACCAGAATGCGGCAGGTCTCCATCAGGTGCCGGGCCTTGCTGCGGTACAGGCCGATGGTCTTGATGTACGACTCCAGGCCTTCTAGGCCCAGGTCCAGGATCTGCTGCGGCGTGTGGGCGACCGGGAAGAGCCTGCGCGTGGCCTTGTTGACGCCCACGTCCGTGGCCTGCGCAGAGAGCAGCACGGCGGCAAGCAGTTCGAACACGCTGGTGTACTCCAGCTCGGTGACAGGCTGCGGGTTGGCCGCCTGCAGGGTGGCGAAGAAGGTCTCGATCTGCGCGGGTTTCATGCCGCGCAGTGTAGTGCCGGGGTCAGTGAAGGCGCGAGGCTTCAACGTAGCGCTGCGCCTGCGGCAGGTGCTGGCGCATCCAGTCGGGGTCCACGTCCAGCGCGGCCAGCACGTCTGCGGGCAGCTCGTCCACCGTGTCGAACGAGGGGGTGGGGACGGCCGCGAGCAGTTCGGCCACGTGCAGCACCGCACCCAGGCGCGAGAACGGCTGGGCCGCCAGCGGGTCGGCAGCCGCGTCCAGCGCGCGGATCATCTCGTCGGGGAAGTCCCAGGCACGGGCCAGCTCGGCACTGACCTGGCCTTCGGTGAACCCCATGAGAGAGACTTCGCGCTCCCAGCGCGCACCGGGCGGACTCGGCTGGCGTTCGAACTCAGCCACGCAGTGGGGCGCCTTCATGCCCATCAGCAGTTCGCCCAAGCGCACCATGAAGCCGGTGAGCCAGGCCTGCTGGCTGTCGGAGCCTAGGCCGCTCGCCAGCCATTGCGCCATGCCGCCACGCTCCTGGTTCTCGCGCCAGAAGGTCTGGCGGTCCAGCCCTGGCGTGACCGGGAAGGCGTCGTTGAACATGGAGGCCAGCGCCAGCGCACGCACCTGGGCCGTGCCGACGCGGGCGATGGCGGCCTCGATGCTGCCGACCTTCTCGTGGGCGCCGTAGTGGGCGCTGTTGGCCAGACGCAGCAGATGCACGGCCAGCGCGGGGTCGCGGGCGATCGCTTCGCACAGATGCGACAGCGGCACGTCCTCCTGGTTGAGCGAACGGATCAGGTCGTGCGCCACCTCGGGCATGACCGGCAGGGTCAGGTCCTTGAAGAATTCGGCCACCGTCATGGGGCGCTCCGGTCGGCAGACGGGTTCATGGCGCTTATTTTTCCGGAAAGGACAGTGCGGCAAAGTCCGATATCCGGTGTCTTTTCGTCCCAGTTCCGGACCGGGCGCTACCATCTCGCCACCTTTCCATTCCTCTGACGAGACATCCGCATGAGCTTTGCCATCCCGTTCGCCGACCGACTGAACAATGTCGAAACTTCCGCCATCCGTGAACTCTTCAAGCTGCTGGGCAAGCCCGGCATCATCAGCTTTGCCGGGGGCTTTCCCGACAGTGCCATGTTCGACGTCGACGGCATCCGCGAAGCCGTCAACGCCGCACTGACCGAAGAAGCCGGTGGCGCGCTGCAGTACGGCGCCACCGAGGGCTACAACCCGCTGCGCGAACAGCTGGCCGCCTTCATGACCGCCAAGGGCAACCAGGGTGTTGCGGCCGACAACCTGATCGTCACCACCGGCAGCCAGCAGGCGCTGGACCTGGTGGGCAAGACGCTGGTGAGTCCCGGCGACAAGGTGATCGTCGAAGGCCCGACCTTCCTGGCCACCATCCAGTGCTTCCGCCTCTATGGTGCGCAGCTGGTGACGGCACCGGTGGACGGGCAGGGCGTGGACACCGACCGGCTCGAAAAGCTCATCGTAGAACACAAGCCCAAGTTCATCTACCTCATTCCCACCTTCGGCAACCCCAGCGGCGCCATGCTCAGCCTGGAGCGCCGCAGGAAAGTGCTTGAACTTGCCGTGCAGCACAACGTGCTGGTGGTGGAGGACGATCCGTACGGCGACCTGTACTTCGGCGACGCCCCGCCGCCCAGCCTGCTGGCGCTCAGCGGCCAGGTGCCCGGCAGCCGCGAGCGCCTGGTGCACTGCGGCTCGCTGTCCAAGGTGCTGAGCCCCGGCCTGCGCGTGGGCTGGATGGTCGGCCCGGCCGAGTTGCTGGCCAAGGCCACCATGTGCAAGCAGTTCAGCGACGCCCACACCAGCACCTTCGCCCAGGCCACCGCGGCCCAGTACCTCAAGGCCGGCCGCATGCCGGCCACCCTCGCCAAGGTGCGTGCGGTTTACGCCGAGCGCGCCGCCACCATGGGCCATGCCCTGCGCCGTGAATTGGGAGAGGCCATCGAGTTCGTGCAGCCGCAGGGCGGCCTGTTCGTCTGGGCGCGCCTCACGGGCGCAGGTGGCAAGGTGGCCGATGGCGGTGAGCTGGCCAGACGTGCCATCGAAAAAGGCGTGGCTTTTGTACCGGGGGCACCGTTCTACGCCAGCAACCCCGATCATTCGACCCTGCGTCTGTCGTTTGCGACCGTGGGCCTGGACAAGATCGAGGAAGGCGTGGGGCGGCTGGGTGCCGCACTCTGAACCGCGCGCCGCCGGATGCGCCGACTGGCTCAGGCCCCGGGCATCCGGGACCGGAGCAGGCTGTCGGGCAGGGTGCCCCTGAACAGGGGGCGCAGAGATTCGAGCGCGCGAATCGCGTGAGGTTCGTTGTGACGCTGGCACAGGTCCGCGTAGAGTTCGGCCCGTGCGTACCACAGCCCTTCGGCATCCCGGGTGTGGTAGATGCGGTGGTGCAGCCGCGGGTTGTTCAGGCGCCCGTCTTCGCCATGCAGGCGCAGCATGGCCAGGCGAATGCGCGCCACGTCGGCATCGGTGTGGCGGACCTTCTCGACGCCCAGCAACGACCCCAGACCTTCTCGCAAGGTGCTGGAGAGGGTTGAAAGGGTGGACAACGGCCCCTGGAAGACGGAGTGCTGGCGGCTCACCCCGCCAGATTACCTAATTTTGGGGATGTCGGGTGTGTTGTCTCGAAACGTTTTGTGCTCTTGTTACAGTTCGGCCGGCCCGGTCGCAGTGAACTGGGTGGCGTTCTTTCCCCGGAACGGCTGATAGAAGGCCTTGATGCGCGCCATGTCGGCGTCGATGTTGCCGGTGGGCTCGAACACCGGCCCCAGACCACTGCGTTTGGTGGCGTAGTCCATGTAGGCCAGGATGATCGGCACCTGCGCGGTGGTGGCGATGTAGTAGAAGCCGGTCTTCCAGTAGCGGGTCTTGCTGCGAGTGCCTTCGGGCGGCACGATCAGCTGAAGCGGACCGTCGGCGGCCTGGATCGCCTGGGCCGAGGCGGCGACCAGGTTGTTGGACTTCGACCGGTCCACCGCAATGCCGCCGAGCCAGCGCATCAGCCCGCCGAAGGGGAAACGGAAGATGCTGGCCTTGCCCATCCAGTAGGGGTTGAGCCGCAGCGCGAACGCGACCATCAGCGTGTAAGGCAGGTCCCAGTTGCTGGTGTGCGGGGCGGCGATGAAGACACTTTTTGTTGCGCTGGCGGGCAGCTGGCCTTCGACGGTCCAGCCGGCGAGCCGCAGAAAGCCGGTGGACAAGGCTCGCAGCAGGGGAGCGACCACCGGGGTGGTGAAGATGGTGCGGTGCATGGCGGGCGCTATTGTCGGTGACGCCGGCGCGACCGGATTTGACGGGGGTCACGCTACCATCGCCCGCTCGAATCACCCGAGGAGACCGCGACATGACGCAGACGCTGACCGTGCAGGACATCGAGGTCCTGGTCGACGGCGAGGGCCCGACCGTCGTCATGCTGCACGGCTGGCCCGACTCGCCCGCGCTGTGGGACGAGTCGGTGGCGGCGTTGCGGGACGGCTACCGCTGCGTGCGGTTCGCCCTGCCGGGTTACGACCTGCGCCGGCCGCCCCGTCCGGTGTCGGTGAACGACATGTGCGCCCTGGTGGGCGCCGTGGTCGACGCGGTCAGCCTTGGCCAGAAAGTGACGCTGATGCTGCACGACTGGGGCTGCTTCTTCGGCTACGAGTACGCCGCCCGCCACCCGGACCGGGTGGCCCGTGTGGTGGCGGCCGACATCGGCGACACCAACACTGGCGCCTACCTCCAGTCGCTGAAGATGAAGGAAAAACTCATGATCGCCGGCTACCAGCTGTGGCTGGCGGTGGCCTGGAAGCTCGGGCCGGTGCTGCCGGGGCTGGCCAACCGCATGACGCGCTGGATGGCACGCACCATCGGCTGCCGCACGCCCGCGGCCCAGATCGCCTGGCAGATGAACTACCCCTACGCGATGCAGTGGTTCGGCACGCTGGGCGGCCTGCGCGGTGTGGCGCGGGTCGACAAGGTGTTCGGCCCGAAGCTGCCGACGCTGTTCTTCTTCGGCAAACGCAAGCCCTTCATGTTCCATTCTGCGCGCTGGCTGGCGCAGCTCGCCACCACACCGGGTTCCGAAGCCCATGGCCTGGACGCCGGCCACTGGCTGATGAAGCAGAAGCCCGAGCCCTTCAACCGCACGGTGCGCGACTGGCTGGACCGGGCGCACGCTGCCGCATGAAGGCCGAGGAGCTGGAGCGCCTGCTGACGGTGGAGATGCCCTACGGCAAGTACAAGGGCCGGGTGATCGCGGACCTGCCGGGGCATTACCTCAACTGGTTCGCGCGCGAGGGCTTTCCGAGAGGGGATCTCGGACGGTTGATCGCCCTGATGCACGAGATCGACCACAACGGCCTGGGCGAGCTGCTCACGCCGCTGCGCAGCGCCCGGCGAACTACGGTACGCGGGTCCTGAGCGCCTCGTGCACCACGGCCGCGGCCCAGGCGTCGTTGGCCGCGTAGACGAGCTGGCCCTCGGTCAGGCGCGGGTGGGCCCAGTTGGAGGTGGCGGCCTTCTTGGACTTGATGAAGCGCTGCCCGAACAGCACCGCCACTGCGCCCTTGACACCCATGTCCTTGCGGTAGCCGCGCTCGCGGAACAGGTGGTTGAGCTCGATCACGCCCCGCGGCTCGACACCCAGCTTGGCGCGGATGCGCTTGGTGTCGTCGCCCAGGCCGAAGCCGGCCTTGCTGTGCCCGCCCTCGGCCATCACCTGCGCCGCAAGGTCGCGGCTGGCGCTGTCGTGCAGCTGGAACACCCAGGCCCGCTCCAGCGTCGCCAGCTGCAGGATGTGCGGCCCGTCGGACACCTCGCCCTGCACGAAGGTGGGCTTGCTCTCGGTGTCGAAGCCCCAGTGCGGGTGGTCGCGCAGCGCTGCCACGGCCTCACGCGCGGCCGCTGCCGTGTTGACAAGTGCAATGCGGTCCAGGCCCAGTCGGGGGAACTCAGGCAGCAGGGCGATCTCGTCCTTGCCGGGCGTGTGGCGGGTGGTGTTCATGGTCGGCGTGCCGTGGGCGGCGCAGGATAATCGGGCATTGTGCCTGTCGCCCCGCCATGACCTACACCCTCAAGCTCTACGTGCCCGACGACACCCCGTCCGGCCAGCGCCAGGCCGCCGAGCGCCTGTTCCGTGAAACGCTGGAGGGGGCGTTGGGAGACCCCACGCTGGTGGCGCCGGTCTACCGTGCCTATCTGGGCATCGTGGCGCAGCACGGCGAGACGCCCGACCCCGAATCGCTGACGGTCGAGGAGCGCACCGTGCTGGAACACTGGCAGATGGCCGAAGCCGCGGCGCTGGCCGCTGTGTTCGGCCCGCACCGCCACCTGGACGAAGGCGGTTACGACATTGTGCTGCCCGCATAATCCGGGTCCGTTTGACGTCCTGCCGGGGCGAACGCACCCTACCAAGGACACGCCATGAGAAAAACCTACCCGCTGCGCCCCGAGGGCAAGCACCCCGACCGCGTGCTCGACGCCGTCAAGCACGACATCCGCAAATACCAGAAGCGCGAACGCCGCCGCGAACTGCCCGAGGGCGCCCAGTTCTGGGACTTCGATTGCCGCTTCGGCGCCGACAAGGACAGCGCGCAGACCGTGCACCCGGGCGAGCTGATGAACCTGCTGGACGCGCTGGCCAAAGACGGTGCCACGCAGTGTTACGTCGAGCTGCTGGCCAAACCGGGGGTGCGCAAGCCGCGGCCTGCAGGCGCCGAGCCCGAAGCCGCCAGCGACGCAGAGTAAGAGTTTCGCCGCCGGGCCGCCCCAAGGTGAAATGCGCCCCCCGGGGGGGCAGCGACCCGCGCAGCGGCGGAGCGTGGGGGCTCTATTCCTTGTCGTCCTCGTCGTTGATCGATGCGCTCCAGCGGTCGTTCCACTCGGCGGGCGGTTTCTGCCAGGCGTCGAGTTCGCGGCGGTCGCGTTTGCTCGGCCGGCCCTGGACGATGCTCTCGGCCGGCTCGGGGGCCAGGCGCCGCCGCTCGGCCGCGGCCTGGCGCTGCGCCACCGACTCGGCGGTTTCTTCGTACAGCAGGGCCGCCGCCGTGGCCGGGCCGCGCACACCGCTGAGCGCCCTCACCACCAGGGTTCGCTGCACGCTGCCGGTGCGCAGCTCGACCACGTCGCCGATGCGCACCTCGCGCGCCGGCTTCACGGGCGCGCCGTTGACGCGGACGCGGCCTTTGTCGATCTCTTCGGCGCTGAGCGAGCGGGTCTTGTAGAACCGGGCGGCCCAGAGCCACTTGTCCAGCCGGACCCGGCCGCCTTCCTGTGCATCACTGGCCATGGGGTGCCTCCGTTTCCTGATGCGCCAGCGGCAACCGCACCGTGGCGTCCAGCCCGCCGACGCGCCCGCGCACCATGCGGTTCTCCAGCTCGATGCTGCCGCCCAGCGACTGCACGATGCCTTGGCAGATGGCCAGCCCCAGGCCGGAGCCGGCACCCGAGGGGCGGGCGCCGTGGTCGGTGGCGAAGGGCTGGAACAGGCGCTCTCGAAGGTGGTCGGAGATGCCCGGGCCGCTGTCGCTGATGGACAGCGCCGCGGTGCGCTCGTCGCACACCATGCTCACCGCCAGGCGCGATTCGGCCGGGCAGTGCTTGATGGCGTTGTGCAGCAGGTTGCGCCCGAGTTCGCGCAGCGCCCATTCGTGCGAGCGCACCGGGGCGCGGACCACGTCCAGCGAAAAGTCGAGGCCGCGGTCGGCGATCAGCGGGGCCAGGTCCAGCGCCACGGCACGCACCACCTCGCCCCAGTCGACCACCGGAGCGTCGCGCTCCTGGCGCAGCTGCTCGACCTTGGCCAGGGCCAGCATCTGGTTGGCCAGCTCGGTGGCGCGGTCGACGGTGTGCCCGATCTCGTCCAGCGCCTGCAGCGGCGGCACATCGCCGCGCCGGGCCGACTGCACCTGGGTCTTGAGCACGGCCAGCGGGGTGCGCAGCTGGTGCGAGGTGTCGCGCACGAAGCGCTTCTGGTGGTCCAGCAGATGCGCCAGCCGCAGCATGTGCTGGTTGGTCGCCTCCAGCAGGGGCAGCAGTTCGCGCGGGGCGCTGTTGGTGGGCAGGGGGGACAGGTCGTTGTCGCTGCGATGGGCCAGCGCGTGGCTGATGGAGCGCACCGGGCGCGTGGCGCGCTGCACCACGACCACCACCACCAGCACGATCACCACCACCAGAGCCGCCTGGCGCCACAGGGTGTCGATCAGGATCTGCCGCGCGAGGGTCTGGCGCAGTTCCAGCGTCTCGGCCACCTGGATGGTGGCCATGCCCTGACCGGCCTCGCCCGCCACTGGCTGCAACAGCACCGCCATGCGGACCGGCGCGCCGCGGTAGGCGTCGTCGTAGAAGTGCACCAGGGCCGCGTAGATCTTCTGGTCGGGCAGGCGGGTTTTGGGCGGGGGCAGGTCTTCGAAGCCAGAGACCATCTCGTCGCGAAAGCCGCTGACCCGGTAGAAAAGGCGGCTGCGGTTGTCGGCCTCGAAGGCCTCCAGCGCGGAGTAGAGCAGCGACGAGCGCACGCTGGGCTGGCCACCGATGCGCACCACCTCCAGCTGCTCGCCCAGCGACTTGGCTGTGGCCAGCAGGGTGCGGTCGTAGGCGGTGTCGGCGCCCGCCAGCGCCTGCCGGTAAAGCACCACCGTGTTGATGACCACGAAGCCGAACAGCGGCAGCAGGATGCCCAGCAGCAGCGTGCGGCGCAGCGAGAGCGGAGCGCTCAAGGGACGTTCCTCAAGCCGCCGCCTTCAACAGGTAGCCCAGCCCGCGCAGCGTCACCAGCTGGGCACCGGTGTGGCCGATCTTCTTGCGCAGCCGGTAGGCCACCACCTCGATGGCTTCGGGCTGCACATGGGCCTCGCCGGGGAACACCAGCTCGAACAGGCGTTCCTTGGTGATGGCCTGGCCAGGCTGTGACAGCACCGCGCGCAGCAGCGCCAGTTCGCGCGGCGCCAGCTCCATCGGCTCGCCGCCATGGTAGACGGCGCCGCTGTCGCGGTCGATCTGCATGCCGCACCAGCCGGCGCTGCGCGCAGGCAGGGTACCGGGGCTGTCGGCGGCCTCGGCCGAACGGCGCACCAGGGCGCGCACCCGGGCCTCCAGTTCGTCCAGATCAAAGGGCTTGGGCAGGTAGTCGTCGGCGCCGGTGTTCAGCCCGATGATGCGGTCGCCCACGGTGCCGCGCGCGGTGAGGATGATCACCGGCGTCTTCAGGCCTTCGGCGCGCGCGTCGCCCAGCACCTGCAGGCCGTCGCGCCCGGGCAGGCTCAGGTCCAGCAGCACCACGTCGGGCAGGCTGGATCGCCACAGTGCCAGCGCCTTGTCTCCGTCGCCGCAGGTGAGCACCTGCATGCCGCGTCGTTCCAGCGTGCGCTGCAGGGTGGCCTGCATGGTGGGGTTGTCTTCGACCAGAAGCAGTTTCATCGCGGGGCAGGGCGGCGGCTCAGAGGCGCCCGGAATTGAGGAAGGCCTGGCGCGTCACCGCGTTGAGGGCGTCGTCCACCAGGCCATGGTCGGCCACCACCTTCAGCCGCCCCATCTCGCGCAGGCGCTCCAGCCCGCGCAGGGTCAGCGAGACGCTGCGCCCGTTGGCGGCGTTGAACAGGAACATGGTGCCGTGCGGGCTGGCCCAGGTGAGCTGGCAGCGCAGGTCTTCGTCGCCATCGCGCAGGTCGACCCAGGTACCCACCGCCAGCGGGCGCGAATTCGATGTGGTCTCGGTCTGGCGCTGGCGCAGCCAGTCGGGGTCCATCGGTTCGGTGTCCTGGAATCCGGGCTGGCTTTCGATCCGCAGGTCGTCCATGAACCCCGAGTCGCGAGCCTCCACCGGATGCACCCAGGTGTCTGGCAGGTCAATGCCCGCTTCGTCCTCGTCGCGTCTGGGCTTGTAGGCGGGTTCCTGCAACTCCATCAGGGCCTGAAAAAACGAGTCGGCCTGGGCGCGCGGGTAGTCGATGGAATCGAGCCCCTCGCGCAGGGTGCGCAGCAGGCCGGGGATGATCTTGACCAGCCGGGGCCGGTTGAGGCTGGCCAGTTCGTGCTGGCTCGACCACAGCAGGTCCGGCAGCACGTCCATGTAGCGCAGCGCTGGCGCGTCGCCGGGTGTGAGGCCGTCGCCGGCCTGCGCCCGGATGCGCGCCTGCGCCACCACCTGGGCCCAGGCTCCGGTGAGAAAGCGACGCACCACACCGGGTGCGCGGGCGAAGTCGTTGCGGGCCTGGATCTCCGAGGCCACGCGTTCGGCCAGCAGGTTGCGCTGCTCCACCTTCACCAGGGTCTGCATGGCCAGACCGCGCGCGGGCGCCTGGGTCACCGGGTCGGTGCGCCCCAGGCGTGCCAGCAGTTCACCGATGCGCTGCGACAGCTGGCTGGCCGGCACCTGCAGGTCCTGTTCGATCGTGCGCAGCTGCTGCACATAGGCCTGGAAGCCGGCGTCCTGCTCGCTCTTGAAGGCCAGGGCGCGCTCGGTCAGCACATCGAGCAGGCGCCGCGCCGGGTTGCTGCGGTCGGCGAAAAAACGCGGGTCGTTGCGCGCCAGCGCCAGCAGCACGGGCTTGAGCCGCAACAGCAACTCCCGCACCGGCCCCAGCAGGCGGACGTCTTCGGCGATGCCGCGCAGCATCAGCGTCACCACTTCCACCGCCAGCGTGCGCACCATGGCGTTGGCTTCCAGCGCCCGCGACGGGTCCGTGGCGTCGTTTGAGCCGCGGGCGACGTTGCCCACCAGCAGCTGGTGCAGGTGGTCCAGCGTGAGCAGTTCGTTTTTGGAGGTCATGGCCGCCATGGGCAGGCCGTCTTCGCTGGAGCGGGAGGCGCCGCGGTCCGCGGGCTTGCCCACCGGCGTCTGCACCACCTTGTACCCCGCGGGCTGCACGCCCCAGCGATCCAGCAGATCGACCAGCTGGCGGTAGAACCGCCGCAGCTCCTGGCCGAGGGGCAGGGCGCCGATGTGCAGCCACTGCACCCGCACGTCGTCCTCGATGTGCAGTTTGGACAATGCGCGGATTAGCGCGCCGATGATGGCCTCGGGGTGCAGCGGGTTGGCCTTGCTGCTCACCACGGTGAGCCCGCGGGCGCTGCTCAGGCGCGCATCGAGCAGCACCAGCTCTTCTTCCACCGCCATCTTCACCACCTGCTGGATGCGCGCCAACTCGACGGTGTGCTGCACCTGCTGGTGGTCCATCAGCTCCAGGTCGTCCAGGCTGAGTGTGTCCAGGCGGCGGGCCGGGGCCTTGCCGGTGACGGGGTCCGGGTCGCCCTGCCCGGCGGCTGCACTGCCCATGGACTGCGACAGCGCGGTCAGAAAGTGCTCGGTCACGCGCTGCTGGTAGGCCGCCAGAGTGGCGCGGGCCTGTCCGGCGCTGCGCTGTTCGGTGGCACCGACGGCCGAGGCCTCCTTCTGCTGCAGGGCGTTGCCCAGTGCTGCCAGCCAGCGCGGCACCCAGTCGGCCGACAGCACCAGCGCCTCCTTGAGGCAGGCATCGAACATGGAATCGGCGTGTGCATTCATGAGCGACGGGCGCGTGGTCAAAGGCCCAGCGTGGTTGGGAGGCTGGTGCGATTATGGTCCTCCCTGCGACAACCGGTCCCGCCTGTCACTAGGGTTTTTCCTGACGGTGGCGACAGCCGATTGACAGCGGCCGACAGGAACATCAGGTCCGTCGATCAACCTCCCACGGAGACAAACATGCGTCGCGATACCTTCCTCAAGTCCCTGGCCGCCCTGGCCGCCGCCGGTGCCCTGCCCAATGCCGCCTGGGCCCAGGGTGCCAACGTCAAGATGATGATTCCCGCCAACCCCGGTGGTGGCTGGGACGGCACGGGCCGTGCCCTGGGCGAGGCCTTGCGCGATTCGGGTGTCGCGTCCTCCGTGACGTACGAGAACAAGGGCGGTGCCGCCGGTGCCATCGGCCTGGCCCAGTTCTACAACGCCGCCAAGGGCGACCCGAACGCCCTGATGGTGATGGGCGCCGTGATGCTGGGCGGCATCATCACCGGCAAGCCGCCGGTCTCGATCACCCAGGTCACGCCGATCGCCCGCCTGACCACCGAATACAACGTGTTCGTGCTGCCCGCCAGCTCGCCCTTCAACACCATGAAGGATGTGGTCGAGGCGCTCAAGAAGGACCCGGGCAGCGTCAAGTGGGGCGGCGGTTCGCGCGGCTCCACCGAACACATCGCCGCTTCGCAGATCGCCCAGGCCGTGGGCGTGCCCGCCGCCAAGATCAACTACGTGCCCTTCCGTGGGGGCGGTGAGGCCGTCGCCGCCATCCTGGGTGGCAACGTGACCGTCGGTGGCTCGGGCTACAGCGAGTTCCAGCAGTACATCGAGAGCGGCAAGATGAAGGCGATCGCCATCACCGCCGGCCAGCGCGTCAAGGGCCTGGACAAGATCCCCACGCTCAAGGAGCAGGGCATCGACGTCGAGATCGGCAACTGGCGCGGCGTCTACGGCGCCGCCGGCATCACCCCCGAGCAGCGCGCCGCGCTGACCGAGATGATCGTCAAGGCCACCAAGAGCAAGGCCTGGCAGGAAGCCCTGGTCAAGAACAACTGGACCCCGGCCCTGCTGACCGGCAAGGAATTCGACGCCTTCGTCGACAAGGACTTCTCCACGCTGCGCGCCACCATGGTCCGCGCCGGCATGGTGTAAGGCCCGCCTCCGGTCCGTCCGTCACAGCGGCCGCGGCGTTCGCGTCGCGGCTGCGCTGTTTTCTGAGTGGAGAAGCCCATGCAAGCCGACACCCCTTCCGCGCAGGAAGCGCGTCCCGATCACCGCCCGGGCCAGCTGGCCATGGGCATCGCCGCCGTGGTGGTGGCCGCCTTGCTCGCCTACGGCGCGGCCCACATCCCGTCCGACGCCGGATACGCAGGCGTGGGCCCCGACTTCCTGCCCTGGCTGGTGGCGGGGGCGCTGGGCCTGTGCGGCGTGATGCTGATTCTTGAAGTGCGCTCCGGCGGCTACCGCAACATGGAAGAGCCCTCGGGTGCGGCCCGGGGCGACTGGCACGCGCTGGCCTGGGTGTCGGCCGGCATCCTGGGCAACGCGGCGCTCATCACCACTCTCGGCTTCATCCTCAGCTGCGCGCTGTGCTACACGCTCGCGGTGCGTGGTCTGCGCATCAGCGAAGGCAAGTCCGGCGGCAACGCCATGCAGGCGCTGCGCGACCTGGTCACGGGTGTGGTGATCGCCGCGCCGACCTACTGGCTGTTCACCAAATTCCTCGCTGTCAACCTGCCGGGGCTGACCGGCACCGGCTGGATCTGATCAGGGAGCACAACCATGATGGACACCTGGAACCAGCTGCTGGGCGGCTTTGCCACCGCAGCCACCCCCCTGAACCTGCTGTGGGCGCTGGCCGGCTGCGCGCTGGGCACCGCCATCGGCGTGCTGCCCGGCCTCGGCCCGGCGGTGACCGTGGCCATGCTGCTGCCGATCACCGGGCAGGTCGAACCGACCGCCTCGATGATCTTCTTCGCCGGCATCTACTACGGCGCCATGTACGGCGGCTCGACCACCTCGATTCTGCTCAACACACCGGGCGAGACCGGCACCATGGTGACCGCGCTCGAAGGCTTCAAGATGGCCAAGAACGGCCGCGCGGGCGCCGCGCTGGCGACCTCGGCCATCGGTTCCTTTGTCGCCGGCACCATCGCCACCGTGCTGGTCACGCTGTTCGCGCCCATCCTGGCCGACTTCGCCGTCAAGCTGGGGCCGCCGGAATACTTCTGCTTGATGCTGCTGGCCTTCACCACGGTGTCGGCCGTGCTCGGCCAAAGCACGCTGCGCGGCCTCACGTCGCTGTTCGTCGGTCTGGCCATGGGCCTGGTCGGCATGGACCAGATCACCGGGCAGGTGCGCTACACCGCAGGCGTCATCGAGCTGATGGACGGCCTGGAGGTGGTGCTGGTGGCGGTCGGCCTGTTCGCCGTGACCGAGGCGCTCTACAACGCCCTCTACGAGGGCAAGAGCGCATCGAGCATGAACAAGATGAACAAGGCCCACATGACCAAGACCGAGTGGCGCCGCTCATGGCCGGCCTGGCTGCGGGGCACCTTCATCGGCTTCCCGTTCGGAACGATTCCGGCGGGCGGCTCCGAGATCCCCACCTTCCTGAGCTACGCGACCGAGCGCAAGCTGGCTGACCCCGAGCACAAGCAGGAGTTCGGCACCACCGGTGCCATCGAAGGCGTGGCCGGCCCCGAAGCCGCCAACAACTCGGCGGTGACCGCGACCCTGGTGCCGCTGCTGACGCTGGGCATCCCCACCTCGGTGACCGCCGCCATCCTGCTGTCCGCGCTGCAGAACTACGGCATCAATGCCGGCCCGCAGCTGTTCCAGACCTCGTCCGACCTGGTCTGGGCGCTGATCGCCTCGCTCTACATCGGCAACGTGATGCTGCTGGTGCTCAACCTGCCGATGGTGGGCCTGTGGGTCAAGCTGCTGAAGATTCCCAAGGCGCCGCTGTACGCCGGCATCCTGATCTTCGCGACCGTGGGCGTGTACGGCATGCGCCAGAGCTCGTTCGACCTGTTCCTGATGTTCGGCCTGGCGCTGGTGGGGGTGGCGATGCGCCGCTTCGACTTCCCCACCGCGCCCATCATCGTGGGTCTGATCCTCGGGCCTCTCGCAGAAGCCCAGTTCCGCAACGCCATGTCCATCGGCGAGGGCAGCTTCACCGTGTTCTTCGAGCGCCCGATGTCGGCCGCGCTGCTGGTGATCGTGCTGCTGGTGCTGGTGACGCCGCGCCTGCTGGCCTGGCACCGCAAGGCATAGCCCCCACGCTCCGCCGCTGCGCGGGTCGCTGCCCCCCGAGGGGGCTGATCCGCCTTGGGGCGGCCCGGCGGCGGATCGCTTCTCTCGCCCGCGGGGGGTACCATTCCTTGATGACCCCCGACACCCGCCTCCCGCGCGACGCCCAGAGCATCCTGGAGCTGGCCGCGCGCTCGATGTTCGACCTGTTCGCCAACGCCAGCGAGGGCATGCTGCTGGTGGACCGCAAGGGGCGGGTGGTGTGGATCAACGACCAGTACCGCCGCTTCCTGCCTGCGCTGGGCTACGAGCGCGAGGAAGACTTCGTCGGCCACCCGGTCTCCAACGTGGTACAGAACACGCAGATGCACCAGGTGCTGGAGACCGGCAAGCCGATCCTGATCGACCTGCTGACCAACAAGGCCGGCACCTTCGTGGTCAGCCGCATCCCGCTGCGCGACGACACAGGCGAGGTCATCGGGGTGCTGGGCATCGTGCTGTTCGACCACCCCGAGACCACGCTGCAGCCCTTCATCGCCAAGTTCGCGCGGCTGGAGCAGGACCTGAACGACGCGCGGCGCGAACTCGCCAGCCAGCGCCGCGCCAAGTACACCTTTGCCAGCTTCGTCGGCAGCAGCGCCGCCGCGCAGGAGGTCAAGCGCCAGGCGCGGCGTGCGGCGCAGTCGGCCAGCCCGGTGCTGCTGCTGGGCGAGACCGGCACCGGCAAGGAGCTGCTGGCCCACGCCATCCACGCTGCGTCGCCCCGCGCCGGTCGGCCCTTCGTCGGTGTGAACATGGCGGCCGTGCCCGAGGCGCTGCTGGAGGCCGAGTTCTTCGGCGTCGCGCCAGGCGCCTACACCGGCGCCGACAAGAAGGGGCGCGAGGGCAAGTTCAAGCTGGCCGACGGCGGCACGCTGTTCCTCGACGAGCTGGGCGACATGCCCATGGCCGTGCAGGTCAAGCTGCTGCGCGCGCTGCAGGACGGCGAGATCGAGCCATTGGGTTCCAACCGGCTGATCCGCTGCGACGTGCGCGTGGTGGCCGCCACCTCGCGCGACCTGGCGCAGCTGGTGCGCGCGGGCCAGTTCCGCGAAGACCTGTTCTACCGGCTCAATGTGCTGCCCATCCGCGTGCCGCCGCTGCGCGAGCGACAGGGCGACATTCCGTTGCTGGTCGAGACGCTGTGTGAGGACATCGCCGCCCGTGGCGCCAATGTGCATCTGGAGCTGTTGCCACCCGCGCTGGACCTTCTGGCCGCGCAGCCCTGGCGCGGCAACATCCGCGAGCTGCGCAACGTGCTGGAGCAACTGGCGCTGCGCAGCGACTCGCCGCAGATCGGCGCCGCGCAGGTGGAGCAGGTGCTGCGGGATGCGGGGCTCGACCGCATCGAACCTGCGGTCGCGCGGCCGACCGCTCCCGCGCCGACAGCGTCCGCCAACGACGACCTGCGGCCCCTGCCCGAGCAGATCGCCGAGCTGGAGCAACGCGCCATCGCCGCCGCTCTGGCGCGCACCGGCGGCAACCGGGTGGCCGCGGCGAAACTGCTGGGCATCTCGCGCGCCAGCCTCTACGACCGCTTGCACTTGTCTGAAAACCAGACAAGTGTATGAAATTCAGACATATGAGAGCCCTCACCACTGTCTGAATTTCAGACAATCGGGTGGCTGACGGGCTGCAGGGCGTTGATTCGAAAGGCATTTTTCTCCTGGCACGGTCCCTGCAGAATGCGCTGGCGTTCACCGGCCCGGTGATCCCACAACCAGGAGACAAGACATGTTCCAGACCACGCGCCGCGTTGCGGTGATGGCCCTTGCCTGCGGCGCCGCCGCTGCCTTTGCCCAGTCGGGCGGCGAAATCCGCATCGCCCACGTCTACAGCAAGACCGGCCCGCTGGAGGCCTATGGCAAGCAGACCCAGACCGGTCTGATGATGGGCCTGAACTACGCCACGGGCGGCACCATGACGGTGGCGGGCAAGAAGATCGTGGTGATCGAGAAGGACGACCAGGGCAAGCCCGACCTGGGCAAGAGCTTGCTGGCCGCGGCCTACGCCGACGACAAGGCCGACCTGGCGATCGGCCCGACCAGCTCGGGCGTGGCGCTGGCCATGCTGCCGGTGGCCGAGGAATACCAGAAGATCCTGCTGGTCGAGCCCGCGGTGGCCGACTCCATCACCGGCGACAAGTGGAACAAGTACATCTTCCGCACCGGCCGCAATTCCTCGCAGGACGCCATCTCCAACGCCGTGGCGCTGGACAAGGCCGGCACCACCATCGCCACTCTGGCGCAGGACTACGCCTTCGGCCGCGACGGCGTGAAGGCCTTCAAGGACGCGGTCAAGACCGCCAAGATCGTCCACGAGGAATACCTGCCGACCAGCACCACCGACTTCACCGCCGGTGCACAGCGCCTGATCGACAAGCTCAAGGACGCGCCTGGCCGCAAGGTCATCTTCATCATCTGGGCCGGCGCGGGCAACCCGTTCAAGATCGCCGACCTCGACCTCAAGCGCTACGGCATCGAGATCGCCACCGGCGGCAACATCCTGCCGGCCATGGCCTCGTACAAGAACTTCCCCGGCATGGAAGGCGCCACCTACTACTACTTCGGCATCCCGAAGAACCCGGTGAACGAGGCCATGGTGGCCCAGCACTACACCCAGTTCAAGGCGCCGCCGGACTTCTTCACCGCCGGTGGTTTCAGCTCGGCCATGGCCGTTGTGACGGCGCTCAAGAAGAGCAACGGCGACGCCAAGGCCGCCACGCTGATTAAGACCATGGAAGGCATGAGCTTCGAGACGCCCAAGGGCACCATGACTTTCCGCAAGGAAGACCACCAGGCCATGCAGAGCATGTACCACTTCAAGATCAAGGTGGATCCGGCCTTCCCGTGGGGCGTGCCTGAGCTGGTGCGCGAGATCAAGCCCGCGGACATGCAGGTCCCGATTCGCAACAAGCGCTGAAAGCGCCTGTCCGTCTGACCCCTGCGCCGCGCTCGCGGCGCCAGGAGCCCCCATGCTTGAAACCACTGACCTCACGGTCCGCTTCGGCGGGCACGTGGCGGTGAATGCTGTGTCCTGCGCGTTCGCGCCGGGCACGCTGACCGCCATCGTCGGCCCCAACGGCGCCGGCAAGACCACCTACTTCAACCTGATCTCGGGCCAGATCAAGGCCACGGCCGGGCGTGTGAAGCTCAACGGGGTGGACATCTCGCAGCAGGGCGCGCCCGCACGGGCGCAGGCCGGGCTGGGGCGGGCCTTCCAGCTCACCAACCTGTTCCCCAACCTGACCGTGCGCGAGAACGTGCGGCTGGCGGTGCAGGCGAGGGCAGGCGCAGGGCTGAATCTCTGGAAGATCTGGAGCGACCGGCGCGATCTGGTGGTGCGGGCCGACGAGGTGTTGGAGACCGTGGCCCTGGCCGACAAGGGCGACCAGCTCGCGGCCAGCCTGCCGCACGGTGACCAGCGCAAGCTCGAAGTCGGCATCCTGATGGCGCTGGAGCCGCAGGTCTTCATGTTCGACGAACCCACCGCCGGCATGAGCGTGGACGAGGTGCCGGTGATCCTGAACCTGATCCGCCAGCTCAAGGCCGACAAGACCAAGACCATCCTGCTGGTTGAGCACAAGATGGACGTGGTGCGCGAACTCTCGGACCGCATCATCGTGCTGCACAACGGCGAACTGGTGGCCGACGGCGAACCCGCGACCGTGATCGCCTCGCCCGTGGTGCAGCAGGCCTACCTCGGCATCAACCCGGAAGAGGAGGCCACGGCATGAGCGAGACATTGCTGAAACTCGAAGGCGTGCACACGCACATCGGGGCGTACCACATCCTCCACGGAGTCGACCTGGTCGTGCCCAAGGGCGAACTCACCATGCTGCTGGGCCGCAACGGCGCCGGCAAGACCACCACGCTGCGGACCATCATGGGCCTGTGGCACGCCAGCCAGGGCCGCATCACGCTGGCCGGGCAGGACATCACCGCCCGCCAGACGCCCGAGATCGCCACCAGCGGCGTGGCCTACGTGCCCGAGAGCATGGGCATCTTCTCCGACCTGTCGGTGCGCGAGAACATGCTGCTGGCCGCGCGCGGCGCCCGCACGCTGGACGACATCGACACCACGCGGCTGGAATGGATCTTCGGCCTGTTCCCGGCCATGAAGAAGTTCTGGAACCACCCGGCCGGCAAGCTCAGCGGCGGGCAGAAGCAGATGCTGGCGGTCTCGCGCGCCATCGTCGAGCCGCGCCAGCTGCTGCTGATCGACGAGCCCAGCAAGGGCCTGGCGCCCGCGATCATCCAGAACATGATCGCGGCCTTCCGCGAACTCAAGGCCGCACAGACCACCATCCTGCTGGTCGAGCAGAACTTCAACTTCGCCCGGCAGCTGGGCGACAGCGTGGCCGTCATGGACGACGGCCGCGTGGTGCACAGCGGCTCCATGGCCGAACTGGCCGCCGACGAATCCCTGCAATCGAAACTGCTCGGCCTGAGCCTGGGAGCGCACCAATGAGTTTGTTCAAAGACATGGACTGGAAGCCCATGGCGCTGGTGCCGCTGCTGGCGCTGGCCGCGCTGCCGGCCGTCGGCAGCCCCTCGACCTGGCTGACGCTGACCGTGGCCGGCCTGGCCATGGGCATGATCGTCTTCATCATCGCCTCGGGCCTCACGCTGGTGTTCGGCCTGATGGACGTGCTGAACTTCGGCCACGGCGTGTTCATCGCGCTCGGCGCCTTCGTGGCCACCACGGTGCTGGGCAGCATGAACGCCTTCACCACCGCCGACAGCCTCTGGACCAACCTGCTCGCGCTGCTGCCGGCCATGCTGGTGGCGATGGCGGTGGCCGGCGCGCTCGGTCTGGTGTTCGAGCGCTTCATCATCCGCCCGGTCTACGGCATGCACCTCAAGCAGATCCTGATCACCATGGGCGGCATGATCATCGGCGAGGAAATGATCAAGGTCATCTGGGGGCCGGAGCAGATTCCGCTGCCGCTGCCCGAGGGCCTGCGCGGCTCGCTGCTGATCGGCGACGCCGCCGTGGAGAAGTACCGCATCGTCGCGGTGCTGGTGGGCGCTGCGGTGTTCGCCGCCATGGTCTGGACGCTCAACCGCACCAAGGTCGGCCTGCTGATCCGCGCCGGCGTGCAGGACCGCGAGATGGTCGAGTCGCTGGGCTACCGCATCAAGCGCCTGTTCGTCGGGGTGTTCGTCGCCGGCAGCGCGCTGGCCGGGCTGGGCGGCGTCATGTGGGGCTTGTATCAGCAGAACGTGGTGCCGCAGATGGGCGCGCAGGTCAACGTGCTGATCTTCATCGTCATCATCATCGGCGGTCTCGGCTCCACGCTGGGCGCGCTCATCGGCGCGCTGCTGGTGGGCCTGATGGCCAACTACACCGGCTTCCTGGTGCCCAAGGTGGCGCTGTTCTCCAACATCGCGCTCATGGTCGCCATCCTGCTCTGGCGTCCGCAGGGTGTGTACCCCGTCACCAGTCGTTGAGGAGCCGCCCATGCTTGCACGACTCCTATCCAAAGACCTGCCGCGCAGCCCCTGGCTGGCGGCTCTGCTGGTCGTTCTCTTCCTCGGCCTGGCCTTCGCGCCCTTCCTGTTTCCGGGCGTGAAGGCGCTCAACGTGGCGGCCAAGATCCTGATCTTCGTCGCGCTGGTGGCCAGCTTCGACCTGCTGCTGGGCTACACCGGCATCGTCAGCTTTGCGCACACCATGTTCTTCGGCATCGGTGCCTATGGCGTGGCGATTGCGCTCAGCTCGGTGGAAGAGGCCTCGTTCGGCACCATCGTGCTGGGTGTGATGTGCGCGCTGGGGGTGTCCACGCTGCTGTCGCTGCTGATCGGCCTGTTCTCGCTACGGGTGAGGGCAATCTTCTTCGCCATGATCACGCTGGCCGTGGCCTCGGCCTTCCTCACGCTGGCCTCGCAGCTCTCGGACTTCACCGGCGGCGAAGACGGCCTGACCTTCAGCGTGCCCGAGCTGCTCTCGCCCGGCTTCGAGCTGAGCGAAGAACCGCTGGCGCTGCCCTCGGGCGAGGTCAACCTCAACGGCAAGCTGCTCACCTACTACCTGATCTTCGCCAGCGTCTGCGCCATCTTCCTCACCCTGCTGCGCATCGTGAACTCGCCCTTCGGCCGCGTGCTGCAGGCCATCCGCGAGAACGACTTCCGCGCCGAGGCGCTGGGCTACCGCACCGTCGTCTACCGCACGCTGTCCAACGTGCTCTCGGCCCTGTTCGCCACGCTGGCCGGCTGCCTGCTCGCGCTCTGGCTGCGCTACAACGGGCCGGACACCTCGCTGTCCTTCGAGATCATGCTGGACATCCTGCTCATCGTCGTCATCGGCGGCATGGGCACGCTCTACGGCGCACTCATCGGCAGCGTGCTCTTCGTGCTGGCGCAGAGCTACCTGCAGGACCTGCTGCGCGTCGCTGGCGAGGCCACGGCCGGCATCCCGCTGCTGCCCGCGCTGCTCACGCCCGACCGCTGGCTGCTCTGGCTGGGCCTGTTGTTCGTGCTCTCGGTCTATTACTTCCCCACCGGCATCGTCGGCAAGCTGCGCGAACGCGCCGTGCTCGCACGGCTGAAAGGCATGAAATGAACGACCACGCTGTTGTGCCCCAGTCGCGCTACCTCAACTGCGAGGGCCGCGAAATCCACTTCATGGACTGGGCGCGCACGCCCGGCACCACCGACCACGGCACCGTCATCGCCTGGCACGGCCTGGCCCGCACCGGCCGCGACATGGACCCGCTGGCCGCGCACCTGAGCGCGCTCGGCTACCGCGTGATCTGCCCCGACACCATCGGCCGCGGCCTCTCGCAATGGAGCCCCGAGCCCAAGGCCGAGTACTGCCTGGCCTTCTACGCCAAGCTCGCGCGCTCGCTGGTCGACCAACTCGCGTTGGACCAGTTCCACTGGGTCGGCACCTCCATGGGCGGCGCCATCGGCATGGTGGCCGCCGACGGCCTGCTGCGCGGCCGCATCCTGCGCCTGGTGCTCAACGACAACGGCCCCAAGCTCGCCGACGCCGCCATCGAACGCATCCGCAGCTACGCCGGCAACCCGGCCAGCTTTGCCACGGTGAGCGAGCTGGAGCAGTACTTCCGCACCGTCTACAAGCCCTACGGCTGGCTCAGCGACGCGCAGTGGACGCTGCTGACCGAAAGCTCGGTGCGCCGCCTGCCCGATGGCCGCGTCACGCCGCACTACGACCCGGCCATGGTGATGCAGTTCACCGAACACCCGGGCGACTACGACCGCTGGGCCGAATACGACCGCATCGACATCCCGGTGCTGTGCCTGCGCGGCGCGGAGTCCGACCTGCTGCTGGCCGACACCGCAGAACAGATGCGCGACCGCGGACCGCGGGCGCTGGTGGTGACGATTGCCGGGTGTGGGCACGCGCCGGCGTTGAATGTGCCGGAGCAGATGAACATCGTCAGCCAGTTCCTCAAAAGCGCGGTCTGACACCGCCCGCGCCAGCGGCACCCCGACCTCATGTCGGGGTGTTTGGTTATTGATAGGAACGTTATCCGATTGATAGCACAGAACCTCGCACCGTCAGTCACAGAACGGATTCTTAGGGGTTGCAAAAAGCTTATTGACTGGACCGAATGAATCACTAAACGTTATTTTTTTCCTTCCTCAAACCACCAACCAGGAAGGAATCTTGGTGACCAAAAAAAAGCCCACGAACGCGACTTCCTGCGAGGACAGTCTGGCCTTGAGCAGCAGGGGGCAGGGCGGCGAGGTGCAGCAGCGAGGGGCCAAGGGCGGCGCGGTGCTGACCACCAACTCTACACCGAGGAAGGCAACTGGGATCTGGTGGGCAACAACATGCCGGTGTTCTTTATCCAGGACGCGATGAAGTTCCCTGACCTGGTCCGCGCCGTCAAACCCGAGCCCGACAGCGGCGTGCCCACGGCCGCCAGCGCCCACGACACCTTCTGCTGCAGGTCATCGGCCACATGACACTGGACCGCAACCCGGACAACTTCTTCGAAGAAAACGAGATGGCGGCCTTCAGCCCGATGCGCATCGTGCCGGGCATGGACTTCTGCAACGACCCCCTGCTGCAGGGGCGTCTGTTCTCTTACCTCGACACACAGCTGCACCGGCTGGGCGGGCCCAACTTCCAGCAGTTGCCGATCAACCGCCCGCGCTGTCCGATGGCCAACTTTCAGCGGGACGGCTTCGCGCAGACCCGCCAGCACAAGGGCCAGGTGGCCTACGAACCTAATACGCCCGACCCCGCTGCGCCCCGCGTGCGTCCGCCGCCGGCTTCGAGTCGGCCAGCGCCCATCCGGGTGAAGTGCTGGCGCGGGGGCGCCAGCGGGCAGCCTCTTTTAGCGACCACTACTCGCAGCCCCGTCTGATTTCCGCAGCCAGACCCCGCTGCAGCAGGCCCACCTGATCGCCGCCGTCGTGTTCGAGCTGTCGAAGGTGAAGGTGCCGCTGATCCGCGAGCGCATCGTCGGTCACCTGCGCCACATCGACGAAGATCTCGCCAAACGGGTCGCCGCCGGCCTGAACTTCTCGCCCCTGCCCGATGCGCTACCCGCGGCAGCGAAGGCGCAGGACCTGCCGCCATCCCCCGCGCTGTAGACCACCGGCAAATGGCTGGACACGCTCAAGGGCCGCTGTGTGGGCGTCGGAGGCGCGCGCCTGTCCAACCGCCGCCACCAGCCGGCCCACGGGCAGCTGGCCGGTCTGCCCTCGGTGCTGTTCGACGCCGTGGTGCTGCTGCTCTCCGAAGAGGCCGGCGCGGTGCTCGCCAAAGAGGCCGCCGCGGTGGATTTCGTGCGCCACGCCTTTGACCACCTCAAGGCCATTGCGCTGTCGCCGGGTGGCCAGCTGGTGGCCCAGGCCGCGGGCATCGAACCCGACAAATTCGTGGTCGGTGCCGACGACCCCAAGGCCTACGTGCGCGCCGCGAGCCAGCGCGCGTGGGACCGTGAACCCCTGGGCGCCAAGTCAGTCTTTGATGCACTTCTCAACTAAAGACGCACCACGCAGCGGAAACCCAGATGGCCGGTCGGCGAGTCGATGGCCTGTGCGTGTCGGGCCGCGGGCCTGTACCGGCGGCAATGATTTTCAGCGCAAAGGTAGGAGCCTCCCTTGATCACCTTGCGTGGAACGCGGGACGCATGCATGGGATCCAGGCTCTCGAACTCCCGTCCACCCCTGGGGTTGTGTTTGGAACAACAGTGCGGAGATCCCGTCTGCGCCACGACAGGCATCGACCACCAATCCTCGGTCCACTCCCACACGTTGCCAATCAGGTCCACGAGACCATAGGCGTTGGCGGGAAAGCTGCCGACCGGAGAGGTCCGAAACCAGCCGTCGACGCAGGAGTTGTGGTGGGGAAACTCCCCCTGCCAGTAGTTGGCCAGCATGGCTCCGCCTGGCGCGAGCTCGTCCCCCCAGGCATAGTCGCTCCCCACCAGTCCGCTGCGAGCCGCAAACTCCCATTCGGCCTCAGTGGGCAGTGACTTGCCGACCCATTCTGCGTACGCGGCGGCGTCGGTGTACGCGACGTGGACCACAGGGTGGAGTTCAAGACCGCTGAGGTCGCTTCCCGGTCCCTGGGGATGGCGCCAGCACGCCCCTGCACGAAACTGCCACCAAGGTGTCTGGGAAAAACTCCCGTGGCCCTCTTCGGTATCGAACACTGCCGATCCGGCGATTGCCAGCGCTGACGGATGCCCGGGGTAGTCTTCCAGTGGCAGGGGCTTCTCGGCCACCGTCACATGACCTGTGGCCGCGACGAAGGCGGCAAACGCGGCATTGGTCACCGGGGTTTCGTCCATGAGGAAGGCATCGACGCTCACTCGACGGGACGGTCGTTCTTCAGGATAGAAGTTGTCGCTGCCCATGGTGAAGACGCCTCCTGGCACAAGCCGCATGCGAGGTGTTGCCGCGTCCAATTGGGTCGTGTTGCCGGGGCTTGACGAAGCGTCTACTGTCTGGGGCATGCTTGTCGGTCGCCTATTTCTTGAAGGTGGGTGATATGTTGGTCCAGGCCCTGGGGGGCAGAGAGCTCTCCCAGGCTGTATAGCGTGCATTCAATTCGGCGAATATCTGCGGTTCGGCCGCCGACAGGTCGTGGCGTTCGGCGGGGTCGGCCTCCAGATCAAAGAGCCGTGCCACCCCGTTTCTGGGCTCGAGATAGAGCTTCCATTTGCCCACCCGAACCGCCGAGTAGGCGGCCAGCTTCCAGTAAAGCGCCTCATGGGGCTCGCCCGCGCTTTCCCCCCTCAGATAGGGCAGCAGATTGACGCCGTCCAGAGGCTTTGCTGCGGCTGTCGATACTCCGCAGGCCGCCGCTGCCGTGGGCAGGATGTCGAGGGTGCTCACGGGTTTTGAGAACAGCATCCCCGCGGGGATCTGTCCCGGCCACTTCATCATGTAGGGCATGCGGATGCCGCCTTCCATGGTGGAGTACTTGCCCCCTGAGAACGGCGCGTTGCTGCCTGGCCGGCTCAGCGCTGTTCCGTTGTCGCTCACGAACACCACGAGGGTGTCCTCCTCCAGACCGCAGGTCTTCAACGCGTTCAGCACAGCGCCCACCGCGTCGTCCTGCGCCTTCAGCAGGGCGTTGTACCCGCGCTGAGCGATGTTGGGGATGCTGGAGCGGAGCGCCTCAAAGTAGCTTTTGGGTACCTGCAGGGGCGGCACCGGCGAGTTCATTGCGAAGTACAGGAAAAAGGGTTGTTCGCTGTCTTTTTGGCGCCCGATGAAGTCAACCACCTGATCCCTGAAGTAGAACATCAGGTACTGATCGACTTTCACGATCTCGCCGTTGTGCCGGATTTCGTTGAGCCCCTCACGCGTCCAGGCTGTGTCGGCGGTCTCGTCGTGGAAATCCACCTTGAGGCTGACCATGTCCGGGTCGTCGGGCTTGGTGGACTGAAGGCTGGTGTTGCCGTAGAACACCACGGAATGATCAAAGCCTCGCCGGTGCGGCAGGAAGTCGGGCCCGTGCCCCAGGTGCCATTTGCCGATCACGGCCGTGCGGTAGCCGGCCGAATGGAAAAGCTCGCCGACGTTTTTCTCCGACAAGGGGATGCCTCGGCGCAGAAACTCAGCCTCACCCTGCAGGGGGGCGAGGCTGCCATCGTCTTCACGCACCTCGCGTCGTTCCGGCCAGGCGCCGGATGACACCTGCTGCTCAAACCCGAAACGCTGCTGGTAACGCCCCGTCACCAGCCCTGCGCGGGACGGGCTGCACAGCGGTGCGCTGGAGTAGCCGTCGGTGAAACGTACCCCGTCTCTACCGATGCTGTCGATGTGTACCGTCTCCACAAGCTGGCTGCCGTAGGCAGACAGGTCGCCGTAGCCCATGTCGTCGGCAAGTATCACCAGAACGTTGGGGCGCTTTTTCTTCGGGTTTTCAGTGCCCTGAGGGGAATGAGAAGAGGACATGGTCTGGATATTGAGAAGGGCGAGGCAAGGGCGGCGCGGGCGCCGTCACAGGGAAATGTTCTTGTCTTTGATGATCTTTTCCCAGCGCTGGGCATCGCGGCGGATGAACTCCAGGCCGGCCGCCGGAGACAGCTGGATCACCTCAAGACCGCGGTCCGAAAAGGACTTCACCAACGAAGGCTCCTGGACCGCCTTCGACATTGCATCGTGGATCACCGCCACGCGGTCTGCGGGGGTATCCGCCGGCACCATGAACATGTTCCAGGCACCGAAAGTCATGCCCTGAAAGCCCTGTTCTTCGTAACTCGGCACGCCGGGCAGCGAAGGGCTTCTCTGCAGGGAGTGCACTGCGATCGGCTTGACCTTGCCCGAAGCGATCATGGGCGCCGCTGAAGTGATCGTGTCGATCATGATGTCCACCTGACCGCCAGCCACATCGGTGAGTGCCGGTGCTGAGCCTTTGTAGGGTACGTGATTGATCCTTGCCTTGTGGCTGGCTTCCAGCAACTCCAGACCCAGATGGGACAAGGTGCCTGCGCCGGCCGACGCAGCGTTCAGTCCGCCCGACTGGGTGTTGGACAATGCCACCAGCGAGGGCAGGTCCTTCGCATTCAGGTCGTTGCGCGCAATCGTCACCAACTGGGCGTTCACGCCAACTCCGACCGGCACCAGCTGTCGAGGGATGTGAGGCGGTGTCTTGTACAGCGCCGGATTGGTCACGGATGACACAGCCCCCAGCAGAATCGTCAAACCATTGGCCGGTGCACGCGCCACAAAGTCGGTGCCGATGTTGCCTCCGGCTCCTACTTTGTTTTCCACCACCACCGGAACCTTCCAGCTGTCCGCCAGAGACCGCGCCACGGCGCGTGCCACGAAATCGGTCGAACCACCGGCCGGGAACGGCACGACGATGGTCACCGCACTGGACGGGAACTTGTCGGATGTCTGGGCGTGGGCAAGCAGGGGCACCAGTGCCGCGCAACCGAGCAGTGAGCCAACAACACGTCGAGAAACGGGCCGAGAGGAAAACATGGGGGGTCCTTTCAGGGGGGCAATGGGCGGGGACATGGTTCGGACACTGACTAGAAGATCTTTCCGGGATTCATCACCCCTGAACCGTCAAGAGCTCCTTTGAGCGCGCGCATGAGCCGGAGCTGTCCTTCGGGCGCAAACCGCTCAAGAAGCGCTTTCTTGTGCAGGCCGATGCCGTGCTCCGCGCTGATGGAGCCACCGTAGGCGACGGTGTGTTCATAGAGACACAAAGTGGCCTCACTGGCGAGCTCTGCGAATTGCGATGGAGCCAGGGCCTCTTGCGCAAGAAAATTCCAGTGCAGGTTGCCGTCGCCGACATGACCGAACACCAGGGATTCAAGTTGTGGCCAGCGGGAGGCCGTCATGGTCTGCATTTGGTCGATGAAGTCCGGAATCTTTGAAATCGGCACCGAAATGTCATGGGGTGAGCACCGAGGAAAGTTTTGCAGCATGGCCACGGGGACACTTTCCCGCACCGACCAGAAAAGATCGGCCTGACGCTGGCTGGTGGCCATGGCCGCTTCGTCCACCAGTCCGTCTTCGGAGGCTTTTTCCAGGCAGTCCAGCAGGGCGTCGTTCAGGGTCTCGCCGGGTTGAAGGGACGCCAGTTCGAGCAGAACGCAGCACCCGGTCGCATCGGGCAGCGGATGTGTCTTCTGGAGGTGCTGACAGGCCATCGTCACCGCCTCGGCAGACATGAATTCGAACGCGGTCAGCTCGGTGTCGAAACGGTCGCGCACCCTCACGAAGAGCTGGAGCATCGACCGGGCGTCTGCCGTGCTCAGAAGGGCTACCAGCCGTTGCTGCGGTCTGGGAAACAACCGCAGCGTGGCCGCAGTCACGACACCCCAGTGTGCCTTCCGTGCCGATGAACAGCTGCTTCAGGTCGAACCCCGCGTTGTCCTTGCGCAGCGATTTGAGCCCGCTCCATACACGGCCATCGGGAAGCACGGCTTCAACACCCAGGACCAGATCGCGCATGTTGCCGTAGCGAAGCACCGCCGTGCCACCGGCATTGGTCGAAATGCAGCCGCCAATCTGGCAGGACCCTTCGGCACCCAGGCTCAGCGGGAACAGACGGTCGTGGGCCTGTGCGGTGGCTTGCACCTGTTGGAGGATCGCACCCGCCTCGACCGTGATCGTGTTGGACACGGTGTCGACCTCGCGCACCCTGACGAGCCGTTCCAGGCTCAGCACGATCTGGGAGGCACCCGGGCTGGGCGTGGCGCCACCGGCCAGACCGGTATGCCCGCCCTGAGGGACAACGCCAACGCCGTTGGCCGCACACCAGGCGACGCACTGCGCGACCTCGGCCGTGTCTCTGGGCCGTACGATGGCCTGTGCGCGACCAGCACTCGCCCGAAGCCAGTCCGTTTCATACCGCTCCCTGGCGGCGGGCTCCGTGACCAGCGAGTGTTCGCCCAGCAACTGCTCGATCTGCGTTTCGATGTCCGTCATGGTTCCTGCACGGTCGGTGAAGGAAATGTCCTTCCGCCCAATTGACTTTAGTCAAGCGCAGAGCATGTGCGTAATCAAAGTTTCGATACGGGCGATCCGGTATCAGCATCGCCCTGCGTGGCGGTGAATGTGTCCCGGACCTGACGAAGCTCCTCCACCAGCCTCCGTGCCTGACTCGACACCGCTTCGCCCGAGCGTGTGATCACGCCGATCGGGCCTGTGACATGCGGGAGCTGGCTGATGAGGACTCGCAATCGGGCACCCACCCCATGGTCGCGCGCCACCCATTGCGGCATCGCGGCGAGGCGAAGGCTGCCCGTGATCAACGGCACGACCAGCGTCGGGGCCACGGCTTCGACGATGTCGTGTGGCAAGCGCCCGCATTCGCTGAGGAACAACGCTTCCAGGTTGCGCCGCAGTGTTGCGCTGGGGAACGGGAGAACCCAGGGCAGGTCCACAAGCGAGGCCAGGTCCTTGATCATGGACTCCGACACCCGATGGTGGGCACCGCAGACGACCGAAAAGCGCTCGGTGTAGAGACGCTCAAAGGCAAAAGCCCCTTTGGTTTCCATGGATGGCGCGCGGCCCAGCACCAGGTCAAGTCGCCCTTCGCGAAGGTCCGACAGCAATACCTCGTTCGTGCCTTCGAACAGCCGGACCTCCATGAGCGGGCTGTCCGCCTTGAGGCGCACGATGGCGTCGGTCAGGAGTTGGGATGGTGCGCCCGGAAACATGCCCACACTCAGCACGCCTGCGTTGCCGCTGCGCAAGTTCAAGGCTTCCTGGTAGACGTGGTCCAGACCGACCAGCACCATGGACGCGTGGCGCATCAGAAGGCGGCCCATGTCGGTCGGCACCATGCCCCGACTCGTGCGCTCAAACAAAGCCGCATCCATCAGCGATTCCAGCTCCTGGATCAGCCGGGTTGCTGCTGGCTGGCTCATTCCGAGCTGATCGGCCGCCTTGTGCAGGCTGCCGGCCGCTTGCAGTTCCGCCAGCAATGCCAATTGCCGCAGTTTGAGCCGGTTTCTAAGTGATGCGGGAATGGCAGCCATGGGGCATCGGGTGTTCTGATTCGGCAGTTTTCCGTAAGTGAGAGACAGTATGGCAGCGCCTCCCAACGTTCTCGGCCCTGCTGCGTTGCACCCTATAGAGACGAAGTGTTTGACGTTTCGTCAATCCTTCGCCCCCCTGGCCAACGCCCGCTCCCGGCTCGCCGCCAACTGCATCGGATCGTCCGCTTGCTTCGTCGGCCAGCCCTGCAGATGCCGCTCAGCCAGATCGGCCAGCGCGCGAATCCAGTCCGGGCTGTCGTTCAGACACTCGATGTATTCGAAGCGCTGGCCTCCCGCGTGTTTGAAGGCTTCCTGCGCTTCCATGCGGATTTCTTCCAGCGTTTCCAGGCAGTCGCTGGTGAAGCCGGGGCAGACCACGTCGACGCTCTTAAGGCCCTTCTGCGCCAGGGCGACAAGGGTCGGCTCGGTGTAGGGCTCCAGCCACTTGGCCTTGCCGAAGCGCGACTGAAAGGTGACGGTGTAGTCGTCCTTGGCGAGGCCCAGCTTCTCGGCCAGCATGCGCGCGGTCTTCAGGCATTCGCAGTGGTAGGGGTCGCCCAGGTGCAGGGTGCGTTCGGGCACGCCGTGGAAGCTCATCACCAGGTGGTCGCCCTGGCCGTGGTGCATCCAGTGCGCGCGGACCTTGCGGTGCAGCGCGTCGATGTAGCCGAGGTCGTCGTGGTAGCGGTTGACGAAGCGCAGTTCGGGGATGTGGCGGATCTTCTGGCTCCAGGTGGAGACGGCGTCGATCACGCTGGCGGTGGTGGTGCCGCTGTATTGCGGGTAGGCCGAGAGCACCAGCACGCGGGTCACACCCTGGGCCTTCAGTTCGTCCAGCACGGACGGGATCGACGGATTGCCGTAGCGCATGGCGTAGCGCACGGTGACCTGGTGGCCGCGTTCGCCGAGGTAGCCGCGCAGCAGCGTGGCCTGCTTCTCGGTCCAGACCTTCAGCGGCGAGCCTTCGGGCGTCCAGATGCTGGCGTACTTGGCGGCCGACTTCTTGGGCCGCACACGCAGGATGATGCCGTGCAGGATCAGCATCCACACCGCGCGCGGAATCTCCACCACGCGGGGGTCGCCCAGGAACTCCGCAAGGTAGCGGCGCAGGGCCGGTGCGGTGGGTTCGTCGGGGGTGCCGAGGTTGGCGAGCACGATGGCCGTGCGCGGCGCCTGGCCATGCTTGAAAGCGGGTTCGGTCTGGAAGGGCATGCGCTATTCTCCCGCAGCCATGAAGACCCCCGAGCACCCGCAACATCACACATCTGACCGGGGTCTGGACCTCGGCCGCATCCGCGCCATCACGCTCGATCTGGACGACACGCTCTGGCCGATCTGGCCTACCATCGAACGCGCCGAGCGGGTGCTGCAGGACTGGCTGGAAGCGAACGCGCCGGCCACGGGCGCCCTGTGCCGCGACCGCGCGGTGCTGCGCGAGGTGCGCGAGCGACTGAACGCCGAGCGGCCCGACCTGGCGCACGACATGACGGCGCTGCGGCTGGAGGCGATCCGCCGGGTGCTGCGGCGCGGTGGCGACGACCCCGCTCTGGCCGAGCCGGCTTTCGAGGTGTTTTTTGCCGAGCGTCAGCGCGTGGACCTGTTCGACGACGCGCTGCCGATGCTCGCCTTTCTGAGCGCGCGCTTTCCGGTGGTGGCGCTGTCCAACGGCAACGCCGACGTGCACCGCGTGGGCATCGGTGCGCACTTCCGTGCGTCGGTGAGCGCGAAGGAGTTCGGTGTCGGCAAGCCCGACCCGCGCATCTTCCACGCCGCCGCCGGGGCCGCGGGCGTGGCGCCGCACGAGGTGCTGCACATCGGCGACGACGCGCACCTGGACGGCGTGGGCGCGCTGAACGCCGGCATGCAGCTGGCCTGGGTGAACCGCGCCGGCCACGCCTGGGGCCACGCGCCGCTGGTGCCGCACCTCACGGTGAGCGACCTGCACGCGCTGTGCCGTGCGCTGGGGGCGGGCGCTTGACGCTGAGCATCCACGGGATTGCGGCTTCGCGCGCGCTGCGGCCGCTGTGGGCGGCGACCGAGTTGGGCCTCGACTTCCAGCACGTGCCCACGCCCTACCAGGGCGGTGCGACACGCACGCCCGAGTTCCTGGCGCTCAACCCCAACGGCCACATCCCGGTGGTGGTGGACGCGCGGCCGGAGGGCGAGGTGGTGGTGTGGGAGAGCATGGCTTGTGCGCTCTACGTCGCGCGCCACCACGGCGCCGCCGACGGCGTGTCGATCACGCCGGCCACGCCGCGCGAGGACGCCGAGGCGCTGCGCTGGAGCTTCTGGGTGATGGGCGAGTGCGAGGCGGATGCGCTGAGCGTGCTGATGCACCGCGTGGTGATGCCCGAGGGGCGGCGCAAGCCCGAGCTGGCCGACGCCGCCGAGCGCCGGCTGGCGGTGCCGCTGCGCGTGATGGAGCAGCATCTGGCGCGCCAGCAGGCGCGGGGCGAGGCCCACTTGGCCGCCGACCGTTTCACCGTGGCCGACCTGTGCGTGGCCAGCGTGCTGCAGTGGCTGCGGCCGGCGCGCGGGCTGATGGACGCCCACCCGCTGACGCGCGACTGGGTCAAGGCCTGTGTGCGCCGGCCGGCGTTTCACGCGGCGCAGGCGCTGGACCGCTGAGGCGACCTCAGGTCAGGCCGCGCAGGCCAGCCGCGCCGCCGCCAGACCGCTGCGCACCGCACCTTCGATCGTGGCCGGGTAGGGGCCGTCGACGTAGTCGCCCGCCGCCAAGAGCCCCGGCGCTATGGCGATGGCCGGGCGCTGCAGCGCGGGCGTGCAGGCGAAGGTGGCGCGTTTTTCCACCACCGTCTGGATGGCTTGCAGATTCCGCAGCCCCAGCTGTTGGGCAGCCTGTGCCAGCACCCGTTGCTGCAATTCGTCGCGTTCGCCTTCGCTGGCGCTGATCACGAAGGCCAGCACCCCCTGGGCGGACGCATCGTTCGGGCGCAGCTGGCCGCGGTCGAAAGCAAACTGCGCCGGCGCGCCGGGGCCGCTGCGCAGCGCGACCATCGGCGCGGAAAGGCGGACGCCAGGCGCCCAGGCGTAGACGGTGGTGATGGCGGTGAAGTCCAGCTGGCGGGTTTGAGCCGCCCAGTCGCGCCGCGCGGCGTCGCTGGGGTTCGCCTCGGTGGTCGCGCCGATGGCCGAGGCGGCCGGGCTGGCCGCGGTGGCCCAGATCACCCGGTCGAAGTTTTCCGACCAGCCGTCGCCCGCCAGCGTCCAGCCGGGACCTTGCTCTGTGAGCATCGCGACCCGCGTGCCCAGCCGCACCCGCGCGCCGAGACGGCGGCAGGCGGCATCGGGCAGCAGCGCGCCCAGGTCCTCGCGCGGCAGCAACAGGGCCGAGGCCGACCAGCGCCCGAAGCCCTGACCGAAGAGCGCATCGCGCATGACGGTCAGGAACACCTGGGCGCTGGCCTGCGTCGCGGGCAGGTTGAGCGCCGAGACGCACAGCGGCTCGATCAGTTCGTCCATCACCCGCCCGGGCAGGGCGCGGCACAGCTCGCCCACCGTGAGCGCAGGCGCGCAGACAAAACCCGAGCGCTGCCAGGCCAGCGAGGCGCGGACCAGCGCCAGGCGTTCGGACCCGCGCCAGCCGCGAGCGGTGAGGATCGCCGCCACCGCGTCCAGCGGCGCCGGCCAGCGCGCGGCCCAGGCCGGCGTCTGCAGGCCGCTGCCATCGGGGTAGGGCAGGGACAGGGGTGTGCCGAGCAGGGACTGTTCCGGCGCCACGCCCAGGCGCTGCATCAGCCCCAGGGTTTCGCGGTAGGCGCCGATCAGGATGTGTTGTCCGTTGTCCAGCCGCAGCGGCACGCCGTCGGGCCTGTGGGCGGGCAGGGCGCGCGCGCGGCCGCCGGGCGCGCGGGTGGCTTCGAAGAGGGTGACGTCGGCGCCGAGCGCCATGGCCTCGACAGCGGCGGCCAGACCCGCCCAGCCGGCGCCGACGATGCCGATCTTCACAGTCTTCCCAGCGCCTGGACTTTCCACGCCAGCCAGAACTTGCGCAGCGGGGTCAGGCTCACGCGCTGCGTCAGCACCAGCACGGGGTCGGCGGCGATCTCCTGCAACAGGGTGCGGTAGATGCTGGCCATCATCAGGCCCGGTTTCTGGGCGCGGCGGTCGGACTCGGGCAGCAAGCCCAGCGCCTCGTCGTAGGTCTTGAGCGCGCGCTCGCACTGGAAGCGCATCAGCTCGCGGAAGCGCCGGTGGAAGTCCGCGGTGTCCATACCGGGGGCGGCACCGCGCTTGATCAGCTCGTGGGCCTTCACATCGAAGCGCTGCAGCTCGTTGACCGGCAGGTAGATGCGGCCGCGCGCCGCGTCCTCACCCACGTCGCGCACGATGTTGGTCAGCTGGAAGGCCAGGCCGAGCTTGTGCGCGTAGTCGGTGGTGCGCGGGTCGGTCTGGCCGAAGATGCGTGCCGCCACCTCGCCCACGATGCCGGCCACCAGGTGGCAGTACTGCTGCAGGTTCGCGAAGTCGAGGTAGCGGCTCTGGTCCAGGTCCATCTGGCAGCCGTCGATCACGGCCAGAAGGTGTCGGGCTTCGATGCCGAAGGTGGCGGTGTGCGGCATCAGGGCCTGCAGGGCGGGGTGGTCGGCGCGGGACGCAAAAGCCTGTGCCACCTGCTGGCGCCACCAGGCCAGCTTGGCCTGCGCCACGCCCAGGTCGCTGACCTCGTCGACGACATCGTCGACCTCGCGGCAGAAGGCGTAGAAGGCCGTGATGGCGGCGCGGCGCTCGGGCGGCAGGAACAGGAAGGCGTAATAGAAGCTGCTGCCGGAGGCTGCGGCCTTCTGCTGGGCGTAGTCTTGCGGGTTCATGGGCATGGTGTGGGGGCCAAGTGTACGCAGCCGCTTCCGCCCCATTTAAAGATGCACTGGCAAGACCCGATACTTCGGGGCATGCTGCCCACACACCTGTTTCTCCCCTCCGTTCGCCGTTTCCTCGCCCAATGTGGCCTCCTGCTGGTCTGTTGGGGCGCGGGCATGGCCGGCGCGGCAACGCCGGTCGAGCAGCCGCGGGGAGTGGACACCTCGCACCACAACATGGCCGTCGACTGGGCTGCGCTGCGGGCGAGCGGCGTGCACTTCGTCTTCATCAAGGCGACGGACGGCCTGGACTACCTGGACCCCGCATTTGCCGACAGCTTCCGCGCCGCGAAGCAGGCCGGCCTGCTGCGCGGTGGCTACCACTTCTATGAGACCAACGACGACGGCGCTGCGCAGGCGGCCTGGTTCATTCGAAATGTGGAGCTGCAACCCGGCGACATGCCCCCGGTGGTGGACATCGAGCGTATCAAGGCGCCGGTCGACGGTGACCTGCACACCCAGTTCGCTGCCTTCCTGGCCGCGCTGGAGGCGCACTATGGCCGGCCAGCCATCATCTACACCGGCCCCAACTTCTGGAACCACGCAATGCGCCAGCACTTCCCGGGGCGTCCGCTGTGGGTCGCCCAGTACGGGGTGTCCGCGCCGACGGTACCCGAGGGCTGGTCCACCTGGACCTTGTGGCAGTACACCGAAACCTGGCTGACCCCGGGCGTGCAGGCGCCGATCGATGGCAACGTGTTCAACGGCGACGCGGCGAGCCTGCGCTCGCTGTTGCTGCCGGCCGTTGCCAAGTGATTTGTGCGTTAAGTCGATCTTCAGTCCTCGTGTCTACGCTGCGAACGCGATTTCGCACACCACCCCACGAGGTATCCATGAAGAATTCCAGTCGTCGCGTGTTCATGCTCCAGGTGGCCGCCGGGTCGGCCCTCCTGTCCGCCGTCACGGCGCAGGCCCAGACCTTGCCCATGGTCAACGAGAAAGACGCCCAGCCCGTGGCCCTGGGCTATGTCGCGGACACCAACAAGGCCGACGGGAAGAAATTCCCCAAGCACGCAGCCACCCAGAAGTGCGGCAACTGCGCGCTCTACACCGGCAAGCCCGATGCGCCCTCAGGTCCCTGCGGCATTTTTCCGGGCAAGGCGGTGGCCACGGGTGGCTGGTGCAGCGCCTATTCGAAGAAGGTCTGACAAAGAAGGCCTGGTCGCGACCTTTAACCCTCGGTGAACACGCGATCGTGACCAGGCGCCAATGTCACGTGCCAGCGGTCGTTGCGCTGCAGGTGGCCCTGGTCTTCCAGCTGCCGCAGCGTGCGGGCGACCGACTCGCGCGTGGTCCTGAGCAGCTCGGAGAGGGCGATGTGGCTGGGAATGCGGACCATGCGTGTGCCCTGTTCGTGCGCCAGCAGGAGCAGCGTGGCCACCAGCTGGCGGTGCAGGCCGCGCAGTCGCATCGTCTGGCCCCAGTCGGCCAGCCGGGCGATGGTTGCGCCGATCTGCAGGTTCAGCATGTCCTGGAGTGCGGGGTCCTTGCACAGGGCGCTGCGCATGGCCGCGACCGGCACGTCGCAGATTCGTCCCGGTGAAAGCGCCTGCGCACCGACCTGGGTGTTCTGGCCCAGCAGGCCCATCAGTCCCAGGAGATGCCCGCGCCCGACCAGCGCCACCGGGCGCAGCACCTGGTCCGGGCCCGAGCGGGTGAGCATCACGGTGCCGAGCTTGATGGTGCGCACCACCTCGGCGTCTGCGGCTTCGGCCTGCAGGACTTCACCTTTGCGAAACCGCTGCTCCCGGATCAGCGCACCCAGACGGTCCTGCTGCGGGCGCGGCATCTGGCCGATCAGGCAGCTCATGCGCGCCGCGCAGGCCAGGCATCGGGGCGGGGGAACGGCGGAAAGAGCTTCAGAGGGCGGCATGGATCGGGCGGTGGGCGGTGGCCGTCGCGTGGCTTGGTTCTTGACGCGCCGTTTCTGATTCATCGGCGCGCCCCTCCCGGGCTTGAGGTCCACAGGACTTCGGGGCCGGATCAGTCTTCGGGGTTTGCCACAGAGGTTCCAGGGGCGGCGCAGGGAACTGCGAGCGCCGTCACATTTGCACCAAATAAAGGCGCCCGGCCCGGAGCCCAGTTGCATGAAAGCAAAGGTTGGCAAGCGGACAGCGGTTAGTGTCCAGGGCTCGCCTCGGTGCAGTTCTTTTGCCTTCGTTCAGACGCCGCATTCCTGTGATGACTTCGTCCAGAGATTTCCACCACCCGCTCGCGCTGCGGTCGGACCCGGCATCGCCGTCGGGCACCGGCACCGTAGGCGACCCATCCATCGCCGCCCGGCTGGCCTCGGCCGAGCAGACGCTGCGCGACATTTCCCACGCGCTTGCCCACGACCTGCGCACCTCGCTGCGACACGTGGCGAGCTACGCACAGCTCTTGGGCGATCCCGTTTATGCCGGCCAGCCGGGCCAGGTCACGAGGCTGTCGCACAAGGTCATGGACTCCACCCGGCGCTTGCAACACCTGATGGAGTCCGTCTCGGCGCTGGCGCGGCTGCAGGCGGCGGACCTTCATCCGGTCCGTGTGGACGTGGGCCAGATGGTGCAGGTGGTGCTCCGCGACCTGCAGCTGGGCCAGCGCGGCCCCGTGGTGTCGTGTGTGTTGGCGCCGGGGCTGCCGCCCGCACGCGCCGACGCGGCGCTGCTGCGCCGCGTCTGGGAAGAGTTGCTGGACAACGCGCTGCGCCACGCCCTCAGCCATGACCAGCCCTGCATCGAGGTTTGTTACGAAGCCGTGCCGGGAGGCCACGCATACTTTGTGCACGACAACGGCCTGGGGTTCGAGCCTGAGAAGGCGGCCGAGCTGTTCGGGCTGTTCCAGCGCGCACAGGGCGTGCCGGAACCGGGCCTAGGGGTGGGGCTGGCCCTGGTGCGGCGCATTGTCGAATGCCATGGCGGCAGGGTCTGGGCCACGGCCCGCCCCGGCGAAGGCGCGCGTTTCGGTTTCAGTCTGCCGGCCGACGCAGGCTGAGGTTGGCGCCGGTCAGCGCCCGCCAAAGCATCAGCGGCAGGTCGGCCTTGCCGACACTCGGCCGCTGCAACCAGCTGCGGTGGTCGATGGCGGCCATCTTGTCCAGGATGCGCATGCCGCCCTGGACCACCAGACGAAGTTCCCAGCCGGCCCGGCCGGGAATGCGGCGCGCGAGCGGGGCCCCGTCAAGCATCAGCGTCCGGGCTTCTTCGCACAGCCGGCACACCACCTTTTGGCAGCGTGCCTGCACCTCGGGCGCCGCGCCGGCCGAGAAGTCTTCCAGCCGCAGCCCTTGGCGCTGCAGCGCATCGGCGGGCAGGTAGTGCCGTCCCCGGGCGTGGTCCACCGAGATGTCCTGCCAGAAATTGATCAGCTGCAGCGCGCTGCACACCGCGTCGCTCTGGCGCAGCGACGCATCGTCGTGGATGCCGTACAGATGCAGGAGCAGGCGCCCGACCGGGTTGGCCGACAAGCGGCAATAGGCCAGCAGTTCGGCGGTGTCGGCGTACACATGGCCGCTGGCGGTGTGGCGGACGTCCTGCTCGAAAGCGCTGAGCAGGTCGTGGAGCAGCGCGCCCGGCAGCCGGTGGTGCTCGATCGCGCGGGCCAGCGGGCCGAACACCTGAGGCCACCGCGCTGCTTCGTGCGGCTGGCCCGACAGGCACTGGGCCAGCGCGGCCCGGTAGGCCAAGAGCTGATCCAGGCGCTCGGACGCCGAGGCCTGACCCTCGTCGGCGAGGTCGTCGGCGGTTCGCGCGAAGTGGTAGATGGCCACCACCGCGGGGCGGATCGCTGCCGGGCAGAGCCAGGACGCCACCGGAAAATTTTCATAGTGGCCGACCTCGCTGGTCATTGGGCTGGCGGACGGTGACATGGGCGGCGGGCGCTGCAGGGGTTGACGGGGAAGGGCCGAAGACGGGTCTGTACGACAGGCACAGTCGCCGGATTGTGCGTCGACACCGGAACGCCGATTGCACTAGAATTGGTTACTAACCGGTCAGTCATTAATATGACGACCGGTCCACCGCCATCCCCACCGCACACCGCCGTTGCCATGAAGACACCGCTGTATGTCCCCGTCCTGATGTTCGCCCTGTTGGTGGGCGCCTGTTCCCGTCCCGAAGCGCCCCAGGAGCCGGTTCGGGCGGTGAAGCTGATGACCGTGTCCCGCTCGGCGGCCCAGTCCCAGTTCGGGTATGCGGGTGAGGTTCGGGCGCGCACCGAGTCTCGTCTGGGTTTTCGCGTGGGCGGCAAGCTGGTGCAGCGGCCCGTGGAGGTGGGTCAGCGTGTGGTGGCCGGGCAGTTGCTGGCCCAGCTGGATGCCCAGGATCTGGCGCTCGCGGCGCAGGCCGCGCAGGCCCAGATCGTCGCAGCCCAGACCCAGCGCGATCTGGCCGCCGCCGACTTCAAGCGCTTCTCCGACCTGAAGGCCCAGGGTTTCGTGAGCGGGGCCGAGATCGAGCGCCGGCAGGCCGCACTCGACGCGGCCGAGGCGGCGCTGCGCCAGGCCCGTGCCCAGGGCGCGGTCCAGGGCAATCAGGCGGGCTATGCCCGGCTGGTTGCCGACGGTCCTGGTGTGGTGCTGGCGGTGGAGGCCGAGGTGGGGCAGGTGATTGCGGCGGGCACGCCGGTGGTTCGGCTGGCGCGCGATGGTGCGCGCGACGCGGTGATCGCGGTGCCCGAAGACCGGGTGTCGCGGCTGAAGGTCGGCCAGACCGCCCAGGTGCGGCCGTGGACCTCCGCCCGGGACGCATTGGAGCCACTGGCTGCGCAGGTGCGCGAGATCGCGGCCAGCGCCGATCCGCTGACCCGGACCTTCCAGGTCAAGCTCGGTCTGTCCGCCGATGCCCGCGTCGCGCTCGGTGCCACAGTGTCGGTGGCATTCGCCGACGACGCCGGCGCTGCTCCGGCCGCCCCCGCGCCGGTGCGCTTGCCCACCAGTGCCCTGATCCAGGCGACCGGAGGCGGCAAGGACACGGCTGTCTGGGTATTCGATCCCGCCAGCAGCCGGGTGAACATGCGGACCGTCGAGGTGTCCGGCGCCGACGGCAACGAGATGCTGGTGGTGTCCGGCCTCAAGGACGGTGAAGAAATCGTCGCGGCCGGTGTGCATGTGCTCTCTCCCGGCCAGCAGGTCACCCGCTTCGCCGCGGCCGGCAAGCCCTGAGGTGGACGATGAGCCAGAGCCATCCCAACACCTCCGAAGCGCGCGATTCCTGGATCTCGCGCATGAACCTGTCCCAGTGGGCGCTGGACCACCAGGCCTTCACCCGCTACCTGATGATCGTGCTGATGCTGCTGGGCGTGGCGGCGTACTTTCAGCTCGGGCAGGACGAGGACCCTCCGTTCACCTTCCGCGCCATGGTGGTGCGCGCCTACTGGCCGGGCGCGACCGCGCAGCAGGTGTCCGAACAGGTGGCCGACCGCATCGAGAAGACGCTGCAGGAGGTGCCCTATGCGGACAAGATCCGCAGCTATTCCAAGCCGGGCGAGACGCTGATCCTGTTCCAGGTGCGAGACAACTCGCCGGCTTCGGAAATCCAGCAGACCTGGTACACCGCGCGCAAGAAGGTGGGCGACATGCGCGCCACCTTGCCGCAGGGCGTGGTCGGGCCGTTCTTCAACGACGAGTTCGGTGATGTGTTCGGCGTCATCTACGCCCTGCAGGGCGACGGCTTCACGCCGGCCGAGCGCAAGCGCGTCGCCGACGAGGTGCGCCAGAAACTGCTGCGTGTGAAGGACGTGAACAAGGTCGAGCTGTTCGGCGTCCAGGACGAGAAGCTGTTCATCGAGATCTCTCACCAGCGTCTGGCAACCCTGGGGCTGGACATGCAGCAGGTGCTGGCGGCGCTGGGCCAGCAGAACGCGGTCGAGCCGGCCGGCACCGTGCAGGCCCCGCACGACGTGGTGCAGGTGCGCGTGGCCGGGGCGTTCGGCTCGGTGGAGCAACTGCGTGCCATGCCCATTCGCGCCGCCAACGGTACCCAGCTGCGCCTGGGGGACATCGCGCAGATCCGCCAAGGCTACATCGACCCGCCGCAGGTGATGGTGCGCCACAACGGCATGGACAGCATCGCGCTGGGCATTTCCATGTCCAAGGGCGGCGACATCATTGCGCTGGGTGAGGCCCTTCAAACCGCGCTGACCGACATCCGCAGCCACCTGCCTGCGGGCATGGAGCTGGTGCAGGTGCAGGACCAGCCCAGCGCCGTCAGCCGCTCGGTCAATGAGTTCGTCAAGGTGCTGATCGAGGCGGTGCTGATCGTGCTGGCGGTCAGCTTCGTGAGCCTGGGTCTGCACCGCCGCGAGGGCGGCACAGGCCTGCGACGCTACGTGCTGGACGTGCGTCCCGGCCTGGTGGTGCTCATCACGATTCCGCTGGTGCTGGCGATCACTTTCCTGGCCATGCGCTACTGGAACATCGGTCTGCACAAAATCTCGCTGGGCTCGCTGATCATCGCGCTGGGCCTGCTGGTGGACGACGCGATCATTGCGGTCGAGATGATGGTGCGCAAGCTGGAAGAGGGCTATTCCATGATGAAGGCGGCCACCTTCACCTGGGACGCGACCGCGATGCCCATGCTCACCGGCACGCTGATCACGGCGGCTGGTTTCCTGCCCATCGGGCTGGCCAACTCGACCGTCGGCGAATACACCTTCGCGATCTTCGCGGTCACCGTGATTGCTCTGGTCATTTCGTGGGTGGTGGCGGTGATGTTTGTGCCCTACCTGGGCGTGCGGCTGCTCAAGGTCAAGGCCCACACCGGGCCAGCGCACGAGGTGTTCGACGGTCCTTTCTACGTCAGATTCCGGGCGCTGGTGAACTGGTGCGTCGAGCACCGCTGGATCACCATCGGCCTGACCATTGCCACCTTCGTGCTGGGCATGGTGGGCATGGGCAAGGTGCAGCAGCAGTTCTTTCCCGACTCCGCTCGGCCCGAGGTGCTGGTCGACATCTGGCTGCCCGAAGGCGCCAGCGTGGCCGCCACGGACGAGGTGGCGCGGCGGGTCGAGGCCCGCCTGGCCCGTGAGCCTGGCGTACTGAGCGTCAGTACCTGGGTGGGATCGGGCGTACCCCGCTTCTACCTGCCCCTGGACCAGATCTTTCCGCAGACCAACGTGTCGCAGATGATCGTGCTGCCCGAAGATCTCGTGACCCGTGAGCGCATCCGCAAGGCGTTGCCCGAGCTGCTGGCCACCGAGTTCCCCGAAGTGAGAGGGCGGGTGAAGCTGCTGCCCAACGGTCCTCCCGTGCCGTACCCGGTGCAGTTCCGCGTGGTGGGCACCGACCCCGCGGTGCTGCGTGGTCTGGCCGACGAGGTCAAGGGCATCATTCGGGCCAGTTCCAGCATGCGCGGCGTCAATGACAACTGGAATGAGTCGGTGAAGGCGCTGCGTCTGAAGGTCGACCAGACCAAGGCCCGTGCGCTGGGTGTGTCGAGCCAGTCGATTGCCAACGCCACCCGCACCATCCTCAGCGGCAGCACCGTCGGCCAGTACCGCGACGGCGACAAGCTGATCGACATCGTGCTGCGCCAGCCGCTCTCCGAGCGCGATGCGATCACCAGCCTGGACAACGCCTACATCCCGACCGCCAGCGGCAAAAGCATTCCGCTGTCGCAGATTGCGAAGCCGGTGTTCGGCTGGGAGCCGGGCGTGATGTGGCGCGAGAACCGGGACTACGCGATCACGGTGCAGGGCGATGTGGTCGAGGGTCTGCAGGGCGCCACCGTGACCGCCGAACTGCTCCCGGCGCTGCGCAAGGCGGAGGCTGGCTGGCTGGCCAAAGGGCTGACCGGCTACCACGTCCAGGTGGCGGGCGCTGTGGAGGAGAGCAGCAAGGGCTCGTCGTCGATCGCCGCCGGCATGCCGGTCATGCTCTTCATCACCTTCACCCTGCTGATGCTGCAGCTGCAGAGCTTCAGCCGTTCGCTGCTGGTCTTCCTGACCGGGCCGCTGGGCATGGCCGGGGTGGCTGGCGCGCTGCTGCTGCTCAACCGCCCGTTCGGCTTCGTGGCGCTGCTGGGCGTGATCGCACTCATGGGCATGATCCAGCGCAATTCGGTGATCCTGATCGACCAGATCGAGCAGGACCGTGCCCGCGGCGTGCCGGCCTGGGACGCCATCGTCGAAGCCGCGGTGCGCCGCATGCGGCCTATCGTGCTGACCGCGGCGGCGGCCGTGCTGGCCATGATCCCGCTCTCCCGCAGCGTGTTCTGGGGTCCGATGGCCGTGGCCATCATGGGCGGGTTGATCGTCGCGACCGTGCTGACGCTGCTGGCACTGCCGGCGATGTACGCCGCATGGTTCAGGGTCCGGAAGGGTTCCTGAGCACGGATACAATAGAAGGTTGCCGTCGGCGGCGCCCGTGCATCCAGGTGGTCGCCTGCGGCGCCTGTGGGCGCCGCGTGTCAGGCGCGCGGGTGGCGAAATTGGTAGACGCACCAGGTTTAGGTCCTGACGCCAGCAATGGTGTGGGGGTTCGAGTCCCCCCCCGCGCACCACAGCACCGACAGACAGATCCTCACCGGCCGGCCTCGCTGGTCGACCGCTTTCCTGAATGGAGATAACCATGACCGTGACCGTTGAAACCCTGGAGAAGCTGGAGCGCAAGATCACCCTGACGCTGCCGGCCGACGTGATCCAGAACGAGGTGGCCAAGCGCCTCAAGCGCCTGGCCCGCGATGTGAAGATGGACGGCTTCCGTCCGGGCAAGGTGCCGATGAACGTGGTGGCCCAGCGCTATGGCTATTCGGTGCACTACGAGGTCATGAACGACAAGGTCGGCGAGGCGTTCGCCAATGCTGCCGGCGAGGCCAAGCTGCGCGTGGCCGGTCAGCCCCAGATCACCGAGAAGGAAGGCGCTCCCGAAGGTCAGCTGACCTTCGACGCGGTGTTCGAGGTCTACCCCGAAGTGAAGATAGGTGACCTGTCGACCGCCGAGATCGAAAAGGTCAGTACCGAGGTGAGCGACGCTGCCATCGACCGCACGCTGGACATCCTGCGCAAGCAGCGCCGCACCTTCGCCCAGCGCGCCGCCGACCAGGCCGCGGCCGACGGCGACCGCGTGACCATCGACTTCGCCGGCAAGATCGACGGCGAAGCCTTTGAGGGTGGCAAGGCCGAGGGCTTCCAGTTCATCGTCGGCGACGGCCAGATGCTCAAGGAATTTGAAGACGCCGTGCGCGGCATGAAGTCGGGTGAGTCCAAGACCTTCCCGCTGCCGTTCCCGGCCGATTACCACGGCAAGGACGTGGCCGGCAAGACCGCAGACTTCCTGGTGACGGTCAACAAGATCGAAGCCGCCCACCTGCCCGAAGTGGACGAGGCGCTGGCGAAGTCGCTGGGCATTGCCGATGGCACGGTCGAGGCCCTGCGCGCCGACATCAAGAAGAACCTGGAGCGCGAAGTCAAGTTCCGCGTCCAGGCCCGCAACAAGCAGGCCGTGATGGACGCCCTGGTGGCCAAGGCCGAGCTGGACCTGCCGAAGTCGGTGGTGCAGTCCGAGGTCGACCGCCTCGTCGAGGGTGCCCGTGCCGACCTCAAGCAGCGCGGCATCAAGGACGCCGACAAAGCCCCGATCCCCGCCGAGCTGTTCCAGGAGCAGGCCGAGCGCCGCGTGCGCCTGGGCCTGGTGGTGGCCGAACTGGTCCGCGCGCATGAGCTGCATGCCAAGCCCGAGCAGATCAAGGCCCACATCGAAGAGCTGGCCTCCTCCTACGAGAAGCCGGCCGATGTGGTGCGTTGGTACACCAGCGATAACCGCCGGATGGCCGAGGTCGAGGCGGTGGTGATCGAGAACAACGTCACCGAGTTCGTGCTGTCCAAGGCCAAGGTGACCGACAAGGCGGTCGGTTTCGACGAACTGATGGGCCAGGCCTGAGGGTCTGCGCGGCGCCCGTCGCCGTGACAGGACATCGGAAGGGCGGAGCGATCCGCCCTTCTTGTTTTGGGGCCACCTTGTGTTTTGTCATGGGCACGCCATATGCAAGCCTCAGGCAAAACCGACGCCCGGCTCGCGGCTTTGTCGGGTTGGTTACAGTAGTGACATTCACGCACTCACATATGGAGAAACGCATGAGCGCAATGGACATTCAGGGTCTGGGCATGGTGCCCATGGTGATCGAGCAGTCGGGCCGCGGCGAACGCGCCTACGACATCTATTCGCGTCTGCTCAAGGAGCGCGTGATCTTCCTCGTGGGGCCGGTGAACGACCAGTCGGCCAACCTGGTGGTGGCGCAACTGCTGTTCCTGGAGAGCGAGAACCCCGACAAGGACATCTCCTTCTACATCAACTCCCCGGGGGGCTCGGTGAGCGCCGGCATGGCAATTTTCGACACCATGAATTTCATCAAGCCGGACGTGTCCACGCTCTGCACCGGCATGGCCGCCAGCATGGGGGCCTTCCTGCTGGCAGCCGGCGCCAAGGGCAAGCGTTTCGCTCTGCCGAACTCGAAGATCATGATTCACCAGCCGCTGGGTGGCACGCAAGGCCAGGCGACCGAGATCGAGATCCACGCGCGCGAGATCCTCAAGACCCGCGAGCAGCTCAACAAGATCCTGGCCGAGCGCACCGGCCAGCCGCTGGAAAAGATCGAGCGAGACACCGAGCGCGACTACTACCTCAGCGCCGCCGAATCGGCTGAGTACGGTCTGATTGACAAGGTGATCGAGAAGCGTCCGGTGGCGGGCTGATCGGCCGTCGCGACCAATACCATCATGAACAAGAGCCCTTCCAGCAGCGGATTTCGCCCTGAATGGGGCCCTTTTCCTTGGTTTCGGGCCCGGCGGGCTTGAACTATCATTGTTTCCAACGTTTCCTCCACCAGGTAGCACCACCTCCAGACCATGGCCGACAAAAAAGCCGCTTCCGGCGAAAAGGCACTCTATTGCTCGTTCTGCGGCAAAAGCCAGCATGAGGTGAAGAAGCTCATCGCAGGTCCGTCGGTGTTCATCTGCGATGAATGCATCGATCTGTGCAACGACATCATCCGTGACGAGTTGCCCGGGCTGGAGTCGGTCAAGACGGCGTCCGACGATCTGCCGACACCGGCCGACCTGAAAGCCAATCTCGACAGCTACGTCATCGGACAGGAAACCGCCAAGCGCGCGCTGGCGGTCGCGGTCTACAACCATTACAAGCGTCTGCGGCACAAGCAGTCCGCGCGCAAGGACGACGTCGAGCTGGCCAAGAGCAACATCCTGTTGATCGGGCCCACCGGCTCGGGCAAGACCCTGCTGGCTCAGACCATGGCCCGCATGCTCAACGTGCCGTTCGTCATGGCAGACGCGACCACCCTGACCGAGGCCGGGTACGTCGGCGAGGATGTCGAGAACATCGTCGCCAAGCTCCTGCAAAGCTGCAACTACGATGTCGAGCGCGCTCAACAAGGCATCGTTTACATCGACGAGATCGACAAGATCACGCGCAAGTCGGACAACCCGTCGATCACGCGCGACGTCTCGGGCGAGGGGGTTCAGCAGGCGCTGCTGAAGCTGGTCGAAGGCACCATGGCCAGCGTGCCGCCACAGGGTGGCCGCAAACACCCCAACCAGGATTTTCTGCAGGTCGACACCACCAACATCCTGTTCATCTGTGGCGGCGCCTTCGCGGGTCTGGAAAAGATCATCGAGAACCGCACCGAGGCGTCGGGTATGGGTTTCGGTGCGGTGGTCAAGAGCAAGCAGCAGCGCAGCCTGACCGAAGCTTTCAAGGACATTGAGCCGGAGGACCTGATCAAGTTCGGGCTGATCCCGGAACTGGTCGGCCGTCTGCCTGTGATTGCCAGTCTGGCAGAACTCAGCGAAGAAGCTCTGGTTGAAATCCTCACCGAACCCAAAAACGCGGTGGTCAAGCAGTTTTCGCGGCTACTTGCGATGGAAGGCGCTGATCTGGAAGTGCGGCCCGCTGCCCTCAAGGCGATTGCCCGCAAGGCGCTGGTGCGAAAGACCGGTGCCAGGGGCCTGCGTTCCATACTGGAAAACGCCCTGATCGACACCATGTTCGAACTGCCAGGGATGAGCAATGTGGAGAAGGTGGTGGTCGACGAGTCCACCATCGAAGAGAACAAGCCGCCCCTGCTGGTGTACCGCGAAGCGGCCAAGCAGGCCTGATTGCGTGCGTCGAGAGGGCGAGAGCAAGCGGTGTGCGGCACCCGCTTTCGCCTGTCAAACATCTAGAGGTCTGATATGTCCGGACAAGTCCCCCTGCCCAGCACGCCCGTAGACCTGCCACTGTTGCCTTTGCGCGATGTGGTGGTCTTTCCCCACATGGTGATTCCGCTGTTTGTCGGACGGCCCAAGAGCATCAAGGCGCTGGAGGCCGCCATGGAGGCCGAGCGCCGCATCATGCTGGTGGCACAGAAGGCAGCCGCCAAAGACGAGCCGTCCACTGAAGACATGTTCGAGATGGGGTGTGTGGCCACCATCCTGCAGATGCTCAAGCTGCCCGACGGCACGGTCAAAGTGCTGGTCGAAGGGGTTCAGCGCGCCAAGGTGCTGTCGATTGCGGACGGAGAAAGCCACTTCGTGGCCCATGTCACGCCCATCGACCCGTCGCAGGAACGCTCTGTCACGCAGACCAATGAACTGGAGGCGTTGCGCCGGGCCGTGATGCAGCAGTTTGACCAGTACGTCAAACTGAACAAGAAGATCCCTTCGGAGATCCTGACCTCGATCTCCAGCATCGACGATCCCGGGCGGCTGGCCGACACGATCGCTGCACACCTGCCCCTGAAGCTGGAGTCCAAGCAGGTGGTGCTGGATCTCGACCCGATCAACAAGCGGCTGGAAAACCTGTTTGAACAGCTGGAGCGCGAGGTCGACATCCTGAACGTCGACAAGAAGATTCGTGGTCGCGTCAAGCGCCAGATGGAGAAGAACCAGCGCGATTTCTATCTGAACGAGCAGGTCAAGGCTATCCAGAAGGAACTCGGCGAAGGCGAGGAAGGCGCCGACATCGAGGAGATCGAGAAGAAGATCAAGGCTGCCAAGATGCCCGCCGAGGCGCGCAAGAAGGCAGAGGCCGAGTTCAAGAAGCTCAAGCTGATGTCTCCCATGTCGGCCGAGGCCACGGTGGTGCGCAACTACATCGATGCGCTGGTGGCCCTGCCGTGGAGCAAGAAGACCAAGATCAAGCACGATCTGGCCTATGCCGAGGGCGTCCTGAACGAAGACCACTATGGCCTGGAGAAGGTCAAGGACCGCATCCTTGAATATCTCGCGGTGCAGCAGCGCGTCGACAAGGTCAAGGCGCCGATTCTGTGCCTGGTGGGCCCTCCCGGGGTGGGCAAAACTTCGCTCGGCCAGTCGGTGGCCAAAGCGACCGGGCGCAAATACGTGCGCATGGCGCTTGGCGGCATGCGCGATGAGGCAGAGATTCGCGGTCACCGGCGCACCTACATCGGTGCCATGCCCGGCAAGGTGCTCCAGAGCCTGTCCAAGGTCGGCACCCGCAATCCGCTGTTCCTGCTGGATGAAATCGACAAGCTGGGGACCGACTTCCGCGGCGACCCGTCCTCTGCGCTGCTGGAGGTGCTCGACCCCGAGCAGAACCATACCTTTGGCGATCACTACGTCGAGGTCGACTTCGATCTGTCGGATGTGATGTTCGTGGCGACATCCAACTCGATGAACATCCCACCGGCTCTGCTGGACCGGATGGAGGTGATTCGCCTATCGGGCTACACCGAAGACGAAAAAACCAACATCGCCATGCGTTACCTGCTGCCCAAGCAGGTGAAGAACAACGGCATTCGCGACGGCGAGCTGGAAGTCAAGGAAGAGGCGGTGCGCGACATCGTGCGCTACTACACACGCGAAGCCGGCGTGCGCTCGCTTGAGCGCGAGCTCTCCAAGATCTGCCGCAAGGTGGTCAAGGGTCTGCTGCTCAAGAAATACGCGCCGACGGTGGTGGTCGATGCCGACAACCTTAGCGACTTCCTGGGCGTGCGTAAGTACACCTACGGCCGTGTCGAGCAGCAGAACCAGGTGGGGCAGGTGGTCGGGTTGGCGTGGACCGAGGTGGGTGGCGACCTGCTGACCATTGAGGTCGCCATCATGCCGGGCAAGGGTGGCACCATTCGTACCGGTTCGCTGGGTGACGTTATGAAGGAGTCCGTGGAGGCTGCGCGAACCGTGGTCCGCAGCCGCGCGCGTCAACTCGGCATCAAGGACGAGCAATTTGACAAGCGCGACATTCACATCCACGTTCCCGATGGAGCGACGCCCAAGGACGGACCCAGTGCCGGGGCGGCCATGACCACCGCTCTGGTGTCGGCGCTGACCGGCATCCCGGTGCGGGCCGATGTCGCCATGACGGGTGAGATCACCCTGCGAGGCGAGGTCACCGCAATTGGTGGCCTGAAAGAAAAAATGCTGGCGGCCCTTCGTGGGGGCATCAAGACCGTGATCATTCCTGAAGAGAACGTCAAGGACCTCGCCGAGATCCCCGAAAACGTCAAGCAGGGTCTGGAGATCGTTCCCGTCAAATGGATCGACAAGGTGCTGTCAATTGCCCTTGAACGGCAGCCCGTGCCCCTGACCGAAGAGGAGGTGGCGGCGCAGGTCGCCGCTGCCGCTGGGAGTACCCCTGCGCCGGCGCCTGGTGCAGTCAAACACTGAGCAAAAAATGAGGGGGGTCTTGAAAAAGACTCGTTTTTTGCGCTAGAATTTCAGCTTCTGACGAACTTCACCAATCGTCAGAAAACTGCGGGAATAGCTCAGTTGGTAGAGCGCAACCTTGCCAAGGTTGAGGTCGCGAGTTCGAACCTCGTTTCCCGCTCCAGTTTGAAAAGGGAAGCCCGGCTTCCCTTTTTTGTCGGTTGCATCTCCGCGGTCTCCGCGGTGGTGAATCGGGCGCGATAGCAAAGCGGTTATGCAACGGATTGCAAATCCGTCTAGTCCGGTTCGACTCCGGATCGCGCCTCCAGTCGTACTGGATTTTTGCGGGAATAGCTCAGTTGGTAGAGCGCAACCTTGCCAAGGTTGAGGTCGCGAGTTCGAACCTCGTTTCCCGCTCCACTCATCACAAACGGGAAGCATTGCTTCCCGTTTTTCTTTTCGGGCCCGTGTGCGTGGCCTCTGCCGGAGATCCGCAGGAGTCGCCCCGGATGAACCTGCGACAATGCCTCGCAGTCCGCCTCGATGGTGAAATTGGTAGACACAGCGGACTTAAAATCCGCCGACCCTAACCGGTCGTACCGGTTCGATTCCGGTTCGAGGCACCACGCCCACCGCCCGACTATGCGTGGGGCGCTTTCGCCGCTACAGTGAGTTTCCATGACCCGATACAACGCGCCGTTCGAGATCCATGTGCACGGGGATGTTCCTCTGCGCGAGGACGTGGCCTATGCCCAGATTCAGGACGCGCTCAAGCCCCTTTGGCAGTACGCCGGCGCACGTTCCCTGGCTGCTGCGGCCGAGAGTGCCTATGAGGACGAGCCGGGTATCCGTTTTGACGCCCAGGAGCATGTACTGCAGATGTGCTGGACGGTTCCAGGCGACGAGGACTTCAGGCAGGTGATCGAAGAAGCCTGTATGGGGCTGAACGAAATCGCTTCCGCCGGAGCGCCGATCGAGGTGTCGTTCTACGACACCGAGTTCGATGAAGAAGAAGCACCCGAAGATGAAGAAGCGCGCGACGACTTCATGATGTGCTTTGTCGGGCCTACACCGGCTGCCATCATGCAGGTTCAGCGCGATCTGCTGGTGCAGGACGTGGTGCACATCATGGAGCGGCATTTCGATGCGTCGGAGCTCAACGACGTGGTGGCCTCGATCGACCGGCTGTTCAACCAGCGGTTCGACGCCCTCGTGAATTCGATGCAGTTGGGCCGTCCGCCCCGTGGCCACGGTGGTTCATCGGGGCATGGAGGAGGGCGCAAGCCGCGCCACCTTCACTGACCCATGCCGAGGGCGGTGGCCAATGCCCTGAACCCTGGCGTGCGAAAGCGCGAGGTGTTTGCCTGGGCCATGTACGACTTCGCCAACTCCGGGTATACAACGGTCGTTCTTACGGCCGTTTTTTCTGCGTACTTCGTGGGGGCGGTGGCACAGGGGGCTTCGTGGGCCACCCTTGCATGGACCGCGAGTCTGAGCCTCTCTTACGCAATCGTGATGCTCACCATGCCAGTGATGGGTGCCTGGGCGGACCGCCGCGGCGCCAAGAAGCGTCTTCTGGCCGTGAGCACCATCGGCTGCGTCCTGGCCACGTTGGGCTTGTCCCAGGTGGGGCCCGGGGATGTCGTCCTCGGCATGATCCTCATCGTGTCGTCCAACGTCTTTTTTTCATGGGGAGAATCGCTGAGTGCGGCGTTCCTGCCCGAGTTGGCCCGTCCGGAGGCGCTCGGACGGGTCAGTGGCTGGGGATGGAGCTTCGGTTACCTTGGTGGCATGCTGGCACTGGGCTTGAGCCTCATGCTTGTGATCCAGGCGCAGGCGGCTGGACAGCAGGCGACACAGTTCGTTCCCAAGACGATGTGGATCACTGCGGGGGTGTTCTCCATCGCGTCCTTGTGCACCTTTGTGTGGTTGCATGAGCGGGCGCCTCGCCATGCCGGTGGGGGAGTCGGTCATGCCTGGTCCCAGTTGTTGGTGACCTACCGCCGCGCCCGCGAGTACCGGGACTTCATGTGGCTGATGGCCTGTGCGGTGGCCTATCAGGGTGGCGTGGCCGTCACCATCGCGCTGGCCGCCATCTACGCGGAGCAGGTGATCGGTTTTGTCCAGCAGGAGACCATGGTGCTGATCTTTGTGCTGAACATTGCCGCGGCTGTTGGCGCTTTCGCCTTTGGCCATTGGCAAGACAGGATCGGACACAAACGTGCCTTGAGCGTGACGCTGCTGGGATGGATGGCGACCTGTGTGATCGCCGCTCTCACGACCACCAAAGGGGGTTTCTGGTACGCAGCGGCCATTGCCGGCCTGTGCATGGGGTCGAGCCAGTCGGCCGGGCGGGCCCTTGCCGGACTGTTCGCGCCGGCCGCGCAACTGGCCGAGTTCTATGGGCTGTGGACCTTTGCCACACGACTGGCCAGCATCATCGGTCCGTTGACCTATGGTGCCATCGCCTGGGGCACAGGTGGCAACCAGCGACTGGCGATCGCGTCCACCGCTGCCTTGTTCTTCATCGGATGGTTGCTGCTCCAGCGGGTAAATGTTGAGCGCGGGCGGCAGGCAGCGCTGGCCTCTGCAACCTGACCGCATTGGTTCGCGGGCGCCAGATCAGCAAGTGAACTGCTGACCGGAAACGTCGAGGCCCAGCCACCGGTGGGCCGCACGGGCCAAGGGTTGCGGATCTCCAGTCGAGAGCAATGTGACACCTGGATGCACACCGGAGCCGTGTTTGCGTGCCGGCAGGTCTTTCAGCACCGCCTGAGTGCGGCGCGCCACCGGCGCGCCGGTCTCCACCAGTGCAACCTCCGGACCGATGAGCGCACGCAGCTCGTCGGCGGCGAATGGATAGTGGGTGCAGCCCAGCACGAGGGTGTCGATTTCCGGGAGATTCTTTTCACTGGCCTTGAGCGCCTCCCAGTACCGTTTGCAGAGGGTCTGTATGGCCGCTTTGTCATCGCGCTCGATGGCGTCGGCCAGCCCGTCGCAGGCTTGGCTGCTGAAGTGCAATGGTGAGCCTGAGCCGCCTTCCAAGCGCTCGCGCAGCCGGGCGTATCGATCGCTCTCGACGGTGCCCCTCGTGGCCATGACGCCGACATGGCCGGTTCGGGTGAGGGCGGCGGCCGGTTTGAGCGCCGGTTCGACTCCCACGATCGGCCACTCCGGATGCTCTGCGCGGAGGCCTTCGATGGCAAGCGCCGTGGCCGTGTTGCAGGCGACCACCAGCGCATCGATGCCGAAGTGGTGGCGCAGCCCGTCGGTGATGCGATGGGCGCGCTCGGCCACCTGCAGCGGGCTGCGCTCGCCGTAGGGGGCGTGGGCCCCATCGGCAAGGTACACGTAGTGCGCCTGCGGCATTTCAGCCAGGAGTGCGCGCAGCACGCTCAGCCCGCCGACGCCGCTGTCGAAGACGCCGACGGTCTTCAAGCGGCAGCGACCGGAATGCCCTTGAATTCGCCGTAGGCGATGCGCTTCTCCCACTCGGCCGGACCGGTGATGTGGGCGCTGGTGCCGCCGGCGTCGACCGCCACCGTGACCGGCATGTCGACGACGTCGAATTCGTAGATCGCTTCCATGCCCAGGTCCTCGAAGCCCACCACCTTGGCGGCCTTGATGGCCTTGGAGACCAGGTAGGCGCTGCCGCCCACGGCCATCAGGTAGGCGCTCTTGGCGTCCTTGATGGCGTCGATGGCGGTAGGGCCGCGCTCGGCCTTGCCCACCATGGCGATGAGGCCGGTCTTCTCCAGCATCATGCGGGTGAACTTGTCCATGCGAGTGGCGGTGGTCGGGCCGGCGGGGCCGACGACCTCTTCGCGCACCGGATCGACCGGGCCCACGTAGTAGATGACACGGTTGGTGAAGTCCACCGGCAAGGTCTCGCCCTTGGCCAGCATGTCCTGGATGCGCTTGTGCGCGGCGTCTCGGCCGGTCAGCATCTTGCCGTTGAGCAGCAGGGTCTGGCCCGGCTTCCAGCTGGCCACTTCTTCCTTGGTCAAGGTGTTGAGGTCGACGCGTTTGCTCTTGTTGTAGTCGGGTGCCCAGTGCACGTTGGGCCACAGGTCCAGGCTAGGCGCGTCCATATAGACCGGGCCGGAGCCGTCCATCACGAAGTGGGCATGGCGCGTGGCCGCGCAGTTCGGGATCATCGCGATCGGCTTGGAAGCGGCATGCGTGGGGTAGGTCTTGATCTTGACGTCCAGCACGGTGGTCAGGCCGCCCAGGCCCTGAGCGCCGATGCCCAGCGCGTTGACCTTCTCGTACAGCTCGATGCGCAGTTCTTCAAGCTTGTTCTGCGGGCCGCGCTGCAGAAGTTCGTACATGTCGATGTCGTCCATCAGCGCTTCCTTGGCCAGCAGCGCCGCCTTCTCGGCGGTGCCGCCGACGCCGATGCCGAGCATGCCCGGCGGGCACCAGCCGGCACCCATGGTGGGCACGGTCTTGAGCACCCAGTCGACGATGTTGTCGCTCGGGTTGAGCATGTAGACCTTGGACTTGTTTTCCGAACCGCCGCCCTTGGCCGCGACGATGACGTCGACCTTGTCACCCGGCACGACGTCCATGAACACGACGGCCGGCGTGTTGTCCTTGGTGTTCTTGCGCTCGAAGATCGGATCGCTCAGCACCGAAGCTCGCAGCTTGTTGTCCGGGTTGTTGTAGCCGCGGCGCACGCCTTCGTCGATGGCGTCCTGGATGCTGCCGGTGAAGCCCTCCCATTTCACGTCCATGCCGATCTTGAGGAACACGTTGACGATGCCTGTGTCCTGGCAGATCGGCCGCTTGCCTTCGGCGCACATGCGCGAATTCGTGAGGATCTGCGCGATGGCGTCCTTGGCGGCGGCGCTCTGTTCGCGCTCGTAAGCGCGGGCGAGGTGGGCGATGTAGTCGGCCGGATGGTAGTAGCTGATGTACTGCAGCGCAGCGGCGATCGACTCGATGAGATCGTTCTGGCGGATGGTGGTCATGGGGCGGTTCCGTTCTGGGGCTGTCGAAGAATCAGTGGTCGGCCTTGTCGGCCACCGGGTGCATGATCCGGTCGGTGGCTGCGATGGCCATGGCGCTGAGCAGGAAGACCACGTGGATGATGGTCTGCCACATCAGCACCTTCTGGTCGTAATTGGCGGCGTTGATGAAGGTCTTGAGCAGGTGGATGGAGCTGATGCCGATGATGGCGGTGGCAAGCTTGACCTTGAGCACCGAGGCGTTGACATGGCTCAGCCATTCCGGCTGGTCGGGGTGGTCTTCCAAGTGCATGCGGCTGACGAAGGTCTCGTAGCCGCCGACGATCACCATGATGAGCAGGTTGCTGATCATCACCACGTCGATCAGCGCCAGCACCACCAGCATGATGATGGTCTCGTTCAGGGCGGTGACCTCGAAGCTGTCCTTGTAGCCAATGCTCTTGACGAGAGCGGCGAGCGCGTTCTGGTTGCCGAAGGCCGCTTCGATCAGGTGAACCAGCTCCACCCAGAAGTGGTAGACATAGATCGCCTGGGCCGCGATCAGGCCGATGTAGAGCGGCAGTTGCAGCCAGCGGCTGGCGAAAATCAGATTGGGGAGGGCGCGTGTGGAACCGGGGGTTTTGACGGGGTCGCTCATGGGCAGGGTAGGGATTAGACTCGCGCTGGCTCAGGGCTTGCGCACTGTTCGGAATTGTAGAAGCCCCCGCCATCGGGGTGACTGCAAATGGTCTCAGGATGCGCCAGTCCATGTAAGTGGCTCGTAAGAGCCCTTGCGCACATTCGCCCGGTTCTTTGTTCCCCACCCCCAGAGGAGACCTGTACATGTCCACGCCTTCGTCGTCGATTGAATCCACCCTGGTCGAAAACCGCGTCTTCGAACCGTCCGAAGCCACACGCAAGGCTGCCCGGATTTCGGGGATGGAGGCCTACAACGCCCTGTGCGCGGAGGCGGAGAAAGACTTCGAGGGCTTCTGGGCCCAGCGTGCCCGTGAAACCCTGTCCTGGCACAAGCCCTTCACCAAGGTGCTGGACGAGTCCAACAAGCCCTTCTACAAGTGGTTCGAGGACGGCGAACTGAACGCCTCCTACAACTGCCTGGACCGCCACATGGGTACGCCGGTGGAGAACAAGACGGCGATCATCTTCGAGGCCGACGGTGGCGAGGTCACGAAGGTCACTTACAAGGAACTGCTGGCGAAAGTGTCGCAGTTTGCGAACGCGCTGAAGGCGCGCGGCGTGAAGAAGGGTGACCGCGTCGTCATCTACATGCCCATGACCATTGAGGGCGTGGTGGCCATGCAGGCCTGCGCCCGTATCGGTGCCACGCACAGTGTGGTGTTCGGCGGCTTCTCCGCCAAGGCGCTGCAGGAACGCATCCAGGACGCTGGCGCCGTCGCCGTGATCACCGCCAACTACCAACTGCGCGGCGGCAAGGAACTGCCGCTGAAGTCCATCGTGGACGAAGGCATCGCCATGGGCGGTTGCGACACGATCAAGGACGTGATCGTGTTCCAGCGCACGCCGACCGCCTGCAACATGGTGGCCGGTCGCGACAGCTTCATGCACGATGTGATGGCGGGCCAGTCGAGCGACTGCCCGGCGGAGATGGTGAGCGCCGAGCATCCGCTGTTCGTGCTCTACACCTCCGGTTCCACCGGCAAGCCCAAGGGCGTGCAGCACAGCACCGGCGGCTACCTGCTGTGGGCCAACATGACCATGAACTGGACCTTCGACCTGAAGGACAGTGATGTGTTCTGGTGCACGGCCGACATCGGCTGGATCACCGGTCACAGCTACGTGGCCTACGGTCCGCTGGCCGCGGGCGCCACGCAGATCGTGTTCGAAGGCGTGCCGACCTACCCGAACGCCGGCCGCTTCTGGCAGATGATCGAGAAGCACAAGTGCACGATCTTCTACACCGCCCCGACGGCCATCCGCTCGTTGATCAAGGCCGCCGAAGGCGACGAGAAGGTGCACCCCAAGAACTGGGACCTGACCAGTCTGCGCCTGATGGGTTCGGTCGGTGAACCGATCAACCCCGAGGCCTGGATGTGGTACTACAAGCACGTGGGCGGTGAGCGTTGCCCGATCGTGGACACCTTCTGGCAGACCGAGACCGGCGGCCACATGATCACCCCGCTGCCGGGTGCCACGCCGCTGGTGCCGGGTTCCTGCACGCTGCCGCTGCCGGGCATCACTGCCGCCATTGTGGATGAGACGGGCAACGATGTGCCCAACGGCGCGGGTGGCATCCTGGTGGTCAAGAAGCCCTGGCCTTCGATGATCCGCACGATCTGGGGCGACCCGGAGCGTTTCAAGAAGAGCTACTTCCCCGAAGAGCTCAAGGGGTATTACCTGGCCGGTGATGGCGCCGTGCGCAGCGCCGACCGGGGTTACTTCCGCATCACCGGCCGCATCGACGATGTGCTGAACGTGTCGGGTCACCGCATGGGCACGATGGAAATCGAGTCGGCCTTGGTTGGCAAGACCGATCTGGTGGCCGAAGCCGCCGTGGTGGGACGTCCGGACGATCTGACCGGCGAAGCCATCGTGGCCTTCGTGGTGCTCAAGCGGGCCCGTCCCACCGGCGATGAGGCCAAGGCGATCGCCAAGGAACTGCGAGACTGGGTCGGCAAGGAGATCGGCCCGATCGCCAAGCCCAAGGACATCCGCTTTGGCGACAATCTGCCCAAGACCCGTTCCGGCAAGATCATGCGCCGCCTGCTGCGGTCGATCGCCAAGGGCGAGGCCATCACCCAGGACACCTCCACGCTGGAGAACCCGGCCATCCTGGACCAGCTGTCCGAGAACAACTGACGGCCGCTGAGTGCCCGGCGCTTCATGCGCCGTGGCGCCCAATAAAAAAAAGCCCGCTGGACTCCAGCGGGCTTTTTTTTATTGTTTTATTGGTTTGTCGGCAGACCGATTACTTCTGGCTCAGCACCCAGGCGGCCAGCTTCTTGGCTTCGGCGTCGCTGACCTGCGTGTTGGCCGGCATGGGGATCGCGCCCCAGACGCCGGAGCCACCCTTGACGATCTTGTTCGCCAGCATGTCGGCGGCCTTGGCATCGCCCGCGTACTTCTTGGCGACGTCCTTGTAGGAGGGGCCCACCAGCTTCTTGTCGACTGCATGGCAGGCCATGCAGTTCTTGGCGGTGGCCAGAGCCTGATCAGCCATGGCAGAGGTGGAAATTGCCGCCATCGCAGCCATAATCATCAGAGCGCGTTTCATGGTGTTGTCCTCGTGGGTAGAAGTGAGAAGCTCACGAGCGGCGATTCTAGCGAGTCGGCGGGGGGCGACCGAAGCTCCTTTACAGAAGTTTGCCCGGCTTTATCGGACCTTTACCGGAGGGTGTGATGTATTTGCTGATTCTCGGAATTGGCCTGTTGCTGATGAGGTATCTGGAGATCGGTTTCATGGCCGGCGTGTCCTGGTGGTGGGTCGCCGTGCCTTTCGGATTGACGGTGGCCTGGTGGGCATGGGCAGACACCACCGGCTACACCAAGCGCAAAGAGGTGGAGAAGATGGACCGGAAGAAGCAGGCGCGCATCGACAAGCAGCGGGAGGCCCTCGGCATCCGGACACGCAGGCGCTGAACCGCACCGCTTCGCGTCCCCCTTGCTCCGGCCGGGCTTTCCGTTTTGTGGCGATGGGCGCTGCGGGATAATCCCGTTCTCTCCGCTCGCGATCCGAACACCAACGTCTCTCGCCCCATGCCCGCCTACCGTTCCAAGACCTCCACCGCCGGCCGCAACATGGCCGGAGCCCGCGCCCTCTGGCGCGCCACCGGCATGAAGGACGGCGACTTTGCCAAGCCCATCATCGCCGTCGCCAACAGCTTCACTCAGTTCGTGCCCGGGCACGTCCACCTCAAAGACCTGGGCCAGCTCGTCGCACGCGAGATCGAGGCCGCGGGGGGCGTGGCCAAGGAGTTCAACACCATCGCCGTGGACGACGGCATTGCCATGGGCCACGACGGCATGCTGTATTCGCTGCCCAGCCGCGACCTGATCGCCGACTCGGTGGAGTACATGGTCAATGCCCACTGTGCCGACGCGCTGGTGTGCATCTCCAACTGCGACAAGATCACCCCTGGCATGCTGATGGCCGCGATGCGACTGAACATTCCCGTGGTGTTCGTCTCTGGTGGCCCGATGGAGGCCGGCAAGGCCAAGCTGGCCAATCCGCAGACCCAGACCATCGAGATCAAGAAGCTCGATCTGGTCGATGCGATGGTGATGGCCGTGGACAGCAAGGTGAGCGAGGCCGACCTGGCCGAGGTCGAGCGCTCGGCCTGCCCGACCTGCGGCTCCTGCTCAGGCATGTTCACCGCCAACTCCATGAACTGCCTGACCGAAGCGCTCGGCCTTTCGCTGCCCGGCAATGGCACGGTGGTGGCCACGCATGCGGATCGCGAGCAGCTGTTCAAGCAGGCGGGCCGTTTGGCCGTGACGCTGTGTGAGCGTTATTACGAGCAAGGCGACGAGGCGGTGTTGCCGCGATCGGTGGGCTTCAAGGCCTTCGAGAATGCGATCACGCTGGACATCGCCATGGGCGGCTCGACCAACACCATCCTGCACCTGCTGGCCATCGCGCAGGAAGCCGGGATCGACTTCACCATGGCCGACATCGACCGCCTCTCGCGCGTCGTGCCGCAGCTGTGCAAGGTCGCGCCCAACACCAACAAGTACCACATCGAAGACGTTCACCGCGCCGGAGGCATTATGGCCATCCTGGGTGAACTTGATCGTGCGGGCAAGCTGCACACCGACGTGCCGACGATCCACAGCAAGACCATGAAGGACGCGCTGGACCAGTGGGACATCGCGCGCAATCCCTCGGACGCCGTCAAGACCTTCTACATGGCCGGCCCGGCCGGCATTCCCACGCAGGTCGCTTTCAGCCAGGCGACCCGCTGGCCGAGCCTGGACCTGGACCGGGCCGAGGGGTGTATCCGCTCCTTCGACCACGCGTTCTCGAAAGAGGGGGGCCTGGCGGTGCTGCGTGGCAACATCGCTCTGGACGGTTGCGTGGTCAAGACGGCGGGCGTGGACGAGTCCATCCTGGTGTTCGAGGGCTCGGCCTACGTCACCGAGTCGCAGGACGAGGCGGTGGCAGACATCCTCGCCGACAAGGTGAAGGCCGGTGACGTGGTCATCGTTCGCTACGAAGGCCCCAAGGGCGGCCCCGGCATGCAGGAGATGCTCTACCCCACGAGCTACATCAAGTCCAAGGGCCTGGGCAAGGCCTGCGCACTGCTGACCGACGGCCGCTTCTCGGGTGGTACCTCGGGCCTGTCCATCGGCCACGTCTCGCCCGAGGCGGCGGCCGGTGGCGCCATTGGTCTTGTGCGCAATGGCGACCGCATCCGCATCGACATTCCCAGCCGCAGCATCAATGTGCTGGTGAGCGACGAGGAACTGGCCCAGCGCCGCGCCGAACAGGATGCCAAGGGCTGGAAGCCGGTCCAACCGCGCCCGCGAAAGGTCACGGCCGCACTCAAAGCCTATGCTTTGCTGGCGACGTCTGCCGACAAAGGGGCCGTCCGCGACCTGTCCATGCTCGACTGACCGGATCAGGTCATGGCCTGCGTGCACAATCGCAGGCCATGCTGATTCATCCCCAGATTGATCCCGTCGCCCTGCAGCTTGGCCCGCTGGCCGTCCACTGGTACGGGCTGACCTACCTCGCTGCCTTCGGGCTGTTCATCCTGCTCGGGCGTGCCCGCCTGAAGCACGAGCCTTTTGCCTCCATCCGCACGCCCAGGCCTTGGGAGGGCAAGGATGTCGAGGACATCCTGTTTCTCGGGGTCATGGGGGTGGTGCTGGGTGGCCGCCTCGGGTATTGCCTGTTCTACAAGCCCGCCTATTACCTCAGCCATCCGCTGGAGATCTTTGCGGTCTGGGAGGGCGGCATGAGTTTTCACGGCGGCATGCTGGGCGTGCTGGTGGCGATGGCCTGGTACGCGCGCAGCCGCGGGCGCCCCTGGCTGCAGGTGATGGACTTCGTGGCACCGTGCGTGCCCACCGGTCTGGCGGCCGGGCGGGTGGGAAATTTCATCAACGGCGAACTCTGGGGGCGGGTGGCCGACCCGTCGCTGCCCTGGGCCATGGTGTTTCGCGGCGCGGGCGACCTGCCGCGGCATCCCTCGCAGGTCTACCAGTTCCTGCTGGAAGGATTGCTGCTGTTTGTTCTGTTGTGGTGGTACGCGCGCAAGCCGCGTGCGACGGGGCAGGTGGGCGGCGCATTCCTGTTCGGCTACGGCCTGTTCCGCTTCTTTGCCGAATTTTTCAGGGAGCCGGACGCGCACCTGGGACTGCTGTCCCTGGGCATGAGCATGGGGCAGTGGCTGTGTGTGCCCATGATCCTGGGCGGTGCCGCGCTGTGGATGTGGGCTGGGCGGCGCGGCTGAGCCTATCGCGCCTGTTGCGAGGGTTTGCACGGGTTTGTGCCCGTTGACGGAGTTTCTAGAATTATCTGTAATTACAGGTAATCATGAAGGGTGTTCGTCATGCGACTGGTGCTCAATTCCCTGCACGACGAGGTGGCCGCCAAGCTGCGCGACCGGATCTTTGCCGGCGACCTGGCGCCGGGACGCTTCATCGACGAGCCTGCGCTTTGTGCGGAGCTGTCGATTTCGCGCACCCCCTTGCGAGAGGCCCTCAAGGTTCTGACCGCCGAAGGCCTGGTGCGGCATGAGCCGCGACGCGGCTGTTTCGTCAGCGAGATCACCGAACGGGATCTGGACGAGATCTTCCCGGTCATCGCCCTCTTGGAGGGGCGGTGCGCGTTCGAAGCCGCCAACAACGCGACCGACGCGGACCTGCTGGCGCTGGAGCAGCTGCACGACCGCCTGCAGCGCAGCGCCAAGGCCAAGCGCATCACTGAGTACTACGAGACCAATTTCGCGATCCACGAGGCCATCATCGTGCTGGCCAACAACCGCTGGCTGGCGCAGGTGATCGGCGACCTGCGCAAGATCGTCAAGCTCGCGCGCCTGCAGCAGCTGCACGCACCCGGCCGGCTGGAGCAGAGCCTGTCGGAACACATGGCGGTGTACGCCGCGCTCAAGGCCAGGGACGCCGAGGGCGCAGAGGCAGCCATGCGAACCCACCTGACCCGCCAGCGCGTGGCGCTGCGCGACCTCGCCCGTCTCCACACTTCGAGGATTTCCGCATGAACACCCGGGAATGGCTGAGCGAACGTGTTTCGCGCCTGCGCGCGCCGGCCGGGGGGCCTCCGCCACCGCCGGCGCGGTCTACTCAGGAGCGGCTCAAGGCCCGTCTGCGTCAGGGAGAAGAGGCCCTCTCGCCCCGCGCGCTGCGCCACAAGCTCGACGAGCTCAAGGGCATCGTGGACCCGCTGGTCAGCGAGGTGGAGGGCGGCCGCCGTGCGGGGGAGCTCATTGACTGGTACGCCAGCGCTTCGCCGGCCCACCGCCGCGACCTGTGGCTGCTCATGAGCGAGCGTTTCGTGGCCGACCCGGAGCAGGTCAAGACGGCGCAGCAACAATACGCGGCCGCGGTGGGCACGCCGGACGAAGCCGCCGCCGAGGTGCTGTACCGCCGTGCCACCGTGTCGCCGCGCCGGCGGCTGCTGCAACGCTTCAGCGCGCATCCGGACGGCATTCCTTTCCTGGTCAACCTGCGCGCCGAGATGCAGCCCCAGCTCAAGACCGACAAGCGCCTGCTCGCGCTGGACGTGGAGATGGAGTACATGTTCTCCACTTGGTTCGATGTCGGCTTCCTGGAGTTGCGCCGCATCAGCTGGGACTCACCTGCGTCGCTGGTGGAAAAGCTGATCAAGTACGAGGCGGTGCACGACATCCGCAGCTGGGGAGACGTGAAGAACCGCCTGGACAGCGACCGTCGCTGCTACGGCTTTTTCCACCCGCGCCTGCCGGGCGAGCCGCTGATCTTCGTCGAGGTGGCGCTGATCAATGAGATCGCCTCCAGCATCACACCGCTGCTCGACGAGTCCGCCGCCCCGGCCGATCTAGACCGTGCGACCACGGCGATTTTCTATTCCATCAGCAACACGCAGCTGGGGCTGCGCGGCGTGAGCTTCGGGGACTCGCTGATCAAGCGTGTGGTCGAGAGCCTGCACGAGGAGTTTCCCCGCCTCAAGACCTTCGCCACGCTCTCACCGATCCCGGGGCTGCGCGCCTGGCTGAACAGGCACGCGCCCGCCGAGCTGCTGCAGGCCTGGGAGGTGGCGCTTGAACTGGAGGAGAAGTCGCCGCCGCGGGTGGCTCTCAAACAGTGGGCAGCTCGCTACCTGGCACAAGAACTTCAGGAGGGCAAGCCGCTGGATGCGGTGGCGCGGTTCCACCTGGGCAACGGTGCGCGCATCGAGCGCCTGAACTGGGCCGCCGACCCGTCAGCCAAGGGACTCAAGCAGTCTTATGGCCTGATGGTCAATTACCTCTACGACGTCAAGAGACTCGACAAGAACCGGGCCGCCCTGGCACAGGGGAAGGTGCCCGTCGCCCCCGCGATCAAGGACCTGCTGCCCTGACGCGAAACGCTTTCACCACAACCACAACGGAGACAAACCCATGCAACAGCAAGGATTCAAGCGGCGCGATGTGCTGCGCGCGGTCGCGGCCAGTGCCGCGGTGTACGGCACAGTGGGCCATGCCCAGAGCACCTGGCCCTCCAAGCCGGTCACGATGGTCGTGCCTTTTCCGGCTGGGGGGGGCACCGATGCCTTCGCGCGCCCGATGGCGGCACAGTTCACCAAGATCAGCGGCAAATCCCTGGTGATCGACAACCGCGGCGGCGCTGGCGGAACATTGGGCGCCGGCATCGCCGCCAAGGCCGCACCGGACGGCTACACCCTGTTCATGGGCGCGGTGCACCACACCATCGCGCCCAGCATGTACCCCAAGCTGGACTACGACCTGGAGCGCGATCTGGTGCCGCTCATCCTGGTGGCCAGCGTGCCGCAGGTGCTGGTGGTCAATGCCAAGAAGCACGGCGGGATGGACTTCAAGGCCTTCCTGTCCGAGATCAAGGCCAACCCCGGCAAGCTCAATTACGGCTCGGCCGGCGGCGGCACCTCGCACCATCTCGCTGGCGAGCTGTTCAAGCAGCAGAGCAAGACCTTCATCACCCACATCCCGTACCGCGGCGCGGGTCCGGCGCTCAACGACCTGATCGCCGGCAACGTGGACATGATGTTCGACGGCCTGGGCTCGTCGGCGGGCCACATCAAGGGCGGCCGCATCAAGGCGCTGATGGTCTCCGGCACCAAGCGCAACGCGGCCTTCCCGGATGTACCCTGCGCGGCCGAGCTGGGTCTTCCCGAGTACACGGTGACCACCTGGTATGGCATCTGGGCACCCAAAGGCACGCCGGCCGATGCACAGGCGCGTGCCGTCGAAGAGATCCGCAAGGCGGTGCAGGCCGACGAGGCGAAGACGGTATGGGCCTCCCAGGGGGCCGAGTTCCCCAACCTCACCGGCGCCCAGTTCGACGGATTCGTCAAGACCGAACTGAAGAAGTGGGCGCAGGTGGTCAAGGCTTCGGGTGCGAAACTCGACTGATCTGCATCCACACGTCTGCCCATGTCCGGTCACATCCGCCTGCACCTCGAAGACGCCATCGCCCGCGTCACCCTGAGCAACCCGTCCAAGTTCAACGCCATGTCGCGTGCGATGTGGCGTGAACTCCGGCAGGTCTTCACCGACCTTCAGGCGCGCACCGACCTGAGGGCGGTGGTGGTGGCGGGTGAGGGCAGGCATTTCTGTGCGGGCGGTGACATCGCCGAGTACACCGACTTCCGTTTCCACCCCGAGGGCCTGCGCGACTTTCACGAGAACGACGTGTGGGGCGGGCTCTCGGCCCTGCTGGCCTGCGACCTGCCCGTGATCGCGCAGATCGAAGGCAACTGCATTGGGGCGGGCGTGGAGATCGCCAGTTGCTGCGACATCCGCATCGCAGGGCAGGGCGCGCGCTTTGGTGCACCGATTGCCAAGCTGGGTTTTCCCATGGCGCCGCGCGAGGCCGAACTGGTGGCGCGCGAGGTGGGGCTGGCTTCGGCGCGGCAGATGCTGCTGGAGGCGGCGGTGCTCGATGCGCCGATCCTGCTGGCCCGCGGCTTCCTGCAGACCGTGGTGCACGACGCCGAGGTGCCCGCCGAAGTGCAGCAGCGCGTCCTGCGCATCGCGCGGCTGGCGCCGCAGGCGGCCCGCCTGAACAAGCAGGCCTTGCGGGTGCTGGCGCGCGGGCAGGGCGCCGAGGCCCTGGTGCCCACCGCCTACGACTACGCCGACAGCGCCGAACACCGCGAAGGCATCGCCGCCTTCCTGGCCAAACGGCCCCCGAACTTCTGACCTACTCTCACGCCCGACCATGAGCAACCAGAACCTGTTCGTCGCGCTGCGCGACGCTTTCCCTGCCGACCTGGACCGCACCGCGGTGGAGACCGACAACGGCCTGAGCTATTCCTGGCGCGACCTGGACCGCGCCACCGCCATGGTGGCCAACCTGCTGGATTCGCTGGACCTGCCGCCCGCCTCGCGCATCGCCGTGCAGGTGGAAAAATCGGTCGAGGCCATGGTGCTGTACCTGGCCACGCTGCGCGCGGGCCATGTCTTCCTGCCGCTGAACACCGCCTACCAGAGCGCCGAGATCGAATACTTCATCGGCAATGCGGAACCGGCGGTCATGGTCTGCAGCCCGAAGAACCACGGCTGGGTCAGCAAGATCGCCTTCACCGCCGGCACGCAGTACGTGTTCACGCTGGGCGATGACCGCACCGGCAGCCTCCTGGAGCGCGCCGCGCACCACAGCGACCGCCACACGCCCGCGGTCCGCAGCGACGACGACCTGGCCGCCATCCTCTACACCAGCGGCACCACCGGCCGCAGCAAGGGCGCCATGCTCACGCACGGCAACATGCGCAGCAACGCGGTGATGCTGCGCGAGTACTGGCAGTGGCAGGAGGGCGACGTGCTGATCCACGCGCTGCCCATCTTCCACGTGCATGGCCTGTTCGTGGCCATCCACGGCGCGCTCATCAACGGCAGCAAGATGATCTGGCTGGGCAAGTTCGACCCGAAGCTGGCGATCAGCCGGTTCCCGGAAGCCACGGTCTTCATGGGGGTGCCCACGCTCTACGTGCGCATGCTGGTCGAGCCCACGCTCACGAAGGCGCAGGCGGCGCACATGCGCCTGTTCATCTCGGGTTCGGCGCCGCTGCTGATCGAGACCTTCACAGAATGGCAGGCCCGCACCGGCCACACCATCCTGGAGCGCTACGGCATGAGCGAAACTGTGATGCTGACCTCCAACCCTTGCGGGCCGGACGTACGCTACGGCGGCGCTACCGAGCGGCGCGGCGGCACGGTGGGCTTTCCGTTGCCGGGCGTGACGCTGCGCGTGATGGAGGACGACGGTCATCCCGTGAAGCCGGGTGAGATCGGTGGCATCCAGGTCAAAGGCCCGAACGTGTTCAAGGGCTACTGGCGGATGCCCGAGAAAACAGCCGAGGAATTCACCGCCGACGGTTTTTTCCGGACCGGTGATGTGGGCAAGGTGGACGAGCGCGGCTACGTCACGATTGTCGGCCGCAGCAAGGACCTGATCATCTCCGGCGGCTACAACGTCTACCCGGCCGAGATCGAGGGCTACATCAACGACATGCCGGGTGTGGCCGAGAGTGCGGTGATCGGCGTGCCGCATCCCGACTTCGGCGAGGTCGGCGTCGCGGTCATCATCCCCAAACCCGGGGCGGTCGTGGAACCGGACCGGGTGATCGCCGAACTCAAGGCGAAACTCGCCAACTTCAAGATTCCCAAGCGCTGCATGGTGGTGGCCGAACTGCCGCGCAACACCATGGGCAAAGTGCAGAAGAACCTGCTGCGCGAACAGTACAGGGGCTCGTTCGCCTGAAAAAGAAAACGCGCCGGGCGGTTACCTCAAGACCAGCACGGGAATGTGCGAGTGCGTCAGCACCTGCTGTGTTTCGCTGCCCAGCAGCAGGCGCTTGATGCCCTTGCGGCCATGTGAGGCCATCACGATCAGGTCCACCTTGTTGCGCTTGGCCGCGGCAATGATGGCTTCTGCGATCAGGTCGGACTTGACGGTGATCGGCTTGACCTTGACCTCCCGCTTCTGGCCCGCGGCCTTTACCGCGTTGACCGCTTCCATGGCTTCGTCGTTCCACTGCTTCTCGATGCGCGCCACTTCCGCGGCCGCCAGGGCCACACCGCCCTCGAAGTAGGTTTGCGGGTAACGCGGCACCACTTTCAGGGCCACGACCTCGGCGCCGGTGATGTCGGCCAGACCGATGGCGTGTTCCACCGCCATGTTGGACAGTTTGGAGCCATCGGTGGCCACGAGGATTCGCTTGTACATGCTGATCTCCGGTGTGTTGTGGTTGGAAAGACAATATAGGCTACGCATTGACTGCTGGGTAGCGGTTGACTTAAATCAACCGTATGAAAAGCGGCCTGAATTACCCTTGCGGCATGAATGAGGCCGCCACCGCGTCCCCGGCGGGGCTTTTGCCGGGCAACGAGCCGTCTGCCCTGGCGCAGCGCGGGGAAGACCCGTTTGGGCGCCACCGCGGACCGCTGACCGTCATCGACGACTTTTCGGTGCTCGACGATCCGGTGGAGCAGAACGACTTCACCGAATTCAAAGAAATCGACGGCCAAACGGTGGCCGAATCGGTGCTCCTGGTGCAGGGCATGTACTGCGCCGCCTGTGCCGACACTGTCGAGTACGCACTGCAGGACCTGCCCGGCGTGCGCAGTGCGCGGGTGCATGCCGCCACGCGGCGCCTGATGCTGCAGTGGGAGCCAGGTGCCACGCGCATGTCTTCTCTGGCCGAAGCCGTGGGACAGACTGGGTACCGGTTGCTGCCGCTGCAGCAGGCACTGTCCATCTCCGAGCGTCTGAAGGAAACCCGGCTGGCGCTCTGGCGCCTGTTCGTGGCCGGCTTCTGTGCCATGCAGGTGATGATGTACGCGTGGCCAGCCTACGTGGCCGAGCCGGGCGAGATGCCGGCCGACATCGACCAATTGCTGCGCTGGGCCAGCTGGGTGCTGAGCGTCCCCGTGGTCACCTTTGCCAGCGGGCCTTTTTTCAGGGGCGCCTGGCGTGATCTCAAGCTGGGCCGGGTCGGCATGGACACGCCGGTGTCCATCGGCATCCTCGTGGCCTTCCTGGCCAGCTCGGCCGCCACGTTCGATCCGACCGGGCCTTGGGGTCACGAGGTCTGGTTCGACTCCCTCACCATGTTTGTGTTCTTCCTGCTGGGGGGGCGGTATCTGGAACTGAAGGCCAGGGACCGCACCGCCGGGGCGCTGGATGCGCTGATGAACCGCCTGCCGGAGGTGTGCGAGCGGCAGACTTCCGATGGCCGTTTCGAGTCCCTCTCGGTGCGTCGTCTGTCGATGGGCGATGTGGTGCGGGTGCAGGCGGGTCAGGCTTTCCCGGGTGACGGGCGGCTGCTCAGCGACACCGCGACCGTGGACGAGGCGCTGCTCACTGGCGAGTCCGATCCTGTGACCCGCCGACAGGGTGAGGGCGTGGTGGCGGGCAGTTACAACCTGGCGGGGCCAGTGCTGGTCGAGGTGCTGCGCCTGGGACGCGACACCCGTTTCGCGCAGATCGTGGCGCTGATGGAAAGGGCCTCCACCGAGAAGCCGCGTCTGGCCGTGCTGGCCGACCGCATTGCGGCGCCTTTCCTGGTACTGGTGCTGGCGGCGGCTGTATTGGCGTTCGCTTACTGGTGGCAGGTCGACCATTCGAAGGCGCTGGCTGTCGCCGTGGCCGTGCTCATCGTGACCTGTCCTTGTGCGCTGTCGCTGGCCACGCCGGCGGCGATGTTGAGTTCGGCGGGTGCGCTGGCCCGGCGCGGCATTCTCGTGCGCCGGTTACAGGCCTTCGAGACGCTGGCAGAGGTGGACGCGGTGGTGTTCGACAAGACCGGGACGCTCACGCACGACCGTCTGGAGGTGACAGGCCTTCGGGTTCGCGAGGGGATGGACCCTCACCGGGTGCGGGCGCTGGCCGCCTCATTGGCCGAAGGGTCCCTGCACCCGGTGTCCCGCGCGGTCGTGGCGTTTGCGCGCGATGCAGGCCTGGTCACCGGATCGGCGGGTTGGTCCGACGTGACCGAGGTGGCGGGGCAGGGACTGTCCGCGCGGAATGTGCAGGGTGATTTGCTTCGCATGGGGTCAGCGGCGTTCTGCGGCCTGGCCGGCGATGGCAAGGAAGCGCCTGTGGGCCGCGTTCACCTGTCGGATGCCCGAGGATGGCTGGCCAGCTTTGATCTCAGCGAAGGTGTGCGCGAGGACGCCGCCCCGGCCGTGGCGGCCCTGCACCGGTCCGGGTTGCGCACCTGGCTGCTCTCGGGAGACCGGGAGGCGGCAGCCACAGTGGTGGGTGAGGCCGTGGGCGTCCAGAACGTGGTGGCTGGTGCCTCACCCGAGCAGAAGCTGGCGCAGATCGAGTCCATGCAGGCGCAGGGCCACCGGGTGGCCATGGTGGGCGATGGGCTCAACGACGGTCCGGTGCTGGCCAGGGCCGACACCTCGTTCGCGCTGGGTCATGCGGCACCGCTGGCGCAAGCGCAATCCGACTTCATCCTGCAAGGCGGCAAGGTGCAGGACGTGGTGTTGACCCTGCGGCAGGCCCGGTTCACGATGCGCATCGTCCGTCAGAACCTGGTATGGGCCGCGCTCTACAACCTCGTGTGCGTCCCCCTGGCGCTGGTCGGCTGGATGCCCCCTTGGCTGGCCGGTCTTGGCATGGCGGGGAGCTCGCTGCTGGTGATCCTCAACGCGCTGCGACTGGCTGCGGAGCCGCGAGAGCAGTCCAGTGTCTGAGCTGGTGGCCGGGAGTATCAGATTGAGATTTTTTTAAAGGATTCGGTATGGACATCCTGTATCTGTTGATACCCGTCTCTATCGTGCTGGTCTTCGCGATCATCGGGGTGTTCTGGTGGGCACTTCATGCAGGTCAGTTCGACAACGTCGAGCGTGAGGGCGAGCGCATTCTTAGAGGCGATTGACGTAAGTCAAGGCGTCCACGGAGTTACATGTGGACACTTCGCCGGTGGCATTAATAGAGGAGTTCTGTATGTCCGTGACAACAAAGACCGGCCAACCGGCGGTCTACAACGACAGCGTCGTGCGCTGGTTCTCCATCGCAGCCGTGATCTACGGCGTGGTGGGCATGCTGGTGGGCGTCATCATCGCGGCCCAGCTGACCTGGCCCGAGCTCAACATGGGGATCGAATGGATCACCTACGGCCGCCTGCGGCCGCTGCACACGAACGCCGTGATCTTCGCCTTTGGCGGTTGCGTGCTGTTCGCCACGAGCTACTACGTTGTCCAGCGGACATGCCACACACCGCTGTTTTCCAACGCGCTGGCGTGGTTCACCTTCATCGGCTGGAACATCGTCATCGTCTCTGCGGTCATCACCCTGCCGCTGGGCATCACCAGTGGCAAGGAATACGCCGAGCTGGAGTGGCCGATTGACCTGCTGATCGCCGTGACCTGGGTGGCTTACGCCATCGTCTTCTTCGGCACGGTCGGCATCCGCAAGGTCAAGCACATCTACGTGGCCAACTGGTTCTTCGGCGCCTTCATCATCGCCGTGGCCCTGCTGCACATCGTCAACAGCGCGGCGCTTCCGGTGAGCCTGTTCAAGTCCTACTCCGCTTACGCAGGCGTGCAGGACGCGATGGTGCAATGGTGGTATGGCCACAATGCGGTGGGCTTCTTCCTGACCGCCGCCTTCCTGGGCATGATGTACTACTTCATCCCCAAGCAGGCCGAGCGTCCGGTGTACTCGTACCGCCTGTCGATCGTGCACTTCTGGGCCCTGATCTTCACCTACATGTGGGCGGGTCCCCACCACTTGCACTACACCGCGCTGCCCGACTGGGCGCAGTCGGTCGGCATGGTGTTCTCCCTCATCCTGCTGGCCCCCAGCTGGGGCGGCATGATCAACGGCATCATGACCCTCTCGGGTGCCTGGCACAAGCTGCGTGACGATCCCATCCTGCGCTTCCTGATCGTGTCCCTGTCGTTCTACGGCATGTCCACCTTCGAAGGCCCGATGATGTCCATCAAGACCGTCAACGCCCTGTCGCACTACACCGACTGGACCGTGGGCCACGTTCACTCCGGCGCCCTGGGCTGGGTGGGTCTGGTGTCCATGGGTTCCCTGTACTACCTGATCCCGCGCCTGTTCGGCCAGAAGAAGATGTACTCGGTGCCCGCCATCGAACTGCACTTCTGGATCGCCACCATCGGCATCGTGCTGTACATCGCCGCGATGTGGATCGCCGGTGTGATGCAAGGCCTGATGTGGCGCTCGGTCAACCCCGATGGCAGCCTGACCTACACCTTTGTCGAATCGGTCAAGGCCACCTTCCCGTTCTACGTGATCCGTCTGGTCGGTGGTCTGCTGTACCTGACCGGCATGATCGTGATGCTCTGGAACGTGATCATGACCGCGCTGCAGGGCAAGGCCCACAACGCCCCCGTCATGGCCGTCAACCCCGCCCACGCCTGAGGAGAAGAACAACATGGCCAGCAATGAACACATGAGCGGTCACGCCCGGATCGAGACCAGCAACTTCCTGATGATCGTCCTGATCACCCTCGTGGTGGCCGTCGGCGGTCTGGTGGAAATCGTTCCCCTGTTCTTTCAGAAGTCCACCACCCAGCCGATCGAAGGGCTCAAGCCTTACACCGCACTGCAAGTGGCGGGCCGCGACGTCTACGTCAAGGAAGGTTGCTACAACTGCCACTCGCAGATGATCCGTCCCTTCCAGGCCGAGACGCTGCGCTACGGTCCCTACTCGGTGGCCGGCGAGTACGTCTACGACCACCCCTTCCAGTGGGGTTCGAAGCGCACCGGTCCCGATCTTCACCGCGTGGGTGGTCGCTACAGCGACGAGTGGCACCGTGCCCACCTGAACAATCCGCGCGATGTGGTGCCCGAGTCCAACATGCCGGCCTATCCTTGGCTGGTTGAGAAGACTGTCAACGCCGAAGGCATTCCTGCCCGCATGAAGGCCCTGCGCACCCTGGGTGCGCCCTACAGCGACGAGGAAATCGCCAAGTCCGTGGAAGAAGTCAAAGGCAAGACCGAGCTGGACGCTGTGATCGCCTACCTGCAAGTGCTGGGCACCGCACGCAGTGCCGCCAAGCTTGCTCCTGCAGCCGCGGCGCCCGCTGCTGATGCAGCCCCGGCAGCCCCTGCTGCCGAAGCCGCCCAACCCGCCGTGCCCGCCGCCGACGGCAAGACCCAGTAAGGGGCGAGACCATGGACATCAACGATCTTCGCAGCATCGTCACGACGATCAGCCTGCTGACCTTTGTCGGCATCCTGGTCTGGGCCTGGTCCAAACGCAATCAGCGCGACTTCGAAGAGGCGGCCCAGCTTCCCTTCCAGGACGACTAAACGCTTGCGGAACGAACACGAGAAAACATCATGAGCGACTTCATCAGCGACTTCTGGCACCTGTACGTGGCCGGCATCACGCTCGTCAGCATCATTGCCTGCGCGGTGCTGCTGTACATCAGCGGCACGACCAAGGCGGCCACCCACGCCGACAACACCACGGGACACGTGTGGGACGGTGACCTGCGTGAAATGAACAACCCGCTTCCCAAGTGGTGGGTGTACCTGTTCATCATCACCGTGGTCTTTGGCCTCGTCTATGGCGCCCTCTATCCGATGTTCGGCAAGTTCCAGGGTGCCCTGGGCTGGTCGTCCCAGGGACAGCATGCGGCCGAAGTGAAAAAGGTCGAGGACGCCATCGCCCCGATCTACGCAAAGTACAACGGCATGAAGCCTGAGGACATTGCGGCCGACGCCCAGGCCATGGCCATTGGCGAGCGCCTGTTCATGAACTACTGCGCGCAGTGCCACGGTTCCGACGCCCGCGGTGCCAAGTCCTTCCCCAACCTCGCCGACGGCGACTGGCTGGGTGGTTCCGACCACGCCTACATCAAGACCACGATTGCGCAAGGTCGTACCGGCGTGATGCCTCCGATGGCCGCCGCCGTGGGGGGGCCTGAAGACGTCAAGGACGTGGCCCACTACGTGCTCAGCCTCTCGGGCAGCCCGAGCGACTCGGTCCGCGCTTCGCAGGGCAAGGTCAAGTTCGCTGCCTGCGCAGCCTGCCACGGCCCGGAAGGCAAGGGCATGGCAGCGGTGGGTGCGCCCAACCTCACCGACGGTGTGTGGCTGCACGGCTGGGGCGAAGAGGCGATCATCCGTGCCGTCAACAATGGCTTCAACAACCACATGCCGCCTCAGGCAGCACTGCTGAACGAGGCCCAGATCAATGTGCTGGCTTCTTATGTCTGGGGTCTGTCCAACAAGCCTGCAGCCAAACAGTGATGGCCTGAATCCACTCACCTTCTCCATTTCAGGTCATCCGTGAGTGCTCCTGCCCCAGCCGCTGCCGACACCATCCAGACTCCCGTGATTCCCATCGTCCCGGAGACGCCGAAAGGTGTCCCCGAGGACGATGAGGTGATGGTTTCCCTCTACGCCTCGCGCAAGAAGATCCATCCCCGATCAGTGTCCGGTCTGTTCTCCAGGTGGCGCTGGGCACTGGTCTGGTTCACCCAGATCATCTTTTACGGATTGCCCTGGCTGGAGTGGAATGCCCGCCAAGCGGTGCTCTTCGATCTCGAGGCGCGCCGCTTCTACATTTTCGGACTCGTCCTCTATCCACAGGACTTCATCTACCTGACCGGCCTGCTGGTCATTTCCGCTCTGGCCTTGTTCCTGTTCACGGCGGTCGCAGGTCGCCTGTGGTGTGGTTACGCCTGTCCCCAGACGGTCTACACCGAAATCTTCCTCTGGATAGAGAAGAAGGTGGAGGGGGACCGCTCGGCAAGAATCCGGCTGGACGAAGCAAGCCTGGATGCGCGCAAGTTCAGCAAACGTGCACTCAAGCATGCCCTGTGGATCCTGTTCGCTCTCTGGACGGGCTTCACCTTTGTGGGCTACTTCACACCCATCCGGGAGCTCGCGAGCCTCAGCATGGCCGCCTCGCTGGGGCCCTGGCAAAGCTTCTGGATCTTCTTCTACGGCTTCGCGACCTACGGCAACGCGGGATTCATGCGCGAGCAGGTCTGCAAGTACATGTGCCCCTACGCCCGCTTCCAGAGCGCCATGTTCGACAAGGACACGATGATCGTGACCTACGACAAGGCGCGCGGGGAACCGCGTGGGGCGAGATCCAAGAAAGCAGACCCCAAAGCGCTCGGCTTGGGGGCCTGTGTCGACTGCACGCTGTGCGTGCAAGTCTGTCCGACGGGCATCGACATCCGCAACGGACTGCAGTACGAGTGCATCGGCTGTGGTGCTTGCATCGACGTATGCGATGAGGTGATGGACAAGGTGGGCTACCCGCGGGGACTGGTCAAGTACTCGACGCAGAACGGCATGGCCAAGGGGTGGTCACGGGAGCAGATGGTCCGTCACGCCTTCCGCCCCCGGGTGCTCGTCTACACCGGCATTCTGGCCGTCATCACGCTGGCGGTCTTTGTCAGCCTTTTTCTGCGCACACCTCTGAAGGTCGACGTCATACGCGACCGGGGAACGCTGGCCCGCATGGTGGAGCAGGGACGCATCGAGAACGTATTCCGCGTGCAGATCATGAACGCGACCGAGTCGCCACAACGCTACCGGATCATTGTTGATGGATTGGAGGGGGTCATGATCGCTTCGGAAACCGAAGTGGATGTGCTATCCACGGAGGTGCGTTCTGCGGCTGTGCGTGTGCAGATACCTCCCAACTCGGTCCCACCCGGTTCGCATCCCATCCGGTTCACCGTCCGATCCTCCGGAGATCGGGTGTCGGAGGTGGTGGAGAAGGCGGTCTTCATCGTTCCGCGCTAAACTGAAATTCATCCCATTTATGGAACAGCTCATGTCAGCCAATTCAAGTCACCATCCCGGCACACCGTGGTGGAAGGTGCCCCACATGTGGCTGGTGGTGGGTGGCCCGCTCGCGGTGATCGTTGCGGGACTGGTCACTGTGGTCATCGCCGTGAAGAACCCCGACCCGGTTCTCAACAAGTCCGACTACGAGCGCGACCTCGCGGCCGCCCAGAGGCTGGAGGGGCAGGCCAAAATCGATGCCATGGCCAAGATGCAACCTGCAAATCAGGCCCGCAACCACGCGGCTTCACCGGTCGTGCCGACCACACCAGACAAGTAGGCCGCCGCCGCACCACTGGACGCTGCAATACAAGAGTGAAGGAGACGACTCATGAAGGCCCAGCGGTGGATGTGGATAGCCTGGCCAGCGTTTCTGGTCGCTGCGGTGCTGGAGATGATCGTATTTGCCATGGTAGACCCGGGTGATCTCCACTGGTTTGGCAGCCCGCTGGACCTGTCCCGCCAAGCCATCTACACCTTGGCGTTCTTTGTGTTCTGGGGAGTCACCATGGCGTCGAGTGCACTCACGACTCTGCTCTCCATGTCTCCGTTCGAAGTCAACCGCTGCCCGGTGCCCGAAGCGGAGCGTCCGCAGGACTGCGCCCGCAACGGCGGTTGCTGCTGATCTGCTGAGGCCAGAGCGTTTTCTTTTGGGAAGAACGACCTGCTTCAGCGGCAGGTCTGGGGATTCACGATCTGCTTGAGCGCATCGGTGTTCTTGATGTGCACGTAGCGCTGTTTGACTTCGATGATGCCTTCTTCCACGAACTTCGAGAAGGTTCGGCTCACGGTTTCGAGCTTCATGCCCAGATAACTTCCAATCTCCTCCCGTGTCATGCGAAGGATGAGCTCCGACTGGGAGAAGCCACGGGCGTGCAGGCGCTGAACCAGGTTGAGCAGAAACGCGGCAAGACGCTCTTCGGCGCGCATGCTTCCGAGCAGCAGCATGACACTGTGATCGCGGACGATCTCGCGGCTCATGATCTTGTGCACATGGTGCTGCAGCGTGGTGAACTCTCGCGAGAGTTCCTCCACCTGGTCGAACGGCATCACGCAGACCTCCGCATCCTCCAAGGCAATCGCATCGCACGAATGACGGTCGCTGACGATGCCGTCCATGCCGATGATTTCTCCCGTCATCTGAAAACCGGTGACCTGATCCCTGCCATCTGCGGTGGTGACACAGGTCTTGAAGAAGCCTGAGCGCACCGCGTAAAGCGATGTGAACTTGTCGCCTGTGTTGAAAAGAGCCGCCCCCCGTTTGATCCGTCTGCGCGTGGAGATCACGGTGTCCAGCTTGTCCATTTCCTCGGGGTTGAGGCCCATGGGTAAACACAACTCGCGAAGGTTGCAGCTGGAACAGGCGACTTTGATGCTGTGAATATCCATAAATCTTCCAGATTTCTCCCGAAGCTTAACGCATGGTCACAAGTGCCAGCAAGGCAAAGACGCTTATCTTCGTTGCGAGAAGGGGGGAAAACCCGAGGCTTGGACAGCCCTTGATCTTGATCAAGGGAGCGGTTTCTGCATTGGTGCACATTCGCATCGAGAACTGGAGAATTGTTTGTGAGTCACGCCATTTCCGACGAATTGCTCAAGCGGTTCGATATCCCGGGCCCCCGATACACCTCGTATCCCACCGCCGACCGCTTTGTGGAGGCGTTCACGGAGAGCGACTACATCCAGGCGCTGGAGCAGCGTCGCGCCGGGTCGCTTGCGTTGCCCCTGTCGCTGTACGTTCACATTCCTTTCTGCGAATCCGTTTGCTACTACTGCGCCTGCAACAAAGTCATCACCAAGCACCACGAGCGTGCGGCAGAGTACCTGAGGTACCTGTCCCGGGAGGTGGAGCTGCAGGTACAGCATTTCGGCAAGGGCCACGCTGTGTCCCAGCTGCATCTGGGAGGAGGGACCCCGACCTTTCTGTCCGATGCGGAGCTGGAAGATCTGCTGACCATGATCCGTCGCAACTTCACGCTGGTGCCTGGAGGCGAGTACTCCATTGAAGTCGATCCCCGTACGGTGACGGATCAGCGGCTGCAGACCTTGGCCAGGCTGGGTTTCAATCGCCTGAGCTTTGGTGTTCAGGATTTCGACCCCGCTGTTCAGAAAGCGGTGCACCGGGTGCAACCAGTCGAAAAGGTGTTTGCGCTGGTCGATACCGCTCGCAAGATCGGATTCGAGTCGGTCAACGTGGATCTCATCTACGGTTTACCGCTGCAGACGCCCGAGTCGTTTGCTCGCACACTCGCTCAGGTCAACCAGCTGCGCCCTGACCGGATTGCTCTGTACGCCTACGCCCACCTTCCGGCCCGTTTCAAGCCGCAGCGCCGGATCGTGGCGGCCGAGCTGCCCAGCGCGGGAGACAAGCTGTCGATGCTGTCAGCGTCGCTGGATGCCATGAGCGATGCCGGATATGTCTATGTCGGCATGGACCACTTTGCGCTGCCGACCGATGCCTTGGCGGTGGCCAAGCGGCAGGGGCGTCTGCACCGCAACTTCCAGGGCTACAGCACGCAGCCCGATTGCGACCTGATCGCATTGGGTGTGTCTGCCATCGGTCGTATTGGCGCGACCTACAGCCAGAACGCCAAAACGATCGAGGAATACTACGACGCGCTCGACCAGGGCCGCCTGCCGATCGTGCGCGGGTTGGCGCTGACGAGGGACGATCTGCTGCGCCGCTCTGTGATCATGTCCCTGATGTGCCAGGGGCAGCTTCAGTTCGAATCGATCAATCTCGGGCACCTGATCGATTGCAAGAGCTACTTTGCACGCGAGCTGGAGGTGTTGGCCGGCTATGCCGAACACGGCCTGGTCCGCATCGACGAGTCAGGTGTGGAGGTCACGCCTGCAGGGTGGTACCTGGTTCGCGCGATTGCGATGGTTTTCGACAAGAACCTTCAGGTCGACCAGGACCGGGCGCGGTTCTCCAAGATCATCTGATTCCTAGGGTTGCGGCCCGGCGCGAGCTTGGTGGCTGCTAGAGTCCTCGCATGCAAACATCCATGGCCCTGACGGCGCTGTTCATGGGGATCGCAGGTGGTCCCCACTGCGTGGCCATGTGTGGTGCTGCGTGTGCGGGCATCAGCCGTGGTGGGGCAGGGCGCCAGAGCACTTTCGCTTTGCTCACCTTTCAGGCTGGTCGATTGCTGGGCTATTCCTTGTTCGGGGCCTTGGCCGCAGGTTCCGTGCAGGGCCTGGCTTGGCTGGGAACCAACACGTCGGTGATCCGGCCGGTCTGGACGATGTTCCACGTGGCAGCAATGTTGCTCGGGATGGTGCTGATTTGGCAGGCCCGCCAGCCGGCATGGCTCGACGGTGTGGCTCAGGGCCTCTGGCGCAAGGCGCGTCCGGTGCTGGGGCGCCTGGGGGCCAAGGCGCCAGCCGTGCTGGGTATCGCATGGGCAATGATGCCATGCGGGTTGCTGTACTCGGCACTGATGGTGGCCTCCCTGTCCGCCAATGCATGGGAAGGTGCAATGGTCATGGCGCTTTTCTCCGCCGGGACATCGCTTTCATTGACCATGGGCCCCTGGCTTTTGCTGCGTTTGCGGGGGGATCGGTCCGGTGGCTGGGGTGTCCGGCTGGCGGGCGCGGCACTGGCTGCGACTTCTGGCTGGGCGCTCTGGATGGGCATCACCAATCCCACCGGACTGTGGTGCGCCTGAGCACCTCAGCTTGAGCGTCCTGGCAGAGTCGCCAGAACCAGGCCCAGCAAGGCGATGCCAAAAGCAAGCATCTGAACCGGTGTCAGGGTTTCACCCATGAACAGCACGCCGATCGCCGCTGCACTGATTGGCAGCATCACCGTGAACACCCCGGCACGGGCCGCGGGCACGGTCCTGAGGCCTGTCATCCAGAGCCAGACCGTCCAGACACTGGCGGCCAGTGCATAAAAAATCAGCAACCCCCACAGGGACACCCTGATGGAAGAGAAGTCGAAGCTTCGAGCTGTCCACAGTCCCAGGGGCGTGACAAGCACAAAGCCCCAGAGGTTGATGATGGCCGAGATCCGCTTGGGTCCAAGGCCCTCGGTCAGGCGCTTTCCGATGACCACATAGGACGCTTCGCACACCACGGCTGCGAACACCAGCAGATTGCCCCAGAACTGTTGACCGAGGCCCAGCCAGCCAACGGCCCCGGCATATACAGTCGAGCCATCTTTCTGCATGGAAAAGAGTCCGATGCCCGCCGCAGCGCACGCGATGCCCAAAGCCGTGCGTTTGCCAATGCGCTCCTTCAGGAACAACCAGCTGAGCACCGCTACCACCGCCGGGATCGACGACATCACCACGCCGGCAGATACCGCTGTGGTCATTGATACGCCAAACAGCATGCAGATCGAAAACAGGAAGTTGCCCAGGAACGACTCAAGAAACAGCAGGCGTCGGGTGCGAGCGGACAACTGGGGTTCGGTTGCGGGCTTTTGCAACCATTGCCACATGGCGAGCCCTCCGATGCCGAAGCGGAGCCACGCCAGCAAGAACACTGGAAAAGCGGCAACCAAAGGTTTGGACAAGGCGACATAGCTGCCCACCAGGGCCATGCTGGCTGCGAGGCAGATGTACGCGCCCAGTTTTGCAGGTGCAGTTTGCGGGTGAATCTGTGCGGGCATAGGGCCCGCATCATGCCTCAGCCCATGGTGGCCTATTGGTTCCCGTATGGAGTTACACAATTTTGCATTACAAAATGACTTGTGTTGCGCTGCAAAAAAATTTCTCAATACAAGAGAGATGATTTCACTATGCAGAAGTTATGAAGAACATCTTTGATTTTAAACATTTTATTTTCTGTCTTATATAAGACATAAGAGCTTCCAAAAGTCTTCTATAAGACTTAAAGTTCTCCCATCGGCCCCAGTCTGCAGCAGCAACAGGCCGTCCCATTCATCAACCTCATGGAGAGTCGCAAATGCCTCAATCCCTCAAAGAACAACTGAGCCGTCAGCAGCAAATCGAAGCCCTGGAGAAAGACTGGGCGACCAATCCCCGTTGGAAGCTGGTCAAGCGTGGTTATTCCGCTGCCGACGTGGTGCGTCTTCGCGGCTCCATGCAACCTGAGTACACGCTGGCTCAACGTGGCGCAGAGAAGCTGTGGGAGAAGGTGAATGGCGGCGCCAAGAAGGGCTACGTGAACGCCTTCGGCGCGATCACCGCCGGCCAGGCGATGCAGCAGGCCAAGGCCGGCCTGGAGGCCGTGTACCTCTCGGGCTGGCAGGTCGCCGCCGACGGCAACACCTCCGAGACCATGTACCCCGACCAGTCGCTGTACGCCTACGACTCGGTGCCGACCATGGTCCGCCGCATCAACAACACCTTCAAGCGTGCCGACGAGATCCAGTGGAGCCGTGGCATCGAGCCGGGTTCTGCCGAATTCATCGACTATTTCCTGCCTATCGTGGCCGACGCGGAAGCCGGTTTCGGTGGTGTTCTGAACGCCTTCGAACTCATGAAGAACATGATCGCTGCCGGTGCCGCCGGCGTGCACTTCGAAGACCAGCTCGCCGCTGTGAAGAAGTGCGGTCATATGGGCGGCAAAGTGCTGGTGCCGACCCAGGAGGCCATTGAAAAGCTGATCGCAGCGCGTTTTGCCGCCGACGTCATGGGTGTGCCTACCATCGTGCTGGCCCGCACCGACGCCGAAGCCGCCAACTTGATCACCAGCGACCATGATGCCAACGACAAGCCCTTCCTGACCGGCGAGCGTACGCAAGAAGGCTTCTACCGCGTCAAGAACGGTCTGGAGCAGGCCATCAGCCGGGGTGTCGCCTACGCACCTTACGCGGACTTGGTGTGGTGCGAAACCGGTGTGCCCGACATCGGCTTCGCCCGTGAGTTCGCTCAGGCGGTGCACGCTGCCTGTCCGGGCAAGCTGCTGTCCTACAACTGCTCGCCCTCGTTCAACTGGAAGAAAAACCTGGACGACAAGCAGATCGCCAAGTTCCAGGACGATCTGTCCGCTCTGGGGTATAAGTACCAGTTCATTACGCTGGCCGGTATCCACATCAACTGGTTCAACACCTTCCAGTTTGCCCATGCTTACGCTCGTGGCGAAGGGATGAAGCACTACACCGAGATGGTGCAGGAGCCGGAATTCAAAGCTCGCGAGAAGGGATACACCTTCGTGTCGCACCAGCAGGAAGTTGGCGCCGGCTATTTCGACGACGTCACCACCGTGATCCAGGGTGGTTCTTCCTCCGTGAAGGCCCTGACCGGATCTACTGAAGAAGAACAGTTCCACTGATCATGCTGGCGCCCAAGGCGCCAGAGTGCTCATTCAATCCCCGGGCTTGCAGACTTGCGAGCCCGGGGATTGGTCTTTTTGGTCATGCCGGTTCTGTCGTCAATTACAGACATTGACGCGCTCTTCGGGGAAATTCCTCGCTGGCCGTGGGAGAATTTGCAAGCTAAGGTGCGCGGTTCCGGCACTACAAATCAGGAGAGTCCAAGTGTTGAGCAAATGGAAGTTGGTATCTGTTTTGACAATGTCCCTGACTATGGCTGGATGTGGTGGAGGGGGGGAAGCCACCGCGCGTGGAGCCATTGCGGTGAACACTATCAACGGTGTGGGAACCATTGTGACAAACTACGCTTCCCAGCCTGAGGCCAACAGCGATGCTTTGGCTCAATGTGCGCGCCTGGTGGGAACCGGCATGGGATGCGAGGTCATCCTGGAGTTCTCCGGAAACGGTACGTGTGGATCCGCGGCGCGCGGGAACAACAACGTCTGGGGCGCTGCCAGCGGGTCGTCAAAGGAAGTGGCCGACTCCCGAGCAATGTCAGACTGTGTTGCCAAAGGTGGAACCAGTTGCGTGATCCCGGGATGGCTGGAAACCCAGTGCAACTGATCTAAGCGGATAGGCCGGATATCTCATTCTGGTCGAATAGTACGGCGCGGCTTCTGCCGCGTTTTTTTTCAGCCGCGCAGGGGCGGCATCCATAGACCGCCATCATCCACATGGGGCGGAAGGTAAGCCTTAGCATGCGGGATGGCCTCCAACAAAGCACCCGAGTCGTCCGCCAGATAGTCATAACCGATCGGCTGGTACCTCCACTCGGGGTCCAGATGGGTGTAGAGGGCTGCCCGAGCTCGCCGTCGTTCGGGCGTTAGCATTTTCAGGTGGTACAGGTTGAAGTCCGTTTCGATGATCTTGACCTGCGGGATCATTTGATCCCAAGGCGTGTGCAAGGGCCTGGGTTGGGGCTGCCACTGCGGGGGCAGACGGAACAGCCGGGTCTGTCGCTTGGTGCCCCAGACGCCATCGACCCGGTAGTGCAGCGGAGAATACATCTCGCGCACAGCGAACGAGTACGCGAGGGGACCCGGCACCTGCGTCAGAGACGCCATGGCGTCTGAAAGGCCCGCTTCAAACCGCTCATCCGGATCGACTGCCAGCACCCAGTCCGCGGACGCCGCCTGCGCCGCTTGGAGCAGCGCATGGCGACGCGTCGGTTCGTCGCTGTAGAAGGCCTTGCTGCTTCGGTCGTCCCAAGCCACCCAGCCATCGACCATGGGCTGGATATTGGCCAGGAGATCGGGAACAAGCTGGGCGTCGTAGCGGAAACTGAATGCAGCGAAGACGCGTTGGTCATGCGTGGGCCATCGGGGGGCGTGGTGCACGGTGATCATGGGCAGGAGTGGATCAGGTCGATGAAGCGGTGGCTGTATGGGGCGTGGACACGGCTCCCGCGGCGTACACCAGTCCGCCGACCGCGATCAGCGGAAGAGCAGCCCAGGTGCTCAAGCGCGAACGCGGTTCGCAGACCCGCAGGGAGACGTGGATCGTCAAGCCGATGCGCCCGAGGATGCCCCATGCGAACGAGGAGCGGCTGCGCCCGGCGATGGCCCGCCAAGCGTTGGAGGCGCGCCTGCCGCGCCGGTATTGGTCAACAAGGAAGCCGGTCAAGGAGGAAGGGCCTCGGTGAATGGTGCGTACGCCGGGTCGCCAGACCGGTCGTTGATCATCGGGTAGCCGTCGATGGAAGTCAGTGTCTTCCCCTCCTTCGATGTCGTCACGGAAGCAGCCGTGCTCCTCGAAAAGGCGGCGCTCGTACGATGCTCCGTAGCACTGCGCCAGCACGGGGGCGACACGCGGCATGCGCCGACAGAACAAGGTCAGGTGCGCCGCGAGGGCGACCGGGTGCCGCGGACGGTGACATAGCAGCGCGCTGGCCACGGCGGCATGCCCTTCCTTGTGCGCTGCCAGACGTTCGCTCACCCAGCCGGGGCTGGCCAAGCAATCGCAGGCCAGAAAGGCCACATAACGGTGGGTGGTGGCCGCGACACCCATGTTGCGGGCGCCGCCTGGATAGAGTCGCGCGTCGTGCTCGATAACCCGGACGGGGATGCCGGCCTGCTTCAGCGCGGCCGCCGCACCGCCTCCACCCGAGTTCACCACCAGGATGTCACGTGCGTCCTGCTGGGCCAACAGCGAGCGAACCGCGTCGACCAGAGTGGCCGGTGCCTTGTGTGACAGGACCACCGTACACAGATCGCCACCGCTGTTCGGATCCGTGGGCTCGACTGCCGTAGCGGCCTCCGAGGGCAATTGGTCGGCATGAATCAGTGTCACGGCGACAATGCCAAGGCCCAAATGACGCGGGTCTTCTCCCCGGCCGTCTTCCTTTGGGGAGCGGGCGTGGGACGTCTCAATGGTAAGAAACAGGGCGCCGGTATTGTTCAAGGCGTTACCGACCGGCAGATAGCGGGTTCGTATGCCATCGGGTTGATCGCCTTCGTCGGTCCAGTTAGCAGCCTGCCGACCATTGATTGAACAAAGAGTATGGCGCGTGCGGATTGCTGCAGACAGATAGGGTACATAGTCCACACGCAACCACTGGGGCTGATCAGATGTGGGGCGCAAGGCAGTGATCAACGCAGGCGATCGGGCACTCCAGCAACCCCAAGGCTCTGCCTGATGAAAGCCTGACAGCGACAGGAGTCGGGTGTCGTTGGTCGCTGTACGCACACCCGGTGTCAACGGGGTCAGGCCAGTCAGGGCCATGGTCTGGCTGAATTCCTGCAAGTTCCTCTCACGCTCGGTCGCTGCAGCAGTTGCAGAGCTCCATTGCTCGATGTGCCGGGCCATGGCGGCTGCAGATGCCAAGCGCGGCCCGGCGCGGCCCTCGTCGATGCAGCGCCGATACATCTCCAGATACCGGTCCACCCAGGGTTCAAGCGCGCATTCCTGGCGGACGCGCAGGCCCACTGCCGTCGCGGCCTCTGCCTGAACACGATCGATTTCTTCTAGCACTGTCTCTTCGTTCAGCGGGCGTGAGAGTGCTCTCAAACCGAAGTTCTGCGCCTTCCATGCGTCGAAGCGGGCAGGGGTCACGAAACCAGCCAGGCCTCGGTGATCGCAAAGAATCAATGGACGCAGGCATGCCATGGCCTCGATGGCCGTCAGGCCACTGGCAAACACGAGGTCCTGGCTCGGGAACAACTGTTCGGGGTGCTCGTGCAACTGGCCGATGAATGAGCCCGCGACCTGTAGCTCAATGCCGCGCTGTCTACAGGCGGCCATGATGGGATCCATCTGCCCGGCGCCCTTGAGCATCACCAGAGCCCGGCGCGCTGGCATGGCGGGTGGCGGTCCGGGCAGGAACAACTGCATATCGGTAGCGTTCTCGATGACGCTGACCCGTGCCGGATCGATGCCGCATCCGATTGTGAGCCGGTCCCTCGTCGCATCGCCCACGGCCACAAAACGCACCAAGTTCTCCAGGTGCGGCGGTTCGTCATGCCATGCCACGAAGTCGTGACAGACGAAAAGCGCTGGAACCTGCGGGAAACGGATGACGGCGACCCCGGTCTGGATCACGTGATGTCCGTGGATGATGTCAGGCTCTGTACGGATCTGTTCGATCCGTGAGAACACTGGAATGCCTTCTGCCCGAAGTCCCTCGGCCACTGCGCCCAGCCGTGGGCTGTAGACCATCGGCAGGTGGCCTGCCGCCTTCAGACCTCTGGCCAGATTGCGGACGACGATTTCGGTGCCGCTGCGGCCATCTAGGCGGATATTGGTGATAAGAACTCGCAGGGGTGTGAACGACATGGCGAAGATCTGGGGTCACCGGATTCAGGGCGCATCCGCTTGCGGAGTGATCGGTTCAATGTAGCAGCACTTCGCCATGCGCATGCATCTGGCCTGAACTGTGCGAGAATCTAAAACGAGCCCATCGGTTTGGGCGTCGAAGGATGCAGCAGGTTATGACACCGCGAACTACATCGGAGTTCTTCTTCGTGGCCCTTTGAGGTCAGCAGTTCGCGCCTGCCTTTCACTCCTGTCCTGGTTCTCTCAAAGCGCGGCCCCTGCCGCGCTTTTTTTTTGTTTTCAGACAAGCCCATGCCCAATATCACGCTTCCCGATGGTTCTCAGCGCCAGTTTCCCGGCTCGGTGACAGTGGCCGACGTGGCCGCTTCCATCGGTGCTGGTCTGGCCAAGGCCGCTCTTGGCGGCAAGGTCGATGGCAAGCTGGTGGACACCAGCTTCCAAATCACCGAGGACGCCTCGCTGGCCATCGTCACGGCCAAGGATGCGGACGGTCTGGACATGATCCGCCACTCCACGGCGCACTTGCTCGCCTATGCCGTCAAGGAGTTGTTTCCCGAGGCGCAGGTCACGATCGGTCCGGTGATCGAGCATGGTTTCTACTACGACTTCTCTTACAAGCGTCCGTTCACGCCCGAGGATCTTGCGGCCATTGAAAGGAAGATGGCGGAACTCGCTGGCAAGGATGAGCCTGTCGTTCGGCGGGTGCTGCCGCGCGACGAGGCTGTGGCGTACTTCAAGTCCTTGGGTGAGCACTACAAGGCCGAGATCATCGCCAGCATCCCCAGCAACGAAGATGTGTCCCTCTACCGTGAGGGGCGGTTTGAGGATCTGTGTCGTGGCCCGCACGTGCCCAGTACCGGCAAGCTCAAGCACTTCAAGCTGATGAAGGTCGCTGGAGCGTATTGGCGAGGCGATCACCGGAACGAGATGCTGCAACGCATCTACGGCACTGCCTGGGCCACCAAGGACGAGCTGCAGCAGTATCTGACCATGCTGGAGGAGGCCGAAAAGCGGGATCATCGAAAACTCGGTCGGGAGCTCGATCTGTTCCACCTTGATGAACATTCGCCTGGTACCGTGTTCTGGCATCCCAAGGGGTGGACCGTTTGGCAGGCGGTGGAGCAGTACATGCGCGGCGTGTACCGGGACAATGGCTACCAAGAGGTCAAGGGCCCCCAGATCCTGGACAAGGCGTTGTGGGAGAAAACGGGGCACTGGGACAAGTACCGGGAGAACATGTTTGTGACCGACTCGGAAAAGCGCGACTACGCGCTCAAGCCGATGAACTGTCCGGGCCACATCATCATCTTCAAGCAAGGCATCAAAAGTTATCGCGACCTCCCCTTGCGCTACGGCGAGTTCGGCCAATGCCATCGCAATGAGCCCTCTGGCGGGTTGCACGGCATCATGCGGGTGCGCGCGTTCACCCAGGATGATGGTCACATTTTCTGCTTGGAGGACCAGATTCAGTCCGAGGTGGTGGCCTTCACCACATTGCTTCAGAAGGTGTACCGGGACTTCGGCTTCACCGACATCATCTACAAGCTGTCGACCCGCCCCGAAAAGCGAATCGGTACCGAGGAAAGTTGGGATCGGGCAGAGGCGGCGCTGGCCAATGGGTTGAAGGCCTCTGGTTGCGAATTCGAATACCTTCCGGGGGAAGGTGCCTTCTACGGCCCGAAGATCGAGTACACGCTCAAAGATGCGCTGGGCCGAGAGTGGCAGTGCGGAACGATTCAGGTGGATCCAAACCTGCCCGAGCGGCTGGATGCCGAGTTTGTCGGAGAAGATGGCTCAAGGCATCGCCCCATCATGCTGCACCGCGCCATTGTGGGTAGCCTGGAGCGTTTCATCGGCATTCTGATCGAGCAGCACGCCGGTGCACTGCCGGTGTGGCTTGCACCGGTACAGGTTGTGGTGGCCGGGATCACCGATGCGCAGGCCGACTACGTCCAACAAGTGGCGAAAACACTGCAAAAACAAGGGCTTAGGGTCGAAACAGACCTGCGGAACGAAAAAATTACGTATAAAATACGGGAGCACGCGTTGCAAAAGCTGCCTTACATTCTTGTCGTGGGCGACAAGGAGAAGGCTTCTGGTGCTGTGGCTGTGCGGGCACGAGGTAACAAAGACCTCGGTGTCATGTCGCTGGAGAGCTTCTCCGATCTGATTGCGACAGACGTTTCCTCCAAGGTTTGATTTCAAACGCTCCGGAAGGCCCCTTAGCCACAGTTCCCTGTGTGTGCCCGTCGGGGTTTTTGTGTTGTCTGAATCGCCCACGTCAAGGAACTCACCATAGCTACCAACTTTCGCGACCGCCGCCAGCGTGAAGAGCGTGCACACCGTCTGAACCGGGAAATCATGGCCCCCGAGGTTCGCCTCAACGGCCCCGAAAACGAGCCTTTGGGCATCGTGAGTCTCCAGGAAGCGTTGCGCATGGCCGGCGAGCTGGACGTGGATTTGGTCGAGATCGCGGCCACGGCAAATCCGCCGGTGTGCCGGCTGATGGACTACGGCAAGTTCAAGTACCAGGAGCAGAAGAAGGCCGCCGAAGCCAAGGCCAAGCAGACGGTCATTGAGATCAAGGAAGTCAAGTTCCGTCCCGGTACCGACGACGGTGACTACAACATCAAGATGCGCAACATTCGTCGTTTTCTCGACGACGGGGACAAATGCAAGATCACGCTGCGGTTCCGTGGGCGAGAAATTACCCATCAAGAGTTGGGTCTCGCACTTCTCAACCGCATCAGGGATGAACTGGGCGATGCCATCATCGTTGAGCAGTTCCCCAAGCTGGAAGGGCGGCAGATGATCATGATGATTGCGCCCGGCAAGAAGAAAGCGGGTGGCGGTGCTCCCAAGGCTGTGGCGGAGTCCTCCGCCCAGCCGGCGGCCTGACGGGCACCAGCACGTCGGGTTGTCACAGGACAGGATTGATCGGGCAGGCTTTGTCTTCCTGTCCGATCGAGGTCGGTTGCATAAGCAGCGGACCGAAAAGAGCTCTCCTTGGAGGGCTCTCAAAAAGTGGCTCGGGGCCAGCAAGTCCGCGGAAGGTTCGCGGCGCCTCACGAGCACAAATGAAAAAGGAGCATTCACATGCCCAAAATGAAGACCAAGAGCAGCGCGAAGAAGCGTTTTCGCGTTCGTCCCGGTGGCACCGTCAAGCGCGGTCAAGCCTTCAAGCGTCACATCCTGACCAAGAAGACCACCAAGAACAAGCGCCATCTGCGTGGTGCGGTGACTGTTCATGAGACCAACATGGGTCACATGGCACAGATGCTGCCCGGCATGGGCATTTGATCAACGACGAACAAGGAGCAACACATGCCTCGCGTCAAACGTGGTGTAACGGCACGCGCCCGTCACAAAAAAGTTCTCGCCCTTGCCAAGGGTTTCCGCGGTCGCCGCGGCAACGTCTTCCGCATCGCCAAACAGGCGGTGATGAAGGCCGGTCAGTACGCCTACCGTGACCGCCGCACCAAGAAGCGCGTCTTCCGTCAGCTGTGGATCGCGCGTATCAATGCCGGTGCACGCGCTTGCGGCCTGACGTACAGCCAGTTCGCCAATGGCCTGAAGAAGGCCCAGATCGAGATCGACCGCAAGGTCCTGGCCGATCTGGCCGTCAATGACGTCGCTGCCTTCAACAGCATCGTGGAGCAAGTCAAAGCCAAGCTGGCCGCTTGATTCACGACTGTCAACGCCGGCTTCGGCTGGCGTTGACAACGTCGCTCAAAGGGGTTGAGGCTTGAGGGGTTCCCTCGCTGCTCTCAGCCCCTTTTTTGTTTTCCCGCACGAGACACACATGAACGAGTTGGACGCACTGGTCGACAGCGCACGCGCCGCGTTCGCGCAGGCCGTCACTCCCGCCGATCTGGAAAACGCCAAGGCGCAGTACATCGGCAAATCGGGTCGCATCACCGAACTGATGAAGGGCATGGCTGCCCTGTCGGTGGAGGAGAAAAAGACCCGTGGGGCGGCCATCAACGTGGCCAAGCAGGCGATTGAAGCCGCGCTCACCGAGCGCCGGCAGGCGCTGGCCGCAGCCGAACTGGAAGCCCAGTTGAAGGCCGAGGCGCTGGACGTGAGCCTGCCGGGCCGTCAGCGTGGCCAGGGTGGTCTGCACCCGGTGAGCCTGACGCTGGAACGCATTGAAGCCATCTTCGGTTCGCAGGGCTTCGAAGTGGCCGAGGGCCCCGAGATCGAGTCCGACTGGTTCAACTTCACCGCACTGAACACGCCCGAGGACCACCCGGCGCGTTCCATGCACGACACCTTTTACGTGGAGGGCGGCAGTGCCAAGGCGCCGAACCTGCTGCGCACCCACACCAGCCCGATGCAGATCCGCCACGCGGTGCAGCACGTCAAGCGCCACCGCGCCGCTCTTGACGCAGGCTTGCCGATGCCCGAAATCCGCGTGATCGCGCCGGGCCGCACCTACCGCGTCGACAGCGACGCGACCCATTCGCCCATGTTCCACCAGTGCGAGGGCCTTTGGATCGGCGAGAACGTGAGCTTCAAAGACCTCAAGGTCGTGTTCACCGATTTCTGCCGCACCTTCTTCGAGTCCGACGATCTGGTGCTGCGTTTCCGTCCCAGCTTCTTCCCGTTCACCGAGCCCAGCGCCGAGATCGACATCCAGTTCCAGAGCGGCCCACTGGCCGGTCGCTGGCTGGAAGTGGCCGGCTCCGGCCAGGTGCACCCGAACGTGGTGCGCAACATGGGTCTGGACCCCGAGCGCTACATCGGCTTCGCTTTTGGCATGGGGCCGGACCGCCTGACCATGCTGCGTTACGGCGTGAACGACCTGCGCCTGTTCTTCGACGGCGACATTCGCTTCCTGTCGCAGTTCCGTTGAAGTCTTGTTGAGCTGAACCCATGCAATTCCCCGAATCCTGGCTGCGTGCCTTCTGCAATCCGCCCCTGACCAGCCAGCAGCTGGCCGATACCCTGACCATGGCCGGTCTGGAGGTTGAGGAGCTGCGCCCGTTTGCGCCTGCTTTCACTGGTGTGGTGGTGGGTCGGATCCTGAGCGCCGAGCAACACCCCAATGCCGACCGTCTGCGCGTGTGCCAGGTGGACGTGGGGTGGGATGCTCCGTTGAACATCGTCTGTGGTGCGCCCAACGCCCGCGCCGGCATCAGGGTGCCGTGTGCCACCGTCGGGGCTTTGCTGCCGCCCGGAGAAGATGGCAAGCCGTTTGCGATCAAGCTGGGCAAGCTGCGCGGCGTCGAGAGTCAGGGCATGTTGTGCTCGGCCAAGGAACTGCAGATCTCGGAAGAGAGCAATGGCCTGCTGGAACTGGGCGACGACGCGGTGATCGGCCGCAACATCCGCGAGCAACTGGGTCTGGACGACATGCTGTTCACGCTCAAGCTCACGCCCAATCTGGCGCACTGCCTGAGCGTGTACGGCATCGCGCGCGAGGTGTCGGCGCTGACCGACACGCCGCTGCAGCAACCCACGCTCCCCCAGGTCGCCGTGCAGGTGCAGGACCGTCTGCCGGTGAGCGTGCAGGCGCCTGACCTGTGTGGCCGTTTCAGTGGCCGCGTGGTGCGTGGTGTCAACACGCAGGCACAGACGCCGGCCTGGATGGTCGAGCGCCTGGCGCGCTGCGGCCAGCGCAGCATTTCGCCGCTGGTGGACATCTCCAACTACGTGATGTTCGAGCTGGGCCGCCCCTCGCACATCTTCGACCTCGACAAGATCCATGGCGGCCTGCAGGTGCGCTGGGGCCGAGAGGGTGAACAGCTCAAGCTGCTCAATGGCAACACCGTCACGGTGGACGCCGAAGTGGGTGTGATCGCCGACGACAAGGAAGTCGAATCGCTGGCCGGCATCATGGGCGGTGACGCCACTGCGGTGTCCGACGACACACAGAACATCTTCATCGAGGCCGCCTTCTGGTGGCCCAAATCGATTGCTGGCCGTTCACGCCGCTACAACTTCAGCACCGACGCGGGTCACCGTTTCGAGCGTGGCGTGGACCCGTCCACCACCGTCGAACACGTCGAGCGCATCACGCAACTGGTGCTGGACATCTGTGGCGGCCAGGCCGGCCCGCTGGACGACCAGACCCTGGCGCTGCCCGAAGGCACGCCGGTGACGCTGCGCGTGGCCCGTGCGGCCAAAGTAATTGGCATGCCCGTCACGCAAGACCAGTGTGCTGAAGCGCTGCGACGCCTGGGCCTGGAGGTGACAGAAGGCGAAGGCACCGTCACCGTGGCGCCGCCCGCTTTCCGCTTCGACCTGCAGATCGAGGAAGACCTGATCGAGGAAGTGGCGCGCGTGATCGGCTACGAACAGCTGCCGACCAACCCGCCGCTGGCACCCATCACCGCCAAGCTGCGCGCTGAGTCGAAACGCGGTCCGTTCGCGGTGCGCCGCCAACTGGCGCAACTGGGTTACCAGGAGACCATCAACTTCAGCTTCGTCGAAGAGCGCTGGGAGCGTGAGCTGGCGGGCAACGCTGACCCGATCAAGCTGCTGAACCCCATCGCCAGCCAGATGAGCGTGATGCGCTCATCGCTCCTGGGCAGCCTGATCGCCGTGCTCAAGTTCAACCTCGACCGCAAGGCACAGCGTGTGCGCCTGTTCGAGCTGGGCCGCGTGTTCCGGAAGGATGCTTCGGTGCAGGACAGCGACACCAGCGTCGCTGGTTTCGACCAGCCCATGAGAGTGGCCGGTCTGGCTTATGGCGGGGTGGACAGCCTGCAGTGGGGCAGCGCAGAGCGCAACATCGATTTCTTCGACATCAAGGGCGACGTGCAGGCGCTGCTGGCGCCGCTTCAGGCCCTGTTCAAGCCGGCAGAGCACCCGGCCATGCACCCGGGTCGTTGCGCCAGTGTCTGGTTGGATGATCGTTGCATCGGCCATGTGGGCGAACTGCACCCGAAGTGGCGCCAGTCCTACGAGCTGGCGCAGGCGCCGGTGATGTTCGAACTCGCGCTGGATGCCGTGCTGCACCGCGATGTTCCTGCGTTCAGTCCCGTGAGCCGCCAGCAGCCTGTGGAGCGCGACATTGCCGTCGTGGTCAAGGAGTCGGTGACGCACGCTGCCGTGATGGATGCGATCCGCGCGGGGGGCAGCGAGCTTCTTCGCGACGCCGTGCTGTTCGATGTGTACCGGCCCAAGAAGACCGCAGAGGCGGTGGCGGCCGGCAGCCTGGCGGCGGACGAAAAGAGCCTGGCCGTTCGCCTCACGCTCAGCCGTGAGGACGCTACACTGACTGAGCAGGAGATTGAGGCGGCTGTCAAAGGTGCGCTCGTTTCGTTGGAGCAGCGCGTGGGAGCACGCTTGCGTTGAACACACGGCACATGGACAAGAACCTGGAGCACATCCCGATGGAACTGGCAGTCGAGAGTCTGGAGACCCCCGCGCTGACAAAGGCACAGCTGGCCGAATTGCTGTTTGATCAGATCGGTCTGAACAAGCGCGAGTCCAAGGACATGATTGATGCGTTCTTTGACCTGATCACGGACTGTCTGGTCGAAGGAACCGATGTCAAGATTTCCGGCTTTGGCAATTTCCAGATCCGAACCAAGGCACCGCGACCGGGCCGCAATCCCCGGACAGGCGAGCCCGTGGCCATCGAGGCCCGTCGTGTGGTCACCTTCCATGCGAGTCCGAAACTCAAGGAACAGGTGCAGGCGGCGGTCATCACCGGTTGACGTTCTTGCGCCAGGCCTGGTCAGCCAGGTCGAAAAAAGCCCGGGACCGCTGGTTGCCGGGCTTTTTTTCTCCTTCACACATCCGCAAAAAAGTATGAAAGAGATGGATTTGCAACAGTTTGTACGGTTTTTTCAGCTGCGCAGCGCGCGCAGCCGACGCTTAGAGTAAATTTCAAGGTTCGGTCTATACCGCATTGATTTTGATGGAAAAATCGCTTCCCCCGATTCCCGCAAAACGCTACTTCACCATCGGGGAAGTGGGCGAATTGTGTGGTGTCAAGCCGCACGTGCTGCGCTACTGGGAGCAGGAGTTCACCCAGTTGCGTCCGATGAAGCGGCGCGGCAACCGGCGCTACTACCAGCACCACGAGGTGCTCATGATCCGGCGTATTCGCGAGTTGCTGTATGACCAGGGATTCACCATCAGTGGAGCACGCAACAAGCTGCAGGAATTGGTGCAGGCCGAGAGGGACAAACGCCGTCTGCAGGACGGTGACTTTGCGGACTCGGTGGGCTACGAGGTGGTTGGAGATGCAGAGGACGAGATGGTCGTGGACGTCGAGCCCGCGGTTTCCGAACAGCCATCGTCAGCGTTGCTGGGTGTCCGACGGGAACTGCTTGAAATACGTGAGCTTCTGAGCTCGCCGGTGTAAATTGACCAGTTTGCACGCTATAATGCAAGGCTTGACGGCGTGTAGCGCAGCCTGGTAGCGCACTTGCATGGGGTGCAAGGGGTCGCGAGTTCGAATCCCGCCACGCCGACCAAAAACGCAAAAAGCCCGGAGTTTCACGACTCCGGGCTTTTTTGTTTTTGCATGGCCCAGTCCTCCATAGCAGATTGGTGGACCACGACTGTTTTAACCCTGCTCACCAGCATTCGTCTCAGAACCACCACCCGCAGCGGGGGGGGGCCAACCGGTACGGACATCGCGTCGTGGGAATGCACCTTGCCCTCCATCGTTTCTATCGATCCGACTGGAGCCGCACCATGAGCACTTCGCCCATTCACAACAAAAGCCGTTTGCTGTCCATCACAGCGGTCATCGTGGCGCTGACTGGGATCGGATTCCTTGGCGGCGGTGCCCTGCTCGTGACTTTGCAGGGTTCCTACTACTACGTGCTGGCGGGCATCGCTCTGCTGGGCGTGGCTCTTCTGATGTGGCGGGCTCGCCGGGTGGCGCTCAGTCTGTACGCGCTGTTCTTCCTGATCACACTGGGCTGGAGTCTCTGGGAAGCGGGTTGGGCGTGGTGGCCTCTGGCGGCGCGCACCGATGTGTTTTTTCTGATCGGCCTGCTGATGGCGAGCCCCTGGGTGGCCCGTCGGCTCGCGGATGCGCCTGCGCGCGGAGCAGGCGGACGGCGTGCTCCACGGCCGCGCCAACGCTGGTGTGCTGGACGTGTTGCGCTGGCCGGGGCACTGATGCTTTATGTCGGAGTGGCGGTCACCACGTGGGTGGTCGACCCAGCTGCAATCAAAGGCGAGTTCGCGGGCGCGTCGCCCACCGCCCCCCACGACGGCGCCGTGCCCGCCGGTGAGTGGCATGCCTACGGGCGCACTGGCCACGGGCAGCGCTATGCGCCCATCGACCAGATCACCCCCGGGAATGTGGCCCGGCTTGAAGTCGCGTGGCACTACCGAACCGGTGACCTTCGGGGGCAGCCCGGCGACCCGGAGGAAACCACTTTTGAAGCGACACCTCTGAAAGTGGGCAACCGCCTGTTCCTCTGCACACCTCACCAGTTCGCCATCGCGCTGGACGCAACGACCGGGCAGGAGTTGTGGCGATTCAACCCAGGCGTGCTTTCCGGTCTGGCCTTGCAGCACCAGACTTGCCGGGGTTTGTCCTACTGGGCGGGTGGTGCCCCCTCCGCCGAAACCACAGTGCCGGGGGGCGAGGACGCTCAGGTGCCGGGCATGCCCGCGCTGCCGGTGGCGTCCCGAGACGGACCCGCCGTGGACTCCTGCACCGCCATGCTCTTCCTGCCCACTGCGGACGGTCGCATCATTGCACTCGATCCGGCCTCGGGCGCGGTGTGTCGCAGCTTTGGTGGGGGCACCGGGCAGATCAACCTCTGGCAGGGCATGCCCAATGTGCGCCTGGGAGGCTACTACTCCACGTCTCCGGTGGTCGCCTCGCAGAAGGTGCTGGTGGTAGGGGGCACGGTGCTCGACAACGTGTCCACCCGCGAGCCCTCGGGTGTGGTGCGCGGCTTTGACATCCAGACCGGCAAACTGCTCTGGAACTGGGACCCGGCCCGGCCGGACGGAGACACGGCACCCATCGCTCCCGGGAAGACCTATGAGCCAAGCTCACCCAACGTCTGGTCCATCATGAGCGTGGACGAGGCGCTGGGACTGGTGTATCTGCCGCTGGGCAACCCGCCTCCCGACCAATGGGGTGGGCGCCGCACCGACGCCAGCGAAAAAGTGGGCTCTTCGGTGGTCGCGCTGGATCTCGCCACCGGCCGCATGCGCTGGGTGTTCCAGACCGTCCACCACGACCTCTGGGATTACGACGTGCCCGCGCAGCCCACACTGATCGATCTGACCGTGGGCGGCTCCCCGGTGCCCGCCCTGGTCCAGCCCACGAAGCAGGGCGAGCTGTTCGTGCTTGATCGCCGGACGGGCATCCCGGTGCACCCGGTCCGGGAAGTGCCGGTGCCCCAAGGCGCTGCGAGTGGTGACCATACCGCGCCCACCCAGCCGGTGTCGGCGATCTCGTTCGATCCGCCTCCGCTGACCGAAGCAGCCATGTGGGGGGCGACGCCTTTTGACCAGCTCGCCTGTCGAATCGCGTTCCGCCGCTTGCGTTACGAAGGCCGATACACACCACCTTCCGTCGAAGGCTCGCTGGTGTATCCGGGGAACTTCGGTGTCTTCAACTGGGGCGGCATCGCGGTGGATCCGCAGCGGCAGATCGCCTTCACCACGCCGGGCTATCTCGCGTTCACCTCCCAACTGGTCCGCCGGCCAGACGACACCTCTCTCATGGTGCAGGGCAGCGAACGGCCCGACGAATCGCTTCCGGCTCTCAACGAGAACTTTGGCGCACCGTTCGCGGTCAAGCTGGCCGCCTTCACCTCTCCCTTGGGCATTCCCTGCCAGGCACCACCCTGGGGCTATGTAGCGGGCGTGGACCTCAACAGCGGTCGCATCGTCTGGCGGCACCGCAACGGCACCGTGCGGGACCTGGCACCCGTGCCGATGCCGTTCAAGATGGGCGTGCCCAGCCTGGGCGGTCCCTTGCTGACCGCGGGTGGCGTGGCATTTCTGTCCGGTACGCTGGACTACTACCTGCGCGCCTACGACACGGCGACCGGCGAGACCTTGTGGCAGAGCCGGCTGCCGGCAGGCGGCCAGGCCACGCCCATCAGCTACCTCGGTGCGGACGGTCGGCAGTACATCGTGGTGGCGGCGGGCGGGCATGGCTCGCTCGGCACCAAAGCGGGTGACTCCGTGATCGCCTACGCCTTGCCCAGGCGGTGAATCGCGCCCACCCCTCAGGCGATGTCGATGGTGTGAAAACCAAAGTGACCCTGGCGGCGATCGGCGAAGTAGCGCTCCAGGGTTTCGCGGACGGTGCGGAAGGCGATCTCGTCCCAGGGAATCTGGTCTTCCGTGAACAGCCGGGCCTCGATGGTCTCGACGCCCGGGTCAAAGCGGTCGTTCAGCAGCCGTGCCCGGTAGTACATGTGGACCTGACCGACGCGCGCGACGTTCATCAGCGTGAACAGCGGGCCGATTTCAATGGTGGCGCCGGCTTCCTCGATGGTTTCACGCTGCGCACCCTCGGCTGTGGTCTCGCCCAGTTCCATGAAACCGGCCGGCAAGGTCCACTTGCCCCGCCGCGGTTCGATGTTGCGCAGGCACAGCAGCACCTGGGCGCCGTCGTCTCCCCAGACCGGCACGGTGCCCACCACATTCAGCGGGTTCTCGTAGTGCACGGTGGCACAGGCGGTGCAGACCGCGCGGGGTTTGGTGTCGCCGTCGTCTGGCAGTCGGTAGACCACGGGTGCGCCGCATTGGCGGCAGTGCTGGATCGGGCTGCGAAACATGGTGTCGAGTGTAGGGGCGAAACAAAAAAGGGCTCCCATGGGAGCCCTTGTGAAGCCGACGGTCGTCAGGCTTTCTTGGGGGTGGCCTTGCCGTGCTTCTCGATCAAGGCCCTGGCGGTGTCGAGCAGCTGCTTGCCGTTGAAGCCGCGCTTGTCCATGTCCTGCATCCACTCGACCTCGACCAGGCGCGCCTTGCGCTTGAATTCCTGGGCCTCTGCCGCGGGAATGGTGTGGATGGTGTTGCCCTGCTTGACGGCCGACTCGCGGCCCGGGACATCACCACCCTGCTGCACCTTGCCGAGCCAGCCGGAGGTGTCGATGCCGGAGTTCTTGTCGATGATGGCCTTGAGGTCGGGCGGCAGCGAGGCGTACTTAGCCTTGTTCATGGCCATGATGAAGGTGGTGGTGTACAGCGCGCCGCCCGCGGGGTCGAACTCGCTGTGGAACTTGGTGAGCTCGTGCACCTTCACCGAGGGCACGACCTCCCAGGGGATCACGCAGCCGTTGATCACGCCCTTGGACAGCGCGTCAGGAATCTGCGGCAGCGGCATGCCCACCGGAGTGGCGCCCAGGTAGCCGAGCATCTTGGTGATCTGCCGGGTGGGGCCGCGCACTTTGGAGCCCTGCAGGTCGGCCGCGGTTTTCACCAGCTTGTCGCGCATGTGGAACATGCCGGGGCCGTGCACTTGCAGGGCAATGGGCTGCACCTCCTTGAACTCGTCCACGGCCACCGTCTGCACATACTCCCAGTAGGCGCGCGAGGTGGCTTCGGCGTTGTTCATCATGAAGGGCAGCTCGAACACCTCGATGCGCGGGAAGCGGCCCGGGGTGTTGCCCGGCAGGGTCCAGACGATGTCCACCACGCCGTCCTTGGCCTGGTCGTACAGCTGCACGGGCGAGCCGCCCAGCTGCATCGCCGGGTAGGCCTCGAACTTGATGCGGCCATCGGAGTCCTTGGTGACCTTGTCCATCCAGGCCTTGTGCATGTTCAGCCACACGTTGGACTGCGGCGCCATGAAGGTGTGGAACTTGAGGGTCACGCTTTGCTGGGCAAAGCCGACGAGGGCGGGTGCGCCGAAGGCGACGGCGGCACCGGATTGCAGCAGGGTTCTGCGCTGGATCATGTTGTGGCTCCTGTGGTTTTGGGAACAGCGGATCAGAGGCGTTCCATTCTAGGGAGCGACCTCTGGGGGTTTACCCTTGCTGCGTCACGCCACATGCACGGTGATGCCCGTGAGCCCGTCGACGCCACCGGTCATGGTGTCGCTGCTGACCACGGCGGCCACGCCTTCGGGCGTGCCGGTGTAGATCAGGTCGCCAGGCTGCAACTCCCAGGCCGCCGACAGGTGCTCGATGGTCTCGGCGATGTTCCAGATCAGCTTGGAGACATTGCTGCGCTGGCGGTCGCTGCCGTTGACCTGCACCCAGATCGCCGCGTTGCCGATGTCGCCCGCTTCCGCTGCGGGCGTGATGGGGCCGATCGGTGCCGAGTGGTCATAGGCCTTCCCGATGCACCAGGGGCGGCCCTGCTTCTTCATGTCGTTCTGGAGATCCCGGCGGGTCATGTCCAGTCCCACGGCGTAGCCGTAGATGTGGCCGGCCGCGTCGGCGGCCTTGATGGCGCGCCCGCCACGGCCGATGGCCACCACCAGCTCGATTTCGTGGTGCAGGTTGCGGGTGAGCGGGGGGTAGGGGATGGTGGCCGCCTGTCCCGCCTCGGCCACCACGATGGCGTCGGCCGGCTTCATGAAGAAGAACGGCGGTTCGCGGCCGGTGAAGCCCATTTCCTTGGCGTGTTCTTCGTAGTTGCGGCCGACACAGTAGATGCGGTGCACGGGAAAGCGTTCGGCGCGGCCGACCACCGGCACCGAGACGACGGCGGGAGGAGGGAAGACGTAGCTCATGGGAGACCTTTCAGAACAGGGGCTCGGTGGTTCAGTGTTGCGAGGCGGGCAGGCGGACCACCAGGCCATCGAGTTCGGGCGTCAGCCGCACCTGGCAACTCAGCCGGCTGCCGGCCTCGACCGGGCTGGCGGCGAAGTCGAGCATGTCGGTTTCATCGGCCACGGGCTTGGGCAGCTTCTCGGCCCAAGGGCTGTCGATCATGACGTGGCAGGTGGCGCAGGTGAGCACGCCGCCGCAGTCGGCCTCGATGCCGTGGATGTTCGCGTCGACGGCGGCCTTCATGAGGCTCTGGCCGGTGGCGACGGTGATGGTTTCTTCGGTCTGGTCGGCGTGGACAAAACGGATGTGGATGGTGCTCATGAGAGAAAGAGTTGGGTCAGTAGCGGCTGAAGTATTCCCGCCGTTCGAAGTCGGCCTTGTCCTTGGCGTCGGTGTGGCGGTTGATTTCGGATTGTTTGATGCGGCAGAAGTGCTCGACCACGGCGGTCCCCAGGCCGTTGGTCAGCGCCTCGTCGGCCTGCAGCGCGGCCAGCGCATCCCCGAGGTTGTCGGGCAGGCGTTCATGTCCGCTGGCGTAAGGACTGTCGGTGGCCTCCGGTGGCGTCAGTCCGCGCAACAGTCCGTCCAGCCCACTGTGGATCTGCGACGCGATGTAGAGATAGGGGTTGGCCGCCGGCTCGCCGATGCGGTTTTCGATCCGGGTGGCCGGGTCGCCAGCGGCGCCCACCACCCGCAGCATCGCGCCCCGGTTGTCCTGGCCCCAGAGGATGTGCTGCGGCGCCAGGGCGTTGGGCCGGAAGCGGCCGAAGCCGTTGATGGTGGGGGTGCACAGGGCGGTCATGCCCGGCGCGTGCGCCAGCAGGCCGGCCAGCCAGTGGGCGCCGGCGTCCGAGAGGGTGTGCCGGGCGTCGCGCGCCGTGCTGCCCTCGGCCGGGGCCCCGCGCGCGCAGCCGTTGCGGCCACTGTCGAGTTCGACCAGCGACTGGTGCAGGTGCCATCCGCTGGACATGATGTGGGGGAACGGCGGGCGGCACATGAAGGTGGCCAGGTAGCCGGCGCGGCGCAGCGCCTGGCGCACGCCGTTGCGGAACAGCACCATCTGGTCGGCGGCGGTCAGCGCGTCGGTGGCGTCGAACACCGCCTCCACCTGGCTCGGGCCCAGCTCGATCTCCAGCGACTGCAGCGGCAGGCCCAGCGCCTGCGCGGTCTGCATCACGATGCGCAGCGGCTCGTCGGCCATGTCCATCATGGACTCTGCCTGCAGGTTGTAGCCGGGGTGGATCATCTGCACCGCTGGCGGCAAGCCGGGCCAGTCCGCGCGTTCGGGGTCGAGCTGCGGCGCTGCGTCGGTGATGCGGTAGATGTGGAACTCGACCTCGAGGCCGGTCTTGAAGCCGAAGCCGGTGACGGCCAGCTTCGACAGCGCCTGCTGCAGGACGCGCCGGCTGTCCAGCTCCACCGGAGCGCCGCTGGTGTGCCAGGGCTGGCAGCGCAGCCAGCCCGTGCCGTCGGTCCACGGCAGCAGGGTGAAGCTGTCGGGGTCGGGCAGCAGCATCAGGTTGGCCGCGCCGGCGAATCCCGTCAGACCTTCCGTGCCATTCGCCTCGAACACCTTCCAGGCCGTGTGGTCCGAGGTGTCCTTGAGCATCATCGTGCCGACCATGCCCACACCTTCCCGCAGGGCCCGGACCGCGGCGTGCGCCATCAGCGTCTTGCCGCGCAATTGCCCATGCACATCGCACCAGCCCATGCGCACGCGCTGGACCCCGCTGGACTCGATCAGCCGGGCAGCGCGCAGGCAGGACTGCTCCCGGTGGCTGTCGTGCTCGCCGCAGCGTTCTGCGAACGACATCATCGGGCGCCTGCCACCAGGTCTGGTGTCGGCGAGTCGGCGGTCGACCACGGCGCCCCGGCGCGCTTCTCGCGCACGGCGTGCTGCCACCAGTCCTGCCAACCTGGCGCGGGCGCAATGCCGTCGACCGTGTCGGGCCCACCGATGGCCGCCGCCAGCGCCGGGTCGCCAATGCCCGGCGCCGGGCCGCCCTGCGCCACGGCGTCCATGGCCTGCTGCAGCAGGCGGCGGTGGGCCATGATGACCTTGTCGGTGGTGCCCAGGTGTTCGCGCGTGCGGTCCTGGATGGGCCCCATGCTCTCGCAGGCCCACTGGTCGTGCACGTTGATGTCGTCCTCGCCCATGCCCAGGTAGGTGCGGGTCATCTGCTCTTCCGGATTGAAGCCCCACTGGTTCCAGCGGCCTGCCTTGGGGATGTAGTCGGGCATGGTCACGGCCTTGAGCCGCTGCTGGCGCATGGTGGCCTTGTCGACCGGCGCGTCGAAGCTGGTGAAGAAGGCGTACCAGTAGTTGCGGGTGTCGTCCACCGGCACGTGCATCTGCGTGATCGTCATGGTCTCCGACAGCGGGATCACGAAGGTCTGCGGGAACACGTCGTTGGTGACCCGCACATGGGTCAACGCTTCGTTCAGCGGACGGAGCGCGGTCAGCTGCAGACCCCAGGGCTGCTGGGTGAAGCTGATCTCGGGGCGGTCGAACTCGCGCATCACCCGCGTCATGGGCCATCGCTCGCCGCCGATGTCGCCCGCGCTGGCGCCGCGGAACTGCTTGCCGTAGCTGCCTTCGAGCGGTGCGTCGTTGAAGAAGCGGTGCAGGTAGGACGCGTGCGCCGGGTCGATGCCGACCTCGAAGGCCTGCAGCCAGTTGCAGTGCCAGAGGCCCTTGAAGACGAAGCTGTGGCTGGCCGGGGCCACAAAACAGTCGAGCGCAGGGAAGGGCGGCGGGGTCCGGTCCTGCGGACCGAGCCAGGCGAACAGCGCGCCAGCCTTCTCCACGAGCGGGTAGCTGCGCTGGCGGATGCGCTGGCAGAGCGTGCTGCCTGCGGGCTCGGCGGGCGTTTCGGTGCACTGGCCGCTCACGTCGAACTTCCAGCCGTGGAACGGACATCGCAGGCCGTCGCCCTCGTTGCGGCCGTAGGCCAGGTCGGCCCCGCGGTGCGGGCAGTCGCGGTCCAGCAGACCAAAGCGCCCCTGGGCGTCCTTGAACAGCACGAAGTCCTGCCCCAGCAGCCGCACCGCCTTGACCGGACGGATCGCCATCGGCGGGGCCAGCGACGGGTCGAACTCGTCCAGCATGGCCACCGGTTGCCAGTAGCGGCGCAGCAGCTCGCCGCCGGGCGTGCCGGGGCCGACCTGGGTCAGGCGCTGGTTCTGTTCTGCTTTCATGGGCACGTCTCCTGCGTGGGGTGGCAAAACATTAACCGATTTCCGTGGCCTAGAAGCGCCCCGGGGCGGTGTATCGTGGAGCCATGGAGACACCTGCAACGACCACTCCCTGCGCCGGTGCAGGGCTGACCCTGCGCCGCGTGGCGATCGACACCTGGCGCGAGAACGTGGCCTACCTGCATCGCGACTGCGCCGTGGTGCGGGCCGAGGGCTTTCAGGCCCTGTCCAAGGTCGAGGTGCGTGCCAACGGGCGCAGCATCCTGGCCACGCTCAACGTGGTCGACGACCCGGCGCTGGTGGGCTGCGAGCAGATCGGCGTGTCCGAGGATGCGTTTGCGCAGCTGGCCGTGCCCGAAGGCCATCCCGCGTCGGTGACCCAGGCCGAACCGCCGGCTTCGATTCCGGCGCTGTTCCGCAAGATCAACGGCGAGCGGCTCAGCCGCGACGACTTTCAGTCCATCGTCGGCGACATCGCCCGCCACCGCTATTCCAAGATCGAGCTCACCGCCTTTGTCGTGGCCTGCAACCGCAGCGAGCTGGACCGCGAAGAGGTGTCGTTCCTGACCGAGGCCATGGTGGCCAGCGGGCGCCGGCTGGACTGGCGCGAACCCCTGGTGGTGGACAAGCACTGCATCGGCGGCATCCCGGGCAACCGCACTTCGATGCTGGTGGTGCCCATCGTCGCGGCCTACGGACTGGTGTTCCCCAAGACCTCCTCGCGCGCCATCACCTCGCCCGCCGGCACGGCCGACACCATGGAGGTGCTGGCCAATGTGGAGCTGCCGTTCGACCGGCTGACCGACATCGTGCGGGACCACCGGGGCTGCCTGGCCTGGGGCGGCACGGCCGACCTGTCGCCGGCCGACGACGTGCTGATTTCGGTGGAGCGGCCGCTGGCCCTCGATTCGCCGGGCCAGATGGTGGCCTCCATCCTGTCCAAGAAGATGGCGGCGGGTGCGACGCACCTCGTGCTGGACATTCCCATCGGTCCCACCGCGAAGGTGCGCTCCATGCCCGAGGCGCAGAAGCTGCGCCGCCTGTTCGAATACGTGGCGCAGCGCCTGCACCTCTCGCTGGACGTGGTCATCTCCGACGGCCGGCAGCCCGTGGGCCGCGGCATCGGGCCGGCGCTGGAGGCGCGCGACGTGATGCGCGTGCTGGAGAACGATCCGGAGGCGCCCGACGACTTGCGCCAGAAGTCGCTGCGGCTGGCCGGCCGGCTGATCGAGTGCAGTCCCGATGTGCGCGGTGGCCAGGGCTACGCGATCGCGCGCGACATCCTGGAATCCGGTCGGGCGCTGTCCCGCATGCAAGCCATCATCACGGCACAGGGTTCGCACAGCTTCGATCACCACCATCCCGCGCTCGGGGCCCTCACGCTGGAGGTGCCGGCGGCGTCCGATGGCGTGGTGATCGGCATCGACAACCTGCAGATCGCCCAGATCGCACGCCTGGCCGGCGCGCCCAAGGTCAAGGGCGCGGGCGTGGACCTGTTGTGCCGGCTGGGCGACACGGTGCGCGCCGGGCAAGTGCTCTTCCGGGTGCACGCCGACTACCCGTCCGACCTGCAGTTCGCACGCCACGCGGTGGAGCGGCACTGCGGCGTCTCGCTGGGCACGGCTGCCCAGATACCCCAGGTGTTTGTGGAGTCCTGATGCCTTCTGACGACCTGTCCGGTGTGTTGCTGTGCTTTGACGACGAACGCCCGTTGGCGCAGGCCTGTGCCGACCAGACGGGGCTGTCGCTGGCGGTGGTGCAGCGTCACCGCTTCCCCGATGGCGAAGTGCGGGTGCGGCTGCCTGAGTCGCTGCCCGCGCGCGTGGTGCTCTGGCGCGGCCTGCACCAGCCCAACGACAAGCTGGTGGAACTGATGCTGGTGGCGCGCACGGCGCGCACGCTCGGCGCGCGGCACCTGACCCTGGTCGTGCCCTATCTGGCCTACATGCGACAGGACATCGCCTTCAACCCGGGCGAGGCGGTGAGCCAGCGCATCGTGGGTGCGTTTCTGGCGCAGTTGTTCGACGCAGTGATCACGGTCGACCCCCACCTGCACCGCGTCGCTACTCTGCAAGAGGCGATCCCGGTAGAAGACGCCATCGTGCTCGACGGCGCGCCCCTGCTGTCGGACCACATCGCCCGCCAGTGTGCGGGCGACGTGCTGCTGATCGGTCCGGACGAAGAGTCGCAGCAATGGGTGGCGCAGGCCGCCCGGCGCCACGGTTGGGAGTACGGTGTGTGCCGCAAGACCCGCCACGGCGACCGCCAGGTCGACATCGAACTGCCATCCGTGCGGGTGCAGGGGCGTCCGGTGGTGCTGATGGACGATGTCGCCAGCTCGGGGCACACGCTGGCGCGGGCGGCCCAAATGCTGCGGGATGCCGGTGCGGCATCGGTCGATGTGGCGGTGACGCATGCGCTGTTCGCCCAGGGCGCAGTGGCGCTGATCCGCGAGGCAGGCGTGGACCGCATCTGGAGCACCGACTGCATCCCTCACGAGAGCAATGCCGCGAGCATCGTGCCGGCCGTGGCCGCACGGCTGCGCAGCCTTGTACATCCCCTTATGCTCGCGCCATGAAGCTCTACAACTACTTCCGTTCCTCCGCGTCCTTCCGCGTGCGCATCGCGCTGGCGCTCAAAGGCATCGCCTACGACTACGTGCCCGTGCACTTGGCCAAGGGTGAGCACAGGCAGCCGGCCTACGCCGACATCGCCGCCGACGGTCTGGTGCCGCTGCTGGAGCTCGACGATGGGACCCGACTGTCTCAGTCCATGGCCATCATCGAGTACCTCGACGAGACCCATCCCGCGCCGGCGCTGGTGCCCGGCGACGCCATCGGCCGCGCCCGCGTGCGCGCGCTGGCGCAGTCGATCGCCTGCGAGATCCACCCGATCAACAACCTGCGTGTGCTCAGGTACCTCTCGGGCACGCTCAAGGTCGACGAGGAGACGAAGAACACCTGGTACCGCCACTGGGTGCGCACCGGGCTGGAAGCCTTCGAGCGCCAGTTGAACCAATTGCCCGCCGGGCGTTATTGCTTCGGCGACACGCCGACCCTGGCCGACTGCTGCCTGGTGCCGCAGATCTTCAACGGCCAGCGCTTCAACACGCCCATGGACGGCCTGCCGCGCACCATGGCGGCCTTTGAAGCCTGCATGACCCTGCCGGCGTTCCAGCAGGCCCAGCCATCGGCCTGTCCGGACAACGAGGCCTGATGGCGTTCCCGTCCGATTGGCTGGTGCCCGACTGGCCGGTGCCCGCGGGCGTCCGCGCCGTGTTCACGACCCGGGGCGGTGGCGTGTCGGCGCCGCCCTTTGACAGCTTCAACCTCGGTGATCACGTGCGAGACGATCCGGTGGCGGTGCTCGCCAACCGCCGGCGGCTGAAGGACGTCTGCTGCGCACGCCCGGTGTTCCTGTCCCAGGTTCACGGCTTGAAAGTTGCGTCCATCGACGCAAAAACCCCCGACGGCACCGAGGCCGATGCCTGCCTGACGGCGCGGGCCGGCGTGGTCTGCACCGTGATGGTGGCCGACTGCCTGCCGGTGCTGTGGTGCCTGCCCGACGGATCAGCGGTGGCCGCCTCTCATGCCGGCTGGCGCGGACTGGCAGGGCAGGGCGGCCATGGCGTTCTGGAGGCCACTTTTCAGGCCTTCATGGCTCCGTCTTCCCCGGAGGTGGCGCCGCTGGTGTGGCTGGGTCCCTGCATCGGACCCAAAGCGTTTGAAGTGGGCGCGGAAGTGCGCGACGCGTTCGTGGCGGTCGACAACGAGGCTGCATGTTGCTTTGAGGCGCTGCCAGCCGAAGGCAAGTTTCTGGCCGATCTGCCGGCGCTGGCCCGGCGTCGGCTGCGTGCGATGGGCGTGACGAAGATCTTCGGCAACGACGGCAGCGATGCCTGGTGCACCGTCACCCAGTCGTCACGGTTCTTTTCCCACCGTCGGGACGCCGCCCGGCTCGGCAGCACCGGCCGCATGGCCGCCTGCGTCTGGAAGGCCTGAAGCTGCTTGCCGGCGCTGTGCTTCTTCGGCGGCCTCGCGCTCACGGAGGCCTTTGCGCCGCTGGGGCGTGAGCATCAGGTAAACCACCAATGAAAGTGGCACTAAACCGTAAAGAAAAAAGGTCACAATGGCTCCAAGAAGAGAGCCGTTGCTGCCGGTGGCTTCCGCCACCGACATCATCAGCACCACGTAGAGCCAAGCGATCACAACCAGATACATAGCGACCTGCGACCGGGAAGTTTGTTGTCAGTTTGTTGGAAGTGAGCAGACAGACACTAGGGAAAACCCGGCCTCAAGCCCGATAGGACTTGATAATAAGCCGCAGGACAAACATCGGAGACTTGCATGACATCTGGTAAGACACCTCAGCCCGACTGGCTGCAGGCGGCCGAGCAGTTGCAGAACCAGCTCATCCAGCAATGGACCCAGGCCGCGCAGGCCTTTCCCGGTGCAGCCCAGCACCCCGCTTCCCCCTCTGATCCGTTCGCGGCCTTGAAGGCGTTCATGCCGCAGGCCGGCGCCGGCAACCCGTTCGGCATGGCCATGCCGGCCATGGGCAGCCTGCCGGGCATGGGCGACCTGTTCCACCAGGCAGCGGGTCAGAAGGTCAGCTTCGATCCGGCCCGTTTGCTGGAAATCCAGAACCAGTACCTCAAGGACGTGACCGGGCTCTGGAACCAGGGCATGGATGTCAAGCCCAAGGGGGACCGGCGTTTTGCCGACGAAGCCTGGGGCAGCAACCCGGTGGCGGCCTATTCGGCGGCGGTGTACCTGCTCAACGCCCGCACCCTGATGGCCCTGGCCGAGGCGGTTGAAGGCGATGCCAAGACCAAGGCGCGTGTGCGTTTTGCGGTCCAGCAATGGATCGACGCCAGCGCACCGAGCAACTTCCTGGCCTTCAATGCGGAGGCGCAGAAGAAGGCCATCGAAACCCAGGGCGAGAGCATTGCCAAGGGCGTGGCCAACCTGCTGCACGACATCAAGCAGGGCCACGTCTCGATGACCGACGAAAGCGTGTTCGAGGTGGGCAAGAACGTGGCCACCACCGAAGGCGCCGTGGTGTTCGAGAACGAGCTGTTCCAGCTCATCGAATACAAGCCCCTGACGGCCAAGGTGTACGAGCGTCCGTTCCTGCTGGTGCCGCCCTGCATCAACAAGTTCTACATCCTCGATCTGCAGCCGACCAACTCGTTCATCCGCTACTGCGTGGAGCAGGGCCACCGCACCTTCGTGGTGAGCTGGCGCAACCCCGACGCCTCGCTGGGCCACAAGACCTGGGACGACTACATCGAGGACGCCGTCATCCAGGCCATCAAGACCACGCAGGACATCACCGGTGCCGAGCAGATCAACGCACTGGGCTTCTGCGTGGGCGGCACCATGCTGAGCAACGCGCTGGCCGTGCTGGCGGCGCGCGGGGAGGAGCGGGTGCACAGCGCCACCTTCCTGACCACGCTGGTGGACTTCACCGACACCGGCATTCTTGACGTGTTCATCGACGAGGCCTTCGTCAAGATGCGCGAAATGCAATTCGCGCAGGGCGGGCTCATGCCCGGCCGCGACCTGGCCACCACCTTCAGCTTCCTGCGGCCCAACGACCTGGTCTGGAACTATGTGGTTGGCAACTACCTCAAGGGCGAGTCGCCGCCGCCGTTCGACCTGCTGTACTGGAACTCCGACGCGACCAACCTGCCCGGCCCGTACTACGCCTGGTACCTGCGCAACATGTACCTTGAGAACAACCTTGTCAAGCCATGCAAGACGACGGTCTGCGGGCACGAGGTGGATTTCCGCAAGGTCAAGCTGCCGGTCTACATCTACGGCTCGCGCGAAGACCACATCGTGCCGATCGGCGGCGCCTATGCCAGCACGCAGGTGTTCCCTGGCAAGAAGCGCTTCGTCATGGGCGCCTCGGGCCACATCGCCGGTGTGATCAACCCGCCGGCCGCGGGCAAGCGCAGCCATTGGACCGGGCCGGCCGGCCAGTTCCCGGCGGATGTGAACAAGTGGATCGACAGCGCCACCGAACACAAGGGCAGCTGGTGGACCGACTGGGCCGCCTGGCTCAAACCCTTGGCTGGCAAGCAAATTGCTGCGCCCAAGACCTATGGCAAGGGCAAAGCGTACGTCGCCATCGAGCCGGCGCCCGGCCGCTATGTGAAGGCGAAGGCCTGAACGTCCTGACCGCTTGCGTTCAGCCCTGAACGCAAGCCCCCCACTTTGCTGCACCCACCTCTCAAGGAGAACCACATGGAAGACATCGTCATCGTTTCCGCCGCCCGCACCGCCGTCGGCAAGTTCGGCGGATCGCTGGCCAAGACACCGGCCACCGAACTCGGCAGCATCGTCATCAAGGGCCTGCTGGCGCGCACCGGTCTGCCCGCCGATGCCATTGGCGAAGTCATCATGGGCCAGGTGCTGGCCGCTGGCGTGGGTCAGAACCCGGCCCGTCAGGCCATGATGAAGGCCGGTGTGGCCAAGGAAACCCCGGCGCTCACCATCAACGCGGTCTGCGGTTCGGGCCTCAAAGCCGTGATGCTGGCCGCGCAGGCCGTCGCCTGGGGCGACAGCGAGATCGTGATCGCCGGTGGCCAGGAAAACATGAGCGCCAGCCCGCACGTGCTCAACGGCAGCCGCGACGGCCAGCGCATGGGGGACTGGAAGATGGTCGACACCATGATCGTCGACGGCCTGTGGGACGTCTACAACCAGTACCACATGGGCATCACCGCCGAGAACGTGGCCAAGGCCCACGGCATCACCCGTGAGATGCAGGACGCGCTGGCGCTGGGCAGCCAGCAGAAGGCCTCCGCCGCGCAAGAAGCCGGCAAGTTCAAGGACGAGATCGTCGACGTGCTGATCCCGCAGCGCAAGGGCGATCCGCTGGTGTTCAACAGCGACGAGTTCATCAACAAGAAGACCAACGCCGAAGCACTGGCCGGTCTGCGTCCGGCCTTCGACAAGGCGGGCTCGGTGACGGCCGGCAATGCCTCGGGCATCAACGACGGCGCCGCCGCCGTGATGGTGATGAGCGCCAAGAAGGCCGCGGCCTTGGGCCTGACGCCGCTCGCCCGCATCGCTGCCTTCGGCACCAGCGGCCTGGATCCGGCCACCATGGGCATGGGCCCGGTGCCTGCGTCGCAGAAGGCCCTGGCCCGCGCCGGCTGGAAGGCGTCGGATGTGGATCTGTTCGAACTCAACGAGGCTTTTGCCGCCCAGGCCTGCGCCGTCAACAAGGCGCTGGACATCGACCCGGCCAAGGTCAACGTCAACGGTGGCGCCATCGCCATCGGCCACCCCATCGGCGCGTCCGGCTGCCGCATCCTGGTGACGCTGCTGCACGAGATGCAGCGCAGCAACGCCAAGAAGGGCCTGGCCGCGCTGTGCATCGGCGGCGGCATGGGCGTTTCCCTCGCCATTGAACGCGCCTGACACCCAACCATTTTTCGCCACACGGCACCACCAAGAGGAGCATCACAATGAGCCAGAAAGTCGCATACGTCACCGGAGGCATGGGCGGCATCGGTACCGCCATCTGCCAGCGCCTGCACAAAGACGGTTTCAAGGTCATCGCCGGCTGCGGCCCGACCCGCGACTACAACAAGTGGCTGGACGAACAGAAGGCGCTGGGCTACACCTTCTACGCCTCGGTCGGCAACGTGGGTGACTGGGAGTCCACCGTCGAGGCCTTCACCAAGGCCAAGGCCGAACACGGCAGCATCGACGTGCTGGTCAACAACGCCGGCATCACCAAGGACCGCATGTTCCTGAAGATGTCCAAGGAGGACTGGGATGCGGTGATGAACACCAACCTCGACTCCATGTTCAACGTGACCAAGCAGGTCGTGCCCGACATGGTGGAAAAGGGCTGGGGTCGCATCATCAACATCTCGTCGGTCAACGGTGAGAAGGGCCAGGCCGGCCAGACCAACTACTCGGCCGCCAAGGCCGGCATGCATGGCTTCTCGATGGCCCTGGCGCAGGAACTGGCCACCAAGGGTGTGACGGTCAACACCGTGAGCCCGGGCTACATCGGCACCGACATGGTCAAGGCCATCCGCCCGGACGTGCTGGAGAAGATTGTCGCCACGGTGCCGGTCAAGCGCCTGGGCGAGCCATCGGAGATCGCTTCCATCATCGCCTGGTTGGCCAGCGAAGAGGGCGGTTACGCCACCGGCGCCGACTTCTCGGTCAATGGCGGCCTGCACATGGGGTGACGGTGCACAGGGCACAGACATGAAACCCGCTTCGGCGGGTTTTTTGTTGCCCGCTGGGATAATCGGCCCCATGTCTGTTTCCGTTTCTCCCTGGCGCCTGTCGGTCGCCCCCATGATGGGCTGGACCGACCGCCACTGCCGCTACTTCCACCGCCTGCTCACCCGCCACACGCTGCTCTACACCGAAATGGTCACCACGGGCGCGCTGATCCATGGCAACGCCGCCCAGCACCTGTTCTTCAACGACGAGGAGCATCCGGTGGCGCTGCAGCTTGGTGGCAGCGAACCATCGGACCTGGCCGTCTGTGCAAAGCTGGGACAGGACCATGGCTACGACGAGATCAACCTCAACTGTGGCTGCCCGAGCGAACGGGTGCTGCGCGGTGCGTTCGGCGCCTGCCTGATGGGGGAGGCGGCCCTGGTGCGCGACTGTGTCAAAGCGATGGTGGATGTGGTCGACATTCCAGTGACGGTCAAGCACCGTATCGGCATCGACAAGGTCGAAAGCTACGACTTCGTGCGCGATTTCGTCGGGACGGTGGCCGAGGGCGGTTGCCAGGTGTTTCTGGTGCATGCCCGCAACGCCTGGCTCAAGGGCCTGTCGCCCAAGGAGAACCGCGAGATCCCGCCGCTGCGCTACGAGCTGGCCTACCGGCTGAAGCAGGACTTCCCCGACCTCACCATTGCGGTGAACGGAGGCATCACCACCAACGAACAGATCACAACGCACCTGCAGCGTGTCGACGGAGCGATGATTGGCCGCGAGGCGTACCACAACCCCTGGCTGATGACCGAGTGGGACGCGCGCTTCTATGGTGACGACAGCCGCCCCGCGGCTACGCGGGAAGAGGTTGAACTGGCGATGATCGACTACATGGAACGCGCCCACGCCGAAGACGGCGTGAACTGGTATTCGATCGCCAGCCACATGCTGGGCCTGCGCCACGGCCTGCACGGTGCCCGCAAGTGGCGCCAAGTCTGGAGCGACCACCGTCTCAAGCCTTTGCCACCCCGCGAGGTCTGGACACTGGCCCAGGCCCATGTCGGTCAGCCCGAGGCCGAGACCGCCCCCGGCGTCCCCGTTTCCATCCACTGAAGGAACCCGAATGAACCGAACCGTTTCCCGCCTGCTGGCCCTTGCCGTGGGTCTGTGCGCTGTCGCCGCCTTGGCCCAGAGCGCTGCCCCGAATGCCATCCTGGACGCCGCCGCCAAAGAACCGGGGGCGGTGGTCACCAAGACCGGCCTGGTGTTCCGCTCGCTCAAGGACGGCACGGGCGCCAGCCCGACGGCGGCCGACACGGTCAAGGTGCACTACAAGGGCACCTTTCCCGATGGCAAGGAGTTCGACAGCTCCTACGCGCGGGGCACGCCGATCGAGTTTCCCCTGGGCCGGGTGATTCCCTGCTGGACCGAGGGCGTGCAACGCATCAAGGTCGGCGGCAAGGCCAAGCTGACCTGCCCGAGCCAGATCGCCTACGGCGAGCGCGGTGCGGGTGGGGTGATTCCGCCCAATGCCACGCTGCTGTTCGAGGTGGAACTGCTGGGCATCGCCGGCCGCTGAGGCCCGTCAAAGCCCCAGCGGGCGCAGGTCGATCAGCCCGTCCCGGACTGGCGGACACCAGAAGTAGGCGCCGGTCTGTGGCTCGGTGAAGCTGAACATCGCATCGGTGATGCCGTCTTCCGCCCCCGACATGCGGCGCAGCTGGGCTTCGAACGCGTCGAAGGAACAGCCGAAGGCGGCGAACACCAGGCCGCCGTCGTTGCCTTCGGCCCAGGGCATGGAGCGGCGCAGCACGAAGGCTTCCGGGTCGAAGCTTTCCTGGGCGGTGCGCTTGACGTGGGCCGAGGCGGGCGCGTCTTCCAGTTCCTCATTGCTCTCGCGTTCGCGGCCGATGGTGTCGTCCTGCTGCTGCCTGGACATGGCCTCGAAGCGGCTCATGTGGTGGTGCCAGCGCTGCATGGCCACAAAGCTGCTGCCCGCGAGTGGTCCCGCCGACTCGGGCAGCAGGGCCGCGGCCACAGCCTTGTCGCCCTGGGGGTTCTCCGTGCCGTCCTCGTAGCCGGTGAGGTCCCGGCCCTGGTTGTGGTTGAAGGCGTCGGTGATGTCGGTCACGTCGAAGGACGGCGCCAGCAGGGTTTCCAGGTGGCGGCTGCGGATCAACAGGTCGCCGCGGTCGGTACCGCGCAGCCAGAGCATGAGATCGGTGGGCGTGGCGGGCAGCTTGATGCGGGCGCCGTCGACGCCAGTGAATGTCTTCAAGCCTGGCAACTGGGCGCCCAGTTCGCGCACCAGCGAAGCGCCGATGCCGACCACGGTGTCACGGCCATTGGCCTGGCTGGCCAGCCGCTTGAGCACCACGCGCGGGTCGGCGCCGACCCGCAACTGGCAGGTGAGGTAGCGCCCATGGGCGGGCACGGGTTCGAGGATGCCGGGCTGGGCGAGAAGGGCAATGTTCATGCCCGGGATTATCGGCTCAGGTCGCCGCCTCCAGCCCGTTGCGGAAGTGCTCCTGCATGCGCCGGCGGGTGAGGTCGGCGTCGCGTGCGAGCAGGGCAGCCATCACCGCGCGGTGCTCGGCCAGCGACTCCTCGATCCGGCCCGACTTGAACAGCGAGCTGTGGCGGTTGAGCTTCATGACCTTGCGCAGGTCGGCCACCATCTGCTGGCGCCAGCGGTTGTCGGCCATTTCCAGCAGCCGCATGTGGAACTGCTCGTTGATGGCGAAGAATCGGTCGCGGTGGGGGAGGGCCGATTCCAGTTCGGCGTGCAGGGCCTGCAGTTCGGCGCGCTGGGCGTCGCTGGCGCGCTCGGCCACCACACCCGCGGCATCGGATTCGAGCAGCGAGAGCAGGTGGTAGACGTCGGCCAGGTCTTTCTCGGACACTTCGGTCACGTAAGCGCCCCGGCGCACCTTCATGGTCACCAGGCCTTCGGCCGCCAGCACCTTCAGCGCCTCGCGCAGCGGTGTGCGGCTGATGCCGTATTCCTCGGCCAGCTTGAGCTCGTCGATCCAGCTGCCCGGCTCCAGCTCGCGGCGGAAGATGCGCTGGCGCAGCAGCTCGGCGACTTCTTCGTACAGGGCGCGGGGGGCGAGGGAGAGGGCGGACATGCAGATGGGGACGGTGACAGCAAGCCCGCATTGTAAGCCCGCTGGAATATTTTGCATCAATAATTATGAATGATGTAAACTCGACGCACTGATCTGTTGCAGATCGCCGTCCGTCTGCCTGAGCGAGCCCCTGTCATGAGCCAGAAACCCAACGAATTCGCCCCCGCCCGCCTCGAAGCCTGGACCAAGGCGGCCCAGAAATCCGCACCCGGTGGCGACGTGAATGCGCTCAACTGGACCACGCCCGACGGCATCAGCGTCAAACCGCTGTACACCGCCGAGGACACCAAGGACCTGCCGTACACCAACACACTGCCGGGCCTCGAGCCCTACATCCGCGGCCCGCAGGCCACGATGTACGCGGTGCGCCCCTGGACCATCCGCCAGTACGCGGGCTTCTCGACCGCCGAAGAATCCAACGCCTTCTACCGCAAGGCGCTGGCCGCCGGCGGACAGGGTGTCTCGGTGGCCTTCGACCTGGCCACGCACCGCGGCTACGACAGCGACCACCCGCGCGTGACCGGTGACGTCGGCAAGGCAGGCGTGGCGATCGATTCGGTCGAGGACATGAAGATCCTGTTCAATCAGATCCCGCTGGACAAGGTGTCGGTTTCTATGACCATGAACGGCGCGGTGCTGCCCATCCTGGCTGGCTACGTGGTGGCGGCGGAGGAACAGGGCGTCTCGCAGGACAAGCTCAGCGGCACCATCCAGAACGACATCCTCAAGGAGTTCATGGTCCGTAACACCTACATCTACCCGCCCGAGCCGTCGATGAAGATCATCGGCGACATCATCGAGTACACGGCCAAGAACATGCCGAAGTTCAACTCGATCTCGATCTCGGGTTACCACATGCAGGAGGCGGGCGCCAACCAGGCGCTGGAGATGGCCTTCACCCTGGCCGACGGCAAGGAGTATGTGAAGACCGCCATCGCCAAGGGCATGGACGTGGATGAGTTCGCCGGTCGCCTGTCCTTCTTCTGGGCGGTGGGCATGAACTTCTACCTGGAGATCGCCAAGATGCGCGCGGCCCGCCTGCTGTGGTGCCGCATCATGAAGGGCTTCAACGCCAAGAACCCCAAGAGCCTGATGCTGCGCACGCACAGCCAGACCTCGGGCTGGTCGCTGACCGAGCAGGACCCCTACAACAACGTGGTGCGCACCACCATCGAGGCCATGGCGGCTGTCTTCGGCGGCACGCAGTCGCTGCACACCAACTCGTTCGACGAAGCCATCGCGCTACCGACCGAGTTCAGCGCCCGCATCGCGCGCAACACACAGCTCATCATCCAGGAAGAGACCCACATCACCAACGTGGTGGACCCCTGGGCCGGCAGCTACATGATGGAGACGCTGACCCAGCAGATGGCCGACGAGGCCTGGAAGATCATCGAGGAGGTCGACGCCATGGGCGGTATGACCAAGGCGGTGGACTCGGGCTGGGCCAAGCTCAAGATCGAGGCCGCCGCGGCCGAGAAGCAGGCCCGCATCGACTCCGGCAAGGACGTGATCGTCGGCGTCAACAAGTACAAGCTCAAGCAGGAAGACGCCATCGACATCCTGGAGGTGGACAACGTCAAGGTGCGCGAGAGCCAGATCGCCCGCTTGCAGACCATCAAGGCCAGTCGCGACAGCGCGGCGGTACAGTCGGCGCTGGACGCGCTCACCGCCGCTGCCGAGAGCGGCCAGGGCAACCTGCTGGACCTCGCGATCGAGGCCATCCGCCTGCGCGCCACCGTCGGCGAAGTGTCCGACGCACTGGAGAAGATCTATGGGCGCCACCGCGCCGACACACAGAAGGTGACCGGGGTGTACGCCGCTGCTTACGACTCTGCCGAAGGCTGGGAACAGCTCAAGTCCGAAATCGCCGACTTCGCCACCGCGCAGGGCCGCCGCCCGCGCGTGATGATCGCCAAGCTCGGCCAGGACGGGCACGACCGCGGCGCCAAGGTCGTCGCCACGGCGTTCGCCGACCTGGGCTTCGACGTCGACATGGGTCCGCTGTTCCAGACCCCGGAAGAGTGCGCTCGCCAAGCCATTGAAAACGATGTGCACGCCGTGGGCGTTTCGACCCTGGCCGCTGGGCACAAGACCCTGGTGCCGGCCATCATCAAGGCGCTGAAGGACCAGGGCGCGGATGACATCGTGGTGTTCGTGGGCGGCGTGATCCCGCGCCAGGACTACGACTACCTGTACGAGGCCGGCGTCAAGGGCGTATACGGCCCTGGCACGCCGATCCCGGCCAGCGCCAAGGACGTTCTCGAACAGATCAAGAAGGCCGTGGCTTGACCCCTGAGCAGATCCTGGCCGGCATCGTCTCGGGTGGTGCGGCCGTCCAGCGCCGCGCGATGGCCAAGGCCATCACGCTGCTGGAGTCCACCCGCCCAGACCACCGCCAGCAAGCCGATGCGCTGCTGACCGGGCTGCTGCCGCACACCGGCGGCGCGTTCCGGCTCGGCATCAGCGGTGTACCCGGCGTGGGCAAGAGCACGTTCATCGAGGCGCTGGGCCTGCACCTGATCGGCCAGGGCCACCGTGTGGCGGTGCTGGCGGTCGACCCTTCTTCCTCCGTGTCCGGCGGCTCCATCCTGGGCGACAAGACGCGCATGGAACATCTCTCGGTGCACGAGAAGGCCTACATCCGCCCGAGCCCCAGCAGCGGCACGCTGGGCGGCGTGGCCGAGAAGACGCGCGAGGCCATGCTCGTCTGCGAGGCCGCGGGTTACGACGTCGTCATCGTGGAAACGGTGGGCGTGGGCCAGAGCGAAACCGCGGTGCACGGCATGACCGACATGTTCTGCCTGCTGCAACTGCCCAACGCGGGCGACGACCTGCAGGCGATCAAGAAGGGCGTGATGGAGCTGGCCGACCTCGTGGTCATCAACAAGGCCGACATCGACCCCGACGCCGCGACCCGGGCGCGGGCGCAGATCACCTCGTCGTTGCGCCTGCTCGGACTGCACGGCAACCCGGATCACGTTCACCACGATCAAAAGGTCTGGCACCCGCAGGTGATCCAGATCAGCGCGCTGCACGGGCAGGGCGTGGACACCTTCTGGGCCGCCGTCAGCGAGTTCCGGCGCCTGCAGACCGCCAATGGCCGCCTGGCCGCACGCCGCCAGCAGCAGGCCACGGCCTGGATGTGGGAGCGCATCGACGCGGGCCTCAAGCAGCGCTTTCGCGAGCACCCGCGGGTGCGCGAGGCGCTGGACATTTTCACGCGGCAGGTTCAGGGTGGCGGGCTCGCCGCCTCCACCGCCGCACGTCAGTTGCTCGAACGGTTCGACTGAACCGGCAAGACACCGTTTTCACCGGAGAGACCACCATGCAAGACATCCTGGACCAACTGGAAAAGAAGCGCGCGGCGGCGCGCCTGGGCGGCGGCGAGAAGCGCATCGCCGCCCAGCACAGCAAGGGCAAGCTCACCGCGCGTGAGCGCATCGAGGTGCTGCTCGACGAAGGCACCTTCGAAGAATGGGACATGTTTGTCGAACACCGCTGCGTGGACTTCGGCATGCAGGACCAGAAGGTCCCCGGTGACGGCGTGGTCACCGGCTACGGCATGATCAACGGCCGCCTGGTGTTCGTGTTCAGCCAGGACTTCACCGTCTTCGGCGGCGCGCTGTCCGAAGCGCACGCCGAGAAGATCTGCAAGATCATGGACCAGGCCATGAAGGTCGGCGCCCCGGTGATCGGCCTCAACGATTCGGGCGGCGCCCGCATCCAGGAAGGCGTGGCCTCGCTCGGCGGCTACGCCGAGGTGTTCCAGCGCAACGTGATGGCTTCGGGCGTGATCCCTCAGATCAGCATGATCATGGGGCCCTCCGCGGGTGGCGCGGTGTACTCGCCCGCCATGACCGACTTCATCTTCATGGTCAAGGACAGCTCCTACATGTTCGTGACCGGCCCCGAGGTGGTGAAGACGGTGACGCACGAGGAAGTGACCGCCGAGGAGCTGGGCGGCGCCGTGACGCACAACAGCAAGAGCGGCGTGGCCGACGGCGCGTTCGAGAACGATGTGGAAGCGCTGCTGATGCTGCGCCGCCTCTACAACTACCTGCCGCTCAACAACAGGGAAAAGGCGCCGGTGCGCCCCAGCGGCGACCCGATCGACCGCATGGACAAGAGCCTGGACACGCTGGTGCCGGACAACCCGAACAAGCCGTACGACATGAAGGAACTGATCCTCAAGACGGTCGACGACGGCGACTTCTTCGAGATCCAGCCCGACTACGCCAAGAACATCATCGTGGGCTTCGCGCGCATGGACGGTCAGACCGTGGGCATCGTGGCCAACCAGCCGCTGGTGCTGGCCGGCTGCCTGGACATCAAGAGCTCCATCAAGGCCGCGCGCTTCGTGCGCTTCTGCGATGCGTTCAACATCCCCGTGGTGACCTTCGTCGACGTGCCCGGCTTCATGCCCGGCACTTCTCAAGAGTACGGCGGCATCATCAAGCACGGCGCCAAGCTGCTCTACGCGTACGCCGAGTGCACGGTGCCCAAGATCACGGTGATCACCCGCAAGGCTTATGGCGGCGCTTACGACGTGATGGCCTCCAAGCACCTGCGCGGCGACGTGAACTTCGCCTGGCCGAACGCCGAAATCGCGGTGATGGGCGCCAAGGGCGCCGTGGAAATCATCTTCCGCGAGGAGAAGAAGGACCCGGCCAAGCTGGCCGAGCGCGAGGCAGAGTACAAGGCCCGCTTCGCCAACCCCTTCGTGGCCGGCGCGCGCGGCTTCATCGACGACGTGATCCTGCCGTCCGAGACCCGCAAGCGCATCTGCCGTTCGCTGGTGATGCTCAAGGACAAGAAGATCGAGAACCCGTGGCGCAAGCACGGCAACATTCCGCTCTGATGTCTGTCGTGTGTGCTTTTCTCGTCTCTGGCGCGGCATCGGGTGGCGCGGGCGTTTTGCTCCGTGTCCCCCTCGCTTCGCGCTCCTCCTTTACCTGCGCAAAACGCCCGCGCCACCCGATGCCGGTTGGCTTGCGTTCGGTCTGCAGCGCCTTTTCCTCCTTCGCAGCCTTGGGCGCGGTGTGCCTGTCGCAGCGAAGTAAAGGAGGAGCCGGCCGCAGGCCGGCGGGGGACATGAGCGCAGGCAGGCACACCGTGCCCAAGGCGGGCACAGCGAACCGCCGTCGAACCAACAACACATTTGCTCCCTTCTAGGAGACCGACATGTTCAAGAAAATCCTGATCGCCAACCGCGGCGAAATCGCCTGCCGCGTCATCGCCACCGCCCGCAAGATGGGCATCGCCACCGTGGCCGTGTACTCCGAGGCCGACAAGGAAGCGCGCCACGTGCGCCTGGCCGACGAGGCCGTGCTGTTGGGCCCGGCGCCCTCGCGCGAGTCCTACCTGGTGGCCGACAAGATCATCGAGGCCGCGAAGAAGACCGGCGCCGAGGCCATCCACCCCGGCTACGGCTTCCTGTCCGAGAACGAGGCCTTCGCCGAGCGCTGCGAAAAGGAAGGCATCGCCTTCATCGGCCCCAAGGCCCACTCCATCGCGGCCATGGGCGACAAGATCGCCTCCAAGAAGCTGGCCAACGAGGCCAAGGTCAACACCATCCCCGGCTACAACGACCCCATCCCCTCGGCCGAGCGGGCGGTGGAGATCGCCAAGGGCATCGGCTACCCGGTGATGATCAAGGCCTCGGCCGGTGGCGGCGGCAAGGGCCTGCGCGTGGCCTTCAACGACAAGGAAGCGCTGGAAGGTTTCACCGCCTGCCAGAACGAGGCCCGCAACAGCTTCGGTGACGACCGCATCTTCATCGAGAAGTTCGTCGAACAGCCGCGCCACATCGAGATCCAGATCCTGGGCGACAGCCACGGCAACGTGCTGTACCTCAACGAGCGCGAGTGCTCCATCCAGCGCCGCCACCAGAAGGTGATCGAAGAGGCACCATCGCCCTTCATCAGCGACGCCACGCGCAAGGCCATGGGCGAGCAGGCCGTGGCCCTGGCCAAAGCGGTCAAGTACCAGAGCGCCGGCACGGTGGAGTTCGTGGTCGGCAAGGACCAGGACTTCTACTTCCTGGAAATGAACACCCGTCTGCAGGTGGAGCACCCGGTGACCGAGTGCATCACCGGCCTGGACCTGGTGGAGCAGATGATCCGCGTGGCGGCCGGCGAGAAGCTGACCTTCACCCAGGCCGATGTGAAGCGCGACGGCTGGGCCATGGAGTGCCGCATCAACGCCGAGGACCCGTTCCGCAACTTCCTGCCGTCCACCGGCCGCCTGGTGCGTTTCACGCCACCGACCGAGACCATGTGGCAGGCCGACACCGCGCACAAGCACGGCGTGCGCGTGGACACCGGCGTGTTCGAGGGCGGCGAGATACCGATGTACTACGACTCGATGATCGCCAAGCTCATCGTGCACGGCAAGGACCGCAACGACGCCATCGCCAAGATGCGCGAGGCCCTCAACGGCTTCGTGATCCGCGGCATCAACAGCAACATCCCGTTCCAGGCCGCGCTGCTGGCGCACCCGGACTTCGTCTCGGGAAACTTCAACACCGGCTTCATCGCCCAGCACTACGCCAGCGGCTTCCGTGCCGAGGACGTGCCGCACAGCGATCCGGACTTCCTCGTGGCCCTGGCCGCGTTCGTGCGCCGCAAGAGCCGTGAGCGCGCCACCGGCATCTCGGGCCAGCTTCCTGGCTACGGCGTCAAGGTGGGCAAGGACTACGTGGTCATCAGTCTCTCGGCCAGCGGCCAGCACGGCTACACCCCCGTGCATGTGGACGAGTTCGTCGGCGAGACCGGCTACGCCTCCGTTACCGTCGGCGAGAAGCGCTTCAAGATCAGCTCGCCCTCGCGTCTGAACGACATCGTCATCACGGGCGAGTGCAACGGCCAGCCCTTCACTGCGCAAATGGAGCGCGGCTCGGCCAAGAACCCGCTGGCCCTGGTGGTGCAGCACAACGGCACCAAGCTGGAGACCATGGTGGTCTCCCCGCGCATGGCCGAACTGCACAGGCTGATGCCGTTCAAGGCGCCGCCGGACATGAGCAAATACGTGCTCTCGCCCATGCCGGGCCTGCTGGTGGACGTGGCGGTGCAGGTCGGCCAGAAGGTGCAGGCCGGCGAACGGGTGGCCGTGATCGAGGCCATGAAGATGGAGAACGTGCTGTTCGCCGCGGCCGACGGCGTGGTGGCCAAGGTCATGGCCGGCAAGGGCGAGTCCCTGGTGGTCGACCAGCCCATCGTGGAGTTCGAAAAATGAAAGGTACCCCACGTCCCTTCAAGGTGCTGGGCGTCCAGCAGATCGCCATCGGTGGGCCCGACAAGCTGCGCCTGCAGACCCTGTGGGTGGACATGCTGGGACTGGAGAAGACCGGCAGCTTCCAGAGCGAACGCGAGAACGTGGACGAAGACATCTGTGCCATCGGCAGCGGCCCGTTCAAGGTCGAGGTGGATCTGATGCAGCCCATGGACCCCGAGAAAAAGCCGGCCGTGCACGCCACACCGCTCAACCACATCGGCCTGTGGATCGACGACCTGCCGGTGGCGGTGGAGTGGCTCACGGCCCAGGGCGTGCGCTTTGCGCCCGGCGGCATCCGCAAGGGCGCCGCCGGTTTTGACATCACCTTCCTGCACCCCAAGGCCAACGAGGCGTTCCCGATCGCAGGCGAGGGCGTGCTGATCGAACTGGTGCAGGCACCACCCGAGGTGGTGGACGCTTTCGCAAAGCTGGCCATGCAGCCCGGTTGACCCCACAAGAGCCGAGGAGACAGCCCCGCCGGGTACACGCCTGGCGGGGTTTTTTAATGGCGCGAGGGCCTCACTCGCAGATCATGTAGGTCTTGGTCAGGGGCTCCAGCACCTCGAACGCGCCCTCGAATCCGGGCGGGATGTAGAGGCCTTCTCCCGGCCCGGCTTCCTCAAAGCCGCCCCGTGCATCGTGTACCCGGCAGCGCCCATCGAGCACGGTGAACAGTTCACGCTCGGTCGGTCCCATGGCAATGCGCCAGTGCCCCGGCTCGCAGCGCCAGACGCCGCAGTACACCTGACCGGCCGGCAGGCCCTCGTCGACCAGGTTCCAGGTTTCGCGCATGGGGTTTCCGCGCAACAGGCGCTCGGGGCGCGGGTGGTCGAGGGATGGCGTGCCCGCTGGGCGGGCGGTCAGTTTGATGAGATGAGCGGTCGCGGTCATGCGCGGATTGTGCCGCCGGGTCCATGCGGGCGGAACTGGCACGGAAGAACTGCGCTGTTCGGTGCATTGCAGGGAGGTCTCTGGTTCTACGCTGGAGTCCCCCTGTCCACATTCCGAGGAGTCCGCCATGGGCACCCACGAACCGCCGAGCCAGAACGATACCGCTCTTCGCCGCGCTCCCCAGATGTCGCAAGGCGACCACCGGTGGGCGAGCAAGCCTTCGGCCTGGCGCGAACGAGAGCCGGCGCTGCCCTGGCCCGCCGACCTGCTGGAGGCCTTCAGCCTGCGGATGGCTGGTCACGGCATGTCGATCAGCCGGCCGCTGATGCTCAGCGACAAGTGCTACGCGCTGCAGCAACTGGTTCACGGACAGAACCTGGACGATGAAACCCTGAGGCTGCTGTCGGTGCAGCTGTTCCGGCATTTCCAGGCCCGCCAGTCCGGGCTGCCCCAGTTTCACTGACGGGCACCGCATCCGGGTCCTTCCCTATTCAATGCCGCCGCTGGATTGCCGATAGAGAACCAAATCCGCAATAAGGAGCTGTCTGGCCATGCCTCGATTTCAACCTTTCGCGCCCGGCGTGTGGCTGATGCGCAAACTGCGACTCCCCGTCAAGCTGGGGATTCTTGCGATGGTGATCGTCATTCCGCTGCTGGTGGTGTGCGTGTCGCTGGTGCAACGCATCTCGGACGACATCCATGTCCTGGACGATGAAATCCAGGGCGCACAGGGCATCGCTGCACTGGGTCATCTGGTGACGCTGGTCCAGACCCACCGGGGGCAGACGAACATGCTGCTGGCGGGCAGCTCGGCCGCGCGCTCCTCCCTCGACAAGACCCGCGAATCCCTGCCCGGCGCTCTGACCGCCGCAGGCACCGCGTTGACAGCGCGGGATGAGTTTGGCCTCGCGCAAGACTGGCGGGGTCTGGAAGCGCGTGTGCAGCGCCTGGCGGACACCGAGAAGCTCTCCCGGGAACAGGCGTTCGACACCCACACCACCCTCATTGCCGACATCAAGCGGCTCATGTACACGACCGGCGAACGCTCCAGCCTGCTGTTCGACCCCGATCCCGCAAGCTACTTCCTCATGGACATTGTGGTCTCCCGCGCAGTGCCGTGGACCGAGCGTATCGCCCGGCTGAGGGGAGAAGGCGCAGGGCTGCTCAGCCGCCCCGAAGGCGTGGGCAGTGATGGCGTGGGCCTGCGCTCCCAGCTGCAGGCGCTCGCGGGTGATACGGACGACTTCCGGTTCGCCACCGCCTTCGCCCAACGCTACGGCGAGACCGGTCTTCCGGCCGAAGAGGCCATCAAGGCCTCCGAGGCGTTCGTGGTGCTGGCGCTGGGCGCCACCGATGGCTCGGGCAAGGTCGCAGCCGCCGATTACTTTGCCGCCGGCACCGCGGCCATCTCAGCGGCTCAGTCTTACCAGAGCGCGGTGTTGGGCCGCCTGACGCAGCGACTGGAAGAACGCAAGGACGCGGCCGAGCTCCTTCGCTGGGAGGCTGTCGGCGCTGCCGTGCTGGGGCTGGCGGCCATGGCTTACCTGCTCACCTCGTTCTATTTCAGCTTCGTGATCGACTTCCGGCACGTCAGCCAGGTAATGAGTGAAACCGCCCGCGGCAACCTGCGGGCGCATGTGATGGTCCGCGGCAGCGACGAGCTGGCCGATCTGGCCGCACAGCTGGAGGGCATGATCGGCAATCTGTCGGCCATGGTGGCCGAGGTGCGCAGCAACTCCGCCCTGGTCGCCTACGCCGGCAAGAGCCTGGCCACGGGCAACCGCGAGCTGGCCGATCGGACCGAGCAGCAGGCGGCCAACCTGGAGCAGACCGCCGCCAGCGTGCAGGAACTCTCCAGCACGGTGCAGCGCAACGCCCAGACCGCGGGCGACTCGGACACCCAGGCCTCCCGCGTGCGCGACATCGCCGAGAGCGGCGCACAGGCCATGGTGCGGGCGGTCGAGTCGGTCGAGGGCATCCAGAAGAGCGCGCAGCAGATGAACGAAATCATCGGCGTCATCGACAGCCTCGCGTTCCAGACCAACATCCTGGCGCTGAACGCCGCCGTCGAGGCAGCACGGGCCGGCGAGCAGGGGCGCGGCTTTGCCGTCGTGGCGGCGGAAGTGCGCAGCCTGGCCCAGCGCTCGGCCGCGTCGTCGCGGGAGATCCGGGAGCTGATCGAGGCCTCCGGCCAGCAGGTCACGACCAGCGTGGCCCAGATCCGGGCGGCCGGCACGAGCATGACCGAGATCGTCAACGGGGTGCGCGGCGTGGCCGCCAACATGTCGCTGATTTCCTCCGCCAGCGCTGAGCAGAGCAGCGGCCTGAGCGAGATCTCGTCCGCCGTGGGCCAGCTCGACGAAATCACCCAGCGCAATGCCCGCATGGTGGAGCGCGCGGTCCAGCAGGCCACCCAGCTCGAAGGCCGGGCCGCCACGCTGGCGCAGGCCGTGTCGTCCTTCCAGCTTCAGCAGGGTGCGGCCGAGGAGGCGATGGGGCTGGTCCAGCGGGCGCTCGAACTGCGGGCCCGCAGTGGGCGCGAGGGCTTCGTGAACCAGATCACCGATCCGGCGCAGAACTTCCACGACCGCGACATGTACGTCTTCGCGCTCGACCGCAGCGGGGCTTACCGCGCCTTCGGCGGCAAGCCGGAGAAGGTGGGCGGCCGCGTTCAGGACATCCCGGGAGTGGACGGTGCCTCGCTGCTGGAAGCCATCGTGGCCCAGGCCGAACTGGAGCCGGGCTGGGTCGAGTACGACATCACCAATCCGCAGAGCGGAGCCGTGCAGACCAAGATGTCCTACGTCACCAAAGTCGACGACCTGTACGTCGGCTGCGGGGTCTACAAGTCGCTGACGGTCTGAGTCAGCCCAGGCCGCGGCGCTCGCGGGCGCGGGCCAGCGCGGCCTCGATCACGGCGCGTTTCCGGTCGAGCACCTCCGGGTCGGTGTGCTGCGAGTGCGCCGCCAGGTCGGCCAGCTTCATGCGGGCCTTCGCCTCCAGGCGGTCCTCGTGCTCCTGCTGCTCAAGTACCAGCCTGACCGTGTGCCGGGCGTAACGTTCCCGGGCCTGCAGGGCCTGCGCGGGCGTCCAGGCGTCCCATCCGGTGCGCTCCTCGCTCACCACTTCCAGCGAGATGCAGTCCACTGGACAGACCGGGATGCAGAGTTCGCAGCCCGTGCAGTAGGGCTCGATGACGGTGTGCATGCGCTTGTTGCTGCCCACGATCGCGTCGGTGGGGCAGGCCTTGATGCACAGGGTGCAGCCGATGCACCAGTCCTCGTCGATCACCGCCAGAGTGAGCGGACCTTCGATCCCGTTGGCCGGGTTGAGCGGTGTGGCGGCGCGGCCGGTGAGGGCGGCAAGGCGCTCGATACCTTCGCGGCCACCGGGAGGGCACTGGTTGATACCTGCCTCGCCGGCCGCCACGGCCTGGGCGTAGCTCGCGCAGTCCGGGTAGCCGCAGCGGGTGCACTGCGTCTGGGGCAGTGCGGCATCGATGCGCCGGGCCAGTTCGTTCATGGGGCGCGAGTGTACCCGGGGGGCATCCGCCGCCCCGGGGTGGCCGTCAGGCGGTCTTGCGCGTGGTTTTCTTGGCCGCAGGGCGCTTGGCCGCTGGCGTCGCAGGAGCCGTGGGCACCGCGGCGCGCGGGGCGGGCGCTGCAAGGTCGCCGGTTTTGGCAGGCTGGTGGGCCAGGATGAAGCTCTTGACCACCGGATAGACCATCTCGCGCCAGCGGCGGCCACTGAAGATGCCGTAGTGGCCCGCGCCCTTGGCCTCGTAATGCATCTGGTGGGTCTTGGGAATGCCGGTGCACAGTTCGTGCGCGGCGGCGGTCTGACCCGAGCCGGAGATGTCGTCCAGCTCGCCCTCGACGGTCAGCAGGCCGGAGGTCTTGATGTCCTGCGGACGGACCCGCTCGGTCTTGCCGTTCGTACCCTTCACGTCCCAGGTGCCGTTGACCAGCTTGAACTCCTGGAACACCGTGTTGATGGTTTCCAGGTAGTAGTCGGCGTCCATGTCGAGCACGGCGTTGTACTCGTCGTAGAACTTGCGGTGGGCTTCGGCGCTCTCGTTGTCGCCCTTGATCAGGTCGCGGAAGTAGTCGTAGTGGCTGCTGGCGTGGCGGTCGGGGTTCATCGCCACAAAGCCGGTGTGCTGCAGAAAGCCGGGGTACACACGGCGGCCGGCACCGGGGAACTTGTCCGGCACGCGGTAGATGACGTTGTTCTCGAACCAGCTGTGGCTGCGCTGGGTGGCCAGGTTGTTCACCGCGGTGGGCGACTTGGTGGCGTCGATCGGTCCACCCATCATGGTCATCGACAGCGGTGTGGTCTCGCCGCGCGAAGCCATCAGCGAGACGGCGGCCAGCACCGGCACGGTCGGCTGGCACACGCTCATCACGTGGCAGTTGCCGTAGTTCTTCTGCAGGTAGCGGATGAACTCCTCCACATAGTTGACGTAGTCGTCCAGGTGGAACTCGCCTTCCGACAGCGGCACCAGGCGCGCATTCTTCCAGTCGGTGATGTAGACCTTGTGGTCCTTGAGCATGGTCTTGACCGTGTCGCGCAGCAGCGTGGCGTAGTGGCCCGAGAGCGGCGCCACGATCAGCACCACCGGCTGGCCCTTCAGCTTGGCCAGGGTCGTGGTGTCGTCCGAGAAGCGCTTGAAGCGGCGCAGCTCACAGAACGGCTTGTCGATTTCCACTCGCTCGTAGATCGCGACCTCCACGCCGTCCACATTCACCGTCGGGATGCTGAAGGTCGGCTTCTCGTAGTCCTTCCCCAGCCGGTGCAGCAGGTCGTAGCCCGCGGAGATCCGTTGCGCCATGGGCAGCTGACCGAGCGGAGACATGGGGTTGCTGAACAGCTTCGCGGTCACTTCGGCCAGGTCGGCGAAGGGTTCCATGATCGATCGCTGGGTTTCGTAGATCTGGTAGAGCATGGCTGTGGGAAAAGGTTATGTTGCAGTGCAATATAGCAGGTGGCTCCCCCAGTCCAGAGGGGAATAACACCTAATTCGCAGCGCAGGATTGTCACCTTCGTGAAACGAATCGGCCGCGGCGAAAGCCAAGTTTTGCACGGTCAGATCGGGCAAACAGTGCGAAGAGGCACAAAAAAAGCCGCTCGATGAGCGGCTTTGGGGTGGAAGGCGTGAGAAAAATCAAACCACCTTGGCAATCGCCTGGCAGACGTAGTCGATGTTCTTGCTGTTCAGGGCGGCCACGCACATGCGGCCGGTGTCCGTGCCATATACCCCGAACTCGTTGCGCAGACGCACCATCTGGTCCTTGGACAGGCCGGAGTAGCTGAACATGCCGATCTGGGTGGTGATGAAGGACATGTCCTTGTTCACGCCAGCGGCCTTCAGGCCCTCAACCAGCTTCTGGCGCATGGCCTTGATGCGCACGCGCATCTCGCCCAGTTCCTTTTCCCACAGGGCGCGCAGCTCCGGGTTGCCCAGCACGGCGGCCACGATGGCGCCACCGTGGGTCGGCGGGTTGGAGTAGTTGGTGCGGATCGCGATCTTGAGCTGGCTCAGCACGCGGTCGGTTTCTTCCTTGCTGCTGCCCACCACGCTCAGGGCGCCCACGCGCTCGCCGTACAGGCTGAAGCTCTTGGAGAAGCTGGTGGACACGAAGATGTTCAGGCCGGCGGCCACGAACTTGGCGATCACGGCGCCGTCTTCGGCGATGCCGTAACCGAAGCCCTGGTAGGCCATGTCCAGGAAGGCGGTCAGGTTGCGCGCCTTCACCACGGCGATCACCTGGTCCCACTGGGCGGCGGTGATGTCGTAGCCGGTCGGGTTGTGGCAGCAGGCGTGCAGCAGCACGATGGTGCCTTCGGCAGCGCTGTTCAGCTTGGCCAGCATGCCATCGAAATTGATGCCGCCCAGGCCACCGTTGGCGCTTTGGTCGAAGTAGGGGTAGGTGTCGACCGCGAAGCCGGCGTTGGTGAACAGCGCACGGTGGTTTTCCCAGCTCGGGTCGGAAATGAGCACGGTGGCATTGGGGCTGACCTTCTTGAGGAAGTCGGCACCGATCTTGAGACCGCCGGTGCCGCCGATGGCCTGCACCGTGGCCACGCGACCGGACTTGACCACGTCGGAGTCGGCGCCGAACACCAGACCCTTCACGGCGGCGTCGTAGGCGGCGATGCCGTCGATCGGCAGATAGCCGCGGGCGGCCGGCTTGTCCATCATGGCCTTTTCGGCGGCCTTCACGCACTCCAGCAGGGGCAGTTTGCCGTTGTCATCGAAATACACGCCCACGCCCAGGTTGACCTTGTTGGGGTTGGTGTCGGCAGCGAATTGTTCGTTCAGACCCAGGATCGGGTCGCGGGGGGCCATTTCGACGGCGGAGAACAGGGACATGAAGATCCTCGGAGGGTTGTCAGTAGCGAAGAGTCCGGGCGTGGTGTAGTGTGCCGGGTTCGGCCAATTTTAACGGCCGCTCCTCACCACTCGTTGACTGCGCCCATGCCGGATCTCTCTGAAGTCATCACGGAAAAGCAAGACGGCACCTTCGTCCGCTTCCCCGATTCCCCGTTCGAACTGTTCCAGCCGTACCCGCCGGCCGGCGACCAGCCCACGGCGATCGCCGGTCTGGTGGAAGGCATTGAGGACGGCGAGGTGTTCCAGACCCTGCTGGGCGTGACCGGCTCGGGCAAGACCTTCACCATGGCCAACGTGATCGCCCGCATCGGGCGCCCGGCCATTGTGTTCGCGCCCAACAAGACGCTGGCCGCGCAGCTGTATTCCGAATTTCGCGAGTTCTTCCCCAAGAACGCGGTCGAGTACTTCGTCAGCTACTACGACTACTACCAGCCCGAGGCCTATGTGCCGCAGCGCGACCTGTTCATCGAGAAGGACAGCGCGATCAACGAGCACATCGAGCAGATGCGGCTGAGTTGCACCAAGAGCATCCTGGAGCGGCGCGACGTGGTGATCGTGGCCACCGTCTCGGCCATCTACGGCATCGGCAAGCCCGAGAGCTATCACCAGATGGTGATGACGCTGCGCGTGGGCGACAAGGCCGGCCAGCGCGACCTGATCGCGCAGCTGGTGCGCATGCAGTACAGCCGCAACGAGCAGGATTTCAGCCGCGGCAAGTTCCGCGTGCGTGGCGACACCATCGACGTGTTCCCGGCCGAACATTCCGAGATGGCGATCCGCATCGAGCTGTTCGACGACGAGGTGGAAAGCCTGCAGCTGTTCGATCCGCTCACGGGCAAGGTGCGGCAGAAGATCCCGCGCTTCACCGTCTACCCCAGCAGCCACTACGTGACGCCGCGCGAGCAGGTGCTCAGCGCCGTGGAAGCCATCAAGGAGGAGCTGCGCGAGCGGCTGGCGCAGCTGGTGGGCATGGGCAAGCTGGTGGAGGCGCAGCGGCTGGAGCAGCGCACCCGCTTCGACATCGAGATGCTCAGCGAGGTGGGGCACTGCAAGGGCATCGAGAACTACTCGCGCCACCTGGCCGGCAGCGCGCCGGGCGACCCGCCGGCCACGCTGACCGACTACCTGCCGCGCGACGCCATCATGTTCCTGGACGAGAGCCACCAGATGATCGGCCAGCTCAACGCCATGTACAACGGCGACCGGCAGCGCAAGACCACGCTGGTCGAGTACGGTTTCCGCCTGCCCAGCGCGCTCGACAACCGGCCGCTGAAGTTCGAGGAGTTCGAGGTGCGCATGCGGCAGTGCATCTTCGTCTCCGCCACACCGGCTGACTATGAGAAGACCCACGCCGGGAACGTGGTGGAGCAGGTGGTGCGCCCGACCGGGCTGGTCGATCCGGTGGTCGAGGTGCGGCCCGCCACACACCAGGTCGACGATGTGCTGCAGGAAATCCGGCTGCGGGTGGAGCAGGCTGAGCGCGTGCTCATCACCACGCTGACCAAGCGCATGGCCGAACAGCTCACCGACTACCTGACCGAGAACGGCGTCAAGGTGCGCTACCTGCACAGCGACGTCGACACGGTCGAGCGGGTGGAGATCATCCGCGACCTGCGGCTGGGCGCCTTTGACGTGCTGGTGGGTATCAACCTGCTGCGCGAAGGCCTGGACATTCCCGAGGTGTCCCTGGTGGCGATCCTGGACGCCGACAAGGAAGGCTTCCTGCGCGCCGAGCGCAGCCTGATCCAGACCATCGGTCGCGCGGCGCGCAACCTCAACGGCAAGGCCATTCTCTACGCCGACCGCATCACCGACTCGATGAAGAAAGCGATGGACGAAACCGAGCGGCGCCGGGCCAAGCAGATCGCGTTCAACGAAGCGAACGGCATCACGCCCAAGGGAGTGGTCAAGCGCATCAAGGACCTGATCGACGGGGTGTACAGCGAGAAGGCCGGCCGGGAGGCCGACCGCCTCGCGGCCGCGAGCGCGCAGCAGGCCGACCTGGAGGCGCTGGACGAAAAGGACGCTGCGCGGGAGATCAAGCGGCTGGAAAAGCAGATGCTGGAGCACGCGCGCAACCTCGAATTCGAGAGGGCCGCGTCCGTGCGCGACCAGCTGGCTCGCCTCAAGGAACGGCTGTTCGGTGCCGCAGGAGAGGACAAGGTGGCCTGACGGCGTGCCGCACAATACCGGCCGAGGCGCCGCGCTGGGGTCGGCATCCAGGTGCCAGGTCGCGGTGCCCGCAACAAGTCTTTTCGTTCACGCATGAACACCGCACCGCGAGCGTTGCAGCAGTCCGCACAGACGGACGATGACACGCGCATCTACCTGATCGAAGACGATCCCGCCATCCTTCCGTTTGTGCGGCAGGCCTTCCAGTCCCGGCCGCAGTGGCAACTGGTCGGCGTGTCGGTCAGCCGTCACCACGCGCTGGAGCACGCGCTGCACGCCAACGCCAATGTGTTTCTGGTCGACCTCGGTCTGCCCGACGGGCGGGGCGAGGATCTGCTGCACTGGCTGGCCGTCGAACACCCCGACGCCGAGTTGCTGGTGTTCACCGTGTTCGGAGACGAGTCCCGCCTCGTGGCGGCGTTGCAGGCCGGTGCGACAGGCTATGTGCTCAAGGGCTGTGCGCCCGAGGAGCTGATCACCGCCATTGAGCAGATCCGGGCCGGCGGCGCACCGATTTCCCCCTTGCTGGCGCGGATGCTGCTGCGGCAGTTCCGCTGGGTGCAGGATGCACCGGCTGCTGCCCAGGAGCTCCAAGAGGTGCTGCTGTCGGACCGGGAGACCGAGGTGCTCCGGCTGGTGGCTCAGGGCTATGTCAACAAGGAGATTGCCCAGCGGCTGTGCATATCGCCCGCCACGGTGGGCTCCCACATCAAGAACCTCTACCGCAAGCTGGCGGTTCACAGCCGGGTCCAGGTGGTCCGCGCCGCCCAGGAGCGGGGGTTGCTGTGAGCCGGGCAGGCGCCCTGACGCGGCGGCTGCTGGCAACGCCGGCCTACTGGTGGGCGGGCATGCTGCTGGCGGTGGGCATCGCTGGTCTGGTCTGGGTCTCGCGCACCAGTGCAGTCGAGGGCGCCCAGGTGGTCCGGCAGGCCCAAGTGGAGCGCCTGCAGGCGGGCGTCCTGCAGGTGTCCGAGGTGGTGCTTCCGCATGTCTGGGACGACCAGACGCCTCGCTGGGACGGCGAAGCGCGGTACAGGTTGCCTTGGCCCGCCGGCCTGTCCTACAGCGATGGCGACCAGGCCCCGCTGGCCATGCTGCTCCCGCGGGTCGGAGCGCGGTACCGGGTGTGGCTCAACGGCCAGGAGGTGGCCGACCGGTTCTGGTCGTACGACGGTTTCGTGGACACCTCGCTGGTGCCCCAGATCGTGCAGCTGCCGCGCGCCTGGCTGGCGGCCGAGCCGGCGGACAACCGGATCGAGATCGAGGTGCGTGGTCAGCCGTTGCGCAAGAGCGGCCTGTCGCAGGTGCAGATCGGCCTGGCCGATGCGCTGGTCCAGCGCCACGCCGACCTGATGTGGTGGCAGGTCTACGTGACCTGGATGGTGGCCGCCGTGTCGCTGATGCTGGGTCTGATGGCCCTGCTCCTGTGGCTGAACACCCGCGAACGGCTTTTCGGCCTGCTGGCCGCGGCGACCTTCGCCTGGGCGGTGCGGCTGGGGCTGACGCCGCTGGAAACGCCGCCGATGTCCTTCGAGCTCTGGTACTACCTGCAGAAGCTCTCGTTCACGGCCTACTGCGGATTCCTGTATCTCTTCATGTGGGACCTGTTCGACTACCGGCAGGGCCTGATCCGCAACTTTGTGCACGGGCTGTTGTGGCTCGGTCCCTTCTGGCTGGCGGTCACCGTGTACTTCAGCAGCTACGCCATGTACCAGCTCTGGATGGCGGTCATCACGCTGACGTCGGCGGTGGCGCTCGTCAAGCTGTTCCACCGGGCGCGCTGGGGGCTGGATGCCAACCAGCGGCTCACCATCGTGTTTGGTGCCGCCACCATGGCCACCGGAGTGCGGGACTTCGCGGTGGTGAACATGGGGCTGCCCGGCGATGCCGACATCCGCTGGATGACCGTGGGGTCGCTGATGCTGATGTACGCCCTGGGCTGGGTGCTGGTGCGCAGGGTGTCGGCGGCCATGGAGCAGGTCCGGCTGCTCAACGCGGAGCTCTCGCGCAAGGTGGGCGAGCGCGAAGGTGAGCTGCAGCGGCTGTTCGAGCGTCTGCGTCTGGTGGAGAGCCAGCGCGTGCTGGAGGCCGAGCGCCGCCGCCTCACGCGCGACATGCACGATGGCCTGGGCAGCCAGCTGGTCCAGGCGCTCAACGTGGTCCGCGGCAGTGGACCCCATGTCGACACCTCGGCGATGGCCGCCATGCTTCACCATGCGCTGGAAGACCTGCGCATGACCCTGGACTCCCTGGAACCCATGGACGGGGACCTGCCGACCATCCTGGGCACCTTGCGGCAGCGCATTGCGCCGGCGATGCAGGCGGCGGGCGTGGAACTGGTGTGGCAGGTGGAGGAGGTGCCTCCGATTCCGGGCCTGGAGGCCCGGGGCGTGCTGCATGTGTTCCGCTGCCTGCAGGAGGTGTTTGCAAACGTGCTCAAGCACGCGCGGGCGCGGCGGGTCACTGTGAGCACCCGTGATCTGGGTGAGCAGGTCGAGCTTTGCGTGTCCGACGATGGTGTGGGGCTGGGGCGGCTCGACGACGGTTCGACCGGCGGCGGAGGGCGGGGAATGGGCAACATCCGTCTCAGAGCGGCCGAACTCGGTGTGGAGGTGCTGTTCGAGGACGCGCAGCCCGGTACAAGAGTGAGGTTCCTCTTCCCGGTGCCGCGGGCCGACGCACAGCCGGCCCGACCAGAGGCTGGACAGTCCGGAGTGGTCCAAGCCTGAGCGAAACACTGGGCTATTGGTGTATACTCGATAAAAACAGTCGGATACCGAGTTGACGTTGCAGCCACCCTGTGTGGCTCGGGTGGGTGGAGAAGCGGTTGAACGTGTGCCCAGAAGGCAGACGGTGCAACCATCAACGGCAGCCAAACCTCACGAACAGGAGCACCCCATGCGCCTCACGACCAAAGGCCGCTTCGCGGTCACCGCCATGATTGACTTGGCTCTGCGCCAGAACAACGGTCCCGTCACGCTGGCTGCCATCAGCCAGCGCCAGCAGATTTCGCTGTCCTATCTCGAGCAGCTGTTCGGCAAACTGCGCCGTCACGAACTGGTGGAGTCGACCCGGGGTCCCGGCGGCGGCTACACCCTGGGCCGCAAGGCCGCGGAAATCACGGTCGCGGACATCATCGTCTCGGTGGACGAGCCGATCGACGCCACCCAGTGCGGGGGCAAGGAAAACTGCCTCGGCGAAGGCAACCGCTGCATGACCCACGAGTTGTGGGCCCAGCTGAACGCCAAAATGGTGGACTTCCTCGACTCGGTTTCGCTGCAGTCGCTGGTGGACGAACAGATCGCCAAGGGCGTGGTGGTGGAGAACGCACCCATGATTAAGCGGGCAATCTCCAGCGCCCCGGTGGTCAAGCCGATCCGCGTCAATGCGCCGAACTCGGTGTTCGCGCTCGGAGGCGCGGCCCTCTCCAAATGAGCGGGGCCGGTGCCCGCACCGGTCCCGAGCCAGATCTGTCCGCCCATTCAGGGCAGGCTTTCATCCGGTCCCACGATTCCAAATAACTCAAGAACTGTCGCCATGAGCACGCCGCATTTCCCGATCTACATGGACTACAGCGCCACCAATCCCTGCGACCCGCGGGTGGTGGACGCGATGATCCCCTGGTTGCGCGAACACTTCGGCAATCCGGCCTCGCGCAGCCACGCCTGGGGCTGGGAGGCCGAGAAGGCCGTCGAAACCGCCCGCGAGCAAGTGGCGGCCCTGATCCACGCCGATCCGCGCGAAATCGTCTGGACCTCGGGGGCCACCGAGTCCAACAACCTTGCCCTCAAGGGGGCCGCGCACTTCTACAAGACCAAGGGCAAACACCTCATCACGGTCAAGACCGAGCACAAGGCCGTGCTGGACACCTGCCGCGAACTGGAGCGCCAGGGCTTCGAGGTCACCTACCTCGACGTGCAGGCCGACGGGCTGGTCAACCTGGATGCGTTCAAGGCCGCGATCCGCCCCGACACCATCCTGGCTTCGGTCATGTTTGTGAACAACGAGATTGGCGTGATCCAGGACATCGCGGCGATCGGTGCGATCTGCCGAGAGAAAGGCGTGATCTTCCATGTGGACGCGGCGCAGGCCACCGGCCGGGTGGACATCGACCTCACGAGCCTGCCGGTCGACCTGATGAGCCTGACCAGCCACAAGACCTACGGTCCCAAGGGCATCGGTGCGCTGTACGTGCGCCGCAAGCCGCGCATCCGCATCGAGGCGCAGATGCACGGCGGTGGCCACGAGCGTGGCATGCGCTCGGGCACACTGCCCACCCACCAGTGCGTGGGCATGGGCGAGGCCTATCGCATTGCGAAGGCAGAGATGCACGAAGAAAACAAGCGGATTCGCGCGCTGCACGACCGCATGGTGGCGGGTCTGAAGGACATCGAAGAGGTGTTCATCAACGGCCACGAGACGCAGCGCGTGCCGCACAACCTGAACATGAGCTTCAACTACGTCGAGGGCGAGTCGCTGATCATGGGCATCAAGGGCCTGGCGGTGTCGTCGGGCTCGGCCTGCACTTCGGCCAGTCTGGAGCCCAGCTACGTGCTGCGCGCCCTGGGCCGCAGCGATGAACTGGCCCACAGCAGTCTGCGCATGACCATCGGCCGCTGGACCACCGAAGAAGAAATCGACTACGCGATCGCCACCATCAAGGACAACGTCGCCAAGCTGCGCGAGTTGTCTCCCTTGTGGGAAATGTTCAAGGACGGCGTTGATCTGTCCACCATTCAGTGGGCCGCCCACTGAACGTCTGAAGGAGAAAACATCATGGCCTATTCTGAAAAAGTCGTTGACCACTACGAAAACCCCCGCAACGTCGGCTCGTTCGACAAGGGCGACGAGTCCGTCGGCACCGGCATGGTCGGTGCTCCCGCCTGTGGCGACGTAATGAAGCTGCAGATCAAGGTCAATCCGCAGACCGGAGTGATCGAGGACGCGCGTTTCAAAACCTACGGCTGCGGTTCGGCCATTGCCTCCAGCTCGCTGGTGACCGAATGGGTCAAGGGCAAGACGCTGGACGAGGCGGCCGCGCTGAAAAACAGCGAAATCGCCGAAGAGCTGGCGCTGCCGCCGGTGAAGATCCACTGCTCCATCTTGGCCGAAGACGCGATCAAGGCCGCGGTGGACGACTACCGCAAGAAGCACGCGAACTGAGCTCTGCCATGTCCGTCACGATTTCTGAAGCCGCGGCCCGCCACGTCACGCGTTACCTTGCCAAACGGGGCAAGGGCGTGGGCGTGCGCCTGGGTGTCAAGACCACCGGTTGCTCGGGCCTGGCCTACAAGCTGGAATACGCCGACGAGATCGCGCCCGAGGATGTGGTGTTCGAAGAGAACGGTGTGAAGGTGCTGGTGGACCCCAAGAGCATGCCCTACATCGATGGCACGCAGCTGGACTTCGTGCGCGAAGGCCTGAACGAGGGCTTCAAGTTCCACAATCCGAACGAGCGTGACCGCTGCGGCTGTGGAGAGAGTTTCCGGGTCTAATTCCGGGAATGAACCTCCAATCCAACGACTTCGAACTTTTCGAACTGCCACCGGCGTACGCCCTTGACCGCGCCGTACTGGACGAACGCTGGAAGGCCCTGCAGCGCGAGGTGCACCCGGATCGCCATGCGGCGGCCGATGCCCAGACACAGCGGCAGGCCATGCAGTGGTCGGTCCGCATCAACGAGGCCTACCAGCGCCTGAAGGATCCTCTGCAGCGGGCGGCCTATCTGTGCGAATTGCATGGTGCTTCCGTCCAGGCCGAGAACAACACCGCCATGCCGCCGGCCTTCCTGATGCAGCAGATGGAATGGCGGGAGGCGCTCGAAGAGGCGTCTTCGGCCTCCGTGGTGGAAGACTTGGCCGACGAGGTGGCCGCTGCCCGCAAGCGCCTGCTGGGGGAGCTGCAGCAGACCGCTGATGTGCAGCAGGACTGGGCCGCGTTGGCCGGGCAGGTCAGAGCCCTCATGTTCGTTGAGCGTTTTGCGCGCGACGTCGAGAGCCGTCTCGAACAGCTGGGACAATAGCGGGTTGCGCTGGTCTCTCACCCGTTTTCCCTCTTCCGTCCATGGCACTCCTGCAGATATCCGAACCCGGTCAGTCCCTTGACCCACACCAGCGGCGCGTGGCGGTCGGCATCGACCTGGGCACCACCCATTCCCTGGTGGCCGCGGTGCGCCATGGGGTGGCCGAATGCCTGCCGGCGCTCGACGGGCGGGCCATCCTGCCCAGTGTGGTGCGCTACCTCGATCCCCAGCTCGGGGGGGCCGGTCGCCAGATCGGTTTCGACGCGCTGGCCGCGCAGGTCGGTGACCCGGCCAACACGATCAGTTCGGTCAAGCGCCTGATGGGGCGTCGGCGCGATCAGGTGGTCGACGTGGACAAGCTCTCTTACACCGTTGTCGACGACAACGGCATGGCCGTGGTGGAGACCGTCGCCGGGCGCAAGACCCCGATGGAGGTGAGCGCCGAAATCCTGGCCACGCTGCGCTTCCGGGCCGAAGACAGCTTTGACGACGAGCTGTTCGGCGCCGTGATCACCGTGCCCGCGTACTTCGACGACGCCCAGCGCCAGGCCACCAAGGACGCTGCGCAACTGGCCGGCATCAATGTGCTGCGCCTGATCAACGAGCCGACCGCCGCGGCCATTGCCTATGGGCTGGACAACGGCAGCGAGGGCGTCTACGCCATCTACGACCTCGGTGGCGGCACCTTTGACATCTCGATCCTGCGCCTGACGCGTGGTGTGTTCGAGGTCATGGCCACCGGCGGCGACTCGGCTCTCGGCGGCGACGATTACGACCAGGCACTGGCCGCCTGGGTGCTGCAGCAGGCGGGCCTGGGGCCGGTGGCGGATGCGGCCGAGCGCGCGGCCTTGCACCGCGAGGCGCGGCGCGTGAAGGAACAGCTGACCGCGCACGACGAGGTGGTGTTCCGCGCCGAGGTGGACGGTCGGGCCATTGAACAGTCGGTGCGCCGCGAAGAATTCGAGAGCTGCACCGCCGAGCTGACCGCTCGCACCATGAGCGCTGTGCGCAAAGTGCTGCGCGATGCCAGTGTGACGCGGGACGATGTGCAAGGCGTGGTGATGGTCGGCGGCTCGACCCGCATGCCGGTGATCCGCCGCAGCGTGGGTGGCTTTTTCGGCCGTGAGCCGCTGACCAACCTCAACCCGGACGAAGTGGTGGCCCTGGGTGCGGCCATCCAGGCCAACGCCCTGGCTGGGAACAGCCAGGACGGTGACCTGCTGCTGCTGGACGTGATTCCGCTGTCGCTGGGCATCGAGACCATGGGCGGGCTGGTCGAACGGATCGTGCCGCGCAACAGCACCATCCCCACGGCCCGTGCGCAGGACTTCACCACCTACCAGGACGGTCAGACCGCGCTGGCGCTGCACGTGGTGCAGGGCGAACGCGATCTCGTGGCCGACTGCCGCAGTCTGGCTCGCTTCACGCTGCGTGGCATTCCGCCCATGGCGGCCGGTGCGGCGCGTATCCGCGTCACGTTCACCGTCGACGCCGATGGCCTGCTGTCGGTCACCGCAAAGGAGCAGGGCAGCGGTGTCGAAGCCAGGATCGACGTCAAGCCGGCCTACGGCCTGTCCGACGAACAGATCGCGGCCATGCTGCAGGACAGCTTCAGCACCGCGCAGCAGGACATGGCGGCGCGGGCGCTGGTCGAAGCCCGTGTTGACGCGGACCGCATGATCGCGGCCACCCGCAGCGCGCTGGCTGCCGACGGTGACCTGCTGGACGCGGCGGAACGCGAGGCCATCAACGCCCTGATCCACACGCTGGCTTCGGTGGCGGCCGATGGCAGCGCCGCCGACATCGAAGCCGCCACCCAGGCCCTTGCCAAGGGCACCGAACCCTTTGCGGCCCAGCGCATGAACCGCGGCATCCAGCAAGCGCTCGCGGGCCGCAAAGTCGAAGAAGTCTGAACCCCATGCCCACGATCAAGATCCTCCCGCATCCCGAGTACTGCCCCCAGGGCGCCAGCATCAGCGCGCCCGCCGGCACGTCGATCTGCGAGGCGCTGCTGGACAACGACATCAAGATCGAGCACGCCTGCGATATGAGCTGCGCCTGCACCACGTGCCATGTGGTGGTGCGCGAAGGCTTCAACAGCCTGGGTGAGCTTGATGAGGCGGAAGAGGATCTGCTCGACCGCGCCTGGGGCCTGGAGCCCAACTCTCGCCTGTCGTGTCAGGCGATCCTGGCGCAGCAGGATGTGACCATCGAGATCCCCAAATACTCGATCAACCACGCCAAAGAGAACCACTGATGAGACAGATTGTTCTCGACACCGAAACCACCGGCCTGTCGGCCGAAAACGGTGACCGCATCATCGAGATCGGCTGCGTCGAACTGCTCAACCGCAAGCTCACCGGCAACAACCTGCACCACTACATCAACCCCGAGCGCGACAGCCATGAGGACGCGCTCAAGGTCCACGGCATCAGCAACGAGTTCCTGCGCGACAAGCCCAAGTTTGCGCAGCTGGCCGACGAGATCCTCGACTACCTCTCTGGCGCTGAGCTGATCATCCACAACGCGCCGTTCGACATCTCGTTCCTCAACAAGGAGCTGGAGCGTCTGGGCCGCAAGCCTCTCAAGGCCTACGTCGGTGGCGTGATCGACACCCTGGTGATGGCCAAGGAGATGTTCCCGGGCAAGCGAAATGGCCTGGACGCGCTGTGCGACCGCCTGGGGGTGGACAACTCCAGCCGCACGCTGCACGGCGCCTTGCTGGACGCAGAACTGCTGGCCGATGTCTACATCAACATGACCCGGGGTCAAGACGCCCTGATCGTGGAAGAGGGCACTCCGGCCGAGGTGAGCGTGGGCGAAGAGCTGGTCCAGGTCGACCTGAGCCGCCTGGAACTGCCGGTGCTGACAGCCAACGAGCAGGAAGCTGCGGCACACGACGCCGTGCTGGCGGACATCGACAAGGCCTGCAAAGGCAAAACCCTGTGGCGTCAACTCGCTCCTGCAGCTTGATTTTCGGTGCTCGGCGAAAAACTTAAAATATCAGGCTATAATGCGAGGCTTCCGAACAATCGGATCTGGCGACAAGTCAGACAAGGTTTTCGGGCGGTTAGCTCAGCGGTAGAGCACTGCCTTCACACGGCAGGGGTCGCAGGTTCGAACCCTGCACCGCCCACCAGTCAAAGCCCCAAGCCAACGCTTGGGGCTTTTTCTTTTTGGGCTGCCGAGGGAGACGGGCATGGACCAGGTGGACGTGTTGGTGATCGGTGCCGGTGTGGTCGGGCTGGCGGTGGCCCGGGCGTTGGCGCTGTCTGGGCGGGAGGTCCTGGTGATTGAGCGCGAGGCCGGTATTGGCATGGGCACGAGCTCGCGCAACAGCGAAGTCATCCACGCTGGGATCTACTACCCGGCCGGTTCCCTCAAGGCGCAGCTGTGCGTGCGCGGGCGCGAGCTGCTCTATGCCTACTGTTCGGCGCGTGGCATTGCCCATCGCCGGTGCGGCAAGCTGATCGTGGCGCACACGCCATCACAGGTCGCCGGTCTGCCGGGCATCCTGGCCAAGGCACATGCCAACGGCGTGGACGATCTGGTGCGGCTTACTGCCGCCGAAGCCCAGTCTCTGGAAGAACGCCTGCATTGCGCGGCGGCCCTGCTGTCGCCTTCCACGGGGATCGTCGACAGCCACGGCCTGATGCTCGCCCTTCAGGGGGATCTGGAAAACGCCGGCGGCATGGTGGTCTGCCACACCGCTGTCGAGGAAGTCGTTTCGACCAGTGGGCGTTTTGTTGTCCGGACCGCCGATGGCACCGAACTGTCCGCGGCAACGGTGGTGAATGCCGCCGGGCTCGACGCTTGTGCCCTGGCGCGACGCACGATCGGGCTGGATCTTATGCACGTGCCCCGGGCGTGGTACGCCAAAGGCAACTACTTCACGTTGGCGGCCGGGCGGTCGCCGTTCGATCGGCTGGTTTACCCGGCGCCTGAGCCGGCGCAGCACCTGGCCGGGCTCGGCGTTCACCTCACCATCGACCTGGGCGGGCAGGCGAAGTTCGGTCCCGACGTGCAGTGGACCGAGGATCCTCAGGACCTGGAGGTGGACCCTGCGCGAGGAGATGCCTTTTATGCCGAGGTGCGCAAGTACTGGCCAGAACTCCCGGATGGCGCCCTGTTGCCGGGTTATGCAGGCATGCGCCCCAAGATCAACGGGCCCGACGAACCTGCGGCCGATTTTCGCGTCGACGGACCGACGGTCCACGGGGTGCCTGGGCTGGTCAACCTTTTCGGCATCGAATCGCCGGGGTTGACCAGTTGTCTGGCCATTGCGGAGCGTGTGGAGCGCCTGTTGCGCTGATCAGTGGGCGGCCTTGAGGGCCTGGGCGGCCTCGCGTACCAGGGAAGAACCCTTGTAGATCAGGCCGGTGTAGATCTGCACCAAGTCCGCCCCTGCGCGCACCTTGCTCACGGCATCGTCGCCGCTGAGCACACCGCCCACGCCGATGATGGGGAACCCCTTCCCCAGCGACCCGCGCAGCTGCCGAATGACCCGGTTGCTGGCAGCCAGAACCGGCGCTCCCGAGAGGCCTCCGGCCTCCTCGGCATGGGCCAGACCGGCCACTGCATCGCGGCTGAGCGTGGTGTTGGTGGCGATCACCCCCAGGCGCTGGTTGGGCTGGCCCGTGGAGTCGCAGCCGTAGCGCTGAAGGGTCGCTGCGATCACGCCGATCTGCGCGTCGTCCAGGTCCGGGGCGATCTTCAGGAACACCGGAGACTGTTTGCCATGGCGTTGCGCCAGGCGCTCGCGCCGCTCCATCACCGCGCCCAGCAGCGCGTCCAGGGCTTCGTCGCTCTGCAAGCTGCGCAGGTTCTTGGTGTTCGGGCTGGAGATGTTGACCGTCACGTAGTCGGCGTGCGGGTAGACGCCATCGAGGCAAGTCAGGTAGTCGCTGGTGGCCTGCTCGATGGGCGTGGCGGCATTTTTTCCGATGTTCAGGCCCAGCAGCATGGGGGCAGGGCCGCCCTTGCTTCGAAACCGCGCCTTCTGAACGTTGGCCAGAAAGGCGTCCAGGCCGTCGTTGTTGAAGCCGAGCCGGTTGATCAGCGCATGGCGCTCGGGAATGCGGAACATGCGCGGCCTGGGATTCCCCGGCTGGCCTTTGGGCGTGACAGTGCCAACTTCCACAAAACCGAAGCCCATGGCCGCCAGGCCGTCGATGCAGCGTGCGTTCTTGTCCAGCCCGGCGGCCAGACCGACCCGGTTCGGGAACCTCAGCCCGGCTACCGTCACGGGGTCGTCGATGCGCGACTCGCTCCACAGGCAGCTCAGCGGCGAGTGCTGGAAACGCGCGATGTTGTCGAGCGTCAACTCGTGCGCAGTTTCAGGGTCCAGACCGAAGAGAAGCGGGCGGGTGAGCGCGTAGGGCAGAAGTGACATCGGATAATCAACAAATTCGCGTAAACCCTGATTCTCTCAAATGACCCAAGACGAACTCAAAGCCCTGGTCGGCCAGGCAGCCCTTCAGTACGTGACGCCGGGCGAAGTGGTGGGGGTCGGTACCGGCTCCACGGTCAACAAATTCATCGATGCCCTGGCATCCATCAAGGACCGCATTCCCGGTGCAGTGTCCAGTTCGGAGGCCTCCACTGCGCGGCTCAAGGCGCTCGGCATTCCTGTGCTGGAGGCGTCGGCGGTGGAGGGGCTGTCGGTGTACATCGACGGGGCCGACGAAATCGATGCGAAGGGCTACATGGTGAAGGGCGGGGGGGCCGCACTGACCCGCGAGAAGATCGTGGCCGCGATGTCCGGCCGTTTCGTCTGCATCGCCGACGAGTCCAAGATGGTGCCGGTGCTTGGAGCATTTCCGCTGCCGGTCGAAGTGATTCCGATGGCGGCAGCCCGTCTGGCGCGCCAGTTCGGGGCCATGGGCGGTTCCGCGAAACTCCGCATCAAGGATGGCCATCCGCTGGTGACCGACAACGGTCAGCACATCCTGGACGTCACGGGCCTGAAGATCGGTGACCCGCTGGCCTTCGAGTGCGAAGTCAACCAGTGGCCCGGTGTCGTGACCGTCGGGGTGTTTGCCCATCAGAAAGCCAGCGTGTGCCTGCTGGGCACCCCGGGTGGGGTGCGCACGCTCACGTTCTGATCCGTCGGCAAGGGGGGGCGGCCGCCCCCGGTGGCTCGCTCAGAAGCGGATGCCGCTGGGATTGGTGGCTGGCGGCGTCACAGGGACTTCCGGCGGTGCTTCCGGGGCCGGTTGGCCGGCGGGCGTTCTGGTGGCCGGAGTGGCCGGTGGGGGCGCCGTCTTGGCTTCCACCAACGGGGAGGCGGCTTCGCGGCGGTAACCGGGCGGCAGCACCGACTTCTTCGGATATCCCGCCGCGTCCAGGTACTGACCCCATTCCGTCGCCGAGTAGCCTTTGAGTTGCTGCCCGCCAATGGTCAGCAGCGGAAGGCTGCTCGCGCCGCTCAGGCGCTTGAAGGCAGCGAAGTCGTCGCTGCTGTTGACGGTTTTTTCGGAAAAAGGAATGCCTCGGGCGCTGAGAAAGCTGCGGCCACTGTCGCACGGCGCGCAGTCGTTGCCCGAATACAGGGTCACAGGGTAGCGACCGGCCGCTTGCCGCACCTCGGTGGGCAGGGCAGGGCCGGACGATCCGGTCCCGCCCGCTCCAGCCACCGGGCGGGCGCTGGAGGCTGCCGGTGGCGGCTGGTCGGAATAGGTGACCTTGCCATCGGGACCCACGATCCGGTAGACGCCTTGCGCCGACGCCAGCGGCGTGACCAGAGCTCCCAGGAGCGTGACGGCAGCCACGAGGCTGGGGGCAGCGGAGGCGAGGTGGCGGCAGTGGGGGCGCATGTCTTGTGTCCTCGAAAGAAATCGATGGTGGTGGTTCAGGCCATGCCCTGGTGGCGCAGCAGCGCATCCAGACCTGGCTCGCGGCCACGGAAGGCCTTGAACGACTCCATGGCCGGGCGGCTTCCTCCCGCCTCCAGAATGGCTTCACGGTAGCGCCGGCCAGTCGCCACGTCCAGCGGGCCGTGACCGCTGGCGCGGGCGGCCTCCTCGAAGGCGGCGTAGGCGTCGGCCGAGAGCACCTCCGCCCACTTGTAGCTGTAGTAGCCGGCGGAATAGCCGCCCGCGAAGATGTGGCTGAAGGTGTGGGGGGTGCGGCTGTAGGCCGGCGGTTGCAGCACGGCCACTTCATCTCGCACCTGCGCCAGCAGCGCCAGTATGCCCTCGCCATTGGACACCGGGCTTGGCTGGCTGTGCAGCAGCATGTCAAACAGGGAGAACTCGACCTGGCGCAGCGTCTGCAGGCCGCTCTGGAAGTTCTTGGCCGCCAGCATCTTGTCGAAGAGTTCGCGCGGAAGGGGCGCGCCCGTGTCCACGTGCGACGTCATGTGCTTGAGCACGTCCCACTCCCAGCAGAAGTTCTCCATGAACTGGCTGGGAAGCTCAACCGCGTCCCATTCGACACCGCTGATACCGGAGACGTCACGTTCGTTGACCCGGGTCAGCATGTGGTGCAGGCCGTGGCCGAACTCATGGAACAGCGTGATCACGTCGTCGTGCGTGAGCAGCGGGGGCTGCCGGACGCCGTTGACTTCGATGCCCTCGGCGAAGTTGCAGACCAGATGCGCCACCGGCGTCTGCACGCTGCCATCATCAGGCCGCAACCAGCGGGCCCGCACATCGTCCATCCAGGCGCCGCCACGTTTGCCATTGCGGGCCGCGGGGTCCAGGTAGAACTTGCCGACCAGTTCGGCGCCAGCGGGTGTGGAACGCTCGATGCGGTAGAACTCCACCAGCGGATGCCATACCGGGGCCTGGTCCCGACAGATGCTCACTTCGAACAGGGTCTCGACGATCTGGAACAGACCCGCAAGCACCTTCGGTGCCGTGAAATAGGGCTTGATCTCCTGGTCGCTGAAGGCGTAACGGGCTTCCTTGAGCTTTTCGCCGATGTAGGGCCAGTCCCAGGGCTGAGGATCAGTGAAGCCCAATTCGCGAGCAGCGAACTCGCGCAGATCCTTGACGTCCTGTTCCGCGAAGGGCCGGGCCTTGCGGGCCAGATCCCGCAGGAAACCGATCACCTGTTCGGGCGACTCGGCCATTTTCGGCACGAGGGAGACATCAGCAAAGTGGCGATGCCCCAGCAGCTGGGCCTCCTCGTGCCTCAGTGCAAGCAACTCCGCCATGATGGCTGTGTTGTCAAAGCGGGCGGCATCGCCTTCGGCCTGCTCGCTGGCCCGGGTCACGTACGCACGGTAGAGCTTTTCTCGCAACAAACTGCTGTGAGCAAACTGCATGACCGGCAGGTAACACGGCATCTTGAGGGTGAGTTTGTGACCGGCCTGGCCGTCGGCCTGAGCTGCCGCGAGGGTGGCCTGCTGGACATCCGCCGGCACACCGTCGAGGTCCGCCGATGGCACATACAGGCTGAACGAATCGGTGGCGTCCAAGGCGTTTTCGCTGAACTTCTGGGCGAGTTCCGCCTGACGTTCCTGCAGCCAGGCAAACCGTTGCTTGGCCACTCCTTGCAGCTCGGCGCCACCCAGCACGAATCCCCGCATGGCATTGCGGTGGGCCTGTGCCTGTTCCGGGTTCAGCCTAGTGACGTCCATGGCCTTGTACTTGGCGTAGAGACGCTCGTCCGCACCCAGCCGGGTCCAGAACTCGGTCACCCGGGGCAGCGCTTCGTTGTACGCGGCCCGCAGCTCGGGCGTGTCGGCCACGCCGTTGAGGTGCCCGACAGCGCCCCAGGCGCGCGACAGGCGCTCGGTGGAGACATCGAGCCGGGCCGACAAGGCACCCCACTCCGCCGGGAACGCAGGTCCCGTGACCTCATCCAGCGCTGCGCCGGCATCCTTCAGCAGGTGGTCGATGGCGGGGGCCACATGGGCCGGTTCAATGGCATCGAACCTGGGCAGTCCCGAGAAATCGAGCAAGGGATTGTCGGCAGTTTTGTTCATGCGACTCAGTAGGGGCTCGTGAGGGAAAGTTCAATGCCCCGGGGTTGCAGAACCCCGGCACACGGGTTCAGCGGGCGCTTTTCTTGATGCTTTTCTTGAGCACCTTGGCGCGTTTGACCTGTCCGCCGGGGGTCAGCCGCTGGTTACCCAGCACCCGAACCACCTTGACTTCGGGCTTCTGGCCGCCGCGCTTGCTGAACTTGAGCACCTTCACATCGCGTGGACCGGGCATTCGATCCTCGTCTGCCACCTTTTGCTTCTCTGGGACCGGGCGCCAGAGCACCAGCAGCTTGCCGATGTGCTGGATGGGAGCAGCGTCCAGCTCATCGGTCAGCGTCTGCAACATGGCCTCGCGGGATGAGCGGTCGTCGCTGAACACACGGATCTTGATCAGGCCGTGCGCCTTGAGCGCGGCATCGACTTCCTTTTTGACGGCGGCCGTCAGGCCGTCGCCGCCGACGAGAACGACGGGGTCTAGGTGGTGCGCCTCGGCGCGGTGCACCTTGCGCTGTGCGGGCGTGAGTTGGATCTGGGGCATGGGACAATTATCGTTTACACAGCGGCGGCTCACAGCCCCGGTATCGCCATGGGCATGAAAGTCAGGACTCAGAGCAAGAAGGTCAACAAGGCGTGGCTGAACGAACACGTCAACGATCCCTATGTGCGTCTGGCCCAGAAAGAGGGCTACCGGGCGCGGGCGGCCTACAAGCTCAAGGAAATCGACGAAACGCTGGGATTGATCCGTCCTGGCGACGTGGTGGTTGACCTGGGCTCGGCACCCGGTGCGTGGAGCCAGTACGTGCGGCGCCGCCTGAGTCCGGGCGGTGCGGCCGTCGGCGAACTGCACGGGCAGATCATCGCGCTGGACCTGTTGCCCATGGAGCCGATCGAAGGTGTGCATTTCATTCAGGGCGACTTCCGGGAGAACGAGGTGTTGGCCGCGCTTGAGCGGGCACTCACCGAGCGAGGAGTGAAGGCCGTGGATGTCGTGGTGTCCGACATGGCTCCCAACCTTTCGGGCATCGGATCGGCCGACGCCGCGCGGATCGAGGATCTGGTGGGCTTGGCGGTGGACTTTGCCAGTCAGCACCTCAAGCCAGAAGGGGCGCTGGTGGCCAAACTGTTCCACGGCGGGGCTTACGACCCCCTGGTGGCCCTGTTCCGAAAGACCTTCAAGGTCGTCAAACCCTTCAAGCCCAAGGCGTCGAGGGACAAATCCTCCGAAACCTTTTTGGTGGGCATGGGTCTCAAAAGCTGAAGCTGATCAATAAATACTAACCATTTCATTGGCGTAGCCTACTCAAATGTCAAGTCCCTGAGGGCTTGAAACACCTAAAATGGGCTCAACATGCCTGTATCCGTTCTAGTCAGGAGCCGACCTTGAACAACCAGTGGTTCTCGAAGATTGCCGTGTGGATGGTGATCGCCATGGTGCTTTTCACCGTCTTCAAGCAATTCGACGGCCGCGCGACGGCCGGAGCCGGTTATGTCGGCTACTCCGAGTTTCTCGACCAGGTGAAGGCGCAGCAGATCAAGCAAGCCACGATCCAGGAAGGTCAGGGCGGCACCGAAATCGTCGCGGTCACCCATGACGACCGCCGCATCCGCACCACCGCCACCTACCTCGATCGTGGTCTGGTGGGCGACCTGATCAACAACAACGTCAAGTTCGACGTGCGTCCGCGCGAGGAGGGCTCGTTGCTGATGACGCTGCTGGTCAGCTGGGGCCCCATGCTGCTGTTGATCGGCGTGTGGATCTACTTCATGCGCCAGATGCAGGGCGGCGGAAAGGGTGGTGCCTTCAGCTTCGGCAAGAGCAAGGCCCGCATGCTCGACGAGAACAACAACACCGTGACTTTCGCGGACGTGGCCGGTTGCGACGAGGCCAAGGAAGAAGTCAAAGAGGTGGTGGACTTTCTCAAGGACCCCCAAAAGTTCCAGAAGCTCGGTGGTCGCATCCCTCGCGGACTGTTGCTTGTGGGGCCTCCAGGGACCGGCAAGACTTTGCTGGCCAAGGGCATCGCCGGTGAAGCCAAGGTACCGTTCTTCAGTATCTCGGGTTCCGACTTCGTGGAAATGTTTGTTGGCGTGGGCGCGGCCCGCGTGCGCGACATGTTCGAGAACGCGAAGAAGAACGCGCCTTGCATCATCTTCATCGACGAGATTGACGCCGTCGGCCGTCAGCGTGGTGCAGGTCTCGGTGGTGGCAACGACGAACGTGAGCAGACCCTCAACCAAATGCTGGTCGAGATGGACGGCTTCGAGACCAACCTCGGCGTGATCGTGGTGGCTGCGACCAACCGCCCGGACATTCTGGACGCCGCGCTGCTGCGTCCGGGCCGTTTCGACCGCCAGGTCTATGTGACCCTGCCTGACATCCGCGGCCGCGAGCAGATCCTGAATGTGCACATGCGCAAGGTGCCCTTGGGAACCGACGTGAACGCCAGCGTGATCGCCCGTGGTACGCCCGGCATGAGCGGTGCCGACCTGGCCAACCTCTGCAACGAAGCCGCCCTGATGGCCGCGCGCCGCAATGCGCGCGTGGTCGAGATGCAGGACTTCGAGAAGGCCAAGGACAAGATCTTCATGGGCCCCGAGCGCAAGAGCATGGTGATGCCCGAGGAAGAGCGCAAGAACACGGCCTATCACGAGGCCGGCCACGCCTTGATCGGCAAGCTGCTGCCCAAGTGCGACCCGGTGCACAAGGTCACCATCATCCCGCGTGGCCGGGCGCTGGGCGTGACCATGAGCCTGCCGGCGCAGGACCGCTACAGCTACGACAAGGACTACATGCTCAACCAGATCAGCATGCTGTTCGGTGGCCGCATTGCCGAAGAAGTGTTCATGAACCAGATGACCACCGGTGCTTCCAACGACTTCGAGCGAGCGACCTCGATTGCCCGCGACATGGTGATGCGCTACGGCATGACCGACGCCCTGGGGCCGATGGTTTACGCCGAGAACGAAGGGGAGGTGTTCCTGGGCCGCTCGGTGACGAAGACCACCAACATGAGTGAGCAGACTATGCAGAAGGTCGATGCGGAGGTGCGTCGTATCATCGATCAGCAGTACAAGCTGGCGCGGGATCTGATCGAAGAACACAGCGACAAGATGCACGCCATGGCAACGGCCCTGTTGGAGTGGGAAACCATTGATGCCGACCAGATCGACGACATCATGGCTGGCAAGCCACCACGCCCACCCAAGGACTGGACGCCGCGCACGCCGTCTGCCGGAGGTGGTGGCAGCGGCGGAACGCCTGCCGTGACCACGGACGCGGCGCCGTCAGCCGCCTGAATCACGTTTTCTGCCAGTTTGTTATTTCAGCGGGGCCTCTAGGGCCCCGTTTTCATTCGTTTTGACCCATGCACTGGACCACCTCCCGCTTCGTCATCGACCTGAACACGCCCAAGGTCATGGCCATCATCAATGTGACCCCAGACTCGTTTTCAGACGGCGGGCAGCACGACAGCACATCCTCGGCGCTGAGGCACTGCGAAGAGGTGCTCAGGGAGGGGGCACACATTCTGGACATTGGGGGCGAGTCGACCCGGCCTGGGAGTCCCGCCGTGCCTCTGGAAGTTGAGCTCGAGCGGGTCCTTCCTGTGGTGCGCGAAGCGGTGAAGCTGGGAGTGCCTGTGTCCGTGGACACCTACAAGCCTGAGGTCATGCAAGCGGTGCTTGATCTGGGGGTGGACATCGTGAACGACATCTGGGCTCTGCGCCGCACCGGCGCGATGGATGTAGTGGCGGCCCATCCCCGCTGCGGGGTCTGTCTGATGCACATGCACCGCGATCCTCAGACGATGCAAGTGGCGCCCATGGAAGGAAGCGTGGTGATTCCGGTGAGGCAGTTCCTTGGGGATCGCGCCAGCCTGCTGGAGGCAAAGGGTGTGCAACCAGAGCGGATTGTGCTGGACCCGGGAGTGGGCTTCGGCAAATCGGTGGAACAGAACTTCGAACTCCTGGCGAACCAGTCCGCTTTAGGGCAACTGCCATACCCATGGCTTGTTGGTTGGTCACGGAAGTCGTCCCTGGGTGCCGTGACCGGACGAGCGACGCCCGTTGAGCGCGCGTCTGGCAGCGTGGTGGCGGCCGTGCTGGCGGTGGAGCGCGGGGCTTCGGTGGTTCGTGTTCACGATGTCAGAGAGACGGTTGATGGTCTCGCTGTGTGGAGCGCGTTGCTGCAGCTCACGGACAAGAGTGGAACTGGCAACAAAGTGTTTATCCCCCGCTTTGGAGGTGAAACCAACTAGTACGCAAGTTACAATGCCGGCCTGCCAAAAATATATTCAGGAGGAAGTGGCAGCAGGCTCGGCCCAAACGCGATACAGCGTGGACGAGTCCGCCGGCCCCCGCAGCCGTCATGCTGGATTGTCCGGATCTCGCGGTACCCAGGGAGGTGATGCAACACGTCGTGCACGTGGAGTCATCGCGCAATCCGTTTGCCATCGGAGTGGTGGGCGGTTACTTGGCGCGCCAGCCCAAGAATCTTGAAGAAGCGCTGGCCACTGTGCGCCAACTCAAGGAAGAGGGCTACAACTTTTCCGTCGGCATCTCCCAGGTCAATCGCTACAACCTGGCGAAGTACGGCCTCAAGACCTACGAACAAGCGTTCGAGGTTTGTCCCAATCTTCAAGCAGGCTCCCGCATTCTTCGGGAGTGTTACGACCGTGCCCAGGACTGGGGCAAGGCGTTCAGTTGTTATTACTCGGGTAACTTCGCAACGGGTTTTCGGCATGGATATGTGCAGAAGGTGTTTGCGTCCATGCGCAGAGCAGGCGCCGAATCTGCGCCCTCCGGTCCGATACGCATCATTCCCAATGGAACCGGGCCCCGCAAAGCCTTGCTCCAAGACAGCGCGCCAGTAACGAAGCAAGAGAATGCCGAAGCTCGCGATGCTTCAGGCTTGAATACCTCGGAGAACCGGCAGGCGCTTCCTGTTCCTGGGCCGGGAGCCGAGGTGCCTGTGGCGTTGGGTGACCGCGTCGGACGTAACAAGCCTGACATCGGACCAATACCCACCCAACTGGTGGGAGTCAATGGCGATCCTTACCAGACCAGGCAGTTGCGGGCGCCGCAGCCGGCGCAAACCGTGGTCCCGAGCGCGTTACCACTTCCTAACCCCTTTGCTTCTTTGGAAATCCCGCGCGATACAGGTCGCCGAGCTGAGTCGTCGGGGATCGGAGTGTCTCGCGTCTCTTCCCCTCGAAAGGGAGGCCCGATCGTTCATGGCGAAGGGGCGGGATCGGTCGCGAGGCCGGCAGCGTCTTCATCCCAGTCCCCTCCCATTGGAGGCGTTGGAAAAGCTTCGGGCGAGTCGGCTGATCAATCATTTGTTTTTTAAAAGGAGGATGTATGAAGGTTTTTTCAGAATTCAAAATGAAGTCGGGTTTCGAGCACCAGCTGATGATCGCCATATTGCTAGGAGTGGCCCTGATGACAATAAGTCCGGATGCGTCAGCACAGACCTTTGCGGATGCGTGCAACAAGGTGACCGGTTTTTTTGCGCGATTCGAGACGATTCTTCGTGTGGCCTCCATCTCCATTGTGACGATTGCTGTAGTTTTTGCGGGTTATCAAATTGCATTTGCTCATAAGAGGTTGTCAGATGTGGCGCCGGTTCTGATCGGCGGTTTGTTGATTGGGGGGGCTGCGACGATTGCAGGGTGGTTTGTCGGGGATTTGCAGGAAGGTCGCGTAGGTGGCGACAACTATGTTGCTGACTGCAGCGCTGGAGATGAAGGCTAGGATGGCATTGGCCGATTCCTGAGCTGAATGCCGCGATGCACAAGGATGTTCTATTTCGGGGCTGCACCCGTCCCCCCATGATTCTGGGAGTCCCCTATGTGCCGTTCCTGGTGGGCGCAGGGGTGCCCCTGTTATTGGCGATGTACATCTCCCTGTATATCTTGCTTTTGATTCCGTTGGCAATACTTGTCATGCGAATGATGGCCAAGCGAGATGAGATGATATTTCGCTTGGTTGGCTTGCATTTGGTGTTCCGGTTTTTACCTCGCAATGCGGGTCAATACGGAGGGTCTTGGGCGTTCGGGCCGGCTGGCAAGGTGGGGCGCCGGAAGCTGATGGCTCCTTACGAGTGAATCTGGTTGTCGCCATTTCTGGTCGTTCCGGGTAACAAACTGCTTTCGCACATGTCGCTCTTTTCTCCCGACGCTGACTACAGCAACTTCATTCCCTTCAGCACCCACGTGGATACCCACGTGGTGAAGTCGCGCGAGGGTGACTACATGGTCACCTGGCTGCTCAGCGGCTTTCCGTTCGTTGGGCGTGAGGACTGGGAGCTGGAACACCGGCACAAGGCGTTCAACAACCTGCTGCAAAGCCTGCGCGCGCCGGATTTCGAGAACGTGGCGTTCTGGGCACACGACATTCGCCGCCGTCGTCCGATCAAGGCCGAAGCCCGGTTCCCCCACCGTTTCAGCCAGGAACTGCACGACAAATACATCGAGCGGCTTTCCAGCAAGCGACTGATGCAGAACGAGCTCTACCTGACCATGGTGTACCGGCCCGTGGTCAGCGGAAAGAAGTTCGCGGCGATCTCGCGCGACATTGAGGTGCTGCGCAAGGAAGAGAAGGCCTACCTCGAGAAGATCTACGAACTCGTGGGCAACGTCGAGGCGCTGCTGCAGGACTATTCCCCGTACCGCCTCGGACTGTACGAGAGCACGCACAAGCAGGTATTTTCAGAGAACCTCGAGTTCTTCGGCTATCTGATCAACCATGTGGACGAGCCCGCCCCGGTCTTGCCGGCGCCCATCTACAACTACCTGCCGACGAGCAAGCACCTGTTCTCCACCGGAAGCGGTGACTTCGCCATTCGAACCGCGAATGGCGACAACCATTTCGGCGCCATCCTCAACATCAAGGAATACGCCGACAGTTCCTGGCCGGGCATCCTCAACGGCCTGAAGTACCTCGAATTCGAGTACATCGTCACGCACTCCTTCACGCCCATGAGCCGGTACGACTCGATGAAGGCCTTGGAGCGAACGAAGGGGGCCATGCTCTCCTCCGAAGACAAAGCGGTGAGCCAGATCGTGGAGCTGGACTTTGCGATGGACCAGCTGGCCTCCGGCAATTTCGTGCTGGGCCAGTACCACTTCAACATGGCCATCTTCGCGAGTAGCCAGGATGAGCTGTACAGCAATGTCGCCCAAGCGCGCGCCCAGCTGTCGGGCGCCAGCTTTGTGACAGTGAAGGAGGACGTGGCCGTGCCAGCGGCTTTCTATGCGCAGCTGCCCTGCAACTGGCGCTTCCGCCCGCGCATTGCCAACCTGAGTTCGCTGAACTTCCTGGGGTTGAGCCCGCTGCACAACTTCGCCACCGGCAAGCCCAACTTCAATCCTTGGGGCCCGTCGGTCAGCATCCTTCAGACGCTGAACAATCAGGCCTACCACTTCAACTTTCACGCCACCAAGCCGCACGAGTACTCGCTGGGTGAGAAGGCCATTGCCAACACGATGGTGATCGGCAAGTCCGGCACCGGCAAGACGGCGCTCATCAACTTCCTGCTGGCGCAGGTGCAGAAGATCGAGCCGGAGCCGACGATCTTCTTCTTCGACAAAGACCGGGGCGCCGAGATCTTCATCCGCGCCTGTGGCGGTCGTTACTTCACGCTGGAGAAAGGGCGGCCTACCGGCTTCAACCCTTTGCAGTGCGGCAACACCCCGGAGAACGAACAGTTCCTCGTGGAGTTGTTGCAGACACTGTGTGGCAAGGAGAAGTACGCCGCAACCGAGCAGGAAGACCTGATCCGTGCAGTGCGCGCCATCCTGGACACGCCGGTGCATCTGCGCACCATGACCAACCTGCAGAAGAGCCTGCCGAACATGGGCGAGAACAGCCTCTTCGAGTGCATCTCGGTCTGGTGCAAGGGTGGGCCGTTCGCCTGGGTGTTTGACAACCCCAAGGACAACATCGACTTTTCGGGCTCCAACATCATCGGCTTCGACTACACCGAAGTCATCGAGGACGCCAAAACCCGTGAACCGATCATTCAGTACCTGCTGCACCGGATGGAGAGTCTCATCGACGGGCGCCCGTTCATCTATGTGATGGACGAGTTCTGGAAGGTGCTGGAAGGGAAAGGCGGCCTCAAGGACTTTGCCAAGAACAAGCAGAAGACCATCCGCAAGCAGAACGGCCTGGGCATCTTCGCGACGCAGAGTCCGCAGGATGCGCTCAACAGCGACATCTCGGCCGCGCTGATCGAGCAGACCGCTACGCTGATTCTCCTGCCCAACCCCAACGCCGACCCGAAGGACTACCTCGAAGGGCTCAAGCTCACACGGGCCGAGTTCGAACTGGTGGTGGGGCTGGACGAGCGCAGTCGCTGCTTCCTCGTCAAGCAGGGCCACAACGCGGTGCTGTGCCAGCTCAACCTCAATGGTATGGACGACGAGCTTGCCGTGCTCTCGGGCTCTTCAGACAACGTGGAGATCCTGACCGCGTTGCTGGCGGAGCACCCCACGCCGCACCTGCCCGACACCTGGCTGCCCGAGTTCCACCTGCGGCGCAAAGGGCTGCGCACCCAGCGCAAGGCGCTCATGGCCAACAGCAACGAGTTTCTCAGGCATGCGCCAACGGCCGATTTGGAGGAAAGCAGCGAAGAGTCGTTGCTGAGGTAGCCGGATACACAAGGGAGCAGATACAAAAATGAAGCAAATCAGAACACCGACAGCCACCGCCATGCACTTGCTGACAGCACTTGCATTGGCAGGCGCCCCGCTGGCCGCTTCGGCGACCGCTGGCCAGTCGAGGTGCGGCGGCTTGGCCCCCGAAGGCACCTCCACGGGTGGCGCCTTCTTTGACAACGACCTGCCCGCGGGGCAGGACGTGTTCTCCTTCTGTGCCTTCGGCTATCCGCCGCACTGCTGGGTGGGGGTGAACCCCATCGCCGGTACCTGGAAGATCGTCAACCAGTACTGCTTCAACCCCAAGTGGACCAGCAAGTACGAGCAGGTCTGCCCTCACGGTCGCCGCCCGGGCACCTGGAAGAGCCCGGGCAAGATGCCCTTTGACTACAAGGGCAAAGCCGGCGCACCGGATGGCCTGGAGGAGTGCCAGCACCTGATGGAAGAGTGACGGCGGCTTGCACCAAGAACAACAGACAGGAGGAAAACCAATGAAAACATCCACACGGGCCATGCGGGCCCTTGGCACGCTGGGTGCCGCCTTGATGCTGGCGACAGTCGCACACGCCGTCAATCTGCCCAAGCCGCCCAGCCCACCGAAGCCCGGTGAACAGCCCGACATTCCCGACACCCAGATCCTCGACAAGCTGCCCGAGGGCACGGAAATGCCGGAGCCGGGACAGGCCGGCGTGGTGGTTTCCTGCCTGCAAAAGGGCAACATGGACATCACCCGGCCCAGCCTGCCATTGCTCAGCTGCTGGGAGAGCGCGACCAACCGCAGCGACGACGTGGAGGCCCTGCACAAGGCCTGCACCGTGCAGATGACGCCGATGAAGATCGACTCGACCCTCGTGCCGAAGTGCCCGCCCAAGGCACTGGGCACCTGCATCGGTGCCAAGAGCGGTGGTGCCGCCGACAGCGAAAGGTCCACCTCCAACCACTACCACTACACGCCGCAGACCTTGTTCGAGTGGCGCAAGAGCAAGAAGAACTGCGAGGCCTCCGGCGGCAAGTGGTACGGCCTGGGCAACAAGTCGCGCCTTTTCTAATTGGTGCGCGCACGTTTTGACAGCAACAACGCTTACTCAAGGAGTGGATGGCATGAAGAGCAATGAATGTAGGGCTGCGATGCATTGGAGTACCCGCCGGGTGGCACTGAAACTGACCCTGGCTGGTGTCCTGGCCGCAGGTTTGTCGGCCTGCGGTGGTGGCGGCGGCGGAGACGAGAGCTCGGAAGACTCCAAGGACCTTCGGGCGGCGCTAGACCGGTTGCAGGCGGGAATGACGTACGACGAAGTTGTTGCAGCGGTGGGTTGGGAGCCGAATGAAGGCCCTGACAACTGGTCGCACGACGGTCGACTTTTGATGGTCACCTTTCAAACACCTGCCAATGCGAGCGAACGGCGCATTGCGGTAGCGGTTTTGGCTGGTCGGCCAGGGGAGTCAGAAATTCATCGCCGTTATCAATGACTCATAACCTAACGCGACTGCTATGAAGAAACTCTTGTTCTTGAGCTTGGTGTTGCTGTCTCAAGCGGCACAGGCGCAGTGGGCGGTGCTGGACGAAGCGGTAAGAGACCTGGTCCATCGAATCAACAATGTGAGTGGAACCTCGGGCCAAATGGACAATCTTTCGGCCTCGTCCAACCTTGATATCGACTTTGCTACGGTGGCGGCGCAGAACCCTGAGCGGTTCATTGGCACGGCCGCCGACTGCGGCGACCGCCAACTCAACCAGCAGCACTACAACGCCTGTATGGGCCTGCGCAATCTGCGCCTGACCACGCTCAAGGAAACGGTGGACTTGGTGAACGTCATAGTGGCGCGAGATGGGCAAATCAAGCGGGTGATTGACGATGGAAGAAGCGTTGTGGACTCTGGAAAGCTCCAACGCTTTCAGTTCGAGTTGATCGGTCTGCAAACCCGCATGCAGAACGATGCGATGAAGCTTCAAGCCCTGCACTTTGGCTACAAGCAGCGCGAAAAAGCCTACGAAATGCAGATGGCCGAAGCACGTCGGGTTTCAGACACCCGGCCGAATTCGCTCGTCAATCTTGGCCCGGTGCCGTTCGTAAAGCCGCCGAGATAACGGGCTGCTTTGATTGAAACCATCTCCAGAGTTTTTACATGCCCTGTAGCTCCGCTGCGCTTCCAGCGTTTCTGGTGACCGCCCTTACGGGTTTGGACAACAGGTACGTGTCCATGGTCAACGACGCCGTGTTCGTCTGCAGTGTTCGCGAGTACCTGATCGACGACATGTTGATCGGTACCTATCGCGAGCTGGTGGCGGCCAAGCTGGGCATTGCGTTGGCCTACATGTCCACCGTGCTCATGACCATATGGGTGATCTACCAGGGGTTCATGATCATTTCCGGGGCCAATCGCCAGCCCATTCTGGGACTGGCCTTCAAGACGGGAAAGATGGTGCTGATCCTGTCGCTCGTGGCGTTGGTGGCTGCGAACTCGCCGGTGATTGCCGACACGGTGCTGGATTTTCAGGCGCTGGTCACGGGGATCGTGGTGGACGACGGAACCGACGTCTACCGCACGATCGACATCAACCTGGCGTTGGCCCAGGTGTTCAACGCCCTGATTGATGGCTTTGTCGGTGGCGCTCAGGCCAACGCAGAGGGCAAGTCACTCACCCAGATGGCCGGTCTGGTCGGTCAGAGCGGCCCGGCGATGCTGGTGTCGGTGATGGCCATCATGGCGGAAATCTCCATCACGCTGGCGATCATGCTGGCGCCCTTGTTCCTGTTCTTCCTGTTGTTCCAGCAGACCGCGGCCATGTTCTGGAGCTGGGCGAAGTTCCTGCTCGGAACGATGTTTTCGCTGGCGGTGCTGGCGCTGGTCTCCGGCATTCTGCTGAAGATGATGATGATGTACGGGGCCACGGTGCTTGCCGGCTTCTTCCTCAATGCCTCAGCTATGGGCAGTGTGGTGTCGGTGGATGTCGGTGGAAGTGCCATGCGGATGGCCATGCTCGGAGCGCTGTCGACTGCGCTGTTGGTGATGATCCCGCCGTTGATCATGCAGTTCTTCAACTCCGGGGCGTCTTTTGCTGCTGGCGCCATGATGGGGGCCATGGGCGGCGGGGCGGCCGCTGGCGGTGTGGTCGGGCTGGCCCAGGCCATGGGCGGGCAGCAGCCGGCGGGTGTCGGCGCTTCGTCTGGCGGCTCAGGGGCGCGCCTTGAGTCCTCCCGGGGCGGGTCGGACGCCGCAGGTGAAAGCGTCTCAACCCGCAATACCCAGATGGCTCTTCAACGAACCGGTGTTTTCGGGTCGGCAGGCGCCAGCGAACGCCTGTCTTATGGCCCATCTCCCGCGCCCGGCAGTTTGGGCATGGCCAGCCGGGCGCCTGATTCCCAGGGCTTGGCGTTTCTACGGCAGAAGCAGGGCGGCGACGAATTCCGCGACCCGGGCAATCCTTCTTCTCCGTCTTCTTCTTCTTCTTCTTCCAGGCTGGTTGTGGTTGAAAGCGCGGGGAACACACCGGTGCAGCCCCCGGTGGCCGACCTCACCTACGACGCGGCACGGGGGATATACGTCGGCGCTGGCACCGAGGCGGCATTGGCCAACGGTGCGGGCAAGGGCGGGCGGCTGACGGTTTCTCAGGGCGTGGGCGATACCTCTGTTGACCGTGGCGACCACCGCCCTGTGGCAGCGAGCCATGGAGCCCCGGCAAGACCGGAACTTCCTTTCGGCGCGCCTGCAGACAAGCCCGTGAGGAAGAGTTGACGAATGCCAATTCGAACTGACCAACGAGTGACTACGAGATGACCAATACAAGCATGAACCAGGGACGGATGACGCGATTGATGGGGGCCTTGTTGCTGGCAGGCTTGCTGCAAGCCTGCGCTGCGCCCAAGCCCATCGACATCGTCGACAACTGGAGGCCGGTGAACACGCTGGCTGCCAAGCCGCAGGAGATTCCGCTCAAGGAAGAAAACGAGCTGCCGCGGTTCCAGATGCTGCCGACCGATGCGACGCTGCGCCACATGCTCGAGCGCTGGGCCAAGGAGAACGGCGGGGCGCTGGACTGGCAGTACCCGAGCGACCTGACCCTGGTCTCGGGCCTGGAGTCGATCAAGGACAACAACCTGCAGCGCGCCCTGAATGCGGTGCGACGCAACTACGCGGCGCAGAAGCTGCGCATCCAGGTGTCGGCCAGCCGGTCGATGCTGGTGACCAAGATGCCCTGAGGACCTTATGGCTTTGTTCAAGCGCGAGGTGTCCGAGGCCTCGCAGGAAATTCTCAGGAAGTCGATGGACTTCGAGTCCAACGTCATTTCGATGGTCAAGCGCAGCGAGCGCCGTGCCTGGATCGTGGCCATTTCGTCGATGGTGCTGACCTTGATGATGGGCGGTGCGATTGCCTACATGTTGCCGCTCAAGGAAAAGGTGCCTTACCTGGTGACGGTGGACCTCAAGCGCAGCACCAGCACCGTGTCACCGTTGCGCGACAACGTTGCGGCCACTGGCATCTACGCCAGCGAGGCGCTCAACCGCAGCCATGTGGCCCGCTTCGTGCAGGCGCGCGAGGGTTACGACTACGACACCATCAACGAGCACGACTGGGAGTACGTGGCGTCGATGTCCAACGACCAGGTCAAGGGCCTGTTCGTGCAGCAGTTCGACGGTACGGCCAACAGCCCCGAGAAGAAGTGGGGCCGCAACACCGCGATCCGGGTGAAGGTCAACAGCATCGTGTTCAACGGGCTGGACGAGGAGCGTGGTGCCCGGCCGACGGGGGCCACGGTGCGCTTCGAGAAGTGGAAGTTCGACAAGACCAACGGGCGCAGCGAGTACCTCAGCAGCCACGTGGCCACGATGAGCTACGAATACAAGACCAACCTGAAGATGAGCGACCACCTGCGGCTGCGCAATCCGCTGGGCTTCCAGGTGACCTCGTTCCGGGTGGACGACGAGTTCAACGCGCCGGTGTTCACGGCCGGCCAGCCGGACAAGGGGGTGCCGCTGCTGACGGAGGACGAAGGTGTGATGCACCGCGGCGCGGACGCGCCGGATGCTCCGACGGCGGTGGTGCCTGCCAATGCGCAGCAGTCCGCGCAGCCTCCGCTGTCGGCACTGCCCGGCGCACCTGCGACACCGTCCCCGGGGCAGTAGGGGCCGAGCCCTCCGGTACACGGGCGCAACATGGTGGTTGCGTCCCCATTGAATCTGAAATGACAGGGAGTAGACGAGCATGACTCATCGATTGCGAAATTTCAGCGCCATGGCGGTTCTGGCGCTCACGGCCAGCCTCTGGGCGGGCGGCGCTGGCGCACAGGAGGTGCGCGAAGTGCCCTACCAGCGGGACCAGGTGGTGCGCGTGAACACAGGCCTGGGCATTGCCACCCAGATCGAGATCAGCGCGCAGGAGCAGGTCAAGGACTTCGGCACCGGCTTCAGCGACGGCTGGGAGCTGGTGCGGCGCGACAACATCTTCTACATCCGGCCCAAGAACGTGGATGTGGACACCAACATGTACATCCGCACCAACATGCGCTCGTACCTGCTGGACCTGCGCGTGTCGGCCACCAAGTGGAAGACGCTGGAGGAGGCCAAGAACGCGGGCGTGTTCTACAAGATCCGCTTTGTGTATGGCAGCGAGGAGCCGGACAAGGCCAGTCCGCTGGCCGCCACCAATGCGGTGCTGTCGCCGTCGGCGGCGGCACTCAACTCGCAGAGCAACTACCACCTGAACTACGACTACTCGGCGGTCAGCGATGTGTCGACCATCGTGCCCACGCGCGTGTACGACAACGGTCAGTTCACCTACATCCACTTGCCACCGATGGCGAACTTCCCTGCCGTGTTCGGCCGCAACGAGCGCAACGGCGAGGAGTTTCTGGTGAACACCAAGAGCGAGAAGAACGTGATGGTGGTGCTGGGCGTCTATCCGTTTCTGGTGATGCGGCTGGGCAATGACGTGGTGGGACTCAGGAGGAACCAATGAGCATGCAATTTCCCCAAGGCGGTGGACAGGGCCCGGTGCTGTCCGACAACATGCCCAAACTGTCGGCAGGTCTGACGCGCGGGGTGAACAAGACGGCGGTGGCCTACATCGTGCTGGTGTCGCTGGCCACCATCGGCATGACCCTGTGGGTCGCAAGCAATGCGTTCTCGGCCGACGACGACAAGAAGAAGCAGGTGACCTATGAAGAGGTCACCGTGCCGAACAAGCCGAAGCTCGCCGTGCTCCCGCCGCCACCGCCTGCCGAAGTGGTGGCGAAGGCCGACCTGCCGCCGCTGCCCAACGACATGCCCCAGATGGCCGAGGCCCAGACCCAGGCGCCCAAGGACGACCTGATGCAGCGCCGCATGGCCAGCGAGAACAACCTGGTGGCGACCCAGGACAAGGGCAAGAAGAACCAACTGTTCGAGGACGAGTACTCGTCCGTGAAGCGCGGCGCGGTGGAGGCCCTGGCCAACGCCGACTTCACCCTGACCCGGGGCACCTACATCCGCTGCTCGCTGGAAACCAAGATTGTTTCGACGCTGCCTGGCATGACCTCTTGCATCGTCACAGAGCCCATCTACTCGGTCAACGGGCGCCGCCTGCTGATCGACAAGGGGTCGAAGGTCACGGGTGAATACAAGTACGCCGACGAGAATTACGACCGGATCGGCATCGTCTGGACCCGGGTGCTCACCACCACGGGCCTGGATGTGCGGATCGACAGCAACGGCACGGATGCCCTCGGCGGCGCCGGGGTGCCCGGCCACTACGACGGCCACTGGGGCGAGCGCATCGGTGCGGCCTTGCTGGTCAGCCTGCTGGCCGATGGCATCGACGCCGGGGCTCAGCGGTTTGCGAACGAGCACAACATTCGCGGCAGCACCACGGTGACGGGGGCTGGCGGTGTGGGGGTGGTGTCCATCGATCCCTGGGAATCGGCCACCGCCTCCACTGCCAAGAAGGCCGCCTCCGACATGCTGGCGCGCTCGGCCAACCGCAAGGCGACGGTGACGGTGCTCAACGGCACGGTGATCAACATCTTCACCGCCCGGGACGTGGACTTCTCCAGCGTCATGCGCTGAGCCGGTGGCGGTGTCCGACATGTCAGAGAGCGGGGGCGCGGAGCAGATTGCCCACATTTCCACCGAGTTCCTGGAGTACCAGTACCACGTCCTGGGCATCACGCCGTTCCTGAACGATCCGCGGGTCACCGAGATCTGCATCAACAGGCCCGGAGAGGTGTTTCTGGAGACTGTGAACGGCTGGGAGCGCATCGACGTGCCCGGGTTGACGTTCGACCGTGCGCGGCAGTTCTGCACCACGGTGGTCAACGAGAGCAAGACGGGGCAGCGCATCACCGCGGTGGACCCAGTGGTGTCGCTGACCTTTCCCACCGGCCAGCGTGCGCAGTTCGTGCTGCCGCCGGCGGTGCCGGCGGACCACGTGTCGATCACGATCCGATTGCCCTCGCGCTACACCAAGACTCTGGACCAGTACCAGGAGGACGGCTTCTTCGCCCGCATTCTCGAAGGCACCGACAGCGTCGGCGAGATGGACGAGGAGCTGCTGGCGCTCAAGCGGGACCGCAACTACCACGACTTCTTCAGCAAGGCGGTGTTCTACAAGAAGAACATCGTGGTCTCAGGCGCTACCGGCAGCGGCAAGACGACGTTCATGAAGTCGCTGGTGACACACATCCCGCGGGACGAACGGCTCATCACCATCGAGGACGCACGCGAACTGTTCATCGAGCAGCCCAACCGTGTCCACCTCATCTATTCGCGGGGCGGGCAGGGCACGGCCAACGTCACGGCCAAGGGCTGCATGGAGGCCTGCCTGCGGATGAAGCCCGACCGCATCATCCTGGCCGAAATCCGGGGCGACGAATCGTTCTACTACATCCGCAACTGTGCTTCCGGCCACCCGGGCTCGATCACCAGCTGCCACGCCGGCAGCACGAGCCAGACCTGGGACCAGATGGCGCTGATGGTCAAGGCCTCGCCCGAAGGTGCGGGTCTGGACTTCGACGAGATCAAGCGGCTGCTGATGCTCACCATCGACATCGTGGTGCACATCAAGGCCCATGCCGGTCAGCGCTACATCACCGGCATCGACTTCGATCCCCAGCGCAAGCTTGCGCTGGAGTCATGACATTCAAGGAGGACAACATGAAACATCGTCAGCTTCTGGCGACCGCATTCGCTGCGCTCTGTGGCGTTGCCGCTCAGGCCACGACTCCGACGCCAGGCATCACCCCCGTCGACATGCGGGGGCTGTGGTTCCTGAAGAACGAGGAGGGGGCAGCCAAGTGCGCCGCCTACCTCGGGCGCAAACCGGTCGAGCCCGACCCGGGGGCACTGGTGATCGACGAACGCCAGCTGCAGCAGTGGGCAGACAACACCCAGACCACCATGTATTTCGTGACCGATGTGCAGCCTCGCCGAGTGAACACCTGGCGCATGCAGGCGCTGGTGGATGTGCCGCCTTACGAGAAGCCCAAGACACTGGAAACCTATGTCTTCGAGCTGCGGCAGGACGAGCTGCTGTGGTCCCGCCGCCGGGGCACCGACGCGCTGGACGAACCCGTGGACACCACGGTGTTTGCGCGCTGCGGCTACTGAGGGATGTGAAGGTGAGGGAGTGAAGACATGAACAAGGTATTGAGAAGAGTCGGTGGCCTGGCGCTGCTGCTGCCCCTGGTGGCGTGTGCCCCGTTGTCGCTGGACCTGCTGCGTCCGCAGGCCCACGGCCTGGACACCATCATCCGCAAGCTCGGCCCGGATGCGCCGGAGCTGGCGTTCAGCTTCGAGTTCGACGACAAGGCCGACGCCGCGGAGGGCGAGGTGGGTTCGGGCTACATCGTGGTGACGCAGGACGGCAAGGAGTTGCAGGCGCTGCCGCACGCCTTCGAGATGGCGCGCGACCAGCTGGAGCGCAGCGAATGGCTGCAGTTCAAGGACTTCAACGGCGATGGCCTGCTGGACTTCAAGGTCACGCGCCTCTACGCCATGGAGGGCAAGCTGCCGGTGGACAGTCTCTACCAGTTCGATCCGAAAACCGGGCGCTTCGCACAGATTGATCTGGTGTCCAACGCGGGCGAGATCCAGCCGTCCGCGCCGAACTGCGTGTCGCTGAAGGTGGCCGGGGCCTCAGGGAGCCCCAAGGTGGAGAGCCACTGCTACGTGGCTTCCAGCGGGCGCTGGGTGCGCGGCAAGCCCGAGACGGTCAGGCGTGGCGCCGCGCCCGACAGGGTGGACGCCGTCTGCGACAGCGCGGCGCCCGAACTGGTGGCCTGCCGCCGCGCGCGCATCGAACAGGACAAGGCCCTGCTGACCCTGGTGCGCGACTACCGGACGGGCCGCATGCAGTCGCTGCAGGCCGAGCACGGCAGGAACTACGCGCAGGCCTACGCGCGCCACCAGGACCTGGACCACAGCCGCTGGCGCGAGTACCGCGATGCTCGTTGCGCGACGCAATCCCGTGAGCAGGCGGTGCCCGTCAAGGCGCTGCCCGCCTCGGTGGAGCTGTGCCGGTACGAGTGGGCCCGCGACCAGCTGCGGCGCTACAAGGACCAGATGGCGCGGCTGGGTGACGTCAAAGGTGCCAGGGTCCGGCAATGAGGCGCTTCCTCGGGTGGGGCGTTCTGGTGCTGCTCGTGGTGGCACTGGTGGCGGGAACGTATCTCAGCGGGTGGTTGATGGCCTGGCGGCTGGGCCTGCCGCTGGAGCGCATCGGCGCGTTCGACTACTGGCGCTACGTGGCCGCCTATGCCGATGCGCCCAAGCATGGCCCGGTCATCAAGAGCAGTGGTCTGGTGGGGTTCGGCGTGCCTCTGCTGGCGCTGTCCGCGCTGGTGCTCGCCGTGTTGCTGCGCCGAAAGCCAAGCCTCTATGGCGAAGCCCGCTTCGCCGCCATGGCCGATCTGCGGTCGCGCAAGATGCTCCGGGCCGAGGACACTGCGCTGGTGGTGGGCAAGAAGGACGGGCAGTTCGTCTACTTCAACGGCCAGCAGTTCGCCTTGCTGGCCGCACCCACGCGCTCGGGCAAGGGTGTGGGCATCGTCATTCCCAACCTGTTGAGCTACCAGGGCTCGGTGGTGGTGCTGGACATCAAGCAGGAGAACTTCGACCTCACCAGCGGCTTCCGCGCGCGCTACGGTCAGTCGGTCTACCTGTTCAACCCGTTCGCCGAGGACCGGCGCACCCACCGCTGGAACCCGCTGTCCTATGTCTCGCGCGATCCGGCGTTCCGCATCAGCGACGTGCAGAGCATCGCGGCCATGCTCTACCCGGTGTCCGACCTGCACAAGGACCCGTTCTGGGCCAACCAGGCGCAGAACGCCTTTGTCGCGTTCACCCTCTACGCGTTCGAGCAGGCGGCTTACCTGGCCGAGCAGTACGGCGCGCCGTTCGATGAGCCGACCATGGGTGGGCTGTACCGCCTGGCTTCGGGCCGGCCGGGTCAGGAGTTCAAGGCCTATCTGGCCGAGCTGGCGTCCTGGCCGCACCTGAGCGCCAGTGCGCGCACCGCATTCTCCACGCTGCTGGGGCAGGCCAACGAGACCTTTGCCAGCATCATGGGCACCTTCAAGGAGCCGCTGAACCCCTGGCTCAACCCGGTGGTGGACGCCGCCACCAGCGGCAACGACTTCGACCTGCGCGATGTGCGCAAGAAGAAGATGAGCATCTACGTCGCCATCCAGCCCAACAAGCTGGCCGAGAGCCGCCTGATCCTCAACCTGTTCTTCAGCCAGCTGATCAACCAGAACACGCGCGAGCTGCCGCAGTCCAACCCTGAGCTGAAGCACCAGTGCCTGCTGCTGATGGACGAGTTCACCAGCATCGGGCGCGTCGACATCATCGCCAGCGCGGTCAGCTTCATGGCCGGCTACAACCTGCGCCTCATGCCCATCGTTCAGAGCATGGCGCAGCTGGAGTCGACCTACGGCAAGGAGAACGCGCGCACCATCATGACCAACCACGCGCTGCGCATCATCTTCGCGCCGCGCGAGCAGCAGGACGCCAACGAATACAGCGAGATGCTGGGTTACACCGGCATGCGCAAGGACAGCGTGAGCCGCAGCCGCTCGAGCGAGAGCAGCTACACCCGCAGCGAGAGCGAGGAGCGCCGAGCGCTGATGCTGCCGCAGGAACTCAAGGCCATGGGCGACGATAAGCAGATCCTCCTGGTAGAGGGCATGGCGCATCCGGTGATGTCGGACAAGATCCGGTACTTCAAGGAGACGGCCTTCAAGGAGCGGCTGCTGCCCAAGGTCGACGTGCCGTTGCTGGCCCTGGCGACCGACCCACCGCTGGTGGCCGCTTCCGCGACATCCCTTGCGCCGCCGCCCGAGGTCGCGCCGGTCGAGCTGCCCGAAGCGGTGCCGAGCGTCCGGGAGTCGCTGGCCCGGCAGATGGACGCCGACCGCAGCAAGGTGGCGAGCCCACCGGCCGAGTACACCGGACTGGCAGGCATCGGCGGCGAGATTGATGCGATGCTTGCGCACCTGGAGCGCTGAGGCGCGGATTCAAAGGAGCCGATGTGGTGTGTTCATTCCTTGTCAAAAACTTGCCCCGGTGGTGGTGCGTCACAGGACTGGCGCTGGCCCTGGTCGGCTGTTCGGCGGGTGGGGCCGGTGCCCCTGCTGCGAAAGCTGTCCCGGAGAGCGGTGTGCTGACGGCGCCCTTGAAGATCCCCATGCCGCTGGACAAGGCGGGCCACAAGATCGATGTGACCTTCGATGTGCCGCCGCCTCCCAAGGTCAGCCACTCGACGGGCTACTTTCTGGGGCTGAGGATGCTCTTTGCGCCTGCCGACCCGGATGGAAAAATCGCCACCATTGACGCCAACCCGGTGTTCGTGCGTGTAACGCTGCACCGCTTGCAGGACGGGAAAGAGATTCCAGTAAAGATCTGGAATCGTGTGGATGTTGCCAAAGGCTATGAGCCCAGCCGGTTCGAGTCGTTCAGCCTCAAGGACGACATCGCTGTGTCTAGCAGGGCTTTCACCGAATACTCCGGTGCACCGCCAGGCACACCCGACGCATCCACTTACGTGCTGGAGTTCGGCGGGCCGGGTGAGCAAGGACCGGGCCGCTATCGATTGCGGCTGGAAACCTTGAAGGACATCCCGCAGCTCAAGGGTTTCAAGGCGTTTCTGTCTTATGAACGAGCCCCTGATCGCTAGGAGCGCCTATGCCGGGTCCTTACCAAGTCACCATATACACGGCACTGCCAGGCACTCCACTGGTGGACAAGCAAGGGCGCCCCGACGGTACCTCGGCGGCCGGACACATGTGGTACCAAATTTCTGATGGGGAGATCAAGAACAGCTACGGGTTTGCACCGAAGGAGCACGTCGCATCCAGCGGTCCGGGAAAGGGATACGACACGGATTCCAGGGCGTACCAAAACCCAGCCTACTCCCGCACCATGGAAGTCACCCCCGAGCAGTACGCCCGGCTCAAGCAGTACGGAGAGGCTGCGGTGAAGGAAGATTGGCGCTACTTCAAAGGCGAGTACAACGGCGCCTCCAACAGCTGCGTCGACTTCACCTGGGGTGCCCTGAAGCACGCCGGCTTTGAAATCCACCGACCGCAGGTTGCGGTGCACGACGGCACTGTGGTGACGCCTGAGTACCGGGGCCCCATCGAATCCCATTTCGATGGACGGCTCAAGCCCGGTCACAACAAGGTGGACATCCAGCAGATCACGGCGCCCGTGCCGGGCAGCCCGCTCAACTCGGAAACAACGAACCCGCCTCCTGCGAATCGGAGTCTGTTGCAACACTTGCTGAGCGAGAACGACGCGTCTCCTGAGCAACGCCAGACCGCGGAGCAATTCAAGGAAGCGTTGGGGGAGCGGCTGGGCATGCTCGGGTTGAGCGATCGGCAGGTCAGCACGCTTGCCGCCGCCGCGGCCAAGGAACACACGCGACATGTGGGGCAGGGCGACGTTCAATCCTTTCACCTCAGCAAGGATGGCAGCACCATCGCCATGCGACAGACCCATGCGCCGCTGCGGGAATTTGATGTCGGCACGGCGCTGGGCCGCTCCGAGCAAAGCCACTGGAACGAAGCGATTGCCATGGATCGAAGTCGGACCGCTGAAGCGCCCACAACCCAGAACGTTCCATACGCCTGGTCCAGCGCCCAGGACACGTCTTCGCCCGCGATCGAGGCGCCGGTCCTCTCCCGCACCTGAGCGCTCGGTCCTGCCGCCTAAAATCCCGCGCATGACGCGCAAATACTTCGGCACCGACGGCATCCGTGGCACGGTCGGTCAGGCCCCGATCACTCCCGACTTCGTTCTCAAGCTGGCCCACGCCGTAGGGCGCGTGCTCCGGCGCAGCGAGGAGCACCCCACGGTGCTGATCGGCAAGGACACCCGCATCTCCGGCTACATGCTGGAGTCGGCGCTGGAGTCGGGCTTCAACTCGGCGGGGGTCGACGTGGTGCTGCTGGGCCCGGTGCCCACGCCGGCGGTGGCCTACCTGACCCGCGCTCAGCGTGCCAGCCTGGGGGTGGTTATCTCCGCCAGCCACAACCCGTTTGGCGACAACGGCATCAAGTTCTTCAGCGCCCAGGGCAACAAGCTGTCTGACGAGTGGGAGCAGGCTGTGGAGGCCGAGCTGGAGAAAGACCCGGTCTGGGCCGACTCGCGCAACCTGGGCAAGGCGCGCCGCATGGACGACGCGGCCGGCCGCTACATCGAGTTCTGCAAGAGCACCTTTCCCAACGACCTGACGCTCAAGGGCCTGAAGATCGTGGTGGACGCCGCCCACGGCGCGGCTTACCAGATCGCACCCGCCGTGTTCCACGAGCTGGGTGCGGAGGTGGTGCGCATCGGCTGCGCGCCCGACGGCCTGAACATCAACCACGAGGTGGGCGCGACCCACCCGCAGGCGCTGGTGGCCGCGGTGCAGGCGACCGGCGCCGACTACGGCGTGGCGCTGGACGGCGACGCCGACCGGCTGCAGCTGGTGGACGCCAGCGGGCGCCTGTTCAACGGCGATGAGCTGCTGTACCTGATCACGGCCGACCGCATCGCGCGCGACTTCGACGTGCCCGGCGTGGTCGGCACGCTGATGACCAACATGGCGGTCGAGATGGCGTTCCGCAACAAGGGTGTGAAGTTCGTGCGCGCGAGGGTCGGTGACCGCTACGTGCTTGAGGAGCTCGAGAGCCACGGATGGATCCTGGGTGGAGAGGGCTCGGGCCACCTGCTGGTGCTCGACAAACACACCACCGGCGACGGCCTGGTGTCCGCTCTGCAGGTGCTGCAGGCCTGCGCCGGCAGTGGCCAGACCATGGCGCAGCTGCTGGCCGATGTGACGCTGTTCCCGCAGACGCTGATCAATGTGCGGCTGCAGCCCGGCCAGGAAGACTGGAAAAACAATGCGATGCTGGCCGAGGAGACGAAAGCGGTCGAGGCCGAACTCGGCGACACGGGGCGCGTGCTGATCCGCGCCAGCGGCACCGAGCCGCTGCTGCGGGTGATGGTCGAGGCGCGCGATGCCGCACAGGCCCAGGCCTGTGCCGAACGGCTGGTGTCCGCGGTGAAGGCGCTCTGATGGCGGCCGCGTTTTCCGTGCGCCGAGCCGACTACGGTCGTGCTTCCGATGCCGCCGCGCTGGTGATGTTGCTGGACGCGTACGCCAGCGACCCGGCGGGCGGCGGTGATCCGCTGTCCGACTTCGTCAAGGCCAATCTGGCCCGTGAACTCGCTGCCCGCCCGCAGGCCTACAGCGTGCTGGCCTTCGACGGCGAGCAGCCGGTGGGCCTGGTCAACTGCATCGAGGGGTTTTCCTCGTTCAAGTGCAAGCCGCTGGTCAACGTGCACGACGTGGCCGTGCTGGCCAGCCACCGGGGCCGCGGCATCGCCGAGGCGATGCTGGCCGAGGCCGAGCGCATTGCCGTGGAGCGTGGCGCGGTGAAGATGACGCTGGAGGTGCTCTCGGGCAATGAGCCGGCGGTGAAGCTCTACCGGCGCATCGGCTACGAGGGCTACCAGCTGGACCCGGCGATGGGCACGGCCAGCTTCATGCAGAAGTGGCTGTGACGGCTCAGTAGAGCAGGAACGGGCGGCGGGTTTCGATCCAGGCCGCCTCGTCGGGCGCCGCGACTGCTTCCAGGTCACCCGCCGTGGCGTTCATGTCGTCCACCCATTCGCGCAGCGCCGGCCCTCCGTTGATCAGGTCGATGGCCAGGCGGTCGCGCTCGTATTCGTAGGGGAAATCGCGCCAGAGCGGGTAGTCGAAGGCCTGCTCGCGCACGGCCTTGAAGGCCAGGGCCTGCAGGCGCCAGGGGCGGAAGGCGGCGTGGTCGTGGTGCTGCGGGTCCTCGACGTGGATCTGCACGCCGGCACAGAGTTTGCCCACGTGTTTGTGGAAGGTCGGCTCGAACCAGCATTCGCGCAACCGGCAGCCGGCCAGCCACTGGGGGGCGATGCGGCGCATGTCGGCCAGCAGGCGGGTGGTGTCGAGGTCCGGCGCGCCGAAGAGCTCCAGCGGGCGCGTGGTGCCGCGGCCTTCGCTCAGCGTGGTGCCTTCGAGCATCACGGTGCCGGCGTAGGCGCGCGCCATCCAGAGGTTGGCGGCGTTGGGGCTGGGGTTGACCCAGGTTCGTTCGAGCGGCCAGCCAAAGCCTGGGCCTTTGTCGGGCTGCCACCCCTCCATGGTGATGACGCGGTACTCCACGTCGAGCTTGAGCAGGTCGATGAACCAGTGGCCGAGCTCGCCCATGGTCATGCCGTGGCGCATCGGCATCGGGCCGGCGCCGACGAAGCTCTCCCAGCCTTCGCGCAGCAGCGTGCCTTCCACCGGGCGGCCGGCGGGGTTGGGACGATCCAGCACCCAGACCGTCTTGCGGTGTTGCGCCGCTGCTTCGAGCACGTAGCGCAGCGTGGTGATGAAGGTGTAGATGCGGCAGCCCAGGTCCTGCAGGTCCACCAGCAGCACGTCGAACGTGTCCATCATGGCGTCGGTCGGGCGCCGCACCTCGCCGTACAGGCTGAACACCGGGATGCCCAGCGCCGGGTCGGTGAAATCGGGCGACTCGACCATGTTGTCCTGCTTGTCGCCGCGCAGGCCGTGTTGCGGGCCAAAGGCGGCGGTCAGCTTCACGTCGGGCAAGGCGGCCAGGGCGTCGAGCGAATGGGTCAGGTCGCGCGTGACCGAGGCCGGGTGGGCGAGCAGGGCGACGCGGCGGCCGGCCAGCGGGGCGCGCAGCGCGGGGTCTTCAAGGAATCGTTCGAGGCCGAATTTCATGCGGACGGAGGGCGGGAGGAGACGGAGGCTAGGCCAGACGGTGGGTCCAGCCGGCACTGTGGTGGAAGTCGGGCCGGTCGGCGCTCGGGTGCTGCAGCGCCCAGTGGCTGAGCTCGCCATCGACGGTTTCGATCACGGCGGTCAGGCCGATGGCGGTCGGTCGTGCGGGCAGCAGGGTGCCCGGCAGCCAGGCCTGCAGCACCAGCGACCGGTGGGCGCGTTCGGTGGTGATGGTGGGGCCAACGGCCGGCGGCGCATCGCCGGGCAGGCGCTGGCGCTCGGCGTCGAAGCGGTAGACCGCCCACTGCCCCGACGGTGAAAGGTTGAACTCGTGGTAACCAGGCCCGTCGCCGTCCTGCACGAAGGCCTCCAGGCAGGTGTGGCGCCAGAGCCCGTCGGCGGCGCCCGCGGCGGGAGACGGAAGGGCCAGCGCGCCGATGTCGCCCTCCAGCCGGTAGCGCAGCAGCCAGCCCGGCCCGTCGTCGGAGCCCACCGGGGCCAGCGACACCGAGACGCTCATGCCCGCAGGCCCCCGTTCGCTGGGGTGGACCAGCAGGGGCAGCGGGGCTGCGGGCAGACCGTCGGATGAAGCGCTGGACATCAGGGTTTGTAGCACTGGCCGGCGGCGTCGACGTCCATGCGCAGCAGCTGCTTTTTGCCGTTGAACACGCCGCCCGCGCTGTAGGTCAGGCAGCCTTCGCCGCGGTAGTGGGTGACGATGCGCTGGCCGTCGGCGCCGAAGTAGAAGGGAATCCAGTTCTTGCCGGTGGTGTGGTTGTAGAGCTGGTCGGGTTCACCGATCAGCTTGTAGACCTGCTCCAGCTCCATGCCGATCTTCACCTTGGCGAAGCGGCTCTCGGGTGCGGGCGTGCCGCGGACTTCGCCGTCGAAACTGTTGTCATAGGAGCGCACGACCCGCACGTTGCCGTCCGCGGCATCCGCCTTGGGGGCGGGCTGTTCCAGCGAGATGCTGGAGCAGCCCATCAGCACGAGGGTTGCAGTGCCCAGGGTCAGGGCCAGCCGTGAAGAGGACATGGGAACTCCTTGATGCGTGATCGGTGCAGCATGGCGGAGCCCCTGTGGGGACGACCGCTTCGCTGCGGACGATTGTAGTGAGCGGTGTCAGTGCGAGGGGGTGGCGCCCAGAGGCGCCGGGCCACGCTGACGGCGGTTCAGGAACGCCACCAGCGACAGCATCACCGGCACCTCCACCAGCACGCCCACCACGGTGGCCAGGGCCGCGCCCGAGTGCAGGCCGAAGAGGGAAATCGCCACCGCGACCGCCAGCTCGAAGAAGTTGGAGGTGCCGATCAGGCAGGCCGGCGCGGCGATGTCGTGCGGCAGTTTCAGCCAGCGCGCCCCCAGGCAACCGATGGCAAAGATGCCGTAGGTCTGTATCAGCAGCGGGATGGCGATCAGGCCGATCACCGCCGGTTGGGCGACGATGGTTTCGGCCTGGAAGCCGAACAGCAGTACCACGGTGGCGATCAGCCCGACCACCGACCATGGCTTGAGCCGCTTCACGAAAGCGCCCACGGCCGCCTCGCCACCGCGCGCCAGCCACGCGCGCCGCGTCAGCACGCCGGCCACGAGGGGCAGCACCACATACAGCACGGTGGACAGCAGCAGGGTCTGCCACGGCACGGTGAGGTCGGTCACGCCCAGCAGGAAGGCGGCGATGGGCGCGAAGGCGACCACCATGATCAGGTCGTTCACCGACACCTGCACCAGGGTGTAGTTGGGGTCGCCCTTGGTGAGCTGGCTCCACACGAACACCATGGCGGTGCAGGGCGCCACACCCAGCAGGATCATGCCGGCGATGTACTCGCTGGCCGATTGCGGATCGACCCAGCCGGCGAACAGATGACGGAAGAACAGCACGCCCAGTGCCGCCATGGTGAAGGGCTTGATGAGCCAGTTGATGACCACGGTGAGCAGCAGGCCCTGGGGCTTCTTGCCGACGTCGCGCACGGCGGCGAAGTCGATCTGGATCATCATCGGATAGATCATCACCCAGATGAGCACAGCGACGATCAGGTTGACGTGCGCGAACTCGACGGCGGCGATGGCGGCGAAGGTGGCGGGCGTGAGCAGGCCCAGGCCGACCCCGGCGAGGATGCCCAGGCCGACCCAGACGCTGAGGTAGCGTTCAAACAGTCCCATGGTGGTCAGCCTTTCTGCGCCAGCTCGCGCGCGGTCTGCTGGAGGCGCAACCGGTCCACGCCGCTGGCCGGCAGGCTGATCAGCAACTCGAGCCGGCGGCGGATCGCCAGCAGGGTCTGCTTGAAGGCGTCCAGGCGTTCTTCATCGGAACCCGTCACGTTCGACGGGTCGGGGTAGCCCCAGTGGGCGGTGGCCGGCTGGCCGGGCCAGAACGGGCAGGCCTCGCCGGCGGCGTTGTCACAGACTGTGATGACGAGGTCCATGGCCGGCGCGTCGGGCTGCGCGAAAACATCCCAGCTCTTGCTGGAGAGACCCTCGGTGGCGATGCCCGCGTCCTGCAGTGCGCGCAGGGCCAGCGGGTTGGGCTGCTGGTTCTCGCGCGGGCTGCTGCCGGCGGAAAAGCCGCGGAAGCGCTGCTCGCCGCCGACACGGCCGAGGTGGTTGAGCGCGGCTTCGGCCAGGATGGAGCGGGCGGAGTTGTGGGTGCAGAGAAAGAGGACGTTCATGGTGGAGGAGTCGATGGAGTGTCAGAGGGCTCGGGGCAGCACCACCACGGGCGAGAAACCGCCGCCCTCGGTGCGGAAGTTGGTGGTCTGGCCGGCCCAGGTGCGCGCGGCCAGCAGCTGCACCTGGCCGCGGTAGGTGTAGGCGCGCAGGTCCAGCTTGAGCCGGACGGTCTGGCCGTCCACCGAGACCAGCCGTTCGCTGGGTGGCACGGTGGTCTGGGCGACGTAGTCGCCGGCCAGGATCTCGTCCCACACGCGCCGGGTGAGCTTGTCGCCGCGGTAGGCCGCGCGGGCACCGAAGCCGGCCGCGGGTTTGAAGAACAGCGTGCGCCGCTGCGCCCAGAGCGCCTCGGCGTGTTCGGTCGTGACGCGCTGCGTGGCGGGCACGACCCGGCGCAGCAGGGCACGGTCCGCTTCGTCCACGCCCCAGCTGTCGAGCAGTGCCGCATCGGACAGGGCGATCAGGTTGCGTTTGTCGGCGTACAGCGCGTGGGTGCGCGGGTGCGGCGTGACCACGGCGGCGCCGGCCAGGTAGGCCTGCTGCAGTGCCTTGTGCGCGCCGTCCTGCAGGTAGAAGTCGGTCAGGCGGTTGTAGACCAGGTCGACCGGCGTGCCGGCGGGCAGGGCGGGGTGCCAGAGCGCGCCATCGCGCCACTGGAGCTCGCGCGGGTCGGCGACTACGGCGGTCAGGCCGTGCGCGGCGAAGAGCGCGCGCGCCATCTGGAACTCGGGCGCCAGGTACTGCGCGTCGGGCGCATCGTCCACGATCAGCACCGTGCGCAGCGGTGCCTCACCGCGCTGCGCCCGCCATTCGGCGCGGAACATGTCCACAAAGACCTCGTCCAGTTGCCGCAGGGTGTCCTGCGGGTCGAACACCTGCTGGAACGACTCGCAGCAGGCGCGGTGCGCGCGTGCCAGGGCGGCGTTGAGCAAGGCGCCGCCGGCGTTGCTGTTGATTTCGATCAGGCGCGGCCCGTCGTCGGCGAGGTGGAAGTCATAGCCCATGAAGACACCGGCGGGGCCATGGTCCAGGGCGGCGATCTGCGGCGCGCGGTCCAGCGCCTGCTGCCGCCAGGCGGGCAGGGCGATCACGCGTTCCAGCGCCGCCACCGCGTCGGTGATCTGGTCCATCACGCTCGCGTCGAGGAACACCGCCGAGCGCGAGAACAGGTGCGGGTGGCTCTCGGCCAGGCGGGCGGTCAGTCCGGCCAGCGCGGGTTCGGTCTCCAGCTGCTCGCGCAGGCGGGGCGTGTCCAGCGTCTGGCAGGCGCAGCCGAGGTTCAGCGCGTCGGCGAGGTTCATGCCGGGTCTCCGCAGTCGGTGCAGGCCGAAGGCGCCACCTCGCAGGGCTGTCCGCCGCAGCAGTGTTCGGTCAGGTAACCCAGCAGGGCGTTCATGCGGTCGAAGTGGGCGCGGTAGATCAGGTGGCGGCCCTGCGGTTCGGCGCTCACCAGATCGGCGTGCACCAGTTCCTTGAGATGGAACGACAGCGAACTGGGCGCGACACCCAGGCGCTCGGCGATGGCGCCCGGCGTCAGGCCCGCCGGGCCGGCCACCACCAGCTCGCGGAAGGCGCGCAGACGCACGACCTGGGACAGGGCGGTGAGGGCGCTCAGGGCCTGTTGCTCGGCGGGTGTTTTTGTTTCCATATTTCAATGATAGTTGAAATGTAGGAATGAAAACACGCCGCTGGTCGCGGCGTGTGCGGTGGTCAGTACACCGTCGGGACCATCATGTCGGCCGGCACCGCCTGGCGCTTGTAGTCCTCGTGGCGCTCGCGCTGGGGCAGCACGATGGCCGGGCGCTCAATCTCGTGGTAGGGCATCTGGCCCAGCAGGTGGTGGATGCAGTTCAGACGAGCCTTCTTCTTGTCGTCGGCCTGCACCACCCACCAGGGCGACTCGGGGATGTGGGTGCGCTCCAGCATCACCTCCTTGGCCTTGGTGTAGAGCTCCCAGCGGCGGCGCGATTCCAGGTCCATCGGGCTGAGCTTCCACTGCTTGAGCGGGTCGTGGATGCGGCCCATGAAGCGCAGGTGCTGCTCTTCGTCGGAGATCGAGAACCAGTACTTGATGAGCTGGATGCCGTTGCGCACCAGCATCTTCTCGAACTCGGGCACGTCGCGGAAGAAGGCCTCGTACTGCTCGTCGCTGCAGAAGCCCATGACCTTCTCGACGCCGGCGCGGTTGTACCAGCTGCGGTCCAGCAGCACGATCTCGCCGCCGGCCGGGAGGTGCGTCACGTAGCGCTGGAAGTACCACTGCGTGCGCTCGCGGTCGTTGGGCGCGGGCAGCGCGACCACGCGGCAGACCCGCGGGTTCAGCCGCTGGGTGATGCGCTTGATCACGCCGCCCTTGCCCGCGGCGTCGCGGCCCTCGAAGATGATCACGACCCGGTGCCCGGTCGCGACCACCCAGTCCTGCAGCTTGACCAGCTCACCCTGCAGCCGGAACAGCTCGCGGAAGTAGTGGATGCGGCTGGACGCGTTTGAGCCGGGTCGCCCAGCGTCCTCGCCCAGGCGGTCCTCCATCTCCAGCTCGAACTCCTCGTCCAGCGAGTCGAGCAGGTCCTCGCGCAGCTGCGCGATCTGCTGGTCTGTCCGGAGCGCCGTGTCGCCGTTCATGCTGCCGCCCATCAGCTGCCGATCACGCCGCCATCGTTCTTGGTGATGACGATGGTGGCCGAGCGCGGGCGCTGGCCGGCGCCGTAGCCGGCGTTGGCAGGCCACTGGCTGGTGTATTTGGACGGATCGGCCACGTCGGCCATCTTGGTGCCTTCGCCCGGGTGCTGGATGTTGATGAACACCGCACGGCCGTCGGCGGTCTCGCACCAGCCGGTGATCTCGCAGTCCTTGGGGCCGACGAGGAAGCGTGCCAGCGTGGACGGCGTCGGGGTCTTGCCCACGTAGGTGGTGACTTCCTTGTCGCCATGCTTGATGGTGCGGGCACCGCCGTCGCCCTGCTTGCCGGGGATGGCGGCCAGCATCATGCAGTTGGTCTTGTCGGTGTAGGCGCCGTCGTCGGTCTGGATCCAGCAGATGCCGGTGGCCGGGCTGAACACCAGGCCGTCGGGCGAGGACATGTCGTTCTCGTCGGTCAGGTTCGACAGGTTCACGCTGGCCTTGTCGGCATCGGCTTCCGAGCCGAACACATAGATGTCCCACTTGAACGTCAGGCCGGCGGGCGAGGCGTCGGCCAGGCGCGCGATATGGCCATGCACGTTGCCCTTCTGCTCCTTGCCGGCCTTGAGGTCGGTGTAGACGCGCGGGTTGGCGGCGTCGGCGGTGGCCACGGTGCGGGCGCTGTTGTTGGTCAGCGTGAAGTAGACGTCGCCGGTGCGCGGGTGCACGCCGTTCCATTCCGGGCGGTCCATCTTGGTGGCGCCCACCGCGTCGGCGGCCAGGCGGGTGAAGATGGCCACGTCGGCATTGCTCTTGAACTCGAAGTAGGAGCTGTTGGCGATCTGCGGGTTGTTCATCGACAGTTCCAGCCACTGGCCGGTGCCGTCGCCCTTGAAGCGGGCGGCGTACAGGGTGCCCTTGTCCAGGTACTTGTCACCGGCGGCCAGGCGGTTGGCCGGCTCGGCGTCCTTCGGGTCCCACTTGGCCTCGGAGACGAACTTGTAGATGTACTCGCCACGGGCGTCGTCGCCCATGTAGGCCACGATGGGCTGTCCGGCCACCGGCCTGGCGAAGGCCACGCTCTCGTGGGCAAAACGGCCCAGGCCGGTGCGCTTGCGCATCGGGGCGGCGGTGTCGTAAGCGTCCACCTCGACCACATAGCCGAAGGTGTTCATCTCGTTGCGGTAGTCGTCCTTGGCCGAGGCGCCGATGGCGCTGTTGTTCCAGCGCGCGAAGCGGTCGTCGCTGCCACCGCTCTCCCAGCCGTGGCGGCTGGCGGCGCCGGCGTTGCGGCCGTAGCGCTTGAGCGCCTGGACCTGCTTGTCCTTCTTGCGCGCGTCGTCGTCCTTGGCGTCGCGGAAGAAGTAGCCGAACCAGTTTTCTTCACCGCTGACGAAGGTGCCCCAGGGCGTCTTGCCGGTGCCGCAGTTGTTGAGGGTGCCGCGGCAGGCGGTGGCGTCGGCGCTGTACTTGGTGACCAGGTGCTCGCTGCCACGGGCCGGGCCGTGGACGACGGCCGGCGTCATGGTGGTGATGCGGCGGTTGAACGGCGAGGCGGCCTTGTAGGCCCAGCGCTTGCCGTCGGTCTGCACCTCGACGAAGGACAGGCCGTGAATGGCCAGCTCCTTGTCGATCTCGGCGGCGGGGCGGGGCAGGGTGGCGGTGCCGCCGTTGGCGTGGATGAAGAAGGAGGCCAGCTTCTCGTCGGTGGTGGCTTCGTGGTTCACGCCCAGGATGCCGCGGCTGTTGTAGCCGGCCGAGGGTTTGCCCGAGGCGTCCAGCCCGAACCACTCCATGCCGTCGTGGTGGTCACCGGCGCGCTGTTCGAACTGGGTGTCGGTGCCGTCGTTCTTGAACGGGGCCACGCCCGCGGCCAGCGGGTCGCCCAGCGCGTAGATCACCTGGGCGGTGTAGCCCTCGGGCACCAGCACCTTGTCGGCGGTGCTCTTGGGCACGGCCTTGAAGCCCAGGCGGTCGAGCTGGGTGGCGCTGCCGCTGCCCATGGTGGTGGCGCAGCCGGTGACGGACGCAGCGCCCACGGCCGCACCCGCCAGCCCCGCGCCGCGGAACAGGCTGCGGCGGCTCAGGCGGGTTTCCAGGATCTCTTCGAAGGCCGGGTTGCTGGTGGTGTTCGACGCCTCGTTGTTGAAGTGCGATTCGGTTTTGTGGCTCATGTCGCTTCCGCGTGGGTTGATGGAAAACGCGTGGAGTCTCTGCGGGGGGTGTGAAAGTTTGATGACGTTTGTGTGGCGGTTCGCGGCGCCGTGGTGCGCCGTCAAAAAAGTTTCATCGGCATGCCACGCGAGGGACATGCCGAGGAGGGAGCATCGTGGCCATGAGCAACCGAACCATCCATCCTGCGTCCGCTGTGGACGCCATCCTCACCCAGGAGCCCACCATGCGAGAACTGCCCACCCCGACGCTGGACCTGTCGCCGCTGCCCGACTTCCGGAGGTCACTTCACCCCCGCACGGACGCGCCCGCTGCGGTGGTGGTCCCCGGTGCGGTGGTCCAGGCACCGGCCGGCATCGACGTCGGCTGGGCGCGGCACCTGGACGAGGTTCGTGAGGCGCAGCGCCTGAGGTACGAGGTGTTCGCCGGCGAGATGGGGGCCATCCTCTCCAACGCCGTGCCGGGCCACGACGTCGACCTGTTCGACGACTATTGCGAGCACCTGCTGGTCCGCGACGGTGCCACGCGCAAGGTGATCGGTACCTACCGCGTGCTCACGCCCCAGCAGGCCAAGCGCGCCGGCAGCACCTACAGCGACACCGAGTTCGACTTGGTGCGCCTGCGCCCGCTGCGCGAGAGCATGGTGGAGCTGGGCCGCAGCTGCGTGCACCGCGACCACCGCCAGGGCGGCGTGATCATGGCCCTGTGGGGCGCGCTGGCGGCCTTCATGCAGCGCAACCGGCTGGACACCATGATCGGCTGCGCCAGCATCCCCATGCAGTACGAGGGCCCTCACGGCATGATCGGCGGCGGCCACGCGGCGGCCAGCATCTGGCGCCAGGTGAAGGACAAGCACATGGCCCCGATCGACTGCCACGTGCGGCCCCGGCTGCCGCTGCCGGTGGAACGGCTGGACAGCACGCTGGAGGTGGAGCCGCCGGCGCTGATCAAGGGCTATCTGCGCCTGGGTGCCAAGGTCATGGGCCCGCCGGCCTGGGACCCGGATTTCAACGCGGCCGACCTGCCGATGATCATGCGCATCGCCGAGATGCCGGCGCGGTACCGGCGCCACTTCGGGGTGTGAACATGGCACCCCCTCGCGCCGCCTTCGGCGTCACCCCCCCAGGGGGGCGGAGCCTGTGGCCCGGCATAGCCGGTTCCACGGCTCCACTGGATGAGGGCGCTGCTCCGGCTGCGCCGTCGTTGCGGGCTGTGTTCATTTCGGACATTCATCTGGGCACACCGGGTTGTCAGGCTGACGCGCTGCTCGACTTTCTCAAGCACCACCCCAGCGACACGCTGTACCTGGTGGGCGACATCGTCGACGGCTGGCAGATGCGGCGGCGCTGGTTCTGGCCGCAGTCGCACAACGACGTGGTGCAGAAGCTGCTGCGCCGCGCGCGCAAAGGCTGCCGGGTGGTGTTCGTGCCGGGCAACCACGACGAGTTCGCGCGCCAGTTCGACGGCATGCACTTCGGCGGCATCGAGGTGGCCAACGAGGCGGTGCACACCACCGCCGACGGCCGCCACCTCTGGGTGGTCCACGGCGACCACTTCGACGGCGTGATCCAGTGCGCCAAGTGGCTGGCCCATGTGGGCGACTGGGCTTACGGTGTGACGCTCGAGCTCAACCGCCACTTCAACCGAATCCGCCACAAGCTGGGCCTGCCGTACTGGTCGCTCTCGCAGTACCTCAAGCACAAGGTCAAGCGCGCGGTCAGCCACGTGAACGACTTCGAGCGCGCCGTGGCGGCCGAGGCGCGCGAGCGCGGCTACCACGGCGTGGTCTGCGGCCACATCCACCGGCCCGAGATGCGCGTCATCGACGGCACGCTGTATGCCAACGACGGCGACTGGGTCGAGAGCCTCTCGGCCCTGGTCGAACACCGCGATGGCCGGCTGGAGCTGGTGCACTGGCACCCGATGGGGCACGGCGGCCTGACCCTGCCGCTGAAGGAACCACAAGCCCACCCGGGAGTCCTTGCTCCCGCATGAAAATCCTGCTGGTGACCGACGCCTGGCAGCCGCAGGTCAATGGCGTGGTCACCACGCTGGTGGAACTGGTCCGCCACCTGCAGGGCGCCGGCCATCTGGTGACGGTGATCCATCCCGGGCAGTTCCGCACCCGGCCCTGCCCGGGCTACCCGGGCATCGAGCTGGCGCTGTTCCCGGGGGCGCGGCTGCGCCGGCTGATGGACGAGGCCATGCCCGACGCCATCCACATCGCCACCGAAGGCCCGCTGGGCTGGGCGGCGCGTCGCCATTGCCTGCGCCACGGCTGGCCCTTCACCACCGCCTTCCACACCCGCTTTCCCGAGATGCTGCAGTTGACCCTGGGCGTGCCGCTGACCTGGGGCTACGCGCTGCTGCGGCGCTTCCACCGGCCCAGCCGAGGGGTGATGGTGCCGACCGCCGGGGTGCGCCACCTGCTGGAGCAGCGCGGCTTTGGCAATCTCCGCGACTGGACGCATGGTGTGGACACCCGGCTGTTCAGCTTCCATGCCGAACCGCGCGAATGCGCGGGGCTGGGTCATCTGGCGCGGCCCGTGAGTCTGTTCGTCGGCCGTCTCTCGCACGAAAAAAACATCCAGGCCTTTCTGGACCTGGACGTCCCGGGCAGCAAGGTGGTGTGTGGCGTCGGGCCGCTGGAGCAGGCGCTGCGCGACCGCTACCCCGGCGTGCACTGGGTGGGGTTGCTGGCGCGGCGTGAGCTGGCCGAGGTGTACGCCGCGGCCGACGTGTTCGTGTTCCCCAGCCTGCACGAGACCTTCGGACTGGTCATGCTCGAAGCCATGGCCAGCGGCCTGCCCGTGGCCGCCTTTCCCGTCGACGGTCCGCTGGAGGTGATCGGCGACTCGCCGGCTGGCGCGATGCACACCGACCTGCGCCAGGCCTGGTCGCAGGCGCTGCGGGTGCGCCGTCACCTCGCCCGGCGGCGCGCACAGGATTTCGGCTGGGAGCGGGTGGCCGCACTGTTCCTCTCCCATCTGGTGCGGCTGCCCGATCAGCGACGGCCGTCTTGTCACACAACCGTCATCGGACGGTCGAATAATCGTCACCGATGAACCCGCCCACCCCCAGCCCCAGCCTGACCCTTCTCGACCGGGACCACAGCATCCTGGCTTTCAACGAGCGCGTGCTGGACTGGGCGCGGCGCGAGCAGGTGCCGCTGCTGGAGCGCCTGCGCTACCTGTGCATCGTCTCCAGCAACCTCGACGAGTTTTTCGAGGTGCGCATGGCGCCGCAGCTGGCGGCCTTCAAGTCCAACGAACCGCGCGGCGCGCAGACCGCCGACGGCTACGTGCGCCTGAGCGCCCAGCTGCATGAGCTGGTGGCGCAGCAGTACGCGATCTACAACGACGAGCTGCTGCCGCTGCTGCAGAAGCAGGGCATCGAACTGGTCTCGCACGGCGAGCGCGACGCGGCCCAGCGGCGCTGGGTCAAGGCCTGGTTCGAGCGCGAGGTGCAGCCGCTGCTGATGCCAGTGGGCCTCGACCCGGCGCACCCGTTTCCGCAGGTGGCCAACAAGTCGCTGAACTTCATCGTGCGCCTCAAGGGCCGCGACGCCTTCGGGCGCGAAAACGAGATTGCCATCGTCAAGGTGCCGCGCGTGCTGCCGCGCTACGTGCGCATGCCCGGCCCCAAGGGTTCGAAGAAAGCGGTCTTCGTGTCCATCTCCAGCCTGATCCGCTCCCACCTGTCCGACCTGTTTCCGGGCCGGCAGGTGACGGAGTTCTCGCAGTTCCGCGTCACCCGGCACTCCGACCTCGCGGTCGACGAGGAAGAGGTGAAGAACCTGCGCACCGCCCTGCGCGTGGGCCTGCAGCACCGCCACTATGGCGAGGCGCTGCGACTGGAAGTTTCGGCCGGCTGCTCAGAGTTCCTTTCGGGTTTCCTGCTGGAGCAGTTTGCCCTGCCGCCGCAGGCGCTGTTCCGCGTGCCCGGGCCGGTGAACCTGGTGCGCCTGAACCAGCTGATCGACCAGGTCGACCATCCGATGCTGCGGTTCGAGCAGCACACGCCCGGATGGCCGGTCCAGCTGCAGCTGGGCCAGTCGTTCTTCGAGCGGCTGCAGCAGGGCGACGTGCTGATCCACCAGCCCTACGAAAGCTTCGACGCGGTGCTGGCCTTCCTGCGGGAGGCGGTGGACGACCCGGACGTGCTGGCCATCAAGCAGACCATCTACCGCACCGGCCACAAGGCCGAGATGATCGAGCTGCTGCGCGAAGCCGTGCGGCGCGGCAAGGAAGTGACGGCGGTGGTCGAGCTCAAGGCGCGCTTCGACGAAGAGGCCAACATCAATTACGCAGAGCGCCTGGAGTCGGTTGGCGCCCAGGTGGTCTACGGTGTGGTGGGCCTCAAGACGCACGCCAAGATGCTGCTGGTCACGCGCCGCGAGGGCGGGGTGCTGCGGCGCTACGGCCACCTGTCCACCGGCAACTACAACCCCGGCACGGCGCGCCTGTACACCGACCTGAGCTACCTCACCGCGGACCAGGCCCTCACCGCGGACATGGAACAGGTGTTCCTGCACCTGGCCAGCCAGAGCCGCCTGCCGCGCCTGCAGAGTGCGCTGATCGCGCCCTTCCAGCTGCACAAGGCCATGCTGGAGCGGGTCGAACGGGCAGGGTTGGCGGCCCAGTCGGGCCGGGAATCGCGCATCATCCTCAAAATGAACGCCCTGACCGACGAACCCATGGCCCGTGCGCTGGCCCTCGCGTCACAGCGCGGCGCCTCGATCGACCTGATCGTGCGCGGTGCCTGCATCCTGCCGGCGCAGGTGCCGGGCGTGACCGACCGGGTGCGCGTGCGCTCGGTGATCGGTCGCCTGCTGGAGCATTCGCGGGTGTTCTACTTCCGCGTCGACGACGAAGAGGAACTCTGGCTCTCCAGCGCCGACTGGATGAACCGCAACATGCTGCGCCGGGTCGAACTGGCGTGGCCGGTGACCGACCCGGCGCTGCGCCAGCGCGTCAAGGACGAGTGCCTGTCGGCCTACCTGCACGACACGCGCGACGCCTGGCTGCTGCAGCCGGACGGCGACTACACCCGAGCCAGCGACAGCGTCGACGGTCCGGGCCTGTCGGCCCAGTCGGCGCTGATGGCCCGCTACGGCCACCGTTCCCAGGAGTGACACCATGGACCTCATCCTCTGGCGCCACGCCGAAGCCCAGGACCACCCCTATGGCGAACAGGGCGGGCAGGGCGACCCGCTGGACCTGGAGCGGCGCCTGACGCCGCGCGGTGAGAAGCAGGCCAGCCGCATGGCCGCCTGGCTCGACCGGCAGCTGCCGGACGGCGCCAAGGTGTATGTGAGTCCCGCCGAACGCGCCCGCCAGACCGCCCATGCGCTGGGCCGCAAGCTGCGTGTGCGCGATGAATTGCTGCCCGGGGCCGACCCGGCCGCCGTGCTGGCGCTGGCCGGTTGGCCCGAGGGCCGCGGCCCGGTGCTCGTGATCGGGCACCAGCCGACGCTGGGCCAGGTGATCGCCCAGCTGCTGAACCTGCCCGAGGGCGAGTGCACCATGCGCAAGGGCTCGGTCTGGTGGCTGCGCCAGCGCGAGCGCAACGGCCGCATGCAGACCGTGATCGTGGCGGTGCAGACGCCGGAACTGGTCTGACCGCAGGAGGCCGGCCGCCTCAGGCGCGGGCCAGGGCCTCGCGCGTGCCCTGCACCACCTGTTCGAGCTGTCCGTCATTGGCAAACACCGCCGGGTCTTCGGCGTGGGAGCGCGCTTCCAGCGCCTCACACACCTGCGCCAGCCGCGCGGCGCAGGTGTTGAGCGCAGCGCCCTTGAGCTGGTGCGCGGCATTGCCCAGCGCTTCGTGGTCGCGCGCGGCCATGGCCCGGCGGATGTCGTCCATGCGCGTGTCCAGCTCGGCCAGGAAGTCCTGCACGATGGCGCCGCGGACCTTGCCCGCGCCGTTGTCGAACTCGCCCAGCATGGTCCAGCGCTCGATGTTGATCCAGGGCGCTGCGAGCCGGGCCGGGGCGCTGTCTGCGACGCCGTGGCCGGTGTCGGAGCCGGCCGGCGTGTGGTCGATCCAGCGCTGCAAGGCCTGGCCCAGGGCGTGCAGTTCCAGCGGCTTGGCCAGGTAGTCGGACATGCCCGCCTCCAGGCAGCGGATGCGGTCGTTGGGAAGGCTCGATGCGGACACGCCCAGCACGATCGGTGCGGCCGGCCCGAGGCGCTCGCGCATCTGGCGCGTGGTCGCGGCGCCGTCCATCTCGGGCATGTGGCTGTCCATCAGCACCAGGGCGTAGGGCCGGTGCTCGCGCAGCGCCTGCTCCACCGCTTCGACCGCGCGCAGGCCGTTGTCGCGCAGGTCGTGCGGGTAGCCCAGCCGGTGCAACATGGCGGAGGCGACCTTGAGGTTGGTCAGGTTGTCGTCCACGACCAGCAACCGGTGCGGGCTGCGCGCCAGCTGCAGCGTGGGCACCAGCGGCGCCACGATGTCCTCGGCCCGCGCGGGGCGGGCCTGGACGGTGAACGAGAAGGTCGAGCCCACGCCGGTCTGGCTGTGCACCTGGATGCGGCCGCCCATGCGCTCGACCAGGTGGCGGCAGATCATCAGGCCCAGGCCGGTGCCGCCGTAGACGCGAGCGGTGGAGGTGTCGCCCTGCGAGAAGGGTTGGAACAGCTCGCCCAGCCGCTGCGGCGAGATGCCGACGCCGGTGTCGCTGACGCTGAAGCCCAGGGTCAGCGGATCGCCTGCCTGCTCGACCCAGACCCGCAGGCAGACCTCGCCGTGGTGGGTGAACTTCACCGCGTTGGACAGCAGGTTGAGCAGCACCTGGCGCAGGCGGGTGATGTCGCTGACGATGGCCCGCGGCACGTCCGGGCGCAGGTCGACGCGCAGCGCCAGCCCCTTTTCCTGGCAGCGCAGCCGCGAGATGTCGCACACGCCCTGGATCGCGGCGTGCAGGTCCATCGGCAGGTGTTCCAGGGCCAGCTTGCCCGACTCGATCTTGGAGAAGTCCAGGATGTCGTCGACCACGGCCAGCAACTGCTCGCTGGAGACCTTGAGCACGCCCAGCAGCTCCTTCTGCGACGGCGTCAGTCCGGTGTCGGTCAGCAGCTGGCTCATGCCGACCACCCCGTTGAGCGGTGTGCGGATCTCGTGGCTCATCACCGCCAGAAAGCCCGCCTTCGCCCGCACGGCGGCCAGCGCTTCCTCGCGCGAGGTGGCGAGCTCGGCGGTGCGCAGGCGCACGCGCTCCTCCAGCAGCAGGGTGGCGTCGCGCAGCGCCTTGTTCTTGCGCTTGATGGCCCGGTTGTAGGCGTGCAGCTTGAGCGCGCTGTCGTGCATCACGCGCGAGAGGTGGTGGACTTCCTTGAACGGGGCCTTGTCCAGCACCGCCGGCACCTGGCCGGAGCCGAGCTGGGTGGCGGACTTGTTGAGCAGCTGGAACTGGGCCGACAGGCGCCGGGCGACCAGGAAGGCCGCCAGGGCGCCGACACCGATGAGCGCGGCCATGGCCAGCAGCGCCCACTGGCGGGCCTGGAGCACTTGCGCGGTGAAGTCCTCTTCCGGCGCCACCACCACCAGTTGCCAGTCCAGCTGGTACTTGGCCCCGAAGGGCCGCTGCAGCGCGATCAGGCGGTTGCTGGTCAGGCCCAGGCGCTGCAGCCAGTCGCGTTCGGTCTCCAGCCGGACCAGGCCGGGCTGGCGCCGCGAGCCTTGGCGGTCGGCGGCGAACAGCTGCGCGTAGGACTCGCGCACCAGCGGCTCGCGGCTTTGCAGCGGTGTGATGCGCTGGTGGCGGCCGTTGACCAGCTCGCTGAGCTCTTCGTCCACCGAAGACGCCACCATGCGGCCCTGGCCGTCGACCAGGTAGGTCACCGCGTGCTCGCTGATGCGCGTGCTGCGGATCAGCTCGGTCAGGCGCGCCAGGCTCATGTCCACCGCCATCACGCCCAGCAGCGTGCGGCCGTCGGCGTCGAAGATCGGCTGCGCCAGCGTCAGGTCGAACTGGCTCTTGACCGCCGAGCGGTAGACGTCGGTGAACACGCGCTTGCCGGTGCTGGCGGCCAGCTGGTACCAGGGGCGCTTGCGCGGGTCGTAGACGGTTTCTTCTGTTCTGACCAGGCGGCTGCGGTCACCCGGTTCGCTGATCTCGTAGTGGCGCCGCCCCGGCTCGCCGGGCAGGATTTCGCGCACCACGAACCGACCTTCCTCGCGTTCGAGGCCGAAGAAGCTGCCGTCGGTGGTCCCGAAATAGAGGTAGGGCACATTGGGCGACTGCTGCGTCAGCGCGTAGGCCATCAGCTCGAAGGCGGCCGGGTCGCGCAGCCAGTTGCGCGTGCGCTCGGCCTCCGCGCCGCTGGTGGGCACCGGCGGCACCAGCGCGTTGACCACAGTGTGGGACTCGCCCAGGTGGGCCAGCGCGCCCACGTCCACCCGGTGGGCAGCCTGGCTGATCGCGTTCTCGGCCAGGGTGTCGATGGACTGCGAGCTGTTGGACGACAGCAGCCAGGACACCAGCACCGCCGGTATGAGCGCCGACAGCACCAGCGCCGCAATCAGCGCCGGACCGACCGAGAGGCGCCGCCGGCGGGCGGCCGGCGCGGGGGTGTCGCGGTCGGCCATGGCTCAGGTCGCGGGCAGGGGTTCGACCGCGCACACCTCCAGAGGCTCGGGGCACTGGGGCAGGGTGACGAAGTGGCGCGAGACCGGATGCACTGCCCCGGTCACCGCGCGCAGCACGGGAATGGAGAGCGTGACCGCGTGCGAACCGGTGGCGGCGCGCTGCATGGCAAGGGCATTGACGACGGTCTCGCCCACCGGCAGCACCTGGGCCGCGCCGCCGAGCAGGCCGTCCAGCCGCATCATGGCCACGGGACCGCTGTGGATGGCGATGCCGGCCTCAAAACGTGGCAAGGCCAGCTCGGGGAACTGTTGGCGCACCCAGCCCTGCATCGCCGCGGCCGACTTGCGCAGGCCGAAGGCCGCCTTGACCGCCCGCAGGCCCTGGTGGGCGGTGGTCTTGGACGGCCGGTCGGTGAACACCGCCAGCAGCCCGTCACCGACGAAGTGTGCCGAGGTGGCTCCGAACAGGTGGACCGTGTCGCCGCCGCCCTCGTAGAAGCGCTTGAGCATGGTGGCGAGCTGCTGCGGCTCCAGGGCTTGCGCCCACTCGCGGTCGTTGCGGATGTCGGCGAACAGCACGGTGGCCTGCGGGTGGAAGTCCTCGCGGTCGCCCTGGGTCTCGCCGGGCCATTGCTCACTGAGTTCGTGGGCCAGCCGCTGCTCGTACTGCTCCTGCAAGGTCCAGGCCTGTTCGTCCAGGGCCTCGTTCACGGCCTCCTTGACCTGCAGCTCCAGCGCCGCGGTGCGCATGGCCTTGCGGTTGAGCTGCGCCGCCACCGCATCGACCAGTTCGCGCGGGTGCACGGGTTTCGTCAGGTAGTCGTCGGCGCCGAGCGTCATCCCCTGGCGCATGTCGCGCCGCTCCTGCAGCGAGGTCAGCAGGATGAACGGGGTCTGTTGCAGGACCCCGTGTTCGCGGACCGCCTTGAGCAGGTCGAAGCCGTTGACCCCCGGCATGTTGATGTCGCTGACGACGAGGTCGGGCCGGTACTGCCGGATCGTCATCCAGGCCGACTGCCCATTGTTGGCCGTCAGCACCTCATGCCCCTGCAGGTGCAGGGCCGCCTCGATGAGACGCATTGTTCCGGCGTCGTCTTCCGCCACCACGATCAAAGCCATTGTTTTTCTTCGTTTTGCAGGCCGCCGAAGGCCCTTCGGGGGGCGATGGTATCGGTTGATCCGGTGGCGATGTGGCGCGCTGCACACGCCGCCGTGCCGGTTTCAACGGATGTCGGCGGAGAATTTCCAGTTGGTTTTTTGCCAGGCCAGCAGCTCCTCCCCCAGCAGCCAGGCCGATTGCGGGAAACGCCGGGCCCATCCCTCCGGCGTCACCAGCCGGAACGCGCCGGCCTTGTAGCCCAGCTTCAGCGTTTCGTGTTCGGGCAGGCGGCGCGCGTGGCACAGAATGACCGCCAGCCGAAGGCAGAGCAGCTGCTTGGCAAACAGTTCGTCCTGCAGGGGCTCTTCCAGTTTGCGCAATTTGCCGCGCTGACCCAGCACCAGCTGGCTCATGCGGTGCAGTTCCGGGAACGAGAAGCCGGGCGCGTCCACGTTGTCCAGGATGTAGGCGCCGTGGTGGTAGGAGCGCTCGTGCGAGATGTGGGTGCCGATCTCGTGCAGCCGCGCGGCCCAGGCCAGCTTCTGCGAGAAGCGTTCGTTGGCCTCGCCGGCGGCCACCTGCGCGAAGAGGGCGGTGGCCACCGCGCTCACGCGCTGCGCCTGCGCGGCATCCACCGAAAAACGCTCGCTGAGCCAGCGCACCGTGCGCTCGCGCACGTCGCCGCCACCGGCATCGCGGTCGATCAGGTCGTAGAGAGCGCCATGGCGCAGCGCGCCCTGGGCGGGAATCATCTCCCGGATGCCGAACAGGTCGAACACGGCCCGCAGCACGCTCACGCCGCCACCGATCACCGGCCGCCGGTCGTCCTTCATGCCTTCCATGCGCAGTTGCTCGGCGTTGCCAGCCTTGACCAGCCGCTCCACCAGCCAGTCCAGGCCGTCGCGCGTGACCACATCGGCCGGCCAGCCGTTGGCCGTCAGTACGTCGGCCACCGCGCCCACGGTGCCCGAGGAACCGTAGGCCACAGACCACAGCGACGGGGGAAAGCTGTCCAGCGCCTGGTCGAGCACCGCCTTGGCGGCGATCTCGGCCGTGCGGAAGGCGTCGGGGGTGAACTGGCCCTTGGGAAAGTAGCGCGTGGACCAGGCCACGCTGCCCAGGCGGTACGACTCCATCTGGCTCGCGGTGTAGCCCTGGCCGATGATCATCTCGGTGGAGCGGCCGCCGATGTCGACCACCAGCCGCCGCTCGTCCGACTGTGGCAGCAGGTGCGAGACGCCCTGGTAGATCAGCCGCGCCTCTTCCTGGCCGGAGATCACCTCGATGCCGAAACCGAGGATGGCCTGCGCCCTCTGCAGAAACTCGTCCCGGTTGCGCGCCTCGCGCAGGGTCTGGGTGGCCACCGCGCGCACCTGCTGCTTTCGAAAACCGTGCAGGCGTTCGGCAAAGCGCGCCAGGCAGTCCCAGCCGCGCTGCATGGCCGCCGGGCTGAGCATCTTGTTGTCGTCCAGGCCGTTGCCCTGGCGCACGGTTTCCTTGAGGTACTCGATGCGCTCGATATGGCCCGACTGGAGGCGTCCGATTTCGAGTCGGAAGCTGTTGGAGCCAAGGTCGATGGCGGCGAGCAGGGTACCGTTTTGCATGGGGCGGGCGCTGACGAAAGTGCGCCGATTGTGACGCATGGGGTCGGCCTGCCCGCTTGAAGCCGTGGACAGGGCTGCGTATGCTGCGCTCTTGGCAACTTTTCTCCAGCTACGGACCCAACCGCATGAGCCCGCCCACTCCGCTCCAGGCATCTTCCGGCCGCCGCCACTGGCTTGGCGCCGCGGTGGCCCTGGCCACCAGCGGGCTGGTGCCGCACCTGCGGGCGCAACCGGCGCCGGCTGCCGCCGAAGAAGCCAAGGCACCGCCGCTGCCGGTGCTGGGCAGCGCCTTGGTCGTGCCGGCCGTGGACCTCATTGGTGGCGGGCGTTTCGACCCCGGGCTGGCGCGCGGCCGGCCGCTGCTGGTGTACTGGTGGGCCAGCACCTGTCCCTTCTGCGCCCTTCAGAGCCCGGAGATGGATGCCTTCTGGAAAGCCCAGCAGGGACGCGGCCTGCAGATGCTGGCGCTGTCGATCGACCGCACGCCCGCCGACGCGGCGCAGTATCTTAAGAAAAAAGGCTACGGTTTTCCGGCCGCCTGGGCCTCCCCGGCTTGGCGCCAGGCCTTTCCCAAACCGCGGGGACTGCCGGTGACGCTGCTGGCGGGCGCAGACGGCCGCCTGCTGGTGGCCGAAAAAGGCCAGATGTTCGCCGAGGACGTGCAGGAGATGGCCCGCCTGTTCTGATGGCTGTCATATGACATCGCCGTTTTGTCACAAAGCTGTCACGGTGGGTGCCTAGAGTCCGGGGCTGTGAACCTTTTCACCAACCCGTGAGGACCCGAATGATCTCCAAACGCTCCCTTCTGAAGACCGTCGCCGCCGCCGCCCTGGCCACCATGGCGATTGCCCCGGCCTTTGCCGCCGACATCACCGGCGCGGGCGCCACCTTCCCGTTCCCGGTCTACGCCAAGTGGGCCGAGGCCTACAAGAAGGAAACCGGGACCGGCCTGAACTACCAGTCCATCGGTTCGTCGGGCGGCATCAAGCAGATCCGTGCCAAGACCGTGACCTTCGGCGCCACCGACGCCCCCGTGCCCGGTGCCGATCTGGACAAGGACGGCATGGTCCAGTTCCCGGCCATCATCGGCGGCACCGTGCCCGTGATCAACCTGGACGGCTTCCAGCCCGGTGAACTGCGCGTGACCGGCCCGGTGTTGGCCGACATGTTCATGGGCAAGATCGCCAAGTGGAACGATCCGAAGCTGGCTGCCCTGAACCCTGGCAAGAAGCTGCCGGAAGAGAACATCACCGTGGTGCACCGCGCCGACGGTTCGGGCACCACCTTCAACTGGACCGACTACCTCAGCGCCGTGAGCAAGGAGTGGGCTGATTCCGTGGGCAAGGGCGCCGCTGTCAAGTGGCCGGCCGCTTCGTCCGTCGGTGGCAAGGGCAACGAGGGCGTGGCCGCCAACGTCAACCGCATCAAGGGCGCGGTCGGCTACGTGGAGTACGCCTACGTGAAGAAGAACAAGATGAACTTCATGCAGCTGCAGAACGCCAACGGCAAGTACGTCAGTCCCGACGACGCGACCTTCGCCGCTGCCGCCGCCAGCGCCGACTGGTTCAGCGTGCCGGGCATGGGCATTTCCATGGTCAACGCCAAGGGCGACAACGCCTGGCCCGTGTCCACCGCCTCGTTCATCCTGATGTACAAGAGCCCGGAAGACAAAGCCGCCTCGGCCGAAGCCCTGAAGTTCTTCGACTGGGCCTTCAGCAAGGGCAAGACCCTGGCCACCGAGCTGGACTACGTGCCGCTGCCGGACGCCCTGACCGCCCAGATCCGCTCCAAGGTCTGGAACCAGGTCGCCAAATAAGACCGTCACTCGTGGCCCGGTGTCTGGTGCACACTTTGCACCGGTCTCCGGGCCTTTCAACGGTATGAAAGCACCTGAAGGGGACCCCATCATGAGCGTGGGCATCACCATGACGTCGCCAACTGCGGCCGGAGTGCCGGCCAATTCCCGCATGCTGTCGATCGCGCGCAAGCAGCGGTTGCAGGACGCCTTGTTTCACCGCATCACGCAGCTGTTCTCGCTGCTGGTGCTGGTCGCCCTGCTGGGCATCATCGTCTCGCTGTTCATCAATGCACTGCCCGTCCTGCAGAAGTTCGGCGCCCGGTTCATCTGGTACGTCGAGTGGGACATCATCAACGAAGAATTCGGTGCCGCGATCGCCATCGTCGGCACCCTGGCCAGCGCCGGCATCGCGCTGCTGATCGCGGTGCCGCTGGCATTCGGCATCGCCCTGTTCCTGACCGAAACCTGCCCCCCCTGGCTGCGCCGCCCGCTGGGCACGGCCATCGAGCTGCTGGCGGCCGTGCCGTCCATCATCTACGGCATGTTCGGCCTGTTCGTGTTCGCGCCGCTGTTCGCCGACTACGTCCAAGTGCCGGTGCAGAAGCTCATGAGCGGCATGCCCCTGATCGGCTTCCTGTTCGGCGGCTCCACCAACGGCATGGGCATCCTGGCCGCCGGCATCGTGCTGGCCTTCATGGTGCTGCCCTTCGTGGCCGCCGTGATGCGCGACGTGTTCGAGATCGTGCCGCCGATCCTGCGCGAGTCCGCCTACGGCCTGGGCTGCACGACCTGGGAGGTGGTGCGCCGCGTGGTGTTGCCCTACACGCAGAAGGGTGTGATCGGCGGAGTGATGCTCGGCCTCGGCCGCGCCCTGGGCGAGACCATGGCCGTCACCTTCGTGATCGGCAATGCCAACCGCATGCCCACCTCGCTGTTCTCGCCGGGCACGTCGATCGCCTCGACCCTGGCCAACGAGTTCGGCGAGGCCGCCGACTTCCACATCTCGGCCCTGTTCGCGCTGGGCTTCCTGCTGTTCGTCATCACCTTCATCGTGCTGGCCCTGGCCAAGTGGATGATCGTGCGCGCCGAGAAGGCCAAGGGGCTGTGACATGAACGACTTCAACCAATCCCTCTACCGCCGCCGCAAGCTCTCCAACGCCGTCGGACTGACCCTGTCGATGGGGTCCATGGTGCTGGGCCTGGCGGTGCTGCTGTGGATCCTGTACGTGCTGCTGTCCAACGGGCTGGCCGCGCTGGACCTCAACATGTTCACCCAGGACACCCCGGCGCCCGGTTCGGACGGCGGCGGTCTGCGCAACGCCATCGTCGGCAGCCTGATGATGGTGGGCGCCACGGTGCTGTTCGCCACGCCCATCGGCATCTTCGCCGGTGTCTACCTGGCCGAATACGGTGACACCAGCAAGACCGCCGAGCTGACCCGCTTCGTCACCGACATCATGCTGTCGGCCCCGTCCATCGTGCTGGGCCTGTTCGTCTATGCCATCGCGGTGGCCACGGTCGGTGGTTTCTCCGGCTGGGCCGGCACGCTTGCGCTCTCGCTCATCGCGGTGCCCGTGATCGTGCGCACCACCGAGAACATGCTGCGCCTGGTGCCGGGCAGCCTGCGCGAAGCGGCATTCGCACTCGGTGCGCCGCGCTGGAAGGTGGCCTCCATGGTCACGCTGCGCGCTGCCAAGAGCGGTGTGATGACCGGCCTGCTGCTGGCCGTGGCCCGCATCAGCGGGGAAACCGCGCCGCTGCTGTTCACCGCGCTGAACAACCAGTTCTTCAACGCCGACATGAGCAAGCCCATGGCCAACCTGCCGGTCGTGATCTTCCAGTTCGCCATGAGCCCCTACGACAACTGGATCCGTCTGGCCTGGGGCGGCGCGCTGCTGATCACCCTGGCCGTGCTCATCCTGAACATCGTCGCCCGCGTCTTCTTCCGGAACAAGTCTCCTGCCTGAGCCAGGCGCCACCTCAACGGAAATCCCTCACATGATCGCCTCCGCCATCGCTCCCGCCGCCGTCGAACAGCGCAACGCGCTCGAGGTGCGCAACCTGAACTTCTTCTACGGCAAGTTCCAGGGCCTCAAGAACGTGTCCATGGACATCGCCGAGAAGAAGGTCACCGCCTTCATCGGTCCCTCGGGCTGCGGCAAGTCCACGTTGCTGCGCACGCTCAACCGCATGTACAGCCTCTACCCCGGCCAGCGTGCCGAAGGTCAGATCAACTTCTACGGCGAGAACATCCTCGATCCCAAGCAGGACCTGAACCTGCTGCGCGCGCGCATCGGCATGGTGTTCCAGAAGCCGACACCGTTCCCGATGTCGATCTACGACAACATCGCCTTTGGCGTGCGCCTGTACGAGAACCTGTCGAACAGCGAGATGGACGACCGCGTCGAGTGGGCGCTGACCAAGGCCGCGCTGTGGGGCGAAGTCAAGGACAAGCTGGGCCAGAGCGGCCTGTCGCTCTCCGGTGGTCAGCAGCAGCGCCTGTGCATCGCACGCAGCGTGGCGGTCAAGCCTTCGGTGCTGCTGCTGGACGAACCCACGTCGGCGCTGGACCCGATCTCCACCGGCAAGGTGGAGGAGCTGGTGCACGAGCTCAAGAAGGACTACACGATCGCCATCGTCACGCACAACATGCAGCAGGCCGCCCGCTGCAGCGATTTCACGGCCTACATGTACCTGGGGGAACTGATCGAGTTCGGTTCGACCGAACAGATCTTCTTCAAGCCCACGCGCACCGAAACCGAGGACTACATCACCGGCCGCTTCGGCTGAACAGGGAGACCACCATGGGTGACAAACACATTTCCAGCCAGTTCGACGCAGAACTCAACTCCATTTCCACCCACGTGTTGGAGATGGGCGGGCTGGTCGAGTCGCAGCTGCACCAGGCGGTCTACGCCCTGGTCCATCTGAGCCAGGAGACGGCCGAGCAGGTGCTTGAGACCGAGAACCGCATCAACCAGATGGAAGTGAACATCGACCACGAGATCATTTCCACCATCGGCCGGCGCCAGCCCACCGCCCGAGACCTGCGCTTCCTGATGGCGATTTCGCGCACCACCCAGAATCTGGAACGCGCTGGCGACGAGATCGCCCGCGTGGCGCGCATGGTCAAGTCCATCATTGAAAGCGGCTCGCCGCGTTCGCTGCCGATCTCGGAGCTGCGCCTGGCCGCCGACCTGGCCGCCGGCATGCTGCGAAAGACGCTGGACTCGTTCGCCCGGCTGGACACCACGATGGCGCTGGCGATCATCAAGGAAGACGACGCCATCGATGGCGAGTACAACGGCTTCCTGCGCAAGCTCATCACGTACATGATGGAAGACCCGCGCACCATTTCGCCGAGCCTGGACCTGCTGTTCCTGGCCAAGTCGCTGGAACGGGTGGGCGACCACGCCAAGAACATCGCCGAGCAGATCATCTTCGTGGTCAAGGGCGAGGATGTGCGCCACAGTTCCATGGACAAAGTGCAGTCGGTGGTCGGATGAAGAACTTCAGGCCCCCACGCTTCCCCGCTTTGCGCGGTACGCTGCCCCCCGGGGGGGCGCCTTTTCATCTTGGGGCGGCCCAGCGATGAAAAAACTACCCCGCGTCCTGGTGGTCGAGGATGAGCCGGCGATTGCCGAGCTGATCGCGGTCAATCTGCGACACAACGGTTTTGCGCCCACGGTGGTGTTCGACGGCGAATCGGCCCGCCGCGAGATCGACGCCGTGCTGCCCGACGTGATCCTGCTGGACTGGATGCTGCCCGGCGAGAGCGGTGCCGCGCTGGCCCGCACCTGGCGCCGGCAGGAGCGCACGAAGACCGTACCGATCCTGATGCTCACGGCCCGCAGCGACGAGTCGGACAAGGTGCAGGGGCTGGACGCCGGCGCCGACGACTACATCACCAAGCCGTTTTCCACGCAGGAGCTGCTGGCGCGCATCCGCGCCGTGCTGCGCCGGCGTGCGCCCGAGATCGTGAACGACTCGGTGCAGGTGGGCGAACTGTCGCTGGACGCGGCCACCTACCGCGTCAGCTTCCGCGAGGCCGAGCTCAAGCTGGGGCCGACCGAGTTCAAGCTGCTGCACTACCTGATGAAGCACCCTGAGCGCGTGCACACGCGTGGTACCCTGCTCGACAAGATATGGGGCGACCATGTCTTCATCGAGGAGCGCACCGTGGATGTACATGTCAAGCGATTGAGGGAGTCCCTGGGCGACGCCGCCGGCATGGTTGAAACAGTGCGCGGCGCGGGATACCGCCTCACGGCCCGCGTGGCTGTCGGGCAGGGAAGTGGCGACAGCGCAGCATGATCGGCCGGTTGGTGGGGCTGCTGCTGCTGGTGGCAGCGGGCGGCGCATGGGGCTGGGCAAGAGGTTCGGCGACCTGGACGCTGGCGGGGGCCGGCGGGGGGGCCATGCTCTGGCTGCTCTGGGACAGCCTGCGTGCCGCGCAACTGCTGCGCTGGCTCAGCCGGGCCGATGACATCCACACCCCACGCCTCTCCGGGCTCTGGGGTGAACTGCTGGAGCGCGCACGCAAGAGGTTCCGGGCCCTCGAACAGAAAGCCCATGGCAGCGACGAGCGGCTGGAGGATTTTCTGGCCGCCATCCAGGCTTCGCCCAACGGCGTGGTGCTGCTCGACAGCATGGCGCGGATCGAATGGAGCAACCTCACGGCGGCCCAGCACCTGGGCATCGATCCACAGCGCGACATCGGACAGTACGTGCGCAATCTGGTGCGGCATCCGAGTTTCAACGCCTACATGGACGCGGGTGATTTCGGGGCGGAGATCGAGGTCGACGGCCCCGGACAGCGGCCCACGCAGCCAAGGAAGATCTCGCTGCAGGTCCATCCCTACGGCGACCAGCGGCAGCTGATGCTCACGCGCGATGTGACGGCGGTGCAGCTGGCCGAATCCATGCGACGGGATTTCGTGGCCAACGTGTCCCACGAGATCCGCACACCGCTGACCGTGCTCAGCGGCTTCGTGGAGACCATGCAGAGCCTGCCGCTGGAGGAGGCCGACCGCCAGCGTTTCCTGGGCCTGATGAGCCAGCAGGCGCAGCGCATGCAGACGCTGGTGAACGACCTGCTGACGCTGTCGCGCCTGGAGGGCAGTCCTGTCCCCGGCCCCGGCGAGTGGGCGGGCGCTGCGGATCTGCTGCGCCAGGTGGTCCAGGAGGCTCAGGGGCTTTCCGCGGTGATTGCGGAGCCCGTGCATCAGATCGAGGCCCTGCCAGGACCGCCACTGGAAGTGTCGGGGAACCGCAGCGAACTGCTCAGCGCCATGTCCAACCTGCTGAGCAACGCCGTCCGCTACACGCCGCCGGGCGGTCGCATCCGGGCCGGTTGGCGCCTGGTCGACGACGGCGGCGGCGAGTTCTTCGTTGAAGACACCGGGCCGGGCATCGAGGCCGAGCACCTGCCCCGCCTGACCGAGCGCTTCTACCGGGTGGACCGCAGCCGCTCGCGCGAAACGGGCGGTACCGGGCTCGGGCTGGCGATCGTCAAACATGTGGCGCAGCGCCACGGCGGGCAGGTGCAGGTGCACAGCACGGTCGGCCGAGGCTCGACGTTCATCATCACGCTGCCGGCCACGCGCATGCGCGCGGTCGCCGCCTAGCGTGCCGCGCCGCCCACCCTCTGGTAGATCAGCAACCGTTCGCGGTCATTGAGGCGCCGCACCGTGGCCTTGTAGGCCCAATCGGTCAGCGACACCCGCTCGTCCAGCGTGGGCTGGGTGTCGGGGTTTACCACCATGATCCGGCAGTCGCCCACCTTGTCATCCCCAGTGCGACGCACGGGCAGTCCGCCCTGGAACTGCAGCGATGCGATCTGTGCCTGCCCGAGTCCGTCGACCAGCACGCAGGACGAATGAGGAGGCACCAGCCGGGCGATGCGGCGGGCCACAGGGCCGTAGCTGCGTCCGTAGTCCAGCAGCGGCAGCCACAGCGTCATGAGCAGCAGCCAGCACAGGGTGGCGCCGGCAGCCGGCAGCACCAGACTCTTCCAGATTGCCTGCCGATGCCGTCCCACGCGCCAGGCCACCAGCCAACCCCAGGCCAGGGTGGCCAGCAGAGCGGGCAGCAGGAGCAGCCAGGAGAACTCGGGGTTGAACCCCGGCGCCAGCTTGGCCACGTTGGCCGCGGGTTTGGCGGGCACACCAGTTTGCATGGCGAACCAGATGACCCAGATCACCAGGGCACATCCACTGAAGAAGACCAGGGTGAACCAGTCGATCAGTGCCGAGACGCTGCGCCGCAGGGTGGGCAGTGCGAAAGCGGCCAGGGCGGCCAGCGCCGGCAGGGCCAGCAGCAGCGAACGGTCGAAGTCGGGGTTGACGCCGCTGTTGGCCACGCTCACCAGCACAGCCCACAGCGGCAGCGCCACGTGCGGGCTGCGCAACTGGCGGCGCCAGCGCCACAGCGTCCAGAGCGCCAACGGCCAGGCCGGCCAGGTGAACCAGACCAGCAGCCGACCCCAGCGCTTCCAGTCGGCCGCAGAGTCCGGCAGCGACAGCATCTGCGGCCAATGGATCTGTTTGGTGAGCGACGCGAGCAAGGCCGCCAGCGCCAGCAGTCCCAGAACCCAGCTCAGTTCCCTTGGAGCGGCAGAGCCTTGCCCGGACCGGCTCGTCCACACCAGCATGAGCAGCCCCGTGCCCAGGATGAGCGCGATCCAGGGCGCACCACTGAGCACCAGACCCAGGGTGGCGGCCCCCCAGAGTGCCACCGCTTTCCAGGGATGGCGGGTGAGCGGCAGCGCCATGCGTGTGGCCGCCATCAGCACCGCGCTGACCATGGCCAGACGTGCCAGGTCGGGCGTGGTCTCGTGAGACATCTGTGCCAGGCCCAGGCACGCGACGAGTGCCAGCAGCGCCGCATCCGCCATGGCGCGCGCATAGTCGATCGGATCCGCTTCACCACCGAACGCGAATGCCACAGGCTGTGCGCTGGCCTGGCGTGCAAGGTGGTAGGTGGCGTACCAGGTGCAGACCAGTGTCAGGGCGAGCAGCAGCCCGAAAGGCACCCGGACGGCGAGCTCGGGGGGCAGAAACGACAGGAGCCGGATGGCCAGCGCCCCCAGCCAGTAAGGCAGTGGACCCGCCATTTCGGCGGCCTCGCCCAGCACCTGGGGTTGCCACCAGCTGCTGCCCCGGGCCATTTCCATCATGGCGCCGAACGCCGCCACGTCCAGGTTCTTCCAGGGCTCCCGACCCAGAAAACCCGGCAGCACGTAAGCCAGGCCCAGAAGCAGCAGGGCGATCCGCGGCAGGCGGCGCACGGCAGACTGGGTCACGATGGCAGGGGTGGCAAGACTCACGACGGCAAATATACAGGGGGATGCAAGGGCACTCAGGACGAAAAAAAAGCAGCCGGTGATCGGCTGCTTTTCTTCCCGGGCGCGTGCCCGCAGGGTCGATCGGTCCGATTACTTCTTGCCGAAGCGATTGCGGAACTTCTCGACGCGGCCGCCCATGTTGTCAACAGACTTTTGCGTACCGGTGTAGAAGGGGTGCGATTCACTGGAGGTATCCAGCTTGAAGAGCGGCAGTTCGCGGCCGTCGTCCATCTTGACCATTTCCTTGGTGCTCACGCAGGAACGGGTCACGAACTTGAAGTTGTTCGACAGGTCCACGAAGCACACTTCGCGGTAATTGGGGTGAATGCCTTCTTTCATGGCGATTCCTTGGGTCAGGTGCGGCAGCCGCGAGAAAACCGTTCTCTCGTACTTGCCGCAAGTTGCAAAGCCTTGAATTATATGATGTTTGTTGCGGCATCAACCGCCGCGGCGCATCATGTCGAAAAATTCGGAGTTGTTCTTCGTCGCCTTCATGCTCTTGAGCACCATCTCCATGGCCTCAATCTCGTCCATGTTGTACATGAACTGGCGCAGGATGCGGGTCTTCTGCAGGATTTCGGGGGCCAGCAGCAATTCCTCGCGACGGGTGCCACTGCGGTTGAGCTGGATCGAGGGGAAGACGCGCTTCTCGTACAGGCGGCGGTCGAGGTGGATTTCGCTGTTGCCGGTGCCTTTGAATTCTTCAAAGATCACCTCGTCCATGCGGCTGCCGGTGTCGACCAGGGCGGTGGCGATGATGGTCAGCGAACCACCTTCTTCCACGTTGCGCGCGGCGCCGAAGAAGCGCTTGGGACGCTGCAGCGCGTTGGCGTCCACACCGCCGGTCAGCACCTTGCCGGAACTGGGCAGCACGTTGTTGTAGGCGCGGGCCAGGCGGGTGATGGAGTCCAGCAGGATCACCACGTCCTTTTTGAGTTCGACCAGGCGCTTGGCGCGTTCGATCACCATCTCGGCCACGTGCACGTGGCGCGCGGCCGGTTCGTCGAACGTCGAAGCGATCACGTCGCCGCGAACTGTGCGCTGCATCTCGGTCACTTCTTCCGGGCGCTCATCCACCAGCAGCACCATCAGCTCCACCTCGGGGTGGTTGGCGGTGATGGCGTGGCAGATGTGCTGCATCATGACCGTCTTGCCGCTCTTGGGCGGGGCGACGATCAGCGCGCGTTGGCCCTTGCCGATGGGCGAGATGATGTCGATGACTCGGCCGGTGATGTTCTCGTCGCTCTTGATGTCGCGTTCCAGTCGCATCTGCTGCTTGGGGAACAGCGGCGTCAGGTTCTCGAACATCACCTTGTGCTTGTTCGCCTCGGGCGGCAGGCCGTTGATGGCGTCGAGCTTGTTGAGCGCGAAGTAGCGCTCGCCGTCCTTGGGGATGCGCACCTCGCCCTCGATCATGTCGCCGGTGTGCAGGTTGAAACGGCGGATCTGGCTGGGCGAGATGTAGATGTCGTCGGTGGACGCCGTGAAGCTGGTGTCCATGTTGCGTAGGAAGCCGAAGCCGTCGGGCAGCACCTCCAGCACGCCGTCGGCGTTCACCTGTTCGCCGGCCTTGGCGCGCTTCTTGATGATGGCGAACATCAGCTCCTGCTTGCGCATGCGGCCGGTGTTTTCGATCTCAAGCGCTTCGGCCTGCTTGAGGACTTCAGACACGTGCAGTGCCTTGAGTTCGTTGAGGTGCATGGAAATCGCTCCGGAAGGGAGTCTTGTCAGAACCGGGGGAGGGGCGCTGATGTCCGGATGGCGGACCGGCGCGGTCAGAAGAGGCTGGGCGTTGGTGGCCAGCTGACGCGGGAATTATGACAGGAAAAAACCGGCCGCTGCGCATGAGCCGGGCCTTGCACCCGGGGCGGCGGCCGGCGCGGGGCCGCTCAGGCCAGTTGCTGGTCGATGAATGCCGTCAGCTGGGCCTTGCTCATGGCGCCCACCTTGGTGGCGGCCAGCTGCCCATCCTTGAACAGCATCAACGTGGGAATGCCACGGATGCCGAACTTGGCCGGAATGTCGCGGTTTTCGTCGACATTGACCTTGGCGATCTTGAGCTTGCCGTTGTAAGAGCCGGCCACTTCGTCCAGGATGGGGGCGATCATCTTGCAGGGGCCGCACCACTCGGCCCAGAAATCGACCAGCACGGGTGCTTTGGCGTCGAGCACGTCGGCCTGGAAGGTTGCATCGGAAACGTGGGTGATCAGCTCACTGGCCATGGTTCATCCTGAGAAACGTGGATCGGGGAAGTTAAAGTCGGAAACAGGGCGACCGCTAGAGCGGTGCCTGTGAACTCGGACATTGTGACAGAAACCCCCCATTGATGACGCCTGCGCCGGACCACCCCACAACCGCTGGGTCCATGTCGGCCGCCCCTGGCGGATGGCCTGCGGTGGTGCGCCGCATCGAGGCTGCCGTGACCGAGGAAAGTGGTCCGCCGGACCGGTGGCTGGTGCTGCTGCCGTATGCCCAGCTCATCGATCCGGCGCGGCGGGCCTGGGCCGCCTCCCACCCCACGGGTTTTGCACCCCGCTTCGAAACCACGCGCAACTGGGCCTCAGGGCTTGCGCCTTGGTGGCCGGCGCCCACCGATCTCAGCGGTGACATGGCGCGGGACAGCCTGGTGGCCGAGGCTCTGGTCGACCGCATGGCCACGGGTCTGCGCGACCCGGCGCTGCGGGCCGAGCTGGTGGCCCGGCTGGTCGACGCGGCACGGCAGCTCGCGCCGCTTGCGGCGGCGGTGCCTCCCGGGCAGCGGGCCGCCTGGTCCGAGCAGCAGCGCGTCGCCCTGGCACAGGGCCCGCAGTGGGAATCGCTGGTGGCTTCCCTGGCCCTGGCCTGGGTGGGCAGCGCCGGTTTTGCCACCGACGTGCTCTGGTCGGACCGTGCGGCGCCTGGCCACGCGGCTGATCGGCTCTGGGTGTTGCAGGGCTTTCAGGACGATCCGCTGGGTCTGGCGCTGGCCGGACACTGGGCCGGGCACTCGCAGGTGCTTTCGCTCGCCGACTTGCTGGGCGTATCCCGGGATGCGGCCCCGGGCGTGTGGCACCTGCAGGCCTGCACCGATCCGGAAGACGAGGCGCGCCGCGCCGCGGCGGCGGTGATCGCCCGCGTCAACGAAGGGCGGGTGCCGCTGGCCCTCGTGGCCAACGACCGCCTGCTGATGCGCCGCGTCAGTGCCCTGGTGCACGCCGTCGGCGTTACGCTGCGCGACGACACTGGCTGGAAGCTCTCCACCACCCACGCGGCGGCGCGGCTCATGAGCCTGCTGAGAGCCGCCGACCCCAGGGCCCGCACGGACGATGTGCTCGATCTGCTCAAACAGGGGGGGGCCTGGCCGGCGGGTGCTGTGGAGACGCTGGAACAGCTGGTGCGCGAGCACGGTCTGCCGTCCTGGCGGTCGGTGCTGCGGCACGCGACCCTGGTGCCGCACTTGCCCGAGGGGCTCAGCGTGATGCTGGAGTCTCTGCAGACGGCCCGCCCGCTGGAACGCTGGCTCGACGACCTGCGCGCTGCGCTGACGACGTGCGGGCTGTGGGCGATGCTCAGCGAGGACCCGGCCGGTCAGCAGGTGCTTCAGGCGCTGCGCCTGAACGAAGGGGCCTCGTCGGAGCTGCGGCAGATCGGCCAGGTGCTGGCCGGGGGTGCCCGGCCGGCGCCGCGCCTGGGACTGGCCGCCTTTTCTGCCTGGGTCCGGGATGTGCTGGAGAGCGCCAGCTTTTTGCCACGCCAGGATGCCGACGCGCCGGTGGTGATCCTCCCGATGGCCCAGGTGCTGGGACGCGGCTTTGCGGCGGTGGTGATGCCCGGCTGTGACGAGGTCACCCTCGATCCCGTCCCGGAGCTGCCCGGCCCCTGGACCGCCGCCCAGCGCGCTTTGCTGGGACTGCCCACGCGGGAGCAGCTGTCGGCGGCGGCCGAAAGCGCCTGGACCGCAGCGCTGTGTGCACCGTCGGTCGACATCCTGTGGCGCTGCCAGAAGGACGGCGAGCCGCTGTCGCCCAGCCCCTGGGTGCTGGCCCTGCCCGGGGGCGACCCCTTGGGCGCGAGCCGCCCACCCGCAGAGACGCCGCGCCTTCTGGAGCCCCTGCCTCAGCTGCCGCCGCTGCCCGCAGCGCCGGGGCTGCTGCCCGCGAGCTTGTCGGCCAGTGCCTACCAGGACCTGCGCGACTGCCCCTACCGCTTCTTCGCGCTGCGGCAGCTGCGGGTGAGCGACGCGCCAGAGCTGGAAGCCGAGCCCGACCAGCGCGACCTGGGCAACTGGTTGCATGCGGTGCTCAAGGTCTTTCACGAAGAGCGCGGCGACCAGCGCCCGGGTCGCGAGACCGACGCCGTGCGGCTCGATCAGATCGGGGACGAAGTGGCCGCCGCCATGGGCCTGCAGGGCGATGCCGCCGAGGCCGGCTTCCTTCCGTACCAGGCCGTCTGGCCCGCTTTGCGCGAGGGCTATCTGGACTGGCTGGCCGAGTTCGAAGGCCGGCCTGACCGCCCCGGGCCGGTTTTTGAACGGGCTGAGGCCGAGCTGGCGGCGGACCTGCCGCCCTGGCGCCTGTGGGGCAAGCTCGACCGGATCGACCGCCAGGCCAGCCCGGAGGGCCGCCTGCCGCTGGTGATCGACTACAAGACCGAGAGCCGGCAGAAGACCGAGGACCGGGTCAAGCAGCCGTTCGAGGACACACAGCTGGCGTTCTACGCCGCACTGCTGCCCGACGAGAACCTGCGCGCGGCCTACCTGAGCATCACCGACGGCCGCTCTGCCAGCGCCAAGAAAGGCGCCACCCACCTGATCGAGCAGCCGCTGGTGCTGCAGGCCAGGGAACATCTGAGAGAGGGTCTGGTGGCCGACCTGTCGCGGGTCGCGGCCGGGCACCCGATGCCCGCGCTCGGCGAAGGGCGTGTCTGCGAGCACTGCGATGCCCGAGGGCTTTGTCGCAAGGACTTCTGGAGCGCCGCATGAGCCTGCAGGCCGCCTACCAGATCAATGGCCAGCCGGTGTCGGCCGAGGCCTTCTATGCCGCCGCCTGTGACCCGGCGCGCTCGATCGCAGTCGAGGCCTGCGCAGGCGCGGGCAAGACCTGGATGCTGGTGGCGCGGATCGTGCGGGCGCTGCTGGACGGCACGCCCGCGCAGGACATCCTGGCCATTACTTTCACCAAGAAGGCCGCCGGCGAAATGCGCGGGCGGCTGGGCAGCGAGCTGCGCCGCTGCGCCGATCTGGATCAGAAGGGCCTGGTCCAGACCCTGTGCAGCTGGGGTTATGGCGAGGCCGAGGCCCGGCGCCGCGCGCCCGAGCTCAAGACCTTGCACCAGCGGGTCACCGCTTCGGGTCGTCAGGTGCAGCTGCGCACCTTCCACAGCTGGTTCTCTGCGCTGCTGCGCGGGGCGCCGCTGGCGGTGCTGCAGGAGCTCGGCCTGCCGCTGTCCTACGAACTGCTGGAGAACGACCAGAAGGCCATGCCGCTGCTGTGGCCGCGCTTCTATGCGGCGCTGGCGGACGGGGGTGAGGACCGGCAGGCCTTCTTCGACAGCGTGGCGCGACACGGCCGCCACCAGACCCTCAAGGCACTGGAGACGGCGCTGGCCAAGCGCGTCGAGCTGGGTCTGGCGGACCACGCGGGCCGGGTGCACGCTTCGGTGAAGCGTTTCGATGAACTGTTTCCCGACATGGCCGGTCTGGCGGCCCCGCAGGCGCAAATGCACACCGCGGTGGTGCGCGAGAGTCTGTGGGCTGCGGCCAAGACCCTGGGCGCCGCGTCGGCACCTTCGTTTTCTGCCAAGGGCGTCGAGCTGGAGATGGCACTGACCGAAGGGCGCTGGCCAGGCGTGCGGGAGGCGCTGCTGACCAAAGACGGCGAACCGCGCAAGTTCGGCACCAAGATCGCCGCCATCGACCAGGTGCGCGAGGCGCAGGAGCGCGTGCTGCGCGTGGTGCAGGCCGATGCCCAGCACGAGGCCTGGCTGCACCAGCAACGCATGACCCGCCTGGCGCGGGTGCTGCTGGCCTGTTATGCCGAGCTCAAGCGCGAGCGCGGGTGGGTGGACATGAACGACCTGGAGTTCGCCGCCTGCCGGCTGCTCGGTGACGCCGAGCTCTCGGGCTGGATGCAGCAGCGGCTGGATGCCCGCGTGCGCCACCTGCTGATCGACGAGTTCCAGGACACCAACCCATTGCAGTGGAAGTCGCTCTACGGCTGGCTCAGCGCCTACGCCGGGGCCGGTTCGGGTGAGGCGCCCAGCGTGTTTCTGGTGGGCGATCCCAAGCAATCGATCTACCGCTTCCGCCGCGCCGAGCCCCAGGTGTTAAAGGCTGCCCAGGCCTTCGTGGTACAGGGCCTGGGCGGTGCGCTGCTCAGCTGCGACCACACCCGCCGTTGCTCGCAGGCGGTGGTGCAGACGCTCAACACCGCCATGGCCGCGGCGATGGCGACGGGCGAATACGCCGGCTTCCGGCCCCACACCACACACAGCCAGCAGGCCGGTTCGGTCGGCGCGCTGCCGGCCATCGAACGCGCCGCGAAAGACGATGCGGGCAGCGACGAAGAGCCGGTCTGGCGGGACAGCCTGAACCAGCCGCGCGTGCTGCCCGACGAGGAGGGCAGTGCCGAGCGCGAAGCCGCCCAGGTGGCCGACTGGATCGCGCAGCAGGTGGCCGGCGGCCAGGCGCCCGACGGTTTCATGGTGCTGGCCCGCAAGCGCAACCGGCTGCACCTGGTGCACGAGGCGCTGCGCGAACGCGGCATCGCCAGCGAAGCGCCCGGCGAGGCGGAACTGATCGAATCGCCCGCGGTGCAGGACATGGTGGCGCTTCTGGATGCGCTGGTGTCGCCGCGCCACCACCTGAGCCTGGCGCGGGCGCTCAAGTCGCCGCTCTTTGGCTGGAACGATGCCCGCCTGGTGGTGCTGGCCACCGCGGTCCGCGCAGCGGGCGAGGGACAGGAGGCCAAGCCCGGTTGGTGGGACGTGCTGCAAACCACCGACCCGGACACGGGAAGCACGCTCAAGCTCTACCAGGACTGGCTGCGCCGCCTGCCGCCGCACGATGCGCTCTCGGCCATCTACGACCACGGCGACGTGCTGGCGCGGTTCGCCTGCGCCGTGCCGGCGAGCGAACGCGGTGCCACCCTGGCCGCCTTGCGGGATCTGCTGGCGCAGTCGCTGGCCCAGGACGGCGGGCGTTTTCTCACGCCCTACCGCTTCGTGCGCGCGCTCAAGGCCGGTGGCGTCCCCGCGGGTGGCGCCCACCAGCCTGGTGCCGTGCGTCTGCTCACCATCCACGGCGCCAAGGGTCTGGAGGCCGACACCGTGGTCCTGCTGGACACCGACAACCCGCCGCAGAAGCCCGAGAACATGGGCGTGCTGGTGGACTGGCCCGCCGGGGAGGAGGCACCGCGGCGCTTGGTGTTCCTGGCCAGCGAGAAGAAGCCGCCCGCCTGCACCGTGGACCTGCTCGCTGCCGAACAGCAGGCGCGCGCGCTGGAGGAGCTCAACGCGCTGTACGTGGCGCTCACGCGGGCCGAGACGAATCTGGTGATTTCCAGCTTTGTGCCGCACCAGGAGCCTGACCAGAGCTGGTGGCGCCGGCTGCAGCCGCTGGCGCAGGATCTGCCGACGCCTCCCGCCGCCGGTGCGGCAGCCGCCGTCGATGCACCGTTTGAACTCCCGGCGTTGCCGGTGCTGGACCCGAAGTGGTTGCGGGCCGACGCCCCCGCCGCCCCGGAAGAGGAAGACGACGAACGTTCCCGTCTGGGCCAGGCCATGCACCGCCTGCTGCAGTGGCGACCCACGCCGCTGGGCGGTTTCACCTGGACGGACGAACACATGCGCGCGGTGGTGCGCGAGTTCCAGCTGACCGGGCCGGCCGGCGAGGAAGCGCTGGCCATGGCACAGCGAGTGGTGGCGGGCGAGGCCGCCTGGGCCTGGTCGGACGAGGTGCTGCAGCACTGGGGCAACGAGGTCGAGCTCTGGCATGGGGGCGAGCTGCTGCGGCTGGACCGGCTGGTGCGGCGGCGCGACAGCGGCGAATGGTGGGTGCTCGACTTCAAGAGCGCCGAACGACCCGAACAGCAGGCCGCGCTGCGCGAGCAGATGGCGCGCTACCGCCGGGCGCTGCAGGCGGCCCGTCCCGGCGAACCGGTGCGGCTGGCCTTCGTCAGCGCCACCGGACAACTGATCGAACTGGAACCCCATGACTTGTGATGTCGCAATCATCGGCGGCGGCCCGGCCGGCCTGATGGCCGCCGAAGTGCTGTCGGCGGCCGGCGTGCCGGTCGACCTCTACGACGCCATGCCTTCGGTCGGACGCAAGTTCCTGCTGGCCGGCAAGGGTGGCATGAACCTGACCCATTCCGAACCCGCCGACCGCTTCGCCGGCCGCTACGGCGAGCGGCGCCAGCAGATCGAGGCGCTGCTGGCCGACTTCGGCGCCGCCGAGGTGCGCGCCTGGGCGCTTGGACTGGGCATCGAGACCTTCGTGGGCAGCTCGGGCCGCGTCTTCCCCACCGACATGAAGGCCGCGCCGCTGCTGCGGGCCTGGCTGCAGCGCCTGCGCCATCCGCCCGGTGGCGGCCCCGGCGTGCGCTTTCACATGCGGCACCGCTGGCTGGGCTGGGCCGGCGATGGCCGGACGCTGCGCTTCGAGACGCCGTCGGGCGAACAACCGGTGGAGGCGCGTGCGGTGCTGCTGGCGCTGGGCGGTGGCAGCTGGGCGCGGCTGGGCTCCAACGGTGCCTGGGTGCCGCTGCTGGCGGCACGCGGTGTGGCGGTGGCGCCGTTGCTGCCGGCCAATTGCGGCTTCGACGTGGCCGGCGGCTGGAGCGAACACTTCCGCAGCCGCTTCGCCGGCCAGCCGTTCAAGAACGTGGCGATTCGCTGCGGTACCGCGCAGGGCACGGCCTTCGAGCGCCAGGGGGAGTTCGTCGCCACGCAGAGCGGCGTCGAGGGGAGCCTGGTCTATGCCGCGTCTGCGCTGCTGCGCAACCAGATCATCCAGGAGGGCCATGCCACACTGGTACTGGACCTGCTGCCGGCCTGGACGGCCGAGCGGGTGCAACGCGAGGTGACCCACCCGCGCGGCTCGCGCTCCCTCTCCAGCCACCTCAAGAGCCGGCTGGGCCTGGACGGCATCAAGAGCGCCGTGCTGTATGAGCGGCTGGGCAAGGACGCAATGAACGACCCGGTGCGCCTGGCCGAAGCGATCAAGAGCCTGCCACTTTCGCTCGTCGCGGCGCGGCCGATCGACGAGGCCATCAGCAGCGCCGGGGGCGTGCTGTTCGAGGCGCTGGACAGCGGCCTCATGTGCGAGCAGCTGCCCGGCGTGTTCTGCGCCGGCGAAATGCTGGACTGGGAGGCCCCCACCGGCGGCTACCTGCTGACCGCCTGCCTGGCCAGCGGCCGCCGGGCGGGGCAGGGCGTGCTCCACTGGCTGCGCCGGAACGGCTGAATCTTCTCTGTCATCACGGCGTCAAGGCACCGACCTAGAGTGTCCCGCTTGTCATCCAGAACCCGAGTTTGTACCGACCATGAGCACCTCTCATCCCAACCGCCGCCGCTTCTGCCATCAGATCGCAGCGGGTCTTGCCCTGGCGCCCGCACTGTCTTCCGCTGCGGTCTTCCCGGAACGCCCGATGCGCATCGTCGTGCCGTTCGCGCCGGGCGCCGGCACCGACGCCATGGGGCGTCTGGTGGCGGCCAAGCTCTCCGAACTTTTCAAGATGAACGTGGTGGTCGAGAACCGCACCGGTGCCTCCGGGGCCATCGGCGCCCAGGAGGTGGCCAAGGCCGCACCCGATGGCCACACGCTGCTGCTGGCCGCCGCCCCCTTCACCACGGTGGCGGCCGCGCTGCCCACGGCGGGCTACGACCCGGTGGGCGGCTTCGCGCCGGTCGGCATGATCGCGCACGGACCGCTGGTCTGGGTGGCCAACAAGGAACTGCCCGCCAACAGTCTGCCCGAGCTGATCGCGCTGGCGAAGAAGCGGCCGGGCGCGCTCAACTACGGCTCGGCCGGTGTGGGCGGCATCAACCACCTGGTGCTCGAATCGCTGGAGGCGCGCGCCGGCATCTACATCACTCACATTCCTTACCGGGGCATCGCGCCGGCCACGCTGGACACCATTTCCGGCCAGCTGCAGCTGCTCACCGGCACCATTCCGGCGCTGGCACCGCACATCCGCGACGGCAAGCTCAAGGCGCTGGCGGTCACCAGCCCGGAGCGCAGCCCCGCGCTGCCGAACGTGCCGGGCATGAAAGAGGCCGGCATGGCTGACTTCAACGTGCTGAACTACTTCGCACTGGTCGCGCCGAGGGGCACCCCGGATGCGGTGGTGCAGCAGATCAATGCCGCGTTGACCCAGGTGGTGCAGATGCCCGACGTGAAGGAGCGGCTCGCCAAGGACGCGCTGGAGCCTGCGGTGGGCAGCCCCGCCCAGCTGGGCCAGTTCCTGCAGCGAGACCTGGAGGGCTGGAAGGGCGTGGTGAAGAAGCAGGGGCTGAAGATCGACGCGTTCTGAGCAGCGCGGCGTTCGCCAACAAAAAAGGCCGCTGATGCGGCCTTTGCGTTTCTGTGCGCCATTGGCGCTGGACGAATAAGGTGACGAGCCTTGACCCCGGCACTGGCTCCACAGTTAGGGCTGCTTGGTTCCCCACCTGACCCGGTTGGCCGCTTCACCATGCGGGAAGGCCCGTCACCCGCGATTGTAGGCGATGACCCGCGCCCATCTCGGAGTAGGGCGACCTTTAGAATCACCGGCCTATGTCCTATGTCGTCCTGGCCCGCAAATACCGTCCGCGCCGCTTCACCGAAATGGTGGGGCAGCAGCATGTGGTGCAAGCCCTTTCCAACGCCCTGACGACCCAGCGCCTGCACCACGCCTATCTGTTCACCGGCACGCGCGGCGTGGGCAAGACCACGGTCTCGCGCATCCTGGCCAAGTCGCTCAACTGCCTGGGCGCCGACGGGCAGGGCGGGATCACCGCCGAACCCTGTGGCGTCTGCCAGGCCTGCACCGACATCGACGCCGGCCGCTTCGTCGACTACACCGAGCTGGACGCGGCCTCCAACCGCGGCGTGGACGAGGTGCAGTCGCTGCTGGAACAGGCGGTCTACAAGCCGGTGCAGGGGCGCTTCAAGGTCTTCATGATCGACGAGGTGCACATGCTCACCGGGCACGCGTTCAACGCGATGCTCAAGACGCTGGAAGAGCCGCCCGAGTACCTGAAGTTCGTGCTGGCCACGACCGACCCGCAGAAGGTGCCGGTCACGGTGCTGTCGCGCTGTCTGCAGTTCAACCTGCGACCGATGGCGCCCGAGACGGTGCTGGAGCACCTGGGACAGGTGCTGGCGGCCGAGAACGTGCCGGCCGAGCCGCAGGCGCTGCGCCTGCTCTCGCGTGCCGCGCGTGGCTCGATGCGGGATGCGCTCTCGCTGACCGACCAGGCCATCGCTTTCGGCGGCGGTCAGCTGCAGGAGGCCACGGTGCGCCAGATGCTCGGCGCCGTGGACCGCTCGCATGTGCTGCGGCTGATCGACGCGCTGGCGCGTGGCGATGGTGCGGCGGTGGTGGACACCGTCGATGCGCTGCGCGTCAACGGCCTGAACGCCGCCTCGACGCTGGAGGAGATGACCAGCCTGCTGCAGCGCATGGCCGTGCTGCAGGCGGTGCCCGGGCGGGCGGCGCTGGAGGCCTCGGACGACCCGGACCAGCCGGAGATCGTCCGCCTGGCGCACGCGCTGCCGGCAGACGAGACGCAGCTGCTTTACAGCCTGTGCCTGCACGGCCGTGGCGAGCTGGGCCTGGCGCCCGACGAGTACGCAGCGCTGACCATGGTGCTGCTGCGACTGCTGGCCTTCAAGCCGGCCGGCGCCGTCAGCGCCTCACCGGAAAAAAAAACACTGAAAACCGGGCCCGAGCCCGTCGCTGCGCCTGTTCCGGCGCCCAAGGCTGCGGAGCCGAAGGCGGCGGCGCCCCAGAACCCTGTGGCTGTGGCAGCGCCGCAGCGCCCTGTGTCCGAGGAGCCGACCGATGCCGATGGTCCGCCCTGGGTCGACGAGCCGGATGAGTCCCTGCCCGAGCCCCCTGAGGAGGGTGTCCAGACCAGCCGGCGCGTGGTGGAGATCCCTGTCAGGGAGGCCAGCCTTTCGCCACGGGTCGAGCAGATGCGCGATCCCTCCGAGCCTGTGCGCCTGCCGGAACCTGTCGTCACGCCCGAAGGCGATTTCTGGTTCGCCCTGGTGCAGCAGATGGTCAAGGCCGAGGTGGTCACGGCGCTGGTGCGGGAGCTGGCATTGCAGTCGCAGCTGGTGGCGCGCGACGCCGGCCAGTGGCTGCTGCGGGTGGAGCGCGAGTCGCTCAACCAGGCCAGCACGCGCGAGCGCCTGTCGACCGCGCTGCAGTCGCAGGGCCATGCCGTTCGGCTGGCCGTGGAGATCGGCCCTGTGATCGACTCGGCGTCGCTGCGCCTGGCGGCCGAAGCCAACCGGCGCCAGCGCGAGGCCGAACGCATCATCCACGACGACCCCATGGTGCAGGCGATGATGCGCGACTTTGGCGGCAGAATCGTGCCCGGATCGCTGAGGGCCACCGAGGCCTGAGCGCAGACGCTTTCACTCTTTTCAAATAACCCAAGGATCACCATGTTCAACAAAGGACAACTCGCCGGCCTGATGAAGCAGGCCCAGGCCATGCAGGAAAACCTCAAGAAGGCCCAGGACGAACTGGGCAACATCGAGGTTACCGGTGAGTCCGGGGCCGGCCTGGTCAAGGTGGTCATGACCTGCAAGCACGACGTGCGCCGAGTGACCATCGACCCTTCGCTGCTGGCCGACGACAAGGACATGCTCGAAGACCTGGTGGCCGCCGCCTTCAACGCCGCGGTGCGCAAGGCCGAAGAGACCTCGCAGGAAAAGATGGGCAAGCTCACCGCCGGCATGCCGGGTCTGCCGGGCGGCATGAAGTTCCCGTTCTGATCCTGCACCCGCTCTCCGCGTGGCCGACACCCACTCGCTGGAACTGCTGGTGCAGGCACTGCGCTGCCTGCCTGGCGTGGGGGTGAAGTCCGCCCAGCGCATGGCTTTCCATCTGCTGCAGCACGACCGCGAGGGCGCGCTGCGGCTGTCGCAGGCCTTGCAGAACGCGTGCAACTCGGTGAAGCACTGCACCATGTGCCACACCTTCACTGAAAGCGACATCTGCCCAACCTGCGACGATCCGCGGCGCGACCGCGGCTTGCTCTGCGTGGTCGAGACGCCGGCCGACCAGGCGGCCATGGAGCGCACCGGTGCCTACAAGGGCCTGTACTTCGTGCTCATGGGCAAGCTCAGCCCGCTCGACGGCGTGGGCCCGCGCGAGATAGGGCTGCAGAAGCTGTTCGAGCGCATCGACGCCACCGAGCAGGGCGAGCGGGTGGTACGCGAGGTGATTCTGGCCACCAATTTCACCGCCGAAGGTGAGACCACGGCCCATGTCATCGCCCAGGGGCTCAAGACCCGGAGCGTCAACGTCACGCGTCTGGCGCGCGGAGTGCCGGTGGGCAGCGAACTCGAATACGTCGATCTGGGCACCATCGCCCATGCCCTGGTGGACCGGCGCTGAGGCGCCCTGTACGCCGCTCTGTTTCAAGGTGTTTTTCATGACCTATGCCGGACTGACCGTGGCCTACTGGACCGTGCTGATCGTGGCCTTGCTGCCCATCGGCTGCGCCTGGCTGGCCAAATCGGGTTCGTTCGCCAAGCCCCGCAGGGAGGGCGGCTACGACAACCACCATCCGCGCGAGTGGCTGGCGCGGCAGTCGGGCTGGCGTGCAAGGGCCAATGCGGCGCAGGCCAACTGCTTCGAGGCCATGCCGTTCTACATCGGGGCGGTGATCATTGCGCATCAGCACGGGGCCTTCCAGACGCGGCTGGACCTGCTGTGCTTCGTGTACGTGGTGCTCCGCCTGATGTACATCCTGTTCTACGTGGCCGACATGGCCACGCTGCGCAGCGCCGTCTGGGCGCTGGCATTGCTGGCGAACATCGCGCTTCTGTTCATCTGATTCGCGCGCCTGCGGCCGTTACATCGGCTTGCATCTGGGGTCGGTGGAAACCCGCTCGGGACTCGTCCCGATGCGCGTTGTGCACGCGTGTCCTACGCTCGGCTCCATCGAATCAGGGAACAGAAGGAAGCGTGCATGTGGAATCGCCGTGAATGGTTGCGGTCTTGGGCCTCGGCTTTGCCGATGGTCGCCGGACGGCCTGCGGCGATGGCGCAGGGCAGCGGGACACCGTCTCTGTCCGCGCGGGCGCCTTTCGGCCGTGTGGTGCTGGCAGTCGACAACCGCGCCGCCTTCTGCTACCTGCCGCTGACCATTGCCGAGCGCATGGGCTATTTCGCCGCCGAAGGGCTGGATGTGCAAGTGCGCGACATGGTGGAGCCCGGCGCGGCACTGCAGGCCCTGCTGACCGGTTCGGCGCAGGTGCTCTCCGGCCCGTACAGCACCAGCGTGGCCTTGCGTGCGCGTGGGCAGTCCTATCCCTCCATCGTTCTGCAGGGGCGCGCGCCCCAGCTCGTGCTGGGGGCGTCGCGCAAGACACTCGCAGGCTTCAGCGGCATCGTCGATCTTCGGGGGCGCAAGGTGCTGGTGCCGTCGCTGGGCAGTGGCGCGCACCGCATGGTGCTCATGATGATGGCGGCCGGCCGTCTGAACGCGGACGCGGTGGAGTTCGTGCCGGTCTCCAACCCCACGGCTGCGCTGGTGAACTTCCGCAACGGGCTGGTAGATGCGATCTGCTACACCGACCCGGTCATCACGCAGCTGGAGCAGGACAGCGCGTTGCGCCTGGTGGCCGACACGCGCACGGTGCGCGGCAATGCCGATGTGTTCGGCGGACCGATGCCGGCGGGCTGTCTGAGTGTGGCGGCCGACTACCTTGCCACGCACCGGGACGAGTGCCAGGCGCTGGTCCATGGGCTGGTCCATGCGCTCAAATGGTTGCAGACCGCCGGCCTGTCCGACATCAACAAGGTGGTACCAGAGTCGTACTTCCAGGGCGACCGGGCGCTGTACCTGGCGGCGTTCAGCCGCGCCCGCGAAGCCTGGTCGCCCGACGGGCTGATGCCGGAGGCTGGGCCTGCAACCATGGCGCGCGTGATGTCCCGGTTCGACGCTGCCTCTCCCCTGCGCCAGGTGGATCTGTCGCAGACCTACACCAACGACATGGCGCTCAAGGCCAAGGCCAGATTCAAGGCCTGAGGCGTTGCACCTGCGCCTTCAGCGTTTGGCGGTCTTGCGTCCGGCCCGGTCTTCCGAGGCGACCCGCACGCTGCGTTGCTTCCCTTTGGCCGCCTTCACCGCGCGCACCGGCTTCTTGAGGCTGGCTTGCTGGCCGCGGGCAGCCTTGCTCGCCTTCGCCGAGCGGGCTGGCGCGCGTTCGGCCACGCTGACCGATTTGGGCAGCATCAGGGTGAGGCGCTGCCCCGACCTGAGCTTCGCGTTGACCGACAGGCCGTTCCAGCCGGCCACGCTGACGGTGCTCACGCGGTAGCGCTGCGCCACGCGGGCCAGTGTGTCCCCCTTGCGGGCACGCACCACGGTGCGCTTGAGCACGACCTCCGGTGCCAGGCTGAGCTGGGCGTTGTCGGCCACGAACTCGCTGACGTCCCGGTCGCGCGTTCCACTGCGGTGGACCAGCAGGCTTGAGCCGGCCCGGACCTTCATGCGCGGCGGGATGTTGTTGACCTCGCGCAGCTCCGACTCGCTCATGCCGACCTGGCGGGCCACCTGGTCTAGGCCCATGGTGGTGGGCGCCACCCAGGCGGTCCACGAAGCCAGCGGGCCGCGGTAGGACTTGAGTTTTTCCTCGAACACCTTGGCGTTGTCCCAGGGCAGCAGGATGTTCGGCGTACCGGCGGCCATCACCAGCGGTTGCTTGATGGACGGGTTGAGCGTGCGGAAGTCGCGTTCGCTGATGTCCGCCAGGCTCGCGATCAGCGACACGTCCATGTCGCGTTCGATCGTAAGGGTGTCGAAGAAGGGGTGGTTGCCGATGGAGGGCAGCACGGTGCCGAACATCTCGGGCCGCGCGACGATGTTTTCGACCGCCTGCAGCTTGGGCACGTACATGCGCGTTTCCAGCGGCATGTTCAGGTCGGTGTAGCTGGTGGAGCGGCCCTCGCGCTGGTTGCGGGTGATGGCCCGGTTGACGTTGCCTTGTCCCCAGTTGTACGCGGCCAGCGCCAGGTGCCAGTCGCCGAACCGCGCATGCAGCTGCTCGAGGTAGTCGAGCGCCGCGCGCGTCGACGCCAGCACGTCGCGGCGGTCGTCGCGGAACACGTTCTGCTTGAGGTCGAAAGACTGCCCGGTGGCAGGCATGAACTGCCACATGCCGGCGGCGCGGGCGCTGGAGACCGCTTGCGGGTTGAAGGCACTCTCGATGAAGGGCAGCAGCGCCAGTTCCATCGGCAGGTTGCGCCGCTCGATCTCTTCGACGATGTGGAACAGGTAGCGGCTTGAGCGCTCGGTCATGCGCTGGATGTAGTCGGGCCGGGAGGCGTACCACTGCTCGCGGTCGCGCACCAGCTCCCCGTCGAGGTCCTGCATCGAGAGGCCCCGGCGGATGCGCTCCCAGATGTCCAGTGGCGCGGCCAGCATGGTGACCGGCGGCGGTGTGGCAGAGGCGATGGAAATCTCGCTCAGCGGCGCATGGGGCGCCAGGACGCGGGGAGCCTGGGACACGGAGGGCAGGGGCGGCGTGCTGCTGGGTGTGGAAGGCAGCGTTTGAGGCGCCTGCGGAGGCACATGGGGCGGCAGCGGGGTGCTTGCACAGGCGGCCAGAAGAGCCACGAGTCCGAGGCCGGTGAGCACCTTGGCAGGACGTGCCGAACGGCGCGCACGGACGGACAACGAAGAAAAGAAGTTCATGGACTACTGGAACACGTTTTTCCAGGCACGCAGTGTCGTGAACACGCCCAGTGCGTCGGAAGGGGTCTCGGGGTCATGGCGGCGGGCCGCTTCCGACAGGGCCGGCGCGCGCACGCGAAGAAAGGGGTTGATCCGCTTTTCCAGCCCGATGGAGCTGGGCAGCGTGGGAAGGTTCCGCTCCCTCAGCGCCTGGCAGTGTTGTTCGTACGTCTGCAGGTCCGTGTTGGCCGGATCCACGGCCCGGGCGAACCGCAGATTGGACAGCGTGTATTCGTGGGTGCAGCACACCCGGGTGTCATCCGGCAGGGCCGCCAGGCGGTCGAGCGAAGCGAGCATCTGCTCGGGTGTGCCTTCGAAGAGTCGGCCACAGCCGGCGGAAAACAGCGTGTCGCCGCAGAACAGCAGGGGCCGGCCGACCACCTCGGCACAGTGATAGGCGATGTGGCCCGCCGTGTGCCCCGGCACGTCCAGCACCTCGAAGCGCAGGCCCAGCGTCTCGATGCTGTCGCCATCGGCCACACGCTGCAGGGGTTCGGGAACGACCTCATGCGCCGGGCCGATCACCCGTGCACCGGTGGCCAGCCTCAAGGCGTCCACGCCCCCCGTGTGATCACCATGGTGGTGGGTGACCAAGATGGTGTCGAGCACGACGCCTTCGGACACGAGCCACTTCATCACACCCTCGGATTCGCCCGGGTCCACCACGAGCGCGCGCCGACCGTCGTGCAGCACCCAGATGTAGTTGTCGTTGAACGCGGGCAGAGGGAGCAGGGTCATGGGGCTCGCACTGTGGGGCAGGGCGTGTAGAGTACCGGGCGGGACCGGGTTGCGGCCCGCAAAGACCGTCGCTTGAACACCCAGAATGAATCACCGGATTATAAGTTTGACCGATTGGTTCCAGACCCCTCCGGGGCGCTACCTGCTCGAGTGGGAACAGGGCCAGTTTGATCGTTCGGTGGCGAACCTGTTCGGCTACAACGCCCTGCAGCTGGGGCTCCCGGAATTGCAGGCGCTGGCGGCCAACCGCATGCCCCACCGGTGGCTGGCCTTGCCCGAAGAAATGCTGAACCCCGTGGGAGCTACCGTGGAAACGGACGCCCCGGTCGCGGACAGCCTTGTATCTGAGGACGCACTTTCTTTTCCTGGCGTGGCCCTGGTCACCAACGCCGCCGCGTTGCCCTTTTCTGCGGCCAGCCTGGATCTGGTGGTGTTGCCGCACACCCTCGAGCTGAGCGCCGACCCGCACCATGTGCTGCGCGAAGTTGAGCGCGTGCTCGTGCCCGAGGGGCGTGTGGTGGTGGCGGGCTTCAACCCCAACAGTTTCTGGGGGCTGCGCCAGAGCCGCGCGCGGCTGATGGGCCGGTTCGGGATTTCTGCGCTGGGCCTGTCGGAGCTGTACCTGCCCGAGGCCGGTGAATTCATCGGTTCGGGGCGGCTGCGGGACTGGTTCCGGCTGCTGGGCCTGGAAGTCGAGTCGCAGCACTTCGGCTGCTACCGGCCTGCGGTGCACAGCGACCACTGGCTGCAGCGGTTCGCGTGGATGGACCGCGCCGGTGCCCGCTGGTGGCCCATCTTCGGATCGGTCTATTTTTTTGTCGCGGTCAAGCGGGTGCGGGGCGTGCGGCTGCTGGGGCCCGCCTGGCGACCCCGGCGGGCCTCGGGCACAGCCCCCGTGACGATTGCCAACCGGCGCTGAAGACGCCTTTCTGGAGCATTGAATTTGAACCACGTGGTGATGTACACCGATGGCGCCTGCAAGGGCAATCCCGGCCCGGGCGGCTGGGGGGTCTACCTGAAATCGGGCGGGCACGAAAAGGAGCTGTGGGGGGGCGAGCGCGAGACCACCAACAACCGCATGGAGCTGACGGCGGTCATCGAAGGCCTGGCCGCGCTCAAGCGCCCCTGCGTGGTGGCGCTCTACCTTGACAGCGAGTACGTGCGCAAGGGGATCACCGAGTGGATCCACGGTTGGAAGGCCAAGGGCTGGAAGACCGCGGCCAAACAGCCGGTGAAGAATGCCGATCTGTGGCAGCGCCTGGACACGCTGGTGCACCAGGGCACCCACAAGATCGAGTGGCACTGGGTCAAGGGCCATGCCGGCGACCCCGGCAACGAACGCGCCGACGCCCTGGCCAACCGGGGCGTGCCCGCCTGAACCGCGCCCGTTGATGAACCTCCGATGAACGGGCCACCGTTCGCGCGGGGCTTGGGGAACTTGTGCAACGCAGCAGCGTCAGCGCTGATACATTGCGTTTCTTTCTCCGTCTCATTCGCAGCCGCGCCGCCGGATGAGGCCTTCGTGGGCGCGAAGAACACATGGCACAAAAACTCTACGTCTGGGTCGCGGTGGGCGGCATTGCGCTGGCCTCGGCCAGCGCCTGGTGGTACCAGAATCGGCCCGCTTCGGGTGCCCCGCAGGCCTCCGCCGGCATGGCATCGCCCGCCAACAACGGCTCGGCAGGACGCCCCGGAGGCGGTGGTGGCATGCCAGGGGTCGAGGTCACCAAGGTCCAGACCCGGCGGTTGCAGGACGATGCCCAGTCGGTCGGCACGCTGCGCTCGCGCCAGAGCGTGACCCTGCGGCCCGAGGTGGCTGGCCGAATCGTTCAGATCGCAGTCTCCGATGGTGCCCGGGTGCGCAAGGGGCAGCTTCTGGTGCAGATGGACGACACGCTGCAGAAGGCGGAGTTGAGCCAGGCCCAGGCGCAGCTGTCGATTGCGCGGGCCAACCTCCGGCGCAACGAGGAACTGGTGGCCCAGGCCTTCGTGGCCCAGCGTGTGCTCGACGAAAGCCGGGCCGCCCTGCAGGTGGCCGAGGCCCAGGTGTCGCTGGCGCAGGCGCGGCTGGCGCGCATGCGCGTGGTGGCGCCATTCGATGGCACGGTGGGCCTGATCAACATCAACCTCGGCGAGTACGTCAAGGATGGGGCCGACCTGATCAACCTCGAAGACACCTCGCAGCTGACGGTGGATTTCCGCCTGCCCGAGCGCTACCAGGGCCTGGTGGCGGCGGGTCAGTCGGTGCAGGTGCAACTCGATGCGCTGCCGGGGCAGAGCTTCCAGGCCCGCATCCAGGCGGTCGATCCCCTGCTCGACGCCAATGGGCGCTCTGTGGCGGTTCGCGCGGTGCTGCCCTCGAACGCAGCCAAAGACCTGCGCCCGGGCATGTTCGCGCGGGTCAACACGGTGTTTTCGGTCAACGACGCGGCCCTGGTGGTGCCCGAGGAGGCCATCGTGCCGCAGGCGGGCAAGCAGTTCGTCATCAAGCTGCGCAAGGAAGGCGAGGGCGATGGCGCCAAGCTGGTCACCCAGCGCACCGAAGTCCGCATCGGTGTGCGCCGTGCCGGTCAGGTGGAGATCACCGAGGGGGTGGCGGCGGGCGACACGGTGGTGGTCGCGGGACAGCAGCGCCTGCAGCAGGACGGAACGGCTGTGCGGGTGGTGGACATGAGCCGGCCCGAAGGTGGCCAGCCGGGTGCTGGCAAGGGTGGGCCGCCGGCCGGTGCGCCTGCTGCGAAGCCGGGTGAGGCGCCGGCGGGTGGCAAGCCCGCGGCCGCGGGCTGAGGTCCTCCCGCACCGCACAGGAGTCCGACCATGCAACTGCCCGAGATTGCCATCCGCCGCCCGGTCTTCGCGAGCGTGCTGTCCCTGTTGATCCTGCTGGTGGGCCTGGTGGCCTTCCAGGGGCTGACGGTGCGCGAGTACCCGAAGATCGACGAGCCCACGGTCACCGTCAGCACCACCTTCACCGGGGCCTCCAGCGAGGTGGTCGAGTCGCAGGTGAGCAAGCCGCTGGAAGACTCGATTGCCGGCATCGAGGGCGTGGACGTGATCACGTCCATCAGCCGCCAGGAACGCAGCCAGATCACCGTGCGCTTCAAGCTCGAGCGCGACCCCGACTCCGCCGCCGCCGACGTGCGCGACAAGGTCAGCCGTGTGCGCCAGCGCCTGCCCCAGGGCATCGACGAGCCGGTGATCGCCAAGGTGGAGGCCGATGCCTTTCCGGTGATCTGGCTGGCCATGACGTCGGACACCCACAGCGCCCTGCAGTTGTCCGACCTGGCCAACCGCATCGCCAAGCCGGTGTTGCAGACCGCGCCCGGTGCCGCCGAGGTGCGGGTGTTCGGCGAGCGCAAATATTCCATGCGCATCTGGGCCGACCCGGACCGCCTGGCGGCCTACCGGCTCACGGTGCAGGACATCGAGGACGCACTGCGGCGCTCCAACCTGGAGGTGCCGGCCGGCCGCATCGAAAGCAGCCAGCGCGAGTTCAACGTGACCGCAGCCACCGACCTGCAGACGCCGCAGCAGTTCCGCGACATCACCATCCGCAATGTCAACGGGCTGCCGATCCGGCTGGGCGATGTGGCGCGGGTGGTGCAGGGTCCGCAGGACGAGCGCAGCTCGGTGCGGCTGAACGGCCGCGACTCGGTGTCGCTGGGCGTGATCCGCCAGGCCACGGCCAACCCCCTGGAGCTCTCCGCTGGCGTACGCCAGCTGCTGGAGAAGGTCAAGGCCGACCTGCCGCCCGGCATCAACGTCGACATCGCCAACGACAACTCGGTCTTCATCGACCGCTCGATCAAGGCGGTCTACACCACCATCGCGGAAGCCGTGGTGCTCGTGGCGCTGGTGATCTTTGTGTTCCTGCGCACGCTGCGCGCCTCCATCATTCCGCTGGTCACGATTCCCGTCAGCCTGATCGGTGCCTTCGCGCTGATGGCGCTGTTCGGCTTTTCCATCAACACGCTGACGCTGCTGGCGCTGGTGCTGGCCATCGGGCTGGTGGTGGACGACGCCATCGTGGTGCTGGAGAACATCTACCGCCACATCGAGGAGGGCATGAAACCGTTTGATGCGGCGATCAAGGGCGCGCGCGAGATCGGCTTCGCGGTGGTGGCCATGACGCTGACGCTGGCGGCGGTGTATGCGCCGCTGGCCTTCACACCCGGGCGCACCGGCCGCCTGTTCGCCGAGTTCGCGCTCGCCCTGGCCGGCGCGGTGGTGGTCTCGGGCTTCGTGGCGCTGACGCTCTCGCCCATGATGAGCAGCAAGCTGCTGCGCCACAACCCCAACCCGGGCTGGTTCGACCGCGGCATGGAGCGTGTGCTGGTGGCCATCACCCGCGGCTACAGCCGGGCGCTGGCCGGCGCGCTGCGGGTGCGCTGGCTGGTGGTGGGCATCATGCTCGCCAGCGCGGTGGGCAGTTGGTGGCTGCTCAAGACCACCAAGCAGGAGCTCGTGCCGCTGGAGGACCGGGGCGTGATCCTGGTCAACATCAACGGCCCGGACGGCGCCACGCTGAACTACACGCGGCGCTACGCCGAAGCGGTCGAGCGCATCGGCCAGAACTACCCCGAGTTCGACCGCATCTTCGCCAACATCGGCAACCCGACCGTGGCCCAGGGCTCGGTGTTCCTTCGGGCCACGCCGTGGGAAGAGCGGGAGCGCAGCACGCTGGAAATCGCCCGCGAGCTGCAGCCCAAGATCGGCGCGTTGCCGGGCATCAGCGCCTTCCCGATCACGCCGCCGTCGCTGGGCCAGGGCTTCCGCGAGCGGCCGATCAACTTCGTCATCATCACCAGCGACAGCTACGAGAACCTCTCGCGCACCGTGCGGCGCTTCCAGGACGAGATGGCGAAGTACCCCGGGTTCCAGCAGGTCGATACCGACCTGCGGCTGAACAAGCCCGAAATCCGCATGGATGTGGACCGCGAGCGCGCCGCCGACATGGGCGTGAGCGTGGACGCCATCGCCCGCACAGTGGAAACGCTGCTGGGCGGACGCACCGTGACCCGCTACAAGCAGGGCGGCGAGCAGTACGACGTGGTGGTGCAGACCGACAGTGCGCAACGCAGTGCGCCCGACGACATCGACCGCCTGTTCGTGCGCGGGCGAGGCGACGCCATGATCCCGCTGGCGTCTCTGGTCAAGGTCAGCGAGGTGGTGGTGCCGCGCGAGCTCAACCACTTCGGCCAGCGGCGCAGCGCCTCCATCACCGCCAACCTCGGTCCCGAGCTGGCGCTGGGCGATGCGCTGCAGATCATGAACAACATCGCGGCCGAGGTGCTGCCGCCGGGTTACACCACCGACCTCAATGGCCAGAGCCGCGAGTTCCGCAGTTCGTCCGGCTCGCTGGTCATCGTGTTTGCGCTGGCGCTGCTGTTCATCTTTCTGGTGCTGGCGGCCCAGTTCGAAAGCTTCGTGGACCCGTTCATCATCCTGCTGTCGGTGCCGCTGTCCATGCTGGGCGCGCTGGCGGCGCTGCGCCTCACCGGCGGCACGCTCAACGTGTTCAGCCAGATCGGCCTGATCACGCTGGTGGGGCTGATCTCCAAGCACGGCATCCTGATCGTGGAGTTCGCCAACCAGTTGCGCGAGCAGGGCCAGTCCAAGCTGGAGGCGGTGACCGCGGCCGCCGCGCTGCGCCTGCGCCCCATCCTGATGACCACCGGCGCCATGGTGCTGGGTGCCCTTCCGCTGGCGCTGGCCTCGGGCGCGGGCGCCGAGAGCCGGCAGCAGATCGGCTGGGTCATCGTGGGTGGCATGTCGGTCGGCACGCTGCTGACCATCTTCGTGGTGCCGACCATGTACATGCTGCTGGCGCGCGCCAGGCACGGCTCGCGTGTGCTCCCGCAGGAGCCTGACCAGCCGGCGCACACCGGTGACGTGCTGGTGGCCAAGTGAGCCTCCCGGCTGACCGGTGGTGATCCGATGAGCTGGCTCGAACACCGCGTGCCGCCGCCCCTGGTGGGCCTGGTCACCGCGCTGCTGATGGCCTGGTTCTCAGGTGGCCCGCAGTGGCATGTGCCCACCGGCGTGGACGGGTGGTCGGTGCTGCTGCTGGTGCTGGTGGGCCTGTCGTTCGACCTGGCCGGTCTGCTGGCTTTCCGCGCCTCGCGCACCACGGTCAATCCGCTGCGCCCCGAGCGTGCATCCTCGCTGGTCACGCGCGGCGTCTACCGCATCACCCGCAACCCGATGTACGTCGGCATGGTGTTCCTGCTGCTGGCCTGGGGGGTCTACCTTGCTCAGTGGCCGGCGCTGCTGCTGGGGCCGGTGGCCTATGTGCTGTACCTCACCCGGTTCCAGATCGTGCCCGAAGAGCGGGCGTTGCTCTTACTGTTCGGCGAGGAATACCGCGCCTACATGGCACGGGTGAGGCGCTGGCTCTGAGGCGCCTCAGATCACGCCATCGAACATCATCACGTCGACCGGATCGCCCACCGCCACATGGCCCTGGTCGTGGTGCAGCACGATCAGGCCATTGCCTTCCACCATTGAACGCAGCACACCCGAGCCCTGGTTGCCGGTGGTACGCACGCGCAGCGTGCCATCGGCCTCGCGGGTGACAACGCCGCGCTGGTACTCGGTGCGGCCGGGCTTCTTGCGCAATGCTTCGGCACTGTGGGCCTTGAGCAAAATGGGCTCGGTGACCTGCGCACCCATCATGCGCTGCAGGGCAGGGCGCACGAAAGCCAGGAAGGTGACCATCACCGCCACCGGGTTGCCAGGCAAGCCGAACAGGACCGACGACTGCCCGTCCTGAACGATCCGTCCCACGGCCATGGGCCGGCCGGGCCGCATCGCGATGCGCCAGAACGCCACGTCGCCCAGCTGCTTCATCATGGCCTTGGTGTGGTCGGCCTCGCCCATGCTCACGCCACCGCTGGTGATGATGGCATCAGCCTCGGACGCTGCGCGACGGAACGCGGCCTCGAGCGCAGCCGGCTCGTCCCTGATCACGCCCATGTCGACCACCTCGATGCCCATGCGGCTGAGCAGGCCGAAGACGGTGTAGCGGTTGCTGTCGTAGACCGCGCCTTCGCGCGGCGCTTCGCCCAGACTCAGAATCTCGTCGCCGGTCGAGAAATAGGCCACCTTCAGGCGCCGGAACACCGGCACGGTGGGCAGACCGAGGCTGGCGATCAGGCCCAGCGCGGCCGGCCCCAAGCTCTGGCCTTGTGTCAGGGCGGGGCGGCCGGCCATCAGGTCTTCGCCCAGCAGGCGGCGGTTGTCGCCCCGGCGCACCACGTCGGCCGGCACCGTGACCATGTCGCCCTCGAATTTCACGAACTCTACGGGCACCACCGTGTCGGTGCCCGTAGGCATGATGGCGCCGGTCATGATCTTCACGCAGTCGCCTGCGTTGGCCTGACCACTCCAGGCCTGGCCGGCGAAAGCGGTGCCCAGGCAGCGCAGCGCGAGCGGCTGTCCGGCTTGCAGCTGGCTGCCATCGAACGCAAAACCGTCCATGGCGGAGTTGTCGTGCGGCGGCACGCTGATCGGCGAGACGACGTCCTCGGCCAGCACACGTCCGAGGGCGTCGAATACGCTGCAGGCCTCTGTTTCGACGACCGGCGTCACCAGCCGGGCCAGAAACTCATTGACGTCCGCGGCCTTGAGCGCCTTGGGGTCGTAGCCCTGCAGTTCGGCGGCAATCTGTTCAATCGTTTTCATCGGTCGGTCAGGGCTTTTCGAGGGCGTGCAGTTCGTCCAGCGTGTTGGCGTTGGCGAACGCCAGCGGGTCGTCGCCTGGGTGGTCGAACGGAACCACCACGGTGCGGTGTTGTGCGGTCCAGCGGTCGATCTTGCGGCCACCGCCGCGCATGAACTCGGACAGGCTTTCGAGCAGGTCCACCCTCATCAGGCAGAACACCGGCTGGGCACGCCACTGTCCGTCGTCCTCGCGCGCGGCGGCCATCGCGATGTCGGTGTCGGGTGCCTCGACGGCCTGAGCGAGGCGCTGTGCCAGGTCGAGCGGAAAGCGCGGCGAGTCGCAGGGCACGGTCAGCAGCCAGGGCGTTTCACAGCGCTCCAGACCGGTGAGAAAACCCGCCAGCGGTCCAGCGAAGCCGTCGAGCGTGTCGGGCCAGACCGGAGCACCGAAGGCCTCGTAGGCGGAGAGGTTGCGGTTGGCGTTGATCATCAGGTCGCCGACCACTCCGCCTTCCTGCATCTGCAGCCGCATCAGCGCGTTCAGCGCCAGCGGTGTGCCGTGGAAGTTCTGCAGCCCCTTGTCGATGCCGCCCATGCGCGAGCCGCGCCCGCCGGCCAGGACCAGCCCCGTAATGTCTCCCGCCTGCATGCGCTCAGCCCCCGATGTAGCTCATTTCGATGCGGCGCCCGCCCGTGCTCTGGTCCGGCGGCATCGAGGCACGCAGTTCCGAGTAGCGGTCGTCGCGGCCTTGCCAGATGGCGGCGATGGCGCTGGCGAGCTCCGCGTCGCTGGCGCCGCCGCGCACCAGCGGCTTGAGGTCGTGGCCCTGGGTAGCGAACAGGCAGAGATAGAGCTTGCCTTCGGTGGAGAGGCGGGCGCGGTTGCAGTCGCGGCAGAAGGCCTGCGTCACGCTGCTGATCACGCCGATCTCGCCGCTGCCGTCGGCATAACCCCAGCGCTCGGCGGTTTCACCGGGCGCCGACGGTTCCAGCTGCACCAGCGGCAGCTCCTGATGGATGTGTCGGACCACCTCCGCACTGGGCATCACCTCGTCCATGCGCCAGCCGTTGGTGGCGCCCACGTCCATGTACTCGATGAAGCGCAGCACCGCGCCGGTGCCTTTGAAGTGGCGCGCCATCGGCAGAATTTCGTGCTCGTTGGTGCCGCGCTTGACCACCATGTTGATCTTCACCGGCCCAAGGCCAGCCTCGCGGGCCGCCTCGATGCCGCGCAGCACGTCTGCCACCGGAAAGTCGACATCGTTCATGGCGCGGAAGACCGCGTCGTCCAGCCCGTCCAGGCTCACGGTCACGCGCCGCAGGCCGGCGGCCTTGAGGTCGCGCGCCTTGCGCTCCAGCAGCGAGCCGTTGGTGGTCAGCGTGATGTCCAGCGGCCGGCCTTCGGTGGTGCGCAGCGCGGCCAGCTGTTCGATCAGGATTTCGATGTTCTTGCGCAGCAGCGGTTCACCGCCGGTGAGGCGGATCTTCTGCACGCCGTGGGCCACAAACTGGCGCGCGATGCGGGTGATTTCCTCGAAGCTCAGCAGCGCGCTGTGCGGCAGGTAGGGATAGTCCTTGTCGAAGATCGACTTGGGCATGCAGTAACTGCAGCGGAAGTTGCAGCGGTCGGTGACGCTGATGCGCAGGTCGCGCAGCGGCCGCCCCAGTGCATCGCCGAGCAGACCGGTGGCGGCGATCGGGGTGGTGGGAACGACCGCGGCGCGGGCCTTCAGGCGCTGGTCGATCAGGGGAATCACGCGTTCGGACATGACTCGATTATGGTCGACCCCGCATACCCGGGCCCGGACGCAGGGGTTCCGGAAAGGGTCAATGTTTTCGCGGAGTCAGGCGCCGGCGCCGACGCGTTCGAAGGCCTGTGCGTGGGCTTGCAGCCAGCGCTCGGACAGATCGCTGTGGTGCTGGTCCGGATGGAAGTCGCGGCGGAAATAGTGTTTCCACGGAACATAGCTGGCCCGCAACAACCCGTCGCTCCCCAGCAGGTGGCGGGCTGCGCTGCGCCAGGTGGACCAGTGCCAGAGCGTGCCGTCGGCGCGCAGATTGGAGACGGTCTGGCGCAGCGCATCGCCCAGGAAGAACACGGTCACGCGGCGCATCCAGCGTACGCGCCAGGCGTGGCTGCCGCCCAGGGCCTGGTAGATGTCGAAGGCCGTGGATTTGTGCTCGGCCTCCTCGGCGCTGTGCCACAGCCACAGCGTCTTCAGGCGGGGATCGCTGCCCTCCAGAAGCTCGGGGTGCGACAGCAGCCACTCGGCGAAGAGGGCGGTGAAGTGCTCGTTGGCGGCGGTGATGGCCACACCGTGGCGCACATCAGCTCCCTGCATCAGCGCCAGTCGCCGACGCGCCCGGGGCTCCCAGTGGTTGCGCAGTCCGTGCTTCTCGATCTGGGCATTGAACAGGCTGTGGATGCGGCGATGGGTCGCCTCCTGGCCCACAAAGCCCTGGACCTCGCCGCGCAGCGCCTCCTGCCGCTCCGAAGGCAGGGCCTTGAAGCCGGCGCGCACCGAGTCGATAAAGAACTGCTCGCCGAGCGGGAAGCTCATGGACAGGGCATTGAACCAGGCGGTCAGGAAGGCGTCGCCTCGGCACCAGTGGCGTTCGATGGGCTGGTCCAGATCGATCAGCAGGCGGCGGACGACAAGTTCGGTCATGGCGGGTCATGGGTATTGGTACCCGTTGGTACCGGGAGCGCCATGGTCTGGCTTTCACTTGCGGGTGTCAAGCCGGCCATCCCGAATGACCATGCCGCCTAAGATGTCGGACATGGCGTCGAACCAGACCACACCCGAGACCGTCATCGGCAGCGAACACCGTCGGCGACTGCTGCAAGGCATGGCCAGCATGGCGGCCGCCAAGGGCCTGGCCGAGGTGACCATTGCCGACGTGGTGCGAGAGGCGGGTGTGTCCAAGCGCACGTTCTATGAGCACTTCGAAAGCAAGGACGCCTGCTTCCTGGCCCTGTACCGGGCGGTGAGCATGAACGCCCTGAAAACATTGAGCGACTCGGTGTCTGCCGGGCGGCCCTGGCAGCAACAGCTGGAGCAGGCGCTGCAGGCCTACCTCTCGCACATGGCGGCCAATCCAGAACTGCTGCGCACCCTGTTCATCGAGGTCCACCATCTGGGAGCGGCGGGAGAAAGGGCCCGCCGGGACGTCATGGATGCGTTGGCCGCTTTCATGGCAGAGACCCTTCGCCGCGGGCCAGGGGAGAGCGTCATCGACGAGGGGCTGGCGCTGGCAGCCGTGGGAGGCATCAACGAGCTGATTCTGCGGGCCATCGAACAGGGGCGGGTGGCTGAACTCCCCGCCATGACGCCGGTGGCCAGTGAAGTGGTGCGGCGACTGGCCCGGCCGCCCGCGACCTGAGAACACTCTGCTCCGGGGCCATGCTGCCATGGCACACCGGAGCAGGTGTGCGCGGCACTCAGACCATCGGCAGCAGCGGCACGATGAGCAGCGCGACGATGTTGATGATCTTGATCAGCGGGTTCACGGCCGGGCCGGCGGTGTCCTTGTAGGGGTCGCCCACGGTGTCACCGGTCACGGCTGCCTTGTGGGCTTCGCTGCCCTTGCCGCCGTGGTGGCCATCCTCGATGTACTTCTTGGCGTTGTCCCAGGCACCGCCGCCGGTGCACATGGAGATCGCCACGAACAGACCCGTCACGATGGTGCCCATGAGCAGGCCGCCGAGGGCCTTGGGCCCGAGGAACACGCCGACCAGGATCGGCACCACCACCGGCAGCAGGCTGGGCACGATCATTTCCTTGATGGCCGCACCCGTGAGCATGCCCACGGCCTTGCCGTACTCGGGCTTGGCCGTGCCTTCCATGATGCCGGCAATCTCCTTGAACTGGCGGCGCACCTCGACCACCACCGCCCCGGCCGCGCGGCCAACCGCCTCCATCGCCATGGCGCCGAACAGGTAGGGGATCAGGCCGCCGATGAACAAGCCGATGATCACCATCGGGTCGGACAGGTCGAAGCTGACTGCGTGACCGTAGGTTTCCAGCTTGTGGGTGTAGTCGGCGAACAGCACCAGGGAAGCCAGACCGGCCGAGCCGATGGCGTAGCCCTTGGTCACGGCCTTGGTGGTGTTGCCCACGGCGTCCAGCGGGTCGGTGATGTCGCGCACGCTGCTGGGCAGTTCGGCCATTTCTGCAATGCCGCCGGCGTTGTCGGTGATGGGGCCATAGGCGTCCAGTGCGACCACGATGCCGGCCATGCTGAGCATGGAGGTGGCGGCCACGGCGATGCCGTACAGGCCGGCCAGCGAGTAGGCCGCCATGATGGCGACACAGACGAACAGCACCGGCCAGGCGGTGGAGCGCATCGACACGCCCAGGCCCGCGATGATGTTGGTGCCGTGGCCGGTGGTGGAGGCCTGTGCGATGTGGCGCACCGGCGAATACTGCGTGCCGGTGTAGAACTCGGTGATCCACACCAGCGCAGCGGTCAGCACCAGACCCACCACCGTGGCGCCAAACAGGCGCATCTGGCTGCCGGACGCAGCGATGGCGTTGTCCGGAATGATGGCCGTTGTGACGAAGTAGAAGGCGATCAGCGAGAGCGCACCGGCGATGGCCAGGCCCTTGTAGAGCGCCGGCATCACGTTCTTCATGCCGGGGCTGGCCTTGACGAAAAAGCAGCCGATGATGGAGGCGATGATGGACACGCCGCCCAGCACCAGGGGGTACATCACCGCCTGCATTGGCGCGGCCGCCACCATCAGGGCGCCCAGCACCATGGTGGCGATCAGCGTGACCGCATACGTCTCGAACAGGTCGGCCGCCATGCCGGCGCAGTCGCCGACGTTGTCGCCCACGTTGTCGGCGATCACGGCGGGGTTGCGCGGATCGTCCTCAGGGATGCCGGCTTCCACCTTTCCCACCAGGTCGGCTCCGACGTCGGCGCCTTTGGTGAAGATGCCGCCACCCAGGCGCGCGAAGATGGAGATCAGCGAAGAGCCGAAGGCGAAACCGATCAGCGGGTTCAGCAGCTTGGCCAGGTTCTTGTCGGGCGTGAGGTTGCCGTTGCCGACCAGGAACCAGAAGAAGCCGGCCACCCCCAGCAGGCCCAGGCCCACCACCAGCATGCCGGTGATGGCGCCGCCGCGGAAGGCCACATCCAGCGCCGGGCCGATGCCTCGGGTGGCGGCCTGTGCGGTGCGCACGTTGGCACGCACAGAAATGTTCATGCCGATGAAGCCGCAGGCACCTGAGAGCACCGCGCCGAGCACGAAGCCGATGGCGGTGGGGCCGTCAAGAAACACGCCGATCAACACGGCCAGAACCACACCGACGATGCCGATGGTCGTGTATTGCTTGGCGAGGTAGGCGGCAGCGCCGGCCTGGATGGCCCCGGCGATTTCCTGCATGCGGGCGTTGCCCGCGTCCTGGGAAAGAATCCAGCTGCGGGACCAGAAACCATAGACCACGGCCACCAGTCCACACACCAGCGCAAAGATCAGCGCAGTTTGTCCAACCATAGATTTCTCCTGCTCCGTAACGTTTGACTTGGAGGGGGCAACGCTGAGAGGACGACCCCCGCTGCGTTGCTTCCTCGCGTCCGTCACGCACCCGGGAAGGTGGGGCAGGGCGATTGGCCAACGGGTCGAATGTAGCGGGAATTGCTTCAAGAGCGAACTGATGTGGATCAGGAAGTCAGGTTGGAATCAGTAAAATCAGGGTTAATCACTAGCGTTTTCCTCAACTTTCCAAAGAACCCATGTCTCTCGACAACGTCACCCCTGGCGACAAGATCCCCGAAGCCTTCAACGTCATCATCGAGATCCCCATGAACGGCGATCCGATCAAGTACGAGGTGGACAAGGAATCGGGCGCGATCTTCGTGGACCGTTTCATGAACACCGCCATGCACTACCCGACCAACTACGGTTATGTGCCCAAGACCATTGCCGGCGACGGCGACCCGGTGGATGTGCTGGTGGTCACCCCCGTGCCGCTCATGCCCGGCGTCGTGGTGCCTTGCCGCGCCATCGGCATCCTGAAGATGACCGACGAGGCCGGCGAAGACGGCAAGGTGCTGGCTGTGCCGACCAACAAGATCCTGTCGCTGTACAGCCGCTGGACCAAGCCCGAGGATCTGAATCCGATGCGCTTGAAAGCCATCGAGCACTTCTTCGAGCACTACAAGGACCTCGAGCAGGGCAAGTGGGTCAAGGTGGCTGGCTGGGAAGGCCCCGAGTCCGCCCACAAGGAAATCATGGACGGCATCGCCGCCTACAACAAGTCTCTCGACTGAACGCGGCTCCACCGCCCTGGTGCTGGACACAAAAAAGCCTGCCACATGGCAGGCTTTTTTGTGGGCGTTGCGGGCCTGAATCAGTTGGGCGCCGCGTCGATGTCGCCCCGGTATTCGATCTTGCCGCGCACGCGGGCGCGCGGGTGCATGTCGATCAGCTCGTCGTAGCTTGCATCGCCGATCAGCGTGGCCGAGCCGGTGATCTCCAGTGCCTTGCGGGCGATCACGGTGCCGATCACCTTGCCCTCTATGAACACGTAGTCCGCCTCCAGCCGGGTGTTCTCGACCACGCCCGTGGCTCCAACATGCAACGTGCCGCCGGTTTCGAAGGTGATGTTGCCTTTGAGCTGGCCGTCCACCTTGATGCCCTGGTCACGGCTGGTGTGAAAGTTGCCGTCGAACACAGCGCCTTCTGCGATCAGGCTGGTGATGGCGGAGAGGCGCTCGGCCGGAACGAGGCGCGTGGACGCGGGGTTGTGGCTCATGAGGTCAGGGCTCCTTGCTGTGCAACCAGTTTTCAGGGGTGAGGGTGAGTGTATCGGGAGATGTCGGTGCTTCGATGGCCGTTGTCGCGACCCTCGCGGTGCGTTCGATCTGCACGCTGACCTCCAGTTTCAATGGGCCTGAGTCTGTCTCTGCAACGGCCTCGAGAGGCGCTGCCTCGGCTGTTGTCGCGGAGACGGGCTCGGGCGCGTAGACCGCGGCCTCTGCTTCGACCATGCGTGGTTCGGCCTTGGACGACGCCGGAAGCCGGCCCGACAGGTATCCCGCCACGATCAGCAGCGCGAGCGCCACCACCAGCCAGGGCAGGTAGCGCTGGGCGAACCAGACCATCCAGCGCCAGGCGATTCTGCGCCGGGCGACACGCCGGTCCCTGCGCCAGCTGGCCTGGAGCGCGGCCAGCCGCAGCGCCTCGGAGCCGGGGATCGACGGCTGGCGGGGCGAGGGCGGTTGCGGGTGTTCGCTCCGCGGCCACTGCATGAGACCGTCAGTTCATTTTCCGGGCGGGTGCCACGCGTTCGAGCGTCGCGTTGAGGTCGGCGCCGTTGACCTGGATGCGCCCGTAGCGCACCAGCCCGTGGACACTGGCGGAATCGTGCAGGGACACTTCACCCTGACCCGAATCGAGCACGCCGTCGGTGTGTCCCATGACGGAGATCTTGTGGGCGGTGATGTCCCCTTTGACGCGCCCGGTCTCGGTGACCACCACCGAGACCTGGATGCCTTCGGCCTGGGTGAGGTTGCCATCGATCTGGCCCGCGACGCTGAAAGGTCCCTTGAGCAGGGCGTTGCCCACGAAGTGCATGCCGTCGGCCAGCATGCTGCGTGCCGAGGCCACCTCGGTCGCATCGACCACGGGCACATTGCCACCCTGCGCCTGCAGCATGGGAATCGGTTCGGCCATGGCCGGCGGCATGGCCCGTCCCACATCCACCTCCAGGGCCTGCGGCGCGTCGGATGCGGGCTCCTGTTCCGGCATGGGCATGGCGGGGAAGCTGTTCTGGTCGTTCATCATGGTCGGGGATCCTGGGGGCTGTTCGAGATGGCGTTCGGGCGGGATGTAGCGGCGTGCTTTCATGATCGGCTTCCGGGTGCTCTCAAGGGCTGCTGGGGCTGGGCATCATGCAACACGGGCACGGTGCTTCCCAACTTTAGCGTCTTGAAAGGCCCGCGAAGATCCGCGCCCTCGTACAACTGCAGGCGTTTGGCCATCAGGGTTCCGGTGGACATGCCGGTCTGGGCCACATAGGCCATGCCATGGCACTCCAGCTGCGTATCCTGGGCCGCGCCGTCGGGCAGACCAAGCTGGCCGAAGAGGTACAGGTCGCCCTGCACCCGCACCGAGCCCCGCACCACGCCGCCCTTCCAGATGATGAGCCGCCCGTTGACCCGGATTTGCCCGGAGATCTCACCCTGCACCAGCAGACCGCCTTCAAACAGCAGGTCTCCCGCCAGCCGGCTGCCGGCGGCCACCCGGTTGACCACGTTCATCGCAACAGGGTCGATCGTCAGCGTGTCCTGTGGCAACTTCATTTCCACAGCAGGACCCCCCAGGAGATGGCCGAGCCGGTCAGCGACAGCAGGCCCAGAGCAGCCATCCATAGCGCATGACGCTCCATCAGGCGCCGGACACGACCGGGTCGCATCCTCGCTGAGCCCGGAGGGGTGGCATGGTGGAGCAACGCCCATTCGTTCCAGAGCCGGCTCAGTCGGCTTTCGCCCGTGGCCAGATCGACTTGCAGGCCTTCTGCACCGGTGCCGCCGGGTTGGCGACGTCGACCGAGCAGCACGGTGAACGGTGCGCCCACAACGGTCTGGGTAAAGAAGGCGTCTGTCGGGTCCATGGTTCGGGATTGTAGGGAGGGTGTAACAAGCTGCTACGAGTATGCGTGCGCGCCGACCGCCTCGAGTCGTGATGCATTCCTTGAACAGCGTCCCGCGTGCAGCGTGCTTACGACAGATTGTCGGGGATGGTCGCAGCGGGGCCCCCGCTGCCTGCACGGACCGGGTTGCGTTCGGCAAGGTGTGCGAGATAGTTGTCCACGCCGCTTTCCTCGCGCTCCAGGAAACGCGCCACCGCATCGGAAAACGCCGGATGGGCCAGCCAGTGGGCGCTGCTGGTGCGCACCGGCAGAAGCGCGCGGGCCATCTTGTGTTCACCCTGGGCGCCGCCCTCGAACCGAATGTAGCCATGGTCGATGCACCAGTTCAGAGGCTGGTAGTAGCACGCCTCGAAATGGAGGCAGTCCACACGTTCCAGCGCTCCCCAGTAACGGCCGTACGCCACCCGCCGCTCTGCATCGATGCCCACGAGACTGCTGGCGATCGGGCGGCCATCCCGCTCGGCGATGAACATCAGCCAGTGCTCGGGCATGTCGTTGGCCATGCGGACGAAAAACTCCGGCCGGAGATAAGGGGCATTGCCGTGCTCCAGATAGGTCCGTTCGTAGCAGCTGTAGAAGAAACGCCAGTCGGCGGGACCTATCTCCCGTCCCTGCGCATGGCGAAAGCGCACGCCGGCCTCGGCCACCTTGCGCCGTTCCTGGCGGATCTTTTTTCGCTTGTCCTGCTGCAGACTGTTCAGGAACTGTTCGAAGTCGGCATGGTCCCGGTTGTGCCAATGAAACTGCACCGTGTGACGCAGCATCAACCCAGCGTCGGCACAGGCCTGCAGGTCGCGCGGCTGGCCGAACAGCAGGTGCAGCGACGAGAGCCGCTGGTCCTTGCAATGACGGACCAGTGCCTGTACCAACGCAGCGCGCGCGGCGTCGTCGCGCGCCAGCAGCCTGGCACCTGGTACCGGCGTGAAGGGTACCGCCACCAGGGCCTTGGGGTAGTAGGACAGCCCGTGCTGTTCGTAGGCGTTGGCCCACGCCCAGTCGAACACGTACTCGCCGTAGGAGTGCTGCTTCAGGTACAGCGGGCAGGCCGCAGCCATCTCCCCACCGTCCCACAGGGTCATGAAAGCCGGGCGCCACCCGGTGCGGCGCGTCGCGCTGCCGCTGGCATCAAGCGCTACCAGATACTCCAGCCGCATGAAGGGGCTTGGGTCCCCATCCAGCGCCAGCAGGGCGTTCCACTCGGCAAGCGGGATTTCTGACGGCGCATCGAATACCCGGGTGACATAATCTTTGTCCCCCTTGCCGGGGCCCTGGGCTCCGGTGTCTGTTTCCTGTGTTGTTCCCCTTGGTTCCGATTCCATGACGCTCAAGATTTGTGTGGCCCAGCTCAATTTCGTGGTGGGGGACATGACTGGCAATGCCAGGCGCATTGTGGAAGCGGCGCGCAGTGCCCATGCGGACGGGGCACAACTCCTCGTGACTCCTGAACTGGCGCTGTGCGGCTACGCCGCCGAGGACCTGTTTCTGCGACCCGCGTTCATCAACGCCTGTGATGATGCGCTCAAAGCGATCGCCAGCGGCACGGCCGACCTCAAAGGCCTGCACATCGTGGTGGGACATCCTGCCCGCAGACTGGGTGACACCGGGGTTCGCAGCCGAAGCGTGTCGGTGGCGAGTCTGTACAACGCCGCGAGTGTGCTCTGCGAGGGGCGCATCACACACAGCTACGCCAAGCGGGAACTGCCCAATTACCAGGTGTTCGATGAGCGGCGCTACTTTGTTCCCGGAAGCGAAGCCTGTGTGTTTGAGGTTCCGGACCGCGCTGGCGAGTTAGTAAAAATTGGCTTGCTGATCTGCGAGGACGCCTGGTTCGACGAGCCCGCGGCCGACGCGCGCGCCGCCGGGGCCGAGGTGCTGGTGATCATCAACGCCTCGCCGTTTCACACGGGCAAGGGGGGCGAGCGGGAATCCACCATGCGCGAACGCGCGCGGGCGGTCGGCCTGCCCCTCGTGTATGCCCACCTGGTGGGGGGGCAGGACGAGATCGTGTTCGAAGGGCGCAGTTTCGTGCTGGGCGCCGACGGAGCGCTCGCGGGCCGCGCCATCAGCTTTGAACAGGTCATGTTCGACATCGCCATGACTCGTGCGGGCGGCGGCTGGCTGATCGAGGCGTCTGTGGACCGGCCCCACAGTCCGGAGGCCGATCTCTGGCACGCGCTGGTGCTGGGGGTGCGCGACTACCTGGGCAAGAACGGGTTTCCAGGGGCGCTGCTCGGGCTGTCGGGTGGTATTGACTCAGCCTTGGTACTGGCCATTGCGGTCGATGCGCTGGGCAAGGACCGCGTCCGGGCGGTGATGATGCCTTCCCCTTACACCGCGGACATTTCGTGGATCGATGCACGCGACATGGCGGCGCGTCTGGGGGTGCGCTACGACGAGATCGCCATCGCACCCGAGTTCGAGTCGTTCCGGGCGTCGCTCAACCCGCTGTTCGAGGGGCGTGCAGAAGACACCACCGAAGAAAACCTGCAGGCACGCATCCGCGGCACGCTGCTGATGGCGCTGTCCAACAAGTTCGGCTCCATCGTGCTGACCACCGGCAACAAGAGCGAGATGGCCACCGGGTACTGCACGCTCTACGGCGACATGGCCGGCGGTTTTGCGGTCATCAAGGACGTCGCCAAGACCATGGTGTTCCGCCTGGCACGCTGGCGCAACGCCCACGACCCGTATGGCTCCGGCGCCAATCCCATTCCCGATCGCATCATCACGCGGCCGCCCAGCGCCGAACTGCGCCCGGACCAGACAGACCAGGACAGCTTGCCGGAATACGAGGTGCTGGACGCCATCATCGAGCGCTACATGGAGAACGACCGCAGCCCCGCGCAGATCGTGGCAGAGGGTTATCCGCAGGCCGATGTGGACAAGGTGGTGCGGCTGATACGCGTCAACGAGTACAAGCGGCGCCAGGCGCCCATCGGCATTCGCGTGACGCATCGCAGCTTTGGCAAGGACTGGCGCTACCCGATCACGAGCCGGTACCGCGCCTGACACGCCCGAGTGCACTGTGGGGACAGGCCCCCTTGGGCATAATCCTCCGGCAACTTTGCCCGCCAGACTGGAGACCCCGACATGAAGCAGATCACCGCCGTCATCAAACCGTTCAAGCTGGAAGAGGTTCGGGAGGCGCTCGCCGAACAGGGCGTGACCGGTCTGACCGTGACCGAGGTCAAAGGGTTCGGTCGTCAGAAGGGACACACCGAGCTCTACCGTGGTGCTGAATATGTGGTGGACTTCCTGCCGAAGGTGAAGCTGGAAGTGGTCGTGAAGTCGGACGACGTGGACCGGTGCGTCGACGCCATCGTGCGGGCCGCCCGCACCGGCAAGATCGGCGACGGCAAGATCTTCGTGACGCCGGTCGAGCGCGTGGTGCGCATCCGCACCGGGGAAGAGGACGAAACCGCCGTTTAAATGCGGTCCAGGCGGTCGGCGGGCGTGACGCCCCCGGCCTGCACCAGCTCAGGCAGCAATTGCTGCCAGTCGGTTCCCACACGGATCAGCTCCATCTGCCAGGGCCCCATGAACTGCTGGTCGACACCGGTCTGCATGAAGCCCAGAAGACCGTCGTAATAGCCCTCGACATTGAGCAGGCCCACGGGCTTGTCGTGGTAGCCCAGCTGTCGCCAGGTCCAGACTTCGAAGAATTCCTCGAACGTGCCGATGCCACCTGGAAGGGCGAGGAAGGCGTCGGCCCGTTCGGCCATCATGCGCTTGCGCTCGTGCATGGTGTCGACCACATGCAGTTCGCTGCAGCCCCTGTGGGCCCATTCCCGCTCCACCAGCGCCTTCGGGATGATGCCGACCACTCGTCCGCCGGCCGCCAGCGTCGCATCGGCCAGCAGCCCCATCAGGCCGTTGTGTCCTCCGCCATAGACCAGCTGGCCGCCGTGGCGACCGATCCACTCGCCGACCGATCTCGCAACCTGCGCATACGCAGGATGGGCCCCCGGTCGCGAGCCACAGTAGACGCAGAGAGAGAACGCAGGTGTTGTCATGAGATTCGATGAAAGAGGGCTGCGCCCCAGGTGCCGGCACACAGCACCAGGCTGAGCAGCACCGCCGCACTGCCCATGTCCTTGGCGCGTTTCGAGAGTTCGTGCCACTCCGGCCCGATGCGGTCGATGGCCGATTCCACGCCGGTGTTGAGCAACTCGACGATCAGGACCAGCAGCACGGAGCCCGCCAGCAACACCGCCTCCACCCAGGTGTGCCCCAGCCAGACCGACAAGGGCAGCAGCAGCGCCGCCGCAAGCATCTCCTGGCGCAAGGCAGTTTCCTGCCAGCCCGCACGCAGACCCGCCAGGGAATAGCCGAAGGCGTGCCACATCCTGCTCAATCCATGTCGCCGCTTCTGGGCGTCCGTGGGCTCGGTGTTCATGCTGAGCGTTGCCTCACAGGTGCCAGAACCTGGCAGGCCGCGGCGGCAGATCGGGTTTGAAATGCACCAGGCGGGTTCCCGCCAGCGCATCGTGAACAAACTGCCCCTGGGCGTGGAACCGGGAGAGCAGGGCCCAGACCAGCACCCATCCGATGACGATGACCGACAGCTCACCCGCGGGCAGCTTGAAGATGCCACCGGCGGCCAGCGGTGGCAGGAGCCACAGCCAGCAGAGCAGATAGCGGACCAGCGCCCGCTTCTGCGTCAGGGCCTGTCCGCGGGCATCGACGACGCGGATGTGCCAGGTCTTCATGGCCAATGTCTGTCCTTTGGACCAGAACCAGACGAAATAGATGCCGAACACGATGAACAGAAACGCCTGTTGCCAGTGGCGGTTGTCCAGCGCGTGGCGGGTCTGGGTGAGTGTGGAGAACAGGTACCCGGCAATGAACACCACGCCGAAAAGCAGCATGCCTTCGTACAGCCAGCAGGCCATTCGGCGCATCAGCGGCGGCGCGACGAGGGAGGGCGAGGGGGCGGGAGAGGAGGCAGGCATCGTGGACGGAGCGGGACAACGGGCGATTGTCTCACCCCGCAGTGGGTGGTTTGTGCAACGTTTCGGTCCGCTTGGGCGCCGTTCTGTGTGAGGGTATGTGTTGCAGTGCGATAATGCCGGGCTGCAATTTAAAAAGGCAAACGGGTCAAGGTCCGGCGGGGTATGTGTCCGCTCATGTCCTTGGCCTCAAGTTCCGACACCGCCTCACGAGGGTGGGTGAAGGAGCACCCAAGGTATTTCGTCAGAGAAATTCTCGAAAGGTTGATCATGGAAATCTCCAAGGCCGAACTGGCCTCTGCGGCCGCTGCGGCCAACCAAACCCCCGCTTCCGAACAGCTCATGGGCGCCGAGATCATGGTGCGCGCCTTGCAGGCCGAAGGCGTCAAGTACATCTGGGGCTATCCCGGCGGCGCGGTGCTCTACATCTACGACGCCCTGTACAAGCAGGACACCATGCAGCACGTGCTGGTGCGCCACGAGCAGGCGGCCGTGCACGCTGCCGACGGTTATGCCCGCGCCACCGGCGACGTGGGCGTGGCGCTGGTCACCTCGGGGCCCGGTGTCACCAATGCCGTGACCGGCATCGCCACCGCCTACACCGACAGCATTCCCATGGTCATCATCGCGGGTCAGGTGCCCACGGCGGCCATCGGCTCGGACGCCTTCCAGGAATGCGACACCGTCGGCATCACACGCCCCATCGTCAAGCACAACTTCCTGGTCAAGGATGTGCGTGATCTGGCCGACGTGATGAAGAAGGCCTTCCACATCGCTCGCACCGGCCGCCCCGGCCCCGTGGTGGTGGACATCCCGAAGGACGTGTCGTTCAACAAGGCCACCTGGACGGGCTACCCCGAGTCGGTGGAGATGCGCTCTTACAACCCGGTGCGCAAGGGGCACGGCGGCCAGATTCGCAAGGCGCTGCAGTTGTTGATGTCGGCCAAGCGGCCCTACATCTACACGGGCGGCGGTGTGCTGCTGGGCAACGCGGTGCCCGAACTGCGCACGCTGGTAGACCTGCTCGGCTACCCCGTCACCCACACGCTGATGGGGCTGGGTGCGTACCCGGCCACCGACCGCAAATTCCTGGGCATGCTGGGCATGCACGGCACCATCGAGGCCAACCACGCCATGCAGAACTGCGATGTGCTGCTGGCCGTGGGGGCGCGTTTTGACGACCGCGTGATCGGCAACCCCAAGCACTTCGCTTCGGTGGAGCGCAAGATCATTCACATCGACATCGACCCGTCGAGCATTGCCAAACGCGTCAAGGTCGACGTGCCCATCGTGGGCGACGTGAAGGATGTGCTGGCCGAGCTGATCAACATGATCAAGGAAGGCCAGGCCCGGCCTGACGAGAAGGCCCTCGCGTCGTGGTGGGAGACAATCGAGGGCTGGCGCTCACGCGACTGTCTGCGCTTCGACCGCGCCAACACCCAGGTCATCAAGCCGCAGATGGTGGTGGAGCAGCTGTGGAACCTGACCAAGGACGACGACTGCTACATCACGTCGGACGTGGGTCAGCACCAGATGTTCGCGGCCCAGTTCTACAAGTTCAACGAGCCGCGCCGCTGGATCAATTCGGGTGGTCTGGGGACCATGGGCGTGGGCCTGCCCTATGCCATGGGCATCAAGCTGGCCAAACCCGATGCCGACTGCTGGTGCATCACGGGCGAAGGCTCGATTCAGATGAACATCCAGGAGCTGTCCACCTGCCAGCAGTACGGCACGCCGGTCAAGATCCTGGCGCTGAACAACCGGTACCTGGGCATGGTGCGCCAGTGGCAGGAACTGATTTACCAGGGCCGCTACAGCCACAGCTACATGGACGCGCTGCCCAACTTCGTCAAGCTGGCCGAGGCCTATGGTCACGTCGGCATCCTGGTCGAACGTCCACAAGACGTTGAAGCCGCACTGCGGGAGGCACGCTCCATCAAGGACCGTTGTGTCTTCATCGACGTGCGCACCGACCCGACGGAGAACGTCTGGCCCATGGTGGAAGCCGGCAAGGGCATCACCGAAATGCTGCTGGGCTCCGAAGAGCTCTGACCCGCGCGTGCCAGTCGGTTGGTGCGTCAGCACCAGTTGCTCCGGCCGCATCCCCCGACGAATCTATTTGCAGCCAAGCCTGCGCATTACCGTGCGCGGGGGAGGGCTCAGAAAAGAGGAATCTTCATCATGAAACACATCATTGCTGTCCTGCTCGAAAACGAAGCCGGTGCTCTGTCACGCGTCGTCGGCCTGTTCTCGGCCCGCGGCTACAACATCGAGTCGCTCACCGTAGCTCCCACGGAAGACCCGTCGCTCTCGCGCATGACCATCCAGACCACCGGGTCGGACGATGTCATTGAACAAATCACCAAGCACCTGAACCGCCTCATCGAAGTGGTGAAGGTGGTGGACCTGACCGAAGGCGCCTACACCGAGCGCGAGCTCATGTTGGTGAAGGTGCGCGCGGTGGGCAAGGAGCGCGAGGAGATGAAGCGCATGGCCGACATCTTTCGAGGCCGCATCATCGATGTGACCGAGAAGAGCTACACCATCGAACTGACAGGTGACCAAGGCAAGAACGACGCGTTCCTGGAAGCGATCGACCGCTCCGCCATTCTGGAAACGGTGCGCACCGGCTCGTGCGGCATCGGACGCGGCGAGCGCATCCTGCGCGTTTAAGATCTGAGGTTTTTCGGGCTCAGCCGAACCGCCGTTCGGGCTGGGCCTGTCGAGGGCCTTCGACGGGCTCGTGTGCGAACGGCAAACCAACACTCCAAAGAGGAATGACCATGAAAGTTTTCTACGACAAAGACTGTGACCTGAGCCTGATCAAAGGCAAGACCGTCGCGATCATCGGCTACGGTTCGCAAGGCCACGCCCATGCCCAGAACCTGAACGACAGCGGCGTGAAAGTCGTGGTCGGCCTGCGCAAGGGTGGCGCGTCCTGGGACAAGGTCGGCAAGGCCGGCCTGACCGTGATGGAAGTCAACGACGCCGTGAAGGCCGCTGACGTGGTCATGATCCTGTTGCCCGATGAGCAAATCGCCGAGGTCTACAAGAACAACGTCGAGCCCAACATCAAGTCCGGCGCCTCACTTGCCTTCGCCCACGGCTTCAATGTGCACTACAACCAGGTCGTGCCCCGCGCCGATCTGGACGTGTGGATGGTCGCCCCCAAGGCCCCGGGCCACACCGTGCGTTCTACCTACGCCCAGGGTGGCGGCGTGCCCCACCTGGTCGCCGTGCACCAGGACAAGTCGGGCAAGGCCCGTGACCTGGCCCTGAGCTACGCCATGGCCAACGGTGGCGGCAAGGCCGGCATCATCGAGACCAACTTCAAGGAAGAGACCGAGACCGACCTGTTCGGCGAGCAGGCAGTGCTGTGCGGTGGTGCCGTCGAGCTGATCAAGATGGGCTTCGAGACCCTGGTGGAAGCCGGCTACGCGCCCGAAATGGCCTATTTCGAGTGCCTGCACGAACTCAAGCTGATCGTAGATCTGATCTACGAAGGTGGCATCGCCAATATGAACTACTCCATCTCCAACAACGCGGAGTTCGGCGAGTACGTGACCGGGCCAGAGGTGGTGAACGAGACCTCGCGTGCCGCCATGCGCAATGCCCTCAAGCGCATCCAGAACGGTGACTACGCCAAGATGTTCATCCAGGAAGGTCGCCTGAACTACCCGTCCATGACCGCCCGCCGCCGCAACACGGCCGACCACCAGATCGAAGTGGTGGGTGGCCAGCTGCGTGCCATGATGCCCTGGATCGCCAAGAACAAGCTGGTCGACCAGACCCGCAACTGATCGCTTCGGCGACCGCTGCAAAGGCCACTTCGGTGGCCTTTGCCGTTTGTGCGGGCTTGCCGCTGGCTTACACTGCGTCGCTGATGCCCTTGCGGCCCGACTCCCATTCCTCATGCACGACGGATCCGACCCCCTTCTCGAACCAGTTGCGGAGAACCCGCGTCGCCCCAAGGGCATCTATATGCTGCCCAACATGATCACCCTCGCGGCCCTGTTCGGTGGGTTCTACGCGATCGTGATGGCCATGAATGGCCGCTTCGATCTCGCGACGGTGGGGATTTTTGCGGCCATGGTCCTGGACAGCCTGGACGGACGTGTGGCTCGCATGACCAACACGCAGAGCGCCTTCGGCGAGCAGATGGACTCTCTGTCCGACATGGTGTCATTCGGCGCTGCGCCTGCGCTGGTGGCGTACGTCTGGGTGCTCAGGGACATCGGCCGCTGGGGATGGATCGCTGCCTTTGTGTACTGCGCGTGTGCGGCTTTGCGACTGGCGCGCTTCAATGTCAATACCGGCGTGGTCGACAAGCGCTATTTCCAGGGTCTTCCGTCGCCGGCCGCTGCGGCGCTGGTGTCCGGGTTCATATGGCTGGCCAACGAACTGGAACTGGTCAAGGCCGATCTTGTGTGGGCGATGTTCGCGATCACGCTGTACTCAGGCCTCACCATGGTGACCAATGTGCCGTTCTACAGCTTCAAGGACCTAAGTCTGAAGAGGAGCGTTCCGTTTGCGGCCATCGTGCTGGTGGCGCTGGGCATTGCAGTGATCAACATCCATCCGCCGACGGTGCTGTTCGGTCTGTTCGTCCTGTATGGCCTCTCCGGCTATGCCATGTACTTCTGGCGCAAGGCCAAGGGCCGCCCCACCAGCGTGATCAGCACCTCGACCGACGAGCCGGACGAACGTGGTCTGCACGAGTAGTGCGTGAGGCCGATCGCTGTCATGGATTACTTCTATGCGCCAGCTCGGGTCTTTGTGCTACATTGATCGCCATGAATCGCATTTCCCTCTCGCTACTACTGGGTGTCCGGCACGGGCAGGTCTGGTAACGCGCGAGTGATTTCCGACAACGGCCCGTTTGCACCCGCAGCGGGCCGTTTGTTTTGGAACTGCGGGTTTTTTCAAGAGTGGTCCACGAGGCCACACACCGGAGAACTGAGATGAGCGACAAGTTGATCATTTTCGACACCACCTTGCGCGATGGCGAGCAGTCGCCTGGCGCGTCCATGACCAAGGACGAAAAGCTGCGCATCGCACGCCAGCTTGAGCGACTGAAAGTCGATGTGATCGAAGCGGGTTTTGCCGCCAGCTCCAACGGCGACTTCGATTGTGTGCAGGCCATCGCCAACACCATCAAGGATTCGACGGTGTGCTCGCTGGCCCGTGCCAACGACCGCGACATTGCGCGCGCGGCCGAGGCGCTCAAGGGCGCCAACCGTGCCCGCATCCACACCTTCATCGCGACCAGCCCGTTGCACATGGAAAAGAAGCTGCGCATGACGCCGGACCAGGTGTTCGAGCAGGCAAAGCAGTCGGTGCGCTTTGCGCGCAACCTGGTCGAGGACATCGAGTTCAGCCCGGAAGACGGCTACCGCAGCGACATCGACTTCCTCTGCCGCGTGCTCGAAGCCGTGATCAACGAAGGTGCGACGACACTGAACATCCCGGATACGGTGGGCTATGCGGTGCCCGAGCTCTACGGGAACTTCATCCGCACCCTGCGCGAAAAGATCCCCAACTCGGACAAGGCCATCTGGTCCGTGCATTGCCACAACGATCTGGGCATGGCGGTGGCCAATTCGCTGGCCGGCGTGAAGATCGGCGGAGCTCGCCAGGTCGAATGCACCATCAACGGTCTCGGCGAGCGCGCGGGCAACTGCTCGCTGGAGGAGATCGTGATGGCGGTCAGGACCCGTCGCGACTACTTCAACCTCGATGTGGGCGTGGACGCGACGCAGATCGTGCCGGCCAGCCGCATGGTCAGCCAGACCACCGGCTTCGTGGTGCAGCCCAACAAGGCGGTGGTCGGTGCCAATGCCTTCGCGCACGCCTCGGGCATCCACCAGGACGGCGTGCTCAAGGCCCGCGACACCTACGAAATCATGCGCGCCGAAGACGTGGGCTGGAGCGCCAACAAGATCGTTCTCGGCAAGCTCTCCGGCCGCAACGCCTTCAAGCAGCGCCTGCAGGAGCTGGGCATCGAGATGGCGTCTGAAAGCGAGATCAACACCGCGTTCGCCGCTTTCAAGGAACTGGCCGACCGCAAGAGCGAGATCTTTGACGAGGACATCCTGGCACTGTGCAGCGATGAAAGCGTGACGGCCGAGAAGGAGCGCTACGGCCTGGTGTCGCTGTCCCAGCGAAGCGAAACAGGTGAGCGCCCTCATGCCGAGGTGGTGTTCACCGTGGAAGGCAAAGAAATACACGGCTCTTCGGACGGAAATGGCCCTGTCGATGCGTCGCTCAAGGCCATCGAGAGTCACGTGAAGAGCGGTGCGGAACTGGTGCTGTACTCGGTGAACGCCATCACCAGCGGCTCGACCGAGAGCCAGGGTGAGGTGACGGTCCGGTTGCAGCACGGTGGCCGTGTGGTCAACGGTGTGGGGGCCGATCCGGACATCGTGGTGGCTTCCGCCAAGGCCTATCTGAGCGCCCTGAACAAGCTGGAAAGCCAGGCTGACCGGGTTGCAGCACAGGGATAAGGCATTGCGAATCAACCACTTGTAACGAAATCCTCGGCAAAGACTCCGAACAGCCGTGCCTTTCCACGGTTGTTTGGAGATTCGCTGAGGAGTGTGTTACAAGCATTTGATATTGCTAGTTTTTTTACATACTCCTATACTCCGTGGCATTTGTTGAGGTCGTTGGAGTGGAGCCCATGAAGTTGTCCCGCGTACGATTTGTCACTCTGATGCAGTTGGTTGCAGCAGCGGTGATGTCGATGTCTCTGGCACTGCCGGTGACCGCGGAGGCTGCGTCCAGCAAAACCGACAAATCGGTCCGCAGCAAGGCCGCTGCATCGTCCGCCGAACGCAGCAAGCGGACCACCGTCGCCAAGCAGAGCGCGCGAAGTGGCAAAAAGGAACTGTCCGCCAAGGGCAAGCAGAGTTCCAAGGCTGTGCGCATGGCCCAGGCCGATCTCCGGGGCAGCAAGCGCAAGCTGGCCAAGAGCAGTCGCCTGGCAAAGTCTGGCAGATCCAGCGAAACCAAGCAGGCACGGGCCGCCCAGTCCTCGGTGCGCCTGGTTGCGCTCCAGCGCAGCGCCGTGCGCCCGGTGGCGATGGAGCCACGCTCCTCCATCGGAGATCAGATGGGGCTTCGGGCCGCCGTTGATCCTCTGGACCTCAACTCGAGCGTTGCGCTGGTGGTGGATCAGCAGACCAACGAAGTGCTGTTCAGCAAGAACGATTCCGCGGTCCTCCCGATCGCGTCGCTCACCAAGCTGATGACCGGGCTGGTGGTCACCGATGCCAACCTGCCGCTTGACGAGATGGTCACCATCACGTCCGATGACGTGGACACCGTCAAAGGCAGCCGCTCCAGGCTGGCCGTGGGGACCACGCTGACTCGTCTCGAGCTGATGCATCTGGCCCTCATGTCGAGTGAAAACCGGGCAGCCCATGCCTTGGGGCGCACCTATCCGGGCGGCCTCGACCAGTTTGTCCGGCTGATGAACGCCAAGGCGCGCGAACTGGGCATGCGCGATACCCGCTACGTGGAGCCGACCGGTTTGTCCAGTCTGAACCAGTCCAGTGCGCGCGACCTCGCAACCCTGGTGTCGGTGGCCTATCAGCGGCCGCTGCTCCGCAGCCTTTCGACCTCCCCGAGCCACCAGCTCGAACTGGGGCACCGGACCCTGGAGTTCCGCAACTCCAACCGCCTGATCCGTGATCCCGACTGGGACATCGGTCTTCAGAAGACCGGCTACATCTCGGAAGCGGGCCGTTGTCTCGTGATGCAGGCCCGCGTGGCCGGGCGCCAGTTGATCATGGTGTTCCTGGATGCGACCGGCAAGCTGGGCCGGGCTCAGGATGCCGAGCGCGTGCGTCGTTGGGTGGAAGCACAGCCGATGCACCAGGCGATGCGGCCGCAAGGCTGAACATGCTGCGTCGGCAGCATTGCAGACAATAAAAAACGGCCACTAGCGGGCCGTTTTTTATTGGAAGGGAGGATCAGCGGGCCACCGGCTGAGTGGCAAATCCTTTGGGGCAGCCCAGAGCAATCGAAATCTCTGCGGCGGTGGAGCGCAGCTTCGGCACCCAGTTTTCATCGATGCGGTCGGCCGGTGCTGAAATCGACAGGCCGGCGACCAGGCGGCACTGGTCGTCGTAGATGCCGGCCGCCATGCACCTCACGCCCAGTTCCAGTTCCTCGTTGTCGCGGGCCAGGCCGGCCATGCGGCATTGCTGCAGTTCCCGTTCAAGGCTGGGCAGCTGCGTCAGGCTGTTGCGGGTGTTGCCGGCGAGGCCTGTGCGGGTGGCATACGCCCGCACCCGTTGAGGTTCGTCGGCCGCCAGAAACAGTTTGCCTACCGATGTCAGGTGCAGTGGAGCACGCCCGCCGATGGCGCGAACCACCTGCATTCCGGAGCGTTCGCTGTAGGCCCGTTCCACATAGACGATTTCGTCGCCCTGGCGGACGCTGAGGTTGACCGGCTGCTGGATCAGCTTGTGAAGCTCCCGCATCGGCGCCAGCGCGGCATCCCGGACACTCAGCCGGGCCTTCACGAGGTTGCCCAGCTCCAGCAGGCGCATGCCCAGCCTGTAACTGCCGGCCTCAGGGCGGTCCACGAAGCGCCCGATGGTCAGGTCGTTGAGGATGCGGTGTGCGGTCGACGGGTGCAGACCCGTCTTTTCACTGATCTCCTTGAGCGACACCGGCTCTTCGCGGGAGGCGAGGACTTCCAGCAGATTGAACATCCGTTCAATGACCTGGACCGTGGGAGTGCTGGGCAGGGAGTCGTTTCGTTTTGTCATGGCCGCAATCGATATGCGGATATTTTACGAGATGAAATCAGGAGGCGGTCACCCAGCGACCGTCCCTGAGCAGTTCGTGGGGCCGAAACGCCGCCTTGTAACTCATCTTCGGGCTTTGCTCGATCCAGTAGCCCAGGTACATGTGTGAAAGCCCCAGTTCACGGGCCTGCTCGATCTGCCAGAGAATGCTGTAGGTGCCGTAGCTGGCGCCAATGTCCGACGGTTCGTAGAAGGTGTACACGGCCGAGAGGCCGTCGTTGAGCACGTCGACGATGGACACCATGACCAGGCGGCCCGGGTGGCCCGGCCGGGCCGGCTCGTAAAACTCCACCAGCCGCGAGTTGACCCGGCTCTGAAGCAGGAACTGGCTGTACTGGTCGATGCTGTCCTGGTCCATGCCGCCGCCGGCGTGGCGGCTGTTCTGGTAGCGCAGATAGAGCTGGTAGTGCTCAGGTTCGAAGCACAGTCCGAGGACGCGGGTTTCGAGGTGGCCGTGCCGGGACTTGCAGCGCTTCTGGCTGCGGCTGGGGCGGAACTCGTTCACCGGAATGCGCAGCGGGATGCAGGCCTGGCAGCCGTCGCAGTGTGGTCGGTAGGTGAACACACCGCTGCGCCGGAACCCCATGGTGACGAGGTTCGAATAGGCGTCGTTGTGGATCAGGTGACTCGGTGTGGCCACCTGTGAGCGGGCCTGACGACCGGCCAGGTAGCTGCAGGGGTAGGGCGCTGTGGCGTAGAACTGCAACGCCTGCAGCGGAAGTTCTTTCAGGTGCGTCACGCTGGTGCGTCAGAGCCTGTGATGAGGTGATTCCAGTATACGGGCTCGAATCGCCACACCGGTGCGTTGTGCGACGTGGTCTTGTGCAGATGCCGGCTGAAGTCGGCGCGCGACATCAGGGTCGCTCCGAGCGACGCCAGATGGGAGGTGTCCTGCTGGCAGTCGATGAGGGGAATGCCGTGGGCCAGGCAGAACGCCACCAGTCCGCACATCGCCAGCTTGGAAGCATCGCTGCGGCGGCTGAACATGGACTCCCCGAACACCATGGCGCCAAGATTGACGCAGTAGAGCCCGCCCGCGAGCTCACCATCGATCCAGGCCTCCACACTGTGCGCGTGGCCCGCTGCGTGCAATTGCTGGTAGGCCTGGATCATGGGCGGCAGGATCCAGGTGCCCGTCTGGCCCCTGCGTGGCATGTGCGCACAGGCCCGTATCACCCGCTCGAAGTCGTGGTCCAGCCGGAGGACCAGTCGCTGCTCCTGCAGCAGCCTGGTCAGGGTCTTGCGCAGCGAGCGGTGGAGTCTGAACTGCTGCGTGCGCAGCACCATCCGCGGGTCCGTGCACCACCAGAGAATCGGCTGCCCTGCGCTGTACCAGGGGAAGATGCCCTGGCCGTATGCCCGCAGAAGGGTGTCCACGTCCAATGCGCCCCCGGCCGCGAGCAGGCCCGGCGCGGGATCGTTCGGGCCCCAGGCGCGTTCCACGGGCGGGAACGGATCGCCCGGCTCCAGCCAGGGCAGTTCCGGCGTGAACGTGGGGGTGGAGGACATGGCCTATTGTGGGCGGGACCGCTGCGGCCACGGCAGAGGGATTGCGAGAACCACGGCGCCCAGCCAGATCCCGACGGCATCGGCCAGCAGGTCGAGGAGATCGCCGTTTCTCCAGCCGGTGGCCGACTGCGCCACCTCGATCAGGGCACCGTAGAGCAGGAGGCCGATCAAGACCTTGCCGCGCGGCCCCGGGTACGCGAGGCCCCCCAGGAGGGCCAGCAACAGGAAGCCTCCCGCGTGCTGGGCTTTGTCCCATGTGTCGAACACTTGCGCGGGAAGTTCCGTCACCGGCGCGAGCGACAGGGCTCCCACCATGGCCACGGCGGTCCAGAAGGCGGTTTTCAGAAGAAGTCGGTTCATGGGTTGAGGCATCCCGACCTGGGTTGAACCAGGGTCGGCAGACCGGCAGCGGGCCGTTCGCCGGATCTTCGGAGGCAGCGTTGCGGGAATTATGCGGGAGGCCTTGCTGGTCACTGGCGGGGCATGCGGTTTGCCCGTGGCGGCCATGAACCCCTCGACCGATTCCGAATCCCCTTCTGCCGCTGCGCCTACCGCGGACGACACCCAGGCTGTTGAAGCGCCCCGCGGCCTGCTGGAGAGCGTGCGGGCCTTGTGGGACGAGTTGCCAGGCCTGCTGAGTGACCGTCTGGATCTGCTCGTGCTGGAGCTCAAGCGCGCGGGCGACGCGCTGGTGCAGATCGTGGTCCTGCTGATGGCGGTGGCGGTGCTGGGGGTGACGGCCCTGCTGGCCCTGTGGGCCGGCATTGCGCTGGGCCTGGTGGAGCAGGGACTGCACTGGTCGCTGGCGCTGCTGGTGGTGGTGGTGCTCAATGCGGTCGTCGCCTTCTGGGGGTGGTGGCGCCTGCGCCGCCTGCTGCCGCTGCTGTTCCTTCCCGCGACATGCCGCCATCTGTCTCCCCGCGCCGTGGGACCGATCTCCGACCCTCCGGTGCACGCCGGCGACGCGGCGGCGGCAACGCCCACACCGGGCGCCGCTCCCGTCAACGAACACCGGTGACGACACGAGGACGCCGCTTCCAGCGTCATGCAGACGACCCGCGCCTGCGCTGGTACCGTTCCATGAGCGGCGTGGACGACACGCCATGCAGCACGATCGACAGGGAGATGGCCACCAGCGCGGCGCCGGTCAGCTGCTGTGCCAGTTCGCCGGTGATGCCATGCTCCAGCGCGTAGGCCAGATAGAACAGCGTGCCCACACCCCGGATGCCGAACCAGGCCAGCAGACGGCGCTGAGAAGTCGTCAGCCCCTGGCGCTGTACCACCGCCAGCACGGCCAGGGGGCGGACCACCAGCACCAGCAGCACGCCGAACGCCAGCATGGGCGCGGTGATGGGCACGCTGTGCAGGGCCACGCCCACCGCCAGGACGGTCGCGGCTTCCACCAGCCGTTCGATGCGTGCACCGACGGCCTGCATGCGCTGGGCGAGGTCGGTGTCCTCCAGCGAGCGCGTCCCCGGTGGGGCGGAGGAGGGGGCCTCGTCCGCGGAAAGCAGCACGGCGGCGGCGGCGAACACGACCACGAACGTGGAGCAATGCAGCCAGCGCGCCAGACCGAAGCCGAGCAACACCGTGCCCACGTAGAGCAACTCGTCGCGCGCCAGGCCCTCACCGCGCCGCACGCGCTGGCTCAGCAGCCGTCCCAGGCCGGCGCCCAGCAACAGGCCCAGCACCAAGCCGCCGCCCACGGCCCAGACGATGTCCATGAGCACCCAGCGACCACCCCACGCACCCAGCTCGTGCAGGCCCATCAAACCGAGCCCGAGCATCACGGCGGGCAGCGCACTGCCGTCGTTGAGGCCGCCTTCGGCGGTGAGGGAGACGCGCACCGCGTCCCGGTCGGCTTCGGACCGGATCTGGACCTCGGAGGCCAGCACCGGATCGGTGGGGGCCAGCACCGCGGCCAGCAGCAGCGCCGCGGGCCACGGCAGGTCCAGCACCATCGCCGCGGCCACACTGCCCAGTGCGACTGTCGCCACCATGCCCGGCCCGGCCAGCAACAGGGCCACACGCCAACGGGCCAGACGAGGAGGCACCCGCAACCGAAGGCCCACCGCCATCAGCGACAGCAGCACCGCCGCTTCGGTGGCCAGAACCACCGCGGGCAGGTGATCCTCCAGCATCTTCGGCGAAGGGGACGCGTTGAACGCCGACAGGCCGGCGCCCGCGCACCAGCCCGCCGCCAGGTACAGCAGCGCCGGCGTCAGAGGCAGGCGGCGCACCGCGCGGTCCACCAGCGCCAGCGCCAGCAGGGCCGCCCCGAGGAGGATCAGCGCGGCGGTGACCATGGCTGCGGCAAGCGATGGTCACTGCCGGCCCGGCGCGGGCCGGCAGCGCTCAGGCGGCATGCGCCCTGATCGGAGCGGATGGCCGTCGGCCCGCTCAGGAGGTGGCGGCGCGGGCCATGTTGCGCAACTGGCGCACCTGGTCGTGGTTGCGCTTGGCACCTTCGTACTGGCGCTCCACCACGGCGCGCAGATCGGGCGGCAGGGCCTTCTCCAGCGCCTTGCGGTAGCTGGCCAGCGCGGTGTCTTCGCCGCGTTCGGTCTCTTCCAGAATGGCCTTGTCGCTGTAGCCGGCCAGCGTCCCCTTGACGGCGACCCAGCCGCGGTGCACCGCGCCGGCGGCACTGCCGCTGTCCTCGGGTTTGCCGCCGCACTGGCGCACCAGCGTCTGCAGCTCGGCCGCGGCCTGGCCGCATTCGGCGGCGCGGCGCGTGAACAGGTCCTTGATCTCCGGCGCCTTCGCGTATTCGGCCGAGGTGCGAAAACCGTACTCGCCATCCTTCGAGGTTTCAATGAGGTCGTTGAGGGTATCGACGATGTCGTCTTGGGTCATGTGAATCTCCTGGAATGCAGAGTTGAGGAACCACGCCTTGCGGCGCGGGCCCCTGTGCGTGGCAGTTGGTGTGCCTGCGGTGTGGCGACCGGGGAATCCCAGTACCCGCAGTGAGGAACGGAAGCGCCGGTAAAAGTTGCCGCAATCGGGTCGGGTGGCCGGAAGCACCGCCCGGCTTGGCGCAGGGGCCTCATGGGCGCTCGCCGCGCGGGCTCTCGGGCGCGGAAATGTCGCGCACGGCCTGGTCGATGTGGCCGCCCTGGCGCAAGGCCAGGTCGGCCAGCGAGACGATGCCCACCAGGCGGCGGTCATCGTCGATCACCGGCAGGCGCCGGACCTGTTTGTCGCCCATCAGCTTCATTGCCTCGCCGATGTCCTGCCCGGGGGTGCAGAAGACCAGGTCGGGCGACATGATGTCGCCCACGCAGGTGCTCTCCGGCACCAGGCCACCGGCCACGCTGCGCACCGCGATGTCGCGGTCGGTGAGCATGCCCACCAGGGTGCCGGCGTCGCACACCGGCAGCACCCCGATGTCCAGGGTCTGCATCAGTTCGGCGGCGGCGCGCAGGCTCTCCTCGGGCGGCACGGATTGAGGGTCCGGGGTCATCACTTCTGAAACGGTCGGCACGGCGGTCTCCTGTGGGTGAATGCGTCGCCGGCCCCTCCGGACGGCAAGTCGCGCACCCCCATCGGGCATGCGATGTGCCCGGCTCCGGCCCATGCACCGGCGCTGCTGCATATCCGCCGCGACGCCCGTGTCGATCGACTTTTTTCAGGAGCAACCCATGAGACTGACCACCTTCTCATCCACGTTTCCACGGGCCCTGCGCAGCCCGCGCACCCCGGCCGTGCTGCTGCTGGCGAGTGCCCTGGCCGCCGCCGGCTGCGCCAACATGAGCGAACGCGAGTCCGCCACCGCCAAGGGCGCTGGCGCCGGCGCAGTGGCCGGTGCCGTGCTGGGTGGCGTGACCGGCGGCAATGCGGGTCGTGGCGCCATCATTGGAGGCGCCGTCGGTGCCGTGGCCGGCAACCTGTGGAGCAAGCGCATGCAGGACAAGCAGGCGGCGCTGGCCCAGGCCGCGGCCGGCAGCGGCGTCGCTGTGGAGCGCACCAACGACAACCAGCTGCTCGTGAGCGTGCCCACGGACGTCTCCTTCGATTCGGGCAGTGCGGTCATCCGGCCGCAGATGCGCCCGGTGCTCGACGGCGTCGGGCGCAGCATCGACCCCGCCATGCGCGTCACCGTGGTCGGCCACACCGACAGCACCGGTGGCGACATGGTCAACGACCGCCTCTCGCAGGCCCGCGCACAGGCGGTGGGCGACTACCTGGTCGCCCGTGGCGTGAGCAGCTCGCAGCTGCGCGTGATCGGGCATGGGGCCCGCGAACCCGTGGCCAGCAACGACACCGTCAGCGGCCGCGCCGCCAACCGGCGGGTGGAGATCTTCCTCTCCGAGCCCCCGGCCTGACCCGGCCGCCCCCGGCAACTTTTGCTGCAAAGGACCCTCCCATGCGCGCCCTCCGATGGCACGGCAAGCACGATGTGCGTTGCGACCATGTGCCGGACCCCCAGATCGAAGCCCCCCGCGACGCCATCGTCAAGGTCAGCAGCTGCGCCATCTGCGGCTCCGACCTGCACCTCTACAACGGGGTCATGCCCGGCATGAAGGCCGGCGACATCCTCGGCCATGAATTCATGGGCGAGGTGGTCGAGGTCGGGCCCGGCAACCGCACGCTCCAGGTGGGCGACCGCGTCGTCGTGCCGTTCACCATCTGCTGCGGTGAGTGCGCCCAGTGCCGGCGCGGCTTTTTTTCGCTGTGCGAGCGCAGCAACCGCAACAAGGCCCTGGCCGACAAGGCCTTCGGCCACGGCGGGGCGGGCCTGTACGGCTACACCCACCTCACCGGCGGCTATGCCGGCGGGCAGGCCGAATACGTGCGCGTGCCCTTTGCCGACTGCGGGCCCATCAAGGTGCCCGACCGCCTGAGCGACGAGCAGGTGCTCTTCCTTGGCGACATCTTCCCCACCGGCTGGCAGGCCGCCATGGCCTGCGACATCGAGCCCGGGGACACCGTGGCGGTGTGGGGCGGCGGCCCGGTGGGGCAGTTCGCCATCCGCAGCGCCGTGCTGCTGGGGGCGCGCCAGGTCGTGTGCATCGACAACGTGCCCGAACGCCTGGCCATGGCGCGGGCCGGGGGCGCGGTCACCATCGACTTCGACGAGGACAGCGTGCTGGACCGCCTGAACGAGCTCACGCACGGCCAGGGGCCGGAAAAATGCATCGACGCCGTCGGCATGGAAGCGCACGCCACCCGCTCGCTCGACTCCATGGTGGACCGCGCCAAGCAGGCCGCGCTGCTGGGCACCGACCGGCCCCATGTGCTGCGCGAGATGATTTATGTCTGCCGGCCCGGCGGCGTGCTGTCCGTCCCCGGCGTCTACGGCGGTGTGGTGGACAAGCTGCCGTTTGGCGCCCTCATGAACAAGGGCCTGACGGTGCGGACCGGCCAGACCCATGTGCCGCGCTGGACGGCCGACCTGCTGCGCCGCATCGAGGAAGGGCAGATCGATCCGTCCTTCGTCGTCACCCACAGCGCCAGCCTGGAACACGGCCCGGCGCTCTACAAGACCTTCCGCGACCGGCACGAAGGCTGCGTGAAGGTGGTGCTCAAGCCCTGATCCGGGCCGCGCCGGCCCACCCAACCCCTCCGGAGCCCGCCATGAACCGTCCACCGCTGCGCAATCCCTTTCCGTCTCCGCGCCAGGCGCGCGAGCTGACCACACCGCTGGGCTGGCTGGGCGTCGGCCTGGGGCTGTTCAAACTGCTGGCCGCGCGCCGTGTGGCGCGTACGCTGGGCGTGCCCGGCCCTGGAGTGGCGGTCTGCGGCGCGCGCGATCTGGCCACCGGTGTGGCGGTGTTGCGCAGCGCCCGGCCGGCACACTGGCTGTGGCTGCGTGCGGGTGCCGGCGCGCTGGAGATGGTGGCGCTGTCCCAGGTGGCGCGGAACCGGCGCGGCGCGGCCACGGGCACCGCGGTGGCCACGCTGGGCGCGGTGGCCGCGCTGGCCCTGGTGGATGCGGCCTGCGCCCGCGCCCTGGGCCGCGGGCGTCCAATGCCGGTGGCCGACTACCGCGATCGCAGCGGTTTTCCCCAGTCTGCGGCGCGCATGACGGGCGCCGCGCGCGAGGGCCTGCAGGTGCCGCGCGACCTGCGCGTGCCCGCGGCGCTGCGCCCCTGGGCCGGCGCCGACGGTCCGCCGCAGCGCGCGCCCTGACGCCAGGCCCGGTCTGGCACGGCACGGCGATTGCCACCGGCCCCGGGCCTTCACCCTCCTGTCCGTCCCTGTCCACATCGAGGAGCCCCCATGATCACCACCGCCCACCCATCCACCCAACGCAGCGCGCCCGAGCTGGTGCAGAGCCTGGCCGAAGGGGCCCACCACACCATCAACCACCTGGCCGAGCAGGCCGCGCCGCATGCCGAGCGGTTGCAGGAGCAGTGGTCGTCCGCGGGCGACATGCTGGGCGAGGGCGCCGACGAGCTGCGCGAAATGTCCGACGCCTGGCTCGACGCCCTGCGCACCAGCGTCCGTGAACACCCGCTGGCCTGTGTCGGTGTCGCGCTGGCCGTGGGCGTGCTGGTGGCCCGGCTCACACGCTGAGCGCGGGCATGGCCGCCCCCGCCACCACCGCTTCGCCGCGTTCCTCCGCCATGCGGGAGACAGCGGCCGGGCTGGACCACCGCATCGCTCTGGCCGAGCAGGCGCTGGTCGCGCGCGATGCGCGGGTGCGCGCCCACGCACGGCGGCTGCGCGAGCACCTGGAGCGGATCACCGGGCCAGGCTTCATCGCCCGGCGGGTCGCTGGCGCCGCGGTCGCCGGAGCCGGCCTGTGGTGGGCGCTGCGCCGCAGCGGCCACGGCCTTGCCGCCCTTCGCGGCCGGGCGCCGTCTGCCGGCAGCGCTCCCACGGTCCCGACCTGGTCGGGCCTGCTGCTCGGGCTGATGCCCGTGGCCTGGCCCATGCTGCCGCCGCGCTGGCGCCACCGCGTGAGCCCGTCCACCGCCGCCACCGCGCTGGCGCTGTTGCTGCCGCTGCTCGAACAGGCGCTGTCGCGCCGCAGCGCCCGCACCGCCGACGGGCCGCCCACGGTGGCACGGCTGGACCTGGCGCGGTACGCCGGCACCTGGTACGAACAGGCCCGTCTGCCCACCCGCCACGAACGTGCCTGCGAGGGCCAGCCCCGCGCCCACTACACGCCCATGCGCGCATCCGACGGCCCGGGTCTGCTGGTGACCAATGAGTGCTGCGATCGCCAGGGCCGTGTGCGCCAGGCCCACGGCGTGGGGCGCGCCGTGGCGGGCGGCGGTGGCGCCCGGCTGCAGATCAGCTTCGCCCCGGCCTGGCTGCGCTGGCTGCCCGGGGTGTGGGCCGACCTCTGGGTGCTCCATGTGGACGAGACAGCGTCCGATTACCGCGTGGCACTGGTCGGCTCCCCGGGGCGCGACGGGCTGTGGCTGCTCTCGCGCACGCCGCGCCTGGCGGCGCCCGAACGGCAGCGGCTGGTGAACATGGCCGCCGCCCTCGGTTACGACATCGGGCGGCTGGTGTTCGCCCATCCCGGTCCCTCGGGCTGAGGCGCAGCCAGCAGTTCGGGCGGCACCGCCGCCCGCAAGGCCCCGTCCCGGTCTGTCTGCCGCGGGGCGCTCACCCGGAGGAGCCAGCGGTGCACCACGTTGACGGCGATCTCCCAGGAGCGGGTGCGCACCGTCTGCAGCGCCGCATGGGCGCGGCGCAGGTGCCCGGCCGGTGCCTCGTCCATCAAGGCCTGACAGGCCTCGACAAAGGCCTGGGGAGTCGATGCCACCGACACCACGTCGCCATAGAGTTGCACCACGTCGTGCACCGGGGTGCTCACCACCGGCGTCTCGCTGGCCAGGTACTCGAGGGTCTTGGTGGGGTTGATGAAACGGGTGGAGGCGTTGATCACGAAGGGCATCAGGCACACATGCCAGCCGGCCATGAGGTAGGGCAGGGTGGAGTAGGCCTGCAGGCCCAGCCAGTGCAGATTGGGGGCCTTGGGCAGCGTGCCGGGATCGATCCTGAGCACCGGCCCGACCATCACGATCTGCCACTGCGGCCGGGCACGGGCCAGGTGGGCCAGCAAGTCGAGGTCCAGCCGCTCGTCGATGACGCCGCAGAAGCCCAGCCGGGGGTGCGGCAGCCGGCCCTGCAGCGCGCGGGCACGCTGCGCGTGCGGGCTGCCCGGGCGCAGCCTTGAGGGCGAGAAGTGTTCGCCGTCGACCGCGCTGGGCAGGCACAGAAGCTGCGGGTGCAGGTGGCGCTTGGCTTCGTAGAGTGACGGACCGCTGGTGAACACCAGGTCGGCCTGCTTCATGAGCGCCGCCTCCCGCAGCAACAGTTCCCGCGATGCGTCCAGGAAGGTCGACAGGTCGTCCATGCAGTCGTAGACCACCGCGCGCGGCTGCGCCGTCTTCATGATGTGCAGGGCCATGGGCGTGTCCAGCCAGGCCACCCCGCCCAGGGCCTGCCGTTCGTCCAGGTAGCGGCTCAGCAGGGGGGCGAGCACGGCGACCTGCTTGTCGTGAAAACCGCCCGGCGCCACGGGCGAGTGGGGCACCACCACCGTCACGCCGGGCTCCGGGCTGTGGCATTCGAGCCGGGCGGCCCCCGCGGTGGGCCGCGGCTCCTCGACGAAGAAGACGCGCCAGCCGCGCCGCGCCATCCGCGCCATGAGGTGCTGCGGCCGCTGGTACATGAACCCCCAGCGCAGGTGGGAGAAGACCACCAGGTCCTGCGTGCGGCTCGCGACGGCCGGGCGGCTGGTGAGGATGGGAGGGATGTGGGCTTGCAGGCCGAGGGGCGCGTGCACGGCGCCGGGGCGGATGTCCGAAGCGGGCATGGAATTTGTCCTCCTGTGTGGTTGGTCTGGGCGCACGCGGATGGCAAGCGGCGTGCCGCACCGTCTTGCGGCAAGTTTTGCCGGTGTGCGAGGTGCGGGTACGCTGTTTGCTCCGGCGCTGGGCGGCGCTCCTGCCGTGTCCGCCCAGGGAGTCCGGCCCATGCACACACACCTTCCGCCCACCCGCGCCTGCCGGGCCTCCACTTCCTGAACAGGGGGCCGGCATGTCGAGGCCGCCGGTCTGGCGCCTGGCCTGGGATGCGGTTTCCGCCTGGGTGGAGGACGACGCGCCCGGCATGGGCGCGGCGCTGGCCTACTACACCCTGTTCTCGGTGGCGCCCCTGCTGCTGATCGTGATCGCCGTGGCCGGCCTGGTGTTCGGCGAGGAGGCCGCGCGCGGCGAGATCATGGGCCAGCTCTCGGATCTGCTCGGCCGCGACGGCGCCGGGGTGGTGGAGAACCTGCTGGGCAGCGTCAACCGCCCCGGCGCGGGCGCCCTGGCCACCCTGGCCGGCGTGGGCATGTTGCTGGTGGGGGCGACCACGGTGTTCGCCCAGCTCCAGTCGTCGCTGGACCGCATCTGGCGCGCGCCCGAAGAACCCAGGGCGCCCGGCTGGTGGGGCTGGCTGCGCCGCCGCCTGCTCTCGCTGGGCATGGTGATGGGGCTGGGCTTCCTGCTCATGGTGTCGCTCACGGTCAGTGCGCTGCTGTCGGCGCTGGGCCGCTGGTGGGCGCCGTGGTTCAGCGAAGGCGCCGTGCTGCTGCTGCAACTGATCAACACGCTGGTCAGCCTGGTGCTGCTCGCGGCCATCTTCGCGATGATCTTCAAGTGGATGCCCCGGGTGCGCGTGGCCTGGCGGGATGTGTGGATGGGGGCGCTCATCACGGCCGTGCTGTTCACGCTGGGCAAGTCGCTGATCGGCCTGTACATCGCCTACAGCGGTGTGGCCTCGGCCTACGGCGCGGCCGCGTCGCTGGTGCTGCTGCTGCTGTGGGTGTACTGGTCGGCCCAGATCATCCTGCTGGGCGCGGAGTTCACCTGGGTGTGGGCCAACCGCTGCGGCTCCCACCAGACCCCGCCAGACGACAGCCCGTTGCCCGCCGCCGTGGCGGGCCACTCACCCACCAGGAACTGACCGCCATGCCCACCCGCCACCCTGCACCACCCCTGGTGCCCCGCGCCACCGACTGCCGCTGCGGCAGGCCGGTCTTTTTCCGCAACAGCCAGTGTCTGGCCTGCAAGACCGCCCTGGGTTACGACCCGGAAAGCGCGCGCCTGCTGGCGCTGGAGCCGGTGCGCCAGAGTGCGCTGTGGCGGGTGGTGGGCGCACGCCGGGGCGCGCCGCGCTACCGGCGCTGCGCCAACCTGGCGGGCCCGGTGGGCTGCAACTGGCTGCTGCCCGAGACCGACACCAGCGAAAGCGGGCTGTGCCGCTGCTGCCGGCTCACCCGGACCTGGCCCGACCTGGCGGTCGAGCAGAACCGCGAATGGGTGGCCCGCATCGCCACGGCACAGCGCCGCCTGCTGTCCATCCTCATCGCGCTGGGTCTGCCGGCCTGGCCCGCCGGGGTCGATCCGGTGCTGGGCCTGGGTTTCGACCTGCTGCGCCAGCCCGAGGGCGGCGCGCCGGTCATCACCGGCCACGCTGACGGCCTCATCACCCTGGACGTGGCCGAGGCGGACGACGCCGAGCGCGAGCAGCGCCGCAGCGCGCTGCACGAGCCCTACCGCACCCTGCTGGGCCATCTGCGGCACGAGGTGGGCCACTACTACTGGCAGCGCTTGGTGGACGGCAGCGTGTGGCTGGCGCCGTTCCGCGACCTGTTCGGCGACGAGCGCGCCGACTACGCCGCCGCACTGGCGCAGCACCACGGCAGCGGCCCGCCGGCCGACTGGGGGGCGCGCCACGTCAGCGCCTACGCCAGCAGCCACCCCTGGGAGGACTGGGCCGAGACCTTCGCCCACTACCTGCACCTGGTCGACACCCTGGACACCGCGCGCGGCTTCGGCGTGGACGGCAACCAGGTGGAACTGAGCTACGAACGCTGGAGCACCGCGGACCTGGTGCCCGAGGCCGCGCCGGAGGGCACTGCAGCGCCCGACGCCGGCCTGCCGCTTTCCGATCCGTCGGCCTTCATCGACCTCGTCAACGAATGGATGGAGCTGACCGGCGTGCTCAACGAGCTCTCGCGCAGCATGGGCCTGGCGGACTTCTATCCGTTCGTGCTCTCGCGCCCGGCGCTGCGCAAGCTGCACCTGGTGCACCGCGTGGTGCAGGCACAGCGCGCGGTGGCACCACCCGGGCCGCGCCCGGGCCCGGTCCGGCCAGCCGGTCGCACGCACGAAGACGAGTCGGCCGATCCGGTGGGGGACGGCCACAGCGACGCCGAGCTGGCCGCCCGCACCGGCCCCTGACGCGCCGGCCGGGCATGGCGTTTGCCGCGCACCGGGCTCCTTTCACTTCTACCTTTTTTCAGGAGCAACACCATGGCCACCCCTTCCCGCGTAATGACCGGCTTGTTTCCCGACCGCGACAGCGCCGAGCGCGCCTACCAGGGCGTGCTGGACCGCGGCTACAGCCGCGACGACGTGAACCTCCTCATGTCCGACGAGACGCGCCGGCGCCAGTTCGGCAGCGACGCCAGTGGTGCCACCGGCACTGGCACGGGCACTGGCATTGAAACCGGTACCAAGGCCGCCGAAGGCGCCGGCATCGGCGCGGGCATTGGCGGCACCGTGGGCGCCATCGCCGCCGCTGTGGCGGCCGTGGGCACCAGCCTGGCGGTACCCGGACTGGGGCTGGTGGTGGCCGGACCGGTGGCGGCGGCGCTGGCCGGTGCCGGCGCGGGTGGCGCGGCCGGCGGTCTGATCGGTGCCATGGTCGGCTGGGGCATCCCGGAGGAGCGCGTCAAGCGCTACGAAAGTGGCCTGCGCGAGGGCGGCATCGTCATGGGCGTGAACCCGCGCAACGACGAGGACGCCGACTACCTGGCCCGCCACTGGCAGGACAACCGCGGCACCGACATCTTCCGGTGAGCCCAGCATGAACGCCACCAGTTCCGTTGCCGCGGCCGTCACCCCGGACCCGACCGAAGCCGTGACCCTGCTGGTCAACCAGCACCGCCGGCTGGAAGCCCTGCTGTCCCTGGTGGTGGAGGAGGCTGCCCCGCCCGAACGCACGCGGCGACTGCTCAAGGCCGCCGACGAGCTGGCCGTGCACATCGCTGCCGAGGAGATGCTGTTCTATCCGGCGGTGCGCGCCGAACGCACCGAGGACATCCTGCTCGAATCGCTGGAGGAACACCTCTCGCTCAAGCGCCTGCTGGCCGACCTGCTGGCGCTCGACCCCGTGGACTGCACCTTCACCCCCAAGTGCAAGGTGCTGCTGGAACAGACCGAACACCACCACGAGGAGGAAGAGGACCACCTGTTTCCCAAGGTGATGCTGTTGCTCGGTCCGGAAAAACGCGCAGAACTGGGGCGGCAGATGCTCCAGCAGCAGACCGACCTGATGCGCGCGGGCGAACCGCGCGAGTGGGCGGCCGAGCAGACCGAGGCCGCGCAGGCGCTGGACGAGGAGCCGACGCCGCGCACCGAACACCCCTAGCGCCGTCCCATGAGCACCGCCCCGGCCGGCACCCACCCACCGCAGCCGCCCCGGCGGCCGGCGCTGCGCAGGGTCTGGCTGGGTCTGGGGGCCTTCGTGGTGCTGCTGGTGCTGGGGCTGGTCTGGGGCGAAGCCACGGGCTGGTCCGCATTGCGCGGACCGCTGCAGCGCCAGATCGAAAAGGTGGCCCGCGTGCCGGTGCAGCTGGAGGGGCGCTTCCATCTGCGCATGCTGGGGGCGCCGCGGCTGGAGGTGGGGCGCATCAAAGTCGGGGCCGCGCAGGAGGTGCCGGCGCCCCACCTGCTGCAGGCCGAGGCTGCGCGGCTGGACTGGCGCTGGGGTGATCTGTGGCGCTGGTGGGCCCGGGACCAGCCACTGCGCGTGCAGGCCCTGACCGCGCAGACCCTGGACTTGCAGCTGCTGCGCCTGGCCGACGGACGCGCCAGCTGGGCCCTGGGTCGGGGCGGCGACGGCGAGTCGGCGGCGGGAGAACCCGCCCCCCGGCCCCAGTTCGGACGCCTGCAGGTGGACGCGGGGCATGTGCGCCTGGACGATGCGCCGCTGCAGACGCAGCTGGACATCAGGCTGTCAGGCGGCGAGGGCGACGGGCGCGGCGCCCCGGCCGACAGCCCCGCCCCCGGCGGGTACCGGGCCGACATCACCGGCCGCTGGCAGCGCCTGCCGCTGGCGCTGGCGGTGCGCATGCAGGGCGCCTTGCTGCTGCTGGACGACGACACCGCCGAACCGGTGCAACTGCGGGTGGAAGGCCGGGCGGGGGCCGCGCAACTGCTGTTCGACGGCCAGGCCGCCAGCCTGCTGAGTGCGCGCCGGCTCGACGGCGCCCTGCGTTTCTCCGGGCCCTCGCTGGCAGCGGTGGGACAGCCCCTGGGGGTCACGCTGCCGCGCACGCCGGCCTTCCAGCTGCAGGGCCGGCTGGCGCACGACGACGGCGTCTGGGGCCTGCGCGCGGACAGCGCGGTGATCGGCCAGAGCGAGCTGGGTGGCGAATTCCGCTTCGACACCCGTGCGCAGCCGCGCCGCCTGAGCGGCCGGCTCACCGGCCGGCGCCTGCTGCTGGCCGACCTCGGTCCCGCGGTGGGCACCCGGGGTGAAGGGCGCGGCAGCACCGCCGAGCCGGCGCCCGCGCCGGAGCCCGGCCGCGTGCTGCCCCAGCGCCGCTTCGACCTGCCGTCGCTGCGCGTGATGGACGCCGACGTGGAGGTGGCCATCGAATCGCTGGACCTGGGCAGCCGGTCGCTGGCCCCGCTGCGCGCCGTGCGCAGCCGCGTGTTGCTGCAGGGGGGCGTGCTGCAGCTGCAGAACCTGCAGGCCGGTGTGGCCGGGGGGCAGGTGGCCGGCAGCACCACGCTGGACGGGCGCGGCGAGCCCGCCCGCTGGGAGCTGGCGCTGCGGGTGAGCGGCCTGGACATGGCCGGCTGGGTGCGCGCATTCAGGGCGCCCGGCGCGGCGCCACCACCGGGCGACGGTGCCGCGCTGCGGCGCGAGCGGCGCAACACCCGCGCGCGCGGCCAGCAGGACGGCCCCCAGCCAGTGCAGTCCTACCTCACCGGGGTGCTGGGCGGCCAGTTCAACCTGCGCGGCCAGGGCCGGTCCACCGCGCAGATCCTGGGCAGTCTGCAGGGCAGCGCCGCGCTGCAGCTGAAGGAGGGCACGATCTCGCACCTCGTCACCGAAGCGGCCGGGGTCGACCTGGCGCAGGCCCTGGGCGTGCTGGTGCGCGGCGATGCGCCGCTGGCCCTGCGCTGCGCCCGGGTCGACATGGTGGTGCGCGAGGGCGTGGCGGTGGTGCAGCGCGGGGTGCTGGACAACTCCGACAGCACCCTGCGCCTGGACGGCCAGGTGGATCTGCGCAACGAGGCCCTGGCGCTGCGCGCGCGCGTCCGGCCCAAGGATTTTTCGCTGTTCGCGGTGCGGGCGCCGGTGCTGGTGACCGGCTCGCTGGGGCGCCCGCAGGTGGGTCTGGACGGCCGGGCGCTGAGCAAGCGTGCGGCCGCCGCCGCGGCGCTGGCCGTGATCGCCGCGCCGGTGGCGGCGCTGCTGCCCTTCGTGGACCCGGGGGATGACCCCGAAGGCGATCCCTGTGGCTGAGTGCCATGCCTGAGCGGGCCCGCCAGCGGGCGCGGCGCTTGCCAACGGGTGTGTCCGCGCTATCGGCGCGGTGCGGGCACCTCCGGGTGTCCGTGTCCCGTCACCCCACCGCATTTCCCACACAGGAGCATGTCCATGAGCAAGTCCTCAGACGCCACACCGCCGCCCGCCGGGCCGAAGGCCAAGGCCGCGGCCAAGTCCCGCAAGGGCCCGGCCGCCTCCGTGTCCGGCCCGTCCAACCCGGCCCCGGCCGCCGCCGCACTCAACCCTTCGCAGACCCGCATGCTCTCGCAGGCCGATGGCGCGCAGGCGCTGGCCGCGGCGGTCCCGTTCAATCCCATCAAGGACACCGAGTTCGGCCGCATGCCCGCGCAGGCCGCGGGCGAGGGGGGGCCGGCCCTGAGGCCCATGACCGACGACCTGGCCACCGCCAGCACGGTGCAGGAGACGGTGGCCTCCGACAAACTGGGTGACGGCGGCGTGCGTCCGGGGCAGGACCCCCTGAGCGGCCCGCTGGACCGCGTGCGGGTGGACGCCACCGACCGTGCGCTGACCACCAACCAGGGCGTGGCGGTGGCCGACAACCAGAACTCGCTCAAGGCCGGTCTGCGCGGTCCGACCCTGCTGGAGGACTTCATCCTGCGGGAGAAGATCACCCACTTCGACCACGAGCGCATCCCCGAGCGCGTGGTGCACGCGCGTGGGTCGGCCGCGCACGGCTTTTTCGAATGCTACGAGGCGCTGACCGACCTGACCCGCGCCGCGCCGTTTGCGCATGCGGGCAAACGCACGCCGGTGTTCGTGCGCTTTTCCACCGTGGCGGGCGAACGCGGTTCGGCCGATGCGGTGCGCGACGTGCGCGGTTTCGCCGTCAAGTTCTACACCGACGAAGGCAACTGGGACCTGGTGGGCAACAACATCCCGGTCTTCTTCATCCAGGACGCGATGAAGTTCCCGGACCTGGTGCATGCCCTCAAGCCGGAGCCGCACCACGCCATGCCGCAGGCGGCGAGTGCGCACGACACTTTCTGGGACTTCGTCTCGCTCATGCCCGAGTCCACCCACATGCTGATGTGGGTCATGAGCGACCGCGCCATCCCGCGCAGCTACCGAACCATGCAGGGCTTCGGCGTGAACACCTACCGCCTGGTCAACGCGGAGGGGGCGTCGGTGTTCGTCAAGTTCCACTGGCTGCCCAAGGCGGGCACGCATTCGCTGGTGTGGGACGAGGCGGTGCGGATCAATGGCGCCGACCCGGACTTCCACCGGCGCGACCTCTGGGAATCGATCGAGTCGGGCTGCTGCCCCGAGTACGAGCTGGCGCTGCAGGTGATCACCGAGGAACTGGCCGAGCAGTTCAGCTTCGACATCCTGGACCCGACCAAGCTGGTGCCGGAGGAAATGGTGCCGTTGCAGGTGGTCGGCCGCATGGTGCTCAACCGCAACCCCGACAACTTCTTCGCGGAGACCGAGCAGGTGGCCTTCTGCACCGCGCATGTGGTGCCGGGCATCGACTTCAGCAACGACCCGCTGCTGCAGGGGCGCATCCACAGCTACGTGGACACGCAGCTCTCGCGCCTGGGCGGGCCCAACTTCCACGAAATCCCGATCAACGCGCCGGTCTCGCCGGTGCACAACAACCAGCGCGACGGCATGCACCGCCAGGCCATCCACCGCGGCCGCGTGGCCTACGAACCCAACTCGCTGGGCGGGGGCTGCCCGTTCCAGGCCGGCCGCATGGGCTTCGTGTCGGTGAACGAGCCGATGCAGGAGGACAAGGTGCGCGGCAAGCCGGAGAAGTTCGCCGATCACTACTCGCAGGCCAGCCTGTTCTGGCGCAGCCAGACGGAGGTGGAGCAGCGCCACATCGTGGGCGCGTTCCGCTTCGAGCTGTCCAAGGTCACGGTGCCGGCGGTGCGCCAGCGCGTGCTGGCCCAGCTGCGCAATGTGGACGAAAGCCTGGCGCAACAGGTGGCCGACGGCCTGGGCCTGCCGCTGCCCGAGCCGCTGCCGCCGGTGCTGGGCCGGCAGGTGCAGAGCGAGGTCGAGGCCTCGCCCGGTCTGTCGCTGTTCGCGCGGCCGGGCGAGGACGGTGCCAGGGGCCGCCGCGTGGCGATGCTGGTGGCCGACGGCGCCGGCACCGACCTGGACGGGTTGCGCCAGCGCCTGCTGGCCGCGGGCGTCGTGCCGCGGTACGTGGGCAGCCGCCTGGGCCCGGTGGCACTGGCCGAGGGGAAACGCCTGGAAGCCGAGGCCACGCTGGAGAACGCGCCCTCGGTGCTGTGGGACGCCGTGGTGGTGCTGGCCGACCAGGCCGGGCGCGCGCAGATGGAGCGCGACGCCCACTGGCAGGACTTCGTGCGCGAGGCCAGCCGTCACTGCAAGACGCTGCTGCTGGTGGGCGAGGGCGAGGCCGTGCTGGCGCGGCTGGACATCCCGCTCACGCTGCCCGACGGGCAGGACGACCCCGGGCTGCTCCTGGCCGGGCATGGCGACGACGCGGTGGCCGACCGCTTTCTGGAGGCCCTGGCGCGCCACCGCCACTTCGAGCGCGAGACCGATCCGCCCAAGGTGTGAGCCGGCGCGTCAGACAGGAAGAAAGGGCCCCGGGGCCCTTTCTTTTTTGCGCTGGCGGCGGTGTTCAGGCCGGGCGCTGCGACGACGAGCCCTTGCGCGTGCCACCGCCGTCTGGCGCGCCGTCCTCCATCGCATCGGGGGGCGGCTCCAGCTGCTCGCGCCGGGCCAGCATTTGCTCGGACAGGGTCGCCCAGTCCAGGCGCAGCTTTTCGAGTTTGGGGAACAGCTCCTTTTCTTCTTCCTTGATGTGGTGCTCCACGTATTCGCACAGCACCGTGAAGCGGGCGCTGAATTTTTCGTCGCCGACCTCCATCTGGTCGAGCTGCTCGATCAGCGCCTTGGCCGACTCGTGCTCCACCTCGGCCTCGTCGATCAGCTTGGGCTCGGCCTCGCGGGCCGCGGGGTAGAGGAACTCTTCCTCCAGCGTGGTGTGCACCTGCAGGTCGGCCAGCACCTGCCGCACGATGGCGTCGCAGCGCTCGGTGTCCTCGAGCGGGTCGAGCTTGGTGAACTCCTTGTAGGCCTTCTTCACGTTGCGGTGGTCTTTTTTGAGCATGTCCAGCACTTCGTCGCGCGACGCGCTGGACGAGGTGCTGTGTGTGGTGGAACGGTGGCTCGCGGAACTGGTCGATTCCGAGGATCGGCTCGTGGGCATGGTGGGTCTCCTGTGGGGGGTGTGGGGAATGCGCCGGCCGGCTGGCCGGTTTCCGAACGGCGGCAAACGCCGTGCCGTGGGCCTCCCCGCCGGCCTCGCAACATCTCCGTCGCGGTGGACACCGCGGCAAGGATTGCGGCAAAAACTACCGGATCCCCCCGCCCGACAGCGGGGGCATGGGCGGCGGCGGGTCCCGAAGAGGCCGCAGCGGTCTGCCGCGCGCACGGCCCCGTGCCGCAGCCTCATTGGGGCAAGCGGCGCACCCTGGCGCAATGTGTTTCAAGACGTTGCCCGCAGCCGTCCGCGGCATGGTCGTTGCGTCGTGCGTGGAGGGAGGGCCATCCGCACGGTTGGTCCGGCATTCGTTACCGAACTTGAGGAGACCCGACTTGCTGTCCATGGACTTTCGTGCCGATCACCGGCAGACCCAGACCCTCTCCCCCCGACTCCAGCACGCCGTGCGCCTGCTCCAGCTCTCCTCGCTGGACTTTTCGGCCATGGTGCGCGACCTGATGGGCCGCAACCCCTTTCTGGAAGACGGCGAGGGGGAGAACGACGACAACGGCGACGCGCTGCCCGAGACGGCCGCGGCCGCGGCGGACGAGCGCCTGCCCGACCAGCTCGAAGCCCCCGCCGCCGAGCTGGTGGCACCTCCCGAGGACGAGACCTACCAGGGCGAGAACGACCGCGACCTGTGGCAGGCCGACGCCAGCGCCTCGCTGCGCCGCGGCGACGACGGCGACCTCTCGGCGCTGGACCTGATGGCGGCCGACACCACGCTGGCCAGCCACCTGCACGGCCAGATCAACCTGCTGGTGCTGCCCGAACGCGAGATGGTGCTGGCGAAGGCGGTCATCGACTCTTTGGACGAGGACGGTTACCTGCGCACCCCGCTGGAGGAACTGGTGGAACTGCTGCCGCTGCAGCCGCCGGCCACGCTGGCCGACATGGAGCAGGCACTGGCGGTGGTCCAGTCGCTCGACCCGGCCGGTGTGGGCGCGCGCGACGTGGGGGAGTGCCTGCGCCTGCAGCTGCCGGAGCTGAGCTGCCCTGTATCGCGCGAGCTGGCGCAGCGCATCGTGGGGCAGCACCTGCTCCAGCTGGCCGCGCGCGACGTGCAGGGCCTGGCCCAGCGCCTGGGCGAGTCGGTGGGGCTGGTGGAGCAGGTGTGTGACCGCATCCGCCGGCTGGACCCCCGGCCCGGCTGGCGCTTCGGTTCCTCGCGGGTGGACTACGTGGTGCCCGACGTGATCGTGCGGCGCGTGCACAACCAGTGGAAGGTACAGCTCAATCCCGCCGTGGTGCCCAAGGTGAGGCTCAACCAGGTGTACGCCGAGCTCTTCAAACGGCACCGCTCGCCGCAGAACACCGAGATGGCCGACCAGCTGCAGGAAGCGCGCTGGACGCTGCGCAACGTGGAGCAGCGCTTCTCCACCATCCTGGACGTGGCGGAGGCCATCATGCGGCGCCAGGTGCACTTCTTCGAGTACGGCCCCATGGCCATGAAGCCGCTGGGTCTGAAGGAAATCGCCGAGGAGGTGGGCATCCACGAGTCCACCGTCTCGCGCGTGACCAACAACAAGTACATGGCCACGCCCATCGGCGTGTTCGAACTCAAGTACTTCTTCTCGCGCGCCATGGTCAGCGCCAATGGCAGCGCCTGCTCCGGCACCGCCATCCGCGGCCTGGTCAAGGACATCATCGAGGCGGAACGCCCCGAGGCCCCGCTGTCGGACGCCGAGATCACGCGCCAGCTTGCGCGACAGGGCCTGGTGGTGGCGCGCCGCACGGTCACCAAGTACCGCCAGATGCTGCGCCTGGAGTCGGTCGATCGGCGCCGCCGCTACGCCGCCTGATGCGTGCGCCACCCGTCTCAGAGACGCAAAAAAAAGAGGCGCCATCGGCGCCTCCTTTCTGCCCTCGGACGGGCTTATTTGCTCTTGCTGCCGGAGCTGGACGAACCGCTGCCGGAGTCGGAGCCGCTGGCGCTCGAACCACTGGAGCTGCCCGAACCGCTCGAACCGCCGGAGCTGCCCGAGCGGCTGCTGCGCCACTGGTTGAACTCTTCCGAGAACTTCTTGGTGCGGTCCTTGCGCCATTCGCGGTAGTCGCTGTCCAGGTTGTTCAGCTGTTCGGTGCGCCACTCTTCGTAATCGGGGTCAAAGCCCTGGTGCTGGCCGCTGTGGGCGGTGCCGCTCACGCCACGCTGGAGGTTGCCGCCGCCCTGGGACTGGTTGCCGTAGTCGTTGCCGTAAGACTGGCTGCCCCACTGGCCGCTGCCACCACTGCCGCCGGTGCTGCCGCCGCCGTAGTTGCCGCTGCTGCCGTAATTGCCACCGCTGCCGTAGCCGCCATAGCCACCCTGGAAGCCGCCGCCTTGGCTGCCACCGTACTGGCCGCCGCCAAAGCCCCGTTGCTCATGCTGCTGGCTCCAGCCGCCCTGGCCGCCGTAATGGCCACCCTGTTGGCCGCCCATGTAGCCGCCCTGGTTCTGCTGGTCGCCGAAGCCCTGGTTCATGCCCCGTTGGCCGTAGCCACCGTGTTCACCACCGTACTGCTGGCCGCCGCCGTACTGGCCCTGGCTCTGCTGGCCGCCGTAACCGCGGTCGTTCCCCTGGTTGCCGTACGAATTGCCGTAGGCATTGCTGCCCTGTTGGCTCCAGCCTCCCGAGGCGCCTTGCTGACCGCGGTCGCCGTACTGGTTCTCGCCGTACTGACCGCTGCCGAACTGACCTTGGTTGTGCTGTTGCTGGCCGGGCATGTTGCTGCTCCCGCCCTGGTTCCAGTTCTGCTGCCCGCTGGACTGCTCCTGCTGGGCACCTTCCTGACCGCGCTGGCGGTCCTGGTTGTACTGCGTCATGTCACTGTCCTTTCTGTCGGTTTGAAAGACAGACCGGCTGGTCTGTCTGCGACCGGATTGGCAAACGCCGTGCCCATCGCCAACAGCGCACGACCCGGTGCCACCGCGCTCTACAAATGTGACCCCTGTCACAAAATGTCTTAGCGGAAGGGGGAGCATTGCCGCAGAATCGTCGGCCTCAGGCGCCTGCAAGGGCGCCTTCGCCATCAGAAAAACATCTGTTCAGAGGAAGGATCTTCACACCCATGAACAAGCCCGCTGCCGGTGCCGCCATCAGCCACGTCCTGATCGTGGAAGACGACCCGGACGCAGCCATGACCCTGAGGGCCATGATCGCGCGCGATTCCTTCACCGTCGCCGTGGCCCACACCCTTCGCGATGCGCGGCGGCAGATCGCGCTGCAGTCGCCCGACATCCTGCTGCTGGACCTGCAGCTGCCCGATGGCAACGGCATGGACCTGTTCACCGACCCCACCTTCGCCGCCAGCTGCGAGGTGGTGCTGGTCACCGGCCATGCGTCGCTGGACACGTCCATCCAGGCGCTGCGCCTGGGAGCCGCCGACTACCTCGTCAAACCCATCAACATGCGCCAGCTCGAAGGTGTGCTCTCGCGTTTCATGAAGCCCGCGGTGCTCCAGGCTGAGGTGGCCAGCATGACGGCCACCCTGTCCGAGGACGGACACTTCGGCCACCTCTGGGGCACCTCGGCGTCGATGCGCCGGCTGTACGAGCAGATCTCGCGCGTGGCGGCGACGGCGGTCACCGTGTTCGTCACCGGGGAAAGCGGCTCGGGCAAGGAGGTGGTGGCGCAGACCGTGCACGACCTCTCCCGCCGGCGCAAGCAGCCCTTTCTGGCGGTCAACTGCGGCGCCATCTCGCACAACCTGATCGAGAGCGAGATCTTCGGCCACGAGAAGGGCAGCTTCACCGGCGCCGAGCGGCAGCACCAGGGCTTTTTCGAACGGGCCAACGGGGGCACGCTGTTCCTCGACGAGATCACCGAAATGCCGCTGGAGCTGCAGGTCAAGCTGCTGCGCGTGCTGGAGACCGGGCGCTACATGCGCGTGGGCTCCACCACCGCGCTGGAAACCGACGTGCGCGTGATCGCCGCCACCAACCGCGACCCGCTGCAGGCGGTGGCCGACGGCAAGCTGCGCGAAGACCTGCTCTACCGCCTCAACGTGTTCCCGATCGAGCTGCCGCCCCTGCGCGAGCGGCTGTCGGACGTGCCGCTGCTGGCCAACCACTTTCTCAAGCAGGTGGTGGCCAAGGAAGGCGTGAACAAGCGCTTCAGCGACGAGGCGCTGGACCACCTGAGCCGTTACCGCTGGCCCGGCAACGTGCGCGAATTGCGCAACGTGGTGCAGCGGGCCTATGTCATGGCGCGTGGCGCGGTGATCGACACCCGCTGGCTGCCCGAAGTGGACGGCGCGGACAGCCGCCCCGCGGAGCTGGCGGCCGAGCCGGCACCGGCCGCGCCCGTGGCCGCTCCGGTGTCCGCAGCGGCCACGCCCGGCGGTGCGTCGGCCCGCGAGTCGTCCGGCGTCCAGGCCCCGGTGTCGGCCTCCCCGGGGACGACCCTGGACGGTGCCCCCGCCGTGGTGCTGCCGGTGGGCATCTCCATGGCCGAGGCCGAGCGCGAGCTGATCCTGGCCACGCTGCGCCACTTCCACCACCACAAGGAACGCACCGCGGCCACCCTGGGCGTGAGCCTCAAGACGCTCTACAACCGGCTCAAGGAATACGCCGCCAACGACGACAGCGCCACGCGCGCGGCGGGCGAGCACGCACCGCCGCCCTGAACACGAGGGGTCCGCGCGGCACGCGCCTTGCTGCCGGCGGCCATGCCGCCCACTGTCCGCGCCCCGGTTCCAGACGCTGGCGCCAGCGCGCCACCGGCGGTGGCCGAGGTGGTGGCGGTCGCCGGCCTGCGCCACAGCAGCGACACCGAACCGGGCCTCTCGCGGCGGCGCTGCGGCCGGGGCATGGCCTACCGCGACGCGCAGGGCCGCGCGGTGCGCGACCCCCGGGTGCTGGAGCGCATCCGCCGCCTGGCCATCCCGCCGGCCTGGCAAAAGGTGTGGATCTGCGCCGACGAGCGCGGGCACCTGCAGGCCACCGGGCGCGATGCGCGCGGGCGCAAGCAGTACCGCTACCACCCCCAGTGGCTGGCGGTGAGCGGCGAACACAAGTTCGACCAGCTGCGCGACTTCGGTCTGCGCCTGCCGGCCATCCGCCAGCGCGTGCGGCGGGCGCTGGCGGATGGTGAAGAGCCCACCCGGGCCCGCGTGCTGGCCACGCTGGTGCGCCTGCTCGATACCACCGCCGCGCGCATCGGCAACAGCGCCTACGCGCGCGACAACGGGTCGTACGGGCTGAGCACGCTGCGCCGCCGGCATGTGCGCAGCGAGGGCGAGGCCCTGCGCCTGGGGTATGTGGGCAAGAGCGGTGTGGCCCACACGGTGCGTGTGACCGACCCGCGTGTGGCCGCCATGGTGCGGCGCTGCCGCGACCTGCCCGGACAGGCCCTGTTCACCTACCAGGACGCCGACGGCAGTGTGCACGCCATCGACTCCGGGGCCGTGAACGACTGGCTCTCGGCCGGCGCCGCTGCGCCCGACGGCCGGGGGCCGCGCACCACCGCCAAGAGCTTTCGCACCTGGCACGCCAGCGTGCAGGCGCTGTCCCTGCTGCTGGCGGCCGCCGAACGCAACCGCCGGGCCGGCCAAGACCCGCCCCCGGAAGGGCCGGCCAGCGTGCTCGAGGCGGTGGCCCGGCACCTGGGCAACACCGTGGCCGTGTGCCGGCGCGCCTACATCCACCCCGCCGTGCTGGCCCTGCTGCCGGCGCTGGAGCGGGGGGACACCGCCGCCGCCCTGCTGACACGGCCCTGGGCCTGCCGGGCACCCGCACGCCGCGGCCTGACACACAGCGAATGCCAGCTGATGGCGCTGCTGTCCTCCGCCCCTTCCCGCCGCCGACCCCCGGGCGTGCGGCCCGGGAGGCGGCACACGCCTTGCCAGCAGAGGCCTCCCTGAACCTTCTGGAGATGCATCATGAACTTTCTCATCTGGTTGATCGTCGGCGGTGTGATCGGTTGGGTTGCCAGCCTGCTCATGCGAACGGACGGCCAGCAGGGCATCCTGCTCAACGTCGTCGTGGGCATCGTGGGTGCCATGATCGGTGGCTGGCTGATCTCGCCCATGGTCGGCTCGCCCACCATCAACGACGGGACGTTCAGCCTCGGTGCGCTGGGTGTGTCGTTGCTGGGCGCGGTGATCCTGCTGGCCATCGTCAACCTGTTCCGCCGCGGCAAGGTGCGCTGAGCGCGCACCGGGCTGCACGCCCGGTGTTCAGGCGCCGTCTGCCGGTGCAGGCGGCGCCTGTTCGTGCCGGAGCGCGGCGAGCAGGGTGCGCACCAGCACGTCCGGGTCCACCGGTTTGCGCAGCACGGTGAAGCCGTCGAGCCCAGCCAGCGCGTTGCTGTAGCCGCTGATGAGCACCACCGGCAGCCCGGGGTGGGAGCGGCGCAGCAGCCGCGCCAGGTCCACGCCGTTGCGCTTGCCCGGCATCACCACGTCGCTGAGCACCACCTGTATCGAAGCGTCCTCGTGCACGCGGGCCTGTGCCTGTTCCACATTGCCCGCGCGCTGGACCTGCGCGCCATAGGACTCCAGCAGCACCGTGGTGACGGTGGCCAGTTCGTTGCCGTCTTCGACCAGCAGCACCCGCATGCCGTCCAGCGCGTGCTGCGGCACCGGGGCGGGAGCGGGAAGGGGGGCGTGGTCGGCCGATGCGCCGGTCCCGGCAGAGGCGGCCGGCAGCACCATGCTGACGGTGCTGCCCAAGCCCGGCGTGCTGGACATGCCGGCCATGCCGCCCGCCTGCTGACAGAAGCCGTGCACCTGGCTCAGGCCCAGACCGGTGCCCTGGCCGACGCCCTTGGTGGTGAAAAACGGCTCGAACACCTGGGCGGCCTGCGCTTCGTCCATGCCGGCGCCGTTGTCGCTCACCGTCAGCAGCACATAGCGGCCGGGAGGCAGCCCCTCGGTCTCGTCGGTCAGGGCGGTGCGCGCCTCCACGCGCAGCCAGCCGCGGTCCGTGATGGCGTCGCGGGCGTTGAGTGCGAGGTTGATCAGGGCCAGCTCCAGTTCGCTGGGGTCGACGTTCACAGGCTCGGTGCCGGGCGCCACGTCCACGCTGACGGTGACCTTCTCGCGCGCCACCATCTGAAGCATCTCGCGCAGGTCGGCCAGGTAGGGGCCCAGCTCCACGGGGCGCGGGCTCACCGCCTGGCGCCCGCCGAAGCGCAGCAGCTGCTGCGACAGGTGGCTGCCCATTTCCACCGCGCGCTGGATCACCTCCAGCGGCATCTGCAGCCCGGGCAGCTGCTCCACGTGGCGCCGGATCAGATGGGCGCTGTTGCTGACCACGCCGAGCAGGTTGTTGAAGTCGTGCGCGACCCCTCCCGTGAGCCGCCCCAGCGCGGCGATGCGCTGGGCCTGCGACACGCGCTGTTCGGCCAGCCGGGTGCGCACCACCGCCTCTTCGACCTTGCGCTCGAGGTCGCCCCGTGCGGTGGCCAGGGCCTGGGCGGTGCAGCTCATGGTCTGGCCCACCTCGTCGAACTCCACGATGCCGGTGCGTGCGGCCGGAGGTTCGGGCGCCCCGGCCCGCATCGACTGTGCCGCCGCCTTGAGCGATTCGGTGGCCCGCGCAATGCCGCGCGCCACCCAGGAGGCCGCCGCCACGGCCACCGCGAGCAGCAGCAGCGCGCCCGAGGCCAGCTGCACCACCGCCAGGGGCGGCTCGTCGAAGATGGGGTTGTGGTCGCGCGGCGCCGCCACCACGTAACTCCAGCCCTGGGGCGTCTTGCTGAAGCTGCTGAGCACCTTCTGCCCGTCCAGCGACACGGACGGCGCCACGGTCTCGTTTTCCGTCTGTATCCGCCGCACCATGTCGGGCGAGGCCGTCCGCCCCACGTAGCGCACGCCGCCGGGGTGGCGGGCCATCACCCGGTGATGGTCATCGAGCACGGTGCCGACCCAGTCGGGTGGCAGATCCTGCTGGTCGATCAGGCGCTGCAGCGTGTCCTGAGGCACCGCAATGACGAGGTTGAGCACGGTGCGACCCTGCCGCTGGACCGGCTGCACCACCTGCACATGCAGCGCACCGTCCGGTGGTTCCGCCACCAGCGGCCGCACCACCGGTGCCAGCGCCAGACCCCTGGCTGCAAGGTGCAGGGGTCGCGGCGGGCTCGGGGCGGGCAGGCGGGTGTCCAGCAGCACCTCGGTGGCGCTGCGCAGCTCGATCCAGCCCCCGAGGTCCTGCACGATGCCACTGGTCCAGCCGTGCAGGAAGCGCAGGTTCCGGTCGTCCAATGGTTCGCCGGCCAGGATGTAGGAGCTCGACATGGCACGCGCGATGTCGGCGCGCCGTGTCAGCTCGCGGTCCAGCACCTGGGCCACGGCGCTGGCATTGTCACGCAGCCCGCGGTGAACCGCCTCGCGTTCGCTCTGGTAAGTGCGTGCGATGACGATCAGTGCGGCCGCGATGGCAGGCAGCAGCACCGCCAGCATCAGCAGCAGCAGCCGGGAACGGATGGTGGTGGGCATGCGCAGAGGGGCGTCGGAGCGCGGGGCAGGGCGAAAAAGTATGCATCAGGCCCACGGGCCGGCACAGGAAGACCCGCCAAAGGCAGGCCGACGGCGGGCCGGACGTCCGGAACCATGGCTGCTCAAGGCCGCCGCTTCGTGAGGTGTTCGCGCCGTTCCGCGTCCAGCCCTGGCGTGGCGCGCATGTCGGTGTCCACCTGGCCGGACGCCAGGTCGCGCGCCGCCTGGGTCATCACCGGGTCCGGTTCGGCGGCGGTGGCACCGCTGATCGATTCGTCGCGCTCGTGGGGCAGCCGCAGGTTGTCGTTGCCGTCGTCGGGCGGAGCGTCTCCGCGGGCGCTGTCGCCGGGCGCGGTGCGGTTGCCCGCCTGTCCGTCCGGCAGGTCCACCGAGACCGATGCGGCGGCGGGCGGATCGTCGCTGCGGTTGGCGCGGGGCTTGCGCACGCCCGGGGCGGTGCGGGCGGCGGGGGGAGGCGGCTTGTTCATGCGGCCCCATGGCAAACGGCGTGCCCGGGGCGGCCGGCGGCGGGTGCGCTCAGCGGTGGCGCCGCCGCCGCAGGCCGCCGAGCGCCAGCCCCAGCGCGAAGCCCGCATACACCAGGCCCAGGCTGGGCCGGCTCAGGCGCTGTTCGAACCCCGGGTTCAGCCTCTGCGGCACCAGCCGGTAGTCCACCAGCGCGGCCACGGCGGTCAGGGCCACGGCGTCGAGCGCGGCGTTGGCGGGCGTGGGCCGCCGGCGCTGGCGGCGCAGCCCGCTGTAGATGAGTGCCCAGAAGAAGGACGAGCCCAGGTGCACCGCGCTGCCGCTGGCCGTGTGCCGCCACGACAGGTCGTCGCGCCGCAGCGCCTCCTGCGGCCAGAACCAGTGGCTGACGGCATTGATCGGTGCGGCGGCGCTTCCCGCGTCGGTGTGGCCGCGCCAGGCCAGCACCAGCCCCGACACGGTGCCGGCGAGCAGGCCAGGAAGCCATGCCCCGCGCACGGTGGGGAACCGGGCGGGGCGGGGGGACATCGGGGGCGCTCGGTGCATCGGTCGGGGAGGGCGGTGGGTGACAGCGTGGAGATGGCCGCACGGGGGCAAGGCCCGTGCCCGCGGGCGCCCAGCTTGCCGGTCCACCGCGTCGTCCCTCCATTCCCATGCCCATGACCGATGTCCTGTCCCCACCGGCCCCTGCGGCCCGCACCACCGGTGCTCCGCCCGCAACGCCTGCACCGCCCGCGAGCGAGCCGCCGGTGCGCGAGCAGCGCGGCATGCTGCGCGTGCTGCTCGCGCTCACCGCGCTGGCGCTCGCGGTCATCCTGGCGCCGTTCTATGGCGCGCTGCTCTGGGCGGTGATCATCGCGCTGCTGTTCGCCCCCATGCAGCGCTGGCTGCGGCGCCGGCTGCGGGGCAACGGCTCGCTGGCCGCGCTGCTGACGGTGGTCGTGGTGCTGCTGATCGTGGTGCTGCCGCTGCTGCTGGTGGCGGCCGGGCTGACGAGCGAGATCAATGCCTTGTACGAGGGCATCCGCTCCGGCGCGATCAGGCCCGCCGCGTGGGTGCACCAGGTGTACGAGCGCCTGCCGCCCGGGATGACGGCGCTGCTGGACCGGCTGGGCATCGGCAACGAGCAGCTGCTCGAGCGCAAACTGCAGGAGCTCTATGCGCAGCTGGGGCCGCTGCTCGCAGACGGCGCGCTGAGCTACGGGCAGCACACCATGCGCTGGGCGGCGGCCGTGTTCGTCATGCTGTACGTGGCCTTCTTCCTGCTGCGCGACGGCGCCGAGCTGGCGGTCACGCTCAACGACTCGCTGCCGCTGGCCCCGCGCCACAAGCGCCTGCTGCGCCACAAGTTCAAGGCGGTCATCCGCGCCACCGTCAAGGGCAATCTGCTGGTGGCCCTGCTGCAGGGCGGCCTGGGCGGCCTGGCGTTCTGGGTGCTGGGCCTGCCGGGAGCCTTGGTGGGCACGGTGCTGATGATGTTCCTGTCGCTGCTGCCCGCCATCGGCGCGGCCCTGGTCTGGGCGCCGATGGCGGTCTTCCTGCTCATCGACGGGCGCGTCGCGGCCGGTCTGGGCCTGCTGGCCTGGGGCACCGTCGTCATCGGGCTGGTGGACAACCTGCTGCGCCCGCTGCTGGTGGGACAGGACACGCGCCTGCCGGACTGGGTGGTGCTGATGACCACGGTGGGCGGCATGGCGGTGTTCGGCATCAACGGCTTCGTGATCGGCCCGCTGATCGCGGCCATGTTCTTCGCGGTGTGGGACATCGCGCTGACGTCCCGCGGGGATGCCACGAGCCGCTCCGGCGGGCGCGACGGGGTCAGCGCCGGGTAGCCGCTCCCGGCGCAGCCGGGCCCGGTGGCGGTGCGGGCGCGTCCAGGGCGGCGCCGGGGTCCTCCTCCCCCGCCACCGAGCTGGCGAGGTCGTCGAGCGTGGGAATGTTGCTTCCCGGCGCCAGGGTCCGGGTCGGACCCGGTGCATCGGAAGGGGGGTGCGTCGCGTCCGCGGAGGGCTTCACCCCCCGCGGAAGCAGGAAGGCCAGTCGGCCCAGGAGGCTTCTGACGGGGTTCACGGCGGGCCGCCTTCGTCGGGCAGGGGGGTCAGCCCAGCAGCACGGCCACGAACGCGAACATGAAGATCTGCAGCACCGCCATGCAAGGCAGGACGATGGGCATGTACGCGATGACATCCTCCAGGATGTCCTGTGCTTTCTCTTCCGTGTAGGCGGCGAGCTCCGGGTCGGAATAGTCCTTGGGGTAGTCGGCCAGGGCCTGGTCGGGGGGTGGTTGATGGGTGGACAACTCGATCCTCCTTCGGTGGGTGGACAGGGCCTGACCGGGCAAGCCATGTGCCGGCAACGGACTGCGGCACGCGCAGTCCCTCCGGGGCCGCCTCTGTGGTGCACCGTACAGACCCCCCGTCCGTGGCTTCGCACACTGGACGATCCAACCACCCCACACCGGGAGCACACCATGGCGAAATGCGAGACCTGTGGCAACAACTACGACAAGTCGTTTGAAGTGGTCATGCAGGGCCAGACCCATGTGTTCGACAGCTTCGAGTGCGCCATCTTCGCGCTGGCGCCGGCCTGTGAGCGCTGCGGCGTGCGCGTGATGGGGCATGGCGTGGAGAAAAATGGCCGCATTTTTTGCTGCAGCCATTGCGCCGAAGAGGTGGGCATCACCGAGCTGCGTGACCGCGCCTGAGCGGGTCCGCCGGACCCGTGTTTCAACCTCAACCAGGAGATCAAGATGCAAACACTCAAAGACGTGATGAGCCCCGACGTGCAGGTGGTGAGCCCCGACGCGACGCTGAAGGAGGCCGCCGCCCTGATGCGGGACGAAGGCTTCGGCATGCTGCCCGTGGGCGAGAACGACCGCATGATCGGCACGGTGACCGACCGCGACATCGCCGTGCGCGCCGTGGCCCAGGGCAAGGACTGCAACACGGCGGTGCGCGATGTGATGACGAAAGACGTGATCTGGTGTTACGAGGACGACACCGTGGAAAAGGGCGCCAACGTGATGAGCACCTGCCAGGTGCGGCGGCTGCCGGTCGTGAACAGCGACAAGCGCCTTGTCGGGATCGTGTCGCTGGGCGACTTCGCGGTCGCCGTCGACGACATCCAGCCCACGGCCGACGCCCTGGTGGGCATCTCGCAGCCCTGAGCGCCACGGGCCGGTGGGCACCGCAATTGCCCCCCGATGGCATCCAACAGTTCGTTGGTGCAACCCGGAGGAACCTGCCATGCCCACCGTCTTCACCCCCGCCGTCCGCCGCTGGATCGTCGTTGCCGCCGCCTCGGTGCCCCTGGTGGCCCTGACCGCCTGCGACCGCAACCGGTCCGACGATCTGCCGCCGCGCAGCGACAGCATCGAACGCCCGAACGACCCCAACCGTTCCCCCGTCACGCCCGCGACCCCGGCCAATCCGCCGGTGCAGGTCGTGCCGCCGGTCCAGCCCGAGGCGCCCGCCGCACCCGGCACCGGCACCACCCCGGGCGGCACGCCCGGCAGCGGCACCGGCCAGTAAACGCCGCCTCGCCGGTGTCCGCCTCAGGAGGCCTTGCGAGAGGCCTTCTTCGGTGGGGCGGGCACCCGGCCCCCCGCATCGCGCGCCTCGGACAGCGCGATCGCGATCGCCTGTTTGCGGCTGCGCACCCTGGCGCCCGAGCTGCTCTTGAGATCACCCTCCTTGAACTCGTGCATCACCTTGCTGACCTTGCGCCGGGTGATGGTGTCGGTTTTCGTCATGGTCGTGCTCCCTTCCGTGGTCAGGCGGCTTGAAGCAGCCGCGGTTTGCAGCCATCCACCGGCAGCAGGCGCTGGTAGGCGTCTCGCAGCACCCCGTAGCACTCGCAGGCCTGCTGCTCCAGTCCTTTGCGGTTGGTCACCTGCACGTGGCCCCGGGTGTAGCGGATCAGTCCGAGCTTCTGCAGCAGCAGCGCGCCTTCGGTGACCCCTTCGCGCCGCACGCCCAGCCGCATGGCGATCTGTTCCTGTGTCATGAACACCTCGTCGCAGCCCGAGCGGTCGGCCTGCAGCAGCAGGCAGCCGGCCACCTGCTGCGTGATCACGTGGTGCCGGGCGCACAGCGCGCGCTGCGCCGTCTGGGCCAGCAGCGCCTGCGTGAAGCCCAGCAGCATGCGCATGGTCGAACCCGCCCGGTTGAACTCGCTGCGCAGCACGCCGGCCGGTATGCGAATGGCCTCGCCGGTGGTCAGCACCATCGCGCAGCCGCACGTCGGCCCCCCGCTCATGACCAGCGACACGCCCAGCATGCCCTCGTTGCCCACCAGGGCCGACTCCACGCAGTCGCCGTCGAGGGTCACGTACATGAGCGAGGCCAGAAGCGTGGTGGGAAAGTAGGCGTGGGTCAGCGTCTCGCCCGAGTCGTAGATGGTCTGGTTGCGCGTGAGCACCACGCGGTCGGCGTAGGGCTTCAGGCGCGACCACTCCACCGGCGTCAGGCCGGCAAGCAGGTGGTTGTCAAAGGGACTGGACGGAGTGTGCATGCTGGTTTCCTTCAAGGGCTGCGGACACGCTGGTCAAGGCAAACGGGATACCAGGGGGGCCGCTGTGCCCGGGCACCCGACTTGCCCGGCTCTGCTCACCTCGGTCCGCATGCGACCGACCCCGTTGTGAGGAGTCACCGATGAACACCGCTTTCATGTTCGGCAGCCTGGTCTCCGTCTGGAGCTTCCATACCCCCGACGTCCCGCCACCGACGCCGTCCTTGCCCGAGGACCCGCCGGACAAGCCGGACCCCGACAAGCCCGACCCCGACGTGCCGCCGGAAAAACCCGACGAGCCGCCGCCCGACATCTACTTCCCGCCCGCCCCGCCCCAGCAGATGCCCATCCACGAGCCGCCCCAGACCGGGGACGCGCCCATCCAGGCCCACTTCCCCGGCCGCAATGACCGGGCCGGCCTGGTGCCCCCGGCAGCGGCCATCGTGTGGCACTGACACAGGCATGCCACTTGCCGAAGAAGGGCCTCTTTTCCCACCCCAAGGAGCACGCCATGACCGACAGCACCACCCATCCCGCCACCATGGGGACCACCCCCCGCGACAGCCAAGGCCAGGACTTGTTGAACCGCGTCACGGAAACCGCCCACGGTGCCGTCGACCGGTTCGCCGACAAGGCGGGGCCTGCGGTGCAGAAGCTGGAGTCGGGCGTGGTCCACGCCAACGAGGTCCTGCACGACCAGGCGCACCGCATGCGCGAAATGGGCGACGAGTGGACCAACAGCGCGCGCAACAGCGTGCGCCAGCATCCGCTGACCGCCGTGTTTCTGGCACTGGCTGTGGGCGTGCTCGTCGCACGCGTCTCGCGCTGATGTGCCGGCCCGACCAGTGCACCGGCGCCTGCGCCCAGCAGGCGACGTGCGGCAACACCCCGCTCGACATGGACACAGGTGTCTCGCAACGGGCGCCCTGTGCGGTGGACGACCCCGGCCCCACCCAGCGCACGCTGTGGCTGCACGCCGAGACCGACGCCGCGCCGGCGGCGTCCGCCGCTGAGGACGGCAGCCGCGGCGGCGCGGCCTAGTTCCTCCATCGAAAGATCTGCCACGGGCGGGGAGCGATCGCTCTCCGCCCGTGGCACTGTGCTTCAGAGCAGGCCGGCCCGGGCCAGGCGCTTCTCGGTCAGCGCACACAGCGTGTGGCCGATGAAGATGTGGGCCTCCTGCACGCGCGCGGTCACCCACGATGGCACGGTGACCGACACATCGCACAGCGGTCCCAGGCGGCCGCCGTCCCGGCCCAGCAGTCCCACCGTCTTCATGCCGAGGCGGCTGGCGGTTTCCGCGGCGCGCACGACATTGGGCGACATGCCGGAGGTGGAAATGGCCACCAGGCAATCGCCGGCGCGGCCCAGCGCCGCCACCTGCCGCGCGAAGACGGTGTTGAAGTCGTAGTCGTTGGCGATGCAGGTCAGGGCCGAGCTGTCCGTGGTGAGGGCCAGCGCGGCCAGTGGGCGCCGGTCCTCGATGAAGCGGCCCGACAGTTCCGCCGCCAGATGCTGGCTGTCGGCGGCCGAGCCTCCATTGCCGCAGAACATCAGCTTGCCGCCTTTGGCCAGACACGAGGTCCACAGTGCGGCGGCCGCTTCGACTTCGGCTTGCAGGTGAATGAGCGCGTTGAAGACTTCCTGGTGCTGGTGAAGGCCTCGCTCGAAGTCTTCATCGACGTGGGCGGGGATTTTCAGAAGGGGTGGGGCAGCGGTGTTCATGGCAGGGTCTCCACGGGTTCTTCGGCGCTGCGGCGGGCGCGCTGGATCAGCCGCGTGGTGGAGCAGCCCTGGCGGTAGCCGAGGATGGCGACCCGACCGCCCCAGCGGTCCACCAGGTCCGCTTCTGCCAGGGTCTGCAGGCTGTAGTCGCCGCCCTTGGCGTACACCTCGGGCCGCAGTTCGTCCAGCAGTGCGGCGGGCGTGGGCTCGTCGAACACCACGACGAGGGCGACACACTCCAGCGCGGCGAGCACGGCGGCCCGGTCCTCGGCGGCATTGAGCGGGCGCCCCGGCCCCTTGTTCAGCGCCCGCGCGGAGGCGTCGGAATTGACGCCCACCACCAGGCTGCTGCCCAGCCGGCGGGCCTGGGCGAGGCATTCCACATGGCCGCGGTGCAGCAGGTCGAACACCCCGTTGGTGAACACCAGCGGGCGCGGCAGCAGCCTGGCGCGTTCGGCCAGTTCGCTGCGTGTGCATTGTTTGAGCAGGTTCATGTCGTGCCTTTCAACGGTGGTTCGGCGGGGGGCGGTTCGCCCGGCTTCTCCAGCAGGAAACTGCCGATCACCAGGGCGTCCAGCGGCGTGCTGTGGAAGGCGTCCAGCGCATCCTTGGGCGTGCACACGATGGGCTCGCCGCGGACGTTGAACGAGGTGTTGATCAGCACCGGCACGCCGGTGAGTTCGCCAAACTTTTCCAGCAGTGCGTGAAAGGCCGGGTTGCTGCTGGCCGAGACGGTCTGCACGCGGGCCGTGCGGTCGAGGTGGCAGGCGGCCGGAATCCGCGCGGCCTGTTCGGGCGGCACCTCGTAGACGAACAGCATGAACGGGGCCTTGCCCCCGTTGGCCTGCGCCGGCGTGAACCACTCGGCCAGGCGCTCTTCGGGAATCGCCGGGGCCACCGGACGGAAGTCCTCGCGGTCCTTGAGCTCGTTGATGCGCGCCTGCATGCCCTCGTCCAGCGGCGAAGCCAGGATGGAGCGCGCGCCCAGCGCGCGCGGACCGAACTCCATGCGGCCCTGGAACCAGCCGATGACCTTGCCCTGCGCCAGCAGACGGGCGGTGGAGGCCGCCACATCGTGCAGGCGCATGTAGGGCAGCTTGGCCCAGCGCAGCAGGGCCTCGATCTCTTCGTCCCCGTAACCGGGCCCCAGGTAGGCGTCGGTCATGGCCCAGCGCCGGTCGGCCAGGGCGGTGGGTGTGTCGGTCTCGGGCGGCGTGATCGGCCCGGCCGGGTGGGGCCGCTGCAGCGCATCGATCCACAGGGCCGCGCCCAGGGCCGTGCCCGCGTCGCCCGCCGCCGGCTGCACCCACACCTGTTCGAAGATGCCGCTGTCGCGCAGCTTCGCGTTCATCACGCAGTTCAGCGCCACACCACCGGCCATCGCCAGGCACGGCTGGCCGGTGACGGTGCGCAGCCAGCGTGCGATCTGCAGCACCGTGTCCTCCAGCACCGCCTGCAGGGCGGCGGCCAGGTCGAAGTGGCGCTGCTCCAGCGGCGCGCCGCGTGAGCGGCGGGGGCCGGCCAGGGCGGCGAGGTCCACCTGGGCCACCTCGTACCGGCCTTCGCCGAGCCAGCGCACGTGCCCGGCCAGCGCGTCGTGATAGCGGCTGCGCTCGCCCATGGCGGCCAGTGCCATCACCTTGTACTCGTCGGACGAATGGAGAAAGCCCAGGTGCGCGGTGACCTGCTCGTACAGCAGGCCCAGGGAGTGCGGCACCTTCACATCGCCGAAGCCCTCGTAGCGGTCGTTGGAGTAGAGACCGTAGGTGGTGGAGGCGTTTTCCCCCCGGCCGTCCAGCGTCATCACCGCGCACTGCTCGAACGGACTGGCCAGGAAGGCGCTGGCCTGGTGCGAGAGGTGGTGGTCGACGAAGTGGAAGCGGTAGGGCCCGTCGTGCCGCACGCCCTGGAAGCGGGCCCGCAGGTGGTGGGGCGCCCCGTCGGCCAGCTGGCGCGGCGCGTTGACGATGTAGGTGACGAACAGCGGGTCCCAGACGTTCTCCCAGCCCTCGGGCGGGCGGGCGGAGGGTTGCAGCGGCAACACCATGGGTAGGTCGGCGCGCGCGGCGCCGACGAAGCGCCAGGGGTTGAAGCTGTAGGCCACGTGGTCCACGTCGGCCAACTGGGCACCCGCCTCGCGCAGGCAGTCGTCGATGGCGTGGTAGGGCAGCTCCCACGCGGTGAAGGGCACCGGCCGCTTGCCGTGCTTGATGCGCGTGAAGCGCTCCTCTTCGCTGGCCGCAATCACCTGGCCGTCCACCACCAGGGCGGCGGCGCTGTCGTGAAAGGCGGCATTGATGCCCAGTGTGATCATGGTGTGACCCCGGTAGGCGCCTCTTCCACAGGCGCGGCGGTGATGGCGGTGGCCGGCTCGGCGGGGGCGGGCGTGTCCATCACGTCCAGCACCGCCTGCACCACCTCGCCGGGCCCGATGCCCAGCAGGCAGGCGTGATGTCCTTGCGGGCAGACGCTCTTGAGGCAGTGCCGGCAGGGCACGTCGTGCGAGAGCACGCGCGAGGGCGTGCGCCAGGGCGTGTGCTGCGGATTGGTCAGCGCGTACAGCACCACCACGGGCGTGCCCAGCGCGGCCGCCACGTGGGCCGGCCCGGTGTTGTTGCACAGCAGGGCCCGGGCGTGGCCGACGAGCGCGGCGAACTGGCCCAGGGAGAGCTGCCCGGTCAGTCGCACCGGGGTCTGGTGCCGCATCTGCGCGGCGGCCTCGTCGATGAGGGGGGCCTCCGCGTGCGAGCCGGTGAAGACGATCTGGTGGCCGGTGGCCCGGGCCAGGGCGTCGGCCACGCGGCCAAAGCGCTCGGCGGGGTAGCGGCGCGACGCCGCGGTCGCCCCCGGGTGCACCACCACATAGGGCCGGTCGGGGTCGCCGCCGGCCGCCGCGAAGAGCGCGCGCATGCGCGCGGTGTCGCCGGCCTGGAAGCTCATGCGCAGGCGGTCATCGGGGGTCTCGAAACCCACCGAGCGCACCAGGTCGAGCTGGCGCCGCACCTCGTGGCGCATGCCGCGCTGGCACACGTCCTGGTCGGGCACCCAGTCGGTGAGCAGGGCATAGGGGTTCTCGCGGCAGTGCGCCAGGCGCAGCGGAATGCCGGCCAGCAGGCACACCATGGCCGCTGGCAGCGCACTCTGCGTGCAGGTGGTGAAGATGACGGCGGCGTCGAAGGCTTCTTCCGCCAGCCGCCGCACCAGGGCCCGTGTCGCTTCGTCCGGATGCGGGCCGGGGTCGGGCTTCATCCAGGCCGCGGCGTGCACCAGGCAGCGGTCGATCCCGGGCACATGGCGCGCGGCCTCCGCGCCCGAGGCCGAGGCCAGCAGGGTCAGGCGGATGTCTTGGTGCCGCTGCCGGATGGCGGCGAAGGCGGGCGTCGTCATGAGCACGTCGCCCAGGTTGTCCAGCCGGATGGCCAGGATGTGGCGGGCTTCGGCCCAGGCCGGTGTCGTGGTGTCCTGCTTCACGGGGTCAGGGCCAGGAGGTCTCGGCGTCCGGCAGCACCATGATCTCGGCGATCACGGTGCCGCGCGGCATGGCCAGCACGAAGCCCACGGCCTCGGCCACATTGGCCGGGTCCTGCAGGGTGCGGGTGTCGATGTCGGGGAAGCGGTCGAGCAGGAAGGGCGTGCGCATGCCGCCCACGATCAGCGTGGTCACGCGCACGCCCTGGGGCCGCAGTTCGGCGTGCAGCGCCTTGCCCATGCCCAGCAGGCCCCACTTGCTGGCGTGGTAGGCGCTGGCGTTGGGCCAGGCGCGCAGTGAAGCGGTGGAGGCCACATTCACGATGTGACCGCCGCGCCCTCCGTCGGACGCCCGCAGCATGGGCAGCGCCGCCTTGGTCAGCAGGAAGGGGCCGACCAGGTTGGTGTCGATCACCTTCCTCCACACCGCGCTGTCGACTTCGTCGATGGAGGCGGTGACGTCCGTGCCGGCGTTGTTGACCAGCACGTCCAGCCCGCCCCAGCGGTCGAGCACGGCGTCCAGGCTCTGTTGCACCTGGGGCGCCTGGCCCACGTCACAGCCCAGCGCGAGCGTGGCGCCGCCGCCGGGGTCGGTGGCCAGGGCCACGCGTTCGGCGCTGTCGGCGCGGATGTCGAGCAGGGCCACACGGGCGCCGGCCTTGACCAGACGGGCGGCGATGGCCGCCCCCAGGCCGCTGCCGGCGCCGGTGACCAGGATGCGTTGTTGGGTCAGATCGTTCATGCGCCGGCTCCGGCAAGGCGCGTGCCCGGTTCGCCTGCTTCGGCCGGGCACACCGGTTGCTGCACCGGGCGATGGACATGAGCGACGCGTTGGGCTGGTTGCAGGAGCGGCTGCTGCTGCTGAACTGGGAGCTTTTCCGGCTGGGAGAGACCGAGATCACGCTGGGGGCGCTGGTCCGGCTGCTGCTGCTGGGCACGGTGCTGCTGTGGGCGGGGAGCGCGGTGCGACGCTGGCTGGCCGACCGGCTGCTGGTGCATCTGCACCTCGAACCGGGCACGCGCTATGCGCTGGCCTCCATGGCGCGCTACCTCGTGCTCGGTCTGGGTGCGGTGCTGATCCTGCAGAACCTGGGCATCCAGCTCGGCGCGCTCGGCATGGTGGCCGGGGCGGTGGGCGTGGGCGTGGGCTTCGGCCTGCAGAACATCGTCAGCAACTTCATCAGCGGGCTCATCATCATGCTGGAGCGGCCCATCAAGGTCGGCGACCGGGTGGAGGTGGCCAGCGTGGAAGGGGTGGTGCACGAGATCAGCGCCCGGCGCACGACGGTGGTCACCTCGGACAACGTCGCCATCCTGATCCCCAACCAGCGTTTCATCCTGGACAACGTGGTCAACCTGGCCTATCTGGAGGCACCGGTGCGCCTGCGGGTGTCGGCCTCGCTGGCGCCAGAGACCGATGTCGCCGAGGTCGAGCGCCTGCTGGCGCGGATCGCGCGCGACCTGCCCGGCGTGATGGACACGCCCGCACCGCATGTGCTGTGGCTGGCCATCGGCGCCGCCGCCCGCCAGTTCGAGCTGGCGGTGTGGTACGAGCCGGCCCGCATTGCGCGCGACCAGCTGAAGAGCGAACTCAACCGGGCCATCGCGGGGAGCTTTGCCGCCCATGACATCCGCTTCGCATGAGTTTCCGGCGGACGGGGCGCCCGCGCCACCGTCTCCGCCATCCTCTTCACCGGACACCACACGGCGCCCGTTCCGGGGCATCCTGCGGGCGCTCGGCAGCGCGGCCTGGCGGCACCGCCGGCGCACGCTGCTGGCCGTGCTGTTGCTGGTGCTGGCCAAGGTGGCCAGCGTGTGCGTGCCCCTGGTGCTCAAGGAAATCATCGACCGTTTCAGCGCCCCGGGCGCCTTGTCCACGGTGGTGGCGCCGGGCCAGTCGGCCACGTTCCCGGAAGGCGCGCAGCTGGTCGTGCTGCCGGTGTTCCTGCTGATCGGTTATGCGGCGCTGCGCTTCTCGGCCACGGTGTTCACCGAGTTGCGCGACCTCTGCTTTGCACGCGTCACGCTGGTCACCGTGGCCGGTTTCGCGCAGCGCGCCCTGGAGCACCTGCACGCCATGGGACCGCGCTTCCATGTGCAGCACCCGATGGGGTCGCTGGTGCGGGATGTCGACCGCGGCGCCGCCGCGCTGGGCTTCCTGCTCAGCGCGCTGCTGTTCACCCTGCTGCCCACCCTGGTGGAGATCGGTGCGGTGATCGCCATCATGGCCACCGCCTACGGTGGCGGGTTCGTGCTGATCCTGCTGGTGACCTTCCTGGCCTACGCCGTCTACACCGCCCTGATGACGGGTCGCCGCGTGCGCATGCAGCGGCGCGTCAACGCGCTGGACTCCCGTGCCAACGGCCTGCTGCTGGACAGCCTGGTGAACCAGGAGTCGGTGCGCACCCATGCCCGCGCCAGCCACGAGGCCGCGCGGTACGCCGCGGCGCGGGGGGCCTGGGTGGAGCGCAGCGTGGACAACCAGACCGCGCTGTCGGCCCTGCACCTGGGGCAGGGCGCGATCATCGCGGTGGGGCTGGGCGCCATCATGCTGCTCGCGGGGCAGGGCACCATGCGGGGCCTGCTGACCGTGGGCGACCTGGTGCTGGTGAACGCCTATGTGCTGCAGGTCTGCCTGCCGCTCAACGCCCTCGGCCAGCTGTACCGCGAGGCGCGCGACGCCCTGACCAACGCCGAGCGGCTGTGGGGCATGCTGGAGACCGCGCCCGAGATCGTGGACAGCGCCCGGGCGCAGCCCCTGGTGGTCCAGCGCGGCGAGGTCGTCTTCGAGCACGTGGACTTCTCCTACGAGCCGGGCCGCCAGGTGCTGTGGGATGTGGACTTCCGCATCGAGCCGGGGCAGACGGTGGCCGTGGTGGGCGGCAGCGGCTCGGGCAAGTCCACCCTGGCGCGGCTGCTGCTGCGCACCTACGACCCGCAGCGCGGCCGGGTGCTGGTGGACGGCACCGACATCGCCGGCGTGACCCTGGCGAGCCTGCGCACGGCCATCGGCGTGGTGCCGCAGGACAGCACGCTGTTCAACGAAACCATCGCCTACAACATCGGCTACGGCCGCCAGGGCGCCAGCGTGGCCGAGGTGATCGAGGCGGCACGCGCGGCCCAGGTGGACGAGTTCATCGGCGCGCTGCCCCAGCAGTACGACACGGTGGTGGGCGAGCGCGGCATGAAGCTCTCGGGCGGCGAGAAGCAGCGCATCGCGATTGCGCGGGCCTTCCTCAAGAACGCGCCCATCATGATCCTGGACGAGGCCACCTCGGCGCTGGACACGCGCTCCGAGCGGGCGATCCAGGGCCAGCTCGACCGCATCTCGCAGGGCCGCACCACCCTGGTCATCGCGCACCGCCTGTCCACCATCGTGGACGCCGACCTCATCCTGGTGCTCGACCGCGGCCGCATCGTGGAGCAGGGGCGCCACGACCGGCTGATGGAGCAGGGCGGTCTCTACAGCCAGCTGTGGGACCTGCAGCGCCAGAAGCAGGCGTTCGACCGCCTGGAGCGGCGGCTGGCGCGCCAGTCCCTGAACCTGGCCGTGGTGCTGGCCGACGTGATCGACGGACTGCGGCCGCGCCTGGACGCGCGGGCCACCCAGCTCTACACCGTGATCGATCTGGAGAACGCGCGCGTGACCGGCGACCCCGGGGCGCTGTCCCAGGTGCTCTGGGACGTGTGTTCACATGCCGTGGATGCGACGCCGCCGGGCGGGCGCATGGAACTGCGGCTCGAACGCCTGGACGGCCGCGTGCGCCTGACGGTGGCCGACGGCCGCCACGCTGCCGGCGCCGACCCGCTCGCATCCTCGCCCGCACCAGCGGGTCCATCGCCCGACACGTCGGCGATGGACCCGCTGGTGCTGCGCTCGGCGATCGAGCGCCAGGGCGGCCAGTTCACCCTGGAGCCGGCCACCGCCACGCAGGGCATGCGCTCCATCATCGACCTGCCCCTGCACGCGGTGGACGCCCCGGCGTCGCCCGCCGTGCAGAAGGCCGCCGCCGAGCCCGCCAGCGGCGCGCAGCGCCTGAGCGGGCTGAACGTGGTGGTCGTGGACGACAGCCCGGTGGCCCGCGAGGCGCTGCAGCAAGTGATGCGGACCGAGGGTGCGCAGCCGGTGGCCTTCGCCAACGGCACGGATGCGCTGCAGTGGATCGAGGCCCAGCCGCTGACCCAATGGCCCCGCGTGCTGGTCTGCGACGCGGTGCTGGGCGATGAGGAGGACGGGTTCACCGTGGTGCGGCGCATCCGCCAGATCGAGGTCCAGCGCGGTGTGCCGCTGTCCCAGCGCATGTACGCCGTGGCCCTGACGGGCGCCACACGGCCCGAGTACCGGGTGCGTGCCCTCATGGCGGGCTTCCAGGTGCACATGAGCAAGCCGGTCGCACCCGACGAGCTGGTGGCCACCCTGGAAACGCTGGTGGCCCGGCCCAGGCCGCCTGTGTAGGGTCTGCCGCAAATCTTGCTGGTGCCCGCTCGGCGGCAGCAACGGCACGCCGTTTGCCGGTTCGGGTCAGTTCCAACCAAAGGCCACCGACATGAACCACCCTCCCATGCGCATCCTGATGATCAGCGAGCACGCTTCACCCCTGGCCTATGCCGGCGGCACCGACGCCGGCGGCCAGAACATCTATGTCGACCATGTGGCCCGCCAGCTGGCGCTGGAGGGCCACCATGTCGACGTGCTGACCCGGCGCGACGACCCCGCGCTCTCCGAGGTGGTGCCGTTTGCCCGGGGCGCCCGCGTCATTCACGTGAACGCGGGGCCGCCCGAGCCGGTGCCCAAAGAGCAGCTGCAGGACCACATGCCCGACTTCGCCGCCCACGCGTGGCGCATGCTGCGGGCGCAGCCCGCCTACGACGTCATCCACGCCAACTTCTTCATGTCGGGCTGGGTCGGGCTGAAGCTCAGGCCGCGCCTGCGGGCGCCGCTGGTCACCACCTTCCATGCCCTGGGCCTGGTGCGCCGCCTGCACCAGGGGGCGGCCGACGGGTTTCCGCCCCAGCGCATCGCCATCGAACGCGAGCTGGTGGCCGCCTCGGACCGGCTCATCGCCGAATGCCCGCAGGACCGCCAGGACCTGGAGCAGCTCTACGCGGCCTCTCCCGGGCGCATCAGCCTGGTGCCCTGCGGGGTCGACACGCAGCAGTTCCGGCCCGGCGACCGGCTGGAGGCGCGCCGCCGGCTGGGCCTGAAAACCGATGAATTCATCGTGCTGCAGCTGGGGCGGCTGGTGCCGCGCAAAGGCATCGACAACGTGATCGAGGCCATGGCGCTGCTGCCGGCCGACGTGCCGGCGCGCCTGGTGGTGGTGGGCGGTGCCTCGGACCGGCCGGACCCGGCGCTCACCCCCGAGATCGGACGGCTGCAGGCGCTGGCCACGGCCGCGGGGGCCGCGCACCGCGTGAGCTTCGTCGGACGGCGCGGCCGCGACGCCCTGCGCGACTGGTACGTGGCCGCCGACGTGTTCGTGACCACGCCCTGGTACGAGCCCTTCGGCATCACGCCGCTGGAGGCCATGGCCTGCGGCACCCCGGTGATCGGCAGCGACGTGGGCGGCGTGCGCTACACGGTGCAGGACGGCATCACCGGCTTTCTGGTGCCGCCCAGGGACCCGGCGGCCGTGGCCGAGCGCCTGATGCTGCTGCAGAAGCAACCGCAGCTGGCGCGCGAGCTCGGCCAGGCGGGCATCGCGCGGGTGCAGTCGGCCTTCACCTGGGCGCAGGTGGCCCGGCAGCTCGCCGAGGTCTACGCGCGGGTGCGTTATGCCGTGCCGCCACGGCGCGAGGGTGTGCAGCAGCGTCCCTCGTCCCGCCAGATGCAGGCGGAGGCGCCATGAGCCACGCGCCGCGCGCGGCGGTGTTCGTCGACAAGGACGGCACCCTGGTGAAGAACGTGCCCTACAACGTGGACCCGGCCCTGCTGCAGTTCGAGCCCCGGGCCCTGGAGGCCCTGTCGGCGCTGGTGGCGGCCGGATACGCGATCGCCATCATCACCAACCAGAGCGGCCTGGCCCGGGGCCTGTTCACCCTCAATGAGTTCAAGGCCCTGGGCCGCGCGCTGCAACGCCGCCTCCAGGCGGCCGGGGTGCCGCTGGCCGGCCTTTATTTCTGCCCGCACGGGCCCGGCCCGGAAGGCGAGCCCACCTGCAGCTGCCGCAAGCCCATGCCCGGCCTGCTGCACCGCGCGGCCCAGGCGCACCGGCTCGACCTGAGCCGCTCGTGGATGGTGGGCGACACGCTGGACGATGTGGAGGCCGGACGGCGGGCGGGCTGCCGCAGCATCCTCTACGACTCCGGCGGTGAAACGGTCTGGCGCTCGGCGCCCCTGCGCAAGCCCCATGCGCATGTGTCTTCGTGGGACCAGGTGGCGGGGGTGATCCTGGAGGAGGTGCCCACGCCGTGCGTGTGACACCTTCGCAGACCGCGGTGCTGGCGCCGCCCCCGCGCATCTCGGTGGTGGTGCCGACCTACCGCCGTCCCGACCTGCTCGAACGCTGCCTGCAGGCGCTGCTGGCCCAGAGCATCGGCGCGCACGCCTTCGAGATCCTGGTGGTGGACGACGGGCATTGCGACCGCACGCGCAGCCGAGTCGAGGCCCTGGCCGCCCGCCATGCACGCGGCTTCCTGCGCTACCTGCGTCCGCCGCACGGCCGCGGGCCGGCGGTGGCGCGCAACTGCGGCTGGCGCGCGGCGCGGGCCGAGTTGGTGGCGTTCACCGACGACGACACCGTGCCCTCGGCCGTCTGGCTTGAGATGGGCGAGCGCGAGATGGGCCGGCGCGGCTGGATGGCCATGGCGGGGCGCGTGTTCGTCCCCAGATGCCCCTCGGGCGCCCCCACCGACCACGAGCGCATGACGCGCGGTCTGGAGAAGGCGGAGTTCGTGACGGCCAACGCCTTCGTGCGGCGCTCGGGCCTGCGGCGGCTGGGCGGCTTCGACGAGCGCTTCCAGCGCGCCTGGCGCGAGGACACCGACCTGCAGTTCCGCCTCGAAGCCCTGCACGGACCGGTGGGCTACTGCCACGCGGCGCTCGTGGTGCACCCGGTGCGGCCTGAGCGCTGGGGCGTGTCCCTGGCGCAGCAGAAGAACGTGTTCTTCGATGCGCTGCTGTTCCGCAAGCACCCCCGGCTCTACCGCGCCCGGGTGAGGACCATTCCGCCGCTCGACTACTACGCCATGGTGGCGCTGACGCTGGCGGTGCCGGTCCTGTCCTGGGCCGGCCAGGGCCTGCTTGCCGGGGCCTGCGCGCTGGGTGCCCTGGCCCTGGTGGCGCGCTTCGCGCTGCGGCGGCTGCGCAGCACCTCCCACCGCCCCGCGCATGTGCTGGAGATGATCGCCACCTCGGCGCTCATCCCGTTCCTCTCGGTCTACTGGCGCTTGCGGGGCGCGTGGCGCTTCCGCGTGTGGTTCTTCTGATGGCCGGGCGCGCGCAAGCCCTCTACCCCCGTCGCATCGGCGTCTTCCGGGCGCTCATGCTCGGTGACCTGGTGTGCGCCACGCCGGCCTTGCGCGCGCTGCGCCAGGGCTGGCCTGCTGCGCACATCACCCTGGTGGGCCTGCCCTGGGCGGCGGCCTGGGCGGGTCGACTGCCCTGGGTCGACGACTTCGTGGTGTTCCCCGGCTGGCCCGGGCTGCCGGAACGGGAGCCTCCACCCCCGCCGGTGCAGGAGGCGTTCATTCGCGGCATGCGCCGCCGCCGGCTCGATCTGGCGATCCAGCTGCACGGCTCGGGCGACGTGACCCACGCGCTGGTGAAGCGCTTCGGGGCGCGCCACACCGCCGGCTTCCACCTGCCCGGGGCCGAGGGCCCGGCCCGTCCCGACGAAACCCTCGTGCCCTGGCCGGCCGGTGGCCACGAGATCGAACGACTGCTGGCGGTCACCGACCGACTGGGCCTGCCCCGACGCGGGCTGCAGACGGACTGGCCGCTGCGGGACGAGGACCGGCGCCGGGCGCGCGCGCTGCTGCCGTTCGAGGGACGCTTTGCCATCGTGCATGTGGGTTCGCAATGGCCTTCGCGGCGCTGGCCGCCGGAGCGTTTCGCGGCGGTGGCCGAGCGGCTCGCCTGCCAGGGCCTGGCCATCGTGCTCACCGGGGTGGAGAGCGAACGCGCGCTCACCCGCGCCATCGCGGAGCGCATCGTGTCCGGGCCGGTGGTGGACCTGGCGGGCCGCACCGACCTCTGGACCATGGGCGGCCTGGTGGCCGAAGCGCAGCTGCTGGTCGGCAACGACACCGGACCTGCGCACATCGCCGCGGCACTCGGAACGCCGAGCGTGGCGGTGGCCTGTGGCAGCGAAGTCGCGCGCTGGGCACCGCTGGACGCGGCACGCCACCGGGTGTTGTGGAGCGATCACGATTGCCGCCCCTGCAGCCACCGGCAGTGCCCCACCTCCCACGAGTGTGCACAGGCCGTGGCGGTGGAGCCGGTGGCGCAGGCGGCGCTGGCCAGTGTCTACAAGGAGCCTCAGCATGTCTTCTTCCCCGGCTAGTGCCGCCCCGCGCCGCCGGCTGCGCATCCTCACCTGGCATGTGCACGGCAACTACCTCTACAACCTCACCCAGGTGCCGCACGACTTCTGGCTGGTCGTGGACTCGGCCCGCTCGGTGCACCACACCGGCCGCAGCGGAACGCTGCCCTGGGGCGACAACGTGCACGAAGCCCCGCTGGACCGGCTGGCCGAAATGGAGTTCGACGTGGTGCTCTACCAGGCGCGCGACAACTGGGAGGTGGACCGGCGGCGCTGGCTCTCACCCGCGCAGCGCGCGCTGCCGCGCATCGTGCTGGAGCACGACCCGCCGCAGCAGCACCCCACCGACACCCCCCACTGGTGCACCGACCCCGCGGCGCTGCTGGTGCACGTCACGCCCTTCAACGCGCTGATGTGGGACAACGGACCGCTGGCGGTCCGGGTGGTGGAGCACGGCGTGCGGCCCTTGGCCGAACCGCCCTGGCGGGGGGACGTCCCCGAAGGGCTGGTGGTGGTCAACCACATCGCGCGCCGCGGTCGCCGGCTGGGCCTGGACATCTGGCAGGCGGCGTCGGCCCAGGTGCCGCTGTGCCTGGTGGGCATGGGCAGTGAGCAGGCGGGCGGGCGGGGCGAGATCGCGCAACACCGGCTGCCGGCCCTGATGGCGGCGCACAGGTTCTTCTTCCACCCTGTGCGGCACACCAGCCTGGGTCTGGCGGCGGTCGAGGCCATGCTGGCCGGGCTGCCGGTGGTGGGCCTGGCCACCACCGAGCTGGTCACCGTGATCGACAGCGGGCGCAACGGCTACATCGACACCAGCCTGGAGCGGCTGGTGGACGTGATGCAGCGACTGGTGCGCGACCGTGGACTGGCGGCCGAGTGGGGCGAGGCCGGGCGCCGCACCGCGCGCGAGCGTTTCTCCATCGACCGCTTTGTCCGGGACTGGCTGGCGGTGTTCGACGAGGTCACCGCCGCATGAGCTGAACCGCGGCGCGCTGCCGCTCGGGCACCGGGGCGGTGGCGACCTCGGCATCGGCCCGCACCAGGTCCTGCAGCGACACGACGGACGTGCCCACCTTGCCCACCGCGATGCCCGCCGCCACGTTGGCCTGGCGCACCGCGTTCTCCAGCGTGGCGCCGGCCGCCAGGAAGGCGGCCAGCGCTGCCAGCGCGGTGTCTCCCGCACCGCTGACATCGAACACCTCGCGAGCCGCCGAGGCGATCTGCAGCATGCGGCCGTTGGCGCTGAACAGCGCCATGCCGCGTTCGCCGCGTGTGACGAGCAGGTGGGTCAGCTCCAGCCGCTCCCGCAGCGCGTGCATCGCCTGCTGGAAGCCGTGTTCGTCCTTCCACGGCCCCGCCACCGCCGCGGCCTCGCTCTCGTTGGGCTTGAGCAGCCAGGCGCCCCGGTAGCGGTCGAAGCTCTGACCCTTGGGGTCCACCAGCACCCGGCAGCCGTGTTCGCGTGCCCGGGCGATCAGGCGCTCGCAGCCGGTGAGCGCGCCTTTTCCGTAGTCGCTCAGCACCACCCAGGGGTGGCGCGGCAGCAGGCCGCAGGCGATCTCGCACAGCGAGCGCGCCGCATCGGACGGAGCCTGCTGCTCGATGTCGATGCGCAGCATCTGGTGCTGCCGGCAGACCGCCCGGATCTTCTGCACGGTGGGCATGTCCGCACACTGCAGTTCGTGCAGGTCGATGCCTTCCTCGCGCATCAGGCGTGCCAGCCGGTCGCCGGCCTCGTCCTTGCCGAGCAGGGTGGCCAGCGTGGTGCGCCCGCCGAGCGCCGCCAGGTTGGCCGCCACGTTGGCGGCGCCGCCGGCCCGTTCCCACTCGCGGCCGAAGCGCAGCACAGGCACCGGCGCTTCGGGTGAGATGCGCTCCACCGAGCCGTCCCAGTAGCGGTCGAGCATGCTGTCGCCGACGACCAGGACAGTGGGAGAAACGGAGCGGAGGTGAGGGTGTTTCATGGAGAGGGCCGGTGGCAGCCAGGATGGCAGGCTTTCCGGACGGCAAGCACCGTGCCCGGCGTGGCCGGGGGCGGCACGTGGGTTGCCCCGGGCAGGCACTGCGCGCGTTCGCCGGCGCAGTCGTTCCTTCAACCCAACCACAGGAATCCACCATGACACTCACAACCCACGCCTCAAGGACCTGCTCGGTCGCCGCGCTGGCGCTGGTCTTCGCCTGTTCCGCCCAGGCCCAGAGCAGCCAGAGCTCCACCATGCCGGCGGGCTCCTCCGGCTCGTTTTCGCTGATCCCGTACGCGACCAACGGCTACGTCGGCCTCAACGTGGGCAAGCCCGACTGGGACGTTCCCTGCGTCGGCCTGTTCGAGTGCTCCGAGAGCAACGCCTCGTACAACGTCTACACGGGCGGCATGTTCAACCCCTACCTGGGTGCCGAGCTGGGGTACGTGAACTTCGGTCGCTTCGAGCGCGCCGGTGGCCGCACGCGGGCCCACGGGCTGAACCTCAGCGTGGTGGGGCAGCTGCCCCTGGGCGGTCTGACGCTGTTCGCCAAGGCCGGCGCGATCTACGGCGAGACCAAGGTGACTGCGAGCCCGCTGTCGGGGCTGGCCACCGGCAAGGACCGCGGCTGGGAGCGTTCGTACGGCCTCGGTGCGTCCTTCAACTTCACGCCGCAGTCGGCCGTGGTGCTGGAGTGGAACCGCTACGACCTGAACTTCGTGGGCAGCGGGCGCAACGACATCAACACCACCAGCCTGGGCTACGTGCACCGGTTCTGACCTTTTGCCGGCCCACACACCGGAGGCGGCCGATGTGCATCGGCCGCCTCCGGTGGTGCGCCCGCCAGGCGCGGGCATGCGGGTCTTGCGGGTGGATCAGCTGGCGGGGCGCACCACGATGTTGTTCTGCACGTTGCGCACATCCGGCACCGAGCGCGCCACCGCGGCCGCCCGTTCCTTCTCGGTCTGCGAGGTCGCAAAGCCCGTGAGCTGCACCGTGCCGTTGAGCGTCTCGACGCCGATGCGCATGGCGCTGACCTGGTCGTCCTGGGCAAAGCGCGTCTTCACCCGGGCCGTGATGGTGGCATCGTCCACGAATTCGCCCACCGTGCTCTGACCGCTTTTCACGGCACAGCCCGTGGCTGCAAGAGACCCGATGGCAATGGCCACGGCGAGAAAGAGAGGTTTCATGGCGATCTCCAGAAAGTTGATGACGCCACCGCGCAGCAATCTGCATTCCCGCGACGTTCCCTGCGTTGAGGTCTGCCGATTGCCCGGCCGCCCCGTCCCGGACCCGCGAACCGCCATGCACCGAGTGCCTGCTCCACCACCACCGTCGCCACCGAAAGGCCGCGCGCTGCGGGTGCTGATCTCCGACGATCACGTGGACGGCGCCGACACACTCGCCTTGCTGGTGAACCTGGAGGGCCACGAGGTGGAAGTGGCGCACGACGGCAAAGAGGCGCTGCGCATCGCGGACCACCTGCACCCCGATGTGGCGATCCTGGACATCGGCATGCCCGGCCTGAACGGGCACGAGGTGGCCAGCCGTCTGCGCCAGACCGGGGAGGGTGCGTCCATGCTCATCCTGGCGCTGACCGGGCGCGACGAAGTCGAGGACAAGCAGCGCGCCCGCGTGTCGGGCTTCGACGAGCACTTCACCAAGCCGGTGGACCCGGCCACCCTGCTGGGGCGCATCGCGGCCTGGCAGCGGGGCGGGCGCGGACCCCGTCGGGCCTGACCCATCGCCGTGGCCCGCGGGTCCGGTGGTCAATGTTGCGGCACTTTTGACGGAAACGGCCGCGGCCTTGCCGGCCCCCCCCGCGGGGCCGCAGTCTCTTCGCTGTAGGTCTGCGCGGTGTGACTCCGGGTCGGGTACATGCCTTGCCATCGCTCCTCACGACGTCTGTTCATTGCCGAATGTCCGGCCCTGGCGGCGTTGTTCTTATCAAGGAGCTACCCATGACCTCAATCGTTCACTCTGTCTCCGTGGCCACCCTGGCCGGCCTGGCACTGGCCGCGAGCGCGGCCTTCGCCCAGACCACCACGCCGGGAACAGGCGGCGCCTCCGGCGCGAGCCAGCAGCCCATCGTGCCCGGCTCAGGCAACCCAGCCCCTGGCGCCACGACCACTACCCCCGGCACCTCCGGAACGACCGGGACCACCGGAACGACGGGAACCACAGGCACTACGGGAACCACAGGCGCCACGGGTGGCACCACCGGCACAACAGGCGGCACCACCGGAGGCACCACGGGCACCACGTCGACCGACACGAACATGTCGGGCACCGAGCGCGCCGCGCGGGCGGACCGCAACTGAGCGGCCGTTGCCGCACCGCCTGACCAGAGAAAGCCGCCCCTCTTCGGGGTGGCGGCTCCCCGCTTCAGAAAAGCGATTGCACCGGGCGGGTTTCCGGCAGCACGTAGATCCAGCCACGACCGCTGGAGAACAGGGGCCGGACCACCGCGTCGTAGAACGCCGGCGGCAGGTTGATGCAGCCGTAGGAGATGCGGTTGTCGTCGGGTGTCTCCGACGCCATGCGCTCGGGCCGGCGCTCCACGGGGTTGGAACGGCGCATCCGGTGCAGGGACACCGCAGCGTCGTAGTCCACCCAGAAGATGTCCTCTCCCTGGTGGTTGCGCCCCGGTTCCAGCCGGAACCGGCCGGCCGGCGTGGTGCGTTCGTGGGGACGGATCGCGCCGATGGGACGGGCGCCGATGCCCGGCACCGAATCGTCCCCCCTGGCGGCGCCCAGCAGCACCGGCGAGGAGTCCACGGGGCGCGCCTGCTCGTCGAACACCCAGATCCGCGCAGCGACCTTGTCGAGCACCACGAAGGGGCCGTGACCGCCGATGCCCCGCGCCTGGATGGCCCGCACCACCTCCTGGGTGGGCCCGGACGGCGGCACCGCCTGGGCGGTCGCGCCGCAGATCAGCGAGGGCAGGGCGAGGGAGGCGGCCGCCAGACGCGAGAGAACGGAGGGAAACATGGGCAAATGCTGCGGACGAAAGAGGGACAAGGGCATGGGGCTCCGGTGCGGCTTCGACGCCCCCGCAGATGGCAAGGGACGTGCCCGGCCGGGTGCGCCGGGGATGGCACGCGGTGTGCCACGGGGATTGTCCATCGAATCCCCGGATTCCTCAGCAAGGAGCACGACATGGCACCACGCACCAGCACATCGACAGGCGACGAACCCGTCCAGACCAGCGACCGCATACAGCCCGGACGCATGCCCGCCCAGCACCTCGAACCCGGCGAGCAGGAGGCCGACCTGGAACTTCAGCCCCGCTTCAAGGCGCCCGACTACCTGGGCAGCCAGAAACTGAAGGGGCGCATTGCCCTGATCTCCGGCGGCGATTCGGGCATCGGACGCGCGGTCGCGGTGATCTTCGCGCGCGAGGGCGCGGACGTGGCCATCATCTACCACTCCTCGGACGAAGACGCCGAAGAGACCCGCCGCCACGTGGAGGAAGAGGGCACACGCTGCCTGCTGCTGCGCGGCGATGTGAGAGACCGGGAATGGTGCAAGCAGGCGGTGGAGCGCACGGTGCAGACCCTGGGCGGACTGGACATCCTGGTCAACAACGCCGGCTACCACAAGCACGTCGACTCGATCATGGACATCGACGACGAGCGCCTGTGCGAAACCTGGGAGATCAACATGGGTGGCTACTTCCGCCTGACGCAGGCCGCGCTGCCGCATCTCAAGCGCGGCTCCAGCATCGTCAACACGGGCTCGGTGACCGGTCTGCGCGGCAGCGCCGATCTGCTCGACTACGCCTCCACCAAAGGCGCCATCCACGCCTTCACCAAGTCGCTGGCCAGCAACCTGCTCGAGCGCGGCATCCGCGTCAACGCTGTCGCACCCGGGCCGGTGTGGACGCCGCTCAACCCCTCCGACATCCCGGCGCAAGAGGTGGCGGAGTTCGGGCGCGACGCCGACATGAAGCGGCCGGCGCAGCCCGAAGAACTGTCGCCCGCCTACGTGTTCCTGGCCGCGCCTTCATGTTCCAGCTACATCACCGGCATCGTGCTGCCGGTGACCGGCAGCGTGGGGTCCATCTGAGGCGGCCGGTCCGGCCCGCGTGAGGAACCCGCGATGTTCGACCTCTCGGTGCCATGGTGGGAGCTGCCCCTGAGGGTGGCCATCATCTACGGGGTGCTGCTGGTGCTGGTCCGGGTGTCCGGCAAGCGCACGGTCGGCCAGTTCACCCCCTTCGATCTGCTCGTGGTGATGCTGCTCAGCGAGGCCGTGTCCTCCGGGCTGTCCGGCGGTGACGAGTCGGTCACCGGGGCCTTGCTGGCCGCGGCGAGCCTGATCGGCATCAACGTGCTGATCGCCATGCTGACCGCCCGCAGCCGGGCGCTGCAGACGCTGGTCGAAGGCGATCCGGTGTGCATCGGGCGCGATGGCCGGATCTTCGAGGACAAGCTGAAGGAGAACCACGTGCCCAGAATGGACGTGGAGTGCGCACTGCGCCAGGCCGACTGCGATCTGAAGGACCTGAAGTACGCCTTCCTGGAGGCCGACGGCGGCATCAGTGTGCTCAAGGAATCTTCCGGTGCCGTGAAAGAGCAGGAGGAGCGCGGTGGGTGACCCCGGGTTGCCGCAGCATCGGCGCGCGCTGCTGCTGATCGACTTCATCAACCCGCTGGATTTCCCGGAGGCCGGGCAGCTCGCGGCGAGCGCGGTGGAGGCGGCGCGCAGCACCCGCGAAATGGCCCGCGCGGCGCGTGCGCAGGGCATTCCGGTGATCTATGCGAACGACAACTTCGGCCGCTGGCGCTCCGACTTCCCCACGCTGGTGAACCAGCTGCGCCGCGGGTCGGGCCCCAGCGCGACCCTCGCTCGCCTGCTGCGGCCGCACCACGACGACCTGACCCTGCTCAAGCCCATGCATTCGGCGTTCTTCGGCACGCCGCTGGAGATCCTGCTCGAGCAGATCGGCGTGCGCGCCCTGGTGATGGCCGGTCTGGCGGCCGACATCTGCGTGCAGCTGTCGGCCGCCGATGCCTTTCTGCGGGGGTTCCGGGTGCACGTGCCGGAGGACTGCACCGCGGCCGAAACCGCCGGCAAGAAAGCCGCCGCACTGACCTACATGCGCGACATCCTCAAGTGCGACACCCGCCCCTGGCAGCGCCTGCGCTGGCTCGCTTCATGACGGCCGGTCCCGGGGGCGCCGCGTGATCAGCGCAGCTCGCCTGGCCTGGATGCCGCAAATTCTTCAAACGACTCCACCAGGCTGCGCTCCAGCTCCCGCGGCTGCACCGGCTTGACCAGGTGGTGGTCGAAGCCGGCGAGCGACGCCGCCTCCTTGTCACTGGCCTGGCCCCAGCCCGAAATGGCCACCAGGTGAATGTGCTCGGTGGTCCGGGAGCGCCGCAGCCGGCGGGCCACTTCGTAGCCATCGCACTTGGGCATGCCGATGTCCAGCAGGGCGATGTCGGGCAGGGTGTCGACCGCGCAGCGGATCGCCGCTTCCCCGTCGTGCACCACCTGCACCAGGTGACCCCTGGCGCGCAGGATTTCGGCAAATCCTTCCGCCAGGTCGACGTTGTCGTCCGCGATCAGGATGCGGAGTTGCCGGATGGGCCGCTCGTCGGCGGCATCGGTCCCGACGTGGTCGGTGTCCTGCGCCTGGAGGCGGGGGAGCCGCACCATGAAGCTCGACCCCTTGCCGGGCCCGTCGCTCGTCATGGTGACCAGGCCTTCGTGCAGTTCCACGATCTGGCGCGACAGGGTGAGGCCCACGCCCAGGCCCACGTTGCCGCGTTCAAGCGACTTGTCGGCCTGCTCGAACAGATCGAAGATGCGCGTCTGCATCTCTGGCGCCACGCCGATGCCCGTGTCCTGCACCGTCACCAGCACCGAAGCACCGTCGTTCTTCACGGTCACATCCACCTGTCCGCCCGGCGGGGTGTAGCGGCAGGCGTTGTTCAGCAGGTTGGAGAACACCTGGGTCAGCCGGACGGCGTCCCCATGCACATAAGGCGTTTCATCGGCCGGGTGCAGGTTCATGCCCACGTCCTGCTTTTCCGCCATGGACTGCACGCCTTCGACGGCCGTGGCCACCAGATCGTTCATGTCCACCAGCTGGCGGTCCAGCGAGAGCTTGCCCGTGGCCACGCGCGACGCATCGAGCAGGTCGTTGATGAGACGCACCATGTGCTTGAGCTGGCGGTCCAGGATCACCACCGCCTTGGCGCGCGTTTCTGCCGGGGTCTTGTCCATCTGCAGCAGCGCGACCGCGCTGGTCATGGGCGCCAGCGGGTTGCGCAGCTCGTGGGCGAGGGTGGCCAGGAATACGTCCTTCAGATGGTCGGCCTTGCGCAGCTCCTGTTCGACACGCCGCCGCGACTCCACCTCCTTTTCGATCTCGGACGTGCGCGTCTGGCACTCGGACAGCAGGCTGTTGAAGGCCGCCACCAGCAAGGCCACATCGCGGTAATCGGTGTCGGGCGCCCGCAGCGCCCAGTTGTGGCTGGACGTCACCTCCTGCGCCACCTGGGTCATCTTCTCCAGCGGTGCGGAAATGCGGCGCTGAAGGCTGCCGAAGAAATAGAACGCGACCGCCAGGCTGAGGCTGCCCAGCGCGATCAGGATGCCGGCAAACACCAGCATGCGCGTCCAGATGTCGTGCCGGGCCGACAGGTGCAGCGTGCCCAGGTACTCGCCGTCCCGCTCGATCGGGTAAGCGAGTTCCAGTATCGAGCCGCGAAAAGTGGTTTCCAGCTCGTTGTGGATCGCCACGCGGTGCACATCGACCACCGCCCCGGGCCCGCCGTAGGTCGCGAACAGCCCGCCGTTGGCGTCGTACATGGCCGCCCACTCGATGCGCGGCTGCGATTTCAGCAGGGCCAGATTGGCATGCGCCGCTTTCGCGTCATCGAACTCCAGCGCCGCCACAGAGGCCTCTGCGAGCAGGGCGGCCTGCGTGCGCAGATCGGCGACCCAGGCCTTGCGGTTCGACCCGAGTTCATGGAAGAACAGTGCCGCTGCGCTGAGCAGCATCGCGACCGCCGTCGTCTGCATGGCGGCGCGCACCAGCTGCTCGCGCAAGGAGGTCGGTCTCACTTGGGCCTTTCCACCACGCGGTCGGCGACCACGAGCAGGCGCGAACTGAGTTTGACCCCCGCCACGTCGGCGGCAGGCAGCGATGCTTCAATGCGCACCCCTTCTTCGGCCAGCGTGAAGCCGATGGTCGCGCCCTGGTCCACGCCGCCAAGGGCGTCGGTGGTGAGCACCGGTGGCCGCTCGCGGGAAGCCGCCTTGGCGTGCGCACGCACCGCCCAGGCCGCGGCGCTGACGTGAAGCAGGTGCAGGTTCGTCGAAGCGCCCTCGCTGGCAACGAGCTGGCGGACCTCGATCGTGCGCCCATGCACGGGGCGGCCCGAGACCGCGCGGCTCAGGGCTTCGAACATGTCCTGGGAGCCCATCACCCCCACCACGATCGACGCGGCCGGGTCCGCAAACGCAATGCCTGGCCACTCGATGTAGCCGATGATCTTGTGCAGATAGTTGGCCAACACCTTGTCTGCACTGGGCAAGCCCGTGGCAGAAAGGTCGCGGCGGGGCCACAGGGTCAACATTGCGAGGCTGGAGAACAGGACCGACCGCCGGGTCGGTCCGCCCCAGCGGTCCTTCTTGAGGGGCGCTGAGGCCGCATGCGGGTCGGAATCCCCGCCAGGGCCATGTTGTCGAGTGGATGTCGCGGTCAATGGCCCTCCCAAAAAAAGCGCATTGTGCGCCGGAGTCAAGGCTCCGTTCAAGCACCACTGTCATGTCTCGCAATGGCGGCGGACGGCGTCACCACGCGAGGGATTCAGCGCTTGTCGTCGGTGCCGCGCGCCGGGTCGACCGAACCCTTGAGTGCCTGTGCGATGCGCAGGTGCTCGCGCAGCATCGGCAGGTGTTTGGTGGCGAAGGCCTTCACCTCCGGGTCCCGCGCCTGGCGCGAGGCCTCTTCAAACAGACGGATCGTGCTTTCATGCGCCTCCACACCCATCTGGCTGATGAAGCGCCGGTCGAAGTCGTTGTCTCCGAGGTTGGCGATGAGCAGTTCCTTGCCCTTCTGCAGCATCGAAGGCTCCTTCGGCGGTGTGTACTCCTTGGAAGCGGCGAGGGCCTGCAGCTCGGCGCCCATGCCTGCGTGGTCGTCGATGAGGCGCTGCGCATAGTCGCGCACCCGCGGGTCACGGGCCTTGGTCTGGGCCAGGCGACTGGCCGACTGTTCGGCCAGGCCGTTCTGTGCCGCCTGCTCCAGGAACTCCTGATCGCCTTCGGCCAGCTTGTCGGCAAAGGCGGTGCCACTGAACACCAGGGCCAGCGCCAGGGCGGCGCATCTGAGGATCTGAGCTTTCACGGGAACACTCCTTGAATCGTTGGAACAGAGGGATTGCCCTCAGAGGGCGCACGACAGGTGGCAAACCACATGCCCGGCTGTTCCGGGTGCGGTCGGCTGGCGCCACAGGCCGCCACTGTCCGGAGCGCTACGTCAGGAGCTGCAGGAGCCGCGTCAGTTGCTGAAAGTCCGCCGGCTTGATCAGATGGTGTTCAAAGCCGGAACTGAGGATGCGCTCCCTGTCGGCGGCCTGGCCCCATCCTGTCAGCGCCACCAGCACCACCGACGAGAAGGCCTCGACGGAACGGATGCGGGCGGCCAGCTCGTAGCCATCCATGTCCGGCATGCCGATGTCGATGAAGGCGATCGAAGGAAGGGCCGTCGCCATGTGGTCCAGCGCCACCTTGCCCCCGTAGGCCACCGACACCTCCGCCCCCATCGCGGCGAACAGCTGCCCCAGGGAATCCGCGGCATCGCGGTTGTCGTCCACCACCAGGATCCGGTGGCCCTGGCCGACGTTGAATTCGTCGGCGGTAGATGAGGGTGTGTTCGCAAGGACCGGTGCCGGTATCAGGGGCAGCTCCACCGTCACCGTCGTGCCCGCGTCCACACCCGGGCTGCTCACGCCGACCCGGCCGCCATGCAGCTCCACGAGGCCGCGCGCCAGCGTCAGGCCGACGCCCAGCCCGGCCTGTTCCCCTCGCGCGTTGCCGCGGATCTGCACGAACATCCCGAACACGGCCTCGAGCATGTCCTGGGGGATTCCGATACCCGAGTCGGTGATCTCGACCCGCACGAACCGGTCGTCCGAGTGCATCGAGACACGGATGTGTCCCTCCGGAGGGGTGAATTTCGACGCATTGTTCAGGAGGTTGGTGATCACCTGGGTCAGGCGCACCGCATCGCCCTGCACGTGGCAGGGCGTCGGCGGGAGGTCCAGGAACAGCGTCTGGTTCGAGGCCGCGAACAGGGGGCGGCAGACCTCGACCGCGTCGCGCACCACGCCATCGAGTGCAATGGTGGCCGTGCGCAGCGTGATCTTGCCCTGGCTGATGCGGGACACCTCCATCAGGTCGTCGATGAGGCGGACCATGTGGGTGACCTGCCGGTCCATCATCGCGTACAGCCCCCGCAGCTTCTCCGGCTCCACCTGTTGCGAAGACACGATGGTCAAGGCCGTGCGCACGGGGGCGAGCGGGTTGCGCAGCTCATGCGCCAGCGTGGCGAGGAACTCGGTCTTGCGCTGATCCGCCTCGCGCAGACCGTCCAGCGTGGAGCGCAGCTGGTACTGGCGCCTGCGTGCGGCCAGGGCCGACCGCACCGTGCTCACGAAGGTCGAGACCCGCATCGGCCTCTCGAGAACGGTCACGTTGCCCAGCCGTTCGATCGCCTGGGTGATGGCCTGCGACTCCAGGTCCGAACGGGCCGCGATGACCACCGGCAGGTCGGACCAGGGGGGTTGCGACTGCAACCACGACAGCACCGGCCCAAAGCCCGGGTCGTCGAGCAGCTCCTCCGCGATGACCATGGTGCCGACGCCCCTGGACATTTCCGTCGCCAGCGACGCGGCATCGGAACACGCCAGCGCGGTGATGCCCGAGCGGGCGAGCAGGGGGACCACGATGGCCGTGTCCTTCTCAGTCACCAGCTTGAGCAGCACGCGCAACTCGTCCGCGTGCGGGGGCCTTCTGTTCATGAGCTGCCCGGGTTCCCGGGACCGGGGGCCGAGCCCCCCAGCGAGACGGGCACGCCGCTGAGCACCCCATGAAACTGCCGCAACGGCGGCCCCAGGGCGATGCCATGGCCGGTCATGCGGAAGCTGCGGATGCTGCGCTCGTGTTGACCACCGCGTTTCTTCATCACGGAGATGGCCTGTCGCACCTCGCCTTCCGCCTCGAAGTAGCGCAGCAGCACCACCGTGTCGGCGAGGTAGCTGGCGTCCAGCGGCGTGTCCATCTGCAGGCCGAAGATGCCATGCTGGGCGCCGATCAGAATGGTGGCCACACCCGAACGGCCGAGGTAGGTCAGCAGCTCGTGCAGCTGCACGATCAGGAACCGGTCTTCGGGCATGGCGTTCAGGTAACCGTTTAGACTGTCGATCACCAGCACCTTCGCCTGGTATTCGCTGACGGCCCTGCGGATCTCGTGCACGAATTCCCCTGGGGACAGCTGGGCGGGATCGACCTGACACACCCTGATGCGACCTGCCTCCATGTGCCCGGACAAGGGCATGCCCATGCCTTCGGTGCGGGTGCGCATGGTGGCGATGCTTTCATCGAACAGGAACAGTGCCGCGCATTCGCCCCGGTCCGCCGCGGCCAGCGCAAACTGCATCGCGACCGTTGATTTCCCGGTGCCCGGTGCGCCCACCAGCAGCGTGCTCGAACCCCGTCGAAGCCCTCCGCCGAGCAGATCGTCCAGGTCTTTCACACCACTGCTCAGGTGCTCCTGGTCGTCCACATGCGTGTGCTCGGTCGCGACCAGGCGCGGGAAGACAAGAAACCCGCCCCGTGCAATCCGGTAGTCGTGGTAGCCGCCGCGAAACAGCTTGCCGCGGAACTTGAGGACGATGAGCCGCCGCCGCGAATCACCAAAGGCCGGCGTGTTGTGCTCCAGATGAAGCACCCCGTGGGCGATGCTCTGGACCTGGAGGTCGCGCTCGGGCGCCGTCATGTCGTCCAGCAACAGCACCGTGCAGCTGCGCCGCGAGAAGAACTGTTTGAACGCCAGGATCTGTCGGCGGTACCGCAACGAGTTGCCCGCCAGCAGCCTCAGCTCCGAGAGCGAATCGAAGACCACGCGGCTCGGGTCCACCCGTTCGACATCGGCCAGGATGCGAAGCGAGGCTTCACCGAGTTCAACCTCGGAGGGATGGAACAGGGTGTTCAGCTCATCGGGCAGGAACTGATCGACCGACGGGAGCATTTCCCGCGCCTCGATGCCACTCAGGTCCCAGCCATGCGAGGCCGCGACGCCCTGGAGCTCCGTCTCCGTTTCCGACAGCGTGACATACAGCACGCGTTCACCCAGGCGCACACCTTCCATGAGGTACTGCAGCGCGATCGTGGTCTTTCCGGTGCCGGGGCTGCCTTCCACCAGATACAGCCGACCCTTGGTGAGTCCGCCGCCCAGGACATCGTCCAGGCCGGGAACGCCTGTCTGGATCAGGTCATGGGGTGGGTCCGAGGGGAGGGGGGCCTTGGGCATGGTGTTCAGGAAGTCGGTGGGCGCCCCAACTGGAAACCTGCGGGCCCGGAAGAAACGATTCCAGTGCCGACGACCTGACGGTCTCGTTCGGGTCTCGGGCACTGAACCTCCACCATGCACCAGCGAACTGCCCGCGTCGGTGCGATGGCGAACAGAACGCTCGCTATTGGAAGCGCTGCCGCCCATGCCTGCAACCGCCAAAGAAAAAACCGCTTAGGCCTTGCGACCTAAGCGGTTGGTGTTTTCTGGCTCCCCGACCTGGACTCGAACCAGGGACCTGCGGATTAACAGTCCGTCGCTCTACCGACTGAGCTATCAGGGAACAGCCTCAAATTATAGTGTGCTTTTTTGCTTTTCCGGAAGCCCGGTCACGGAATCTTCAAAAAAAGTCAGCCGCCTGCGTTGTCGGGGGCGACAGGCGCCACGCCCAGCAGGCGGTGCAGGCGCGAGCTGGAGGTGGTGTATTCCAGCTGGACCGGTTTTCCGGAAGCCACGCGAGACGCCGCAGCGTAGGCCGCCAGCACGCACTCATGGAAGCCGCAGACGATGAGCTTTCTCTTCCCGGGGTAGGTGTTGATGTCACCCACGGCGAAGATACCGGGCTCGCTGGTGGAAAAGGTCTCAGTGTCGACCACCAGCTGTTTGCGCTCCAGCGCGAGCCCCCACTGGGTGATCGCGCCCAGACGCGGAGACAGCCCCTGCATCACATACACGCTGTCCACGTCCAGACGCTCGGTGTCGCCCTCGGCGCGCAACACGTTCACCGTGCTCAGGCGCCCTGCATCCGATTCGACGGCCGTGGCCTGCCCGATCAGCAGCCGCATCCGGCGCTGGGCACACAGCGCACGCATCTGCGTCTCCAGTTCCGATCCGGCCTGGAACACGTCGCGGCGGTGCATCAGCGTCACATCGACACCGCCTTGCTGCACCAGCGCCAGGGCCCACCGCAAGGCGCTGTCGGTATCGCCCACGACCAGCACCCGGCGGCCGGTTTCCTGCTCGGGGGAACGAGGGAAGAAGAAGAGCTGGGAGCCCTCGAAACCGTCGAGGCCCTCCAGCTTGAGGCGGCGCGGCTCAAAGGCACCAACACCCGCGGCGATGAACACCGTTCGGGTCAGCAGCGAGGTGTGTTGCGAGGTCGTCAGCAGAAAGCGGTCGTTGCCCTGTCGTTCGACACGGGAGACCGTCTGGCCCAAGTGAAAGGAGGGAGCGAAAGGCCGGACCTGCTGCAGCAGCGCATCGGTCAACTCCTGGCCGGTGCACACGGGAACCGCAGGGATGTCGTAGATCGGCTTGTCTGGATACAGCTCTGCCGGCTGGCCGCCAGGGTGGGGCAGCGCGTCGACGATGTGGGTCCGAAGTTCAAGCAGACCCAGCTGGAAGGCCTGGAACAGGCCCACCGGACCGGCGCCGATGATGACTGCGTCGGTTTCGATCACATCACCGGTCGCCATGTCTCCGGGTTTCAGCGAACGAGTTCGGACAGCTTGCCGGTGCGGTCTTTCCACTCGTCGTGGTCGGGCAGCGGGTCCTTGCGCTTGGTGATGCTCTTCCAGTTCGGCAGCTTGGCCAGCTCGGCATTCAGTGCCGTCATGTGCACCTGGTCCTTGGGCAGATCTTCTTCAGCAAAGATGGCGCTGACCGGGCACTCGGGGATGCAGACCGCACAGTCGATGCACTCATCCGGATCGATGGTCAGGAAGTTCGGGCCTTCGCGGAAGCAGTCGACAGGGCAGACGTCGACGCAATCGGTGTATTTGCAGCGGATGCAGGCTTCGGTGACGACGTGGGTCATGGTGTGGGAGAAAAATCGATCAAACCAGTGATTTTAGGCGGTGCAGGAGGGTAAGGCCTGGGGATGCCCTTGGCCTTGATATTGGTTAAACGCCGCCTGCGCCGGGCGCGCGTCTCAGTTCACCAGCACGGCGCCCGAGGTCTTGTGGCTGGCCGTGTCGACCAGCACCAGCGAGCCCAGGGCGCGCGACTGCGCGAACGGCGCAGTGGCCAGCGGCTCCTGCAGCGCCAGTTCGATGTGGCCGATGGCGTTGGGTTCGAGCTGCGTGGCGTCCTCTTCGGCCAGGGTGTGGATGTCCAGCTTGTGCACGATGCGCTTGACCTTGGCCTTGACCCAGCGGTGGCCGTGCAGCGCCCAGTAGACGCGGCCGGCGACCAGGGTCTCGTCGTCCATCCAGGCGACCGTGGCGCGGATCTCGCGGCTGGCTTCGAGCGATTGGCCCTGTTCGTTCACGGCCAGCAGCCAGTCGCCGCGCGAGACATCGACTTCGCGGTCGAGCGCGATTCCGGCGCTGTGGCCGGCGGCCACGGCCTTGGGCTGGCGCACATGGTTGAGCACCTGGGCCACGGTGGCGGTCTGGCCGCTGGGCATCACCTTGATCTGTTGACCGGGTTGTACGGTGCCGGTGGCGACGCGGCCCCAGAACACGCGGCGGCCCTGGCTGGTGTCGGAGGAGGAGGAGAACTTCTCGACCCACTGCACCGGGAAGGCCAGCGGCAACTCGGTGTCGGGGCGGGTCACCGGCAGGTGTTCCAGGATGTCCAGCAAGGTCGGGCCGTTGTAGCCGCACCAGCCGGCCAGCGCCGGCGCGTCGACCACGTTCCAGCCCTTGAGCGCGGAGACCGGCACGGTGGCGGTGACGGCGATGCCGGCATCGGCGGCGAATGCAGCGAGCGCGCCGGCAATGTGGGCGAAGGCCACGGCGCTGTCTTCGACCGCATCGAGCTTGTTGACGGCGAACACGACGGAGGGCACACGCAGCAGCTTGAGCAGCAGCGAGTGGCGGCGGGTCTGCGGCAGCAGCTTCAGGCCGGCGTCCTTCCAGTCCAGCTTGGTCGCGTCGACCAGCACCACCGCAGCGTCGGCGGCCGAGGCGGCGGTCACCATGTTGCGCGTGTACTGCTCGTGGCCGGGCGCGTCGCCGATGATGAACTTGCGGGTCTCGGTGTTGAAGTAACGGTAGGCCACGTCGATGGTGATGCCTTGCTCGCGCTCGGCCGACAGGCCGTCGGTCAGCAGCGCGAGGTCGGTCTCACCCTGGCGCTGCACGCCGGCCAGGTGGTCCTGCAGCACGGCCTTGCTGTCGACCAGCAGGCGGCCGATCAGGGTGCTCTTGCCGTCATCGACGGAGCCGCAGGTGATGAACTTCAGCGCGGTCCGGGTGTCGGCGGCGGTGGAGGGGGTAACAACAGCGTTCATGGGAATGTTCGGGGGATGTCAGGTCGTGAGGGCGCGTCGGCTTCAGAAATAGCCATCCTTCTTGCGCTTCTCCATGGAGGCCTCGGAGGTCTTGTCGTCCATGCGCGTGGCGCCGCGCTCGCTCACGTCGGCGGCCAGGGTCTCGATCACGATGTCGCCGGCCGTGGCGGCCAGGCTTTCCACCGGGCAGGTGCAGGTGATGTCGCCCACGGTGCGGAAACGCACGTCGCGGATCTGCACGGTCTCGCCGTCCTTGGGCGGGGTCAGTTCGGTCACCGGCACCAGCAGGCCGCGGCGGTCGACCACCTCGCGCTTGTGGGTGTAGTAGATCGAGGGCAGGGCGATGGCTTCACGCTCGATGTACTGCCACACGTCCAGCTCGGTCCAGTTGCTGATGGGGAACACCCGGAAGTGTTCGCCCGGGGCCAGGCGGGTGTTGAACAGGGTCCAGAGCTCGGGGCGCTGGGCCTTGGGCTGCCACTGGCCGAAGCTGTCGCGGTGCGAAAAGATGCGCTCCTTGGCACGGGCCTTCTCTTCATCGCGGCGGGCGCCGCCGATCAGGGCGTCGAAACGGAACTCTTCGATCGCTTCGAGCAGCGTCACCGACTGGTGCACGTTGCGGCTCTCGCCCGGGTGGGCCAGGCGCACGGTGCCGCGCTTCATCGAATCTTCGACGCTGCGCACGATCAGCTCGGCCTGCAGTTCTTTTGCGCGGCTGTCGCGGAAGTCGGTCACTTCGGGGAAGTTGTGACCGGTGTCGATCATCAACAGCGGGTAGGGAATGCGGCCGATGCCAAACGCTTTCTCGGCGCACTTGAGCATCACCAGCGAGTCCTTGCCGCCGGAGAACAGCAGGGCGGGGCGCTCGAAAGCGGCGGCCACCTCGCGCAGGATGAAGATGGTTTCCTCTTCGAGCGCGTCGAGGTGGGCGTTGCTCAGGTGGTGTTCGGCGGATTGCAGCACGGCGGAGTCGGTACGGGCGTTCATGATGGGTTTCGGCAGTCGGTTCGGTAGGCCGGGCGTCAATGCGCCAGATGCAGGCCGCACTCGCGGTTCTCTTCACCCTTGGTCGGGTCCACGTAGTCGAAGTTGTTGGGCAGGCCGTGCAGTTCGCAGTAGTGGTACAGGTCTTTGGAGGTCCAGTGCAGCAGCGGCGCGACCTTGATCAGACCGTCCGGGTTGATGCTCACCGGGTCCATCTGGGCGCGCACGGCGGTGTCGGTGGCGCGCAGGGCGGTGAACCAGACCTTGGGCGCGGTTTCGCGCAGGGCGCGGGCGAAGGGCTCGAGCTTGACCTCTTCGGTGAACGCGGCGTGGCGCGGATCGTCCAGCGCGGGCGTCGGGCCTTCGACGGCTTCGCGGTGCGCGCGCGACCGGCGCGGCAGGTAGATCTTCAGGTTCAGCTTCAGCTGCTTCGTCACCTCGTCGGCGAAGCGGTAGGTGGCCTCGGTGTTGTAGCCGTTGTCCATCCACACCACGGGCACGTCCGGGTTGACCTGGGTGACCAGGTGCAGGATCACGGCCTCGAAGGGGCGGAAGTTGGTCGTGACGATGGCCGGCTGGTTCAGGCCCAGGGCCCACTTCACGAGGGCGGGCGCGTCGCGGCCGATGTCGGCGTTGATTTTGGCGAGATCGATGGTGCTCATGGTGTTCGTCCGGGTGCTCAGGCGGCGGCGAAATGCGGGCGGGTGTCTACGGCATCGCCCTGGTAGTAGGCGTCGTACTGGGCCAGCAGCTTCTGTCCGTGTTCGATGCTCTGGTCGGCGCGCAGCACGGCCTGCGTGAAACCGCTGCGCTGCATCTGCGCCAGCTGGTCGATCAGCACGTCGCCCACCGCGCGGATCTGTCCGGTGAAACCCAGGCGGCGGCGCAGCAGAAAGGCCTGGCTGAAGGCACGGCCGTCTGCAAACGAGGGGAACTGCAGTTGCACGGTGTGGACGCCGTCCAGCGAGGCCTCGCGCGGGTCGGCGTCGTTGGGCAAGGTCAGGGTGCCGGCCTCGTCGGCGCTGAAGCTGTCGGCCTTGAAGAGTTGGATCGTGGATTTCATGTCGTTGACTCGTGCGTTCAGGCGGCGACCGGGGTGCGGGCCGTGGCCACGCGCACCGCGTTGGCGGCGGTCTTGAAGGGCTCGATGCCCACGCGCTTGACCGTGTTGACGAAGGTCTCGGCCGGCTGGCGCTGGGCGCGGAAGGTATCGATCAACGCCTCGATCACGTCGACCATTTCGTCGGCCGCAAAGGAAGGACCGATCACCTTACCCGGCACCGCTTCGCCCGACAGGCGCGTGCCGTCGGAACCGCCCAGCGTGACCTGGTACCACTCCTGGCCGTCTTTGTCGACGCCCAGGATGCCGATGTGGCCGCTGTGGTGGTGGCCGCAACTGTTGATGCAGCCGCTGATGTGCAGGTCGATCTCACCCAGGTCGTGCAGCTCGTCCAGGTCCTGGTAGCGGGCCAGCAGGGCCTGCGCGATGGGCAGCGAGCGGGCGTTGGCCAGGTCGCAGAAATCGCCGCCGGGGCAGGCGATCATGTCGGACAGCAGGCCGATGTTGGGCTTGGCCAGGCCCAGGCGGCGCGCCTCGCGCCACAGCTCGGGCAGCTGGTCGCAGCTGACCCAGGGCAGCAACAGGTTCTGTTCGTGGGTCACGCGTGCTTCGCCGCAGGAGAAGCGGTCCACCAGCTCGGCCGCGCGCTCCAGCTGCTCGGCTGTGGCGTCGCCGGGCGCCGAACCCAGGCGCTTGAACGACAGGGTGACGGCGCGCAGATCGGGGTTCTGGTGCGGCTTGACGTTGCGGGTCAGCCAGCGGCTGAACTCGATGTCGTCCTCGGCCGCGGCCTTGAGGATGTTGGCGATCTTGGCGTCGGCGCTCTTGCGGTCGCAACTGAGGGTGGGCTGCACGAAGAAGGCGCTCACGCGGTCGAGTTCGGCCTGGGTGATGGTATGGGGCGCGCCGTCCTTTTCCACGATGTCGCGGTACTCGGCCTCGACCTGATCGGTGAAGGACTGCCCTTCGGCCTTGACCAGGATCTTGATGCGGGCCTTGTACTTGTTGTCGCGGCGGCCGAAACGGTTGTAGGCGCGCACCACGGCTTCGAGGTAGTTGAGGATCTGGTTCCAGGGCAGGAACTCGCGGATCACCGAGCCGATGATCGGAGTGCGGCCCATGCCGCCACCCACGCGGACCTGAAAGCCCAGGTCGCCATCGACATTGCGCAGCAGGCGCAAGCCCACGTCGTGCCAGGGCGTGGCGGCGCGGTCTTCGCGGGCGCCGGTGATGGCGATCTTGAACTTGCGGGGCAGGAACGCGAACTCGGGGTGCAGCGTGCTCCATTGGCGCATGATTTCGGCGAAGGGGCGCGGATCGGCCACCTCATCGACCGCAATGCCCGCCAGGGCGTCGGTGGTGATGTTGCGGATGCAGTTGCCGCTGGTCTGGATGCCGTGCAGGTTCACGCTGGCCAGCAGGTCCATGGCGTCTGCCGCGCGGTGCAGCGGAATCCAGTTGTACTGGACGTTCTGGCGCGTGGTGAAGTGGGCGCAGCGGTCCGGCAGGCTGGGAACGTCGGCCAGGGCGGCGTTGGCCTTGGAGGTGTCGTGCGCCTCCTTGTGGTCGAAGTCGCGGGCCAGCCGGGCCAGCACGCGCAGCTGGGCGCTGTTGATTTCGCCGTACGGCACGGCGACGCGCAGCATGGGCGCAAAACGCTGGATGTACCAGCCGTTCTGCAGGCGCAGCGGCTTGAAGGCTTCGCCGTCCAGCGTGCCGGCCTGGAAGCGTTCGAGCTGGTCGCGGAACTGGGCGGCGCGCTGGTGGACGAACTGGCGGTCGAAATCGGAGTACTGGTACATGGCTGTCGTGGGAAGGCGGAAATCAGAAAGCGATCAGCTTGGTGCCGGCGTAGGCCAGCAGCAGCGAGAGCAGGGAGCGCACCAGGCGCTCGGGGGTGTGGCGCATCAGGCGGGTGCCCAGCCAGATGCCGGGCAGCGAGCCGGCCAGCAGCTTGCCCAGCAGTGGCCAGTCCACCGAACCGAGGCTGGCGTGGCCCAGGCCGGCGACCAGGGTCAGCGGCACGGCGTAGGCGATGTCAGCGGCCACGATGCGCGGCAGCGGCAGCAGCGGGAACAGAAGCAGCAGCACCGACACACCGATGGCGCCGGCGCCGACCGAGGTCAGCGTCACGAGGGTGCCGATGACGGCACCGAACAGCACCGGCAGGCTCCAGTGGCGGGCGTGAGTGGCGTTGTCGATCTCCGCCGCGGGCAGACTGCGCGGCAGCACCTTGCCGCGGGCAGCCTTGTAGAGCATGGCGGCGGCTGTCAGCAGCAGCGCGATGCCCAGGGTGTGGGTCATGACTGACTGCACGGCAGGATTGGCGGGGCCGACACGGTGCAGCACCCACAATGTGGCCAGTGCTGCCGGAATGCTGCCGGCGCACAGCTGCGCCACCACACGCCAGGGCACCAGGCGTTGCCGCGCCAGATTGGCCGTGCCGCCCGCCTTGGTCACGGCGGCGAACAGCAGGTCGGTGCCCACGGCCAGATAGGGCTTGATCCCGAAGAAAAAGATCAGGATCGGCGTCATCAGCGACCCGCCGCCCACGCCGGTCAGGCCCACGACGAGGCCCACGAAAAAACCGGCGAAGACAAAAGCGAGTTCGGACATGGAGCGCGACTGTACGCAGTGGTCCATATATCTCAAACGACATTTTGGTTGTTCATATATTCCCTCTGGTTATCAGTGGCGTCGGGATTCGTGGGTAACATGCGGCGATGGTCAAGCAGCGGATTCATGTGCAGGTGGTCGGTTTCAGTGATGTGGAGCGACACGCGCTGAATACGGTGTTCCGGCTGTCCGAAGAACGCGAGCTCAGTTATGCCCCCTGGGTGCCGCTGACCGCGCCTGGTGCTCCGGCCCCAACCCGGCTGGCAGAGGTGGTCCTGGTGGATGGAGACGCGGCTGAGGCCGTGTTGTCGCATGCCCGTGAGACGCCGCAGGGGCAGAGGCTGATCTGGGTCGGCCCCCAGGCGCCAGCGCATGCCTGGCGGGTGCTTCAGCGGCCAATCCAGTGGGCCGCCATGCTCAATGACCTCGACGCGGTGTTTGCGGCCCGACAGCTGGATTCGGGCTTTCTCGACCTGGATGTGACACAGCCGGGCGCCCTGGAAGCCGATTCGGCGCCACCAAACAGGCGTGCGCTGATCGTGGGCGCTGCGGCCGAACGGAGGCCGATCAAGGTCTGGCTGCAAGGGGTGGGCGTGTCTGAGGTGGACGAGGCGGACAGCACCGAAATTGCGCTCGAATGCATCGGGCGGCACCGCTACGCCTGTGGCGTGTTCGATCTCGACGAGCACCACGTGGACACTTGGCAGCTGGCGCGCCTGTTTGCCCAGCACAACGCCAATGCCTTGACCGTGGGGGTGAGCGAGCACGCCGATCCGTTGGCGCCCTGGCTGAACCGCCGGCGGCTCAAGCGGGACACCGAGCGGACCGGTATCAGCGCCCTGGTCGGGCGGCCGCTGCAGGAAGCCCAGTGGCGCCGCTGGCTGGAGCTGCTGGCCTGAGCCGGATCAGGCCGGTTGCCGGCGGGCGGCCTTCCAGACAAACCGGGCCGGGTCGAGCGCTTTCTCCAGATCCTGTTCAGCCAATGGCGAAGGCTCGCCGCTCATACGTCCGGCCAGCCAGTCGGCACACCAGTGGGCCAGCGTCAGGCCGCGAGACCCGAGCGCTGTGAGCATGAACAGGCCGGGCAGGCGCGGCGTCTGCGACAGCGGAATCCTGCCTCGCCGAGCGCCCGCGGCGCTGAAAAGGTCGTGCAGGGCTTGGAGGTCCGGCGCAGCGCCTACCATTGGAAGCCGGTCCTGAGACGCGCAGCGGACCTGGGACCATCCGAGCAGGCGTCCTTCGCGGGCGCAGCGCCGCAGCTCGGCCGCCGCGGCCGCATGCATCTCTTCGAGACTGGCTGCGTTTCGCTCGTGCGCGGCCGTCTCGACCATGGTGTCGTCGCGACCGCGTTCGTAGGTAGATCCCATGGCCCAGACGCGGGACGGCCAGTCCGGCGCGAGACCGGCGTCTTGGTAGGCCGGCACGAAAACCCCGTTGTTGCGCATGGGCCGGGGGGCCAGTGGTGGCGCGTCCAGAGCGGCCAGCGTCAGCTGTCCTTTGACCGGGCGCAGGGGCACGGCGCCGGAGCCGGCTCCCATGATGCCTTCGAGCAGAGGGAGCGCCCCGTAGGCGGTGGCCACCACCGCGGCCGGTGCGGCGCCGAGCCGCACGCCGGCTGTGTTCTTCGCCACCCACTGCCCGTGCTCGTGGACCAGGTGGGTCACGCCGGCATCGAAGCGGGTGCTCAGTCCTCCGGAGGCCCGCGCCTCGTCCAGCCAGGCCTGGACCAACGCGGAAGGTCGGACCACCGCCGCGGGCCAGCGGCCGGGGTCGTGGCCGAGGTTGTCCACTTCCGTGGCCTGCCAGCCATGGCCCTGGGGCACCAGACGTTCCAGCTGGGACCGTGCATCGGCCACCCCCAGAGTGCAGAGGCGGGACAACGGGGTGGGGGCGCGCGTGACATGCGGGCTGAGCATGCCCACTGGCAGGCCGGAAGCCCCCTGGGCTGGCCGGCGGTCCCGTTCGATCAGCTCAACCCGCCAGCCTCGGCGGGTGAGGGCCGCGCAACAGGCGGCCCCGGCCAGGCCGGCCCCGAGCACCAGCGCATGGCGGGATTCGGATGTCACAAGGGGGTGCGGCCAGCGGACTTACTGGGCATCGCTGGGAGGCACGTAGCCCGCCGCGGCGTCGGCGCCTTCGCCAAAAAAGTGCTTTTCCATCTGGCGGGCGAGGTACTGGCGGGCACGGGCATCGGCCAGGTTGAGGCGGTTTTCATTGAGCAGCATGGTCTGGTGCTTGAGCCAGGCGGCCCATGCTTCCTTGCTCACACTTTCATAGATGCGTTTGCCGAGCTCGCCGGGGTAGGGCGGAAAGTCCAGGCCTTCGGCGTCCTTGCCGAGCTTGATGCAGTGAACGGTACGTGCCATGGGGTTTCCTTATTCTCTAGGTGTCTAAGTAAAATGAAAAACTATTCGTTCCAGTATTAACCCTGGGTCGGCATGATGCGCGCAGCCAGCAAGACCGGGGTTGCATGGTGCAGGGGGCTTGCAAGAGGGGCTCCACTGTAGCAACGAATACCCAGTGCAAGCGAATCCCCTCCGGGCGCCGGTGCCAGTTCCTGATTTATCGCAAGACGCACCGGAACCCGACTTCTACAATCGCGAACTGTTTTTGTTTCCAAGTCCGGCGTCCCGGCCGGGCCCATCTCCATCAAGACCATGAGTGCATTTCTGGAAGAGCGCGTCCTGAGCGTTCACCACTGGACCGACCGACTGTTCAGTTTCACCACCACGCGCGACACGGCGCTGCGCTTTTCCAATGGCCACTTCACCATGATCGGCCTGCGGGTGAACGACAAGCCGCTGCTGCGGGCCTACTCGATCGCCAGCGCCAACTACGAAGAGCACCTGGAGTTTCTGAGCATCAAGGTGCCCGACGGCCCGCTGACCAGCCGCCTGCAGCACATCCAGGTGGGCGACACCATCGTCGTCGGCAAGAAGCCCACGGGAACCCTGCTGATCGACTACCTGCTGCCGGCCAAGCGCCTGTACCTGCTGGCCACGGGCACCGGGCTGGCGCCGTTCCTCTCCATCGTGCGCGACCCCGAAACCTATGAGAAATTCGAGCAGGTCGTGCTGATCCACGGCGTGCGCGAAGTCAAGGAACTGGCCTACCGCGACATGCTGGAAAACCAGCTCAAGCAGCACGAGTTCCTCGGCGAGATGGTGAGCCAGCAGTTCATCTACTACCCCACCGTGACGCGCGAGCCCTTCGTGCACCAGGGCCGCATCCCCAACATCATTGAGAGCGGCCAGATCGCCAAGGACACCGGGCTGCCCGAGCTGAACCCGGCCGAAGACCGCGTCATGATCTGCGGCAGCCCCGAAATGCTGCGTGACCTCAAGGCGCTGTGCGAGAAGCGCGGTTTCGCAGAGGGCAACACCACGCGCCCAGGCCAGTTCGTGATCGAGCGCGCGTTCGCCGACAACGGCTGACCGCCCGTCGCTGGAACTTGAAGGCGCTGGCCGGGTCCACCCGCAGCGCCTTTTTCATCTTCTGGAGTTTTCTTGAGCTTCCTGACCCCCGCCTTCGATTTTCTTGACCGGCACCCGCGCCGCGCGCTGGCCCTGGTTGCCGCCGCCTGCGTCGGTCTGCTGGCCTTCGGCATGTACCTGCAGCACGTGGTGGGGCTTGAACCCTGCCCGATGTGCATCGTGCAGCGCTACGCGCTGATCCTGGTGGCGATCGTCGCGGGCGTCGGCGCGTCGATGACCGGCCGGGGCCGCCCGGTGGCGATCGCTCTGATGGGGGGCCTGGCGCTGGGCGGCGCCTTCGTGGCCGCACGGCAGAGCTTTCTGCAGTGGTACCCGCCCGAAGTGCTCAGCTGCGGGCGGGACTTCTACGGAATGATCGAGTCCTTCCCGCTCAAGCGCGCGATTCCCATGATCTTCAAAGGCAGCGGCGACTGCTCGGCGATCGACTGGACCTTCCTGGGCCTGTCCATTGCGAACTGGTCCTTCCTTTGCTTCGCCGGCATCGCGGCGCTGGCGGCGGCGCTGCTGCTGCGCCGCCGGGCCTGATCAGAGAATCGCGGAACCTGGGCGCTCACCAGGCGCGCTCCTTTCATCGCTCTTGAGCGGTGCGCCTTCCGCTCCCTGAAGCGGCATTGCGAACTTCGGCCGCCGTTCTTGCGGACGGTCCCTTGGCCTGCGACGCTGGAAAGGACCTGCTCAGCTCAGCTTCTTGACCAGCACCTGGCTGCGGCGGTCCCAGTTGTACTTGCGTTTGCGCGCCTCGGGCAGCCAGTCGGGATTGACTTGCACGAAGCCGCGCTTGATGAACCAGTGCATGGTGCGGGTGGTGAGTACAAAGATGCTCTGCAGGCCCTGGGCGCGGGCGCGCGTCTCGATGCGTTTGAGCAGGCGCTCGCCGTCGCCCTGGCTCTGGCTCTGCGGCGAGACGGTGAGAGCCGCCATTTCCGCGGTACGCTCCTCGGGGTAGGGATAGAGCGCCGCGCAGCCGAAGATCACACCGTCGTGTTCGATGATGGTGTAGTTGCCGGCGTCGCGTTCGATCTCGGTGCGGTCGCGCTTGACCAGGGTGCCGTCCTTCTCGAACGGCTCGATCAGCGCCACGATGCCGCTGACATCGTCGATGGTGGCCTCGCGCACACTCTCCAGCTTCTCGTCGACCACCATGGTGCCGATGCCGTCGTGCACATAGATCTCCAGCAGCAGCGAGCCGTCCAGCTTGAACGGAATGATGTGGCTGCGCTCGACCCCACCTTCGCAGGCGCGCACGCAGTGCTGCAGGTAGAACCCCGGATCGGTCGGCACAGTGGCGGCAGGCAGGCTTGCGATGAGGCGTTTGGCGTCGGCCAGCGGCAGCTCGGTGTCGATGTCGCTCTCCGGGTCGTTGGCATCGACGCGGATGCCGGGGATCTCGGTCAGGAAGATCAGCTTGTCGCTTTGCAGGGCCACGGCCACCGAGGTCGCCACGTCCTCCATGCTCAGGTTGAAGGCTTCGCCGGTGGGCGAAAAGCCAAACGGCGAGATCAGCACCAGCGCACCCATGTCCAGCGTGCGCTGGATACCCTCTGTGTCCACCTTGCGCACCAGGCCCGAGTGCTGGAAGTCCACGCCGTCGATCAGGCCCACCGGTCGTGCGGTGATGAAGTTGCCCGAGATCACGCGCACCCTCGCGCCGGCCATGGGTGTGTTGGGCAGGCCCTGGCTGAACGCGGCCTCGATCTCGTAGCGCAGTTGGCCGGCGGCTTCCTGCGCGCAGTCCAGCGCCACCGGGTCGGTGATGCGCATGCCGTGCGAGTACTTCGCTTCCTGGCCCTTGAGGCGCAGCTGTTCGTTGACCTGCGGGCGGAATCCGTGCACCAGCACGATCTTCACGCCCATGGCCTGGATCATCGCGATGTCCTGCGCGATGGACGCCAGCTTGCCGGCGTCGATGGCCTCGCCGGTCAGCCCGATCACGAAGGTCTGGTTGCGGAACTTGTGGATGTACGGTGCCACCGAACGGAACCAGGGCACGAAGGTGAAATTGAAGACGGTGGACATGTGGGGCGGGTGGGGCAGACGGACGGGGCGCGCGGGATAATCGCCGGTTGCCTGATTTTGACTGAAGTTCCCCCTTGTCCTCTGCGCCGCTGCACATCGAGTTCCCCGAAGCCTTGCCTGTCTCCGCCCGCCGGCAGGAGATCGAGGCGGCCATCCGCGACCACCAGGTGGTGATCGTCTGCGGCGAGACCGGCTCGGGCAAGACCACGCAGTTGCCCAAGATTGCGCTGGCGATGGGGCGCGGCCGGGTCAATGCCAAGGCGGGGCAGCGCGGCCAGCTGATCGGCCACACCCAGCCGCGGCGGATCGCGGCCAGCAGCGTGGCCAAGCGCATCGCCGAAGAACTCAAGACCCCGCTGGGCGAGGTGGTGGGCTACAAGGTGCGCTTCCAGGACCGGCTTTCCAAGGACGCCTCGGTCAAGCTGATGACCGACGGCATCCTGCTGGCCGAGACGCAGACCGACCCGGACCTCAAGGCCTACGACACGCTGATCATCGACGAGGCGCACGAGCGCTCGCTCAACATCGACTTCCTGCTGGGCTATCTGCGCCAGCTGCTGCCGCGCCGGCCGGACCTGAAGGTCATCGTCACCTCGGCCACCATCGACGCAGACCGCTTCGCCGACTACTTCGCTTCCAGCAAAGGCAAGGCGCCGGTGCTGATGGTGTCCGGCCGCACCTTCCCGGTGGAAGTGCGCTACCGGCCTTTCGAGGAAAGCCGCGAATACGACCTGAACAACGCCATCGCCGACGCCGTGGACGAGCTGTGGCGTGGGGGGGCGGGCCCGGGCGGAGACATCCTGGTGTTTTTGCCGGGTGAACGCGAGATCCGCGAGGCCGCCGACCACCTGCGCAAGCACCTGGCCCACCAGCCCGCGCTGCGCAACGCCGAAGTGCTGCCTCTGTTCGCACGCCTGTCGCAGGCCGAGCAGGACCGCATCTTCCAGCCGCACGGCCAGCGCCGCATCGTGCTCTCGACCAACGTGGCCGAGACCTCGCTGACGGTGCCGGGCATCCGCTTCGTCATCGACGCCGGCACGGCGCGCGTCAAGCGCTACAGCTTCCGCCAGAAGGTGGAGCAGCTGCTGATCGAACCGATCAGCCAGGCCGCGGCCAACCAGCGTGCCGGCCGGTGCGGCCGCGTGGCCGACGGCATCTGCATCCGCCTGTACGACGAAGCCGACTTCAACGGCCGTTCGCGCTTCACCGACCCCGAGATCCTGCGCAGCTCGCTGGCGGGCGTGATCCTGCGCATGAAGGCGCTGCACCTGGGCGCGGTGGAAGACTTCGCGTTTCTCGAAGCGCCACAGCGCCGCGCCATCACCGATGGCTACCAGCTGCTGGCCGAACTCGGCGCGGTGGACGAGGCCAACGAGCTCACGCCGGTCGGCAGGACACTGTCCAAACTGCCGTTGGACCCGCGCGTGGGCCGCATCCTGCTCGAAGCGCGCGACCGCGGCGCGCTGGACGAGGTGCTGGTGATCGCCTCGGCCCTGAGCCTGCAGGACGTGCGCGACCGGCCCATGGACAAGCAGACCCAGGCCGACCAGGCGCACAAGCAGTTCGACGACGAGAAGAGCGAGTTCACCGGCACGCTCAAACTCTGGAAGTGGCTGGAGGACAGCAAAGGTGGCCACGGCAAGGACCACAAGCTCAGCCACCGCCAGTACGAGAACCTGCTGCGCGAGCACTACATCAACGTGCGCCGCGTGCGCGAATGGCGCGACATCCATTCGCAACTGCACACCGTGGTGGCCGAGCACAAGTGGTCGATCAACACCGCGCCCGCGAGCTATGAACAGCTCCACCTGTCCATGCTCGCCGGCCTGCTGGGCAACATCGGCCAGAAGAACGACACCGAAGACTGGTACCTGGGGGCGCGCGGCATCAAGTTCCACCGCCACCCCGGCGCGAACCTGAGCAAGAAGCCCGGCCGCTGGATCGTCTGCGCCGAGCTGGTGGAGACCGCACGCCTGTTCGGTCGTGGCATTGCGAACATCGAGCCGCAGTGGCTGGAACACGTCGGCGCGCACCTGCTCAAGAAGCAGGTGCTGGACCCGCACTGGGAAAAGAAGGCCGGCCGCGTCAGCGCCTATGAGCGCGCCACGCTCTACGGCCTGATCGTCTACCAACAACGCCGCGTGGACTACAGCAAGGTGGACCCGGCCGGTGCGCGCGAGCTGTTCATCCGCGAAGCCCTGGTGGGCCACCTGCACGAGGACACCTGGGACAGCAAGCTGCCCTTCCTGGCCGCCAACCGCCGCACCGTGCGCGAGGTGCAGGAGCTGGAGCACAAGGCGCGCCGGCAGGACGTGCTGGTGGACGACGAACTCATCTACGCCTTCTACGAACAGCAGATCCCGGCCCACGTGTGCGGGGGCGCCGACTTCGAGCGCTGGTGGCGCGACGCTTCGCGCGAGAACCCCAAGCTGCTCTTCCTCACCCGCGAAGAGCTGATGCGCCATGAGGCCGCGGGGATCACCACGCAGGCTTACCCGAAGACCATCCGACTGGGGGGCGTGGACTGCGCCGCCGCCTACCTGCACGAGCCCGGCGACCCGCGCGACGGCGTGAGCGTGACGGTGCCCATCTTCGCGCTCAACCAGGTCAGCGAAGACCGCTGCGACTGGCTGGTGCCCGGCATGCTCAAGGACAAGGTGCAGGCCCTGCTCAAGACCCTGCACCAGCGCCCGCGCTCGCGCCTGGTGCCGCTGCCGGCCACCGCCGAGAAGATGACCGAGGCCCTGTGCCAGCCCGAGGTGTTTGCCAGCGGCAACCTGATGGACGCGCTGCTCAAGCTGGTGCGCGAGGCCACGCAACTGCCGGTGCAGCGCAACGACATCAAGGTCGACATGCTGCCGGCGCACCACTTCATGCACCTGCGCGTGGTGGATGAACACGGGCGTCAGCTGGGGCAGGGGCGCAACCTGGGCGCGCTCAAGGCCGAGCTGGGTTCCAAGGCCCGCGGAGCCTTCCAGGCGCTGGCGTCCCTCAAGCTCCAGGACATCACGGCACCGGCCGGTGCGCCGGCGGCACCGACCCCGGCGCCAGCCGCCGACCACGCGCGCCGTGTGCCCGCCCCGGACAAGGCCAAGGCGCCCGCTGCGCCCGCCTCGAAGGCGTCCAGCGCCGAGCAGCGCCACACCGCCTGGGACTTCGGCGAACTGCCCGAGCTGATGGAGATCCGCAAGGGCGGCCAGACCCTGATCGGCTTCCCGGCCCTGATCGACGACGGCGACGCGGTGCGCATCGAGGTGTTCGACGAACCCGAGGTCGCGCAGGCCCGCCACCGCGCCGGCCTGCGGCGCCTGTTCGCGCTGCAGATCCGGGACGCGCTGAAGTACCTGGAAAAGAACCTGCCGGGCCTGCAGGCCATGGGCGTGGCCTACATGAACGTGGGCAAGACCGACAGCGGCGGCACTGGAGGCACGCTGGACGAACTGAAGAACCAGATCCTGGACCTGGCGCTGGACCGGGCCTTCCTGTCCGACCCGCTGCCGGCCGACGCCGCCGCCTTCAAGGCGCGCGTGGACGAGGGACGCGGGCGCCTGACCCTGATCGCCAACGAGATCGCGCGACAGGCGGGCGTGATCCTGACCGAACACGCGGCCGCCGCCCGCAAGCTCAAGGACAGCCGCCCGCCGGCCGACGTGGCGACCGATGTGCAGCAGCAGCTGCAGCGCCTGGTCCCCAAGACCTTCCTGAGTTCAACGCCCTTTGCGCAGCTGCAGCACTTCCCGCGCTACCTCAAGGCGGTGCAGCTGCGGCTGGACAAGCTGCGCAGCGACCCGGCGCGCGACGCCGCCAAGTTCGCCGAACTGCGACCGCAGGACCAGCGCTTCTGGCGCCTGGTGGCCGAGCGCAAGGGCGCGCAGGACGCGCGGCTGCAGGAGCTGCGCTGGCTGCTGGAAGAGCTGCGCGTGAGCTTTTTTGCCCAGGAACTGCGCACGCCGCAGCCGGTGAGCATCAAGCGGTTGGACAAGGCCTGGTCCCAGCTCAACACCTGATCCGGCGCAGCCCTGTTGACAGGAGCGCCCGGGCTGCGCTTCACTGGCGCCTTCGTGTCATGGAGGTGCCGATGGATCGACGTGACTTTGTGGAAGGCTGTGCGCTGGGGGGCGGTGCCCTCGCTGCCAGCCTGAGCACCGGCAGCTGGGCGGCGCAGGCCGCGCCACGCCACGCCATTACGCCAGGGCGCTGCTGGTGAACGAGCTGGGTGATCCGGTCAAGGCGTCGCAACTGCGGACCCAGACCAACTACGTGTTCCATTACCCGTTCGAGGCCACGCCGGTGTTCCTGCTGGACCTGGGCAAGGCGGCGGCGCCGCTGTCCCTCAGGACCAAGGGCCAGCAGGACTACCAGTGGCCCGGCGGCGTGGGACCACGCCGCAGCGTGGTGGCCTTCAGCGCCATCTGTGCCCACCAGTTGGTCTACCCGACGAAGGACCTGAGTTTCATCAGCTTCCGCAAGGGGCCGGTGCTCAACCCCAAGACACCCAGCCACGGCAACGACCTGATCCATTGCTGCGCCGACCACAGCCAGTACGACCCCGCGCGCGGTGCCCAGGTGCTGGGCGGTCCGGCGGAACAACCGCTGTGCGCCGTGCTGCTGGAGCACGACGCCCGGACCGATTCGCTGACGGCAACCGGCACGCTGGGCGGTGAACTCTTCGACGAGTTCTTCCGCAAGTACGAAGTGAAGCTGAGTCTGGACGTCGGCCCCAAGGCACGACAGCCGGTGGCTGGGCGCAGCACGGTGCGCGAGCTGGTGCGCTTCTGCCGCAACCCGGTGCGCTGCTGAGTCGGCGCGTCAGAGGCGGGCCAGCCGCTCCAGTGCCGCCTTCAGCGTCTCGTCCTTCTTCGCGAAACAGAAGCGCACAACTTTCTGGTCGAACCCGTTGCCGTAGAAGGCCGAAAGGGGAATGGCGGCCACGCCGATCTCGCGGGTGAGCCACTGGCAGAACTCGCCTTCGGGCAGGTCGCGTTCGGCCACCGCGAGGCTCTCGATGCCCACACACTGGAAGTAGGTGCCCTGGCCGGGCAGCAGGCGAAAACGCGTCTGCGCCAGGCCTTCGCGGAACAGGTCGCGCTTGCGCTGGTAGAAGGCGCTGAGCTGCAGGTACGGCGCCGGGTCGGCCATGTAGGCGGCCAGCGCGTGCTGCATGGGCGTGTTGACGGTGAACACGTTGAACTGGTGCACCTTGCGGAACTCGGCCGTCAGCGGCGCAGGCGCCACCACGGTGCCGACCTTCCAGCCGGTGACGTGGTAGGTCTTGCCGAAGCTGCTGATGATGAAGGCGCGCGCGGCCAGGCCCGGAAAGCGCGCCGCGCTCTGGTGCTGCTGGCCGTCGTAGACCATGTGCTCGTAGACCTCGTCGCTGATCAGCAGCACATCGGTCGGCTCCAGCAGTGCTTCGAGTCGCCGCATGTCTTCGGCGCTCCAGACCTGGCCGCTGGGGTTGTGCGGGCTGTTGATCATGAGCGCGCGGGTGCGCGGCGTGATGGCGGCGGCGATGGCATCGAAGTCGGGCCGGAAGCTGCCGGGCACCAGCGGCACGCGCACCACCTTGCCACCCGCCAGTTCGATGTTGGGTACGTAGCTGTCGTAGCAGGGCTCGAGCACGATCACCTCGTCGCCCGGGTGCACGACGGCCAGGATCGCGGTGAGAATGGCCTGGGTCGCGCCAGCGGTGACGGTGATTTCGGTGTTCGGGTCGCAGCGAAGACCGTACAGCGCCTGCATCTTGGCCGCCATGGCCTGGCGCAGCGCCGTCACACCGGGCATGGGTGGGTACTGGTTGTGGCCGGCCTGCATGGCGCGGGTGACGGCATCCACCAGCGCCGGGTCGCAGTCGAAGTCCGGGAAACCCTGGCCGAGGTTGACCGCACCCACTTCGGCGGCGAGCGCCGACATGACGGTGAAGATGGTGGTGCCGACGGCGGGCAGGCGGGAGGTCAGCGACGGCGTGCGGGGAGCGGTGACGGTGTCCATGAATCAGATGTCGTATTCGTCGGAGTTGCCGGCCATGGCGCGCAGGATCAGGTCGCGCGAGAGCCGGTCGCTGAGCAGTTCGGCGAAGCGCAGCACGAATTGCCGCAGGTAGCTGCCGCGCTTGAACGCGACGCGCGCCAGGTTGTGGCCGAACAGTTGGGCCCCCGGGCGGGCCACCAGGTCGGGGCTGGCGTTGTCGCCCTGCATGGCCATCTCGGCCACGATGCCCACGCCCATGCCCAGCTTCACGTAGGTCTTGATCACGTCCGAGTCGATGGCTTCGAGCACGATGTTGGGTCGCAGGTGCCGCAGCGCGAAGGCCTGGTCGATGCGGGTGCGGCCTGTGAAGCTCGGGTGGTAGGTGATGAGCGGCACATGCGCCAGGTCCTCCAGCGAGATGCGTTCCTGTGCGACCAGCGGGTGGTCGTAGGGAAAGACCAGCACGTGCTGCCATTCGTAGCAGGGCAGGGTGACCAGATCGGGGTAGTTGGTGAGCGACTCGGTGGCGACCCCGATTTCGGCGACCTCTTCGATCAGCATCTTGGCGACCTGGTCGGGCGAGCCCTGGTGCAGGCTGACGGCCACCTTGGGGTAGGCCTGACGCAGCCTGGCGACCGGTCCTGGCAGCACATAGCGCGCCTGGGTGTGCGTGGTGGCGATCGAGAGCGTGCCGCTGTCCTGCGCCGCGTATTGCTCGCCGATGCGCTTGAGGTTGTTGACCTCGCGCAGGATCACCTCGATGCTCTTGAGCACCTGCGCACCGGGTTCGGTGATGCGCTTGATGCGTTTGCCGTGCCGGGCAAAGATCTCGATGCCCAGTTCCTCTTCGAGTTCGATGATGGCCTTGGACACCCCGGGCTGGGAGGTGTGCAGCGCCTTGGCGGCCTCGGTGAGGTTCAGGTTGCGGCGCACGGCCTCCTGGACGAAGCGGAACTGGTGCAGGTTCATCGGACGGGTTCCAGCGCAATCTGTGCGAGCAGGGCGGTCAGGCGAGGGTCCTCGCCGGCGGTGGCGAGGCGTTCGAAGTGCACGCCCGGATGGGTGCGCGCCAACTGCTCCAAAAGGACTGGCAAGTCCTCGCGGGCATGTTTGCCCATGCCGAAGAACAGCGGCAGCACCCGGATGCGCGACGCCCCCTGGCTCACCAGCTGCGCCGCCGCGGTGGGAAGATCGGGTTCGCTCAGTTCGAGATAGGCGCAGACCACCCGGACCGAGGGGGCGGTATCGCGGATCTGCCGGGCCACCGACTCGACCGGCGCCCGCCACAGCGGGTCGCGTGAGCCGTGCGCAAAAACAATGACGCCCAGCATGAGAACTACCGCCGGAGCACCAGCCAGCCAAACGCCCCCAGCGAAAGGAACGAATAGATGATGGCCGGAGACGCCGCCGCGAGCCAGGGGCGCCAATGGTTGAGATTGCCGATGTAGCCGAACACGTTGTTCAGCAGGAAGAAACTGATCCCGATCATCACCCCGCCGAACACGTAGCCGGTGATGCCGCCGCTGCGGAAATGCAGGTAGGCGAACGGCAGGGACAGCACCACCATCACCAGACAGGACAGCGGATAGAACACCTTGCGCCAGAACTCGATCTCGTAGCGTTGCGCGGTCTGGCCGTTCGCTTCCAGGTGCTGCACGTAGGCGTAGAGATCGGTCGTGCGCATGCGGTCCGGCTTGAGCAGCGCCACCGACACCATCTCAGCAGAAATCGAGCTGGGCCAGGAGAACGCCCCGTGCTGGCTGCGGACGATGCGGGCCGACTGCTGGCCCGCCACGTCAAACTCCCTCTGCACCACCTCGTGCAGGGTCCATGTGCCGTTCCCTTCGATTCTTCCCTGCTCGGCCTGCACGGTGGACACCAGCAGGCCCTGGTTGTCGAATTCGAAGATCCTCACCTCGCCCAGCTCGCCGGAGGGCGAGAGCGAGCCCACATTGACCGAGAAGTTGCTGTGCGCCTGACGCTCCTTGAGCCAGGCCCCGGTCTGGCCCAGGCTCAGCTTGCCCTGGTACCGGGCCTTGAGCAGCTGCGCCGTCTTGTCGGCAATCGGTGCGACATAGTCTCCGACGGCGAAGGTGAGTGCCACGAACAGCAGGCCCAGGCCCAGCAGTGTGCGCAGGGCTTTCCAGGGCCCCAGTCCACTGGTGCGCAGAATGGTGTATTCGGAACTCTGGGCCAGCCGCGCCAGCACAGCCACCGAGCCGATGAGCACCGAGATCGGCAGCAGCTCGTAGATGCGGCTGGGCATGAGCAGCGCCACGTACAGCATGGCGTGCGTCAACTCGTAGGTGACCTTGGGGTCCAGGCGCGAGGGCTGGCCGATCGCCGCCAGTTCTTCGACAAAGTCGAAGAAAAAGAACAGCGAAAGGAAGGCCAACAGCACATACGCCGTGGCGATCAGCACCTCGCCGTAGATCAGTCGGCGGATCGTTTTCATGCCGGGGCCCCTGCGGCACCGCCGCGCGTCACCTGGTCCAGCCAGTTGCGCCAGTGCACGTTGTGGTGGCGCTTGGCCAGCCACAAGGCGCTGAACATGAACACCGACCCGTGCAGCAGAACGGTCAGCGTCAGCCAGTTCACCTGGCCGGCGGTCACCCACCGTTGGCCGACGTTCAGCAGGTTGAAGTAGACGATGAAGGCGAAGAGGGTGAACAGGAGGTTGCCGCTGCGGCCGGCGCGCGGGTTGCTGACCGTGGTCGCCACACCGAGCAAGACCAGGTTGAACGCCGTGAGCGCGACGCCGATGCGCCAGCCCAGTTCACCCATGTGCGCCGGCGTGGGGTCCTGGATGAGCGCCACGGTGCTGCGCGCCTTGAGCGCCTGGCCCCCGCGGATGTAGGAGGAAGCGGCCCCGATCTGTGCGCCGTATTGTTCGAATTGGCTGACCTTGATGCGGCCGGTCTTGGGGTCGCTTTCGAGGCGCTGGCCGTTGTTGAGCATCAGGAACTGGCGGTCGCCCTGCCATTCGATGCGGCCGGACACCGCCGAGGTGACGGTCTCGTTGCCGTTCTTCTCGATGCTGGAGATGAAGACGTTGCGCCCTTCGGTGCCGTCGGCCGTGTCCTTGTCGATGAAGAACACCCGCCGGCCGCTGGACGACTCCTGGAACTGTCCGGGTGCGATGCGCTGAAGGTCGCCGCGGTTTTCGAAGCGGTTGCGCAGTTCGGCGGTCTGCTGATTGGCCCATGGCCAGACGAACAGCACCAGCAGAACGATCACGAGCAGCACCGGCCAGGCGAACCGCATCACCGGACTGAGAAATCCCCCCAGGGAGCGCCCGCTGGAGAACCAGATGATCATCTCGCTCTCGCGGTACATGCGCGAGAGGGTGGAGACGATGGCGATGAAGAGTGCCAGCGTGAGGATGGTCTGGGTGTAGCCGAGCACCGTGTAGCCCAGCACCAGCATGACCTCTTCCGGGTTCACGCTGCCGCGCGAGGCCAGGCCCAGCGTGCGGATCAGCAGCACCGTCAGCACGATGGTGAAGAGCACCACCAGGGTGGCGCCGAAACTGCGTGCCAGCTCGGTGCGAATGGAGGAATGGAATAACATCGAATCAAACAGGAAAGACACGATTATGGACTTCGAACTCAAAGCCCTTTCCCCCGTTCAGGCAAGCCAGCTGGCGGTGGATGCACTGGTGGTGCTGGTCTCCGATGACACCCTCGGCATGGATGGCGACGATGCCCTGAGCATGCTGGTACGGGACGCCGCCCGCCGCGGAGATCTGGAAGCCGGCGTGGCCAAGTGCCTCTCGGTGTACCGGCCGCAAGGGCTCAAGCCGGCGCGTGTGGTGCTGGCGCGTGCCGGGGACGGGTCGCCTGCTGCGGTTCGCAAGGCGGTGATGGCGGCGATGTCGGGCCTGAAGTCGCCTGCCGTCAAGAAGATGGCCGTGCTGCTCAGCGGCATGACCAGCGACCGGCCCACGGTGCAAAGTGCCATGGTGGCGGTGGCGGACAGCACCTACGCCTATGTGACCACCAAGCCTTCAGCCACGGCCCGCACGATCAGGCAGGTGGTCATGGGGGTGACCGATGTCGCCGCCGCTCGGCCTGCTTTCCGCTTCGGACTGGCCCAGGTCGCCGGGATCGAACTGGCCAAGGAGTGGGCCAACCGGCCTGCGAACCATGCCACCCCCAGCCACCTGGCCGAGGCCGCGCGCAAGCTCGGGCGCAAGCCGCAAATCAAGACCGACGTGCTCGGTCCCAAGGACGTTGCCGCCCTCGGGATGGGAGCGTTCATGGCGGTAGCGCAGGGTTCGTCGCAACCCCTGCGTTTCATCGTCATGCACTACCAGGGCGGGCCCAAAGGCAGTGCCCCGGTGGTGCTGGTGGGCAAGGGCATCACGTTCGACACCGGTGGCATCTCGATCAAACCGGCGGCCGAGATGGACGAGATGAAGTTCGACATGGGCGGTGCGGCGAGCGTACTCGGCACCTTCGCCGGACTTGCCGAATTGCAGCCTGAGGTCAACGTGGTGGGAATCATCCCAAGCTGCGAGAACATGCCGGATGGCAGCGCCGTCAAGCCGGGTGACGTGGTCACCAGCATGAGCGGGCAGACCATCGAGATTCTCAACACCGACGCCGAGGGCCGGCTCATCCTTTGTGATGCACTGACCTACGCCGCCCGGTTCAAGCCCCGCTGCGTGATCGACATCGCCACGCTCACGGGTGCCTGCGTGATCGCGCTGGGGGCCATCCGGTCCGGCATGTTCGCCAACCGGAGCGACCTGGCCGACGCGTTGCTTGCGGCGGGAGAGCGGTCCATGGACCTCTGCTGGCGGCTCCCACTGGACGACGAGTACGCCGAAGGCCTCAAGTCGAATTTCGCGGACATGGGCAACGTGGCCGGACGGGCGGGCGGTGCGATCACCGCAGCGAAGTTCCTGCAGAAGTTCGTGGCAGAAATGCCCTGGGCTCATCTGGATATTGCAGGTACGGCCTGGAAGAGTGGAGCCAGCAAAGGAGCGACCGGGCGGCCGGTGCCCCTGTTGCTGCAGTACCTCAGCGATCTGCCGACCCGGGAAGCGGTGGCAAAAAAGGCGCAAAAGGCGCGTACAGGCAACAGGGCGTCCCGGCAGGCATGACCGAGGTCGCTTTTCACCTGAACGTCGGGGACCGGACGGCCTATCTGTGCAGGCTGCTGCGCAAGGCCTATCTGAAGGGCTCCCGCGTTCACGTGCTGGGTGAGGCTTCATCTCTCGAGGCGCTCGACAGGGCGCTGTGGCTCATGGCGCCGGGGGAATTTGTGCCCCATGCCCGCTCGGGCTCCGCTGCGCATGTCCGCCGCCACTCACCCATCGTGCTGGGGGCGCTGGAGCCCGAATGGGCGCAAGTGGATGTGCTGGTCAACCTGGCCGATCAGGCCCTGTGTGGTGTCGGCGTGGTGCCGAGAATCATCGAGGTGGTGGGCTCGGAGCCCGGAGGCCGGGAAAAGGGCCGCGAACGCTGGAGGCTCTACCGGCAGGCGGGTATCGAGCCCACCGCCCACGACCTGTCCGCTTCAGTGGCCTGAGTGATTGCTGTAAGTCTGCATGCAGCCAGCTTATGGTGCATGCGTTGAAATGATGCTCACTGGGGCAAACCCTCGAAGCCATTTGCGCAAGTCTCGACGCAGCGTCCCCGGTGCAAGGATTTGGAGTATCTTTATGGATGTGGAGAAAAGTTCCCTCCGCATTCCAAAAATTCATTCCTTTCCGAGGATACCTATGCAACTGAACCTGAAACTGGCCGTCATTTCCGCAGCCGTCGCTCTGGCCGCCTGCGGCAAAAAAGAAGAGGCTGCCCCGGCCGCCGCTCCTGCTGCTCCGGCTCCTGCGGCCGCCCCCGCGCCTGCAGCGAATGACGGCGTCATCAAGATCGGTCACGTCGGTCCCACCAGCGGTGCCATCGCCCACCTCGGCAAGGACAACGAAAACGGCGCACGCATGGCCATCGAGGAGCTGAATGCCGCTGGCCTGACCATTGGTGGCAAGCCCGCCAAGTTCGAGCTGCTGGCCGAAGACGACGCCGGCGATCCCAAGCAAGGCACGGCCGCCGCCCAGAAGCTGGTCGACGCCAAGGTCAACGGCGTGATCGGTCACCTGAACTCGGGCACCACCATTCCCGCGTCCCAGATTTACAACGACGCCGGTATCCCCCAGATTTCCCCCTCTGCCACCAACCCCAAGTACACCCGCCAGGGTTACGCTGGCGCATTCCGCGTGGTGGCCGACGACGTGCACCTGGGTGGCACGCTGGGCAAGTACGCCGTGGAAACCCTCAAGGGCAAGAGCATCGCTGTCATCGACGACCGCACCGCCTACGGCCAGGGTGTGGCCGACGAGTTCGAGAAGGGCGTGACGGCCGCTGGCGGCAAGGTCGTGGGTCGTGAGTTCACCAACGACAAGGCCACCGATTTCAACGCCATCCTGACCACGCTGAAGGCCAAGAAGCCCGACATCGTGTTCTTCGGCGGCATGGACGCAGTGGCGGGCCCGATGCTCAAGCAGATGAAGCAGCTGGGCATCAAGGCCAAGTTCATGGGCGGCGACGGCATCTGCTCGTCCGGCCTGGTCGACCTGGCTGGCGACGGCATGTCCGACGAGCAGGTCTACTGCGCGGAAGCCGGTGGCGTGGAAGGTGAAGCCAAGGCCGGCATGGAGAAGTTCAAGGCCGACTTCAAGGCCAAGTTCAATGCCGATGTCCAGGTGTACGCACCGTACGTGTACGACTCCGTCAAGGTGATGGTCGAGGCCATGAAGGCCGCCGATTCTTCGGATCCGGCCAAGTACCTGCCGAAGCTGAAGGAAACCAACTACAAAGGTGTGACCGGCACCATCGCCTTCGACGAGAAGGGTGACATCAAGAACGGTGCCCTGACGCTCTACACCTACAAGGGTGGCAAGCGCTCTGAACTGGCAGTGATCCGCTGATTCACGGAAATGCCTCCAAAAAGCCGCCTCCAGGGGCGGCTTTTTTATGTCCGCCTCCCGGCCAACGGGCACTGCATGCAGGCTCGTGGCGTTCGCTTCAGCCAGGTCAGGCCGTACAGTCGGCGTCGGCTGTAAGTTCTTGCCGTCTCGGCCGACTGTTGGCCTTCCCTCAACTGTTCTACGAAGAGTTCGCGCATGAAATGGTTTTTGCTGCCCGCCATGGCCCTGAGCCTGTCCGTCCCGCTTGCGGTCCATGCCGACTGGGCCAAGACCGAAGCCGATGCCAAGGGCCAGACGGTGTACTTCAACGCCTGGGGCGGCGGCGAGGCCATCAATGCCTACATCACGTGGGTGGCGCAGCAGGTCAAGGGCCGCTATGGGGTGGAGCTGCGGCACGTCAAAGTGACGGACGCGGCCGAGGTGGTCAAGCGGGTGCAGACCGAGGTGGCGGCAGGCCGCCGCATCGATGGCTCGGTCGACCTGATGTGGGTCAACGGCGAGAACTTCCGCAACCTCAAGCAGGGCGGCTTGCTGTTCGGCCCCTGGGCCGAGGACTTGCCCCACTGGGGCTCGGTGGACCTGAACAAGCCGGTACGCAGCGACTTTTCAGTGCCCACCGAAGGCTACGAGGCACCGTGGGGCACAGCCCAGCTGACCTTCATCGCCGACAAGGCCCGTACACCCACGCCGCCGCGCTCGGCGGCCGCGCTGCTGGCCTTCGCCAAGGCCAATCCGGGCCGGGTGAGCTACCCGAAACCGCCGGACTTCCACGGCACCACATTCCTCAAGCAGGTACTGATCGAGCTGGCGCCTGACCGCAAGGTTCTGCAGTCGCCAGTGAGTGCCGCCAGCTTCGGCGCTGCCACCGCACCGCTGTGGGCCTACCTGGACCAGCTGCATCCGGTGCTGTGGCGAGGTGGCAAGGCCTTCCCGGCCACCGCCGCCGAGATGCACCGCATGCTGGCCGACGGTGAGCTTCGGCTTTCACTCACCTTCAATCCGAACGAGGCGGCCAACCTCATCGTCTCGCGCCAGTTGCCCGCCACGGCTTACAGCTTCGGCTTCACCGGCGGCACCATCGGCAACGTGCATTTTGTGGCCATCCCGGTCAACGCCAAGGCGCAGGCCGGTGCCCAGGTGGTGGCCAACTTCCTGCTTTCGCCCGAGGCCCAGGCGCGCAAGGCCGACGTCACCGTGTGGGGCGACGGCAGCGTACTGGATGTGGGCAAGCTGCCAGCGGCGATCCAGGCTGCCATGCGCAAGACGGCACCAGGCGCTCTGGCCGAAGCCGTGCCCACGCTGGCCGAGCCGCACGCCAGCTGGGTGGAGGTGCTGGAGAGCGAGTGGCTCAAGCGCTACGGGGCCCGCTGAGCTGGCGCGGTTTGCCCTCGGCGTGGTCGGCACGCCGGCTGTGGGCCTGGCTCGCGGCCCTGCCGGTGCTGCTGATCCTTGGGCCGGTGCTGCCAGGTCTGTACTGGGCACTGGCGCCTGTGCTCGCCCCTTCGGTCTGGCAGGCGCTGTGGTCCGACGCCCAGTGGCCGCTGGCGCTGCGCGCCACCCTGGTGTCGGCCGGGCTGGGCAGCGTGCTGGGCATGGCCCTGGCCGCAGGCCTGGCGACCGCGCTGTACCCGGGGCCGCGCTGGCTGGCGATGCAGCGCCGGTTGCCGCTGATGCTGTCGGTGCCGCATGCGGCCTTTGCCGTTGGCCTGTTGTTCCTGATCTCGCCCTCGGGCTGGTTCGCGCGCGCAGTGGCTCCGCTGGCGGGATGGCTGGAGCCGCCGGCATGGGTCACGGTGCAGGACCCGCTGGGGCTGAGCCTGGCCTTGGCGCTGGGCTTGAAGGAAAGCTGGTTCCTGCTCTGGGTGCTGGTGGCGGTGCTGGGCGAGCAGACCGTGCATCGGCACATGGTGGTGGCGCGGTCGCTGGGCTACAACCGCGCCCAGACTTGGAGGCTGGTGCTGTGGCCCCAGTTGCTGCCGCGTCTGGGCTGGCCGCTGGCGGCGGTGCTGGCTTATGGCCTCTCCGTGGTCGACATGGCCGTGGTGCTTGGGCCGAGCACGCCGCCCACGCTGGCCGTGCTGGTCTGGCAGTGGCTCTCCGACCCCGACCCGGCGATGCAGGCCCGCGGCGCCGTCGCATCGGTGGTTCTGCTGGCGCTGTTCCTGCTGATCTCGGGAATCGCTCGCTGGTTGTGGCACGGGCTGGTGCGCCGTGCCGCCTACCCGGCGGGTGAGCGCAAGGCTGCGAGCCACCCGCCGCGCCGGGGGCTGCACCAGCCGCTGTGGCTGGTGGGTTATGCGGTGGTGGCGGTGCTGCTGCTGTGGTCCTTGGCGGACACCTGGTTCTTTCCGGCGCTGTGGCCCGATGCGCTGTCGCTGCAGAACTGGATGCAGGTCGACTGGGCACCGTTCGGCACCACCCTTGGGCTGGCGGCGGCGGCCTCGCTGCTGTGCCTGCCGGCCGCGCTGGTGTGGCTGGAGTGGGGGCCTCAGCGTTACAACGCGCTGCTGTACCTGCCGTTGATCATCCCCTCGCTGCCCCTGGTGGCCGCGCAGTACGCGGCGCTGCTGCGGTTGTCGGCCGACGGCACTGCGCCTGGCCTGCTGTGGAGCCACTTGCTGTGGGTGCTGCCCTATACGGTGCTCACCCTGATCGGGCCGTACCGAGCGTTCGACCGGCGGCTGATGGTCACCGCGCGGGCGCTGGGGCAGTCGCCCCTGGGCGCCTGCCTGCGCGTGAAGTGGCCGATGCTGGTCAAGCCCATTCTGGCCGCGCTGGCCGTCGGCTTCTCGGTCAGCGTGGCGCAGTACCTGCCCACCTTGTTCGCCGGCGGCGGGCGCTTTGCCACGGTGACGACCGAGGCGGTGGCGCTGAGCGCCGGGGGCAACCGCCGCGTGCTGGCCGCGCAGGCGCTGCTGCAAATCGTGCTGCCGCTGCTGGGCTTTGGCCTGGCGGCGCTGCTGTCCCAATGGGCGGGCCGCACCCGCCGAGGATTGCGCTGAGATGCTGGACATTCGAAACCTCACCATGACCAAAGGCGAGAGCCTGCTCATTGCGGGGCTGAACCTGCAGGTCGGGCGGGGCAGCATCGTCACGCTCACCGGCGCTTCGGGCTCGGGCAAGTCGACCCTGCTCAACTGGCTGGTGGGCGATCTGGACCCGGCGTTCCAGGCGCAGGGCGAGTTGTGGCTGGACGGCGAGCGGCGCGACGCCTGGCCGGTGGAGGCGCGCGGCATCGGCATTCTGTTCCAGGACGACCTGCTGTTTCCGCACCTCAGCGTGGGACAGAACCTGGCGTTCGCGCTGCCGGCCACGGTGCGCGGCACCGCCGCCCGGCGCGAGCGGGTGGCACAGACGCTGCGCGACATCGGACTGGATGGTTTCCACGACCGCGACCCGGCCACCCTCTCAGGCGGCCAGCGCGCGCGCGTGAGCCTGATGCGGACGCTGCTCGCCGAGCCCTGCGCATTGCTGCTGGACGAGCCCTTTTCCCGGCTGGACGCGGCGCTGCGCGCGCAGTTCCGGGGGTTCGTGTTCGGGCGGATCCAGCGCCAGCGCATCCCCACGCTGCTGGTCACCCACGACCCCGACGACGTGCCGCCGGGTGGCGAGGTGTTCGACATCCAGCGGTGGCAGGCACGGCCCGAATGAGCAGGCTAGGAGGAGACTCCGCCGGACTCAGGCGTTCAGCACCACCGGTTCGAGCGCGTCGCTCGCCACGCTGATGCGGCCAATGGCGGCCGTGTGCGGGTAGCCCGCCGTCTGCAGTGCACGTATGCAGTCGTACGCGCGGTCGGCCGGCACGCTGGCCAGCAGACCTCCCGCGGTCTGCGGGTCGAACAGGAGCGGGTAGCGCGGATCATCCACGAAGGCCTCGGCATTGCGCAGTGCGCGGCGCAGGCGCACGTTGGCCGGCTGCAGCGAACTGACGATGCCGGCCTGCACGCACTCCACCGCACCATCGAGCACGGGCAGGGCGCCCAGGTGCAGCTGCGCATCCACACCGGAGGGGCGCGTCATCTCGACGAGGTGGCCGAGCAGACCGAAGCCCGTGAGGTCGGTGCAGGCGGTGGCCCCGTGTGCGCGCAGGACGCGGGCGCCGGCCTGGTTGGACACCACCATGGAATTGAGCGCCGCATCCACCCAGCGGCCTTTGGCCGCGTGCCGCGCGTGTGCCGCAAACAGGGTGCCGGTGCCGATGGGCTTGGTCAGCAGCAACACATCGCCCGGCTGCATGCCGCCCTTGCGCAGCACACCCGTCATGCGCTCGTCGATCAGTCCGTTCACAGCAAATCCCAGCGCCAGCTCGCGGCCTTCGCCGGTGTGCCCGCCGACCAGGCTGCAGCCTGCGGCGTTGAGCACCTCGACCGCGCCGGTCATCATCTGCAGCAGCAGGTCCTCGACCTTGGCTTCCAGACCCGGTGGCACCGTGGCGATCGCCGTGGCCGACTGCGGCTCGGCGCCCATGGCAAAGATGTCGCCCAGCGCGTGGTTGGCCGCCACCTGGCCGAACAGGTACGGGTCGTCGATGAAGCTGCGGAAAAAGTCCACCGTCTGCACCACTGCCATGCCCGGCGGTACGCGCACCACGGCCGCGTCGTCCGGCGCGTGCAGGCCGATGAGCACGTCCTCGCGCTGCACCGGCTGCAGATGGCCCAGGGCGCGGCTGAGGATGGTGGCGCCCACCTTGGCGCCACAGCCGCCGCAGCGCATGGCGATGGCCGAGATCGCCTGGCGTGATTCTTCGGCACTCAGCACGAGGCTGTTGGCCGGCGTTGTCTTTGATGGCAGCCCCGGAACCATGACGGGCAACTCGGTGAACTTGCGCATGAAGCGTCGGTCGATGTGGTCCTTCCAGCGCCAGACCCAGTCGCCCGCGAAGCCGATGGGGCCGCGCGAGGCCACCGCATGCCGGTCGCCGGTGGATATCAGCGCCAGCCAGTGCTTCTGGGGGCGGTAGGGCTGCAGCGGTTGGCCATGCAGGGCCAGGCGCAGGTTGCGTGCCAGCGCCGGGCCCATGCGCACCGCGAACACGCCGGCCTTCTCCAGCGGTCGCGGCAGGAAGGACGCCACGTCGCCGGCTGCGAAGATCCTGGGGTCGTCCGGCGTCTGCAGGTGTTCATTGACGCGGACGAAGCCGTGCCCGTCCAGCGCCAGGCCAGTGTCGCGCAGCCAGCCCGGGCCGCCCGCCTGCGTGACCCACATGGTCTCGTCGGCATCGAAGGTGCGCCCGTCCTGCGTGGTCAGGCAGCCGGGCGAGACCTGCGACACCTCGGCCCGCGTGTGCACCGCAACCCTTCGTTCCTTGAGCACCCGGACGAAGCGCGCCCGCACCCCGGGGTTGTGGGTTGGCAGGACCGAGTCGCCCGCGGTGAGAAGCACGAACTGCAGCAGATCGGGGTTCTTGCCCAGAGACTGCAATTCCTGACGCAGCCGGTGCTGCATGGCCAGCACCAGCTCCACGCCGCCCGCACCGCCACCGACCACCGCCACGGTGAAGCGCTCGCGAAGGCCGCGCACACGCTCCAGCAGGGCCAGCCAGCGCTGGTTGAAGTGGGCGATGGGCTTGACCGGCACCGCATGGGCCTGCGCGCCATCGACCTTGCGCACATCGGGTGTGGATCCGGTGTTGATGGACAGCAGATCGTACGGAACGGGTGGTCGGCCTTCGAGCAGCACGCGCTGGTTCGCCCGGTCCAGCCCGGTCACCTCGCCGCGGATGAAGCGTCCGCCCGCGAACGCCGCCAGACGACCGAGGTCGATGTGGACCTCGTCAAAGCGGTAGTGGCCTGCGATGTAGCCCGGCAGCATGCCGGAGTAGGGCGTGTCGACGTCGGTGCAGACCAGCGTGATGCGCAAGCCGGGTTCAGGCAGCATGGCGAGCATGCGCAGCGCCATCACATGGCTGTGACCTCCACCGACAAGGACCAGATCGCGCAGGACGGGTTGTTCGTGTGAATGCATTCGGTGGCTGCGGACATGCGCCGACCGCGCTTCGCAACGGCAGCCAAGCAGCGAGAGGGCGGGGGAGAGATGTGTGGCCTGCCCGGAGGGACTCGAACCCCCGACCTGCTGCTTAGAAGGCAGCTGCTCTATCCGGTTGAGCTACGGGCAGACGGTGCGGACAGGATACAAAAAAGGCCCACGCTGTGGGCCTTTTTGTCCTGAAGAATGGTCGGAGCGGCGGGATTCGAACTCGCGACCCTCTGCTCCCAAAGCAGATGCGCTACCAGGCTGCGCTACGCTCCGACAAGCCGGCGAGTATACCCTGACGCCGAGGCGCGCTGCGCAGTCTGCTCCGGCGTATTTCAGCAACCGCGGGTCACGGGCATCTCGACGTCGCTCTTGATGGCCATGTGTTTGGCCAGCTCCAGCTTGGCGATCGCCGCGCGGTGCACCTCGTCGGGGCCGTCGGCCAGGCGCAACGTGCGCTGGTTGGCATAGCTGTAGGCCAGCGGGAAGTCGTCGCTCACGCCGCCGCCGCCGTGGGCCTGGATGGCCATGTCGATGATTTCACAGGCCATGTTGGGCGCCACCACCTTGATCATCGCGATCTCGGCCTTGGCCACCTTGTTGCCCACCGTGTCCATCATGTAGGCGGCCTTGAGCGTGAGCAGGCGCGCCTGCTCGATCTTGCAGCGGGCCTCGGCGATGCGCTCGTGCCAGACCGACTGTGAGGAAATCGGCTTGCCGAAGGCGACGCGGCTGTTCAGGCGCTTGCACATCAGCTCCAGCGCGCGCTCGGCCGCGCCGATGGAGCGCATGCAGTGGTGGATGCGACCGGGGCCCAGGCGTCCCTGAGCGATCTCGAAGCCGCGGCCCTCGCCCAGCAGCAGGTTGCGCACCGGCACGCGCACGTCCTTGAGCACGACCTCCATGTGGCCGTGTGGGGCGTCGTCGTAACCGAACACGCTCAGCGGGCGCACGACGGTGACGCCGGGCGTGCCGGCGGGCACGACGATCATGCTCTGCTGCGAGTGGCGCGGCGCTTCGGGGTCGGTCTTGCCCATCACGATGTAGACCTTGCAGCGCGGGTCGCCGGCGCCCGAGGACCACCACTTGCGGCCGTTGAGCACGTAGTGGTCACCGTCGCGCCGGATCTCGCACTGGATGTTGGTGGCGTCCGATGAGGCCACCGCCGGTTCGGTCATCAGGAAGGCCGAGCGCATTTCGCCACGCAGCAGCGGCTCAAGCCATTCGTCCTTGATCTCCTCGGACGCATAGCGCTCCAGTGTTTCCATGTTGCCGGTGTCGGGCGCCGAGCAGTTGAATACCTCGGCCGCGAACGGCACACGGCCCATGATCTCGCACAGCGGTGCGTACTCCAGGTTGGAAAGGCCTTCGGGCGCACGCTTGCTCATCGGCAGGAACAGGTTCCACAGACCCGCCGCGCGCGCCTTGGGCTTGAGCTCCTCGATGATGGTGGTCGGAATCCAGGCGTTGCCCTTGGCGCGGTTGGCCGCGATCTCGGCGAAGAAGCGCCCTTCGTTGGGGTAGATGTGCTCGTCCATGAAGGCCAGTAGGCGCTGGCGCATGTCCTTGACCTTGTCGGTGTAGTCGAAATGCATGGGGTGGTCCTCGTGTGTGGGTCTGGACGTTGTGGAAAAGGGTGCTCAGGCCTGCCGTGCAAAGCGCCATGCCATCTCGGCCAGTGGCCGCGCGCCCGCGGCGGACGACACCGCCTGCGCGCTGGACGCCGTGCCCATCTCGACGCGCTTGGCAATCCCCTGCAGGATCGCGGCAAGGCGGAACAGGTTGTAGGCAAGGTAGAAGTTCCAGTCGGCCTTGAGCTGCTCGGGCGTGACGAAGCCGGTGCGCTCGCAATAGCGGTGGATGTAGTCGTCCTCGGTGGGAATGCCCAGCGCCTGCACGTCCAGGCCGCCGATGCCGCGGAAGGCGCCCGGCGGGATGTGCCAGGCCATGCAGTGGTAGCTGAAGTCGGCCAGCGGGTGACCGAGGGTCGAGAGCTCCCAATCGAGGATCGCCAGCACGCGCGGCTCGGTGGGGTGGAACATCAGGTTGTCCAGCCGGTAGTCGCCGTGCACGATGGACACCAGCGATTCGTCGCGCGCCATGGCTGGAATGTTCAGAGGCAGCCAGTCCATCAGCTTGTCCATCTCGGGGATGGGTTGCGTGATCGACGCGACGTACTGCTTGCTCCACCGGCCGATCTGGCGCTCGAAGTAGTTGCCCGGTTTGCCGTAGTCGGCCAGGCCAATCTCCAGGGGACGCACCGTGTGCAGCGCGGCCATCACGCGGTTCATCTCGTCGTAGATCGCGCCGCGCTGGGCGTTGGGCATGTGGGGCAGCGACTGGTCCCACATCACACGGCCGTCGACGCACTCCATCACGTAGAAGGCACGCCCGATCACCGACTCGTCCTCGCACAAGGCGTGCATGCGCGCCACCGGCACACCGGTGCCGTGCAGAGCGCCCATCACCCGGTACTCCCGCTCGATGGCGTGGGCCGAGGGCAAGAGCTTGGCCACCGGACCGGGCTTGGCGCGCATCACATAGTTGCGGTTCGGCGTGATGAGCTTGTAGGTGGGATTGGACTGCCCGCCCTTGAACATTTCAATGCTCAATGGACCGGCAAAGCCCTCGACGTGGCGTTCGAGCCAGCCCTGCAAGGCGAGGGGATCGACGGCGTGTTGCGCCGCCACCGGCCGCGTGCCGGTGAAGTTCTGGGAGTCGTTCATTCGGTCACGGTCGGTGAGGGCGGGGAAAGCGTCAGTTCTCGGCTTCGGCGATGCGCATCAGCATGTCGCGGTTGCGCACCACCAGCCCTCCCTGCTCGATGCGGATCGCTTCTTCGCGCTCCATGGATTTGAGTTCCTGGTTCACGCGTTGGCGCGAGGCGCCCAACAACTGCGCCAGTTCCTCCTGCGCCAGTTGCAGACCGATGCGCATTTCGTTGCCGTCCGACAGGCAGGGCACACCGTAGGAGCGCACCAGGTGAAGCAACTGTTTGGCCAGGCGTGCGCGCAGCGGCAGGGTGTTGAGGTCTTCCACCAGGCCGAACAGCGTGCGGATGCGCCGCGCCTGCAGGCGCATCAGCGCCTCGTACAGCTCGACGTGGGCATTGAGGATCTTCTGGAAATCGTTGCGGGCCACGCACAGCAGCGTGGTCGGGCCATGCGCGTAGGCGTCGTGCGTGCGCCGGTCCCCATCGAAGAAGGCCACGTCCCCGAACCACACACCGGGTTCCACGTACGTCAGCGTGATGAGCTTGCCCGAGAGCGAAGTCGAGCTGACACGCACCGCGCCCTTGGCGACCGCCGTCCACTCGGTGGGCGGCTCGCCGCGGGCGACGATCAGGTCGCCGTCCTTGAATCGCTTGACGTAGGCGCATCGGAGGATGTCGTGACGCAGGGAGGGGGAAAGACTCTGGAACCAGCGACCGTTGTTGATCGCCTCGCGTTCTTCCATTGTCAGAATGGGTTCGTCCATCGGATGTCTTTTGAGTGACTGAAAGCGGTCCCATTGTCACCACTGGGACGCGCTGGAAGCATCAGGGATAGCGCGGGGGACTGTCCCGCAGGTGTCGGCGGTGCTGCTTGAAAAAGCGAAGCGCCGTACCCTTGGAGATCAACGGTAGCCGGGGCGGCGCTTTTCGAGAAAGGCCGCAATGCCTTCACCGCCGTTGGAATGGTGGAGGTTGCGAACGAAGTGGTCGCGTTCGGCGGCGAGCTGGGTGTGCAGCGGGGCGGTCTGGGCCTCGTTCACCAGTTCCTTGAGGCTGGCCATGGCGTTGGGCGCACGCGCGTTGAGCTTCTCTGCCAGCGCCAGTGCGCTGTTCATGGCCTCGCCGTTGGCGCAGACCTGGTTGACCACACCCAGGGCCTGCAGACGCGCTGCGTCGACGCGGTCCCCGCACAGCAGGAGCTGCATCGCCGTGGCGCGGGGCAGGGCGCGCGCCAGGCTCCAGGTGGCGCCGCCATCGCAGGACAGGCCCACATTGCTATAGGCCATCACAAAGACACTGTCCTGCGCGGCGACCAGCAGATCGCAGGCGAGTGCGAGCGAGAAGCCCGCGCCGGCGCAGGCCCCTTCCACCGCAGCGATCACCGGCTTGGGAAACGCGCGGATGGTTTCGATCCAGTTGTGCAGGCTCTCGATGCTCTGGGCCTGCACCTCGGGCGCCTGCTGGCGGTTGGACAGCAGGCGTTGCAGGTTGCCGCCGGCGCAAAAGTGGCTGCCCTCGCCGGTGATGACCACCGAACGCACCTCGGGGTTTGATTCGGCGACGTTCAGCGCTTCGACCCCGGCGGCATAGATCTCCGGGCCCAGGGCGTTGCGGTGCTCGGGGTTGCTGATGGTCAGCACCATGGTCTGGCCATGGCTGTGGCTCTTGAGGCTGGCGCTCATCGTCAGGCCTCTTCGTGCATCAGGCTCAGGCCCAGGGCGCCGCGGCGACGCAGCCAGGGCGAGGGGCGGTAGCGCGGATCGGCGTAGACCGTGCCCATGTTGAAGAGGATTTCCAGCACATTGGTCGGACCGACCTTGTCGCCCATGGCCAGCGGCCCCATGGGATAGCCCAGGCCCAGCGTCACCGCCACCTCCAGGTCCTTGGGCGTGCAGATGCCCTGCTGGCACATGTCGGCGGCGATGTTGACGATGGTCGCCACCACTCGCTGCGTCACGAAGCCGCCGCTGTCTTTCACCACGCTCACCGCCTTGCCATCCTTGGCAAACAGAGCGTGGGCGGCGTCGCGCATGTCGGGGCGGGTGGCCGGGTTGGTGGCCAGCACGCGGCGCCTGGTGGCGGCGTCCTCCAGCATCATGTCGATGCCCACGGTGCGGGTGGGGTCCAGCCGTTCCACCGCAGCGAGGGTGGTCACATCCAGCCCGAGCGGCGCCACCAGAATGAGCGCGTTGGCCGAGGGGGTCTGGGCCGTTTCGATGCTCGCGCCCAGGTTTTTGAGCAGCTGGTAGACCTCAGCCCGACGCGCGGCCTTGGGTGAGACCCAGACCGGCGGCAGCGTGCCGACGGCGGGAACGGGCGGCTCCGCAGGAACCTGCGCGATGCCATCCTTGTATGCATAGAAACCGTCGCCGACCTTCTTGCCGACCACACCACCGGCCAGTCGCTGCGCCGTGATCACACTGGGGCGGTAGCGTGGCTCGTCGTAGTACTGGCGGTAGATCGATTCCATGACCGGATGCGAGACATCCAGGGCGGTCAGGTCCATCAGCTCGAAGGGACCGAGCCGGAAGCCCATCTGGTCCTTGAGGATGCGGTCGATGGTCGCGAAATCGGCCACCCGCTCCCCGGCGACACGCAAGGCTTCGGTGCCATAGCCCCGTCCTGCGTGATTGACGATAAAGCCGGGGGTGTCCTGAGCCGATACGGGGGTATGCCCGAATTCGCGGGCAAAGGCGGTCAACCGCTCGCACACCACCGGATCGGTCTTGAGGCCGGCAATGACTTCGACCACGCGCATCAGCGGAACCGGATTGAAGAAATGAAACCCGGCGAGCTGACGGGGGCGTTGGAGCGCCGCACCGATGGCGGTCACGGAAAGCGACGAGGTGTTGGTCGCCAGCACCGATGGTTCGGAAACGATGGACTCCAGTTCGGAAAACAGCTTCTGTTTGACATCCAGCCGCTCCACAACGGCTTCGACGACCAGGTCGCACGGTGCCAGTGAGGCGAGGGCATCCGCGCAGCGGACCCGATCCAGCAGGGCAGAGCGCTGGGCGGCATCGAGCTTGTCCTTGTCCACCAGCTTCTGCCAGGTGTCTGCCAGCGCCTGCCGCGCGGTCTCGGCCGCATGGGGCTGCAGATCGAACAGGATCACGGCACTTCCGGCCTGGGCCGCCATTTGGGCGATGCCGCGGCCCATGGCGCCGGCACCCACGATGCCGACGGTCTGAAAAGTTGGGGTCATATGAAAGTATTATTTGAGAGGGGAGGGCAACGACCTATGACAAAATGTTGCCACGAAGAACGGAAGGGCTGTGACGTGCGCCAGATCTTGGTTGGCTCTATTTTGCTATCAACGGCGTTGGGCGGTTCGGCGGCCACTTTGGGGCGACACAGCGGTGCTGTTGTCATCGGCAGACCACTGGATATCAGGGTGCAGGCGGTCGCTGCTCCTGGGGAAGATGTGTCCGCACTGTGCCTGCAGGCGGATGTGTTCTTCGGCGACTATCAGCTCGGGCCTGCGTCCATCCGCACCACAACACAGCACAACGCGCCCGATGCCGAGGCTTCTGTGCGCATTCAGACCACCGTGCCGGTGAACGAGCCTGTCGTTTCGGTGATTTTGAAAGCCGGATGCGCATCGCCGTTCTCCCGTCGGTACGTGCTGCTGGCGGATTTGCTGTCCGAACCCGCGACCGTTTCACAACCTTCGCCTGCGCCCTCAGGTCAGCAGGAGGCGCAGAGGCCGTTGCCAAGCCCTGCGGCGGGCGCAACCGGAAACGCCAGGGTTGCACCAGGAACAGCCGCCGTGGGTGGTGAGCCTCCGGCCGCCACGACGCGCAATGGGCCTCCCGCAGCGGTTGCCTCCAGGCCCAAGCCTGCGAGTGTGGTGCGCAAGCCCGAACCGCCAAGGGAGGCCGCCCCGCGCCTCCAGCTGGACCCGGTGGATGTGAGCCTTGCGATCGAGCGCGATCCGGTTCTCCGGCTGTCTCTGTCCTTGCTCAGCGAGCCGGCTTCGAACCCGCAGGAGCGCGCCGCCGCTGCCCAGCTCTGGAAGGCGCTGAACGCCTCACCGGAGGAGATCCTTCGAGATGCCCAGAAGCTCGCAGTGCTTGAGGCCGAATCCAAGGGCCTGCGCGAGCAGGAGGCGCGCCACAAGGCCGCCATGCAGGACCTGGAGGCCCGGCTTGAGCAGTCGCGTGTCATGTCGTGGGCTGCGTATGCACTGGGGGCATTGCTGCTTCTCGCCCTTGCCGCGTTGGCTTGGCTCTGGCGACGCAAGGCCTTCACGGGTGCTCCCGGCTCCACACAGAAGAACTGGTGGGCGTCCGGTGCAGCGAAGATGGCGAAAGCGCCTGCAGAGAAGCCGGCAGGAAAAGCGCCGGCCAAAGGGGTGGACCTGGACCTCGACCTGGACGCCGACTCCGGTATGGACGAGCTGGCACCTGCGCGGAGGGGTGCCGGTGACAGCGGGGCGATGCCCCTGTCTTCGTCCGAGCGCCGCGACTTCCGCCCCAGTCACATGGGGGTGTCACGCTCCGTCGCCACCGAAGAACTTTTCGACGTCCAGCAGCAGTCGGACTTCTTTGTCTCGCTGGGCGAGTTCGACCAGGCGATCGGTGTCCTCAAGACGCATCTGCACGAGAGCCAGGAGCCGAGTGCCCTTGCCTATCTCGATCTCTTCAAGCTCTACCACCGCACAGGGCGGCGCGACGAGTATGAGAAGTTGCGCGACGAATTCAACCACCAGTTCAATGCGAGCGCACCGCCTTTTGACCAGTACAGCGATTCCAGTCGCGGGCTGGAGGCCTATGAAACCGCATTCGGGCGCATCCAGGCCCTGTGGCCGCAGCCCAAGGTGCTCGACGTCATTGAGAAATCCATTTTCAGGGACTCGACCGATCCAGAGTCGGAGGTTTTCGACCTCGAAGCCTATCGAGAGCTCCTGCTTCTGCACGCCATTGCGAAAGATGTGATCCAGCGCGATTCGAACACGCCATCGTCGGATTTCCAGCACACGGCCATCCGTCCGCTGAAGGCTGCCGACCCAAAGGTGGTTGGGGCCTCGGCCGCCGCCTCCGGGCGACTCACCGAACCGCTGGACAGCATCCCGCACGCCTCCCCCCGTCTGGGTCTGGACATCGACTTGGATGCTCTGCACGACGCGTCGGCATTCGAAGCCTCTCTGCCCGACGTGGCGGTGCCGGTGGAGCCCACCGCCAAGCCCGCTCCTCCTCCAGTGGCGGCTGTTACCACCGAGACGGTGGACATGGGCAACCTCATCGACTTTGAGGTCCTGGATTTCATGCCCCCCGAAGAGGTGGGCGATGACGAAGGCAAGAGCCCGCGCTCCCAGTGAGTGCTGTCAGTCTCCCGAACAAAAGAGGCCAGAGCGTATCTGGCCTCTTTTGTTTTGGGGGGCCGTGATTGCCTGTCAGCGCCGCACCTGCAAGGCGCCTGGGTTCACGATGTTGGTGGGCGTGCCCTTGATGAAATTGACCACGTTGTCAAAAGCCGCTGAAAAAAGGGTCTCGTAGTTGCTGAGTTCGACGTAGCCGATGTGAGGGGTGCAGATGCAGTTTTCGAGCCTCAGCAGCGCATGACCCTGAAGAATCGGCTCGGATTCGAACACATCGATGGCCGCCATGCCGGGGCGCCCCCGGTTCAAGGCGGTCAAGAGCGCCTCGGCCTCGATCAGTTCGGCCCTCGACGTGTTGACCAGCAGGGCGGTCGGCTTCATGCGCGACAGATCATCCAGCGTGACGCAGCCGGCACTTCGGTCGCTGAGACGAAGGTGGAGGCTGAGCACATCCGAGCGCTCGAAAAGTTCCTCGCGGCTGGCTGCGACCTCGAAGCCGTCGGAGGCCGCCTGCTGGCGGGATTCTTCGCCGCCCCAGACCAGCACCTGCATGCCGAAGGCTCTGCCGTAGGCAGCCACCAGCTTGCCAATGCGGCCGTAACTCCACAAGCCGAGCGTCTTGCCGTAGAGGACCATCCCCAGACCGAAGTTGGCCGGCATCGAGGATGACTTCAGTCCGGACTGCTGCCAGGCGCCGTGTTTGAGGCTGGCCACATACTGCGGAATGCGTCGCATCGACGCCATGACCAGCGCCCATGTGAGCTCGGCGGTGGAAACCGGAGAGCTTTGGCCCTCGGCCACGGCAATGCCCCGTTCGGTGCAGGCACTGACGTCGATGTGGCTTCCAATGCGGCCGGTCTGCGCAATGAGCTTCAGGCGGGGTAGCTTCTCGACCAGCTGGCGCGACACATGTGTTCGCTCCCGGATCAGAACCACGATGTCGGCATCCCGCAAGCGAATGGACAGTTGCCCCACGCCCTTGACCGTGTTGGTGAAGACTTTGGCGGGATAGGGGTCCAGGCGTGCCGCGCAATCCAGCTTTCGGACGGCGTCCTGATAGTCGTCCAATATCACGATGTTCATGGGGCATTATTGTGCCGCCATGAACATGATGATCAGTTGCCGACGCCTTCAGGCGGGTCGTTCGAGGGCGGCCAGTCGGTCCAACTCCGCGCAGACATCGGCCATGCGACCGGAAATCACCAGGCAAGCACTCCGGTCCGCTGGGCTGGAGTGCTTCAGAAAAATGCGCGAGGACGGCCCAAGCCGCGACACCATTGTAGCGGAAGCGTTGGATGAGGCTGCCGGCGCCTGTTTCGGCGGCTTGCTGGCCAGCCAGCCGGCCCTGACAAACCGCTGCATCAGCGTGGGCAGCGGCTTGCGTGACTTGTTGGGGCACGGTGGCGAAGGCAGCCAGCTGTCGATCAGTTGCAGCGGCGCGCGCCAGGTTTTGGAGGTGATGCGGATTCCCATGTGAAACTCCGAAAAGGGGTTGGACACAGGCAGGATTGGTTCGCAACAACCGCTCTCGCAGGGTTTGCCGAGGGACGACACACCGTCCTGGCAAAACGCCCGCCACCTGCGAGAGCGACACCGACCCAGCGGATCAGATCTGAAAGCTGTTGCGAATCAGGCCCACGGCCAAGCCTTCGATCTCGAAAGGTTCCCCGGGCTGAACCACGATGGTTTTGTAGTCGGGGTTCTCTGCGTGCAGTTCGATTTGATGGTCGCGGCGCATGAAGCGCTTGACGGTCACGTCGTCACCGAGTCTGGCCACGACGATCTGACCGTTCTTCGCATCCTTGCCAGACTGCACCGCCAGCAGGTCGCCGTCCAGGATGCCGACATCACGCATGGACATGCCCCGCACACGCAGCAGATAGTCGGGGGTGCGCTGAAAGAGGCTGCGCTCGACGTGGTAGGTCCGGTCCACGTGTTCCTGCGCGAGGATCGGGGAACCCGCCGCCACCCGGCCGATCAGGGGCAGCATGAGCTGGGAGAGGCCGGGCAGCGGCAGTGTAAGCTGGTGGGCCCGCTGATCGTTGATGGCCTGCAGGTCCCGGTTGCGGAGCCGGATCCCGCGGGATGTGCCGCTGACGAGTTCGATCATGCCTTTGCGTGCGAGTGCCTGCAGGTGCTCTTCGGCTGCGTTGGCCGACTTGAAGCCGAGTTCGGTTGCGATTTCGGCCCGGGTGGGTGGGGCGCCGGTGCGCGAGATGGCGTTCTGGATCAACTCCAGGATCTGCTGCTGGCGGGCCGTGAGCTTGGGCGGAAACGACTCGATCATGTCAACCTCGTGGTTTGGCGGGGTAATGCTGGGTGGCTGTTTGCATATCCAGTATCTGTATTTTTAAACAGTTTTGGAGACTTGGCAAGTGAACAATAGCAACAGACCTCTTCGCGTAATCCTGGGAACAGGGGGCACCATCGCCGGACGGGCTGCGCGGGCCGGCGACAACGTCGGCTATGTGGCGGGGCAGGTGCGGGTCGAGGATCTGCTGGCCGGTGTGCCCGCGCTTCAGGGCTGTCCTCTGGAGGTGGAACAGGTGTACCAGGTGGACAGCAAGGACATGCACTTCGGGCTTTGGAAGCGGTTGTTGCTGCGGATCTCCCACCACCTTGCCCGCGACGAAGTGGCCGGCGTCGTCGTCACCCACGGAACGGACACGCTGGAAGAAACCGCTTTTTTCATACAGTCAGTATTGCGGCCTTCCAAGCCTGTGGTGTTCACCTGCGCGATGCGCCCTGCCACTGCCCTGGTGCCCGACGGTCCTCAAAACCTGCTGGATGCTTTCACCGTGGCCGGCCATCCCGAGGTCTCAGGGTGTGTGGTGGTCTGCGCAGGGGAGATGCATGCCGCCGAACACGTGAGCAAAGTCCACAGCTACCGCGTGAACGCCTTCGACTCTGGTGACGCCGGCGCCCTGGCTTGCATCGAAGAAGGGGAGGTGCGGTGGTTCCATGGCCCCATCCAGCGTACGCTTCCATCGAATCCAGAGCACCTGTTGGCGCGGGTGCTCGAGGCAGATGCGCTGCCGAACGTGCAAGTGGTGACCAGCCATGCCGACGCCGACGGTTCGGTTGTTCATGCACTGATGCGGGCCGGAGAGCTTGATCCTGTCTTGCGCCCGCGGGGTATCGTGGTGGCGGCCACGGGCAACGGTACGGTGCACCGGGCGCTCGAACAGGCCCTCTCTGATGCCATGGCCCAGGGGGTGCGCGTTGTGAGGTCCACCCGCTGTGCGCGGGGTCGGGTGATTCCGGATTTGGCCCAGTCCATGCCTGATTCTGCGGGCCTGTCCCCTGTGAAAGCGCGCCTGGCCATCGCGCTGTCGCTGCTGGCGTCCTGACCTCGTTGAGGCAAAAAAAACCCGGCAGGCCGCCGGGTTCGGGGGGGCGGGTGCCGCCCGCGTCAGACGGCCAGGGCCTGAAACGCGCGGGCAGTGATCTCTTCCACCGAGCCCGTGCCGCTGATGGCGCGGTACTTGGGAGCGGCCGCCGGATCGGTCTTGGCCCACTGGCTGTAGTAGTCGACCAGCGGTCGGGTCTGGGCGCTGTAGACCTCAAGGCGCTTCTTGACGGTCTCTTCCTTGTCGTCGTCGCGCTGAATCAGCGGCTCTCCGGTAACGTCGTCCTTGCCGTCGACCTTGGGCGGATTGAACTTGACGTGGTAGGTGCGTCCCGACGCGGGATGCGAGCGGCGACCGCTCATGCGCTCGATGATGGCGTCGAACGGCACGTCGATTTCCAGCACGTAGTCCAGTTTCACGCCAGCTGCCTTCATGGCATCGGCCTGGGGGATGGTGCGCGGGAAGCCATCGAACAGGAAGCCATTGGCACAGTCTGGCTGCGCGATGCGTTCCTTGACGAGGTTGATGATCAGGTCGTCACTCACCAGTCCGCCGGCATCCATGACCGTCTTGGCCTGCATACCGAGGGGGGTTCCGGCCTTCACGGCAGCCCGCAGCATGTCTCCAGTGGAGATCTGGGGGATGCCGTACTTCTGGCAGATGAAGGTGGCTTGTGTGCCCTTGCCCGCACCAGGAGCGCCCAACAGGATCAGTCTCATCGTCTTCCTTGTATCAATGTTTCGTTCGTGCCCGCCTGCCTCCCCGGCGGCGCTCGCCCCGTACCAGGGCCTGAACGAGGATAGCATGGCGCACCCCGACACTGCCTTACAGGCAGTGTCGCAGTTCAAGACTTCCGCAGCAGCGACCGAACCCTTTCAAGATCCGCGGGCGTGTCGACACCGGGGGCCGCCGCGTGGGCCGCCACGTGCACCGCTATGCGCTCACCGTGCCAGAGGGTGCGCAGCTGCTCCAGGGATTCGGTCAACTCCAGCGGCGCCGGTTCCAACGCTGGAAACCGGCGCAGGAAGCCGGCCCGGTATCCGTAGACGCCGATGTGCCGCAGCGGGGCCGGGGACGGCAGGCTGGTGGGCCGGCCACTCGACATACCGTCGCGCCACCAGGCAATGGGCGCACGGCTGAAATACAGCGCCACCTGCCGGCGGTCGAGCACCACCTTGACCACGTTCGGATTGAGGAAATCTTCCACCCGTTCGATCGCGTGGGCGGCCGTGCTCATCACACAGTCGGGCCGCAGGGCCAGTTGCATGGCAACCGCTCCGATGAGTTCCGGATCCACCAGCGGCTCGTCCCCTTGAACGTTGACCACAAGTTCTTCGTCATTCAGGCCCAGTTGCTCACAGGCCTCGGCCAGACGGTCGCTGCCGGAAGGATGGTCGGAGCGGGTGAGCAGCGCCGACACGTCATGGGCCTCACATGCGCTGAGGATGCGCGGATTGTCGGCGGCCACCACCACTTGGCGAGCGCCGCTGAGCTGTGCCTGCCGGGCCACACGAACGACCATGGGCAGGCCCGCGATCTCGGCCAGCGGCTTGTCCGGGAGCCTGCTGGAGGCCATGCGCGCTGGAATCAGCACGCTGAACGCCGAAGTTTGGGCCGGCGGGGTCATGCCGCAGGGGCCGGCGGCCGGGCGGCTTCTTCGTCGCTCAGAGTGCGTGCTTCATGCTCCAGCAGGATGGGAATGCCGTCGCGCACCGGATAGGCCAGGCGGGCACTGCGGGAGATCAGTTCCCGGGCCTCGCGGTCGTGGATCAGCGGGCCTTTGGTGACCGGGCAGACCAGCAGTTCAAGCAGTTTGGTGTCCATCCGGCGATGATAGTCCCGTGCTTGGCCGCAGGCCCTCGAGCCGGCGATCCAGCGCCTCCAGAAAGTCAGAGTCAAGCTGCAACTCCAGCGGCACGGTCCACAGCGAGGGTCGTGCGCCAGCCGGCAAGCCCTGCGCCTGGGCAAAGAGCTTCACAGCGTCCTTTTCGGTACAGACGACGGTGGCCGACGGGGACGCAAGCACAGCGTGGTAGGCGTCGGGCGACGCGTGATCCGGCAGGGCCACACACCGGGAAAGAGTCAGCCCCTGGTCGCGCAGCATCTCGAAGAAAACTTCCGGCCGGGCAATGCCCGCGACCGCCACCAGCTCCTGGCACGCCAGCTCAGACAAGGGGCGTTCATCGCCATTGGCATTGCGCGCGCTGCCGGCGAGGCGCCGGGTGGCGACAAACGACACTGCACCCGCTGGCAGGGCAGGCGCCATGGCGGCGGGGCGGGTGGCCCGCCGCTGCAGGAGTACGAACTGCGGTGAAAAAGGGTCGCCAGGTTGGGGGGGCCAAGGCTCCCGGAGCAGACCGGCCGGCAGAAGCCACCCATTGCCGGTACGCCGGTCGTCGAAGACCGCAATGGCGATGTCCCGTCCCAGCGCCAGGTGCTGCAATCCGTCGTCACAGATCAGCAGATTCACCTCGGGGTGCGCCGCCAGCATGGCCCGGGCGGCCTCCACGCGGCGTTTTCCGACCACGACCGGTACGCCGGTGCGCCGGTGAATCAGGGTCGGCTCATCACCGGCTTCGGACGCTGTGGTGTGCTTGGTGAGCTCCAGCAGTTCGTCGCCGAGCCTTCCGTGCCCACGGGACACCACACCCGGTGACCAGCCCTTTGAACGCAGATGGGCGATCAGCGCCATCACGGTAGGCGTCTTTCCAGCGCCACCGACCACCACATTGCCAACGACGATCACCGGCACGGGCAGGTGCTCCACCGGCCAACGACCCTGCGCATACCGATGACGGCGCCAGACCACCAGCGCCCGGTAGACCTGGGACAAAGGCCAGAGCAGGCAGGCCTGCCAGCCGCGCCGTGCCCAGATCGCTTGCCACCGGGCCTCGGCGTCCGGGCGTGTCATGTGGCTGCGAGCGTCAGGACTTGCCGCGCGACGGGGCCGAGCCGGACTGCTGGGTGGCGAAGGTGATCTGCACCAGGCCGGCGCGCCGGGCCGCATCCATCACGTTGATCACCGACTGGTGGGTGGCCGCGGCATCTGCACTGATGATGATCACCATGTCGCGGGTGTCCTGCGTTGCTTCTTCGAGCGCACGGGTCAGCGACTCGACGGACGAGCCGTCCAGCAGCGCCTGGTTGATCGCATAGCGGCCATCGCTGCTGACCGAGACGATGACTTCCTTGGGGGTGGTGCGCTGGGCCTGCGCATCGGCGACAGGCAGGCTGACCTGCAGCTGGGTGTACCTGCTGTAGGTGGTGGTGAGCATCAGGAAGATCAGCACAACCAGCAGGATGTCGATGAACGGGATCAGGTTGATTTCCGGTTCGTCGCGGGTTCCAGGACGGAAGTTCATGCGGTGGCTCCTGGCAGCGGCTTTACTTGCGCAGGGTCACCAGATGGCGGGCGAACCGCTCCGAGGCGACCTCCATTGCCAGCAGGTAGTCGTCGACACGGGCGCGGAAATAGCGCCAGAAGATCAGCGCTGGAATGGCCACCATCAGACCGAACGCGGTGTTGTACAGGGCGATCGAGATGCCATGCGCCAGCTGGGTGGGATTGCCACCGCCCGGCATGGTGCCCATGCCCCCGTCACCGCCCTGCGAGCCGAAGATCTCGATCATGCCGATCACCGTGCCCAGCAGACCCAGCAGAGGGGCCGCGGATGCGATCGTGGCCAGCGCCCCTAGATAGCGCTGGAGCTTAGACCCGGCCATGCGTCCGGCCCCTTCGAGTGAGGACCTCAGGTCTTCCTCGGTCGCTCTGGGGTTGTTGTTCAAGGTGCGAAAGCCACTGGCGAGCACCTCGCCAAACACCGAGTTCTGCTCCAGCTGGGTGACCACGTCCGGGTTGGGCACGCCGTTGCGGGACACCATGATGGCTTCATCAAGCAGTTGCGGGGGCAGTACCTTGGCCGCCTTGAGGCTGACAAACCGCTCGATCACGAGGGCAAGAGCGATCACTGAACAGAAGATGAGAGGCCAGATCGGCCAGCCAGCGGCTTGTATGATGGAAAACAAATCAGGGCTCCGGTGCAATCTTTTGATTATGTCTCAGCCCCTGCGACCACCCGCCGCGGCCTCCACGCCAGCGTCAAACCCTCTGCCCGCCACTTGGCCATTGGGGCCCATGCACAGATTCTGTGGATAACTTTGTGCAGAACCGTGCCCCGATGGCGGCGCATCCCGCCAAACGTCTGCGTTTCAACAGTTCGATGACAAAACAGGCAGTCCAAAGTGCTTTGAAATCAAGCCACTTCCCGCCAGTCCCTGGTTTCACAGGGGCGGATGGCCCGGAATCCAGCATCGGCGCGTGTTGTGGACAGGTTCGCTCCGGAGACGCCTGTGTCTGAGCCGTTTTTCACTCAGGAGGACGGGGCCGCGCGGCGCGTGTGGGGGGTTGGGCCGCTGATGCAAGCGATTGCGGACGCTTTGTCCGTTCGTTTCAATCCGGTGGCGGTGCGCGGCGAGGTCTCGGGCTTTTCCAGGGCCGCCAGTGGGCACTGCTACTTCTCGCTGAAAGACGAGTCGGGACAACTGCGTTGCGCCATGTTCCGCCGTGCAGCGGACCAGCTGCAGTTCGTTCCGCGCGACGGGCTGCTGGTGCAGGCGCAGGGGCGTCTGGACGTCTATGGCCCGCGCGGTGACCTGCAGCTGATCGTCGATGGGCTCAAACCGGCGGGGCAGGGGGCGCTGTTCGAGCAGTTCGTGCGGCTCAAGGCGCGCCTGGAGGCGGAGGGACTTTTTGATCCCCAGCGCAAGCGCCAGTTGCCGCCGGAGCCTCGCAGCATCGCGGTGGTGACCTCGCTCGGGGCGGCTGCGCTGCGCGACGTGGTCACCGCGTTGCGGCGCCGGGTGCCCCATATTCCGGTGCGGGTGCATCCGGCGTCTGTGCAGGGCGCCCAGGCGCCACAGGAAATCTGCCGGGCCTTGGAGCAGGCCTATCAGCGGTTCAGGGACCTGGACGAGGGCCAGGTCCTGTTGCTGGTTCGAGGCGGAGGGTCTCTTGAGGATCTCTGGGCGTTCAACGACGAATCGGTGGTGCGCACGGTCGTTCGCGCCCCCATGCCGGTGATCTGTGGCGTCGGGCACGAGACCGATTTCACCCTGTCCGACTTTGCGGCCGACCTGCGCGCCCCCACGCCCACGGCTGCTGCCGAGCTGTGTGCGCCGCCCCGTCAACAGCGGCTCGACGAACTCGACCAGTTAGAAACCGACCTCCGGGGAGTGGTCTGGCGAGGGCTGGACCTGCGGTCGCAACGGCTGGACCGGCTGGCCCAGCGGCTGGGGCGGCCCTCCAGCCGCCTGCACGACAGCAGCCAGCGGTTGTCGACGCTGCAGCACCGGCTCACATCCGCGGTGCGGCTGCGCCAGCAGCGCCATGCGATGCAGCTTGAGCGGCTGTCCGCCACCTTGCCTCAGGCGGTCGGGCGCGCGCTGTCGTCGCAGGCGCAGCGGCTGGAGCGCTGCGGCGCTGCGCTGGGGTTGCTCGATCCGACGCTGGTGCTCGAACGGGGCTACACCTTGCTCACCGACCGGGAAGGACGTGCAATCACCCGGGCTGAGCAGATCCAGCCGGGACAGCTGGTCACGGCGAGGTTGGCCGACGGCTCGGTCGGGCTGACTGCCGACCGTTGAAGAGCCCGGGTTTCTTGGCCCTGAGGGCAGCAGCGGTTCATGGTGTTGCCTACAATGCGCCGGACTTTTCCCCACTCAACACAGACGAGGACCCCACATGGAACACACCCTGCCCGCATTGCCGTTCGCCATCGACGCCCTGGCACCGCACTACTCCAAGGAGACCCTGGAGTTCCACCACGGCAAGCACCACAACGCCTATGTGGTCAACCTCAACAACCTGCAGAAGGGCACCGAGTTCGAAAACATGGACCTGGAGTCCATCGTCAAGAAGTCCTCCGGTGGCATCTACAACAACGCTGCCCAGATCTGGAACCACACATTCTTCTGGAACTGCATGAAGCCCAACGGCGGCGGCGAGCCCTCCGGCGCTCTGGCCGCGGCCATCAACGCCAAGTGGGGCAGCTACGCCGCTTTCAAGGAAGCTTTCGTCAAGTCCGCCGTGGGCAACTTCGGTTCCGGCTGGACCTGGCTGGTCAAGAAGGCCGACGGCTCGGTGGACATCGTCAACATGGGTGCCGCCGGTACCCCGCTGACCACCGGCGACAAGGCGCTGCTGACCGTGGACGTGTGGGAGCACGCGTACTACATCGACTACCGCAACCTGCGCCCGAAGTTTGTCGAGACATTCCTGGACAAGCTGGTGAACTGGTCGTTTGCAGAAAGCAACTTCGCCTGAAGGCGACGGGCCGATCTGGCTGCACAAAGCCCGAAGGCATGACGCCTTCGGGCTTTTTTCTTGGCTCTGGATCCGTTCTGTCACGGCAGCGGCAAAAAAAAATGGATTTTTTGAGGTTCAATTTTGTTATGTGAGATAACACTTCGAATTTTGAAGCCGAGGTCAGAGGACTGAAAGCAAAATCCCAGACCATCGACCGCTTGCCCCGAGTTCGTCGGGAGCGGCGGATTTCCAACAACGACATCAGGAGCCATGCCATGAGCCAACCGTCCTCGACCATCGTTTACACCCTCACCGACGAAGCGCCCCTGCTGGCGACGGCGTCGTTCCTGCCGATCATCCGCACCTTTGCCGCGCCCGCCGGCGTCAATGTGACCACCAGCGACATCTCCGTCGCGGCCCGCATCCTGGCGCAGTTTCCGGAATGCCTGAGCGAAGAGCAGCGCGTGCCGGATTACCTCGCAGAGCTGGGCAAGCTGACGCTGCGCCCCGAGGCCAACATCATCAAGCTGCCCAACATCAGTGCCTCGGTGTCGCAACTGGTGGCGGCCATCAAGGAACTGCAGGCCAAGGGCTACAAGATTCCCGACTATCCCGAGAACCCGAAGAACGACGAAGAAAAGGCCATCAAGGCGCGTTATGCCAAGTGCACCGGTTCCGCTGTGAACCCCGTGCTGCGCGAGGGCAACTCCGATCGCCGCGCCCCCCGTGCCGTCAAGGAGTTCGCGCGCAAGAACCCGCACAGCATGGCCGAGTGGAGCCAGGCCTCGCGTTCGCACGTCTCGCACATGCACGCCGGCGACTTCTATCACGGTGAAAAGTCGATCACGCTGGACAAGGCGCGCGACGTGAAGATGGAGCTGATCACCAAGAGCGGCAAGACCATCGTGCTCAAGCCCAAGGTTTCGCTGCTGGACCGCGAGGTCATCGACAGCATGTTCATGAGCAAGAAGGCCCTGCTGGCCTTTTACGAGAAGGAAATCGAAGACGCCCGCAAGACCGGCGTGATGTTCTCGCTGCACGTCAAGGCCACGATGATGAAGGTCTCGCACCCCATCGTGTTCGGCCACTGCGTGAAGATCTTCTACAAGGAAGCCTTCGAGAAGCACGGCGAGCTGTTCAAGGAGCTGGGCGTCAACGTCAACAACGGCATGGTCGATCTGTACAACAAGATCGCCTCGCTGCCGCAGTCCAAGCAGGACGAGATCAAGCGCGACCTGCACGCCTGCCACGAACACCGCCCCGAGCTGGCCATGGTGGACTCTGCCAAGGGCATCACCAACTTCCACTCGCCCAATGACGTGATCGTGGACGCCTCGATGCCGGCGATGATCCGCAACGGCGGCAAGATGTGGGATGCCAATGGCCGTTTGAAGGACGTCAAGGCCGTGATGCCCGAGTCCACCTTCGCCCGCATCTACCAGGAGATGATCAACTTCTGCAAGTGGCACGGCGCGTTCGATCCCAAGACCATGGGCACGGTGCCCAACGTCGGCCTGATGGCGCAGCAGGCCGAAGAATACGGCTCGCACGACAAGACCTTCGAGATTACCGAAGACGGCATTGCCAACATCACCGACCTTGAAACCGGCGAAGTACTGCTGAGCCAGAACGTGGAGGCCGGCGACATCTGGCGCATGTGCCAGGTCAAGGACGCCGCCATCCGCGACTGGGTCAAGCTGGCCGTCAACCGTGCCCGCAACTCCGGCATGCCGGTGGTGTTCTGGCTGGATGCCTACCGCCCGCACGAGGCGCAACTGATCCGCAAGGTCAAGATGTACCTGCACGAGCACGACACCAACGGCCTGGACATCCAGATCATGAGCCAGGTGCGCGCGATGCGCTACACGCTGGAGCGCGTGATCCGCGGCCTGGACACCATCAGCGCCACCGGCAACATCCTGCGCGACTACCTCACCGACCTGTTCCCCATCATGGAACTGGGCACTTCGGCCAAGATGCTGTCCATCGTGCCGCTGATGGCCGGCGGTGGCATGTACGAAACGGGTGCTGGCGGCTCCGCACCCAAGCATGTGCAGCAGCTGGTCGAGGAGAACCACCTGCGCTGGGACTCGCTGGGCGAGTTCCTGGCCTTGGCCGTGTCGCTGGAGGACCTGGGACTGAAAACCGGCAACAGCAAGGCCAAGCTCCTGGCCAAGACCCTCGACAGCGCCACGGGCAAGCTGCTGGACAACAACAAGAACCCTTCGCCCAAGACGGGACAGCTCGACAACCGGGGTAGCCAGTTCTACCTGGCGCTGTACTGGGCGCAGGAGCTCGCGGCGCAGACCGAAGACGCCGAACTGGCTGCCAAGTTCGCACCGCTGGCCCGACAGTTGGCGGACAACGAGCAGGCCATCGTGGCCGAGCTGACCGAGGTACAGGGCAAGCAGGTGGACATCGGCGGCTACTACAAGCCTGATTTCGACAAGCTCTCGACGGTGATGCGTCCGAGCAAGACGCTCAATGCTGCGCTGGAGTCGGTGGCCTGATCCTGGTTCAAAGGTCACCCATCACAAGAGAACCCGCCGCCTGGCGGGTTTTTTCATTGCGTTGCGGCTTAGCGACGTCCTTCGAAGGGCTGCCCGCCAAGGCGAGCCCCCGCCTGAAGGCCGCGTTTGGCAAACCAGCCCTGGTGCATTTCCAGCACGTACCGCACAGGCTTGGCAGAGCAGTGGGAGTCCAATGACTTCGGCTTCATGTCCGCCAGGTTGACGATGGTGCCGTCGTCGGCCACAAAGGCGGCGGTGAGCGGCAGCAAGGTGTTCTTCATCCAGAAGCACTGCCCCGCCGGCTCCTCGAACACAAACAGCATGCCTTCGTTGGCTGGCATCTCCGAGCGGAACATGAGCCCGGTCGCACGCTGTTCGGGAGTGGAGGCCACCTGGGCCTGAATCAGGTGCATGCCCGCTTTCAACGTGACCTTGGGCAGATCAAGTTGCGGCGCGTTCTGCGACCAGGAGGAAGATGCAAACAGGCCCAGAAGGCCGATGAGGACGGTCCGGCGGATCATGGAAGGGTTCTCGTGTCGTGCAAGCGCGCATTGTGCGTGATCGGGCTTGTGGCTCGGAATAGAATTTCCGGCTGGCCGGGCCGACAACGGCTCCAGAGCGTCTGCATTCACCCTTTCACCGGAGATCGTTTTCCATGTACCAGCACATCAAAGTGCCGTCCCAGGGCCAGAAGATCACTGTCAATCAGGACATGTCGCTGAACGTGCCGGACGAGCCCATCGTTCCGTATATCGAAGGCGATGGCACCGGCCTGGACATCACGCCCGTGATGCTCAAGGTGGTCGATGCGGCGGTGGAGAAAGCCTACGGTGGCAAGCGCAAGATCCACTGGATGGAGGTGTTTGCCGGGGAGAAATCAACCCGGGTGTATGGCCCGGACGTGTGGCTGCCTGAAGAGACGCTTGCCGCACTCAGGGAGTACGTGGTCTCGATCAAGGGGCCTCTGACCACTCCCGTGGGCGGCGGTATCCGCTCGCTCAACGTCGCACTGCGCCAGGAACTGGATCTGTACGTCTGCCTGCGGCCGGTGCAGTACTTCAAAGGCGTGCCGTCACCGCTGAAGGAACCCGAGAAGACCAACATGGTGATCTTCCGAGAGAACTCCGAGGACATCTATGCCGGCATTGAGTATGCTGCCCAGAGCGACAAGGCCAGGAAGCTGATCAAGTTCCTCCAGGACGAGATGGGCGTGACCAAGATCCGTTTTCCGGAGACCTCCGGCATCGGCATCAAACCGGTGTCGATTGAGGGCACGGAGCGGCTGGTCCGCAAGGCGATCCAGTACGCCATCGACAACGACAAGCCCAGCGTGACCCTGGTCCACAAGGGCAACATCATGAAGTTCACGGAGGGCGGTTTTCGCGACTGGGGTTACGCCCTGGCCCAGAAGGAGTTCGGCGCCCAGCCGATCGACGGCGGTCCATGGTGCCAGTTCAAGAACCCCAAGACCGGCCGCAACATCGTGGTCAAGGACTCGATCGCCGACGCCTTCCTGCAGCAGATCCTGCTGCGGCCGGCGGAGTATTCGGTCATTGCCACGCTCAACCTCAACGGCGACTACATCTCCGATGCCCTGGCGGCGCAGGTGGGCGGCATCGGCATCGCGCCGGGAGCCAACCTGTCCGACTCGGTGGCCTGCTTCGAGGCCACCCACGGCACCGCGCCCAAGTACGCCGGCAAGGACTATGTGAACCCGGGGTCCGAGATCCTGTCGGCGGAAATGATGCTGCGCCACATGGGGTGGACCGAGGCGGCCGACCTGATCATTTCGGCCATGGAGCAGGCCATCCTGTCCAAGAAGGTGACCTACGACTTCGCCCGGCTGATGGACGGGGCGACCCAGGTGTCCTGCTCGGGTTTCGGGCAGGTCATGATCGACCACATGTGAGCGTGCCCCCGCCGCGGGGGAAAGGGCACAAAAGCCGCCAGGAATTGCCGTTCCTTGGCGGTTTTTTCTTGGCGGCTGGTCCGACAATGGGGACATGGAGAGCTTCAGCACCAGCGGCAGCAACCACCAGGCGGGCGCAGCGCGCCGGCCGAGGGTTGTTCGGGCATGTCCACAGCCGGTACCCGAACCCGGCTGGCCGCTAGAATCATTTTCATGGCCACCCAGATACCCAAGAAACCCCCTGTTCCCGCGGCTCCGACGGGTGTCGGCGACGACTCGGTGGTGCTTGAGAGGCGCACCCAGCGCACCAAGCCTCCACAGATGTTTCAGGTTGTTTTGCTCAACGACGACTTCACGCCGATGGAGTTCGTCGTGCATGTGATCCAGGAGTTTTTCAGCAAGGACCGCGAGACGGCGACCCAGATCATGCTCAAGATCCATCTTGAAGGCAAAGGAATCTGCGGCATCTATACCCGGGATGTGGCCAGCACCAAGGTCGACCAGGTGCTGGCAGCCTCCCGTGCCGCCGGTCACCCACTGCAATGCCTGAGTGAACCGGTTGAATAAAGGCGGGTCTACCCCAACTGATGGTCTCTTCCCTGTAAACCACTACCCGAACGCTTGCGTTTCAGATTCTCACCAGCCCAAAGGAAGCGTCCATGATTGCCCAGGAACTTGAAGTCAGCTTGCATATGGCCTTCGTCGAGGCCCGCCAGCAGCGACACGAATTCATCACGGTCGAGCACTTGCTCCTGGCGCTGCTGGACAACCCCAGCGCAGCGGAGGTCCTGCGTGCCTGCTCGGCCAACATCGACGATCTGCGCAAGTCCTTGACCAACTTCATCAAGGACAACACTCCCCAGGTCGCCGGCACTGACGAGGTGGACACGCAACCCACACTGGGTTTCCAGCGCGTGATCCAGCGCGCCATCATGCATGTGCAGTCCACCGGTAACGGCAAGAAAGAGGTGACCGGCGCCAACGTGCTGGTGGCCATCTTCGGCGAGAAGGACTCCCATGCGGTGTACTACCTGCATCAGCAGGGCGTGACCCGCCTCGACGTGGTCAACTTCATTGCCCATGGCATCCGCAAGAGCGATCCTCCGGAGTCGTCCAAGCCAGGCGAAAGCGCTGCGGACAACGAGGAGCAGGGCGCCGAGGCCAAGGGCAATGAAAAGCAGTCTCCGCTGGAGCAGTTCACCCAGAACCTCAACCAGGCCGCCAAGGATGGAAAGATCGATCCGCTGATCGGCCGCGAGTACGAGGTCGAGCGCACGATCCAGATCCTCTGCCGCCGCCGGAAGAACAATCCGCTGCTGGTGGGCGAAGCCGGTGTGGGCAAGACGGCAATTGCCGAGGGACTGGCCTGGCGCATCACCCAGAACGATGTGCCCGAGATCCTCGCCGAAGCCACCGTGTATTCCCTCGACATGGGCGCCTTGCTGGCCGGCACCAAGTACCGGGGAGATTTCGAGCAGCGCCTCAAGGCGGTGCTCAAGTCCCTCAAGGACAAGCCCAACGCCATCCTGTTCATCGACGAGATCCACACGCTCATCGGGGCGGGTGCGGCTTCGGGTGGCACGCTGGACGCATCGAACCTGCTCAAGCCGGCGCTCTCCAGCGGCCAGCTCAAGTGCATCGGTGCGACCACCTTCACCGAATACCGCGGCATCTTCGAAAAAGACGCCGCGCTGTCCCGCCGTTTCCAGAAGGTGGACGTGGTCGAGCCGACGGTGGAGCAGACGGTGGACATCCTCAAGGGGCTCAAGAGCCGCTTCGAGGAACACCACAGCGTCAAGTACGCCGTGGCGGCGCTGCAGGCTGCTGCCGAGTTGTCGGCCAAGTACATCAACGACCGCCATCTGCCGGACAAGGCCATCGACGTGATCGACGAGGCCGGTGCGGCACAGCGCATCCTCACGCCGTCCAAGCGCAAGAAGACCATCGGCAAGGCAGAAATCGAGGAAATCGTGGCCAAGATCGCGCGCATTCCGCCTGCGAACGTGTCCAACGACGACCGCGGCAAGCTGCAGACGCTGGAGCGCGACCTCAAGAGCGTGGTGTTCGGGCAGGACAAGGCGCTCGAGGTGCTGGCCGCCAGCGTCAAGATGGCGCGCTCCGGTCTGGGCAAGGCCGACAAGCCGATCGGTGCCTTCCTGTTCAGCGGCCCCACCGGCGTCGGCAAGACCGAAGCCGCCAAGCAGCTGGCCTACATCATGGGCATCGACCTGATCCGTTTTGACATGTCGGAGTACATGGAGCGACACGCGGTCAGCCGTCTGATCGGCGCGCCTCCCGGCTATGTCGGTTTCGACCAGGGCGGCCTGCTGACCGAGGCCATCACCAAGAAGCCGCATTGCGTGCTGCTGCTCGACGAGATCGAGAAGGCGCACCCGGACATCTTCAACGTGCTGCTTCAGGTCATGGACCACGGCACGTTGACGGACAACAACGGGCGCAAGGCCGACTTCCGCAACGTCATCATCATCATGACGACCAACGCGGGCGCCGAGACCATGAACAAGGCGACCATCGGCTTCACCAACCCGCGTGTGGCCGGGGACGAAATGGGTGACATCAAGCGCCTGTTCACCCCGGAGTTCCGCAACCGGCTGGACGCCATCGTCAGCTTCAAGGCGCTGGACGAGCAGATCATCATGCGCGTCGTGGACAAGTTCCTGCTGCAGCTTGAAGGTCAGCTCGCCGAGAAGAAAGTGGAGGTCACCTTCACCGACACGCTGCGCAAGCACCTGGCGAAGAAGGGTTTCGACCCGCTGATGGGTGCGCGTCCGATGCAGCGCCTTATCCAGGACACCATTCGCCGCGCGCTGGCCGACGAGTTGCTGTTCGGACGTCTGACCGAGGGTGGGCGCCTGACGGTGGACCTGGAGTCCAAGGTCGGCGAAGACGGCAAAGAGACGCAGGAGGTCAAGCTCGACATCCAGCCGCTGCCCAAGAAGGAAGGCAAGGCCAAGCCGGAAGAGGCCACCGCCGGCTGACCCGTCTGCATTCGACGCCAGCAAAAAAGAAACCCGGCATCGCCGGGTTTCTTTTTTTTGGGGGGGTGATCGCAGCCGTCAGTCCTTCACCGGGTGCGCCAGGCGAGCACAGCGTCGGCCCAGCGGTTGCCCAGTTTGGATTCACCACCAGGGCCGGGATGGACCCCGTCGTAGTTGTCGCCCGTCGAGTACCCGCTGGCCTGGTTGACCACGGCGATCGGCGATGTGGAGGTGGACCTGCCGGACGCCAGGCCGTCGATCAGGCGGTTGAGGGCAGCGGTTCCCGCCGGGTCGGGGGCGGCCGGGATGATCTTGGCCAGCAGGATGTGCGTGTCCGGTTTGCCAGCACGGATGCCATCGATGAGTGCGCCCAGTTCCTGGGCAATGCCGTTGGCCGACTGTCCACCGAGCACGTCGTTGGTGCCCAGGTGAACGAGGACTACATCGGGCTCAGCCTGGGCCACCAGCCCGCCGACCCGCGGGGTGAGTTCGTTGACCGAATAGTCCCAGTAGCCCTCATGATCCAGATCGAAGTCGGCGTTGGGCGGCTGGACCGATCCGCTGTCGCGCGAGCCTCTGGAGACACCCGACTTGCTGCCCACCAGGTTCACCGAGCAGCCCGCTCCGTTCAGGCGTTGCCACAGCACCCGCCGGTAGCTGTTGTGTCCCGCCTCGCCCTCGGTGATCGAGTCGCCCAGCGGCATGATGCGCAGCGGTCCGCCATTGAGCCCACAGCTGGCGACCTTTTCGGCCGAACTGCCACCACCCGCCGCCTCGTCGTCACCGCCACCCCCACCGCAGGCGCTGAGCAGGGCGCTCAGACTCACCAGGCAAGCGTGGGCAAAGAAGCGGTGTGTCATGTGATGCCCTGTTTGTTCTTCTGCGCGGTTCAGCGCTTGCCGCCGAGCAGGCTGCCCAGCACGCCGCGCACGATCTGACGCCCAATGCCGCTGGCGACACTGCGCGCCGCGGTCTTGGCCATGGTCTGGACGATGCCGTCGTACTGGCCGCCCCGGGGTCCGGTCCGTCCGAACAGGGCTTCGTTGAGCATGCCGCCGATGCCACCGCCCTCTGCCTCGGCCTTTTTGCCGGCCCCGCCCGGAATGCGCGGCGTCTTGGGCGCGTCCGCCGCTGGAGCATCCGCATCGTCCGCTGCACCCGCATGTTTGCGGAACATTTCGTAGGCGCTCTCACGGTCGACCACCTTTTCGTACACGCCGGCCACCAGTGAGCCCTGCAGCAATGCCTTGCGTTGCTCAGGGGTGATGGGTCCGAGCTGGCTGCCCGGCGGCAGCACGAACACGCGCTCGGTCTCGCTCGGTCGCCCCTTGGCGTCCAGGAGACTCACCAGCGCCTCGCCCACAGCCAGTTCGGTGATAGCGGCTTCGATGTGAAGTCCGGCCTTGGGGCGCATCGTTTCGGCGGTCGCCTTGACGGCCTTTTGGTCACGCGGGGTGAAGGCGCGCAGCGCGTGTTGCACGCGGTTGCCCAACTGGCCGAGCACCGAGTCGGGAATGTCCAGCGGATTCTGGGTCACGAAGTACACGCCCACGCCCTTGGAGCGCACCAGGCGCACCACCAGCTCGATGCGCTCGACCAGGATCTTGGGCGCCTCGTCGAACAGCAGGTGGGCCTCGTCGAAGAAGAACACCAGCTTGGGCTTCTCGGGGTCCCCGATCTCGGGCAGGCTCTCGAACAGCTCGGAGAGCATCCAGAGCAGGAAGGTGGCGTACAGGCGCGGCGCGTTCAGCAGCTTGTCCGCGGTCAGCACGTTGATGACGCCCTTGCCGCCCACGGTCTGCATGAAGTCGCTGATGTCGAGCATGGGCTCGCCGAAGAACCTGTCGCCTCCTTGTTGCTCAATCTGCAGCAGACCACGCTGGATGGCGCCAATGCTGGCGGCACTGATGTTGCCGTACTCGGTGGTGAACTGCTTGGCGTTGTCGCCCACATGCTGCAGCATGGCGCGCAGGTCTTTCATGTCCAGCAGCAGCAGGCCGTTGTCGTCGGCGATCTTGAACACCAGGTTGAGCACGCCTGCCTGCGTCTCGTTGAGGTCCAGCATGCGCGAGAGCAGCAGCGGGCCCATGTCCGACACGGTGGCGCGCACCGGGTGGCCCTGCTCGCCGAACACGTCCCACAGCGTGGTGGGGCAGGCCTGGGGCGGGGTGGGGGTCAGGCCGCGGTCGGCCAGAATCTTGCGCACCTTGTCGGGCAGGTTGCCGGTCTGACTGATGCCGGTGAGGTCGCCCTTGACGTCGGCCATGAACACCGGCACACCGATGTTGGAGAACTGTTCGGCCAGGGTCTGCAGCGTCACCGTCTTGCCGGTGCCGGTTGCGCCGGTGATCAGACCGTGGCGGTTGGCCAGACCGGGCAGCAGATGGCACTGGGCGTTGGCGTTCTGGGCGATCAGCAGCGGTTCGGCCATGGCAGCATCCTCAGGAAGATGGGAGAAGAGGGGGTCGTAAAATCGAGGGTTATTACACCAAATTCTGGTCAGAAAAAAGGACTCTCTCGTGGCTGGACACAGCAAATGGGCCAACATTCAACACCGCAAGGGCCGGCAGGATGAGAAGCGGGGAAAGATCTGGACGCGCGTGATCCGCGAGATCACGGTCGCGGCCCGCACCGGCGGCGGCGACCCGGCCATGAACCCACGCCTGCGGCTGGCGATCGACAAGGCCAAGGCGGCCAACATGCCCGCCGACCGCATCAAGTACAACGTGGACAAGGCTTCGGGCAATCTCGAAGGCCAGGCGCTGGAAGAGATCCGCTATGAGGGTTACGGCATCGGGGGCGCGGCCATCATCGTCGACACCATGACGGATAACAAGGTGCGCACAGTGGCCGAAGTGCGCCACGCGTTCAGCAAGCACGGCGGCAACCTGGGCACCGAAGGTTCGGTGGCCTTCCAGTTCAAGCACTGCGGCCAGATCATCTTCGCGCCCGGCACGAACGAGGACAAGGTGATGGAAGTGGCGCTGGAAGCCGGCGCCGAAGACGTGATCACCGGCGACGATGGTGCCATCGAGGTGCTGACGGCCTACACCGATTTCGAGGCCGTGAAGAACGCGCTGGAAGCGGCTGGCCTGAAGCCAGAGGTGGCCGAGGTGACCATGCGCCCCGAGAACACCATCGAACTGACTGGTGAGGACGCGGCCCGCATGCAAAAGCTGCTGGACATCATCGAAGACCTGGACGACGTGCAGGAAGTCTTCCACAACGCCGAGATCAACGAATGAAAGTCCTGGTGATCGGCGGCGGTGGCCGCGAGCACGCGCTGGCGTGGAAGCTCAAGCAGTCCGAGGGCGTGGAACAGGTGTTCGTGGCGCCCGGCAATGCCGGTACGGCTCGTGATGTGCAACTGACCAACCTGGCCATCACCGACAAGGTGGCGCTGCGCGAATGGACGCAGGCCCACGGCATCGGGCTGACCGTGGTCGGTCCGGAGGCGCCGCTGGCCGCTGGTGTGGTGGACGAGTTCCGTGCCCACGGCTTGGCCATCTTCGGCCCGACGCAGAAGGCCGCGCAGCTGGAGAGCTCCAAGGCCTTCAGCAAGGCCTTCATGCAGCGCCACGGCATCCCCACGGCCGAGTACCAGACCTTCACCGACGCGGTGCAGGCCCACGCCTACGTGGACGCAAAAGGTGCGCCCATCGTGATCAAGGCCGATGGCCTGGCCGCAGGCAAGGGGGTGGTGGTGGCGATGTCGCTGGCCGAGGCGCACGAGGCCATCGACTTCATGCTGCTGGACAACAAGCTGGGCGTGGCGCACAACGAAGGCGGTGCCCGCGTGGTGATCGAGGAGTTCCTGGAGGGCGAAGAGGCCAGCTTCATCGTGCTGTGCGACGGTGTGAACGCGCTGGCGCTGGCCACCAGCCAGGACCACAAGCGCCTGCTGGACGCCGACCAGGGGCCGAACACCGGGGGCATGGGCGCGTACTCGCCCGCGCCGGTGGTCACGCCCGCGGTGCACCAGCGCGCCATGGACGAGGTCATCCTGCCGACGCTGCGCGGCATGGCCGCCGACGGCATCCCCTACACCGGCTTCCTGTACGCCGGCCTGATGATCACGCCCGACGGGCGCGTGAAGACGCTGGAGTTCAACTGCCGCATGGGCGATCCGGAAACGCAGCCGATCATGATGCGGCTGCGCTCCAACCTGGCGCAGGTGCTGCTCTCGGCCACCCGCGGCGAGCTGGATCAGGTGACGCTGGACTGGGACTCGCGCGTGGCACTCGGCGTGGTGTTGGCCGCCGCCGGCTACCCCATGAATCCGCGCAAGGGCGACGCCATCCGTGGTCTGCCGGCCGACGAGGCCGACCGCATGGTCTTCCATGCGGGCACGGCCGATGAGAACGGTGAGGTGGTGGTGTCGGGCGGTCGCGTGCTGTGCGTGACGGCGCTGGCCGACACCGTGGCCGCGGCGCAGCAGAAGGCCTATGGCGTGGTCGACGGCATCCGCTTCGAAGGCATGCAGTGCCGCCGCGACATCGGTTACCGGGCACTCTGAGATGAAAAAACCGACCGCACGCGTTCGCGAGTACCTCACCGGTCTGCAGGATCGCATCACGTCGACCATTGCGATGGTCGATGGCGGCAGCTTTGTGGTCGATCACTGGAAAAAGCCGCCCGGCGAGCGTTTGCAGGGGCAGGGCATTACCCAGATCCTCGAGCAGGGCGAGGTCTTCGAGCGCGCCGGTTGTGGTTTTTCTCATGTCAAAGGGCCAGCCCTGCCGCCGTCGGCCACCCAGCACCGCCCCGAGCTGTCGGGCGCGCCTTTCGAGGCCATGGGAGTGTCGTTGGTGTTCCACCCGCGCAACCCCTTTGTGCCCACGGTGCACATGAACGTGCGCATGATCGCTGCCACGCCTGCGGGCCAAGAGCCGGTGTGCTGGTTCGGCGGCGGCATGGACCTGACGCCTTACTACGGCTTCGAGGAGGACGCTGGGCACTTCCACCGCACCTGCAAGGGCGCGCTCGACCCGTTCGGCGTCGACAAATACCCCCGTTTCAAGAAGTGGTGTGACGAATACTTCTACCTGAAGCACCGTGACGAGCAGCGCGGCATCGGCGGCGTGTTCTTCGACGACTTCTCGGAGCTGGGTTTTGAGGGCAGCTTTGCCATGATGCGGTCCGTGGGCGATGCCTTTTTGGACGCCTACCTTCCCATCGTCGACCGACGGAAGTCGCTTCCACATGGCGAGCGCGAGCGCGGGTTCCAGTTGTATCGCCGAGGCCGCTATGTGGAGTTCAACCTGGTGTGGGACCGTGGGACCCACTTCGGCTTGCAGTCGGGCGGGCGCAGCGAGTCCATCCTGCTTTCGATGCCCCCCATGGTGAGCTGGTCCTACCAGCGCCAGGAAGAGCCAGGGTCTCACGAGGCACGCCTCTACAGCGAATTCCTGGTGCGCAAGGACTGGGTCTGATGCTCAATGCACGGCCGGATGACCGGCCGCCGCCCGTGCGAAGGGTCGGCATGTTTGGGGGGGCTTTCGATCCCCCGCACCGCGCGCACCGTGGGCTGGTCGAGTCGGCTCTGGAGCTGCTGCGGCTGGACCGTTTGCACATCCTGCCGACCGGCCGGGCCTGGCACAAGGCCCGCACCTTGAGCCCGGCGGAACACCGGCTGGCCATGTGCGAGCTGGCCTTCGGCGATCTGGAGCCCGTGCGCGTGGACCGGCGCGAGATCGACCGGCCGGGCGACTCCTACACTGTCGACACCCTCGAGGAACTGGCACGTGAATATGCGGGTTCCGAACGGTTCCTCCTCATCGGCCAGGACCAGTTGGCGGCCTTCAAGACCTGGCATCGCTGGTCCGAGGTGCTCGATCTTGCTCAACTGGTGGTGGCTGGGCGCCCCGATGTCCCGGCTGTCACGGCCCCTTGGTCCGGTGCCACCGACGCGCCGGCGCCTGTGCCTCACCTGCGCTTATCCGTGCCTCTGTCGCCCATCAGCTCCACCGAGATCCGGTCGCTGGTGGCCTCGGGTGCAGACTCCCGGGCGCTGGCAGCGCTGGTGCCCGAAGCCGTCGCCGGCTATATTTCCAACCATTCCCTTTACCAGCAGCCTTCATGACCAGCGAAACCACCGCCAAAAAAGACATCCAGAAACTCCAGCGCGCCATCGTCGACGGTCTGGAGGACGTCAAAGGCCAGGACATCGTGGTCTTCAACACTGAAACGCTGTCGCCGCTGTTTGAACGCGTCATCATCGCCAGCGGCACCTCCAACCGGCAGACCAAGGCGCTGGCCTCCAGCGTCCGGGATGCGGTGAGGGACGCCGGCTTCGACAAGCCCCGCATCGAAGGCGAGGACAACGGCGAGTGGATCATCATCGACTGCGGTCAGGCGGTTGCCCATGTGATGCAGCCAGTGATCCGCCAGTACTACCGCCTTGAAGAGATCTGGGGCGCCAAGCCAGTGCGTCTCAAGAGCGCGGCCGAGAAGGCCGCCGAGGCGCGCGCGGCGGCCAAGCCGACCAGCAAGACCACCCGCAAGGGCGTCGAGAAAGAGGTCAAGCCGGTGGACGCCAAGTCTGTGGCCCGCAAGCAGGCCAAGGCCGCCGCCGCAGCGGTGGCACCGGTGAAAGCACCCGCCAAGAAGGCCGCGGCCAAGGCGCCACGCAAGACCGCCGGCGCGGCCAAGGCAGCCCAACCCAAGGCGGTGCTGCCCAAGCTGGTGGTGAACAAGCCCAAGCCCGCCGCCAAGAAAACTGTTGCCGCGAAGAAGGCCGCACCGAAGAAGAAGGCATGAAGCTGGTGATCGTCGCGGTCGGGCAGCGCATGCCCGACTGGGCCCAGACCGCCTACGACGACTACGCCAAGCGTTTTCCGCCCGAGCTGCGGGTAGAGATCAAGACCGTGAAGACCGAGCCGCGCGGCGCCAAGACCGTGGAGACGGTCATGGTTGCCGAGCGCGAGCGCATTGTGGCTGCGCTTCCCAAGGGCTGCCGTATTGTGGTGCTCGACGAACGCGGTGCGCAGCTGACCACCAAGGCGCTGGCCCAGCAGCTCAAGGCCTGGCAGCTGGGGGGCGACGACGTGGCGCTGGTGATCGGTGGGCCGGACGGCCTTGAGCCCGCTTTTCGCGAAGCGGCCCACCAGCGAATCCGCCTCTCGGACATGACGCTGCCCCACGCCATGGTCCGTGTGCTGCTGATCGAGCAGCTCTACCGGGCCTGGTCGATCAACGCCAACCATCCCTATCACCGGGAATGATCCGCTGTGAGTGACTTCATCTACCTGGCCTCGCAGAGCCCCCGCCGCAAGCAACTGCTCGAACAGTGGGGCGTGCGCTGCGAGCTGCTGCTGCCCGACGCAGACGAGGACGTCGAGGCGCTGGAGCTGGTGAAGCCCGGCGAGTCGCCAGCCGCCTATGTGCAACGGGTCACAGCACTGAAACTGCAGGCATCCGAAGAGCGGCTTCGCCGCAGAGGGTGGCCGCTGGCGCCGGTGCTTTGCGCAGACACCACGGTGGCGCTCGGGCGTCGCATTCTGGGCAAACCGGTCGATGCCGCCGATGCCCGGCGCATGCTGTCCGATCTGGCCGGACGCCGTCACCGTGTGCTGACAGCGGTGGCGGTGGCACGTCCCGCAGCCCGTGGAGCGTGGCGCCGTTGGGCGGCGCTGTCCATTTCGCAAGTCGAATTCGACCCGTGGAGCGGCGCGGACATCCGGCGCTACGTCGACAGCGGCGAACCCATGGGCAAGGCCGGTGCCTACGCGATCCAGGGCGCGGCGGCCCTGCGCATCCGTCACATCAGCGGCAGCTACTCGGGCATCATGGGCTTGCCAGCCCATGAAACGGCGCAACTGCTTCGGTCAGCCGGTGTGCGGCTGGCCTGCTGACCCGCCAACTCAACACGAGGTATCGATGAGCCAGGACATCCTGATCAACTGGGCACCCCAGGAAACCCGCGTAGCGGTGGTGGAGCAGGGCGCGGTGCAGGAGGTGCATCTGGAGCGCACTCTGGAGCGCGGCCTGGTGGGCAACATCTACCTGGGCAAGGTCTCGCGCGTGTTGCCCGGCATGCAGTCGGCGTTCATCGACATCGGTCTGGACCGTGCGGCGTTCCTGCACGTCGCCGATCTGATGCCCAACATCACGGCCAAGCACGCAGCACCGCGTGAGCGGGCCGCCGCAGCGCCCGGCTCGGAGGTCTCCAACGGAGGCAGCAACCGCGTGCTGGCCGCCGACCCGGTGCAACCCATTGAGCGGCAGATTTTTGAGGGGCAGGCGCTGATGGTCCAGGTCCTGAAGGACCCGATCGGGACCAAGGGCGCCCGTCTGACGGCGCAGATCAGCATCGCGGGCCGATTGCTGGTGTTCCTGCCGCAGGACAACCACATCGGGGTGTCGCAGAAGATTCCGTCCGCGCAGCGCGAGTCGCTGCGGCAGCGCCTGCTGACGCTGACGGCGATGCCCGACGGCAGCGCGGCCGGCGGATTCATCCTGCGCACCAATGCCGAGGACGCCAGCGATGAAGAGCTGGGTGAAGACATCGCCTACCTGCGCAAGACCTGGCAGCGCATCAAGGATGCGGCCTCGCGCCAGCCTCCGGCCACGGTGCTGCACGTCGACCTCAACCTGATGCAGCGGGTGTTGCGGGACCTGGTGGGTGCGCAGACTCACTCGATCCGCATCGACTCCCGGGAGCAGTTCGGGCTGCTGCAGTCCTTTGCCGCGGAGTTCATGCCCGACACCGCCAGCAAGCTGCAGCTCTACACCGGCGAGCGGCCAATCTTCGACCTGTTCAACATCGACGAGGAGATCGCGCGCGCTCTCAGTCGCAGGGTCGACCTCAAGTCCGGCGGTTATCTGGTGATCGACCAGACCGAGGCGCTGACCACGGTCGACGTCAACACCGGTGGCTTTGTGGGGGCCCGCAACTTCGACGACACCGTCTTCCGCACCAACCTGGAGGCCGCGCAGGCCATCGCGCGCCAGCTGCGGCTGCGCAACCTGGGCGGCATCGTCATCGTGGACTTCATCGACATGGTGCGCGAGGACCACCGCGACGCGGTGCTGACCGAGTTCCGCAAGCAACTGGCGCGCGACCGGGTCAAGACCATGACCGGCGGCTTTTCACAGCTCGGTCTGGTGGAGATGACCCGCAAGCGCACCCGCGAGTCCCTGGCCCACATGCTCAGCGAGCCCTGCCCGTCCTGCGACGGCAAGGGCGTGGTGAAAACCGCGCGCAGCGTGTGCTACGACATCCTGCGCGAGATCCTGCGCGAGGCGCGCGCCTTCAGCCCGCGTGAGTTCCGGGTGGTGGCCTCGCCCCGGGTGATCGAGCTGTTCCTGGATGAGGAGAGCCAGCATCTGGCCGGCCTCTCGGACTTCATCGGCAAGCCCATCTCGCTGCAGGCCGAGGGTTCGATGACCCAGGAGCAGTACGACATCGTCCTGCTCTGAGGCTCTGGTTCACGCTGCCTCAGGCTCCGGTGAGAAGCCCTGGGCGTGCAGCCGCGCATAGAGGCCGCCCGCACGCAGCAACACCTGGTGGGTGCCCTGTTCCGCGATGCGGCCGTTGGCCAGCACCACCACGCGGTCGGCGTGTTCGATGGTCGACAGACGGTGGGCGATGACCAGCGTCGTGCGGCCTTTCATGAGCCGCGCAAGCGCCTCCTGTACCAGCCGCTCGGACTCGTTGTCCAGCGCCGACGTGGCCTCGTCGAGGATCAGGACCGGCGCGTCCTTGTAGATCGCCCTGGCAATCGCCAGCCGCTGGCGCTGCCCGCCCGACAGTTCGGCCGCGTTGTGTCCGACGTTGCTGTGAATGCCCCGAGGCAGCCTGGCAACGAGTTCGCCCAGGTTGGCCGAGTGGAGAGCCGCCAGTACCTTCTCCTCGTCGATGGCTCCGTCCGCGGCACCCAGCGCCACGTTGGCAGCAAGGGTGTCGTTGAGCATGATCACGTCCTGGCTGACCATGGCGAACTGGCGGCGCAGGCAGTGCAGGTCCCAGTCGGGCAGCGCCACCCCGTCGAGCAGCACGTCGCCATGCAGGACCTCGACGAAACGCGGCAGCAGGTTGGCGAGTGTGGTCTTGCCGGAGCCGGACGGGCCCACCAGCGCCAACACCTCCCCAGGCTGGACCTGCAGCGACACGCCGCACAGCGCCGTGCGGTTGACCTCGTCGTCGCTCGTGCTCTCGTCGTCCCGCGATGGGTAGCGCACCCAGACCTCTTTCAGCTCGATCGCACCCTGGACGCGGTCGGTCCGGTGGGTACCGCTGGACTGTTCCGGCGTGTGCTCAATCAGCTCCAGCCCGCGTTCCAGTGCCGCCAGCCCCCTGGTGATGGGACCGGCGATCTCGGCCAGGTGGCGAATGGGGGCCACCAGCATGAGCATGGCCGTCACGAACGCCACGAAATTGCCGACCGTGACACCGCTGCGGCTGCTTTGCCACAGGGCCACGGCAATCACTGCCGACAGCGCCACCGCTGCCAGCATCTGCGTCAGAGGCGTCATCGCAGCCTGCGCGATGGTCGATTTCAGCGCCAGACGCCGCAGGCGAACGCTGAGCGATTCGAAGCGCTCAGACTGGCGCTCCTGTGCGCCGTGCAGCCGCACCATGCGGTGGGCGAGGGCGTTTTCCTCGACCACATAGGCCAGCTCGTCGGTGGCCTGCTGGCTGGACTTGGTCAGGCTGTAGAGCCGCCGCGAAAGCACCCGCATGACGACCACCAGCGCCGGAAAGAGGAAGAGCACGATCAGGGTGAGCTTCCAGTTCAGATACATCAGGTAGCCCAGCAACGCCAGCAGCGTGAGGCTGTCCTTGGCCAGCGTCAGCAGCGCGTTGACCAGCAAGGTCGATCCCGTCTGGACCTCGTAGACCAGCGTGTTGGAGAGCTTGCTGGCACTCTGGCGGGCGAACAGGGTCAGCTGCGCGTCGTTGAGCTTGGCAAACATGGCGCGGCGCAGGTTCAGCAGGCCGAGGCTGGCGGTGTAGGACAGCGCGTATTGCGCGAGGAACCCGGCCAGTCCGCGGATGCCGAACAAACCCACCAGCGCCACCGGGACCATCCAGAGGTCGATGGTCCCCTTGGAAAAGCCGCTGTCCAGCAGGGTCTTGAGCAGTGCGGGAATCATCGGCTCCGTCAGCGCGCCGACGATGGTGCAGATCACCGCCAGTACGATGCCCGCCGACGCCGAGCGGAAGTACGGCCAGAACCTCACCAGGCGCTCGCGGATGGTGGCGGTGGGCAGTGCGGCAGAGGTGGAAGGCGAGGTCAAGACAGCAGTCGGTGGTTCGTGAGGCTCGGTGAGGGGCTTCAGGGCCCGCGCACAGCAAGGATATGGCACATCTTGTCACGGTCGGTGGATGCGCATCCGGTATTATCCGACGGCAGCGTTTTCTCTCGCTGACACCAACACCCGACGCATGCTGGATTTGAATCGACCCGAATGGCTGCCCACGCGGCGGCATCTGTTGTCCCAAGCCGCCGTCCTTCCGCTGGCGGCTCTCCCCCTACAAAATGCGCTGGCGCAATTTCGCGTCGAGGTGTCCGGCGCCGGCGTGACCCAGATTCCGATTTCCGGCGTCGCCTTCCGCGACAACGGGCTGGCCAACCAGGACATGATCGCGATCGTCCGGGCCGACCTGGAGCGCAGTGGGCAGTTCCGTTTTGTGGAGCCGCTTCCCGTCCGCCTGGACGAAACCTCTCGGCCCGAACTCGCCGCCTGGCGCGAGAAGGGCACTGACGCACTGCTGACCGGCAGCGTATCCAAGCTGGCCGATGGCCGCTTCGATATCCGCTTCCGGCTCTGGGATTCGGTGCGCGGGCAGGACCTCGGAGGGCTCAGCTACCCGGTCAATGCAGGTGACCTGCGCTACGCAGCACACCGCATCGCCGACTACGTCTACGAGAAGCTCACCGGCGAGAAAGGCGTGTTTGCCACCCGCATCGCTTATGTGACCAAGAGCGGTCCACGCTACACCCTGCTGGTGGCCGACTCCGATGGCGAGAATGCGAAGGCCACGCTCAGCAGCCCTGAGCCCATCATTTCCCCGAGTTGGGCGCCCGGCGGTGGGCAACTGGCTTATGTGTCGTTCGAATCACGCAAGCCTGTCATCTATTCGCACGATGTCGCCACCGGCAAACGCCGCCTGCTCGCCAACTTCCGTGGCTCCAACAGCGCGCCCTCCTGGTCGCCGGATGGTCGGCAGGTGGTGGCCACGCTGTCCATCTCGGGCAATGCTCAGGTGTACGTCATGGATGCCAACGGTGGCCAGCCGCGCCGGCTGACCCAGTCGGGAAGCATCGACACCGAGCCGGTGTTCAGCGCCGACGGCCGCTCGATCTTCTTCGTGAGCGACCGTGGTGGCTCGCCGCAGATCTACCGCATGGGGGCGGGCGGCGAGAACCCTCAGCGCCTGACCTTCAACGGCAACTACAACATCTCTCCGGCCCCCAGTCCCGACGGGCGCTGGCTGGCGTTCATCTCCCGCGTGGGGGGGGCGTTCCGCCTCCATGTGATGGAGCTGTCCAGCGGCAACGTCACGGCACTCAGCGATGCAAGCGCCGACGAAAGCCCCAGTTTCGCGCCCAACAGCCGGCTGATCGTGTACGCCACCCGTGATCGCGGTCAGGAGGCCCTGATGACCTCGACCGTGGATGGCCGGGTCAAGACCCGGCTGACCGGTGCCCAAGGCGACATCCGGGAACCGGAGTGGGGCCCGTTCGTCCGCTGACCGCCCGCGCCCAGAGCCTTGTTTTTTTCAAAACCAACCAACCCGACTCAGAAAGGGATCTCCATGAACAACTCTTCGACCCCTGCGCCGCTGCGCACGACCTCCCACTGGCCCTTCCGGCTGGGCGCCCTGATCCTGGTGGCGTCGCTCGCCGCCTGCGGCTCCAGTGTGAAGCTCGACGAGGCACCGGTCGAAGACCGCAACACCACCACCGGCCAAGCGGGCCAGAATGGCTCAGGCTCCGGTGTTGATCCGCGTGGTGTCACTGGTGTGCAAGTCCCCGGCATGGACTCAGAGCAGCCCGCGGCCCTCTCCCGCATCATCTATTTCGATTACGACAGTTTCGAAGTCCGTGCCGAATTCACCTCGGCGCTGGAGGCCAATGCCCGTTACCTGAAGGCCAATCCGTCCCGCAAGGTCGCGCTGGAGGGTCACACCGATGAGCGCGGTGGCCGCGAGTACAACCTGGCGCTGGGCCAGAAGCGCGCCGAAGCCGTCCGCCGTTCGCTCGCGCTGCTGGGTGTGAATGAGTCCCAGATGGAGCCTGTGAGCTTTGGCGAGGAAAAGCCCGCCGCGCTCGGCATGGACGAATCGTCCTACGCCAAGAATCGCCGCGTGGAACTGACCTACCGCTGAGATGACCGTGCGCACGTCTGTTGTCCTGTCCGCTCGTGTGGTGTCTGCCCTGGCGCTGGCCGGAGCTTGCCTGTGGCCGTTGCAGGCTCACGCCCTGTTCGATGACGACGAGGCGCGCAAGGCCATCCTCGACCTGCGGCAGAAGTTCGACGCCTACAAGCTGGAGGTCGACGCAAAGCTCAATCGCCTGGCCAGCGAGTCGCGCGAGGCGGGCTCGGCCAGCCAGCGCAGCCTGCTGGAGCTGTCCAACCAGAACGAGCAGCTCAGGGCCGAAATCGCCCGCCTGCGTGGCCAGAACGAGCAGCTGGCCCGTGAAGTGTCCGAGTTGCAACGGCAGCAAAAGGACGTCCAGGCGGGCGTGGATGCACGGCTGAAGCAGGTCGAGCCCAGCAAGGTGACGGTCGACGGCATGGAGTTCTCCGCATCTCCCGAAGAAAAGCGCGAGTACGACGCAGCCATGGAACTGCTGCGCAAGTCGGACTTCGCCGGGGCTGCCTCAGCCTATTCCTCTTTCCTGCGGCGTTTCCCGGGCAGTGGCTACATCCCGTCGGCGTTGTACTGGCAGGGCAATGCGTTGTATGCCACCCGTGCCTACAAGGACTCCATCGACAGCCACCGCAGGCTGGTGAGCCAGTACCCGACCCACACGCGCACGCCGGAAGCCATGCTCGCCATGGCCAACAGTCAGGTCGAACTCAAGGACAGCAAGTCGGCCCAGCGCACGCTCGAGACCCTGGTCCGCACCTATCCGCAGTCTGAAGCCGCCGCCGCGGGTCGCGAACGCCTGTCGCGTCTGCGCTGATTCCGCTGGAAGCCTCCACCCCTCCCGGGGTGAGGGGCGCTTCTACAATCGGTGGATGGATCTCGCCGGCATTCAATCTCTTCAAAGCACTGTTCTCTGGGCCGCTTTCGCGGCCTCTTGTCTTTTCGGGTTCATCGCCCAGCGGACCCAGTTCTGCACCATGGGCGCGGTGAGCGACATCGTCAACATGGGCTCCTGGACCCGCATGCGGATGTGGGGCATGGCGGTGGGTGTCGCCATGATCGGGTTCTACGGCATGGGCTGGCTGGGCTGGATCGATACCGGCAAGACCATCTACAGCTCCGGGCGCATCGTCTGGCTGTCGGCGCTGGTGGGTGGTCTGCTGTTTGGTTTCGGCATGGTGTTGGCCTCCGGTTGCGGTAGCAAGACGCTGGTGCGCATCGGAACGGGCAGCCTGAAGTCGCTGGTGGTGTTTTTCGTGATGGGTTTCTTTGCGTTCGCCACGCTGCGCGGCGTATTGGCTGTGCTGCGAGTCAACACGGTGGATCAGGTGGCTGTGGACTTGGCCGCTGGCGGCAGCCTGCCCATGTGGCTGACGCGATTCGCTGGCCTGGAGCCCGGTTTGGCCGGTCTGATCGCTGCGCTGGTGATTGGCGGTGGTCTGGTGGTGTGGGCCCTGCTCGGAAAAGACTTCCGGACGCCCGACGGGCTGCTGGCAGGGTTCGGGCTGGGCGGAGTGATTGTCTCGATGTGGTGGATCAGTGGCCACCTCGGCTTTGTGCCGGAGCACCCCGAAACGCTGGAGTCGGTGTACCTGGCGACCAACAGCGGGCGCATGGAGTCGTTGACTTTCACGGCACCAATGGCCTATCTGCTGGACTGGCTGATCCACTACAGCGACACCTCCAAGGTGCTGACGCTGGGCGTGGTGACGGTGGGCGGTGTGGTCGTTGGTTCGTTTGTTCAGGCGCTGCTGTCCCGCAGTTTCCGGTGGGAAGGTTTTCGGGACACCCGGGACACGGCGCTGCACCTGGCCGGTGCCGCCTGCATGGGGGTTGGTGGCGTGACCGCCATGGGTTGCACCGTGGGGCAAGGCCTCTCAGGCCTGTCGACACTGAGTCTGACCAGTGCCATCGCGGTCGCCGGCATCATGGCGGGCGCCGTGCTGGGTTTCCGGTTCCAGATCTGGCTGCTTGAGCGCGAATGAACGCAGACTTCGAGCGTCGCTTCGGGGGGCTGCGCCGCCTCTATGGTGTTGCGGGTGCCCAGGCGATCTTTGATTCGCATGTGATGGTGGTGGGCATCGGAGGGGTGGGCGCCTGGGCCGCCGAAGCACTCGCGCGCAGCGGGGTGGGGCGCCTGACACTGGTCGACATGGACCATGTGGCCGAGTCCAACATCAACCGGCAGATTCATGCGCTGACGGACACCGTGGGCATGGCCAAGGTGGAGGCCATGCGCGAGCGGATCGTATCGATCAATCCGGAGTGTCGTGTAGAGGTCGTGGATGACTTTGTGACGGCGGACAACTGGCCGGCGCACGGTCACAACCTGCTGGCGCATGCTGGCCCGCTGGGGCTGATCGATGCCTGTGACCAGGTGCGCGCGAAGACCGCCATGGCAGCATGGGCGGTGGCCCACCGTGTGAACTTCGTGTCCGTCGGGGCGGCGGGTGGAAAGCGGAAACCGCAGGCCATCGAGGTCGGTGACCTGGCCGAGGTGACCCACGACCCGCTGCTGGCCCAATTGCGGTACCGGCTGCGCCGCGAGCACGGCGCATCGCGAACCCGTCGCATGGGGGTGACCTGTGTGTTCAGCCGTGAGCCCGTGGCACCGCCCGATGCTTCCTGCGACATCTCTTCTCCCGACGGATCGCTCAATTGCCACGGCTACGGTTCGGTGGTCAGCGTGACGGCAAGCTTCGGGCTGTGCGCTGCTGGCTGCGTGTTCAACGCGCTTGCAGACGCTGCATCAAACAAACCAGTGAAGCTTTCGAAACAGCGCGAAATGACGCTATAATCTGAGGCTTCGCGCTATCCGATTGGTAGAACAAACCGGATAGAGTGCGGGGCGTTAGCTCAGTTGGTAGAGCAGCGGACTCTTAATCCGTAGGTCGAGTGTTCGAGTCACTCACGCCCCACCAGCGATGGCTGGTTGTTGATGAAGTCCCGGGCGAAAGCCGGGCAAGTGTTCGAGTTTGATGGGACGTTAGCTCAGTTGGTAGAGCAGCGGACTTTTAATCCGTTGGTCGGCAGTTCGAGCCTGCCACGTCCTACCAAAATCCCCTTGTGGGACAAAAAAGCCCGCTACCGAAACGGTAGCGGGCTTTTTTGTTTGCGGCTCCGCTACCAGCGCGCTGCCTGTTTCGCTATGAGCGCTTCTGTGTGTGGCATCGGCTCATTGAGGACGGTGAGACGAGGAAACGTCACCTACACGGTGCAGGTCTTCCGAGTGCAAGGACCTGGAGCAGCCTCCGGAGGATCTTGCTCTGTGAAGGCAGGCCTGAGAGGCCGGCCCGATGCCTGGACCTCAGGACTTGTGGCCTCAGGACGTGTTCTTCTTGAGCATGCCGTAGACCACCAGCAGCACGATGGCGCCCACGACGGAGGCGATGAACCCTGCCGGCTGACCCGGCGTGTAGAGCCCCAGGGCAGCGCCGGCGTAGCTGGCCAGAAACGAGCCGGCGACACCGAGCAGGGCCGTCATGATCCAGCCCATGCTGTCATCGCCCGGCTTGAGCATGCGCGCGACGAGACCTGCGATCAGGCCGATGAACAGGGTGCCGAGAATGGACATCATGCGGAGGACTCCTTACAGAACACAGAGACAGGCCTCTGAGTGGCGGTCACTGTAGCGCCATTCCTTCGGTGGTACAGCTTCCACCACTGCTCGCTGCTCGGCATGTGCAGGACGTCATCCTGCTGCGGCGCTCAGGCGACAGTGCTGGCAGCCTCGATCGCTTCCGACAGTTCGAGCCATTGCGCTTCGACCGACTCGATCTCCTCGTTCACCGCCTTGAGTTGCCGTCCGGCATCGGCCAGGGCTGCCGGGGAGGACGGCGTGCTCATCAGCGTTTCCAGCCGGGCTTTCTCCCGGCCGAGGGACTCCAGGCGCTTCTCTGCCTGCTCCAACGACTTTTTCAGTGGTCGCAGTCGATCTGCAAGTTGCTGACGCCTGAGGGCGTCGAGCTTGCGTTGTTCCGCGCCTCCGGAGGAGGGTGCAGCGGGTTGCGTGCCGACCGGGGCAGCGGAGGCCACCGGTGCCACCGCTGCGGTTTCGGCGCGCGCCTCCTGGCGGCGTGCCTCGCGGGCCTGTTTGGCCACATCCAGCAGGTAGCGCTGGTAGTCGTCCAGGTCACCATCGAAGGGTGCGATACCGCCGCGCGAGACCAGCCAGAACTCGTCGCACACCGCACGCAGCAGCGCCCGGTCGTGCGAGACCAGCATCACCGTGCCTTCGAATTCGTTGAGTGCCACCGACAGCGCCTCGCGCGTGGCCAGGTCCAGGTGGTTGGTCGGTTCGTCCAGCAGCAGCAGGTTGGGGCGCTGCCAGACAATCATGCACAGCACCAGGCGCGCTTTCTCACCGCCGCTCATGGTGCCCACGGCCTGCTTGACCTGGTCACCGGTGAAGTTGAAGCTGCCCAGGAAGCTGCGCAGGTCCTGCTCGCGCGTGGCCTGTCCGCTCAGGCGGCCTTGCGCGGTGCAGTCCTTGACCAGGCGGATCATGTGTTCCAGCGGCGTGTCGGCCGGTCGCAGCACGTCCAGTTCCTGCTGGGCGAAGTAGCCGATGTTCAGGCCCTTGCCTTCGATGATCTCGCCGCTGATGGCGCCGAGGTCGCGCGCGATGGTCTTGACCACGGTGGACTTGCCCTGGCCATTGGCACCCAGGATGCCGATGCGTTGTCCGGCGAGCACCGACTTGCTGACGCCGCGCACGATGGTGATCGGCGCACCACCGTCGGTCGCGGGCGGGTAGCCGAAGCTGACCTCGTGCATCGCCAGCATCGGGTTGGGCAGGTTCTGCGGTTCGGCGAACTCGAAGTTGAACTCGGCCTCGGCCAGCACCGGGCCGATCTTCTCCATGCGCTCCAGCGCCTTGACCCGGCTCTGCGCCTGCTTGGCCTTGCTGGCCTTGGCCTTGAAGCGGTCAATGAACTTCTGCAGGTGCGCCATCTTCTCCTGCTGGCGCGCGTAGGCCGTGGCCTGCAGCGCCATCTGCTCGGCGCGCATGTCCTCGAAGCGGCTGTAGTTGCCGCCGTAGCGGGTCAGCAGCGCGCGTTCGATGTGGACCGTGACGTCGGTGACGGTGTCCAGAAACTCGCGGTCGTGGGAGATCACCAGCAGCGTGCCCTGGTAGCGCTTGAGCCAGTCTTCCAGCCAGACCAGGGCGTCCAGGTCCAGGTGGTTGGTCGGTTCATCAAGCAGCAGCAGTTCGCTCGGGCACATCAGGGCGCGCGCCAGTTGCAGGCGCATGCGCCAGCCGCCGGAGAAGCTGTTGACCGGGCGTTCCAGCTCGTCGGTGCGGAAACCCAGCCCGAGGATCAGGGCCTGTGCGCGGGCAGACGCGTCGTGCGCACCGGCGTCGTGCAGCGCCATGTAGGCGTGCGCCATGCGCTCGCCGTCGTCGGTGGCCTCGGCCGCGGTCACTTCCTGCTGGGCGGCCAGCAGCGTGACGTCGCCTTCGATGACGAACTGCGTGGCCGGCATGTCGGTCTCGGGCATGTCCTGCGCGACCTGGGCCATGCGCCACTGAGCGGGGACGCTGAAGTCGCCCTTGTCTTCGTGCAGCGTGCCGTCGAGCAGGCGGAACAGGCTGGATTTGCCGGCGCCATTGCGCCCCACGAGGCCGACCTTTTCGCCGGGGTTGATGGTGCAGGAGGCGCCGTCGAGCAGGACCTTCGTGCCACGACGAAGGACCAGGTTTTTCAGGGTGATCATGGAGAAACGGGTTGGGAGGCCGCGTGCGCGCGCAGCGCCTCGGCGGTCAGCAGCAGCACCTGGTCGTCACCGGCGCTGGTGGAGAGCCAGACCACTTCCAGCGTCGGGAAGGCGGCCTCGAAGAAAGGGCGCTCGTGGCCGATTTCGAGCACGAGCACACCCTGCGGGGACAGGCGAGAAGGCAGGTCGCGCAGCAGGGCGCGCACAAAGTCCATGCCGTCGGTGCCGCCGGCCAAAGCCATTTCGGGCTCGGCGCGGAACTCGGCGGGCAATTCGGCCATGCTCTGCGCGTTCACATAGGGCGGGTTGCACAGCACCAGGTCCCAGGGGCCCGGGCACGCGGCAAGTCCGTCGGATTCGGTCAGCGTGATGCGGCTTTGCAGGCCATGACGGTCGACGTTGATGCGCGCCACCGCCAGCGCGTCGGGCGAGAGATCCGCACCGGTCACCTCGACGTCGGGCCAGGCCATGGCCGCGAGCACGGCCAGGCTGCCGTTGCCGGTGCACAGGTCGAGCACCTGCCGCGTGTCCTCGCCGAGCCAGGCGTCGAAGCCGCCGTCGGCGATCAGCTCCGCGATGAAACTGCGCGGCACGATGGCGCGTTCGTCGACATAGAACGGGACCCCCTGCAGCCAGGCCTCGCGGGTCAGGTAGGCGGCAGGCTGGCGGGTCTCGATGCGGCGGGCGATCAGGGCCTCGACCTGCCCGGCCGCATCGTCGGACACCGGCTGTGACGCGATGGCGTCGAGGTCGCTGTCCAGCGGCAGACCGAGGGACCAGAGCACCAGCCAGACGGCTTCGTCGCGCGCATTGGTGGTGCCGTGGCCATAAGAGAGCTCGGCGGCGTCGAGCCGCGTCTTGGCGCGGTCCAGCAGTTCCAGCAGGGTCATGGTGCTCAGCCGGCCTGCGACGCGTTGCGGTGGAGCCGCTGCAGCACGCCGAGATAGATCTGCGTCAGCGGCTCGATGTCGGCCAGGAGCACGTGTTCGTCGACCTTGTGGATGGTCGCGTTGGGCGGGCCGAGTTCGATCACCTGGGGGCAGATCTGTGCGATGAAACGCCCATCGCTGGTACCGCCGGTGGTGGAGAGCTCGGTGGTGATGCCGGTGGTGTCCTGGATGGCGGCGCGCACGGCATCGACCAGGGGCCCCGGGGTCGTGAGAAAGGGCAGGCCGCCCACGGTCCACCCCAGCTCGTAGTCGCTGCCCGGCTGCAGGCCATGGCGGGCCAGCACGCTGGCCACGCGGCTCTGCAGACCTTCGGGCGTGGACTCGGTAGAGAAGCGGAAGTTGAAATCGATGACCACGGTGCCCGGAATCACGTTGCTCGCGCCGGTGCCGCCATGGATGTTGCTGACCTGCCAGCTGGTCGGAGGGAAGAAGGCATTGCCTTCGTCCCATACCGTGGCCGCCAGTTCCGCCAGCGCCGGCGCGGCCAGATGAATCGGGTTTTTCGCCAGCTGCGGATAGGCGATATGGCCCTGGATGCCCTTGACCGTGAGCTTGCCGCTCATGGTGCCGCGGCGGCCGTTCTTGATCATGTCGCCGGTGCGCTCGACCGAGGTCGGTTCGCCCACGATGCACCAGTCCAGGCGTTCACCGCGGCGCTGCAGCTCCCGGCAGACCACCACGGTTCCATCGTTGGCCGGGCCTTCTTCGTCGCTGGTGAGCAGGAAAGCGATGTCGATGGCCGGTTGCGGGGTGGCGGCCAGGAACTGCTCGCAGGCCACCACCATGGCCGCCAGCGAGGTCTTCATGTCGCTGGCGCCGCGTCCGAACAGCTTGCCGTCGCGGTGGCTGGGCACGAAGGGGTCGCTGGTCCAGGCTTCCAGCGGGCCGGTCGGCACCACATCGGTGTGGCCGGCCCAGATGAGGGTGGGACGCTGGCCCGTGCCGCAGCGCGCCCACAGGTTGGCCACGCGAAAAGACGCCGGGCCGCTGTCAAGGCGCTGGCAATCAAAGCCCAGCGGCCGCAGCCGCGCCGCGATGAGGTCCAGGCAGCCCGCGTCGTCGGGCGTGACCGAGGGGCGGGCAATCAGTTCTTCGGCAAGGCGCAGCGTGGCGGTCATCAGAATTTGACGTCGAGCGTGAACTCGGTGAAGGTGGCCTGGTCGCTCTGGTCGTCGTCCGCCGGCGTGGCCGCCTGGTTGGACTTGGAGGCGTTGAAGTCGTTCTGCAGACGCCACATCAGGTTGTTGGGGGAGTCGGCATGCACCAGCGCCTCGTTGCGCGAGACGAGACCGTCGATCACGAGTCGCGCCAGATCCTGCTCGAAACTCTGGGAACCCACCGCCAGCGACTTTTCCATCGCCTCGCGCACGCCGGAGAAGTCGCCCTTCTGGATCAGGTCGGCCACCAGCGCGGTGTTGAGCAACACCTCCATCGCCGGCACACGGCCGCCGGTGTGGGTGCGCAGCAGGCGCTGCGACACCACGGCGCGCAGGGCGGCCGCGAGATCGCCGAGCATGGTGGGGCGCACCTCGACCGGGTAGAAGTTGAGGATCCGGTTGAGCGCCTGGTAGCTGTTGCTGGCGTGCAGGGTGGCCATGCACAGGTGGCCCGACTGGGCGTACGCGATGGCGGCCGACATGGTTTCCCGGTCGCGGATTTCGCCGATCAGGATCACGTCTGGCGCCTGGCGCAGCGCATTCTTCAGGCCGATCTGCAGCGACGCGGTGTCTCGGCCCACCTCGCGCTGGTTCACCACCGAGCGCTTGTTGCGGTAGACGTACTCGATCGGCTCCTCGATAGTGAGGATGTGACCGGTGCTGTTCTCATTTCGGTGGTCGATCATGGCCGCCAGCGTGGTCGACTTGCCGGCGCCGGTGGCGCCGACCATGAGCACGAGACCGCGCTTTTCCATCACGATCTCGTTGAGGATCGGCGGCACGTTCAGCGAGTCCAGCGCCGGCACATCGGCCGGAACAAAGCGGATCACCACCGCGTAGTTGCCACGCTGGCGCATGGCGCTGACCCGGAAGTTGCCGATGCCGTCCAGCGGCACCGCCATGTTCAGCTCACCGGTTTCCACCAGTTCCTCGATGCGGGCCGGCGGCACGATTTCGGACAGCAGGTTGCGCGGCGCCTCGGGCGGCAGCACCTGGCTGTTGATCGGGATGGTCTGGCCGTTGATCTTGATCATCGCCGGCGCATGGGCCGACAGGTACACGTCCGAGGCCTTCTTGTCGGCCATCAGGCGCAGGATGCGCTCCATCGTTCCGCTGCTCATGTCGGCTCCCGGGTCAGGCGTTGAGTTCAGTCGCGCAGCAAGTCATTGATGCTGGTTTTGGAGCGCGTCTGTGCGTCCACACGCTTGACGATGATGGCGGCGTACATGCTGTAGTCGGCACCGTTGGCGGCTTTCTTGGGCAGGTTGCCGCTGACCACCACGGAGCCGGAGGGCACGCGGCCGTAGCTGATCTCGCCGGTGGCGCGGTCGAACAGGGGGGTGCTCTGGCCGATGTACACGCCCATGCCGAGAACGGAGTTTTCTTCCACGATCACGCCTTCCACCACCTCAGAGCGGGCGCCGATGAAGCAGTTGTCCTCGATCACCGTCGGGTTGGCTTGCAGCGGTTCCAGCACGCCGCCGATGCCGACGCCGCCCGAGAGGTGCACGTTCTTGCCGATCTGGGCGCAGGAACCGACCGTGGCCCAGGTGTCGACCATGGTGCCCGAGTCGACGTAGGCGCCGATGTTCACATAGGAGGGCATCAGGATCGCGCCCGAGGCGATGAAGCTGCCGCGGCGCGCCACAGCCGGCGGCACCACGCGCACACCGGTGGCCTTGAGTTCGGCCTCGGAGAGGTGGGCGAACTTGGTCTGCACCTTGTCGAAGAAGGCCAGGTCACCGGCCTTCATGACCGCGTTGTCCTTCAGGCGGAAGGACAGCAGCACAGCCTTCTTGATCCACTGGTGCACCGTCCACTGGCCGACGCCTTCCCGGGTGGCGACGCGCAGCTTGCCGACGTTGAGCTCGGCGATCACGTGTTCGACCGCGTCGAGCACCTCTTTCGGCGCGGAGGCGGGCGAGAAGTCGGCGCGCTGTTCCCAGGCGTTGTCGATCAGGGTTTGCAGTTGTTGGGTCATGAGACGGGTCGGCGTTGGGGTTGAAACGGTTGATCAGCGGGACTGTTCGCGGCAGAAGCGCACGATGCGTTCGGCGGCTTCCAGGCATTCGGCGGGTTCGGCCACCAGGGCCATGCGCACGCGGCCGGCGCCGGGATTGGCGCCACCACTGGCTCGGGCCAGGTAGCTGCCGGGCAAAACGGTCACATTGTATTGAGCCAGCAGTTCCCGGGCGAAGGCCTCGTCGGCGCTCAGGCCGGCCACCTTGTCCTCGAAGGACGCCGGCACGCCGGCCCAGAGGTAGAAGGCTGCGTCGGGCAGGGCCACGTCGAGCACCTCGGCCAGCATGGGGGTGACGGCCGCGAACTTCTCGCGGTACTGGCGGCGGTTGTCGATGACGTGCTCCTCGTCGGCCCAGGCGGCCACGCTGGCGGCCTGCACCGCGGGGCTCATGGCGCCGCCGTGGTAGGTGCGGTAGAGCAGGAAGCTCTTGATGAGCGCCGCATCCCCCGCCACGAAGCCGCTGCGCAGACCGGGCACGTTGCTGCGCTTGGACAGGCTGGTGAACATCATGAGGTTGCGGAAGTCCGGGCGGCCCAGCTTCACGGCCGCCTCCAGACCACCCAGCGGCGGTTCGTCGCGGAAATAGATCTCGCTGTAGCACTCGTCGGACGCGATCACGAAGCCGTAGCGGTCGCTCAGTTCGAACAGCTTCTGCCACTCGTCCAGCGGCATCACGGCGCCGGTGGGGTTGCCGGGCGAGCAGACGAAGATCAGCTGCGTGCGCGCCCAGACCTCCTCGGGCACGCTGTCCCAGTCCACCGCGAAGTTGCGTGCCGGCACACTGGGCACGTAGAAGGGCTGGGCGCCACCGAGCAAGGCCGCGCCCTCGTAGATCTGGTAGAACGGATTGGGAAAGGCCAGCGTGGCGCCGGGCTTTGTCGCGTCCAGCACGGTCTGTGCGAAGGCGAACAGGGCCTCGCGCGAGCCGTTGACCGGCAGCACCTGGGTGGCGGCGTCCACCGCCACACCGTAGCGGCGCTGCATCCAGGCGGCGCAGGCCTGGCGCAGCGCAGGTTCACCCGCAGTGGCCGGGTAGCCGGTCAGACCGGTGTCCAGCGCGGCGGCCAGCGCGTCCTTGAGCATCTGGGGCGTGGCGTGTTTGGGCTCGCCGATGCCCAGGCTGATGGGACGAAGCCCGGGGTTGGGCGTGACGCCCGCGAACAGCCGGCGCAGCCGCTCGAAGGGGTAGGGCTGCAGGAGAGACAACTTGGGGTTCATGGGCGGCGATTATCCCAAGGCCTCACGGCGCGGTCGCGGGCACGGTTTCCACGGGGCCGACACGGTATCATTCGCGCTGCGGTCCGGCCCCAGCCCGGGGAGGATTATTCAAATAAATCAACCAGTTAGCGTTCCGCGACCGAACTCCCGTGCGCCTCAATTCGATCAAGCTGTCCGGCTTCAAGTCTTTTGCCGAGCCGACCAACTTCATGCTGCCGGGCCAGCTGGTGGGCGTGGTCGGTCCCAACGGCTGCGGCAAGTCCAACATCATGGACGCGGTGCGCTGGGTGCTGGGCGAGAGCAAGGCCTCCGAGCTGCGTGGCGAGTCCATGCAGGACGTGATCTTCAACGGCACCAACAACCGCAAGCCGGCCAGCCGGTCCAGCGTGGAGCTGGTGTTCGACAACAGCGACCACCGGGCCGGCGGCCAGTGGGGCCAGTTCACCGAGATCGCGGTCAAGCGCGTGCTCACGCGCGACGGCACCAGCAGCTACTACATCAACAACCAGCCGGTGCGCCGCCGCGACGTGCAGGACGTGTTCCTGGGCACCGGCCTGGGCCCGCGCGCCTACGCCATCATCGGCCAGGGCACGATCAGCCGAATCATCGAATCCAAGCCCGAGGAACTGCGCCTGTTCCTCGAAGAGGCCGCGGGCGTCTCCAAGTACAAGGAACGCCGCCGCGAGACCGCCAACCGGCTGGCCGACACGCGCGAAAATCTGACCCGGGTCGAGGACATCCTGCGCGAGCTCAACGCCAACCTCGACAAGCTGGAGAAGCAGGCCGAGGTGGCGGCGCGCTACAACGAGTTGCAGTCCGGCGCCACGCTCAAGCAGCACCAGCTGTGGTTCCTCAAGCGCGCAGAGGCCGAGGCCGACCAGGTCAAGGTCAAGGCCGACGCGGCGCAGGCGGTGAACGACCTGGAGTCGCGCACCGCGGATCTGCGCCGGGTCGAGTCCGAGCTGGAAACCATCCGCCAGGCGCATTACGCGGCCGGCGACCAGGTCAACCAGGCGCAGGGCAAGCTGTACGAGGCCAGCGCCGAGGTGGGCAAGCTCGAGGCCGAGATCCGTTTTGTGGTGGAAGGCCGGCAGCGCGCCGAACAGCGGCTGGCGCAGCTCAAGGAGCAGATCGCCTCCTGGTCCACCCGCAGCCAGGACGCCGCGGTCGAGTTGGAGCAACTGGCAGAGAACATCGTCGCGGCCGAAGAGCGTTCGGTCGAACTCGCCGCGCAGGGCGAAGAGCAGGCCGGCAATCTTCCTTCGCTGGAAGACGCGCTGCGCGCCGCACAGAACGCCGCCAACGAGCAGCGGGGCAGTGTGGCCCAGGTGCAGCAGCAGATCCAGGTGCTGGCCGCCGAGCAGCGCAACATCGAAGAGCAGAGCCGCCAGCTCAACCAGCGCCGCGAGCGCCTGGTGGCCGACCGCAACGCACTGGCCGCGCCCGACGAGGCCCGCCTCGCGCAGTCGCAGGCCTCGTTCCAGCAGGCCGAGCAGGCCGCCGAACTCGCCGAGGCGGTGCTGCACGAGTTGCAGGAGAGCGTGCCCGAGCTGGACGAACAGCGCCGCGCGGCGCAGCTGGCGGTCAACCAGGAATCGGCGAAGCAGTCCGACCTGTCCGCCCGGCAGGAAGCGCTCAAGGCGCTGCAAGAGAAAGTGCGCACCGACGGCAAGCTCAAGCCCTGGCTGGCCAAACACGGCCTGGACGGCCTGCAGGGCCTGTGGAGCCGTATTCATATCGAGCCCGGCTGGGAAAACGCTCTCGAATCGGCTCTGCGCGATCGCCTGAGTGCGCTGGAGGTCTCGCGCCTGGAGATGGTGCGCGCCTTCGGCAACGACGCGCCGCCGGCCAAGCTGGCCTTCTACAGCCCGCCCACCACGGCCGAAGTGCCCGCACCGGCCCGCGCCGGTCTCAGGCCGCTGGCCGACTGGCTTCGCCTGAACGACGCCGGGCAGAAAGCCCTGCTGGCCGACTGGCTGCAGGGTTGCTGGACCGCCGCGAATCTGGACGAGGCCATGGGGCTGCGCAGCCAGTTGCAGGCCGGCGAAGCCCTCTATGTGCCGGCCGGCCACGTGGTCACGGCGCACAGCGTCGGTTTCTATGCCCCCGACAGCGAGCAGGCCGGCCTGCTGGCGCGCGCGCAGGAAATCGAGAACCTCGACAAGCAACTCAAGGCCCAGGTGCTGATTGCCGAACAGGCGCGCGCCGCGCTGGTGCGTGCCGAGGCCGCCTACACCGACGCCTCTCAGCGCCTGGTGGCCGCGCGCCGCGAAGGCGCCGAGACCCGCACCCGCGCCCACGAGTTGCAGGTGGACATGCTGCGCCTGACCCAGCTGGCCGAGCAGACCCGCGCCCGCAGCGAACAGATCGCCGCCGACCTTGCCGAGGTCGACGGCCAGCTCGACGACCTGCAGGAGCGCCGTGTCACCGCCGAAGCGCGCTTCGAAGAACTCGACATGCAGCTGGCCGACAGCCAGGAGCGCCATGCCCAGCTCGACGACAAGGTGATCGCCGCGGAACGCCGGTTGAGCGATGCGCGCGAGCAGCAGCGGGGTCTGGAGCGTCAGGCGCAGGAAGCCACCTTTACCCTGCGCAGCCTGCAAGCGCGCCAGGGCGAGCTGCAGCGCTCGCTGGAAACCGCCGGTGCGCAGGAGAAGTCGCTGGCCGACGAAGCCGCGCGCGCCGCTGAAGAGTTTTCGCGCCTGAACGACGCCGCTGCGCAGGCCGGGCTGCAGTCGGCGCTGGCCATGAAGCTGGAGCGCGAGCAGGCGCTGGGTGCGCTGCGCAGCCAGTACGACGACCTGACCGCCAAGCTGCGCGCCAGCGACGAGCACCGCCTCAAGCTGGAGCGCGAGCTGGACCCGCTGCGCCAGCGCATCACCGATTTCCAGCTCAAGGAGCAGGCCGCGCGTCTGGGCGTCGAGCAGTACAGCCAGCTGCTGGCCGAGGCCCAGGCCGACCTGGCCGCGGTGTCGCAGAGCATCACCGAAGGCAATGTGCGCCTGACCGGCCTGCAGTCCGAGATCGACCGCTTCCACCGCGAGATCCAGTCGCTGGGTGCGGTGAACCTGGCCGCGCTGGACGAGCTGACCGCCGCGCGCGAGCGCAAGACCTTCCTCGACGCCCAGTCCAAGGACCTGATCGAGGCGATGAACACGCTGGAGGACGCGATCAAGAAGATCGACGCCGAAACCCGCGACCTGCTGGGTAACACCTTCAACACCGTCAACGAGCACTTCGGCCGGATGTTCCCCGAGCTGTTCGGCGGCGGCAACGCCCGGTTGGTGATGACCGGCGAAGAAATCCTGGACGCGGGCGTGCAGGTCATGGCCCAGCCGCCGGGCAAGAAGAACCAGACCATCCACCTGCTTTCGGGCGGCGAGAAGGCGCTGACCGCCATTGCGCTCGTGTTCGCCATCTTCCAGCTCAACCCGGCGCCGTTCTGCCTGCTCGACGAGGTGGACGCGCCATTGGACGACGCCAACACCGAGCGCTACGCCCGCCTGGTGACCAGCATGAGCAAGAAGGGCACCCAGTTCCTGTTCATCAGCCACAACAAGATCGCCATGGAAATGGCCGAACAGCTGATCGGCGTGACCATGCAGGAGCAGGGCGTCTCTCGCATCGTGGCGGTGGACATGGAGTCCGCCGCCGGTATGCTCGAATCCGCCTGAGACCCACACCCCACCATCGCCGACTTTCACCCATGAGCACCCTGCAAATCAGCCTGGCCATCGTCGGCGGTCTTGTTCTCGCAGGCGTGGTCGCCTACAACGCCTGGGTCACGCGCCGCAGCGCACCGCGCACCGCCCGGGGCCTGCCCGAGGCCGACCTTCCCCGCGATGCCGCGGGCGCGGACACCGTGCCGGCGGGTGACGCGGAACCACTGGCCGACCACCGTGTGGTGGGTGACGGCGAGCGCATCGAACCGGTGCTGCGCGACGAGCCGGTGGAAGCGGTTTCGGTGCGCGAAGAAGTGCGGCCGGTGCCCTCGGTGGCGGTCACGCTCAACCATGTCGTCGCCACGCCAGACCGGCGGCCCGGACTGGATGCCCTGATCGATGTCATCGCCCCGCTGCAGCTCGATGGCGAGGTCTCGGGAGACGCCGTGATCGCGGCCCTGCCGGGCACGCGCCGAGTGGGGAGCAAACCGTTTGCCGTGGAGGGACTGGTCGAAGACGGCGGCGAGTGGGAAGCGCCCCGGCCGGGGCAGCGCTACAAGGCCCTGCAGGTGGGCGTTCAGCTGGCCAACCGCGCCGGCGCCCTGAACGACATCGAGTTCTCGGAGTTCGTGATGAAGGCCCAGGCCTTTGCCGACGCCATCGGCGCCATGCCGGATTTCCCGGACATGCGCGCCGAAGTGGCGCGGGCCCGCGAGCTGGACGCCTTTGCCAGCGGTCACGACGCACAGCTCGGCTTCACACTGCGCGCACGCCGCGCAGCCTGGAGCCCGGGCTACGTGTCGCAGAACGCCGCGCGCTTCGGATTTGTGGCGGGCGTGTTGCCCGGCCGCATGGTGCTGCCCGGCAGCGCCGTGGGCCAGGCGCCCATCCTCAGCCTGTCGTTCGATCCGCAGGCGGCCATGGCCGAAGACCCGGAGCAGAGCGCGCTGCGCGAGATCAACCTGTCGCTGGAGGTCACGCACGTGCCCCGCAGCGAACAGCCCTTTGTGCGCCTGCGCCAAGCCGCCTCGGCGCTGGCCGAGGCCATGGACGGCGTGGTCACCGACGACGCCGGCCAGCCGCTGGGCGCCGACACCATGGACAGCATCGGCGCCGACCTCGAGTCGCTGTACGACGCGCTGGACAGCCACGACCTGTCCGCCGGTTCCCCGCAGGCCCGCCGCCTGTTCTCCTGATGACCCAAGACCTGTTTGCCGCCGAGCCCACGCCGGCGGAGCGTGCCTCCGAACTGCGCGCGCAACTGCACCACCATGCCCACCGCTACTACGTGCTCGACACGCCGGAGATCCCGGACGCCGAGTACGACCGGCTGTTCCAGGAGCTGCAGGCCATCGAGGCGGCACACCCCGAGCTGCTCACCCCCGATTCGCCGACCCAGCGCGTGGGCGGCAAGGTGCTCGACGGACTGGTGCCGGTGCGCCACGCGGTGCCGATGCTGTCGATACAGACCGAGACCGACACCACCGCGGGCGGTGCCGAGGCCTTCGATGCAAGGGTGCGGCGCGAACTCGGCCGGACCGACACGGAGGCCCCCGTCGAGTACGCGGCCGAACTGAAGTTCGACGGCCTGGCGATCAATCTGCGCTACGAGCAGGGGGTGCTGGTGCAGGCGGCCACACGCGGCGACGGCGAGACCGGCGAGGATGTGACCCAGAACATCCGCACCATCGGGCAGATTCCCCTGCGGCTTTACGGGGCCGCACCCGAGGTGCTCGAGGTGCGCGGCGAGGTCTACATGCGCCGCGACGATTTCGAACGGCTGAACGAACGCCAGCGCGAGAAGGGCGAGAAGACCTACATCAACCCGCGCAACACCGCCGCCGGCGCGGTGCGCCAGCTCGACCCTGCGGTGACCGCACAGCGCCCGCTGTCCTTCTTCGCCTACGGCATGGGCGAGGTACGCGGCTGGGTCGTGCCCGGCACGCACAGCGGCCTGCTCGACGCGCTGGCCGCTTTCGGCCTGCCGGTCTGCGCCGACCGCTGCGTGGCGTTGGGCGCCAATGGCCTGGTGGCGTTCCACGCGCAGATCGCCGCCAAGCGCGACGCGCTGCCATTCGACATCGACGGCGTGGTTTACAAGGTCAACTCGCTCGCGCTGCAGCGCGAGCTGGGGTTCAAGACCCGCGAACCGCGCTGGGCCGTGGCGCACAAGTACCCGGCGCAGGAACAGCTCACGACGGTGCAGGCCATCGATGTGCAGGTCGGCCGCACCGGCAAGCTCACGCCGGTGGCCAAGCTGGCCCCGGTGTTCGTCGGCGGCGTGACGGTGACCAACGCAACGCTGCACAATGAGTCCGAGGCGCGCCGCAAGGACGTGCGGGTCGGCGACACCGTGATCGTGCGCCGTGCCGGCGACGTGATCCCCGAGGTGGTGGCGGTGCTGACCGACAAGCGCCTGGACGGCGCTCAGCCGTTCACCATGCCGACCCGCTGCCCGGTCTGCGGCAGTGAGGCCGTGCGCGAGGATGGTGAGGTAGACCACCGGTGCACCGGCGGCCTGTTCTGCGGCGCGCAGCGCAAGCAGGCCATCCTGCACTACGCCCAGCGGCGTGCCGTGGACATCGAGGGCCTGGGCGACAAGCTGGTGGAACAACTGGTGGATGGTGACGTGGTCAAGACCCTGCCGGACCTCTACCGCCTGGGGCTGATGGCTTTGGCCAATCTGGACCGCATGGCTCAGAAGTCCGCACAGAATGTGCTGGACGCGCTGGAAAAATCCAAGCAAACCACGCTGCCGCGTTTCCTGTTTGGCCTGGGCATCCGCCACGTGGGCGAGGCCACTGCCAAGGACCTGGCGCGCCACTTCGGCAATCTCGACGACATCATGGCGGCCAGCGAGGAGCGGTTGCTGGAAGTCAACGATGTCGGTCCGACGGTGGCTCAGAGCATCCACACCTTCTTCCAGCAGCCGCACAACCGTGAGGTGGTGGAGCAGCTGCGCGCCTGCGGCGTGCGCTGGGAAGAGGGCACCCCCGCCGAGCGCGCGGCCCAGCCGCTCACGGGCAAGACTTTTGTGCTGACCGGCACCTTCCCCACGCTCCGTCGTGAAGAGGCCAAGGAGCTGCTCGAAGCCGCCGGCGCCAAGGTGGCCGGCTCGGTGAGCAAGAAGACCGACTACGTGGTGGCCGGCGAAGAAGCCGGCAGCAAGCTGGACAAGGCGCGCGAGCTGGGCGTGGCGGTGCTGGACGAGGCCGGCATGCTGGCCTTGCTGGCTACTTGAACTTGTAGTGGTCGCGGTTGAGAACCGCGGCCACCGCCGTCACTTCCTCAGGAAACAGGCCCAGGTTCATCCGGGTGTTGCACATCTCGACCATGCCGCGCAGCAGCCCCGCGTTGTTGAACCTTCCCCCCGGCTTGTAGATCGCGCCGCCGTCGCCGCCCACCTTGCTGGCGTGGCACTGGGCGCACTTGTGTTCGGCGATCAGCTTCTCTCCCAACGCCAGATCGGCCCCCTTGAAGATGTCGGCGCCCTGGGCGAAGACTGCGCCTGAAAACGCCAGGGTGGACAAAGCGGTGCCAATCGGCGCGAGTTTCATGGGTCCTCCTGACAGCGTGATGGCAGCAATTACAGGGGCGGGTATCTCTGCTCACTCTAGCTGCGCCACAATCGCGCGCCATCAGGGCAAAACCCCAATACCACCGCTTTCTCATGGCCATTCACACGATCCTCAAGATGGGCGACCCCAGGCTGCTGCGGACCGCGCAGCCGGTGCAGAGCTTCGACACGCCAGAGCTGCACCAACTGGTCGCCGACATGGAAGAGACCATGGCCGCGGCGAACGGGGCCGGCCTGGCGGCGCCGCAGATCGGCGTGGACCTGCAGGTGGTGATCTTTGGCACCGGTGCGCCCAACCCGCGCTACCCGGACGCGCCGGTGGTGCCGCGCACCGTGCTGATCAACCCGGTTATCACCCCGCTGGGCGATGAAGAAGATGAGGGCTGGGAGGGCTGCCTCTCGGTGCCGGGGCTGCGGGCCGTGGTGCCGCGCTGGCGGCGCATCCGCTACCAGGGTTTTGCCGCCGACGGCAGCCGGGTGGACCGCGAAGTCGAAGGCTTTCACGCCCGGGTGGTGCAGCACGAATGCGATCACCTGATGGGCACGCTGTATCCGATGCGCGTGCGCGACTTCACCCGCTTCGGTTTCACCGAAGTGGTGACTCCGGGTGTGGCGGAAATCGAAAAAAACTGAAACAAAAAGTCTTCGGAAAGGGGCTGCGGCTTCGCTATGCTCGTTTCCTTTGTTGCGCTGCAACGCGGCATGTCGTCTGAATGCAAATGAAACCACTTCTTATTCTGTTGGGCTCGCTTGGCCTCAGCGCCTGTGCCGGCATGGGGCCTCCGCCGGAGCGCAGCGTGCAGACGGTCGAAGCCAGTCTGCCCAAGGCCTGGTTTGCTCCTGCGTTGCCCCATCAGGGCCAGACCACCGCGCTGGTCGACTGGTGGTCGCGCCTGGGCGATCCCCGTTTGCAGGAGTTGATCGGACAGGCCCAGCAGGGCAGCGCCAGCATCATGGCGGCCCGTGCGCAGGTGTTCGCGGCGCGCGCGGCGCTGGCCGGCGCCGACAGCGCCACGCTGCCCCAGGTGGGTCTGACCGCCGGCGCCTACCGTGGCGTGGACGCCAGTGCCCCGCTGGGCACGGGCATGAACGTGGGCCTGCAGGCCTCGTGGGCGATCGACCTGTGGGGCCAGAACGCGTCGTCGGTGCGCCAGGCTTCGGCCCAGGCCAATGCGGCGCAGGCCGGCTGGCATGAGGCCCGCGTGCTGATGGCGGCCGAAACGGCGCGGCTGTACCTGGGCTGGCGCTCCTGCCTGGCGCAGAAGGCCGTGATCGACAGCGACCGCGCCTCGCGCGCCATCACCGCCCAGAGCGCGGCCGACACCGAGCGCGCCGGTCTGCTGGCACCGGCCACCGCCGCCCTGGCGCGCGCAGGTCAGGCCGACGCCGAGGCGCGGCTGGCGCAGCAGCACCGCCAGTGCGAGCAGCAGTTCAAGGCCATCGTGGCGCTGGTTGGGGCCGATGAGCCCGCTCTGCGCGGGCGCCTGGGTGCCGGTGGCACCTTGCCCGACCCGACCGCGGCCGGTTCGGCCCTGGCCGTGTCGGCGGTGCCGCTGGAGGTGATTCGCCAGCGGCCGGACGTGGCCCGTGCCCAGCAGGAACTGGTCGCGGCCGCCGAAGGTGTGGGTGTGGCCCGGGCCGCGCTCTGGCCCAGCCTGAATCTGAGCAGCAACGTGTTGCGCAACCGGTTCACCACCGGCGGCGAGAGCACGACCTTCAACACCTGGTCGGTCGGTCCGCTGGTGGTGAACCTGCCGCTGATCGGCCGCGGTGGCCTGAACGCATCGGCCGAGTCTGCTGCCGCGCGATACGAGTCGGCGGCCATCGGCTACGCCAATGTGCTGCGCCGCGCCATCGCCGAGGTCGAGCAGTCGCTGGTGGCGCTGGACACGCTGCGCACCCAGTTGGTGGCCAGCCAGCAGGCTGTGGCGGGCTACACCCGCTCGTTCGAGGCCACCGAGGCGCGCTACCGCGTCGGCCTGGCCAACCTCAACGAGCTGGAGGAAGCGCGCCGGCTCAAGCTCAACGCAGACAGCGGCGCCGTGGCGCTGCAACTGGACCACCTGAACACCTGGATCGCCCTGTACGTCGCCCTGGGCGGCGGTTTTGACCCCCAGATCGCGCCGGAACCGGTGCGCCAAGCCTCATGAAGAAGACCATGCGCCAACTGTCCGTTGAATCCTCTGGCCGCCTCGCGGCCGTGCTGCTGCTGTCGTCGGTGCTCGCGGTGGCCTGCGGCGGCAGCGACAAACCCGCCGAAGATGCGGCCGCCAGCCCGGCAGCGCCCGCAGCCGATGGCGCCGCGCCCGCCGCCCCCAAAGCCGCGATGACGGTGAGCACCGCCAAGCCGGAAACTGCCAGCCTGGCCCTGCAGCTGCAGGCCAACGGCAACATCGCCGCCTGGCAGGAGGCCAGCGTGGGCGCCGAGGTGCCGGGCCTGCGCCTGGCGACGGTGAATGTGAACATCGGCGATGTGGTGAAGAAGGGCCAGGTGCTGGCCACCTTCGCCCGCGAGACCACCGAGGCCGAGAGCCTGCAGGGCAAGGCGGCGCTGATGCAGGCCGAGGCCGCAGCCGAGAGCGCCAAGGCCGACGCCGACCGGGCGCGCTCGATCGAGAACACTGGTGCGCTGTCCAAGTCCCAGATCGCCCAGTACCTGACACAGGAAAAGGTCACGCGCGCGCAGTTCGAAGCCGCCAAGGCGGCCTATGGCGCCAGCCAGGTGCGCCTGGGGAACACCCAGGTGCGCGCGCCCGACGATGGCGTGATCTCTGCCCGCACCGCCACGGTGGGTTCGGTGGCAGGCGCCGGGCAGGAACTGTTCCGCCTGGTGCGCCAGAGCCGCATGGAGTGGCGTGCCGAGGTGACGCCGGCCGAGGTCGGTCAGGTCAAGGTGGGTCAGAAGGTGGAGGTCACGTCCGCCAGCGGCCTGAAGGTGGCCGGCACGGTCCGTGCCATCGCGCCCACGGCCGACCCTCAGACCCGCAACGTGCTGGTGTTCGCCGACCTGCCGAAACACACCGAACTCAAGGCCGGCACCTTCGCACGCGGGCAGTTCCAGATCGGAACCAGTCAGGCGCTGACCGTGCCGGCGCAGGCCATCGTGGTGCGCGACGGGCACAACTACGTGTTCGTGATCGGTGCCGACAGCAAGGCCGCCCAGCGCAAGGTGGAGACCGGCCGACGCGCGGGCGACCGCGTCGAGGTGCTGCAGGGCCTGAAGGCCGACGAAACGGTGGCGGTGCAGGGCGCCGGTTTCCTCAACGAGGGCGACCTCGTGAAGATCGCGCAGTGAAGGACCGGCCATGAACGTTTCCGCGTGGTCCATCCGCAACCCGATTCCGGCGGCGATGCTGTTCGTCATGCTCACACTCGCCGGTCTGTTTTCGTTCCAGGCGATGAAGGTGCAGAACTTCCCCGACCTGGACGTGCCCAACATCACCATCGTCGCCAGCCTGCCGGGTGCCGCACCCAACCAGCTGGAAAACGACGTCGCGCGAAAGATCGAGAACAGCCTGGCTTCGCTGCAGGGCCTCAAGCACATCTACACCAAGGTGCAGGACGGCACGGTTTCGATCACGGCCGAGTTCCGCATCGAGAAGGCGACGCAGGAAGCGCTGGACGACGTTCGCTCGGCCGTCGCCAAGGTGCGCGGCGACCTGCCCACCGACCTGCGCGAGCCCATCATCAACAAGCTGGAACTGGCCGGTGGCGCCGTGCTGGCCTACACGGTGCGTTCGGACAAGATGGACGACGAGGCCATCTCATGGTTCGTGGACAACGACGTGGCCAAGCTGCTGCTCTCGGTGCGCGGCGTGGGGGCCATCAACCGGGTGGGCGGCGTCAACCGCGAGGTGCAGATCCTGCTGGACCCGCTGAAGCTGCAGTCGCTGGGTGCAACCGCGGCCGACATTTCGCGCCAGCTGGCACGCGTGCAGATCGAGAGCGCGGGTGGCCGGGCCGACATCGGCGGCAGCCAGCAGCCGCTGCGCACGCTCTCGTCGATGAAGTCGGCCGAGGAACTGGCCGCGCTCGAGCTGTCGCTCTCCGATGGCCGGCGCATCCGGCTGGACCAGATCGCCACCGTCAAGGACACCATCGCCGAGCCGACCGCAGCGGCTTTTCTCGACGGCAAGCCGGTGGTCGGTTTTGAAGTGGCGCGCAGCCGAGGCGCCAGCGAGGTCGAGGTCGGACATGGCGTGCGCGCCAAGCTCAAGGAGCTGCAGGCCGCCCGTCCGGACCTGCAGATCACCGAGTCCTTCGATTTCGTGACGCCGGTGGAGGAGGAATTCAACGCCTCCATGACCCTTCTGTACGAGGGCGCCATCCTCGCGGTGCTGGTGGTCTGGCTGTTCCTGCGCGACTTCCGCGCCACCGTGGTCTCGGCCGTGGCGCTGCCGCTGTCGGCCATCCCGGCCTTCATCGGCATGCACTACATGGGATTCACCATCAACGTGGTCACGCTGCTGGCCATGTCGCTGGTGATCGGCATCCTGGTGGACGACGCCATCGTGGAAGTGGAAAACATCGTGCGCCACATGCGCATGGGCAAGACGCCGTACCAGGCGGCGATGGAGGCGGCCGACGAGATCGGCATGGCCGTGATCGCCACCACTTTCACCCTGATCGCGGTGTTCCTGCCCACGGCCTTCATGGCCGGCATTCCTGGCAAGTTCTTCAAGCAGTTCGGCTGGACCGCGGCGCTGGCGGTGTTCGCCTCTCTGGTGGTGGCGCGTGCGCTCACCCCCATGATGGCGGCCTACCTCCTCAAGCCGGTGGTGACCGCCAAGGAGCAGCCGGCCTGGGCGCGCAGCAACCGCTTCTTCGGCGGCCTCTGGGCCTGGATGACCAACCAGAACGAACCCGGCTGGCTCGACACCTACCAGCGCTGGGCTGCGGCCTGCATCCGCCACCGCTGGCTGACGCTGATCGGCGCCGTCCTGTTCTTCTTCGGCTCGCTGGCGCTGATCCCGTTGCTGCCGCAGGGCTTCATCCCGCCAGACGACAACTCGCAGACCCAGGTCTACCTGGAGCTGCCGCCGGGCGCGACGCTGTCGCAGACGGTGGCGACCGCCGAGCGGGCACGGGTGCTGGTCACCGGCGTGCAGCACGTCAAGTCGGTCTACACCACCATCGGGTCCGGTTCGGCCGGCAGCGATCCGTTCGCTCCGCAGGGTGCGCAGGAGTCGCGCAAGGCGGCGCTGACCATCCAGCTGGACCCGCGCGGCCAGCGCCCGCGCAAGCAGGTGATCGAGAACCAGATCCGCGAGGTGATGTCCGGCCTGCCGGGCGTGCGCTACAAGGTGGGCCTGGGCGGCTCGGGCGAGAAATACATCCTCACGCTCACCGGCAACGACGCCAACGCGCTGTCGACTGCGGCCCGCGCCATCGAGAGCGACCTGCGCACCATCAACGGTGTGGGCAGCATCCAGTCCTCGGCCGCGCTGGTGCGCACGGAGATCATCGTCACGCCGGACCTGCAGCGCGCCGCCGACCTGGGCGTGACCAGTTCGGCCATCGCCGAGACGCTGCGCATCGCCACCGTGGGCGACTACGACAGCGCCCTGCCCAAGCTGAACCTGCCGCAGCGCCAGGTGCCGATCGTGGTCAAGCTCGACGGCGCGGCGCGCGAGAACCTGGACGTCCTGGGCCGCCTCGCCGTGCCCGGCGCGAAGGGGCCAGTCATGCTCAGCCAGGTCGCCACGCTCAGCTTCGGCGGTGGCCCTGCCGTGATCGACCGCTACGACCGTTCACGCAACATCAACTTCGAGGTCGAGCTGGCCGGCATTCCGCTGGGCGACATGAAGACCGCGGTCGAGCAGTTGCCCAGCATCCGGAACCTGCCGCCGGGCGTTCAGGTGCTGGAGATCGGCGACGCCGAGGTGCAGGGCGAGCTGTTTGCCAGTTTCGGTCTGGCCATGCTGACCGGCGTGCTGTGCATCTACATCGTGCTGGTGCTGCTGTTCAAGGCTTTCCTGATGCCGCTGACCATCCTGCCGGCGCTGCTGATGTCCTTCGGCGGCGCCTTCGTGGCCCTGCTGCTGACCAACAAGAGCTTCTCCATGCCCTCGCTGATCGGTCTGGTGATGCTGATGGGGGTCGCGTCGAAGAACTCCATCCTGCTGGTGGAGTACGCCATCGAGGCGCGCCGCCAGCGCGGCCTGCCCCGACTGGAGGCGATCCTGGACGCCTGTCACAAGCGCGCGCGGCCCATCGTGATGACCACCATCGCCATGGTGGCGGGCATGCTGCCGGTGGCGGTGGGGTCCGGGGCGGCGGATGGCAGCTTCCGCTCGCCAATGGCGGTGGCGGTGATCGGTGGTCTCATGACCTCGACCCTGCTGAGCCTGCTGGTGGTGCCGGCCGTGTTCACCATGGTGGACGACCTGAGCATCTTCTTCGCCCGCCTGTTCGGTCGCCAGGTGCGGGATGAGCGGGCGCACGAGCGCGACCCGAATGCGCTGATCCACCCCGCATGAGGGGGGGCTGGAGGGTGCTCAGCCCTCCAGCGTTTCCAGCAACTCGGTCTCGATCTGGATCTGGCGCTTGTTGACCTGCAGCTCGGGGCCGCTGATCAGGAAGGTGTCTTCGACGCGTTCACCCAAGGTGCTGACCTTGGCCAGCTGCACGCTGATCTGGTGTTGGGCCAGCACGCGAGAGATGCAGTAAAGCAGTCCGGCGCGGTCGCTGGCCGAGATGCTCAGCAGCCAGCGCTGCGCTTTTTCGTCGGGCCGAAGGTCCACCCGCGGCGTGATCGGGAAGCTCTTGACCCGGCGTGACAGCCGGCCCTTGCTGGGCGGCGGCAGCGGGCCACGTGCGTCGATGGTGCTGGCCAGCTTGTTTTCGACCATTGCGATCAGTTCGCGGTAGTGGTCCGACAGCGTCGGCGCCACCACCTGAAAGGTGTCCAGCGCATGGCCCGTCATGGTCGTGTGGATGCGGGCGTCCAGGATCGAGAAACCGGCGTTGTCGAAATAGCCGCAGATGCGGGCGAACAGGTCGTTCTGGTCGGGGGAATAGACCAGCACCTGCAGGCCCTCGCCCTCGGGCGACAGACGGGCGCGCACGATGGCGGCGTCCGGGGCGCTGGCCTCGCCGGCCGGCGCCGGCGCCACGCCGGACCCGCTGCGCGCGTTGATGGCCAGCTGGCGCGTGAGCACCCGCGTGTGCCAGGCGATCTCGTCGGCCTGGTGGCGCATGAAGTAGCCCACGTCCAGCGTGTCCCAGAGGGTCTTGTGCGCCTGGTGGGGCAGGGCGTGCAGCGCGAGCATCGACAGGGCCTCGCGCTTGCGCGCCTCGACCACGGCGTCCGGATCGGGTGCGCGGCCGCCCAGGGCGCGCAGGGTGTAGCGGTACAGGTCTTCCAGCAGCTTGCCCTTCCAGGCGTTCCACACCTTGGGGCTGGTGCCGCGGATGTCGGCCACCGTGAGCAGGTACAGCGCGGTGAGGTAGCGCTCGTTGCCCACGCGCTGGGCGAACGCGCCGATCACGTCCGGGTCGCTCAGGTCTTCCTTCTGGGCGATGCGGCTCATGGTCAGGTGCTCAGACACCAGGAACTCGATCAGCCGGGCGTCCTCGCGCGCGATGCCGTGCTGGCGGCAGAAGCTGCGCACGTCGCGCGCGCCCAGCTCGGAGTGGTCGCCGCCGCGACCCTTGGCGATGTCGTGGAACAGCGCCGCCACGTAGAAGATCCAGGGCTTGTCCCAGCCGGCGGCCAACTGCGAGCAGAACGGATACTCGTGCGAATGCTCGGCAATGAAGAAGCGCCGCACGTTGCGCAGCACCATCAGGATGTGCTGGTCCACGGTGTAGACGTGGAACAGGTCGTGCTGCATCTGGCCCACGATGTGGCGGAACACCCAGAGGTAGCGCCCGAGCACCGAGGTCTGGTTCATCAGCCGCATGGCGTGGGTGATGCCCTCGGGCTGCTGCACGATCTGCAGGAAGGTGGCCCGGTTGACCGGGTCGGCGCGGAAGGCGCCGTTCATGATCGGGCGCGCGTTGTACAGCGCGCGCAGCGTGCGTGCCGACAGGCCCTTGATGCCCACCGTGGTCTGGTAGAGCAGAAAGGTCTCGAGGATCGCGTGGGGCTGCTGGATGTAGAGGTTGTCGCTGGCCACCTCCAGCATGCCGGCCTTGTCGAAGAAGCGCTCGTTGATTGGGCGCATCTGGTCGGCGCCGCACTCGTCGCTGTTCAGGCGCTCCTCGATGTTGAGCAGCAGGATCTGGTTGAGCTGGGTCACGGCCTTGGCCGCCCAGTAGTAGCGCCGCATCAGCTCCTCGCTGGCGCGGCGGGCCAGGCGGGTGGTGGGCGCCGGCGGTTGCTCGTGCGGGCCGGCCGGCGCCGGCGCCTGCGCCTTGTAGCCAAAGGATTCGGCCACCGCGGTCTGCAGGTCGAACACCAGCCGGTCCTCACGCCGGTGGGCCAGCAGGTGCAGCCGCGCGCGGATCAGGCTCAGAAGGGCCTCGTTGGCCTTGATCTGGCGCACCTCCAGCGGCGTGGCCAGGCCCCGTCGCGCCAGCTCATCCCAGCTGCGGCCCAGCCCGGCGGCCTTGGCCACCCAGAGGACGACCTGCAGATCGCGCAGGCCGCCCGGCGACTCCTTGCAGTTGGGCTCGAGCGAGTAGGGCGTGTTCTCGTACTTGGTGTGGCGCTGCCGCATCTCCAGCGTCTTGGCCACGAAGAAGGCCTTGGGGTCCATGACCTCGCCCAGGCGCCGCACCAGGCCGGTGAACTGCGCCCGCGAACCCACGATCAGGCGGCATTCGAGCAGCGAAGTCTGCACGGTCACGTCGCGCTCCGCTTCCTCCACGCATTCCGAGGCGGTGCGCACGCTGGAGCCGATCTCCAGGCCCACGTCCCAGCAGGCGCCGATGAAGGATTCCAGGCGCGCCTTCAGCGCCTCGTCGCCGTCGGGCGTCGCGCCGTCCGGCAGCAACACCAGCACGTCGACGTCCGAGTTCGGGAACAGCTCGCCACGGCCATAACCACCGACGGCCAGCAGCGAGAACCCGGCGCCAAATCCCGCATTGGTCCAGAGCTGCCGCAGGGTGTCGTCGGTCAGTCGTGCAAGTTGCTGCAGCGTGCGGCGCACGCCGCGGGTCGATGAACCCTGTTCGCCCAGCTGGGTGAACAGGGTGGTCTTGTCCTGGCGGTAGCGCTGGCGCAGCGCGCCCAGCTCGCCTGCGGCTTCACCCATGGCTAGGCTCCGGAATCAGCAGACGGTGGTGGTCACGAAAGGGGGCAGGGGCGGGCTGCCCGCCGAGAGCGTGAGCACCTCGTAGCCCGTGGGAGTCACCAGCACGGTGTGTTCCCACTGCGCCGACAACGAACGGTCGCGCGTGACGATGGTCCAGCCGTCGCCCATCTCCTTGATGTCGCGCTTGCCGGCATTGATCATCGGTTCGATGGTGAAGGTCATGCCGGGCTTGAGCTCTTCGAGCGTGCCGGGGCGGCCGTAGTGCAGCACCTGCGGCTCCTCGTGGAAGCGCTGGCCGATGCCGTGGCCGCAGAACTCGCGCACGATCGAATAGCCATTGCCTTCGGCGTAGGTCTGGATCGCATGGCCGATGTCGCCCAGGCGCACGCCGGGCTTGACCATCACGATGCCCTTCCACATGGCCTCGAAGGTGACCTGGGTCAACCGCCGGGCCTGCACGCTGCAGGCGGCCTCGCCGCCAATGAGAAACATGCGGCTGTTGTCCCCGTACCAGCCCTCTGGCGTGATCACGGTGACGTCGACGTTGAGGATGTCGCCCTTCTTGAGCGGCTTGTCGTTGGGGATGCCGTGGCAGACGACGTGGTTGATCGAGGTGCAGAGGTGGCCGGGGTAGGGCGGGTAGCCAGGGGGCTGGTAGCCGATGGTGGCCGAGCGCGTGCCCTGCTGCTTCATGTAGTCGGCCGAGAGGCGGTCGATTTCCAGCGTGGTGACGCCGGGCTGGATGTGCGGGGTCAGGAAATCCAGAACCTCCGAGGCCAGGCGGCAGGCGGTGCGCATGCCGGCGATGCCAGCCTCGTCTTTGTAGGTGATGCTCATGGGGCGCAATTATCCCGTGGCGGGCAGCGGTTTGAAACGAAGGGTGAAATAGCCACCCGGGCGCAGTCGTCACTCCTATACTCGCCCGCTCCTTCCCCCCCCCCACAGCGAGGCGCTTGCATGAAAAAGCTATTGATCACCGGTTTGTCCCTGATGGCCCTGTCCGGCTCCGCACTGGCACAAGGCGTTGGCGTGTACGGCGTCGCCGGCACGGGTGGCCTCGGGGTGGGTCTGAACCTGCCGGTCGGTCCTGCCCTGGGCGTTCGCGGTGAGCTGGCCAGCCTGACCGAGTCGGACACCTACACCGAGGACCAGATCACCTACAAGGGCGACCTCAAGCTCAAGGGCAACGGCGTGTTCGTCGACTTCCGCCCCTTCCTGGGCACCTTCCGCATGGTCGGAGGTGCCACCTTCGGCGGCACCTCGGCCGCGCTGAATGCCCAGGCCACCAACGGCTCGGTCACCATCGACGGCCAGCGCTTCGACGCCACGGGCAATTCCCTGCGCGCCGACATCAAGTACCCGAGCACCATGCCTTACGTCGGCGTGGGCTGGGGCCACGGCCGGCACAACGAACCGGGCTGGACCTTTGGCCTGGACCTGGGCGTGTCCATCGGCAAGCCCAAGGTCAAGCTGACCGGCTCGGGCGGTCTGCTGGCCCAGCCGGGCGCCCAGGCCGCCATCGCCGCCGAGGAGCGCAAGGTGCAGGACGACCTGAACAGCGCCAGGGTGCTGCCGGTCGTCAATGTGAGCGTCGGATACCAGTTCTGACACCCGGTGAGCCGCCGGGTGGCGGGTAAAATCGCGGGCTTTCCCCCATCCCCGGGACGCCCCGCGCCCGCCAGCCCCAAGGCCACCCACCGTGACCCTGCACCTGCGCTTCTTTGACGGCGGCAACGCCGTCAGCGACTTCAAAGTCCAGCAACTCCTGCCCCGTCTGCAGGGCATCTCCGACAAGATCAACGGCCTCTCGGCCCGCTTCGTGCACCTGGCGTCGTTCGACGCCGCGCCCGACGCCGCCACGGTGGACCGCCTGGGCCAGCTGCTGACCTACGGCGAGCCGGCCTCTGAGGCCTTCGTCGCCGCTGAACAGGCTGGCGCTCCCGCGTTGTACGTGCTGCCCCGGCTGGGTACCGTCTCGCCCTGGGCCTCCAAGGCCACCGACATCGCACACAACTGCGGCCTGACGCTGCACCGCGTCGAGCGTCTGGTCGAGTTCCGCATCGGATTGAAGTCCGGCCTGCTGGGCAAGGCCAGCCTGAGCGAAGACCAGCTGCGCGCCGTGGCCGACCTGCTGCACGACCGCATGACCGAGGCCGTGACCACCGAGCGTTCACAGGCCGAAGCCCTGTTCACCGAACTGCACCCCGCGTCCATGGAGCACGTGGATGTGTTGAGCGGTGGCCGCGCCGCGCTGGAAAAAGCCAACAGCGAATGGGGCCTGGCCCTGGCCGACGACGAGATCGATTACCTCGTCAACGCCTTCAACGGCCTCAAGCGCAACCCGACCGACGTCGAGCTGATGATGTTCGCGCAGGCCAACAGCGAACACTGCCGCCACAAGATATTCAACGCGCAGTTCACCATCGACGGCGTGGCGCAGGACAAGAGCCTGTTCGGCATGATCCGCCACACCCACCAGACGAGCCCGCAGCACACCGTCGTGGCGTACTCGGACAACGCCTCCATCATGGAAGGCCACCAGCTGGAGCGCTTCGTGGCGCGCGCCGGGGCCGATACGTCGCCCGCGTATGCCGCAGAAGCCGCCACCCATCACATCCTGATGAAGGTGGAAACGCACAACCACCCGACCGCGATTTCCCCCTTCCCCGGCGCCTCCACCGGCGCGGGCGGCGAGATCCGCGACGAGGGCGCGACCGGCCGCGGCTCCAAGCCCAAGGCGGGACTGACCGGATTCACCGTGTCCAAGCTCTGGGGGGGCCTGTCCGACCAGCCGGGCGGCAAGCCCGAGCACATCGCCAGCCCGCTGCAGATCATGACGGAGGGTCCGCTGGGCGGGGCGGCGTTCAACAACGAGTTCGGCCGTCCCAACCTGCTGGGCTACTTCCGCGAATACGAGCAGGACGTGGGCGGCGTGACCCGCGGTTACCACAAGCCGATCATGATCGCGGGCGGCCTGGGCCAGATCGACGCAACCCAGACCAAGAAGATCGATTTCCCGGCCGGCACGCTGCTGATCCAGCTCGGTGGACCGGGCATGAAGATCGGTATGGGCGGTGGCGCCGCCAGCTCCATGGCCACCGGCACCAACGCCGCCTCGCTGGACTTCGATTCCGTGCAGCGCGGCAACCCCGAGATCGAGCGCCGGGCGCAGGAAGTCATCAACCACTGCTGGGCGCAGGGCGAGAAAAACCCGGTGCTGTTCATCCACGACGTGGGCGCGGGCGGTCTGTCCAACGCCTTCCCCGAACTGGTGAACGACGCTGGCCGCGGCGCGCGCTTCGACCTGCGCGCCGTGCCGCTGGAAGAGAGTGGCCTGGCGCCCAAGGAAATCTGGTGCAACGAGAGCCAGGAACGCTACGTGCTGGCCATCGCGCCCGAGTCGCTGCCGCAGTTCAAGGCCTTCTGCGAGCGCGAGCGTTGCCCGTTCTCGGTCGTCGGTGTGGCGACCGAAGAGCGCCACCTGTCGCTGGTCGATGAAGGCAAGGAAAGCCCGGTCGACATGCCCATGGACGTGCTGCTGGGCAAGCCGCCCAAGATGCACCGCGATGTCAAGACGGTGCAGCGCAGTTTCAAGCCCATGGACCTGACGGGCGTCTCGCTGGAAAAAGCCGTGATCGACGTGCTGAGCCACCCGACCGTGGCGTCCAAGCGTTTCCTGGTCACCATCGGCGACCGCACGGTAGGTGGCCTGTCGCACCGCGACCAGATGGTCGGCCCCTGGCAGGTGCCGGTGGCCGACTGCGCGGTGACCCTGGCCGACTACGCCGGGTTTGCCGGTGAAGCCATGAGCATGGGCGAGCGCACGCCGCTGGCGGCCATCAATGCCGCGGCCTCGGGCCGCATGTCGGTGGCCGAGGCGATCACCAACCTGCTGGCCGCGCCCATCGAGCTGCCGCGCGTCAAGCTGTCCGCGAACTGGATGGCCGCCTGTGGCGAACCGGGTGAAGACGCCGACCTGTACGCCACCGTCAAGGCCATCGGCATGGAACTGTGCCCGGCGCTGGACGTGTCGGTGCCGGTGGGCAAGGACAGCCTGTCCATGCGCACCCAGTGGACGGCCGACGGTGAAAAGAAGAAGGTCACCTCGCCGGTGAGCCTGATCGTCAGCGCCTTTGCGACGCTGACCGACGTGCGCGGCACGCTCACGCCGCAGCTCAACCGCGATATCGACGACACCACCCTGGTGCTGGTGGACCTGGGCAAGGGCCGCAACCGCCTGGGTGGCAGCGTGCTGGGCCTGACCCTGGGGCAGCCGGGCGACGAGGTGCCGGACCTGGACAGCCCGCAGGACCTGATCAACCTGGTGAACGCCGTCAACGCACTGCGCGCCCAGGGCCAGATCCTGGCCTACCACGACCGTTCCGATGGCGGCCTGCTGGCCGCGGCGGCAGAAATGGCCTTTGCCGGCCAGGTGGGCGTGTCGCTGAACGTGGACATGCTGGTCACCGAAGGCGACGGCATCACCGACAGCCGCATGGACAGCGGCGACGCCAAGAACTGGGCGCAGCAGGTCAGCGCCCGCCGCGAGGAACTCACGCTCAAGGCCCTGTTCAGCGAAGAACTGGGCGTCGTCCTGCAGGTGAAGACCGAAGACCGCAACGCGGTGATGCAGACCCTGCGCGAGCACGGCCTGTCCAAGCACAGCCACTTCGTCGGCAAGACCCGCCCGGCGTCCTCGTCCATCGACGTGGGCAAGGGACAGCTGCAGGTCTGGCGCGACACCAAGGCGGTCTTCAGCGCCAGCCTGTTCGACCTGCAGCAGGTCTGGGACAGCGTGAGCTGGAAGATCAACCAGCAGCGCGACAACCCGGCCTGCGCCGACAGCGAACACGCCGCTGCTGGTCAGCCCGCCGACCCGGGCATGCACGTGGCCCTGACGTTCGACCCGCTCGACAACGTGGCCGCGCCGTTCCTGAACCTGAGCCGCCCCAAGGTCGCCATCCTGCGCGAGCAGGGCGTGAACTCGCACGTGGAAATGGCCTACGCCTTCACGCAGGCCGGTTTCGAAGCGTATGACGTGCACATGACCGACCTGCAAAGCGGTCGTGCCAAGCTGGCCGACTTCAAGGGCGTGGTTGCCTGTGGTGGTTTCAGCTACGGCGACACGCTGGGCGCCGGCATCGGTTGGGCGCGCAGCATCACCTTCAACCCGGTGCTGTCCGAGCAGTTCCAGGGCTTCTTCGGCCGCGCCGACACCTTCGGCCTGGGCGTGTGCAACGGTTGCCAGATGTTCGCCGAGCTGGCCGACATCATCCCCGGCGCCGAGGCCTGGCCGCGCTTCACCACCAACCAGAGCGAGCGTTTCGAGGCCCGCCTGTCGATGGTGGAAGTGCTGGCATCGCCCAGCCTGTTCCTGCAGGGCATGGCCGGCAGCCGCCTGCCGATCGCCGTGGCGCACGGCGAAGGTTTTGCCAACTTCAGGCACCGCGGCAACCCGGCGCAGGCCATCGCCGCCATGCGCTTCGTGGACAACAGCGGCGCCGCCACCGAGCAGTACCCGTTCAACCCGAACGGCAGCCCGGGCGGCCTGACGGCGGTGACCACGGCCGACGGCCGTTTCACGGCCATGATGCCGCACCCCGAGCGCGTGTTCCGCAACATCCAGATGAGCTGGACCAGCGGCAACCCGTCCGATCTCAGCCCGTGGATGCGCATCTGGCGCAACGCGCGCAAGTGGGTGGGCTAATCCCGCGATGAGCCGCCTGCACCCGCTGCCCGCCGACACCGCCCTGGCCTACGCCCGCGACGGGGCGGTGGTGCTGCGCGGTGTGCTGAACAACGACGAACTGCGCACACTCGAAGCCGGCATCGAGCACAACCTGGCACAGCTGAGCCCGCTGGCGCTGGTGGCGAGTGAGCCCGACGACCCGGGGCGCTTCGTCGAAGACTTCTGCACCTGGCAGGCGAATCCCGGTTACCGGAGCATCCTGCAGGAGTCGGCCTTGCCGCATCTGGCGGCGCAGCTGATGCAAAGCCGCACGGTGCGCCTGTACCACGACCACCTGCTGGTCAAGGAAGCGGGGACGCGCCAGCCCACGCCCTGGCACCAGGACCAGCCGTACTACAACGTCGGTGGCATGCAAAACGTGAGCTTCTGGATCCCGGTGGACCCTGTACCGCTGGCGAGCACGCTGCGGTTCGTGGCCGGCTCGCACGACGGCACCTGGTACATGCCGCGCACCTTCCGCGACCAGCAGGCCAAATGGTTTCCCGACGGCACGCTGGCCGAGCTGCCGCCCATCGACGCCGAGCCCGACCGCTACCGCCAGCTTGCCTGGGCGCTCGAGCCGGGCGATTGTGTGGCCTTCCACATGCTCAGCCTGCACGCCAGCAGCGGCACCGGTCCCGGCGCGCGGCGCCGCGTGTTCTCGGCGCGCTACCTGGGCGACGACGCGACCCATGCCCTGCGCCGCTGGCGCACCTCACCGCCGTTCCCCGACCTCGACCAGCGCCTGCCCGACGGCGCGCCGATGGACGACCCGCTGTTTCCCCTAGTCTGGTCCTGAAGAAAGTTGAACCACCTCCATGGCCTCCAGCCTCCTTGCACTGCTTGACGACATCGCCACCCTGCTCGACGACGTGGCCACCATGACCAAGGTCGCTGCGCGCCAGAGCGTCTCGGCCGCCGACGATGTGGCCGCCATGACGCAGATGGCGGCCAAGAAGACGGCGGGTGTGCTCGGTGACGACCTCGCGCTCAACGCACAACAGGTCACGGGCGTCAACGCCGACCGCGAGCTGCCGGTGGTCTGGGCGGTGGCCAAGGGCTCGCTGATCAACAAGGCCATCCTGGTGCCGGCCGCGCTGGCCATCAGTGCCGTCGCGCCATGGGCGATCACGCCGCTGCTGATGTTGGGCGGCCTGTTCCTCTGTTTCGAGGGTGCCGAGAAGCTGATGCACAAGTTCTTCCACGCCAAGGAAGACGACGACGCCCACCACGCCGAACTGGTGAAGGCCGTGAGCGACGAGAAGGTCGACCTGGTTGCCTTCGAGAAGGAGAAGATCAAGGGTGCGGTGCGCACCGACTTCATCCTCTCGGCCGAAATCATCGTGATCACTTTGGGGGCGGTCGCATCGGCGCCCTTTGCCCAGCAGGTGGCGGTGCTGGTCGGCATCTCGCTGATCATGACCGTCGGCGTGTACGGTCTGGTCGGCGGCATCGTCAAGCTCGATGACGCGGGTATGCACCTCAGCCGCAGCGCGTCGTCTGCGGCACAGGCCTTCGGGCGCGGGTTGCTGGTGTTCGCACCCTGGCTGATGAAGGCCCTGTCCGTGCTGGGTACGGCCGCCATGTTCCTGGTCGGTGGCGGCATCCTGCTCCACGGCGTGCCCGCGCTGGGGCACGCCGTCGAGCACTGGGCGCAAGGCCTGGGTGCGGTCGGTGGTCTGGTCAACAGCCTGGCCGGAGGCGTGGCCGGACTGCTCGCCGGCATCGTTTGCGTGCTGCTGTTCAATGCGTTCAACAAGCTGCGCGGTCAGTCCGCACACTGAATGAACAGGGGTGGTTTTGACATGAGTCAAGACCACTCCCGCCGCGGTGCTCCAGACTGGTGCCCATGAACAGAGGAGCCACCATGAACACCACCGTCGACACCCAGGCACCGATCAGCAACTTCACCAACTGCCATGCCGGCATCGTCAAACGCCTGAGCGCACTGGACGAACTGCCTGCGTTGCTGGAACCCGCCGCCCGCGCCCGCAGGATCGCCGAACAGTCGCTCGAGTTCTTCCGCGAAGCCATCTTCGAGCACCACCTGGAGGAAGAGCGCGAACTGTTCCCCGCGGTGATCGCTTCGGCCCAGCCCGGCGCCGAGCTCGAGAAGGTCAAGACCATGACCAAGCGCCTGACCGAAGAGCACCGCATGGTGGAAGCGCTGTGGAAGCGGCTGGAGAAGGGGCTCAAGCAGGTCGCCAAGGGCCAGAGCACCGACCTGGACATCGCCGAGGTGCAGCGGCTGGTGACCGAGTACACCGCGCACGCCGCCTACGAAGAGGCCGAGTTCCTGCCGCTGTCGGAAGTGATCCTGGGCCGCAACAACAACCACATGGCCGCGCTGGGCCTGAGCCTGCACATGCGCCACGCCAAGCCGGTGGCCGCGTACATCTGATCCTGTCGGGCAGGCCGGCGTGGCCTGCTGCCGATCTTCGCGGCGGGCAGAAAGACAGCTTGAGTGCCCCTGGGCCTGTGTGTCGCTCGCGCATGCACTACAGTCCGGGCGCATGAAAGATCGGCCAGGCACGTCTTCCGAATCCACACCCGAGCTCTGGCGCGTCGACAGCGACGACAGTGTGGCGGTGCTGAATATCCCCGGCCTCAACGGTCGGGCGCGGCTGTTCGATGTGGACATCTCGCTGCTGGTGAACGTGCCGGCCGAGCCGCCGGGCGACGCCTGGCTGGAGCTGGCGGTGGAGTTCGACGGCCAGCTCCAGTGGAGCCGCCGCATTTCCGCCCACAACCCCGGGCAGACCGACGGGCTGGACTACCACCAGCGGTGCCGGCTCGAAGCGGAGCAGGGCGTTCGGGTGCGGGCGGTGGCCAAGGTCAAAGGGGTGAGCGTGCGGCAGTTGCTGCTCGAAGCGCGGGAAGCTGTGTGATGCATGAAAAGGAAATCACCATGGGCATCGACGTGAGGTCGGCGCAGGCGGCAGACATCCCTGCGACCGCTATGCTGTTCGACCTCTATCGCCAGTTCTATGAACAGCCGTCTGATCTGGCGCTGGCGCAGGCCTTCATTGCCGCGCGCCTGACCAACAGGGAGTCCGTGATCCTGGTGGCAGAAAGTGCCGCCGGTTTGGTGGGCTTTTGCCAGCTGTACCCGACCTATTGCTCCGTGGAAGCCAAGCCGATCTACACCCTGTACGACCTGTTCGTGGCGCCTGCCATGCGCAAGGCAGGCGTCGGGCGCTTGCTGTTGCTGGCCGCCGAAGCCCATGCAGTCCAGCAAGGCAAGGAGCGCATGGACCTCACCACCGCCAGAACCAATGCCACGGCCCAGCGGCTGTACGAATCCCTGGGCTGGGTGCGTGACGATGTCTTCCTGACCTACAACCGCCGGGTTCAGACCCCCGCCGTCGGCCGCGTCTTGTAGAACCTCACCGGGCTGGCCGGCACCGCGTTCATCACGCTGCGTTTGATCTTGCCGACCACGTGCATCTCGCACGGCTTGCAGTCGAAGCGCAGGGTCAGCTTCTCCTTGCCGTTGATCAGCTGCATGGGTTCGGCCTTCACCGTGCCCTGCACGCCGGTCACGCCCTTGGCCTGTTTGGGGCAGAGGCTGAGGCTGAAGCGAACGCAGTGCTTGGTGATCATCAGGCTGACTTCGCCTTCTTCCTCGTGGCTCTCGTAGGCGGCGGCAATGACCTTCACGCCGTGCTTCGCGTAGAAGTCGCGGGCCTTGTGGTTGAACACGTTGGCCAGGTACGTGAGCGTGTCTTCCGGGTAGGCCACGGGCGGTTCCACCGGCGTCGCACGCGGCAGGCGGTGCCAGGCCGCAGAGCGGGCGGCTTCGAGCTGTTCCACCGCGTCGCGGCGCAGGGCGTTGAGCTGTGAGGCGGGCACGAAGCGCGGACCGTTCAGGTTCAGCGTCACGTCCAGCGGCTGGAACAGGGTGTCGCCCAGGCGTGAAAGGTTCTCACGCAGTTTCGCGTCTGCCTGGCTGGGGTCCTTGGCATCCTGCAGCGGGCCGGGCAGGGTGGCGCTGCCGCTGTGGCCGTCTTCGTCGGTCACGGTGAGCCGTAAGCCATCGGTGGTTTCGTCCAGTGTCAACCACGCGGCGATGCGGCGTTCGGCCGATTTCTTCTCCAGACCGCGCACCCAGTCCATGTCGCGGTTGCGGTTGACCTGCACGCCCTTGCGCAGGTCCTTGAAGCCCTCCATCGGGTCTTTGGGAAAGACGCGCCAAAGCCCCTTTTTGTTGACGGCTTCAGCGCGGTTGATCTGCAGGCCCACCAGTTCCTTCTGCAGGTCCAGGTAACACAGGCCGTCGCCGTTGTGGATCACTGTGGATGCGTCGTCGGTCTGCAGCTCCACGAAGTTGGGGCCGGTGGCGGTGACGAAGCCGATCGGCCGGCCCGGGTTCTTGGGCGTGTCGAAGGCGCCAATGTCCTCTTTGCGGCCCTGCACGAAGTAGTCGGTGAACTCGCGGTTGAAGTTCTGGTCGGGGTCGGGCTGAAAGTGGAAGGTGCATTCGCCGCTGCTGGCGCGGACGAGTTCCGGCCGTTCTTCCAGGATCTCGTCGAGCAGCACGCGGTAGTGCGCAGTGATGTTCTTGACGTAGGCCATGTCCTTGTAGCGGCCTTCGATCTTGAAGCTGCGCACGCCCGCGTCGATGATTTCGCGCAGGTTGTCGCTCTGGTTGTTGTCCTTCATCGACAGCACGTGCTTGTCGTGCGCCACGATGCGGCCCTGGCTGTCTTTCACCTCATAGGGCAGGCGGCAGGCCTGCGAGCAGTCGCCGCGGTTGGCGCTGCGGCCGGTGTGGGCGTGGCTGATGTAGCACTGGCCGCTGTAGGCCACACAGAGCGCGCCGTGCACGAAGAACTCGAGGATGGCGCGGCCGGGAGCGTCCTTCGCTCCGAGCGCGGCGTCGATGGCGGCGATCTGCTGCAGCGTCAGTTCGCGCGCCAGCACGATCTGGGACAGGCCCGCATCCTGCAGGAAGCGCGCCTTCTCGGGCGTGCGGATGTCGGTCTGGGTGCTGGCGTGCAACTGGATCGGCGGCAGGTCGATTTCCAGCAGGCCCATGTCCTGCACGATCAGCGCGTCCACGCCTGCGTCGTACAGCTGCCAGGCCAGTTTGCGGGCGGGCTCCAGCTCGTCGTCGCGCAGGATGGTGTTCATCGTCACGAAGATGCGGCTGTTGTAGCGGTGGGCGTGACGCACGAGGCGGGCAATGTCCTGCACGCTGTTGTCGGCGCTGGTGCGGGCGCCGAAGGACGGGCCGCCGATGTAGACCGCGTCGGCCCCGTGGTTCACGGCCTCGATGCCGATGTCGGCGTCGCGGGCAGGGGCAAGCAGTTCGAGCTGGTGAGGCAACATGGTGACGCAGGAAATGGGGCGGTACAGGCAGAATCAGGGCCTCCAACGGCCCCCGCAAATCAACCCGATATTGTCCCGGAGATCGCCCATGCCTGCTGCCCAAGACCCTTCGAGTACCGCCATCGTCCTCGTCCATGGTTCCTGGCACGGCGCCTGGTGCTGGAAGCGGGTGCTTCCGCTGCTCAGAGGCGCCGGTGTGGACGCCCACGCGGTCACGCTCACCGGGGTGGGGGAACGGGCGCACCTGCTGAGCCCGACGGTGGGCATCAATACCCACATCCAGGACGTGATCGGGCTGATCGAGGCCGAGGAACTGCCGCGCGTGTTGCTGGTCGGTCACAGCTACGCGGGCAACCTGATCACCTGCGTGGCCGACCGCCTGCAGCGTTCGCACCCCGGCCTGCTGCAGCACCTCGTCTACCTGGACGCAGGCGTCCCCGATCCTGGCAACAGCTGGAGCACCCCGCACGCGCCGGAGACCGTGGCCAAGCGTGCGGCCGAGGCGCAGGAGAGCAGCGGCGGGCTGAGCTTTCCACCCCCGGACGCCAGCGTGTTCGGCCTGGAGGGCGCCGATCGCGACTGGGTCAACCGCCGCCAGACGCCGCAGCCTTACCGCCTCTACCACGAGACCCTGCTGTTCGATCCGGCCCTGGTCTGGGCCATCCCGCACAGCTTCATCGACTGCACCAACCCGCCGCTGGCCACCATCGACGCGGCCCGCAAGCGGGTGCGCAGCGAGCCGGGCTGGACGGTGTATGAACTGGCCACGGGGCACGACCCGATGGTGAGTGCGCCGCGCGAGCTGGCGCAGCTGCTGCTGAAGGTGCACTCCAGTTGCCGGTGACCGCCACACCCCGGCTGGACCGCATCGACCTGCTGCGTGCGGCGGCGATGCTGTGGATGACCGCCTTCCATTTCTGCTTCGACCTGAACCACTTCGGCTTCATCGCGCAGGACTTCTACGACGACCCGTTCTGGACCTGGCAGCGCACGATGATCGTGAGCCTGTTCCTGTTCACCGCCGGGCTGTCGCAGGCGGTGGCCGTGCAGCAGGGACAAGGCTGGCCGCGTTTCTGGAAGCGCTGGGCGCAGGTGGCCGGTGGGGCGCTGCTCGTGTCGGCCGGCTCCTGGCTGATGTTCCCGGACACCTTCATCTACTTCGGCATCCTGCACGGCATCGCGGTCATGCTGATCCTGGTGCGGCTGACGGCGGGTTGGGGCGCCTGGCTCTGGCCGCTGGGTGCGCTGGCGATTGCGATGAAGTGGGTCGCGCCCCTGGTGATCGGCGCGCTGCCCTCGCTGGCCTTCCTGAACCAGCCGGGCTGGAACGCGCTGGGCTTCATCAGCGAGCTGCCGGTGACCGAAGACTACGCCCCGGTGCTGCCCTGGCTGGGCGTGATGTGGTGGGGCGTGGCGGCAGGGCGCTGGCTGCTCGTGCACCGGCCGCAGTGGCTGGGTGCGGGCGATGCACCCGTCGCCGGTTTCAAGCGCGCGATGGTGGTGCTCGGGCGCTGGAGTCTGCCGTACTACCTGCTGCACCAGCCGGTGATGATCGGCCTGCTGGCGGCCTTCGTGTGGTGGCGCGGCTGAGCTGGTTCAGGCGCAGAACGGCCGCAGGAACTGCGCCGCCACGAACAGGTCTTTCTCGATCGCGCGCCGCACACCGGCGCTGTCGCGCAGCCGCAGCGCCATCACGGCGTCGCCGTGCGCCTCGTTGATGACCCGCAGCGAGGCCGGTGCCTCGAACAGTTTGTTCGACAGCGGCCCGACCTTGAGCCAGACGGTCTCGATCAGCGAGAGCAGGGTGGGCGAGGCGGCGGCCTGGTACAGGCGCAGGTGGAACAGCTCGTTGGCGTCGAGGTAGCCCTTGGCGTCGTTGGCCTTGAGCGCGTCGCGCATCTGCTGCTCCAGTGCCAGCAGTTCGGCCACGCCGCTGGCGTCCAGCCGGTGGGCGCCGCGCTCGGCGGCCTCGCCTTCGAGCAGCAGCCGGGTCTGCAGCACATCGTCGAACTCGGCCAGCGAGAGCTTGGGCACCTGCATGCCGGCGTGCGGCACGTTGACCAGCGCCCCCTCGGCCGCCAGCCGCTGCAGGGCGGCTCGCACCGGCATCACGCCCACGCCCAGCTGCTGGGCGATGGCGTGGATCTTCAGCCGCTCGCCCGGCAGAAACTTGCCGACCGTGACCCACTGGCGCAGCCGCGTGTAGGTCTCGTCCTGCTGCGTCGGGGCGGGTGATGTCTTCATGGCATGGGGGTCAGCGCAGCGGGGTGATCTGCGCCAGCACCTCGTCCAGCGCGGAGGTCAGCCGGGCGACCTGTTCTTCGGTGGTTTGCGGGCAGACCAGCATCATGTTGTGGAAGGGCGTGATCATGACACCGCGATTGAGCAGGCCCAGGTGGATCAGGTGCTCCAGTTCGCCGTCCAGGCTGCGGTCGGCCTCGCTGCCGCTGGCGGGCGGGGTGGGGCAGAACTGGAACTCGGTGCGGGCGCCGACCTGGGTCACGCACCAGGGCAGGCCTTGGCGTGCGATCACCTGGCGCAGCCCGTCGGCCAGGCCTTGCGCCAGCCCCAGCATGTGGCCGTAGGCATCGGGCGTCATGACCTCGGTCAGCGCGGCGCGCATCGCGGCCATGGCGAGCATGTTGCCGGTCAGCGTGGTGCCGATGCCGCTGTGGCCGGGCGGGGCTTCGCGCTTGGCCCGTTCGGCGCGCGCGGCCAGTTCGGCGCTCATGCCGTAGACCGCGCAGGGCACACCGCCGCCCACCGGCTTGCCCAGCACCAGGGCATCGGCCGCGATGCCGTGGGCCTGCGCGTAGCCGCCCGGGCCGGTGCTGATGGTGTGGGTTTCGTCCATCACCAGCAGCGTGCCGTGGCGGCGGATGATGCGCTGGGCTTGGTCCCAGAAGCCGGGCTCGGGCAAGACCATGCCGATGTTGGTCATCACCGGTTCGGCCAGCACGCAGGCCACGTCGCCGGCCTTCAAGGCGTCTTCAAGCGCGGCCAGGTCGTTGAATTCCACCACCACCGTGGTGTCCAGCAGCTTGTGCACCTGGCCCAGCAGGCTGTCGCGCTGCACCGGGCGGCCGTCGACCAGGTCGACGAACACGTCCTCGATGGTCCCGTGGTAGCAGCCGTTGAACACGAGGATTTTCTTGCGGCCCGTGGCGGCGCGGATCCAGCGCACGATGTAGCGGTTGGCGTCGGTGGCGCTCATCGCGAATTGCCAGACCGGCAGGCCAAAGCGCTGCGCCAGCTGTTCGCCGACCACGGCAGCGTCCTCGGTGGCCAGCATGGTGGTGTAGCCGCGCGAGGCCTGGCGGGCGAGGGCGGTCGCCACCGGCGCCGGCGAGTGGCCGAACATGGCACCGGTGTCACCGAGGCAAAAGTCGACCAGGGTGTGGCCGTCGACGTCGGTCACCTGGGCGCCGCAGGCGTGGTCCACGTGCAGTGCGAAAGGCGTGTCCCAGTCGTTCATCCAGTGCAGCGGCACGCCGAACAGCAGGTGCCCGCGCGCACGCTCGGCCAGTGCGGCCGAGCGCGGGTGGTCGGCGGTGAAGCGCGCGCGTTCCTGCGCGAGAAAGGCCTGGGCGCGGGCCCAGTCCAGGCCGGCGCGGGTGGGGCGTTGCTCTTGCGTCATGTCGTGTGTCTCCTCAGACCAGCAGCAGCAGGTGTTCGCGCTCCCAGGAACTGATCACGCGGTTGTAGGTGGCGTATTCCAGTTCCTTGACCGCGAGAAAGGCGTCGATGAAGGCACCACCCAGCACGTCGCGCAGGGCTTCACACTCGCGCATGCGGCGCAGCGCGTCTTCCATGTGGCTGGGCAGCTCGTAGTCGCGGTCCCAGGCGCTGGTCTTCATCGGCTCGCTGGGCTGTCGCTTTTCCATCAGGCCCAGGTACCCGGCGCCCAGGGTCGCGGCCATGGCCAGGTAGGGATTCACGTCCACGCCCGGCACGCGGTTCTCCAGCCGCCGGTTGGCCGGGTCGGACTCAGGCACCCGGATGCCGCAGGTGCGGTTGTCGTAGCCCCACTGCACATTGATCGGCGCCGACATGTAGCGCGAGAGGCGGCGGTAGGAGTTCACATAGGGCGCCAGCATGGGCATCACCTGAGGCACATAGCGCTGCAGGCCGGCGATGAAGTGGCGGAAATGCGGCGTGACCGCGCCGTCGTCATCGCTGAAGATGTTGCGGCCGGTGGCGCGGTCCAGGATGCTCTGGTGGATGTGCATCGCGCTGCCCGGCTCGGCCTCCATGGGCTTGGCCATGAAGGTGGCGAAGATGCCGTGGCGCAGCGCGGTTTCGCGCACCGTGCGCTTGAACAGGAACACCCGGTCGGCCAGGTCCATGGCGTCGCCGTGGGTGAAGTTGATCTCCATCTGGCCGGCGCCCGCCTCGTGGATCAGGGTCTCGACGCCCAGCCGGTGCACCTCGCAAAAGCGCGAGAGTTCCAGAAAGAAGGGGTCGAAGTCGTTGACGGCGTCGATGGAGTAGGACTGCCGGCCCGCCTCGGGCTTGCCGGTGCGGCCCAGCGGCGGCTGCAGCGGCTCGTGCGGGTTTTGCTGGCGGGCCACCAAGTAGAACTCCATTTCGGGCGCCACCACCGGCTGCCAGCCCTGGGCTTCGTACAGCGCGAGCACGCGGCGCAGCACGCCGCGGGGGGACAGCGCGACCGGCGAGCCGTCGAACTCCTGGCAGTCGTGGATGATCACCGCGACCTGTTCGGCCGCCCACGGCACCATGCGCGCCGTCGACAGGTCGGGCACGCAGACCATGTCCGGGTCGGTGTCGCCGACGAAGGCCGCGTTGTCGGGCTGCTGGCCGTTGACCGTGTTGAGCAGCACACTCTTGGGCAGGCGCATGTGGCCGGAGTTGAGGAAGAGGTCCTTGGGCAGGATCTTGCCGCGCGCTATTCCCGTCATGTCGGGGATCACGCACTCGACCTCGTGGATGCGGTGCTCGGCCAGGAAGGCTCGGATGTCGGTGGGGGCGTTCATATGGATTTGATCAAATGAGTGCGCCATTCTGGCATTTCGGATCTTGATTTTGAATATTTGATCAAATCCAATCGAAGCAATCCGGCCAGATCCACCGGCTTAAGGGCCAAAAAAAAGCGCGGCCCGGGCCGCGCTTTTTGTGGGTGAGAGAACCAAGCTTACTGGATCTTGGCCTTCTCGCGCAGGGTGCGCTGGAAGTCGCCCAGCTTCTGCTGCTGCATCTGCTGCGCGATTTGCGGCTTGAGTTCTTCGAACGTGGGCAGCTTGGCCTGGCGCACGTCGTCGACACGGATGATGTGCCAGCCGAACTGGCTCTTGACCGGCTCCTGCGTCATCTGGCCCTTGTCGAGCTTGATCATGGCCTCGGAGAACTCCGTGACATAGCTCGCGGCATTGGCCCAGTCGAGGTCGCCCCCGTTGGCACCGGAACCCGGGTCCTTGGACTTGGCCTTGGCCTGGTCTTCAAACTTGACACCGCCCTTGATGGCCGCGATGATGGCCTTGGCCTCTTCTTCCTTCTCGACCAGGATGTGGCGGGCACGGTACTCCTTGCCACCATTGGCCGCGGCGAACTTGTCGTACTCGGCCTTCAGGTCGGCGTCGGACACCGGGTTCTTCTTCTGGTAGTCGGCGAACAGCGCGCGGATCATGATGGTCTGGCGGGCCAGTTCCATTTGCTCCTTGTACTCCGGCGTGGCGGCAATGCCGCGCTTCTGGGCTTCCTGCATGAACACTTCGCGCAGGATGACTTCTTCCTTGATCTGGGCGCGGGTGGCCTCGTCGATCGGACGGCCGGAAGCCGCGATCTGCTGCTCCAGTGCGGTGACGCGGCTGCTGGGCACGGCCTTGCCGTTGACGATGGCGACGTTCTGGGCCATGGCCAGGGGAGCGGCAACGATCAGGGCCGCAGCGGTCAGGGCCGACAGGGAGAATTTCATGGTGAGAATCAAGTGAGGATTTCGATGGCCAGCGCATGCAGGCCGGCGTCGGTGAAATTGCGCAGTGCATCATACACAAGGCGATGCTGCGCCACGCGGCTCTTGCCGGTGAACGCCGGGGCGGCGATGCGCACCCGGAAGTGGGTGCCATAACCCAGCCCGTTGGCACCGGAGTGCCCGGCGTGGGCCGCGCTTTCGTCGATGACTTCCAGCCGGCTCGGGCTGAGGGCGGTGTCCAGGGCGGCCTGCAACGCGCCTGCGGTGGGAACAAACAGCTGGTCGGGCATCACGATCCGGTCCCCGCTTCGGTGTCGCTCTTGAGGTAGCGGGCGATGTAGAGCCCCTGACCGATGATGAACACCACCGGGAAGACATAGCCCCAGAGCTTGAAGTTCACCCAGTCTTCGGTGGAATAGTAGGCCGCCACATAGCCGTTGATGGCGGCCATGAACAGGAAGTAGGCAATCCAGATCACCGTTAGTCGAGACCACACCGGAGCCGGCAGATTCAGCTGGCTGCCCAGCAGGATTTGCAGAAAGTTCTTCTTCCAGATCCACAGCGCCGCCGCCAGCACGATGGCCATGCTGGCGTACAGGACCGTGGGCTTCCACTTGATGAAGCGTTCGTCGTGCAGCAGCAGGGTGAGCGCGCCAAACACCAGCACCAGAAGAAGCGTCACCTTTTGAAGCGTCTGAAGCTTCTTGTCGACGCCGTAGATGATGCCGGTCTGCACCACGGTGGCGGCCATGAGCACAGCGGTCGCGCTGTAGATGTCGCCGAACTTGTAGGCGGCGACAAAGAGCGCGATGGGGAAAAAGTCGATCAGGAAACGCATGGGTGGATTATCGGGCCAGCCACCGGGAACCCGGGCGGCAGGGGTTGCTCTACAGTGCTCCGAGTCATCTTCAAAGGAACACGTTCCATGGATCTGAAAGAACAGCACGCCATTCTGACCATCGCACTGCTCGCCGCCTTCGCTGACGGCGACAAGGCCGATGCCGAGCGCGAGGCCGTGCGTCGCCTGGCGGAGTCGCTGGGCCGCGAGGCCGGTGGTGCGGCGCTCGCGAACGTGTACCAGGATGTGCTGCTCAAGCGCGTGACACTGGCCGACGCCGTGTCTGCGCTGGCCGATCCGGCCCAGCGCCAGCTGGCCTACGAAATGGCGGTCTGTGTTTCCGATGCCGACGGGCGCCAGAACGCGGCCGAAACGGCGTTCCTGTCGGATCTGAAGTCCCGCCTGGCGCTGGACGCTGGCCGTGCCCAGGCGTTCGAGCAGGAGGCCGATGCGGTGCTCACGGCCGCCGCCGCTGCGGCGCCTATGCGTCCGCCGTTGTCGTCGGCCGTCGCTGTGCCGGGGCACACACCGATCAACGATCCGGCGCGCGAAGCCGCGCTGGACAAGACCATCCTGAATGCGGCCCTGCTCAATGGCGCGCTCGAGCTGCTGCCCCAGTCCTGGGCGTCGATGGCCATCATCCCGTTGCAGGTCCGCATGGTCTACAACATCGGCCGCACCTACGGCATCGAACTCGACCAAGGCCACATCAAGGAGTTCATCACCACCGTCGGCGTGGGACTGACATCCCAGTACGTGGAGCAGTTCGGCCGCAAGCTGCTCGGAGGACTGTTGGGCAAGGTGGCCGGTCGCACCATCGGCGGGATGGGTGGCGTGGCCACTGGCATGGCCATGTCGTTCGCCACCACCTACGCGCTCGGCCAGGTGGCCCGGCGCTACTACGCCGGCGGCCGCGTCATGAGCACCGCCTTGCTGCAGCAGACCTTCCAGCAGTTGCTGGCGCCTGCGAAACAGATGCAGGCCCAGTATTTGCCCCAGATGCAGGACATGTCTCGCACGCTGGACATGGGCAAGGTGCTCGGGATGGTCCGAGGCAATCCCTGAGGTCCGCTGCAAGCGTGCTGGCCCGCGGTCGTCCTGCGGCAGAATGCTCCCCAACCCTTTTTCTCCCCATGCAAGGAATTCCCATCATGAAAAGAATCCGCGCCCTTTCACTGATCGGTGCCGCCCTGGCAACGGCCGCTCTCCTGACCGCCTGTGGTGGTGGTGACGATGATCCCTCGGTGGCGGGGGACAGCTCTGGCGATGTGGTGGCCAAGTACATCGGTACTTGGGAATCGGACTGCTTCGAAGAGGGCGGCGCTTCCGGCAGGGTGCGGGCCGACTTCACCAAGACCTCGGCCACCAGCTTCAGCGGCAACGTGGTCCTCTACGGCTACATCGGCAGTTCCTGCTCCGGCCCCAGCGTGAAGGACGAAAAGGTGCTGACCAACCTGTCGATGAACCACGCCGGCACCAAGGCCATTGCCGGCGTGACCGCCGACAAGTTCAATGGCGCATCCGACCAGGGCAACGGCAAGCTGGTGATGTACACCGACGGCACTACCCTGCAACTGGGCGACATCGACGCCGGCAAGGATGCCGAAGGCTATCCCAACAGCTTTTACGAGAGCCGGTACACGCTCAAGCGCCGCAACTGACGAGGCGGACGGGCCTCACATCGAGGCCCGCAGCATGTCCCGGTAGTCCTCTGCGCTGGCCAGCCGCGGGTTGGTCTTGTGGCAGTGGTCAGCCAGCGCGCCCTGGATCACGCGCTCGAACAGGTCCTCGGTCACGCCCAGTGCGGCCAGCCCAGAGGGCAGACCCAGCCGGGCGTTCATGGCCCTGATCGCCTCGCCCAGCCGCTGGCCCACCGCCGCCGCGTCACCGTCGTCCGCCAGCCCCATGGCGTGCGCCATGCGCTGCAGGCGCCGCTCTTTCTGCACGCTTTCGGCTCCGGCGTTGAACCCGATCACCGCGGGCAGGAAGAGGGCGTTGAGCGTGCCGTGGTGCAGCCTCGGGTTCACGCCGCCCAGACTGTGGCTCAGGCTGTGCACGCAGCCCAGGCCTTTCTGGAAGGCCATGGCGCCCTGCATGGACGCGCTCATCATGTTCAGCCGCGCCTCGCGGTCCTGGCCGTTGGTGGTGGCGCGTTCGATGTGGGCCCATCCACGCTGCAGGCCGTCGAGCGCGATGCCGTCGGCCGGCGGATTGAAGGCCGGGGCCATGAAGGTTTCCATGCAGTGTGCGATCGCGTCCATGCCGGTGGCGGCGGTCAGCAGGGGCGGCAGGCCCAGGGTGAGGGCCGGGTCGAGGAGGGCGGTCTTGGGCACCAGGTGCCAGCTGTGAAAGCCCAGCTTGCGGCCGTCGTCGACGATCACGATGGCGCCGCGCGCCACCTCGCTGCCGGTGCCCGCCGTGGTCGGCACCGCAATCAGCGGCAGCACGGCCGGGGTGATCTTCGGTGAGCCGCCTTCGATGGTGGCGTAGGTCTTGAGCGGGCCTTCGTGGGTGGCGGCGATGGCCACGCCCTTGGCGCAGTCGATCGAGCTGCCGCCGCCCAGCGCGATCAGGCCGTCGCAGCCGCCGGCCTTGCAGGCTTCGACCGCAGCGCGCACCGCCGCCTCGTTGGGGTTGCCGGGAGTCTGGTCGAACACCGCCACCGGCCAGCCGGGCAGGGCGGCCAGCGCCCGCTCCAGCAGGCCTGCGCCCTTCACGCCGGCATCGGTGACGATCAGCGGCCGCGTGATGCCGGCCCGGGTGCATTCGGCGGCCAGCTGCGCCAGCGCGCCGTCTTCGATCAGGATGTTGGTGACATACAGAATTTGCGCCATGGCTGCTTGTCTCGCTCGTTGTGTGGAATGGCGAAAACTATACGGGCTGAGTTGCCCGGTCCGGGTCGCGCAGCGGTCAGCGGGCGACGGAAAAGACGGCCACAATGCCGGCCCATGTCGTCGCACCACCCCAACCCCAGGTCCCTGCTGAGTCCTGCCATGCGCGGCCTGATCGACCGCATCGCCCGCGCCGGGCATCCGCCGCTGCACGCGCTGACCCCCGACCAGGCCAAGGCCGCCTACGCCGCCGGTGCGGGTGTGGTGGACATTCCGTCGCACAAGCTGGCACGGACCGAGGATCTCGTGATCGCGGCGCGCGACGGGTTTGAGCTGCCGGCGCGCCTGTACGCCCCCGCCAGTGACCAACCCCTGCCGGTGCTGCTCTACCTGCACGGCGGCGGTTTCACCGTCGGCAACATCGCCACCCACGAGCCGCTGTGCCGCCACCTGGCCCATCTGGCGCACTGCGCCGTGGTCTCGCTCGACTATCGGCTGGCGCCCGATTGGAAGTTCCCCACCGCGGTGCACGATGCCTGCGACGCACTGGGGTGGCTGCGTGAACAGGCGCAAGCCTTGAAGCTCGATGGTTCGAGGATCGCCGTCGGTGGCGACAGTGCCGGTGGCACGCTGGCGGCGGTCACCGCCATCGCCGCGCGGGACGCTGGCTGGCCACTGGCGCTGCAGCTGCTGTTCTACCCCGGCACCGCCGGCCACCAGGACACGCCCAGCCACAAGACCTTCGCCCACGGCTTCATCCTCGAAGAGCCGCACATCAGCTATTTCTTCGGCCACTACCTGCGCGATCCGCAGGACCGCAACGACTGGCGCTTCGCACCGCTGGACGGTGTGGACGAGACCGGCCAGGTGCGCGATCTGGACGGCGTGGCGCCCGCCTGGATCGGCCTGGCCGAGTGCGATTGCCTGACCGACGAGGGTGTGCTGTACGCCGACCGGCTGCGCATGGCCGGTGTGCCGGTGGACCTGGAGATCTACGCGGGCGTGGTGCACGGCTTCATCCAGTTCGGTCGCGCCATCCCCACTGCCTTGACCGCCCACAACGACGCCGCCCGCGCGCTGCGCCACGCCTTCGGAGAACCTTGAGATGCCACAGATGTCCCGCGCCGACTTCCGTTTCTTCCACCGCCTGCGCGTGCGCTGGGCCGAGGTGGACATGCAGAAGATCGTCTTCAACGCCCACTACCTGATGTACTTCGACACCGCCATCACCGACTACTGGCGGGCGGTGGCGCTGCCGTACGAAGAGTCGATGCACCGGCTCGGGGGCGACCTCTACGTCGTCAAGGCCACGGTCGAGTTCCACGCCTCGGCGCGCATGGACGACCAGATCGACGTGGCCATGAAATGCAGCCGCATCGGCACCTCGTCGCTCACGTTCACCGGTGCGATCTTCCGCGGCGACCAGCACCTGATCTCGGGCGAACTGGTCTATGTGTTCGCCGACCCCGCCACCCAGACCTCGCGCCCCGTGCCGCAGGCGCTGCGCGATGTCCTGCTGGGGTATGAGGCCGGCGAGGCGGTGTCCACGGTCCGCGTCGGCGACTGGGCCACGCTGGGCGCCGACGCGCGGGCGGTCCGCACCGAGGTGTTCATCGACGAGCAGCAGATTCCCAAGGACCTGGAGCAGGACGCCGCCGATGCCACCGCGGTGCACGCCGTGGTCCACAACCGCCTGGGCCAGGCGATCGCCACCGGGCGCCTGATTTCCACCAGCACGCCGGGGGTCTCGCAGGTGGGCCGGCTGGCGGTCAAGCGTGTGCTTCGCGGCGGCTCGCTGGGCCGGCAGGTGCTGCAGGCGCTGAGCGACGCAGCCCGGGCGCGCGGCGACCGCGAGGTGCTGCTGCACGCCCAGAACAGTGCCATCGGCTTTTACGACCGGCTGGGCTGGCAGCGGCGCGGCGAGGTGTTCGAGGAAGCGGGCATCCCGCACCAGGAGATGTTCCTGCCGCTGTGAGCGCCGCGGTGGTTCAGGACAGCTGCAGCCGGCGCGGCGCGGTGCCGGTCCAGCGGTGCGGACCGGCCGGCGGCGGCGCGTGGGTCCACTCGGTGAAGTCGGCGCGGAAATCCCGGCCGCGGCGCGCCACGTCCAGCAGCAGACTGCTGCGTGTGCCGTAGCCGCGCCCGGATAGGTCGACGAAGGGGCTGGACAGCGCGCGTTCCCATTCGGCAGGCACGCCGGTGTCGGGCAGTTCGGCCGGCTCAGGGGGGACGGGGTCGGCCAACGCAGAAACCAGCGGCGCCTGCGCATCCGGCCCCGTGGACAGGGCGTGCTGCAGCGCCCGCTTGAGGCGCAAGGTCTTGGGCCAGGGCGTGTCCAGCGCCGCGTTCGACAGGCCATAGACACCGGGTGCCAGACGCCGGTGGTGCAGGCCCCCGGTCTGTTCGGCGTGCGGCTGCGCCGGGTGCCGGTTGCTGACCCAGGCCCAGAAGCCCGTGGCCAGGTCACCGACCACCAGATTGAAGCCGCCATAGTCGGCCGCATCGAGGCCCGACAGCAGCGCCTCCCAGGAATGACCGGCCTTCAGCCAGCGTGTGGGCAGCTCGCCCCGGCTGCGGCGGCCGGGTCCGGGGTTCGCGCTGCGCACATTGGTCAGCATCGCCACGCGGCCGGCCTCGTTCATGCCCAGCCAGGTGCCGCCGTCGCGCAGGTCGCGCCCTCCAACGACGCCGGTGCCATCAGGCAGCGCCCAGCGGTGCAGCGGCTCGGTCGGGCGTTCGAAGAACTCGTCGCGGTTGGCGGCCAGCAGCAGGGGCCGGGCCGGGGCCGTCTCGATGGCGAAGGCGATCAGGCACATGGCCGCACGCGCCAGCGGCTTACACGTCCGCCAGCAGGGGGTACGGCAGGGGCAGCAGCGTGAGCAACGGACCGTCGGCGGCCCCCAGATGCAGCCCGCCAGCCTCCGCCGCGCTGGTCTGCATCGACACCATCGCGTGCCAGCCGCCCGCAGGCGAGGCCGCGGCGGCGACCACCGTGCCGCAGGGCTGCGACGCGTCGCCGTCGTGGAACACCTCCTGGCCGGGCGCCATCGGCGCATCTCCCAGCACCGGGAAGGCCCGGCGCTTGAGGGTGCCACGGAACTGGCTGCGCGCCACCACCTCCTGACCCGGGTAGCAGCCTTTCTTGAAGTTCACGCCGCCCACCGATTCCATATTGATCATCTGCGGCACGAAGGCCTCCACCACCGGCTGGCTCAGCAGCGGCACACCAGCCACCACGTCCAGCCAGTCCCAGTGGGCGCTGGCGAGTGCCGGGCCCGGCGGTGGTTCCACCCCGGTGGGCGCGACCCACAGGGCGCGGGCGGTGCCGCCCGCAGGGTAGAGGCGCACGAACTGCGCGCCGTCAGCGTCCAGCTTGCCCCAGGGCGCGGCGGGCAGGGCGGCGGGCACCGCGTCGCCGGCCAGACCGCGCAGCTGGAACTCGGCGCTGGCATCGCTGAGCTTGACCTTGGCGCGCAGCACGAACATGGACAGGCGCTTGAGCGTCGCCGGCAGCACATCGGTATTGCAAACGAGCAGGATCTCGTCGTGGTTGCGCTTGAAGCCGATGAAGCTGGCCAGCAGACGCCCTTTGGCCGAACAGAAGCCGGCCAACCGGGCTTCGGACAGGCCCAGCAGGGAAAAGTCGTTGGTCAGCTGGCCGTGCAGGAACTTGGCGGCCTCTTCGCCCTGGGCGCGGATGACGCCGAGCCGGGGCAGCAGGGCCACACCGTGCAGGGTGGGGGCGGGGGTGAGTTCGGGGGCTTGGGACATGGTTGGTCGATTATCATGCCCCGTTCCACGACGCGCCCCGGCGTCCGCCAAGCCCCCCTTTCCTGCTGTGACACGACTGCTTTCCCGGCTCCTGCTGTTGACACTTCTGCTGGCCGGGATGCTGGCCGGTGTTGCCTGGTGGTGGCTGGGCCAGCCGCTGGCACTGCCTGCCACGGTCACGGCCGAACAACCGCTGGAAGTGGAGATTCCACCCGGCGCCTCGGCCCGCGGCGTGGCCGCTGCGCTCACCGGAGCCGGTGTGCGCACGCCGACACTGCTGCTGCAGGCCTGGTTCCGCCTCTCGGGCCAGTCGCGTGCCATCAAGGCCGGTGTGTATGAAATACAGCCCGGCGCCACGCCGCGCAGCCTGCTGGGCAAGCTGGTCCGAGGCGAGCAGGCGCTGCGCAGCCTGACGCTGCTCGAAGGCTGGAATTTCCGCGAACTGATGGCCGCGGTGCGCGCTTCGCCCGACCTGACCCAGGACCTGGAGGGGCTGGATGCGGCCGGCATCATGGCCAGGATCGGCTATCCGGGACGCCACCCCGAAGGGCGTTTTTTCCCCGACACCTACCGCATGGTGCGCCAGACCACCGCTTCCAGCTTGCTGAAGCAGGCGGCCCAGGCCATGGAACAGCGGCTGGCCCTGGCCTGGGAGCAGCGCGACCTGTCGACCTCGCTGCGCTCGCCCGACGAGGCACTGATCCTGGCGAGCATCATCGAAAAGGAAACCGGCACCGAAGCCGACCGCGCCATGGTCGGCGGCGTGTTCCACAACCGCCTGCGCATTGGCATGCGCCTGCAGACCGACCCGACGGTGATCTACGGGCTGGGCGAGCGCTTTGACGGCAACCTGCGCAAGATCGATCTTCTGACCGACGGCCCTTACAACAGCTACACCCGCGCCGGGCTGCCGCCTACGCCGATCTCCATGCCCGGCTGGGCCTCGCTGCTGGCGGCGGTGAAGCCGGCCGACACGCGGGCCCTGTATTTCGTGGCGCGCGGGGACGGCAGCAGCCAGTTCAGCGCCACCCTCGACGAACACAACGCGGCAGTGCGCAAGTTCCAGCTGCAGAAGTGAACCACCATGAGTCCTGAAACGACCGCCCCGCGCGGCCTGTTCATCAGCTTCGAAGGCATCGACGGTGCCGGAAAGTCGACCCACATCGAAGGACTGGCCAAGGCCTTCCGGGACCAGGGCCGCACCGTCACGCTCACTCGCGAACCAGGCGGCACGCCCCTGGCCGAAAAGCTCCGGGCGATGGTGCTGGGCGATCCGATGGACCCGCTGACCGAATCCCTGCTGGTGTTCGCGGCGCGGCGCGACCATTTGCTGACCGTGATCGAACCTGCATTGGCGCGCGGCGAGGTGGTGTTGTGCGACCGCTTCACCGACGCCACCTTCGCCTACCAAGGCGGAGGGAGGGGCTTTGACCTGGACGTGCTTCGGACGCTGGAGTGCTGGGTGCAGACGACCCCGGCCGCCGCAAACGCCCTGCGCCAGCCGGACCTGACGGTCTGGTTCGATCTGCCGCCCGAAACCGCCGCTGCACGTCTGGCCGACGCGCGCGCCCCCGACCGATTCGAGGCCCAGCCGCTTGAGTTCTTCCGGCGCGTCGTCTCCGGGTATGCGGCGCGGGCCGAAGCGCAGCCGGAGCGTTTCGCCCGCATTCAGGCCGACCAGACCCGCCACCAGGTCTGGCAGCAGTTGACAGCGACCTTCGTGCGCCGCGGCTGGCTGTCCATCATGGTCGCGGCCAACAGCGGACCGGCATGACCACCACCCTGGACGCTCCATGGCTGCTGAAGCAGCGCGAACGCCTGCTGGCCCAGCGTGGTCATGCCTGGCTGTTGCAGGGCCCCAGCGGGCTCGGCCAGTATGCGCTGGGCCTGTCGCTGGCCCGGTCCTGGCTGTGTGAGAAGCCCACGGCTCAGGGGGCCTGCGGGGTCTGCGAGAGCTGTCACCTGATCGGCAGCCATTCGCACCCGGACCTGGTCGTGCTGATGCCGGAGACCGAGATGCTGGCGCGCGGCTGGCCCCTGTCTGAGGCGGCACAGAAAGAGATCGACGACAAGAAGCGCAAACCCAGCAAGGAAATCCGCGTCGAGGCCATGCGCGACATGGTGGCCTTCGCGCAGCGCACCAGTGCGCGCGGGCGCGGCACGGCGGTGCTGGTGTACCCGGCCGAACGCATGAACACGGTGACGGCCAATGCCTTGCTCAAGACCCTGGAAGAGCCCGCGGGGGACACCCGGTTCGTGCTGGCCAGCGAATCGGCCCATCAGCTGCTGCCCACCATCCGCAGCCGCTGTCAGACCCACGCCATGGCCTGGCCGTCCGAAGGCGAGGCCGTCGCCTGGCTCCAGGCGGGAGCCCGGGAGGCCGGCTTGAAAGAGGTTGGCGATGCAGAGGCCCGCGCCTGGCTCCAGGCCTCCGGAGGCCGGCCGGAAGACGCCCTGGTATGGGCGCAATCGGGATTGACTGCCGCGCGCTGGTCACAGCTGCCCCAGGCGCTGGCCCGTGGCGACTGGGCACTGGTGTCCGACTGGTCCGCTCCGCAGCAGTTGGCCATGTTGCAAAAGCTCTGTCACGACCTGATGTCCGTCGCGGCGGGGGCAGGGCCCCGGTTCTTTCCCGTGGACAGCCTGCCGCCAGCGCCGCGGTGGGCCGTGCTGGCGCGCTGGTCAAAGGCGTTGACCGAGGCCGCGCGCACGGTCGAGCACCCCTACAACGCCGGTCTCATGCAGGAGGCTTGGGTGGCCGCGACGCGACAGGTGCTCATGCGCAGCACCACCCGCACCTGAGCAGGTCCACGGCTCAGAGGCATTTGCCGCTAAACTTGCCGCCCATGAGCACCAGCCCGAGCCAGCCCGCTTCGTCACGCCCCAGCGTGATTCAGCTCTCCATCAAGGAGAAAGCGGCGCTCTACGCAGCGTACATCCCGCTGTTCACCGACGGGGGCATCTTCATCCCCTCGTCGCGTGACTACCGGATCGGTGACGACGTCTATGTGCTCCTGAGCCTGCCCGACGATCCGCAACGCTACCCCGTCGCCGGCAAGGTGGCCTGGGTGACACCGGCCAAGGCGCAGGGTGGACGCACCCAGGGCGTGGGCATCCGTTTTCCGGCGGACGAAAAATCCCGTCATCTGAAGATCAAGATCGAGGAAATCCTCGGCTCGGCGCTCGCATCCGAGAAGCCGACGCAGACAATCTGACCGTCGCCTGCGCCGGTCCTGCATCCTGTTGCCTGCCATGTCCCGGGCGTTGCCTGTGGTCACCGCCATGTTCACCGACTCCCACTGCCATCTCAGCTTCCCCGAACTGTCCGAGCAACTGCCGGCCATCCTGAAGGCCATGGAGGAGGCCCGGGTCGACCGGGCGCTGTGCATCTGCACCACTCTGGAAGAGTTCGACGCGGTGCATGCCTTGGCTCGCGACCACCACCAGCTCTGGGCCACCGTGGGCGTGCATCCCGACAACGAAGGGGTGCGGGAGCCTTCGCTGGACGATCTGCTGGCGGGAGCGGCGCGCGCCAAGGTGGTGGGCATCGGCGAGACGGGTCTGGACTATTACAGGCTCAACGGCCGCAGCCTGGCCGAGATGGAATGGCAGCGCGAACGTTTCCGGGTGCACATCCGCGCCGGCCGGCAGACCGGTCTGCCGCTGGTGATCCACACCCGCAGTGCTTCGGACGACACCCTGGCCATCCTGCGCGAGGAGGGCGGTTTTGCTGACAACGCTTCCGGCCCTGTGTCGCGCGGGGTGTTCCACTGCTTCACCGAGACGGCGGACGTGGCCCGGGCCGCGTTGGATCTGGGCTTCTACATATCCTTCTCCGGCATCCTGACCTTCCGCAACGCGGCCGACCTTCGCGAGGTGGCGCGCTTCGTGCCGGTTAATCGCATGCTCATCGAAACCGACAGCCCCTACCTGGCGCCGGTGCCACACCGTGGAAAGACCAACAACCCGTCCTATGTGCCACATGTGGCCCGCCAGATCGCCGAGATCAAGGGACTGGACGTGGAAGTCGTCGGGGAAGCCACGAGCCGGAACTTCGAGCAGCTGTTCAACCGAGCTGTCTAAATGTTGATGCAGAACATGAAGAAGATAAAAAAATTCATTGTTTTCAATGTGTTTTTCTTGTTCTGCAACCTCGGTTTCGCAGGCTCGTTCGAAGACTTCTTTAAGGCGGTGGAGTTGGACAACGAGTCGGCGGTCGTGGCGCTGGCGCTGCGCGGTTTCGACCTCAACAGCCAGAATGAAAAGGGCGATTCGGGGCTGCACGTGGGGCTGCGCGAAGGCTCGCTGAAGGTGGTGAACTTCCTGCTGACCCAGAACGCCGTCCGAGTGGAACTGCGCAACCGCCAGGGGGAAACCCCGCTGATGATCGCCACCATCCGAGGTCACCTGGACATGGCCCGTCAGCTGATCCGGCGTGGCGCCGAAGTCAACAAACCGGGCTGGACACCCCTGCACTACGCCGCCTCGAGGGCCGAACCCGACAGTGTCGCCATGGTCCGTCTGCTGCTGGAACACCATGCCTACATCGACGCGGAGTCGCCCAACCGGTCCACGCCGCTGATGCTGGCCGCCATGTACGGGAATCGCGACCTTGTGCCGTTGCTGCTGGAAGAGGGGGCCGATCCCTCATTGCGCAACGAGCAGGGCCTCACCGCCGTGGACTTCGCTCGCCGTGCCGACCGCGATGATCTGGCCGAGCTGATCGCCCAGCGGCTGCGCCAGCGCCGCCCGCCGGGTCGCTGAAAAGCAGCCGGTCGCATCAGCGACTGGGCTTGGTGTCCGTAGGTGTAACCCACATGGGTAGCGGGGCGAATGCCCCCCAGAATCGCCATGTTCTTATTCCGAGGAGACAGCCGTGGCGATAGCCAGTCAAAAAGACTTTGTTTCGGGACTCATGTTCATGACCGTGGGCGGATCGTTCGCCTGGGGTGCGGTGGACTACGAGATCGGGGAAGCCGCACGCATGGGGCCGGGGTACTTCCCCTTCATGCTGGGCCTCCTCTTGGTGCTGCTGGGTGCGCTGGTCACCTTCAGCTCGTTCAAGTCCGGCCCTCCGGGCGGAGACAAGATCGGGGCCGTCGCCTGGAGGCCACTGGTCTTCATCCTGGGGGCCAACCTGCTGTTCGGCGCCTTGCTGGTGGGCATTCCTTCGCTGGGCATTCCGGCCTTTGGTCTCATCGTGGCGATCTATGGTCTGGTGGTCATGGCCGGGTATGCGCGGGAAGGGGCCAGGCTCAAGGAGTCGCTGATTCTGGCCACCATCCTGGCCATCGGCAGCTACCTGGCCTTCGTAAAGCTGCTGAACCTGCAGTTCCCCGTGCTGCCCTGGTTCCTGGCCAACTGAACCCGAGGAGAACAACAACATGGATCTGATCAACAACCTCGCCCTGGGTTTTGGCGTTGCCTTCACCTTCCAGAACCTGATCTACGCCTTCATCGGCTGCCTGCTGGGCACGCTGATCGGCGTGCTGCCCGGCATTGGCCCGCTGGCCACCATCGCCATGCTGCTGCCGGCCACCTACGGCCTGCCTCCGGTGGCCGCACTCATCATGCTGGCCGGCATTTACTACGGCGCGCAGTACGGTGGCTCGACCACCGCCATTCTGGTGAACCTGCCGGGCGAATCGTCGTCCGTGGTGACCGTGATCGACGGTTACCAGATGGCCCGCAAGGGCAGGGCCGGCCCCGCACTGGCCGCGGCCGGTCTGGGCTCCTTTTTTGCGGGCTGCGTGGGCACGCTGATCCTGGCTGGTTTTGCCGCGCCGCTGACCGAACTCGCGCTCGAATTCGGCCCGGCGGAATACTTCTCGCTGATGATCGTGGGCCTGATCGGTGCCGTGGTGCTGGCCTCTGGCTCGCTGGTCAAGGCACTGGCCATGATCGTGCTGGGCCTGCTGCTGGGGCTGGTTGGTACCGACGTGAACTCGGGCGTGGCACGCTACAGCTTCGACATTCCCGAACTGACCGACGGCATCAGCTTCCTGGCGATTGCCATGGGCATCTTCGGCTACGGTGAAATCATCCAGAACCTGTCGCATCCGGACGAAAAGCGCGAGGTGTTCACCGGCAAGGTGCAGGGCATCCTGCCCACCGCCGAGGACTTCAAGAACATGTTCCCGGCCGTGCTGCGCGGAACCGCGCTCGGGTCGGCGCTGGGCATTCTGCCCGGTGGTGGTGCACTGCTGTCGGCCTTCACGGCGTACACCATCGAGAAGAAGACCAAGCTCAAACCGGGTGAAGTGCCGTTCGGCCAAGGCAATATCCGCGGCGTGGCGGCGCCCGAGTCGGCGAACAACGCCGGCTCGCAGACCTCGTTCATCCCGCTGCTGACGCTGGGCATTCCGCCCAACGCCGTGATGGCGCTGATGGTCGGGGCCATGACCATCCACAACATCCAGCCGGGCCCGCAGGTCATGACCAGCAACCCCGAACTGTTCTGGGGCCTGATCGCATCGATGTGGATCGGCAACCTGATGCTGGTGATCCTGAACCTGCCACTGATCGGTATCTGGATCAAGCTGCTGACCGTGCCTTACAAGTGGCTGTTTCCGGCCATCGTGCTGTTCTGTGCCATCGGCGTCTACTCGACCAACAACAACAGCTTCGACATCTGGATGGTGGCGCTGTTCGGCCTGATCGGTTACGGCTTCATCAAGCTCGGTTGTGAACCCGCGCCGCTGCTACTGGGCCTGATCCTGGGCCCCATGATGGAGGAATACCTCCGGCGCGCGCTGCTGATCTCTCGCGGCGACTGGTCGGTGTTCGTGACCCGTCCGCTGTCGGCCAGCCTGCTGGTGGTGGCCGCCATCCTGCTGATCGTGGTGCTGATGCCGTCGGTGAAGAAGAAGCGCGAAGAGGCGTTTGTCGAAGACTGAGCGCCTTGTCACTTGGCGAAACCCCGGTCAGTAGCCACTGGCCGGGGTTTTTTCTTGTGTGTCAGCCCGGCAGATGGCTGCCAGCCCATGCCAGTACCTGCCAGAACGCTACGACCGGCGAAAGAACGCAAGCCCAGAACACCAGGAATTCGAGGAGCGCGGCAACGTAGTGTTCAAACGTGGACAGCATGATGTTTCCTTGGCGGTTGTGAATCAGGTGGACCGAGGGTTCAGCCGGGATGTGCGATTCATCACAGATTTGCTCATGACTCCAGTTCGGTTGCTCCCAAGCTGACTTGAGGCCGTTTGCGTGGCGCCACGTAATAAATGTTTCCGGTTGCAACGTGCCCTGAAATGTTCCTCGATGTATATTATGTTAAGTTAATGGTCGGGGTGGTTCATGCTGTTGAGTTCGGCCTGAATGTTGCTCAACCCAACAGACGGCCAACGCCTGCATCCGGGGAAACACCAGCTTGGTGCATCCATCAAGTGGACTGCCCACACCTACAATGTTGCCCACCGGCAGGAGTCCAATCCGCCAGGTCCATTCAACCTTTTCAAGGACGTTCATGAAGCATCTGTTTCTGACTCTCAGCATGATCGGTGCCGCCACCCTGGTGGGCTGTGGCAAGACCGAAGCCCCCGCACCCGCTGCGCCTGCACCCACCGCGGCAGCGCCGGCTCCTGCCCCCACCACGAGCCAGTGGCCCGAACTCCGCGTGGCCATCGACCCCACCTACAAGCCCTTCACCTACAAGACGGACGCCGGTGAGCCCGCCGGCTTCGACGTGGACGTGGCCAAAGCCCTGTGCGACGAACTCAAGAGCAAGTGTGTGTTCGTCGAGCAGGCCTGGGACGGCATGATTCCCGGTCTGCTGGCCAAGAAGTACGACGCGATCATTTCCTCGATGTCCATCACCGAAGAGCGCAAGCAGTCGGTTGATTTCACGGGCAAGTACTACAACACGCCGTCCTGCGTGGTCGTCAAGACCGCGCTGAACCTGGGCGCCGAAGCCGCGGGCTTCAAGGGCAAGAAGCTGGGCGTGCTGAAGGCCTCCACCCAGGAAAAGTACGCCATGGGTGAGCTCAAGACCGCCGGTGCCACCGTGGTGCCGTACGATGCGCAGGACCAGGTCTACCTGGACATCAAGTCCGGCCGTCTGGACGGCACCGTGGCCGACGTGGTTGAAGTCCAGGGTGGCTTCCTGTCCACGCCGGACGGCAAGGACTACAGCTGCGCCGGTGGCCGCATTCCCGTCGAGTTCGACGCCAAGTACTTTGGCGCCGGCGCCGGCGTGGCCATCCGCAAGGAAGACACCGCCCTGCGCGACGCGCTGGACGCGGGCATCAAGGCCATCCGCGACAACGGCAAGTGGAAAGAACTCTCCGAGAAGCACGTCCCTGGCGTGGACATCTGGGGCTCCTGATCCGCTGAGCTGAACCGCGAGCGCCGATGACGACCTATTTCATCCAGATCCTCCAGGGCCTGCTGGTCACCCTCGGCGTCTCGCTGGGCGCCCTTCTTGTCGCCGCCGTGCTCGGCCTGGCCGGCGCGGCGGCCAAACTCTCTCCCTACCGCTGGCTCAACTGGCTCGGCGACATCTATTCCACCGTCATCCGGGGTGTCCCGGACCTGGTGTGGATGCTGCTCCTGTACTTTGGCGGGCAGATCCTGATCAACGACATCTTCGAGGCCATGGGCTACCGCAGCGGCCCGCAGATCAACCCCTTCGTGGCGGGCGTGCTCACCATCGGCTTCGTCTACGGCGCCTACATGACCGAGACTTTCCGCGGCGCGATCATGAGCGTGCCCAAAGGGCAATCGGAGGCCGGGTGGGCCTACGGCATGAGCCGCTTCTACACCTTCCGCCGCATGGTGCTGCCACAGATGGTGCGCTTTGCCTTGCCCAGCTTCACGAACAACTGGCTGGTGCTGCTCAAGGCCACCGCCCTCGTCTCGGTGATCGGCCTGGCCGACATCACCAACCTGGCCAAGCAGGCTGGTGCGGCCGCACGCGGCGACATTCCCGGTGCCGCCATCATCTTCATGGCCTTCGCCGGCTTTCTCTACCTTCTGATCTCCACCGTCAGCCTGATCCTGCTGCGCAAGGCCGAAGCCCGCTATTCCGTGGGCGTGAAGCGGGGTGAGTTCTGATGGACAAGTTCGCGATCATTTTTCAGCCGCAGAACCTCGCGCTGTACTGGACCGGTTTCCTGGCGACCATGGAGTTGCTGGCCATCAGCCTGCTGGCGGGCGGCCTGCTCACGCTGCCCCTGACGCTGATGAGGGTCTCGCGCAACCGCTGGGTGTCGACCCCGGTCTGGCTGTTCACCTATGTGGTGCGCGGCACACCGCTGCTGATCCAGGTCTATTTCATCTACTACGGCATCGCCCAACTCGAATGGGTGCAGTCGCTGTGGGACACGGTCTGGCCCTGGACGCTGTTCAAGGACCCCTTCTTCTGCGCTGTGGCCGCGTTTTCGCTCAACACCTGCGCCTACACGGTGGAAATGCTGGCGGGCGCCATCAAGGAAACACCCGCCGGCGAGATCGAGGCCGCACAGGCGGCCGGCTACAGCAAGTGGAACATGATGTTCCGCCTGGTGCTGCCCAGTGCCCTGCGCCGCACCCTGCCCGGCTACTCCAACGAAGTCGTGATGATGCTGCACGCCACCTCGCTGGCCAGCGTCGTACCCGCGCTGTACGACCTGACCAACGCGGCGTACGCGATCTACAAGACCTACTACCTGGCCTTCCAGCCCTTCATCGTGGTGGCGGTGCTGTACTTCATACTGACCTTCGCCCTGGTCTACGTGTTCCGGCTGCTGGAAAAGCGCTTCCTGGCCTATCTGCGTCCGCGCACGCACTGATTTCGTTTTTCTCCTTTCTCGGATGCGACAGCTCCACCACCACCTGCTCTCTCCTTCGCTGGGTACCCAGCGCCAGGTCACCAGCCTGCACTTCGGTCAGGGCGCCAACGGACGCAAGGCCTACATCCAGTCCAGCCTGCACGCTGACGAACTGCCCGGCATGCTCACCGCCCACAAATTGCGGGGGCTGCTGGAGGCGGCCGAGTCGGCCGGCGAGATTCCCGGCGAGGTCGTGCTGGTGCCGGTCAGCAACCCGATCGGCCTGGACCAGAGTCTGATGCATCATCAGGTCGGCCGCTTCGAACTGCTGACCATGGAGAACTTCAACCGGAACTACCCGGACTTCTTCAACCTGGTCAAAGACCGGATCGCGCCGAAGCTGACACCGGACGGGGATACCAACAAGGACATTGTGCGGGCGGCCATGCACGAGGTGCTGGGCGAGCAGGTGGTGAGCACCGAACTGGAGAGCCTGCGCCGGGTGCTGATGAGCCTGGCCTGCGACGCCGACGTGGTGCTGGACCTGCACTGTGACTTCGAAGCCATTCTTCACATGTACGTCGAGCAGCCCATGCTCGACCTGATGGCGCCTCTGGCCCGCCTGCTCGGTGCCCAGACGCTGCTGTGGGCCCGGGGCTCGGGCCCGTCGATCTCCTTCGACGAGGCGCTGTCCGGTCCGTGGTGGCGCCTGCAGGCGCATTTCGCCGACCGCGCACCGATCCCGCTGGGCTGTGCCAGCACCACCGTCGAGCTGCGCAGCCAGACCGATGTGTCGGACGCCTTCGCAACACAGGATGCCCGGGCCATCGTCGGCTACCTGCGCCACGCCGGCGTGATGTCCGGACCGGCCCCTGCCCTGCCCGAACCACAGTGTGAGCCGACGCCGCTGGCCGGTACGGAAGCGTCGCATGCCCCGCACCCGGGCGTGATCGACTTTGTCGCCCAAGTTGGCGAGCGGGTGGCCGCCGGCCAGCTGCTGGCACGGGTGATCGACCCTCTGGCGCCACGCGAAACCGAGATCCGCAGCAGCATCGAAGGCATCGTTTACGCCCGCCACAACCTGCGCTGGGCCACGACGGGCATGGAGCTCTGCCGGGTGGCCGGCCACACCCCGATCCGCTCCGGCAACCTGCTGAGCCCCTGACAGACCCACGCACCATGACCACCAAACTTGAAGCGATCGACATCCGCAAGAGCTACGGCTCACACGAGGTGCTCAAGGGCATTTCCCTGACGGCCAAGGCCGGCGACGTGATCAGCATCATCGGCTCATCCGGCTCGGGCAAGTCCACCTTTCTGCGCTGCATGAACCTGCTCGAACGCCCTCAGCAGGGCCGCATCGTCGTGGCCGGCGAGGAACTCAAGCTGGTCACCGCCAAGGACGGCATGCTCAAGGCCGCCGACGAAAAGCAGCTGCAGCGTCTGCGCGCCAAGCTGGCCATGGTGTTCCAGCACTTCAACCTCTGGTCGCACCTGACCGTGCTGGAGAACGTGATCGAGGCGCCGATGCACGTGCTCGGCAAGGGCAAGGACGAGGCCGTCGCCACCGCACGCAAGTACCTCGAAAAAGTCGGTCTGCGGGACGTCGAGGGCAAGTACCCGGCCCACATGTCGGGTGGCCAGCAGCAACGCGTCGCAATAGCCCGCGCGCTGGCCATGGAGCCCGAGGTGATGCTGTTCGACGAGCCCACCAGTGCGCTCGACCCCGAACTCGTCACCGAGGTGCTGCGCGTAATGCGAACCCTCGCCGAGGAAGGCCGCACCATGGTGGTGGTGACGCACGAAATGGGTTTTGCGCGCGAGGTCAGCAACCACGTGCTGTTCCTGCACCAGGGGCGCATCGAGGAACAGGGCAACCCGCGCGAGGTGCTGGTCAATCCCACGTCCGAGCGGCTGTCCCAGTTCCTTTCGGGCAAGCTCAAGTAGGTCGCGGCGACGTCCGCCAATCGGGCGAACAGCGGGGTTTCCGTCCTGCTGTTGGCGGGTTTCTGTGGGGTCCGGATGCGAGAGCATTGCTGCATCCCGGAACCACCCGCCAGAAAGGAAACTCTCCATGAGCACCGTCGACACCAGCAACTCCAGCGCCTGGTCACAGACCTTGTCGTCCCTGAGCGGTGCAATGTCCAGCTACCTGCAGGACAAGATGCACAAGAAGATGGATGCCGATGGCGACGGTGGCGTCAGCCAGAGCGAATTCCAGGCGGCACTTGAAAAGGTCGCCGGCAAGCTGGGCGTGGACGCGGGCAAGGGCGCGTCCGAGCTGTACGCCTCGCTGGATGCCAACAAGGACGGTGCACTCAACGGCAGCGAGGTCGGGACCTTGCTGCAAAACCTCTTCTCCTCGGCCTCCAACACCCAGGCGTTTGTGCAGTCGCGCGGCGACGAGGCCCGGTTCGCCGAGCTCGATGCCGACAACGACGGCCAGATCTCGATGGCCGAATTCGGCATCACCCCGGCCACGGGAACCACGGTGGTGCAGACCACCACGGTGATCACGACCACACAGGAGATCGCATCGGACGGTGCCACCGCGCCGGCCGGAGGCAGCGGTTCCACCACACCGGTCACGGCGGCCCCCGTGCACACGGCCAGCACGCCGGATGACACCACGGTGGTCGCCAGCGCCGAGGACGCGGCCGCCACCGAGGACGCGTCGCTGCAGGCCCTGATGCAGACCGTCGACACCGATGGCAGCGGCGACATCTCCAGTACCGAGCTGAACGCCTACGTGGCCAAGCTCAGTGCGCAGGCCGAGGCCGCCAGCAAGCGCTACAACGACACCGCCCTGGCCTCACTGGGCGGCGGCAGCCTCAACGAATCGGCCTGATACCGGGCGGGCCCGCTCAGGGCTTGAGTTCCAGGCGGCTGCGCCACTGTGTCGGCGCCATTTTCAGCGGCCGGTAATCCACCGCAGCCCATGTGTCGCTCATGTCGCGATAGCGGCTGGAGAGTACGTTGCCGCTCTGCCCGGTCTGGTAGATGAAAAGGGAGTTCTCCGGATCGGCCAGGTCGTAGATGGCGCGCAGGCTGGCCGCGTGCCGGTTGGCAAAAGGCGCATCGGCCTTGTCCAGGTGGTACTGGCCGACATTGACAGTGAACGGGTCGCCGCCCGTTTCCTTGCGAACCTCGAACATGGGCGCCAGCGCACCAACGTTGCTGAACGGTCGGTGCACTGAAATCGCCGGATGGGCGGCGCCCCAGCGCCAGCGCGACACATCCGACCCCTGCTGCGCACTGATGCGGTCCAGCGCTCGGTCCAGCGCCGCGGAGCTGGCCGCTGCACAGCCCTGCGGACCGCACCAGCCGCGGTCGTCGCGCTCCAGAATGCCTTCCACCGCGTTGCGGAAGAGGCGCTTGCCGTAGAGCTTCTCGAACCGCTCCACACCCAGCCGCTGGCCGACGACCCCGCGGGTGAACTCGTCGACCCAGACGCTGTAGATCAGCGGCGCGGCGGCGTCGGCGCCCATGTCGCCCTTGAAGTCCTTGAGCGAAGCCTGCGCCGCAGCGGCGAGCAGGTGGCTGGATGCGGTCTTGCTCAGGTGCGGCAGCAGGCGCAGCGTGGCCTCCGAATGCAGATCGCCATGCATGGCGCGGAAGCTGGCCGCGTCGTGCTTCTCCGTCCGCGCCAGCAGCGCCTCAATGCGTTCCTGGCGGTACGGCGCCGCCCAGTCCTGGGTGAGGAAATGCGGGTAGTCGGCCGCGTGGATGCGCTGGTTGGCCGTGGCGATCCAGCCCTTGGCGCCATCGTCCTGCGGGGTGTCTTCGTACGGGAGGTAGCCTGTCCAGTCGTAGCGCGCATCCCAGCCCGGCGACGGGGCCACGCCGCGAATACGGTTGTCCGGGGAACGCAGTGGCACCTTGCCCACGGCCTTGAACGCGATGCGCCCGCTGCGGTCGGCCATGACCGCGTTCTGCATCGGCGCATGGAAGTGGCGGAAAGCTTCCACCAGGTCGTCGACCGAACGTGCGCGGTTGGAGGCCAGGGTGGCGTCCACGTTGCGGTTGTCCGCCTCCAGCGCGGTCCAGCGCAGCGCCAGCGCGAAGCGCCCAGTGTCGATGAGGTCGCGCGCACGGCCCGGCGCGTCGCTGAGCACGGGGCCGTGCCGGCTGGTGCGCACCGTGTGGACCACGTCGGGCTCGCCTTTGACGCGAATGGTTTCAACACGTTCGTCAAACCGCGCCCACGCCTCCTGTCCTGCGGGCGCCGGCATGCGGTAGCGGGTCGGGTCACTGGGATCCAACTGCTCCAGATACAGGTCCTGCACGTCGGGCCCCGTGTTGGTGAAGCCCCAGGCCACGTCGGGCGTACGCCCCAGCACCACGAAGGGCGTGCCCGGCAGCGTGGCGCCGATCACGTCCATGCCTTTGAGGCCGGGCACGTCGGGCGCCTGCAGGCGGGCGAAGTACCAGATCGCCGGCGCGCTGAGGCCCAGGTGGGGGTCGTTGGCCAGCAGCGGCTTGCCGCTGGCACTGCGCGCGCCCGACACCACCCAGTTGTTCGATCCTTTGCCCTCCACCTCACCCAACGATCGGGTCCACTCGACCACGCCCTGGGCCAGCGCATCCACCGTTGGCCCGGAGTGGATGGCGCGAGACTGTTTGCCCTCTGTGGCCGGAAACACTCGCAGCGCCCGGTACAGCTCTGCCAGATCGGCCGAGGCTGCAGGGGCTTCGCCCGGATACGGCGGAAACAGCTGCCACAGCGCAGGAGTGTCCAGCACCTGCAGTGCGGACAGGCGGGCCAACTCGTTGCCCCAATTGCCACCCAGGTCCAGCGCCATCATGAGGGCCCAGCCAGCGCTGTCTTCCGGCTCCCAATAGCGCCCTGCCGCAGCTTCGTCACGAGGATCGATGCGCAGGATCTGGAACTCCGGCGACAGGGCCTGCCCGCGTTCGGCGAAGAAAGCGTTCACGCCATCGCTGTAGGCCTTCAGCGCCGCCCGCCCCTCTTCACTCATGCCTGCCATCTGTGTCTGAGCGGCCTGGCGGATGCCCAGCGTGCGCATGAGCAGGTCGGTCTCCAGCGTGGAGCGGCCAAATACCTCGGACAGACGTCCGCGCATCAGGCGGCGGTTGAACTCCAGCTGCCATCCGCGCTCTTGCGCATGCACATAGCCCATGGCCATCCACGCGTCCCGGGGGTCGACGGCGAGGATGTGGGCCACATCGCTGCTGTCGCGTTGCACCTGCACTGGCCCGTGCAACCCCGGGAGACGGAGCTCTCCGTCCATCTGGGGCAGGCTCCTCCAGGCGTAAATCGCCAGCCCAGCCACACCGAGCAGGACCAGCAACAGCAACAGAACGAAAGTACGGCTCAACCAGCGCATCAGGACCTCCAAGGGTGGTGCGATGGTAGCGGCGACGGACCGCCGATGCAGCCGTCAGGGCGAACGACTCAGACGCGGGCGCGACCGTGCCCGAGCACCATCTGGCCGTCCACCAGACGGAAGCTCACTGTGGGTGCGCTGATGTCGGTGAACGGCGCGCCCATCGAGAACTCGCCGTCGCTGTGCAGCAGACATTCCTGCCGCCTCAGCGCTATCGCGTTCTCGGCGCCGGCAAAGCGCACCCAGGTGCCGTAGCTGCTGGTGTCTTCCAGCAGATAGTTGCCTGAGCGGATGTCGATGGAGGCGTGCATCCGCGAGACCCGCGGATCGTTCACCACAAAATCGGCCTCGGGCACCCGGCCGATCTTCAGCGGCAGGTCCGTGAGATTGAACGACTGGCTGGCGTCCAGCCAGCCCAGCTCGATGCCACCGAACACCGATTCGGTGGTCTTGCGCAGAGCGTGCAGATCGGCCGGAAGCGTCAGAAACTCAGACAGCATCTCGGTCTGCCACTCGATGCGAAAGACCTCCGCCGGCTCGACGCGCCCCTTGATGCGGATCGGCCCCAGACTGCGGCTGCGCACGTGCTGTCCCTTGCCCAGTTTGCGGATCACCATGTCGTTGGCCAGTATCTGCTCCGGGCCGGCCAGATCGCTCAGACGGGATGCCACGTTGACCGCGTCGCCGAAGCAGTCGCCGTCGACTTGCACGACCTGTCCCCGCGCCATGCCGATCTGCATCATCAGCTTGAGGCGGTTCGGCCACTGGGCCACCCTTTGCGAGTGCTCCTGCTGGATGGTGCTCATGCACTCGACGGCCAGCCGGTTGTTGGTGAACGACAGCAGCACGCCATCGCCGAGCATCTTGACGACCTTGCCGTTGTGCTCCAGGCCCATGGCACCGATCCATTGGGTCAGCTTGGTCACCGCCTTGGCGGCGCGGTCGTTGCCCAGTGTTTCAAACACCGAGACGCTGCCGGTCAGGTCCACGAAGGCAATCGTCAGTTCGGCCATGGAAATGAGTGGAAGTCGGTCTGGGAGAGGCCGTGCGCTGCAAGAGTCCTCCGCCGCCAGGACAGCCCGGCAGACGGTAACAGGGTGTGTGGTTTATCACACATTCTGCCGCTTGAGCTCCGGAATTGACGTCGCCCAATGCCGCTATTGGGAGTATCCACAAGGTTGAGTCCAAAGGACCTAAACAAACCCGCCGCCATTGAACACTTTCCGAAGCAATTGCAGGCGTCGTCACCTGACCTGTACACGCAATATCTTAAACAGTCTTTCTAAACGCTTGATTTGGCTGTTGTTTTCTTGACTTTCATCAAGTTACAGAACTTGCTCCCTTGGGCCTGGCGGACTTATCCTGCGCCCATAACTTCCTATCGTTGGGATCGCAAATGCGCTGGATCAAACCCACCATCCGCCACAGCATCTCCGCCTTGCTGGGCAACGAGGTGCGAAAGCACTCGCCGGAGTCGCTGGAACCGGTGCGCCAGGCCATGCTTGCGGTTCTGGGTGAAGCAGGAGCACAAGCCAATCCCCGGCTCAAACACCGCCTCATGTATGTGCACGATGTGCACGCCCTCTGGTACGCGCGTGCCGAGATGGTGGCCGTGCTGAGCCGGCTGCACGGGGAAGCTCGCGCGGTCGATCTCGTGCGCAGCGTGACACCGGTGTTCAACGGCCTCCTGCCCAAAGGCCTCATGGAATCCACCCGCTCGGCGCGCTGAAGCGCCAGCGAGCAATCCCCTCAACCCCAGAACAGCAGAGCTTCACACCCCTGCACCATCACCTCCACGTCCCGGCCCACCGGCAACAACACCTTGGTGGGCACATGCCCGAACGGCAGCCCCGTCAGCACGGGCGTCCGGGTCTGGCTCCGCACCCAGTCCACCACCGTCTGCAGCTTGAACCCGCGGTCGTGCGGAACCGTCTTGAACCGGTTGAAACTGCCCAGAACGACCAGCTTCTGGCGCCCCAGGACGCCCGCGTGCAGCAACTGAGTGAGCTGTCGCTCAATGCGGTAGGGATGCTCGTTAACGTCCTCCAGAAACAGCACCCCTCCCTTCACTTCGGGGAGCCAGGGCGTGCCGACCAGCGAACACAACACCGACAGGTTGCCGCCCCAGAGCATGGCCTTGCGAAGATGAAGTGATGCGGATTCGTCGCTGGGGGCCACCGGCAAACCGGGCAGGTCTTTTTTGGGAAGAACCCAGCCGGCACCTTCCCCCTGGCCGTCGAGCAGGTCATCGAAACACGCTTCCATGATGTCGTCGGGCGCCTCGGCACCAAAATCTTCGCCCACTGCAGGCCCCGCCCAGGTCACCGCCCCGGTCTTGGCCATCAGCGCGCACTGCAGCGCCGTAAAGTCGCTCAGTCCGACAAACTGCGTTCCCTTGTCGATGGCCTTGGCCAACTGCTTGTAAGGCAGTTCCGGCAGGATGCGCGTGAGCCCGTATCCTCCTCGCGAAATCAGCGCCACGTCCGCACCGCTGGCGGCGGCCCGCCCGACGGCCGCCACGCGGGTTGCATCGTCGCCTGCGAAGCGCATGTGGCTGCTGAGCGCCGCCTCGTCAATCTCAACCTCGTGGCCGAGCTGCTGCAGCCGTTTCACCCCACGGCGGAAGGCGGCCTTGTCACGCACGGCACTGGATGGGGAGTAAATGTAGATGTGGCTCATGGCTCGTTGAATGAATCGGGGGCGATGGAAAAGTGCCGGCAGGCGGCGCGGGCGATCTGCTCACCGTGCTCCTGCACAAAATGTCCGGCATCGGGCAATGTCCAGGGCGGCGGGCAGCCCCGGATGTTACGGGCCAGCTCCTGCATGACCGGTTCTCCCAGCACCGGGTCGCGCGCACCGATCACCATGAGTGTCCGGCCCTGCCAGTGCTCGCGCCAGAACCGCCGCGCCTCGCGCGTGATCGGCGCTCCCTCATCGTCGGCGTGCTCAGGCACCATGGCGGGAAAGGCCCGCAGCGCCGCGCGGTGGCCCGCATCGGGAAAGGGTGCGTTGTAGGCCGCGCACTCGGCGGCTTCCATGTGCGGATTGCCGCGTGCAAAAAGACGTCCGACGTCGAACAACGGCTTGTCCGCACACATCTTCCGCCACGCCAGGAACCCGGCCGACAGCGCCTGGTCGCCAGTGGCAAGCATGGTGTTCATGATCAGCACCCCGGCGTATCGGTGCGGAGCGACCATTGGCAAGGTCAGACCCAGCAGACCGCCCCAATCCTGGACCACCAGCACGACATTGCGCAGATCCAGTCGTTCGATGAGTTCCAACAGCACCTCACGGTGCCAGTCGAAGTGGTGGAACGTGTCCTTCTTGGGCTTGTCGCTCTTGCCAAAGCCGATCAGGTCGGGAGCCACCACACGATCCCCTGCCGCCACGAAGACGGGAATCATCTTGCGGTACAGATAGCTCCACGCCGGATTGCCGTGCAGGCAGACCCAGGTGCGGGGCGCGTCCCGTGGACCTTCGTCAAGATAGTGAAGGCGAAGGCCGTCCAGCGATGGCAGATCACTCACATAGTGGGGCGCCCAGGGGTATCCGGGCAAACCGTCGAAAAGCCGTTCGGGCGTGCGCAGCGCATCGTCCCGCAAGGGATGGACCACTCGGCGCTGCTGGTCGCGGCGGGCCTTGAAGAAATGGCTGAGCAGGCCCCCGCACTCCGCCGCTCTCACGCCCCCCTGCACCACCGTCTGATGGTTCAGCTGCAGGTTCCCGAACAGGTCCACCACCGAGCCGGCCGCTCCCGTCTTTGGATCACGGGCACCGTACACCACCCGCTTCAGGCGCGCATGCAGCAGGGCACCACTGCACATGGCGCAGGGCTCCAGCGTCACGAACAGCTCACAGTCGTCCAAGCGGTAGTTGCCCAGTGCCTGCGCGGCCGCGCGCAGCGCGACGATCTCTGCATGGGCGGTGGGATCCAGTGCGGTGATCGGTGCGTTGCGCCCCACACCCACCACTCGTCCCTGATGCACCACCACCGCTCCTACCGGCACCTCGCCTGCAGCGCGTGCAAGCTCGGCTTCCAGGAGGGCCAGGCCCATGTAGTCGGCATCGTTCATGCCGCCATTGTCCCGCACCCTTTGGCCTCGGTCGTCAATCGAACAGCGACGGCTGCCGGTCCTGCAGCGGCCAGCTTGCCAGCACCTCGTGGCGCCCCTGCCCGTAGAGGCTGTCCACGAGCCTCACCTCGGTCACATCCCAGGCCAATGGCTCGACGCGCCGGACACCGACGGGGACGCGCTCGTAATCCACCGTGATGTGCGGATAGAAGCTGGGCCGTATCCAAGCCTCGGGCCATCCGACCGAAAGCAGAGCCGCGACCAGCTCCCGTCGAAGACGGTACAACGGTCGCACGCCAGTGCCATGTCCCGCCAGCTCGACAGTGCCGATTTCACTGTGAGGGCCGCGCGACTGCAGCGTGTCAAAACAGACGCGAAATGGTGCGGTGTCCAACAACGACCCAGCCAGCAGGGCCAGTGCCACGACCTCGCGAGGAATTTGATGCTCGTACGATCCCAGCGGCACCAGTGTGGTGTGCAGCCGCTCTGCGGCCATGGGCTTGGAAGGTCCGTGGTACGAGCGGTTCAGCAACCGTTGCAAACGGCCAATGTCTTGTGTGATGGCCAGGGGCGGGTGCAACATCAAGTACAGGTTGTGTAGGGTACTCATGCAACACCTCCTTGGGCTGCAATTGAGAGGCACCCATTCTGCACAAATACTGTCTATTTGTACAGTTCCTGTGCAGGCATCATTCCCACTCTATTGTCAACAGTCGGCCGCGTCTCAGAGGAAAAGAGCACTGTTTGCCGGGCGAGAACAGGCCCGCGACCGACAGATCTACCGTCACGTTCGAGAGCCCTTCCCGGGGTACATTGCTCTCGCTTTCATTCATTGATGGTTCGCAGCAGCGATTGGAATGCGAAAGTGGCATGTTCTGTAGCGCGATGACGGTATCGGATGCTCATTCCGGTAGGAGACGACGGTACTCAAGGGTGGGACGACGGTATCACAAACCTCCTTGACTCTGACCTGTTCGGCTCACACGGATCGTTGGACACTGATGCACGATTTAGAAGTGAATCCAGCAAGGCGGCTGAAGCCTATTGGTCTCACAGTGAAGGCGTTGCTTCAACCGGGAGACGCATCGTGCACCACCTCCGCTTCCACCCCTCTGCTGATCAGATCGACCCACCAGTGGCTGTGCTCTTGCGTATGCGCATGGTAATGAAGATCACTGGTCTTGGTCGCTCAACGATTTATCGCTTGATGGCGAGCCATGAGTTTCCCAGCCCGGTGCGGCTTGCTCCGCGCGCCGTGGCGTGGCGAAGAGCTGATATTGATTCTTGGAGCCAGACTCGGCCCACCGTGCCCCACTGATCGATTCGAAGTGGGTCAAGACGTGGGCCTGATTCACGAGCCGAACACTACGCATTGGAAGCCAGGTGACCTGGTCATCCACGATTCAGATGCCAAGCGCGCCGATATGCTCATGATCGTGCTGGGACAGAATGCCTCTGGCATCTATCGCACCCGATACGCATTCCCCTGGGTGCAGCCTAGGCCATGGCGCCGAAAGATCTGGCGCAACACGCTTGAGTGGCTGCACGATCCAGCGAGGTTTGGCATCGCTGTTCCACGCTTGCTGCATCGTTCAGATGCTCAGCTTCAGGACAGCCCCAACTAACATCAGACTGAGAACCATACCACCCCATCGCCAAGTGGTGAAGCGGTAACGCTGGTTCAGCCAGATGGCTCGGCGAAGCCGGCAAACTGACAGCAACAGAGTTGCCGCCATCAAAACTGGTCCTATGACTCCGAGTTGCAGGTGCGAAAGGGAAATCAAGAGTACGGTGGCCACGGGCCAAGCAACCGCGTCCAACGCAGCGAGGCTCCTTCTACCAGCCCATTGGGGGGCATTTTGACTCGGTTCGCGAGCAACCAGCAGCCACATAGGCCACCTCCTTTTCTGATCTTTAAAGGATGCCACATTCCTTCAAGCGATTAATTACGCACGGCAACCACGTGTAATTTTTGTCTTCCAGAAATATTTCTCACCTCCTTGAATCGGAAAACACTCGATACCGCTTGTAACTTATCGGAAGCGATTGATACATGAAAACCATCGACACATTTTCCGCTTGACCAACTAAATAGCGCAGGTTGGCAACCGCGTCAGCCAGACATCGGGAGATACCCATGCTGGATCGTGATCAGTTGGAAACTTTTGCTGTGGTGATTGAGCAGCAGAGCTTTGAAAAAGCGGCGACTGCACTGAGCATCACACGGGGCGCCGTATCCCAACGAATCAAGGCGCTGGAAGAATCGCTATCTACGGTTCTGGTGCTTCGGGATCGGCCAGTTTCACCCACCCCAGCAGGTGAAGTTCTGCTGCGGCACGTAAAGGCACTCAGGGTTATGGAGGGGGCCGCCTTGCAGGCGCTGGCGCCACAGCCAAAACTCCACGCCCCTATTCCGCTGTCCATCGCGGTGAATGCCGATTCATTGGCCACTTGGTTTCCAGAGGTTTTGAAAGAACTTCTGCTGAGCCAGCTGGTCGCACTAGAAGTTGTCGCAGATGACCAGGATCACACTTCGCAGTTACTGTCTCGCGGCGAAGTCATCGGGTGCATCTCGACAAGTGCCAAGGCAGCAGACGGTTTCGCGGCCGAATGCCTGGGAGCCATGGAGTACCGCTGTTATGCAACGCCTCAATTCGCGGCAAGTGCCTTTCCAGACGGATTGACTGTTCCATCGGTTCTCACCGCCCCTGCTGTCCTCTTCAACCGAAAAGATTCCCTGCATGACGAGTTCCTGAAGAGCCGATTCGGGTTTTCGATTGACCGGTATTCGAAACACTTTTTGCCTTCACCGGTGGCTTTGCTGGAGGGTGTGGCTATGGGCGCGGGCTATGGCCTGATCCCAAGCACCCAGGCCCAAGCGTTGATGGACAGCGGACGGCTCCTGGACCTGTGCCCCAACCACAGCGTCATGGTCGATCTGTACTGGCACCATTGGGAACTCGAACCGCCATTGGCCCACGACGTGACTGCGTTGATAGTCAAAGTGGCTCACCGCGAACTGGTTTCACGCGCAGTCGATGCGCCGGTGGTCCTGGTTGCAGGTTCGGGCGACTCAGCATCAAGACTTCGTCACGTCAGTGCGGCTGTGGCTGGCAACAACTCCAAAGCCGACTGCAACTCCCATTGATGCAGCAAGTCCGGCTATCAGCGAGAGCGCGTCAGGCTGCGGTGCCCACAGGCCTAGCCAACTGGCCGCATATACGCATCCAGACACGACACCCCCCGTGACCATGGTGGCCCTGGCACGTTGAGGAGTCAGGCTGATGTCTCCAAGCAGGGCAACAAAGCAGACGCCGACGCTGGCCAGATAAATGATGTTGACCGACACCATGGTTTCGACGATGCCCTGATCTCGCGAGGCAAGCGCAGCCCCGATGATGAGAGATACAGCCGACGCAAGCCTTGGTCGGTGTTTGGCTGACTGGGTCGTGCTCATGGCTGAGGACATCGCTCGCAGAATCGCCGCGCCCGAACCCAGCGCAGCAAGCGAGAGTGCTGCCAACATGGCAGCCTCAAGTCCCCACGCAAGATTGCCCAACGCTTGGGACAACACCCAAGGGATGACTTGCTTGCCATCTGGCATATCCACCAACACACCGCCCGACTGCATTGCCACCACAACGGCCGCCGGCAAGAACCCAATCAGAATCAGCACCACTCCGGCGGTGACGCATCCAATCACAGCGCTTCGGGCCGATCGACCAGACATCACGAACTGGTGGTAGTCGGCTCCCGTGACGACCAGGAGGCCAACAGCGAGCAACATGGTACCCAGTTGGGGCGGACTGAAGGTATCCAAGTCCTCCACAAATCTAGGCATTGCATCCAGGTAGAGTGCCAGCCCATCTGCAGTGACAAGGGTGTACACGAGAACCACTCCGCTCAACAGGAGGCATCCGGCGAACACTCCCGAAGCGATGTGAAGGCTCATTTGTGCTGCGGCGTAGATCAGCCCCAGCACGATGATCAGTCCATACGGATCTGGCACTCCCAGCAAGCGAGCGACAGCCACACCGCCATGAATCTGTGCGGCGAGCACACCTGCCATCCAAAGCAGGGACAGCGTAGCGACCAGGCCACGCATTTGCGCGCCGTAGGCTTGCCCAAACAACTCCCATACTGACAACCCAGACTTCCACAAAGGCTTGGCCACCAGTGCGAGTGCCAGCATGCCTAACCCGGTGGCGACTCCGTAGATGCTTCCGGCCATCCCGTGTGCCAGGGCCAGTTCTCCAGAACCGAACAAGAAGCCGATGCCGTAGCTGGCTGACACCAACAACGCCGCGATCTGGATGCTGTTCAGGACGCGATCTATCACGTCGCCCCCCTGCTCTGCCACTCGGTTGTTACCGCATTCCTTGTGCGGAAGTAAGCGCGGCAAATGTGTGCCCGATCCTCGAACATGGGCAACCGACTTAGCAGTGTGTGAGCTTCCGGAAGTCGGTAGTACGGAACTGCTGGCAACAGATGGTGGGTGAGGTGGTAGCCGTTATTGCGCGGATGGATGATCCAGCGCCAGGGTCCGTGACAGACCATGTCACGGGTGAAGCCAAACACCCCACCCGGGAGCAGCCCGAAGTGATCGCACATCTCGCGAAAAGTGGTGATGCAATGAAAAAGCGTGGCTCGCGAGAGCAACCACAGCCCCACAAAAGCCAACGCAAAATCGCCACTACCCAACATGGCGAGCACTCCAACAAGACTCGTCCACCATCCGATGATGAAGGCCTTGCTCCGCAAGCTGACCTCCCGCGCGAACAGATGACCGCCCAGTGAGCCCAGCCAAGTGTGCCACGGCAGCAAGCACCTGGCGTAGCTGACCATCCAGAAAGATGGCAGTTGATCCTGCCCCAGAATCAGGTCAGGGTCACCTTGCGTGCGGCCCAACTCCAAGTGGTGCTGGAAGTGTGTCTCCCGATACCGGGAGAGACTGGCGAACAGCAGTGGCGCCACCAGCACCCGGGCGATGAAGTCGTTCCTATGCTTGTTTCTACAGATGTTCCGGTGACCCGCGTCGTGAAGAATGTTGCCAAGTGCCCGTTGCCGATTGGAAATCACCAGCACGGACAACGGCGCAAGCACTGCATCGAGCCACACGACCGCAGCGACTGCGGCGAGGATCAACGCCCAATCGAACGCAATATCGAGCAGCACTTGCCAGGGACGCAGCTTGAACAACTCGCTGTACGGACTACGCTGCTGCCTCAGCTGGTTGCGAAGGTCGGCCATGTCCGCGAGGATTTCGGAAGTCGGTGCCATGTGGACACTCCTTCTCACTGTGCTTTGCCGTGTGGTGCCCGGCAGTCAAAGCAGTGGATGGCGGGAGTCTGTGCCGGGCTGCGCCAGACGGTAGCAGCAGATTCCGGTTGAGCGCCACGGTTTAGGAACTTTGGCGGCGCGTCAATTCAGCTAAACCGACCCATTCAGCGACGTACCTGCGCACTTGTGCACGCGCCGAACGAACACCACCCGCCCATAATCGACTCCGAAAGCCAACATCATTGACCTGTGCAGGAGGACATCGGATGAGCGGAGAAAAAGACCAAGTTCGGCTGCAGAAAATGATGGCCCCTGACCTTCGGCCAGAGACCTACGTCTACTGCACCTTCCAGGATCATCGACTCCCTGCTGACTTCTCTCCCATCTGCACTTTCAGGGAGTCAGAAGGGTTGACGGCCATTGTGGAACGCTCTCAAGCCGTTCGGGCCAAAGTGCCCTTCATTTTCGAGGCCAAACTCATCACGCTCACCGTGCACTCGTCACTGGAGGCCATCGGCTTCCTGGCCATGATCTCCACGACCTTGGCCAAAGCGAGCATCCCCTGCAACGCGGTCGCAGCCTTCCACCACGATCACCTATTCATCCCTGTGAATCGGGCCGACGAAGCGGTTTTGTTGCTGGAGGCATTGAGCCAAAGCAGCGCACCAGCAGTGATTTGACTCGCTGGGTGCACCGGGTTCTCGTCGTTTAGCGCAACTGACCCAGCTGCAGATTTGGTCGCCCTCCCCGAAATTCCTTTGACATCGCGCGATGCGCTTGTCTACCCTCCCCTCTATCCAGTCAGTTGAGACTTGATGTGTGGGTCACGCGGCAACAGCGCTGCGCGGCCTGTCGGTCAACCAGATCTGCAGGAGTGGGGATGAGGAACTTTCAGAATCCCGTGGTGCTGACGTCAGCACCTTCCGTGTTGACCAGACCCACGTTCAAACGCCGCATTGACCCCATCGATGCACCCGCTCGCGCGCTGGGCGCCAAGCGCTCGGCGCTAGTTACGAAACGCGCTGAGTCGACTGCGTTGGCTGCTGGCCGCAATACTGCAATTTCTACGGGTAATGATTCGTTGCTCGTGTCCGCCGATGGCGCCGTGACCTTTCTGCTGCGCACAACCAACTACGGTTTGCTGATGGAGCGCACCCAGCGTCAAGGTGCGAGCATACGGTTGGTACAGATGATGGTGTTTCGTGACGAGAAGAGCTTCGACTTCTGGTGCGCGGTTGAGCCCCTTCGGTTTGAAGACGGACTACTGTTCAACAAGCTGGTGCGCGAAGGCCATGCGGCATTCAGAGCCAAGTTCTGAACGCAACAAGTACGCCTCGCACAGCTGGGGCTGCGTGGAGGACGTTCGTGTTTTGCAGCTCCTGCCGCTGATCGCAGATGTCAGGTCTTCAGGCGAGGTGCTGTTGCTCTTTCACGAAGTTGTTGTTGGTCTGGGTGCTGACGCGGGTGTCTTCCTGAGTTGCCTTCGGGATGATGCGACCCAAACCTCCTTTCGGTCGATGTGGGCCTGCGACCCGTCATGGGCGGCTGCATACGCGGCTCACCGATGGTTCGAACACGACCCCTGGTTGCGGTATGCATCGAGCAACGCGGAGCCGATCCGCTCCAGCGACTTGGCCTGCTCATCGAACCAAGAAATTGATTTCACCAACGCAGCGGCACAGCATGGCTTCACTCCCACCCTGATTGCACCTGCTCCCAGCCCCGTAGGCCTCTCCCGGGTGGGCGTTTTGTGCCTGGGATCAGTTGACCCCAGCCATTTAGACGGCGAAAGCTACCCCAAGGTGCGGGTGCTGGCGCGTGCGCTCGCCATGGAGTTGCATCACTGGATCGCACGATCCATGCGAGAAGAGCTGCTACAAGGGGGGCACCTTACGGAAGCGGACCTGTCCCTCTTGCGTCATGAGGCCGCTGGCCACAGCAGCAAAGTCATCGGCGCTGCCATGAATCTGGAAGCCAAAACCATCGACTGCCGGTTTCAGCGGCTCAATGCCAAGCTGGGGGCGCCTGACCGGCGGTCAGCCGTCCGCATAGCCCGTCTCTACGGACTTCTGTAGGCTAGCCCCAGACATTCCTTCATGTCGCGCCAATGTTGTATGAGCCAGCAAGCAGCCATTCGACGAAGAGGCCCTCAAGCAACAGTTGGTCGGCTGGTCTGAAGGATGGACCGACCATGCGCCGAAACGATCAGCGTGGCTGGAACGCAATGATCCCCATACCCAATAAGGCTACTGCCGCACCGGTTACATCCCAGGCTGAAGGCCGGACGCCATCCACCGCCCACAACCACGCGATGGCTGCACCGATATACACGCCGCCATAGGCTGCGTAAACGCGGCCCGAAGCTGCATCATGCAAAGTCAACAGCCAAGCGAACAGTGCGAGACTGGCTGCGGCCGGCAGCAGCAACCACGCTGAGCCGCTTTGGCGAAGCCACAGCCAGGGCAGATAGCAGCCAACGATCTCGGCCAATGCGGTAGCGACGTAAAGCAAAAAGGTATTCATGGTCGGTCAATGCGCAAGATGGGCATGGCATGCACAGGCCTCGCCGTGCGCGGCAGCCACCAACTCCTTGAGGATGCCGCAATCGGCCCCGTTGTCGTCACAACGCCCGCAACTGGCCTTGAGCAGCAACAGCTGCTTCTCCAGCGCTCGCATGCTCTTGAGCCTTGCACGCACCCGCTCGATCTGTTCTTGCACCAGGTGATCCACGTCCGGGTGCGGCTCGCTCGGTGCATCCAGCGCACTCAGCAGTCGGCGGATGTCGGCCAGCGGCATCTCCAGCGCTCGGCAGTGCCGGATGAAGGCCAACTGTTCCAGGTGAGCATCGGTGTAGTCGCGGTAGCCGTTGTCCTGCCGCGCCGGTGCTGGCAGCAGGCTTTGCTTCTCGTAGTAGCGGATGGTTTCAACATCCACGCCAGTGGCCTGTGCCAGTTCTTTGATGCGCATGAGGTCTTTCAGGTCGTTTGAGGTGAAGACTTGACTCTGGAGCCGCTTCAGGGTTTTCAATACCCTCATTCTGTACCTGTAGGAGTTCCCATGTCCGCCCATTGCTGTGAGCACGAAACCCCCAAGCCCGCCCAGATTGCCAACCTTACCCGCTACCGCCGGGTGTTGTGGATCGCTCTGGCGGTGAATGCCGCGATGTTCGCTGTTGAACTGTCGGCAGGGTTCACGTCGGGCTCCTTGTCCCTCATCGCCGACGCCATCGATTTTGCGGGTGACGCGCTGAACTACGGCGTGTCGCTGGCGGTGCTGGCGTCGGCCCTGGCTTGGCGCGCGCGTGCCGCCATGCTCAAGGCGGTCAGCATGATGGGCTTTGGGGTGTTTGTCCTGGGTCAGGCCATCTGGTCGATCTGGAACGGGGGTACGCCAGACGCGCCCACCATGGGCGTGGTGGCCCTCATGGCACTGGCCGCCAACTTGGGTGTGGCCTGGATGCTCTACACCTTCCGCGAAGGCGACGCCAACATGCGCAGCGTCTGGCTGTGCTCGCGCAACGACGCGATCGGCAATGTGGCGGTGTTTCTGGCCGCATTGGGGGTGTTCGGAACCGGGAAAGCATGGCCAGACCTGATAGTGGCCAGCCTGATGGCGTTGCTCGCCCTTCACGCCGGCTGGCAGGTGTTGCGTCAGGCCAGGGGAGAACTTGGAACCACAGATGCCAGCGACCACGGGCATGACCACCATGGCCACGCCCATTGAGTCCGTGGCGACGGTGGCGTTCGACGCGCACACCTTCGAGCGGCTGTCACAGGCTTACCAGCGCCTTGATCATCACGATGTTGCTCAAGCCTGGCACCTGCTCGAAGCCATGCATGTCCTGGGGCAGACGCGTTTGCTCCCGCATGCACGCTCTCACTGGTGCATGCTGGGGCTCGCCTGGCGGACGCGCGACCGTTCCGAGCTGAGCGGGCAATTCCTGAGGCTGCTCCTGGTGCCTCTTGGGCATCTTCTTGGCCGTCTGCCGCTGGGCAACCCCGGTCGCGCAAACATCAGTGCGTTCCAGCTCATGAAGGTGACCCCGAAACTTTGGGCCACCATTCGCCAGTTCCAGTCCTCACCTGACAGCTGAACAACCTGAGGCCAACCAGGTCTGAGCATCCCATCCAGCGCCAGCGCCGTAAAATCCCTTCTCAATGCGCCTCGTTCTGCTCACCCTCTTGATGCTGTTCTGCCTGCCCCTGCAATGGGCGGGAGCGGCCGAGCACGAGCCTTGTGTGCATGAGCTCTGTGCTTCGGCGCATGCTACTCTGACAGTCCCGCCTGCGCTGGCCAACACCGATGACCACCTCGGCGAGTCCTATGCGCAGCACTCCCACTGCGGGAGCTGTCACTCCGGCGCTTTGGCCCTGCCGGTCTGCGCGCCCTTTGTCTCGAGCGACGAGGCCACCCGCTTGCACATGGTGGCCAGCCTCTGGACCGAAGTCCTTCTCGTTGAGCGGCCCGAACGGCCGCAGTGGCCCACCCTGGCCTGACCAGGGTTCGGTTTTTTTGACGGCGCCCAGCGCTGACTCCGATCCCTGTGAAACGCGCCAGCCCTCGCGGCTGGTGATGTCCGTTCTTTCAGGGTCTTTTTCATGTCTGCATTTCCCTCGCGGGATCGTCCCCGTCTGGCTTGGCTCACCGCCGTGGCCTTTCTTTTGGCACTGGACCAGTTGAGCAAAGCCTGGTTCGCCAGCACCATCGCGTTGGGCTCGGCCGTCGAAGTCACCACCTGGTTCAACCTAGTCCACGTGCTCAACACCGGCGCCGCGTTTTCGCTGCTGGCCGATGCGGGTGGCTGGCAGCGGGTGTTCTTCATCGCCGTCGGTTTCGCGGTGGTCGTTCCCATCACATTCGTCAGTCTGGCGCGCCGGGTGGACCCACTCGAACGCGTGGCGGGTGCGCTGCTGGTGGCCGGCGGCAGCGGCAACCTGATTGACCGCATGGTCAGTGGCGCCGTCACCGACTTCCTCGACTTGCACTGGCGTGGTCTGCACTGGCCAGCGTTCAACCTGGCCGACGTGTTCATCGTGCTCGCTGTGGGGGTCTGGATCCTGATGTCCTTTCGCCCGACCAAAGCAACCTCAGGGAGCGCCCCATGATGCGCTCCTGGACCCTGCTGCTGCTGGCCTGGCTGGTGGCCACCACCGCCACCCTGGGCGCGCTCTTTATCGGTGAAGTCATGGGCATGACGCCCTGCGTGCTGTGCTGGTACCAGCGCATCTTCATGTTCCCCATCGCCATCGTTCTGGGCATCGCCTGTTTCACCGATGACCGCCGGGGCGCTGTCTATGCCCTGGCCCTGGCATTGGGCGGTCTGGCCATGGCCGGCTACCACACCCTGCTGGTCGCGGGCCTGATCCCCAAAGCCTGGGTGCCATGCAGCGCCGGGGTGTCTTGCGCGGACCAGAAGCTCGAAATCCTCAACGGCGTCCAGATCCCCTGGCTGTCACTGGCCGCGTTCATGGCGCTGGTCATCCTTCTCGTCGTCTACCTCAGAAAGTCCTCCCGATGAACTCCAAAAAAATCACCGTCGCCGCCTTGGTCACCATCGTCCTTGTGTTCTTCGTCCTGGGCATGAATGCTTACCAGAAGCGGGTCCAGAACTCGCAGGCGGAGAAGGTCAATCAGGCCGTCAAAGAATCCACCGGTCAGCCGGTCAACCCGTCGGGCAGCCAGGCAGACAACCGCCTGGTCCGCTTCCATTCGCCAGTCTTTGGGCCGCGCAACGCGCCGGTCACCATCGTCGAGTTCTTTGATCCGGCGTGCGAGACCTGCCGGGCGTTCTATCCCATCGTCAAAGACATCCTCAAGCAATACCCGAACGATGTGCGCCTGGTGGTCCGGTACGCCCCCTTCCATGCGGGCTCCGATCAGGTGGTCAAGCTGCTGGAGGCCGCCAAACTGCAGGACAAGTACCTGCCCGTGCTGGAGATGGTGCTGGCCGCCCAGCCGCAGTGGGCCGACCACGGCAAACCCAACCTCGATCTGGCGTACCGCGCCGCGCAAGAGGCGGGCCTGGACATCGCGAAGGCACAGGCCGACGCACAGACGCCAGCCATCGACGCGGTTCTGAAGCAAGACATCGAGGACCTGACCGCCCTGGAAGTGACCAAGACGCCCACCTTCTTCGTCAATGGCCGCGGACTGCCGTCTTTTGGCGATCAGCAGTTGATGGCGCTCGTGGCCGAAGAAGTGGCCAAAGCCAAAAAGTGACATGACACAGCGCTTTTCACCCATTTCAAACGATTCGTCGGTGGACCGTCGGCGATTTGTTCAGACGTTTTTCGCTTGCTTGGCAGGTATCCCTGCGTTGATGGCCTGTTCACAAGAAGCGCCCAAGTTCAAGAGCACCGATGTGACCGGCGCCTCCTTTGCCCAGGATCTCCGGCTGAAGGATCACAACGGCAATCTGAGGACGATGAAGGACTTCAAGGGCAAGATCGCGGTCGTCTTCTTCGGCTTCACGCAGTGTCCGGACGTCTGCCCCACCTCGATGACCACCATGGCGGAAGTCAAGCGCTTGCTGGGCGCCCAGGGTGATCAGCTGCAGGTGCTCTTCATCACGGTGGACCCCGAGCGGGACACGCAGGCGCTGCTCAAGGAGTACATGGCGAACTTCGACCCGAGTTTCATCGCGCTGCGGCCCGAACCCGGTGAACTCCAGGACGTCGCAACTGGCTTCAAGATTTACTACAAGAAGGTCCCGGGTTCGACCCCGACCTCCTACACCATGGACCACTCGGCGGGTAAGTACATCTTCGACACCGAAGCCCGGGTCCGCCTGTTTTCCGCCTACGGAACCGATGCCGCCACGATCGCATCGGACATCCAGGTCCTTTTGTCCGCGGCCTGAGGCGCTTCAAGCCCTGGGAATAAAGCCACTGCCTGCCTTGCCATGAAGCCTGTCCACTTGCGCAATCTGCAAACACTGATCCACAGCCACCGACGGCCCGTGCTGGCCGCCCTGGGCACCTTGCTGCTGGGCACGGGTGTCGTGGCCTTTGGCGTCTCACCTACCTTGCCTGACGCCGCCCAGTGGCCGGTCCGGCAGGTGTTGGAGACCATGGATACCCCTCTGGCGGAGCCTGCGCTGACGGCATCGGCGCCCGAGTTTCTGATTCACCAATCGCAGCTCACCCGCCGAGACGACTCCCTGCAGGCCTTGCTCAAACGGCTGGGCGTCGATGATCGTGAAGCACAGAGCTTTCTCGCCCGTGACACCACATCACGGCTGCTGCTGACGGGTGCTTCTGGCAAGCTGGCTTCTGTCACCCGTACCCCCGAGGGGCGCTTGAGCACCTTGTCGGTGCGCTGGGTGGACGCCGACAAGCAGCGCGTCAGTCGACTGGTGGTGGAGCGGCAAGACATTGGATTCAACGCCCGGCTCGAACAGCCCACGCCACGTCGCCTGGTGCGGTTCGGCTCGCTCACCATTCGCTCCTCGTTCTACGCGGCCACCGATCAGGCCGACATTCCAGATGCCATCGCCGCGCAGACGGTCGAGGCCTTTTCCGGAGACCTCGACTTTCAGCACGATCTGCGGCGTGGTACGCGCGTCAATCTTGTCTATGAAGCCTTCGAGCTGGACGGCGAAATCCTGTTCACAGGACAGCTGCTGGGCGCCGAGATCCAGCATGGCCGGGAAACACACCAGGCCATGTGGTTCCAGGCGCCTGGCAAAGCGGGCGAATTTGTCAGCCTAGATGGGGCGAGTCAGCGACGCGCCTACCTGGCTTCTCCCCTGGCGTTTTCCAGGGTCACCAGCTCTTATGGGCCACGCATCCACCCGGTGTTCGGGGAGCAGAAGTCCCACAAGGGCACGGACTACGGCGCGCCGGCCGGAACCCCGATCCGAACCGTGGCCGACGGCGTGGTGAGCTTCGCGGGTCGCCAAGGTGGCTATGGCAACTACGTCGTGATCCAGCACCCCGACAAAGCCGCCACTGCGTATGCGCACCTGGAACGCATCGCCGTCCGGGTGGGCCAACGCGTGCAGCAAGGCCAGACCATCGGAACGGTCGGCTCCACCGGCACGGCGACAGGCCCGAACCTGCACTTTGAATACCTCGTCAAAGGCGTGCAAACCAACCCGTCGCGGATCGCCAGCGATACGTCGGTCTCGACCGTTGCGGTGGCCCAGCTGCCCGGCTTCAAGCAGGAGGTCAAGGCCATGCGGGAACAACTCGCCATGGCCGCTTCCGTCGCCCAGGCCAACGCGCAATGACCTTCGGACAGAACGACGCCATGTTGGTACCACCCGATCGGGTCACCACCCGACGAAAGTTGCTCTCCCGAGCGGCGCTCGCAAGTGCGTCTCTGGTCTTGCCTTTCGGACAGGCCAGTGGCCAGACCACCAGGAACAGCTTGAATGACGGCGCTGTTTTGGCCGGCTCATTGCGTTCGTCGCCGGAAGCACGCCTCATCGCGGTCTACCGCGCCATCGCGGCCGGGGACCGGCAAGCCCTGCCATTGGCCGCAGCGCTGGTGCGGGATGTGCCGGGTTTCCAGTTGGGACAGCTCGTCTACGGGGACCTTCTGATGGCCCAGAGTGGATCGATGTCCAGCTTCTCCACGGTGACGGATGGCCCTCCGCCTGTTCGGGAGCAACTGCAGAAGCTGCGCGCCGAAGCCACCCGGCGCCTGGGTTCACTCAGGGAGATGCCACTGCCCGGCACCGTGCCGGAGCAGCTGCTGGAGCTCGCCCGCAACATTCGGCATGTGGTCGTCGTGGACGCCAGCCATTCACGGGTCTATGTGTTCGAGCAGCAGTCAGGCGGCCTGCAGCTGATCCGCAGTTTCTACGCGTCCATCGGTCGGGCGGGTTTCGACAAAGAGGTGGAAGGTGATCTGCGCACGCCGCTGGGCGTGTACCACATCACCAGCCGGCTGGACGACCAGCAGGTCGAAGAGCTGTACGGCATCGGCGCGCTGCCGCTGAACTACCCGAACGAGCACGACCGCCGCATGGGCCGCACGGGCAGCGGCATCTGGTTGCATGGCGTGCCTCGCGTGTCCTACGTCCGCAGCCCCTACGCCACCGAAGGTTGTGTGGCCTTGGCCAACGACGACATGGCCTACCTCATGCGCGAGCTGGAGCCACGCCGCACGCCGGTCATCATTGCCGACGAGGTGAATTGGGTCAGACCGGACACGCTCTCTGCCCAAAGAGCGGAGTTTCGCGAGCTGCTCTCACGCTGGACGGAAGCCAGGTCACTGGGCGACCGGGCGACGATGCTGGCCCTGTCAGCCCGGGACTTCCAGGCGGACGATGGGGTACAGGACCGGCCGCTCAAGACGCTGGTGCGCGCTGCAGCGCCAACGCGCCAGAACCGGCGCATCGATCTCAAGGAGGTGTCGATCTTTCGCTGGAAACGCGGCGCCGAAGTCACGGTGGTCAACTTTGCCGAGATCGTGGAAGGTGAAACACGCGGGCTGGTCAAGCGCCAGTATTGGCGCAAGGAACAGGGCCGCTGGAAGCTGTTCTACGACGGCGTGACCGGCTGATCTGCGTTTGGTTGTCTCGCAAAAACGTGACCACCCAAACATCTCGGCAGGGTTTCACCGGTAGGAGGGGCCCCACTGAGCGCGGTTTTCAGACCGGGGCATGCCAATCAGCGCCCCATGCGAAGCACCCGCAGTCCATTGAAAACGACGAGCAGACTGCCCCCCATATCGGCGAACACAGCCATCCACATCGTCGCGCCGTTGAACAAGGCGAGCAGCAAGAACACGGCCTTGATGCCCAGAGCCAATGCGATGTTTTGCCAGAGGATGGACTGGGTTTTGCGTGAGAGCCTGATCGTCTCGGGAATGCGGCGCAGATCGTCGTTCATGATCACCACGTCCGCCGCTTCCATGGCCGTATCGGTACCCGCGCCACCCATGGCAAAGCCGATGTCGGAGCGCGCAAGCGCTGGAGCGTCGTTGATCCCGTCGCCCGTCATGGCCACACAGCCGAATTGTTTTTGCAACGCCTCGATAGCGGCGAGCTTGTCCTCCGGAAGCAGATTACCGCGCGCATCGTCAATCCCAGCTTGCATCGCGATGGCCTTGGCGGTGGCAACGTTGTCACCCGTGAGCATGACCGACGTCACACCCAGAGCGTGAAGCTCTGCAATGGCCTCGCGCGAACTCTCCTTGATGGTGTCGGCCACAGCAAAGATTGCCAGCACCTGGCTGCTGGACGCCAGCATCGTGACCGTGCGGCCCTGTGCTTCCTGCTCTGCCAGACGCGCCTCGATCTGGGGACTGCAGAGGCCGCGCTCTTCCATCAGTCGGTGATTCCCCAGAATCAATGTCAATCCATCGGCTTGGGCTTCAACACCACGCCCCGGCAATGCGGTGAAACCAGTGAACAGGCTGCCGCCCTTTTCTCTCTCAAGCCCTTGTGCGATGGCTTGTGAGACGGGGTGGTCGGAGTGGGCCGACAGATCCGAGGCCCAGCGCAGGACCTGTGATTCACCGGGGCCACCAGTCAGAACTTCGGTCGCCACCAGCTTGGGTTTTCCTTGCGTGATGGTGCCGGTCTTGTCCAGCGCAATGGCCTTGATCTTGCGTGCGCCTTCCAGATGGACACCCCCCTTGATCAGAATGCCGCGACGAGCTGCTGCAGCCAGACCACTGACCACCGTGACCGGAGTGGAGATCACCAACGCACAAGGACAAGCGATGACCAAAAGCACCAGGGCCTTGTAGATAGCCTGCATCCAGGTCCAGCCCATGAGCCAAGGCGTGAGCAAACACACGGCCAATGCCAGTGCAAAAACCGCAGGTGTATAGATGGAGGCAAAGCGGTCCACGAACTGCTGGGTGGGAGCCCTCGACCCCTGCGCCTGCTCGACCGCGTGGATGATGCGAGCCAACAGCGTGTCATTGGCCTCGGATTTGACCCTGACCTCAACCATGCCGGTCGCATTGATGGTGCCGGCGAACACGAGGTCTCCGGCCGCTTTGTCAACAGGAATGCTTTCACCGGTCACAGGCGATTGATCGATGGACGTGTTGCCCGCGACAACCTCGCCATCCAGGGGAACCCGCGCTCCAGGCTTGATACGGACGATGGAGCCGATCGCGACGGTCTTGACCAGAGCGTCAGACCAGGAACCATCCGCTTGCTGGACCTCGGCCATTTCTGGCGTCATGTTCAGCAGGCCCTTGATGGCGTTGCGCGCACGGTCCACCGAGCGGGCCTCAATGAGTTCTGCAATCGCGTACAGGGCCATCACCATAGCCGCTTCCGGCCACTGACCGATCAGGAACGCGCCCGTGACCGCGACAGTCATCAGCGCATTGATGTTCAAACGCCGGTTGCGCAATGCGGCCAAGCCCTTCACGTAGGTCGAAAACCCGGCCAAGCCAATGGCCGCCGCCGCAAGGGCCATGCCAAGGCCGGTGAACACCAGGGTGCTTGGCGCAAAGAATGAGATGCTTTCAGCAACAAAGGCCAACAACAATGCCAGCGCGTATCTGGGCAGACCTTCTGGCAGCGCAAGGCCCCGGTCGTCATGCCGATGATCGTGATCGTGATCGTGCCCGGAATGCTCGCCTGCCGCGCCCTCGGACAAGGGAACCGGATTGAATCCGGCTTTGCGAATGGCATCCAACGCCTGCTGAACCGAATCGGCAGGGGCATCGATGGCAATCGTACGTGCGCCCAGTTGAAAGCTCAGGCTGCGCAGGCCCGGGAGATTGGCCAGAGCATGGCGGATTTCGCCCTCTTCCGCCGCGCAGTCCATGGTAGGAATACGAAAAACCGGTACACCTTCTGGAACCGGTTTTGGCGGGGGCATCACGGTGGCAGAGGGCCCCGCTCCGCAGGTGGTTCCACACCCACAGGAGTGGCTGGCATGGGGTTCTTCGGGATGCAGGGTACTCATGAGGGTCCTCGGAATGGCTTTGAAGCAATCGGCACATTTAAAACCCTGTAGCGACCACAGAGTCAAGCCCTTTTGAGATGGTCTGCAGAGCGTGGCGAGGATCTCCTTCTTGTCCTCAAAGTCCGTTCTTGTTGAACAGGTCCGACCAAGCCCATCGGAAGGCGTCGTCAGGGTTTCCCGTGTCGCAGCCGCAGCGCATTGCCGATCACCGACACCGAACTCAGGCTCATGGCCAGCGCGGCAATCAGGGGCGACAGCAGCCAGCCCGTCAACGGGTACAGCACGCCGGCCGCCACCGGGATGCCCAGCGCGTTGTACAAAAAGGCAAACACCAGGTTCTGCTTCATGTTGCCCACCGTTGCCTCGGACAGCGCGCGCGCAATGGCAATGCCGCGCAGATCGCCCTTGACCAGCGTGATCTGCGCGCTGTTCATCGCCACGTCGGTCCCGGTCCCCATGGCCACGCCCACATCGGCCTTGGCCAGTGCCGGCGCATCGTTGATGCCGTCGCCGGCCATGGCCACCACGCGGCCTTCTTTCTGCAAGCGCTCGACCAGCAGCAGCTTGTCGGCCGGCTTGACCTCGCCATGCACCTCGTCGATGCCCAGGCGGGCGGCCACAGCCTGGGCCGTGGTCAGGCCGTCACCGGTTGCCATCACGATGCGCAGTCCCGATGCCTTGAGGGTCGCCAAGGCCTCCGGCGTGCTGGCCTTGACCGGATCGGACACCGCCAGCAGGCCCATCAGCTGGCCATCCACCGCCAGGTGCATCACGCTGGCACCTTCTGCACGCAAGGCCTCGGCCTGCGGCACCAGCGCCGCGACGGATGCACCGATTTGTTCCATCAGCGTGGTGTTGCCCAGTGCCAGCTGGCGCCCGGCCACCTGGCCACGCACGCCGATGCCCGAGCCGGATTCGAAGTTCTCGGGCTTGTCCAGCGCCATGCCGCGTTCGCGGGCGGCGCGCACGATGGTTTCGGCCAGCGGGTGCTCGCTGCCCTGGTCCAGGCTGGCGGCCAGGCGCAGCACCTCGTCGGCGTCATATCCGGGCGCCGGAATGGCGCGCTCGAAACTCGGGCGGCCCTCGGTCAACGTGCCGGTCTTGTCGATGATGAGGGTGTCGATCTTGCGCATGTTCTCGATCGCCGCGGCGTCCCGGAACAACACGCCGTGCGTGGCGCCCCGACCGGTCGCGACCATGATGGACATGGGAGTGGCCAGACCCAGGGCGCAGGGACAGGCAATGATCAGCACCGATACCGCGTTGATCAGGCCGAACACCCAGCGCGGCTCGGGGCCGAACAGGCCCCAGCCGAAGAAAGTCAGCAAGGCAATGCCCACCACCGTGACGACGAAGTAGCCCGCCACCACGTCGGCCATGCGCTGCATCGGTGCCCGGGAGCGCTGTGCCTGGGCCACCATTTGCACGATCTGCGACAGCATGGTGGACGCGCCCACGCGCTCGCTGCGCATCACCAGCGCGCCGCTGGTGTTGAGCGTGGCACCAATCACCTTGTCACCCACCCGTTTGGACACGGGCATCGGCTCGCCCGTGAGCATGGATTCATCGACCGAACTGCCGCCTTCGGTCACCTCGCCGTCCACCGGGATTTTTTCGCCGGGGCGCACGCGCAGCACGTCACCCACATGCACATGGGTCAATGGCACGTCCTCTTCCGTGCCGTCGGCGCGGATGCGGCGGGCGGTTTTGGGCGCCAGGCCCAACAGCGACTTGATGGCCGCCGAGGTCTGCGACCGTGCCTTGAGTTCGAGCACCTGGCCCAGCAGCGTGAGCGAGATGATCACGGCGGCGGCCTCGAAGTACACGGCGACGCGGCCCATGGAGATGAACGAGTCCGGGAACACCTGGGGCGTGACCGTCGCGACCACGCTGTAGACAAACGCGGCCCCTGTGCCCAGGCCGATCAAGGTCCACATGTTGGGACTTCGGTTCACCACCGATTGCCAGCCACGCGAGAAAAACGGCCACCCGGCCCACAGAACGATGGGAATGGACAAGACCATCTCGACCCAGCTCTGCACGGACATGTCCATCCACCGGAGGCGGTGGCCAAACATGGCGAGCACAAAGACCCCTGCGGTCAGCGGCAGCGTCCACCAGAAGCGGCGCTGGAAATCGCGCAGCTCGGGGTTGTCGTCGTCTTCGAGCTCCGGCAGCAAGGGCTCCAGCGTCATGCCGCACTTGGGACAAATGCCAGGATGGTCCTGGCGAATCTCCGGGTGCATCGGGCAGGTGTAGACGGTGCCGGCGGCTGCGGCCGCTGGCGCTGGCGCTGGCGCTGGCGCTGGCGCTGGCGCTGGCGCTGGCGCTGAGTCTGCCGGCGCTGCGGATACCAAGTATTGCAGCGGGTTCGCCGCGAACTTGCCTTGGCACCTGACACTGCAGAAGTAGTAGGGTCGCCCCGCGTGGTTCAGCGTGTGCGCCGACTGCGCCGTGACCTTCATGCCGCACACCGGGTCCTTGAGATCGGTGGGCTGGGGGGGCACGGTCGGCGGGGTGCCGCTGCTGTGGTGTTGGTGTGTGCTCATGTCCATGGGCCTACGGCTTGTGGTCCTGAGGCCGACCGGGTGTCTGCGGCTGCCGACCATGTCCTCCATGACCGTGTCCATGCATCAGGTGAATCAGCGGGCACGCCAGCAACAGCAGGTAGGGCCAGAACCCCAGGACATGGCCCCAGTGCTCGCGCAGCAGATAGAACCCGGCGATCAGGGCGGCCGTCGCCAGCGCCATGCCGGCTGGGCGCCGCCAGAAAGAAGGCACATGGGGCTCGTTGTCATCGTGGTTCATGGTGTCTGGTGCTCTGTTGGTTAGGCTTTGACCGCGTATCGCATCATCATTCCCGCCTCGGCGTGTTCCAGCGTGTGACAGTGAAAGACGTAGTCCTGATCGCCTTGGTGCGCATGCGAAAAGTCGATGGCGATGCGCACGGATTCACCTGGCCACACCTGCAGGGTGTCGACCACCCCCTGGTCCTGAGGCAGCAGACCGCGTGCACCGGCCAGAGTGCGAACCTGCGCGGGACTGCCCAGGCGTTCGAGCACCCGGAACGAGAACCCGTGCAGGTGCATGGGGTGCGGCATGCTGCGTTCGGCGTTCTCGATCAGCCAGGTTTCACGCGCACCGCGCTGGACGGTCAATGGGACCGCCGCGTGGTCGAACACCCCGCCGTTGATCGTCCAGTGGCCCTTGCCATCGTGGCCCAGTTGCATGCGCCGCGCAGCGCCCGCCGGCTCAGCCGGAGCGGTGAGGCTGGACAGGCGTGCAGGCAGACGGCGGTCGTATAGCGTGCTGGACGGCGTCAGGTCGATCCGCATCAGCGCCAGCGCATCGCCTTCCATGGCCATCGCCGCAGGCGAGGCGGTGCCTTGTGCAGCGCCATGCTGGCTGTGATCCATCGTTGCCATGTCGTGACCACCTTCCTGGTGCATCGGATCGAAGGGCAAGGACGCCAGGGTCACCGGGCGGGTGGGGTTGGCTTCCCGGAAATCCACCAGCACATCCAGCCGCTGACCCGGGGAGAGAAAGGTCTGATCGATGCGCAAGGGCTGCGCGAGCAGGCCACCGTCCGTGCCCGCCAGGTAGAAGCCCAGCGCCTTGCCGTCCTGCAGGAACGCGAGCCGGTAGCTGCGCGCGTTGCTGCCGTTGAGAATGCGAAAACGCACGATGCGATGCCCGGCCTTCAGGTGTGAGCGCTCGGTCAGGTTGACCATCATCCGGCTGCCCACCCAGCCACCAAAAGACTGGGCAGTGCTGGGCGCGTACTGGAGGCGCCCTTGTGCATCGAACTCCTTGTCCTGGAGCACCAGCGGGATTTCGGATTCGCCCAGCGCCAGCGCCAACTCCTTGCGCAGGGCGGCTTCATCATCGTCTTCGACAAACAGCAGGCTGGCCAGGCCGTGATAGGCCTGCTGAGGGATGTATCCGTGGGCGTGGGGGTGGTACCAGTACATCGACGACCGGTCCTGCAAGGCGAACGCGTAGTCCATGCTCTGGCCCGGCGCCACGACGTTGAGGCCATTGCCGTCGTTGCGAGAGTCGACACCCAGGCCATGCCAGTGAATGACCGTCGGTTGATCGATGTGATTGATCAGCTTCACCCGCATCTCGTCACCACGGCGGGCCAGAAGCGCCGGGTTGAGGAACTTCTTGCCACCCGATTCCACGGCGTAGGCCAGGATGGGGGTGCGCTGCCCCGGCAGCACTTCGATCTCGCTGCGGACCACGTGGACTTCCTTGAAGTCTGTCGCAGGCAGAACGCCAAAAAGACCGCTGCTTCCCGGGAGTCGCAAGGGGTTGGAGAAACCCAGCGCCTGCGCCTCAAGGCGAAGGATCTGTTCTGAGGACAGGCCTGACTGGGCAACGGTGGCCGCCCAGATGCCCGGGCAGGCTGTCGCGGCACCCAGAGCACCTACGCCACTCAGAAACTGCCGCCGCGAATACATCGACATCACAAAATCTCCTGAACTGAAAACGAAAGCTGGCGCTGCCTCAGAACGTGGACGCGGTCACTGGGCACCGGTACTGGCGGGGGACTGCGGCATGCGCTGCATCATCATTTCCATCATGTTCTGCATCATGTCCATGCGCATCTCCATCATTTGATGGCGTTGGGTCAGGTCCGGCGTGTCGGCGCCAGGCGTGCCCGCCCCCGGCATGCCAGACATGCCCCCCATGGACTTCATGTTTTTCATCATGTCCATGCCCTCCTGCATCGCCTTCATGTGCGCTGCCATCAGAGACTGGCGTTCGGCCGGCGTTTTGGCCGCTGCCATCTTGGCGCGAAGTGCCTGCATGGTGACCATGTGCTGCTGCATGTGCTCCTGCATCTGCGGCATCGAAGACATGCCCATCGGCATACCAGCCTGGGGTGTGGCCTGCTGGGTTGTGGTGCTGGCCGCCGAGGTAGACGGGTGGTGCTGGGTGTGGTCTGCGGCTTGCTGAGCAGAGGCTGCGAACGCAATGCCGGCGATGGCGGCGGCCACCAGAGAGCGCATCAACTTGGACATGTCAATTTCCTTTCATGACTGGCTGCTGGCGGGATTGCCAGAGCCGGCATGGAGGTGATCGGTCACCGGGGGTGCGTGTCACACCTTCACGCCATGCCGTCACTGTAGAAATCGATCCGGGTCGGCAAGATGACCCGAAGATGACAAAAAAGTCAGGTTCAGTGTTGCGAACGCTGTCTCGCCTGGCGGTTGAGCTCGTCGTGCTGGGATCGGGTCTCGGGTGGCCACTGGGACTTGATCCAGGACAGCACTGCGACGATGTCAGCGTCGCTGAGGGAATCGCCGAAGGCGGGCATGTTGGTCGCGTAGTCCGAAAGCCCTGCGGCTTTCGCCACGCCGTCCTTGGTCAGCTGAAACAGCACATCGTCCGGGTGGTGCCAGGTGTGACCGCTTTCGTCATGGGGCGGCGCTGGCAATCGCCCGTCTGGGCCCCGTTCTCTCCAGTTGGCTTGACCCTCCAGTTTCACGCCATGGCAAATGGCGCACCGGGCCTGGTAGATCAGCGCGCCCTGCGTGAGCATCACGGCGTCATCAGGTCGAAGCAGCCCGACAGGCTCTGATCGGAAGAGGTCAGGAGATCGCCACCCGAAAAAGGCTGCGGCAACCCCTGCCAGAGCTAGGACGGCCGCAGCCAACCGGAGTGACTTGAAACGGTGAAGGATCACTTCGCCGGTTGGATATCCGTCACCGTCATCTGACCGTTCTCGTTCGTGGCCATGAACTGGATCTTGGCGCCGACGCTGGTCTTGTCCAGCAAGGCCTTGTCCTTGACCACGAAGACCATGGTCATGCCGGGCATGTCCATGTGCTTGATGTCACCGTGCTTGATGGTGATCTTGCCCGCTTCTTTGTCGATCCTGCGGACCTCGCCGTCGGTCATGCCGGGCATGGCTGCCATGCCCATTTTTCCGTGGTCCATGTTCATCTGAGCGAACACGGGGTTGACTGCAAAGGCCGTGAAGGCCAGAGCGGTTGCGCTCAGAACCAGTCGCAGTTTCATCGTGAATCCTTGTGTGATTGGGTGGAGGTTGTGATGCTGGGAAAGCCGCTTACTTGGCGGCTACCTTGACCTGGCCCTTCATGCCAGCGTCGTAGTGGCCCACATGCAGGCAGGCGAAGTCCACCACACCGGGTTTCGTGAAGCGCCAGATCACTTCACCTTGCTTACCGGGTTTGAGCGAAATCTTGTTGGCTTCTTCGTGCTCCATGCCTGGATTTTTCTTCATGACCTCGTAGTGCTCCTTGAGCTCTTTTTCCGTGCCAAGGCTGAACTCATGCGGCACTTTGCCGGAGTTCTTGATGACAAAACGGATGGTTTCACCCTTTTTCACCGACACGTTCGAAGGCGTGAAGCGCATGCTGTCTGCGGCGTCCACTTCAATCGTGCGTGTGACGTTTGCGGCGACACCGGCCTCGCCGATCGGCGACTCATCGTGCCCACCGCCGTGGGTGCCACCAGCGAACGTGGCGGAAGCTGCCAAAGCCGCAGCAGCGAAAACAAAGCCAGCACGGGGAGCGATGTGGAACTTGACGAATTTCATGGTTGTCTTTCAGGGTTGTGGTTGGGGAAACAGTGAGGAGAACTTGGATACGCTGAGCGCTCAGTGCGACATGCCTTTGGCGGTGGGCTTGATCGCCTGGGCGGTGGCGGGTGTGGTGTCGCTGCTGGCCGCAGGACGCGGTGTCGGGGGCAGTGCACCGTTCCACTCGTAGGCCACGGTGCCTTCGGGGAACTTGTAGGGGCCCGGGTCCTTGTAGTCACCCGGCTTCTGGTCCTTGCGGACTTTGAAGACGGTGAACATGCCGCCCATCTCCAGCGGGCCGAACTGGCCGGTGCCGGTCATCATGGGTGCCGTGTTGTCGGGAATGGGCATCTGCATCTCGCCCATGTCGGCCATGCCGCGTTCACCCATCAGCATGTAGTCGGGCGCCACCTTCTGGATCTTCTTGACCAGGCCACGGTGGTCCACGCCGATCATGGTGGGCACGTCGTGCCCCATGGCGTTCATGGTGTGGTGGCTCTTGTGGCAGTGCATGGCCCAGTCGCCTTCTTCGTCGGCGATCAGCTCGATCTGCCGCATCTGTCCCACGGCCACATCGGTGGTGACCTCATACCAGCGGGTGCTGGGCGGGGTCGGGCCGCCATCGGTGCCGGTGACCAGAAATTCGTGGCCGTGCAGGTGGATGGGGTGGTTGGTCATAGTGAGGTTACCCACCCGGATGCGCACGCGGTCGTTCAGGCGCACGTTCAAGGTGTCGATGGCCGGGAACACCCGGCTGTTCCAGCACCAGATGTTGAAGTCGGTCATGGTGTTGACCTTGGGCGTCTTGCTGCCGGGCTCGACGTCGAACGCATTGAGCAGGAAACAGAAATCCCGGTCCACCTCGCTGATGTGCGGGTGTCTGGCTTTCGGGTGCGTCACCCACATGCCCATCATGCCCATGGCCATCTGCACCATTTCGTCCGCATGCGGGTGGTACATGAAGGTGCCGGGGCGCCGTGCCTCAAATTCATACACATAGGTTTTCCCCACGGGGATGGCGCGCTGGTTCAGACCGCCGACGCCGTCCATGCCGCTGGGCAGGCGCTGACCATGCCAGTGGATGGTGGTGTGTTCCGGCAGCTTGTTGGTCACGAAGATGCGCACGCGGTCGCCTTCCACCACCTCAATGGTGGGGCCCGGACTCTGGCCGTTGTAACCCCACATGTTGACCTTGAAGCCCGGTGAGACCTCTCGCACCACGGGCTCAGCCACCAGGTGGAATTCCTTGACGCCATCGTTCATGCGCCAGGGCAGCGTCCAGCCGTTGAGCGTGACCACCGGGTTGTAGGGCCGACCGGTCGTCGGAATCAAGGGTGGTGCGGTCTCTACCGACGTCTGGATGACGGGTTCTGGCAAACCAGCCAGAGCCGATCGGGCCACGGCCAAGCCGGCCACGGATGCGGCGGCGCCGGCAAAAAACTGTCGTCTGGAGTTTGTGTTGGTCATGTGTTGTGCCCTTTCAATGTGCGGCTGCAGTCGGTGCATTTCCACCGGCACCACCCAGCGAGACGAAGCTGTCCGGTTCTCCGCCCTGCAAGACCCACTGAAGATCGGTCTCGGCGATCCAGAAGTCGCGCTGTGCGCCAATGGCGTCTACCGTGGCTTGGGACTGGTTGCGCACCTCGTCCAGCAGGTCCCAGACGCTTTTGAGCATGCCGTTGTAGTGCAGCACCGTTTCTTCGGTGATGAACTCACGGGTCTTGAGCACATCCCCCTGGCTGTCCTGCGCCAGCGCATGGGCAGCCGAGTAAACCTTCATAGCGCTTCTGGCCAGCGCTCGGTTGCGCAGACTCTCAGCTCCAGGCAATTGGTTGCGGATCGCGTCGGCACGCTTTTGCAGATCGACTTCCGTCATGGCCTGCACCGGGATGGCAGGCAGCTGGCCCGGCAGCTCAAAGCCCTCCTGAAGGCCCGTTTGCCCCATCGTATTGACCAGATTGGCCTGGGCCTGGGCGGCGGCTTGCTGTGCACGCCGCAGATTCATGCGTGCGTTGGAGGCAGCCAGTTGAACGGGAGACAGCTGCAGCTTGCTCCAGTTGCCCACCGTCACCATGCGCTGCCCCAGTTCATAGGCCGCCTGCGCGGCTTCCATCATGTCGCGCTGGTGTTTCAGAACCTGTTGAGCGGCCACAGCTTCAATCCAGGCTTTGCGCCCCGCTGCAGCCACTTCCAGCACCTCACCGGCATCTTCGACGCGACGCTGCAGGCTGGGGTCGATCTCTGTCCAGCGGCCTTCAGCGATCAGTTGTTCGTTCTTCGGACCCAGCCGAGCCAACGCACGGGCCAGATCGCGGTGCACCGTCCAGGCCATCCGAACCGCAGCCTCTGCGTTGGGAATGGCAACACCCGTGGTATTACCCGGCGTCGTGGTGGACGCCCCCGCATTGGCCTGCTCCCACTTGAGCACGTCGGCATGGCCACGCTTGAGCGCACCCACCGCGTCGTTGGCCCGGCGCCAGTCGGCCTCCTGCGTTGGGCTGGCGGTCTGAGCAGCCAGCGCCAAAGGCAGGACCAGCAGGCCCGCCACCAGCATTTGGCTCGTGGTCCGATAACTGAACAAAGGTTTCACTGCATTCGCTCCTTTTGATGTAAATCAAGTGATGCGGATTCTGGCCATGCGTGTGCGTCACTTCCCTGTCGGCCGGATTACAAAAATGTCAGCTTCGGTCACACCCACCCCGCAGAGGGCAAACTCGCGGTCAGGAGCATGTGAACGTGAAAATTCTGATCGTTGAAGACGAACCCAAAGCGGGTGACTACCTGAAGCAAGGCCTGCGCGAGGCGGGTTTTGCCGTGGACCTCGTCACCAACGGTGTGGACGGTCTGCACCACGGTCTGGAAGGGGATCACGATCTGGTGATCCTGGACGTCATGCTGCCCGGCATGGACGGGTGGCAGGTGCTCAAGAACCTGCGCAGCCAGGGCCGGCAGATGCCGGTCCTGTTCCTCACGGCACGCGATCAGGTCGAAGACCGTGTCAAGGGCCTGGAGCTGGGGGCCGACGACTACCTGGTCAAGCCGTTTTCGTTTGCCGAGCTGCTGGCCAGGGTCCGGACGATACTGCGGCGAGGCCGGACGGGACTGGAGGCCACATCTATGAAAGTGGCCGATCTGGAGCTTGATCTGCTGCGCCGGCGGGTGACCCGATCTGGCAAACGCATCGACCTGACAGCCAAGGAATTCGGTCTGCTGGAATTGCTGATGCGCCGCCATGGCGAGGTGCTGCCCCGCTCCCTGATCGCCTCGCAGGTGTGGGACGTGAACTTCGACAGCGACACCAACGTGATTGAAGTGGCCATGCGGCGTCTGCGGGTCAAGGTGGACGATGGTTTTGAACCGCGCCTGATCCAGACCGTGCGCGGCATGGGCTACGTGCTCGAAGCGCCCGAGGACGCCAGCTGATGCTCGACCGCCTGTCGCTGACGGCGCGCCTGACCGCGCTGTACACCTTGGTCTCGGCCTGTGTGCTCGTCGGGCTGGGCCTGCTGGTCTCGATTGCCGTGGGTCGGCACTTTGTCGAACTCGACCGGGATTTCCTGAAGGACAAGATCGCCCTGGTGCAGACCATCGTCGGAGAGGCGTCGTCATCGGAGATGCTGGCACCCCGGCTGGATGAGTTGCTGACGAGTCACCATGGGTTGTTCATCGAACTGCGCAACAGCGACCGGCTGGTCTATGGCAACCAGGGGTCGGTGTTCTCCGCGCTGTCGCCATCCATCGGCACCGACGGGCACGCCTTCGACTGGACGGTCGGCGATCAAACGCTGCGCGGTCTGAGGGCGACCATCCGCCCTCCCTCCGCGTGGACGGGCCAAGCTGCTGGCGGCAGCGCGCTTGAACTCCTGATCGCGCTGGACACAGCGCACCACACCCATTTCATGCAGTCGCTCAGGCAGACGCTGGCGCTCTACCTGATGGCAGCCCTTCTGGTCAGCGGTGTGCTGGGCTGGTGGGCCGCCCGCCGTGGGCTGGAGCCCCTGCGGGTCATGAAGGAGCGCGCGATGGCGGTCACGGCCCAGAACCTGGACCAGCGCATGCCCGTGGAAACCGTGCCGGTGGAGTTTGCCAATCTGGCCCAGAGCTTGAACAACATGCTCGGCCGCCTGCAGGCGGACTTTGCGCGCTTGCAGGAATTCTCCAGCGACCTGGCGCACGAGCTGCGGACCCCCATCAACAACCTGCTGACCCAGACCCAGGTGTCTTTGGCGCAGAAACGCGACGTGAACGTGTACCAGGACATCCTGGCCTCCAACGCCGAGGAGTTGCAGCGGCTGGCCCGCATGGTCTCCGACATGCTGTTCCTCGCCAAGACCGAACACGGGATCGAGCTGCCGCACCGCGAGACCGTGTCGCTGCGCGACGAGGTGCTGGACCTGTTCGACTTCTACGAAGCGCTCGCCGACGAAAAACTGATCCACCTGAACACCGACGGCGATGCGCACATCGTGTGCGACCGGCTGATGATCCGCCGCGCGATCAGCAACCTGCTGTCCAACGCGATTCGGTACTCGCCACCGAACGTGCCTGTGCAGGTGTTGGTGAAACAGGGCAACGGTCAGGTCCAGCTGTGCGTGCACAACGCCGGTCCCGCCATCCCGGCGGCTGACCTGCCGCGGCTGTTTGACCGTTTCTACCGGACCGAGAAGTCGCGCAGCCACCCCGACTCAGAGGGCACGGGTCTGGGTCTGTCCATTACCAGAGCCATCATGCAAGCCCACGGAGGCTCCGCATCGGTAGCGTCCAACGATCAGGCGACCACCTTCTGCCTGGACTTTCCCATGCAGGACCCAGCGTCCTAGAATCCGCCCATGCGCCTGTTCCTGGCCCTCCTGTTGTGCCTGGCCCTTCCCCTGCAGGGTTGGGGTGGTGGCCTGCGCCTGCAGCCACCATGCCCGATGGAAGCGGCCATGGCCCTGCAAGGCGACACGGCCGGCACCGGCCAGGACATGGCGATGGACGATTGCTGCAACGATGCCGAGACTTTTCAGCTCACTGGCAAGATGTGCAAGACCGGTCAGGAGTGCCAGGCCCCCACGGGCTTTGTGGTGTCACCGGTCATGGCCATGGCACAGGCGTTCCCTGTAAGCGATCTGCACGCACCCGCGCCCCCCGAGCCACTGCGTGGCCCGCCCACCAGCATCTGGCGTCCCCCTTCCCTGCTCTGACGTTTCCACCCTGACACCGCCCGGCCCTTGGAGGCTGGCCGGTGCTCAGCAGCGGCGGCCGCGCGTCCCTGCGCGTGCTCAGCCCGTGTGCATTCTTCTGGAGCAGAAACATGGAACCCCTTTCACCGGTATTCGGTGGGCTGGACCGCCGTCGCGGCCACTTCATCGCCCGCAGCCGCACCGCGACCACAACCGCACACATCGCAGTCCTGATCGGCCTCGCGATGTCCTCCATCGCGCACGCGGCAGAGGCGCTCTCGCTGCCTCAAGCCGTCCAGGCGGCGCTGGCGCGCTCCCCCGCGCTGGGCGCCCGGGACGCGGCCGCCCGCTCGGCACGGGACATGGCCGTGGCCGCCGGCCAGCGCCCCGACCCGGTCCTGCGTCTGTCGCTGGACAACGTCCCGCTGTCCGGGCCAGACCGGTTCAGCACCACCCGCGACTTCATGACAGCGAAATCGGTGTCGCTGATGCAAACACTGCCCAGCGCGGCCAAGCGCCAGGCCCGCTCGGCGCGCTTTGAACGCGAAGCGCAAACCGCCGAAGCCGGACGCGTGGAGCAAACCGCCACCATCGGCCGAGAAACCGCCATGGCGTGGTTGGAGCGGTACGCGCTGGAGCAACGCCTGGCTGTGTTGCACGAGCAGTTGGGCGAAGCCCGGCTGCTCGTACAGGCCAGCGAATCGGCCGCGCGCAGCGGCAGGGGATCGCCGGCCGACTGGATCGCGGCGCGGGAGTCGGTCGCCCAGTTGCAGCAGACCCTTCTGGACGTCGAAGCCGAGCTCCAGAACGCCCGCCTCACTCTGGCCCGCTGGACCGGAAACGCCCCCGAACAGCCGCTGGCCCCGCCGCCCGATCTGGGGTCATCACCCATCGGCACGGGCGATGTGACCGAGCGTCTGGCGCACCACCCCGAACTGCTGCGACTCTCGGCACAAGAGGCGGCGATGGCGGCCGAAGCGGAGGTGGCGCGACAGGAGCGCGAGCCCGACTGGAGCACCGAACTCATGCTCAGCCTGCGCGGCCCGGGCTACCCGAACATGGTCTCGCTGGCGGTTTCGGTGCCACTGCCCTGGGATCGACCTCAGCGACAGGACCGGGAACTTGCAGCCCGGCTCGCCCAGGTCGATGGCTTGCGTGCCGAACGCGAGGAACGCGCCCGGGAACACCTGGCCGAAGTAAGTCGATGGGAGGCGGGCTGGCGGGCCGGTCTGGCCCAGTTGGCCCTGATCGACGCCGAGCGGCTGCCGTTGGCCGAGCAGCGCATCCAGGCCACCCTGGCTGCCTACCGGGGCGGCCGGACGCCCTTGAGCGAGGTGCTGGCCGCGCGGCGCATGGCGCTGGACCTGCGGATGGAGCGCATCGAACTGCAACGCTCAACCGCCAGCCTGTGGGCCCAACTCGCTTACCTCATCCCCACCGAACCGGCTGCTGCAGTCAAAGGAGTGTCACCATGAACGTCCGAACAACAATCGGCCTTGGCGTTGTGGCCGTGGCGGCCCTGGGCGCGGTGGGCTACGTTGCCTGGACTGCCGGCATGCGCTCGGGCATGGAGATGGGCTCTCCCCAGCCGGCACCCCGTGCCGCCAGCGCCCCGCAGGATCCAGACGCCTGGAGCATGGTTCAAGGTGGCGAAGCCACCGCCCGCCACGTCCGAGACGGGCTCAAGGCGGGCGACCTGGACCCAGTGACCGGCAGGGTGATCTTGAATTACCACGACCCGATGGTGCCCGGCAAAAACTTTGAGGCCCCAGGCAAATCGCCCTTCATGGACATGATGCTGGTGCCGCGCTACGCGGACGGCGCGAACGCCAACGCGAGCGCCGACACCGGCGCCGTGGCGGTGAGTCCGCGCATCCAGCAAAGCCTGGGCCTTCGAACGGCGGAGGTGGTTCAAGGATCGCTGGATGGCGGCTTCTCGGTGGCGGGCAATGTAGCCTGGAACGAGCGCAACCAGGTGGTGGTCAGCGCGAGGTCCATGGGCTTCGTTGAGAAGCTGCATGTCCGGGCCGCCCTGGACCGCGTGGCGGCCGGTGCGCCCCTGGCCGAGATCTACGTCCCCGACTGGGTGGCGGCCCAGGAAGAGTACCTGGCCATTGCCCGCATGCCCGGCGCCGACCTGGGGCCGCTGCGCGACGCCGCGACCCAGCGCCTGCGCCAGGCCGGCATGGACGCGGCACAGATTCAACAGGTGGTGCGGACCGGTACTGTGCAGCCCCGTTTCACGCTGCGCGCCCCGATCGGCGGGACCCTGACCGAGCTGATGGTGCGCGAAGGCGCGACCGTGATGCCGGGCATGCCGCTGATGCGCCTGCAAGGCACAGCCACGGTCTGGGCCGAGGGCCAGGTGCCCGAGAGCCAGGTGGCACAACTCCAGCCCGGCGCGAAGGTCAGCGCCACCAGCCCGGCAGCGCCGGGGCAGACCTTCGAGGGACGGGTGCAGGCGATCCTGCCCGAGGTGGACCCCGCCACGCGCACGCTCAAGGCGCGACTGGAGCTGAACAACCCTGGCGGCAGACTGGTGCCGGGCATGTTCGTGCAGATGCGGTTCGCCGAACCGGCAGGCCAGCCAGCCTTGCTGGTGCCCAGTGACGCGGTGATCCACACCGGTCGCCGCAGCGTGGTGATGCTGGCCGAAGACGGTGGGCATTTCCGGCCCGTGGAGGTGCGTTCGGGACGTGAGGCCGGTGGCCAGACCGAGATCGTGCAAGGTCTTCTAGCGGGTCAGCGGGTGGTGCTGTCGGGCCAGTTCCTGATCGATTCCGAAGCCAGCCTGCGTGGGCTGGAGACGCGCCTGAACCAGGCCCCGGCTGCTGCTGCGGCCCCTGCGGCGGCTGTGGATCTGCACCGCACGGATGCCGTGATCGACGCGGTGGACGGGGACAGCGTGACCCTCACCCATCCCGCCATCCCGGCGCTCAAGTGGCCCGGGATGACGATGGCGTTCCGCCTGCCACCGCCCGATCAACGGCCCAGCGGACTGTCCCATGGTGACCCGGTGCGCATCGAGTTCCGCACGCAGGATGGGGCCGAACCGCAGATCACCCGGATCGAGCGCGTGTCGCCGCCCGCGCAAGGAGCGAAACCATGATCGCGCGGCTCATCCACTGGAGCATCGGCAACCGCTTCCTGGTGCTGCTGGCCACCGTGATGCTCAGTGCCTGGGGCGTGGTGTCGATGCTGCGCACGCCCCTGGACGCGCTGCCCGATCTCTCGGACACCCAGGTCATCATCCGCACCAGCTGGCCCGGCCAGGCGCCGCAGATCGTCGAAAACCAGGTCACCTACCCGCTGACCACCACCATGCTGTCGGTGCCCGGGGCTAAGGCGGTTCGAGGTTACTCCCTGTTCGGCGACAGCTTTGTCTACGTGCTCTTCGATGACGGCGTGGACCTGTACTGGGCGCGCTCGCGCGTGCTGGAGTACCTCAACCAGGTGCAGTCGCGGCTGCCGCCGTCGGCCAAGTCCTCCCTGGGGCCCGACGCCACCGGTGTGGGCTGGATCTACCAGTACGCGCTGGTGGACCGCAGCGACCGACAGAGCCTGGACCAACTGCGTTCGCTGCAGGATTGGTTCCTGCGCTTTGAGCTCAAGACCGTGCCGGACGTGGCCGAGGTGGCCAGCCTCGGCGGCATGGTGCGCCAGTACCAGATCGTGCTCGACCCCGACAAGCTGGCCGCCTTCCGCATCACGCAGACGATGGTGAGCGAGGCGATCGGCCGCGCCAACCAGGAGGCCGGGGGATCGGTGCTCGAACTGGGCGAAGCCGAATACGCGGTGCGCGCCAGCGGCTACCTGAAGACCCTGGACGATTTCCGGGCCATCCCGCTGACGACGACCGACCTGGGCATCTCGGTGCGCCTGGGCGACGTGGCCCGGGTGCAGCTCGGGCCGGAGATGCGCCGCGGCATCGGCGAACTCGATGGCGAGGGCGAAGCGGCCGGTGGCCTGATCGTGATGCGTTCGGGCAAGAACGCGCTGCAGACCATCAAGGCCGTCAAGGCCAAGCTGGCCGAACTGCAAAGCGGCTTGCCCAAGGGCGTGGAGATCGTCCCGGTGTACGACCGCTCCGGGCTGATCGAGCGCGCGGTGGACAACCTCGGGTTCAAGCTGCTGGAGGAGTTTCTGGTGGTGGCCGTGGTCTGCGCCCTGTTCCTGTTCCACCTGCGCAGCGCCCTGGTGGCCATCGTCTCGCTGCCGCTGGGCATCCTGATGGCGTTCATCGTCATGCAGCAGCAGGGCGTCAACGCCAACATCATGTCCCTGGGCGGCATCGCGATCGCCATCGGTGCGATGGTGGACGCTGCGGTGGTGATGATCGAGAACGCGCACAAGCACCTGGAGCGCTGGGGCCACGAGCACCCGGGGCAGGTCCTCGCGGGCGAACCGCGCTGGCGCGTCATCGGTGAGGCGGCCGCCGAGGTCGGGCCCGCGCTGTTCTTTTCTTTGTTGATCATCACGCTGAGCTTCATTCCGGTGTTCACGCTACAAGCGCAGGAAGGAAGGCTGTTCGCTCCCCTGGCTTACACCAAGACCTATGCCATGGCGGCGGCGGCAGGGCTGGCCGTGACGTTGATCCCGGTGCTGATGGGCTACCTGATCCGGGGACGTATTCCCGATGAACACGCCAACCCCTTGAACCGGCTGCTGATCGCGCTCTACCGCCCCTGCCTGAACGCGGTGTTGCGGGCACCGAAGCTGACGCTGGTGGTGGCCACCGTGCTGCTGCTGGCCAGCCTGTGGCCGCTCAAGCACATCGGTGCCGAGTTCATGCCCCGGCTGGACGAGGGGGACCTGCTGTACATGCCGACCGCGCTGCCCGGCCTGTCGGCCGGCAAGGCCGCCGAGTTGCTGCAGCAGACCGACCGCCTGATCAAGACCGTGCCCGAGGTGCTCAGCGTCTACGGCAAGGCGGGCCGCTCGGACAGCGCCACCGACCCGGCACCGCTGGAGATGTTCGAGACCACCATCCAGTTCAAGCCGCGCAGCCAGTGGCGCGCCGGCATGACGCCCGAAAAGCTGGTCGAGGAACTGGACCGCACGGTGCGTGTGCCCGGCCTGTCCAACATCTGGGTACCACCGATCCGCAACCGCATCGACATGCTCGCCACCGGCATCAAGAGCCCTGTGGGCGTGAAGGTGGCAGGCGCCGACCTGGCCACCATCGACCGCCTCACAGGTCAGATCGAGGCCGCCATCAAGCAGGTCCCTGGGGTCAGCAGCGCGCTGGCCGAGCGCCTGACCGGCGGGCGCTACATCGACGTGGACATCCGGCGCGATGACGCGGCGCGCTACGGACTGAACATCGCCGACGTGCAGGACGTGGTCGCGGGTGCGGTGGGTGGCATTGAGGTCGGACAGACCGTCGAAGGCCTGCAGCGCTATGCCATCAACCTGCGCTACCCGCGCGAACTGCGTGATTCGCTGGAGGCCCTGCGCGCCCTGCCCATCGTGAGCCCCCGGGGCCAGCGCCTGGTGCTGTCGGACGTCGCCCGCATCGCCATTTCGGACGGTCCGCCCATGCTGCGCAGCGAGAACGCCCGGCTGGCCGGTTTCGTGTACGTGGACATCCGTGGGCGCGACCTGCGTGGCGCAGTGAGGGAGATGCAGCGCGTGGTCGCCGAGCAGGTGGATCTGCCGGCCGGCTATTCGGTGTCGTGGTCGGGTCAGTTCGAGTTCTTGGAGCGGGCCGCCGCCCAGCTCAAGCTGGTGGTGCCGTTCACGCTGCTGATCATCTTCGTGCTGCTGTACCTCACCTTCCGGCGCTTCGACGAAGCGCTGCTGATCATGACCACACTGCCGTTCGCGCTGGTAGGCGGCGTGTGGCTGCTGTGGGCACTGGGACACAACCTCTCGGTGGCCAGCGCGGTGGGCTTCATAGCGCTGGCCGGCGTGGCGGCCGAGTTCGGCGTGATCATGCTGCTCTACCTGAAACAGGCCTGGGCGGTCCGGCTGGACGAGGGGCGGGACGCCGATGCCGATCTTCTGGACGCGATCCGCGAGGGCGCAGTCTTGCGGGTGCGCCCCAAGGCCATGACCGTGGCCGTGATCGTGGCCGGCCTGCTGCCGCTGTTCTGGGGCAATGGCACGGGCAGTGAGGTGATGCAGCGCATCGCCGCGCCCATGGTGGGGGGCATGATCAGTGCGCCGATGCTGTCAATGCTGGTGATACCGGCGGTGTATCGGTTGATGCGACGGCGCGGGAGGTAGCCGACTCGGTTGTGCGCGAGCATCACTTGAGTCTTGATGTGGACTCTGTGGAGTTGGCAACCCTCGAATGGGTGTCACCGAATCCCTGATCCGCCCAAAACAGAAGCGCTGGAAAACAGCCCAAATCCAGCAGCAGAACCTGACGTTCCCAGACCTACATTGACCTCACAGCACCCAGAGAGATGAAGTGACCTTCACCTCCAGCGGATGCGGAAAACGTGAGGTGTGTGATGGGCTTCAAATCTTCGAGACACCGGCAGACTTCCTTGCTCTCCGGTGTTCTTGCCGCAAAGCGCAAGACCAGCGTGTTGCGCAAAACGCCCATCGCGGCAGCCGCACTGTCTCTGGCCCTGCTCGTGCCCACTGCCGCGCACGCTGTGGACGGATGCCTGGTACTTCTGTGCCTCGCGGCGCCCAGCTGGAAGTCGATTCCTCAATGCGTGCCTCCGGTGCGGCAGGTGCTGCGAGATCTGGCGCATGGCGAGCCGTTCCCCACTTGTGGCATGTCCGGCGCCGGCAACTCGGCCAGCAACGCTTGGGCCAGAGCACCCGGTCGTTGCCCGCCTCAGTACACCAGGGTGTACGAGAAGGAACACACCAAGCTCTACCGCTGTGAATACACAGGGGTCATCACCGTTTCGATCGACGACAAGCTGTTCACGAAGACCTGGTGGAACTTCTCCGGCGACACGGTGACCGACTTCAGTCCTGCGGCCAAGTCCCAGTTGGGCAGCTGGGACACCCGCTACGACGATGAAGAGTCGGAATGGCTCCGTTTGCACCCGTGAGGAGTTCGTCATGGATGCATCCCTCTTCATGACACTGGTGCTGGCCTGCGCACCGCAGATCCATCCGACCACTGCCCACGCACTGGTGTCTGTCGAAAGTGCCTTCAATCCGTGGGCTATCGGGGTGGTGGGCGGCTCATTGGCTCGCCAGCCAAACAGCAGAGAGGAAGCAGTTGCAACGGCTCGGGCCTTGTACGCCCAGGGGCGTAGTTTCAGCGTCGGCTTGGGGCAGATCAACGTGGGCAACTTCAAGCGACTGGGCCTGACCACTGCGAGCGCATTTGAACCGTGCCTGAACCTCGCCGCCATGCAAGGCGTCCTCAGCGAGTGTTTCGACAGAGCCCGACGCTACAGAGCTCTGGCCAGTTTCGATCAAGCCGCTTTGCGTCGCGCCCTGTCTTGCTACTACAGCGGCAATTTTTCCACGGGCTTTCGCCATGGCTATGTGCAGAAGGTAACGACCGCTGCCCGCTTCGTCCCACTTTCCAACCACCAACTGTTTTCAAAGGAGCCGTCATGAACCGACAGAAACTGTCTCAAGCCCAGTTCCGTGTGCTCGGTCTGTTGATGTTGTTGCCTGCCCAAGTCTGGGCGCAAGGCTTCGACAAGGTGAACACCACGGTCACCAACGTCAACGCGATCCTGGTGACGATCTCCGTGGCTGTGGTGACGATTGCGATCATCTGGGCTGGCTTCAAGATGATCTTCCAGGGTGCCAGGCTAGCGGATGTGGCCAACATCCTGATCGGCGGCACCTTGGTCGGTGGTGCAGCTGCGTTTGCCAGCTACATCGTCAGCTGATCTCAAAGCAGGTACCCGCCATGCAAGCCGAAACCATCTACAAGGGCGCAACCCGCCCGGCCATGAAGCTTGGCATTCCGCTGGTGCCGCTGGTGGTGCTCTTCGGCAGCGGGATGCTGCTCATGATGTGGGGCGGCATCCTGGTCAGCTGGTGGATCGCGCTGGGCGTACTGATGTCCTTCGTACCCACCCTCTTCTGGATGCGCTGGGTGACGTCTCGCGACGATCAGCGCTTTCGGCAGATCTTCATCGCACTCAAGCTGCGCCTGCACGACCGCAACCGTCGGTTCTGGCGCGCCCGCAGCTACTCACCCACCCTTTTCCGGGGAGCCTCCGATGTCTGGCATCTTTGACCATCTGGGCAAGGGGTCACACCCCGCGAAGCGCCGCCCCAAGGCGGTGGGCCCGCAGCCTCGCCACTGGTGGCAGGCGCTCGCAGAAAACCCGTTGACACGGTTCGTGCCGTTCTCGTCGCTGCTCAGCAAGCACGACGTGATCACCCGTGGTGGCGACTTTCTGAGGGTGTGGCGGCTCGATGGTGTGGCGTTCGAGTGTGCCGACGACTACCTGGTCACGGAACGCCACGAAGCGCTCTGCAGCCTGCTTCGCAATCTCTCGGGCGGCCAGTGGGCCATCTGGACCCATCGGCTGCATCGCAGGATTCAGGACGCGCTGACCGACCCAACGGAAGACGGGTTTGCCAAAGACCTGTCCCGGGCCTATCAGGCACACCTGAACCTGCGGGCGATGATGAGCAACGAGCTGTACCTGACCGTGGTCTACCGACCCAACACCTCCCGCATCAGCCGGGCACTGCAGTCGCCGCAAAAGTCCAAGGCCGCCATCGAAGAGGCGCACGCGGAAGCCTTGCGCGTGATGGAAGAGCGAACGGCGTTTGTGCACCGGGTGCTGCGTGGCTTCGGCCCCCAGCTGTTGGGTGTGCGTGAACAAAAGGGCAGGCTCTATTCGGAAGTCGCCGAGTTTCTGGGCTACCTGGTCAACGGGTACTGGAAGCCCGTGCCATTCACGACGGGGCCGCTGCATCGCACACTGCCTTCGACCCGCCTTTCGTTTGGCGGCGACAAGCTGGAGTTGCGCAACGGTGACCAGCGACGCTGTGCTGCCCTGGTGGACATCAAGGAATATGCCGACGCCGTCGAGCCGGGCATCCTGAATGCCCTGCTGTACGAAGACAGTGAGTTCATCGAGACCCAGAGCTTTTCCATCCTGCCGCGCCGAGAGGCCACCCGCGCCCTGGAACTGCAACGCGACCAGCTGATCGCCAGCGACGATGTGGTTTCCAGTCAGATCGCGGACATGGACGAGGCGTTGAACGAACTGGGTGACGGTCAGTTCTGCATGGGCGAGTACCACTACAGCCTGGTGGTCTTCGGCAACCCCGGCGAAGACAGCCTGGCCGACGCCGGCCGCCGTGCGGCACAGGCCATCGGCGCCGTGGGTGAGTCGTCGAGTCTGCAGATGTCGCCGGTGGACCTGGTGGCGGACGCCGCCTGGTTCGCCCAGATGCCGGGCAACTGGCAATGGCGTCCGCGCGATGCCAAGTTGTCTTCCCGCGCTTTCGCTGCTCTGGCCAGCGGACACAATTTTGCCCGTGGCAAGCGAGACGGTAACCCTTGGGGCGAAGCGCTGGCCTTGCTGAGAACACCTTCCGGTCAACCGTTCTACCTGAACTTCCACAGCAGCCCCGACGGCGAAGATTCGGCCGACAAGAAGCTGCCCGGCAACACCATCATCATTGGGTCCACCGGGGTCGGCAAAACCACGCTGGAAATGTTCCTGTTGACGCTGACCCGCAAATGGGACCCGGCGCCCCGGCTGGTGCTGTTCGATCTGGACCGGGGGTGTGAGATTGCCATCCGGGCCATGAACGGCCGCTACTTCACGCTCGAAGCGGGCAAGCCCACGCACCTCAACCCGCTGCAGCGCGACCCCACGCCCGCCCGCATCCAGTTCTGGGAACAGCTGGTGCGCACCTGCATCGCCACGCCCGCCCTGCCTCTGCTCCCGGCCGATGAACGCGCCATCGCCGACGCCGTGAAGACGGTGGCGATGATGCCGACGGCCTTGCGACGCTTCTCGACCATCCGCCAGAACCTTCCCAAGTCCGGCGAGAACAGCCTGTACGAACGTCTGGGCCGCTGGTGCGAGGGCGGCGCACTCGGCTGGGTGTTCGACCAGGCCAATGACCAGCTGATGAACCTGCAGTCCGCCTCGGTCATCGCCTTCGACACCACCGAGTTTCTGGACCTGCCCGAGGTCCGCACGCCGGTGATGTTGTACCTGCTCCAGGTGATGGAAGAACTGGTCAACGGCGAGCGGCTGATCTACGTGATCTCGGAGTTCTGGAAAGCGCTGGACCACGACATCTTCAGCGACTTCGCCAAACAGAAGCAGAAGACGATCCGCAAGCAGAACGGCCTGGGCATCTTCGACACCCAGAGCCCGTCCGACGTGCTGCGGCACCCCATCGGTCGCACGATGGTGGAACAGAGCGTGACCAAGATCTTCCTGGCCAACCCGGAAGCGGTGCGCGAGGAATACGTGGAAGGATTCGGTCTCAGCGAAGCCGAATTCGGCATCGTGCGCAGCCTGGGCGCGCAGGGTGGCCGGCGCTTCCTGGTCAAGCAGGGCCACAGCAGCGCTATCTGCGAGCTGGACCTCAGCGGCCTGCAGGACTTCGTCACTGTGCTGTCGGCCTCCACCGACAACGTTGCTCTGCTGGACACCGTTCGCGAACAACACGGTAACGATCCGTTGCTGTGGCTTCCGGTGCTGCTGCGCGAGGTTCAGGATCGCAAATCCCGCCACTCCAGGAGAGCGACATGAACCGGTTTCACCTCTTGCTTGTACTGCTGTCCATCGTCATGAGCAGTGCAACCGCCAGCGCTCAGACCGTCAAAGGCAACGAGGCGGTTCGCACCTCGACCAGTGGTGAACGCATTGTCGAGCTGGCGCCGCTGCCCAGGTCTGGCCCCATCCTCAAGTCCAAACCCTGCATGGCGCAGGCGGACTGTCACGCCGGCCCCTGGCACATGGTGGAGACACGCGACGGGCTGATGGAATGCACCGAGGTCTATGCGCGTGAAGGCACCTGCCGCCCGTCCACCCATGGCACCAACAAGCTCTCGCGCATCTGGGTGGTGAAAACCGACGGCCAGTGGCTGCAGTGCCAGTACCCCGATCTGGGCAGCAAGTGCGTCAAGGTATTCGCACCGCCCCCGACCAACCTGCCCTATCCGGCGCTGCAATAAAGGGGCCATGCCATGTTCGCCTGGGTCGGTTCCAACTTCGACGCGATTCTGAGCACCTACGTGCTGGGCGTGGTGTCCTCGCTCATGTCGGCGATCACGCCTATTGCGCTGTCCGCCATGACCGTGTGGGTGGTCCTCTATGGCTGGGCGGTGCTGCGCAACGAGGTGTCCGAAACCGTGCCCACCTTCGTCTGGAAGGTGTTCAAGATCGGACTGGTGCTGGCGTTCGCATTGCAGTCAGGGTTCTACATCAGCAACGTGTCGGACACCGCCAACGGCCTGGCCATGGGCGTGGCCAGCACCTTTTTGCCTTCTGGCGTGGACCCCTCAACGATCAGCTCGCCCTACGCCCTGCTCGACAAGTTCAACGACGACGCCAGCGCCCAGGTGGCCGACATCATGAAAGAAGCCAGCGTGCTCCGGCTGGACCTGCTGCTGGCTGGCGGCATCTTCTCCATCGGCACCGTCTTCTTCCTCTGCATCGCGCTCTTTGTCGTCACGCTGGCCAAACTGTTCCTGACCTTTGTGATCGCCATCGGGCCGCTGTTCATCCTGTGTCTGGCCTGGCGGCCCACCGCGCGGTTCTTCGACAGCTGGTTGTCGATGGTGCTGAACGCTGTGGTGCTCACCTGGTTCGCCTTCTTCGCGCTGGGCCTGAGCGCCTACATGGGCGCCGCCATGTTCAAGGCCATCAACGATGGGGGCGGCTTCCTCGGCAGCACCTTCAATGTGCTGGGCGAAGCCACCCGCTACTGCGTGCTCATGATCCTCATGGCCATCCTCTGCTTCCAGGCGCCCAGCCTCGCCTCAGCCCTGACGGGTGGCGCGGCCATTCAGCAAGGCGTGCAGATGATCCAGAACGCCATGATGGTTTCGGGCCTGCGCTCAGCTTCCTCGGCGCGCACAGCCGCCACTGGCACTGGTGGCGGGGGCGTGATCCGTTCTGGCGCTGGCGCGACTGCCACTGCTGGCGCCGCCGCAGCAGCCACGGGTCGATACGCCGGAAACATGGCCCGAAGGGGCTACGGAGCCGCACGGTCTGCGGCATACCGACTTGCCGCCCTGCGCGGCCGGTCTTGATCGTCCACTTGCCAAGGAGCACACCATGAAGTACCGCCTCAAGGTCGCCGCCGCCGTGTTGATTTCGCTCGGTGCCACGCACGCGCGTGCCACTGGCATCCCCGTGATCGATGTCGCCAACCTGTTCCAGGCGGTGCAGCAGGTGATCAACGACATCACCCAGATCAACAACCAGATTCGCCAGATCCGACAGTTGCAGACCCAGATCGAGAGCATCAACGGCATGCGCAACCTGGGTGACGTGTTCAACAACCCTTTGCTCAAGAACTACATTCCGGCCGAGGCCTATACCTACCTCAATGCCATCAATACCTCGGGGTACGAAGGGCTCAACGCCACGGCCAAAGCCCTGCGCGATGTCGGCATGCTCTACAACTGCCTGGACCGCAGCGGTGACGCGCGCACCGAATGCCAGGCCACCCTGGCGCAGCCGTACCAGCAGAAAGGTCTGCTGCAAGACGCCATGAAATCGGCCGCCATGCGGCTGGAGCAGATCCAGTCGCTGATGACCCAGATCAACGCCACCGAAGACCAGAAGTCGGTGCAGGAGATTCAGGCCCGCATCGGCGCCGAGAACGCCCTGCTGGCACACGAGTCTTCGCAGATCCAGATGCTGCAAGGCATGGCCGACAGCGAGGAACGCATCGCCCGAAGCCGTGAGCGCGAACGCCAGTACCAGATGCTGGGTCGGACCGGCAAGGTCTCCGACTTCTTGCCTTAAGACCACCCCACCGGAGTCCCCCATGAGTGCCATCCTGATGTCGGGTGAGGCCGCCGCATGGCCGAAACAGCCCAGAACGCCCGCACCGAAGCCTGAAACACCGTCGCTGCAAAGCAACCGGGACTGGGAGATCGATCGCGCCCTGATGCTGGAGCGCTCCGAGCGCCGGGCGTGGGCCGCCGCAGCCGCAGGGCTGGCGATTGGCCTGATCGGCATCGCCGCGGTCTTCGTGCAGGGGCCGCTGCGCAAGGTGGTGGAAATCCCCATCGTGGTAGACCGAGTGACAGGTGAAACCACCATCCAGCAACGCCTGAGCGAAGAAACCATCCCCGCCATGGAGGTGCTGGACAAGCACAACCTGGCCACCTTCGTCCGCGCCCGCGAGGCCTACAGCTGGATGTTCCTGCAGCGGGACTTTGACCAGGTGGCCCGCATGGCCGTGCCCGCCGTCTTCGCCGAATACAACCGCCAATTCGAAGGCGATGGCGCGCTGCAGAAGAAGGTGGGCGCCACCGAAGAGTGGCGCATCAACATCGTCGGCGTGCGACTGCGCGCCTCCGGTCGTAGTGGCAACCAGAGCGACGCCACGGTCACCTACGACAAGGTCGTCCACATGACCGACCGCAATCTGCCCGATGTGACCACCCGGCACGTGGCCAGCGTGGTCTACCAGTACCAACCCAAGGTGCTGGCCAAAGAGGCGGACCGGCTGGAGAACCCCTTTGGTTTCGTGGTCACGGCCTACCGATCCGACCCTGAAATCAACACACCGATCACCGGAGTGAAGCCATGAACCTCCTGGTACTTCCTTTGGTGCTGCTGCCATTGACCTTGGCCCCTCTGCAAGCGTCTGCCGCCCAGCCCGGTGACAAAGCCGATCCCCGCCTGCGCGAGGTGGTCTACGACGCCAACGCGGTGGTCACCGTCCCGGTCAAACGCGGCATGGTGACGCTGGTGGAGTTCGATCCGGGCGAAGTCATCAACGAGGTGGCCGTGGGTCAGGGCGGTGATTGCAGCAAGGCCGACGCCGCCTGGTGTGTGGCTGCCCAGCAGGGCGGGCGCCACCTGTACGTCAAGGCGAAGAGCGCCGCCGATGCACCCAACAACCTGGCGGTGGTCACCGACCGCCGCTCTCACGCCCTGCACTTTGTGGTCCTGCCCGATGGCGACCGCCAGTCGCCGGTCTACCGACTGGCCATCCGCTCACTCAAGCCCTCGACTCCTGCGCTCAGCTCAGGACAGAAGGAACTGGCCGCACTGGCGAACCTGCCCCCGATTCCACCCCCACCGACCGCCCAGCAAATCGTGGCCGAGCGCCTGGCGGCCAAGCCGACCGTGCTCAACACCCAGTACGCATTGGCCGAAGGCGCCGGCTCAGCGGACATCGTCCCCACCCTCGTCTACGACGACGGCCGGTTCACCTTCCTGCGCTTCCCGGGCAACCGAGAGGTGCCTGCAGTTTTTCACGTGCTCGGCGACGGCAGCGAGACCCTGGTCAACGCCCGCATGGAACACGACACCCTGGTGGTGGACCGCGTCAGCCGCCGCCTGATGCTGCGCGCCGGATCGGCGGTGGTGGGCATCTGGAACGAAGCCTTCGATCTGGAGGGATCGCCCGCCCAAGGCTCCACCACGGTACCCGGTGTGCAGCGGGTTCTGAAATCCAATGCCGCCGTTTTGTCGCCCTCAACGCCGGGAGCCAAACCATGACCGAGCACACACCAGGTTCGTCAGTGCCGAACGAAGCGCCATCGCCGCCGGAGAGCGGCAACACCATCAGCCCCCTGCCTGGCGAAGCGGGCATTCCCAACGTGGCCCGGCGGCAACCGCTGAACCTATCTTGGAAGAACATCTCGGTCATCGGCCTAGTGGTGCTCATGGTGACAGCGATGTGCGTCTTGTACGGGTACCGCTACTTCGCCGGCAGCGGCGATTCGGAGAAAGACAAGTCGATGCTGCGGGACCGCCCATCGGCCGCGGGAGCAAGCACCCGGCAACTGGACATGACCCAGCCGGTCAAACCCCGTGTGCCGGCATTGGTGCCCGCACCGGCAGAAGCGGCCGACCCCATCGGGCTGAGGCATTCGGGCACAGCCGCCCCATCCGGACCCAAGACCCACTCGCCGGACGACGCCCCCGTGCTGGTGGTGTCGTCCCGCCCGGGTGGCATCCCTGGCAACAGCGCCGATACAACGCAGACATCCAACGATCCGGCAGCCTCCACGTCCAGGCAACTGCAGGACTACCAGCGCCGGTTGCAAGGGCTTCTGGACAACCTGACCCAGGGCAACGTCTTGCCGGCCGGTCTTGGCGCTGCGGCCAATGCGTCCCCACAACCGCCAGACAACGACTCCAACCTTCGATCGGCCGTGGCGGGGCTGTTCGGTGGCGAGCTGCAGGGCTCCGCCACACCACGCGTGAAGGCCTCCACCCTGGGCGACCGCAGTCTCACCTTGCCCAAAGGCATGGCCTTCGCCTGTGCACTCAAAACCCGGGTTATCAGCGCCACCTCGGGCCTGGTGGGCTGCCAAGTGCAGCGCGATGTGTACAGCGACAACGGGCGGGTACTGCTTATCGAGCGCGGCTCACACCTGGACGGCGAATATCGGATCGCTTCGCTGCGCCCCGGTACCGTCCGCATTCCCGTCCTGTGGACACGCATTCGGACGCCGAACGGCGTCACGGTGGACATCGAATCGCCCGGCACGGGTCAGCTCGGTGAGTCCGGCATGGACGGCCACGTGGACAACCGCTGGGGTGACCGCATCGGCGCGGCCATGCTGCTCTCCTTGATCGACGACTCGGTCAAGCTGGTGATTCAGAACCAGATGCAGGACCGCGAGGCGGACACCATCGTCCTGCCGTCCACCACAGAAAACACCAGCAAGCTGGCCGAAAAGGTGCTCGACAGCACTATCAACATCCCGCCCCTGATCTACCAGAACCAGGGCGGCATCGTCGGCATTTACGTCGCGCGCGACGTGGACTTCTCGTCGGTCTACGCACTGCAGCCGGTGGCACGATGAACTCCGAGGTAGACCTCCTCTTATCCTTCTTCGAGGACCCGCAGCCCGACGGCTGGTGCGGCGATGCGACCTCGGTCGTCGAGTTCCTGCGCCCGCTGCGCGAACAGCTGGATGCACCTGGCGTGCTGGAAGTGTGCGTGAACCGCCCCGGTGAACTGCAGGTGGAAACGGTGCACGGCTGGCAGCGCGTGGAAGCGCCGGCCATGACGCAGGAGCGCTGCCTCTCGCTGGCCACGGCCGTGGCCACCTACTGCGACCAGCAGATCAACCAGGAGCGGCCCCTGCTGTCGGCCACGCTGCCCAGCGGGGAGCGCATCCAGTTCGTCATCCCGCCCGCGGTGACGCGCAACACTGTGTCGATCACGGTACGCAAGCCATCCGATCTGATCAAACGACTGACCGATTTCGAAGGCGAAGGTCTGTTCGACCGGATCGGCGAGCGCGCCGCTTTGGGTGCGGAAGACGAAGGGCTCCAGCCTTTCCAGAGGCAGTTGCTTGCGTTGAAAGCGGCCGGTCGGTATGGGGAGTTTCTGCGCCTCGCGGTGCAGAAGCACCAGACCATCGTGGTCAGCGGCAAGACGGGGTCTGGAAAAACCACCTTCATGAAGGGACTGGTCGAGGAAGTCCCGCTCCATGAGCGGCTGATCACCATCCAGGACACGGCCGAACTCACCATTCCCCATCACCCGAACGTGGTGCACCTGTTCTACAGCAAGGATGCGCAAGGGACCGCCCGCGTGACAGCCAAGTCGCTGCTGGAGGCCTGCTTGCGCATGAAGCCCGACCGCATCTTCCTGGCCGAGCTGCGCGGTGAAGAGTGCTTCTCCTTCATTCGCCTAGCCGCGTCCGGCCACCCCGGCAGCATCACCAGCGTGCACGCAGGCAGTTGCGCGCTGGCGCTGGAACAGATGTCGCTCATGATCCGCGAGAGCGGTGCCGGCGGTGGTCTGCGCCTGGACGAGATCAAGGGTCTTCTGGGCATCGTGATCGATGTCATCGTGCAGTTCAACCGGGATGAGCGCGGGCGCTTCATTTCCGAGATCGCCTACGAGCCGCGCCGCACGCAGCGCACCAGCGACAGCGATCGCGAAGCTGCGGCCGAACTGCAGGGCAGCCTCTTTGGCGGGTTGATGCCATGAATGCCAGACTGCTCTGGTCAAAAGTGCCCTGGCCCATCGTGCGCCGGGTGGCCTTGGGCATTCTTGCGGTCATCGGAGTAGCAGCACTGGTGGTCACTGCTCTCTACCTGTCGGGCGTGCTGTTTCTGGTCCTGAGCAAGTCGAACCCCAGCCTGGCCGGCTGGAACAGCATCGTGGACTACTGGCTGATCTACGCCGATGAACCTGCGTTGCGCAAGCGGCTGCTGGTCTCCAGCGGTGCAGCCTACCTGCTCACGCTGGTGCTCTTGCCCATGGCACTGATCTCTGCCAGCCGCCCGCGCCGTCCACTGCATGGTGATGCCCGCTTCGCCACCTTCGCCGAGGTGAAGAAGGCTGGGCTGCTGCTGACCGGCAGACGAGCCGCCACACCAGGCATCCTGATCGGCCGCTTCCGTGGCCAGTTCCTCGCCCTGCACGGGCAACTCTCGGTCATGTTGTCTGCCCCCACCCGCAGCGGCAAGGGTGTCGGCGTGGTGGTGCCCAACCTGCTGAACTGGCCTGACTCCGTGGTCGTGCTCGACATCAAGGGGGAGAACCACGCCATCACGGCCGGCTACCGGGCCCAGCACCAACAGGCGGTCTACGCCTTCTCCCCCTTCGACGAAGAAGCACGCAGCCACCGCTGGAACCCGCTCACTGCCGTCCGCACCAGCCCCCTGCACCGCGTGGGTGACTTGCTGGGCGTTGGCCAAGTGTTCTACCCCAATGACGGCAGCGGCACATCGTCCGAAGCCTTCTTCAACGACCAGGCCCGCAACCTCTTCCTCGGTCTGGGCTTGCTGCTGCTGGAAACACCCGATCTGCCCCGCACCGTGGGCGAGATGCTGCGCCAGTCGTCGGGGCAAGGGCGCCCGTTGAAAGAACACCTCAACGGATTGATCGAGCAACGCAAGACAGCGGGGAAGCCGTTCTCCGATGAATGCCTGGATGCCTTGCAACGCCTGCTGTGCAACTCGGAAAACACCTTGTCCAGCGTGGTCGCCACCTTCCATGCTCCGCTGACGATCTTTGCGGATGCAGTGGTGGATGCCGCCACCAGTGCCGACGACTTTGACCTCGGCCAGTTGCGCCGGCAGCGCATGTCGGTCTATGTGTGCATCCCGCCGCACCGGCTGGCCAGCGCCCGGCCACTGCTCACCCTGTTCTTTTCGCAACTGGTCAGCCTCAACACGCAGCACCTGCCGGAGCAGGACCCGTCGCTCAAGTACCAGTGTCTGCTGGTCAACGACGAGTTCACCGCCATGGGCCGCGTGGGGATCATCACGCACTCGGCCGCCTTCCTGGCCGGCTACAACCTGCGCCTGCTCACCGTGGTGCAGGCCATGTCGCAGCTGGACGCGGTCTACGGCGACAAGGAAGCCCGCACCTTCGCCACCAACCACGGTCTGCAGATCCTCTTCGCCCCACGCGAACAGCGGGACGCCGACGAGTACAGCGCCATGCTGGGCTACTTCACCCAACGGGTCACCACCCGGGGGCGCAGCCGCTCGTTCAGCGGCCACGGCCACAGTTCTGTCAGCCGCAACGAAAGCGAACAACGCCGCGCCCTGCTCATGCCGCAGGAGTTCAAGGAACTGGGCAAAGACCGACTGGTGGTGATCTGCGAGAACTGCAAACCCATCCTCGGCGACAAGATCCGCTACTTCCAGGACAAGGCGTTCACGACGCGCCTGCTGCCGGCGCCCAAGGTGCCGCAGATGAACATGGACCAGCACCTCGCCAGAGTCCAGCAGCGTTGGCGCTACGCAGACGACGAACTGCCGCCCGGGCAAACCGGCATGGACATCGGTGTTCTGAATCACGACGTCAAGCTGACCAAAGACCAGATGGAAGGCCCACCCGAGAAGCTGGCGGAAACCTGCTTCGGTTTCTTTGACGACGGACTGGCGGCTGTCGGTGAAGGCGGGTCCATCGAGCCAGTCTTTGAGCGCGTCGAGGCCGAGCCCGACCCAGCCGAGTCCTCCTCGCCGTCCTTCGCCAGCACCACAGAACCCATCCGGCTCGAAACCCTGGAGGAACAGCCATGACCATCCTGACCCCGCGCACCGTATTGACCGCCTTGTTCCCCGCAATGCTGGGCGCCTGCAGCTCCCCACCCAAGCCCCCCACCGTGGACGAATCTCAGAAACGACCCGCCAACGCGCAGATGGCCGTCGATCTGCAGGTGTGCAAGAACGATTTGCAGAACACCCGCATCCAGGCCAACGAATCCAGCCGCCTTGCAGAGGCCACCACCGCCACGCTGGCCCACATGGCCGCTCGCCAGCAACTGATGGCATCGATCCAGGAAAAAGCGCAGGCCAACAGCATTCGCATCGTCCACTTCGGCTTCAACAGCACCCGGGTCTCGATCCCCACCGAGGATGCATCGGCTCTGCTGGAAGAAGCCAAGACCGCGCCACTCGTGGTGCTGAGGGGGCGCACTGACGGCACCAGCGACTCGTCGGTTGAAAGCCGGATCGCACAGGCCCGGGCCAACGCCGTGCGCGACTACCTCGTCGCCGCTGGCGTTGACCACTCGCGCATCCGCACCACCCACCAACCCAGCGGTGACCACCTGGCCGACAACAACAGCCAGCGAGGCAGAAACCTCAACCGCCGCGTCGAGATCGAGGTGTACCGGGCTCCCCCGGTTCCCGCCCAGTCTTCTGCCCCACCCCAACGCTGACACCTCACCTGCTGGCCACAGCCACCGAAGGAGACCACCATGGACGAAAGATCAATACCGGCCCGGCGTGTGGATCAGACCACGGCGGAAACCAACACACCCATGGGCGGAACGGTGGAGCCCATTGATCGCGCCGCCATCGCCATCCGGACCTTCCAGACGCCCGAGCCCGAACCCGGCGAACGGTTCGAACTGCGCGACCCATTCGCCGAACTCACCTACCGCACCGACCGCTACCAGGATATGGTGGCCAAGGCCGACCACCTCGGTGCCAACCGGTTCGTTGTCGTGGATGTGCGGGGGAAGAAGTCCTTCGTACACAAGATCGACGGCCAATGGCAGCGGGATGAAACCCGTGAAGTCCCGCCCCCGTCGACAGCCCAGCCAGCGAAACCGGTGAACACCGATCCAGCGCGCGAGATAACGGAATCCAACGTCATCCCCCTCCCCTCCAAAGACAGAGGGACTGACGCAGCCGACACGCCCAGCCAACAGGCGAGCGCCCGCATGGACGCCCAGGCCGAACGCGGAGCCCTCGTCGCCCGGCTGGAGGCTGCGTTGATGGACCGCTACATCATCAAACGCGCACCGGTCACGCTGGGTGACGTCAGCCTCGGCCTGACCGAATACCGCTTCCGGGGTGATACCTCGCGCGTCGCCTTTACAGAATCCACCTTCCGGATCGCCACCGACACCAACAGCCCCTCGGTGGCCCGCTCTATGGTCGATGTGGCCGAAGCCCGCAACTGGCGGTCCCTTCGGGTCACGGGCAGCGAAGACTTCCGGCGCCTGGTCTGGCTCGAAGCCGCAGCGCGCGGTGTAAAGGCCTTGGGCTACGAGCCCAACCCTGCCGACCTGGAACGCCTCAAGGTGGAGCGTGAGCAGCGACAGATCAACCGCATCGAGCCCACCCGTGACGCCAGCGCGCCACAGGCCGCCACCAACACCGAGAAGCCATCGGGCCGCGGCAGCGGTGGCCGCAAGACCGTGCTGGCGGCCATCGAAGCCATCCTCGTCGCCAATCGGGTGCCAGAGAAGCGGCGCGAAGCCGTGATGGTGGCCGCCGCCGAAAAGCTCGCCCAGCGCATCCGCGATGGCCAGAACCCCAAGGTCCGGGTCTTTGACAAGAACGCACCGTCCCAGCGGCCTGTCGTGACGCCCCAGCAAGACCAGCAGCGCGGTCGCGAACGCGCTGCACCTGCCCGCTGAAGTGGTGAGATGAACACGACAGCGGCCGGGGAGGCGGCCTACGCCATCGGCGGCCAACGATGGGGCCGAGACGCCCCCGGCTTCGCAGACGCCATCGCTCAGGCACACGAGCGCCACCTGCGCCCCCGCTGCCTCTGCCAGCCCGGCGGGCCGGGAGTTGACATGTACGTGGCGCGCGTGCTGAGCGGGTACACCGTCAAGCGCATGCCCAACACCGGTAGCCAACACGCCACCACCTGCCCGTCCTACGAGCCGCCGGCAGATTTCAGCGGTCTCGGCCCGCTGGTCGGCACCTCCATCGTCGAAAACCCGGCCACCGGCATGACGACGCTCAAGCTGGACTTCCCGATGTCCAAGCTACCCGGCCGGGCCGTACAGCCGCCCTCGGCCAGCGCCAGCAGCAGCAGCGTGGTTGCCCACGGCCATCGGCTCGGCCTGCGCGCCCTGCTGCACTACCTGTGGGACCAGGCCGAACTGACTCACTGGAAGCCTGCATTCGCTGGCCGCCGCACCTGGGGCACCGTGCGCAAGCACCTGCTACAGGCCGCCGACAACAAGTTCGTCCACGGCCATGCCTTGCTGGACAGCCTCTACATCCCAGAAGTGTTTTCGGTGGAGCAGCGCGACGCAATTCAGTCCCGCCGCCAACGGCTGTGGGCCCATGGCGCCCCGAGACCCGGACAACCCCAAGCCCTGCTGCTCATGGTGGCCGAGGTCAAAGACATCGCACCCGCCCGCTTCGGGCACAAGGCGGTCTTCAAACACCTGCCAGACCAAGCCTTCGCGCTGGACGATGCGCTCTACCGGCGCCTGGGCAGAAGCTTTGAACACGAACTCACCCTCTGGGGCACAGAGCCCGACCTTCACCTGGTCATGGTGGCCACCTTCCGGGTGGACGAAGCCGGCACGCCAGGCATCTTGGAACTGTCCCTCATGCTCACCACCGCCCAGTGGCTACCGGTGGACGACGGCTGGGACCGGCAACTGGTCGGGGCACTGGTGCGGCAGGGCCGCAGCTTCGTCAAAAGCCTTCGGTACAACGTGCCCGGCAACCAGGCACTGGTCTGCGCCAGTCTTCTGGACTGCGGTGTGGCGCCCTTCCCTCTGTTCATCGACCGTGATCTTGGCCCTGAAGGCGCCGCCTTGGGAGAAAGCCCGGAGTCCGGCGGTGACAGCACCACCTGGCGCTGGCGCCCTGCCCTCGGCGACATGCCCGCGCTACCGCCGCGCCAGCTGAAGACCAGCCCGATCCAACTTCCTCAGGAAGCCTTTTCCAGATCCGATACCGAGACATTTCCAGATACCAGAACTCAGCCAAATATATAAACTCATATCGTTAAACGATTTTTTGCCGTAGAGTCCAGATAAATCAATCCTCAATTCCAGATACCTGCAACCATGGTTCAGTTTGTTCACCACCCGCTGCGGCTGCTGAACCCCAGCTTCGACTCTCCACTGCTGGACGTGTTGACCGACCTGGAGCACCTGCGGCGCCTGCAGATCCAGGGCACCACGCCGCTGCCGGTGTTCATGCAGCTCAAGCAGGTCTTCCACGTGCTGGAGAGCCTGGCCTCGGCCCGCATCGAAGGCAACCACACCACGCTGGCCGACTATGTGGAAGCGAGGGTGATCGACGGCCCGAACCGGTCCGAACAGTTGCAGGAAATTGCCAACATCGAACACGCGATGCAGCAGGTAGAAGACAGCATGGAGCCCGGCGCCCCGCTGACCGAGCACCTGCTGCGCGGGCTGCATGCCACCACGGTGGACGGGCTCAAACGTGAGGGCGACACCAACCCCGGCGCTTACCGCCAGGGCGCGGTGAAGATCGCCCAGGCTGACCACCTGCCGCCCGAGGCGCCCCAGGTGCCGGACTACATGACCGAGCTGGTCACCTTCATCAACCGGGCGGACCCGCCCAAGTACGACCTGATGAAGGTGGCGCTGGCACACCACCGTTTCGCCTGGGTGCACCCGTTCGGCAACGGCAATGGCCGGGTGGTGCGCCTGCTCACCTACGCCATGCTCATCAAATACGGCTTCCGCGTGAACGCAGTGGGCCGGCTGCTCAACCCGGCTGCCGTGTTCTGCGCCGACCGCAACGCCTACTACGCCCGGCTGGGCGACGCCGATGCCGGCACCGACGAAGCGCTGGAGCGCTGGTGCGTGTATGTGCTCAGCGGTGTGCGCGACGAACTGACCAAAGTGGACCGCTTGGCCGACTACGAACACCTCAAGGCCAAGGTGCTGCTGCCTGCAGTGAACTACGCCCGCGAACGAGAGTTGATCACCCCGCTGGAACAGGCCGTGCTGACCACCACCATCAAAGCCGGTACGGTGAAGGCGGGTGACCTGGAAGCAGCCACGCCCGACCTCAACGCCAACCAGCGCACTTACCAGATACGCAAGCTGGTGGACGGCGGCATGCTGCAACCCATCAACCCGGGCGCCCGGCAATACAGCATCGGGTTCAGCCACAACATGCTTTTGCGTGGTGTGGTGCGTGCACTGACGGATGAAGGGTTCATCCCTGCCGCGGTTGTCGCGCCGACGACCTGAAGGACAGGGCTGCAGCAGCGTATCCGTCCGGTCAACCCATCTTGAATGTGAGTTGAGAAGCGGGCATCGTCCCCACGATTGGAGGATCGTGGAGAC
>NZ_JAVHJP010000020.1 GCF_031020795.1 Hydrogenophaga pseudoflava
CCACGGTCAAACAGAAGAGCCAGGCCAAGACGGCGCGCATCCCGATCAAGATCGTGCCGGCCGAGGTGCTGAAGAAGCCGGAATGGATCCGCGTCAAGGCCGGCTCACCGACCACCCGCTTCTACGAGATCAAGGACATCCTGCGCAGCAACAAGCTGGTGACGGTGTGCGAAGAGGCCAGCTGCCCCAACATCGGCGAATGCTTCGGCAAGGGCACGGCCACCTTCATGATCATGGGCGACAAGTGCACGCGCCGCTGCCCGTTCTGCGACGTGGGCCACGGCCGCCCGGACCCGCTGGACACCGACGAGCCGGACAACCTGGCCAGGACCATTGCCCAGCTCAAGCTCAAGTACGTGGTGATCACCAGCGTGGACCGCGACGACCTGCGCGATGGCGGCGCCGGCCACTACGTGGCCTGCATCCAGCGCACGCGCGAGCTCTCGCCCGGCACACAGATCGAGGTGCTGGTGCCCGACTTCCGCGGCCGCGACGAGAAGGCGCTGGACATCCTGGCCGGCGGCTTGCCCGATGTGCTCAACCACAACCTGGAAACCGTGCCGCGCCTGTACAAGGAAGCGCGTCCGGGCTCGGACTACCAGTTCAGCCTGAACCTGCTCAAGAAGTTCAAACAGCGCTTCCCCGGTATCCCGACCAAGAGCGGGCTGATGGTCGGCCTGGGCGAGACCGACGAGGAAATCCTCGATGTCATGCGCGACATGCGCGCCCATGACATCGACATGCTGACCATCGGCCAGTACCTCGCGCCCAGCGGTCACCACCTCCCGGTGCGTCGCTACGTGCACCCGGACACCTTCAGGATGTTCGAGGAAAAGGCCTACGAGATGGGCTTCACCCACGCCGCCGTGGGCGCCATGGTGCGCTCCAGCTATCACGCGGACCAGCA
>NZ_JAVHJP010000021.1 GCF_031020795.1 Hydrogenophaga pseudoflava
CCCCGCTCGGACTTTCTGGACTGGTGGGTGATGCCGCGCGCCACCAAAGAGCGCATGGCCGGCTTCAAGGCCGCGATGCGCGCCTCGGGCGTGGGCCTGGCCTCGCTGCAGCCCATGTACCGCTGGGCCAGCCCGTTTGAAGACGAGCGCCAGTGGGCGATGCGCTGCTGGAAGAAGGCCATCGAGGTGGCGGTGGAGATGGACTGCTCGCTCATGGTCTCCGAGTTCGGCCGCGGTTCGTCGCCCGAGCGTTCGGTGGGCGAGCGCCCTGGCGCGAACACCAAGGAGATGTGCGAAGCCGCCTGGTTCCGCAGCATGGACGAGCTGCTGCCTGTCTTCGAGAAGGAAGGCATCACGCTGAGTGTGGAACCCCACCCCGAGGACTGGATCGAGACGCTGCAGCCGGCGGCCGACATCGTCAAGAACATCGGCTCCAAGGCGCTGAAGCTGTCCTACATCGCGCCGCACACCTTCTATTACGGCGACGACATGGCCGGGATGATCAAGGAAGCGGCGCCGGTGCTGGCGCACGTGCGCGTGGCCGACACCTTCAACCACAAGAAATCGAGCCAGCTGCGCTACATCGTCAACCCGCCGGGCTCCACGCAGATCCGGGTGCACCAGCACCTGGACATGGGCCAGGGCGAGATCGACTGGGACGTCTTCTTCCAGACCCTGGCCGAGGTGAAGTTCGACGGCGTGATGTCGTCCTGTGTCTTCGCCTGGGAGGAGCGCGCCGAAGACTCCAGCCGCTTCATGCGCGCCGAGATGCAGCGCTACCTCGACAAGTTTTCCAAC
>NZ_JAVHJP010000022.1 GCF_031020795.1 Hydrogenophaga pseudoflava
GTGCTGCTGGAGAACTGCCGCCTGAACGTGGGCGAGAAGAAGAACAAGCCCGAGCTGGCCGCCAAGCTGGGCAAGCTCTGCGACATCTTCGTGCACGACGCCTTCGGCACCGCGCACCGCGCCGAGGGCACGACCTACGGCATCGCCGAGACCGCGCCGATTGCCTGCGCCGGTCCGCTGCTGGCGGCCGAGATGGACGCGATCTCCAAAGCTCTGGCCAACCCCAAGAGGCCCCTGGTCGCCATCGTCGCCGGCTCCAAGGTCTCGACCAAGCTGACCATCCTGCAATCGCTCGCGAAAAACGTCGACGGCCTGATCGTCGGCGGCGGCATCGCCAACACCTTCATGCTGGCCGCGGGCCTGAAGATCGGCAAGAGCCTGGCCGAGCCCGACCTGCTGGGCGAGGCCACGGCCGTGATCGAGGCCATGAAGGCGCGTGGCGCCGAGGTGCCGATTCCTGAGGACGTGGTCTGCGCCAAGGCCTTCGCGGCCGACGCCGAGGCGACCGTCAAGGCCGCCACCGACGTGGCCGACGACGACCTGATCCTGGACATCGGCCCCAAGACCGCGGCGAAGCTGGCGCAGAAGCTCAAGCAGGCCGGCACCATCGTCTGGAACGGCCCGGTGGGCGTGTTCGAGTTCGCGGCGTTCGAGAACGGCACCAGGGTGATCGCGCAGGCCATCGCCGAGTCCAGCGCCTTCAGCATCGCCGGTGG
>NZ_JAVHJP010000003.1:0-55348 GCF_031020795.1 Hydrogenophaga pseudoflava
AGCTTGCCCAGCTTGGCGGCCAGCTCGGGCTTGTTCTTCTTCTCGCCCACGTTCAGGCGGCAGTTCTCCAGCAGCACCACCTCGCCGGGCCCCACGGCAAAGCCACCGTCCACCCAGCCGGACACCAGGCGCACCTCGATGCCCAGCAGTTCGGACAGGCGCCGCGCCACAGGCGCCAGCGAGTCCTCGGGTTTGAACTCACCTTCGGTCGGGCGGCCGAGGTGCGAAGTCACCATCACCGCGGCCCCGGCGTCCAGCGCCATGCGGATGGCCGGGATCGAGGCGCGGATGCGCGTGTCTTCGGTGATCTCGCCCGCGTCGTTTTGCGGCACGTTCAGATCGGCGCGGATGAAGACGCGTTTGCCGCGGGCAAAGCCGCTGCGGCACACGTCGCTGAATCGGAGGCATTTCATGGCGGGCTCCCGGTTCAGTTCGCGCCCACGTGTTGCACGAAGCGCATCATGTTGCAGGTGTAGCCGTACTCGTTGTCGTACCAGCTCACGACCTTCACGAAGCTCTTGTCCAGCGCGATGCCCGCGTCGGCGTCGAAGATGGACGGCATGGCACAGCCGCGGAAGTCGGTGGAGACCACCTTGTCACTGGTGTAGCCCAGCACGCCCTTGAGTTCACCTTCGGACGCCGCCTTCATGGCCGCGCAGATGTCGTCGTAGCTGGCCTCGGCGTTCAGTTCGACCGTCAGGTCCACCACCGACACGTCGGAGGTCGGCACGCGGAAGGCCATGCCGGTGAGCTTCTTGTTCAGCGCGGGCAGCACCACGCCCACGGCCTTGGCCGCGCCGGTGCTGCTGGGGATGATGTTTTCCAGAATGCCGCGGCCGCCGCGCCAGTCCTTGCTCGACGGGCCGTCCACCGTCTTCTGCGTGGCGGTGGCCGCGTGCACCGTGGTCATCAGGCCGCGCTTGATGCCGAAGCGGTCGTTCAGCACCTTGGCCACCGGGGCCAGGCAGTTGGTGGTGCAGGACGCCGCCGACACGATGGCCTCGCCCGCGTAGGTGGCGTGGTTCACACCGTAGACGAACATGGGCGTGTCGTCCTTGGACGGCGCCGACTGCACCACCTTCTTCGCGCCCGCGTCGATGTGCTTCTGGCAGCTGTCCTTGGTCAGGAAGAAGCCGGTGGATTCGACGACCACGTCGGCGCCCACCTCGTTCCACCGCAGGTTCGCCGGGTCCTTCTCGGCCGTCAGGCGGATCTTCCTGCCATTGACCACGAGGTGGTTCCCGTCCACGGCCACGCTGCCCTTGAAGCGGCCGTGCACCGAGTCGTGCTGCAGCATGTAGGCCAGGTAGTCGGGCTCCAGCAGGTCGTTGATCGCGACCACCTCGATGTCCTTGAATTCCGCTTCCTGCGCCACCGCGCGGAACACCATGCGGCCGATGCGGCCAAAGCCGTTGATGCCAATCTTGAGGCTCATGTCTTTTGTCTCCGGATGAAAGAAAAAAAGGCGTTCAGGCGGCCTCGGCGCCTGCGCGCAAAGTGAGCCAGGTGGTCAACGCCGAAAGGTCGGGGATCACGCGGTCGGGGCCGCAGGCCTCGATCGGCTCGCCCATGTTGTAGCCATAGGGCAGAGCCCAGACGGCGATGCCGGCGTTGCGCGCCGTGGCCACGTCGATGGAGGAATCGCCCACGAACAGGGCCCGCTCGCGCGCCACGCCGAAGCGCTGCAGGCAGTCGTGCACCGCGGCCGGGTCGGGCTTCTTCACCAGCAGCGTGTCGCCACTGACCACCCGGTGAAACAGCGGCGTGAGACCGTGCACGTCGAGCACGGTCTGCGTGTAGCGCCCTTCCTTGTTGGTCACCACGGCCAGCTTCACACCCGCGGCGCGCAGCGCTTCGAGGCTTTCGCGCACCTTGGGGTAGAGGTGGCTGCGGGTGCCGCAGCGCGCCTGGTAGTGGCGGCCGAAATCCGCCTCGATGGGGCCGAAGGCCTCGGACGCCCGCACCTCCTCCGGCGGAATGTCCACGGCCTGGGCCAGGGCCTTGATCAGCAGCTCGCGCGTGCCGTGCCCGATCCAGTGATTCACCTGCTGCAGCGGCACGGGCGCATGGCCCAGCGCAGTCAGCGTGTCGTTGACCGCATCCGCAATCTCGGGGGCGGTCTCCACCAGGGTGCCGTCGAGGTCGAACAGCACCAGATCAAACGGGCGGGCCATCACGCCAGCAGCCCTTTGACCGCGGCCGTCACCGCTTCCGCCGTGATGCCGAAGTGTGCGTACAGGTCCTTGGCCGGAGCCGATTCGCCGAAGCTGGCGATGCCCACCACCACGCCGGTGCGGCCCACGTACTTGCGCCAGAAGTCGGGGTGCGCGGCCTCCACCGCCACGGTGGGCAGGGCCAGCGGCAGCACCTGGTCCTGGTAGGCCTCGCTCTGGCGGTCGAACACGCTGGTGCTGGGCATGGAGACCACGCGGGTGCGCAGGCCGTCGGCGGCCAGCGCCTTCTGCGCCGCCAGCGCGATCTCGATCTCCGAGCCGGTGGCCACGATCACCGCCTGCGGCTGCTCCATCTCCGACAGGATGTAGCCGCCCTTGCAGATGTCGCCGGCCAAGATCTGCGCGGTCACTCGCGGCAGGTTCTGGCGCGACAGACACAACGCGCTCGGCCCGTCGCGGCGTTCGATGGCGCAGGCCCAGGCCACCGCCGTCTCCAGCCCGTCGGCCGGGCGCCACACATCCAGACCGGGGATGAGGCGCAGGCTCGGCACGTGCTCCACCGACTGGTGGGTCGGCCCGTCTTCGCCCAGGCCGATGGAGTCGTGCGTGAACACGTGGACCACCCGCTGCTTCATCAGCGCGGCCATGCGGATCGCGTTGCGGCTGTAGTCGCTGAACGTGAGGAAGGTGCCACCGTAGGGGATGTAGCCGCCGTGCAGGGCGATGCCGTTCATGATGGCCGCCATGCCGAACTCGCGCACGCCGTAGCTCAGGTGGTTGCCCCACACATCGCGGCCGGCTTTGATGCAGCCCTTGAAGTTGGTCAGGTTGGAGCCGGTCAGGTCGGCGCTGCCACCGAAGAACTCGGGCAGCAGCGGCGCCAGCGCATCGAGTGCGTTCTGGCTGGCCTTGCGCGTGGCCACCGGGTCGGCCTTGGCGCTGATGGACTCGAACAACGCCGGCAGGCGGACTTCGAAGTCGTGCGGCAACTCGCCGGCCATGCGGCGCTCGAACTCGGCGGCCTCGGTGGGGTAATCGGTGCGGTAGGCCTCGAAGCGCTGGCGCCAGGCGCGCTCGGCCGCGGCGCCGCGCTCGCGGGCGTTCCACGCATCGGCGACTTCGGCCGGGATCTCGAACGGTGCCGCCGTCCAGCCCAGCGCGTCGCGCGTGGCCTGCACCTCGGCCGCACCGAGGGCGGCGCCGTGCACGTCGTGCGTGCCGGCCTTGTTGGGTGAGCCCATGCCGATCACGGTCTTGCAGCAGATCAGCGTGGGCTTGCCGTCGGCGCGCGCGCCCTGCTGCTTCGCGGCCACCAGCGCGGCCTCGATGGCCGCGGGGTCGTGGCCGTCCACGTTGGGGATCACGTGCCAGCCGTAGGCCTCGAAACGTTGGGGCGTGTCGTCGGTGAACCAGCCCTCGACGTGGCCGTCGATGGAGATGCCGTTGTCGTCGTAGAAGGCCACCAGCTTCGAGAGGCGCAGCGTGCCGGCCAGCGCGCAGGCCTCGTGGCTGATGCCTTCCATCATGCAGCCGTCGCCCAGGAAGACGTGGGTGAAGTGGTCGACGATGGTGTGGCCCGGGCGGTTGAACTCCTGCGCCAGCAGCTTCTCGGCCAGCGCCATGCCCACCGCGTTGCTGATGCCCTGGCCCAGCGGGCCAGTGGTCGTTTCCACACCGGGCGTGACGCCCACTTCGGGGTGGCCCGCGGTCTTGCTGTGCAGCTGGCGGAAGTTCTGCAGCTCGCTCATCGGCAGGTCGTAGCCGGTCAGGTGCAGCAGCGCATAGATCAGCATGGAGCCGTGGCCGTTGGACAGCACGAAGCGGTCGCGGTCGGGCCAGAGCGGGTTGGCCGGATTGTGCTGGAGGTGCCGGTTCCACAGCACCTCGGCGATGTCGGCCATGCCCATGGGCGCGCCAGGGTGACCGCTCCTGGCCTTTTCCACCGCGTCGACAGCGAGCATGCGGATGGCGTTGGCCATCTGGCGGGCGAATTCGGGCGTCGGGGTGTTCATGGTGTGTCTCCTTGTTCTTTTCAACCCAGACCGAGAGCGCGCTTCTTGCGCTCCATCATTCGCCAGATGAAGGGTGTGAAGATGAGTTGCATGGCGATCTCCATCTTCCCGCCGGGCACGACGATGGTGTTGGCGCGGCTCATCCACGAGCCGTTGATCATGGACAGCAGGTACTGGAAGTCGATGCCCTTGGGCTTGGCGAAGCGGATCACCACCATGCTCTCGTCGGCGCTGGGAATGTCGCGCGCGATGAAGGGGTTGGACGTGTCCACCACCGGGATGCGCTGGAAGTTCACGTGCGTCAGGCCGAACTGCGGCACGATGTAGTTCACGTAGTCGGGCATGCGGCGCAGGATGGTGTCCACCACCGCTTCCTGGCTGTAGCCGCGCTGGGTCTTGTCGCGGATCAGCTTCTGGATCCACTCCAGGTTGATCGAGGGCACGACGCCGATGAGCAGGTCGGGGTAGCGCGCGATGTCCACGGTGTCGGTCTTCACCGCACCATGCAGGCCTTCGTAGAACAGCAGGTCGGTGCCGGAGGGAATGTCTTCCCAGGGCGTGAAGGTGCCGGGCTCCTGCTGGTAGGGCGCGGCCTCTTCGGCGTTGTGCAGGTACTTGCGGCACTTGCCGGTGCCGTCGGTGGCGTACTGGCGGAACAGCGCCTCGATTTCGGGAAACAGGTTGCCGTCGGCACCGAAGTGGCTGAAGTGCCGGTTGCCCTTGGCCTCTTCTTCGGCCATGAGCTTCTTCATGGCCTTGCGGTCGTAGCGGTGGAAGCTGTCGCCTTCGATGACGGCGGCGGTCAGTTCCTCGCGGCGGAAGATGTTCTGGAAGGTGCGCGTCACCGTCGAGGTGCCCGCGCCGCTGGAGCCCGTGATCGCGATGATGGGGTGTCGTTCTGACATGGCTTGTCTCCGGAGATGAAAAATGCGGGGCGGCGCTCAGGCGCGGAAGAGGCTTCGCTCGGCGAACAGCGGGTTGTCGTCCTTGTAGGCGACCGGTTCGTGGTGGTAGCGCTCGATGCGCTCGACCTCGTTCTTGCTGCCGAACACCAGGCCGATGCGCTGGTGCAGCGATGTCGGCTGCACGGTGAGCATGGGTTCGCGGCCGGTGCTGGCGCGGCCGCCGGCCTGTTCCATGATCATGGCGATGGGGTTGGCCTCGTACAGCAGGCGCAGGCGGCCCGGCTTGCTGGCGTCCTTGGTGTCGCGCGGGTACATGAAGACGCCGCCGCGCATGAGGATGCGGTGCGCCTCGGCCACCATGGACGCGATCCAGCGCATGTTGAAGTCCTTGCCGCGCGGGCCGGTCTTGCCGGCCAGGCACTCGTCCACATAGCGCTTCACGGGCGCCTCCCAGAAGCGCGTGTTCGAGGCGTTGATCGCGAACTCCTGCGTGTCCTCGGGCACCTTGAGCTGAGGGTGGGTCAGCATGAACTGGCCCAGGTTCGGGTCCAGCGTGAAGCCCGCCACGCCGTTGCCCACCGTGAGCACCAGCATGGTGGTGGGGCCGTAGAGCGCGTAGCCCGCGGCCATCTGCTGTGTGCCGGGCTGCAGGAAGTCGGCCTCGACCACGTCGCGGCCGGAGTCGATCACGTCCTGCGGCGCACGCAGGATGGAGAAGATCGAGCCCACGGTCACGTTCACGTCGATGTTGCTGGAGCCGTCCAGAGGGTCGAACACCATCAGGTACTTGCCGCGCTGCTGCGTTTCGGGGATCTGGTAGGGGTGGTCCATCTCTTCGGACGCCATGCCCGCGAGGTGGCCGCCCCACTCCGTCATCTGGGTGAAGTACTCGTTGCTGATCACATCGAGCTTCTTCTGCACCTCGCCTTGCACGTTGACCCCAGTGCTCACCTCGGGCTCGGCCCCGGGGTTGCCCAGCACGCCGCCGAGTTCACCGAAGGCGACCGAGCGCGCGATGGCCTTGCAGGCCAGGGCCACGTCCAGCAGCAGGGCGTTGAAGTCGCCGCTGGCGCCGGGAAAGCGGCGGCGTTGTTCGATCAGGTATTGCGTGAGCGTGAAGCGGCGGCGCGTGGTCATGGCGGGGACTTTCGGGGGTTTCAGGAATTCGAGGCTTGGGCGGCGTTCTGGCGAAGCTGGCGCATCACGTTGCGGTAGCCGCCGTCGTTGTCGGGCGCGCCGAACACGGCGCTGCCGGCCACCAGGGTGTCGGCCCCGGCGGCCACGATCTCGGCGATGTTGTCGACCTTCACGCCGCCGTCCACTTCGAGCCAGATGTCGCGGCCGGTCTCGGTCTTCACCGCGTCGATGCGGCGGCGCGCGTTGCGCAGCTTGCCCAGTGTGGACGGGATGAACTTCTGGCCGCCGAAACCGGGGTTCACGCTCATCAGCAGCACCAGGTCCAGCTTGTCCATCACATGGTCCATGTGGGCCAGCGGCGTGGCCGGGTTGAACACCAGGCCGGCCTTGCAGCCGTGGTCGCGGATCAGCTGCAGCGTGCGGTCCACGTGGCGGCTGGCCTCGGGGTGGAAGCTGATGAGGTTGGCGCCGGCCTTGGCGAACAGCGGGATCAGCGCGTCCACCGGCTCGACCATCAGGTGCACGTCGATGCCGATCTTCACGTGCGGACGGATCGCCTCGCACACCAGCGGCCCGATGGTGAGGTTGGGCACGTAGTGGTTGTCCATCACGTCGAAGTGCACCAAGTCGGCGCCGGCGGCTTCGATGGCGCGCACCTCCTCACCCAGGCGGGCGAAGTCGGCCGAGAGGATGGAAGGGGCGATGCGGATGGCGGACATGGTGGGCGGTCGGACGGTGGCGGGGGAGGGAATCACAGGGCGTGCCTCACTGGGCATGCCACTCGCGCAGCCGCGGCACGCTGACCTGGGTCAGGTCGGTCACGGTGCGCAGCGCGCCCTTGAAGTCGTGGTGGGCGGTGAAGCGGTTGGGCGTGATCACCGTCTTCAGGCCGGCGGCCGTCGCGGCGCGCAGGCCGTTGGACGAATCCTCGAAGGCCACGCAGTCGGCGGCGCGCATGCCCAGGTCCGCCAGCACCTTCATGTAGACCTGCGGGTGCGGCTTCTTCAGCGGCGCGTTGCTGGCGTCGCCGATGGACAGGAAGTGGCTGCGCCAGTCCGGGCCGATGGCGGTGCGCAGCAGGGCCGCGATGTTGACGGGCGAGGTGGTGGTGGCGATCGCCAGCTGCAGACCCTGGGCGCGCGCCTCGCTCATCAGCGCCAGCACGCCGGGCCGCAGGGTCACGGCGCCCTGGTTCACCGCGCTCTCGTAGTACGCGGTCTTGACCTCGTGCAGCCGGGCCACCAGGTCCTTCACCGCACCGGCGTCGACCTCCTTGTGGTCGGGGTTCACGCTCTGCCAGTAGTGCATCAGGCGCTCGCGCCCGCCGGAGATGTCCAGCAGGCGGATGTACTCGTCCACCCCCCAGCGCCAGTCCAGCCCTTCCTGGCGGAAGGCGTGGTTGAAGGCTTCGAGGTGCAGGCCTTCGGTGTCGGCCAGCGTGCCGTCAACGTCGAAGATCAGGGCCTTGAGCATGTCCGTTCACCTTTTCATGCAATGGGATTGGCGGGGTGAGACGGACTGTAGGTAGCAATTCAAATAAGGTAAATTCACATATCATTGACTTTCACTTAAGCAATTACTGAATGAAGAACGCCACCTTCCGGCAGCTGCGGGTGTTCAACGAGGTGGCCCGCCACCTCAGCTTTGCGCGCGCGGCCGAGGCCCTGCACCTGACGCCGCCCGCGGTCACCATGCAGATCAAGGAACTGGAGGGGCATGTGGGCCTGCCGCTGTTCGAGCGCTCGGGCCGGCAGGTGGCCCTGACCACGGCGGGCGAGTACATGCTGGTCTACGCGCGCAAGGTGCTGGCCACGCTCAAGGACGCCGAGGACACCGCCGCGCGCCTCAAGCAGGTGGAGGCCGGGCAGCTCACCATCGGCATGGTCAGCACCGCCAAGTACTTCCTGCCGCCGCTGCTGGCGCAGTTCCAGCACGAGCACCCGGGCGTCGAGATCCGGCTGGAGGTGGGCAACCGCGAGCAGCTGGTGAAGATGCTGCAGGGCAACGAGGTGGACATCGCCATCATGGGCCGGCCACCCAAGGAGCTGGCCACGCGCACCGAGCCCTTCGCGGCGCACCCGCACGTGTTCGTGGCGCCGGTCGACCACCCGCTGATGCGCGTGGGCCACCCCACGGTGGAGAGCCTGCAGCCCTATGGCTTCATCCTGCGCGAGCCGGGCTCGGGCACCCGTGCGGCGATGGAAAAATTCCTGGAGAAGTCGCGCATGGAGCCGCGCGTGGTGATGGAGATGGGCAGCAACGAGACCATCAAGCAGGCGGTGATGGCCGGCATGGGCATCAGCTTCCTCTCGCTGCACACCCTGGGTCTCGAACTGGAACACGGCCTGATCGCCATCCTCGACGTGGAGGGCACGCCCATCGTGCGCGCCTGGAACGTGGTGCACACACTGTCCAAGCTGCTCTCTCCCTCGGCCGAGGCCTTCCGCTACTTCATGCTCGAACACGCCGAGAAGCACCTGGCCGACAAGTACGGCCGCTACCTCCGGCTGCTGCCGGCCGGCTGAGCGCGGCGCCTCAGAGCGGTTCGACGCGCGAGAGGTCGGGCTTCTCCAGCCACTGCGCGAATTCGTCGGCCAGTTGTTCGGCCGCCGCCGTGGCGCCGTTCCACACCTTCATGCGGCCCGCCAGGTCCTGGCCGAAGCGGGTGAAGTCGCTGCGGTCGGGCAGCTTGCCTTCGGGCAGCGTGCACAACCAGCCAGGGTCGGGCGCGATCACCAGCATGCGGTCCAGCGCGTGGCTGGACAGGTGGCGCCGCTTCCAGGCCTTGTCCAGCCAGCCCGGCACCACCGCCTGCTGGAAATGCGGGTAGAGCACGATGGGCGCCGCCTCGGGCGTGCGGTAGTGCAGGTGCAGGTGGTAGTCGGTGATGCCGCCGTCCCAGTAGGCGCCGGCCGGCGCGCCCGGGATGTGCTGGACCGGCCGCAGCACGAAGGGGATGGAGCAGCTGGCCTGAAGCGCCGGCATGAAGTTGTCGGCGCTGAGCGGAATCTGGCGGGTGCGGAAGTCGTGCGTGGCGAACGGCAGCGCCGCCGCCTGGCCCGACGGGGCCGACGGGGCCGAGGAGAACACCACGCGCTCCAGCCAGGCGCCCAGCGCCTTGCGGCCCACCGCGTTGCTGACGAAGGCACCCAGGTAGCCCAGCGGCGTGCGCAAGGCGCCGTCGCGCGCCAGCACGTGGCGCCCGCGCGAGGCCACGATGTGCAGGCGGTAGCGCGGGTGCGTCAGCACCTCGTTCACACGGCCGCCATAGAAGCGCTGTAAGTTGCTCGCGAACTGCCCGCTGATCTGGTCGGGCGTGGCGCGCTTCTTTCCGGGCGGCAGCTCGAAATGCTGGGCGATGTATTCGCGCTGCAGATGCATCAGCGCCGCGGCCGGGTCGCGCAGGCAGGCGGTGGCCATGCGCCAGGCGCCGATGGACGCGCCCACCAGATCGACGGGCTGCGCGCTCTGCGCCAGCCACCGGCCGAAGATGAAGCGGTCCAGCGGACCGAGGATCAACCCCTTGGGGCCACCCGCCGCGGCGGGAATGGCGCCGACGTGCTGCGGGCCCAGGCCCTGCTCGCGCAGGTGGCGAAGGGCCGCGGGGCCGGCGTAGAAGCGCAGTGAGGGTGTGGACACGGATTCGGAGGGCACCGGGTTAACCCGGACGCCTTTGACAGCAGAGTGACAGATGGGGCAACTGAAATGCCGATTGGAACCGAAACCCGAGGAGACACGCGCATGCATCGTCGACAGCTCTTGCTCGCCGGGGCGGCCAGCGCCGCCGTTGTCCACCCGCTGCTGCGCGCGCAGGCACCGTCGGGCGTCGCACCGAAGCCGCTGGCGTCCATGCGCATCTACATCCCCGGCGGCGAAGGCGGCGGCTGGGACCAGACCGGCCGCGCGCTCGGCGCGGCCATCCAGGCCGCCGGCCTGGCCGGCAAGGTCGGCTACGAGAACAAGGGCGGCAAGGGCGGCACCATTGGCCTGGCCGACTTCGTGGCCCGCTACAACAGCGACCCGGGCGCCCTGCTGGTCGGTGGCATGGTGATGCTGGGCGCCATCGCGGTCGGCCGTCCCGAGGTGACGCTGGCGCAGGTGAGCCCGGTGGCCCGGCTCACCAACGACTACATGGTGCTGGTGGCGAAGACGGGTTCACAGCCGGCCACCATGGCCGCGCTGGTGGAGGCCATGCGCAAGGACCTGGGCAGCGTGGGCTTCACCGGCGGCTCGGCCGGCGGCGTGGACCACATGCTCGCCGGCATGATCGCCCGCCAGCTGCGGCTGGACGTGACCAAGCTGAAGTACCTGCCCACCGCCAGCGGCCGCGAGGCGACGGCGCTGCTGGACAAGGGGGATGCCCAGGTGGCGATCTCCAGCTACAGCGAGTTCCAGGCCGACATCGAGAAAAAGGCGCTCACGCCACTGGCGATTTCCTCACGCAAGACGCTGTACGGCGTGCCCTCGCTGACCGAACAGGGCGTGAACACCGAGCTGGGCAACTGGCGCGCGGTGTTCGGCCCGGGCCAGGTGGCCGAGGCGGACCGCGAGAACCTGCGGCGCATCGTGGTCGCGGCCACGCAGCACCCGGCCTGGGTGCAGTCGCTTCAGGAGAAGAAGTGGCTCGGTGCGCTGCAGCACGGCAAGGACTTTGCCGACCAGCTCACCATCGAGCAGGCCATCGCCAGCGCGGTGACCATGATGCTGCGCCTCAAGAGCTGAGGCGGCCACGGCGCGGGACTCAGCCCTCGTGCGTGACGGCTTCCTCGCGCGTGAGCGAAGGAATCTCCTCGCCGATCACGATGTCCGGATCGATGCCCAGCACCAGCCCGACCGGGTCGGGGTAGGTGTTGATCAGTGCCTCGCTGCCCAGCGACAGCTCCGCAGCGCGTGCGCGCCAGGACGCGATGTGGATCACACCGGCGATGGGCTCATAGACGTCGTTGTCGAACGGCGCCACCTGGTGCTCGATCGAGTCGATCATCTTCTTGGGGAATTTCCACTCGCGCGCCAGGGCTGCGCCCACGTCGGCGTAGCTGTAGCCGAACAGGCCGCGCTCGGCGCGCGCCCGCTTGAGGTCGAGCATGGGAATGCTGCGGTCCAGGTCGATCATGGCCTCGGGCATGCCCGCGTGCATCACCAGCTCGCCGATGCAGTGCACCAGGCCCGCTGTGAACGCGGTGCTCTCGTCGATGCGGATCGGCAGGGCGAGGTAGCGCGAGAGGTTGGCGCTGTTGAGGCTGTAGCGCCAGAACTGGTTGAGGTTCATGCCACCGACGCTGTGGAAGCCGTCGCCCAGGGCCGCGCCGATCACCAGGGCACGCACCTTGATCAGGCCCATCACGTTGATCGCCTCGCGGGCACTGGTCACCGAACGGTGCAGGCCGAAGAAGGCCGAGTTCGCCATCTTCAGCAGCTTGGCGGTCAGCACCGGGTCGTCCTCGATCAGGGCGGCCGCCTTCATCAGGTCGACGTCGTCCTGCTCGAAGGTTTCCATCAGCTTGCGGACCACCTTGGGGGCAGAAGGCAGGGCGTTGGGCTGCTTGAGGAGTTTTTCGAGCTGCATGGCAGACATCCTTGGTTGGTGAAAAAACCGCCGTTGGTGTGAAGTGATTTCGACGGTATGCGCGCGGACTTGAGGGCCCGCCGGTTCAGGAAACGAAAGCGCCCAGCGCCTGCGAGAAAGACCACTCGGACGGGTCCTTGCCCAGCACGCTGTCCAGGTCGAGCCCAAGGGTCAGGCCCACCATGTCGGGGAAGGTGGCGGCCAGGCCGTTGTCGTCCAGCTGCAGCTCCTGGGCGCGCGCGCGCCAGGACGCCAGGTGCAGCAGGCCGGCCAGCGGGTCGTAGGACTCACCCTCGAACGGGCTGAACTGGTTGGCCAGGGCCGACACCATTTCTTCCGGGAATTGCCACTTCTCGGCCATGCCGGCACCCACTTCGGCGTAGGTGTAGCCCAGGGTGGCCCGTTCGGCGGCGGCGCGGTTGAGGTCCAGCGGCGGGGTGCTGAAGTCCAGCGGCTCCATGCGGTCGGGCATGGCGATGTGCATCACCAGGATGCCGATGGCGTGGATCAGGCCTGCGGTGAAGGCGTTGCCCTGGTTCTGGTGCAGCAGGCCGGCCAGCGACTTGGCGATGTCCGCCGCCTGCAGGCTGTAGCGCCAGAACTGCTTGAGGTCGATGCCGGGCACGCTCTTGAAGCTGCCCCCCAGCGCCGCGGCCATGACCAGCGAACGCACATGGGTCATGCCCAGCAGGGCCACCGCCTCGTCGGCGCTGCCGATCTTGCGGCTGACCCGGAAAAACGCCGAGTTGGACAGGCGCAGCACGCGGGTGGTGAGCGCCGGATCGCGCCCGATCAGTTCCCCCACCCGCCTGGGGCTCGGGTCTTCCTTGTTCATCTCGGCCAGCAGGTCCGAGACGGCGCGCGGCATCGCCGGCAGGGCGCGGGGGTAGTTGAGCAGGGCTTCGAGTTCCATGGTCTGAAGTCCAAGGGCTGGGTGGATCGGTCTGACACCTGTATCGACCAACCCGCCCCCGACTTGAGGCCCGCGCGCCCTCCCCGCCCGCCCTCTCCAGCCCGCGCTTTCAGCGGCGGAAGATCAGCGCTTGTTCAGGCCCTGTAGCTTGGCAAAGGCCGAGGCCATGGCGCCGGCCGCCTCGGGCTGGCGGTTACCGCCGCCCTGCCCGCCCGAGTAGCCGCCGCGCGGGCCACCGCGGGCAGGCTCGTAGCGGTTGTCGCGCGGGCCGTCCCGGCGGGCCGGCGCGGCGTCCAGCTTCATGGTCAGGCTGATGCGCTTGCGCGCCACATCCACTTCCAAGACCTTGACCTTGACGATGTCGCCGGTCTTGACCACCTCGCGCGCGTCGTTGACGAACTTGTGGCTCAGCTGGCTGACGTGGATGAGCCCATCCTGGTGCACGCCCAGGTCGACAAAAGCGCCGAATTGCGCGACGTTGGACACCGTTCCCTCCAGAACCATGCCTTCCTTCAGGTCGGCAATGTCGTCCACGCCCTCGTTGAAGCGCGCCACCTGGAAGTCCGGGCGCGGATCGCGGCCCGGCTTTTCCAGCTCACCCAGGATGTCCTTGACCGTGATGACGCCGAACTTCTCGTTGGCGAACAGCTCGGGCCGCAGGGTCTTGAGCATGTCGGCCCGGCCCATCAGGTTCGCCACCGGCTGGCCGGTCTTGGCGATGATCTGCTCCACCACCGGGTAGGTTTCCGGGTGCACGCCGGTCATGTCCAGCGGGTTGTCGCCGTCGCGGATGCGCAGGAAGCCCGCCGCCAGCTCGAAGGTCTTGGCGCCCAGGCCGCTCACCTCCAGCAACTGCTGGCGGCTCTTGAACGCGCCGTGCGACTCGCGCCAGCGCACCACCGACTTCGCGACCGAAGCCGACAGGCCCGACACGCGGGTCAGCAGCGGCACGCTGGCCGTGTTCAGGTCCACGCCCACGCCGTTCACGCAGTCTTCCACCACCGCGTCCAGGGTGCGCGCCAGCTCGCTCTGGTTCACGTCGTGCTGGTACTGGCCCACGCCGATGCTCTTGGGGTCGATCTTCACCAGCTCGGCCAGCGGGTCCTGCAGGCGACGGGCGATCGACGCCGCGCCGCGCAGGCTCACGTCCACGTCCGGCATTTCCAGCGCCGCAAACTCGCTGGCGGAATAGACCGAGGCGCCCGCCTCGCTCACCACCACCTTCTGCACGCCCTCGATGCCCGCCTTGGCCAGCATCTTGATCAGGTCGCCGGCCAGCTTGTCGGTCTCGCGGCTGGCGGTGCCGTTGCCAATGGCGATCAACTGCACGCCGTGCTGGCGGCACAGCAGCGCCAGCGTGTGCAGCGCGCCGTCCCAGTCGCGGCGCGGCTCGTGCGGGTACACCGTGTTGGTGGCCACCAGCTTGCCGGTCGCGTCCACCACCGCCACCTTCACCCCGGTGCGGATGCCCGGGTCCAGGCCCATCACCGCCTTCTGGCCGGCGGGCGCGGCCAGCAGCAGGTCGCGCAGGTTGTCGGCAAACACCTTGATCGCCACCGCCTCGGCGCTCTCGCGCAGGCGGGTGAACAGGTCGCGCTCGGTGCTCAGGCTCAGCTTCACGCGCCAAGTCCAGGCCACGCACTTGCGGATCAGGTCGTCCGCCTTGCGCGCCTGGTGGCTCCAGCCCAGGTGCAGGGCAATCTTGCCCTCGGCCAGCGACGGCTTGCCCGGCTCGGGCTCCACCGGCTGCACCAGCTTCACGTCCAGAATTTCCAGCGCCCGGCCGCGGAACACCGCCAGCGCGCGGTGCGAGGGCACGCGGCCGATCGGCTCGTCGTATTCAAAATAGTCGCGGAACTTGGCGACGTCCGGGTTGTGCTCGTCCTTGGTCGCCACGCGCGTGCTCTTGAGCAGGCCCTCGGTCCACAGCCATTCGCGCAGGCTTTGCACCAGCGCCGGGTCTTCGGCCCAGCGTTCGGAGAGGATGTCGCGCACCCCGTCCAGCACCGCCTGCGGCGTCGAGAAGTCCGCGCCCGGCTTGCCGTCGTCCAGCACCTCGGGCGGCTTGGTGAAGGCCGCCGCCTCGGCCAGCGGGTCCAGCGTCGGGTCGGCAAACAGCTTGTCGGCCAGCGGCTCGATGCCGAATTCCCGGGCGATCTGCCCCTTGGTGCGGCGCTTGAGCTTGAACGGCAGGTAGATGTCTTCCAGCTCCTGCTTGGTCGGCGCCTGGGCAATCGCCACACGCAGCGCGTCGGTCAGCTTGCCCTGCTCGTCAATCGCCTTCAGCACGGTCGCGCGGCGGTCTTCCAGCTCGCGCAGATAACCCAGGCGGTACTCCAGCTCGCGCAGCTGGGTGTCGTCCAGCCCGCCGGTCACTTCCTTGCGGTAGCGGGCGATGAAGGGCACCGTCGCCCCCCCGTCCAGCAACTCCACCGCGGCCAGCACCTGCCGCGCCTCAACCCTGATCTCCTGCGCGATCTGCGCGATGATTTTCTGCATGTCCCAAGGGGCGCCAGCGGCCCGGTTTCAACGAAGCGGGCGAGTTTGCCACAGGGGTGGGAGGAGGCCTTGGGAAAGAGCCCTTAGGCGCGAAAAGCTTGTAGTCCTATTCTCGGCCGCATCAACTCGAAGGCGTGAACGACGCACAAGAACCAATTTACTCTGAGCGAAACTCAAATAGCCTCGTCTTGTTTGGATACCGCTGAGAAAACACCTCTTTATACATACCCCCACCAGCCCCTCCGGGCCCACCAATCGTTCCTTCAATATCAAAAGCAAACACGTGACGAATCAAATTTTCGCAAGCTTTACGAGCCTCAAGCGCTGCCTTCTCATCGATTGGCTGCAGCTTATGCATCCAATCATTTCTCCTCTTTCGCACTACACCTAACTCCTCATACACCCCCGAGGGCAAGAGCCGTAAGAGATATAGAGACTCAATCATGACTGAAGCAGTAAACGAGTTAGGACCCGTCAACCGATCCTTTCTTTGCTTAGAAAGACCAATCTCCGAGTGCTCCTTTTCCGATGACAAAAGCCTGTTCCAAAGAACATTGATTGACGCCTCAATCGCGGCCCAATATAGAATTAATGCCTCCGAGAATCGCCGCTCCAAAAAATGAGTCAATGAGAAGGAATACAGTTCAACTAGCTGAAACAATCCCTCGGAATCTAGAACCACCTTTCGAAGATCCTCAAGCGAGCGCCTAGCCACGCGCTCTGATAACGGATACCAATATTTAAAGTCAGGATCAAGAGTTCTTATCGGATCCGTTACGTCGTAACCACGTAGCATTTCGCTAATACGGTTCGGACGCGAAGCATAAGACGCACAGTTTTCAAGTATCCTCCGAGCATTATCCAGCAGCACCGCGTGAATTTGGATCAAACGAAATGCCATCTCTTGAAGCTCCTTTTCTCGAACTTCTAAATTCGCAGCACTAAGTCTTCTCGACCCTTCAGGAGAATCCTCATATCGATAGATAATAACGCCATTTCCTTTGAATTTCTCCATATCAAACCGCACCAAGCCATTCTGAAGAATATAGGCAACAACACCCAGTCCAATATCTTCAGAAAACGCGACAACTCTATGACCGTTCACTGTTTCAAGCAGGGGTTTGTTCGGCATAGGACTAAGCGTCCCAAACCAATACTGGGTGAGATAACCAAAGCAAAATGGGGCAATAGTTTCAGTAATTTTCGCCATAAATCTCTTCTTAGGAAATAGTCAGCATATTGCCATTGTGGGGTGAGGTCTCGCCTTTTTCCTAGACCAAAATCACGGCAAGCCACTTCTCACGACAGTTCGACCCCACCTTTCGGCTGTACCGACAAGCAGTGGTCATAGCCTCATCGGCTCCAAACTTATCCGATAGTTTTACGCTCCGCGACCAACTATGCAATTTGTTGTCACAGGCTTGGAGCAAGCGCCTGACAGTTCATGAAACGCATACGTTATAGGTAGTAACCAAACCCAGCATGCAGAACGACTTGTTCGGATCACAGCCCGCGCAACCTGCCACACGACCGAAGCCGTCTGATATCGCACACAGCTCGATTGACGATGACAACGCCGCGCCAGCCCCATCCCGCCGCCGCTCCACCGAAGTCCTCCCCCTTCCCCCCGACGACACCACCCGCGCCCTCGCCACCCGCCTGAACCCGCGCATCCGCCTGGGCGCCTCGACCTGGAGCTACCCGGGCTGGGCCGGCATCGTGTGGAACGAAGGGCCGTACACCGAGGCGGTGCTGGCCAAGAACGGCCTGGCGGCCTACGCGCAGCACCCGCTGCTGCGCTGCGTGGGCATTGACCGGTCGTTCTACCGCCCGCTGACCGAGGGGCAGTACGCGCGCTACGCGGGCCAGGTGCCCGACGACTTCCGCTTCGTGGTGAAGGCGCCGGCGCTGGTGACAGACGCGCTGGTGCGCGGCGAACAGGGCCAGGGCCGCCAGCCCAACACGGCGTTTCTGGACCCGGTGCTGGCCACGCAGGAGTTCATCACCCCCGCGCTGGCGGGGTTGGGCGACAAGGTGGGCGCGCTGGTGTTCCAGCTCAGCCCGCTGCCGTTTTCGCAATTGCAGCGCCTGCCGCTGTTGCTGGAGCGGCTGCGCGCCCTGCTGCGGGCGCTGCCCGATGTGCGCGGCGCCACGCCCGACGGCGTGGTGGCGGTGGAGGTGCGCGACCCGGAATGGCTCTCGCCCGCCATCGCGCCGCAGCTGGCGGCCGTGCTCAAGGAGACCGGCGCCACGTATTGCCTGGGCCTGCACGCCAAGATGCCGCGGCTGGCCGAGCAGTTGCCCCTCCTGCGCGCGCTCTGGCCCGGGCCGATGGTCTGCCGCTGGAACCTGAACCCGCTGCACGGCGCCTACGGCTACGAGGACGCGCAGCGCTCCTACGAGCCCTACGACCGCATCCACGACGTGGACGCCGAAACGCGCGCGCTGATCGTGCGCACGGTGCGCGGCGTGACGGGCGCGGGGCAGAACGCCTACGTGACGATCAGCAACAAGGCCGAGGGCTGTGCGCCGCTGTCGGCGCGAGCGCTGGCGGAGGGCTTGGCGGCCGGGGAAGCGCCGGGCCGCTGAATCAGCCCGCCTGCCTGTGCCGCACGGGGAAGGCGTGCGGGCGGTGGCGCAGGGTGACCCAGGTCAGCGCCAGCGCGGTCAGCGCGCCGGACGCCATGCCCGCCACCATGGGCAGCGGCTGGCCGTTGGCGAACAGGCCCACGACGCCCATGGCCACCGCGCCGCAGAGCATCTGCAGCGTGCCCATGAGGGCCGATGCGGTGCCCGCGATCGCGCCGTGCGCTTCCAGCGCCAGCACGGACACCGTGGGAATCACCAGCCCCATGAAGGCGCTGGCCACGAAGTAGAGCGACACCAGCACCAGCAGCCGGTCGCCACCGCCGAGGTAATAAGCCAGCAGCGTCGCCATCACCACACCGCAGGCGGTGACGGCCCCCTTGGCCAGCGGCGCCAGCCCGAAGCGCCGCCCCAGCGGGCCGGTGAATTGCGCGGAACCGATGAAGGCGGCGGCGTTCAGGCCGAAGGCCAGGCTGTACTGCGTGGGGCTCAGGCCGTAGTGGTTGATCAGCACAAAGGGCGAGCCGGCCAGGTAGACGAAAAAGCCCGCCATGGCGAAGGCGCCGATGAGCACCAGGCCCAGGTAGTGCCGGTCGCGCAGCAGCACACCGTAGGCGCGCAGCGCACTGCCCAGGCTGCTGTCCACGCGCTCGGCCTCGCTGCGCGTTTCGGCCAGCGCGCCGCGCACCAGCAGCATGCCGGCCACCGCCGCCAGCGCCACCACCCAGAACACGCCGCGCCAGCCGGTCAGCGCGATCACGCCGCTGCCCGCCAGCGGCGCGAGGATGGGCGAGACGCTGAACACCAGCATCAGCAGCGACATGAGGCGCGCGGCCTCGGCGCCGGTGTGCAGGTCGCGCACGATGGCGCGCGGAATCGCCATGCCGGCCGCGGCGCCCAGGCCCTGCAGGAAGCGCAGGGCCACCAGGGTGTGGATGTCGGTGGCCAGCGCGCAACCGATGCTGGCCAGCGTGAACAGGGCCAGGCCGGCGTAGAGCGGCGGCTTGCGGCCCACCATGTCGGACACCGGGCCGTAGAGCAGCTGCCCCAGGCCGATGGACAGGAAGAACGCGGTGAGGGTGAGCTGCACCGCCCCCACCTCGGCGCCGAGGCTGCGCCCGATGTCGGGCAGCGCGGGCAGGTACATGTCGATGGCGAAGGGGCCGATGGCCGAGAGCAGGCCCAGGACCAGGGCCATCTTGAGATAACGGGAAAGCATCGGCGGATTGTCGCGGCGCAGCAAAAATGCCGCCCGGCTCAACCGGAACAACCTTGCCGCGCGGAGGCCAGCCTCAGTCGAACAGCGAGGGCTGACCGCCGGGCTGGTAGCCCTCGATGGCCAGCAGGCGCCATTTGGTGAGGGCGCCACCGCTGGCCGAGAAGCCGCCGGCCTGGCCGCCCGCCGCCAGCACGCGGTGGCAGGGCACGACGGGCGCGAACGGGTTGGCGCCCATGGCCTGGCCGATGGCGCGGGCCATGTTTCTGTCGCCCATCTCGGCGGCAAGCTCGCCGTAGTTCAGCACCTGCCCGGGCGGAATGGCGCGGGCCCGTTCGTACACGCGCTGCAGGAAGGGCGTGAGGCGCGACATGTCCAGCGGCAGGTGGCGCAGGTCGGCCGGCCGCTCACCGCGCAGGGCGGCTTTGAGTTCGGTGATGGCCGACTGCACCACGGGCGGCGGTTCGGCCTCGGGCACCGGCGCTGGCAGATTGCGCAGCAGCCGCTGCCGCGTGCCCTCTGGCGTGGGCTCGGGCAGCTGCACCGCGGTGATGCCCGCCGGCCCCCAGGCCATGCCGCACACGCCGATGGCGGTTTCGAACAGGGTGTGGCCGGCGGTGCTGTCCATTTCGGAGGTCAGCCCGCCCGCAGCGCCTGCCGCAGCCCTTCTCCGATCTCGGGCCGCTCCGCAAACGGGTCCGGCGGGTTGGTGCCGGCCACGATGGCGTCGAAGCGGCTCTGCGCGTTGCCCAGCGCCTTGGGGTGGCTGTAGATGTAGAACTGGTCGTGCCGCATGGCGTGGAACACCATCTCGGCCACCTGCGCGGCGGTGACCTTGCCCGAACTCACGGCCTTGTCGCTCATGGCCTGGCCGATCAGCTGGCTCTGCGTGGGCTTCTCGTCTGAGAGTTCGGCGGGCTTGTTGCGGTGGCTCTGGCTGATGCCGGTGGGCACGAAGTACGGGCAGAGCACGCTGGCACCGATCTGGTCCGTCACCAGCTTGAGGTCCTGGTAGAGCGTTTCGCTCAGGCTGACGACCGCGTGTTTGCTGACGTTGTAGATGCCCATGTTGGGCGGCGTCAGCAGGCCGGCCATGCTGGCGGTGTTGACGATGTGGCCACGGTAAGCGGGGTCGGCCTTGGCGGCGGCCAGCATCATGGGCGTGAACAGACGCACGCCGTGGATGACACCCCAGACGTTGACGCCCAGCACCCACTCCCAGTCCTTGACGGAGTTTTCCCAGACCAGGCCGCCCGAGCCCACGCCCGCGTTGTTGAAGACGAAGTGCGGCGCGCCAAAACGCTGCTGCACGGCCTGGGCCAGCGCGGCCATCTGCTCGGCGCTGGACACGTCGACCTTGCGGGCCAGCACCTGGGCGCCGGCCGCTTCGAGTTCGGCCTGGGCCTTGTCGAGTGCGTCGGGCTGCACGTCGACCAGCACGAGGTTCATGCCCAGCTGGGCGCCGATGCGCGCGCATTCGAGGCCGAAGCCGGAGCCGGCGCCGGTGAGCACGGCGGTCTTGCCTTGGAAGTCAGTGATCACGTCTTGTCTCCTTCTGTGGTGTCTTGTGTCAGCGGCGCAGCATCTCGATGTGAGGGATGCCGTCCTCGATGTAGGGCTTGTCGTCCGACACGAACCCGTGCCGGTTGTAGAAAGCTTCGAGGTGCGCCTGCGCGCCGATCCGAATGGGCTGCGGGCCCCAGAGCGTCTCCAGCAAACGCACCGACTCGGCCATCAGCGCGTGGCCGATGCCGCCGCCACGCGCGGCCGGCGCGGTGACCACGCGGCCGATGCTGGCCTCGGCAAAGGCCACACCGGGCGGCACCAGGCGTGTGCTGGCGTGCAGGTGCGGGCTGCCGTCCGTATCGACGACCTCGCCGAGCACGTGCAGGCACTGCGTGTCCAGCCCGTCCATGTCGAGGAACACGCAGGCCTGTTCGACCACAAACACCTCGCTGCGCAGGCGCAGCAGGCGGTAGAGGGTGTCGGCGCTCAGCGCGTGGAATGGCAGGCAGCGCCACTGCAGGGCGGCGCCGCGGGGGAAAACGGTGGTTCCGGTCAAGCTTTCACTTCCTTCAGTACATACCCGATGCGGGGGAAATGTACGTGCAGGCGGCCGGCCCGGTCGTCGGTGCGCGCCAGCGTGTAGTGGGTGCGCGTGGCGGCCACGAGCGTGCCCTCGGTGGTTTCGGTGCCGAAGCTCAGCGCCGCCACGGTGACGCGGCTGCCCAGGGTGATGCCGTGGTCGTCCTGGAAGGCTTCGTCGGGCAGCGGGGCCGGTTCGGCCGCGGCGGCGACGGTGATCGCCTCGGTGGACGTGAGCTTGGAGGGTTTGCCGTGGCCGATGGCGGCCATGCGGTCCATCCAGGCCAGCACGCCGGGCGTGGCGTCCAGAATGCCGGCCATGGCGGGGTTGACCACGCGGGTGAACCACAGCGGGTGGTAGGCGGCGAAGTCGGCGATGCAGGGCGCCTCGCCCAGCAGGAAGGGCTGCTCGTGCAGCATGTTCGCCAGGCGGCGCAGGTGGCTGCGGTAGGCGCTGGTGGCGTCGCCCGGGCGCAGGCTGGTCATGCCGGCGCGCATGGCGCTGCGGTCGACCGCGAAGGCCTGCGCGGCCTCGGGCGGCTGGTTGGCAAACAGGGCGGCCGCGCCCTTGGGGCTGAGCGTGTAGCCCATGGCCGGCCAGAACAGATCCGTGTCGGCCCACTGCGCGACGATGCGCGCCAGACCTTTGAGGTGCTCCGGGAACAACGCCGGCTCGGGTTGCAGGTGTTCGAGCACCGTGGCGATGAGCGCCGTGTCGCAATAGATGTCGGCCCCGATCTGCAGCAGCGGCGTGCGGCGGTAGCCGCCGGTCAGCGCCACCACGTCGGGCTTGGGCATGACGCTGGGGATGTACACGCTCTGCCAGGCCAGCCCCTTGAAGCCGAGCATGAGCCGCGCCTTTTCGGCAAAGGGCGACATGGGGTAGTGGTGCAGGATGGGCGTGGTCATGGTGTCTCCCTCGGGTGGATGGCGTCAGCGGGGTTGGGCGCGGGCGATGATGGTGGCGAAGTCGGTGCCCGCGCCGAGCGAACCGAAGCTGTGGCCCCAGTGCCCGGCCAGGCGCGAGTCGCAGAAGGCGGCGAACACGGCGGGCGGCGCGGTCTGCGCCAGCAGCGCGGCCTGCACCGCCAGCGCCACGTCCTGTGCGAGGCGCCGGGCTTCCATCTCGGTGGCCATCAGCTCCACGCGGGTGGGCAGGCTGGCGGCCAGGTGGTCCAGCGCCGGGTGCATGCCTTGGGCGGGCGCGAGTTCCTTGGCCAGCGCCGCGACCGCATCCGCCTTGCGCAGTGCACGCAGCAGGTCCAGCGCCATGATGTTGCCCGCGCCTTCCCAGATGCTGTTGACCGGCATCTCACGGTAGATGCGGGCCATGATGCCTTCGCCGCCCTCTTCCACATAGCCGTTGCCGCCCAGGCATTCCATGGCTTCCTGCGCGAAATAACTGCCGCGCTTGCAGATCCAGAACTTGGCCACGGGCGTGAGCAGGCGCTGCATCACGCGTTCGTGCTCGTCGGTGGGGGCGCGGTCGAAGCTGCGCGCCAGGCGCAGGGCCAGCGCGGTGGCGGCCTCGGATTCGAGCGCGAGGTCGGCCAGCACGTTCTGCATCAGCGGCTGCTCGATCAGCGCCTTGCCAAAAGCCTTGCGCTGCGTGGTGTGGTTGAGCGCAATGGACAGGGCCTGGCGCATGAGCGCGCTGGTGCCCAGGGCACAGTCCAGCCGCGTCATCGTGCCCATGGCCAGGATCTGCGGCACGCCCCGGCCCTCTTCACCCACCAGCCAGGCGCTGGCGCCCGCGAACTCCACCTCGCTGCTGGCGTTGGCCTTGTTGCCCAGCTTGTCCTTCAGGCGCTGGATGAACAGCTGGTTGAGCGAACCGTCGGGCAGCACGCGCGGCAGGAACAGGCAGCTCAACCCGCTGGGCGTCTGCGCCAGGATGAGGAAGGCGTCGCACATCGGTGCCGAGAAGAACCACTTGTGGCCCGTCACCTTGAAACGCTGGCCCCAGGCGTCCGAGCCATCGGGCACGGCCTGCGTGGTGTTGGCGCGCACGTCCGAGCCGCCCTGCTTCTCGGTCATGCCCATGCCCATGGTCACGCCGGGCTTGTCCTTCCAGAGCTTCAGGGCCGGGTCGTAGGCGCGGCTGGTGAGCTGCGGCGCCCAGTCGGCGTAGATGGCCGGGTTGTCACGCAGCGCGGGCGTGACCGCATAGGTCATGGAGATCGGGCAGAGGATGGACGGCTCCAGTTCGGTGAAGAGCATGAAGGCCGCGGCCCGGTTCACATGCGCCGTGCCCGAGGCCTGTTCGGCGTCGGAGAACGGTGTGCCGTGCAGGCCCGCCGCCGTGGCCGCCGTCATCAGCACGTGGTAGCTGGGGTGGAACTCCACCTGGTCGATGCGGTGGCCGAAGCGGCTGTGGCTCCTGAGCTGCGGCGTGAACACATTGGCCAGCCGCGCGTGCTGCTGCATCTCGGCGCTGCCGACCTGCTGGCCCAGCGCGCTCAGGTGGGTGGTGACCAGCGCCGGCGCGTTGAACTTCAGCGCGTCCTGCATCGGCCGGTTGCCGTCGAACAGGTTGACGTCCACCAGCGGCTCGGGCTGGTTGAAGACTTCGTGGGTCGTGTTCATGCCAGCCTCCGCGCGGTGACGTCAGATCAGCTTCACCAATTGTTTGCCGAAGTTCTTGCCCTTGAGCAGGCCCATGAACGCCTCGGGCGCGTTCTCCAGGCCCTGCGCAATCGTCTCGCGCGGGCGCAGCTTGCCCTGCGCCACCAGCGTGCCGAGTTCGGTCAGCGCCTCGGGCCAGACCTCCATGTGCTCGCTGACGATGAAGCCTTCCACCTTGAGGCGGTTCACCAGGATCAGTGCCGGGTTGGCCAGGGGCAGCGGCTGGCCGTCGTAGCCGGCGATCATTCCGCAGACGGCGATGCGGCCGAAGGCGTTCATGCGCAGCAGCACGGCGTCCAGGATCATGCCGCCCACGTTCTCGAAGTAGCCGTCGATGCCGTTCGGGCATTCCTGCTTGAGCGCCTTGGCCAGGCTGTACATGTCCTTGTGCAGCTTGTAATCAATGCAGGCGTCGAAGCCCAGTTCGTTCACGGCGTAGGCGCACTTCTCCGGCCCGCCTGCGATGCCGACCACGCGGCAGCCGCGCGCCTTGGCCAGCGCGCCGAAGGCGCTGCCCACCGCGCCAGTGGCGGCGCTGATGACCACGGTCTCGCCGGCCTTTGGCGCGATGATCTTCACCAGCCCGTACCAGGCGGTCACGCCGGGCATGCCGACCGCGCCGAGGTAGTAGGACAGCGGCACGTGCGTGGTGTCCACCTTGCGCAGCGCGCCGGGCTGCAGCGCGTCGACCACGCTGTACTCCTGCCAGCCGCCCATGCCCACGACCTGGTCGCCGCGCATGAACTTGGGATGGCGCGACTCGACCACCTCGCCGACGGTGCCGCCGATCATCACCTCGCCCAGCGGTTGCGAGGCGGCGTAGCTCTTGCTGTCGTTCATGCGGCCGCGCATGTAGGGGTCCAGGCTCAGGTAGTGGTGGCGCACCAGCACCTTGCCGTCCTTGAGCGGCGCGGTTTCGGTGGTGACCAGCCTGAAGTTGTTCACGGTGGCTTCGCCCTCGGGGCGGTTGTCGAGCAGGATCTGGCGGTTGGTGGCCATGGTGTGTCTCCTTGGAATGTTCAGGGGGCGGGGCGGCGCAGCGTGGGCAGGCCGACGCCGGCGGCGTCGAAGCCGCCGTCGACCGCCAGCACCTGGCCGTTGACGTAGCTGGCCTGCGGACTGCACAGGAAGCCGACCGCGTGGGCGATCTCTTCCAGGCTGCCGTAGCGGGCCAGCGGGATGGTGTCGTGGTAGTCCGCACGGATGGCGGGGGTGTGCACCTTCTTGGCCATCTCGGTTTCCACCGGGCCGGGCGCGATGGCGTTGACGCGGATGCCGGCGTTGCCATATTCGACCGCCTGTTGGCGCGTGAGGTGGATCAGCGCGGCCTTGGACGTGCCGTAGGCCACGCGCAGCGTGCTGGCGCGCAGGCCCGAGATGGACGCGATGTTGACCACCGCGCCGCCACCGCTTCTGAGCATCAGCGGCGCACAGGCCTGCACGCACAGGAAGGGGCCGTCGAGGTTGGTCGCCATCACCCAGCGCCATTCGTCGAACGTGGTCTCGCCGATGGGCTTGAAGGTGGCGACGCCCGCGTTGTTGACCAGGGCGTCGAGCCGGCCGAAGGTCTGCTCGATGCGCTGCACCGCGCTGGCGACCTGGGCCGGGTCGGACACGTCGCCGTGGATCACCAGCAGGTCGCTCGCGCGCGCACCGAGTTCGGCGCGCAGGGTGGCCTCGGTGGCGGTCAGGGTCGGCGCGTCGTTGTCGATCACCGCGACCCGGTAGCCCTGGTGGAAGAACCAGCGCGCGATGGCCAGGCCGATGCCGCGGGCGGCACCGGTGACGAAGGCGACGGGTTTGTGTTCGTTCGTCATCAGTCGGTCTTCAAGGTGTTCAGGGCCTGGGTGCCCTTGCCCACCGGCAGGCGCGGCACGAACTTGAAGGTGCCGGTGGCGTGGGCGCAGAGCTTGCCCGCCGCGTCCACGATGCGCCCTTCGGTGAAGGCCATGGTGGGCGTGCGGTGCAGCAGCGTGCCGTGCGCCGTCAGCGCGCCCTTGGCGGGCCGCATGAAGCTGGTCTTCATCTCCACCGTCACACAGCCCATGGCCGGCTCGACCGAGCGCGCCGCGTGCGCCATCACGACGTCCAGCAGCGTCATGCTGGCGCCGCCGTGCACCACGTTGAAAGAGTTCTGGTGCTCGGGCTTGGGGTCGAAGCGGATCGTGGCTTCGCCACCCTCGAACTGTTGCAGTTCGAAGCCGAGCAGCTCGACGAAGGGGATGCGGACAGAGAACTGCACTCAGCCTCCGGTGATCACGGACACGCCGCCGTCGACGGCGAGCCACTGGCCGGTGATGTGCTTGCCCGCGTCGGAGGCGTAGAGCACGGTCAGGCCCTTGAGGTCTTCGTCGTCGCCCAGGCGGCCCAGCGGCGCGTGCGCGGCCAGCTGCTCCTCGCCCATGGCCTTGAGCGTGCCCTGGGTCATCTTGCTCGGGAAGAAGCCCGGGCAGATGGCGTTGACGCGGATGCCATGCGCGCCCCACTCGGCGGCCAGCGCGCGGGTGAAGTTGATGACCGCGCCCTTGGAGGTGTTGTAGGCGATGGTGTTCATGCCGCGCGGGTTGCCGCCCAGGCCGGCGATGGACGCGGTGTTGATGATGCTGCCCTTCTTGCGCGGGATCATGCTGCCCTTGGCGATGAGCTGGCTGAGCAGGAAGTAGCTGCGCACATTGAGGTTCATCACCTTGTCCCAGGCCTCGAGCGGGTGGTCCTCGGCGGGTGCGCCCCAGGCGGCGCCCGCGTTGTTCACCAGGATGTCCACGTCGCCCACGCGCTGCAGGGTCTCGCTGGTGAGGCGGCGGATGTCTTCCTCGTGCTGGCAGTCGGCGGCGATCCAGCGCGCGTCGATGCCGGCGGCCTGCAGTTCGGCCGTGGCCTCTTCCAGATCGGTGGCCTTGCGCGAGCTGATCACCACGCGCGCGCCGGCCTCGCCCAGGGCATGGGCCATCTGCAGGCCCAGGCCGCGCGAGCCGCCGGTGATGAGCGCCGTCTGGCCCTTGAGGTCGAACAGTTGCTGGATGTTGCGGGTCATGTGATGTCTCCTGTGGATGTGTGGAATCAGAAAGCGTCTTCGGCCAGATCGGCGCAGGTCAGGTCGCGCGTGCGCACCACCTGCAGCCAGGCGCCGATCTTGGGCAGTTCGTAGTGGAAGAAGAAGCGGGCCGCGGCCAGGCGGCCGGTGCGCGCAGGACTGTCTTCGGCAGCGTGCGCGGCCAGGGCCACGTCGAGCGAGATCCAGGCCAGCACTGTGTGGCCGAAGGCCTGCAGGTAAGGCACGGCGTTGGCCAGCGCCTCGGTCGGGTTGGCGGTGGCCCAGGCGGCCTTGGTGGTGGCGCCCACGTCCTGCAGGGCCTTGCCCAGAGCGTTGGCGTGCGCGGCGAGTTCGGGGATCTGGATCGCGCGTTCGATGGTGGCGTTGACGCGGCCGGCCAGCAGCGCCAGACCCTTGCCGTTTTCCATGAGCACCTTGCGGCCGAGCAGGTCCATGCCCTGGATGCCGTGCGTGCCCTCGTGGATCATGTTCAGGCGGTTGTCGCGCCAGTACTGCTCGACCGGGAAGTCGCGCGTGTAACCGTAGCCGCCGTGCACCTGGATCGCCAGGCTGTTGGCTTCCAGGCACCACTCGCTGGGCCAGCTCTTGGCGATGGGCGTGAGCACCTCCAGCAGCAGGCGCGCGTCGTCGGCGGCTGCGGGCGCGCCCGTGTGCTGTTCGTCCACCAGACGGGCGCAATAGAGTTCGAGCGCCAGCGCGCCTTCGGCGTAGCTCTTCTGGGCCAGCAGCATGCGCTTGACGTCGGCGTGTTCGATGATGCGGACCTGGGGCGCAGCCGCATCCTTTCCGCCCGCGCCCATGGGCCGCCCCTGCGGGCGGTTCTTCGCGTAGTCGAGCGACGCGTGGTAGCCCGCCATGCCCAGCATGGTGGCGGCCATGCCGACGCCGATGCGGGCCTCGTTCATCATGTGGAACATGCACTGCAGGCCCTTGCCGGGCTGGCCGACGAGATAACCGATGGCGCCAGAACTGCCCCGCACCGGGTACTTGCCTTCGCCGAAGTTCAGCAGCGTGTTGGTGGTGCCGCGCCAGCCGCACTTGTGGTTCAGGCCGGCCAGCGCCACGTCGTTGCGTTCACCGGTCAGCTGACCGTCGGTGTCCACCAGCTTCTTGGGCACGATGAACAGCGAGATGCCCTTGACGCCCGGCACCAGCTTGCCGTGTTCGTCGGGGATCTTGGCCAGCACCAGGTGGACGATGTTCTCGGTCAGTTCGTGCTCGCCGGCGGAGATCCACATCTTGTGGCCTTTGAGGCGGTAGCGCGGACCCAGCGGATCGCCTTCAAAGTCCGCCCCATCCGGCACGGCGCGCGTCGCCACGTCGCTGAGGCTGGAACCGGCCTGTGGCTCGGACAGGCACATGGTGCCCGACCAGCGGCCCGAAAACTCGTTGAGCGCAAACACCTGCTTCTGCAGATCGCTGCCGTGTGCCATCAGCAGGTTGGCGTTGCCCACCGACAGCATGCCGCTGCCGATGGAGACCGAGGCCATCGCGAAGAACGCGTTGGCCGCCGCCTCCACCGTGTAGGGCAGCTGCATGCCGCCGACTTCATAGTCCTGCGCCGCACTCAGCATGCCGCTCTCCGCGTAGGCCTTCTGCGCATCGTGCGTGGCCTGCGGCAGAACCACCTTCTCGCCGTCGAAGTGGGGCTCCTGCGTGTCCACCAGCCGGTTGAACGGCGCGTACTTCTCGCGCGCGATGCGCTCGCAGGTGTCGAGCACCGCATCGAAGGTCTCGCGGCTGTGGTCGGCGAAACGTTCGCGCTGGTTCAGGCGCTCGACCGACAGCCAGTCGTTGAGCAGAAAGTCGATGGTGGGGCGCAGGCTCATGGTCGGCGGGAACGGTGAGGTTGACGGCTTATTGCGGTTCGATCCTGGCGTCCTTGATGGCCTTGGCCCACTTGGCGGTTTCGCTCACGCCGCGCCTGGCCAGGTCTTCGGGCGTGCCCGGCTCCACGACAAAACCGATGCCGGCGAACTTGTCCTGCACTTCCTTGCTGTTGGCCGCGGCGTTGGCCGCCTTGTTGAGCTTGGCGATGACGTCGGCCGGCGTGCCGCCGGGCACGTACATGGCGAAGTAGGCGATCAGTTCGTAGTCCTTGAGGCCCAGGGCTTCGTTGACCGTGGGCAGCTCGGGCACGGCGGGCGAACGCTTGGTGGAGGTGACGGCCAGGCCGCGCACCTTGCCGGCCTTGACCTGCGGCAGCATCACCGCGAAGTCGGCGCTGAACATCTGCACCACGCCGCCGATCAGGTCGGTCATGGCGGCGGGGCCGCTCTTGTAGGGCACATTGGTCAGCTCGATGCCCGCCATGCCGGCGAGCATCTCGGTGGAGACCAGCTGAGAGGTGCTGGCGCTGGCGAAGTTGATGCTCTTCGGTTTGGCCTTGGCCAGGTCCACCAGTTCCTTCAGCGTCTTGGCCGGCACGTCCGGATTTACCGCGATGATCAGCGGCACCGAGCCCATGTAGGCCACGGGTGCGAAGGCTTTGTCCTGGTCGTAGGGCAGCTGCTTCATCAGGCTCTTGAGCGCCGCGTTGGTGCTGTTGGTGCCGATCAGCAGGGTGTAGCCGTCCGGAGCCGCCTTGGCCACCGCGTCGGCGCCCAGCATGCCGTTCACGCCCGGCTTGTTGTCGATCACGATGGGCTGGCCCAGGGCCTCCTGCATCTTCTGCGTGAAGGCGCGGCCAATCTGGTCGGTGGCGCTGCCGGCGGCGAACGGCACCACGGCCTTGATCGGCCTGTCGGGCCAGGCCTGCGCGAGGGCGGCGGTGCAGGCCAGCGTGGCCGCGGCGGCGGCGATGACTCGGGTCAGGGTTCGCATCGTCTTGTCTCCTTGTGTTGTGAATCGGAATTCAGTCGTCCAGCGGCAGGTCCAGGATCGCCGCGCTCAGGGTCTTGCCGTGTGCGTCCAGCGCCAGCGAACGGGTGACCCCACCGGCCAGGGCATCATGCATCACGAAGTGCACGGCGTGCAGCTGCGGCAGCACGAAGCGCTGGACCCCGCCGCCCACCACACCCGCGAAATGCGCCTGCACGCGCCCGGCCGTCAGCAGCCGCTCCAGCAGGGGAAAGTCTGCCGGGTCCAGCGCGATCACGCTGAGCGTGGCGCGGTTGCCCTTGTCGCCGGAACGGGCCAGCGCGATGTCCCGCAGGATGCGGCGCGGTGTCGTCATGCCGCCCACTCCAGCACCTCCACGCGGGTCTGCACCGCCTCGCGCGGGATCAGCGTGGAGGCCACCGCCACCACCTCGCGCACCGACTGCGTGACGCCGCCACCGGCCGCCGGGCCATTGAGGTAAAGAGCCTCCACCTCCTCGCCCACGCGTTCGGCCTGCGCGCGCGTGGCGCAGCGCACCGCCAGTCGCACGCGCACCTCGTAGGGCTCGCGGTCGCTGCCCAGCGCGGCACCGTGCATGGCGTTGACGCCGATGAGTTCGGCGCGGTGCTCGCACCCGGCCAGCGACGGCAGCAGACCAGTGTCGGCGAGGCGATGGCGCAGGATGTCCAGCGCGAGGTCGCCGCGCGCGCGGGCACCCGGTCCGGCGTAGGAAATCTGGCCTTCGCCGATGAAGCCGTCGGTGTAGCCCAGGCTGACCTTGAGCTGTTCGGGCCGCGCGCGCCCGCTGGCACCGTCCACCCGCACGCGGTCGTCGCCCAGCTCGGTGAGGCCCACCTGTGAGAAGTCGCCGGTCACATCGGCCTGCAGGTAGGCCGCCGGGTCTTCCACCTCGTAGAGCAGCTGCGCCGTGCAGCTGAGCCGGTCCACCCGGCCACCGGTGCCCGGCAGCTTGGTGACGACCACGCCGCCGTCGGCATCCACCTCGGCGAGCGGAAAGCCCACGCGGTGCAGCCCGGGCACGTCCACCCTGCCCGGGTCGGCCAGGTAACCACCGCTGACCTGGGCCGCGCATTCGAGCAGGTGGCCCACGGCCAGACCCTTGCCAAGCAGCGGCCAGTCGTCGGCCGCCCAGCCGAAGTGCTGCATCAACGGCGCGAGGAACAGCGAGGGGTCTGCGACACGACCCGTGACGACCACATCCGGCTTCGCCGCCAGGGCCGGCAGCAGCGCGTCGGCACCCAGGTAGGCGTTGGCGGAGACCAGCCGGCCGTCGAGCGAACGCACCGTGTCGTCGCTGTCGAGCAGCGGCGCGTCGTTCTGTCGCACCCAGTCCAGCACGTCGTCGCCCAGCACCACCGCCACGCGCAGCCGCGGCAGCTGCAGCTCGCGCGCCACCGCCAGCGCGGCGTGCCCGGCAGCCAGCGGGTGGGCCGCGCCCATGTTGGTGACGATGGTGGTGCCCTGCTTCAGGCAGGCCGGCAGCACCGCGCGCAGGCGTGCGGCCAGCAGCGGGTCAAAACCCTGAGACGGGTCGGCGCGGCGGCGCAACTGTGCCAGCGCGATGGTGCGCTCGGCCAGGCACTCGAACACCAGCACGTCGAGCCGCCCGCGTTCGGCCAGGTCGAGGGCCGGATCGATCCGGTCCCCGGCATAGCCTGCGCCTGCGCCGATCCGGTGGGGCCTCACGATTCGGGTCTCCTGCGCGGACCGGCGGTGCGACGGTTTACAGCACTTCGAAGACGCCGGCGGCGCCCATGCCACCACCGATGCACATGGTCACGCAGACGCGCTTGGCACCGCGGCGCTTGCCTTCGATCAACGCGTGGCCGGTCAGGCGCTGGCCCGACACGCCGTAGGGGTGGCCCACGGCGATGGCGCCGCCGTTGACGTTCAGGCGATCACCCGGAATGCCCAGCTTGTCGCGGCAGTAGATCACCTGCACGGCGAAGGCTTCGTTGAGCTCCCACAGGTCGATGTCGCTGATCTTCAGGCCCAGGCGCGACAGCACCTTGGGGATGGCGAACACCGGGCCGATGCCCATTTCGTCGGGCTCGCAGCCGGCCACGGCGAAGCCCAGGAAGCGGCCCAGGGGCTGCAGCCCCTTTTTACTGGCAAGGGCCTCGTCCATCACCACGCAGGCGCCCGCACCGTCGCTGAACTGGCTGGCATTGCCGGCGGACACCAGGCCACCCGGCAGCGCCGAGCGAAGGCCGTGGATGCTGTCGAAGGTGGTGCCGGGACGGATGCCTTCGTCGTTCTCGACCGTGACCTGCTTGGTCATCAGGCCCATGACCTTGTCGGCCACGCCGGCGGTCACGGTGATGGGGGCGATCTCCGCCTTGAACAGACCGGCTTCCAGCGCGGCCGCGGCCTTCTGCTGGCTGGCGGCGCCGTATTCGTCCATGGCGTCGCGGCCGATGTTGTAGCGCTTGGCCACCTGTTCGGCGGTCTGCAGCATGTTCCAGTAGATCTCGGGCTTCTGCTTCTCCAGCGCAAGGTCCTTGAGCATGTGCTGGTTCATCTCCTGCTGCACGCAGGAGATGCTTTCCACACCACCGGCCACGTAGACCGAGCCTTCGCCCGCGATGATGCGCTGGGCGGCCAGGGCGATGGTCTGCAGGCCCGAGGAGCAGAAGCGGTTGACGGTCATGCCCGAGACGGTGATGGGCAGGCCGGCCTTGAGCGCGATCTGGCGCGCGATGTTGGCGCCGGTCGCGCCCTCAGGGTTGGCGCAGCCCATGATCACGTCTTCGACTTCGGCGGCGTCGATGCCGGCGCGCTGCACGGCGTGCTGCACCGCGTGGCCACCGAGCGTGGCGCCGTGGGTCATGTTGAAGGCGCCCTTCCAGCTCTTGGTCAGGGGCGTGCGGGCGGTGGAAACGATGACGGCGTTGGTCATGATGGGTTCCTCAAATCTGGATTCGTGCGGTCATCAGAAAGTCTTGCCTTCGGCGGCGAGCTTCGCCAGCAGCGGCGCAGGCTGCCAGAACTTCGCGTCGTCCAGCGGGTTCTTGGCGAACCGCTTCATGGCCTGGACCACATTGAACAGGCCCACCTCGTTGGCGTAGTTCAGAGGGCCGCCACGGTGCACCGGGAAGCCGTAGCCGAAGATGTAGACCACGTCGATGTCGCTGGCCTTGTTGGCGATGCCCTCTTCCAGGATGTGCGCGGCTTCGTTGACCAGCGAGAACACCAGGCGCTGCACGATCTCTTCGTCGGAGATCTTGCGCGGCGTGATGCCCAAGGCCTTGCGGTGCTCTTCGATCATGGCCACCACCTCGGCGTTCGGAATCGCGTCGCGCTTGCCGGGCACGTAGTCGTACCAGCCGGCGCCGGTCTTCTGGCCGAAGCGGCCCTTCTCGCACAGCAGGTCGGCGGTCTTGCTGTACTTCATGTCCGGCTTTTCCTGGTAGCGGCGCTTGCGGATCGCCCAGCCAATGTCGTTGCCGGCCAGGTCGCCCATGCGGAACGGGCCCATGGCCATGCCGAACTTCTCCATCGCCTTGTCGACCTGCTCGGGCGTGCAGCCCTCGTCGAGCAGGAAGCCGCCCTGGCGGCCGTACTGCTCGATCATGCGGTTGCCGATGAAGCCGTCGCAGACGCCCGAGACCACGGCCGTCTTCTTGATCTTCTTGCTGATCGCCATCACCGTGGCCAGCACGTCCTTGGCGGTCGCGTCGCCGCGCACCACTTCCAGCAGCTTCATCACGTTGGCCGGGCTGAAGAAGTGCATGCCCACCACGTCCTGCGGGCGCTGGGTGAAGTTCGCGATCTTGTTGACGTCCAGCGTCGAGGTGTTGGAGGCCAGGATGGCACCGGGCTTCATCACGCGGTCGAGTTCCTTGAACACCGCTTCCTTGACGCCGATCTCCTCGAACACGGCCTCGATCACCAGGTCGGCCGAGCCGATCTCGTCGTAGCTCAGCGTGGTGGACAGCAGGGCCATGCGCTGCTCGTACTTCTCCTGCTTGAGCTTGCCCTTCTTGACCTGGGCTTCGTAGTTGCTGCGCATGACGCCGACACCGCGGTCCAGCGCTTCCTGCTTCATCTCCAGGATCTTCACCGGGATGCCGGCGTTGAGGAAGTTCATCGAGATGCCGCCACCCATGGTGCCGGCACCGATGACGGCGACCTTCTCGATCTTGCGCTGCGGCGTGTCTTCCGGCACGTCCGGGATCTTGCTGGCGGCGCGCTCGGCCGTGAACAAATGGCGCAGCGACTTGCACTCGGGTGTCCACATCAGGTTGATGAAGATCTCGCGCTCGAACACCATGCCGTCGTTGAACTTCTTCTTGGTCGCGGCTTCGACCGCGTCCACGCACTTGGCGGGCGCCGGGAAGTTCTTGGCCATGCCCTTGACCATGTTGCGCGCGAACTGGAAGTAGGCGTCGCCGTCCTTGTGCTTGCAGGGCAGGTTGCGCACCAGCGGGAAGGCGGAGCCGTCGGCGTGCTTCGCAGCCATCTCGCGGGCGAAGGCCAGGGCCTCCTCGGCCAGCGACTCGGGCGAAGCGGCCAGCTTGTCGAACAGCTTCTGGCCCGGCAGTTGGGCCAGCATCTCGCTCTTCACCGGCTCGCCGCTGACGATCATGTTCAGCGCGGCTTCCACGCCCAGCACGCGCGGCAGGCGCTGCGTGCCACCGGCGCCAGGGATCAGGCCCAGCTTCACCTCGGGCAGGGCCACGTTGCAGCCGGGGGCGGCGATGCGGTAGTGCGCGCCCAGCGCCAGTTCCAGGCCGCCGCCCATGCACACGCTGTGCACGGCCGCGATCACCGGCTTGGAGGTGTTCTCCACGCGCAGGATGACGGAGAGCAGGTTGGGTTCCTGGATCGCCTTGGGCGAACCGAACTCGCGGATGTCGGCGCCACCGGAAAAGGCCTTGCCGGCACCGGTCAGCACGATGGCCTTGACCGCCGCGTCGTTCTCGGCCTTCTCCAGGCCGTCGACGATGGCCTGGCGGGTGGACAGGCCCAGGCCGTTGACCGGCGGGTTGTTCAGCGTGATAACGGCGACGGCGCCGTGGACCTGGTACTCAGCGGTCATGGGGTCTCCTCTGGGGTGAAACGGGAAAACAGTTCAAAAAACGAACGGTCGTGCGATTTTAGGAAATTTGTGCGGCGCCGCAATGACCCTCTGTCGCTTGGGGGTCAGACCTCCAGCCATTCCTTGCGGGTGTAGGGGTCGGCGCGCAGGCTGTCGGGCGTGCCCTCGAACACGATGCTGCCGTGGCCCATGACCAGGGCGCGGTCGGAGATCGCCATCGCGATGGTCAGCTTCTGCTCGATCAGCAGCACCGAGATGCCACGGGCCTTGAGCTTCTGCAGGTACTCGCCCACCAGCTCCACGATCTTGGGCGCCAGGCCCTCGGTGGGCTCGTCGATGATGATCAGGTCGGGGTCGCCCATGAGGGTGCGGCACAGCGTGAGCATCTGCTGCTCGCCGCCCGAGAGCACGCCGGCCTCGGTGTGCTGGCGCTCCTTGAGGCGCGGGAACATGGCGTACATGTCGTCGAAGCCCCAGCGCGAGCCCTTGCCACTGCCCTTCTGGCCCAGCAGCAGGTTCTGGTGCACGGTGAGCTTGGGAAAGATGTCGCGGTTCTCGGGCACATAGCCAATGCCACGGTGCGCGATCTCGAAAGGCTTGTGGCCCCGGATGGCCTCGCCCTTCCAGTCGATCGTGCCCTCGCAGTCGACCAGGCCCATGATGGCCTTGGCGGTGGTGGAGCGGCCCGAGCCGTTGCGGCCCAGCAGCGCGACGATCTCGCCCTGCCCGACCCCGAAGGACACGCCGTGCAGCACATGGCTCTTGCCGTAGTAGGCGTGGAGGTTCTGGATCTTCAGCATCTCTGCAGCCTCCTTCAATGGCCGGCCGAGGCGGCCTGCTCGTCGGCGAGCACCGAGCCCAGGTAGGCCTCCTGCACCTTGGGGTTGGCGCGCACGGCCTCGGGCGTGTCGAAGGCGATCACCTCGCCGTAGACCACCACCGCGATCTTGTCGGCCAGGCCGAACACCACGCCCATGTCGTGCTCGACGGTCAGCAGGGTCTTGCCCACCGTCACCTCGCGGATCAGTTCGATGAAGCGGCTGGTCTCGCTCTTGCTCATGCCGGCCGTGGGCTCGTCCAGCAGGATGACGTTGGCCCCGCCGGCGATGGTGATGCCGATTTCCAGCGCGCGCTGTTCGGCGTAGGTCAGGTTCATCGCCAGGGTGTCGTGCTTCTTGTCGAGCCGGATCATCTTCATCAGCTCTTCGGCCCGGTCGTTGGCGTCGGTCAGGTCGGCCAGGAAGCGGAACAGCGTGTAGCGGTAGCCCAGGCTCCAGAGCACGCTGCAGCGCAGGTTCTCGAACACGCTGAGCTTGGGGAAGATGTTGGTGATCTGGAAGCTGCGCGAGAGGCCCAGGCGGTTGATCTCGAAGGGCTTCTTGCCGTCGATGCGCGTGCCGTTGAGGATGACCTCGCCGCTGGTCGGCGCGAAGCGGCCCGAGATCAGGTTGAACAGCGTGGACTTGCCCGCGCCGTTGGGGCCGATGATGGCCACGCGCTCACCGGCGCGCACGGCCAGGTTGGCGCCGCGGATGATTTCGGTCTTGCCGAAGCTCTTGCGCAGATCGCGCAGCTCCAAAGCGTAGCCACCCGAATGCACATGGCTCATGGCCTGCTCGTGCGGCCGCACGGGGGTGTTGGTCGCGGTGCTCATTCCGTCTCCCGGCGCTTGATCTCTTTTTCGATGTCGGTCTGGATCGCCGACCACTGGGCGGCGAACTGGCGACGCGCGATCTCGAACACGCCCAAACAGGTCAGCGTGACGAACACCGCGCCGAACCAGGTCGTGCCCGCCCTGGTGTCCAGCTCCACGCCCAGGTACTTCACCGTGTCGCCCATGGCCGCGTTCAGCTGCAGGTGGTAGATCATCTCGACCATCGAACCGGCGCCCAGCAGCACCAGCACCGCGGTCACGCCCAGCACCAGGTAGGACACCCAGATTTCGCGCAGCCGGCCGAAGGAGGCCACACGCAGGTTCATCATGATCAGGCTGGCGATGCCGCCGGGCGCGTACATCACCATGAACAGGAAGATCAGGCCCAGGTAGAGCAGCCAGGCCTTGGTCAGCTCGGACAGCAGCACCGCGGCCAGCACCATCAGCACGCCGCCGATGATGGGGCCGAAGAAGAAGGTGGCGCCGCCCAGGAAGGTGAACAGCAGGTAGCCGCCGGAACGCGCCGCGCCCACCACCTCCGCCGTGACGATCTCGAAGTTGATCGCCCCCAGGCCACCCGCGATGCCGGCAAAGAAGCCCGCGATCATGAAGGCCAGGTAGCGCACCTTCTGCGTGTTGTAGCCGATGAACTCCACCCGCTCGGGGTTGTCGCGCACCGCGTTGAGGATGCGGCCCAGCGGCGTGCGGGTGAAGGCGAACATCAGCGCCACGCAGACGAAGGTGTAGACCGCGATCAGGTAATACACCTGCACCGGCGGCCCGAACGTGATGCCCATGAAGGGCTGGCCCACCACCCGGTTGCCCGAGACGCCGGCCTCGCCGCCGAAGAAGTCGGAGAACATCAGGGACATCGCGAACACCAGCTCGGCCATGCCGAGCGTGATCATGGCAAACGGTGTGCCGGCCTTCTTGGTGGTCACGTAGCCAAACAGGATGGCGAAGAACAGCCCCGCGAAACCGCCCACCACCGGGATCAGGCTGACCGGGATGGGCCATTGCCCGTCGGACACCGCGTTGAGCGCGTGGATCGCCACATAGCTGCCCAGGCCGGTGTACACCGCATGGCCGAAGCTGAGCATGCCGCCCTGCCCCAGCAGGATGTTGTAGGAAAGGCAGGCGATGATGGCGATGCCCATCTGCGTGAGCATGGTGACCGAGAGGTTGCTGGTGAACAGCTTGGGCGCCACCAGCAGCACGATGGCGAACAGCGACCAGACGATCCAGCGGCCGACGTTCCAGGGTTTGAATTCGTAGTGGGTCTTGCTCATGTCGGATCAGCCTTCGCGGGTGCCCAGCAGCCCCTTGGGCCGGAAGATCAGGATCAGCACCAGGAACAGGTAGGGCAGGATGGGCGCCACCTGCGACAGGGTGAGCTTGAGCACCGAGTTGGCCCGCGCCGCGTCGGACAGCTGCAGCCCCAGCTGCTGCGCCACGCTCACGAAAGAGTGGTCCAGGCCGACCGCGAAGGTCTGGATGACGCCGATCAGCAGCGAGGCCAGGAAGGCACCCGAGAGCGAGCCCATGCCGCCGACCACCACCACCACGAAGATCACCGAGCCCACCGTGGCGGCCATCGCCGGTTCGGTCACGAAGGTGCTGCCGCCGATCACCCCGGCCAGCCCGGCCAGGCCCGTGCCCGCGCCGAACACCAGCATGAAGACCCGCGGCACGTTGTGGCCCAGGGCCTCGACCATCTCGGGGTGCGTGAGCGCCGCCTGGATCACCAGGCCGATGCGTGTGCGCGTGAGCAGCAGCCACAGCGAGACCAGCATCAGCACCGCGATGCCCATCATGAAGGCGCGCGTGGCCGGGAACGGCGTGCAGATGACGCCCTCGGCGCTGCAGACCGCTTGGCCCGCGGCGCCCAGCACCATGCCGATGCTGTCGTTGGCGTGGTGGACCAGGGTGAAGGCCGGACCCCGCAGCACCTCGGGCGGAGCGAACTCCACCGCCGTCCGGCCCCAGACCAGCTGCACCAGCTCCAGCACGATGTAGGACAGGCCGAAGGTGACCAGCAGTTCGGGCACGTGGCCGAACTTGTGCACCTTGCGCAGCGACAGCCGTTCGAACAGCGCCCCCAGGGCACCCACCACCAGCGGCGCGACCACCAGCGCCGGCCAGAAGCCGATCAGGCCCGACAGCGAATAGCCGACATAGGCGCCGACCATGTAGAAGCTGGCATGCGCGAAATTGAGCACGCCCATCATGCTGAAGATGAGCGTCAGCCCCGAGCTCAACATGAACAGCAGCAAGCCATAGCTCACGCCGTTGAGCATGGAGATGATGAAGAACTCCATGAAGCAGGCCTTTCGAGGGCGAAGGAGTTGGGAGAGAAGAAACGGAAGCGGTCCGAGTATGGCCCGCTCAGGCGATCAAAGCCCCATAGGACGCACCGGCGCGAAGTGCCCAGTCCAGAGCGCGGCGGAACCGGCTTTGCCGGGCCGCTCGCGCTGCCCCCTGGAGGGGGTGACGCAAAGCGGCGCGGGGGTGGGTCAAATCCTGCGCGGGGGGTCACCTTTTCATGTCGCAGCTCGTCGGCGTGCTCGACACGTACGCCGGGAACTCCTTCACCGGCGCCAGCGTCATGCCGGTGTTCTCCGGGCTGTAGGGGTGCTTCGCGTCCGCCTTCTGCCACACGGTCAGGAACAGCGGCTGCTGCAGCTGGTGGTCCAGCTTGCGCATCTCGACCTCGCCGCTGAAGCTGCTGAACTTCAGGCCTTCCATGGCGGCCGCCACCTTGACCGGGTCGGTCGACTTGGCCTTGGCCATCGCCGTGCCCAGCGCGTTGTAGATGTGGATCACCGAGCCGGTGTAGAAGTCGTCCTTGAACTTGGCCTTGAACTCCTCGGTCCACTTGCCCACCTGCCCGCCCATGTTGTAGTGGTTGTAGGCAATCTGGAACACGCGGCCTTCAGCGCCGGTGCCCAGCGCGGTCGGCGTGCCGGTGACGCCGGTGTAGTAGGTGTAGAACTTGCCCGTGTAGCCGCCTTCGTTGGCCGCCTTGACCAGCAGCGCCAGGTCGGAGCCCCAGTTGCCGGTGATCACGGTGTCGGCGCCCGAGGCCTTGATCTTCGCGATGTAGGGTGCGAAGTCGCGCACCTGGGCCAGCGGGTGCAGGTCCTCGCCGACGATCTGCACGTCGGGGCGCTTGCGGGCCAGGGTCTCCTTGGCGAACTTGGCGACCTGGTGGCCGTGCGAGTAGTTCTGGTTGAGCAGGTAGACCTTCTTGACGTCGGGCTTGTCTTTCATGAAGGTGGTCAGCGCTTCCATCTTCATCGAGGTGTCGGCGTCGAAGCGGAAGTGCCAGTAGCTGCACTTGCTGTTGGTGAAATCGGGGTCCACCGCCGAGTGGTTCAGGAAGATGACTTCCTTGCCCGGGTTGCGCTCGTTGTGCTTGTTGACCGCGTCGATCAGCGCACCGGCCACCGACGAACCGTTGCCCTGGGTGATGTAGCGCACGCCCTGGTCCAGCGCGGCCTTGAAGGCGTTCAGGCTCTCGGCCGGGCTGAGCTTGTTGTCGATGCCGATGACTTCGAACTTCACGCCGGCCGGATTGTTCGCGCTGAACTTCTCGGCGAAGAACTGGAAGCTCTTGAGCTGGTTCGAACCGACCGGCGCCATCAGGCCCGAGAGCGGGTCGATCCAGGCGATCTTGACGGTCTCGCCCTTCTGGGCGTGGGCGGCACCGAAGGCCAGCAGGAGGGCGGCGGCGGCGACAGACTGGTGAGCGAACTTCACGTGACATCTCCTGGAGAAAGTGAAGTGGGCAGCGTAGCGCCGGACCTCTGCACGACGCTCAGGGATTGCCCTAGGCGCTATCGCACAGGCGACTCTGCTTGCACTTCCGTAGCGCCGCAGGTCGCCTGCGCGACGGCTTCAAAGTCCCGGCAATGTGTAACCGGCGAGCTGCTGGCGCAGCGTCATCTTCTGCATCTTGCCGGTCGCCCCCAGCGGGATCGCGTCGACGAACACCACGTCGTCGGGCACCTGCCACTTGGCGATCTTGCCCTCATAGAAGGCCAGCAGTTCCTCGCGCGTGAACTCCGCACCCGGCTTCCTCACCACCACCACGATGGGCCGCTCGTCCCACTTGGGGTGCTTCATGCCGATGCAGGCGGCCATGGCCACGCCGGGGTGCGCCATGGCAATGTTCTCCACGTCGATGGAGCTGATCCACTCGCCGCCGGACTTGATCACGTCCTTGCTGCGGTCGGTGATCTGCATGAAGCCGTCGGCGTCGATGGTGGCCACGTCGCCGGTGGGGAACCAGCCGCGGCCGGCCACGTCGTACTGCAGCGGGTCACCACCCTCGCCCTTGAAGTAGCTGGCGATGATCCAGGGGCCACGCACCAGCAGGTCGCCGTAGGCCTTGCCGTCCCAGGGCTGCTCTTCGCCCATCTCGTTGACGATCTTCATGTCCACGCCGAAGACGCTGCGGCCCTGCTTCAGGCGCACCTTCATCTTCTCGTCGGCGGGCAGCGCGATCTGCGCGTTTTTGAGCGTGCAGACCGTGCCCAGCGGACTCATCTCGGTCATGCCCCAGGCGTGCAGCACCTCGACGCCGTAGGTGTCGTTGAACGCCGCGATCATGGCCGGCGGGCAGGCCGAGCCGCCGATGACGGTGCGCTTGAGCGTGCTGAACTTCAGGCCGTTCTGCTGCATGTGGCCCAGCAGCATCTGCCAGACGGTGGGCACACCCGCGGCCATGCTGACCTGTTCGCCCTCGATCAGTTCGTAGACCGACTTGCCGTCCAGCGCCGGGCCGGGGAAGACCAGCTTGCAGCCCACGGCCGCCGCCGAGTAGGGCAGGCCCCAGGCGTTGACGTGGAACATCGGCACCACGGGCAGGATCGAGTCGCGCGCCGAGCAGCCCAGCGCATCGGGCAGCGCCGCCCCGTAGGCATGCAGCGTGGTGGAACGGTGCGAGTACACGGCCCCCTTGGGGTTGCCGGTGGTGCCGCTGGTGTAGCACATGCTCGAGGCGCAGTTCTCGTCGAACTCGGGCCAGGTGTAGGTGTCGGCGGCGGCGTTGATCCAGGCCTCGTAGCTGTGCAGATTCGGGATGCCGGTGTCGGCCGGCAGCTTGTCGGCATCGCACAGCGCGATCCAGTGTTTGACGCCGGGGCACTTGGCGTGTACCGCCTGCACCAGGGGCAGGAAGCTCATGTCGAAGCACAGCGCGCGGTCGTCGGCGTGGTTGACGATCCAGACCAGCTGCTCGGGGTGCAGGCGCGGGTTGAGCGTGTGCAGCACACGGCCCGAACCGCTGACGCCGAAGTACAGCTCCAGATGGCGGTAGCCGTTCCAGGCCAGGGTGCCCACCCGGTCACCGAACGACAGGTGCAGGCTGTCCAGCGCGTTGGCCACGCGGCGCGCACGGGCGGCGACCTGGCCCCAGGTGGTGCGGTGGATGTCGCCTTCGACCCGCCGCGAGACGATCTCGGTGCCGTGGTGGTGGCGGTCCGCATGGACGATGAGGTTGGAAATCAGCAGCGGTTGGCTTTGCATCTGGCCCAGCATGGGGTATCTCCTGTGTTTGCCGTCAAAAAAGAACGGTCGTTCGTTTTAAAACCCCACATCATGCCCGAAACCGGACATGCTTCCCACCCCCGGGCCGGCGTGCCGGGCGGCCGGCGCGCGACGTTGCGCGCAGGGTCTGCGTACTTCCACGTAGGCCCGACGCCGCGTCCTGTGCGAGAGTGCAAGGCTGTTCCTATCTCAGCCCGCGCATGCCCGACACCCCTTCCGACACATCACCGGTGGCACCGCTGAAGCACCTGGACTTCCGCATGCTGTGGATCGCCTGGCTGTTCGCCAACGTCTGCATGTGGATGAACGACGTGGCGGCGGCGTGGATGATGACCTCGCTGACCGACAAACCCATCTGGGTGGCCCTGGTCCAGACGGCGTCGACCCTGCCGGTCTTCCTGCTGGGCCTGCCCAGCGGCGCACTGGCCGACGGACTGGACCGCAAGCGCTACTTTCTCGTCACGCAGCTCTGGGTGGCGGTCATCGCCTCGGTGCTGAGCGTGCTGGTGTTCCTGGACATGGTCTCCCCCGTGGTGCTGCTGGCCCTGACCTTCGCCAATGGTGTGGGCCTGGCCATGCGCTGGCCGGTCTTCGCCGCCATCGTTCCCGAGCTCGTGCCGCGCCCGCAGCTGCCGGCGGCCCTGGCCCTGAACGGCGTGTCGATGAACGCGTCCCGCATCCTCGGACCGCTGCTGGCCGGGGCCCTGATCGCCAGCGCCGGCAGCGCCTGGGTCTTCCTGCTGAACGCCGTGCTGTCCCTCGGCGCCGCCGTGATCATCAGCCGCTGGCAGCGCGAGCACGTGCCCAACCCGCTCGGCCGCGAACGCCTGCTGTCCGCCATGCGGGTGGGCCTGCAGCATGTGCTGCAGTCCGACACGCTCAAGGGCGCGCTGCTGCGCATCGCGATCTTCTTCTTCCACTCCACCGCGCTGATGGCCCTGCTGCCCCTGCTGGCCAGGGGCATGGACGGCGGCGGCGCCGGCATGTTCACCCTGCTGCTGGCCTCGATGGGTGCCGGCGCGATCTCGGCCACGGCGTTTCTGCCGCGGCTGCGCAAGCGCTACAGCCGCGATGGCCTGGTGTTCCGCGGTGCCACACTGCAGGCCGCCTCCATGGCGGCCATGGCGGCGGTCACCACGCCCTGGCTCGCGGTGCCGGCCATGTTCCTGGGCGGTGCGGCCTGGATCACCACCGCCAACACCCTGAGCGTGTCCATGCAGATGAACCTGCCCGACTGGGTCCGCGCGCGTGGCATGTCCATCTACCAGATGGCCATCATGGGCGCCAGCGCCGCGGGCGCCGCGCTGTGGGGCCAGATCGCCACCGCCACCGACGTGCGCACCTGCCTGGCCGTCGCCGCGGTGTCGGGCCTTCTGGTGATGTGGGGAGTCAACCGCTTCCGGCCGGACACCAGCCAGCCCGCGGACCTCACGCCCAGAAGGGTCTTCACGCTGCCCACCAACGACGCGCCGCCCGCCGACGGGCGGGTCCTGATCACCATCGAATACCAGATCGACCCGGCCCGGATCGCAGAATTCCGCGAGCTGATGCTCACCGAGGGGCGCAGCGGCCGGCTGCGTCACGGCGCGCTTTCATGGGAACTGCTGCACGACCTCAACGACCCCGGGCGTTTTGTGGAAATGATCGTGGACGAATCCTGGACCGACCACCTGCGGCGTTTCGAGCGCGTCACCGCCGCCGACGAGGCACTGCGGCTGCGCAAGCTGGCCTTCCACGTCGGCGAGGCGCCGCCGCTGGTGCGCCGCAGCCTGATGGAAACCACGGTGGGCCCGGGCTGAAGCGCTGCACGCTCGCCGGCCAGCAGGCACAATGCCCGCTCCACCCCCGTGCGGGTGTTCCGGAGTACCGCCATGAGCAACTTCCCGATCCAGAAAACCGAGGCCGAGTGGCGCGAGCTGCTGGCCGAGAAGGGTGCCGAGCCCGCGGCCTTCCAGGTCACGCGCCACGCCTACACCGAGCGCCCTTTCACCGGCAAGTACGAGCAAATCTGGGCCGACGGCAGCTACCACTGCATCTGCTGCGGCAACCACCTGTTCGACTCGGGCACCAAGTTCGACGCCGGCTGCGGCTGGCCCAGCTTCTGGAAGGCCGTGCCCGGTGCCATCACCGAGATCACCGACCGCAGCCACGGCATGGTGCGCACCGAAACCGTCTGCAGCCAGTGCGGCGCCCACCTTGGCCATGTGTTCGAGGACGGCCCTGCGCCCACCGGCCTGCGCTACTGCATGAACTCCGCCTCCATCGACCTGCAACCCAAGGACCCGACATGAAAGCCCAGAACATCCTCCAGACCATCGGCGGCACGCCGCACATCCGCATCAACCGCCTGTTTCCCGGCGCCAGCCAGAGCGTGTGGATCAAGTCCGAGCGCAGCAACCCGGGCGGCTCGATCAAGGACCGCATCGCCCTGTCCATGGTCGAAGACGCCGAGGCCTCTGGCGCGCTCCAGCCGGGCGGCACCATCGTCGAGCCCACCTCGGGCAACACCGGCATCGGCCTGGCCATGGTGGCCGCGGTCAAGGGCTACAAGCTCATCCTGGTGATGCCCGACAGCATGAGCATCGAGCGCCGCCGCCTGATGCTGGCCTATGGCGCCACCTTCGACCTGACGCCGCGCGAGAAGGGCATGAAGGGTTCGATCGCCCGCGCGCAGGAAATCGTGGCGAGCACGCCCGGTGCCTGGATGCCGATGCAGTTCGACAACCCGGCCAACATCGACGTGCACGCCAAGACCACGGCGCAGGAAATCCTCGCCGACTTTCCCGAAGGCCTGGATGTGCTGATCACCGGGGTCGGCACCGGCGGACACCTCAGCGGCTGCGCCCAGGTGCTCAAGGCGCAATGGCCCCAGCTCAAGGTGTATGCGGTCGAGCCGGTGGCCTCGCCCGTGATCTCCGGCGGCAGCCCGGCGCCCCACCCGATCCAGGGCATCGGCGCCGGCTTCATTCCCGGCAACCTCAAGACCGAGCTGCTGGACGGCGTGATCCAGGTCGACGCCGAGCCGGCGCGCGAGATGGCCCGGCGCTGCGCGCGCGAGGAAGGCATGCTGGTCGGCATCTCCTCGGGCGCCACGCTGGCCGCGATCGCGCAGAAGCTGCCCGAGCTGCCGGCCGGTGCCAAGGTGCTGGGCTTCAACTACGACACCGGCGAGCGCTACCTCTCGGTCGACGGGTTCCTGCCGGCATGAGCGAGCTCGGCGACGCGCGGCTGACGCAGCTGGAGATCAAGCTGATCTATCTGGAAGACCTGGTCGACACGCTCAACACCATGGTGGCGCGCCAGCACGACCAGATCGCGATGCTCATCCACGAGGTGGCGCAGCTGCGACAACGCAACGACGAGTCGCAGCCGCCAGCCTTCCGCAGTCTGCGCGACGAGCTGCCGCCGCACTACTGAGGCCCCACGCTCCGCCCCAAGCCGGATCGTCTGAGCGCTCAGCGACCGGTGGCTGCGTAATGGGCCGCCAGCGCCTCGTCGCGCGTCATCTCGCGGACGTTGCCGTGCTCCAGCCGGAAGAAGCGGTTGCAGTAGCGCTCGATGAGTTCGTCGTTGTGGGTGGCGAAAACGAAGATGCCCACCTTCTCGATGAGGCTCTCCATGCGGCGCTTGGCGTTGACCTGGAACTCGGCATCGCCCATGCCGAAGATCTCGTCGACCAGCAGGATGTCGGGCTGCACGGTGGTGGCCACCGCGAACATCAGGCGGGTCGACATGCCCGAGGAGTAGGTGCGCACCGGCAGCCGCAGGAAGTCGCCGAGCTGGCAGAACTGCTCGATGTCGGGGACATGGGCCTCGATCTCCTTGAGGCTCATGCCCAGCAGCACACCCATGCGGGTGATGTTCTCGTAGCCCGAGAGTTCACCGTCGATGCCAGCGCCGAGTTCCAGCATGGTCGAGACCCGGCCCTCGCGCACGATCTGGCCCGAGATCGGGGTGTAGACCCCCGCCAGGGTGCGCAGCATGGTGCTCTTGCCGGCGCCGTTGTGGCCCATCAGCGCCACCGCGTCGCCGTCGCGCAGGTCGAAGGACACGTCCTTGAGCGCCGTGACCACGCTCACCTGCCCGGCCTCGCTCTCGATGCGCCCGCCGGTGCTCACCCGCATGATCTGGTTGCGCAGCGAGAAGCTGCGGCTGTTGTAGATCGGGTACTGCACCGTCACGTTCTTCAGGGTCAGCCGTGCCATGTCAGATCCAGAAGGCGATGCGGTCGCGCTTGTTGTTGAACAGCCAGAACGCCAGGCACAGCCCGAGCGCCAGACCGCCCAGGTTGGACCAGACCACGAAGTCGGGCGGCGCATGCCCCAGCAGGGGCGAGCGCACCAGCTCGATGGCGTGTGACAGCGGGTTGAACCAGAGAATGCGTTCGCTGAACGGCAGGTAGTTGGGCCGGTAGAACACCGGGCTGATGAACATCAGCAGGGGCAGCACCGCGCCGATGATGTACTCGAGGTCTCGGAACCGGGCGCCCAGGATGCTGACCACGACACAGACCCAGTACAGGTTCAGGGTCAGCAGCAGCATGGCCGGCACGACCAGCAGCGTCTGCCAGCTCACCGGCACGCCGTACACCAGCGCCACGATCAGGAAGATGGGCAGGTTGTGCACCAGGTTCACCAGGTGGCGCAGCACCAGCTGGGGCGGGTAGATCGACAGCGGCAGGCTCAGGTTGCGGATCACCGAGGCCTGGCGCGCATAGACGGTGCTCGATTCGCTCAGCACCCCGGCGATGAACTGCCACAGGATCAGGCCCGCGGTGAGCGTCGGGACGAACTGCGACGCCGACACCTTCATCAGCTCGCTCCACAGCAGCCCCAGCCCCATGGAGCCGATGGCCGTGCCCAGCGTCAGCCACAGGGGCCCGAGCACGCTGCGCTTGTAGCGGGCCCGCACATCACTCAGCGCCATGAAGCTGACGATGGGCCAGCTCTTCAGCCCCGCGGCGATGTCCCGCACCGCTGGCGACTGGCGCCAGCCACCGAGTGCACTCATGGTGTCCTGATTCCTGTGCGGCGTACCCGCGTTCTGCCTAGAAATGCCGGGCGCGAGGCTACCATAGCCGCCGGTGCCGGGCGCCCATCAGAAGCCGAGACGAGCACCCGCCCCCAGCAGAGTGGCCGCGCCCAGCACCGCAAAGATGCCTGCGGCGATCGAGTGCACCAGCTTCATCGGGATCCTGTTGGCCAGCCGGTCCCCCACGAACACCGCCGGCACGTCGGCGATCAGCATGCCCAGCGTGGTGCCGATCACCACCAGCAGCGGTGTCGCGTAATGCGCGGCCATGGCCACGGTGGCAATCTGTGTCTTGTCGCCCATCTCGGCCAGGAAGAAGGTGATCAGCGTGGCGCCGAACACGCCCAGCTTCTGTGCGACCTGGGTTTCCTCTTCCTCGATCTTGTCCGGAATCAGGGTCCAGATCGCCATGCCGATGAACGAGGCGCCGAGCACCCAGCGCAGCACCTCGGGGCTGACCTGCGCGGTGATCCAGGCGCCCAGCGCACCGGCCAGGCCGTGGTTGACGATGGTCGCCAGCAGGATGCCGGCGATGATCGGCACCGGCTTCTTGAAGCGTGCGGCGAGGATGAAGGCCAGCAGCTGGGTCTTGTCGCCGATTTCGGCGAGCGCGACCACACCGGTGGAGACGAGCAGGGATTCCATGTGGGGAAACTTTCAGGGGCCGGCACAGAACGCGTTTGACCACGACGCACCCCGGCCTCTCAGCGGAGCATCGTGGTCAAAGGTCTTGCCAGGTGCGGGACTGCCAGCGCCATGTCCGGGAACGGACAAGTGTGTTGACGCGGGCCTCTTCAGAATGAAGAGCGGCTACTCCCCAATGACCCGACGATTGTAGCCGGCGCCGCCTGGGCACCCGCTCAGAGCGCCTGTTGCGACGGGTCGTCCTCGCGCCAGGCCGGTCCGGCCTTGGCCAGCGCCATCCACACATGGAAGGGCAGCCGCTCCACCGCGCGCCGGGGCGCCTCGCGCGCCACCCGCAGCACGCCCCGCTCGACCAGCATGACGCCGCACTCGGCCGGGACTTCGTCGGGCGCCCCGATGGGCCGACCCCTGGCGTCTTCCCCCAGCACGTACCAGCAGGCACCGGCCATGCCCAGGTAGGCGGCGCGCTTGGCCGGCTTCTTGAGGTCGCCCAGCAGGTCCGAGCGGTGCACCTTGATCTCGTGCACCACCGGCTCCAGGTAGGCCTCGACCGACGAATTGCGGATCGAAAACACGTCGGGGCAGGCCATGCACCAGCCGTGCGCCGGGGGCGGCTCGGGGGCGGCCAGCTCGGTCCACAGCCCCTGAGGCCCCGGCTCGGCGACCGACGGTTCGCAGGACTCACCCGTCAGCAACTCCATGGGCAGCGCGACCCGCAGCGCAAGGCCGCGCCAGGCCAGGCGGCCCGACCGGGCCATGGCCGTGGCCACCTGCTCCACCAGGGCCTCGTGGGCCGAGCGCGCCGCCTTGTTGCCGGCGAACACGCGCGCCAGCACCAGGATGCCCGCCTCGGTCACGCGCAGCGTCTCCCGCCCCTCGTCCAGCCGCCGCTCCAGCAGGCCCGCGGCCAGCAGCTCGACTTCCACCATGTCCTGGCACGGCCAGCCGGCCGAGCGGTGGATCTCGCGCAGGCGCCGGTGGTGCAGGCGGGTGAGCGCGGGGGCCGGGTCGGGCAGAGAGTCGGGTGCGGGGTCCATGATGAACTGACTATATATCCAGTACGATGCCCGACTTCCTCTGGTGTTGCCCTTGGTTCATCCGCCCATGTTTCCGGTCGTCGACATCGCCGTGTCGGTGCGCACGCTGTGCCACTTCACCGCGCGCCGCGGCGACCTCGACCTGCGCTTCACGCCCTCGCCCAGCGGTGTCGAAGGCATTGCGGGCCACCAGACCGTGACCGCGCGCCGCGGCGCCGGCTACCAGCGCGAGCTGGCGCTGAGCGCCCGCTTCGGCCCGCTGGTGGTGCAGGGCCGGGCCGATGGTTTCGACGCCGGTGCCCGGCGGGTGGAGGAGATCAAGACCCGCCGCGGCGATGCAGACCGTGTACCGGCCAACCACCAGGCCCTGCACTGGGCCCAGGCCCGGGTCTACGGCTGGATGCTGTGCGAACAGCTGGGGCTGGAGCGGATCGAGGTGGCCCTGGTCTATTTCGACATCGACAGCGGACAGGAAACGGTGCTGACCGAGACGTGCACCGCGGATGCGCTGCGGGCCTTCTTCGAGGATCTGTGCGGGCGCTATCTCGCCTGGGCCCTGGCCGAGCAGGCCCACCGCCAGGCCCGGGACGCGGCACTGACGGCTCTGGCGTTTCCCTTCCCCGCGTTCCGCGCCGGTCAGCGCGAGCTGGCGGCCGATGTGTACCGGGCGCACGCGCGCGCGCGCCACCTGCTGGCGCAGGCACCCACCGGCATCGGCAAAACCATGGCCACGGTGTTCGCCAGCCTGCGCGCGATGCCCGGGCAGAGCACCGACCGCCTGCTCTTTCTCACCGCCCGCACGACCGGGCGACAGCTGGCGCTGGACGCGCTGCAGCGCCTTGGAGCGCCCCGGCACCTGCCGCTGCGGGTGCTCGAACGCGTGGCGCGCGACAAGGCCTGCGAGCATCCCGACAAAGCCTGCCACGGTGAGTCCTGCCCGCTCGCGCAGGGCTTCTACGACCGCCTGCCCGCCGCGCGCGAGGCGGCCGCACAGGCCGGCTGGCTCGACCGCGAGAGCCTGCGCAGGCTGGCGCTGGAACACAGCGTCTGTCCCTACTACCTGGGGCAGGAAATGCAGCGCTGGTGCGACGCGATGGTGGGCGACTACAACCACTGGTTCGATGTGGGCGCGCACTGGTTCGCGCTGGCCGAGGACCAGGGCTGGCGCGCCGCGCTGCTGGTGGACGAGGCACACAACCTCATCGAGCGTGCGCGCAGCATGTACAGCGCCACGCTGCACGCGCACGAGTTCCTGCGCCTGCGGCACGAGGCGGCGCCGGAGGTGCGCAAGATCATGGACGCCCTGCACCGGCGCTGGAGCGCCTTGGCCCGCGACCTGCCGGCAGCCGAAGGCACGCAGGCGCTGGCCGCCGGCCTGCCGGACGACTGGACCACCACCCTGCAGAACACCTGCAACAGCCTGCTGGATCTGCTGACCCCGCAGACCGGCCAGACGCCCGACCCGGCGCTGCAGAACTGGGTGTTCGAGGCGCTGCACTTCGTGCGCATCGCCGAAGGCTTCGGTGAGCACTCGCTGTGCGAGGCGGGGCCAGGGGCTGCACCGCCGGGCGGCCGCGGCCGGCGGCTGCCGACGCTGCGCATCCGCAACGTGGTGCCGGCGCCCTGGCTCGTGGCGCGATGGGCCGGGGCGCACAGCGCCACCCTGTTCTCGGCCACGCTGGCACCGGTCGAGCATGTGAAGGAAATGCTCGGCGTGCCGGCCGACGCGGCCCATGTCGACCTGCCCTCGCCGTTCGCGGCCGAGCAGTTGCGCGTGCGCATCGCTCCGTGGATCTCGACCCGCTACCCCGACCGGCTGCGTTCGCTGGACGCGCTGGTGGACGTGATCGGCGCCCAGTTCCACGAGCGCCCCGGCAACTACCTGGCCTTCTTCAGCAGCTTCGAGTACCTGGACCTGGCGCGCCAGCGGTTGGCCCAGCGGCATCCCGACCTGCCCCACTGGGCGCAGACGCGCGGCATGGAAGAACCCGCACGCGACGCCTTCGTGGCCCGTTTCGTCGAGGGCGGCCAGGGCGTGGGCTTCGCCGTGCTGGGCGGTGCGTTCGGCGAAGGCATCGACCTGCCCGGCGAGCGGCTGGTGGGCGCCTTCATCGCCACCCTGGGCCTGCCGCAGGTCAACGCCGAGAACGAGCGCATGCGCGAGCGCTTGCAGCAGCACACCGGCCACGGCTACGACCACACCTACCTGTTCCCCGGCCTGATGCGGGTGGTGCAGGCGGCCGGCCGGGTGATCCGGTCCGAGCAGGACCGGGGCTGCGTCTGGCTGCTGGACGACCGGTTTGCGCGGGCCGAGGTGCGGCGCCTGCTGCCGGCCTGGTGGCGCATCGAGGTGGCGCCCAGGCCCTGAACGCGCAGGCTCAGTCGCGTCCGCCGCGCCCCCGCCCCCGGCCGCGGCCGGAGTCCCCACCGGAATCGCCGCTGCCCGAGGAGCCGCTGCCGGAAGAACCACTTCCGGAGGAACCGCTGCCCGAGGAACCGCTGCCCGAAGAGCCGCTGCCCGAGGACCCGCTGTCGCCGCCCCGCCCGCGCCCCCGACCGCTGTCGCCACCGGAGTCACCGCCCGAGCCACTGCCGGACGAGCCGCCGCGACCTGATTCACCGGTCTCCCGGCCTCCCCGCCCGCGCCCACGCCCGCGACCGCTGTCGTCGGCGCTGCTGCCGGCGATGGCGGGTGGAATGGTGGGCACGACCGGAGACACCTGGCGCTCGCCGCGCCGGCCCTCGCTGCGGAACTCCAGCCGCTCGACCCGCAGGCGCTGCTGCTCGTCCACCCGCCCCCGCACCTGGACCGGCTGGTCGACGCGCAGCGCCGCCAGGTCCCCGCCTTCGACGCGGGCTGCTTCGTCCAGCACCAGCGATTCGTAGCCCAGCCGCAACTCCCGGCCGCTGAACCCGTGCACATAGCCCTGCAACAGCACCTCCCGGCTGCCGCCCATGGCAGCCCGGGTCGGCTGCACCTGCAGCGCCTGCACCTGGAGCCGCCCACCCACCCAGCGGCCACGCACGCCGACCTCCTGCCCAGGCGCGACACCGTCCGGTGCTGGCGACCAGGCCAGCGGTGTGTCGCCCACGCGCGCTCCACCGGCGCCCGGCGGCACATACGGACCGGTGACTACTGCCTCACCGGCGACCGCCCGCTGCACCCGGGTCGCGCGGATCTCGCCACTGGCCACTCGCTGGCCGCTGACACGCACCCAGTCGCCGACGGCCAGCCCCTGCAGATCGCCGCGCTCCAGTGCGGTGGCGACCTGACCCATCACCTCGAAGCGGCCGGACGCGGCGTCCAGCGCGGTCAGCGGGCCGACAGCGGCATCGATCACCGCGATCCGCATGGCCCGCAGCTGATCCCCCGTGCCACCGGCCTGCAGGGCCACCAGCTGGCCGACGGCCAGATCGCCCAGCGGGCTGGGCTGGCCCCCGCGCTCCACCGGTGTCGACGGCTCGTACTCGACCTCGATGCCGTTGACGCAGATGCTCGCAAAGCCGGTGACCACGCCCACGATGCCGGTGCCACCCAGGCCATTGCCCGTGGCGACCTGGCCCGTGCCACCGATGCCCCCGGGGTCTGGCCCGCGCACCGCGGGTGCGCCGGTGCCCCCGAGGCCCGAAGGGTCGGCCGCCGGGTTGCGCAGCGAGGCCACGCTGCACGCTGCGGCCCCCGGCGCCGGATGCCGGGGCGCCAGGCCGCCGCAGCCGGCCAGCGCCAGCAGCAGAGGCAGCACCCACCGCTTCATGGGGCCTCCTGCCCGTCCGTGGGCGGGGGCGGCGCCGCGCTGCGCTCGCTGTAGAAGTACATGCCGAAGGTGAAGCGCTGCTCGGGCGGTGGCAGGCCGTCCCGCCCAGCGTCCGCCTGGTCCTGTGCCTCGGCGTCCATGGCCGCCTTGTTGAGCGCCAGCAGGACCTTCATGCCCATCTGCTCGGACATCTTGTTCAGCCGCTCCACCGAAGCCGGCGCGAGCCCGCTGTAGTGCACGCTGCGCTCCATGAACGGTGGCTGGCCGGCCAGCAGGTTGTGCACCGCGGCCGCGGCGTGGTCGTGCAGGTTGTGGCCCAGGTAGAAGGCCTTTTCATCGGCGCCGCGCGAGGGCACGAAGGCCGCCGTATTCAGGCAGACCCGCCCCGCCTCGTCCAGGTGCACCACGCCCAGGCTCAACCATTCGTCGAGCACCACCCGCGAGCGGATGTCGCTGTTGACGCTGGCGACCAGCGCCTCGAACGAAAGTTCGCCCCCTTCGCTCGCCAGGCGCGCCAGCGGCCGCGGGCCGCCATCTTCCAGCAGGTACTTCGGGTGGCCCATCCAGTGCGCCACCAGCTGGGCACCACGCGGCACCACCGACGGTTCGATCGCCTCAGCGCTGGCCAGCAGACCGCGCAGGCGCGCCACGTCCTTGCGGTGCACACCGCTCACCAGGCTCACGCGGCTGTCGGTCGGCGGCTTGTCGTCGAGGCGGAAATCCTGCTCGGCCACTTCGACGAACAGACCCTTGAGCAGGTCGGCCAGGTAGGTGTAGGTGACGCCGTGCGCCAGCATGAGCCGGACCAGCGGCCGCAGCAGCTTGCGCAGCGCGCGCACCAGGGCGGGCGACGGCCCGCCGGGCGCGGCACCCCGCAGGGCTGGAGACGGTTCGCGCTCGGGCATGGGAGGGCTTGGGTGGGCTGAGACGGAATGACACGAAGTTTAACACTTCATGTGGGAAAAATTCACACAAACCATTGACGTGGGAATTTTTCCCACACATACTGAAGCCCTGCGTGAGAGGAGTCCCCTCGGCGCATCACCCGGTCCCCACCCGTTCACACACTTCAGGAGAAAGACATGTTCGATTTCAGGAAATCGCAGCTCGCCACCCTGGTCACCGCCCTTGTACTGGGCCTGGCCTCCAGCGCCCTGCTGGCCAAGGACGGCGATTCCGGTCGCGGCCGCGGCGGCGACTCCAGGGGCTCGTCGAGCTCGTCCGATGGCGGCCGCGGGCGTGGCGGCGACGACGGCGGTCGCAACCGCGGCAGCGACGACGGCGGCCGCAGCTCGTCGTCGTCCAGCAGCTCTTCAGGCGGCGGCTCGGGCGACAGCGGCCGGGGCCGCGGTCGTGGACGCGGTGGCGACGACGGCGGCAGCTCGAGCTCGTCCTCGTCCTCGTCCTCCAGCAGTTCCTCGTCTTCTTCTTCGAGCAGCAGCTCGGACGGCGGGCGCCGCGGCCGCGGTGCGGACGACGGCCCGAACCACCACGCCGACGGCCACGTGAGCGGGCGCGACCGCCCCCGCGGCGTCGAGGACAGCGGTGTGGATGCACCGGACGACAGCGATGGCCGTGTGCGCGGTCGCGGCACCCTGACCGCCCCCGGCCTGAACACCATTGGCACCGTCAACGCCCCGGGTCAGAACAAGCCGCGCGGCCGCGGTCGCGGTCAGGACGACGCCCCCGGCCACATCCGCCACAACAGCCTCGACGATCTGGCCGCCCAGGTGGGCTCCTGATCCGTTTCCAGGGTCTTCACAGCCCGGCCCCGGCCGGGCTTTTTTCAGCGGTACGAGGTCAGCAGGATGCTGGTCTCGGTGCCGCGGATGCCGCTGAGCAGGCGGATGCGCTCCAGCGCCTGCGACAGCTCGGCCATGGACCCCACCGCCAGCTCGGCCAGCAGGTCCCAGCGCCCGTTGGTGTCGTGCAGGGCCGCCACCGAGGGCTCGCCCAGCAGGCTGGCGATCACCTCGCGCGTGCGGTTGCCTTCCACCTGCACCCCCATCCAGGCGCGGATGCGCTCGGGCTGGGCCTCGGGCTTGAGACGCACCGTGTAGCCCACGATCACCTGCGTGTCTTCGAGCTTGCGCAGCCGGTTGGTGACCGTGCCGCGCGAGACCTGCAGCTTGTGGGCGAGGTCGGCCACCGAGAGCCGCGCGTCCTGCCGCAGCAGGGCAATGAGTCGTTGATCAAGGTCGTCCATGGTCAAAACGTCAGGTGAGTCTGCCGAAGTGACAGATTTTCTGCCGTTTCAGAACATTTTTGGCGGTTTTCATTGCCATCGCCCTCCTCCACACTGCCAGCTCCCCCTGTGCTGCCCGAAGACAAGCCATGAAAACCAACGTCCAGAACCCCGATCTCGCCCGCTTCGTCGAAGCCGGCACGCTCTACCTGGGCGCCCCCGAAGCCGCCGAACTCGTGGCCGGCGTTGGCGTGGCCCACTGCATCGAAGCCATCGCCGCCCACATCCGCGCCGACTTCCTGCGCTGGGGCGATTTCGACAAGACGGCGCGCGTGGCCGCGCATTCCGACGTTGGCGTGATCGAGCTGATGCCGGTGGCCGATGCGCAGCGCTACAGCTTCAAGTACGTCAACGGCCACCCCGGCAACACCCGCCTGGGTCTGTCCACCGTGATGGCCTTCGGCGTGCTGGCCGACGTGGCCACCGGCGCGCCGCTGTTCCTGAGCGAACTGACGCTGACCACCGCGCTGCGCACGGCCGCCATGTCGGCGCTGGCGGCGCAGGTGCTGGCCCGCCCCGACAGCCGGGTGATGGCGCTGATCGGCAACGGCGCCCAGAGCGAGTTCCAGGCACTGGCGTTCCAGCACCTGCTGGGCATCACCGACCTGCGCCTGTACGACGTGGACCCCGCTGCCAGCGCCAAGCTGGTGACCAACCTGCGGGGCAGTGGCCTGCGCATCACCGTCTGCGCCAGCACGGCCGACGCGGTGAAGGGCGCCGACATCGTGACCACCGTGACCGCCGACAAGCGCAACGCGCTCATCCTCACGCCCGAG
>NZ_JAVHJP010000003.1:55407-792872 GCF_031020795.1 Hydrogenophaga pseudoflava
ACTGCACGGCCAGATCCTTGACGTCGCCAAGGTGTTCGTCGAATACGAGCCGCAGTCGCGCATCGAAGGCGAGATCCAGCACAAGGGCGCCGACTTCGCCGTCACCGAGTTCTGGCAGGTGCTGCGCGGCGAGCGCAGCGGCCGCGACCGCGCCGATCAGGTGACCGTGTTCGACTCGGTGGGCTTTGCGCTGGAGGACTATTCGGCGCTGCGCTTCATGCAGCAGACCGCCGAGCGCCTGGGCATGGGCGAGCGCATCGCCTTGGTGCCGCAGCTGGCCGACCCCAAGAACCTGTTCGGTTCGCTGCGGGCCACAGCCGCCGTGGCGGCCTGAGCCGCGCCGCTCAGCGCGTCAGCCCCGCATACAGCACCGGCAGCTTCTCCGGCAACCGCTCCACCTTGTCCACCACCAGGTAGTTGCGTGCGCCGAAGATGCGGCCGACGTACTGGTCGGCGCGCGGGTCCAGACTCATGCAGTAAGTCGTCACACCACTGCGCCCCGCTTCTTCCACCGCCTTCTTCGTGTCCTGCCGCAGGTACTGCGGGTCGCGCACGTCCACATCGGCTGGTTCGCCGTCGGTGATGACCAGCAGCAGCTTCTTGCTGCTGCGCTGCGCCTTCAGCGCGGCTGTGGCGTGGCGGATCGCCGCACCCATGCGGGTGGAGAGCTGTCCCTCCATGCCCGCCAGACGCGCCTTGGTGAGGTCGTCGTAGGGCTGGTCGAAGTCCTTGAGGCGCCAGTAGTGCACGTCGTGCCGGCCATCGGAGCAGAAGCCGTGGATGGCGAACGGATCGCCCACCTTCTGAATTGCGTCGGCCAGCAGCGCGCAGGCCGAGCGCGTGAGATCGAGCACGGTGTTCTCCTGCCCGGCCACCTTGTCGTTCGTTGATTGCGACAGGTCCAGCAGCACCAGCACCGAGATGTCGCGCGTCTTGCGCACGCTGCGCATCATGATGCGCGGGTCGGGCTGCCGGCCCATGCGCATCTCGATCACCGACGAGAGCGCGGCGTTGAGGTCGATCTCGTCGCCGTCTTCGAGCTTGCGGATGCGCTGCACGCCCTGCGGCTGCATGGCGTCCAGGATGACTTTCATGCGGCCGATCAGGCGACGGTGTTCGGCCAGGATGCCGTCGATCACCGCCGCGTCGCCGGCCTTGGGGCGGCGCTCCTGCACCGTGGCCCAGGCCGGTCGTTCGAGCTGGATCAGGTGGTCCCACTCGCCGTAGTGCACCGGCGGCAGCACCGGCTCGCGGCCTTCGCTCTCGTTGAAGGACACACCCAGGTCTTCGTATGGGAACAGCTCGGTGCCCAGCACCCAGATTTCCTGCGCGTCGTCGCCTGCGCCTTCCACCTCCAGCTCGTTGACGAATTCCATCAGGTTGACCTGCTTGCGCACCTGCTGCGGAGGCTCGACGCCAGCGGCGATGGCGTGCTCGAAGTCGAAACCGTCGAAGGCCCAGAAGTAGCGGTTGTCGTCGCGGTAGGCCGCGGTCTGCCCGTCGTTGCGCGGCTGGTAGCTGGGTCCCTGCGCCAGCTCGCGATAGCTGTGCGCCAGCTGCACACCCAGCTCCCACGACACGCTGTTGTCGTAGGGGTTGGCTAGGAGGCGCGGCATGGCCTCGGCCAGCAACGCTCGGCCCTGGGCGATCCAGGGATGCGTGTCGTCATAGGCCGGGTCGAGCAGCGCGCGCGCCAGGCGGTCGAGCCAGTCGCCCGCTGTGGTCTGCTGCGTGGCCTGCGCGGTGTGCAGGCTGGCCCACAGCGGACGCAGGCCGGGAAAGCGCGCCAGCGTGAGCGCCTCGACCCGCGCGTCCTCCACCAGACCGATCAGCGCCATCTGCCAGGGGCTCAGCGACTCGGCCGAGATCGGCTGGCGGGTGAACACCACGTGGGCCGCGGCGTGCGCGGCGGCGGCGCGGTAGAGCTCGGTGGCGTCCACGGTGCCGGTGTGGCCTTCGACCGCGTCGTAGGCGTCGGGCAGGTGCAGAAAGTAGTCCTCGATGAAGGGGCGGTAGCCCTCGCGACTCTCGTAGTCGCCCGCGGTGGGACGCATGTAGAAGTCGCGTCCCCAGAGCGCGCGCAAATACATGTTGATGCGCCGCTGCACGTCCACCAGCAGCGTGCCCTTGCGTTCCTTCTGCAGCATGGCCAGCGACTCTTTGGACTGCAGGCCGAAGTAGGCGATCTGTTCTTCGTAGTTCGTGCGGTGCGCCTGCGCGCCCCAGGTGGCCCAGCGGCGCAGGCCGCCCAGCGTGAGCTGGCCGAACAGCGCGTCGAGCCGACCCAGCATGGGCCGCAGACCGCGCGGCGCCTGCGCCACCAGCGTGTTGAGAAACTGCAGGTACTGCAGGAAGAGCGCGCCGTCGGCCAGGCGGCGCGCGGCGGTGGGAGCGGTGGCGAGAACCAGTTCGATCACCGCGCCGGAGGTCTTGGACGCGAGCATGAGAGCGGTGGTGGCGAGTTCACCCACCACGTCTTCACCCACCTCGCGCGCCACTTGTGGTGCCCCGTCGATCCAGGCGTTGACCGGTTCATCACCCCGGCCCAGGCCGCGCAGCGCGGACGCGCCCTTGACGTAGTTGTCCAGCCCGCGCGCGGAAAACACCTTGACGGCGTCTGGCCAGCTGCGCTCCAGCAGCTCGCGCGAGGCCGGCGACAGCGGGTCGGTCCACTCGGCGTGGTCGTGCAGGTGGACGCTCATGGCTCGTCAGAAGAACGTGGCCACCGCGGCGTCCAGCGCGTCGCGCATGTCGGGGTCGTCCGTGATCGGGCGCACCAGCGCCACACGGCACGCGGCCTGCGCGGCCACGCCCTGCGCGATCAGGCTGCCCGCATAGATCAGCATGCGGGTGGAGATGCCTTCGTCCAGGCCATGGCCCTTGAGGTTGCGCGCCCGCCCGGCAATGCCGACCAGCTTGTCCGCCACGTCGGCTCCGACACCGGTTTCGTGCGCCACGATCTCGGCCTCGATGGCGTGGTCGGGGTAGTTGAAATCGAGCGCGCCGAAGCGCTGCTTGGTGGACTGCTTGAGGTCCTTCATGAGGCTCTGGTAGCCCGGGTTGTAGGAGATGACGATCTGGAAGTCCGGGTGGGCCTTGACCAGTTCGCCCTTCTTCTCCAGCGGCAGCACGCGGCGGTTGTCGGTCAGCGGGTGGATGACGACGGTGGTGTCCTGCCGCGCTTCGACCACCTCGTCGAGATAGCAGATCGCGCCGTGGCGCGCGGCCGTGGCCAGCGGGCCGTCCTGCCAGCGGGTGCCGTTGGCGTCGAGCAGGAAGCGGCCGACCAGATCGCTGGCGGTCATGTCCTCGTTGCAGGCCACGGTGATCAACGGCTTGCCCAGCTTCCAGGCCATGTGCTCGACAAAGCGCGTCTTGCCGCATCCGGTGGGGCCCTTGAGCATCATGGGCATGCGCACCGAATACGCCGCCTCGAACAGCGCCACCTCGTCGGCGACGGGGCGGTAGTAGGGCTGCCGGGCGATGCGGTAGGCGTCCAGTGTCTCGCTCATGGCCCCTCCCGGTTCAGACCGTCTTGCCGCGGTAGATCACCATGCTCGCGCCCTGCGACTGCGAGAAGTTGTCGTAGCCGATCAGGCGCACGTGGTTGTCCGGGTTGGCCTTGTGGCAGGCCTCGGCCTCGGCCAGGATGCGGTCGATGTCGGTCTCGCCGAACATCGGCAGCTTCCACATGTACCAGTACGAGTCCATCAGGTACTGCGGCTCGGTGTGTTCGATGGCCGGGTTCCAGCCCTTGCCGACGATGTAGGCGACCTGCTTGCGGATCTCGTCCTGGCTCATCGCCGGCAGGTAGGAGAAGGTCTCGAACTTGCGGCTGGCGGGGTCGGAGAGGCGGCTGTGGTAGTCCTGCATGCTCATGGTGGTGTCCTTTGCGTTGATGGGGTGCGGGTTCACTTGTGGGCGATGTCGAGCTTGTCCACGGTGTCGAACTCGAACTTGATTTCTTTCCAGGTTTCCATGGCGATGCGCAGTTCGGGCGAGTGCTCGGCCGCTTCGAGCAGCACGGCTTTGCCCTCCTTCTCCACCGCCACGCCTTCGTTGCGCGCCTTCACGCAGGCCTCCAGCGCCACGCGGTTGGCGGCGGCGCCGGCGGCGTTGCCCCAGGGGTGGCCCAGCGTGCCGCCGCCGAACTGCAGCACCGAGTCGTCGCCGAAGATGTTGACCAGCGCCGGCATGTGCCAGACGTGGATGCCGCCCGAGGCCACCGGCATCACGCCGGGCATGGAGCCGAAGTCCTGGTCGAAGAAGATGCCGCGGCTGCGGTCTTCCTTGATGAAGCTGTCGCGCATGAGGTCGATCCAGCCCAGGGTCGAAGCGCGGTCGCCTTCGAGCTTGCCCACCACGGTGCCCGAGTGCAGGTGGTCGCCGCCCGAGAGGCGCAACACCTTGGTCAGCACGCGGAAGTGGATGCCGTGGTGCGGGTTGCGGTCCAGCACGGCGTGCATGGCGCGGTGGATGTGCAGCAGCATGCCGTTGTCGCGGCACCAGTTGGCCAGACCGGTGTTGGCGCACAGGCCACCGGTCAGGTAGTCGTGCATGATGATCGGCGCGCCCAGTTCCTTGGCGTATTCGGCGCGCTTGTACATCTCCTCCGGCGTCGGCGCGGTCACGTTGAGGTAGTGGCCCTTGCGTTCACCGGTCTCGCGCTCGGCCTTCTCGATGGCTTCCTGCACGAAGTCGAACCGCTGGCGCCAGCGCATGAACGGCTGACTGTTGACGTTCTCGTCGTCCTTGGTGAAGTCCAGTCCACCGCGCAGGCACTCGTACACCGCGCGGCCGTAGTTCTTTCCCGACAGGCCGAGCTTGGGCTTGATGGTGCAGCCCAGCAGCGGGCGGCCGTACTTGTTCATGATGTCACGCTCGACCTGGATGCCGTGGGGCGGGCCACCGCAGGTCTTCACATACGCGATCGGGAAACGCACGTCTTCCAGGCGCAGCGCACGCAGGGCCTTGAAGCCGAACACGTTGCCCACCAGCGAGGTCAGCACGTTGACCACCGAGCCCTCTTCGAACAGGTCGATCGGGTAGGCCACAAAGGCGTAGAAGCAGGTGTCGTCACCGGGCACGTCCTCGATGCGGTAGGCGCGGCCCTTGTAGTAGTCCAGGTCGGTCAGCAGGTCGGTCCAGACGGTGGTCCAGGTGCCGGTGGACGATTCGGCGGCCACGGCGGCGGCCACTTCCTCGCGGTCCACACCGGCCTGCGGCGTGATCTTGAAACACGCGAGGATGTCGGTGTCCTTGGGGGTGTAGTGGGGCTCCCAGTACGTGCTGCGGTACTCCTTGACGCCCGCGTTGTAGGTCTTCGTCGCCATCTGCATTGCTCCTTGTGTTGGGATGGAATGGAGCGGATTCTTGGCCGGCAAGACAATAAATAAAAGTAAAATGTTTCTAAGATAACGTTCTGATTTTCAAAACAACAGGCAGCACCATGAACCTGCGCCACGCGACCCTGCACCAGCTGCGTATCTTTCACGCCGTCGCGCAGCACGGCAGCTTCGCGCGCGCCGCCGAGGCACTGCACCTCTCGCCGCCCACGCTGTCGTTGCAGGTCAAGCAGCTGTCGGAAACGGTGGGGCAGCCACTGTTCGAGCAGCTGGGCAAGAAGATCTACCTCACCGCCGCCGGCCGCACGCTGGCCGGCGCCTGCGAAGACATCGAGGCGCGCATGGAGCGGCTGGGCGAGGACCTCGCCGCGCTGCAGGGGGTCGAGCGCGGCAGCGTCAAGCTGGCCATCCTGACCACGGTGAAGTACACCGTACCCAAGCTGCTGGGTGGCTTCTGCGCGGCGCATCCTGGCATCGACGTGGCCATGGTGGTGGGCAACCGAGAGAAGCTGCTGCAGCGCCTGGCGGGCAATGAAGACGACCTTTACATCATGGGCCAGCCGCCCGAGCAAATGGACGTGGTCAGCGAGGCGTTTGCCGACAATCCGCTGGTGCTGGTGGCGCCGCCCGACCACCCCCTCGTCGGCAAGAAGCGCATCGCCCCCGAACGGCTCAGGAGCGAGCCGTTCATCCTTCGTGAGCCCGGTTCGGGCACCCGCCTGACATCGGAGAAGTTTTTTGCCGACCACGGCATCACGCTGAAGAACCGGCTGGAGGTGGGCAGCAACGAAGCCATCAAGCAGACCGTGGCCGGCGGCCTGGGCCTGGCCGTGTTATCGGCCCACACGGTGACGGCGGAGCTCGCGCTGGGCGAGCTGGTGCAGCTGGACGTAAGGGGCTTCCCGCTGATCCGCCGCTGGCACGTGGTGGTGCCGCGCGGCAAGCGCCTGTCAGCGGCGGCGCAGGCGTTCAAGGACTGGCTGTTCACCCACCGGTGAGCGGCGGCCCCAGCGGGCTGATGCGCACCTGGTCGATGCGCCGGCCTTCGAGTTTGATCACCTCGAAGTGCCAGCCCGCGCAGTCGACCCCTTCACCCTGCGCGAGCAGCTGGCCGGCCTCGGCCTGCATCAGGCCGGCCACGGTGTTGTAGCGGCCCTTGTCCTCTTCCGGCAGCTCGTCGATGTCCAGCCGGGCCTTGAGCTCGGCCACGGGCATGGCACCGTCCACCCGCCAGGAGCCGTCGTCCTGCCGGGTGGCCCAGGCGTCCACCGGCCGCTCGGGGGAGAGCTCGCCGGTGATCGCCTCGAGCAGGTCCAGCGGGGTCATGAGGCCCTGCACCACGCCGTACTCGTCCACCACGAAGGCCATCCGCGTGGCGCGCTCGCGGAACTGCTCCAGCAGTTCCATGCCGGTCAGCGTCTCGGGCACGAAGGTGGCGGGCAGGGCATGTTCGCCGATGGCGCCGGTGGTTCCGGCTTCGCGCAGGGCCAGCAGGCGGGGCAGATGGATCACACCGACCACATCGTCCAGGCCGCCGCGGCACACCGGGTACCACGAGTGCCCGAGCGACCAGGCCTGGGCAGCCGCACTCTCGACACTGTCGGCGGCGTCCAGCCAGTGGATGTCGGCGCGCGGCACCATGATCGAGATCAGTTGCCGGTCGTCGAGCAGGAACACGTTGCGCACCATCTGGTGCTCGTGCGCCTCGATGATGCCTGCGTCCACACCCTCCTCCAGGCTGGCGTTGATTTCCTCTTCGGTCACGATCTGCTGCGCGCTGGTGTCGATGCGCAGCAACTTGAGCACCCACTGCGTGGTGTGCGTGAGCAGCCAGACGAAGGGCTTGGCGGCCTTGGCCACATAGGCCATCGGGCGCGACACCCAGCGCGCCACGGTTTCAGGGTAGAGCTGACCGATGCGCTTGGGCACCAGTTCGCCGAACACGATGGTCACGAAGGTGATGACCGCCACCACGATGCCGGTGGCCACCCCCTGTGCGGTGCCGTCGGCGACCCCGAAGCCGCGGATCCAGGCCGAGAGCTCGTCGCTGAACGCCGCCTCGCCGACGATGCCGTTGAGCATGCCGATGGAAGTGATGCCCACCTGCACCGACGACAGAAACTGCGTGGGATGCTCCAGCAGGTGCAGCGCGGTCTGCGCGCCCTTGTCCCCCACCTCCGCCATCGCCGCCAGGCGCGCCTTGCGGCTGGCCGCCAGGGACATCTCGGACATCGCGAACGCGCCGTTGAGCAGCGTGAGAAAGATGATCAGCAGGGTATCCATAATCGGGCGATGGCACTTTACCTGATCGGCGACGTGCAGGGCTGTGACGAGGCCCTGGGCCGCCTGCTCGACGAGATCGCGTTTTCACCCAGCCGAGACACGCTGGTGCTGCTGGGCGACATGGTGAACCGCGGACCGCAGTCGCTGGCGGTGTTGCGCCGCATGATCGCGCTGGAAGGCAGTGCGCACGGCCTTCTGGGCAACCACGACCTGCACCTGCTGGCGGTGGCCCACGGCGTGCGCAGGCCACACCGCAGCGACACGCTGGACGACATCCTGGCGGCGCCCGACCGGGCCGCCCTGCTGGACTGGCTGCGCGCGCGCCCCCTGGCGCTGCAGATGCAGGGCTGGCTGATGGTGCATGCCGGGGTGCTGCCGCAGTGGGACGCGGCGCAGACCCTGGCGCTGGCGGCTGAACTCGAGCGCGAGCTGCGCGGCCCGGACTGGGTCGTGTTCCTGCACCACATGTACGGCAACCGGCCGGACCGCTGGAGCGGCGACCTCCGGGGGGCCGACCGGCTCCGGGTCATCGTGAACGCGCTCACGCGGCTGCGCTTCTGCAGCGCCGAGGGCGTGATGGAGTTCGAGACCAAGGACAGCGCCGCATCGGCGCCTGAGGGCTTCATGCCGTGGTTCGAAGTGCCGCAACGGCGCAGCGAAGGCACGCGCATCGCCTTTGGCCACTGGTCCACCCTGGGCAACGTGCCGCGCCGAGATCTGCTGGCGCTGGACACCGGGTGCGTGTGGGGCGGCTGCCTGACCGCAGCCCGGCTCGGACACGACGGAGATCCCGAACGCATCAGCGTGCGCTGCGTCCAAGCCCGGACGCCAGGCGCCTGAAACGCCGGTTCAGGAGCTCTCCGCCGGGACCGAAGCCTTGAACAGCGCCGGCACCTTCTTGCGGGATTTGATGTTGGGCGACAGGCGGCTGGTGGCGGCCGGTTTGGCCGCCGCCTCCCAGGACGGCTTGGCGTCTTCCGCCAGCGCGGGCTCGTAGGGCTTGTCGAACAGCGGATCCGCGGGCGCCCGCACCGGACGCGAAATGCGGCGGTCTTCGCGCGGCTCACGAGGCTCGCGCGCTTCGCGGGCCTGACGGATGTCGCGGCGCCCTTCATCGTCGCCCTCGCGCCAGGCGCGCTGGCCGTCGTTGAAGCGGCCGGCCGGCCTGCGGTCTGCCTCCAGCTCCAGTGCTTCGAGCTCGAACTTCTTGCCGATCAGCTTTTCGATGTCGGCCATCAGGCGCGTGTCCTTGCCGCTGACAAAGGACACCGCCAGGCCCGAGGCGCCGGCGCGGCCCGTGCGGCCGATGCGGTGCACATAGTCCTCGGCGTTGAACGGGATGTCGAAGTTGAACACCGCCGGCACGTCCTTGATGTCCAGGCCACGCGCGGCCACATCGGTGCAGACCAGCAGATCGACTTCACCCTTCTTGAAGGCGTCCAGCGCCTTCAGGCGCTCGTCCTGGCTCTTGTCGCCGTGCAGCGCCGTGGTCTTCAGGCCCTCGCGCTCCAGTGAACGGGCCAGGCGCGCGCAGCCGAGCTTGCTGTTGACGAAAACGAAGGCCTGCGTAACCCCACGCTCCTTGACGATCTGCTTGAGCGTCTGGCGCTTGTCGTCGTCGTCCACGCGGTAGAAATGCTGCTCCACCGTGGATGCGGTGGCGTTGGAGCGGGCCACCTCGATGGTGATCGGGTCCTGCAGGTAGCTGCTGGCCAGGCGCTTGATCTCGGGCGAGAAGGTGGCCGAGAACAGCAGCGTGGTGCGCGTCTTCGGCAGGTAGGAAAGGATGCGCTGCAGGTCCGGCAGGAAGCCGATGTCCAGCATGCGGTCGGCCTCGTCGAGCACCACGTACTCGACCTGGTTGAGCACGCAGTTCTTGGCCTCGATGTGGTCCAGCAGCCGGCCCGGCGTGGCCACCAGCACCTCGACACCCTTTTTGAGTTCGATGGTCTGCGGCTTCATGTCCATGCCGCCAAACACCACCGTGCTGCGCAGCTGGGTGTACTTGGCGTACTGCTTGATCTGGTCGGCCACCTGGTCGGCCAGCTCGCGCGTGGGCAGCAGCACCAGGGCGCGCACCGGGTGCCGGGCGGGTGAGGTGGATGCGTTTTCGTGCTTGAGCATGCGCTGCAGCAGCGGCAGCGAGAAGGCGGCGGTCTTGCCGGTGCCTGTCTGGGCAGCGCCCATCACGTCGCGCCCCTGGAGCACCACCGGAATGGCCTGTGCCTGGATGGGCGTCATGCTCTCGTAGCCCATTTCCGCGATGGCACGGGCGAGGTTGGGCGAGAGCTGGAGTTCGGAAAAGGATTGGGTCATGGACTTTCGGGTTAGCCCCTTATTGTCTCACTTTGACCCCGCGGGTGCCCAAATGTTGGGCAGCGGCGCTCAGAGGGTCCGGGTGTTGAAGGTGTCGCAGGCCTGCACGCTGCCGGTTTCCAGCCCCTTGTGGAACCAGCGCTGGCGCTGTTCGCTGGTGCCGTGGGTGAAGCTGTCGGGCACGACCATGCCCTGGCTCTTGCGCTGCAGGGCATCGTCACCGATGGCGGCGGCCGCATTCAGCGCCTCCTCCACGTCCCCGGGTTCCAGGATCGCCTTGCTCTTGTGGTTGTGGTGGGCCCAGATGCCCGCAAAGCAGTCGGCCTGCAACTCCAGGCGCACCGACAGGGCGTTGTATTCGCGCTCGCTGACCCGGCGGCGGGCCTGTTCCATCTTTTCCGTCAGGCCCATCTGGTTCTGCACGTGGTGTCCCACCTCGTGCGCGATCACATAGGCCTGGGCAAAGTCGCCCGGTGCCCCCAATTGGCGCCGCAGGGTGTCGTAGAAGCTCAGGTCGATGTAGACCTTCTGGTCGCCGGGGCAGTAGAACGGCCCCATGGCGGACTGGCCGGTGCCGCAGGCGGTGGGCGTCGCGCCGCGGAACAGCACCAGCCGGGGCTGCTGGTACTGGGCACCTCCCTGCTGGAACACCGCGGTCCACACGTCTTCGGTACCTGCCAGCACGGACGAAACAAAGCGTCCCATCTCGTCTTCGGGCTGGCCGGTGCTCCCGGATGGGGCAGGCGCGGTCTGGGCCGATTCCGGCGCCAGCTCACCGCCGCCCAGCACCCCCAGGATGGTCAGCGGGTTGATGCCGAAGATCCAGCCCGCGACCAGCGCGATCACGATGGTGCCGAATCCGATGCCCCGGCCACCCACCCGGCGCGGCGCACCGCCTCCGAACATGCCCCCGCCCGGCTGGTTGCGGCGGTCCTCGATGTTGTCCGACTGGCGGTTGTTTTCCCATTTCATCGCGCTGCTCCTCGGGCCGCCTGTGGCGGGGCCATCGCCACATTATGCAAACGAAAGCAGCAACAAAAAGCGCTGCCGGGGCAGCGCTTGAGAAAGTACCGGGGCTGAGGATTTCAGGCCACAGCCGGCTTGAAATCGCTGGTGGGACGGCCTTGGAAATCGGTCCAGCAACGGCGGGTGAAGTCGTAGAGCTTGCACTTGCGCGCGGTCTCGAAGTACCAGCGCCAGGAGAAGCGCTGGATGATGATGCGGCCGGGCAGCGTGTCTTCCAGCAGCTTCTGGGCGTTCTTGAGCTTGTACAGCGGCACGCTCATGTCCACATGGTGCGCTGTGTGTTCCATGATGTGATGCATCAGGGCACCGATCCTCATCGGGAAGGTCAGGTGCACGGTGGTCGAAACGAAGGGTGCGGCCTTGGCCCACGCGTGCTTGTCGTCGTGCCACTGCACCGCGGTGTGCGTGTGGTGCACGTAGACCACGAAACCGATCATCGCGTTCCAGAACAGGAACGGGACCACGAAGCCATACCCCACCAGGGCCCAGCCCGACTGCTCGGTGGCGTAGGCGGCGCCGATCAGCGCGGCGATCCACAGCACGGCATAGACCGTCACGAACACGCCATCGCGCGTGAACTCGGGGCGGTTGGTGCCCATGTAGGTCTTGCGCGGGAAGTACATGCGGTTCCACCACATCTCGACCAGGTAGTACAACGCCGGTCCCCAGCCGCTGCGGTAGATGCGCTCCATGAAGCGGCGGCCGGGCGTGAGGCCCTCGAACTCTTCCTTGGTCAGCGGGGCCCAGACGAAGTCCACGCCCTTGAGGTTGGTGTAGCCGTGGTGCACCACGTTGTGGCCGACCTCCCACAGGCTGTAGGGCGTCAGCGACGGCACCATGGCGATGCGGCCGAGGATGCGGTTGAGCCCCCGATGCGGCGTGTAGCTCTGGTGGCAGGCGTCGTGGCCGATGATGAACAGGCGGCCGATCACGAAACCCGCGGCCAGGCCGCACAGCAGCTTGGCCCACCAGGCCTGCAGCAGCACCGTGCCGACGATGAGCGCCAGGAAGACCGCCCAGTCGATGGCCAGCAGCACAATGCCCATGGCCGTGCGCTGTTCGGCGATCGGCGTCAGCCAACCCCGGATCACCTTGCGGTGCGGCAGGGGTTGCCCGAGGGGAATCGGTTCAGGCGAAGAGACGGCGGCGGGGGAATCGGACATGCTGGTCAGGAGGAGCGAACACCCGGCTGGCGGGCACCAAGAACCGCCGAAACGGCGCCAATCGGGCGCGCATTTGGGCGCGAATCACAAAAACTCTGCGATTTTATCTGGCACCGATGAAACCTGCCTGACAAAAGTCAAGGCAAAAAAGTGGGCATTTCCCTCTAGCCGCCCTGGCCTCAGGTCTTGGGCAGCGTGACGCCGACCTGTCCCTGGTACTTGCCGCCGCGGTCCTTGTAGCTGGTCTCGCAGACCTCGTCGCTCTCGAAGAACAGCACCTGGGCGCAGCCTTCACCGGCGTAGATCTTGGCCGGCAGCGGGGTGGTGTTGGAGAACTCCAGCGTCACATAACCCTCCCATTCGGGCTCGAAGGGCGTGACGTTGACGATGATGCCGCAGCGTGCATAGGTGCTTTTTCCCAGGCAGATGGTCAGCACGCTGCGCGGAATGCGGAAGTACTCCACCGTGCGCGCCAGCGCAAAGCTGTTGGGCGGGATGATGCAGACGTCCGAGTTGATGTCGACGAAGCTCTTCTCGTCGAAGTTCTTCGGGTCCACCACCGTGCTGTGGATGTTGGTGAAGACCTTGAATTCGGGGGCGCAGCGGATGTCGTAGCCGTAGCTGCTGGTGCCGTAGCTGACGATCTTCTGGCCCGCGGCGTTCTGCCGGATCTGGCCCGGCTCGAAGGGCTCGATCATGCCGTGCTGCTCGGCCATGCGGCGGATCCATTTGTCGCTCTTGATGCTCATGTGTGTGCTCCGGTTGGCCCCGGATTGTAGGGATCGACGGGAGGCCGGCCTTGCGACGCATCAAGCCGTGTGAACCCGCGCCACCAACCGGTCGTCGCCGAGCACGATCAGTGCAAACAGCAGTTCGTCCAGCGAATCCGCCTGCGCGGTCTTGCGCGCCAGCAGCGGCGTGGCCTTCGGGTTGAGCACCACGAAGTCGGCCTCGTGCCCTGGCGTGAGGTTGCCCACCACGCCGGCCAGACCCAGGGCCTGGGCGGCGCCGGCCGTGTGCTGCCACCAGAGCTGGCCGGGCGTGAGGCTCAGACCCGGCTTGGTATGGCCTTCACGGCCCACGTAGTAGGCCGCCAGCATGGTGTGGAAGGGCGAGAAACTGGTGCCACCACCCACGTCGCTGGCCAGTCCATAGCGCATGCCGGCCGCGTCGGCGGCGGCGTAGTCGAAGAAACCGCTGCCCAGGAACAGATTGCTGGTGGGGCTGACGGCGGCCACGGCGCCGGTCTCTCGCATCAGGACGCGGTCGTGAGCGTCCAGGTGGATGCAGTGTGCGTAGACCGCGCGCTCGCGCAGCAGGCCGAAATCACCGTACACCCCCAGGTAGCTGCGCGCCTGCGGGTAGAGCTCGGCCACCCACCGCACCTCGTCGCGGTTCTCGGCCACGTGCGACTGGATCCAGACATCGCTGTATCTCGCGGCCAGTTCGCCGGCGCCGCGCAGCTGCTCGTCGGTGCTGGTGGGGGCAAACCGCGGGGTGATGGCATAGCCCAGCCGGTCCACGCCGTGCCAGCGGCGGATCAGGTCTTCGGTGTCGACCAGGCTCTGCTCGGTCAGGTCCCGCACGCCGTCGGGGCTGTGGCGGTCCTGCAGCACCTTGCCTGTGATGAAGCGCAGACCACGCGCTTGCGCGGCCTCGAACGCGGCGTCCACCGACGCAGTGTGGGATGTGGCGAAGGTCAGCGCGGTGGTCACGCCGTGGCGCGCCAGCTCGTCGAAGAAGAAGTCCGCCACGCCGCGGGCGTAGGCCTTGTCGGCGAAGCGGCTCTCGTGCGGGAAGGTGTAGTTCTCGAGCCAGGGCAGCAGGCCCGCGGCGGGCGCACCGATCACGTCGGTCTGCGGGTAGTGCACGTGCAGGTCGACAAATCCCGGGGCGATCAGGTACCCGCGCAGGTCTTCCACCGCCACGCCTGCGAAGCGGTCGATCAGCGCGTCGTGGCTGCCGGCGGCGCGCACCACGCGGCGTCCGCTGGCGTCGGGGCCGACCACCAGCAGGCCATCGCTGTCGTACAGCGGCTGGCCATGGTCATCGAATCGCAGGAGGGCGGCGCGGTAGGCTTTCATGAAGCCGACAGCTTAGCCGCAAGCGCGCCCGGCGACATACCGGGAAACGAATGCAGGCCATGCGTTCAGCGTGGCAGTTTCGTCGCCACGCCCTCGACCAGCCAGTTCATGCCCAGGATGGCGCTGTCGTCCAGTGCCTGACCGGCGGCGATCACCGTCTTGCCCTCGTTGTCCTTCACGCCGGCCTTGCCGCCGCTGAACACCGGCAGCTGGCCCGCCGCCATGTCCTTCTGGCGTGCCAGCACCTCGGTCTGCACGGCGGCCGGGACCTTGCTGCCGAAGCTGTCGACGCGGATCATTCCCTCGCGCACCCCGCCCCAGACTTGGGCGCTCTTCCAGCTGCCATCCGCCACCGCCTTGACGCGGCGGGTGTAGTAGTCGCCCCACTGGTGGGTGACGGCGGCCACCTGCGCGTCCGGCGCGACCTTGCGCATGTCGGAGTGGTAGGCCACGGCCAGTTTGCCGCGCTCCTGCGCGGCCACCATGACGGCGTTGGAGCCGGTGTGGAAGGCCAGCACCTCGGCGCCCTGGTTCATCAGCGTCATGGCCGCGTCGCGCTCGCGCGGCGGGTTGAACCATTCGCCCAGGAACACCACGCGCACGGTGGCGTTCGGATTCACAGAGCGCATGCCAAGGGTGTACGCATTGATGCCCTGCAGAACCTCGGGAATCGGGAAGCCCGCCACATAACCGGCCTGCGTGGCCATGCGGCCGGCGGCGATGCCGGCCAGGTAACGCCCCTCGTAGTAGCGCGCATTGGACGCGGCCACGTTGGGTGCGGTCTTGTAGCCGGTGACCGATTCGAACTTCACGTTGGGAAACTCGCGCGCCACCTTGAGCGTGGGCTCCATGTAGCCAAAGCTGGGCGTGAAGATGATCTGGTTCCCCTGCATCGCCAGGTCGCGGATCACGCGCTCGGCGTCCGGGCCTTCGGCCACGTTCTCGACGTAGCTGGTCTTGACCTGGCCGGGCAGCGCGGCTTCGACCGCCAGGCGGCCCTGGTCGTGCTGGCGCACCCAGCCGGCGTCGGTCAGCGGCGCGACATAGACGAACGCGGCCTTGACCGGCGTCGTCGATTGGGCAAAAACGGGGGAAAAAAAACAGGCGGCCGCGAACGCGGCAGCGAGGTTTTTGTACATGGTGGTCCTCTACATGGCTTCCGTGAGACAAAAAGAAGCGAGCCGGGGAAGCACCGGCTCGCTGGGCGTGATTTTACCGGCCTGCCGCCGGCCCCGCATCGGGCCGCGGCGGCCCCAGGTCGTACAGGTAGGCCGTGGTGCCGGCACCGTCCAGCTGCTCCAGCAGCGTTCCCCGGCGGTCCGCGTGGTCGAGGATGAAGCGCTGCTCATTGATCCTGACGCGCGGCCGGCAGTGGTTGCAGTTGTGACTGAAGACCAACCAGGTCCGTCCGGCGCCCAGCGCGCCATCGATCTCGCTCAGGTAGAGCGCGGGCTCCCAGCGATGAAAGCGACCCTCGACAAACTCGTCCGGCCCGAACCCGTAGCGCGCGGCATAGAAGCTGAACGCGGGCACCGCGCCGTAGTACACGTAGATCTGGTCACCCGGACGCCGGCGCTCGGCCACTTCCTTCATCAGCGGTTTGATCTCCTCCATCACCGGATGGTCCTGCAGATGCTGCCGGTCGATGTCCACGGCATGGAACAGCAGCAGGCCGGCCAGGCCAAGGTACACCACACCCGCCAGCCCAGCGTGCCAGGCGCGCAGCCACTGCCGGCAGCGCTCCACCCCTTCGGCCAGCGCCAGGGCGGCGGCGGGCGCCATGAACAGCAGGAACCGCCCATGGAACGGGTAACGCGACAGCGACGAGGCGACGAGCGTGGCGACCAGCGTGAGCACCATGGCCAGGGCCAGGGGCCGGCGGCGCCACCAGAGCGAGGCGGTGCCGAGCAACACCAGCACCGAAGGAAGCACTCCCGCGTGGAAGGAGAACAGGTGGTTCAGCACGCCCGACAGGCTGGCGCGGTACCAGCCCCAGTGCGACCAGGGCGGCAACGGAGCGAAACTGCGGCGCCAGAAGTCGGTGAGCGAAGGGTTGGCCGCCACATGCCGCAGATGCAGCAGGTACAGCACCGCAAAGCTCAGGATCCAGGCGGCGGCCACGCCTGCCCAGAAGCGGAGAAACGCCGGGTCGCGCACATCGCGCCAGTGCAGCAGCAACACCGAGCCGCCCAGCCCCGCCAGCACAAACACCGACGGATGGGAAAACCACACGGCGAGCGCGCCGGACAGGGCCAGCCGCCTGCGCGCCCGCGGGTCGGTCGGCTGCTTCAGGGCCTCACCGAAACACCACATCAGGTAGGCCGCCACCAGCGCATCCAGCGAGTACTGCTTGAGCTCGCTGCTGTAGCGCACCTGCTCGGGCGCCAGCGCCACCAGCGCCAGGGCCAGCCAGGCGAAGGGACTGCCGCCGTCCTGGCGCGCCAGGGCAAACACCATCGGCAGCAGGGCCAGACCGGCCAGGAGGGGCAGCACCCGCAGCAGGTCGTCGGAGCCGGCCAGCAGATGGGCGAGCAGCCACTGCAGCAGCAGGAAACCCAGCGGAGCGGCCTGGTCGTACAGCAGCGGCTTCACCAGACCGGACAGGCTCTGGTGCTGGAGGTTCACGCCCAGCATCGCCTCGTCGAGCCACAGGGACCGCCCGGGTGCGAAGTAGTCCAGCCGCAGGAACAGCGCCCAGGCCAGCACGGCCAGCACAGGCAGCCATTGCCACGGCAGCCCCGTCTTGCGAATCGTCACCGCACCACTCCTGCGCCAAACAAACTGGCGAAATTGTGGTGGGGGACACTTTGGGAACGCTTAAGACAGGCTCAGGCGGCGCAGCAGGCGCTGATGCGATCAAACATTTCCCGCTTTCGTTGCTCGGAGACGAAGCTGGCCTCCACGCTGTTGCGCGCCAGCTGGGCCACATCCTCGCGGCCGAGGCCCAGGGCCTGCACCGTCTGTTCGAAGTTGGCGTTCATGTAGCCGCCGAAATAGGCCGGGTCGTCCGAATTGACCGTTGCACACAGGCCCGCGTCCAGCATCTTCTTGAGCGGGTGGTCGCGCAGGTCGTCCACCACGCAGAGCTTGAGGTTGGAGAGCGGACACACCGTCAGCGGCATCCGCGTGTGGGCCAGCTCGGCCATGAGCAGCGGGTCCGCCAGCGCGGCCACGCCATGGTCGATGCGCTGCACCTTGAGCAGGTCGATGGCCTGCCACATGTACTCGGGCGGCCCTTCCTCGCCGGCGTGCGCCACGAGCTTCAGGCCCAGCTCGCGGCAGCGCGCGAACACGCGCTCGAATTTCTCGGGAGGGTGCCCGACTTCGCTCGAATCCAGCCCGACGCCGATGAAGTGCTCCTGGTACGGCAGCGCCGCTTCCAGCGTGGCGAAGGCGTCCTCCTCGCTCAGGTGGCGCAGGAAGCACAGGATCAGGGCCGAGCTGATGCCCAGTTCACTCTGCGCTTTCTTGCAGGCACCCGACAGGCCCTCGATCACCGACGCCATGGGCACGCCGCGCGCGGTGTGGGTCTGCGGATCGAAGAACAGCTCGGCGTGGATCACGTTGTCGGCCCGGGCACGCAGGAAGTAGGCCCAGGCCATGTCATGGAAGTCCTGCGGCTGCAGCAGCACGCTGGCCCCGGCGTAGTAGATGTCCAGGAAACTCTGCAGGTCGGTGAAGGCGTAGGCCGCGCGCAGCGCCTCCACGCTCGGGTAGGCCAGCGGCACAGCGTTTCGCTTCGCAAGTTCAAAGATCAGCTCGGGTTCGAGCGAGCCCTCGATGTGGATGTGCAGTTCGGCCTTGGGGATGGCCCGGGCGAGTTCGATGGCGTTCATGGTTTTCCTTTCAGCAGACACCGAGCGCGACGCCGGTGCGGGCCAGATAACGGCGGTAGGCGCTGGACATGCGGTCGGCTGGGCCGTGCACTTCGGCAATCGCACCATCCTTGCCGATGGGCAGGCGCCGGGGCTGTTGCGATTCCACGATGGGCTTGTCCTGTCCGAACACCTCGTCCTGGAAAGCACGCAGCTCTTCGTCGTCGCTCAGGTCGCCCAGCGTGGCCATGGCGAACCAGGCGGTGCAGGCCTCGGGGCCGTCGGGCCGGATGAAGAGTGCAATCGCATTGCTGACCGTGTCGCCCTCGGCCGCATCCTTGCGCAGGATGGCCGCGAACGGGTGCGGCACTTCGTAGCGGTAGGCCACCCAGCCGCCCTCTTCAGCGCCCGCATAGCCCTTGGGCTGCCAAGCCTTGCATTCGCGCGCGTGCACGCCGTCGGCGTCTTCGTCCACCCGGCCGGTGTCCACCTGGGCGTGGCTGCGCGCGCCCAGCCAGCCTTCGTGCACGAAGCCGAAGTGGCTCAGGTCCAGGAAGTTCTCCACCAGCCGGGGCGCGCTGGTCTCCACCGTGTAGGGGCCGCAGATCACCTGCCGCCACAGCGGGTCGCCCCAGGGCTCGAACGCGGGCGGAGACGACAAAGAGGCGGGCAGCTGCGACAGGTCCGGCCGCTCCAGCCGCACCCACACCAGGCCATGGCATTCCTGCGCCTCGAACACCTGGGCGCAGTGCGCCTTGGGTGGCTCGAAGGCCGGTGCCGCCGGCACGTGCACGCAGCGCCCCACGGACACCGGCGCACCGTGGTGGCCCTGCGCCGCGGCACCATCGCCCGCGAACTGCCAGCCGTGGTAGGGGCACTCCAGCCGCGCGCCGTGCAGGTGCGTGAGCACCCGCCCCAGCGACAGCCTCGCGCCCCGGTGCGGACAGCGGTCTGCCCAGGCGTGCACCACGCCGGGCTGGCCCTCGTGGCCGTGCTCGCGCCACAGGACCACGTCCTGCCCCAGCAGCGACACGGCCACCGGCGCGTCCCGCAGGTGCATGCCTGCGATGACCGGGTGCCAGAGTTGTCTTTCGATCACATGACCTCCAAGAAAAAAAGCCGCTGCGGGTGCAGCGGCTTTCGGCCAGGGCACCGCAGGTCCGGCTTCGCCGGCCTGCAGGTGCCGCCCCCTGGAGGGGGTCGCGCCTCCGGCGCGGCAGGGGGGGACTCAGTTCGGCAGCTTGCCTTCGACACCCTTGACGTAGAACTTGATGCCGCCGAGGAACTTGTCGTCCGCCACAGCGTCCTTGGCCAGCACTTCCTTGCCGTCCTGGCCCACGATCGGGCCCTTCCAGATGGAGAAGGAACCGTCCTTCAGGCCGGCCTTGATGGTGTCGATCTTGGCCTTGGCCTCGGCCGGCACGTCTTCGGCGATGGAGACCATGTCGATCGCGCCTTCCTTGTGGCCCCACCACACGCCACCCGTGCTCCAGGTGCCTTCCAGCGCGTCCTTGACGGCCTTCTTGTAGTACGGCCCCCAGTTGATGACGGCGGAACCCAGGTGGGCCTTGGGACCGTAGGCGGTCATGTCGGAATCCCAGCCGAAGGCCCGCTTGCCCATCTTCTCGGCGGTCTGCAGCACGGCCGACGAGTCGGTGTTCTGCATCAGCACGTCGGCACCGCCGTTGATCAGCGAGGTGGCGGCTTCGGTTTCCTTCGGCGGATCGAACCAGCCATTGACCCAGACCACCTTGGTCTTGACCTTGGGGTTCACCGACTGCGCGCCCAGCGTGAAGCTGTTGATGTTGCGGATCACTTCGGGGATTGGAATCGAGGCCACCACACCCAGCGTGTTGGACTTGGTCATGGAACCGGCGATCACGCCGGCCATGTAGGCACCCTCGTAGGTGCGGCTGTCGTAGGTGCGCATGTTCTCGGCCGTCTTGTAGCCGGTGGCGTGCTCGAACTTCACGTCCTTGAAGTCGGGCGCGACCTTGAGCATGGGCTCCATGTAGCCGAAGGTGGTGCCGAAGATCAGCTTGTTGCCCTGGCCGGCCAGGTCGCGCAGCACGCGCTCGGCGTCGGCGCTTTCGGGCACGTTCTCGACAAAGCTGGTCACGACCTTGTCACCGAACTCGGCCTCGACCGCCTTGCGGCCGTTGTCGTGGGCGAAGGTCCAGCCGCCGTCACCGACCGGACCGACGTAGGCGAAGGCCACCTTCAGCGGCTCGGCCTTGGGCGCTTCGGCGGCGGCCGGTGCCGGCGCGGGCGCTGCGGCCGGGGCGGCCGCCTCTTCCTTCTTGCCGCAGCCGATCAGGGCCGCGCTGGCCACGGCCGTCAGGGCCGCCAGCTTGATCAGGGAACGCTTGTTCAGGTCGGTCATGGAAACCTCTTGGTGGGTTGGGAGTGAAATGAAACGAACAGTGAATGATTATGAACCGGCACCAGCTCAGGAGCCCGGGTAGAACGGCTTGCCGATCGAGGCGGGCATGTTCACGCGGATCCAGGTCGGGTTGCGCGAAATCAGCACCAGCACGGCGATGGTGGCGACGTAAGGCATCATGGTCAGGAACTGGCTCGGCACGTTGACGCCCATGCCCTGCAGGTGGAACTGCAGCATGGTCACGCCACCGAACAGGTAGGCACCAAGCAACACGCGTGCCGGGCGCCAGGTGGCGAACGTCGTCAGCGCCAGCGCGATCCAGCCCTTGCCGGCGATCATGCCCTCCACCCACAGCGGGGTGTAGACGGTGGACACATAGGCCCCGGCGAGGCCGCACAGCGCCCCGCCGGCCATGACCGACATCAGGCGGATGCGACGCACCGGGTAGCCCAGCGCGTGCGCCGATTCAGGGCTCTCGCCCACGCTGCGCAGCACCAGACCGGCACGGGTTCGGAACAGGAACCAGATCAGCCCGAACATCAGGCCCACGCAGACATAGACCATGGGGTGGTGCCGGAACAGCGCGTTGCCGAGGAAGGGGATGTCGGACAGCAGCGGGATGGCGAACTGGCCCTGCTCGGGCAGCTTGGCCTGCACATACGAGGTGCCGGCGAAGGCCGAGAAGCCGGCGCCGAACAGGGACAGCGCCAGCCCGGTGGCGTACTGGTTGGTGTTGAGCCAGATCACCAGACCGCCGAAGATGGCGGCCAGCAGCGCGCCGGCGGCCATGCCGGCGGCGAAGCCCGCCACCGTGCTGCCGGTGTGCACCACGGTGGCGAAACCGGCCAGGGCGGCGCAGAGCATCATGCCCTCGGCGCCCAGGTTGACGATGCCGGCCTTCTCGTTGATCAGCAGGCCCAGCGAGGCGATGGCCAGCACGGTGCCGGCGTTGAGCGAGGCGGCGATGAGGAGTGCGGTGGATTCCATGATCACTTCTTCCAGACGACGCGGTACGCAATGAGGGTGTCGCAGGCCAGCAGGGCGAACAGCAGCAGGCCCTGGAACACGCCGGTGATGGACTTGGGCAGGCCCAGGCGCGACTGCGCGAGCTCGCCGCCGATGTAGAACATGCTCATCAGGATGGCCGAGAACACGATGCCCACCGGGTGCAGGCGGCCGACGAAGGCCACGATGATGGCGGCGAAGCCGTAGCCCGCCGGCACATAGGGCGTGAGCTGGCCGATGGGCCCGGCCACCTCCAGCGCGCCCGCCAGCCCGGCCATGCCACCGGAAGTGAGCAGCGCGATCCACAGCGCCTTGCGCGAGGAGAAGCCCGCATAGCGCGCCGCCGCCGGCGCCAGACCGCCCACCTGCTGGGCAAAGCCCGAATAGGTGCGGAACAGGAACACCCACACCGCCGCGACACCCGCCAGCGCCAGCAGCAGGCCGATGTTCAGGCGCGAACCCTGCACCAGCCTGGGAATCTGCGTGACCGACTCGAAGGTCTTGGTCTGCGGGAAGTTGTAGCCCATAGGGTCTTTCCAGGGGCCATAGACCAGGTAGTTGAGCACCTGCACCGCCACGTAGACCAGCATCAGACTGACCAGGATTTCGTTGGCATTGAAGCGGTCGCGCAGCAGCGCCGTGATGCCGGCCCAGAGCATGCCGCCCAGCACACCGGCCACGATGATGGCCGGCACGATCCAGGCGCCCGTTTCCCCGGTGGCGGTGAGCGCCACGCCGGACGCGAAGATGGCGCCGATGAGGTACTGGCCTTCGGCGCCGATGTTCCAGACGTTGGAGCGGAAACACACCGCCAACCCCAGCGCGATGATCAGCAGCGGCGCGGCCTTGACCATCAGCTCGGACAGCGCGTAGGTGCTTTTGACCGGCTCCCAGAAGAACACCTGCAGGCCGCGCACAGGGTCCTTGCCCAGGGCGGCGAACAGGATCACGCCGATGACCACGGTGATGGCCAGCGCCAGCAGCGGCGAGGCATAACCCCAGCGCGCCGACGGCTGGGGACGGACTTCAAGCCGCAGCATGGGCGGACTCCTTGTTCTTGTGGTGGTGTGCGGCGTCGTCCCACAGGCCCGACATCCATTCGCCGATGCGCTCGACGGTGGCGTCGGCGCGGTCGATGCTGGGAGAGAGCCGCCCCTTGGCGATCACGTGCAGGCGGTCGCTGATTTCGAACAGCTCGTCCAGCTCCTCGCTGACCACCAGCACCGCGCAGCCTGCGTCGCGCAGCCTGAGGATCTCCCCGCGGATCTGCGCCGAGGCGCCCACGTCCACGCCCCACGTGGGCTGGCTGACGATGAGCAGCTTCGGCTGGGCCTCGATCTCGCGGCCGACGATGAACTTCTGCAGGTTGCCGCCCGAGAGCGACTTGGCCGCGGCACCCGGCCCGTTGGCCTTGACCTTGTAGCGCGCGATGATGTCTTCGGCCTGGGCCTTGAGTGCGCCCAGCTTCAGCCAGCCGCCCGCGCCCACCGCGTCGCGGCGCGAGAGCAGCAGGTTCTGCGCCAGCGACAGCGTGGGCACCGCGCCACGGCCCAGGCGCTCTTCGGGCACGAAGTGCAGGCCCAGGGCGCGCCGGCGGCCCGGCGGCAGCCGCGAGGCGTCCTGCCCCAGCACGCTGATGCTGCCGGCCGGCGCGCGCCGGTCCTCGCCCGACAGCGCAACGAGGAGCTCGCCCTGGCCATTGCCCGACACGCCGGCGATGCCCACCACCTCGCCCGCGCGCACGGTCAGTGCGATGTTGGCCAGGTCGGTGCCGAAGGGGTCTTCGCTGGCCAGCGTGAGGTTCTGCACCTGCAGCACCGCAGCGCCGGCGTTGAGCGCGCGGGCCTCCAGCGCGGGCGGCTCGGCGCCGATCATCAGGCGCGAGAGCGAGGCGTTGCTTTCGTTCTGCGGGTTGCACACGCCCGTGACCTGGCCGCCACGCAGCACCGTGCAGGCGGTGCACAACTCGCGGATCTCGTGCAGCTTGTGGCTGATGTAGAGAATGGAGCAGCCTTCGGACGCCAGTTTTTTGAGCACCACGAAGAGCTTTTCCACCGCCTGCGGCGTCAGCACCGAGGTGGGTTCGTCCAGGATCAGCAGCTGCGGGCCGGTCAGCAGGGCGCGGATGATTTCCACCCGCTGCATCTCGCCCACGCTGAGTGTGTGCACCGGGCGCTTGGGGTCGATGTCCAGGCCGTATTCGGCGGCCGTGGCGTCGATGCTGGCCGTCACCTCGTTGAGCGTGAGCGCCTTGTCCAGGCCCAGCCAGACATTCTCGGCGACGGTGAGGGTGTCGAACAGGCTGAAATGCTGGAACACCATGCTGATGCCCAGCGCCCGCGCTTCCTGCGGGTTGCGGATGTGCACCGGCTGGCCGTTGAACATCACTGCGCCCTCGTCGGGTTTGACCGAGCCGTAGATGATCTTCATCAGCGTGGACTTGCCGGCGCCGTTCTCGCCCAGCACGGCGTGCACCTCGCCGGGGGCGACAGAGAGCGACACATTGCTGTTGGCGACCACGCCAGGGTAGCGCTTGGTGATGCCGGTCAGCTGCAGTCGGGGGGTCGTCAAGGCGATCTCCTTCTCGTTGTGGTGGGGGGTCTCAGGCCGCGGCGGCCTCGGGTTCGGCGCGGCGCAGCGAGGCCGCCACGGTCTTGATCTGCTCGCGCAGCCAGCGGCCCGCGCTGGAGGCGTGGGTGCGCTCGTGCCAGAGCTGGTAGTACATCATTCGCGGGAACTCCACCGGACAGGGCAGCACCTGCACCGGCAGCGCACCGACGTAGCGCTCGGCGTACTGGCGGCCGGTGGTCAGCACCAGCAGGGTGCCCGCCACCATGGCCGGAATCAGGCCGAAGTGCGGGCAGCGCGCGGTGATGTTGCGCACCAGACCCTGGCTGGCCAGGTGTTCGTCGATGAAGCCGCGCGCGCCGGGGTGGGTGGGCGTGGGGGCGATGTGTTCGGCCGCCAGCCAGGCCTCGGTGTCCCAGCCGCGGCGCGCGGCCGGATGGTGGCTGGCCACCAGGCAGACCACCTCGTCGCCGAACAGGCGGCCCAGGTGCAGCTCCTGCGGCGGCTTGGGCCAGTTGCCGATCACCACGTCGTAGTGGCCCTGGGCCAGGTGGGCGCGGTAGTCGGCGTCGGCCGACAGCGGGTGGATATCGATGCCGCAGTTCGGTGCCGAGGTCTTGACCTGCGTCACCAGCTGGGGCAGGAACAGCGGGTCCAGGTAATCGCTGGCGGCCAGGCTGAAGGTCTGGCGCGCGGTGGCCGGGTCGAAGGCGCGGGCGTCGGAGAACAGCATCTCGGCGCTGCGCAGGATCTCGGCCGCGGGTTCGATCATGCGCAGCCCCGCCACGGTGGGCACCATGCTGGCGCCCGAGCGCACCAGAAGGGGGTCTCCCGCCAGTTCGCGCAGGCGCTTGAGCGAGGCGCTGACCGCCGGCTGGTACATGCCCAGCCGCAGCGCCGCCCGCGACACGCTGCGTTCCGTCAGGACGGTGTGCAGCACGCGGATCAGGTGCAGGTCAATCTTGTCGAACATGGAGACGTATTTCATACCTGGAGCTCATGCGCGCGGATGGAGGTTCCGGCATTCTCGCCATACGCCTGAGCATATGTTGTGCCACGGCCCCCGGCGCTATGCTGGCCCGCATGAATGCAAAAAAACCCGGGCAAACCCTGAGATTCCTGCGCCGCGGCGCCCCCGTGACCCTGCCGGACGTGCCTTCAGACCGCACCCTGCTGGAGGTGCTGCGCGAAGACCTGCACCTGAGCGCCACCAAGGAAGGCTGCGGCGAAGGCGACTGCGGCGCCTGTACGGTGGTGCTGGGCGAGGCGGTGAACGGCCGCCTCACCTACAAGGCCATCAACAGCTGCATCCGGCTCGCGCACTCGGTGGACGGCATGGCGGTGTTCACGGCCGAAGACATCAGCGCCCCCTCCGGCGAGCTGCATCCCGCCCAGGAGGCGATGGTGCAGTGCCACGGATCGCAATGTGGCTTCTGCACGCCGGGCTTCGTGATGAGCCTGTTCGGCATGTACCAGAACGCGAAGGATGGAAAGGGCATCACCCGCGAACTGGCGCAGGCCGACCTCTCGGGCAACCTCTGCCGCTGCACGGGCTACCGGCCCATCCTGGACGCCGCGCAGCAGATGGGCGCCCTGCCCCTGCCCGCCGGCTGTGGGGTGGACGAGGCTGCCACGGTGACCGCGCTGCATGAACTGAAAAAGAAGCCCGCAGCGGACACCCCCTACCTGCGCCCCACCACGCTGTCCGCCCTGCTGCAGGCCCGCGCGGCGCACCCGCAGGCCCAGGTCGTGGCCGGCACCACCGACGTCGGACTATGGGTCACCAAGATGCACAAGCACTTTCCGCAGGTGCTGGACGTGACCGCCGCGCGCGAGCTGCAGCGCGTGGAAAGCTACCCGCACCACATCGCCATCGGTGCAGCGGTGACGCTGACCGAGGCCTTCGCAGCGCTGGTCAAGGAACGCCCCCAGCTGGTGAATTTCAGCCAGCGATTCGCCGGACTGCCGGTGCGCAACTCGGGCACGCTGGGCGGCAACGTGGCCAACGGATCACCTATCGGCGATTCCATGCCGCTGCTGATCGCGCTGGGTGCCAGCGTGGTGCTGATGCGCTGGAAGAAAAGCAGGGCCGGCGGCGAGATCGCCCACCGCGAACTGCGACTGGAAGACCTCTACACCGGCTACCGCACCAACGTCATGCGGCCGGACGAGCTGCTGTGCTGGATCAAGGTGCCGCAGCCGACCGGGCACGCGCTGGAAAAGGTCTACAAGATCAGCAAGCGCTTTGACGACGACATTTCGGCGGTGTGTCTCGCCATCCAGATGACGGTGAAAGGCGGTGTGGTGCAGCAGATTTCCATCGGCGCCGGCGGCGTGGCCGCCACGCCCGCCCGCGCACGCCAGACCGAAGCCGCCCTGCTCGGCCAGGCCTGGAACGAGGACACGGTGATGGCCGCCACCGCTGCGCTGCGTGCCGAGTTCCAGCCCATCAGCGACATGCGTGCCAGCGCCGGCTACCGCCAGACCGTGCTGGGCAACCTGCTGCGCCGCTTCTGGCTGGAAAGCCAGGGGCAGCAGGCCATCAACCTGGAAAGCCTCAAGACCCTGGAGGCCCTGTCATGAACGCACCGGATCTCAAACTCGTGGTGGACAACACACCTGCAGCCACCGCGGCCGGCGTCTCGCGCTTCCACGAGAGCGCGAGGGCCCAGGTGGCCGGCGCCGCCACCTACATCGACGACATCCCCGAGGTGCGTGGCACCCTGCACGCGGCACCGGTGTGCTCGCCGGTGGCGCACGGGGTACTCAGGGGCATCGATGCCAGCGCCGCCCTGGCCGTGCCCGGTGTGCACGCCTTCATCGGCCCGGACGACATCCCAGGCGACAAGGTCCTTGCCGCCTTCGCGCACGACGAGCCCGTCTTCGCCCAGGGCACGGTGCAGTTCCTCGGCCAGGTCGGCGGCCTGATCGTGGCCGACGACGTGATGACCGCCCGCCGCGCGGCCCGGCTGGTGAAGTGGGACATCGAGGCACTGGAGCCGGTGCTCACGCCGCAGCAGGCCCATGCAAAACAGAGCTACGTGCTGCCACCCGTCCATGTGACCCGCGGCGACGCAGCCTCCGCGCTGCAGCGCGCGCCGCACACGCTCGAAGGAGCGTTCGAGGTCGGCGGGCAGGAACATTTCTATCTGGAAGGCCAGATCGCCTACGTGCTGCCGCTGGAGCAGCAGCAGTGGTGGGTCTGGAGCAGCACGCAACACCCGGGCGAGGTGCAGCACTGGGTCTCGCACGCGCTGGGCCTGGCCAACCACGCGGTCACGGTGGAATGCCGGCGCATGGGCGGCGGCTTCGGCGGCAAGGAAACCCAGGCCGGGCATCTGGCGGTCTGGGCCGCGGTCGCGGCCAACAAACTGCGCCGGCCGGTCAAGCTGCGGCTGGACCGCGACGACGACTTCATGGTCACCGGCAAGCGCCATCCGTTCGCGTACACCTACCGCGTCGGCTTCGACGACCGCGGGCGCCTGTGCGGGCTGGAACTGGACATGCTGGCCAACTGCGGCTTTTCCGCCGACCTCTCGGGCCCGGTGGCGGACCGCGCCATCTTCCACGCCGACAACGCCTACTTCCTCGAAGACGTCGCCATCCATTCCTACCGCTGCAAGACCAACACGCAGAGCCACACCGCCTACCGCGGATTCGGCGGGCCGCAGGGCGTGGTCGTCATCGAACGCATCATGGGCGACATCGCTCGCCATCTCGGCATCGACGCGCTCGACGTGCGGCTGGCCAACCTGTACGGCATCGAGGACCGCAACGTCACCCACTACCAGATGGCGGTGGAGGACAACATCCTCGAACCGCTGATGACGCAGCTGGCGCGCACCAGCGGCTACCGCGAGCGCGCCGAGCAGATCGCGCAGTGGAACGCCGGCAGCCCCGTCATCAAGCGCGGCATCGCGCTCACGCCGGTCAAGTTCGGTATCAGCTTCACCGCCACGCTGTTCAACCAGGCGGGTGCGCTGGTGCATGTGTACACCGACGGCAGCGTGCAGGTGAACCACGGCGGCACCGAAATGGGCCAGGGCCTGAACACCAAGGTCGCGGCCATCGTGGCCGACGAACTGGGCGTGCCGTTCGAGCGCGTGCTCTCCACCGCCAGCGACACCAGCAAGGTGCCCAACGCCAGCGCCACCGCCGCCAGCAGCGGCACCGATCTGAACGGCCGCGCGGCCCAGTTCGCCGCGCGCCAGGTGCGCCAGAACCTCGCGGCCTTCGTCGCCGGGCAGGATGGCGTGGGCGCGGGTGCGGTGCGTTTTGAAGGTGGGCAGGTCGTCACCGAGAAGACCACGCGCACCTGGGAGTCGGTGGTGGGTGCGGCTTATGCCAACCGCATCCAGCTCTGGAGCGACGGCTTCTACCGCACGCCCAAGATCCACTACGACAAGGTCACCATGCTGGGCCGGCCGTTCTACTACTTCGCCTATGGCGCGGCGGTGACCGAGGTCGCCATCGACACGCTGACCGGCGAGAGCCGCGTGCTCAAGGTGGACATCCTGCACGACGTGGGCCGCAGCATCAACCCGGCCATCGACATCGGCCAGATCGAGGGCGGTTTCGTGCAGGGCATGGGCTGGCTCACCACCGAGCAACTGGTGTGGAATGGCAAGGGCTACCTGCAGACCCATGCGCCCAGCACCTACAAGATCCCGGCCACGGGCGACATCCCGGCCCACTTCAAGGTCGATCTCTGGCCCGAGCCCAACCGCGAGGACAACGTGCACGGCAGCAAGGCCGTGGGCGAGCCGCCGTTCATGCTGGCCATCAGCGTGTTCGAGGCGCTGCGCGACGCGGTGGCCCAGGCCGGCGGGCGGCCCGAGGCCATGAACGCGCCGGCCACGGCCGAAGAGGTGCTCAACAGCCTGGCCTGAGCACGCCGCCCGGGCGCGGTGCCGGCTCACTGCATGCGGTGCCGCCGCAGCGACGCCGCCGGCGCTTCGTTGAAGCGCTGGCGGAACAGCCGGGCAAAGTGACCAAGGTGGCTGAAGCCCCAGTCCGCCGCAACCGACTGCACCGTGGCGCCGGGCGGCGCGAGCAACAGCTCGGCCCGCACACCCTGCAGGCGCTGCTCACGCAGCGCCTCCATGGGCGTGCAGCCCCGGTACTCGCGGAAGGCCTGGCTCAGCGATCGCACGCTGACGCCGGACGCCGCGGCCAGCTCCCCCAGGGTGGGCGCGTGCCGCGCGTGTTCGCGGATGTGCCGCTCAGCGGCCAGCACATGCCGCGGCGCCAGCCGGTACTCGTTCTGCGCGGGAGGCCGGTCCAGGTGCACCCGCCACTGCGTGAGCAGGTGCACACCGATCGTCTCCTCCAGATGCCGCCCCAGGGGGCCGTCCTGCACCGCCTCGGGCATGTGCGTGACGCACTGGCAGACGTAGTTCAGCAGACCGATCCATGGGGAGCCCGCCCCGCCCAGGCGGAAGCTCCGCCGCCACAGGCGTTCGTCGGCCGGACCGCCGAACCAGCGCTGGTGCAGGCGGGCCAGTGCGTCGTGCTCGAAGGTCAGGTTCACCTGCAGGTGGTGGTGATCGAAGTCGACCCAGTAGTGCGTGCGCGAGTTGTCCACCACAAAGGCATCGCCCACCCCCGTGTCGCTGAAGGCACGCGCACCGCTCCAGTGGCGCGCCGACCCGCGCAGCGTGGTCAGCACCATGCCGGTGCCGGCCTCGGGTGAAAAGTCCTTGATGTTCACCGGGATGCCGTACTTGAAGCGGCTGAGGGTGAAGTGCCCGATCCGGGTCGCATCCAGCACCGAGTCCGGGCGGCGGGCCTTGCCCACCGGTGTGACGGTGTAGGGCATGTACACCCGGTCCGACCACTGGCGGATGTCGTCCCACTCGCTGGACGCCACCAGGCGGTGGCGCGTGCTCGGGCGCCCATGGGCGTCGTGGACCAGCACATCGCGGATCGCGTCCATGGGGGTGTCTCCTTTGCCGCGGCTTTGCGCCGGATCAGCGGTGATGGTAGACCGCGGTCTCGAACTCCACAAACCCGGGGTAGGACGCGCTGTCCTGGAACGGCAGGATCTGGGTGCCCCAGTAGCCGCCGATGCCGTTGCGCCGGTCGATCCAGTAATAGCAGTTGGCCAGCCCCGCCCACATGGCCGACCCGGCGGGCCGTCCGCTCGGCGTGTCCTCCCGGTTGAGCATGAAGGTGTGGCCCCAGCCCTTGCCGGTGCCGGGGAAGAACTCGCCCGTGTTGCTGAGCGAGGGAATGGCCGTGGTCCAGCCGCCCGCCGACAGGCCCATGGCGGCCAGGCCGTCCTGGCACATGGCGGCGACGGTCTCCGGCCGCAGCACGCGGCCGTGCGGACCCGCGCCGTCGTTGAGCAGCATGCGGATGAACTTCATGTACTCGCCCACGGTGCCGTACAGGCCGTGCCCGCCGCAGTCCATCACGGCCGGCTGCGGCAGGGCCAGCTCGGGCAGCGGCGTGAGCCGGCCGTCGGCGGCGCGGTCGTGGATGGTCGCGCGGCGCTGGGCCATGGACTCGTTCATCGTGAAGGCGATGTCCTGCATGCCCAGCGGCTCGAACACGCGCTCACGCATCACCTCGCCCAGGCGCCGGCCGCGCAGGTTTTCGATCACCAGCCCCACCCAGTCGATGTTCACCCCGTAGGTCCAGGCCTCCCCCGGGTCGTGCAGCAGCACGGTGCGGATCGACGGCAGCGCGCTCGACACCACCGTGGGGATGCCCCGGGCCGTGCGGAACTTCAGGTCGGCGTCGCTGAAGAACTCGTAGCCCAGGCCCGAGGTGTGCAGCATCAGGTCGTTGAGAGTGACGCGGCGCTTGGGCGGGCGCGTGCGGGGCTGGCCGTCGGAGCCGAAGCCCTCCAGCACCTGCAGTTCGTCGATCTCCGGCACATAGCGGCCCGCCGGATCGTCCAGGCGCAACCGGCCCTCTTCCACCAGCTGCATCAGGCACACACCGGCCAGCGCCTTGGTGGTGGAGAACAGGGCCAGCACCGTGTCGGTGGTCATGGCCCCGTCCTTGCCCAGCTCGCGCACGCCGGCGGCGCCTTCGTAGAAGTTGTGCTCGCGGCCGGTGGCCATGGCCACCACCCCGGGGGAGCCCCCGTGGCGGCCCACGTTCTGCTCCAGCACCGCGTCCAGCGCGGCCTTCATCCTGTTCGTCGTCATCTCGGTCTCCATTGCGCGGCTGTTCGGACCACCCGCGCCGGGCCGCGGCTCACCGGTCGGCGGGTGAGGGCCAGTCTAGGAAGCCGCGCGGCTCCCGCCAGTCCCGATCTGGCAGCGGCCTGTCCGGATCTGGCGAATTGCCACGCGTGGGAGGCACCCCCACCGTTTGACCCGTTTTGGGTCCAACTTCGATCTTGTCGGGTCAAATTCGACCCCCTAGCATCCTTCCCCAGTGCCACCCAACGACGGCGGCGCGCAGAAGGAGACAGCCCGTGATCTGGAAAGAACTGAAAAGCGGTGAACGCACCGTGCTGGACCATGTGTTCTGGTCCAGCGGGATCTCGCGCGATGCGCTCGCGACGGCGTCCTCGTTCTCCAAGACCCGCGCCAATGCAGCCGTGGCCGAACTGCTCGAACAGGGCCTGCTCGAACACACCGGCGAGCAGGTGGGGACCGGCGGCCGGCGCGCCGAGACGCTGCGCCTGAGCCGCAGCCTGGGCGTGCTGATCGGCGTGGCGGTGGGCGCCACCGGACTGGAGGTGGGTGTGCTCAGCCCGGACCTGGCCGTGATGGCCCATCACAGCGAGCCCGCCGACGTGCGCGACGGGCCGGTGCCCATCCTCTCGCGCATCCGTGCGCTCATGCGCGAGCTGCTCACGCAGTGCGGCCTGCAGGCACGCCAGGTCATCGCCATCGGCATCGGCCTGCCGGGTCCGGTGGACTTCGACAGCGGCCAGCTCGTGAACCCGCCGCTGATGCCGCAGTGGGACACCTACTCCATCCGGGACGACCTCGCCAGCGACTTCACCGCGCCGGTGTTCGTCGACAACGACGTCAACGTGATGGCGCTCGGTGAGCTCTGGCGCATGCAGCGCGGGCTGCAGAACTTCCTGGTGGTGAAGGTGGGCACCGGCATCGGCTGCGGCGTGGTCTGCCACGGACAGGTCTACCGCGGCGCCAACGGCTCGGCCGGCGACGTGGGCCACATCTGCGTGGTACCCGATGGGCCGCGCTGCCACTGTGGCAACCTGGGCTGCGTGGAGGCCATGGCCGCCGGCCCGGCCATCGCGCGCATGGCGGCCGAAGCCGCCGAAGCCGGCCAGAGCCCGCTGCTCGCCCGACTGATCGCCGAGCGCGGCAGCCTGCGCCTGCAGGACGTGGCCGAGGCCAGCCGAGGCGGCGACCTGGCCGCCAACCAGGTGATCCAGCGCTCGGGCGCCTATGTGGGGCAGATGCTGGCCTCGGTGGTGAACTTCTTCAACCCCTCGCACGTGTTCATCGGCGGCGGCATCACGCGCGTGGGGCCGCTGTTCCTGGCCGCCGTGCGCCAGAGCGTCTACCACCGCTCGCTGGCGCTCTCGACGCGCCACCTGGAGATCCAGTACACGCCGCTGGGCGAGCGCGCCGGCCTCATCGGCGCGGGCGTGCTGGCCATGCAGGAGAGCCTGCGCCGCATGGAGGTGGCTGGATGACCGCGCCCGGCACCGGCGGTGTGCGCGTCGAGCTGCGCGGCATCGTCAAGCGTTTCGGCCCGGTGCAGGTGCTGCACGGCGTGGACCTGGCCTTCGAGCCCGGCCGCATCGTCGGCCTGCTGGGCGAGAACGGCGCGGGCAAGTCCACGCTGATGAAGATCCTCGCGGGCTACGAGTCACCCAGTGAAGGCGGCATCGTGGTCAACGGCCGCGCCGTGGCGTTCGACGGCCCGCGCGCGGCCGAGGCCGAAGGCATCGTGCTGATCCACCAGGAGTTCAACCTCGCCGAGGACCTGACGGTGGCGCAGAACATGTTCCTCGGCCACGAGATGCGCCGGGGCTGGTTCGTCGACGACGCGGCCATGCGGGGCATCGCGCGCAGCCTGCTCGACGACGTGGGCCTGGGCCAGGTGGACCCGGACACGCGCGTGCGCGACCTCATCGTGGCCGAGCGGCAGCTGGTCGAGATTGCCAAGGCACTCTCGCGCAAGGCGCGCGTGCTCGTCATGGACGAGCCCACCGCCACGCTGACGCCCGGCGAGACCGGGCGGCTGTTCGAACTGGTGGCACGGCTCCAGGCCGACGGCGTGACCATCGTCTTCATCTCGCACAAGCTCGACGAGGTCGAGCGCATCACCGAAGAGGTGGTGGTGATGCGCGACGGCCGCCTGGTGGCCCGCCGGCCCACGGCCTCGCTCACGCGGGCGCAGATGGCCAGCCTGATGGTGGGTCGCGAGCTGGAGGACCTCTACCCGCCGCGCCGGGAGGTGCCGGCCGACGCCCCGGTGCTGCTGTCGGTGCAGGACCTGAGCGTGCCCGGCTGGGCGCAGGACGTGAGCTTCGAGGTGCGGGCGGGCGAGGTGTTCGGCTTCGCCGGTCTGGTGGGCGCGGGCCGCACCGAGCTGTTCGAGGGCCTGCTGGGTCTGCGCGAGTGCCGCGCGCGCCACGCGACCGTGGCCGGCCGCCCGGGGCTGCCGCGCTCACCGCGCGCCGCGGCCGAGGCCGGCCTGACCTACCTCAGCGAAGACCGCAAGGGGCGCGGTCTGCATGTGCACTTCGGACTGCGCCAGAACCTCACGCTCATGGCCCTCGAACGCCACGCCCAGCCCTGGCTGGACCCGGCCAGCGAGCGCCAGGCACTGGAGCAGGCGGTGCGGGACTTCGGCATCCGCTGCGGCTCGACCGACGTGACCGCGGGCTCGCTCTCGGGCGGGAACCAGCAGAAGCTTGCGCTGGCCAAGGTGCTGCACCCCGGACCGCGCGTGGTGGTGCTGGACGAGCCCACGCGTGGCGTGGACATCGGCGCCAAGCGCGAGATCTACGCGCTCATCCGCCGCCTCGCCGACGAGGGCCGGGCCGTGGTGGTGATCTCGTCCGAACTCATGGAACTCATCGGCCTGTGCCACCGCGTCGCGGTGATGCGCGCGGGCCGCCTGCAGGCCACGCTGGTGGCCGCGCAACTCAACGAACAGGAGCTGATCGCCCATGCCACCGGAACACGCTGAAGCCCCGCGCACGACCACACCCTCCGCCGGGGCCGGCCGAGCGCTGCGCCTGCCCACGCTCGGCCCGTTGCTGGGCCTGGCCCTGCTGTGCATCGCCGGCACCCTGCTCAACGGCGAGTTCGCCACCGCGGACAACGCCATGAACGTGCTCACGCGCACCGCCTTCATCGGCATCATCGCGGTGGGCATGTGCTTCGTGATCATCTCGGGCGGCATCGACCTGTCGGTGGGCTCCATGGCCGCGCTGATCGCCGGCGTGACCATCCTGCTCATGAACAGGATCGCCCCGCTGGGCTGGCCGCCGGTGGCGGTGGTGATGGTGGGCATGGCCACCGCGGTGCTGCTCGGCGCGCTGTTCGGCCTGGCGCACGGCCTGCTCATCACGCGCGGGCGCATCGAGCCCTTCATCGTCACGCTGGGCACGCTGGGCATCTTCCGCGCCTACCTCACCTACTTCGCAGACGGCGGCGCGCTGGCGCTGGACGACACGCTGGCCGAGACCTACGGACCGGTCTACTACGGCAGCCTGCTGGGCATCCCGATCCCCGTGTGGGTGTTCGCGCTCGTGGCCGTCGGTGGCGCACTGCTGCTCAACCGCACGGCCTATGGCCGCTACGTGCAGGCCATCGGCTCCAACGAGCAGGTGGCGCGCTACGCCGCGGTGGACGTGGACCGCACCAAGGTGAGCACCTACACCCTGCTGGGCGTGTGCGTGGGCATCGCCACCCTGCTCTACGTGCCGCGCCTGGGCTCGGCCTCGCCCACCACCGGCCTGCTGTGGGAGCTCGAAGCCATCGCCGCCGTCATCGTCGGCGGCACCGCGCTGCGCGGTGGCGCCGGCAGCATCGGCGGCACCGTGGTGGGCGCCATCCTGCTCTCGGTCATCAGCAACATCCTCAACCTCACCAGCATCATCAGCGTCTACCTCAACGCGGCGGTGCAGGGTTTCGTGATCATCGCCGTCGCATTCATGCAGCGGCGGCGTCCCTAGGGCTCGACGAAGGAGCCCTCACTTTCCGTCCGTACCGACCTTCAAGGAGACAAGCATGAAGAACCGCATCCGCCTGCACGCCCTGGCCGCCGTGGCCGCCGCCGGCCTGGCCAGCCCGCTGCTGGCACAGGCCCAGAACAAGGTGAACCTGGGCGTGGCCATCCCGGCCGCCACCCACAGCTTCGCTGCCGGCCTGGTGTACTGGGCCAACGAGGCCAAGAAGGAACTTGAAAAGGACCCGAACATCAAGGTCACGATCAAGACCGCCAGCGGCGCGCCCGAGCAGGCCAACCAGCTGCAGGACCTAGTCACCGCCACCCGGATCGATTCGCTGGTGGTCCTGCCCTTCGAATCGGCCGCGCTCACGCGCCCGGTGCAGCAGGTGAAGGCCAAGGGGGTGTACGTGACCGTGGTCGACCGCGGCCTCACCGACACCAGCGCCCAGGACGCCTACGTGTCCGGTGACAACACCGCCTTCGGCAAGGTGCCGGCCGAGTACCTGGCCAAGGCGCTCAATGGCAAGGGCAACATCGTGGCGCTGCGCGGCATTCCGACCACCATCGACAACGAGCGCATGGACGCCTTCACCGCGGTGATGAAGAACCACCCCGGCATCAAGATCCTGGACGCCAAGCACGGCAACTGGAACCGCGACGACGCCTTCAAGGTGATGCAGGACTTCCTCACCCGCTTCAAGGCGATCGACGCCGTGTGGGCGGCCGACGACGACATGGCCTTCGGCGTGCTGCGCGCGATCGAGCAGGCCAAGCGCACCGACATCAAGATCGTCTTCGGCGGCGCCGGCGCCAAGTCCATGGTGAAGACGCTCATGGACGGCAGCAACCCGCTGATCCAGGCCAACGTGTCGTACTCGCCGAAGTTCCTCTACGACGCGATCAAGATGACCGCGCTGGCGCGCCAGAAGGGCGAGAAGCTGCCGGCCACGACCATCGTTCCTTCGGTGTTGATCACCAAGCAGAACGCCAAGGACTTCTACTTCCCCGACAGCCCGTTCTGAGCCCGCGACCGCCAGGAGGATCTGCATGAAAACCATTCAAGGCCCCGGAATCTTCCTGGCCCAGTTCATCGGCCCGGCCACGCCCTTCAACACTCTGGAGGGCCTGGCTGGCTGGGCCACCTCGCTGGGCTACAAGGGGCTGCAGATCCCGACCAGCGACCCGGCCATCTTCGATCTGGAACGCGCCGCGGAAAGCGACGCGTACTGCGACGAGGTGACAGGCCTGCTGGCCGCACACGGCCTGCAGGTGACCGAACTCTCGACCCACCTGCAGGGCCAGCTGCTCTGCGTGCACCCGGCCTACGACCTGCAGTTCGACGCCTTCGCCGCGCCGCAGGTGCGCGGCAATCCGGCCGCCCGCACAGCGTGGGCGCACGAGCAGCTGCTGCTCGCGGCCAAGGCCTCAAAACGCCTGGGCCTGAAGGCCCACGCCTCGTTCTCGGGCGCGCTGGCCTGGCCCTACCTCTACCCCTGGCCGCAGCGCCCGCCCGGCCTGGTCGAGGCGGCGTTCGCCGAACTCGCGAAGCGCTGGCGACCCGTGCTCGACGCCTTCGATGCCGCGGGTGTGGACGTCTGCTACGAGCTGCACCCCGGCGAGGACCTGCACGACGGCGTGACCTTCGAGCGCTTCCTCGACGCCGTGGGCCAGCACCCGCGCGCCAACATCCTCTACGACCCCAGCCACTTCGTGCTGCAGCAGCTCGACTACCTGGCCTTCATCGACCACTACCACGAACGCATCCGCGCCTTCCACGTGAAAGACGCCGAGTTCCGGCCAAGCGGCAGGCAGGGCGTGTACGGCGGCTTCAGCGACTGGGTGGACCGTGCGGGCCGCTTCCGCTCGCTGGGCGACGGGCAGATCGATTTCAGGGCCATCTTCTCGAAGCTGGCGCAATACGACTACGCGGGCTGGGCGGTGCTGGAATGGGAGTGCTGCCTCAAGCACCCGGAAGACGGTGCGCGCGAAGGTGCGGCCTTCATCCGCGACCACATCATCCGCGTGGCCGACCGGGCCTTCGACGACTTCGCCGCGAGCGCCGGAGACCCCCGCACGCTCGCCACCCTGCTGGGCCTGCAACCATGAACGACCACGACACCGGCGACCGGTCCCGGCGCCGCATCCGCCTGGGCATGGTGGGGGGCGGCGAAGGCAGCTTCATCGGCGCCGCGCACCGCATCGCCGCACGGCTGGACGACCAGTTCGAGCTGGTGGCCGGCGCCCTGTCCTCCACCGCGGAGCGCGCGCACGCCAGCGCGGCGGCGCTGCACATCCCCCGCGAACGCAGCTACGCCGACTACGCCGAGATGGCGCGCGCCGAGGCGCAGCGCCCCGACGGGATCGACGCCGTGGCCATCGTCACCCCCAACCACCTGCACGTCCCGGTCGCGCTGGCCTTCGCCGAGCAGGGCATCCACGTCATCTGCGACAAGCCGCTGGCCACCTCCCTGGCGGAAGCACGGGCGCTGGCCGAGGCGGTGCGCCAACGCGGCCTGCTGTTCCTGCTGACGCACACCTACGCCGGCTACCCCATGGTGCGGCAGGCGCACGACCTGGTGGCCGCGGGCGAACTGGGCGAGCTGCTCATCGTGCAGGTGGAGTACGCGCAGGACTGGCTGGGCGAGCCGGCGGAGCAGCAGGGCAACAAGCAGGCCGAGTGGCGCGCCGACCCCCTGCGGGCCGGTCCCGCCGGTGCGCTGGGCGACATCGGCAGCCACGCCTACCACCTGGCGCGCTGCGTCAGCGGGCTGCGCGTCCACGAGCTGTCCGCCGAACTCACCCGGTTCGTTCCGGGCCGCGTGCTGGACGACCATGTGCAGGCCATGCTGCGCTTCGACGGCGGCGCACGGGGCATGCTCTGGGCCAGCCAGGTGGCCAGCGGTGCCAGCAATGCGCTGCGCCTGCGGGTGTACGGCACCCGCGCATCGCTGCACTTCGATCAGGAACAGCCCGAGCAGCTCTGGCTTGCGCCCCGGGGTGAGCCGGCCCGGCTGCTGCGCCGGGGCCTGCCACCGCAGGGCCCGGCCCATCGGGGCGACCAGCGGGTGCCCGCCGGGCACCCGGAGGGTTATCTCGAGGCCTTCGCCCAGCTGTACCGGGACTTCGCCCGCGCCTGGCGGGGCGAGCGCGACGCTGTGTTCCCCGGACTGGCTGACGGGCTGGAAGGCATGGCCTTCATCGAGGCGGTGCTCCGCAGCCACCAGCAGAACGCAGGCTGGGTCCGGATGGAGTGACTCAGGCTGTGCCGGGGCCGCCCTTGCCCAGGCCATGCTTGCGGATCTTGTCCACCAGCGTGGTCTTGGGCAGCCGCAGGGCCTTGGCGGTCTGGCCCACGTTGCCGCTGTGGCGCTCCAGCGCGTCGGCGATCAGGCTGCGCTCGAACTGGTCGACCGTCTCGGCCAGACCGGGCTCGCCGTCCGTCCCCGGCTCGCCCGACGGCGCCGCGTGCGGCGACACCCACTGCGGCCCCACACCCAGCACCAGCGCGTCGGCCACGTTGCGCAGCTCGCGCACATTGCCCGGCCAGTCGCGCGCCATCAGCTGGCGCAGTTGCGCGGGTGGCAGGCGCGGCTCGGGCCGGCCGTAGCGGCTGGCCGCCAGCAGCATGAAGTGCTCCAGCAGCATCGGGATGTCCTCGCGCCGCTCGCGCAGCGCCGGCAACTCGATGTTGACCACGTTGAGCCGGTAGACCAGGTCGGCGCGAAAGCTCCCCTGCTGCGCGCGCGCCAGCAGGTCGTCCTTGGTCGCGGCGACCACGCGCACGTCCACCGGGATGCTCTGGTTCGACCCCAGCCGCTCGATGCATCGCTCCTGCAGCACGCGCAGCAGCTTGACCTGCACGCCCATGGGCATGCTTTCCAGTTCGTCGAGGAACAGGGTGCCGCCGTTGGCGTGTTCGATGCGGCCGATCCGGCGCTTCTGCGCGCCGGTGAAGGCGCCCGGCTCGTGACCAAACAGCTCGCTGTCGAGCAGGCTGTCGGGCAGGCCGCCGCAGTTGAGCGCCACGTAAGGTGCGTTGCGGCGGCGCGAGTGGTCGTGCAGCGCGCGCGCCACCACCTCCTTGCCGGTGCCGGTCTCGCCACGGATCAGCACGTCCACCGGCGAGTCGGCGATTTCAGTGATCAGCTGGCGCACGCGGGCGATGGCCGGCGCGTGGCCGACCAGCTTGCCTTCGAGCCCTTCGCTGAGCGTGAGCGCGCGGCGCAGGTTCGCCACCTCCAGCGTCAGGCGGCGCTTGTCCAGCGCACGCTGCACCACCTCGACCAGCTGCTCGGGCGAGAACGGCTTGGGAATGAAGTCGTAGGCGCCGCTGCGCATCGCCTGCACCGCCAGGTTCACGTCGCCGTGGCCGGTGATCATGATGACCGGCAGGTCGGGGTCGAGGTCGTGCGCCTCGGCAATCAGCGACAGGCCGTCGGCGCCGGGCAGGCGCATGTCGGTCACGACCACACCGGCCATGCCGGGGCTCAGGTGCGGCAGCACCGCTTCGACCGAGTCGAAGGCGCGCACGGCGATGTCGGCCAGCTGCAGGGCCTGCACGCAGCCCAGCTGCAGGTCCGTGTCGTCCTCGACCAGGAACACGGTGAGGTTGCGGTTCATCGGGATGGGGTGTCTTTCGCGGATTCAGGGGCGGGGCCCACGGGCACCGTGAGCACGAAGCAGGCGCCACCCTCGGGGTGGTTGTGGGCCTGCAGGTCGCCCCCGAATTCTGCGGCAAGGTCGCGGCAGATCGCCAGGCCCAGGCCCAGGCCCGCGCCGCTGGGTTTGGTGGTGTAGAAAGGTTCGAACAGGCGCTGCTGGTCGGTTTCGCTCAGGCCCTTGCCGCTGTCGCGCACCGTCAGCGCCACCATGGCCACGCCCGCCGCCTCGCGGTGTTCGGCGCTCAGGGTGAGCACCCGCGGGTCGGCCTCGCGCATCGCGTCCAGCGCGTTGCCCACCAGGTTCACCAGCACCTGCTCCAGCCGGTTGGCGTCGCACCAGGCGGTCCACTGCCCGGGCGCGCAGCGGTTCTCCACCCGCACCCGGTCGTGGCGCACCCTCAGCTGGTAGAGGAACAGCGCCTGCTCGACCACCCGGCCCACATCGGTGGCGCCGGGCGAGGCGCTGGACTTGCGCGAGAAGCTCTTGAGCGGGTCGATGATGCGCGCCATCTGCTCCACCAGGCGCGCGACGATGGACAGGTTCTCCTGCGCGGCGGCGTGGTTGCCACGGCGCATGAACTCGGCCGCGTTGCCCGCCAGCGTGCGGATGCCGCCCAGCGGCTGGGTCAGCTCGTGGGTGATGCTGGCGGCCAGCTGGCCCAGCACGGCCATCTTGCCGGCGTGCACCAGTTCGTCCTGCGCCGACCGCAGGGTCTGCTCGGTCTGCTGACGCTCGGCAACCTCGCGGCGCAGCTGTTCGTTGGCGTCGGTCAGCTCCTGGGTGCGCAGGCCGACCTGGCGCTCCAGATCGGCGTTCACCTGCTCCAGCAGGCGCTTGGCGGCCAGCTTCTGGCGTTCGATGCGGCGGCGCTGGCTCCAGTAGAGCACCAGCAGGATCAGGAAAGCCGCGGTCATGGCGCCGCCCACCCCGTCCACCAGCGCCTGCTGGCGCACCGCCGACAGGCTGGTGAAGATCAGCACGCGCCAGTCCATGCCGTCGAGCGAACGACCCAGCACCAGATGCCCGGCCCGGTTGCTCCCGGCACCCAGCGCCTCGCGGTAGCGGGCCTCGTCGCCGGAGACGACACCCTGCACCTCCTGCGTGTCCTCGTCGACCGAGAGCAGCACGTCGATCGGGAACTGCGGAAGACGCAGCGCCCCATAGGTCTGCGTCAGCTGCAGGTCGACCCGCCGTTCGGCCGGGAGCGGCGCCATCGAGGTGTAGCGCCAGGCCGGCTGCGACGAGAGGATCACCACCTGGTTCGCATCGGCCACCAGGGCCGGCGCCGCCAGCATGGGCCAGGTCTGCTCCAGCGCGTCCAGGCCGATCTTGATGGCGGCCACGCCCAGCACGCGCGGGCCGTCGTAGATCGGGTGCGAGGCGAAGTAGCCCGCCTGGCCCCCGCTGCCGATGGCGAAGTGCCGGGTCGAGCGGCCGGCCAGCGCCTCCAGGTAGTAGGGCCGGTAGGACACGTCCTCGCCCATCAGGCTGTCGTCGCGCTCGGCCACGTTGCTCGACGCCAGCACCACGCCGCGCACATCGAGCACATACACGGCGACGCTGCCCAGGTGGGCGTTCAGACGGGCCAGGTAGTCGTTGGCCGCGCGCTCGCGGGCCGGGTCGGGGGCGCGCAGCAGCGCCAGCACCGCCGGGTTGAGCTGGATGGTGGCCGGCACCGGCTCCAGGCGCCGAACCCGGGCTTCCACCACGGTGGCGAACAGGTCCAGCCGGCTGTTGGTGGCGGCCTTGAGGCTGTGCTCCCCCTGGGCGTAGCTGTGCTGGTAGACCCCGGCACCGGTCAGCGCCACCAGGGCCGCACCCACCAGCAGGAGCAGCAGCCGCCGCGCCAGCCAGCCCACCCGTTCCGAGGTCGGGCGGACAGCCGCGGCAGCGCCAGCGGGCGCGTTGGCGGATGGGGGTGGCGCGGCCTGGGCGGGGTTCAATGCTGGAGGATCTTGGAGAGGAAGTCCTTCGCACGCGGCGAGCGGGCGTCGGGGTTGCCGAAGAACTCGTCCTTCTTGCAGTCCTCCACGATTTTGCCCGCGTCCATGAAGATCACGCGGTGGCTGACCTTCTTGGCAAAGCCCATTTCGTGCGTCACGCACATCATGGTCATGCCTTCGTTGGCCAGCTGCACCATCACGTCCAGCACCTCGCCGACCATCTCGGGGTCGAGTGCCGAGGTGGGTTCGTCGAACAGCATCACGATGGGGTCCATCGACAGCGCGCGCGCAATCGCCACGCGCTGCTGCTGCCCGCCCGAGAGCTGGCCGGGGAACTTGTCCTTGTGCGCCATCAGGCCCACGCGGTCCAGCATCTTCAGGCCGCGCGTGCGGGCGTCGTCGGGGTTGCGACCCAGCACCTTGATCTGCGCGATCGTCAGGTTCTCGGTCACCGACAGGTGCGGGAACAGCTCGAAGTGCTGGAACACCATGCCCACGCGGCTGCGCAGCTTGGGCAGGTTGGTTTTCGGGTCGGCGATGCTGGTGCCGTCCACCACGATGTCGCCCTTCTGGAAGGGCTCCAGCGCGTTGACGGTCTTGATCAGCGTGGACTTGCCCGAACCCGAGGGGCCGCAGACCACCACCACCTCACCCTTCTGGATGGCGGTGGTGCAGTCGGTCAGCACCTGGAAGCTGCCGTACCACTTGGAAACGTTCTTGATGTCGATCATGGTTCTTCTCCGGTCGCTCAGCGAATGATGGCGATCTTCTTCTGCAGGCGACGCACCAGCATCGACAGCGAGAAACAAATGAGGAAATAGACGACCGCGGCGACCAGGTAGGTCTCGACCGGGCGGTTGAAGTTCTTGCCCGCCACCTCGAAGCCCTTGAGCAGGTCGTAGGCGCCAATGGCGTAGACCAGACTGGTGTCCTGGAACAGGATGATGGTCTGGGTCAGCAGCACCGGCAGCATGTTGCGGAAGGCCTGGGGCAGCACGATCAGCTGCATGGTCTGGCCATACGTCATGCCCACCGCGTAGCCGGCGTTCACCTGGCCCTTGGGCACGCTCTGGATGCCCGCGCGCATGATCTCGGAATAGTAGGCCGCCTCGAACACGGTGAAGGTGATGATGGCCGAGAGCTCGGCGCCCATGGGCTGGCCGATCATCAGCGGGATCAGCAGGAAGAACCACAGGATCACCATCACCAGCGGGATGGAGCGCAGCGTGTTCACATAGAACGCGGCCGGCAGCACCAGCCACTTCTTGCCCGACAGGCGCATCAGCGCGAGCACCGTGCCCAGCGCGATGCCGCCGATCATGGCCACCAGGGTCAGCTGCACCGAGAAGACCAGCCCCTTGAGCACGAAGCTGGTGAGCACGTCCCAGCTGAGGAAGGAAAAATCGAGTTCCATGTCAGTGGCCTCCGATCATGCCGGGCACCTGCACCCGGTGTTCGATGAACAGGGCGATGCGGTTGATGGCGAAGGCGGAGATGAAGTACAGGCCGGTGACGGCCAGGTAGACCTCGATGCCGCGCGAGGTTTCTTCCTGCGCCTGCATGGCGAACATGGTCAGCTCGGCGATGGACACCGCAAACGCCACCGAGGAGTTCTTGATGATGTTCATGCTCTCGCTGGTCAGCGGCGGGATGACGATGCGAAAGGCCATCGGCAGCAGCACGTAGCGGTAGGTCTGGGGCAGCGTCAGGCCCATGGCCAGGCCGGCGTAGCGCTGGCCCTTGGGCAGGCTCTGGATGCCGGCGCGCACCTGCTCGGCGATGCGCGCCGAGGTGAAGAAGCCCAGGGCGAACACCACCAGGATGAAGCTGGGAAAGTTCTTGAGCGCCGGGATCAATGCGGGCAGCACGTGGTACCAGAGGAACACCTGCACCAGCAGCGGAATGTTGCGGAACAGTTCGGTCCACGCGTTGCCAATCGCGACCAGTGCCTTGCTGGGTGTGGTGCGGAAGATGCCCATGAGCGAGCCCACCACGAGCGCGACCACTAGCGCCAGCAGGGCGACGGAGAGCGTCCAGCCCCAGGCCGAGAGCAGCCAGTCCAGGTAGGTGATGTCGCCGCCGTCGCCAAAGCAGCGCGGCCGGACCTCACCGTCGATGGTGTCCTTGCAGAACACCTGCCAATCCCATGTAGCCATGGTGAATCCCCAGGTTCAACAGAAGAAAAAAAACAAACCCGACGCCGGAGAGTGACCGACCCGGCGCCGGGCCGCCCCAAGCCGGGTCAGCCCCCTCGGGGGGCAGCGACCCGCGCAGCGGCGGAGCGTGGGGGCCTTACTTCTTGGCGTAGTCTTCCATCGGCTTGTCGTTCGGGGCCGCCCAGGCCGCCTTGGTGGCTTCGGACAGCGGCAGGCCGATCTTGGCGTTGGCCGGCGGGATCGGCTGCATGAACCACTTGTCGTACAGCTTGGCCAGCGAGCCGTCCTTGATCTGGTTCTTGATGGAGTCGTCCACGGCCTTCTTGAAGGCGGCGTCGTCCTTGCGCAGCATGCAGGCGATGGGCTCGACCGACAGCACCTCGCCGACGATCTTGTAGTCGGCCGGGTTCTTGGACTTGGCGATGTTGGCGGCCAGGATGGAACCGTCCATCACGAAGGCGTCGGCGCGGCCCGATTCGAGCAGCAGGAAGCTGTCGGCGTGGTCCTTGCCGAACACCTCTTCGAAGTTCACGTTGGTGGCGCGCTCGTGCTTGCGCAGGGTCTGGACCGAGGTGGTGCCGGTGGTGGTGGCGACCTTCTTCCCGGACAGCTGGGCGATGGAGTTGATGCCGGAGTTGGCCTTGACGGCGATGCGCACTTCTTCCACGTAGGTGGTCACGGCGAAGGACACATCCTTCTGGCGCGTGGCGTTGTTGGTGGTGGAGCCACACTCGAGGTCGACGGTGCCGTTCTGCACCAGCGGGATGCGGTTCTGCGAAGTCACCGGCTGGTAGTTCACCGTCAGCTTGGCCAGGCCCAGCTGCTTCTGCAGGTCGGCGATCACGCGTTCGGCCATCTCGGTGTGGAAGCCCACGTACTTGCCGTTGCCGATGGTGTAGGACAGACCGGAGGACTCGCGCACACCCAGGGTGATGCTGCCGCTGTCCTTGATCTTCTTGAGCGTGTCGGCGGTCTGCGCCATCGCGGTGGAGGCGGCGAGCACGGCGGCCACGGCCAACAGGGTCTTTTTCATGGTTACTCCTTCGAGTGGGTTGGGGAAAATGAAACGGAAAACACCGCTGGAGGTCAGCCCGGCACCTGGTCGGTGGGGTACTTCCAGAAGTCCTTGAGCAGGTAGTTCATCGGCAGGTTGAGACTGCGGTTGGCCGGCGGGATGGCCTTGAGAAACCAGCGCTCGTAGACCGCGTGGGCCTCGCGCGTCTGGATCAGGCGCTTCATCTCGTCGTCGACCAGCTTCTTGAATTCGGCGTCGTCGCGCGAGAACATGATGGCCAGCGGTTCGATGGTCAGGAACTTGCCCACCACCTTGAACTTGGCCGGATCGGGCCGGCCGGCCACCAGGCCGTAGAGCAGCACGTCGTCCATCGCGAAACCGTCGGCCTCGGCAGCGGCCACCATGTCGACCGCGCGCGCATGGTCGGGCGCCTCCACCACGCGGATGCCCAGCTGGTACTCGTTGTTGGCCTGGGTCACCGCCTTGAGCGGCGTGGTGCCCTTGGTCGAGACCACCGTGCGGCCCTTGAAGTCGCGGATCACATCGACCGGGCTGTCGGCCCGCACCAGGTAGCGCGCCCCGGCGATGTAGTGCGGCACGGTGAAGGCCACCTTCTGGCGGCGCTCGGCGTTGTTGGTGGTGGAGCCGCACTCCAGGTCGGCCTTGCCCTCTTCGATCATGACGATGCGGTTGGCCGGCGTCACCATCACGAAGCGGGGCTTCAGATCGGGTGCCGCCAGCTGGCGTCGCAGCGCGTCCACCAGCTTCAGGCACAGGTCGACCGCGTAGCCCACCGGCTTGCCGTCCGGATCGACAAACGAGAACGGCACCGAGGACTCGCGGTGGGCGATCACCACCTGGCCGCCGGACTTGATGCGCTCGAGCACCGGGCCGGCCATCGACGGCTGGACCAGCGCGGCGGTCAGCAGGGCGAGCGCACAGCGGACGAAGGACCGGAGGTGTGGCATGGCAGTGCTCCTGGCAAGGTGGAGGAATGGACGGCTCAGCCCAGCGGCCGGTCGTTGGGCGACCGGTACAGCTCCAGCAGCGCCTCGGGCGCGGGCCAGTTGAGGTTGAGCCCCTTGGGCGGGATCGGCGACTGGAACCAGCGGCGGTAGATCTTCAGCGCCTCGCCCGACTGCATCAGCTCGGTCAGGCTGCGGTCCACCAGCGCCTTGAAGCGCGGGTCGTCCTTGCGCATCAGGCAGGCATAGACCTCGGCCGCCATCGGTTGGCCGACCACGCGCCAGTCACCGGGCTGGTCGGCCTTGGCGCGCAGGCCGTAGAGCATGGCCTCGTCCATCAGGAAGGCCGCGGCGCGCCCGTCCTGCACGCTGTTGAACCCGTCGCCGTGGTCCTTGACCTTGAGGATGTCGAAGCGGGTGCCAGTGGCCTCGGCGTGCAGCAGCAGCGAGCGTTCGCTGGTGGTGCCGGCGGTCACCGCGACGCGGCGGCCTTTGAGATCGGCCAGTTCCTCGATGCCCGAGCCCTGGCGCGTGAGCAGGCGCGAGCTGGTCAGGAAGATGGACACCGAGAACGCGGCCTGGCGCGCGCGCTCGCGGTTGTGGGTGGTGGAGCCGCACTCCAGATCAACCGAGCCGTTCTGGACCAGGGGGATGCGGTTCTGCGAGGTGACCGGCACCAGCTTGACCGCCAGTGCCGGCAGCTTGAGTTCACGGCGGATGCGTTCGACCACCGCCAGCATCAGGTCGTGCGAATAGCCCACCACCTGGCGTTTGCTGTCGTAGTACGAGAACGGCACCGACGACTCTCGGTGGCCCAGGCTGATGGTGGCCGTGCGCGAGATCTTCTCCAGCGTCGGCAGGCCGGACGACTCGGCCCTGGCCGACAGGGCCAGGGGCAGGAGCAGCAGGAAAGAGAGGTGGCGGAGGGGTTTCATGGGCGCAGTGTGCCGCCCATGGCGCAAGGGACGTGCCAGTCGGTGTTAACCCTCGGTTCTGCCCCTCCAGACCGGGTTTCGGGCCCTGAAACCAGCGCTCAGGCCTCCACCGCGAACGGAAATCCGACCGCCCTCCGCGGGCGGCGAACGGATTTCCGTCGCCCGATCCCTCAGGCCCAGTGCGCCTTGAAGTCCTGCGCGTACTGTTCGAAGCGGATCGGCGCCTTCCCGGTGATGCGCTGCACGCCGTCGGTGGTGCGCTCGGCAAAGCCGGCCTTGAAGGCGCCCAGGATCACCAGGAGGAACTCGGTGTAGTCCGCCGGCAGGCCCGCGCCCAGCAGGCCCTGGCGCATCGCGTCCTCGGGAATGTCGGTGTAGCCGATGGGTCGGCCCGCCGCCTGGGACAGGATGGCCGCCACCTGGGTGTGGTCCAGCGCCTCGCTGCCGGTCAGGTCGTGCGCGGCGTTGACGAAGTCGTCGGACGACAGCAGCCTGGCGGCCACGGCGGCGATGTCGCGCGTGTCGATGAAGCTGCCTTTGGCGGCGCCCACCGGCAGGAAGATCTGGCCCTGGGTCTGGATGCCGTGCAGCCAGAAGGTGTGGAAGTTCTGCATGAACCAGTTGGGGCGGATCACGTTCCAGGCCAGGCCCGAGCGCTCCAGGTGCAGCTCGGCGCGGCGCAGCGGGATGCTGTCGTCGGCGTTGGCGCCCATCGCGGAGAGCAGCAGCACCTTGCGCACGCCAGCGGCCTTGGCGGCGTCAATGGCGGGGATCAGCAGCTCGTGCTGGTTGGCGAAGCCGGGGGGGCACATCAGAAACAGCTGGTCGACGCCGGTCAGCGCAGCGGCCAAGCCTTCGCCAGTGGCGAGGTTGACCTGCACCTCACCGGCTTGGGAGGGGGTGCGGCTGGTGGCGCGGCGCACGGTCTGGCCCTGGGCCGACAGCAGGTCAACAAGGGCGGAACCGATCTGGCCGCTGGCGCCGGTCACGAGGGTGGTGGTCATCTGGAATCTCCTGTGGGTGTTGCGAAGGCCTCCAGTGTGTTCCCGATCCGAAAGAACTGGAATGCATGAAATTCCGCCATTCATGTCTGATAGTACATAGAATCTCCTCTCATGGACATACTCTCCGACATCCTCCATGTCGCCGGGTTGCGGCGCCGCCTGCTCGACCTGCACGCACTCAGCCCCGAAGCCGCGCTGCGCTTTCCTTGCGACCGCAGCTTCGGCCTGCACGCGGTCACGCGGGGCCGGGCCTTCGTGCACGCACCCAACCTGGACGAGCCGCTGGAGCTGCAGACCGGCGACCTGGTGCTCATGGCACGCGGCTGCGTGCACCTGCTCTCGCTGGACCGCGAGCCGCCGGCGCGCAGCACCACGGTGCCGATCGCGCGCTTTGTGGGCGGAGGCCTGGCCGATACCGCCCCGGACAGCCGGGCGCCCCACGACCCCGCCGCGCCCACCCAGGTCATCAGCGCCGCCTACCAGCTCTGGCACGACCCGCTGCACCCTTTCCTGCGCAGCCTGCCGCCGTGGTTCGTGGTGCGCGGCCACAGCCTGCCGCAGCTGTCGGCCGTGCCGCTCACGCTCGGTCTGCTGGACCGTGAGCTGGGCGACCAGGCGCTGGGCGCGACCTCGGCCACCCACGGTCTGCTGGACGCGCTGTTCGCCTTCGCGCTGCGCGAGATCGCCGCGCGCGAGAACCCCGGCGTGCCCGGCTGGACCCACGCCATCGCCGACCGGCCGATCCGCCAGGTGCTGACCCTCATGCACGGCAACCTCGGCCACGGCTGGACGCTGGACGAGCTGGGCCAGCAGGTGGGCCTGTCGCGTTCGGCGCTGGCCGAGCGCTTCCGCAGTGCCATGGGCGACACGCCGCTGAACCACCTGCGCAGCCTGCGCATGCAGAAGGCCATGCAGCTGCTGGCCGAGACACGGCAGACGCTGGAGCACGTGGCGCAGGCCGTGGGCTACCAGGACGCGTTCGGCTTTTCCAAGGTGTTCAAGCGCACCACCGGCCAGTCGCCGCGCCAGTTCCGCGATCAGGACGCGGCCGACCGTCAGACCGAGTGGCGCATCCAGGAGGCCTCCTGAACACATCGGCGGCGGAGCGTGGGGGCTACAACCCGTAGGGGTACAGTGTCGGCCTTTGCGCCCAGGCGCTGTTCGGCTCCCACGCCCTCCACACCATGACCCTGCCCCGCTGCCCGAAATGCCAGTCCGAGTTCACCTACGAGGATGGTGCGCTCTACATCTGCCCCGAATGTGCCCATGAGTGGAACAAGGCCGGCGATGACGAACCCGCAGAAGAAGCCAGGGTCTGGAAGGACGCGTTCGGCAATCTGCTGGCCGACGGCGACAGCGTGACACTGGTCAAGGACCTCAAGCTCAAGGGCTCGTCGGCCGTCATCAAGGTCGGCACCAAGGTCAAGAACATCCGCCTGGTCGAGGGCGACCACGACATCGACTGCAAAATCGAGGGCTTTGGTGCGATGCAGCTCAAGTCCGAGTTCGTGAAGAAGAGCTGATCTCCCCCATGGGCCGCATCGTCGTCTACTGCCAGCCCGGCGCCAAGCAGACCCAGTGCGTCGGCCTGCACGACGGCAAGCCCAAGATCCAGCTGAAGGCGCCACCGGTCGACGGTGCGGCCAACAAGGCCCTGATCGGCTTTCTCTCCGAGGTGTTCGGCGTACCCAGGTCGGCCATCAGCATCGAGCTCGGCGCGTCCGGCCGCACCAAGCGGGTGGAGGTGGCCGGGGTGGACGACGGGGAACTCAGCCGCCGGCTGCTCGCGGCGGCATGAACGCGGTGCGGCCCGGCCGGCCGGGCAGCGAGAGCTGCGCCTCGGTGGGCGCGGTCTGCGCCAGCAGCTTGCCCTTGCGCCACACCTTCAGCCGCGTCGCGCGCAGGCGGATCGCCTCCACCGGGTCGCGCGCCTGCAGCAGCACGAAGCTCGCGTCCTGCCCCGCGTCAATGCCATAGCCTGTCAGGCCCATCACCCTCGCCGCGTTCACCGTCACGGCGTCGAAGCACTGGCGCATGCCGGCCTGGCTGGTCATCTGCGCCACGTGCAGGCCCATGTGCGCCACCTCCAGCATGTCGCCGCTGCCCAGCGAGTACCAGGGGTCCATCACGCAGTCGTGGCCGAAGGCCACCGTGACGCCGGCCGCCATCAGCTCGGGCACGCGCGTCATGCCGCGGCGTTTGGGGTAGGTGTCGTGCCGGCCCTGCAGCGTGATGTTGATCAGCGGGTTGGCCACCGCGCTCACGCCGGCCTCGGCGATCAGCGGGATCAGCTTGCTCACGTAGTAGTTGTCCATGCTGTGCATGGAGGTGAGGTGCGAGCCGTTGACCCGGCCCTGCAGGCCCAGACGCTGCGTCTCGAAGGCCAGGGTCTCGATGTGGCGGGACAGCGGGTCGTCGCTCTCGTCGCAGTGCATGTCCACCGGCAGACCACGTTCGGCCGCGAGTTCGCAGAGCAGCTTCACGCTGGCCGCGCCATCGGCCATGGTGCGTTCGAAGTGCGGGATGCCGCCGACCACGTCCACGCCGAGGTCCAGCGCGCGCTTGAGCTTGTCCAGTCCGCCGGGCGAACGCAGCACACCATCCTGCGGGAACGCCACCAGCTGCAGGTCCAGGTAAGGCGCCACGCGCTTCTTCACCTCCAGCATCGCCCGCACCGGCAGCAGGCTGGGGTCGCTGGTGTCCACGTGGCTGCGGATCGCCAGCAGGCCTTTGGCCGCCGCCCAGTCGCAGTAGGCCAGCGCGCGGTCGACCAGGGCCTCTTCGGTCAGCAGCGGCTTGAGCTCGCCCCAGAGCGCGATGCCTTCGAGCAGGGTGCCGCTCTGGTTCACGCGCGGCAGGCCATAGCTGAGCGTCGCGTCCATGTGGAAGTGGGGGTCGCAGAACGGCGGACTCAGCAGCAGGCCGGTGGCGTCCACGGTCTCGTGCGCGGGCGCCTGCAGGCCCTCGGTCACCTCCACGATGCGACCGCCCTGCACCGCGACCGACATGCCGGTACGGCCGTCGGGCAGGCTGGCGTGGGTGATCAGCAGGTCGAGCATGTCGGTCTTCCGTCAGGCCGCATGGCGGCGATAGCTGGCCAGCAGCAGGGCCAGCAGGCCCATGCCCACCGCGCAGCCCCGGTGGAGCCAGCGCAGGCCGGCCTGCGACAGCCAGCGCACCGCCTGCCGCCCGGCCAGCGCGTAGGCCACCATCACCAGCGCGTCGATGGTCACGAACAGAGCGCCCAGCAGGGCGTACTGCGGCGCCAGCGCCTGCACCGAGTCCACGAACTGCGGCAGGAAGGCGGCGAAGAACAGCAGCGCCTTGGGGTTGGAGAGGGCCACCGTCAGACTGCGGGTGAAGGCCGCGCGGCCCTGCACCTCTCGCCCCGGCACCTGGGCCAGCGTGGCCTGCACATCGGCCACCGGGCTGCGCCATAGCTGCACCGCCAGCCACAGCAGGTAGAGCACGCCGACCGTGCGCACGGCATCGAACAGCCAGGCCGAGGCCAGCATCAACGAACCCAGGCCGATGGCGACGACGGAGATCACCGCTGCACTTCCCAGCGTCGCACCGCCGATGCCCCAGGCCGCGCGCCGCAGGCCACCTCCCATGCCGTTGGACAGCGCCAGCAGCATGGTGGGGCCGGGGATCACCGCCAGCGCGAGCGCAGCGGTGGCGAACATCAGCAAGGTCTGGATGGTGGGCATGGCTTCATTGTGTGCCGAAGATGCGGTCGCCCGCGTCGCCCAGACCGGGCAGGATGTAGCCGTGCTCGTTGAGCTGACGGTCGATGGCCGCGGTGTAGATGGGCACGTCCGGGTGGGCTTTCTCCATCGCGGCCAGGCCTTCGGGGCAAGTCAGCAGGCAGACGAACTTGATGGACTTCGGGTTGCACTCCTTGAGCCGGTCGATGGCGGCGATGGCCGAGTGGCCGGTGGCCAGCATCGGGTCCACCACGATGGCGTCGCGCTCGTGCATCTCGGTCGGCATCTTGAAGTAGTACTCCACCGCGGTCAGGGTCTTGGGGTCGCGGTAGAGGCCGATGTGGCCCACGCGCGCGCCCGGCACCACGCTGAGCATGCCGTCCAGGATGCCGTTGCCCGCGCGCAGGATGGAGACGAAGACCAGCTTCTTGCCGTCGATGACCTGGCCGGTCATGGTCTCCAGCGGCGTTTCCACCAACAGGTCCTGCATGGGCATGTCGCGCGTGACCTCGTAGGTCATGAGCATGGACAGCTCGTTCAGCAGCCGGCGGAAGCTGTTGGTGCTGGCCGTCCTGCTGCGCATGAGCGTGAGCTTGTGCTGCACCAGCGGGTGGTTCACGACGTGGACGTTGCTCATGGTGGGGGCCTTGTGTGAAGGTGATGGAAAGGAATCAGAAAACCGTGCCGTCGCTGACGATATTCAGAGGTGGCAGACCGCCGCGCAGGCGCTGCGCCAGCACACGGCCCGCGGCCCAGGTGCCGCCTTCGAGCACGCAGGCCAGCGGCATGACCTGTTCGCTCAGACCCAGCTCGGCGCGCACCAGGGGCGCGAGCTCGTCCAACAGCGCCACGGTGAGTGCACGCCATTCGACGATGAAGGCATCGCCCGCCTGCCAGGGGTGCGTGGCCCAGCCGGCCGGCAGGGGCTCCAGCACACCGGCGTCGATCAGCAGGCCGCCGTTGCGGTATTCCGGCAGGCCGGTCAGCGCGTCGAGCCCTGTCACGCGAAGGCCCCCCCACTCGAAGGGTTCGAGCAGCGAGTAGGTGAGCCACTGCGAGAGCTTGTGGAACGGCATCCAGCCCGCCGTCGGCCCCTCGCCCGCCACGGCGGGGTGGCGCCAGCAGTCGCCCAGCGGCTCGCCGGCTATGGTGTTCTGCGCGGGCCAGATGCCGGACAGTGCGCCCAGCAGCAGCACCAGGATGTCGTGCGCAGCCACCGCGCCGCCCCCCTGCGCGGTCAGTGCATCGAACAGGCCTCCGGGCCTCCCCTGCGGCCCAAACACCGCCGGCTGCGTGCCCAGCACCTCGCCCAGCCGGCGCAGCAGCGCGGCCCGGCCGTCCAGCCCCACCAGGGGGTTGGCGGGGCCGACCTGGAACGCCTGCGCCAGCCGGCCGGCTGTGACCGCCCGAAGACCGGCCGCGTCCACACGGAACGGCTGCTTCGAATCGCTGGAGAACAGGCCCTGCATGAACGCGTGAAAGCTCGCCACCCCCAGTCCTTCGGAGCGCGCGAAGCGCTGGCCGCTGGCGGTTTCCAGGTAGGACCAGTCGGCGCCCGCCCCGGCGTCCAGCAGCACGCTGACCAGCACCAGGTCGATCTGTGCCCGGGCACGCTCGGCGGCTGTCACCGCACCCAGGGCGTGGTCGAGCATGGCACGCCGGTCCACGCCGCCGGCCTCGAAGTGCCGCCAGCGGCTGTGGTACGGAATGCGGCCGTCGGGGTAGCGCTCGCGCGTGAGCGCGGCCACGGTGCGCGCGGCACCCACGAGTGCGGCATCGTGCACCACAAAGTGCTCCGAAGCGCCTGCGCGTGCCCGCGCCAGCAACTGCCGCGCACGGGAACGGACGGCCGCGGTGGAACGCAGCACACGGGCCGCACCGGTGGGGGTGGACGGGTCGGGCACCGTCATGCCCCCAGCGCCCGGCCCTTGGCCTTTTTCAGTTCTTCGGCATCGGGCACGGCACCGGGGGTGAAGTAGCCGGCCGCCATCTTGGCGTCCATCTCCACCCGCGCGTCGGCCGGGATCAGCTCGTCGGGGATGTTGATGCGCTCGCCCACCTCGATGCCCGAGCCGGTGATGGCGTCGTACTTCATGTTGCTCATCGACACCAGCCGGTGGATCTTCGTGATGCCCAGCCAGTGCAGCACGTCGGGCATGAGCTCCTGGAAGCGCATGTCCTGCACGCCGGCCACGCATTCGGTGCGCGCGAAGTACTGGTCGGCCGTGTCGCCGCCCACCTGGCGCTTGCGCGCGTTGTAGACCAGGAACTTGGTCACCTCGCCCAGCGCGCGGCCCTCCTTGCGCGAGTAGGCCACCAGGCCCACACCACCCCGTTGCGCGCCCTGGATGCATTCCTCGATGGCGTGCGTCAGGTAGGGCCGGCAGGTGCAGATGTCGGAGCCGAACACGTCCGAGCCGTTGCACTCGTCGTGCACGCGCGCGGTCAGGGTCACGGCCGGATTGGCCAGGTCGCGCGGGTGGCCGAAGATGTAGAGCGTCTGCCCGCCGATGGGGGGAAGGAAGACTTCGAGGTCCGAGCGCGTGACCAGTTCCGGGTACATGCCGCCGGTCTCCTCGAACAGCACGCGGCGCAGGTCGGCCTCGCTGCAGCCGAAGCGTTTCGCCACGCCGGGCAGGTACCACACCGGCTCCACCGCCACCTTGGTCACCACGGCCGCGCCGCCGGCCGTGAGCAGCTGGCCGTCGGGTTTCAGGCGCCCTTTCTGCAGCGCGTCGATCACCTCCGGCAGCAGCACGTGGGCCTTGGTGATGGCGATCGTCGGGCGGATGTCGTAGCCGGCGGCCAGTTCCTGCGCATAGACGTCGGCCACCTCGGCGCCCCAGGGGTCGAGGCTGACGATCTTGCCCGGCTCGGCCCACTGCGGGTAGGGGCCGACCACGTCGGTGGGTGCGGTGTTGGTCAGGTCGGCCCTGTGCTCCCGTTTGAGGGCGCCGGCCGCCACCGCCAGCGCACGGTAGACGCTGTAGCTGCCACTGTGGGTGCCGATCACGTTGCGGTGCGCGCGGTTGGTGGTGGTGCCCACCACCGGCCCGCGTTCGCGCGCTGTGGCCGCGCCCCACTGGATCGGCAGGGCGCCGAAGCCGCCCGAGTGCGAGGTGAGCCGGATGTGGCGCGGGTGCGGCGTCTGGGCCAAGGCCGGGGCCTCGCCGGATGGCATGGGAACGTCTGCGGACATGGACTGGTCCTGTGGTGAAAGCCCCTGGGGGCGAACCGGCGGCAGTGGCGCGAGGCCGCTGCCGTCACCCGGTGTCCGTTGTAGCAAGGCGGATGCCAGCCGTCCACCCGCTGGCCCTCCGTACAATCCCGGCCCTCCCCTTCCCCGACCTCTTTTTTCATGCACTACGCCGTCTCACACCACAAGCTCAAGCTCATCCTCAGCGGCGCCGGCCTCAAGTCCGGCGACGCCGCCGGCATCGACAAGCTCTTTGGCGGCAAGGACGGCTACTACTGGTTCGGCACCCTGCGCGACATGTGCCCCGAGGGCAAGACCCTGACCTGGGACAACCAGTACGCGCTGGTGGCGGCCATCCAGGCGCACGAGGACGCCAGTGCGGCCGAGGACGAGATGCCGCCTGAGAAGCCGACGCCGGCCCACATCGCGGCCATCTGCAAGCTCCTGGCGATCTGAGCATGAACGCGCCGACCCACCCGCTCCAGGTCGCCGTGCTGGGTGCCGGCGCGGTCGGCTGTTACTACGGCGGCATGCTGGCGCGCGCCGGCCACCGCGTCACCCTCGTCGGCCGGCAGCAACACGTGCAGGTGTTCGACGCGCAGGGCCTGCGCATGCAGACCCAGACCTTCGACGAAACGGTGAAAGTCGCGGCCAGCACCGAGGCCTCGGCCGTGGCCGGCGCCGACCTGGTGCTGTTCGCGGTCAAGTCGCCCGACACCGAACACGCGGGCGCGCAGATGCGCGAGCACCTCCAACCCGGCGCCCTGGTGCTGTGCCTGCAGAACGGCGTGGACAACGCGGACCGCCTGCGCGCCGTGCTGCCGGGCGCGGCGGTGGCCGCCGCCGTGGTCTATGTGGCCACCGAGATGGCCGGCCCCGGCCATCTGCGCCACCACGGGCGCGGCGAACTCGTCATCGAACCGTCACCCGCCAGCCATGCGGTGGCCCAGGCCCTGGGCGCCGCGGGCGTGCCCACCGAGGTGAGCGACAACGTGCGCGGCGCGCTCTGGGCCAAGCTCATCCTCAACTGCGCCTACAACGCGCTGTCGGCCGTGGGCCGCATCGCCTACGGCGAACTGGTGCAGCGGCCCGGGGTGCAGGACATCATGTGCGACGTGGTGGCCGAATGCCGCGCGGTGGCCGCGGCCGACGGCGTGACCCTGCCCGGCGACGTGGACGCGGCCGTGCGCCGAATCGCCGAGACCATGCCGACGCAGTACTCGTCCACCGCCCAGGACCTGATGCGCGGCAAACCCAGCGAGATCGACCACCTCAACGGCTACGTGCTGCGGCGCGGCCAGGCCCTGGGCGTACCCACGCCGGCCAACCGGGTGTTGTGGGCCGTCGTGAAGCTGGTCGAATCCGGCGCCGCGCGCTGAAATAACCCGTCTGCAAACGTCAATTCTGACGGGGGCCCCCCAGGGGTTTCGAGCCACATCCTGTACAACGGGCTCCCTGCTATCAAGACCACCCCGACCACGGCGGTGTCACCGCCCCCACTCCTTCATCGTGTCTTCTGGTTTGCGCAACAGTCTTCGGCTTCAGCTGGTGCTGCTCATCGGTGGGCTGGCCGTGGCCAGTGCAGCGGGCTATGTGCTACTGACCACGCACCTGGTGCAAAAGCAGATCGAAGCCGACCAGTTCATGCTGCAGCGCATCCTGGTCACGCGCATGGCCTCCCAGCTCGACCAGGACATGAACGCGCGCACCACCGAACTGCGCTTCATTGCGAGCCTGGACCGGCTGCGCGACCCGCAACGGGCCCCGCAGGACAAGCAGGCCTTGCTGCTGACCAAGAAAGCCATCTACCCCTTCTACGCCTGGATCGGCATCACCGACACACAAGGCCGCATCGTGGCGAGCACCGAGCCGCGCATCAATGGCGCGGACGTGTCGCAGCGCTCGTGGTTCCTCGGAGGCCGGCAGCGACTGCACCAGGAGGACATCCACGACGCGGTGCTGCTGGGCAAGCTGCTGCCACCGCCGGAGCTGGATGAGCTGCCGCTGCGGCTGATGGACATCTCCCTGCCCCTGCACGACCGGGAAGGCCGGTTCATCGGCGTGCTGGCCACCCACCTCAGTCTGGACTGGGCCTACCAGCTGCGCCACCAGCTGCTGGACCAGCTGGACATTCAGGGGCTGGAAATGCTGCTGGTCAACCGGGACGGCGAAGTCATCGTGGGCAGCCCCACCCTGCCCGCCCGCTCCGCGACCAACCTGTCGTCGCTCGCGGTGCTCAGAAGCACCAAGGCGGGCCGGGTGGCCACCGCCATCGAAACCTGGCCCGATGGCCGGCGCTACCTCACCGCAGCCGCTCCGGCTCTGGGCACCCACCCTTTTCCCGGCCTGGGCTGGGCGGTGCTGGTCCGGCTGGACGAAGCGAGCGCCTTTGCAGACGCACGGCGCCTGGGCTGGCGGGCGCTCGCCGTGGGCCTGGTGTCTGCGCTGCTGTTCTCCTGGGTCATCTGGTGGGCCATGGGCCGCAAGCTGCGACCCATGGAGCGCCTGAGCCAGGCGGTGGCCGACCTGGACGTCGGCCGCCCGCTGGAGACCTTGCCGGAAGTGGAGGGTGACGGCGAGGTCGCCGTGTTCGCCCGCTCCATGGCCCGCCTGGTGAATGCGCTGGGCGAAAGCCGCGAGCGCTTCCAGATGCTGTTCGACCATGCCCCCGTGGCGATGGCCTTCATGGCTGCAGACGGCAAGGTGCTGCTGCTCAACGCCCGCTTCACGCAGCTGCTGGGCTACGAAGCCCGGCACGTGCCCCACGTCGACCAGTGGTTCGTGCAGGCCTTCCCGGAGGGGCCGGCCCGGGAAGCGGCCCGCGAACGCTGGCAACGGGCTTTGCCACACATCGGCAAATCGCCCCTGGCGCTCCCGCCCACCGAATATCCGTTGCGCTGCTTTGACGGCAGCGTCCGCATCGTCGAGGCTGGCGGCATTGCCCTGCCCGACGGCATGCTGGTGTCCTTTCAGGACCTCACCGAACGCCGCCGCGCCGAAGCCGGCCTGCGCCTGTGGGCCGAGGCCTTCGAGCACAGCGAGGTCGGGCTGGTGATTTCCGACGTGAGGACCGAAACCCTCATCGCAGCCAATCCCGCCTTCGCCCAGCAGCGGGGCTACACCGCCCAGGAGCTGACTGGCCTGCCGGTGTCGCGCCTGTACCCCGAGCGCGCGATGAGCAACCTGTACGCCGCCATGGAAAAGGCGTACGAAGACGGCCACATCGTCTTCGAGACCGAGCACATCGCCCGCGACGGGCGCATCTTCCCGGTGCTCATCGACCTCACGGTGCTGCGCGATCCCAACGGCCAACCCGCGCGCCGTGTGTCCTATGTGCAGGACCTGACCGAGCGCGAACACGCCGCGCGGGAAATCCGCCGCCTCAACACGGAGCTGGAGCAGCGCGTGGTCGAGCGCACCGCCGAGCTCAGTGCAGCCAACCGGGAACTCAATTCTTTCGCCGCCGCGGTCACCCACGACCTGCGCGCGCCGCTGCGCACGGTGAACGGGTTCGTCCAGATCCTGCGGGACGAGTTCGCGGAACCGCTTGGCGACGAAGGGCGGACTCACCTGCAGCGCATTCAGGAAGGCACGCGCCGCATGAGCGAACTCATCGAAGGGTTGCTGGCCCTCTCCCGCCACACCAACAAGCCGCTGGAGCGGACCCGGGTCGACCTCTCCGCCATTGCCAGTCGGCGCCTGGCGGAGCTGGCCGCCTCAGAACCGGCGCGGCGGGTGGTGGTGGACGTCGAGCCCGGCCTGGAGGCCGACTGCGACGCCGCCCTGGCCGAAGCCCTGCTGGTCAACCTGCTGGACAACGCCTGGAAATACAGCGCCAAGACGGCGCAGGCGCACATCGGCTTTCGCCGCGACACGGTCGGCGGACTGACCGGTTTCTGCGTGAGCGACAACGGTGCCGGCTTCGACATGGCCAAGGCTGGCCACCTGTTCGAACCGTTCCAGCGCCTGCACCGCCCCAGCGAATTCCAAGGCACCGGGGTGGGCCTGGCGACGGTGCGGCGCATCGTCGACCGGCACGGTGGCCGCATCACCGTGCAGGCGGCGCCCGGTCAGGGTGCCCGCTTCTGCTTCACGCTGCGGGCGGAGACCTGACGCCCCGGGCCTTTATGGCCTCTGGGTGCCCACCACCTCGATTTCCACGCGGCGGTTCTGGGCGCGGCCTTCGCGCGTCTGGTTGGAGGCCACGGGCTGCGACTCGCCACGGCCTTCGGTCCTGATCTGCTCGCTCGGCACACCCTTGCTGACCAGGTAGGCCTTCACCGCCTCGACACGGCGCAGCGAGAGCTTCTGGTTGTAGGCCTCGCTGCCGATGGCGTCCGTGTGGCCCACCGCGATGATGGTCTCGACATTCACCTTCGAGAGCTCACCCACCAGGCCGTCGAGCGCGGCCTTGCCGGCCGGCTTGATGACCGACTTGTCGAAGTCGAACAGGGTCTCGGCCTGGAACGACAACGACCGGACGGGCGCGGGTGCGGGCGCTGGCGCGGGGGCTGGCGCCGGTGCCGGCGCAGGCACCGGGGCCTGTGCGACCGGTGCGGGTGCGGGCTCCGGCTTGAGGGCACCGTCGCAGTCCGGATGGGCCGTGGCCGGGGTCCAGCTGCTGTTTCGCCAGCACAGCTCGTTCGTGCCGTTGCGCCAGGGCAGTGAGCCGTCGCCGCTGGTCCAGTTGTCGACTGTCTGGGCGCCAGCGGCAGAGGCCAGGCCGACCGCTGCAGCCAGCAGCGCGATGCGGGGGAGGTTGCGCTTGTTCATGGTGGGTTCCTTTTCTCGAAGCTCCGGCGGAGCGTGGTTGGAAGGACTCTGGCGGGTCGGTCCTCTTCCCTGCCGAGTGAACCCATTCTGATTTTTGCGGCCCCTCCGGCCCCATCGGAAGCCGCCGCATGCGCGTGTAGGACAACACGCCATCGAAAGGCCGCGTCCTCCGCGGCCGCCGCTGCTCAGGGCAGCGTGGTGGCCAGGTGCGTGTACAGCGGAATGCCCAGCAGCAGGTTGAGCGGAAAGGTCAGCCCCAGCGAGAGGCCGAAGTACAGCGACGGGTTGGCCTCGGGGATCGCGTAGCGCACCACCGCCGGCACGGCGATGTAGGACGCACTGGCCGCCAGCGTCATCAACAACGCCGTGTCACCCGCCTGCAGACCGGCGGTGCGGGCCAGCGCCCAGGCCAGCGAGGCGTGCAGCAGCGGCGCCAGCACACCATAGGCCAGCAGCACCGGCGAGCGGCCCCGCAGACCTGGCAGGTTGCGCGCGGCCATCAGGCCCATGTCGAGCAGGAAAAAGGCCAGCATGCCCTTGAACAGGTCGCCCGAGAACGGCTGCATGGCCTCGCGCCCGGCCTCGCCGGTCATCAGACCCACCGCCATGGCGCCGATCAGCAGCAGCTGCGAGCCGTCGGTGAAGGATTCGTGCAGCAGCTTGCGCCAGTCGGTGGACCCGCCACCACCGGTCGGCCCGGCCAGCACCGCCGCGCCGCCGCCGCCCACCACCAGACCGGCCGGCGCGGTCTGCTGCTGGCGCAGCCGGTTGGCCATCAGCACCGCCAGCACGATGGCCGGCGACTCCATCAGGGCCATGGCCGCCGCCATGTGGCCGCCGTAGGGCAGCCCGATGCGGTCCAGATGGCCGGTGGCGGTGATGAAGGTCACCGCACTGACCGAACCGTAGGTGGCCGCCAGCGCGGCCGCGTCGAAGCCGGAGACCCAGCGCCGCAGCAGCGTGTAGCCGATCAGCGGCACCACCACCGCCAGCACCACGGCAATGCCCAGGCCCGCGACCACCTGGGTGTTCAGGCCAGAGGCCGCGAGCGCGAACCCACCCTTGAGGCCCAGGGCCATCAGCAGGTACATGGAGAGGAAGCGGGAGATCGCGGGCGGGATCTCCAGGTTCGAGCGCACCAGGCCGGCCATCACGCCGACCACAAAAAACAGGATGGCCGGATCGACCAGGTTGTTCAGATTCATGGAATGTCCTTGTCCTGGGCCGGGATTGTGGAGATCCGGATGCATTCCGTAAAATCGTTTTTTGTGCAGCACAACATAGATAAAAATCTATGAATATCACCTTCCGTCAGATGCGCCTGTTCCTGGCGCTGGCCGACACCGGCAGCGTCAGCGCCGCCGCGCGCGCCCTGCACGTGACGCAGCCCACCGCGTCCATGCAACTGCGCGAGATCACCGAATCGGTGGGTCTGCCGCTGTACGAGGTGATCGGCCGCAAGGTCTTCCTGACCGAGGCCGGCCGGGCGCTGGCGCAGACGGCACGCGCCGTCGCCGGCGAATGGGAGCGTTTCGGCCAGCAGGTCAGCGCCATGAAGGGCCTCACCCGCGGGCGCCTGAGCGTGGCGGTGGTCAGCACCGCCAAGTACTTCGTGCCGCGGCTGCTGGGAGGTTTCTGCGAGCAGCATCCGAGCATCGACATCGCGCTGGAGGTGCTCAACCGCGACGGTGTGGTGCAGCGCCTGCGGGAGAACCGCGACGACCTCTACGTCATGTCCCAGCCGCCGGCCGACATGGACCTGGAAGACCAGGTGTTCCTGGACAACCCGCTGCACCTGATCGCTCCCGCCAGCCACCCGCTCGCCCAGCGCCAGCGCGTGACGCTGCCGGCGCTGTCGGGCGAGCGCTTCATCCTACGCGAGCGCGGCTCGGGCACGCGGTTGGCCACCGACCGCCACCTGGCCGCCGCTGGCTTCGCGCCCGCGCTCACACTGGAACTGGGCAGCAACGAGGCGCTGAAGGAAGCCGTGGCCGGTCACCTGGGTGTGGGCATCGTTTCGCGCCACGCGCTCAAGGCCGAGGAAATCGGCCGCGATCTGGTGCTGCTGCCGGTCAGCGGCTTTCCGATCCGCTCGCAGTGGCACCTGGTGCACCCGCGGGCCAAGCAGCTCTCACCGATCGCGCAGGTGTTCCGCGAACACCTGCTGGGCAGCGCGGCGCAGTGGGCGGTCGGCTCGGAGAAGTCTCCGGCGGGCAGGAGGCGCTGACGGCGGTCGCGCCCTGGTTCAGCCCCCGCGTGCGCCCAGCCTCCCCACCGCCTCCAGCCAGCGCTGCACCCGGCCCGGCTTGGGATGGCTGGCGGGTGCGAACAGGGTGAACCGGGCGGGCCGCATGCCCACGAAGTGCAGGATCTGCCCGCGCAGCTGCCAGATCAGCGCGTTGCGGTAGAGCAGGCGCAGGAACAGCGGGGGCGTGTCGGAGGTCACCACCACGTGCGCGCTGCGCCCCGTCAGCAGCGGCCGGGGCATGCCGGTCCAGCTCGGGTGGCGCGTGTCGAAAGCCTGGCCGGGCAGCAGCGAGCGGTCGAACAGGCCCTTGAGCTTGGCCGGCAGGCCGCCCCACCACATCGGCGTGACCAGCACGAAGTGACCACACCACGCGAGGTCGTCCAGGAACTGCTGCAGCGCGGGCTCCAGCGGCTTGGTGGTCTCGTAGCCAGCCCGTCCGAAATCGGCGTCGAAGTCCAGGTCGTGCAGGTGGACCACGCGCAAATCGTGCCCGGCCTCGCGCGCCGCGTCGGCGTAGCGCTGGGCGAGCGAGCGGCAGAGGGAGGCCGGCGCCGGGTGGCCGTCGAGAACCAGGATGCGGGTCATGGGTGATCTCCTTTGAAATTGACCATGGTCAAATTCAATCACAAGTATTGACCATGGTCAATTTAAATTTGACTGCGGTCAACGCCTGCGGCACAGTCCTGCCATGCGCAAAGCCGTCCAGCAGAGAACCCTTGAAACGCGGGCCCGCCTGACCGAGGTGGCCCAGGCCCTGGTGAACGAAAAAGGCTTCGAGGCCTTGCGCATCGACGAGGTGGTGCAGCGCGCCGGAGTCGCCAAGGGCACCTTCTTCGCCCACTTCACCGACAAGGACGAGCTGATGGACCTGCTCATCGGCGAGCGCATCAACGCCCAGCTCGACCGCATGGCCGCCGCCGCCCCGCCCCGCAACGCCGAACAGCTCGCACGGCGCCTGATGCCACTGCTGGAACTGATGGCGTTGGAGCGTTACGTGTTCGACGTGATCCTGCGCCGTTCGGGTGCGGCTGCGATGGAAGAGATCGGCCCCATCGCCACCACCTTCGAGCGCATGGGCCAGGTCTGGGGCCCTTGGCTGGCCACCGGCGACTTCCGCCGGGACGTGCCGGTGGAACTGCTGGTCGAAGGCCTGCAGGCCCTGGTGGTGCAGACCCTGGCGCTGCACTTCTGCGCCCTGCACCAGCACAAGCCCATGAAGGACCGCCTGCTGCCCTACCTGCGGGCCTGGCTGGGTCCGTTCAGCGACACACCGCGCTGAGCCACTGGCCGCAGCGCCGGGTGCGGCCCTCTACGTTCATCCTGTTTTATCCAGTTCAGATAATTATCCAAATCAGCTAACATCAGGAAATGACCAGCGACGGCCTCTTCCACCGCGAAAGCTACGCCGGCCAGATGGCCGGGCAACTGCTCAACCCCGGCCCGCTGGACGAAAGCACGCGGTCGGGCGTGTTCCTTTCGGGCATCCGCCGGGTGGGCAAGACCACCTTCCTGCGCCAGGATCTGATCCCTGCGCTGGAGGCCCGGGGCGCGCTGGTGATCTATGTGGACCTCTGGGCCGATCCGGCCAAGAGCCCGTCAGCCCTGGTGCACGAGGCGGTGCGCCAGACCCTGCAGCAGCTGCAGACCAAAGGCTCGTCCCTGCTCAAACGCATCAAGGGGCTCAATGTCGGCGCGGCCGGGCTCAGCTTCGGCTTCGAGCTGGACAAGGTCGGCGAGCCCGGCGGCACCACGCTCGCCCAGGCCTTCGAGGCGCTGGTCGCGAAGACCAGGGCCAACGTCGTGCTCATCGTCGACGAGGTGCAGCAGACCCTGGGCACCGACGAAGGCCAGGCCCTGCTGCACGCGCTCAAGGCGGCGCGCGACGCCGTCAACGCAAAACCGGGCACGCCGGGCCGCTTCCTCTTCATCGGCACCGGTTCGCACAAGTCCCTGCTGGCCGAGATGACGACCCGGCGCTCGCAGCCCTTCGCGGGCGCGCTCTCGGCGTCCTACCAGGTGCTCGGCAAGGACTTCGTGCAGTGGCAGCTGGAGCGCATCGGCACCCAGCCCGGCCTGGTCCTGCCCAGCCTGGACGCCGCGTGGCACGGCTTCCAGACCCTGGGCCACCGGCCGGAGGAACTGCTCAAGGCCCTGCGCCAGCTGCAGCAGGCCCGAGGCACCGACGCGGACACCGCCTGGCACATCATCTGCGCAACCCTGGCCGGCGCCGCGGCCGACGCCGACCTCAAGGCCTTCGACGACCTGGGCGAACTCGGCAAGGCGGTGTTCGAGCGCATCGCCGCAGGCGGCGAACAAGGCGTCTCGGGCCTGTTCGGCGCCGAGTCGCTGGCCTTCTACAGCCAGCGCATCGGCAGCGCGGTGGACGCCTCGCAGGTGCAGAAGGTGGTGGACAAGATGGTCGGCGCCCAGCTCATCATCCGGCCCAGCCACGGCGTCTACACGATTGCCGACCCCTTCGTGCGCAAGGTCTGGCAGGAGAAACAGGCGCTGCTGGCGCCGCCCCGGGATCCGCGCTGAACCGGGTCGGAACCGGTGCCTCAGAGGTGGATGCCGCCCGAGGCTTCGATGCGCTGGCCATTGACCCAGCCCAGCTCGCCCGACAGGAGCGCGCCCATCACCTGGCCGATGTCGTCCGGCCGGCCCACGCGACCGAGCGCGGTCTGGCCCGCAATCATGGCGTTGAGCTGCGCGTTGTCGCGCACCGCGCCACCGCCGAAGTCGGTCTCGATCGCGCCCGGCGCGAGGGTGTTGACCGTGATGCGGCGTGGCCCCAGTTCCAGCGCCAGGTAGCGCGTCAGCACCTCGACACCGCCCTTCATGACCGCGTAGGCCGCGTAGCCAGGCAGCGAGAAGCGCGCCAGCCCGGAGGACACGTTGAGGATGCGGCCCCCGTCGGCGATCAGCGGTAGCAGCGCCTGGGTGAGGAAGAAACTGCCCTTGAGGTGCACGCGCAGCATCTCGTCGAACTGGGCCTCGGTGGTCTGGGCGAACGACGCGTGCACGCCGCTGCCAGCGTTGTTGAGCAGGGCGTCAAAGGTCTCACGTTGCCAGTGGGTCCGCAGCGCGGCGCGCACCGCGTCGGCGAATGTGGCAAAGCCGCTGCTGTCGCCCAGATCCAGCGGCAGGGCCACCGCGGTTGCCCCGCGCGCCTGCAGCTCGGCGACCAGGGTCCCGGCATCGGCCGCGCCCTGGCGGTAGGTGACGATCAGGTCAAAGCCACGACTCGCCATCTGCAGGGCGGCGTTGCGTCCGAGGCCTCGGCTGCCCCCGGTGACAAGGGCGATGGGTCGGGTGTTCATGCGGAGGGTCCTTTCAAGGCAGGGTTGGAACAGGCCCGCAGTCTATTGATCGATCCTGAATGAATAAACCCTTTTAATCTGGCTAGACTGTGCAGGAATTCAGACCAATCGATGGCACCATGCACCTCACCGAATCGCTGCGCATCTTTGCCCGTGTGGCCGAACTGGCCAGCTTCAGCGCCGCCGCCGAACAGCTGGGCCTGCCACGCACCAGCGTGTCCGCCGCCGTGCGCGAGGCCGAGACCGAACTCGGCACGCGCCTGCTGCACCGGACCACGCGACGCGTGCAGCTCACCCAGGACGGGCAGGTGGTCTATGAACGCGCGCTGGACCTGCTGGCGGACGTCGACGAGCTGCGCGGCCTCTTCCAGGCCGAACCCGCCGCGCTGCGCGGGCGCCTGCGCGTGGACATGCCGCAGACCCTGGCCCGGGAACTCGTCATCCCTGCGCTGCCGCGCTTCATGGCCGAGCACCCGGCGCTGGAGATCGAGCTCTCGTCGGTGGACCGCCGCGTGGACCTGGTGCGCGAAGGCTTCGACTGCGTGCTGCGCGTCGGCCACCTGGCCGATTCCAGCCTGATCGCCCGGCCCCTGGGCGCCTACCTCATGGTCAACCTGGCCAGTCCCGCCTACCTCCAGGCCCACGGCAGACCCCGCACGCTGGCCGATCTGGGCCGGCACCGCCTGGTGCACTACGTGCCCACGCTGGGCAACAGGACCGACGGCTTTGAATACGTGGACACCGACGGCACGGTGCACACCCTGGCCATGGACGGCGCGCTCACCGTCAACACCACCGCCGCCTACGAAGCCGCCGCCCTGGCCGCTCTGGGCATCGTCCAGATGCCGGAGGCCGGCATGCGCGCCCACCTGCAGGCCGGGCGGCTGGTGGAGGTGCTGCCGAAATGGCGCGCCGCCCCCCTGCCGGTCTCCGTGGTCTATGCCCACCGCCGCCACCTGCCGCAGCGTGTGCAGGTGTTCATGCACTGGCTGGCGGCGCTCATCACCCCCCGGTTGCAGGCCTGACCGACACGGCGGCGACAGCCCGCACTGGTGCCGGCGCCATGCGGCGGATATATTTCGCATGCGAAACAAATCAGACACCGCATGCCACCCGTCCGACCACCCCGCCTCATCTTTCTGCTCAACGCGGCCCAGCGCCGCCTGCAGCAGCTCGTGGCCGCCGAGCAGCTGCGCCTGGCCCACGAGAGCGAGCACGCCCCGTCGCCCGCGCAGGGCGGCCTGCTGTTCGTGCTGCAGAACGGCGACGGTCGCACCATGGGCGAGGTCTCGCAGGAGCTGGACCTCGCGCCCTCGGCCACCACGGGCCTGGTGCAACGCACCGAGGCGCTGGGCTGGGTGCGGCGCGCCGCCTGCCCGCAGGACGCGCGCACCCAGCGCGTGTGGCTGCTGCCCGCCGGGCGCGAACAGCTGCCGCTGCTGCGCTCGGCCGTGCAGCGCATCAACCGCCGGCTGACCAACGGTTTCACCCCCGACGAGTTGGCCACCGTGGCCCGCTGGCTGCAACACGTGCAGCAGACCACCCAGGAGTCCGACGAACCATGAACATTCCGCACCAGCCCACCGACGAAACCGTGTCCATCACCTGCGCCGACGGCCAGCGACTGCGCGGCCACTTCATCGCCCGCAGCGGCGGCGCACCGGGCGGCCTGCCGGTGCTCATCTCGCCGGCCACCGGCGTGCGGCAGCACTTCTACCTGCGCTTTGCGCGCTGGCTGGCCGCGCAAGGCCATGACGTGCTGGTGTTCGACTACCGGGGCATCGGCCTGTCGCTGCAGGGGCGCCTCAAGGACTGCCGCGCCACCCTGGCCGACTGGGGCCAGCAGGACCAGGTCGCGGCGCTGGACTGGCTGCTCGCGCGCACCGGCGCGGCGCAGGCCGTCATCGTCGGCCACAGCGCGGGCGGGCAGATGATCGGCCTGCTGCCCAACCACCACCGTGTGGCGCGGCTGGTGGGCATCTCGGCCTCCACCGGCTGGTTCAAGGCCATGCGGCCCGGCTTCCGCCTGAAGGCCAACTTCGGCATGCGGCTGGTGCTGCCGCTGGGCACCCGCCTCACCGGCTACGGCACCACCGCCCTGCTCGGCCTGGGCGAGAACCTGCCGGCCGGCGTGGCGCTGCAGTGGTCGCGCTGGTGCGCGCGCGGCGGCTACGCCACCAACGCCGTGCGCCACCAGCCCGAGCGCGACTTCCACGCCCAGGTGCGCACGCCTGTGACCGTGCTGCACGCCGAAGACGACGACATCGCCAACCCGGCCACCGTGGCCGACCTGCTGCGCACCCTGCCCGCCGCGCCGCGCCAGGCCCACTGCCTCAAGCCGCGCGACCTCGGCCTGCGCCACCTCGGCCACCTCGACTGGTTCCGGCAGTCGCACCAGAGCGTGTGGCCGCTGATGGCGCGGGCGGTGCGGGGCGAAGCCGTGCGGTCTGCGCCGGGACACTGAACACGCCCGCTGCGCTACGCTCGGGCATGCCCGCACCGACCAGCCACCCCGCCGATCGGGACACACCGGCCGGTTCGGCCCAGGGCCTCTCCTCGGCCACGGCCGCCCGGCGGCTGGCCGAGGACGGCCCCAACGCCCTGCCCGGCGGCCAGCGCCGCAGCCTGCTGTCCATCGCGCGGGACACGGCGAAGGAGCCCATGTTCGCGCTGCTGCTGGCCGCGGGCACGCTCTACCTGGCCTTCGGAGACCTGCAGGAAGGGCTGACGCTGTTCGGCTTCGTGCTCGTCACGCTGGGGCTGACGCTGTACCAGGAGGGCAAGACCGAGCGTGCCATCGAGGCGCTGCGCGACCTGACCAGCCCCCGTGCGCTGGTGGTGCGCGACGGCGTGGTGCAGCGCATCGCCGGCTGCGACGTGGTGCGCGGCGACCTGCTGCAGCTGAGCGAGGGCGACCGCGTGCCGGCCGATGCCCTGCTGCTGTCGGCCGATGGCGTGCAGGCCGACGAGTCGCTGCTGACGGGCGAGCCGGTTCCGGTGGCCAAGCGGGCCGCCCTGCCCGACGAACTTCCTGCGGCCGCACCCGGCGGCGACGACCTGCCCACGGTGTACGCCGGCACGCTGATCGTGCGCGGGCAGGCGCTGGCCCGGGTCACGGCCACGGGGGCGCGCAGCGAGATCGGCCGCATCGGCCTGGCGCTGGGCACGCTGGACAACGAACGCTCCCCGCTGCAGCGGCAGACCACCGCGCTGGTGCGCAGGCTGGCCCTGCTGGCGCTGCTGCTCAGCCTGGCGCTGGTGCTGGTGCACGGGCTGGCGCGCGGCGACTGGCTGCAGGCCACGCTGGCCGGCATCGCGCTGGCCATGGCCATGCTGCCCGAGGAATACCCGGTGGTGATGACCGTGTTCCCCGCGCTGGGCGCACGCCGCCTGTCGCGCGAAGGCGTGCTCACGCGGCGCATCAACGCCATCGAGACCCTGGGCGCCACCACGGTGCTGTGCAGCGACAAGACCGGCACGCTGACCGCCAACCGCATGACGGTGACCCACCTGGCCGCAGGCGGCGCTGCGCTGCCCGACCGCCTGGCGCTGGACACGCTGGGCAGTGCGCCGCTGCCCGAGGCCTTCCACACGCTGGTGGAGTATTCGATCCTGGCCAGCGTGGTGGAGCCGTTCGACCCGATGGAGAAGGCCTTCCACCAGCTGGGCGCGCGCTTCCTCGCTGACACCGAACACCTGCACCACGACTGGCGGCTGGTGCAGACCTACGCGCTGAGCCCGGCGCTGCGCGCCATGTCGCACGTGTGGGCGGCGTCGAGCGGCGGCGCGCAGACGGTGGCCGCCAAGGGCGCCCCCGAAGCGGTGATGGACCTGTGCCATCTCGATGCGACCCAGCGGGCGCACATCGCGGCGGTGGTGGACGGGCTGGCCGCACAGGGCCTGCGCGTGCTGGCCGTGGCCAGCGGCCGGTTCGAGGGCGAGGTCTGGCCCGCCAACGAACACGATTTCGACTTCAGCTTCGTCGGCCTGCTGGGTCTGGCCGACCCCGTGCGCCCGCAAGTGCCGGCGGCGATTGCCGAGTGCCGTACGGCAGGCATCCGCGTGGTCATGATCACCGGCGATTACCCCACCACCGCGCTGACCATCGCGCGGCAGGCGGGACTGGCCACATCGCTCACTGCGAACGACGTGCTCTCGGGCGACGAGATGGCATCGCTCGGCGATGCCGCGTTGCAGGAACGGATGACGCACGTCAGCGTGTGCGCACGCATCGCGCCGGAACAGAAGCTGCGCATCGTGCAGGCGCTCAAGGCGCGCGGCGACATCGTGGCCATGACCGGCGACGGCGTGAACGACGCGCCCGCCCTGCGTGCCGCACACGTGGGCGTGGCCATGGGCTTGCGCGGCACCGACGTGGCGCGCGAGGCGGCCTCGCTGGTGCTGGTGGACGACGACTTCGCGGCCATCGTGCGCGCGGTGCGCCTGGGGCGGCGCATCTTCGACAACCTGCGCAAGGCCATGTCCTACATCCTCGCGGTGCACGTGCCGATTGCCGGCATGGCGCTGCTGCCGGTGCTGTTCGGATGGCCCGCCCTGCTGTTCCCGATGCACATCGCGCTGCTCGAACTCATCATCGACCCGGCCTGCTCGATCGCCTTCGAAAACGAACCGGCCGAAAGCGACCTGATGCAGCGCCCGCCACGCGAGGTCCACACGCCACTGTTCGGCGGCGCCACCCTGTGGCTGGCCCTGCTGCAGGGTCTGGGCGTGCTGGTCGCAGTGCTGGGCGCCTTCGCCTGGGCCGCGCCCCGCCTGCCCGAAGCCGAGGCGCGCGCCCTGGCCTTCGCGACGCTGGTGGTGGGCAACCTGGCGCTGATCCTGTCCAACCGCTCGGCCACCGAGCCGTTCTGGGTCACGCTGCGCAGGCCCAACCGCGCGCTCTGGGTGGTGGTGGGGCTGGCCCTGGCGCTGCTGCTGGCGGCGCTGCATGTGCCCTGGGCCGTGGAGATGCTGCGCTTTGCGCCGCTGGCCCGGAGCGAACTCGCGGCGGCCTGCGGGCTCGGCCTGCTGAGCGTGCTCTGGTTCGAGGCCCTCAAACGGGTGAGGCGCGGGCGGCGGGTACACCGCTGACCGGACGGGGGTATTTAGCGCCGCGCGAAGAAGCACGCTACACTGCGCGCCTGCTCCGGGGTGCACGGGCCTGCCAAGGCCCGGCGCTGAGATGGTGTGACACACCGAACCCGTGAACTTGATCCGGCTAGTACCGGCGAAAGAAGAGCGTTGCCTTGAAGGACCCGTGGTGGGGGCGCATCCGTCCACACCCCTGGTCCCTCCGGGCGGTCCTCCGGAGCTGTTCGTTTTCGCAACAGCTTTTTCAATCAGGAGACCGCCCGATGAACGCCCCCGACAAGCTCCAGCAGCTGCTCACGCTCACGCGCGAGCCTTTCCCGCAATCCCGCAAGGTCCATGTGTCCGGCGCGATGCCCGGCGTGCAGGTGCCGATGCGCGAGATCGCGCTGACCAACGGAGAGACCGTCACGGTCTACGACACCTCCGGCCCGTACACCGACCCGGCCGCCGGCATCAACATCCGCCAGGGCCTCAAGCCGGTGCGCAGCGAATGGGTGGCCGCGCGCGGCGACACCGAAGCCTACGAAGGCCGCGCCCGCGTGGCGCTGGACGATGGCGGCAAACACGGCGAGGTGGCCGATGCGCGCATCGAGGCCCTGCGTGCCGAAGCCGCGGGTCTGCAGCGCCAGCCGCTGCGCGCGAAGGCGGGACAGAACGTCACGCAGATGCACTACGCACGAAAGGGCATCGTCACGCCCGAGATGGAATACATCGCGATCCGCGAAAACGGCAAGCGCGAGTGGATGAAGGAATACCTGGGCGACGCCGAGCGCGAGGCGCGCCTGAAGGGCAACGGCATGGGCGCGCGCATCCCCGACGTGATCACGCCCGAGTTCGTGCGCGACGAGGTGGCGCGCGGCCGCGCGGTGATCCCGGCCAACATCAACCACCCCGAGGTGGAACCGATGATCATCGGTCGCAACTTCCTGGTGAAGATCAACGCCAACATCGGCAACTCGGCCGTCACCTCGTCGATCGAGGAAGAGGTGGAGAAGCTGGTGTGGTCGATCCGCTGGGGCGGCGACACGGTGATGGACCTCTCGACCGGCAAGAACATCCACACCACGCGCGACTGGATCGTGCGCAACTCGCCGGTGCCCATCGGCACGGTGCCGATCTACCAGGCGCTGGAGAAGGTGGGCGGTGTGGCCGAGGACCTGAGCTGGGACATCTTCCGCGACACGCTGATCGAGCAGGCCGAACAGGGCATCGACTACTTCACCATCCACGCCGGCGTGCGCCTGCCCTTCATCCACCTGACCACCAAGCGCCGCACCGGCATCGTCTCGCGCGGCGGCTCCATCCTGGCCAAGTGGTGCATCACGCACCACAAGGAAAACTTCCTGTACACGCATTTCGAAGAGATCTGCGAAATCATGAAGGCCTACGACGTGACCTTCTCGCTGGGCGACGGCCTGCGTCCGGGCTCGGGCGCGGACGCCAACGACGAGGCGCAGTTCGCCGAGCTGCGCACGCTGGGCGAGCTGACGCAGATCGCCTGGAAGCACGATGTGCAGACCATGATCGAAGGCCCTGGCCATGTGCCCATGCACATGATCCAGGCCAACATGGACGAGCAGATCAAGCACTGCCACGAGGCGCCGTTCTACACCCTGGGCCCGCTGACCATCGACATCGCGCCGGGCTACGACCACATCGCGAGCGCCATCGGCGCGGCCATGATCGGCTGGATGGGCACGGCCATGCTGTGTTACGTCACGCCCAAGGAACACCTTGGCCTGCCCGACCGCGACGACGTCAAGCAGGGCATCATTGCCTACAAGATCGCGGCCCACGCGGCCGACGTGGCCAAGGGCCACCCGGGGCAGCGCGCGCGCGACGACGCGATGAGCAAGGCGCGCTTCGAGTTCCGCTGGCGCGACCAGTTCGCCCTCGGCCTGGACCCGCAGACCGCCGAGGCCTACCACGACGAAACCCTGCCCAAGGACTCGTCCAAGGAAGCGCACTTCTGCTCCATGTGCGGCCCAAAGTTCTGCAGCATGAAGATCACGCAGGACGTGCGCGACTACGCCGCCGCGAAAGGCCTGAGCGAAGAGCAGGCCCTGGCCGACGGCATGGCGCGCAAGAGCGAAGAGTTCAAGGCGGTGGGCGGCGAGTTCTACGTGCCGGTGGACACACTGACCAGTCGTTCGCCGGGCCGCCCCAAGGACGACGGCACCCCCTCGGGGGGCCAGGCGCAGCCTGGGTGGGGGGCCACGGACTCGGAGGGCTGAGCCATGGCGCGCATCGGGATCGCGGGGGCCGGTCTGCTCGGCCGGCTGCTGGCCTGGCGGCTGGCGGGCACGCACGAGGTGACGGTATTCGACCCGGCCGACGGCCCCCAGGCCCGCAGCGACGGCCAGGGTCCGGCGGCCTTCACCGCGGCGGGCATGCTCAGCCCGCTGGCCGAGCTGGACAACAGCGGCCCGGCCATCGCGGCGCTGGGCTGGCGCTCGATGGTGCTGTGGCGCGAGATCACCGATGCGCTGGCGCGCGCAGGCTCGTCGCACACGGGCGCCCTGCCCGCCGCCTGCGGCAGTTGCACCGGCTGTGCGACCACCCTCGGCCAGCCTGAACAACCGGCGCTGCAGCTGCGCACCCTGGGTAGCCTGCTGGTGGCGCACGGCAGCGACCTGGGCGCGGCCCAGCGCGTGCTGGCGCGGCTGGCCCAGGCGCCCGACCTGGCCGGCGTGGTGCAGACCCCGCAGCGGCTGGACCGCGCCGCCCTGTCCACGCTGGAGCCCGCCATCGACCCGCGCCTGCACGCCTGGCTGCTGCCGGGCGAGGGCCAGATCCTGCCGCTGCAGGTGCTGCCCGCGCTGTGTGCGGCCGCGTGCGGCGTGCGCTGGCGCTGGCAGCACACGGTGGCGTCGGTGCAGCCGGGACGCATCGTGCTGGACGATGGCGGCGAAGAGCGCTTCGACCTCGCCATCGACGTGCGCGGCACCGGCGCGCGGCCCGAGTTGCCGGTGCGTGGCGTGCGCGGCGAGGTGGTCTGGCTGCAGGCGCCCGGCGTGCCGCTGCAGCGGCCGGTGCGCCTGCTGCACCCGCGCCACCGCGTCTACATCGTGCCGCGCCCGGGCGACCACATCGTCATCGGCGCCAGCGAGATCGAGAGCGAAGACCGCTCACCCGTGAGCCTGCGCAGCGCGGTGGAGCTGATGGCCGCCGCCCAGAGCGTGCTGCCCGAGCTGGCCGAGGCGCGCATCGTGCACCTGGAAACCAACCTGCGCCCCGCCCTGCCCGACAACGAGCCGCGCATCGAACATCAGGACGGCCTGCTGCGCATCAACGGCCTGTACCGCCATGGCTGGCTGCTCGCGCCGGCACTGGTCGAAGACGCCTTGCAGCAATGCTTCTCCCCCGTCACAACATGCTGACGTTCAACGGAACCGATCTTCCCTGCCCCGAGGGGCTGACACTGGCCCAGCTGCTGGATGAGCAGGGCCTGGAGGCCGATACCATCGCGACCGCCGTCAACGGCGCCTTCGTGCCGCGTGCGCTGCGCGCCACCACCGTCCTGCAGCCCAACGACACTGTGCTGACCTTCCAGGCCATCGTCGGCGGCTGACCCCACTCACCGAAACCGGAGACCCCACCATGTTCCGCACCCTGCTCAAGTCCAAAATCCACCGCGTCGCCGTGACCCAGTGCGAGCTGCACTACGAAGGCTCCTGCGCCATCGACGAAGACCTGCTGGACGCCTCGGACATCGCCGAGAACGAACAGATCCACGTCTGGAACATCAACAACGGCGAGCGCTTCGTCACCTACGCCATCAAGGGCGAGCGCGGCAGCGGCATGATTTCGGTCAACGGCTCGGCCGCGCGCCGCGCATCGGCCGGAGACCTGATCATCATCGCGGCCTTCGCGCAGGTGCATGAGGACCAGGTGGCCACACACAAGCCCAAGCTGGTGTTCGTCGACGAGCACAACCGCGCCAACGGTTCGCGCGACCACGTGCCGGTGCAAACACAGGAACAGGTGAAGTGAACACCGCCGACCTGGCGCAGCGCAGCCTGCGCAGCGTGTGGCACCCCTGCACGCAGATGAAGCGCCACGAGGCCTTGCCGCCGGTGGCCATCGCACGCGCCGAAGGCCCATGGCTGTATGGCAGCGACGGCACCCGCTACCTCGACGCCGTGAGCTCCTGGTGGGTCAACCTGTTCGGCCACAGCCACCCCGCCATGCGCGCCGCGCTGGCCGACCAGATGGCCACGCTGGACCACGTGATGCTCGCCGGCTTCACCCACGCGCCGGTGGTGGAACTGTCGGAGCGGCTGGCGGCGCTGACCGGCCTGGGCCACGCCTTCTACGCCAGCGACGGCGCCTCGGCCACCGAGATCGCGCTCAAGATGAGCGCGCATTTCTGGCGCAACAGTGGCCGCCCGGCCAAGAGCCGCTTCGTCGGCCTGGCCGGGGGTTACCACGGCGAGACCGTGGGTGCGCTGGCCGTGACCGACATCGCCCTCTTCCGCGAGGCCTACGCGCCGCTGGTGCGGCTGGCCGACACCGTGCCCAGCCCCGACCGGCGCGGCATCGGAGCCGACGCCGCTGCGGCGGCGCTGGCCGACTGGCTGGCGCAACACCACGAGACCACGGCCGCACTGATCGTGGAGCCGCTGGTGCAGTGCGCCGCCGGCATGGCCATGCACGATCCGGCTTACCTGCGCCAGGCGCGCGCGCTGTGCGACCGCCACGGCGTGCACCTGGTGGTGGACGAGATCGCCACCGGCTTCGGCCGCACCGGCACCCTGTTCGCGCACGAGCAGGCCGGCATCCGGCCCGACTTCCTGTGCCTTTCGAAAGGCCTGACTGGCGGCACGCTGCCGCTGTCGGCGGTGCTGACCACCGACGCGGTGTACGCGGCCTTCTACGACGACGACGTGGCGCGCGGCTTCCTGCACTCGCACTCCTACACCGGCAACCCGCTGGCCTGCCGGGCCGCACTGACCACGCTGGACCTGTTCCGGCAGGAAGACGCGCTGGCCCGCAACCGCGTCACCGCGCAGGCGCTGGACACGCTGCTGGCGCCGCTGACCGCGCACCCGCGGGTGCGGCACGCGCGGCGCCAGGGAATGATCTGGGCCTGGGACATCGAGACCCCGCTGCCCGACTTCGCGCGCCGCTACCAGGGCCATGCGCTGGCGCGCGGCCTGGTGCTGCGGCCCATCGGCAAGACGCTGTACTTCATGCCGCCCTATGTGCTGGACGACGAGGCGATGCAGCACCTGGCCCACGGCGCGCTGGCCGCGCTGGAGGCCACGCTTTCGGAAGAAGCCCCATGACCGCCTTCTTCGTCACCGGCACCGACACCGGCGTGGGCAAGACCTTCGTGTCCTGCGCGCTGCTGCACGCGCTGGCGCGGCGCCACCCGCGCGTGGTGGGCATGAAGCCGGTGGCCGCCGGCCTGATCGAGACGCCAGACGGCTGGGACAGCGAGGACGCGATCGCCCTGCGCGCGGCCTCCACCGTGCGGGTGCCGCCCGCGCTGGACAACCCGGTGCGCCTGCCCGACCCGCTCTCGCCCCACATCGCCGCCGAGCGCGCGGGCACCACCATCGACATCGCCCATCTGGTGGCCTGCCAGCGCACACTGGCGCAGCACGCCGACGCCATGGTGGTCGAGGGCGCGGGTGGCTTCCTGGTGCCGCTCTCGCCCGAGCACACCGGCGCCGATTTGGCGCGGGCCCTGTGCCTGCCGGTGCTGCTGGTGGTGGGGCTGCGCCTGGGTTGCCTGAACCACGCGCTGCTGAGCGCCGAAGCCATCCGTGCGCGCGGCCTCACGCTGGCGGGCTGGGTGGCCAACCGCATCGACCCCGCCATGGCCGCGGCCGACGACAACATCGCCTTCCTGCGCCAGCGCCTGGGCGCGCCGCTGCTGGCCGACATTCCCCACAGCACCAAGCCCGACTTCCGAGCGGTGCCCATCGAGCTGCCATGACGAACAGACCACCCACCGACTCCTGGCTCGACGAAATCCCCGCCCGCATCGGCGCCCTGGACGCCGCCCACCTGCGCCGGCGCCGCCGCGCGGTCGAACCCGCCGGGGGAGCCCTGCTGCGCGTGGACGGTCGCGACATGCTGGCCTTCTGCAGCAACGACTACCTGGGCCTGGCCAGCCACCCCGAGATGGCGGAGGCCGCCTGCGAAGGCGCGCGCCGCTTCGGTGTCGGCGCCGGTGCCTCGCCCCTGGTCAGCGGCCACAGCACCGCCAACGAGGCGCTGGAGGAGGAGCTGGCGGCCTTCGTGGGCCTGCCGCGCGCGCTGTACTTCTACGCCGGCTACGCCACCAACATCGGCATCGTGCCGGCCCTGGTGGGCGACGGCGACGCGATCTTTTCCGACGCGCTCAACCACGCCTGCCTGATCGACGGCGCGCGCCTTTCGCGCGCCCGCATCCACCGCTTCACCCACGCCGATCTGGCGGACCTCGCACAGCAGCTCGCCGCCAGCCCGGCGCGGCGGAAACTGGTCATCAGCGATGCGGTGTTCAGCATGGACGGCGACGTGGCCGACATCCCCGCGCTGCTGGCGCTGTGCGAACGGCACGATGCGCTGCTGCTGCTGGACGACGCGCACGGGTTCGGCGTCTGCGGCCCGCAGGGGCGCGGCAGCCTTGCCGCCGTGGGTCTGAATGGTGCCTGTGCGTCGCGCCGCGTGCTCTACATGGCCACGCTGGGCAAGGCCGCGGGCGTGGCCGGTGCCTTCGTGGCCGGGCCCGACGACCTGGTGGAGTGGCTGCTGCAGAAAACCCGCAGCTACATCTTCGCCACCGCCGCGCCGGCCCTGCTGGCCTGTGCGCTGCGCAGCAGCCTGCGCCTGATCGAACAGTGCGACGGACGCCGCGCGCAGCTGCAGCGCCTGATCGCGCGGCTGCGCCAGGGCCTGCAACCGGTGCTGGCGCGCAGCGGCTGGCGACTCGGCCACTCGGACACCCCCATCCAGCCGCTGCTGATCGGCGGCAACGCCGAGGCCCTGGCCGTCATGGAAGGCCTGCGCGGGCAAGGGATCTGGGTGCCCGCCATCCGCCCGCCCACCGTGCCCGAGGGCACGGCGCGGCTGCGCATCGCGCTCTCGGCCGCCCACACCGAGGCCCACATCGACCGGCTGGTCCAGGCGCTGGACCGGCTCGCCCCGGACACTGCTCAACCCCCTGGAGCCTGAACCATGTCCACCTTCACCGTCTACGGCACCGAACTCACCAGCCGCTTCCTGCTCGGCAGCGCGGGCTACCCCTCGCCCCAGGCGTTGGGCGACAGCATCGCCGCCAGCGGCGCACAGGTCGTCACCGTCGGACTCAAGCGCACGCTGGCCGCGGCCGGAGACAACGGTTTCGTCGCCGGCATCCTGAAAAGCGGCGTGCGCCTGCTGCCCAACACCGCGGGCTGCCGCACCGCGCGAGAGGCCATCACCCTGGCCCACATGGCGCGCGAGCTGTACGGCACGCACTGGATCAAACTGGAAGTGGTGGGCGATGAACACACCCTTCAGCCCGACCCCTGGGGCACGGTGGAGGCGGCGGCGCAACTCATCAAGAACGGCTTTGCGGTCTTCCCCTACTGCACCGACGACCTGGTCACCTGCCAGCGCCTGCTGGACGCCGGCTGCGAGGTGCTGATGCCCTGGGGCGCGCCCATCGGCTCCGGCCAGGGCCTGATCAACCCCTTCGCGCTGCGCACCCTGCGCGCGCGCCTGCCGGGGGTGCCGCTGGTGGTGGACGCCGGCATCGGCGCACCCTCGCACGCCGCCGCCGCGATGGAACTGGGCTTCGACGCCGTGCTGCTGAACTCCGCCGTTTCACAAGCCGTGGACCCGGTGCGCATGGCGCGCGCCTTCGGCCTGGCCATCGAGGCGGGGCGCACCGCCTACGAGGCCGGTGTGATGGCGCCGCAGGACATGGCGGTGGCGAGCACGCCCGTCAGCGGACATCCCTTCCTCATCGCATGAACACGCCACCGATCATCTGGAGCATCGCCGGCACCGACAGCGGGGGCGGCGCGGGCCTGGCGGCCGACCAGCGCGCGGCCGACGCCTTCGGCGTGCACCTGTGCCCCGTGGTCGCCGCGGTCACCGCGCAGAGCACCACCGCGGTGACCCGCATCGACGCGGTGCCGCCCGATTGGCTGGATGCGCAGCTGGCCGCGCTCGCCGAGGACCTGCCGCCGGCCGTCATCAAGACCGGGCTGCTCGGCAGCGTGGCCAACGCGCGGGTCGTCGCACGCTGGGTCGACCGGCTGCGCACGCGCGCACCGCTGGCCTTCGTGATCGACCCGGTGCTGCGCGCGAGCACCGGCGCAGGCTTCGTGGACGAGGCGCTGATGCGGGCCTACCGCGAAGAGCTGCTGCCGCGCGCCACCGTGGTCACGCCCAACCAGCATGAGGCGGTGCGGCTGCTCGGCCCGGACGGCGACAGCGGTGTGCCGGCCATGGCCGCGGCGCTGCGTTCGCAGGGCGTGCAGGCGGTGGTGGTCACCGGGGGCGATGCCGCCACGCCAACGCTCTCGCACGACTGGATCGACACGCCGCACGCCCGCGGCTGGCTCACGCTGCCGCGCGTGGACACCCCGCACCACCACGGCACCGGCTGCAGCTTCGCCAGCTCGATGGCCGCGGCCCTGGCGCTGGGCTTCGTGGCGGCCGACGCCGCCGTGCTGGCCAAGATGGCGACCACCCACGCCCTGCGCCACGCGCGCGCCGTGGGGCGGGGTGCCGGACCGGTGGTGGCCGGCGCAGGCTTCGCCGCCGACCCGTCCCTGCTGCCGCGCCTCTCCTGCGGAGTGCAGGCGCCCACCGGCTGGCCTGTGCACGCACGTGGCCGCGAACCCGGTGTCTACGCCATCGTCGACAGCGCCGAGCGCGTGGACGTCGTGCTGAGCACCCAGCCCACGGTCGACACCATCCAGCTGCGCATGAAGCGGCCGGCGGCCATGGATGCCAGTGCCTGGACCACGCATCTGCAGCAAGCCATCGCCCGCAGCCAGCGCGCCGCCGACGCCGCCGGCGTCACACTGGTCATCAACGACCACTGGCAGGCCGCGCTGGCCGCGGGTGCCCGGGCCCTGCACCTGGGGCAGGAAGACCTGCTGGCGCTCGGCCCCGACGAGCACGCCGCGCTGCAGGCGGCACGCGAGAACGGCGTGCAGCTGGGCCTGAGTTCGCACAGTCTCTGGGAACTGTGCCGCGCCGCCGCCCTGCAGCCCGACCTGATCGCCTGCGGCCCGGTATGGCCCACCACCACCAAGGACATGCCCTGGCGGCCGCAGGGCCTGGACAACCTGGCCTGGTGGGCCCACATGGCGCCCGCGCCGGTGGTGGGCATCGGCGGCGTCCTGGCGCCGGAGCAGCTGCAGGCGGTGGCCGCGGCCGGCGCGGCGGGTGGCTGCGTGGTGCGGGGTCTGGGCGAAGACCCGTCCAAAACCCTGCCGGCCTGGCACGCCGCCTGGGCCGAAGGACGGTCTGCCGCAGCGCAGGCCCGGGTGCCGGCCCTGCCCCAACCCTCGCTGCCGGGCCCCTGCCGGCGTCCAGTAGGTGATAAGGGTTAACCCTCATCTCTGGTAAGGTCGACGGGTTTGCCAACCGCCGGGCGACCGGGGCGCCAGACGCCCCGGGGCACCGGCTTTTTTCATCCCGGAGAAACAACCATGGATCGTCGTTCCCTCATCAAGAACGCTGGCATCGCCGGCGTGCTGACCGCTGGCATGGCCCCCGCCGTGCACGCCCAGGCCGCGGTGCGCTGGCGCCTGGCGTCGAGCTTCCCCAAGTCGCTGCCCACCATCTTCGGTTCGGCCGAGAAGTTCTCGGAAACCGTCAAGGCCCTCTCGGGTGGCAAGTTCGAGGTGTCGGTGCACGCCGCCGGCGAACTGGTGCCGCCCTTCGGCGTGGTCGACGCGCTGCAGAACAGCACCATCGAGATGGCGCAGACCGCGTCCTACTACTTCACCGGCAAAAACCCCATCTTCGCCTTCGGCTGCGCCGTGCCCTTCGGCCTGACCGCGCGCCACATGGACGCCTGGATGGAACACGGCAACGGCCGCAAGCTGATGGACGAGTTCTACGCCCAGTACAACATCGCCTCCATGAGCGCGGGCAACACCGGCACCCAGATGGGCGGCTGGTACCGCAAGGAGATCAAGTCGCCGGCCGACCTCAAGGGCCTGAAGATGCGCATGGGCGGCGGCCTGTTCGGCGAAGCCATGACCAAGCTCGGCGTGGTGGCGCAGAACATGCCCGCGGGCGAGGTCTACCAGGCGCTGGAAAAAGGCACGCTGGACGCCACCGAATTCGTCGGCCCGTTCGACGATGAAAAGCTCGGCTTCCACAAGGTCGCCAAGAACTACTACTACCCCGGCTGGTGGGAAGGCGGCGCCGAGCTGGAGTTCTTCATCAACAAGAAGGCCTTCGACGCGCTGTCGGCCGAGAACAAGGCCATCGTGCGCGCCGCCGGCGCCGTGGCCGCGCGCGACATGACTGCCAAGTACGACGCCCAGAACCCGGCCGCCCTGCGCCGCCTGGTGGCCGCCGGCACCAAGCTGCGCGCCTTCGACAAGTCCATCATGGACGCCGGCTACAAGGCCTCGATGGAGGTGTTCGCCGAGCACGAGGCCAAGTCGCCGGAGTTCAAGAAGATCCACCAGGACATGCGCGCCTTCCAGCGCGACCAGGTGCTGTGGAGCAAGTTCTCCGAGTGGCGCTTCGACAGCTACATCGCCGGGCTGAAGCTGTAAGCACCCCCTGCGCTGCCGCCTCGCGCAAAAAAGCCGCTCGATGAGCGGCTTTTTTGTGGGCGCGGGGTGCCCGCCGGTCAGGACTTGCCGTCGGCGACCGCCATGTGCGCCACCTGCTGGTCCAGGATGGCCTCGGGTTCGTCGGCTTCCTGGGCGGTCGGGTGGGCCAGGCCTTCGTTCAGGCGTTTCATGTCCAGGTCACCGGTCCATTTGGCCACCACCAGGGTGGCCACACCGTTGCCCACCAGGTTGGTCAGGGCGCGGGCCTCGCTCATGAAGCGGTCGATGCCCAGGATCAGCGCCAGGCCGGCCACCGGCACGCCGCCCACTGCCGAGAGCGTGGCCGCCAGCACGATGAAGCCGCTGCCGGTGATGCCGGCCGCGCCCTTGGAGGTGAGCAGCAGCACGGCCAGAAGGGTCAGCTGCTGCACCAGGGTCATGGGCGTGTCGGTCGCCTGGGCAATGAACACCGCGGCCATGGTCAGGTAGATCGAGGTGCCGTCGAGATTGAACGAGTAGCCGGTGGGAATCACCAGGCCAACCACCGACTTGCGGGCGCCCAGGTTCTCCATCTTCTCCATCATGCGCGGCAGCACCGATTCGCTCGACGAGGTGCCCAGCACGATCAGCAGCTTTCCTTGATGTACTTGATGAACCGGACGATGGAGAAGCCGTGCAGGCGCGCGATCAGGCCCAGCACGCCGAACACGAAGATCAGGCAGGTGAGGTAGAAGGTGCCCATGAGCTTGCCCAGCGAGAACAGCGAGTCGATGCCGTACTTGCCGATGGTGAAGGCCATGGCGCCGAAGGCACCGATGGGCGCGACCTTCATGATGATGCCGACGATGTCGAACAGCACGTGCGAGGACTTCTCGATGAAGTCGAACACCAGGGTGCCGCGGCCGCCGAACTTGTGCAGCGCGAAGCCGAACAGCACCGAGAACAGCAGCACCTGCAGGATGTCGCCCTTGGCGAAGGCATCCACCACCGAGGTCGGGATCACGTTCATCAGGAAGTCGACCGTTCCCTTCATCTTGCCGGGCTCGGTGTAGGCGGCGATGGCCTTGGTGTCCAGCGTGGCGGCGTCCACGTGCATGCCCTGGCCGGGCTGCACGAAGTTGACCACCAGCAGGCCGATCACCAGCGCCAGCGTGGACACGATCTCGAAGTACAGCAGGGCCAGGCCGCCGGTCTTGCCGACCTTCTTCATGTCCTCCATGCCGGCGATGCCGACCACCACGGTGCAGAAAATGATGGGCGCGATGATCATCTTGATGAGCTTGATGAAGGCATCGCCCAGCGGCTTCATCTGCTCGCCGAGTTCGGGATGGAAGTGACCCAGCAGCACACCGATGGTGACGGCGGCCAGGACCTGGACGTAGAGGGATTTGTAGAGCGGCTTGCGCTCGGCGGGTGCAGCCATGGCGTGTCTCCTGAGGGCTGTTTTGGGGGATGCGGGACGATACGCAGCCTCCCGCCGCGCGCCAACTGTGGCGTTCAACAGTCGTAGAACTACGTACCGGGCGGATCAGCCGGTCTGGATGGCTCTCTGCACGTCGCGCAGCAGCCCTGCCCCCACGCTGCGGCCAAAGCCGTCCCTCACCGGCCGCAGGTGGCGGCGCAGCGCCTCGCGCTCGGCCGCGCCCAGCGCGTGCAGCTGCAGGCCGGGGGTCTGGCGCAGGGTCGCCAGGGCCTGCCGGTCCAGCGCTTCGGCCAGGCGGTTGCCGTGCGCCAGCGCCTCGGCCAGAGCCTCCTCCACCAGCGCGCGGTCGGCCCGCGACAGGCTGGCCCAGAAGCGCGGGTGCGTCACCACCGCGTAGCCCAGGTAGCCGTGCTGCGTCAGCGTCAGGTGCGGCTGCAGCACGGCCAGACCCTGCGTGAGGAAATTCGACAGCGGGTTCTCCGCCGCGTCCACCACGCCGCTGGCCAGCGCCCGCTGGGTTTCGCCAAAAGGCAGCACCACCGGCTGTGCGCCCAGCGCGCGCATCTGCTCGCCCAGTACGTGCGACGCCTGCACCCGCACGCGCAGGCCGCGGTAGTCGGCCGGTGTGCGCAGCGCGCGCCGGGCGCTCATCTGCTTGAAGCCGTTGTCCAGAAAGCCCAGCCCCCGCATCTGCTGGCGCGCCAGCCGCTCCAGCAGCCCGCGCCCCACAGCGCCCTGCGTCACACGCCGAACCTGGGACAGGTCGGCGAACAGGTAGGGCAGGTCGAACACCTCGAACTCGGGCACGCCCGCCATGCCGAACTTGGACAGCGAGGGCGCCAGCATCTCCACAGCGCCCAGGCGCAGCGCCTCCATCTCGTCGTCGTCGCCCCAGAGCTGCGAGTCCGGGTGCAGCTCGACGCGGATGCGCCCGCCCCCGCGCTGATGCACCAGCGCCTGGAAATGCAGCGCCATCTGTCCCTTGGGCGTGTCGGGCGCCACCACGTGCGAGAAGCGCAGCAGCACCGGTGGCGCACCCGCCAGCGCCGGAGCCCCCACCGCCGCACAGGCCGCCACCAGCAGGCGGCGGCGCGCGCGCAGCAGGGACGAAGGGCGTTCGACAGACATGCTGGCTATGCTAGCGGGCCCATGGTTTCCGACACGCCCACGCGGCCCGCCCCCGACCTCGACGCACTCGATCTGGACACGCGCCAGACCGCTGCCCTGACGCGCCGCGCCATGGGCTGGCTGGTGGCGCTGCTGCTGCTGGCGGCCGCGGCGGCGCTGGCGCTGTGGCTGTTCCTGCGCAGCGAAGAAGCGCGCGAGGCCGACCGCCGCCGCACCGCCGACGCCGAATGGCTGGACCAGACCCTGCGCTTCCATTTCCGCCGGCTGGAGACCGACCTGGCCGCGCTGGCACAGGCCCACCAGAACGGCGGCGACGACCAGGCGGTGGCCGCGCGCCACGGACCCTGGTGGCAGAGCCCCGGCCGCATCGCCTTCCACGGCTGGGTGTCGGCCGCGGCGCCGGGCGAGCGCAGTGGCTGGCCGGCCGGACTGATGGCCGCCGCCCAGACCCCCGAACACGCCGCCGCCCTGGCCACCATGCTCGACACCACCCGCGGCCTGCAGCGCCCGGCCTACGCCGGACCTTTCCCCACGGCGGACGGGGCCGACGCCTGGCTCTGGCTCGCCGTGCCGCACTTCGAGCAGGGCCGCTTCACCGGCGATGCGGTGGCCGCTGTGCCGCTCAAGCGCCTGCTGGCCGACGTGCTGCCCGCATGGTTCCTGCAGGACCACGCGGTCGCGCTGGCCGACGAAAGCGCCACGGCTGCGCCCGGCGACGCTCAGCACTTTGTGGCGCCCATCCAGTTGCCGGGCGCGCAGCTGCGCCTGCAGGTCGCACTGACCGACAGCACGCCACCGCTGGCACCACGCGCCTTTTTCGGCGTGGCCCTGCTGTGCCTGCTGGGCATGCTGCTGGCGCTGCTGGCCCTTTGGCGCGACAGCGCCCGCCGCCAGCGCGCCGAGGCCCGGCTACAGACCCAGCTGGCGCTGCGCACCGCCATGGAACGCTCGGTCACCCTGGGCCTGCGCGCCTGGGACACCAGCGGCCGCCTGCTGCACGTCAACCCCGCGTTCGCCCGCCTCGTGGGCTGGACGCCGGCCGAGCTGATGGCGCACGGCGGCCCGCAGCCCCACGCGCCACCCTATTGGCCCGCCGGACAGGGCGACGAGTTCGAACAGGTGCAGCGCGCCGCGCAGTCGCCCGAGGCCCTGGCCCTGCAGCTCCAGCACCGCGACGGCCAGCGGCTGGACGTGCTGGCGCACAGCGCGCCCTTGCGTCTGGCCAGCGGCGAGGTGGTGGGCTGGGTGGGATCGGTGCTGGACGTGACCGAGCGCCGCCGCATCGAACGTCTGGCCGCTCGCCAGCAGGAACAGCTCGAAGCCTCGGGCCGCCTGGTGGCCATGGGCGAGGTGGCGTCCACCCTGGCGCACGAACTGAACCAGCCGCTGGGCGCGCTCAGCAGCTTTGCCACCGGCCTGCTCAACCGGGTGCGCGAGCAGCGCATCACGCCCGCCGAGATCGTCCCGGTGGTCGAGCGCATGGAGCGCATGGCCGACAAGGCCGGCCGCGTGATCCAGCGCGTCAACGCCCTCGCCCGGCGCCAGGAAACCGTGCGCCTGCCACTGGCGCTGGCGCCCTGGGCCACCCGCGTCGCGCAAGCCGTGCCACTGCCCGAGGGCGTGCAGCTGGAACTGGCCATGCCCGAGGGCGGAGGCCCTACCGTACCGGCCGACGCCCTGCTGCTGGAAAACGCGCTGCACAACCTGGTGCTCAACGCCGGCGAGTGGGCCGCGCGCAGCGGCCGCACACCGCCCACCGTGCGCGTGGGCCTGGTGAGCGGCGACGGCCAGGCCGGCCTGCGCGTGTGCGACAGCGGCCCCGGCGTGCCGGCCGGGCAGCGCGCCACCGTGTTCGACGCCTTCGCCAGCCACAAGCCGGGCGGCATGGGCATGGGCCTGGCCATCTGCCGCTCCATCGCCGAAGCGCACCACGGCCACATCGACCTGAGCGACTGCCCCGACCTGCTCGGCGCACAATTCACGCTGTGGCTGCCCCTGACCCCCTGACCCCTCCGAACCCGCTGGTCCACATCGTGGACGACGACGCGGACTTCCGCGACGGCCTGGCCTGGCTGCTCGATTCGCGCGGTCTGCCCACACGCGCGTGGACCGGAGGCGACGCCTTCGTGCAGGCGCTGCAGCGCGGCGAGCTGGGCGATCTGGCGCGGGCCTGCTGCGTGGTGCTGCTGGACATCCGCATGGAACCGCTCTCGGGCCTGGCCACGTTCGAGCAGCTCAAGGCCGCCCGCTGGCCCTGGCCGGTGCTGTTCCTCACCGGCCACGGCGACGTGGGCATGGCGGTGGCCGCGGTCAAGAACGGCGCCTGGGACTTCCTCGAAAAGCCGTTCCAGAACAACCAGCTGGTGGACAAGGTGGAGGCCGCGCGCGAGGCCGCCGTGCGCCTGCACACCGAGGCGCGGGAGAGGCTGCGCTTCCAGCAGGCGCTGGCCGCGCTGAGCGCGCGCGAACGCGAGGTGCTCGACGAGCTGCTGCAGGGCCACTACAACAAGAACATCGCCGACCACCTGGGCATTGCCCAGCGCACGGTGGAGTTCCACCGCGCCAACATCTTCGAAAAACTCGGCGTGGCCTCGGCGGTGGAACTGGCCCACCGCATGGGCCGGCTGATCGCCGACGACTGAGCGCCTTCCGTTTTCTCTTTCTGCATGACCGCGCCGACCGACCACGACCTGCCCCCGCTGAACGCCACCCCGCCCGGCCTGTACCGCCACTACAAGGGAGGCTGGTACGAGGTGATTTCGCCCCCTGCCCTGGCATTGCCAGGCCCCCCGGGGGGGTGCGATCGCTCTTGGGGCGGCCCGGCGAGCGATCACGACACCGTGCGCTGCAGCGAAACCCTGCAGGGCATGACGCTGTACCGCGCGCTCTACGGCGGCTTCGGCCTGTGGGTTCGGCCGGCGGCCATGTTCGCCGAGCGCGGGGTCTTCGGAGGGAAAGAACAGCCGCGCTTCACCCCGCACGACCCGGGCCTGCTGCCGCTGGGCGACCTGGCCACGGCGCGCGCCCTGATCGTCCACCTGCGCGGCCGGGCGCAGCGGGAGCGCGGCATCGATCTGGAGGCCACCCTGCGCCCGCCGCCGCCCGAGCCCGAGAGCTGCTGCGGCCGCGGTTGCAACGGCTGTGTGTGGGAAGGTTTTTACGAGGCGCTGCACCACTGGCGCGTCGACGCCCTCGAACTGCTCAGGACCTAGAACAGGTCGCCCTGCCCACGCAGCGCCGCCGGCCGGAAGCGGCTGACGTCCAGCGGCTCGCGCTCGCGGTTGAACCCCAGGCGGTCGCAGGTTTTCACGAAGCGCTGGCGGATCAGGTCGGCCCAGATGCCCTGGCCCTTCATGCGGGTGGCAAAGTCGGCGTCGTAGTCTTTGCCGCCGCGCAGGTCCTGCACGCGACCCATCACGCGCTCGGCCCGGTCGGGGTAGTGCTGGTCCAGCCACTGGCGAAACATGGGCGAGAGCTCCCAGGGCAGGCGCAGCACCTGGTAGAAGGCGCGCCGCGCCCCGGCCTCCCAGGCCGCTTCGAGCACCCGCTCCATGTCGTCGTTGAGGAACGGAATCTGCGGTGAGACGCTCACGCCGGTGGGCACGCCCGCCTCGGCCAGGGTGCGGATGGTGCGCAGCCGCCGGTGCGGCGCCGCGGCGCGCGGCTCGAGTACGCGAGCCAGCTTCGCATCGAGCGTCGTGACCGTCACGTACACGGCCGCCAGCCCGGCCTGCCCCATGGGCGCGAGCAGGTCCAGGTCGCGCTCGACCCCGCTGCCCTTGGTCACCATGCCCACCGGGTGCTGCGCGGCGCTCAGCACCTCCAGCACGCCGCGCGTGAGCCGCAGCTCGCGCTCCACCGGCTGGTAGGCGTCGGTCACCGTGCCCACCACCAGCAGGTCGGGCTGGTAGCGCGGCGCCAGCAGCTCGCGCCGCAGCAGATCGGCGATGTTGCGCTTGGCGACGATCTTCGTTTCGAAGTCGAGCCCCGGCGAGAGGTTGAGGTAGCTGTGCGTGGGCCGTGCGTAGCAGTACACGCAGCCGTGTTCGCAGCCGCGGTAGGGGTTGAGGCCGAGCCGGAAGCCGATGTCTGGCGAATCGTTGGTGGTGATCGCGCTGCGCGCCTCTTCGAACGTCACTTCGGTGGCGGGCGCGGCGGCCTCCTCGCCCTCCGCCAGCCGCTCGTCCAGCGTGCCCCAGCCGTCGTCGAAGGCGGCGCGCTGGTTGCGCTCGAAGCGGTGCGGCTGGCGGTGGGCCACGCCGCGGCCCTTGATGGCGCTCGGAGGGATGAAAACGTCGGTCATGGCGGTGCGGGTCGGGAGTAATACTGTACATATTCACAGTTTTTGTGCAAGGCAATAGCCCTAGGGCCCGCGCACCAACGAAATCACCCTGCGCTGGCTACCATGCCCCGATGCCCATTTCATCGCCGTCCGGCGTCAGCGTCCGCATGAACTCCACCCGCCACAGCTCCCAGCCGGCACCCGCCGCACCACCGGACCCGGACGACGGGCTGCACACCGTTCCCCCCGGCCTCTGGCTGATGATGCTGGAGGCGCGCGCGCCCTGGGAGGCGATGGCGCTGGCCGCCGTCTCGCCCTGGCTCTCCCGCATGCCGTCGGGCGACGGCCACGCGGTGCTGGTGTTCCCGGGCCTGGGCGCCAACGACATGAGCACGCTGGCGCTGCGGCGCTTCCTGAAGCGGCACCGCTACACCCCCTACGGCTGGGGGCAGGGGTTCAACCTCGGCCCGCGCGAGGGTGTGATCGAAGGCTGCCGCGCCCGCATCGAAGCGCTGCACCGGAAGCACCAGGGCAAGGTCAGCGTGGTCGGCTGGAGCTTGGGCGGGATCTACGCCCGCGAGATGGCCAAGGAGATGCCCGACCTGGTGCGCTGCGTGGTCACCCTCGGCACGCCGTTCACCGGCCACCCCAAGGCCACCAACGCCTGGCGCTTCTACCAGTTGGTCAGCGGCCAGCACCCGCACGACGAGGCGCTGCTGGCCCAGGTGCGGCAGCCACCGCCGGTGCCCACCACCTCGATCTACAGCAAGACCGACGGCGTGGTCGCCTGGCAATGCAGCATCAACCCCGCGCGCCACACCCACACCGAGAACATCGAGGTGCACGCCAGCCACCTCGGCATGGGCATGAACCCGATGGCGCTCTATGCCCTGGTCGACCGCCTGCGCCAGGACCCGCAGCACTGGCAGCGCTTCGACGTGCAGGGCGCGCGGCGCTGGTTCTTCCGGGTCGCGCACCAGCCCGAGGCCGTCACCCGGTGGTACTGATGCCCCGCCGCTGAGCAGGCGAACGCCACCCCGGCCACAATGGCGGGATGACCCTCAACCCCGTTTCCCCGCCGGGCGACGCCATCGTGTGCGTGCGCGGTGTGAGCAAGACCTACGCGGGCGGCTTCCAGGCGCTCAAGAACGTCCATCTGGACATCCGCCGGGGCGAGATCTTCGCCCTGCTCGGCCCCAACGGCGCCGGCAAGACCACCCTCATCAGCACCATCTGCGGCATGAGCAATGCCACCGAGGGGACCATCACGGCCGACGGTTTCGACACCGTGCGCGACTACCGCCAGGCCCGCGCCACCATCGGGCTGGTGCCGCAGGAGCTGCACACCGACGCCTTCGAGACCGTCTTGGCCACGGTCAGCTTCAGCCGCGGTCTGTTCGGCAAGGCGCCCAACCCGGCGCTGATCGAGCAGATCCTCAAGGACCTTTCGCTCTGGGACAAGAAGGACAACAAGATCATGACGCTCTCGGGCGGCATGAAGCGGCGCGTGCTGATCGCCAAGGCGCTGTCGCACGAGCCCAAGATCCTGTTCCTGGACGAACCCAGCGCGGGCGTGGACGTGGAGCTGCGGCACGACATGTGGCGCCTGGTGCGCCAGCTGCGCGAAGCCGGCACCACCATCATCCTGACCACCCACTACATCGAAGAGGCCGAGGACATGGCCGACCGCATCGGCGTGATCCGCAAGGGCGAGCTGATCGTGGTGGAAGACAAAGAGGTGCTGATGCGACAGCTCGGCCGCAAGGAACTGGCGCTGAGCCTGCAGCACCCGCTGCCCGCCGTGCCCCAGGCGCTGGCGCGCTGGCCGCTCCAGCTCTCTGCCGACGGCCTGACGCTGACCTATGGCTTCGACACCCAGAAGGACGACACCGGCATCGCCGATCTGCTGGCCGCCCTCACCACACAAGGCATCGCCTACAAGGACCTGCGCACCAGCGAAAGCTCGCTCGAAGACATCTTCGTCAGCCTCGTCCACGACCAGAAAGCGGAGGCCTGAGCATGACGGGTCTGAATCTGCACGCGGTGCGTGCCATCTACATGTTCGAGATGAACCGCGCCTTCCGCACCTGGGCGCAGAGCATCATCGCGCCGGTGCTGACCACCTCGCTGTACTTCATCGTCTTCGGCACGGCCATCGGCTCGCGCATGGGCGACATCGGCGGTGTCGACTACGGCGCCTACATCATCCCCGGCCTGCTCATGCTCTCGCTGCTCTCCGAGAGCATCTCCAACGCGTCCTTCGGCATCTACATGCCCAAGTGGTCGGGCACCATTTACGAGCTGCTCTCGGCCCCGGTGAACTGGATCGAGGTGCTGCTGGGCTATGTGGGCGCCGCCGCCAGCAAGAGCCTGCTGCTGGGCACGCTGATCCTGCTGACCGCGCGCTTCTTCGTGCCCTACCACATCGCCCACCCGGTGTGGATGGTCGGCTTCCTGCTGCTGACGGTGGTGTCGTTCTGCCTGTTCGGTTTCATCATCGGCCTGTGGGCCGACAGCTTCCAGAAGCTGCAGGTGATTCCGCTGCTGGTCATCACGCCGCTGACCTTCCTGGGCGGTGCGTTCTACAGCATCAACATGCTGCCCGAGCCCTGGCAGACCATCTCGCTGTTCAACCCGGTGGTCTACCTCATCAGCGGCCTGCGCTGGGCGTTCTACGGCCAGGCCGACGTGCACATCGCCGTCAGCACCGGCATGACCCTGGTCTTCATGGCCGCCTGCCTGGCGGTGGTCTGGTGGGTATTCAAGACCGGCAAGCGCATCCGTCGCTGAACCGCATCACAGGAGCACGCCCATGACCCTGCGCATTGTCCGGCTCGGCAGCGAACGGCATCCCGATGAAGGCACCCGCATCGGCACGGTGCGCCGTCCGCCGCGGGGCGTGCCCAAGGCGGCCTTCGCCAGCGGCAACTGGTACGACGTGTGGTTCCCGGTGCTCGCCCCCAGCGCCGAGACCATGAAGCTGGGCCAGGCCGCCGAAACCCCGGCGCAATGGGCCGCCTTCGTGCGCCAGTACCGCAAGGAAATGGCCGCCGCCGAGGCCGAGCACAGCCTGAACCTGCTGGCCAGCCTCTCGCACACCTCGAACCTGTCGGTCGGCTGCTACTGCGAGGACGAATCGCACTGCCACCGCTCGGTGCTGCGCGAACTGCTGGCGGCACGGGGAGCCGATCTGGCCTGAGCAGGGGGGCGCCCCCAAGAAAAAAGGCCCCGGAACCGGAGTTCCGAAGCCTTCTGACAGAACCCGACGCGAGGCCGGATGTTCTATGTGCCGCAGGGCTCAGTAGCCGCCGCGGCCGTAGCCGCCACCGCCGGAGCGGTTGCCGCCGCCGAAGCCGCCGCGGTCACCACCGAACCCGCCGCTGCGCGGGGGACGGGGTTCCATCGGACGGGCTTCGTTGACGGTGACGCTGCGGCCGCCCAGGGACTGGCCGTTCATGCCGTTGATGGCGGCTTGCGCCTCGGCATCGCTGCCCATCTCGACAAAACCGAAACCCTTGGAGCGGCCGGTGTCGCGCTCCATCATGACCTTGGCGCTGTTGACCGAGCCGAATTCGCTGAATGCCTGTTGCAGGTCGTCGTCGCGAACGGAGTACGGCAGGTTGCCGACGTAAAGTTTGTTGCCCATGGAGGACTCCTAAGAAAGCAGAAACACAAAAAAGCGATGGGGTCCCGAAAGCACAACAAACCCGAAAGTGCACCGTGGCACGCGAAACTGACCGATCACTTGGAATGCACGGGCCAAACACCCGAGCAACGCGGATTATGCGCCCGGAATGTCCGGGGCGTTGTTTTCCTCCACCACCGTGGTGAGGATCAGCAGCCCGCCCGGGTCTTCGTTGAGCTCGCTGCACACCAGCACGTCGACCGCCTCTCCGTCGGCGTGCCGCCACCGCGCCGGCTGCCAGCCGGTGTGTCCTTTCTCGAACAGCACCCGGCAATGCGCCTGCCACTGCTGCGGGTCGGCCCAGAAAGCATCGGCGCGCACCCCCTCCAACCGGGGCCCGGCATAGCCGAAGCAGCGCTCGAACGCCGGGTTCACCGCCACCACGGCCTGTGTGCTGGCCGCCTGCACCAGCAGGGCGGTGGGATTGAGCTGGAAGATGCGCCGGAAGCGGCGCAGCGACCGGTCACGCTCGTGCTCCAGCCGCAGCCGGTCTTCCATCTGGCCCAGCCGCCGGAGGTAGACCTCGTCGGTCGTCCGCCGCGTCTGGTACAGCTGCAGTCCGATCAGCAGCAGGATGGCGCTGCCCATCAACCAGTAGCGCAGATCGGGCTGCATGCCCGCGGGCGGCAGTTGGCCGCTGGCCTCGGCCCAGGTCAGGCCGCCCAGGACCACCACACTGGAGACTGTGGTGGCCAGCAGCGCGCGCAGGCTCAGGTAGGTTCCGGCCATCACCACCGCGCCCTGGAACGCGAAACCGGAGGCCGACCGGATGGACCCGTAGCTGTACACCGACCAGGCCGCCACCACCAGCACACCCGTGACCACGAGCGCGCCCTCCCAGCGGCGTCGGCTGTACCGCAGCACCAGGGTCGCCAGCAGCGCCACGCCGCCCATCGACAGCGAGATGTAGGCCCGGGAATCCCCGGCCGGTGCCAGCACATGGTCCGCCGCGGCCATGCCCAGCATGAACAGCGCCACGATCAGCAGCACCCAGCGCAGGTTGCGGTTCTGGTGTTGCAGCTGGCTGCGTTCAATCTCGGACGGGTCTTCGAGCTGAAGGGAGTCAATCACCCGGGCCTCCTTCCAGCGGTGCGTACACCGTCGGCATCGCACTGGTGGTGTGGCCGGGCACGCGCAGCACCGTGATGCGCAGGCCGTCGTCCGATCCATCGTCGCGCTCGCTGCAGATCTGCAGGGCGATCTGCTGCCCGTTGCGCCCGATGCCGGTGATGGCGTGCCACCCCGTGCGCTGTTGGGCCCGGCGGTCCCGCGAGAAGGCGGCGTGGGCCTCGTCGTGCAGCCACAGGAAGCCGTCGCGGCGGTTCAACACCTGGTTGCGCGTGTAGCCCAGCACGCGTTCGAACGCGAGGTTCACGTCGAGGATGGCACCGGTGCGCATCGACTGCACGAAGATGGGCGTGGGACTGGCCCGGAACAGGCGCGAGAACCGGCCCTGCCCCAGGTCACGGTCCAGCTGGGTCTGCAGGCGCTGCGTCGCCTCCCGCAGATGCAGCTCCTGCGCCAGGCGCACCTGTGTGCGGTTGAGGGACATCATCGCGGCCACGCCCACCAGACTGGCGCTCTGCGACAGCCAGTTGCGCCAGCTCACCGCAAAGCGCGGCGACCCGGCCAGCAGGCCGGCGGCGTCGGCCCAGGTCAGCAGGCCGAGCAGCGCCACCGCGCAGACCGTGGTCCAGAGCAGCCCGCGCCGGCTCAGGAAGATGCCTGCGGCGACCTGGCCCATCAGGATCAGCACGATGTTGATGGTGCGCACCGAACCGAAAAAATAGGCCGACGACGCAGCCATCCCGAACAGGAACAACACCAGCAGCCAGGCCACACTGTTGTAGCGGCGAACCTTCAGCAGCACCCAGGCCAGCGCCCCCATCACCGCCAGCACCAGCGTCATCATGCTGTCGGCGGTCACCGGCGTGCCGATGAAGCGGTCCACCGCGAACAGCGCCAGGCCCAGCACCGAGGTCATCCATGACAGGCGCATGGCGATCTCCGAACGCGCGGCCACGATGGACGGCGGCTCGGGCCATGGATCGGCTGTGGTGAGGCGGGGCGAATCGATCAAGACTGAACGGGCGGTGACGGGGCATCACCGGCAAAACGCTGGCAGACAAAAAAGGTTCGGCAGCATAACGCCATCCCGGCGGATCGATCGCGGCCCGACGGCAGGCCCGGAGCGCAATGGCATGATCTCCCGCCGTTCAACCCCACGCTCTGCGGAGACCGCAACATGTTCAAAAAGATTGCATCGGAGGCCCTGGGCCTCAGCGACATCGGATCCATCATCCAGCCCAAGGACTTTGGCAGCGTCGACGCAGACGACTACCTGTTCCACGAAGACGGCGAAAAGATCTTCTTCCTCATCAAGTCCAAGAAGGACGAATACTGCTTCACCAACCTCGCGCTGATCCATGTGGACGGCGATTCGGCCGTCTCGTCCAAGCGGTCGATCAAGCGCTACGAGTACGCCACCGAAGACATCGACCACGTGACGCTGGAAACCGCCGGCACGCTGGACATGGACGTCGAACTCAAGTTCGTCATTGGCGGCGTGGCGTTCAGCATCGATGTCCGCAAGGTGTTCATCGAACAACTCAAGGACATCTACAAGGCGCTCATCAGCATCGGCAAACGCCAGCGCGCCGACGCCATCTGCCGCGACAACGCCCTGCGCACGCTGGATGCGACGGCCTCGATGTACAAGATCACCACCGCGGCCAGCGGCGAAGCCATCACCGCGCAGTACAACGAGATCCTGAAGAATCTCAACTCGGTGATGCTGGTCGGCTACACCAAGCGCGACTTCAGCGACGTGTTCACCAAGTACATCCACGCCTGACCGGCGCCGCGGTTCAGCCGGCGTCGTCCGACCGCCGGGGCTTTGCGTAACCCGAGGCCACCCAGGCCTCGGCACTGGCCGCGTTGAGCCGGAACGTGGGCGGCACCGGCACACAGGCCAGTTCCTCACCGTATTCGTCGCTCGCGCGCAGCGTGGCCGACGCACCCTCCTCGTCGGGCACGATGGCCAGCACCACACGCAGTCGCCGGCCGTCCACCGTCACGCTCACGCTCTTGTTCAGTTCGGCATGGCGCTGCTGTTCGGATCGGCGGATGAATTCACCGGCGGTCTTCACCAGCGTGTTGAAGGCGTTCACGTCCAGCGGCTTGGGGTTCTTCTTGTCGCGCCCCATGGTCCAGGGTCCGACGAGTGCCGGCTCGGACTGTCCGTGCAGGAACATGGCCACAGCCCAGCCGTCGTCGTCTTCGTTCTTGATCACACGCGCCGTCCAGCGCTCGTCGCTCCACACGCGGTCTTCGTGGATGGGTGCCTGGGTGTCTTCGGTCATGGGGGAATGGTAAGGGCGGTGCGGGCGCACCGGGAGGGCGAGAGCGCCTCCGTCACTTTTTCTGACGCCCCGCTCTGGCCAGCTTGCCCGCCCCGCCCTTGCCCGCCGCTGGCGGCCGGAGCAGCCCGTGCGCCTGCTCCAGCCAGAGCAGGGTTTCGGTGTGGGTCAGGAAACGGCGCAGATAGTGCGGAGACAGCTCCCCCATGCGGGCAAGGGTTTCCAGCATCAGGCGCTGGGGGTTCAGCGGTCCGGCGTTGGGCGGGGCGCGGTCGCGCGCCTGCTGCACCCGCACTTCGGCGCCGATGCGCTCCCAGGTCTCACGAAAGCGCTGCGCGCTGCGCAGCTCGGGCCAGGGCCCCGCACCACTCGCAGTCACATCGTCGCGTGCGGCGGCGGAGGCCCGCTCGATGTGGGCGTGCAGCTCGGCCAGGAGCGAGGGTCGCGCGGCGGCGGGCTTCATTGTCACGGTCTGGCGGCGGCAGGGGCTGCAGCGGCCGCCGTGGAGCTGGCGCGCGGCACCGGCGCCATCTCCACGCGGCGGTTGAGCGCCCGGCCCTGTTCGTCGGCGTTGCTGGCCACGGGCTGTTCGGCGCCAAAGGCCGCAGCGAACACCCGCGAGCGCGGCATGCCGCTGGTGATCAGCGCCCGCGTGACGGTGAGCGCGCGCTGGGCCGAGAGCTCGAGGTTGTCCTCGTAGCGCTGGCTCGGCCCCCGGACCACCGTCTTGTTGTCGGTGAAGCCGCTGACCATGAGCATTTCGTCGCGCTCGCCGAGGTACACCTGCAGCGGCGGCACCAGCGCCTTGAGCAGCTGTTCCCCTTCAGGGCGCAGCTGGTCGGAACTGAGGTCGAACAGCACGCTGCCGCTGATGCCGATGCGGCCGTTGTCGAGCGTGACGCGTCCGCTGGCCAAGGGCACGGCCAGCGCCTTTTCCAGCGCCATGCGCCGGGCCTCTTCCTGCTGGCGCCTGGCGATTTCGCTTTGCAGGCTGTTGACCAGGTCCACCTGGGTGAGCAGCACGCCGATGAAGACCAGCACGAAGGCACCGACCAGACCGGCCATGAGGTCGCCGAACACGGCCCAGACGGGCGCGGTGAGCTCGGCGCTGTCGTCGCCCTCGGCCTGCGGGTCGTCCATGGCGTCGTGGAAGGCGCTCATGCCGGGGCCCCCGCCTGGGCCCTGGCGACCGGCCCACGCAGCTTGCGCAGGTCTTCGACGATGCCCTGCTGCGCGCTGATGGACAGGTCGATGACCTCGCGCGCCTGGGCCACGTAGTAAGCCAGTTGCTCGTCGCTGCGCGCGAGCGACTGGCCGATGGCGCTCTCGACTTTCTGCAGGTTCTGCACCAGCTGCGCGTGGCTTTCGGCCAGTTGCTGCGTGCCCTGCTGGAAGGCCTCGCCCAGGCTGGCGAGCTGGGCCGCGCTGGCGGCGGCCTGTTCGGCCATGGCCTCGGCACGGCCGGCCTGCGTGCCGACGGTGTCGGCGAACTGCTGGCCCACACGGTCGAGCACGCCGGTGGCTGAGCCGACCAGGTGTTCGATGGCGGCGCGCTGCTCGCCGGTGGTCTGCTGCACCTGCTGCAGCAGGGCGCCGATCTGGCCCACCAGCTCGGCGCGCTCGCCGAGCGTGGCGTTGTCACGTTCGGCCAGGCGGCTCATCTGCTCGCGCAGCTGGCCGATCACCTCGGCCGCGGCCTTGGGGGCTTCGGACGCGGTCTGCATCAGGCGCGCCATGGGCGCTTCCAGCGCTGTGCCCAGCGTGGCCAGCTGGGTGGCCAGCGCCGCCTGCAGATCCGCCAGGCGCTGCACGGCGGCGTTGCCGCGCGCGGCCTCGTCTTCGCGCAAGGCCTGCAACTGGCGCGCGAGGGCGCCGAAGGCCTGGCCCTGCTGTTCGGACCTTGCCTGCTGGCGCTGCTGCTCGGCCTCGTGCAGGGCAGCCAGTTCGCTGCGCCACAGCCCGGCCAGCTGGTCCATGCGCTGGGCGTGCTGTTCGGTCCACGCGGCCTCGCTGGCGGTGCGGGCCTGCACCAGGGCCTCGGTCTGCGCGATCAGGCGGGCCACGCCGTCCAGGCTGCGGCCAGTCTGCTCGCTGCTGTGCTGCGTGAGGTGTGTGGCGGTGTCTTGCAGCGCCTGCAGCACCGTGCGCTGCTGCGCAAGGGTCTGTTCGCCGGCCTGCTGCCACTGGGTGCGCAGGTCCTGCGCCATGCGCTCCAGCGCGGCCGTGAGCTCGGCCTGCTGCTGCTGTTCGGCCCGGGCGCGCAGGGCCTGGGCCTCGGTCTGCGCGGCCTGCACGCTGGCCAGAAGCTGGCCGGCGCGCTGGTCGAAGCCGCTGTTGAAGGCTGCGAGCGACGTGTCCAGGCCTTGCAGCAGCCGCTGGCTCCCCTGCTCCTGCCGGTCCAGCGCACGGGTCCAGGTGTCGGCCACGGTGGCGGTGGTGGCGCTGAAACGGGCCGACAGGCCCTCGAGCTGGGCCTGCACCGCGGCGTTCACGCCTTCGTGCAGGCGGCTGGATTCGGCGGCGATGCCGGCCATGGCCTGCTGCACCACCGGCTGCAGGCCCTCGGTGGCGGCACGGGCGCTGGCGGCGAGGCTTTCGCGCAGCGACTGCTCCACCGACTTCGCCAGGCCGGTGTAGGCGGCGGCGGCTTCGCGCTGGAACTCGGCCTGGCGGGCCAGCAGGGCCTCGTCCAGCTGCTGGCTGCGGCGTTCCACCTGTTCGATGAGCGTCTGCAGATGCTGCGCGGCGGCGGGCAGGGCCTCGGCCTGGCGCTGCAAGGCCTCGAAGCTCTGCTGGCGCTGGTGCGCGGCCGAGAAGGGGCGCAGCGTGGTGGCGGCCAGTGCGTCCAGCGTGCGCAGCGCCTGGGTGCGCTCGCGCCGCGCGAGCGTGGCCATGAGGCCGAGCATGGCCGAGGTGGCGACACCGGCCACCGAGGTGCCGAAGGACAGGCCAAGGCCCTTGATGGGCGCGGCCAGCGCGGCGCGGATGGCGTTGAGGTCGGCCGAGCCTTCGAGCGCGAACACCGCGCCCTTGAAGGTGACCACCATGCCCAGGAAGGTGCCGAGCATGCCGAGCATGACCAGCAGGCCGATCAGATAGGGCGTGAGCGCCAGGCCGGGAAACGCGCTGCGCTCGCCTTCGATGCGCTGGCGCACCGCGTTGCGCAAGGGCGCGGGGACGCCGGCCAGCCAGTCGGCCAGTTGACCCAGCGGTTGCGGCACGCGGGACATGGCGGCGTTGAACCCCTCGGTGGCCTGGCCGAAGCGGCGCAATTCCCAGGCACCGCCCAGGAAGACGGCGCCGATCAGCAGCGTCATGCCCAGCGCGAAGGCGCTGCTGCCGACGAAGCCGCTGGCCACCCAGGCCACGGCGGCCAGACCGGTGACGAAGGCCGCGACGGACAGGGCGCGGTAGGAACGGGACGAAGAGGTTTCAGTGCTCATGGGCAAGGGCTTCGATCAGGCCGGTCACGGGCTGCAGGCGCAGGTCGAGTTCGGCGAGCAGCGTCTGCTCGAACTCGGCCGCGAAGCTCTGCAGCCAGCGCAGGTCGTCGGGGGTATCAGGTTCACGGGCCTGTGCTGCCTCGCGGCGCAAGGCCGCGAAGCGCGCCTTCAGAAAGGCCGGCAGGGTGGACAGCAGGCGCTGCTCGCGCCCGCCGAAAAAACCGTCCATCACGGCGTCGGTGGCAGCCAGCTGCGCCATGGCCGGCGTGGACTGGGCCAGCTGCTGGCGCACGTGTTCGCGCAGCGAGTCCACGCTCATCTCCATGCGGCGCTGCTGGTCGCCCAGCCGCTGGTGGAACAGCGCGAACTCGGTATCGAGGTCGTCCGGGTCGGGCTTGTGAGCCGGCGCGGTGGTGATGGAGCGGGCCAGCACGGCGCGCACACGGTCGAGTTCGGTGCTCAGCGTGGCGTGCAGGGCCGCCGGCTCGGTGCGCGGTGGGCGGCGCGCGGCCGCCGCGCCCGCGGCCGTCACCGCCGGCTGCGCCGCGTGCAGCTCGACCGCCTCGGCCACGTTGAGCCACTGCCCCAGGCGCTCGGCCACGTCCTGCCGCGGCGCGTCGGGTGACACGCCCGCGGGCAGCGCACGCGCGAGCTGGCGCGCGAGGCCGGAAGGATGGGACAGACGGTAGGAGCTGCGCAAAACGGGTCCGCGGCGCCCGGGCGGGCACCGGTGGTGATTCGGTTCGGGTGGGGATGTCCGGCCCGCCGGGGGCCGGTGCCGCGCCGGGCAACGGCCCGGGTGGCAGGGCGTAATTAGAAACGATTCGGCGGCCGGGTTTGTAACCGGCCGTGGGCGAGGCGTCCGGCGGAGGCGAGGACCCGCTCAGGCGTTCCGTCAGGGCCGGGCCGACCGTGCCACCACCCGGTGGGCACACAGGGGCAGCAGGGCGAGCAGGGCCGCCAGCAGGGCGAAGGCGACGGGCAGGCCGAGCAGCTGCGACACGAAGCCGATGGCGGCGGGGCCGAGCAGGACCCCGGCGTAACCGGTGGTGGAGATGGCAGCGATCGCCAGGCCGGGCGCCATCACGGTCTGCGCACCGGCGCGCCGGAACAGCACCGGCACCAGGTTGGAGGCGCCCAGACCAATGCCGAAGAAGCCCGCCATCGCCGGCGCTGCCGAGGCCGCCAGCAGCACCAGCACGAAGCCGCCGACCGCGAGCAGGCCACCGGCCGTCAGCACCACCCGGTCGCCCAGGCGCGCGCACAGCGCGTCGCCGCCGAACCGCCCGGCGGTCATGGCGACCGAAAACACCATGAAACCCAAACCGCCCTGCTCCGCGGCCAGCAGACCGCCTTCGGTCAGCAGCAGCGCGCTCCAGTCGAGCACCGCGCCTTCGACCAGAAAGCACACGCCCGCCAGCAGCGCCAGCAGCAGCACCGGACCGCGCGGCCAGGCCAGCGCCGGCGCGCCGGCGGCGGGCGTGGCGCGCAGCAGGCGGGGCGCCACGCCCGCCATGGCGGCCAGCATGAGCGCCGAGCCCAGCAGCGTGCCGGCCAGCGGCGACCAACCCGCCGAGAGCAGCGCGGTCATGAAGGCCGCACCCAGCAGGCCGCCCACGCTGAACAGCGCATGGAAGCCCGACATCAGCGGCCGGCCCGCGTCGCGCTCGACCGCCAGCGCATGCACGTTCATCGCCACGTCCAGCGAACCGAGCGCCGCACCAAAGAGCATCAGGGCGAGACCGAGCGTCAGCGGCGCGTCTGCCACGGCGAGCAGCGGCAGCAGCAGGGCCACACCCAGGCCGCCCGCGATCACCACCGACCGGCTGCCGTGGCGCGCGCTGAACCAGCCGGCCCACAGCATCGCCACCACCGAACCGATGCCCAGGCACAACAGCAAGGCGCCCAGAACGCCATCGCCCACCCCGAGGCGCTGCTTGGCGAACGGCACCAGCGGCGCCCAGCAGGCCAGCCCGAAGCCCGCGACGAGGAAGGCCAGGCGCGTGGCCAGGCGGGTGGCGGGGCTGTCGGCACCCACCGTCAACACAGCAGCGGTCATGAATGCATCACTCCGGCCTGTCTGCTTTGAGCACCTGCGTGCCCTGCTTCGCCAGCGCCTTCAGGAAGGCGAAGTCGGCGTCGTGTTCGACCACGAAATGGTCGATCTCGCGGGTGGGGGTGACCCGGTGCGGCAGCAGCAGGCCGAGCTTGTCGTTGGTGGCCATGGCCACGCAGCGCTGGCTGGCGGCGCGCAGCGCGCGCTTGAAAGCGGCGTCGGCCGCGTCCACGGTGCAGATGCCGGTCTCCACCAGCACGCCGCAGGTGCCGAGGAAGCAGCGCTGGATGTTCATCTGCCCCACGGCGAGCACCGCGGTGGCGTCGATGCAGCCGCCCACCAGCGGGTCCACCGCGCCGCCCACCATGATCAGGTGCACGTCCTGGCGGCGCAGCAGCGCGGCGGCGATGTCCACCGAGTTGGTGGCCACGGTGAGGGCGTACTCCGGCGGCAGGCACTGCGCCAGCGCGAGGTTGGTGCTGCTGCTGTCGAGAAACAGGAATTCGCCGGGTTCGATGATGGCGACCGCCGCCCGCGCCAGCGCGGCCTTGCGCTCGCGCTGCTCGTCCATGCGCACCGCCATGGGCGTGGCGCCGGGCAGCGGCGGCAGCGCGCCGCCGTAGACGCGGCGGCACAGGCCTTCACCGGCCAGCGCGCGCAGGTCGCGGCGGATGGCGTCTTCCGACACCTCGAATTCGGCGGCCAGCGTGGCCGCCACCACGGACTGGCCCTGGGCCAGCCGTGAGGCAATCTGGTCGCGACGCGCCAGGGGGATGTCCGTGTTCATGCGCGCATCATATCGTGCACAAACAAGAAAAACAACATGCACAAACGTGCAAACCACCCGCGATGTCAGGTCACGAGCAGCGCGCGGAAGTCGTTGACGTTGGTGTGCGTGGGGCCGGTGACCACCAGATCGCCCAGCGGTTCGAAGAAGCCAACCGCGTCGTTGCGGGCCAGGTGGTCGGCCAGCTTCAGGCCCTGGGCTGCGGCGCGCGCCAGCGTGTCGGGCGCCACCAGCGCGCCGGCGTTGTCCTCCACGCCGTCGATGCCGTCGGTGTCCGCCGCCAGTGCCCAGACACTCGCCTGCCCACCCAGCGCCTGCGCCAGGCCCATGCAGAACTCGCCGGCCCGTCCGCCCCGCCCCTTGGGCTGGCCCTCCGCGCGCGGACGCACGGTCACCGTGGTCTCGCCACCGCTGAGGATGACGCAAGGCGCTTCGAAACAGCTGCGACCCAGCGCCGTCGAGCGGGCCAGTGCCGCGTGCACCTTGCCGACCTCGCGCGACTCGCCTTCGATCTCGTCGCTGAGCACGTAGGCGCGCAGGCCCAACGCGCGCGCGGCTTCGGCTGCGGCGTCCAGGCTCTGCTGTGGCGTGGCGATCAGGTGGGTCTCACAGCGCGCCAACCGCGGGTCACCTGGCTTGGGGGTTTCGAGTGCGCCGCACGCCAGTTGATGTTTCACCGACGCGGGGACTTCGATGCCGTAGCGGCGCAGGATCTCCAGCGCGTCGGCGCAGGTCGTCGCGTCGGCCACGGTCGGTCCGCTGGCGATCACGCTCACGTCGTCGCCCGGCACGTCACTGATGGTCAGCGTGACCACGCGCGCGGGCGCACAGGCCGCCGCCAGACGCCCGCCCTTGATGCGCGAGAGGTGCTTGCGCACCGTGTTCATCTCGCCGATGTGGGCGCCGCTTTCCAGCAGTTGCAGGTTGATTCGCTGTTTGTCTTCCAGCGTCAGGCCCTCGCCCGGCAGGGTCAGCAGGGCCGAGCCACCGCCCGAGATGAGGCAGAGCACCAGGTCGTCCTCGGTCAGGCCCTGCGTGAGCGCGAGGATGCGCTGCGCGGCTTCGAGACCGGCGGCGTCGGGCACCGGGTGCGCCGCCTCGACGACCTCGATGCGCTGTGCGAGGCCTTCCGGTCGCGGCGGCGTGTGGCCGTAGCGCGTGACCACCAGACCCGAAAGCGGTGCCTCCTGCGGCCACAGGGCTTCGACCGCGTGCGCCATCGCCCCGCCCGCCTTGCCGGCACCCAGCACCAGGGTGCGCCCTTTCGGTGGCGCCGGCAGGTGGGCGGCGGTGTTGTGCAGCGGCAGGGCGCGCTGCACCGCCACGTCGTACAGGTGGCGCAGCAGGGCGCGGGGGTCTTCAAGGGTGGGAGGCTGGATGGCGGTCATGCAGGCAGTCTAGCGATGCCTCAGGCGGCCGGCGCGGGGGCGATCTCGTGTCCGGCCATCAGCTCCAGACTGCGGCACAGCGCCGAATGGTCCAGCCCGGCCATCCCGTGCGCGGCGCAGCTCTGCATCAGCTGCGCCGCACTGGCCGTGTTGGGCAGACTCACGCCCAGCTCCTTCGCGCCCTGCAGCGCCAGGTTCAGGTCCTTCTGGTGCAGCTCGATGCGAAAGCCCGGGTTGAACGTCCGCTTGACCATGCGCTCGCCGTGCACCTCCAGGATGCGGCTGGCCGCGAATCCGCCCATCAGCGCCTGGCGCACCTTGGCCGGATCGGCACCGGCCTTGCTGGCGAACAGCAGGGCCTCGGCCACCGCCTCGATGTTGAGCGCCACGATGATCTGGTTGGCCACCTTGGTGGTCTGGCCGTCGCCGTTGCCGCCCACCAGGGTGATGTTCTTGCCCATGGCCTCGAACAGCGGTTTGACGCGCTCGAACGCCGCTTCGGGTCCGCCGACCATGATGGTCAGGCTGCCGGCCTTGGCCCCCACCTCGCCGCCGCTGACCGGCGCGTCCAGGTAGTCGCAGCCCAGGGCATTGATCTGCCGCGCGAACTGCTTGGTGGCCATGGGGCTGATCGAACTCATGTCCACCACCGTCTTGCCGGCCGACAGACCTTTGGCCACGCCGGTCTCGCCGAACAGCACGTCCTGCACGTGCGGCGTGTCCGGCACCATGGTGATGACCACGTCGGCGCGCTTCGCCACCTCGGTGGCGTTGGTGCAGACCGTGGCGCCCGCTTCAGCCAGCTCCGCCGGAATCTTGCTGCGGCTGGCGACGAACAGGGTGTGACCGGCCTGGATGAGCTTCAGCGCCATGGGCGCGCCCATGATGCCCAGGCCGATAAAACCGACTTTGGTGCCGCTCTTGGTCATGTGTCGTCTCCTTGTGGGTGCTTGTCAGAGCTTTTGACCGTGGGCGGCGATCCAGCCCAGGCCACGGTCCGTGCCGCCCGGCGTTCCATCCTTCGGCTTGTATTCACAGCCGATCCAGCCGGTGTAGCCCACTGCGTCGATGTGGTCGAAAACGTTGCGGTGGTGGATCTCGCCCGTGCCCGGCTCGTGGCGGCCGGGTGTGTCGGCCAGCTGCATGTGGGCGATGCGCGGCAACAGTTCGCGAATGGTGTTGCACAGCTCGCCTTCCATGCGCTGCGCGTGGTAGATGTCGTACTGCAGGAAGACGTTGTCCGCACCCACATCGTCCATCAGCGCGATGGCCTGGCGCGGCCGGTTGACGAAGTAGCCCGGCATGTCGAAGGTGTTGATGGGTTCGATCAGCAGCGCGATCCCGAGCTTCTTCGCCTCGGCGGCGGCAAAGCGCACGTTGGAAACCCAGGTGGCACGCGCCTGCGCCTCGCTCACACCCGCCGGCATCAGACCGGCCATGCAGTGCCAGCGCTGCACGCCGATCACCGGCGCGTAGGCGGCGGCCTTGGCCACGCCGGCGCGGAACTCGTCCTCGCGCCCCGGGAGGCAGGCGATGCCGCGCTCGCCCGCAGCCCAGTCGCCGGGCGGCAGGTTGTGCAGCACCAGCTGCAGGCGGTTTCGCTGCAGGCGTTCGGCCACTTCGGCGGCCGGGTGGTCGTAGGGAAACAGGAACTCCACGGCCTTGAAGCCCGCCTTCGCCGCCGCGTCGAATCGGTCGAGGAAGGGCAGCTCGTTCCAGAGCATGGAGAGGTTGGCAGCAAATTGCGGCATGTGGTTTGTCCTTGTTTTTTGTGGTCCGTGATCAGTCCAGAAGCCCTGCGGTTTCCAGACCCTGGGCGGCGCGACAGTCGATGTCCTCGAACTCCACCACCTTGTCGATCTCGGTGCCCATGGCGATGTTGGTGACGCGTTCCAGTATGCATTCCACGACGACAGGCACGCGGTGCACGGCGGCCATCTGCTGCGCCTGGCGCAGGGCACCCTGCAACTGCTCGGGGTCGGTCACGCGCAGGGCCTTGCAGCCCAGGCCCTCGACCACGGCGACGTGGTCGACACCGTAGCCCCGCAGCTCGCCCGCGTCTTCCGGCATGTTCTGGTTGTCAAAGGCCAGCTGCACGCAGTAGTCCATGTCGAAGCCGCGCTGGCTCTGGCGGATCAGGCCCAGGTAGCTGTTGTTGACCAGCACGTGCACATAGGGCAGGCGGAACTGCGCGCCCACGGCCAGTTCCTCGATCAGGAACTGGAAGTCGTAGTCGCCCGACAGCGCCACCACGTTCTTAGTCGGGTCGGCGGCCACCACGCCCAGCGCGGCCGGCAGCGTCCAGCCCAGCGGGCCGGCCTGGCCACAGTTGATCCACTGGCGCGGGCCGTAGACGTGCAGGAACTGCGCCGCCGCGATCTGCGACAGGCCGATGGTGCTGACGTAGACCGTGTCGCGGCCGAAGACCTGGTTCATCTCTTCGTAGACGCGGTGCGGCTTCATGGGGATCTGCCCGAAGTGCGTCTTGCGCAGCATCACGCGCTTGCGTTCAGCGCAGCGCGCGGCCCAGTCGGTGTAGTCGGGCCAGGCCTTGGCGGCCACGCGCTCGCGCGCCACCTGCACGAACAGCTCCAGCGCGGCCTTGGCGTCGGACACGATGCCGTAATCGGGTTCAAACACCCGGCCGATCTGCGTGGGTTCGATGTCCACGTGCACGAACTTCCGGCCCCGGGTGTAGGTCTCGACGCTGCCGGTGTGGCGGTTGGCCCAGCGGTTGCCGATGCCCAGCACGAAGTCGCTGGCGAGCATGGTTGCGTTGCCGTAGCGGTGGCTGGTCTGCAGGCCCACCATGCCGGCCATGAGCGGGTGGTCGTCGGGGATGGCGCCCCAGCCCATCAGCGTGGGGATCACCGGCACGCCGGTGAGCTCGGCGAACTCCACCAGCAGCCCCGCCGCGTCGGCGTTGAGGATGCCGCCGCCGGCCACGATCAGCGGCTTCTCCGCGGCGGCCAGCATGTCCAGCGCCTTCTCGATCTGCCGGCGGGTGGCCGCGGGCTTGTAGACCGGCAGCGGTTCGTAGGTGTCGATGTCGAACTCGATCTCGGCCATCTGCACATCGAACGGCAGGTCGATCAGCACCGGGCCGGGCCGCCCCGAACGCATGAGGTGGAAGGCCTGCTGGAACACGCGCGGCACCAGGGCCGGTTCGCGCACCGTCACCGCCCACTTGGTCACCGGCTTGGCGATGCTCTCGATGTCCACCGCCTGGAAGTCTTCCTTGTACAGGCGGGCGCGCGGCGCCTGACCGGTGATGCAGAGAATCGGTATCGAATCGGCGCCGGCCGAATACAGGCCGGTGATCATGTCGGTGCCCGCCGGCCCGCTGGTGCCGATGCAGACGCCGATGTTGCCGGCCCGGGCGCGCGTGTAGCCCTCGGCCATGTGCGAGGCGGCTTCCACATGGCGCGCCAGCACGTGGGCGATGCTGCCTCGCTCGCGCAGCGCGGCGTACAGCGGGTTGATGGCCGCGCCCGGCACGCCGAAGGCCTGGGCAATGCCTTCCTTCTCCATCACCAGCACCGCCGCCATCGCGGCTTTCATCTTCGCCATGCCTGTCTCCAGTGGTTTGTGGACTGGGACCGATGCTATGGAGACCATATGGTCTTGTGAATGCCACCGGCGGTCAGTTGATTCGATACTTGCGGTATGCAATCGCGCCGGTAACATGCCCTCATGGACCGCTACAAGGAAATCGAAGCCTTCGTGAACGTGATGGAGCACGGCAGCCTGGCCGCGGCCGCGCTGCACGCCGGCATCACCCCGGTGATGATGGGCCGGCGCATCGACGCGCTCGAAAAACGTCTGGGCACCCAGCTGATGCACCGCTCCACCCGGCGCCTGGTGCTGACCGACGCGGGCGCGCGCTTTCTCGACGAATGCCGCCCGCTGCTGACGCAGTGGGCCCAGGCCGAGGCCAGCGTGGCGGCGCAGAAGCACCAGGCCAGCGGCCACCTCATCGTGTCCGCACCAGCCGCCTTCGGACGGCTGCATGTGGCGCCACACGCCAGCGCCTTCCTCAAGGCCCACCCCGCGGTCAAGCTCTCGTTCAACCTGACCGACCGCGTGGTGGACCTGGTGCGCGAGGGCTACGATATGGGCATCCGCATCGGCGGTGCCATCGACCCGAACTTCGTCGCCATCAAGCTCGCGACCAACCAGCGCGTGGTCTGCGGCACGCCGGCCTATTTCCGCAAACACGGCAAGCCGCAGACGCTGGACGACCTGGCGCGACACAACTGCCTGGCCTTCAACCTGCAGGGCGGCCAGCAGCGCGGCTGGTACTTCCAGCAGGACGGCAGGACCGTGACCGTGCGCGCCGAGGGCAACCTGGACTGCAACGACGGCGAGCTGCTGCACCGCTGGGTGAGCGAGGGCCTGGGCCTGGGCTGGCGCAGCACCTGGGAAATCCAGGCGCAGCTGCAGCGCGGCGAGCTGGTGACCGTGCTGGACGAGTACGCCCTGCCCGCCTACGACATCCTGGCCGTGTACCCGCAGCAGCGGCACCTGCCGGCCAAGGTGCGGTTTTTCATCGAGCACCTGAAGAAGACCTACGCCAAACCCCACTACTGGTTGAAGTGACATGAACTCCCTGCTGATCCACCACGCCACCTGCATCGCCACCTTCGACCATGCCGATCCGGCCCAGGCCCGCGAACTGAAGGACGCCTCGCTGTTCGTGCGCGACAACGTCATCGAGTGGATCGGCCCCACCGCCGAACTGCCGCGCGCCCTGCGCGAATCGGCGGGCGAGACCATTGACGCGCGCGACCACCTGGTCATGCCCGGTCTGGTGAACACCCACCACCACATGTACCAGTCGCTCACGCGCGCCATCCCGGGCGTGCAGGACGCCGAACTGTTTTCGTGGCTGCGCGGGCTCTACCCGATCTGGGCCGGCCTCACGCCGGAGATGGTGCTGGTCTCGACCCAGGTGGCGATGGCCGAGTTGCTGCTGTCCGGCTGCACCACCAGCAGCGACCACCTCTACATCTACCCCAACGGTGTGCGGCTGGAGGACAGCATCGAAGCCGCGCAGCGCATCGGCATGCGCTTCGTGGCCACGCGCGGCAGCATGAGCGTCGGCCAGAGCGCGGGCGGGTTGCCGCCGGACCGTGTGGTGGAGCAGGAGGAAGCGATCCTGAAAGACAGCCAGCGCCTGATCGAGACCTGGCACGACGCGTCGCACGGTGCCATGGTGCAGATCGCGCTGGCGCCGTGTTCGCCGTTCTCGGTCAGCCCGGCGCTGATGAGGCAGAGCGCCGAACTCGCGCGCAGCTTCAAGGGCCAGGGCGTGCGCCTGCACACCCACCTGGCCGAAAACGCGCACGACATCGCCTACAGCCGCGAGAAGTTCAACAAGACCCCGGCGCAGTACGCGCAGGAACTGGGCTGGCTGGGTGACGACGTCTGGCACGCGCACTGCGTGCAGCTCGACGACGAAGGCATCGGCCTGTTCGCCGCCAGCCGCACCGGCGTGGCGCACTGCCCCTGCAGCAACATGCGCCTGGCCAGCGGCATCGCGCCCGTGCGCCGCATGCTCGACGCCGGGGTGCCGGTGGGCCTGGGGGTGGACGGCAGCGCCAGCAACGACGGCGCCCACATGGTCAACGAGGCGCGGCAGGCGCTGCTGCTGGCGCGCGTGGGCCGCGCCCTCTCGGCGCCAGAGACCCGCGGCGGCCGCACGTTCTTCGGCTGCGACCTCGGCCCGGCCGAGATGACGGCGCGCGACGCCCTGCACCTGGCCACCCGCGGCGGCGCGCAGGTGCTGGGCCGCCGGGACATTGGTCATCTGGCGGTGGGCATGTGCGCGGACTTCGCGCTGTTCGACCTGCGCACGCTCGGCTTCGCCGGCGGCGCGGTGCACGACCCGGTGGCCAGCCTGCTGCTCTGCGCCAGCCCGCAGGCGGCGTGGACCGTGGTCAACGGCCGGGTGGTGGTGCGCGACGGCCGACTGGCCAGCGTGGACCTCGGTCCGCTGGTGGAACGCCACAACCGCCTGGCGCTTGAACTGGCCGATGCGGCGCACTGAGCGCCGACGCGCTCAATGCCAGGGCGCGAGCAGCGCCGACAGCCAGCCGTTGAGGTCGTGGAGCTCCTTGGGGCTGATCTCGTGTCCCATCGGATAGTCGTGCCAGGCGATGTCGTACCCCATGCGCAGCAGCTTGTCGCGCGACGACTCGGCGCGCTGGGGCGACACCACCGGGTCCTGCCGGCCGTGCGCCATGAAGATCGGCACGTCGCGGTTGGCGGCGCTGGCTTCGGCTTCGGTGGCAATCGACAGCGGCAGGTAGCCCGAGAGCACCACCAGACCAGCCAGCCGCTGCGGGGCGCGCAGACCCGCCATCAGCGTCAACACCGCGCCCTGGGAAAAGCCCAGCAGCACCACGTGCCCGGGGGGCATGCCACGCGCCGCCTCGCGGTCGATCAGCGCCTGCACCACCTCGCAGGACGCTCGCAATCCCTCTTCGTCCTGGGTGGATACCGCACCGCTCTCGGCCGCCACCGGACGCGGGTCGTACCAGGCGCGCACCGGCTCGCCGTCGCCGATGCTCACCGTGCGCAAGGGTGCGTTGGGGAACACGAAGCGCACCGGCCCGGCCGAGGACAGGTCCAGCTCCTTCACCAGCGGCGCAAAGTCCTGCCCATCCGACCCGAGGCCGTGCAGGACGATCAGAGTGGCCGTGGGCGCCACCGACGGGTCGTCGCCGGTGACGGTTTCTCGCAGCTGGATCTTCTGACGGACGCTCATGTCGCCAGCATAGCGCCAGCCCTGGCGTTGCTGCAGGCCAGGGCTGCACCGACGCAGGATAGTTGCAGCTGAATTGATCCGTAACAAATGGCGGTCACGACGCCCCCACGAACTGCCGCACGGTCTGCACCAGCCGGGCCGACTGTTGCTGCAGCGAGTCCGCTGCGGCGGCGGCCTGCTCCACGATGGCGGCGTTCTGCTGGGTGTTCTGGTCGAGCTCGCCGATGGCGTCGGTCACCGAGCGGATGCGCCCGGACTGCTCGCGCGTCACCTGGCTGACCTCGGACAGCAGCTGGTCGACCTGCTGCACGGCGTCGCCCAGGTGGTTCAGCGAAGCCTCGGCCTGGCGGATCAGCGCCGCCCCGGAGGCCACGCGGTCGACCGAGTCGACAGTGAGCTGGCGGATGTCCTTGGCCGCGGTGGCGCTGCGCTGCGCCAGCGTGCGCACCTCGCCCGCCACCACGGCGAAGCCGCGTCCCTGGTCGCCGGCCCTGGCCGCCTCGACGGCGGCGTTGAGCGCCAGGATGTTGGTCTGGAAGGCGATCGAGTCGATCAGGCCGGTGATGTCGGCGATGCGGCGGCTGGACTCGTTGATCTTGTCCATGGCGTCGCGCGTCTCGCGCATCACGTTCCGGCCGTTGTGGGCCTGCGCGACCGCATCGCGCGCCAGCTGGGCCGCATGGTCGGACGACTCCGCGCTGTGGGCCACGGCGTCGGTGAGTTCGCGCATGGCGCTGGCACTCTGCTGCAGGTGCGAGGCCTGCTGCTCGGTGCGCACGGACAGGTCGGCGTTGCCCGTGGCGATCTCGCGCGACGCGTTGGCCACGCCGCCCGAGACATCGCCCACCTCGCTGAACGCATTGCGCAGCTTGCGCGCAAACCCGTTGAAGCCCTGGGCGATCACGGAGAGTTCGTCGGTGCCCCGCACCGGCAGCTCGACGCGCAGGTCGGTGCTGCCCGAGGCCAGCCCGTTCATGGTGCCGCCGAGTTCGCGCAGCGGTTTCATGAGCGAGCGCACCAGCAGCGTCATGAAGACGGCGGCCAGCGCGCAGGCCACCGCTGCGGCGGCGACGGCGCCATAGAGCTGCTGTTGTGCGGCGGCCGCGGCCAGCGCCAGCGGGTAGGACACCACCACGCTCCAGGGGGCCGTGCCCTGCAGCACGGTGACCGGCGTGTACAGGTGGACCCAGCCCCGGCCGTCGTCCCACACATGGTGTTCGCCCTTGGCGATGCGGGCCAGCACATCGGCCGGCAGGTCGTCTGCACGCTTGCCCAGCCGGGCCTTGTCCTGCACCGCGAGGTACAGCCCGCCGTTGGACAGCAGCGAGACCCGGCCGCCGGGCACGGGTTCGAGTTTGCTCAGTCGTTCGGACAGGTCCGACAGCGGCATGTCGGCCCCCGCGGCGGCGACGAACTTGCCGCCCACCAGCACCGGCGTGACCATGGTGGTCATGAGCACGTCCTTGCCGGCCACCGGGTAGACATAGGGCTCGATCAGGGCGGGCTTGAGCGTCTTGCGCGGAATCGCGTACCAGTCGTTCGCACCGTCCTTTTCATAGTCCAGCAGCGGCTCCACCGCGATCTGTCCGCTGCCGCGGTTCCAGTAGGCGATGTAGCGCCCGGTCGCGTCGTCGGCGGGGCCCTTCTTCACGAACTCCGCGTCCCGGCCGTCGAGGGCGTTCGGCTCCCAGATCGAGTAGGTGCCGATGAACTCGCTGCGCTGGGTCAGCAGCTGGCGCGCCATGTCGTCGAGCTGCTCGCGGCTGGGCGGGTGGCCGGCGGCCTTCATGCCCTCCATGCTGGCGGCCATGCCGAGCACTGCCGCAAAGCTGCGGCCGAGTTCTCCACCGACCTGCGCCGCCGCCTGGTCGGCCACCACACGGGCCTGGTCGCCGGCCGCCTGGCGCGCCCGGTCGCTGGCCTGCAGGCCCACGACGGCGCTGGTGGCGCCCACGCACAGCACACACAGGAGAACGGCGGACAGGCTCAGCTTGGTGGTCAGGGACCAGGCGCCTGGCCGGAACCGGGAAGACAGGGCGACAGGGGTCATGGCGGTGGTTTTCTGAAGGTGACAAAGGGGCTGTTGCCACTATCGGACACACCCTGGAATACTGAAGCGCCGATCAACGGCGCAAGAACCGCCCTGTTTGCGCCAGATCAAGTTGCGAGGCGCTGCAACAGCCAGGCGTTGAGGTCGGTGATCTCGTCCATGCACACCTCGTGCCCCATGGGGTAGGACCGCCAGTCCACCGGATACCCCAGGGCCGCCAGGGTGTCGCGCGCCGCCGCTCCGCGCGCCGGCACCACGATGTCGTCGGCGTCGCCATGCGCCATGAACACCGGCACCCCGCGGCTTTCCTTGCTGGCCTCGGCCGCCGTGCGCGAAGCCAGCGGCAGGTAGCCCGACAGCGCCACCAGGCCCGCCAGCCGCTGCGGCGCACGCAGGCCGGCCAGCAGGGTCATGGCGCAGCCCTGCGAGAAGCCCATGAGCACGGTGCGAGCCGGTGGCACACCACGCTGCGCCTCGCGGTCCAGCAGCTGCTGCACGATGGCCTGGCTCTCGCGCAGGCCCGCCTCGTCCTCGAGCCGCGGCAGCGACGGGTCGCTGCTGGGCGGAAAGATGTCGTACCAGGCGCGCATCCGATAGCCGCCGTTGATCGTCACCGGCCGCACCGGCGCGCTGGGGAAGACGAAGCGCACCGGGCCGACGGCCGACAAGTCCATGGCCTGGGCCACGGGCACGAAGTCGCGGCCGTCGGCGCCCAGGCCGTGCAGCACCACGATGCTGGCCACCGGCCGGGCGTCCGGGTCGCCGCCGGTGGTGAATTCGATGAGTTCGATGGAGGTGGTCATGCGGCCAGCATAGCGCCGGCCGGCGCCGCTCAGGCCTCCAGCCCCAGCAGGCGCCGGGCCATCCCGAACGACGCCGCCGGCTGAAGCACGTCGAAGTGCACCACCTGCATGCCGGCCTTCACCCCGCCGTCGGCGTTGCGCTTCTGGTCGTCCACGAACACACATTCCCCGGCCGGCAGGCCCAGCGCTGCGGTCACGGCCGCGTAGGCGCGCGGGTCGGGCTTGAGGATGCCGGTGTAGGTCGCGTCCACGACCACGTCGAACAGCTGCAGCAGCGGCAGGCGGCGGCGGAAGTCGGCGCCGTAGAACAGGTCCAGCTCGTTGGAGAGGATGGCGAGTTTTTTGCCGGCCGCTTTCGCCGCGTGAATGATGGACACCGCCTCGGGCCGGATCACCGCCTCGACGTCGGCGCCGCGCGCGCGCTGCACGAAGGTTTCCATGCGGTCCCAGTCTTCGCCCAGCAGCCGGCCGACCTCGCGCGTGCGGGTCATCCAGTAGTCGCGCTCGCTGAGCTGGTCGGCCTGCATGGCCTGCCAGAGCGGGTCGGTGGCCGGGTCGAACGGGCCCCTCCACGTCAGGGTGCCGGGCTTCAGGCCCAGGGCCTGTTCCGACAGATCGTGCGTCTCGAACAGCATGCGGCTGACGACGCCGCCGAAGTCGAGCACCAGGGCCTTGGCTGTCATGCGGCTTTCCTTTCTTCGACTGCATCGACCACACCGGCAGGCACCAGGCCAGCGGCCACCCAGCCATCGAACACGCGCAGCGCGGCCTGGGCGAACGCTTCGTCGTTGATGTGTGCATCCACCGGCTGGAACACCGTGTCGGGCGACACCACATGGACCATCTCGTCGGTGAAGGCCTTCAGGCCCTCGGGGTCGTGCAGCGGCTCGCCCGGCCGGTCCCACTGCTCGACGCCGCCCGTGGGCAGCAGCAGGCAGGTGGGCCCGGTGGCCTGCTCCAGCCGGTCGGCGAGGGCGCGCGCCACATGGCGGCGCATCTCGGGGTCGATGCAGACCGAGGCGATCAGGCGGTTGTGCTCGTGCACCGAGCGGCCGATGAACTGCTCCGGGCAGCGCGTCCAGGCCGGGAAGTCGACCATGTCGGTCGCGCCGGGCGCCACGATCTGCGGCACGCCCGCGCGGCCCGCGCCCAGCAGGCGCTCGCTGCCCGCGCTCACGCAGCTGCCCGCCAGATCGTTCACCAGTTCCTGCAGGCTGAAGTCCATCACCGCGGCGAAGTAGCCGCGCCGCGCCAGGTCTTCGAACGCCCGCCCGCCCATGCCGGTGGTGTGGAACACCGCCAGTTCGTAGCCACGCGCCTCCAGCGCCGGCTTGAGCTTCTTCATGTAGGACAGCGCGCTGCTGCCCAGCGAGGTCATGCCGATCACGGGGCGCGGATCGGGCTCGGCCGCGCGCGCCTGGCAGGCACCCAACACCGCACCGGCCGCCTGGCCCAGCGCCGCCTTGCACAGGCGGTTCAACCCATACAGGCCGCCGGCCCAGAGCCGCATGATCAGGTCCGGCGGGATGCGGTCGGGTGGGATCAGCGGCGAGTACGCGATGGTGGACAGCACCACCTTCGGGCAGCCCATGGGCAGCGCGTTCGCCACGTCCAGCGCCAGGTCGGTGCCCATCGTGCCGCCCAGGGCCAGCATGCCGTCGAAACGGCCTTCGACGTACCACCGGGTCGCGATCAGCGCGGCGCCGGTGGCCATCAGCTTCATCGAGGTGTTCTCGTCGCCGGTCTCCATCACCTGCTGCAGCGTCACGCCCGCAGCGGCCGCCACCTCGGTGTTGAGAACGTCGGGAGTGAAGCCGCCCTGGCCCAGCACGCCCACGTCCATCACCAGCGCGGTGCCGCCCAGGTGTTCGACCGATTCGCGCAGGTAGGCGATCTCGTCGCTCTTGGTGTCGACCGTGCCGATCAGCAGGATGACCGGCGGGCGGCCGGCGTGGGTGGGGCTCACAGGCTGGCCTCCACGGCGGCGAACGACGCTTCCAGCACGTCGCAGAGGTGGTTCACTTCGTCCAGCGAAATCACCAGCGGCGGCGAGAGGATGAGGTTGGGACCGGAGATGCGCACCATCAGGCCGCGCCGGTAGGCCTCCTTGGCCACGCGGGCCGGGATGTCGCTGCTGCGCGGCATGGGGGTGCGCAGGGCCTTGTCGTCCACCATCTCGATGCCCAGCATCAGACCGACGCCGCGCACGTTGCCGACGAAGCTGCAGCTCTGTTCGAGCTTGCGCAGGCGCTCCTGCATCACCGCGCCCACGCGACCGGCGTGGCCCGGCACGTCCAGCGCCGCGATCTGGTCCAGCGTGGCCAGCGCGGCGGCGGCGGCCACCGGGTGGGCGCTGTAGGTGTAGCCGTGGCCCACGGCCGCCTGGCCGCTCTTGTCGTCGTTGAACACCTGGGCGACCTTGGCCGAGATCGCCGTCGCGCCCAGCGGCACATAACCCGAGCTGATGCCCTTGGCCAGGCACCACAGGTCGGCGTTCACGCCCCACAGGCGGGTGCCGAACAGATGCCCGGTGCGGCCGAAGCCGGTGACCACCTCGTCGGCGATCAGCAGCACGCCGTATTTGTCGCAGATCCGGCGCACCAGCGGCCAGTAGTTGGCCGGCGGCACGATCACGCCGCCCGCACCTTGCACCGGCTCTGCAATGAAGGCCGCCACGGTGTCCGGGCCCTGGAACACGATCTCGCGCTCCAGCAGCTCGGCGCAGATCTCGCCCAGCTCCAGCGGGTCGCTGGTGTAGGGGTTGCGGTAGAGCCAGGGCGTGTCGATGTGGAAGCAGCCCGGCAGCAGCGGCTCGTAGGCGCGGCGGAAGTTGGTGTTGCCGTTGACGCTCATGCCGCCGAAGTGCACGCCGTGGTAGCCCTGGCGCAGGCTGATGAACTTGAAGCGGTCCTTCTCGCCGCGCAGCTTGTGGTACTGGCGCGCCAGCTTGAGCGCGGTCTCCACCGCGTCCGAGCCGCCGCTGGAGAACATGACGCTGGCCACGCCGTCGGGCTCCATCATCTTCACCAGGCGGGCCGAGAGTTCGATGGCGCGCGGGTGCGAGGTGCCGCGGAAGGTGTTGTAGAAGGGCAGCTCGTCGAGCTGCGCCACGATGGCGTCGCGCACCGCGGTGGCGCTGTGGCCGAGGTTGCTGGCCCAGAGGCCGCCCACGCCGTCGAGCATCCTGTGGCCGTCCACGTCCCAGATCCAGCAGCCTTCGCCGCGCGCGACGATGTCGGGCTTGGCCTTCTTCATGGCCGCCGGATGGGCCATGGGGTGCCACTGGTATTCGGCGTTGTCCTGTTTGAGTTGTTCGGTGGTGCTCATGGTTGCTCCCGGGTTCAGAACGGTTGGCCGATGGTCACGGTCTTGACCTCGGTGTAATGGGTGATGCCTTCGGCGCCCTGCTCCTGGCCGAGGCCGCTTTCCTTGTGGCCGCCGAAGGGCAGCTCGGGCTGCGAGACACCGAAGTGGTTGATGCCGACCATGCCCGCCTCGATGCCTTCACCCAGGCGGTGGGCGGTGTGCAGGTCGCGCGTGAAGGCGTAGGCGCCGAGCGCATAGGGCAGCGCGTTGGCCTGCTCGATGGCGGCGTCCAGCGTGTCGTAGGGCTGGACCACGGCGATGGGACCGAAGGGCTCCTGCTGCATCACGCGGCTGCTGGCGGGTGCGTCGGCGAACACCGTCGGTTCGAAGAAGAAGCCGGGCCGCGCCACCCGCTGGCCGCCGGTGAGCAGGCGCGCGCCCTGGCCCACGGCGTCGTCCACGAAGCGTTCCATGTCCTCGATGCGGCGCGCGTGGGTCAGCGGGCCCATCTGCGTGGCAGCCTCCAGGCCCGACCCGAGCTGCAGCTGCTGCGCGGCGGCGGCAAAACGCTCGCCGAATACACCGAGCTGCGCGCGCGGCACGTAGAAGCGGATCGGCGAGGCGCAGACCTGGCCGGCGTTGCGGTACTTGGCGGCCACCGACTGCTTGAGCACGAAGTCCAGGCCAGCGCCTTCCGCCATGTCCTCGGCCACGATCACCGGCGCGTGGCCGCCCAGCTCGCCGGTGAAGCGCTTGACGTGGCGCGCGGCCTGCTCGCCCAGCAGCTTGCCCACGGCCACCGAGCCGGTGACCGAGACCTTGGCGATTTCGGGCCGCTCGATCAGGAAGGACGAGACCTGCGCCGGGTCGCCCCACACCAGGTTGATCGCGTCGGCGGGCACACCCGCATCCAGGAAACACCGCACCAGCAGCATCGCGCTGCCCGGCGTTTCTTCGGCCGGCTTGAGCACCACGCTGCAACCCGCCGCCAGCGCGCTGCCCAGCTTGCGGCTCGGCAGGTTGACCGGGAAGTTCCAGGGCGTGAACGCGGCCACCGGGCCCACCGGCACGCGCTGCACGGTGTGCGAGAGGATGCCGTCGACACGCGGCGCGACGGCGCGGCCGTAAAGGCGTTTGCCCTCCTCGGCCTGGAAATCGATGATGTCGGCCGAGAGCAGCACCTCGCGCTTCGCCTCGGTGAGGGTCTTGCCCTGTTCGAGCGTGAGCACGGTGGCGATCTCACCCGCGCGCTGGCGCAGCAGTTCGGCCGCGCGGCGCAGGACGACGTAGCGCTCGTGCGGGCGCACGCGGCGCCATTGTTCGAAGCCGCGGCGGGCCGACTCGGCGGCGGCGGCCAGCTCGGCCGGGCCGGCGAGCGGCAGCGTGGCGAGCACGCTTGCATCGGCGGGATTGACAACGGCGCGTTCGCCGCCCGAGGCCTGGGACAGCCACTGGCCGGCCACGTGCAGGGAGAGGGTTGGGTAGGAAGAACTCATGCCGGGCACTGTGCCGGCCTACCCCTTCACCACGTGATCGGAAATGCGCAAAGTGGGGTTACGGGTTTACCCTGAACACACGCCACTCTGCTGCGGCAGGCGAGGTGCACCCAAGGAAATCAGCCCTTCGACTTCCGGGCCCGCGCCAGCGTCTCCGACGGCAGCTCGAAAAAGTGCTTCTTGTAGTCGAGCGAAAACTGCCCCAGGTGCCAGAAGCCCCAGCGCGCCGCCACGTCCTGCACCGTCGAGCCCGCTGCCGCTTCGCGCAGCCCGCGCCGCACCCCGTTGAGTCGCAAGGCCCGCAGGTACTGCGTGGGCGACGTGCCCAGCACATCCTGGAAGCAGTAGTTCAGCTTGCGCCGGCTCGCCCCCACGCGGCTGCATACATCCAGGATCGAGGGCGGCTCGTCGGGGTTGGCCATCATCAGTTCGCAGGCCTTGTCCACCATGCGCTTGCGCCGCGCCAGCGAGTCCAGGTCGGAGGTGTCCACGCTCGGCGGCAGCGCCTCGATCCACTCGATCAGGATGTCGTCGCGCAGCTGGTTCAGCGCCGAGGGCTCATTGAAATGCTGCGCCAGCGCCAGCGCCTCCTTCAGCGCCTGCAGGTGCTTGCCGCGCAAGGCGGCGCTGCTCTCGGGCGTGGGCAGCAGCTCCATCTGCCGCTCCAGCCAGCTGGCCAGCGGCTTCTGGTACATGTGCTCCCACAGCGGATTGAGCAGGCTGCGCTCCACCGTCAGCGCGATCAGGTGGTGCTGCGCCGGCGTGACGAAGTCGATCTCGCGTCCGCTGCCGCAGAGGATGGCGTCGGGGTGGACCTTGCGGCCGTCGAAGTACACGTCCCCGGTGGGCGCCACCGACATCGCGAACCCGTAGACCTGCTCGCCCAGCCGGCCGCGCTGGCGCAGCGCCAGGCTGGTCTTCTCTTCGGTCAGGCGCACGCCGACCAGCTGCACCAGGGACAGTTCGCCACGAAAGCGCCCGCTGGAGAGCTGCTCGTAATGCAGCGACCAGTCGCCCTGCGCCATGGCGTGGGCATCCATGTCGAAGGTCAGCAGGGACTGGGCCCAGGCGGGCGCGGGTGCGTCTTCGGGGGCCTCGGCGGCGGGGTCGCTCATGGCGCGCAGCGTAGCAGCAGCGGGGGTGATTGGGACAAACCCGGACCACATCGTGCGCAGTTTTGATAACCCGTTCGGCGGCCCGTCCCTAGCATCCCGTCCACCCTGGCCCCCAAGGCCGGAGGCACGGATACACCGACACAACGACGAGGAACAGCCATGAACACCGCTTCCACTTCACTTTCATCGTCCGGGCCCGCCCCGGGCGCCGAACAGTCCCTGCGATCCGGCCGCCTGGGGGTGATCGGCATCGTCTTTTTCGTGGTCGCCGCCGCCTCGCCGCTGGTGGGCATGACCGGCGCGCTGCCCGCCGCCATCCTGCTGGGCAACGGCGCCGCGGCGCCCGGCGCCTACCTGCTGGCCGGCCTCACCCTGCTGCTGTTCAGCGTGGGCTACGCCGCCATGAGCCACCAGGTCACCAACTCCGGTGCGTTCTTCGCCTACATCGGTCGCGGCATGGGCCTGCACCTGGGCGTGGGGTCGGCTTTCGTCTCGCTGCTGGCCTACCTCGCCATCCACCTGTCCATCTTCGGCTTCTTCGGCGGGCTGATGGCCGAGCAGGTGGGCGGCTTGCCCTGGTGGGGCTGGTCGCTCATCGCCTGGGTCGCGGTGACCTGGCTGTCGCTGCGCAGCGTCGACGTGGGTGCGCATGTGCTGGGCCTGCTGCTAGGGCTGGAGCTGCTGGTGCTGGTGATCACCACGGTGGCCATCCTGATGCAGGGCGGCCCCGAAGGCTGGAACTTCGCCGCCTCCTTCAGCCCGTCCAACATCCTGGCCGGCGGTCTGGCGGGGTCGGCGGGCATCGCGCTGGCGTTCGCATTCGCCTCCTTCGTCGGCTTCGAGGCCACCGCCATCTACGGCGAAGAGTCGATCGACCCCAAGCGCACGGTGCCGCTGGCCACCTACGTGGCCGTGCTGTTCATCACCGTGCTGTTCGCCAGCACCACCTTCGCCGTGGTGACCGGCCTGGGTTCGGGCAAGGTGATGGACCGCGTGGTCGAACTCTCGTCCGTCGATGGCGCACCCCTCGTCAATCCGGCCAACGTGCTGTTCACGCTGGCGAGCCAGTACGTGGGCGACTGGCTGGCGGCCATGATGAAGAGCCTGGTGCTCTCCAGCCTGTTCGCCGCCATGCTGGCGTTCCAGAACTCGGCCGCGCGCTACCTGTTTGCACTGGGTCGCGGCGGCACCCTGCCGGCCGCCCTGGCCAGGGTCAACGGCCGCGGCGCCCCGTCGGCGGGTTCCGTCACCGTGTCGGTGATCACGCTGGCCGTGATCGCGACCTTTGCGCGGGCCGGCCTGGACCCCATCCTCAACATGTTCTTCTGGTTCTCCGGTCTGGCGGTAGTGGCCATCCTGCTGATCGAGATCCTGGTGTGCGTCGCGGTGATCGCCTGGTTCCGCCGCGTGCCCGGCGACTCGAACCTCTTCCAGTCGCTGATCGCGCCGGCGCTGGCGATCGCCGGCCTGTCGGTGGGCCTGTACCTGCTGATGGCGCGCTTCGGCCTGCTGACCGGTGCCGTGGCCGAGGGCCTGGACCCGACCACGACCTCCTGGGCCATGAACGGCCTGGGCTGGTTCATGGCGCTGCTGCCCTTCGGCGTGCTGGTGGTGGGCTACTTCTTCGCCATCGCCCGCCACAAGGAGAACAAGGAACTGATCCAGGACGTGATCTCCTGACGCCGCGACCACGCCTGCACGGACCTCTGACATGAACGACAACGAACTGGTGGAGAAGCGGCGGGCGCTGCTCGGCCCCAACGTCTCCACCTTCTACCGCCGGCCGGTCCACATCGTCCGGGGTGAGGATGTGTGGCTCTGGGACGCGGACGGCCGCCGCTACCTGGACTGCTACAACAACGTGCCCCACGTCGGCCACTGCAACCCGCGGGTGGTCGAAGCGATCTGCGCGCAGAGCCGCCAGCTCAACGTGCACAGCCGCTACCTGCACGAGAACCTGCCGGACTATGCGGAGCAGCTGACCGCCACCTTTGGCGGCGGACTCTGCAACGCCCTGCTCACCTGCACCGGCTCCGAGGCCAACGACATCGCGCTGCGCATGGCCGAGGCCATGACCGGCAAGCGCGGGATCATCGCCACCGACGCCACCTACCACGGCAACACCAGCCTGGTGAGCCAACTGTCGACCAGCAATGCGCCGACATACGGCTACGGGCTGGGCCAGTACGTGCGCCATGTCGAAGCGCCCGACAGCCTGCGCATTCCCGACCCCCAGGGGCTGCGCTTTGCGGCCAAGGTGCAGGAGCAGATCGACGCGCTGGAGCGCTCGGGCGTCGGCTTTGCGGCGCTGATCGTGTGCCCGCTGTTCCTCAACGAGGGTTTCCCCACCCAGGCCCCGGGCTGGTTGCGCCCCGCCGAGCAGGTGGTCCGCCAGGCCGGCGGCTTGCTGATCTGCGACGAGGTGCAGTCGGGTTTTGCGCGCAGCGGCAGCCATTTCTGGGCGCACCAGAAGCAGGGCGTGACGCCCGACATGGTGACCATGGGCAAACCCATGGGCAATGGCTACCCGGTGGCGGGCCTGGTGACCCGGCCGGAGGTGATGGCGCGCTTCCGCAACTCCTACCGCTACTTCAACACCTTCGGCGGCAACCCCGTGGCCTGCGCCGCCGCAATGGCGGTGCTGGAAGAAATCGGGCAGCGCCAGCTGCAGGCGAACGCCGCGAAGATCGGCGCCCTGGCCGCGCAAGCGCTGCGCGGGCTGGCGTCGAAGCACCCTGTGATCGGCGATGTGCGCCAGAGCGGCATGGTGTTTGGCGTGGAGTTCGTGAAGGACCATGCCACGCTGGCGCCGGCGACCGAGGTGGCCGAACAGGTGGTGGAGGCCATGCGCGAGCGCGGTGTGCTGCTGTCCAGGCTGGGCCGGCACAAGAACACCCTCAAGATCCGCCCGCCGATGACCTTCTCCGAAGAGCACCTGGGCCTGCTCATGCAGACGCTGGACGAGGTGCTGGCCGAGCTGGCGACACAGCCATGACGGACCTTGCCCAGCGGGCGGCCGCCGCCTGGGGCCTCGCCCACGCACGCCTGCGGTTCGTGGCAGGCCGGGAGAACCAGGTCCACCGGGTCACCGTCGCATCAGCCGGCCACTATGCCCTGCGCATCAAGCGGCCCGGCTACCGCAGCCGGGCCGAACTCGCTTCCGAACTGCAGTGGATGGCGGCGCTGGCCCAGGCCGGCCTGCTGGTCCCCCGGCCCGTGCCCTCGCTGGCAGGCCGGCTGCTCGAAGAAGTGGACGGCCACCAGGTGGACCTGCTCACCTGGCTGCCCGGCCAGACCCTGGGCGCGGCGCTGCAGGAAGACCCGGCGCCCGACCCCGCCCCCCTGTTCCACGCGCTGGGCCAGCAGATGGCCCGGCTGCACGCCGCCTCGGACGCGTGGATCCCGCCGGCGGACTTCACGCGGGTGCGCTGGGACGCCGAAGGCCTGCTGGGCGAAGCGCCGGTCTGGGGCCGCTTCTGGGAACACCCGGCCCTGTCCGCCGACGACCGGCGCCTGTTCGTGCAGGTCCGGTCCGCGGCGCGGCACGAGCTGCAGCGCCTGCAGGACCGTCTCGACTTCGGCCTCATCCACGCCGACCTGGTGCGCGAGAACGTGCTGCTGCACGGCGAGCGCATCGGCCTGCTGGATTTCGACGATGGCGGCTGGGGCTACCGCGTCTTCGATCTGGCCACCACCCTGCTCAAGTTCACCGGCGCGCCCGGCTATCCGGTGATCCAGCGCGCCCTGCTGCGCGGCTACCAGGCCGTGCGCCCGCTGGACACGGCCACGCTCGACCTCTTCCTGGCCCTGCGCGCCCTGACCTACGTCGGCTGGGTCGTGCCCCGCCTGGCCGAAGACGGCGCGCAGGCGCGCAGCCAGCGCTACATGGCCACGGCCCGCGAGGTCTGCGAGCGCTGGCTGTCGGGGCCGCCCGCCCCTTGATCCAGGTCAGGGCCCACTCCAAAACTGGAGCGCAAGCTCTAGAAAACACGCGGGAAAGCCCGCTGCCCGGCCCCTGGCCCGGCCCGGTAGATTCCGGCATTCACCTGGAGACCCGCATGACCAAGATTGCCGCCGAACACCTCGCCCTGCAACGCCTGTACCACTGGGAGAAGACCACCCCGTCGCGGGTGGCCCTCACCCAGCCCATGGGCGCCGGCGCGGTGCAGGATTTCACCTGGGCCCAGGTGGCCGACCACAGCCGGCGCATGGCCGCGCACCTGAAGGCGCAGGGCTGGGCGCCCGGCAGCAAGGTGGCCATCCTGTCCAAGAACTGCGCCTGGTGGATGATGAGCGACCTGGCGATCTGGATGGCCGGCTATGTCTCGGTGCCGCTGTACCCGACGCTGGCGCCCGAGACCATCGCCCAGATCCTGAACCACAGCGAGTCCAAGGCCCTGTTCGTCGGCAAGCTCGACGGCTGGGACCACATGAAGCCCGGCGTGCCGGCCGGCCTGCCCTGCATGAGCTACCCGCTCTCGCCCGACGACGCCAAGCAGGCCTACGAGGGCTGGGACGCCATCGTGGCGCGCACCGCGCCCATGAAGGAATCGCCCGTTCGCGGCGAGGACGAGCTGGCCACCCTCATCTACACCTCGGGCACCACCGGCCTGCCCAAGGGCGTGATGCACAGCTTCGGCAACTTCGCCTGGGCGCTGGACCGCGGCCTCCAGCGCATCCCGCTGACCCAGGACGACCGCATGCTGTCCTACCTGCCGCTGGCCCACGTGGTCGAGCGTATGCTGGTCGAACACGGCTGGCTGCGCACGGCCATGCACGTCTACTTCGCCGAGTCGCTGGACACCTTCACCGCCGACCTGCAGCGCGCCCGCCCCACGGTGTTCTTCTCGGTGCCGCGCCTGTGGGTCAAGTTCCAGCAGGGCATCCACCACAAGATGCCGCCGGCCAAGCTGAACCGGCTGCTGGGCATCCCGCTCATCGGCGGCCTGGTGCGCAAGAAGATCCGCAAGGCCCTGGGCCTGGACCAGTGCCGCTTCGCCGCGGGTGGTGCGGCGCCCATGCCGCTGGCGCTGCTGGAGTGGTACGGCCAGCTGGGCATCGCCATCAACGAAGGCTACGGCATGACCGAGAACCTCGCGCTCTCGCACATCACCGAGGCCGGCAAGAACCAGCGCGGCACCGTCGGCCCGACCTACCCCGACGTGCAGCAGCGCATCGACCCCGAGACCGGCGAGGTCCAGATGAAGAGCCAGGCGCTGATGATGGGCTACTACAAGGAGCCCGAGAAGTCCGCCGAGGTGTTCACCGCCGACGGCTGGCTCAAGACCGGGGACAAGGGGCAACTCGACGCGCAGGGCATGCTGCGCATCACCGGCCGGGTGAAGGACCTGTTCAAAACGGGCAAGGGCAAGTACGTCGCGCCGGCGCCGATCGAGGACAAACTGGTGATGCATGAGGCCATCGAGGCCTGCGTGGTCACCGGCGCCAACCTCGGCCAGCCGCTGGGCATCGCCATGCTCAACGCCGACGCGGTGGCCCAGTCGGCCAGCGCCGAAGGCCGCGGCGCGCTGGAGGCTTCGCTGGCAGCCCACCTCAAGGCCATCAACGCCACCCTGGACCCGCACGAACGGCTGCAGTGCCTGGTGGTGACCACCACCGCCTGGACCGTGGACAACGACGTGATCACACCCACCTTCAAAGTCAAGCGCAACCGCATCGAAGACCTCTACGCGAAACACTACGAGGCCTGGGAGGAATCGGGCAAGCCCGTGCTCTGGCAGAGCTGAGAAAAAATCGGGGCGGGCGGGGAATAAACCGGTCCGGCGCGGTGTTTACCGTCTGCCAACCGGTTTTTTTTCATTCCCTTTCCAGGAGTTCACCATGTCCCGATTCGCTTCCCTCCGCACCGCCGCCCTGCTGGTGCTCGGCGCCGCCAGCCTGATCGGCTGTGCCGGCACCCCGGCCGCACCCGGCGGCGTCATGGCCCGCGACGGCCTGCTCGCCGGCCCGAACGGCATGACGCTCTACACCTTCGACCGCGACACCGCCGGCAGCGGCAAGAGCGTCTGCAACGGTCCCTGCGCCACCAACTGGCCGCCGCTGATGGCCGGCAGCGCCAGCCCGTCGGGCGACTACAGCGTCGTGACGCGGGACGACGGCGGCAAGCAGCTGGCCTACAAGGGCAAGCCGCTGTACTACTGGGCCAAGGACAGCAAGCCGGGTGACAAGACCGGCGACGGCTTCAACGGCGTCTGGCGCGTCGCGGCGCCCTGAGCACCGACCTTGGGACCGCAGGACACGCTGCCCCACATCCCCCGTCTGCGGCGCTACGCGCGCCTGCTGACGGGGGACCCGACACGCGCCGACGATCTGGTGCAGGACACGCTGGAGCGCGCCTGCCACAAGTGGTCGCTCTGGAAGCCCCGCGCCGACGGCACCGGCCTGCGCGCCTGGCTGCTGTCGATGATGCACAACCTGCACCTCAACCAGGTCCGCGACCAGGTGCACGAGCGCGAGGCGGTCGAACTCGACGAACTCAACGAACCACGCCACGACCCCTTCGCGCACACGCCCGAGCGCATGGACCTGGAACTGGCGCTGGCGCAGCTCCATCCGCTGCTGCGCGAAACCGTGCTGCTGGTCTGTGTGGAAGAAATGTCCTATGCCGAAACCGCGCAGCTCATGGGCGTGCCGGTCGGCACCGTGATGTCCCGCCTGTCGCGCGGGCGCGAGCGGCTGCGCCAGCTCACCAGCGGAGAGCCCACCGCGACCACCGCCCCCCGCCTGAAAGTCGTCTCCGGAACCCGCGCGCCATGAACACCGATGCCACCTCTCCTGTGACCGAGGCCGAGCTGCACGCCTGGGTCGACGGGCAGTTGCCGCACGACCGCCGCGAGGCGGTGTCGGCCTGGCTGCAGCAGCACCCCGACGAAGCGCGCCGGGTGCAGGACTGGCAGGCCCAGCGGACCGCGCTGCAAGGCCTGCAGCGCAGCGTGCTCGACGAGCCGGTGCCGCTCGCGCTGGCGCGGGCCACCCGCCCAGCGCGCCGCGCCGTCTGGCCGCAGGCTCTGGCGGCCAGCGTGCTGCTGGCTCTCGGTTTTGCCGGTGGGTGGTGGGGACGCAGTGCCGGCGATCCAGCCGCCCGTCTGGCTGCCACGCCTCCGGGCTTTGTGCAGGAAGCGCGCGTGGCCCACGCCGTCTACACGCCCGAGAAACGCCATCCGGTGGAGGTCGGCGTGGACCAGCAGGCGCACCTGATCCAGTGGCTGTCCAAGCGACTGGGCACGCCGCTGACGGCACCGGTGTTGCGGGACCAGGGTTTTTCACTGATCGGCGGGCGGCTGCTGCCTGGTCGGAACAGCGAGGCCCGCGCCCTGTTCATGTACGAGTCGGCCACCGGCGAGCGGGTCACCCTGCATGTGTCCGCCCTGGGTGAACAGGCGGGGCGCGACACCGCGTTCCAGTTCACCCGCACGGGCGAGACCGAGACCTTCTACTGGGTCGACCGGACCATGGGCTACGCGCTCAGCGGCCAGCTGCCGCGCGAGCGGCTGGCGGTGCTGGCCGATGCGGTCTACCGCCAGCTGCCGCGCTGAGCCGGGGCCCGGCGCTCAGGCCAGCGCCTGCGCGTGGTGGCGCAGGTGGTCGTCGATGAAGCTGCTGATGAAGTAATAGCCGTGGTCGTAGCCGGCATGGCGCCGCAGCGTGAGCGGCTGCCCCACCTGTGCGCAGGCCGCCTCGAAGGCCTCGGGGTGGAGCTGCTCGGCCAGGAATTTGTCGGCCAGGCCCTGGTCGACCAGGATGCCGCCAAGGAACGGTGCCGTGGTCTGTGCGGCCATGAGCAGGCTGGCGTCGTGCGCCGCCCAGGTGGCTTCGTCCTGCCCGAGATAGCCCAGGAAGGCCTTGCGGCCCCATGGGCACTTCGTCGGCGCGCAGATCGGCGCAAAGGCCGAGAGGCTGCGGAACACGCCGGGGTGGCGCAGCGCCAGGGTGAGCGCGCCGTGCCCGCCCATGGAGTGGCCGGTGATGCCCAGACGGTCGCCGTCGAGTCCGAACTCGGCCACCACGCCGGGAATCAGGTCTTGCAGCAGGTAGCTCTCCATCTGCCAGTGGCCGGCCCAGGGGTGTTCGGTGGCGTCGAGGTAGAAGCCCGCGCCGACACCGAAGTCCCAGTGGTGGTCTTCGCCGTCGATGCCGCTGTTGCGCGGGCTGGTGTCGGGGAACAGCAGGGCCAGGCCCAGCTGGGCGGCCAGGCGCTGGGCGCCGGCCTTCATGGTGGCCGTCTCTTCGGTGCAGGTCAGGCCGGCCAGATACGTGAGCAGCGGCACCTTGTCCCCGGCCACCGCCTGCGGCGGCAGGAACAGCGCGAAGCGCATCGGCAGGCCGATCTGGTTGACCGAGAAGTGTTTGTAGAAGCGCTGCACGCCGCCGAAGCAGCCGTGTTCGCTGAGCAGTTCGAGTCGTTCGAGGGCCATGGTGAGATATGGGGTGAAAAGGGTCAGCGGCGGACCAGTTCGAGCACCGCATCGGCAAAGGCGCGCGGCGCCTCCTGCGGCAGGTTGTGGCCGATGCCGGGCAGCACGCGGTGCTGGCGTGGGCCGGTGAAACGGTGGGCCTGGGCGGCGGCGGGCTCCCAGGGGCGCACGCCGTCGGCCACGCCGTCGAAGCTGATGGTGGGCACGGTGATGGGCGGCTGGGCGGCGATGCGGCGTTCGACATCCGCCACGGCCGGGTCGCCCGGCACCAGGCCGAAGCGGTGGCGGTAGGAGTGGATGACCACGTCCACGAAGTCCGGGTGGTCGAAGGCGGCGGCGCTGCGTTCAAACGTGGCGTCGTCAAACGCCCAGGTGGGCGACCAGAGTTGCCAGAGCCGGCGGCACAGTGCTCGCCGGTTCTGTATCAGCGCCGCACGGCCGCGCTCGCTGTGGAACAGGTACTGGTACCACAGGCGCTGCTCGTTCTCGGGCGTGTCCGGCACCATGGCGCGGGCGATGTGCTGCAGGTTGTAGCTGTTGACCGTGACCAGGCCGGCGCATCGCTCTGGCCACAGCGCGGCCACGACGCAGGCCGCACGGCCGCCCCAGTCGTAGCCCGCGAGCACGGCGCGCTCGATGGAGAGCGCATCGAGCAGCGCCAGCAGGTCGGCGCCCAGCACCGCCTGCTCGCCCGAGCGCGGCGTGGCCGCATCGAGGAAACGCGTGCCCCCGTACCCGCGCAGGTAGGGCACGACCACGCGGCAACCGGCCGCGGCCAGCATCGGCGCCACGTCGACATACGAATGGATGTCGTACGGGAAACCGTGCATCAGCAGCACCGGCGGGCCGTCGACCGGGCCGGCCAGGTGGCAGGCCACGTCGAGCACACCCGCGCGCACGCGGGTGTCGGCGTTCAGCAGCGGCAGCGCCATGGCGGCTTCAGAACTCGACCACCGACCGGATGGACTCGCCGCGCTTCATCAGCGCGAAGCCTTCGTTGATGTCTTCGAGCTTGAGCTTGTGGGTGATCAGGCTGTCGATGTCGATCTTGCCGTCCATGTACCAGTCCACGATCTTGGGCACGTCGGTGCGGCCGCGCGCGCCGCCGAAGGCCGAGCCTTCCCACTTGCGGCCGGTGACCAGCTGGAACGGGCGCGTGCTGATTTCGGCACCGGCCTCGGCCACGCCGATGATGATGCTGCGGCCCCAGCCCTTGTGCGTGCACTCCAGCGCCTGGCGCATGACCTTCGTGTTGCCGATGCACTCGAAGCTGTAGTCGGCACCGCCATCGGTCAGCTGCACGATGGCATCGACGATGTTCTCGTGGTCCTTGGGGTTGAGGAAGTGCGTCATGCCGAACTTCCGGGCCATGGCCTCGCGCTCGGGGTTGAGGTCGACGCCGATGATCTTGTCCGCGCCGACCATCTTGGCGCCCTGGATCACGTTCAGGCCGATGCCGCCCAGGCCGAACACCACCACGTTGGCGCCCGCCTCCACCTTGGCGGTGAAGATCACCGCGCCGATGCCGGTGGTGACGCCGCAGCCGATGTAGCAGACCTTGTCGAATGGTGCGTCCTCGCGGATCTTGGCCAGCGCGATCTCGGGCACCACGGTGTGGTTGCTGAAGGTGCTGGTGCCCATGTAATGCAGGATGGGCTGGCCGTCGATGGAGAAGCGGCTGGTGGCGTCGGGCATCAGGCCCTTGCCCTGCGTGCCGCGGATGAGCTGGCACAGGTTGGTCTTGCGGCTCAGGCAGAACTTGCACTGGCGGCATTCGGGCGTGTAGAGCGGGATGACGTGGTCGCCCTTCTTGAGCGTGGTCACGCCGGGGCCCACGTCGACCACGATGCCCGCGCCCTCATGTCCCAGGATGGCGGGGAACAGGCCCTCGGGGTCGGCACCGGAGAGCGTGTAGTAGTCGGTGTGGCAGATGCCGGTCGCCTTGATCTCGACCAGCACCTCGCCGAACTTGGGCCCCTGCAGGTCGACGGTTTCGATGGTGAGGGGTTCACCGGCCTTCCAGGCCACCGCGGCGCGTGTTTTCATTGAGGTTCTCCCGTTGGTTGGAAAACCCTGAGGGTAGCGCAGGCTGCTTCAGTTCACAGGCGCTCCGGCCTTGAACCACTGGGCGAACAATGCCCGTTCGTCCTCGGTGAGGCCGGTGGCGTTGTTCATCGGCATGAGCTTCTGCACCACCACCTGCTGGTAGACCATCTGGGCGTTCTTCTTCAGCCCGTCCGCCGAGTCCAGGCGCACGCCCTTGCTCTGCAAGGCCTCGCCATGGCACATCACACAGCGCTGCGCCACCACGGGCTGCAGCTGCGCATACCCCACGGTGGCGGGCGCCGCCGCCGCGGGCGCCACGGTCGCGGGCCGCAGCCAGACGATGAGACCCAGCAGCACCACCACGCCCACGGCCGCGTACTTCCAGGGGTGCGGGTTGCGGCCCAGCTTGTACCCATGGCGCATGACGAAGAACTGGCGGATGGCCGCGCCCGCGAACATGATGCCGATGAGGATGAGCCAGTTCTGCGGGTGCGCGTAGGTGAAGCTGTAGTGGTTGCTCAGCATGGCGAACAGCACCGGCAGCGTGAAGTAGGTGTTGTGCACGCTGCGCTGCTTGCCGCGGATGCCGTGGATCGGATCCACCGGGCGGCCGGCCTTCATGTCGGCCACCATGGTGCGCTGGCCGGGAATGATCCAGAAGAACACGTTGGCGCTCATGGCCGTGGCCAGCATGGCGCCCATCAGCAGGAAGGCGGCACGGCCGGCGAACATGTGGGTGGCCGCGTAGGCCGCCACGCACACCAGCAGCAGCACCAGCGCGCCCACCTTGGCGTCGCCGTTTTTCGTCTGGCCCAGGGTGCGGCAAATGGCGTCGTAGGCGAACCAGAACACCACCAGGAAGGCCAGCGCGGCGGCAATGGCCCCGGCGGGCGACCATTCCATGACCCGCGGGTCGATCAGGTAGACGCTGGGGCTCCAGAGGTAGGACACCAGGAACAGCGCAAAGCCCGAGAGCCAGGTGGAGTAGCTCTCCCAGTAGAACCAGTGCAGGTGGTCGGGCAGTTTCGGCGGCGCGGCCTTGAACTTGACCGGGTGGTAGAAGCCGCCGCCGTGCAGCGCCCAGAGTTCACCGCCGACACCGTCCTTCTTCAGCCGCTCGTCCTCGGGCGGCGTGAGGCTGCTGTCGAGGAAGACGAAATAAAAGGAAGAGCCGATCCAGGCGATGGCGACGATCACGTGCAGCCAGCGCAGCAGCAGGTTGGCCCAGTCGAGCAGATAGGTTTCCATGGCACCTCAACACAAGGACGGTCAGTCCGTCGGGGTTTGCGACTCACCACCGCGGGCGCTCTGAGTCGGCTGAGGGCCGCGTAATTGAGTGACCCGGGCTGTGGCCCAGGCACCCGCTCCGCTGCGACCGGATGGATAAAGTGTATACACTTTTTGGAGACAGTTGGTTCCGTACTTACCCTGACCGGACAAGCAACAACTGAGCCACCACCGAGGCCGCGATCACCGCCGGCTCCTTGCCGACGATGCCAGGCAGTCCGATGGGGCAGGTGATGCCGCCGAGCTCCTCTTCGGTGAAGCCTCGCTCGAACAGCCGGCGCCGGAAGGTGGCCCACTTGGTCTGGCTGCCGATCAGACCCACAAACGGCAGGTCGCCCGATGCCCGGCGTCGCTGCAGGCAGGCCGCCACGATGTCCAGATCTTCGGCGTGCGAGAAGCTCATGATCAGCACCCGCGCGCCGGGCGGCAGGTCGCGCACCGCATCTCGCACCGGCTCTGAGTGTTCGGCGCACACGGTCGATGGCAGGGGTTCAGGGAACACGCCGTCGCGGCTGTCGATCCAGTGCACCGCAAACGGCAGCGGTGCCAGCGCCCGCACGATGGCCTGGCCGACGTGCCCGCCGCCAAACAGCGCCACCGGCGTGAGCACCGGCGCCAGCCGCTGCTGCAGGACGGCCGCCCCGGCCTGCGTGACCGGCTCGAAGCACAGCTCCACCACGCCGCCGCAGCACTGCCCGAGGCTGGGGCCCAGCGCCACCCGGTGCGTCCAGGGCGCCGACGCGCCGGCCGCCAGCGCGTCCCGGGCCTGCTTCAGCGCGTCCCATTCCAGATGGCCGCCGCCGATGGTGCCCACCTGACCCTCCGGCCACACGGCCATCCAGGTGCCCGCCTCCCGCGGCACCGAGCCCTGGGTGCGCGAGACGGACACCAGCACCGCCGGTGCCCGCGCCAGGCGTTGAAACAGAAGGTCCAGATCGGGGTGCTGTGTGGCGTGCATGCCAAAAATCCGTCCAAATACGCCAATGCGGCGACCGCCTGGCAGTATCCACCGGGGTCTTGCTTGGGCAAGTGGGCAAAGAACCATAAACTGCATCTCCCCAGCCCTATGGCGCCCTGCCTGGCGGCGACTTCGACAGTCACGAAGACACCGAGAGACATCCATGCACGCTCCAAGCACCCGTTTCCTTGCCGTCCACCGACTGGCCGCCCTGGCCGTGGCCGCCCTGCTCGCCGCCTGCGCCGCGCCGGTGCCCACGCCCCCGCCGGCCGAGCCGGTGCTGGAGACCACGGCAGCCCCGCCGCCGGAGGCGCCGGTGGCCGTCGAATCCCCGCCCACCTACGTGTCGCACGCGGTCACGCCGCGCGATTACCGCCGCGACGGCGCCCGCCACCTCTATGACAAGAACGCTCACCGCATCTTCAAAGGCAAGATGCCGCCGCTGCTGCAGGGCGTGGGCACGATGCAGCTGGAGCTGGACCACCGCGGCCAGATCGTGACGATGCACTGGATGCGCCCCCCCAGCCACCCCGGTGCCAAGGCCGAGATCGAGCGCGCCATCCAGGAAGCCGCCCCCTACCCGGCGCCTGTGCTCATGGGCCGTGTCTACTACGTCGACACCTGGCTCTGGGACAAGAGCGGCCAGTTCCAGCTGGACACGCTGACCGAAGGGCAAAGGAACAAGTAGCCCCCCTGCGCGCCTGACGGCGCTTCCCCCCTGCTGCGCGGGGGGACGGCCCCTGTGGCCGGGCACAGCCCGTTCCACGGTGCCACTGGATGGGGAGCACACACTCCGACAACGTCATCGGGGCGCGCTGACTTTCTCGAGGATGCGGTGGAACCGGCTTTGCCGGGCCACTCGCATCGCCCCCTGGGGGGTGACGCCGAAGGCGGCGAGGGGGGATCGTTTCTAGCTGCCCCGGTACGTGGAATAGCTCCACGGACTCACCAGGAGCGGCACGTGGTAGTGCTGATCGGTGTGGGCCACGCCGAAATCCAGCGCCACGCGGTTCAGGAAATTCGGCTCGGGCAGCGGCACGCCCCGGGCTGCGAAGTAGCCCTTCACATCGAACACCAGCCGGTAGGTGCCCACCTTCAGGCTGGCGTTGTCGTACAGCGGGCCGTCGGGGTTGCGGCCGTCGTGGTTCAGCGTGAAGCGCCTGACCAGCGTGGCCTGCTCGCCCTCGGTGGTGTAGAGCTCGACGGCCATGCCCGCCGCGGGGCAGCCGTGCATCGTGTCCAGAACGTGGGTGCTCAGGCCCATGGTGAAGTCCTCTTGAAGTTCGGTCGACCAAAAGTGTATACACTTTTTGTTTTTCTGGATATGATGAATCCATGGAAACCTCCAGCACCAGCCAGATCGTCGAATCGCTGACCCGGGCCATCGTCGAGCACCGCCTGCACCCGGGTACCAAGCTCGCCGAGCAGAAACTGGCCGACCACTTCGGCGTCTCGCGCACCCTGGTGCGCCAGGCCCTGTTCCAGCTCTCCCAGAACCGCCTCATCCGCCTGGAGCCGGCGCGCGGCGCCTTTGTGGCGGCCCCGTCGGTCGACGAGGCCAAACAGGTGTTCGCGGTGCGCCGCATGCTGGAGGTCGAGATGACACGGGCGTTTGTTCGCCAGGTCACCCCCGCCAAACTCAAGGCGCTGCGCGAGCACGTGGCCCAGGAGAAACAGGCCGTCAGCAACCAGGACGTGCCCGGCCGCACCGAACTGCTGGGCGACTTCCATGTGCGCATGGCCGAACTCATGGGCAACGAGGTGCTGGCCGAACTGCTGCGCGACCTGATCTCGCGCTGCGCCCTGATCACCCTGATGTACCAGAGCACCGCCGCCGCCGAGCACTCCAACGAGGAGCACGCCGACATCGTCAAGGCACTCGCCGCCCGGGACGAGGATCTGGCGGTGCGCCTGATGAACGAGCACCTGCTGCACGTGGAAGAGGGCCTGACCTTCGACCGCAAGCTGCCGACCAACGACCTGTCCGTCGCCCTTTCTTCCTGAACGCCCGCATGATCTACGACAGCACCGCCCCCTACCCGCGCGACCTGGTCGGCTACGGCCGCGACGTGCCCCACGCCCGCTGGCCCGGCGGCGCCCGCATCGCCGTGCAGTTCGTCCTCAATTACGAAGAGGGCGGCGAGAACAGCGTGCTGCACGGCGACAAGGCCAGCGAACAGTTCCTCTCGGAAATGTTCAACCCGGCCGCCTTCGAGGCCCGCCACATCAGCATGGAAGGCATCTACGAGTACGGCTCGCGCGCCGGCGTCTGGCGCATCCTGCGCGAGTTCGAGAAACGCCAGCTGCCTCTGACCGTGTTCGGCGTGTCCACCGCGCTGCAGAAGCACCCCGAACTGACCGCGGCGTTCCAGGAACTCGGGTACGACATCGCCTGCCACGGCCTGAAGTGGATCCACTACCAGAACATCGACGAGGCCACCGAACGCGCCCACATGGCCGAGGCGATGCAGATCATCGAAGGCCTGACCGGCGAGCGGCCGCTGGGCTGGTACACCGGTCGCGACAGCCCCCACACGCGCCGCCTGGTGGCCGACTACGGCGGCTTCGAATACGACAGCGACTACTACGGCGAAGACCTGCCGTTCTGGATGAAGGTGTGCAAGACCGACGGCAGCGACGCGCACCAGCTCATCGTGCCTTACACGCTGGACTGCAACGACATGCGCTTCGCGCTGCCCCAGGGCTACTCGCACGCCGACCCGTTCTTCCAGTACATGAAGGACACCTTCGATGCCCTGTACGCCGAAGGCGACCCGGATGGCCTGGACCGGCCCAAGATGATGAGCATCGGCATGCACTGCCGCCTGCTCGGCCGCCCCGGCCGCATCACCGCGCTGCAGCGTTTCCTGGACCACATCCAGTCGCACGACAAGGTCTGGGTGGCGCGCCGGCTGGACATCGCGCGGCACTGGAAGGCCATGCACCCCTTGCACACCGCCGGCTGAGCCGGGAGAACCCGACATGCCCCTGACCCTGGACCAACTCAACGCGGCGCCCCTGCCCGAGGCGCTGCAGATGCTCGACGGCCTGTACGAGCATTCGCCCTGGATCGCCGAGCGTGCCCTGTTGCGCAGGCCCTTCGCCTCGCTGGCCCAGCTCAAGCATGCGATGACCCGCGTGCTCGACGAAGCCGGCATCGAGCCGCAGCTGGCGCTGATCCGCGCCCACCCGGAACTGGCCGGCAAGGCCATGGTGAGCAGGACGCTGACCGCCGAATCGACCCACGAACAGACCAAGGCGGGCCTGACGAACTGCACGCCCGAAGAGTTTGCACACATCCAGCAGCTCAACGCCGACTACAACGCGCGCTTCGGCTTCCCCTTCATCCTGGCGGTGCGCGGCCCGCGGGGCACCGGGCTCACCAAGGCGCAGATCATCGAGGCCTTCGAGCGCCGCGTGCACGGCCACCCGGACTTCGAGCGCCAGGAGTGCCTGCGCAACATCCACCGCATCGCCGAGATCCGCCTGAACGACAAGTTCGGCTTCGAACCGGTGGACGGGCAACTGGTGTGGGACTGGCAGGAGAAGCTGGCGCAGCACAGCGACCCGGGCTACGCGGAGAAAGGCCAGCTCACCGTCACCTACCTCACCGACGCGCACCGCGCCTGCGCCCAGCGCATCAGCCACTGGATGAAGGACTGCGGCTTCGACGAGATCGAGATCGACGCCGTGGGCAATGTGGTGGGGCGCTACCACGCCGCCACACCGGGCGCGAAGTACCTGATCTCCGGTAGCCACTACGACACCGTGCGCAACGGCGGCAAGTACGACGGGCGCCTGGGCATCTTCGTGCCCATGGCCTGCGTGCAGAAGCTGCACGCGGCCGGGAAACGCCTGCCGTTTGGCATCGAGGTCGTGGGCTTCGCGGAAGAAGAAGGCCAGCGCTACAAGGCGACGTTCCTGGGCTCCGGCGCGCTGACCGGCCACTTCGACCCGGCCTGGCTGGACCAGAAAGATGCCGATGGCGTCACCATGCGCGAGGCCATGCAGCACGCCGGCCTGTGCCTGGACGACATCCCCAGGCTGCAGCGCGACCCGGCGCAGTACCTGGGCTTCATCGAGGTGCACATCGAACAGGGGCCGGTGCTCAACGAACTGAACCTGCCGCTGGGCATCGTGACCAGCATCAACGGCAGCGTGCGCTACCTCGGCGAGGTCATCGGCATGGCCAGCCACGCCGGCACCACGCCCATGGATCGCCGCCGCGACGCCGCCGCGGCGGTGGCGGAGCTGATCCTGTATGCCGAACAGCGCGCCGCGCAGGATGGCGATTCGGTGGCCACCGTGGGCATGCTGCAGGTGCCCAACGGCTCCATCAACGTGGTGCCAGGCGCCTGCAGGTTCAGCCTGGACATGCGCGCGCCGACCAATGCACAACGCGACGCGCTGGCGCAGGACGTGCTGTCCAAGCTCGCGGAAATCTGCGAACGCCGCGGCCTGCGCCACACGCTGGAAGAGACCATGCGCGCCGCCGCCGCGCCCAGCGCCCCCGAATGGCAGGCGCGCTGGGAAGCCGCCGCCACCGCCCTGGGGGTGCCGATCTACCGCATGCCCAGCGGCGCCGGCCACGACGCCATGAAGCTGCACGAGGTGATGCCGCAGGCCATGCTGTTCGTGCGTGGCGAGAACAGCGGCATCAGCCACAACCCGCTCGAATCCAGCACCGCCGACGACATGGACCTGGCCGTCAAGGCCTTCGACCACGTGCTGCAACAACTGACCACCGAAGCCCTCTGAAAGCCCCCATGACCACCGCCCACCAGCAACTCGACGCCTGGATCGACGCCCACTTCGACGAGGAAGTGCGGTTCCTGCAGGAACTCATCCGCGTGCCCACCGACACGCCGCCCGGCAACAACGCGCCGCACGCCGAGCGCACCGCCGAGCTGCTGGCCGGCATGGGCCTGCCCGCCGAGAAGCACGCCGTGCCGGACGCCGAGGTCAAAGCCGCGGGGCTGGAAACCATCACCAACCTGATCGTGCGCCGCCGCTTTGGCGACGGCGGCCGAACCGTGGCGCTCAACGCCCATGGCGACGTGGTGCCGCCCGGCGAGGGCTGGACCCACGACCCGTATGGCGGCGAGATCGCGGACGGCAGGATCTACGGCCGCGCCGCCGCGGTGAGCAAGTGCGACATCGCCAATTTCACCTTTGCCATCCGCGCCCTGGAATCGCTGGGTCTGCCGCTCAAGGGCGGCGTGGAACTGCACGTGACCTACGACGAGGAGTTCGGGGGCGAGGTGGGTCCCGAGTGGCTGCTCAAGAATGGCCTGACCAAACCCGACCTCATGATCGCCGCCGGCTTCAGCTACCAGGTGGTGATCGCGCACAACGGCTGCCTGCAGCTGGAGGTCACCGTGCTCGGCGACATGGCGCACGCTGCCATCCCCGACAGCGGCACCGACGCGCTGCAGGGCGCGGTGCACATCCTCAATGCGCTGTACGCACTGAACGCCGAGTACCTGAAGCTGCGCTCGGGCGTCGAAGGCATCACCCACCCCTACCTCAACGTCGGCCTGATCCAGGGCGGCACCAACACCAACGTGATCCCCGGCAAGGTGGTGCTCAAGCTCGACCGCCGCATGATCCCCGAGGAAGACCCGGCCGAGGTGGAGGCCGCCCTGCGCCGCACCATCGCCGAGGCCGCCGCCCGCTACCAGCCGCCGCGGGGCGGGCGCGCCATCAGCGTGGACGTCAAGCGCATCCTGCTGGCGCGCGCGCTCAAGCCCCTGCCTGGCAACAAGCCCCTGGTCGAAGCCCTGCAGAAACACGGCAGCGAGCTGTTCGGCGAGCCCATCCCCGCCGTGGGCACGCCGCTGTACACCGACGTGCGCATCTACGGCGAGCACGGCATCCCCGGCGTGATCTACGGCGCCGGCCCGCGCACGGTGCGCGAGTCCAATGCCAAACGGGCCGACGAGAACCTGGTCCTGGAGGATCTGCGCCGCGCGACCAAGGTGGTCGCGCGCACCCTGCTGGACCTGCTGGCAGCGGCATAGATCCCTGTGAAGTCCGCATAAACGCGCGCCCCTCCCCGTGACACAATCACCGCCCGCCCCGCCGGGCGGTTCGCACTTTGGAGACCTCATGACCCCCGCCGAACAAGCCCTGCGCGACGCCGCGCTCGAATACCACCGCTCACCCAACAAGGGCAAGATCGCCGTCGTTCCGACCAAGCCGCTGTCCAACCAGCGCGACCTGTCGCTCGCCTATTCGCCCGGCGTGGCCTTTCCCTGCCTGGCGATCCAGGCCGACCCGAACCTGGCGGCCGAGTACACCAGCCGCGGCAACCTGGTGGGTGTGATCACCAACGGCACGGCCGTGCTGGGCCTGGGCGACATCGGCCCGCTGGCCGGCAAGCCGGTGATGGAGGGCAAGGGCTGCCTGTTCAAGAAGTTCGCCGGCATCGACGTGTTCGACATCGAGCTGGCCGAGCGGGATCCGGACAAGCTGGTGGAGATCATCGCGGCGCTCGAACCCACGCTGGGTGGCGTGAACCTGGAAGACATCAAGGCGCCCGAGTGCTTCTACATCGAGCGCAAGCTGCGCGACCGCATGAAGATTCCGGTCTTCCACGACGACCAGCACGGCACCGCCATCATCTCCAGCGCCGCCCTGATCAACGGCCTGGAGCTGGTCAAGAAAGACATCGGTTCGGTCAAGGTCGCCGTCAGCGGCGCGGGTGCGGCGGCCATCGCCTGCCTGGACCTGATGGTCAACCTGGGCGTGAACATCGAGAACATCCTGGTCTGCGACTCCAAGGGCGTGATCCACACCGAGCGCGCGGATGCGCTGGCCGGCAAGCTCGACGAGTCCAAGCAGCGCTACTGCCGCAGCACGGCCGCGCGCACCCTGGCCGATGCCATGAACGGCGCCGACGTGTTCCTGGGCTGCTCGGCCGCGGGCGTGGTGGACGCCGACATGGTCAGGAGCATGGCGCGCCAGCCCATCATCCTGGCGCTGGCCAATCCGGAGCCCGAGATCCGCCCCGAGGTGGCCAAGGCCGCACGGCCGGACTGCATCATCGCCACCGGCCGCTCGGACTACCCGAACCAGGTCAACAACGTGCTGTGCTTCCCCTACATCTTCCGTGGCGCGCTGGACTGCGGCGCGACCAAGATCACGGAGGAGATGAAGATGGCCTGCGTGCACCAGATCGCCGACCTGACCAAGGCCGAGACCAGCGACGAGGTGGCCGCCGCCTACGCGGGGCAGGAACTGGTGTTCGGCCCCGACTACCTCATCCCCAAGGCCTTCGACACGCGCCTGATCCTCAAGATCGCGCCGGCCGTGGCGCAGGCCGCCGCCGACTCCGGCGTGGCCACGCGCCCGATCACCGACATGGACGCCTACCGCCAGTCGCTCTCGCGCTTCGTGACGCAGACCGGCATCCTGATGCGCCCCATCTTCAACGCCGCCAAGGCCCTGCCCGGCAACAAGAAGCGCGTGGCCTACGCCGACGGCGAGGACGAGCGTGCGCTGCGCGCCGCGCAGATGGCGATCGACGATGGCCTGGCCACGCCGATCCTGATCGGCCGGCCGGCGGTCATCAACGCCCGCATCGAGAAGGCCGGCCTGCGCATCCGCCTGGGCGTGGACGTGGAAAACGTCAACCCCGAGGACGACCCGCGCTTCCGCCAGTACTGGGAGCACTACCACGGCCTGATGAAGCGCAACGGCGCCACGCCCGAGGTCGCCAAGGCCGCGGTGCGCCGCTCCAACACCATCATCGGTTCGCTGATGCTCTCGCTGGGCGATGCGGACGCGCTGATCTGCGGCCTGGTCGGCACCTACGCCACCCACCTGGAGCGCATCGACAGCATCCTCGGCAAGGCGCCCGGCGTGAACAACTACGCCGCCGTCAATGCGCTGATGACCGCCAACGGACCGCTGTTCATCGCCGACACCTATGTGAACGAGGACCCCACGGCCGAGCAGCTGGCCGAGATCGCCTGGATGGCGGCCCAGCAGGTGCAGCGCTTCGGCCTGCCGCCCAAAGTGGCCTTCCTCTCGCATTCCAGCTTCGGTTCCAGCAAGCGCGCGTCCGCAAAGAAGATGCGCGCCGCGCGCGACCTGTTCGTAGCCCAGCACCCCGAGATCGAGTGCGACGGTGAGCTGCACGGCGACGCCGCGCTGCAGCCCGAGATCCGCCAGGCCTACCTGGGCGACTCCACGCTCAGCGGCTCGGCCAACCTGCTGGTCTGCCCCAACGTGGACGCCGCGAACATCCTCTACAACGTGCTCAAGACCACCGCCAGCGGCGGTGTGACCGTGGGCCCGGTGCTGACCGGCGTGGCCCGCCCGGCCTACATCCTGACGCCGGCGGCCACCGTGCGCCGCGTGCTCAACATGACGGCCCTGGCCGCAGCGGCGAACCCGCGCGGCTGAGCGGCTCCCCGCTCCACCCAAAGGGACGCTGCGGCGTCCCTTTTTTTGTGCCCGCGGCCCCGGACACCGCCCGTCGGCGAGCGAGGCCCACGAGGGTTTCCCCGATGCGCCTCTCTTCTTGCGGTACACATAATGTGTATACAGTTTTGCATGCAGCAAGGAGACCACATGTCAACAACAGTGCACCCCGTAGACGAACGACTGCCCGGCAGCAAGCTCACCGCGCTGGGCCTGCAACATGTGCTGGTGATGTACGCGGGCGCGGTCGCGGTGCCGCTGATCGTCGGCCGGGCCCTCAAGCTCAGTCCGCAGGAGGTGGCCATGCTGATCTCGGCCGACCTGTTCTGCTGCGGCATCGCCACGCTGATCCAGGCCCTGGGCGTCACGCAGTGGTTCGGCATCCGGTTGCCGGTGATGATGGGCGTGACCTTCGCCGCCGTCGGCCCCATGGTGGCCATCGCCAACACCACGCCGGGCACCGACGGTGCGCGCATGCTGTTCGGCGCCATCATCGGGGCCGGGGTGATCTCCATCGTGATCGCGCCGATGGTCAGCCGCCTGCTGCGCTTCTTCCCGCCCGTGGTCACCGGCACCATCATCGCCGTCATCGGCATCAACCTGATGCGCGTGGGCATCAACTGGATCTTCGGCAACCCGGTCGGGCCCACCGCGCCGCTGGTGGTGCCGCCGGAGCACAGCGAGTGGCTGAGCACGCTGCGCAGCGCCGCCGCGGCCGGCACGCCTGGCTACCCGGCCGTGCCGCAGGGCCTGACGCTGGCCCCCACCGAGCCCAACCCGCGCTACGCCGCCTTGCCGGGTGTGGCCGTGTCCGCCGCGGTGCTGGTCACCATCCTCCTGGTGTCCCGGTTCGCCAAAGGTTTCCTGGCCAACATCTCGGTGCTGGTCGGCATCGTGGTGGGCGGGATCATGGCCACGATGATGGGCATGATGCACTTCGACAAGGTCGGCCAGGCCAAGTGGGTGGACGTGGTGCTGCCCTTCCACTTCGGCACCCCCATCTTTGACCCGGTCATGGTGCTGACCATGACGCTGGTGATGATCGTGGTGATGATCGAGTCCACCGGCATGTTCCTGGCGCTGGGCGAGATGACCGACCGCAGGATCGACCAGCCGGCGCTGGCCCGCGGCCTGCGCACCGACGGCCTGGGCACCCTGTTCGGCGGCATCTTCAACACATTCCCCTACACCAGCTTCTCGCAGAACGTGGGGCTGGTCGCGGTCACCGGCGTCAAGAGCCGCTTCGTCTGCGTGGCCGCCGGCGTCATCCTGCTGGTGCTGGGCCTGCTGCCCAAGATGGCGGCGCTGGTGGAGTCGCTGCCCACCGTGGTGCTGGGCGGCGCCGGCCTGGTGATGTTCGGCATGGTGGCGGCCACCGGCATCCGCATCCTGGGTGGCGTGGACTTCAAGACCCAGCGCAACAACGCCCTGATCGTGGCGATCTCCATCGGCGTCGGCATGATCCCGCTGATCGCGCCGAAGTACTCGCAGTGGATGTCGCACGCGATCCACCCGCTGATCGAATCGGGCATCCTGCTGGCCTCGGTCAGCGCCGTGCTGCTGAACCTGTTCTTCAACGGTGGCAAGGCCGATGAAGCCGCCGCCATCCGCGCGGCCAAACAGGCCGAAGCCCACTGAGCAAGGCCCCCAAGGCTCTGCCGGGGCCCCACGCGGGGCCCCTTTTTTGTGCGCGCCGCACCATTACAGGGTTAGTCAGGATGACGTGTCCGGCCGGAGCCCCAAAAATCTGTATACACGTTCTGTGTTCAATGTGCAGGCTGTCGCCGCGCCTGGCATTGAAATTGCTGACCCGCTCTCAGCCCTTTCCGCATCCCCGCGCGCCACCCCGACGGAGCCTTCCACCATGGACAAACGCCACCTTCTCAAGTTCACCGCGGCCCTGGCCGCCGCTGCCGCCTTCGGCAGCGCCCATGCACAGACCGCCATCAAGTTCCAGCTGGACTGGCGCTTCGAAGGCCCGGCCGCACTGTTCCTGCAATCGGAGGCCAAGGGCTACTACAAGGCCGCCGGCCTGAACGTCACCATCGACGCCGGCAACGGCTCGGGCGGCACCGTCACCCGCGTGGCCTCGGGCACCTACGACATGGGCTTCGCCGACATGGCCGCCCTGATGGAGTTCCACGCCAACAACCCGGACGCACCGAACAAGCCGGTGGCCGTGATGATGGTCTACAACAACACGCCCGCCGCGGTGCTGGCGCTCAAGAAGAGCGGCATCACCAAGCCGGCCGACCTCAACGGCAAGAAGCTCGGCGCACCGGTGTTCGACGCCGGCCGCAAAGGCTTTCCGATCTTCCAGAAGGCCAACAACATCGGCAACGTGGCCTGGACCTCGATGGACCCGCCGCTGCGCGAAACCATGCTGGTGCGCGGCGACATCGACGCCATCACCGGCTTCTCCTTCACCTCGCTGCTCAACCTGGAGGCACGTGGCGTGAAGGCGGAGGACGTGGTCATCCTGCCCTACGCCGAGCATGGCGTGAAGCTCTACGGCAACGTGGTCATCGCCAGCCCCAAGCTCATCAAGGAGAACCCGGCCGCGGTCAAGGCCTTCCTCAGCGCGTTCGCCAAGGGCGCCAAGGAAGTCATGGCCAACCCGGCCGCCACCATCGAAACCGTGAAGGCACGCGACGGCATCATCAACGTCGCGCTTGAAACGCGCCGCCTGCAGCTGGCGGTGGACTCCGTGGTGGCCAGCCCCGACGCGCGCAGGGAAGGCTTCGGCCAGATCGTGCCCGGTCGCATGGCGCTGATGGCCTCGCAGGTCTCCGACGCCTACGGCACCAAGAACCGCGTCGATGTGGCCCAGGTGTGGAACGGTTCCATGCTGCCCCCGGCGGCCGAACTCAACGTGCTGCCCCCGGCCAAGAAGTGATGGCCGGCGCGCCCTCTGCGGCCGACCCGGCCTTCGTCGACTTCGACGGGGTCTGGCTGGCCTACAACGACGACCTGCTGGCGAAGAACGTCTTCGCCGTCGAGGACATCAACCTCAAGGTCCGCCAGGGCGAGTTCATCGCCATCGTCGGCCCTTCGGGCTGCGGCAAGTCGACCTTCATGAAGCTCACGACCGGGCTAAAGATGCCCAGCATGGGCAAGATCACGATCGACGGCCAGCCGGTCACCGGCCCGCTGAAGATCTCGGGCATGGCCTTCCAGGCGCCCAGCCTGCTGCCCTGGCGCACCACGCTGGACAATGTGCTGCTGCCGCTGGAAATCGTGGAGCCGTACCGCAGCCAGTTCAAGGACCGGCGCAGGGAGTACGAGGAGCGCGCGAAGAAGCTGCTGGCCAGCGTGGGCCTGGGCGGCATGGAGAAGAAGTTCCCGTGGGAGCTCTCGGGCGGCATGCAGCAGCGCGCCAGCATCTGCCGCGCGCTGATCCACGAGCCCAAGATGCTGCTGCTGGACGAACCCTTCGGCGCCCTCGATGCGTTCACCCGCGAGGAACTCTGGTGCACGCTGCGCGACCTGTGGGAGGCGCAGCAGTTCAACGTCATCCTGGTCACGCACGACCTGCGCGAGAGCGTCTTCCTGGCCGACACGGTGTACTGCATGAGCAAGAGCCCCGGCCGTTTCGTGGTGCAGCGCGAGATCCCGATTCCGCGCACGCGCGACCTCGAAGTGACCTACACACCCGAGTTCACCGACATCGTGCACGAGCTGCGCGGCCACATTGGAGCCATGCGAAAAGCAGGCGCCACGATCAACCAGTGAAAGCCATCGCATGAACAAGAAACAGATGGAGCGCTGGTCGCCGCTGCTGCTGCTGATCGCGATCATCGTGATCTGGGAAGTGATCTGCAGCGGCTTCAAGGTCTCGGAGTTCATCTTCCCCAGCCCCTCGCGCATCTGGGAACAGACGCTGGAGCACAAGACCACCATCCTCGGTCACGCCTGGCGCACCTTCTGGGTGACCATGGCGGGCTTTGGCATCGCCATCGTGGTGGGTGTGCTGCTGGGCTTCCTGATCGGCAGTTCGCGCCTGGCCTACGCCGCGGTCTATCCGCTGATGACCGCCTTCAACGCCCTGCCCAAGGCGGCCTTCGTGCCGATCCTGGTGGTGTGGTTCGGCATCGGGGCCGGCCCGGCCATCCTCACGGCCTTCCTGATCAGCTTCTTCCCCATCATGGTCAACATCGCCACCGGCCTGGCCACGTTGGAGCCCGAGCTGGAAGACGTGCTGCGCGTGCTCGGCGCCCGGCGCTGGGACGTGCTGATGAAGGTGGGCCTGCCGCGCTCCATGCCGTATTTCTATGGCTCGCTCAAGGTGGCCATCACGCTGGCCTTCGTGGGCACCACGGTGTCCGAGATGACCGCCGCCAACGAAGGCATCGGCTACCTGCTGATCTCGGCCGGCAGCTCGATGCAGATGGGCCTGGCGTTCAGCGGCCTGCTGGTCGTGGGCATCATGGCCATGGTGATGTACGAACTGTTCAGCTTCATCGAGAAGCACACCACCGGCTGGGCGCACCGCGGAAGCCAGGGCTGATGACCGGCGACCAGATCGCGCGCCATCTGCGCCGCGCCAACGACGTGGCGCTGCGCGCCATGCAGATGGGCCGCCACCCCTTCGGCGCGCTGCTGGTCGCGCCCGACGGCGAGACGGTGCTGGCCGAGCAGGGCAACATCGACACCGTGCAGCACGCCGAGGCCACGCTGGCGCGCACGGCCTCGCTCAACTACCCGGCCGGCTTCCTCTGGGGCTGCACCCTGGTGACCACCTTCGAGCCCTGCGCCATGTGCACGGGCACCGCCTACTGGGCGAACATCGGCCGCATCGTCTACGGCGCGAGCGAAGAGGCGCTGCTGGCGCTCACGGGCAACCACGCCGAGAACCCCACCCTGGCCCTGCCCTGCCGCGATGTGATCGCACGCGGTCAGAAGGCCATCGAAGTGATCGGCCCCGTCCCGGCGCTGGAGGCCGAGATGGTGGCGCCGCACCGCGACTTCTGGAAACGATAGAGCGGCTCAGGTGCGACACATCCCGTTCCAGAATGCCGTGGAACCGGCTTCGCCGGGCCACTGGCATGGCCCCCTGGGGGGTGACGCGAAGCGGCGCGGGGGGCTATCCTGATTCGTATGCCCTGGCACGCCCGTCTCTCCCTCGACTACCAACGGCAAGGTGACCGCACCGTCCTGCAGCACTCGCACGACGGCCCGCTGCGCATCTTCAAGAGCCTCTACCCTGAAGGCGACGCGGTCTGCCACAACGTGATCGTGCATCCGCCGGGAGGCCTGGTGGGGGGTGATGTGCTGGACATCGGCGTGCGGGTGGCGGCTGGCGCCCACGGCCTGCTCAGCACCCCGGGCGCCACCCGTTTCTACGCCACCGACGAGGCCTTCGCCACGCAGCAGGTGCGGCTGGAGCTGGACGCCGGCGCCCGGCTGGAGTGGCTGCCGCTGGAGACCATCGCCTTCCCCGGCTGCCGCGCCGAGAACCGCTGGAGCGCGAGCCTGGCCGAGGGCGCCGAGCTGATCGCGTGGGACGTCACCGCGCTGGGCCTGCCCGGTGCGGCACAGCCCTACGAGCGCGGCGAGTTCCTCCAGCGGCTGGAGATTCCCGGCTGCTGGCTGGAGCAGGCGCGCATCGCCGCCGACGACCGGCGCCTGCTGGACTCGCCCCTCGGGCTGGGCGGCCACCGCTGCCTGGGCACCCTGGTGTTCGCCGCCGGCGGCCCGCTGGCGCGCGAGCGGCGCGAGCACCTGCTGGAGCGTGTGCGCGAAGCCCTCGGGCAGGCGCCGGCGGACGTGGTGGCCGGCGCCACCTTCCCCAACGACCGGGTGCTGGCGGTGCGCGCCGTGGCGCCGCTGGTCGAGGCGCTGATGGCCTGCCTGCAGGGCGTCTGGGCGGCCCTGCGCCCGGCGGCCTGGGGCCTGCCGGGCAACCCGCCCCGCATCTGGCGGGTCTGAGCCCTCCTCGAACTGCCCCGGTTTTGCCGCGCTGTTCGGCCGATCAACGGCGCGCGCCCCTGCACAGAATCGGAGCAGGCTCCACCACGACCATCGCCATTCCGTCCGCGCCGCCCGCACCGCCCAACATGTCCACCCCGCTCCACGACGCCAAGGCGCTCGTCATCGACGGCAACCCGCTGTCCCGCTCCATCATCGTGGGGCAGCTGCGGGACGCCGGCGTGGGCACCATCGTGCAGTGCCCCCGGCTGGCGGATGCCCGCACCAAGCTGGAAATGTGGCCCTTCGACGTCGTGATCTGCGAGCAGTACTTCGATCGCGAGGCCTCCACCGGGCAGGAGCTGCTGGACGACCTGCGCCGCAACCAGCTGCTGCCGTTCTACACGGTGTTCGTGATGGTCACCTCCGAATCCTCATACAGCAAGGTGGCCGAGGCGGCGGAGTCGGCCCTCGACGCCTACCTTCTCAAGCCCCACACGGCGGCCGGGCTGGTCGAGCGCATCGTGCAGGCCCGCGACCGCAAGGCCGTGCTCAGGCACATCTTCACCGCCATCGATGAGGAACGCTTCGACGAGGCCGCGCAGATGTGCAAGGCGCACTTCGAGGCGCGCAAGCCCTACTACCTTTATGCAGCGCGCATCGGCGCCGAGCTCATGCTGCGCGGCGGTCACCTGCACGAGGCCGAGCTGCTCTACGAGGCCGTGATCGCGGCCAAAACGCTGCCCTGGGCCAAGCTGGGCGTGGCCCGTGCGCAGGTCGAGGGCGGCTTCCAGCAGCGCGCCGTCACCACGCTGGAAAGCCTGATCGAGACCGACCCCGGCTACACCGACGCCTACGACATCATGGGTCGCGCCCAGTTCGAGCTGGGCAACTTCCAGGCGGCGCTCGCCACCTTCAAGCGCTCCACCATGCTCACGCCCTCGTCGGTCAACCGGCTGCTCAAGCACGGCATGATGGCCTGGTACGCCGGTGAACGCGAAGAGGGTGTCGAGATGCTCGACCGGGCCACCCGCATCGGCCTGGACTCCAAGCTCTACGACCCCCAGGCCCTGGTGCTGCTCGCCTTTGCGCGCCTGGACAACAACGAACACAAGGGCCTGCAGCGCTGCCGCGAACAGATGGAGCGCATCCGCGACCGCCAGGAAGACAATCCGCGCCCGCAGCGGCTGCTGGAAGTGATCGAGGCGCTGATCGCGATCCAGGACTACCAGACCGCGCAGGCACTGGACGACGTTCGTCGCATGGCCAAGACCATCCACCTGCCGACCTTCGACGTGGAGGCGGCCTGCAACCTGCTGGGCCTGATGACGCGCCTGGCGATGCGTTCGATCCAGCTCTACGAGGTGGACGCCGCGGTGGACACCATGGCGCTGCGCTTCTGCACCAGCCGCGCGCTGACCGAGCTGCTGGCCTGCGCGGCGACCGGCCGGCAGGACTTCATCAACCGGGTCCGCAGCGGCCACGCCCACATCCTCAAACAGACCGAGGAGGCCATGTCGCTGAGCCTGCAGGGCGATCCGCAGGCCGCGGTGGTCAAGCTGCTGCAGGACGGCGAGCAGACGCTCAACGCCAAGATCATCGAGTCGGCCCACCTGGTGCTGCAGCGCTACCAGGCGCGCATTCCCGACCACGCCGAACTGCAGCAGAAGGCGCAGGCCATGCGCGAGCGCTACCGCACCACCGACATCCACGCCGGCCTGGGCGAACAGGCCCACACCGGACGGGCCGCGGGCGGCATGTCCCTGCCCTCGGGCTACAGACCGCCACCGAAGAGCGAGGGCCTCTTGGCGAACGTGAACACCGTGGGGGCCTAGATTGCCACCAGCTGGCGGATGTTTTTGTCCTGCATCTCGCTGCCCGGCCCGCTGGCGATCACCTCGCCGCGCTCCATCACCACGTACCGGTCGGCCAGTTCCTCGGCGAAGTCGTAGTACTGCTCCACCAGCACGATGGCCATGTTGCCGCGGTCGGCCAGCATGCGGATCACCTTGCCGATGTCCTTGATGATGTTGGGCTGGATGCCTTCGGTGGGCTCGTCCAGGACCAGCAGCTTGGGCCCCGCCGCCAGCGCGCGGGCGATCGCCAGCTGCTGCTGCTGCCCGCCCGAAAGGTCGCCGCCGCGCCGGCCCAGCATCTGTTTAAGCACCGGAAACAGCTCGAACAGCTCGGCCGGAATCGGCGTGCCGCCGGGCTTGTAGGCCAGGCCCATCTGCAGGTTCTCCTGCACCGTGAGGCGGGCGAAGATCTCGCGGCCCTGCGGCACGAAACCGATGCCGGCCCGGGCCCGCTCGTAGGGCGTGGCCTTGTCGATGGCTTTTCCGTCGAAGGTGATGCTGCCGTTCTTGATGGGCACCAACCCCATGAGCGACTTGAGCAGCGTGGTCTTGCCCACGCCGTTGCGGCCCAGCACCACCGTCACCTGGCCCAGCTCGGCCGTGAGGCCGACGTTGCGCAGGATGTGGCTGCCGCCGTAGTACTGGTTGACGTCCTTGACTTCCAGGAGGCTCATCGTGTTTCCTTCATCGGCCCAGGTACACCTCGATGACCCGCTCGTCGGCCTGCACTTCGTCGAGCGTGCCTTCGGCCAGCACAGAACCGTCGCACAGCACGGTGACCTTCTCCGAGATCGCGCGGATGAAGCTCATGTCGTGCTCCACCACCATCAGCGAGTGCTTGCCCTTGAGCGAGAGGAACAGCTCGGCGGTGCGCGCCGTCTCCTCGTCGGTCATGCCGGCCACCGGCTCGTCCAGCAGCAGCAGCTTGGGGTCCTGCATCAGCAGCATGCCGATCTCCAGCCACTGCTTCTGCCCGTGGCTGAGCAGACCGGCGGGGCGGCGGGCGCTGTCGGCCAGGTGGATGGTGCTCAGCACCTCGGCCAGCCGGTCCTTTTCTTCTCCTGTGAGCGAGAACACCATGCTGTGGCCCACGCGCTTGTCGGTGGCCAGTGCCAGCTCCAGGTTCTCGAACACCGAGAGCTGCTCGAACACCGTGGGCTTCTGGAACTTGCGGCCGATGCCCAGCGCGGCGATCTCGGGCTCGCGGTAGCGCAGCAGGTCGATGGTGCTGCCGAAGAACACCGTGCCGCTGTCGGGCCGGGTCTTGCCGGTGATGATGTCCATCATCGTGGTCTTGCCGGCCCCGTTGGGGCCGATGATGCAGCGCAGCTCGCCGGGCGCGATGTCCAGGTTCAGGCCATTGATGGCCTTGAAGCCGTCGAAGGAGACGTGCACGTCTTCGAGGTAGAGGATGCGGCCGTGCGTGGTGTCGACCTCGCCCGCTCTTGCAACGCGGCCGTAGCCGGCGCTGCGGCCGCCCGATTCGGTCTTGCCGGTCTCGACCAGGGTCTTGGCTTTTTCGTAGCGCTGCGCGCCCGCTTCCATCAGATCCGGCGTCATGCCTTGGCTCCCCGCAGTTTCTTTACCAGCCCCACCACGCCCTGCGGCATCCACAGCGTCACGGCGATGAACAGCACACCGAGGAAGTAGAGCCAGAACTCGGGGAAGGCCACGGTCAGCCAGCTCTTGGCGCCGTTGACGATGAAGGCACCGACGATGGGACCGACCAGGGTGGCGCGGCCGCCGACGGCGGTCCAGACCGCGATCTCGATGCTGGCCGCCGTGCTCATTTCACCCGGGTTGATGATGCCCACCTGCGGCACGTACAGCGCACCGGCGATGCCGCACATCACGGCCGAGATGGTCCAGATGGTGAGCTTGTAGGGCAGCGGGTTGTAGCCGCAGAACATGACCCGGCTCTCGGCGTCGCGGATGGCCTGCAGCACGCGGCCGAACTTGCTCGCCACCAGCCAGCGCGCGAACACATAGAACCCCAGCAGTGTGAGGCCGGTGACGACGAACAGCGTCATGCGCATGCCCTGCGTGGCGATGGGCAGGCCCAGGATGCGCTTGAAGTCGGTGAAACCGTTGTTGCCGCCCATGCCTGTTTCGTTGCGGAAGAACAGCAGCAGCGCGGCGAAGGTCAGGGCCTGCGTGATGATGGAGAAGTACACGCCCTTGATGCGCGAGCGGAAGGCGAAATAGCCGAACACGAAGGCCACCAGGCCCGGCACCAGCACGATCAGCAGCAGCGTGGCGATGAAGCTGTCGCTCAATGCCCAGTGCCAGGGCAGTTCCTTCCAGTCCAGGAAGACCATGAAGTCCGGCAGGTCGCTCTGGTAGTTGCCGTCGCGGCCGATCTGGCGCATCAGGTACATGCCCATGACGTAGCCGCCGAGCGCGAAGAACAGGCCGTGGCCCAGGCTCAGGATGCCGGTGTAGCCCCAGATCAGGTCCATGGCCAGCGCGCAGATGGCGTAGCACATGATCTTGCCCAGCAGGCCGACCATGTAGTCCGACAGGTGGAACACGCTGTCCGCCGGCACCATCAGGTTCAGCACGGGCGCCAGGGCACAGACCACCAGCAGCGCGACCATCACACCGCTGAAGGCACCGCGCGTGAGCAGCGGACCGGGCGCAGGAAGGGAAACAGAAGCAGTGGTCATAGGAACACATCCATGCGAGCGAGGGTCCAGGTCGAGAGTGCCGCGGAACCGGCTCTGCCGGGCCGCTGGCGCTGCCCCTTGAGGGGCGGAGCGGCCACACGCAGTGGGCAAGCGACGGGGGTGGTCATGTTTCGCGACCCTTGAATGCAAAGATGCCCTGCGGACGTTTCTGGATGAAGACGATGATGAAGACCAGCACCGCGATCTTGGCCAGCACGGCGCCGGCCCAGCCTTCGAGGAACTTGTTCAGCAGGCCCAGACCCAGCGCGGCGTAGACCGTGCCGGCGAGCTGGCCGACGCCGCCCAGCACCACCACCATGAAGCTGTCGACGATGTAGCTCTGTCCCAGGTCAGGGCCGACGTTGCCGATCTGGCTCAGCGCACAGCCGGCCAGCCCGGCGATGCCCGAGCCCAGCGCGAAGGCATAGGTGTCGATGCGCGCGGTGTTCACGCCCATGCAGCTGGCAATCGGGCGGTTCTGAGTCACGCCACGCACGAACAGGCCCAGGCGCGTTTTCGAGATCAGCAGGGTCACGCCGATCAGCACGGCGGCCGCGAAGGCGACGATGATGATGCGGTTCCAGGGCAGGGTGAGGTTGCCCAGCAGCGTGACGCTGCCGCTCATCCAGCTCGGGTTTTCCACGCCCACGTTCTGCGCACCGAACAGGCTGCGCACGCCCTGCATCAGCACCAGGCTGATGCCCCAGGTGGCCAGCAGGGTTTCCAGCGGCCGACCGTAGAGGAAACGGATCACGCTGCGTTCCATGGCCGCGCCCACCAGGGCTGAGGCGATGAAGGCCACCGGCATGGCGGCCAGCAGGTACCAGTCGAAGAAGTCGGGCAGCGCGCTCTTGAAGAAGGCCTGCACCAGCCAGGTGGCGTAGGCGCCGATCATGATCAGCTCGCCGTGCGCCATGTTGATCACGCCCATCAGGCCATAGGTGATCGCCAGGCCCAGCGCGGCCAGCAGCAGGATGCTGCCCAGGCTGATGCCGGTGAAGGCCTGCGAGAGGCCGCTGCTGATCGCCAGCGAGCGGTCGAGCGCGGAGATTGCGGCGCTCAGCGCGGCCTTCACCGACGCGCTGTCCTCCGCTTCCAGCCGGGCCGCGAGCAAGGGCTTGAGTGCGGGGTCGCCCATGCCGCCCAGTGCCTGCGCGGCGGCCAGGCGCTGCGCCTCGTCGTCGCTGGCCAGCTGCATGGCGGCGCGCGCCCGCTCAAGTGAGGCGCGGGCCTCGGCGTCGAGCGCGGTATTGGCCAGCGCCTTGTCCACCAGGGGCAGCTGCGCGGCATCGGGTTCGTCGAAAGCACTTTTCTGCAGCATGGCGGCGGCGGCCTGCTGGGCCTGCACGTCGCTGCCGAACAGGTCGCGCACCGACAGCGCGGCTTCCAGTGCGCTGCGCAGCCGGTTGTTGACCATGGAGTCCTCGGCGTCGTCGGCCGGGGTGACCGCCGCACCGGTCACGGCATCGGTCGCACTGCCGTCGTCGGCGATCAGCAGCACCTGCTCGCCCTGCACCTTGACGGCGCCGTTGCCCAGCGCCTGCAGCAGCGCGAGCGTGCGCTCGTCGGGTGCGGCCGCCAGCCGGTTGATGGCGGCGATGCGGTCGTCGCTGTCGCCCGCGGCCAGCGCCAGGGCGTCGGCCGGGGTGAGGGCATGTGCACTGGCTGCGCCGATCAGGCACAACAACACAAGAAGGGAACGCAGCCAGCGCATCAGGACCCCCGCTTACTTCTTCTCAGGGACGTTCTTCTTGCCCTTGTTCTCGGCGATGTAGTCGCTCCACGGATCGGCCACGACCGGACCCGGGGTCTTCCACACCACGTTGAACTGGCCGTCGGCCTTCACTTCACCGATGAACACCGGCTTGTGCAGGTGGTGGTTTTCCTTGTCCATGGTGGAGGTGAAACCGCCGGGTGCCTTGAAGGTCTGGCCGGCCATGGCGGCGATGACCTTGTCGGTGTCCGTGGACTTGGCCTTCTCGACGGCCTGGGCCCACATGTTGATGCCGATGTAGGTGGCTTCCATCGGGTCGTTGGTCAGCGGCTTGTCCTTGTGGCCGGCGATGTTCTTGGCCTTGGCGTAGGCGGCCCACTTCTTGGTGAACTCGGCGTTGGCCGGGTTCTTCACGCTCATGAAGTAGTTCCAGGCGGCCAGGTGGCCCACCAGCGGCTTGGTGTCGACGCCGCGCAGCTCTTCCTCACCCACCGAGAAGGCCACCACCGGCACGTCCTTGGCCGACAGGCCGGCGTTGCCCAGCTCCTTGTAGAACGGCACGTTGGAGTCGCCGTTGATGGTGGAGACCACGGCCGTCTTCTTGCCGGCGGAAGCGAACTTCTTGATGTTGGCAATGATGGTCTGGTAGTCCGAGTGGCCGAAGGGGGTGTACTCCTCCATGATGTCGGCGTCGGCGACACCCTTGGACTTCAGGAAGGCGCGCAGGATCTTGTTGGTGGTGCGCGGGTAGACGTAGTCGGTGCCCAGCAGCACCCAGCGCTTGGCGCTGCCGCCGTCCTTGCTCATCAGGTATTCCACCGCTGGAATCGCCTGCTGGTTGGGCGCGGCGCCGGTGTAGAACACGTTCTTGGACAGCTCTTCACCCTCGTACTGCACCGGATAGAACAGCAGGCTGTTCTTCTCTTCGAACACCGGCAGCACCGACTTGCGGCTCACCGAGGTCCAGCAGCCGAACACGGCGGCCACCTTGTCCTGGTCGATCAGCTGCTTGGCCTTTTCGGCGAACAGCGGCCAGTTGGAGGCCGGGTCGACCACCACGGGCTCGAGCTTCTTGCCCAGCACGCCGCCCTTGGCATTGATCTCGTCGATGGTCATCAGGGCCACGTCCTTGAGGACGGTTTCCGAGATGGCCATCGTGCCCGAGAGGCTGTGCAGCACGCCGACCTTGATGGTGTCGGCGGCGTGGGCGGTGAGGCCGAAGGCGCCCAGGGCGGTCGCGACCGTCAGGGCTTTCAGGGTGAATCGACGTTGCATCATGGCGCTTCTCCAGGGTTCTAAAACATCCGTTGGGGGGTTCGACTTTCACCACCGCATCGCCTGTGGCAGGCTCAGCGATGGGGTCGGACGGATGCTAGGGAAGCCCCTGTGAAGCGTCTGTACGCCGGGTGGCGTACGAAGGACGTACACCACTGGGTTCCGGGGACCGGGCCGACCCGTGGTTCCTTGTCGTAGGAGCGGCAGGCTGCGCAAGAACGAAGGAAAAGCCGGCATTCGGTGGCGCTTTCCATGGCTTGGCTGGGCGCGCAGACGCCCAGAATTCACCGGTGCCTTGACCGGGCGACGGAAGGCAAACGGGGCTGGCGCCATGGGCGCGGACCCCGGACCCAGGGTGGCCGCCCAGTACAGGAGACCGACATGCCCTCCCCATCAAGCCCCTGCGAACACCGGCTGCTCTTCGCATCGCTGTTCCACCCCGGCCGCGGCGTCGCCGTGCCGTGCGACGCCCAAGGTGAAGTGCACATGGACGAGCTGACCGAGCGTTTGAAGAACGCCTATCTGGGCGCCCGCGCCCTCATGGGACGGGAGTACGCCTACCCCGTGGTGGAGGCGGTGCACTCGCTGCACTGAATCCCGCGGGGCTCAGCCGCGGGGTGGGCGGAGTCAGCAGGGCACGCCGCCGCGCGCCAGCAGCCAGGCGGGTGCGTCCTGCAGGCACACCGGACGCAGGAAGCGCTCCAGCGCCGCGTCGCCGACCGAGGTGGTCATGGGTGCGGTGCTCGACGGCCAGGGGCCGCCGTGCTGCTGCGCCGCCGTCACGGCCACGCCGGTGGGCACCCCCGCGAACAGCACGCGGCCGGCGATCTGCGTGGCGCTGCGCACGATGGCGCGGTTGTCCGCCGTGTCTTCGTCGGCTCCCCAGACGGTCACCGTCAGACTGCCGCCGACGGCGGCGAGCACGGCGTTCACCTCGGCCAGGCTGGCGCAGCGCACGATCAGGCTGCTGGGGCCGAACACCTCCTCGCGCAACTCGTGGCGCTCGATGAAGCGCTGCGCGCTCACCTGCAGCAGCTGCGGGCCGGGCGCGGGCGCCACACCCTGGCCCTGCAGCAGCGACAGTGCGCCCGCGTCCATGAAACCCTTGATGCCGGCGTCGAAGGCCTTGCGCATGCCCGCGGTCAGCATGGGATGTGGCTGCTGCTTGGCCAGCGCCTGCACCAGCTGCGGGATGAATGCCTCGGTCTCGGGCCCGTCCACCAGCACCAGCAGGCCGGGGTTGGTGCAGAACTGGCCGCAGCCCAGGGTGATGGAGCCGGCCAGCGTGGCCGCCAGCTCGGCGCCTTGGGCGGCCAGCGCGGCGGGCAGTGCGACCAGCGGGTTGATGGAGCCGAGTTCGCCGTAGAACGGGATGGGGCGCGGGCGGGCGTTGGCCTCGGCCTGCAGCGCGGCACCGCCGCGGGTGGAGCCGGTGAAGGCGCCGGCCGCGATCAGCGGGTGGCGGATGAGGCCGACACCGACCTCGACGCCGGCGCCCTGCACCAGGCCGATCAGCCCGGCCGGCAGGCCCTGCGACTTCAGCACGCGCTGGATGATGGCGAACACCTTCTGCGACAGGCCCGGGTGGCCGGGGTGGGCCTTCACCACCACCGGGCAACCGGCGGCCAGCGCCGAGGCGGTGTCGCCACCCAGCACCGAGAAGGCGAACGGGAAATTGCTGGCCGCGAACATGGCCACCGGTCCCAGCGGCATGCGCTGGCGCACCATGGCCGGGTGCCCGGCGGGCGGGCCACCGGCCACGGCCGGGTCGTCCAGCGATTCGAACGGCACGCCGCGCTGCGCGATGTCGGCGAAGCGGCGCAGCTGGAAGGTGGTGCGGTCGAGCTCGCCGTTCAGGCGCACCGGGCCCAGCGCGGTCTCCAGGTCGGCCCAGGCGACCAGCGTCTCGCGCTCCGCCTCCAGGCCGTCGGCCAGCGCGCGCAGCAGGGCCGCACGCTGCTCGCCACTGCTGCGGGCCCAGTCGCCGAACGCGGCGTGGGCCTCGGTGGCGGCGCGGTGGATGTCCTGTTCGGTGGACGCGGTCAGGGCTTTGCCGTGGGCTTCGCCGGTGCGGGCGTTGATGGATTGCAGGGTGCTCATGCTCAGGTTTCGGGTTGGGCGCGGCGCAGACGCTCGCGGCTGTTGGAGAGGTGGGTGCGCATGGCGGCGCGCGCAGCCTCGGGTTCCTGGCGCCGGATGGCGTCCAGGATGTCTTCGTGTTCGCGGTGCACCCGCTCCAGGTAGGCCAGTCGCCCCTCGGGCGCCCGGGCCGCCGTGTTGAGGCGGGTGCGCGGAATGATCATGGTGCCGAGGTAGATCATCAGCTCCGCAAAGTGGCGGTTGCCGGTGGCCCGCGCCACCTCCACGTGGAACTGGAAATCCGAGGGCACGGCGTCGGAGTCGGCGTGGATGGCCACGTTGAACGAGGCCAGCGCGGCCGCCATGGCCGACAGGCTCGCCTCGTTGCGCCGCGTCGCGGCCAGCGCCGCGGCCTCGCTTTCGAGGCTGATGCGCAACTCCAGCAGTTCGACGACATCGGCCACCGTCGCGAAGTCCTCGGGGGCGATGCGAAACGTGGGTTCGGCGGCGCGGGGCACCTGCACGAAGGTGCCGATGCCATGGCGCGTCTCGACCAGGCCGGAGGCCTGCAGCCGAGAGATGGCCTCGCGCACCACGGTGCGGCTGACGTCGAAACGCCCGACCAGCTCCGATTCGCTCGGCAGCTTGAGGCCCGGGACCAGCCGGCCCTCCCGGATGTCCGCCTCCAGCGTGGCCACGATTTCCGACACCAGGCCGCGCGGCCGGCGCGCACGCGCAGCGGCCACCGCCCCGACGGGGCTCTCCTCTCCTAGGGTTTTCACGGGGTCCATGGCTTTTTCCTTGACAGCCTGCGTGGGGATTTTCACAATGGCGCTCACTTGTCTGACAACACACAACTGACATTTGGAGCACGGTTGAACTGTAGCAAAGGCCCGGCGTTCTGTGCAACCGAACCGGAAAACGCGTGAAACACCATGGTAAACCCTAGGAAAACCCACCAACGGATCCTGCTCACCGGCGCCGCCGGCGGCCTGGGCACTGCCCTGCGCACCCGGCTCCGAGCGAACTGCGACGTGCTCAGGTTGTCTGACAAGATAGGCCTGGGCGAGGCGCAGCCGGGCGAAGAGATCGCCCTGGCCGACCTGGCCGATGCGGCGGCGGTGGACGCGGCCGTGGCCGGCTGCGACGCCATCGTGCACCTGGGCGGCATCTCGGTGGAGGCGCCGTTCGAGGCCATCCTGCAGGCCAACATCCTGGGCGTCTACCACCTGTACGAAGCGGCCCGGAAACACGGCGTCAAGCGCGTGGTGTTCGCCAGCTCCAACCATGTCACCGGCTTCTACAGGCAGAGCGAAACCATCACCGCCGACCACCCGGCCCGGCCCGACAGCTACTACGGCGTGAGCAAGGCCTTCGGCGAGGACTTCTCGCGCTTCTACTTCGACCGCTACGGCATCGAGACCGCCTGCGTGCGCATCGGCTCCTCGTTCCCCGAGCCCAAGGACCGCCGCATGCTCGCCACCTGGCTGAGCTTCGACGACCTGCACCGCCTCATCAGCGCCTGCCTGTCCACCCCGGTGCTGGGCCACAGCATCGTGTTCGGCATGTCGGACAACGCGGTCACCTGGTGGGACAACAGCCGCGCGCGCCACATCGGCTACGTGCCGCAGGACAGCTCGGACGTGTTCCGCGACGCCGTGTTCGCGCGCACCCCTGCGCCCGACCTGAACGACCCGGCCGCCCTCTACCAGGGCGGCGGCTTCGTCAAGGCGGACCCCTTCAAGAAGGCCTGAGTGCGCGCCATGAGCGATCAGGCCGAACTGCTGCTGGACGCGCGCAACGGCGTGGGCGAGAGCCCCGTCTGGGACGGCGCGCGCCAGTGCCTGTGGTGGGTGGACATTCCCGGCCAGCGGCTGTGGTGCTGGAGCGTCTCCAGCGGCCGCGCGCTGCACTGGGCCACGCCCGAGCAGACCGGTTGCATCGCACTGGCCGCGGGCAGCGACGCCCTGCCCCATGGCCAGTGGATCGCGGCCATGGAGACCGGCATCGCGCGCCTGACGCCGCAGACCGACGGCACGGTGGACTGCGAGTGGGTCGCCCGCGTGAACCATCCGCAGACCGGCATGCGCTTCAACGACGGCCGCTGCGACCGCCAGGGCCGCCTGCGCGCCGGCACCATGGTGGCCGACATGTCGCTGGCGGCTCCGTCGGGCAGCCTGTACGCGCTCGTAGCGCCCGGCGGGCTGCGGGGTCTGGAAGCCGGCTACATCACGCCCAACGGCATGGCCTTCAGCCCCGACGGCCGCACGATGTACCTGTCGGACTCGCACCCGAACCGCCAGACCGTCTGGGCCTTCGACTACGACACGGACACCGGCACGCCGCACGACCGCCGCGTGTTCATCGACTTCAGGCCCCTGCCCGGCCGCCCCGACGGCGCCGCGGTGGACGCCGACGGCTGCTACTGGATCTGCGGCAACGACGCCGGCCTGGTGCACCGCTTCACGCCCGACGGCAAGCTCGACCGCTCGCTGCCCGTGCCGGTGAAGAAGCCCGCCATGTGCGCCTTCGGCGGCGCCGGGCTCGACACCCTGTTCGTCACGTCCATCCGGCCCGGCGGCGATCTGTCCGATCAGCCGCTGGCCGGTGGCGTCTTTGCACTGCGTCCGGGCGTGAGGGGCCTGGACGAGCCGCGCTGCGTCCTCTGACGCCCTGACGCGCCGGCACGGTTTTCTTCACCTCAACCCAACCACCCCAACGGAGACACTGATGAAACTGCAACGCCGATTCCTCACCAGCCTGGTGCTGGCCGCCCTGCTGCCTCTGGGCGCGCAGGCCCAGACCGTGCTGAAGTCGCACGACACCCACCCCGCCGGCTACCCCACCGTGGTCGCCGTCGAGAACATGGGCAAGAAACTGGAGGCCGCGACACAAGGCCGCATCAAGGTGCAGATGTTCCCCGGCGCCGTGCTGGGCCAGGAAAAGGAAGCCGTGGAGCAGGTGCAGCTGGGCGCCATCCAGATGGCCCGCATCTCGCTGGGCGTGATCGGCCCGGTGGTGCCCGAGGTGGACGTGTTCAACATGCCCTTCGTGTTCCGCGACATCAAGCACATGCGCGCCGTGATCGACGGCCCGGTGGGCGACGAACTGCTGGCCAAGGTGACGGCCAGCCCGGCGCGTCTGGTGGGCCTGGGCTGGATGGACGGCGGCGCGCGCAGCCTCTACACCAAGAAGCCGGTGCGCAAGCCCGAGGACCTCAAGGGCCAGAAGGTGCGCATGATGGGCAACCCGCTCTTCGTGGACACCATGAACGCCATGGGCGGCAACGGCATCGCCATGGCCTACGGCGAGGTGTTCACCTCGCTGCAGACCGGCGTGATCGACGGCGCCGAGAACAACCCGCCGAGCTACTTCACCGCCAACCACTACAACACCCCGGCCAAGTACTACAGCCAGACCAACCACCTGATCATTCCCGAGATCCTGGTGATGTCCAAGGTGGCCTGGGACAAGCTCAGCCCGGCCGACCAGGCGCTGGTGAAGAAGCTGGCGCGCGAGGCGCAGCTGGAGCAGCGCCAGCTCTGGGACAAGAGCGTGGAGGAGTACACCGCCAAGCTCAAGGCCGCCGGCGTCGAGTTCATCAACATCGACAACAAGCCCTTCTACGACGCCACCGAGCCGGTGCGCCAGAAGTACGGCGCCAAGCATGCCGAGCTGATGAAGCGCATCTCGGCTGTGAACTAAGTCCCCCCCTGCGCCGCTTCGCGGCTTCCCCCCAGGGGGACCACACCTGAGGCCCGGCGGAGCCGGTTCCTCGGTGTGTGCTGGATGGCCGCTCCACCGTTGCTTCTCTTTCTCCCACTCTCCCTCTCTTCGAGGCTCTCATGAGTCATCAACCTTCCAGCGGACACCCTGTCTCGCGCTTCATGGACCTGGTCTACCTCGCCTGCATCTGGGTCGCCGGGGCCTGCATCTTCCTGATGTCGGTCTTCATCCCGTGGGGCATCTTCTCGCGCTACGTGCTGGGCACGGGCTCGCAATGGCCCGAGCCCATCTCCATCCTGCTGATGGTGGTGTTCACCTTTCTGGGCGCGGCCTGCAGCTACCGCGCGGGTGGCCACATCGCCGTGGAGATGCTGACGCAGCGCCTGCCGGCCTCGGTGCAGCGCCCGCTGCGCGGCGTGGTGCACCTGCTGATGCTGGGCGTGTCGCTGTTCATGTTCTGGTACGGCATCCAGCTGTGCGTCGGCACCTGGGGCCAGTCGATCCCCGAGCTGCCCTGGATGCCCGTGGGCTTCACCTACCTGCCGGTACCTCTCGGCGGCGCCGTCACCGCGCTGTTCGTGCTGGAACACATCGTCCTGGGCGACCAGCGCCAGCGCGCCATCGTCACGTTTGACCACGAACCCGCCCAGGGAGCCGCGTGATGGAAGCCTGGGTCCTGCTCGGCAGTTTCTTCGTGCTGATCCTGATCGGCACCCCCGTGGCCTACGCCATGGGCATCGCGGCGCTCATCGGCGCCTGGTGGATCGAGATCCCGCTGGACGCGGTGATGATCGCGATCGCCAACGGCGTCAACAAGTTCTCGCTGCTCGCCATTCCCTTCTTCGTGCTGGCCGGCGCCATCATGGCCGAAGGCGGCATGGCGCGGCGCCTGGTGGCCTTTGCCAACGTGCTGGTGGGCTTCATCCGCGGCGGCCTGTCGCTGGTGAACATCCTGGCCTCCACCTTTTTCGGCGCCATCTCCGGTTCGTCCATGGCCGACACGGCCTCGGTCGGCACCGTGCTGATTCCCGAGATGGAGAAGAAGGGCTACCCGCGCGACTTCGCCACCGCCGTGACCGTCAGCGGTTCGGTGCAGGCCATCCTCATCCCGCCCAGCCACAACGCGGTCATCTACTCGCTGGCCGCGGGTGGCACCGTGTCCATCGCGGCGCTGTTCATCGCCGGTGTGCTGCCGGGCCTGCTGCTGGGGCTCACGCTCTCGGTCATGTGCCTGGCCATGGCGCGCAAGCGCAACTACCCCAAGGGCGAAGTGATCCCGATGAAGCAGGCGCTGAGGATCTGCGCCGACGCGCTCTGGGGCCTGGCCACCATGGTCATCATCCTCGGCGGCATTCTCAGCGGCGTGTTCACCGCCACCGAGTCGGCCTCCATCGCGGTGCTGTGGGCGTTCTTCGTCACGATGTTCGTCTACCGCGACTACAAGTGGAACGAGCTGCCCAAGCTGGTCCACCGCACGGTCAAGACGCTGTCGATCGTGATGATCCTGATCGCCTTCGCAGCGAGCTTCGGCTACATCATGACCCTGATGCAGATCCCGATGAAGATCACCGCGGCACTGACGGCCCTGTCCGACAACCGCTACGTGATCCTGGCGCTGATCAACGGTCTGCTGCTGGTGCTGGGCACGCTGATGGACATGGCACCGCTGATCCTGATCCTCACGCCGATCCTGATGCCGGTGATCCAGAGCATCGGCGTGGACCCGGTGCACTTCGGGATGATCATGATGGTCAACCTGGGCATCGGCCTGCTGACCCCGCCGGTCGGTGGGGTGCTCTTCGTCGGCGCGGCCGTGGCCAAGCTGCCGATGGAACAGGTGGTCAAGGCCCTGCTGCCCTTCTTCGGCGCCCTGCTGCTGGTGCTGGTCGCGGTCACCTACATCCCCGCGCTGTCGCTGTGGCTGCCCGCCGTGCTGGACGTGAAGTGATGACCTCGCACGCCATCCGCCATGTGCGCGTGACGCCCATCGCGTTCCGCGACCCGCCGCTGCTGAACGCGGCCGGCATCCACGAACCCTGGGCGCTGCGCTCGATCATCGAGATCGAGACCGACTCGGGCCTGGTCGGCATCAACGAAAGCTACGGCGACGGGCCCATGCTGGAGGCGCTGGCCAAGGCCGCGCCCGCGCTCACTGGTCTTTCGCCCTGGGCGCTCAACGAGATGGACACCCGCGTGGCCGCGCTGGTGGCGCCCCGGCAGACCGCCGCCTCGGAGTTCCTGGGCCAGCAGGTGTCCCTGGCACCGGGCACCCACGTCTCAAAGACCGTGGCCAAGGTGACCAGCGCCTTCGAGGTGGCGATGATGGACCTGCAGGGCCAGCTGGCGAACGCGCCGGTGGTGGACCTGCTGGGCGGCGCGGCGCGCCCCGCCGTGCCGTTCAGCGCCTACCTGTTCTTCAAGTACGCCGAGCACATTGACAAGCCCTACACGCCCGATCCGTTTGGCGAAGGCCTCACACCCGGTCAGATGGTGGCGCAGGCGCGCCGCATGATCGACCAGTACGGCTTCAAGAGCATCAAGCTCAAGGCCGGCGCGCTGCCGCCGGAGCAGGAAGTGGCCACCCTGCTGGCGCTCGCCCAGGCCTTCCCCGGCGCGCCGCTGCGCATCGACCCCAACGCCAACTGGAGCGTGGCCACCAGCCTGAAGGTGGTTGAGCAGCTGCGCGGCGTGCTGGAGTACTACGAAGACCCGGCCCCGGGACTGGACGGCATGGCCGCCGTGGCCGCCGCCTGCGATGTGCCGCTGGCCACCAACATGGTGGTCACCGACCTGAAGGAATTCCGCCGCAACGCCGAGATGGGCTGCCCGGTGAAGATCGTGCTCAGCGACCACCACTACTGGGGCGGCCTGCGCGCCACGCAGCGACTGGCGCTGATGTGCGAGACCTTCGGCCTGGGCCTGTCCATGCACTCGAATTCGCACCTGGGCATCAGCCTGATGGCCATGACGCACCTGGCCGCGTCGGTGCCGCTGCTGTCCTACGCCTGCGACACCCACTACCCCTGGCAGGACGACGAGGTGGTGCAGGGCGGGCGCCTGCGGTTTGAAGACGGCGGCCTGCGCGTGACCACCACGCCCGGCCTGGGTGTGCAGATCGACCGCGAAGCCCTGGCCCGTCTGCACCAGAACTACCTGGACACGGCCATCCGCCACCGGGACGACCTGGGGCAGATGCGCAAGTACGACCCGTCGTTCACCGGCCACCAGCCGAGGTTCTGACCCGGGGGGTAAGGGGTTTCCACATACGTGCATGGAAGCCCTTGACACCCCCTCCTGCCTTTTCACACAATCTCATCAGTTGTCTGACATCCTACAAGAAGATCACAAAGACCCCTTCATCCACCCACCCAGGCTGAACCACCATGCAATACACCCCCCAAGACCTCAAGCAAGTCATGTCCTCGGGCCTGCTGTCCTTTCCCGTGACGGACTTCGACGCCAATGGCGACTTCAACGCCAAGGGCTACGCCGAGCGCCTGGACTGGCTGGCCCCCTACGGAGCGAGCGCGCTGTTCGCCGCGGGCGGCACGGGTGAGTACTTCTCGCTCTACGGCGAGGAATACGGCCAGATCATCAAGACCGCGGTCGACACCTGCCGCGGCAAGGTGCCCATCATTGCCGGCGCCGGCGGCCCGACCCGCACCGCCATCGCCCACTCGCAGGAAGCCGAGCGCCTGGGCGCCCACGGCATCCTGCTGCTGCCGCACTACCTGACCGAAGCCGGACAGGAGGGCCTGATCGCCCACGTCGAGCAGGTCTGCAGGAGCGTGCAGTTCGGCGTCATCGTCTACAACCGCGACCGCACCAAGTTCACGCCCGAGTCGCTGGCCATCCTGGCCGAGCGCTGCCCCAACCTGATCGGTTTCAAGGACGGCATGGGCAACATCGAACTGATGTCGTCCATCTACATGCGCATGGGCGACCGCTTCGCCTACCTCGGTGGCCTGCCCACGGCCGAGGTCTACGCCGCCGCCTACAAGGCGCTGGGCACCCCGGTGTACTCGTCCGCCGTCTTCAACTTCATCCCGAAGACCGCGATGCAGTTCTACGAAGCCGTGCGCAGCGACGACATGGCCACGCAGCACCGCCTGCTCAAGCAGTTCTTCATGCCCTATCTGAAGATCCGCAACCGCGTCGAAGGCTATGGCGTGAGCATCATCAAGGCAGGTGCCAGGCTCGTGGGCCATGACGCCGGTCCGGTGCGCGCGCCGCTGTCGGATCTCAAACCTGGCGAGATGGACGAGCTCAAGACGCTGATCGACGCGCTGGGCCCGCAGTAACCCCCCCCCCGCGCTTCCATCCATACGCATCTGGAAACACCCATGACCATGAACAAGTCCCTCATCACCCTGCTGCTGGCCGCGGCCACCAGCCTGCCCGCCTTCGCCTGGCCCGACAAGCCCATCACCCTCGTCGTGCCCTTCCCGCCCGGTGGCTCCACCGACATGATCGCCCGCCAGCTCTCCGGCAAGATGGGTGAAAAGCTCGGCGGCAACGCCACCGTGATCGTCGAGAACAAGGCCGGTGCCACGGGCACCATCGGTGCCACCTTCGTGGCCCGCGCACCGGCCGACGGCCACACGCTGCTGGTGGCGTCGCTCGGCCCCTTCGTGATCGCGCCGCACCTGATCAAGGTGCAGTACGACGCGCTCAAGGACCTGGACCCGGTGACTGTGGTCGTGCAGGCGCCCAACGTGCTGGTGGTGCCCGCCGCCTCCGCCCACAAGTCGCTGGCCGACGTGATCGCCTTCCAGAAGGCCAACCCCGGCAAGATGACCTTCGCCTCGTCGGGCAACGGTTCCAGCGACCACCTGACCGCCGAGCTGTTCTGGCAGCAGACCGGCACCAGCGGCGTGCACGTGCCCTACAAGGGCGGCGGTCCGGTGATGAGCGACCTGCTGGGCAACCAGGTGGAGTCGTCGTTCATGAACATCAACACCGCCATGCCGCAGATCAAGGCCGGCAAGCTGCGCGCCCTGGCCATCACCAGCGCCAAGCGCTCGCCGCTGCTGCCCGAGGTGCCCACGCTGGAAGAAGGCGGCGTGAAGGACGCCAACGTGCAGTCCTGGCAGGCCGTGGCTGCGCCCAAGGGCCTGCCCGCCGATGTGAAGAAGCGCGTGCACGAGGCCGTGCTGGCCTCGATCAACGACCCGGCCATCAAGCCCAAGCTGCTGGAGCTGGGTTTCGAGGTGGTGCTGAACACGCCCGAGCAGTTCGCGGCCTTCCAGGCCAGCGAATACGCGCGCTGGCAGAAGCTGATCACCAGCCGCAACATCAAGGCAGATTGAGCACACCATGACCGCACCGATCGTCCAGTCGATGCGTGTGGTCCCGGTCGCCGGCCGGGACGGCATGCTGCTCAACCTGTCGGGCGCGCACGCGCCCTTCTTCACCCGCAACATCGTCATCGTCACCGACAACGCGGGCCACACCGGCCTGGGCGAGGTGCCGGGCGGCGAGAAGATCCGCCAGACGCTGGAAGACGCGCGGCCTCTGGTCGAAGGCCAGACCGTCGGCAACCTGCAGGCCATCCTGAACGCCATGCGCGTGAAGTTCGCCGACCGCGACAGCGGCGGCCGCGGCCTGCAGACCTTCGACCTGCGCACCACCATCCACGCCGTCACCGCGGTGGAATCGGCCCTGCTCGATCTGCAGGGCCAGCACCTGGGCGTGCCGGTCGCCGCCCTGCTGGGCGAAGGTCAGCAACGCGACGCGGTGCAGATGCTGGGTTACCTGTTCTTCGTCGGCGACCGTCTGAAAACGGACCTGCCCTACGCGAGCGAACCCGACAACGCCGACGACTGGTGCCGCCTGCGCCACGAGGCCGCGATGACGCCCGAGGCCGTGGTGCGCCTGGCCGAAGCGGCGCAGAAGCGCTACGGCTTCCAGGACTTCAAGCTCAAGGGCGGCGTGCTCGCCGGTGACGCCGAGGTGGACGCGGTGACCGCGCTGCACGAACGTTTCCCCGAAGCGCGCGTGACGCTGGACCCCAACGGTGGCTGGCTGCTGAAGGACGCGATCCGCCTGGGCGAGAAGATGCGCGGCGTGGTCGCGTACGCCGAAGACCCCTGCGGTGCCGAAGAGGGCTTCAGCGGCCGCGAGGTGATGGCCGAGTTCCGCCGCGCCACCGGCCTGCCCACCGCCACCAACATGGTCGCCACCGACTGGCGCCAGATGGCGCATTCGCTGGCGCTGCAGAGCGTGGACATCCCGCTGGCCGACCCGCACTTCTGGACCATGGCCGGTTCGGTGCGCGTGGCCCAGACCTGCCGCGACTGGGGCCTGACCTGGGGTTCACACTCCAACAACCACTTCGACATCTCGCTGGCCATGTTCACCCACGTGGGCGCGGCCGCGCCGGGCAAGGTCACGGCCATCGACACCCACTGGATCTGGCAGGACGGCCAGCGCCTGACGAAAGACCCGCTCAGGATCGAAGGCGGCTGCGTGCAGGTGCCGAAGAAGCCCGGTCTCGGCATCGAGATCGACATGGCCGAGGTCGAGAAGGCCCACCAGCTCTACATGCAGCACGGCCTGGGCGCACGCGACGACGCCATCGCGATGCAGTACCTGATCCCGGGCTGGACCTTCGACCCCAAGCGCCCCTGCCTGGTCCGATGAGCACCGTGCCGCGCACCATCCGCATCCACCCGACCGACAACGTGGCGGTGGTGGTCAACGACGGCGGTCTGCCCGCCGGCACCGCCCTGCCCGGTGGACCGACCCTGGTGCAGGCCGTGCCGCAGGGCCACAAGGTGGCGCTGGCCGACCTGCCCGCCGGCACCGCCGTGCGCCGCTACAACGTGGTCATCGGTCACACCGCAGTGGACATTCCCGCGGGCGGCTGGGTCAACGAACAGCGGCTGGTGATGCCCGCGGCGCGTTCGCTGCAGGGCCTGCCCGCGCCGCAACCACCGGCCGAGCTGCCGCCGCTGGAGGGCTTCAGCTTCCAGGGTTACCGCAACGCCGACGGCAGCGTGGGCACGCGCAACCTGCTGGCCGTCACGACCACGGTGCAGTGCGTGGCCGGTGTGCTCGAATTCGCCGTCGGGCGCATCAAGAAGGAGCTGCTGCCGCACTACCCCAACGTGGACGGCGTGGTGGGCCTGACGCACAGCTACGGCTGCGGCGTGGCCATCGACGCGCCCGACGCCATCATCCCCATCCGCACGGTGCGCAACCTCGCGAGCAACCCCAACTTCGGCGGCGAGGTGATGGTGCTCAGCCTGGGCTGCGAGAAGTTGCAGCCTGAACGATTGCTGCCGCCGGGCTCGATCCCGATTTCGGATGAGCGCCAGGGGCCGGACGTGGTCTGCCTCCAGGACGAGAAGCACGTCGGCTTCATGTCGATGATCGACAGCATCCTCACACAGGCCAAGGGCCACCTCGAACGCCTGAACGCGCGCCAGCGCACCACCTGCCCGGTGAGCGAACTGGTGGTGGGCGTGCAGTGCGGTGGCAGCGACGCGTTTTCCGGTGTCACCGCCAACCCGGCCGTGGGCTTTGCGACCGACCTGCTGGTGCGCGCGGGTGCCACGGTGATGTTCAGCGAGAACACCGAGGTGCGCGACGCGGTGGACCAGCTCACGCGCCGCGCCGCGACACCCGAGGTGGCCGAAGCCATCGTGCGCGAACTCGGCTGGTACGACGCCTACCTCGCGCGCGGCCAGGCCGACCGCAGCGCCAACACCACGCCCGGCAACAAGAAGGGCGGCCTGTCGAACATCGTCGAGAAGGCCATGGGCTCCATCGTCAAGAGCGGCAACGGCCCGATCCACGGCGTGATCGCCCCCGGCGAGAAGGTGACACAGAAGGGCCTGATCTTCGCGGCCACGCCCGCCAGCGACTTCATCTGCGGCACGCTGCAGCTGGCCGCCGGCATGAACCTGCACGTCTTCACCACCGGCCGCGGCACACCCTACGGTCTGGCCGAATGCCCGGTCATCAAGGTGGCCACACGCAACGACCTGGCGCGCCGCTGGCACGACCTGATGGACGTCAACGCCGGCCGCATCGCCAGCGGCGAAGCGTCGATCGACGAACTCGGCTGGGAGCTGTTCCACCGCCTGCTGGCCGTCGCCAGCGGCGAGAAAACCTGGGCCGAGAAATGGGGCCTGCACAACGACCTGGTTCTATTCAATCCGGCCCCGGTGACCTGAACCTGTTCCCCCAAGCCAGCGCCACGACTGGCCACTTCCTTCCATCCACCACGGAGACACCACCATGATCCAGCGCCGACACCTGATGGCCGCATCCACCCTGGCCGCCCTGCCCCTGGGCGCCTTTGCGCAGAGCGACTACCCGAACAAACCCATCAAGATCATCGTGGCCTTCCCGCCCGGGGGCACCTCCGATGTGATGGGCCGCATGGTGGCCGAGCCGCTGGCCAAGGTGCTGGGCCAGCCGGTGGTGGTCGAGAACGTGGGCGGCGCCGGCGGCGTGATCGGCACCGAGCGCGGCGTCAAGGCGCCCGCCGACGGCTACACCATCATCCAGACCGGTGTGGGCCAGAACGCCGTGGCCCACGGCCTGGACCCCAACCTCAAGTACGACTCGGTCAAGGACTTCATCCACCTCAGCCACGTGCACAGCGGCCCCAACGTGCTGGTGGTCAACGCCAACCAGCCCTACAAGACCCTGGCCGAGCTGGTGAAGGCGGCCAAGGCCAGCCCCGGCAAGCTCGACTACGGCTACACCCATGCGGCTTCGGGCCACATGGCGATGGAGCTGTTCAAGCAGACCGCCGGCATCTTCATGACCGGCATCCCCTACCGCGGCGGCGGCCCGATGATGACCGCGCTGCTGGGCAACGAGATCCCGATGATGTTCATCAACCAGGACGTGGCCCTGCCCCACGTCAAGGCCGGCAAGCTGCGCCCGCTGGCGGTCTCCAGCCTGCAGCGCAACAGCCTCTACCCCGACGTGCCCACCGTCGCCGAATCGGGCTACCCGGGCTTCGAGGCGCTGTCCTGGTCGGGCATGTCGGTGGCCAGGGGCACGCCCGCGCCCATCGTGGCGAAGCTTGAAGCCGCGTTCAAGGAGGTCATGACCTCGCCCGCCATCAGGCAGAAGCTGGAGAGCAACGGCTTCGTGGTGCCGGCGCAGGGCTCCAAGCCCTACACGGACTTTGTCGCCAGCGAACTGCAGCGCTGGACCAAGGTGATCAAGACCGCCGGCATCAAGCCGCAGTGACACAGGAGCCCGACGCCGCATGAGCACCACCGCCGACCGCATCGCCTGGATGCGCATCTCCTCCTGTTATCTGCCCCTGGCCAACCCGATCAGCGATGCCAAGGTGCTGACCGGGCGCCAGAAGCCCATGACCGAGATCGCGATGCTGTTCGTGGAACTGCAGACCGAGCAAGGCCATGAAGGCCTGGGTCTGAGCTACAGCAAACGCGCGGGCGGGCCCGGCCAGTTCGCGCACGCGCAGGAGATCGCACCGAACCTGATCGGCGAAGACCCGAACGACATCGCGCGCCTGTGGGACAAGCTGTGCTGGGCCGGTGCGTCGGTGGGGCGCAGCGGTCTGTCCACCCAGGCCATCGGCGCCTTCGACGTGGCGCTGTGGGATGTGAAGGCGCGCCGCGCGAACCTCTCGCTGGCCAAGCTGCTGGGCGCGCACCGCGAGTCGGTGCGCTGCTACAACACCTCGGGCGGTTTCCTGCACACGCCCATCGACCAGCTGAAGGTGAACGCCGCGGCCTCGGTGGCGCGCGGCATCGGCGGCATCAAGCTCAAGGTCGGCCAGCCCGACGGGCGCATCGACATGCAGCGCGTGCAGGCGGTGCGCGAGCACCTGGGCGACGGCGTGCCACTGATGGTGGACGCGAACCAGCAGTGGGACCGACCCACCGCGCAGCGCATGTGCCGCGCGCTCGAAGGCTTCAACCTCGTGTGGATCGAAGAGCCGCTGGACGCGTATGACCACGAGGGCCACGCGGCCCTGGCACAGCAGTTCGACACGCCGATTGCCACCGGCGAGATGCTGACCAGCGCGGGCGAACACTGGGACCTGATCCGCCACCGCGCGGCCGACTACCTGATGCCCGACGGCCCGCGCGTCGGCGGCATCACGCCTTTCCTGAAAGTGGCTGGCCTGGCCCACCACGCCGGCCTGATGCTGGCGCCGCACTTCGCGATGGAGCTGCACGTGCACCTGGCCGCGGCCTACCCGACCGAACCCTGGGTGGAGCACTTCGAATGGCTGGAGCCGCTGTTCAACGAACGCATCGAAATCGCCAACGGCCGCATGCGGGTGCCCACGCGGCCCGGCCTGGGCCTGTCGCTGAGCGGGCAGGCGCGGGCGTGGACCCGCGAGCGGGCCGAGGTCGGCGCACGGGTCTGACCACACGGCCTCGATGGCAGCGCCCACCCCTCTGAACCCGCAACGCTTCTTTGGCGAGGTCGGCGGCGACCCCGTCGCCCTCTTCCACCTGCGCCATGCGAACGGCATGGAAGTGGCTGTGAGCAACCTCGGCGCCAAGGTGTTGCAGATCCTCGTGCCGGATCGCGACGGCGTGCCGGGCGATGTGGCGCTGGGCTACGACAGTCTGGCCGCGCTGCAGGCCGGCGCGCCGTCCATGGGCGCCTTCATCGGGCGGTATGCCGGGCGCATTGCGCAGGCGCGCTACACGCTCGACGGCACGGCCTACACACTCGACGCCAACGCCGGCCCTCATTGCATCCACGGCGGCCCGAACGGGTCGCGCCACCGCGTGTTCTCGGCCCACCAGGACGCGCCCGACCAACTCACGCTGCGCCTGCGCTTCGAGCCCTCGGTGGACCGGCACCCCGGCATCGTCGACCTCACGCTCAGCTACCGCCTCACCGACGGCCATGCGCTGGTGATCGAACACGAAGCGGTGGCGGTCTGCACCGCCAGCCCGGCCTCGCCCGCGAGCTTCACGCCGCACATCTTCTTCAATCTCGACGGGCCGGGCGAGCGCCTGATCGACGACCACCACCTGCAGGTGAGGGCCGACCAGCTGCTGGCCGCCGACGCCGACAACGTGGCCACCGGTGAACGCGGGCCCCTGGACGGCCACGCGCTGGATCTGCGCCGGCCCCGGCGGCTGGGCGAGCTGCCCGACATCGACCACGCCTATGAGCTCGCCGGTTCGACCCACGGCGGTCTGCGACGGGTGGCCCAGGCCCACAGCCCGGTCTCGGGCCGCACCCTCGACGTGTGGACCACCGAACCCGTGATGCAGGTCTACACCGCAGGCGCATTGGGCACGGGCGCCGCGCCGGACATCGGCAAACACGGCGTGGTCCACCGCCCGCGCGCCGGCCTGTGCCTGGAACCGCAGCAGTACCCCAATGCCATGAACTGCCCGGGGTTCCCGCTCAACCGGGTGGGCATGGAAACGCCCTACCGGGCGCGCACCGAGTACCGCTTCGGCACGCGGGACTGAACGGGTCAGCCCCCCCGCGGCTGCAACAGCGGTACCCGGTTGATCGCCATCGCCGCCGCCGCGGTGCGCGTCTCCACCCCCAGCTTGGCGTGGATGCGCTCCAGGTGCTTCTTCACCGTCGCCGGGCTGGAACCGAGGATGTCGCCGATGTCGCGGTTGATCTTGCCCTTGACCACCCAGTACAGCACCTCCGCCTCGCGCGCGGTCAGGCCGAAGGCCTGTGCCAGCGCTTCGAGCACCGCGGCGTCCGAGGTCTCCTGCATCACGATCAGCCAGTCGCCGGGCTCGCCGTGGGCCTCGTCTTCGTCTCCGATCTGCTGGTGCAGCCGGAAGCTCAGGCGGCGGGGGCCGTGGGCTATGGTCAGGCGTGGTGGTTCGCGCAGCGGCTGGCCCGGCGCGGGCGGCGCGGCGAACTCGGGCAGCAGGCGCTCCAGCCACTGCAGCACCGGCGCGGGCGTCACCGGCGCCTCGGTGCCGAAGTAGCGCTGCAGCAGGTCGCGCGCCAGCGGCGTCTGCCACATCAGCCGGCCGTCGCGCGCACGCACGGTGATGGTGGCGTAGCCAAACGCGTCGAGCGCGTTGCGTGCCTGGCTGCGCTCCAGCGCGCCCTGGCGCGACTGGCGCGACTGGCGCAGGTGCACGCCCATGCGCGCCATCACCTCCCGCGGCTTGATCGGCTTGGTGACGTAGTCCACCCCGCCCGCCTCCAGCGCCGCGACCAGGTGCTCGGTCTCGGTCAGGCCGGTCATGAACAGGATGGGGATGTGCGCGGTCTGCGGGTCGGCCTTGAGCTGGCGCGCCACCTCGAAGCCGTCCAGGCCGGGCATCACCGCGTCCAGCAGCACCACATCGGGCAGAGCCTGGCGCGCGCGGCGGATGGCCGCCTCGCCGTCGAGCGCCACCAGCACGGTGTAGCCCGCATCGTCCAGAGCGTCGTGCAGCGGCGCGACGTTGTCGGGCACGTCGTCGACGATCAGCACCACCGCGCCGGGTTCGGCGGACAGCAGGGCGTCGGCGGAGGGGTGGTCGGGCGAGCGGATCATCATGCGGTGCGGTCGGTGGAAGGTCGGCCGGCGCCCAGCGGGAGCAGGCGCTGTTCAATGGCCTCGAAGCGGAACTCGCGCGCCAGCGCGCGCAGAGCGTCGGCGAACGCCGCCTGCTCGGGGTGGTCGGCCGCCCAGTCGTCGAGCCAGCGCATCACACCTTTGGCATAGCCCAGGCGCACCAGCTCCAGCAACGGCGAGAAGTCGTGCGCGGCGGGCGGTGGCGCCGCGGTGGCCGGCGCGGCCACCGTGTCGGTGGCCACCGGGGCATGCACCCAGCGCAGGCCCAGCTGTTGCTGCAGCCAGCCCGTGAGGTCGTCGCGCCGCACCGGCTTGACGAAGAACGCCTGATCGGCCGGCCGGCCATCGTTGGCATCGGCCTGCAGGCCCTTGTCGAAGGCGTTGGCCGACACCACCGCCATGGGCACGGCCGACCAACCCGCGGCGCGCAGCCGGCGCAGCGTCTCCCAACCGTCGATGCCCGGCATGGCCAGGTCCATGAACACCGCGTGCGGCGCGCGCTCGCTGTCCGGTGCCACGCCGTCGAGCAGGGCCAGCGCGTCGTGGCCGCTGGTGGCCAGCATCACCTCGAAGCCCAGCGGCTGCAGCCAGCGCGCGATGAGTTCGCGGTCGCTCTCTTCGTTGTCCACCACCAGCACGCGCCGGCGCGGGCCTTCGTAGCCGGTGACCGGTGCCGCCACAGCGGCCGGCCGCGTGGCCGCGCCGTGCAGGGCGGGCAGGAACAGGCGCACGCTGAACACCGTGCCCTGGCCCGGCGCGCTGCGCACCGTCATCTCGCCGCCCATCAGGTCGGTCAGCATCTTGGCGATCGTCAGGCCCAGGCCGGTGCCGCCCCCGGCGGCCGCCGAACCACCCTCGGCCTGCTGGCCGCGCGCGAAGGGCTCGAACACGCGCTCCAGCTCGGTGTTGCTCATGCCCGGTCCGGTGTCGCTGACCTCGAACACCGCCATCTCGCGCGCATGGCCCACCTTCAGCCGCACCTCGCCCTCGCGTGTGAACTTCACCGCATTGCCCAGCAGGTTGATCAGGATCTGGCGCAGCCGCTTTTCGTCGGCGCGCACCGCCTCGGGCAGGCGCGGCCCGGGCTCGAACACGAAGCGCAGGCCCTTGGCCGCGGCCTGCAGCTCGAACATGCTGGCGACCTCGCCCACGGTGTCGGCGAAGGCCATCGGCTTCACATCGAGCTTCAGCTTGCCCGACTCGATGCGCGCGATGTCCAGCGTGCCCTCGATCAGCGAGAGCAGGTGCTCGCCGCCGCGGTGGATCACGCGGATGGCCTGGGCCCGGTGCGGTGCCAGCTCGCGGTCTTCCTGCAGCAGCTGGGCGTAACCCAGGATGCTGTTGAGCGGCGTGCGCAGCTCGTGGCTGATGGTGCTGATGTAGCGGCTCTTGGCCTGGTTGGCCTGGTCGGCGACCTCGCGCGCGCGCTGCAGCTGCTCGTCGGTGCGGCGGTGCGACTCGATCTCCTGCATCAGCAGCCGGGTCTGCCGGTTGGACTCCTCCTGCGCCACCTCGCGGCTCTTGTGAGCCAGCACCAGCCACCAGGCCACCGTGGCCGCGATCAGCAGCAGCACCGCGTACACGCGCAAAAAGCCCGAGCGCAGCGCGGCGTCCAGCAGGCCCACATCGCCCACCGCGGCCACGCCCTGGCCCAGACCCTCGACCTGCTGCCGGTAGAGCAGCCCAAGCACCGCCGCCAGCACCGGCGCAATCACCAGCATCAGCAGCAGGTAGTGGGCCAGGCCGGCCTCCAGGTAGGGCCAGGCCCGCTGCGGCAGCACCGTGCGCAGCGCCGACTGCCACTGCACCGACAGCCGCGCGTGGGGTTTGCAGAGGTCGCCGCAGCGCGCGTCCAGCGTGCAGCACAGCGAGCAGATCGGCCCCTGGTAGGCGGGGCAGTGGGCCATGTCGGGGCCTTCGTAATCCCGCTCACAGATAACGCACTTCAGGACGCTCAGGCGCTGGTAGCGATTCGCCGCCGGGCCGCCCCAAGGCGAATCAGCCCCCTCGGGGGGCAGCGACCCGCGAAGCGGCGGAGCGTGGGGGTCAGCGCCTCTGGCGATGTAATAGCGCCCCTTCGTCGCCCACGCGATCAGCGGCGCCGTCACCAGCGCCGTCACCATCGCGATCACGGCCGAGAAGGCCTGCGCGCCGGCACCCATCAGGCCCATGTGGGCCGCGATCGACAGCGCCGAGGCCAGGCCCATCGCGCCCACGCCCACCGGGTTGATGTCGTACAGATGCGCACGCTTGAACTCGATGCCCTTGGGGCTCCAGCCCAGGGGCTTGTTGATCACCAGGTCGGCCACCACCGCCATGATCCAGGCGATGGCGATGTTGCTGTAGAGGCCCAGCACCTCGCCCAGCGCGCGGAACACGTTCATCTCCATCAGCATGAAAGCGATCAGCGTGTTGAACACCACCCAGACCACGCGGCCGGGGTGGCTGTGCGTCAGGCGCGAGAAGAAGTTGCTCCAGGCCAGCGAGCCGGCGTAGGCGTTGGTGACGTTGATCTTGAGCTGCGAGACCACGACGAACAGCGCCGTGGCCGCCACCGCCCAGCCGTAGTTCGGGAACACGTACTCGTAGGCGGCGAGGTACATCTGGTTGGGGTCGACCGCGCGCTCCACCGGCACCATGTGGCTGATCGCGAGGTAGGCGAGCAGCGCACCGCCCAGCATCTTGAGCACACCCAGCAGCACCCAGCCCGGACCGCCGGCCAGCACGCCCGCCCACCAGCGCCCGGCCCGCCCCCGTTGCGGCGCCGGCATGAAGCGCAGGTAGTCCGCCTGTTCGCCCATCTGCGTGATGAGCGCGATGCCCACCGTCAGCGCCGCACCAAACAAGTGCCAATCAAAGGCGATGCCCGCACCACTTTCGCCCCCGTAGTGCACCACATTGGAAAACGCACCCGGATCGAGCACCCACACCGCCACGAAGGGAACGACCATCATCACCAGCCACAGCGGCTGGGTCCAGACCTGGAAGCGGCTGATGATGGACACGCCGTAGGTCACCAGCGGAATCACCACGAGGGCGCAGATCAGGTAGCCCCAGGCCGGCGGGATGTCCAGCGCCAGATCCAGCGCGTAGGCCATCACCGCCGCTTCGAGCGCGAAGAAGATGAAGGTGAACGAGGCGTAGATCAGCGAGGTGATGGTCGAGCCGATGTAGCCGAAGCCTGCGCCGCGGGTGAGCAGGTCCATGTCGACGCCGTAGCGCGCGGCGTAGACGCTGATCGGCAGGCCGGCCAGGAAGATGATCAGCCCGGTCGCGAGGATGGCCCAGAAGGCGTTGACGAAGCCGTACTGCACCAGCAGCGTGGCGCCCACGGCTTCGAGGATCAGGAACGAGGCCGCGCCGAACGCGGTGTTGGCCACCCGCCATTCGCTCCACTGGCGGAAGCGCTGCGGCGTGAAGCGCAGCGCGTAGTCCTCCATGGTCTCGCGGCCGACCCAGCTGTTGTAGTCGCGGCGCACCTTGATGATGCGCTGGACCGGCTCGGGTCGCCCGGCCAGCGGATCGGTCGCGAGGTCGGATGGGGTGTTCACCCTGTGGTTTTCGCACCTTTCGTGCCATACGCCGGATGCCGGATAGGCAATGCCGCGCGCGGCGGCATACTGGTCCACCATCCCGGCACACGCCTTGCTCATTCCTGTCCATGGAACTCACACCCCGCGAAAAAGACAAGCTGCTGATCTTCACCGCCGCCCTGCTGGCCGAGCGGCGCAAGGCGCGCGGCCTCAAGCTCAATTACCCCGAAGCCGTGGCCCTGATCAGCGCTGCGGTGATGGAAGGCGCGCGCGACGGCAAGACCGTGGCCCAGCTCATGAGCGAAGGCCGCGCCGTGCTCACGCGCGAGGACGTGATGGAGGGCGTGCCCGAGATGATTCCCGACATCCAGGTCGAAGCCACCTTCCCCGACGGCACCAAGCTCGTGACCGTGCACACCCCGATCGCCTGAACCCCGGAGCCCCGCATGAAACGCCTCACCGCCCTCACCGCTGCCCTCACCACCCTGCCCGCCCTGGCCCACGACGGCCATGGCCTGTTCGGCAGCCACTGGCACGCCACCGACGCGCTCGGGTTTGTCGGCGTGGCCGCGCTGATCGGCTTCGCCCTCTGGATGTCCCGCAAATAAGGCCCGCCGCATGATCCCCGGCGAATACCTGATCGACGACGGCGAGCACGCCCTCAACCCCGGCCGCTCCACGCTCACGCTGGTGGTGCAGAACACCGCCAACCGCCCGGTGCAGGTGGGCTCGCACTACCACTTTGCCGAGACCAACGCCGCGCTGTCCTTCGACCGCGCGGCCGCGCAGGGCAAGCGCCTGAACATCGCCAGCGGCACCGCCGTGCGCTTCGAGCCCGGCCAGCAGCGCACCGTCGAGCTGGTGGACTTCGCGGGTGAGCGCATCGTGTACGGCTTCCGTGGCCTCGTGCAAGGAAAACTCTGACCATGGCCAGCATCTCCAAACGCGCCTATGCCGACATGTTCGGCCCCACCGTCGGTGACCGCGTGCGGCTGGCCGACACCGGCCTGCTGATCGAGGTCGAGAAGGACTTCACCCTCGCCGCGGGCGGCTACGGCGAAGAGGTCAAGTTCGGCGGTGGCAAGACCATCCGCGATGGCATGGCGCAGTCGCAGCGCACGCGAGCCGAGGGCGCCGTGGACACGGTGCTCACCAACGCGCTCATCGTCGACCACTGGGGCATCGTCAAGGCCGACATCGGCCTCAAGGACGGCCGCATCGCCGCCATCGGCAAGGCCGGCAACCCCGACACGCAGCCCGGCGTGGACATCGTGATCGGCCCCGGCACCGAGATCATCAGCTGCGAGGGCCACATCGTCACCGCCGGCGGCATCGACAGCCACATCCACTTCATCTGCCCGCAGCAGATCGACGAGGCCCTGGCCTCGGGCGTGACCACCATGCTCGGCGGCGGCACAGGACCGGCCACCGGCACCTTTGCCACCACCTGCACGCCCGGCCCCTGGCACATCGAACGCATGCTGCAGGCGGCCGACGGCTTTGCCATGAACATCGGCTTCCTGGGCAAGGGCAACGCCAGCCAGCCGGCGCCGCTGCGCGAGCAGATCGACGCGGGCGTGATCGGCCTCAAGCTGCACGAGGACTGGGGCACCACGCCGAGTGCCATCAGCAACTGCCTGGACGTGGCCGAGGAGACCGACACCCAGGTCGCCATCCACTCCGACACGCTCAACGAATCGGGCTTTGTCGAGGACACGATTGCCGCCACCAAGGGCCGCACACTCTGCGCCTTCCACACCGAAGGGGCCGGTGGCGGCCACGCGCCCGACATCATCCGTGTGGTCGGCGAGGCCAACTTCCTGCCTTCGTCCACCAACCCGACCATGCCCTACACCGTCAACACGCTCGACGAACACGTCGACATGCTGATGGTCTGCCACCACCTGGACGCGTCCATTCCCGAGGACCTGGCCTTTGCCGAGAGCCGCATCCGCCGCGAGACCATCGCGGCCGAGGACATCCTGCACGACATGGGTGCGATCAGCATCATGAGCAGCGACAGCCAGGCCATGGGCCGCGTGGGCGAGGTCATCATCCGCACCTGGCAGACGGCCGACAAGATGAAGTCGCAACGCGGATCGCTGCCGGAAGACAGCTCGCGCAACGACAACTTCCGCGTCAAGCGCTACATCGCCAAGTACACGATCAACCCGGCGATTGCCCACGGCCTCTCGCACATCGTCGGCTCGCTCGAAGTCGGCAAGTGGGCCGACCTCGTCATCTGGAAGCCGGCCTTCTTCGGCGTCAAGCCGGCGCTCGTGCTCAAGGGCGGCAGCATCGCCCTGGCCGCCATGGGCGACCCGAACGCCTCCATCCCCACGCCGCAGCCGGTGCACTACCGGCCGCAGTTCGGCGCCTTCGGCGGTGCGCTGGCCCGGGGCAGCCTGAGCTTTGTGTCGGCGTCGGCGCAGGCGGCCGGGGTGGCGCAGCGCTATGGGCTGGCCAAGACCACCGTGGCGGTGCAGGGCTGCCGCGGTGTCACCAAGGCCAGCATGGTGCACAACAGCTACCTGCCCAAAATGGAGATCGACCCCCAGCGCTACACCGTGCGCGCCGACGGCGTGCTGCTGACCTGCGAGCCCGCCAGCAAACTTCCGATGGCCCAGCGATACTTCCTGTTTTGATAGCAAAACAGGGAAGTCCAATGCTTCAAGTCTCCAAACTCGTCCCGCAGGGCAAGGGGCTGGCGCCGGTGCTGGTGCGCCGCGCCGCCACGGTCACCCTCGACTGGGATGTCCGCCAGAAGAGCCGTTTCGACGCCGAGTCGTCCGATGGCCGCCGCGTCGGCGTGTTCCTGCCGCGCGGCACCGTCGTGCGCGGCGGTGACGTGCTGGTCACCCAGGACGGCTCGCTGCTGCGGGTGAACGCCGCGGCCCAGCCGGTGCTCAAGATCACCGCCTGCACCGACCACCACCACGGGCACGACCACGACCCCGCCTTCGACCTGATGCGCGCGGCCTACCACCTGGGCAACCGCCACGTGCCCATCGAGCTGCGGCCCGATCACCTCAAGATCGAGCCCGACCATGTGCTGGCCGACCTGCTGCGCACCATGCACCTGAACGTGGCCGAGGTGCGCGAGCCTTTCGAGCCCGAGGGCGGGGCCTACGCCGCCGGTCATGGCGGTCACGGGCACAGCCATGGCCACGAGCACCACGGCCATGACCATGGGCACGCCCACCCCAGCCACGACCACGGACACGGTCATGGCCACCACCACGCGCATGGTCACGACCACGGCTGAAGCGCCGGCGACCGTGGCGGCCGGGCTGCTGCACACGCTGTGGCTGGCCTCGCCGGCCCTGCCGGTCGGCGGCTTTTCGTATTCCGAAGGATTGGAAGCTGCGGTGGACGCCGGGCTGGTGCGCGACGAGGCCAGTGCCGCCGCCTGGCTCGCCGACCAGCTGCAGCTCTCGCTCGCGCGCAGCGACCTGGCGGTGGTGGCGCAGGCCATCCCCGCGTGGCGGGCGAACGACCTGGCCCGCATCCGTGCGCTCAATGACTGGGTGCTCCGCACCCGGGAGACCCAGGAGTTCCGCCTGCAGACCGAACAGATGGGCCGCTCGCTGCAGGCCTGGGCGCAATCGCTGGGCGAGTTCGGCGGCGGCGTGCTGCAGCGCCTGCAGGCGGCGGATCTGCAGCCGCCCACCTACCCGGTCGCCATGGCCTGCGCTGCGGCGGCCTCGGGTGCGCCCCTGGCCGACAGCCTGGCCGGCTTCGCCTTCGGCTGGGCCGAGAACATGGTGCAGGCGGCCATCAAGTCGGTGCCGCTGGGTCAGAGCTCGGGCCAGCGCATGCTGGCGCGCCTGGTGACCGAGATCCCCGGCGCCGTGGCCTACGCGATGGCGCTGGGCGACGAAGACCGCCAGGCCTTCACGCCCCTGCTCGCCATCCTGAGCGCCCGCCACGAAACCCAGTACTCGCGACTGTTCCGATCCTGAAGACGCACACGATGACCGCCCTGCACCACATCCCGAACCGCACCAAGACCCTGCCCCCGCTGCGCGTGGGCATCGGCGGACCCGTCGGCTCGGGCAAGACCACGCTGCTCGAGATGCTGTGCAAGACCATGCGCGAGCGCTACGACCTGGTCGCCATCACCAACGACATCTACACCAAGGAAGACCAGCGCCTGCTCACCGTCAGCGGCGCACTGCCGGCCGAGCGCATCATGGGCGTGGAAACCGGCGGCTGCCCGCACACCGCCATCCGCGAGGACTGCTCGATCAACCTCGAAGCCATCGACCGCATGCTGGGCGAGTTCCCGGACGCCGACATCGTGTTCGTCGAATCCGGCGGTGACAACCTGGCCGCGACCTTCAGCCCCGAACTCTCCGACCTGACGATCTACGTGATCGACGTCGCGGCCGGCGAGAAGATCCCGCGCAAGGGCGGGCCCGGCATCACCAAGAGCGACCTGTTCGTCATCAACAAGACCGATCTGGCGCCCCACGTCGGGGCCGACCTGGAGGTGATGAAACAGGACACCACGCGCATGCGTCCCGACACCGCGCGCAAGCCCTGGGTGATGACCAACCTCAAGACGCTCGACGGCGTGGCCGAGGTCGTGCGCTTCATCGAGCAGCGCGGCATGCTGACCCCGGCCAGCGCCTCGACCTGAACGCACCGGCGGCTACAATGCCGCCCACCCCGGAGACGTGGGAGAGTGGTTTAATCCAGCGGTCTTGAAAACCGCCGACCCGCAAGGGTCCGTGAGTTCGAATCTCACCGTCTCCGCCAGGACATCAAGCAAAACGGGCCCTCGCGGCCCGTTTTCACTTTCTACCCATCACCCTACCCATCGTCGGCGGTGGCAGTCCACCACTGCTGGCGTCCGCATGGCCGCGTTCACGCGAGGAGACACCGCCGCTCCACCGGGCCTCGCCTGCGCCCGGCTCCAGGGGACCGGGCGCACCATTCGCGGGCTGGCCGAATGATATTTTCCTTAAGAAAATCAACGATCTCTTAAGTTTTACAGCGCTATAGTGCCCGCACTGCGGAGGACCCTTTTTCCGCCCAACCTGCGTCCGGCCTGCTCCTGGCGCCAGACGAACCAGGGAGGACCCCATGGCGACCACGACACCCCAGACCACACACCGTTTGCCAGCCCTGCGGGAGCGGCTGCGTTCGAGCGCCCTGTGGCTCTGGCTGATCGCCTCTGTCGGCGCCCTGTTCCGGCTCCGGCAGTTCGTGTACGACCGCTCCTTCTGGCACGACGAAACCCTGCTGGGTACGGCCTTTGTCGGCCGGGATTTCGCGCAGCTGGTGTTCGAACCCCTGGCCAACAACCAGGCTGCCCCGGTGGGATACCTGGTGCTGGTGAAACTGGTCACCGAAATCCTCGGCACCCACGAGTGGACGCTGCGACTGGTGTCCCTGCTCAGCGGCCTGGCGGCACTGGCGCTGGCGGTGCCCGTCTCCCGCCAGCTGTTTTCGTCCTCCGTCGCGCGCGCCACGCTGGTCGGTCTGGTGGCCGTGTCGCCGGTGTTGGTGTACTACAGCTCCGAGTTCAAGCAGTACCAGGGCGACGTGCTGTGCACCCTGCTGATCCTCTGGCTGACCTTGCGTTTCAGGCCCGAAACGCACCGGCGCGACGCGCTGTGGCTGGCGGTGGCCGGTGCCGTCGGCATCTGGTTCTCCCATGCCATCGACTTCGTGCTCGCCGGCAGCGGGCTCGTGCTCTGGCTGGAGATGGCCCGGCGCCGCGAGCGCGCCGCCTGGCTGGCCGTGAACGCGGTCGGTCTGGTCTGGCTCGCCAGCTTTGCCCTCGACTACTTCGTGGCCCTGCGCTCGGTGCCGCACAACGCCTACCTGGCAGGGTTCTGGTCCACGACCTTCGCGCCCCTGCCGCCCAGGACGGCGGCCGAGCTGCTCTGGTTCCGTGACAGCGCGCTGGGCCTGGTGTACCTGGGCTACCTCCAGATGGGCACGGCGTTCCGGGAGGTGCTGCCCGGCTGGTTCGGCGGGCGCGTGTACGCCCTGCTGGCCCTCACCGTGCTGGGCTGCGTGGCCCTGGCCTTCCAGCGCGTCCGGGCGGCCGCCATGGGAGCCGTGACCCTGGCGGCGGTGCTGGGGGCCTCGGCCCTGCACCAGTACCCTTTCCGGGCCCGGCTCATTCTTTTCCTGGTGCCGTTCGTGTTCGTCGCCCTCGCCGCGCTCGTGCAGCAGCTGCACGACTTGCCCCTGCGCCGGGCCGGCCCGTGGCTGGCCGGCGGGCTGGCCATGGCCGCCTCCTGGACACCGCTCGGCCTGAGCCTGCACACCCTCCGGCACCCCAACAACTACCAGGACATCCGGGGCGCCCTGCAACACATCGCCGACCACCGCCAGCCCGGTGACCACGCCATGTTCAGCAGCTGGACCTACCCCGCCTACAGCTTCTACGCCTCCCGGACGGGGCTGGGCGACATGCCCCAATTCGTCTACCGTCCCACCGCCAACGAGCTGCACAACATCTTTTCCACGGTGCGGCGGATCTGCCAGGACCCCGCCTCGGGCCGGACCTGGGTGCTGGCCACCAACCAGATCGTCGCCCACAACCGCGCGTTTCTGGAGGCGCTGCACTCCGCGTCGCCGCCGCTGTTCACCCTGCCGATGGAAGGCGCCGCACTGTTCCTGCACGACTTCCGGCCCACTGCGTTCTGCCAGCGCTACCGCTCAACTTTGCCGCCGCCCGGCCGATAGCCAGTCTGAAGAGAACGTTCGGGGAATCGCCCACTCCCGGACCTTCGGACTCGCCATGAACGCCAACGCCACCCCTGCCGCCAACAACCCGCTGCTGGTCCTGCTGGACTTCGTGGCCAGTCCGTTGCTGCTGTTCAGCCCGGAGGGCCAGGTGGTCTTCACCAACCAGGCGGCCAAGGCGATGCGCTGCCGCCCCCACCTGTTGCTGGGCAGCGACCCCGACGTCAAGGCCATGGTGCGTGCCGTGGCTGGCGGCCGCGCGCTGGCCAGCCTGGAACTGCGCGTCGAGGCCCTGTCGGACGACGGCATCGCGCGGCTGCTTTGTCGCAGCGCACCCCGGCCTGTGGCCGGGTTGGTGCCGGTCTCGGTGGCGCTGGCCGAAGTCGATCCGCTTGAACCGCCCCCGGGCCCTGCGGCCGAGGCCGACCAGCGCCTGTCGCTGCAGCAGATCATGGAGCTGCTCAAGGCCGAGCTGCTGCCCCCCATCGAACAGGTGACGGGACTGCTCGAACCCTCGTCGAACATGGAGCTGGCGCAGTCGGTGCGCCATCTGCAGGACCGGCTGGAACGCATGGTGGATCTGGTCAACGTGTTCGGAGAGGACGTGCTCATCGGTGAAGACCGGATGCTGCTGCCGGATCTGGTGCGCAGCATCGCGCAGGAGCTCGCGCCGCTGACCGAGGCACAGGGTGTGTCCTTCGTCATCGAAGGCGTCCGCGACGACCCGCCGCCGGTGTATGGCAACCGGCGCCTGATGCGCCGGGCGCTCTATGAGTGCATGCACAACGCGGTGACCCAGGCGCGCCAGGGGGTTCAGAGCAAGGAAGCGGTGGCCGTCGGCATCGGCTTCCGGCCTTCCGGTCACCACCTGCTGATGAACATTCACCACCTGGGCGTGCTTTCGGCCGCCACGCTGTCGCGTCACGCCGCGGCCGTCTTCCGCCCGGTGACCGATGCGAAACACACCGAGGGCAGCCACTCCGAAGCCCTGCGCATCGGCCTGCCGCTGACCCAGCGCATCCTGCAGCTGCATGGCGGCCGGCTCCGCATCGACCAGGACACAGCCAACGGGCTCCATGTGATGCTGGAGCTCCCCACCGGCGCGCCACTTCGCAACACACACCACCTCGACATGCTGCAGGCCCAGATCTACGCCGAGGACCTGTCGAAACTGATGGCCCGCACCCGCCGAAGGAGCCCCGCATGACCGCCCGCATCCTCATCGTCGACGACCAGCCCGACATCCGGAAACTGATCCGCCTCACGCTGCAGCACCTGGACGACGCCGAAGTCCACGAGGCCGACAACGGCGGCGACGGCTGGCGCCTGGCCCAGGACATCCGGCCCGACCTGATGCTGCTGGACGTCATGATGCCCGGCGAGCTCGACGGCTACCAGGTCTGCGCCAAGGTCAAGAGCGATCCGGTGCTCAAGGGTCAGACCAAGGTGATCCTGCTGACTGCGCGCGCCCAGGTCGAGGACCAGGAGCAGGGCCGAAAGGCCGGCAGCGACGCCTACCTCACCAAGGCGTTCAGCCCGCTCAAGCTGCTCGACCTGGTGGACGACATGCTGGGCCGCACGGTCTGACTCCGCCACGGTCGTCGTCGGAATTCCGATGAAAGCGCTGTACAGACGGTTCGGCCACTGGGTGGCCCTGCGCTCGCTGCGAACGCAGCTGATGACGATCGCCATCGTGCTGTGCCTGGCCGCCATGGCCATCACGGTGCCGCTGTCGCTCTCCAGCCTGCAGCGCCAGACCGAACAGGAAAGCCTCCAGTGGGCGCAGGCGCTGGCCCGGATGGCGGCACAGGCGGCCAGCGTGCCGCTGGCCGACAACGACTTTGGTGCGTTGGACGAGGCCCTGCAGGAGGTCGTCGCCCTGCCCGGTGTCCAGGCCGTCCGGGTGGTTCGGCCCGGCGGGCAGGAAGCCCTGCGGGTCGAGCGGCGGGACAGCGGCATCGTGTCGGTGCGACCACGCAACAGACCTGCCCTGCCGGCGCCGGAACAAGGGCATGTGCAGACCGGAGAGCGCCTGCACGCAGTGGCCAGCCTGCTGACCGCGAACCGCGGCGACGAGGGCCACCCGGTGGACTATCCCCAGTTCGACCGCGAAGGCTGGGTCGAGGTGGAGTTCAGCTTCGCGGCCCGCATGGCGGCCGCACGGAAAAGCTGGGTGGTCGCCTCGACCGGCATCCTGGTCCTGGCGCTGCTGGCGCTGGGTGCCTTCGCCCTGTTCCTGCGGCGCACGATCCAGCCCATCCGCGCCCTGGCCGCCTACGCCAGCAACATGGTCGACTCGCCCGGCGACACCTTGCAGCTGCGCTGGGGCAGCCAGGAGGTGCGCGAACTCGGTCGCGCGCTGAACTGGTCCTCGCAGGAGCTGGCGCGCCGCATGACCGAGACGCGCCAGCGCCTCACGCGCATGAAGGCGGTGCTGGACACCGCCGCCGACGCCATCGTCGGCATCGGGGCGGACGGGCAGATCGTGGGCGCGAACCCCGCCGCCGAGCGCATGTTCGGCTCGGACGAGAAGGACCTGATCGGGCGCCCGCTGGCCGGCGTGCTGCCGGGCATGGACGCCGACCGGCTGCGGCAGACCATGGCCGATGGCATGCTGATCCACAGCACCCAGAGCCGCATCGGCCGGGTCGAGATGGACGCCACGCGCCACGGCGGCACCGCGTTCCCGGTGGAGGTGCTGCTGGGCGAGATCTCGGGCGACCCCGAGATCCGCTACACCTGCATCGTGCGCGACCTCACCGACATGAAGCTGGCCGAGGAGTACCTGACGCTGTACGGGCGCGTGCTCGACTGCACGCCCAACGGCATCTCGGTCAGCGACGCCCGCCGATACCCACAGCCCATCGTGCACGTCAACCCCGCCTTCACCCGCATCACCGGCTATGCGCCCCACGAGATCCTCGGGCGCGACGCCAGCCTGCTGGAGGGGCCGCTGACCGACCCGGACGACATGGCGCTGCTCGCGCGAACGGTGCAGAACGGGGCCGAGGTCAAGGTCACGCTGCACAACTACCGCAAGGACGGCAGCGTGTTCCACAACAAGCTCTCGGTCTCGCCCGTGCGCGACGGCAAGGGAGAGATCACGCACTACATCAACGTGATCGAGGACGTCACCGCGCAGGTCGAGGTCAAGCAGCGACTGATCGAGCGCACCGCGCGCCTGAACGCCACGTTCGACCTCAGTCCCGATGGTTTTGCGGTGTTCGATGCCCGGGGCGAACTCATCACCAGCAACCCGGCCCTGCGGGCCATGGTGGGCGAGATGTCCTCGTGGATGCCGCTGTCCAGCTTTGACAACTGGATGCGCCAGCTGTGCGAGGAGCCCGAACGCTATGCCCCGGTGGGGAGCGATGCCGGCGACGGCACACGGCTCACGCTGGTGCTGGCCCGCCCCTCGCGCAAGGTGCTGGAACGCGAGGTCCGGCGCCACCTTGGCGGCAGCGGCGAGACCTTCGTGTACTTCCGGGACGTGACGCAGCAGTTCGAGGTCGACCGCATGAAGAGCGAGTTCCTCGCCACGGCGGCGCACGAGCTGCGCACCCCCCTGGCCAGCATCCTGGGTTTCACCGAGCTGATGATCCACCGCAGGTACAGCGAAGAGAAACAGAAGGACCTGCTGCAGACCGTGCACCGGCAGGGCACGCTGCTGAACAATCTGATCCAGGAGCTGCTGGACCTCTCGCGCATCGAGGCGCGCCAGGGCAAGGACTTCCGCATCGTCGCCACACCGCTGGCGGCCATCATCAACGCCGCGCTCGACGGCATGGGCCACCAGGAGCTGGGCCGGCAGGTCACGGTGGGCCCCCTGCCGGAGCTGCACGTGATGGCCGACGCCAGCAAGATCCAGCAGGCCCTGACCAACCTGCTGAGCAACGCGTTCAAGTACTCGCCCGCCGGTGGCGAGGTGTCCCTGAAAGTCCAGCCGAACGAACGGGACGGCATGGAAGGGGTGGTGATCGAGGTGCGCGACCACGGCATCGGCATGACCCCGGCGCAACTGGCGCGTGCCTTTGAACGCTTCTACCGCGCAGACGCCTCGGGCAACATCCCCGGCACCGGCCTGGGGCTGAACCTGGTCAAGGAGATCGTCGAGATCCACGGCGGGACCATCGAACTGGCCAGCGAGCCTGGCGCGGGCACCACGGCCCGCCTCTGGCTGCGCGGCGCACCGTCAACGGTACCGGTCGGCGAGCCGGAGACGGTCTGAATCAGCCGGGCAGGAACAGCGACTGCAGGTCGCTCAGGAAATCGAAACCCCGCTCGGTGGGCGCCACCCAGGCGCCGTCCCGGGTCAGCCAGCCCTTGTCCAGCCCCTCGCGCAATGCACCATCGACGGCCGACAGCGGCAGCCCCGTTCGGGCGCTGAAGTCGGTCAGGCTGAACCCCTCGCGCAACCGCAAGGCGTTGAGCATGTACTCGAACGGCAGGTCGCGCCGCGCCACCTCTTCCACGCCCACCACCGCATCGCCGGCCAGCGCCTTGTCCATGTACAGCCGCGGCTCACGCGCCCGCACCTGGCGCACCACGCGGTGTGCAAAGCTCAGCTTGCTGTGCGCGCCCGCGCCGATGCCCAGGTAGTCGCCGAACTGCCAGTAGTTCTGGTTGTGGCGGCTGCGGTGGCCGCGCCGCGCATAGGCCGAGACCTCGTAGCGCTCCAGGCCCTGTTCGGCGGTCACCTCGGTGATGCGGTCGAGCATCGCATAGGCGTCGTCGTCCTCGGGCACCTGCGGCGGGAACTTGGCGAACACCGTGTTCGGTTCGATGGTCAGGTGGTAGATCGAGATGTGTGGCGGATGGAAGCTGAGCGCAGCGCGGATGTCGTGCTCGCACTGCGCCAGGGTCTGGCCGGGCAGCGCGTACATGATGTCCAGGTTGAAGGTGTCAAAAGAGACGGCCGCCTCTTCCACCGCCGCCCGCGCCTGCGCCCCGTCGTGCACCCGGCCCAGCGCCTTCAGGTGTTCGTCGTTGAAGCTCTGCACGCCGATCGACAGCCGCGTCACCCCCGCCTGGCGGAAGGCCCTGAAGCGGTCTTTTTCGAACGTGCCGGGATTGGCTTCCAGCGTGATCTCAGCATCGGCGTCCAGCCGCGTGAGTGCGCGCACATCGCCCAGTAGGCGGTCGATGGCTTCCGGCGAGAACAGACTGGGCGTGCCGCCGCCGATGAACACGGTGTGGATGGGCCGGCCCCAGATCAGCGGCAGCGCGGCCTGCAAATCGGCGCGCAGCGCGTCCAGATACGGCTGCTCGGGCAGCGGCTGGCCCGGCGCCGAGGTCGCGCTCCACTCGTGCGAGTTGAAGTCGCAGTACGGGCACTTCTTCAGGCACCACGGCAGGTGGATGTAGAGCGAGAGCGGCGGCAGGCCCTGAAGCTGCAGGGTCCCCGGGCGCATCCAGTGGCGGATGTCGCTCCAGTGTGGGGCCTCGCTCATGGTTGCGCGAACCAGCGCTCGCGCATCAGGGCGAGCATCTGCTGCGCGGCCTTGCCGCGATGGCTGTTGGCGTTCTTCACCTCGGTTGGCAACTGGGCAAAGGTCTTGCCGAAGGGCGGCAGCAGCAGCACCGGGTCGAAGCCGAAGCCCTGGTCACCGATGCGTTCCTGCGTGATGAGCCCGGCGGCGCGGCCGGTGGCCACCAGCGGCTCCGGGTCGTCGGCGCTGCGCAGCGCCACCAGCGTGCTCACCAGCGCCGCGCGGCGGTCGGTGATGCCCTGCATCTGCTCCAGCAGCGCGCGCACGTTGTTGTCGTCGCCCTTCTCGTAACCGAACTGTGTCGCGTAGAACGCCGTATCCACCCCCGGAAGACCACCGAAAGCCTCGACGCACAGACCCGCGTCGTCGGCCAGCGCGGGCAGGCCGCTGACCTGCGACGCATGCCGCGCCTTGGCCAGAGCGTTCTCGATGAAGGTGCGGTGCGGCTCGGGCGCCTCGGGAATGCCCAGGTCCGCCTGGCGCACCAGTTCCACGCCCAGCGGCGCGAACAGCGCCTGCAGCTCGGCCAGCTTGCCCTTGTTGTTCGACGCGAGGACGAGTTTCATTCGCCGAGCGACTTCTTCTGCGCCACGATCAGCTCGCCAATGCCCTTCTCGGCCAGCGCCAGCAGTGCGTCCATTTCCTTGCGCGTGAAGGCCACGCCCTCGGCCGTGCCCTGCACCTCGACATAGTGACCGGCGCCGGTCATCACCACGTTCATGTCGGTGTCGCAGGCCGAGTCCTCGACGTATTCCAGGTCCAGCAGCGGCTGGCCGGCCAGGATGCCGACCGAGATCGCGGCCACATGGTCCCTGATCGGCGAGGCCACCAGCTTGCCCTCGGCGATCAGCTTGTTCACCGCGTCCTGCGCGGCCACGAAGGCGCCGGTGATGCTGGCGGTGCGCGTGCCGCCGTCGGCCTGCAACACGTCGCAATCCAGCGAGATCGTGCGCTCACCAAGAGCCTGCAGGTCGAACACCGCTCGCAGCGAACGCCCGATCAGGCGCTGGATCTCCTGCGTGCGGCCGCTCTGCTTGCCCTTGGCCGCCTCGCGGCTGCTGCGGGTGTGCGTGGCGCGCGGCAGCATGCCGTACTCGGCCGTCACCCAGCCCTCGCCCGAGCCCTTCTTGTGCGGCGGCACCTTCTCCTCGACCGAGGCGGTGCACAGTACCTTGGTGTGGCCGAACTCGATCAGCACCGAGCCTTCGGCGTGCATGGTGTAGCCGCGGGTGATGCGCACCGGGCGCAGTGAATCGTTGGCCCGCTGACCGGGCCGGCTGGAAATGCTCATGGGGAAAACCTCAGGAATTGCGTTCGGCGGTGCGCCGGATCGCTTCATTGATCTCGGCGATCGAACGTTCGATCGCCTCGTCGTCCATGTCCTCGATCGTGGGATCGGGCACACCGGACTGGATGGTGGAGGCGAATACCCCCTCTTCGATCTCTTCGGTGGAAATGCGCGTGGTCTGGTACTCGTCCGGCGTTTCCCACTCCATCGCCAGCACGGTCACGTTGTCGCAGCGCGGTCCGCCGCGCTTGAGCGCCATCTCGACCAGCTCGGGCACCGCCTGCTCCAGCGGCTGCGACGCCATTTCCGAGGCGATCTCGAAATCCTTGACCGTACCCCAGAGGCCGTCGGAACACAGCAGCACGCGGTCGCCCTGCTGAAGCTGCACAGGCCCCGAAAGATCGAACACCGGCTTGGCCGGCGACCCCAGGCAGGTGAACAGGATGTTTCGGTTGATGTGCGAGGTCGCGCGACCCAGGTGCGCCTGCTGCTCCATGTAGGAGTGGTCGCGCGTGCGCGTCAGCAACTCGCCATTGCGCAACAGGTACAGCCGCGAGTCGCCACAGTGCACCCAGTGCATGGAGCCGCGCTCCATCACCGCCGCCACCAGCGTGGTACGGGGGGTGTCCAGCATGCCCTTCTCGGCGGCGTAGCGGATGATCTGATGATGGGCCGCCATCAGCGCGCTGGAGAGGAACTCCGGCACCTCACGAACCGTCGGGTTCGCGGCCTTCTGGAAGTAGGCCGACAGCGTCTGCAGCGCCAGCTGCGCCGCCATCGCGCCTTCGGGATGCCCGCCCATGCCATCGGCCAAAACAAACAGGCCGGACTCACGCGTGTAGGCGTACCCCATCCGGTCTTCGTTGCGCTCCCGACCACCCTGTCGGCTGATCTGGTAGACCGAGAACTTCATTTGAACTTGGTTCCGCCGGCGGTGGTCTTGCGGGGCGACTTCTTGTTGTCCGAGACGATGTTGTCGAACTGCAGGCGCATCTTCTCGGCCACCGTGAGCTTGGTGTAGCTGCGCTCGGTCTCACGGCTGAGTTCTTTCTGCAGCGCGAACACCGACTGCGGGCGCGAGAGCGGATCGAGCGACATGCACCATTCGACCACCTCGATCAGGTTGTCGGAGTACACACCGCGCAGACGCGACAGCGCCAGCGACAGGCGGTCTTTCTCCAGCCGCTGCGGCGCGTCGTTGGGCGGATAGCCCTGCATGCTGGCGTAGATGCAGGCACCGATGGCGTAGATGTCGGTCCACGGCCCCATGCTCGAATCGCGGCGGTACATCTCGGGCGCGGCGAAGCCGGGCGTGTACATCGGACGGATGAAATTGCCTTCCTTGCTCAGCACCTCGCGCGCGGCGCCGAAGTCGATCAGCACGGCCCGGTTGTCGTCGGTGATGAAGATGTTGGCCGGCTTGATGTCCAGGTGCAGCATCTTGTGCTGGTGCACGATGCGCAGGCCGCGCAGCACCTCGTCGTACAGCGAGCGGATGGTCGACTCGCGGAACACCTTCTGCTTCTTCAGCTCGCGCGCGGTGATGATGAACTCCTGCAGGGACGAGCCCTCCAGGTAGTTCATGACCATGTAGACGGTCTCGTTCTCGCGGAAGAAGTTGAGCACGCTCACCACCGACTGGTGGGAGATTTGGGCCAGCGCACGGCCTTCCTCGAAGAAGCTCTTGAGGCCCAGGCGGTACAGCGACAGCTTTTCGGGCTGGACCTGCGGCAGCAATTCGCCCGGTGCCCGTGTGGCCAGCGACGAAGGCAGGTACTCCTTGACAGCCACCTGCTGACCTTCGGTGTCGACCGCCAGGTAAACGACGCCAAAGCCGCCCGCGGCCAGCTTGCGAACGATCCGGTAACCACCGATCACGGTATCCGGTGGCAAGGAAGCGGGTTTGACCTTTGACATAATTCGGGAGGAGTCCGGAACGCCTCGTTGTGGACCATTCAACCGGATCGGACCCAGTCTCATGGCAGTTTACAGCATGACCGGCTATGCCACGGCCCAGTACAGCGGGCCTGCGGACGAGGCCGGCCGCGAGGCTTTGCCCGTGCTGGGCATGGAAATCCGCTCGGTCAACAGCCGGTTCCTGGACCTGACCTTCAAGATGTCCGACGAGTTGCGCGGCACCGAGCCGGCGCTGCGGGAGTTGCTGGGCGCACGCCTCAAACGCGGCAAGGTCGAGGTCCGCGCCTGGATCGAGGGCCGCACCGAAGGCGGGCTGCGCACCCCTTCTCCGGCCGAGCTGCAGCGCCTGGTCGGCCTGCAGGACAGCATCGTCGCCTGGCACCCCAAGGCCACCCCGCTGTCCGTCGCCGAACTGATCCAGCTCACGTCCCGTCAGCAGGCTTTGCCCAGCGGGTTGCACGAGAACCTGATCGCCCTGGCCCACACGGTGCTGGACAGCTTCGTGGGCGCGCGCGAACGGGAAGGCCAACGGCTGGCCGACATGCTGCTGGGCCGCCTCAAGCAACTGCGCCAGCTCGCCCGAGAAGCGCAGCCGCTTATCCCTGAACTGGTGGCCCAGCAGCGCCAGCGCTTCATTGATCGCTGGAATGAGGCACTGGGTGCTGGCAATACCGGTGGCACGCCGGCCCTGTCCGCGGACACGGTGCAGGAACGCGCCCTGGCCGAGGCGACCGCCTTCGCCATCCGCATCGATGTGGCCGAAGAACTGACCCGCCTGGATTCCCACCTGGTGGAGATCGAACGGCTCATCAGGAAGGGTGGCGACGTCGGAAAGCGGCTGGACTTCCTGATCCAGGAACTGCACCGCGAAGCCAACACCCTGGGCTCCAAGTCGTCCAGCCTGGAACTGACCCGCATCTCGGTGGACATGAAGGTGCTGATCGAACAGATGCGCGAACAGGTCCAGAATCTGGAATGAACTGATGGAATACCCCGGAAACCTGTTTGTCGTCGCGGCCCCCAGCGGGGCCGGCAAGTCCAGCCTGGTCAAGGCGCTGATGGAACTGGACCAGCGCGTCTCGCCGTCCATCTCGCACACCACCCGGGCGCCGCGGGGCCAGGAGGTGCATGGTCGCGAGTACTACTTCGTCAGCCGCGAGACCTTCGACCAGATGATCGCCCAGGACGCCTTCCTGGAATGGGCACACGTGCACGGCAACCGCTACGGAACGTCCAAGCAGGCGATCGAGCAGCGCATGGCCCAAGGTGCCGATGTGGTGCTGGAGATCGACTTCCAGGGTGCGATCCAGGTCAAGCGCATCTTCCCGAATGCCGTGCTCATCTTCATCCTGCCCCCCAGCTGGGAAGAACTGCGCTCGCGCCTGGAGCGACGGGCCGAGGACAGCGCCGACGTGATCGAGGTGCGCCTCAAGAACGCCGCCCACGAGATGGCCCATGCCAAGGAATTCGATTTCGTTATAATCAACGAGTTGTTTGAGCGCGCCTTGTTCGACCTCAAGGCCATCGTCCACTCGCAGCGGCTGCGCTACACCGCGCAGCGCATCACCCGCAGCGACACCTTTCAGGCGCTCAATATCTCCTGATACACCCGCTTCCCTACCGAGGCCCGCACATGGCACGCATCACCGTCGAAGACTGTCTGGAAAAGATCCCCAACCGCTTTCAGCTGGTGCTGGCGGCCACCTACCGCGCCCGCATGCTCAGCCAGGGCCACGCCCCGAAGATCGAGAGCAAGAACAAGCCGGGCGTGACCGCCCTGCGCGAGATCGCCGAAGGCAAGGTCGGCCTGGAAATGCTCAAGAAGGTGCCGACCTGAGCGCCGTCCACTCCCAGCAAAGCCCGCGCCAGCGGGCTTTTTAATTGGAACACCCCGACCCACAGGACCCTCGGCGTGACCTATTCGGTCAAGGAAATCTTCTATACCTTGCAAGGTGAGGGCGCGCAGGCCGGCACCCCCGCCGTGTTCTGTCGCTTCAGCGGCTGCAACCTATGGAACGGCCGGGAAGAAGACCGCGCCAGCGCGGTCTGCCGCTTCTGCGACACCGAATTCGTCGGCACCGACGGCAGCCTGGGTGGCAAGTTCTCCGATGGTGAAGCGCTGGCGCGGCAGATCGCGGCGCAATGGCCGGCCGACCAGCCGCACCACCGGCTCGTGGTGCTCACCGGCGGCGAACCGCTGCTGCAGGTAGACGGCCCGCTGCTGGACGCGCTGCACGACCAGGGCTTCCGGGTGGCGGTGGAAACCAATGGCAGCCTGCCCGCACCGCCGGGCATCGACTGGGTGTGTGTCAGTCCCAAGGCCGGCGCCGACTGGGTGCAGCGCGAAGGCCAGGAGCTCAAACTGGTCTGGCCGCAGGCCGGCCTGGACCTGGACACGCTGGAGCGCACCGGCCGTTTCGAGCACCGTTTCCTCCAGCCAATGGACGGGCCGGACCAGGCCCGTCACATCGCCGAGTGCATTGACCTCTGCCTGCGCCGCCCGGCCTGGCGGCTGAGCCTGCAGACCCACAAGCTCACCGGCATCCGTTGACACCATGCTTTTTTCCGTCAGCCAGCGCTTCTTCTTCGACGCCGCCCACACCCTGCGGCGGGCGATCGACACCGAGAGCAGCCTGCGCATCCACGGCCACACCTACCACGCCGAAGTGGTGGTGACCGGAGCGCGCGACGGCTCCACCGGCATGGTGATCGACCTGGGCCTGCTGCGGCGGGAACTGGTCGCGGTGCGCGAGGCACTGGACCACCACCTGCTCGACGAGGTGCCCGATCTGGGCACGCCCACGCTGGAAAACCTCTGTGTCTACATCGCGGCCCGCCTGGCCCACCTGCAGCCGCCGGTGAGCCGGGTGCGGGTCTGGCGCGAGGCGCTGGGCGACGCCTGCTCGCTGGAGCTGACGCGCTGAGGGCCTGAGGTTCAGGCGGCGCCGATGTTCGGCACCAGGGCGCCAGCGTCCTGACCCGCCTTGTGCGCGGCGGTGAAGGCCAGCATGCGGTCGATCGGCAGGCGCGCGCGCGGGATCAGCGCCGGCTCGACATGGATCTGGTTCAGTCCCTTTTCCAGCACCTCGGCCACCCCGGCCAGGCCGTTCATCGCCATCCAGGGGCAGTGCGCGCAGCTCTTGCAGGTGGCGCTGTTGCCGGCGGTGGGCGCCTCGATGAACACCTTGCCCGGATTCTGCTGGCGCAGCATGTGCATCATGCCGTTGTCGGTCGCGACAATGAATTCGTTGGCATCGAACTCACGCGCCGCCTTGAGGATGGCCGACGTGGACCCCACGGCGTCGGCCAGCTTCACCACCTCGGCAGGGCTCTCCGGGTGCACCAGCACCCGGGCCTTCGGATGTTCCTTCTTGAGGGCCTCAAGCTCGAAGGCCTTGAACTCGTCGTGCACGATGCACGACCCCGTCCACATGAGCATGTCGGCCCCGGTCTCGCGCTGGATGTAACCCCCCAGGTGCTTGTCAGGCGCCCACAGGATCTTGTGACCCTTGTCCTTGAGCGCCTTGACGATGTCGAGCGCGCAGCTCGACGTCACCAGCCAGTCGGAACGCGCCTTCACCGCGGCGCTGGTGTTGGCGTAGACCACCACGGTCCGGTCCGGGTGCTGGTCGCAGAAGGCGCTGAACTCGTCGATGGGGCAACCCAGGTCCAGCGAGCAGTTGGCATCCAGGTCAGGCATCAGCACGGTCTTTTCCGGCGACAGGATCTTGGCTGTCTCACCCATGAAGCGCACACCGGACACCACCAGGGTCTGCGCCGCGTGGTCACGGCCGAAGCGCGCCATTTCCAGCGAATCGCTGACGATGCCACCGGTTTCCAGCGCCAGGTCCTGCAGGTCCGGGTGCACGTAGTAGTGCGAGACCATGACCGCGTTGCGCTCTTTCAGCAATGTGCGGATGCGTGCCTTAAGCTCGGCGCGCCGATCCGGGCCGGGTTCGACCGGCACCCGCGCCCAGGCGTGTTTGGTCGGACAGGCCGGCTGTTCGTATTCGACGTCGATGATGGCGTTGGCGGTCATGTCAGTCCTCAGAGGCTTTCGAAGCGCATGGAGAAATCGGTCGCCTTGACGTCCTTGGTCAGGGCACCGATGGAGATGCGGTCGACCCCCGTTTCCGCAAGGGCGCGCACCGTGTCCAGGTTTACGCCGCCGGAAATCTCCAGGATCGCCCGGCCGGCGTTGCGGCGCACCGCCTCCTGCAGCGTCGGGATGTCCATGTTGTCCAGCAGGACCATGGTGGCGCCGCAGGCCAGGGCCTCGTCCAGCTGCACCAGCGTCTCGACCTCGATCTCGACGAAGCGTGCCTGGGGCGCCGTCTCCTGCACCCGCTGGAGCACGGCCGCCACGCCACCGGCGGCGGCGATGTGATTCTCCTTGATCAGCACCGCGTCGTAGAGGCCGATGCGGTGGTTCACACCGCCACCGGTCTTCACGGCGTACTTCTGCGCCAGGCGCAGACCCGGGATGGTCTTGCGGGTGTCGACAATGGCCGCACGTGTGCCTTTCACGGCGTCGACAAACACCGCCGTCTTGGATGCCACCGCCGAGAGCAGCTGAAGGAAGTTGAGCGCGGTGCGTTCGGCGGTCAGCAAGGCCTGGGCCTTGCCTTCGATGTGCAGCACCACCTGGTCGGCGGCGCAGCGTTCACCCTCCTGCACGTGCCAGGTCAGGCGCGCCGACGGATCGCAGGCCTCCACCGCCGCCTCCACCCAGGGGCGGCCACAGATCACGGCGGCTTCACGTGCCAGGATGCGGGCCCGGACCGGGCGGCTGGCGTCGACCAGCGCGGCCGTGAGGTCACCCTCGCCCACATCTTCAGACAGGGCCCGTGCGACGTCGCTGCGGGCCAGTTCTGCGAGGTCCGCGGCGGTGAATTCGGAGAGGTGTTTCATGGGGCCAAGCATAACGGGTGGGGGAATGCGGGATGGACTATAGTCCGCCCCAAATCGACCACCCGCCGAGGGGACATCACCATGAGCCAGACCGCCTCCCACGCACCCGCCACCGGCACACCTTACGGCACCCTGCCCTCGGCCTCCCCGCTGCCGCAGCGCAAGCCGGTCAGCCTGCCGCGCCTGCAGGAAATGCGCGAACGTGGCGAAAAGATCACCATGCTGACCGCCTACGACGCCACCTTCGCGGCGGTGGCGGACGCCGCCGGGGTCGAATGCATCCTGATCGGCGATTCGCTGGGCATGGTCTGCCAGGGGCTCTCGAGCACGGCGGGCGTCACGCTGGAGACGATGGTCTACCACACCGACAGCGTGGTGCGCGGCCTGCGGCGGGTGCAGGGCACCGCCTGGATCATCGGTGACCTGCCTTTCGGCAGCTACCACGAGTCGAAAGAACAGGCCATGCGCAGCGCGGCCCAGCTGCTGCACGCCGGCGCCCACATGATCAAGCTCGAAGGCGGTGGCTGGACCGCCGACACCGTGCGCTTCCTGGTCGAGCGAGGCGTTCCCGTCTGCGCCCACCTGGGCCTGACACCCCAGACGGTGCACTCGCTGGGTGGTTACCGGGTGCAGGGCCGCGACGAGGCCGCCGCGCGCACCCTGCGCACGCAGGCGCTGGAACTGCAGGACGCCGGCGCCACCATGATGGTGCTGGAAATGGTGCCCGCGGCGCTGTCCGCAGAGATCACGGAGGCCCTGCCCACCTGCCACACCATCGGTATCGGCGCCGGCAAGGGCACGGCCGGACAGGTGCTGGTGATGCACGACATGCTGGGGATCAACCTGGGCAAGAACCCCAAGTTCGTACGCAACTTCATGGACGGCGCGAGCAGCGTGCGCGACGCCATGGCGGCCTACGTGGCTGCCGTGAAAGACGGCAGCTTCCCCGACGATCAGCTGCACGCCTGGTGAAGCGGCGCTCCGAAGGCCTGCTGCGCACCCGCAGCGACGCGGTGGACGAACTGCGGCGCGATCTGCAGTCGCATTCCTGGCCGCGCGCGCAGATGACGCTGCTGGTGGCGCTGACCGGCGGTACGGGTCTGCTGGCGTCCTTCCTGATGCTGCAGGCCGGCGTGGAGCGCATGGCGCTGCGCTACCCGCTCGCGCTGGCCGTGGCCTACGGTGTGTTCCTGCTGCTGCTCTGGCTCTGGCTGCGCACCAAGTCGGACGACTGGGCAGAGATCCCGGATGTGGGCATGGACCTGGTCCCGTCTTCCGGGCACGGAAGTCCCACCTGGAGTTCCGGCGGTGGCGGTCAGTTCGGTGGCGGCGGCGCCAGCGCCAGCTTTGACGCGCCCGCCACACCCCTGCCCGCGTTCGCGACCGGCCAACCCAGCGCGGTGGCGCGCGAGGCCGGCGGAGGGCTCAAGAAAGGGCTGGCCGATGGTCTGGGCGATGTGGGCGATGCTCTGGATGCCGACGAGCTGGTGGTGCCACTGTTCGTGATCGCGCTGGCGGTCGGGCTGCTGCTCTCGTCTTTCTACGTGGTCTACAGCGCGCCGACGCTGTTTGCGGAACTGTTGCTCGATGGCGCACTCTCGGCCTCGCTCTACCGGCGCCTGCGCGGCATCGAGCGGCGCCACTGGGTGGCCACGGCACTGCGCCGCACTCTCTTGCCTTTCACCCTCACAGCCGTGTTCCTGGCGGCCGTCGGCTGGGGTCTGCAGACGGCAGCCCCGGGTGCGCGCTCCCTCGGGGAAGCCCTGCACCATGCCACGGCCTCGCCCTGAGGCGTGGCGATAATCCGGGATCCCGCTCCAACCCGTCCCACCCGCATGAAGCTCGTCCACACCATTGCCGACCTGCGCGACGCGCTGGCCCCCTTCCAGTCGCCCGCCTTCGTTCCGACGATGGGCAATCTTCACGATGGCCACCTCGACCTGGTCCGCCAGGCCCAGCCGCTGGGCGATGTGACCGTCTCCAGCATCTTCGTCAACCGCCTGCAGTTTGCGCCGCACGAAGACTTCGACACCTATCCACGCACCCTGCAGGCCGACTGCGCCCGTCTGGAGCAGGCCGGCTGCGACATCGTCTTCGCACCGCCCGAGAAAGAGCTGTATCCCGAGCCTCAGGGCTACAAGATCCAGCCACCGGCGGACCTGGCGGACATCCTCGAAGGCCACTTCCGGCCCGGCTTCTTCATCGGTGTCTGCACCGTGGTGACGAAGCTGTTCCAGTGTGTGTTCTCCGAAGCCAAGGGCCCCCGCTACGCGCTGTTCGGCAAGAAGGACTACCAGCAGCAGATGGTCATCCGCCGCATGGTGCAGCAGTTCTGCATGCCGATCCAGGTCATTGCCGGCGAGACGCAGCGGGCGGCCGACGGCCTGGCGCTGAGTTCACGCAACGGCTATCTGAGCGAGCCCGAGCGGGCCGAAGCGGTGCAGCTGTCGCTGGCGCTGCGCGCGCTGGCGCGCGACGCGCTGGCCGCCGCCGGCTCGCTGCCCGAGAAACGAGAGGCGCTGGAAGCTCAGGCCATGCGCGCCCTGGCCCTGCGCGGCTGGCAGCCGGATTACCTGACCGTGCGGCGCCGCGCCGACCTGCAGCCACCCCGCGCGGAGGACGCGCTCGCACCACAGTCGATGGTGGTGCTGGGGGCGGCCCGCCTGGGGCGCACCCGCCTCATTGACAACTTTGAAATCTAGAGGGTTTCTTCCTTGGGGTCGCGGCCCATCAGGGCGGCGACGGCCTGCGCAGGTTGCAGACGGCCATCCAGCAGGGCCACCACGCCTTCGCTGATCGGCATGTCGATACCCAGGAGGCGGGCGCGCTGCACCACGGTGCGGGCACTGTAGACGCCCTCGGCCACGTGACCCAGGGAATCCACTGCCTGCTGCAGACTCAGGCCCTGCGCCAGCAGTTGCCCCACCTTGCGGTTGCGCGACAGGTCGCCGGTTGCGGTCAACACAAGGTCTCCGAGGCCGGAAAGCCCCATGAAGGTGTCCGCGCGGGCACCCAGCGCCAGGCCCAGGCGCGTCATCTCGGCCAAGCCGCGCGTGACCAGCGCGGCCCGGGCGTTGAGCCCGAGCTGCAGGCCATCACAGAGCCCCGTCGCAATCGCCAGCACGTTCTTGACCGCTCCCCCGACCTCGACCCCGATGGCATCGTCATTGGCATAGATGCGCAGCGACGGACCGTGGAACGCGGACACCAGGGCCTCGCGCACCTCGGCGTGGGCGCTGGCCGCCACCAAGGCCGTCGGCTGGCCGCGCGCCACTTCCTGCGCAAAACTGGGGCCGCTGAGCACGCCGGTCTTCAAGCCGGGTGCCACGGCGGCCTGTATCTCGTGACCGAGGAGGCCCGGTGCTCCGGCGCCGTCCCTCGGGGCCTCGAAGCCCTTGCAGAGCCAGGCCACCGGCGCGCCCTGTAGCGACAGCCGCTCCAGCATGCCGCGCAGACCCGCCATGGGCGTGGCCACGACCACCAGGTCGGCCTCGGACAGCGCCGATGAAGGCCAGGGCTCGGCGTCGCCCGCGAGCCGCAGGGCCGGCGGCAAGGCCACACCCGGGAGGTAGCGGGCGTTTTCGGCCTCGGCCCGCATGGCGGTCACCTGCGCCGCGTCTCGCGCCCACAGCGTCACCCGGTGGGGATCGCCCGGCAGACGGGCGGCCGCAATGGCCAGTGCCGTGCCCCAGGCACCGGCACCTAGAACGACGATGTTCATCGTCTGCGATTCAAGCCGGATTATTGCGCGACAGCGCCCGCGGCCTGCGCCTGCTGCTGCTCGTACATGGCCTGGAAGTTGATCTCGGCCAGGTGCACGGGCGGGAAGCCGGCGCGCTGGATCAGGTCGGCCACATTGCCGCGCAGATAGGGGTAGACGATCTGCGGGCAGGCGATGCCCATGATCGGACCCATCTGGTCTTCGGGCAGGTTGCGGATCTCGAAGATGCCGGCCTGCTTGACCTCGACCAGGAACACGGTCTTGTCCTTGATCTTGGTCTGCACCGTGGCGGTCACAGCCACTTCGTACACGCCGTCGGCGGCCGGGCTGGCTTCCACGCCCAGCTGGATGTCCACCGAGGGCTGCTCCTGTTCCAGCAGGATGGCCGGGGAATTGGGTTGTTCCAGGGACGCCTCCTTGAGGTAGACGCGCTGGATCTGGAAAACGGGATCTTGGTCGGCCATAAGAGCTTTCGGATGATTCGGGAATGAACAAGGCCCGCCCGGGAGGACTCCCGCAGCGGGCCCGACGGCGGATTATCTCAGCAGCCCGGCACCGGCCTCAGCCCCGCAGCAGCGGCTCCAGGCCGCCCTGGCGGTCCAGCGCATGCAGGTCGTCGCAGCCGCCTACGTGGGTCTGGCCGATGAAGATCTGGGGCACGCTGGTGCGGCCGGTGAGTTGCGTCATCTGTGCGCGCACCTCGGGCCGGCCGTCGACCACGATTTCCTCGTAGTCGGTGACGCCGCGCTGCTGCAGCAGCGCCTTGGCGCGCGAGCAGTACGGGCAGTAGTCGCTGGAATAGATCTTCACGTGGGCCATGCGGCGCTCCTGTTCAGGCTTTTTCCACCGGCAGATTGGCCGAGCGCCAGGCACCCATGCCGCCGGTCAGCGAATGGGCGTTCTCGTAGCCCAGCTTCTTGGCGATCGACACGGCGCGTTTGGAACGCATGCCGGAGGCGCAGACCAGCACCAGCGGCAGGTTCTTGTTCTTCACTACGCCCGTCAGCTTGGTTTCCAGATCCGGCAGCGGCACGTTCTTCGCACCTGTCACATGACCGGCCGCGAACTCATCGGGCCCGCACACATCCACCACCGCGGCTTTCTCGCGGTTGATCAGCTGCACCACTTCAGTGGGGGTCAGACCCGCGGCACCACCGCCCGAGGTGAGAGCGGGAAACATCAACATCCCGCCCGAGGCCAGGGCGATGGCAAACAGCATCCAGTTGTCGAGAAAAAAACTCACGAAGCACCTTTCAGGTCAGACAAGCCCGGGATTTTAGAATGTGGGGCTGTCCGGCGCGGTCCGGCCAGCCTCCATGCCCCTTTTTCCTGCTCCCAACGCCTTCACGCCCATGTACAAGCTCGTCCTGATTCGCCACGGCGAATCCACCTGGAACCTCGAAAACCGCTTCACCGGCTGGACCGACGTGGAGCTGACCCCCACCGGCGTCTCCCAGGCCATGTCCGCTGGCAAGCTGCTCAAGGCCGAGGGCTACGAGTTCGACATCGCCTACACCTCGGTGCTCAAGCGCGCCATCCATACCCTGAACTACTGCCTGGACGAGATGGACCGCAGCTGGTTGCCGGTGGTCAAGGACTGGCGCCTGAACGAGCGCCATTACGGTGGTCTGCAGGGCCTGAACAAGGCCGACATGGCCAAGCAGTACGGCGACGAGCAGGTGCTGATCTGGCGCCGCAGCTACGACACCCCGCCGCCGGCCCTGGAAGCCAACGACCCGCGCGGCCAGCGCCAGGACCTGCGCTACGCCAAGCTGCCGGCCGACGCCGTGCCGCTGACCGAGTGCCTGAAGGACACCGTCGCCCGCGTGCTGCCCTGCTGGAACGACTCCCTGGCCCCAGCCATCAAGGCGGGCCAGCGCATCGTGATTGCCGCCCACGGCAACTCCATCCGCGCCCTGGTCAAGTATCTGGACAACATCGGGGACGCCGACATCGTCGGCGTGAACATTCCCAACGGCATCCCGCTGGTGTACGAACTCGACGCCGACCTCAGGCCGATCAAGAGCTACTACCTGGGCGACGCCGAAGCCGCGGCCAAGGCCGCCGCAGCCGTGGCCGCTCAGGGCAAACGCTGAACCGCCCGGACGGAACCGAATCACAAGGCTTGACTCCTAGGTGTATATTGGTTTGCAGGCCCGAGGCGCGACCGCCCGGGCCGGCGTTTTTTTCGGGGTGATCGGATGGGCAAGCAAGTGAATCAGAAGCTGAAAATCGTCGGCTGGGTGGCCGCGGGCGCCGTGGCCGGCGCGCTGACCACAGTGCAGCTTCAGGCGGTGGCGCGCGGCTCGCTCGCCCCCCTGCCGCTGGAAGAGCTGCAGCAGCTCGCCGCCGTGTTCGGCATGGTCAAGAGCGACTACGTCGAGCCGGTCGACGAGAAGAAACTGATCTCCGAGGCGATTTCCGGCATGGTGTCCAGCCTCGACCCGCACTCCCAGTACTTCGACAAGAAGTCCTTCAAGGAATTCCGCGAAGGCACCAGCGGCCGCTTCGTCGGCGTGGGCATCGAGATCACCATGGAAGACGGCGTGGTCAAGGTGGTCTCGCCGATCGAGGATTCGCCCGCCTTCCGCGCCGGCCTCAAGTCCGGCGACCTGATCACCAAGATCGACGACACCGCCGTCAAGGGCCTGTCGATCAACGACGCGGTCAAGCTCATGCGCGGAGAGCCGCGCACCAAGGTGCTGCTGACTATCTTCCGCAAGGACGAGAACCGCAGCTTCCCGGTCACCATCACGCGCGAAGAGATCAAGACACAGAGCGTCAAGACCAAGCTGGTCGAACCGGGCTACGCCTGGGTCCGCGTCTCCCAGTTCCAGGACCGGACGGTCGAGGACTTCGCCCGCAAGGTCGAGGAGCTGTACAAGGGTGGCCCGCTCAAAGGCCTGGTGCTCGACCTGCGCAACGACCCGGGCGGCCTGCTGGACGCGGCCGTGGCCCTGTCGGCGGCCTTCCTGCCCGAAAACGTCACGGTCGTCTCGACCAACGGCCAGCTGGCCGACAGCAAGTTCACCTACACCGCCAACCCGCAGCACTACATGCGCCGCGGCGGTCCGGACCCGATTGCCCGCCTGACCAAGTCGACCAACGGCGCTCTCAAGAGCGTACCGCTCGTGGTGCTGGTCAACGAAGGTTCGGCCTCGGCCAGTGAAATCGTGGCCGGCGCGCTGCAGGACCACCAGCGCGGCACCATCCTGGGCAGCCAGACCTTCGGCAAGGGCTCGGTGCAGACCGTGCGTCCGCTGGGCCCGGACACCGGCCTGAAGCTCACCACGGCCCGCTATTACACGCCGGGCGGCAAGTCGATCCAGGCCAAGGGCATCGTGCCCGACGTGATGGTCGACGAGACGCCCGAGGGCAACCTGTTTGCCGCCCTGCGCACACGCGAGGCCGACCTGACCAAACACCTGACCAATGGCAGCGAGGCCAAGGCGGGCGAGACCCCCATGACAGACGCCCAGCGCGCCGCGGAGCAGCAGCGCGACCAGGAGCGTGAGGAAGCCCGCCGACGCCTGGAGGAAGAGTCCAAGAAGAACCCGGGCCAGCGCCTGGTGCCGGAATTCGGCAGCGACAAGGACTTCCAGCTGCAGCAGGCGCTCAACAAGCTCAAGGGTCGCCCGGTCCTGGTCAGCAAGACCCTGACCGAGCGTCCCGAAGAGAAGAAAGAGAACTGATCACCGCTCCGGTGACAGACACGGCGGCGCGATCTTGGACGACCAGCAGCTCCTGCGCTACTCGCGCCACATCCTGCTCAACGAGCTGGGCATCGAAGGCCAGGAAAACCTGCTCGCGGCGCATGCGCTGGTGATTGGTGCCGGCGGTCTCGGATCGCCGGTCGCGCTCTACCTGGGCAGCGCCGGCGTCGGCCGCATCACGGTCGTCGACCACGACGAGGTGGACGCCACCAACCTGCAGCGCCAGATCGCGCACAACCTTGAACGGCTGGGGACGCCCAAGGCCGAGTCGGTGCGCCATGCCATCGCCGCCATCAACCCCGACCCGCAGGTCACGGCCCTGGTGCAGCGCGCCGACGACGCCCTGCTGGACCGCCTGCTGCCCGACGTGGGCGTGGTGATCGACTGCTGCGACAACTTCGCCACCCGCCACATGGTCAACCGCGCCTGTGTGCGCCACCGCGTGCCGCTGGTCTCGGGCGCGGCGATCCGCATGGACGGGCAGCTGGCGGTGTACGACCCGCGCGACGCCGCCTCGCCGTGTTACGCCTGTGTGTTCCCCGAAGACGCAGGGGTGGAAGAGACCCGCTGCGCCACCATGGGCGTGTTCGCTCCGCTGGTGGGCATCGTCGGCACCATGCAGGCGGCCGAAGCACTCAAGATCCTCAGCGGCCTCGGCTCGCGCCTGACCGGGCAGCTGCTCATGATCGACGGCCGCGACCTGGCCTTCAACACCATCGCCCTGCCGCGCCAGCCGCACTGCGCGGTCTGCGCTCAGCGCGCCGGCTGATCCTTCGCGCCGCTGCGCGATGGCATCGGGCACGGCCCGTGACGCTTGCGGAAGTCCCTCGGATTCTCGGCATCCACCGACGCGAAGACGCCTTTGCGGTCCTTGCGGGCCAGCACCTCTTCGATGGCAAACGGCCCGTCGCTGTGCCGCCAGCGGTACGACCAGGCCCAGCCTTCGCGCACCAGCCACCCGGCCACATCCTCGTTCCGGTGTCTCAGCCGCACCAGCGCCCGCCCATAGTCGTCGCGCCGCCGCTCGGTCACCGTCACCGTCTGATCCAGCAGCCGAGCAGCCAGCGCTTCCCGCGCCGCCACGCCATCGTCCTGGCAGATCTCCGGCGCATCCACCCCGTCCAGCCGCAGCTTGCGGTACGTCCCACCCGCCAGCGGTTTGACCCACAAGGTGTCCCCATCCGACACCCGCGTCACCCGCGCCTCGTAGGCCTCGTTGAACCGGGTACGGAAACCCGAGGCTGAAGGGGACGTGGAAACAGAAGGCTGTGCGAGTGCAGAAGCAGAAAGGAAAACCAGAAGCAGCGGAGCGAAGAGGGACCAGCACACGCCGAGGAACCGGCTTTGCCGGGCCTCTGGCGTGGTCCCCCCTTCCAGGGGGGAAGCCGCGAAGCGGCGCAGGGAGGTCGTCTTCATACATTCATGTACCGGCCCGGCCGGTGGTTGATCGCCAGCGTCATGTTCAGCACCACCGCGCCCAGCACAGACCAGGCGATCTGCACCGGCTCGCGCAGCGCGAACGCGGTCAGCACGATCGCGCAGTCCAGCGCCATCTGGATGTGGCCGGCGCGCCAGCCGAAGCGCTCCTGCAGGTAGAGCACCAGCACGTTGAAGCCGCCGAGGCTGGCGCGGTGACGGAACAGCATCAGCATGCCCGCGCCCACCAGCAGGCCACCGGCCACCGCGGCGAAGCCGGGGGCCAGCGCGCCGATGGAGATCCAGCGCGGGATCAGGAAGGCCCAGAGCGAGAGCAGGCCCACGGCCGCGAAGGTCTTGAGTGCGAACGGTGCGCCCATACGGCGCCAGGCCAGCCAGTAGAACGGCAGGTTGATGACGAAGAACCAGACACTGAAGCTCACCCCGGTCGCGTAGTGCAGCAGGAAGGCCAGCCCGGCCGTGCCGCCGCTGAGCAGGCCGACATGGCCGAACAGCACCACGCCCAGGCCGACGAACAGGGTGCCGGTGAGCAATGCCTGCACGTCTTCGTGCAGGCGGTGGCGGGAGGGGGCTGCGGCAGCAGCGGGCATGGCGGTGGATCGGGCGGCGGCGGTCATCGGCATCGGTCGGTCGACAGGGGCGCACAGTGTCGCCGCTGCGGCCGCCCGCCGCCTTGACCCAGGTCAGCGCCGTTCAGGGACGCAGGACCTTGGCCACCGGGTTGTAGCGCAGCCGGAAGGCGTCGGGCATGTCCGAACCAAGCAGCGGCCGCAAGTACAGCCGGAACGCGTCGGTCACATCGGTGCCGCTGGCGGTGATGAACTCGTCCTCCATGGTGCGCGTCTTGCCCGCCACCGCCTCCAGCGGCAGCAGCTCGTAGTCGGCCGAGTAGAAGCCGGTGCGCTTGATCGCCACCGAACCATCGACCTGGCCCCACATGGCGAACTGCACCGCCTTTTCGCCCACCTCGCGCGCCTCGCGCTGGTCCACGTCGCTCACGCAACCGATGAAGCTGCGCTGCAGGTAGCCGAAGGTGTCGCCGCGCACACGCTTGATGCCGAGCCTGGCCTTGATCTCTTCGCACAGCAGGTCGGCCAGCGCGCCGGTGCCGCTGAGCTGCACGTTGCCGTGCGCGTCCTTCTCCACGTCCTTGGCCAGCTGCGTGATGATGGGCTGGCCGGACGCGTCGTGGATGCCTTCGCTGACCGCGATCACACAGCGGCCATAACGCTCGTACATGGCCTTCACATCGGCCAGGAACTTCGGGATCTCGAACACCCGTTCGGGCACATAGATCAGGTGCGGGCCGTCGTCGGGAAACTTCTTGCCCAGCGCCGACGCGGCCGTGAGGAAGCCGGCGTGCCGCCCCATCACCACGCCGACGTACACGCCCGGCAGGGCCGCGTTGTCGAGGTTGGCGCCTGCAAAGGCCTGCGCCACGAAGCGCGCCGCCGAGGGGAAGCCCGGCGTGTGGTCGTTGCCCACCAGGTCGTTGTCGATGGTCTTGGGAATGTGGATGCTGCGCAGCGGGTAACCCGCCTTGCGCGCCTCCTCGCTGACGATGCGCACCGTGTCCGACGAGTCGTTGCCGCCGATGTAGAAGAAGTGCTCGATCTCGTGTGCCTTGAGCACCTTGAAGATCTCCTGGCAGTACTTCAGATCCGGCTTGTCGCGCGTGGAGCCCAGCGCCGAAGCCGGCGTGCGCGCCACGGCTTCGAGGTTGTGGCTGGTCTCCTGCGTGAGGTCGACGAAGTTTTCGTCGACGATGCCGCGCACGCCGTGGCGCGCGCCGTAGATGCGCTGCACGTTCTGGAAGCGCCGCGCCTCCAGTGCCACACCCACGAGGGACTGGTTGATGACCGCGGTGGGGCCGCCACCCTGGGCGACGAGGATTTTTCCGGACGACATGAAGGGCTCCTGGGGAAGGGTTCAGAGGTGCTGGGTGAATTCGGGCGGCTCCTGCCAGCGGTCGTGCAGGCCATCCACATAGGTGATCGGCGCGCGGGCGAGCACGGCCTCGTCCACGCCTTCCAGACAACCGAGGTTGACGCCGACCATCTTGCCGATCGGCGTCTCGGTGCCGACGCCGAAGGCGCGCACTCCGCAGTGGCGGCAGAAATAGTGGATGTTCTTGCGGGTGTTGAAGCGGTACTCGGTCAGCTCGTCCTCACCGGCCAGCAGGCGGAACTGCTCCTCGCGCGCCACCGCCGGCCAGAAACGGGTGCGCCGGCAGATCGAACAGTTGCAGCGGTAGGTCGGCTGCGCGAGGTCCAGATCGGCCTCAAAGCGGACAGCGCCGCAATGGCAACGGCCGGTGTAGGTGGTCAGCATGGGGCCTCCGTTGGGCGAAAGAGCATCGCCTCGACAGGCAATATAGCGTTCGGCGCAGCGCAGTGCGACACTGGCACTCATGAAGACATTTCACAACCCCCACCACGCCCTGCACCAGGGCCGTGAAGAGATGTTCCGCGGCCGCATGGTGCCCTGCCACGAAGTGCCCGCCCGGCTGGACTTTGTGCTGGCCGAGCTGCAGCGGCGCTCGCAGGGTGGGCTGTTCCTGCCCGAGGTCGGCGAGGCCGACCTGGACACGGCCATCGCCCGCGTGCACGACGCGCGCTACACGCAGTTCCTGGCCGGCGCCTGGGACGAGTGGGTGGCGATGGACCCGGCGAACGCGCAGCGCGACGCCCTGCCCTCGGTCTGGCCGCTGGGCAACCCGCACGCCTTCCGCACCGACGTGCTGCCGCAGAACTTCGCGGCGCGGCTGGGCCTGTTCTCCTTCGATGCGGGCTCGCCCCTGATGGCCGGCACCTGGACCGCCGCGCGAGCGGGCGCGGCCTGCGCCGTGGCGGCGGCGCGCGAGGTGCACGGTGGCGCCCGCGCGGCGTTTGCGCTGACGCGGCCGCCGGGCCACCACGCCGGGCCGGACTTCTTCGGCGGCTACTGCTTCCTGAACAACGGCGCCATTGCCGCGCAGGCGCTGCGCGATCTGGGCCATGCCAAGGTCGCGGTGCTGGACATCGACTACCACCATGGCAACGGCACCCAGACCATCTTCTACGAGCGGTCCGACGTGATGACCGTCTCGGTCCACGGCGACCCGGCGACCGAGTACCCCTTCTTCCTGGGCCACGCCAGCGAACGCGGTGCGGGTGCGGGCGAAGGCTTCAACCTCAACATCCCGCTGCCGCGCGGCACCGGCTTTGCCGCCTGGTGCGCCGCGTTGGACGCCGCCATCGAGGCGGTCGAGGACTTCGGCGCCGACGCCTTGGTGGTGCCCATGGGCATGGACACCTTCAAGGGCGATCCGATCTCCGGCTTCACGCTGGAGAGCAGCGACTACGACACCATCGGCCGTCTGCTCGCCGCCGCCAGCCTGCCCACCGTGTTCACCTTCGAGGGTGGCTATGCGGTGGACGAGGTCGGCGTGAACGCGGTCAACCTGCTCGAAGCCTACTGCCGCTCGATCTGACGCTGGCTCAGGCCGGCTTCCAGAAGATGTAGTCGGCCGTGTAGGTCACCACGCGCTTGCTGCCCATGGTGGCGGCGTCGCAGGGCGCTGCGGGGGCCACGCCGCCCTTGGTGGCCACGCGCTGGATGTGGCTCACGCCCTGGGCCATGCCGCTGCCCATGGCCGGGTTGGCCTTGACCAGCTGCAGCGGGATGTTGCCGCTGCCGTTGGGCGCCACCGCCAGCTGTGCGCCACTCACCTTGGAACCGTCGTTGAAGTCCCAGGTGGCGGGCGGGCCGTAGTACTTGCCCAGGCGCTCGCCCTTGCGGCCCTTGAGGCCGGCGTCGGGGCTCATGAACACCCACTCGTACTGGCCGGCCATGTCCTTCTTGGCCTGGCACTGGTAAGTGATGTCGCCAGCGGCGGCGGTCTCGAAGGCCACGCGGTGGCCGGCGGGCACCTGCACCGCGGCTGGCAGATCGGCCTGCGAGAACGGAACCATCGCAGGACCGCTGGCGCAGGCGGTGAGCGTGAGCACGACGGCACCGCCGAGTGCGGTTTTGGTGAAGCGGGAGAACATGGAACGGCTCCTGTGTGTATCTGTACAGATGTGAACGGACGTCAGCGGACCGGCTGGCCCGCTGCAAGGGATTGCAGAAATGCGACGACGTCGCGCCGGTCGACCGCCTCGGACAGCCGGTAGCCCATCGCCTGGCCGGGCACCAGGGCCTCGGGATCGGTCAGCCAGGCCTGCAGCTTGTCGGGCGTCCAGACGTGACCGGCCGCGGCCAGCGCGGCGGAGTAGGCGAAGTCCGCCTTCTTGCCCGCGGCACGACCCACCACGGTGCCCAGCGCGGGACCGACGCGGTTCTCGTCCAGGCTGTGGCAGCCTCCGCAGCGCGACTCGAACAGGTCGCGGCCGCGCGCCACATCGCCCGACTGGGCCTGGGCCGCCGGCACGGCAGCGGCCAGCAGCCCCATCGCGAATGCGGCGCGGCGCAGCGACGTGCCCATCAGGCGCCGAAGCTCAGGGCGCCACCGGGCAGCGGACGGCCCAGGGCACTGGTCAGCACGGTGAAGTGCATGGTCTCGTCGGCGGCCAGGCGCGCGGCCACCTTGGCCAGGTCCTTGTTGCCCAGAGACGGGATCACGCCCAGGTAGGCGTTGGTGGCACCCAGTTCCAGCCGCGCGGCCAGGTCCAGCACGTCGGCCTGGTTGCGCAGCGTGTCGGCCTTGAGCGCCTTGGCGTATTCGTCGAGCTTCTTCTCGGCCACCGGTGTGCCACCCAGCTTCTGGATGGTCGCGATCAGTGCGTCGCGGTGCGCCTTGTGGTGGCCCTGGAAGCTCACGGCCACATCCAGCACCGGCTTCTGCAGCAGGCCGCTGCCGGCGCCCAGCTGGTAGGCGTTGATGGCCTCGTGTTCCAGGCCGAGCGCGACGTTGAGGATGGACACGTCCTTGGACACGTCGGCGGACATGCCCTGGGCCAGGGTGTCCTTGCCCGCCAGCAGGGCCACGGCCACGGCCGAGAGCGCACCGCCACGGCGCATGAAGCTGCGGCGCGAGGCGGGCGGGCCAACGAGTTCGGAAGCGGGAAGGATGATGTTCGACATGGTGGGGTCCTTGGGTTGTGGGTGAGGGAAACAGCGCCGGTCGTGAAAAACAGCACCGACGGACCGGATACGCGGGCCACTCCCGCAACGGATTCAGAAGACCACATTTTTTTTGTGGGCATGTCGCGTCTGAATCCGTTGGCCCGGTGGCCGCGTAAAGGGAATGCCGGGTCTGTTCAGCGACCGGTACCCTTACCCACCACACCCAACCACCATGCCCCACACCTTCCACTCCCCACAGCACCGGCATCCGGCCCGCCACCTGCTCGCACTGGGCGTCGCCGCAGCCCTCCTGGCCCATGCCCCTGCCCGCGCCGACACCGGCAAGCTGCTGCTGACCGGCGGCGTCAGCACCATCGACGGCGCGGCCGGCGGTGGCCTCTCGCCCTGGGCCGTGATCGGCAGCCAGGCGACCGCTGGCGAGACCGGCTTCTCGACCCACCTCAGCCACGCGCGCACGCAGGACTACAAGCTCAACGCCTTCGGCGCCGCGGTCGGCATCAACGACCGGGTGGAGCTGTCTGTGGCGCGTCAGGACTTCGACACCGGCATCACCGGCACCCTGCTCGGCCTGCCCGGCCTGAAGCTCAAGCAGGACATCGTCGGCGCCAAGTTCCGCGTGGCGGGCGACGCCATCCTCGACAGCGACTCGTTGATGCCGCAGATCGCGGTCGGCGTGCTGGCCAAGCGCCTGGGCTCCACCGGGCTGGACGCCACGCTGTCCGCACTGGGCGCCAAGCGCTCGGGCACCGACGTCTACGTCAGCGCCACCAAGCTGTTCCTGGCCCAGGGCCTGCTGGTCAACGGCACGCTGCGCGCCACCAAGGCCAACCAGGGTGGACTGCTGGGCCACGGCGCCACGCTCGGCGGCGCCGACAACGGCTATGAACTGATGCCGGAACTCTCGGTCGCCTACCTGCTGCGCAAGAACCTGGCGGTCGGTTTCGAAGTCCGCGCCATGCCCGACAAGCTGAACAAGGCCGGCGCCGCGGCTGGCCTCGGCGATGGCCTGCGCGCCGGCGACTGGAAGGACATCTTCATCGCCTGGGCGCCGAGCAAGAACGTCTCGCTCACCCTGGCCTATGTGGACCTGGGCACCGTCGTCCCCGCCACCACCAAGAACAAGAAGCAGACCGGTACCTACCTCTCGGCCCAGTTCGCGTTCTGACCAACCACCCCATGCCCCACACCACCATGAAACAGCTCATCACCCTCTCCGCCCTGTCGCTGCTGACCCTGATCGGCGCGCCGGCCGGCGCCCAATCCATGGACAAGCCCCTGGCGCCCTCTGCCGCATCGGCCTACCCGGTGGCACCGGCCCCCGGCCTGTTCGACGCCCTGGGCGGCCAGACCGGCCTGCGCACCCTGATGAACGACTTCGTCAACCGCCTCAAGGCCGACCCGCGGCTGGCCGAGGCCTTCAAGGAGGCCAACGGAGCCAACCTCGCCAAGCAGTTGACCGACCAGATCTGCCAGCTTTCGGGTGGCCCCTGCGTCTACAACGGCCCGAACATGAAAGAAGCCCACAGCAACATGGACGTGACGCGCGCCGACTTCAACGCGCTGGTCGAGGTGTTGCAAATGAGCATGGACGCCCGCGGGATCCCGTTTGCCCGGCAGAATCAGCTGCTCGCGCTGCTGGCCCCCATGCACCGCGACGTGATCAACGTCCGATAAACAAGGAGATCCCATGCGGCTCGCCCCCGTTCTGGCCACCTGCCTGCTCGCAGGCCTTTCTGCGGCACAGGCCGCCACCGTGCAGGTCACCGTGCTCGCCCGGGACGGCAAGCCCTTGCCCGATGCGGTGGTCGTTCTCGAGCCGGCCGGCGGCCAGCCGGTGCCGGCGGCACAGCCGGTCAGCCAGACGGTGACGCAGGAGAAGATGCAGTTCGACCCGGTGCTCAGCCTGGTGCCGGTCGGCTCGAAGATCCGCTTTTCCAACCTCGACCGCTGGGACCACCACGTCAAGGGCGGCACGCCCAGCCTGCTGGCCACGGGCACCACCGCCTTCGAATTCCGCCTGGCGGGCCGCGCGCAAGGCCAGACCCCGCCCAGCAGCGAGGTGACGATGGAGAAGGCCGGTCCGATCCAGCTCGGCTGCCACCTGCACGGCTCCATGCGCGGCTTCGTCTACGTGGCGCCCACACCCTGGGCTGCCAAGACCTCGGCCGACGGCACCGCCACCCTGCCCCAGGTGCCCGAGGGCGCGATGCAGCTGCGGATCTGGCACCCGGACCAGCTGGTTGACCAGGCCAGCGTCGCGCTGCAGGTGCAGCCGGTCACCACGGTGAACGTGCCCACCCTGGTGCAGCCGCGCAAGCCGCGCCGGGTCCAGTTCGACTCCGGCAGCACCTACTGAGGTCCGCGCACCACATGATGGACACCGACCAGACCCTGATGGCGCTGCTCGACCGCGTGGCGCAGCGCGAGGAGGCCGCGCTCAAGTCGCTCTACGACCTCACCAGCGGCAAGCTCTACGGCCTGGCGCTGCGGGTGCTGGAGCGCCACGAGTGGGCCGAGGACGCGCTGCAAGAAACCTTTCTGCAGATCTGGCGCAGCGCGCCCGACTACCGCGCCTCGCTGAGCCCGCCCATGGCCTGGATGGGCCTGATCGTGCGCAGCCGCGCGCTGGACCTGCTGCGCCGGCGCAAGGCCGAGCGCGAGCACCTGAGCGACGACATCGACGACGACGGCATGGCCGACCGGCTCGAAGGCGACACCCCCGACCCGCTGCACACCAGCCTGGCCAGCCAGCAGGCCTGGGCACTGCACCAGTGCCTGACGCGGCTGGAGAACAAGCAGCGTGAGGTGGTCAGCCTGGCCTACCTGCGCGACCTCAGCCACGGCGAGCTGGCCGAACAGCTGAAGCTGCCGCTGGGCACCGTCAAGACCTGGATCCGGCGCGGGCTGGACCAGCTGCGCATCTGCATGGCGCGGTTCGCCTGAGGAACGCCATGGACATCCACCGACACCCCGAGCTGCTGGACCGCCTCGCGGCGGCGTACGCCGTCGGCACCCTGCGCGGCGGCGCGCGGCGCCGCTTTGAGACCCTGGCGCGCGAGCGCGCCCCGGTGCGCGCGGCCGCACTGGTGTGGCAAAGCCGCGTGGCCAGCATGACCGAGCTGGAGCCCGCGGTGACGCCCTCGCCCGTGGTGTGGACGCGCATCCACAACCTGATCGAGGCCGAACGCGAGCAGGCGGCCATGGCCGCGGCCCGCGCGGAACCGGCGCCACCAACGCCCACCGGCTGGTGGCGCAGCCTGGCGCTCTGGCGCGGTGCGGCCGGTGCCGGCGCAGTCGCCACCGTGCTGGCGGTGGTCACCACCGTGGGCCTGCGCGACCGGCTGGGGGCGCAGATCGACGAGCTGCAGGCCAGGCTGAGCAGCCAGCCGCAGATCGAGTACGTGGCCGTGCTCAACGACGAACAGGCCAGCGCCTCGATGCTGGTGACTTTCGACCCGAAGAACCGCAAGCTGACGCTGCAACGCGTGGGCGGCTACCAGGAGGCGTCCGACAAGTCGCTGCAACTCTGGGCCCTGCCGCCAGGCAGCAAGCCGCGTTCGCTGGGTGTGTTGAGCCAGGAGAAGCTGCTGCAGCTCGCGGCGGGTGAAGGCGATGTGCGGGAGGTGCCCGCGCTGGCGGTGAGTCTGGAGCCGAAGGGCGGCGTGCCCAGCGAAACCGGTCCGACCGGACCGGTGCTGTTCAAGGGTGCGCTGATCCAGAAGATGCTGTGATCACTGCCGCGCGGTGCGCGTGTTCGGCGGCGGCAGCTGCGGGTGGCTGCTGCGCCAGGGGTTGATGTCCAGCCCGCCGCGGCGCGTGTAACGCGCATAGACCATCAGCTTGGCCGGTTTGCAGCGGGCCATGATGTCCATGTAGATGCGCTCGACGCACTGCTCGTGGAATTCATTGTGATTGCGCAGGCTCACGATGTACTGCAGCAGTCCGGCCTGGTCGATCTGCGGGCCGCTGTAGCGGACCTGCACGCTGCCCCAGTCGGGCTGGCCGGTCACCGGGCAGTTGCTGCGCAGCAGGTCGCTGACCAGCACCTCGTCCACCGGTTTCTCGTCGAGCGCGGCGGTCAGCAGCTGCGGCGCGGGCTGGTAGGTGTCGCACTCGACATCGAGGCGGTCGATCGAGACGCCTTCGAGCTCCTTCACCGGCTCGCATTCGAACAGCTCGGGCAGCAGCAGCCGCACACCGGCCGAGGACTTGACCGCCTCGCCACCCCAGATGGCGCGGCTGATGTCGTCGCGGATGCGGTCGCGCACCGCGTCCGCACTGCCCATGCGCGTGTTGTTGAAGCTGTTGAGGTAGAGCTTGAGCGACTTGCTCTCGACAATGTGGGTGCTCTCGCAGGGAATCGTGATGTGGGCAATGGCCACCTGCGGCTTGCCCTTCGGGTTCAGCCAGCTCAGTTCGAACGCGGTCCAGAGGTCCGCGCCCAGGAAGGGCACGCTGCCGGTGATGCCGATTTCGGCGCGCTTGGGCTCGCGCGGCAGCGGGAACAGCAGGGACGGGTCGTACTGGTCGACGTAGTCGGTGGTCTTGCCCAGGGGAGATTGGTCTGGCGTCATTCGAATACCCGTTCGCGCATCCATTTGGTCGCCACCCATTTTTCACCTTCGAGCACCGGCGCGCCGCCGTGCAGGGTCAGGGTGCCGGGGTGCGGCCGGTTGTAGGAGAAAAACACCGCATTGCCGCGCACCGGCGCCACCTCCAGACCGATGTCCGGAAAGGTCGTGCCGCCGCCGCGCGCCGGTTCGTTGAGGTACATGACCACGGTGCCGACGCGCTGGCCGCCGCGCTTGAGGATGGTCGGCGTGCCCGGCTCGGCCGGGTCGAAGTAGTCGTAGTGCGGCTTGTATTCCGCACCCACCTTGTAGTTGAGCACCTGGATGCCTTCGCCGTTCTCGACCGGCCAGTTCACCAGCCGCGCGATGCGCGCCTCGATGCGCCGGACCAGATCGCTCTCACCGCGGTTGAAGAACATGCCATTGCTGGTGCGGTCGGGGTTGAGTTCCTCGCCGCCGGTGGCGGTCTGCACGGTGAGCGAGCGCGCCAGCCGCGGCCGGGAGGCCTCGATCAGGCCGTCGCACTCTTCGTGGCTGAGCAGACCGCCGAGCACCACCACCCGCGGCTGTGTCACCGAGATGATCACCTCGACCATGCGGTCGCCCGCGTCCAGCTGGCGCGGCGAGCCGGCCAACGCGATCTCCGGCACACGTACCGTCGCCATCTCGCGCGACGAGGGGGCTTGCGCGGGCGCGGGCGCGGCGCTGCGGCCGGCACCCAGCTTCTGCAGGTGCTCGCGCAGGGTCTGCTCCAGCGCGGCCTCGGCCACGTCCGCTTGCCAGCCGGCCTTGACCATGGCCTCGAGCACCGCTTCGGGCATGCAGCCCGCCGTGGACTGCTCGATGATCCACTGGCGCAGTTCGGGGGTGACGGTCTGGGTCATGGTCGTCTCCTCTCTCGGCGGTCAGGCGCCCTTGTCGCGCCGGAACACGAAACGGTCGGGCTCGCTGGCGGCCGCCGCGAAGCGGTAGCCCTCCAGATCGAAGCCCTTGAGCTGTTCGGGTGTGGACGCCCGGTGCTGCAGCGCATAGCGCACCATCAGGCCGCGCGCGCGCTTGGCGAAGAAGCTCACGATCTTGTGGTTCGCGCCCTTCTTCTCTTCGAACACGCAGTTCACCACGCGGGGTTGCAGCACCTTGAGGTCCACCGCCTTGAAGTACTCCTCGCTCGCGAGGTTGACCACCACCGGGCTCTTGTCGGCGCGGGCGCGGCGGTTCAGGTACTCGGCAATCTGGCTGCCCCAGAAGCGGTAAAGGTTGGAGCCCTGGTCGGTCTTGAGCCGCGTGCCCATTTCCAGCCGGTAGGGCTGCATGCGGTCCAGCGGGCGCAGCACGCCGTACAGGCCGCTCAGGATGCACAGGTGCTGCTGCAGCCAGTCCAGCTCGTCTTCGTTCAGCGTTTTCGCATCCAGCCCGCCGTAAACGTCGCCGTCGAAGGCCAGCACGGCCTGCTTGGAGTTCTTGGCAGTGAATTTGGGCGACCAGGCCTGGTAGCGCGCCGCGTTCAGTCCCGCGAGCTGGTCCGACAGGTCCATCAGCTCGGCCACCTGCTGCGGCGACTTCTCGCGCAGCACGGCGATCAGCTCGCTCGCCTGTTCCACGAACAGCGGCTGCGTGAAGGTCTTGACGTGGGCCGGCGTCTCGTAGTCGAGCGCCTTGGCGGGGGAAATGACAAACAGCATGGTGGCTCAGCCGGACTTCTTCTTGGTGGGCACGGGTTCGGGCAGCGCCTTCTCGACCAGACGCTGCACCTCGTCGACCAGGTGGTTGTGTGCGTCCAGGAAGGCCGCTGCGATCACCTTGGCCTCGTTGGTGTTGCTCCAGCCCAGGCCGCCCGCGCCACCGGCCTTGCCGATGACCAGACCGCCAATGCCCAGATCGGTGCTGCGCGCGGCGCCGGTGGCGGCCGAGAGCTGCTCGGTGGTCTCGTTGTCGGTCAGCAGCAGCACGACCTGGGCTTCCTTGAGCTTGACGTTTTCGGCCGCGCCGGCGATCACGTTCAACCCCGGAATCTGCGCCAGGATGCCGCCGATCTGACGGCCCGCGTCCTGTTCGGAGAAGGTCAGGCTGGGCACCAGGGTGTACTGCGCGACGATGCCGCGGCCCTTCTTGACCGTGGTGTCGTCCTGGCGCAGCACGCCGGACTCCTTGAGGTCCTGTTCCTTGACAGTCGCGTTCAGGCCCGAGTGGCGGTCAACGATGCGGAAGCACCCACTCTGCTGCATGAGCACCCGCACCAGCGGCAGCGGCGAATCGGGCAGACCACCCCGGCCGATGCCGACATACCCATTGGGGTTTTCCATCAGCGCCACCACCGCCACCGGCGCCCCGCAGGTCCTGAGCTCGGTGGCGGCGTTGCTGGCGCCGTCCGGGCCGGCCGAACCCTTGACGACGGAGCCGCCCTCTCCCAGCTCCACCCCCTGCTTGCCACAGGCGGCCAGCAGCAGCGAAACAGCAAGCGCAGCGAGGGTCGGGACGCGTCGGAGCATGGTGTTTCAGGGGGAAGAAAACAGGAAAAAGCGAGTGTACCCGTGGCATCCGAAGCATTCAGTCGCCGGACAATCGGCCCATGCTGCGCATCCTGCACCGCGACGACCACCTGATCGCCATCGACAAACCCCCGGGCCTCCTGGTGCACCGCACCGGGCTGGACGCGGGCGAGACGCGCTTTGCGGTGCAGCTGCTGCGCGACCAGATCGGCCAGCCGGTCTGGCCGGTGCACCGGCTCGACAAGGGCACCAGCGGCGTGCTGCTGTTCGCGCTGGACGCAGGCACCGCAAGCCAGCTTGGCCGCTCCTTTGAATCGGGCCAGGGCCTGCAGAAAACCTACCACGCCATCGTGCGCGGCTGGCCCACCGACGCCGGCCTGATTGACCATCCGCTCAAGCGCATGCCCGACGACATGCGGACCGAACGCGAAGAGGTGCAGGATGCGCAGACGCGGTTTGCGACGCTGGAGCGCTGCGAGTTGCCGATCTCGCAAGGCGGCTTCCAGGCCACACGCTGCGCCCTGGTCGAGCTGCAACCGCTCACCGGCCGCCGCCACCAGCTGCGGCGCCACATGAAACACATCGCCCACCCGATCATCGGCGACGCGACGCACGGCAAGGGGCCGCTGAACCGGGCGGTGGCCGGGTATCTGGGGATGCAGCGCCTGTGGCTGCATGCGAGCGTGCTGTTGGTGACCCACCCCGTCAGCGGTGCGGTGCTGGCGCTGACGGCGGAGCGTGATCCGGACTGGTTGCGCTGGCGCCCGGCCTGACGCCTACTTCAGATCCCCCGCCAGGCTCGCCAGCGTCTCCAGCGGAATCTGCACGTGCGCCGGGTAGTGCGTGTGGTCGCAGCCGAGCTTGACGGCCGCACCGGCCTTGATGGCGGCGCGCATGGCGGGCGTGAACTCGAAGCGCACGAAGTGCACCGCGCTGGTCTTCTGTTCGTTCTCGCGGTCCAGGTCTTCGTCGGCGATGGCGTAGACGCGGTCGTAGCCCTCGACCTCGACGAACATGCGGTCTTCCACGCCGATCAGGCGCGCCAGCTCTCTCTTGCGCTCGTTGATGTCGATGTACTCGATCATCATCGTCGCCTTCCAGTTCGTGCCGTCGGGCACCAGGGGCGCGTAGGCCTCGATCTCCTGCTGGATGCCCTCTTCCTCGAAGATCTTCTCGATGCGCAGCATCTCCTGGATCTGGTAGCGGATCGTGGTCTCGCTCTCGAACTGCAGGTTCAGGTGCTCGCCCAGCTGCACGCTGCGCAGCTTGCGGTGCGCGATGACCTCGGGCTTGTGGAGCTTGCGCCACTTGCTGTAGGCCTCCAGGCTCATCAGGTTGTCGGCGGTGATGTGTCCGGTCAGTTGCATGGTGTCGTCCTCACTTCAGACCATAGGCGCGGGCCACGAGCGACAGCGGGTGTTGCAGCTCGGGCGCCCCGTGACCGTTCACTTCAAAACCCTGCGCGATGTGGTGGCCGCCCAGCGGGCAGTCGGAGCTGATGTAGTCGGGCTTGCCGCCATCCTTCATGGTGGCCATGGCCTTGAACACCGGCTTGCCGATCTTCATGGCCTGCTGGTGCGTGCCTTTCTTGACGCCGAAGGTGCCGGCGTGGCCCGAGCATCTCTCGATGGTGTTGACCGTGGTGTCCGGGATCATCTTGAGCATCTCTTCGGTCTTCTTGCCGATGTTCTGCACCCGGCCATGGCAGGGAATCTGGTAGCTGATATTGCCCAGCTTCTGGGGGAACTCGGTTTTCAGCAGGCCGTCGCGCTTGCGCGCCATCAGGTACTCGAACGGGTCCCACATGTGTTCCTTCACCAGCTGGGTGTCGGCGTCGTCGGGGAACATGAGCGGGATCTCCTGCTTGAACATGAGTGCGCAGCTGGGCACGGCGGCGAGGATGGCAAACCCGTCGCGCGCGTACTTCGCCAGCACCGGGATGTTGGCCTCCTTGCTGGCCCGCACCGAGTCCAGGTCGCCCAGCTCCAGCTTGGGCATGCCGCAGCACTTTTCCTTCTCGACGATGGTGTACGGGATGTCGTTGTGGTCGAGGATCTTGAGCAGGTCCAGGCCGATGCCGGGCTCGTTGTAGTTGATGTAGCAGGTGGAGAAGATCGCCACCTTGCCCGGTGTCTTCTCGCCGTCGACCACCTTGGCGGCCTTGGCGTCGGGCGCGGCCCAGCGGAAGCGTTGGGTCGCGAGCTCTGGCAGCCAGGCGTTCTTGTCCACGCCCATCACGTTTTCCATCACGCCGCGGGCGAACTTCGTCCGGTTCACCGCGTTCACCGTCTGGACCACGATGGGAATGCCGGCGAACTGGCCGTGCACGTCGGTGGAGGCCAGCAGCTTCTCGCTGGTCTTGACCTCACCCTTCTTGAACTTGATCGCCTTGGCCCGCAGCATGGTGTGCGGGAAGTCCAGGTTCCACTCGTGCGGCGGCGTGTACGGGCACTTGGTCATGTAGCAGAGGTCGCACATGTAGCACTGGTCCACCACCTTCCAGTAGTCGGCCTTTTGCACGCCGTCGACCTCGCCGCTCGGGCCCTCGTCCACCAGATCGAACAGGGTCGGGAACGATCCGCACAGGCTCACGCAACGGCGGCAGCCGTGGCAGATGTCGAAGATGCGCTCCAGCTCGTGGAAGCACTTCTCTTCGTCGTAGAAGTCGGGGTTCTTCCAGTCCAGTGGATGGCGCGTCGGCGCCTGCAGGTTGCCTTCGGTGGCCATGTCTCTTGTCCTCGTCTGTGCGGGTTGGCTCGTGGGTTTTTGAAAGCGCTCGGCACACGCTGAACACTTTCAAAAACGGCGTCCGGAGCGAAGTTCCAGAACGCCGCGGAACCGGCTCCGCCGGGCCGCCAGCGTTGCCCCCTTGAGGGGGTCGCGCGCAGCGCGGCGGGGGTGGGTCAATCAATCCACCAGCTCGTTGAGGGCTTTCTGATAGCGGTTGGCGTGCGAGCGCTCGGCCTTGGCCAGGGTTTCGAACCAGTCGGCGATTTCGTCAAAACCTTCTTCGCGCGCGGTCTTGGCCATGCCCGGGTACATGTCGGTGTACTCGTGGGTTTCGCCCGCGACGGCGGAGGCCAGGTTCTGGCGGGTGCTGCCGATCGGCAGGCCGGTGGCCGGGTCGCCCGACTGCTCCAGGAACTCCAGGTGGCCGTGGGCGTGGCCGGTCTCGCCTTCGGCCGTGGATCGGAACAGGGCCGCCACATCGTTCTGGCCTTCCACGTCGGCCTTGTTTGCGAAGTACAGGTAGCGGCGGTTGGCCTGGGATTCGCCGGCGAAGGCGTCCTTCAGGCACTGCTCGGTTTTCGAGCCTTTCAATGCGGCCATGGGTATCTCCTTGTCTCGTGGGTTGATGAAGCGCCCAGTCCGCCCGCCCCGCGGCGGGGAGGTCTGCGACAGGCGGACCGTACGCCGTCGCCCACGGCCCGTCAAATTGCCGCAGGCTATGTGACGGATTGTTCGAAGCTATACAGGGGGTGCAGTTGATAACCACTCTCAACTTGGTCGACACCCCTCAGGAAAACCCTCACACTGACCCGGTGTCGGATGGCCGATAAGATTTCGTTTTGTTAAACGCATTCAACATTGCGGAACCACATCACACATCAGGAGACAGCATGAACGCCAACCTGCCCCCACCCGCCGCGGTCCAGCAGCTGCACCACTACGCCTACCGGGCGCGCGATGCCGAAGAGACGCGGCACTTCTACGAAGACATCCTGGGCCTGCCGCTGTACCACATCATCCAGAGCGACTACGTGCCCAGCACGGGCGAGTACTGCCCGTACACGCACTTCTTCTTCCGCCTACAGGACGGCTCGTTCATCGCCTTCTTCGACCTGGGGGACGACGTGGCGGCCGAGCCGTCGCCGAACACGCCGAAGTGGGTGAACCACATCAGCTTCCGGGTGAACACGGTGCAGGAACTGGAGAACACCAAGGCCCGCCTGCAGGCGCACGGGATCGAGGTGCTGGGCGTCACCGATCACCACATCTTCAAGAGCATTTATTTCTTCGATCCGAACGGCATCCGGCTGGAGCTGACGGCGCAGTTGGCGGACGAGTTCGAGATGCTGCAGGAGAGCAAGACGGCGCATGCGCGGCTGGCGGAGTGGAATGCGCGCAAGGAGCAGTGGCGCAAGGAGCGGGCTTCGGGTCAGTCTTCGGCGCCTTTGAAGCCGCAGACGAACGATCGCCCGGAGTTTGTGCCTCCCGCTTGAGTTCCGCTTGGTCGGTGCTGGCGTTGGCGTGGTTCCGTGTGGCGAGGGCTGGGGTGACCGGCTCCGCTCATGTCCCCCGCCAGCGGCTTCGCCGCTGGCTCCTCCTTTACTTCGCTGCGCCGGTCACCCCAGCCCTCACCACACTCGTTGGCACGCCAACAGTCGAGCACCTGCAATGCCTCAGGCCGGAAGTGATGGGTGTACTGTGCAGCGAAGTAAAGGAGGAGGCCCGGCGCAGCCGGGCCGGGGGACATGAGCGGAACAGTGCACCCGTCGCTTCCGAGCCCGCGAGGTAGATGAGAACAACCGTCAGAGCACACGGAGACAGCCGATGAACGACAACAGCTACAAGCAAGCCGCCCACACCAACAACTACGAATTCACCCAGGGCAGCGGCTACCAACTGCCCGAGTACCCCTTCGTCCCCCCACCCGAACTCGGCGAAACACAAACAAGGCAACACCCCATCGTCATCGTCGGCGGCGGCATCACCGGCCTCACGCTTGCGTGCTCCCTGGCGAACCTGGGCGTCCCCGCCATCCTGCTCGACGAAGACAACACCGTCGGCGTCAAAGGCGCCTCCTCCCGCGGCATCTGCTACACACAGAAATCGCTCGAAATCTTCCAGCGCCTCGGCATCTACGACCGCATCGCCGCCAAAGGCATCCAGTGGAGCGTCGGCCGCACCTTCGCCGGCCACGACGAGGTCTACAGCTTCGACCTGCGGCAACAGGGTGCGTACAACCTCTCGCAGCAGCCGCCCTTCATCAACATCCAGCAGTTCTACATCGAGGGCTTTCTGGTCGAACGCATCGCCGAACTCGGCCACGTCGAGCTGCGCTGGCAGAACCGGCTGGTCGCCTTCGAACAGAACGGCGCCTTCGCCACGCTCACCATCGAAACACCCGCCGGCAGGTACACCATCGAAGCCGATCATGTGATCGACGCCACCGGCTCGCACAGCCCGCTGCGCCAGTGGCTGAACGTGCCGTTCACCAGCAAGCGTGGCGACGACCGCTGGTGCATCGCCGACGTGCGCTTCACCAAGCGGCCGCCCACCGAGCGCCACACCTGGGTCGAGGCGCCGTTCAACGAGAACCGCGCGGTCTGGCAGCACCTGATGGCCGACGACGTGTGGCGCATCGACTACCAGATGGCGCCCGACAGCGACCCGGCCCATGTGAGCCGCGAGGAGGTGGTGCGCGAACGCCTGGCGCGCCAGTTCGGACCCGACACCGAGGTCCAGATCGTCTGGGTCGGGCCCTACGCCTACCGCAGCGAGTGCGTGCACCGCATGCGCGAGGGCCGCGTGTTCTTCATGGGCGATTCGGCCAAGGTGGTCAGTCCGTTCGGCGCGCGCGGCGGCAACACCGGCGTGGCCGACGCCGACAACCTGGCCTGGAAGCTGGCCGCGGTGCACCGCGGCCGAGCCCACCCCGCCCTGCTGGAGAGCTATGGCGACGAGCGGCTGGAAGCGGCGCAGCAGAACGTGATGGTGACCAACCGCACGGCGCGCTTCCTGCGCCCGGCCGACGGCGTGGAGCGGCTGTTCCGCAGGGCGGCCATCGGCCTGGCTAAAACCCACCCGTTCGCCCGCACGCTGATGAACACCGGCCGCATGGCGGTCGCCAACCCCTACAGCCGCTCGCGCGCCTGCAGCTACACCGAGGGCGGTGCGGCCGGGCAGTCGGTGCAGAACGTCGCGCTGCGCTGGGCCAACGGATCGGCGGGTTGCGTCAACGAACTGCTGAACTGGACGGGCGGTGACCTGTTGCTGTTGGCCTTCGGGCCACTGGCCCGCGCCGACCTGCAGCGCCTGAAAACCCTGACCAGTGGCGCGCCGCTGCGCGCCGTGCAGGTGCCGGCCGGCCGCGAGCGCGCCCAGGCGGTCGAACACGTGCGCGACCCCGAAGGCCACCTGCGCGCCGCCTGCCAGCTCGGCGGCCCCGGCTGGGCCCTGGTCCGGCCGGACGGCTACCTGGCGGCCACTGGCGAGCGCATCGACGGTCGCCTGGTCGCCGCCTTTGAGCGCTCGCTCGGCCTGCGTTGAAACCTTTTGGAGATCCGCATGAACACCGCCCCGAATTTCCAGGACGCCGACGGCTTCTACGAGCGCCTGCTGGACGCCCACCAGGGCCTCTCGCGCGAGCAGTCCGAACTGCTCAACGCGCGCCTGATCCTGCTGCTGGCCAACCAGGTCGGCAACGCCCAGGTGCTGGCCGACTGCGTGGCCGCGGCCCGGGACACCCTCGAATAAAATCGGGGACTTCCCGTATACCCACCCGACGGCGCCCTGCGGGGCGCCGTTGCACTTTCTGCGCCCCACCCCCATGTCCGACGCTCTTGACACCCTGCAGCAACCCGGTCTGAACAGCCTGTCCAAGTCTTTCGAGCCCGCCGCGCTTGAAGCCCACTGGGGCCCCGAGTGGGAAAAGCGCGGGTACGGCGTGGCTGGCTTCCGCGGCAGCTCGGCCCCCAGCGCCGACGCCGCCGCGCAGGGCAAGAACTTCGCCATCCAGCTGCCGCCGCCCAACGTCACGGGCACGCTGCACATGGGCCACGCGTTCAACCAGACCATCATGGACTCGCTCACGCGCTATCACCGCATGAGCGGCTTCAACACCGCGTGGATTCCGGGCACCGACCACGCTGGCATCGCCACCCAGATCGTGGTGGAGCGCCAGCTGCAGGAACAGAAGATCAGCCGCCACGACCTGGGCCGCAAGAACTTCGTCGCCAAGGTCTGGGAATGGAAGGAGCAGTCGGGCAACACCATCACCACGCAGATGCGCCGCATGGGTGATTCGGTGGACTGGAGCCGCGAGTACTTCACCATGGACGAGAAGCTCTCCACCGTGGTGACCGAGACCTTCGTCAAGCTCTACCAGCAGGGCCTGATCTACCGCGGCAAACGCCTGGTCAACTGGGACCCGGTGCTGATGTCGGCCGTGTCCGACCTGGAAGTGGAAAGCGAGGAGGAAGACGGTTCGCTCTGGCACATCGCCTACCCGCTGGTCAACGGCAGCGGCCACCTGACCGTGGCAACCACCCGACCCGAGACCCTGCTGGGCGACGTCGCCGTGATGGTCCACCCCGAAGACGATCGCTACAGCGCCCTGATCGGCCAGTACGTGAAGCTGCCGCTGTGCGACCGCGAGATCCCGGTGATCGCCGACGAGTACGTGGACCGCGAATTCGGCACCGGCGTGGTCAAGGTCACGCCGGCGCACGACGCCAACGACTACGCGGTCGGCCAGCGCCACCAGCTGCCCATCATCGGCGTGCTGCACCTCAACGCCACCATCAACGACAACGCGCCCGAGAAGTACCGCGGCCTGGACCGCTTTGTCGCGCGCAAGCAGGTCGTGGCCGACCTCGAAGCCGCCGGCCTGCTGGTCGAGGTCAAGAAGCACAAGCTGATGGTGCCGCGCTGCGCACGCACCGGCCAGGTGATCGAGCCGATGCTGACGGACCAGTGGTTCGTCAGCATGAGCGAGGTGGGCAAGGGCGACACCACCGGCAAGAGCATCGCGCAAAAGGCCATCGACGCCGTGGCCTCGGGCCAGGTCAAGTTCGTGCCCGAGAACTGGGTCAACACCTACAACCAGTGGATGAACAACATCCAGGACTGGTGCATCTCGCGCCAACTCTGGTGGGGCCATCAGATCCCGGCCTGGTACGACGAGCAGGGTCAGGTCTACGTGGCGCGCAACGAGGCCGAGGCACAGGCCCAGGCCGGCGCCGGCAAGGTGCTCAAGCGCGATGAAGACGTGCTCGACACCTGGTACTCGTCGGCCCTCGTGCCGTTCAGCACCATGGGCTGGCCGAACCAGACCGACGCCGCCACCGACGACTACAGCCTCTACCTGCCCAGCAGCGTGCTGGTCACGGGCTACGACATCATCTTCTTCTGGGTCGCCCGGATGATCATGATGACCACGCACTTCACCGGCCGCGTGCCCTTCAAGGACGTCTACATCCACGGCCTGGTGCGCGACGCGCAGGGCCAGAAGATGAGCAAGTCCGAGGGCAATGTGCTCGACCCGGTGGACCTGATCGACGGCATCGCGCTGGAGCCCCTGCTGGTCAAGCGCACCACCGGCCTGCGCAAGCCCGAGACCGCGCCCAAGGTGCGCAAGCAGACCGAAAAGGAATTCCCCGAGGGCATCCCGGCCTACGGCGCCGACGCGCTGCGCTTCACCTTCGCGGCGCTGGCCTCGCTGGGCCGCAGCATCAACTTCGACAGCAAGCGCTGCGAGGGCTACCGCAACTTCTGCAACAAGCTCTGGAACGCCACCCGCTTCACGTTGATGAACTGCGAGGGCCAGGACTGCGGCCTGATGGAGCACACCAAGGCCGACTGCGCGGTGGGCGGCCAGGCCCACGGCTACCTGACGTTCAGCCAGGCCGACCGCTGGATCGTCTCGCGCCTGCAGCGCGTCGAGGCCGACGTGGCGCAGGGCTTTGCCGAATACCGGCTGGACAACGTGGCCAACGCAATCTACGACTTCGTCTGGAACGAGTTCTGCGATTGGTATCTGGAAATCGCCAAAGTGCAGATCAACACCGGCCACGAGGCGCAGCAGCGCGCCACGCGACGGACGCTGATCCGCACGCTGGAGACCATCCTGCGCCTGGCCCACCCGATCATTCCGTTCATCACCGAAGAACTGTGGCAGAAAGTCGCGCCGGTGGCCGGCCGCGCCGGCGCGTCGGTGAGCATCGCCGCCTACCCGGTCAGCCAGCCGGAGCGCATCGACGAAGCCGCCGAAGCCCAGGTCGCCAGGCTCAAGGGGCTGGTGGACGCCTGCCGCACGCTGCGTGGGGAGCTCAACGTGTCGCCCGCCACGCGCCTGCCGCTGTATGTGGTCGGGGATGCCGACTTCATGCGCGCCAACGCCGCCGTCCTGCAGGGCCTGGCCAAGCTGGCGGAAGTGAAGGTGTTCGACGACGAGGCCAGCTGGGCCGCCGCCGCGCAGGCCGCGCCGGTCGCGGTGGTCGGCGAAGCCCGCCTGTGCCTGTTCATGGAGATCGACGTCGCCGCCGAGAAGGCGCGCCTGACCAAGGAAGCCGCGCGGCTGGAGGCTGAGATCACCAAGGCCCACGGCAAGCTCTCGAACGAGGCCTTTGTGGCCAAGGCGCCGCCTGCCGTGATCGAGCAGGAGAAGAAACGCGTGGCCGATTTCGGCGCCACGCTGGCCAAGGTGCGCGAGCAGCTGGCGCGGCTCTGACCACGCCCGCGGCCGGGGGTCAGCCCGGTCGCTCCTCGCCCCGGGAGATGTCGCCCCACTGGGACCCCGAATCGACCGGGGGCCACTCCGGGTCCTGCGAGCTGTCGAGGCTGTCGAGCACGGAGAAGTCGCTGGCCTGACCCCGCATCACCGCGGGCGCCAGGGTTTCGTGGATGCGGTGCGCCACGTACCAGCTGGCCCGGAGCTTGGCCTCGCGGGTGTGCGATCCCAGCCGGGGCGTGAGGTGCAGGTTGGGAATGTTGTGCAGTGGGGTGCCGGGCCCGGCGAACTGGGGGTGCGCCCCGTCGAGCAGGCAGGCGTCGATGCGGCCGTCTGTCAATGCCAGCGCCAGCGCCTCCGGTTCGAACAGCGCGCTGCGGCTCAGCCCAACCCACAGCTGGCCGGGCTTGCAGTGGTTGAGCAGGCGCTCGTTGATCCAGCCCTTGAAACGGGTGGCATAGACCATCTGCAGCGACACGGCGTCGCTTCGCGCCAGCAGCTCGTTGACCGGGATGTACTCGATACCCAGCTTCTTCCAGATCGGCGCGGCCTGGTGCACCGCAGGGTCGTAGCCGAGCAGGCGCACCCCGAGTCCCTTGAGCATTGGCGCCAGGGTGTGGGCCACCGGGGCCAGACCGAGCAGACCCACGGTGCTGCCGTAGAGCTCCCTGCCCATGCGCACCTGCGCCAGCTTGCGTCCCAGCAGGGCGCTGACCATGCCGCGCCGGTAGAGCATCAGCAGGCCATAGAGCAGGTATTCTGCGTTCGAGCGCACCGTGGCGCTGCGCGCCTGGATCACCCGGATGTTGCGCTGCGCGCAGGCCTCCAGGTCGGTGTTGTCGCTGGAGATCTGCATGCGTGCCACCACCTTCATCAGGGGGGCGAAGTCGAGAAACTCGCGCGAGACCACCACATGCGAGGGCAACACGAGTGCCTTGGTCTTGTAGACCTGCTTGCGCAGCGCCATGGGGTCGTCGGCCAGCTCCGGGGCCAGCGTCACGGCGTGGCGCTCCTGCAGCCAGGACAGGGCTTCAGGAACAAGGGGATCGAGGAGCAGGACTTCCATGGTCGTCGGGCCGGGGATTGCGGCATGCCGCAACCATGGTGGACCCAGGTCAGCGGCGTTTGAGCACCGTGATGAACTCGGCCCCCTCCGTCTGCTGCTCCACCAGCTCGTTGCCCGTCTGCTTGGCAAAGGCCTGGAAGTCACGGACCGACCCGGCGTCGGTGGCGATCACCTTGAGCGTCTGGCCACTGGTCATGTCCGCCAAGGCTTTCTTGGCCTTCAGGATGGGAAGCGGACAGTTCAGACCGCGGGCGTCGAGTTCTTTGGTGGCGTTCATGAAGGGGTCCTCGGGAGCGGAAATTTTAAACAGGAAGGGTGACGAAAATCAAAAAATGTATCAATTTGTACAATAAAAAGTCACGCCGCCGGAGCCTCCATGAACTGCGGCTCGACGCCGATCGAACGCAGCCAGTCGGCCAGGGCGAAGCCCGTGCCGGCCGGCCAGCAGCGGACCTGTTCCGGCGCGAGCAGCTTGTACTCGGCCAGCTCCGGGGACAGCACGATCTGCCCCTCGGCGCGCGCGTGGTAGGTGATGAGCACCTGGTTCATGCGCTGGAAATCGTGCACGCCGATCAGCTTCAGGGCCGTCACGGTCAACCCCGTTTCTTCGGCGATCTCTCGGCGTATGCCCTGCTCCGGCGTCTCGCCCGCCTCCATGAAGCCGGTGATCAGCGCAAACATGCGGTTCTGCCAGGCGGCGTTGCGGGCCAGCAGCACCTTGTCGCCCACCTGCACGATGGCGGCCAGCACAGGCGTCGGGTTGTTCCAGTGCGTGAAGTCACAGGCCGTGCAGCGCAGGCGCTGCTTGAGCCCGCCGTCCTCCTGCGCCGCGGTCAGCGCCAGCGGCGCGGCACAACAGGGGCAGAACCGGTACTCGGCGGTCATGTCGGGCCAGGGCCTCAGGCCGGAAAGACGCCAGTCGACAGGTAGCGGTCGCCGCGGTCGCAGACGACGAAGGCGATGGTGGCGTTCTCGACCTGCGCCGCGATCTGCTGCGCCACCCAGCAGGCACCTGCGGCCGAAATGCCGGCAAAGATGCCCTCCTCGCGCGCCAGGCGCCGGCACATCTCTTCGGCGTCCGACTGCCCCACCAGGACCAGCTCGTCCACCCCCGACGGGTCGTAGATCTTGGGCAGGTATTCCTGCGGCCACTTGCGGATGCCCGGAATGCGCGAGCCTTCGCTGGGCTGTGCCCCGATGATGCGGACGGCCGGGTTCTTTTCCTTCAGGAAGCGCGAGACGCCGGTGATGGTGCCGGTGGTGCCCATGGCGCTGACGAAGTGCGTGATGCGGCCGCCGGTCTGCTCCCACAGTTCGGGGCCGGTGGTCTCGTAGTGGATGCGCGGGTTGTCGGCGTTGGCGAACTGATCGAGCACGCGGCCCTTGCCCTCCTTCTCCATCTTGTCGGCCAGGTCGCGTGCGTATTCCATGCCGCCGCTCTTGGGCGTGAGGATGAGTTCGGCACCGAAGGCCTTCATGGTCTGCGCGCGCTCGATGGACAGGTCCTCCGGCATGATCAGCACCATGCGGTAACCCTTGATGGCCGCGGCCATGGCCAGCGCAATGCCGGTGTTGCCCGAGGTCGCCTCGATCAGGGTGTCACCGGGCCGGATGTCGCCGCGCTCCTCCGCGCGCTTGATCATCGACAGCGCGGGCCGGTCCTTCACCGAGCCGGCCGGGTTGTTGCCTTCGAGCTTGCCCAAGATCACGTTGCCCCGTGCGCGGAGCATCTCCGAGCCGATGCGCTGCAGCGCGACCAGCGGCGTGCGGCCGATGGCGTCTTCAATGGTCGGGTAGTTCATGCACCCCACTGTGCCATAATTTCGGGCTCTCCATGACACCCGCCCGGGTGGCGAAATCGGTAGACGCAGGGGATTCAAAATCCCCCGCCAGAGATGGTGTGTCGGTTCGAGTCCGACCCCGGGCACCAGCTTTCAGGGCCGCGCAGCACTGGTTGCGCGGCCCTTTGTTTTGGTGTCGTCCGTGGGACTGTCGGCCCTGGCCAGCTCGTCCTCCAGCATCTGCCGGTACACCCGTGGCAACTCGCGGGACATGCTGTTGTTCTCGATGCCATAGCCCAGGCTGGTCCAGGTACCCGATAGCCGGCGCAGCACGGGCTGAATGCGGCCCTGTCGCAGCTGGGCCGAGAGGTTGCCCCAGCGCCCTTCCTGCAGCCAGGCATGCACGACGACATCCTGGTACACGGGTGCAAAGCTCAGGCCGGTGGCGTCCAGCGCATCCTCGGTGCGTTCCGGGTGGTGGCGCGCGGCCAACTCCAGCCAGGTGCTGTAGAGCAACTGGTAGCGGCCCGCCGCGGTGGAGCAGTTGCCCCGGTTCGGACCCTGGCCGATCGATTCGCAGCGGTTGGGATGCCGCTCCAGGGAACCCACGTAATCGCCGCCGTACAGCACGTTGTAGGGACGCATGACATTGGACTCGCTGGCCGAGATGGTGCGCATCAGCGCCCGCAGGTAGGGGTCGCCCTCGGCCATCACCAGCGGCTGGGTGCCCGGCATCAGCAGCCACGGTCGCCACAGCCAGAGCATCAGCAGCATGAACGCCACGGCCAGCGCGGTCAGCCCCAGACGCGCGCGCCAGGGCGAACCCCAGAAGTCGCGCTGGTGCGAAGGCCGTTGGTTCAGGTCGTGCGACATGGGAAGCGTGGGTGTCAGGGTGGCGCTGAGACAATGGGCATTGTCCAACACCCACACAACACCCATGCTGCTGCCCGTTGCCGCCGTGATCGCCGGACTGCTCTTGCTGATCTGGAGCGCCGACCGCTTCGTCGAGGGCGCCTCCGCCGCGGCTCAGCACTTCGCGGTGCCGCCCCTGCTGGTGGGCATGGTCATCGTGGGTTTCGGTACCTCGGCACCGGAACTGGTGGTCTCGGCCATTGCGGCCACGCAGGGCAACCCGGCGCTGGCACTGGGCAACGCCTGGGGCTCCAACATCGTCAACATGGGCCTGATCCTGGGCGTGACCGCCCTGATCGCGCCCATTCAGGTGCGATCAGTGGTGCTGCGCAAGGAGCTGCCCCTGCTGATGGCGGTGGCGGCGCTGTCCGCCCTGCTGGCCTGGGACATGACCCTCTCGCGCGGCAACGCACTGGTGCTGCTGGGGGCGTTCGTGGCGCTGATGGCCTGGTCCATCCGCGAAGCCCGGACCCACGGCGACGACGCACTGGCACAGGAGACCGCCACCGAACTGAAGGCCGGCGCCCTGCCCTTGCCGCGCGCGCTGCTGTGGCTGGTCCTGGGCCTGTTGGTGCTGGTGGCCAGCTCGCGCCTGCTGGTCTGGGGCGCGGTGGAGATCGCCCAGGACCTGGGCATCAGCGACCTGGTGATCGGCCTGACCGTGGTGGCCATCGGCACCTCTCTGCCCGAACTGGCGTCGTGCGTGGCCGCCGCCCGCAAGGGCGAAGACGACATCGCCCTGGGCAACGTGCTGGGCTCGGGTCTGTTCAACACGCTGGCGGTGGTGGGCCTGGCCGGCACCATCGCGCCCATGGACGTGGAGTCGGCCGCGCTCACGCGCGACCTTCCGGTGATGGCCGGGCTGACGGTCCTGCTGTTCCTGATGGGGCGGGGTCGCCGCGGCCCCGGGCGCATCAACCGCATGGAAGCCGGCGGTCTGTTGGGCGTGTATGCGGTCTACACCCTCTGGCTGCTCTGGACCATGGGGCCGCGCTGACAGCGCAGCAGCCTCTCAGCCTCGCAGGCCCTGCGCCACCGTCGGATAGCGCAGCCGCAGGCCCAGCTCGTGCTTCATGCGCTGGTTGCGCAGCCGGCGGGACTCGCTCATGAAGCTCAGCAGCACCAGCGGCAGCTGGTCACCCGCGGTGTTGCGCGCGATGCGCGGCGGCCGGGGCAGGCCGTAGAGATCGGCTGCGAAGTCGAAGTAGTCGCCCATCCGGAGCTCGGTGTCGTCCACCACGTTGATGTTGCGCCGGGTGCGACCGCGCCAGAGGGCCAGCGTGCAGGCCCGCGCCAGGTCGTCGGCGTGGATGTGGTTGGTGTAGACGTCGTCCTCGGGCCTGAGCACCGGCGTGCCGCGACGCAGACGCTCCTGCGGCGTGCCGCCCGGCCGGTCGGGCGCATAGATGCCCGGGATGCGCAGCACGCTGCTGCGCACACCCAGGGCGCGCGCCAGCCAGTGCACCGAGGCCTCCGCGTCGACCCGGCGCCAGGCGCGTGGGGTCAGCGGCCGCGTGGGTGCCGTTTCGTCGACCCAGCGGCCCTCGCAGTCGCCATAGACGCCGGTGGTGGAGCCGTAGACCAGGGAGGCGGGCGGTGAGCGGCGGGCCAGTGCCCGCACCAGGGAGCGGGTGCGTGGGTCGGCCTGCCAGTCGGCATGCCCTTCGGACGGGGGTGGCGCGAGGTGCAGCACGCGCGTGGCCAGACCGGCCAGCCGCTGCAGGTCGGCGGGACGGTCCAGGTTGCCCACCAAGGGGGTGATGCCCTGGGCACGAAGCGCCGCGGCGTTCGCGGGGGTCGAGGTCAGCGCCAGCAGGCGCACGCGCCGGCCGGCGCCGAGCACCTGTGCGGCCCGCTGGCCCACGTCGCCGCAACCGATGATGAGCACCCGTTCGCGGCGGAATCGGGCAGGAAGGGCACCAAGAAACGTCATGGGTTCGAATTTGGGAAAATGGCGGGTTGCCTGCGGGGGCGCCCGCGGTTCAGCATCCGTTCATCCCAATCACTGTAGCCTGTTCACCATGACCTTCAGCATCACCGTCCAGCCCAGCGGCCGCCAGTTCAGCGCCGAGACCGGCGAAGCCATTCTTGCGGCCGGCATCCGCCAGGGCATCGGCCTGCCCTACGGCTGCAAGGACGGCGCCTGCGGCTCCTGCAAGTGCAAGCTGGTCAGCGGCAGCGTGACCCACGGCGCGCACCAGGCGAAGGCCCTGAGCGCGGATGAAGAAGCCGCCGGCTACATCCTCACCTGCTGCGGCGTGGCCCAGAGTGACGTGGTGCTCGAGTCGCGCCAGGTCACCGAGGCCGGCGCCTTCCCGATCAAGAAGATGCCGGTGCGCGTGATCAGCCTGGAGCGCGCTTCGCACGACGTGATCGTGATGAGGCTGCAGCTGCCGGCGGCCGACACCTTCCAGTACCACGCTGGCCAGTACGTAGAGTTCCTGCTGCGCGACGGCGACCGCCGCAGCTACTCGATGGCCAACGCGCCGCACACCCAGGCGGCCGGCCCGCAGGTCGAGCTGCACATCCGCCACATGCCCGGCGGCAAGTTCACGGACCACGTGTTCGGCGCCATGAAGGAGAAGGACATCCTGCGCGTGGAAGGCCCCTACGGCGGCTTCTTCCTGCGCGAGGACAGCGACAAGCCGATGGTGCTGCTGGCCTCCGGCACTGGTTTCGCGCCGATCAAGGCGATCATCGAACACATGCGCCACAAAGGCATCATGCGGCCGGCCACGCTCTACTGGGGCGGCCGCCGCCCGGCCGACCTGTACCAGTCGGCCTGGATCGAGGAACAACTGGCCGCCATGCCGAACCTGCGCTACGTGCCGGTGATCTCCGACGCCCAGCCCGAGGACGCCTGGACCGGCCGCACCGGCTTCGTGCACCGGGCGGTGCTGGAAGACACGCCCGACCTCTCCGGCCACGAGGTCTATGCCTGCGGCGCACCGATCGTGGTGGAGTCGGCCAAACGCGACTACCTGGCCGCCAGTCTGCCCGAGGAAGCCTTCTTTGCCGACTCGTTCACCAGCGCCAAAGACAAGATTTGACCCCCCGCGCCGCCTGCGGCGTCAGTTCCCTAGCAGTTTCTTGATGTCGTCCGCCAGTGCCTGCGCACCGCTGCCGTAGCGGTGGTACAGGCGCAGCCGGCCCTGGGTGTCGTAGACGTAGCTGCCCGCCGAGTGGTCCATGGTGTAGCTGGTGGGCGTCTTGCCCTCGACCTTCTTGTAGTAGATGCGGAAGCTCTTGGCCACCTCGGGCAACTGGCCGGGTGCGGCGTACAGAGCCAGGAACGTGGGGTCGAAGCTGGCCATGTACTCCTTCATGACCGCCGGCGTGTCCCGTTCGGGGTCGACGCTGACGAACAGCCCCTGAAGCTTCTCGCCGTCCGCCCCCAGCAGTTGCTTGGCCTGCGCCATCTCGCTCATGGAGGTGGGGCACACGTCCGGGCACTGGGTGTAGCCGAAGAACACCACGACCACCTTGCCCTTGAAGTCCGCCAGCGTGCGTGGCTGGCCGTTGTGGTCGGTGAGCGAGAACCCGGTGGCGTAGTCCGCCCCCGTGATGTCGATGCCGGAGAACCCGCCGGCGCTGCCGTCCGCGGGCTTGTCGGAGCAGGCGGCCAGCAGCGTACTGCAAAAGGCCAAGGAAATCAGAAGCCGGAGTTTCATGGCGGGGATGCTCACAGGTAATGGTCGATCAGCATCGCGGCGAAGAGCAGCGACAGGTGCCAGAGCGAGAAGCGGAAGGTCTTGCGGGCCAAGGCGTCCGAATAGTTGCGCCACAGCGCCCAGGCATGGCCGCAGAAGCCGATGCTCAGCGCCACCGCTACGGCGAGATAGAACCAGCCGCTCATGCGCATGATGAAAGGCATGAGGCAGGCGGCGAAAAGAACGAAGGTGTAGAGCAGGATCTGCAGCCGCGTGAATTCCGAACCATGGGTCACCGGCAGCATGGGCAGCCCCGACTTGCGGTAGTCCTCCACCCGGTAGAGCGCCAGTGCCCAGAAGTGTGGCGGCGTCCAGAGAAAGATGATCAGGAACAGGATCAGCGCTTCGGGTGCGACCACCCCCGTCATCGCGGCCCAGCCCAGCACCGGCGGCATCGCGCCCGATGCCCCACCGATCACGATGTTCTGCGGCGTCAGGGGCTTGAGGATCACGGTGTAGATCACCGCGTAGCCCACGAAGGTGGCGAAGGTCAGCCACATGGTCAGGGGGTTGACCCAGAAATACAGGATGGCCGAACCCAGCGCGCACAACGCGGCCGAGAAGCTCAGCGTCTGCACATTGCCCAGTTCGCCCTTGGCGGTGGGCCGCCAGGCGGTGCGGCGCATCTTGGCATCGATCTGTTGCTCGACCACGCAGTTGAACGCGGCGGCCGCACCGGCCACCAGCCAGATGCCCAGGCAGGCGAGCGCCGCCGTCTGCACCTGGGCCCAGCTGGGCAGGCCGGGCACGGCCAGCACCATGCCGATGAGGGCGCAGAAGACGATCAGCTGGATGACGCGCGGTTTGGTCAGCGCATGGTATTGGCGCCAGACCGAAGGCAGGGTCGGGGCCAGGGAGGTGGGCGCGGTGCTCATGGGGAGGTGCGGGGAACGGTGAGCGTGGGCGCGCTCGCGGAAGAAGGGGCGGCGCGGGTGGCGGCCAGCAGTCCGGTCATCACGATCACCAGCGCGGCTGCGCCACCCGTGTGACCGACGGCGGACAGCAGCGGCCAGTCCAGCACCACATTGCTCAGACCGGTCGCCAGCTGCAGGCCGGCCAGCGCGAGCAGCCAGCGCGCCGACGCGCGCGCGCCTGGCAGGGACCAGAGTGGCCAGGCCAGCCCAACCAGGGCCGCCAGCACGAGGTAGGCGCACAGGCGGTGCACGTAGTGGATGCCGGTGAGCGCGGCGAAGGTGATGGGCTGGCCATCGGCGTTCATGCCCAGTTCCCGCCAGACCGTGAAGCCTTCGCTCAGGTTCATCGGCGGCCACCAGCCACCCTGGCAGGTCGGGAAGGTGTCGCAGGCCAGCACCGCGTAGTTGGTGCTGACCCAGCCGCCCAGGGCGATCTGCAGCCACAACAGCCCGTACACCAGCAGCAGCGCGCGGCGGACCGGCCGGCCCAGCATGAGTGGCGCGTGCCCCTGCACACCCAGGTCGTAGGCCACCGACTGGGCTCTGAGCAAGGCCAGCAGCACCAGGCCCCCGAGCAGATGCAGGGTGACGATGGCTGGGAACAGCTTCATGGTCACGGTGAGCGCGCCGAACGCCCCCTGCAGACAGACCCAGAACAGGGTCAGCCACGCCCAGCCGGGGGACACGCTCAGACGTCGGCGCTCGATCCAGCTGGTCACCGCCAGCACCAGGATGAGCACGCCCACCGCGGTGGCCAGGTAGCGGTGGATCATCTCGATCCAGGCCTTGCTGTGGGTGACCGGCCCGGTCGGCATGGCCTGTTGCGCCGCCGAGATGGAGGCGTGCGCCCCCACCGGACTGGCGCTGCCGTAGCAGCCCGGCCAGTCGGGGCAGCCCAGGCCGGAGTCGGTCAGGCGCGTGAAGGCACCGAACAGCACGAGGTCAAAGGTCAGGAACAGGGTCAGCAGGGTCAGTGCGCGCAGCCGCTGCGCGCCGCTGGCGCGGCGGTGGCGCAGCCACACCCAGGCCAGCGGCCCGAGCGCGATCACCGCGCCCAGGAGCATCAGCCGCAAGGCGGGCGAAAGGTCGTACAGCTCAACCATGTCAGCGCCCGGCCTTGTCCCAGAATGCCGACGCCCTCAGCAGGCGGTCGAGGTCGCGCTTGACCTGCTTCGGATCGGCCTGCGCCGGAAAGCGCATCATCCAGTTGCCGATGGGATCGACCACATACAGGTGGTCCTCCAGCTGGTGGCCCTCCGCGGGCTGCAGCCAAGTCGCCAGCGCGGGCGCATCCACGTGCAACACGGTCGCATGCGACGTCGCCTGTTTCAGGGGTTGGGACAGTTCGGCACTGCCCGTGCGCAGCCACACCCAGTCCAGCCGGTCCTTGTCCTTGCCCAGGGTCTCGCGCAGCTGCCGCTGCAGGTAGAGGTGCTTCTGGCAGGCCTCGTTGCAGGCCGAGTCGGCGACACTGATGAGCAGCCACTGGTTCTTCAGCTGGGTCAGCGGCACGGACCGGCCACTGGCATCGGTGCCCACAAGATCAGGCAGCGGCCGTTGCGGGTCGATCAGTTCGCCGTAGTTGCGACGGCCCTCCGGCCGGATCACGTAGTAGGTGAAATAGGACGCGATCACCGGCGAGGCGCACACCAGCAGGAGCAGCAGCATCTTCCAGCGACCGGCCCGGGTGGCGGCACTGGTGTCCGGTGCGTCGGCCCTGGGCAGGCTGTGCACCGTCAGGGTCAGGGGTTCATCGGTGGTCTTGGCCATGAAGCGTGCGTCGGCGACGGGGAGAAATCAGTTGGAACCAGGCGTACAGCCCGGCGGTGACCGCGCTCATGGCGAACCACTGGGCGGCGTATGCGTGGTGCTTGTGAGCAGCGGACTCGAACCGTGGCCACTCCCGGAGCAGGCCTTCGGGCGAGGCACCGGTCTGCAGCACCGAAACCGGCAGCAGATCCAGCCCGGTGTCCCTGGCCAGCGATTCGATGTCGAGATTCTGCCGGATGCGCCCCTGCTCCGCCGCACCCAGCTCGAACAGCCGGCTCGGCGGTGGGGCCAGGCGTCCGGCCACCTCCACTTCCCCCGCAGGCGTGGCGACGTCCGGCACCTGCACCCGGTCCTGGAAGTTGCGGGGCACCCAGCCCCGCTGCACCAGCAGCGCGGGCCCATTGTTCGAGAGCCGCAGCGGAGTGACCAGGATGAAACCGCTGCGGCCGGCCATGGGCCGGTTGTCCAGAAAGACACTGGCTTGCGGCACCCATTGGCCCCGGAGCCGCACCATGCGGTGCAGCAGCGGCTCCCAGGCGCCATTGGCAGAGACCATGGCGGCCGCGTCCAGCGCGGCCATGCCCCCCCGTTCGGCGATGCCGGTCTCCAGCGCCTGCTTTTGCCCGGCGCGAGAGAGCTGCCAGATGCCCAGCGATGCAGTGAGCGCGACCGTGCCGGCGGCGGCAATGGTCACGGTCCAGAAGCGGGTGCGGGGCGACATGGAAGGCGGTGATAAAGCTGGCAGCGGCGGATAATCCGCGCATGACCTATCTTGTGATTGTGGCGTTTGTCGCCATCCTCGGCAGCCTGGCGGCGGCGCTGGTGTTCATGATGCGCGGCGGAAGCGCCGGGGAGGAAGACGCCAAGGCCGGCCGCAAGAATCCCATGGCCAAGGCACTGGCCTTTCGCGTCGGCTTGTCCATTCTGCTGTTCGTGGTGGTGTTGCTGAGCTACTTCATGGGGTGGATCGAACCCACCGGCCTGCCGCTTCGGGGCTGACAACGCACCGCATGAGGTAAAAAAACGGCGCCCTTTGGCGCCGTTTTTTTGGGTGGGCTGCGTGGCCGCCCGGGGACCATCACATCCAGTAGACGAGGATGTAGAGACCCAGCCAGACCACGTCCACGAAGTGCCAGTACCAGGCCGCCCCCTCAAAACCGAAGTGCTTCTGGGCGGTGAAATGACCCTTCTGCAGGCGCAGGGTGATGAACAGCAGCATCAACATGCCGACAAACACGTGGAAGCCGTGGAAGCCGGTGAGCATGAAGAAGGTTGAACCGAAGACGCCAGACGACAGCTTGAGGTTCAGGTCGGCGTAGGCGTGGGCGTATTCGTAGCCTTGCACGAACAGGAACACCAGGCCCAGGATCACCGTCATCCACATGAAGGCGATGGTCTTGCCGCGGTTGCCAGCCTGCAGGGCGTGGTGGGCGATGGTCAGCGTCACGCCCGAGGTCAGCAGCAGCGCGGTATTGATCGTGGGCAGCCAGAACGGACCCATGGTCTGGAAGGGCTCGACGATGCCGGCCGGCGAAGCGGTCGCGCCGACCTGACGGCTGGGCCAGACCGACGTGAAGTCGGGCCAGATCAGCGCGTTCTCGATGTTGCCCAGGGCCGGGACCGAGTGGGTGCGTGCCCACCACAGCGCGGTGAAGAAGGCCCCGAAGAACATCACTTCCGAGAAGATGAACCAGCTCATGCTCCAGCGGTAGGAGAGGTCGATCTTGCGACCGTACAGACCGCCTTCGCTCTCGGTCACAGCGTCACGGAACCACTGGAACAGCACCACCAGCCAGAAGGCCAGGCCGAAGGCGAGCGAGTACATGCCCCAGCCAGCGCCATTGATCCATTGACCCGCACCGAGGATCACGAAGAACAGGCCGATGGCCGCCATCACCGGGTGCCGGGATGGTCCGGGGACGAAGTAGTAGGGCGTCGTGCCGTGGGTTGCTGCTGACATGCTCACTCCTCAGTGCTTTCGCTGGTATGAATGAATAAAACGGTTGGATTGGGCGCCTGGATCAGCCAGCCACCCAGTTGACGATCAGGATCAGGATGCCCACGAATACCAGGGCCATCAGCACGCCCACCACCACCAGATGGATCGGGTTGAGGCGGGCGATGTCGCGCTGGTAGTCGGCCTGGCGACGGACACCGAGGAAGCCCCACAGCACCGCCTTGACGGTGCCCAGGATCGACCCCTTGCGCTCATGGACCGGTGGCGTGTTCACACAGCCCCCAGAGCGGTGACCACCACGGGGGCCGGCGCACGGCCGACCATGCCTTGCGGCGCCGCCGGCACCTTGCCGCCCACCTCGAAGAAGGTGTAGGACAGCGTGATGGTGGTGACGTCCTTGGGCAGCTTCGGATCGATCACGAAGGCCACCGGCCACTCCTTCTTTTCACCGGGCGCGAGCGTGTACTGTGTGAAACAGAAGCACTCGAGCTTGTTGAAATGGGAGGCCGCCTGCGTGGGTGCGTAACTGGGGATCGCCTGTGCCGCCATGGTGCGGTTCTGGATGTTCTGGAACTCGTAGAGCACAGTGGTCAGTTCGCCCGGATGCACCTGCAGCGTCCGGACCGCCGGCTTGAAATGCCAGGGACCGCGTGCGTTGACATCGAATTCGACTGTGATGGTGCGCGACCTGTCGACCTGGGTGTTGAGCACCTTGGGCTGGGCACCAGGCACCGTCCGCTCTGTCAGCGCAAGGACATTGATGCCCGTGGCTTCACAGATGGCCTTGTACAGCGGCACCAGCGCATACCCGAAAGCGAACATGCCCAGCGTGATCACGCCGAGCTTGCCCACCATCTTCAGGTTCTCTTGCTTCAGACCCATCGCTTGCTCTCCCGGAACGGCTCAGCCGCCCAGCAACACGATCTTGCCGACGAAGCCCAGGAAGAACACCAGCGCCACCGAGGCCAGGATCAGACCCAGGCGCTGGTTCTGTTTTTTCTGTTCGTTCGAGGTCATGGACGGAGGATCAGCCGATCACCTTGGTGGCGGAGGCGTCCAGCTTGGGCGGGTTTTCAAAGGTGTGGAACGGCGCCGGCGACGGCACTTCCCATTCCAGACCTTCGGCGCCGTCCCAGGGCTTCTGCACCGCCTTGGGGCCGATGCCGCGCATCGCGGGAACAATCACGAAGAGGAAGAAATACACCTGCGCCAGACCGAAGGCAAACGCACCGACAGAGGCAACGGCGTTGAAATCGGCGAACTGCATCGGGTAGTCGGCATAGCGGCGGGGCATGCCGGCCAGCCCCAGGAAGTGCATCGGGAAGAAGGTGATGTTGAATGAGATCATCGACCACCAGAAGTGCAGCTTGCCACGGGTCTCGCTGTACATCACACCGGTCCACTTGGGCAGCCAGTAGTAGATGCCGGCGAACATGGCGAACAGCGAACCGGCCACCAGCACGTAATGGAAGTGGGCCACCACGTAGTAGGTGTCCTGGAAGTTGATGTCAATCGGCGCCATCGACAGGATCAGGCCGGTGAAGCCACCGATGGTGAACACGAAGATGAAGCCGACTGCCCACATCATCGGAGTTTCGAATGTCATCGAGCCCTTCCACATGGTGGCGATCCAGTTGAAGATCTTCACGCCCGTGGGCACGGCGATCAGCATGGTCGAGTACATGAAGAACAGCTGGCCCGTCACCGGCATGCCGGTGGTGAACATGTGGTGGGCCCACACGACAAAGGACAGGATGGCAATGGAGCCGGTGGCGTACACCATGGAGGCGTAACCGAACAGCTTCTTGCGCGCGAAGGCGGGCACGACCTGGCTCACGATGCCGAAGGCCGGGAGGATCATGATGTAAACCTCGGGGTGGCCGAAGAACCAGAAGATGTGCTGATACATCACCGGGTCACCGCCGCCAGCGGGGTTGAAGAAGCTGGTGCCGAAGTGGCGGTCGGTCAGCGTCATGGTGATCGCGCCGGCCAGCACGGGCATCACGGCGATCAGCAGGTAGGCGGTGATCAGCCAGGTCCAGCAGAACATCGGCATCTTCATCAGCGTCATGCCGGGCGCGCGCATGTTCAGGATGGTGACGATGATGTTGATCGAGCCCATGATGGAAGACGCGCCGAGGATGTGCATCGCGAAGATGCCGGCGTCCATCGAGGGGCCCATCTGCAGGGTCAGCGGGGCGTACAGCGTCCAGCCGGCCGCGGGAGCGCCGCCAGGCATGAAGAAGGACGCGACCAACATGATGGCGGCGGGGATCATCAGCCAGAAGCTGAAGTTGTTCATGCGCGCGAAGGCCATGTCGGATGCGCCGATCTGCAGCGGGATCATCCAGTTCGCGAAGCCCACGAAGGCCGGCATGATGGCGCCGAACACCATGATCAGGCCGTGCATGGTGGTGAGCTGGTTGAACAGCTCGGGGTTGACCAGCTGCAGACCCGGCTGGAAGAGCTCGGCTCGGATCAGCAGCGCCAGCACGCCACCCACCATCAGCATGGTGAAAGCGAACAGCAGGTACAGCGTACCGATGTCCTTGTGATTGGTCGCATACACCCAGCGGCGCCAGCCGGCGGGTGCGTGGTGATCGTGGTCGTGCGCGTGAGCGTCGTGGGGATCCAGTACTGCACTCATGTTCTAGTCCTTGGAAATTTGAATCTGTTCTGGGTCCGCGTCACTTGCGGGCCGCGACGATGTCGGCGGGCTGCACGATCTGTTCGGTCTTGTTGGACCAGCTGTTCTTGGTGTAGGTGATCACGGCCGCGATTTCGGTGTCGGACAGCTGTTTCCAGGCCGGCATGGCCCCGTTGTTGGCACCGTTGAGCAGGACGGCGATCTGCTTGGACTTGTCGGCGTCCAGCACGATGGGTGAGGCATCCAGCGGCTTGATCGGGCCTGCGCCCTTGCCATTGGCCTGGTGGCAGGCCGCGCAGTTGGCTGCGTAGACCGACTCGCCACGCTTGACCAGATCGGCCAGGTTCCAGACCTTGGACGGATCGTCCGCGGCAGCGGCCATCTTCTTCTTCTCACCCTCGACCCACTTCGTGTACTCCTCGGCGGTCACCACCTTGACGTGGATGGGCATGTAGGCGTGTTCCTTGCCGCACAGCTCGGCACACTGTCCGTAGAAGTCGCCGGTCTTCTCCGCGCGGAACCAGGTGTCGCGCACGAAGCCCGGGATGGCGTCCTGCTTGATGCCGAAAGCCGGCACCATGAAGGCGTGGATCACGTCGTTGGCCGTGGTGATGATGCGCACCTTCTTGCCCACGGGCACCACCAGCGGGTTGTCCACCTTCAGGAGGTAGTCGTCCGTGGCAGACGGTTTGCCGCTGTTGGACATCTCGCGGTGGCTGGTATCCAGGGTGGACAGGAAGCCGATGCCCTCACCTTCGCCCTTGATGTAGTCGTAGCCCCACTTCCACTGCATGCCCGTGACCTTGATGGTCAGGTCGCTGTTGGTGGTGTCCTTCTGGGCCACCAGCACCTTGGTGGCGGGCAGCGCCATGCCGATCACGATCAGCAGCGGCACGATGGTCCAGCCCAGCTCAACCCAGATCGGCTCGGGCAGCACCTGCGCCTTGTGCCCCACCGACTTGCGGTGCTTGAGGATGGAATAGAACATCACCCCGAACACCACCACGAAGATGACCGAGCAGATGACCATCATGAACCAGTGCAGCCAGTGCTGCTCTTCCGCGATCTTGGTCGCGGGCGGGGCAAAGTTGAGCTGGTTGACCGCCGGACCACCAGGCAGGTCGTTCACCGCATGGGCGGCCTCGGCCAGCCAGACCGAGGAGCCCAGAATCCAGGCAGAAGTCGTCGCACGCAGGCCACCGGAACGCTGGCGCAGGAAATCACCCATCTGTCTTGTCGTACTCACGTTGAACGCCTCAAATATAAGTATTGATTTATATCAATCCAATTAGACCAAAAACACCCTGAACGCCCTCTCAGGGAATACCCACACCAGCTTCAAGACTCTCTCAATGCCCGCCTGATTTCCTGGGCCAGCACCGGCCGCAATTCGGCCCTCACATACCGTCCGACTTCCGCCGAACGCCCTTCACCCCGAACCGTCACCAGCGACTGGAGACCAGACGGTGCGTCCACACTGACGGCATGGCCGGCGAACTCGACCCGCAGCAAGCGCCCGGCGTCCTCCCGCTCCACCACCAGCCGGCCGCGGCTCACGCAGATGTGCTCGCCATCGGTCGCATGGCGGGCATAGGCCAGAAAGGCCACACCCACCGCCACCAGCTCCAGCACGGAGAACGGCAACACCATCCAGGCACCGTGGGTCCAGAAGAACCCGGCCACCACCAGGGACAGCACGCTCAGCAACCCGTACATCGCCCCCAGCTGGCGAGGCGTGACCGAGCAGTTGCGCCGCAGCACCCAGTGGGTCCCGTCTGCGGTCACGCTTGCAAGGCGGTACATGTTGCATCTCCGGCCCCCATGGAACCGCCCGGAGCGTCCGACAAGGGATCACGCCTGCCGAAAAAACGGCGAGCAGAGTTTGATTTATGTCAATTGTAGCGACCAGAAACCGCCCGCCGCCCGCTGCACGGCATCCTTGCGGCCCTTCGCCGGTCGGTCAAGCGCGCCGGTTTCTGAGCATGGCCCGCATCTCGTCGACCGAAACCGACTGGCTCTCTCCCTGCCTGGGACGGGGCGCCGACTTGAACGCGTGCCCGTAGATGATCTCGAACCCCAGAGTCAGCCGCCCTTGCCCGTCGCGCGGACCGTGTCGCTCGAGCGTCGACTCGAGACGCGTGCGCCAGCCGCGCCCCCGCAGGGAGCGGAAACGGACCGCGGCCAGGTTCCGCCCAAAGCCACGCAACTCGTCGAGCATGGCAGCCGCGCTGCTGTATGTCAGCACGATGCGCTCCATGTCCATCACGGGCTCTGCAAACCCCGCCTGCACCAGCATGTCTCCCCAGTCGTGCATGTCGGTGAAGCTGTGGGCCGGCGGCGGCCATCCCTGCTCTTGGTAGACCGCCCGCAGCTCGCCCAAGCTGTCGGGGCCGAGGCAGGAGAACATCAGAAACCCGCCCACGTCGATGTGCCCGTGCCAGCGGCGCAACAGGGACTGGGGACGGGACTCCTGGTGCAGAACCATGTTGGCCCACAACATCGACACTCGTGCGTCCGGACCGGCGACAGCGGGTGCGCGGGAACTCCCCCACCCCAACAGCGAGCGAAGGGACCGTCCCGCCCGGCCCTGTAAGCGCCCCGGCACGCGCGGGTCTTCCGCGGACACCAGGCAGCGCGCCTGCGGCAATCGCTCAGTCAGGCTGCGATGCGCCTCCAGCCCGCCCACCAAGGGCTCCCAGTGCAGCCAGCTGGCCGGAGGCTCCCTGAACCACTGCAGGCGGTCCATCATGCGCCGCGCCACCTCTTCGTTCAGCCAGGGACTGGTCGCGTGCTCACGAAGGAGCCAGCGCCGCGCCGCGACGGGGTCGAGCCCGGGCACGGGTGTTTCTTCGGTCAAGGTGGTCACGGGAGTCGGTGGGCAGCCTGGTAGGTGCGGGCGCGACAGTATATTGGCCGCATGGGAGTTCTGACCGCCTTGCTGGACCGGCTGCCCGGGCCGCCCGCCATCTGCCAGGTCTGCGGCAGTTGGCCGGCGGAACCGGTCTGTGCGGCGTGCCGTCTGCGCCATGCGCCGTCACTGGGACGGTGCGGGCGCTGCGCGCAACTGCTGACCGAAAGTGCATCTTTGTGCGCTGAATGCCTGACCGCGACCGAGCCCTCGTCCGTGCAGCGCTGTCTGGCCGCCGTGGACTACCGCTTTCCCTGGGACGGACTGATTGGTCGCTTCAAGTTTCGCGGGGAATCGGGCTGGGCCGCACCGCTCGGAGACCTCATGGTGCAATGCGCCACCCGGCAGGATTTCCTTGCACCGGACATGTTGCTGGTACCGGTGCCCGTGACCCCGGCGCGACTGGCCCAACGGGGCTACAACCAGGCTTGGGAGCTGTGCCGTGTGATCGGCCGGCGAACCGGCCTCCTGGCCATGGCAGAAGCCCTGGTGCGCCTTCGTGACGCGCCGGACCAGCATCACCTGCCGCGCGCGCAGCGCTTGGGCAATCTGCAGGGCGCATTCGTGGCCCATCCGCTCCATGCGTCTGGCCTGGCCGGGAAGCGGGTGGTGCTGATCGACGACGTGCGCACCACGGGCGCCACCTTGCACCATGCGGGGCGCGCGCTTGTACAGGCGGGTGCGATCGAGGTGCGGGCGCTGGTCCTGGCACGGACTCCGCAGGGCGCAGAGGACGGAAGGACCCCGCCCTGACACCTCGCGATATGCGCTTATGATCGCGCCCACCAAGGGGGTAAAGGACAAGGCCGGACCACCGGCCACAGCGTTGAATGCCGCGCCTCGCCTCATGTTCCACGTCGTTCTGGTCACACCGCAGATCCCGCCCAACACCGGCAATGTGATCCGCCTGTGTGCCAACACGGGATGCCGTCTGCACCTGATCGAGCCCCTGGGGTTCTCGATGGACGACAAGCAGATGCGTCGCGCCGGACTCGATTACCACGAATACGCCAGCGTCCAGCGCCACCCCGGCTGGACACAGTTCCTCGACACCGCCCGGCCCGACCGTGAGCGCATGTTCGCGCTCACCACCCGAGGGCAGGCGCAGGCCCATGCCCAGCGCTTCATGCCAGGAGACTGGCTGGTCTTCGGATGCGAGACCGAAGGTCTCTCCGCCAGCGTGCGCGAGGATTTCGCTCCGGAACGCCAGTTGCGTCTTCCAATGCGAGAAGGCCAGCGCAGCCTGAACCTGTCCAACGCCGTGGCGGTACTTGTTTACGAAGCCTGGCGTCAACAGGGTTTCGGAGAGACAAAACCGTGATGCATGTCACTTTCACACTGAGGGAAGTCCCCCACATTTTTGGGCTGGGGTCGCCCACAATACGCGGAGTTCTTCGCCCGTCGCCCCGGGCGACGTGTTCCCCTTTTGCTTCTTCTGAAGACGCCCCGTCCCTGCGGGCAATCCGGAGGTTTTCTTGATAGCGACGCTGACCAGGCTCTTCAAAGGCAAGGCCGCTCCCGGAAAGGGCGCGAGGGCTGTGCCGAGCCTGAAAGATCTCCAGGTGATCCGTTCCGCCCTGCTGCAGACCGTGGCGGACTGCGACGGCATTTCAGTACACCGCCTGCGGCACAAGATCGAGCACACCCAGACCGTGCAGGACCTCTGGCTGCTGCGCAACGACGCCTACCAGCTCATCTCCCAGGCCACCAGCCAGACGGTGGCGGCCGAGCGCATCAATGCCCTGCTGGCGGTGTTCGAGGGCTGGGTCGATGCGCGCCAGCTGGGGCGCATCCGTTGATCACAGCTCAGGGATAGCGCCGCACCAGGGCCTCGGCCACACACACCGGCTTCTCGACTCCCTCGCGCTCGACGGCCACCGACCACGCCATCTGCAAACCGTTGCCCTCGATCGGCGTGGCCGACTGCAGGGTCATGCGCGCCCGCAGGCGGCTGCCCACCGGCACCGGTGCGGTGAAACGCACCTTGTTAAGCCCGTAGTTGACACCCATGCCGCCCTGGCGGATCTCGAACGCCGAATCAAAGAACACCGGCAGCAGCGAGAGGGTCAGGAAGCCGTGGGCAATCGGCGAACCGAAGGGACCCGCGCGGGCGCGCTCCACATCCACATGGATCCACTGGTGGTCACCGGTCGCGTCGGCGAAGCGGTTGACCTGCTCCTGGGTCACGGTGACCCAGTCGCTGGTGGCCACTTCCTGTCCCACACAGGCGGCGAGTTCGTCGAGGGTGTCAAAGCGTCTCATGGACGACGACTCTAGGGCCGGGACCCCGCGGGGCGCTGTCGGCACCGCGACAGTCACGGCGCCGGTCACGGTCAACGGTCCAGCCAGTCGCAGATGTCGCGCCACTGCTCCAGGTCCTTCTCCACCCGACCGGGCGCCACGTCGAACAGGGTGAGTCCGCGCGCGGCCAGATGGATGTAGTTCTGTGTGTCGCGCAGGTAGCCCAGCACCGGCAGACCCAGCCCGTTGACGAATTCGTGCAGCTTGTCGGCCGCAATCGTGCGGGCATCGACCCGCATGCCGACGATACCCACCTGCAGATGGCCCGCATGCTTGGACTGCGCCAGCTCGTCGAGAAACGCGCGCGTGGCGTAGATGTCGAAGATGCTCGGCTGCAGCGGCACCAGCACCTTGTCGGCGTGCCGCAGCGCGTCCTTGGCGAGCGCGCCGTGCAGGCCGGCGGGCGTGTCCAGCACCACGTGGGTGGTGCCCTTGGGCGGCTTGCCCACGTGGTCGCCCGAGACGTCCCAGCTGAGAATCGGGCGTGCGGCGGCGGGCCGCAGGCCCAGCCAGAGCTTCGAGGACTGCTGGCGGTCGGCATCGCCCAGCATCACGGCGTGGCCGCGGCTGGCCAGGTAGCCGGCCACATTGGTCGACAGGGTGGATTTGCCCACCCCTCCCTTCGGATTTGCGATCACCACCACCGGCATACGGACCTCCTCGGGCGCATGGAACGCCGGCTATGTTAACGGGCGTGCATCCCACAACAGCTTGAGAGCGGTGAGGAACATGCCCGCATAGACCATGCGGTAGAACAGCACCTGGTTGATGCGGTGCGCGATGCGCACACCGACCCACACACCGATGGGTGCGAATGGCAGCAGTGCCAGCGAGGTGGCCATGTTGCGCCAGTCCAGCAGGCCCAGCCAGGCGTAGGGCACCCACTTGGATAGGTTGATGAAGAAAAAGAAAAAGGCCATAGTGCCGGTGAACAGCACCGGCCGGAGCTTCAGCGGGATCACGTAGGCGTTGATCGGCGGCCCACCGGCGTGGGCGATGAAGCTGGTGAAACCCGAAGTGGCCGTGAGGACGGCCCCCAGCCACTTCGGCGGCGGCGGGCTGTCGGCGCGGGGGGGAAACAGCAGGCGCTGCGCCAGGAAGAGCAGCGTCACCAGTCCCACCACCCCCGCGACCACCCGGGCGTCCAGCGCACGAAACATCAGGGTGCCCACCCCAACGCCGGCCAGCCCAAAGGGCAGCAGGAACTTCAGCAGGGCGCGGTCCACGTCCTTGCGGAAGGCCGCCATGCCCAGCAGGTCCATCACCAGCAGCACCGGCATCAGGATCGCCGCGGCTTGCGGCACGCTCACGGCCAGCGCCATCATCGGCACCGCAAGCGAGCCAAAGCCCGCGCCAAATCCGCTCTTGCTTACGCCCAGCAGCAGCACCGCCGGAATCGAGACCACGTAGAAAAACGGGTCGGTGATCAGGGGCAGCGCGCTCACACGCGCTCAAGGATCAGCGCAATACCCTGGCCCACGCCGATGCACATGGTGCACAGCGCGTAGCGCCCGCCGGTGGCGTGCAGGCGGTTGACGGCCGTGGTGGCCAGGCGCGCTCCGCTGGCGCCCAGCGGGTGGCCCAGCGCGATGGCGCCGCCCCAGGCGTTGACGCGCTCATCGGTGTCCTGCAGGCCCAGCATGCGCAGCACGGCCAGTCCCTGCGCGGCGAAGGCTTCGTTGAGCTCGATCACGTCCATCTGCTCCAGCGTGAGTCCGGTCTGTGCCAGCAGCTTCTGCGTGGCCGGCGCCGGGCCAATGCCCATGATGCGCGGCGCCACGCCCGCGGTGGCCATGCCCACAATGCGTGCCTTCGGTGTCAGGCCCTGTTTCGCGGCCGTGGCCTCATCGGCCAGCAGCAGGGCGCAAGCGCCGTCGTTCACGCCACTGGCGTTACCGGCCGTCACCGTGCCATCGGGCCGTACCACGCCCTTGAGTTTGGCCAGCGCGTCCAGGCTGGTCTCGCGCGGGTGCTCGTCGGTGTCGACGACGACCGGGTCGCCTTTCTTCTGCGGGATGCTCACGGCGCAGATCTCGCGCGCCAGGTGGCCGGCCATGATCGCGGCCACGGCCTTCATCTGGCTGGCCAGGGCCATACGGTCCTGTGCGTCGCGCTCAATCTTGAAATCGGTCGCGACGTTCTCGGCCGTTTCGGGCATCGAATCGACGCCGTACTGGGCCTTCATCAGCTTGTTGACAAAGCGCCAGCCGATGGTGGTGTCGTAGACGGCGTTGCTGCGGCTGAAGGCGCTCTCGGCCTTGGGCATGACAAAGGGGGCGCGGCTCATGCTCTCGACGCCACCGGCGATCATCAGGCCCGCTTCACCGGCTTTGATGGCACGAGCGGCCGTCCCCACCGCGTCCAGGCCCGAGCCACACAGACGGTTGATGGTGGCGCCCGGCAACTCCAGTGGCAGGCCGGCCAGCAGGCCGCTCATGCGGGCGACGTTGCGGTTGTCCTCGCCGGCCTGGTTGGCGCAGCCGTAGAGCACGTCGGTGACGGCTCCCCAGTCGACGTTCGGATTGCGTGCCATCAGGGCCCGCAGCGGAACGGCGCCGAGGTCGTCGGTGCGGACCGAAGAAAGTGCGCCGCCGTAGCGGCCGAAAGGGGTGCGGATGGCGTCGCAGATGAATGCCTGTGGCATGGTGTGTCTCCTCGAAAAACATGCAGGATAATGCATCCATGTTCAGTCCGTCTCAAGCCGATGTCCGGCGCTTCTTCTGTGCCGTGCACACCAAGCAACAGTCCGGCGAGGCCATGGAGGCCATCGAGATGCTGGCCGGCCAGTGGATCGCCGAGCACCCGGAGTACCACCCCACCCTTTCGGATGTCGATGCCGCACTGGACCGGATGGGCACGCCCGGCGACGGCGGCCAGGAAAACCCCTTCCTTCACCTGTCGATGCACCTGTCGATCAGCGAACAGTGCAGCATCGACCAACCCCCCGGCATCCGCCAGGCGGTGGAGTTGCTGACCGCGCGCCGCGGCGACCTGCACGCCGCCCACCACGAGGTCATGGAATGCCTGGGCCGCATGATCTGGGAAAGCCAGCGCTCGGGCCGCCCGCCCGACGGGCAGGCCTACATCGACCAGGTGCGGCGCCGCGCCACCCAGGACTGAAAAAAAAGCCGCTCACGGAGCGGCCTTTTCATGGGCGGGCAGAGGTCAGCGGAAGCGCGACTGCGGCACCGTCTGCAGGTCGCCGTCCAGCGAACCCAGGTACTTGGCGATTTCGCGCATCTCGGCGGGCTTGAACTGCTTGGCGATGCCCGCCATCACACCGTTGGAACGGCCGACCACGTTGTTGCCTTCGACCGTGTAGGACTTGAGCGCGACGTAGAGGTAGTCCGCGTGCTGGCCGGCGATCTTGGGATAGCTCGGATCGATGGGCTTGGCGAAGTTGGCGCCGTGGCAGGAGGCGCAAGCGCCCTTCTGGATGAGGGCGGCGGCCGCGGTGTTTGCGGTCTTCGGGGTGTCGGCGGGGGTCGCACCGGCCTGGGCCGAGTAGAACGCGGCCAGATCGGCCATGTCCTGCTCGCTCAACGAACCGGCGATGCCGCGCATGGACGGATGCTTGCGGTCGCCCTTCTTGTAGGCGGTCAGCGCGGAGACGATGTACTTGTCGGACTGGCCCGAGATCTTGGGAACCTTGTGGATCTCGGGGAAGCTGTTCTGGTAGCCAGCGATGCCGTGGCAACCGATGCACATTTCAGCCTTCTTCTGACCGGCTTCGGCCGAACCGGTCACGCCTTGCGCCTGGGCAGCCGAAACCGCTGCAAGAAGGGTCGCAGCGGCGACAACAGTACGGGCGAACGTAGGCAGCAGTTGGATCATTTTGCAAGCACAATGAAGTGGACGATTGATAAAAATCAACCAACGATTATATAGACTCGACCATCAACAACGGCTTATTGATAACCCTGACCCACAGGCCCATCCACCGCCCATTCCCCCGCTCCTCCATGAAGTTCCAAGGCTCTGAAAACTACGTCGCCACGCAAGACCTGATGCTGGCGGTCAACGCCGCCATCACGCTCAAGCGCCCGCTGCTCGTCAAGGGTGAACCGGGCACCGGCAAGACCATGCTGGCCGAGGAGGTGGCACAGGCGCTGGACATGCCGCTGCTGCAGTGGCACATCAAGAGCACCACCAAGGCGCAGCAGGGCCTGTACGAATACGACGCGGTGAACCGCCTGCGAGACAGCCAGCTCAACACCGCCGACAGCGCCGAGCGCGTGCAGGACATCCGCAACTACATCGTGCAGGGCGTGCTCTGGCAGGCATTCACCGCGGATCAGCCGGTCGCCCTGCTGATCGATGAAATCGACAAGGCCGACATCGAGTTCCCCAACGACCTGCTGCGCGAGCTCGACCGCATGGAGTTCTATTGCTACGAGACGCGCGAACTCATCAAGGCCAAGCACCGCCCCCTGGTGTTCATCACCTCGAACAACGAGAAGGAACTGCCCGACGCCTTCCTGCGCCGCTGCTTCTTCCACTACATCAAGTTCCCCGATGCCGACACGATGAAGAAGATCGTGGATGTGCACTTCCCCAGGCTCAAGGACGAGCTGCTGACGGCAGCGATGAAGACCTTCTACGACGTGCGCAACCTGCCCGGACTGAAGAAGAAGCCCAGCACCAGCGAACTGCTGGACTGGCTCAAGCTGCTGATGGCCGAGGACATCCCGCTCGATGCGCTGCAGAGCGCAGACAACAAGGTGTCGATCCCGCCGCTGGTGGGCGCCCTGCTCAAGAACGAGCAGGACACGACGCTGTTCGAAAAGCTGGTGTTCATGAACCAGAGGAACCGGTGAAGGAGGATCAAGTCCCATGATGAAAAAAATTGCCTGCATCGCCGCGCTTTTGGCATTGGTCTCGGCCTGCTCAAGCCCTGCAAGTGGCGGGCGCTGCGACAAACCCAAGCGCAGCGATGGCTCCCAGCCGTACGACCCCTACTGCAGCGGCGAATACAACAAGTAAGAAGCCGTCAACGTCATGAGCGACACATCCCGCCTGCTCAAGGAAGGTCTGTCCGACGCCGTCGGTTTCGTCGGTGGTGCGCTCGCGGCCTTCTGGATCGCGCGGGTGCTGGGCTTCGACCTGTTCGCGGATGGCTACGGCGGCGGCAGTATCGGCGCCATCGTGGCGATCGGCCTCGGCGGCGGGCTGGGCCTGCAGATTGCGCGGCGCTGGCGGGCGGCCAATGCCGGCAAGGACTGAGGTCCGACGGAGGATTCACATGCTGATCGACTTCTTCTACACCTTGCGCGGGGCCAGGTTGCCGGTCTCGGTCAAGGAGTACCTGACGCTGCTCGAAGCGCTGAAAGCGGACGTGGTCGGGCCGACCAACCCCGAGGCCTGCACCATGGACGACTTCTACTTCCTGGCCCGCACCGCGCTGGTCAAGGACGAGAAGCACTTCGACAAGTTCGACCGCGCCTTCGCGGCCTACTTCAAAGGCGTGGAGATGATCGCGGACTTCAGCAAGCCCATCCCCGCCGACTGGTTGCGCCAGGAGATGGAGCGCATCCTCTCCGACGAGCAGAAGGCCAACGCGCCCAGGATGGACTGGGACGAGCTGATGGAGACGCTGAAGAAGCGGCTTGAAGAGCAGAAGGAACGGCACGAGGGCGGCAGCAAGTGGATCGGCACCGGCGGCACCTCGCCCTTCGGCCACGGCGGCCACAACCCGCAAGGCATCCGCATCGGCGGCAAGGGTGGCAACAAATCGGCTGTGAAGGTCTGGGACCAGCGCGCCTACCGCGACTATGACGACACGCAGGAGCTGGGCACGCGCAACATCAAGGTGGCGCTGCGCCGCCTGCGCAAGTTCGCGCGCGAGGGGCACGATCTGGAGCTGGACCTGCCCGACACCATCCGCGCGACCGCCGCCAACGCCGGCTGGCTGGACATCAAGATGATTCCGGAGCGGCACAACAACGTGAAAGTGCTGCTGCTGATGGACGTGGGCGGCACGATGGACGAACACATCCAGCGCGTCGAGGAGCTGTTCTCCGCCGTCAAGGCCGAGTTCAAGCACCTGGAGTTCTATTACTTCCACAACTGCGTCTACGACTACATGTGGAAGAACAACAAGCGCCGCTACGCCGAAAAGTTCCCGACCTGGGACATCATCCGCAAGTACAACAAGGACTACAAACTGATCTTCGTGGGCGACGCCACCATGAGCCCCTACGAGATCCTGCAGCCCGGTGGCAGCGTGGAATACAACAACGAGGAAGCGGGCGCGGAGTGGTTACAACGGCTCACACACGCGTTCCCGAAATTCGCCTGGATCAACCCGGAACCTCAGGGCGTGTGGCAGTATCGACAGAGCATCAGCATCGTCCAGCAACTCGTGGGGCAGCGCATGTTCCCGCTGACCCTCAAGGGGCTGGAAGACACGATGAGAATGCTCTCGAAATAAGCCTGCATGACCCTCACCCCCCGGCGCCGTGTGGCTTCCACACGGCTTTTTTGTCTGTTGTCGCTGCTGCTCCCGGGCCTGCCGCTGCAGGCGGCGGAGCCCGGGCACGGCGGCCCGCCGGAGACCAGCGACGCCCGCACTGCGCCTGAGCGTTTCGCAATCACGCTGCAGGCGCCGGGTGATCTGCAGGCCTTCCTCCTGCGCCACATCGAGCTGCAGCGCTACCGCCACCTGACGGACCTCGACAGCGGGGAGCTCGACCGCCTGCTGCTTGCCGCACCCGACAACCTGCGGCAGTTGCTGGGCACGCAGGGCTTCTTTTCTTCCGAGGTGGAGGTCACCCGCCGGCCGGGCGGCCCGGCGCTGGGCGAGGTGCTGATCCGCATCGAACCCGGCCGGGCCACCCGGGTGACGTCCTCTGCGGTCTATTTCAGCGGCGACATCGCCAGCCACGCAGGGTCCGAGGAACAGCGTGAGACCGTGCGCCGCCGCAGCCAGCAGGCGGTGGGACAGACTTTTTCACAGGCGGCCTGGGACCGCACCAAGTCGGACACCCTGCGCCTGCTCAGCAGCGAGCGCTACCCGCGCGCGCGCATCGCCAACAGCCTGAGCGACATCGACGCCATCGGCCATGCCGCGCACTGGCACATCGAACTCGATTCCGGCGCACCGGTGCAGATCGGCGACGTGCGGGTGGAGGGCGCCGAACGCTACGACCCGCGCACGGTCGAGCGCCTGGTGCGGCTGGCCGGCCTGCGCCCGGGTGCCGACTACAGCCTCTCGCGCCTGCAGGACGCGCAGCAGCACATCGCCGACACCGGTTACTACAGCTCGGTGTTCGCCTATGTGGATCTGGATCAAGCGGGTGAGCCCGGCACCCCGGCGCCGGTGGTGGTGCAGGTGCGCGAGGCACCGCTGCAGAAGGTGGTGCTGGGCATCGGCGGCAGCACCAACAACGGACCGCGCCTCTCGGCCGAGCACCAGCACCTGCGCATGCCCCTCCTGGGCTGGCAGGCGCGCAGCAAGCTGCAACTCGAACGCAACGACCAGCTGCTGTCCACCGACTGGAGCGCGCCCGTCGAGGACGATGGCTGGCACTGGCTCACGGGCGGGCGCCTGGCGCGGCAGATCGACGGCGACAGCACCGTCTCCAGCCTGCGACTGAGCCTGGGCAAGGCACAGAACAGCCCGCGCATGGACCGGCGCTACTTCGTCCAGTACGACCGCGCCCGCACGGTGAACACCGCGCTCGCCAGCCTTTCATCGGACGGCAACGAGGCGGCCGTGTCGGTCAACTACGGCTGGACCTGGCGCCGCTTCGACCAGTTGCCTTTCCCTCAGAGCGGGTACGGCCTGGGCCTGACGCTGGGCGCCGGCACCACGCTGGGCAGCGAACGCAAGCCGTTTCTGAGCACACAGGCGCGCTGGCTGGCGTACTGGCCACTGGACCGCCTGCCCAGCCTCGGAACGGCGCCCATGGAGCCCGGCACCTCCCCGCCGCCCAGCCGCAACGGCCGGCTCGCCCTGAGGCTGCAGGGTGGCGCGCTGCTGGCCGACACCACCGCCCGCATCCCCGACACGCAGCTGTTCCTCACCGGCGGCGACAACACGGTGCGCGGCTACGGCCTGCGCGACATCGGCGTGCCCCAGGCCGACGGCAGCGTCGCGCCGGGGCGCTACATGGCGGTGGCCAGCTTCGAATGGCAGCGCCCGATCTGGCGCGGCGGCGTGCGCACCGACTGGGAAGGCGTGCTCTTTGCCGACGCCGGCATCGTGACCAACCAACCCGCCCACACCAGCCCCAAGGTGGGCGTGGGTGCCGGGCTGCGCTACAACAGCCCGGTGGGGCCGCTGCAGCTGGACCTGGCCTACGGCCTGGGGCCCAAGCGCCTGCGCGTCCACCTCAACGTGGGGTTCAGTTTCTGATGCGGGCGGTGGTTCGGACCGGGCTGTGGCTGGCGGGCGGCGCACTGGTGCTGCTGCTCGCAGCGCTGGTCGCGCTCTGGCTCTGGGCCGACACGCCCGGCTCGCTTGCGCGGGCCCTGGGCTGGGCCGAACGCTGGACCCAGCAGGCGAGCGCATCACCAGGCCGCCTGCACACCGAGAGCGTCGAAGGCAGCCTGCGCGGCGGTGGGCGCATCGGCACGCTGCGGTGGTCGCAGGACGGCTTCTCGGTGCAGGCCGAAGGCGTGTCCCTGCAGTGGGGCGACGCGCTGTGGACCGACGCGCTGCGCGGCCGGGGCCTGCACATCCCGTCGCTGGCCATCCGCAGCCTGCGGGTGGACGACCAGCGGTCACCCACGCCAAGCGAGCCGCCGACCGACCTCAGCCTGCCGCTGCCCTTGAGCCTGGGGTTCTCGGTGGACCAGTTCGAGCTCACGGGCCGGCAGGCGCTCAGCGCCTCGGAGATCGTCGGGCACTACCGCTACGCCGCGCTGTCCACGCCCACGGAGGCGCCCACCCTGCCCGACACACCGGGCGTGAACGCCGCGCACCGGCTGCGACTCGATTCGCTGCAGTGGGCCGAGGGGCGCTACCGCGGGCAGCTCAACCTGGGCGCGCAGGCGCCGCTGCCCCTGGCGCTGGCGCTTCAAGGCGAGGTGCGCGGCCGTGTGCCCGACGGCACCACCCTGTCGTTGCACGCCGCGGCCAGCGTCAGCGGCACGCTGGCCGGCGTGGGCGCGGCGCTCGACATCCGGGCCCAGGCACAGCCCGCCGACGGTGCCACCGGTCCGGACGCCACCACCTTGTCGCTCACCGCCCGTGTCCTGCCCTGGGCCGACCAGCCCCTGCACAGCGCCGACGCGAACGCGCGCGCGCTCAACCTCGCCCTGCTCTGGCCCACCGCGCCGGTGACGGCGCTGAGCGGGCAGTTGAAGGCGCAGCCCGACGGCGACGGCTGGCGCGCCCGGGTGCAGCTGGACAACGCCCGCGAGGGCCCCGCCGACCAGCGCGGCCTGCCACTGCAGCAACTGCAGGCCGACGTGCGGCAGCTTGGCGACCGCTGGACCGTCAGCGCACTGCAGGCGCGGCTGGGCGGCGGCACCTTGCAGGGCCAGGCCTCGTTCGCCTTGGGCACGGCGGGTGGAGCGGGCGCCACGGCCCTCACCGACTGGCAGGGCGAGCTGCAGGCCAAAGGCGTGCAAGCCACACGGCTGTGGAGCACCCTGCCACCCGGCGTGCTCGACGGCAGCGCCAGCGCGCGCGCCGCGCCCGCTCCCGCGCCGGCCGGTGCCATCGACCTGCAGGCGCAGCTGGCTGCGGTGGGCGCGCGGCTGCAGGGCCAGGGCCGGCTGGAACCGGCTCAGCGCAGCCTGCAGGGCCGCTGGGGCCTGGACCTGCCCGGGGCGCGGCTGGATTGGGACGGCCAGGCGGCCCACGGCAGCGGACAGGGCGAACTGCGCGCGCGGCTGGACAACCCGTCCCGCCTGCTCGACTGGGTGCGCGGCCTGCGCAGCCTGCCGGTGTGGAGCGCGTCGGCGCGCGATGCGCTGGCCTCGCTGGACCGGCTGCGCGTCGACAACGGCGTCAACGCCCGGCTGCAGTGGTCGGGCGGCCTGGCCGCGCTGGGCTGGCCGGCACCCGCCACAGCGTCCACACCGGCCTCGGTCCCACCGCCCCGGCTGCAAGCCACACTGAACCTGCCCGGTCTCGGCTGGCAGGGCGGTGACGGCGCCGCACCGCTGCGCCTCGACGGCGTGGTGCTGAACGCCAACGGCCCGCTGGACGCCCTCGCCCTCACCGCCGCCGGCGCTGCCACCACCGGAGGCTGGCGCCTGGGCCTGGACGCCGGTGGCCAGCTGGGCATCGCCCTCGCCAGCGGCCGGCTCGACCTCGCCCGCCTGCAGCTGCGCCTGGGCCCCGAGCCGGCGTCGGCCCGTGTGCCCGGCTGGCGGCTGGCCAACACCACCCCGCTGCGGCTGGCGTGGACCCTGGACCCGACCGCGGGTCCGGCCCTGGACGCGGGCACCGGCGCGCTGGCGTTGAGCCCCCTGCCCGGCACGGCGACCGCGCCCGACACCCCACTGACCCTGGACTGGCAGCGTCTGGTGTGGCAGGCCGACACCCTGGACACACGGGGCCGGTTGCAGGGTCTGTCGCTGCCCTGGCTGGAAGCCTTCGCGGCCCTGGGGCAGGCGCCGCCGTCCCCTCTGGCCTCGAACGGCCTCGGCGGCGACCTGGTGCTCGACGGCGACTGGGACCTGCGCCTGCCGGCGAACGCCGCCGACACGCTCACCCTGGCCGCCAGCCTGCAGCGGCGCAGCGGCGATCTGCGCTGGAACGGCGGCAACGGCGGCCCGGAGGCGCCCCTGTCGGCCGGGGTGCGGGACGCGCGCCTGAGCCTGAACGTGCAGGACCGGCGGGTGCAGGCGGCGCTGCGCTGGGACACCGAGCGCCTGGGCCAGGCCAGCGCAGACCTCTCCAGCACACTCGGCAGCGGGAGCGCGGGCAGCGACGACCCGCTCGAACGCTGGTGGCCCGCCAACGCGCCCCTCAGCGGCTCGGCGCAGGTGCGGCTGCCGCAGGTCGGCGTGTGGTCGCTGCTGGCGCCGCCCGGCTGGCGCATGCAGGGCACGCTCAGCGCCGACGCCCGACTGGGCGGCACGCGCGGATCGCCCGCATGGACCGGCAACCTGCAGGCCGACGAGCTGGCGCTGCGCTCCGTCGTCGACGGCATCGCGTTCACCAACGGGCAGTTGCGCGCCACCCTCGCTGGCGAGCGCATCCGCGTCGATCGCTTCAGTCTTCAGGGCCCGGGGGGCGCGGCCAGCGGCGGCACGCTGGAAGCCAGCGGCCAGGCCGAGTGGCGCAGCGTGCCGGGCAGCCTGCTGCGCCAGCCCTACATCGAGCTGAAGGCGCAGGCACAGCGGCTGCGGATCTCCAGCCGTCCCGACCGCCGCCTCACGCTCTCGGGCGATGCCAGCGCCACGCTGGACGGCCGCCTGCTGCAGCTGCGCGGCCAGCTCAGGGCCGACTCGGCCCTGTTCATCCTGCCCGACGAAAGCACGCCCAGCCTGGGCGACGACGTGGTGGTGCGCAGCACGCGCGACCTGCCGGTGCCCGCCGGCACCGGCCAGCGCGTGCAGCCGGACGTCTCGGTCACACTGGACCTGGGGCCGCAATTCGAGGTGCGCGGCCAGGGCCTGGAAGCGCGGCTGGAAGGACAGCTCAGCGTGCGCGCCACGCCCGCCCTGCCGACGCCGCGGGTGCTGGGCGAGGTGCGCACGGTCAATGGCACCTACCGCGCCTACGACCAGAAGCTGCGCATCGAGTCGGGCGTGCTGCGGTTCACCGGCCCCTACGACGATCCGGCGCTGGACATCCGCGCCGTGCGCGTGCTGCCGGAGAACACCAACCAGCGCGTGGGCGTGCAGCTCAGTGGCAACGCCCAGGCCCCGCGCGTGTCCCTGTTCGCCGACCCGGACCTGCCCGATGGCGACAAGCTGGCCTGGCTGGTGCTCGGCCGCCCGGCCTCGGCCGCGGGTGCCCAGGCCTTCGTGCTGCAGCAGGCGGCTCGGCGCCTGCTCTCGAGCGGCGGCGAGCCGCTGGACGGCGCGCTGGCGCGCACGCTGGGCATCGACGAAATCGGCTTCTCGGGCTCGGGCACCAATGCCGATGGCACCACCACCGGCGCAGCCCTCACGCTGGGAAAGCGCCTCTCCAGCGACCTCTACCTGAGCTATGAACAAAGCCTGGCCGGCGCCATGAGCACGGTGTCCATCCTGTACGACCTCTCGCGCCGCCTGACCCTGCGCGCAAGGGCCGGGACCGAGAACGCAGTCGACCTGATCTTCACGCACCGCTACGACTGATCGGGCCCTGCGCCGCACATACAATGCGGGCTCTCTGCCGCCGCCATAGTTCAATGGATAGAACGAGCGCCTCCTAAGCGCTAGATACAGGTTCGATTCCTGTTGGTGGTACCAGTCAGCGCTGGCGCAGCGTGCGCGACAGCATGATCACCGGCACCAGCCCCACCAGCACCAGCGTAAGGGCCGGCAGCGCCGCCTCCCCCAGACGCTCGTCGCGCGCCAGCTGGTAGGCCACCACCGCCAGGGTGTCGCTGTTGAAGGGCCGCAGCACTAGGGTGGCGGGCAGCTCCTTCATCACGTCCACGAACACCAGCAGCGCCGCGGCGGCCGTCGTGCGCCGCAGCAGCGGCCAGTGCACGCGCAGCGCGAGTGCGGCGCCGGTAGTCCCCAGCATGCGCGCCGAGTCGTCCAGGCTGGCGGGGACGCGCGCGTAGCCGCTCTGCACCGACTGCAAGGACACGGCCGTGAAGCGCACCAGATAGGCCCAGACGATGCCCAGCACGGTCGCTGTCACCCAGTAGCCGATGCTGCCCTCGGGGAAGGCCTTCTGCGCCCAGCCCACCGGCAGCAGCAGACCGACCACGATCACCGCGCCCGGCACCGCATAACCCAGGCCCGCCAGCTGCACCACACCGCGGGTCAGCACGCCGGGCCGGGTGCGCACGGCGAACGCCAGCAACAGCGCCAGCACCGTGGCCGCCGCCGCGCTGATGGCGGCCAGGCGCACGCTGTTGCCAGCCCACTGCACGAACGAGGTCCAAGGGAGCTCGTCCCAGCCACCGATCAGCGGACGCAGCATGAACAGCACCGGCAGCACGAAACCGAACAGGATGGGCAGCGCGCAGGCCAGCCAGGCCAGCGCCGACCGGCCCCCTGCCAGGCGCACCGGCTGCGCATCGGCGCTGCCGGCGCGCTGGCCGCGCAGCGAGGCAAAGCGCATGCGCTGCTGGGCCCGGCGCTCGAGCCACAGCAGCAGCGCCACCAGCGCCAGCAGCATGGTGGCCAGCTGCGCCGCAGCCAACGGCATGTCCATGGCCAGCCAGGCCTTGTAGATCCCGGCGGTGAAGGTCTGGATGCCGAAGTAGCTGGACACGCCGTAGTCGGCCAGCGTCTCCATCAGCGCCAGCGCCACGCCGGCCGCCACCGCCGGGCGCGCCAGCGGCAGCGCCACCTCGCGGATGCGGCGCGACAGCGGTGCGCCCAGCAGCCGGGCCGCTTCCATCAGCTGCGCCGCGCGCTCGGTCAGCGCCGTGCGCGCCAGCAGGTAGACATAGGGGTAGAGCGAAAAAGTGAAGACCCAGACCGCGCCGGCGGTGTTGCGGATTTCGGGGAACACCCGCCCGCGCAGACCGAAGCTCTCGCGCATCCACACCTGAAGCGGGCCGCTGAACTGCAGGAAGTCGGTGTAGGCGTAGGCCACGACGTAGGCCGGCATGGCCAGCGGCAGCAGCAGCGCCCACTCGAACACGCGCCGCCCCGGGAAGTCGAACAGGGTGACCGCGCTGGCAGTGGCCATGCCCACCACTGCGACTCCCAGCGCCACGCTCAGGCACAGCACCAGCGAGGTGGCGGTGTAGTCCGGCAACACGGTGCGCGACATTTCCGCGAGCACCTCGCGCGCCGCGGCGTCGAACTGGGACCACGACGCCAGCAGCGCCAGCACCGGCAAGGTCAGCGCCAGGGCCAGCAGCAGCAGACCAACGGTGGAGGTAATGCGGGACAACACAAATGAGAATTGTAGTTATCTACAATGGACCACCATGTTCCTCCAGGTCAGCCAGCTCAGCGTCCAGTACCCCGGCTCGTCCCACCCCGCGGTGGACAGCGTCACGCTGGGCCTGCGCGCGGGCGACATCGGCGTGTTGATCGGTCCCTCGGGCTGCGGCAAGACCACCCTGTTGCGCGCCGTGGCCGGGCTTGAGCGGGCCCACTCCGGCAGCATCACTCTGGAAAGCGAGACTGTCAGCGACGCCTCGCTGCACGTGCCCGCTGAGAAGCGGCGCATCGGCATGGTGTTTCAGGACTACGCGCTGTTCCCGCACCTGGACGTCGGCCGCAACGTGGCGTTCGGCATCGCCCGATTGCCGCGCGCCGAGCGCGAGCAGCGCGTGGCCGAGGTGCTGGCGCTGGTGGGTCTGGACGGCATGCAGGCGCGCTACCCGCACGAGCTCTCCGGCGGCCAGCAGCAGCGTGTGGCGCTGGCCCGCGCACTGGCGCCGCGCCCGCGCCTGTTGCTGCTGGACGAGCCCTTCTCGAACCTCGACGTCGACCTGCGCGAGCGGCTGGCGCACGAGGTGCGCGGGATCCTCAAGGCGGCCGGCGCGACCGCCCTGTTTGTCACGCACGACCAGTTGGAGGCGTTTGCCATCGGCGACCTGATCGGCGTCATGCACGAAGGCCGGTTGCACCAGTGGGACGACGCCTACGCGCTCTACCACCGGCCGGCCACCCGCTTCGTGGCCGAGTTCATCGGCCACGGCGTGTTCGCCCCGGCGCAGATCCAGCAGGTGGCCGGCGAGGTCATCGTGCAGACGCCGATGGGTGCGCTGCTGGACGTCGAAGAATGTCCGCTGCCCACGGCCTACGAGGCCGGCCTGTGCGACGTGCTGCTGCGCGCCGACGACATCGTGCACGACGACGCCGCGCCGGTGAAGGCGCAGATCCTGCGCAAGGCCTTCCGGGGCTCGGAGTTCCTCTACACGCTGCGCCTGTCCAGCGGCGAGACGCTGATGACCCACGTGCCCTCGCACCACAACCACGCCATCGGTGAGTGGATCGGCATCCGGGCCGAGGTGGACCACGTCGTCACCTTCGAGCGCGGCGCCTCGGCCACCACACCGCCGGCGCCGGGCGTGCACCTGCGCTGAGGCACCCCGTGGCGGGTGCCCGGACCCCACCCTCCATCCTGCTCACCGGATTCGAGCCGTTCGGTGGCGAACGCGTCAACCCCAGCGCACTCGTCGCGCACGCACTGCACGGCGAGCACATCGGTGGCTGGCCGGTGACCTCTCTCGTGCTGCCCTGTGTGTTCGGCGAGGCCATCGCTGCGTTGGAACAGGCGCTGGCGACCCAGCGGCCGGCCCTGGTGATCGCCCTCGGCCAGGCGGGCGGGCGAGAAGCCGTGACGGTGGAGCGCATCGCCGTCAACCGGGACGACGCACGCATCCCGGACAACGCAGACGTGCAGCCGCTGGACCGGGCGGTGGTACCGGGTGCCCCGACGGCCTATTTCAGCCGCCTGCCCGTCAAGGCGATGGTGGCGGCGCTGCAGGCCGACGGCGTGTCGGCGGCCGAGTCGCTGAGCGCCGGCAGCTTCGTCTGCAACCACCTGTTCTATGGCCTGATGCACGCCCTGCGGCGGCGGCGCAGCGTGCAGGCCGGTTTCGTGCATCTGCCCTGGCTGCCCGAGCAGGTCGCGGAGCGCCCCGGGGCCTTCGCGCTCCCGCTCGACACCCAGGTGGGCGCCGTGCGCGGCCTGCTGGCCACGGCGCTGCAGTGGCGCGGCCGGGGCGATCTGCAGCGCGTGGGCGGGACGCTGGACTGAGCCTGCTGCGCGTGTGAGGAACCGCCCGGCCCAGTGGCCGGCGGTTCATGACAGGGCCCCCCCCGCCATGGACGGCGGCACCCAGGGCGCAAGCCCCTCCGACGACACCAGGGGCAGCGGATGGGCGCGGACCGGACCACTCTTGCGGCGGCGCGGGGGCAGCAGCTGGGCCAGACCGCGGCACACGGTCTCGGCCTGGGCATCCACCATCTGGGCCAGCTCGCGCAGGGCCGGCAGGGCCGAACGCAGCGCATCCGCGCGCGCCCCGTCGACCTCCTGGGCGCTCTGCCAGGGCAGGCCCAGGAGCTGAAGCAGGCAGGCCAGCCGCGAGAGCACGTTGCCGGTGCGCAGTGTGGCCATGTCCTGGCTGCGCATCTGTTGCTGGAACAGGGCCTCGCGCAGCAGGGACTCGCGGTCGGTCTCACTGGGCACGGGCACTGGCGCCAGCCGGCAGTCGGTGAAGGCGCTGGCAGTGAACGGACAGGGCTGATCGCACAAGGATTCGATGCCCACCAGATCGCCCGGCAGTGCGATCAGCACCGCCAGACGCGAGGGGCCGCTCTCGCGGTCCAGGCGCACCGTGCCTTCGAGCACACGCCACAGGGCGCTGGTGGCGCCGGCCTTGAACAGTTCTTGACCGGCGGACAGGCGCACCGGTTCCTTCACGGGATTCGACATCACAACTCCGGAAACAGACTTCACCAGGCCGGGTGCTCCGCTGCGCCCTGGCCCACGGGGGCGGGCCTCGGCCCGCCGGTGCATCAGCCCGGGAGCGGAGGACCGCGCGCCGCGGCGCACGGCGCCTCGGCGGAACGGAGTTCGGTGGAGAGAAACCAGGGAGTGGGCCAGCCCGGCGTCCCGGCGGCCGTCAAGGGCTTGCCGGGCAGCAGGGGTGCAAAGCGCTCGGCGGCGAGTGTGCAGTGGCCGCAGAGATCGAGCGCGGTGGCGCCTACGCTGTCCGGCGTGGCTGCCGGGCCTCTGCCCAGTTCGCTCGCCAGCACCCACTGCATGCCCTGCGCGGTGCACAGCGCCACCCAGTTCAGCCTGTCCTGCGGGACACCCGAGGCCACCGCGCGCGACACCGCGGGCGCCAGCGTGGCCAGCATCAGTGCGGCCACCAAGCCGCCCGACAGGCGCCGGGACAGGTGGTGCCAGGACAGGAGGTTCATCAGGCTTCGACGGCCTGTGGTCAGTGCTTGTGCCCGGCGGCCGGCGCGGGCTTGCCGGCCATGCCCTGCATGGCCGCGATCGGCTTGACCGGGGCCTTGACCTCCACCGTCTCGCGCTTGCCGTCCTTGCCTTCGAACACCAGCGTGACCGGCACCACGTCGCCCTCCTTCACCTGGGCCTTCAGGTCCTGCAGCATCACGTGGTAGCCGCCGGGCTTGAGCTCGACCGGCTGGCCGGCCGGCAGCGCCAGGCCGGGGACCTGGCGCATCTTCATGACGTTGTTGTCCATCGCCATCTCGTGGATCTCGGCCACACCGGCGACCGGTGACTTGATCTCGACCAGTTTGCTGTCGGCCTTGGCGGTCAGCTGCATGAAAGCGCCGGTGGCCTTCTGTTGTGCCACGGTGGCGCGGACCCAAGGGTCCTTGATCTCGACGGAGGACTGGGCCAGGGCGCCGGCCGAGGCGGCGATGAGGGCGATGCTGATGAGGTATTTCATGGGAACTCCTGGGATGACGAACGAGGGATGGCGCCGGGGCGCCGGATGGGACGGGACGAGAAAGGGGACGCGGGGGCGCGAAGCCGGCCGGATGCGAGGGCGGGCCCCGCGTGGGGGCGCGCCACGGCGCGGGACTTCAGCGGCTCAGCGGGGGCGCCCGGGAGCGGGCGGTCGCCCAGACCGTGTCGGTCAGGGGTGCGCGGTAGAACGCGGGCGGCTGTTCGGCCGGGGGAACCGGCACCACGGTGACAGCCTGCACCGGTGGCAGGCCGCTGGCCCCGCTGTGCAGGGTGCACCAGGGGCAGTGCGGGCTGGCATCGGCGCCGTAGGGCTGCCCGTCGGTCTTCTGCGACCGCTCACCGGCATCGGCCTGGACCCAGACCATGCCGGTCGTGGTGCATATCTCCAGCCAGTCGGCCCGCTCGCTGCCGCCCATCCGGGCCTGAGCAATGGTCGGCGCGAGCGCACCCAGCAGCATGGCCACGATGGCCAGCCAGGCGGCAAAACGGCGACGCAGGCGCAGGAACGGCATCGGGCGATGGTAACAGCGCGGTCCGGTTGGCGACGCATGCCGGCCAGCCCGCGGCCCTACGATGCCGACGTTCGACCCACCCTCAGGAGACACCCCATGCTCACCCTCTGCGGCTTCTCAGCCAGCAACTACTACAACAAGGTCAAGCTCGCCCTGCTCGAAAAAGGCGTGCCGTTCGAAGAAGAACTGGTCTGGGTCGGCCAGTCCGATCTGTCCGCCAGCCCGCTGGGCAAGGTGCCCTACCTCAAGACCGATGAAGGCCCGCTGTGCGAGTCGACCGTGATCCTCGAATACCTGGAGGCGAAGTACCCCGAGCACCCGCTGCTGCCGGCCGACGCGTTCGCCGCCGCCAAGGCGCGCGAACTGCTGCGCTTCATCGAGCTGCATCTGGAGCTGGTGGCGCGCAACCTCTACCCCGAGGCCTTCTTCGGTGGCAAGGTCAGCGACGCCGCCAAGGAAAAGGCCGGCCAGCAGCTGGAGAAGAACGTGGCTGCCTTCGCGAAGCTGGCAAGCTTCCCGTCCTTCATCGGCGGTCCCGAATTCACGCTGGCCGACGTGGGGGCCGCGGTGCACCTGCCGCTGGTGAGCAGCGCCAGCAAGATCATCTACGGCAAGGACGTGCTGGCGGACCTTCCGGTGCGCGACTACCTCAAGCGCCTCGGCGAGCGGCCCGCGGTGCAGAAGGTCAACGCCGACCGCAAGACCAATACCGAGCTGATGCTGGCGCGCGCGAAGGCGAAGTAAGAAAAATCAGCCCTCGCGCAGTGCGGTCACAGCATCGCGCAGGTCCTGCGCCCAGCTGCGGCGGTCGCGGCCCTGGGCGCGCTGAGGCTCGCCGTAGTGCACCACCGCCACCACGTCGGTGGCGCGCAGCGTGTTCCACAGCGACTGCAGCAGCGTGGTGTCGCCGATGAACAGCGGCGCGTCGTGTCGCCGGCCGTGCACCGGATCGACATAGCTCAGCCCCACCGGCAGCACGGGAGCCTCGGCCGCGATGGCGGCCTGGATCAGATTGGCGTGGAAGGGCAGCAGGATCTGGCCGTCGCCGGTCGTGCCCTCGGGGAACACCGACAGGATGTCGCCCCCGCGCAGGTGCTCGGCCATCTTGTGCACCACACGCATCGCATCGCGACGGCTCTCGCGCTCGATGTAGAGCGTGCCCGCGCCGGTCACCAGCGCGCCGATCACCGGCCAGGCCTTGACGTCGGCCTTGGACACGAAGTGCGACGGTCGCGCCGCGTTCATCACCAGGATGTCGAGCCAGGAGATGTGGTTGGCCACCACCAGCAGGGGGCCGTGCGCCGGCGGCGTGCCGCGCACCTGCAGCGTGACACCCAGGATGTCCAGCATCTGCCGGGTCCACTCGCGCACCAGCAGGTCGGTGGCCTCGGGCGTGAGCTTTCCGAACTCGCTGCGGATGGTCCACAGGCCGCGCAGCACGTGGCCCAGGGCGCGCAGGATGCGCCACCCCGCGGCCATGACCGGACGACGCCGGCCGCTCACGCCACGGCCCGCGCCGCCTCGTAGGCCACCTGGCCGGCCACCAGCGTGGCGCGCACCCGCACCGGCATCTCGTGGCCTTCGAACGGCGTGTGCTTGCCCTGGCTGCGCAAGGCGGCCGGGGCCACCGCCCAGCTGGCGTTGGGGTCGAACAGGCAGAGGTCGGCCGCGCCACCGACGCTGATCTGGCCCACGCTGTGCTGCAGCGTGCCCAGCGCCCCCCCCAGCACGGTCTGCGGACCGCTGGTGAGCGCGGCCAGCGCCTGCATCAGGCCCAGGCCGTCCTGCTGCGCCCACTTCGCCGCCAGGCCCAGCAGCAGTTCCACCGCGGTGGCGCCCGGCTCAGCCTCCGCAAAGGGCAGCACCTTGGCGTCGGCGTCCACCGGGTTGTGGTCGGACACCAGCGCGTCGATGGTGCCGTCGGCCAGCCCCGCGCGCAGGGCCTCGCGGTCGCGCTGCTGGCGCAGCGGCGGTTGCAGGCGCATGCGGCTGTCGTAGAAGCCGATGTCCACGTCGGTCAGGTGCAGGTTGTGCACGCTGACATCGCAACTCACCGGCAGGCCCTCGGCCTTGGCCTGGCGCACCAGGTCGAGGCCGGCGGCGCTGCTGATGCGGCACAGGTGCACGTGCACGCCCTTCTCGCCGGCCGACTGGCTGCTCTTGTGCACGCCGCGCAGCAGCTCGAACAGGGTGTGCAGCGCGATGGTCTCGGCCGCGGCCGGCACGCCGGCCAGGCCCATGCGGGTGGCGAGCGGCCCGCTGGCGGCCACCCCTTTGCCGAGCCAGTAGTCCTGCGGGCGCAGCCACACGGTGTAGCCGAAGGTGGCGGCGTACTGCAGCGCGCGCTGCAGCACCTGCGAATTCACGATCGGCACCTCGGCCTGGCCGAAGCCGATGCAGCCCGACTCGGTCAGCTCGGCCATCTCGGTCAGCACCTCGCCCTTGAGGCCGCGCGTGAGCGCGCCCAGCGGGAACACGCGCGACTGGTGCAGCTTCTCGGCGCGGAACTTGAGCATGTCCACCAGGCCGGGCTCGTCGAGCACCGGGTCGGTGTCGGGCGGGCAGACCAGCGCGGTCACGCCCCCGGCCACGGCCGCGGCCATCTCGCTCTCCAGCATGCCGGCGTGTTCCTGGCCGGGTTCGCGCAAGCGCACCGACAGGTCGACCAGACCCGGCGCAACCACCAGCCCCGACGCGTCGATGGTGCGGTTGGGGTGAAAGTCGGGCGCCACCTTGCCGATGGCGATGACGCGGCCCGCCGCAATCGCGATGTCGGCCAGCTCGTCGCGGCCGCTGGCCGGGTCCATGACGCGGCCGTTCTGGATCAGGATCTTCATGGTGTGCCTATCGGTGCGGAGATCGGTGCCCCGGCGGAAGGGGACATGGACAGGATGTGGCGCAGCGCGTCGACCAGGGCTTCGCATTCGGCCTGGGTGCCGATGGTGATGCGCAGGTGGTTGTCGATGCGGGGCTGTTTGAAGTGGCGCACGAGGATGCGGCGCTCGCGCAGGGCGCTGAAAAGGTCGGCCGCGCGCGCGCTGGCGTGGCGCACGAACAGGAAGTTGGCGCTCGACGGCAGGCAGTCGAAGCCCATGCCGGCCAGCTGCTGCTCCAGCCACCGGCGGCTGGCGGTGATGCGGGCGGACAGCGCCTGCAGGTGCTCGTCGTCCTCGATGGCCGCCTGCGCCCCTACCAGCGCCAGCCGGTCCAGCGGGTAGGAGTTGAAGCTGTCCTTGACCACGTTCAGCGCTTCGATCAGCGAGACATGGCCCATGGCGAAACCGACGCGCAGGCCGGCCAGCGCGGCCGACTTGGACAGCGTGCGCACCACCAGCAGCTGCGGAAAACGCTGAATCAGCGTCACGGCGCTGTCGGCGCCGAAGTCCACATAGGCTTCGTCGATCACCACCACCGAGCCGGGGTTGGCTTCGAGCAGTTGGGTCAGTTCTGACAGGGGCAGTGCGATGCCCGTCGGCGCGTTCGGGTTGGGCAGCACGATGCCGCCGTTGCCGCGCCGGTAGTCGGCCACGCGCACACGGAACGCTTCGTCCAGCGGCACCGGCTGCGGCTCGATGCCGTAGAGCGCGCAGTACACCGGGTAGAACGAGTAGCTGACGTCAGGGAACAGCACCGGCCGGCCGTGGCGCAGCAGGGCGCAGAACGCGTGGGCCAGCACCTCGTCGGAACCGTTGCCGACGAAGACCTGGTCGGGCGTCAGCCCGAAGCGCGCCGCGATGGTCTGGCGCAGTGCCAGCGCCGTGGGGTCCGGATAGAGGCGCAGGCGTTCGTCGGCCGCCTCGCGCACCGCTTCGAGCACGCGCGGCGACGGCGGGTACGGACACTCGTTGGTGTTGAGCTTGATCCAGCCTGTGCCCTGGGGCTGTTCACCCGGCACATAGGCGTGCAGCCCGCGCACCGCGGGGCTCCAGAGCGCACGCGCAGCGGCCTCTTTCCTCAAGCTCATGCCTCGTTCCCGGCCACGATGCCGAGCACGGCCATGCGCACGGCGATGCCGAAGGTGACCTGCGGCAGGATCACGCTCTGCGGTCCGTCCACCACGGCGGATTCGATCTCGACACCGCGGTTGATCGGTCCCGGGTGCATGACGATGGCGTCGGGCTTGGCCCAGCGCAGGCGCTCGGTGGTCAGGCCGAAGCTCTTGAAATACTCCTGGCTCGACGGCAGCAGCGCACCGCTCATTCGCTCGTTCTGCAGGCGCAGGGTGATGACCACGTCGCAGCCCTTGATGCCCTCCTCCAGCGTGTGGCACACGCGCACGCCCAGGTGCGAGAGGTCGCTGGGCACCAGGGTTCGCGGGCCGACCACGCGCACGTCGGGGCAACCCAGCGTGGTCAGCGCGTGGATGTCGGAGCGCGCCACACGCGAGTGCAGCACGTCGCCGACGATGGCCACCGAGAGCTGGGTGAAGTCCTTCTTGTAGTGCCGGATGGTGTACATGTCCAGCAGGCCCTGCGTGGGATGCGCGTGGCGGCCGTCGCCGGCGTTGACCACGTGCACGTGCGGGGCCACGTGCTGGGCGATCAGGTAGGGCGCGCCGGACTCGCTGTGGCGCACCACGAAGATGTCGGCCGCCATCGCCGAGAGGTTGGCGATGGTGTCCAGCAGCGACTCGCCCTTGGCGGTGGAGCTGCGCGCGATGTCCAGGGTGTAGACATCGGCCGACAGGCGCGTGGCTGCGATGTCGAAGGTGGTGCGCGTGCGCGTGCTGTTTTCGAAGAACAGGTTGAACACGCTCTTGCCGCGCAGCAGCGGCACCTTCTTGACCTCGCGGTCGCTCACGCTGACGAAGCTGGACGCGGTGTCCAGTATGTGGGTGAGGATGTCGCGCGGGAGGCCTTCGGTGGAGAGCAGGTGGATGAGCTCGCCGTTCTTGTTCAGCTGGGGGTTGCGTGGCACGTCAGTTTTCCTTGGTTTCCAGCACGAATCGGAAGCGCCCCTCGTCGTCGCGCGCCAGCTCCAGCGACTGGTTGGCGGGCAGGCTCATGGTGGCGGCGCAGACATTGGCCTGGATGGGCAGTTCGCGACCGCCGCGGTCGACCAGCACCGCCAGCTGCACGCTCGCGGGCCGGCCATAGTCGAACAGCTCGTTGATCACCGCGCGCAGGGTGCGACCGGTGTAGAGCACGTCGTCGATCAGCACCACGTGGGCGCCATCGACCTCGTAGGGCAGCACGGTCTGCGCGGAGATCGACAGGCCCCGCTGCGCAAAGTCGTCGCGGTGCATCGACGACGAAATCACGCCGGCGTCGCCGGGCAGCTTCAGGTCGCGCTGCAGCCGCTCGGCCAGCCAGGCGCCACCCGAGGTGATGCCGGCCAGCACCACCGGTTGCGGGGTGGCCGCGATCAGCGCCTGGACGCCTTCGCGCAGCTCGGCGTAGAGCAGCTCGGCGTCGAGCTGGATGTTTTGGGTCACGTCAGGCTCCTCAGAAACTGTTCCAGGATGATGCAGGCGCTGGCCGCATCGGCGTCCTTGGCCCCCAGTGCATGGGCCTCGGTTGTCGAGTAGCGTTCGTCGACCTCGTACACCGGCAGGCCGTGGCGGCCGCGCAGCCGGCGCGCGAACTTCTGTGCGCGCAAGGTGTTCTCGTGGGGTGCGCCGTCGGGGTGGAAGGGCACGCCGACGACGAGCGCGTCGGGCTGCCATTCCTTGATGCGCTCGGCGATTTTCACGAAACGCGCGTCGCCTTCGGCGGCGATGGTGGCCTGCGGCGTTGAGGTGCGTGTCAGGCGGTTGCCGCTGGCCACGCCGGTGCGCTTGAGCCCGAAGTCGAAGGCCAGAAACGTCTGGCAGGCGGCCGGCACGTCCATGGCGTCAGGCGTGTCCGGCATCGGGTGACAGCATCCAGGGCGCCAGGCCCAGCAGCGCCATCGCCTTTTCGTAACGCTGCGCCACCGGCGTGTCAAAGATCAGCGCCGGGTCGGCGGCCACCGTGAGCCAGCTGTTCTCGGTGATCTCGGATTCGAGCTGGCCTTCGCCCCAGGAGGCATAACCGAGCGAGACGAACACCTTGCGTGGCCCCGCGCCCGAGGCGATGGCTTCGAGCACATCGCGCGAGGTCGTCATTTCCAGCCCGCCGGGAATCGTCAGAGTGGACGCATAGACCGATTCGCCCTCGCCCGCATCGATGGCCTCGTGCAGCACGAAACCGCGCTCTGTCTGCACCGGACCGCCCTGGAACACGGGCTGGTCGCGCAGGTCGTCGCGGCCCAGCACCAGGTCGACCTTGGTGAACAGGCCTGGAAGCAGGATGTCGGAGGGCTTGTTGATGACCAGTCCGAGCGCGCCGCGCTCGCTGTGTTCGCACATGAACACCACGCTGCGGCCGAACAGCTCGTCGTTCAGCCCGGGCATTGCAATCAGGAAGTGATTGGTGAGATTGATCGGGGCAGAATCCACAGACATGGCGCAATTTTAAGCGGCGGGCCGTGCCCGCTCCGCCCTCACCGAACAGCCCCCGATGACACGCTACGACAGAGGACTGATGTGGTTCCGGCGCGACCTGCGGGTGCAGGACAACGCCGCCCTCCACCATGCGCTCAAGCACTGCCGCCAGGTCTGGTGCGTGTTCGTGTTCGACACCGAGATCCTCGACCCGCTGCCACGCGCCGACCGGCGGGTGGAGTTCATCCACGCCAGCGTGCTCGAACTCGATGCCGAACTGCGCGCCATGGGTGCCCGCCACGGTCGCGAGCGCACCGGCCTCATCGTGCGGCATGCCGCGGCGCGTGAGGACATCCCGCGACTGGCCCGGCAGCTGCACGTGCAGGCGGTGTTCACCAACCACGACGACGAGCCCGCGGCCCTGGCGCGCGATGCCCAGGTGCTGGGTGCGCTGGCGCACGCCGGCGTCATGCTGCACAGCCACAAGGACCACGTGATCTTCGAGCGCCGCGAGGTGCTGACCCAGGCCGGTCAGCCGTTCGGCGTGTTCACGCCCTACAAGAACGCCTGGCTGCGCAAGATCGATCCGTTTTTCCTCAAGGCCTATCCGGTCGACAAGTACGCGCCGGCCCTCGCGCCGCTGCCCGAGGCAATGGATGGGCCGCTGCCCCGGCTCTCCGATCTGGACTTCGAGACCACCAACCTGTCGAAGCTGCCCATGCCCACCGGCGCCAGCGGTGCCCAGACCCTGCTGGCAGACTTCGTGGACCGCATCGAGCGCTACGACACGGCGCGCGATTTCCCCGCCGTCAAGGGCCCGAGCTACCTGAGCGTGCACCTGCGCTTCGGCACGGTGTCGGTGCGCCAGCTGGCCTCGCTGGCCTGGCAGATGCACCTGCAGGACATGAAGGGCGCCAGCACCTGGCTCTCGGAGCTGATCTGGCGCGACTTCTACCACCAGATCCTGGCCAACTTCCCGCACGTGGTGGGCGGTGCCTTCCGGCCCGAGTACGACAAAGTGCGCTTCGAGCACGGGAAACACGCACAGGCGCTGTTCGCCGCCTGGTGCGAAGGCCGCACCGGCTACCCGCTGGTGGATGCGGCCATGGCCCAGATCAACCAGACCGGCTACATGCACAACCGCCTGCGCATGGTGGTGGCCAGCTTCCTGGTGAAGGATCTGGGCATCGACTGGCGTTGGGGCGAGCGCTACTTCGCCGAAAAGCTCATCGACTTCGACCTGGCGGCCAACAACGGCGGGTGGCAGTGGGCGGCCTCCACCGGCTGCGACGCCCAGCCCTGGTTCCGCATCTTCAACCCGGTGACGCAGAGCGAGAAGTTCGACCCCCAGGGCAAATTCATCCGCCGCTACCTGCCCCTGCTGGCGGGGCTGTCGGACGCGGCGATCCACGCCCCCTGGAAGGCGCCCGAGCTGGAGCTGGTGGCAGCAGACGTGCGCCTGGGCCAGAACTACCCGACCCCGGTCGTCGACCACGCCATCGCGCGGGAGCGCACACTGGAGCGCTACGCGGTGGTCAAGCGCTGAGCGGGGCCGGCGGGCGCAACGGCCCGCCAGGCATCAGGCGCTGGCAGCGGCCTGTGCGTAGTTCGCCACCAGGGCCAGCAGTTCGTCTTCCGAGTACGGCTTGCCCAGGTAGTGGTCCACGCCCAGTTCGCGGGCGTGTTCGCGGTGCTTCTCAGCGATGCGCGAGGTGATCATGATCACCGGCAGATCGGCCAGGCGCGGGTCGTTGCGGATGTTGCGCACCAGATCGAAGCCGTCCATGCGCGGCATCTCGATGTCCGACAGCACCACGGTCGGCCGCTCCTGCTGCAGACGCTCCAGCGCCTGCAGGCCATCGGCCGCGAGCGTCACGCGGTAGCCTTCGCGCTGCAGCAGGCGCTGCGTCACACGGCGCACGGTGATCGAGTCGTCGACCACCAGCACCAGCGGCACGGCGCTGACCGCCACCTCGACCGGCAGCACGACCTCCACGCCCTCGCCCGACACGGCGTCGCGGTGCAGGCGACCCTCGATCCAGGGTTGCACCTGGTCACCGTACACCGTGGCCAGCGCCACCGGGTTGTAGATCAGGGCGACCGCGCCGGAGGCCAGGACCGACATGCCGGCCAGGCCGGGCAGGCGCGAGAGCTGCGGACCGAGGTTCTTCACCACGACTTCCTGGTTGCCCAGCACCTCGTCCACGTGCATCGCGACCCGCTGCGCCGCGCTTCGGAAGATCACCACCGGCAAGGTGCGCGCCTGCGTTTCCAGCGACTTCGGTGTCGACTGGAGCAGGGCCCCCGACCAGTAGAACGGCACTTCCTCGCCACCGAATGTGAGCGCCTTCTTGGCGTAGGCCTGTGCCAGCTCGTCGGCGCTGACGCGGCGGACCAGTTCGACCTGTGTCGACGGCACGCCGACCGTCAGCTCGCCCGCGCGCAGCATCACCACCTGCGTCACGGCGGTGGTCAGCGGCAGCACCAGCTTGAAACTCGTGCCCTGGCCCGTGTTGGAATGGGTTTCGATGCGGCCACCGAGCGCGACCACGTCGTTGCGAACCACGTCCATGCCGACGCCGCGCCCTGCCAACGACGAAACCTCGCTGGCCGTGCTCAGGCCGGGTGTGTAGATCAGCTGTGCGGCCTCATCGTCGGACAGCACCGCGCCGGCGGGCACCAGGCCCTGGGCCAGGGCCTTTTCGCGCAGACGCGCCAGATCGATGCCGGCGCCGTCGTCCTGGAAGGTCACCGAGACGTCGTTGAGCTCCTGGGCCAGCAGGATCTCGATGCGGCCTTCCGCAGGCTTGCCTTGTTCCACGCGGCGCTCCGGCGATTCGATGCCGTGCACCACGCTGTTGCGCAGCAGGTGTTCGAACGCGGCGGTCATCCGGTCCAGCACGCCGCGGTCCATTTCAATGTGACCGGCCGTGATGTCCAGCCGCACCTGCTTGCCGGTTTCCTTCGAGGCCTGGCGCACCACGCGGTACAGGCGCTCGGAAATGCCTTCGAACTCCACCATGCGGGTGCGCAGCAGGTCGCGTTGCAGTTCGCGCGTCTGGCGCGCCTGGGCGACCAGCCCGTCTTCGGTCGCTTCGACCGCGCGCTGGAGGTTGCGCTGCACCGTGGCCACGTCGTTCACCGACTCGGCCATCATGCGGGTCAGTTCCTGAACGCGCGTGAAGCGGTCGAACTCCAGCGGATCGAACGAGAGTTCGGCGTCGCGCGCCTGCGCCAGGCGAGATTGCATCTGCGTCTCGGCCTGCAGCTCGATGTCGCGCAGCTGGTGACGCAGACGGTCGAGGTTGCCCGTCAGGTCCTTGAGCGAGCCGCGCAGGGTCACCAGCTGGGACTCCATGCGCGAGCGCGAGATCATGACCTCACCGGTCTGGTTCATCAGGCGGTCCAGCAGCTCGGGACGGACCCGGACCGCGGCGCCGGCGCGCTGCGGCACGGGCACGGGGGCCTGCGGCAGGGACAGACCAGTCAGGCCCGAGGGAGCGGCTGCCGTCGCGACAGGCGCCTGCGGCTCGGCCAGGGGCTCCGCGACCGTTTCCGTCGTGTCGTCCACCACGGTGATCGACAGCGGTGGTTCGGCGGACTGCTCCGGCGCGGTCTGCACCACGCCATGGGACGCGGGGTCCGTGCTCCGCAGCAGGTCGAAGCGGGCGCACAGTGCGTCGTAGGCCGCCTGCAAAGGCTCCAGCTCCTCCGCCTGCGGCGCTTCGGAGCCCAGCCGTTCGACCGAGGTTTCCATCCGGTGCGCCATTTCGCCCAGGCGCAAGGCGCCGGCCAGCCGGGCGCTGCCCTTGAGCGTGTGCAGGTTGCGCAGCACCTCGGCGCGTGCGCTGCTGTTGTCCGGTCTGGCGGTCCATTGACGCAGCGCGCCGCCCAGCTGAGGCAACAGTTCCAGGGCCTCGTCCGAGAAGATCGGGAACAGGTCGACATCGATCGTGTCGAGCGCGTCGATGTCGTCATCGATGTCCTGCACGGGCCCCCGGGGCTCATCCGGGTCCGGCAGCGGCGACAGCATGGTGTCGTCGTCCGCGAGTGCAATGGGATCCGCTGCGAAAACTTCCGGAGCCGGAGGCGGCCCACCGGATTCCATGGTTTCCACCGGTGGCAAGGCCTGCTCCGGCTCCACCGGCGGCTCGGTCTCGGCGGGAACCGCATCCCATTGGGTGTTCAGCTCGATGTCCAGCAACGATTCATCCGCCGGGGCCTCACCGGCCGTGTCCGATTCGGTCGGCGTCGGCAGGTGCAACAGGGCCTCCAGGCCCGCCAACAGCTCAGGGTTGGGTTCCTTGTAGAACCCGGCAGCGAACTGGTGCAGCAGGCGGCGGATGTCCTCCGCGGCGGCCACGAACAGCTGCGCCTGCAGATCGGTCGCCGGCTGACCGGCACGCTGGTGCGAACCGACCAGCGCCAGGGCGTGCTCCAGCGCACGTGCGATGTCCGACAGCGGCTGGAAGCCGACCGTCGCCGAGCTTCCGGCAAGGGAATGCGCGAGCGCTTCGGCCTGTTCAGGCAGGTACTCGTGTTTTTCCAGCGACCACTCGGACAGCGCCACACCCAGCCGGCGCGACCATTCGTCGGCCTCGTTGAGATAGACGTTGTAGAGGCGGATGCCGATGCGCAGCGGCCCGATGGCGCGGGTCTGCTCGTCGAGCATTTCGTCTGCCGCGGCATCGCCAGGGACAGCGGCGTCCCCGCTGTGTGCTTCAGCCTGGGCCTCCGGCGCCTCATCGTCCTGCGCCGGCGCCGATGTGTCCACGGGCTCTTCCAACAGCGCCGGTTCCGGCACAGGCGTCGCCACCGCTTCGGGTTCGGGCTCCATCACCTGCACGCCGTCGGGCTGGCCCGGATTGAACGGCGCGGCGGGCATGGAGTCCTGCAGGTCGTGCGCCTGGGGCAGCTCCGCCTCCAGATCAAGCGAGATCTCGTCGAAGATGGATGGATGCTCGTCTGTGGCGTCTGGCTGCGCGGAAGGCAACTCCTCGCTGATCGCTTCGGGTGCCACCGCATCGACGAGCGGTGCAGGGTCCGACAGCATCGGCTCGGGGACGTCGATTTGAATCGCCAGGCCGGCACCGTCCCCCGGTGCATCCAGATCCAAATCCACTGTTGGGGCATCCTCGGCGTCGACCTCGATCGACGTCGCAGACTCCAGGACCGGCGAATCGGCCAGTTCCACGACCTCCACCACCTCCACGGTCTCCACCGGCTCCGGGTCGGCACCGGTCAGCGGGAGATGCTCCCGGCGGTCGCGCCAGGCCTGTGCACTGTTGCGGAAGGGCTGGGCCTTCCAGTGCCCGTCCCGGTTCTGGTCGATGTCCTCCACCCAACGGCCGAGTTCGACCATGGCCTCCCGCGCCAGCGACAGCAGCGCCGGTTCTGCCGGCCGCTGCTCGGCCAGCACGGAGTTGAGCACCTGCTCCATGGCCCAGGCCGCTTCACCGAACTCACCCAACCCCACCATCCGGGAGCTGCCCTTGAGGGTGTGGAAGGCACGGCGCAGGGTCGTCAGCTGCTCCAGTTGTCCGGGTTCGTGGCGCAACGCTTCGAGCGCAGCCAGGCCGTTGCCCACCACCTCGCGGCCTTCCTCCAGGAAGATGTCGCGCAGGTCGTCTTCGCCGTCGTCTTCCACCGGCGTGCTCACCGGCACCGGCGGATGGACAGGTGCCGCCGGCGCGCCCGACTGGGCCAGCCCCACCAGCGCCTGGGCACCGGCGGCTGCGTCGCTGCCGACCACGGCCTGTGCCGCCTCGCGCGCGGCGCGTGCCACACCTTCCTGTTCCGCCAGCGAGGCCTGGTCGGCCAGGGAGTCGAGCTGTTCGCTCAGCTCGGCCAGGTCCACGTTGTTCTGGGCCCCTTCGACCACGCGCTGGACGTCCTGGCTCAACGCCTGGGCCGCGTGCTGGGAAGGTCGGGCCACCGGCACCTCCGGTGCCATTCGTCCCATGAGCGGCTTGAGCTCGCCCGCCTGTTCGTCGAACACGAACAGCTTCTTGGCCAGCGCGGGCTGGTAATTGAGCATGTCGACCAGGAAGCTCAGGGCGCTGAGGTTGTTGCCCAGCTGCTGGAACGTACCGGCCTCACGGGCCATGTCCTCGTCGATCTCGGTGTCGAGGATCTGCTCGACCGTCGTGCGCATGCGGGTGACGGTCTGCACCGCCTGTTCGAGGCCGAGCACCGAGAGCACGCCGCGCATCTGCACCAGCTGGGACACGGCCACATGCAGGCCCGCCTTTTCCCTGGGCGCGCGGAAGAACTGGTCGAGCGACTTCTCCGCCTCGCCCAGCGCCACCTTGAGTTCACCCACCACGCTGCCCAGCGTCTGGCGGTCGCTCACCCGGCGGTAGAGCTGCTCCATCCAGGGTTCGAGCGGCTGTGCGGGCTCACCCGCCAGCACCTTCTCCAGACGCTCCGAGAGCAACTGGGTGCGGTCGGTGAGCGAGGCGTCGTTGGGGTCGAAATCCTCGAACGCCGCCTCCAGGTACAGGGTGGTGGTCGCCACCTCCATCGACAACTCGGGCTTGACATTGCCGGGGGAGCGCGCCACGTGCTCCGCGGCCTTGACCAGCGAGCGGGCCAGCCCGGTGCTGGCCGGATGCAACTTGAGCAGCGACTCGCCGATCAGGGTGTACTGGTCGAGCACCGACCGGGCACGGCTCAGGTCACCACCCGCCAGCAGCGACCACGACTCCTTGCCTGCATTGATCCGCTTGCGCGCCTGCACCAGCAGCGCGGGGTCGAAACGGCCGAGCGTGGCCTGGCTGTAGTCCACCGGCGCGGCCTCGCTCAGGCCGAACGCGGCACGCACCGCTTCGAGGTGGGGGGCCGGCGTGCCGGGCACAGGACGCGCCTGGGCACAGAAAAACAGAAGATCATGCAACAGGGTCTCGGACACCTCGGCGCGTGCGCCGCCCTGGGCCAGACCTGCGAGCTGCAGGAGGATGCGGGAAGCCGCCCTCTTGGCGTACACGTCGGGCACGATGAGGTTCTGTGACAGGCCCTCGAAATAGGCCCCGGCCGTCCGCCAGAACGTCACCACACGGGGCTGCTGCGCACCGGCGGCCAGGCTCGCACACATGCGCGCGAGCTGCGTGGCGGCGGCGCGGCTGTTGGTCTTGACCACCAGCAGCACAAGGCGGTCGAACAGGGAGCGGACCTGGGTGTCCACCTTCATCGGCGAAATGCCGACCGGAGCGGGCGCCTCCACGCCCCGCCGGTCAAAGGACCACAGGTCGGCCGGATGCACGCGCTCCGCACCGGCCAGCTCCTGCACCTCACGGTACTGACTGAAGAGCGCCACCGGCGGCACCGGTTTGCCGTTCAGCACGGCCTCGAGGTACTCGATGAGAGCGAAGCTGGCCCGCTCGACCTGGCCAGCCGCCTCGTCGGTGCAACTGAGCGGGCGCTGCACAAACCGCTGGACAGCCGCCTCCATGCCGCGCAACACCTGCGCAGGGGCTGCGAGGCCGACCACCTCGAGCGCACCCACGGCCTGGTGAATCTGTTGCCGGGCCACGCGCAGCGACCCCGGGTCGACCGCTTCGAGGTCGCTGTGGCGCGCCTGCTCGGATTCCCGGATGAACCGCCGGATCGCCTTGTTGGCACCTTCCAGCGACTTGCGCAACTCCTCGAACACCCAGGCCAGCGGCCCAAGGTCGTTGAGTGGCGCGTCGGACGTGGCGTGGTCTTGGGTATCGAGCATGATGGGTCGGGCCTGACGGCCGATCAGGCGATCTTGAATCGGGCCACCGACTGCCTCAGTTCCTCGGCCATGGAAGACAGCTCGCGCACCTGCGCGGCCGTCGAGCGCGTGCCTTCACCGGTCTGCTCGGTCACCGCGAAGATGTGCTGGATGTTGCCGGCCACCTCGTTGGCGGATTCGGCTTCGCGGAGCGTTGCACTGGAAATCTGCTCAATCAGTTCGGCGAGGCGGCGCGACACGCGGTCGATCTCGGACAGTGCGGTACCGGCGTTGTCGGACAGCTTGGCCCCTTCCACCACACCCTGCGTGGAACGCTCCATGGCGGCCACCGCGTCCTGCGTGTCGGTCTGAATCGCCTTCACCAGCGCCGCAATCTGGCGCGTGGCGTCTGCCGAGCGTTCGGCCAGACGCTGCACTTCTTCCGCCACCACCGAGAAGCCTCGGCCGGCTTCACCGGCCGACGCGGCCTGGATGGCGGCGTTGAGGGCCAGCACGTTGGTCTGTTCCGTAATGTCCGAGATCAGCTCCGTGATTTCACCGATCTCCTGGGACGATTCACCCAGCCGCTTGATGCGCTTGGAGGTTTCCTGGATCTGGTCGCGAATGGCGTTCATGCCACCGATGGCGTCCTGCACGGCCTGCAGACCGGACTCGGCGGCCTGCAGCGAAGAGCGGGCCACACGGGCCGATTCCTGCGCCTGGCCGGACACGTCGTTGATGCGCTGTGCCATGTCCAGCACCGACTGACCGGTTTCGCGAATCTCGCGCAGCTGTTCGGTGGACGCCGCCAGCAGCTCGGTCGAGGTGCTCTCCACCGCCGAGGTGGTCTGCGCCACGCGGGTGGCTGTCGCCTGCACGTTGCCCACCAGCGAGCGAAGTTCTTCCACCGTGTAGTTCACCGAGTCGGCGATGGCGCCGGTGATGTCCTCGGTCACGGTGGCTTCCTGCGTCAGGTCCCCTTCGGCCACTGTCTGCAGTTCGTTCATCAGTCGCAGAATGGCGGCCTGGTTGGCGTCGTTGACGCGCTTGGCGTCCTGCTGCTGCGCTTCGGCCGCGATACGCTGGCTTTCCGCAATCAGCTGGCGCTGACGGCTTTCCAGCAGCTGGACATAGGCCAGCGCCGCACCGCAGGCCAGTGCAAACAGGGCCGACGCCACCATGGCAAACAGCTCACCGCCCCCCAGACCGGAGGCGGCGGACAGCTTGCTCTGCAAGCTCTCCAGCCCCGTGCGCAGCGGTTCGCTGTCACCGATCACGCCGGCCTGCGCCTCACGGGCGGCCACCAGACCCTGCAGGTTGCCCAGAATCGCGCCAGCGTCGGTGCGTGTCTGTTCGTACAGCTTCAGCAGGGCTTCCAGCCGCTCACGGATCTGCGGATCGGTGGTGGACTTCAGTCGCAGTTCGGCGCTGCCGTTGAGCAGGCCTTCGGCGATTTCCTTGAAGGTGTTCAGGTCCTTGCCCAGCAGGAACACGGCCTCGGGGCTCACGCCCTCCATGGTCAGGAACTCGTTGGCCGACTTGCCGATGCGCTGCGTCAGCATCACCAGCTGGCCGGCGGCGGAAATCTCGGTCGGGGGCGCGCCGAGCTGCAGCTTCAGCGAGGACACCGTTTCAGCGATTTCCAGAAGGTCGGACGACTGGCGGTTGATGGACCGCAGCGCGTCGCCCACCTGCGTCAGGATCTTCTGCTGCGACAGCACCACACCGGCATTGCGTTCGGCAGAGTCCACCTTGGGCAGCAACTCGCCGAGCAGGCCTTCGAACTCGGGACCGAGGGGATTGAGCCCCAGGGCGTCGTCCCCCTGCTTGAAGCCACGCACGTTGCGCGACAGCACGTCGGCGCTGTCCTTCACCTCCGCGAAAGCGGCCGGATTGCCGATCAGGGCCTGGGACACGCTCTTGGCCAGCCGCTGGGACTGCATCAGCGCCTGGCCGCTGGCGGCCACCTGCTGACCGACCTTTTCGGTCTTGTTCAGAACGAAGAACACCACAGCGGTCAGCAGCACCACCGCGAACAGCAGCAGGGTGCCCAAGGTTCGGCGGTGCTGCTCCGCACTCCGACGGCCCAGCACCGGCAGGCTGAGCACCCCCAGCTCCAGCTCGGCCGGATCCGGACCATCGGTGCTCAGGCGACTCTCCGCAAAATCAGCGTCCGTGCGCGACTCCGCAAGGCGCTCGGCGGCGATGCGGGCCACGTCCTGTTCGGCGAGGTCGCTCAGATCGGGATCGTCGGCCCCGTTCTTGCGGAACATCCCCTGGATTCGATCAAGCATGGCCATGAAACAACCTTCCAACAGAAAAAACGGGATCCATCGGGATCCGCCCACACGTTACTGATGACGACCTGCCACCCATGCATCGCCTGGCGACGCACATCAGGCCGCGATGGCGAGAAACTCCGGGTCATGGGACAGCGCCTGCAGGTTCAACTCCTGCCACTCACGACCATCCTTGTCGGTGAACCGCCGGGCGTACCATGCAGGCGCCTGCGGGTCGCGCTCCACCACGGACGCAAACATGGACGGATTGCGCAGCCCCAGGAGGCGGTCGATCCAGAGAACGGCGTTCACGCCGAGCGCGGAATGAAGGCTCACGAGGCGCGACTCCGAGGTCACGCGATCGGCCGTCCTCGTGGCAGAGGACGCCGCGAGCCGGCCGGACAGCAGCGCCAGATCGATCACGCCGTGCAATCCACCCCGGAGGCTGGCGACTCCTGCGTACCACCGCTTGGTGTACGGGACGGTCTGCAGACTGGCCCAGGGAAAAATCTCGCCCGACTGAACCAGTGGCACGAGGAAACGACCACCCCCGGCCTCCAGAGCCAGCCAGGACAGCGAGGCGCCCTCGGTTCTGGCTGCAGTCAGGCGCTCCGCAAGGCGCACCTGAAGGTCTTTGAGGGATTGACGGTTGGCCATGCGTTCAGTCGTTCACCCGGTCCGCCACGTCAACCGAGAGCCCGGATCTTGGAGATCAGTTCTTCCGCGTTGACCGGCTTGGTCACGTAGTCACGAGCACCCTGGCGCATTCCCCAGACACGGTCCGTCTCTTGGTTCTTGCTGGTGCACATGATGATGGGGATGTCGGAATATTGGGGGTCGCGGGTGATCGCCCGCGTCAGCTGAAATCCATTCTGACCGGGCATCACCACGTCCATCAGAATCAGTTCCGGCTTTTCCTCGCCGAGCCGACGAAAGGCCTCTTCCGCATTCTCAGCGGTTCGCACCTTGTAGCCATTTTTTCCCAGCAGATCGGACAGAACCATGAGTTCGGTCTTGGAATCATCCACGACGAGAATTTTCTGAATGGGCATCATGCAGCTCCGGTGAGGTGTGCGCCGAACTGCTGCACGGCCTGCAGCAGTTGGTCCTTGGTGAAGGGTTTGGTGAGGTATTCCTGAGAGCCGACCATGCGGCCACGCGCCTTGTCGAACACGCCATCCTTGGAGGACAGCATCACGACCGGAATGTTGGCGAATCGCGCATTGCGCTTGATGATGGCGCAGGTCTGGTAGCCGTCCAGCCGAGGCATCAGGATGTCGCAGAACACCAGATCGGGCAGGTAGTCGTTGATCTTGGCCAGCGCGTCGAATCCATCTTCCGCCAGCAGCACCTCGTGCCCGCCCTGCTTGAGGAAGATTTCTGCGCTGCGACGGATGGTGTTGCTGTCGTCGACCACCAGGACTTTGAATGTGGGCGTCGGATTCACTGCTGGTCGCTCCTGTTGCTTGTGGAGGGAGGGTGACAGGGTGCCGGACTGCAGCATGCGCTGCGGCGCCGGCGCGTCAGATCTGGACCATCTCGAAATCTTCCTTGCGGGCGCCGCACTCGGGGCACGTCCAGTTCATCGGCACATCTGCCCATGCGGTTCCCGGTGCAATACCGTGCTCGGGCGAGCCTGCGGCCTCGTCGTAAATCCACCCGCAGATCAGGCACATCCAAGTCTTGGTTTCGGTCATGTCAGCGAAGGCATTGTCATAGAATCCGGCCATTGTATCGAGCCACGGAGGGCCGCCGATGAGCTCGCGCTGGTGGAAATCCCGAGGCGCCTGATACTGTTTTTCGCGCAACACGCTGCCCCCACAATGTCCCAACACCCCGACACTCCCCTGCCCTCCAATGCAGTGGAGCCTGGTGAAACGTCGCTGCCGTGCGTCATGGTCTTCAACGCCAACGACCCCAGCGGCGCCGGTGGACTGGCGGCGGACCTCACGGCCATGTCCAGCGCATCGGCCCACGTGCTGGCGGTGGTCACGGGCGCCTATGTCCGGGACACCACCGAGATCCACGACCACATCGCTTTCGACGAGGAAGCGGTCACCGACCAGGCCCGCTGTGCGCTGGAGGACATGCCGGTCAAGGCCTTCAAGGTCGGCTTCGTAGGCAATCCGGAAAACCTCAGCGTGATCGCCGGCATCACCACGGACTACACCGACGTCCCGGTGGTCACCTACATGCCCGACCTCTCCTGGTGGGACGAACTGGCCATCGAGACCTATCTGGACGCCTGCGTGGAACTGCTGCTGCCCCAGACCACGGTGCTGGTCGGCAACCACAGCACGCTGTGCCGCTGGCTTCTGCCCGAATGGGAAGGCGACCGCCCGCCCAATGCCCGCGAGGTGGCCCGGGCCGCCGCGGTGCATGGTGTGCCCTACACCCTGGTGACCGGATTCAACGCGGCAGACCAATACCTTGAGAGCCACCTGGCAAGCCCGGAAGCCGTGCTGGCCACCGCACGCTACGAACGCTTCGAGGCCACCTTCGGCGGCGCTGGCGACACGCTGTCCGCCGCGCTGTGCGCCCTGATCGCGGCCGGTGCCGACCTGCAGTCGGCCTGCGCCGAGGCGCTGACCTATCTGGACCAGTGCCTGGATGCCGGTTTCCAGCCCGGCATGGGTCATGCGGTGCCGGACCGGCTGTTCTGGGCCCATGCAGAAGACGGCGAAGAGTCTCCGGAGGATGCCGCCACCGAAACACCATCGCCCGACAGCCAACTGGATGCCGACGACTTTCCCCTGGACACCACCAAGCACTGAATCTTTCATGAGCGACCGCAACCTGGACCTTTTTGAACGCGCCAAGCAGCTGATCCCCGGCGGCGTGAACTCTCCTGTGCGCGCCTTCCGCGCCGTCGGCGGCACGCCCCGCTTCGTGCAGCGTGCGCAGGGCGCCTACTTCTGGGACGCCAATGGCCAGAAGTACATCGACTACATCGGTTCCTGGGGGCCGATGATCCTGGGCCACGGCCACCCCGCCGTGCTCGAAGCGGTGCAGAAGGCCGCGATGGAAGGCTTCTCCTTCGGCGCACCGACCGAGCGGGAGGTGGAGCTGGCCGAGGAGATCGTCAAGCTGGTGCCCAGCCTGGAAATGGTGCGCCTCGTGAGTTCGGGCACCGAAGCCGGCATGAGCACGATCCGGCTGGCGCGCGGAGCCACCGGCCGCAAGACCATCATCAAGTTCGAAGGCTGCTACCACGGCCACGCCGACGCGCTGCTGGTCAAGGCAGGCTCGGGCCTGGCCACGTTCGGCAACCCGACCAGTGCCGGCGTGCCGCCCGAGGTGGTGCAGCACACCCTGGTGCTGGAATACAACAACGTGGCGCAGATCGAAGCCGCGTTCGCCGAACACGGGGCCGACATCGCCTGCGTGATCATCGAGCCGATCGCCGGCAACATGAACTTCGTGCGCGCCAGTGTTCCGTTCGTCCAGCGCATCCGCGAGCTGTGCACGCAGCACGGCGCCCTGTTCGTGTTCGATGAGGTGATGACAGGCTTCCGCGTCGGCCTGGGCAGCGCCCAGGGCCACTACGCCTCGCTGATCCCGGGCTTCGAGCCCGACATGACGGTGATGGGCAAGGTGATTGGCGGCGGCATGCCGCTGGCAGCCTTCGGCGGCAAGCGCGCGGTGATGGAACACCTGGCGCCGCTGGGCGGTGTCTACCAGGCCGGCACGCTGTCGGGCAACCCGGTGGCCACCGCCTGCGGCCTGGCCACCCTCAAGGAAATCCAGAAGCCCGGCTTCTTCGAGGCCCTCTCGGCCACCACGCGCTCGCTGGTCGACGGCCTGAAGGCCGCCGCCGACGCCGAAGGTGTGCCCTTCAGCGTGGACTGCCAGGGTGGCATGTTCGGCTTCTTCCTGATGCCTGAGCTGCCTCAGAACTACGCCACCGTGATGAAGACCGAGGGCGCGAAGTTCAACACCCTGTTCCACGGTCTGCTGGACCGCGGCGTGTACATCGCACCGGCGTTGTATGAGGCGGGCTTTGTGAGCGCGGCGCACACCGCGGACGACATTGCGGCCACCGTGGCCGCGGCGCGGGAGGTGTTCGCTTCGTTCGGACGGTGATCCCGTCCGCCCGCGGCGACCTCAGGGCGCGGCGGGTTTGAGGGCGTCGGTGATCAGGGGCGAGAGGATCTGCGCGAGGTGCTCGTGCCCCTTGGCGTTGAGGTGGTCGTCGATGCGGTAGTAGTCCGAGCGCGAGAGCAGGGCCTGGCTGTCCAGCACCGCGACATCCAGGCCGGGAGCGTGTTGCGACAGAGCCGCCTCGAACGCCGGCTTGAAACCCGGGTGGTTGAACCCGAAGCCGCTGGATTCGAACACGATGAGCTTCTTGCCTTCGAGCAGCGAACGGTACCGCGCAACCACCTTCGCAAAATTGTCTGCCTCCCAGCGCATGTTGCGCGCCAGGCTGCGCGCCTCGAACCGGGCATGGCTCCTGTAGTCGCCCTTGAGGATGGCGTGCGCGAAGTCCAGCACCGGAGCGATGGGACCACGCGCCTTGTTGTCGTGGTAGCGGGCCTGCATGTGCAGCCAGCGCGAGTGCACCTGGGCCAGAAACTCCTCCCGCGTGCTCTCCACCGCGCGCTTGTTCTCATCCGCGTCGTTGTTGCAGAACTGCAGGACCACCACCTTCTCACCGCCCGTGTAGGCCTTGAGCGACTCCAGCTCGCGCAGGGTGGCGTACGAGGAAATACCCAGGTTCCTGGTCCGGAACTGGTACCGGGTGCGGAGAATGTCCGAAAAGGTCTCCGAGTCGTTGACGCCGAAACCCTGGGTGTGCGAGTCCCCGATCAGCACCACATCGGCGGGCGCTTTGGTGTCGGCGTTGCGGAACCCTTCCTCGTCGAACGTCATCACCGTCCGGTATTCCGGATTGTTCAGAACGCAGGGTCCCGGCTTGGCCTTGTAGCCGTACCCCTGGTCGGTCCACCGCATGCAGGGGGTTTCCAGGTTGCGCCACGACGCCAGGTACACCTCGCGAACCAGGGACGTGCCCAGCACGAGGTACAGACCACCACCGACGATGGCCAGCAAGGGACTCAGCAGCACCAGGTAGAACACCAGGCGCTTGCCTGCGGACAAGGTTTCAGTCGAGTTCGTAGGCATTGCGGTAGTCCCTCAGCAGCGCGGGGTTCTGGTCTTCCTTGCGCATCACGCAGTTGCCCACGGCCAGGAACTCGATGCCGGTGCCCATCAGGCAATGGAAGGCGTCTTCGGGCGTGCAGACAATCGGCTCGCCTCGGACATTGAACGAGGTGTTGACCAGCACCGGGCAGCCGGTCAGTTCCTTGAACCGCGAAATCAGGCGGTGGTAGCGAGGATTCGTCTCGGCATGGACCGTCTGGATGCGCGCCGAATAGTCCACGTGCGTGATCGCGGGAATGGACGAGCGCGGGACATTGAGCTTGTCGATGCCGAACAGCCGCTGCTGCGCTTCGGTCATCGGCGACTGCCGCTCCTTGGCCACGTCGGCCACCATCAGCATGTAGGGACTGTCCACATCGATGTCGAACCAGTCCTGCACATCCTCGCGCAGCACGCTGGGGGCGAACGGCCGGAAGGACTCCCGGTACTTGACCTTCAGGTTGAGCTGCTTCTGGACCGAGGGCGAGCGGGGGTCGGCGAGGATCGACCGGCCACCCAGCGCCCGGGGGCCGAACTCCATGCGGCCCTGGTGCCAGCCCACCGCGCAGCCGCGGGCCAGCGCGTCGGCCGTGGCGTCGATCAGGGCGTCGTCGTCGAGTGTGGTGAAGACCGCCCCGGCCTGGCGCAGGCGGGCCTCGATGTCGTCCTGCGCGAAGGCCGGGCCCAGGTACGAGCCGCTCATGGTGTCGGACGGGCCCACGGACCTGGGCTGGCCCAGCAGGATGTGGTACGCGCCCAGCGCCGCACCGATCGCGCCACCCGCATCGCCCGATGCGGGTTGCACCCAGATCTGGTCGAAGACCCGCTCGCGCAGCAGCTTGCCGTTGGCCACGCAGTTGAGCGCCACGCCGCCAGCCAGGCACAGGTTTCCCTGCCCGGTGCTCTTGCGAATGCCCTTAGCCAGTTTGATCACCACCTCTTCGGTGACCGCCTGGATCGAGGCCGCCAGGTCCATCTCGCGCTGCGTGAGCAGGGCCTCGGCCTTGCGTGCCGGCCCGCCGAACAGCTCGTCGAAGCGGCTGTTGGTCATGGTCAGGCCGGTGCAGTAGTCGAAATAGGCCATGTTCAGCCGGAACGAGCCGTCTTCCCGCAGCTCGATCAGGTGTTCCTTGATCTTGTCGGCGAAGCGCGGCTCGCCGTACGGCGCCAGGCCCATGACCTTGTACTCGCCGGAGTTCACCTTGAAGCCCGTGTAGTGGGTGAAGGCCGAATACAGCAGGCCCAGGGAATGGGGAAAGTGGATCTCGCGGTGAATGTCCAGGCTGTTGCCCTTGCCGATCGCGAGCGAGGTGGTGGTCCACTCGCCCACGCCGTCCATCGTGAGCACCGCGGCCTCCTCGAACGGGGAGGGGAAAAACGCAGAAGCCGCGTGGCTGTGGTGGTGCTCGGAGAAGAGCAGCCTCGCCGACCAGTCGACATCTGGGTCCAGCTGTTCCTGCAGTTCACGCACCAGCATGCCCTTCTGGAACAGCTTGTCCTTGATCCACACCGGCAGCGAAGTGGCAAAGCTCTGGAAGCCCCTGGGAGCAAACGCCAGGTAAGTCTCCAGCAGTCGCTCGAACTTCAGGAAGGGTTTGTCGTAGAAGACGACGTGGTCGATGTCCGCGGCCTTGAGCGACGCTTCCGCCAGGCAGTACCGGATGGCCTGCAGCGGGAATCCGGCGTCGTGCTTCCTGCGGGTGAACCGCTCCTCCTGGGCCGCCGCCACGATGCGTCCGTGCTGCACCAGACAGGCCGCCGAGTCGTGGTAGTAGGCGGAGATGCCGATGATGTTCATCGCTCAGAACAGGGTGTAGATCAGGGGCGCGATGACCGAGGTTTCCGCGGCGATCAGCAGCAGTCCCAGCAACACCACGATGACGATGATGGGTGCGAGCCACACCTTTTTGCGCGAGCGCAGGAACGCCCACAACTCCTTGACGATCTCCAGCATGTCCGACCTCAGAACTGATGTTTGAACGACTCGGGGCGGGGACCCGGCGGTCGCCGGTCCACCCAATACGAGCGTGCGGAAGGGTCCAGACGCAGCTTCAGCGCGTCCCGCCCCCGCAGGCGCATCACCCAGCCGACGGGGGTGATGAGAACGAAGAACATGAGGCCGAACACCAGCGGGTTGACCACCCGGCCCATCAGCCTGCCCAGCCCCATCCAGGCCTTGCTGAGAGGTGTCAGGCTGCGCGGCGCCCAGAGGGCCAGCGCGCCCATGCACAGGGCGCCCAGCAGCGCGGCCACGCTCCAGCCGATGACCGCATGACGCGTCTGCGCCACCACGGCACCGGCCGCACACAGCGCCATGGCCAGGAAACCGAACGAGCGGTTGAACGAATCGGAAGGAACAAAGGACGGAGCGTTGCGCATGACAGGACTGCTGGATCACGGGGCCGGGCCGTTCTGGCGCTCGACACCCCGTCACGACGGGTCCTGCGTTTGTATCCGTTGCAACTTATCTTGTTCTTAACAATGCAAAAGGGCTCCGAAGAGCCCTTTTGCATTCCGTTGAGACCAGACCTCAGTGGCGGAAGTGGCGCACGCCCGTGAACACCATCGCCACGCCACGCTCGTTGGCCGCGTCGATCACTTCCTGGTCGCGCATCGAACCGCCCGGCTGCGCCACGCAGGTCGCACCCGCGTCGACCACCACGTCCAGACCGTCGCGGAACGGGAAGAAGGCGTCGCTCGCGACGACCGTCCCCTGCAGCGACAGCTTGGCCGCCTCGGCCTTGATGCTGGCGATGCGAGCCGAATCGAGGCGGCTCATCTGGCCGGCGCCCACGCCCATGGTCATGCCGTTCTTGCAGAACACGATGGCGTTGGACTTGACGTACTTGGCCACCTTCCAGGCGAACAGCAGGTCCTGCAGTTCTTCCGCCGTGGGCTGCTTGACGGTGACGACCTTCAGATCGGCCAACGCCAGCTCATGGTTGTCGGCGGTCTGCAGCAGCAGACCCGAGCCCACGCGCTTGGCGTCCATGGCGTTGCGGCCCTGGTCCCAGGCGCTGGCACCGCCCTGAGGCAGGGCGATCTTCATCAGGCGCACATTGACCTTGGGCTTGAAGATCTCCAGCGCCTCGGCGGTGAAGTCGGGCGCCATCAGCACCTCGACGAACTGCTTGACCACGGCTTCGGCCGCCGCCTTGTCCACCGTGCGGTTGAAGGCGATGATGCCGCCGAAGGCGCTGGTCGGGTCGGTCTGGAAGGCCTTGGCGTAGGCCTCGTGCGCGTCCTTGCCCACGGCCACGCCGCAGGGGTTGGCGTGCTTGACGATCACGCAGGCCGGCGCCTCGAAGCTCTTGACGCATTCCCAGGCGGCGTCGGCGTCGGCAATGTTGTTGTAGGACAGCTCCTTGCCCTGCAGCTGCACACCGGTGACCAGCGAGCCAGGAGCCGGGTACAGGTCGCGGTAGAGCGCGGCCTGCTGGTGGCTGTTCTCGCCATAGCGCAGGTCCTGCACCTTGATGAAATGACCGTTGGACTGGCCGGGGAACAGGTTGCGCGCAGGCACGTAGCTCTCGGCCAGCTTCTCTTCTTCGAAGGTGACCGACGACAGGTAGTCGCTGATGGCGCCGTCGTACTGGGCGATGCGGTTGAAGGCGGCGACCGACAGCGCGAAGCGCAGCTTGTCGCTGAGCTTGCCGCTGGTTTTCAGCTCGCCGATCACAGCGGCGTACTGGCCGGCGTCGGTCACCACGCCCACGTCCTTCCAGTTCTTGGCGGCGCTGCGCACCATCGCCGGGCCGCCGATGTCGATGTTCTCGATCGCGTCGGCCAGCGTGCAGCCGGGCTTGGCCACCGTCGCTTCAAACGGGTAGAGGTTGACCACCAGCAGGTCGATGGTCTCGATGCCGTGTTCCTTCAGCGCAGCCATGTGCTCGGGCAGCTCGCGGCGGGCCAGCAGGCCGCCGTGCACCTTGGGGTGCAGGGTCTTGACGCGGCCGTCCAGCATCTCCGGAAAGTTCGTGACCTCGGCCACTTCGGTGACGGGCAGGCCCTGGTCGGCCAGCAGCTTGGCGGTGCCGCCGGTGGACAGAAGGGTCACGCCGAGGCCGTGCAGGGCCTGGGCGAATTCGACGATGCCGGTCTTGTCGGAGACGGAGAGAAGTGCTCGCATGGGATGTGCTCTGGGGAGGTTTGTAATTCGGGTGCCGGCGGCCAAAGGCTCAGTCAATGAGCTTGTGTTCCAGCAGTTTTTTTCGCAGCGTGTTGCGGTTCAGACCCAGCCATTGCGCGGCGCGCGACTGGTTGTTCTGCGACTGCTGCATCACGACTTCGAGCAGCGGCTTCTCGACCGCCTTGACCAGCATGTCGTGCAGGCCGGCGGGGTCGGTGCCGTTGAGGTCGCGGAAATAGCCTTCGATGCTGGCACGCACACAGTCGTGCAGGTTGTGGTTGCTCATGCTGCCAGTTTCCAGTCTTCTTGTATGAGGTGGTCTTCGCGCTGCCCGGCCTGGGCCCAGGCGTCGAGGCTGTCGCGCACACAGTCGAGCTGCGCCTGGGCGGTCGTGAGCGCGTTGACGCGCTGGCGGAAAGCCGCGGCCTCGCCCGCGGGCAGGGGCAGCGACTGGGCGTACCAGCCCAGATGCTTGCGCGCGCTGCGCACGCCGGTGTATTCGCCGTACAGGCTGTAGTGATCTTCCAGGTGATCGAGCAGCCACGACTTGACCTCCATCAGGTCGGGCGCGGGCAACGCCTGGCCGGTCGCCAGGAAGTGCGCGATCTCGCGGAAGATCCAGGGTCGGCCCTGGGCCGCGCGGCCGATCATGATCGCGTCGGCGCCGGTGTGGCGCAGCACCTCGGCCGCCTTGTGCGGGCTGTCGATGTCGCCGTTGGCGACCACCGGAATGCGCACGGCGCGCTTGATCGCAGCCACGGTGTCGTGTTCGGCAAAGCCTTTGTAGCCCTGCTCGCGCGTGCGCCCGTGCACCGTCAGCATCTGCACGCCGGCGGCTTCGGCGGCCTTCGCGATCACCGGCGCGTTCTTCACGTCGGCGCACCAGCCGGTGCGCATCTTGAGAGTCACCGGCACGCCGTGCGGCGCGGCCGCTTCGACCACCGCTTTGACGATCTGCAACGCCAGCGCCTCATCCTGCATCAGGGCCGAGCCGGCCCATTTGTTGCAGACCTTCTTGGCCGGACAGCCCATGTTGATGTCGATGATCTGGGCGCCGCGGTCGATGTTGTAGCGCGCGGCGTCGGCCATCATCTGCGCGTCGGTGCCCGCGATCTGCACCGCGATCGGCCCGGGCTCGCCGCTGTGGTCGGCGCGGCGCGAGGTCTTGAGGCTGTCCTGCAGCTCGGGCCGGCTGGTCACCATCTCGCTGACCGCATAACCCGCGCCCAGGCGCTTGCACAGCTTGCGGAACGGCCGGTCCGTCACCCCCGCCATGGGCGCAACGAACAGGGCATTCGGCAGGGTGTACGGACCCAGTTGCATGGCGATGGGAGAATGGTCTGGAGGGTGGGTGTCGCGGCGAAGGCGGCGTTGCCCGCGCGAAGGGATGCGCATTGTATCTGCCTGTTTTTTCAGCAGACGATATCCCGACCACTGGTTGCAACTCGATACCCACACCCCGCACATGCCCGATTGGCTGAGTTCCCTGTTGCACTGGCTGGCCATGCCCGAGGCGGGCCTGGGCGCGCTGCTGGTCGTCTCCTTCATGTCGGCCACGCTGCTGCCGGTCGGCTCGGAGGCCGCCCTGTTCGGCCTGCTCAAGCTCAACCCGGAGCTGTTCTGGCCAGCCATCGCGGTGGCCACCGTGGGCAACACCGCGGGCGGTGCACTCAACTGGTTCATTGGGGCTGGTGCCCACCGCGTGGTCGACCGCGCGCGGCACAGGCCCACCGAACTGCACGCACTGGACTGGCTGGAGCGCTTCGGCCCCAAGGCCTGCGTGATGGCCTGGCTGCCACTGATCGGTGACCCGCTGTGCGCGGTGGCGGGCTGGTTGCGCTTTCCGTTCTGGCCCTGCGTGGCCTGGATGGCCGTGGGCAAGCTGCTGCGCTACATCGTGCTCACGGCCCTGCTGCTGTGGGTGTTCCCTGGGGGACTGTCGCTCTGACCGGCGGCACCACCGGCCCGCGATACTGCTTCCGATGTCCCATCCTCGTTCCGACAGCCGCCCGGCGTCCGCCCTCTGGGCCCTGATGACCGGCAATTTCGTGATCGGCACCGGCGTGATGGCCGTGCCAGGCACCCTGCCGGACATCAGCCACTCGCTGGGGGTCAGCATCCCGCAGGCCGGTCAGCTCATCACCGCCGGGGCCATCATGATGGGGCTGGGCGCACCGCTGTTCGCTTCCCTGGTCGCCGGCTGGGACCGGCGCCGCCTGCTCACCCTGAGCCTGCTCTGGTACGCGCTGCTCATGGGGCTGAGCGCGCTCGCCCCCAGCTACCTCAGCCTGCTGCCGCTGCGCGTGCTGGCCGTGGTCGCGCCGGCCGTCTTCACGCCACAGGCCGCCGCCTGCATCGGCCTGCTGGTGCCCGAGGCCCAACGCGGGCGCGCCATCGCCTTCGTGTTCCTGGGCTGGTCGGTGGCCTCGGTGATGGGCATGCCGCTGTCGGCCTGGATCGGCGGTGTGCTGGGCTGGCGCTGGGCGTTCGCGCTGGTGGCGCTGCTGGCCGTGGTCAGCGCCGCCTGGGTCTGGCGCGCCATGCCCGACGGCGTGCGGCCGGCGGCCCTGTCGCGGGAGGCCTGGGGCCGGACGCTCGGGTCCGCGCCGCTGATGCTGGCGCTGGGCGTCACCCTGCTGTCCTCGTTCGGGCAGTTCACCCTCTTTTCCTACTTTGCGCCCTATCTGCAGCAGACGCTGTCGGCCGGCGCGGCCGCGCTCTCGCTGCTGTTCCTGTGGTTCGGCGCTTTCGGCCTGCTCGGCAACATCGCGCTCACCCGCTGGGTGGACCGCCTGGGCGCGCCTCGCGCCGTGCTGACCGCCCTGCTGCTGATGGCGGTCAGCCTCGCCCTGTGGCCGGCCGGGCGCGCGGGCCTGGTCGCACAGGCGCTGGTCATGGTGCCCTGGGCGCTGGGGTGCTTTGCCAGCAACTCGGCGCAGCAGGCGCGCCTGGTGCATCTCTCACCGGTGCTGGCACCGGCGTCCGTGGCGCTCAACACCTCGGCCATGTACGCCGGTCAGGGCCTGGGGGCGGCCCTGGGCGGCGCGCTGATCGCGCAGGGCCACATGCTGCAGCTGCACTGGGTCGGGCTGGCGCTGATGCTGCTGGCGATCGGTGTCAGCCAGCGCGCTGCCAAGGTTCAGTCGCGTCCAGCCTGACGGCAATCCACAAAGGCCCTGGGCGCCAGCATCTCGGTCGGCAGCAGATCGAAGTAGCGGCGAATCGCCCGGGAAGCGTGCGAAGCATCGTAGAAACCGCCGGCACCGACCAGCTCGGTGGCGCTGTGCGCCTCGCCACGCTGCTGTGCCTCGCAGGCGCCGACGGCCACCTGGTAGAGCCGGACCCACGACTGGTAGCTCGACAGCGTCATGCCCACCCGCTGGCGGAACAGCTTGCGCACGTGCTCGGCCGACAACCCCAGTTCCGCAGCCACGGCGGCAGGGTCCGCACGCCCCTCACCCCGGCGGTGCAGGCGCTCACGCAAACCGGCCAGCCGGGCATCCAGCAGTGCAGCCCCCGACTGCGCCAGCACCTCGGCCAGCACCTCCCCCACACAGCGTCCGACCAGGGCGGCAGACACCCCGCCGGTGCACAGCGCCGGCAGATCCATGCCGTGGCGATCCATCAGACCCGCATCGGGCCACGGCGCCACGCCGGCTTGCGCCAGCCGTTGCAGGCCGGCGCCCGCAGCGGACAAGGGATCGGCATACAGAAAGGCCATCGCCCTGGGCCGGGCCATGCCACTCCACGCGCCGCCCGCATGCATGAACAGCGGTGCGCGGACCTCACCACCGTTGCGCAAGGTGAGCGTGGCCGGCCCCGGTCCGGAACCCCACACCAGCGCGGGCGCGACGTTCTGGGACAGGTTGAAGCGCAGCGCGGGATCGGCGTACATCAGCCAGTCGTGGCCCAGGTAAACCACCCCGGCAATGGCGTGTCCGTCCGGCATCGGTGATTACCCGCGGTTCCCCGCGGCGTACAAGACGCCGGGAAACCCGATTCCTAGCATGGGCCACGCCCGTCGCACCGTGGCAACCGCCCGGGCCGCCCCGGCAGCGCGCGAGCGAACCCCACTTTGCAAGGAAGCACGATGATGAAACATTCATTCAGCATAAACCCGGTGGCGCCTCAAGGGCGCCGTGTCCTGATCCTGAGCAGCCTGCTGCCGGGCGCTCTGCTGCTGGCCGCCTGCGGCGGCAGCGACGAGCCACCACCACCCGCGTCGCGTCCGCTGGCCCAGTCGTGTGCGTCGTATGTGCCCAGCAAGCTGCCGGTCAACGCCCGCTTCGAGCGCACCGAGTTGCGGAAAGCCCAGACCGTGAACGAATCGCACTACGGCACCGGCGAGCCCATCACCCTGCCCAGGGCCTGCATTGTGCGCGGCACCATCGTGTCCGGCCCCCGCTCCACCATCCACTGGGCCGTGGAACTGCCGGAGGGCAAGGACTGGAACGGCAAGACCATGACGCTGGGCGGCGGTGGCTTCGACGGCTTCATCCCCACGGACGACCCCTGGCACGTGAAGTACGTACAGACTGATGCAGCGCTGCCGTTCGTGCGCATCAGCTCCGACTCCGGCCACCAGACGGAAGACTTCGCCTGGGGCACGGACCCGGTGGCCCTACAGAACCACGCCCAGGAAGCCAACCACCTGGCGCTGCAGGTGGGCACGCACATCGCCACCCAGTTCTACGGCAAGGCCCCCACACGGCGCTACATGGTGGGCCACTCCAACGGCGGCCGCTCGGGCCTGATCGCCGCCGACCGCTACCCCAACGACTACGACGGCGTGCTGGCCATGTCGCCCGCCATCAGCCAGCAGGCCCATCAGGTCAACATGGGTGACTTCAACCGCTGGATCTACGGCCGCAACGCGGACGGCAGCGTGAATGCAGCCGTGCCCGCGCAGGCCCACTGGATCAGCCCCGCCAAATCGGCCCTGTACGCGGCCGCCGAGATCGCGGCCTGCGACACGCTGGACGGACTGGCCGACGGCATCATCGGCAACGTCGAGGCCTGCACCTACGTGCCCGCCGACCTCAAGTGCGCGGACGACGTGGCCGGCATCCAGGACGACAGCTGCCTCACCTCGGGCCAGATCGAGGCCATCCGGCTGAACTACGCCGACAAGAGCGTGCCCCTGCCCCTGGCCAACGGCATGACCGGCTATGAACGCTACGGTCGCGGCGGCGCCGCCACCGGGGACTGGCAGGTCTACGCGTTCGGCTTCGAGTACGACGGCGACTTCCTGCGCAAAGGCTTCAGCTACATCGCCCCCACCTCGGTCATCCAGGCCCTGACAGGCTCTGAAACCGCCGACTCCATGAACCACGACCCGCTGAGCATGGGCGCGAAGTGGCAGGCACTGTCCCGCACCATGGAGCCTTCGACCGACCTGGGCCGCTTCGCCCACCGCAGCAAACTGCTGGTCTGGTACGGCCTGGCCGACACCTGTGTCTCGGTGTACCGCACCGCGTCCTATCTGGACCAGGTGCGCCAGAGCAGCGGCAACGCCAAGTTCGACCGCTTCGCGCGGTTTGTCACCTCGCCGGGTGTGGGGCACGACCTGACGGGCCCGGGAGCGGCCAAGGCCGACCTCATCACAGCCCTGGTGGAATGGGTGGAAAAAGGCATCGCACCGGACCATCTGGTGGCCACCGGCACCTCCGACGCAGGCACGTTCGAGCGCCCGCTGTGTCCCTACCCCAGCTTTCCGAAGTACAAGGGCAGCGGCGACACCAACAAGGCCAGCAGCTTCACCTGCTCGGTGAGCTGACGCGACAGTGGCGCCTCAGAAGCGTTCGTAACCCAGCAGGTAGCGCCACTGCCCCACCGGCAACCCAGCCAGGGCAATGCGCCCCAGCCGCAGACGCCGCAGCGCGGTCAGCTTCACACCCGCGCGCTCGCACAGGTGCGCGACCTGGCCCGGCATGTTGCCCTTGATCGCCAGCCGCAGCCGCAGTTCGCTCTGCCAGCTGGCGCGCGCCGTCGGCACGGCCCAGCCGTCGAAGAACGCAGGTTTGCCCAGCGACCTGAGCACTTCATCGCGCCGGGCCTCGCCCTCCAGCGCCGGGTCGGCCGCCACCTCGGCCAGCCACTCGTGCTCCAGCTGGGTCGCGTCCTCAGTCATCTTGCGCGCCACACCCGGGTTCTGGGTGAACACCATGAGGCCACTGGACAGCTCGCCCAGCGGCGCCACGGCCAGCAGCTTGTGGCGGTGCGCCTTGAGCGGTCGCACGCCCGAACGGTCGCCGGCAAAGCGCAACTCCGGGGTGAACCAGCGTGCGGCGATGTCGTCGGGAAGAAACGGTGCCTCGGGCAGGACATGCCCCGCCGGCTTGTGCCAGATCAGCGTCACCGAGGCCAGCGATTCGAGCCTGGCCTTCGGATCGAGCGTGACGACCTGATCGTCGCGCACCCGCTCCATGGGCTCCTCGACCACCGTGCCATCCACCCGCACCCAGCCGCCAGCGATGTAGCGTTCGGCGTCGGCGCGCGAGCAGGGCAGCTGCGCCGCCAGGCGTTTGGCCAGGCGAAGGCCTCCAGGGTCGGTGTTCCCGGTCGCCACACCCTTGCCTGTCGACCCCGCTTCATTCCCCATTCTGAGCTCCTCGGATCCGGCGATTGTGACCGCCTTCCTCGGGAACCCCCTGTCCGTGCACCAACACATCCAGAACCTGCAGCACCGCGGGATCGGCAGCGTGGAAGCTCAGTTGGCCCAAACTGCGTGTGCGCACCACCAGACGGGGCGCCACCAACGCATCCAGCGGCCGCCACCGCAGCAGCTTCACCTGGGCAATGTCGCGCAGCGGAATGCTTGTGCGCCACAGCCAGCCCTGCGAGAGGTGGTCCCCGTCAATCGCCGTGGTGCTGAACAGGATGAGAAGGTAGTTCCAGACCACGACCCCGACAGCCAATGCGCCCAGCCACCTCAGTTCGGACGCCAGGGACATGCCGGCCAGGGCTTCGCGCGCCCCCCAGGCGCAGTACAGCAGCCCTGCCATGGCCGCGGTGGCCAGCCACTGCATGGTGCGCGGAAACGAGCGCCCCCGCACCGGCCCGATGGGCTGCGACCTCACTTCCCGGGCTCCGTCGGTGTGGCGGGTGCCATCTCCTGCAGCAGCCTCTCCGTGTTGGCCGCGTCCTCTTCTTCGAGCTCGTGTCCGACCTCGGGCATGACCACCTGATCCAGGTCAATCACCTGTTTCTCGTCCAGGAACACCGTGACGGTCTGCGGCACGAAGATCACCACCACCACCAGCAGGATCTGCAGCATCACGAAAGGAATGGCCCCCAGGTAGATGTCGCGCGACTGCACCTTGCGCGACAGCGCTCCACCCTTGAACAGCGAGTCGGAGATGCCTCGGAGGTAAAACAGCGCGAACCCGAAGGGCGGATGCATGAAGCTGGTCTGCATGTTCACGCACAGCAGCACGCCGAACCAGATCAGGTCAATGCCCATCTTGTCGGCCACCGGCCCCAGCAGCGGCAGGATGATGAAGGCGATCTCGAAGAAGTCGAGAAAGAAGGCCAGGAAGAAGATAAAGATGTTGACGACCACGAGGAAGCCGGTCTGGCCGCCTGGCAGGTTGCTCAGCAGGTGTTCGATCCAGACCCCGCCGTCGACGCCCAGGAACACCAGCGAGAACACGCGCGATCCGATCAGGATGAACACCACCATGGCGGTGATGCGCATGGTGCCGGTCATGGCCTCGCGCACCAGGGCCCAGGTGAGCCGGCGGTGCATGGCGGCCAGGATGAACGCGCCAGCCGTTCCCATGGCGCCGGCTTCCGTGGGCGTGCAGATCGCGGTGGAGATGCCAGGCAGCCCCCCCATGCTGCCGAGCACGGCAAAGATGAGCACCGCCGACGGAATGATGCCGCGCAGGCACTGCTTCCACAGCGCCCATCCGCTGGCGGTGCGCGCCTCCAGCGGGATGCCAGGCAGCGCGTTCGGTCGCAGGCGCGTGAGCACGAAGGTGTAGGACAGGAAGATCAGCACCTGCAGCACCGAAGGCCCCCAGGCGCCCTTGTACATGTCGCCCACCGAACGGCCGAGCTGGTCGGCCATCACCACCAGCACCAGCGAAGGCGGCACCAGCTGGGTGATGGTGCCCGACGCTGCGAGCACACCGGTGGCGTAGCGCATGTCGTAGCCGTGGCGCATCATGATCGGCAGTGAGATCATGGCCATTGCAATCACCTGACCGGCCACGGTGCCGGTGATGGCGCCCAGGATGAAGCCCACCACGATCACCGAGTAGCCCAGGCCCCCGCGCGTGGGGCCAAACAGCTGGCTCATGGACTCCAGCAGATCTTCGGCCAGGCCGCACTTCTCCAGGATTGCGCCCATCAGGGTGAAGAAGGGGATCGCCAGCAGCAGGTCGTTGGAGAGAATGCCAAACAGGTTGAGCGGAAGGTTGCCCATGAACGAGGCCGGAAACCACCCCATCTGGATGGCGTAGAAGCCACAGGCGAGTCCGAGCGTTCCCAGCGAGAAAGCCACCGGAAATCCGATCAGCATCACGAAAATAAGACCCGCAAACATCAGCGGGGCAAAGCTCGCCATGTTCATTGCAGCGGCCTCTCGTAGTGCGTGTCCATCTCGTGCAGATGCATGAGCCATCCCAGCCGCTTGATGATTTCGGACACCCCTTGCAAGGCCACCAGCCCCATTCCCAGGGGAATGGTCAGCATGGCGGGCCAGCGGATCAGCCCCCCCGCATTGCCCGACATCTCCTGGCTCTCGATCATCTTGATGAGCAACGGCATGGCCATGTAGCCGATGTACAGCGTCATGGGCAGCAGGAAGAAGCACAGGCCCAGCAGGTCCACCACCACCTTGGCGCGGGTCGGGTACAGGCCGTAGAAAATGTCGACCCGCACATGCTCGTTGACACGCAGCACCTGGGCCGCGCCGAACATCACGCACACCGCGAACAGGTACCACTGGACCTCCAGGATGGCATTCGATCCGTAGTTCAGGGTGTAGCGGACCAGCGCGTTGACCGCGCTGATCGCGCAGGCGGCCAGGATGGCCCACTTCGCAACCACGGCAAAGCGGTCGGTGAAGGCGTCGATCCGCCGGGCCAGTGCCAGCAGGTGTTTCATGCCGATGTCTCCTCGTGAATGAGGGCGTGGTTCGTCGCCCGCCCGGTCGCTGCGCAGGGTATGACCGGAGACGTAAACGGCGCGTAAAAATGCGACCGTGGTGGCCGCGGGCGTCAGTCGAACGTCAGACAGGGCCGCCGGTGCCGAGCAGGCGATATCCCACGCCCATCTCCGTCTGCAGGAACTGGGGTTGCGTGGGATCCTGTTCGAGCTTCTGGCGCAACTGGCGCACGTAGATGCGCAGATAGTGGCCCTGTTCGCCATGACCGGGCCCCCACACCTCGCGCAGCAGTTGTCTGCTGCTCACCACGCGGCCGGCGTGACGTGCCAGCACCTCCAGCAGACGCCACTGCGTGGCCGTGAGCCGGACAGGCGCTCCCGCCCGGCTGACGTGACGCGCCAGCAGATCGACGGTCACATCGCCGAACACCAGCGTGGTACCGCTGGAGACCAGCGGGCCTGCGTGCCGCAGGGCCACACGGATGCGGGCATGCAGCTCGGCCACACCGAAGGGCTTGGTCACGAAGTCATCGGCCCCGGCATCCAGTGCGTCGACCTTCTGCAGCTCCTGGGTGCGCGCGGACAGCACGAGGATCGGCCGCTGGGTCCAGCCGCGTATCTCGCGGATCAGCGCCACGCCATCGCCATCGGGCAACCCGAGGTCGATGAGAAACAGATCGATGCGCCGATTGCCCGCCAGCGTCGCACCGTCCCGTGCGGTGGCCGCCTCGATCACACCGTAACCTTCGGCCTGCAGCGTGGCGCGAAGCAGGTCGCGGATGGCCGGTTCGTCATCCACCACCAGGACCTGCAGCGAACCCTGTCCGCTCATTCGGTGCACTCCAGAGGCGGATGGGCGTTCTTCGGCCAGGGAAGGCACATCTCGAAGACCGCGCCTCGCTCGCTGCGAGCAGCGATGCGGCCGCCATGCAGGCGCGCCACCACCTCGCAGATCGCCAGGCCCAGCCCGGTGCCGGTTCCGGCGGCCGCAGCCGGGTCCCGGTAGAACTTGTTGAAAACGTCGCGTTCCTGACCAGGTGCCAGGCCAGGCCCCTGGTCCCTCACCGACAGCATCCAGGCGTCCTCCTGCAGTTGCACCGCCAGCGCAATGCTGCTGCCTGCGGGTGAGTGCTGTGCTGCGTTGAGCAGAAGGTTGCTCATGGCCTGCGTAACCAGGCGGGCATCGCACCACACAATGTCGTCCTCTACCACCTGTAGTTCGACGATGTGCGACTCCAGCGCTCCCCGGGTCACCGCCAGCGCGTCGCGCACCAACTCGCCCACCGGGCACCACTCCTGCTCAGGGTTCACCGCTCCGTCCTGCAGCCGAGCCAGGTCCAGCAGATCGCTCGTGAGCGACTGCAGGCGCCGGGCCTGATCAAGCATGTGGTGCAACAGACCATCGTGCTGCTCGGCCGTGATCTGCCGCCCCTGTGTCATCACCGTGGTGGCCGCACCGATGATGGCCGTCAGCGGCGTGCGGAAATCGTGCGAGATGGCCGCCAGCAGCGTGTTTCGCACACGCTCGGTTTCGGCCTGGATGGCGGCCTGCCGACTCCGAAGGTCGGCGTTGAGGCGGTCCAGGGCCAGCGCGGCCTGATTGGCCAGCGACTGCAGCAGATGCATGTCCTCGGCGGTCTGCCGCTGCGCGGGAAGGTGCGTGACCCGCAACTCTCCCAGGGAACCGCCGGCGGCCTGCAGCTCGAAACAGCAGGCATCGCCGGCAGGAGGCAGCGACAGGAGTGCAGAAGATCCGGACGACGACCCCTCCACCAGCAGAACATCGCCTTTTGCTCCCACACCACGCCCGACAGCGTGCTGCAGTGCCTCCACGATTTCGTCGCTGGTCCGTGCGGTCGACAGGCTCCGAGCAAGCAGGCTCATCGACTGCGCACGATCGGCCACCGCCAGGGCCTCAACCGCCGCCTCTCGCGCGCGCGTCGCCAGGCGGCTGACGGCGAGCCCCACACACAAGGCAATGGCGAACGTGAAGAAGTACTGCGGATCGGTCGGCTTGAACGACCAGCGCGGCGCCACAAAGATCCAGTCGAACACCAGGATGGCCCCCAGCAAGGTCACCACCGATGACATTAGGTCGCGTTTGAGCGCCACGTAAAGCACGCCCACCAGGTAGATCAGGATCAGGTTGATCGGGTGCAGACGGCTGGCAATCAGTTCGCACAGTGCGGTGCATAGCAGCAGTGCCGCCAGCGGAAGGCGCCAGTAAGACCACGACCAGCGCCCCATGACCCGGGGCCCTGAGGTCCACCCGGGCAGTTCGAATGTGCGCTGTGGCTGCTGTGGCGCCACCAGCACATGCACCTGCACGCCTGGCATGCGCCGGCCCAGCAACCCGGTGAAGTCGCTGAGCTTCACACCAAAACCCGGCCATTGAACCGTCCCAGTGGCCCGGTCTCCCAAAAGCACATCGGAAGCCCCATCGGCCAGGGCCTGCTGAGCGATCTGTGCGACCAGGTGCTCACCTGCGTTGATGCGGGGACTCGAATGCACCAGCCTGGCTCCCTCCCGCTGCGCCAGCGCGAGGGCCTCCTCCAGATCCAGTCTCTGGGCCGGCGTGGCCTGCCGTGCCGACACCGTGTCCAGATGGAGCACCCGCCAGGAGCGACCGACCTCCCCCAGGCTCCGGTGGGCTTGCCGGACCAGCTGCAAAGCCTGTCCGTCCGCCATCACGCACACCAGCAGCGGGCCCGCAGTCATGGGCCGGCTGCGAGGTGCTCGGCCGCATCGGCGCAGCAACCTCGTCGCAACAGGTCGAGCAGAACCGGGTTCATACGGGGGCTTCGCAAGCGTTCGAGCAATGCATGGTCGGCGGGCGAGGGAGGGTAGCGTACCAGCAGTGTCAGCGCCTCGCTCACCGGTTTCCGGTCGGGTGTGTCCATGTCGATGGCCCCGAGAGGCTGGATGTAGATGAGGCGCGGACGCACCAGGTGCCTGACGGCGGCGTGCGGGATCGCGATGCCGTTCCCCAGCCCGGTACCGCGCCGGGACTGGCGCAGCATCAGCTGGCGCGACACGGAGCCAGCCCGCAAGCGCTTGCCGTCGCAAACGATGCCGTCCACAAAGTCGAACAGCTCTGCCGTATCGGTCACCGGCACCCCGAGGTGCACTTCAACCTGAAGACGGGTGGCGGGTTGGAGGAACACGATGCCGGTGCCATGGAAAAGGGGGAATGCGCCGGATGGAACCGCCCCCTTGGCCCGGATTGAAACAGGCGCGCCGTAAAAACGGCGTAAACAAATACGGCCCGCGCTGGGCGGGCCGTCGGCATCAAGACGATGCGCGCGCCGCGCCTCAGGACGAGAACAGGAAGTTCATCACGTCGCCGTCCTTGACGACGTAGTCCTTGCCCTCGGCGCGCATCTTGCCGGCGTCCTTGGCACCCTGCTCACCCCTGAACTGGATGAAGTCGTCGAACGCGATGGTCTGGGCCCGGATGTAGCCCTTCTCGAAGTCGGTGTGGATCACGCCGGCCGCCTGCGGGCCGGTGTCGCCGACGTGGATGGTCCAGGCGCGCACTTCCTTCACGCCGGCGGTGAAGTAGGTCTGCAGGCCCAGCAGCTTGTAGGCGGCGCGGATCAGGCGGTTCAGGCCCGGCTCGTCCTGGCCCAGCTCCTTGAGGAATTCCAGCCGGTCGGCGTCGTCCATCTCGGACAGTTCGGCCTCGATCTTGGCGCAGATGGCGACCACGGGCGCGTTCTGCTTCTCGGCGAAGGCCTTGAGGCGGTCCAGGAAGGGGTTGTTCTCGAAACCGTCTTCCGACACGTTGGCCACGAACATGGCGGGCTTGGCGGTGATCAGGAAGAACTGCTTGAGCTGGGCCCGCTCTTCCTTGCTGAAATCGATGGTGCGCACCGGCTGGCTGTCGTTCAGCGCGGTCTGGCACTTCTCCAGGATGGCCAGCTGCTTGATGGCCTCCTTGTCGCCCGCGCGCGCCACCTTGCTGATGCGGTGCACCGCCTTTTCCACCGAGGCCAGGTCGGCCAGGCAGAGTTCGGTCTGGATCACCTCGATGTCGGCGATCGGGTCCACCTTGTTGGCCACGTGAATGACGTTCGGGTCCTCGAAGCAGCGCACCACGTTGACGATGGCGTCGGTCTCGCGGATGTGGGCCAGGAACTTGTTGCCCAGGCCTTCACCCGTGCTGGCACCGGCCACCAGGCCGGCGATGTCCACGAACTCCACGATGGCCGGCACGACGCGCTCGGGCTGGACGATCTCGGCCAGCTGGGCCAGGCGCGGATCGGGCACTTCCACCACGCCGGTGTTGGGCTCGATGGTGCAGAAGGGGTAGTTTTCGGCGGCGATGCCGGCCTTGGTCAGGGCGTTGAACAGGGTGGACTTGCCGACGTTGGGCAGGCCCACGATGCCGCATTGGAGACTCATGGAATGTCCTTTAGGGAAGGCCGACGATTGTACCGACGGGCCTGTGGGCCAATGGCCCTGGGGTGGCACGGGGCGGGCCACCGGCGCAGAATCCGACGGCGCGCCAGCCACTGCGGCGGCCGCGTTGTCGCGTTGTGGGGGTAGCGGAGTGACAAACAACCTGAAGGGACATGGCGGCCGGCATGGCCGGGTGGCGGTGGGCGCGGTGCTGCTCGCGGCCGGCCCGGCGTCGCGCATGGGTCACCAACCCAAGTGCCTGCTGGAACTGGGCGGCGTGCCGCTGATCCGGCGCCAGCTGATCGCGCTCTCGGGCGAGGGCGTGGACGAGCTGGTGGTGGTGCTCGGCCATTACGCCGACCGCATCGAACCGGTGGTGCGCGACGTCCCGGCCACGCTGGTGCGCCACCCCGACCCGGATGCGGGCCAGGTCTCGTCGCTGCGGCTGGGTCTGCAGGCGCTGGCTGGCGGCATCGACGCCGTGCTGGTGGCGCTCGCCGACCAGCCCCTGATCGAGGCCCAGGACATCAAGGATCTGATCAGCGCCTACAAGAAGCGGCCCGCCGGCGCCGAGCTCGTGCAGCCCACGGTGGATGGCCTGCCCGGCAACCCGGTGGTGTTCAGCCGCGCGGTGCGCGAGCAGATCCTGGCCGGCGGAGCCCACGTGGGTGGCAAGCAATGGCAGGCGGCCCACCCGCACGCGGTGTACCGCTGGGCCACCGCCAACACGCACTACCGCACCGACGTGGACAGCCCGGAGGACATCGAGACGCTGGCCGCGCGCACCGGCCAACGACTGCGCTGGCCGGCCGATCTGCTGACCGAAGAACCGTTTTCAACCCTGCACCCCACCATCTCATGAACAGCCTCGACATCGATGTGATCCGCACCGCCCTGGACTGGCAATCGCGCGGCCAGCGCGTGGTCATGGGCACGGTGGTGCGCACCTGGGGCTCGGCCCCGCGCCCCCCGGGCTCGCTGATGGTGATCCGCGACGACGGCCAGGTGGCCGGTTCGGTCTCGGGCGGCTGCATCGAGGACGACCTGATCGGCCGCGTGGCGCGCGGCGAGCTGGCGCTGCGAAAACCCGAGACCACCAGCTACGGCGAGACGGCGGAAGAATCGCGGCGCTTCGGCCTGCCCTGCGGCGGCACGGTGCTGCTGGTGCTGGAGCCACTGTCCCCCGCCTCGCAGCTGCGCGAACTGCTGGCCGCCATCGAAGGCCACCAGCGGGTGCAGCGCCGGCTGGACATGGCCACCGGCCTGGTGCAGCTGGCGCCCACCGACGCGGGCGACCGGGTGCAGTTCGACGGCCAGACGCTGACCACGGTGCACGGTCCGCGGCTGCGCTTGCTGATCATCGGCGGCGGCCAGCTCTCGCGCTACCTGGCGAGCATGGCGGCGATGCTGGACTACCAGGTCACCGTGTGCGAGCCGCGCGAGGAGTACCACGAGGGCTGGGAGCGCATGGAGGGCGTGACGCTGTCGACCACCATGCCCGACGACCTGGTGCTGGCCATGCGGCTGGACGAACACAGCGCGGTGGTGGCCGTGACGCACGACCCCAAGCTGGACGACCTGGCCCTGATGGAGGCGCTGCGCACGCCGGCCTTCTACGTCGGCGCGCTGGGCTCGCAGCAGAACAACGCCAAGCGCCGCGAGCGCCTGCAGGAGTTCGATGTGAGCGCGGACGAGGTGCTGAAGCTGCACGGCCCGGTGGGCCTGAACCTGGGCGCACTCACGCCGCCGGAAATCGCGATGAGCATCGTGGCCGAGATGACCGCGATCCGCCGCGGCATGGACCTTCGCGGTCCGCTGAGCAACTGGGCCGGGTCGAAGACGGTCTGCCTGAGCTGCTGAACCTCGGGCCGGCACCACGCGTCGCGTGGCGCGATTGTTCAAGACGGCCGGGGTTTGTGTGCGGCACAGTGCACGCGTGTTCACCACGCGGAGACGGCCATGCAGATCCAGGTCAACCACAGCGTCCGGGAGATCCCGCCCGACTGGCAGGACGAAAGCCTGCTGGTGGTGCTGCGCGAGGCGCTCGGCCTCACCGGCACCCGGTTCGGCTGCGGCGCGGGCCAGTGCGGCGCCTGCACGGTGCTGATCGACGGCCAGCCCCGGCGCGCCTGCCTCACGCCGGTGGCGGCGGTGGGCGCCTCCCGCGTCGAAACCATCGAGGGCCTGGCGGCGCCGGACGGCGGCCTGCACCCGGTGCAGCAGGCCTGGCTGGACCAGGCCACGCCACAGTGCGGCTACTGCCAGTCGGGGCAGATCATGGCCACGGTGGCGCTGCTGCGCAACCGCCCGTCGCCGACGGCGGCGGACATCGACGCGGCCCTGTCCGGCAACCTCTGCCGCTGCGGCACCCAGCAGCGCATCCGCGCCTCCGTGCAGCGTGCGGCGCAGACCCTGCGGGGTGGGCAATGAAGCGGCGGCATTTCCTGCAGGCGGGAGGCGTGCTGGCCGTGGGCTTTGTCGCCGGCTGCGCCATCCCCGTGATCCCCAAGCGCCCCGCGGCGGAATACGGCGACGCCCTGGGCTGGGTCCGCCACGCCAACGGCCGTTATGAGCTGCTGCTGCCCCGCGCCGAGATGGGCCAGGCCATCGCCACCGCGCTCAAGCAGGTGGCCTGTGAGGAGCTGGGCGTGGACTGGGACCGCGTCACCCTGCGCCTGCCGCACACCCAGGACATTCCCCGCGTGCGCGCCACCGTGGGCAGCGAATCGGTCAAGGACTTCGCCCTGCCGCTCGCACAGGCCTGCGCCACGCTGCGCGACGCACTCGCGGCCGGCCTCACCGAGGGCGTGCGCCGCGCCGAACCCCGCCCGATGAATGAACTGCGCGCCTTCCGGCCCGGCGCCCGCCTCGTGGGCCAGCGCGTGCCGCTGGAACAGGGGCGCGCCATCGTCACCGGCGCCCCGCTGTATGCAGCCGACGTGCGCCTGCCCGGCATGGTGTTCGGCCGGGTGCTGCGCGCGCCGGTGTCCGCCGACCGGCCGTCGCGGCTGGCGGGCTGGGACGAGGCCGCGGCGCGCGCGGTGCCGGGGTTCGTGGCCCTCGTGCAGGACGAGCGCCTGATGCAGCGGCTCAGCCCGGGGCTGGGCATCGTGGCGCGCACGCCGGGGGCGCTGGACCGCATCGAGGCCGCGCTGGCGCCCCGCTGGCAGCACGACGACGCCTTCGGGCAGGCCGACATCGACCGGCTGATCGACATCGACCGGCACCTGGCCGGCGGCGGGCTGGGGAACACCATCCACGACGACACCATCGACCGCGGCGCCGCCTGGGACCTGGACCTGCGCATCGACACGCCGCTGGCGGCGCACAACGCCATCGAGCCGCGCGCCGCCGTGGCCGCGAAGGCCGCGGACGGCGCGCTGGAGGTCTGGGCCGGCACGCAGGACGCGTTCTATGTGCGCGACGTGATCGCGCGCAGCCTCGGGCTGGACGAGGCGGGCGTGCGCGTGCAGGCGTGCCGCATCGGCGGCGCGTTCGGCGGCCGCACCCTGTGCACGGTGGAGCTGGAGGCCGCGGTGCTGGCCCGCGCCACCGGCGCGCCCGTCAAGGTCCAGTGGACACGCGCCCAGGAGTACCGGCAGGGCTTCCACCGGCCGCCGTCGAGCCACCGCATCCGCGCCCGCGTGCGCGACGGCGAACTGGTCGACTGGTGGCATGCGTTCTCCAGCAGCCACATCCTGTTCACCAACGCCGGCATGCCGGTCTGGATGCAGCGTCTGGCCGACCTGGTGGGCGACCGCGGCGTGGCGCGCGGCGCCGACCTGCCCTACCGCGCCCTGCGGCGCCGCACCGAGTTCGCGGTCACGCGGCTGCCGGTGTTCACCGGCCCCTGGCGCGGCCTGGGCGCCGGCCCCAACGCGCTGGCCATCGAGTCGGCCATCGACGAATGCGCCCGCCTGGCCGGCGCCGACCCGGTGGCGTTCCGGCTGCGCCACATCGGCAACCCGCGCCTGGCCAGGGTGCTGCGCACCGTGGTCGACGGGGTGCCGGCGCCGGCGCCCGCCGCGGGGGCCGACCGCGCCGGACGCGGGGTGGCCTGCGGCACCTACAAGGACAGCAGCCATGCCGCCGTGCTCGCGGAGGTGCGCGTCGCCCCCGACGGCACGGTGGCGGTGACCCGGCTGCGCTGCGCCCACGACTGCGGCACCGTGATCAACCCCGACCAGGTGCGCGCCCAGTGCGAGGGCAACCTGGTCTGGGGCCTGGGCATGGTGCTGCACGACGGGCTGACGGTGGCCGGCTCGCGCATCGCCGCCAGCAGCCTGGGCGAGGCACCCGTGCCGAGGCTGCGCGACACTCCGCCCATGGACATCGTGCTGATTGACGACGACGGCCCGCCCGCCGGGGCCGGCGAAACAGCCATCGTGGCCGCCGCCGGCGCCATTGCCAACGCGATCCGCGACGCCACCGGCGTGCGCCTCACCCGCTTCCCGCTGCAGCCCGCGCTGCTGGCCCGGCGCGGCCCATGAACGACTTCGCCTCGGCCGCGATGCTCAGGCTGGTGGGCCACGGCCTGCGGCGGCAGGGCCTGGCCGCACCGCCCCCGGTGCCGGTGCAGCAGGGGCGCGTGGCGCTGGACGACAAGCGAGCCCTGCTGGCGGGGCTGTGGCAGTCGATCGGTCCGGCCGGCCTGGCGCGCATCGGCGACACGATCCGGGAGCTGCCCGAAGAGCCCACGCTGCGGGCGCTGGTGCTCGCGCTCGACCCCTGGGACCTGCTGGCACGGTGGCAGCGGCTGGAACGCTTCGTCCACTCCCGGCACCGCACCCGCACCGAGGCCCTGGGCCCGGGTCGCATGCGGCTGCAGCACGTCTCACAGGCGCCCGGCCAGCGCCCCACGGCGGCCGAGGACGTGCTGGTGTTCGGCCTGCTGGTCGCCCTGTGCGAGCGCGTGGCGGGGCGGCCGGTGCAGGCCCGCCCGGTGGGCAGCCGGCACTGGCTGCGGCAGGACGGCCAGTGGCGCGACGGCCCGTGGCCGCAGGCCCTGCACACCTGGGAACTGCGCTGGGATGCCGGAGGCGTGGCGGATGTCCCGCGGCCGCCCGAGGCCGGCCCGGTGTCCGGCGACCGCTGGCTGGAGGCCTTGCACGCCGCCCTGTGCGCCGACCCCGGACGCCCGTGGCGGGTGGACGACCTGGCCCGCGCCAGCGAGCTGTCCGCCCGCAGCCTGCAGCGCCACCTGGCGCGGCGGCAGTTGTGCTTCTCCGGCCTGCTGACCTCCGCCCGGGTGCAGTGCGCGGCGGACCTTCTCACCAGCAGCGGGCTGTCGGTGGCCGAGGTGGGCTACCACTGCGGATTCGCCGACCAGCCGCACTTTTCGCGGCAGTTCCGGCAGGCCACCGCCATGACGCCGGCCCGCTACCGGGCGCAGTTCGCCCGCGCCGGCTGAACGGCCGTCAGTCGAATTGCCAGTCGGCGCCCACGGCCTGCCCGACTTTCAGCACCAGCCCGTCCCCCGCCAGCACGATCGCGTTCATGCCGAAGGTGATGGCGCCGTTCAGGCGCGGGTCCTGGCGGTAGGCCTGCAGCGCGTCGCTGACCGCGGGGGTCGAGGTGGCGGTGGCCGGGTCAATGTTCGGGATCGGGCAGCGCGCGCAGGGCTTGACGTTTTCCAGCGCGGCCACGCCGCCCTCGGTCTGTACGCGCCAGCCGGCGATGCGGTCCTCGTCGTGCGGCTCCACGTCCGACAGCACGATGTTCGGCCGGAAGCGCCGCAGGTCCACCGGCGCCTCGCCTGCGGTCGCCAGCCGGGCGTTCAGTTCGTCCAGCGAGGCGGTGCTGGCGACCAGCACGCCGAAACCGTCGGCGAACTGCGTCACCGATTCGCGCCCGCCGGTCCACTTCAGGCTGCACAGGCGCCGCACTTCCGGGTCGAAGCGCACCAGCCGCAGCTTCTTCAGGTCCTCGGGCGCGTCGGGCCCCAAGAAGTCGGAGAACCACTGCGCCGCCAGGTCGCCCATGTCCCAGGCATCGACCTCGTCGTCCCAGACCCGCACCCGGCGCGGCGACTCGACGCCATCCAGCGAGAGGTGCAGCGCCAGCATGCCCGGCGCGCGCAGCACCAGTTGGTCGAGCTTGAAAGCCGGCTGGATCAGCGCCATGCGCGGCAGCTCGCGCTGGGTGACGAATTCGCCCTGCGCATCGACCACCATCCAGGCCCGGTCCCATTCGAGACCGGTCGGTGTGAGCACCGCCTGGTCCACGGGCACACCGGCGCAGGACTTGACGGGGTAGATCCAGAGCTGGGCGATGCGGGCCTGGACATTGGAGGCGGCCACGGGGGACTCGTCGAGGGTGTTCATGCCCGGATTGTGGCCTGCTCCTAAAATCCGCGGATGGCTCTTTCTTCCCCGTCCCAGGCCGCCCCCCGGCGATTCGATGTGTGCATCCGGGGCGCCGGCGTGGTCGGGCAGACCCTGGCCCTGCTGCTGGCGCGCGAGCGGCTGAAGGTGGCGCTGGTCTCCTCGCCCCGTGCCCCCGCCGCCGCACCCGATGTGCGGGCCTACGCCCTCAACACCAGCGCCCGCGCCCTGCTGCAGTCGCTGCGGGCCTGGCCCGAAGACGGCGACGCAGCGCCCGTGGCCGTGACCCCGGTCACCCGCATGGAGGTGCACGGCGACGGCGGTGGCGACCTGCAGTTTTCCGCGGCCGACCAGGGCGTGGAGGCCCTGACCTGGATCGTGGACGTGCCGGCGCTGGAAAAGCGCCTGGCCGACGCCATCGGCTTCCAGGGCGGCATCGAGCGTGTGAGCGAACCCGTGCCGGCCGCGCTGACCGTGGTCTGCGAAGGCAAGCGCAGCGCCACCCGCGAAGAGCTGGGTCTTGAATTCGACGTGCGGCCCTACCCGCACAGGGCGGTGGCCGCCCGCCTCACCACCGAACAGCCCCACGGGGGCGTCGCGCGCCAGTGGTTCGCGCGTGGAGAAATCCTCGCCCTGCTGCCGCTGGATGGCGCGCAGGGGAACTCCGTGGCGCTGGTCTGGTCTGTCCCTGCTCAGCAATCCGAAGAATGGCTGGCCGCCGATCCGCTGGCGCTGGCGCAGGCGGTGCAGGAACGGTGTGGTTCGGCGCTGGGTGGCATGCAGCTGCAGGGTCCGGCCCAGGCCTGGCCGCTGGAACTCTCCCGCGCCCGGCGCTGGATCGCGCAGACGGCCCAGGGCAGCGTGGCGCTGGCCGGTGATGCGGCGCACGCCATGCACCCGCTGGCCGGCCAGGGCCTGAACGTCGGCCTGGCCGACGCAGCGGAACTGGCGCGCGTGGTCCACGAGCGCGAGTTCTGGCGCGAGCCGGGCGACCTCAGGCTGCTGCGCCGCTACGAGCGCGCGCGGCAGGCCGAGGTGGGCGCCATGGGCTGGCTGACCGACGGCCTGTTCGGGCTGTTCGGCCAGACCGACAGCCGCGTGCAGGCGCTGCGCAACTGGGGCATGAGCGGCGTCGACCGTCTCGGACCGCTGAAACACTGGCTGGCCCGCAAGGCCATGGGCCAGGCGGCCTGAACCCCCGCCGGCCTCCGATCAACCATCTTCACGCCACAGGCGGACCCATGAAACTCCTCACCACTTCGGCCATCGCGCTCGCCCTGGCCTTCGCCAGCCTGGGCAGCTTCGCGCAGGAAGCCACCATCCGCAAGAACCTGACCGAGCGACTGCCCAAGCTGCCGCCGATCGAAGAGATCAGCAAGACCCCGATGGAAGGCCTGTACGAAGTGCGCGTCAACCAGAGCGAGATCTTCTACACCGACGCCCAGGGCAACTTCCTCATCCAGGGCAACCTGATCGACGTGCGCGCCCAGGAAGACCTGACCGAAAAGCGCCAGGCCAAGCTCACCGAGATCAGCTTCAAGGACCTGCCGCTCAAGGACGCCTTCACCATCGTGCGCGGCGACGGCAAGCGCAAGGTGGCCGTGTTCGAGGACCCGAACTGCGGTTACTGCAAGCGCTTCGAGCGCGACCTGACCAAAGTCGACAACGTCACCGTGCACGTCTTCCTCTATCCCATCCTGGGCGGCGATTCGCCGGAGAAGTCGCGCAACATCTGGTGCGCCAAGGACAAGGGCAAGGCTTTCCTCGACTGGATGGTCAAGGATGTGACGCCGCCAGCGGCCTCCTGCGACGCCACCGCCCTGGCGCGCAACCTGGATTTCGGCAAGAAGAACCGCATCACCGGCACGCCGACCCTGATTTTCGCCAACGGTGTCCGCGTGCCGGGCGCGATCGGCGCCGACCGCGTCGAGAAGCTGCTGGCCGAAGCCAAGTAATTCCCTTCACGCAAACGACGCCGCCTCGCCGATGACCCTGCCTCTGCACGACCCCGACGACGCGGCGCTGGCCCGCACCCTGGGCCAGGCTGGCCTGATTCCCTTCGTGATGCTCGCCGCCCTGCTGTGGCTGGTGGACGTCGCCCTGCAGCCCTGGGTGGCGATCGCGCTGACCGGCTACGCGGCGCTGATCATCTCGTTCCTGGGCGGCATCCACTGGGGCCTCGGCTGGCTCGGCGGCCGCCACGAACGCGGACAGCCGCATGCGCCGCACCACCAGCGCAACCACTTTCTGTGGGGCATCGTGCCCTCGCTGCTGGCCTGGCCCGGGCTGCTGATGCCCGCCTTCGCGGGCCTGGCCTGGCTGGGCTTCGCGCTCATCATCTGCTACCTCGCCGACCGCACGCTCTACCGCCGCGCCGGCCTGGAGGCCTGGCTCACGCTGCGCTTCCGCCTTTCTTCCATCGCAGCGCTGAGCTGCTTCATCGGCGCGGGAGCCCTGTGAGCCGCCACAAGACCACGGCCCCTGGCCTGCACTACCGCGTCGAGCCGCTGAATCACCGCGCCCACCTGTTCGCGGTCACCCTCGACATCACCCGCCCGGCGAAATCGCAGAAGCTCACGCTGCCGGTCTGGATTCCGGGCAGCTACCTGGTGCGCGAGTTCTCGCAGCACCTGCAGCACCTGAGCGCAAGCCAGGGTGGCGAGGCGCTGGCGGTCAAGCAGCTCGACAAGCACCGCTGGCAGGTGGACAACGACGGCCAGCGCCCGCTCAGCCTGCGCTGGGAGGTCTACGCCTTCGACGCCTCGGTGCGCACCGCCTTCCTCGACGCCACGCGCGGCTTCTTCAACGCCACCAGCCTGTGCCTGATGGTCCACGGCAGAGAGGACGAACCGCACGCGCTGGAGATCGCGCCAGGCGACGCGCCGGCCGGCTGGCAGGTCGCCACGGGCCTGGACGCGGTGAAGGTGGACGGGCTGGGCTTCGGCCACTACCTCGCGGCGGACTACGACGAACTCGCCGACGGTCCGGTGGAGATGGGCACGTTCTGGAGCGGCGAGTTCAGCGCCTGCGGCGTGCCGCACCGTTTCGTGGTCAGCGGCGCGGGCGGCTGGTTCGACGGTCAGCGCCTCCTCGACGACACGCGCCGCATCTGCGAGGCGCAGATCCGCTTCTGGCACGGCGACGGCCAGCCGCCCTACGGGCGCTACGTCTTCATGCTGCACGCCAGCGGCGAAGGCTACGGCGGGCTGGAGCACCGCAACTCGACCGCGCTGATCGCGCAGCGCACCGACCTGCCCAAGATCCGTGCAAAAGACGACAAGGCCGCCGCGCTCAAGGCCACCGACGGCTACACCACGCTGCTGGGCCTGATCAGCCACGAGTACTTCCACACCTGGAACGTCAAGCGCCTGCGCCCGGCCGAGTTCAAGCGCTACGACTACACGCGCGAGAACCACACCGAGCTGCTGTGGTTCTTCGAGGGCTTCACCAGCTACTACGACGACCTGTTCCTGCGCCGCGCCGGCCTGATCGACGACGCGACCTACCTGCAGCTGGTGACCAAGACCGTCAACCAGGTGCAGCAGAGCCCGGGCCAGCGCGTGCAGAGCGTGGCCCAGGCCAGCTTCGACGCCTGGACACGTTATTACCGCGTGGGCGAGAACACGCCCAATTCCACCATCAGCTACTACACCAAGGGTGCGCTGGTGGCGATGTGCCTGGACCTGACGCTGCGCGCAGAGGGCCGCAGTTCGCTGGACGAGGTGATGCGCGCGCTCTGGCAGCGCACGCAGGGCGGACCGATGCGCGAGTCCGACCTGCAGGCCGTGCTGCGCCAGCTGGGCAAACGCAGTTTCTCGGCCGAGCTGGCCGCGTGGGTGCACGGCACTGCCGACCTGCCGGTGCTGGACCTGCTGAGCGCGGCCGGCGCCAAGGTGCACCGCGACAAGGCGCCGCTGGCGCAAACGCTGGGCCTGCGGGTCTCGGCCGACGGCGGCGGGCTGACGGTCAAGAACGTGCTGCGTGGGGGTGCCGGCGAGGCAGCCGGTCTTGCGGCGGGGGACGAGTGGCTGGGTGTGGAGTTCGCACCGGCCAAACGCGGCCAGCCGGCCGAGGCCTGGCGGGTGCGCAAGCTCGACGAGGTGGCGGTCCTGCGCGGCACCCGCAGTGCGCTCACCGCCCTGGTCTCGCGCGACGGCCGGCTGCTGCGCTGCCCGCTGACCTGGCCCGCCGACGAGACCGCGGTGCGATTGACGGTCGACGACGCGGCCCGCCTGGGCCAGTGGCTGACCCGCAGCAGCCCCCACTGAACGTTTGCTGCCCCGTCAGTGACGGGGCAGGTGCGGCACGACTTCCTGGTCGAAACGCTGCACCGTGGCCATGCCCCGGTAGTTCTGCAGCGCGTCGCGTACGCGGGGCAGCAGCGCCTGCAATTCCGCCGCCGTCTTGCAGGACTCGACGCGGATCGCGGTCAGCTCGCCCATGGGTCCTGCGACGTCGTTGATGAAGCGCACCACCAGGCGCCGGGCGTCCACGAAGGGCAGCACCGACGCCGGCGACACATCGGTTGCGAGCGGTTCCTGCGCGACAGGAATGGGGCCGGCCGGCGGCGCGGGCACCACCGCCTCTGGCTGCCCTTCGGCGAGCGGCGCCGTGTTCTGGAACGAAGAGCCGTGGGGGTCGTGGGGCGCGATCCAGCCGTTGGCCAGCAGCTGTTCCAGCAAGGCCGCACCGCCCCCCAGTCCGGCACCGAGCTTGTCGAGTTCGGCGGCGTTGCGCTTGCCGTCCACCAGAATCAGCATGGACCGCAGACGCGGACCGAGCTCGGGCAGGCGGCGCGCCATCGCGTCCCGGCCCTTCTCGGTCTTGACCAACAGTGTGTTCTTGTCCATGCAACCCCAACAGATGGCAAAGACTGTAGCCAGGGCGCTCCCAATGGGATAGCGGGGTTTAACCCGCAGTCCAAAGGACTACAAACCACTGGCGGTGGAACTCACTTCGGCCGCCGGTCCACCACCCGCTTGGCCTTGCCCTGGCTGCGCTCCACGCCACCTTCGGGCTGCAGAGACACCTCGACGCTGGAGCCGATGTAGACCTTGATCTCGTGGCGCAGCAGCTCGGCCGCGGCGCGCGCCTCGATGCTCTCGGGCGAGAGGCCCGGCCGCGTCTCCACCGCCACCGTCAGGCAGTCCATGTGGTTGTCGCGCGTGAGCACGCACTGGTAGTGCGCTGTGAGTTCGGGGCGCTTGAGGATCAGCTCCTCGATCTGGGTCGGGAACACGTTGACGCCGCGCACGATCATCATGTCGTCGCTGCGACCGGTGATCTTCTCCATGCGGCGCATGGTGCGCGCGGTGCCGGGCAACAGGCGCGTGAGGTCGCGCGTGCGGTAGCGGACGATGGGCAGCGCCTCCTTGGTCAGGCTGGTGAACACCAGTTCGCCCATCTCGCCGTCGGCCACCGGCTCGCCGGTGTCGGGGTTGATGATCTCGGGGTAGAAGTGGTCCTCCCAGATGGTCGGGCCGTCCTTGGTCTCGACGCACTCGTTGGCCACGCCCGGCCCCATGACCTCGGACAGGCCGTAGATGTCGACCGCGTCGATGTTCATGCGGGCTTCGATGGCCACGCGCATGTCGTTGGTCCAGGGCTCGGCGCCGAAAATGCCGATGCGCAGGCTGCTCTCGCGCGGGTCCAGGCCCTGGCGCAGGAACTCGTCGGCGATCGCCAGCATGTAGCTGGGGGTGACCATGATGATGTCGGGCCGGAAGTCCTGGATCAGCTGCACCTGGCGCTCGGTCTGGCCGCCACCGAAGGGCACCACCGTCAGGCCCAGCTTCTCGGCGCCGTAGTGCGCGCCCAGGCCACCGGTGAACAGGCCGTAGCCGTAGCTCACGTGCACCATGTCGCCCGGCCGCGCGCCGCTGGCGCGGATGCTGCGCGCCACCACCGTGGCCCAGGTGTCGATGTCCTTGAGCGTGTAGCCCACCACAGTGGGTTTGCCGGTGGTGCCGCTGCTGGCGTGGATGCGCGCGCACTTGTCCCGCGGCACGGCGAACATACCGAAGGGGTAACTGTCGCGCAGGTCCTTCTTGGTTGTGAAGGGGAACTTCGCAAGATCGCTCAGGGACTTGCAATCGTCCGGGTGCACGCCGGCCTCGTCGAACTTGCGGCGGTAGACTGGCGAGTTCTGGTAGGCGTGGCGCAGCGTGGCCTGCAGGCGCTTGAGCTGCAGCGCGCGCAACTCGTCGACGCTGGCCTTCTCGATGGGTTCGAGCGGAAAGTGCTTCATGCGCTGGCCTCCTCCGGGAACACCTGACCGGCAATCACCGCGCTCTTGCCGCGGAACATGGCCACCACCTCGCCCTTCTGGTTGGTGACCTTCATGTCGTAGATGCCGTGGCGGCCTTGCAGGGTCTGCTCGACCCCCTCGCAGGTCAGCACGTCGCCCGCGTGCGCCGGCTTGAGGAACTCGATGCTGCAGCCCGCGGCCACCGCGTTCCTGTTGTGGCTGTTGCAGGCGAAGGCGAAGGTGGAGTCGGCCAGGGTGAAGATGAAGCCGCCGTGGCAGATCTGGTGGCCGTTGAGGTGCAGCGGCTGCACGGCCATGCGGATCACCGCCCGGCCGGGTTCGACCGCCAGCAGCTCCATGCCCATGGTGTCCTTGCTCGCGACATCCACCGCGAACATGGTCTCGCCGACTTTGTTGGCGCGTTCCTGGGGGCTCATGTCATTCCCCCTTGAACTGCGGCGCGCGCTTCTGGCGGAACGCCATCACGCCTTCGATGTAGTCGTGCGTCCGGCCCAGCGCCGACTGCATGTCGCGCTCGGCGTCGAGCTGCTGATTCAGGGTGCGGGTGGAGGCGTCGCGCAGCAGGGCCCGGGTGGCCACCAGGGCCTTGGTCGGCATCACGGCCAGCTTCTCGGCCAGGGCCAGAGCCGCGGCCAGCGGGTCGTCCTGCACGTCCCAGATCATTCCCCACTCCCTGGCCTGGGCGGCGGGCAGCTTGTCGCCGGTCATGGCCAGCGCCATGGCACGCGCCAGGCCCAGCCGCTCCACCAGGAACCAGCTGCCGCCCGCGTCAGGAATCAGGCCGATCTTGCTGAAGGCCTGGATGAAGCTCGCGCCCGGCGCGGCGATGGCGATGTCGCAGGTCATGGCCAGCGAGGCACCCGCGCCGGCCGCCACGCCATTGACCGCGGCGATCACCGGCATGCGCAGCGACTGGATGCGCCGCGCCGTCGGGTTGAAGGCCTGGTCGATCACCGGCCCGGGGTCGGCGCGCTGCACCAGGTCCGGCCCGGGCTCGAAGTCGAACTCCGACAGGTCGGCGCCGGCACAGAAGCCGCGGCCGGCGCCCGTGATCACCAGCGCCCGCACCGCGGGGTTGGCCTCGGCGCGGTCCAGCGCCGCCCAGAGGTCGCGGTGCATCTGGCGCGTGAAGCTGTTGAGCGAGTCGGGGCGGTTGAGCGTGACCAGGGCCACGGCGCCACGTTCTATATAGAGAACGCTGCTGTCTTCTGGGGCGGAACTCATGAAGGCCTGTCTCCTGTCGTTCTTGAACGGGCCATTCTGTCATTAACCGACCCGTCGGTCGGTTAATGTTTTCCCTTGGGTGCCGCGCCGCAAGTGGGCACGGCTATAGTTGACGTTCACGTCAATCATCTCCCACCACCCGAGGACACACCATGAGCGAAAACGCCACCCCCGAACTGATCACCGTGCGCACCGAGGGCCGTGTCGGCATCGTGACGCTCAACCGCCCCAAGCAGCTCAACGCGCTGAACGACCAGCTGATGAACGAACTGGGCGCCGCGCTCAAGGCCTTCGACGCCGACGACGGCATCGGCTGCATGATCGTCACCGGCAGCGAAAAGGCTTTCGCGGCGGGTGCCGACATCGGCGCCATGGCGAAGTACAGCTTCGCCGACGTCTACAAGGGCGACTACATCACCCGCAACTGGGAAACCATCCGCAGCGTGCGCAAGCCGGTCATCGCCGCCGTCAGCGGCTTCGCCCTGGGCGGCGGCTGCGAGTTGGCCATGATGTGCGACTTCATCATCGCCGCCGACAACGCCAGGTTCGGCCAGCCCGAGATCAAGCTGGGCATCATCCCCGGCGCCGGCGGCACGCAGCGCCTGCCGCGCGCGGTGGGCAAGAGCAAGGCCATGGACATGGCGCTGACCGGCCGCATGATGGACGCCACCGAAGCCGAGCGCGCCGGCCTGGTGAGCCGCGTGGTGCCGCTGGACAAGCTGATGGACGAAGCCCTGGGCGCTGCGCTGCAGATCTGCGAGTTCTCGCTGCCCAGCGTGATGGCGGCCAAGGAGTGCGTGAACCGCGCCTTCGAAGGTGGCCTGGCCGACGGCGTGATGTTCGAACGCCGCATGTTCCACGCCCTGTTCGCCACCGAAGACCAGAAGGAAGGCATGGACGCGTTCATGAACAAGCGCAAGGCGGTGTTCAAGCACGGCTGATCAACACAGATCGAACAAGCCCCAGAAGCGACCGGTATGTGGTTGGCAGGACTCATGGTGGTCTGGGCGACGGCGCTGCTGGCGTTGTCGCTCGCCGGCCTGTTCGCGCTGCTGCACACCGCGTACTGGTTGGTGTCGCCTCCGCTGTCGCCGCAGGCGCAGGACTACGAGGCACTCGCCAAGGCGCTGCCGACGTCGACCGACAACGCGTACCGGGTGGAAGGGTTGTTCGCACCGGCGGTGCTGGACCCCGCGCAGTACGGCCGGTGTGTCCATCCTTTTCTCCTGCTGCGAAAAGACAGAGAGGCTGAGAAGCAAGCGGGTGTGGAACGCTGCAACCAGGGCAAGCCCCCTCTTTCCCTGCCCCCTGCACTGGAACAGGCCCAGGTGTCGCCGGGCTGGACGGAGCGGGAGTGGCTGGCACTCGCGCAAGCCGTTCCCGACCAGACGCTGCTCGCAAGGTCGAAGGCCATCGCCGCCGCGGGCCCGCGCAGCTTTGGCTACCGCCTTGGGGATCTATCGCCTCCGCTCCGCCCCTTGTGGACGTTGAACCTGTGGCAGAGCGCACACGCGCTGGCGCTGTGGCGACAAGGTCGTACCGACGACGCGGTGTCGGCGTTTGAGAGCGCCATCGAGGACAACCTGCAGTCGGCCGACGACACCTTGATCGAAGCCATGATCTCCGTGCGTGGGCTGAGCCAGAACCTGCTCGCCCTGCAACTCGCCTTGGCGCCATCCCCGGCACCGGACGAGGCCAGCGCCCAGCGTCTGCGACATCTGCTGGACGCGGTGGACAGCATGCCTGCCAGGGGATTCAAGGCCATGGATGCGGAGTGGGCAACGTATGCCTCTACGTTCGATCTCGAGGAATTGCGCGAGCAGTTGGATCGTCCTGGCGTTCTCGGCTGGTTCACAACCACCCCTCTTCGATTGACGCATCGCGAAGACACCCTCAACCGCTTGGCCATCCAGTTTGGAGACGCACGCCAGCGAATGCTCGATGCCTCCGAAGGAGCGCCGAAGGCCCAGTCAGCACCGACACCGATGCCCGAGGCAAGCCCCTGCGCTTCGCTGAGCAAGGGCACCCTTGTGTGCTATGCACTACTTCCCAATCCCTTCGGCCGCTACTTCTTGGACAGCGCGGGCTTTCGGGCCGATAGCTACGATCCCTATGGCATCCGCATCGCCGATGTGCGCAATCTGGCGGCCGCCACCCGGCTGTCTTTGGAAGCCCGACGCCGAGGGCTCGCTGGTCAGGCGCTCGCGACTTTTGTGGCGGATGCGCCGCCCGAGATGCGCGACGTGTTCACCCGGCAGCCGTTTGCCTACAACCCCCAGATCCGCGAACTGACCATCGTCCTGCGTCATAAAAGTCCGGTGCTGGGCGAAGCCGGCGAGTACCGCCTGCTGCTCTGAACTTTTTTTCACGGGGTTCAACCCCGTCCGGCCCGCCGGTTCGTTTCAGTGGCATCACCAACCCCCATGGAGTTCACGATGCCCCTCCAGAATCTCCGGCTGTCCCGCCTGCTGACCGCCCTGCTCGGCAGCCAGTTGCTGCTCTTCGGCGCGCCCGTCACCGCCGCGCAGCCCACGCCGGCGGTGGCCCTTGCCGCCGCGGTGTCTGCCCAGCCCGACTTCGCGCCGCCCAGCGCCAACCATTGCCGGCGCCCGATGCGCACGCACGAAGTGCCCGGCCGGCCCGATGTCGCCGAGCCTGCGGTATCCATCGGCAAGGCCCTGCCGCGCTCCCGCGCCCCGAGCGTCTCGCGCGATGCAGCGGCGAAGGCAGCGTCTCCCGCGGTGGCCCTGTCCATGGAGCGCCCGCCCGAGGCCCTGGCGGTCGCGCCGGCCCCCGCTCCGACCATCGGTGGCAACCGAGAGGCCCGCCCGGTCGTGACCGCCGGCATGGTCGACGACAACGCCGACTTCGCCGAATACCTGGCCTTCCGTGCGCGCACGAACGTGCCGCACCAAGCGCGCGACATCAGCGAGCGCCACCTGCTCACCGTGAGGGACCGCACCGGCCGCGGCGTGCCCGACGCGCAGGTGCAGGTGCGCTCGCCCGAGGGCGCCCTGCTGCGCGCACGCACCGACAGCGCGGGTCGCGTCTGGCTGCATCCGCGGTCTTTCGACACCGGCCAGTCGACGCTGTACGAGGTGACGGCCAGCCACGGCGGGCAGACCGCCCAGGGCCTGCTGCGCCGCGGCCAGAAGGACGCGCTGGAGCTGCAGCTGGATGGCGCCGTCGCGCCCCAGCGCGCGCGCCTGGACCTGGTGTTCCTGATCGACGCCACCGGCTCCATGGCCGACGAGATCCAGAAGCTCAAGAGCAGCCTGCGCAGCATCGCCGACGACTCCGCGCGCCTGCCCAGCCGGCCCGACCTGTGCTTCGGCCTGGTCGCCTACCGCGACACCACGGACCCCTTCGTGCTGCGCAGCCACGACTTCACCAACGACCTCGGCGCTTTCCAGAAAGTGCTCAACCAGCTGCAGGCCGACGGCGGCGGGGACTACCCCGAGGCCATGGGCGAGGCGCTGCACGAGACCGTGCACCGCCTGAGCTGGCGCGGCGAGGGCGCCACGCGCATGGTGGTGCTGCTGGCCGACGCGCCGCCGCAGCTCGGCCCCGACAGGCCCACCTACGACGCGGCGATGCAGGTGGCGCTGGGCAAGGGCATCAAGGTCTTCAGTGTTGGCGCCAGCGGCCTGGACCCGCAGGGCGAGTTCATCCAGCGCCAGATCGCCCAGTACACCGGCGGCCGCTTCGTGTTTCTGACCTACGACCGCGCCGAGGACCCCGCCAGCGGACCGGGCCGCGAGACGGTGCACGACGTGAAGAACTACTCGGTGGCGACCCTGGACCGGCTGATCGGCCGGCTCATCCGCGAGGAACTGGCCCCGCTGTCGCGCAAGGGGGCTTGAGCGCTTCGCAAAAATGGGCTTATAATGCTGGGCTTCGGCGATATAGCTCAGTTGGTTAGAGCGCAGCATTCATAATGCTGATGTCGGTGGTTCAAGTCCACCTATCGCCACCAGATTCAGGACCCCCTTGAGGCGCAAGCTTCAAGGGGGTTTTTCTTTGTCCGTGCGCGGGAAATACATCACGAACAAGCCGCTGATTCGACCTTTAGTCGGAAAAGGGCTTGCCGATACTGGGGATGCGCTGGACTGCGAAGCCAGCGAATGCCACCGATCCGGCGTCCGCCCCCCCTGAGCAACACGCCGCCATGCAGTCACCGGTCTGTGGTCACCCTCCACCACCGATGTTTCCATGGCCTCACGCAACAACAAACTCATCCCCGCACTGCGGACCGGACTGATCGTTTCGGCCGTCCTGGGCCTGACGGCCTGTGCCCAGCTCACCCCGCCGGCCTTGACCGACGCCGACGTCGCCAGCACCAGCCAGGCGGACCGTTCGGCCATGGCCCGGGACGTCGAGCCCATCATGTCCCCCCTGACCCTGGAAGAGGCGATGGCACGGGCGCTGAAATACAACCTGGACCGGCGCGCCAAGCTGATGGAAGAGGCTGTGGCTCTGCGCCAGCTGGACCTGACGCGCTACGACATGCTGCCCACACTGGCGGCCCGGCTGTCCGCGCAGTCGCGCAGCAACGACCGCATCAGCCAGAGCCTGGACCCCGAAACGGGTGACATCTCCAGCAACGGCTTCATCTCCCAGGACCGTTCGCACCACATGAGCGACCTGGGCGTGACGGCCAGCCTGCTGGACTTCGGCATGGGCTACTACAACGCCCGCCAGCAGACCAACCGCGTCTACATCGCGGCCGAGAAGCGCCGCCGCGCCATGCATCTGCTGATGCAGGACGTGCGCATCGCCTACTGGCGCGCCGCCAGCGCCCAGAAACTCCGGGACGATGTGGCCGCCACCATCCGCGCCGCCGAAGAGGCGCTGGCCGACTCGCGCAAGCTGGAGCAGGAGCGCACACGCAACCCGGTGGACGCGCTGCGCTACCAGCGCCAGCTGCTGGAAAACCTGCGCCTGCTGGAATCCATCAACCAGGAGCTGCTCTCGGCCCAGGTCGACCTCGCGTCCCTGATCAATGCCCCGCTGAACCAGCCGATCCCGATCGCCGAATCGGCGCTGGCGGACACCGCCACCCGCGTGGTCTCGGTGCCGGTGGAGCAGCTCGAGACCGTCGCCCTGCGCCAGAACGCCGATCTGCGCGAGCAGCACTACAACGCCCGCGTGGCCCAGGAAGAGACGCGCAAGGCCATGTTGCGCATGTTCCCCAACCTGAGCTTCAACTACGGCTTCAACTACGACTCCGACAAGTACCTGATCAACAACCACTGGCGCGAGGCCGGCCTGCAGCTGTCGTTCAACTTCATGAACCTGCTGACCGGTCCGGCCCAGGTGAAGCTGGCCGAGGCGGGTGTGAAGCTGGCCGACCAGCGCCGCATGGCCACGCAGATGGCGGTGCTGACGCAGCTGCACCTGGTGCGCCTGCAGTTCCTCAACGCGCGCAGCCAGTTCGCGCGCGCCGAGGAGGTCTACGCCACCGACCGGCGCATCAGCGAGCTGATGCGCACCCGCGAGGCGGTGCAGGCCAGCAGCAAGCTGGAGCGCGTGAGCAACGACACCGCCGCCATCCTGAGCCTGCTGCGCCGCTACCAGGCGCTGGCCCAGGTGCAGGCGGCCGAGAACCGGCTGCTGGCCCAGCTGGGCCTGGAACCGCGCATCGGCCGCACCGACGAGCTCAGCCTGCAGGCCCTGACCGAGCAGATCAAGGGCCAGACCGGCTTCGACCCGCTGTGGCTGCGCATGAGCAGCGACCTGCCCAGGACCGCGCCATGAAACCATCGAACTGCTGGACGCTGCCCCTGCTCTGCCTGGTTCTGGGAGCCGCCCGGGCCGCAACCCCTGCCCCTTCCATGCCCACGACACCGGCGCTGATGGCGCCCTCGCCCACGACGGCCAAACCGGGCGGCGAGCGGGAGATTCGGGCACAGCTCATGCCCCGGCGCTACACCACGGTGGCCGCCGAAATCGGCGCCAAGGTGCAGCGCCTGCCGGTGGGCGAAGGTGGTTCCTTCAAGGCCGGCCAGCTGCTGGTGAGCTTCGACTGCTCGCTGCAGCAGGCCCAGCTGGCCAAGGCCCGGGCCGAACTCGACGGCGCCGAGCAATCGCTCAAGACCAACGAACGGCTCTTCGAACTCCACGCCGGCGGCCAGCTGGAGGTGGAACTGGCGCGCTCGGCCCGCGCCAAGGCCCGCGCCGAACTCGGGGCGAACCAGGCGGTGCTGGGCAAATGCAGCGTGGGCGCGCCTTTCAGCGGCCGCGTCGCAGAGCAGAAGGTGCGCGAACAGCAGTACGTGCAGCCCGGTCAGGCGCTGCTGGACATCATCGACGACAGCGTGCTGGAACTGGAGTTTCTGGTGCCCTCGCACTGGCTGAGCTGGCTCAAGCCCGGTGCCGCCCTGTCGGTGCAGATCGACGAAACGCGCAAGGCCTACCCGGCCCGCTTCACCCGCATCGGGGCCCGCGTCGACCCGGTCAGCCAGTCGGTGAAGGTGGCGGCCGCGATCGACGGCCGTTTCCCGGAGCTGATCGCGGGCATGAGCGGCCGGGTGGTCGCCTCTGCACCGGCCCAGTGAACGCAGACAACAACACCACAAAACAACAACGGTCATGACCCGCCAGCAAGCCCCCATCGACTCTTCCGCAACGTCCGCCGGTCTTCGTCCCAAGGGCCTGGTCACCCGCCGCCCGCGCCCCATGGCGCTGGAGCAGCGCTTCATGTTCGACGGCGCCGCCGTGCTGGAGGCCGCGGCCCTGTCCTCCGATGCGCCGGACGCAACGGAGGCCCCGGCCAGCGCGCCCCCGTCCAACGCGTCACCGGCACCGGAAGCGGCGCAAGACACCGTGTCCGCCGACGCACCAGCCTCCGCGACAGCAGCGCAGGAGCCGACGGACACCGCCGATGCACAGCCTGTGCCGGCACCGGAAGAAACGGCGCCCTCTGTGGAGGAACCGCTGGACACCGCCATCGACACCGTAACCGGGACGGCGCCCGCGTCGCTGAACTTCGCGCCCGTGAGCACGGCGCCGTTGCCGCCGGTGCTGACGGAAGCCCTGACCCAGACCGACGGCATGCTCGCCGAGTTCGCCCAGAGGGACGACGCCGCGCAGCAGCTGTTCAACCTGTTCGAGGGAGAGCAGGAGAGCCCGTCGGCGGACTGGACCGCACAAGCCGACGCCCTGCTCGACCACCTGCACAGCGGTGGCGCCCCGGTGACTGTCGCGCTGCTCAATCACCAGTCGATGAACGGACTGATCGGGGCCTATGCCGTCCCGACCGCCGACTCGCCGGGCGTGATCTACCTCAATGCCGACTGGCTGGCCGTGCAGACCGACGCCGCCACCGTCTCGCGCGTGCTGCTCGAAGAGATGGGCCACGCCATCGACCACCAGCTCAACGGCGGCACCGACACCGCAGGCGACGAGGGCGAACGCTTCGCCTTCACCCTGCTCGGCCGCACCCTGACCGAGGAGCAGAGCGCACGCATCGCCACCGAAAACGATGGCACGGCGCTTTGGATCGACGGCCGGCTGGTGGAGGTCGAAGCCGCCTCGATCACCTTCTCGGGGGTCTTCCAGGGCACACCGTCGTCGCTGTCCGAAGAGGCACAGTCGCTCAACAACATCGCCCCGCTGGTGGGCAGCAACTTCCAGTTCGTCTCCTCCAATCCGTCGGACCTCTACTTCAGCGGCAACAACGTCACCGGCTACCTGACCTACAACGACGGCGATGGTGCCCCGCAGTCCATCTACGGCGTGGCCAGCCGCCTGTTCAAGACCGGCAACACGGTCGATGGCATCTACTTCTACGCCACCGGTGCCGACGGCCTGATCGGCACCGGCGACGCGGGCGAGACCGCCTACCTGCTGCAGGTCAACGCGGTCTTTGCCACCGGCTCCGACAATGGCACCTCCAGCGATCCGGTGGACCGGGCGCTCAACGACCTCCTGGTGGGCTACGAAGCGCCCACGGCCTACGCCGATACCAGCGACGCCCCCGGCGCCCAGTCGGCCATCGAAACCGCTTACCTGGAGGGCGGACGCAACGCCACCGGCAACGTGCTGGGCAACGACACCGGCAACGCCAGCCTGAGCGTCCAGTCGGTCACCGGCACGGCCGGCACCCAGACCGTCACCGCCGGCACCAGCGGCGCGGGCACCGCAGGCGGCACCGCCGTGACCGGTAGCCACGGCACGCTCTACATCGCGGCCGACGGCAGCTACCGCTACGTGGTCGACAACAGCAGCACGGCCGTCAATGCGCTGCGCCTGAGCACCGACACGCTCACCGACACCTTCACCTACCGCATCACCGACACCGAAGGCGCCACCGCGACGGCCACACTGACGGTGCGCATTGAGGGCGCCAACGACGCGCCCACGGCGGTCAACGACACCGACACCGCCAAGGAATCGCTGCTGAGCAACGGCACGCAGTACACGGCGTCGGACCTGCTGGGGCGCACCGCCGAGGGCAACGTGCTCGACAACGACACCGACCCCGACCGCCACGGCGAAACCGCCGAGATCGACGGCCTGTTTGCCGCGGGCACCTACATCACCCACTTCCTGGGCGGGGCCACGACCAATCTGAGCTTCTCGCCGACCGCCTCGACGCTGCAGAACGTGGGCACCTCGCATTACGTCTACATCCAGACTGGCAGCAACTACACCCTGCTGACCGCGGGCGGCAGCCCGGTGATGGTGACCAGCAACACCAAGCTGCCCGACGGCTCCTACAGCCTGAACCTCAGCGGAACGCCCACCAACTACACGCTGGGCAGCGGCTCGCACGTCGCCTTCGCCACCTCGGGCAACGCCACGGTCACCGCCGGCGGCAACACCCGCATCGCCGACGTCGGTGGCACCACCACCGTGGTCACCTCCACCCTCACCGTCGCGCAGACCAGCGGCACCATTCAGGCGGGCATGTCGATCAGCGGCACCGGCATTGCCGACGGCACGCGGGTCACCGGCGTCACGGTGAACGGATCGGGCCAGCTGGTGCTGCAGCTGAGCCAGCAGCTGTCGGGCACACCTTCGGGCGGCTTCACCTTCAGTGCCGCCGCGGGCTCCACGCTCACCGGCCGCTACGGCACCCTGGTGCTCAACGCCGACGGCGGCTACGTCTACACCCCGTTTGCCAACAACGACGCCCTGGCCCCCGGCGCCACCGGTGTGGACAGCTTCCAGTACACGATGCGCGACGACGCAGGGGTGGCCAGCGTGGCCACGCTCTCGATCACCGTCACCGGCTCGGCCGCCACCGACCCGAACGCCGTCAACGACGCCGGCAACGCCACCGAAGCGGGCGGCGCCGGCAACACCGGCGGCAGCAACGCCACCGGCACCGTGCTGACCAACGACACCACGCCCTCCGGCACGCTCAGCGTGGTCGCCGGGCGCGCCGACGCGTCGACCGGCGACACCACCATCACCGCCGGCAGCTACACCGATCTCAGCGGCCAGTTCGGCACACTGCGTCTGTGGTCCAACGGCAACTACACCTACACGCCCAACGACGCGAACCCTGAGGTCGAGGCGCTCAACACCGGCGGCTCGCTGCAGGACAGCTTCCAGTACCGCATCCGCAACACCGGCGGTGGCGAGGACATCGCCACCCTGACGATCAACCTGCACGGCGCCAACGACCACCCCGACGCGGCGGACGACCTGGTCGCGGGCACCGAAGACACCACGGCGCAGCTGTCGGCCACCGACCTGCTGGCCAACGACACCGACGTCGACAACACCCCCCTGAACATCGTGGGCGTGTCCAACGCCATCGGCGGGGTGGCCGTGCTCAACGCCAACGGCACCATCAGCTTCACCCCCGCAGCGAACTTCAGCGGCAACGCCAGCTTCGTCTACACGGCGAGCGACGGCAGCGCCACGTCCACCGCCACGGTGACGCTGGCCATCGCACCGGTGAACGACGCACCCGCATCGGCCGGCAACACCTACAGCACCGAGCGCAACACCGCGCTGACCAGCGCCAACCTGATCACCGACAACGACAGCACCCACGGTGCCGACAGCGACATCGAGAACGACGCGCTGACCGTGACCAAGGTCAATGGGCAACTGTTCACCGCCAACAGCGGTTCGGTCGACTACCCCGCCGCCAGCGGCTGGATGGAGGTCCCGCTCGCCCACGGCACGCTCTATCTGCAGGCCGACGGCGCCATGGCCTATCTGCCCGCCACGGACGACATCGTGGGCGACAGCTTCAGCTACGTGGTCGGCGACGGGGCCGACGAATCGGCGCCCGCGGTGGTGTTGCTCAACGTCACCGACTCGACCAACACGCCGGCCGTGGTGGGGGGGGACAACACCGGCAGCGTCACCGAAGACGCCAGCAGCCCGGCGCTGAGCGACAGCGGCACCCTGACCGTGAGCGACGCCAACGCCGGACAGGCCTATTTCCTCACGACGCCTGCCGACATCACCACCAGCCCGTCCACGCTGGGCAGCCTCAGCCTCACCAGCGACGGCCAGTGGACCTACACCGTCGACAACGCCCTGGTGCAGTACCTGGCGGCCGGCCAGACGCTCGACGAGGTGTTCATCGTGCGCACCGCCGACGGCACGCAGCACCAGATCACGGTGACCGTTCACGGGGTGAACGACCAGCCTGTGCCTGGCGATGTGCTGGACCCGGACTGGGACAGCACCGACGGCCGCTACGAGGTCAGCACGCCCGAGGACACACCGCGCACCGGCGCCATCACCGCCACCGACCTCGACGCCGACACCCTGGGCTTCACCGAACAGACCGGCCCGGCCCACGGCAGCCTCACGCTCGACGCCAGCACCGGCGCCTGGACCTACACCCCGGACGCGGACTACGTCGGCAGCGACAGCTTCGTTGTCACCGTCTCCGACGGCCACGGCGGTTCGGTCGATGTCACCGTGCTGGTCACCGTCACGCCGGTCAACGACCCGCCCGTGCCGGGCGATGCCACCGATCCGGACTGGAATGCCACCGACGGCCGCTACGAGGTCAGCACGCCCGAGGACACACCGCGCACCGGCGTCATCACCGCCACCGATCTGGACGCCGACACCCTCGGCTTCACCGAACAGACCGGCCCGGCCCATGGCAGCCTCGCGCTCGACCCGGACACCGGCGACTGGACCTACACGCCGGACGCCGACTACGTCGGCAACGACAGCTTCGTCGTCAGCGTCTCCGACGGCCACGGCGGTTCGGTCGATGTGACCGTGCTCGTGACCGTCACGCCGGTCAATGACCCGCCCGTGCCGGGCGATGCGCTGGACCCGGACTGGAACGCCACCGACGGCCGCTACGAAGTCAGCACGCCCGAAGACACACCGCGCACCGGCGCCATCACCGCCACCGACCTCGACGCCGACACCCTGGGCTTCACCGAACAGACCGGCCCGGCCCACGGCAGCCTCACGCTCGACGCCAGCACCGGCGCCTGGACCTACACCCCGGACGCGGACTACGTCGGCAGCGACAGCTTCGTTGTCACCGTCTCCGACGGCCACGGCGGTTCGGTCGATGTCACCGTGCTGGTCACCGTCACGCCCGTCAACGACCCGCCCGTGCCGGGCGATGCCACCGACCCGGACTGGGACGCCACCGACGGCCGCTACGAGGTCAGCACGCCTGAGGACACGCCGCGCAACGGCACCATCTCGGCCAGCGACCTGGACGCCGACACCCTCTCGTTCACCGAGCAGACCGGTCCCGCCCACGGCAGCCTCACGCTCGACTCCGCGACCGGCGCCTGGACCTACACCCCGGACGCGGACTACGTGGGCAACGACAGCTTTGTGGTCACCGTCTCCGACGGCCACGGCGGCAGTGTCGACGTGACCGTGCTGGTGACCGTCACCCCGGTCAACGACCCGCCCGTGCCGGGCGATGCGCTGGACCCGGACTGGGACGCGGCCGACGGCCGCTACGAAGTCAGCACGCCCGAAGACACCCCGCGCACCGGTACGATTGCGGCGTCGGACCTCGACGCCGACACCCTCTCGTTCACCGAACAGACCGGTCCGAGCAACGGCACCCTCACCATCGACAGCAGCACCGGCGCCTGGACCTACACGCCGGACGCCGACTACGTCGGCAACGACAGCTTCGTCGTCACCGTCTCCGACGGCCACGGCGGTTCGGTCGATGTGACCGTGCTGGTCACCGTTACGCCCGTCAACGACCCACCGGTCCCCGGCGAAGCGCTGGACCCGGACTGGGACGCGGCCGACGGCCGCTACGAGGTCAGCACGCCCGAGGACACGCCGCGCAACGGCACGATTGCGGCGTCGGACCAGGACGCCGACACCCTCTCGTTCACCGAGCAGACCGGTCCCGCCAACGGCAGCCTCACGCTCGACTCCGCGACCGGCGCCTGGACCTACACCCCGGACGCGGACTACGTGGGCAACGACAGCTTCGTCGTCACCGTCTCCGACGGCCACGGCGGCAGCGTCGACGTCACCGTGCTGGTGACCATCACACCGGTCGACGATCCGGCACCGGCTCCTGCACCGCCACCCGCTCCGGCCCCAGCGCCTGTGCCGGCGCCGCCTCCCCCACCGCCTCCGGCCCCCCCTCCCGTGGCCGCACCCGCCCCGGCGCCTGCACCGGACCCCGCGCCGGCCCGCGCCCCCGACCCGGCGCCCGTGGAGCCGCCCGCGGCCGCGCCGTCGTTGCGCTTCGATTCCGCGCTGCCCGATGTGGCCCCGGCCCACCTGTCGTTCCTCGGCCTGGACACGCTGTCCTGGGCCCGTTCGTACGCGGACGCCCCGTTCACGGACCTGCGCACCCAGGCCTCCGGATTCCAGATCCCGGTGGACCCCAACGCGACGGGGGGCCTGAACCTGAACAGGGAGATCACAGACCAGTTCGTGCAAGCGGGGGCGGCCACCCGCATTTCGCTGCCCTTCCACACCTTCGTGCACTCGGACGCCCAGGCCACGGTCACCCTGTCGGCCCGGTTGGCCGACGGCACGGCATTGCCCGAGTGGATCGCGTTCAACGCGCAGACAGGCTCGTTCTCCGTCACGCCACCGCCAGGGGTGGCCGAGCAGATCGAGATCCAGGTCGATGCCCGGGACGATCGGGGGAACGCCGTCACCACCAAGTTCAAGCTGCACCTGGGCAAGGAACCGGTGCCCGGCGGCCGGCCCGCGCTGAGCGAACAACTGCGCCGCGAGGGACGGGGCGACATGGCCTGGAGCCAGCGCCTCAACGCCCGAGACACCGCGCCCGCCACGGCGCGGCCCGCCCCCGTGGCCAAGGTGCCCGGCTGATGGCCGACGCGCACCACCCATCCGTGAGCACCGCCCATGCGCTGGCGGTGCTGTTGGACCTGTCGCGCCGGGCGCGCCGTGCCGGTTCGGTCCAGGAGCTGGGTTTTCTGCTGGTCAACGAGACGACCCACCTGGTGGCGTTCCGTCAGGCGGCGCTGTGGCACGCCGACACCGGCGTGAAGACCCTCTCGGGCGTGCTGCAGCCCGAGGCCAACGCCCCCTACGTGCAATGGCTGGAGCGGGTGGCGCGCCACCGGGTGGCGGCCGCACCGGCGCAGGCCGGCGCCTTCACGGCCGCGGACCTCCCCTCGGAACTGGCCGCCGACTGGGCTGAGTGGTGGCCCGCCCATGCGCTGTGGCTGCCGCTGCCGGCCGCACCGGACGGCCCCGCCGAAGGTCTGCTGCTGGCGAGGGACACCGCCTGGTCGCAGACGGACCAACAGTTGCTGCTCGAATGGACCGACAGCTGGCACCACGCCCGGCAGGCCCTGCATCCTGCACCGGCGACCGGCTGGAAGGGATGGGCGCGGCGCCTGCGCCAGCACCTGCGGCACGACCCGGCCCGGCCCTGGTGGCGCCAGGCGCGCTGGCGCTGGCTGGTGCTGGCCGTGCTGCTGCCGCTGATGCCGGTGCGCATGACGGTCATGGCGCCGGGCGAACTCGTGCCGGCCCACCCGGTCACCGTGCGCTCGCCGATGGACGGCGTGCTCGACGTGTTTCATGTCCAGCCCAACCAGCGGGTGGAACGCGACCAGCCGCTGTTCGGGCTGGACGAGGCGCTGATCCAGAGCCGCGTCGCCGTGGCGGCGCAGGTGCTGGCCACCGCCGAGGCCGAGTCCCGCCAGGCCTCCCAGCAGGCGCTGAACGATCCGAAATCCAAGATGCAGCTGGCACTGCTGCCCGGCAAAATCGCCGAAAAGCGCGCCGAGCTGGAGTACCTGCAGGACCAGGCCGGCCGGACCCACGTCACCGCCCCGCAGGCCGGCGTGGTGCTGCTGGACGACCCCTCGGAGTGGATGGGCCGCCCCGTCACCACCGGCGAGCGCATCCTGCGCATCGCGGCGCCCGACGACCGCGAGGTCGAGGCCTGGCTGCCCATCGGCGACGCGATCCCGCTGGAGGCGGGCGACACGGTGCGCCTCTACCTGAGCGCCAACCCGCTGGCGCCGGTGTCGGCCACGGTGCGCTATGTGGCCCACGACGCGGTGCAGCGTCCCGACGGCAGCCACGCCTACCGGCTGCGCGCCACCATCAGCGAGCCGACCGACCAGCGCGTGGGCCTCAAGGGCACGGCCCGCATCGACGGCGGCTGGAGCCCGCTGGCCTACTGGGTGCTGCGCCGCCCGCTGGCCAGCCTGCGCGGTACGGTGGGCCTGTGAGCGGCGCGCTGGCCCTGCTGCGCGAAGACCTGGCGCTGCTGCCGGGCCCGGCGCTGGCCGACGGCCAGCCCAGCTGGACCCTGCACGATCCGGCGCGCAATCTGTTCTTCCGCATCGACTGGCCCAGCTTCGAGATGCTGCGCCGCTGGACGCTGGCCAGCCCACAGCGCATCGCCGAGCAGGTCTGCGCCGACACCACGCTGCGGCTGGACGACCAGGACGTGCAGGCCATGGAAGACTTCCTGGTGCGCAACCAGCTGACCGTGCCCGGCGGGCCGGACGCGGCGCGCGAGATGGCCGCCCGGTGCGCCGCGCAAAGCGGCAGCCCGGTGGACTGGCTGCTGCACCACTACCTGTTCTTCCGCATTCCGCTGGCGCGGCCCGACGCCTGGCTGGCGCGCTGGGCCCCGGTGGCGGCGCGCTTCGCCTCGCCTTTCTTCCTCTGGCTCACCCTGGCCGCCGGCCTGCTGGGCGTGGCCGAGGTGCTGCGCCACTGGGACGTGTTCGCCGCCACCCTGGTCGACAGCTTCAGCCTGCAAGGTCTGACGGCCTACGGCGTCGCGCTGTTCAGCGTCAAGCTGCTGCACGAACTCGGCCACGCCTTCACCGCCAAACACCACGGCTGCAGGGTGCCCGCCATGGGCGTGGCCTTTCTGGTGATGTGGCCGGTGGCCTACACCGACACCAACGACGCCTGGCGCCTGACCGACCCGCGCCAGCGCCTGCAGGTGGCCGCCGCCGGCATCGCCACCGAACTGGCGGTGGCCGCCTGGGCCACGCTGGCCTGGGCGCTGCTGCCCGACGGTCCGCTGCGCGCCGCGGCCTTCGCGCTGGCCACCACCTCCTGGGTGGCCACGCTGGCCATCAACGCCAGCCCCTTCATGCGCATGGACGGCTACTTCGTCCTGTGCGACTGGCTGGACTTTCCCAACCTGCACGAGCGCAGCTTCGCGCTGGCCCGCTGGCACCTGCGCGAGCGCCTGTTCGCGCTGGGCGAGGAGCCGCCCGAGCACCTGGGCCCGCGCCGCCAGCGCGCCCTGCTGCTCTTCGCCTGGGCCACCTGGCTCTACCGGCTGGTGCTGTTCGTGGGCATCGCGCTGATGGTCTACCACCTCTTCTTCAAGCTGCTGGGCGTGCTGCTGTTCGCGGTCGAGATGGCCTGGTTCGTGCTGCGCCCGCTGCGCTCCGAGTGGCAGGCCTGGCGCTCCCGCGGCGAGGCCATCCGCCGCGGCGGCCGCGGCCCGCGCCTGGTGGCGCTGCTGGCCGGTCTGGCGCTGCTGCTGGCATTGCCCTGGCCCGGCCGGGTGCAGGTCAGCGGCCTGCTGCGGCCGGCCGAGGTCTGGCCGCTGCACGCACCCGGCGCGGCCCGGCTGGAGGCCCTGCCCTGGAAGAACGGCGACACGGTGCCGGCCGGCGAGGTGCTGGTGCGCCTGGAGCAGCCCGAGCTGCGCATGAAGGCTGCGGCGCTGCGCGCCCGGCTGGACAGCCTGAGGCTGCAGGCCGGTGCGGCCGGATTCGATGCCGAGGCGCGCCAGCAGTGGCAGGTGGTGCAGGAGGCGCTGACGACCGCCGAGGCCGAATACGGCGCGCTGCAGACCGAACTGCAGCAGCACAGCCCCACGGCCCCCTGGACCGGACGGCTGCACGACCTCGACCCGGACCTGCAGGCCGGGCAGTGGCTGGGCAAGCGCGAGCGCCTGGGCATGCTGGTGCGCGAAGGTTCGTCCTGGCTGGTGGAGACCTGGGTGCCGGAAGAGGTGGTGCAGCGCGTGGCCATCGGCGACGAGGCGCTGTTCGTCACCGACTCGGCCAGCGGGCCGGCCCTGCACCTGACGGTGCAGGGCATCGACCGCGACGCCAGCCGGGTGCTGCCGCGCCCCGAACTGGCGGCCCACCTCGGCGGCCACGTGCTGGTGCGCGAACAGGCCCGCACCATGGTGCCCGAGCGGGCGGTCTACCGCGTGCAGCTGGCACCGGCCCGGCCGGCCGACCTGGACACGCTGCAGCAGCACAGCTGGCGCGGCCGGCTCACCATCCGGGTGCAGAGCGAGGCCCCGGTGCTGCGCTACCTGCGCCAGGCCCTGGCGGTGCTGGTGCGCGAGACCGGGTTCTGAAACCGGGCCGGCGGCTACACTGCCGGCCTCCCCTTCCCGCCCCATCCGGCCCCTGGCCGGAACGCCCCATGGCCCTCAAGTCCACCATCTTCAAGGCGACCCTGCAGATCGCCGACATCGACCACGGCTACTACGCCGACCACGCGCTCACCCTGGCCCGCCACCCCAGCGAGACCGACGAACGCATGATGGTCCGCCTGGTGGCGATGGCGCTGCAGGCGCACGAGCTGCAGGACACCTGCGGCGGCGACGGCACCCTGGCCTTCGGCGCCGGCCTGTCCGACCCGGACGACCCGGACGCCTCGCTGACCGACTTCACCGGCCGCAAGCGCCTGTGGATCGAGGTCGGCCAGCCCGAAGACAAGCCGCTGTCCAAGGCCTGCAGCCAGGCCGACGCAGTGATCGTCTACGCCTTCAGCTCGGCCGCCGACGTGTGGTGGAAGGGGATCGAAAACAAGCTGACCCGGCTGGACAAGCTGCAGGTCTGGCGCCTGCCCACCGAGGTGGCGCCCGCGCTCGCCGCGCTGGCCGAACGCAGCATGCAGCTGCAGGCCACGGTGCAGGACGGCGCGCTCACGCTCTCGAGCAACCTGGGCAGCGTGCACATCGAGCCGGTGCGCTGGAAATGACCGGCTGCGGCGTCGCGTGAGACAATCGCGGCCCCGCGACGGCGCCCGCCGCCGCGCTCCCCTCAGCCTCTGGATCTACACCATGAACCGCTGCTTCCCCCCCGCCACCCGACGCCGACTGCTGGCCCTGGCCGGCGCCGGTCTGTGCACGCTGGCCACCCTGGCCCAGGCACAGAACGCCCCGCGCACCTTCCCCGCCAGCGCCTTGCGCGGCACCCTCGTCGTGACCCAGCCACCGGTCATCGCCATCGACGGCAAGCCCGCCCAGCTCTCGCCGGGCGCCCGCATCAAAGGCTCCGACAACCTGCTCGTGCTCTCCAGCGCCATCGTCGGCAAGGAGCTGCTGGTGAACTACACCGTCGAGTCCCACGGCATGGTCCACGACGTCTGGATCCTGACCGAAGCCGAAGCGGCCGAGAAGCGCAAGCGCGCCGGCCAGTAACCCCTCAACCCCAACAGGCCCCCAAAGCCCAGGCGCACCGCGGAACCGGCTCTGCCGGGCCGCCAGTGCGGTCCCCCTTCCTGGGGGAAGCCGCGTCAGCGGCGCAGGGGGTGACTCCCATGTCTAGAAAAGTCTTCATCAAAACCTTCGGCTGCCAGATGAACGAGTACGACTCGGACAAGATGGCCGACGTGCTCGGCGCCGCCGAGGGCTTCGAAAAAACCCAGGACCCCGAAGAGGCGGACCTGATCCTGTTCAACACCTGCTCGGTGCGTGAGAAGGCGCAGGAGAAGGTGTTCTCCGACCTCGGCCGCGTCAAGCACCTCAAGAAAAAGGGCGTGCTGATCGGCGTGGGCGGCTGCGTCGCCAGCCAGGAAGGCGCCGAGATCATCAAGCGCGCGCCCTTCGTGGACGTGGTGTTCGGCCCGCAGACCCTGCACCGCCTGCCCGAGATGCTCAAGGCGCGCGACCGGCTGAACCAGCCGCAGGTGGACATCAGCTTCCCCGAGATCGAGAAGTTCGACCACCTGCCGCCCGCGCGCGTGGAAGGCGCCTCGGCCTTCGTCTCCATCATGGAAGGCTGCAGCAAGTACTGCAGCTACTGCGTGGTGCCCTATACCCGAGGTGAAGAGGTCAGCCGCCCGTTCGAGGACGTGCTGGTGGAGGTGGCCGGACTGGCCGACCAGGGCGTCAAGGAAGTGACGCTGCTGGGCCAGAACGTCAACGCCTACCGCGGCAAGATGGGCGACACCGACGAGATCGCCGACTTCGCGATGCTGATCGAGTATGTCGCCGAGATCCCAGGCATCGAGCGCATCCGCTACACCACCAGCCACCCCAACGAGTTCACCCAGCGTCTGATCGACACCTACGCCAGGGTGCCCCAGCTGGTGAGCCACCTGCACCTGCCGGTGCAGCACGGCTCGGACCGCATCCTCATGGCCATGAAGCGCGGCTACACCGCCATGGAATACAAGAGCACGATCCGCAAGCTGCGCGCGATCCGGCCCGACCTGTCGATGAGCAGCGACTTCATCGTCGGCTTCCCCGGCGAGACCGAAGAAGACTTCCAGAAGATGATGAAGCTGATCACCGACGTCGGCTACGACAGCAGCTTCTCCTTCATCTTCAGCCCGCGCCCCGGCACGCCCGCCGCCAACCTGCCCGACGACACACCGCACGCCGTCAAGCTTCAGCGCCTGCAGCACCTGCAGGCCGTGCTGGAAGAAAACGTGCGCCGCATCAGCGCCAGCCGCGAAGGCACGGTGCAGCGCATCCTGGTCGAAGGCCCGTCGCGCAAGAACGCCGCCGAACTGATGGGCCGCACCGAATGCAACCGCATCGTCAACTTCGACGGCGGCCCGAACAGCGCACGCCTGGTCGGCCAGATGATCGACGTGAAGATCACCCAGGCGCTGCCGCACTCGCTGCGCGGCGAGGTGCTGGTGCGCGAAGCCTGATGACATGAAGGGGTTGCGCTTTTCGTTTCCCCAGCTGCTGCTCGTCGCGTTCCTGCTCATAGGTTCGCTGCTGGGAGCGACCGCGCTGCGCGCGCTGTTCACGCTCGAGGGCCTGATGGCGCAGAGCCGCGACGGCGCGACACAGGCCATCGAGCTGAACACCGCAGCGCAGTCGCTGTCGGAGCGTGGCGTCGCCATGGAGCGTTCGGCGCGCCAGTCGCTGGTGCTGCGCGACGCGCAGCTGCGCCAGCGCTTCCTGGAGGCTTCGGGCCAGGCGCGCGACATCCTGGTGCGGCTGCAGGACCACGAGGTGTCGCCCGATCTGGTGGGCCGCTGGCGCCAGCAGCTCGACGACATCACCGCCCTGCTGGACGGCCCGCCCGAGACCGCGCTGGAGCGTGAACCGGAGGTCGCCCTGGCGTTCCGCGAACTGGACGGCCACAGCGCCGCCATCGCGCAGCAGGTGCAGGCCATCATCGGCGGCCGCAACGCCGCGCTGCAGGCGCGCTTCGAGCGCAACCGCCAGCAACTGGCGGTGCAGGTGGGCGGGTCGATCGCGCTGGCGGTGGCGATGGCCATCGGCTTCGGCATCTGGCTCGCGCGCCCGCTGCGCCGGCTGGAAAAGGCCATCATCGGCCTGGGCGAGAACCGGCTGGACGAACCGATCGAGGTGCCCGGCCCGCCCGACATCCGCAGCGTGGGCCAGCAGTTGGAGTGGCTGCGGCTGCGCCTGACCGAACTGGACGCCGACAAGGCGCGCTTCCTGCGCCACATCTCGCACGAACTCAAGACCCCGCTGGCCTCGCTGCACGAGGGAGTGGCCGTGCTTGGAGACGGCGTGGCCGGCTCGCTCAATCCCGACCAGGCCGAAGTGGTGCGCATCCTGCAGGGCAACACCCTGGCGCTGCAGCAGCAGATCGAGGCGCTGCTGCGCTTCAATGCCGCCGCCTTCGAGGCGCGCCAGCTGCGCCGCGAGCCGACCGACATGCGCGCGCTGGCGGAAAGCCAGGTCGAGGCCCAGCGCCTGCGCTGGCAGTCGCACCAGCTCGATGTGCAGGTCGAGGGGCCCGCCGTGGTGCTGCCGGTCGACCGCGACAAGATGGCCTCGGCCATCGGCAACCTGCTGTCCAACGCGATCCGCTTTTCGCCTTTTGGCGGCCAGATCCGCCTGTTGCTGGCGACGGCGGCCGGCCGGGTGCAGATCGACGTCAGGGACCAGGGACCGGGCGTGGCGCCCGACGACCGGGGCCGCATTTTCGAACCGTTCTACCGGGGCGAACGCCAGCCCGCCGACGCGGTCAAGGGGACCGGCATCGGCCTGTCCATCGTGCACGAGTACATTCTGGCCCACGGGGGTCGCATCGAGCTGTTGCCCGATGGCCCCGGCGCCCACTTCCGCATCGAACTTCCCCATGCATCCTGACCTCCGGCGGCCGCGCCTGCGCCGCACCGCCACCGCCTTCCGGACCTTGCCGGCGCTCGGCCTGGTGCTGGCGCTCGCCGCCTGCAACACACCGCCCAGAGCACCGGTCGACCTGCCTCCGCCGCCACCGCCGCCCAGCACCGCAGCGCCCGAGCCGGGCATGCAACCGGTCATCCCGCCAATGCCCGCTCCCGAGCCCTCTGCCGCCACCCGCGGCGCGGCGCCTGCCACGCCACCGGTCACCACCTCGCCCCTCGCGTCGGCCCTGCTTTACGCCGACCGCCTGCGCACCATGGGGCCCGGCGAACTCGCAGCCGAGCAGGCCCAGATCGGAGAGCCCGGCGGCTCGGCCGAGCGGCAGATGCAGCTGGCCCTGGTGCTGTCGCAGACCCATGTGCCCGTCGACACCGCCCGCGCGCTCGGTCTGCTGCAGCGCGTGGCGGCCAGCAACGCGCCGGAAGCCCTTGAGCTTCGGCCGCTGGCCCGGCTGCTCGCCGGGCGCCTGCACGAAGCCCGGCGCCTGGAAGACCAGGCCGACCGGCTGGCGCAGCAGCTGCGCGAATCGCAGCGCCGCATCGACGTGCTCAACGACCGGCTCGAAGCCATGCGCGCCATCGAGCGCAGCCTCACACCGCGCGCCCCGGCCTCCGGAGGCGCACGCCCTTCGCCATGACCACCACCCCGGTCCGCGCCCGCCTGCTGGTCGTCGACGACGACGCCGACATGCTGCGGCTGCTGTCCATGCGGCTGGGCGCCGCCGGTTACCAGGTCACCGCTGTCGGCTCGGCCGAGGCGGCGCTCAGCCAGCTCGACATCGACCGCCCGCAGCTGGTGCTCTCCGACGTGCGCCTGCCCGGCAAGGACGGGCTGGCACTGTTCGACGAGATCCGCAGCCGCCATCCGTCGCTGCCGGTGATCCTGCTGACCGCCCACGGCACCATCCCCGACGCGGTCGAGGCGACGCGGCGCGGCGTGTTCACCTACCTCACCAAACCCTACGAAGCCAAGGAACTGCTGGAGCGCATCGGCCAGGCCCTGGCGCTGAGTGCGCCTGCGCTGCCGGCCAGCCCGGCCGATGAGGCCTGGCGTGCCGAGATCGTCAGCCGCTCCAACCGCATGGCCGACCTGCTGGCCGAAGCCCGCCTGATGGCGCAAGGCGACGCCAGCGTGCTGCTGCGCGGGGACAGCGGCACCGGCAAGGAGCTGATGGCGCGCGCCATCCACCGCGCCAGCCGCCGCGCCCGCAAGCCCTTCGTGGCGGTCAACTGCGGCGCGATTCCCGAGGCACTGCTCGAGTCCGAGCTGTTCGGCCACATGAAGGGCGCCTTCACCGACGCCCACGCCAACCACAAGGGCCTGTTCCAGGCGGCCGACGGCGGCACCCTGCTGCTCGACGAGATCGGCGACATGCCGCCGGCGCTGCAGGTCAAGCTGCTGCGCGTGCTGCAGGAAAAGGCGGTGCGGCCGCTGGGGTCCAGCCAGTCGATCCCGGTGGACGTGCGCATCATCTCGGCCACCCACCGCGACCTGGAAGCGGCCATGGCCGAGGGCCAGTTCCGCGAAGACCTCTACTACCGCCTCAACGTGGTCACGCTGCACCTGCCCACCCTGGCCGAGCGGCGCGAGGACATTCCCCTGCTGGCCAACCACTTCCTGGCCCAGCTGGCGGCCAAGTACGGCAAACGCAGCTCGGGCTTCGCGCCCGAGGCGCTCAAGGCGCTGACCATGGCCAGCTGGCCGGGCAATGTGCGCCAGCTCTACAACGTGGTCGAGCAGGTCTGCGCGCTCTCGACCACGCCGCTGGTCTCGCTGGCCCTGGTGCAGCGCGCGCTGCGCACGCCCTCGGTGGAAGTGCTGAGCTTTGCCGAGGCGCGCCAGCGCTTCGAGCGCGAGTACCTGGTGGGCCTGCTGAAGATGACCGACGGCAATGTGGCCGACGCGGCCCGGCTGGCACAGCGCAACCGCACCGAGTTCTACCGCCTGCTGCAAAAGCACGCCCTGACCCCGGGGCTGTTCAAGAGCGACCCCGAGGGAGGCGACGCACAGGACCCTGTCGCCGCTTTGTGACAGCTCTTTCTCTTTGATTTAAAACGGTTTTTTTTCACCACCCGATGCCGCTGTCGCCGGATGGCGACAAAAATGGCATCCGGACCGGCCTGTTTTTGAACGCACCGCCGTTTTTTGGCTGATTTTGATCGTAAGTCGTTGATTCATTTGAGAATCTTCGACCTGGCATAGGGTTTGCCCTTAACAGGGCATGCCTTGGCCCATCTCCCCCCGTCTCTCTTCGTCGCGCGCGCTCCAGCGAGGCCTGGGCGCGCTGCTGTTTGCTTGGCTGGCCGCGGGTTTCAGCGCGGTTCAGGCCATGGACTGGAACGCCCTGGGCGAGCTCGCCCGCCAGCGCGCGCAATCTCCGTTTCAACCGGTTGGCGACAAACTGCCCGTTGACCTGGCCGCGCTCGACTACGACCAGATGCGCGACATCCGCTTCCGCACCGAGCGCTCGCTCTGGCGCGACCGGTCGCTGCCTTTCGAGGCCCAGTTCTTCCACCTGGGCCTCTACCAGAAGCAGGCCGTGCGCCTGCACGAGCTCTCGCCCGAGGGCGCCAGCGACCTGCCCTACCGGAGTGCGGACTACAACATGGGCCGCAACACGGTCGACCCGACGGCCTGGGGCGACCTGGGACACGCGGGCTTCCGCCTGCACTACCCGCTGAACAACACCGCCTACAAGGACGAGCTGGTGGTGTTCCTGGGCGCCAGCTACTTCCGCGCCCTCGGCGCCGGCCAGCAGTACGGTCTGTCGGCGCGCGGCCTTGCCATCGACACCGTGGGCGGCCAGGGCGAAGAGTTCCCGCGCTTCACCGATTTCTGGCTGCAGCGCCCGGCGCCTGGAGCCACCGAGGTCACCGTGCTGGCCCTGCTGGACTCGCCGCGCGCCAGCGGCGCCTACCGCTTCGTGATCCGCCCCGGCGCCAGCACCACCATGACCGTGACGGCCCGGCTGTTCCTGCGCGTGGGCGCCGGCCCGGTGAACACGCTCGGCCTGGCACCGCTGACCAGCATGTTCCTGCACGGCGAGAACCAGCCCAACGCGAACGACTTCCGCCCCGAAGTGCACGACTCCGATGGACTGCTGATGCACACCGGCGATGGCGAATGGCTGTGGCGCCCGCTGCAGAACCCCGCCCAGATCTCGGTCGCCAGCTTCACCATGCGCCAGCCGCGCGGCTTCGGCCTGATGCAGCGCGACCGGCGCTTCGCCAGCTACGAGGACGTCGAGGCCCGCTACGAGCGCCGGCCCAGCGCCTGGGTGCGCCCGCTGGGCGACTGGGGCCCGGGCCGCGTCGAGCTGCTGCAGCTGCGCACGCCCGACGAGACGCACGACAACATCGTCGCCTACTGGGTGCCGGCCGCGCTGCCGGCGCCCGGCCAGCCGCTGGACTTCGCCTACGAGCTGTCCTGGCAGGGCGATGCCCAGCAGACGCCGCCTGGCGCCTGGGTGGTGCAGTCGCGCCGCGGCTACGGCTACACCAAGCTGAGCGCCGGCGAACAGCAGCGCCAGCCGCAGTTCGTGCTCGACTTTGCCGGCCCGGCGCTGGAGGCCCTGCCTGCTGAAGCCGCGGTGCGGGCGATTGCCAGCGCCGACGCCAACGGCCGCATCGCCGAGGTCCTGACCTATCCCCACCCGACCCAGCGCGGCTGGCGGGTCACCCTTCGCGTCGAGCGGCTCGACCCGGCCCGTCCGGTCGAGCTGCGCGTCTTCCTTCAACACCAGAACGACACACTGAGCGAAACATGGACACACGCCGTCTTGCCCGAGTGAGCGCGCCCCTGCACGCCCGCAGCCTGTTGCGCGAAGAGCGCCACCCCAATGCGGTGACCGCACCGCCGCTCAACCGCGGCTCCATGGCACCCCGGCCATGGCGCGGGTTCTGGAACAGCCTGGGTTCGGGCGCGCTGGCCACGGCCAGCCGCCTGCTGCCGCCCCGGGAACCCCGCACCGCAGTGCCCATGGCCGAATGGCAGCGCGCGGCCGAACGCCGCCGCCTGGCCTTCCTGGTGCTGACGGTGGTGAGCACGGTGCTGGCCGCCGTTCTGTTCAGCGCCGCCCACCCACCGGGCAGCACGCCCTGGGTGCAGGGCCTGTACACCGCGCTGTTCGTGGTGCTCTCCGTCTGGGTCGTCACCGGTTTCGTCACCGCGCTGATGGGCGCCTGGGTGATGCTGTTCGGTGACCGGCACTCGATCTCGGCCGCCTCGGTGCGCCACCATGCGATGAACCCCGAGGCACGCACCGCCGTCATCATGCCGATCTGCAACGAGGACGTGGCCACGGTGTTCGCCGGCCTGCGCGCCACCTGCGAGTCGCTGGCCGCCACCGGCCACGCGCGCCAGTTCGATGTCTTCGTGCTTTCAGACAGCAACGACGCCTCGATCATCGGCGCCGAACGGGAGGCCTGGGAGCAGCTGCGCGCGGCCCTGGTGTCGCAGCCGGGTCAGCCCGCCGTGGAGGTGTACTACCGCCTGCGCAAGCGCCGCACCCACCGCAAGGCCGGCAACGTGGCCGACTTCTGCCGCCGCTGGGGCAAGGACTACCGCTATATGGTGGTGCTCGATGCCGACAGCGTGATGAGCGGCAACTGCCTGAGCTCCCTGGTCAAGCTGATGGAAGCCCACCCCGACGCCGGCATCATCCAGACCGCCACCCAGGCCATCGGTCACCAGACCCTGCATGCCCGGGCCCAGCAGTTCGCCAGCCGCGTGACCGGTCGCCTGTTCACCCTGGGCATGCAGTTCTGGCAGCTCGGCGAGTCGCACTACTGGGGCCACAACGCCATCATCCGCATCGAGCCCTTCATGCAGCACTGTGCGCTGGCGCCGATCAAGGGCACGGGTGGCATGTCCGGCGGCATCATGAGCCACGACTTCGTCGAGGCCGCGCTGATGCGCCGCGCCGGCTACCACGTCTGGCTGGTCTCCGACCTCACCGGCAGCTACGAGCAACAGCCGCCCGACCTGCTGTCCGAACTGCAGCGCGACCGCCGCTGGTGCCAGGGCAACCTGCAGAACGCGCGCCTGATCGCCGAGCCCGGCCTGCACCGCGTGCACCGCGCCATGTTCGCCATCGGCACCATGTCCTACCTTTCGGCACCGATGTGGCTGGCCTTCCTGCTGCTGGGCATGGCCATGCTGGTCTCCGGCCCCAACCTGCCGGATGCGTGGCAGGCCCTGCCCGGCAAGGCCGGTGGCCTCTGGGCCTGGACCCTGTGCCTGCTGTTCCTGCCGCGCGTGCTGGGCGTGCTGGCCGTGCTGCTCAAAGGCGAGCAGCGCAGCTACGGCGGCACCGGCCTGCTGCTGGGCAGCGCTGCGCTGGAAAGCGTGATGGCCGTGCTGCTGGCCCCGATCCGCATGGTGGGGCATTCGATCTTTGTCGTGGTCGCCATCACCGGCATCAAGCTGGAATGGAAGTCGCCGCCGCGGGAAGCCGTGGGCGTGGCCTGGGGCGATGCCCTGGCGCGTCTGGCCCCGGTGTCGCTGGCGGTCGCCTCGCTCCTGGCGCTGGCCAGCCTGATCAACCCGGACGCCCTGCCCTGGCTGTTGCCGGTGGCCCTGCCGCTGCTGCTGGCGGTGCCGGTGACCGTGCTGACCGGCCACGTGGGCCTGGGCACCTGGGTGCGCAACCGTGGCGCACTGCTGATCCCGGAAGAATCGTGGTCGCCCGCCGTGCTGCGCCGCGCCTGGCGCCACGCCAGCCGTCTGGCGCTGAAGGCCGTCTGACGCGGGCACCGCGTTCGCCACGCCAGCCGCCCCACGGGGCGGCTTTTTTCATCGCTTGGGCGGCTGGAGGTAGCGCTGGTCCGACCAGGTGGCGAGCCACTGAGGCACGAAGGCCACGAAAATGGCGCCGAACATGCCGGTCAGAAAGGCATCGCCCCAAGCCATGAGCCAGCGGGCCACCAGAGACTGGTCACGGGCGGGCTCACCGGCCAGCCACTGCAGCCCTTCGAACAGCAGACCGGCGAGGAACACCGCCGCGGCCGTGCCCAGAAATGCGCGCCCCAGGGTGTACACGAACGGATTGGGCGGCAACCAGCGCCGCAGCAGCGCCCCGATGCCCAGCGCCAGCGTGGCCGGCACCAGGCCGATCCAGACCCATTGCTGCAGGACCGCCAGGGGCGCCGCCTGCCCCACCGCCCAGACCACCGCCGCGATGCCGGCCAGCACCAGCACCGCCAGCGGCCAGCCGAGCATCAGCACCAGCAGGCAGGCCCCCGAGAGTTGCACCTGCAGGCCCTGCGGCATCTTCTGCGGCAGCAGCCACAGCCAGGGCAGCATCGCCAGGGACGCCAGCGCCGGCGTGAACAGGGGACCACGCAGCATGCGCCACGGCCGCAGCCAGAGAGCCACCGCCACACACAGCACCGCGATCGACAGGTTCAGGGCCGTCCACATGGGAGGCGAGTATGGGCGGCGGAGCGCGCAATCCGCTTGACTTCAGTCAACCCATGCCGGGCATCTTGGGGAGCCCCTTCATGCCCCCCATGCGCTTCATCATCTTCATCAGGCCGCCGCCCTTCATCTTCTTCATCATGCCCTGCATCTGCTCGAACTCCTTGAGCAGGCGGTTGACTTCCTGGACATGCACGCCAGCGCCGGCGGCGATGCGGCGCTTGCGCGTGGCCTTGATGATCTCGGGCTTGCGGCGCTCGGCCAGCGTCATGCTGCAGATGATGCCTTCCTTGCGCTTGATGTCCTTCTCGGCGCGGTTCAGGTCGGCCTCGCTGGCCTTGGCCGCCAGGTTGCCCGGCAGCTTGTCCATCAGGCTGGACAGTCCGCCCATCTGCTTCATCTGGCGCAACTGGTCGAGGAAGTCGTTGAGGTCGAAACCCTCGCCGCTCTTGACCTTGGCGGCCAGCTTCTGTGCGGCCGCCATGTCCACACCGGCGGTGACCTGCTCGACCAGGGCCACGATGTCGCCCATGCCCAGGATGCGGCCGGCGTGGCGCTCGGCGTCGAACACCTCCAGGCCGTCGATCTTCTCGCTCACACCGGCGAACTTGATGGGCGCGCCCGTGACCTGGCGCACCGACAGGGCGGCACCGCCGCGCGAGTCGCCGTCCATCTTGGTCAGGACGATGCCGGTCAGCGGCAGCGCCTCCTTGAAGGCCTTGGCGGTGTTGACCGCGTCCTGGCCCTGCATGGCGTCGACCACGAACAGGGTTTCGACCGGGTTGAGTGCGCCGTGCAGCTCCTGGATCTCGCGCATCAGCGCCTCGTCGATCGCCAGCCGGCCCGCGGTGTCGACCAGCAGCACATCGACATAGTGCTTCTTCGCGTAGTCCAGCGCGGCGCGGGCGATGTCCAGCGGCTTCTGGTCCGGCGAACTCGGGAACCACTCGGCGCCGGCCTGCGCGGTCACGGTCTTGAGCTGTTCGATGGCGGCCGGGCGGTAGACGTCGCCCGAAACCGTCAGCACCTTCTTCTTGCGCTTCTCGATCAGGTGCTTGGCCAGCTTGGCGGTGGTGGTCGTCTTGCCCGCGCCCTGCAGGCCGGCCATCAGGATCACCGCCGGCGGCTGGGCCGCGAGGTTGATGTCCGACACGCCGTCGCCCATGGTGGCCGCCAGTTCGCGGTTGACCACGCTGACAAGCACCTGTCCCGGTGTGAGCGAGCCCACCACATCAGCGCCCAGCGCCTTCTCCTTCACGCGGGCAATGAAGTCGCGCACCACCGGCAGGGCCACGTCGGCCTCCAGCAGGGCCATGCGCACCTCCCGCAGCATGTCGGTGACGTTGCTCTCGGTGATGCGGGCCTGGCCCCGCATTTCCTTGACGATGCGTGACAGGCGGTCGGAAAGGGCTGAGGCCATGATGTGGTGAGGAAGTGGGGGTGGTGGCGGCGTGACGCCATGGTCCGGTCGCGTGGCGGAACCGGCGGTTCGCACGGCCAAGACGCTTTAAACTCCAGAGGCGATTTTAGCCGCCCGCCCACCGGCCACCGGCCTCCAATCCCCTTCATGACCCTCCTGCCCGCACTCACCTCCAACCCGCCTGCGGCGCTGCTGTCGGCGGTGGCGGCGCTGGCGTACGCCTTCCTGGCCTGGGCCCATCCCCGCCTGTCGCAGCGGCAGACCCGGGGCGTGCTGGCCACGGCGTGGGTGCTGCACCTGTTCGTGCTCGGTTCTGCCCTGCTGGAAACGCCGGCGCGGTTCGGGTTTGCCCCCGCGCTCTCGGTGACGGCCTGGCTGGTGCTCACCGTCTACCTGATCGAGAGCCGCATGTACCCGCAGCTCAAGGCCCGCTGGACGCTGGCGGTGCTGGGCACCCTGGCGGTGCTGCTGGCGCTGTTTTTTCCGGGCGCGCAGTACCACGCCCTGCCGTCGAGCTGGATGCCGCTGCACTGGGCGCTGGGCATCGCCTCCTACGGCCTGATCGCGGCCGCCGTGGTGCACGCCTGGCTGATGCAGCGCGCCGACAAGGCGATGCGCCTGGGCGCCACCAGCGACACCTCGATGCCGCTGCTGACCCTGGAGCGCCTGACCTTCCGCTTCGTGGCCGCGGGCTTCGTGCTGCTGACCGCCACGCTGGTGGTGGGCGGGTGGTTCTCCGAACTGATCAACCAGCGCTGGGTGTGGAACCACAAGACCGCCTTCTCGGTGCTGGCCTGGCTGACCATGGGCGTGCTGCTGCTGGGGCGCTGGCGGCTGGGCTGGCGCGGCCGCGTGGCCATCCGCATGCTCTACCTGGGTGCCGGCTTCCTGCTGCTGGGTTATGCCGGCTCGCGCTTCGTGCTCGAAGTGGTGCTGCAACGCGCCGGGTGACCCTATGAAATACCTGCTGGTCCTGCTGGTGCTGCTGTTCGCGTTCTGGATCTGGCGCAACAACCGCCAGACCGCCGAGCGCAACGACGCGCCCAAGCCCAAGGCCCCGCGCGGTCCGGTGGCCATGATCGCCTGTGCCCACTGCGGCACCCATGTGCCCGAGGCGGAGGTGGTGCAAGGCCCCACGGGCCGGTACTGCTGCGCCGAGCACCGCCGCCAGCACGAAGCCTCCGCCCGCTGAGTCCCGGCACGCGGCCCACGCTCTAACATGCCCCAGGAACCGCCTTCCCATTTCGCGCCCTCCTGGTTTTCCACCCTGGAAGCCGGCGACAGCGTGCTGAACCGCCAGCACCACGTGCGCGCCTACGTGCGCCTGTGGCGCGCCTTCATGCGCGCCCGGGTGCTCATCGCCATCGTGCTGCTGGCGCTGCAGGTGTTCCTGCTGCGCAGTCCGGGCGCCGGACCGACTTGGCTGGTGGCCGTGTGTGCGCTGCACCTGACAGCGGCGCTGGCCGTGCTGATCTGGACCCGGCCTCCGGCCCCCGGGCGTGCCTTCGGGGGGCAATGGCTGCTGACCATCGGGGTCGACCTGGCGGCGTTCGGTGTGCTGCAGTATTTCCAGCAGTCCGGCATCAACTACACACCGCTGTTCGCCCTGCCGGTATTGATGGCCTCCATCCTGGGCTCGATCACCCTGGCGCTGGCCACCGCCGCCGTGGTCACCCTGTACCTGCTGGGCGAAGCGGCCCTCAGCGCCCCGCTGCTCAGCGAGGTGTCCACCTCGCGGTTCCTGCAATCGGGGCTGACCGGCACCGGCTTCTTCCTTGTCGCGTTCCTGGCCAGCCAGCTGGCCCAGCGACTGGCGCGCGAGGAGGCCCGTGCACGCAGCAGCCAGGCCGCTGCCCGCACCCAGGCCCAGGTCAACGAACTCATCATCGAGAGCCTCAGCGAAGGAGTCATGGTGGTCGACCGCCACGGCGTGGTGCGCAACGCCAACCCCGCCGCGCAAGGCATGCTCATGGGCGAGGCCTACCCGCAGGCCGCCAAGTTGCTGCTGTCGGCGCGCACCGGCTGGGAGGAACTGGCCCGGCTGGTGGACCAGACCTTCCTGCGGGGCCAGGAGCTGGAATCGGAGGTCCGGGTGGACCTCGACGAGTTCACCACCCACCGCCTGTTCGCCCGCACGCGGCTGACCAGCGCCCAGAGCGCCCGCCCCACCGAGCTGTGCGTGCTGTTCCTGGAGGACCTGCGCGAGGTCGAGGCGCGCGTGCGCACCGAGAAGCTCGCCTCCATGGGCCGCATGTCGGCCGCGGTGGCACACGAGATCCGCAACCCGCTGTCGGCCATCACACAGGCCAACGCCCTGCTGGACGAGGAGGTCTCCGAAGCCGGGCAGAAGCGCCTGACGCGCATGATCGACCAGAACGCCCAGCGCCTGGCCAAGATCGTGGACGACATCCTCAACGTGGCCCGCGCGCAGCCCAGCCAGGGCGAGACGGCGCCCGCCCTGCCCCTGGACCAGACGGTGCGCTACATCACGCACGAGTGGAACCGCCAGGCCCAGGCCCAAGGCGTGCTGGGAGTACACCCCCACGCGCCGGGCACCCACATCGCGTTCGACCCCGAACACCTGCGCCGCCTGCTGATCAACCTGCTGGACAACGCCTTGCGCCACGCCAGCCGCAGGCCGTCTTCCGTGCGGGTGATCACGCAGCCCAGCGGTCCCGACCGGGTACGCATCTCGGTGTGGAGCGACAGCGCGCCGCTGGAGCCGGGCGTGCTCAAGCACCTGTTCGAACCCTTCTTCTCGTCCGAGAGCCGGTCCAGCGGACTGGGGCTGTACATCTGCCGCGAGCTGTGCGAGCGCTACGGCGCGCAGATCGCCTACCAGCGCAGCCGGCTCGACCAGAAGGAAGGCAATGAGTTCTACATCCTGGCCCCCACCCTGCAGGGCGGCGCGCGGGCTCCGGTGCAGCAAAGCCTGACCTATCCTGCGGGGGACTCGATGCCTCCGCCCTCGCGGCCGTCCACCAACGGACCACCGTCCCTGTCCACGCTCTGAGCGCCCCATGCCCGCTTCTTCCACAGCCTGTGTGCTGGTCGTCGACGACGAACCGGATCTGCGCACTCTGTACGAACTCACCCTGCTGCGCGAAGGGCATGAAGTCGTTTCGGCGCCCGACCTGGCCCAGGCCCGGGAATGGCTGGGGCAGCGGCGCTTCGATGTCCTGATCTCCGACATGCGCCTGCCCGACGGCCTGGGTCTGGAGCTGCTGCGCGAACTGGGCGAACAGCAGCGCACCGAAAAGACCATTGTGATCACCGCCTACGGGTCGGCCGAAAACGCCGTCGAGGCCCTCAAGAGAGGCGCCTTCGACTACCTGACCAAACCGGTGGACCTCAAGCAGCTGCGCGCCGCGGTGCAGGCGGCCCTGCAAAGCCAGCGCCATCCGGTGGCGGGCGCGCCGCGCCACGGCGCGGCCACCGAAACCCCGCGCACCGCGTCACCGCCCTCCGCCGGCGTGCAGGCACTGCAGCGCATCGTCGGCGCCTCGGCGGTCATGCAGCAGATCCGCCAGCGCATCGAGAAGGTTGCGACCAGCATGGCCCCGGTGCTGATCCTGGGCGAGTCGGGCACCGGCAAGGAGCTGGTGGCGCGCGCCGTGCACGAGTGCAGCCACCGCGCCGACGGTCCGTTCGTGGCCGTCAACTGCGGAGCGATCCCGGACAACCTCATCGAGGCCGAGTTCTTCGGCGCCCGCAAGGGAGCCTACACCGGTGCCAGCCACGACCGGGAAGGCTACTTCCAGGCCGCCAAGGGCGGCACGCTGTTCCTCGACGAAATCGGCGACCTGCCGCTGGGCATGCAGGCCAAGCTGCTGCGCGTGATCCAGGAACGGCGCGTGCGCCCGCTGGGCGGCGTGCAGGAGGAGGCGGTCGACGTGCGGCTGGTCAGCGCCACGCACAAAGACCTCGCCACCCTGGTGCGGGACGGCCACTTCCGCCAGGACCTGTTCTACCGGCTCAACGTGATCGGCCTGCGCACGCCACCGCTGCGGGAACGGCGCGAGGACCTGCCCGGACTGGTCGACGCGCTGCTGCACCGCATCTGCAGCGAAACCGGCCAGCCGACGCCCGCACTCACCGCCGACGCCCTCGCCTGGCTGCAGGCGCGCGAGCTGCCGGGCAACGTCCGCGAGCTGGAAAACCTGCTGCAACGCGCACTGGCGCTGAGCGCCGGTAGCGAGCTGCAGGCGCAGGACTTCGCGGACCCGGGCGACGCCATGGACACCGGCTTCGCGGACACCGCGGCGCGCAGCGCGCTGTCGGAAGCCGCCGAGGTTCCGACCACCCAACCCGACACCATCCCCGACGACCTGCAGAGCTATCTGGACGAGCAGGAACGGCAGGTGCTGCTCAAGGCGCTCAAGGAATGCGACTACAACCGCACGGCCGCCGCCAACCGCCTGGGGCTCAACCTGCGGCAGATCCGCTACCGCATCCAGCGACTGGGGATCACCATGCCCTCCGACGATGACGACAGCACCACCTGACGCGGACGACTGGGCCGGCGGCTGGCTGCGCTCGGCGCAGCACATGGTCTCGCCGAACGCCAACGAACGCCCGGCGGGTGCCGTGGTCGACCTCATCGTGCTGCACTCGATCAGCCTGCCGCCGGGCCGCTACGGCGGACCGGAGGTCGAGCAGCTGTTCACCAACCGGCTCGACTGGTCGGCCCACCCCTACTTCGAACAGATCCGGGGGCTGGAGGTCTCGACCCATTTTTTCCTGCGCCGCGACGGGCACACGGTGCAGTTCGTCGACGCCGACCGGCGCGCCTGGCATGCCGGCGTCTCATGCTGGCGCGGCCGCGAGCGCTGCAACGACGACTCGATCGGCATTGAGCTCGAGGGCCTCGAAGGCCAGACATTCGAAGACGCGCAGTACCAGGCGCTGACGCGTCTGTGCCGGCAACTGGCCGGCCGCTACCCGATCACCCACATTGCCGGGCACGAGCACATCGCTCCCGGCAGAAAGCTCGATCCCGGCTCCGGCTTCGACTGGGCCCGGCTGCAGCGCGAACTGGGCTGGGACCATCGGTGCTTTCCCGGGTGCGTGATCACCAGATTCGACCCGGACCCGAACGCCGCCTGAGCGGCACCATCTCCTCGCCGCGCGTTGCCAGCAACCGTGCGGACTTCCACGCGGAATCCGCGCGGAACGCGCGCCGGCGCTGGATTCCGGCACCCGCGCCGCGCACCGACGCTGCACCACACCGGACCTGGGCACCTCGCCCGAGCGGCGGTTATTTTGCCTGACGAAAAAGACCGCAGCTTTTTCCCGGCACACTACCTGTAGTGGCTTGAACCACCCCTGGACACCAGATATAGTGTGCGCCGCACCAGCCGAACCATCGGCGCCACAACACAAACGAAAGAGGAACCATGCTGACCGTCACGTCCACCGCATCCCCCAACGCCCCCCACATGCCCACCGGAAGCACCGGCGCCACTGCCGAGCCCGCCGGAGCCTCCGTGCTGACCCAGTACCAGATCATCCGTCGCAACGGCGCCGTCGTGCCGTTCGAACCCAGCAAGATCGCGGTGGCCATGATGAAGGCGTTCCTGGCGGTGCACGGCACCCAGGGCGCCGCGTCGGCCAGCGTGCGCGAGACCGTGGACGCGCTGACCCAGACGGTGGTGCGCGCACTGATGCGTTCACGCCCCGGCGGCGGCACCTTCCACATCGAGGACGTGCAGGACCATGTCGAGCTGGGCCTGATGCGCGGCGGCCACCACGAGGTCGCACGCGCCTATGTGCTGTACCGCGAGCGCCGTGCGCAGGAACGCGCCCACCAGGCCGAGACGGCCAAGCCGGCCGAAGCGGCCCTGCACGTGATGGACGGAGGTCGGCGCGTGCCGCTGGACATCGCCGGACTGCAGGGCCTGATCGAGGCCGCCTGCGCCGGCCTGGGCAAGGACGTCAAGGCCGAGCCCATCGTCGCCGAGACCAAGCGCAACCTGTACGACGGCGTGCCCATCGAGGAGGTCTACAAGGCGGCCATCCTCGCCGCCCGCACCCTGATCGAGAAAGACCCGGACTACACCTACGCCACGGCGCGCCTGCTGCTGCACACCGTGTTCAAGGAGGTCCTGGGCGAAGAGGTACCGCCCACCGAACGTGGTCCGCGCTATGCCGACCACTTCCCGCAGGCCATCAAGAAGGGGGTGCAGAACGAGCTGCTGGACGAGAAGCTGCTGCAGTTCGACCTGGCGCGCCTGGGCGCCGCGCTCAAGCCCGAGCGCGACCTGCAGTTCGACTACCTGGGTCTGCAGACCCTGTACGACCGCTACTTCCTGCACGTGCGCAAGCAGCGCATCGAGCTGCCGCAGATCTTCTTCATGCGCGTGGCCATGGGCCTGGCGCTGAACGAGATCGACCGGGAAGCCCGCGCCATCGAGTTCTACGAGGTGCTGTCCTCGTTCGACTTCATGTCGTCCACGCCCACGCTGTTCAACGCCGGCACACTGCGCTCGCAACTCTCCAGCTGCTACCTGACCACGGTGCCCGACGACCTGGACGGCATCTACGAGTCGATCAAGGAAAACGCGCTGCTGTCCAAGTTCGCCGGCGGCCTGGGCAACGACTGGACCCGCGTGCGCGCCCTGGGCGCCCACATCAAGGGCACCAACGGCGAATCGCAGGGCGTGGTGCCCTTCCTCAAGGTGGTGAACGACACCGCGGTCGCGGTCAACCAGGGCGGCAAGCGCAAGGGCGCGGTCTGCACCTACCTCGAAACCTGGCATCTGGACATTGAAGAGTTCCTGGAGCTGCGCAAGAACACCGGCGACGACCGCCGCCGCACCCACGACATGAACACGGCGAACTGGATTCCCGACCTGTTCATGCGCCGTGTGATGGAAAAGGGCGACTGGAGCCTGTTCTCGCCCAACAACGTGCCCGACCTGCACGACAAGTTCGGCGCCGATTTCGAACGCGCCTACGTGGCCTACGAGGAGAAGGCCGCCCGCGGCGAAATCAAGCCCTACAAGAAAGTGCCGGCCGTGGACCTGTGGCGCAAGATGCTCTCGATGCTGTTCGAGACCGGCCACCCCTGGATTACTTTCAAGGACGCCTGCAACGTGCGCAGCCCGCAGCAGCATGCCGGCGTGGTGCACAGCTCCAACCTGTGCACCGAGATCACGCTCAACACCAGCGACACCGAGACCGCCGTCTGCAACCTGGGCTCGGTCAACCTGCACCGCCACCTCAAGGATGGCCAGCTCGACCACGCCAAGCTGCAGAAGACGATCAACACCGCGATGCGCATGCTCGACAACGTGATCGACATCAACTACTACGCGGTCAAGAAGGCGCGCGACTCGAACCTGCGCCACCGCCCGGTCGGCCTGGGCCTGATGGGTTTCCAGGACGCGCTGTACGAACTGCGCATCCCCTACGCCTCCAACGAGGCGGTCGAGTTTGCCGACCGCTCGATGGAAGCCATCTGCTACTACGCCTACTGGGCCTCGACCGAACTGGCGCGTGAGCGCGGCCGCTACAGCAGCTACCGCGGCTCGCTGTGGGACCAGGGTCTCCTGCCCCCCGACACGCTGGACCTGCTGGCGCGCGAGCGCGGCGGCTATGTGGACGTGGATCGCTCGGCCACGCTGGACTGGGACGCCCTGCGCAAGAAGATCGCGCAGGACGGCATGCGCAACTCCAACTGCGTGGCCATCGCGCCCACCGCGACCATCTCCAACATCATCGGTGTGGATGCCTCCATCGAGCCCTGCTTCGGCAACCTCTCGGTCAAGTCCAACCTGTCGGGCGAGTTCACCGTCATCAACAGCTACCTGGTCAAGGACCTCAAGCGCCTGGGCCTGTGGGACGACGTGATGGTCATGGACCTCAAGCACTTCGACGGCTCGCTGCGCCCCATCGACCGCGTGCCGCAGGACGTGAAGGCGCTCTACGCCACCGCGTTCGAAGTGGAGCCGATGTGGCTGGTGGAAGCCGCCGCGCGGCGCCAGAAGTGGATCGACCAGGCGCAGAGCCTGAACATCTACATGGCCGGCGCGTCGGGCAAGAAGCTCGACGAGACCTACAAGCTCGCCTGGCTGCGCGGCCTCAAGACCACCTACTACCTGCGCACCACCTCGGCCACGCACGCCGAGAAATCCACCGGTCGTACCGGCCAGCTCAACGCGGTGTCGGCCCATGGCGGCGAGCCTGCGATGAACGCCGCACCGGCGACAGCGATGGCCGCCGAGCCCGCGACCGACATCAAGTTCTGCGCGATCGACGACCCGGGCTGCGAAGCCTGCCAGTGATGCCTGCGCTCATGCGCGTGATGAAGCTGTCGCACCTTGCGCTTTTTCGATGCGACACCGCAACACAAAACATTCATCGCGCGCATGAGTCCTTTGCATTTCATGCCGACACTTCGATAATCCGCTGAATTGGACACCACCATGTTGACCTGGGACGAACAAGTCACTCCCTCCTCGAAGCCCGCTCTTCAAACATTGCCACCCACCTCGTCGGGTGCGCAAGCTGCAGTGTCCTCCCCCGCTTCCACGTCCGCCACCCGCAGCAGCGAGCAGCGCCGCGTCAACGTGGCCGACAAGCGCATCATCAACGGCCAGACCGACGTCAACCAGCTGGTGCCCTTCAAGTACAAGTGGGCCTGGGAAAAGTACCTCGCCACCTGCGCCAACCACTGGATGCCGCAGGAAGTGAACATGAGCCGCGACATCGCGCTCTGGAAAGACCCCAACGGCCTGACCGAAGACGAGCGCCGCATCGTCAAGCGCAACCTCGGCTTCTTCGTCACCGCCGACTCGCTGGCCGCCAACAACATCACCCTGGGCACCTACCGCCACATCACGGCGCCCGAGTGCCGCCAGTTCCTGCTGCGCCAGGCCTTTGAAGAGGCCATCCACACCCACGCCTACCAGTACATCGTGGAGAGCCTCGGCCTGGACGAAGGCGAGATCTTCAACGCGTACCACGAGGTCCAGTCCATCCGCAACAAGGACGAGTTCCTGATCCCGTTCATCGACGCGATCATGGACCCCGCCTTCAAGACCGGCACACCTGAGGCCGACCAGACGCTGCTCAAGTCGCTGATCGTGTTTGCGTGCCTGATGGAAGGCCTGTTTTTCTACGTCGGCTTCACGCAGATCCTGGCACTGGGCCGCCAGAACAAGATGACCGGCGCCGCCGAGCAGTACCAGTACATCCTGCGCGACGAGTCCATGCACTGCAACTTCGGCATCGACCTGATCAACGCGATCAAGCTCGAGAACCCGATGCTCTGGACCCCGCAGTTCAAGGCCGAGATCAAGGAGCTGTTCCTCAAGGCCGTCGACCTCGAATACCAGTACGCCGAAGACACCATGCCGCGCGGCGTGCTGGGCCTGAATGCGTCGATGTTCAAGGGCTATCTGCGCTACATCGCCAACCGCCGTGCGACGCAGATCGGCCTGGAGCCGCTGTTCCCGAACGAAGAGAACCCGTTCCCCTGGATGAGCGAGATGATCGACCTCAAGAAGGAACGAAATTTCTTCGAGACCCGTGTCATCGAATACCAGTCCGGCGGAGCGCTGTCCTGGGACTGATGCCTCATCCCATGTTCACCGAATCACAAAGCCCTGCCCCAGACGTTCCGGCGTCCGGGGCAGGGCTTTGTCACAGGATTCAAGGCCTTGGCGCCATCCGTGGATGCATCCACGGCGCCAGGTCCCTGAATCACTTCCGCGGAGATCTCCCGCGCGAAGTGCTCTTTGCAACTTGATCAAGGAGAAAACAATGGCAACTGCGAAAAAAGCCCCGGCCAAAAAGGCCGCTGTGAAGAAGGCCGCCCCGGCCAAGAAGGCTGCTGCACCGAAGAAGGCCGCCCCGGCCAAGAAGGCTGCTGCTCCGAAGAAGGCCGCTCCGGCCAAGAAGGCTGCTGCTCCGAAGAAGGCCGCTCCGGCCAAGAAGGCTGCTGCTCCGAAGAAGGCCGCTCCGGCCAAGAAGGCCGCTGCTCCGAAGAAGGCCGCTCCGGCCAAGAAGGCCGCTGCTCCGAAGAAGGCCGCTCCGGCCAAGAAGGCTGCTGCTCCGAAGAAGGCCGCTCCGGCCAAGAAGGCCGCTGCTCCGAAGAAGGCCGCTCCGGCCAAGAAAGCCGCTGCCCCCAAGAAGGCCGCCGTCAAGAAGGCAGCCCCCGCAAAAAAAGCTGAGCCGGCCAAGAAGCCGGCAGCCCCTGCGGCCCCTGCAGCGCAAACCAAGCTGAACCCTCAGGCTGCCTGGCCGTTCCCGACGTCCAGCAAGCCCTGAGTCGTCCTCCGGGATGATTGACAAGCCCGGCGTGAAAGCGCCGGGCTTTTTCATTTCCGAGCCCGCCTCAGAGCGTGTAGTTCTGGCCGCCCCGGCAGGCGATCTTGGTGGCGCCCAGGCGGTTGCCCAGTTCCGCGCAACGCTCCAGCGACCAGCCTTGTGACAGTCCGTGCAGCAGCGCCGCACGGAACGCGTCGCCGCAACCGGTCGGATCCACCACCGCAGTGGCCGGCACGCCGGCCACCCGCGTCTGGCGACCCTGCTCATACACGTCGCAGCCGTGCTCGGCCAGGGTCACGACCAGCCCTTTGACCTGCGCGGCGATCTCCGCCAGGCCCAGACCCGTGCGGTCACTGAGCATCTTGCCTTCATAGTCGTTGACCGCCACCCAGCTGGCCATCGACACGAAGCGGCGCAGCTCCTCACCGTTGAACATCGGCAGGCCCTGACCGGGGTCGAAAACGAAGGGAATGCCCGCGTCGTGCAGCTGTTGCGCGTGCTCGAGCATGGCGTCCCTGCCATCCGGTGCCACGATCGCCAGACGGATGCCCGCGTCGACCGGGACGCGGTTCTCATGGGCCTGCGACATCGCACCAGGGTGGAACGCCGTGATCTGGTTGTTGTCGCGGTCGGTCATGATCATGGCCTGTGCGGTGTAGTTGTCCTTCGTGGTGCCGATGAAGCGCGTGTCCACACCCAGGCCCTGCAACCGCGACAGGTAGTCCTGCGCGTCGTTGCCGACCATGGCCAGCGGCATCGCATCGGACCCGAGCTGCCGCAGGCCGTAGGCGATATTGCCGGCGCAGCCACCGAATTCCCGGCGCATGCCGGGAACCAGGAACGACACGTTGAGGATGTGCAGCTGGCTGGGCAGGATCTGTTCGGCGAAACGACCTTCGAAGCTCATGATGGTGTCGAACGCCAGGGAGCCGCAGATGAGAATGGACATGATGAAAGAGAGAATGGATCAGGGATAGAACACCAGGGCCCGGTAGCCCGTCATGGAAGACACGCCACTGTCGGCAATGGACAGCCGCAGGCTCATGGACACGGCACCTTGCGCGGGCAGCACCTCGGGCGCGCCCGGCAGCTCGGCGGGAAGGAACACCCGCCGGGCGATCACGTTGTCCCGGGTGTCGGTCAGGCTCAGTTCGAGCGCCGGCACCGCGAGCGGCAGCGCGGCGCTGTTCTTGAGCACCAGGTCGAAAGAATAGAAGTTGCCCAGCCGGCGCACCAGGTTGGAGCTGTCGATGGACACCGCCTCGATCTGGCGGGCCGCACCGAGGCTGCAGCCCAGCGGCTGGCACAGCGCCGTCAGCCAGGGCGCGGTGAACGGATGTCGCGCAGCGAGCCGGTCCCGCTCGTGCACCGACCACTGCGCCACCAACCCGGCCAACAGCATGAAGGTCACGGCCACCAGGGATATCCGCACACCGCGGGACTGCCAGAAGGCCTTGCGCCGCGCCTGCCGAACGAAGCTGGGCTCCGCCAGCACCGGCACATCGTCCTCATCCTGGACAGACGCCGGCGCCGCCAGTGGTGGCGGTGGCGCTTTCGGCTGCAGAGGTGGCTCCTGGCGCGGCGCAGGCGGCCGGCTCACATCGGCGGCGGGAGCAGCTCCGGCGGGCAGCGGTTCAGGCTCCAGAATTTCTACGGGAACATCCGCCACCTCAATGCCGTCCCTGCCCTCGGCCGCAAACCGGCGCAACTCGTCCGCAAAGCCCTCCTCGGTCAGCGCCGGCCCCGGCGCCAAAGGCGGTGTGGCCGGCGCAGGCCCGGGATGCAGCAACCACTCGCCTTCCCCGTCGTCCTGAGCAGCGGGGGCTGGCGGCACGGAAACGGTCGAGACAGCAGCGGCTGCCACAGCCACCGGCTCCTTCTCAAGGAACAGCGTGGCATCGAACACGTCGGAGCAATGCCCGCAGCGCACCCAACCGTCGGAAATCTTGAGCTGGTCGGGAACGATCCGGAAGGTCGTTCCGCAAGCCGGACAGCGGGTGGTGAAACTCATGCGGGAATTATTGCAGGCGCCTGCGCCAGACCCGGCCGCCGAGGCCCCTCACGCCTTGCGGGCGGTCATGAGAATCCAGCCGTCTTCCTCATCGCCCACGCGCAGGTCGACCCACGGCGCATAGGCCTCGCGCAACTCGTCCTCCTGGCGCGCCAGGATGCCGGCCAGCACCAGGTGACCACCGGCCTTCACGCGTTCGCACAGCAAGGGCGCGAGCACCTTCAGCGGTGTGGCCAGGATGTTGGCCAGCACGACATCGAAGTGCCCGTCGACCACGTCCGGGAGGCCGGTCTGCAGGCGCACCCCATTGGCATCGGCGTTGAGCCGTGTGGACTCGACGGCGGCCGGATCGATGTCGACGGCCACGATGGGCTCGGCACCGAACTTGGCCGCACCAATGGCCAGGATACCCGAGCCGCAACCGTAGTCGAGCACGCGATGACCGCGCGGTGCGTGGGTTGCGATCCAGCGCAGGCACATGCGGGTGGTCGGGTGGGTGCCGGTGCCGAAGGCCAAGCCCGGATCGAGCCGGATCACCTCCTGCGCCGCGGCGGGCGGCTCGTGCCAGGTCGGCACGATCCAAAAGGTCGGCGTGATCTCGACCGGATCGAACTGCGACTGGGTCAGGCGCACCCAGTCCTGGTCCGCCACGGCGCGCACGCCCAGCACCTGCGAGCCCCCGAAGAAGTCCTGTGGCAACAGCAGCGCCGCCGCCTCGCGCGCCGCCGCTTCTTGCGGGAACAGAGCCACCACCCGCGAGCGGTTCCAGCCTTCCTTGGGCGGCGGCATGCCGGGCTCGCCGAAGAGCGCCTGCTCGGCCGGAGTCAGCGCGTCGGCGTCCTCGACCGAGACACTCAGCGCGTCCAGCGCGACCAGCGCATCACCGACCGGCTCCACACCGGCTTCGGGCACCAGCAGCACCAGCTCGTACAGCGAGCCGGCAGACAGGTCAGCGCTCACGCTGCGACAGCCACTCTTCGAGGTAGTGGATGTTGGTGCCGCCGGCCACGAAGCTGGCGTCGACCATCAGCTCGCGGTGCAGCGGAATGTTGGTCTTGATGCCCTCGACCACACACTCCGACAAGGCGGTGCGCATGCGCGCCAGGGCCTGTTCGCGCGTATCGCCGTGCACGATGATCTTGCCGATCATCGAGTCGTAATTGGGCGGCACGAAGTAGTTGGTGTAAGCGTGCGAGTCCACGCGCACACCGGGCCCGCCCGGCATGTGCCAGGTGGTGATGCGCCCGGGCGACGGGGTGAACTTGTAGGCGTCCTCCGCATTGACGCGGCACTCGATGGCGTGGCCCTTGAGTTGGATCTGGCGCTGGGTGAACGGCAGCTTCTCGCCGGCCGCCACCGCGATCTGGGTGCGCACGATGTCGATTCCGGAGATCCACTCGGTCACCGGGTGCTCCACCTGCACGCGGGTGTTCATCTCGATGAAATAGAACTCGCCGTTCTCGTACAGGAATTCAAAGGTGCCCGCACCGCGGTAGCCGATCTTCTTGCAGGCGGCGGCACAGCGGTCGCCGATCTTTTCGATCAGGCGGCGCGGGATGCCCGGGGCCGGCGCTTCCTCGATCACCTTCTGGTGACGCCGCTGCATCGAGCAGTCGCGCTCGCCCAGGTAGACCGCGTTGCGATGCGTGTCGGCGAGCACCTGGATCTCGATGTGACGAGGGTTCTGGAGAAACTTCTCCATGTACACCTCGGGGTTGCCGAAGGCCGCCGCGGCTTCCGCCTTGGTGGTCTGCACCGCATGGATCAGCGCCGCCTCGGTGTGCACCACGCGCATGCCGCGACCACCGCCACCGCCGGCGGCCTTGATGATCACCGGGTAGCCCACCGCCTTGGCGGTCTTCTTGATCACGGCCGGATCGTCGGGCAGCGCCCCTTCGGAACCCGGCACGCAGGGCACGCCGGCCCGGATCATGGCCTGCTTGGCCGACACCTTGTCGCCCATGATGCGGATGGACTCGGGGGTCGGGCCGATGAAGGTGAAGCCGCTGCGCTCGACGCGCTCGGCGAAGTCGGCGTTCTCGGACAGGAAGCCGTAGCCGGGGTGGATCGCTTCCGCGTCGGTCACCTCGGCGGCCGAGATGATGGCCGGCATGTTGAGGTAACTCTGGCCCGACGGGGCCGGGCCGATGCAGACCGCCTCGTCGGCCAGCCGGACGTACTTGGCGTCGCGGTCGGCCTCGGAATAGACCATCACGGCCTTGATGCCCATCTCGCGGCAGGCGCGCTGCACGCGCAGGGCGATTTCGCCGCGATTGGCGATAAGGATTTTCTTGAACATGGGGCGAAGGTCCCCTTATTCGATGACGAACATCGGCTGGCCGTATTCCACCGCCTGACCGTTCTCGACCAGGATCTGCGTGATCGTGCCGCTCTTGTCGGCTTCAATCTCGTTGAGGATCTTCATGGCCTCGACGATGCAGATGGTCTCGCCTTCCTTGATGGTCTGGCCGATTTCCGCGAAGGGCTTGGCGCCTGGGCTGGAGGCACGGTAGAAGGTGCCCACCATGGGCGATTTGACCGTGTGACCGACCGCAGCTGGCGCGGCGACCGGGACCGCAGTAGGAGCGGCCGCCTCAGCCATCGCCTGCACGGCGGGCGCCGCAACCACGGGAGCCGCAACGACCTGGGCCACCGCTGCCGCTGGAGCACTCTTGACGATCCTGACCTTGCCCTCGGCTTCGGTGATTTCCAGCTCGGACACGTTCGACTCGGACACCAGATCGATCAGTGTCTTCAGTTTTCTAAGATCCATGATTTCTCCAACGAATTGCAGTCAAGTTGGCCAAACTTCGCTCATCTTCAACCAAACGAAGCGCCACCGACTTGGCGGGGTGCGCAGTGTACACGAGGCACAATCCACTGGAAATGCCGTTCGTCACACCTGCAGAGGCGGGCCGCTTCGGCCACCAGCCTGCAAACTGTTTCAAGTTCGCGGGACTTTAACCGTTTTTTAATTCAGTTCATAACCGGGAGTTCGCCGCCTGTCCGGTCACCCGGTCAGGCCAGGCTGGCCCACTGCGCCAGCTCTTCGGCACTGACCTTACCGAGCTTGCGGTGCAGCACCGCACCGTCGGCGGCAAACACCACGCTGAAGGGCAAAGCCCCACTCGGATTGCCCAGACTCCGTGCCAGGTCGGTGCCCGCGAAGCCGGCCAGTGCCACCGGGAAGTCCAGCGGCAGCCGCGTCAGAAACCGCGACACCGGCGCCGCCTGGTCCACCGCCAGGCCCAGCACCTGCCATCCGCGGGCCGATTGCGCCCGGTGGAAGGTGTTGATCAGGGGCAGCTCCTCCACACAGGGAGGACACCAGGTGGCCCAGAAGTTCACGAGCAGAGGGCGCCCCCGGAAGCCCGACATCGGCAATAGAGCACCCGACACATCGGGAAAGGCGCTGGCCCAGAACTGGTTTTCCGCATCGCCCAGCACCGGACCGGGCCGCAGCCGCCACCAGGCCACCCCCGCGCCGGCTGCCGCAGCCGCGACACCCAGTCCCCCCATCCACAGGGTTCGCCGGTTCATGCGCGTCCCTCCGGAACACCGGCATCGGACGCCAGCAGGGCCCGCAGATCCTGCGCATCGCCCCGGGGACGCCGCCCTTGCGCGTCCGGCCGCAGGGCGCCGCGCAAGGCGTCGTGATCCATCACCAGCAGGTGCAGCAGCACCCACTGCTCGAGCGGCTCGCAGCGCAGCCTCAGCGTGAGGGCCTCGACCGGCTCGCCATTGGCATCGCTGGCCGCTGTGCCGGGGTGGTACTCGACACGGTGATCCAGCAGCGCCCACTCCGCCGATTTCGGATCGTCGCAGTACAGCTGCACATAGATATCGCTGTGGCGGGTGGCGGTCCCGTGCCAGACCGCTCCGCACAGATGAGGCCTGAACGCGGCCAGCCGCTCCATCCATACCAGGGCCAGTTCCCGCAACGCCCTCAATTCGCCGGGCTGGGTGTCGGCGCAAAAGATCGCAATGTGCTCGCGCACCGCCTCTTCCAGCGTTTGGTTGTCGGGCCAGGGGGTGCGCGAAGGCGGAAGACCGAGCTGCTTGGCCGCGCGCCGCTTGGCCGCCGCGTACTCCAGACCCTCGTCGACCACCAGGCGCGCGGCCACCGAGGCGATCTCGGCGGACGTGTCGGTGCGGAAGCTGTCCATAGGCCGATTGTGCACGGGCACCCCCCTAGAATCGCCGCATGCATATTCATATCCTGGGCATTTGCGGCACATTCATGGGCGGCCTGGCGGCGCTCGCGCGCGAGGCCGGCCACCGCGTCACCGGCTGCGACGCCGGGGTCTACCCGCCGATGAGCGACCAGCTGCGGGCCTTGGGCATCGACCTGATCGAGGGCTTCTCAGCCGACCAGATGGCGCTGGCCCCGGACCTCTATGTGGTCGGCAACGTGGTCAGCCGCGCCCGGCTGGCCGACGGCAGCCCCAAGTTCCCGCTGATGGAAGCCATCCTGGAAGCCGGTGCGCCCTACACCAGCGGCCCCCAGTGGCTGGCCGAACACGTGCTGCAGGGACGCCATGTGCTGGCCGTCGCCGGCACCCACGGCAAGACCACCACCACATCGATGCTGGCCTGGGTACTGGAGGCCAACGGATTGAAGCCCGGCTTCCTGGTGGGCGGCGTGCCGATGAACTTCGGCGTGTCGGCGAGGCTGGGCGGCGCGGCGGCTGTGCGCTCAGCGCAGGTAAAGGAGGAGCCCGCGCAGCGGGCGGGGGACACGGAGCTGAGCGCACAGCCGCTGCGCCACCCCCTGTTTGTCATCGAAGCAGACGAATACGACACTGCGTTTTTCGACAAGCGCAGCAAGTTCGTGCACTACCGCCCACGCACTGCCATCCTGAACAACCTCGAGTTCGACCACGCCGACATCTTCGACAACCTGGCGGCCATCGAGCGGCAGTTCCACCACCTGGTGCGCACCGTGCCCGGCAGCGGCCGGCTGGTGGTCAACGGCCTGGAAGAGAGCCTCGACCGGGTGCTGCACATGGGGCACTGGAGCGAGGTCCGCAGCTTCGGCGCCGCGGTCAGCGACTTCAGCGCGGTCGGCGAACCCCACGCGTTCGACGTGCTGGAGCTCGGCCGGAAGGTGGCCCGCGTGGAGTGGTCCCTCACGGGTGAACACAATCAGCTGAACGCGCTGGCGGCCATTGCGGCCGCCCAGCATGTGGGGGTGCTGCCCGCCGACGCGGCCCGGGCCCTGGGCAGTTTCCAGAACGTGCGCCGGCGCATGGAGGTCCGTGGCACGGTGCCCCGCGACGGCGGGTCGGTCACCGTCTACGACGATTTCGCCCACCACCCCACAGCCATCCGCACCACGCTCGACGGCCTGCGCCGGCGCCTCGGAGCGTCGGGCGGGCGCATTCTGGCGGTGTTCGAGCCGCGCAGCAACACCATGAAGCTGGGCACGATGAAGGCCCAGCTGCCCTGGAGCCTGGAGCCGGCCGACCTGGCGTTCTGCCACTCGGGCGGACTGGACTGGGATGCGCGCGAGGCCCTTGCGCCAATGGGCGCACGCGCGTCGGTCGCACCGACCATCGACGAACTGGTGCAACAGGTGGTGGCAGCCGCCAAGGCGGGCGACCACATCGTCTGCATGAGCAACGGCGGTTTCGGCGGCGTGCACAGCCGCCTGCTCACCGCGCTCGGCCCGACGGCTCAGTAACCGACCGACATCGCGGCCAAGTCGACCGTCACGGCCGGCTTGGCCAACGCGGCGCTGCTCGCACGCGCAAACTCCATCGCCCAGTTTCGGTGCGCCGCCTCGCGGAAGCGGTCCTGCCCGGCCGCCTGCGCCACACTGAGCACCTTGTCCGCCGTCAGCACCTTGCCGGTCAGGCGGATGGGCTCGCAGTCGAACGCCGTGAATTGCTGGTCCAGCCAGGCGCGCGCCTGGTCGTGCGGCATGGGTTGCACCTCTTCAAGGTCGAAGCGGTAGGTGGCGGGCTCGCCCCAGGTCACGGTGACTTGGCTGCGCATGGGATGACTCCTGACGGATGATGATGGACTCTAGGACCCGGAAACCGGGGCCCGCCTATTGTGCGCTCGTCGACACCCGAAGCGGCGAGTGCACCGCCTCCCGCAGGATGCTGGACGGGGCCACCGAATCCGGGTTGTGCTGGCGGGAGGACAGGTCGGTGTCGACATGGTCGAACCGCAGCGCCACGATCGAACGCCGGTTGTCGGCCTCGGCCCTGCGGGCACTGTCCACATCGGTCGTCAGTGCCCCGCCGTGGTACAACGCCGCCAGATGGCGCGCCAGGTCTGGCTCGCCCGACCCGATGCGCTCGCGCAACTGGGCGAACGTGGCGGGCCGGTCCATCAGCTCGCGCATCAGCACCAGGTGGAGCTCATCGAACCAGTGGGCCGGCAGGCGCGGCACCCTGCGCAGGTACAGACGCTGCTCACGGTAGCGGTGGGGCAGCACGTCGCGCCGGGTGCGCACCGCGTAGTTCCACATCACGCGGTGCAGGGGAAGGCGGACGAACGAGGGAGGCACGTCCCGGGACAGTTGTTCTCCATGGGTCCAGTGCGCCATCGCCAGATCAACAGGCCGGGCCGGGATCAGCAGCGCCGCCTGCCAGCGCTGAATGTCGATCACCGCCAGCAGCCGCTCACCTGCAGAGAGATGCACCACGCCGCCCGAGCGCATTTGGTCCATGTGCTCGTGCAGCCGTGCACCCAGGGCGAACTGGGTCCGCAGCGGACGCAGCCAGGCCTCGAAACGCTGCAGGCGCTGCCGCACGCTGCTTTCGCTACCGGCCTCGAAAAACTCGGCCGAGGCGAAACCCTCAGGCAGCGGCGTGGCGAAGGCCAGCGGCCGGTCCACCTCCGCGCGGTTGAGGGTCAGGCGCTCGCCGCTGCCCTGGGGGTGGCGAATCACCAGCTCGTCGCGTCCCAACACGTCCACCGAATCGCCTGCAATCATCCAGGCATCGGCCAGATGCGGATCGCAGGTGCGCCACTCGGGCCAGCCGGCAGGCGCCTGGGCCGCCCATGCCCGCAGGCGCAGGCCCCCCGCCTCGGAAAACCCCAACAATCCCAGACCCAGAACCGGCTGCTCCAAACGCACCCCCTCACGGCTTGCCCACAATGCCCGCGCGGCGCCCACGTTGCGCATCGCACTTGCGAACACATTAGACCATCGTCACCAGAAGCCGGTGCCCCCTTCGCGACGGGATCCCGTGGGCTTTGCCACGAATGACCGGATCAGCGTGAGGAGCGCCGGCGCACCACCGCCTGGGACAGGATGTCGAGCGCTTGTACGGAGTCGTTCCAGCCGAGACAGGCGTCGGTGATGCTCTGGCCATAGGCCAGCTTGGCCACATCGTCTTTGCCTGGCGTGAACTTCTGGGCCCCTGCCTCGATGTGGCTTTCGATCATCACGCCGAACACGCTGCGGCTGCCGCCCGCGATCTGCGCACCGATGTCGCGGGCCACCTCCAGCTGCCTCTCGTGCTGCTTGCTGCTGTTGGCATGGCTGCAGTCGACCATCAGACGCGGCGTCAGCTTGGCGGCTTCCAGTTCCTTGACGGCCGCAGCCACATGGGCCGCGTCGTAGTTGGGTGCCTTGCCGCCGCGCAGGATGACATGGCAGTCCTTGTTGCCATTGGTCTGGACGATGGCCACCTGCCCGTTTTTGTGCACCGACAGGAAGTGGTGACCGCGTGCGGCCGCCTGGATGGCGTCGGTGGCGATCTTGATGTTGCCGTCGGTGCCGTTCTTGAATCCGATGGGAGCCGACAGGCCCGAGGCCAGTTCGCGGTGCACCTGGCTTTCGGTGGTGCGTGCGCCGATGGCCCCCCAGGCGATCAAGTCGCCGATGTACTGCGGGCTGATCACGTCCAGGAACTCGCTGCCCGCCGGCAGACCCTGGCGGTTGATTTCGATCAGCAGCTGGCGCGCGATGCGCAGACCTTCGTCGATGCGGTAGCTCTCGTCGAGGTACGGGTCGTTGATCAGGCCCTTCCAGCCCACCGTGGTGCGCGGCTTCTCGAAATAGACACGCATCACGATTTCCAGCGTGTCGGCGTACTTCTCCCGCAGCGGCTTGAGGCGGCGGGCGTAGTCCAGCGCGGCGGCCGGGTCGTGGATGGAGCAGGGGCCGATGATGACCAGCAGGCGGTCGTCCTTGCCGTGCAGGATGTCGTGGATGCGGCTGCGGGTCTGCTTGATCAGGCCCTCCACCGGCGTGCCGGCGATGGGGAAGAAACGGATGAGGTGTTCGGGCGGCGGAAGCACGGTGATGTCCTTGATGCGCTGGTCGTCGGTCTGGCTGGTCTTGTCGGCAGGCCGCGCATACCAGGCATCGCTGGCGGCAGTGGTCTTGGCGTTCATCGAAGGCTCCTCGCAGGGTTGGAAAGTGAAGGGATGAAAAAAAACCGCCGGGCTGTAGGCCCGGCGGTTTCGGAGGTTTTGGGTTGCTTGGCGCGCTTACACCCTTGCCTCTCGTCCGCCGGGGACAGAGAACCAAAAGTAAAAGCCGAAAAAGATGGCTGCGCGGGTTTGCATGGCCGCAGACTGTATCACAGCGGTTTTGACAGCCGTCTTACAAGCCGGGTCAGGCCGTTCCCCCCACGGTGAGGCCGTCGATGCGCAGGGTGGGCTGACCGACCCCCACCGGAACGCTCTGGCCTTCCTTGCCACAGGTGCCGACGCCGCTGTCCAGGCGCATGTCGTTGCCGATCATGCTGATCTTCTTGAGCGACTCGGGGCCGCTGCCGACCAGCGTCGCGCCCTTGACGGGGTATTGGATCTTGCCGTTTTCGACCCAGTAGGCCTGGCTGGCGGAAAACACGAACTTGCCGCTGGTGATGTCGACCTGGCCACCGCCGAAGTTGGTGGCGTAGAGCCCCTTTTTGATGCTGGCCACAATTTCGTCCGGGCTCTTGTCGCCGCCCAGCATGTAGGTGTTGGTCATGCGGGGCATGGGCACGTGGGCGTAGCTCTCGCGGCGGCCGTTGCCGGTGGGCTTGACGCCCATCAGGCGCGCATTCATCGCGTCCTGGATGTAGCCCTTGAGGATTCCGTCCTCGATCAGCACGTTCTTCTGCGTGGTGTGGCCTTCGTCGTCCACGTTGAGCGAACCGCGGCGGTCGGCGATGGTGCCGTCGTCGAGCACCGTCACGCCCTTGGCCGCCACGCGCTGTCCGATGCGGCCGCTGAAGGCGCTGGAACCCTTGCGGTTGAAGTCTCCCTCCAGCCCGTGGCCCACGGCCTCGTGCAGCAGCACGCCGGGCCAGCCCGGGCCAAGCACCACGGTCATCTCGCCGGCGGGGGCCGGCCGGGCCTCAAGGTTGGTGAGGGCCGAGGACACCGCCTCTTCCACATAGCTGTCGACGGTCGCGTCGTCGAAGTAGGCGAGGCCGAAACGGCCGCCGCCGCCCGAGGTGCCCATCTCGCGCCGGCCGTTCTGTTCGGCAATCACGGTCACCGACAGCCGCACCAGCGGCCGCACGTCGGCGGCCACCGTGCCGTCGGCGCGGGCGATCAGCACCACGTCGTGCTCGGCGGCCAGACCGGCCATGACCTGCACCACGCGCGGGTCGCGCGCCTTGGCCAGCTTCTCCACCTTTTCGAGCAGGGCGATCTTGGCCGCGCTGTCGAGCGTGCCGATCGGGTCGAGCCCCGGGTAGAGCGAACGCGACTTCGAGGCCTTGGGGGCCGGCACGCGGACCTTGCGGCTCTGGCCCTGGCCGGAGATCGAGCGCACCGTGTGCGCCGCATCCAGCAGCGAATCCCAGGACAGGTCGTCGGAGTAGGCGAAGGCGGTCTTCTCGCCGCTGACGGCGCGCACGCCCACGCCCTGGTCGATGCTGAAGCTGCCGGTCTTGACGATGCCCTCTTCGAGGCTCCAGCCTTCGCTGCGCGTGGTCTGGAAGTAGAGGTCGGCGTCGTCGACGCCGTGCGAGGTCATCTCGCCCAGCGCGCGCTGCAGGTGGGACATGCTCAGGCCGTAGGGGGTGAGCAGGAGGCTTTCGGCGGTGGCCAGTCGGGCCAGGGTAGGTTCGCGGGCGATCATGGGCACGATTGTAGGAAGCCGGGCGCTGCGGCGCCGACCGCCGGTCGTGACCCCGGTCGGATCAGTGGGATTGCCGCGCCTGACTGCGCAGCAGAGGCAGGAGGGCGCCGTCGTCGCGGTCGGCCAGTCCCGCGGCGCGGGCCTGGGCGAACACGGCCGCGGCCCGAGCGCCGAGCGGCCCGTCGAATCCGGCGGCCTGCGCGGCCTCGACCGCCAGCCGGGTGTCTTTCTCCAGCAGCGTCACGTGCGCCCGGGGTTCGAGGTCGCCGGCGATGGCGCGCCGCATCCGGTCCGAACCGATCCAGCTCTGGCCGCTGGACTGTTCGATCACGTCCAGCGTGGTGCCCAGGTCCAGTCCCAGGCGGTCGGCCAGCGCCAGCACCTCGGCCGCGCCAACGAGGTTGATGCCCGCCAGCAGGTTGTTGACCAGCTTGGTCCGGGCGCCGTCACCCACGCGTTCGCTGATCACGAAGCGGCGCGAGGAGAGCCGCGCGAGCAGGTCTTGGTGGCGCTGCAGCAGGGCCGCCGGCGCGGCCAGCATCAGGCTCATGCTGCCGTCGCGCGCCCGCGCCGGTCCGCCGGACAGGGGGGCGTCGATGCAGCCGATGCCGCGTTCGCTCAGGCCCACGGCCAAGGCTTCGACGTCCTGTGGCGCGATGGTCGGGCAGAGCATCACGGTCTGCCCCCCGCGCATGCGGGAGACCGCGCCATCGGGGCCGAACAGCACCTCGCGCGACTGCTGCGCGTCCACGACACAGACGATCAGCACCCCGCCGTCTGCCAGCGCCGAAGCGGCCAGCGATGGCGTGTCGGCCAGTTCGGCCCCGGCCGCCAGGGCCTGCCGCTGCCGCGCGGGATCGATGTCGCAAACCGCCACGGCCGTACCTGCTTCGCACAGGCGCTCCACCATGGCACCGCCCATGTTGCCGGCGCCGACGACCGCCACGGGGAGGCGCGCGTTCATCATGACTGCATGAGGCGTTTGGACTTGGCGATCGACATCAGGATGCCCAGTCCCACCCCCATGGTCACCATGGCCGTGCCGCCGTAGCTGATGAAGGGCAGCGGCACCCCCACCACCGGCAGGATGCCGCTGACCATGCCCATGTTGACGAATGCGTAGACGAAGATGTTGAGCGTCATGGCGCCGGCCAGCAGGCGCGCGAACAGGGTCGGCGCCTCCAGTGCGACGGTCAGGCCGCGCACGATCAGGAAGATGAAACCGGCCATCAGGCCCAGCGTGCCCACCAGGCCGAACTCTTCGGAGAAGGCCGCGTAGATGAAGTCGGTGGTGCGTTCGGGAATGAACTCCAGGTGGGTCTGGGTGCCCTGCATGAAGCCCTTGCCCCAGACGCCGCCGGAGCCGATGGCGATCATGCCCTGGATGATGTGAAAGCCCTTGCCCAGCGGGTCCTTGAACGGGTCGAGCAGGGTGCAGACGCGCTGGCGCTGGTACTCGTGCAGCACCTTCCAGTCGACGTCCGGTGCGCACCACTGCGGCTCCATGATGATCAGCGTCACGATGCCGACCGCCGCCAGCAGCACCGGCGGAATGATCAGCTTCCAGCTCAGGCCGGCAAAAAAGATCACCGCCAGGCCCGAGGCCAGCACCAGCAGCGTGGTGCCCAGGTCGGGCTGCTTGAGGATCAGGAAGGCGGGCACCGCCAGCAGCAGCCCCGCCACCGCGAAGTCCAGGGGTTTGAGCATGCCTTCCCGGCGCTGGAACCACCAGGCCAGCATCAGCGGCATGGCCACCTTCATCAGCTCGCTGGGCTGAATCACGATGCCGACGTTGATCCAGCGCGTCGCGCCCTTCTTGGTGATGCCGAACAGCTCCACCCCGAGCAGCAGCATCACGCCCACCACGTACATCGGCACGGCCAGCGCCATCAGCCGCTGAGGCGGCACCTGCGACACGGTGAACAGCACCGCCGCAGCCAGCAGCATGTTGCGGCCGTGGCTGGTAAACCGGGTGCCGTGGTCGAAGCCGACCGAGTACATCGTCATCAGGCCCGCACCGGCCAGCAGCAGGATGGCCAGCGCCAGCGGTCCGTCAAAGCCCTGGAAGATGGGTCGGATGCGTTGCCAGAGCGAAGGTTTGTCGAGTACGGCGGCCATGAGGCAGCCATTATCCTTCCGCCATGCACACCCCGCCCCGCCTTCCGGTCACTCACCTGCTCTACCTGCACGGCTTCCGTTCGTCGCCTCAATCGGCCAAGGCCCTGCTGGTGGCGGAGCGGGTGCGCTCGTTGCACCCGGGGGTCGTCTGGTGCTGCCCGCAGCTGCCGCCGTCGCCCCGCGAAGCGGCGCAGCTGATGCGGCGGCTCACGGACGGCTGGCCGACCGACCGCATGGCCGTCATCGGCTCCTCGCTGGGCGGCTTCTACGCCCGCTGGCTGTCGCTGCAGCGCGGTTGCGTGGCGGCCCTGCTCAACCCGGCGCCGTTTCCGCAGCGCGATCTGGCGAAGTACATCGGCGAGCACCCGGTCTGGCAGAACCCGGACGAACACATCTTCTTCCGGGCCGAGTTCGTGGGCGAACTGGAGGCGCTGGCCGGTGACATCCACCGTCTGGCCCCCGCCCAGCCGGTCACCCCCGAGCGCCTGTTCGCCCTCATCTCCGAGAAGGACGAGGTGCTGGACTGGCGCGAAATGCTGGCCTTCTGTGCCGGCGGCAGCATCCACCGCCTGCCCGAAGGCGACCACGCCATCGCCGACTTCGACCGGCACATCGAGCGCCTGTTCGGGTTCCTCCGGCTGGCGACCTGAAAGGCGGGACGCTTCGCCCTGCGTGGGACAATCGCGCCCATGCACATCCTGTTCGACGAAGCCGGCAAACTGATGACCGGCCGCCTCATGTCCGAAGCCGAGAGCTCCCTGCAGGTGGAGCTCGATTCGGGCAAGCGCGTGAAGGTCAAGCTGGCCAACACCCTGCTGCGTTTCGAGAAGCCCGCGCCGGCCCTGCTCATGCCCGCCGCCACCGCCCTGGCCGCCAGCATGGAGCTGGAGCTGGCCTACGAGTTCGCGCCCGAGGACGAGTTCGGCTTCGCCGACCTGGCGGCCGACTACTTCAGCGACCCGCCCGGCGTGGAGCAGCAGGTCGCGGCCCTGATCTGCCTGCAGGGCGCGCCGCACTACTTCCGCCGCGCCGGCAAGGGCCGGTACAAAAAAGCGCCGGCCGAGATCGTGGCACAGGCGCTGGCCGCCATCGAGAAGAAAAAGCAGATCCAGGCCCAGATCGACGCCTGGGCCGCCGAACTCGTGGCCGGCACCTGCCCGGAGCCGGTGCGTCAGCAGCTCTACAAGATCCTGTTCAAGCCCGACAAGAACGCGCCCGAGTACAAGGCCGTGGTCGAGGCGGCGCGCAGCAGCCACCTCAACCCGCTGGCCCTGCTGGAAAAGGCCGGCGCCATCACCAGCGCCTACCAGTTCCACTGGCAGCGTTTCCTTTTCGACCAGTTTCCCAAGGGCACGGGCTTCCCTGCCCTGCAGGCGCCGGCCATCACCGACGAGCTGCCGGTGGCGCCGGTGCAGGCGTTTTCCATCGACGACTCGCACACCACCGAGATCGACGATGCGTTGTCGCTGCAGGGGCTGGGCAGCGGCACGGTGACGCTGGGCATCCACATCGCCGCGCCGGGGCTGGCGATCCAGCCTCAGGATGCCGTCGACGCGGTGGCGCGCCAGCGCCTGTCCACGGTCTACATGCCGGGCCACAAGATCACCATGCTGCCCGATGCGGTGGTGCAGCGCTACACGCTGGAGGCCGGGCGCGACTGCCCGGCGGTGTCGCTGTACGTGAGCTTCGACGAGGCCACGCTCGAACAGAAGGACAGCCGCACCGCGCTGGAGCGCGTGCCCATCGCCCACAACCTGCGCCACGACCAGCTCGACAGCGTGATCACCGAGGCCTGGCTGACCGGCGAGGCACCGCTGGACACCGCCAGCGGCGAGATCGCCGCCCTGCAGCCGCAGCTGGCCTTCATCTTCCGCCTCGCGAAACACCTGAAAGCCCAGCGCGAGGTGGTGCGCGGCAAGCCCGAGACCTTCACCCGCCCCGACTACACCTTCAAGCTGCAGGGCGTGACGGGCGACGAGCCCGACGGCAGCGAGGCCGTGATCATCGGCACCCGCTCCCGCGGTGCGCCGCTGGACCTGATGGTGGCCGAGGCCATGATCCTGGCCAACAGCACCTGGGGCCAGTGGCTGGCCGCCTGTGGCGTGCCCGGCATCTACCGCAGCCAGGCGAGTCTGGCGCCCGGCGTCAAGGTGCGCATGGGCACCAAGGTCGCCCCGCACGCGGGCATCGGCGTCAAGGCCTACGCCTGGAGCACCTCGCCCCTGCGCCGCTATGTCGACCTGGTGAACCAGTGGCAGATCATCGCCTGCGCCCGCCATGGCACCACGGCCGCGCTGGCGGCGCCCTTCAAGCCCAAGGACGCCAACCTGTTCGCCATCATCAGTGGCTTCGACGCGGCCTACACCGCCTACAACGGCTTCCAGAACGGCATGGAGCGCTTCTGGACGCTCAAACACCTGCAGCAGACCGGCACCACCGAACTGACCGCCACGCTGATCAAGGACAACCTGGTGCGCGCCGACACGCTGCCGCTGGTGCTGCCGGTGCTGGGTGCCGAGGGCCTGCCGCGCGGCGCGCACGTGCGGGTGCGCCTGGGCGCCATCGACGAGATCGCTCTGGACGTCTCGGGCACCGTGATCGAGCGGCTGGACGGTGCGGTCGAAGCGCTGGACGAGTCGGCCGAGGCAGAGGACGAAGAGCTGGCCGCGCCGCTGGCCCTGGCCATCGACGTCAACGAACCCGAGGCCGGTGCCGCCGACCCCGCGTCGGCGTCCTGAGGCTGCACGGATAATCGCGCCCGTGAATCCGGTTCTGAACTTCCTGCGGCGGCTGAGCACGCTCCAGATTGCCCTGGGCATCTCGGTGGCGGTGCACGCGGCCCTGCTCACGGTGCGTTTCGTCGATCCCGAAGGGTTCAACCGCGTGTTCCAGGACACGCCGCTGGAGGTGATCCTCGTCAACGCGAAGAGCAACGACCGGCCGGACAAGGCACAGGTGATCGCTCAGGCCTCGCTGGCGGGTGGCGGCGATGCGGAGAAGGGCCGCGCCACCTCGCCCCTGCCGTCCATGCAGCAGGCGCGGCTCGGCGACACCCCCGAGAAGGATGAGCAGATGATCGAGGCGCTCAAGGAGCGCCAGAGCCAGATCCTGGCCCAGGTCCGGCAGCAGCTGGCCAGCATGCCGCCCCCCGATCTGCAGGCCGTCAACCCGAGCCCCGAATCGGTGGAGCGCGAGCAGCGCCGCCAGCTGCTGACCAAGCTGCTGGCCGAGATCGAGAAGCGCATCAACGAGGAGAACGCCCGTCCGCGCAAGCGTTACATCAGCCCCGCCACGCGGGAAGAGGTCTACGCGGTCTACTACGACGAACTCCGGCGCCGGATCGAGGACCGCGGCACGACCAACTTCCCCGAGGCGGCCGGGCGCAAGCTCTATGGCGAGCTGACCATGGTGATCACGGTCAACCACACCGGTGCGGTGCTGGACACCGAGGTGGTCCAGACCTCGGGCACCCTGACGCTGGACCGTCGGGCCGAGTCCATCGTGCGCAGCCTGAAGTTCGGCAAGTTCAACGAGGCCATGCGCCGGCGCGCCGACCAGATCGTGGTGGTGTCGCGCTTCCGGTTCACCCGGGACGCGGGCCTGCAGACCCAGATGAGTTCGCAGTAGGTCGGGAGTGGTGATGCGTTCGTTCGGGCGTTGGTTGTTGTGGATGCTGCTGGCGGGCGTGGCGCTGCAGCTGTTCTTCGTGCTGCGGATCGCGCTGATGCTGGTGATCGATCCGCAGAGCACCGCCTTCATGCGATCAGAAGCATGGCGCGTGGCCACCGAGAGCGTGACCTCCGCCGACAAGGAATGGCGCTGGTCGTCGCAATGGGTCGACTACGAAGACATCAGCCCGAATCTCAAGCGCGCCGTCATGGCCTCCGAGGACGCAGGCTTTCCCGAGCACGGCGGAGTGGACTGGGAAGCCATCGAATCGGCCTGGGCCAAGAACGAGCGCCGGCAGGAGCTGATCGAGAAACGCCAGGAGCAGATCGAGAAGCGGCTGGCCAAGAAACCCGAGGCGGCCGAAGCCGCGATCAAGGCCATCAAGCCGGCCAAGATCCTGGGCGGGTCGACCATCACCCAGCAGCTGGCCAAGAACCTGCTGCTCTCGGGCGAGCGCAACCTGCTGCGCAAGGGCCAGGAGCTGGTGCTGACGCTGACGCTGGAGGCGCTGCTGTCCAAGCGTCGCATCCTGGAGATCTACCTCAACAGCGTCGAATGGGGCGAGGGTGTGTTCGGCGCCGAGGCCGCCGCCCAGCGCTATTTCAGGAAGTCGGCCGACAAGCTCAGCGCCTATGAAGCGGCCCGGTTGGCCGTGATGCTGCCCAGCCCCAAGTTCTTCGAGACCCGCCCGGGCTCCGCCTACCTGTCCCGGCGCACCGCCACCATCGTGGCCCGCATGGGCGATGTGAGCCCGCCATGAGCGCCGCCGGGCCGTTCCCAAGGCGCTCAGCCCCGCAGTGCGCAGCACGGAGGGAGTCGCGTTGAACTGGCGCGCCCAGGCCATGGGCATGTTCCTGCTCGGGCTGGTGCGCGCGCTCACCGGCGCCCAGGCGCGCTGGCACGGCTGCCCGCCCAAGGCCGAACAGCGCATCTACTTTGCCAACCACCAGAGCCACGCCGACCTGGTGCTCATCTGGGCCGCCCTGCCGAGCGAGCTGCGCAGCATCACCCGCCCGATTGCGGCCCGCGACTACTGGACCGCCTCCACCTTCAAGCGCTGGATCACCACCGCCGTGTTCAACGCGGTCTATGTCGAGCGCGAGCGCAAGGGCGATGAGGACCCGCTGCAGCCGCTCATCGACGCGCTGGACAGCGGCGACTCGCTGATCATCTTCCCGGAAGGCACGCGAGGCCATGGCGAGGAACCGCAGCCGTTCAAGTCAGGGCTGTACAACCTGGCCAAACGCTTTCCGGACGTCGTGCTGGTGCCGGCCTGGATCCACAACGTGCAGCGCGTGATCCCCAAGGGCGAGGTGATTCCGGTGCCGGTGCTGTGTTCGGTCACCTTCGGCGAGCCCCTGAAGCTCGGCGCCGACGAAGACCGTGCCGACTTCCTGCGGCGCGCCCGGGATGCGGTCATCACCCTGCGCGACGTGTAGGTTCCGCATGACGTCCTTCCTTCGAAGCCTCAGCCCGCAACAGCAGGTCAGCCTGCTGTTCGTGGTCCTGTTCGGACTGCTGACACTGGCCAGCGGCGTCGCCGTGCTGCTGTCGCTGCGCGAGCGGCGGCAGTCCGAGGTGGACGAACGCCTGCACCACCGGCTGCAGGACTACAACACCCTGCTGCGCAACTCCTGGCTCATGATGCTGGTGTTCTGGCTGGCCTGGGCGGCGGGCGAGCACGTGGCCATCGTGCTGTTCGGCATCGTCTCGTTCTTCACGCTGCGCGAGTTCATCAGCCTCTCGCCCACCCGGCGGGGGGACCATCGGAGTCTGGTGCTGGCCTTCTTCATCGTGCTGCCGCTGCAGTACGCCCTGGTCTGGCACCGCGAGTTCAACCTGTTCACGGTGTTCATCCCGGTCTACGTGTTCCTGGCCATCCCGGTGGTGAGCGCGCTCGGCAACGACCCCCAGCGCTTCCTGGAGCGCAACGCCAAGCTGCAGTGGGGCATCATGGTCTGCGTCTACGGCATGAGCCATGTGCCCGCCCTGTTGCTGCTGCAGTTCCGCGACTTCGCGGGCCGGATGGCCTTTCTGGTGGTCTTCCTGGTGCTGGTGGTGCAGACCTGCATGCTGGTGCAGCACCTGGTGGCGCGCCGGCTGGACAGGCCCGTGGCACCGGCCATCAGCGAGAGCTTCCAGTGGCGCAGCTGGGCCGCCGGGCTGGTGGCCGGCGGCCTGCTGGGCGCCGCGCTCGCCGGCCTGACCCCCTTCAAGCCCGGGCGGGCGCTGGCCATGGCCCTCATCGCCTGCGCCGCCGGCTCGCTCGGCCACCTGGTCATGAAGGCCATCAAGCGCGACCGCGGTGTGACCCACTGGGGCGCGGCCGGCCGCTCCGTCACCGGCGCCAGCGGCGTGCTCGACCGCGTCGATGCCCTGTGCTTCGCCGCGCCGGTGTTCTTCCATTCGGTCCGCTGGACCTTCGACCTCTGAGGCGGCCACCGTGCGCATCCTCGGCATCGACCCTGGCCTGCAATGCACCGGCTTCGGCGTGGTCGATGCGGAAGGCGCGGCGCTCCACTACGTGGCCAGCGGCACCATCCAGACCAGCCCCAAGGACGGCGCCCTGCTGCCCGAGCGGCTGAAGATCCTGTTCGACGGCATCGGTGAGGTGGTGCAGCGCTACCAGCCCGGCGTGGCGGCCTGCGAGATCGTGTTCGTGAACGTCAACCCCCAGGCCACGCTGCTGCTGGGCCAGGCGCGCGGCTGCTGCCTCACGGCCCTGGTGGCCAACGGCCTGTCGGTGGCCGAGTACACCGCGCTGCAGCTGAAGAAGGCCGTGGTGGGCTATGGCCGCGCCGACAAGGCACAGATGCAGGAAATGGTGAAACGCATGCTGCAGCTGCCGGGCCTTCCCGGCAAGGACGCCGCCGACGCCCTGGGGCTGTGCATCACCCACGCCCAGGTGGCGCGCAGCGTCGCTGCCATCAACAAGGTGGCGCCAACACGGGCGCGCACCCACGCGGCCTACAAGGGCGGACGGAACTATTGACCCCCCCCCGCGCCGCCTGCGGCGTCATCCCCCAGGGGGCGATGCCTGTGGCCCGGCAGAGCCGGTTCCACGGCATCACTGGACGGGGTTCACCCTCGCCGGATCAATGCGTGGCGCGGCTACAGGATGCGCTCAAGAAACAGGATGCTGAAAAAGCCGAGGGCAGCGGCCAGCGCCACCTTGAGCACCATCCAGCCCCAGCGCAGGTAACGGGGGTTGCTGGTGAAGGCGTAGGCGGCGAAACACACGCCCGCCCCGATCAGCAGCAGAATCAGGACCAGGCGCAGCAGGAGCATGACCGGGGCTTGCGGACAGGCCGGGTCACCAGGCCGGCGCCAGCTGGGCAAAGCCCAGCGGCGCTTCGCGCTCGTGCTCGAAGCTCACGATCTCGTAGGCATCGGGCTGGGCCAGCAGGGCGCGCAGCAGCTGGTTGTTCATCGCGTGGCCGCTGCGAAAGGCGCTGTAGGCCGCCAGCAGCGGCTTGCCCACGATGTACAGATCACCGATGGCGTCAAGGATCTTGTGCTTGACGAACTCGTCCGAGTAACGCAACCCGTCGGCGTTGAGCACCTTCACGTCGTCCATCACGATGGCGTTGTCCAGGCCTCCGCCCAGGCCCAGTCCGCGCGAACGCATCATCTCCACGTCGCGCGTGAAGCCGAAGGTGCGGGCACGGGCGATCTCGCGTGCGTAGCGGCCGCTGCCCATGTCGAACTCGACGCGCTGGCCGGTGGCGTTCACCGCCGGGTGGTCGAACTCAATCTCGAACGCGAGCTTGTAGCCGTGAAACGGGTCCAGCCGCGCCCACTTGAGATTGCGGCCCTCGCCCTCGCGCACCTCGACCGCCTTCTTCACGCGGATGAAGCGTTTGGCCTTGTTCTGCAGCGCGATGCCCGCGCTCTGCAGCAGGTACACAAAGGACGCGGAGGACCCATCCAGGATGGGCACCTCTTCGGCGGTGATGTCGATGTAGAGGTTGTCCAACCCGAGCCCGGCGCAGGCGCTCATCAGGTGCTCGATGGTGTTGACCTTGACACCGCCGTTGGAGATGGTCGAGGCGAGCCGGGTGTCGGTCACCGAGTCGGCGGTGACCGGAATGTCCACCGGCTCGGGCAGATCCACGCGACGGAACACGATGCCCGTGTCCGGCGCCGCGGGCCTGAGCGTGAGCTCCACCCGCTGGCCACCGTGCAGGCCCACGCCGACCGCCTTGGTCAGGGACTTGAGGGTGCGTTGAGCAAGCATCCGGCGATTGTAGGTTTCAGCTCCCCTTCGCGCAGGCCGGAAAAGCTATGCCGGCCATAGCGGAGGGACGGAATCAATCCGCCTGTTTGCGCAGAAACGCCGGGATCTCGAAGTCGTCCATGCCGCCCGAGGCCAGCGCGTCGACCTTGGCCGCGGCCTGCGTGCGGTTGGTGCGCCAGACGCTCGGTACAGCCATGGTCTCGTAGTTCGGCTGCGCAGCACCCACACCCGGTGCACCGACGGCCGCGTTGACCGTCGGCACGGCGAACGGGGTGTTGTCGGTGCCGGTGCGCAGCACCTGCAGCGGCGGCGCGGTGCGGCGGGCTGCGCCCTGGCGCGAGAGGCCGGTGGCGACCACGGTCACACGCATCTCGTCGCCCAGGCTCTCGTCGTAGGCGGCGCCGTAGATCACGTGGGCGTCCGGTGCAGCGTAGGCCTTGATGGCGTTCATGGCCTCCTTCGACTCCTTGAGCTTCAGGCTCCCCTTGGATGCCGTCACCAGCACCAGCACGCCCTTGGCGCCGGACAGGTCCACACCATCGAGCAGCGGGCAGGCCACGGCCTGCTCGGCGGCAATGCGGGCGCGGTCCGGGCCGCTGGCGGTCGCGGTGCCCATCATGGCCTTGCCGGGTTCGCCCATCACGGTGCGCACGTCTTCAAAGTCGACGTTCACATTGCCGTACTCGTTGATGATCTCGGCGATGCCACCGACCGCGTTCTTCAGCACGTCGTTGGCGTGCGCGAAGGCCTCGTCCTGCGTGACTTCGTCGCCCAGCACTTCCAGAAGCTTGTCGTTGAGCACCACGATCAGCGAGTCCACATTGGCTTCGAGCTCGGCCAGGCCCGCGTCGGCGTTCTGCATGCGCTTGCCGCCTTCGAAGTCGAAGGGCTTGGTCACCACGCCCACGGTGAGGATGCCCATCTCCTTGGCCACGCGGGCAATGACCGGCGCAGCACCCGTGCCGGTGCCGCCGCCCATGCCGGCGGTGATGAACAACATGTGGGCGCCGTCGATGGCGGTGCGGATCTCGTCGACCGCCAGCTCGGCCGCTTCGCGGCCCTTTTCGGGCTTGCTGCCGGCGCCCAGACCCGTGCCACCGAGCTGGATGGTGCGGTTGGCCAGGCTGCGCGTGAGCGCCTGCGCATCGGTGTTGGCGCAGATGAATTCCACGCCCTGGACGTGGCGTTCGATCATGTGATCCACCGCGTTGCCGCCACCGCCGCCGACGCCGATGACCTTGATCTGGGTGCCCATGTTGAACTCTTCCACTTCGATCATTTCGATGCTCATGTCACTCTCCTGTGTGGCCCTTTTCCGCTGGGGTCCGGGCATGGTTTCGATTGTATTTAAGGGTGGGGTTGAAAGCTGTCGAGGAGAACCCTCAGCCAGGCGGCCCGGTGCATTCGCGGCAGCGGTCGAGGCGGCGGGTTCCGGCGTTGATCGTGTTCATCAGAAGGTCCCCACAAACCAGTTCTTCACGCGGTCCAGCGCGCTCTGCATGGAGCCCGCCTTCTGCGCCACCTTGTGGCCGCGCACACGGGCCAGCCGCGCTTCTTCGAGCAGTCCCATGACCGTCGCGGCGCGCGGCTGCGCCACCATGTCCGACAGGGCGCTGGTGTACTGCGGCACGCCTCGGCGCACCGGCTTGAGGAAGATGTCCTCGCCGAGTTCGACCATGCCCTGCATCACCGCGCTGCCGCCGGTGAGCACGATGCCCGAGGACAGCACCTCCTCGAAGCCCGAATCGCGCACCACCTGCTGCACCAGCGCAAAGATCTCTTCCACCCGCGGCTCGATCACGCCCGCCAGCGCCTGGCGGCTGAGCATGCGCGGCCCGCGGTCGCCCAGACCGGGCACCTCGACCTGGGTGTCCGGGTCGGCCAGCAGCTGCTTGGCGCAGCCGCTCTCGACCTTGATGTCCTCGGCGTCCTTGGTCGGCGTGCGCAGCGCCATGGCGATGTCGCTGGTGATCAGGTCGCCGGCGATCGGGATCACCGCGGTGTGGCGGATCGCCCCCCCTGCAAAGATGGCCACGTCGGTGGTGCCGGCACCGATGTCCACCAGGGCCACACCCAGGTCTTTCTCGTCGTCGGTCAGCACCGCCTGGCTGGACGCGAGCGGGTTGAGCATCAGCTGGTCGACCTCCAGGCCGCAGCGGCGCACGCACTTGATGATGTTCTCGGCCGCGCTCTGGGCGCCGGTGACGATGTGGACCTTGGCCTCCAGGCGGATGCCGCTCATGCCGATCGGCTCCTTGACCTCCTGGCCGTCGATCACGAACTCCTGCGGCTCCACCAGCAGCAGGCGCTGGTCGGTCGAGATGTTGATCGCCTTGGCGGTCTCGATGACGCGGGCCACGTCGGCCGTGGTCACCTCGCGGTCCTTGATGGCCACCATGCCGCTGCTGTTGATGCCGCGGATGTGGCTGCCGGTGATGCCGGTGTAGACGCGGGCGATGCGGCAGTCGGCCATCAGCTCGGCCTCCTTGAGCGCCTGCTGGATGCTCTGCACCGTGGCGTCGATGTTGACCACCACACCACGCTTGAGGCCGTGGCTGGCGGACACGCCCAGCCCGGCCAGCTTGAGCTCGCCGTTGGCCTGGACTTCGGCCACCACCACCATGATCTTGGCGGTGCCAATGTCCAGTCCTACCACCAAATCCTTGTATTCCTTGGCCATGATCGTTGTCTGTTCAGCGGTTTCGTGTTGGGGTTGCCGGAGCGTCGTCGGTCAGCGTCGTCACGCCCTGCACGCGCAGGGCATAGCCGTTGGGGTAGCGCAGGTCCACCGACTGCAGGGCGCCGGGGTAGCGCTGCGCCAGCTGCCCCACCGTGGTGGTGAAGCGGCGCGTGCGCGCGAGCAGGTCGTCGCTGCTGCCGCGGCCGAGTTCCAGGCGGGTGCCGTTGTCGAGTTCGGCGCGCCAGCTGCCGCGTTCGTTGAGCTCCAGCCGGACCAGGGCCCGGTCCAGCCGGGCGACCTCTTCGGCGAGTCGCTGGTACAGCGCCCACACCTGCGGGGCCTGCTCGGCCGGACCGGCCAGTTCGGGCAGGCCATCGCCCTCGTCGGGGCTGGCTTCGAACACCTCGCCCAGGCGGCTGACCAGCTGGCCCGATCCGGACTGGCCCCACCAGGCCACGGCCTCGTGCTCTTCGAGCGTGACCCGCAAACGGTTGGGAAACTCGCGCTGCACCCGCGCATGGCGCACCCAGGGCACGGCCTCGAACATGCGGCGCACCTGCTGCAGATCCAGGGTCAGGAAACTGCCTTCGAGCTTGCGCAGCGGCGTAGCGAGCTGGGCCCGCAGACCCACGGCGTTCTGGTGCCCCAGGTCGCCCTGCACGCTGATGCCCTTCAGCGCCCAGGCGGGGTGGCGCGCGATCCAGGTGCCCACCGCCCCCAGGCAGAGCAGGACAAAGACCACGACCAGGCCACGCGTGACCACGGTCATGAGCCGGATGTCCAGGGGCAGGTCGGCGTGCTGCATCGTGGTTCCGTCAGGCCTTGGCGTTGTCCAGCGACGCGGTCGCCAGCACGGACAGGCAGAGGTCCTCGTAGGACAGACCGGTCGCGCGGGCCGACATCGGCACCAGCGAGTGGCCGGTCATGCCGGGCGAGGTGTTGATTTCCAGCAGGTACGGCTGGCGTGTCTTCGCGTCGATCATCACGTCGGCACGCGCCCAGCCGCGGCAGTCCAGCGCGCGGAAGGCCTGGAGCACCAGGGCCTGGATCGCCGCCTCCTCGCCCTCGGGAAGGCCGCAGGGCACGAGGTACTGCGTGTCGTCGGTGAAGTACTTGTGCTGGTAGTCGTAGTTGCCGTCGGGCGCGACGATGCGGATCACCGGCAGCGCGCGGGCCGCGGCCCCCGTGCCGAGCACCGGAATGGTGACCTCGTCGCCGGCGATGAACTGCTCGCACATCACCATCGGGTCCTGGCCCGAGGCCAGCGCATAGGCCGCATCGCACTGCTCGGCGGTCAGCACCTTGGTCAGGCCGATGGTCGAGCCTTCGCGCACCGGCTTGACGATCATCGGCGAGCCCAGCGCCTCGAAGGCTGCGCGGGTCTCGGCCGCGCTGTGCACCTGGCGCCAGGCCGGCGTCGACAGGCCTTCGGCGATCCAGATGCGCTTGGTCATGAGCTTGTCCATGGCCACGCTGGAGGCCATGACGCCCGAGCCGGTGTAGGGGATGCCCATCAGCTCCAGCGCGCCCTGCACCGTGCCGTCTTCGCCGAAGCGGCCGTGCAGCGCGATGAAGACGCGGTCAAAACCTTCGCGCTTGAGGTCGGACAGGTCGCGTTCGGCCGGATCGAAGGGGTGGGCGTCCACCCCCTTGGATCGCAGCGCGGCCAGCACGCCGGTGCCGGACATCAGCGAGACCTCGCGTTCGGCGGAGCGGCCGCCCAGCAGCACGGCCACCTTGCCGAGTGCTTTCACATCGATGGGGTTCACAAGCGTTTCCACATTCACACCTTGTCCTTGCCGGCCAGGTCGACCACCTGCCCGGCCACCGCGCCGATCGAACCGGCGCCCATGCACAGCACCACGTCGCCGTCGCGGGCGTTGTCCAGCACCGCCTGCGGCATGTCGGCGATGTCGTCGACAAACACCGGCTCCACCTTGCCCGCGACGCGCAGCGCGCGCGCCAGCGAACGGCCGTCGGCCGCCACGATGGGCGCCTCGCCGGCGGCGTAGACCTCGGCCAGCAGCACGGCGTCGGCCTGGCCGATCACCTTCACGAAATCCTCGAAGCAGTCGCGCGTGCGGCTGTAGCGGTGCGGCTGGAAGGCCAGCACCAGGCGGCGGCCCGGGAAGGCGCCGCGTGCGGCGGCCAGCGTGGCCGCCATTTCCACCGGGTGGTGACCGTAGTCGTCCACCAGCGTGGCGGTGCCCCCCGTGGGAAGCGCCGCGTCGCCGTAGCGCTGGAAGCGCCGCCCCACCCCCTTGAACTCGGCCAGCGCTTTCTGCACCGCCGCGTCCGGCACGCCCAGTTCCTCGGCGATGCCGATGGCGGCCAGCGCGTTGAGCACGTTGTGCAGGCCTGGCAGGTTCAGCACCACCGGCAACGGGGGCGCGTCCTCGCGCAGCACGGTGAAGTGCATCTGTCCGCCCACCGCCTGCACGTCGACCGCGCGCAGCTGGGCGCTGTCGGCGAAGCCGTAGCCGGTGATCGGCCGCGCGATCTGGGGCAGGATGTCGCGGATCGCCGGATCGTCGACGCAGACCACCGCGGCGCCGTAGAACGGCATCTTGTGCAGGAAGTCCACGAAGGCCGACTTGAGCTTGCCGAAGTCGTGCCCGTAGGTGTCCATGTGGTCGGCGTCGATGTTGGTGACGACCGAGAGCACCGGCAGCAGGTTCAGGAACGAGGCGTCCGATTCGTCGGCCTCGACCACGATGTACTCGCCCGAGCCCAGCTGCGCGTTGGCGCCCGCGCTGTTCAGGCGCCCGCCGATCACGAAGGTCGGGTCCATCCCGGCGGCGGCGAGCACGCTGGCCACCAGACTGGTGGTGGTCGTCTTGCCGTGGGTGCCGGCGATGGCCACGCCTTTCTTCATGCGCATCAACTCGGCCAGCATGACCGCGCGCGGCACCACCGGGATCAACTTGGCGTGCGCCGCGACCACCTCGGGGTTGTCGTCCTTGACCGCGGTGGAGGTGACGATGGCGTCCGCGCCTTCGATGAACTTCGCGTCGTGGCCCTTGTGCACCGTGGCGCCCAGGGAGACCAGACGGCGCGTGGCCGCGTTCTCGCCCAGGTCGGTGCCCGAGATCACGTAGCCCTGGTTGAGCAGCACCTCGGCGATGCCGCTCATGCCCGAGCCGCCGATGCCCACGAAATGGATGTGTCGGATCGCGTGCTTCATGACGCCTTCACTTTCGCGAGTTGCTCGCAGGCCGCCACCACGGCGGCCACGGCCTGTGTCTTTTCCATCTGTTTGGCCTTGGTGGCCATCTCCGTCAGTTGTGCGCGGTTCACCGAGCGCAGGCGCTCGGCCAGCGACTGGGCCGTGAGCTCGGTCTGTGGCACCAGCCAGGCGCCACCCGCCTCGACGAGGAAACGGGCGTTGGTGGTCTGGTGATCGTCCACCGCGTGCGGGAAGGGCACGAACAGCGCGGCGGCACCTACCGCAGCGATCTCGGTCACGGTGCTCGCACCCGCGCGGCAGACGATCAGGTCGGCCTCGGCGAAGGCCGTGGCGGTGTCGTCGATGAACGGCGTGAGTTCGGCCTGCACGCCCGCGGTGGCGTAATTGGCTTTCAGCGCCTCGATCTGCTTCTCGCCGCTCTGGTGGACCACCACCGGGCGCTCGTGTTCGGGCAGCAGGGCCAAGGCCTGGGGCACGGTGTCGTTGAGCGCCTTGGCGCCCAGGCTGCCGCCCACCACCAGCAGGCGCAGCGGACCGCTGCGGCCGGCAAAGCGCTCGGCGGGTGCCGGCTGGCGCAGGAAGCCGGCGCGCAGCGGGTTGCCCACCCATTCGGCCTTGCCGAACACGTTCGGGAAGGCGGTGAACACGCGGTCGGCGATGCCCGAGAGCACCTTGTTGGCCATGCCGGCCACCGAGTTCTGCTCGTGCAGCACCAGCGGCTTGCCGCGCAGCACGCCCATCATGCCGCCCGGGAAGGTGATGTAGCCGCCCAGTCCGACCAGCACGTCGGGCTTTACGCGGCCGACCATGGCGAAGGCCTGGGCGAACGCCTTGAGCAGGCGCAGCGGCAGCAGCACCAGGGTGCTGAGGCCCTTGCCGCGCACACCACCGAAGTCGATCAGTTCCAGAGGAATGCCGCGCGGCGGCACCAGGCGGCTTTCCATGCTGCCAGGGGAACCCAGCCAGTGCACGCGCCAACCCTTTTCGCGCAGGGCTTCGGCCACGGCCAGCCCCGGGAAAATGTGACCGCCGGTGCCACCGGCCATGATCAATGCACAGGGCGGGCGGCTCATGAGCGGCCTCCCTTCATCAGCAGGCGGTTCTCGTGGTCCACCCGCAGCACGATGGCCAGGGCCACCAGCTCCAGCAGGATGGCCGATCCACCGTAGCTCATCAGCGGCAGGGTCAACCCCTTGGTGGGCAGGGCGCCGAGGTTCACGCCGATGTTGATGAAGGCCTGGAAGCCGATCCACAGCCCCACGCCCTGTGCCACCAGCCCGGCGAAGACCTGGTCCAGCGCGATCGCCTGGCGCCCGATGAGCACGATGCGGCGCACCAGCCAGAGGAAGGCCGCGATGATGATCGTCACGCCGACCAGGCCGAACTCCTCGCCCACCACCGCGAGCAGGAAGTCGGTGTGGGCCTCGGGCAGCCAGTGCAGCTTCTCCACGCTGCCGCCCAGGCCGACACCGAAGATTTCGCCGCGGCCGAACGCAATCAGCGAATGCGAGAGCTGGTAGCCCTTGCCCAGCGCGTACTGCTCGGCCCAGGGGTCGAGGTAGGCGAAGATGCGCTCGCGCCGCCACTCGCTCATCATCACCATCAGGCCGAAGGCGGCCACCACGACCAGCACGATCAGGAAAAACATGCGCGCGTTGACGCCACCCAGGAACAGGATGCCCATCGCGATCACCACGATCACCATGAAGGCGCCCATGTCGGGCTCGGCCAGCAGCAGCATGCCCACCACGGCCAGGGCCACGGCCATGGGCGCCACGGCGCGGAAGAAGCGCTCCTTGACGTCCATCTTGCGCACCATGTAGTCGGCGGCGTAGAGCAGGATCGTGAGCTTGGCCAGCTCGGAGGGCTGGAAGTTGATGACCCCCAGCGGAATCCAGCGGCGGGCACCGTTCACGCCCTTGCCGATGAAAGGAATCAGCACCACGACCAGCAGCAGCAGGGCCAGCGCGAACAGCCAGGGCGCACAACGCTCCCAGGTCTGCATCGGCACCTGGAAGGCGATCAGGGCGGCCACCAGGCCGATCACGATGAACAGGCCATGGCGCAGCGCGAAGTGGGTCTGGGCGTAATTGCCGAAGCGCGGGTTGTCGGGCAGCGCGATGGACGCCGAATAAACCATCACCAGACCCCAGGCCAGCAGGGCCACCACCACCCACAGCAGCGGCTGGTCGAAGCCCAGTTCGCGCACCGGCCGCTGGCGCAGGCCCGCGTAGGTCCGGTTGGAGAGGCGCACCGGCAGGCCTTCGGCGCCGAGCGCATTGCCCAGGCCCACCAGCGCGGGCATCTTGCCGCCCAGGGTCGTCCGCAGGCGCTGCAGGAAGCTGGCGAGAGCGGCCTTCACGACTGGCCCTCCAGGCTCACACCCCGCTCGTCGGCCAGCGCGCGCACCGCCTCGATGAACACATCGGCGCGGTGCTTGTAGTCCCGGAACATGTCCAGGCTGGCGCAGGCGGGCGACATCAGCACCGCGTCGCCGGCCTTGGCCAGCCGGGCGGACTGCTGCACCGCTTCGGGCATCGTGGCGACCTCGTCCATCGGCACCTCGGCCTGCAGCAGGGCCGCGGCGATCTGCTCGCGGATCTTCGGCCCGTCGCGGCCGATGAAGACCACGGCGCGCGCATGCCGGGCCAGCGGTTCGGCCAAAGGGGAGAAGTCCTGACCCTTGCCGTCGCCGCCGAGGATGACCACCAGGCGCCGGTCGACGCCCAGCCCCCGGATGGCGGCCAGCGTGGCGCCGACATTGGTGCCCTTGCTGTCGTCGAAATACTCGACGTCGTCCAGGATGGCGACGGGCTCCACCCGGTGCGGCTCGCCGCGGTACTCCCGCAGGCCGTGCAGCATCGGGGCCAGCGGTGCCCCGGTGGAGGTGGCCAGCGCCAGCGACGCCAGCGCGTTGGCGGCGTTGTGGCGGCCGCGGATGCGCAGCGCATCCACCGGCATCAGGCGCTGGAAGTAGATCTCCTCGTCGGCGTCCTGGCCGCGGCCGCGCTGTCGGGTCTCATCCAGGGCGAGCGCCCGGACCAGCCAGTCCATGCCGTTGACCGATTCGATGCCCCAGTCGCCCGCACGCACCGGCGTGTCCAGGCCGAAGCTGGTCCAGGGACGTGCCGGCTGCTGGCGGTTGCGACCGCTGATCTTGACCGTGACCATGCCGGGCGCCATGGCGCTCACCCGCGGGTCCTCGCGGTTGAGCAGCATGAGCGCCCGCGCACCGAACACCGCGGCCTTGGCCTGGGCGTAAGCGGCCATCGAGCCGTGCCAGTCCAGGTGGTCTTCGGTGATGTTGAGCACCGTGGCCGCCGTGGGCACCCGGTCCCAGGGGCCACCGGCCGTGCCGTCGAGCTGGAAGCTGGAGAGCTCCAGCACCCAGGCCTGCGGCAGGTGGGGCGGCTCGGGCTCGGGCGGCGGAGGCGGCACCAGCAGGGTGGGCCCTTCCTCCTCGGCCCCCGCTTCCGACGGCTCCGCCGTTTCGGTTTCGTTCTGGGGCTCGGCGGTCTCCGGCGCCGGTGCCGCGTCCATCGGCGCGGCAGCGGGCGCCTGGGCCGCGGCCTCCCGCTCGGCTTCAGCCGCGCGCGGGGCGTCCAGCGCCTCGCCTTCGCGTTCGGCATCCAGCGCGGCCGACAGCACGTCCAGCAGCGCCGGCCCGATGTTGCCGGCCACGGCCACGCGCAGTCCGGCGCGCTGCAGCAGCAGGCCGGTCAGCGAAGTCACCGTGGTCTTGCCGTTGGTGCCGGTGATCGCCAGCACCTTGGGCCGGTAGGGCAGGACCTCGCGCTGCGACAGGTCGCACAGCGCCTGGGCGAACAGGTCCAGCTCACCCACAAAGGCTGCGCCGTGTGCCAGCGCCCATTCCCGTGCCGGCGCGAGCTGCTCCGGGGGCAGGCCGGGACTGCGCGCGATCAGGTTCCAGGCCGCCCGCGCCAGCAGAGACTCGTCGAAGGCGCCGGCCACGAAGTCCGCCGACGGGCACTCGGCGCGCAGCGCGGCCAGCGACGGCGGGTTCGCGCGCGTGTCGGCCACGGTGACCTGTGCCCCGTGGCGCACGCACCAGCGCGCCATCGACAGCCCGGAGATGCCGAGGCCGAGGATGAGCACGTGTTGGTCTTGAAGGGCGTTCATGCTTGTGTCAACGCAGCTTCAGGGTGGACAGGCCGACCAGGCACAGCAGCATGGTGATGATCCAGAAGCGAACCACGACCTGCGTCTCCTTCCAGCCCTTCTTCTCGAAGTGGTGGTGCAGTGGCGCCATCTGGAACAGGCGCCGGCCTTCGCCATATTTCTTCTTGGTGTACTTGAACCAGGTGACCTGCAGCATCACCGACAGCGCCTCGACCACGAAGATGCCGCCCATGATGGCCAGCACGATCTCCTGCCGCACGATGACGGCGATGGTGCCCAGCGCGCCGCCCAGGGCCAGCGCGCCCACGTCGCCCATGAAGACCTGGGCCGGGTGGGTGTTGAACCAGAGGAAGGCCAGGCCCGCACCGGCCATGGCCGCGCAGAAGATCAGCAGCTCGCCCGCGCCGGGGATGTAGGGCAGCAGCAGGTACTTGGAGAACACCGAGCTGCCGGTGACGTAGGCGAACACGCCCAGCGCCGAGCCCACCATCACCACCGGCATGATGGCCAGCCCGTCCAGCCCGTCGGTCAGGTTGACCGCGTTGCTGGCGCCGACGATGACCAGGTAGGTCATGACCACGAAGCCGAACACGCCCAGCGGGTAGCTGATCTCCTTGAAGAACGGCACCATGAGCCCGGCCTGGGGCGGCAGTTCGACCGTGAAGCCCGAGAGCACCCACTGGAAGAACAGCTCGAGCACCCGCAGGTTGCTGGTACCCGAGACGCTGAACACCAGGTAGAACGCGGCCAGCAGGCCAATCAGCGACTGCCAGAAGTACTTCTCGCGCGAGCGCATGCCCTCGGGGTTCTTGTGCACCACCTTGCGCCAGTCGTCGGCCCAGCCGATGGCACCAAAGCCCAGCGTCACCACCAGCACGATCCAGACGAAGCGGTTGGTCAGATCGAACCAGAGCAGGGTGGACAGCGCGATGGAAAACAGGATCAGCACGCCGCCCATGGTGGGTGTGCCACTCTTGCTCAGGTGGGTCTGCATCGCGTAGCCGCGGATCGGCTGGCCGATCTTGAGCGCGGTGAGCCGGCGGATGAAATACGGGCCGGCCACCAGGCCGAGGATGAGCGCCGTCATCGCGGCCATCACCGCGCGGAACGTGAGGTACTGAAAGACCCGCAGGAACCCGAATTCGGGTCCCAGGCTTTGCAGCCAGAGGGCCAGGCTAAGCAGCATGAGAGGTGTCCTTGTGATTGTTCTGTCCGTCCGGCTGGGCCAGGGCCTGCAGCCCCTGCACCACCCGTTCCATGCGCATGAACCTCGAGCCCTTGACCAGCACGCTGAGCACCGGCGAGGGCTGCGGCGCCGACACCGCGTGGCACACATGGGCGACCAGGGCCGACACGTCGGTCCAGTGGCGCGGTGCCGCCTCGCCGGCGGCCTGCAGGGCCCGCACGGCCTGCTCCATCCAGTCGCCGGTGCAGTGCACGGTCTCGATGCCCGAAGCCATGGCGTGGCGCAGCACTTCCAGGTGGAAGGCCAGGCCCTGCTCGCCCACCTCGCCCATGTCGCCCAGCACCAGCAGGCGCGGCGCCGGCAACTCGGCGAGCACGCGGATGGCCGCGACCACCGAGTCGGGGTTGGCGTTGTAGGTGTCGTCCACCAACGTCAGCGTGCGGCCACCCAGCGTCAGCGCGAGTGCGCGCGAGCGCCCGCCCACCGGCTCGAAGGCCTCCAGACCGCGTTCGATGTCGTGCAGCGCCACGCCCGCGGCCAGGGCACAGGCGGCGGCGGCCAGCGCGTTTCGCACGTTGTGGCGCCCGGCGATGTGCAGGCGGCAGGCGCCGGCACCGGAAGGCGTCGTGAAGTCCAGCGCCCAGGCGCCGTCGTGCCATTCGGCGCGCAGCGACCGCACCTCGGCCTGCGAGTCGGTGTCGCTGAAGGTCAGCACGCGGCGCCGGTCCGCCAGCTGGCGCCACAGGGCGGTGTGCTCGTCGTCGGAAGGAAACACGGCCACACCACTGGCCGGCAGAGACTCGATGACCGCGCCGTTTTCGCGCGCCACCGCCTCTACCGTGCCCATGAACTCCTGGTGCTCGCGCTGCGCGTTGTTGACCAGGGCGACCGTCGGCCGGGCCAGCGCGGCCAGGTAGGGGATCTCGCCCGGGTGGTTCATGCCCAGCTCGATCACGGCCAGGCGGTGCGAGGCCCGCAGCTTGAGCAGGGTCAGCGGTACCCCGATGTCGTTGTTCAGGTTGCCCTGCGTGGCGTGGGCGGCATCGCCCGCGGCCGTCCGCAGGATGGACGCAATCATCTGCGTCACCGTGGTCTTGCCGTTGCTGCCGGTCACGGCGATCAGCGGCAGAGCCAACTGCTCGCGCCACAGCCGCGACAACTCGCCCAGCGCCAGGCGGGTGTCCGGTACTTCCACGCCCGGCAGGCGGGCATTCGCCAGACCGGTCTGCGCGATGCCCGCGACGGCTCCCGCGGCGGCGGCCTGCGGCAGGAAGTCGTGGGCGTCGAAACGCTCGCCGCGCAGCGCCACGAACAGATCGCCCGGCTGAAGGCTGCGGGTATCGGTGTGCACGCGGAGGATCGACGATGGCACCTCGCCCACGGCGCGCGCACCGGTCAGGCGGGGCAGCAGTTGCTGCAGCGCCTTCATGCAGCACCCCCTGTCGCCACGCGCGTTGCCAGGGCCTGGCGCGCCTGCTCCAGATCGGAGAACGGGCGCTTGACGCCCATGACCTCCTGGTAGTCCTCGTGGCCCTTGCCCGCGATCAGCAGCACGTCGCGCGCCCCGGCCCCGGTCACCGCCTGCGCAATCGCCTGGCTGCGGTCGGCCACGATCCGCGCCGACGCCGGATGCAGCAGACCGCCTGCCATCTGGCGGAGGATCTCGGCGGGGTCTTCGGTGCGCGGGTTGTCGCTGGTCAGCACCACCTGCTGGGCCTCGCGCTCTGCCACGGCCGCCATCAGCGGCCGCTTGCCCGGATCGCGGTCGCCGCCGCAACCGGCGACGACCCACAGGGCGCCTCCGCGCTGGCGGGCCATGGGCTGCAGGGCCCGCAGCGCCTTCTCCAGCGCATCCGGCGTGTGGGCGTAGTCCACCAGCACCAGTGGCTGGCCGGCCACGGCCGGCACCTGTTCCATGCGCCCGGGAACCGGGCTGAGCACGGCGCAGGCTCGCAGGGCCTCGGCCAGCGACACCCCCAGGGCGCGTGCGGCGCCGACCACTCCCAGCAGGTTCGACACGTTGTAGTGCCCGATCAGGTCCAGTGCGAGAGCACCCCGATCCACCTCGGCACCATGGGCGTCGTGCTCGACCACATCGAAGCGCATGCCGTGGTCGGTGTAGCGGATGTCGCGTGCCATCAGGCGCGCCGTGCGCTCGATGCCGACGCTCCAGCGGCTCAGCGACGGGCGACCGGCCAGGGCCTGGTCCAGCGCCATGCCCTGGTCATCATCGACATTCACCACGGCGTGCGTCAGTCCGGGCCAGTGGAACAGCCGTGACTTGGCCTCCCAGTAGTCGGCCATGCTGCGGTGGAAGTCGAGGTGGTCCTGCGTGAAATTGGTGAACACCGCGACGCGAATCTGACAGGCGTTGAGCCGCCCTTCGACCAGGCCGATGGACGAGGCCTCGATGGCGCAAGCCGAGAGCCCCTCATCGACCATGCCGCGCAGCCGCGCCTGCAGCAGCACCGGATCGGGCGTGGTCAGGCCGGTGGCAATGATCGTGTGGCTGCGCTCACCGGGTGCCGGGGGGCGGCCGATGCCCAGGGTGCCGACCACCGCGCAGCCACGCCCCAAAGCGTTGAGCAGCTGCGCCATCCACCAGGCCGACGAGGTCTTGCCGTTGGTGCCGGTGAAGGCCACCAGGTCCAGCGAGGCGCTGGGGTCGCCGTGGTAGGCGCTGGCGATCGGGCCGGCCAGGGCCTTGAGCCCGGGCACCGCCCGCACGCGTTCGTCGCTGAGTCCGAAGGCCTCCGCCCCATCGGCCTCGACCAGCACCGCCGAGGCCCCGGCCTCCAGGGCGGCCGGCACAAACCGGCGGCCATCGGTCGCAAAACCCGGCCAGGCCACAAACGCATCGCCCGGGCGCACACGGCGGCTGTCGCACTGCAGCTCGCCGGTCACGCGCTCGCGCAACCAGCGTGCAATGTCCCGGGGATCGCTGCGATGAGGCATCAAAAGGACTCCTCGACCACTTCGGTCACGATCTGGGGCTTGACGTTCATGTCCGGCTGCACGCCGAGGATGCGCAAGGTCTGCTGCACCGTCTCGCTGAACACCGGCGCCGCCACCAGGCCACCGAAATAGACCCCGTTGGACGGCTCGTCGATCATCACCGCCACCACAATGCGCGGCTGCTCAATGGGCGCGATGCCCACGAACCAGCTGCGGTACTTGTTGGCGGCGTAGCCCTTGCCCTCCTGCTTGTGGGCCGTGCCGGTCTTGCCGCCCACCGAATAGCCCATGGTCTGGGCCTTGGGCGCCGTACCGCCCGGACCGGTGGCCAGCTCCAGCATCTTGCGCACCGCCACCGCGTTCTGCTCGCTGAACACCCGCACACCGGTGGCGGGCGTGTCGGTCTTGAGCATGCTCACGGGGATCAGTTCGCCGTTGCGAGCGAAGATGGTGTAGGCCTGCGCCAGCTGGAACAGCGACGCCGACAGGCCGTAGCCATAGCTCATGGTGGCCTGCTCGATGGGGCGCCAGGTCTTGTAGGGCCGCAGTCGGCCGGACACGGCACCGGGGAATGGCACCTGAGGCTTCTGGCCGAAACCGGCCTGGGCGTAGGTCTCCCACATCTCGCGCGGATGCATCTGCATCGCCATCTTGACGGTGCCGACGTTGCTCGACTTCTGGATGATCTCGTTGACCGTCAGCACCTCGTGCGGGTGGGCATCGCTGATGGTCGAGCCGCCGATGGTGACGCGTCCGGGCGCAGTCTGGATCTGCGTGGTGGGCCGGACCAAACCCTTCTCCAGCGCCAGTGCCGCGATGAAGGGCTTCATCGTGGAGCCAGGTTCGAAGCTGTCCGTCAGCACGCGGTTGCGCAGCTGTTCGCCGCTGAGATTGACGCGCTTGTTGGGGTTGTAGCTGGGGAAGTTGGCCAGCGCCAGCACCTCGCCGGTCTGCGCATCCAGAACGATCACGCTGCCGGCCTTGGCCTTGTTGTTCTTGACCGCCTCACGCAGCTTCTCGTAGGCGAAGAACTGGACCTTGCTGTCGATGGAGAGCTGCAAGTCCGGCCCGTCGACCGGGGGGATCACGTCGCGCACGTCCTCGATCACCCGGCCCAGACGGTCCTTGATCACCCGTCGCGAGCCCGCCTTGCCGGCGAGTTGCGAGTTGAAGGCCAGCTCGACACCCTCCTGGCCACGGTCTTCCACATTGGTGAAACCCACCACGTGCGCCGCCGCTTCACCCTCGGGGTACTGGCGCTTGTATTCGCGGCGTTGGTAGATGCCCTTGATGCCCAGAGCAGCGATTTCCTTGGCCACCGGCTCATCGACCTGACGCTTGACCCAGACAAAGGTCTTGTCCTCGTTGGCCAGCTTCTTCCTCAGGTCGCTCAGCGGCATGTCCAGCAGCTTGGCCAGGTCCTTGAGTTTGGGCTCCGACTTGTCCACGTCCTCCGGAATCGCCCAGATGCTCTGTGCCACCACACTGGAGGCGAGGATCAGGCCGTTGCGGTCCAGCACCCGGCCGCGGTTGGCCGGCAACTCCAGCGTGCGGGCAAAACGCACCTCGCCCTGGCGCTGGAAGAACTCGTTGCCGAACACCTGCACGTAGGCTGCACGCGCGCCCAGACCGGCGAACGCCAGCGCCAGCAGCGCCACGACGAACTTGCTGCGCCATACCGGCGTCTTGCTCGCGAGCAGCGGGCTGGCGCTGTAGTTGATGGCGCGACGTCCGGACTTGCTCATCGCGCCCCCTCCGACGCACCGGCGGTGGCTGCCGGCTCGTTGATGGTGACGTACTCGGTGATTCCCGGGGACACCGGGCGCATCTTCAGCTGGCGCACAGCCAGCTGCTGCACCCGGGCCGGCGTCGCCTGCTCGCGCTTCTGCACCTGCAGCTGCTCGTGATCGGCTGCCAGGCGGTGCGCCTGGGCATTGGCCTTGTCGATCGCGGTGTAGAGGCGGCGGGACTCGTACTGGGTGTGCACCAGATAGAAGGCACTCGCCATCACGGCGGCCAGCAGCATGAGGTTGAGCCGGATCATGCGGGCACCTCCGTGCGCGTGGCCACACGCATCACGGCGCTGCGCGCCCGCGGATTGCCCTCGACTTCGGCCTGCGACGGCATCACCCGGTGCACCTCGGCCAGGCGCGTGGGCGCCGGCTCGGCGAAGGGCACGCGCCGGTCCACCACGGTGCGCGAATGGCGCGCCATGAACTGTTTGACCATGCGGTCTTCCAGCGAGTGGAAGCTGATCACGACCAGTCGACCTCCGGGACGCAAGACATGCAGGCTGTCCTCTAGCGCTTGTTGCAGCTCTTCAAGCTCGGCGTTGATGAAAATCCGAAAAGCCTGAAATGTGCGCGTTGCAGGGTCCTTGCCCGGCTCGCGGGTTTTGACCGCGCCAGCCACGACTTCGGCCAGCTCGCGGGTGGTTCGAAGAGGGCCCCGTTCCTGTCGGCGACGATCAATCGCCTTTGCAACCTGTTGAGCAAACCGTTCTTCGCCGTATTCACGGATGACCTCCGACAGGGTGGACACATCGGCCGTTTCCAGCCATTGGGCGACGCTCTGTCCGCGCGTGGTGTCCATGCGCATGTCCAGAGGACCGTCGTGACGAAAAGAAAAACCCCTTTCGGGGTCGTCGATCTGGGGAGAACTCACGCCCAGGTCCATCAACACCCCGTCCGCACTCTGCGGCCCCAGCTCGCCCAGCTGCCGGAACCCCTGATGCCGGATGACAAACCGCGGATCGGCCGCCGCCAGCGCCTCGCCCACAGCGATCGCCTGCGGGTCCTTGTCGAACGCGGTCAGCCGGCCCTGGGGCGAAAGCCGGCCCAGGACGGCGCGCGAATGGCCGCCGCGGCCGAACGTGGCGTCCACGTAGCGCCCGTCCGGCCGGACCTCCAGTGCGTCCACAGCCTCGTTCAACAGGACGGTGTGGTGTACCCATGTGTCTGTCACCGCGCGCCTCAGAAACTGAAGTCCTTGAGGACATCGGGCATGGGCTTCTGCATTTCCTCGGCCTCCTTGGCCGCATAGGACTGCGCGTCCCACAACTCCAGATAAGAGCCCATGCCCAGCAGCACGGCTTCGCGGCTGATGCCGGCGGCTGTCCGCAGTTCGGGCGAGACCAGGATCCGGCCCGAGGCATCCATTTCAACGTCCATGGCGTTGCCCAGAAAGATGCGGCGCCACCACTGCGCATCCATCGGCAACGAGGCAATGCGGGCCCGGAACTTCTCCCACTCGTCGCGGGGGAATACCATCAGGCAGCCGTGAGGATGTTTGGTGATGGTCAGCTGACCGGACTGGGTGCTCAAGGCGTCGCGGTGCCGGGTCGGCATGGAGAGCCGACCCTTGGCATCGAGACTGAGAGAGGAAGCGCCTTGAAACACCGAAAATCACCCTGCTAAAACACTTTTCACCACTTAATTGCACTTTTTTCCACTGTAGCAGGAAAAGCGGTGGCTGCAAGCCTCGGCCGGGCGTTTTTTTTCAATGAAATCAATCACTTAGAACACATTTTGAAGCAATTTCAACTTCAAAATACGCAGCAAAAGCAAGCACTTACGACGTGCTGTGAATGTGATGGTTGAAAACCCTGTTACATACAGGGTGACGACAGACGGCCAAACGCCCGGGCGCTGACCCTGCGCGGGGCCCAGGAAAAATCCCGGCCACCCTCAGGGGCCCGGGGACCGGGCGCTGGAACGCGCCGTCAGAGGATGTAGCGGGACAGATCCTCGTTGCGGCTCAGCTCGGCCAGACGGCCGTTCACATACGCGGCGTCGATCACCACCGCGCTGTTCTGCAGGGCAGTGGCGCCGAAGCTGACTTCGTCCAGGAGGTGCTCCATCACCGTGGCCAGCCGGCGGGCTCCGATGTTCTCGGTGCGCTCATTCACGTCGCAGGCGATCTGCGCCAGCTGGCGAATGCCATCAGGCTTGAACTCCAGCGTCACGCCCTCGGTAGCCAACAACGCCTGGTACTGCTTGACCAGGCTGGCGTGGGTGCTGGTGAGTATGGCTTCGAAGTCGTCCACCGACAGCGACTGCAGTTCCACCCGAATCGGGAAACGCCCCTGAAGCTCGGGGATCAGGTCGCTGGGTTTGGCCAGGTGGAACGCGCCGCTGGCGATGAACAGGACGTGGTCGGTCTTGACCATGCCGTACTTGGTCGACACCGTGGTGCCTTCCACCAGGGGCAGCAGGTCGCGCTGCACGCCCTGACGCGACACCTCGGCGCCACCGGCCTCGCTGCGCGAAGCCACCTTGTCGATCTCGTCGATGAAGACGATGCCGTTCTGCTCGGTGTTGTGCAGCGCGCGCGTGCGCACGTCTTCTTCGTTGACCAGCTTGCCAGCCTCCTCGTCGATCAGCAGCTTCATCGCCTCGGCGATCTTGAGCTTGCGCTTGCGGCGGCGCTCCTGCCCCATCTGGCTGAACATGCCGCGCAGCTGCTCGGCCATTTCCTCCATGCCGGCCGGCCCCATGACCTGCATGGCCGGCGCCGATTCGGCCAGGTCGATCTCGATCTCGCGGTCGTCCAGCTGTCCCTCGCGCAGCTTCTTGCGGAATGTCTGGCGCGCCGTGCTGTCGGGGTTGGGCTGCGGCTCCCCGGACATGCCGCGCGGCGACGGCAGCAACACATCGAGGATGCGGTCCTCGGCGGCGTCCTCCGCGCGCATGCGCTGCTTGCGCATGTCGGCCTCGCGCGTCTGCTTCACCGCGATCTCGACCAGATCGCGCACGATGCTGTCGACGTCCTTGCCCACATAGCCCACCTCGGTGAACTTGGTGGCCTCGACCTTGATGAAGGGCGCATCGGCCAGCCTGGCCAGGCGGCGCGCGATTTCCGTCTTGCCCACGCCGGTCGGGCCGATCATCAGGATGTTCTTGGGGGTGATTTCCGGTCGCAGCTTCTCATCGACCTGCTGGCGACGCCAGCGGTTGCGCAGCGCAATGGCCACGGCGCGCTTGGCACCTTTCTGGCCGATGATGAAGCGGTCGAGCTCGGAGACGATCTCCTGCGGGGTCATTGAGGACATGGCTCAGAGCACCTCGACGGTGTGGTTCATGTTGGTGTAGATGCAGATCTCGCCCGCGATGGCCAGCGACTGCCGCACCACGTCTTCCGCGCTGAGCGCCGTGTGCTGCACCAGCGCCCGGGCCGCGGCCTGCGCGTAGGCGCCGCCCGAGCCGATGGCGACCACGCCGTGCTCAGGTTCCAGCACATCGCCGTTGCCGGTGATGATCAGTGCCGCGCTGCGGTCGCCCACTGCCAGCATGGCTTCGAGCCGGCGCAGCACGCGGTCGGTGCGCCAGTCCCGCGTCAGATCGATGGCCGCGCGCACCAGATGCCCCTGGTGCTTTTCCAGCTTGGCTTCGAAACGCTCAAACAGGGTGAAGGCATCCGCCGTGGCACCAGCAAAACCCGCCAGGACCTGGTCCCGGTACAGCTTGCGCACCTTGCGTGCGGTGCCCTTGACGACCACATTGCCCAGGGTGACCTGACCGTCACCGCCAATGGCGACCTGCACACCCTCCGGCGTCTCGCGGCGCACGCAGACGATGGTCGTTCCGTGAAAAGTTTCCATAGAAGATGAAAGTGGAGACAGTGCGGCCGTTCTCAAGCCGGAACAAAAAAGAAGGGAAGTCGCTCCAGGGCGCCGCGGAACCGGCTTTGCCGGGCCGCCAGCGCCGCCCTCCAAGGGGAGACGCCTCAGGCGGCGCAAGGGAGCCTAAGCTAGTCGTTCCTGACAACGACCTTGGCGTATTCGGTGATGCCGATGACGTTGAAAAAGGCCGACACCAGTCGGTGCACATCGACGAACTGCACCAGACGGCCCGACGCATGGTGACCGGCCACCCAGTTCAACAGCGTGCCGGCCGCGGAAAAGTCCACACGAATCAGGTTGCGGCAGGAAATGATCATGACATCGGCGCCCTGCAGACGGCGCTCCAGGTCTTCCAGAGTGGTCTGAGGGTCGCCACGGATCTCACCGGACAGCTCGACCAGCCCCAGGTGATTGAACTCCGTCGAGGGCCCCTCGGCGCCCGGCTCCGTCGAGTAACCGGATGCGACCGTTTCCCGCACCACCTCGCCCAGCACGGAAGCACCTTCGTCCGGATCCACGGTGCCATTGGTCATGGCCTTGAAATGACAGCGTGGACGCTCCCACCCCGGCGGGGACACCTCGTAGGTGACACAGAAGTCCAGCGCCGTCAGCTCAAACTCGTCCGGTCGGTTCATCACCCGCAGGACGGCCATGCGCAGCTCCCACCAGAGCTGCTCGACGTCCCGGCGCCCCGATGGCGTGAGTTGCTTGAGCACATCGCGCAGATGGGGCGCGCCGATAAAGGAAATCTCCACCTCCTGGTCACCCCAGAGCGTGAAGATGCCCAGCAGCGCTCGCGCCGCCTTGACGTCGATGGACTCCAGTTCCGACCAGTCGAGCACCCAGGGCTGGGGTGCCCGCAGCAGCACGTTCTGCAGCGTGCCCACCGCATGGGCATCCAGCTCGGGATCACAGGCCCACGCCGCGCGGGTCGGCGTGACCGACGGCTTGAACGCCTTGCCGGTCATGGACGACACCAGCTCGGGCATGTCGTACCACTGCGGGGGGGAGCGCCCAAAGCGGTTCACGAAATCCACGGCACGGCTTTCGAACGGCGCCATCTGCCCCGTGGCCCGGTACAGATCGAACAGTGCGAGCCAGTCGTCCAGCTGGTTTTCGCGTGGCCCGCCTTCCGCGATGGTGTCCTTGAGGCCCTGTTCAGCGCCCGCATCGTCCCCGTTGGCGAACCGGATGGCGGCCTCCTCGACCTCCGGGTCCTGGGCAATTTCGTGCACATCCAGCTCGTAAAAGTGCGAGGCAGAGAAACCCGGACCCGATCTCCCACGCGCCGGCCCGGCGAGCGGTGCACCCGATGTGGGCGCCATCAGTCCGGTGCGCGCTGTCGACGACGCCGGTGTGGATTCCGGTGCGGCCTTCGGAGGAGGCACCGTTTCTCTGAGCACCGGAACGGTGCCCGGCGCAGACGTTGCCACCGCCGGTGCAGAAATCGGGGGCTGCGGCGAGGTGGAGGCCTCACCATCGTTCAAAGACGCCGCTTCGGTCTCGTTGTACTGTGCCTTCAGGCGCTTCTGCTCGGCCGTCTCCCGGGGGGGGACCGGCTTTTCCGCCTTGCGATCCAGGGGCGTGCCTCCGGTGGAGTGGGCGCCGGAGTTGGGCCCGCCTGTCACCAGCGAGTCCGGGCCCTTGGTCTTCCACCACTGCATCGACATCTGGGCTTCGATCTCGTCGATCTTCTTCAGCGTCATCGCCCGGTCGTCGGGCTTGGAAGGAAGACTGCTCTGGAAGAAAGAAGGCCGTACACCCTGGGCTCCGTCGACGGAGCCTTCGCGGCTGCGGATCTTGCGCAGCATGTCGAATTCCCGCTTGCGCACAAAGTCGTTGCGGCGCTTGCGCTCGATCATCTCCTTGAGCGCCGCCTTGTTGTACTCGCTCTCGCGGTCCGCGCTGCGGGTGTCCAGATCCGACCAGCTCGTGGTCGGATGGCGCACGAACTTCACCACTTTGGACAGAAAGCCGCCGTTGGAATCGTCCTTGGACATGGATCAGGTTAGGAGGGGGTTCCGGTGGACGGGTCGCAATCAGTCGCCGAACATCTTCTGTTTGAGTTCGCGCCGCTGTTGCGCCTCCAGCGAGAGGCTGGCCGTCGGGCGCGCCATCAGGCGACCGACACCGATGGGCTCACCGGTTTCTTCGCAGTACCCGTAGTCGCCCGAGTCGATGCGGGCGATGGCCTGCTCGATCTTCTTGAGCAGCTTGCGTTCGCGGTCGCGGGTGCGCAGTTCCAGCGCATGCTCTTCCTCGATCGTCGCACGGTCGGCAGGGTCTGGCACCACGACGGTGTCCTCGCGCAGGTGCTCGGTGGTCTCGCCAGCATTGGCCAGCATGTCTTCCTTGAGTTGGGTCAGCTTTCGACGGAAGAAGGCGAGCTGCACGTCGTTCATGTACTCCGAGTCGGGCATGGACTGAACGTCCTGGTCGGTCAGTTTGTCGACCGGCAGGGACTTCCAGTTGTTGGCGCGTTTCGGGTCTTTCTGGATGGCGGTGGGCGCGGGAGCAGTCATCACACGTTCGTTCGATAAGGAGAAGGTCGCCTTGGCGGCGTTGGGAGCATGGGTCGGAACGACCGCAGCCTGGGTCATCTGTTCCATCATCACTTTCTTGGCCGCCCGCTTGCCGAGGGGGCGCGGGGTCGGTTCGATGACGATGGGTGCCGGAGCAGCGACCGGAGGCGCAGCAGACGGCACTTTCTGGCTGGTCAACGCTTTGACCGGTGGCGCCGGCGCCTTGACGGGAGCCGGTTTGCTGACCGGTTTTGCTGCGGCCTTGGCGGGGACCACGGGCTTGGCAACCGCCACCACTTTGGGCGAGGTCGCTTTTTTGGGCACAGGCTGAGCGGTCTTGGCGCCAGGTTTGCCGACGGAGACCTTCGCACCGGCCGTCTTGGCCGCGGTCTTGGCAGGCACCTTGGACACCGTGGCCACAGCAGTCGCGGACCGCCCCTTGCCGACCGATGCGGCGGGTTTGCGAGTCTTCGCGGTGGGGGTGGCCTGGGCTTTCACAACGGATTTCCTCTCAGTGCCTGACGCTGCCTGGTGGCGGGGTGGTGCGCTGGACGGGGTGGAGACCCTGACCGCATCGCCTCTTTCGGCCGAAACCGGCCGGTTTGTGGTTATACCCCGTTTGCGAACGTCGGAAGCACCGGCCTGCGTCTGCTGGCGGGCAGACGACCGGGATGGGCGGGGGGCTGCCGACTTGGGCGGCGATTGTAACGACGCAGCCCCCGAGGACACTGACGCGGGATCCGAGGGAAAACCCAGCCGTTGGAGAAGCGAGACAAACAGCATGAGGGCTCCGTTTCCGCTTTCCCGGGCGCATCCGTCCGCTCAGACCAGCGCCTGGTCGAGCCCCTGGACCAGGATGTCCCGGGGCAGGTCGATGCCGATGAACACCATCTTGCTGCTGCGGGCCTCGCCCTCCGCCCAGAGCGGTCCCAGGTCACTGCCCATGAGCTGGTGCACGCCCTGGAAGATCACCTTGCGGTCGGTGCCCAGCATGTTCAGCACCCCCTTATAGCGCAGCATCTTGGGCCCGTAGACCTGCACGATGGCGCCCAGGAAGTCTTCCAGCTTGGCCGGGTCGAAAGGTTTGTCGGCCCGGTAGACAAAGCTTTTCACATCGTCGTCGTGATGGTGGTGGTGGCCGTGGTCGTGCCCGTGCTGGTGCGAGGGATGGTTGCAGTGCTCGCCGTGTTCGTGGTCATGGTCGTGGTGCTCATGACCGTGGTCGTGGTCGTCCACGCTCAGGAAGTCCGGGTCGATGTCGAGCTTGGCGTTCAGGTTGAAGCCGCGCAGGTCGAACACCTCCTTGAGCGCCACCTCACCGAAGTGCACCGTGCGCATGGGCGCGCGCGGGTTCATGTGCTTGAGGCGGTGGATCAGCGCGTCCACGTCTTCCTGGCTCACCAGGTCGGCCTTGCTGATGAAGATCTGGTCGGCAAAACCCACCTGGCGCCGGGCTTCCTGGCGGTCGTTGAGTTGCTGCGCGGCGTGCTTGGCGTCGACCAGGGTCAGGATGGAGTCCAGCAGGTACTGCTCGGCCACCTCGTCGTCCATGAAGAAGGTCTGCGCCACCGGGCCGGGGTCGGCCAGGCCGGTGGTCTCGATCACCACGCGTTCGAATTCCAGTTCGCCCTTGCGTTTCTTCTGCGCCAGGTCGGCCAGGGTGGCGCGAAGGTCGTCGCGGATGGTGCAGCAGATGCAGCCATTGCTCATCTGGATGATGTTTTCCTGCGTGTCCGAGACCAGGATGTCGTTGTCGATGTTCTCTTCACCGAACTCGTTCTCCACCACGGCGATCTTCTGGCCGTGGGCTTCGGTCAGCACGCGCTTGAGCAGCGTGGTCTTGCCCGAGCCGAGAAAGCCGGTGAGGATGGTGGCGGGGATGAGCGACATGGCGGGTTCCGTATGCAAAAAGCAGGCCGGGAGTGTAGTGCAGCGGTGTGACCCTCGCGCGGTCAGAGCTTTTTCATGACCACCAGGCCCTTGAGGTACTCGCCCTCGGGGAAGTTGATGGTCATGGGGTGGTCGCAGGCGCCGCCCAGGCGCTGCAGGATGGCGCCGTCCACCCCGGCGTCCAGACCGGCCGAGGCAACGATCTTGTGGAACAGCTCCACACCGATGCCGCCCGAGCACGAAAACGTGAACAACACACCGCCGGGTGGCAGCAGCTTGAACGCCAGGCGGTTGATGTCCTTGTAGGCGCGGGCGGCCCGCTCGGCATGCGCCGCCGTAGGCGCCAGCTTGGGCGGATCGAGCACGATGGCGTCGAACTGGCGGCCCTCGGCCACGAACTGGCGCAGCGAGGCGTTGACGTCGCCGTCGATGAACGTGGCCTGGGCCGGGTCCAGTCCGTTGAGCAACAGATTGGAGCGCGCCTGTTCCAGCGCCGGGCCGGACGAGTCGATGCTGGTCACGTGCCCGGCCCCACCCGCCAACGCGGCGACCGAAAAGCCACCGGTGTAGCTGAAGCAGTTGAGCACCTGGGCAAACTTCAGGCGCTTGGTGTACTCGAACAACGCCAGCCGGCTGTCGCGCTGGTCCAGGTAATAGCCGGTCTTGTGCCCCAGGGCGATGTCCAGGCCCAGGCGCCAGCCATGTTCCTGCAACTCAAAGGCCGTGGCGCCGTCGCCGCGCAGCCAGCCGGTCACCTCGGGCAGGCCTTCGAGCGCGCGCGAACTGGCGTCGGAACGTTCGTACAGGCGCGGGCAGCCGGTCAGCTCGACCAGCGCATCGGCGATCACGTCTTTCCAGCGCTCCACACCCGCGGCACCGAACTGCGCCACCAGGGTGTTGCCGTAGCGGTCCACCACCAGCCCCGGCAGGCCATCGGACTCGCCGTGCACCAGGCGCAGGCCGTTGCTGGCGATGCCCATGCGTTCGCGCAGAGCGAGGGCGCGGCGCAGCGTCTCGCGGAAAAAGGCGGCGTCGATGCGCTGGGCCTGGTCGAAGCTCCAGGCGCGCACGCGGATCTTGGAGCTGGGCGAATACGCGCCCCAGGCGAGGAACTGGCCTTCGGCGCTGTCCACGCGCACGGTTTCGCCGGCATCGGCGCCGCCCTTGGCGATCGCGCCATCGAACACCCAGGGATGGTGGCGCTGGAGCGAGCGCTCTTTGCCGGGCTTGAGTCGAATGATCTTCATGGGACTATTGTCCCCCGCGCGCCGCAGTGAGGACGCCCCCTCTGCACCGCAGGCGGCGCGGGGGAAGGGAGTCAAGGTCTCAGGTAAACGAAGCCTTCGCGGGCCTGCAGACGGGCCACCTCGGCGACCCCCGACGGCACGATCTTGGCTTCCATCACCACCTTGGACCCGTCGATCTTGCGCGAGACCAGGGTGTTGTTGCAGACGCGGAATTCCACGCCCTTGGCTGCCAGCTCGCCGATGGCGCCGGCGAAGGGCTGCTCCATCTGGTTGGTCGCGCCCTCCAGCAGGAAGTCGATGCCCAGACCGTGCGTGACCACCACGATCTTGGCCTTGGGGTCGGCCGCCAGGTGGTTGCGGATGTTGTTGATGGCGCGTGAGGCCTGGGGGATGCCTTCGCTCATGTGGTAGACCGTCTTGATCACGTCATCGGCCGCGTGCGAGGGTGTCAGCGCTGTGAGGAAGAGAGCCAGCAGGGCGGCCTTGAAGGCCAGGAGCAGTCGGGGCATGGGTGTCTCCGGAGATGGTGGTGGTGGTGGTGCGCCAGAAGCTGGCGACAGAAAGAAGCATGCAATGATATTTGCAAGCAAAGTTTTTCCAGTCCCCGCCCTCTTCCTTCAGCGGGTATTCCCGGTCACGCCAGATCCACTATCAGGACTTGGCGGGCCCGCGCCCTTTGGCTCTCGGGTGGGCTGCGTCGTAGGCCCGGGCCAGGTGCTGGAAGTCCAGCCTCGTATACACCTGCGTGGTGCCGATGCTGGCGTGCCCCAGCAGCTCCTGCACGGCGCGCAGGTCGCCGCTGCTCTGCAGCACGTGGCTGGCGAAGGAGTGCCGCAGCATGTGCGGATGGACCGGGGTCGACAGGCCGGCCAGCAGCGACCGGCGCCTGAGCCGCACCCGGATGTGCTGCGGGGTCAGGCGGGTGCCGTGTCGTCCGATGAACAGCGCCGGGTCTTCACCGGCAATGGCGGGGCGCGCCGCCAGCCAGCGCTGCAGCGCCTCCATCGCTGCACGGCCCACCGGCACGCTGCGCCGCTTGGAGCCCTTGCCCAGCACATGGGCCTCGCCCCCCTGCAGATCGATCCAGCCGCGCGCCGTGCCACTGGCAGCCACGTCCAGACCCACCAGTTCGCCGATGCGCAGGCCGCAGCCGTAGAGCAGTTCGGTGATGCAGGCGTCGCGCGCCTCCAGAGCCGGGTCGTCGCCCTCTTCCACGTGCGAGGCCAGCTGCACCGACTCGTCCACGCCCAGCGCCTTGGGCAGGGGCTTGCCGGCCTTGGGCGCGCGCACGTCCTGCACCGGGTTCTGGGTCACCAGGCCCTGGCGCCCCAACCAGGCATAGAACCCGCGCCAGCCCGAGAGGATGAGCGCGATGCCGCGGGCGCTGCGGCCGGCGCTGTGCATCTGCGCCACCCAGCGGCGCACATGGGCGCTCTGCACCTGGCGCAGGCCGACGCCTGCGGACTGCGCGTTCTGCGCCAGCCGTGCCAGGTCACCGGTATAGAGCTCGACCGTGCGCGCCGCCAGCCGCTTGTCGACACGCACGTGCGCCAGGTAGGCCTCGACCAGCGCCGCGTCGTCACCAGGGTTCATGGGCTCGGCGCCGTGGCTCACCGCGGGGCCAGGTCAGGGGCGCAAGCGCGAGAGGGCCGCAGCGGTCAGGTCGCCCATGCGCTCCAGGAACTCGGTGCCCATGTCGGCGGCGAAGCGCTGCGGATCGGGCGAGCCCAGCACCAGCAGGCCGAACGCGTCCTGACCGGCGCCGGCGCGCAGCGGAATCAGGGCCAGCGAGGCCACCGCGCCCGGGTCGACCAGCCAGCCGGCCGCCTCCAGGCCCGGGTTGGCGCCGCAGTACGGCCGCGGCAGCGACGAGGCAAAGGCCTGCACATCGTCGCTGGCGCCCTGGGCGTAGGACTGGCCGGAGAAGTCGTCCGCCACACCCCACAGCTTGATCGCCACCTGCGGCACATTGAACTGGGCCGCCATCTCGCGCGCCGCCACCAGGGGCAGGTCCTGCGTCTCGCGGGTCGTCAGCAGCTCGCGGGTCCAGCGGTGCAGGCGGTCGGCGATGGCGGAGTTTTCCTGGCCGTGGCGGATCATGTCGGCCGAGCGCAGCTCCAGACCCTTGATCTTCTCGCGCAGCATCTCGGCCTGGCGCTCCTGCAGGCTCACCGCGCGCTGGCCGTGCGGGCTGCTCAGCTGCACCGCCGCCAGCACGCCGGCGTGGCGCTCGAAGAAGTCGGGTGTGTTGGCCAGGTAGTTGGCGATGTCGTCTTCGGTGATCGGGGGGATGGTCGGGTCGGTCATGGGGGTGTGTCGATCCTGATGTTCAGGCCAGCTCGGGGACGTCGATGTCGCCCTCGAACACCGAGGTGGCCGGTCCGGTCATGAAGACCGGTGCGTCGTGGGCCGCATTGTCGCGCCACGCAATGGTCAGGCGGCCGCCGTGCGTCTCGACATCGACGCGCTCGTCCAGCAGGCCCAGGCGGATGCCGGCCACCACCGCGGCGCAAGCGCCGGTGCCACAGGCCAGGGTCTCGCCCACGCCGCGCTCATACACGCGCAGGCGCACGTTCGCACGGTCCACCACCTGCAGGAAGCCGGCGTTGACGCGCGCCGGGAACTGCGCGTGGCGCTCGATCTGCGGGCCCCAGGTGGGCACGGGGGCCGTGTCCACGTTGTCCACCAGCAGCACCGCGTGCGGATTGCCCATGGACAGCACGGCCACCGGCGCCACATCACCGCCGGCCAGCGGCAGCGGCAGCGACCAGCGCTCGAAGTTCCCCATGGGCGCTGGCGTCAGGCCGGCGGCGTCGAAGGGCACGCGCGCCAGGTCGAAGATCGGCGCGCCCATGTCCACGGTGACACGCCCGTCGTCGTTCAGCGCCAGGCTGATTTCGCCGTGCTTCACCTTCACACGCACAGGGTTGCGCTCGGTCAGGCCCTTGTCGCGCACGAAACGCACGAAGCAGCGCGCGCCGTTGCCGCAGTGTTCGACCTCGCCGCCGTCCGCGTTGTGGATCACGTATTCGAAGTCCACGCCGTCCGACGGCGCAGGGCGCACCGACAGGATCTGGTCGGCGCCGACGCCGAAGTGGCGGTCGGCCAGGAAACGGTACTGGGCCGCGCTCAGGCCCAGGCGGCCGCGGGTCTCGTCGAGCACGACAAAGTCGTTGCCCGCGCCCTGCATTTTGGTGAAGTGCACTCGCATGGTTCGATTATCCGCCCACCCCGGTGCGCGCCGTGGCGGTGCACGCGCACCGCCACGGATTGCGGCGCACTCCGCAGGACCCATTGCGCACAAAGCCGGTGCTGTTTTGTATGCAATCTTGTGCGGATTGCATACAAAACGCCTGGCACGGCTCGTGCAACAAGACCGGCATGGATGCTGACACCACCGCCCCTGCCGCCGTCGAACTGATCGCCCTGACCAAACAGTATGGTCCGGGCGCCACCGCGGTCGACGCCATCAACCTGCGCATCGCCGCCAACAGCTACTGCTGCCTGCTCGGCCCTTCGGGCTGCGGCAAGAGCACGACGCTGCGCATGATCGCGGGCCACGAGAGCACCAGCAGCGGCGACATCCTGCTGGAGAACCGCAACATCACCAGCCTGCCGGCCGCGGCGCGCGGCACGGCCATGATGTTCCAGAGCTTCGCGCTGTTCCCCCACCTCTCGGCGCTGGACAACGTGGCCTTCAGCCTCAAGATGAAGGGCGTGGCCAAGGCCGAGCGCCATGCCCGCGCACAGGACCTGCTGCAACGCGTGGCCATGGGGCACCTGGCGCACCGCAAGCCGGGGGAGCTCTCCGGTGGCCAGCAGCAGCGCGTGGCCCTGGCGCGCGCCCTCATCACCCAACCGCGCGTGCTGCTGCTGGACGAGCCGCTCTCCGCGCTCGACCCTTTCCTGCGCATCCAGATGCGCGCCGAGCTGCGCCACTGGCAGCGCGAACTCGGTCTGACCTTCATTCACGTCACGCACAGCCAGGAAGAGGCGATGGCGCTGGCCGACACCATGGTGGTCATGAACCACGGCCGCATCGAACAGGCCGGACCGCCCCACACCGTCTACAACCGGCCGGCCAGCGAGTTCGTGGCCCGCTTCATGGGCGGCCACAACGTGCTGCAGACCGCCGACGGGAAGGTCGCCGTGCGCAACGACCACATCCGCCTGACCGAGGCCGGCAGCACCGGCTGGACCGCCACCGTGAGCGACGTGGAGTACCAGGGCACCTACGTGCTGCTGGGCCTGCAGCTTGACGGCGACGGCGCCGACCGTGGTGTGTCCGTGATGCTGCCCGAAGCCAGCTTCGTCGACCGTCCCTGGACCACCGGCGAGCGCGCCGACCTGAGCTGGAATCCGGCCCAGGCGCATGCCCTGGCCGCCTGAGCCCGCCCGTTTCCCTTTCCCCGTCCCTCACCACCTGAACCCAAGGAGTTCTCCATGTCCGATCCCACCGATCTCCCGCAAGAAGGCCTGTCGCGCCGCAGCCTGCTGCAAGGCACCGCCGGCCTCGCTGGCATCCTGGCCAGCGGCCTCGCCCCGAGCGTGCACGCGCAGGAGAAGATCACCCTGCGCTACCTGGGCACCGCGGTGAACCAGGACAAGACCATCGCCGAAAAGTTCGAGAAGGACACCGGCATCAAGATCCAGTACGTGGCCGTGACCACCGACGACGTGACCAAGCGTGCCGTCACCGCGCCCAACAGCTTCGACCTGATCGACACCGAGTACTTCTCGCTCAAGAAGATCGTGCCCACCGGCAACCTCAAGGGCATCGACGTCAAGAAGATCAAGAACGCGGACAAGATCACGTCGCTGTTCACCACCGGCACGGTGGGTGGCAAGGCCGTGGGCGACCAGGGCACCGCGCCCAAGAAGGTGATCTTCCTGGAAGGCGAGAAGAGCAAGGTCTTCGCCAAGAGCCCGACCCAGTTCATGAGCCTGATCCCCACCGTGTACAACGCCGACACGCTGGGCATCCGCCCCGACCTGATCAAGCGCCCGATCGAAAGCTGGAAGGAACTGCTCAACCCCGAGTTCAAGGGCAAGGCTGCGATCCTGAACATTCCGTCCATCGGCATCATGGACGCGGCCATGGTGGTGGAAGCCATGGGCATCCACAAGTACGCTGACAAGGGCAACATGACCAAGGCCGAGATCGACCTGACGATCAAGACCCTGATCGAGGCCAAGAAGGCCGGCCAGTTCCGCGCGCTGTGGAAGGACTTCAACGAGTCGGTCAACCTGATGGCCTCGGGCGAGGTGGTGATCCAGTCCATGTGGAGCCCGGCCGTGACCGCCGTGCGCACCAAGGGCATCGCGTGCAACTTCCAGCCGCTCAAGGAAGGCTACCGCGCCTGGGCCGCCGGCTTCGGCCTGCCGGCCACCCTGTCGGGCCGCAAGCTCGACGGCGCCTACGAGTTCATCAACTGGTTCCTCGACGGCTGGGCCGGCGCCTACCTCAACCGCCAGGGCTACTACAGCGCCGTGCTGGAGACCGCCAAGGCCAAGATGGAAGCCTACGAGTGGGCCTACTGGATGGAAGGCAAGGCCGCCACGCAGGACATCAAGAGCCCCAACGGCGACGTGCTGGCCAAGGCCGGTGCGGTGCGCGACGGCGGCAGCTACGAGCAGCGCATGGGCGGCATCGCCTGCTGGAACGCGGTCATGGACGAGAACGAGTACATGGTCCGCAAGTGGAATGAATTCGTCGCGGCCTGATCACCCCGCCCTCTGAGCCCATGAGCACGAACACCGCCGTGACGGTCACCGTCACCGACAGCCCCAACCGCACCGTGCCCGCCTGGTGGCAGGCCACGCCGTACACGCTGGTGTTCGTGCTGTTCTTCCTGATCCCGCTCGGCCTCGTGCTGATGGTCAGCTTCTGGGACTTCAACGAGTACGAACTGCTGCCAGCCTTCACGGTCCGCAACTACCTGTCCATCTTCGAGGGCTGCTCCACGCTCACCGAACACGGTGACTTCTGCGTCACGCTCTCGACCTATTTGTCCACGCTGAAGTTCAGTTTCCTGGTCTGGCTGATCACGCTGGTGCTGGGTTTTGCCGTGGCGTACTTCCTGGCGTTCCACGTGCGGTCCTCGGGCATGCAGACCGCCCTGTTCGTGCTCTGCACCGTGCCGTTCTGGACGTCCAACGTCATCCGCATGATTTCCTGGGTGCCGCTGCTGGGCCGCAACGGCCTGGTCAACCAGAGCCTGCAGGGCATCGGACTGATCGACCAGCCCGTCGAATGGCTGCTGTTCTCCGACTTCTCGGTGGTGCTGGCCTTCGTGCACCTCTACACCATGTTCATGATCGTGCCCATCTTCAACAGCATGATGCGCATCGACCGCAGCCTGCTCGAAGCCGCCAGCGACGCCGGAGCGAGCGCCTGGCAGACGCTGTGGAACGTGATCGTGCCGCTGTGCAAGACCGGCATCATCATCGGCTCGATCTTCGTCATCACCATCGTCATGGGCGACTTCGTGACCATCGGCGTCATGGGCGGCCAGCAGATCGCCTCGGTCGGCAAGATCATCCAGGTGCAGACCTCGTACCTGCAGTTCCCGCTGGCCGCGGCCAACGCGGTGATCCTGCTGGCGGTGGTGCTCATGATCATCTGGGGCCTGACCCGGCTGGTGGACATCAGAAAGGAACTCTGACCATGCAAGCCCGAGTCTCCGATGCGCGTGCCGCCGGCTTCTGGCCGCTGGCGGTGGTCTTTGCCCTCTTCGTGCTGTTCATGTACGGCCCGATGGCCGTCATCTTCGTGCTCTCTTTCCAGGGGCCGGAAGGCGGCCTCACCTTCCCCATGCGCGGCTGGTCGCTGCACTGGTTCCGCCAGCTCGCCGAGGGCCTGGGCACGGTGGACATCGGTGCCGCCTTCACCCGCTCGCTGATGCTGGGCGCGGTGGTCATGGCCTTCACCGTTGTGCTGTCCGTGCTGGCCGGCCTGGCCTTCCGCAAAAAGCTGCGCGGAGGCAACACGCTGTTCTACGTGACCGTGGCCAGCCTGATCATGCCGTCCATCATCGTGTCGCTGGGCATCGGCCTGCAGTTCCGCCTGCTCGACGGCGGACTCAAATGGCTGCTGGAAGCGGTGGGCGCCACCACCATGCTGGAGGAATACGGCACTGCGCTGGGCCTGTTCACCTCGGCACTGGGTGCGCACCTCACCTGGACCCTGCCCTTCGGCCTGCTGATCATGTTCGCGGTGTTCAACCGCTTCAACCCGGCCTATGAAGAGGCCGCCCGCGACCTGGGCGCCACGCCCTGGCAGACCTTCCGCCACGTGGTGCTGCCGCTGATCGGCCCCTCGGTGGTCGGCGTCGGCATGTTCGGCTTCACACTCAGCTGGGACGAAATCGCCCGCACCTCGCAGGCCATCGGCGACGTCAACACCCTGCCGCTGGAGTTGCAGGGCCTGACGGCCACCGTCACCACGCCGGCCATCTATGCACTGGGCACCGTCACGACGGTCGTCTCGTTCGCGGTGATGGGCGTTACCGTCGGCCTCGCCATGTGGCTGAAGAAAAAATGAAGACCGCTGCCGCGCCGCCCACCGACCAGGCGATCTACGAGCGCATGGTCTCGGCCATCCTCGACCACCAGCTGCCGCCCGGCACCAAGCTGGTGGAGGACCGGCTGGCGGCGGCCTTCGGTGTCTCGCGCACGCGCATCCGGCCGGTGCTGGTGCGGCTGGCCAACGAGAAGGTGGTCACGCTCACGCCCAACCGCGGCGCATCGATCGCGGAGCCCAGCGAGCAGGAGGCGCACGAGGTGTTCGAGGTGCGGCGCATGATCGAGCCGCTGCTGGTGGAGCGCTTCATCGCCCAGGCCACCGCCGCCCAGATCCAGGCGCTCAAGGCCTGCATCCGCGACGAAGAGGCCGCACGCAAGGCCGGCGACATGCGCCGCGCGATCCGGCTCTCGGGCGACTTCCACCTGCAGATCGCCGAACACGCGGGGCATCAGACCCTGGGCGGCATCCTGCGCGAGCTGGTCTCCCGCACCTCGCTCATCCTCATGGCCTACAGCACGCCGCACGCCCAGGTGCGCGAGGACGCCACCGCCTGCGGCTGCCAGGAACACCGCGCCCTGCTCGCCGCGATCCAGCTGCGCGACGGCAAGGAAGCCGCGCGCCTGATGCGCGAGCACCTGGAGCGGCTGGAGTCACAACTTAGTTTCACGTCCACGCCGGAGGCCGCGCCGGACCTGCTGGAGCTGTTCGGTTCATGAAACGTTTGCTGGTCATCAACCCCAATACCTCGGAGCGGGTCAGCGCGCTGCTGCAGCAGCACGTGCAGGCGGCGGCCGGATCGCATGTGGCGGTGCACACCATCACCGCCCGCTTCGGCGCGCCCTACATCGCCGACGAAGCCAGCTATGCGGTGGCCGCGCACGCCGCGCTCGACGCCTGGGCCGCAGCACTGGCGGACACCGACGCCAAGCCCGATGCGGTGCTGATCGGCTGCTTCGGCGACCCCGGCCTGATGGCGCTGCGCGAGTCCAGTCCCGCGCCCGTCACCGGCCTGGCCGAAGCCGCCTTCATCGAGGCCGCGCGCCACGGCCGCTACGCCATCGTCACCGGCGGCGAGCGCTGGGGACCGATGCTGCAGCGACTCGCGCAGGCCCTGGGCCAGGCGCAGCAGCTGGCCGGCATCCACACCGTGGCTCCCACCGGCGCACAGCTCGCGGCCGACCCCGCAGCCGCCCACCGCCTGCTGGCCCAGGCCTGCCGCGACGCCGCCCACCAGCTCGGCGTGCAGGCCGTGATCCTGGGAGGCGCCGGCCTGGCCGGCATGGCCGCCGCCGTGCAAAGCCAGGTGCCCGTGCCGGTGATCGACAGCGTGGTCGCCGGCACCCACTGGGCCCTGCGCACGCCGCCGCTGCCACCGCAGCGCCAGACGCCGGGCTTCGACATCGCCTGGCAGGGTCTGTCCGCCGAAATGTCGGCGCTCGCACCCGGCCCATAGACCCGGGAGGCCGACGCGACAGCGCCTGCCGCGCCATCGCCGCACAATGTGCGCATGGTCCGCCCCACCCAACTGCTCCACCCCCAGCGCGTACCCGCCCCGGTGCGCCCCGCCGCCACCGTGCTGCTGCTGCGCGACACACCGCAAGGCATCGAGGTGCTGATGACGCGCCGTTCGATGACGGCCAGCTTCGCGCCCGGTGCCTACGTCTTCCCCGGGGGCGGCATCGACGCCGCCGACGCGCAGAGCCACGCCCGGTCGACGCGGCGACCGACGCAGAGCGACCTGCACCTGACGCAGGCCATCGCGGCCATCCGCGAGAGCTTCGAGGAACTGGGCATCCTGCTCGCGCGCCGGTCCGACGGCACGCACCTGAACACCGCGCAGATCGCCGCGCTCGACCGCCAAGCCCCGTTCGCCGTGGAGTGCGCCGGGCAAGGCCTGACGCTCTCGGGCGCCGAGGTCTTCGTGCTCGCCCACTGGGTCACCGACCGCGACCTGCCGCGCCGCTTCGACGTGCCCTTCCTGGTCGCGCGCATGCCCGAAGGCCAGGGACCTGTGGCCGACGAGTCCGAGCAGTTCGAGCCGCTGTGGGTGCGCCCGGCCGACGCGCTGGCGCGCCATGCGGCCGGCCAGTTCTTCATCATCTTCCCGACCATCCGCACGCTGGAACGCCTGCAGGCCTATGCCACGGTGGACTCGGTGTTGCAGGCTTGTGCAGTCAACGATGAACCGCTGTTCACCAGCTGTCCGCGTGCCGGCCTGATGAACGGCCACGAATCGCGCCACATGGAGCATGAGCAACCCTTCGGCGAACTGGCCCTGGTCAGCCCGGACGGCCAGATCGTGCACGAGCTGGCCTGGCAGACCGAGCGGCCGGTACCGCTGCTCCGGAACGTGATGCGGCTGACCGCACCCAACCCCGGCGTCATGACCGGCCCCGGCACCAACAGCTACATCGTCGGCGACCCGGCCACCGGCCACATCGTGATCGACCCCGGGCCGGACGAGCCGGCGCACATCGAACGCCTGTGGCGCGCCGCGGGCGGCGACGTCCGCGCCATCGTCTGCACCCACTCGCACCCCGACCATTCGCCCGGCGCCCCCCGGCTGCAGGCGCTGTGTGCCGGCGCCGGCCGCGACCGTCCGCCCATCCTCGGCCTGCCCAGCGCCCCGACCTCGCGCGAGAACAGCCGCTTCACGCCCGAGCGCGCGCTGGCCGACGGCGAACGCCTGGTGCTGCAGGGCCAGGACGGCAGCACCCACACGCTGCAGGTGGTGCACACGCCCGGCCACGCCGCCAACCACCTCTGCCTGCTGCTCGAAGAAGACGGACTGCTGTTCAGCGGCGACCACATCCTCAACGGCAGCACCACCGTCATCGACCCGCCCGACGGCCACATGGGCGACTACCTCGATTCACTCGACAAACTGGACCGCCTGTGCGCGCAGCACGGCGTGCACTTCATCCTGCCCGCGCACGGCTACGTGCTGGGCGACCACCCGCGCAGCACCGACAACCCCGCCGCGCCGGAACACGGCGGCGCGCGCGCGGCCATCGCCCACCTCAAGGCCCACCGGCTGGCGCGCGAAGCCAAGGTGGCCCGCGCCATGCAGGCCTTGCCCGCCGGCACCATGGACGACTGGGTGAAGATCGCCTACGACGACGTGCCCGAGCGTCTGTGGCCGGTGGCCAAGCGCTCCATGCTGGCGCACGTCGAACACATCCAGAGCCTGGGAGGCTTCAACGCCTGAACCAGAACACAGCCACCCATGCGCATCGCCTTCGTCTCCGACATCCACGGCAACCTGGCCGCGCTCGACGCTGTCATCGACGACATCACCCGTCGCCAGGTCGATGAGGTCGTGAACCTGGGGGACACGCTCAGCGGCCCGCTCCTGCCGCAGGAGACGGCCCGTCGCCTGCGGCCCCTGCCCTGGCTGCATGTGGCCGGCAACCACGAACGGCAGGTATTGCGCCAGCCGCTGGCGCGCCAGAACGCGTCGGACGCCTACACCAGCGGTCAGCTGGCCGAAGCCGACAAGTCCTGGCTGGCCAGCCACGCCGACCCGTGCGATCCCCGCCTGCACCGCGGCGAAGTCTGGCCCGAGCGCGTGGGCCGCGACGTGGCCCTGTGCCACGGCAGTCCGCGCAGCGACATCGAGTACCTGCTGGAAACCCCGGTGGGAGAAGAGGCGCGGCTGGCCACGCCCGGCGAGGTCCGGGAACGCCTGGACGGCCGGATTCCGCAACACATCACGCTGCTGGCCTGCGGGCATTCCCATGTGCCCCGGTCGGTTCGCACCGACCGTGGCCTGCTCATCGTCAACCCGGGCAGCGTGGGCCTGCCCGCCTACGACGACGACCACCCATATCCGCAGTCGAACTACCACCGCATCGAGAACGGGAGTCCGGATGCGCGTTACGCCATCGTCGACAAGCGGAACGGCCGGTGGTTCTGCGAACTGGTCAGCGTGCCCTATGACCACGAGTCAGCTGCGCAGCAGGCCGACCTGCGCCAGCGCGCAGATTGGTCGCATGCCTTGCGCACGGGCCGGATGCCTCGGCTGGGCCAATGAATAAAGTGTGAAGCGCGCCGATAAGCCGGATTCTGTGCACCCGGGTTGCCCCGGATGTGACCGCCATTCCTCTGGGCCGGGGGTCGCCCACCCGGCTCGGTGCTACCTACCCGCCAGCTCCGCGGAACCACATCAACGCTGGCCTATTTGGTATTGCTGCGCGTAGAGATTGCCCGTTTCACCCCGGCTGGTCTGCCTTGCGGCACTCCCACCGGACTCGTCTCTGTTGCTCTGATCCTCACCTTAGGGCCCTTCGGGTTGCCCCGTCAGGCTGGTCGGTGGAGAGGTGTTACCTCCTACGCTGTCCTGTGCAGTCCGGACGTTCCTCCAGCACACCCTTTCGGGTCTCGTGCCAGCGGCGGTCTGGCGCGCTTCACGGACGCGATTATCCCTGTTCAGATCAGTTTTCTGATCTTGCGGCGCCGCCACACCGCCTGGTAATAGCCGCTCTGAAGCACCAGCATGGTCACATAGGCCACTGGAAACGCGATCCAGATGCCCTCCAGACCCAGGCGCGCATCCAGCAGATACGCCACCGGCAGCTGCACTCCCAGGATGCAGAACACCGAGATCGCCATCGGCACCAGCACGTCGCCGCTGGCCCGCATGATGCCGCCGACCACGGCCTGGAAGCCGAACACCAGAATGCTCCAGAGCATCAGGTGCAGCAGGTGCTGCGCCTGCGCATGCACGCTGTCCTGCGTGAGGAACAGACCCAGCGCCCAGCCCGAAATGGCATAGCCCAGCAGCACCAGGCCGCCGGTGAGCGCGGCGTTCAGGCCCAGCCCGGTCCTGAGGATGGGTGTCAGGCGTTCAATGCGCCCCGCGCCGATGGTCTGCGCGGCCAGGATGGACGCCGTGATGGCGATCGAGAGCGCCGGGAACTGCACGTAGTTGACGATCTGCGTCACCGCGCCGTAGGCGGCCGTGGCCTGTGAGCCATGGCCGTTGACCAGTGCCAGGATCACCAGTTCCGACAGCGAGATCACCACCATCTGCAGGCCTGTGGGCAGGCCGATGCGCATGACCTTCCCCAGGATGACCCGGTCCAGTTTCAGCGCGTGCAGCAGTTCCCGGTCGGGCGCCAGCACATGCCCGAGACGGTGCAGCCGCAGCCCCAGGAACAGGAGCGCGGCGGCGGTGGAGACGAAGCCGGCCAGTGCTGCGCTGCGAATGCCCAAGGGCGGCAGGCCGATCCAGCCTTTGATCAGCAGCGGCGTCAGCGCCAGACCCACCGTGGTGGACAGCAGCAGGGCCAGCAGCGGCGAAACCGTGTCGCTGACCCCGCGCAGCAACTGGGTGAGCAGGATGAACACCAGCAGCAGCGGCATGAAGAGCATCATCATGCGGGCGTAGGAGACCGCGTCGTCCAGCACATCGGCCGGCGTGCCCAGCGCCACCATGGCTTCGCGCGCGAACACCGTGCCGGCCACCGCAGCCACCAGGCCGATCACTGCGCCCAGCGTGATCGCCGTGCCGGCAATGGCCTTGACCTTGTGCGGCTCGCGCGCGCCCCAGGCCTGGCCGATCAGCACCGAGGCGCCGGCGCCCAGGCCGATGATCAGCGAGATGAAAAAGAACACGATGGGGAACATGCCCGAGACCGCGGCCAAGGCATGGGTGCCCAGCATCTGGCCGATGAAGATGCCGTTGAGCGTGCCCGAGAGGCCCTGCAGGATGTTCGAGAGCACCATGGGCACCAGGAACACGAGGTAGATGCGCCACAGGGGTTTGGTGGCCGGCGGATGGGAGGAGTCGAAGGTCTGGGACATGGTTTATTTTACCCGGATAAATTATTTTACCCGGGTAAATTAAGCGACAGCGATTGTGGTCAGGCGCCCAGCGACAATAACGGCCTTCGCTGCTTGATGAACACAAGCCCCACGAGACCATGATCCGCATCGCCGAACTCAAACTGCCTCTGGCCGAGGTGCCCGCCGAGCACCGCCGCGCCGCCGACGCCCCCACCGAAACCGACCAGGACCGGGTGCCGCCGCCACACCCGGTGGCCGCCCTCACACGCCTGGCCGCCCAGGCGCTGAAGGTGGCGCCCGAGGCCATCGCCACGCTGTCGGTGTTCAAGCGCAGCTTCGACGCGCGCAAGGCCGACCTGCTGGCGGTCTACATCGTGGACGTGGCGCTGGCCGACCCTTCCCAGGAGCCGCACCTGCTGGCCCCGCACGAGAAGAACCCGCACATCCAGCCCACGCCCGACATGGCCTGGCACCCGCCCGGCCATGCACCCGCGGGCTGGCCGGCCGACGAGACCGAGCGCCCGGTGGTGATCGGCCTGGGGCCCTGCGGCCTGTTCACCGCGCTGGCGCTGGCCCAGATGGGCCTGCGGCCCATCGTGCTCGAGCGCGGCAAGCCGGTGCGCGAACGCACCAAGGACACCTGGGGTCTGTGGCGCAAGAAGGTGCTCAACCCGCAGAGCAACGTGCAGTATGGGGAGGGCGGCGCGGGCCTCTTCTCCGACGGCAAGCTCTACAGCCAGATCAAGGACCCCCGCTTCATCGGCCGCAAGGTGATGAACGAGTTCGTCGACGCTGGTGCGCCGCCGGAAATCCTGTACCAGGCGCACCCGCACATCGGCACCTTCAAGCTGGTGAAAGTGGTCGAGGCAATGCGCGAGAAGATCGTGGCGCTGGGCGGTGACATCCGCTTCCAGCACCAGGTGACGGGGGTGGCGCTGGCACCGTCCGGGGATGGCGTGCAGCGACTGGCCGGCCTGCGTGTGCGGCGGCTGGACACCGGCGACACCATCGACATGCCGGTGCGCCACGCGGTGTTCGCGCTGGGTCACAGCTCGCGCGACACCTTCGCCATGCTGCACGACGCGGGCGTGTTCCTCGAAGCGAAGCCCTTCTCGGTGGGCTTCCGCATCGAACACCCGCAGAGCGTCATCGACCGTGCGCGCTGGGGCCGGCATGCCGGCCACCCGCTGCTGGGCGCGGCCGACTACAAGCTGGTGCACCACGCGAAGAACGGCCGCGCAGTCTACAGCTTCTGCATGTGCCCGGGTGGCACCGTGGTCGCCGCCACCAGCGAGCCCGGCCGCGTGGTCACCAACGGCATGAGCCAGTATTCGCGCAACGAGCGCAACGCCAACGCCGGCATGGTGGTCGGCATCGACCTGGCCGACTACCCGACGCACTTCCCGCAGGACCTGCCGATGTGGACCGCCGCCTTCGGCGACGCCGACGGCGCGCGCTTCGCGAAAGAGGCCGAGTCCCTGGCCGCCCAAGGACAGACCCACCCGCTGGCCGGCATCGTGCTGCAGCGCCGGCTGGAGGCCCGAGCCTTCGAGCTGGGCGGACAGAGCTACGAGGCGCCAGGCCAGAAAGTCGGCGACTTCCTCACGGGCACACCGTCCACCACCTTCGGCGAGGTGCTGCCCTCGTACAAACCGGGCGTGAAGCTGGGCGATCTGGCCCCGGCCCTGCCGGCCTACGCCATCGAGGCCATGCGCGAGGCGCTGCCGGCGTTCGGCCGCAAGATCAAGGGCTACGACATGCCCGACGCCATGCTCACCGGCGTGGAGACCCGCACCAGCTCGCCGCTGCGCATCACGCGCGGCGAGGACTTCCAGAGCCTGAACACGCGCGGCCTGTACCCGGCCGGCGAAGGCGCGGGCTATGCGGGCGGCATCCTGTCGGCGGGGGTGGACGGCATCAAGGTCGCCGAAGCGGTCGGCCAGGCCATCCTCGGCGGCTGAACACCGCTGGTTACAACTGGCTCGCCAGCTTTACACCGGGTGCGGTGCGGCTTGACACAAGCCCCGCACAGTGGAGGCTCCTTCAACCCACGGAGACCTCCATGAACTCCTCCCCCCGTTCCCTCCTGATCCCCGTCCTGTCCGGCGTGATGGCCCTCGCCGGCACCAGCGCCGCGCAGGCGCAGGACGAACGAGGCCGCGTGCTCAGCAGCACCCCGGTGATCCAGCAAGTCGCCGTGCCGCAGCAGGTCTGCCAGAACGTGACCGTGCGGGAGCCGGCCCGCACCTCCGGAGCCGGCGCCATCATGGGCGCGATCGCCGGCGGTGCGATGGGCAACGCCATCGGTGACGGCAACGGCCGCGCCGCAGCGACCGCCATCGGCCTGTTCGGCGGCGCCATCCTGGGCAACAAGATCGAAGGCAAGGGGCAGTCGCACACCCGCACCGTGCAGGAGTGCAGCACGCAGAACGTGATGGAAAACCGCGTCGTGGCCTACAACGTGGTCTACGAATATGCGGGCCGACAGTACAGCACCCAGATGCCCCAGGACCCGGGCCGCTGGGTGCCCGTCAGCGTGATGCCGGTGGGCGCCGCTCCGGCCTATGGCCCGGGCTATGGCTCCGGCTACCGCCCGCAGGCGTCGAACGCGCCGGAAGTGGTGCGCATCGGCGGCCAGCGCCCGTACCGTCACGACAACCGTCACTGGCGCGACCGCGACGACGAGCAGTGGGACCGCTACTACCGCTGAAGCACCCGCCCAAAACAAAAAACGCGACCCTCGGGTCGCGTTTTTTGTTGGACCAATGACTGGCGGTCACAGATTTTGAAGAGCAGCGATGCGCTCTTCCATCGGCGGGTGGGTGGAGAACAGCTTGCCCAGGTTGCCGGTGATGCCGAAGGCCTGCATGGTCTTGGGCAGCTCGCCGGCGGACAGGCCGCCCAGGCGGGCCAGGGCGTTGATCATCGGCTGCTTGCGCCCCATCAGCTGGGCCGCACCGGCGTCGGCGCGAAACTCGCGCTGGCGCGAGAACCAGGCCACGATGATGGCCGCCACGAAACCGAGCACGATGTCCAACACGATGGTGGTGACCATGTAGCCGATGCCGGGGCCGCTGTCGCGATCATCACCGCGGCGCAGGAAGCTGTCGACCGCGTAGCCGATCACGCGGCTGAGGAACACGACGAAGGTGTTCATCACGCCCTGGATCAGGGTCATGGTGACCATGTCGCCGTTGGCCACGTGCGCCACCTCGTGGCCGATCACGGCCTCGACTTCTTCGCGCGTCATGTTCTGCAGCAGGCCGGTGGACACGGCGACCAGGGCGGAGTTCTTGAAGGCACCGGTGGCGAAGGCGTTGGGCGCGCCGTCGTAGATGGCCACTTCGGGCATGCCGATGCCGGCCTTCTGTGCGAAGTTCTGCACCGTCTGCACGATCCAGGCCTCGTCGGCGGTCTGCGGCTGGTTGATCACGCGCGCGCCGGTGCTCATCTTGGCCATGGTCTTGCTCATCAGCAGCGAGATGGTCGCGCCGCCGAAGCCCATGATCAGCGAGAAGCCCGCCAGCGCCGTCATGTTCAGGCCATTGGCCGTGAGGTAACGGTCCACACCCAACAGGCGCGAGGTGACCATCAGCACCGCCATCACGGCGACGTTGGTCAGAACGAACAGGAAGATGCGTTTCATGGAGGCTCCGTGGGAAAGAGGGTCGGATGATAGTGGGGGTGGGCCGGCCCCGTTTCAAGATGTGTTCAGACCTGGGGCAGCAGGTACCGCCGTTCCCAGGCCGTGACTTCGCGCAGGAAATGGTCGTATTCCAGCGTCTTGACCGCGAGGTAGCCGCGCACGAAGCGCTCGCCCAGCAGCCGCACCGCGTGCCGGCTGTGCGCCATCTGATCCAGCGCGGCGTCAAAGGTTCGCGGCAGGCTGCGCGCCTGGTGGTAGCCGTTGCCCACCACCGGCTCGGACGGCGCCAGCCGTTCCTCCATGCCGGCCAGCCCGGCCGCCAGCGTGGCCGCGATGGCGAGATACGGGTTGGCGTCTGCGCCGGCCAGGCGGTTCTCCACCCGGCGCGCGGCCGGCCCGCTGACCGGCACGCGCAGGCCGGCGGTGCGGTTGTCGTGGCCCCACTGCACATTGGTCGGCGCCTGGCTGCCGGCCACGTAGCGGCGGTAGCTGTTGACGGTGGGCGCGTAAACCAGCATCAGGTCGGGCGTGCAGGCCTGCAGGCCGCCGATGTAGTGGAAGAAGGCCTCGCTGGCCGAGCCGTCGGCGTTGCTGAACACGTTGCGGCCCTGCGGGTCCACCACGCTCTGGTGCAGGTGCATCGAGCTGCCGGCCTGCCCTGCGATGGGCTTGGCCATGAAGACCGCGTTGAGGCCATGCTGCAGTGCGATCTCGCGCGCCGCGGTCTTGAACAGGAAGGCCTGGTCGGCCACCGCCACCGGGTCGCCGTGCAGCAGGTTGATCTCGTACTGGTTCTCGCCCACCTCGTGCAGCCAGGTGTCGGCGCGGATGCCCAGGCCGTCGATGGCGGCGTGGAAGGCGTCCCAGAACGGCGCCAGTTCGTTGAGCGCATTCAGGCTGAAGGCCGACTGGCCGACCTCGGGCCGCCCGCCCCGGCCGGTGGGCGAGGCCAGCGGCTGCGCCGGGTCGCTCATGGCAGCCGTCAGATAGAACTCGATCTCGGGCGCGACCACGGGGCTCAGGCCCTTGGCCGCATAGCGCGCCAACACGTTCTTCAGCACCGAGCGCGGCGCGAACTCGCACAGGCTGCCGTCCAGTTCCAGGCAGTCGTGCACCGCCAGGTAGCGCGGCACGCTGGCCCAGGGCGAGCGCTTGAGCGTGGCCAGGTCGGGCACCAGGCGCACATCCGGGTCGCTGTCGGGAAAGATGGGGTCGTAGCTGTAGTCGCCGGTGACGCACTGCATGGGAATCGCCTGGCAGATGCGCAGCTCGGTCCCGCCGGCAAAGCTCGCGGCGGGCATGAGCTTGCCGCGCGGGTAGCCGGTGACGTCGGCGAACAGGCACTCCACGTCGCGCACGCCGGTCTCGCGGAAGTGCGCGGCCAGGGTGGCGCGGTCGGCGCCCTGCGCGAGGTTCAGATGGGACCAGGAGGGCGCGGCAGGAAGAGTCATGTCGGATGGGCGGTGGCGTTTCGGGGTGGCCGGAACACGGAGGCGTCGTCGTAGAACGCCGGGTCCTGGTTCGCCGGCCACCAGCCCGGCACCCCCAGCACAGGCAGCGGGGTGAAGGGTTTGGAGGCCAGTTCGGCCGCAGTCAGGCGCGCCGCCAGCCAGCGGTCCCAGGCCACCACATCGGCCCCCAGGGCGGCGGGCACGGGCGCACGGTAGACATGCCCGGTGATGGACTTGTAGGGCGACACCAGCTTCTCCAGCAGCGCGTGCCCGAAAGCTACCAGCCGGACCTGCGCCCACAGGGGCCGCAGATCCACGAACAGCCGGGTCCACTCGCGCGCGGTCAGCGCGTCCCAGATCGCGTCGGGTGCCTGGAGCAGCACGGCGTTTTCGTCGAACAGCGTGATCGCATCGCGCACCGGTCCGCGCACCTGGCCCACACCGGCCTGGGCGATCTGGGCCGCCTGCAGGCGGTTGAGCAGGCGCTTGGTGTCGGGGAAACGCGCCCAGACCAGACCGTTGAAGAAGTCGTGCAGGCCCTCGCGCGTGGGCACAGCACCATGCTCAAAAATGAACTGCTCGTAGGCCAGCCCCTCTGGCAGTTCAGACTGCGGCACGAAGCACGGGCCGGCCGCACCGAGGTGCCGCGTCAGTGCTTGCGGCAGCGGCGCACCCTGCTCGCAGGTCGCGCGCACCGCTGCGCCGTCATGGGCAAAAGGCGCGTTCCAGGGCTGCGACCAGTCGGGCGCGGGCCAGCCGGCGACGGCGTTGCCGACGGCGCACATGCCCGCTCAGCCCACCAGTTGCCAGGGCAGCGCTTCGCCTGCGCGCAGCGGCTTGAGCTCGGCCTCGCCAAACGCAAAACTCTCGGGCGGCGTCCAGCTCTGCTTGCGCAGGGTGATGGTGCCGGTGTTGCGCGGCAGGCCGTAGAAGGCCGGGCCGTTGAAGCTGGCGAAGGCTTCGAGTTTGTCGAGCGCGCCCGCGGCCTCGAAGGCCTCGGCGTACATCTCGATCGCGGCGTGGGCGGTGTAGCAGCCGGCGCAGCCGGTGGCGTGTTCCTTCAGGTGGGCCGGGTGTGGCGCGCTGTCGGTGCCGAGGAAAAATTTGGCATTGCCTCCCGTGGCCGCGGCCATTAGGGCCTGGCGATGGGTTTCACGCTTGAGCACCGGCAGGCAGTAGTAGTGCGGGCGGATGCCGCCGGTGAAGATGGCGTTGCGGTTGTAGAGCAGGTGGTGGGCGGTGATGGTGGCGCCCAGGTTGGCGTCGGCCTCGGCCACGTACTGCGCCGCTTCCTTGGTGGTGATGTGCTCCATCACGATCTTCAGGCCCGGGAAGTCCTTGCGCAGCGGCTCGAGCTGCTGCTCGATGAACACCGCCTCGCGGTCGAACAGGTCGATGTCGGGGCTGGTGACTTCGCCGTGCACCAGCAGCAGCACGCCGGCCTTCTGCATGGCTTCCAGGGTTTTGTAGGTCTTGCGGATGTCGGTCACGCCCGCGTCGCTGTTGGTGGTGGCACCGGCCGGGTAGAGCTTGCAGGCCACCACGCCGGCGTCTCTGGCCCGGGCGATCTCGTCGGCCGGGAGGTTGTCGGTCAGGTACAGCGTCATCAGCGGCTCGAAGGCCACGCCGGCCGGTACGGCGGCGCGGATGCGCGCGGCGTAGGCCGTGGCCTGGGCCGCGGTGGTCACCGGCGGCTTGAGGTTGGGCATGATGATCGCGCGGCCGAACTGGGCCGCCGTGTGCGGCACGACGGTGTTCAGGGCAGCGCCGTCGCGCACATGCAGGTGCCAGTCGTCGGGGCGGGTGATGGTGATCGTTTCGGTGGTCATCCCCCGATTTTCCCACCCCCGCGCGGACTACTTGCTGTGGGTCGCCAGGTGGCGCTCCAGGTCGTTCCAGAACGCGTCCACCGAGCCCTTGGCCTTGCGCGTGCCGGGGCGCTCGCGGTAGATGCGGATGTCCAGCGTCGTGTCCAGCCCCTCGCCCGCGCTCACCAGGCGCTTGGCGCGCAGCTCGCGCCGCACCGCGCTGGCCGGCAGGAAGGCGATGCCGTGGCCTTCCAGCGCCATGGCCTTCAGGCCCTCGGACATGTCGGTTTCGTAGATGCGGTCCAGGTGCACCGGTGTCGGGCTGCTTTTGAGCACCTGCTCGACCGCGCGACCCATGTAGGCGCCCGGCGCATAGGCCAGGTAGGGCAGCGGGTGCGGCGTGGTGCCGGGCAGGCGGAACATCGGCTCGCCCTGCTCGTTGGGTTTGACGTAGGGCGAGAGGGTCTCGCGGCCCAGCGGCAGCATCTCGTAGCGGGCGGCATCCAGCTGGATCGGCTGCGAGGCGTGGTGGTAGGCGATCAGCAGGTCGCAGCTGCCCTCGACCAGGCGCATCACCGCGTCGTGTACGTTCATGGCGATCAGCCGGCTCTTGATCGGCCCGCAGCTCTCGCGCAGGCTGGAGAGCCAGGCCGGGAAGAAGGTGAAGGCCAGGGTGTGCGGCACGGCGAACTCGATCACGTCCTGCGCCGCCGCGGTGTGGGCGCGCAGCATGGCGCGCGTGCTCTGCAGGGACTGCAGCATCTCCAGCGACTGCTCGTACAGCACCTGGCCGGCTGCGGTCAGGCGCGTGGGGTAGGACGAGCGGTCCACCAGGTCGGTGCCGGCCCAGGCTTCGAGCGACTGGATGCGGCGCGAGAACGCGGGTTGCGTGACGTGGCGCAGCTGCGCAGAGCGGCTGAAGCTGCGCGTCTCTGCCAGGCTCACGAAATCTTCCAGCCACTTGGTTTCCATGGCGGCGGATTATGCGCGCCGTGCATGAGCGCACATCCCCCTGTTTTTCCGAGGATCGCCGGAGTCCCTCTTCCGTTACGATAGACAAAACTAGGGTTTACCCTAATAAACCACACCCATGACCCAGAACCCGCCCGCCGTCCACCCGTCCCGCATCGCCCATGCCGGCCTGCGCCAGAAAATCATGTCGGCCGACGCGGCCGCCGCCCTCATCCACCACGGTGACCACGTCGGCATGAGCGGCTTCACCGGCGCGGGCTACCCCAAGCTGGTGCCGCAGGCCCTGGCCCGGCACATCCAGCAGCAGCACGACGCCGGGCAGGCGTTCCGCATCGGCCTGTGGACAGGCGCCTCCACAGCGCCCGAACTCGACGGCGCCCTGGCCAGGGTGGGCGGCATGGACATGCGCCTGCCCTACCAGTCCGACCCGACCTGCCGGGCCCGCATCAACGCTGGCGAGATGGCCTACACCGACATCCACCTCTCGCACGTGGCGCAGTACGTGTGGTTCGGCTTCCTCGGCAAATTGAACGTCGCGGTGATCGAGGTCGCCGGCATCCTCGAAGACGGCCGCCTGATACCGGCCACCTCGGTGGGCAACAACAAGACCTGGCTGGACCAGGCCGCCAAGGTGATCCTGGAGGTCAACCACGGCCATCCGCTGGCGCTGGAAGGCATGCACGACATCTACTACGGCACCGAGCGCCCGCCGCACCGCAAGCCGATCCCCATGCTGCACGCTGGCGACCGCATCGGCACGCCCTACCTGCACTGCGACCCGGCCAAGGTGATCGCCGTGGTGGAAACGAATCTGCCCGACCGCGACACCCGTTTTTCGGCGCCCGACGAGGCCTCACGCCGCATCGCCGGCCACCTGATGGACTTCTTCCAGAACGAAGTCAGGCAAGGCCGCCTGCCCGAGGACCTGCTGCCGCTGCAATCGGGCGTGGGCAACATCGCCAACGCCGTGCTGGAAAGCCTGAACGACGGCCCGTTCACCGGGCTGCAGGGCTACACCGAGGTGCTGCAGGACGGCATGCTCGCGCTGCTCAAGAGCGGGAAGATGCGCATGGCCTCGTCGACCGCGATCTCGCTCTCGGCCGAGGTGATGAAGGAGTTCACCGAAAACCTGGACTTCTACCGCGAGCGCATCGTGCTGCGGCCGCAGGAGATCAGCAACCACCCCGAGGTGATCCGCCGCCTGGGCCTGATCGCCATGAACGGCATGATCGAGGCCGACCTGTACGGCAACGTGAACTCCACCCACGTGATGGGCACGCGCATCATGAACGGCATCGGCGGCTCGGGCGACTTTGCGCGCAACGCCTACCTCTCGATCTTCATGACGCCGTCCACCGCCAAGGGCGGCAGCATCAGCTGCATCGTGCCCATGGTCAGCCACGTGGACCACACCGAACACGACGTGCAGATCGTCGTGACCGAACAGGGCCTGGCCGACCTGCGCGGTCTCTCACCTCGCCAGCGCTCGCGCCTGATCATCGAACGCTGCGCCCACCCCGACTTCAAGCCCGCGCTGCTCGACTACGTGGAGCGCAGCGAGGCCCACGCCAAGGCCGGCCACGCGGGCATGCACACGCCGCACCTGCTGGAAGAAGCACTGAGCTGGCACAGCCGGTACGAACAGACCGGGAAGATGTTGCCTTAATCGGCGCCCGACTGCTGGAGCGCCCACATGCCGGCGTAGGTGCCTCCCTTAGCAACGAGATCGGCGTGTGTGCCGCGCTCGACGATCTCGCCGTGCACCAGCACCAGGATCTCGTGCGCATCGACCACCGTCGACAGCCGGTGCGCGATCACCAGCGAGGTCTTGTTGCGCGCCGCGCTCTTGAGCTCGGCCTGGATGGCGCGCTCGTTGGCCGAATCGAGTGCCGAGGTGGCCTCGTCGAAGATCATGACGGGCGGGTTCTTCAGCAGCGTGCGCGCAATCGCCACGCGCTGCTTCTCGCCGCCTGACAGCTTCAGACCGCGCTCGCCCACCGTGGTGGCGTAGCCCTTGGGCAGTTTCTCGATGAAGCTGTGGATGTGCGCGGCCTTGGCCGCCTCCACCGCCGCGTCGTGGCCCGCATCAGGCCGGCCGTAGAGGATGTTGTATTCGATGCTGTCGTTGAACAGCACCGTGTCCTGCGGCACGATGCCGATGGCCTGGCGCACGCTGGACTGGGTGACACGGCGGATGTCCTGGCCGTTGATCGAGATTTCGCCACCGGACACGTCGTAGAAGCGGTAGAGCAGGCGCGCGAGCGTGCTTTTGCCCGAGCCCGAAGGCCCGACCACCGCCACTGTCTTGCCGGCCGGAATCTCGAAGCTGATGCCGTGCAGGATCTCGCGCGCCGGCTCGTAGGCGAAACGCACGTTCTCGAACCGCACCGCGGGCGGCCCGTCCAGCACCAGCGGCAAGGCGTCCGGCGCGTCGGCGATCTCGCGCTCCTTCTCCAGCAGCACGAACATCTTGTCCAGGTCGGTCAGGCTCTGCTTGATCTCGCGGTAGAGCACGCCCAGGAAGCCCAGCGGGATGTAGAGCTGGATCATGAAGGCGTTGACCATCACCAGGTCGCCCAGGGTCATGTGGCCGTCCACCACGCCCTGGGTGGCGCGCCAGAGCATCAGCACCAGGGCCACCGCGATCACCAGCTGCTGGCCGGTGTTCAGCAGAGACAGCGTGGTCTGGCTCTTGATGCGCGCCTTGCGCAGCTTCTCCAGCGCGTCGTCGTAGCGCCGCGCCTCGAAGGACTCGTTGTTGAAGTACTTGACCGTTTCGTAGTTGAGCAGCGAGTCGATGGCCTTGGTCTGGCTGGTCGATTCCAGCTCGTTCATCTCGCGGCGGTATTTGGTGCGCCATTCGGTCACAACCACGGTGAAGGCAATGTAAAGCACCAGCGCCACCAGCGTGATCCAGACGTAGCCCATGTCGAACTTCGTGCCCAGCAGCGTGAGCACGAACACCACCTCGATCAGGGTCGGGAAGATGCTGTAGAGCGAATACGAAATGAGCGATTGCACGCCGCGGGTGCCGCGCTCGATGTCGCGCGTCATGCCGCCGGTCTGGCGCTCCAGGTGGAAGCGCAGCGAGAGCGCGTGCAGGTGACCGAAGACCTGCAGCGCGATGGAACGCGTGGCGCCTTCGGTGGCCTTGGCGAACACCAGTTCGCGCAGCTCGGTGAACACGCTGGTGGACAGGCGCAGCAGGCCGTAGGCCACGATCAGGCCCAGCGGCACCACCAGCAGCGCCAGGGCGCTGCCGGGCTGGATAGTCATCGCGTCCACCAGCTCCTTGAGCAGCAGCGGCACGCCGACGTTGGCGCCCTTGGCCGCCACCATGAAGGCCAGCGCGGCGACGACGCGCCACTTGTACTGCCACAGGTAGGGGAAGAGGCGGCGCAGCGTCGCCCAGTCGGAACGGGGCGTCTTGGGGCTGCTGTCGGCGGCGGGCAGGGAGTAGCCGGCCCGGGAGACGGACGAGGGGCGCATGCGGGACAATCGTGGGAGTTTTCCAGAGATTGTGCCCATGTCCACCGAATCAAGCCCCCGCCCCCACACCGAACTGCCCCAAGGCCGCGAGCTGGTGCTCAAGGTCATCCCCATGCCCGCCGACACCAACGGCAACGGCGACATCTTCGGCGGCTGGGTCATGGCCCAGGTCGACCTGGCCGGTGCCGTGCTGCCGGCGCGCTACGTCAAGGGCCGCATGGCGACCGTGGCGGTCAACCAGTTCATCTTCAAACAGCCGGTGCGCGTGGGCGACATCCTGAGCTTCTACTCGCACGTCACCCGCGTGGGCAACACCTCGATCACGGTGCAGGTGGAGGTATTCGCCGAACGCTTCTCGGCCCAGGGCCAGTACGTCAAGGTGACCGAGGCCAGCCTCACCTACGTGGCCATCGACCACGAAGGCCGCCCGCGCCCGATCCCGCGCGAGGGCCTGCCCGCCGGCATGGCCTGAGCGCCAACAGGCTGTTCAGCGCGGCCAGCGTTCGCGCCAGCGGCCGTAGATGCGATTTGCCAGCGCCTGGCTGGCGGCCAGGTGGGCACCGGTGCCTGTGCGCATGGCCGCAGGCGCCTGAACGGTGGCGGGATGCGCGGCGCAGGCCGGTGCGTAACCTTCACCGGGTGCGGCGATCCAGTCCTCCACTTTGCGCTCGGTGATCTCGATGTGGAACTGCATCGCCAGGTGCTGGCGCAGCACGAAGGCCTGGTGCGGACAGGCGGCCGAGCCGGCGATGGGCCGGGCGCCCGGCGGCAGTTCGGTGAAGCCGTCGTGGTGCCACTGGTAGACCACCGCGTCCGGCGCCCCACCCAGCCAGTCCCGCGCCGCATCGCTGCCGTCGTGGCGGATGGGCAGCCAGCCGATTTCCGGCGTGTCCAAGGTCTGCACACGACCGCCGAAGGCGCGCGCCATCAGCTGCCCGCCCAGGCAGTGGCCGATCACCGGAATGCCCAGCGCGTCGGCCTCGCGGATCAGCGCCTCGGCCTGACGCAGCGAAGGGCGGTCGTCGTTGGCGCTCCAGGCGCCGCCGAGCACCGCCAACCCGCGGATGCCCGCCACCGACGCGGGGTAGGCCTCGCCCGCCTCGGTGCAGAGCACACGCCAGGTCACGCCCTGGGCATTCAGCCAGTCGCCCAGGTGGCCGGGGCCGTCTTCGTGCAGGTGCTGGAGCACCAGCACCTCGGCGCCGTGGGAAGTCGGATCGTTCATGGCCGGGATGATGGCCAGCCGGCCGGCCCGACGGGGAGCCAATCGGCGCGGCTCAGAAGGTGCCGTGCCGGCCCTCGCCGTTGGCGAAGCGCGTCGCACCCTCCAGCGCATCGGGGATGCGCGCCCGGCCCCGCTGCCACTCCTGCTGCAGCGCCTCGCCCAGCGGCAGGTCCCACTGCGCGTACGCGCTCTCGCGGTCGGCGCGCATCGTGGCCTGCGGGAACGCCGCCAACTGGCGCGCGAGAGAGATCGCGGCTTCGCGCGCCCGCCCGTTCGGCACCACACGGTTGGCCAGCCCCATCTGCAGCGCCTCGGCCGCCCCGACCTGGCGGCCGGTGAGGATCAGGTCCATCGCGTGGCCCATGCCGATCAGGCGCGGCAGGCGCACCGTGCCGCCGTCGATCAGCGGCACGCCGAAGCGCCGGCAGTAGACGCCGAAGTACGCGTCCTCTTCCATCACGCGCAGGTCGCACCAGAGCGCCAGCTCCATGCCGCCGGCCACCGCCGCGCCGGCCACCGCGGCGATGACCGGCTTCGAGAGGCGCAGGCGCGAGGGGCCCATGGGGCCGATGGCGCGGGCGTCGCCGCTACGAAAGTCCAGCGTGCCCAGGCCCGACGCGCCACCCGAGGCCGCCAGCCGCGCGCCGTGCTGCAGGTCCCAGCCGGCGCAGAAGTGGCCGTGCGCGCCGTGGAACACCGCGACCCTGGCGGCCGGGTCGTCCTCGAAGGCGAGAAAGGCGGCGTGCAGGGCCTGCGCGGTGTCGCCGTCGACGGCGTTGCGCACATCGGGGCGGTTGAGCGTGACGATGTGCAGGTCGTCGACGATTTCGGTGATGACGGGGCTCATGACAGATCTCCCCACCAGCCGATCCGGCGTTCATTCAGAGCCGTCTGCAGCTCGTCCTCGGATATCTCAATCTCCATCCGCAACAAAGCCCCAGCCATCGCCTTGCCGAGGTTGTCCAGCCGCAGGTTGCGTGCGCCGCCGCCCTGCAGCGCGCCCTTGAGCAACAGCTTGAGCGCCAGGATGTTGGGCAGCGGCCAGCGGTCCACCTCGCCCGGCAGCCAGGGCGCGAAATGCTGGCGCACCCGTTCGGCCGTCACCTCGCGTTCGAGAATTCGGTAGCCGGCGGCGTTCCAGGCGAACAGCCCGAAGTCGACCCAGTCGGCCTTGTCGCCGCTGCGCGCGTGGGCGATGCGGACCAGAGGAATGCGCACCCGGTTCATGGCATGTTCTCCAGCAACCGGACCTGCACCTGCGGCTCCACCTCGACCCGCGGCACCAGCGTCGGCCAGATGCCCAGCAGCTCGCTGGTGTGGTGCAGGGCGGTGAAGCCGCAGGTGTAGGCCGGGCCGCTCAGGCCGATCCAGGGGAACAGGCGACCAAAGCCATCGGCGGCCGCCTTCACGTTCGTTCGCAGCACCAGCCGGGTCCAGACCTCGTTCATCTGGTGGAGCTGTTCCGGCGGCGGCAGCGGGGCCAGCGGGCCGTGCGCCGAGTTCAGCCCGGGGTATTCGATGTACAGCTCCTCGTGCGGCACGCGCCGCTCGGCCAGCTGGCTGCGGATGGTGTCGATGGCCGCCTGTGCCTTGTCCCAGGCATCGGGCCATGAGAAGCCCCAGGTCACCTCGGCCTTGAAGCCGTCGCGAAAGCCCGCCACCACCTTGAGCCGGTCGCCCGGTGGAGCGCCGCGCGCACCGGTCAGGCGCACGCGGTCTTGGCCCTCGTCGTGCAGGTGGATGCCCCCCATGTCCAGCACCACGTCGGGCGAGCGGTAGGCGTGCGGGTCGTGCACCTCGTACAGCAGCTGCTGGCGCACGGTGTCGAAGTTGACCCGCCCGCCGGTGCCCGGCGCCTTGGTGATCAGGGCCGTGCCGTCGTCCCACACCTCGGCGATGGGGTAGCCGATGTGCGCGAGATCGGGGATGTCTTTCCACTCCCCCTGGCTGCCGAAGTTGCCGCCGCTGCCCTGGCCCGAGCATTCGAGCAGGTGGCCCACGGTCAGGCCCTGGGCCAGTTTGTTTAGCCCCGTCGTGCCGGTGGCGTTCAGGTCCCAGCCCAGGTGGTGCGCGATGGGGCCGAGGAACAGCGCGGCGTCGGCCACGCGGCCGGTGATCACGATGTCCGCGCCCAGGTCCAGCGCCCGCACGATGGGCGCGGCGCCCAGGTAGGCGTTGCCAAACACCAGCCGCTCACGCACCGCCGACACCGGCTCGCCGGTGAACAGGTGGGCCAGCGCGGTGCCAGGCACCGAGGTGTCGAGCAGCCGCGGCAGCACGTCGTCGCCGGTCACCACCGCGATGCGCGGCGCCATGCCCCTGGCCGCCAGCGCGGCCTGCACCGCCTTCGCAGCGCCCAGCGGGTTGAGACCACCCGCGTTGCACACGAAGCGCACGCCGCGCGCCTGCATCAGCGGCCACAGCCGCAGCAGCATGGGCACCACATCGCGCGCGTAGCCCAGCGCCGGGTCGCGCTGGCGGTCCTTCTGCAGGATGGCCAGCGTGAGTTCGGCCAGGTGGTCGCTGGCGATGAACTGCACCCCGCCGCGTTCGATGCTCGCGACCACCGGTTCCCAGTGGTCGCCATAAAAGCCGAGGCCGGCGCCGATGCGGATGGACTTCATGCGGTCAGCATAAGGGCAATCCCTATTTTTGCCAAGCATATGCTTGCTGAAAATAAAGCCATGAAATGCTGCCGCCTGCGCGACTCGGGCTCGGGTCTACCCTGACGCCGGTTTGCGGCAAGGCCGATATAAAACCCGCACGACAGCCGGACCCCGCGCCACAGAGATCGGAGCGCACCGTGTCCACAACAACAAAGGAGACAGTGCGTGCAACTGCTGCAACTGCTGATCGGCGGTGTGGCCCAGGGGTGCATCTACGGACTCATCGCCCTGGGTTTCGTGCTGATCTACAAGGCCACCGAGACGGTGAGCTTCGCGCAGGGCGACCTGATGATGGTGGGCGCCTTCGGCGGCCTGCTGACCATGACGCTGCTGGGGTTTCCGTTCTGGGTCTCGGTGCTGGCGGCCGTCGTCGGCATGGGGCTGTTCGGCGTGCTGCTGGAGCGCATGGTGATCCGCCCCATCCTGGGCCAGCCGGCCTTCTCCATCGTGATGCTGACCATCGGCGTGGGCTATGTGCTGCGCGGCGTGATCACCATGATCCCCAACATCGGCACCGACACCCACTCGCTGGCCGTGCCCTACGCGGGCGAGGTGCTGAACATGGGCGGCCTGGTGCTGGCGGCCGAGCAGCTGGTGATCATCGGCGTGACCGCGGTGCTCTGCGGCGGACTGTTCGCGATGTTCAAGTACAGCAAGCTGGGCATCGCCATGCAGGCCTCGTCGCAGAACCAGCTCGCGGCCTACTACATGGGCATCCCGGTCAAGCGGCTCAACGGTCTGGTCTGGGGCCTGGCGGCCGGCGTCGCAGCCATTGCCGGCCTGCTGCTGGCTCCCATCACCTTCGTGCACGCCAACATGGGCTTCATCGGCCTCAAGGCCTTCCCGGCCGCGGTGGTGGGCGGCTTCGGCAGCCTGCCCGGCGCCATCGTGGGCGGGCTCGTGATCGGCGTGGTGGAGGCGCTCTCGGGCTTCTACCTGCCCGAAGGCTTCAAGGACATCGCGCCCTACATCGTGGTGCTGCTGATGCTGGTGCTCAAGCCGAACGGGCTGTTCGGCGAGAAGCTTCGCAAGAAAGTCTGAGGCCGGCCCGATGCGCTTTATTTTCAAGACCGATTACGACCAGGACATCCGGCTGGCCAAGCACGGCGGCCATGTGTTCTGGTACGGCCTGCTGGGCCTGTTTCTCGCCGCTGCGCCCTGGGCCCTGCCCGAGTACTGGCTGGCGCAACTGACCTTCGTGCTGATCTACGCCATCGTCGGCCTGGGCCTGATGCTGCTGGCCGGCTTCACCGGCCTGTTCTCGCTGGGGCACGCGGCCTTTCTCGGCGTCGGCGCCTACACCGAAGCCGTGCTCACCAACGCGGGTTGGCCCTTCCCTGTGTCCATCGCCTGCGCCGGCCTGCTGTCGGCCGCAGTGGGCATGGTGGTGGGCCTGCCGGCGCTGCGCGTCAAGGGCATCTACCTGGGCATGGCGACGCTGGCCTTCGGCTTCATCGTCGAAGAGGCCATGGCGCGCTGGGAACATGTGACGGGGGGCAACGCCGGCCTGCCGGTCAACCCGCCCGCCATCGGCGGCTGGACCATCGACTCCACCGAAGGCTTCTATTTCCTCTGCCTGGTGCTCTGCGTGGGCGCCACGCTGGCCATCGTCAACCTGCTGCGCGCTCCCACCGGCCGCGCCTTCGTGGCCATCCGCGATTCGGAGATCTCGGCGCAGAGCATGGGCATCCACCTGGCCCGCTACAAGACGCTGTCGTTCGCGCTCTCGGCGGCGCTGGCCGGCATCGGCGGTGCGCTGTACGCGCACAAGATCCAGTTCCTCTCGCCCGACCAGTTCTCCATCATCCAGTCCATCGACCTGCTGCTGATGGTGGTGATCGGCGGCCTGGGCTCGATCCACGGCGCCTTCCTCGGCGCGATCTTCCTGATCGTGATGCCGCAGCTGATCGCGCTGGCCAAGGACTTCCTGCCCGAGGCCATCGGCCAGTCCACCGGACTGCAGGGCACGGTCTACGGCGCGGTGCTGATCGCCTTCGTGCTGTTCGAGCCCATGGGCCTGTACGGCCGCTGGCTCAAGGTGCGCACCTGGTTCCAGCTGTTCCCGTTCTACCGCAAGGGCATGTTCAAGCGGCAGAAGAGTTTTCAAAAGTCGGACCGCCTGAAATGAACGACGACCTCCTCCTCTCAGCCCGCGACCTGAGCGTGCGCTTCGGCGGCGTGCTGGCCGTCAACAAGGTGAGCTTCGACGTGAAGAAGGGCGAGGTGTTCACCCTCATCGGTCCCAACGGCGCGGGCAAGACCACGGTGTTCAACCTCATCAGCCGCATCTACACGCCCACCAGCGGCGAGATCCATTTCGCCAGCCACCAGGGCCCGCTGAAGCTGACCGACCTGCCGCCCCACAAGGTGGCGGGCCTGGGCATTGCGCGCACCTTCCAGAACATCGAGCTGTTCGAACACGCCACCGTGCTGCAGAACCTGCTGATCGGCCGCCACACGCACCGGCAGACCGGGCTTTGGAGCGAGCTGCTGTTCACCGGCAAGACCCGCGCCGCCGAGATCGCCGCGCGCGAGAAGGTGGAACAGGTGATCGACTTCCTGGACCTGCAGCACCACCGCGAATCGATGGTGGCCGGCCTGCCCTACGGCGTGCGCAAGGTGGTGGAGCTGGCACGTGCGCTGTGCACCGAGCCGCGCCTGCTGCTCCTGGACGAGCCGTCCTCCGGCCTGAACGTGGAGGAAACCGAAGACATGGCGTTCTGGATCAGCGACATCAAGAACGAGCTGGGCATCACGGTGCTGATGGTGGAACACGACATGACCCTGGTCTCCAAGGTGTCCGACCGCGTGCTGGCCATGAGCATGGGCGCGGAACTCGCCACCGGCACGCCGGCCGAAGTGCAGAGCCACCCCGGCGTGATCGAGGCCTATCTGGGCACGGTGGACGACGTGTCCAGCCTGCGCCGCGAGCACCATGCGGGAGCGGCATCATGACGGCTCCGGTGACCGACAACGCGGTGCTCAAGCTGCTCAACGTCGAGAGCGCCTACGGCCCCATCAAGGCCATCCGCGGCGTCAGCCTGCAGGTGCGGCGCGGCGAGATCGCCACCGTGCTGGGCAGCAATGGCGCCGGCAAGACCACGATCCTCAAGACCATCAGCGGCATCATCGACCCGCGCAAGGGCAGCATCGAGTTCAAGGGCGAGGACATCACCGCGCAGGACCCGGCACTGATCGTGCAGCGCGGTCTGATGCACGTGCCCGAGGGGCGCGAGGTGTTTCCCCTGCTGTCGGTCAAGGACAACCTGCTGATGGGCGCCTACACCCGCAGCGACCGCGACGGCGTGGCCCGCGACATGGAACTGGTGTTCGGCTACTTCCCGATCCTGCGCGAGCGCGCCGCGCAGGACGCCGGCCTGCTCTCCGGCGGCCAGCAGCAGATGCTGGCGATCAGCCGCGCGCTGATGGCCAACCCCGATCTGATCCTGCTGGACGAGCCCAGCCTGGGCCTCAGCCCCAAGCTGACCAAGGAGATCTTCGAGATCGTGGTGCGCATCAACCGCGAGCGCGGCACCACCATCCTGCTGGTGGAGCAGAACGCCAACATGGCGCTCAATGCGTCCGACTACGGCTACGTGCTGGAGAACGGCCGCATCGTGATGGAAGACACCTGTGCCCGGCTGCGCGAGAAGGAGGACATCAAGGAGTTCTACCTGGGCATGAAGGCCGAAGGTGTGCGCGCCGACCGGCGCTGGAAAAAGAAGAAGACCTGGAGATGAGCACATGAGCTACCTGTGGGACCTCTCCGCCATCCGCCCGCAGACCGAGGTGGTCATGCCCGGCGACACCCTGCCCGCGATCTTCTGGAACGCGGTGCAGCAGCGCGGCCCCGACACCTGGCTGCGGCAGAAGGACTTCGGCATCTGGCGCAGCTGGACCTGGACGCAGGTCGGCCAGGCGGTGCGCGAGATCGGCCACGGCCTGCTGGCCATCGGCTTCGGTGCGCGCGAGACCGCGTCCATCCTCTCCAACACCAACGTCGAGTGGGTGCTGTGCGACCTGGCCGTGCTCAGCGCCAACGGCGTGTCCAACGGCATCTACCCGACCGATGCGGCCGAGCAGGTGCACTACCTCAGCGAGGACTCGGGCACCACCGTGCTGTTCGTGGAAGACGACGAACAGCTGGACAAGGCGCTGGAGGTTAGGCACCTGCTACCGCTCCTCAGGAAGATCGTGGTGTTCGACATGGACGGTCTGCGCGACTTCCACGACCCCATGGTGATCGGCCTGGAGGCCCTGCGCGAACTCGGCCGCCAGCACCTGGCGCAGCACCCGCAGGCGCTGGAACAGCGCGTGGCCGCCGTGAAGCCGCAGGACCTGGCCATCCTGGTCTACACCTCGGGCACCACCGGCAAACCCAAGGGCGCGATGCACGCGCACCAGGGGCTGGTCTACACCGTGCGCGGCTACAACACGCTGATCGCGCGCGACCAGCACGACGAGTGCATGTGTTTTCTGCCGCTGTGCCACATTGCCGAGCGCATGGGCGGCGAGTACTTTTCGATGTACACGGGCGCCAGACTCAACTTCGTCGAGAACCCCGAGACCGTGCCCGAGAACGTGCGCGAGATCGCGCCCACCGTGTTCACCGCGGTGCCGCGCGTGTGGGAGAAGTTCTATTCGGGCGTGATGATCGCGCTCAAGGAAGCCAGCCGGCTGCAGCAGGCCGCCTACGCCTGGGCCATCGGCGTGGGCGAGCGCGTGGCCGACCATGTGCTCAAGGGCGAGGCCGTGCCCGGTGGCCTGCAGTGGCAGTTCCGCGCCGCGCGCCTGCTGGTGCTGGACAACGTGCGCAAGCTCATCGGCATCCACCGCGCGCGCTTCCTGGTCACCGGCGCGGCCCCCATCTCGCCCGAGCTGGTGCGCTGGTACCTGGCGCTGGGCGTGCCCATGCTGGAGGTCTGGGGCATGACCGAGACCTGCGGCGCGTCCACCGGCATCCCGGCCGAGCGCATCAAGCCCGGCAGCATCGGCCCGGCCGCGCAGTACAACGAGGTCAGGCTGGACCCGCGGACCGGCGAGATCCTGGTGCGTGGTCCCAACGTCTTCATGGGCTACCTGAACCTGCCGGAGAAGACGGCCGAGACGATCGACGCCGACGGCTGGCTGCACACGGGCGACGTGGGCGTGGTCGACGAGGAAGGGTTTTTCCGCATCACCGACCGCATGAAGGACATCATCATCACCGCAGGGGGCAAGAACATCACCCCCAGCGAGCTGGAGAACGAGCTCAAGTTCTCGCCCTACATCACCGACGCGGTGGTGATCGGCGACAAGCGGGCCTACCTCACCGTGATTGTCATGATCGACCAGGAGAACGTGGAGAAGTTTGCGCAGGACCACGACGTGCCCTTCTCTAACTACGCCAGCCTGACCCGCGCTCCCGAGGTGCAGCAGCTGATCCAGGACGTGATCGACGCCACCAACAAGAAATTCGCCCGCGTCGAGCAGATCAAGAAGTTCTGGCTGCTCGACACCCAGCTCACCGCCGAGGACGAAGAACTCACGCCCACCATGAAGCTCAAACGCAAGCTGGTGCAGCAGAAGTACGCCGAGCAGATCGAGGCCATGTACCGCTGACCCGGCCGCCCCGTTTTTTTCACCCAGGAGACAAGCCCCATGAAAGCCCGACTCACTCTGACCGCCGCCGCGCTGGCGCTGACGGCCGGCGCCGCCTTTGCCCAGTCGCAGGGCGTGAGCAAGGACGAGATCGTCCTCGGATCCATCCAGGACCTCTCCGGCCCGCTCGCCGGCTTCGGCAAGCAGGCCCGCCTGGGCATGATGCTGCGCGTGGACGAGATCAACGAGCAGGGCGGCATCAACGGCCGCAAGCTCAAGCTGCTGGTGGAAGACAGCAAGTACGACCCCAAGACCGCCGTGCTGGCGGCGCAGAAACTGGTCAACCAGGACAAGATCTTCATGATGGTCGGCCACATCGGCACGGCGCAGAACATGGCCGCGATGCCGGTGCAGTTCCAGAAGAACGTGATCAACTTCTTCCCCATCACCGCCGCGCGCGAGATGTACGAGCCCTTCCACAAGCTCAAGTACTCCTTCGCAGCCACCTACTTCGACCAGATGAAGAATTCGCTGCCGGTGGTGGTGAAAGAGAAAGGCGCCAAGAAGGTCTGCACGGTCTACCAGGACGACGAGTTCGGCCTGGAAGTGGTGCGCGGCGCCAAGGAAGGCCTGAAGTCCATCGGCATGGAAATGGCCGAAGAAGCCAGCTTCAAGCGTGGTGCCACCGAGTTCGGTTCGCAGATGCAGAAGCTGGCCGCCGCGCAGTGCGACTTCGTCGTGCTGGGCACCATCATCCGCGAGACGGTGGGCACCATCGCCACCGCCCGCAAGCTCGGCTTCAACCCCACCTTCATGGGCAGCAGCGCGCTCTACACCGACCTGATCCACAAGCTCGGCGGCCCCGCCATGAACGGCCTGTACGCCACCATGACGGTGCAGAACCCCTACCTGGACGACGCCTCGCAGCCGGTGCGCTTCTGGGCCAACAAGTACAAGACCAAGTTCAACGAGGACCCCACCGTGTTCTCGGTCTACGGCTACAACATCATCGACACCTTCGCCAAGGCCGCGGGCAAGGCCGGCGCCAACCTGAGCACCGACAGCTTCATCAAGGTGATGGACACGATGAGCATCCCGACCGACATCTTCGGCAGCGCGCCCGCCAGCTTCGGCCCCCAGAAGCGCCTGGGCAGCAACGCCTCGCGCCTGTCTCAGATCACCGACGGCAAGTGGAAGGTGATCTCGGACTACCCGAAGAACTGATCCGTCACAGAGCTTCGCGCCGCCTGCGTTGACAGGCCATGCGCGGAAGCCGCCACGCCTGGTGCGCTGGCGGCTTTTTTTCGGCCCAGGCCTACCGCGGGCGGGCGTCTTCGGTGGTCAGCGGCTTGCCGCCCGAGCCCCACCAGCCGCTGCGGATCTCCTGGATCACGCAGCGCGTCATGGGGCGAAAGCCTTCGCCGCCGACCTGAACCACCGCCTCGGTGATGGCGGCGATCAGTGCGTGCTTCTTGTCGTCGGGCAACACGCCCTCGATGATCTTGACGTCGATGAACGGCATGGAGGTCTCCTAGGCCAGGGTGGCCACGGTCTCGAACGGCAGCCGGGGCCCCCGCGGGCGCAGGGAAGCGGTGTCGCCGTGACCGAGGTTGATCAGGAAATTCGAGCGGAAGCGCCCGTCCGGGAAGAAACTGCGGTCCAGCGCCTCGGCATCGAAGCCGCTCATGGGCCCGCAGTCCAGCCCCAGCAAGCGGGCCGCCACGATGAGGTAGGCCCCCTGCAGGCTGCTGTTGCGCAGCGCCACGGTCTGCGCGAGCGCGGGCTGGCTCTCATACGGCGCGGCGGCGGTGGGCATGTGCGGGAACTGGGTCACCAGGTGTTCGTAGAACCGGCTGTCCTGGGCCACGATCACGGTCACCGGGGCGCTCATGGTCTTGTCCACGTTGCCCGGTGCCAGGCAGGGGCGCAGCTTCTCCTTGCCTTCGGCGCTGCGCACGAACACGTAGCGCGCGGGCTGGCAGTTGGAGGCCGTGGGCCCCCACTGGGCAAGCTCGCACAAGGTCTTCAGTGTGTCGTCGGAGACGGGTTCGTCGCGGAACTTCGGAAAGGTGCGGGCGGCCGAAAAGGCCCGCTCGGTGGGGGACAGGGGCGGGTTGCTCATGGGGTTCGTCGAAGGGGGTTGAGGCGGATCAGGCCGCCGTGTAGGCGGTCTTGACCGTGGTGTAGAACTCGGCGGCATGGCTGCCCTGTTCGCGCGGACCGGCGCTGGAGCCCTTGCGGCCTCCGAACGGCACGTGGTAGTCGACCCCCGCGGTGGGCGCATTGACCATCACCATGCCGGCCTGCGCATGCCGCTTGAAGTGGGTGGCGTGTTTCAGGCTGGTCGTGCACAGGCCGCTGGACAGGCCGAACGGCGTGTCGTTGGCCAGCGCCAGGGCCTCGTCGTAATCGTGCGCACGGATCACGTTGGCCACCGGGCCGAACACCTCCTCGCGGCTGATGCGCATGGCGTTGTGTGTGCCGGTGAGCAGCGCCGGGGTGAGGTAGTGGCCGGGCTGACCCGAGTCACTGGTGGCGCGGTGCTCGCCGCCAAAGGCCAGCGTGGCACCTTCTTCCTGCGCGATGCGGATGTAGTCCAGATCGACCGCGAGCTGGCGCTCGTCCACCACCGGGCCGATGTCGGTGCCCGGGCGGCGCGCGTCGTCGACCTGGAGCTGCTTCAGTCGCTCGACCACGGCCGCCACGAAGCGGTCGTGGATGCCCTCGGTCACGATCAACCGGCTCGACGCCGTGCAGCGCTGGCCGGTGGAGTAGAACGAGCCCAGCACCGCGCAGTTCACCGCCACCGCCAGGTCGGCGTCGTCGAGCACGACCAGCGGGTTCTTGCCACCCATTTCCAGCTGGTACTTCGCGCCCCGCGCCGCACAGGCGGCGGCCAGCCGGCGCCCGGTGGCCACCGAACCGGTGAAGCTCAGGCCGGCCACGCGCGGGTCGTCGACCAGGGCGGGACCGATCTCGGCACCCGAGCCCATCACCAGGTTGAACACGCCCGCGGGCAGACCGCTGCGCGAGAGGATCTCGGCCAGCGCCCAGGCCGAGCCCGGCACCAGTTCAGCGGGCTTGAACACCACGCCGTTGCCGAAGGCCAGCGCGGGCGCGATCTTCCAGGCCGGGATGGCGATGGGGAAGTTCCAGGGCGTGATCAGGCTGACCACGCCCAGCGGTTCGCGCGTGATCTCCACGCCGATGCCGGGCCGCACCGAGGCCAGCAGCTCACCGCGCTGGCGCAACGCCTCGCCGGCGAAGAACTTGAAGATCTGACCGGCGCGCACCACCTCGCCCACCGCTTCGGGCAAGGTCTTGCCCTGTTCCCGCGCCAGCAGGTCGCCCAGCTCGGCGCTGCGCGCCAGGATCTCGCTGCCCACCTTGTCGAGCACGTCGAAACGCTGCTGCGGCCCGGAGAGCGACCAGGCGGGAAACGCCGCCGCGGCCGCATCCACCGCGGCCCGCGCCTGCGCCACGTCGGCCAGGGCGTACTCGCCGATCACGTCCCGCGTGTCCGACGGGTTGATGTTGCGCACGCTGCGCGCGCCCGCCACCCACTCGCCGCCGATGAAGTTGTGTCCCCGCACCATCACGCACGCCCCGGGCCACGGCGGCGGAAGCGCGCCTGCCACTCGGCCAGCGGCATGTAGCTCGGGTCGTCGCGCACCATCGCGAAGGTCTCGGCCAGCAGCTCGTCCTCGCTCTTGCTGAGGTCCAGCGGCGTGCCGTAGGGCTGGTTCACGTAGTACGGCGTGTCCAGGTACACCTCGACCCGGTTGCCCTCGGGATCGAAGTAGTACAGCGACCACGCGTTGCCGTGGTTCATGGGCCGCAGCTCGGTGGCGCCCAGGGATTCGGCCTTGTCGCGGTTCCAGCGCAGCTCGGCCAGGTCGGGCACCAGGAACGACACCTGCATGATGGTGCTCACCTTCGATTCGGCCGAGCGCCCTTCGGACAGCACGATCTGGTGGTGCTGGTCTTCGGAGGCGCTCATGAAGACCAGGCGGTTGCCGAAGTTCTTGCCCAGGCCTTCGTCGGTGATGGTGAGCTTGAACACCTGGGTGTAGAAGTCGACCATCCTGTCGAGGTCGTAGACGAAGAAGCCGAAGTGGGCCGGGGTGGGTCGGGTGACGTTCATGGTGTCGGGTCTCTTTCAGTCTTTCTGGATCTTGGCGTCTTTGACCAGTTGCCCCCAGCGCCTGAGGTCGCTTTCGATGGTGGCCTGCAGTTCCTTGGGCGTGCTGGCGTGCACGTCGCCGCCGGTGGCCTCGGCCAGCTTGCTGCGCAGGGTGGGATCCTGCAGCGCGGTGATGACCTGCGCGTTCAGGCGGTCGATCACCGGTTGCGGCGTGCCGGCCGGCGCCAGCAGCGCGGTCCAGGAGCGCACCTCGAAGTTCGGCACACCCTGTTCGGCCACCGTGGGCACGTCGGGCAGGCCGCTCCAGCGTGCGCTGCCCGAGGTGCCCAGCGCCCGCAGCTTGCCGGCCTTGACCTGGGGCAGCGCGGTGGTCGGCGCGATCACGATGAAGTCGACCTCGTTGCCCAGCAGCGCGGTCACCGACGCGCTCTCGCCGCGGTAGGGCACGTGGGTGAAGGCCGCGCCCGCGCGGTTGGCCAGCAGCTCGCCGGTCATGTGCTGGCCGGTGCCGATGCCGGCCGAGCCGAAGGTCATGGGGTTGGGTTTGGCCTTGGCCGCCTTGATCAGGTCCCCCAGGCTGTTGTGCGGGCTGGCGGCGTTGACCACCACCAGGAACGGGAACGAGGTCAGCGCCGAGACCGGCTGGAAGGACTTGGCGGTGTCGTAAGGCAGCTTGTCGTAGAGCACACCCGCAATGGCGTGGCCTCCGGTGGCCAGCAGCAGGTTGTGGCCATCGGGTTTGGCCGAGGCCACCGTGGCCGCCGCGATGGTGCCGCCGGCACCGGCCTTGGGTTCCACCACCAGCGGCTGCCCCAGGCCCTTGGCCATTTCGGCAGCCACCAGGCGCGCCACCACGTCGGCATTGCCGCCCGCGGCGAAGCCGTGCAGCACGCGCACCGGGCGCTCGGGATAGGTCTGCGCACCAGCGGCCAGCGGCAGGGCCAGGGCCAGGGCCAGCGCGGCCCCGAACAGCGTCATCAGGTTCTTTTTCACGGTCTTGTCTCCTGTGGGTATGGGATGGCTTACTGCGGTGCCTGTTCGACGGGGTTGCGCAGGGTGCCGATGCCTTCGATCTCGACCTCCACCACGTCGCCCGGCACCATGAAACGGGGCGGCTTCTTGCTCCAGCCCACGCCACCCGGCGTGCCGGTGACGATCACGTCGCCGGGCACCAGGGTGAAGATGGTCGAGGCGTAGGCGATCTGTTGCGCCACCGAGAAGATCATGTCGTCGGTGGTGGTGGACTGCATCTGCTCGCCGCTCAGGCGGGTGACCAGCTTGAGTGGGCGGTCGGGTGCGATCTCGTCGGTCGTCACCATCCAGGGGCCGAAGGCGCCGGTGGACTCGAAGTTCTTGCCAGCGCAGATGGCCTTGGCGTGGAACTGCCACTCGCGGATGCTGGCGTCGTTGTAGATCGAGTAGCCGGCGATGTGCTCGTGGGCCTGGGCCTCGGGGATGTTGCGGCCCGGCTTGCCGATGACGACCGCCAGTTCGCCCTCCCAGTCCAGCGAATCGGAACAGTGCGGACGCAGGATGGGCTGGCCGTGCGCCACCTGAGAGCGCCAGACGCGCAGGAAGATGGGGGGGTGCGCCGAGAGCTCGCGGTCCAGCCCGGCGGCCACCACTTCGCGGTGGTGGTCGTGGTAGTTGCGGATCGCGCAGACGATCTTCTCCGGCTGCGGGATCACCGGCAGGAAGCGGATGCTGGCGAGCGGGATGTCGGCGGGCACGCTGGCGGCATCGGCACCCGCCTGCAGCGTGCGGCCCGCCGCGATGTAGGCCTGCAGCGTGGGGTATTGCGGGTAGGCACGGCCGAGATCGGCCACCTGCTCGCCGACGACGGCGCCCCAGGAGACACGACCCTGGTATTCAAACGACAGAAGTTTCATGTGGGCTCTTTCTGGACAAGGAACGATGAGACACAAGGGTTCAGGCGCTGGGCACCCTCACTCCGGATGATCGGGGGATCTGGCGGCCTGCAACTCGGCCAGCACGGACTCGGTGTCGGCACCCAGCGCCGGTGCGGCACGGCGGTACCGCACCGGGGTTTTCGAGAATCGCAGCGGGCTGGCCACGCCCGGTGTGGCACCGGCCACGGGGTGCGGCAGATCGACGCGCAGGCCCCGCGCCTGCACATGCGGATCGGCGAACACCTGTTCCAGCGTGTTGATCGGTCCGCAGGGCACGTTGGCAGCTTCCAGCGCGTCGATCCACTGCGCCGTGGTGCGCTGCACCGTCACCTGGCGCAGCAGCGGCACCAGTTCGGCGCGGTGCGCCACGCGGGCGGCGTTGGTGGCAAAGCGCGGGTCGGTCGACCACGCTGCGCGCCCGGCGACCTGGCAGAACGAGGCGAACTGGCTGTCGTTGCCCACCGCCAGGATCATCTCGCCGTCGGCGGTGGGGAAGGACTGGTAGGGCACGATGCTCGGATGGGCGTTGCCCAGGCGGCGCGGCGACTGGCCCGTGATGAGGTAGTTCTGTGCCTGGTTGGCCAGACAAGACACCTGCACGTCCAGCAGCGCGAGGTCGATGTGCTGGCCTTCGCCCGAGCGTTCGCGCCAGGCCACCGCGGCCAGGATGCCGGACACCGCGTGCAGGCCGGTGAGCACGTCGGTCAGCGCCACGCCCACCTTCATCGGACCCGCGCCGTCTTCGCCATCGGGCACCCCGGTCAGGCTCATCAACCCGCCCATGCCCTGGACCATGAAGTCGTAGCCCGGACGCTGCGCATAGGGGCCGGTCTGGCCGAAGCCGGTGATCGAGCAGTAGATCAGGCGCGGGTTGAGCGCGCTCAGGCTGGCGTAGTCCAGGCCGTAGCGCGCCAGCCCGCCGACCTTGAAGTTCTCGACCAGCACGTCGGACTGCAGCGCCAGCTCGCGGATCTGGCGCTGGCCTTCGGGTGTGGCGATGTCGAGCGCGACCGACCGCTTGTTGCGGTTGGCGCACAGGAAGTAGGCCGACTCCAGCGGCTGGCCCTGCGCGTCCTTCAGGTAGGGCGGGCCCCAGCCGCGCGTGTCGTCGCCACGCTCGGGGTGTTCGATCTTGATCACCTCGGCGCCCATGTCGGCCAGCATCTGGCTGGCCCAGGGGCCGGCGAGCACACGCGAGAGGTCGAGCACCTTCAGGTGCGAGAGCGCGCCGCCTTGAGGGGTGGATTCTTGGTTCATGATGCAAACGCCTGCAGGCCGGTTTGTGCGCGACCGAGGATCAGCGCGTGGATGTCGTGCGTGCCCTCGTAGGTGTTGACCACCTCCAGGTTCACCAGGTGGCGGGCCACGCCGTATTCGTCGCTGATGCCGTTGCCGCCGAGCATGTCGCGCGCCACGCGGGCGATGTCCAGTGCCTTGCCGCAGCTGTTGCGCTTGAGCATGCTGGTCAGCTCCACCGAGGCGGTGCCCGCGTCCTTCATGCGGCCGAACCGCAGGCAACCCTGCAGGCCCAGCGCGATCTCGGTCTGCATGTCGGCGAGCTTCTTCTGCACCAGCTGGTTGGCCGCCAGCGGGCGGCCGAACTGCCGCCGGTCCAGCACATAGCGGCGCGCGCGGTGCCAGCAGTCTTCGGCCGCGCCGAATGCGCCCCAGGCGATGCCGTAGCGCGCGCTGTCCAGACAAGTGAACGGCCCCTTGAGGCCCTTCACGCCGGGCAGCAGGTTCTCGGCCGGCACGAACACCGCGTCCATCACGATCTGGCCCGTGACCGACGCCCGCATGCCCACCTTGCCGGGAATCTCGGGTGCGTACAGGCCCTTCCAGCCCTTTTCCAGGACGAAGCCGCGGATCTGGTCGCGCCCGCTCTCCTCGTCGGCCAGCTGCGCCCAGACCACGAACACATCGGCGATCGGGCTGTTGGTGATCCACATCTTGGCGCCGCTCAGGCTGTAGCCGCCGGGCACGCGGGTGGCGCGGGTGGACAGGCTGGCCGGGTCGGAGCCGCTGTCCGGCTCGGTCAGGCCGAAGCAGCCGACCAGCTCACCCTTGGCCAGGCGCGGCAGGTAGCGCTGGCGCTGCTCGTCGCTGCCGAACGCGTGGATGGGCAGCATCACCAGGCTGGACTGCACGCTGAGCATGGTGCGGTAGCCCGAGTCGACGCGCTCGATCTCGCGGGCGATCAGGCCGTAGCAGACGTAGTTCAGACCAGCGCCGCCGTGGGTGGTCGGCAGCGTGGCCCCGAGCAGGCCGAGGGCGCCCATTTCGCGGAACAGGGCCGGGTCGGTGCGGCCCTCGCGAAAGGCCGCCAGCACGCGCGGTGCCAGCTCGGACTGCGCATACGCCGCAGCGGCGTCGCGCACCGCGCGCTCGTCGGCGTCGAGCTGCTGCTCCAGGAGAAAGGGGTCGTCCCAGAGAAAGGGGGAAGCGGGCATGGAAGAGAACCTCAAGGATGGATCAGCGCAGGCAGGCGAAGCTGGCGGCGGACTCGGTGTCGCCCGCGGTGTAGCGCGCCAGCAGCGGCCAGGGACACAGCGGGCGGGTGCGCGTGGGCGACCAGCCGGCGGGCAGGTCGGCGTTCGCACCACCGGGGTTGCCCGCGCCGCGTGCACCGGCCACGATGCGTTCGGGCGCGCGGCCGTGTTCGACCCAGTCGACCAGCGCATCCAGGCCGTCGTACTGGTCGGTGGCCGGTCCGCCGCGGGAGTGGCCCTGGCCCGGTACCAGGAACAGGCGGGCGAATTCGGCGGCGCGACCCTGCTGATGGGCGTCGAGCGCGCGGTACCAGGCCTGCGTGTGGTCGCTGGAGAAGATGGGGTCGGCCGTGCCGTGGAACACCAGCACCTTGCCGCCGCGCTGGCGCAACCGGTCGAACTCGGGCGCTTCCAGCGTGCCCATGAAGTCCAGGGCCTGGTCGGTGTAGACCCCGCTGGTGGCGAAGATCTTGCCGCCGTCGCGGTCGATGTCGAAGGCCAGAGCGAAGGCGGCACTCCTGCGCGGATCGGTGGCCATGGTCAGGTCGGCCACCGGCGGTGACGAGAAGATGAACCCGACGGACACCGGGTTGCGCGCGGTGAGCAGGGAACTGCGGAACTTCCATTCGGCCCAGCCGGGGTGCTCGATGCCAGGGTCGAACGGGAAGCCGCTGTAGACCACCCCGCCGGCACCGTTGCGGGCTGGCGCGTGCACCGCCGCCAGCACCGCTTTCTGCGCCGCCGTCAGGCAACGGCCGTCGCGCCCCGCGACACAGGTGGGCACATCGCGCTGCGGATCGAAGGCCGAGCGACAGGCTTCCACATCGTTCACCAGGCCATCCCCCAGTCCGTCGAGCGCATCGCAGCGCGCCAGGATGGCGCGCGCCACGAGTTCGCGCTCCGGCCGGGGCAGCGCCGATTCGTAGTCGGGCCGTCCATTGACCTCGCGGGTGGTGACCACGGTGTCCCAGCGCTTGACGTTGGAGAGGTTGGCCACCGACGCGCGCGGCAGGTGGATGCCGGGCGACTGCGCCAGCACGCCGTCGAACTGGTCCGCATAGCGGGTGGCCGCCACCAGCGCCTGGCGGCCACCGTTGGACGTGCCGCCGATGTAGGAGCGGTCGGGCGCCTTGCCGTAGGCCCGCTGGATCAGCGCCCTGGCCATGGGCGTGAGCGCGCCGATGGCGTGGTGGCCGTAGTCGCGGCGCGCCTGTGGGTCCAGACCGAACAGCGGGTTCTGGGTACTGCTGTGGCCGGCGTCGGAGCTGATCACCGCAAAGCCCTTCTGCAAGGCGTTGCGCAGCAGGCCACCGCTGCCCAGCGAGTTGCCGCCGTCCGCGGTGACAACGTTGCCGTCGGTGCCGCCATTGCCCTGGTAGAGGAAGCGGCCGTTCCAGTCGCGGGGCAGGCGCATCTCGAAGCCGATGGCGTAGGCCTGGCCGTCGACCGGGCTCACACGCTCGTTCATCCGGCCAGTCACGCGGCAGTGCTCGCCCACCGGCTGGCCGGCATTGCTCAGCCGCCCTGCCGGCTCCAGCGTGGCGGCGGTAAACCGGGCGCCAGCGAAGCTGAACGCACCGATGAGCTCGCTGCACCGTTGCAGCGGTGCGGGTGTGGCCGCGCCCAGCCGCGCCGGCTGCGCGGTGGTGGCGCAACCCGCCACCAGGGTCAGGGCGGCGAGCGCAAGGCTCGGCAAGGCAAGGGGTCGGTGCATGTGTGGGTCTCCGTCGGCTGTCCCGTCTCGGCGGGCGCCTTGTTTTGAAGTGCGAATAACGAACTTCGTGTTTGACTTTTCCGAAATGTACGGGCCAGAATAAGGCGAATCAAACGATTTGTTTGCAATCAGTAGTGCATAAAACGCACTTCGAAAGCCCATCATGACCTCCCGCCGCAAGATTCCCAGCACCGCCGCCCTGAGCGCGTTCGAGGCCGCCGCACGGCACGCGAGCTTCACCGAGGCGGCCGAAGAACTCTCCCTCACACAGAGCGCGATCTGCCGCCAGATCGCGGGGCTGGAGCAGTTCCTGGGCGTGAACCTGTTCCGGCGCTCGCGCCGCGGCGTGCTGCTCACCGAAGCCGGCGTCGCTTACCACCGGCAGGTGTCGCGGCACCTCGAACAGATCGAACTCGACACGCTCAACCTCATGACCCGCGGCGGCCGTGGCGGCCGGCTGGAACTCGCGGTGGTGCCCACCTTCGGCACACGCTGGCTGCTGCCGCGGCTGGCCGGCTTCGCCCAGCTGCATCCCGACATCACGCTCAATCTCTCCAGCCGCACGCGCCCCTTCCTGTTCGACGACACCACCATGGACGCTGCGATCTACGCCGGCGACGGCCACTGGCCCGGTGCGGTGACCACCCACCTCATGGCAGAAACCCTGGTGCCGGTGTGCAGCCCGGCCCTGATCGCCCCGCGCAAAAAAATCACGCCGCAACAGCTGGCCGAACTGCCCCTGCTGCAGCAGAGCACGCGGCCCTACGCCTGGCGCCAGTGGTTCGAGTCCATCGGCTACGTGCCGGGCAACGAACTCGCGGGCCCGCGCTACGAGCTGTTCTTCATGTCCCTGCAGGCCGCCGCGGTGGGACTGGGTGTGGCCCTGGTGCCCGAGTACGACATCGGCGACGACCTGACCTCGGGCCGCCTGGTGATCCCGGTGCAGCACTTCTGCCCCAGCGACCGCGCGTACTACCTGTCGATCCCCGAACGCAAGGCCGACAACCCGGTGCTGGAGGTGTTCAAGGCCTGGCTCATCGAAGAGATGGCCACCTACAACGCCACGGCCGAGCAGGAACGCCTGCTGCGCGCCAAGCCCCGGCCCCGCACCCGCGCCGCCTGACGCCGCTTCAACCGTTCTTCAACCCACCAGGTCTTCCCGCCATGTCACTGATACAGGTTCGCAAACGCCAGTTGCTGATCGAAACCGTCTTCCATGAAGGCGGGCCACCACCCGCTGTGCCACTGCGCATGGCCGCCGCGCTGGCCGTGGTGCGCAACCCCTACGCGGGGCGCTACGAACCCGACCTCCTGCCCTTCATGGCCGAGCTGAGGTCGCTCGGACGCGCGCTGGCCGAGGAGCTCGTGCAGGTGCTCGGGCGCGAGCATGTGCAGGCCTACGGCAAAGCCGCCATCGTGGGCGTGAACGGCGAACTCGAACACGGCGCCGTGTGGCACGAGGCCGGGGGCTGGGCCATGCGGGCGGTGCTGGGCGAGCCCAAGGCCATCGTCCCCGCCGCCAAGGCCGTGGCCAGCGCCGGCTACCGGCTGATGATGCCGCTGCACCACATTCACGCAGCCTACGTGCGCAGCCACTTCAACACCATGGAGGTGGGCATCCAGGACGGGCCGCGGCCCGACGAGATCGTGTTCGGCCTGGCCATGGCCGACGGAGGGCGCGTCCATTCGCGCCTCGGAGGCCTCACGGCGGCCCAGATCGCGGTGCACGACGGGCAGCGCTGAAAGAAGGCGGCCCTGGCCGATCGGCACAGGGCGCGGGCTCAGGCGTTCAGGGCGGACCGGAACTGCCGGGCCGCAAACGTCCAGGCCATGCGCGAGGCGTCCGGCCCGCGCCGGTCGCTGTACGCCTGGCTGGCCGCACCACCGCTCCAGCTGTGCGCGAGGCCGCTCACGGCAACCAGGGAGGCCACGGTCCGGCCCTTGCGCTTGAAGTCGGTGACCGACATCGGGTAGCGCTGGCCCCTCTGCACGGTGCGCACCTGGCCGGCCCGGGCACCGGCCGCCTGCGCCCAGACCTGGACGGCGGCCTCGCCGTTGCGCAGCGACACCACGGAGTCCGCGTCACCGTGGATCACCAGCAAGGGCGGCCAGTGGGCCGCCATCACCTCCGGCGTGACCGCCAGCGGGCTCGTCGTGCGCCGACCGTGCATGGCGCCCAGCGCCGACATCGTGGAGTGCGCGGTGCCCGGCGGAATGCCCGAGTGCATCACCACCGCCTTGAACCGCTCCGGCGAGCGGGTGACCAGCAAGGCGGCCATGCTGGCGCCAGCCGACAGCCCGGCAACGGCCACCCGCGCCCGGTCCACCGGATGCAGCAGGCAGACCTGGTCCACCGCCTGCATGATCAGGGCCGCTTCGCCGAAAGCGCGGCCGGATTCGGTGTCGTACCAGTTCCAGCAGCCTTGTGGGTTGGCCAGACGGTCCTGCTCGGGGTAGAGCACCAGAAAGCGCTCGCGCAGCGCCAGGCGGTTCATGCGCGTGCTCAGCGCGAAGCTGCGGGCATCCTGGCCGCAGCCATGCAGCATCACCATCAGCGGCAGGCGCTCGCCGAACAGGATGCCGGGCGGCCGGTAGAGCCGGAAGCGCCGAACGCCCTGTGCGCCCATCACGACGCCAGGCAGCCACGCCCCCGCACCGGGCGGCGGCGTGCGAGCGGCCCTGGCGGGCTTGAGGCCGGTGGCGAGTGCCCGGGACCCGGACGCGGTGGCCTGGCGCGCGAGGTTCAGGAAACTGCGCTCGAGGCTATTGGCCCAGGCGGTCGGGCGCGGTCGCTTTTTCATCCGGCTCATTCTGCGCATCGGCCAAAGCCCCCAACGTGCGAAAGCGTACAGACCGCCACGGGCCAGATCCGTACGGTTCGTTTGAGCACATCTCAGGAGGCACTCCATGAAAACGTCGTCGGTATTGATCGCGCTCGTCGCTGGCGGGTCGCTGTTGACGGCCTGCGACCGGACCACGCCCACACCGCCGGTGTCCACGGCGCCCCCACCCGCCAGCGCCCCGGCGACCACCGATCCGTCGGTGCCGCCCGCCGCGTCGGTGATTCCACCCGGCAGCGTGGCCAAGGAAGACCCCGCGCTCGGCCAGACGGACGGCAACCGAAAGCCCGCTCAGGAGTCCGACACCAAGCTCCTGCCCGGTCAGAACAACGACCACTCCGCCCCATTGGGCACCGCCCGGTGAACGACATGAAGCCGAAGCACACCTCCCCACCCAAGCCCGCCACCACGGACCCGGACCTTGCCGAACAGGCCCGGCCCGGCCACGGCATCCCGTCGCAGGACCCCGACATCGAGGCGCAGATGCCCCTAGAACCCTGGGAAGCGGAACGGGAAGCCCAGTCGGTGCTGGCCGGCGGCGGGATGATGGTCGGCGCGGCCGCGGGCGCCGCCATCGGCACCGCGGTCGGCGGCCCCGTGGGCGCCCTGGTGGGTGGCACGGCGGGGGCCGTGGCCGGCGCGCTGGGCGGCGGTGCGGCCGGCAGCATCGCCAACCCGCCCGACGAGTCCGCCGCTTCCCGCACCCGGCCGCGACGCTGAACACCGCTGCGGCCCCGGCCTACGCGGCGCGTCGGCCCTGTCCTACAGGCATGGACCACGCGCGCGCATCCAATGGCCCCACCAGCCCATGCTTCAGGAGGCACCATCATGAAAAGAACCGCACGCATCGCCGCTTTGATCGTCATCGCCGCCGGGGTCGTCGCCCTGGTCTACGGCGGTTTTTCCTACACCACGGAAAGCACCGCGGCCAAACTCGGCCCGCTGGAACTCAAGGTGAAGGAAGAAAACCAGGTCAACATCCCCGTGTGGGTGGGCGTGGCCGCCGTCGTGTCCGGCGGACTGGTGCTGTTGGGCAGCGCCCGCAAATGACGGCGGCCGGCGTGCCGCCACCCCGGGCCTTTGACAGAACCGCCTGAAGGGGCAGACTGGCGGGCATGACACCCGCCACCGCCGCCCTGCTCGCCGACGCCCTGCTGGCGCTGCACGTGGGCGTCGTGCTCTTTGTGGTGGGTCTGCTGCCGCTGGTGCTGGCGGGTGGGATGTTCGGCTGGCGCTGGGTGCGTCATCGCGGCTTGCGGCTCGCGCACCTGGGCCTGATGCTCTTCATCGCCGCCCAGGCCTGGCTCGGGCGGCTGTGCCCGCTGACCGTGTGGGAACAGGACCTGCGCCGGACGGCGGGGCACGGCGCCTACGGCGGAAGCTTCATCGAACACTGGCTCTCGCGTCTGCTCTATTGGGACCTGCCCTGGTGGGTGTTTGTGGCAACCTACACCGGTTTCGCCGGCCTGGTGGTGGGCGCCTGGTGGTGGGTGAGGACCGAAAAATGATCACGGACATCGAAGACTTTTTCTCCAAGGGTTGTGGCCGCTGCGAGCGCTTCGACACCCCCGCCTGTTCGGCCAACAAATGGCACGCCGGCCTGAGCGCGCTGCGCGACCTCTGCCGCTCGGCGGGCCTGGTGGAGACGGTGAAGTGGGGCCACCCCTGCTACATGCACGCCGGGCGCAACATCGCGCTGATCGGCGCGCTGCAGGGCGACTTCCGGCTCAACTTCTTCAACGCCGCGCTGATGAAAGACCCCGAGGGACTGATGGAGCGGCAGGGGCCCAACACGCAACACCCCGACTCGATCCGGTTCACCGCCACCGGACAGGTGCATGAACGGGCCGCTGCCATCAGCGCCTACCTCCGGGAAGCCATGGGCTACGCCGAGGCCGGCATCCGCCCGCCGAAAGAAACGCGGGCGCTGGACCTGCCCGACGAACTGGTGGACGCGATGGACGCCGACCCCGAGCTGGCGGAGGCGTTTCACGCGCTCACCCCAGGCCGCCAGCGCAGCTACGCGATCCACCTCAGCTCGGCCAAGACCTCGGCCACGCGTGTGGCGCGCATCGAGAAGGCGCGACCGCAGATCCTGGCGGGCAAGGGGGCGAATGAGCGGTGAAGGCCGGAGTAGTCTTCGAGGTCCGTCGTTGAACGTGTCAACGGAACCGGCAGCAGCGCAGTTTTCGCGTGAGTAGGGGGCTTTCGCCGACCGACCGCTCCGGGTCGACTTCTGCCACTCACCCCCCACCCAACCTCCGCGCCTCCACCTCAAACGGGTTGTCCCAATAGGCATCCCGCCCGCGCAGCCACTGCCACGCCCCGGCCAGCAGGTAGGCCGGCAGGAACAACGGCCCCCAGCGTTCGCACTGGCGCACATGCACCCGCTCATGTGCGCGCAGGCGCTGAAGTTCCTGCGCATGGGTGCCGAGCACGACGTGGCCGAAGGTGATGGCGGCGAATGGCCAGCGACGCCGGGGTGGTGTGCGGCGCGCGGCGATCTCGATCACACCGTCCACGATGCGCATGCGCGCGCCGAACGGCATCAGCAGCAGGCCGAGCGCCAGACCGATGAGCGTGGTGGGTGAGGCCCAGAACCGCAGCGCCCAGCGCCCGAACAGGCCGGTCGGGCGGCCGGTGCGGCGGCCCCTTCGTGCCATCGCTTCAGGACACGATGTACGCGCCCGATCCGCAGGACAGCAGCTTGCCGTCCGCGCCGCGGAACTCCATGCGCGTGGACGCCACGCGCGAGCCCAGGCGCAGCACCTCGGCGCTGAGTTCGAAGTGTTCGCCGATGCCGGGGCGCAGGTAGTCGATGCGCAGGTCGATGGTGCCGAGCTTGCCGAAGCGGTGCAGGCGTTGCTCGGGCGTTTCGTCCATGTGGCGCGCGCCGATCGCGGCCATGCAGGCCAGACCGCCCATGGCGTCGAGCCCGGCGCTGATGACGCCGCCGTGCACGCGGTTGTGGCTGTAGTGACCGATCAGTTCGTGGCGCATGTCGATGCGCGCGGTCACGCGCTCGGGCTTGAGGCTGGTGATCTTCAGGCCCAGCACCTGGTTGAACACGATCTTCTCTTCGAAGATGGCCTTGAGCCCTGCGATGAACTCGGGCTCGAACTCGGTGGGCAGCGTCGGTGGGGTTTTGCTCATAGTCCGGATTGTCGTGCGGCCAGTTCTTTCATGATCTCTTCGGCGCCGCCGCCGATCATCATGACCTTGACCTCGCGGTAGATGCGTTCGCTGGCGGTGCCGCGCATGAAGCCCATGCCGCCGAGGATCTGCACCGCCGCGTCGGCGCAGAACTGCATGGCCTGCGTGGCGTGGTTCTTGAGCAGGCACACATGGCTGACCCAGTCGGCGCCCTGGTCGCCCGCGTCGGCGCGCGCGGTGACGGCGTCCAGCCAGGCCTGGGTGGATTCGATGCGCGTGCGCATGTCCATGAGCCGGTGGCGGATGACCTGGCGTTCGATGAGCGCGGCGCCGAAGGTCTGGCGCTGGCGCGCCCAGTCCAGCGCTTCGTCGTAGCAGGCCTGCGCAAAGCCGAGCGCCATCGCGCTCAGGGCCAGGCGCTCGCCGTTGAAGTTGCCCATGACCATGCGAAAACCCGCGCCCTCCTCGCCCAGCCGGTAATGCACCGGCACGCGCACGCCGTCGAATCGAAGGTGCGCGGTGTCGGAACAGTGCCAGCCCATCTTCTGCAGCGCACTGCGCGAGACGCCGGGCCGGTCCATGGGCGCCACGACCATGCTGATGCCGCTGGCGCCTTTGCTCTGGAGGTCGGTGCGGACGGCGAGGGTCACCCAGTCGGCGCGCACGCCCGAAGTGATGAAGACCTTCTCGCCGTCGATCACATAGTCGTCGCCCTCGCGCCGCGCGGTGGTGCGCAGCGCGGCCACGTCCGAGCCGCCGCCGGGTTCGGTGATGCCCAAGGCCGCGATGCGCTCGCCACGCAGCACGGGTGGCACCACCTCAGCCTGCAGTTCGGTCGAGCCGTGCGCGAGCACGGGCGGCAGGCCGATGTTGAGCGAAAACAGGCTGGCCATGAGGCCGCCGCTGGTGCCGTGGCGCGCCAGGGTCTGCGACAGCGCGTTGCGCGCGCGCCAGGGCGCGGGCGTGCCACCCAGGTGCTCGGGGTAGCCCAGGCCAAGCAGGCCCAGGTCGGCGGCTTCGCGGTACAGGTCGCGCGGAATCTCGCCCGCGGCCTCCCAGGCGTCGAGGTGAGGGCGCACGCGCTCCAGTGCGAAGCGGCGCACGGTGTCGACCAGCGCTTGCAGATCGGCGGCGTCGAAATCGGTGGCGGCGGTGCTCATGCGGCTTCCTCCGCGAAGACGGCCAGAACCTGTCCCGGCACCAGCTGCTGCCCCGCCACCACGGTCACGCCGGACACGGTCGCATCGCGCGGTGCGCTGATCTGGTGTTCGATCTTCATGCTCTCGATGGTCAGCAGCACCTGCCCGCGCGCGACGCGCTGGCCGGGCTGCACCGACAGGGACACCAGCTTGCCGTTGAACGGGGCCCGCAGCTCGCGCGCGGCAGGGCCTTGGCCCGCGCTCAGGGCCGCCGCGAGGCTCAGGTCCTGCAGCCACAGATCGTGGGCGCCCCAGCGCACATGGCTCTGGCCGTCGGGCTGCCGCACCACTTCGGCGGCTTGTGCCAGGCCGTCCACTGCGATGGTGTTCGTGTCGATGTGCGCCGCGTGCAGGCGCTCGCCGGCCTGCACCTGCAGCGCGCCATGGCCCAGTTCCCGGACGCTGAGGTCCAGCGTGGTCTGGCCCAGCTTCACCCGCAGCGGGCGCGCAAAGGGGCTGGGCAGCGCCGTGGCACCCCGGCCCAGCCAGACGGCAGCCAGTGCCGCTGCCAGCTTCGCTTCGTGCGGCGGGTCCAGCGCCTCGCGGATGCTCTGGCCGTGGTCGGCCAGGAAGGGAATGGTCGCCCCACCACCCGCGAACACCGGGTGGCGCAGGCAGGCCGCGAGGAAGGCGCGGTTGCTGGGCAGGCCGAGCAGCACCGTGTCGTCCAGCGACCGCGCGAGCTTCGCGATGGCCTCGGCGCGGGTCGGCGCGTGGGCGATCAGCTTGCCGAGCATCGCGTCGTAGTGCGGCGTGACGACGCTGCCATCTTCGAGCGCGTGGTCGAAGCGCAGGCCGCCGCTCAGCGGAGGCTCGGCAAACTTCTGCACCGTGCCCGCGTGGGGTGTGAAGTGTGGATCTTCGGCGCACAGGCGGACCTCGATGGCATGTCCCTGAAGCCTCACCCGCTCTTGCGTCAAGGGCAGCGGCTCGCCACGCGCCACACGGAGTTGCCACTCCACGAGATCCAGTCCCGTCAACATCTCGGTGACCGGATGCTCCACCTGCAGCCGCGTGTTCATCTCCATCAGAAAGAAGGAATCCCCCTCCAGCAGAAACTCCACCGTGCCCGCGCCCACATAGCCCGCGCCCTGGGCCAGCGCCACCGCGCAGCGGCCGAGTTCGGCACGCACCTCGGACGACACGGCCGGGCTGGGCGACTCTTCGATGATCTTCTGATGGCGGCGCTGCACCGAGCAGTCGCGCTCGCCCAGGTGGATGCAGTGGCCGTGCGAATCAGCGAACACCTGCACCTCCACGTGGCGCGGATTGAGCAGAGCGCGTTCGATCAGCAGGTCGCCGTTGCCGAAGCCGGCCAGCGCTTCGGAGCGCGCGCTCCGCAGCGCGGCGGGCAGTTGCTCGGCTCTGTGCACGAGTCGCATGCCGCGCCCGCCCCCACCGGCCACGGCCTTGACCATGACGGGGTAGCCGATGCGCAACGCCTCGGCAGCAAAGGTGGCCTCGGACTGGTCGGCGCCGAAGTAGCCCGGCAGCACCGGCACACCCTGCCGCAGCGCCACCGCCTTGGCCGCGGACTTGCTGCCCAGCGCGTGGATGGCGGCGGGCGGCGGGCCGACCCAGGTGAGGCCCGCATCCACCACGGCCTGCGCGAAGTCGGCGTTCTCGCTCAGGAAGCCGTAGCCCGGGTGCACCGCGTCGGCGCCGCTGGCGCGTGCGGCCGCGATGAGTTTGTCGATGCGCAGGTAGCTGTCGACCGAGGTCGTGCCACCCAGCGCCACGGCCGTGTCGGCTTCGCGCACGTGCAGCGCACCGCGGTCGGCGTCGGAGTACACGGCCACCGTGGCGATGCCCATGCTGCGCGCGGTGCGGAGGATGCGGCGCGCGATCTCGCCGCGGTTGGCGATCAGCAGCCGCTTCATGCGCCGCCTTCCACCCACGGTGCGGGCTGCTTGCGCGCAAAGGCCGTGAGCCCGGCCGCGGCCTCCGGTCCGCGCAGGGCCGAGGCGAAGGCGATGGCGGCTTCGTCGCGCAGGTCGGGCAGCGGACCGTGCAGGCGGCGCAGCAGCTGTTTGGTGGCGGCCAGGGCACCGGGGGCCGCCACGCGGTGGCGCGCCAGCGTGTCGGCCAGCGCGGCCTCCATCTCGCCATCGGCCACCACGTCGTTGACCAGCCCGAGGTCCCGCGCTTCGCTGGCGCTGAAATGCCGCCCCGAGAGCAGGCAGTCGCGCGCGGCGCGGTCGCCCAGACGGCGCCAGACCAAGGGTGCGATCTGCGCCGGCGGCAGGCCCAGCGTGACCTCGGGCGTGGCAAACACCGAGCGCTGCGTGGCCAGAACCAGGTCTCCGCAGCAGACCAGGCCGAAGCCACCGCCCATGGCCGGCCCGTCCACCGCCACCACCAGCAGCTGGGGCAGCTCGGTCAGCGCGTGCAGCACATCGCCGAAGCCGCGGTTGGCGTCGATCAGCGGATCGCGAGCGCCTTCGGCCAGCGGCTGTCCGATGGCGCTCGCGAAATGGCCCAGGCTGCCACCCGCGCAGAAGGCGCCGCCCGCGCCGGCGAGCACCACGGTGCGCAGGCTGTCGTCGCTCTTGGCCCGCAGACAGGCCTCGAACAGGGCGACCACCATCGCGTCCGACAGCGCGTTGCGCGCAGCGGGGTCGTTGAGCGTCCAGCGCTCGGTGTCGCCCTGGCGCACCACCAGAAAGTTGCTCATGCCGCGCCCCTTCAATGCGCCGGGCGCTTGGCGATGCCCATCATCTTCGTGAGGATGCCCAGCATCACCTCGTCGGCCCCGCCGCCGATCGAGGCCAGGCGCCCGTCGCGGTACATGCGCGAGACCTTGTTGTCCCAGGTGAAACCCATGCCGCCCCAGAACTGCAGGCAGGTGTCGGGCACCAGGCGATTGAGCCGGCCGGCTTTCAACTTGGCCATGGTGGCCCATTCGGTCACGTCCTCGCCGGCCACGTAGTGCTCGCAGGCCTGGTAGGTCAGCGCGCGCAGGCTCTCGACCTCGGTCTTGAGCTCGGCCAGCTTGAACTGCACCCACTGCTGGTCAGCCAGGGTGCTGCCGAACAACCGGCGCTCCTGCGCGTAGTCCACCGTCCACTGGATGCAGTTGGTCAGGCTTTGCAACGTACTGGCCGCACACCACAGGCGCTCCTCCTGGAACTGTTGCATCTGGTAGATGAAGCCGGCACCTTCGGCGCCGATGCGGTAGCGCTGCGGCACGCGCACTTCGTCGAAGAACAGCAGGCCGGTGTCGCTGCTGTTCATGCCGATCTTTTTGATCTTCTGGCCGACCTCGAAGCCCTTGACGGCCTTGCCGTTCTCGCGCAGCGGCACCATCACCAGGCTCTTGTTCTTGTGCGCAGGGCCCTCGCTGGTGTTGACCAGCATGCACATCCAGTCGGCCTGCAGGCTGTTGGTGATCCACATCTTCTGTCCGCTGATGACGTAGTCGTCACCGTCCTTGCGCGCCACGGTCCTGATGGCCGAGACGTCGCTGCCCGCGCCCGGTTCGCTCACGCCGATGCAGCCCACCGCGTCGCCCGCGATGGCCGGCGCCAGGAACTGCGCCTTGAGGTCTTCGCTGCCGAAACGCGCCAGCGCGGGCGTGCACATGTCGGTCTGCACGCCGATGGCCATGGGCACACCGCCACAGTGGACGTGGCCCAGCGTCTCGGCCATGGCCACGCTGTAGGAATAGTCCAGCCCCATGCCACCGTAGGCCTCGGGTTTGGTCAGGCCCAGCAGGCCCAGTCGCCCCATCTGCTTGAACACCTCGTGCGCCGGGAACATCTCCGCCGCCTCCCACTCGTCCACGTGCGGGTTGATCTGCTCGTCGATGAAGCGCTTGAGCGTCTTCTGGATCTCGCGGTGTTCGTGTGTGAACTGCATGGTGTGTCTCCTGTCGGGTTGTTCTGGATGCTGGTCACATGCGCGCGACGCCGAACTGCATCCGCCGGGTCTGCCGCTGCGCCGCCTCGGCCACCGTGTCGAGGCAGAAGCTGAGCACCGCGCGCGTGTCGCGCGGGTCGATCACACCGTCGTCCAGCACCAGGCCGCTCGTGTAGAAGGCGTCGGCCTGCGACTCGAACTTCTGCACGATGGCGTCGTACTGCGCCGTCATCTGCGCCTGCACCTCGGGCGTGTCGGTGGCAATGCCTTTGCGCGCCATGCCCGCCTCGGCCACGATCTGCATGGTCTTCGCAGCCTGCTCGCCGCCCATGACCGCCGTGCGCGCGCCGGGCCAGCTGAACAGGAAGCGCGGCGCGTAGCCGCGCCCGCACATGCCGTAGTTGCCGGCGCCGAAGCTGGCGCCGCACTGGATGGTGATCTGCGGCACGGTGGCATTGGTCACCGCCTGGATCATCTTGCTGCCGTGTTTGATCATCCCGGCCTGCTCGCTGTCCTTGCCGACCATGTAGCCGGTGGTGTTCTGCAGGTAGATGAGCGGGTGACCGAGCTGGCACATCCACTGGATGAAGTGCGTGGCCTTGTTGGCGCCGGCCACGTCGATGGGGCCGTTGTTGCTGATGAGCCCCACTGCGTGGCCACCGATGTGGGCCTGGGCGCAGACCGTGGCGGCACCGTGGAGGGCCTTGAACTCGAGGATCCCGGAGGCGTCGGTGAGGCGGGCCATGATCTCGCGCATGTCGACCGGCTCTCGGTGGTGTGCGGGCATCAGCGAGAGCAGGTCTTCCGCATCGAAGCGCGGCGCGGGCGCTGCCGGCCGGGCCGGCGCCTGCCAGCCGGTGCGCGCCACGATGTCGCGCGCCAGGCCCAGCGCCTCGCGGTCATCCTCGGCCAGGTGTTCGCCCAGGCCCGAAATGCCTGTGTGCATTTCGGCGCCACCCAGTTCTTCCTCGGTCGCGATCTCGCCGGTCGCGGCCTTGAGCAGCGGCGGACCGGCCAGGAAGGCGCGTGATCGGCCCCGTACCATGATCACGATGTCGCTCAGCCCGGGCATGTAGGCGCCACCGGCCGTTCCGGAACCGTGCTGCACGGTGATGACCGGCAGGCCGGCGGCCGAGAGCCGAGCCAGGTTGCGGAACAGGCCGCCGCCGAGCACGAAGCCCTCGACCTGGTACTTCATCAGGTTGGCGCCCGCGCTCTCCACCAGGTGCACGAAGGGCAGCCGGTTCTCCAGTGCAATCTCCTGCACACGCAGAATCTTCTCCAGACCCCGCGGCTGGATGGCACCGGCCTCGATGCCCGAGTCGCTGGCCACCACCATGCAGCGCACTCCGCCAATGAAGCCGATGCCGGCCAGCATGCCGCCGCCGGGCACGGACTTCTCCGGGTCTCTGGTGTCCTGCAGAAAGCCGGCCAGCGAACACAGCGGCAGGTATGGCGCGCCGGGGTCCAGCAACAGGCCCACGCGCTCACGTGGCAGCAGCTGCCCGCGCTTGTGGAACACGGGCGCCGACTGGGCCGATGCGGCAGCGGCGCGTTCCTCCAGCGCCCGCAGCTGGGCGATGCGCGCCCGCATCGCGTCGCGCCGTTGCGCAACCTGTTCGCTGTGTGGGTTGAAACTGGACGCGAAGCTCATGACTGGAACACCTTGGGCACGACCGCGCGGTGGAAGCCATCGAAGGGTTTGACGGCGTCGCGCTGCTGCACATCTTCGGGCGCCGCGACCTGGCCCCAGCCCATGCGCACCTGGGGCCGCGCGCCGTCCACGCGCAGCACCGTGCCGCTGATGAAGCTGGCCGCCGGCGAGAGCAGGAAGACGATGGTGGCCGAGGTTTCGGCCTCGTTGCCGAAGCGGCCCAGCGGCACGGTGCTGCGCATCTCGCGCAGCATCGGCCCGGCTTCGGGCGGGTAGTGGTCCATGCCGCTGGAGGCGATGTAGCCCGGCGCCACCGCGTTCACGCGCACACCGCTTTTTGCCCACTCCATCGCGGCGGTCTCGGTGAAGCTCACCATGCCCATGCGCGCCGCGCCGCTGTGGCCCATGCCCGGCATGGAACCCCACATGTCGGCCACGATGTTGACCACCGCGCCCCCGTGCGCCGCCATGCTCTGCAGATAACACTCGCGTGCCACCAGGAAGCCGCCGGTGAGGTTGGTGTCGATCACCGCCTGCCAGCCCTTGGCGCTGATTTTTTCCAGCGGCGTGATGTACTGGCCGCCCGCGTTGTTGACCAGGCCGTCGATGCGGCCGTGCGCCTGCACCGCGTCGGCCACCATGGCCTGCACACCGGCTTCGTTGCGGATGTCGCAGACGTGGAAGCTGGCGCGTCCGCCGTCGTCGGCGATCTCGATGGCCGTGGCCTGCAGCTTCTCGGGGTTGCGCCCCACCAGCACCACCATGGCCCCCAGCCGCGCCAGCTCGTGCGCGGTGCAGCGGCCGATGCCCGAGCCGCCGCCGGTGACCATCACCACACGGCCCGCGAACAGGCCGTCGCGGAACGCCGACCGGTACGAGTCCTTCATGCGGGCTCCTTCAGGAAAAGTTGCAACGCCGCCTCCGTCAGGTCGTCGAGCGACGAGCGCCGTCCCGGTTCGAACCACTGCACCGCCCAGTTCAGCGCACCGAAGATCATCAGCCGCGCCAGGCTCGGGTCGCCCTGCAGCTCACCGCTGTCGTGCAGCGCCTGCAGCACCGGCACCCAGACCGCCTCGTACTCGCGCCGCAATTCGTTGACCGCCTGGCGCTGCACGTCCGACAGCGAACGCCACTCGTAGAGCATCACGGGGATGAAGTCGCTCTCGGCGCCCAGCAGCACCTCCAGGTGGTTGCGCACCAGCACCCGCAGGCAGTCGCGCGCGCTCAGCGCCTGGCCATGGCTGGCCGCGGCGTGCATGGCGCCGGCCTGGCGCCCGCTGGCGCGCTGCATGCCTTCGAGCATCACGGCCGCAAGCAGCGCCTCCTTGTTCTCGAAGTGATAGAACGGCGAGCCCGAGCGCATGCCGGCCGCAGCGGCGATGTCGCGGGTGCTGGTGGCCGCAAAGCCCTGCTGGCGGAACAGGCGGGCCGCAGCGCGCAGCAGGTCCTGGCGGCGATTGCCATCGTCGCGCTCGTCGGCGGTCTTGCGGGGGCGCCCACGGGCGCGCTTGACCGCGTCGGGCGGAAGGGTGATTGCATTCATGAGGCCACACCCTAGCAGAGCACCTTATTTTTAGCAAGCATATGCTTTGTGAAAATATGGCGCCGCCCTCAATAAGCTCTTAAAAACTGATGGATGTTTAGCTATTTACTGATTTTTCGGAAGTCACGATCCTTCTAACATCGCGCGTCACGTTCCATTCATCCACGAAGGAGACCCTCATGAAAAAACTGTTGTCCCTGTTGGCCGTCGTGCTGACACTGGGCCTGGGCACCGCTCACATGGACGCCGAAGCCAAGCGCATCGGCGGCGGCAAGTCGCTGGGCATGCAGCGTCAGGCCACGCCCCCCGCCAAGACCCCGGACGTCACGCCGAATGCCGCTCCGGCGGCTGGCGCCGCTGCGGGCGCCGGTGCCGCGGCTGCGGCCCCCAAGCGCAACTGGCTGGGTCCGGTCGCCGGTCTGGCCGCGGGCCTGGGCCTGGCCGCACTGGCCTCTCACCTGGGCTTCGGTGAAGGGTTCGCCAACATGCTGATGATCGCCCTGCTGGTGATGATCGCGTTCGCCGCGTTCCGCTTCTTCATGGCCCGCCGCGCCGCGTCGCAGAACGGTGGCATGGCCTACGCCGGTGCGGGTGCCGGCGCCGGTGCGCCGAACAACGCCTTCCGCATGCCTGCCAGTCCGGCCCAGACCGGTGGCGCAGCGGCCGGCGGCTCGATGATCGGCGCCAACCTGCAAGGCGCTCAGCCGCGCATTCCGGCCGACTTCGACGTGGCCGCCTTCGAACGCAACGCCAAGGTCAACTACATCCGCCTGCAGGCGGCCAACGACACCGGCAACCTGGACGACATCCGCCAGTTCACCTCGCCAGAGATGTTCGCCGAGCTGCAGATGGACATCCGCGACCGCAACGGCGCCACCCAGCACACCGACGTGCTGAGCCTGAACGCCCAGGTGCTGGAAGTGGCCGAAGACGGCGCCCTGTATGTCGTCAGCGTGCGCTTTACCGGCGAACTGCGCGAAGACGGTGTGACCGGCCCGGTCGACGAGATCTGGCACCTGACCAAGCCGCGCCAGGGCAACGGCGGCTGGATCCTCGCGGGCATCCAGCAAGGCGCCTGACCGATTGTTGTTCCACGAGTACTCCTCGCTTGCCCTGGCTGACCGCCGGGGCTTTTTTTTGCCCGTCAGGCGGCTTTGAGTCCGTAGCGTCGCAGGCGCGCGGCGATGGCCGAGTGCGAGGTGCCCAGGCGCTCGGCCAGCTTGCGGGTGCTGGGGTAATCGGGCAGCAGGCGCTGCAGCAGCTCGCGCTCGAAGCCGGCCACCGCCGCGTCCAGTGTCGTGATCTCCTCCCGCACAGAAGCCGGCAGGGCCGCGCGCACATCGGCCCCTGCCAGCTCCAATGCCGCCACATCGATCACTGCCGCATCGCTGAGCGTGACCGCACGAAACACCACGTTCTGCAGCTGCCGCACGTTGCCGTGCCAGGGGCTGGCCAGCAGGGCCTCGCCGGCGGCACGGCTGAGCCGCGCCCTGGGTCGGCCGATCTGCGCGCAGGCGCGTTCGAGGAACACCTGGGCCAGCGGCAGGATGTCCTCGGTGCGCTCGCGCAGCGGCGGCAGGTTCAGCTGCAGCACGTCGAGCCGGAACAACAGGTCCTGGCGGAACGCGCCGCTGGCGACCATGTCCTCCAGCGCGCGGTGGGTCGCGCTGATGATGCGCACATTGACCCTGAGGTCGCGCTCCCCGCCGACGCGGCGGAAACTCCCGTCGTTGAGGAAGCGCAGCAGCTTGGCCTGCAGGTAGGGCGACATCTCGCCCACCTCGTCGAGGAACAGGGTGCCGCCGTCGGTCAGTTCCAGCAGGCCGGGCCGGCCACCGCGCAGCGCACCTGTGAAGGCGCCGCTGGCGTAGCCGAACAGCTCGCTCTCGGCCAGGCTCTCGGGCAGAGCCGCGCAGTTGAGCGCGAAGAAGGGCTGGTCGCGGCGAGGACTGCCGGCGTGGCAGGCCTGCGCCACCAGCTCCTTGCCGGTGCCGGTCTCGCCGCGGATCAGCAGCGGCGCGTCGACCTGGGCCATGCGCATGGCGCGTTGCTTGAGCGCTCGGATCGCGGGCGACTGGCCGAGGATGGCCTCGAAGCCCCCGGCGCCGTGGTTCTGCAGCGCGCTGATGCGCTCGCCCAGGCGCTGCGGCGCGTGCAGCGTGAGCACCGCGCCGGCCACGCTGCCGCCCGCGTCGTGCAGCGCCACGGTTTCCATGAGGAAACGCTGCCCACCGACCTGCACCTCGCTTACCGGCAGGCGCGCACCCTGCGCCACCAGCGCGTCCACCAGCGCCGCGTCGCCCGTCAGTTCGCGCAACGAGCGGCCGGCCAGCTCGGCCTCGGGCATGCCGCACACCGCCACCGCGGCCGCGTTCGCCAGCACCACCACCCCGCGACCGTCGACCGCCAGCACGGGGTCGGTGAGCGAGGTCATGAGCGCGTCCAGATACAGCCGCCGCCGGGCGCCGGGCAGCATCTCCAGCTCCGCCACCGAGAGCACGCCCGCCACCCGCAGCAGCGGCTCGCGCAGCGCGGCCAGGTCGTCGGCGCCGAGCGCGGGCGCTTCGATGTAGATGTGCGGCGGATCGACCTCGACCGCCGACACGTTGAGCGCGCGGCTGGCAAGCGCGGCGAGGATTTCCTGGGCGATGCCGACGCGGTCGGTGAAGTGGACGTCGATGCGCATGATTTGTACCGATTTCGATCCATTGTATCGATTTCAATCCAGACTTGACCAATCAACGTATCGAGATCAATACACACCGGCGGCATGCCGGTCACTTTTCTTTTCAAATCAGGTACTTGCGGTGCCCGGCGCCATGGCACGACGCTTGCAAACCGCCGCATCGGGCCACAAGCGTCGCCATCGCGCCGCAGGCCCCGTCGGAGAAAAACAATGAAGGTTCTGGTTCTGGGCAGCGGTGTCATCGGCACCACCATCGCGTACTACCTGGCGCGCGACGGCCACGAGGTCGAGGTGATCGAGCGCCAGCCCGGCCCGGCGCTGGAAACCAGCTACGCCAACGCCGGCGAGGTCTCGCCCGGCTATTCCGCGCCCTGGGCCGGCCCGGGCGTGCCGGTCAAGGCGATCAAGTGGCTGCTGATGCACCACAGCCCACTGGTCATCAAGCCCATGCTCGACCCGGCCATGTGGCGCTGGGGCCTGCAGATGCTGCGCAACTGCACCGAGGCGCGCTACCAGGTCAACAAGGGCCGCATGGTGCGGCTGGCCGAATACAGCCGCGACTGCCTCAAGGAGTTGCGCGACGACATCGGTATCCAGTACGACCACCGCGAGCAAGGCACGCTTCAGCTGTTTCGCACCCAGAAGCAGCTCGACGGCACCGGCAAGGACATCGAGATCCTCAAGGAGTACGGCGTGCCCTACCAGGTGCTCGACCGCGCCGGCTACCTGCAGTACGAGCCCGCGCTGGCCGACGTGCAGGAGAAGTTCGTCGGCGCGCTGCGCCTGCCCGGCGACGAGACCGGCGACTGCTTCAAGTTCACCAACGCGCTGGCGGAAAAGGCCAAGGCGCTGGGCGTGACATTCCGCTTCGGCGTGAGCATTGACGCACTGGAGAGCAAGGGCAACAAGATCACCGGCGTGCGCACCAGCGAAGGCCTCAAGACCGCCGACCGCTACGTGCTGGCACTGGGCAGCTATTCCACCGCGATGCTCGCGCCATTGGGCATCGACATCCCGGTTTACCCGGTCAAGGGCTTCTCGATCACCGTGCCCATCACCAACGCGGCCAAGGCTCCCGAGTCGACCATCATGGACGAGACCCACAAAGTCGCCGTCACGCGCCTGGGCGACCGCATCCGGGTCGGCGGCACGGCGCAGCTCTCGGGCTTTGATCTGGAACTCAACGAGAGCCGGCGCAAGACGCTGGAGTTTGTCGTCACCGACCTGTTCCCCAAGGGCGGCGACGTGGCCAAGGCCGAGTTCTGGACCGGCCTGCGCCCGATGACACCGGACGGCACGCCCATCGTCGGCGGCTGCCAGTACGACAACCTGCTGCTGTCCACCGGCCACGGCACGCTGGGCTGGACCATGGCCACCGGCACCGGCCGCGTGATGGCCGACCTGATCGCCGGCCGCACGCCCGAGATCGGCATGGAAGGCCTCACGGTCGCACGCTACCGCTGAGCCCCGCACAATCGGTCGATGGACCGATTTGTGCTCTTCCCCCTGTTGGCCGCCGCCGTGCTGGGCGCCGGCCTCGCCCTGCCCATGGGCGCCGTGCTGCTGCTGGCCAGCGTGTCCGCCCTGGTGGTGGCGGTCGTCAGCGCCGTGCACCACGCCGAGGTGATTGCCCACAAGGTGGGTGAACCCTTCGGTACCCTGGTGCTGGCGCTGGCCGTCACCGTGATCGAGGTGGCCCTGGTGCTCTCGATGATGCTGGCCGGCGGCGCCAACGCCGCCACCGTGCCGCGCGACACCATCTACTCCGCGGTCATGATCATCTGCAACGGCGTGGTCGGCATCTGCCTGCTGCTGGGTGGCCTGCAGCACCGCGAACAGCTGTTCCGCATCGAGGGCACGGGCTCGGGCCTGGCCGCGCTGGTGGTGATGTCGACGCTGGTGATGGTCATGCCCTCGCTGACCACCAGCGCGCCCGGCGCCAGCTACACCGCCTCGCAACTGCTGTTCGTGGCGGCCGGGTCGCTGGTGCTGTGGCTGGTGTTCGTGTTCATCCAGACCGTGCGCCACCGCGACTACTTCCTGCCCGCGGTGGGTGCGGAGGACGAGTCGGTGCACGCACCGCCGCCGGACGCTCGCGCGGCGCTGGCCAGCTTTGCCCTGCTGCTGGTGGCGCTGGTCAGCGTGGTCGGTCTGGCCAAACTGCTCTCTCCTTCGCTGGAGGCCCTGGTCCAGGCATGGCGCGCGCCGACGGCCGTCGTCGGCACGTTGATCGCCATCATCGTGCTCGCGCCCGAAACCTGGGCCGCCATCCGCGCCGCCCGGGCCGACCGCCTGCAGACCAGCATGAACCTGGCCATCGGGTCGGCACTGGCCTCCATCGGTCTGACCATCCCGGTGGTGGTGCTGGCGGCGGTCTGGCTGGAACTGCCGCTGACCCTGGGCGTGACACCCAAGGACATGGCCCTGCTGGCGCTGACCTTCATCGTCGGCGCGATCACCCTGGGCACGGGCCGTACCAACCTGATGCAGGGGGCCATCCACCTGGTGGTGTTCGCAGCCTTCCTGTTCCTGACTTTCGTGCCCTGAGGTGGCGCCGCTCAGGCGCCCGCCTTCTCCACCGGCAGCGCCGCCTTGTAGACCGAATTCTTCGGCACGGCCATCAACCGCCGCAGCATGGGCTCGAAGTGGCTCAGCGGCAGGGTTTCGTTGGCCGGGTCCGGATGGTTGAACGAACCCAACGTATCGCCGATGTCGTGCAGCAGCGCGCACACCACGTACTCCTCGTCGCGCCCGTCCCGCAGCGCGAGGGTTGCGGTCTGCAGGCTGTGCGTCAGCCGGTCGACCGGAAAACCGCCGTGGTCACCGTCCAGCAGCTTCAGGTGGTCGAGCACCCGGTCGGGCAGGGTTTTGGCCATCGCCATGGCCTCGGGAAGGATGCAGGCCCAGTCTTCACGGGTGCTTTCTTCCATGCGTCTGAAGGTGGCTCTGGCGTTCATCGGTGTCTCCTGGGATCGGCGGTCTGACAGGTCGCTTCTCAGGCCATCGTCCCCCAAAGCACGAGCCCCCACAAGACCAGTTTCCCGAACACCAGTCACCTGGCAGACAGCCGGTACAGCCGGTCAGCGCAGGCCCATGCAGTTGGCGTAGAAGGTGGTGGTGGCGGGCCAGTCGGAGAACACGCCGACCACGCCCACGTCCTTGGCCAGCACGTGCAGCGCCTGCAGCATGTCGCCCTCGTTCTTCACCGCGCTGTCGAAGGTCTGGTAGTACCAGCCGTTGCTGCCGTCGGCCAGGATGCCCGAGCGCTCCAGCGTCCAGGTGATCAGGCCGAGGCCGGCGGCCTTCGCGTCCCTGGCGGCCTGCGAGGGCACGATCTTCCCGCCCTCGGCCGCCAGCAGCGCGAAGGTCGGAGGCGCCCAGAAGTGGATGCCCTGTGACTTGTAGCCCGACAGGGTCCTGAGGTCGGGCAGATCGGCCACCGAATTGGCGTCGTCCAGGTACACCGCCTGCCTGCCGAACGCGGCCTCGTTGTTCACCCAGTACAGCACGTCGCCGATGTCGAAGGACTGCGGGAACACGTCGCGCGGCGCCACCTTCGCGGCCTTGTACTCGTCGATCATCTTCTGCGCGTAGGCCTGCTGGGTGAAGCCGTCGAACGGCATGGCCACGCTCGGGCTCTTGAGTTCGGGCGTCATCTTCACGCCCAGCCGCTTGAACAGCTCGATCGATTCGGCGTGGGTCATCAGCGTGCCGCTGGTGGGGCCCGAATACAGGTCGGTGCGCCAGTTGGCCGTGCCACCCAGGTACTGCTCGGGCGTGCGCGCCGCGGGGTTGAAGGCGTCCATCTTGCCGCGCAGTGTCTTGAACTCGGCCAGCGTGATGTCGCTGGTGCGGCATTCGGCCTTGGCCGGCGTCACCACCTTGCCCTCGGCGTCGAGCACGGCCGGCACGAAGGGCTGGGTGCACTTGGCGGCCAGCGGCGTGACCAGGATGTTGGTGGTCGTGTGCAGGTCGTTCTGCGCATGGCGGCAGACTAGTTCCTTGTCCTTGGTGAAGGTGACGTCGCATTCCACGATGCCGGCACCCATGCGCGCGGCGGCCGTGTACGACTCCACCGTGTGCTCGGGGAACTGCATGGCGGCGCCGCGGTGCCCGATGGAGAAGTCGCGCGGCGTGAAGTCGCCTCGCTGGGCGCAGCGCTGCAGATCGCGCTTGAGCGGACCGTCGGCCATGTCGTCGACCAGGAAGAAAGGCCGCGGGCCGAGTTGCACATGGCTCGGGCGCCCGGCGCCGCCATGCGAGGCGTGGCGATGGGCGGCGGCAGGCGACTGGGCCAGCGCCATGGAAGCGGTCAGGCCGAGCAAGGCCAGACCCAGGACACGGGGCAAGAACGACATGGGGATTCCCTCCGGTGGGATGAACGAATGATCGGTGGTGCAGCGGTGCGCCTTCAACAGGCGCCCGACCGGCGGATCATCGGAAGGGGGTGTGACGTGGGTATGACGGGGCTAGTTCATGTCGCCCCCCTTGCGGGCAGCGGGCACGACCTGGTCATCGGCATTGTCTGAGCTTGTTTTCGATCTTCCTGAGTGCTTCGAGTCGCTCGGCACGATGCGGCCAACTGGCAGAGGCCTCTGCCTGGACGCGTTGCAGTCGAATGGATTCAATGGCCAGCGTCAGCACCCTCTCATCACACACACCCCGCAGTTTGAGATCGGCAAAAGCCAAACCAACGGTTGCGTCGTAGCGCAACTCGTTGTCCATGGACTCGATACCCGCGTAACCCCACCTCACGCAGAGCTGCTTGAAGAAGTGCAGCGGATCAACTTCTCGACCTGCTTCGAGCCATTGTCGATACGCACTCAACAGATCGGCGCCGGTGTCGCTTCCGTTGGGGGCGAATGAATCAGCAACGTCCCAGAAGAATGGGTCGTCCAGGATCTTGCGCGCCTTCGGATGGAAATCCTCCCAGTTAATGAACAGCCTTTCCCAGGAAGACATGGCTTCGCGTTTGGCTTCTTCTGCTGCACTCAACGCTGCTGCAAGACGTTGGAGATCGGCATCGGTGGTTGGGATGCGGAGCCGCGCAGCTTCGCAATGAGCGAAAAACGCATCGAGATCAAAATCATCAGCAGGCTTGATTCGACTTCTCATCAACGACAGTGCGCGACAGACCTCGTCCACACCCCTCTCAAACACGGGCAGAGACAGACGATCAGAAGTTTTCCCTCCCCGGTCCTCCTCCAGTTCGCTGGCCACTTCAATCTCGACCCGGCCCTTCGCTCTTCGGTAGTTGATCTTCGGAAGGGTTGATCGGTAGCTGTCGTGCTGCTGCAGCAGCGTTTGCAGGTTTTTTTGGGGTGAACCCACGTTCCGAAAATGGAGCGTCACGATCAACTCCCTGACCGCGCCGCCAAACTCGTCAGCACCCATCATCAGAAAGTGGGCAATGGGCGCCAGCGCGGTGTGAGCGCCGTACATGTTGTACGACTTCGCCATGACATAAAAATCCAAGCCGGTCTCCCTACAAATGGCGCGAAGGCCCCTCACGCGATCCCAGATTTTCGGTCAGGCAACGACATAGGCCAATACGGAGCCCCCATACGCACTCGTTTCTGGCGCCGCAAACTGCCCAGCCCGCACAGGGTAAAGCATTGCGCAGGCCAAGAGAGGGACGCACACTGCCGACTTCCGATGGCTCCCGTTCCTTCCCTGTGAGACCCTTCATGACCCCGACTCCCACACCGTTCTTAGCACATGTCTTTCGGCTGCTGGCCGCAGCAGCGTTCGCGGTGTTGGTGTCCCTGCCCGCCGCCGCCCACCACGGCTGGGTCTGGGCGGAAGACGTGAACTCCGAACTCACGGGCACCATCGTCGCGGCCAAGCTGGGCAACCCGCATGGCGAGCTGACGCTGGCGGTGGATGGGGCGAACTGGATCGTCGAGGTCGGCCAGCCCTGGCGCAACGAGCGGGCCGGACTCAAGGACGCGATGCTGGCCAAGGGCGTGAAGCTCACCGTGTCGGGCCACAAACACAGCGACCCGAAAAAGAAGGTCTTCAAGGCCGAGCGCCTGGTGATCGACGGCAAGACCTACGACCTCTACCCCGACCGCAACTGATGCCGCTGGAGTCGCTGGCCGCCGCACTGCAGGCCAGCGGCCTGTCGGAGCTGCTGCGTGCCTCGGTCTGGCTCTACCCGCTGGTGAACACCGGCCATGTGGTGGGCATCGCGCTGCTGTTCGGCGCCATCGTCCCGCTGGACCTGCGGCTGCTCGGGGTGTTCCGGGCGGTGCCGCTGGCGCCGCTGGTCAGCACCCTGGTGCCCGTGTCCGTCGCCGGGCTGCTGCTGGCGCTGGCCAGCGGCGCGCTGCTCTTCGCCACGCGCCCGCTGGACTACGTGGTTGAGCCGCTGTTCGGCATCAAGCTGGCGCTGCTGGGCGCGGCGGTGCTCAACGCACTGTGGCTGCGGTTCGATCCGGAGTGGCGGCGCCTGGGCGCCGCACCCGGCGCGGCAACCTGCCGGGGCTGGCGCGTGCACGGTGCGCTGTCGCTGCTGCTCTGGCTGGGGGTGATCACCGCAGGCCGGCTGATCGGCTACCGGTAGGTTTCGGCGCGCGCGCGCAGCAGCGCCTGTTCGCGCTCGTTGCCAGCCGCCTCTGCGGCCCGGAGGAACGCGGCCCTCGCCTCCTCACCCCGTCCGAGCTTGCCCAGCAGATCGCCCTGCACGGCGGGCAGCCAGTGGTAGCGTGCGAGCGCTTTGTCCTGCAGCAGCGACTCGACGATGGTCAGGCCCGCGGCCGGCCCTTCGGCCATGCCCACCGCCACCGCGCGGTTGAGTTCCACCACCGGAGAGGGCGCGGTGCGCATGAGCTCCGCATACAGCGCCGCGATCTGTTTCCAGTCGGTGTCGTCGGCGCGCGCCGCGCGCGCGTGGCAGGCCGCGATCTGCGCCTGCAGGCGGTAGCGGCCGACGGGCTGGCCGAGGGTCTGCGCGCGGTCGAGTGCGGCCAGGCCGCGGCGGATCAGCAGACGGTCCCAGCGCCGTCGGTCCTGGTCGGCCAGCAGCACGGGCTGGCCGTCGCGGTCGGTGCGCGCCGCGGTGCGCGAGGCCTGGATTTCCATCAGCGCCAGCAGGCCGTGCACCTCGGCCTCCTGCGGCGCGAGTTCGGCCAGCATGCGGCCCAGGCGCAGGGCCTCGTCGCACAGGGCGGGCCGCATCCAGTCGCTGCCGCTGGTGGCGGTGTAGCCCTCGTTGAAGACCAGGTACACCACTTGGAGCACCGAGCCCAGGCGCTCGCCCAGCTGCTCGGGCGGCGGCAGCTCGAACGGCACCTGGGCCTCGGCCAGCGTGCGCTTGGCGCGCACCAGGCGCTGGGCCAGCGTGGCCTCGGGCACCAGGTAGGCGCGGGCGATCTCGCCGGTGGTCAGGCCCCCCAGCAGCTTGAGCGTGAGCGCCACGCGCGACTCCGGCGGCAGCACCGGGTGGCAGGCGGTGAAGATCAGGCGCAGCAGGTCGTCGCCCAGCACGGCCTCTTCGCGCTGGCGGTCGAGGCCGTCGCTGAAATCGGGCACCACGTGGGCCTCCATCGCTTCGAGGTCGCTGGCGATGTCGCCGTGCCGGGCCTCGGCCATCTGCCGGTGGCGCAGGTGATCGAGCGCGCGGTTCAGCGCCGTGGTCATCAGCCAGGCCGCGGGCCGGTCGGGCAGTCCGTCCTGCGGCCAGCGCTCCAGCGCGGCCACCAGGGCGTCCTGCGCCAGTTCCTCGGCCACGCCCACATCGCGCACGCGCCGCGCCAGCGCCGCCACGATGCGGGCGGATTCGAGGCGCCAGACGGTGGCGATGGTGTCATGGACCGAGGAGTGCACGCGCCGTTTCTACACCCGGACCGTCACATCTGCGCGGGCGCGGCCGATTCGTCCATCCAGAACACCTCCCACTGGTGGCCGTCGAGGTCGGCGAAACCGTCCTGGAACATGAAGCCATAGTCCTTGGGCTCCGGAATGCGGGTCGCCCCGGCGGCCACGGCCTTGCGCACCACCTCCTCCACCTCGGCACGGCTGTCGACCGACAGGGCCAGGATGACTTCGGTGCTCTGGTGGGCGTCGCAGATCGGCTTCTGGACAAAGCCCTGGAAGAAGGGCTTGATCAGCAGCATGGCGTAGAAGTTCTCGCCGATCTCCAGGCAGGCCCCCTGCTCGTTGGTGAAGCGCGGGTTGAACGTGAGGCCCAGGGCCTTGAAGAAGGCCTGCGAACGGGCCATGTCCTGGATGGGCAGGTTGACAAACATCTGGCGAAACATGGGGTTCTCCTTCAGGCCTGGGCGATGCCGTCGATGGCTTTCATCTGGTCCAGCGCGGCGCTGGGCGGGAATTCGTCGAGCTCGATCAGCTGGCGCAGCTCGATCACCGCGGCCTTGCCTTGGCCGGCCGGGTTGGGAAAGCGCCGGCTCCACTCCATGGCCTCTTCGCGCGAGCGCACCTGGATCAGGGTGTAGCCAGCAATCAGCTCTTTCGCTTCGGCGAACGGGCCATCCACCACACGCCGCCCGCCGGCCTCGTCGTAGTGGATGCGCCAGCCGGTGCGGCTGGGGTGCAGACCGCTGCCGTCCAGCAGCACGCCCGCGCGTGCCAGCTCCTCGTGGTAGGCGGCCATCTCGGCCATGAGTTCTTCGGGCGCCTCGGGCATGAGCTCGGCCTCGAACTCCGGGCAGCTTTTGACAATGATCATGAATCGCATGAGAAAGGTCCTCCGGTTTTCAGTTTCGGGAACACCGCGGAACTGGCTTTGCCGGGCCGCAGGTGTTGCCCCCTTGAGGGGTCGTGCGCAGCACGGCGGGGGTGATCATGTTTTGCAGGCAGGCGGCTCCATGTTCGGCTGAAGCATGCTGTTGTGGTTGCCTTCGGTGTCGCGGAAGACCACGTACTCGCCCACGCCAGGAATGGCCATCGGCTCGCCGATCACCTCGCCGCCCGCGTCGCGCACGCGCTGCATGGCGGCGCCGATGTCGGGCACGCCGATCACCACCGAGGGATGCTGCATCGGCCAGTCGGCCTTGAAGGGGAACAGCCCGCCGTTGATCGAGCCCAGCGCGGCCTCGGGCGGCATGGGCGGGCGGGCGCCTGCGGGCGCGGTGTTGACCAGCAGGTAGTCGCCCATCTGGGGGCCGAGGAACTGGTGGGTCCAGCCGAAGGCGGCGGCGTAGAAGCGCGCGGCGCGCTCGTGGTCCCTGTAGGGCATCTCGAAGTGCACGACGGCGCACATGGGCACGGTGGTGGTGGTCATGGGAGTCTCCTCAGCGGGGGGTTTCACAGAGTTCCTTGAGCGCCTGCAGCGCCTTGGGCCAGGTCTGGTTCATCCAGTCCTCGTAGGTGCCGAACACGTCGACATCGACCCGCAGGTGCGTACCGCCGGCGTCGTCGGTGAAGGTGTAGTTCTCGAAGCAGGGTGTCAAGGCGCGCGCCGCCTCGCTGGTGGTGTCTTCCACCCCGTTTTGGATCATGCCCAGGTGGTGGATGGAGACAAACTCGGCCGGCCGGTGCTCGGCGATCTCGGCGACCATGCCGTCGCCGTTGGGCGCACAGAAGCGGATGGTGGTGCCGGCCTCCCAGCTGCCTTCGTAGCGCGAGCCTTCGCAGAAGACAGCGGTCCAGCGCTCGTAGGTGGGCGTGTACAGCATGGTGCGCCAGACGCGTTCGCGCGGCGCGGCGATGTGGATGTCGAAATGCAGGGTGGTCATGGCAGGACTCCTTGGTGGCTACAACACCACGACGAAGCAGCCTGCGCGATTTCGACAGGCCCGATCTACGGGAAAACCCGGATCAGGCCAGACTCTCGTCGAAACAGGGGGCCAGTGCCCGCACCTCCACCGTGCACCACTGGGCGGCGGGACATTCGTGGGCCAGTGCGATGGCCTGCTCGCGGGTCACGTTCTGCAACAGGAAGAAACCACCGATCATTTCCTTGGCCTCTGCAAAAGGCCCGTCCAGGGTCTGCGCCCGGCCGTGGGCGTGGCTCACGCGCACCGCCCCGTCCAGCCCCGCCAGCGACTCCACGGCCTTGAGCCGGCCCTGGGCCGCCAGACGTTCGCCGAACGCGACCATGGCGGCGTAGGCGGCGCGGCCCTCGGCTTCGGTGCGGGTGGCGCGCTGGCCGACGGGTTCGTGGATCAGGAGCATGTAGGACATGGCGGGCCTTTCGGAGGTCGGAACGCTGAACCGCGCATGCTACACAGGAGCGGCCCGCGGCAAACCCCTACACGCGCCATGCCGACAGCACCATGCTGCAATGAAGCCCCGCGCAGCCAGGAGACCACCATGCCCAATACCTTCGAAACCTTCAAAAGTGTGGCCCTGGCCGAGGGCTTTGACGAGGTGCTGGAGCGGGTGTGGGCACCGGACACGACGCTGGAAGAACACACACACCCTTTCGCCGTGAAGGCGCTGGTGGTCCAGGGCGAGATGTGGCTCACCGCGGGCGGCGAGACCCGGCACCTGGTGCCGGGTGAGCTGTTCGAGCTGGAGCACGGTGAGCCGCACGCCGAGCGCTACGGACCCGAAGGCGCCACCTACTGGGTGGCGCGTCTGAACTGAGGCCCCCACGCTCCACCGCTGCGCGTGTCGCTGCCCCCCAGGGGGGCTGATTCACCTTGGCGCGGCCCAGCGGCGAATCGCCTGATCAGAGCTTCGAGAAGTCCGGCTTGCGGCGTTCCATGAAGGCGCCAAAGGCTTCCCTGGCGGCCGGCTCGCCGAGCATGCGGCCGAAGCTCGCGCCCTCTTCGGCCATGGTCGCCATCACCAGCGCGGCGTTGCCCTTCTTCATGAGCCGCTTGGTCTCGACCAGCGAGGCCAGCGGCTTGGCCGCGAGCTTGCGCGCCACCGACTGCGCATAGCCGGTCACTTCGCTGGGTGGCAGCACGCGGTTGACCAGACCCACTTCCAGCGCGGCCTCGGCCATGAAGGGCTCGCCCAGCAGCAGCGCCTCGGCCGCGCGGTGGTAGCCCAGCATCTGCGGCACCAGAAGGCTCGACGCGGCCTCGGGACACAGGCCCAGGTTCACGAAAGGCATGGAGAAGGCGGCGTTGTCGCCCGCGTAGACCAGGTCGCAGTGGAACAGCAGCGTGGTGCCGATGCCCACGGCCGGGCCGCAAACCGCTGCCAACAGCGGCTTGGGAAACTGCGCGATGCCGCGCAGGAAGCGGAACACCGGCGAGTCTTCGGTCGCGGGCGGGTTGTTCAGGAAGTCGCCGATGTCGTTGCCGGCGCTGAAGGTGGTCTCGTGGCCCTGGAACACCAACACGCGCACGGCCGGGTCGGCGGCTGCGGCAGCGACCGCGTCGGCCAGCGCGCCGTACATGGCGGCGGTGATCGAGTTCTTCTTGTCGGGGCGGTTGAAGGTCAGCGTGGTGATGCCGGCTTCGGTGTGGACGAGGATGTCGGACATGGTGTGGAGCTCGCTCTGGGGTGGCAAAAAGTCGGCGCAAGTTAACACGAAAGCGCCGCCCGGCGTGGGGTGGCCTGCCCAATCGGCGACAAGCCGGCAGCACGCTTCTACACTCGGCCGCATCCCGCTGCCCGAGAGCCCTTCGATGCACCACCCGCCCCCCTTCTCCTGGCTGCGCGCCCTGCTGGCCGCGCTGTGGCTGCTGTCGGCCACTGCAGCGAACGCGCAGGCCCCGGCGCCGGCCGCACCCGGTGCTTCCATGCAGAAGCCCAGGGTCGCCCTGGTGCTATCGGGCGGTGGCGCCCGGGGGCTCACGCACGTGGGCGTGCTCAAGGTGCTCGAAGAAATGAAGGTGCCGGTGGACATGATCGTCGGCACCTCGATGGGCGCGATCATCGGCGGCCTCTACGCCGCCGGCATGAGTGCCGACGATCTGGAGCGCGAGCTGCTCAAGGTGGACTGGGGCGACGTCTTCGAGCGCCGCGCGCCCCGCCAGCTGCTCTCGCAGCGCCGCAAGGAGGAGGACTTCGAGCTCTCGCCGGTGCTGGAGATCGGTTTTCGCGATGGCGAGTTCCGCCTGCCCACCGGCGCGGTGTCGACGCGTTCGCTGGAGCTGCTGCTGCGCCGCTACACGCTCTCGACCCGTCTGCTGGCCACCTTCGACGGCCTGCCCACGCCGTTCCGCGCCGTGGCGACCGACATGGAGACCGGCAAGGCGGTGGTGCTGGACCACGGCGACCTGGCCGCGGCCATGCGCGCCAGCATGTCGGTGCCGGGCGTGTTCGCGCCGCTGGATCTGGAAGGGCAGATTCTGGGCGACGGCGGGCTGGTGAACAACCTGCCGGTGGACGTGGCGCGCCGCATGGGCGCGGACGTGATCATCGCGGTCAACATCGGCACGCCGCTGGCCGGGCGCGAGACCCTGGGCAGCCTGCTGGGCATCACCACGCAGATGGTCAACATCCTGACCGAGCAGAACGTGCAGGCCAGCATCGCCACGCTCACGCCTGCCGACCTGCTGATCCAGCCCTCGCTGGGCAAGCTGACTTCGGCCGACTTCGAGCGGGCCCCGGAGCTGGTGAAGATCGGCCTGGACCACGCGCGCAGCGTGTCCGAGGCGCTCCGGCGGTTTTCGGCCGACGCGGCCGGCTACGCACAGTGGCAGGCCAGCCGCGGCATGAATGCCCAGGCCTACGCCGAACGCATGGGCCAGATCAAGGCGGTGCGCTTCGAGGGCGTGCCCGAGCGCCGCGTTGAGCCGCTGGCGCTGGCGCTGGACACCACCCCCGGGCAGCGGGTCAACGTGCCGCAGATCGAGGCCGACCTGCAGAAGCTCTCGGCCACGGGCGACTACGACCGCGTCGACTACCGGCTGGAACGGGTGCGCGACAACACCGACGAGACGCTGGTGATCGGCCTGCGCGAGAACGACTGGGGCCCCAACTACCTGCGGCTGGGCATGGATCTGCGCACCGACTTCGACGGCCGCGGCGACTTCAACCTGCTGATCGGCCACAACCGCCACTGGTTCAACGACAGCGGTGCCGAGTGGCGCAACCGGCTGCAGATCGGCGCCTCGCTGGCGGCCCTCTCGGAGCTCTACCAGCCGCTGGGCCGGGCCAACGACAGCTTCGTGGCGGGCTATGTGGACGCCAGCCTGCGGCGGCTGGAGGTGTACGGCACCGACGGCCAGGCGCTGGGCACCGGCACGCGACAGGGCCTGAAGCTGGGCGCCGACTACGGCTGGCCGATCGGCCTGCTCGGCCGCTACGGCGACCTGCGCCTGGGCGTTCAGCTGGGCCTGCACAAGGCGACGCCCGAGCTGGTCTCGCGCGAGGTTGACGAGAGCGAAGTCATCGCCACGCAGAAGTGGCGCGACGTCGGCGTGCGCGCCGCGCTGATCTCGGACCAGCTGGACTTCGCCAACTTCCCTTCGTCGGGCTATCGCTTCCAGAGCGAGCTGGCCGCGGGCCGCCGGCGCATCGTCTCAGGAGGTGACGACGCCTCGTTCAACCGGCTGGAGATGAACGGCAGCACGGCGCACTCATGGGGCGTGCACACGCTGAACATCGGCGCCCGCTTCGCCCGCGCCACGCGCGTACCGGTGGGCGCCATCGACGAGTTCTCGCTCGGCGGTTTCCAGCAGCTCTCGGGCTACCGCGTGGGTCAGGTCGCGGGCAACTACCTGCTGTTCGGTCGCCTGACCTACTACCAGCGCCTGCCCTGGAGCGTGGGTGTGGCGCGCGCCCTGTTCGCGGGCGGCTCGCTGGAGGCCGGCAACGCCTGGGGCAGTCGCCGCGACATCAGCATCCACGGTCTGCGCTACGGCTCCAGCCTGTTCATCGGTGCGGACACGGGCGTGGGGCCGCTGTACCTGAGCGTGGTGAGCGCACCCAAGGGCTACACCGGTCTCTACCTGTTCCTTGGTCGCCCCTGAAAGGCCACACCCCCACGCTCCGCCGCTGCGCGGGTCTCTGCCCCCCGAGGGGGCTGATTCGGCTTGGGGCGGCCCGGCGCCGAATCGTCGCTACTCCTTGTAGTAGACGACCTGGTGGCTGGAGCACAGCAGGTGTCCCGCCTCGCTCCAGAGCAGCGCGGTCTGGTCGAAGAAGCCATTGCGGAAAGCCTGGGCCCTCGCCTGTCCCAGCACCCAGCCATGGCCGACCTCGGCCAGCTGCGCCGAGCCGGCGTGGAAGTACACCGTCATTGACACCGTTCCCGCGGGCACAGGGGTCGCGCGGCGCAGCCAGATGCGCGGGAAGAACACGTCGGCCAGCGCGGCCAGTCCGCACAGGTCCAGCGGGCGCGGCACGGCGTCGCGCATCCACAGGCGCGAGCGGCTGTCGCTGCCGCTGCCGTCCCAGGTGCGCGGAATCGCGCCTTCGATGGGCCGCATCTCGTAGCGTTTGATCCACTCCACCGGCGAGGGCACGGTGTAGGGCTTGACCTCGTCGGGCCCGCGCACGGCGGGCATGGGCTCGTCGTCCACGCTCCAGGTGCTGCGACGCGCGGCCGTGACCACCGAGGCGGTGACCACGGTCTCGTCCTTGCCGCCCGCGCCGGTCTGCGTGATGCCCACCACCCAGTGCTGGGTCGAACGGTTGGTGCGCACCGGCTGCGCCGACACGGCGAACGGCCCGTCGGCCAGCGCCGCGCAGAAATTCACCGTCAGCGACAGCGGCTCGCCCAGCAGCGCCGGGTGCCGCATCACCGCGTTGAGCGCCGTCGCGGCCGTGATGCCGCCGAACGGGCCGACCATGTTGGCGTAGGAAGGCGAGGTGGCGCCTGTGTACTGGCCCTCACCGGTGGCGGTCAGCGCAATGGCCTGGTCAAACACATGCGCGCTCATGGCGTCACACCCGCTCGAAGATGCCGGCCGCGCCCTGCCCCATGCCCACGCACATGGTCACCATGCCGTACTTCTGTTTGTGCCGCTTGAGCGCGTGCACCACAGTGGCCGAGCGAATGGCACCGGTCGCGCCCAGCGGGTGGCCGAGCGCGATGGCGCCGCCCATGGGGTTGACCCTGGACGGGTCCAGGCCCAGGGTGTTCACCACCGCCAGCGACTGCGCGGCAAACGCTTCGTTGAGTTCGAACCAGTCGATGTCGTCCTGCTTGAGGCCGGCGTTCTTCAGCGCGGCGGGGATCGCCTCGACCGGGCCGATGCCCATGAGGTGCGGCGGCACGCCACGGCTGGCGTAGCTCACGAAGCGGGCCAGCGGCGTGAGGTTGTAGCGCTTGAGAGCAGCCTCGCTCACCAGGATCAGCGCGCCCGCGCCGTCGCTGGTCTGCGAGCTGTTGCCAGCGGTCACCGAGCCGCGCGCGGCGAACACGGTGCGCAGCTTGGCCAGACCTTCGAGCGAGGTATCGGGACGCGCGCCCTCGTCCAGGCTCACGGTGCGTTCGGTGATCGACACTTCGGCCGATTCGAGGTCCACGCTGCGCTCCTGCACCGTCACCGGCGTGATCTCGTCCGTGAACTCGCCGTTCTTCATGGCGATCACGGCGCGCTGGTGCGACTGCACCGCAAACGCGTCCTGCGCGTCGCGGCTCACCTTCCATTGCTGCGCCACCTTCTCGGCCGTCAGGCCCATGCCGTAGGCGATGCCGTAGCTCTCGATGTCGTCGGTGTTGCGGAAGATGGTGGGCGAGAGGCTGGGCGAGTTGCCCATCATGGGCACCATGCTCATGCTCTCGGTGCCGGCGGCGATCATCACGTCGGCCTCGCCCACGCGGATGCGGTCGGCCGCCATGGCCACGGCCGACAGGCCCGAGGCGCAGAAGCGGTTGACGGTGATGCCACCCACGCTGTTGGGCAGACCGGCCAGGACGGCACCGATGCGCGCCACGTTCAGGCCCTGCTGGGCTTCGGGAATCGCGCAGCCGGCGATCACGTCTTCCACCGCCTTCGGATCCAGGTTCGGCACCTGGGCCATGGCGGCACGCAGTGCGTGGGCCAGCAGGTCGTCCGGACGCAGGTGCTTGAACGAACCCTTGTGCGAACGGCCGATGGGCGTGCGGGTGGCGGCGACGATGTAGGCGTCTTGGATCTGTTTGCTCATGTCGCTTCCTCAGTTGCGGACAGGCTTGCCGGTGTTCAGCATGCCCAGAATGCGCTCTTGCGTTTTCGGGTGAACGATCAGCGAGCAGAAGGCCTGGCGCTCCAGCGTCATCAGGTACTCCTCGCTCACCAGCGTGCCCGGCTCGACGTCGCCGCCGGTGACCACGTTCGCGATCAGGCTGGCGATGTGGAAGTCGTGCTGGCTGATGAAGCCGCCGTCGCGCATGTTGACCAGGCTGCCCAGGATGGTGGCCTTGCCGTCGCGGCCGGCGACCGGGAACAGGCGCTTGTGCGGCGCGCGGTAGCCACCGGCGAACATCGCCTTGGCCTCGTTGATGGCGACGAACAGCAGTTCGTCCTTGTGCGGCACGATCAGGTCGGAATGCAGCACGTAGCCGAGCTTCCTCGACTCGATGGCGCTGGTGCCGACCTTGGCCATGGCCGCGGCGGTGAAACCTTCGGTCAGGAAGGGCAGCAGGTCCTTGCCGGTCGAGGTCTCGGCGTTCTCGGCCGCGCGGCGGGCGACGTAGGTCAGGCCACCGGCACCGGGCACCAGGCCCACACCGACCTCCACCAACCCGACATAACTTTCCATGTGCAGCACGCGGCGCGCGCTGTGCACCGCCAGCTCGCAGCCACCGCCCAGCGCCAGGCCACGCACGGCGCTGACCACCGGCACGCTGGCGTAGCGCAGGCGCAGCATCATCTGCTGCATGAAGCCTTCGGCGTCTTCGATGGCGGCCACGCCCACGGCCATAAAGGCCGGCAGCATGGCCTGCAGGTCGGCGCCGGCGCTGAAAGGCTCGTCGCCCGACCAGATCACCAGGCCCTGGTACTCGGCCTCGGCCAGGTCGATGGCGGCCATCAGGCCTTCGCAGACCTCGGGGCTGATGGCGTGCATCTTCGTCTTGATGCTGGCGATCAGCACCTGGCCGTCCAGCGTCCAGGTGCGCAGGCTGTCGTTCTCGTCGATGGTCGTGCCGGCGGTTTCGAACTTCGGTCCGGCTTCGCCCAGCAACAGCTCGGGGAAGTGCTGGCGCTCATAGACCGGCAGGCTGCGGCGCGGCTCGAACACGCCCTTGGACGGGTTCCAGGAACCTTGCGCGGTGTGCACGCCGCCGGCCTCGGCGACGGGACCCTTGAACACCCAGTCGGGCAGCGGGGCTTTGCTCAGCGCCTTGCCGGCGTCGATGTCCTCCTGGACCATCTTCGCCACCTCCAGCCAGCCGGCTTCCTGCCACAGCTCGAACGGGCCCTGCTTCATGCCGAAGCCCCAGCGCATGGCCTGGTCGACGTCGCGCGCGGTCTCGGCGATCGAGGCCAGATGCACGGCGGCGTAGTGGAAACCGTTGCGCAGGATGGCCCAGAGGAACTGGCCCTGCGGCCCTTCGCTGTTGCGCAGCAGCTTCAGGCGCTCGGCGGCCGGGCGCTTGAGCATGCGGCCGTAGACCTCGTCGGCCTTTTCGCCGGCGGGCACGTAGTCCTCGCTCTCCAGATCGAAGCGCAGGATGTCTCGGCCGACCTTCTTGAAGAAGCCGGCCTTGGCCTTCTGGCCCAGGTTGCCGAGCTTGATCAGCTTGGCCAGCACCGGCGGCGTGCCGAAGCGGCCGTAGAACGGGTCGGTCTGCTCGTTCAGGTTGTCCTGCAGCGTCCTGATGACGTGGGCCATGGTGTCCAGGCCCACCACGTCGGCGGTGCGGAAGGTGCCGCTGGACGCGCGGCCCAGGCGCTTGCCGGTGAGGTCGTCCACCACGTCGTAGGTGAGGCCGAAGTTCTCCACCTCCTTCATCGTCGCCAGCATGCCGGCAATGCCGATGCGGTTGGCCACGAAGTTGGGCGTGTCCTTGGCGCGCACCACCCCCTTGCCCAGGCCGCTGGTGACGAAGGCTTCCAGATCGTCGAGGATCTTCGCTTCGGTGGTCGGGGTATTGATCAGCTCCACCAGCGTCATGTAGCGCGGCGGGTTGAAGAAGTGGATGCCACAGAAACGCGGCTTGATCGCCTCGGGCAGGCCTTCGCTGAGCTGGGTGATCGACAGGCCCGAGGTGTTGGACGCGACGATGGCGTGTTCGGCGACGAAGGGCGCGATCTTCTTGTAGAGATCGAGCTTCCAGTCCATGCGCTCGGCGATGGCCTCGATGATGAGGTCGCAGCCGCGCAGCTGTTCCAGGTGCTCCTCGTAGTTGGCCTGGCCGATCAGGTCGGCGTCCGCGGCCACACCCAGCGGCGAGGGCTTGAGCTTCTTGAGGTTCTCGATGGCGCGGGTGACGATGCCGTTCTTGGCGCCCTCCTTGGCCGGCAGGTCGAACAGCACCACCGGCACCTTGACGTTGACCAGGTGCGCCGCGATCTGCGCGCCCATCACGCCCGCGCCGAGCACGGCGACTTTTTTCACTTGGAATCGTTTCATTGGGGTTCCATGAAGGAGTGGGGCAAGCGTCACTGCACGCGTTGCCAGATCTGGGTCCGGTAGAAGGGGCCGATGTAGCCGCGGATCTGCAGCTGCTTGCCGCCATCCAGCGGGGTCATCTTCAAGGTGTATTCCTTGCCGTTTTCGGGGTCGAGGATCTTTCCGCCTTCCCACACCGCGTCAGAGGCCGACTTCTTCGCACCACGGATGATTTCCATGCCCACCTTGGGCTTGTCCTTGCGGTCGTCGGTGCACGCCGTGCAGTTGGGTTCACCACTTTGCGTGAGCGCCTTTTCGATCCGGCCGTGCAGCGCGCCCGAGGCCGCTGGCGCAATGCGGATCTCGGCCTTGGCCTCGCCCGTCTTGTCGTCGATGTTGCGCCAGAGGCCCTCCGGGGTCATCTGGGCCATGGCCATGGTCGAGGCCATGGACAGAACGAATGCAACGGTGCACTTGCTCACGGGTGTCTCCTGGTGTCTTTGTGGGCGGGAGGGCAAAGACCCGTCAGGCCAGCGCCGCGTCTGTGTCCATCAGCGCCTTGCTGCCGGCGCGCGCGGTGCGCATCAGCATCGCCGTCTCGGGGAACAGCTTGGCGAAGTAGAAGCGCGCGGTCTGCAGCTTGGCGGTGTAGAACGGATCGGTGCTGCCTTCAGCGATCTTCTGCAGCGACACCTGCGCCATGCGGGCCCAGAAGTAGCCGAACACCAGGTGGCCGGCCACGCGCAGGTAGTCCACCGCAGCAGCGCCCACCTCGTCGGGGTTCTGCAGGCCCTTGAAGCCGATCTCCATGGTGAACTTGGTGATCTGCTCGCCCAGCACGGCCAGCGGGTTGATGAACTCGGCCATCTTCTCGTTGACGCCCTCTTCCTGCACCAGCGCACCGACCAGCTTGCCGAACTTCTTGAGCGTGGCGCCGTTGTTGCCCAGCACCTTGCGGCCCAGCAGGTCCAGCGACTGGATGGTGTTGGTGCCTTCGTAGATCATGTTGATGCGCGCGTCGCGCACGAACTGCTCCATGCCCCATTCCTTGATGTAGCCGTGGCCGCCGAAGACCTGCTGGCACATGGTGGCGGCCTGGTAGCCGTTGTCGGTCAGGAAGGCTTTGACGATGGGCGTCAGCAGCGACAGCATCTCGTCGCTGTCCTTGCGCACCTTCTCGTCGGGGTGGTGGTGCACCTTCTCCAGCAGCACCGAGCTGTACATGGCGAGCGCCCGGCCGCCTTCGGCGTAGGCTTTGGCGGTCAGCAGCATCTTGCGCACGTCGGGGTGCACGATGATCGGGTCGGCGGGCTTGTCCTTGGCCTTGGCACCGCTCAGGCTGCGCATCTGGATGCGGTCCTTGGCGTAGGCCAGGGCGTTCTGGTAGGCCACTTCGGTCAGGCCCAGCGACTGGTTGCCCACACCCAGGCGGGCGGCGTTCATCATCACGAACATGGCTTGCATGCCCTTGTGCGGCTGGCCGACCAAGGTGCCGATGGCGCCGTCGATGACGATCTGCGCCGTGGCGTTGCCGTGGATGCCCATCTTGTGCTCCAGGCCACCACAGTGGATGCCGTTGCGCGCGCCCAGCGTGCCGTCGGCACTGGCCAGGAACTTCGGCACCACGAACAGGCTGATGCCCTTGATGCCGGGGGGCGCGTCGGGCAGGCGGGCCAGCACCAGGTGCACGATGTTGGCGGCCATGTCGTGTTCACCGGCGCTGATGAAGATTTTGTTGCCGGTGATCTTGTAGGTACCGTCGCCCTGCGGTTCGGCCTTGGTGCGCATCAGGCCCAGGTCGGTGCCGCAGTGCGGCTCGGTCAGGCACATGGTGCCGGTCCACTCGCCGCTGACCAGCCTGGGCAGGTACAGCGCTTTCTGCTCAGGCGTGCCGTGTTGGTGCAGCGCGGCGTAGGCGCCGTGGCTCAGGCCGGGGTACATGGTCCAGGCCTGGTTGGCCGAGTTCATCATCTCGTACAGGCACTGGTTGACCACCAGCGGCAGGCCCTGGCCGCCGTACTCGGGGTCGCACGACAGCGCCGACCAGCCGCCGTCGGTGTAGGTCTTGTAGGCGTCCTTGAAGCCGGCGGGCGTCTTCACTTCGTGCGTGACCTTGTCCAGCGTGCAGCCCTCGGTGTCGCCGCTGATGTTGAGCGGGAAGATCACCTGCGAGGCGAACTTGCCGGCTTCTTCGAGCACGGCGTTGATGGTGTCGGCGTCCATCTCGGCGTGCTGGGGCATGGACTGGAAGTCGGCGCTGACGTTCAGCACCTCGTGCATCACAAACTGCATGTCGCGCAGGGGCGGGTTGTAGACGGGCATGGGGAGACTCCTGAGGATGGCTTGTGAAGAAAGGGAGGGTCAGGCGGCGCGCGGCTTGCGGGCGGCCTTGCGCGCAGGGGTGCTGCCGGGGGCCTCGTCCGCGCTGTAGCGCTGCACGATGCCCTCGAAGGCAGTGACCGCGCGCTGCAGGGAGTCGGGCGTGCGCAGGAAGCGGGCCTCGTAGTGCAGCGCGAGGATCAGGGAATGGATCTCGAAGCGCATCTGGTCGGCGTCGGTGTCGCCGCGCAGATGGCCCTCTTCGATGGCGATATCGATGGCGCGCTTCATCGCCGCCAGCCAGGTGCTGACCGAGCTGGCCAGCGCGTCGCGCACCGGCCCGGGCCGGTCGTCGAACTCCACCGCGCCGCTGATGTAGAGGCAGCCCGAATCGATCTCGACCGAAGTGCGCTTCATCCAGTTGTCGAACAGCGCACGCAGACGCGGCAGGCCGCGCGGCACCGACATGGCGGGGTAGAACACCTCTTCCTCGAATCGCTGGTGGTACTCGCGCACCACCGAGATCTGCAGCTCTTCGCGCGAGCCGAAGTGCGCGAACACGCCCGACTTGCTCATCTGCATGACCTCGGCCAGCGCGCCGATGGACAGGCCTTCGAGTCCGATCTGCGTGGCCAGCCCCAGCGCCGCATCGACGATGGCGGCCTTGGTCAGCTGACCTTTTTGCAGCGACCTTGTCAGGGCGGCGTCGCTGCGTGGGCGTTTGGAGGAAGTGGTGGCACTCATGCGGTGTAGAAAAAAGCAGACCGCTCACAAATCGAACGGTCGTGCTATTTTTACCGCAAAAGAATGACCCCACGCGCAGCGATTGGCGCAGGGCGGAGACTTTGTCTAGGGGCTGCGCCCTAATGGGCGGCGCGCGGCGCCACCGTCTACGGGTTTACCCGCAGACCCGGGCCCACCCGCTCACAGGCGGCCGTCGGGCAGCAGGAGGCGCAGGCCGTGCTCGAGGTTCTCGCCGGGGGAGCGCTTGAAGCCACTGCGCGCAAAGCGCTGCAACCGCCCCATGCAGAAGGCCGTGATCACCGAGGCGTCGGCCTGGGCGTCGACGGTGGGCGTGGACACCGACGAGAGCACCGCGATCTCGCGCAGGTTCTGGCGCAGCGCCGACTCGATCTTGTCGAAGAACAGGTTCATGCGCTGTTGCAGGCGCTCGTTCTCGTACACCAGCGCGTCGCCCACCATGACGCGCGCCATGCCGGGGTTCTTCTCGCCGAACTGGAGCAGCAGAGTGACCAGCTTGCGCGAGCGCAGGACCGGGTCGGGCTCGCGCTCGCTCAGCTGGTTGACCAGCCCGAACACGGACTGTTCGATGAACTCGATCAGGCCTTCGAACATCTGGGCCTTGCTGGCGAAATGGCGGTAGAGGGCGGCTTCGCTGACCTCCAGCCGCGCGGCCAGCGCCGCGGTCGTCACGCGCTCCGCACCCGGCTGCTCCAGCATGGTGGCCAGTGCCTGCAGGATCTGGACCCGGCGCTCACCCGGCCTGGGCCGCTTGCGACCACCGGCCTCGGCGCTTTCGTTGCCTTCGTTGGCGGCTTCTGGAGAGGCGGCGGCCGTGGACGAGGAAGCGCTGGAGCTCATGGGTGGTTCGGGTCCGTTGGTGTTCAGCAGACGGGCCGGCGAGGTGTCCGGCCCGTGGTGTGTCATCCCTCCAATGATTCTCGCACAGGCCTGCCGCCGGACCGGACCGCCACGAACACCACGCGCACGCGCAACCCGCGCCCATTCCCACCGGTCAGCAACTGCAGCTGGGTGCGATGGGAGCGGGCGATTTCGTCGGCAATGGCCAGCCCCAGCCCGCTGCCGTCGGCCTGGGTTCCGGGCAGGCGGTAGAAGCGCTCCAGCACCCGCCGCCGTTCGTCTTCCGCGATGCCGGGGCCATCGTCCTCGACCTCGATCCACGCCTGCGGCGGTTCCACGGCCAGGTCCTGACCACAGCGCAGCGTGATGCGCCCACCCGGCGGGGTGTACTTGACCGCGTTGTCCACGATGTTGATCAGCAGCTCGCGCAGCAGCCAGGTGTGGCCACGGGTCTGGGCCGGCTCGGCCTCCAGTCCCAGGTCCATCTGCTTGTCGGCCGCTGCGTCGAGATAGAGCGCCAGGATGTTCTCGCACAGCTCCTGCAAATCCACCTGCTCCTGGGGGTGGGTGCCGGCGCTCACGCTGTCGGCGCGCGACAGCGCCAGCAGCTGGTTGGCCAGCTGCGAGGTGCGCCGCGTCGCGTCGCGCAGGCGGTGCACCTGCTCGACCCGCAGGCTGAGCGTCTCTGCGCCGCCCATCGAACGGGCCGCCTGTGACCACGCCTCGACCTGGGCCTGCAGGCCTGCGAGCGGCGTGCGCAGCTGGTGCGCAGCATCGGCCACGAAGCGCCGCTGTGCCTGCGTCTGGTCGTTCACCAGCGAGAACAGGCGGTTGAGCGAGGACACCAGCGGCCGCACCTCGGCCGGGGCGCTCTCGGCGTCGATGGGACTGAGGTCCCGCGGCGAGCGGCGTTCGACCGCCTCCTTGAGATCGATCAGCGGGCGCAAGGCGCGCGACACCGCCCAGGTCACCGCCACCGCCGCCACCAGCATGAGCAGCAGGTTGGGCAGCACCACGCGCAGCAGCACCGTGTCCAGCCACTGCTGGCGACCATCGGAGCCATCGGCCAGCATGATGATGAGTTCACCGGCCGCCGTCGGGCTGCGCTGCGCCACCACCCGGTAGGTGATGCCGCCGTCGACCACGCTGAGGAACTCGGCGTCGTCGGTGGTGGGCAGCACCGTCGGCAGCCAGCGGTCGCCCACCAGCAGACGCCCGTTGGCATCCATCACGCCGTAGGCGGCGTAACCCTCGCGCTCCTTGAGGAACTCGTCCACGGGCGGCGCCAGCAGGAGGGCCAGCCCCGGATCGGCGTCGATGTCGATGGGCCGGGGGGCATCCCTGGGCTGGGTGACCACCACCGAGTCGGCCAGCATCGGCACCAGCCTCAGCAGCTGCTGGTCCTGCTGCAGGGCCGCGGTGCCCGCGCTCTGGTAGTGGAAATAGACGCTGGCCAGCCCGACCAGGCCGAGCGGCAGGAACAGCAAAACCAGCAGGCGCCGCTGCAGCCCCCAGATCAGGCCGTCGGACGACGGGCCTTCAGGGCTCACGCGCATGGGAGGCGGGCGGCAGCAGTTCGAGCCGGTAGCCGAAGCCGCGGATCGAGCGCAGCGCCACTCCGGCCGGCTCCAGCTTGGCGCGCAAACGCGAGACGTACACCTCGATGGCGTTGGGTGTGATTTCCTTGTCCCAGCCGGTGAGGGCCGCCAGCAGCTTGTCCTTGGCCGCCGGCTTGGGCGCCTGCAGCAGCAGGTACTCCAGCACCGTCCATTCGCGTGGCCCCAGTTCCATGGCCTGTCCGGCCAGGCAGACACGGCGCTGCGCCGTGTCCATCTCCAGCGGCCCCAGACTGAGCACGGCCGTGGTCGCGGCCTGCGAGCGCCGCAGCAGCGCCCGCAGGCGCGCCAGCAGTTCGGGCAGCTCGAAGGGCTTGAGCATGTAGTCGTCGGCGCCGAGGTCCAGGCCCTGCACCCGGTCGTGCAGTGCGTCGCGCGCGGTGAGGATCAGCACCGGTATCGCCAGACCCCGCGCGCGCAGGCGCTGCGTCAGCTCCAGGCCGTTGATGCCGGGCAGGCCGATGTCGACGATGGCCAAGTCGAAGCTGTCCTTGTCGAGCGCCTGTTCGGCACGCTCGGCGCTGCCCACCCAATCCACCGTGTAGCCGGCATTGCTCAGCCCCAGCTTGATGCCGCTGGCGACCATCACGTCGTCTTCGACCAGCAGCAGTCTCATGGTCAGTGGCTTTTGATCATGGTGCCGAAGGGCTGGTCGCCCAGCACTTCGAGCAACAGGGCGTGCGGCACACGGCCGTCGATGATGTGCACCGCGTTCACGCCGCTCTTGGCGGCATCGAGCGCGCCGGCGATTTTGGGGATCATGCCGCCGCTGATGGTGCCGTCCTCGCACAGCTCGTCGATGCGGCGCGGCGTCAGCTCGGTCATCAGGTTGCCGGCCTTGTCCAGCACGCCGCGGATGTTGGTCAGCATCAGCAGCTTCTCGGCCTGCAGCACGGTCGCCAGCTTGGCCGCCACCACGTCGGCGTTGATGTTGTAGCTCTCGTTCTTCTCGCCGAAGCCGATCGGGCTGACCACGGGAATGAACTGGTCGTCCTGCAGCGCCTTCACCACCGAGGGGTCGATGCTGACGATGTCGCCGACCTGGCCCACATCGTGTTCGCGGCTGGGGTCCTGCGTATCGGCCAGTCGCAGTTTCTGCGCGCGGATCATGGCACCGTCGCGCCCCGTCAGGCCCACGGCCTTGCCACCAGCGGCGTTGATCAGGCCCACGATGTCCTGCTGCACCTCGCCGCCGAGCACCCACTCGACCACCTCCATGGTCTCGGCATCGGTCACGCGCATGCCCTGGATGAACTCACCCTTCTTGCCCAGGCGCTGCAGCAGGGTCTCGATCTGCGGCCCCCCGCCGTGCACCACCACCGGGTTGATACCCACCAGCTTCAGCAGCACCACGTCTTCGGCAAAGTCCTGCTGCAGGGCGGGGTCGGTCATGGCGTTGCCGCCGTACTTGATGACCATGGTCTTGCCGTGGTACTTACGGATGTACGGCAGGGCCTGGGCGAGCAGCTCGGCCTTCTCGCGCGGCTGGACGTGGGACAGGTCGACGGGGGTGTGGTTCGGGCTGGTCATGGCGGATGAGTAGGAGAAAGCTGGAACTGCGAAATTCTAGGCCCCCACCCGCCCGGACCTGGCGGTCAGAAATGAATTCCGCGCATCATCTGCTGCATGGCGATGGCTTCGGGCGAGAGCTGCGGCTTGGCACCCTTCTCGCCCTTGGCGGCCGACGAGTCGGGGAACATGCGGAAGCTGGTGTTCATCACGATCTGCGCGATGCGGGGCACGAAGGCGTGCATGACCTGCCCCGTCACACCCAGGCGCGTGGCGATGCGCACCGGCTTGAAGATGCAGGCCTGCGCGATCATGTCGGCCGCTTCTTCGGGCGACAGCGTCGGCACGTTCTTGTAGATCTGCGTCGGCGCGATCATGGGCGTGCGCACCAGCGGCATGTTGATGGTGGTGAAGCTCACGCCCTGGTCCGCGAACTCGCTGCTGGCGCAGCGCGTCCATGCATCCAGCGCGGCCTTGCTGGCCACGTAGGCCGAGAAGCGCGGTGCGTTGGTCAGCACGCCGATGGAGCTGATGTTGACGATGTGGCCCTTGCGCTTGGCCACCATGCCGGGCAACAGGCCCATGGTCACACGCAGGCAGCCGAAGTAGTTCAGCTGCATGGTGCGCTCGAAGTCGTGGAAACGGTCGTAGCTGCTCTCGATGGCGCGGCGGATGGAGCGGCCGGCGTTGTTGACGAGGAAGTCGACGCCGCCGTGGTTCTGGATCAGCAACTGCACAAACCGGTCGCAGTCGGCCATGTCGGCGATGTCGGCCGGGTAGGCGACGAACTGGTAGCCCCTGGCCCGTGCTTCTGCACAGGCCTCGTCGAGCTTGTCCTGGTCCCGCCCGCAGATGATGGTGACCGCGCCCGCCTCGGCGAACTTGTGGGCCGCCGCCAGGCCGATGCCCGAGCTGCCACCGGTCACCAGCACCACCTTGCCGCCCACCGTGCCACGCAGGCTGCGGTCGATGTGCAGGTCGGGGTCGAGGTGGCGCTCCCAGTAATCCCACAGGCGCCAGGCGTAGTCCTTGAGGTCGGGGCAGGCGATGCCGCTGCCCTTGAGCGCGGCCGTGGTCTCGCGGCAGTCGAAGCGCGTGGGGTAGTTGACGAAGGTCATCATGTCCTCCGGCAGCCCGAGGTCCTGCATCACCGCGCGGTAGACACGGCGCACCGGCGCCAGCGCCATCAAGCCCTTCTTCACGCTCTTGGGGATGAAGCCCAGCAGCGCCGCGTTGACGAACAGGTTCATCTTGGGCGCATGGGCCGCCTTGCTCAGGATGTCCAGCACGTCGCCGACGCGGTAGCCCATCGGGTCCACCAGGTGGAAGCAGCCCCCGCTGCCGCGTTTCTGGTGGCTGATGTGGTCCAGCGCGTTGACCACGAAGTCCACCGGCACGATGTTGATGCGCCCCCCTTCCAGGCCCACGCTGGGCATCCAGGGCGGCAGGATCTGGCGCATGCGCTGGATCAGTTTGAAGAAGTAGTAAGGGCCGTCGATCTTGTCCATCTCGCCGGTTCGGCTGTCGCCCACCACCGCGGCGGGCCGGTACACCGTCCAGGGGATCTTGCATTCCTGGCGCACGATCTTCTCGCTCTCGTGCTTGGTCATGAAGTACGGGTGGTCGAGCCCTTCCGCCTCCTCGAACATGTCCTCGCGGAACACGCCTTCGTAGAGGCCGGCCGCGGCGATCGACGACACATGGTGGAAGTGCCCGGCGCCGATGGCCTTGGCGAACTCCACGGTGTTGCGCGTGCCGTCCACGTTGACGGCGATCTGGCTCTCGGCGTCGGCCTCCAGGTCGTACACCGCGGCCAGGTGGTGGAAGTGGTCGATCTGGCCCTTGAGCGCCTTGATGTCCTCCGCGCTCACGCCCAGCTTCTTCGCCGTCAGGTCGCCGAACACCGGGACGGCGCGGGTCGCGCCCACGCCCCAGAACTCGCGCAGCTCCGCGACCTTGCCTTCACTTTCCCTGCGCAGCAGGAAGTGCACCACCGCCCCCTTGCGCTCCAGCAGTTTCTTGACAAGGCGTTTGCCGATGAAGCCGGTGGCGCCGGTGACGAAATAGTGCATCAATGTACTCCTGCGGTGGTGTGTATCGGGGACAGCCGTGCATTGTTCACCACCGGCCAGGGCCACCGGTTCAGCAGAAACCCGTGGCGCACACCCCCTGTTTTTAGTCGCAGGCCCCTACACAGCCACGGCACGGCGGCCGTACAGTGCCGTCACCGAGAGGCACGCCAAGCCTCCGTCCCGATCCACCCCGTTCACGGAGCTTCCATGGTCACCAAGACTCGCAAATCCGGCACCGCCAGCACCGGTGCCACCGCCTCCGCATCGCCGCTGTCCGGCGCGATCAAGGATTCCGCCCAGCAGATCTGGCTGGCCGGTTTGGGTGCCTTTTCCAAGGCACAGGCCGAAGGCGGCAAGGCCTTCGAGACCCTGGTCAAGGAAGGCCTGTCGATGCAGCGCAAGACGCAGGCCGTGGCCGAAGAACGGATCAACGAAGCCACGCAGCGCATGACCAACATGGCCAGCGACATCGGCAGCAAGGCCGCCGGCCAGTGGGACAAGCTCGAGAACATCTTCGAGGACCGCGTGGCCAAGGCGCTGAACAAGCTGGGTGTGCCCTCGGCCCGCGACATCGAGGCGCTGATCGAGCGCATCGACGCCCTCAGCGCCGCGGTGGCCGGCGACAGTGGCAAGACTGTGAAGGCCGCTGCACCGCGCAAGGCTGCAGCGCCGAAGTCCGCGGCCAAGGCCGCCCCGAAAGAGGCCGGAGCCAAGCCCGCCCGCAAGGCCCCGGCGCGCGCCAGGAAGGCCGCATGAACGCTGCGACCGTGTGACGCACGGCTGAGCACACAGGGGCGCCAGGCGCCCCTTTTTTTCGTCCGCCCGGACTGCTGCAACGCAACACCCACCGCCACTGTGGCGGTCTACACTCGACCGCATGACGCCTCCCCGCCCCCGTTCGACACGGCGTTCCCGCCCGGCTTCCCGCATCGCGCTGGCCTTCGCCGGCGGCGGTCCGCTGGGTGCGATCTACGAGATCGGTGCACTGTGCGCCCTGGAAGACTGCCTGCGCGGACTGGACTTCAACGGTTGCGACCACTACATCGGCGTGTCGGCCGGCGGTTTCATCGCCGCGGGTCTGGTCAACGGCATCACGCCGCGCCAGCTGTGCGAGTCCTTCATCGAGGACCGGCTGGGCGACGACCACTTCGACCCTGCGTGGCTGATGCGCCCGGCCTGGCGTGAGTTCATCGAACGCGCGCAGCGCGTGCCCGCCCTGATGGGTGGCGCGCTGTGGGCCTGGGCCGCCCAGGGCAAGCGCTTCACCAACGCCTTTGAGCGAATGGGCGCAGCGCTGCCCACCGGCGTGCTCGACAACGAGGACATCCACGAACAGATCCAACGCCTGTTCAACAAGCCCGGCCGCAGCAACGATTTCCGCCGGCTGCGCGCCCGCCTGACCCTGGTGGCCACCGAGCTGGACACCGGCGAGGCCACACCTTTTGGTCGCCCGGGCTGGGACCATGTGCCCATCTCGCGCGCCATCCAGGCCAGCGCCGCCCTGCCCGGCCTGTTCCCGCCGGTGGTCATCGACGGTCGACACTATGTGGACGGCGCGCTCAAGAAAACCGTGCACGCCACGGTCGCGCTGGATGAGGGGGTGGACCTGCTGCTGTGCCTGAACCCGTTGGTGCCGTTCCACGCCGGCGCCGGCAGCGAACACATTCCCTCGCTGGTCGAGGGCGGGCTGCCGGCGGTCATGAGCCAGACCTTCCGCTCGATGATCCACTCCCGCCTGGCGCTGGGTTTCAAGCATTACGAGCGGGCCTACCCAGGCACCGACATCGTGCTGATCGAACCCGACCAGCGCGACGCCGAGCTGTTCTTCGCCAACACCTTCAGCTACCGCCAGCGCCGCGAGCTGGCCGAACACGCCTTCCAGCAGACCCGCCAGCTGCTGCGCGACCGCGCCGGCCACCTGGGGCCGACGCTGGCGCGGCACGGCATCACCCTGGACGCCGCCGCCCTGAGTGACCCGCTGCGGCGGCTGCTGCCCGCCGAACCGGTGCGGCGCGACACGGCGGTGGAACGCCTGCGCAGTACCCTGGACACCCTCGAACAACGGCTGCAGACGCAGCGCGCCTGACATGACCCGAAAAGCCCCCCGGCGCACGGCCGAACGCATCCTGGAAGTCACCCTCGCGCTGTTCAACCGCTTTGGCGAGCCCAACGTCTCCACCACGCTGATCTCTTCCGAACTGGGCATCAGCCCGGGCAACCTGTACTACCACTACCCCGCCAAGGACGAACTGATCAACTCGCTGTTCGAGCGCTACGAGAAGGCGCTCAACGAGCTGCTGCAGGCCAGCGACGGGGTGCGCAACGTCGAGGACGCCTGGTTCTTCCTGCATTCGCTGTTCGAGATCGTCTGGGAGTACCGCTTCCTGTACCGCGACCTCAACGACCTGCTGTCCAAGAACCGGCTGCTGGAAACGCGCTTCCAGGCGGTACTCAAAAACAAGATCCGTTCGGTGCGCAGCCTGCTCGGCAGCATGTCGCGCGCCGGCGCCATCGACCTCGACGCACGGGAACTCGAACCCACCGCCAACTGCATGGTGGTGCTGCTGACCTACTGGCTGAGCTTCGAATACGTGCGCGACCCACGCCATGCGCTGGAGCCGGACAACGCACAGGCCGCGCTGCTGCGCGGGGCCCAACACGTGCTCAATGTGCTGGCGCCCTACCTCGAAGCGGGCCAGCGCCAGCACCTGCTGCAGCTCACGGGCGCCTACCACACGGCACCCTGACCGGCGCGGGGCTAAGGCAACGGGCTGCGGCGCAGTCCGTCCACGGCCTGGAACAGGGCCTGGCGAGCCTGTGACACCACCTGTGCGCGCCAGTCGTCGGAGTCGACATAGAACGCATCCCGCATCCGTTTCTGGATCACGGTCCGCAGGCCGGCCGGGGCGTCCGGATGCAGCCGCATCCAATGGTCGCCGCGCAGGGCATTGAGCACGTCCAGCAGCGGCAGGGTGCCGTACTCCAGAGCGATCCCGGTGTACCGGGCCTGCGGGCATTCCTCGTAGACCGCGCTCCACATCAGCCCGGTCAGTCGCGCCGAGGCGGAACTGCCGTCGTAGATCGAGGTCACCGGCGTCTGGCCGTCGCCGCCCCACCAGGCCCGGGCGCGCTGCAGGGCCGCGTCGTCGTCGCGGCAGGCGAAGATACGCTCGCCCAGGCCGCTGGGGCCCAGCCCGGTGTGCAGGTCGATCCAGGCGATGTGATGGGCACGGCGCCCGTGTTCGCGCAGTACCCCGCGCAGCGTGCGCTGGCTCCAGGTCGGTTCGGTGCCACCGAAGAACAGGCCGTCGGGGTGGCTGTGCTGCCCCTGCGAGACCGCGCTCTGGTACGCGCCCAGGCCCTTGCGTCCGATGAAGCGTGCGATGACCGCCTCGTTCTCGGCTGCCGGCGGCCAGACCGCCGGCAGCAGGAACGGATGCAACTCGTCGTAGGCCGGGTTTTCGGGCAGCGGGCGCGAGAAATCCTGGAAATTGCGGTTGAGATCGACGTTGTCTTCCGTCACCCGGCGCAGGTGCGAGAAGCCATGGGGATTGAGCGCATGGATGTACAGCACCGCCACACCGGCATCGCGGGCATGGGCCCGCCAGTCGGCATCGTGGGCCGCAAACACCTGGATGCCCGATCCGCAGAAGCCCTCGATGCCATGGCAGCCGCTGCTGACGATCAGCAGGCGCTCGGCGTCCGGCGGGCCGTCCAGGGCCACGTCCATGGCCAGGGTCTCCTGTTCGCGCCCGGGCAGCGGGTGGTTGTGGCTGCTGATGGCCATGCCCGCTGCGGCCGCGCCTTCCAGGAACTGCACGCGCGACCGGGCGTAGGTCGGCGCGAAGGCGGACTGCGGATTGATCATGCCGCGTCCCTGCGCGGCTGCGACAGCCACTGCTCGGCCAGGCGCACCCAGAACGTGGCGCCCAGCGGAATCAGGTCGTCATTGAAGTCGTAGCTCGGGTTGTGCAGCGTGCAGGGGCCACCCCCGTGGCCGATTTCGCGGTGCGCGCCCTCGCCGTTGGCGATGAAGAGGTAGCAGCCCGGCCGGGCCTGCAGCATGTAGGCAAAGTCTTCCGCCCCCATGGTCGGCTCCTGCACCAGCACCTGCTCGGAACCGACGATGCCCGTCAGCACCTCGCGCACGAACGCGGTCTCGGCCGCGTGGTTGACCGTTGGCGGGTAGTTGCGGTGGAACCGGAACTCACAAGTGGCCCCAAAGGCGGCGCAGGTGTGTTCGGCGATCTCCTGCATGCGCCGCTCGATCAGGTCCAGCACCTCGTAGGTGAAGGTGCGCACCGTGCCCTGGATCTCGCAGCTGTCGGGCACCACGTTGGTGGCTTCGCCGGTGTGGATCATGGTCACGCTGATCACGCCGGCATCGACCGGCTTCTTGTTGCGCGTGATGATGGTCTGAAAGGCCTGCACCATCTGGCAGGCCACAGGCACCGGGTCGATGCCGTTGTGCGGCAGAGCGGCATGCGAGCCCTTGCCGCGGATGGTGATGTGGAACTCGTTGCTCGAGGCCATCACCGGTCCGGCGCTGGCGGCGAAACTGCCCACCGGCATGCCGGGCCAGTTGTGCATGCCGAACACCGCCTCGACCGGGAACCGCTCGAACAGACCGTCCTTGATCATCTCGCGCGCGCCACCGCCTCCCTCCTCGGCAGGCTGGAAGATCAGATAGACCGTGCCGTCGAAGTGGCGGTGCTGCGCGAAGTGCTGGGCCGCCGCCAGCAGCATGGCGGTGTGGCCGTCGTGGCCGCAGGCGTGCATCTTGCCCGCGTGCTGGCTCGCGTGGGGGAACTGGTTGTGCTCCTGCATGGGCAGCGCGTCCATGTCGGCGCGCAGGCCGATGGCGCGGCCGCAGGCCCCGCCGTCGCGCCCGTGCACGATGCCCACCACACCGGTGGTGCCCATGCCCCGGTGCACCGGGATGCCCCACTCGGTCAGCTTGGCCGCGACCACCTCGGCGGTGCGCACCTCTTCAAAACAGAGTTCGGGATGGGCGTGGATGTCGCGGCGCACGGCGGCGATGGCCGCGGACTGGGTCAGGATGGAATCGATCAGCTGCATGGTGTCCTCGTCTGCAAGAGGCCATGGTAGCCCTGCAACGCCATGGACACAGGTCCGCCCGCGACAACCCGGACCGGACCGGGGGTTGTGCGCGCCCCCGCCTCAGCGGCGAACCCGGCCGTCTTCGGTCAGCAGCGTCAGTTCGACAAAACGGGAACCGGTGTGTTTCTGCGGTCCGAAGTCGAGCGGGAAACCGCCGATGCTCACGTCCTTCATGCCCGCGATGGCATCGATGAAGGCCTCGCGACCGGCGCCGCGGGCGCGCTTGAGCCCTTCCACCAACACCTTCGCAGCCACGAAGCCCTCGATGCCGGAGTAATTGGGAGACACACCGCGCTGGTCCTTGAGCGCCGCCAGGTACTCGCCCGACAGCGGCGTGGCCGGCGAATAGGGAAAAGGCATCACCTGACTGACCGCCACGCCCTTGGCCACCGCCCCCAGCTCGTCCAGCAGCGCCTGCGTGCCGACAAAGGAGACGTTGTAGAAGTTGCCCGCATAGCCCTGCTGGCGCGCCAGCCGGATGAACGTGGCACAGGCCTTGTACGCGCCGATCTGCACGATGGCCTCGGGCTTGACCGCGAGAACGTCCTTGAGTGCCTGCGCCACCTCGGTGCTGTTGCGCTCCACGGTACCCACCGCGGCCGGCTCCATACCGAGCGCCTTCAAGGCCCGCTGGACACCTTCGAGTCCGGCCTTGCCATAGGCGTCGTTCTGGTAGAACACCGCCACCCGCTTGATACCGATCGAGGTGACCTGCTTGACGATGGCGGCGGTCTCATCGAAGTACGAGGCCCTGACATGAATGGCGTAGCGGTTGAACGGCTCGCGCAGCGCCTGCGCGCCGGTGAACGGCGCAAAGAACGGCATCTTGGCTTCCGTGGCCAGTGGCAGGGCCGCCAGGCTGGAGGCGGTCCCGACATAGCCGAACAGGGCGAACACTCCGTCGGCGATGAACTGCTTGGTGTTGGCCACGCACCGCTCCGGCTCGTAGCCATCGTCCAGCCGTCTGAGCTCGATGCGGCGCCCGTTCACACCTCCGGCAGCATTGACCTGGTCGAAGTACAGCTGGGCCCCCAGATTGAACTGCAGCCCCAGTTGCGCGGACGGCCCGGTCAAGGGCGCCGACTGTCCCAGCACGATGGCCCCCGACCCGGCGGCCGCCTGGGCCCACGCGGAACCGGCAACACTGGCCAAGGTGGAAGCCCCAAGACAGGCGCCCAGTGAAGAAAGAACCCGACGACGTTGCATCCAGAGACTCCTGATATGCTTTTTTGAGCAGCCCAAGGTGTCACCCCGTTCGTAACAGGACGTCACCAGACTTGCGAAGCCTACTACATAGGTTCCGCCCCGCCTATACGCCATTCACCGCATTTCATGGCCCACAACCCCAACGAATTCACGGTTCGGGGCGCTTGCCCTCACGACTGCCCCGACACCTGTGCCCTGCTGACCACCGTGGTGGATGGCAAAGCGGTGCGCGTGACCGGCAACCCGGCCCACCGCCACACCGACGGCGCGCTGTGCACCAAGGTCTCGCGCTACCCCGAGCGCACCCACCACCCCGAGCGTCTGCTCACGCCCCTGCGACGCACCGGCCCCAAGGGCAGCGGCCGGTTCGAGCCCATCGGCTGGGACGCCGCGCTCGACGAGATCGCGACGCGGCTCACAGACATCGCCGCGCGCGACCCGCAGGCCATCGTGCCCTACAGCTACGCCGGCACGATGGGCCAGGTGCAAAGCGAGGGCATGGCCGCGCGTTTCTTCCACCAGCTCGGCGCGTCCTTCCTGGACCGCACGATCTGTGCCGCCGCCGGCGGCGAGGCCCTGGTGCAAACCTTGGGCGGCAAACTGGGCATGAAGGTCGAGCACTTCGCCGAAGCGAAGCTGATCCTGATCTGGGGCAGCAACTCCATCGCCAGCAACCTGCACTTCTGGCGCCTGGCGCAGCAAGCCAAGCGCGCGGGCGCTCGCCTGGTCTGCATCGACCCGCGCCGCAGCGAAACCGCCGACAAGTGCCACGAACACATCGCCCTGCGACCCGGCACCGACGCGGCGCTGGCGCTGGCGCTGATGCACGAACTGATCGTCAACGACTGGCTGGACCACGACTACATCGCCCGCCACACCGTGGGATGGGAATCATTGCGCGAGCGTGCACTGCAGTGGCCGCCTGAGCGCGCGGCCGAGGTCTGCGGCATCCCGGTGCAGCAGATCACCGACCTGGCCTGCGCCTATGGCACCACGCAGCCGGCGGCCATCCGCCTGAACTACGGCATGCAGCGCGTGCGGGGCGGTGGCAACGCGGTGCGCGCGGTCGCCTGCCTGCCGGCGCTGACCGGGGCCTGGCGCCATCGCGCCGGCGGCCTGCTGCTCTCGGCATCGGGCCACTTCCCGGTCGACCGCGCAGCGTTGCACCGGCCCGACCTGCTGGCCGGCCGCACGCCGCGCACCATCAACATGGTGACCATCGGCGACGACCTGCTGCGCGAATCCTCGCCATCGTTCGGCCCGAAGATCGAGGCGCTGATCGTCTACAACAGCAACCCGGTGGCGGTCGCACCCGAGTCGGCCAAGGTGGTGCAGGGCTTCGCGCGCGAGGACCTGTTCACCGTGGTGCTTGAACACTTCATGACCGACACCGCGGACCACGCCGACATCGTGCTGCCGGCCACCACCCAGCTCGAACACTGGGACATCCACACCAGCTACGGCCACACAGACGTGCTGCTCAACCGCCCCGCCATCCCTCCGGTTGGGCAGGCGCGCCCCAACACCGAGGTGTTCCGACAGCTGGCGCGGCGCATGGGCTTCGGCGATCCCTGCTTCGCCGACGACGATCAAACCCTGTGCCGCCAGACCTTCGGCGACCGGGTGGATTTCCAGCAACTGCTCGACCAAGGATTTGTCACGCTGCCGGTGCCCGAGGCGCCGTTCGCCGAGGGGGGCTTCCCGACGCCATCTGGCAAGTGTGAGTTCTTCAGCGCGCGTCTCGCGGCGCAAGGTCTGGACGGTCTGCCCGACCACCTGCCCAACCACGAGCCGGCTGGCAGCGACCCCCGCCACCCGCTGGCCATGATCTCACCGCCCGCGCGCAACTTCCTCAACTCCAGCTTCGTCAACGTGAAGAGCCTGCGCGACATCGAGGGCGAGCCGCTGCTGGAAATCAGCGCGGCCGATGCCGCCCCGCGCGGCATCGCCGACGGCGATGTGGTGCGCGTGTTCAACGAACGGGGCAGCCACCGCTGCAAGGCGCGCATTTCGCCCCGGGCGCGCGAGGGCGTGGTCAACGGCCTGGGCATCTGGTGGCGCAAGCTGGGGCTGGACGGCACCAATGTGAACGAGCTGACCAGCCAGAAGCTCACCGACCTGGGCCACGCGCCGGTGTTCTACGACTGCCTGGTGGAGGTGGAAAAGGAATGAAGCCGGTGCCTCGGCGCGTGCTGGTGGCGTTTTGCCTGGCGGCTTTGCTGTCTGGCTGCGCCTCGACGGACACCGGCCCCGCCTACTACTGGCAATCGGTGACCGGCCACCTGAAGCTGATGCACGCGGCGCGGCCGGTGCAGGACTGGCTCGACGACCCCGCCACACCGATGGCGCTGCAGCAGAAGCTGCAGCTCACGCAACGCATCCGCACGTTTGCGGTCACCGAACTGGACCTGCCCGACAACGCCAGCTACCGACGCTACGCCGACCTCCGGCGCAAGGCGGCGGTCTACAACGTGGTGGCCGCGCCCGCGCTCTCCCTGCGGCTGCAGCAGTGGTGTTTCCCGGTCGCGGGCTGTGTCGGCTACCGGGGCTATTTCGACGAGGCCCAGGCCCGGGCGTTTGCGGCCGGGCTCGGCAACGGTCTGGACGTGGCGGTCTACCCCGTGCCCGCCTATTCCACGCTGGGCTGGATGAACTGGGCCGGCGGCGACCCTTTGCTCAGCACCTTCATCGGCTACCCCGAGGGCGAGCTGGCGCGCCTGGTCTTTCACGAACTGGCCCACCAGGTGGTCTACGCCGCGGGGGACACGGTGTTCAACGAGTCGTTTGCCACGGCGGTCGAGCGCCTGGGCGGCGCACGCTGGCTGGCACAGTCCGACGAGGCTGCGCGAGTGGCCTACGCCGAGTTCGACGGCAGGCGCCAGACCTTCCGCGCACTCACCCGAACCACCCGCGAGAACCTGCAGGCGCTCTACGACGACCCCGCCCTGGACGATGCGGGCAAACGCGCCCGCAAGGCCGAACTGATGCTGGATTTCCGCCAGCGCTACGCGGAACTGCGCGAGGGCTGGGGCGGCTACAAGGGTTACGACGCCTGGGTCGCGCAGGCCAACAACGCCAGCTTTGGAGCCCAGGCCGCCTACGACCAGTGGGTGCCGGCCTTTGAAGCCCTGTTCGAGCGCGAGGGCCGAGACTTCGCACGGTTCTATGATGCGGTGCGCTCACTGGCCCGCCAGCCTGCGGCCGCACGGCAGGCCGCGCTGCAGGCCCTCGACCCCTCGGCCCGACCGCCGTCCAACCTCTGACACACACGCACCATGGCGAACATCCACATTCAGCGCAAGCACCACCTGGGCCTGGACGGCGCACGCAAAGTGGCCTGGCAGTGGGCGGAACAGGCCGAGTCCGAGTTCGACATGCAGTGCGCCTACGAAGAGGGTGTCGACGCCGACGAGGTGCACTTCTCGCGCACCGGGGCCAAGGGCTCGCTGCGGGTCACGGCCGACCATTTCGAGCTGGACGCCCAGCTCGGCTTCCTGCTGGGCGCCTTCAAGGACCGCATCGAAAGCGAGATCGTGAAGAACCTCGACGAACTGCTGGCAGCCAAGAAAAAGCCGGCGACCAAGGCGGCCGCCGGCTCGAAGAAAAAATAAGACCGGACCCGCGAAGCGGCGGGGCGTGGGGGCTTAACTCAGCGACGCGATCAGGTCGATGTACTGCTGTTGGGCATCGTCCTGCGAGATGCCCTTCAGGCTGTTCCAGGCGTCCCACTTGGCGCGGCCGACCATGTCACCGAAGCCGGGCTTCTTCTCGGTGTTGTCGCCCACCGTGCCCTGCTTGTACAAGCCGTAGATCTTGAGCAGCGTGGCGTTGTCGGGGCGCTCGCTGAGGTTCTTGGACTGGGCAACGGCGGCATCGAAGCGGGACTGGAGGTCGGACATGAAGGTCTCCGTGAGTGGGGGGGTGGCCCGGACCGGGGCTAGGGGAGGCCCGGTATCTTACGGTTGCGTCTGCCCCCAGAATAGACGCCGCCACCCAATCACCACCAGCCCCGGACCCACGGGGCACCGCAGGAGACAGCATGGTCACGCGCATCCGCAAAGGCACCTCCCCATCCGAGCCCCGGAACCGCAGCGCCCTGCAGTCGGTGGCCGGCGTCCTGGGCCTCGAGGGCGAACGCATGAGCAAGGTGGACACCGCCTGGCTGCGCATGGACTCGGACATCAACCTGATGATGATCGTGGGCGTCTGGATCCTGCGCCCGGGCATCACCCGCGAGGCGCTGGCACAGCGGGTGCAGGAGAAGTTGCTGGGTTACCGGCGCTTCCGGCAGACCGCACGGCTGGACGCGGCCGGTGCCCACTGGCGCGACGACCCCGACTTCTCGATCGACCGGCATGTGGTCACGCACAGCCTGGTGCGCCGCCGCGGCCAGGACGCCCAGGCCGCGCTGCAGGCACGCGCCGGAGCGCTGGCCATGGTGCCGCTGGACCCGGCGCACCCGCTGTGGCAGTTCGAGCTGATCGAGGACTATCAGGGCGGCTCGGCGCTGATCGCGCGCATCCACCACTGCATCGCCGACGGCATCGCGCTGATCGGCGTGATGATGAGTCTGGTCGACGGCGGCACCGAACCGCCGAAGCGAAAACCCAGGGCGCACAGACAAGGGCTGGAAGCGGCCGAGGACTGGGTGGCCGACACGCTGATCCGGCCGTTCGGTGACATTGCCGCGCGGGCCCTGGACGCCGCCGGCGGGGGGGCGGCGAAGTCGCTGTCGATGCTGGCAGCGCCCCAGCAAGGATTGGGGGATACGCTGGACCAGGCCATGGAAGTGGCGCGCATGGGCGGCCAGCTGGCGAGTGATCTGGCGGCGCTGGCGCTCATGCCCGACGACTCGCCCACGCGGCTCAAGGGCGCCCCCAAAGGCGAGAAGCGGGTGGCCTGGTGCCAGCCGATCCCGCTGGTCGAGGTCAAGGCCATCGGCAAGGCACTCAACTGCTCGGTCAACGACGTGCTGCTCAGCTGCGTGGCCGGCGCCATCGCCGGCTACCTGCGCCAGCACGGCGACGACCCGGCGGGCCAGGAAATCCGAGCCATGGTGCCGATCAACCTGCGGCCGATGGAGGAGGCCTGGAAGCTGGGCAACCGTTTTGGCCTGATTCCGCTGGTGTTGCCCATCGGCATCGCCAACCCGATCGAGCGTGTCTACGCGGTGCGCGCGCGCATGAACGCGCTCAAGGGCAGCCTGCAGCCGCTGCTGACCTTCGGCCTGCTCTCGGTGGCGGGGCTGCTGATCAAGCCGGCGCAGGACGCCATGCTCAGCCTGTTCGGCCGCAAAACCACGGCCGTCATGACCAACGTACCCGGTCCTGGCGAGAAGCTGAAGTTCTGCGGCGCCACGCTGGAACAGACCATGTTCTGGGTGCCGCAGACCGGCACCGTCGGCCTGGGCGTCTCGATCCTGAGCTACGGCGGCGGTGTGCAGTTCGGCGTGATCGCCGACAGCGCGCTCTGCCCCGACCCGCAGCGCATCATCGACGCCTTCGAACCGGAGTTTGCGCAGTTGCTGGCCGTGACCCTGATGCTGCCGTGGGGCGAGGTCTAACCGAACCGCTTGTGGGCGATTTCGAGCAGGCCGTCGAAGATCAGGCTGTCCACCAGCTCACATGGGGTGGACATGCTGGGCGCCATCTTCCAGCCCGCGCCACCGGTCATGTAGCAGACCGGGTCCTCGCCGCAGTGCTGGCGCAGGTTGTCCCACATGCGCTGCACGGCACCGGCGATCGCGAAGGTGCCACCGCTGGTGAGCGCGTCGCTGGTGTTGGTCGGGAAGTCGCGCACCTCGCCGGTGGGCACGTGCAGCCCGGCGGTGCCGGACTCCAGCGCACGCAGCATGATGCCGTGGCCCGGCAGGATGATGCCGCCCAGAAAGCGGCCGGCCGCATCGATCGCCTCGACCGTCACGGCGGTGCCGACCATGACCACCACGCAGGGCCGGGCGGCCCCCTGCTGCAGCAGCCGCTGCCGCGCGCCAATCATGGCCACCCAGCGGTCGGAGCCCAGGCGGGCCGGGTGGTCGTAGCCGTTGCTCAGCCCCGCTTCCGCAGCGCTGGACACCACCCACTGCGGCGTCACGTCCCACTGTTCCAGCTGCTCCTCGACCCGCCGCTTCACGGCGTCGCCCGCCACGACGCAGCCCAGCACCCGCGTCGGCGCCGGCAGTCCGCTCCAGTCGCCTTCGGCCAGCTTCTCGATGTTCTCCAGGAACTGCGCACCATGCGCCAGCAGGCGCCCTCCCACACGGGGGGCGTCATACAGCGCCCACTTCAATCGCGTGTTGCCAACGTCCAGCGCCAGTAAGGTCATGCGGGGAATTATGAACAAGGCCCGGGGCGCACTTTGCGGCAATGCAGCATCTTCAGCGCGGACACCCGGGTTCAGATCAACCCGATCCAGCAGGCGCGCTGCACCGCAGAGAGCTTGTTGTCGGTCTTGAGTTTGGCCATGGCGTTGGCCAGGTGGTAGTTGACGGTGCGCTCCGAGCAGTCCATGCGTTGTGCGGTCTCGCGGGCTGTCAGTCCCTCGAAGGCGTAATTCAGGCTTTCCTGCTCGCGGGGACTGAGGGTCACCCGCTGCTCGGCGATGGCGCGGCGCAGCATCGGCCAGATGTTGTAGGCCGACCAGGCCAGGGCCGCCGCTTCCGAGCGGTCGGCGAACGCCCGGGGGCTGAACATGAAGCACTCGAAGGCGCGCCCCGCCGGCAGGCTGAAGGCCACGCGGACCAAGGTCTGGTGCCCGTGGGCCAGCCACAGTCTGCGCCAGCGGCTGGAGGGCTCGGCATAGGCTGCCTTGGAAATGTCCTGCCAGGCCACCAGAGGTGCGTCGCTGTCGCGCCAGCTGGCGCCAAAGTCGGTGCTCGCGGCCAGCGCCTCGGCGGCACTGAGCAGGCGCGGGGGATGCACCGCCAGCACCTCGCGCTCGTCGCGCCCCCCCATCGGATTGGGCCCCATGACCAGCACCGCCTCGACGCCGGAATCGCGCAGGGCGCGCACCCAATCGGCCAAAATGGCGTCCACGCCCACGCTGTCAAAATTGACAGGAAGGGTCATGACGGGCGAGGTCCCGTTGCCGGGACAATGAACCCGCCCGCCAGAAGACGTCGGGCTGGCAACGTCGGTCGACGCTGGAAGGAATACATGTTGCAGTGGGACCGTCTGAGGGTTCACAACGCCAGGCTGAGGTTCTGGCGCTGGGTGGTGGACGAAATTGTCCGCGCACCTCTGGAGCCTATTTTGCATCCTTCGACGGCCCGCCTCCAGTGGCTGGGCGTCTTCACCTTCGGCGGACACTTCATCTTCGGGTGGCTGTGGGGTCAGGCCCTGCCGCAACCCTTCGAGCTGTTTGCGGTGCGGGTGGTGCTGGCCATGACCGGACTGCTGCTGCTGCATCCGCGCGTGAACCGGGATCTGCAGTCCAAGACCAGCATCCAGGTGTTCGGGCTCATCTTCTGGCTGCAGCTGCCGCTGTTTTTCGGGTGGATGTTCCTGATGAACGAAGGCAACAAGGTCTGGCTGGCCAGCGTGTGCAGCATGATCCTGATCTACTTCCACATCACCGACTGGCGACTGGCCTCGCTGGGCTGCATCACCGGGTTTGCGGTCGCCGCGGCGCTGTTCCTGCTCACCGGCACGCAGCAGACCTGGGCCGGCATCGAGCCAGAGAACCTCACCCTCATCGCGTTCTCGTTTGTCATGAGCCTCATGCTCGGCATGTCCGGCGCGAACCTGCGCCGGGTCCGGCTGATCAACACGCTCAGCACCATGGGCGTGATGGCGCATGAGCTGCGCACGCCCCTGGCCACGGTGAACCTGGTCGGTGATGTGCTGCGCGGACTGGCCCAGCACGACGTGCCCGAGCCCAAGCGCCGGAAGCTGGAGGAACTGGCGCAGAGGTTGCAGAACCTGGTGCGCACCATGAACCGGCAGATCGACACCCAGATCTCCAACGCCCAGCTGCTGCGGCTGCCCCGGCCCACCACCCACCTCACCGCCTTCGAGCTGGTGCAGGACGTGCTCGGCCAGTACCCTTTCCGCTCTCCGCGCGAGCGCGAGTGCGTGCAGCTGGTGCTGGAAGAGGACTTCGGCTTCCTGGGGTCTCGCGCCCAGTTTTCACAGGTTCTGGTCAACCTGATCAAAAATGCCATGCACGCGCTGGCCGCCTCCGGCGATGCGCCCAAGCCGGGCGACCTGCGGGTGGAGGTGACGGTGCGGGACGGACTGGGCCGGATCGTGGTGGCCGACAAGGGCACCGGCATCCCGCTGCAGAAGCAGCACCGCATCTTCGAGCCTTTCTATTCCCTGCAGAGCAGCGTCGGCAACGGACTGGGACTGACGTTCTGCAAGAACGTGGTGGAGGCGTCCGACGGCCGGCTGCTCCTGTCGTCCCAGCCCGGTCACGGCGCATCGTTCACGATCGTGCTGCCCCTGCGGGACGAGCGTGCCCCCTTCATCCCGCCCACGAGTACACACTGAGCCATGGCTTTCAACTTTCCGCTGTACCACCGTTCGGGAAGCCTGATCTTTCTGGACGACGACATCGACTACCTGGAAATGCTCGGCATGGTGGTGCCCAGCTTCCTCCAGGTCGAGCTGTTCTCACGACCGACGGCTTTCATCGCCCGGATGAACGACGAGCCCGCGCGCTGGGAAGCCGACGCCGGCCACCACCTGCAGATGATCGATCGCTGGCGCCACGGCCACCACCTGCTCCCGCAGGTGCTGCGCTACTGGGGCTCGAACCCGGCGCGCTACCAGCTGGCGCAGACCTGCGTGGTGGACTTCGCCATGCCCGGCATCGATGGCCTGAAGGTGCTCGAAACCCTGGTGGACTGGCCGGGCTCACGCATCCTGCTGACCGGACAGGCCGACGAACAGATCGCGATCCAGGCCTTCAACAACGGGCTGATCGACCAGTTCATCCCCAAGCAGACCGCGGACATCGCCGGGCGCCTGATGACCACCCTCATCAAGCTGGCCCGGCGAGCGCATCCGCGGTTGAACACCGTCTGGCGCACGGCCATGCAGTCGCACCACCAGGCCATCCTCGAAGTGCCGTCGGTCACCGATGCGCTTCTGGGCCGGGCCCGCTCCCAGTGGGTCGAGTACGTCGTGCTCGATGAACCGTTCGGCATGCTGGGGCTGACCGCGGAGGGCCGCTGCGAGTGGCTGCAGCTCGAACCATCCTCGGGCCTGAAAGACGTGGCGGATCTCGCCCGCTCGGCCGGCCTTGGGTTCGACGTGGTGCAGGCGATCCAGAACGGCCGGCAGCTCCCGGCCGTCGAGCTGCACCAGCAGCTGGGCCTGCGCGGGCCGATCCGCACCGAACCGGCCTTTGCAGTGGGCGACGACGGCCAGCTCATCGGCGCCCTGTTCCCGCTGGCCGAGGCCGATCTGCCGCAGCCGATCTACCCGTACCGCAACTTCCTTGACATGCACGGCGTGCGCACCATTCACGACAGCTGAGCACCGCCGCGCTGGCGGCGGGCGGCCGCCCACTCCCAGGGCCGGACCCTGTCCGCGACCAGCTGTGCGGCCGATTCCACATGGTCGAGCTCCGCCTCGGTGAGCGCCGAGTGCAGGGTCATGCGCGCCAGCGACCGGTTGCGACTGGTGGCCGGGGCACCAAAGAACGCGGTATGCACCCCCTGCGCATCCAGCTCGTCGCGCACGAGGATCGTGGCCGGCTCCGGGCCCGCTTCGAGCGCGATGATCTGCTCGGTGCCCTGGTCGATCGGATAGCCCATCCCGGTGAGCGCGCTGCGGATGCGGCGGGTCACCCGCCGCAGGTTCTCCCGTGCGGCGTCGGCCTGCTGCAGCACGTCCACCGTCGCCGCCAGACCAGCCGCTTCGTGCGGCAGCACGCAGGAACTGAAGATGTTGGGGAAGCTCGACGTGAGGATGTGGTAACGCAGGCGGGCCGGCGCGGTGAAGAAGCCGGCCCGGCCGGCCATGGCCTTGGCCAGGCTCGCGGAAATGAAATGCACCCGGTCCGTGACACCGAGCTGGGCGCACAGGCCGGCGCCCGAAGGGCCGTGGGTGCCCAGCGAGTGCGACTCGTCGACCAGGATCATCGAGCCGTGCCGCTCCACCACCTCCAGCATCTCCAGCAGCGGACACACCGCGCCGGTCGTGCTGTAGACCGAGTCCACCGCCACCAGCCCAGGCCCGTGACGGCCCATGAGCTTGTCCAGATGCTGAGGGTCGTTGTGCCGGAACACCTGCAAGGGCGCGCGGGCTGCGTGGGCGCCTTCCCACAGCGAGGCGTGTGCCTGCCCGTCCAGATACACCGGCGTGTCCGGATTCGCCACCGACTGGATCAGGCCCACATTGGCCGCGTAGCCGGACTGGCACACGAATCCGTCCTCCTTGCCCACCCAGTGCGCGAGCTTCAGTTCGAGGTTGCGGGTCGGGTGTTCGTCGTGCAGGAACACACCGGACTGCACGGCGAAACCACCGCTGCGGGTCAGCGCCTCCACCTGGGCCCGCACGATGTCCGGGTGGCCGGACACCGACAGGTAGTCGTTGCCGTCCAGACGCACCGAATTGGGGCCAGGACGTGCGCCCTGTACCGCGAACCGACCCTGCCACAGGTCGTTCCAGCGGGGCAGGAAGTCCTTCTGGATCCGCGCCTCCAGCGCGGCCGTCAGGCGGGGGGAGGTGCGTTGCGTTTCAAGGGCGTGGTCCAGCAGTTCCATGGGATGCTCCTGTAAAAAGAAGAACCCATTGAAAAAACTTGTAGGACGAAAAACGCCCCCTCCCTGTCAGCCTTAGCAGGGGTGGTTACGCTTTCTTCTCAAGTTTGAAGCTGTCTTTCCGATAAGCGGCGCGCCGCCGGCAGGCAACGGTTCGCCTGTGCTCAGTTCTGGCGCCAGGGCAGGCCGTGAAACCGCCAGCCACCCTTGCGGCCCCGCTGGCCATGGGCATCGGGGTCTCCCTCGAAGCCTTCGAGGATGTTGTAGGCCTGCAGCCCCAGCTCCGTGGCACGCCGGGCGGCCGCCACCGAGCGCACCCCGCTGCGGCACAGCAGCACCAGCTTGCGCCCGCCCTCGGCCGCGCCACGCACCGCCTCGTCGAAGCCGGCGTTCATGGCCATGCCCGGCCACTGCTTCCAGGCCACCGGCAGCGCGCAGGGCACGAAGCCCACCCATTCGCGTTCGGCATCGGTGCGCACATCCACCAGCACCGCCTCGCCCTGCTGCACCCACTGCCAGGCCAGCTGGGGCGACACGTCGCCCGCGTAGCCGCCCTGCCCGCTGCGCGGCTGCATCAGCAGCACGCCATCGGCGTCATGGCGCAACCCGGAGCTGAGATTGGCAGGCACGGCCTCGTCGATGCGACGCGGCCTGGGCAGGTTCAGGCTGTCCATGATGGCCACGAACTCGGCCTCGGTCTTGCCGGCCACGCGCGGGTTGCCGGCCTTCTCGCGGCCGATGGTCGACGACGTTCGGCCCTGGTAGTCGTGCCCTGGCCACACGGTGGTGCCATCGGGCAGCGCAAAAAGCACCTGCGTGAGGCTGCGGTAGAGATCGACCGCGCTGCCCGACTGGAAGTCGGTGCGGCCACAGCCGCCGATCAGCAGCGCGTCGCCGGTGAAGACGTGGTCGCGCCAGAGGTAGCTCATGCTGCCGGCCGTGTGGCCCGGCGTGTGCAGGGCGCGCAGGCGTTCGCCGCCGAATTCGAGCTCTTCACCGTCCTGCAGTTGCCGGCCCGCAGTGCCGATGCCACAGCCCGCCGGCGCGGCCGTGCGGGCGCCCGCCAGTTCGGCCAGCTTGCCGGCGCTGGTGATGTGGTCGGCATGGGCATGGGTTTCCAGCGCCCAGACCAGGCGCAGCCCGTATTCGCGCAGCATCGCCAGGTCGCGCTCGATCTGCTCGTCGACCGGGTCGATGATCACCGCGTCGCGCGTGGTCTGGTCGAACAGCAGGTAGGTGTAGGTGCTCGACGCCGGGTCGAACAGCTGGATGGGTTTCATGGCAGGACCTGAAGGGCTGTGGGTCAGGAAAAGCGGGCCAGCATGTCGGCCACGTCGTCGGGTGGCATGTCGCCCTGGGCGATCACGCAGCCGACCATGGCGAAGAAGCTCTTGTCCAGCGCCTTGCGGGCGGCCGAAAGCTGCTGGGCCACCGCTTCACAGTCGGCGTCGGACTCCAGCAACTTCTGGATGCCTCGCAACTGGCCCTCGACGCGCTTGAGGCGCAGCACCAGGGCACGTTTGCGTTCGGGGTCGTGGACGGTGGGCATCGGTCTCTTTCTGCAGGGCGGCGGCCGCAAGATTCTAGGCTTGGGCGGGCTTCCCCCATGGTGTATCCGCACGGGCTGCGTTAACATTCGAATTTACGTTTACGTAAACGTCAAACACCCTGCGGATACCCTCATGAACATCCAGAACGGCTTGGATCCGGCGGCTTTCGAGGCGCTGCACGCACCGGCGGGCAGCGCCTGGGCCCGGTGGCAGATCGGTCCGGGACCGGCACGGCGCCAGATCCGTCTGAAGGACTTCGACCCGGGAGACAAGCCCTTCTCCAAGGGCAGCAAGGCCGAGGACCAGGCACGGGTGCAGACCCTGGCGCGCGAGATCGACGAACTGCAGAACCTGTTCTACGCCGACGGGCGTCACAAGCTGCTGGTGGTCCTGCAGGGCACCGACACCTCGGGCAAGGACGGCACCATCCGCGGTGTGTTCGGCCAGACCAGCCCGCTGGGCGTGCACACCGTGGGCTGGAAAGCGCCCACCGAGCCCGAGCGTGCGCACGACTACCTCTGGCGCATCCACCAGCAGGTGCCGGCCGCCGGCCACATCACCGTGTTCAACCGCAGCCACTACGAGGATGTGCTGGTGCCGGTGGTCAACGACTGGATCACCCCGGCACAGACGAAGCAGCGCTACCAGCACATCAACGACTTCGAACGCCTGTTGGCCGAAACCGGCACCGTGGTCCTGAAGTTCATGCTGCACATCAGCGCCGACGAGCAGCGCGAGCGCCTGCAGGAACGCGTGGACGACGTCACCAAACACTGGAAGTTCAGCCTGGGCGACCTGGAGGTGCGCAAGCAGTGGGCGCAGTACCAGCAGGCCTACGAAGACCTGCTGGAAGCCACTTCGACCGCCTGGGCGCCCTGGACCGTGGTGCCCGCCAACTCCAAGACGCACCGCAACCTGATGATCGCGACCATCGTGCGCGACACGCTCCAGGCGCTGGACCTTCGCTTTCCTCCTGAAGACCCGGTCCTCAAGGGACTGCGGATCGAATAAACGCCCACCCCGACAAGCCCACCCGAGAGAGACCCCACCATGACCGACCTGTCCGCCGACTTCAAGGCCCTGGCCAGCTACCGCCCCACGAACAAGGTGCGCTTCGTCACCGCCGCAAGCCTGTTCGACGGCCACGACGCGGCCATCAACATCATGCGCCGCATCCTGCAGGGCATGGGCGCCGAGGTGATCCACCTGGGCCACAACCGCTCGGTGGACGACGTGGTCACGGCCGCCCTGCAGGAAGACGTGCAGGGCATCGCCATCAGCTCCTACCAGGGCGGCCATGTGGAGTACTTCAAGTACATGGTGGACCTGCTGCGCCAGCGCGGCGGCGCGCACATCCAGGTCTTCGGCGGCGGCGGTGGCGTGATCGTGCCGGCCGAGATCCGCGAACTGCACGCCTACGGCGTGGGCCGCATCTACAGTCCGGAAGACGGCCAGCGCATGGGCCTGCAGGGCATGATCGGCGAGATGGTGATGCGCTGCGACCAGGACCTCAGCGGCCATGCACCCAAGGCCATCGACGCGATCCAGGGCCATGGCGAGATGGCCTGGCGCGCGCTGGCGCAGCTCATCACCGCGCTGGAAAACGGCAAGGCCGAGGCGGCGGTTCTGGATGCGGTGCGCCAGGCCGCGGCGGGCATCCGGACGCCCGTGCTGGGCATCACCGGCACCGGCGGTGCGGGCAAGTCCAGCCTCACCGACGAGCTGATCCGCCGCATCCGGCTGGACCAGGACGACGCGTTGCGCGTGGCCGTGATCTCCATCGACCCCAGCCGCCGCAAGAGCGGCGGCGCCCTGCTGGGCGACCGCATCCGCATGAACGCGATCACGCCGTGGCAGAAGGGCCCGCGCGTCTACATGCGCTCGCTCGCCACGCGCGACACCAGCAGCGAAATCAGCGCCGCCCTGCCCGACGTGGTGGCGGCCTGCAAGGTGGCGGGCTTCGACCTGATCGTGGTCGAGACCTCGGGCATCGGCCAGGGCGATGCGGCCATCGTGCCGCACGTGGACATTCCGATGTACGTGATGACGCCCGAGTTCGGCGCCGCCAGCCAGCTCGAAAAAATCGACATGCTCGATTTCGCCGAGTTCGTGGCGATCAACAAGTTCGACCGCAAGGGCGCAGCCGACGCGCTGCGCGACGTGGCCAAGCAGGTGCAGCGCAACCGCGAGGCCTTCACCGTCATGCCCGATCAGATGCCGGTGTTCGGCACCATGGCCGCGCGCTTCAACGACGACGGCGTGACCGCGCTCTACCAGGCACTCAAGGCACGCCTGATCGAGAAAGGCCTGAAGCTCGCCGACGGCCGGCTGCCGCTGGTGAACGTGCGCCACAGCACCAACCAGACACCCATCGTGCCGCCCGCGCGCACCCGCTACCTGGCCGAGATCTCGGACACCGTGCGCGGCTACAAGAGGAAGGCGCGCGAACAGGCGAAACTGGCGCGCGAGATCCAGCAGCTGCGCGCCGCCGCCGCCATGCTGGCGGTGGACAAGCCCAACCGGCCCAAGGCGTCCGAAGCGGCCATCGACCTGGCGCAGACCCGCGAACTGGTGCAGGACCCGGCCGCACGCAAGCTGCTGGCCCAGTGGCCCGACATGCAGAAGGCCTACGCGGGCGACGAGTACGTGGTGAAGATCCGCGACAAGGAAATCCGCACCGCACTCACCACCAAGAGCCTGTCCGGCACCACCATCCGCAAGGTCGCGCTGCCGCAGTACGAGGACCACGGCGAGATCCTCAAGTGGCTGATGCTGGACAACGTGCCGGGCAGCTTCCCCTACACCTCCGGCACCTTCGCCTTCAAGCGCGAGGGCGAGGACCCGACCCGCATGTTCGCGGGCGAAGGCGACCCCTTCCGCACCAACCGCCGCTTCAAGCTGGTCAGCGAAGGCATGCCGGCCAAGCGCCTGTCCACCGCCTTCGACTCGGTCACGCTCTACGGCAACGACCCCGACCTGCGGCCCGACATCTACGGCAAGGTGGGCAACAGCGGCGTGAACGTGGCGACGCTGGACGACATGAAGGTGCTGTACAGCGGCTTCGACCTCTGCAACCCGACCACCAGCGTGTCGATGACCATCAACGGGCCGGCGCCGTCCATCCTGGCGATGTTCATGAACACCGCCATCGACCAGAACCTGGAGAAATTCCAGGCCGAGAACGGCCGCGAACCGACCGACACCGAGGCCGCCAAGATCCGCGAGTGGGTGCTGGCCAATGTGCGCGGGACGGTGCAGGCCGACATCCTGAAAGAAGACCAGGGCCAGAACACCTGCATCTTCTCGACCGAGTTCTCGCTCAAGGTCATGGGCGACATCGCCGAGTACTTCGTGCACCACGACGTGCGCAACTTCTACTCGGTGTCGATCTCGGGCTACCACATCGCCGAGGCCGGCGCCAACCCGATCAGCCAGCTGGCCTTCACGCTGTCCAACGGCTTCACCTTCGTGGAGGCGTACCTGGCGCGCGGCATGCACATCGACGACTTCGCGCCCAACCTGAGCTTCTTCTTCAGCAACGGCATGGACCCGGAGTACACCGTGCTGGGCCGCGTGGCGCGCCGCATCTGGGCAGTGGCCATGAAAGAGAAATACGGCGCCAACGAACGCAGCCAGAAGCTCAAGTACCACATCCAGACCAGCGGCCGCAGCCTGCACGCGCAGGAGATCCAGTTCAACGACATCCGCACGACCCTGCAGGCGCTGATCGCGATCTACGACAACTGCAACTCGCTGCACACCAATGCCTTCGACGAGGCGATCACCACGCCGACCGAAGACTCGGTGCGCCGCGCCATGGCGATCCAGCTGATCATCAACCGCGAGTGGGGCCTGGCCAAGAACGAGAACCCCAACCAGGGCAGTTTCATCATCGACGAGCTGACCGAACTGGTGGAAGAAGCGGTGCTGGCCGAGTTCGAGAAGATCGCCGAGCGCGGCGGCGTGCTGGGCGCGATGGAGACCGGCTACCAGCGCAGCAAGATCCAGGAAGAGAGCATGCACTACGAGATGCTCAAGCACACCGGCGAGTACCCCATCATCGGCGTCAACACCTTCCGCAATCCCAAGGGCGACCCCGTACCCGAGTCCATCGAACTCGCGCGCTCGACCGACGACGAGAAGCAGAGCCAGCTGCAGCGCCTGGCCGATTTCCATGCCCGCCATGCGGACGAGGCGCCGGTGCAGCTGGCGCGCCTGAAGCAGGCCGTGATCGAGAACCGCAACGTGTTCGAGGTGCTGATGGACGCGGTGCGCTGCTGCAGCCTGGGGCAGATCACCAGCGCGTTGTTCGAGGTGGGTGGTCAATACCGGCGCAACATGTGATTCTTCAAACGGGACGGGGTTGCTAGACTCCCGTGGCCCATATGGGCTCACGCACAGCCTCCCCTTCCATGGCCCCACCCAGCGCGCCCACCGAGCCCATTCCCTCCGCGCCGCCCGCCCTGGCGTTCCGCACGGGCACCCGCCCATGGGGGCTGGTGGCCCTGGTGCTGGTGTCCATCGGCCTGCTGGCGGCGCTGGCCACCGTCCTGCTGCTGGCCCAGCGAGACGCCGCACTGGACCTCGCCACAGCCCGGGCGCAACGCGAGGTCCGGCGCCTGGCGGCCGAACTCGACCAGTCCCTGCGCCTGGGCCGCGCTGCCATCGAGGTCAGCCGCCTCTCGCCCGGGCTGCAACCGCCGCAGCTCCTCGGCGACCACCGACCGCTGGTCGACACGCTGAGCCTGCCGTTCGAACTGCACCGCCAGCCCGCGGGCGGCTCCGAAATTCCTGTGCAGACCTGGGTGCCGGAACTGGCTCGCCAGGAAAGCGGCCGCTGGGTGCTGCCATTCCTGTGGCGCCCCCCGGGTGGCGGCCCCTCCGACGTCTACGAGCTTTGGCTGCCCCGCGACGCCGTGCTGGCGCGCTTCGAATCGGAAGGCCTGCCCGCCGGGGGCAGCATGAGTCTGTTCCGGCTCGAGCCCGACGGAGCCACCACGGTCCTGGCGCGCCATCCGATGGTGGCCCAGGAACAGGGGCACAGCTTCCGTGGCCATGTCGCGAACGCGCTCGACAACCACCCCACCGGCGTGTTCCGGGCCGCGGCGATGATCGACGGCGTGGAGCGCATCGTCGGCTACCAGCGCCTCGGTGGCGAGGCCGACCGCCTGGTCGTGGTGTATGCCCTCTCGGTCGACAGCGTGCTGGCCGGGTGGCAATCCATCCTGCCGCTGGCCTGGGGCCTCACCCTGCTGGTGGCGGCGGCCATGGCCTACGGCGCCTGGCGTCTGCACCGGTCGATGCGGGCCCTGGCCCGCAGCGAGCACCACCTGCAGACCCTGACCGACCACATGCCGGACGTGGTTGTCCGCTACGACAAGGCCTGCCACGTGCTGTATGCCAACCCGGCCATCGAGATGGCGACCGGACTGAAGCCCGACGCCCTGATCGGACGTCCCATCACGGCCTTGGGCGCTCCTCCCGACAACGAAGCCTTGTGGACCGATTGTCTGCACCGCGTGTTCGCCACCGGGCGGGCCGAAACCCTCTACTTCAGCCACCATGCGCCCGCCGGCATGCGGCACTGGGAGTCCCAGGCCCGTCTGGAACCGGCGGCGCCAGGCGAAGAGCCCACGGTCCTGGTCATCACGCGAGACATCACCGAGCGCCATGAGGCGGAAGCCTTGCGACACTCCGCACGGCAGCTTTTCGAAACCGCCTTCCAGGCGGCGCCCGAGGCCATGTCGCTCAGCGAATGGCACAGCGGCCGCCTGCTGCTGGTCAACGACGCCTTCTGCGAGCTGTTCGGACGGTCGCGCGAACAACTGGTCGGGCAGTCGTCCTCCGTGTTGGGGCTCTGGCACTCCAGCACCCGCCGCCAGCGCCTGATCGACGCACTGGAGAGCGGGGAGGAGGTGCGCGACATCGCTGGCAGCAGCCCCCGCCCCGACGGGCAGATGGTGCATGTGCGCTACAGCGCCGAGCGGGTGCAGCGGGACGGCGGCGACTGCCTGCTGCTGATGTTCCGCGACGTCACCCAGCTGGAGCGCGAGCAGCGTGCCCTGGTGCGCAGCGAACAGCGGTTCCGGCTGGCCGCCTCCCACGGGCAGGTGTGGGAGCGGGATTTCGTGCGCGACCTCATCCAGCCCAGCGACGAGTTCTTCCTGAACCTGGGGCACCGCCCACCGGAACAGAAGGACATGAAGAAGGCCATCGCGGCGCTGATCCATCCCGGGGACCGCCCGCGGCTGCTCGAGGCGGCGCGCCGCTACCTCAAGGGCGAGGCCGAGTTCCGCGTCGAGTACCGGGCGATCGACGCCCAGGGCCGGGTGCGCTGGTTCGACACCCGGGGCAGCGGCCTGCGCAACGCCATGGGCCGAGTGACCTACATGGCCGGTACCACCTTCGAAATCACCGACCGCAAGGCGCTGGAAGAGGCGCAGCGGCAGACCCTCAAGCACCTGGACACGGTGGCCAATGCGTCGGCCGGGCTGGCCTGGACCGTGGACGATCAGAAGCACCCGGACTGGCTCAACCAGGCCTGGCTCGACTTCACCGGTCGCGACCTGGCCACCGAATGCGAGACCTTCTGGCTGGAGGACCTGCATCCGCAGGACCGGGAGCGCTGCGAAAAGACCTTCGACGAGAACTTTGAAGCGCGTCGGCCGTACAGCATGGAATACCGCCTGCGCCGGCACGATGGCGTGTACCGCTGGGTGCACGAGCAGGGCAAGCCCCGCTACGACGCGGACCAGCGCTTCATCGGCTATGTCGGCTCCTGCCTGGACGTGACCGACCTGCGGGAAGCCGAAGCCACCGCCCGTGAACGCGACGCCACCCTCAAGCAGGTCTTCGATGTGCTCAAGGACATGCTCTTCGTGGTGGATGCCCAGGAGCGCTTCGTGTTCTTCCAGGCGGGCACCGGAGACCGGCTCTACCGGCGGCCCGACGAGTTCCTGGGGCGCACGATCAGCGAGGTGATGCCACCGCCTCTGGTGCCCAGGCTGCAGGCGGCCATGCACCAGGCCCGCGCGGAAGGGCTCCAGGAACTGGACTACAGCCTGGAACTGCCCGGTGGCACCCACCACTTCAACGCGCGCCTGGCCTGGCTGCCGGGTGGCGACCAGTGCATGTTCCTGGTGCGCGACACCACCGAGCAACAGGTGGCCCGGCGCGAGCGGGAGCGCATGAACGACTTCGTGCTGCTGCTGTTCCGCCTGGCCAGCCGCTTCATCAATCTGCCGCTGCAGCACATGGACGAGGCGATCGATGCCGCGCTGGGGGACATGGGCGTATTCGTCGGCGCAGACCGCGCCTACCTGTTCGCTTACAACGCGCAGGCGAACACGGCGACCAATACCCACGAGTGGTGCGCCCCCGGCATCGCGCCACAGAAGCCGCAGTGGCAAGGTGTGCCGATCGGCGGCCTGTCCGACTGGTACCAGATGCACCTGCGCGGCGAAAAAATCCTGGTCGCCGACACCAGGACCCTGCCCGCCGGTGCGCTCAGGGATCTGCTGGACACCATGGAAATCCGAGGCCTGCTCACCCTGCCCCTGAGGCACGACGACACCTGCCTGGGTTTCGTGGGCCTGGACTCGGTGCACCAGGCGCGCGAATACGGCCAGGAAGAAATCACGCTGCTGGAGCTGTTCGGACAGATGCTGGTGAACATGCAGCTGCGGGCCCAGGCGGCGGCGCAGGTGCGCGAGATGACCGAACGACTGGAGCAGAAGGTCGAGGAACGGACCCGGCAGCTGCATGACAGCGTGCAGCGGCTGCAGGTCGTCAACCGCGAGCTGGAGTCCTTCACCTACTCGGCCTCGCACGACCTGCGGACGCCGCTGCGCGGCATCGAAGGCTTCAGCGCCCTGCTGCTGGAGGAACACGCGCAGCAGCTGGACGAGCAGGGCCGCGAGTACCTGCGCCGCATCCAGCGCGCGACGCTGCACATGTCGCGACTGGTCAGCGACCTGCTGGCCTATTCGCGGCTGCAGCAGATGACGGAGCAGATCGCGCCCGTGGACCTGGCCGCGTGTGTGCGCGACGTGGCGGCGCCGTTCCGCGACGAACTCGAAGCCCGTCAGGGACGGCTGGAGACACCGGTGCCCGGCGGCGTGCGGGTGCTCGCCGACCCCAAGGGCCTGGCGATTGCGCTGCGCAACCTGATCGACAACGCACTCAAGTTCACGCCGGCGGGCCAGGCGCCGCAGATCCGTATCGAGGCGCAGACCCGCGGCGACCGGGTGCTGCTGAGCGTGGCCGACCAGGGCATCGGCTTCGACATGAAGCACCACGACCGCATCTTCGGCATGTTCCAGCGCCTGCACCGGCAGGACCAGATTCCCGGCACCGGCATCGGCCTGGCCCTGGTGCTCAAAGCGGTGGAACGCATGGGCGGAACGATCCGCGCCGAGAGCGCGACGGGCCAGGGCGCCTGCTTCGAAATCGATCTGCCCCTGGCGTGAATGCGGGAAAGCCTGTCCGGACTTTCCGCCACCGCTCCTACACTGTCCGAACTCTCACCGACGAACCGACCATGAACCTTCCCGTCAGCCTCATCGGCGTCCCATCCGACATCGGCGCCGGCGCGCGCGGCGCTTCCATGGGGCCCGAGGCCCTGCGCGTGGCCGGCCTGCAGCCGGTGCTCGAAAGCCACGGCCTGCAGGTGGTTGACCGCGGCAACCTGGGCGGCCCCGCCAACCCCTGGCTGCCGCCGGTCAACGGCTACCGGCACCTGCCCGAGGTGGTGGCCTGGAACACCGCGCTGCACGACGCCGTGCACGCCGAACTCGCGCTGGGCCGCCTGCCCATCGTGCTGGGCGGCGACCACTGCCTGGGCATGGGCTCCATCAGTGCGGTGGCGCGCCATTGCCGCGAGACGGGCAAGCAGCTGCGCGTGCTCTGGCTCGACGCGCACGCCGACTTCAACACCGCCGAGCTCACCCCCAGCGGCAACATCCACGGCATGCCGGTGGCCTGCCTGTGCGGCCACGGCCCGGCCGAGCTCACCGGCATCGGCGGCCACACACCGGCCATCGATGCCAGCGCGGTGCGCCAGATCGGCATCCGCAGCGTGGACCCCGGTGAAAAGCGCTTCGTGCACGAGGTGGGGCTGGAGGTGTTCGACATGCGCTACATCGACGAGATGGGCATGCGCCACACCATGGAGCAGGCCCTCATGGGGCTGGACGAGCGCACCCATCTGCACGTGAGCTTCGACGTGGATTTCCTGGACCCGGAGATCGCGCCGGGCGTGGGCACCACGGTGCCCGGCGGCCCCACCTACCGCGAAGCGCAGCTGTGCATGGAGATGATTGCCGACACCGGGCGCCTGGCGTCGCTGGACGTGATGGAGCTCAACCCGGCGCTGGATGTGCGCAACCGCACGGCCGAGCTGGCCGTGGACCTGATCGAGAGCCTGTTCGGGAAATCGACCCTCATGCGGAAGAAATAGGCCCCCGCGCCTGAGCCGTTGTTTTTCAGCTCTTGCCCACGAGTTCGAGGTGCTCGACGACCGGTGGCTGCAGGAAGAACGGGCCGACGATGGCGCGCCACTCGGCGAAGGCCGGCGACTGGCGGAAGCCCACCGTGTGGTCTTCCAGCGTGTCCCAGTAGATCATCAGGATGTAGCGACCTGCGCTTTCCTGGCTGCGGTTGACCTTGAAGCCTTTGAAACCCTTGGCGCCGGCAATGACGGTGCGGGCACCGCGCAGGATGGCGGCTTCGAAATCGGCTGCCTTGGCGGGGTCGATGCGGATGTCGGCGTGTTCAAGAATCATGTTCGCTCCAAAGGTCTCAGGCCACGGCGGCCCGGCGATCGTCGCGAATCATATCGGTGGCTTTCTCAGCCATCATGATCACCGGCGCATTGGTGTTGCCGCCCACCACGCTGGGCATCACCGATGCGTCCACCACCCGCAACCCGTCCACGCCATGCACCCGCAGCCGGGCGTCGACCACGGCGCCCGCCGCCGGGTCGGGCCCCATTCGGCAGGTGCCCACCGGGTGGTAGATGGTGTCGGCGTGGTGGCGGACGAACTGCTCGATCTGCGCCTCGCTCTGTGCATCGCGCGAGGCGGCCGATTCGACACCGCCATGGCGCGCCAGGGCCGGTTGCTGCAACAGCGCCCGCATGCGCTTGAAGCCGCGCACCAGCCGGGCCACATCGTCCGGGTCCTGCAGAAAGGCCGGGTCGATCAGCGGCGCGACCTGCGGGTCGCTGCTGGCCAGCCGCAGGGTGCCGCGGCTTTTCGGGCGCAGCAGGCAGACGTGGCACGAGTAGCCGTGACCCAGCACGGTCTTGCGGCCATGGTCCACCAGCTTGCCCACCACGAAGTGCAGCTGCAGATCCGGAATGGACTCCTCGGGCGCACTCTTGATGAAGCCGCCGGCTTCGGCGAAGTTGGTGGTGAGCATGCCGCTGCGCCGGCTCCGCCACTCGAGCACGCCACGGGCCATGTTCAGCACCCCGCCCGGCGAGAGGCCGAACAGGCCGGTCAGCCGGGGGGCATTGACCACCATCACCACGTCCGGGTGGTCGTGCAGGTTGCTGCCCACGCCGGGCAGATCGTGCACCGCCGCAAGACCGTGCTCCGACAGATGCGCGCGGGGCCCGATGCCCGAGAGCATCAGCAGCTGCGGCGAGCCGAAGGCGCCGGCGCTCAGCAGCACCTCGCCGCCCGGGTTCAGGGCCACGGTCTGCAGCGGTCCGCGGCCGCCATCGGGGCGGTACTCGACGCCCACCGCCACGGGCCGGCCATCGACCACCTCGGTCAGCACGCGCGTGGTCAGCGCGTTGGTGATCACCCGCAGGTTGGGGCGGCCCAGGTGCGGCGTGAGGTAGGCCTTGGCGGCGCTGAAGCGTTCGCCGTTCCTGTGCGTGACCTGGTAGGCACCGATCCCTTCCTGGTCGGGGCCGTTGAAATCGCGGCTGAGCGGGTAGCCCGCCTGGCGCCCGGCCTCGATGAAATCCGGCAGCACCGGATTGGGTGAGCGCAGGTCCATCACGTTCAGCGGCCCGCCCGTGCCGTGCCAGTCGTCGGCGCCGCGCTCGTTGTGCTCGGCGCGCTTGAAGTAGGGCAGCACCTCCTTGAACGACCAGCCCGGGTTGCCCTCGGACGCCCAGGCGTCGTAATCCTGCGCGTGGCCGCGCGCGTAGATCATCGCGTTGATGGAGCTGGAGCCGCCCAGCACCTTGCCACGCGGCTGGTAGCCGCGGCGGCCGTGCAGGCCCGGCTGCGGCACGGTCTCGTAGTTCCAGCCGTTGAGCTGGTACTTGGCCATCACCGCCAGCCCGCCGGGACAGTGGATCAGCACGCTGCGGTCCGGCGGCCCGGCTTCGAGCAGCGCCACGCGCACGGCCGGGTCCTCGCTCAGACGGCCGGCCAGCACGCTGCCGGCGGACCCGCCGCCCACGACGATGTAATCGAACATGTTGACTCCTGGCGTCGCGCGCCTGTCAAGCCAGTGCAAGACGCTGCGCGACAATGCGGGGCAAGGTAGCACAGGGCCCTTGGCCGCAGTAGGCTGGCCCGCCTAGAGCGCCTCCGTCTTTACCCTCATCTTCCAGGAGTGATTCCCACATGAGCAGCATCCAGACCGTCGGCATCATCGGCGCCGGCACCATGGGCAACGGCATCGCGCAGGCCTGCGCCGTCAGCGGCATCCGCGTGGTCATGGTCGACGTGGCCCAGGCCGCGGTGGACAAGGGCCTGGCCACCGTGGCCGGCAGCCTGGACCGCCTGATCAAGAAAGAGAAGCTGACCGCCGAAGGCAAGGCCGCGGCGCTGGCGCTCATCCAGGGCTCGACCAGCTACGACGACCTCAAGGGCGCCCAGCTGGTCATCGAGGCCGCGACCGAGAACGAAGGCCTGAAGGTCAAGATCCTTCAGCAGCTCGATGACATCCTCGCGCCCGAGGTGATCGTGGCCACCAACACCAGCTCGATCAGCATCACCAAGCTGGCCGCGGCGACGAAGCGTTCGGACAAATTCATCGGCATGCACTTCTTCAACCCGGTGCCCATGATGGCGCTGGTGGAGATCATCCGCGGCCTGCAGACCAGCGACGCCACGCACGGCGCCGTCAAGGCGCTGGCCGAGGCCCTGGGCAAGACGCCGATCACGGTGAAGAACGCGCCCGGCTTCGTGGTCAACCGCATCCTGGTGCCCATGATCAACGAGGCCTTCTTCGTGCTGGCCGAGGGCGTGGCCACGGCCGAGGACATCGACGCCGGCATGAAGCTGGGCACCAACCAGCCCATCGGCCCGCTGGCGCTGGCCGACATGATCGGTCTGGACGTCTGCCTGGCCGTGATGAACGTCTACATGGCCGAGTTCAACGACAGCAAGTACCGCCCGGCCCCGCTGCTCAAGGAAATGGTCGCCGCTGGCTGGCTGGGCCGCAAGACCGGCAAAGGCGTGTACACGTACTGATCCCCCCGTGCCGGAAGGGAAGTGGGTCCAGGGCACCGCGGAACCGGCTTCGCCGGGCCGCCAGTGCCGCCCCCTGGGGGGTGACGGCGAAGGCGGCGCGGGGGGAGCCATTTCTTGAGGCAGATCAATGGGCGGCGGCGCCACATCTCCAGAATGGATTGCACGTCATCAAGGAGTCCACCATGAGCGCCGCCCCCGTCTCCATCGCGATCTTCGAATTCCTCGACAGCACCCACAAGGACATCCAGGGCCAGGTGAAGCAGTTGCACGGGCTGGTGGATGCCATCGAGTCCGACGGGCTGAACGCGGCCAACCGGGCGCTGGCCCGCCGTGTGCTGAACTATTTCAACACCGAGGCGCGCCAACACCATCTGGACGAAGAGAAACACATCTTCCCGGCGCTGCTGGCCAGCCAGGACGCCGAGGTGGTGCAGGCGGCCGAGCACCTGATCCAGGACCACGGTTGGCTGGAGGAAAACTGGATCCAGATCGCACCCTCGCTGGAGGCCGCGACCAACGGCAACCTCTGGTTCGACCCCGCGGAGTTGCGGCACGCGCTGGAGGTGTTTGAGGCGCTCTACCTCGACCACATCCTGCTTGAGGAGTCGCTGGCCTACCCGGAGGCCCGCAAGCGGCTCGCCGGCATCGACACCGTCGGCATGGGCCGCGAGATGGCGCGGCGGCGCGTGATGGCCCAGGACGAGGTGCGCGCGCTCGCCTGAGAGCCCCTGCACGCGAGGTGCCAGCGGGTGGCCCCGTACACTGACCGGCTTCCTGTCCTGCACCTGAAGCCATGAGTTCTTTCGACTTCGACCTCTTCGTCATCGGTGGCGGCAGCGGCGGCGTGCGCGCCGCCCGCATGGCCGCCGGGCGCGGCGCCCGCGTCGCGATGGCCGAAACCCTTGGCACCGAGGGCCTGGGCGGCACCTGCGTGAACGTGGGCTGCATTCCCAAGAAGCTCTACAGCTATGCGGCGCACTACGCCGATGCCTTCGAGGAGTCGCACGGCTTCGGCTGGGAAGGCGAGAAACCCGTCCTGAACTGGTCCACGCTCAAGACCAACCGTGCGAAGGAAATCTCGCGCCTGAACGGCGTCTACGCCAACCTGCTGCGCGGCTCGGGCGTCACGGTCATCAACGGCTTCGCGCGCATCGACGGTCCGCACGCCGTGACCGTGGCCACGCTGAACGCCGACGGCTCGCCCGGTCACCAGTCCTTCACCGCCGCCCACATCCTGATTGCCACCGGCGGCACCCCCTTCGTGCCGCACTTCACCGGGCGCGAGCATGTCATCACCTCCAACGAGGTGTTCGACCTCGAACCCTTCCCGCAGCGCCTGCTGGTGGTCGGTGGCGGCTACATCGCCTGCGAGTTCGCGTCCATCTTCAATGGCCTGGGATCAAAAGTCACCCAGCTGTACCGCGGCGAGCAGGTGCTGCGCGGCTTCGACGACGAGATCCGCCACTTCGTGGCCGGCGAAATGCAGAAATCCGGCGTGGACCTGCGCCTGAACGCCGGTGTGGTGGACATCCGCAAGACCACCGAAGGCCTGCGCGCCGAACTGGAGGACGGCAACACCGTCATGGCCGATGCCGTGCTCTACGCCACCGGCCGCAAGCCGAACGTGCAGGGCCTGGGGCTGGAGGCGGTCGGTGTGGCGCAGGGCGCTCAGGGCGAGGTGATCGTGGACGCGCACTACCGCACCAACGTGCCCAGCATCCGGGCCGTGGGCGACGTGACCAACCGGGTGCAGCTCACGCCGGTGGCGCTGGGCGAAGCCATGGTGGTGGTCGACCAGCTGTTCGGCCCCGCCCCGGGCAAGCCGCCGCGCAGCATGGGCTATGAGTTCATCCCCACCGCCGTGTTCACCCACCCGAACATCGGCACCGTCGGCTACAGCGAGGCGCAGGCGCGCGAGCAGTTCGGCGCCATCACGGTGTTCCGTAGTGAGTTCAAGGCGCTCAGGCACACGCTCTCCGGCAGCAGCGAGCGCACGCTGATGAAGCTGATCGTGGACACCGCCAGCGACCGCGTGGTGGGCCTGCACATGGTGGGTGCAGAGGCCGGCGAGATCGTGCAGGGCTTTGCGGTGGCCATGAAGGCCGGCGCCACCAAGACGGTGTTCGACAGCACCATCGGCATCCACCCGACGGCGGCCGAAGAGTTCGTGACCATGCGCGAACCGGTCAACAGGTAAGCCGATCCGCCGGACCGCGGGCCTTTTCAGGGCCCCCGTGGAACACGGCTCCGCCGGGCCACAGGGTGCGTCCCCCTCCCCGCCGCAGGCGAAGAGAAGGGGGAGGCCGCACAGCGGCACGGGGTGGTCACAATAACCCCCATGCACAAATCCCCCACCTTCATCGCCCCCCAGCTGTTCGACGAGCCGGCCGCCGCGCTGGCCCAGGTGCAGCACATCTACGACAGCAGCGTCGCCTTCCTGCGTGAGGCCATGCACGACTTCGTGGCCGGCACCGAACCGGGGGGTGCCCGCATCCGCGCCTGCTACCCGTTCGTGCGGCTGCACTCGCGCAGCGTCTCGCGCCAGGAAGCCGGGCTGCAGAGCCGGCTGAGCTACGGCTTCGTCGCGGGACCGGGCCGCTTCGAGACCACGCTCACCCGCCCCGACCTCTACGGCGACTACTACATGGAGCAATTCCGGCTGCTGCTGTCCAACCACGACGGAAAGCTCGAAGTCGGCACCAGCACGCAGCCGATCCCGATCCACTTCTCATTCGCCGAGCACGAGCACGTGGAAGGCGAGATGAGCGTGGAGCGCCGCGCCCTGATGCGCGACGTGTTCGACCTGCCCGACCTCACCGCGATGGACGACGGCATCGCCAACGGCACGCACGAGCCCAAGCCCGGCGAGCCGCACCCGCTGTCCCTGTTCACCGGCCCGCGCGTGGACTACTCGCTGCAGCGCCTGCGCCACTACAGTGGCACCTCGCCCGACTGGTTCCAGAACTTCGTGCTGTTCACCAACTACCAGTTCTACATCGACGAGTTCATCAAGCTCGGCCATGCCGAAATGGCCGACCCGCGCAGCGACTACATCGCCTTCGTCGAGCCGGGCAACCTGGTCACGCGCCGCACCGGTCTGTCGGCCGAGGCCATCGACGCGCTGGGCAAGGCCCTGCCGCGCCTGCCGCAGATGCCGGCCTACCACCTGCTGCGGCAGGACCGTTCGGGCATCACCATGGTCAACATCGGCGTCGGCCCGGCGAATGCCAAGACCATCACCGACCACATCGCCGTGCTGCGCCCGCACGCCTGGCTGATGCTGGGCCACTGCGCCGGCCTGCGCAACGGCCAGCAGCTGGGCGATTACGTGCTGGCCCACGCCTACGTGCGAGAGGACCACGTGCTGGACGAAGAACTGCCGCTGTGGGTGCCGATTCCCGCGCTGGCCGAAATCCAGGTCGCGCTGGAGCAGGCCGTGGCCGACGTGACCGGCGTGCCGCCGCAGGAACTCAAACGCATCATGCGCACCGGCACGGTGGCCAGCACCGACAACCGCAACTGGGAACTGCTGCCGGACAACACGCCGCAACGGCGCTTCTCGCAATCGCGTGCCGTCGCGCTGGACATGGAGAGCGCCACCATCGCGGCCAACGGCTTCCGATTCCGCGTGCCCTATGGCACCCTGCTGTGCGTGAGCGACAAACCCCTGCACGGCGAGATCAAGCTACCCGGCATGGCCAACCACTTCTACCGCGAGCGCGTGGACCAGCACCTGCGCATCGGCATCCGCGCGGTGGAACTGCTGCGCACCGGCGGGGTCGACCAGCTGCACAGCCGCAAGCTGCGCAGCTTCGCCGAGGTGGCGTTCCAGTAAGGCAGGCGCTTTACCGGAACTTCACACACCGGTCACGGTCCCTTCGGGGCGCCTGCGCACAATCGGTCTCCAGCCGGTCTGCCGGCACCACGCCATGAACGAACCGATGACCTTTGCTCCTCCGTCACGGCCCCGCCCCGTTGCGCTCCTGCTGGGCCTGTGCGCGGCCGCCCTGCTGGGGGGCTGTGCCACCCCGAATGCAGCGCCCGCCCCTGGGACACCCGGTGTGACCGTGCCGGCCACCTGGTCCACCGGAGCCACCACCAACCAGCCCTCGTCCACCGCGCTGGCCCAGTGGTGGCAGCGCTTCAACGACCCGGCCCTGGGCGGACTCGTCACCCAGGCACTTCAGGCCAACCCCGGCGTGCGCAGCGCACAGGCCGCGCTGCAGCAGGCGCGGGCCCAGCGCGACGTGCAGCAGGCGAACAACGGCCCCTCGCTCAGCGCCTCAGGCTCGGCCCAGCGCAGCCGATCGGGGACGGCCGATGCCAGCAACCGCTTCCAGGCCGGCTTCGACGCCAGCTGGGAGCCCGACGTCTTCGGCGGCCACCGCGCCAGCCTGGCCGCCAGCGAGGCGGACGCCCGTGCGTCCGAAACCAGCCTGGCCGATGTGCAGGTGTCGCTGGCGGCCGAAGTCGCCGCCTCGCTGATCGAGCTGCGTGGCCTGCAGTCGCGGCTGGACATTGCGCAGCGCAACCTGGCCGCCCAATCCGAGACGCTGCAGATCACGCGATGGCGGGTACAGGCCGGCCTGGCCTCCTCGCTCGACCTCGAACAGGCCATCGCCGCGCAGGCGCAGACCCAGGCGCAGATCCCCGCGCTGCAGACCAGCCTGGCCCAGGCCCGCCACGCGCTCGCGGTCCTGACCGGCCAGGCACCCGGCGCACTGGACGCCACGCTGGGCCCGGTGGCGCCCGTGCCGCAGCCGCCCGCCGACATCGCGCTCTCGCTGCCGGCCGAAACCCTGCGCCAGCGCCCCGACGTGCGCACCGCCGAACACCGCATCAGCGCCGCACTGGCGCGGGTGGCGGCCGCCGACGCCGCGCGCTACCCGAGCTTCCGGCTCGGCGGCTCGCTCGGCCTGTCCGCACTCACACTGGGCACACTGACCGATGGCGCTTCGGTGCTGCGCTCGCTGCTGGCCAGCGTGTCGGTGCCGCTGCTGGACGGCGGCGCGGCGAAGGCCCAGGTGCGCGCGCAGGAGGCGGCGCTGGAACAGGCGCGCGCCAGCTACGCCAGCACGGTGCTCACCGCGCTGCAGGACGTGGAGGATGCGCTCGTCGCCATCCGGGGCGACCTGGAGCGCCTGGCCCGCCTGCAGACCGCCGCGGACGCGGCCGTGAACGCCGAGCTGCTGGCCCGCCAGCGCTACCAGAGCGGCCTGATCGACTTCCGCACCGTGCTCGACACCCAGCGCACCCTGCTGTCCGCGCAGGACAGCGTGGCCAGCGCCCAGGCTTCGCTCGCCACCGGCCATGTGCGCCTCTACAAGGCCCTGGGTGGCGGATGGACGCCGGACACCGCCGCACCGAACGCCGCCCGCTGACCGCTTGCTCCCCATCACCATGAACGCCAAGAAAACCCCCACCCCCGCCGACGTCCAGGACCTGCTGGGCAACGACCGTCCGCCCCGCTGGTGGCAGCGCGCCTCGACCTGGATCGTGGTCGCGGTGCTGGTGCTGGCCGGCGGCGGCCTCTATGTGTGGCAGTCGCAGAAGAACGCCAAGGCCGCGCCGGTCTACGTGACCGAGCCGCTGAAGACCGGCGACATCACGCTCACGGTCGCGGCCAACGGCACGCTGCAGCCGACCCGTTCGGTCAACGTGGGCAGCGAACTCTCGGGCACGGTCAAGCGCGTGCTGGTGGACGTGAACGACCGCGTGAAGGCCGGACAGGTGCTGGTCGAGCTGGACACCGCCAAGCTGCAGGACCAGGTGACGCAGGCGCGCGCCGGCCTGGCCTCGGCCCAGGCGCAGCTCGCCCAGGCCGGCGCCACGGCCCGCGAAGCCCGCGCCACGCTCGCGCGCTTCGAAGAGGTCGCGCGCCTGTCGGGTGGCAAGGTGCCCTCGGCCACCGAACTGGACAGTGCCAAGGCCGCCGTGGACCGTGCCGTGGCCGCCGAAGCCGCTGCCCGGGCCTCGGTCAACGAAGCCCGCGCCGCGCTGTCGACCAACGAGACCAACCTGTCCAAGGCCTCGATCCGCTCGCCCATCAACGGCGTGGTGCTCTCGCGCTCGGTCGACCCGGGCAACGCGGTGGCCGCCTCACTGCAGGCGGTCACCCTGTTCACGCTGGCCGAAGACCTGGCCCAGCTCAAGCTGGATGTGTCGGTGGACGAGGCGGACGTGGGCAATGTCAAGGTCGACCAGAAAGCGACGTTCACGGTCAGCGCCTTCCCCGCGCGGCGCTACCCGGCCACCATCCAGCGTGTGGCCTTCGGATCGACCAAGACCGACAACGTCGTCACCTACACCACCACGCTCAACGTCGACAACGCAGACCTAAGCCTGCGCCCCGGCATGACCGCGGCCGCGACCATCGTGGCCAAGGAAGCCAAGGGTGTGCTGCTGGTGCCCAACACCGCGCTGCGCTATTCGCCGGCCTCGGCCAGCGGCGCTGCGTCCGCCGGTGGCGGCGGCATCCTCTCGAAGATGATGCCGCGCCCGCCCAGCACCGCCCGGCCCAAGACCGCCGGCATGGACCGCCGCGGCGGCGGCCCGCGCCAGATCTGGGTGCTGGACAACGGCCAGCCCGTGGCCAAGGAGGTCCACACCGGCATCAGCGACGGGCGCAACACCGAGGTCAGCGGCGAGGGCCTCGCGGAAGGCATGGCCGTGATCACCGAACAACGCAGCGGGGCGGCGCCGTGAGCGACAAGCCGCTCATCCGCCTGCGCGGCATCACCAAGACCTATGGCGAAGGCAACACCGCCTTCCAGGCGCTCAAGGGCGTGGACCTCGACATCCGGCAGGGCGACTTCGTGGCCATCATGGGCCCCAGCGGTTCGGGCAAGTCGACCGCGATGAACACCCTGGGCTGCCTGGACGTGCCCACCACCGGCGAGTACCTGTTCCGCGGCGTGCACGTGGAAGCGCTGTCGCGCGACCAGCGCGCCCGGCTCCGCCGGCGCTACTTCGGCTTCGTGTTCCAGGGCTTCCATCTGCTGGCGCGCACCTCCGCGCAGGAGAACGTCGAACTGCCCCTGGTCTACCGCGGCGAACCCGCGGCGCTGCGCCACTCGGCGGCGCAAGCGGCGCTGGAGAAGGTCGGACTCAAAGGCTGGGAGCACCACACGCCGGGCGAGCTCTCCGGCGGCCAGCAGCAGCGCGTGGCCATTGCGCGCGCCATCGTGACCGAGCCCCAGGTGCTGCTGGCCGACGAGCCCACCGGCAACCTCGACACCCAGCGCAGCCAGGAGATCATGGAGCTGCTGTGGCGCCTGAACGCCGAGCAGGGCATCACCGTGCTGATGGTCACGCACGAGCCCGACATGGCGGCCTACGCCCGGCGCATCGTGCGCTTCGTGGACGGCGTGGTCGCGAGCGACGAGCGCAACCCGCACCCGGTGGCGCTGCAGCCGGCCCACGCCCTGCGCAACGACGCGGGACAGGAGGCCTGAGATGTGGCTCAACACCCTGATCCTCGCGCTGCGCTCGATCCGGCGCAACCTGCTGCGCTCCTTCCTCACCATCCTGGGCATCGTGATCGGCGTGAGTGCCGTGATCACCATGGTCACCGTGGGCAATGGCGCCACCGCGGCGGTGCAGAACCAGATCGCCGGCCTGGGCACCAACCTGCTGCAGGTGCGGCCCGGCCAGCGCATGGGCCCGGGCGGCGGCGGTGCCGGCGCGCCCGCGTTCAAGGAAAGCGACGGCGAAGCCATCGTGGGCCAGGTCAGCGGCATCGTGGCGGTCGCGCCCGAGGCCCGCACCGGAACCACGCTGGTGGCCAACGGCCGCAACTGGAATTCCAGCGTGATCGGCAGCACCAACGACTGGCTGGTCACCGGCAACTGGAAGATCGCCGACGGCCGCAATTTCAGCGACGACGAGCTGCGCGCGGGCGGCGCGGTCTGCCTGATCGGCCAGACGGTGCAGCGCGAGCTGTTCGGCAGCACCAGCGCGGTGGGTGCGCAGCTGCGGATCAAGGCCATGAGCTGCGAGGTCATCGGCACGCTGGGCTCCAAGGGCCAGGGCGCCTTCGGCAACGACCAGGACGACATGGTGCTGATGCCGATCAAGACCCTGCAGCGACGCATCGTCGGCCACACCCGCGTCAACACCCTGCTGGTCTCGATGAGCGACGGCGCCGACGCCGCGCGCGTGACCGCGTCCATCACCCAGCTGCTGCGCGAACGCCGCAAGCTGGCCGAAGCCGACGAGGACAACTTCAACGTGCTCGACACCAAGCAGCTGGCCGAGACACTGTCGGGCACGACGAAGATCATGACCATGCTGCTGGGCGCCGTGGCCGCGGTGAGCCTGCTGGTGGGCGGCATCGGCATCATGAACATCATGCTGGTGAGCGTGACCGAGCGCACCCGCGAGATCGGGCTGCGGCTGGCCATCGGCGCCCTGGAGCGCGAGGTGCTGCTGCAGTTCCTGATCGAGGCCGTGGTGCTGGCTGCGCTGGGCGGCCTGGTGGGCATCGTGCTGGCCACCGGCGCCTCGGTGGCGCTGTCGGCGGTGATGGACGTGCCCTACCAGTTCAACATCGGCGTGAACCTGCTGAGCTTCCTGTTTTCCGCCGCCATCGGCGTGCTGTTCGGCTATTTCCCGGCGCGGCGCGCGGCGCGCCTCAATCCCATCGATGCGCTAAGGCACGAGTGAGTTCAGGCCTTGCGGGGCCTGACCTTGCCTGCGGCCAGCTTGGCGTTGGCCCGTGCGGTGTCGGTGTCCTGCGCCCGCGCCAGCGCCACGCCCATGCGGCGCCTGGTGAAGCTCTCGGGCTTGCCGAACAGGCGCAGGTCGGTGCCCGGCACACGCAGCGCTTCGTCGATCCCGTCGAACACGATGCCCTGGGCCTCGACGCCGCCGTAGATCACGGCGCTGGCGCCGGGGTTGCGCAGGCTCGTGTCCACCGGCAGGCCCAGGATGGCGCGGGCGTGCAGCTCGAACTCGCTCTGGTGCTGGGTGCACAGGGTCACGAGGCCGGTGTCGTGCGGACGCGGGCTGACCTCGCTGAACCAGACCTGTTCGCCCTTGACGAACAGCTCCACGCCGAACAGACCCAGGCCGCCGAGGTTGTCGGTCACCGCCTTGGCGATCTGGCGCGACTTCTCGATGGCCTCGGGGCGCATGGCCATGGGCTGCCAGCTCTCCACATAGTCGCCGCTGACCTGCACGTGGCCGATGGGTTCACAGAAGTGGGTGTCCGTCTCGCCACCGGCGCCCTTGGCGCGCACCGTCAGCTGGGTGATCTCGTAGTCGAAGTCGATGAAGCCTTCGACGATCACGCGGCCGTGGCTCACGCGCCCGCCGGCCATGGCGTAGTCCCAGGCCTTCTGCACGTCGGCCGGGCCGTCGATCTTGCTCTGGCCCTTGCCCGAGCTGCTCATCACTGGCTTGACGATGCAGGGGTAGCCGATGCCGGCGTCGATGGCGGCCTGCAGCTCGGCCAGCGAGTCGCAGAACCGGTACGGGCTGGTCGGCAGGCCCAAGGTCTCGGCCGCCAGGCGGCGGATGCCTTCGCGGTCCATGGTCAGGCGCGCGGCGCGCGCGGTCGGGATCACCGTCACCGTGCCCGCAGCTTCCAGCTGCTCCAGCATGGGCGTGGCGATGGCCTCGATCTCGGGCACCACGAGGTGCGGACGCTCGGCCTCGATCAGCGCCTTCAGCTGACCGGGGTCGCTCATGGTGATGGTGCGCGCGTGGTGCGCCACCTGCTGGCCCGGCGCGTTCTCGTAGCGGTCGACGGCGATGGTCTCCACGCCCAGGCGCTGCAGGGCGATCAGCACCTCCTTGCCGAGTTCGCCGCTGCCCAGCAGCATGACGCGGGTGGCCGAAGGCGAGAGGGGGGTGCCCAGCGTGGTCATGTGTGTCCTCGATGAAAGTCAGGGGGCGGCGAGGCCCATGGCCTCGCCCATGCGAACCGTGCGCCCGGCCGCCCAGCGCGGGTTGAAATCGATGGTTTTCCTGGGCCAGAGCATCACGACCGTGGAGCCCAGCAGGAAGCAGCCCATCTCCTCACCGCGCTGCAGCAGGCAGGGCTCGTCGTCGTAGGTCCATTCGCGCACCGTGCCGGTACGCGGTGGGTTGACCACTCCATGCCAGACCGTGGCCATGCTGCCGACGATGGTGGCGCCCACCAGCACCAGGGCGAACGGGCGGGTCTCGCCTTGGACACCGTGCGGCACATCGAACACGCAAACCACGCGCTCGTTGCGCGCAAACAGACCGGGCACGTGCGCCGCCGTCAGCGGGTTCACCGAGAACAGCTCACCCGGCACATAGATCATGCGCCGCAGCCGCGCGCTGCAGGGCATGTGGATGCGGTGGTAGTCCTTGGGGCTGAGGTAGATCGTGGCGAACGAGCCGCCGCGGAACTGCGCCGCCAGGCCGGCGTTGCCGCCCACCAGGGCGCGTGTGCTGTAGCGGTGGCCCTTGGCTTGGAAGATCTGGTCCTCCTTGATGTCGCCGAACTGGCTGATCGCGCCGTCCACCGGGCAGACAAAGCCTTCGGGCGCCAGCGGCCGCACGCCGGACCGCAGTGGGCGGGTGAAGAATTCGTTGAAGCTGGCGTAGCTGCGCGGATCGGAGTTGACGGCCTCGTCCATGTTGACGCCGTAGCGCTTGATGAACCAAGGAATCACGTTGTGCGTCCACCAGGTGGCGCGCGAGTGGGCGCACCAGCCGGCGAAGCGCGTGACCGCGGTCTTGGGCAACAGGTATTGCAGGGCGACGGCTGGGGGAAGGGACACTTTGGAGCGCGCCGGACGCGGCGTCTGACGACCGTTCGGCCGGGAGCCGGCATTGTAGGACGGCCGTTTTCACACGCCACTTCGGCCCTCAAGGGCACAGCGGGCACGGCACAATCGGCCGCCATGAGCGAATTCCTGTTCGAGTGCCGGGAGCTGGTCAAGCGCTACGGCGGCCAGACGGTGGTCGACCGCCTCTCCTTCGGCATCGCGCCGGGCGAATGCCTGGGCGTGATCGGACCGAACGGCGCTGGCAAGACCACCACCATCCGCATGTGCCTGGGGCTGACGGCACCGGACACGGGCGAGGTCGGCGCCTTTGGCCTGCCCATGCCGCAGGAGGCGCTGGCGGTCAAGCAGCGGCTGGGCGTGGTCAGCCAGATGGACACGCTGGACCCGGACTTCTCCTGCGCCGAGAACCTGCTGGTCTACGGCCGCTATTTCGGTCTGAAGGACGCCACCATCCGCGCGCGCATTCCGAAGCTGCTGGAGTTTGCGGCCCTGTCGCACAAGGCCGACGCCAAGCCGGGCGAGCTCTCCGGCGGCATGAAGCGGCGCCTGTCGCTGGCGCGCGCGCTGGTGAACGACCCGCAGCTGCTGCTGCTCGACGAGCCCACCACCGGTCTGGACCCGCAGGCCCGGCACCTGATGTGGGAGCGCCTGCAGCTGCTGCTGCAGCAAGGCAAGAGCATCCTGCTGACCACCCACTTCATGGACGAGGCCGAGCGCCTGTGTTCGCGCCTGCTGGTGCTCGACCATGGCCGCAAGATCGCCGAGGGCCGGCCGCGCGAGCTGATCGCGCAGCACCTGGAGCCCGAGGTGGTGGAGGTTTATGGCGCCGGTGCGCTGGCGCTGCACGACGCGCCGGAACACGCGGCCCTGCGGGCACTGGCCGGGCGTGTCGAGGTCAGCGGCGAAACCGTGTTCTTCTACACGCGGGATGCACGGCCCCTGCTGCAGGCACTGGCGCCGATGCACGATCTGCGCACGCTGCACCGGCCTGCCAACCTGGAAGACCTGTTCCTGAAGCTGACCGGCAGACAAATACGGGAAGACGGCTGATGAATTCTGCACACGCTCACTGGTCTGCACCGAAACTGTCCATGCGCTGGTGGCCCGTCTTCCAGCGCAACCTGCTGGTCTGGAAGAAGCTGGCGCTGCCCAGCCTGGTCGGCAACATCGCCGAGCCGCTGATGTGGCTGGTGGCCTTCGGCTACGGCATGGGCGCGCTGGTGGGCCAGGTGAGCCTGTCCACGCCGCAGGGGCAGCAGGCCGTGCCCTACATCCTCTTCCTGGCCAGCGGCAGCATCTGCATGAGTGCGATGAACGCGGCCAGCTTCGAGGCGCTGTACTCGGCGTTCTCGCGCATGCACGTGCAGAAGACCTGGGACGGCATCATGAACGCGCCGGTGCGGCTGGACGACGTGGTGCTGGCCGAGATGCTGTGGGCGGCCTTCAAGGCCCTGTTCACGGTGCTGGCCATCCTGGGCGTGATGCTCGCGCTGGGCATCAGCCACTCGACCAAACTCCTGCTGGTGCTGCCGGTGCTGCTGCTGGTGGGCATCACCTTCTCGTGCATCGCCCTGGTGTTCAACGCGCTGGCCCAGGGCTACGACTTCTTCACCTACTACTTCACGCTGTTCCTGACACCGATGATGTTTCTCTCCGGTGTCTTCTTTCCCCGGGAACAGCTGCCGGGTCTGGTGCGCGCCATCTCCGAATGGCTGCCGCTGACCAATGCCGTCGCGCTGGTGCGCCCCCTGTTCATGGACCAGTGGCCCGATCGGCCCCTGGTGCACCTGACGGTGCTGGCGGTCTACGCGGTCGGCGCGTTCTGGGTCGCGCTGGCGCTGACCCGCAAACGCTTTGCGAAGTGATCAGTGCACCGCGTGCTGCAGGGCCGGCTGGGCTGTGGCGTAGAACTCGACGCCCGAGTCCATGAAGGCCTCGTTGTCGATCGCGGCGTCGTAGGCGCGGACGGCCGAGCGCTGCGTGAGGGTGCGGTGGGTGATCGGGATCAGGGGCTTGTCCAGCGGGCGGCACACGCGGTGGCGCAGGCCACGCAGATCGCGGCTGCTTTCCATCGCCGTGATCACGGCTTCCGGGTCAAGCATGAGGACGAAGGGGTTGAGGCTGGCGGTGGAGTTCATGGCGGTGTCCTGGGGAAAACGGGGTGAAAACAAGTCGTTTGTCGATGTGACAGACTGTATTGATCCTGTTTCAAACCGTTAAGTCGGCGCCACGCCATTCGCGTTGTAGGAAATTGCCTGACAAGGGGTGAGAAGAACGGCAATCACCTGTCAGTTCTCGCGCGAGCAGATCGCCCGCCGCGCAACCCCGCTCAGCCGCGCAGCGCGTCCACCGCCGCCGCCACCACGCCCTGCACGCTGCCGCTCTCGGCGTAGCGCCGGCGCAGCCAGGTGGCGTGGTTGCCATCGCGCGCCGCCGTGCGCTCGACCTCGTCCAGCGCGGCCTGGGCCTCCAGCACGTCGGCGTGGTGGCCGAGCTTGCGCAGCGTCGCGAGGATGTCCTCGCGGATGCTGATCTGCTCGCGCGTCTTGGGATTGACCATCATGCCGTCCAGACCGAAGCGACAGGCCTGGAAGCGGTTGTAGGTGTAGACGAGGTAGTCGTCCTCGACCGGCGGCGATTCGTCGCGCTGCAGGAGGTGGCGGCACAGGCACTGCAGGTAACAGGCCAGCGCGGCGGCGCGCTCCACCGTCAGCGGCGTGTCGCACACCCGCAGTTCGATGGTGCCGTACTCGGGCTTGGGCCGGATGTCCCAGTAGAAGTCCTTCATGGACTTGACCACGCCCGTGCTCTCCATCTTGGTGAAGTACACGTTGGAGAACTCGTCCCAGCTGAGCGTGAAGGGGGCGCGGCCCGACAGCGGGAAGGCGAACACCGAGTTCAGGCGCGCCGAGTCGAACAGCGTGTCCACGCCCTGGAAGAACGGCGAGGACGCCGACAGAGCGATGAAGTGCGGCACGTAGCGGTTGAGCGAGTGCAGCAGGAACAGCGCCTCGTCGGGTGAGCTGCAGCCCACGTGCACGTGCTGTCCGAACACGGTGAACTGCTTGGCGAGATACCCGTAGAGCCCCGAGAGCTGCTCGAAGCGCGGCTTGGAGAAGATGCGCTGCTCGAACCAGCGCTGGAACGGGTGTGTGCCGCCCCCGGCCAGCGCGATGTTGAGCCGGTCGCCCGCGTGCACCAGGGTGTCGCGGATCTCGCGCAGCTGCGCCAGCAGCGGGCCGTGCAGGTGCTGCACGTCGGTGGCGATCTCGATCATGCTCTGTGTCATCTCGGGCGTCACCACACCAGGGAAAGGCTTGCGCCGCAGCAACTCCAGCAGGTCGTTGGCGCTGCTGGAGAGGTCCATGTCGTAGGTGTTGACCAGCTGCAGTTCGAGTTCGACACCCAGCGTGAGCGACTCGGAGGCCTTGAAGGTTTCCAGCGGCATGTCTGCGTCACTCCCGGGTCACATGCGTTTCGCGCGCCGCCTGCAGGGCGCGCTGGGTGACCAGCGGGCCGAACAGCTCCTGCAGCATCATCATGAAGGCCAGGGCCATCAGCACCTGGCGCGCAGGTTCGAAGCCGTAGAGGCGGCTCTGCTCCAGCAGCAGGATGGCGAAGGCCGACATCGGCGTGAGCGCCAGGCCGGTCAGCAGGCCCTTGCGCTCGGTGCTGCCCGAGAGGCGGGCCGCGGCCACATTGCACACCACCTTGGTGGCGATGCGGGTGAAGATCAGCGCCAGTCCGAGCAGCACGCCACCACCGATGTCGCTCCAGTCCAGCAGGGCCGCGATGTAGACGAACAGGAACAGGGTCAGCAGGTCACCAGCAGTGCCGAAGCCGCGCTGCGCATTGGTCAGGTGCACGCGGCGCTCGCGCGCCACGATGCCGAAGGTCAGCGCCGCCAGCAGCGGCGAGAGCTTGAGACCGTAGGCCATGGTGGTCAGCAGCACCACCGCCAGCGCGAAGACCAGGGTCACGTCGCGCTCCTGGATGCGCTGGCTGCGCAGCAGCGCGGGCATGCCCACGCCCAGCAGGGCCCCCACGGCGACCGAGGTGACCAGCACGTGCACGCTGCCGAAGGCGGCCAGCACGAGGTCGCCCGAGGTCGCAAGGTGCCAGTAGCCGATGACCAGCTTGAGCGCCAGCACCGCCACCAGGCAGTTGATCGCGCACAGGTGCAGCACGCGCTCGGTCACCTGGCCGGCGCTGCGCAGCTCGTTGGCCACCCGCACGATGCCTGCGGGCGAGGCGGACACCGACAGCGCCGCGACGATCAGCCGCGTGTCCACCGGCAGCGCGAACAGGCCGGACACCCAGTACACCGTGGCGAAGGTCAGCACCGACTCCACCAGCCCCAGCGCCAGCACCCAGGGGTTGTGCCGGAACCAGCGCAGGTGGATGCGGTAGCCCAGCTCGAACAGGATCAGCGACAGCGCCACGTTGGCCAGGAAGGGCAGGCCCGGCACCGCGTCGGTCAGGCCCGGCAGGTTGATCAGGCTGGCCACCAGGCCCACCGCCACGTAGCTGGTCACCCGCGGCAGGTTGGCCCATTCGTGCAGGCGCTCGCCCAAGTACCAGGCGAGCAGCAGCACCAGGGGCCAGGCCATGGACTGGAGAAGGAAGGGAAAGTCGGTCACCATGCAGAAGAAGAAGGTGGGGGCGACGCCCCGGCCCCCGGGTGTACCACCCCCGGAGGGGGATGTCATGTAACAGGACGAAACCCCCTCAGGGGGCGCCGGCCTCTTGACGCCGGTGGAAACGCTGTTCCAGCAGGCGCGGATCGTCGAAATGGCGCCGCCCGACAAAGGCCGTCGGGTGCCGCCCCCACTGCCTCATCGCGCCAGGGCTCTCGATGCCCATGGGCCAGAACAGGGCCCGTTCGCCGCGCTCGGTGCCCGGCATGATCCCATTGGACCAGAAGGCGCTGCGATGACCCCCTGCCGGCGTGGGCAGGCTGCGCAGCTGGTCCTCGTCCTCCAGCCGCAGAACCTCGCCTTCTGCCACGCCTTCGTCGGCGGCCACGCCGATGAGCTGGTGGTCGGAGGCGCTCAGGTGCACCCGCAGCCGCTGGCCCGGCGCGAGCCTGGGCAGCGAGGCCGGCACGAACGCCCATTCGGTGCGCGCGGAAGGCGGCGGGCGCAGCGCCATGGTGGGCGCGGGCAGGAACAGGTGGTAGCAGCCACAGCCATGGATGCTGTCAAGCATCAGCGGCCGGCCGCGCTCATCCAGGGTCAGACGGAGCACCACCGCGTCCACCCGGCCGGCCAGCAGGTCCAGCCCGTGGCGCGGCGGCCTCTCGGGAAACCACAGGCTGTAGACCAGTTGCGGCAGCACCCGGTCGCCGTATCGGGTGTAGGCGATGCGCTGGTAGAGCACCGGCTGCCCGGTCCGCACTTCTGGTGCCGGTCCTTCACCCCAGCGCAGCCGGCCGGGCCGGTCGGCTTCGGAGCGGGTCTCGATGTGCAGCACCGGCGCGTAGGCCTGCAGCAGACGGCGGGCGGCCTCTGCATCGGGCGCCGGAATGCCCAGCGCGTCCACCGGCAGTGGCCTCCAGGAACCCGACGGGACTGTCTCGGCGTCGGGCCGGTACCGCACCCAGCCGGGCGCCTGCGGGGGCGGCGAGGTCATCCAGCGGCTTTGCCAGTGCCGCAGTTCGCGTTCGACCCCCGCGAAGAACGGCCACTGGCTCAGCGGGTACAGGCCCAGCGTGCGCAGCACGGCGCTGTAGTCGTCGGGCACCACGGCCGCGTCGCGCAGCCGCCGCCGGGCCGTCTCGTCGGCCGAGAGGGTCTGCCAGAGCCGGGGGCCGCAGCTGCTCACGCGAGCCTGCAATGCCGCGCGGCCGGCCGCGCCCAACGCTTCCGGCGCAGCCGGCGGCAGGTTGCGGATCTCGGCCGTGCGCGCCACCAGGTCCTGCTCCAGCAGGCGTTCGCCCCAGGCCTGCCAGCGCGCTGCGTCCTGCAGAGCCTCGTCGCGGAAGGAGGCCAGCAGCCGGTCGACCCGCAGGAAGGAAAACCCGGGAATGCGGGTGGCGCCGCCGTCGCGCACGGCGTGGGCGTCGGTCTGTTCGTCGAGCTGCTGCAGCAAGCGCTGGCAGGCAGCCACCGGCCCGCCCTCGTCGGCTCCGCGAGGCTGCGGCGAGGCGCACCCTGCCAGCACCGCCACGGCGGTGGCGAGCAGGCGCGATGACAGGAGCTTGCGGGCCATCGCGCGATGGTAGCGAGCAGTCCCTGTACCGGGCATAGGTCTGGTTACACCCCTGGGGATGCGCAGGGTTACCATGCCGCATGACCCAATCCCAACGCTTCTCCCTCTCCCGTTCCGTCGGGCTGCCGCTGCTGCTGTCCCTGACCGCCCTCGCGGCCCACGCCCAGTCCACCCCCGCCGCCGCACCGGCGGCACCCACGGCCTCCACCCCGGCCAAGAAGGACCTGATCCAGCGCGTGCTCAAGCTCCAGCAAGGCGGCATCGAGCGGCTCGCCACGGCCATGACCGAAGAACCCGCGCTGGTGCTCGCCGACCGGGCCTCCGAGATCATTGCCGCCAAGGTGCCGACCGAGCGGCAGGAGGCGGTTGCCAAGGAAGTGCAGTCCGAGCTGCAGAAGTACCTCAAGGACACCGTGCCCCTGGTGCGCCGCAGCGCCCAGCAACTGGCGCCCGCCACCATCGGTTCGGTGCTCGAGAGCAAGTTCAGCGAAGAAGAGCTGCGCGAGATCGTGGCGATGCTGGAGTCACCGGCCTACGCCAAATACCAGCAGCTGAGCGCCGAGATGCAGCAGTCGCTGCAGGCGAAGCTGGTGGCCGACACCCGGGCCACCGTCGAGCCCCGAGTGCAGGCGCTCGAAAAGGCCCTGGGCGATCGTCTGAAGGTGGCCACCGCGGGAGCCGCCACCGCACCCGCGAAACCCGCGGCCAAGCCGGCCGGCAAGTAGGCGCGGCGCCTCAGGCCGCGAAGCGCTCGCGCAGTGGCTGCAGGCCGAGTTCGTCGACGATCTGCAGCAGGCGCTCGCGGGCGCGCTGGCGCTGGCCCTGCGGCCCGTCGTGCCGGCGCGCCAGGATCAGCTCGTTCTTCATCGAGTGCTCCCAGCCCACCAGCTCGGTCACCGTGACCTGGTAGCCATGGGCTTCGAGCTGCAGGCAGCGCAGCACATTGGTGATCTGGCTGCCGAACTCGCGCGTGTGCAACGGGTGGCGCCAGAGTTCCGCCAGCGGCGTGCGGGCGAGCGACAGCGCCTTGTGCTGGCGCATCACCGAGGCCACCTCGGCCTGGCAACACGGCACCAGCACCATGAAGCGGGCCTGCTTCGCCAGGCCGAAGGCGATGGCGTCGTCGGTCGCGGTGTCGCAGGCGTGCAGCGCCGTCACCACATCGATCTGCGCCGGCAGGTCGGGATGGTCCAGCGCCTGCTGCACCGTCGTCGCCAGGAAGCCCATGCGCGAGAAGCCCAGCCGCTGCGCCAGCGTGCGCGACTTCTCCACCAGCTCGGCGCGCGTCTCGACCCCGTACACCCATCCGGCCGGCTTCGACTTGAAAAACAGGTCGTAGAGGATGAAGCCCAGGTAGGACTTGCCCGCACCGTGATCGGCCAGGGTGACGTCGCCGCGGTCCTTCAGCACCTCGGCCAGCAGCGGCTCGATGAATTGGACCAGGTGGTAGACCTGCTTGAGCTTGCGCCGGGTGTCCTGGTTGAGCCTGCCCTCGCGGGTGAGGATGTGCAGCTCCTTGAGCAGCTCGATGGACTGGCCCTCGCGCAGTTCGGGCAGCTGTTCCTGCAGGCTGGGGGATTCTCGGGTGCGGCGGACGGCTTTGGACATGGGCCGGATTGTCGCAGGCGGTCACAATCGGCGCATGCACGCCACCGACCCGCGACACCCCTACGAAACCCTCACACCCGATGTGGTGCAGGACGCGCTGGCCAGCCTCGGCCTGTGGGGCGACGGGCGCCTGTCCGCGCTGAGCAGCTACGAGAACCGGGTCTATCAGGCGGCACTGGAGACACCACTGGACGGCCACGCACAGGTGGTGCTCAAGTTCTACCGGCCAGGCCGCTGGAACGAGGCGCAGATCCTCGAAGAGCACGCCTTCGCGGCCGAGCTGGCCGCCGCCGATGTGCCGGTGGTTGCGCCTCTGGTGATCGAAGGCCGCACGCTGCACCGCCACGGTGGCTTCCTGTTCAGCGTGAGCCCGCGGCGCGGCGGCCGGCGGCCCGAACTGGAGGACTTCGAGGTGCTGGAATGGACCGGCCGCTTCCTCGCACGCCTGCACACCGTGGGCGCGGCCCGGCCCTTCGCCCAACGGCCGGCCCTGGACGCCGCCAGCTTCGGCCACGAGCCGCGCGACTGGCTGCTGGAGCACGAGGCCGTGGCGCCCGAGGTGCGCAGCGCCTGGCGACAGACGCTGGACGAAGCGCTGCAGATCATCGAGTCGCACCCGGCCCTTAGGCCGGTCCGGCCCGCGAACGGCGGCGAGCCGGTCGCACTCATCCGTCTGCACGGCGACTGCCACCCGGGCAACATCCTCTGGACGCCCGAAGGCGCGCCCGGCGCCGGGCCGCACTTCGTCGACCTCGACGACGCGCGCACAGGCCCGGCCGTGCAGGACCTGTGGATGCTGCTCTCGGGCGAGCGGCGCCAGCAGACGCAGCAGCTGGGCGCCCTGCTCGACGGCTACGAGCAGATGCGCGATTTCGACCGGCGTGAGCTGGCCTTGATCGAGCCGCTGCGAACGCTGCGCCTGGTGCACTACAGCGCCTGGATCGCACGCCGCTGGGACGACCCGGCCTTCCCGATCAACTTTCCCTGGTTCGGCGGGCGCGACTTCTGGCAGGGTCAGGTGGACATGCTGGTCGAGCAGATCGAAGAAATGCAGAACCCACCGCTGGTGGTGTGACCCCCCTGCGCCCGGCTGCGCCGGTCCCCCCCAGGGGGCGGCACTGGCGGCACGGCAGAGCCGGTTCCGCGGCGCCCTGGATCGGCATCGCGCTCCGTTTTGACCCTTTCCGCAAAAAGGTTTCTGGCAATTAAATTGTGAACAATTAAATTGCCAGCTACAGTTCTCCCATGCCTTCCACACCACCCCTCGACGAACGCGCCCTGCTGCTGGACAACCAGCTGTGTTTCGCGCTCTATTCCGCCTCGCTGGCCATGACCAAGCTGTACAAGCCGCTGCTGGAGTCGATGGGCCTGACCTATCCGCAGTACCTGGTGATGCTGGCGCTGTGGGAGCGCGACGGCGACACCGTCTCGGCGCTCGGTGAACGACTGCACCTCGACTCGGGCACGCTGACCCCGCTGCTCAAACGCCTGGAGGCGGCCGAGCTGGTCACGCGCCTGCGGGACGCCACCGACGAACGCCGCGTGCTGATCCGCCTGACCGCGGCCGGCCGGCGGCTCAAGGTCCGGGCCGCCCGACTGCCCGCCTGCGTGATGCAGGCCGCGCAGTGCAACCTCGATGAGGTCACCGCCCTGACCCGACAGATCCAGACGCTGCGCGACCGGCTCAGCGCCTGACACCCTTCTCCCACCCGCTTGCTCCGCAAGCATTTCATGAAAGACCCGACCATGGCCTCTCTCGACAAAGTCCTGTACACCGCCCGCACCCACACCACCGGCGGCCGCGATGGCGCCTCGCGCTCCGACGATGGCCGGCTGGACGTCAAGCACACGCCGCCCGGCGCGCCCGGCAACGGCACCAACCCCGAGCAGTTGTTCGCGGCCGGCTATTCGGCCTGTTTCATCGGTGCCATCAAGGCCGTGGCCGGCAAGATGAAGCTGGCCGTGCCCGCCGATGTGGCGGTGGACGCCGAGGTGGACCTGGGCCCGGTGGGCCAGGCCTATGGCATCGCGGCGCGCCTGACGGTGCACCTGCCGGGCATGGACCGCGCGCAGGCCCAGGCCCTGGTCGACGCCGCCCACCAGGTCTGCCCGTACTCGAACGCGACCCGCGGCAACATCGACGTGACCCTCACGCTGGCCTGATCAGCCGCGTTTCTGGATCGTTCCGGCCAGGTGCCGCTCGCGGAAGCGGCGCATGGCCCGGAACAGCACCGGCGGCATGTAGTCCTGCGACACGCGCCAGCGCAGGCCGCCGATCTTCTCGTTGGGCCGCTCGGCAAAGATGGTCGTGTGCGCTCCGTTCTTCTCTTCGTCGGGCCGACCGTTCGTGTAATAGAACAGCGCCAGCGACTTGCGCGAGTCGCCTTCCGGGCAGGTCAGCGGGTCCGGATGGCCGTGGAAGGTGTTGCTGGTGGGCGAGAAGATGGCCAGGCGGTTGAACACCGGCAGGATCTTGGCACCGCAGAAAGTGACTTCGCGGTCCCACAGCTCCAGACTGCCTCCGTACTCTTCCTTCCAGTTCTTGTTCATGTAGAAGATGACGTTGATGCGGCGGTCCAGGAAGTTCTGGTCGTGCTTGTTGAAGTCGGCGTGCAGCTTGAGCAGGCCGCCGCGCGGCGTCTGGTGCAGGCCACCCCCACGCATCGACGGGTCGGCAATCATGTTGTCGATGCCCGTGACCTTCTCAAGAAAGCGCAGGAACGGCGCCGAGTTGAACTGGTAGAGCATCTGGCGCGTCACCGGGCCGAACTTGGTCTCGTCCACACACACCAGTTTGCGCTCGGCCGGCCGGTTGTAGTTGTGCCACTCGATGTCCTGCGCCTTGGGGAACTCCTGCCACATCGCCTCGGCGATGTCCGCGGGCAGGAAGTTGTCGAACGCCATGTGGTTGAACGGCGTGCCGAGCTTGTACTGGGCCTCGCCCTCGATGGCGAGTTGCTCGTAGCGGGGGTCGTCGAAGACGAAACGGTTGGACAGGTCGGGGCGGGACACTGAAGGCTCCTGAGGGTGTCGGGACGGCGGTCCCGTGAAACATCCCTTCAGTGACCGGCCCCCTTCAGGAAGTGGCGGCAGGCGTCTGGTGCGATTGCAGGCGGCGTCCGAGCACGCCGAGCAACACGGTCAAGGCGTCTCCGAGCAGCGTGGTCAGGCGCATGCTCACGGCCAGTCCTGCGGCCACCGCAGCTCCGGTCAACGGAGTGAAGAGCACCACCATCATCGCCTCGCGCACACCCAGCCCGCCGGGAGAACCTGGCACCACATAGCCCACCACCCAGGCGCTGCTGTAGAGCAGCGCGATGCTGAACCAGTCAATGTCGGGACTTGCGAATAAGTATTCCGACTGCAATTTCACTACATAGCCCTGCTGCATGAAGTTGATCAAGATCAACAGGGACACGAACAAAGCGGTGCGCAGTTGTGGCAGGCGCAACAGCTGGCCTCCGCCGATCTTCATGCTGAGCCGGGGCAGCAGGGTGTTGACCACCTTGATACCCAGCCATGGCGCCACCAGGGCCAGCGGCAGGATCCAGACCAGCTTGGAGGCAAAGGCAGGCGCCGCGCCGCCGGCGTTGTGCAGATCCCACAGCACCACCGTGCCCAGCAGGGCGAGCGAGCAGCTGATCACCAGGTTCCAGATGCCCTCGAACACCGCGGTGCCCACCGCCACCCCCACCGGAATGCCGGTGGACTTGGCCAGCACGCCGCGGCCGATGAACTGCCCCACGTTGCCGGGCAGGTACTTGCCCAGCTGGGAGATGAAGAACACCTGCACGGCCAGCCGCGTGGGCACGCGATGACCCTGGTCGGACATGAGCAGGCGCCAGACGTGGGTGCCGAAGAAGTGGGTCACGACCACGCTCACCATGCTCAGCAGGCCGATGGACACGGTGGCCAGGTTCAGGGGAATCGGCGGCAGCTTCTCCATGTGGGTCATGAAGGCGCGCACGAAGAAGACGATCGACGCCACGACGGCCGCATACATCAGCCACTTGAGAACGGTCTTGGCGTATTTCATGGGAACCCGTGGGAAACAAAACGAAGCGGCGCTACAAGGCGCCGCGGAACCCCGCAAGTGTAGTCGTCGGGCGGTGGCGAGACCCCGCCCCGGCCCTGACGAAGGTCAAGCCTGGCCGCCCAGGCGCTCCATCGCATCGGCCAGCCAGTCATTGGGCAGGGGCCCCTCCGCGGCCGCCGCGACGACCCACGCACCGCCGGTGGATTGCAGGCCGAAACGTCCCTGGGTCCAGAGCTGCCAGGCCAGCCAGGCGCAGTCCTCGGCCGCCGCCGCCCCGCCGGCCGGCGCGGTCAGGAGCGCCGTGCAGGGCTCGGGACGGGCCAGGTGCAGCGCACCGCCCCGGACCTCGCCGCCCACGGCCGCGGCCAGCTGCGCCAGCGCGTGCGCGTCGTCCTGCCGCGCGCCGAAGCGCTCCAGCCAGGAGCGCACCTGCAACGCCACACCGGCCCCACGCCGTGCCTCGGCCTGCTGCAGGTCGGCGTGGTCCCAGCGGTGCCAGTCCACGGCGGGCTCCGGAGCCCCCACCTGCCGTGCCGCCTGGGCCAGGCGGAACACGGCCCGCTCGTAAGCGCCCGGGTCGGCGCCGGCGCCAATCACGAGCAGGGCCGACAGGCGGCCCGACACCAGGCGCGACTGCTGCGCCAGCAGCTTGTCGCGCACCAGCTCGTCGCGTTCGCTGCGCAGAGCCGACAGCTCCAGCGCGTTCTTGAGGTCGGAGCGCAGACTCTCCAGTTCCCAGGGCTTGGCGATGTAGCGGTAGATCTCGCCCGTGTTGATGGCGTCGATCGCCTCGCCGATCTCTGAATAGGCCGTGGTCAGCATGCGCACGATGTGCGGGTAGTGGGTGCGGGCATGGCGCAGCAGCTCGTTGCCGCGCTCGCCGGGCATGCGCTGGTCGCACACCAGCACGGCGATGTCGGCGCCGTGCACGCTGAGCACCGCCCGACCCTCGTCGACCGAGTTGGCGGTCAGCACCGGGGCCAGCGGCCCCACGAGCCGCTCAAAATACTTCAGGGCAATGGCCTCGTCGTCGACGTACAGGATCTTCTCGGGTTTCATCTGGATACCTCATGGTGTTGTTCTGCGTCCGTGATGCCAAAGTGCAGCCGGACCGCGGCGCCCCCGCCCGGCGTCGACCGGACCTCGATCGAGCCGCCCACGGAGGCCATCACCCGCTGGCAGAAGACCAGGCCCATGCCGCTGCCGCCACTGGCCGAGCGGGTGGTGACGGGCTCGCGTGTCAGCCGGCCCAGCACCTCCGGCGCAATGCCCGGCCCGTTGTCACTGACCTCGATGACCGCGCGCTCGGGCGTTCCGGCGATCACGATGCGGATGCGGGGATCGGGCGGCAGCGCCGAATGGAGGGCCAACAAGGCGTTCTTGACCAGGGTGCACAGCACCAGGTACAGCAGGTCGCGCTGGCCGGGCAAAAGGAAGTCCTGGAGCAGTTCGCAGGCCAGCCAGTCCGCCTCGTCACCATCGAAAGGATAGCCCTCGCACAAGGATCGCACCAGATCGCTGGCCAGTTCGCTGGCAGTGGCGTCGGCGTGGTAGGCATCGCGCGCCGTGCGCACGAAAGTGGCCACCAGGGACTGAGCGTAGTCGGTGCGGCGCAGCGCCGCGTCCAGCATCGCACCGATCTCGCCGGGGCGGCGCTGGGTGAGGCACACGAGCTCGGTGTTGCCGCACAGGGGGGTCTGCTGGCGTTCGCGCATGGCGTGCAGGTAGCCACTGACGGTGGCCAGCGGCGTGCCCACCTCGTGCGCCAGGAAACCGAGCGTCTCGCGCAGGGCCTCGTCGCGCCGCTGCAGCAGGGTCTGTTCGCGCAGCCGCTGCTGGCAGGCCGCGAGCGCCTCGCGCAGGGCAAGCCGGGTCAGCGGTTCGTCCAGGGGCTTTTCCAGGATCCGCCCCACATGGCCGAGATTGACCGCGGCCATGGCGACGTCCTTGTCGGCGTAGGCCGACATCAGCAGCCGGGACACCTGGGGATGGCGCTCGCGGACCTCGGCCAGCAGGGCCACGCCGTCGCGTTCGGGCATGCGGTAGTCGGTGAGCAGGACAGCCACCTCGTGCCCCTGCCGCTCCAGCAGCTCCAGTGCCTGCCGCACGCTGCTCGCCGTCCGCACGTCGAACTCGTCGCCATAGGAACGCGCGAACCACTTGAGCGCCTGCGGCTCGTCGTCCACCAGCAGCACGGCACGGGCCAGGGGGGGCATGGCGCCGGCGCCTGTCAGGTCCGGCTTCATTGGACGGGCCTCGGCAAGTCGAACGAAAACTCGGTCCATTCACCGAACACGCTGTCCACGGACAGGATGCCGCCGTGCCGCTGTACGATGCCGTAGCTCACGCTGAGCCCCAGGCCAAGGCCGGCACCGACGTCGCGGGTGGTGAAGAAGGGCTCGAAGACCCGGCCGATGTTGGCCGGATCGATGCCGTGCCCGTTGTCCCGCACCGAGATCTGCAGCCGCTCGCCCACCGGCGCCACACGCACATCGATGCGTGGCGCCGCCCGTTGCACGGACTGCAGGGCGTGCGCGGCATTGCTCAGCAGGTTGATCAGCACGCCGATGATCGCCGGCTCGTCGCCCACCACATGGGTGTCCTGGGGCAGATCGAGCGCCAGCTCGATGCCCTTGAGTTCGTAGCCGGCGAGGCGGATGGCCGAGCGCACCGCATGTTCCAGCAGGAAGGGGCGCTGGCTGTCGTCCCCCGGCTTCTGGTAGGCGAAGGTCTTGAGGTCGGAGACGATGTTCTGCACCCGGGTCAGGCCCTCACGTGCGTCCTCCAGGCTTTCCTTGAGCATCGGGTCGGTCTTGGCCGAGGGCACGCTCAGGCCCATGTTCACCGCCATCAGGGCGTAGTTCACCGGGTTGTTGAGCTCGTGCAGCAGCCCGGCCGAGAGCGTGCCGATGGCGGCCATCTTCTCGCGCTGGATCAGCTGCCCCTTGACCTCGGCCAGCGTGCGGTTGGTTTCCTGCAGCTTGTCGTTGTTCATCGCCACTTCGTGCTGCAACTCGAACAGACGCAGTCGCGCCCGCTCGTTGAACCAGGTGCAGACCGCGCTGGCGATGGCCGAGAACAGGATGAACAGGCTGTTGGTGTAAAGCTTGCCGGGCTCGGCCACTCCGTCGGGGTGGAGCATGCAGGCCATCATGTAAAGCACCAGCGTGAGCACGCCAAATCCGATGCCTTCGAACAGCGTGATGGGCAGGATGATGCCCACCGCGTACATCGCCAGGTGAAGGCCGACAAAGTAGATCGAGTCGACCCCGCTGGTCAGCCAGATCATCCAGGCGATCATCACCTGCGGCAGCACCAGCCAGCTCATGGTGAGCACCCGCACCTGCTCGGCTCCCATGCGGGTGTAAAGCAGCATCAGGATGCCCAAGGTGAGCGACGCCACCAGCAGCCGCAGCAGGAAGAACTCGGTCAGGCGCTCCGGATAGGAGAAGTAGTCCAGCCCGACGCCCGCCAGCACCAGGCCGATGGAAGTGATGCTGCCGGCCTTGCTGTAGGCCAGCCGGAACGCCGACAGCTGCCGCTCGTAGGACGCCGTGTCCCGGGCAATCATGCAGGGTCCAGGGCGGCTCGCCCGGAAAGCGTGGTTTCCGCGAAGAGGTTGACACCCGTCTGGTCGGTGTACAGGTCGATCGCCGCCCCGACCTCCGACATCACCGACGTCATCTGAGCCTCATCGCGGTAGATCAGGTGCCACTCCAGCAGATGCTCCATCCCGTGCCGCTCGGGGTTGCTCGAGTGCACGTTGGTCAGCAGCATGCGGGCGCCGGGGGCAGAGCGGGACATGAAGTACCGGATCAGCCGGGTGCAGACCTTGTCGGACAGGTAATCGAACAGGCCGGCGCAGTAGATGAAATCGAAGCCCTGACCACCCTCCAGCGCCTGCGACTGGGCCGGGCGCTTGAGCAGGTCGTGCACCGACTCCTGAACGAAGCTCACCTCGACGTGCCGGCCCGTTTGGGCCATTACCGCCTCAAGGCGTTCGCGGGTGTAGTCCAGGGTTTCGCGGCTGAAGTCCAGCAGCGTGAAGCTCAGCCGGCTCAGGTCGGTGCCCGAGGCGATCAGCCGCTGCAGTTCGACCGCCGGGCCGCAGCCCACATTGAGGATGCGCACCTGGCGCCCTTCCCGCTCGCCCAGGGCCACGGCCCTCCGGAGGTAGTCGACCAGGATGTTGATGCGGTTGCGGTGCGCCTCGGCCACCGCGGCCCGCAGGAAGGTCGAATTGACCAGCTGGATGTAGGTGCTGCCGCCCTGTCGCGGGTCGCCCAGCAGCTGGTTGACCATTTCGTAGTCGCCGGCGTAGCCCAGGGGCTTGGCAAAGGTCCGGTAGACGAACGGCGCCCGCAGCACCAGCGGGTGCAGGGCCGCCTGAGCGTAGCTTCGGTGCAACAGGGCGTCGTCCGCCGGCACGCTGGCGGCTTCGCTTTCCAGCCGCACCAGGAAGCTCTTGCCCTTGATCATCAGGGGCTCGGCCATGGCCCAGAACACGGCATCGGTGAGCCTGCCGTCCTCGCCCTTGGGCAGCGAGTCCAGCATGTCGGCCTGGTCGATCCAGCGCGCCGTCTCCGACAGGAAGGCCCGGAACTCGCTGACCGCCACCTGGTAGCTTTCCTTGACGCGGAAACGCTGCTCCCAGTCCTCGACGAAACGGGCCGCCTCCATCCCCACCTCCCGCACATTGCCGCGGGCCAGATTGAGGTCCGACCACTCGTCAATCAGGGCCAGCGAGACCACCGCCATCAGGCCGGTGTTGAGCAGGCTCACCACCACCGCCTTGCCCTGGTAGATGGCACGTTCACCGGAGCGGATCACCAGGTCGCTGAGCACCTCGCTGACCTGGACAATGGAATAGGGGTTGTAAATCTCCATCACCAGCGAGCGGCGCTGGAGACTGGTCAGCGTGCCGCGCGCGGCTTCGCCTTGGCTGTTTCGGAAGGTGACAACAGGATCAAAGGGGCGCTGGGGTTGCACGGTGGTTGGATGTGTCAGCGGTGGTGGGGCGAATCACCCCGATCAGAAGCTCCCAATCTGCCAGTGTAGTCATCTGTGACCTGTTTCACGGCCACCACTGTCGCCCAAACACCGTTCGGGCGCAAAAAAACCCGGATCGGATACCGACCCGGGTTTCAGCGCCCGTCCACTCTATTTCCGTAGCGCTCAGACCAGCAGGGCATTGACCCGCCGGACGTAGGCGGCCGGGTCGTCGGGCAGGCCGCCTTCGGCCAGCAGGGCCTGATCGAACAGGATGTGTGCCAGATCCTCGAAGTGTGCCGAGCCCTCAAGCTTGCGCACCAGCGGATGCGCCGGGTTGACCTCCAGCGTGGGCTTGGCGTCCGGGGCCTTCTGGCCCGCGGCCTTGAGCATGCGGGCGAGCTGGCTGGAGAGCTCGCCCTCGCCCACCACCAGACAGGCGGCCGAATCCACCAGTCGGGTGGTCACGCGCACATCGCTGGCCTTGTCCTTGAGGGTGTCCTTGAGCTTGTCGAGCACGGGCCTGAAGCTCTCGGCCGCCTGTTCGGCCGCCTTCTTCTCCTCTTCGTCCTCCAGCTCGCCCAGGTCCACCGCGCCCTTGGCCACGCTCTGCAGCGGCGTGCCGTCGAACTCGGGCAGGAAGGACAGCGCCCACTCGTCGACGCGGTCGGTCATGAGCAGCACCTCGATGCCCTTCTTGCGGAAGAGTTCGAGCTGCGGGCTGTTCCTGGCCGCGGCCAGCGTGTCGGCGGTGATGTAGTAGACGGCCTTCTGGCCGTCCTTCATGCGGGCCTTGTAGTCGGCCAGCGACACGGCCACCGCGTCGCTGGTGGTGCTGGCAAAGCGCAGCAGCTTGGCGAGCTTGTCGCGGTTGGAGAAGTCCTCGCCTAGGCCTTCCTTGAGCACGGCGCCGAACTCGGCGTAGAAGCTGGCGTACTTGTCCGCGTCCTTGGACAGGTCGTCCAGCATGGTCAGCACGCGGCGGGTGTTGCCCTCGCGGATGGCCTTGACGTCGCGGCTTTCCTGCAGCAGCTCGCGGCTCACGTTCAGCGGCAGGTCGGCCGAGTCCACCACGCCCTTGACCCAGCGCAGGTAGGCCGGCATGAGGCTCTCGGCCTCGTCCATGATGAAGACGCGCCGCACATAGAGCTTGATGCCGGCCTTGCGGTCGCGGTTCCAGAGGTCCATCGGCGCCTTGGCCGGGATGTACAGCAGCTGCGTGTATTCGGTGCTGCCTTCGACGCGGTTGTGGCTCCAGGCCAGCGGGTCGGCCTGGTCGTAGCTGATGTTCTTGTAGAACTCGGCGTACTGCTCGTCGCTGATGTCCTTCTTGCTGCGCGCCCACAGGGCGTTGGCCGAGTTCACCGGCTCCCACTCGTCGCGGGTGAGGTACTCGCTCTTCTCGGCGTCCCATTCCTCCTTCTGCATCAGGATCGGCAGGCTGATGTGGTCGGAGTACTTGGTGATCAGCGACTTGAGCTTCCAGTGGCTCAGGAACTCGGTCTTGTCCTCGCGGACGTGCAGGGTGATGGTGGTGCCGCGCGCGGCACGCTCGATGGCCTCGACCTCGAAGTCGCCCGTGCCGCCGCTGGTCCAGCGCACGCCCTCGGCCGCCGGCAGGCCGGCGCGGCGGGACTCGACCACGATCCTGTCGGCCACGATGAAGCCCGAGTAGAAGCCCACGCCGAACTGGCCGATCAGCTGCGCGTCCTTCTTCTGGTCGCCGCTGAGGTGGCTCATGAAGTCGCGCGTGCCGCTCTTGGCGATCGTGCCCAGGTGTTCCACCGCCTCGGCCTGGCTCATGCCGATGCCGTTGTCGGTGATGGTGATGGTTTTTGCGTCCTTGTCGAAGGCCACCCGCACGTCCAGGTTGGGCGCGTCCTCGAACAGCGCGGCATTGTTCAGCGCCTCGAAGCGCAGCTTGTCGCAGGCGTCCGAGGCGTTCGAGACCAGCTCGCGCAGGAAGATCTCGGGGTTGGAGTACAGCGAATGGGTGACCAGATGCAGCAGCTGGGCCACCTCGGCCTGGAAGGAGAGGGTCTGTTTGCTCATGCTTGGAGGATTGTCAGAAGGAATGAGGGGCCGTGCCACCCGCGCCGGACCGGCCGGGTGGCACTCGCGAGGGCGCAATTATGGGCAGACCGCGCGATTTCAAGCCGGGGTGTCAAGCCGGCGCGGCCAGCCAGGTCCGCAGCTGGGCGGCCACCTTCGGGCTGGACAGCAGGTCCAGGTGCCCGGTCCGGTACACAGTGCACTGGTGATCGGGCGCCAGCGCCAGCCGCATCGACGGGTTTTCGTGCCGGCCCAGCGCGCTGTCCAGCGGCACCAGCCCGTCGCCCGTCAGGCGCTCGGCCAGCCGGCTGCGCTGCCCGGCCAACGTGGCGGCCACCGCATAGCAGGCCACACCGTCCGGCAGTGGCAAGGGCTGGCGGTGGTCGGTACCCGAGGCAAAGCGGTCGCGGCCCTGCCAGTCGGCGTCCTGCACAAGGCCATGGCGCAGGTCGGTGATGCCCGCGCTGCGCAGTTTTCCCAGGCGTGCGAACGGCGCGGTGAAAGGGTTGGAGGCCAGCAGCCAGTCGGCCCCGTGACCGGCACGCTCCAGCGGTGCTCCGTGGTGCGGCGTGCCCAGAAAGACCAGCTCGCGCAAACGCTCCGTCCAAGGCAGGCCCATGGCCTGGCCCACCGCCACCGCGGAACGGGCCACCAGGCCGCCCATGCTATGGCCCACCACGGTGATGCGCTCGAGCGGCACGGGCCAGGCGGCCACCAGCCGCTCCAGCAGCAGCGCCAGCGCGCGCCCGTTGACCGAAATGTGCAGGCCGCTGTTGTAGCGCAGGTAGACGGGCGTGGCGCCCAGCGCCTGCGCCAGGAACGTCCCATGGTCGTGCCCGCTGCGGTGCCATTGCGTGTCGTTCATGCACAGGCCATGGATCAGCAGCACGAGGTGGGGGCCAGCGCCGGGCAGCTGCGTTTTCAGGCGGCCAGACTCCAGCGACAGCGACATCCCGCCGGCGCGCAGTTCCATCGCTTGCGACAGCGGGTTGCCCATGGCCTGCAGCCGGTCCCCCAGCACCCCGTTGAGCGCAGCCAGCACCGCCTCGCGCTGTGGCGAGGCCTCGGGAGGTGACGACGGGTCGTCCAGCAACGGCAGCAGCACGCCCAGCGCCGCCTCCGTGCCCCAGCCCGCCAGCCGGGTCACGCCGCGCACGGCCTGGTAGATCTGGCCCGTCAGTCCGCCGGTCTGCTCACCCGAGGCGCCACCGCCCAGCCCGAGCCGCTGGCGCACCGCCTGGTGCACGCCTTCGGCGATGTTGATCGCGCCGTGGGTGCCCTGCGCCGCCAGTTGCGCCGCCGCCTTCAGGTCGGAGGGGCGGAGATGGCGCAGCAGGGTGCGTCGCAGAGGCTCTGCAGGGGAGGGCTTGGTCATGGTGCATTGTGGGCGCCGGGATTTGTCTGCGATGGATGCCCTCCCCTAACGCCACGTCCCCGGTTCAGAACGCCTCGTTCACCCCGAGATACCGCCACTGCCCCACCGGCAAATTGCCCAGCATCACCCGGCCGATGCGGATGCGCTTGAGCCCCACCACGTGCAGGCCCACCTGTTCGCACATGCGGCGGATCTGGCGCTTTTTGCCTTCCCTGAGCACGAAGCGCAGCTGCTCGGGGTTCTGCCAGTCGACCTGCGCCGGCTTGAGGGGTTGTTCGTCCAGGCTCAGTCCGTGGCGCAGCAGCGCCAGCCGCTCGGCAGGGAAGATGGCCTGCACGTCCTGCGCCACCACGCCCGCGCCTTTGGGGCCGTTCGGCGCCCAGTGAACGCGCACCAGGTACTCCTTTTCGACGCCCGAGTCCTCACCGATCAGGGTGCGCGCGACGCGCCCGTCCTGCGTCAGCACCAGCAGGCCGGTGGAGTCGATGTCCAGCCGGCCGGCGGGCGCCAGGCCGCGGGTGTGCACCGCCTCGAAGCGGCGGCCACTGCGGTCCTCGCGCCAGTGACTCTGGGGCTTGATGAGCACGGCCGCGCTCTCGTGGCCATCTTCGGGCAGGCCGCTCACATAACCCACCGGCTTGTGCAGCAGGATGGTGACCTGTCCCGCCTGCTGGTGGCGCGCCTGCGGCAGCACCTCCACTTGGGCCTCGGGCGGCACCGGCTGGCCCATGACGGCGGGCTGGCCATTGACCAGTACCCAGCCACGCGCAATCCACTCGTCGGCCTCGCGGCGCGAACACAGCCCCAGCTCGGCCATGCGCTTGTTCAGACGGATCTCGCCGCGCACGTTGCCGACGCGGGCCAGGTCGGGCCGGGTGTCGCGCGGCGGGCGGGTCGCCCGCGGCGCAGCGGGCGGCACACGCGGGGTGGCGTCTGTGCGGGGGCGGCGGTCACCGCCCGACGGGTTCTGCGCCGCCCAGGCGGCTTCGCGCGCCGCGCGTTCGGCCTGCACTTCGGACAGGGGACGGGCTCGCGCCGGCCCGCGCGGGCGCACCGGGGTCCGCGGCGCGGCGGGCTTTCCGGCCGCGGGTTTGGCCTTGAGCTGCAAGGTCTTGGGTTTGTCGGTCATGCCCCGATGATCCCACGGCAAAGCCTGGAGGCTACAAGTCCCCCGAGCGCAGCGCCTGCAGGTCCAGCACCCGCAGCCCCCCATACTCCACCCGGATCCAGCCCTTGTCCGCCAGTGCGGTCAGCGCCTCGTTCACACGCTGGCGCGACAGGCCCACCAGATAGGCCAGCTCCTGCTGCGTGATGCGCAGCACCCCGCCTACGTTGGGCGAGAGCAGCGGGTGGAACAGCGCGGCCAGGTTGCGCGCCACGCGCAGGTCAGGGCTGGAGATGCGGTCGATCTCGCGGGCAGCGATGAACTGGCCCAGCCGCTCGTTGAGCTGGTTCATCACGAAGCGGTTGAAGCCGATCGAGTGGTCCAGCAGCCAGTGGAAGGTGTCGACCGGCAGACCGGCGACGCGGCTCTTGCGCAGGGCCTGGATGTTGTAGCGGTAGATCTCGCGCTTGAGCACCGTGCCCTCGCCGAACCAGCCGCCCGGCGCGACACCGGTAAAGGTGATCACCGCCCCCTGCGAATCGTCGTTGCTCATCTTGAGCAGGCCATCGAGCAGGCCAAACCAGTAAGTGACGGGCCGGCCGATGCGGCAGATGTACTCACCCACCTGCACCTCGTTGACCACCAGGGCGTCCAGCGCCCGCTGGCGCTCGGCCGGAGTGAGGTGGTTCAGCCAAGGGATTTCGCCCAATTCGTCCAGCGACGGCGGGCGGGCGGTGGCGCGCAGTGTCGCGCCGGAGCGCAGGGGGGAGGTGGACGGCATGGCGAGGGGCCTCTCACAGGGGACATCGGAGCTGGACAGCGAGGGATCACCCCAGCAGCAGCGATGTGATCATCGCCAGTCCGATGCCTGCATACAACACACGATAGCGCACTTGCAGGCGCCGCACGCTGGCATGAGGGAGGCCCTCGCGCATGGCTTGCCAGGTCCAGAACGCGTGCACGGGATACGCCAGGGCGACCACCGCGATCAGGGCCTCGGGCACCCTCCCCACCAGGGCCAACGCCACCAAGAGGGCGTTGGCCAGCGTGAAGAGACCGAAGGCCACAAGGAAACAGGTCCGTCGGCCAAAGCAGACGGCGTTGGTCCGGATGCCGTTGTGCGCATCGGCCTCGGCGTCGCGAACCTCCTGCGTCAGATGCCCGGCGCTGAACACCACCGCAAAGAACAGCCCGATCACGGCCCCGCCGGAGTCAATGTCCCGGTACACCGCATAACCCATCAGGAAGTGCAGCACCCCGGTGACGAAGTGCAGCAGGGAATTGGCCAGCGGCCGGCCCTTGACCGAGACCTGCGGCAGCGAATACAGGGCGCTCGCCATTACCAGCAGCAGCCCGAGCAGCAGGGGCATGGTGCCCAGCCAGGCCAGCCCGACCACACTGAGGACGAGCGTGAGCAGCGCCAGGACGCCGATCTCCCGGCGGCTGACCCCGCGCTGCAGGAACACGCGCGGCGCCCGGGCCGGGTCCTGGCTGTCCTGCTCGATGCCGGCCCAGTCGTTGAGCAGGAACACATGGGCCACCAGCGCGGCATTGGCCAGCACCAGCAGCACCAGGGCCCACACACGCGCGGCGTCCAGCGCCCCAATGGCAAAGACAGCGCCCAGCACCGGCGCGCCCTGGAGCACCACGATCTCGTCGTACCGGATGCTGGCGAGCAGGGCCCGGCACCGGCGCATGCCCGTCAAGCGGGTGGTCATGGCGTCCCCCCGGTGCCCAGGAAGATCCGAAGCCACATCGCGTAGCCCACGTCTTCCGACCAGTACCGACGGGACACCGAGGCGCTGAGGTCGTTGTGGTAGAGCATGGGCGGGTTGGTGCGCACCGCGGCGAACCCGTCGGCGGCCAGGGCTTCGAGCAGCGGCCGCGCTTCATCGGCGGTCGGCCGGTTGGGCGACCCCGGGCCCATCCGGGCAATCAGACGCGCGGCATCCAGCCAGATCTGCTGCTCCGGGAACTCGGCCTGCACCCTGCCTGGGGGCAGTGGCAGGTCGCAGCCGTGCGCCCGCAGTTCGGGCTGGCGCATCACCGGCACCAGCGGCGCCCGGCTGTAGTAGACCCAGAGCCGGTCCTGATCGACGGTCCTGCGCAAGGCCTCGCACAGTTCGCGCGCCGCGGGCGGGTCGTCCTGCGCCAGCCACATCAGCACGTGCATCTGGATGCCAATGTCCGTGGGATTCGGATCGGCGCCGGGGTTGAGGCACTGGTAACCGCTTTCGGGCGACAGCCAGGTGCGGTAGAGGCCCTCGGCGGTGCGGTAGGCCCGAACGCCCGCCAGCGCACTGGAGCGCAGAGCGTCGCTGCCCGGCGCGATGCGCCAGACCAATGCCGTGTCGTCGGCGTCGGGCGTGATGGTGCACACGCTGGTCTCGCGCGTGGCCCGTCCTCCGGGCCTGCCGTGGTAGCGCACCAGGCCGTCCGGCTCGATCTGATCGTTCAGATGCGCATGCGCACGGTCCAGGCTGGCCGACAGGCCCTCGGGAGTGCCCTCGGCCGCCAGCAGATCCACCATCAGGGCGGTGACGTAGGTGTTCAGTTCCTCCGTCGGCAGCGCGAAGATCGTGCCCATGGTGTGCGCGGTGAGCCAGTGGCCGTCGCCCTGCTGCCGACGGTTGATCCGCCCCACCGCCAAGCGAGCGCTGCGGGCGAGCCCGGCGGCACTCGTCGCGGGCATCTCCACCCGGGCGCCAGGCGCCGTCGCCGGTTCGACGTGGATCGCCCGCAACCCTACCACCAGCCCCCGCGGGTCGCCGTTGGGCAGGGGCACGACCGTCGCGCGGTCCAGGGCGAGCAGGCTCAGCAGGTTCCGCCCGACGTGCAGTCGGACACGCACCACCACCGAAGCCACGCCCTCGAAGCGGCGCTCCCCGCCCACCGGCAGATCGTCGTGGAGCAGCATGAACCGCCGCCCAGGGAGGGCCATGCCGGGGCCGGGCTGCATGTCGATCCGCAGATCGACCTCCTGCTCCCGTCGGGACCAGAGGGCAAAGCCGAATCCCCCGGGGTGCCCCTGTCCCAGCCACAGGAACCCGCGCTCTTCGCCACCGACGTCATCGACGGGCCAAGGGATCTGCAGGTCCGCCGCATCCACACCCACCTGCCCCTGCAGTACGCCGGAAACACCGATCAGGGGCGCCGCTGCCGGGGCCTCGGAGGTCCGGAACGGCGCATCGTTCACATGGGCGGCGCCGATCACCTCGTACAGCCGCTGGCCGGCCGTCCTCAGCAAGACCGGTCTCAAACCCTTCTGGTCATTGAGCCATCGCACCATCCCACGCGTATCGACCGCGGAAAACCACAAAAAAACCACGCGCGCATCGTCCTGGATCAGCACGTGGGTCACCCGCTCCTCAGCGATGAGGCGGCGCATGCGCTCCGCGTCAAAAGGCCTGGCCCCCCAGGGAATCACCGCGTTCAAGTACCCCGTGCCAGGCGAGAACAGCGGGTAGTCGCGCACCCCCTGGTCCCCCACCAGCAGAACCCGCGAGCCCGGCGGCAGGGCCGAGCGCAGAACCTCGTCGAAGGGCTCGTTGACATCGATGCCCGGCAGCGGTTCGGCCAGCGCCTGGCGCACCTCGTTCGCGAGGCTTCGGACCGGCGGGTACGCCGCGTACACCAGCAGCAAGGCCAGCAGCCCCTGGATCAGGCGCCGCCTGGCCAGACCGGCGCTCAGGCGCGGTGCGAGCATCGCGAACCCCAGCGGCAGCGCCAGGCCATAGGGGCCGCAGAGGAACCGAGCAGGCACCTCCGAGTGGGCCATCCAGCGCGCGCCGAACAGCACCGCGCCCAGCAAGGGAACGGCCAGCAGCGCCAGCGCAGCCACACCATCCAGCCGCCGGCGCGCCCTCAGATGCCCGAGCAGCCGCCAGCCGGCAAGCGCCAGCACCGGCAGCCACAACAGCCCCCACAACGAAAACCGAGTGCCTTGCTCCGGCAGGGCATACACATACCGCCCGGGCCATGGCTTGTGCGACTCCTCCGCCAGGGGCTGCCCAGCACCGGCGGCCGACATGACCCGGTTGACGGCGGCGCTGAAGCCGGCCCGACCGTCGGGCGACGCCGGTGCGGCCGGCAGCTCCAGCAACAAGGACACAAACCGGACGGCGTGGGTGTAGGCCATCTGTGGCGAGATGTCGGCCTGGACCACCCGCCGGACCTCCGAGGGCCCCATGGGATGGTGGTAGTGGACCGTGTTGAAGGCCAGGGGAATCAGCAGGGTGCTCAGCACCACGGCCCCCAGCAGCCCCGCGCCGAAAGCCTTGAGCCGCCCCCGGACGCCGTCGGCCCCGGGCGCCCACCACAAGATCAGCAACAGGCCTGGCAGCAGCGCTGCGGGAAACGACCGCACATTGGTGCTCAGCGCGGCAAACACCCCAAGGAAGAAACAGCGCAGTCCCGGCCTGTCGGCCCCGTCGCAGAGCGACACCGCCCAATAGGCAAGGCCCAGCAATGAGAGCACCGCCCAGACCTCCGGCTTCAGACCCGAAGCGCTGGAGACGATCAGCGGCGTCGAGACCAGGATCAGCACCCCGGCCAGCGCGACCGTCTGTCCCAGGCGCAACGCCCGCAGCAGCAGGTACTGCCCGATGGCCGCCAGGGGCAAGGCCAGGCCGAACACCAGCCGTCCGACCGCCTCGGACTTGGTCAGCAACACCGGCCACAGGAAAAGCAGCTCGCTGCCGAATGGCACCAGGGTCTGCCGGATGTTGTGGGTCTCGAAGGGGAACACCGTCGCGTGCTGGATCCAGTACAGGACTCGCGAGGCGTGGTACATCCGGTCATCGAAGTGGTACAGCGGCTCCAGCGCCTGCCGCGCCAGCGCCAGCAGGAGCACCCCGACGATGGCACAGAGCAGCAGCAGGCCCCAGGGTGTGAGTCCGGTGAAAGGGGTGACCAGGGCGGCGCGCAGCCCCGGCCCCTGGCGAAGCGGGCCCGCGATGCCGTGCCGGCGCCAGCCGCCGGTGAGCGCAACGGTGGCCGCCGCCATGAGCACCTGGAGCACGAGCCAGCCCGCGGGGGTCAGCTGATGCGCCAGCGAGGTCAGACCGGTGATCGCACCGATCTGAAGCAGGAAGGTGCCGACGAAGAGCCAGTAGCGGTCGGCCGGCGTGTCACAGAGGTGCCGGGCCCAGCGCAGGGACACCCAGGCCAGCAGAAGCAGGGAAACAGCAAAAGACATGAAAAAGGCAGGGTCCGGAACTCGGTTCGCGTGGCATTGCGCCGTGTTGATTGGCTCCCTGGATCCCGCTTGCCATGGCCACGGCAGCGACCTCGCTGCACCATAACGCCCAGGCTTGCTGGCACCTGACAGACATCGGCGCACAGCGCCGGTTTTTCCTAGGGAAAGTCCTAGCAGGGTTGACCCCTCAATTGTCGTCGCACCGACAACATAGCGTCAAACATCGGCCTACTATCCGCCCCATTGGCAACCGACCGTCACCGTCTTCCCGCCCTGCCCGGCGGACGACTCCAGGAGACAAGCACATGCAAACCACCTTCCCCCGGCTGCTGCTGGACCACGCGAAGCAGCGCCCCGACGCGCCGGCGATGCGCGAGAAGGAATACGGCATCTGGCAGACCACCAGCTGGTCGGGCATGGCCCGGCTGGTCGAGGCCATCGCCTGCGGCCTGCACCAGGCCGGCCTGCAGCGCGGCGAGCACCTGGTGGTGATCGGCGCCAACCGCCCGCGCCTGTACGCCACCATGCTGGCCGCGCAGTCGCTCGGGGCCATTCCTGTGCCGCTCTACCAGGATGCAGTGGCCAACGAGTGCGTGTTCCCGATCAACAACGCCGAGGTGCGCTTCGCGGTGGTGGAGGACCAGGAGCAGGTCGACAAGATGCTGGAGATCCAGCCCCAGTGTCCGCAGCTGGCCCACATCTTCTACGACGATCCGCGCGGCCTGCGCAACTACGACCAGCCCGGCCTCGGCGGCCTGGAAGAGCTGGTCGGCGCGGGCCAGGCCTTTGCCAAGGCCCACCCCGACTTCTTCCGCGAGGAGATCGAGAAGGCACAGGCCGGCGACGTGGCCGCGATGTTCTTCACCTCGGGCACCACGGGCAACCCCAAGGGTGTGGTGCACACCCACAGCACCCTGATCGACCGCGCCTCGGTGGGCGCCCGCTTCGACAAGCTGACCGAGAAGGACGAGGTGCTGGCCTACCTGCCGCCGGCCTGGATCGGCCAGAACATCTTTTCCTATGCCCAGTGGCTGGTGGCGGGCTACGTGGTGAACTGCCCCGAGTCGGGTGCCACTGTCACCATCGACCTCAAGGAAGTCGGCCCCACCTATTACTTCGCGCCGCCGCGCGTGTTCGAAGGCCTGCTCACCACGGTGATGATCCGCATGGAAGACGCGGGCACGATCAAGCGCAAGATGTTCCACGCCTTCATGGACGTGGCGCGCCGCGTCGGTCCCGCCAAGATGGACGGCAAACCGGTCGGCTTCATGGACAACCTGAAGTACGCGCTGGGCAACCTGTTCGTCTACGGCCCGCTGCGCAACAGCCTGGGGCTCAGCCGTGTGCGCGTGGCCTACACCGCCGGCGAGGCCATCGGCCCCGATCTGTTCAGTTTCTACCGCAGCATCGGCATCAACCTCAAGCAGCTCTACGGTTCGACCGAAACCGCCGTGTTCGTCTGCCTTCAGCCCGACCACGAGGCGCGCGCCGACACCGTGGGCGTGCCCTGCGAGGGCGTGGAGATCAAGCTCAGCGAGACCGGCGAGATCCTGGTGAAGTCGCCCGGCCTGCTCAAGGAGTACTACAAGAACCCCAAGGCGACCGAAGAGGTGCTCACGGCCGACGGCTGGTACCACACCAGCGACGCCGGCTTCATCGACGCCAGCGGCCACCTCAAGATCATCGACCGCGTCAAGGACGTGGGGCGCATCAAGGGCGGCGCCAACGACGGCGCCATGTTCGCGCCCAAGTACGTGGAGAACAAGCTCAAGTTCTTCTCGCAGATCAAGGAAGTCGTGGCCTACGGCGACCAGCGCGAGAAGGTCTGCGTGATGGTCAACATCGACTTCGAGGCCGTGGGCAACTGGGCCGAGCGCCGCAACCTGCCCTACGCCGGCTACACCGACCTGGCGCAGAAACCCGAGGTGTACGAGCTGATCCGCGAGTGCGTCGAGAAGGTCAATGCCGACCTCAGCCGCGACGCGCTGCTGGCCGGCAGCCAGATCAGCCGCTTCCTGGTGCTGCACAAGGAACTGGACGCCGACGACGGCGAACTCACCCGCACCAACAAGGTCCGCCGCGGCTTCATCGCCGAGAAGTACAGCGTGCTCGTGGACGCGCTCTATGGCGGCAAGGCCGAGCAATACATCGAAACCCAGGTCAAGTTCGAGGACGGTCGCACCGGTAGCGTGAGCGCCACGCTGAAGATCAGCGACGCCAAGACGTTTGCACCCGTGAAAGCCGCAGCATGAGCACCAAGAAAATCGGCGACGTCATCCTTGACGTCCAGAACATCAGCCTGCGCTTCGGTGGCGTGAAGGCGCTCACCGACATCTCGTTCAACGTCAAGGAACACGAGATCCGGGCGATCATCGGCCCCAACGGCGCCGGCAAGAGCTCGATGCTCAACTGCATCAACGGCGTCTACCAGCCCCAGGAAGGCCAGATCACCTTCCGTGGCCAGCACTTCAAGCACATGAACAGCCGCCAGGTGGCCGAGATGGGCATCGCCCGCACCTTCCAGAACCTGGCGCTGTTCAAGGGCATGAGCGTGATCGACAACATCATGACCGGCCGCAACCTGCGCATGAAGAGCAACCTGTTCTTGCAGGCGCTGCGCATCGGCCCGGCGCAGAAGGAAGAAGAGAAGCACCGCGAGTTCGTCGAACACATCATCGACTTCCTGGAAATCCAGGCCTTCCGCAAGACCCCTGTGGGCCAGCTGCCCTACGGCCTGCAAAAGCGCGTCGACCTGGGCCGCGCCCTGGCGATGGAGCCGCAGGTGCTGCTGCTGGACGAGCCCATGGCCGGCATGAACCTGGAAGAGAAGCAGGACATGAGCCGCTTCATCCTGGACGTCAACGACGAGTTCGGCACCACCATCGTGCTGATCGAGCACGACATGGGCGTGGTGATGGACATCTCCGACCGCGTGGTGGTGCTGGACTACGGCAAGAAGATCGGCGACGGCACCCCGGACGAGGTGCGCAGCAACGAAGAAGTCATCAGCGCGTACCTCGGTACCTCGCACTGAACGGAGACACACACCATGGGATTCTTTCTTGAAACACTGCTCGGCGGCCTGATGGCCGGCATGCTGTACTCGCTGGTGGCGCTGGGCTTCGTGCTGATCTTCAAGGCCTCGGGCGTCTTCAACTTCGCGCAGGGCGCGATGGTGCTGTTCGCCGCGCTGGCCATGGCCCGCTTCTCGGAGTGGATTCCGCAGTGGCTGGGGCTGGAGAGCAAGCTGCTGGGCAACGTGATCGCCTTCTTCATCGCCGCCGGCTGCATGTTCATCCTGGCCTGGCTGATCGAGCGCCTGGTGCTGCGCCACCTGGTGAACCAGGAAGGCGTGACGCTGCTGATGGCCACGCTGGGCATCACCTACTTCCTCGACGGCCTGGGCCAGACCATCTTCGGCTCGGACATCTACCCCATCGACGTCGGCATGCCCAAGGACCCGGTGTTCCTGTTCGAGAGCGTGTTCGAGGGCGGCGTGCTGGTGAACCAGGAAGACATCATCGCGGCCGTCATCGCGGCCTGTCTGGTCGCCGTGCTGTCGCTGTTCTTCCAGAAGACCGCCACCGGCCGCGCGCTTCGCGCCGTGGCCGACGATCACCAGGCGGCCCAGTCCATCGGCATCCCGCTCAACCGCATCTGGGTCATCGTCTGGTGCGTGGCCGGCATCACCGCCCTGGTGGCCGGCGTCATCTGGGGCTCCAAGTTGGGCGTGCAGTTCTCGCTGACCACCGTGGCCCTGCGCGCCCTGCCCGTGATCATCCTGGGGGGCCTGACCTCGGTGCCCGGCGCCATCATCGGCGGACTGATCATCGGTGTGGGCGAGAAGCTCTCGGAGGTCTACCTCGGCCCCATGGTCGGCGGCGGCATCGAGATCTGGTTTGCGTATGTGCTGGCGCTCGTGTTTCTGCTCTTCAGGCCTCAAGGCCTGTTCGGCGAAAAGATCATCGACCGCGTGTAAGGAGACAAGAACATGTTCTACAGAGAAAACGGCCAGTTCAAGACCTCCTACCGCGCCGACCAGCAGATCTTCCCGATCGCGCAGGACCGCTGGGCCATCCTCGCCCTGGTCGCGTTCGCCTTCGTCGGCGTGCCGATGCTGGTGGACGAGTACATGTTCCGCGCCATCCTGATCCCGTTCCTCATCCTGTCGCTGGCCGCGCTGGGCGTGAACATCCTGGTCGGCTACTGCGGCCAGATCTCGCTGGGCTCGGGCGCCTTCATGGCGGTGGGTGCCTACATGGCCTACAACACCTACATCCGCATCGAGGGCATGCCGCTGATCATTGCCCTGCTTTCGGGCGGCTTCTTCGCCACCCTGGTGGGCATGTTCTTCGGCATCCCCAGCCTGCGCGTCAAGGGGCTGTACCTGGCCGTGGCCACGCTGGCGGCACAGTTCTTCTGCGACTGGGCCTTCCTGCGCATCGGCTGGTTCACGAACAACAACGCCTCGGGCTCGGTGTCGGTGTCCAACCTGCAGGTGTTCGGCCTGAGCATCGAGACGCCTCTGCAGAAGTACCTGTTCTGCCTGGCCTTCCTGGTGGTGTTCGCCCTGCTGGCCAAGAACCTCGTGCGCTCGGCCATCGGCCGCGAGTGGATGGCCATCCGCGACATGGACGTGGCCGCTGCGGTGATCGGCATCCGCCCCATGTACGCCAAGCTCAGCGCCTTCGCGGTCAGCTCTTTCATCATCGGCGTGGCCGGCGGCCTGTGGGGCTTCGTGCACCTGGGTTCGTGGGAACCCGCCGCCTTCTCGATCGACCGTTCGTTCCAGCTGCTGTTCATGGTGATCATCGGCGGCATGGGCTCGATCATGGGCAGTTTCTTCGGCGCGGCCTTCATCGTGCTGCTGCCCATCTTCATCGAACGCATCAGCCTGCTGGTGGGCCTGTCGACCGCCGCCGCCGCCCACATGACCTTCATGGTGTTCGGCGCCCTGATCGTCTGGTTCCTGATCGTGGAACCTCACGGCCTGGCCAAGCTCTGGAGCATTGCGAAGCAGAAGCTGCGCCTGTGGCCCTTCCCCCACTGATGTCCGTCCCTTTTTCTGTGTGTGCCCGACCTGTCCTTAAGGAGACAAAGCGATGAAAGTACGTAACCTGGTTCTCTCCGTGTCGCTGGCCTGCGCCGCCCTCTCGGGCGCGGTGGTCCCGACGGCTGCCATGGCCCAGGCCAAGGAGCAGTTCTTCCCGGTGCTGGTCTACCGCACCGGCGCCTACGCCCCCAACGGCGTGCCCTTCGCCAACGGCTATGTCGACTACCTCAAGCTGGTCAATGCGCGCGGCGGCATCAACGGCGTGAAAGTGTCGTTCGAGGAGTGCGAGACGGGCTACGCGACCGACAAGGGCGTGGAGTGCTACGAGCGCCTCAAGGGCAAGGGCGCCACCGTGTTCCAGCCGCTGTCCACCGGCATCACCTTCGCGCTGACCGAGAAGGCCCCGGCCGACAAGATCCCCCTGATCACCGCGGGCTACGGCCGCAGTGAGTCCGCCGATGGTGGCGTGTTCAAGTGGAACTTCCCGCTGGCGGGCACCTACTGGGTGGCCGGCGACGTCATCATCCAGGACATCGCCAAGAAGGAAGGCGGCGCCGCCAACCTCAAGGGCAAGCACATCGCCCTCGTCTACCACGACAGCCCGTTCGGCAAGGAAGCCATCCCCATCCTGCAGGAACGCGCCGCCATGCATGGCTACAAGCTGAGCCTGCTGCCTGTGACCCATCCGGGTGTGGAGCAGAAGTCCACCTGGCTGCAGATCCGACGCGACCGCCCCGACTACGTCATCAACTGGGGCTGGGGCGTGATGAATTCCACCTTGCTCAAGGAAGCCCAGGCCACCGGCTACCCGCGCGAGAAGATCTACGGCGTGTGGTGGGCCGGCGCCGAGCCGGACGTCAAGGACGTGGGCATGGGTGCCAAGGGCTACAACGCCATCACCATGCAACACGGCACCGAGAAGGGCTCGGACGTGGTCAAGGAGGTGCTGGCCAAGCTGCACGACAAGGGCCAGGGCACCGGGCCGAAGGAAGAAGTCGGTGACGTGCTCTACATGCGCGGCCTGTTCAGCGCCATGTTCGCCGTCGAAGGCGTGCGCCAGGCGCAGGAGAAGTTCGGCAAGGGCAAGGTCGTGACCGCCGAGCAGGCCCGCTGGGGTTACGAGAACCTCAACCTGACGCAGGCCAAGCTGGATGCGCTGGGCTTCAAGGGCGTGCTGCGCCCCGTCTCCACCAGCTGCCAGGACCACATGGGCGCCAACTGGGCCCGCATCCACACCTGGGACGGCAGCAAGTGGCAGTTCAGCAGCGACTGGTACCAGGCCGACGAACAGATCATCAAGCCGATGGTCAAGGCCGCCGCCGACAAGTACGCCGCCGAGAAGAAGCTGACGCGCCGCGCCGCTTCGGACTGCGGCAGCTGATCGATCTGCCCCGGGGTCGCTGGTCCGCCAGCGGCCATCTGCAAGGCCGGTGCGCCGAGCCTTGCAAATGGTCCACGAGGAAACACCATGAGCACCACTCCCAACATCGTTCTCAACGTCAATGGCATCGAGGTCATCTACAACCACGTGATCCTCGTGCTCAAGGGCGTGTCGCTGAACGTGCCCGAGGGCAAGATTGCGGCCATCCTGGGCGGCAACGGCGCGGGCAAGACCACGACGCTGCGCGCCATTTCCAACCTGCTCAAGGGCGAACGCGGCGAGGTCACCAAAGGCAGCATCGAACTGCGCGGCGAGCGCATCGAAAACCTCTCGCCCGCCGACCTGGTCAACCGCGGCGTGGTGCAGGTGATGGAAGGGCGCCACTGCTTTGCGCACCTGACCATCGAGGAGAACCTGATGACCGGCTCCTACACGCGCAGCGACAAGGCCGAGGTCGCGCGCAATCTGGAGAAGGTCTACACCTACTTCCCGCGCCTGAAGACGCGCCGCACCTCGCAGGCGGCCTACACCTCGGGCGGCGAGCAGCAGATGTGCGCCATCGGCCGCGCGCTGATGGCCAACCCCAGCGTGGTGCTGCTGGACGAGCCCTCGATGGGCCTGGCGCCGCAGATCGTGGAAGAGGTGTTCGAGATCGTGAAGGACCTCAACACCAAAGAGAAGGTGACCTTCCTGATCGCCGAGCAGAACACCAACATGGCGCTGAAGTACGCCGACTACGGCTACATCATGGAGAGCGGCCGCATCGTGATGGACGGTGCCGCCAGCGACCTGCGCAACAACGAGGACGTCAAGGAGTTCTACCTCGGCATGGGCGGGGGAGAAAGAAAGTCGTTCAAAGACGTGAAGTCCTACAAGCGCCGCAAGCGCTGGCTGGCCTGACCTTTTCTCCTTCAACTTTCTGGCTTTCACCATGAGCGAACACTTCGACGCCCTGGAAACCCGGTCGCCCGCCGAGCGCGAGGCGGCCCAGATGGCCGCCCTGCCTGGACAGCTGGCCCACGCCAAGCAGAACAGCGCGGCGTTCGCCGACATCCTGCGCGACATCGATGTGTCGGGCATCAACAGCCGCGCTGCGCTGACCCGCATCCCGGTGACGCGCAAGAGCGAGCTGCTGGAGCGCCAGAAGGCCAAGCGGCAGCACGATGCCTTCGGTGGCTTCTCGGCCCTGGTGCGCGGACCTGCCATGTCGCGCATCTTCGCCAGTCCGGGCCCGATCTACGAACCCGAGGGCACGGGCAAGGACTACTGGCGCGCCGGCCGCGCGCTGTTCGCCGCGGGTTTTCGCGCCGGCGACCTGGTGCACAACAGCTTCAGCTACCACATGACCCCGGGCGCCTTCATCCTGGAGTCGGGCGCGCATGCGGTGGGATGCACCGTGTTCCCCGGCGGCGTCGGCCAGACCGAGCAGCAGCTCGAAGCCATGGTCGACCTCCGGCCCAACGCCTACACCGGCACGCCCAGCTTCCTGCGCATCCTGCTGGAGAAGGCGGCCGAATCCGGCATCGCCCTGCCGAGCCTGACCAAGGCCTCGGTCGGCGGCGAGGCCTGCCCGCCCAGTCTGACGGCTTGGTTCAAGGAACGTGGCGTGGACGTCTACCAGACTTACGCCACGGCCGACCTGGGCCTGGTGGCCTACGAGACCGCAGCCCGTGAAGGCCTGGTGCTCGACGAAGGCGTGATCGTGGAGATCGTGCGCCCGGGCACGGGCACCCCGGTGCCCGATGGCGAAGTGGGCGAGCTGGTGGTGACCACGCTGAACGCCGCCTACCCGCTGATCCGCTTCGGCACAGGCGACCTCTCGGCCATCCTGCCCGGCGCCTGCCCCACCGGCCGCACCGCGCCGCGCATCAAAGGCTGGATGGGCCGCGCCGACCAGACCACCAAGATCAAGGGCATGTTCGTGCACCCCTCGCAGGTGGCCGAGATCGCCCGGCGTTTCCCCGAGGTGAAGAAGGCCCGGCTGGTGGTCAGCGGCGAGATGGCGAACGACGAGATGTGCCTGCAGGTCGAGGCCACCGAGGTCGGCGACGGCCTGCGTGAGCGCATCGAGACCGCGATCCGGGAAGTCACCAAGTTGCGCGGCGACGTGCAGGTGGTGCGCCCCGGCAGCCTGCCCAACGACGGCAAAGTGATCGAGGACGCGCGCAGCTACAAGTGAGCGCGGCCCTCGCCGGCAAAGGGTTTCCCCCGGGGTGCGGCTACGTAATTTCCGCCATTTCAGGCGCGGTCTTGCGCACTACCATGGGTCTCTGAACATCCCCATAGGAGCACCCGCATGAAGAAGATCCTGGCCTTCGCACTGACCGCCGCCATTTCGGCCGGCGCCTTCGCCCAAGGCTTCCCAAGCAAGCCCATCACCCTGGTCGTGCCCTTCGCAGCCGGTGGCCCCACCGACCTCGTGGCCCGCCAGCTCGCCGAAGCCATGCGCAAGCCGCTGGGTGGTGCCTCGGTCGTGGTGGAGAACGCCGCCGGTGCCGGCGGCACGATCGGCGCCGCCAAGGTGGCTCGCGCCGCGCCGGACGGCCACACCCTGCTGGTCTGGCACATCGGCATGGCCGCCACCGCCAGCCTCTACCGCAAGCTGCCCTACAAGCCGCTGGAGGACTTCGAGTACCTCGGCATGATCAACGACGTGCCGATGACTCTGATCGGTGCGCCCAAGCTGCCGGCAAGCACCTACCGCGATTTCGAGAACTACATCCGCGCCAACGGTGGCAAGCTGAATCTGGCGCACGCCGGCCTGGGTTCCGCCTCCCATCTGTGCGGCCTGATGTGGCAATCGGCGGTCAAGCTGGACAAGGCCATGACCACGATCGCCTACCGCGGCACGGGCCCGGCCATGAACGACCTGATCGGCGGCCAGGTGGACGTGATGTGCGACCAGACCACCAACACCACCGCGCAGATCGAAGGCGGTCGCGTCAAGGCCTTCGCCGTCACCACCGCCAAGCCGCTGTCCACCCACAAGCTGCTCAAGGACTACCCCTCGCTGCAGGAAATGGGTCTCAAGGGCTTCAACCTGACCATCTGGCACGCGATGTACGCACCGAAGGGCACGCCCGCCGACGTGCAGAAGAAGCTCAACGATGCCCTGCTGGTCGCCCTCAAGGACCCGGACTTCATCAAGAAGCAGAACGAACTGGGCGCCATCGTGGTCACCGACAACCGCGTGACGCCGGCCGGCCACAAGGCCTTCGTGTCCAGCGAGATCACCAAGCTCAAGGCCGCCATCGACGCGGCCGGCGAATTCGCTGACTGAGTGCAGCGCGGGGACGCGTTTGCAGGGTCCTCGCCGCCGCCCCCAGGCCACCAGCAGGTGGCCTTTTTTTCGTCTGCGAACGTCTCCGGACCGAAGATCAGACGCCCCAGACCACCTCGACCTCGGCCTTCGAGCAGCGCTGCAGCATCTCGATCAGTGGTGCGGCGCGCATGCGCAGGCTGACCGCGTCGAACTGCGGCACCGGCTCGCCGTTGGCCAGGGCTTCGTCCTTCATCTTCTCCTGGGCCTCTTCCTCGGCCTGCGCCGCCGCCCGCAGGGCCGCGATCGCGCCCGGCATCTCTTCGGGCCTCAGGATGCCGGGCCCGGCAACGTCCTTGCCCAGGATTTCCAGAATGCGCTTGCCGTTCGCCTGAAGCATCACGAGATCGCCGGTTTCGCGGGATTTGAATCGGTACAGGGACATTCGGAATTCCTCCTCTGACAACGCTGCGCTGCATTCTTGCACCGTTCGGCGGCCGCTCGTCCCGACCCTTCCCCCCTGCGGGTTAACCCGGTTGTTCGCACATAGTTCAGGTCTAAACTAATCAGACATGAACACACCCACTCCAGCGCTGCGGCGCATCCTGTGCATCGGTGGCGGCCCAGCGGGCCTCTATTTCGGTCTGCTCATGAAGCGACGTTTCCCGGCGCTGGAGGTCACGGTGGTCGAGCGCAACAGGCCTTACGACACTTTCGGCTGGGGCGTGGTGTTTTCGGACCAGACGCTGCAGAACCTGCGCCGGGCCGACCCCGAGACCGCGCAGGCGATGCAGGACGCCTTCAACCACTGGGACGACATCGAGGTGTTCTACAAGGGCCGCAGCGTGCGCTCGGGTGGCCACGGCTTCATCGGCATCGGCCGCAAGCGCCTGCTCAACATCCTGCAGGACCGCTGCACGGCGCTGGGCGTGAACCTGGTGTTCGAGACCGACGTGACCGACGACCAGGCGCTGGCCCGCCAATACGACGCCGACCTGGTGATCGCCAGCGATGGCCTGAACAGCCGCGTCCGCACTCGCTACGAAAGCACCTTCCAGCCCGACATCGACACCCGGCTGTGCCGCTTCGTCTGGCTGGGCACGAAGAAGACCTTCGACGCCTTCACCTTCGCCTTCGAACAGACCGAACACGGCTGGTTCCAGGCCCACGCCTACAAGTTCGACGACGAGACCTCGACCTTCATCGTCGAGACGCCGGAGCATGTGTGGAAGGCGCACGGCATCGAGGACATGAGCCAGGAGGACGGCATTGCCTTCTGCGAGCGGCTGTTCGCGAAGTACCTCGACGGCCACGCGCTCATCAGCAACGCCAAGCACCTGCGCGGCTCGGCCAACTGGATCCGTTTCCCACGCGTGATCTGCCACACCTGGGTGCACTGGCAGGACATTGCCGGCAAACAGACGCCCATCGTGCTGATGGGCGACGCGGCCCACACCGCCCACTTCTCCATCGGCAGCGGCACCAAGCTGGCACTGGAAGACGCGATCGACCTGGCCGACGAGTTCACCAACAACGCCGGTGCCGACATGGCCGGCGTGCTGCAGGGCTACGAGGCACGCCGCAGCGTCGAGGTGCTGAAAATCCAGAACGCCGCGCGCAATTCGACCGAGTGGTTCGAGCACGTGGACCGCTACACCGGCCTGGAGATCGAGCAGTTCGCCTACTCGCTGCTCACCCGCAGCCAGCGCATCAGCCACGAGAACCTGCGGCTGCGCGATGCGCAGTGGCTGGAGGGTTATGAGGACTGGCTGCAGCAACGCGCGGGAGGGCGCAGCGTCGGCGCCAAGCCCACCCCGCCCATGCTGCTGCCGCTGAAGGTGCGTGGCTGTGCACTCAAGAACCGCATCGTCGTCTCGCCGATGGCGCAGTACAAGGCGCAGGACGGCGTGGTCGGCGACTGGCACCTCATGCACCTGGGCGCGCGGGCCGTGGGTGGCGCGGCCCTGGTGATGGTCGAGATGACCAGCCCGACGCCCGAGGGCCGGATCACGCCCGGCTGCCCGGGGCTGTGGAACGAAGTCCAGCAGGCCGCCCTGGCCCGCATCGTGGACTTCGCGCATCAGCACGGCGGTGCGAAGATGGGCCTTCAACTTGGCCACAGCGGGCCCAAGGGCTCGACACAGCTCGGCTGGGAGGCGATGGACGAGCCCCTGACATCGGGCAACTGGCCCCTGCTCTCCGCCAGCGCCGTGCCCTATGGTGAGCAGAACCAGGTCCCCCAGGCCATGACCCGCGCCGACATGGACGCCATGACCGCCGCGTTCGTCGCCGCCACGCAGCGCGCCGCCGCCGCCGGCTTCGACTGGCTGGAGCTGCACTGCGCCCACGGCTACCTGCTCTCGGCCTTCATCTGCCCGCTCACCAACCTGCGCAGCGACGACTACGGCGGTTCGCTGGAGAACCGCTGCCGCTACCCGCTGGAGTTGTTCAAGGCCATGCGCGCCGCCTGGCCCGTCGACCGGCCGATGAGCGTGCGCATCTCCGCCCACGATTGGGCGCCCGGCGGCAACACGCCCGACGACGCAGTGGCCATCGCACGCCTGTTCAAGGCCGCCGGCTGCGACGTGATCGACGTGTCCTCCGGTCAGACCACGCGGCAGGCCAAGCCGGTCTACGGCCGCATGTACCAGACCCCGTTCGCCGACCGCATCCGCAACGAGGTCGGCATCCTCACCATGGCCGTGGGCGCGATCAGCGAAGCCGACCACGCCAACAGCATCATCGGCGCCGGCCGAGCCGACCTCTGCGCCGTGGCCCGCCCGCACCTGGCCGACCCGGCCTGGACGCTGCACGAAGCGGCCAGGCTGCAGACCCGCGCCATCGAATGGCCCCTGCCCTACCTCAGCGGCCGCGACCAGCTCTACCGCGAGATCGCGCGCCAGCAGGCGCTGCAGGGTACCGTCGTCACGCAAGACCCTGCTGAAACCTCATGACCACCATGCCCGACACGCTCGATCTCGAAGCCCGCGCCCACAGCGAACATGCGCAGGAGCTGCGCCTGTGGCTGCGGCTGCTGGCCTGTTCGCAACTGATCGAGAAGCGCGTGCGCGCCGGCCTGCGCGAGCGGTTCGACACCACGCTGCCGCGCTTCGACCTGATGGCCCAGCTCGAACGCCACCCCGAAGGCCTGAAGATGAAGGAGCTGTCGCAGCGCCTGATGGTCACCGGCGGCAACGTCACCGGCATCACCGACCAGCTGGTTTCCGAAGGGCTGGTGGAGCGCGTGGGCGTCGAGGGCGACCGGCGCGCCTTCCTCGTTCGCCTCACGCCCGAGGGCCGCAGCGCGTTTGAACGCATGGCCGTGCAGCACGAGCAGTGGATCGTGCAGGCCTTCGAAGGCCTGAGCGCCAAGGACCTGGACCAGCTGCACAAGCTGCTGGGCAAAGTGAAACAGCACCAACTGGACCTCGAATGAAGCACCCCATCCCCGACCACAACCCCATGCGCGGCCAGTACCGCACCGTCGCCGCCGAGCAGCCCCGGCACTTCGCCCTCAGCGTGGCCGAGGGTGTGGCCACCGTCACGCTCAACCGGCCCGAGCGCAAGAACCCGCTGACCTTCGACTCCTACGCCGAGCTGCGCGACTGGTTTCTGGGCCTGCAGCGTGCCACCGACATCAAGGCCGTGGTGATCACCGGTGCAGGCGGCAACTTCTGCTCCGGCGGCGACGTGCACGAGATCATCGGCCCGCTCACGAAGATGAGCATGCCTGAACTGCTGGCCTTCACGCGCATGACCGGCGCGCTGGTCAGCGCCATGCGCGCCTGCCCGCAGCCCATCGTGGCCGCGCTGGACGGCGTGTGCGCTGGCGCGGGCGCGATGATGGCACTGGCCTCGGACCTGCGCCTGGGCACGCCTGGGGCCACGGTCGCCTTCCTGTTCACACGCGTCGGCCTGGCCGGCGCCGACATGGGCGCCTGCGCCCTGCTGCCGCGCATGATCGGCCAGGGTCGCGCCAGCGAACTGCTGTTCACCGGCCGCGCCATGAGCGCGCAGGAGGGCCAGGCCTGGGGCTTCTTCAATGCGCTGCACGACAGCGAAGCGCTGCTGCCCGCCGCGCTCAAGCTCGCCGGGCAGCTTGCGCAAGGTCCCACTTTTGCGCACGGCATGACCAAGACCATGCTCCACCAGGAATGGGCCATGACGCTGGACCAGGCCATCGAGGCCGAAGCGCAGGCCCAGGCCATCTGCATGCAGACGCAGGACTTCCGCCGCGCCTACGAGGCCTTCGCCGCCAAGCAGCGCCCGCAGTTCGAGGGGGACTGAAATGGTCGCCTTTGAACACCCCCATCCACACGGTGCGCTGGCACCGACCGCGCACCTCGAACTGCCCTTCTTCGACGACGCGCACCGGGCGCTGGCCAACGGACTGGTGGCTTGGGCACGTGAACAGCACGTCGACGAGACCGACGACCGCGCCGCCTGCAAGGAATGGGTACGCCGACTGGGCGCGGCCGGCTGGCTGCGCTACTGCGTGCCAGAGGCCCATGGCGGCGCCCTGCCCGCGCTCGACTCGCGCGCCCTGGTGATCCTGCGCGAGACCCTGGCCTACCACTCGCCGCTGGCCGACTTTGCCTTCGCCATGCAGGGCCTGGGCAGCGGCGCCATCACGCTCGCCGGCACGCCCGCCCAGCAGGCCCGCTACCTGCGCGCCGTCGCCTCGGGCGAGAAGATCGCCGCCTTCGCGCTGAGCGAACCCGGGGCCGGCTCCGACGTCGCGGCCATGGCCCTGCGCGCCACACCCGATGCGAACGGCTGGCGCCTGGACGGCCAGAAGACCTGGATCAGCAACGGCGGCATGGCCGACTTCTACGTCACCTTCGCCAAGACCGACCCCGACGCCGGCGCGCGCGGCATCAGCGCCTTCATCGTCGACGCCGACACCCCGGGACTGGACATCAGCGCCCACATCCAGGTGATGGCCCCGCACCCGCTGGCCACGCTCACTTTCAGCGGCTGCGCGGTCGCGCAGGACACCCTGGTCGGACCCGTCAACGGGGGCTTCAAGCTCGCCATGCAGACGCTGGACATCTTCCGCGCCTCCGTCGCCGCAGCCGCATTGGGGATGGCGCGCCGGGCCCTGGCCGAGGCCGTGCACCACGCCAAGACACGCCAGATGTTCGGCCAGACCCTGGCCGACTTCCAGCTCACGCAGGCCAAGCTCGGCGAGATGACCGCACTCGTTGACGCCGCGGCCCTGCTGACCTACCGCGCCGCCTGGCAACGCGACCGCAGCACCACCAGTGGCGCCGGCACCCCGGCCTACACCGCCGCCGCCGCGGCCGCCAAGCTCACCGCCACCGAGAACGCGCAGAAGGTGATCGACATGGCGCTGCAGATGTTCGGCGGCCGCGGCGTGCAGGTGGGTAGCGTGGTCGAGCACCTCTACCGCGACATCCGTTCGTTGCGCATCTATGAAGGCGCGAGCGAGGTGCAGCTGCTGATCCTCGGCAAGCACGCCCTGAAGGGCTGACACGGAGACTTTCATGGCCTCACATCCTTCCGCCCAGACCGACCGCTTTGTGCACGACCGCCTGCCGCCGCCGGAGCAATGGCCCGAACTGCGCTACGACCTGCCCGAGCTGCAGGCGCTGCCCGCGCAGCTCAACCTGGTGCAGGTGCTGTTCGAACGCGCCTTCGCCGCCGGGCACGCCGAGCGCCCGCTGTTCCGCAACGACGAGCGCACGCTCAGCTACGCCCAGGCCCACCTCGAAGTGAACCGCTTGAGCCATGTGCTGGTCGACATGGGTCTGGAGCCGGGCAACCGGGTCCTGTTGCGCGGCGGCAACTCGATCGCGATGGCTTTGGCCTGGCTGGCGGTGGTGCAGAGCGGCCTGATCGCCGTGGCCACCATGCCGCTGCTGCGTGCCACGGAACTCAAGGCCATCATCGACAAGTCGCGCCCTTCGGCTGCGCTGTGTGATGTGAAGCTGCAGGACGAGCTTAAGGCTGCGCTGGCGCTGAGCCAGGATACGGCGACCTTGCCGCTGCGGGTGTTCAACACGGGCGATGCCGCCGTGGCCTTGCCCGATTCGCTCGAAGCCCTCGCCCGCCACGCCAGCGATCAGGCCACGTCCTGCCCCACCAGCGCCGACGACATCGCGCTGCTGGCCTTCACCTCCGGCACCACCGGCAATCCCAAGGCCGCGGCTCACTCCCACCGCGACGTGATCGCCGCCTGCGAAACCTGGCCGCGCCACGTGCTGCGCGCCGCGCCCGACGACATCGTCATGGGCTCGCCACCGCTGGCCTTCACCTTCGGCCTCGGCGGCCTGCTGGTGTTCCCGATGTGGGCGGGGGCGTCGGTCTACTTCCCGGCCATTCCCTACACCCCCGAGGCCATGGTCAAGCTCATCGGTCAGGTCGGCGCCACCATCTGCTACACCGCGCCCACCTTCTACCGGCAGATGGCGCCGTTCGCGAAGCAGCACGGCATCGGCCGGTTGCGCATCAGCGTGAGTGCCGGCGAAGGCCTGCCAGACGCCACGCGCCAGCTCTGGAAGGACGCCAGTGGCCTCGAGATGCTCGACGGCATCGGCGCCACCGAAATGTTCCACATCTTCATCTCGGCCGCCCCGGAGAATGTGAAGCGGGGCGCCATTGGCAAAGTGGTGCCAGGCTACGAAGCGAAGATCGTCGACGAGAAGGGCACCGAATTACCACGGGGCCACGTCGGGCGGCTGGCGGTCAAAGGCCCGACCGGCTGCCGGTACCTGAACGACGCACGCCAGGCCAACTACGTGCAAGGTGGTTGGAACTACCCCGGCGATGCCTTCCTGGAAGACGAGGACGGTTACTTCGTCTACCAGGCACGCACCGACGACATGATCATCACCGCCGGCTACAACGTGGCCGGGCCTGAGGTGGAGGCTGCCCTGCTGCAGCACCCGGCGGTGGCCGAATGCGGCGTGGTCGGGCGGCCCGACGACGAGCGCGGCATGGTCATCCTGGCCTACGTGGTGCTCAAACCAGGCCAAGCGGCCGATGCGGCCCAGGTCAAGGCGCTGCAGGACCACGTCAAGCACACGCTGGCGCCCTACAAATACCCACGCGAGGTGCGCTTTGTCGGCACCTTGCCCCGCACCGAAACCGGCAAGCTGCAGCGCTTTGCTCTGCGCAGAATGGCCTCTGAGCCCGCGGCCTGAACCTCAAGAAAGACCTTCCTCATGCAATTCCTACAACCGCCCGGCTGGTCCACCCCAAAAGGCTACGCCAACGGCGTGGCCGCGAAAGGCACGCTGGTCTTCGTCGGTGGTCAGATCGGCTGGAACGGCGACCAGGTGTTCGAGAGCGACGACTTCATCGCCCAGACGAAACAGGCCCTGCAGAACGTGAACGCGGTGCTGGCCTGTGCCGGCGCCGGTCCAGAGCACATGGTTCGCATGACTTGGTACATCACAGACCGCGACGAGTACAACGCCCGCCTCCGCGAACTCGGCTCGGTGTACCGGGAAGTGATGGGTAAGTGTTTCCCGGCCATGACCTGCGTCGAGGTCAGCCGGCTGGTCGAAGCGCGCGCCAAGGTGGAGATCGAGGTGACGGCGGTCGTCCCGGATTGAGCCCGGAGAGTCCCCTGGACGCAGCAACAAAAAAGCCCGCATCAGCGGGCTTTTTTGAGGAACTCTGGTCAGTTCCGGATTGGTTGCGGAGGCAAGATTTGAACTTGCGACCTTTGGGTTATGAGCCCAACGAGCTACCAGGCTGCTCCACTCCGCGTCAAGCCTTAAATTATATCACGCTTTTTCGCCGTCGGCAGCCGGAGCGGTTTCTGGCGCACGATCCACCAGTTCCACGAGTGCCATCGGAGCGTTGTCGCCCACGCGGAAGCCCATCTTCAGGATGCGGGTGTAGCCGCCGGGACGAGCCTTGAAGCGCGGACCCAACTCGTCAAACAGCTTGACGACCACATCGCGGTCGCGCAGGCGGTTGAAGGCGAGGCGGCGGTTGGCCACGGTGGCTTCCTTGGCCAGGGTGATCATGGGTTCGACCACACGGCGCAGTTCCTTGGCCTTGGGCAGGGTGGTCTTGATGACTTCGTGCGTCAGCAGCGAGTTCATCATGTTGCGCAGCATCGCCTGGCGGTGCTCGCTGGTGCGGTTGAGTTTGCGAAGTCCGTGTCCGTGACGCATGGTGATTTCCTTTCAGTGTTTTGCCCCCAGCCGGATCAGGTACTGGAGGTTCGTCAGACGTTGATTGACGGGATCAGTGTTTGTCGAGACCGGCCGGTGGCCAGTTTTCGAGCTTCATGCCCAAGGTCAGGCCGCGCGAAGCGAGCACTTCCTTGATTTCGTTGAGCGACTTGCGGCCCAGGTTGGGGGTCTTGAGCAGCTCGTTCTCGGTGCGCTGGATCAGGTCACCGATGTAGTAGATGTTCTCGGCCTTGAGGCAGTTGGCCGAGCGAACGGTGAGTTCGAGCTCGTCCACCGGACGCAGGAGGATCGGGTCGAACTGCTGCGAGCTGCGCTGGGCGGGCTGGTCGAAGGCCGACAGTTCCACACCTTCGAGCTGTGCAAACACGGCCAGCTGCTCCACCAGGATCTTGGCAGAGGCACGCACGGCTTCTTCGGGACCGATCGAGCCATTGGTCTCGATCTCGAGCACCAGCTTGTCCAGGTCGGTGCGCTGCTCCACACGGGCGCTCTCGACCGTGTAGCTCACGCGCTTGACCGGCGAGAAGGACGCATCGAGAACGATGCGGCCCAGGGAACGAGATGCGTCGTCGTTGCGACGCAGGCTGCCCGGCACATAGCCACGGCCCTTTTCCACCTTGATCTGCATATCCAGCTTGGCACCGGCCGACAGCGTGGCGATCACGTGACCAGGGTTGACGATCTCGACGTCGTGCGGCGTCTGAATATCGGCGGCCGTGACCACGCCTTCGCCGTCCTTGCGCAGGCTCAGGGTGACTTCGTCGCGGTTGTGCAGCTTGAAGACCACGCCCTTGAGGTTCAGGAGCATGTTGACAACATCTTCCTGGACGCCGTCGATGGAGGAATACTCGTGCACCACACCGGCGATGGTCACCTCGGTCGGTGCGTGACCGACCATGGACGACAGCAGCACACGGCGCAGGGCGTTGCCCAGGGTGTGTCCATAACCGCGCTCGAAAGGCTCCAGAGTCACCTTGGCGCGGTTGGTCGAGACTTGCTCGACATTGATGGTTTTGGGCTTGAGCAGATTGTTCAGCATTCAAACTTCCTTCAGTTCCCTCGGCTCGTTACACCGATAAGGCAGACGGAGCATGGCCCGGCCGCGCTTTGTGCAGCGCCGACCGGGAACGAAATTAACGCGAATACAGTTCGACGATCAACGATTCGTTGATCTCGGCACCGAACTCGTCGCGGTCCGGCGTCTTCTTGAACACACCCTCGACTTTGTCAGCCGACACTTCCACCCAGGCGGGGAAGCCGATCTGCTTGGCCAGTTCCAGGGCTTCGATCACGCGGGCCTGCTTCTTGGACTTTTCACGCACGGCGATCACATCGCCGGCCTTGACCGAGTACGAAGGGATGTTCACCGGCTGGCCATTGACCGTGATGGCCTTGTGCGACACGATCTGGCGGGCTTCGGCGCGGGTCGAGGCAAAACCCATGCGAAACACCACGTTGTCCAGACGCGATTCCAGCAGGAACAGCAGGTTGGCACCCGTGTTGCCACGGCGGCGGTCGGCTTCGGCAAAGTAACGGCGGAACTGACGCTCCAGCACACCGTAGGTGCGCTTGACTTTCTGCTTCTCGCGCAGCTGCAGACCGAAGTCGGAGGTGCGCTGGCCAGAGGTGCGGCCGTGCTGGCCGGGCTTGGAGTCGAATTTGGCCTTGTCGCTGATGGAGCGGCGTGCGCTCTTGAGCAACAGGTCTGCGCCTTCACGGCGGGAAAGTTTGGCCTTGGGGCCGAGGTAACGTGCCACGTTGGTTTCCTTGTTGATGGTCTGCCGCAACCCACACCGAAAGGTGTCATTGCGGGAGCTTTTCCTGGGCAGGAAAAGCGGTGGGCTTAGCAAAAATGCCACCGCAGGTGACTGCGGTGGCGCTCAAAAAAGCTTTTGATTCTATCGCTTTCCTGGCCTCCGCCGTGGAGACCGGCGGCAGCGAAGGCTCAGATCCGGCGGCGCTTCTGGGGGCGGCAGCCGTTGTGCGGCACAGGCGTCACGTCGGAAATCGAGGTGATGCGGATGCCCAAGGCGCCGAGGGCGCGCACCGAAGATTCACGGCCAGGACCTGGACCCTTGATCTCGACGTCCAAGTTCTTGATGCCCTGCTCGATGGCAGCACGGCCGGCCACTTCCGATGCCACCTGGGCGGCGAAGGGGGTGGACTTGCGCGAGCCCTTGAAGCCTTGACCACCCGAAGACGCCCAGGACAACGCGTTGCCTTGGCGGTCGGTGATGGTGATGATGGTGTTGTTGAACGAAGCGTGCACGTGCGCGATGCCGTCCGCCACGTTCTTGCGGACCTTCTTGCGGACGCGGGCCGCTGCCGAACTGCTGGGAGCTTTAGCCATGATTTTCTTTCAACCGATTATTTCTTGAGCGACTGGGCGGCCTTGCGCGGACCCTTGCGCGTGCGAGCGTTGGTCTTGGTGCGCTGGCCACGCACCGGCAGACCACGGCGGTGACGGAAACCACGGTAGCAACCGATGTCCATCAAACGCTTGATGTTCATCGTGGTCTCGCGACGCAGGTCACCTTCGATCGTGTAGGCGCCGACCTGGTCACGAACCTTTTCCAGTTCAGCGTCGCTCAGATCCTTGATCTTCTTGGTGTACTCAATGCCACACGCTTCGCAGATCTTGCGAGCGCGCGTGCGACCGATACCGAAGATTGCCGTGAGGCCGATCTCGGCGTGCTTGTGAGGCGGAATGTTGATGCCTGCAATACGAGCCATGTTGGTTCCTCTGAACTTCCGAATCAGCCTTGACGCTGCTTGTGGCGCGGGTCGGTGCAGATGACTCGCACGACGCCCTTGCGCTTGATGATCTTACAGTTGCGGCACATTTTCTTGACCGACGCCGAAACTCTCATAGTCTTCTCCTAGATATTCCAAAACATTCAATGCCGACAGGTCACTTCGCCCGGAACACGATTCGTGCTCGAGTCAGGTCATAGGGGGTCAGTTCCACCTTGACCTTGTCGCCGGGAAGGATCCGGATGTAGTGCATCCGCATCTTGCCGGAGATGTGCCCGAGCACCACATGTCCGTTTTCCAGTTTGACCCGGAAGGTTGCGTTCGGGAGGTTCTCAACCACCTCCCCCTGCATTTCAATCACATCGTCTTTGGCCATACGACAGCGCCGACATCAGGATTTGAAGTTGGCCTTTTTCAACAGTGATTCGTACTGCTGGGACATCATGTAGTTCTGCACCTGGGCCATGAAGTCCATGGTGACCACCACGATGATCAGCAATGAGGTACCACCGAAGTAGAACGGCACGTTGTACTTCAGGATCAGAAATTCGGGCAGCAGACAGACCGCGGTGATATAGATGGCGCCAGCCAGCGTCAGCCTCAGCAGGATCTTGTCGATGTAGCGGGCGGTTTGATCCCCAGGACGGATCCCGGGGATGAAAGCGCCACTCTTCTTCAAGTTGTCGGCAGTCTCGCGGCTGTTGAACACGAGGGCCGTGTAGAAGAAGCAGAAGAAGACGATCGCGGCGGCGTACAAAGCCACATAGATCGGCTGGCCAGGCGACAGCGCCGAGGCGATGTCGCGCAACCAGCGGGTCGAATCACCGGTGCTGATCCAGCTCACCACCGTGGTCGGCAACAGGATGATCGACGACGCGAAGATCGGCGGAATCACACCAGCCATGTTCAGCTTGAGCGGCAGGTGCGACGACTGACCGCCGTACACCTTGTTGCCCACCTGACGGCGTGCGTAGTTCACGAGGATCTTGCGCTGACCGCGCTCGACGAACACCACGAAGTAGGTCACCAGAATCACCAGCGCGATGATGAACAGCGACACCAGGATGTTCATGGCGCCCGTGCGGACAAGCTCCAGCAGCCCGCCGATCGCATTGGGCAGCCCCGCTGCAATACCGGCAAAAATCAGAATCGAGATGCCATTGCCCAGTCCGCGCTCGGTGATCTGCTCACCCAGCCACATCAGGAACATGGTTCCCGCCACCAGACTCACCACCGCCGTGAGGCGGAATGCAAGTCCCGGATCGATCACGAGGCCCGCCTGCCCCTCCAGCGCCAAGGCGATGCCCATGGCTTGAAAGATGGCCAGCCCCAGCGTTCCGTACCGGGTGTAGGCAGTGATCTTGCGACGACCGGCCTCGCCCTCTTTCTTCAGCTGCTCGAAGGTCGGAACCACATAGGTCATCAGCTGCATGATGATCGATGCAGAGATGTACGGCATGATCCCCAGAGCGAACACCGTGAAGCGCGACAGCGCCCCGCCCGAGAACATGTTGAACAGGCTGAGGATGCCGCCCTGCTGCCCCTTGAACAGCTGTTCCAGCTGTGCAGGGTCGATCCCGGGCACAGGGATGTGTGCACCGATCCGGTAAACCACCAAGGCCAGCAACAGGAACACCAGCCGGCGACGCAGGTCGCCGAACTTGCCCGTTTTGGCCAGGGTCGTGGAGCCAGTAGCCACAGATTGCCTTTTGCTTGCGATCTGAATCAGGCCAGCGAGCCGCCAGCGGCCTCGATGGCAGCCTTGGCACCGGCGGTTGCACCGATGTCCTTGAGCTTGACGGCGCGGGTGATGTCACCGGTCTTGATGACCTTGACGCGCTTGGCCAGCTGGGACACCAGGCCCGCCTGCTTGAGCACCAGAAGATCGATCTCGGCAGCGTCCACCGTGTTCAGGTCGGCCAGCGTCACTTCGGCGTTGAACTGGAGCTGCGCCGACTTGAAGCCACGCTTGGGCAGGCGGCGCTGCAGCGGCATTTGACCGCCTTCGAAGCCGACCTTGTGGTAGCCACCGGAGCGAGACTTCTGACCTTTGTGGCCGCGACCGGCGGTCTTGCCCAGGCCAGAGCCGATGCCACGACCGACACGGCGCTTGGCGTGCTTGGCACCCGCTGCGGGTTGAATGGTGTTGAGTTCCATGACGAATGAGTCCTCTTCGGTCGGGCGCTTAGAGCACCTTCACCAGGTAGGCGATCTTGTTGATCATGCCGCGCACGGCGGGCGTGTCCTGCAGCTCGCTCACGCTGTTGAGCTTGCGCAGGCCCAAGCCACGCACGGTGTCGCGGTGAGATTGCTTGGTGCCGATCGGGCTGCGCACCAGTTGAACCTTGACGGTGTTTTGAGTGGTCATGATCGTTCCCTTCAGCCCAGGATCTCTTCCACCGACTTGCCGCGCTTGGCGGCCACGTCGGCGGGAGTCGTGGAATTCTTCAGAGCGTCCAGCGTGGCACGCACCAGGTTGTAGGGGTTGCTCGAGCCGTGGCTCTTGGCCACGACGTCGGTGATGCCGAGCACCTCGAACACGGCACGCATCGGGCCACCGGCGATGATGCCGGTACCTTTGGCAGCGGGCAGCATCATGACGTTGGAGGCGCCGTGCTCACCATGCACCGCGTGGTGCAGGGAACCGCTCTTGAGCGACACCTTGATCATGTTGCGGCGGGCCTGTTCCATGGCCTTTTGCACAGCCACGGGCACTTCGCGGGCCTTGCCCTTGCCCATGCCGACGCGACCATCGCCATCGCCGACCACGGTCAGTGCTGCGAAACCGAGGATGCGACCACCCTTGACCACCTTGGTCACGCGGTTGATCGCGATCATTTTCTCGCGCAGGCCGTCGTCGTTGCCTTCGTTCTTCACGTTTGCCTGAAATTTAGCCATTTTGTGTATCCCGTCTGATCAGAACTGCAGACCGGCTTCACGAGCCGCATCGGCGAGGGCCTTGACACGGCCGTGGTAGGCAAAACCGGAACGATCGAACGCCACTTTCTCGATGCCGGCGGCTTTGGCCTTCTCGGCAATGCGCTTGCCGATCAAGGCGGCAGCGGCGGCATTGCCACCCTTGCCCGCTGCGCCCAGCTGGGCGCGCACTTCGGCCTCGGCGGTCGAGGCGGAAGCCAGCACCTTGGCGCCGTCGCCGGAAATGACGTTGGCGTAGATGTGCAGGTTGGTGCGGTTCACGGTCAGGCGAACGGCGCCTTGCTGCGCAATGCGGATGCGCGTCTGACGGGCCCGACGGAGACGTTGCTCTTTTTTGGTCAACATGATCCTGGTCCTTATTTCTTCTTGGTTTCCTTGATCACGACCTTCTCATCCGCATAGCGGATGCCCTTGCCCTTGTAGGGCTCGGGCGGGCGCACGGCGCGCACTTCGGAAGCGATCTGGCCCACGCGCTGACGGTCAGCGCCCTTGATGACGACTTCGGTCGGTGTCGGGGTCTCGACCTTGATGCCGGCGGGCATTTCGATCTCGACCGGGTGCGAGTAACCGACGTTCAGGTTGAGCTTGGTGCCCTGGGCCTGGGCCTTGTAACCCACGCCGATCAGGGACAGCTTCTTCTCGAAGCCCTTGCTCACACCGGTCACCATGTTGTTCACCAGCTGACGCATGGTGCCGGACATGGCGTTGGCTTCGCGCGAGTCGTTCACAGGAGTGAACGACAGCGAACCAGCGTTGTTCTCGACCTTGACCAGCGCGTTCTGCGCCAGAGCCAGGGCACCGAGAGCACCCTTGACATTGATCAGGTCGTCCTTGACGGCCACTTCGACCCCTGCGGGGACGGAGACTGGCTGTTTACCAATACGCGACATTTCAGTTGCTCCTCAATGCCCGCATCAGGCGACGTAACACAGGACTTCACCACCGACACCGGTGGCGCGGGCCTTGCGATCGGTCATCACACCCTTGGGGGTGGTGACGATGGCAACACCCAGACCGTTCTGCACCTGGGGCAGCGCGTCGCGGCCACGGTAGATGCGCAGGCCGGGCTTGCTCACGCGCTCAATGCGCTCGATCACCGGACGGCCAGCGTAGTACTTCAGGGCGATCTCGAGCTCGCTCTTGCCGCCTTCGTTCTTCACCTGGAAGCCGTCGATGTAGCCCTCGTCCTTCAGGACCTGGGCGATGGCCGCCTTGACTTTGGACGCCGGCATCGACACGGTGGTCTTTTCAACCATCTGCGCGTTGCGGATGCGGGTCAACATGTCAGCGATAGGATCACTCATGCTCATTTGTGGTTCTCCTAGGGCTTACCAGCTGGCTTTGGTGATGCCGGGGATCTCACCGGCAAAGGCCATCTCGCGGACCTTGGCACGGGCCAGGCCGAAGTAGGCGAACGTGCCGCGCGGACGACCGGTGATCTCGCAGCGGTTGCGCTGGCGGGTCGGGTTGGCGTTGCGGGGCAGCTTCTGCAGCGCCAGACGGGCGGCATCGCGTGCTTCGTCGCTTTGCTTGGCATCGTTGGCGGTCGCCTTCAGTTCGGCGTATTTCTTGGCGAACTTGGCGGCGAGCTTCTCGCGCTTGAGTTCACGTTGGAGTAGTGCTTGTTTAGCCACGCGCCACCTCAGTTCTTGAACGGGAAACGGAAACCAGCCAGCAGTGCCTTGCACTCTTCGTCGGTCTTGGCGGTTGTCGTGATGCTGATGTTCAGGCCGCGCAGGGCATCGACCTTGTCGTACTCGATCTCGGGGAAGATGATCTGTTCTTTGACGCCGATGTTGTAGTTGCCACGGCCGTCGAAAGCCTTGCCAGAAATACCACGGAAGTCGCGCACACGCGGCAGGGCCACGGTGACGAAACGGTCCAGGAATTCGTACATGCGGGCGCCACGCAGGGTCACCATGCAACCGATGGGCTGCTGCTCGCGGATCTTGAAGCCGGCGATGGCCTTCTTGGCCTTGGTCACCACGGGCTTCTGACCAGCGATCTTGGTCAGGTCGCCCACGGCGTTGTCCATGATCTTCTTGTCGGCCACGGCCTCGCTCACACCCATGTTCAGGGTGATCTTGGTGATGCGGGGCACCTCCATCGGGGACTTGTAACCGAACTTCTGGGTCAGCTCGGGCGCAACCTTGTCGCGGTAGATTTCTTGAAAGCGTGTCATGGTCATGCCACCTTGATTTCTTCGCCGCTGGACTTGTAGACGCGCACCTTGTTGCCGTCGGCCAGCTGCTTGATGCCCACGCGGTCCGCCTTGCCCGTGGCACCATTGAAGATGGCCACATTGGACTGGTGGATGGACATGGTCTTTTCGACGATGCCGCCGGTCACACCCTTCATGGGGTTGGGCTTGGCGTGCTTCTTGACGATGTTGACGCCTTCAACGACCACACGGTCGTCGGAAGCGCGCTCAAGCACCTTGCCGCGCTTGCCCTTGTCGCGCCCGGCGATGACGATGACCTCGTCGCCCTTACGAATCTTGTTCATGGTGAATCCTCAGAGAACCTCGGGCGCCAGGGACACGATCTTCATGAACTTCTCGGTACGCAGTTCACGCGTGACCGGGCCGAAGATGCGGGTGCCGATCGGCTCCAGCTTGGCGTTGAGCAGCACGGCGGCATTGCCGTCGAATTTGATCAGGGCGCCATCCTGGCGACGGATGCCCTTGGCGGTGCGAACCACCACAGCGTTGTACACCTCGCCTTTTTTGACGCGGCCACGGGGCGCTGCTTCCTTGATGCTGACTTTGATGACATCGCCCACGCTGGCGTAGCGGCGCTTGGAGCCGCCCAGCACCTTGATGCACATCACGGACTTGGCGCCCGTGTTGTCAGCAACATCGAGTCGAGATTGCGTTTGGATCATTTGATTTAAGTCCCAACTTGAATCCTTCTGGCCACCACGGCTGGAAGTGATCAGTCTTGGGCCCGTCGTAGCCAACCACCCCAAGGAGTGGCCCGCGTCGCTGGGCAGAAAGCTTCGCCTTTTAAAGCGAAGCCGCAGATTATTGCACCGGCGGGCCAGCCTGTCAACTGTCCGTCGACACGACCGGTTTCACACCGCCGGCATCTCGGGCAGATAGCGGGCGCACAGCGCCTCGAACGCGCCCAGCGCCGGCTGTTGACAGCCCTCCTCCGCCAGGATCTCCGCCACGCGGGGGCCCATCGTGGCGGCAGCGCGCGCGTCCAGGAACAAGGCGCGCCACCGACGGGCCAGCACATCCTCGACGGTGTGTGCATACTCACTTCTTACCGCGTACCGCACCATGGCTTCGGTCAGACCCAGGCCCAAGGATTGGTCGGCACCGGGGCAGGCACGCACCTCGTCGGCGTGCATCCCGTACAAGTGAAGGCCCGGCCCGGCATGCAGCGGCACCACCGACTGCCCGCCGGCGGGGGCTCCGTCCAGCGCATGGCGCTCGGTCTGCCCCCCGGACCGGCGAGGCAGCAACCCCGCCGCGAAGCAACGCTCCATGACGTCGTCCGCCATGGCGCGGTAGGTGGTCCATTTGCCGCCGGTGACCGTCAGCAGCCCGCTGGATTCGACCACGATGGTGTGTTCCCTGGACAGCACCTTGGTCCCGCCACCGTCGTCTTTGGGCGGCGCCACCAGAGGGCGCAGCCCGACCCAGACGCTGCGGATGTCCTTGCGTTGCACGGGGCGGCGCAGCACGTGGGCCGCTTCACCCAGGATGAAGTCCAGCTCTTCGGCAAAGGGTTGCGGCTCGCGCGGCAGGTCCTGGCGCGGGGTGTCGGTGGTGCCCAGCACCAGCTTGCCCAGCCAGGGCACGGCAAAGAGGACGCGGCCGTCGCGCGTCTTGGGCACCAGCAAGGCATGGTGCCCGCCCATGAAGTCGCGGTCCACCACCACATGCACCCCCTGGCTGGGGCTGACCATGCGGTCCGATCCCGCGCTGCCCGGCGTCCCGGCGCGCGCCCGCAGCGCGTCGACCCAGACCCCGGTGGCGTTGATCACGCACCCCGCCTCGACCCGGCGGATGTCCTCGGACAGGCGGTCACGGACGGTCACGGAAAAAGTCTGTCCCTGGCGCTCCAGCGCCTCTACCTCCGCGTAATTGAACAGATGCGCGCCGGCGTTCTGCGCGGTTCGGGCCAGCGCCAGCGCCAGACGCGCATCGTCGAACTGGCCGTCCCAGTACTGCACGCCGCCCTTGAGCCCTTCGGCATTGACGCCAGGCAGGGCCGCCAGCGTCTGGGCCCGGCTGAGGAATTCCGTGCGCCCCAGGCCGGCGCGGCCCGCCATCAGGTCGTACAGCTTGAGCCCGGCCCCGTAAAAGGGTGTCTGCCACCAGGCGTAGGAGGGCATCACGAACGGCAGCGGCTGCGCAAGGTGCGGCGCGATGCGCAGCACGGTGGCCCGTTCCGCCAGCGCCTCCCGCACCAGGGCCACATTGCCCTGTGCGAGATAGCGCACGCCGCCATGCAGCAGCTTGGTGGAGCGCGACGAAGTGCCGCCCGCGAAGTCGTGTGACTCGAACAGGGCGACGGAGAAACCGCGCAGCGCCGCGTCCAGCGCCACACCCAGGCCGGTGGCGCCCCCACCCACCACCACCAGGTCGAACCGGGGTTGACGGGCCAGGGACTGAAGGCGTTCTGCGGGATTCATGAATCAGGGAATGGCCGCACACACTCGCGGCGGGGGTGTGTGCGGAGGTTTCACATCAGACGAAAAGACAACAACCGGTCAGCGGACCTTGCCGGCCTTCCAGGCGTCCAGCAGGGTCTGGTAGTTGATGGTTTCGCCCTTCGGCTTCTCATTGGCCAGCTTCTTCCACGGCGCCGACTTGTCGGAGAGCCACTTGTCGGCGCTTTCCTTCTTGTTCAGCTTGGGCGGGCACTGGGCCATGCCGGCGCGCTCCAGGCGGGCCAGCACGTCGTCCATCTCCTTGGCCAGGTTGTCCATCGCACCCTGCGGGGTCTTCTCGCCCGTGACGGCCTGCGCCACGTTCTTCCACCACAGCTGGGCCAGCTTGGGGTAGTCGGGCACGTTGGTGCCGGTGGGGGACCAGGCCACGCGGGCCGGGCTGCGGTAGAACTCCACCAGACCACCGAGCTTGGGCGCCATGTCGGTCATGGCCTTGCTCTGGATGTCGGACTCGCGGATGGGGGTCAGGCCGACGATGGTCTTCTTCAGCGAGGTGGTCTTGGCGGTCACGAACTGGGCGTAGAGCCAGGCGGCGGCGGTCTTGTTGGCGTCGTGGTCCTTGAAGAAGGTCCAGCTGCCCACGTCCTGGTAGCCGTTCTGCATGCCCTGCTTCCAGTACGGACCGTTCGGGCCGGGGGCCATGCGCCACTTCGGCGTGCCGTCGGCGTTGACGACCGGCAGGCCTTTCTTGGTCATGTCGGCGGTGAAGGCCGTGTACCAGAAGATCTGCTGCGCGATCTGGCCCTGGGCTGGCACCGGGCCGGCTTCGCCGAAGGTCATGCCGGTGGCCTCCTTGGGCGCGTACTTCTTCATCCAGTCGACGTACTTGGTCAGCGCGTAGACGGCCGCCGGCGAGTTGGTGGCGCCGCCGCGCTCGACCGAGGCGCCCACCGGCGTGCACTTGTCGGCCGCGACGCGGATGCCCCATTCGTCGATCGGCAGGCCGTTGGGCGCGCCGATGTCGGCAGTGCCGGCCATGGACAGCCAGGCGTCGGTGAAGCGCCAGCCCAGCGACGGGTCCTTCTTGCCGTAGTCCATGTGGCCGTAGATCGCCTTGCCGTCGATGGTCTTGACGTCGTTCGTGAAGAACTCGGCGATGTCCTCGTAGGCGCTCCAGTTCAGCGGCACGCCCAGGTCGTAGCCGTACTTGGCCTTGAACTTGTCCTTGAGGTCCTTGCGCTCGAACAGGTCGGCGCGGAACCAGTACAGGTTGGCGAACTGCTGGTCGGGCAGCTGGTACAGCTTGCCGTCGGGTGCGGTGGTGAACTTGGTGCCGATGAAGTCCTTGATGTCGATGCCGGGGTTGGTCCACTCCTTGCCCGCGCCGCCCATGTAGTCGGTCAGGTTCAGCACCTTGCCGTAGCGGTAGTGGGTACCGATCAGGTCGGAGTCGCTGATCCAGCCGTCGTAGATGCTCTTGCCCGACTGCATCGAGGTCTGCAGCTTCTCGACCACGTCGCCTTCCTGGATCAGGTCGTGCTTGACCTTGATGCCGGTGATTTCCTCGAAGGCCTTGGCCAGGGTCTTGGACTCGTACTCGTGGGTGGTGATGGTCTCGGAGACCACCGAGATCTCCTTCACGCCCTTGGCCTGCAGCTTCTTGGCAGCGTCGATGAACCACTTCATCTCGGCCAGCTGCTGGTCCTTGCTGAGCGTGGACGGCTGGAACTCGCTGTCGACCCACTTCTTGGCGGCGGCCTCGTCGGCCCAGGCCGCGTGGCTGCCCAGGGCGCAGATCGCGGCCAGCGCGAGCGCGTTGTATCGCAATTTCATCGTGTCTCCTTCTCTCGGGTTGATGTGAACGCTGCCCCACATGGCTCTGGGTGACCACGGCCCCGGGGCAGCGCCGGGCCGTATTCCCTCGAATCGGTTCAGCCTTTGCGCATCACCAGCACCAGGGTCAGCATGGACAGCACGAAGCTGATCCACACGCTGGGCGGCTCGTCCAGCGCCATCAGCTCGGCCATCCACTCGGCCGCGCCTACGAAGACCAGGTTGATGTAGGCCGCCAGCAGCAGGCCGATGAAGAGCCGGTCGCCGCGCGTGGTGGCCATCGGAAGAAAGCCCTTGCGCAAGGTGGTGGGAGAGCGAACCTCCCACACGGTCATGCCGATCAGCATCAGCACGATGCAGGTAAAAAAGACGGCCACCGGCGTGGTCCATGCCATCCACTCGAACATCACACCCTCCCCATGGCAAAGCCCTTGGCAATGTAGTGCCGAACGAACCAGATCACGATCGCCCCCGGCACGATGGTCAGCACCCCTGCGGCGGCCAGCGTCGCCCAGTCCATGCCGCTGGCACTGACGGTGCGCGTCATGGTGGCGACGATGGGCTTGGCGTTGACGCTGGTCAGCGTGCGCGCCATCAGCAGCTCAACCCAGCTGAACATGAAGCAGAAGAACGCCGCTACACCCACGCCGGCCTTGATCAGCGGCAGGAAGATGGTGATGAAGAAGCGCGGGAAGCTGTAGCCGTCGATGTAGGCGGTCTCGTCGATCTCGCGCGGGATGCCCGACATGAAGCCTTCGAGAATCCACACCGCCAGCGGCACGTTGAACAGCAGGTGCGCCAGCGCCACCGCGATGTGCGTGTCCATCAGCCCCACCGTGGTGTAGAGCTGGAAGAAGGGCAGCAGAAACACGGCCGGCGGCGTCATGCGGTTGGTCAGCAGCCAGAAGAACACGTGCTTGTCGCCCAGGAAGCTGTAGCGACTGAAGGCGTAGGCCGCCGGCAGCGCCACGGTCAGCGAGATCACGGTGTTGATGCAGACGTAGATCAGGCTGTTGATGTAGCCCGAGTACCAGCTCTCGTCGGTGAAGATCAGCTTGTAGTTGTCCCAGGTGAAGGACTGCGGCCAGAGGCTGAAGCTGCTGAGGATCTCCTGGTTGGTCTTGAAGCTCATGTTGACCATCCAGTAGATGGGCAGCAGTGCGAAGACCAGGTAGGCGATCAGGAACAGGGATCGCTTGTGAAAACGCCGTTCATGCATGGCCGGCTCCTTCCTTCTCGGCCTGGCCGAGGCTTTGCATCCAGTTGTAGAGCACGAAGCAGAACAGCAGGATGATGAGGAAATAGATCAGGGAGAACGCGGCGGCCGGACCGAGGTCGAACTGGCCGACCGCCTTCTGCGTGAGGTACTGGCTCAGGAAGGTGGTGGCGTTGCCCGGGCCGCCGCCGGTGAGCACGAAGGGCTCGGTGTAGATCATGAAAGAGTCCATGAAGCGCAGCAGCACCGCGATCATCAGCACGCCGCGCATCTTGGGCAGCTGGATGTAGCGGAACACGGCCAGCTTGCTGGCGCCGTCGATGCGCGCGGCCTGGTAGTACGCGTCGGGAATGCTGCGCAGGCCGGCGTAGGCCAGCAGCGCGACCAGCGGCGTCCAGTGCCACACGTCCATCAACAGCACCGTCAGCCAGGCGTGGGTGGCGTCGCCGGTGTAGCTGTATTCGATGCCCAGCTGTTCCAGCGTGTGGCCGAGCAGACCGATGTCGGCGCGGCCGAAGATCTGCCAGATGGTGCCGACCACGTTCCACGGAATCAGCAGCGACAGCGCGACGATCACCAGCGTGGCCGAGGCTTTCCAGCCCTGGGCCGGCATGGCCTGCGCCAGCGCGATGCCCAGCGGAATCTCCACCGCCAGCACGGCCATGGAGAACTTCATCTGGTTCCACAGCGCGGCGTGCAGGTCCTCGTCGCGCATCACCTGCGCGAACCATTCGGTGCCGACGAAAACGCGGCGCTCGGGCGAGATGATGTCCTGCACCGAGTAGTTCACCACCGTCATCAGCGGCAGGATGGCCGAGAAGGCCACGCAGATGAAGACGGGCAGGATCAGGAACCAGGCTTTCTGGTTGACGGGTTTGGTCGTGGTGCTCATGCAACGAGCTCCTCGTTCTTGTAGAAGCAGGTGTGTTCACCCAGGACCCGGGCACCGACCTGGTCGCCCACCGCGGGCAGCGCGGCGTCCGGTGCCAGACGGGCCTTGAGCGTCTGGCCCGCTGCGTCCAGCGTGACCAGGAAGTAGGTGCCGATGTCCTGCACCTTCTGCACCGTGGCGGGCAGCGAGTCCGCGGCACCGGCGGGCGCCAGCGCCAGGTACTCGGGGCGGATGCCCAGGCGAAGCGCGCCCTCGGGCAGCGCCTGCGGCGCCGCCAGTTGCTGGCCGCCGAGCCGCAGCTGTCCGCCCGCGGCCTGCGCCTCCAGGAAGTTCATGCCCGGCGAGCCGATGAAGTGACCGACGAAGGTGTGCGCGGGCCGCTCGAACAGCGCGTCGGGCGTGCCCAGCTGCACCACCTTGCCACGCGTCATCACCACCACCTGGTCGGCGAAGGTCAGCGCCTCCACCTGGTCGTGGGTGACGTAGATCAGCGTGAGTTTGAGCTCGTGGTGGATCTGCTTGAGCTTGCGCCGCAGCTGCCACTTCAGGTGCGGGTCGATCACCGTGAGTGGCTCGTCGAACAGCACCGCCGACACGTCGGGCCGCACCAGGCCGCGGCCGAGCGAGATCTTCTGCTTCTGGTCGGCCGAAAGGCCGGCTGCGCGCATGTCCAGCTGGTGGCTCATCTCCAGCATCTCGGCGATCTGGCCGACGCGGGTCTTGATCTGCTGCGCCGGCACCTGGCGGTTCTTCAGCGGAAAGGCCAGGTTCTCGGCCACGGTCATGGTGTCGTAGATGACCGGGAACTGGAACACCTGGGCGATGTTGCGCTCCTGCGGCGTGGCGCGCGTCATGTCCTTGCCGTCGAACGTCACCGAGCCGTGCGAGGGCACCAGCAGGCCCGACATGATGTTGAGCATGGTGGTCTTGCCGCAGCCCGAGGGGCCGAGCAGCGCATAGGCGCCACCATCCTCGAAGCTCATCTTCAGCGGCAGCAGCGCGTAGTCGCTGTCTTCCTTCGGGTTCGGGCGGTACGAGTGGGCGAGGTCGAGGTGAATGCGGGCCATCTCAGACTCCCTTCGCGCGTTGCGGCGCCACCAGCAGGTCGCCGGATTGGTCGAAGGCGTAGACCTGCGCCGGGTTCACGTGCAGCGTGATCGCGCTGCCCAGGGAGAGCTCATGCACGCCGGTGAGCTGGGCCACGATCTCGCCGACCGCGGTGTGCACGTGCACAAAGGTGTCGGAGCCCGAGATTTCGGCCAGCTCGACCTGACCGGCCAAGGCCACATCGCCCGGACGCGGCGCCACGCGCACCGCGCTGGCGCGCACGCCCAGCGTCAGCGCACGGGAGGCGTGTTGCGGCAGATCCACCGCCAGCAGCGGACCACCCCGCAGCTGCACGCCGACCTCGGCCACCTCGGCCGCCAGCAGGTTCATCGGCGGGTCGCTGAAGGCGCGCGCCACGCGCAGCGACTTCGGCCGGTGGAACACCTCGGCCGTGGGGCCGTACTGCAGCAGCTCGCCCTGGTCGAGCACCGCCGTGTAGCCACCCAGCAGCAGCGCTTCACCCGGCTCGGTGGTGGCGTAGACCACGGTGGAGTCGCCGGCGGCGAACAGCTGGGTCAGTTCTTCGCGCAGCTCCTCGCGCAGCTTGTAGTCCAGGTTCACCAGCGGTTCGTCCAGCAGCATCAGGGGCGCGTTCTTGGCCAGCGCGCGCGCCAGCGCCACACGCTGCTGCTGCCCGCCCGAGAGTTCGGCCGGCAGGCGGTCGAGGAACACCTCGATGTGCAGCCGCGCCGCCAGCTCGCGCACGCGCCGGTCGATCTCGGCCCGCGGCCGGCCACCGAGCTTGAGCGGCGAGGCGATGTTGTCGAACACTGTCATCGACGGGTAGTTGATGAACTGCTGGTAGACCATGGCGACGTTGCGCTCGCGCACCGGTGTGCCCGTGACGTCGCGCCCGTCCACGAGCACACGGCCCGAGGTCGGCACGTCCAGACCGGCCATGAGGCGCATCAGGCTGGTCTTGCCCGCCTGCGTCGCACCCAGCAGCACCGTGACGGCATCCGGTGCCGGACTCAGACTCATGGGGTGGAGGTGGACCGAAGGCCCGACCGTCTTGCCCACCTGCTCCAGGGATAACTGCATTCGATGTCCAGAAAGGGGCCCGCGGGCCTGTTGTTTTATTTTCGTTTCGCCGATTCTATTGTTCGTTTTTGTTCTTCTTGATTCGGTACTTACCCTTAACGGCCTCATATCCTTTTCCGTTATGTTCGGAGCACCGATGTTCCCGACCGCACGCTGTTCATGAACCTGGCTCCCCGACACACCCACCTGCTGGACGTGGTGCGCACCCATGGCCCGCAGACCATCGAAGCCTTGGCCGAACGTTTCGGCGTCACCCTGCAGACCGTGCGCCGCGACGTGCAGCGCCTGGCCGAAGCCGGCCTGCTCTCGCGCTTCCATGGTGGCGTGCGCCTGCCCGGCTCCACCACCGAAAACATCGCCTACCGGCAGCGCCAGGCCATGGAGTCCGACGCCAAGACCCGCATCGCCCGGGCCATCGCCCAGCGCGTGCCCAACGGCTGCTCGCTGATCCTGAACATCGGCACCACCATCGAGGCCGTGGCGCGCGAGCTGATGCAGCACCAGGGCCTGCGCGTCATCACCAACAACCTGCATGTGGCCGCCCTGCTGAGCGCCAACCCCAGCTGCGAAGTGATCGTGGCCGGTGGTCAGGTGCGCGGTGCCGACCAGGGCATCGTCGGCGAGGCCACGGTGGATTTCATGCGCCAGTTCAAGGTCGACATCGGCCTGATCGGCATCAGCGGCATCGAGGCCGACGGCACGCTGCGCGACTTCGACTACCGCGAAGTGAAGGTCGCGCGCACCATCATTGGCCAGTCGCGCGAGGTCTGGCTGGCGGCCGACCACAGCAAGTTCAACCGCCCGGCGATGGTGGAGCTGGCGCGGCTGGACGAGGTGGACGTGGTGTTCACCGACGAGCCGCCCCCGCCGCCCTTCGATGCCCTGCTGACGCAAGGCGATGTGGAGTGCGTGGTGGCCGGCCGCGACGCCGCCTGATTCATTCGAGCCCCCCAAGAGACGAGACATCCCATGAGCTATCTGCTGGCCCTGGACCAGGGCACCTCCAGTTCGCGCAGCATCGTGTTCGACCGCGACGGCCATGTCGTCGCGATGGTGCAGCGCGAGTTCCGCCAGATCTACCCGCAGCCGGGCTGGGTCGAACACGATCCGCGCGACCTCTGGACCACACAGCTGGAGACGGCGCGCGAGGCGCTGGCCAAGGCCGGCCTTAAAGCGGCCGACATCCGCGCGGTGGGCATCACCAACCAGCGCGAGACCACCGTGGTGTGGAACCGCAAGACCGGCGAGCCGGTCTACAACGCCATCGTCTGGCAGGACCGCCGCGCGGAGAGCACCTGTGCCGCGCTGCGCGAACGCGGCCTGTCCGAGCCGGTGCTGCAGAAGACCGGCCTGCGCATCGACGCCTATTTCTCGGGCACCAAGCTGCAGTGGATCCTGGACCACGTGCCCGGCGCGCGCGCCCAGGCCGAAGCCGGCGAGCTGGCCTTCGGCACGGTGGACAGCTGGCTGATCTGGCAACTCACCGGCGGCGCGGCCCACGTGACCGACCACAGCAACGCCGCCCGCACCATGCTGTTCAACGTGCACAACCAGCGCTGGGACGAGGAACTGCTGGCGGCCATGACGATTCCCGCGGCCATGATGCCCACCGCCCTGCCCTCCAGCGCACATTTCGGCGAGGTGCGCGCCGAATGGCTGGGCGGCCCGCTGGTGATTGGCGGCGTGGCCGGCGACCAGCAGAGCGCGCTGTTCGGCCAGGCCTGCTTCAGCGCCGGCATGGCCAAGAACACCTACGGCACCGGCTGCTTCATGCTGATGCACAACGGCGAACGCTTCCAGACCAGCCAGAACGGCCTGATCACCACCGCCGCCGCGCAGCCGCCGGGCCAACCGCAGTACGCGTTCGAGGGCAGCGTGTTCATCGGCGGCGCCGTGGTGCAGTGGTTGCGCGACGGCCTGCGTGCGATCCCATCCAGCAGCGAGGTGCAGGCGCTGGCCGAGAGCGTGCCCGACGCCGGCGGTGTGATCATGGTGCCGGCCTTCACCGGCCTGGGCGCGCCCTACTGGCAGCCCGAGAGCCGCGGCGCCATCGTCGGCCTCACGCGCGGCAGCACCATCGCCCACATCGCACGCGCCGCGCTGGAGAGCATCGCCTTCCAGAGCGCGGCCCTGCTCGACGCCATGAGCCGCGACGCGGTCGCCAGCGGCGGCGTGCCGGTGGCCGAGCTGCGCGTGGACGGCGGCGCCTGCGTCAACGACCTGCTGATGCAGATCCAGGCCGACCTGCTGGGCATCCCGGTGGTGCGGCCGGCCGTGATCGAGACCACCGCGCTGGGCGCCGCCTACCTCGCGGGCCTGCAGTGCGGGGTCTACGCCGGACTCGACGAACTCTCGAAACAGTGGCGCGCCGAGCGGGTGTTCCATCCGACGCTCTCACGCGAGCGCGCCGCCGAAAAGATGGCCGAGTGGGAGCACGCGGTCAGGCAGACGACAGCGCCCTGAGCACCGGGGGCGGCGACAATTCCGGCATGAACATGTCCACTCATCCCCTCATCACCTTCATCGGCGGCGGCAACATGGCCAGCGCCATCATCGGCGGCCTGGTCCGCCAGGGCCACCCCGCCAGCGCCCTGCAGGTGGTCGAGCCCTGGGACGAGCAGCGCGCGAAGCTGGCGCAACAGTTCCCCGGCATGGCCGTGCTGTCCGCTGCCAGCGCGGAGCTGAGGCCCTCGGATCTCGTGGTCTGGGCCGTCAAGCCGCAGACTTTCAAGGACGCCGCCGCCGCGGCCCGCGCCCATGTCGAAGGTGCGCTGCACCTGAGCGTGGCCGCCGGCATCACCAGCGAGAGCATCGCCGCCTGGCTGGGCAGCGAGCGCATCGTGCGCGCTATGCCCAACACCCCCGCCCTGGTCGGCCTGGGCATGACCGGCCTGATGGCGCGCGCCGCCGTCAAGGCCGACGACAAGGCCCTGGTCGAGCGCGTGGTGCGCACGACGGGCGAACTGGTCTGGGTGAACGTCGAAGCCGATCTGGACGCCGTGACCGCACTCTCGGGCTCCGGCCCGGCCTATGTGTTCTATTTCCTCGAAGCCATGCGCGACGCGGGCGCCCGCATGGGACTGGCGCCCGAGGTGGCCTACCAGCTGGCTGTGGGCACGTTCGTCGGCGCGGCCACCCTGGCCCAGCGCTCGGACGACCCGCCGCAGCTGCTGCGCGAGCGGGTCACCTCCAAGGGCGGCACGACCTACGCGGCCATCACGTCGATGGAAGGATCGGACATGAAGGCACTGTTCGAGAAGGCGCTGGTCGCCGCGCAGACCCGTGCGGCCGAACTGGGTCGGGAATTCGGGAAATAGTCTTGGATGCAGTGCGCTCTGCTCCGCAGCTGTCCCCCGGCGGCCGGAGCCGCCTCCTCCTTGATGCCGCTGCGCAGAGCACACCGCATCCGCGAGTGGGATTGGCGGGCGAAGACCGGAATCGACCCGTAGCAGGCATATGGCAGACGTCCGTGAAACAGCCATCCCGGTCGCAGCGATCAGTAACGAATTGGAGTTCAACCGTGAAAGCCAACGCAGACTGGCAATGTGATCGTCTGGTCTGACTGGTATCACGGTGATTTGTCTCGGACTTGGTCGGGGTTGTCGAATCTGATATATCTGCTCCCCGACCGGTCAGCGTGAGCCAACTGGTTGATTTCAATAACTTTTCGCAAGTTTCAATCTACTTTTTTAACGGCAGCGACTGTGGGCATTCGGTGCTTTGCCGGTTCTAATCAAAGTTAGGCATCACCGATCACCATGACCCATTCATCCTTGAGCGCCGAGCGCCGAGACCGGCTATTCCGTGCAATCGGAGAGACCGTCGTCACGTTTCAGGTAGTAGAACTGTGGGTTGCTGAGGCGCTGACTGGACTTCTTCAGATGAAAGTCCTTGAAGATCGTCATGTCGTCCTGGCCGCGCGATGAGCTACAAGCAGAAAGTTGATTTGCTCTGCGAGCTCTTTCCACGGCGGGCCAAGCACCACTACGGTGTACCAATTTCGGTGGCGCGAGCAGCACTCTACGCGGCAGAGGAGTACCGGAACAAGATTGTCCATTCCGTCTGGTCCGCGGAGCGAGAAAGAGGATGGATTCGGTCGAAGGGCTCTCTCAGGAGCAAGAGCGGTTTTTCCCTTGTCGACGAGGCCGTGAATATTCGGGGAATGGAAGCAGGAGTGGTGGCGCTTAGGATGGTTCAACACTGGGAAATGCTGACCGAGAAGCGGCTGCGGCACGCCACAAAATTCCTGAAGAGTCGTGTGCAAGATGCCTAACCACTCGAGCCAACTCGCGTCGGCAGGGCCGCCGCTCGCGGCTCAGCTTCAACGTTGGACGTCTGATTCCGCAGCTGAAGGGCGACCCACGGGAACGGTGTGCCCTGCGCAGCGGCATAAAGGAGGAGGCGGCTCCAGCCGCCGGGGGACAGCCGCGGAGCAGGGCACGGCGCCTCCGTGGGCCGAAGAAGCGCCGCGACTGAAACGCATCGCACGTCACACCAACCCGAGCACCACACCCACAAACACCGTGAACCCCAGCCAGTGGTTCAGGCGGAAGGCCTTGAAGCAGCCTTCGCGGGTGCGGTCCTTGATGAGCCGCCAGTGCCAGACGACCTGGGCCAGCGCCACCACCAGCATCGCGCCCCAGACCAGCGGATTCACCAGACCCCAGAGCACGGCGGTCCAGACGCCCAGGAACACGAGGTAGAACGCGATGATCGCCGGAACGTCGGCGTCGCCCAGCGTGATGGCCGAGGTCTTCATGCCGATCTTCAGGTCGTCGTCGCGGTCCACCATGGCGTATTCGGTGTCGTAGGCCAGCACCCAGAACAGGTTGCCCGCCATCAGCGCCCAGGCTTGCCAGGGCACGGCCTCGGTCACGGCGGCGAACGCCATCGGAATGCCGAAGCTGAAGGCCACGCCCAGCACCGCCTGCGGCATGGACACATGGCGTTTGGCGTAGGGGTAGATCAGCGAGAGCACCAGACCGAGCACCGACCAGGCAATGGTCGCGGTGTTGGTGGTCAGCACCAGCAGGAAGGCCACGAAGGCCAGCACGCCGCCCACCGCCAGCGCCTCCTTCACGCCCACCCGCCCGCTGGTCACGGGCCGCTGCGCGGTGCGCTTGACGTGTTTGTCGAACTCGCGGTCGGCCACGTCGTTGACGCAGCAGCCCGCGCTGCGCATCAGGATGGTGCCCAGCACGAACACCACCAGCAAATGCCAGCCCGGAAAACCCTGGGCCGCAATCCACAGCGCCGACAGCGAGGGCCAGAGCAGCAGCAGCCAGCCGGCGGGCCGGTTCCAGCGGATCAGGTCGAGGTAGAGCGCCAGCTTGGACGGGCGCGATTCGGGCAACACGGAGGTACTCATGACAAACGATGGACGCCCGGCAGCTCGCAGGCGTAGATGGCGTTGCGCAGTTCGGCGATGGCTTCGTAGCGGGTGAAGCTGCGCCGCCAGGCCAGCACCACGCGCCGCGTCGGCGGGTCGCCGTCGAACGGCAGGTAGTGCACGAAGGCGGCATCGCCCATGTCCTGCGAGTGGTCGGCCGAACCGTCGAGCGCCGAACGGGGCACCGACAGGCGCGGCACCAGGGTCACGCCCATGCCGGCCGCCACCATGTGCTTGATGGTCTCCAGCGAGGAGCCTTCGAAGCTCTTGCGGATGCCTTCGGTGTCGCTGGAGAAGCGCGCGAACTCGGGACAGACCTCCAGCACATGGTCGCGGAAACAGTGGCCGGTGCCCAGCAGCAGCATGGTCTCGTTCTTGATTTCGTCGGTGGTGATGGCCTTGCGCTTGGCCAGCGGGTGGCTGGCCGGCACGGCGGCCATGAAGGGCTCGTCGTAGAGCGGCGCGATGGCGAGGTTGGTGTCCGGGAAGGGCTCGGCCAGGATGGCGCAGTCGATCTCGCCCAGGCGCAGCTGCTCCAGCAGCTTGACGGTGAAGTTCTCCTGCAGCATCAGCGGCATTTGCGGCGTGCGCTCGATCACCTGACGCACCAGCGCCGGCAGGATGTAGGGGCCGATGGTGTAGATCACACCCAGCTTGAGCGGGCCGGCCAGCGGGTCTTTGCCGCGCTTGGCGATCTCCTTGATCGCGGCGGCCTGCTCCAGCACGGTCTGCGCCTGCCGCACGATCTGCTCGCCCAGCGGCGTGACCGCGATCTCGCTGGCATTGCGCTCGAAGATCTTGAGCTCCAGCTCCTCCTCGAGCTTCTTGATCGCCACGGACAGCGTGGGCTGCGACACGAAACAGGCCTCGGCGGCCTTGCCGAAGTGCTTCTCGCGCGCCACGGCCACGATGTATTTCAGTTCCGTCAATGTCATGCCGCTATTTTGCGCCCGACATCGATAGCAAATCCGTTCAGGCCTTCAGGTACTCGGCCTTTGTCCCGAGCCAGCGGCCCACATGCCGCTCGGCCGCTTCCGGGAAGCGGGTGAGCATCTCGGCCGCCGCCGCGCGCGCCCATTCCAGCAGGTGGGTGTCGGTCGCCAGGTCGGCGAAGCGCAGCAATGGCGCACCGGACTGGCGCGCTCCCAGGAACTCTCCCGGTCCACGGATTTCTAGGTCGCGCCGGGCGATCTCGAAACCGTCGTTGGTCTCGGCCATGGCCTTGAGGCGCTCGCGGGCGGTTTCGCCCAGCCGACCGCCTTCGTTGGGTGTGTAGAGCAGCACGCAGGCCGAGGCGGCCGCCCCGCGCCCCACCCGCCCACGCAGCTGGTGCAGCTGGCTCAGGCCGAAGCGCTCGGCGTGCTCAATCACCATCAGCGAGGCATTGGGCACGTCCACCCCCACCTCGATCACGGTGGTCGAGACCAGCACGCCCATGTGGCCGCCGCTGAACAGACTCATCACCGCCTTCTTCTCGGCCACCGGCATGCGCGAGTGCAGCAGGCCGACGAGCACGCCCGGCAGCAGCTGACTCAATTCCGCATGGGTTTCCGTGGCGTTCGACAGATCGATGGCCTCGCTTTCTTCGATCAGCGGGCAGACCCAGTAAACCTGCCGGCCCTCGGTCACCTGGGCGTGGATGCGCTCGATCACCTCGTGGCGGCGGCTGTCGGACACCACCTTGGTCACGATGGGCGTGCGGCCCGGCGGCAGCTCGTCGATGGTCGAGACATCCAGGTCGGCGTAGTAGCTCATCGCAAGGGTGCGCGGAATGGGCGTGGCCGACATCATGAGCAGGTGCGGTTCCCCGGCCCCCAGCTCGGCGCCCCCCATCTTGCTGCGCAGCGCCAGCCGCTGCGCCACACCGAAGCGGTGCTGCTCGTCGATGATGGCCAGCGCGAGGTTTTTGAACTGCACCTGGTCCTGGATCACGGCGTGCGTGCCGACCACCAGCGCCGCCTCACCGCTGGCGATGAGTTCGAGCATCTCGCTGCGCTGCTTTTTCTTCTGGCTGCCGGTGAGCCAGGCCACGCGCTTGCCCAGGGGTTCGAGCAGCGGTTCCAGCCAGCCGATCAGCTTGGCGAAATGCTGTTCGGCCAGGATCTCGGTCGGCGCCATCAGTGCGCACTGCCAGCCGCTGTCGATGGCGATCGCGGCGGCGAGCGCGGCCACCACGGTCTTGCCCGAGCCCACGTCGCCCTGCAGCAGGCGGTGCATGGGCACCTGGCGATGCAGGTCGCGCGCGATCTCTTCGCCCACGCGGCGCTGGGCGGCGGTCAGCGCAAACGGCAGGGCCGCCAGCAACTGTTCGTGCAGGCCACCAGGCGCCGTCTGCAGCGCTGGCGCACGCAGCGCGTCGCGCTCGCGCTTGGCCTGCAGCTGCGAGAGCTGCTGCGCCAGCAGCTCCTCGGCCTTGAGCCGTTGCCAAGCCGGGTGGCTGCGGTCTTCCAGCGCGGCGAGCGACACGTCCGGTCCCGGGTGGTGCAGGTATTCCAGCGCCTGGCGCAGCGACATCAGCGGCGCACGCAACCCCCGCAGCGTGTCCTGCAGCGAGGTCAGCACCGGCTGCGGCAGGGTTTCGCTGAGTTCGGCGCGCTTGAGGCCCGACACCACGGCCTTGCGCAGATAAGCCTGCGGCAGCTGGGCGCTGGTGGGGTAGACGGGGGTCAGCGCCTCGGGCAGTTCCCCGCCGGCCGCGTGGAAGGCCGGGTGCATCATGGTCTTGCCCATGAAGCCGCCCCGCACCTCGCCGCGCACGCGCACCCGCGCGCCGACCGCCAGGGTCTTCTGGTGCGAGGGGTAGAAGCTGAAGAAGCGCAGGGTGCAGGTGTCGCTGCCGTCGTCCAGTGTCACCAGCAGCTGGCGGCGCGGCCGGTACTGGATGTCCTGCTTCGTCACCACGCCCTCGACTTGCACCACCTCGCCGTCGCGCGCGTCGTGCAGGGTGACGATGCGGGTCTCGTCTTCGTAGCGCAGCGGCAGGTGCAGCGCCAGGTCGATGTCGCGCACCAGGCCGAGCTTGTGCATGGCTTTCTGCGGAGCAGAGAGTTCCTTGCGCGGTACGGTGGACGGTGCGTCGGGCATGGGAGAATTCTGCCTGTATTTCCATCCATACCCACTTGGAACGGGCCCCGTCCGGCCCTCAAGCAGCATGACTTCTTCTTCGCCTTCTTCGGCTCGCCACTTCACCGTCGCCGACTTCGATTTCAACCTCCCCGAGCACCTGATCGCCCAGCACCCGGCCGCCGAACGCAGCGCCTCGCGCCTGCTCGACGGCACCGGGCCGCAGCCGGTGGACCGCATCTTCCGCGAGCTGCCCGGCCTGCTGCAGCCGGGCGACCTGCTGGTGTTCAACGACACACAAGTCGTGAAAGCCCGTCTGTTTGGCGAAAAAGCCAGTGGCGGCAAGCTGGAGCTGCTGATCGAGCGCGTGCTGCTGCCGCACGAGTCGCTGGACGGCTCGGCCAACGAGGTCGTCGGCCACCTGCGGGTGAGCAAGAAACCCCTGCCCGGCGGTCGCCTGCACCTGGCGGGCGGCCTCAAAGGCGGTGGCTTCGACGCGGTGTTCATCGGCCGCTGGCCCGACGAGCAGGGCCAGCTGTTCCGCCTGCGGCTCGAAGGCCCCGCCGGCGAAGACCCGTACACGCTGATGGCGCGCCACGGCCATGTGCCGCTGCCGCCCTACATCACACACGGCGACGACGCCGAGGACGAACGCCGCTACCAGACTGTGTTCGCGCGCGTGCCCGGCGCCGTGGCCGCACCCACCGCGGCGCTCCACTTCGACGAAGGCGTGTTGTCTGCGCTGGAAGCCTGCGGCGTGCAGCGCGCCAGCGTGACGCTGCACGTGGGTGCCGGCACCTTCGCGCCGATGAAGACCGAGCGCATCGAAGAGCACGTGATGCACCACGAGCGCTACGCCATTCCGCCAGCTACGGTTCAGGCCATCACCGATTGCCACGCGCGCGGCGGCCGTGTGGTCGCGGTGGGCACGACCACGGTGCGCACGCTGGAGAGCTGGGCGAAAACCGGCGAGCTGCAGGGCGACACCAACATCTTCATCACGCCCGGCTTTCGCTTTCGCGTGGTGGATGTGCTGGTGACCAACTTCCACCTGCCCAAGAGCACGCTGATGATGCTGGTCAGCGCCTTCGCCGGGTACGAGCACGTGATGGCGCTCTACCGCCACGCAGTGGCGCAGGGCTACCGCTTCTTCAGCTACGGCGACGCGATGCTGCTGGCGCGCTCAGCCCAGGTCCAGTAGCACCCGCCCGCCCTCCACCTTCACCGGCCATGTCCTGATCGGCTGGGTGCAGGGCGGCAGCGTCGCGTCGCCCGTGCGCAGGTCGAAGCGGCCCTGGTGGAACGGGCATTCGATCTCGTGGCCCTCCACGAAGCCGTCGCACAGCCTGGCGTTGCCGTGGGTGCAGAGGTTGTCGGTGGCGAACACCTCGCCCTCCACCGCGAACAGCGCGATGTCGCGCCCGCCCGGCGCCACCGGGATGCCCGCGCCTTCGAACAGATCGGCCTCGGCGGCCACGTCGGTCCAGTTGCTCATGAAAGCCGTCCTGTTCAGATGGGGTAGATGATGGAGTTGGGGATCATCTCGCTGTCGTAGACGCAGAGACGTTGCGCAAACTTCAGGCCGTCGGACGTCTTCGCCACGATGTCCAGATAGCGCCCCACGTTGAACACCGTGCTCGGTCCATCGAGCTTGGTGCGGAACACGGCGTAGTTGGCCTCGCAGTGCAGTCGGCCCTGGTCGTCGATCTGCCGAACGACCGGCGCCCCCACCACGTGCCGCTGGTAGTAGGGATCGTGGAACAGGGTTTCCTTGATGCCATACACGCGGTCGCGCAGCATGGCCTGGCTGTCGAAGGCCAGCGTCGACAGCGGGAATCCGCGCTCGTGGTTCTCGCGCGGCTGCAGCTTGTAGACGCAGTCCGTTGTGAAAAAAAACGGCCACAGGTCCCAGTCGCCGCTGTCGACGGCCGAGGCGTAGTCGCTGTAGAGCTGCTGCAGCGCCTGCCAGGTGTCGAAGTCGACTTTGTCGAGGGCGCTCATGCGGCACCTCCTTCGTTCTGCTCCGGTGCTTCCATGACTTTTCGCCAGTACCCGTACATGCCGCGGATCAGCGTCTCGGTCACCATGTGGTCGGTCTCGCCCACCTCGCGCCCGCCCAGCTCGGCCAGCGCGCGGTGCTGCGGCTTGCTCTCGAAGGCCTGCTGCGAGAACTCGATCACCTCGCCGTCGTCGGCGCTCACGAAACCGGCCGGGCCGAACAGGTTGGCCTGCCGCAGCCGGCGCTCGGTCATCTCGGGCGTGTCGTCCTCGAAACCGAAATGCGTCCACACGAAGTCGAAGGCACCGTGACCATCGGGCTGGATGTGGCGGGTGCTGACGCTGTTGACCTGCTGCTGGAAGATCACGCTGGGGAACAAGGTCGTCATGACGGCCGTAGGCGTCTTGTCTTCCAGCTGCCACCAGGGCTCGGGCACGATGTCCAGGAAGCGCGGGTCTTCGAGCTGCATGCTTTCCTTGAAGCTCGACACCTGGGTCACCTGCGCCGCCTGACCGCTGGCCTGGCCCATGCTGCCGCGCGTGGAGACCATGGCGGCGTGGCGGTGCTGCGCGTCCATGCGCAGCTCGCTCTTGTTGTCGGCGCGCCAGAGGCCGAAGGTGACGAACCAGGTGTGCAGCAGGCCCGGGTGGTAGGGGTCCTTGATGTTCTCCTGCATCAGCTTCCAGTTGCCCGGGATGCGCTGGCGGTTGTAGCCCAGGATGGAGAGCTTGCGGCCGTTGAACAGGCGGTCGAAGTAACGCAGGATGGTCGGCCCCATGTAGTCTTCGAGAGACTCGACCTCTTGGTCGAAGCTGGCGAACACCACGCCGCCGCGCACCGCCACCTTGAGCTTGGTGAGCGCGTGGTCCTTGGGGTTGAAGTCGGCCGGCATGCCGCCGTTGACCTTGCCATCCTGCCGCACGCCGCGCCGGAACGGCACGCCCTGCAGGTCGCCGTTGGGCGCGTAGCTCCACTGGTGGTAGGGGCAGACGAACTCGCTCTGGTTGCCGTGGCGCTTGCGACAGAAGCGCATGCCACGGTGCGCGCACACGTTCTCCACCACGTGGATCAGCCCGTCGGCCGCGCGGGTCATGATGACCGAGCGCTCGCCGACCACGGTGCGCTTGAAGTCGCCCGGGTTCGGAACCTCGGCTTCCAGGCCCACGTAGCACCAGTGGCCTTGGTAGAAAAAGCGGTCGAGTTCGCGCTGGTGGCGCTGTTCGTCGGTGTACACGGCAAAGGGAATGCGGCTGGTGCCGCCGCCCTCCCAGTGCAGGGCGTCGGGGGGAACGGACATGGCGTGTCTCCGGGGGTGTTCTTGTGAGCCGCATGATCGCGGCCGGCCAGCCATCCGGCAAGGGAATCGGCGTGATACGCTGTATTCACATCGTGAATGTGAATACACCATGAAGCTCACCGAGATCGACCTCAACCTGCTGGTGGTGTTCGACCGACTGGTGCAGGACGGCCGGGTCTCGCGCGTGGCCGAGTCGCTGGGGCTGAGCCAGCCGGCCGTGAGCAACGCGCTGCGCCGGCTGCGCGACCTGCTGGACGACGAGCTGTTCCTGCGCACGCCCACGGGCATGGCGCCCACGCCCTACGCGCTGCAGCTGGCCGAACCGGTGGCGCAGGCGCTGCGGGGGCTGCAGGGCGCGCTGAACGTGCGCGCCAGCTTCGACCCGGCCACCAGTGAGCGCTGCTTCACCCTGGCCATGACCGACGTGGGCGAGATCTACTTCCTGCCAGTGCTGATGGACGCGCTGGCCCGCGAGGCGCCGGGGGTCACGCTGCGCTGCGTGCCGGTGGCCGACGCCGCGCTGCGCGAGGACATGGCGGCAGGCCGGGTGGACCTCGCCCTGGGTTCGCTGCCACAGCTGCAGGCGGGCTTCTTCCAGCAGGCGCTGTTCCGCCAGCGCTATGTGGCGCTGATGCGCGCCGGCCACCCGCTGGCCACCGCCAGCGCCGCCCCGCTGAACGCCACGCAGTACCGGCAGGCCGCCCATGTGCGCGTGGTCTCGGCCGGCACCGGCCACGGCCAGGTGGACGAGGCGCTGCAGCGCCTGGGCGTGGCGCGCCAGGTGCAGCTGACCGTGCCTCACTACGTGGCGCTGGGCCAGGTGCTGGGCAGCACCGACCTGGTGGCGACCGTGCCCGAGCGCCTGGCCGAGCGCCTGGCCGGCCCGCACGCGCTGGTGGCCCGCCCGCTGACCCTGCGCCTGCCGGCCAGCACCATCGCCCAGCTCTGGCACGCCCACCTGCACCGCGACCCCGGTCACCAGTGGCTGCGCGGCCTGGTGGCGCAGCGCTTTGGCACGGCCGCGGCCGCGGTGGACGGCCTCTGACGGTGCGACAAGGTATCCATTGGTCACAGGCTTCGAGACAAAAGTGCTACAGCGAAGCCCTCGGATGTGACATTTGTGCAGCAGCCGTGAACACACCCGACTGCAGGCCCTGGACGCGCGGGCACAATACCGCCCACCTTCCCGCCGCCGAAAGTCTGTCCGTGATCGAAATGCTGTTCCGCCTGGGTATCGCCCTGCTGCTGTCCGTGAGCCTGGCCCTGTTGCTGGCCTGGGGCTGGTTCAGTTCGGACGAGCGCACGGAATCGGCCGCGGTCACGGCCTCGCCCGCCTCGGAACCCTCCGGCCCGGCCCGCTGAACCGGCCACGGGCCGGCCGGGTCGCCCCGCGGTTCACAATGGCCCGATGACCCCACCTCGCTGCCTCCCGCTCGCACTGACCGGCCTGCTCGCCCTGCCCTGCGCGGTACAGGCGGCGCCCGATGCCTCCCGCTACGCCACCCAGGGCCGCTGCGCCGGACACCCCCGTGTCGCGCTGACCACCCCCAAGGGCTGGTGCGTGGGCCTGGTGGCCGACGCGCGCGACGGTCTGCAGATGCCGCGCCGCCTGGTCGAAGTGTCCCCCGGCCGCTTCTGGATCACCGACATGGGCCACTGGGAGCCCCGCCGCGGGCGCCTGCTGGAGCTGCGGGTGAACGGCGAACCGGGCGACGCGGACCGGGTGACGGTGCTGGCGAGGGGGCTGGACCGGCCGCACGGACTGGTGACCGGCCCCGACGGCAAGGTCTACGTGGGCGAGGCCGGCACGGTCTGGCGCACGCCCACCGCCGCGTTCGCCCGCGAAGACCTGCTCAAGGACCTGCCGGCCGACGGCGCGCACCCGCTCAAGGAACTGACCTTCGGCCGCAAGGGGCGTCTCTATATCAATATGGGATCGGCCAGCGACGCCTGCCGGGACGACCGGCAGCAGCAACCTCTGCCGTGTCCCGAGACCGCGGGACCGCAGCCCCGGGCCGCTGTGTACGAGACCGTGCTGGGCGGCCCCGACCTCCGGCCCCAGGCCACGCGCCCATTTGCCACCGGCCTGCGCAATTCGCTGGGCCTGGCGCTCACGCAGGATGCGGCGGGCACGACCGAGCGGCTCTGGCAGGCGGAGAACTCGGTCGACTACAGCGACGCCGATGCCCCGGCCGAAGAGCTCAACGAACTTGAACGCGGCGCACACTACGGCTGGCCCTACTGCGTCAGCGACGCACAAGGACGCAGCGTGGTGGCGCGCGGCTACGAGCGGCGCGCGCAGTGCGCCCGCCCCCCGACCCACCGCCCACCGTTCCTGGCCTGGCCGGCCCATGTCGCGCCGCTGCAACTGCTGGCCGTGCCGGCGGCCCCTGCCGGGCAGACCGCCAGCCCCTGGAGCGGGCGCCTGCTGGCGGTCTGGCACGGCTACCGCGCCCAGGGCCACCGCATCGTGGCCTGGCGCCTCGGCCCCGACGGGCGTCCGACCGGCGCGCGCGAGAACATCGTCTCCGGTTGGCGGGTCATGCCCGGCATCCGCCCGCAGGGCAACCCGGCCGGCGTCACGGTCGACCACCGCGGCTGGCTGTGGATCGTGGAGGACCGCAATCGAACAGTATTGGTGGTGGCGCCCGACGCGCCTGCCCGCGGGAGCTCCTGAGCCTGTGGCGCTGCAGCCACCGGTCGTCTCAACCTGAGACGGAGCCCCGGCGCCTTGACAAGGATCAATTCGCAGCCCGGGGGCGCTGATAGCCTGAGGATATTCCCCCAGAAACCCACGGAGTCCTCCCATGAAACGCACCCTGATTGCCCTCTCGGCCGCCCTGCTGGCCGCCACCGCCTGGGCCGGCCCGGCCGAAGACCAGGCCGCCCTCAAGCTCGCCACCGGCTCTGGCTGCATGGCCTGCCACAACATCGAACCCGGGGCCAAGGGCCCGAACGGCATGGCCCCCATCGGGCCGGCCTGGCGCGACGTCGCAGCCAAGTACAAGAGCCAGAAAGGCGCCCAGCAGCAGCTGACCGCCACCGTGCTGGCCGGCTCCAGCCCTTATGAAAGCCACTGGAAGGACAAGGTGTCCGGCCTGGCGATGCCGCCCAACAAGGTGGCCATCTCGGAAGCCGACGCGGCCAAGCTGGTGTCCTGGATCCTGGCGCTCGAAGTCAAGAAGTAAACACCCCCGGAGCGCTCGGCGACAATCGCCGGATGCTCCAGTTCGACGTTCTCAAGACCGAGGGCCACGCCCGCCGTGGCCGCCTCACCCTCAACCACGGCGTGGTGGAGACCCCCATCTTCATGCCCGTGGGCACCTACGGCACCGTCAAGGGTGTCATGCCCTCCAGCCTGGAAGACATGGGCGCCCAGATCATCCTGGGCAACACCTTCCACCTCTGGATGCGCCCCGGCCAGGAGGTGATGAAGAGCTTCGGCGGCCTGCACGCGTTCGAGAAGTGGCACAAGCCCATCCTCACCGATTCGGGTGGCTTCCAGGTCTGGTCGCTGGGCGCGATGCGCAAGATCACCGAAGAAGGCGTGCACTTCGCCAGCCCGGTCAACGGCGACAAGCTGTTCATGTCGCCCGAGGTCAGCATGCAGATCCAGACCGGGCTCAACAGCGACATCGTCATGCAGCTGGACGAGTGCACGCCCTACGAGACCAACGGCCACCTGACCACCGAGGCCGAAGCGCGCAAGAGCATGGAAATGAGCCGCCGTTGGGCCGTGCGCTCCAAGGCGGAGTTCGAGCGGCTGCAGAACCCCAACGCGCTGTTCGGCATCGTGCAGGGTGGCATGTTCGAACACCTGCGCCAGGAGTCGCTGGAAGCGCTGGTCGAGATGGACTTCCCCGGCTACGCCATCGGCGGCGTCAGCGTGGGCGAGCCCAAGGAACAGATGTTGCAGATCATGGCCCACACGCCGCACCGCCTGCCTGCCCACAAGCCGCGCTACCTGATGGGTGTGGGCACGCCCGAAGACCTGGTCGAAGGCGTGGCCTGTGGCGTGGACATGTTCGACTGCGTCATGCCCACCCGCAACGCGCGCAACGGCACGCTGTTCACGCGGCATGGCGACCTGAAGATCCGCAACGCGCGCCACAAGACCGACCACCAGCCGCTGGACGCCACCTGCACCTGCTACGCCTGCGCCGGCCAGAGCGGCGTGAGCTGGGCGGACGGCGGGCGCGACGGCTTTTCCCGCGCCTACCTGCACCACCTGGACCGCTGCGGCGAAATGCTGGGCCCGATGCTGTCCACCATCCACAACCTGCACTACTACCTGAACCTGATGCGCGAGGTGCGCGCCGCACTGGACGCCGGACGCTTCGAAGCCTTCCGCCAGCAGTTCAAGGCCGAGCGAGCGCGCGGCGTCTGACCCTTCGCCATCCATGACACACCGTCTGCTTCGGGGCGACGGCCAGTTCGCCGAAGCGGTTGGTGCCGGTGTGCGCCTGCGCAGCACCCAGGAGTACATGGATGGAGAGTCGACCATCGTCGCCTTCCGCCACCCAGGCGTCGGCGACGAGCACGTCGCGGCGCTCAACGCCTTCGCGCAGCAGCACGCCGGCAAGAAGTACAACACCGCCGGCATCGTGCTGCAGGCGCCCTTCAGCATCGGGCGGCAGTACTGCGAGCTGCCGCTGATTCCCGGCCTGGTGCGCGACTACTGCATCCGCGGGCTGGCCGCCATCCAGCTCGGCGCCATCAGGAACGACCGCTTCTTCTGCTCCCAGTTCGTGCTGGAGGCCTACCGCCACGCCAGGCTGCCGCTGACCACCGCCGACCCGCGCCTGATCAGCCCGGCCGACCTGCTGCACATGCGCGAGGGCGACGTGCCCTCGGTGCGCACCGAACAGACGCTGCAGTACGTCGGCCACCTCAAGACAGCGCCCATGCCGTCCGATGAGATGGCCGTCGGCATGGCGGATTAACGGCCCACATGCATGCTGAACAGCGCGCCGCTGGACAGGCGGCAGGTGCCTGAGCCCAGCGTGGCCGAGTTCATGGTGTAGGCACAGGTGATGTAGCCGCCGCGGTTGCCGGCGCCGTTGGCCAGTCCCTCTCGGCTGGAACCGGCCTTGCGGGTGGCCTCGCCCGAGAAGGACTCCCCGCCGATGACGGTGGAGAAGGTGCCACGACCCTGCAGGTCGTTCGTCACCGTCGCGCTGATGACCCCGTGGGCGCTGGCCAGTTCGTTGGCCGGATAGAGTCGGGCCTGAAAACTCAGCGGCAGCGCGGGTGCGGCCGCGACCGCGGCCGGGGGTGGCGGCACCGCCGTCCCGGTGCGCGGGTCGATGGGCACCACATAGCAGGCCGCCAGGGTGGACGCGGTGGTGAGTGCGCACAGCCAGCCGGCCGGACGGTGCAACGAACGAACAACAGAGGAGATATCCATGGGGATCCTTGAGGCCCAAGCACATGCTTGTGGCGCGATGCTGCGCGGCGACTGTCAAGAAACCGCGGTCTTCCGGTGAAGAAGCGTGAAGTGGCACCGATGGCATCAGCAATGAATACCCAGCCCCCCGTTCCCCGCCACGTCCTGCCCGTGCTGGTGCTTGCGCAGTTCGCCGGCACCTCGCTCTGGTTCGCGGTCAACGCCGTCATGCCCGACCTGCAACGCGCCTTCGGCTGGCCCGCCACCGCCGTCGGCACGCTGACCTCGGCACTGCAGGCCGGCTTCATCGCCGGCACCCTGGTGTTCGCGCTGCTGGCGATTGCCGACCGCTTTGCGCCGCGCCGCGTGTTCCTGGTCTGCGCCCTGGCCGGCGCCGGCTGCACCGTGGGCGCCTGGGCCATGGTGTCGGACTTCAGCGCGCTGCTGGCCTGGCGTTTTGCCACCGGCTTTTTCCTCGCCGGCATCTACCCGGTGGGCATGAAGATCGCCGCTCAGTGGTACACGCGCGGACTTGGCCCGGCGCTGGGCCTGCTGATCGGCGCGCTGGTGCTCGGCTCGGCCAGCGCCCACGCGCTGCGCGCCATCGGCGACACGCTGCCCTGGCCCACGCTGATGCTGGGCGTGGCGGCGCTGGCGGCCGCGGGCGGGGTGTCGCTGTACTTGCTGTTGCCCGACCCGCCCGGCGCGGTGGCGCGCGTGACCACGCTGCAGTGGCGGGCCCTGGCCACCATCGTCACCGACGCGCGGGTGCGCAGCTCGGTGTTCGGCTACTTCGGCCACATGTGGGAGCTCTACACGCTGTGGGTGCTGGTGCCGCTGATCCTGGCGACGCGGCTGGAAGGCAGCGCGCTGTCCTGGGCCGCCTTCTTCGTGCTCGGTGCCGGCGTGCTGGGCTGCGTGGGCGGCGGCTGGCTGGCACCGCGTTTCGGCAGCGCCCGCGTGGCCGGTGTGCAGCTGGCCACCAGCGGCCTGTGCTGTCTGCTGGCGCCGTGGCTGATCGGCGCGCCCGATGTGCTGTTCTACGGCTGGCTGCTGGTCTGGGGCATCACCGTCTCGGGCGACTCGCCGCAGTTCTCCACGCTGACCGCGCGCAATGCGCCGCCGCAGGCCGTGGGCAGCGTGCTCACGCTGACCAACAGCATCGGTTTTGCGATCAGCATCGCCAGCATCCTGCTGTTCGTCGAACTCACACGGGTGGTGCCGCTGGGCTGGCTGCTGACAGGTCTGGCGCTGGGTCCGGCGCTGGGGCTGTGGGCGCTGCGGCCGCTGCTGGAAGAGGCCGCCTGAGTTGCAAGCATCCGTTACATTCCGGCCACCAACAACAACCTCTGGAGGATTCCCATGCCCGCACCCGCCAACGCCGCCCAACGCCCCACCGGCGCCTTCATCGGCGCGTCCTGGGCCGCCCTGCTGGTCGGCGCCGTCGTCTACCTGATGGGCCTTTGGAACGCCCAGATGATGCTCAACGAAAAGGGCTACTACTTCACGCTGCTGATGTACGGCCTGTTCTCGGCGGTGTCGCTGCAGAAGTCGGTGCGCGACCGGCTGGAGGGCATCCCGGTGACCGGCATCTACTACTGCCTGTGCTGGGTGTCGCTGCTGCTGGCGGTGCTGCTGCTCACGATCGGCCTGTGGAATGCCACGCTGGCGGCCAGCGAAAAGGGCTTCTACGCCATGGCCTTCCTGCTCGCGCTGTTTGGTGCCGTCGCGGTGCAGAAGAACATCCGCGACATCGCGCAGTTCAACCGCGCCCACCCCGAACTGGAAGGCAGCGCGGAGTGATGCGGATCAGGGCGTGACAGGGGTCTCGACGGTCCCGGTCGCATCCATCGGCGCGACGGTCGGCATCTTCGCGTCCGCACCGCACGAGAAGCAGTAGCGCGCAAACGCGCTCTTGCGTGTGCTGCAGTGGCCGCAGCGGTCAAACAGGCACAGGCCGCAGTGCGGGCAGAAATCGGTCTTGCCGTCCTTGAGGTCGACCGCGCGCTCGCAGCCCGGGCAGACGTTCTTGGCCAGCCGCGCCTGCGCCAGGTCGTAGTCCATCTCCTTGCGGCGCTGCGTGTCCGGCAGCGCCTCCACCGCCTTCTGCCGCTCCAGGTAGCGCTGCAGCGCCGCAATCGCATAGCGCCCGCCGATCACCGTGAGCACGATGCCCACGATGTAGCGCACATAGCCGCCGTAGCTCGGCAGGTAGGGCACCAGCTCAACGAAGAAGGCAAACAGCGCGAAGAAGATGAATCCCCACACGAAGGGCCACGACGAGCCCTTGCGGTGCTTCTTGAACAGCCAGCCCGCCACCGCCAGCAGCGGCAGGGTGAGCGCCAGCCGGTAGCCGAACACGCGCAGCTCCTGCGCCCGCTGTTCCTCCACATAGGTATCCCGCGCTGCGTCTTCCAGGCTGCGCAGCTCGGCCTGTGCGCGCTGCTGGGCCTGGCGCGCGTCCAGTGCCACCTGCTGCTGTTTTTCCACCGCGGTGAGCGCGTCGCGCTCGGCGCGGCGCAAGCCATCGAGTTCGCGCGTGCGCTGCAGCACCTCCTCGTCCTGTTCGGCGCGCTGCGTCACGCTGCGCGTGGCCAGCCAGTTGTCGAAGGTCTCGCGCGCGGCGCGGTTGTCGGCGCGCGCGGTCTGCAGCTTCAGCTGCGCCTGCTCCAGCGCGGCCTGCGCGTCTTCGGCGGCCCTTTCCGCGGTCTTGATGGACTCCTTGAGCACGGGTGTGCGCTGCGGGTCCATGAAGTCTTCGAGCGAACGCGTCTGCTCCACCTGCGGCAGGTCGCCGACGATGGTGCTGCCCAGGCCGGTGAGGAACCAGGCGAACAGGAAGGCCACCAGCCAGAGGCCGCGGCGGAACCATTTCTCGGACAGGCGCAAGGATTTGCTCATGGTGTTTCCCTCGATGGCTTTGTGTCGGAGGCGATTGTGAACCCGCTCACAGCGCGATCCGCTGCGGCGCCGAGCCCAGACCGCTGCGCGCCAGCCAGTCGAGCACGGAGTCGACCGTCACGGTCTCGATGCGGTCCGAGAAGCGCTTGGCGTTCGGGTGGTCATCGAAGCGGATGTGGGCCGAGCCCGCGCTGGCGCCCAGCCGGGTCATCGGCCCCAGGCGCAGCGTGCTCGGCTGGTAGCCCTTGAAGCCCAGCCAGGCCTGCGCCTGCGCGCGGTTCGTGACGCCGGGCTCGGCGGCGATGGCCATCGTCTCCAGCGCCCACTGGTTGGACTGCTGGTAGCGCGTGCCCCAGGCGTAGGCCACCATGTTGTAGTCGCGCTCGTGCAGGCGCAGGCTGCGCCCACGGTCGTGCAGCAGCGCATACAGCGGCGCCTGCAGCTGCGGCGCCGGCACCGACCACACCGCCTCGTGGCGCCACAGGTCGTCCAGGAAGAACTCGCCCAGGCCCTGGCGGTAGATCGAACCGCTGGCCGTGCCGCACTGGTTCAGCTTGTGCAGCACGCGCCATGGACCCTCGGCGGTCTTGTAGGCCCAGCCCAGGTGCGAATACCGCAGCTGGTACTTCGAGAGGTCCTGCCCCGCCCGGCCCAGCACCACCACTCGTGCCCCGCTGCGCGCGAACTCCGCGTCCAACGCCTGCGCCGTGCGCTGCGCCAGCTCCAGGCCCTGCGTCAGCGTCTGCGGGGTGAGCGAGCGCTGCTCGCAGGAGCGGCCGGCGTGGGCGGCGGTGGCGCCGAGCAGCAGGACGGCCAGCGTCAGCGCGCGGGGAGCGAGGTTCAGTGTCTTCTTCATGGTCTCCCCTCAATAAGTGAGCCGTTCGTTGTGCAGCAGCGCGCGCCCCAATTCGTTCGGAATGAAGCACAGCACCTCGCCCGCCGCCGACAGCAGCACACCCGCGCCGATCACGCTCACCGCCACCACCGTGCCCACACTGGTCGCCACGCCCGAGGCCACGTGCCCGCTCAGCTCCACACTGGCCCGTGCACCATCGGACGCCCGCTCCAGCACGATCACCGTGCCGCGTGCCGACACCTCGACCGCCTTCACCACCAGCACCGCGCCGCTGACCGCCAGCGCCGCCGGCACCACACTCACCGCCACCGCACCGGCCGCCGCGCTGCCCGCGACCGCCGAAGCCGTGCCCACCACCGATGCCACCGGCAGGGCCGACAACACCAGCGACGCCTCGCTCTGCGCCCGCACCGGGGCACTCACCAAGGCCGCGCTCAGGCTGGCGGCCAGCAGCATCTGCTTGAAGAAGAAGCGGTTCATGTCATTGCTCCTCAACGTGGGCCACGGCGCGGCGGTTCTCGATCAGGTCCGCCTCGTGTCGGTCGCGCAGCGTCTTGGCCAGCGTGAACGCCGAGGTCACGAGGTAGAGCCAGCTCACGCCCAGGTAGGCCTTGTAGGTCTCGTCGATCTGCATGCGCAACAGGCCCCAGAGCGTCAGCCCCATCGCCACGGCAAAGCCGCCCCAGACCACGAAGCGCCACATCGGCGTCTCGGCCTCACCGGTCCGCTGCGCCTTCTGCTGGTCGCGCACCGCCTTGGCCAGCACAAACACCGTCGACAGACAGAACACATAACCCATCACCATGAACGCCCGGTCCAGCGCCTGACCCGGCAGGTACGCCAAGCCAGTGGCGCAGAGAAAGACCGCGAGCCCGAACGAGACCCAGACCTGGAGCTGCCAGGCGCGGGTGTCGCGCATCACGATGAGGGGGGAACGGGAACCGCTTGCCATGTGAAACCTCGGTGGGTTGTTGAACACGGGGCGGATGGTGGGGTGGGCTTCTATCTACGGCGCTGCATTTGGTTCGTGGCATCAAAGAAGGACCCTACCGGTACTGCTCATTGATACCCACCGCCCTTTGAACACCGTGCAACGAACACGTGAGCAGATGGATATGCTTTGTCTGCCGACCACGAACGCTCTCCGATGTACTCCGTAGAACTGCTTCCCATCGCCGTACCTTTTCAAGACGACGCCATGAAAGTCACAGGTGTCCATTGGCGCGACGACGCTCCAACAACGATATCCGTGCTCTCGCGGCGATCAGGCCGCCGCGCGAAGGTGGAGTTTCAGGATGCAGTGGGGGTCAGAATTCTTGGGGAACTCGATCTGGCGGGACTGTGGCTGGGCGCTGATCCCGCAACGCTGAAAACCACCTGGCTGTTTGAGGTCAGTGCGGGAGGCTGGTTTGATCTGGAGTCACAGCGCGACGACTTCTACACGAAGCATGAAGCTCCGACTCGGGAGTTTCTGATTGCTGGCTACCAGGAGTGTGTGTCCGTCTTTTCGAGACTTGGACCCTTGGTTGTAGAGCCTGAGGAAGCAACTGAAGGGTAGCGAAGGGCGGTTTGGGTTACCCGCCTTCTGATGGAACAGCTTGCGTGGGCGGTTCTACTCAATGGTAGTCATCCTCGCGCTGGTGCCGCACCGCACCGACGATAACGGTTTCACCATCGACGATCTCGAACAGCACCACATACCCAGTCCGGCCGAACGGAATGACCAGCTCCCGCAAGAACGGACTGCTGCCCGCCTTGCGACAAGCGAACGGTGACGTTTCCAGAAATCCGATGCCGTCTTTGATGGCTTGCAGCGCGCGGGCGGGAATGTCGAGGTCGCCGGCATCGCTGTCCAGCTCGCGCTGCAGCGCGAAGTCGAACAGTTCTTCGAGGTCTTGGCTGGCCGCTTCGCTGAACGTGACCTTGAACCTCATCCGCCGCGCCGCGCCTTGACCTGACGGGCGGTGTTCAGCTTGGCCTCCAGCCGGGCGACAACCTGTTCAGCGGGAATGCCTGAACCCGTGCGTTGGGTTTCCTGTATAGCGGCAATGCCACGGCGCACGAACTCGGCTTGGTGTTTGCGTTTCTCCACGACGCTGCGCACAGCACTTTCGACGAACTGGGACAGCGTCTCGCCTTCCTCCAGAACGCCTTCAAGCTCCTGGCGGAAATCGGGTGCCACGCGCACGGGGGGGAGTGTTGCGGTCTTCATGGACAAAGTGTATTGCATATGCAATGCATCCGCAAACACGCCGGGATAGCCTTTCACCCCATCAACCCCGCCACCCGCTCCCGCAAGCCCTCCGGCGTCACCCGCTCGGCCTCCACCGCCTCCCCCACATTCAGCCCCACGCGGTTGAACAGCCCGCGCCGGAACGGCCTGACCATGGCGGTGGGCTGGCCACCGCTGAGTTCGATGCGGCTGAAGTAGGAGCCCCAGAGGTTGGTCAGCGCCATGGGGATCACGCTGACGTCTTTCACGCCGTCGGCCTTGGCCGTTTCGAGGATCTTCATGATCCCGCCCTTGAAGGCTTGCAGCGTGCCGTCCTTGGTGATCGCGCCTTCGGGGAAGATGCCCAGCAGGTCGCCTTCGCGCAGCACCTTGGCCGATTCGCGGAACGCGGCTTCGTAAGCGACCGGGTCTTCTTTTTGCGGCGCGACGGGGATCGCCTTGGCGAGTTTGAACAGCCAGCCGAGCACCGGCACCTTGAAGATGCGGTGGTCCATCACGAAGCGGATCGGGCGCGGGCTGGCGGCCATCAGCAGCACGGCGTCGACGAAGCTGACGTGGTTGCTGACCAGCACGGCCGCGCCTTCGGTCGGGATGTTGAGATCGCCCGAGACCTTGAAGCGGTAGACGAAGCGGGAGGCAATCCAGGCCACGAAGCGCAGCAGGTACTCGGGCACCAGCAGGAAGATGTAGGCCGCGACCACCGCGTTGGCCAGGCCGATGATGAGGAACAGCTCGCTGATGCTGAAACCAGCGCTCAGCAGCGCGCCGGCCAGCAGCGAACTGGCGATCATGAACAGCGCATTGAGGATGTTGTTGGCCGCGATGATGCGGGCCCGGTGCGTGGGCTGGCTGCGCATCTGGATCAGCGCGTACATCGGCACGCTGTAGATGCCGGCGAACAGCGAGAGCAGCGCGAGGTCGGCGAGCACGCGCCAGTGCGCCGGCTCGCCCAGGAACTGGCCGAGCGTGAGCGCGATGGTGTGGGGCGGCAGGCCCCGCGAAGCGAAGTAGAGGTCGACCGAGAACACCGTCATGCCGATGGCGCCCATGGGCACCAGGCCGATCTCCACGTGGCGGCGGCTGAGGATTTCGCACAGCAGCGCGCCCGCGCCGATACCGACCGAGAACACCACCAGCAGCAGCGAGGCGACCTGTTCGTTGCCGTGCAGCGTGTCGCGCGCGAAGGCCGGGAAGTTGGCGAGGAACACCGCGCCGAAGAACCACATCCAGCTGATGCCCAGCAGCGAACGGAACACCACCACGTTGCCGTGCGCCAGTTGGAGGTTGCGCCAGGTTTCGGTGAAGGGGTTCCAGTTGATCCGCAAGCCTGGATCGGTGGCGGGCGAGACCGGTACGGCCTGCGCGAGCGCGCGGCCCAGCAGGGCCAGCAGCAGGCAGGCGGCCGCCACATAACTCGGGCCGACCAGGGGCAGCGCGATCAGCAGGCCGCCCGCGACGTTGCCCAGCAGGATGGCGACGAAGGTGCCCATCTCGACCATGCCGTTGCCGCCGGTGAGTTCGCGTTCGTTCAGGTGCTGCGGCAGGTAGGCGAACTTGACCGGGCCGAACAGCGTGGAGTGCAGGCCCATCAGGAACACGCAGCCCAGCAGCACCGGCACGTGCTGCTGCATGAAGCCCCAGCCGGCCAGCAGCATGATGGCGATCTCCAGGTTCTTCACAAACCGGATCAGCACCTCCTTGGGGACCTTGTCGGCCAGCTGCCCGCTGGTGGCACTGAACAGCAGGAAGGGCAGGATGAACAGCGCCCCGATCACCAGGCCCGCCATCGAAGGGTCAAGCCACTGCACCTGCAACTGGTAGGTCACCATCACGGTGAAGGCGAACTTGAAGACGTTGTCGTTGCCGGCGCCGAGGAACTGCACCCAGAAGAATGGGGCGAAGCGGCGCTGCGTGAGCAGGGCGAACTGGTTGCTGTGGGCGGCGTCGTGTGCGCCGGCCTCGGCGCTGATCGCAGCTTGCGGGGTGGACATTCGGGTCTCCTCCAGTGGTGTTCTCGGCGCGGGGTTCACGCGGCGCGGCCCGGTGCATTCTGCCGCAGGCGGTTCGGCGCTCCAGCCGCGCGCCGAGGCGCCAGCGCCGCGATGACGGGCCAGGCCGCCAGCGCAGCGGTGAGGTGCTTGAGGCTGTGGCCCGAGATGGTGTCTGCGGTGGCGTGGAACACGGCCTCGTCGCCCAGCTCCAGCAGCTTGGCCAGCGCGTACAGGCCGATCAGCGCGCCCAGGCGGATGCCGACGGCAGCCGCGACCGGCTTGCGCAGCGCCAGCCAAACGATCAGTGCCATGCCACCGAACTGGAGCACGGCCCAGGGCAGCACGTTGCCGTTGGACGCCGGCAGGATGGCCGAGAGCACCCCGAGCGGCAGCAGCACGCGCAGCGCCTGCGAGGCCGGAGCCTGGCCCACGCGCTCGGCCACGGCCAGCGCCAGCGCGCCCGCGAAGGTCGCGGCCATGCCCAGGCGATCCCCGACCAGGCCGGTGGCGTCCGGCGCCCAGTGGTACCAGGCCGAGCCGACACCGGTGGTCAGCAGCCCGGCGAAGAACACCAGGGCCGCCTGGCGCGTCGCGGTGGGCAGCGTGCGGCCCCGCAAGGCCTGCAGACCCCAGAGACCCGCCAGGCCCAGCGGCGCATTGGTGAGCACGTCGCACGCGTTCGGAATGCCCAGCAGGGTGCGCGCGTCGACGAAGGGGTGGCCGTGCGCGTGCAGGTGGGCGTAGCCGTGGGCATTGAGCACGAGGCCCAACGCTTCGGCCAGCGCGGGTCCGGCGGTCAGCGCCAGCAGCCACAGCAACAGCAAGGCCGCGGCACAGTGTCCGAAGGCCGGGGAAGGAGAAACAGCGGGAATGCGCATGGGGACTCCGGTGGGGTGGAACAGCGGGCGCAGTGTCGGGCCGCCTCTCCGGATCGGGAATCACCTTGCGATACAGTGGCCCCACCATTCACCTCCGGTATCGCCATGCGGTACCCGACCCCATGAGCACCACCCTCGACCTCGTCGGCACCATCAAGAAGGAACTCAAGGCCGCGCAGATGACCTACGCCGATCTGGCGGCCGCGATGGGCATGGCCGAATCGAGCGTCAAGCGCATGCTGGCCAAGGGCGACATGTCGCTCTCGCGGGTGGACGAGGTCTGCCGCGCACTCAAGATCGACTTCGCCGAACTCGCGCGCCGCGTGGCCGACGCGCAGCCGCTGCTGAAGGAGATGACGGCCGAACAGGAGCGTGCGGTGGTGGCCGACAAGAAGCTGCTGCTGGTGGCGATCTGCGTGCTCAGCCAGTGGACGCTGGAGCAGATCACCGCCACCTACCGGCTGACCGAGGCCGAGTGCGTGAAGTACCTCGCGCAGCTGGACCGCATCGGCATCATCGAGCTGCGCCCGCTCAACCGCTACCGCCTCAAGCTCGCCAAGACCTTCCGCTGGCGCCCGCACGGCCCGGTGATGAACTACTTCCGCGAGCATGCCCTGCTCGACTACTTCGCAGGCGGCTTCGATGGCAGCGGCGAAGGCCTGATGCTGGTGCACGGCTCGGTCAGCCGCGCGCTGGCGCCGGTGTTCCTGGAACGCCTGCAGCGCGTGGCGCAGGACTTCGCGCAGCAGCACCAGACCGACCAGAAACTGGCCCCGAAAGACCGCGAGGGCTACACGCTGGTGCTGGCGATGCGCAGCTGGGAATTTGAGGCCTTCAGCACGCTGCGCCGCTGACGGCGCCACCCGCGGCGCGGTCGGGCTGGCATGATGTCGGGCTTGCCCGGAACCCGGGCTGTTTCATTTCTGCTTCTCCATGAACGCTCCCGCCGACCACGACACGCCTTCCAAAGCCGCCGCCGCGCCTGTTGAAAGCCCCGCCCCGCAGCCCGCCGATGGCGAACGTTCCCCGCGCCGCAACGAGCGGCCACGCGGCGGGCGCAATCGTGGGAATCAAGGCGGCCGCAACGGCGGCGGCCAGCGCCCGCAGGGCCCGGGCCGAACCAATGCCGAGCGCCCGGCCCAGGCGGCACCTGCGCGCCAGCACCCGGTGCTGGACCAGCTGGCCACGCTGCACCCCGCGCTGTTCGGCGAGACGCCCCGACCGCTCAAGCGCGGCATCTTTGAAGACCTGCTCGCCGCCCACCCCGGCGTGCTGGAGAAGGACAGCCTGAAGGCCGCACTGGCGCTGCACGCGCGCTCCACCCGCTACCTCACGGTCATCGCCTCGGGCCAGCAGCGCCACGACCTTGCGGGCCAACCGGTCGAGGCGCTGACGCCCGAGCAGGTGCACCACGCCTTGATCGAGGTCTTCCGCCGCCGCGGTGCGCGCAGCCGCGAAGACCTGCGCCCCAAACTGCGCCAGCGCATTCTCAAAGCCTACGAAGCTTCAGGCCTGTCGCCCGACGAGTACCTGCAGCGCATGCACGGGCGCGACGAAGAGGTGAACCAGCTCACCCGCGACGCCCTGGCCGAGGTCAGCGCCCGCGCCGCGCGCGAGGACGCGCTGCTGCGCGCCTACGAAGCCAGCGGCAAGAACATCAACGAGTTCGCCGACATGTACGGCCTGCATGTGCTCGACGCCAACCGCTCGCTGGAGCGCGCCCGCGCGCGGCAGGCGGCCGCCCTCAAGCCGGCGCCGTGAACACCGTCAGCACGCCGGTGTAGCCGTAGAGCTGCTGGTGTGCGATCTCGCCGCCGGCGAAGAAGCCGACCAGCGGTACGTCACCCAGCGCACGGCGCACGATCTGCAGTTCGGCGCTGGGCGCACCGAAGTGCAGGCCGCCCCGGCCCGAGCAGCTCACGTAAAGGGCGCCCACGATGTGGCGTGCCACCACCGGCTCGGGGTCGGCCGACACCATGCTGGTGCCCATGCCCAGGGTTTCGGGCTCCAGCTCTTCACGTATTTCGCTGCACACGCGGATCAGGTCGGCGCGGGCGGCCTGGACATGCCGCTCGCAGAAGGCGAGCCGCGCGCCCAGCGGAGGGTGTTCGGCCACGGCCACGCCGCGGCGGGCCGGGTCCAGCCCGATGATGTGGCGCACCATCACCTCAGGGCCGAACTGGCCACGCGCATGACCCTGGGCCGGCGCGTCTGCCGGCCGGTGCTGTGGCAGCGTCAGCCCGACCAGGGTGCGGCGCAGCCGCTCCATGGCCTGCTGGGGCTGCGCCAGCGACACGCCCAGCTCGCGCAGCAGCACGTCCAGCGCGGGTTCTCCATCAAGCTCCAGCACCAGGTTGCCATCGACGGCGGTGACCGAGCGCTCGCGGTCGATGGGCTGCGCGCCCTGGGTCACGCGGGAGATCAGCTCGACCTCGGGACCAAAGGCCACCCCGCTGATGCCGCCACTGAACACTCCCCCCACCGCCCCCTGCCCCCGCAGGTGGCCGGCGCTGCTGGCGGCGAACTGCACACTGGCCGAACGGCTGCCCACCAGGCCACCGAACACATAGCCCGATTGCGTGCGGTCCGCGACCTCGGCCACCAGCTCGCCCAGATCGTGGGAGCCCGGGTCGGCGTGCAGCAGCGCGGTGTGCGCGACAAAACCTGAGGGTTCGACACCACTGGCCGGCAGCGGTGCGACGCCGCTGAAGACACGGTACTGATCGGGACTCAGATCGCAGAGCATGACCGCCAGAGCGGGCTCGTCGAAGTACTCGACGTTGTTGGCCGCGATGCCGACCCCCACGGTGCCGGACCAGTCGGTGACCTCGGGCAGCTCGGCGCTCAGGTGGTCGAGGATGGCCTGCGCCTGGCCGGCGTAGTGGTCGGTGATGTAGAGCAGACCGAGCGACGGCGTGGCAGCGTAGGCCGGCAGGGCCATCTGCGCGCGCAGCTGGGCCAGCACCAGGGCCGCGGCCATGCGCCACTGCGGGTGCGTCGCGTGGGCGTAGGGGAACAGCTTCATGGCAGGGCCCATTCTTCTGGTGTTCAGCGGCGGCGCGGGGCCTTTTTGGCCGCAGCCTTGCGGACGGCGGTTTTCTTCCCGGCGGGAGTCTTGGCGGCGGGCGACTTCTTCGCCGACGTGCCGGCTGCCGGCAGGAAACCGGGAAAGAACGCGGTGGGCATGGGCCAGTCGCCCGCGCCGAGGGGCTGGGCCGGCGTGGCCGGCGCCGCCTTGGCGGCCGGCTTTTTCACCACCGCCTTGGCGGAGGCCGGGGCACGGCTGGTCTTCGGCGCCACCTTTCGGCCGGACGATGGCTTATTCGCCGGCGATGGGCCTCCGGTGACGGCGCGCACCGCCGCAGAGCCCATACCGGCCGCGCGGCCGACATTGCGCGCCACGGTATCGCCCACGCTGCGCCCGGCTTTCGTGGCCATGTCGGTGGCGGTCTTGACCGCCTGTTCGGTCAGCCCGCTGGCGACGTTGCGCGTGGCATCGAGCGCGCCCTGCTTGGCCATGTCCTTCATGGCCGTGCTGGCGATCTGCTGGAACTGCTGCGAAAGCGCGCCCCACCAGGCCATGGGGTCGACCACCCCCGACGCCGCTTCAGGCGCAGGCGCCGCCTCCGCGGCCGGTTTGCGCGGCTTGCGCGCAGCGGGCGCCGGGGCCGGCTCGGGCGCTGGCGGCTCGGCAGCGGGGTTGCCATAGGTGCGCTCGGGAATCTCGAGTCCCGCGAACTGCGTCGGCACCTTGCCGGTCAGACCCGACACCGTGTCGGCCGCCTTGAGCTTGAGCGCGTTGGCCACATCGCCCAGGTTGAAGTTCATGGCCTTGAGCGTGGCCAGTGACATCTTCTGCACCTCCAGCGCCTGGATGGTCGCGCCCAGCGCCTTGGCGTTCTGGTCCAGCCAGAACTGCACCGCCTTGAGTTCCTCGATGCGCTTTTCCAGGTCCTCGACGTTGAAGGTCGGCGCCACCCAGTGGCCCAGGTTGGGCATCTGAGGCAGGCTTTTGCCCAGCCCCTGCGCGACACCGTCGGCGGCCTGCCCCGCGAGGTTCTGCAGGAACTCGAAACCGGGAACGAACTTGCCGAATCCGCTCGCATCGCTCATGGCAGTCTCCTGTTGGAAGGGATCAGGTGTCGGCACCGTAACGCGGCGCGCGGCGCTCACGCAAGGATGCCACACCTTCGCGCACATCCGGTCCCGCAAAACCCATGAATTCCAGCGCCAGTGAGGTGTCGAAGGCGGGCCCGGCCTGGCGCAGCCAGTTGTTGAGCGAGTACTTGGTCCAGCGGATCGCGGTCTGGCTTCCCGAGGCGAGGCGGTCGGCGACTTCGTAAGCCTTGTCCAGCAGCGCGTCATCGTCCACCGCCAGCGAGACCAGGCCGATGCGCTCGGCCTCCTCGCCGCTGATCGGGTCGCACAGCATCAGGTAGTACTTGGCCTTGGCCAGGCCGCACAGCAGCGGCCAGACGATGGCCGCGTGGTCGCCCGCCGCCACGCCCAGGCGGGTGTGGCCGTCGACGATCTTCGCGCTCTTGGCGGCGATGGAGATGTCGGCCAGCAGGCCGGCCACCAGGCCCGCACCCACCGCCGGGCCGTGCATGGCGCTGACGATGGGCTTGTCGCAGTTGATCACGTTGTAGACCAGGTCGCGCGCTTCCTTCCAGACCCGGGTGCGGACCTCGAAATCGGTCGCCATGTCCTGCACCAGCGCCAGGTCGCCGCCCCCCGAGAAGCCCATGCCGCTGCCGCGCAGCACGGCGCAGCGCACGGAGTCGTCGCGTCCCACGTCGCGCCAGATTTCGGATAGTTCCCAGTGGCCTTCGTGCCCCGCCGTGGGCAGCTTGCCGTTGCCGCCGGGGCCGTCGGCCTTCATGCGGATGTCCAGCACCGACGGCACGCCGTCCACGGTCGGTCCGCGGCGCGTGATCTCGAGGGTCTGGTAGCGGCTGTAGTCGACAGCGGACATCGTTGTTTCTCCTGTGATTTCCGGAAAGTGAAGCCGTCGATTCTGCGGGGGAATGCCGTGTTTTCCGACGGGGATTTCCCCTTGGCAACGGGTTTGAACGGCGGCGGGCTTGACGCCGATCAAGGCGGGCGCACACCGTCGGGCGCACCATGAAAACGTGCTCTCCGGAGCCGACCGCTTCAGTACCCACACCAGAGGAGAACCGCATGAACACCCCCGTTTCCGACACTTTCCGCCAGCAGCTGCAGGCCATGCGCGCCGACGTGATCGCCCAGTTGCGGGCACAGCGAGGCGGCAAGATCGGCCGCGCCGAGGCCGCGGCCAACGCGCGCGAGACCGAGAGCGACGACTGGGCACAGGCCGACGCCGAACGCGATCTGGCGTTTGCACTGGAAGAGCGCGAATCGGCCGAACTGGTGGCCATTGACGGAGCGCTGCAACGCGTGGCCGACGGCAGCTACGGCCTGTGCGTGGACTGCGGCACCTCCATCGCCACCGCCCGCCTGCACGCCAACCCGGTGGCCCTGCGCTGTGTGGCCTGCCAGGACAAGGCCGAACACACCCGCGGCGCCGCCAAGCCGGCCGGCTACTGATTCCTTGTTTCCTTTCTTTTTTCAGGAGAGCTTTGCATGACCACATTTCACGCCGTCGTCTGGATGGACCACAGCCAGGCCCATGTGCTGATGTTCGACCGGGAGCACGTGGATGCCCAGCGCGTCAAGGCGCGCCAGCAGCACACGCCCAAGCACGGCCACGTCGGCGCCGACAAGGACTTCTTCAAGGCCATCGCCGCCTCGCTTGAAGGCGTGTCCGAGGTGCTGCTGACCGGCCCGGCCAACGCCAAGATCGAGTTCCGCGACTGGTGCAAGCACAACGCCCACGCGGTCGACAAGGCCGTGGTCGACGTGGTCAACAGCGACCACCCCACCGACGCGCAGCTGGTCGCCATGGCGCGCCAGTACTTCCTGAAGTACGACCAGCAGGCCGGCGACCCGACGCAGCGCTGATATCCTGAGGGCATGACCCAGACCACGCTGCCCACACGAAGCCTGTTCCACTTCGCCTTCCATGTCACCGACCTGGGCGAGGCCCGGCGCTTCTATGGCGGCGTGCTGGGCTGCACCGAAGGCCGCAGCACCGACACCTGGGTCGATTTCGACTTCTTCAGCCACCAGATCTCGCTGCACCTGGGCGAGCCCTTCAAGACCACGCGCACCGGCCGGGTGGGTGACCACCTGGTGCCCATGCCGCACTTCGGCCTGGTGCTGCTGCTGCCCGAATGGCGCGCGCTGGCCGGGCGCCTGACCGCGGCGGGCATGGACTTCGTGCTGCCGCCGCAGGTGCGCTTTGAAGGCCAGCCGGGCGAGCAATGGACCATGTTCTTCTGCGACCCCTTCGGCAACCCGATCGAGGTCAAGGGCTTCGCCAGCACCGAAGCCCTCTTCGCCGCCTGAGTTCCGTGAACGGCCTGCACCTGACCGCCGACCTGCGCGGCTGCCGCTGCGAGCAGGCCTGGCTGACCGACGCCGAGCGGCTGCTGGCCGCCTGCGCGCAGCGGGTACAGGCCAGCGGCCTGCAGGCCGTGGCGCAGCTGGGCCACCGCTTCCCGGACACGCCGCAGGGCCCGGGCGGCGTCACCGCCACGGTGCTGCTGGCCGAGTCTCACCTGTGCGTGCACACCTGGCCCGAGTCGCGCAGCGTGAGCCTGGACGTGTACGTCTGCAACTTCGGCGCCGACCATTCGACGCGCGCGCAGCAGCTGATGGACGCGCTGCTGGTGCTGTTCGCACCGGCCGAGGTCGTCCGGCGTGCGGTCGAGCGCGGCGTGGCGCCCGCCGCCTGATCCTCCCGTTCAGCCGCGCAGCCGACGCGCGATGCGCTCACCGGCCAGATGGCCGCGTGTGAAGGCCTCTTCAAACACCGAGTACCCGGCCCAGTCGGCGTGGGCGAACGCCAGCCGGTCGTCGTGCCACGGCCCCTCGTACAGCGATCCGGGCGCCGGGATGGCCATCGCATGGCCGTAGCGCGTCACCGCCACCTCGCGCACCCGCCCCGGCAGGTCCGGGTGCGGCAGCGACAGCTCGGCCAGCGCCCGGTCGCGCCAGTGGGTCCAGGGCCGCTCCAGCAGCGCCCGGCGCGCGTCCGGCTCGTCGCCCAGCGGCAGGTACCAGGTCCACACGCGCGGCCCGGCCACCCGCTGCAGCGACTGGTGGCTGGCATCCACATAGCCCAGACCGGCGGTGCCGAAGGTCACGTTGTCCCAAGCCGGGTGGGCACCGCCGCGGTCCTTGGGGGCGTCGTCCAGCAGCAGGTTGACCACGGCCCAAGGCGCCGTCCGCAGACCGGCCGCCCGCGCCGACACCACCGGCGGCTGCGGATCGATCACGCGCCGGGCGATGAACACCGGCAGCGCCACCACCGCCGCGCGGGCCTGCCACCGGGTGATCCGCCCGTCGTCCAGGGAGACGCTGTCGACCGCCACGCCCTGGCGCCCCGGCGCGACGCGCAGCACGCCCTGCCCCGTGCGCAGCCGCTCGCCCAGCCCCGCCGCCAGCCGCTGCACCAGCCAGGCGTTGCCCTCTGGCCACGTCAGCAGGGGCTCGGCCTCGCCCTCGTCACCCGGTGCGGGAAAGCCGTGGCGGCTCGCGAAGTAGTGGATGCCGGCCCAGGCCGACACGCTCGCGGCACCGGCGCCGTAGTCGTCGCGGCAGGCGTAGTCGAGGTACCAGCGCAGCTGCGGATCGGTCAGGCCATGGCCATCGAGCCACTGCGCAAAGCTCTGCCCCCATAGCGCGCGCACGGTGTCGGTCACCGGCAGGCGCACGGCCGGCATGGCGTAGCGCTGCACGCGCCGGGCCTCGTCGATCAGGCGGCTCAGGCGCCGGTACTGGTCCAGCGTGGACGCCGCCACGCCGTCCAGCGGCAGCAGGCCGTCGTGCCAGGCGCCGTTCCAGTACAGACGCTCCTGCGGGCTGTGGCAGAGGTGGCGCTCGTCGTAGGTCCAGCGGCCGGCCACCCGCCGGCGCAGGCCGATCTGTTCCAGCCAGTCCTGCAGTTCGGGCGCGTCGTCCGAGGGGACGGGCAGGTAGTGCGCGCCCAGCGGGCAGGCCAGACCGCCCAGGCGCCCGGCGCGCGCATTGCCGCCGGCCTCGGGCTCCAGCTCCAGCAGCGCGAAGTCCTCGACCCCCGCGAGCGTCAACGCCCGCGCCGCCGCCAGCCCGGCCACACCGCCACCGAGCACCAGCACGTCGGTGCGGCGTTGTGCGGCCGGCTGGGCCAGCGCGGCATCGCGCCAGCGGTGGCCGCGCGCCGGGTCGGGGCCGGTGAACCCACCGGGGATGTCGCGCGGCATCGGCTGGCAGCCCGCAAGCCCCGCGCCCGCCGCCCCGAGCCAGCCCAGGCAGTCGCGCCGCGTCAGTGCCATGGACCCTTCACTTCGAGACCTTTCCCCACTCCGTCTCGTACGTGTGCACCAACACCTGGTTCGACAGCCGGTTCACCTCGGCCGGCACGCGTGCCATGTCGGCGGGGAAATTGAACAGCAGCGGCAGCGAGTCGGGGGTCAGGAAACGCAATCCATCGGGCAGCGGCGTGACGGCGGGCGTGAAGGGTCGGTGGCTGGCGACGATGAAGCCCCACTCGCCGAAGCTGGGCACGTGCGCGTGGTACGGCGCGGTGCGCAGCCCGGCCGCCTCGATCGTGGTCGCCACCGTCCAGTAGCTCCGGCGCGCCACCAGCGGCGAGGTGGTCTGCACCACGGCAAACCCGCTGGCCGACAGGCGCCGCGACAGCAGCGCATAGAAGGATTCGGTGTAGAGCTTGCCGACCGAAAAGTTGGTCGGGTCGGGAAAGTCGACCACGATCACATCGAACATGTCGGAGCCCTCTTCGAGCCAGCGAAAGGCGTCGGCGTTGACGACCTCGACCCGGGGCGAACGCAGCGCGTCGGCGTTGAGCCTGCGCAGCGCCGCATCGCCGGAGAACAGCCGGGTCATGGCCGGGTCCAGCTCCACCAGGGTCACCTTGTCCACGCCCGGGTAGCGCAGGATCTCGCGCACCGCCATGCCGTCGCCGCCGCCGAGCACCGCCACGCGCCGCGGCGCGCCGCCACCGCGCGCGTAGGCCGACATCACCGGGTGCACCAGGGCCTCGTGGTAGCGGTACTCGTCGCTCTCGGCGAACTGCAGGTTGCCGTTGAGGAACAGGCGGTGGCCCTGGGCGCCCCGCGTGAGCACGATGCGCTGCCAGGGCGAGGTCTCGGCCAGCACCACCTTGTCCTCGAAGAAACGGTCTTCGGCGGCGGTGGTGATGCGGTCGGCCAGCGCCCAGGCCACCAGCAGCGCCAGCAACACCAGCACCGCCGCCGCCGCATGCGCCACCCGGGCACGGATCTCGTGCCGGAACAGCCACAACGCCCAGAAGGCCACGGCCGCGTTCATCAGGCCGAACAGCAGGCCGGTGCGCGCCAGGCCCAGCTGCGGCACCAGCCAGAGCGGGAAGGCGATCGACACCGCCAGCGCGCCCAGGTAGTCGAAGGTGAGCACCTGCGACACCAGGTCCTTGAGCACCACATGGCGGCGCAGGATGCGCATCACCAGCGGGATCTCCAGCCCCACCAGCGTGCCCACCAGCAGCACCAGGCCATACAGCAGACCGCGAAACGCGCCGGGCAGGTAGGCGTTGGCCAGGAACAGCAACGCCGGCAGCAGCCCGCCGATCAGCGCGATCAGCAGCTCGATGCGCAGGAACTGGGCCGGCAGCTGGCGCTCGACGTGGCGCGAGAGCCAGCTGCCGATGCCCATGGCGAACAGGTAGGTGCCGATGACGGTGGAAAACTGCAGCACCGAGTCGCCCAGCACATAGGACGCCAGCGCCGCCGCCGCGAGCTCGTACACCAGGCCGCAGGCGGCCACGAGAAAGACGCTGGCCAGCAGCGCAATCTCGACCGGGCCCGGTGCCGGAGCCGGCCGTGCTTCGGTGGCCGGCACGTCAGCCGTGGATCGCCGCGGCAACGATGATCGAGATGCCGAGCGACATGGCCGCGACCACCAGACCCAGCGCCATGTTGCGGTTCTCGACCAGCTCTTTCCAGAGGTCGTAGGGCGTGAGCTTGTCGATCACGATGAAGCTGATCCAGAACACCACCACGCCGATCAGCGCGAACAGGATCGAGCCCAGAAACGCCGCGGGCCTCAGCCATTCAATGTCCATCTTGTTTCTCCTGTCGTAAAACGTTTGCGGGTCCGGCGCTCATTTGTGCCAGCCACCACTGGAGCTGCCGCCGTAGGAGCCCCCACCCCAGCGACCGGAGGTCGAGCTGCAGTTTTCGACCTGGGGATCACAGTCGTCGCAGCCCCGCTCGAGCATCACCACGAAAAGAATGACGAGCACGAGCAAGACGACCTTGCCGATCGACCAGCTGTCGCTGCTCACGGGCGTGGCATCGCCGCGCTTGAACAGGTCCTTCTTCTGGTCCAGCTTGAACGCCTTGGCAACCAATGCACTGTCCAGCCGCTCGCCGACCGACCAGGTCCATTCGTCCCGCGACTTCTCCAGCGACAGCAGGTGGCCGCCCTGCGCGTAGTCCGAGTTCTCGGTGATCTGCCCGCGTTCGACCTTCCAGTAGAACTCGCCGGCCACGTACTGGGTCTCGGCGCGGTAGCTGTACTGCAGCTGGTAGCGCTTGCCCAGGTAGGTGGCGCTCTTGCCGCCGGACGCCACCTTGGGTGCGCCGGTGGCGGGTTTGACCAGGCTCCAGCCGTCTTCGGCGTCCACCAGGAACTGGAAGCCTTCCTTGCGGTTGTACAGCAGGTACTCCTGCCAGCCGAACACCTCGTCCTCGCCCGGCTCGGTGCCGCTGCGGTGCTGGTAGCCCACCACCTGCCAGGACGCGCCGAGCAGCTGACCCACCGTGCCCAGCGGGATCAGCGGCCGCACCGGCTCGTCCTGGATGGCATGTTTCAGCTCGCCACCGATGCCGGCCGACAGGTCGATCAGCGCGTCGCACGAAGGGCAGCTCATGCTCTTCGTGGTTTCGAGCTTCACCTCCAGCCGCGCCGCGCAGTTCGGGCAGTTGAAGTGGCGCCCCTCGTCCTTGCGCACCGCGTCGCCGGCCAGGCCCGTGAGCCTGAGTTCGTCGAGCGCGACCTGCGCGCCCAGCCATACCGCGGGCGGCTCGCTGGCGTAGTCGATGCTGCAGACCGAACCGGTGTCGTTGCGCAGCTCGACCACACCGAACACCTGGCCGGGCTTCGGCAGGTGGGAGAGTTCGCCCTGCGCCGCGAGCACCGAGGCCTCGGTGACCGCACTGACGGCAAAGGTCTCGCCGCCCAGCACATGGCTGCGACCGACGCGCCAGTCCTTGAAGGCCGGCAGGCCACCGGAAACCTTGCGCGGCACGCTGAAGACGAAGCTGCCGTTGTCCTCGCTCAGGCTGCCCAGGCTCTGGTCGTCGAACACCGCCTGCCACTCGGTCCAGCGCGCCGCGGCGTTGCCCAACTGCAGGCGGCCGACGAGGGTGAAGGGTTTGCCGCGCCACTGGCCGGCGGCGCCGATCTTCAGCGGGCTGTAGTCGGTGAACTCGTCGGCAATGCGGCCCAGCCAGGCCAGCGCATCGGCGGTGCGCACCACACTGGAATGGCAGTAGGCGCAGACCGCGTGGGTGGATTGGGCGCTCTGGAAAGCGACGGGCGCGCCGCAACCCGGGCACGGTGCTTCGTAGCGGCGCTGGATTCCCTCAGCCATGGGCACCACCGGCGGTCGTCACCGCCTCGCGCTGTACAAAAGGAATCGGCCGCACCGTTCGCATGGTGCGGCCGATCATAAGTGCGCCGCAGTTGCGGAACGTGGGGGCCGATGAATCCAGCGCCGGGCCGCCCCCAAGCTGGATTCGCGCCCCCTCGGGGGGCAGCGACCCGCGCCAGCGGCGGAGCGTGGGGGCCTATTTGTTCAGGGGTGCAATCTTCTGGTCGATCGCACCAAAGATGCTCTGGCCGTCCTTGCCCTTCATCTCGATGCGGATGGTGTCGCCGAACTTCATGTAGTCGGTCGAGGGCTTGCCATCCAGGATGGTCTCGATGGCACGCTTCTCGGCGATGCAGGAGTAGCCCTTGGGCCAGTCCTTCTTGCCGTCCACCTCGACGCCGCGGTTGCTCACGGTGCCCGAGCCGACGATGGAGCCGGCGCGCACGTTGCGGGTCTTGCCGATGTGCGCGATCAGCTGGCCGAAGTGGAAGGTCATGTCGGGGCCGGCGTCGCACATGCCGACCTTGCGACCGTTCCAGGTGCTCTGCATGGTCAGGTGCACGCGGCCACCCTGCCAGGCGTCGCCCAGTTCGTCGGGTGTCACCGCCACCGGACTGAAGGCGGTGGCCGGCTTGCTCTGGAAGAAGCCGAAACCCTTGGCCAGTTCGGCGGGAATCAGGTTGCGCAGGCTCACGTCGTTGGCCAGCATCAGCAGGCGCACGCCGTCCAGCGCCTGCTCGGGCGTGGCGCACATCGGCACGTCGCCGGTGACCACGGCGATCTCGGCCTCGAAGTCAATGCCGTAGTCCTCGCTGGGCACGACCACGTCGTCGCAGGGGCCGATGAAGTCATCGCTGCCACCCTGGTACATCAGGGGGTCTTCATAGAAGCTGTGCGGCACCTCGGAGTTGCGGGCGGCACGCACCAGTTCGACGTGGTTGATGTAGGCCGAGCCGTCGGCCCACTGGTAGGCGCGCGGCAGCGGCGCCATGCACATGGCCGGATCGAAGGGGAAGGCGTGGCGGGCCTTGCCCTGGTTGAGCGTCACATACAGGTCCTGCAGCTGGGGCGCCAGGAAGTTCCAGTCGTCCAGCACCTGCTGCAGCCTGGTGGCGATGCCCGTCGCATAATGGGCGGTCGTCAGGTCGCGCGAGACGACCACGAGTTGTCCGTCACGCGAGCCGTCTTTGTAGGTGGCGAGTTTCATGCGAGTCTCCTGCGGGTTGTGGGGGTTACATGATTACGAATAGTGAAATTCGTTAACCTATACGTAAAAATCGCATTCTAGTTCACCGCGCACGTTTGCGTGTGAAAGCCCCTCATTCCCCCAGCGCTCCCGACCGTTGCCCCGATGCCCGCCGCGAAAAACACCGCCCCCCAGGCCACCACCCGACGCGACACCACCGAAACGGACACCGACCACCTGCGCGCCGGCATCCAGTCGGTGGAGGTCGGGTTCGAGCTGCTCAACGCGCTGTCGCAGGCGCCCGGCGCCCTGATGCTGCGCGACCTGGCGGCCGCCGCCGGGATGAGCGCGGCCAAGGCGCACCGCTACCTCGTGAGCTTCCAGCGCATGGGCCTGGTGATGCAGGACCCGGTGAGCACCCGCTACGACCTGGGCCCGGCCTCGCTGCGCCTGGGGCTGGCCAGCCTGAGCCGGCTCGACGCCGTGAAGCTGGCGCGCGACCGCATCCCGGCCTTGCTGTCCGAGACCGGCCACACGCTGGCCATCGCCGTCTGGGGCAACCAGGGGCCGACCATGGTGCACTGGGCCGAGGCCCCGCAGACCGTGCCCGTCACCCTGCGCCTGGGCGACGTGATGCCGCTGCTGACCTCGGCCACCGGTCGCTGTTTTGCCGCATTCATGGGTCAGGAAGGCCGCGACGCCCAGCGCATCGCCCCCATGATCCGCGAGGAACTGGCCCGGGTGAAGAAACTGCCCCGCAACGGACTGCCGCTGGAAGACGTGCCGCAGACCCTGCAGGACGTGCAGGACCTGCTTGACGAAACCCGCGCCCAGGGTCTGGGCCGGGTGGTGCACAGCCTGCTGCCCGGGGTCGGCGGGTTCTGCGCACCGGTGTTCGACGCCCAGGGCCGGCTGGCGCTGGGCCTGGTGGTGCTGGGCTCGGTGGCGACGCTGGACACCGACTGGAACGGCGCACCCGCCCAGGCGCTTCGGCGCTGTGCCCGCCAGCTCAGCGCCGATCTGGGGCATCGGCCGACGCCATGACCGCTGCCGTGCCGCACCTTCCTGTCGAACGCTCTGCACCGCGCCGGCGCGTGCTGTTCGCGCTGGGCGCGGGCGTGCTGCTGGCGCATCTCAGCCTTCTCAGCGGCGGCCTCTCCGGCCTGTCGCTGGACATGTTCACCGCGCCCGCGGCCGACCCCGCCACGGCGCCCGATCCAGGCGGCGCACCGCCACCGCCGGCGCTGACCGCGGCCGCAAGTCAGGAGTTGCCACCGCCCGTGCGCAGCAGCCGTGTGCGCTGGATCGTGCCCAAGCCGCCCGCGCCCGAACCGGCACCGCCCCCACCCAAGGCGGAGAAACCGCCACCTCCGCCACCGCCGGTGGAGCCCCCCGTGGTCGAGCCCCCTGCCGAACCGCCTGCCGCGCCACCACCGGTCGATGTGGCGGTGGCGCCCCCGCCGGAGCCCCCCGCGCCGCCCCCTGTCGAGGCCGCGCCCGCCAGCCCGCCCGCGCCGGTGTCGGACCTGCCCCCAGCCGCCGAAGTCGCCGCCAGCACGGTCCAGGGCCCGGGCGCGGGGCCGGCCGACGCGGCACTGCCGCCGGCGGTCCCGCCGCCGGGCGCCGACCTGCGGTTCTCTGCCACGTCGCTCTCCAAGGGGAAGACCTACAACGGCTCTGCGCAGCTGGAATGGTCACCCGACGGCCGGCAGTACGAGGCCCGGCTGACCGTGCGTGTGATGGTGTTCACCGTGCTCTCGCAGAGCAGCAAGGGGCAGCTCAACACCAAGGGTCTGGTGCCCGACCGCTTCACCGACCAGCGCCGCAGCAGCGAACGGGCGACGCACTTCGACCGCGAGGGCCAGCGGCTGCGCTTCAGCAACAACGCGCCGGACGCCCCGCTGCTGCCCGGCGCGCAGGACCGCCTGTCGGTGAATTTCCAGCTCTCCGCGCTGTTCAACGCCCGGCCCGAGGCCTACACCGAAGGCAAGCTGCTGCGCCTGCCCGTCAGCAGTGTGGACACCTCGGAGGTCTGGCTGTTCCAGGTGGGTCCGGTCACCAACGAAACCCTGCCCGCCGGCGAGACGCAGACCGTGCGGCTCACCCGCTCGCCACGCAAGGAATACGACCGCAAGGTGGAGGTCTGGCTGATGCCGGCCCATGCCCACCTGCCCGGGCGCATCCGCATCACCGAGCCCAACGGCGACTACCTGGACATGCTGCTGCAGGACTTCCCGCCACCACGGAACGACCCACCGTGATGACACGAAATGTGCCCAAAAACACACGTATCTTGAAACTTCGGCCCACAGGACCATCTAAATCTACAACGGGCCTGAAGCCCGGCGGCGAATTGCCGATATAAGTGTCAACAGGCGCACCGTTTCGCCCTGTGGAAGGAAATACAGCCATGCACATGCTCTACGACTCCGATGCCTTTGCGGTGGTCCACATCCTGGCCAATGCCCCGGAAGACGGGGAAGCGCAGCGCCTTCTGGGCCCCCAGATTCCCCGCCACGGTTTTGAAATCGTCGACAAGCGCTCGGGCAAGGAGGTCTACCTCGACGGCTCCTGGGCCGAGATGTTTCAGGAACAGATCCACGCCTGGCAACAGAACACGCCCTCCCAGGAAGAGGTGGAAGACACGCTCGAAGGTTATGCCTCGCTGGCCCAGATGCCGGTGGTGATGCACTGAACGCCCCCCGCGCCGCGCCTGTGGCGCGTCACCCTCCAGGGGGCGGCGCTGGCGGCCTGGCAAAGCCAGTTCCGCGGCGCCCTCAACCAGACAAAGCCTCCTTCGAACGCCCGGCACCCGCCGGGCTTCGTTTTTTGGGCGCTCAGTCCTTCTGTCTCGCCATCCACCAGCGGTACAGCGGCTCGGCCAGGATCAGGACCGCCACCAGGCGGCAGACCTGGAAGGCCGTCACCATGGGAACGCCCAGTTGCAGCACTTTCGCGGTGATGGACATCTCGGCGATGCCACCCGGCGAGGTGCCCAGCACCATGGTCGCGGGGTGCAGACCGGTCAGCCAGGACATCAGGAAGGCGAAGCCGGCGCACAGGCCCATCATGACCAGGCTGGCCGCCGCCACCGAGCCCAGCCAGCGCGGCGCGGTGTGCACGAAGGCCGGGTTGAAGCGAACACCCAGGCTCACCCCGATCATCAGCTGCGCCGCGGCGCTCAGACCCGGCGGTATCGCCGACAGCGTCACGTCCGAGAGGGTCATCACCATGGTCACCACCAGGGCCCCCATGAACCAGGGGTTGGCCCGGCCCAGCCGGCGCATCAGCCAGGCCCCGGCCAGCGTCAGCGCGCCCAGCAGCGCCAGTCCGGCCGGCTGCACCTCGCGCACGCCCGGAGGCACCGGTTCCAGACCGCTGACGCCCCAGGCCTGCATGGCAAACGGAATCGTCACCGTGACCAGCAGCACCCGCAGGCTGTGCGCGGCCGCCACCAGGTCGGTGCGCGCGCCGTGGCGCTCGGCGATCAGGGTCATCTCCGAGGCGCCACCGATGGCGCTGGCGAAGTAGGTCGTGGTGTGCAGCTGCTGCGGGCTCAGGTGCTCCAGCCGCGCCCCGTGCACCCGCCGCAGCCACGCCCCAAAGCCCAGGCCGAGCGCGAGCGACCAGGCGATGCCCAGGGCGATGGCCCACCACAGCCCCACCACCAGCGCACCCACGGCGGGCGTGAAGTACAGGCCCAGCGCGGTGCCGATCACCCACTGCCCGGCGTTGCGCAGCGGCACCCAGCTCGCGGTGGGCGCTCCGAACACGGACAGCAGCGCCGTCGCCACCAGCGGGCCGATCATCCAGGGAATGGGTGTGTGCAGCCACACACACAGCCGCGCCGCCGCAAAGGCGAGGACCAGGGTGAACAGCACACGAACGGGGAAGCGCGCGCCCGGCGCGGGCGGGGTGTCGGGATCGGTCAGAGGCGGCACATCGGGAGCGCCGGCGCGGGGCGCAGTCAGACAGGGGAGGACGCGTAGTATCGGGCCATGATCTGTCGACCCGCTGTCATGCGCCGCCTGGCGCTCCTCCTGCTCGGGGCCGGCCTGGCCACCGGTTGCGCACACCGGCCGGGACCACCCGCCGACCTGGAGGGGCTGCTGCCCACCCCGCTGCTGCTGTTGGGAGAGCTGCACGACGCGCCCGAGCACCAGGCCCTGCAGGCGGACACCGTGCGCCAGCTAGCGGGCCGCGGGGAACTGGCGGCTGTGGTGCTGGAGATGGTCGAACAGGGCCGTGACACCCGCCGCCTGCCGCCCGACGCGAACGAGGCCCAGGTGCGCGAAGCGCTGGACTGGACCGGCGACCGCAACGCCAGCGCCTGGCCCTGGGCGGTCTACGGGCCGGTGGTCATGGCCGCGGTGCGCGATGGGGTGCCGGTGCTCGGCGGCAATCTGCCGCGAGCCCAGATGCGCGCCGCGATGGGCGATGCCGCGCTGGACGCCGTGCTTCCCGAGGTGGCGCTGCAGCGCCAGCGCGAGGCGATCCGCGACGGCCACTGCGGGCTGCTGCCCGACACCCAGATCGGACCCATGACCCGTGTCCAGCTTGCCCGCGACCGTGCGATGGCGCGGACCGCGGTGGCGGCGCTGGCGCCCGGAAAGACCGTGCTGCTGATCGCGGGCAACGGCCATGTGCAGCGCGACCTCGGGGTGCCCCGCCACCTGCCGCCGGGCCAGTCGCACCGGGTGGTGATGGCGCTCGCACGCGACGCGGCCGCCGCACCCGTGGCCGACCCGGCGCAGGCCGACCGGATCTGGCTCACGCCCGCCCGGCCCGAGAAGGACCACTGCGCCGAGATGCGCCAGCAGATGGGGCGATGAGCGCGAGGGCCGCTCAGCGGCCTTCGAGCGACGCCACGATGTACAGCACGATGAGCGCGGCGACCACCGCCAGCGCGATCTTGACCCAGCTCTTGGGATACTCGCCCGCCACCTGCCCCGTGGCGCCATTCACCACCACCTGGTAGTCCTTCGCGCCGTAACGGTAGCCGACCAGCCAGACGGGCAGCAGCACGTGCTTGAAGGTCTGGCGGGCGAAGCTCGGAGAAACCTGCAGGTTGCGGTGGGTGTCGGCGCGGATGTCCTGCGCGCACATGCGCCGGATCGCCTCCACCATGCGCTCACGCCCACGCTGCGCCGCGGCCACCAGGTCCAGCTGGTAGCGCTCCACCGTCCAGCCGCTGAGGTAACCAGGGTCGTAAGGCTTGAGCCGCTCGGACGCGGTGGGAAACGGTTCGACCGCCTCCACCAGGCGGGGGTGCACGCCCCGGGAGCCACAGACCAGGGTGTCGTCAAAAGAGTGCCGCACCTGGCCGCTGACCGGAAACCAGCGCACCTGCCGCTCGCCCTTCTGGTTCTGGTAGTACTCGCCACCCTCTGCGGTGTAGCGTGCGTCGATCTCGGCGTCGAAGGTCCAGTACGGCAGGTAGACGCCCTTGACCGTGTCGGTGAGCGCTCTGCCGCCCAGGTTGTTGGGTGCCCAGAAACGCGACTTGTACCAGCTGCGCAGCTTGTCGCGCGCGGCGGGTTCACTGATGTCGAACGGGAGCAGGCTCTCGGGCCGGATGATGTCGCCGGTCTCCTCGAAGGCCACCAGCGCGGTCGAACCACAGAAATCGCAGGCCTTGCCTTGCTGGGCACTCGTGAAGGTGCTGATGGCCTGGCAATGCTGGCAGCGCACCGGACGGCGTTCATCCTGCCAGCCGCGCGCGCTCTGCGGCACCGCCTGCAGCGCCGCGACCAGATCGTGCTCGACGATCTCGCCATCGGCCTGCACCTCGTAGGGCGACTCGGTGCCGCAGTAGGCGCAGACCAGCGCCTTCCTGGCAGGGTTCCACTGCGCCTCGCCGCCGCAAGCCGGACAGGCCAGCTTCTGGCGGGCGGTGACTTCGTTCAGCTGCATGCGGGCGGCGTGATCAACCCTTCAGGAATTCGTCGAGCGCCGCTTGCGGCACGCGCCATTGGCTGCCGATCTTGCGGCCCTTGAGGTTGCCCGCCTCCAGCTCCTGCAGCACGTCGGCCGGGCTCACACCCAGGGCCTCGGCCACCTGCTCGGGCGTCATCAGCGCGATCGGCGCGGCGGCCGGGGCCGCTGCGGCAGCAGCGGGCGCCTGCGGCACCAGACCCGGCATCGATGGCGCCTGGGCGGCGCCACCGGCCATGCCCTGCATCATCGACTGGCCCATGGCCAGGCCGGCCGCCAGTTCGGCGCCGATGCCGGCCGTGCCCGCCTTGCCTTCGGCCAGGGCGTTGCCCATGTTGTATTTGATGTAGTCGTTGAGGTTGCCGATGGCGGTCATGGAGCCACGCTTGTCGATCGCCTGCTCCAGTTCCGGCGGCACCGACACGTTTTCGACCACAAAGGCGGTCAGCTCGATGCCGTACTTCTCGCGCGTGGCGACGTTGATCGGCTCCAGCAGCGCCTCACCGAGTTCGCCGTAGCGCGTGGCCACGTCCAGCGCCGGCACCTTGGCCTTGGCCAGGGTCTCGCTGAACACGCTCACCAGCCGCGAGCGCATCACGTCGTTGAACTCGTCCAGGCGGAAGTGGTGGTCGGTGCCCGCCACCTCCTTGAGGAACTTGACCGGGTCGACGATCTTGAAGTCGTAGGTGCCGAAGGCACGCATGCGCACCACGCCGAAGTCGGCGTCGCGCATCATCACCGGGTTGGACGTGCCCCACTTGTTGCCGGTGAAGACGCGCGTGACGACATAGTAGACATCGGCCTTGAACGGGGTCTGGAACTTGTACTTCCAGCCCAGCAGGTCCGACAGGATCGGGATGTTCTCGGTCTTGAGCGTGTGGCGGCCCGGCCCCAGCGTGTCGGCGAACTGGCCGACGTAGACGAATTGCGCCACCTGGCTCTCACGGACGATCAGCTGGGCCTCGTTCTTGATCTGCTTGTCGTCGTCCGGGAAGCGGTACGACAGCGTGTCGCGCGAGTCGTCGGTCCACTCGATGACGTCGATGAACTGGCGGTTCAGGAAATCCATGATGGCCATGCGGAGCCTCCTTGCGGCGGAAAGGGTGGACGGGTGTCAGGCGTGGCGCTTGATCGCGTCGGCCAGCACATTGACCATGGTATCAATCTGCTCGCGCTCGACGATGTAGGGCGGCGCGAACACCAGGTTTTCGCCCGCGTTGCGCACCAGCACGCCGCGGTGGTAGCAGTCCAGGAAGATGTCGTAGGCCCGCTTGCCCGGCAGGCCGGGGATGGACGCCAGTTCGATGCCGACCGCCAGCCCCAGGCTGCGGATGCCGATGACGTTGGGCAGGCCCTTGATCGCGCTGTGGGCGGCGTCGCCCAGCACCGGACCCATCTCGCCGGCGCGGGCGAACAGGTTTTCCTGCTGGAACAGCTCCAGCGTGGCAATGGCCGCGGCGCAGGCCACCGGGTGGCCGGAGTAGGTGTAGCCGTGGAAGAACTCGATGGCGTGTTCCGGCGCGCTGCCGTGGGCATTCATCATGGCGTTGTAGATGCGGTCGCTGCAGACCACACCACCCATGGGGATCACGCCGTTGGTGACCGCCTTGGCGAAGTTCAGCATGTCGGGCTGCACGCCGTAGTAATCGGAGGCGAAGGGCCTGCCCAGGCGGCCGAAACCGGTGATGACCTCGTCGAAGATCAGCAGGATGCCGTGTTTGTCGCAGATCTCGCGCAGGCGCTTGAGGTAGCCCTGCGGCGGGATGTACCAGCCCGCGCTGCCGGCCACCGGCTCGACGATCACGGCCGCCACATTGCTCGGGTCGTGCAGCGGCAGGATGCGGTTTTCCAGCTCCAGCAGCGGGTCCTCGTTCCACACCGGTTCTTCGTTGTGGATGTAGGCATGGTTCACCGGGTCGTGGATGAAGCGCAGGTGGTCCACGCGCGGCAGCAGCGCGGCACCGTAGACCTTGCGGTTGGCGGGAATGCCGCCCACGCTCATGCCACCAAAGTTCACGCCGTGGTAGCCGCGTTCGCGACCGATGAAGAGGTTGCGGTGGCCTTCGCCGCGCGCGCGGTGGTAGGCCAGGGCCACCTTCAGCGAGGTGTCCGCCGCCTCGGAGCCGGAGTTGCAGAACAGCACCTTGTTGAGGTCGCCCGGCGCCATGGCCGCGATCATCTCGGCGGCGCGGAAGGCCTTGTCGTTGCTGACGCTGAAGGCGGTCGAGTAGTCCAGCGTGTCCAGCTGGGCCTTGATGGCTTCGTTGATGGGCTTGCGGTTGTGTCCCGCACCCACGCACCACAGGCTGGAAATGCCGTCGATGACCTGGCGGCCGTCGTGCGTGGTGAAGTGCATGCCGTCGGCGCCGACGAAGACGCGCGGGTCTTTCTGGAAAGCCCGGTTGGGCGTGAAGGGCAACCACTGGTTGTCCATGCGGAAGTCGTTGTAGGCCATGGGGGTCTCCGGAGCAGGGGGAAGCAAAACACGATACCAGTTCAGTACACGACGCCCAGGGCCACTTTGCCCACCGTTGGCAATCCCGCTGCCGTCCAGGCCGGCAGGCCACCCCGGTACCAGTAGACCTGCGTGTAGCCGGCCTGCACCGCCCGCAGCGAGGCATTCGCCGACAGCCAGCCCGCGCGCGCGCCGCCGTAGAACACCAGTGGCTGTTCGGGATCGGGGGCGGCGGCACGGACCAGTCCTTCGAAGCGCTGGTGGACGGCGGCCTCCTGGGTGGCGTCGTCGAAGGAGGCCCCTGCGCCCAGCAGGGCGAACGCCCCGGGCACCATGCCGTGGTCGGGCGAAACGTCCACCAGGACCGGACGTTTGGCCTCCTTGAGCATCTGCATCAGCCCGGCCGTGTCGATCCGCGTCACACCGTGCAGTTTGCAAGGTGCCGCGGTGTCGTAGGCCTCTTTTTCCATCGCTGTGCGCTTCGAGGCCTCGCCGCTGCAGAAGTCGGTCTTTTCCTCCGTCAGGGCCGTGGCAGAGGGGGACGGCAGCTGCGACAGGGCTTCCCGCGTCTGTTGCGCCTGCCGCTCGAACAGGGGCCGGAGGTCCTGGTCGTCCAGCGTGAGCAAGCGGCAGAGCCTGGGCTTCCTATCGAACTGGTTGCACCCCAGAAGCGCTTGCGCTACCGCTTGCAGAGGGTCGTGAGCCATGTACGCAACATGCATCCGTGACGCGGCACCACCCGAGATCCCCTCATCCCAGGCGATGGCCTTGTGCAGGGGCGCCATCGAATAGGTCTTGAGAAACTTTTCCAGTTCCGGGCAGTTCCGCTTGGGGCACAACACCGGGCTGAACTCGTCCCTCCACGCATCGAGATTGAAGGGTGTGTCTTTCACGACTTGGCCGAAGTGCCTCAGCTGAAGCTTCATCGACTCCGGCAGGTCAATAGACACAGTCTCGCGCCTCGTCACCAACCCGAGGGTGAACGCATCCTTGCCTTCCTGCGGTTTGCAGGTCGCGGGCATATAGGCGTTGAGACACAGCGTGGCCCGGCTGGCTTCGGCTGGGTTGCGCTCGATCTCTCGCAGCACAAGAAAACCACGGGGATCCTTGAGACCATAGATCGCCTCGTTGATCAGTCCATCGTTCATGGACTCGCCGATCTGGCGACGGAAAGCCGCATAGAGAGCGGGCCCGACGCCGAACCCCAGCCTGCCCGAGTCGGCGTTGTAGCCGCCGTGAATGCCCAGCAGGGTGCTGCCCGGGTTCCGTCCCGTCCCGAAACTGCGGGTCTTCCCAGCCACAAACAGCACCGAGCAGGCCGACAGACAACTGCCCACGGCCACCGTGTGCAGCCCCGCCTCCCGGATCGCTTCCCCCACCGTCAGCGCGGTCCAGAGTTCGCCCCCCGGCGACTCCACCAGCACCAGCCGCCGCAGCCCGGGCTGCGCCAGCTGAGCCTTGAACGACTGGAAATCGTCGCCGCCGACCTCCCCGGTCGCAAACAGCGTGTCCCCCACCCGCTCCAGGGTCATGGCCCCCGCCGCCAGATGCGCCAGCAGCACCAGCCCGGCCAGCCACCCCTTCCATTTTCCCAACACCTGATGCACCACCGTCGACCCTCCATCGCCCATCATTTTTTGACGCACGGGATTTCACCATATGGGCCATCGGCCTCCCTGCGACAATTCGGCCGACCATGATCCATACCTACGTCCTCACCCTCTCCTGCCAGGACCGCCCCGGCATCGTGCACGCCGTCTCGGGGTTTCTGCTGGAGCGCGGCGGCAACATCGAGGAAGCCGCCCAGTACAACGACCACGGCACCGGCCTGTTCTTCATGCGGGTGCAGTTCACCTGCGACCGGCTGACGCAGGACGAGCTGCGCACGCACCTGGCGGCGTTCGCCGAGCCGTTTGCCATGCGCTGGAGCTTGAACCCGCTGGCCGAGCCGATGAAAACCGTGCTCTTCGTCAGCAAGGAAGGCCACTGCCTGAACGACCTGCTGTTCCGCTGGAAGAGCGGCCTGCTGCGGCTGGACATCCGCGCCATCGTCAGCAACCACCGCGACTTCTACCAGCTGGCCGCCAGCTACAACGTGCCCTTCCACCACATCCCGCTGACGGCCGCCACCAAGGCGCAGGCCGAGGCGAAACAGCTGGAGGTGATCCGCAGCGAGGGTGCCGAGTTGGTGGTGCTGGCGCGTTACATGCAGATCCTCTCGGACAAGCTGTGCCGCGAACTCTCGGGCCAGGCGATCAACATCCACCACAGCTTCCTGCCCAGCTTCAAGGGTGCCAAGCCGTACTACCAGGCGCACGACCGCGGCGTGAAGCTGATCGGCGCCACCGCCCACTACGTGACGGCCGACCTGGACGAGGGCCCGATCATCGAGCAGGACGTGGCCCGTGTGGACCACACCGACACGGTGGAAGACCTGACCGCGCTGGGCCGCGACACCGAGAGCCAGGTGCTGGCGCGCGCGGTGAAGTGGCACAGCGAGCACCGCGTGCTGCTCAACGGCCACAAGACCGTGGTCTTCAAATAATCCAGATGACGATCAGGATTCCGCCCATCCAGTGTCTGCTGACGTTTGAAGCGCTGGCGCGCCTGCGCAGCGTGACGCAGACGGCGGACGAGCTGTGCGTGACACCGAGCGCGGTGAGCCACCGCATCAAGCAGCTCGAACAGATCCTGGGCACCAAGCTGTTCGGGCGGGCGGATTTTTCCCTGACCACCGAGGGCAGCGAGTACCTGGCGCAGGTGCGCGAAGGCCTGGCCTCGCTGCAGAAGTTTCCGAGCAGCGCCGCCTCACCGGGCCGGCGCAAGCTGCGGCTGGCGGTGACGCCGACCTTCGCGCGCTCGGTGCTGCTGCCGCGCCTCAAGCAGTTCTCCGACGCCTACCCCGAGATCGATCTGACGCTGCAGGTCAGCATCCCGCTGCTGGACGTGGTGGCCGAGGACGCCGACCTGACGGTCCGCTTCGGCACCGGCCGCTATGCCGACGTGGAGCACGTGTGCCTGATGAAAGACGAGGTCACACCGTTGGCCTCGCCGGCCTTCGTGCGCGAACACGGGCCGTTCGAGACCCCGCAGGAACTGGAAGGCGAGCCGTTGCTGCGCAGCCCGCTGGAGCCCTGGCGCACCTGGTTCGCCGCGCACGACCTGGACTGGCCCGAGCCGGTGGACGGCTCGCAGTTCAACGACATCGGCCTGATGTGCGACGCCGCCGCCGCCGGCATGGGCGTGGCCCTGGTGCGCATGAAGCTGGCGGCGCCCTGGCTGGAGAACGGCACCCTGGTGCCGCTCTATCCGCGCCACGTGCCCAGCCCGCACGCGCACTACCTGTGCTGGCGCACCGGCACCATGGACCGCTGGGAGTGCGCCGCCTTCGCCGAGTGGCTGCGCAACTCGCTCAGCTGATCACTCGACGTTCAGCCGCTGGCCGGCCAGCGCCAGCTTCTTGGGCAGCGTCAGCGTCAGCACCCCGTTCTCGTACTTCGCTTTCGACTTCTCGTTGTCGATGTCGGCGGCCAGCTGGAAGCTGCGGGCGACGGCGCCGTAGTAGCGCTCGGTGCGCAGCACCTTCTCGTCCTGGCTCTGGCTGTCCTGTTGCTTGATCTCGGCGCGCAGGGTCACCACGCTGCCCTCGACGGTCACGTGGATGTCTTCCTTGGCCACGCCAGGCACCTCGGCCACCACGGTGTAGGCCGCCGGCGTTTCCTTCACGTCGATCTTGATCTGCGAAGGCGACGGCAGGCTGTCACCGTGCAACGGACGGACATAGAAACCGGGGGCGACATCCTTGAAAAAGTCGTCGAAGAGACCGGAACGGGCGATCAGATGGTTCATGGCGTTCACTCCTGAAGGTGGGGTTGGATTCCAGGGGGCCGGTCATCACCGTCCCCGTGCCAGACACATGGAATCGGATTCGGCGCTTTTCAAGCCCCCTTGGGTTTGACGCGCGTCAATGCCGCTCAAGTCCTCTCACACCGGGCTGCAAGTTTCTTCAATGCGCAACCGGCCTGCCCGCCGTACACTGCCGCGCATGAACGCCCCCACCGCCCCTGCCGAAGTCACCCGCGCCGAGCGCGCCGCCCGTCAGGCCGAGGTGGTGCGCGCCCTGCAGGCCGTGCTGCCGGCCCACGCCCTGCTCTGGCAGACCGAGGACACCGTGCCCTACGAGTGCGACGGCCTGACCGCCTACCGCCAGCGTCCGCTCGTGGTCGCCCTGCCCGAGACCGAGGCGCAGGTGGCGGCGGTGCTCAAGGCCTGCCATGCGCTGGGCACTCCGGTGGTCGCGCGCGGCGCCGGCACCGGGCTCTCGGGCGGCGCGATGCCGCACGCGATGGGCGTGACCCTGTCGCTGGCCAAGTTCAACCGCATCCTGTCGGTCGACGCCCGCTCCCGCACCGCCGTGGTCCAGGCGGGCGTGCGCAACCTCGCCATCAGCGAGGCCGCCGCGCCGCACGGCCTGTACTACGCGCCCGACCCGAGCAGCCAGATCGCCTGCACCATCGGTGGCAACGTGGCCGAGAACTCGGGTGGCGTGCACTGCCTCAAGTACGGCCTGACGGTGCACAACGTGCTGCAGGTGCGCGGTTTCACCGTCGAAGGCGATCCCGTCACGTTCGGTGGCACCGCACTGGACACCCCCGGGCTGGACCTGCTGTCGCTGGTGATCGGCAGCGAAGGCATGCTGGCGGTGGTCACCGAAGTGGTGGTCAAGCTGGTGCCCAAACCCATGCTCGCGCGCTGCATCATGGCCAGCTTCGACGACATCCAGAAGGCCGGCGATGCGGTGGCCTCGGTCATCGCGGCCGGCATCATCCCGGCCGGGCTGGAGATGATGGACAAGCCCATGACCGCGGCGGTCGAGGACTTCGTGAAAGCCGGCTATGACCTGAACGCCGAAGCCATCCTGTTGTGCGAGAGCGATGGCACGCCCGAGGAGGTGGAAGAGGAAATCGGCCGCATGAGCGCGGTGCTGCGCGGTTGCGGCGCCACCGCCATCGCGGTGAGCCGAGACGAGGCCGAGCGCCTGCGCTTCTGGAGCGGCCGCAAGAACGCCTTCCCGGCCTCGGGCCGCATCAGCCCCGACTACATGTGCATGGACTCGACCATCCCGCGCAAGCGCCTGGCGGACATCCTGATCGCCATCGGCGAGATGGAGAAGAAATACGGCCTGCGCTGCGCCAACGTGTTCCACGCCGGCGACGGCAACCTGCACCCGCTGATCCTGTTCGACGCCAACGACCCCGACCAGCTGCGCCGCTGCGAGCTGTTTGGCGCCGACATCCTGGAAACCAGCGTCGCCATGGGTGGAACGGTGACGGGAGAGCACGGCGTGGGCGTGGAAAAAGTCAACAGCATGTGCGTTCAGTTTTCGGTGGAGGAAAACGCGCAGATGTTCGCTGTCAAACAGGCATTTGATACCAAAGAGCTACTGAACCCCGGCAAAGTCATCCCGACCCTGCAACGTTGTGCCGAATACGGAAAGATGCTGGTGCGCGGAGGCCAGCTCACCCACCCGGATTTGCCCCGTTTCTGACCGTCAGATTTCACGTCTGTGCCCCGTCCCCCTGCGGTAAAGTGGGTCTGCGATGAGCGCAATCCACCCGTTCACTGGGAATACCGCCAGAAAGGCACCTGAAGAAGACCAGGTGTCCGCCCGTGAGCGCGCGCTCGAAGCCGAAGTTCAGGCCTTGCGCGCCGAGCTGGCCCAGCTGCGGCGCCCGGCCCCGACGCCCGGCCTGGGCAACGGCGCCCGGAGCGAACCGGCGGACACCTACAGTGCGCTGCTGGCGGTCCTCAACAGCGTCTTCCCCATCGGCATGTTCCGCGTGGCCGCGGACGGCGCGCTGCAGCACGTCGATCCGATGATGCAGCAGATATTCGGTCTGCAGCCACAGGAATTCACCGGTTTCGGATGGATGCGCTGCGTGCATCCGGACGACCTGCCCCTGGTGCAGGCGCGCTGGAACGAGGGTGTGGCGAGCGGCAAGGCAAGCAGCCTGGAGTTCCGCATCGTCCATCCGGACAGCGAGGCCATCACCCACGTGGTGGCCCGAAACATGCCCCAGTTCGACGAACAGGGCCGGATGAGCGGCCAGCTGGGTTTTGTGCAGGACATCAGCCAGCTGCGCAAACTGGAGGCCGAAGCCCGCATCAAGGACGAACTCAACCGCCAGATCATTGCCAGCAGCCCCGACTGCACCAAGGTGCTGGACATGCAGGGCCATGTGCTCCAGATGACCGCCCGCGGCTGCAAGCTGGTGGAGGTCGACGATTTCGAGCAGGTGCGGGGCAGCGACTGGACCTCCTGGTGGCCCGAGGAAGGCCAGCGCCTTGCGCGCGAGGCGCTCGAGCAGGCGCGCAACGCCGGCAGTGCGCGCTTTGTGGCCTTCGGCAACACCTTCAAAGGGACGCCCAAGTGGTGGGACACCGTGGTCTCGCCGATCACCGACAGCGACGGCCAGCCCGTGATGCTGCTGGCGGTGTCGCGCGACATCACCGAGACCCACGCGCAGCAGGACCAGATCCGGCAACTCAACAGCGACCTGGAGTCGCGCGTCCAGGAACGGACCAGCCAGCTGGCGGCGGTCAACGAGCGGCTGCGACAGACGCTGCAGGACGCCCAGACGCTCTACAACAAGGCGCCCTGTGGCTACCACTCGGTGGACGCCGACGGACTCTTCGTCCTCATCAACCAGACCGAGCTGGACTGGCTGGGCTACACGCGGGAGGAGGTCATCGGCAAGATGACCTTTCGCGATCAGGTGCTCCCCGCGGACCTTCCCATGATCAAGGACCGGCTGCAGCGCCTGATCCGAGGCGAAAAGCTGGAATCGACCGAAGTGCGCCTGCGCCGCCGCGACGGCTCGACCTTCGTGGCGCTGCTCAGCAGCACGGCCGTGGTCGATGAGCAGGGACGTTTTGTCCGCACCAACAACACCCTGGTGGACATTTCGGCACGCAAGCTGGCCGAACACGCCTTGCAGGCGCAACGCAGCTTCCTTCAGACCGTCACCGACACGGTGCCGGTGCAGCTGGCCTTCTACGACCGCGACCTGATCTGCCGCTTCGCCAATGCCAGCTACGCCCGCTGGCTGGGCGCCGAGCCAGCCAGCCTGATCGGTCTGCACCTGCGCGACATCGCCAGGCCCGAGAACTTTGCTTCGGCTGGCGCGCGCCTGGAAGCCGCACTGCGCGGCGAACCGCAGCACTTCGAAGGTCTGCGCCAGTTCCCGGACGGCCATGCGTTCTACGCCAGCATTGAGTACACCCCGTACCGCGAGAACGGTCAGGTGCAGGGACTGATCATCCAGATGGTCGACATCACCGAGCGCAAGGCGTCCGAAGATCGTGTGCAGAACACCAACCAGCAGCTGGCCGACGCCCTGCAGCGCGCGCAGGCGCTCTACAACCAGGCGCCCTGCGGATACCACTCGCTCAATGCCGACGGCTTCTACGAGTCGATCAACGACACCGAACTGCAGTGGCTGGGCTACGAGCGCAGCGAGGTCATCGGCCAGTTGAGCTACCGCGATGTGGTGTTGCCTTCACGCGTGCCGTTGCTGGAAGACCGCATGGAACGGCTGATCCGCGAAGGCACGTTGACCGGTGCCGAGTACGAGATGCGGCGCAAGGACGGCTCGGTGTTCCATGCGCTCCTGTCATCGGCGGCCGTGCGCGACGAGCAGGGCCGTTTCCTGCGCAGCAACACCACGGTGGTGGACATCACCCAGCGCAAGCAGGCCGAGCTGGCGCTGCAGGAGAACCAGCGCTTCCTGCAGACGGTGACCGACCATGTGCCCGGTGTGATCGCCTACCTGGACGCCATGCTCCGGTTCCGGTTTGCCAACGAGGAGCATCGCCGCATCTATGGCCTGGACCCGGCGCGCATCCTGGGTCTGCACATCAGCGAGTGCCTGCCAGCCGCCATCTGGCAGGAAGTGCAGGCGTGGTACCGCGCCGCGCTCGACGGACAGCCCCAGCAATACGAAGCCTGGCGCCTCACCGCAGACGGCGAGGAGATCTACGTCCGGGCCACCTTGCTGCCGGACATCTACGAGGGCCTGGTGCAGGGCCTCATCGTCCAGATCATCGACATCACCGAACGCAAACGCATCGAAGAACGCGTGCACCAGCTCAACGACGAGCTGGAGATGCGGATCCGCGAACGCTCGATGGAGCTGCTGGAGAGCGAGCAGCGCTTCCGCCTGATGGCGGACAACCTGCGCGACTACAGCATCTTCTTCCTGGACGCCCAGGGCTGCATCACCGACTGGACCGACAGCGCCCAGCGCATGGAAGGCTATTCGCCCTCCGAGATGCTCGGACAGCACTACGCCAAGCTTCTGCAGCCGGACAACCCTGACGAGGCCTCGAACATCGCCGCGCAGATGCTGCGCATGGCGGCGTCCCGGGGCCAGCACGAGCTGCACACCTGGCAGACGCGCAAGGACGGTTCGCGCTACTGGGCCCACTCGATCCTGATCGCCTTGCGGGACGACAGCGGCGAGTTGCGCGGCTTCTCCAAGATCAGCCGCGACATGACCGATGCCAAGCGGCTGGACGACCTGATGCGCAACATCAACGACGAACTGGAGAACCGGGTCGTCGAGCGCACCGAGCAGCTGCTGGCCGCCAACAAGGACCTGGAGTCCTTCTCCTACTCGGTCTCGCACGACCTGCGCTCGCCGCTGCGCCACATCTCCAGTTTCGTGAGCCTGCTGGAAGAGCATCTGGCCGACAAGGGCGACGACACCACGCTGCGTTACCTGGGCACGATCGGCAACTCGGCGCGCCACATGAGCCAGCTCATCGACGGTCTGCTGGCGTTCTCCCGCCTGGGCCGCTCGGCGGTCAACGTCATGCCGGTGGACTTCACCATGCTGGTCGAGGCGGTGGTCAGCCAGATCGCGCACGACACCGAGGGCCGCGTGGTTGACTGGGTGGTGGCACCCGATCTGCCGGTGGTCCAGGGCGACGCGCTGCTGCTGCGCGAGGTCTGGGCCAACCTGCTGGGCAACGCCTTCAAGTACACCCGTCCCCGCGAACGCGCCCGCATCGAGGTCGGCTGGAGCGTCGACCCCGCCGTGGGCTACACCTTCTACGTCAAGGACAACGGCGTCGGTTTCGACACCAAGTACGCACAGAAGCTGTTCGGCGTGTTCCAGCGCCTGCACCGGGCCTCGGAGTTCGAAGGCACCGGCATCGGACTGGCCCTCACGCGGCGCATCCTTGAACGCCACGGTGGTAGCATTTGGGCCGAAAGCCAACAAGGGGAAGGCAGCACGTTCCACTTCTCGCTGCCTTTTGAAGGCTGCAGCCCGTCAGACTCGTCGCACGACTCCATACCTTCCGTCCTGGAACCATGAACAAGAACGCCGAAGCCATCCTGCTGGTCGAAGACAACCCGGACGACGCAGAACTGACCAAACTGGCGCTGGCCCGCCACGGACTGGACGGGCGTGTGACCCACGTTTCCGACGGCATGCAGGCGCTGGACTACCTGTACCGGCGCGACGGTTTTGCGGACCGCCCGGGCGGCAACCCCGTGCTGGTGCTGCTGGATCTGAAGATGCCCTTGCTCGACGGCATCGGTGTGCTCAAGGAAATCAAGGGCTCGGACACGCTGCACAACATTCCGGTGGTGGTGCTGACCTCGTCCACCGAACCGAGCGACCTGCAACGTGCCTACGAGGCGGGCACCAACGCCTACATCGCCAAACCCACCGAATTCGCGCAGTTCCTCAGCGCGATGAAGCACGTCTGCGAGTTCTGGATCAACATCAACCAGACCGCCCCGCAGTCGCCCAGCGCCGGCGTGCGCTCCACCTCGTTCGGCGACCTGCACTGACGGGCGCCGCCCGCGGCGGCACACCCACCGGCTACCAGGTGTCGATGCAGCCGCGTGCGGGCGGCACCGCAACCCGTGCGCTGTCCAGCCCCCGGACCAGCCAAGCCCGCGTCTCGGCCGGATCGATCACCGCATCGATCTCCAGGGTACTGGCCATCTCGGTCGCGGTCCCCCGCGCCACCATCTGCGCCAGCAGGCGCTGGAACAGGGCCTCGCGCTCGGCCCCTTCGGACGCTGCCTCCAGCTCCTTGCGGTAGCCCAGCCGCACCGCGCCCTCCAGCCCCATGGCGCCGAATTCGGCCGATGGCCAGGCCACCGTGAAGACCGGCGCGTGAAAGCCGCCGGCGGTCATGGCCATAGCCCCCAGGCCATAGCCCTTGCGCATCACCACCGCAAACACCGGCACGCGCAGGTGGGCCGCGCGCACGAACAGGCGACTGACGTGGCGCACCTGGGCGGTGGCTTCTGTGGCCGGGCCGACCATGAAGCCCGGTGTGTCCACCAGACTGACCAGGGGCAGGCCGTGCGCGTCGCACAGCTGCATGAAGCGCGCCGCCTTGTCTGCGGCGTCGGCATCGATCGCGCCGCCCTGGTGCAAGGGGTTGTTCGCCATCAGGCCCACCGGCCGGCCTTCGATGCGCGCCAGGGCCGTGTGGACGCCGGCACCGAAACCGGTGCGCAGGGGCAGCAGGCTACCCGCATCCACCAGCCCCGCCATCGCGGCCCGGCTGTCGTAGGCGCGCACCCGGTTCTCTGGCACCACCTCGCGCAGGGCCCGGGCGTCGGGGGCGGTCCAGTCGGCGGTGCGGCCCTGGAAGAACGAGAGGTAGTGCTTCGCGGCAGCCACCGCCGCCGTCTCGTCGTCCACCAGGATGTCGATCACACCGTTGGCGTGCTGCACTTCCGACGGGCCAATCTGCTCGGGCCGGTACACGCCGAGGCCACCGCCTTCGACCATGGCGGGACCGCCCATGCCGATGTTGCTTTCGCGCGTGGCAATGACCACATCGCTGCAGCCCAGCAGGGCCGCATTGCCAGCAAAGCAGCGGCCGGCCGCGATGCCCACCACGGGCACCTGCCCGGACAGTCGGGCGAACGCGGCAAAGGTGCCGACGTGCAGGCCCGCAACGACCGGCATGTCGGTGTCGCCAGGGCGGCCGCCACCGCCTTCGGCGAACAGGACCACCGGCAGGCGCTGCGCCAGCGCGATGCCCAGAAGACGGTCGGTCTTGGCGTGGTTGCGCATGCCCTGCGTGCCGGCCAGGACGGTGGCGTCGTAGGCCATGACCACAGCACGTGATCGTTCCACGCCGAATGCGTCGCCATTGACCGAGCCGATGCCGGTCACCATGCCGTCGGCCGGCGTGTTCGCGATCAGGTCCTCGGCGCTGCGGCGACTTCGCTGCGCCGCCACCGCGAGCGCGCCGTATTCGATGAACGAGCCGTCGTCGCACAGGTCGGCGATGTTCTCGCGGGCGGTGCGCAGACCCAGGGCATGGCGTTTGGCCACGGCCTCGGGGCGTGCGACATCCAGAAGAAAGCGCTCGCGTTCGCGCAGCCGGGCCAGATCGGCCCGTTCGGTGGCGCTGGCGGCCACGGCCGGTGCGGCGACGCCCGGGGTAAAGGGTTCGGCGGCCGCCGGCCCGAGCACCAGCAAGGCATCTCCCTCCTGCACCGCATCGCCCACGGCGCACAACACCTCGACGACCCGGGCGTCGGCCACGGCCCGCAGCTCGTGCTCCATCTTCATGGCCTCGACGATCACAAGCGGATCGCCGGCCCGCACCGTGTCCCCGGGAGACACGCACAGCTCGACGACCTGGGACTGCAATGGGGCGCAAAAGGGAGTCATGGCGGCATTGTTCCGCCGGCCCCTGTGCCCCGGGGTCAAGCACGCGACAGCCGGTTCATCCCGCGAACAGCGCCACGTTGCCGCCGGCGGCGGTGGTGTTGATGGTCAGCGTCTGCTCGGCGCAGAAGCGCAGCAGGTAGTTCGGCCCACCCGCCTTGGGGCCGGTGCCGCTCAGGCCCTCGCCGCCGAAGGGCTGCACGCCCACCACGGCCCCGATCATGTTGCGGTTGACATAGACGTTGCCCACGCGCGCCGCGGCGGCCAGCGCCTGGGCGCGGCTGTCGATGCGGGTCTGGATGCCCAGCGTCAGCCCGTAGCCCAGGGCGTTGATCTGGCGAATCACCTCCGTGGGGTCGCCACCCCAGCGCACCACCTGCAGCACCGGGCCGAAGATCTCCTGCGCCACCTCGCTGATCGACCCGACCTCGAACATCTGCGGCGCGACCAGGTTGGGCAGCGCTTGCGCCGGGGGCGCCTCGGCCAACAAGGCCCTGGCACTGCCGCGCAGCCGCGCGACGTGGCGCTGGATGTTGTCAAAGGCCTCGGCGTCGATCACCGGGCCGAGGTCGGTGGCGAGCTGCGACGGGTCACCGGCCACCAGTTCCTTGGCCGCGCCCTGGAGCATCTCGATCACGCCGTCGGCAATCGCCTCGTGCACGCACAGCAGGCGCAGCGCCGAGCAGCGCTGGCCCGCGCTGCGGAAAGCGCTCTGCATCACCGCGTCGGCCACCTGCTCGGGCAGGGCCGTGCTGTCCACCAGCATGGCGTTGATGCCACCGGTCTCGGCGATCAGCGGCACGATGGGGCCGTCCTTGGCCGCCAGCGCACGCTGGATGATCTTGGCCACCTGGGTCGATCCGGTGAACACCACGCCGGCCACGCCGGGCGCCGCCACCAGCGCGGCGCCCACGGTCTCGCCGGGACCGTGCAGCAGCTGCAGGGCATCGGCCGGGATGCCGGCGGCGTGCAGCAGCTTGACCGCTTCCATCGCCACGGCCGGCGTCTGTTCGGCCGGTTTGGCCAGCACGGTGTTGCCCGTGGCCAGCGCGGCCGCCACCTGGCCCATGAAGATGGCCAGCGGGAAGTTCCAGGGGCTGATGCAGACCCAGGCGCCACGGCCTTCCAGACGCAGCGTGTTGCTCTCGCCCGTGGGACCGGGCAGGGTCTGCGGCGCCTGGATGCGCTCGGCTTCGTTGGCGTAATAGCGCAGAAAGTCCACCGCCTCGCGCACCTCGGACACGGCGTCGCCCCAGGTCTTGTGCGCCTCTTTGACCAGCAGGGCACAGAAGCGCGGCAGAGCCGATTCGAGCGCGTCGGCAGCGAAGCGCAGCACGGCGGCCCGCTGCGCCACCGGTGTGTGGTTCCAAGCAGCGAAGGCGGCGACGGCGCGGGCCACCGCCTCGGTGGCCTGGTCGGCGCGGGCTTCGGGCACCACCGGCACGGTGCAGGCCGCGTGCGCCGCCAGCAGTTCGTCGCGTTGCGCGATCACCGTCAGGTCGCGGCCGCTGCTGTTGGCGCGCGTGGGGCCGTACAGCTCGGGCGGCAACGGCAGCGAAGCCTGCGGCTCCAGCCGCATCGGTGAAACCAGCAGCTCGTCCATGCCCACCGACTCGTCGGCCAGCTGGTGGACGAAGGACGAGTTGGCGCCGTTCTCCAGCAGGCGGCGCACCAGGTAGGCCAGCAGGTCGCGGTGCGCGCCCACCGGGGCGTAGACGCGGCAGCTGACCAGCGGGTTTTTCAGCACCTCGCGGTAGATGCCTTCGCCCATGCCGTGCAGGCGCTGCAACTCGAACGGAACGGCCTTGCGCGAGGCCATCTGCAGGATGGCCGCGATGGTGCCGGCGTTGTGCGTGGCGAACTGCGGGAAGATCGCATCCGGCGCGTCCAGCAGCGCCTTGGCGCAGGCCAGGTAGCTCACGTCGGTGTGGTGCTTGTGGGTGAACACCGGGTAGGCGGGCAGGCCCTGTTCTTGCGCGCGCTTGATCTCGGCGTCCCAGTAGGCGCCCTTGACCAGGCGACACATGAAGCGGATCCTGTATTGCCGGGCCAGCGCCGCGATGTGCGCGATCAGCTCCACCGCGCGGGTCTGGTAGGCCTGCATGGCCAGGCCCAGACCCTGCCACTGGGGGGAGTGTTCGGCCACCAGCGCCGCGAGCGCCTCGAACACGTCCAGCGAGAGTTCGAGCCGGTCCACCTCTTCGGCGTCGATGGTCAGGTTCAGGTTGGCCGCCGCGGCCGCGCGGCACAGCGTCCACACGCGCGGCACCAGCTCGTTCATCACGCGCTCGTACTGCGCGTCCTCGTAACGCGGGTGCAGGGCGCTGAGCTTGATGGAAATGCCGTCGTTCTGCGCCGGGTGACGTGCCGGGTCCGCGCCCCGGGCGATGGCGGCGATGGCGTTTTCATAGCTGGCCTGGTAGCGCAAGGCATCGGCCTGGGTGCGGGCGCCCTCGCCCAGCATGTCATAACTGAACTGCAAATTGGGTTGTTTCTTGCGCGCTGCCGACGCTTCCTTCATGCCCTCGGCAATTGTCTGACCCAGCACGAACTGGCGGCCCAGCAGCTGCACCGCGCGCAGCGTGGCGGCCACCACGGTGCGGGCGCCCAGCTTGGCCATCAGCCCGGGCTCATGGCCGGACTCGGGCAGGAAGTGCTTGGACATGGCGATGGCGGTGGACGACAGGCGCGCCAGTGTCGAATCGGCGGCGCCATCGAAGTCCGCCCGGCCCAGCTGGTCGGCCGTGAGCGCGATCGCCGTTTCGGCATCGGGCACGCGCAGCAGGGCTTCGGCCAGCCGCATCAGGGCCAGGCCCTCGGCGCTGGAAATCGGGTACTCCTTGAGCAGGCTTTCCATGGCCCAGAAAGGCGGCGGGTTGTCGCGGACCGCGCGCACCCAGGGCGCGGCCACCTGGGCGGCGGCGGCCCAGTCCAGCGCGCCCTGCAGCGCGGCCAGGCGCTGGGCGACGGTCTCGGCCTCGGGCCGGTAAGGAAAGGGCAGGCGGTCGGTGCTGCGCGGCATGGCGGGTCTCTGAAACGGGACAAGTTGGTGAATGCCCGAAGTCTGAAGAAGCCAAAGACGAATTTTTCTCTGATTTTTCGGTTTCAACCGGATAATTCACTACCCATGAGCGAGACTACCCCCGATCTCGACCGCATCGACCTGCGCATCCTGAACGTTCTGCAGGCCGACGGACGCATCTCCAACCTCAAGCTGGCCGAGGCGGTGGCCCTCTCACCCACCGCCGTGCTGGCGCGCACCCAGCGGCTGCAGCGCGACGGCTACATCCTGGGCTACGAGGCGCGGCTGAACCCGCTCAAACTCGGGCGCGGGATGCTGGTCTTTGTCGAGGTGCTGCTCGACCGCACCACGCCCAACGTGTTCAACGAGTTCAAGGCCGCGGTGCAGGTGCGCGACGAGATCCTGGAGTGCCACATGGTGGCCGGCGGTTTCGACTACCTGATCAAGACCCGCATGGCCGACATGGCCGCCTTCCGCGACTTCGCCGGCAGCGTGCTGTGGCAGCTGCCCGGCGTGCGCGAGACGCGCACCTACGCGGTGATGGAAGAGGTCAAGAACAGCAGCCGGCTGCCGCTGCGGGGCATCGGCGGCGCACAATAGAACGATTCTTCACCCACCGGAGTTCTTCATGCGCGCCCCGTCCCGTCTGCTGACCTGCCTGCTGCTGTGTTCCGCCAGCGCCTTCGCCCAGACCACCGCTCCCGGCCTGTGGGCCATCCAGAACAAGGTGGGCGGCAACCCGGAGATGGACAAGGCCATGGCCGAGATGCAGAAGCAGCTGGCCGCCATGCCGCCCGCGCAGCGCAAGCAGATGGAGGCCATGATGGGCCAGAACGGCATGAGCGTCGGGGCCGGCGGCGCCGTGACCGTCAAGGTGTGCATCACCCCCGAGATGGCCGCCAAGTCCGAGCTGCCCAGCCACACCGAGGGCGACTGCACCTCGACCATCACCTCGCGCACGGGCAACACCCTGAAGTCGAAGTTCGCCTGCAAGAACCCGCCGACCACCGGCGAAGGCACCTACACCTTCAGTGGGGACAAGGCCTTTGCCACCAAGATGGTCATGCAGTCCACCCGCAACGGCAAGCCCGAGACCATGACCATGGAAGGCCAGGGCAAGTGGCTCTCGGCCGACTGCGGCAACGTCAAGCCGATCCAGCCGCCGAAGCAGTGACCGGTTCCTTGCGCGGCCGGTGACCGAAGATGGCCCGGCCCACGCGCACCATCGTGGACCCCTCGGCCACCGCTGGCTCCAGGTCGTCGCTCATGCCCATGGACAGCACGTCGAGCGACAGGCCCTGATCCACCAGGCCCTGCTGCAGTCCACGGACCTGCCGGAACGCCGAGCGCTGGACCATCGGATCCTCGCTCGGCTCGGGGATGCACATCAGCCCCCGCAGGCGCAGACGGGGCAAGGCCGCCACTGCATGGGCCAGCGCGGGCAGCTCGTCCGGCGCAACACCCGACTTGTTTGCGCCGCCGTCGACATTCACCTGAAGACAGACCTGCAGCGGCGCGCGGTCCTCGGGACGCTGTTCGGACAGGCGCTGCGCGATCTTGAGGCGGTCCACCGAATGCACCCAATCGAAGTGGGTGGCCACCAGCCGTGTCTTGTTGCTCTGGACCGGTCCGATGCAGTGCCATTCCAGGGTTTGCCCCGGGAGCAGCGCCCGCATGGCCAACACCTTCTCGACCCCCTCCTGGATGTAGTTCTCACCAAAGGCACGTTGTCCGGCGGCCACCGCGGCGGCCACATCGTCCGGTCCGAATGTCTTGGAAACCGCCAGCAATGTGACGGTCTTCACATCGCGTCCGGCCGCCGCGCACGCCCTGGCGACACGCTCCCGCACTTGTTGGAGATTGCCTTCAATCGTCGTCATAATCAGTCTGCTACACCAACACTGCACGGGACCACGGGATGGATATCACCCAACTGCTCGCCTTCAGCGTCAAGAACAAAGCCTCCGACCTCCACCTCTCGGCCGGGCTGCCACCCATGATACGGGTGCATGGGGATGTCAGGCGCATCAACGTCGAGCCGCTGGACCACAAGATGGTGCACAGCATGGTGTACGACATCATGAACGACAGCCAGCGCAAGCAGTATGAGGAGTTCATGGAGTGCGACTTCTCGTTCGAGATCGAAGGCCTGGCGCGTTTCCGTGTCAACGCCTTCAACCACAACCGCGGTGCCGGCGCGGTGTTCCGGACGATTCCGAGCAAGATCCTCACACTGGAACAGCTCAACGCGCCCAAGATCTTTGCGGATCTGGCGCTGCGCCCGCGCGGTCTGGTGCTGGTGACGGGTCCGACCGGCTCAGGCAAGTCGACCACGCTCGCCGGCATGGTCAACCACCTCAACGAGACGGAGTACGGCCACATCCTGACCGTGGAAGACCCGGTGGAGTTCGTGCACGAATCCAAGAAGTGCCTGGTCAACCAGCGAGAGGTCGGGCCGCACACCCTGTCATTCTCCAATGCCCTGCGCTCGGCATTGCGCGAAGACCCCGACGCGATCCTTGTGGGCGAAATGCGCGACCTGGAAACCATCCGCCTGGCGATGACCGCGGCCGAAACCGGCCACCTGGTGTTCGGCACGCTGCACACATCGAGCGCCGCCAAGACCATCGACCGGATCATCGACGTGTTCCCGGCAGAAGAAAAAGACATGGTCCGGGCGATGCTGTCGGAATCGCTGGTGGCCGTGATCTCACAGACCCTGTGCAAGGTCAAGGACGGCAGCGGCCGGGTGGCGGCGCACGAGATCATGATCGGCACCAGCGCCATCCGCAACCTGATCCGCGAAGCCAAGGTGGCCCAGATGTATTCGGCGATCCAGACCGGCCAGAACGTCGGCATGCAGACACTCGACCAGAACCTGGCCGAGCTGGTCAAGCGCAACGTCATCAGTCCGGCCGAGGCGCGCAGCAAGGCCAAGATTCCCGAGAATTTCCCAGGGTAAACAATCATGGAACGCGATCAGGCATCGAAATTCATCAACGACCTGCTCAAGCTGATGCTCAGCCGCGGCGGCAGCGACCTCTTCATCACGGCCGACTTCCCGCCCGCCATCAAGGTGGACGGCAAGGTGGTGAAGGTCTCGCCCCAGCCGCTCAACGGCGTGCACACGCTGGCCCTGGCGCGCGCCATCATGAACGACAAGCAGGCGGCCGAGTTCGAGCGCACCAAGGAGTGCAACTTCGCGATCTCGCCCCCGGCCATCGGCCGTTTCCGCGTCAGCGCTTTTGTCCAGCAGGGCAAGGTCGGCATGGTGATGCGGACGATTCCTGCGGTGCTGCCCACCATCGATTCGCTGAACCTGCCCCAGGTGCTCAAGGACATCACGCTGTCCAAGCGCGGCCTGTGCATCGTGGTCGGCGCGACCGGCTCGGGCAAGTCGACCTCGCTGGCCGCCATGGTCGACTGGCGCAACGAGAACACCCACGGTCACATCATCACGATCGAGGACCCGGTCGAGTTCATCCACGCCCACAAGAACTGCGTGATCACGCAGCGCGAAGTCGGGCTGGACACCGACGACTGGGGCGTGGCGCTGAAGAACACGCTGCGGCAGGCGCCTGATGTGATCCTGATGGGCGAGATCCGGGACCGCGAGACCATGGAGTACGCGATCCAGTTTTCCGAGACCGGCCACCTGTGTCTGGCCACCCTGCACGCCAACAGCGCCAACCAGGCCCTGGACCGGATCATCAACTTCTTCCCCGAGGACCGCCGGCCGCAGCTGCTGATGGACCTGTCGCTGAACCTGCGGGCGCTGGTGTCGCAGCGCCTGGTGCCGCGCCAGGACAACAAGGGCCGGCACGCGGCCGTGGAGATCATGCTCAACTCCCCGCTGATCGCCGACCTGATCTTCAAGGGCGAGGTCGCCGAGATCAAGGAGATCATGAAGAAGAGCACCAACATCGGCATGCAGACCTTCGACCAGGCGCTGTTCGACGCTTTCGAGGCGAACATCATCAGCTACGAAGATGCGCTGCGCAACGCCGACTCGCTCAACGACCTGCGGCTGCAGATCAAGCTCAACAGCCAGCGCGCCAAGACGCAGGACCTGGCGGCGGGCACCGAACACCTCACGATCGTTTGACCACCCCCGCGCCGCGCCTGCGGCGCGTCACCCCCTCAAGGGGGCAATGCCTGTGGCCCGGCGGAGCCGGTTCCACGGCATTTCTCGACCGACGCCCTTTCACTTCGCCGGATGACTTCACATGAGCAGCATCGCCCCCAAAACCTACGAATCCGTCGCGCCGAAGAAGGTCGCTTTTCTTGGTCTGGGTGTGATGGGCTTTCCCATGGCCGGGCACTTGGCGAAGGCAGGGCATGCGGTGACGGTGTACAACCGCTCGCCGGCCAAGGCGCAGGCCTGGGTGACCGAGTTCGGCGGGGCGTCCCGGCCCACGCCGCGTGAGGCCGTGGCGGGCGCCGACATCGTGTTCTGCTGCGTCGGCAACGACGACGATCTGCGCTCGGTCGTGCTCGGTGCGGACGGGGCATTCGCCGGCATGGCGACGGGTGCCATCTTCGTGGACCACACCACCGCGTCGGCCGATGTGGCGCGCGAGCTGTACGGCGCAGCCCGGAGCCTCGGACTGGCCTCCGTTGATGCCCCCGTGTCGGGCGGCCAGGCGGGTGCGCAGAATGGTGTGCTCACGGTGATGTGCGGTGGTGACCCCGCTGCATTCGAAGCGGTCCGGCCCGTGGCGATGGCGTACTCGCGCGCCTTCACGCTCATGGGCGAGAGTGGCGCCGGCCAGCTCACCAAGATGGTCAACCAGATCTGCATCGCAGGACTGGTCCAGGGCCTGTCCGAGGCCATCGCCTTCGGCCAGAAGGCCGGTCTGGACATGAACCAGGTGCTGGACGTGATCGGCAAGGGCGCAGCCCAGAGCTGGCAGCTCGACAACCGCGGCAAGACCATGGTGGCCGACAAGTTCGACTTCGGCTTTGCCGTCGACTGGATGCGCAAGGACCTGGGCCTGGTGCTCGACGAAGCCAAGCGCAACGGTGCGCGCCTGCCGGTCACCGCTTTGGTGGACCAGTTCTACGCCGACGTGCAGGCCATGGGCGGAAACCGGCTGGACACCTCCAGCCTGATCAAACGCTTGAAGTGACCACCCCCTGCACCGCGGTGCAGGAAAACTGCCTCAGGACTTGGGCGCGATGCGCGCCAGTTCTTCCTCGCTGATGATCTCCAGCAGACGGACCACGCGCTGGGCGCCCTTGGTGGTGCGGGCCACCTGGGTGGCGATGTCGGCCTCGCGCTGGGTCACGCGCCCCATCAGGAACACGGTGCCGCGTTCGGAGACCACCTTGAAGGCGTTGGCCGAGATCTGCTTGGTGTCGATCAGGCTGGCCTTGACCTTGCCGGTCAGCAGCGTGTCCTCGGCCTTTTCGGTGAAGCTCGGGCTGTTGGCCACGTCCAGCTCGTTGTGGACCACGGCCACGTTCTCGACCTGCTTGACGATGGATTCGGCCAGTTCCTTGTCGCGGGCGTTGCCGACTTCGCCGGTCAGCAGCGCACGGCGGTTGTAGCTGGTGACGCTGATGCGCGCGCGCGACCCCATCTGGTCGCGCAGGCGGTTGGCGGCGCGCAGCTCGATGCCCTGGTCGTCCAGCTGAGCGCCCGAACTGCGGCGGTCACCCACCACCATGGCGCCGGTCAGCGCCGCGCCGCCCACCGCCAGCGGCGCACAGGCCGACAGCGTGGCGGCGGCAGCGGCCACACTCAGGACAGCGAGGGACAGGCGGCCACGGGAAACAATGGTTTTCATGCGGGGTTCTCCGTTTCATTGGACAGGGCTTCGGGCAGGCCCAGCAGCTGGGCATCCACACCGTCGCAGATGCAGTGCAGCACCAGATGATGCACCTCGAGAATCCGTGCCGGCACCTCGTGCGGCACGCAGATGTGGACGTCGGTATCGCGCAGCATCTGGGCCAGCCGCCCGCCGCGCGCGCCGGTGAGCGCCACCACGGTCATGTCGCGCTCGTGCGCGGCTTCGACCGCCGCGATGACGTTCTGCGAGTTGCCCGAGGTCGAGAGCACGAGCAGCACGTCGCCGGCCTGGCCCAAAGCGCGCACCTGGCGCGAGAACACGGCGCGCACGTCGAAGTCGGTGGCCAGCGCGGTCAGCACCGAGGCGTCGGCCGAGAGTGAGAACGCGGCCAGTTCGGGCCGCTCACGCTCGTGTCGCCCCACGAAGCTGGCGGCAAACAGCTGCGCCGCCGCCGCGGAGGCCCCGTTGCCGCAGGACAGCACCTTGCCGCCGCCGGTGACACTGGCCAGCACCGCCGCCGTGGCGGCTTCCACCATGGGCGCGAGCGCCTGGGCACATTGGTATTTGAGGTCGGCGCTGTCGATGAACTGTTGCTGGATGCGTTGCAGGAGCATGGGGCGATGATAGCGGCGCGCAGAGTATCAAAAGGTACCCGATGCATCAAAGGCCGCACGCAGCCACTGGATGTCCGGGGCCTCCGTGCCGTCCCGCGCACCCTGGATCAGGACCACGTCGAAACGGCATGCAGGCTCCGATCCCAGCCGCAGCAGAAAGTGCCGTGCGGCGAACACGATGCGCCGCTGCTTGACGCCCGTGATGCTGGCGCCCGCCCCGCCGCGGCTGGCACTGGCCCGCTGACGCACCTCGACGAAGACCACCGTGCCATCGGGCTCACGCATAATCAGATCGATCTCGCCGCCGCCGCGGCCGGGTGTGCGGAAATTGCGCTGCACCAGCCGCAGCCCGTGCCGCTGCAGATGTCGCAGGGCAGCGTCCTCGGCCGCATCGCCGCGCTGCTTGGTCGTGACCGAAGCCCCCTGTTTCCGGGAATCCCACATTGTCCGCACCCTCCCCTTCCCTGCTGGCCGCCGCCCGTGACATGGCGGGGCAGCAGCATTATCCGCAGGGCGCGCTCTACATGGTCGCCACGCCGATCGGCAACCTGGCCGACATCGGCTTGCGCGCGCTGCACGTGCTGGACCTGGTGGACTGCATCGCCTGCGAGGACACGCGCCACACCGCCACCCTGCTGCAAAGCTACGGTCTGCACAAGCCGCTGCTGGCGCTGCACGAACACAACGAGGCCGAGGCCGCGCAGACCGTGGTGCAGCGCCTGCGCGACGGGCAGCGTGTGGCCTATGTGAGCGACGCTGGCACGCCGGGGGTGAGCGATCCGGGCGCGCGCCTGTGCGCCGCGGTGTGCGCCGCCGGCCTGCGCGCGCTGCCCCTGCCGGGCGCCAGCAGCATCACGGCGCTGTTGAGCGTGGCCGGCACGGGTGGCCACGACGGCCGTTTTGTCTTCACGGGCTTCCTCTCGCCCAAAGCCAGCGAGCGCCAGCGCGAGGTGCAGGAAATCGGTGCCGACCCGCGCGCCTGTGTGCTGCTGGAGGCCCCGCACCGCATCGAAGCCCTGGCGCGCGATCTGGCTGCGCTGGGCGAACGGCCGCTCACGGTCGGCAGGGAACTCACCAAGCAGTTCGAGGAGGTGGCGCAGGTCTTGGCCGGTGATTTCCCCGCGTGGCTGGGCGCGGGCGCCCACCGCACGCGCGGGGAGTTCGTACTGCTGGTCCACCCCGCACCCAAGGCAGAAACGGACGATGGCATCGGCGCCGACACCCTGCGCACGCTCGACCTGCTGCTGGCCGAACTGCCCGTCAAGACCGCGGTGAAGCTGTGCGCGGAGATCAGCGGCGCACCGCGCAACGCGCTGTACCAGGCCGCCCTGGCCCGGCGCCAGGGCGCGCAGAACGACTGAGGCGGCTCAGCGCAGGCGCTGCAGCGGCGACTCGGCGCCCGGGCGCTCGCCCACCTCGGTGGCGTCCACATCGACCACGTCGCCCGGCGCCGTGCGGCCCGGCCACATGCCCTGGGTGTAGCGCTGAGACTGCTCGCGCATGCGCGAAAACATCATCAGCGGGGCGGGCTTGCGCCCGGTGATCAGCGACCAGAACGACACCCCCAGCACCGCCACGAGGGCCGCCAGCAGGAAACTCAATACAAAAACCAGCGCGGCCAGCACCAGGACCAGCTTGAGGGCGCCACGGAGGATTCGGGACAACAGATCGGACACAGGATTCATGTGGGGCATCAGATAGGGACATTCTGCGCGTTTGCAAGTTCCGTCCGATCAACCGGTTGTCGCCAGCCGCTGCTATGCTGAATCCATGAAACCGCCCGCCCCAGCGCCTGAGCCGCGCCCTCCGCTCCTGAGCCGCCTGTCGCAGTACTTCTTCCGCGGCCTGATTACCTTCCTGCCGCTGGCTATCACGGTCTACGTGCTGGTGATCTTCATCACCTGGACCGAGCGCACCGCGATGCAGCTGCTGCGCCCGCTCACCGGCGAGTTCTACCTGCCCGGCCTGGGCATCGCGCTGGGCGCATTCCTGATCCTCGCCCTGGGCGGGCTGATGTCGATGCGCGCCACCGGCAGGCTGCTGTCCCTGGTCGAGCTGCCCTTCACGAACCTGCCGGTGGTCAAGAGCATCTACTCCTCGCTCAAGAATTTCGCCGACTACTTCGCGCCGCACGAACAGGACGCGCAGCAGGTGGTGCTGCTGAAGATGCCCGGGCACGAGCTGAGCACGGTCGGGCTGGTCACGCGACAGAACATGAAGGGTCTGCCGCGGGGTCTGGCCGAACTGGAGGACCAGGTCGCGGTCTACCTGCCCATGGGCTACATGATCGGCGGCTACACCGTGTTCGTTCCCCGCAGCTGGACCACGCCGGTGGACATGTCGGTCGAAGAGGCCATGCGTCTGGCCCTGATCGCTTTCATGTCCTCGGGCAAATCATGAGCATCCGCCACCTCGACGCCCTCTTTTCGCCGGCTTCGGTGGCGGTGTTCGGCGCCTCCGAGCGGGCTGCGAGCGTGGGCTCGACGGTGTGGCGCAACCTGTCCAGCGGGTTCAAGGGCCGGCTTTATCCGGTCAACCCCAAGCACCGCCACATCGGCGACGCGCGGGCCTATGCCAGCGTCGCCGCACTGCCCGAGGCGCCGGACCTGGCCGTCATCTGCACCCCGGCCGCCACCGTGCCCGACCTGATCGCACAACTCGGCGAACGCGGCACGCGCGCAGCGGTGGTGGTCACCGCGGGCCTGAACAAGGCCCTCAAACAGGCCATGCTGGACGCCGCGAGGCCCCACACGCTGCGCATCCTCGGCCCCAATTGCATCGGCATGCTGGTGCCGCACCTGGGCCTGAACGGCAGCTTCGCCCACATCGGCGCCCAGCCCGGCGAGCTGGCCTTCGTGTCGCAGTCGGGCGCCCTGGTCACGGCCATGCTGGACTGGGCCTCGGCGCGCGGCATCGGTTTCTCGCACTTCGTCTCGCTGGGCGAACATGCGGACGTCGACTTCGGCGACATGCTCGATTTCCTGGGCAGCGACCCGCGCACGCGCGCCATCCTGCTCTACATAGAAAGCATCGACGAGAGCCGCAAGTTCATGTCGGCGGCGCGCGCCGCCGCGCGCAACAAGCCGGTGATCGTGGTCAAGGCCGGGCGCTCGGCCGCGGGACAGGCCGCGGCCGCCTCGCACACCGGCGCGCTCGCCGGGTCGGATGCGGTGTTCGACGCCGCGATCGCGCGCGCGGGCATGCTGCGCGTGCTCACGCTGGACGACCTGTTTCTGGGCGCCGAGACGCTGGCGCGCTTCCGGGACGGGCCGTCGGAGCGGCTGGTGGTGCTGACCAACGGCGGTGGCGCCGGCGTGATGGCGGCCGACGAAGCCGCCGCCCACGACGTGCCCCTGGCACCGCTGGCCGAGCCCCTGCTCGCGCGGCTGGACGCGGTGCTGCCTGCCCACTGGTCGCGCGCCAACCCGGTGGACATCATCGGCGACGCGCCGGCCGCACGTTATGTCGCAGCGCTGGACGCTCTGGCGAGCGACCCGGCCAGCGCGGTGCTCTTCATCCACGCCCCCACCGCCATCGTGCCCAGCCGCGACATTGCGCAGGCGGTGCTGCCGTTCGTGTCGGCCCGGCCGCGGCGTGTGCTCGGCTGCTGGCTGGGCGACAGCGCGGTGGCGCAGGCGCGCCAGGCCTTCCGCGACGCCGGCGTGCCCGACTACGCCACGCCCGAGGACGCGGTGCGCGCCTTCGCCCTGCTGCGCCGCTACCGCCGGCACCAGACCGAACTGCTGCAGACACCGCCGGCGCGCGACGCGTCGCACGCCATGGATCTGCCGGCCGTGCGGGCGGTCGTGGAGACGGTGCTCGCCGAGGGCCGCGAGCTGCTCACAGAACCCGAAGCCAAGGCCTTCCTGGCCGCCGCCGGCCTGCCGGTGGTGCCCACGCGGGTGGTCGGGCCGAGCGCCGCGGAGGCCGAAGCCGCGGCCGAGGCGCTGGGCTACCCGGTGGTGCTCAAGATCCTCTCGCACACCATCACGCACAAGAGCGACGTGGGCGGCGTGCGGCTGAACATCGGCGGCGCGAGCGAGCTGGCCGAGGTCTGCACATCCATGCTGCAGCGCGTGCGCGAGCTGCGGCCCGACGCCGATGTGCAGGGCTTCACCGTGCAGCCCATGGTGCGCAAGAAGCACGCGCACGAGTTGATCGTGGGGGCCAGTGTCGACCCCCTGTTCGGCCCGGTGATCCTGTTCGGCGCGGGCGGCACGGCGGTGGAGGTGCTGGCCGACCGCGCGCTGGCGCTGCCGCCGCTGAACACGCCGCTGGCGCTGGCCCAGATCGAGCGCACCCGCATCCACCGCCTGCTCCAGGGCTACCGCGACGAGCCGGCGGCCGACATCGACGCGGTGGCGCGCGTGCTGGTGGGCGTCTCGCAGCTGCTGGCCGAGGTGCCCGAGATCGCCGAGCTGGACATCAACCCGCTGCTGACCAACCACGAGGGCGCCATCGCGCTGGACGCGCGGGTGCGGGTCTCGGCTGCCCGTCCGGCCGGCGCGGCGAACTTCGCCATCCAGCCCTACCCGGTCGAGCTGGTCGAGACCTGGGACTGGAAAGGTCAGACCGTCACCCTGCGGCCGATCCGGCCGGAAGACGAGCCCCAGCACCGCGCCTTCCTGGAAAGGCTGGACCCCGAAGACATCCGCCTGCGCGTGTTCCACAGCCGGCGCCACATCGAGCACAGCGAGCTCGCGCGACTGACCCAGATCGATTACGCGCGCGAAATGGCCTTCATCGCCACCCGGCCGCTGGACGGCGGCGGCGAGGAAACGCTGGGTGCGGTGCGGGTGGTGATCGACCCGGACAACCGCGACGCCGAGTTCGGTGTCATCGTGCGCAGCGACCTCAAGGGCGGCGGCCTGGGGCGCCGGCTGATGGACAAGATGACCGCACACCTGCGCCAGCGCGGCACGCAGCGCCTGGTAGGCACCGTGCTGCGGGAAAACACCGGCATGCTGGAACTTGCGCGCGCGCTGGGTTTCCAAGAAAGCGCCGCCCCCGGCGAACCGGACGACCGCAGCCTGCGCTTCGTCTCGCTGGACCTGCAGCCCCCGTCCCGCGCCTGAACCGGTGGCGGGCCGCCTCTTTTGGAGCCCGCCATGCCAACCACCCCGCTGTCCGCGCGCCGCGCGCTGCTCAAAGGCGGCGCCGGCCTGATCGCCGCCACCGCCACACCCGCCTGGCTCACGCCCGCCCTGGCCCAGGGCAAGGATCTGCGCCCCACGCCCGCCCAGACCGAAGGCCCCTACTACCCGGTGGCGTTTCCCGCCGACACCGACTTCGACCTGCTGCGCAACGGCGCTGCCGCCTACGGCAAGGGACAGCCGGCCTGGGTCATGGGCACCGTCACCGACACGCGCGGCACACCGCTGGCTGGCGGCGTGATCGAGATCTGGCAGTGCGACCAGGACGGTCACTACCACCACCCCGGCGACGGCGGCAAGGCCGACCCCGCGTTCCAGGGCTTCGGCAAGGTCACGCTGGGCAGGGACGGTGGCTACCGCTTCCGCACCCTCCAACCCGCGCCCTACAGCGGCCGCACGCCGCACATCCACGTGAAGATCAAGCTGGGCGGCCGGGAACTGCTGACCACTCAGTTCTATGTGCAGGGCGACCCGGGCAACGCGCGCGACTTCCTGTGGCGGCGCCTGGGCGAGGAGGGGCAGGCGGCGCTGACGCGTCCCTTTGTAAAGGGTTCGGATGGGCTGAAGGCGGAATACGCGGTGGTGGTCGAGACATGACCCCACGAATCCGTGCGTGACGCGCCCGCCCCTAAGCTCGGCGCATGGATTCCCTGTCCCAAATCGTCCTCGGCTCGGCGGTCGCCATCGCCGCCATGGGTCGCCGCACCTCGGTGTGGAAGGCCGCCACCTGGGGCGCGATCGCCGGCACCCTGCCCGACCTGGACGTGGTCATCGACCACGGCGATGCCCTGCTCAACATGGTGCTGCACCGCGCGGAAAGCCACTCCTTGTTCTGGCTCACGCTGTTCGCACCGCTGCTGGCCTGGGGGGTGTCGCACCTCCACCGCGAAGGCCACCTTTTCAGGCACTGGACCCTCGCACTGTGGCTGGTGCTCATCACGCACCCGCTGCTGGACGCGATGACGGTCTACGGCACCCAGCTGCTCCTGCCGTTCACCAACCGCCCCTTTGGCGTGGGCAGCGTGTTCATCATCGACCCGGCCTACACCCTGCCGCTGCTGGTGTGCGTGGCCGCCGCGCTGCGCATGAAGGACACCACCCGTGGCCTGCACTGGAACGCGGTCGGGCTGGTGCTGTCCACCGCCTACCTCGCCTGGAGCGCCCTCGCGCAAACCCATGTGGCGCTGCAGGCCAGGGCCTCACTGCGCGACCAGGGCTTCGCGGCCGAGCGGGTGCTGGTGACACCGGCGCCGTTCCAGACGCTGCTCTGGCGCGTGGTCGCCCTGCCGGACGACCCGGCCAACCCCCACTTCCTCGAGGCCTATGTCTCGCTGTTCGACGGCCCGGCACCGGTGCGGTTCGCGGCGCATGACCGGGGCGCCGCGCTGATGGCCCGCCACGGCCAGGCCGCTCCGGTGGCGCGGCTCACGGCCTTCGCCGGCGGCTTCGTGAAGCTGTCCACCACGCCGCAAGGCCAGCTGCGCATCACCGACCTGCGCATGGGCCAGGAGCCGGACTACGTGTTCAACTTCGACCTCGGCGCACCGGGCGCCGTGGGTTCGGTGCGGCCCACCCAGGTGAGCCAGCGGCCGCCGGTGGGGCCTGCGCTGCGCTGGATCGGCCAGCGGATGTGGGGGCTGGAGGTGGCGCCGCCGTGGCCGGGCACGGTCAGGCCATCAGCAGGGTGAAGGCGATGATGACGACACCGATGGCGAGATTGACGCCGACCCAGGTGCGGATCGAAGCCAGCGCCGCACCACCGGCCGGCCAGTCCCGGGCGGCCACGGCCTTGTCCAGGCGCCTGTAGAGCGCGAAGCGGATGTGGGCGAAGATGGCCATCATCAGCACGCCCAGCGCGGCCATCAGGGTCCAGTCCAGCGGCATGTTGAACGCCAGCCCGGCCTGCACGCTTTCCTTCGCGGCGCGGCCGATCATCCAGCCGCCCGTCACCAGCACCACCAGCACCGCACCCACCACAGCACGGAAGAAGCGCTGCAGGGCCCCGTGCATGAGCGGGATGCTCTGCGGCGGCGGCAGCTGCATCGCGGCCGGGCGCAGGAAGAAGGCAGCGAACACCATGCCGCCGACCCAGACGACGATGGACAGCACGTGCAGCAGTTTGAGGGTGGCGTAGAGCATGGGGTCTCCTGACGGGGTCATCGGTTGACGTCGGACAGCATACCGCCCGCGTCGCGCCGCTGCAGCCGGTACGGCGGCAGGCCCTTGAGCATGCGGCGGCCGTAGCTCTGGCGCAGCAGGCGCGCGTCGTAGCAGATGACCACGGCCTCGTCGGTCTCGGTGCGCAGCGCGCGGCCGGTCCACTGCAGCAGGCGCGCGCCGGTGGCCGGCACCACGAGTTCGCTGAAGGGGTCGCGGCCCTGGGCCTTGAGCCAGTCGGCGCGCGCCTGGCCGACCGGGTCGCTGGGCGAGGCGAACGGCAGCTTGGTGATGAACACCCACTCGCAGAGTTCGCCCGGCAAGTCCAGGCCTTCTCCGAACGACTGCAGTCCGAACAGGATCGAGGCGCCGCCGTCGGCCACGCGCTCGGCATGCCGCCTGAGCAGCTGGGTGCGCGAGGACTCGCCCTGCACCAGCACCTTCTCGCGCAGGTCGCTGTTCGCGCCGCGCTCCAGCAGGTCCTGTGCGCGCTTCATCAGCGCCTTGGAGGTGAACAGCACCAGCGCGCCTCGCTTCACGTGGCGAAGGTCGTCCATCAGCAGGTCGAGCATCTCGCGCGAGTAGCCCTCGACGTCTTTCGGGTCGTTCTGCGTCTGCACCACGACCAGCCGGCCCTGCGTCGCGTGGTCGAAGGGGCTCTGCACCTCGCGCGCGCTCACGTCCTCGTCGAAGGCGAGGCCGCTTTCGTGCAGGAAGTGGTCGAAGCCGCCGCAGGTGACCAGCGAGGCCGAGGTCGCGACCGCGGCGCGCACCTTGCTCCACAGGTGGGCGCGCAGCAGGCCGCCGGGGTTGAGCGGGCAGGCGTGGGCGCTGAGCGTGACCAGGCCGTTCTGGATGCCGGCCTCGAGCCACTTGGCCAGCGGCGCCTGGCCGTCCACCGGGGCCTGCAGCCAGAGCTCGGCCGTGGCGGCCATGTGCTGCAGGCGAGGCGCAAACGTGCCGATGCGGCTGTAGAGCTGGGCGCAGCGCGGTGCATCGCCGGGGTCGTCGCGCGCCAGCACCTTGAGCTGCGCCGCGATCAGTTCGAATTCCTTGAGCAGGGCGCCGGCCCGGCTGGCGATCTGGCCCACGGTCTCGGCCCAGTCGGCCGGCAGCAGGCCGCCTTCGAGCCGCTCGGTGGCGTTGGGCACGTTGAACTCGAAGCCGGCCCCGCCGTCGCGGCCGTTGCGCGGGCGCATGCCGCCCTGCTTGCCCGAGAGCGCCAGCCACTCGGGCGATTCGGCCAGCCGCGCCATCGCGCGGCGCGCCAGCTCGGCCTGCGCGGCCTTGAGCTCGCGCGCCAGGGTCGCCACGTCGACGCCCAGCGGGTGGGCAATCGCGCCGGCCACGTCGGTCACGGCGCGGGGCAGCTTGTCCAGCCAGCCGCCGCGCATCAGGTCCATGCTCTCGGTGAACTGGCCCTGGGCCACGGACCCGAGGTGGTGCGCCTCGTCGAACACCAGATAGCAGTCGGACGGGTCGGGCAGCGCGTGCAAACCCAGCGTCGAGAGCAGCAGGTCGTGGTTGACCACGATCACCTGCGACTGCGCCAGCCTGGCGCGCGAGCGGTAGTAGCTGCAGCCGTTGTAGCTGGGGCAGTGGCGCGCGGTACAGGTGTGGCGCTCGGCCGCCACCGGGGTCCACACGTCGCCCTCGGGCGGCTCGGCCAGGCGGTCGCGGTCGCCGTCCCAGTCGCCGCTGTCGAGCATCTGGCCCCAGCGCTCATAGATCCGTCCGCGTTCGGCCCACACGCGCTCCAGCGCGTCGCCCCGGGGCTTGTCGTCCGGCTCGTCGCCGAACAGGTCCGAGGTGGCGACGTCGCCACCGGCCATCTGGTCGAGCTTGAGACGGCAGACGTAGCGCCCGCGCCCCTTGGCCAGCGTGAACACGAAGGGCTGGGGCAGCACCGCGGCCAGCGCCGGCAGGTCCTTGGCGATCAGCTGCTCCTGCAGCGCCACGGTGGCGGTGGAGATCATCACGCGTTTGCCCTGCGCCAGCGCCAGCGGGATCACGGTCGAGGCGTAGGCGGCCGACTTGCCGACCCCGGTGCCGGCCTGCACCACCGCGATGGCGCGCGGGCCGGCGGGCGGCGGGTCTTCCCCTTTCTCGGGTTTGGCGGGCCAGTCGACCACGCTCAGGGTTTCGGCGATGTGCGCCGCCATTTCGCGCTGGCCGGCGCGCGCGCGAAAACCGTCCAGCCGCGAGACCACATGGTCGAACGCCCCCAGCGCCAGCGCCTCGCGCGCCAGCGGGCCGCGCGGCGGGCTGGCGGGGTCGAAGGAGGTGTCGGAATCGGGCATGGAAATGGCGGGCAAAGCGCGATTCTCCCAGAGGCCCGCGCGGCCCCGCGACACAATGGCCGCGAAGCCACATTCAGGAGGATTCCATGGCCCGCACCGCCACCCGCCGACCCACGCCCCGACGCCGCATCGATCTCGCCCTGCAGGGCGGCGGCTCGCACGGCGCCTTCACCTGGGGGGTGCTCGACCGCCTGCTCGAAGAGGAGTGGCTGGAGATCGCGGGCGTCAGCGGCACGAGCGCGGGTGCGATGAACGCCGTGGCGCTGGCGGCCGGCCTGATGGAGGGCGGCCGCGTGGGCGCGCAGGCCGCGCTGCGGCGCTTCTGGGAAAAGGTGGCGGACGCCTCGCCATTCGCCCCACTGGCCGGGCTGTTCGGCGCCGGCAACCCCTGGCTGCGGCCCTGGATCACCCCCTGGCACCGGGTGGCCCAGGCCCTGGGCAGCCAGTTCTCGCCCTACCAGCTCAACCCGCTGAACCTCAACCCGCTGCGCGACATCCTGGAGCGCACGATCGACTTCGACCGGGTGCGCGGCTGCCACCGCACCCAGCTCTTCATCGCAGCCACCCATGTCGCCACCGGCGAGCTGCGCGTGTTCCAGCAGAACGAACTCACCGCCGACATGGTGCTGGCCTCGGCCTGCCTGCCGCTCCTGTTCCAGGCGGTGGAGATCGACGGCGAGGCCTACTGGGACGGCGGCTACGCGGGCAACCCGACCCTGATGCCGCTGATCAGCGACACCGACGCCGACGACCTGCTGCTGGTGCCGATCAACCCCAGCCGGCGCGAGTCCGTGCCGACCCAGGCCAGCGACATCCTCGACCGCACCAACGAAGTCACCTTCAACGCCAGCCTGCTCAAGGAGCTGCGCACCATCGCACTGATCAAGGAGCTGCTGGACGACGTGGGCCGGCCCGACGCCTGCTACCGGCGGCCGCTGTTCCGTCGCATCGACGACCTCCGCCTGCACCGGCTGGACGCCGACGCGGCGCTGTCGCCGTTCGGCGCCTGGAGCAAGCTGCAGACCGGGCGCGGCCTGCTGCTGGAGCTGCACCGCATCGGCCGCCAGGCGGCGGACGACTGGCTGCTCGCCCACGGCAAGGACATCGGCCTGCGCTCGACCTGCCAGCTGCCACCGACGCATTCGGGCTGAGGCGGCGCCTTACCGGGGGTCTGGCGCGGAGTCCAGGAACTGCCGCACCGGCTCCAGCGGCAGGCTGAAGCAGAAGGTCGCACCCTGGCCGACCACGCCTTCGCCACGCACGCTGCCGCCATGGCGCTGCAGGATGCGCTGCACACTGGCCAGCCCAACGCCCGTGCCCTCGAACTCGTCCAGCCGGTGCAGCCGCTTGAAGGGCTGGAACAGCTGGTCGGCGTAGGCCATGTCGAAGCCCGCGCCGTTGTCGCGCACACAGAAATTCAGCATGCCGTCGGCCTCTTCCAGCCCGAAGAACTCGATGTGCGCCGCCTCGGTGCGGCCGGTGTACTTCCAGGCGTTGCCCAGCAGGTTCTGCATCACCACCGTCATCAGGACGGGGTCGGCCTGTGCCGACAAACCCTCGGCAATCTCCCAGCGCACCTGGCGCGCCGGGTCGGTCTGCTCCAGCTCCCGCGCCACCGAACGCGCCAGCTCGCTGAGGTTGACATGCTGCGTGCGCAGTTCGGCCCGGCTCTGCTGCGCCATCGACAGCAGATCGTTGATCAGCAGCCCCATGCGGCGCGCGCTGCTCTGGATGCGCTGGAGCGCGTCCAGTCCGTCGTCGCTGAGCTTGTCCGCATCGCTCTCCTGCAGCAGGCTCGCAAAGCCGTGGATGCTGCGCAGCGGCGTGCGCAGATCGTGCGAGACCGAATAGGTGAACGACTCCAGGTCGCGGTTGAGCATGGTCAGCTCGCGCGTGCGCGTCTTCACCCGCCGCTCCAGTTCGGTGTTGAGCTGCTCCAGCGCGCGCTGCGCCTCGCGCAGCTCGCTGATGTCCTGGAGGGTGCCGCTGTAGGACCTTTCATGCGCGACCGGATCGCGCTGCGCGAGCAGGCGCACCCAGCGCACGCTGCGGTCGGGCCGCACGATGCGGTGCACCTGGTCGATGTCCGCGTGCTCGGCCCGCGAGCGGGCAATCGCCGCCTCCAGCGTGCCTCGGTCCTCCGGATGCACCTGCTGCCAGTAGCCGTCGAAGCCGGGCTTGAACACCGCCGGGTCCTGGCCGAAGATGCGGAAGACCTCCTGCGACCAGCCCATCACCCCGCTGTCGGGGTTGTAGGTCCAGTGGCCCACGCGCGCCAGGCGCTGCGCCACCTCCAGCCGCTGCTGGCTCGCCCGCGCCTCGTCCTGACGACGCTCTAGGTTTCTCAGCAGCCAGCCGATCCAGGCACCCACCGCGAGCAGCGCCATCGACAGCAGCGCCGTCAGCAGCAACGCCCGGCGGCGCGTGTTTTCCAGCGGGGCCAGCACCGAGGCCTGCGACAGGCCGACCACCACGACCACGCCGCTGCCGGGCAGGCGCTGCCAGCCGAACAGCCGCGGCACGCCATCGACGGCGCCGCCGATCCGGTATGTTCCGCGATGGGCCGTGGGGTTCTGCAGAAAGGGCCTTTCGGGCGGCAGGTTCTGGCCCATGGCTGCGGCGTTGTCCAGGCTGCGCGCCAGGAACGAGCCACCCGGGTGCACCAGGGCCACCAGGTCGTTGTCCGAGAGCGCCAGCCGCCCCAGCAGCCGGGCCAGGTGCTCGGACGACACGTTGAAGTGCACCGCCCCCGCAAACGCCCCGTCCCGGAACATCGGCCGCCCCACGATGATCTGCCACTGCCCGGTCAGCCGCGAGCGCACCGGCTCGCCCACCACCAGCCGGTCGCTGCCCTGGCGCAGGGCCTGGAAATGGGGCCGGTCGCCGACGAAAGTGCCCGGAACGACCCCCAGGCTGTTGTGGATCACCGTGCCGCCGGCATCAATCACCGACAGGTGGGACACCAGGCCCTTGGGCAGGCCGGCGAGCACCTCCTGCTCCACCTCGTCAAAGGCTGCGCGGGACTTGGGCCAGGCCGAGCGAAGACCCAGCAGCCCCAGGTCCAGCACCGCCAGGCTGCTCTCCATCTGCCCCGCCATGGCGTTGGCCAGCTGCTGGCTGCGCAGCTGCGCGCGCTCCAGCATCTGGTCGCGCAACTGCCCCTGCAGTTGCAGGCTCAGCCCCCAGAGCAGCAGCACGGCCAGCGCTGTGAACAGCGCCACGGCCGTGACCATGGATCGCAGGCGAGAAATCAAGACACCCCCTGTTGCGTCCGCGCAAGACGGTGACCCCTCGGCTCTGGCGGCGGGTGGCCCCATCGGACATGTATCGATTTGTACTCTTTTTTGGCCGGTCTGGGTTCACCAGGCTGTCACGGGCGCCAACGCAGGCGCCTTGGGCAGAGAAAAATAGAACGCGGCGCCCTGCCCCACCACGCCTTCACCGCGCACCTGCCCGCCGTGGCGGCGGACCACCCGGCTGACAGTGGCCAGGCCCACGCCCGAGCCCTCGAACTCGTGGTGGGCGTGCAGGCGCCGGAAGGGCTGGAACAGCTGGGCGGCGTAGGCCATGTCGAAGCCCGCGCCGTTGTCGCGCACGCAGAAGGTCACAAGGCCGTCGGCGCTGTGTGTCCGGCTCAGGCTGATGCGCGGCTGCGGCGTCTGCCCGGTGTACTTCCAGGCGTTGCCCAGCAGGTTCTGCAGCACCACCCGCATCAGGCCCGGGTCGGCCATGGCGTGCAGACCCTCCTCGATGTCCCAGTCCACCTCGCGCCCGGGTTCCGCGCGGTGCAGGTCGGCCGCCAGCTGCAGAGCCAGCTCGCTCAGGTCCACCCGTGCCAGGTTCATCTTCGCGCGACCCAGGTGCGCCAGCGACAGCAGGTCGGTGATGAGCTGGCCCATGCGGCGCGAACCGTCCTGGATGCGCCGCAGGTGCCGGCGGCCGGCGTCGGAGAGCCGGTCCGACTCCTCCTCTTCCAGCACGCAGGCAAAGCCGTGGATGCTGCGCAGCGGCGTGCGCAGATCGTGCGAGACGCTGTAGGCAAAGGCTTCCAGTTCTCGGTTGGCCTGGGCCAGTTCGCCGGTCCGCCGGCTCACACGCGACTCCAGCTCCTCGTTCAGCTGCTGCAGGGCCAGCTGCGCTTCCCGCACCTCGGTGATGTCCAGCACCGTGCCCATGCTGCGCACCGGGCGGTCGCCTTCGTATTCGGTCACTCCGCGCTCGCGCACGTACTTGATGCGCCCCCCGGGCAGCAGCAGGCGGTGCACCACGTTGTAGGTCCGGCGGTCGCGGATCGAGGCGTCGAACGCCTGCTGCACCATCCGCCGGTCGTCCGGATGCACCCACTCCAGGAAACGCTCGAACGAGGGCTGCACTATGGCGGGGTCGACTTCGAAGATGCGGTACACCTCGTCGGACCAGTGCAGCCGGCCGGTGGCCAGATCGCACTCCCAGCTCCCCAGGCCCGCCAGTTGCTGGGCCTCCTTCAGCCCTGCCTCGCTGCGCGCCAGCGCGCGCTGGTCGCGGGTCATGCGCAGCTGGTCGCGCACGATCACGCCCCCAAAACCGAGCAGCAGCAGGGACAGCACCCCGGTGACCAGCAGGTTGCGTCGCAGCGCCGGCGCCAGCGGCGCCAGCACCGAGTCGTCGGCCAGACCGACCGACACCACCAGCCCCGAGTCGGGCAGGCGGTGCCAGCCGTAGGTGCGCGGTGCGTGATCCACCACGTCGCCCACGCGGTAGGTACCGTGCAACAGCGTCGGCAGCGCCCGGTAGGGCCTGTCGGCCGGCACCTGCTTGCCCATCGACGCCTCGTTGCCTTCGCTGCGCGCGAGGTAGTGTCCGTCCGGGTGCACCAGCGACACGACGTCCTGGTCCGACAGTTCCAGCTTGCCCAGCTCGCGGGCGAGGTACACCGACTCCACCACCATGTAGATGACCCCGTCGAAACGCCCCTGGCGCAGCATGGGCCTGTCCACTGCGAACACCCAGCGCCCGGTCAGGCGCGAACGCACCGTGGCCGACACCCGCATCGCGTCGGGGCCCTGGCTCGCCACCCGGAAACTGTCGCGGTCGCCCACATAGCGGCCGGTCTCCAGCCCCAGGCTGTTGTAGACCAGATGGCCACTCGCGTCGGCCACCGACACGTGCGAGACCAGGCCCGGCGGCAGACTGGCCAGGGCGTCCTTGGTCAGCACGTCGAAGCGCTCACGCGGCTCGCGCGCCCAGTGGTCTCGCAGCGTCCTGAGCGTGACGTCCATCGTGCTCAGATGCGCCCGCACCTGGCCGGCCATCGCATCGGCCACATGCAGGCTGCGCTGCTCGGCCTGCAGCAGCACCTGCTCGCGCAGCTGGTTCTGGGCGCGCAGCGCCTGCCACCACAACACCCCGGCCGCGACCACGGTGAACAGCGCCACCAGCAGCGCAAAGGAGCGGGAAAGCGCCTTCAACGGAACGCCCTCACGCGACGACCCAGGCGCCACACGGGGCGCGTTGCTGCAATGCACCAATCCACAACGACGGTCTCTGTATGTATGAAGGGCCACCTTCCAGGCGGGTGGCAGGCTTGCACGATTCTGGCGCGCGGACCTTACGCGCAGCCAATACCAGCGTCTGCATCCCGTTCATTTCGTCACGGAGCGCCGCAAGTTGAGCAGCCGGCGCCCGCCGGGCTCAGTGGCCGTGCCGGTGGTGCAGGTCGGGCGCGTGCGGGTGGGTGTGGCGCAGCGGTGCATGGTGATGCGGGTGGCTGTGCGCGCCCTCGGGCATCACCTCGTGGGTGTGGCTGTGGTGCCCGTCGTCGTGGGTGTGGGCGTGTTCGTGGTCCAGCGCCTCGTGCGCGTGTTCGTGCCCGTGGTCTTCGGCCAGGTGCACCAGCACGCCCGCCACCATCAGTGCACCGCCCACCAGCAGCAGCACGCTGGCCGAGCGTTCGCCCAGCGCGAACGCACCGAGCGCGCCGATGAAAGGCGCGAAGGCGAACACCGAGCCGGTGCGCGCGGCGCCGAAATGGCGCTGCGCCAGCAGGTAGAAGCGCAGGCTCAGGCCGTAGCCGGTGGCGCCCACGGCCAGCAGCGCCAGCGCCGCGGGCCACCCTGGCCGCGGCTCGCCCCAGGCCAGCGCCAGCGCGCTCGTGACCGCCGCTCCCAGCGCCGCCTTGGCCAGCACCACCTGGCCCGGGTCGCGGTCGGCCACGCCGCGCGAAAGCGTGTTGTCCACGCCCCAGGCCACCGTGGCCACGGCCACCGCCAGCAGGCCGAGCAACTGCACCTGGCCCGTGAGGCCCTGGTCGATCACCAGCAGCGCGCCGCCGGCCAGCAGCAGGGCCACCGCCGACTTCACCCGACCGTCCAGCACCTCGCCGTACCAGCGCCAGGCCAGCACCGCCGTGAACACGGCTTCGAGCGTGAGCAGCAGCGAGGCGCTGGCGCCACTGGTGCGCTGCAGCCCCCAGGCCAGTGCCACCGGCCCGAGCACCGCACCCGCCGCCACCATGGCCAGCAGGCGCGGAGCATCGCTGCGGCGCAGGGGCGCCTCCACCTGGGCGCCGCGCCGCTGCAGCAGCGCCACCAGCGCCGCGCCCGCGTACAGCAGGGCGGCCGTGGAAAACGGCCCCAGCCCCAGGCCGAAGCGCTGCACCAGCGGCGTGCTCAGGCCGAACAGGGCCGCGGCCAGCAGGGCCAGCAGGCCGCCGCGCAGAACGGGCGAGGCCATGGCGTTCACTGGCCGGTGTGGTTGGCGACGATGAAATTGCCCGGCTGGGAGAAAAAGATGTAGAGCGTCTGCTTGCCGGCGTCGGCGACAGCCGGGTTCTTGAAGCTGACTTTCCACTCCTTGCCCTTCTTGCCGTCGATCAGTTCCAGCTTGTCCTGCGGGACCGCCTGCCAGGAGGCGTCGAGCTTGCCCGCCTTGACCAGGGCGGCCTTGCGTTTGGCCGCGCAATCGGTGACCACGGCTTCGGTGGCGGGCTTGCTGCCGTGGAAGTGGCAGTTGCCGCCCGCGTCGGCCACGGCGGCGGGCGCGGCGAACAAGGTCGAGACCAGGGTGGAGATGGTGAAAAGGGCTTTCATGGGCAATCCTTGGAGGTGCTGAAACAGTGACAGGAACAGAGCATCAGAGGCCGTCGCGGCTCGGATCTTCGGTGTTTTCAACATCGAGGTCCTCGTGCGCGTGGCGGTGTTCGGCGGCCGGGAAGCGGAAGCTGTCCGGGTCGGCGTCGTGCTGGTAGCCGTGCAGCTGCACGAACAGCAGGTAGACCCCGGCGTAGAACAGGGCCAGGTTGGCCATGTAGGCAAAGCGCTTGAACGAGGCCCGGTGCCGCCACAGCGCCAGCAGACCGACCATCACCACCAGCGCCGCGATCTGGCCCAGCTCCACGCCGACGTTGAAGCTCAGGATGCGCCAGAGCATCTGCATCGGGTCGTCGCCCAGCGGCAGCTGCTGCAGCCGGGTCGACAGGCCGAAGCCGTGCAGCAGGCCGAAGCCGAACACCATCCACAGCAGGTTGGGCGACGCCATCTGGAAGTGTTTCTGGAAGCCGCCGTTGTTGTCGAAGGCCTTGTACATCACGCTCAGCGCAATGATGGCGTCGATCAGGAAGTAGTTCCAGGTGATCTGGAAGAAGGTCGCGGCGATCAGCGTGATGCAGTGTCCCAGCGTGAAGATCGAGACGAACTTCACCACGTCCTTGAACGAGGCCAGGAAGAACACCACGCCGAAGAGGAACAGCAGGTGGTCGTAGCCGGTGAGCATGTGGCTGGCGCCCAGGCCCACGTACTGGAGATGACCGCCGTCCAGCATGCGCTGACGGTCTTCGTCGGAAATGCCGTGGGCCAGGGCCACGAGCGGGGTGAGGGTCGCGAGCAGCGCAGCGGCCGCCCGCCCCGGAGAGGGAAGGTTCATGAGATTCCGGAAATGAGGATTGAAGCCACATGACCGGCCTGCAGGCCGGTCGGTCCACACAGCGCGCCCGCAGGGGCGTCAGGCGGTGGCCCGGGGCGGGCGCAGCAGACCGTCGAGGTCTGCAGAGACGGGCAGCGCCTCACCCCACGCCGGAGGGGCGCCCGCGGGCGAGGTGAGCGGCAACATGGCCGACGCCACCGGAAGCCCCGGGGACTGCATGCCCTCGGCGGCGTGCGAGTGGTGGGGGCCGGGTTCGCTGTCGTCCTGGGCGTCGACGATCAGCAAGCTTGCATCCACCTCGTGGCCCTGCCCGTCGTGAGACGAGAGGTGCTGGTGGTGACCATGATCGAGCGCGTGCGCCACCTCGTGCGACAGGCGCTCGGCCTGTTCGGCCCGCTGGGCGGGCAGCGCCCAGGCCACGGACTGCAACAGCAGTCCGAACAGCAGGAGCCAGGTGGTCAGGGCGGATTTCACAGCCCTGGATTTTATGGGTGCAAGGCCAGCCGATGCCACCGCAAGGCCAGTGCTGGCCTCACGCCTGTCCGGCCCCACCACTACTTCAGCGGCACCCAGAGCATCGATCCGGCGCGCACCGTGTACTGGTCCACATGTCCGGAGACGTTCATCCCGTCGTCGATGTAGTGAAGGTGAAAGCGCTCGCCCGCGTGCGACACCACGCCCTCCAGCTGGGCACCGCTGTAGACCCCGACCAGCTGACCACTGGCCTGCGGGTTGCGAAACACCGTCTGGCCCGATGCCTGATTGGCGTGGCCACTGACGTGGCTGCCGTGGCCGCCGTCTCCCTGTGGCGTGTGCCCGCCAGCAGCAGCCACCGGCTTCTCGCCGGTCACCACATGCCAGATCAGGTGCGAATAGCCACCCGTCACACGAAACACGAAGGGCTGTTCCAGATCGAGCTTCCGCGCCCGCGCCTGCTCCTGGACGAAGACCTCGAACTGCGGCTGGCCCATGGTCGCCGGCACTGGCACTTGCGCCCACCCGCTCACCCGTGCGCTCGCCCAGAGCGTGGCAGAGGCCTGCGCACCCGGCGGTTGCACCCGGCCCTGCGGGTCCGAACCGTGACTCACCAGCACACGCCCGTCGATCTGGATCACCTCGCCCCTGAGGTCCGCCAGCGCGCCCACGCCCCAGCCCCCTGGCACACCCTCCAGTGGCGACAACGCCACCTGACCGGCCGCCTGGCCCGAACGCATCATCTGCGTGAAGTTGCCGTGGTGCTGAAACCCCATGGGCTGCGCCCAGGCCAGCCCCGCAACCAGGGCCAGCGCGCCCAGCCAATGTCTCTTGATCATCCCCACACCTTCCTTTGTTGATCGGGTTCCGCAGAGGCGCCAGTGTGGTCTGGCGAGACCCCGATGAATATGATTGATGTCATATCCCTGCCGCCGCCATGCCCGCACCGCCCCCACTCGACCGCTTGCTCCCGCCATCCTTGCACCCCTTGTGCAAGGGCCAGTCCCACCCAGCGGGCGCGTCGCTGTTCCTCAGCGGGCACAAGCCACGCTGGATGTACTTTGTGAACGAAGGCGAGGTGGTGCTGGAACGGCACGGAGAAAACGGCGAAACCGCCTCCCTTCAGCGTTGCCAGCACGGTTTTGTTGGTGAGGCCAGCCTCACCTCCGGCCGCTACCACTGCGACGCGCGAACCACCCGACCCACCACCGTCACGCGCATCCCCGTCGAAGCCTTGCGCCAGGCGCTCAGGGACGACCGGGATTTTTCCGAGCGCTGGATCGCGATGCTCAGCGGCGAAGTGCGCAGACTGCGCCTGAGCAATGAACGCCTGAGCTTGCCCAAAGTGCAGGACCGGCTCCTGCACCTCATCGAAACCGAAGGCAGCCAGGGCCGCTACACACTCGACTGCACGCTCAAGCAACTGGCCCGGCAACTGGCCGTCACCCACGAAGCGCTGTACCGGGCGCTGGCCGAGCTGGAACGGGGGCAGCGGATCGAGCGCGATGGGGGCGCGATCCTCCTGCGCAAGGCAAGGCCTTGAGAATCTTGGCTGCGCTCTCGATCCGGCCGGTGCAGCCAGCCCGAATCAATACAGCGCCGCGAACTTCTCGATCAGGGGTGTCGGCCCGGCCACGATCAGGTGGTCGCCCGGCTTGATCTCGGTCTCGGGCTTGGCGTAGATGAAGTCCTGATGCCGCCGCTTGATGCCCACCACCGTGATGCCGTGCTTCTTGCGCACGTTCGACACCGCCAGGATCTTGTTGTGCGTCTCCATCGGCGCGCGGGTCTTGGCAATCGCGAAACCGTCGTCGAACTCGATGAAGTCCATCATCTTGCCCGTCACCAGGTGCGCCACGCGCTCGCCCATGTCGGCCTCGGGGTAGATCACGTGGTGCGCGCCCACCCGCTCGGCGATGCGGCCGTGCTGCGGGCTGTTGGCCTTGGCCCAGATGTCCTTCATGCCCATCTGCGCCAGGTTCAGCACTGTCAGCACGCTGGCCTCCAGGTTGGCACCAATGCTCACCACCGCGTGGGAGAAGTCGGTCACCGACAGCTGCTGCAGCGCGACCAGTTCGGTCGAATCGGCCTTCACCACATGGGGCAGCTCGTGCGCGAGGTCCTGCACCACCTCCTCGCTGGCGTCCATGGCCAGCACCTCGTGGCCCGCGGCCACCAGCGAGCGCGCCACGGCGGCACCAAAACGCCCCAGCCCGATGACGACCACGCTGTCGCCCTTTTTCAGTTTGGAATCAGCCAACAATCGGTTTCTCCTCTGGGTAACGGTAGGCCCGGGGCACCTGGTTCATCGCCAGCGCCAGCGCCAGCGTGACCACGCCCACGCGTCCCGCGTACATGAGCGCAATGATCACGCCCTGCGCGCCGGGCGGCAGCTCGGCCGTGATGCCGGTGGACAGGCCCACCGTGGCAAACGCCGACACCACTTCAAACATCAGTTTCTCCAGCGGCAGGTGGTCGGCCAGCGGAATGATGAGCAGCAGGCCCAGCGACACCGCCGCGCCACTGAGCACCAGGACCGACAGCGCCTGGCGCTGCACCTGGGTGCCGATGCGCCGCCCGCGCAGCTCCACATCGGCCCGGCCCCGGATCTCGCTCCAGACGATCAGCAGCAGCAGGAACACCGTGGTCACCTTCACGCCACCCGCCGTGCCCGCACTGCCGCCGCCGATGAACATCCACACGCAGTGCAGCACCAGCGACTCCAGCTCCAGTGCGCCGATGTCGACCGCGTTGAAGCCCGCGGTGCGCGCCGAGACCGAGGTGAACAGCGCCGCCAGCCACTGGTCCACAAACCCCAGAGGGCCAAGCGTCCTGGGGTTGTTGTGCTCCACCAGCCACAGCGCCAGCGTGCCCAGCAGCACCAGCGCCGCAGACCCCCAGACCGTGAGCGTGGTGTGGATCGACCAGCGCGTGTGCCGCTTGCGGCGGTTGGCCCACAGCTCGGTGATCACCGGAAACCCCAGCCCGCCCACCACGATGGCCAGCATCAGCGGACCCAGCACCCAGCCGTCGGTCACATGGCGCATCACGCTGTCGGGCCAGGTGGAGAAACCCGCGTTGTTGTAGGCCGAGACCGAATGGAAGGCGCCCTGCCACAGCGCCTCGCGCCAGCCCAGGCCCATGGTCATGGCGAAGCGCGCCGCCAGCCACAAGGCCACCACGCCTTCGACCACCACCGTCACCACCAGCACCATGCGCGCCACCGAACGCACATCGCCCAGCGACAGCGCGTGCGTTTCCGACTGCAGCAACAGCCGCGTGCGCAGCTTCATGTGCCCGCCGATCAGCAGACCCATCAGGGTGGCCGACGTCATCATGCCGAAGCCGCCCAGCTGGAACAGCGCCATCACCAGCCCCTGGCCCAGCGGGCTCCAGTAGGTGCCCGTGTCCACCACCACCAGCCCGGTCACGCACACCGCCGACGTGGCGGTGAACAGGGCCGTCAGCCACGGCGCGCTCTCGCCACTGGCGCTGGCCCAGGGCAGCATCAGCAGCAGCGTGCCCACGCCGATGGTGGCCAGAAACGCCAGTGCCAGCACGGCGGCCGGGTGGGTGGGCAGGTGGTTCTTCATGGGACGTTGCACGGGCGGTCAGCGAGTCTAGCCGGTCATGGCACGACAATCCGGCCGATGCACCCACACACCGCCGCCCCTGCAAAGCTGCCCGCCGCCATCTGGGTGCTGGGCTTCGTGAGTCTGCTCATGGACATCTCGTCCGAGATGATCCACAGCCTGCTGCCGCTGTTCATGGTGGGCACGCTGGGCGCGAGCGCGCTGGTGGTGGGTCTGGTGGAAGGGCTGGCCGAGGCGACGGCGCTGGTGGTGAAGGTGTTCTCGGGCGTGCTCAGCGACTGGTGGGGCAAGCGCAAGGGCCTGGCGGTGTTCGGCTACGCCCTGGGGGCGCTGACCAAGCCGCTGTTCGCGCTGGCGCCGGGCATGGGCCTGGTGCTCACCGCACGGCTGCTGGACCGTGTGGGCAAGGGCGTGCGCGGAGCGCCGCGCGACGCACTGGTGGCCGACCTCGCGCCGCCCGAGATGCGCGGGGCCGCCTTCGGCCTGCGCCAGTCGCTCGACACGGTGGGCGCCTTTCTCGGACCGCTGCTGGCCGTGGGCCTGATGCTGCTGTGGGCCAACGATTTCCGCGCCGTGTTCTGGGTGGCCGTGGTGCCGGGCCTGCTGGCGGTGCTGTTGCTGGTGGCGGGGGTGCGCGAGCCCGACCGGCCAGCCGATGCCCCGCGTCGCAACCCGATCCGCCGCGAGAACCTGCGCCGCCTGGGCCGCGGCTACTGGTGGGTGGTGGCGCTGGGCGCGGTGTTCACGCTGGCGCGCTTCAGCGAGGCCTTTCTGGTGCTGCGGGCCGAACAGAGCGGCGTGCCGCTGGCCCTGGTGCCGCTGGTGATGGTGGCCATGAATGCGGTCTACGCGGCCTCGGCCTACCCCTTCGGCCGGCTGGCCGACCGAATGAACCACCGCAGGCTGCTGGCGCTGGGCCTGGTGGTGCTGGTCGCGGCCGACCTGGTGCTGGCCAGCGGCACGCACTGGGCGACGCTGCTGGCGGGCGTGGCGCTGTGGGGCGTGCACATGGGCATGACGCAGGGCCTCCTGGCGACCATGGTGGCCGACACGGCGCCGGCCGATCTGCGCGGCACGGCCTTCGGCTTCTTCAACCTGGTCAGCGGTCTGGCCCTGCTGCTGGCCAGCGTGGTGGCCGGCCTGCTGTGGGACCGGCTGGGCGCCGCGTTCACCTTCTACGCCGGTGCTGTGTTCAGCGCGCTGGCGCTGGGGGGTCTGCTGCTTCAGCGGGGCGCCGCGCCCGGCGCGGCATCCCGCGGTTCGTAGCCTTCGGCCACCGCCTCCCGGAGGCAGTCGGCGTCGGGCGCGCACATCAGCACGGCGGCACCGTCGACATAGAACTGCTGCACCCGCACCCCATTGGACCCGACCGCCCGCCCGGTCTGGCGGATGGCGTCGAGCGACCCGTTCTGGGGATGCTCCAGCAACAGCTCGTCGAACACGCCCTGCTCCACGCCGTGCTCGAACACACCTTCGACCACATGCAGCAGCCCGCCGTCGGCGGCCCAGTGTTGCAGACGGCCCCGGCCGTGCCAGCGGCCGTCGCGCACGGGACCGGTGTAGCGCAGGCGGCTGCGGTCGGCGCGCGCCAGCTCCTGGATGCCGAAGCCCTGGCCCAGACCATTGCGGCACGCACCGCTCCAGGTGGTGCTCTCGCCGGGCTGGGGCTCGGCCTCGGCAGCGATCCACATTGCGCAGCGGCCGTCGTGCGTGGGCAGGGTGTAGCCCTTGGGGTCGGCGGCCTGCACAGGGCCGACCGCGGCCAAAAGAAAAGCCGCCGAAGCGGCCAGGGTGGTGTGGCGTTTCATGGGGACTCGGCCTGCGCGGACAAGCCGCGGAGAAGCGCCGGATTATCCCGCGTCATCTTTGTGGCAGCCGGCCCCGCTACCATCGCCGCATGCACTTCTTCGACGCCGACGCCACCCGTACCGCCCTGCCCTTCGACCGCCTCATCCCCGCCCTGCGCGAACGCTTCGCCGGTGGCTGCGAGGCCCCGCCCCGCCATGTGCACGAGATCGTCAACCCGCTGGGCGAGGCCGGCCAGGACGCCGCCGGCCGGCGCGTGACCTCGCTGATCATGCCGGCCTGGATTCCGGGCAAGCACTACGGCGTGAAGATCGTCAACATCGCGCCCGGCAATGCGCGCCGCAACCTGCCCGGCCTGCACGCCACCTACCTGCTGTTCGACGCCCGCACCGGCGTGCCGCTGGCGCAGATGGACGGCGACGTGATCACCGCACGCCGCACCGCGGCCGCCTCGGCGCTGGCGGGGTCCTACCTGGCGCGCGAGGAATCCAAGCACCTGGTGCTCGTGGGCGCAGGCCGCGTCGCGCGGCTGCTGCCCGCGGCCTGGAAAACCGTGCGCCCGATCGAACACGTCACCGTCTGGGCGCGGCGCGAGAGCGAGGCGAAGGCGCTCGCGGCGCAGCTGGCGCGCGAAGGCTTCTCGGCCAGCGCCACCACCGACCTGCCCAGCGCCTGCGCCTCGGCCGACATCGTCAGCTGCGCCACCATGGCCAACGAACCGGTGGTGCGCGGCAGCTGGCTCGCGCCGGGCGCGCACCTGGACCTGATCGGTTCTTTCACGCCCGCCATGCGCGAGGCCGACGACGCGTGCTTCGAACACGCGCGCATCTTCGTCGACACCGACGAGGCGCTGGCCAAGAGCGGCGACCTGCTGGTGCCGATGCAGCATGGCGTGTTCAGCGCCAACGAGGTGCGCGGCACGCTGACCACGCTCTCGCGCGGGGTCGCGGTCGGCCGCAAGAGCCCGGGCGAGCGCACGGTGTTCAAGTCGGTCGGCAACGCGCTGGAAGACCTGGCCGCGGCCATCCTGGTGAGCGAGTCGCGCGGCTGAGCCCGTCACCCGCGCTGGCCGCAGGGTCAAGGAGCCGACCGGACAATGCCGCCATGACGCTGAACCGCCGCACTGTCCTGGCACTGGGTGCCGCCCTCACCGCCCCGCTCGGGTCCGTGACCCGGGCACAGGCCGCCCGCCCGTCCGGTTGCCCGCCCCTGCTGGCGCACCGCTTCCCGCGCCTGCAGGACGAGGCGCCGCAAGACCTCTGCCAGTACGCGGGCCAGGTGCTGCTGGTGGTGAACACCGCCAGCTACTGCGGCTTTACACGGCAGTACGAAGGGCTGGAAGCGCTGCACGCGAAGTACGCCGCGCGCGGTCTGGTGGTGATGGGTTTTCCGTCCAACGACTTCGGCCAGCAGGAGCCGGGCGACGCCAAGCAGATCGCCGAGCTGTGCTTCAACACCTACGGCGTGAAGTTCCCGATGTTCGCCAAGACCGTGGTCAAGGGCGCCGGCCGCAACGCCTTCTACGAGCAGCTGGCCAAGGCCACCGGCACCGTGCCGCGCTGGAACTTCCACAAGTACCTGGTGGCGCGCGACGGCCAGACCGTGCGCAGCTTCGCCAGCGAGGTGGAGCCGGGCAGTGCCCCGCTGACACAGGCGATCGAGGCGGCGCTCAAAACCGGCTGACCCGAGGCGGGTCAGTCGGGCGCGTCTTCGAGGGGCTGCAGCAGTTCACCGCCCGGATTCAAGCGCGAAGCGCTGGCCTGCAGCCGCGCCATGAGGTCGCCGAACTGCTGCCGCTCTTCGTCGCTGAATGGCGAGAGCAGCTCGCGCTGGATCGCCGCGATGCGCGGAAACACCTCGCCGTACACGCGCCGCCCTTCGTCGGTCAGGAACACATGCACTTCGCGCCGGTCCGACGGCTTGGGTTCGCGCCGCAGCAGGCCCTTGTCGGCCAGGCTGGTGATGGCGCGCGAGGTGCGGGCGCGGTCGAGCATGGCGCGCACCGCCAGCTCGGACGACTGCACGCCCTCCACATCGGCCAGGCAGGACAGCACGCGCCATTCGCGCCGCGTGATGCCGTAGTCGCGCTCGCACATGCGCACCACCAGCGGCCCGGCGGTGGCGTGGATGCGGTAGAGGCGGTAGAGCAGCAGGTCGTTCTGCTGCTGCGGGTGCAGAAGCCGGTCGTCGGCACTCATGGCTGGAAACGGGTCAGGGAAAACACCGGGAACGATTGATTTCTGCAATTGATTGTCCCTGCCTAGCATGCGGCCCTGCAGCGGGGCAAACCCGTTTGACATACGACAAACCGGAGACACGCCATGAACAAACGCACCCTGCTCGGCGCCGCCGCCGCACTCGCCGCCCTCAGCGCCCTGCCCGCGCTGGCGCAGGACAAGCCGCCGCTGAAGATCGTCGTGGGCTTTCCGCCCGGCGGTTCGGCCGACCTGCTCGCGCGCCTGCTGGCCGAAGGCCTGAAGAACGACTTCTCGTCGGTGATCGTGGAGAACAAGCCCGGCGCGGGCGGCCGCATCGCGCTCTCGCACGTCAAGCGCGCACCGGCCGACGGCCAGACCGTGGTGCTGCTGCCCAGCGGGCCGATGGTGCTGTTCCCCCACGTCTACAAAAAGCTGGACTACGACGCGGTGGCCGACTTCACGCCCATCTCGCAGATCGCGCACTTCCAGTTCAGCGTGGTGGCCGGCCCGTCCGCGGGCGCCAAGACCGTGGCCGAGATGCTGGCCAAGGCCAAGGCCGCGCCCGGCAGCGCCACCTACGGCACGCCCGGCTCGGGCACGCTGCCGCACTTCATGGGCGTGATGTTCGGCCAGAAGGCCGGCGCCGAGCTGACCCATGTGCCCTTCCAGGGCGGCGGCCCGGCCAACACCGCGCTGCTGGGCGGCCATATCCAGTACAAGTTCGACGTCGTCACCGAGACCGCCGAGCTGCACCGCGCCGGCAAGGTGCGCATCCTGGCCGTGACCGGCGCCCAGCGCGACCCGCAGGTGCCCGAGGTGCCCACGCTCAAGGAACAGGGCGTGGACATGGTGGCCACCGCCTGGTTCGCGATGTACGGCCCGGCCGGGCTCAAGCCCGAGGTGCGCGATGCGATCAGCGCCGCCGTGGCGAAGGCGGTGCGCACGCCCGCGCTGCGCGCCAAGCTGATCGAGCAGGGCTATGAACCGGTGGGGTCCACACCCGCCGAACTGGCCGCCGCGCAGGCCGCCGACCTCAGGCGCTGGGAGGGCCCGATCAAGGCCACCGGCGTGCAACTCGACTGACTCTTTTCTCCTTCCGCACCGCCATGAACCGCTTCCGTCGCCACACCGTGGCCGCGCTCGCCTGCGCCGCCCTCCTGCCCTTCGCCGCGTCGCACGCCCAGGCCCCCGCCTGGCCCGCCAAGCCCGTCACCTTCGTCAACAACTTCCCGCCCGGCGGCCCGTCGGACCTGCTGGCGCGCTCGGTCGCCGCGGTGCTGCAGGAGGGCTTCAAACAGCCCTTCGTGGTGGAGAACAAGGCCGGCGCGGGCGGCAACGTGGGCGCGGCCCAGGTGGCCAAGGCCGCGCCCGACGGCCACACCGTGCTGTTCGGCATCGACACCGCGTTCACCATCAACCCGCACCTCTACCCGACCATGCCCTTCAAGCCGGGCGACCTGAAACCGGTGGTGATCATGGCCTCCTCGGGCCTGCTGATCGGCGTGAACCCGGCCACCGGCATCAAGACCTTCGGCGACCTGATGAGCAAGGGGCGGCAGCAGCCGCTGAACTTCAGCTCCGGCGGCAACGGCAGCCCGGGGCATCTGGCGGCCGCCATCCTCTCCAGCAGCACACCGGTCAAGACCCAGCACGTGCCCTACCGCGGCAACACACCGGCCGTGACCGCGGTGCTCGGCGGCGAGGTGGATGGCGGCATCCTGGCCACGCCGGGCATGCTGCCGCACGTGCAGAGCGGCAAGATCACCGCGCTGGCCGTGACCAGCGCACGCCGCTCCCAGCTCGCGCCCCAGCTGCCCACCGTGGGCGAGCTCGGGCTCAAGGCCCTCGAATCCGAGGTGCTGTACCTCGTGATGGTGCCCGCCGCCACGCCCGACGCGGTGGTGCAGACCCTGGCCAAGGGCATCACCGACGCGCTGCAGCGGCCGGAGGTGAAGGAGCGCATGAAGGGCCTGGACCTGTTCTTCGAAGGCCAGACCGGCGCCGCCGCGGCCAAGAGGCTGGCCGACCTGAACACGCGCTACAGCCAGGTCGTGCGCGCCACCGGCATGAAGGCGGACTGAGATGGCCGCGAAACGCCCCAACATCATCTACATCGTCAGCGACGACCTGGGCTACGCAGACCTCGGCTGCTACGGCGGCCGGCCCGCCGGATTCGGCGCGGTGTCGCCCAACATCGACGCGCTGGCGGCCGGTGGCCTGCGCCTGACCGAGGGCTACAGCAACTCGCCCGTGTGTTCGCCCACGCGCTTCGCGATGGCGACCATGCGCTGGCAGTACCGCCTGCGCGGTGCGCTGGAGGAACCGATCAACAGCCGCAGCAAAGGCAGCAGCACCCTGGGCCTGCCGCCCGAAATCCCCACCCTGCCCTCGCTGCTGAAAGAGGCCGGCTACCGCACCGCGCTGATCGGCAAATGGCACCTGGGCTACCCGCCGCACTTCGGCCCACTGCGCTCGGGCTACGAGGAGTTCTTCGGCATCATGGCCGGCGGGGTGGACTACTTCACCCACTGCTCATCGAATGGCGACCACGACCTCTACATCGGCGACGACACCCACAAGGAGGTCGGCTACCTGACCGACGTGTTCTCACACAAGGCGGTGGAGCATGTGAAGGCGCGCGCCGCCGAAGCGCGCAGCGGCACACCGTTTTTCCTCAGCCTGCACTACACCGCACCGCACTGGCCCTGGGAGACGCGCGACGACGCCCACGTGGCGCCAGAGGTGGCGAAGAACCTGTTCCACCTGCACGGCGGCAGCGTCGAGGCCTACCGCCGCATGATCCACCACATGGACGAAGGCATCGGCTGGATCACGGAGGCGCTGGTCGATGAAGGCCTGCTGGAGGACACGCTGATCGTCTTCACCAGCGACAACGGCGGCGAGCGCTTCAGTGACAACTGGCCGCTGGTGGGCGGCAAGATGGACCTGACCGAAGGCGGCATCCGCGTGCCCTGGATCGCGCACTGGCCCGCCGTGATCCCGCCGGGCTCGGTGAGCGGCCAACACTGCCTGACCATGGACTGGTCAGCGACGATGCTGGAGCTTGGCGGCGGGCAGCCGCACCCCGATTACCCCCTGGACGGCGTGTCATTGGCCCAACTGTTGCACGACCCGGCGCACCGCTTCGAACGGCCCATGGCCTGGCGCATGAACCACCGCGGCCAGCGCGCGCTGCGCGAGGGCGACTGGAAGTACCTGATGGTGGACGGCCACGAGTACCTGTTCAACATCGCCGCCGACGCGCGCGAGCGCGCCAACCGCGCGCCGCTGGAACCGCAGCGCCTGGCACACATGCGCCAGCGCTGGCTGGACTGGGACGCGGGCCTGCCGCCGATTCCGGCCGACGCCTCGGTGAGCCTGGGCTACGGCGCCAAGGACATGCCGCAGCGCTGACCCCTTGTTCGTCGTTGACCGGTAGCATCGGTGCTGGCCGACGGCTGGATCGGCCCCCGACACAAGGAGCTGCACCATGTCCCGTCTGCCCACCTACTACGTCTCACACGGCGGCGGCCCCTGGCCCTGGATGCGCGATCAGACCGGCGGCCGCTACGACCGCCTCGAAGCCTCGCTGCAGGCCATGGCCCAAGCCCACCAGGGCCAGGTGCGCGCCATCCTGATGGTCACCGCGCACTGGGAGACGCCCGACTTCACGCTGTCGTCCTCGCCCCAGCCGGGCATGCTCTACGACTACTACGGCTTCCCGCCCCACACCTACCAGGTCCACTACCGCGCCCCCGGCTCGCCCGAGCTCGCACAGCATGCGCTGGAGCTGCTGCAGGCGGGCGGCGTGGAGGCCCGCCTGGACCCCGAACGCGGCTTCGACCACGGCACCTTCTCGGCCCTGCAGGCCGCCTACCCCGAGGCGCAGATCCCGGTGGTGCAGCTCTCGGTGCTGCAAAGCTTCGACCCCGCCGCCCACATCGCCGCCGGCCGCCTGCTGGCACCGCTGCGCGACGAAGGCGTGCTCATCATCGGCAGCGGCCTGAGCTACCACAACCTGCGCCTGCTCAACGCGGCGGGCACCGTGCCCTCACAGCAGTTCGACGCCTGGCTGCAGCAGACGCTGACCGCGTCAACGCCCGAAGAACGCGAAGCGCAGCTGCTGCAATGGGAACGCGCCCCCTCGGCCCGCATCGCCCATGCGCGCGAAGACCACCTGATCCCGCTGATGGTGGCGGTGGGCGCGGCGCATGACGAGGCCGGCGCCTGCGTCTACCACGAGGACCTGTTCATGGGGGTGGTGGCGGCTTCGAGTTTTCGGTTCGGGGAAGTCGGTGCAGATTCATGACGCATCGAATGCCCGAAGAAAAGTCCTCTGTCCTGCAGCTGCTCAGCAGAGCCGGAATTCCGTTGGACCTTAGGCAAGAAGGGCGCAGTTTGGTGTTCGCCACCTTCCCTGTCATTTCCTATGGAATGAGTGGTGATCTCCCCGCAATCTGCTCATACCTCAAGGATCACTTCATTGAGGTCACCGACCAGCATACGTTCCAATCTCGCCTGAAGCAGCTCACTTTCAGTCCGTACCTGAACGAAATTGGTTCACCCCAAAACTTCTCCTGCAAGCTGTCGCATCGACATTCAGAGAACCACGTGTTTGCGTCTGCTTGGTTGGACCCTCAGCAGTGGAGGCGACAACGACACAAACCCAGAGTCCGTACTGTCATCGATTCACTGATTTCATGCATTGAGCAGGTTCGCCCGGCTTGGCTTACTTCAGATGATCGATCAGCCCTGGTATCGATCTTCTTGGCCATTCGCCCATAGATCCGTTGTTCGCCGCATGCTTCACCGGCGCGACTCAAAGAGCCTGCGCTGGCAACGTCTCAGTGAACGCCTCCACATCCGGCCGCGCCCGCCCCTGCGGTGCCCGCGTCGGCGTGCCCAGGCTCACGAAGCAGACCGCGTGCTCCCCCGGCCCCAGGCCGAACAGTTCGCGCACGGCCCTGGACTTCAGTCCCTTGCCCGAGGTCAGCGCCGAGCCGTAGCCCAGCTCGGTGGCCATCAGCAGCAGGTTCTGCACCGCGCAGCCGGCCGAGAGGGTACGCTCCAGCACGTCCACCTCGGAGTCGCCGCGGTCGTCGTCGACCACCAGCAGCAAGAGCTCGGGCGCGCGTTCGGCCTTCTCGCGCGCCTGCGCCTGCTGTTCGACGGTGGCGTCGGGGTCGCGTTCGATCAGGGCGCGTGCCAGGGCATCACCCAGCCGCCCGCGCTGGTCTCTGGGGATGCGCACGAAGCGCCAGGGCAGCAGCTGGTTGTGGTCGGGCGCGGTGGCCGCGGCGGCCAGGCACTGGCGCAGCTGCTCTTCCGAGGGGCCGGGTTCGACCAGGCGTTTGGGCAGCGTGGTGCGCCGGGTCTGCATCAGCTCCAGCAAAGGGATCATTCGAGCACCTGTCCGTCGTGTTCCACGTAGGGCAGGTAGGGGCCGGTGCCGCTGTGGTCGGATTCCGAGGCGGGCACGAAGGCGCCGCGCACGGCGTCGAACACATGCACCTCGCCCTGTTCGATCACGTAGTGCCAGCCGTGCAGCGTGAGGTGGCCGGCCTCGACGGCGCGGCGCACCATGGGGTAGTCCATCAGGCGCATCAGCTGCAGCACCACGGCCCGCTGTTCGGTGCGGCACAGCGCCTCGGGGCTGGGCTGCACCGGCAGCAGGGCCTCGTCGGCCAGCCGCAGCCAGGCCTTGAGGGCCACGGCCTCTTCCGGCGCGCCTTCGTAGGCGGTGCGGATGGCGCCGCAGTGGCTGTGGCCGCAGACGATGATGCGTTCGACCTTGAGGCCGAGCACACCGAATTCGATGGCCGCCATCGTTCCATGAAGCCCGTGCGACTGGTCGTACGGCGGAACGAAGGCGCCCACGTTGCGCACGATGAACAGATCGCCCGGCGCCGCGCCGGTGAGCAGGTAGGGCACCAGGCGCGAGTCGCTGCAGCCGATGAACAGGGTCTTGGGGTGCTGGCCCTGGGCCACCAGGTCCTGGAAGCGCTGCTGGTGGCGCGGGAAGTAATCCTCGTGGAAATCGCGCAGGCGCAGCAGCAGGTCGTCGGGCATGGCGGACTCCGGTTCAGTGCGTCACTGTACCAACGGGGAACCCGCGCCTTCGAGTTCGATGCCTTCCACCCGGGCCTGTCCCACGAGCAGCCGCATGTACTGCCGCAGTGCGGTGGCGCGCGACTGGTGCTGCAGGCGCTGGCGGATCGCGTCGGCCACCTCTTCGTAGGCCGGCAGCGTGCCCTTCTTGCGGCTGATCACTTCGATGATGTGCAGGCCGAAGCGGGTGTGCACCAGGCGCGGGTGCACGCCCATGCCCCAGCGCGAGTCGCTCTGGAAGAACAGCTCGTTGGCCAGTTCGGGCGCACAGTCCTCAGGTGTGACCCAGCCCAGGTCGCCGCCTTCGGCGCTGGAGGGGCAGTTGGACAGTTCGGCCGCCAGCTGCTCGAAGCGGCCGGGCGCCACGTCCTTGCGGATCAGCTCCAGCAGCGCGGCCTCGGCGCGCTGCGTCAGCGCATGCACGTTCACGCCGGGCGTGACGGCGAACAGGATGTGCCGCACGTGCAGCGCCTGGCCGGCAATGAAGTGGGCCTTGTTGGCTTCGTAGTAGCGCTGGCACTCCTCGTCGGTGGGCTCGGGCGAGCGCACCTCGTCGTCGGTCATGGCCTCGATCACGTGGCGCTCGGCCTCGTTGAGCCTGGGCGCCACCAGGCCGCTGAAGCGCGGCAGCAGGCCCTGGTGCACGGCGCGCTGGCGCAGCAGCTCGGTGAAGGCGCGTTCGCGCAGGGTCTCGGCGTCCAGCGCCTCGCCGGGTTCGTGCAGTGCGATGCCGTTGATGCTGGCGGGCACGATCTGCAGCTGGCCCGAGCAGGCGCAGTGCGCGCTGCCGCAGCCGTGGGAAGTGCTGTCGCTCATGGTGATTCCTTGCTGCATGTTCAACGGCCCCGCTGGCTCAGGGGCTGCCGGGGCGTCATGCCCACGCGGCGGCTGCGCACCACCTGGTAGGGGCGGGTGACGTAGGCCAGCGTGCCGAAGCCGCTCCACACGTGCACCAGGCGGGTGAACGGGAAGATCACGAAGATGCTCATGCCCAGGAACATGTGGGCCTTGAACACCCAGCTGGCGTCGGCGATCAGCTCGGCCGCGCCACCGCGGAAGGTGACGATGCGCTGTGCCCATTCGGCCAGCTTCATCATCATGCCGCCGTCCAGGTGCTGGGCCGACAGCGGGATGGTCGCCAGGCCGAGCGCGAACTGCGCCCACAGCAGCCACAGCAGCACGATGTCGCTGGTCTTGCTGGTGGCGCGGATGCGCGCATCCGACAGCCGGCGGTGCAGCAGCAGGCTCACGCCCGCGAAGCCGAACAGGCCGAACAGGCCGCCCGAGACCATGGCCATGAGCTGCTTGGCGCCCGCGGTCATGAAGGGCTCGTACACCGCGTGCGGCGTGAGCATGCCCACCGTGTGGCCGAAGAACAGGAACAGGACGCCGACGTGGAACAGGTTGCTGCCCCAGCGCAGCTGGCCCTTGCGCAGCAGCTGCGAGGAGTCGCTCTTCCAGCTGTACTGGTCGCGGTCGAAACGGATCAGGCTGCCCAGCAGGAAGATGGTGAGCGCGATGTACGGATAGATTCCGAAGACGAAGTGGTGGAAGCCGTTCATGCTGCGACTCCTTGAGAAGCGTTGGTGTTCTTGCGGACGATGTGGATCGGTTGGGCCTGGCCGGGCCGGTTCTGGCCACGGGTGGCGCAGCCGTCAAAAGCTTCGGGTTCGGCCCAGCTCTCGTCCAGGGCCTCGTCGGCCTTGAACGGCACGGCCTGGGCCTTCTGGCCGGCCAGCTCCAGCACGGCGGCCACGACCACGGCGTAGGGGCTCTCGCGCTTGAGCAGGGCGCTGAAGATGGCGTTCAGGATGTGCGCCACCTCACCGAGGAAGGCCTTGGCCAGCGCGGGCGGCTGGGTGGAGGCGAACTCCAGCACCACGCCCAGGTGGTCGGGCAGCTCCTCGGGGCCGAGGTAGAGGCCCGACTTTTCATAGGTCTGCACCAGGTCGATCATGGCCGGCCCGCGGTCGCGCGAGTCGCCGTGCACGTGCTCGAACAGGTGCAGCGAGGTGGCGCGGCCGCGGTCGAAGGTCTCGACGTAGCGGGCTTCCACCTCCAGCGGGTCGCGGCGCACCAGGTCGGCCGCCAGCGAGCGCAGCTCGGCGCGTCGCGGCGCGGGCACAGAAGCCTCTTCGTCGATGGCGGCGATCAGCGGGGCCAGTTCGCTGCGCAGCTGCGCATCGGGGTAGGCCAGCAGGCGCGCCAGCGCGCGCAGGGAATAGCGGGTGTTCTTCATGGCGTTTCCTTTCAGACCACCGACTGGATCGGGATGGTGCGGCGCTTGCTGCCGCCGAACAGGCTGGTGTCCGTGGCGCCGTCCGAGCAGCCGTTGCCGAACGAGAAGCCGCAGCCGCCGCGCAGGTCGAAGGCGTTCTCGGCGTACTCGCGGTGCGAGCTGGGGATGACGAAGCGGTCTTCGTAGTTGGCAATCGCCATGATCTGGTACATCTCCTCGACCTCGGCGCGGGTCAGGCCGGTCTGCTGCAGCACCTTCACGTTCTCCACGCCGTCCACGTGCTTGCCGCGCTGGTAGGCGCGCATGGCGAGCATGCGTTCGAGGGCGCGCACCACCGGCGCGGTGTCGCCAGCGGTCAGCAGGTTGGCCAGGTACTGCAGCGGAATGCGCATCTGGCTGAAATCGGGCAGTTCGCCGTTGGCACCGATCTGGCCGGCGTTGGCGGCGGCGCTGATCGGCGAGAGCGGCGGCACGTACCAGACCATGGGCAGTGTGCGGTACTCGGGGTGCAGCGGCAGCGCGATCTTCCATTCGATCGCCATCTTGTAGACCGGGCTCTTGCGCGCGCCTTCCAGCCAGCTCTCGGGGATGCCGTCGGCACGGGCCTGCTCGATCACGGCCGGGTCGTTGGGGTTGAGGAAGAGGTCGAGCTGGGCCTGGTAGAGGTCCTTCTCGTCGGGCACGCTGGCGGCCTCGGCGATGCGGTCGGCGTCGTACAGCACCACGCCCAGGTAGCGGATGCGGCCCACGCAGGTTTCACTGCACACGGTGGGCTGGCCTGCCTCGATGCGCGGGTAGCAGAAGATGCACTTCTCGGCCTTGCCGGTCTGCCAGTTGTAGTAGATCTTCTTGTAGGGGCAGCCGCTGACGCACATGCGCCAGCCGCGGCACTTGTCCTGGTCGATCAGCACGATGCCGTCGTCCTCGCGCTTGTAGATCGAGCCCGAGGGGCAGGACGCCACGCACGCCGGGTTCAGGCAGTGCTCGCACAGGCGCGGCAGGTACATCATGAAGGTGTTCTCGAACTGGCCGACCATGTCCTTCTGGACCTGCTCGAAGTTCGCGAGGTTGGCGTCCACGCTGCGCTTGCTGAACTCGCCGCCCAGGATCTCTTCCCAGTTCGGGCCCCACTCGATCTTCTCCATGCGCTGGCCGGTGATCAGGCTGCGCGGGCGGGCGGTGGGCGCGGCCTTGCTTTCCGGCGCCGACTGCAGGTGGTCGTAGTCGAAGGTGAAGGGCTCGTAGTAGTCGTCGATCTGCGGCAGGTTGGGGTTGCTGAAGATCTTCATCAGCAGCGACCACTTGCCACCCTGCTTCGGGACGATGGAACCGTCGGCCTTGCGGACCCAGCCGCCGTTCCACTTGTCCTGGTTCTCCCACTCCTTGGGGTAACCGATGCCGGGCTTGGTCTCGACGTTGTTGAACCAGGCGTATTCCACACCGGGGCGGCTGGTCCAGACGTTCTTGCAGGTGACCGAACAGGTGTGGCAACCGATGCACTTGTCCAGGTTCAGCACCATCGCGATTTGGGCACGTACTTTCATCGTGGTTCTCTCTTTCTTCTTCAGGCCTGGACCGTGTCGCGGCCTTCGCCGTCGAGCCAGTCGATCTTGCGCATCTTGCGCACGATGACGAACTCGTCGCGGTTGGTGCCGATGGTTCCGTAGTAGTTGAAGCCGTAGCTGAACTGCGCGTAGCCGCCGATCATGTGGGTCGGTTTGGTCACGATGCGGGTGACCGAGTTGTGGATGCCGCCGCGCGTGCCGGTGATCTCGGCACCGGGGGTGTTGATGATCTTTTCCTGCGCGTGGTACATGAGCACCATGCCGGGGTTCACGCGCTGGCTCACCACCGCGCGCGCCGCGATGGCGCCGTTGGTGTTGAACAGCTCGACCCAGTCGTTGTCGGCGATGCCGGCGCTCTTCGCGTCGTCCTCGCTGAGCCAGATCACCGGACCGCCGCGGTTGAGCGTGAGCATGTGCAGGTTGTCGCTGTACGTGCTGTGGATGCCCCACTTCTGGTGCGGCGTGATGAAGTTGAGCGAGATCTCCTTGTTGCCGTTGGGGCGGCGGTCGATCATCTCGTCCACCGTCTTCAGGTCGACCGGCGGGCGGTAGCTGGACAGGCCTTCACCGAAAGCGAGCATCCAGGGGTGGTCCAGGTAGAACTGCTGGCGGCCGGTGAGGGTGCGCCATGGGATCAGCTCGTGCACGTTGGTGTAGCCGGCGTTGTACGAGACCTTCTCGGACTCCAGACCGGACCAGGTGGGCGAAGAAATGATCTTGCGCGGCTGGGCCTGGATGTCGCGGAAGCGGATCTTCTCGTCCTCGCGGTGCAGGGCCAGGTGGGTGTGGTCGCGGCCGGTGATCTTGGACAGCGCCTCCCAGGCCTTCACGGCCACGTGGCCGTTGGTCTCGGGTGCGAGCTGCAGCACCACCTCGCAGGCGTCGATGTCGCTGTCGATCCTGGCCAGGCCTTTGGTGACACCCTCGGTGTGCACCGTGCCGTTGAGCTCCTTGAGCTGGCCGACCTCGGTCTGCGTGTTCCAGCCGATGCCCTTGCCGCCGTTGCCGGCCTTGTCCATCAGCGGGCCGAGGGCGGTGAAGCGGGCGTAGGTGTTGGGGTAGTCGCGCTCGACCACGCTGATCTGCGGCGCGGTCTTGCCCGGGATCAGATCGCACTCGCCCTTCTTCCATTCCCTCACGTCGAAGGGCTGGGCCAGTTCGGCCGCGGTGTCGTGCATCAGCGGCGTGAGCATGAGCTCTTTCTCGACGCCCAGGTGGCCGACGCAGACCTCGCTGAAGGCCTTGGCGAAACCCTTGTAGATCTCCCAGTCGCTCTTGCTCTGCCAGGCCGGGTCCACCGCGGTGGACAGCGGGTGGATGAAGGGGTGCATGTCGCTGGTGTTGAGGTCGTTCTTCTCGTACCAGGTGGCCGTGGGCAGCACGATGTCGGAGTACAGGCAGGTCGTGCTCATGCGGAAGTCCAGCGTGACCACCAGGTCCAGCTTGCCTTCGGGCGCCTGGTCGTGCCACTTGACCTCGGTGGGCTTGGCCTCGTCGGCGCCCAGGTCCTTGCCCTGCACCCCGTGGGTGGTGCCCAGCAGGTGCTTGAGGAAGTACTCGTGGCCCTTGCCGCTGGAGCCCAGGATGTTGGAGCGCCAGACGAAGAGGTTGCGCGGCCAGTTGTCGGGGTGGTCCGGGTCCTCGCAGCTCATCTGCAGCGAGCCGTCCTTCAGGGCCTTGACGGCGTAATCCCTGGGGTCCATGCCGGCGGCCTGCGCGTCCTTGACCACCTGCATCGGGTTGGTCTTGAGCTGCGGTGCGCTGGGCAGCCAGCCCATGCGCTCGGCGCGCACGTTGTAGTCGATCAGGCTGCCGCCGAACTTGGACTTGTCGGCCAGCGGCGAGAGGATTTCATCGACGCCCAGCTTCTCGTAGCGCCACTGGTCGGTGTGGGCGTAGAAGAAACTGGTGGAGTTCATCTGGCGCGGCGGGCGCACCCAGTCCAGCGCGAAGGCCAGCGCGGTCCAGCCGGTCTGCGGGCGCAGCTTTTCCTGGCCCACGTAGTGCGCCCAGCCGCCGCCGCTCTGGCCGATGCAGCCGCACATCATCAGCATGTTGATGATGCCGCGGTAGTTCATGTCACTGTGGTACCAGTGGTTCATGGCCGCACCGATGATGACCATGGACTTGCCCTTGGTCTTGTCGGCGTTGTCGGCGAACTGGCGCGCCACGGCGATCACCTGGTCGCGCTTGACGCCGGTGATCTTTTCCTGCCACGCAGGGGTATAGGGCACGTCCTGGTCGTAGCCGGTGGCACCGGTGTCACCCGGCAGGCCGCGGTTGACACCGTAGTTGGCGACCGTCAGGTCGAACACGGTGGCGACCAGGGCGTAGCGCTCTTCACCGGCCTTGCCCAGCTTGATGCGGCGCACCGGCACCTGCCGCACCAGCACGTCGTCGGCCGCGCCGGCCTGCTTGTTGGCCGTGAAGTTGGGCGTGTCGATGCCGCCGAAGTACGGGAAGGCCACGGAGCCCACTTCGTACTCACTGCCCTCGCCTTCCATCAGGCTGAGCTTGAGCTTGACGTGCTCGTCACCGCGCGCTTCCTTGTCTTCCAGGTTCCACTTGCCGGCGTCGGCACGGCCTTCGGCACCCCAGCGGAAGCCGATGGAGCCGTTGGGCAGCACGACCTTGTCGTCCTGGTCGATGGCGACGGTCTTCCACTCGGGGTTGTTGTCCTGGCCGAGCTTGCCGTTGAAGTCGCTGGCGCGCAGGTAGCGGCCGGGCACCACCACCTGGCGGCCGTCGGGCAGGGTGCGCTCTTCGAGCTGCACCAGGTTGGGCATGTCGGTGTAGCGGCGCACGTAGTCGTCGAAGTACGACGAGCGCTTGTCGAAATAGAACTCCTTGAGGATCACGTGGCCCATGGCCATGGCAATCGCCGCATCCGTGCCCTGCTTGGGGTGCATCCACAGGTCGCAGAGCTTGCTGATCTCGGCGTAGTCGGGCGTGATCGCGACCGTCTTCGCGCCCTTGTAGCGGACCTCGGTGAAGAAGTGGGCGTCGGGCGTGCGGGTCTGGGGCACGTTGGAACCCCAGGCGATGATGTAGGTGGAGTTGTACCAGTCGGCCGATTCGGGCACGTCGGTCTGCTCACCCCAGACCTGCGGGCTGGCCGGCGGCAGGTCGCAGTACCAGTCGTAGAAGCTCATGCACACGCCGCCGATCAGCGACAGGTAGCGCGAACCGGCGGCGTAGCTGACCATGGACATGGCCGGGATGGGCGAGAAGCCGATCACGCGGTCCGGGCCGTATTTCTTGGCGGTGTAGACGTTGGCCGCCGCGATGAGCTGGTTCACCTCATCCCAGGTGCTGCGCACCATGCCGCCCAGGCCGCGCTGCTGCTGCCACGAGCGGCGCGCCTCCTGGTTCTCGGCGATGCTGGCCCAGGCGTCGACCGGGCTCCTGGCCACGGCCAGCGCGGCGCGCCAGTGCTGCAGCAGCTTGCCGCGCACCATGGGGTACTTCACGCGGTTGGCGCTGTACAGGTACCAGCTGTAGGACGCGCCACGCGCGCAGCCGCGCGGCTCGTGGTTGGGCAGGTCGGCGCGGGTGCGCGGGTAGTCGGTCTGCTGGGTTTCCCAGGTGACGATGCCGCCCTTGACGTAGATCTTCCACGAGCAGGAGCCCGTGCAGTTCACGCCGTGGGTGGAGCGCACGATCTTGTCGTGTGCCCAGCGGTCGCGGTAGGCGTCCTCCCAGGTGCGGTCTTCGCCGGTGGTGATGCCGTGCGAACCGGAGAAGCTTTCTTTGGGAGCCGAGAAATGGCTCAGGCGGTCGAGGAAGTGACTCATCGTGGGGTCTCCGAAAAAACGTGTCGGGGGGCGCTCAGGGGTTGCGGATCTCGGCGCCCTTGCGCAGGTAGAACCACCAGTTCAGCACCAGGCACAGGGCGTAGAAGACGGCGAAGCCGTAGAAGGCGAGCTGCGGGGTGCCGGCCTTGATGTATTGGCCGATCAGCACCGGCGCGATGAAGGCGCCGTAGGCGGCGACCGCCGAAGTCCAGCCCAGCACGGGGCCGGCCTGGGCGCGATCGAAGATCACGCCGATGGTGCGGAAGGTGGAGCCGTTGCCGATGCCGCTGGCGAAGAACAGCACCATGAACAGGCCCAGGAACATCGGGAAGTACTGCTCGGGTGTGGCCGAGCCGTAGGCCTGCATCATCACGTAGCCCACGGCCACGGCGGCGGCGGCCATGACCGCGGTGATCACCTGGGTGACGATGGAACCACCGATCTTGTCGCTGATCCAGCCGCCGATGGGCCGCACGGCCGCGCCGACGAAGGGGCCGATCCAGGCGTAGGTCAGGGCCGAGGGGGCGTTGGGGTTCTTCAGCGTGTGCTGCATGACGCCGGCGGCGTCGGGGATGTGCTGGAAGCCGAAGATCACCGTGATGGCCAGCGGCAGCGCCATCGAGAAGCCGATGAAGGAGCCGAAGGTGACGATGTAGAGCGCGGTCAGCGACCAGGTGTGCTTGTTGCCGAAGATGGCGAACTGCTTCTTCACGCCCTCCTTCATCTCGCCGAAAGCGGCCAGTCGCATCACGGCCAGCGCCATCACGATGTCCAGCGGGATCGCGACCCACATGCTCAGCACGCCCAGGCCGGTGGGCTTGGGCAGGTACAGGTACAGCATGAACACCGTGGGCACGAAGGCCAGGGTGTAGAGGTAGGTGATCTTGGCGAACGCGGTGAAGGCGTTGCCGGTGTGGGGCGAGACCGTCTTGAGGTTGTGCATGCCGAACCAGCACAGCGCGCCCAGCGGCACCAGCGAGAACACCCAGGCGAAGCCGGCGTTCTGGACCCAGGTCGGCGTGCCGGCGGCGATCTTGCCGAACAGCCAGCCGCTGTCCTTGACCAGCGTCATCGGCTCACCGCCGAAACCGCCCAGCAGCGGCAGGGTCATCACCACGGGGATGACGATCTGCATCGTGGTCACGCCGAAGTTGCCCAGGCCGGCGTTCAGGCCCAGCGCGGTGCCCTGCAGGCGCTTGGGGAAGAAGGTGCTGATGTTGGACATCGAGCTGGCAAAGTTGCCGCCGCCCACGCCCGACCACAGCGCCATCAGCTGGAAGGACCACAGCGGCCACTCGGGGTGCTGCAGCACGATGCCGGTGCCAATCGCCGGGGCCAGCAGCATCGAGGTGGTCAGGAAGATGGTGTTGCGGCCACCGGCCAGGCGGATCAGGAACGAGGCCGGGATGCGCATGGTGGCGCCGGAGATGCCCGCGATGGCGGTGAGCGTGAACAACTCGGCCTGGGTGAACGGGAAGCCCAGGTTGAGCATCTGCACGGTGATGATCCCCCACATGCCCCAGACCGCGAAGCCGCACAGCAGCGCGGGGATCGAGATCCAGAGGTTGCGGTAGGCGATGCGGCTGCCGGTGGTGGCCCAGAAGCGCTCGTCTTCGGGGCGCCAGTCCTGGACGTCCGCGCCCGAGGAGGCGCCGGAGGAGGCGATGGGTTGGGTGTGGGTGTTCATAGGGATGGCCCGAAGTGATCAGTTCTGCAGGGAGAAGGCCTTGGCGTCGGCGCCCATGACGGGGGTCTTGCGGACCTCGGTCCAGTACATCCAGATCAGCGAGACCCAGACCACGCCGTACATCAGCATGAAAGCGCTGGAGCGGATGCCGGTCAGGTCCATCAGCACGCCGAACAGGATCGGCAGGATGAAGCCGCCCAGGCCGCCGGCCAGGCCGACGATGCCGCTGATGGCGCCGATGTTCTTGGGGTAGTCGTCGCTGATGTACTTGAAGACGCTGGCCTTGCCGAAGGCCCAGGCCACGCCCAGCACGAACATCAGGCCGGTGAAGACGTAGACGTTCAGGCCGATGTGGAAGGTGCTGGGGCCGTTGACGGTCTGCACCGTGAAGTCGGTCTGCGGGTAGCTCAGCAGGAACAGGCAGATCCAGCTCACCCACATCACCCACCAGGTGACCTTGTGGGCGCCGTACTTGTCGGAGAGCACACCGCCGATGGCGCGCAGCACGCCGCCGGGCAGCGAGAAGCAGGCGGCCAGCAGCGCGGCCACGCGGATGTCCAGGCCGAACTCGCCCACGTAGTACTGCACCATCCACAGGGCCAGCGCCACGTAGCCGCCGAACACGATGCTGTAGTACTGGCAGTACTTGATGACCCGCGGGTCCTTGAGTGCCTTGAGCTGGTCGGTGAACCTGACGTTGCTGGGCACCAGGTGGTCGGGGTTGCTGTGGCTGAACAGCCAGAACAGCACCAGGGTGCCGAGCATGATGGCCGCGTACACCTGGGGCACCATGGTCCAGCCGAAGGCCACCAGCAGGACCGGGGCCACGAACTTGTTGACCGCCGAGCCCGAGTTGCCCGCGCCGTACACGCCCATGGCCATGCCCTGGCGCTGCTTGGGGAACCAGCGGGCCACATAGGGCGTGCCCACCGAGAAGGAGCCGCCGGCCAGGCCCACGAACAGGCCGATGGTCAGGAAGTGCCAGTACTCGGTGGCGTAGCTCATCAGCCAGATGGCCGGCACGGTGATCGCCATCAGGATCGCCATGACGATGCGGCCGCCGTACTTGTCGGTCCAGATGCCCAGGGGCACGCGGATCAGCGAGCCGGTGAGCACCGGCGTGGCGGTGAGCAGACCGAACTCGGTCGCGTTGAGGTTCAGCATCTTCTTGATCGGGATGCCGATCACGCCGAACATCATCCAGACCATGAAGCAGACCGTGAACGCCAGCGTGCTGACGATCAGGACCGACCAGGCCTTTCTTTCATTTCTCAGTTCTGAAGCCATGTTTTCTCTCCGAAAGACATGGCATGAATGTCCTTTTTCCGCGCAGGGCTGAACATCCGCCGGTGGCACATGCGGCCAGCGCAGAAGGACGATGCGCCGCGGCGGCGCCATCGTCCGGAAGAACTACTCCTTCGGGTTTCTCAGGCGGCTTTGCGCCAGATCAAAGCGGATCCGGCCGCCCTCAGGCCAGTCCCTGACTGGTGGCGAACACCGCGGCCTGCACGCGGGAGCTCAGGCCGAGCTTGCGCAGGATGTGCTGCACATGGATCTTCACCGTGGTCTCGGCGATGTCCAGTTCGCGGGCGATCAGCTTGTTGGAGTCGCCGCGTGCGATCAGCAGCAGGATCTCGCGCTCGCGCGGCGAGAGCAGGCCCACCCCTGGAGCGGGCTCGCGCGGCGCCTCCAGCGGCTCCGGCGCCCCGGCCGGCACCGCCACGGTTGCTGTGACGGGCGCTGCCGCGGGCGCCGCAGACGGCCGGGAGCGGAACACCGCCACCAGCTTGGTCATCATCTCGGGGCTGATGACCGACTCGCCGTCCATCACCTTGACGATGGTCTCGCACAGCTGGTCCGACTCCACCGTCTTGAGCAGGTAGCCGTCGGCCCCGGCCTGCAGCGCCGCGGCCAGATCGTTCTCGTTCTCGCTGACGGTGAGCATCAGCACGCGTGCGGCCGGCGCCGCTTCCTTGAGCGCGGGAATCGCATCCACCCCGTGCACGCCGGGCAGGTGGTTGTCCAGCAGGATCACCTGCGGCGGCCGCCGCTGCAGGCAGCGCAGGGCCTCGCCCACGTCGCCGGCCTCCGCCGTGACGGTGAAGCGCTCGTCCTGCTCCAGCAGCGCCTTGAGGCCGCGGCGGAACAGGGTGTGGTCGTCGACCAGCAGCAGCTCGATGGAAGTGGTCATGGGGTGGTCAGTACGGATTCGGAAAAGTCCAGGCCCGCTGTGCCCGAGCCGACGGCGGTCACCGGATTCGGTGGCAGCGTGAGCGTGACGGCGGTGCCCTGGCCGCTGCGGGATTCGATCTGCACGGTGGCACCGATGCGCTCGGCCCGCTCCCGCATGATCTTGGTGCCGACATGGGTTTCGCCACGCTGCTGCGTGGTGTCGAAGCCGCTGCCGTTGTCGCGCACCACAAATCGCCACTGCTCGCCCTTGTGCACGTCCAGGCTCACATGGCTGGCATCGGCGTGCTTGCGCACATTGGACAGCGCCTCCTGCACCACGTGCAGCACCTGCACCTGCACATCGGCCGGCAGCGGCAGGCCCTCGCCATCGATCTGCAGCAGCGTCGGCAGGCCGGTCTGGTGCTGGAACTTCTGCAGTGTCTCCTGCAGCGCGGCCTCGATGTCGACGTTGTTGGTGCGGGTGCGGAAGTGCACCAGCAGCTCGCGCACGTCGTTGATGCTTTCCTTCAGGCCCGCGTCCAGCTCGTCGAGCGTGGACTGCACTTTCTCGGGCTGCTGCTTCTGCACCGCGCCGCGCAGCAGCTGCGCCTGGATCTTCAGGAAGGCCAGCGACTGGGCGATGGAGTCGTGCAGCTCGCGCGCCAGCAGCGCGCGTTCCTCGCCCACCGCCGCTTCGCGCTCCAGCGCCGCGGCGCGCAGGCCCTCGAGCGCGCTGGCCAGGTGGCTGGCCAGTGCGTCCAGCAGCTCGGTCTCGTCGGCGTTGAGCTGCACCTCGCTGCGGAAGAACAGGTCGATCTCTCCGATCAGCCGCTGCTGCAGCCGCACCGGCACGCTCACCAGGTTCTGGTAGCCCACGCGCGCGCAGTGGCGCATGGGCGCGGCCTCGTGGCTGTGGATGGGGATGACGCGGGTGCGCGCGTCGGGCTGCAGGCTGCCGCAGGCGCAGGCCCCGGCGATCAGGCTGCGCTCCTCGGCCTGCATCTCCTGCGGGAAGCAGTCGGAGGCCAGCATCAGGTAGCGCTGGTTGGCCTCGTCGGACCAGCGCACCGCCACCGCGTCGGCCTTCATGACCGAGCGCACGCGCTGCGAGAAGCCCCGGGACAGCTCCTCGATGGTGTTGGCCTTGGCCAGGAAGGCGCTGACTTCGTAGAGCGCTTCGAGTCGCGCGCGCTGCGCCTCGATGCGCTGCGTCTTGGCCTGTACCTTGGCCTCCAGCCCCTGGTAGAGCGACTGCAGCGTGGCCGCCATGCGGTTGAAGCCGGCCGCCACCTGGCCGAACTCGTCCTGCGTGTCCACGTCGATGCGGGCGCCGAACTGCCCGCCCTCCACCTGCGCCAGGCCGCGGCGCAGGTGCGCCAGCGGGTTGATGACGTACAGGTAGCCGGTGTAGAGCATGACCACGGCACCGGCGATGGCCAGCGCCATCATGGCGAACTGGAACAGGTTGAGCAGCGCGGTGAAGCCGGCGAGCTGGTGCTCGATGGCCAGCACCAGGCGGTCGATGGCCATGACGAATTCGTCGGCCGAGCGCAGCAGCACCGGGTCGCCCGCCTGCGGCGGCGAGGACCACAGGGCACTCTGCGCTTTCCAGTGCCGTTCCACCGCGGCGAACTCGCGCCGCACGTCCGGGTCCCAGGGCACGAACAGCGGGCGGGCCGGGTCGCCTTCGCGCAGCACGCCCAGGCTTTGATCGAACTGCTGCACCAGGGCCTGCACCTCCGCGGTGGGCCGGTGCGCCTGCACCGCGCTGGTCAGGCGCCAGGTCTGCATGCGCATGCGCCCGGCTTCGTTGACCGCGGCCGCGCCGCCTTCGAGCTGCCAGGTGACCCACAGAGTGAGCCCGATGGACGCCAGCGCCAGCACCAGCAGCGCCGCACCGATGCGGATCAGTTTGGTGGACAGGGAAGCACTGGGGCGCATGGCCCGGCACTGTACCCGTTCGGGTGGCGGGGGCAAGCTGTTCTTGTCGTCGGTCGCGAAGAAGATTCATAGAATCTGCATCTTTTTGATGGCCCGGGCCCTTTCCCATGAGCGTCACCGACACCCCGCCCCGCGAGCCCGCCACCGGCTCGCTGTACGAGAGCCGCATCAAGATCTACCCGCGTTCGGTCACCGGCGTCTTCTCGCGCTGGCGCTGGGTCATGGTGTGGGTGACGCAGCTTTTCTTCTACGGCATGCCCTGGCTGCAGTGGAACGGGCGCCAGGCCCTGCTGTTCGATCTGGAGCAGCGCCGCTTCTACGTGCTGGGCCTGGTGCTGCAGCCGCAGGACTTCATCTACCTCGCGGCGCTGCTGGTCATCTGCGCGCTGGCGCTGTTCTTCTTCACCGCCATCGCCGGGCGCCTGTGGTGCGGCTACAGCTGCCCGCAGACGGTCTATACCGAGATGTTCCTGTGGATCGAGCGCAAGACCGAGGGCGACCGTTCGGCCCGCATGCGCCTGGACGCCCAACCCTGGTCGCTGCACAAGCTCTCGCGCAAGGGCGCCAAGCAGGCCGGCTGGATCGGCCTGGCGCTGCTCACCGGTTTCACCTTCGTCGGCTTCTTCCACCCGATCCGCGAACTGGCCCCGGCGCTGCTCAATCCGGCGCAGTCGCCGTGGCTGTGGTTCTGGGTGCTGTTCTACGCCGCGGCCACCTACGGCAACGCCGGCTACCTGCGCGAGCAGATGTGCAAGTACATGTGCCCCTACGCCCGCTTCCAGAGCGCGCTGATCGACATGGACTCGCTGGTCATCGCCTACGACGGCGCGCGCGGCGAGCGCCGCGGCCCGCGTTCGCGCAAGGCCGAGGAGCGCCCCGCCGGCCTGGGCGACTGCGTGGACTGCACGCTGTGCGTGCAGGTCTGCCCCACCGGCATCGACATCCGCAACGGCCTGCAGAACGAATGCATCGCCTGCGCGGCCTGCATCGACGTCTGCGACGACGTGATGGACAAGATGGGCTACCCCAAGGGTCTGATCCGCTACACCACCGGCAACGCGGTGGCCCAGGGCTGGAGCGCGCGCCAGATGCTGCGCCGCGTGTGGCGCCCGCGCGTGCTGATCTACGGCACCCTGCTTGCCGGCCTCACCGGGGCCTGGCTCTGGAGCCTGGGGCACCGAAGCGACGTCGATGCCGTGCTCATCAAGGACCGCGGGGCGCTGGCACGCATGGTCGACCGCGGCGCGATCGAGAACACCTACCGCCTGCAGGTGACCAACAGCCAGGAGGTGGCGCGCCGCTTCCGGCTGGCGGTGGAGGGCGTGCCCGGCCTGCACATCGACTCGGCCACCACGGTCCCGGTGGAGGCGGCGGCCAGTGCCTCGGTGCCGCTGCGCCTGGTGCTGCCGGCCGAAGCGGCCCAGGCGCACGCCGGCCAGACCCTGCACGCCACGGTGTCGGTGATCCCCGAGGGCGCGGAGGACACGGGCGGCCGCCCGGTGCGCGTCGACGCCGTCTTCATCGTGCCGCGCTGAGGCCCCCGGCTCGTTCTTCCGGAAGCCCGGACTCGTCCGAAGGAAATATGCACCCGTGATGCGTTTTATGGCTCAATACATGCATTGCGAATGCATATTTAAAGGACGAGCATGACCACCCTCACCACCGACCGCCCCATCGAGCAGCAGGCCATTGGCCAGATCGCCGTCGACCTGCCCGGCGCCACTGCCATCTTCCGCCGACTCAAACTGGACTTCTGCTGTGGCGGCCAGATCAGTCTGGGCGAGGCCTGCGAGCGCAAGGGCCTGGACACGGCGCGCGTGGTGGCCGAGCTGGCCGGCCTGCGCCGCGACGACACCGCGCCCGAGTCGCCGGACGCCGTGGCCCTGATCGACCACATCCTCACCCGCTACCACGCGGTGCACCGCGAACAGCTGCCCGAACTGGTGCGCATGGCGCGCCGCGTGGAGGCGGTGCACCGCGACCACCCTGACGCACCGCACGGGCTCGCCGAGCACCTGGAAATCATGGAGGTCGAGCTGCTGGAGCACATGGAGAAGGAAGAACAGGTGCTGTTCCCCGCCATCGAGGACGGCAGTGCCGGCGTGGAAGGCCCGATCACCGTCATGCGCGAAGAACACACCGGCCATGGCGAACACCTGGAACGGCTGGCCGCGCTGACGAACGACCACACGCCACCGCAAGGCGCCTGCAACACCTGGCGCGCGCTCTACGCCGGCACGGCGCAGCTGACCAACGACCTGATCAGCCACATCCACCTGGAAAACAACGTCCTGTTCCCGCGCTTCGGCGCCTGAGTCCGGCGCCGCCGGACCTCGGGCTGCCATGCGCGTCAGAGCGCGCGTTTTTCCATGCGCCCCGAGCGCAGCGAATAGCGCGTCCGCGCATCCAGGGCCTCCACGTCGACCTGCGCACGGCGTGCGCCGTAGACCTCGGCCTTGAGCCAGGCCAGCTCGTCGGCCAGCGCCGCGTCGCTCCCCAGGTTGCAGAACCAGACCCTGGCCTCGCCGTCCCAGCGGTAGCCGCGGGCTTTGAGCCGGTCCTTCGCCTCGAAAGGCGCGCCGGTGGCGCGAAGCCTGTAGCCCGGCTGCGCGGCCGCGGCCATCAGGCGGAACAGTCCCGTCGTGCCCCCGTCGGTCTGCGCACCGGCAAGGACCTGCAACAAGGCATGGCAGTCCACCAGCGCCCGGTGGGCGTCGTAGAACCAGCCCCGGTCCTGCGCCAGCGCACTGAGCTTGGCCGATTCGGCGCCCTGCGCCTTCCAGTCGATGTCGGCAAACGAGCAGGCCCAGGGTTTGTCGGCGAAGCCCGGGAAACGCGCCTCGACAAAGGGCCGGTCGAAACCGGCGTTGTGCGCCACCACCAGGTCGGCGCGGTCGACCAGGGCCTGCACGCGGTGTTCGTCCAGACGCTGGCCTCGAACCATCTCGTCGCTGATGCCCGTGACCTGTTTCGCCACCTCCGGGATGGGCACGCCCGGGTCTTCAAAGCCCTCGAAGGTCTCCACCGGGCCGAAGGGACGGCCGGTGGCCACGTCCACCGACACCAGCAGCAGGGCCAGCTCGATGATGCGGTCGCTGGCGTGGGAGAGCCCGGTGGTCTCGGTGTCGAGGATGAGCACGCGCGCCGCAGCAGCCTGCGGCTGCGCGTCGACATCTGCGGACGCGGGCGGTCCGTGGTCCAGCAAGGGCACCAGGCGGCGCAACACCTTGAAGTCCGGGTGCTGCTCCAGCCGCCGGGCCATGTCTTCGGGGGTGAGCGGCGTGGTGGCCGCGTCGTCGGTGCGCGCCGTGGGGCGCTCCTGCGGCGGCTCGAATTCGAAACTGAGCTGGCTCATGAGAGAAGGCCACTCATCGGGCCGCGGGTCATGGACGACCCACGCAGGTCATTGAAGTGGCGCGGCTGGCGGGGATCGAACCCACGACCCTTGGCTTCGGAGGCCAATACTCTATCCACTGAGCTACAGCCGCGCATGCTTGGAAAGCCCGCCATTGTCTCACATGCGCCCGGCGGCACCGTGGCGAACCGCCGTCGGCCATGCGCGGGAACAGCACCCGCCGACAAGACCCTGTTGCTAGCATTTTTTGTATCTTTATTACGATGCAAACCTTTGCACCAGACGGGTTTTCCCGACCCCGTCAATCTGTTGTTTTGGCGCGGTTACGTAACGGTTACGGGGCACTTCTTCAGGGTTTTCACCAAATGCAACCGTTTGCATCAATGGTCGAATTCGGGGGCTTTCCCGACCGATGATGTGCCCCACGGCATGAAACATCGGTACAGGAGAGAGTGGTTCACAACATTCACACTCCGGAGTACCTCATGCAACACAGCTTCAAACTCGCGGCCGCTGCCGCCCTCTGCGCCACCGCCTTTGCCGCCCACGCCGACGTGGCCCTGGACGCCAACCTGGAACTGGACACCACCTACCAGAACAAGGTGGAAGGCGCCTCCAACGCCCGCGACAGCGACCTGAACATGGGCGGCCGCGTCGAATTCAACGTCGGCGCCAAGGCCACCAACGGTGACGCCTTCGTGGCCGCCCGTGCCAGCCTGCTGCTCAAGAAGGACGGCGACACCGGCACCGACGACATGTGGGTGCAGTTCGGCAACGCCGGCATGGACGTCAAGATGGGCCGCTTCGAAGCCATGGACCTGTTCCCCCTGGGCAAGGACGTGCTGGTCGAAAACAGCGGCTATGGCGGTTACCGCGCCAACAAGCTGCGCGGCCGCTTCGGCAAGGACTCGGTGCACATTGCCCCCGGCTTCAACGCCGGCCCGGCCCGCATCGAAGTCGGCCTGGTCTACAGCAAGGAAGCCGGTGAAGCCCGCGGCGTCCGCCCGGCTGTGAGCTTTGGTTCTGGCCCCGTCACCGTGCGCGTCGGTGTCGAGTCCGTCAAGGTGGTCGGCGGCACCGAGAGCACCAACGGTGCCGGCGTGTCCGTGGGTTACGCCCTGGGCAAGGACGCCAGCATGAACCTGAACTTCGCCAAGATGGAAGACGACAAGTCCGTCGGCCTGAACGGCACCTTCGGCCCGGCCGGTTTCGGCCTGATCCTGGACAAGGGCGCCAGCGGCGCGAAGAACAACACGTTCTACGCCGCTTACTCGCTGCCCCTGTTCGGCGTCAAGGGCGCCACCATCACGCCGGCCCTGAGCTTCGCCAAGGGCGGCTCGGGCACCAAGGGCCAGACCGCGGCCCGCGTGCGCATCAATTACGCGTTTTGATCGGGGGTTCCCGATCTTTCCGGGGTGAGAGAACCTGAAAGGGTGATCGATCCCATTTCCTCTCGGCAATCAGAGTTGGCCCGGGTGTCGCAAGGCGCCCGGGCTTTTTTTCCTCTCCAAGCGCCCGATCGTTATCGGGTGAAATAATCTGTCGATGCCCCGCCAGCCCGCCGCTCCCACCCCCGACGATTCCACGCCCTCCGCACAAGCACCCGCCCGGGGCCGCAAGCGCATGCAGATGGCCGACATCGCGCGGCTGGCCGGCGTGTCGGCCTCCACCGTCTCGCGCGCGCTCAGCGGCAGCCCGCTGATTCCGCAGGCCACGCGCGAGCGCATCACCGAGCTGGCCAATTCGCTGGGCTACCGCGTCAACGTCGGTGCGGCCAACCTGCGCAAGCGTGGCGTGCAGACCATCGGCGTCGTCATCCTGGGCGACAGCATGCAGATGATCTCGGACCCGTTCCTGCTGAGCATCCTCGGCTCGGTGGCCGACACCCTGGACGAGCGCGGCATGAGCCTGCTGCTGACGCGCCTGAAGGCCGACCGCCAGCACGTGCTTTCCGACCTCGTGGAAAGCGGCCAGGTCGGCGGTCTGATCGTCATCGGCCAGCTGACGCTGCACGACTACCTCAACGAGCTGACGCGCAACGGCTTCCCGATGGTGGTCTGGGGTGCGCCGCTGCCCGATGCCCTGTACCCCGTGGTCGGCGGCGACAACGCCATGGGCGGCTACCTGGCCACGCGCCACCTGATCGAACAGGGTTGCCGCCGCATTGCTTTCTTCGGCGACATCACCCACCCCGAAGCCGGCCAGCGCTACCAGGGCTACACCCGCGCTCTGCAGGAAGCCGGCATCGCGATGGACCCCCGCCTGCTGCAGTCCTTCCTGTTCGGCGACTCGCGCATCCGCGAAGTGATCGACGGCTGGCTCAACCAGGCCACGCCCTTCGACGCCATCTTCGCCTCCAGCGACGTCACCGCGATCTCGCTCATGGGCTCGCTCAACGAGCGCGGCCTCAGTGTGCCGGCCGACGTCAAGCTGGTCGGCTACGACGACATCGCACTGGCCGAGCACGTTCACCCCACCCTGACCACCATCCGCCAGCCCACCGGCGAGGCCGGGCGCGCCTTGGTGGACCTGCTGTTCGAGGCGCTCGCCGGCCAGCCGCGCCGCTCGATCGTGCTGCCCGCCGAGCTGATCCGGCGGGAAAGCAGCGCCTGACCCCCCTCCGACCGCCCCTCGCTTCGTAACCGGTTTGTTCCGGAGACATAGGGCAAACCCCATCATGCAATCGTTTGCATCGGTGCTGTAATTTTGTGACGGCCCAGTGAGCCGGCGGGTGTTGGCCCGTCGTTTGCCGGCGGCCGACACGAAAGGTTTCCATCCATGACACAGTCCGGTTTGCGTTTGCGGGGCATCAAGAAGAGCTATGGGCGTGTGGACGTCATCCACGGCGTCGACCTGGACATCCAGCCCGGGGAGTTCGCAGTATTTGTCGGCCCCTCGGGCTGCGGCAAGACCACCCTGCTGCGCATGATCGCGGGGCTGGAGGACATCTCCGGCGGCGAACTCTCCATCGGCGAGCAGGTGGTCAACGACCTGCCCCCCAGCGAACGCGGCGTGGCGATGGTGTTCCAGAGTTACGCGCTCTACCCGCACAAGACGGTCTACGACAACATGGCCTTCGGCCTGAAGATCGCCAAGCTGCCCAAGGACGAGATCGACCGCCGGGTGCGCGAGGCGGCCGGCATCCTGCAGCTCACCGACTACCTGCAGCGCCTGCCCAAGGCGCTCTCGGGCGGGCAGCGCCAGCGCGTGGCCATCGGACGCGCCATCGTGCGCAACCCCAAGGTGTTCCTGTTCGACGAGCCGCTGTCCAACCTGGACGCCGCGTTGCGCACCAAGATGCGCGTGGAGCTGGCCACGCTGCACCGCCGCCTGGGCGCAACCATGGTCTACGTGACGCACGACCAGGTCGAGGCCATGACCCTGGCCGACAAGATCGTGGTGCTCAACAAGGGCCGCATCGAACAGGTCGGCGCGCCGCTGGAGCTCTACCACCGCCCGGCCACGCGCTTCGTGGCCGGCTTCATCGGTTCCCCGCAGATGAACTTCATCGAAGGCCCTTACGCCCAGGCCCTGGGCGCGCACTGCGTGGGCGTGCGCCCCGAGCACCTGCACCTGGCGGCCGACGGCCCCATACAAGGCACGCTGCGCCACGCCGAACAGCTGGGCAACGAGACCTTCGCCTACATCGACGCCGGCGCGCTGGGCGAACTCACGGCGCGCGTCGACGGCTCGGTCTCGGTGCAGCCGGGCGAGACGCTGCGCCTGGGCCACCGGCCCGAGCATCTGTACCGCTTCGACGCCGCCGGCCTGCGACTCTGACCACCCCCTTTTCACCCCGCTTTGCGGATGGGCCGCGAAGCTTCACCCTGGAGACAAGCACGATGTTCAAGACCACCACGATCGCCGGCGCCGCCGCACTGGCGCTGGGCACGCTGGGCGCCACCGCCCACGCCGCCGACTACAAGGGCCCCGACCTCAAGGGCGAGACGGTCACCGTCACCTGCCCCTGGACGGGTGCGGAAGAAGGCTTCTTCAAGAAGGTGGTCGCCAACTTCGAGAAGGCCACCGGCGCCACGGTGAAGCACTCCTGCTCGCAGAGCTCGGAGCAGCAGATCGTGATCGACATCAAGGCCGGTTCGCCGTCCAACATCTCGGTGTTCCCCCAGCCGGGTCTGGCCGCCAACATGGCCGCCATCGGCGGTCTGGTGCCGCTGGGCGACAAGGCGCGCGACTGGGTCAAGACCAACTACGCCGCGGGCAGCTCCTGGGCCGACCTGGGCACCTACAAGGGCAAGGACGGCAAGAGCAACTTCTACGGCCTGTTCTTCAACGTCAACGTCAAGAGCCTGGTCTGGTACATCCCCGAGAACTTCAAGGAGAAGGGCTACAAGGTGCCCAAGTCCATGGAAGAGCTGCAGGACCTGACCAAGAAGATCGCCGCGGACGGCGGCAAGCCCTGGTGCATCGGCCTGGGTTCGGACGCCGCCACCGGCTGGCCCGCCACCGACTGGGTCGAGGACATGATGCTGCGCACCCAGAGCCCGCAGGTCTACGACGAGTGGACCAGCAACAAGATGAAGTTCAACGACAAGCGCGTCGTCGAAGCGATCGAGGCCTACGGCTGGTTCGCCCGCAACGACGCCTACGTGGACGGCGGCGCCAAGGCCGTGGCCACGGTGAGCTTCAAGGACAGCCCCAAGGGCCTGTTCGGCTCGCCGCCCAAGTGCTACATGCACCGCCAGGCCTCGTTCATCCCGGCCTTCTTCCCTGAGGGCAAGGCGGCCGACGCCGACTTCTTCTACTTCCCGTCCTACGCCGGCAAGAAGCTGGGCAACCCGGTGCTCGGCGGCGGCACGATCATGACGATCACCAAGGACAGCAAGGGCGCCCGCGCCTTCATGGAGTACCTGCAGCACCCGCAGGCCCACGAGATCTGGATGGCCGAAGACGGCTTCCTGACGCCGCACAAGGGCACGGACCTGGCCAAGTACAAGACCAAGGCGCAGCGCAAGCAGGGCGAGATCCTGCTGGGCGCCACCACCTTCCGCTTCGACGGCTCCGACCTGATGCCCGGCGCCGTGGGTGCCGGCAGCTTCTGGAAAGGCATGGTCGACTACTCGGGTGGCAAGTCCGCCCAGGCCGTGGCCGACGACATCCAGAAATCCTGGGACGCGTTGAAGTAAACCGCGCCACGCAGCAGACACCGGACGAACCACCATGAGCGATTCAATCTTCCAGACCCTTCTGGCCGTGGTGGTCAGTGTCGGTGTCTGCCTGCTGTATTTCGCGGGCAGCAACTGGCTGCTGGACAACATCCTGGCGCGGCCGTCCATGCCGCGGCAGCGGCGCGAGCGGCTGCGCGCGGGCGTGCGGCCCTGGCTGTTCATCGCACCGGCCCTGCTGTTGCTGGGCGTGTACCTCGTCTACCCGTTTTTCGAGACCCTGCGCCTGAGCTTCATGGACGCCACGGGCGAGGGCTTTGTCGGCCTGTCCAACTACGCCTGGGTGCTCACCGACGAGAACTTCCTCATCACCATCCGCAACAACTTCCTGTGGCTGCTGGTGGTGCCGGCCGCGTCCACCGCACTCGGGCTGGTGGTGGCCGTGCTGGCCGACCGCGTCTGGTGGGGCAACGCCGCCAAGACCCTGGTGTTCATGCCGATGGCCATCAGCTTCGTCGGCGCCAGCGTGATCTGGAAATTCGTCTACGACTTCCGCGGCCCCGAGAACGAGCAGATCGGCATCCTGAACGCCATCGTGCAGGGCCTGGGCCTGGCGCCGCAGGCCTGGGTGACGGTGCCGTTCTGGAACAACTTCTTCCTCATGGCCATCCTGATCTGGATCCAGACCGGCTTCGCCATGGTCATCCTCTCGGCCGCACTGCGCGGCGTGCCCAACGACACCATCGAGGCCGCGCGCATCGACGGTGCCACTGAACTGCAGATCTTCTTCGAGATCATGATTCCGCAGGTCATGTCCACCATCCTGGTGGTGTGGACCACCATCACCATCACCGTGCTCAAGGTGTTCGACATCGTCATGGCCATGACCGGCGGCCAGTGGGACACCTCGGTGCTGGCCAACCTGATGTACGACTGGATGTTCCGTGGCGGCGGCGACTACGGCCGCAGCTCCACCCTGGCCATGGTGCTCATGCTCGCCGTGATCCCGGTGATGGCCTTCAACATCCGCCGCTTCCGTGCCGAGGAGGCCCAGCGATGAAACTCAAGTTCTCCCCGGCCACGCTGGCCGCCCACGCGCTGCTGCTGGCCATCGTGCTGGCCTGGGTGCTGCCCACCTTCGGCCTGCTGGTCTCCAGCTTCCGCGACCGCGAGCAGATCGTCAGCTCCGGCTGGTGGACCGCGCTGTCCACCCAGACCCGCCCCGACATGCGCCGCACCGCTGGCGCGCAGAGCGTGGTCAAGGACGGCGAGCGCTTCGTGATCGCCGGCCGCCTGTTCCCCGAAGGCAATGCCACGCGGCTGCAGCGCTTCTCCATGAAGTCGTCCAGCCCCGGCGAGCACCCGGTGGGCCAGACCATCGAGCTCGGCGATGCGCAGATCTTCGACGAGGAAGACGGCAAGCCCGACGGCACCATCACCGTGGCCGCCGACGGCCAGTACCGGCTGGTGCTGAGCCAGGCCTACGAGAGCGACCGCGGCGTGCGCATCTTCTACGTGGCCGAGACGCCACCGAGCTTCACCGCCACCAACTACCAGAAGGTGGTCGACTCCGAAGGCGTGGGCAACGCCTTCCTCAACACCTTCAAGGTCACGATTCCCGCCACCTTCATTCCGATCCTGATCGCGGCGTTTGCGGCCTACGCCTTCAGCTGGATGGAGTTCCCCGGCCGGCGCTGGCTGTTCGTGGTGGTGGTGGGCCTGCTGGTGGTGCCGCTGCAGATGTCGCTGATCCCGCTGCTGCGGCTCTACAACGATGTGGGCGAGACCATGGGCGTGGCGTCCAAGTCCTACCTGGGCGTGTGGCTCGCGCACTCGGCCTTCGGCCTGCCGCTGGCGATCTACCTGCTGCGCAACTACATCGCCTCGCTGCCGCGCGACATCATCGAAAGCGCGCGCATGGACGGCGCCACGCACTTCCAGATCTTCACCAGCATCGTGCTGCCGCTGTCGGTGCCGGCGCTGGCGAGTTTCGCGATCTTCCAGTTCCTCTGGGTCTGGAACGACTTCCTGGTGGCGCTGGTGTTCCTGGGCAAGTCGCCCGACCAGGTGGTGCTGACCATCAAGCTCAACGACCTGCTGGGTTCGCGCGGCGAGAGCTGGGAGATCCTGACCGCCAGCGCCTTCGTCTCCATCGCGGTGCCCGTGGCCGTGTTCTTCTCGCTGCAACGTTTCTTCGTGCGCGGCCTGCTCTCAGGCTCCGTCAAATAACCCATGACCGACTCCCCCCAATTTCCCCCTTCGTTCGAATGGGGCTGTGCCACCGCTGCCTTCCAGATCGAGGGCGGTGCCCTCGAAGGCGGCAAGCGGCCCAGCATCTGGGACGACTTCTGCGCCCAGCCGGGCCGCATCCGGGACGCCAGCGACGGCCTGGTGGCCTGCGACCACTTCCACCGTTTCCGCGAGGACGTGGCGCTGATGGCCGACCTGGGCTTCCGGCACTACCGCTTCTCCATCGCCTGGACCCGCGTGGTGCGTGAGGACGGCAGCGCCAACCCCGAGGGGCTGGACTTCTACCGCCGCCTGCTCGACGCGCTGCACGAGAAAGGCATCACGCCCAACGCCACGCTCTACCACTGGGACCTGCCGGCGCAGCTGCAGCGCGCACACGGCGGCTGGCTGCACCGCGACACCGCCCAGCGCTTCGCCGACTACGCGCAGATCGTCGCCCGCGAACTGGGCGACCGGCTGCCGCGCGTGGCCACGCTCAACGAACCCTGGTGCAGCGCCTTCCTGGGCCACGACATCGGTGTGTTCGCGCCCGGCGTGCAGGACAGACCCTCGTCGCTGCTGGCCGCGCACCACCTGATGCTGGCCCACGGCCTGGGTCTGCAGGCCTGGCGCAGCGTGCGCAGCGACACCCAGCTGGGCGTCGTGCTCAATCCCGAGCTGTGCGACCCGGCCAGCGACGCACCGGCCGACATCGCCGCCGCGCGCCTGGCCGAGCTGGAGCGCAACGATGTGTTCCTCAACCCGCTGTTCGGTCGCGAATGGCCGGCCGAGATGATCGAACAGATCGGCGCACTCGCCGAGCAGCGCTGCCCCGGCGACATCGCCATCTGCGCCCAGCCGCTGGATTTCATCGGCCTGAACTACTACACGCGCTCCATCGCGCAGGCGCCTCAGAGTGCCGACGAGCAGCGCCGCGGCTACCGCTTCGTGCCGCCCGACCCGCAGCGCCCCGACCTCACCCACATCGGCTGGGAGATCTACCCGCAAGGGCTGGAGCGAGTGACGCGCAATCTGCTGGCGCAGTGGCCGCTGCCCCCGATCTGGATCACAGAAAACGGTGCCGCCGACAACACGCCCGTGACCGATGGCGCGTGCGACGACCGCCTGCGCCTGGGCTACCTGCAGTCGCACCTGCAGCAGCTCTCGCAGATGGTCGCCAGCGGCCTGGACATCCGCGGCTACTACGTCTGGAGCCTGCTCGACAACTTCGAGTGGGCACACGGCTACACCCAGCGCTTCGGCGTCGTGCACGTCGACTACACCACCCAGCAGCGCACGGCCAAGGCCAGCGCGCGCTGGCTCCAGCAACTGATTTCTTCTCCGCAAACATGAGCAACAAGGCACCCAACAACGGCTGGTGGCGCGGCGGCGTGATCTACCAGATCTACCCGCGCAGCTTCCAGGACTCCAACGGCGACGGCATCGGCGACCTGCCGGGCATCACGCAGCGCCTGGACCACATCGCGGCGCTCGGCGCCGACGGCATCTGGATCTCGCCCTTCTTCAAAAGCCCGATGAAGGACTTCGGCTACGACGTCAGCGACTACTGCGACGTCGACCCGATGTTCGGCACGCTGGACGACTTCCGTGCCCTGGTGGCGCGCGCGCACCAGCTCGGCCTGAAGGTCATGATCGACCAGGTGCTCTCGCACTGCAGCGACCAGCACCCCTGGTTCGTGGAAAGCCGCAGCAGCCGCGACAACCCCAAGGCCGACTGGTTCGTCTGGGCCGATGCGAAGGACGACGGCAATCCGCCCAACAACTGGCTCTCCATCTTCGGCGGCAGCGCCTGGCAGTGGGACACGCGCCGCTGCCAGTACTACCTGCACAACTTCCTGACCAGCCAGCCCGACCTGAACTTCCACAACCCGCAGGTGCAGGACGCGCTGCTGGCCACGGTGAAGTTCTGGCTCGACCTCGGTGTGGATGGCTACCGGTTGGACACGGTCAACTTCTTCTTCCACGACGCGCAGCTGCGCGACAACCCCGGCCGCGGCGCGCCCGACCCGAACAACCCCGACCCGGCGGTCAACCCCTTCAACCCCTACGGCTGGCAGCGCCACGTCTACGACAAGAGCCGGCCGGAAAACCTGCCCTTCCTGCAGCGCCTGCGCGCCCTGCTCGACCAGTACCCCGACACCACCATGGTGGGCGAGATCGGCGACGACGACGGCCTGGCCCGCGTGGCCGAATACACGGCGGGCGGCGACAAGCTGCACATGGCCTACTGCTTCGACCTGCTGGGCGAGGCGCACGACGCGCCCTTCCTGCACGGCTTCCTGCAGCGCTTCAGCACCATCGTGGGCGATGGCTGGCCCTGCTGGGCCCTGTCCAACCACGACGTGGTGCGCTCGGCCACGCGCTGGGGCGGACCAGCCCCGGACCCGCGCCTGCTGCGCCTGGCCGCTGCCTTCCAGGTGAGCCTGCGCGGCACGGTCTGCCTCTACCAAGGTGAGGAACTGGGCCTGCCCGAGGCCGAGCTGCGCTACGAAGACCTGCAGGACCCCTACGGCATCACGATGTGGCCACAGTTCAAGGGCCGTGACGGCTGCCGCACGCCCATGCCCTGGTCGGCCGACGCACCGCAGGCCGGCTTCACCACGGGCGCCAGGCCCTGGTTGCCGGTGGCCGAGACCCACCGGCCGCTGGCGGTGGACCAGCAGACCGGTGCGCCGGAGTCGATGCTCTCCTTCGTCACGCGCCTGCTGCACTGGCGCCGCGACCAGCCCGCACTGCGCAGCGGCCGGCTCTCGCTGCTGCCGCCGCACCCCCAGCTGCTGGCCTTCACCCGGGAGCACGAGCAACAGACGCTGCTGTGCGTCTTCAACTTCAGCGACCAACCGGCCGAACTGACGCTCCCCGCGGAGTGGCAGGGCGCCACCGTGCTCGGCGGCAGCGGCCTGGAAGGCGCGCAGCTGAACGGGGACACGGTGCGCTGCACCCCATGGGGAGGGCTGCACCTGCGGCGCGCCTGAGCGCAGACGTTTCGCCGAAGTGCGCGACACTGGCGGCTGTGGCCGGCCCGTGCCGGCCGGAACGCTGTTGCCATTCCCTCAGGAGCCCTCATGAGCATCCAGACTGTCGCCACCACCCCGTTCGCCGGCCAGCTGCCCGGCACCTCCGGCCTGCGCAAGAAGGTCTCCGTGTTCCAGCAGCCGCACTACCTGGAGAACTTCGTCCAGGCCCTGTTCGACGTGCTGCACGGCGACGCACCCGCGGCGGGCCAGACCCTGGTGCTCGGTGGCGACGGGCGCTTCCACAACCGCGCGGCGGTGCAGACCATCCTGAAGATGGCGGCGGCGCGCGGTTACGGCAAGGTGCTCGTCGGCCAGGGCGGCATCCTGTCCACGCCGGCCACCAGCGCGGTGATCCGCCGCCGTGGCGCCAGCGGCGGCGTCATCCTCTCGGCCAGCCACAACCCCGGCGGGCCCGACGGCGACTTCGGCATCAAGTACAACGCCACCAACGGCGGCCCGGCGCCCGAGAAACTCACCCAGGCCATCTACGAGCGCACGCAGGCGCTCACCCAGTACCGGCTGAGCGACGCCGCCGACATCCCGCTCGACACCCTGGGCACGCACATGATGGAAGGCATGGCCATCGAGGTGATCGACCCGGTGGCCGACTACGCCGCGGTGCAGCGCGAACTGTTCGACTTTGCGGCCATCCGCCGCCTGTTCGCCGGCGGGTTCCGGCTGCGCTACGACGCCATGTGGGCCGTCGGTGGCCCCTACGCCAAGGCCATCATCGAGGGCGAGCTGGGCGCCCCGGCCGGCACCGTGGTGAACGCCGAACCGAAGGAAGATTTCGGCGGCCTGCACCCGGACCCCAACCCGGCCTACGCCGACGACCTGATCGCCCACCTGATGGCGCCCGACGCGCCCGACATGGGCGCCGCCTCCGACGGCGATGCCGACCGCAACATGATCCTCGGGCGCGGCTTCATCGTCTCGCCCTCCGACAGCCTGGCCGTACTGACGGCCCACGCCACCAAGGTGCCGGGGTACGCCGCCGGCCTGGCCGGGGTGGCGCGCTCCATGCCCACCTCCACCGCCGCCGACCGCGTGGCCAAGACATTGGGCATCGCCTGCTACGAGACGCCCACGGGCTGGAAATTCTTCGGCAACCTGCTCGACGCCGGCAAGATCACGCTCTGCGGCGAAGAGAGCTACGGCACCGGCTCGAACCACGTGCGCGAGAAGGACGGCCTCTGGGCCGTGCTGTTCTGGCTCAACCTGGTCGCCACCACGGGCCAGTCGGTCGAGCAGCTGGTGCGCGGCGTGTGGACCGAACACGGCCGCTGCGTCTACTCGCGCCACGACTACGACGGCATCCCAACCGACAAGGCCAACGCGCTGATGGCCGAGCTGCGTGCCCAGCTGCCGACGCTGGGCGGCAGCACCGTCGAAGGACAACAGATCGCCTGGGCCGACGACTTCGCCTACACCGATCCCGTGGACGGCTCGGTGAGCCAGAAACAGGGCGTGCGCGTGGTGCTCGAAGACTCCTCGCGCGTGGTGTTCCGGCTCTCGGGCACCGGCACCGAAGGCGCCACGCTGCGCGTCTATCTGGAGCGCCACGAACCCGACGCGGCGCGGCACGACGTCCCCGCGCAGGCAGCGCTGGCCCCGCTGATTGCGCTGGCCCGCACGCTTGCGCGCATCGAACACCACACCGGCATGGCGCAGCCCAGCGTCATGACCTGAAGCGCCCCACCCCGGCGGCCCGCCTGGCAGCGGGCCGTCAGGGTCGGCTGGCTATAATTCGCGGCTATTTGCCTTGTGCAGGCCCCCCACCCCCACCAGACCGACTCGCCATCCGAGGACCCCATGAGCGACCACGCGCACGACTCCCACACCGGCCCGATCAAGACCCCCGCCCAGCTGCTCTGGACGTCGTTTTTTTCCTTCGTGGCCCCGGTCTTCATCATCATCGGCCTGGTGTACTACGTCACCTCGGACAACAAGCCCGCCGCGGGCGCCGTCGATCCGGAACTGGCCACGGCCATCCGCATCCAGAAGATCGGCTCGGTCGAACTGCGCGATGCCAACCGCCCGCTGGCCAGCGGTGAAGCGGTCTACACCGCCCAGTGCTCGGCCTGCCACGCCACCGGCGCCGCGGGTGCTCCCAAGTTCGGCGACGCAGCCGCCTGGGGCCCCCGCCTGGGCGCCGGCTATGAAGCCCTGCTGACCTCCGCCCTCAAGGGCAAGGGCGCCATGGGTGCCCAGGGTGGCGGCGCCTTCAGCGATGTCGAGATCGGTCGCGCCGTGGTGCACATGGCCAACGCTGCTGGCGGCAAGTTCGCCGAACCGCAGGCTCCCGCCGCCGCCGGTGCCGCCGCTCCTGCGGCGGCTGCCGAAGCCGCTCCCGCAACCGCCCCGGCGGCAGCCCCTGCAGCCGCCGCCGCACCGGTGGCCGCTGCGCCCGCTGCCGCCGCCGTGCCGGCCGCCGGTGCTGGCGAGGCCCTCTACAAACAGGCCTGCTCGGTGTGCCACGCCGCCGGTGTGGCCGGTGCGCCCAAGTTCGGCGACAAGGCCGCCTGGTCCGCCCGCGTGGGTCTGGGTCTGGACGGCCTGACCGCCAGCGCCATCAAGGGCAAGAACGCCATGCCGCCCAAGGGTGGTTCCACCGCCTCCGACGCCGACATCAAGGCCGCCGTCGAGTACATGCTGGCCGCCGTCAAGTAAGCCTCGACTTCCCCAACAAAAAAGCCGGTCAAGCGACCGGCTTTTTTGTTGCCCGCTCGGCGCTCAGACCCAGGGGCCCGGCCCGAGGGCGCGCTGTGGGCTTTTCACAAACGCCCAGCGTTGCGGCAGGCTGTCCGCCGCCACCGGCTCGGGCTGCCAGGCGCCCTGCTCCACCCGGTCGGCCGCCTGGGCCATGTCGCTGGTGTGCACCAGGCCGAGACCGAGCCCGGTCTCCAGGTACAGGTGTCCGGCCTCGTCCAGCAGGCAGCGCTGCACGGTGCCGGCGGGCGCACCGGTGTGGGCCAGCACCGATCCGTCGGGCTGCAGGCGCCAGATCCACGGCGTGGCTTCGAGTTCGACATAGACGCGCTGGGGGCCGTTCTGGAAGAACCACTGCCCCTGTTCGTCGGCGAGGTAATTGCGGCCGATGAAGGCGATGAGTTTGTCGTGCAGCAGGCGCGAACCCTTGGCCGGTGCCACGCCCTCGCCCGGCTCGGCGGCGAAAGGGCCGGCGCGCTGGCAGCGGTCGTCGCGCATGTACCAGTCGCCCCGGGCGTCCAGGCCCAGCCAGCCGTGGCAGTGGGGCACGTTGGGCCATTTGGCCAGCGCGGCCTTGACGATGTCGTCCATGGGAGGTCCTTCAGCGGTGGGCCAGCAGCCAGCGGCCGACCGCCGCCGGCATGGCCATGACGTGGCCGGGCAGGCCCAGCGGCGGCTGTGACACAGGGAAGCCCACGTGCCCGCCCTGCGCCGGCTGCCACAGCGTGACCTGCGGTCCGGCCTGCTGCGGCGTGGGCAGGGAGTCGGCGGGCACAAAGGGGTCGTTGAGCGCATTGAGCGCCAGCGCCGGCACGCGGATGTCGCTGAGCACCGGCTTGGCCGAGGCGCGGGCCCAGTAGTCGTCGGTGTCGCGAAAGCCGTGCAGCGGCGCGGTGAACAGGTTGTCGAACTGGTAGAGGTCGCTCGCGGCCAGCAACGCCTCGCGGTCGAACAAACCCGGGTGCTGCTCCAGCTTCTTCAGCGCCTTGGGCACCATGGTGGAGAGGAACATGCGGGTGTAGACCAGCCGGTTGAAGCCGCGTCCGATGGCGTGCCCGCCGGCCGCCAGATCGAGCGGCGAACAGATGGCCGCCACCGCACGCACGGTGCGACCGGCCGCGCTGCCCATCTCGCCGGCCCAGCGCAGCAAGGCGTTGCCGCCCAGGGACACGCCGGCCGCCAGCAGAGGCCGCCCGGGGTGGCCGGCGGCAAAGCGACGCAGGATCCAGTCCACCTCCTCGAAGTCGCCCGAGTGGTAGGCGCGTGGGGCGAGGTTCAGCTCGCCCGAACAGCCCCGAAAGTGCGGCACCGCCAGCACCAGGCCCTCGCGTGCGGCAAAGTCGGCAAAGGCCACCGCGTACTGGCTGGCCGATGACCCTTCCAGGCCATGGAACAGCACCAGCAGCGGCGCATCCGGCGCCACCGCGTGGGTGGTGGTGTCCACATCGACAAAGTCGCCGTCGGGGGTCTGCCAGCGCTCGCGCCGCCAGAGCGGTGCGGCCCCCGCGTGGCGCCGCGCGAACAGCGCCGCCCAGAGCGTCTGGGCGTTGCCGCCCGGCAGCCACCAGGGCGCGTGGTAGTCGAAGGCCGGTGCCGCCATCTCAGTGCAACACTGGCGGCGCGCTCAGCGCCTCCGCCGGCTCGTTGCGGCTTCCCGGGCTGGCGTGGTGGGCCACCATGCGCCAGCCGTGCACGGTCTTGGCGTAGACATTGGTGGCCAGCACCCAGGCATGGGCCGGCCCGTCGTCGCTCATCACTTCGATGCGCTCGATCACGCTGTGCACGCTGCAACCGCCGGCATCGATGCGGCGCGCGCGCTCGGGCATCACGCGCACGCCACCGTTGGCCAGCAGGGCCTCGAACGCGGCCCGGACGGCGCTGTGGCCCACCAGGCGCTGGCCGCCCGGGTGCACGCAGACGATGTCCTCCTCGTCGGCCCAGCAGGCCATCAGGCGCTCCAGGTCGCCCTGGTGCAGTGCCTCATAGAAGGCGGCTTCGGTGTCGTCCGCAGTGCCGGGAGAGAACTTGGATCGTTGCATGGGCGGGTGCAGGGGGCGTGGTCGGTGGCGCAAAAGCGGGGCACTATGATAGGTCTTTGACCTGCAGGAGTGACCATGAAGCCCCGTCTGTCCCTTGCCACCCTTGTGCTGTCCACCGGCCTGCTGCTCTCCGGTTGCGGCTACAACGAATTCCAGAACCTGGACGAACAGAGCAAGTCGGCCTGGGCCGAGGTGCTCAACCAGTACCAGCGCCGCGCCGATCTCATCCCCAACATCGTCGCCACCGTCAAGGGAGAGGCCAACTTCGAACAGGAAACGCTGACCAAGGTGGTCGAGGCGCGCGCCAAGGCCACGTCGATCCAGGTCACGCCCGAGATGCTCAGCGACCCCGAGGCCATGGCGAAGTTCCAGGCCGCGCAGGGCGAGCTGGGCAGCGCGCTCAGCCGCCTGATGGTGGTGGTCGAGCAGTACCCCAACCTCAAGGCGAACCAGGGCTTCTCCGACCTGCGTGTGCAGCTCGAAGGCACGGAAAACCGCATCACGGTGGCCCGCAACCGTTACATCGAAGCGGTGCAGTCCTACAACGTGCTGACCCGCAGCTTCCCGACCAACCTCACCGCCATGGTGTTTGGCTACAAGACCAAGGAAGGCTTCAAGGTCGAGAACGAGGCCGCCATCAGCGCGCCGCCCAAGGTCGACTTCAACAAGCCATGACGCTGCACCGCGTTCGCGCGCTCGGCGTGGGTGTGCTCTGGTTGCTCTGGGCGGTGCTGGCGTGGGCGCAGGCCGTGCTGCCGGTGCCCGAGTTGCGCAGCCGCGTGATCGACCAGACCGGCACCCTGGACGCGACCCAGCAGGCCGCGCTGGAGTCCCGGCTCGCCGCCTTCGAGACCGAGCGCGGCACCCAGATCGTGGTGGTGCTGGTGCCGACCACACAACCCGAGGACATCGCCGACTACACGCAGCGGCTGGGCGACGCCTGGAAGATCGGGCGGCGCGACGTGGGCGACGGCGTGCTGTTCGTGGTGGCCAAGAACGACCGCCGGGTGCGCATCGCCACCAGCAAGACGCTGGAGGGCGCAATTCCCGACCTGGTGGCCCGGCGCATCATCGACCAGGCGGTCACGCCGGCCTTCCGCCGCAACGACTTCGCGGGTGGCATCGGGGACGGGGTTGAACAGATCATGGCCCGAGTGTCCGGCGAGAACCTGCCACTGCCCGAAACCGGCAACGCGCCAGATGAAGCGGGCTTCGCACCGATGGACCTGCTGATCTTCCTGGTCTTTGCGGTGCCGATGTTGTCAGCCGTGCTGCGCAGTCTGTTCGGCAACAAGTTCGGCACCCTGCTCACCGGTGGCGGCGCAGGGGCCATCGCCTGGGTGCTCACCTCGGTGTTCTGGATCGCGGTGGGCGCCGGCATGCTGGCCATGCTGGCGGCTCTTTTCTTCCAGATGCTGCCCTCGATGCCGTCGTCCGGCCGCGGGCGCCGCGGTGGCAGCGACTGGGGCGGCGGGAGTTTTGGCGGCGGCGGCCGCGGGGGCGGATGGGGCGGTGGCGGCTTCAGCTCCGGCGGTGGCGGCAATTTCGGGGGTGGTGGCGCCTCCGGCAGCTGGTGAACGCCATGAACAGGCTGCTTCGAATTCTCAGGCACCGCTGGCTCGACAGCCGCGACGCGCGCCGCCTGGTGCCCGACGACATGGCGCTTCGGCTCTCCCGTCGCATCGCTGCCAGCGAGGCGCGCCACAGCGGCGAGATCCGGCTGTGCGTGGAGGCTGCCCTGCCCCTGTCCTATCTCTGGCGCCTGGGAGACGAGACCACCGTCCGCGTGCTGGCCAGGGAACGTGCCATGAGCTGGTTCGGTCGGCTGGGTGTCTGGGACACGCAGGACAACAACGGTGTGCTGATTTACCTGCTGCTGGCCGAACGGTCCATCGAACTGGTGGCCGACCGCGGGCTGAGCGGGCGGGTCGACCAGACGCGCTGGCAGGCCATGGTAGACCGCCTGGCAGGCCGGCTGCACCAGGGGGCCTTCGAAGACGGTCTGACCCAGGCCCTGGAAGAGGTTTCGGCCCTGCTGGTGGAGTTTTTTCCGGCCGAAGCCGGCGTGCCCAACCCCAACGAACTCCCCGATCTCGTGGTGCGGGCCTGAGGCTCAGCCTTCCCCGGAGTTCCGACCGCTGCGGCCGGTGCGGTTGTTCATGACCACCTGCAGCTCCTGGTGCAGGGCCTTGTTCATCTGGGCGAAGGTGCGCAGCTTGCGCGTGGTCTCGCGCAGGCGGTCGGCCATGCGCTTGGAAATCGCCAGCAAGAGGCGCGCCCCGACCGCCGGGTCCGCCTTGAGCAGCCGCCGCAGTGCGGACCGCGACAGCACGGCGGCCGCCACGTCGGTGATGGCGGTGCAGGTCGCCGACCGAGGAGACCCATCCAACACCCCCATTTCACCGATCAGATGCCCCGGGCCGATCACGTTGACGACGATGCTGCCGTCGGCACCGGGCAGCTCGTTTTCGACCGAGATGTCGCCTTCCAGGATCAGCATCATGTAGTCGTTGCCCGTGAGCTCGCCTTCCTGGATGAAGACCGTCCCCGCCGAGATCAACTGCGGATGCATGTAGCGCACCACCCGCTTGGCGTCGGCCAGCTTCAGATCGTCCAGAGCCGAAGGCGTGACGAGCAGACGGGCCGCCACCTCCTCGGGCGGCAGGTCTGGTCGTTCGGAGATCGAGGGAGTACGCATGGATGTCGTGCGTCAGAGAGGAGATGATTTCACCGTCGTCCCTGGCAGGGCCACAGGGCGGCGAAAAAAAACCGGCCTCAGCCGGTTTTTTTCATGAAGCGTCCGCACGGCGGATCACTTTTTCTGACGGTACTTGCGCAGCGCCGCGATCTGCGCCGCCATGACCGCCAGCTCCGAAGTGGCCTTGGCCAGATCGATGTCGCTCTTGGCGTTCTTGACAGCCTCTTCGGCGGCCTTGCGGGCTTCGCTCGCCTTGGCCTCGTCCAGGTCATGGCCACGGATGGCGGTGTCCGACAGAACGGTCACGCAGTGGGGCTGCACTTCCAGAATGCCACCGGCCACGAACACGAACTCTTCGCCGCCATCGGCTTTTTCGATGCGCACGGCACCGGGCTTGATGCGCGTGATCAGGGGAATGTGACCGGGCAGGATGCCCAGCTCACCCGCCTCACCCGGCAGGGCCACGAATTTGGCCTCGCCGGAGAAGATGGACTCTTCGGCGCTGACCACATCGACGTGGATGGTGCTCATATTGACTCCTGTGAAAAGGGAAAACGATGGTCAGTGGACGGGCGCTGGCGGACAACGCCCTGCTCCATCAGGCCACCTTCTTCGCCTTCTCGAAGGCCTCGTCGATGGTGCCGACCATGTAGAAGGCCTGCTCGGGCAGGTGGTCACACTCACCAGCGGTGATCATCTTGAAGCCGCGGATGGTTTCGGACAGCGGCACGTACTTGCCGGGCGAACCGGTGAACACCTCGGCCACGTGGAACGGCTGCGACAGGAAACGCTGGATCTTGCGGGCACGGGCCACGGCGAGCTTGTCTTCCGGTGCCAGTTCGTCCATGCCCAGAATGGCGATGATGTCGCGCAGTTCCTTGTAACGCTGCAGCGTGCCCTGCACGGCGCGGGCAGTTTCGTAGTGTTCCTGGCCCACGACCAGGGGGTCCAGCTGGCGGCTGGTGGAGTCCAGCGGGTCCACGGCGGGGTAGATACCCAGGGCGGCGATGTCACGCGACAGCACCACGGTGGAGTCCAGGTGGGCGAAGGTGGTGGCAGGCGACGGGTCGGTCAGGTCGTCGGCGGGCACGTACACGGCCTGGATCGAGGTGATCGAGCCGACCTTGGTGGAGGTGATGCGCTCTTGCAGACGGCCCATTTCTTCGGCCAGCGTCGGCTGGTAACCCACGGCGGAAGGCATGCGGCCCAGCAGGGCGGACACTTCGGTACCGGCCAGCGTGTAGCGGTAGATGTTGTCCACGAAGAACAGCACGTCGCGTCCTTCGTCACGGAACGACTCGGCGATGGTCAGGCCGGTCAGCGCCACGCGCAGACGGTTGCCCGGGGGCTCGTTCATCTGGCCGTACACCATGGCCACTTTGGACTCGCCCAGGTTCTCCAGGTTCACGACGCCGGAGTCGGCCATCTCGTGATAGAAGTCGTTGCCCTCACGGGTGCGCTCGCCCACACCAGCGAACACCGACAGACCGCTGTGCGCCTTGGCGATGTTGTTGATGAGTTCCATCATGTTCACGGTCTTGCCCACACCGGCGCCACCGAACAGACCCACCTTGCCGCCCTTGGCGAACGGGCAGACCAGGTCGATCACCTTGATGCCGGTTTCCAGCAGCTCCTGCGAGGGGGACAGCTCGTCATAGGCCGGCGCCTTGCGGTGGATGGGGGCGGTCAGGCTCTGGTCGACCGGACCACGCTCATCGATCGGCTGGCCCAGCACGTCCATGATGCGGCCCAGGGTGGCCTTGCCCACGGGAACGGTGATGTTGGCGTTGGTGTTGGTGACCACCATGCCGCGGCGCAGACCGTCGGAGGAGCCCAGCGCAATCGTGCGCACGACGCCATCACCCAGCTGTTGCTGGACTTCCAGCGTCAGCGCGGAACCTTCCATCTTCAGGGCATCGTAAACGCGCGGCATCTGGTCGCGCGGGAATTCCACGTCCACGACGGCGCCGATGCACTGAACAATCTTGCCTTGTGCTTGAGACATGATGTGTACCTTTAGTTTCTTGAAATTTCAGTTGGGCGCCGGGATCAGACCGCTGCGGCGCCGGCCACGATTTCCGACAGCTCTTTCGTGATGCCGGCCTGCCGGGTCTTGTTGTAGACCAGCTTGAGTTCGCTGATGACGTTGCCGGCGTTGTCGGTGGCGGCCTTCATGGCCACCATGCGGGCCGACTGCTCGGACGCCATGTTTTCCGCCACGGCCTGGTAGACCTGGGCCTCGATGTAGCGCAGCAGCAGCTCGTCGATGACGGTCGCTGCGTCGGGTTCGTAGACGTAATCCCAGTCGCGACCCTTGCTGCCTTCCTGCAGGTCGGCGGCCGACAGCGGAAGCAGCTGCTCGATCACGGCCTCCTGCTTCATCGTGTTGATGAAGCGGGTGTAGCAGACGTGAACCGAGCTGATGCGACCTTCGGTGTACGCATCCAGCAGCACCTTCACGGGGCCGATCAGCTTGTCCAGGTGAGGGGTGTCGCCCAGACCGACGGCGCTGGAGACCACTTTCGCCCCGATGCGGTTGAGGAAACCCAGGCCCTTGTTGCCGATGGCCACGGCTTCCGCGCCAACGCCCTGACCCTGGAGGTCCTTGAGCTGGTTGGTCAGCGCGCGCAGCACGTTGGTGTTCATGCCACCGCACAGGCCCTTGTCGGTCGTCACGACGACAAAACCGGCGGTCTTGGCGTCGTTGGTTTCCATGAAGGGGTGGGTGTACTCCGGGTTGGCCTTGCTCAGGTTGCCAGCGATCTGGCGCACCTTCTCGGCGTAAGGCCGGGCCGCACGCATGCGGTCCTGCGCCTTGCGCATCTTGGAAGCGGCCACCATTTCCATGGCTTTGGTGATCTTCTTGGTGTTTTCCACCGATTTGATCTTGCCGCGAATTTCCTTGCCTGCTGCCATTGCTGCTCCTTAGCTCGTCAATGGACGGATCAGTACGTGCCGGTCTTCTTGAAGTCGGCAATGGCGGCGAGCAACTGGGCTTCGGCGTCCTTGTCCATGGCCTTGTCGTTGTCGAGCTTGGCCACGAGCGCTGCGTGCTTGTCCTTGAGGAAAGCGTGCAGGCCACCTTCGAAGGCCAGCACCTTCTTGACATCGATGTCGTCCATGAAGCCCTTGTTCACCGCGAACAGCGAAGCGGCCATCAGGCTGATGGGCAGCGGGCTGTACTGGGCCTGCTTGAGCAGTTCGGTCACGCGGGCACCACGGTCGAGCTGCTTGCGGGTGGCTTCGTCCAGATCGGAAGCGAACTGCGCGAAGGCAGCCAGTTCACGGTACTGGGCCAGGTCGGTACGGATACCGCCGGACAGCGACTTGATCAGCTTGGTCTGGGCGGCGCCACCGACGCGCGACACCGAGATACCGGCGTTGATGGCGGGACGGATACCGGCGTTGAACAGGTTGGTTTCCAGGAAGATCTGGCCGTCGGTGATCGAGATCACGTTGGTCGGCACGAAGGCGGACACGTCGCCAGCCTGGGTTTCGATGATCGGCAGCGCGGTCAGCGAGCCGGTCTTGCCCTTGACTTCACCCTTCGTGAAGGCTTCGACGTAGTCGGCGTTCACACGGGCGGCGCGCTCCAGCAGACGGCTGTGCAGGTAGAACACGTCGCCGGGGTAGGCTTCGCGGCCCGGAGGACGGCGCAGCAGCAGCGAGACCTGGCGGTAGGCCACGGCCTGCTTGGACAGGTCGTCATAAACGATCAGGGCGTCCTGGCCGCGGTCGCGGAAGTACTCGCCCATGGTGCAGCCGGAGTAGGCCGACAGGTACTGCATGGCAGCGGACTCGGAGGCCGAGGCGGCGACCACGATGGTGTATTCCATGGCGCCAGCCTGTTCCAGGGCGCGCACCACGTTCTTGATGGACGACGCCTTCTGGCCGATGGCGACGTACACGCAGGTCATGTTCTGACCCTTCTGGTTGATGATCGCGTCGATCGCCACGGCGGTCTTGCCGGTCTGGCGGTCGCCAATGATCAGCTCGCGCTGGCCACGGCCGACGGGCACCATCGAGTCGATCGACTTCAGACCGGTCTGCACCGGCTGGTCCACCGATTTACGGGCGATCACGCCGGGGGCGACTTTCTCGATCACGTCCGTCATCTTGGCGTTGATCGGCCCCTTGCCGTCGATCGGCTGACCCAGGGCGTTGACCACGCGACCCACCAGCTCGGGGCCCACCGGCACTTCCAGAATGCGGCCCGTGCACTTGACGGTGTCGCCTTCGGAAATGTGCTCGTACTCACCCAGAATCACGGCGCCGACGGAGTCGCGCTCGAGGTTCAGGGCCAGGCCGAAGGAAGGCACGCCGTCCTTGTTGGCCGGGAATTCCAGCATTTCGCCCTGCATCACGTCCGACAGGCCATGGATGCGGACGATACCGTCGGTCACGGACACCACGGTGCCCTGGTTGCGCACATCGCTGGACGCGCCCAGACCCTGGATGCGGGATTTGATCAGTTCAGAAATTTCGGCGGGATTGAGCTGCATGACTCTTTCCTTCTTTCGTTAATTGGGATGAGGGCGCGTCCGAGCGACGGGGTCAGGCGGCATCAAGCCGTCAGCGCTACTTTCATTTGTTCCAGGCGGGCCTTGATGGAGGTGTCCAGCACTTCGTCACCCACCACCACACGCACGCCACCGATGAGCTCGGGCTGCAATTGGACTTGCAGGTTGAGCTGGCGCCCGAAGCGCTTCTCCAGCACGGCCGAGAGTTCGGCCAGCGCGGACGCATCGATATCGAAAGCGCTGTAGACCACGGCATCGAAACGACCTTGCAGGGCGTTCTTGAGCACGCGGAACTGGTCCGCGATCTCGGGCAGCGCCGCGACGCGACCGTTCTCGATCACCGTGCGCAGGAAGTTCTGGCCCATCACCGGCAGCGCGTTCTTGAGCACACCGGCGATGACGTCGAACACCTGGGCGGGCGTGGACTGGGGAGCGTCAGCGAACTGGCGCAGCTGCTCGTTGCCGGCCACGGCGGCCAGCTCGTCGAGCCAGGAAGCAACGCCAGCCGCATCGGCGCCGGCGGCCTTGAACAAGGCTTCCGCGTAGGGACGGGCAATGGTGGCAATTTCGGCCATGTTCTACCTTCGTATGCCGGGGTTCAATCGGAACGTGGGCTGCGGATCAGAGCTCGGTCTTCAGGCGGCCCAGCAACTCGGCGTGGACACCGGCGTTGACTTCGCGCTTGAGGATCTGCTCGGCACCCTTGACGGCCAGCGCGGCCACTTCCTCGCGCAGGGCCTCGCGGGCCTTGACGACCTGCTGCTCGGCTTCCTGACGGGCGGTGGCGACGATCTTGGCAGCCTCTTCCGTCGCACGGGCCTTGGCTTCCTCGATCACGGTCTGGGCGCGACGCTCGGCGTCGGCCAGACGGGTGGCCGCCTCGTTGCGGGACTGGCTCAGCTCAGCCTCCACGCGCTTGTTGGCCACGGCCAGTTCGGACTTGGCCTTCTCGGAAGCGGCCAGACCTTCGGAAATCTTCAACGCACGCTCATCGAGCGCCTTGGCAATCGGGGGCCACACGAACTTCATCGTGAACCACACCAGGATCGCAAAGACGATGGCCTGCGCAAAGAGGGTTGCATTGATGTTCATCGCAACGCCTTTCTGTGTGTGAACGGGAGTGGAGACGCAATTGCTGCGGCACCGACGGCATCCGGGGGAAGGGGCCGGTCTTCACCGGCCCGCCGCATGCCGCCGCGCACGGCAGCAAGACCCATTAAGCAGCCAGCTGGAAGGGGTTGGCGAAGGCAAACAGCAGGGCAATGGCCACACCGATCAGGAACGCGGCGTCGATCAGACCGGCCAGAATGAACATCTTGGTCTGCAGGTCGTTCATCAGCTCGGGCTGGCGAGCGGAAGACTCCAGGAACTTGCCACCCATCAGGGCGATACCGATAGAGGCGCCGATGGCGCCCAGACCCACGATGAGACCGCAAGCCAGAGCAACCAGACCCAGAACGTTTTCCATGATGACTCCTTAAAAGATTGAGAGTTGAAAAGAAAGGAAGGAACCGAAAGAACTAGATAGCGAGGTGAAACCGCGCAACTTAGTGAGCGTCATGCGCTTGACCCAGATAAATCAGGGCCAGCATCATGAAAATGAACGCCTGCAAGGTGATGACCAGAATGTGGAACAAGGTCCACACCGTGCCTGCGATCACGTGTCCGACGAAGAAGAGACCACCCGACAGCGAGAGAGCAGCGTAACCACCCAGCAGCGCGATCAGCATGAACACCAGTTCACCCGCGAACATGTTGCCAAACAACCGCATGCCGTGCGAAACCGTCTTCGCCACGAACTCGATCATTTGCATCAGGAAGTTGGTCACGCCCAGCAGCAGTGCCCAAACAGGATTCTTGGAAGTGCCAAAGGGGGCGGTCACCAGCTCGTGCGTCCAGCCTCCGAAACCCTTGATCTTGATGTTGTAGAACAGGCACATCAGCAGCACGGACACGGACAGACCCAGCGTGGTGGAAAGGTCGGCAGTGGGCACGACACGCAGGTAGGCGTGGTGAGGATCGTGGCCGGTCGCGGCGTAGTACTCGGTCCAGAGGCGCGGCAGCAGGTCCACCGGCAGCATGTCCATGAAATTCATCATGAAGATCCAGCAGAACACCGTCAGCGCCAGCGGGGCGACGAGCTTGCGGCTGTTGGCGTTGTGGATCACGCCCTTGGCCTGGCTGTCGACCATCTCGACCAGCATCTCCACGGCGGCCTGGAAGCGACCAGGGACACCAGCATGGGCCTTGCGGGCAGCGAGCCAGAGCACGAAGCAGACGAAGGCGCCCAACACCGAGCTGAAGACCACCGAGTCGATGTTGATGACCGAGAAATCGACGATGAACCCTTGCTTGTGGTTCGTCAGATGGGTCAGGTGGTGGCGGATGTACTCGCCAGGGGTAGGACCGATACCTTCAGCAGCCATGTTCGTTGCACCAATCAACGGAAATTAATGTGGGCGCCTGACCTGGAACCACAGTCCAAACCAGTACACCTTCAGCGTCAAAACCAACCCGGCCAGCAAACCCAGCCAATGGAGACCCGGAACCAAGCGCGGCGCCAACCACAACATGGCCACCACCAGCAACACCTTGACCCCTTCCCACAGCATGAAGCTGGCAAACGAAGCCCGTGCATAGCCCGACATCAGACGGGTCAACGCACTGGAGGTCAGACCGTAGGCCATCAATGCCGTCGGAATGAACACCGAAGCTGCGCCGTAGAGCACCGACAGGGCCAGCGGCATCTGGCGAGAAAACAGCCAGAACAGCAACCCAGACGACACCCCCACCAGCACCTGCACCCCCACCAGACGCCAGACGGATAGTTCCGGCTGCCCAGCGCGCCACTGCTGCGCCTGTTCGCGCGTCAGCGGCTTGAATTCGGGTTCTTGCTCCCCACCTTCCCATCCATGCGCCGCTTGGGCGTCTGCTTTGTCGACCGGCCGTAGCGACCCATCTTGATCGGGCCCGGGCATTGTCGGCATGGCAGATTACAAACGGTTTACAGGTATGCGAGAGTTCGCAAAGCCTCTCATTATACGTAGAAACCCCAAACGAACGTCAACCCGTCCTCACTCATGGCATGGCCCGGCGCGGGCACCACATAATGTGGCGCTCGCCTGTGGGAATCCCCTGCGGGCGCCGGTTTTCCGCCCGCTCCGCCGGACAAGCCGCCGAAAAATTTCTCACTTTGACGCAGCGCCTCCGGCCCGCGTGCCGCCGCTGGAACCTCATGGACCTGCCCCGAGACATCCCGCCCGAACAGTCGCTGATCGAGTACCCCTGCCGCTTCCCGATCAAGGTGATGGGCGCCAACGTCGAGGGATACGTCTCGGCCATGGCGGCGGTGGCCCGCGCCTTCGACCCCGGCTTTGACGAGACGACGATCGAACAGCGCCCGAGCAAGGCCGGCAACTACCTGGGTCTGACGCTGACGGTCTACGTCACCAGCCGGGAGCAGCTCGACGAGGTCTACCGCACCCTGACCACCCACCCGATGGTCAAGGTGGTGCTGTGATCCGGCCATGATCGTCCGACCGCTGGGCCGCGTGGACTACGCGCCGACCTACGACGCCATGGTCGCCTTCACCGCGGACCGCTCGGCGCAGACGCCCGACGAGCTCTGGGTCTGCGAGCACCCGCCGGTATTCACGCAGGGGCTCGCCGGCAAGGACGACCACCTGCTGGCGCCCGGCGACATTCCGGTGGTCAAGACCAACCGAGGCGGCCAGGTGACCTACCACGGGCCCGGTCAGGTGGTCGCCTACCCGCTGATCGACCTGCAGCGCGCCGGTTATTACGTCAAGGAATACGTCTTCCGCATCGAGGAGGCCGTGATCCGCACGCTGGACCACGTTGGTGTCACCGGCCACCGCGTGGCGGGCGCCCCCGGCATCTATGTCCGGCTGGACGACCCGGGCAGCCACGCCCCGCTGCCCCAGCGGCCGCAAAAGCGCATCGAAGGTGCCCCGGCCGCCGAGCCCGACTTCACCGGCCTGGGCAAGATCGCCGCGCTGGGCATCAAGGTCAGCCGGCATTGCACCTACCATGGGGTCGCGCTCAACGTGGCCATGGACCTGCAACCCTTCTGGCGCATCAACCCCTGCGGTTATGCCGGCCTGCAAACGGTCGACCTTTCTACAATCGGGGTCGCCGTTTCATGGGATGAAGCGGCGCAGGTGTTGGGCCAGAAGCTCGGCGCCCTGCTCGGCCCCTGACCTCCAACGCCCTTGCGCGCCGCCCGCGCCCCCTGCCATGACCCGCCCCGACACCCCCGCGGCCGACGCCTCGACCGTCCGCGAAGCCCAGCCCGCCGCCAGCTACGACGCCACGGTCAAACAGAAGAGCCAGGCCAAGACGGCGCGCATCCCGATCAAGATCGTGCCGGCCGAGGTGCTGAAGAAG
>NZ_JAVHJP010000004.1:0-129992 GCF_031020795.1 Hydrogenophaga pseudoflava
TGAAAACTGGTTCGACTTCTTGCTCATGGCTCTATCCTCTCAGGGAAAAGAGCCTCCTCAAAACCCGGGGCGGTTCACCCTGCATTCTCAGGCAGGGACATGCTGTATAGCTTGCTCAAGACGCGGTACTTACTGAAGGGCGACTTGTGGTCGTACAGGTCTGCCCTCTCGTCGAGAGAATCGACTGGCAAGGCAGTTGTGCGCGACCACTCCGCAGTGTGATTGCTGGGGCAGGTCATCCGGGTGTAGTTCAACCCATGCTGCTTGGTAGCAAAAAAAAGCCCCGGGTGCAAAGCGCCGGGGCCATGAGAGGGACCGTGGGTGTTTCCTCTGTCAGTCTGCCGAGCCTGGCGCATTCGCACCATTCACCGTTGTCGGCATCTGACGACCGAACACGGCAGGCATCCAGCCACTGCCCTCGGCCAGTCGTTCGGCCTCCTGCGCAATCTCTGCCTTCTTGAGCTTGGACAGGCGCTGCACCTCATTCGGCGCGAACTGCGCTACCGCATCCAGGATCGCGGCCTTGGGCACGTGCTGGAAATAGCTGTCGGCCGTGGGCTTCCACCACGCGGCCACGTCCAGGCCCAGCGCCAGCGCCAGTTCGGCGCCGGACTGGCTGGCGGTCGCGCGGGGCGTCACCACGTCCACCGCCGGGGCGGTGCACAGCGCCAGCAGTTGAATCAGTTCCTCCTGAGATTTGTCCAGCAGCACCGTGAACAGTTCGCCCGGTTCCTGCGGCAGCTTGTCGGCCCAGGTCTGCCGCAGCTCGCGCAGCGCGACTGCGGCCGGCGACTCTGGCCAGTCGGGTGCCAGGTCTTCCAGACGATCGCGCAGACTCAGGCGCACGCCCAAGGGCAGGGCGTTGCGGTAGCCGCCTTGCAGGGCCTGCTGCACCAAGGCATGGACCAGCACAGCCAGCGCCACCTGTGGTTGTCGCGCCATTTCGATCTGCAGGGCGGCGGTTCGGTGCGCGCTCAGGCGCTGGGCCAGCCGGTCGGACAGGTGTTCGGCGCCGTGTGGCACATCACCCGTGGTCGATTCATCCGACTCGCCGCCTTCGTCGCTAGGGGTTTGGCCGTTGGCGGCGCGTTGCCGCGCAGCGTCCAGCGCGCGCAGGGCCTTGGCTTCGGCTTCGCGCAATAGTCCCCGGTGCATCAGAGGCAGCCCCTCACGGTCCAGCGTGACGATGGCCCCGGCTATGGTGCGGACCTCGGGCGCATGGCCGCTGAGCTGAGACTGGACGGCTTCGAGTTCAGTCGCCAGGGCCTCACGGCGCTGGTGCAGGGTTTCTGCCTTGTCTTCGTCGTCCGCTTCGTAGGCGTCCTCCAGCGCGGCATCGGTGCGGTCAAGGCGTCCTTGCAGGACGGCGATTCGCCGGGCTTCCTTCGCGCTGGGTTCGCGGCGCGTGCGCGGTGCATTCTGGAATGCCTGCCGCTCGGCAGGGCTCAGGTGCGGCACCGCCTCCACCCATGCCCAGCCCTCGGCGCGCACTGGCTCGGCCAGTGCCTCCAGCTTGTCGCGCACCAGCCGTTCCAGCAGCGCGGCATCGATCAGCGTGGTGCCGGTGGCCTCGTCGTCGTCGAACAGGTCGCGACGGATGCGGCCCCCGGCAGCGGTGTAGGCGTCCTGGCCGACGAAGCGCACCAGCGCATGGTCGGCACCGATTTCCCGCTCGGTCAGGCGCTGGCGAAGTGCAGCGGGCGAGCGCTGCCATTCGGGCGCGTCGTAGAACGCCGCTTCCTGGGCGGCAGGGTCGTCGGTGACGGCCAGCGCCATCAACTGGTCCAGGCTGACCGAGTCGGCGCGGTAGTCGGCCATCAGGCGCGGCGAGACGTTGGCGAGCTTGAGGCGGCGCTGCACCACCAACGGCGTGACGCCGAAGTCGGCCGCGATGTCTTCCACGGGTCGCCCTTCGGCCACCAGGGCGGCGAAAGCCTCGAACTGGTCGGCCGGGTGCATCGCCTCGCGCTGCACGTTCTCGGCCAGGCTGGCGGTGCGCGCGCTCGCGTCGGCCACCAGCAGGCAGGGCACGTCCCAATCCTTGGCGATGCGGCGCTTCTTGGCCAGCAGCTTGAGGGCCGCAAAGCGGCGACCTCCGGCCACCACCTCGTAATGCCCGCCGTCCGCCGCCAGCGTGACGGTGAGGTTCTGCAGCAGACCTACGCGCTCGATGCTGGAGGCCAGCGCTTCGATGGATGGTCCTGTCGTCTTGCGCACGTTGCGGCGCGACGGGCGCAGCCGCGACAGCGGCACGAGCAGCATCTGCTGCGAGGGCTGGGCGGGCACTTGCGGTGTGGGGATGGCGTGCAGGGCCTGAGCTTCGGGTTGGGTGAGTGCGTTCATGGTGAAACTCCTGTCGGGTGAGCGGTGAAGCGGGGTGTGTGGTGAGGGAAGGGCGGCTGCAGGGGCCAAGCCCTGCGCGCCGCGCGGGTTCGGAATCAGGCCTTGAGCTGGCGCATGCCATCGGCCAGCAGCCACAGGGCGCGGTTCAGGCGCAGGTTCTGGTCGATGCCCTGCACGGGACGGGTGCTCTGGCGGCGCCCGTTGGCGCTGCGGCCGGTCAGTCCGCCCTTGATCAGGTTTTCCTGGGTGCGGTTGAACACGCTCCACAGGTCGCGCCGGTCGTCGTCGTGGCGACGCGGCATCAGGATTTGCGACTCGGTGACGGGCGGCGCCTGCTCGGCGTCGTCGTACTTGAGGGCGAGCGCGGCACGCGCGAATACCTCCGACTCGCCCACGTCCAGCGCCACGGCCTGCATGGCCTCGCGCGATTCCTGCGCGTTCCCGAAGCCTTGCAACACCGTGTAGGCGCCTTCGATCACCTGCGCGGCCACGTCGCCCTTGTGCGGCACGCGCACGTCGGCCACGGTGTCGCCGCACACCAGCCCGTTCTGGCAGACGAAACGGAACATGCCCGCCAGCATCTGGTAGCTGCTGGTGCCGTCGTGCGAGTTGAGCAGGATGATTTCGTTGGCCTCGCGGCCGTTGATCTGGCTGGCGTGGCGCAGCCGGATCAGGTGCTTGGTGAACTCGCGCCGGTCGTCCTGGCGCACGCGGGTCTGGCACACCATGAAGGGCTGGAAGCCCTCGCCGCGCAACTCCTGCAGCACGGTGGCGGTGGGGATGTAGCTGTAGCGCTCGGAGCGACTGCCGTGCGGCGCCTCGGCAAAGATGGAGGGCGCCACGGCGCGGATCTGGTCATCCGACAGCGGGGTTTCGGAACGCAGCACCGGCGAACGCGGTGCGAAACGAGAGGCAAGTTGCATGGTCATTTCTCCAAATGAAGCTGGCTGTTGAAAACACCCACCGGATTCCTAGATTCGGAGCCCTCTTCGGGTCTTCCGGTGGGGTCGGCGCAAAGACCTGGGCCGGTCCCGTCGCCACCGTCTTTCCTGAGTTCATCGCCCGCGACCACAGGAGCGCGCCACCCGGTGCCGTCAAGGAAGCAAGCGCCAGGGTTGGTGCGGCCCGCAGGCGCAGCCGAGGACACGGCCTGGCGCGCCTTGACGACACCGGGCGGTGTGCTACGGTCGCGCAAGTGGTGATGGACGAGGGAAGAGGGCGCCAGTGGCCCCTGGCCGCAGATGGCGCCGACCCCACGCAAGCGCAGCGCGCAGGTCCGGTCGCAAGGCCGGGCCGATGGCGTCAGCCGACCGGAGGGAAGGAAACAATGGAAGCCCGCCAGGGACGAGACCGCGTGACCGCAGGGAACTGGGCTCGGTGCGCAGCACGACAGCGCGGCCGGCCAGCCTCACAAGGCCGGCGACGCCCGGTTGCACGGAGCGCTCTACGATGACGACATGACCGAGAAAGACCAGAACCACCCAGATCCCCTGGAGCAGATGCTGCTGCGCTCGGATGCCTTGCACGAACGGCTGAACGAGCTGCTTGACGACGCCGCGTTCGACGGGTCTGCGCGTGGCGAGGCCGCTCTGGGCATGTGCGTGGTGGCCATGGAGCACGGGACCGCCTTGCGTGCCTTGATGGCGCTGGGACTGCCGACCTCGGCGGTCAGCTTGATGCGGCTGCAGTTCGAAGCCTTGACCCGCTCGATGTGGCTCATCTATGCGGCCAGCGATGCCGCCATCGAGAAGCTGTCGGCCCCGCTCACGCTCGAAACCGAACAGGTCGCCAAGAACCTGCCCAGCGCAAAGGAAATGATCGAGCAGATCGGCAAGCGGGTCGGGCAGAGTGTGCCTGCTGCGGCCCACGGGATGCTGACCCAGTTCAAGGACGTGTCCTGGAACGCCATGAACTCCTTCGTGCACGGCGGCATCCACCCACTGCGACGCAGCGCCGATGGTTTCCCCGTGCACCTGGCCCTGCAAGTGCTGCGCAACTCCAATGGACTGAGCACCATGACCGGCATGACGATGGCAGTGCTCACCGGTGACGAATCCATCGTCCAGCCGATGATCAAGATCCAGCCGGCGTTCGCCGACTGCCTGCCGGATCTGCTGAAACCCTGAAAACCCGGGCGTCCGTGACACCCTGGTGGCTGGTCAGACGACGATGCGTCCGGCCAGCCGCGCGTCCCGAGCGTAGGCGCTCAGGCGCTTTTCGGCGCGAAAGTGCAGGTCGCGCTCAACCGGCAACCCGAGCCGACCACGTACCGTCGCCAGTTCCTGAAGACTGACCCAGCCCAGTTCGGGTGCACCCAGGCCCAGGTCGCACAGACCGAAAGCATGATCGTGGTCGTCCGGGTCGATCTCGGTCAGCAGCCAGGTTGCGCCAGCGTCGGGTGTGAACAGCTTGACCACGGGCGCCGGGTCGAAGTCGGGGTTCTGCAACGATTCGCGGCCGTTGGCCAGCAGCAGGACGCGCTGCTCGTCGGTGATGAGTGCGTTCATGGTGAACTCCAGAAGGAAAGCCGGGCGGGATTGCCCGCAGCCTCCGGGTCACGGCGCAGCGCAGCGGTCAAGGTTCGTAGACGGCCGCCCAGGCCGCCAGCGCAGCGCAGGTGCGCGCCGACCTTGACGGCGAGAACGACGTGGCACGCTGGGTACAACAGCAAGCCAGCCCCACACACTGCCCAGATGCTCCGATTGGGCGGAGTGCGTTCAGGAAATTTGCTGTTCCCGAAGGCTGAATGAATCGGATGACTCACACTTACCAGGCGCGTCTTTAACCAAGCCAACGTCCGAGTTCATCCCGAGCGCCACAACCTTCGCGGCAATGCGCGACTCCATTGAGACTCGTGGCGCCACCACCAGAATGACGGAGCCTTCGCAAACCACTTCGTGGTCGTCGGATGCCTGGATGCAGAACTTCGCGCTTCGCTGCCCCAGGCGTTCAACCCATCCTCGCAGCTTCAGGGTCGATCCGGGCGGGATCGGCCCCTTGTGCTCCAGCTCTATCGTCCGGCCCACCACGACCTCCGAGGTGGCATCCACGTGCCGCTGCATCTCGCGGATGCAGATGGACTCGACAACGGCGACCAGATACCCGGTCGCCAGGCATTCGATCAGCCGCTGCGCATAGTCGCTCCCATGCGGGAGCCTTGAAAACAGAGCCCGGGCCGTCTGTTCGGGCGGCACGCTGTAGGTTTCTTCAAAGGAAATTTCACTGATGCCTTGGTGGTTCATGGAATTGGGCGAGGGGTTGATGGCGCGTATTCGCTCTCCGAAACCCCGCGTCAAAGCGGGGTGACAGGAACAGCGTTCGATCCTCGTTCGGATGCATCGCGTCTTCAACCCAGCCAGGCGTTCTCCAGCGTAGCTGGCTCGATGCAGATGTCCGGGGTGGTTTCCGACAGAGGATGCCCCACCGCTTCCGGCCTTGAAACCATGAAGTGTTCGTGCCACTGGGTGGTGGCACGCTGTTGGGCAGGAAGCGAAAAAACGGGAGCCGGTGTGGCCCCCGGTCGCGCGGGCTCAGATCAGCCCACGCTCAGCAAAGGACAGGATCGTTGGCCCTGCCAAGATCAGGTGATCGATGACCCGCACGTCCACCAGCGACAGCGCGCTCTTGAGGGTCTGGGTCAGATGCTCATCGGCCCGCGAGGGCTCGGCCACGCCCGACGGATGGTTGTGCACCAGGACGATGGCCGCCGTGTTGTGTGCCATGGCTTCCTTGACCACCTCGCGCGGATAGACCGATGTCTGGGTCACGGTGCCGCGGAACATCTCGACGTACTCGATGACCCGGTGTTGGGCGTCCAGGTGGATCACCGCGAACACCTCGTGCTCCAGCGTGCCCAGCTTGATGCGCAGGAAATCGCGTACCGCTTGCGGAGACGACAGCATCTCGGTGCCGCGCAACTGACCTGCGAGCACCCGCAGCGCGGCCTGCAGCACCTCTGCCGGCTCGGCCGGACGGTAGCTGCCCGCGACATCGCGAACGAGCAGGGAGGAATCGATGGAAGACGTGAACGACAGGGAAGACAGCTGCGACATGATCGGCTCCGGTTCGGAATCGGGCGGGATTGCCCGGAACCGGCCACCCACGCCGCAGCGCAAGCAGTCAGGGGTCGGAGGCGAAGCCAGAGACGGCCGCCAGGACGCCAGCGTGCAAGGCACGCGCAGCCCTTGACGGCGAGAACGGCGTGGTAAGTTGAAAGGACACAGCAAAACGCCACCCCCGCACACCACAACAGCCCCGGCAAGCGGAGCGCGCAGCGGCCATGCCGCGGAGGCGTCAGGGATCAAAGCCGGATGGCCGGGATTCGGCACGAAGCCCGGGGCGCAGCCCGCGAGCCCGGTGGCGGGACGCCGAGACGTCAGTGAACTTGCATCTTTGCTGAACAGTAAATATTGCGATTTTTTGGAAAATTCGATAGAGTGCAGAAATTCACTGTGCAGTAAACCGCCCAAAAGCATGCTTGAGCTGACCATGACCGAACACCAGTTGGTCTCGCGCCTTGTGGATGCATTGCGCGAGCTTCCCGATGTCCATGCGGATGTGGTGCGTGGGGAGCTTTCAGGCGGACGACCTGATCGGGGCCTGGATGCTGCGGTCGATCTGCACGTGGCTGGGAAGTCGCTGGCCGTGCTGGTCGAAGCCAAAAAGGCGGTCTACCCCCGCGATGTGCGCCAGGTGATCTGGCAGATCCGGGATGCCAGCCGCGCGTGGGCAGGCAACCATCAAGGCGAGGTCGTGTCGCTGATCGCGGCGGAGTCGATCTCGCCCGGCGCCAAGGAACTGCTCAGGAGCGAGGGCGTGGGCTACTACGACAGTGGTGGAAGCCTCTACCTGCCCGCGCCCGGCATCTACCTCTACATCGACAAGCCTCCACCCAAGACGCTGGTCAAGTCGATCCGCTCTCTGTTTTCTGGCCGACGCGCCCAGGTGCTGCATGCACTGCTCCTTCATCGTCAGGCGTGGTTCGGCGTCACCGAACTGGCCCAACTGGCGCAGGTGTCTCCGGCCACCACATCTCAAGTGCTGACCGAGCTGGAACGCTTCGACTGGCTCGAAGAAAAGGGGCAAGGCCCCAGCAAGGAGCGCAACCTTCGCGAACCTACCGCCCTGCTTGATGCCTGGGCCAAGCAGGTGAAGATCGATCAAACGCCTGCGCTGAGCAGGTACTACGTCCCTGCGACCAAGCCGGACGCGTTGGTCATGCGCGTTGCCGAAGCACTGGAAGGGCGAGGCGTCGAGTACGCGATCAGCCACGAGGCTGCGGCCCAGCGGCTCGCTCCCTTCCTGTCCAACGTGTCCCAGGTGCGCCTGCGAATGTTGCCCGGGCACGCCACAGACTCCGCCCTGAGCGACCTGGGTGCGCGCTTGGTCACCGAAGGAGCCAATCTGGCTGTGATCGAGACTAAGTCGACTGGCGAGCTGCTGTTCAGGGAGCGCATGAACGGACTGTGGCTGGCCAGCCCGATTCAGATCTACCTTGACTTGGTGTGCGGCGAAGGTCGCTCGAAGGAAATGGCCGAGCATTTCCGCAAAGAAAGGATAGGCTTCTGATGGCCAAACCAGCAACGCTCGATGGCTACAGCGACCAGTACACGGTGGACTGCGAGCGAGTCCTGGTGACTTTGCTGCGCGGGCTCGGGCCTTGGAAGGATTCTGTTTACCTGGTCGGCGGGCTCACGCCGCGATATCTTGTCCCGGCACGGCCACCGGTCGTGCCCGCGCATGCTGGCACCCTGGACGTGGACATCGTCATCGACCTGCAGATCCTGGCCGACACCGAGGCTTATCACACGCTGGAGGACAACCTCAAGCGGATGGGCTTCGAACGCGCCGAGAACGAGGCCGGAAAGAAGCTCTCATGGCGCTGGCAGACCCGTACCGAGCACGGTGCGCTTATGGTGCTGGAGCTGTTGGCCGACGCCCCCGACATTGCCGGCGGCAAGGTTCAGCCTTTGCCGACCGAGGGCACGATCTCAGCGCTGAACATCCCGCACTCGTCGATCGTTTTCGACCTGCACCAGGTCACGGAAATCCAGGCTGATCTGCTGGGCAACAACGGCGTCGCCACCGAGAAGATCAAGCACGCCAACCTCGTCAGCTTCACCTGCCTCAAGTCTTTCGCTTTCGACCAGCGGTTCGAGCGCAAGGACGCGCACGACCTGATCTACTGCATCGAACATGCGCCCGAAGGCATCGATGCAGTGGCCATGGCTTTTCGGCAGGAGCTTGCCGGCAAACATGGCCCGGTGATAGCTGCATCGCTGGCAATCTTGCGAAGTCGCTTCGCCGGCGACGAGAAGATCGATGGCTATCGGAAAGATGGTCCGGTCTCGGTTGCCAAGTTCGAGCTGGGTAAGGGCGACGAGCCGGAGCAGCGTGAGGCGAGGGCGTTGCGGCAGCGGCAGGCGAGCGACGTGATTGAACAGCTCTTGGCTCGAATCGGATAGGGAGAGCGCGTGGCGATCAAAGCGATCTTCGTTGGCATCAACAAGCATCTTGACACCTCCATTCCCGAGCTGAGCGGGGCGCGGCGCGACGCCACGGCCTTGTGGGCGCTGTTCACCGACACCGTCGAGGGCCTGAATGCCCGCCTGCTGGTGGACGAGGCTGCCACGCACGCGGAAGTGTCCGGTGCGATGCTTGGCACCCTTGCCGCCGCGAACGCCGACGACGTGGTGGTCATCGCGTTCGCCGGGCACGGCTCTCCGGATGGCAACCTGGTGCTGTTCGACACGGATGCGGGCAACCTCGCCGGTACAGCCTTGTCAATGGCGGGCTTGGCGGACGCCTTCAAAGCGACGAAGGCCCGCGCCGTCCTGTGCATTCTCGATTGCTGTTTCAGCGGCCAAGCACCCGCGCGCGTTCTGGAGACGACTGCACGCCCACGCAATGCCTTTGCGCTCACGGGCATCTATGGAGAAGGGCGCATCCTCTTGGCTGCATGCGCGACGAACGAGTCTGCATGGGAGCAGCCAGGTACCGGGCATGGCTTGCTCACCCACGCCGTCATCGAGGCCTTGACCGGCGTGGCTGGCGAGTCGGTCAGCTTCCCGGAGATTGGGGGCGAGATCATCCGACTGGCGCGCGTGGAGGCCGAGCGCATCAGCGTCACGCAAACGCCCGTGTTTCTGGGCAGTGTGCAGGGTGGCCTGACGTTCCCGGTGCTCAAGCGCGGCGACAACTACGCCGCAGCTTTTCAAGCAAGGGCCGTGCAGCAGATGTCGGGATCGTTCGCGGAGTTTTCCGCCCACGGCTTTCCGCCGGAGATCGTCGAGAAGTGGGCAGCGGACTTTCCGCAAGGTCTGAATGCGCTGCAGCTCAAGGCGGTCAACGAGTTTGGCGTGCTCGCCGGCAACTCCCTTCTGGTCGTCGCGCCCACAAGTTCCGGCAAGACGATGGTTGGCGAGGTGGCGGCGATTCAGGCGGTCACGTCCGGCAAGAAGGCGGCATTCCTGTTGCCGTACCGAGCGCTGGTCAACGAAAAGTTCGAGGAATTCACCGAGCGCTACTCGGCTGCCGGGTTGCGGGTGGTCCGTTGCAGCGGAGATGCCACCGATGGGATCGGCCCCGTCCTTGCCGGGCGATACGACTTGGGGTTCTTCACGTACGAGACCTTTTTGAATCTCGCGCTCGGATCGCCGCGATTGCTGACCCAGCTCGGCCTGGTTGTGCTGGACGAGGGGCAGTTCATCACGGACCCGCAGCGCGGCATCACGGTCGAATTAATCTTCTCGCTGCTCTTGCGGGCCCGGCAGCGCGGCATCGAGCCGCAGCTCGTGATTCTGTCGGCAGTCATCGGGAACTTGAACAGCTTCGATCGCTGGCTCGGTGTTCCGCTGTTGTTGTCGCGTGAGCGCCCCGTGCCGCTCGTCGAAGGCGTGCTCGACCGGCGGGGAACATTTCAATACGTCGATATCGACGGGACCACGAAGATCGATGCCTTGCTGTCTTCGCACCGCATCGTGCAGCGTCGCGACAAGCCCAGTTCGCAGGATGTCATCGTGCCCCTGGCGCAGCAACTGGTGGAGCAGGGCGAGAAGCTGCTGGTGTTCCGTAACATGCGTGGTCCGGCCCAGGGCTGCGCGAAGTACCTCGCCAAGGAACTGAGGCAGCTGCCGGCTACAGCCGTCCTAGATGTTCTGCCTACCCAGGATCTGACCGGCGCATCGCAGGACTTACGGGAGTGCCTTGCTGGCGGCACCGCATTCCACAACACCAATTTGCTGAGGGCGGAACGCGAAGCTGTCGAGAGAGGGTATCGCAGCGCCACAGGCGGTATCCACGCTCTGGTTGCCACGACGACCTTGGCCGCCGGTATCAACACACCGGCCTCCACGGTCGTGCTCGCCGAGAACGAATTCGTCGGCGAGGACGGTCGACAGTTCACCGTGGCCGAATACAAGAACATGGCGGGGCGTGCCGGCAGGCTCGGCTTCAACGAAATTGGTAAGGCGATCATCTTGGCCGACACGCCAATGGAACGTGCGCAGCTTTTCCAGCGCTATGTGCTGGGCGTGCCCGAGGACGTGAAATCCTCCTTCCAACAACGCGACCTGCCGACATGGACGCTGCGCCTGCTCAGTCAGGTGCGCGGCGTTCGAGCCGGCGAGATTCCGGGCTTGCTGGTCAACACCTTCGGAGGTTACTCGGCATCGCGCGCGAATCCGCAATGGGTCGCGATGGTGGAGCGGGACGTGACGGCTCTGGTGGAGCGCCTCTTGCAGGCTGGGTTGGCCGAGCGCGAAGGCGATCTCATCCATCTGACGCTGCTCGGGCGTGCCTGCGGTTCGTCCTCCTTGTCGTTCGAGTCGAGCTTGCGCCTGGTCGAGCTGATGGGGCGCCTGAACGTTGCTCAGACGCCACCTGATCACATTCTCGCGATGGTGCAGGTGTTGGATGAGCTGGACGCTATCTATACGCCGGTGATGAAGAAAGGGCAGTCGGAGAGCGTGCGCGCCGGCGAGGCGGCGCAACGCTTCGGGCATCAGATGCCTCAAATGCTTCAACGGTACTGTCGTGACCAAATTGAGTTCTGGGCTCGATGCAAGCGCGCGGCGCTGTTGCATGACTGGATCGAGGGAACACCCGTCGATGTGCTGGAGAAGCGCTACTCCACGACGCCATTTGGCGGGGCCATCGGCTACGGCAACATCATCGGCATTGCCGATGCGACCCGGTTTCATCTGCGTTCTGCGCATCAGATCCTCGGGACGCTCTTCCCGGATCAGCCCGACTTTCTAAAAGGCTTGGACGAGATTCTTCAGCGGCTCGAGTTCGGGTTACCCTCCGCCGCGCTGCCTCTCACGAAGATTTCGGTAAGGCTGACTCGCGGCGAATGCTTGGCGCTGCTGTCCATCGGCGTGCGCGACGCCGACGACTTGAAGAATCTGGACGACGATCGAATGCGGCACTGCGTGGGGCCGGGTACAGCCGCGCTGTTACGACCAACGGGCGACATGGCTGGCGCGGCTGGATGAACAGGATGAGGCGAAATGTTCTTGGAGGAGGCGTGCATGAGGAGTAGAGAACAAGCGCTAGAACTCGTCGAAGCAGCGTTTATGCAGGCGCAGCGTAAGCAGGGCTCGAGCGCTAAGCCAATGGCGCTCGCGGTGCTGAACAACCGTCTTTTGCAGATGACGGATCGCCGGTTCAAACCTCAGGATTTTGGTGCGAAGGACCTCAGGGCGTTCGTAGCGATGTTGAGCCCGGTGTTCCGTCTGGACGGCGAAGCGTCGCGCGTCGTTGTGGAACGGGTTGCACCGCCTGCCACGGTGGATGGTGCAGAGCGCGCGGCGCGGCGCCCCACCGCTTCATCACCGGCGATTGAGCCCAAGGGCACGGCTGCTGCAGTGGTCGCCCATCGGGTCAATGCGCCCGCCACGATGCAGGTGGCGGAGTCCGGTCGGATCCGCAAGGATCTGTGGCAGGCCATCGTGGATTACAGCAGTGGGCGCACCTATGTTTGGGATGCGAGCGTGGGCCTTGCGCGCGTCGCCCAGCCTCATGATCTCGCACCGCGGATGCCGACGCTGTCGTCAGTCGAACTGGATGAATGGCGACTGACTTTTCTCGAAGCGAACAGAGCCTCCCTGCAAGGAGTCGCGTTGGTTAACGCGCAGCGCTGGCAGGAGCAGCGGCTGTCGACGAACTACTTGCCCTTCGAGCTGCAGCAGGCGTGGAATCGAGAGCTGACGTTGCGCGTGAAGCAGCGTCTTCAGGAGTTCTTTGTCAACCCGCCTACCGGGGAGCCCGCGGCGGAAGGGCCGAACGGCGCGGCGCGCGAGGAGGCGATACGTGAGGCCTTCGAGGTGGAGGTTTCCGCCGCCAGGGACCGTGGGGATCTGTTCTCGGTTGGGGCTCTGGTGACGAGCTTTCTTTGCGATCGCGTCGCCCGAATTCTCAACTCAGACGTGAGCGCACCCAGATCTGACTACGAAGCATGGCCGGCAGCAATTGCTCAACCATTTCGCTGGCGGTCATGCGGTCTGCGCGGCTTGAAAGGCTCAGCGCACCGACTACAGTGCCCCCAAGGTTGTAGAGTGGAATCGCAATAGAGCGCACGCCAACTTCAATCTCCTCGTTGCTCAGGGCATAGCCGTTGGCCGCGCAAGACACCAAGAGCTTACGTAGGCGCACAGGGTCCGTGAGAGTGTGCGGCGTCAGCCGACACAGTGGCATGGCATTGAAAAGTGATTCAAAGTCGGCACCCGACTTTGAACTCAATAGCACACGTCCAGTCGCTGAGCAGTGCAGCGGCAATCGTGAGCCAACGCCCAGACCCACCGTCAAACTCTTGCGCGCGGTGGAGCGGGCCGCGACCATTGCTTCCATTCCATGAAGCACGACCACCGAAGCCGATTCTCGGGTCCGCTCGCTCAAGGCATCCAGCGTGGGCTGCAACAAGCGAGGTAATCGGGTCGAGGTCGAATACGCATAGGCCAAGCGCAGAACTCCGTGATCAAGCCAGAAGCGTTTGCCATCGGTCCGCGCGTAACCCCCTTGGCACAGTGTCAGCAGACAACGTCGCGCGGCCGCAGGGCTGATACCGACCCGACGAGCCGCCTCAGACGAGGTTAGCCGCGCATGCTCATCGTCGAAAGCTTCGATCAGGCTCAGCCCCTTGGCGAGGCCAGCGATCAGGTCTTTCTCTTGGGTCGGCGGAGGGCAAGAAGTTACATCCATGGGACTGGCATCACATTGACAAGCGTCAAAGATATTTGGTCGTGTTTGCGCTATGCGCAATATTGACTATATCAACCTCGGGCAACAAACGCACACTACGCCCCGTTTTGACGACATGTCTGGCTTGGCCGGACTTCCACCACCCGAGGAGAAAACTTTTGAAAAAACTCACGATCTGGATTTGCTCGCTAGCCGCCACTTTCACCTGGACCTGCGCGCAAGCCAACGAATTCCCCAGCAAGCTGCTACGTCTCGTTGTTCCGTTCCCGGCAGGCGGCACGGCCGATGTCCTGCCGCGCATCCTGAGTGAAAAGCTGCGCGCCCGTTTCCCGGCTGGCGTGATCGTGGAGAACAAGCCCGGTGCAGGCGGCAACATCGGTGCCGAGTTGGTTGCCCGCTCTGAGCCTGATGGGCACACATTGCTGGTGTCCCCACCAGGTCCCATCGCCATCAATCGCAGCCTGTATGCAAAGCTGACCTACGATGCGAGCCAGTGGGTTCCGGTCACGGTGCTGGCGGCTGTACCTAACGTCTTGGCGGTCAGCAACCAGCTACCGGTCAAGAATGTGGCCGAGCTCATCGCCTACCTCAAGGCCCATCCCGGCACTGTTTCCTATGCATCGCAGGGCAATGGCTCAACCTCGCACTTGACAGCCAACTTGTTCCAGTCCCTGACCGGAACACAGATGGTCCACGTTCCCTACAAAGGCACGGCACCCGCACTGACCGATCTCGCTGGAGGCCAGGTGGATGTCTTCTTTGACAACCTCGGCTCCGCAAGCTCGCTGTACAAGGCCGGCAGGATTCGGATCCTGGCGGTCGCAGACAGCAAGCGCGCGTCCATCGTCAAAGAAGTGCCAACCTTTGCGGAAGTCGGCTTCAGCGGCATGCAAGCCGTGACCTGGTTCGCCGTCGTCGCACCACCCGGCACGCCGGCTGCCGTCGTCACGAAACTCAACAACGCACTGGTCGACATTCTCAAGCAGCCCGAAGTGCAACAGCGCTTTGCCGAGCAAGGCGCCGAAGCCGTGGGCAACACCTCAGAACAGATGGGCCAACTCGTTCGCGGAGAAGCCGCACGCTGGGCCAAGGTTATCAAGGATGCCAACGTCACGGTTGACTGACCGGCGACACATCTACCCGCAAACTCAAGGAAGCAACCATGAATCAGACTCACCCCATCACGTGGGTGCGGGGGCTACACACCCGCGTACCGTATGCCGTCTACCAGCGCCAAGACATCCTCGAACAGGAACAGAAACGCGTCTACGAAGGACCTGCCTGGAACTACCTCTGCCTGGAAGCTGAGATTCCCGAGCCAGGCAGCTATCGCACGACATTTGTCGGCCAAACACCCGTTGTTGTGGCACGCGACACGGACGGCGACATATACGCCTTCGAGAACCGCTGCTCCCACCGCGGTGCGTTGATCTGCCTGGAGAAATCCGGTACGGCCAAGGACTTCCAGTGCGTCTATCACGCTTGGACCTACAACCTGCAGGGCACACTCAAGGGTGTGGCCTTCGAAGCGGGTCTCGACGGTGCCGGCGGCATGCCGCCCTCCTTCTGCAAGGACAAGCACTCCCCGCGCAAACTGCGCATTGCTGTTTTCTGCGGCCTCGTGTTCGGCAGCTTTAGCGACGAGGTGGACAGCATTGAGGACTACCTAGGCCCAGAAATCTGCGCGCGCATTGAACGTGTGCTGAACAAGCCGGTGGAGGTTATCGGTCGCTTCACGCAGGCGCTGCCGAACAACTGGAAGCTCTACTTTGAGAACGTCAAGGACAGCTACCACGCCAGCCTGCTGCATCTTTTCTTCACCACCTTCCGCCTCAACCGCCTGTCGCAACGTGGCGCGGTGATCGTGAGCGAATCGGGTGGCCATCATGTGAGCTATTCGATGGTGGACGCGCCGCAGGCCGAAGCCGGCAAGCAATACCAGGAGCAGGGTCTGCGCTCCGACCAAGAGGGTTACAAGCTCGCCGACCCGACCTTGCTGGCCGGATTCAAGGAATTCGAGGATGGCATCACGCTTCAGATCCTCTCGGTTTTCCCAGGCTTTGTGCTGCAGCAGATCCAGAACTGCCTTGCCATCCGCCAGGTGCTCCCGCGCGGGGTGGAAGAAACTGACCTGAACTGGACCTACCTCGGTTATGCCGACGACACGCCCGCTCAGCGTGAAGTGCGCCTCAAGCAGGCCAATCTGATCGGGCCAGCCGGTTTTGTCTCGATGGAAGACGGTGCCGTCGGCGGCTTCGTTCAACGCGGCATAGCGACCGCTGGCGACGACGAAGCAGTTATCGAGATGGGCGGAGACAGCACCTCTTCGAGCCCGTCGCGGGTGACCGAGGCTTCGGTGCGCGGCTTTTGGAAGCTGTATCGCCGCCTCATGGATATCTAGGAGCATCTGACATGAACAACACTCTTTCACTGCGCGAGCGGATCGCGGCATTTCAGGCGGCCTACATCCGCTGCATCGACACCAACCAACTGGAAAGCTGGCCAGAGTTCTTTCTGCCTCAATGCCAATACACAGTGACCACGGCCGACAACCAGCGCGACGGCTTGGCCGCCGGCCTGATCTGGGCCAACAACCGCGCCATGTTGCAGGACAGAGTTTCGGCACTGCGCCACGCCAACGTCTACGAACGGCACAGCTACCGCCACCTCGTCGGCCTGCCCTTCATCACTGGTGAGCAGCCTGCAACAGCCAGTTGCGAAACGCCCTTCATGGTGGCCCGCATCATGCACGATGGGCACACCGACCTCTACTTCACCGGCGTCTATCACGACGAGTTCGACGCTTCGGGCGATGCCCTGCTCCTGCGCAGCCGTGTTGTGGTGTGCGACAGCAGCCGCGTCGATATCCTGCTGGCCGTCCCGCTGTGATCTCACAGGCTGTTCGAATTGCATTGCCGCTGGGTGACCCCAACGGCATCGGACCGGAAATTGCGCTCAAGACAGCCGCAGCCTATGCGGGACGCCCCGATGTTTGCCTGACGCTGTTCGGGCCACAGGTTGTACTTCAGCAGACGGCGCAGTGCCTTGGGCTGACTGACCTGTTGGCCGCCACGCCAGTGGTATCCACGGCGGCCATGCCGACCGGGACCTTCCAGCCTGGGCGGGTATGCGCTGAGGCTGGATCGGCCATGATCGCGGCTGCCAGTTCGGCCATCACCGCCACCCGGCGTGGCGATTTCGATGCGGTGGTGGCCGGCCCGCACCACGAAACCGCCGTGCATATGGCAGGCATCCCTTTTTCGGGCTACCCCTCGCTGGTGGCACGTGTCTGCGGCCAGCCCGAGGACAGCGTATTTTTGTTGCTGGTGGGCGGCGGCCTGCATATCGTGCATGCGACGCTGCACGAGAGCGTGCAGCACGCTCTCGACCGCCTGACGTCTGAACTGATCGTGCAGGCTGCTCTGGCCGGCATGCGCGCCATGCAGCGCCTGGGCATGAACGCGCCGACCATCGGTCTGTTCGGCATCAATCCGCATGCAGGTGAAAACGGCCTGTTCGGAGATGCGGACGAGCGCATCACCAAGCCGGCCGCCGAACGCCTGCGCGCCGTCGGCCTACAGGTAGACGGCCCTATTGGGGCAGACACTCTGCTGGCGGAGCGCCGCCACGACTTGTATGTCGCCATGCTGCATGACCAGGGCCATATCCCGATCAAGCTGTTGAGTCCCAAACAGGCCAGCGCCTTGTCAATCGGTGCCGACGTGATTCTGTCCAGCGTGGGTCACGGCAGCGCTATGGATATCGCTGGCCGGTGCATTGCCGATGCCAGGGCCATGATCAATACCGTCGCTCGGCTTGCTGCCGTGCCGGTCCCAACCTGAACCATTCAATGACGAATCAGATCAAGATCGAAGGCAGCGAAGTCGCCTTCTCCTGCGAGCACGGCGAGACTGTTCTCGATGCCGCCACACGCAACGGTATTGAACTGCCTTATTCGTGTCGCAAGGGCGTATGCGGCAATTGCCGCGGTTTGGTGCTCGAAGGCCAACTGGTGCCAAGCACCGCCGGCGGAAGCGCCGAGGCCGGCATTCACGCGCCCAACGAGCATCTGTTCTGCCATGCACAGGCTGCCAGCGACTTGCTGATCCGGCCTCGTAGTTGGCAGCGCATCGACCTGGACGCGCGCAAGACCCTGCAAGCCAAGGTGTTCCGCGTGACGCAGGCGGCCAGCGACGTGACCGTGCTGCAACTGCGCTTTGCCGCCGGCATGCGTGCGAAGTTCCTGGCCGGTCAGTACCTGCAGGTAGTCCTGCCCGATGGCCAGCGCCGCTCTTACTCCATGGCCAATGCGCCGCATGAGAGCGATGGCGTGCAGTTGCATATCCGTCATGTGCCCGGAGGCCACTTCAGCAGGGACGTCTTGCCAGGCCTCAAACCTGGCGACTTCTTGCAGCTCGAATTGCCACATGGCGATTTCTGGCTGCGCGAGGACAGCGAGCGCCCCTTGGTCATGGTGGCGGGCGGTACCGGATTTGCCCCGCTCAAATCGATCATCGACCACATGGTGCGCCGCAAGATCGGCCGCCCACTGACGCTGTACTGGGGGTCGCGCCTGCCCGAAGGCCTTTATGCGCAGGAGGTTATCGCCCGGTGGCAGCAGGGCCAGCTACCCGATCTGCGCTATGTGCCTGTCGTCAGCGACGTCGGCGATGACATATCGTGGCGAGGCCGTACCGGCCTCGTTCACGAAGCCGTACTCGCGGATCAGGCGGACCTGAGCGGTCATGACGTCTACGCGTGTGGTGCACCGGCCATGGTGGCGGCACTTCGGCGCGCCTGTATTGAGCGGCGGGGCTTGCCGGAACAACGCTTTTTCAGCGACGCCTTTGTCAGCAATCCACCTCACTAACTGGTAAGGACGGTGAGGGGAGGTCACAAGTTCGGGTCAAAAAGGGCCAGTCGGCGAGAACAGGTGGGCGGGCTGATTGGAGTCCAGACTGCCTCTAACGTCGGATGCACTCGAGGAGTGCCTCGACGGGATGACGCAGACGTTTCTCCCTCAGCCGGGAGACCTGGCCGCGACAGGAATAGCCAGTGGCTAGCAGTTCTGCCTGTTCATGCGTGTCGACGATTCTCGCCCATGACTGTTCGAAGATCGCACGGGACGTCCTCACATTTCTCGCTTCGTGCCCATAGGTCCCCGACATTCCGCAACAGCCTGCGGCTGGTGTGCTGAGTTCAAGGTTTGCGCGTTGAAACAACTGGGTCCAGTCGCTGCTGCTCGACGATGCGTTCGTTTTCTCCGTGCAGTGCGGCAGCAGAACGTACTGACGGACGGGCGCAGTGCACCTCGACTCAGGGAACACGTTGAGCAGCCACTCCTGCGGCAACAGCACGTTGGGTGACTGATCGATGCCCAGCAGCTTCCGGTACTCCTGGCGATAGACGAGCGTCATCGCGGGATCGAGGCCTACCAGTGCGACACCCGATTCCGAGATTCGCCGCAACTGGGCCGCGTTTTCGCGCGCCGCCTTGTCGAACGCCGACAGGAATCCCTGCACCTGAAGCGGCTTGCCGTTGGGAAGAAATGGGGCGAGGTAGACGCGAAAGCCCAGCCGCGACGCAAGCTCCATGAAGCTCGCGGCCACCGGTGATTCGAAGTAGCGTGTGAAGGCGTCCTGCACGAACACAACGGAGCGGACGCGCTGCGCAGATGTCAATGCACTCAGGCGCCGGACGGATGCGGTCTGCACGTTCCAGTGACGGGCGAACCGGGTCCAAGCGAACCGGCTGAGCAGGGGGCTGTCGACCATGCCGGCGTTCTTCTCAAGCCAGCGCTGGACAGGCGGCGCCGACATGAGTGTGTTGTAGAGCCCCGGCGCGTGAGCGAGATGCGGGATGGTGTACTCCAGCGAGCCTATCAGGTAGTCCCTGATGGGCCTCAGGTACCGGGCGTGATACAGCGCCAGGAACCTCGATCGAAACTCCGGGACGCTGACCTGGACGGGGCATTGCCCAGCGCACGACTTGCAAGCGAGGCATCCAGCCATCGCGTCGTACACCTCGTGCGAGAAGTCGTCTACCCCATTTCGGGGCCCGCGCGTGTTGCGCCATCGTACGGGCAGGCTACGCAGAAAGGAGGGTGTGCTGCGCTCGGACTGGATGACGTCGACGCCCGCCTCCCCCTGCAGCCGAAGCCATTCACGGAAGAGTGACGCTCGTCCCTTGGGCGAATGCATGCGCTCGCGAGTCGCCTTCCAGGACGGGCACATGGCGTCGTCGGGGTCGAAGTTGTAGCAGGCGCCGTTGCCGTTGCACTTCAGGGCGGAACTGTAGCTTTGCCAGACCTGCGGATCGATCTGTCCGTCCGCGTCGCCGCGTAGCTGTACCTCGTCGACTCGCGTCAACTGATGCCCTGAGCCTGAAGGGGTTGCGATCTTGCCGGGGTTGAGCTGGTTGTACGGATCGAAGGCGGCCTTCAGCGCCTGCAGCGACGGGTACAGCTCGCCGAAGAACGTGGGTGCGAACTCTGGCATGCGCGCTGATGCCGTGCTACCTGGCACCGTTACCCAGCGTGAATTGGCACCCTCTGCACGGCGCGAGATTCTCAGGGTCTGTGAGCGCTGGGGGTGGGGTGAAGAAGCTGCAGCACTCGGGGCGCTCGCGGTCGAGCAGGAAGCGATGGAGCCATGCTGGCCCGAGTGATCACGGCAGCGGCGCAAGTACCTGTCGATCTATTGAGACTGTCCGAAGGTTTGCAGCTCGCGTGCGTGGGATCCTGCCACTCCGACACGCTCATGACCGTGGCCGTTGGCAACAACCCGTCAACCATGAACGTCTCAGATCAGCCCCAGAAACGGTCATGAAGCCGGTGAGCCCGAAAGGTTGCTCCTGGCCGATGGAGCGGAAGTTGATAGCCATGGCTGCGTGCCATCACCGGACAAACAGAAGCCCGCTTGAGCGGGCTTCTGTTGCTTATCTGCTACGCGCTGCGTAGCGGATCGATGTTTTTGGCGTCCGATTGGCGTCTGTCGTCGTAAGTTGTTGATTCTCTTTGTATTAATTCGATCTTGTAGCCGTCGGGGTCGGTGACGAAGGCGATCACTGTGGTGCCGCCTTTGACCGGCCCAGCCTCGCGGGTGACCGTGCCACCGGCGGCGCGGATCTTGTCGCAGGCGGCGTAGGCGTCGGGCACACCCAGCGCGATGTGGCCGTAGGCCGTGCCCAGTTCGTACTGCTCGACACCCCAGTTGTAGGTGAGTTCGATCTCGGCCTGGCCGGGGTTGCCACCTTCGAAGCCGAGGAAGGCCAGGGAGTATTTGTATTCCGGGTTCTCGGAGGTGCGCAGCAACTGCATGCCCAGCACCTGGGTGTAGAAGTCGATGGAGCGTTGCAGGTTGCCGACGCGCAGCATGGTGTGGAGGATTCGCATGACAGGTCCCGAGTGCCGTGAATCGAGCAATTGTCCGTGCATTCCAATAACCCGCGTGGTGCCGCGCTCAATGGGTCCACTAAAGTCGGTCCCCAAACACGCCGATGTGAAGACGGGCCTGTCCTTTGGGTCCCTCTTGCGGTCACCGTGCCGTTCACCTGATGAATTTCGACCGCTTTGCGCCGGTCCGCCGTGTCGCGCTGGCTTATGCCCTGGTGTCCTTTGTCTGGATCCTTTTTTCGGACCGGGCGGCCGACGCTCTGTTCCCCGATCAGCAGACGCTCCGTTTGGTGCAGACCTGGAAGGGCTTGCTGTTCGTCCTGGTGACCACCGTGTTGTTGTATGCCGGCATGAAGAGGCTGTACGCCAGGCTTCTTGAGTCCACCGACGAGCAGTTGCGGATCTCTCGTCGAGAAGCGCAAACGGCGTCCTTGTTGAAGGCCTTGGCCGAGTCCTCGACCGATGCGATCTTCGCGAAGGACCTGCAGGGGCGTTATCTGTTCTTCAATCAGGCGGCGGCCCGACAGACGGGGACCTCTCCCGATCAGGTGCTGGGGCAGGACGACAACCTCCTGTTTCCGCCGGACCAGGCGGACATGGTGCGCGCCAATGATCGCCAGGCCATGGCCTTCGAACAGGCGCAAACCTTCGAGGAGCGTCTGGAAACCCCGGAGGGCCCTCGCACCTTTCTCGCAACGAAGGGGGCACTGCGGGGCATCGATGGTGTCCTGGGATCGTTCGGTGTGTCGAGAGACATCACCGAGATGGTCGCCGCGCGGCGGCTGCTGGAAGAGGGGGAGCGACGCTACCGGCTGATGTTCGAGCGGAATCCGCAGCCGATGTTTGTTTTCGACCTGCAGACGTTCCGGTTTCTGGCGGTCAACCAGGCCGCGGTGCTTCACTACGGGCACAGCCGCGAGGCGTTTCTCGCAATGTCCATCCAGGACCTGCGACCGACCGAGCAGGTCGCCGTCATGACGAAGATGATGGCTTCGCTTGAGGACCGAACCGAAGAGCGGGATTTCGGACCGGTGATCCACCAGACCGCCGCAGGGCAGCACATCGAGGTCAACCTGTCCTACAGCAACATGCCGTTCGAAGGGCGGCAGGCCCGGCTCGTGCTGGTGCACGACGTCACCCAGGTCAACCGGGTGGCCCGGGAGCGGGATGCGGCGCTCGAACGCCTCAACAGCATCATGAGCCGGGTGACCGACGGCTTCATGGCCTTGGGAGTCGATCAGCGCCTGACCTATGTCAACCGGCAGGCCGCTGCCTTGATTGATCCCTCGGCTTCACCGGCATCGCTGGTGGGCCAGCTCATCTGGGACCTGATGCCCGGCGCGGTGGGGACCCGCTACGCCGACGCCTTCTTCACCGCCATGGACAACGGCAGCCCCATGGTGGTGGAAGACTGGTTCGCACCATGGCAACGCTGGATCGAGTGCCGCGTGTATCCGTCCAGTGAGGGTGCTTCGGTGTACTTCACCGACATCAGCAAGCGGCGGACCATGGACATCGAGCTTGAGCAGTACCGAAACGAGCTTTCTGCGCTGGCAGCCCGCCTCATGTCGCAGGAGCAGGCCACGACCCGCCGCATCGCGCAGTCCCTGCACGACCGCCTCGGTCAGCAGCTGAGCAGCGCCCGCCTGTATCTGGATGTGCTGCAGGCCTCGGTGGCGGAGGATCGCCCGTCGTCGTCGGCAGACATGGTGTCCAAGACGCTGCAGATGGTCACGGAGGCCATCGGCGAGGTGCGGCATGTGCTGCTGGAGTTGCGCCCGCCGCTGCTGGAGGAGCAGGGGCTGGCCGCCGCGCTGGACAACGAACTGCGCAGGTCGCCCGCGGCGAGCCTGGGCATACGCATCGGGCTGGACACCAGGGCGGAGGTGTGGGGTGTGCGCTGGCCGGACACGGTGGAATACGCGGCCTTCATGATCGTTCGCGAGGCCATCGCGAATGCACTGAGCCACGCCGACGCCGGGACGGTGGTGGTGTCGCTGGACGGTGACGTCGGGTTCATGTGCATTCGCGTGGAGGACGACGGGGTGGGCATTCCTGCTGGCCGGCAGAACGGTGTTCCGGGGCACCTGGGCATCGTCGGCATGCGAGAACGCGCGCAGGCGATCGGTGGTCGCTTGACCATCGGACCAGGGGCCGGCGGTGGCACCGTGGTGGACTTCTGCATCGAGGAGCTGGAGCAGTGAGCGATATCTATCTGGTCGACGACCATGCCCTCATGCGGGACGGCCTGCGGGTGGTGCTGCAGCATGGGGGCCACCGCGTGGTGGGCGAGACGGGCGAGCTTGCGCAGGCGCTGTTGGACATTCCCCGGCTGACGCCTTGTGTGGTGCTGGTCGATCTCCACCTGGGGGACCGATCAGGCATGGAGTTGCTGGAGCGGTTGCCGCAACTCACGCCGTTCACGCGCTACGTCGTGCTGACCATGCTGGCCCAGCCCGGCAACGTGGCGGAGGCGTTCCGGCTGGGCGCCAGCGGGTATGTGCTCAAGGGGTCGCCCGCCGCGGAGGTGCTGGCGGCGGTGGAACAGGTGCGGCTGGGGCGCCGTCACCTGGGGCCTGGCGTCAAGGAACTGGCCGACAGGGCGCTCGCCGATACCCATCCGGGCGGCGCACTCGGTCTCCTGTCTGCACGGGAACGGCAGATCGTGGTCATGGTGGTGAGGGGGCGCTCGAGTGCAGCGATCGGCGAGGTGCTGGGTCTGTCGCCCAAGACGGTGGATACGTACCGCAGCCGCCTCATGGGCAAGCTGCAGATGGCGGATGTTCCTGCGCTGGTGCGTCTGGCCATCCGCGAAGGCCTGATCAGTGCCGACGAGTCCTGACCGGTCGGATCCGCCCAGGCAGGCAATTCGGGAAGTGCGGTTGGACTTGGCGTGCTGAATTTAACGGCACAGCCCCTCTGGCGGCTTGGTCTGTTGATAGATCCCTACAGTCAAACGAAGTCATTCACGGCAAAGTGTGTGGACGCTTGCGAGCACCTTTGTCATGAACTTGTTGCCTATTTCCTCCGATTTGTCCCGACTCCAGACCCTGCGTTCGCTGGCCGAGCTCGACACCTCCGCCGACGCGACGCTGGACGATCTGGTTCGCATGGCGGCGCAGGCCTTGCGCTGCCCGGTTTCGGCCGTCTGCCTGGTGGACAACGACCGGCACTGGATCAAGGCCTCTTACGGACTCGATCTGTCGGAGAAGCTGCACGACGCCCGATTTCATCTGCAGACCATTCAGGAGCGGGAGCTGGTCGTGGTGCCCGACGCGCGACTCGATCCCCGCTTCGCGGACAGTCCGATGGTGCAGCGCGAGAACGGGCTGAGGTTCTACGCCGGCGTCCCTCTGAGGATCGATGGCCACGCGGTGGGCACGCTGTGCATCAGCGCTCCCGAGCCGCGCACGCCCGATCCGTCCGAACGGGGCCTGTTGGTGGACCTGGCGCATGCGGTCGAGCACTGGTTCGTCAGCAGGCGGGAACAGGTCCGGCTGCGGGCGCGCGAGCGGGAGTTCAAGGAGCTGGCCGAGCAGATGCCCGGCGTCGTGTACCGGGCCGCTCTGGATGCGGACAGGTCCACCCTGTATGTGAGCTCCCGCGTGAGCGAGCTGGGGTTTTCGCCAGAGGAGTGGACGGCGAGACCGGACGCCTGGCTGAACGCCCTGCACCCCGACGACCGGGACCGGACCCGCGACGAACTGCGCCGCGGAATCGACGGCGGGCTGTCCTTCACGCTGGAGTACCGGTTGCGGACCCGGTGGGGCGCCTGGAGACACTTCCAGGACATCATCCGGATCGTCACGCCGCCCGATGGTGAAGAGGCGCTGATCCAGGGCGTGATGCTGGACGTGACGGACCGGGTGCTGGCCCAGGCCGAACGCGATCTGTTGCTGCAGGACCTGCCCGATGCCGTGTTGATGCTGGATGTCCATCAGCGCATCACCGACGCCAACCCGCTGGCCCAGCGCCTGCTGGGCAAGTCGCTGCACGAGCTGCGCGGGCGCTACATCGGACACCTGCATCGGGAGGAGCTCAAGGCCGAACCGGCCGAACAGGGCACCCGTGCATCGGCGGACGAACCGGACACCGTGGACTGGGAGTACTGGCACCCGGACGGGCGACTGCGCACGATCGAAGAGCGCCGGCGGGTCGTGGACGGCGGTGTGGAGATCCGCGTGTTGCGTGACGTGACCCACCGCCGGGAGGAGACAGGCTGGCTGCGGATGCTGGCGCAGGCCGCAGAGCAGGCCTCCGAGGCCATCGTGATCACCGATCTGGCCGCCAACATCGTGTACGTGAACCACGCGATGTGCCAGACCTCGGGGTATTCGCGCGCCGAACTCATGGGGCGCAACTCGCGCATGCTGCAGTCGGGCATGACGCCCGATACGAGGTACCGAAAGCTCTGGGCAGCCCTGACGGCGGGCAAACCCTGGCGCGGTTTCCTGAACAACCGGCGCAAGGACGGGTCCCTCTACATCGAATTCGCGGTCATCACGCCGGTGAGGGACACCGAGGGGCGCATCACGCACTACCTCGCCGTCAAGGAGGACATCACCGACAAGCGGCGCATGAGCGAGGACCTGGCGCACTACCGGGCTCACATGGAGGAGCTGGTCGCGCAGCGCACCGCGGAACTCGAACGCGCCAAGCGCTCGGCCGAGCTTGCCAGTGCGGCCAAGAGTGCCTTTCTCGCCTCGATGAGCCACGAGATCCGAACGCCCATGAACGGGGTCATCGGTATCGCGGAGGTGCTGCAGCAGACGGCCCTGAGTCCTCATCAACGGGAGATGGTGGAGACGGTCAGCGAATCGGCCGAGGTGCTGCTGGCGCTGATCGACGAGATTCTCGATTTCTCGAAGATCGAGGCGGGGCGGCTGGAACTGGTGCCCGCGCCATTCCAGTTGCGCCGTCTGCTGGAACGCGTCAGCGACGCGGTGCTGTCGGTGGCCGTTGCGAAGTCGGTTCGGCTGCACGTCTTTGCCCACCCGTCACTGGCGGAGCGCTGGGTGGGCGACGCTTCCAGACTGCGGCAGGTGTTGATGAACCTGGTCGGCAATGCCATCAAGTTCTCGGCCGGGCTCGAGCGGACCGGCCGCGTGTCTCTGCGTGCGCTGCCCTCGCAAGGCGGGGGTCTCTGTTTCGAGGTGAGTGACAACGGCATCGGCATGTCCGAGGACGTTCTCAAACGGATCTTCCAGCCCTTTGTCCAGGGCGATGCATCGACCAACAGCAACTACGGCGGGACCGGTCTTGGTCTGACGATTTGTCAGCGACTGATTGCAGCGATGGCCGGAGCCATCGCCGTGCGCAGCACGCCGGGCGCCGGCACCACGTTTTCGGTGGACATCCCCTTGTCCAGCATGGCGGACGTGGTCAGTCCGTTTTCGGTGGCGCTTGAGGGACTGAACTGCGCCCTCGACGTCGAGCCGGAGGACCCCGCCGACGACTGGCGCAGCGTGCTCGAGTCGGCGGGGGTGTCCACGTCTTCCGAGCAGCCGCCGGACGTGCGCATCAGCGCTGGCTGGTCGGAACACCCGCCTGTGGTCTCGGTGTCGGCACCACCCTGTCCGACGGTGTTTCTGCAGCCGCGGGCCAGAGACGAACCCTGGGTCAGGGACGATGGATGCGTGGACCTGCACGCCGAAGGCATGCACCGGGACGATCTTCTGCTGGCGGTCGCATTTGCCTCCCGCAGGGCTTCGCCGGTGGCGCTCCCGCCCGCTCCGGCCGCGCTCAAGCCCAACAGTCTGGAGGAGCACGCACGGGGAAGGGCGGTGCTGGTCGCCGAGGACAACGAAATCAACCAGCGCGTGATCTCGCAGCAGCTGAAACTGCTCGGGTTAAGGGCTGAGGTGGTGAACAACGGAAAGGAAGCGCTTGCGCGCTGGAAGCAGGACCGGGACCGCTATGCGCTGCTGATGACGGACTTGTTGATGCCTGAGCTGAATGGACTGGAACTCACCAGGGCCATCCGTGAGGCGGAAAAAGGCTTCCCCCGCTTGCCCATACTGGCACTGTCCGCCAACGTGCTCAGCAGTGAATGGACACGCTGTCATGAGGCCGGCATGAACGGCTTCCTGACCAAGCCGGTCACCTTGGGGCAGCTTCGCACGGCCCTGCTCGACTGTCTGTCAAGAATCCCCGACGAATGGGGCGGGTCGGATTGGGACTTGAACAGGACGCGACCACAGGACAACGACAACCTCGATTCGGAGGAGTTCGATGATGGCGCCCTGGCCCGCATGATGGGCGAGGACGAGGCGCTGATCTCCGATCTGCGCATGCGTTTTGTGCGTGCCTGCGCCGCGGGAATGGATGAGATGCTGTCGCTGGCTGGGCAGGCGGACTGGTCGGGTGTCCGCCTGGTGGCCCACCGGATGAAATCGTCCGCCCGGGCCACCGGCGCAGTCCGGCTCGCCAGCCTGCTCGAACGCATTGAACGGTCCGTGCAGAACAACGACATGAGCGCTGTTCCGCCGCTCATGGAACAACTCGTGCCGGCCGCGTCTTCGGTGAGAGATCACTTCCGGGAACTGGCCACGGCCTCCGGGGCCCTGGCACTGGAGCTGGTGTGCGTGGACGACGATCTGGATCACATCGGCGATGTGCTCCAGATCTCCGCCTCGCTGGTGGACGCCGGGCCGAAGCTGTTCTCCGACGCGAAGGCCGCGCTGAAGTATGTCGGGGGAAAGCCCACCGCGGGCACACTGATCCTGGTGGACCTGCTCATGCCGGACATGGACGGCGTCGAGCTGATCCGGCATCTGGGCGCCAGCGGCTTTTCGGGTGGCGTCGTGCTGTTCAGCGCGGCAGATGAGTCGGTGATCGAAGCCGCGTTGCGTCTGGTGAACGCACACGGCATGCGGTCCATGGGCCAGTTGGCCAAGCCCGTGTCCCGGGGGCAGCTGGAACAACTCTGGTTGGACTGGCAGATCCTGAACGGGTTGCTGCCATTGGCCTTTTCTCAGGACAACTAGATGCCGGTGAGGTCCTGGTATGCACGGCGCGTCGCAGGCGATACCGCCTGCAGCACCTGCTCGTAGGAGGTCTTGTGGCGTGCCAGCAGCCGCGCAGACGCGAGGCTGCGCGAGCGGCAGAACCAGTGGCAGCTGTGCTGCATCAGGTACAGCTCGGCCAGCAGGGTGCGGGCCCGGTCGCGCACCGGCAGTTGCTGCGGGTTGGCCACCACACGGGCGATGCCTTGCGCGTGCAGCCGCATCAGGGCCCGCGCGTCGAAGCCGGGGGCCAGCCAGGCGGGCAGCCAGCGGTGTGCGTAGGGCAGTGGATTGCGGTTGACCCAGGTGGTCGGCCCCTCGGCCTGCGAGAACGCCTCGGCGAATCTCGCGAACTGCTGGGCCAGGGCTTCTTCGGTGGCGCTGTGCAGCGACCAGATCTGCTGCTGCCGCTGCGCGTCCGGTTCATCCAGCGCCCGCAGGTAGCCGTCGTTGAGCCGCTCCATGAGCTTCTCGATCTGGAACTGCGCCAGGTGGGTTCCCAGCAGGGAGATGCGCTGGCGCTGTTCGCCGGTCTTGAGCAGGAAGCTGCCCGCCGCAAACAGCAGGGTGAGGGTGAGGATGTCCATGCAGCGGGCCGGTACTCAGGGCTGCATGCCCAGCCAGTTGGCCAGGCCGGCGGTGTCCATGGAGCCGGCCCGGGTGATCACCTGGCCGCTGCTGGCGTGGCGCGCCACCACGAACGGCACCGAGTCGGCACCCAGCCGGTCCAGCAGGCCGGTGTTGGCCTTGATGGTGGCCTCGATCTCGGCCGGGATGCTGGCCGAAGCGGCCATGCCGCCCTGGCCCGCGAGCAGCGATTTTTCATGGGCCGTCATGGTTTCCACCGGGTTGGCCGCCTGCATCAGCGCTGCGCCTTGCGGCAGGCTCTTGGGGCCGAGGATGGCCACCGGAGCCCAGACGAACTTCACCTTGGTCTGCAGCGGCAGCGACGATTCCCAGAGGTGGCTGCAGTGCGGGCACTGAGGGTCGAACAGCACGTAGACCGTGTGGGCACTCATCATCGCGCCCGCGGTGAACCCCTTGGCTTCACGGGCCACGGTGTCGTAGGCCTGGGCAGGGTCGATGGGAGTCGCGGCCGCGGACGGACCGCTGGCCGTTTCCTGTTTGGAGCAGGCGGCAAGCCCCAGGGCGGAAGTGGCCAGCAGGGCGAGGGAAAGGCGGCGGGTGATCATGGTGTTCTCCGGGGGAAAGCCGTTGGGATCGGCCAGCAGGGGGGGAAGTTCGTCAGGTGCGGGCGCGCAGGCCCTGCAACAGGGCACCCAGGGCGATGCCGCCCAGCGCCCACAACAGGTCCCAGTTGCCGGTGCCCAGCCCGGCAATTGCTGGGCCCGGACAGACGCCGCACAGGCCCCAGCCGGCACCGAACAGGGCGGCACCCACGAGGGTATCGCGGTTCCAGGCACTGACGTGCTGGTGAAAGTAGCCGCCCAGCAGCGGCTGGCGCAGCAGCGCCGGGCCGAAGCGGTAGGCCAGCAGCGTGACGAGCACCGCGCCGCCCATGACCAGCGCCAGGCCCATGTCCTGAAATCGGAGGAAGCCGAGCACCACCTCGGGCCGGACCATGGTCGACAGCGATAGGCCAAAGCCGAACAGTGCGCCGCTGGCGAGCACGGCCAGGGCCTTGAGCGGTGTCATGTTGAAGCCGCTCATACCAGCCGCCCCATCAGGTGGGCCACCAGAAAGGCGGTCGCCATGAAGGTCAGCACCGCGCCCAGCGAGGGCAGCTGCAGCGAGCCCAGACCGCAAATGCCGTGACCCGACGTGCAGCCGTTGCCCAGTCGGGCGCCGTAGCCCACCAGCACGCCGCCCAGCAGCAGCTGCCAGGCCGGCATGCCGGTGGACCCGGGCGTTCCATCCGAAAACCCCAGCCACCAGACCAGCGCCCCCAGCACCAGGCCGGCGGCGTAGACCAGGCGCCAGACCCGCGAATCGGTGAACCGCGCCTGCTGAAAGAATGGCCGCCGAACGACGAACGACCAGGTGGACGAAAACACGGTGCTCATGCCGCCCACCAGGCCGGTGCAGACGAACAGCAGGGCCACGCCCGCGCCGATCAGCAGGCCACCGGCGAGGTAGTGGGCCCAGCCCAGGGGGAAGAGGGAGGCGATGGAGTCCGTCATGGGTCTCGCTTGAAAGGCACTGACGTGAAAAAGCCCTGAGTCTTTCGAGTCAGGGCTTTGGGTTTGGTGCCGGAGAGAGGAGTCGAACCCCCGACCTTCTCATTACGAATGAGCTGCTCTACCAACTGAGCTACACCGGCGAAGCCCGCCATTCTAGCAAAAACTCATTTCGCTGCGTTGGCCTCGCGGTGGTAGGCCGTGATGCGCTCGACTTCGTTCTTCGAGCCCAGAATCACGCTCACACGCTCGTGCAGCTTGGTCGGGGTGATGTCCAGAATGCGACCATGGCCGTTGGTGGCGGCGCCCCCGGCCTGCTCGACCAGCCAGCCCATGGGGTTGGCCTCGTACATCAGGCGCAGCTTGCCGGGCTTGTCCGGGTCGCGTTTGTCCCAGGGGTACATGAACACGCCGCCGCGCGTGAGGATGCGGTGCACGTCGGCCACCATGGAGGCGACCCAGCGCATGTTGAAGTCCTTGCCGCGCGGGCCTTCCTTGCCTGCCAGGCATTCGTCGACGTAGCGCTTGACCGGGTCGGCCCAGTGGCGCATGTTGCTCATGTTGATCGCGAATTCCTTGGTGTCCGCCGGTATCGTGACGTTTTCCTTCGTCAGCATGAAAGAGCCTTGCTCGCGGTCCAGCGTGAACATGGCCACGCCGTCGCCTACGGTGAGCACCAGGGTGGTCTGCGGTCCGTAGACGCAGTAGCCGGCCGCGACCTGCTGGCTGCCCGGCTGCATGAAGTCGGCCTCGCTCACGCCGGGGCTGCCCTCGGGCTTCTTGAGCACGCTGAAGATGGTGCCGATGGAGACGTTGACGTCGATGTTGGACGAGCCGTCCAGCGGGTCGAACATCAGCAGGTACTCGCCCTGCGGGTAGCGGTTGGGCACCACGTAGATGCTGTCCATTTCCTCGGACGCCATGGCCGCCAGGTGGCCGCCCCATTCGTTGGCCTCGATCAGCACCTCGTTGGCGATGATGTCCAGCTTCTTCTGGACTTCGCCCTGCACGTTTTCCGTGTCGGCCGTGCCCATGACCTCGCCGAGGTCGCCTTTGTTGACGGCCTGGCTGATGCGCTTGCAGGCGCGGGCGACGACTTCCAGCAGCAGGCGCAGGTCACCGGGAATGTGGCCGTCGACGCGCTGCTGTTCAACAAGGTAGCGTGTGAGGGAGATGCGTTTCATGAAGGCTCCAAAAGTGTTTATTCGGCCAAGGCGCGGGTCACCACCTCGCGCACGTCGGCGCTGAGGTCGGACTTGGCGGCGACGCGGGCAATGGCCTCGCGGGCGGCGCTGCGGTAGGGCTCGGCCAGCTTCTTCCAGCGGTCCAGCGCGCGCGCCAGGCGGGCAGCGACCTGCGGGTTGATGGCGTCGAGTTCGAGCACGCGCTCGCTCCAATACACATAGCCGGCCGCATCGCTGCGGTGGAAGCCGGCCGGGTTGGCGGAGCAGAAGCTGAAGATCACGCTGCGCGCCCGGTTGGGGTTCTTCAGGTTGAAGTCGGGGTGGTTCATCAGCTGGCGCACGGCGGGCAGCACGTTGCCGCCGCGGTCGGGCGCGCCAGCCTGCAGCGCGAACCACTTGTCGATCACCAGGGCCTCGTCCTTGAACATCGCGTGGAAGCGCGCCAGCGCCTCCTGCGCCAGCGGCTGGCCGCTGACCACCAGGGCCGACAGCGCGTTGAAGCGGTCGGTCATGTTGCCGGCGTCCTTGAAACGCTGGTAGGCCTTGCCGGGCCACACCGTATCGCCGGTCTCGCGCGCTGCGATGCACAGCATGGTCAACGCCATGCCCGCCAGGGCGCGGCGGCCGCTGCTGAGCGGGTCGGGGCGGTAGGCGCCGTTGTCCTTGTGTTGTTCGAACGCCCAGGCCCAGTCGGCCTGCAGCGCCTCGGCCAGCTGCTCGCGCATGGTCTCGCGCACCGCGTGGATGCGCTGCGGATCGACCACGTCGAGCTGTTCGGCGATGTAGGTTTCGGCCGGCAGAGTGAGCACCAGTTCCTTGAGCGCGGCGTCCAGCGAGGGGTGGCGCAGCACGGCGCGCATCGCTTCGACGAAGGCCTCGTCCAGCGGTGCGGGGCCCACGGGACCGTCGGCGCGCACGGCCTGCACCGCACGGCGCAGGGCCAGCTGCTGGCCGGCCTCCCAGCGGTTGAAGGCATCGCTGTCGTGGGCCAGCAGGTGCAGCAGCTGGTCGTCGCTCAGACCGTTGTCGACGATCACCGGCGCCGAGAAGCCGCGCAGCAGGGACGGCACCGGCTCGGCGTCGATGTCTTCGAACACGAAGCTCTCGCTGGCCTGCGTGAGAACCAGCAGGCGGGTGCCGCCGCTGGCCTGCGATTCGCCCTGCAACCGCAGCGCCAGATCCTGCCCATGGGCGTCGATCAGGCCGACCGCGACCGGGATTACGAAGGGTTGCTTCTCGCTCTGGCCCGGCGTGGGCGGGCAGCTCTGGCTCAGCGTGAGGGTGTAGCGGCGTTCGGCGGCGTCGTAGCGGCCGCTGGCCTGCAGCCGCGGCGTGCCGGACTGGCTGTACCAGCGCTTGAACTGCGACAGGTGGCGCGCCAGATCGCTGTCCGGGTTGGCGTCGGCGATGGCCTGCGCGAAGTCGTCGCAGGTGACGGCCTGGCCGTCGTGGCGCTGGAAGTACAGGTCCATGCCCCGGCGGAAGCCGTCGCGCCCCACCAGGGTCTGCATCATGCGCACGACCTCGGCGCCTTTCTCGTAGACCGTGACGGTGTAGAAGTTGTTGATCTCGACGTACTGGTCGGGTCGCACCGGGTGGGCCATCGGGCCGGCGTCCTCGGGGAACTGCATGGTGCGCAGCACGCGCACGTCCTCGATGCGCTTGACCGCGCGCGCCGAAGGCTCGGCGCACAGGTCCATGCTGAATTCCTGGTCGCGGAAGACGGTCAGGCCTTCCTTGAGCGAGAGCTGGAACCAGTCGCGGCAGGTGATGCGGTTGCCGGTCCAGTTGTGGAAGTACTCGTGCGCCACCACCGACTCGATGTTGGTGAAGTCGGTGTCGGTGGCGGTGGCGCTGTTGGCCAGCACGTACTTCGTGTTGAAGATGTTCAGGCCCTTGTTCTCCATCGCCCCCATGTTGAAGTCGCTGGTGGCGACGATCATGAAGCGCTCGAGGTCCAGCGGCAGGCCGAAGCGGGCTTCGTCCCAGACCACGCTGGAGATCAGCGAGTTCATGGCGTGTTCGGTCTTGTCCATGTCACCGGGGCGCACATAGACCTGCAGCAGGTGTTCCTTGCCGGCGCGGGTGACGATGCGCTGCTCGCGCGAGATCAGGCGGCCGGCCACCAGGGCGAACAGGTAGGACGGCTTGCGGTGCGGGTCGACCCACTTGGCGAAGTGGCGGTTGTCGGGCAGCTCGCCGCGCTCGACCAGGTTGCCGTTGGACAGCAGCACCGGGTACCTGTCCTTGTCGGCGCGCAGCGTCACGGTGTAGCTGGCCATCACGTCGGGACGGTCCAGGAAGTAGGTGATGCGGCGGAAGCCCTCGGCCTCGCACTGGGTGAAGAAGTCGCCCTGGCTCAGGTACAGGCCGGAGAGCTGGGTGTTCTTCTCGGGCGAGCAGGTGGTGAAGATCTCCAGCTCGAAGGGCTCCGGACCCTCGGGCAGGCTGCCCAGCACCAGGGCGTCGCCGTCCATCTTGAACGAGCAGCCACCGCCATTGAGCACCACCCGCGCCAGGTTCAGCTCTTCGCCGTCCAGGCGCAGCGGCTGGGCCGGCACCTCGGGGTTGCGGCGCAGCACCATTTTGTTGAGCACGCGGGTCTTGATCGGATCGAGGTCGAAGGTGAGCTCGATGCGGTCGATCCAGAACGGGGGCGGGGTGTAGTCTTCGCGACGGATCACCATCGCAGGGCCGGTGGCCTCACGCAGTTGCATGGACGGTCTCCAGGAATCGGGTTTGGATCAGGGTCTGGTAATCGGGAACGCGGGTCAGCACATGGGGGCCGTCGAGTTCGTCGGCGCTGTGAGAGCTGCAGATGCCGACCGCGCGCATGCCGGCGCGGCGCGCCGCCTCGATGCCCAGCGGCGCATCTTCGAACACGATGCAGTGTTCCGGCGCCACGCCGAGCCGGCGCGCCACCTCCAGGAAGATCGCGGGCTCGGGCTTGCCGGGCAGGCCCTCGTCGCCGCCGACGGTGGGCAGTGTCTGTCCCAGCGACAGGTGCTGGTAGGCGAAGGCCTGGTTGTGGCGGTCGCCGGCCGTGCCCACGCCCACCGCCAGGCCGCGCGCCTGCGCCTGGCCGAGGAAGGCCTTGAAGCCGGCGATCTCGGCGAACACGGGGGCGAACAGCTCGCGGTAGAGGCCTTCCTTCTCCTCGACAAGGGCCTGCGCCTGCTCGTGCGGGAGGCCGCCGAACAGCTCCACCATGCATTCGATGCCGGTGCGGCCGGTGGTGCGGCGCATCAGGTCGGGCACGTCGATGTCCAGGCCGCGGCGCTCGCAGAAGGCGATCCAGCTCTTCCGGTGCCACGGCATCGAATCGATCATCGTGCCGTCCATGTCGAAGATCAGCGCGGCGACCATCAGACGCCCTGCTTGAGCGAGGCTTCGATGAAGGCGTCCAGGTCGCCGTCGAGCACCTTCTGCGTGGCCGAGATTTCGACGTTGGTGCGCAGGTCCTTGATGCGGCTGTTGTCCAGCACGTAGCTGCGGATCTGGTGGCCCCAGCCCACGTCGGTCTTGGTGTCTTCCAGCTTCTGCTGCTCTTCCATGCGCTTGCGCATCTCGTGGTCGTACAGGCGCGAGCGCAGGCGCTGCCAGGCCACGTCGCGGTTGCTGTGCTGGCTGCGGCCGTCCTGGCACTGCACCACGATGCCGGTCGGAATGTGGGTCAGGCGCACGGCCGAGTCGGTCTTGTTGATGTGCTGGCCACCGGCGCCAGACGCGCGGAAGGTGTCCACGCGCACGTCCGCGGGGTTGATGTCGATCTGGATCGAGTCGTCGATCTCGGGATAGACGAACAGCGAGGCGAAGGAGGTGTGGCGGCCGCCCGAGCTGTCGAACGGACTCTTGCGCACCAGGCGGTGCACGCCGGTCTCGGTGCGCAGCAGGCCGTAGGCGTACTCGCCCTCGACCTTGATGGTGGCGCTCTTGATGCCCGCGGTGTCGCCCGGGGTTTCGTCCTCGACCGTGGTCTTGAACCCCTTGCGCTCGGCGTACTTGAGGTACTGGCGCAGCAGCATGCTGGCCCAGTCGCAGGCTTCGGTGCCGCCAGCACCGGCCTGGATGTCGACGAAGCAGTTCAGCGGGTCGGCCGGGTTGTTGAACATGCGGCGGAACTCGAGCTTCTCGACCTCGGCCTGCACGTTCTTCGCTTCGCCTTCGATGGTTTCAAGGCCAGCGTCATCGCCCTCGGCCTCGGACATCTCGAACAGCTCGCTGTTGTCGGCCAGTTCGCTGGAGAGCCGGTCGAGCACGACCACCACGTCTTCCAGCGACTTCTTTTCCTTGCCCAGCTCCTGGGCGCGTTTGGGGTTGTCCCAGACGGTGGGGTCTTCCAGCGCGCTGGTGACCTCCGAGAGCTTCAATGCCTTGGCATCGTAGTCAAAGATACCTCCGGAGCTCGACCACGCGTGCGCTGAGGTCGGCCAGTTGATTGCGGATGGCGTTGATGCGTTCGGCTTCCATGGTGTGTTCTCGCAGTCGGTGGCGCGGGACAGGCCCGCGAAACCGGCGATTTTCTCACGCCAGGAAGTTTTCGATCAGCTGTGCCAGTTCTTCCGGCTGGTCGTGGTGGAGCATGTGGCCTGCGTCATCGATGTGGGCCTCGGTGAGTCGGGGTACATGGCGCAGCCGCTCGCGGTACTGCTCCAGCGTGAACCGCCCCTTCCACCACTGGTTCAGGCTGTCGTCGCCGGCCGTCACCGAGAGCACCGGCGCGCTGATCCGCTCGTACAGCGCGAGCGCCTCGGGCACCTGGTAGAGGTGGGCGTTGACCACCTTGTGGGCCGCGTCGCCCAGGATGGTCCAGCGGCCCTGGGCGTCCGGCGCGGCCCACTGGCGGGCCAGCCAGTCCGCCTTGTCTTGTGTCAGGCGCGGGTTGGTCTTCATCAGCCGGCGCGCCACACCCTCGGCGCTGTCGTAGGACTTGAGCTCCATCTCCCCGCGGTGCAGCGCTTTGAGCTCGTCGATCCACTGGGCGTAGCGGCCGGGCGCCTGGGCGGGGCGGGTCTCGGGCATGCCGAAGCCCTCGAGGTTGACCAGGCGGCGGATGCGCTCGGGGCGCACACCCGCGTACATCATGGCCACGTTGCCGCCCATGCTGTGGCCCACCAGGTCCACCGCCTGGCCGGGTGCGAGGGCGTCGAGCAGGAAGTCCAGGTCGGCCAGGTAGTCGGGGAACCAGAAGTTGTCGGCCGGCGGCCCATCGCCGATGCCCGACTTCGTGAGACCGTAGCCGCGCCAGTCGGGCGCCACGATCCAGCGCGGCGTGCGCAGCGCGTCCACCATGAACTGCCAGGACGCCGCCACGTCCATCCAGCCGTGCACCAGCGCCAGCGGCGGCACGCCGGCCTCTGGCGTGCCCCATTCGCGCACGTGGTAGGACAGGTGGCGCACGGGCACGAAGCGGCTGCGGGAGGCGTTCAGGGCTTGATACATTCGATCCATCATAAGGAACGAGACGGAGACCGGCGATGCGACAGCGTCAACACAGCGACACCCACAAATCGCGCCCCCAGCCCGATGGCTATGCCGATCTGCACCGGCGGTTCGGCTGGCAGGTGCCGCGCCCATTCAACATGGCCGAGGTGTGTTCGCGCCGCTGGGCCGCCGACCCTGCGACAGCGCAGCAGACCGCGGTGATCGCCTGTGCCCCGGATCGCAAGGACCATCACCACAGTTACGCCGAGCTGCAGGCGCAGGCCAACCGGTTGTCGAACGCGCTGGCGGCGTTGGGTGTGCGGCGCGGCGACCGCGTGGCCATCGTGCTGCCGCAGCGTTTCGAAACCGCGGTGGCCTACATGGCGGTGCTGCAGATGGGCGCGGTCGGCATGCCGCTGTCGCAGCTGTTCGGCCCCGAGGCGCTGGAGTTCCGCCTGCACGACAGCGAGGCGGTGGTGGCGATCTGCGATGCGAGCACCTTGCCGGCGATGCTGTCGGTGACCGCCCAGTGCCCGCTGCTGCGCAGCGTGATCGCGGTGGACGCCGGCGCGCCCGGCGTGCTCGACTGGTCGGCGGTGCTGGCGCAGGAGCCGGCCTTGTTCGATCTGGTGCCCACGCTGGCCGACGAAGCCGCGGTGCTGATCTACACCAGCGGCACCACCGGCAACCCCAAGGGCGCGCTGATCCCGCACCGCGCGCTGATCGGCAACCTCACCGGTTTCGTCTGCAGCCAGAACTGGTTCGGCTTCGACCCGTTCGATGCATCGGTGGCATCGCAGGCGGTGTTCTGGTCGCCCGCCGACTGGGCCTGGACCGGCGGCCTGATGGACGCGCTGTTGCCCACGCTGTATTTCGGCCGGCCCATCGTCGGCTACAACGGCCGCTTCGCGCCGCAGACCGCGTTCGAGCTGATGCAGCGCCACGGCGTGACCCACACCTTTCTGTTCCCGACCGCGCTGAAGGCCATGATGAAGGCCTTCCCGCGGCCACGCGAACAGTTCACCCTGCAGCTCGAAGCCATCATGAGCGCGGGTGAGGCGGTGGGTGACGCGGTGTTCGCCTGGTGCCGCGACCAGCTGGGCGTGACCGTCAACGAGATGTTCGGCCAGACCGAGATCAACTACATCGTGGGCAACTGTGCGCGCCTGTATCCGGCCCGGCCGGGCAGCATGGGCAAGGGCTACCCCGGCCACCGCGTGGCAGTGATCGACGAGGAGGGCCACGAGTGCCCGGTCGGCGTGCCGGGGGATGTGGCGGTGCACCGGCTGGACATCCACGGCGACCCGGACCCGATTTTTTTCCTGGGCTACTGGAAGAACGAAGCCGCCACGCGCGCCAAGTTCACCGGCGACCTGAGCGATTCATGGTGCCGCACCGGCGACCTCGCGGTGCGCGACGCCGACGGCTACCTCTGGTACCAGGGCCGCAGCGACGACGTGTTCAAGGCCGCGGGTTACCGCATCGGCCCCAGCGAGATCGAGAACTGCCTGGTCAAGCACCCTGCGGTGGCCAACGCAGCGGTGGTGCCCAAACCCGATGCCGAGCGCGGCGCGGTGGTCAAGGCCTATGTGGTGCTGACGCCGGGCACGGCGGGCGACGCCGCCCTGGTCGCGGACCTGCAGGCGCATGTGAAGGGCAAGCTCGCGCCCTACGAGTACCCCAAGGAGATCGAGTTCGTCGACGCCCTGCCCATGACCACCACCGGCAAGGTGCAGCGCCGTGTGCTGCGCCTGCAGGAGGATGAACGCGCGCGAGAACGCGCAGGACAGCGCGGGCTTTGATTCGCTCCTAAACTCGCCGGCAGTCGCCGGTTTTCCATCCTTCCAGACCCACCCATGAACCACGTCACCCTGGGCCAGAGCGGCCTGTCCGTCACCCCCGTCTGCCTCGGCACCATGACCTTCGGCGAGCAGGTCAACGAAGCCGACGCCCACGCCATCCTCGACCGCTCGCTGGCCCGCGGTGTCAACTTCCTCGACGCCGCCGAGATGTACTCGGTGCCCGCGAAGGCCGAGACCTGTGGGGCGACCGAAACCATCATCGGCCACTGGTTTGCGAAGAACCCCGGTGCGCGGCAGAAGGTGGTGCTGGCGACCAAGGTCGCCGGCCCGGCGCGCGGCATGCCCTGGCTGCGGCCCGAGGTGAGCAAGGCGGGGATCATCGAGGCCTGTGAGGGCAGCCTCAAGCGCCTGCAGACCGACGTGATCGACCTCTACCAGATCCACTGGCCGGCGCGCAACACGCCGGTGTTCGGTGCGATCTACTTCGATGCGGCCAAGGACAAGCCCATGCCCTCGATCGAGGTGCAACTCGAAGCCTTGGCCGAGCTCGTCAAGGCCGGCAAGGTGCGCGCCATCGGCCTGTCCAACGAGTCGCCTTACGGCGTGCACGAATTCGTGCGCCTGGCCGAGCAGATGGGTTTGCCGCGCGTGGCAACGGTGCAGAACCCCTATTGCCTGATCAACCGCTCCTACGAGAACGGCCTGGACGAGACCTGCCACCGCCTGGGTGTGTCGCTGCTGGCCTACTCGCCGCTGGGCTTCGGCCTGCTGACCGGCAAGTACGACGAGACCGGTCTGGCGGGCACCCACGGCCGCATGGCGCTGTACGACAGCATGAAGGCGCAGCGCTGGGGCCGCCCCGAAGCGCTGGCTGCGGCCAAGCGCTACAACGCGCTGGCGCGCGAGCACGGCCTGACGCCCGCCCAGCTGGCGCTGGCCTTCTGCTACCGCAACCCCAAGGTGGCCAGCACCATCATCGGCGTGACCTCGATGGCGCAGCTGGAGCAGTGCCTGGATGCCTGGGAGACGGTGCTGTCGCCCGAGGTGCTCAAGGCCGTCGACGCCATTCGGTGGGAAGCCCGCGACCCTGCGCAGTGATGGCGAAGAAAGCCCATGTCTCCGAGACGCCCGCCACCGCCTGGCTGAAGGCGAAGGGGGTGGCGTTCACCGAACATCCCTACGAGTACCTGGAGCACGGGGGCGCGCAGCACAGCGCGGCGGTGCTCGGCTTCGACCCCTTTGCGGTGGTCAAGACCCTGGTCATGCAGGACGAGGCGGCCAAGCCGCTGGCCATCCTCATGCACGGCAACCGCACCGTGTCCACCAAGAGCCTGGCGCGGCAGATCGGTGCCAAGTCGGTCGAGCCCTGCAAGCCCGAGGTGGCCAACCGGCACAGCGGCTACCTGGTGGGCGGCACCTCGCCGTTCGGCCTGAAGCGCGACATGCCGGTCTATGTCGAATCCACTGTGCTCCAGCTGCCGAAGATCTGGATCAACGGCGGGCGGCGCGGCTTCCTCGTCGGCATCGATCCGGCCGTGCTGAGCGGACCACTGGGCGCGAAGCCGGTGCAGTGCGCGCTGGCAGAATAGGCGCCCGCGCCGCCGCAACGCGGTGACAACAAGGACGTCGAACGTGGAATTCCTGACCCCCGCCATCGCCACCGTCGTGGCCTACCTGATCGGCTCGCTCTCGTTCGCCGTGGTGGTCAGCCGCCTCATGGGCCTGGCCGACCCGCGCACCTACGGCAGCAAGAACCCGGGCGCTACCAATGTGCTGCGCTCGGGCAGCAAGAAGGCCGCCGTTCTCACGCTGCTGCTGGACGCGCTCAAGGGCTGGCTGCCGGTGGTCGCGGTGAAATGGTGGGGTGAGCCCTGGGGCCTGGGCGACGGCACGGTGGCGCTGGTCGGGCTGGCGGCCTTCCTTGGCCATCTCTGGCCTGTGTTCTTCCGCTTCGAAGGCGGCAAGGGCGTGGCCACCGCGGCGGGCGTGATCATCGGCTTCAATCCCTGGCTGGGGCTGGCCTCGCTGCTGACCTGGGTGATCGTGGCCTACGCGTTCCGCTATTCGTCACTGGCGTCCATGGTCACGGCCATCTTTGCGCCAGCCTTCTTCCTGTTCGGCCACCAGGTGGCCTGGACCGCGCCGTCGACCCAAGTGCTGGCGCTGGCGCTCATGGCCCTGCTGCTGATCTGGCGGCACGCCGAGAACATCAACCGCCTGCTGGCTGGCAAGGAAAGCAAGCTGGGAGCCAAAAAATCATGAGCCACGACATCACACGCATCGGCATGGCCGCGCGCTACAGCGAAGCGGCTGTGTTCCATGGCGTGGTCTACCTCGCCGGCATGGTGCCCGAGTGCGAGGCCAAGGACATCCGCAGCCAGACCGCCGACGTGCTGGCGCAGGTGGAGCAGCGGCTGAAGGAGGCGGGCAGCGACAAGTCGCGCATCCTGCGCACGCAGATCTACCTGACCGACATCCGCGAGATCGGGATCATGAACGAGGTGTGGGACGCTTGGGTGGTGCCGGGCACCGCGCCGCCGCGCGCCACGGTGCAGGCCGCGCTGGCCGATCCGTCCTGGAAGATCGAGATTGTGGTGACCGCTGCGCAGGCCTAGAAGCGTTTTTCCAGCGTGAGCTGGTCGTTGTTCTTCTGCATCTGGAAACGGTTGAGGAAGCTGTTGCCGAGCAGCACGAAGGGCATGGGCTGCGGCGAGACCACGGCTTCCACATCGTAGGCCACAACGTCGCCCACCCGAACCGACTCCAGACGGATCAGGTAGCCGGTCGACAGGCCGTTGGCCGTGCTCATCTGGATGCGCCGTCCCTGGTCGTATTTCAGGTTGATGCGCCGCGCCTCGGCTGCCCCGAGGGCCACGGTGGTGGCACCCGTGTCCACCAGAAACTTCACTGCCTTGCCGTTGATCTGCCCGTCCGGCACGAAGTGGCCGCTGGGGTCGGCGGTGAGCACAATGCGCTGGCCCCCGCCTCCTGTATGGCTCTTGCCCACACTTACCGGCGCGGCGCCCACCTGCAGCACATGGTGCTGACCCTGGATGTCCACGGTGGCCGAGTCGCCCTCCACCGACAGCAGCTTCACGCCCTGGTGGGTCTGCCCGGCGGCCAGGAATCTTGGCGCTGCCCCGTCGATCACCAACAGCGCCTTCTGCCCGGACACGCCGGAGAGCGCCACTTGCGGGGAGGTCTGGGCCACCGCCTGGCCTGAGACCAAGGCCAGGAGCAGGGCGGGGGGGAGCATTTTGAAAACTGGCATGGTCGACAGGTTCCCCCGCGTGGTGTGGGTCAACGGCTACCGCCGACCGTCGAGTAGATGTCGGTGTGGCGGTTGGTCAGGAAGGATTGCAGCTTGACCGGTGCGCTCTTGCAGTTGTCTGTGTTGCGGGCGGTCTCATTGCCGGCTCGCAGTTGCAGGGACTGCTCCAGCAGGCCGACGATGTCGCCCACACTGTCGGCACGCTCGCGCGCCGTGGTGTATTTCTCGATCAGGCTTTCGCTGGTGCTGATGGCGACCGCGTGCTGCTGCCGCCACCCGTTGTAGACCTGCTCGATGCCGGCCACGTGCGCGGCCGCGTGGGTCCTGCAGAACTCGATTCCCCTGCGCATGCCCTGGTCCAGCCCTGAGATCTTGAGCGCGGCCTGCAGACGCTCTTTTTCTTCCGGGGTCTTGAATCGCTTGTCCATCGGCTGGGTCAGGTCGACGGCAGGCCCGCTGCCGCCCTTCGGCGTCTGCAGCGACTGGCTGGCAGGGCCGCATTCGCTGTCCTGGAAGATGGTGGTGCCCTCCGGGCCCTTGCACTTGAACACGCCAGCGAAGGCCGGCCCGGTGAGCGCCAGCGGGAGCGCCACGATCAGCGCCGGAACCAGGCGGCAGGGGCTGCGCATGGTGCGTGCGAGGCAGCGCCGTTCAGTCGCGGAAGTTGTTGAAGCCCAGCGGCAGTTCCTTGAGCTCGCTGCGGATCAGCGCCATGGCCGCCTGCAGGTCGTCGCGCTTGGCGCCGGTCACGCGCACCGCATCGCCCTGGATGGCGGCCTGCACCTTCATCTTGCTGTTTTTGATGGTCTGCTGGATCTTCTTGGCGTCTTCGCTGGCGATGCCGTTGCGAACCTTGACCACCTGCTTGACCTTGTCGCCGCCGATCTTCTCGACCTTGCCGATGTCGAGGAAGCGCACATCGACGTTGCGCTTGGTCATCTTGTTGCGCAGGATGTCCTCGACCTGCTGGAGCTGGAAGTCCGCGTCACCGAACAGGGTGATTTCCTTGTCCTTTTCCTTGAGCTCGATGCCGGCGCTGGTGCCCTTGAAATCGAAGCGCGTGCCGATCTCCTTGGCCACCTGGTCGACCGCGTTTTTCACTTCCACGAAATCGGCTTCAAGAACGGTGTCGAAAGAGGGCATGGATGAAACTCCCGGGTGCGTGAATGAGACAATCCGTGGATGTTAGTCGAGAACAATGTCGCCCTCCAGCCGATGAACACCTTCGGCATCGCCGCGCGCGCGCAACGTCTCGCTCGTCTTCGTTCCGTCGATGACCTGCTCGGTCTGATGGCCAGCCCGGACTGGCGGCAACCGTCCGCGAAACACCCGGTGTTCGTGCTGGGCGGAGGGAGCAATCTGGTGCTCACGGGAGACCTCAAGGCCTTGGTGCTCAAGGTGGAGATCGGCGGACGGCGGCTGGTCGAAGAAACCGCCAGGGGCTGGCTGGTGGAGGCCGGCGGTGGAGAAGGCTGGCACGATTTTGTCCGCTGGACGCTGGAACAGGGCTGGCCGGGGCTGGAGAACATGGCGCTGATTCCGGGCACGGTGGGCGCAGCGCCGGTGCAGAACATCGGTGCTTACGGCGTCGAGTTGCAGGACCGCTTCCACTCGCTGGACGCGATGGACCTGGACACCGGGCGCATGTTTTCCCTGGACGCGGCCCAGTGTGGCTTCGGTTACCGCGATTCGGTGTTCAAGCACGCACCTTCGGACGACAGGAGTTTCGGCCTGAAGGGGCGGGCGCTCATCACGCGCGTGCGCTTCTGGCTGCCCAAACCCTGGAAACCTGTGCTCGGTTACCTGGACCTGGAGCGCAAGATGGACGAGACAGGCGTCCGCCAGCCCGATGCACGGCAGATCTTCGACTGGGTGGTGGCGATCCGCCGCGCCAAGCTGCCCGACCCGGCTGTCATTGGCAATGCCGGCAGCTTCTTCAAGAACCCGACCGTGACGCCCGAGCAGTGCGCCGACATCATTGCGCGCGACCCCAAGGTGGTGCACTACCCGATGGACGACGGCAGCATCAAGCTGGCCGCCGGCTGGCTGATCGACGCCTGCGGCTGGAAGGGCAAGACCATGGGCCACGCCGGCGTGTATGAGAAGCAGGCGCTGGTGCTGGTCAACAGGGGCGATGCGGAACACCCCTGCACGGGGGGCGAGGTGATGACCCTGGCCAAAGCGATCCAGACCAGCGTGTACGAGCGCTTCGGCATCCGGCTGGAGCCGGAACCTGTCGTCATCTGACGCCAAGCGAAAGCGGCGCGGCACCCGGGTGGGCGCTGCGCCGCTCATGTCCCCCGGCGGCCCTGCGGCCTCCTCCTCCTTTACTTCGCTATGCAGCACCCACCCGGGCGCCGCACCGCTTTCACTTCCCGCCTTCGAGCTTGAAGATCTCCGACGTGCCGTCGCCCATGGACAGCAGGCCGGTGTGGGCGTAGATGCCCAGCTTGGCGCGGGTGTCGGTGATGTCGAGGTTGCGCATGGTCAGCTGGCCGATGCGGTCCAGCGGGCTGAACGGCGCGTCTTCCACCTTCTCCATCGACAGACGCTCGGGCGCGTAGGTCAGGTTGGGCGACTCCGTGTTGAGGATGCTGTAGTCGTTGCCACGGCGCAGTTCCAGCGTCACTTCGCCGGTGATGGCACGCGCCACCCAGCGCTGGGCCGTCTCGCGCAGCATGATGGACTGCGGGTCGAACCAGCGGCCCTGGTACAGCAGGCGGCCGAGCTTGAGGCCGTTGATGCGGTACTGCTCGATGGTGTCTTCGTTGTGGATGCCGGTGACCAGGCGCTCGTAGGCGATGTGCAGCAGCGCCATGCCGGGGGCTTCGTAGATGCCGCGGCTCTTGGCTTCGATGATGCGGTTCTCGATCTGGTCGCTCATGCCCAGGCCGTGGCGGCCGCCGATCTCGTTGGCCTTGAGAAACAGCTCGACCGGCGAGGCGAAGGTCTGGCCGTTCAGGGCGACGGGCTGGCCTTCCTCGAAGCGGATCGTCACTTCTTCGGCCTTGACCTCGACTTCCGGCTTCCAGAACGCCACGCCCATGATCGGGTTGACGATGCGGATGCCGCTGTTGAGGTGCTCCAGGTCCTTGGCTTCGTGCGTGGCGCCGAGCATGTTGCTGTCGGTGCTGTAAGCCTTCTCGACCGACATCTTGTAGTCGAAGCCGTTGGCGATCAGGAACTCGCTCATTTCCTTGCGGCCGCCCAGCTCGTCGATGAAGCGCTGGTCCAGCCAGGGCTTGTAGATCTTCAGGCTCGGGTTGGTCAGCAGGCCGTAGCGGTAGAAGCGCTCGATGTCGTTGCCCTTGAAGGTGCTGCCGTCGCCCCAGATGTGGACGTCGTCTTCCTTCATGGCGGCCACCAGCATGGTGCCGGTGACGGCGCGGCCCAGCGGGGTGGTGTTGAAGTAGGTGATGCCGCCGGTGCTGATGTGGAAGGCACCGCACTGGATGGCGGCAATGCCTTCGTGGGCCAGCTGCAGGCGGCAGTCCACCAGGCGGGCCTTCTCTGCGCCGTAGGCCATGGCCTTGCGCGGGATTTCTTCGTAGTCGCTCTCGTCGGGCTGGCCGAGGTTGGCGGTATAGGCATAGGGCAGGGCGCCCTTCTGCTTCATCCACAGCAGCGCGGCGGAGGTGTCCAGGCCGCCGGAAAAGGCGATGCCGACTTTCTGCTGGGCGGGCAGGTTCTGAAGGATGGTGGCCATGTGATTAACCGAAGTGGCAGATGTAGTGGTAGGCCTCGGTCACGCGGATCTCGAAGCTGCTGTTGCCAGGGATGCTGAACTTTTCGCCAGGGCCGGAGGTGAGCCAGGCGTCGGTGCCGGCGAGCTTGTATTCGCAGCCGCCGGCCACGCATTCCATGATCTCGGGCGCGCCGGTGTTGAAGGTCAGGGTGGCGGGCAGCACCACGCCGACCGACTTCTTGGTGCCGTCGGGGAAGGTGATGCCGTGGCTGACGCATTTGCCGTCGAAGTAGACGCTGGCCTGGGTGTTGACGGCAACGCCGGTGATCTGGGTGGTGCTCATGGAAATGTCCGGATGAAAAACGAAGGCGAAGCGGCGATTTTAGGCGGCCGGACGGGCGCGCCGCTCCGTTCGGATGCACTCAGAGGCGGGGAGCCCAGTCTCCGGCGTCGAAGCCCACAGTGACCGAACCGTCTGGCCATTCGACCACGGGGCGCTTGATGGCACTGGCATGTTCAAGCAGCAAGGCACGGGCGCTGGCGTTGTCCACCACGGCGGCACGGGTGGCTTCGGCCAGTCCCCGCCAGGTCGTGCCCTTGCGGTTGACCAGTTGCTCGTGGCCGGCAGCGGCCAGCCAGCGGTCCAGCGCGGCCTCTGGCACGCCTTGTTTTTTGAAATCGTGGAAGGCGTGTGAGACGCCGTGCTCGGAGAGCCAGGTACGCGCCTTCTTGACGGTGTCGCAGTTGGGGATGCCGTAGAGTGTGGTCATCCCCAAATTCTGTCACGCGCCCCCGGGGCGCTGCGCCGCCTTCGCCATGACCCTTCGCAGCTTTTACCCGCCGATCGAACCCTTCCGAACGGGGCTGCTCGACACCGGCGACGGCCACCAAGTCTACTGGGAACTCTGCGGCAACCCGCAAGGCAAGCCGGCTGTGTTTCTGCATGGCGGGCCGGGCTCGGGCTGTTCGCCCGACCACCGCCGCCTGTTCGACCCGCAGAAGTATTGCGTGCTGCTGTTCGACCAGCGCGGCTGTGGTCGGTCGAAGCCCGCGGCCTCGCTGGAGAACAACACCACCTGGCACCTGGTGGCCGACATGGAGCGCCTGCGCACCCTGCTGGGCTTTGAACGCTGGCTGGTGTTCGGCGGCTCCTGGGGCAGCACGCTGGCCCTGGCCTACGCGCAGACGCACACCGACCGCGTGTCCGAGCTGGTGGTGCGCGGCATCTTCACCCTGCGCCGCGAGGAGGTTCGCTGGTATTACCAGGACGGCGCGTCGTGGCTTTTCCCGGATCTGTGGGAGGGTTTCCTGGCGCCGATTCCCGAGGCTGAGCGCGGCGACCTGCTCAGCGCCTACCGCCAGCGGCTGGCCGGTGACGACCCTGTGGCCCAACTGGCCTGCGCCCGTGCCTGGAGCCTGTGGGAGGGCCAGACCATCCGCCTGCTGCCCGACGCGGCCAACACCGCCAAACATTCCAACGACGCCTTCTCGCTGGCCTTCGCGCGCATCGAGAACCACTACTTCGTGCATGGTGGCTGGTTGGCGGAAGGCCAGCTGATCCGCGACGCGCACAAGCTGGCAAGCATTCCCGGCGTGATCGTGCAGGGCCGCTACGACGCCTGTACCCCGGCACACACCGCCTGGGACCTGCACCGGGCCTGGCCGCAGGCCGACTTCCACCTCGTGCCCGATGCCGGCCATGCGTTCAACGAGCCCGGCATCCTGGACCGGCTGATGGAGGCCACCGACCGCTTCTCGGGCTGAGCGCGGGGCTTTGCGAGGGCCGGGATAATCCCGGTCATGAACACCTTAGACGACTGGCTGGCGCACTGCGAGCGCCAGCATCCCCAGGGCATCAGCGGCATCGAACTCGGGCTTGACCGTGTGCGCCGCGTGGCGCAGCGCATGCGCCTCTCGCTGCCCTGCCCGGTGGTCACCGTGGCTGGCACGAACGGCAAAGGGTCCACCTGCGCCATGCTCGAGGCCATCTACAGCGAAGCGGGCTACCGCACCGGGGTCTACACCTCGCCGCATCTCGTGCATTTCGAGGAGCGTTGCCGTATCGGGCGTGAATCCGTGGCGGCCGATGCCTTGCTTCCAGCGTTCGCCGAGGTCGAGCGTGCGCGGCTGGGCGACGGCGGAGCGGGGGACGACGGGGTCGTGGTGTTGACCTATTTCGAGTTCACCACGCTGGCCATCCTGCGCACGCTCTCGGACAGCGGCATCGATGTGGCGATCCTGGAGGTGGGCCTGGGCGGGCGGCTGGACGCGGTGAACATCATCGACCCGGACTGCGCCGTCATCACCTGCATCGCACTGGACCACATGGCCCTGCTGGGCAATGACCGCGAGGCCATCGGCTATGAAAAGGCCGGCATCATGCGCACCGGCCGGCCGGTGGTGATCAGTGACCCGGTGCCGCCGCAGAGTGTGCTTGATCGCGCGCTGGAGATCGGTGCCGAGGTCTGGCGCATCGGCAAGGACTTCCACTTCGCGGGCGACAAGCAGCAGTGGGGCTGGGCGATGCACCCGTCCCAGGGCGGGCGCAAGTTCAGCGGTCTGGCCTACCCGGCCCTGCGCGGAGCCAACCAGCTGGTCAACGCCTCGGGCGTGCTGGCCGCCATCGAGGCGCTGCGGCCCCGCCTGCCGGTGACGGCCCAGGCCGTGCGCAATGGGCTGGCGATGGTGGAGCTGCCCGGCCGTTTCCAGATCGTGCCCGGACAGCCTGCGCTGGTGCTCGATGTCGCGCACAACCCGCATTCGGTGGCGGCGCTGGCGGAAAACCTGGACGCGATGGGCTATTACCCCACCACGCACGCGGTGTTCGGTGCCATGGCCGACAAGGACCTGCCCGCCATGCTGGAACGCATCGCACCACTGATCGACCGCTGGCACATCACCGATCTGCCGTTGCCGCGGGCCAGCCGGGCGGCCGATCTGGCCGCGGCGCTCGACCCTGGCCCCGGCCAGGTGTCCGGCGCGTCTTCCCGGGTGGCCGGATGCCATCCGAACCCGCTGGACGCCCTGCGCGCCGCGGTGCTCGAGGCAGACCCGGCTGATAGAATCGTGGTCTTTGGTTCCTTCCACACGGTGGGGGGTGTTCTGAAGGATGGTGTGCCGCGTCTGACGGCCAAACACCTCGCGAACTGACCCCGCCGCGATCACCGCCGGACCCCTTCCGCATGCTCACTTCCCGTTCCGGTTCCGCGGGCCATCCGGCCTCCACGCCGCCGCAAAGCATCGAGGCCGTGCGTCGACGGGCACGGCACCGCCTGATCGGCGCGGCCGTGCTGGTGCTGGTCGGGGTGCTGGGGTTTCCACTGTTGTTCGATACCCAGCCTCGCCCGATCGCGGTAGACGTTCCCATAGAGATTCCCTCTCGCAACACGCCCGCGGCGCCCGCGCCCAAGTCTGAGCCTGCGGTCACCAGGCCGGCGCCTGTGGCCACGGCGCCCGTGACCACAGCCGACAGTCTGGCAGCGCGCGAAGAGGTGATCGAGCCGAAGGTCGAGGCCAAGCCGGCCGACAAGCCCGTGGAGAAGCCTTCAGACAAACCGTCCGGCGAAAAACCGCCCGCAGAGAAGCCTTCGGCCGACAAGGCCTTGGCGGAGAAGGCCACTGAAAAGCCAGCCGAAAAGCCCTCTGACAAGGCCACCACGGGCAACGAGCGCATCGTGGTGCAGGTGGGGGCGTTCTCGGAAGTCGAGCGTGCCCGTGAAGCCCGTCTGAAGCTGGAGCGTGCCGGACTCAAGACCTACACCCATGTGGCCGAGACGCCGCAGGGGCGTCGCATCCGGGTGCGTCTGGGTCCTTTTGCGACGCGTGCAGAGGCCGAAAAGGCGGCCGAGCGCGCCAAGGCGCTGGGTCTGTCGACGGCCTTGCTCTGGTTGTGATGGCTTCGGCCCCGGGCCAGGGTGCGGCGACATGAATGCGGTGGACGGTGTGTTGCTGTTCGTGCTGCTGCTGTCGGCAGTGGTGGGCATGTGGCGGGGCCTGGTATACGAGGTGCTTTCATTGATGGCCTGGGTGGCGGCGTTCGTGCTGGCCCAGGCCTACGCGGGTGAGGTGGCGCGTCTGCTGCCGCTGGACGGGCTCTCGGCGGCGCTGCGCACGGCGGTGGCCTTTGCGCTGGTGTTCGTGGCCAGCGCGTTTGCTGGCGGTTTTGTGGCGTGGCTGGTGAAGAAGTTGGTGGCGGCCGTGGGTTTGCGTCCTATCGACCGCGTACTGGGTGGCGTGTTCGGCCTGTTGCGTGGCGTGGTGGTGCTGCTGGCGGTGGCGGTGGTCGTGGGCATGACCCCGTTCCAGTCGCAGGACGCATGGCAGGCGTCTGCGGTGGCGCGGATGCTGGGCGACAGCCTGCACACTCTGCGGCCGTTGTTGCCGGAGCCGGTGGCCCGCTACCTGACCTGAGTCGACAGTCTTTGTTTCGTTGAGGATCCGATCATGTGTGGAATCGTGGGCGTGGTGAGCCAGGCGCCTGTCAATCAGCTGATTTACGACGCCCTGTTGCTGCTGCAGCACCGGGGACAGGATGCCGCCGGCATCGTCACCCAGCAGGGACGCAAGTTCTTCATGCACAAGGCCAAGGGCATGGTGCGCGACGTCTTCCGCACGCGCAACATGCGGGCGCTGCCGGGCAACGTGGGACTGGGCCAGGTGCGCTATCCCACCGCGGGCAATGCCTTCAGCGAGGAAGAGGCCCAACCCTTCTACGTCAATGCGCCGTTCGGCCTGGTCATGGTGCACAACGGCAACCTGACCAATGCCCAGGGCCTGAAACAGGAGCTGTTCCAGACCGACCACCGCCACATCAACACCGAGAGCGATTCCGAGGTGCTGCTCAACGTGCTTGCGCACGAGCTGGAGAAGTCCACCCGCGGGGCCAAGCTCAAGCCGGCCGACGTGTTCGCCGCGGTGCGCGGTGTGCACCGCCGCATCAAGGGCTCGTATGCGGTGATCGCGCTGATCGCGGGTCACGGCCTGCTGGCGTTCCGCGATGCGTATGGCATCCGTCCGCTGTGCGTGGGCCGCAACGCCGACGGTTCCGTGATGGTCGCGAGCGAGTCGGTCACGCTGGAGGGTAATGGCTTCGAGCTCGAGCGGGACGTGCAGCCGGGTGAGGCCCTGTTCATCGACCTGGAGGGCCAGGTGAGTTTCGAGCAGTGCGCGGACAAGGTCAGCCACAACCCCTGCATCTTCGAGTACGTCTACCTGGCGCGACCCGACTCGGTGCTCGACGGCATCTCGGTCTACCAGGCCCGCCTGAACTTGGGCAAGACCTTGGCCAAGCGCCTGGTCTCCACCGTGCCGCCGAGCGAGATCGACGTGGTCATTCCGATTCCCGAATCCTCGCGCCCCAGCGCCATGGAACTGGCGCAGATCCTGGGTCTTCCCTACCGCGAAGGCTTCGTGAAGAACCGCTACGTCGGCCGCACCTTCATCATGCCCGGCCAGGGCGTGCGCAAGAAGTCGGTGCGCCAGAAGCTCAACGTGATCGCCAGCGAGTTCAAGGGGCGCAACGTGCTGCTGGTGGACGACTCCATCGTGCGTGGCACCACCTCCAAGGAGATCGTGCAGATGGCGCGCGATGCGGGCGCGCGCAAGGTCTACATGGCCAGCGCCGCGCCGCCGGTGCGCTATCCCAACGTCTACGGCATCGACATGCCCACCGCGCAGGAACTGGTGGCGCACGACCGCACGGTCGAGCAGGTCCGCGAGCTCATCGGCTGCGACGCCCTGATCTACCAGGACGTGGACGCCATGAAGCAGGCCATTGCCGCGCTCAACCCGCAGCTGGCGGGTTTCGACGCCTCGTGCTTCGATGGCGTGTACGTCACCGGCGACATCACGCCCGAGACCATCGCCCGCATGAACCAGGGCCGTGACCAGACCGAAGAGGGCCAGGAGGACAGCTCGCGCCTGGCCTTGCCCAACGCCCAGACCGCCTGATCCGTCATGTCATCGAACCTGAAACCCGGCGACGCCCTGCACCGCGAAACCCTGGCGGTGCGGCTGGCCACCGAGCGCAGCCAGTACGGCGAAAACTCCGAAGCCCTGTACCTGACCAGCGGGTATGTGCAGCCTTCCGCCGAAGACTCCGCGCGCCGTTTTGCCGGCGAGGACGATGGCTACACCTATGGCCGCTCCGGCAACCCGACAGTCACCAGTTTCGAGTTGCGTCTGGCCGCCATGGAAGGCGCTGAGGCCTGCATGGCCACTGCGTCCGGCATGGCCGCCGTCATGCTGATGTGCTTCAGCCTGCTCAGGGCGGGTGACCACGTCATCATCTCGCAGTCCATGTTCGGCTCCACGCTCAAGCTGGTCGGCTCAGAGTTCGCCCGCTTCGGCGTCGAGACCTCGGTGGTGCCACAGACCGATCTGGCAGCCTGGCGTGCGGCCATGCGGCCGACCACCCGGCTGCTCTTTGCCGAAACGCCCACCAACCCGCTGGGCGAGGTGTGCGACATCCAGGCGCTGGCCGATCTGGCCCACAACGCCGGCGCGCTGCTGGCCGTGGACAACTGCTTCGCCACGCCGGCGCTGCAGCGTCCCATTGCGCTGGGGGCCGACATCGTCATGCACTCGGGCACCAAGTACCTCGATGGTCAGGGCCGTGTGATGGCCGGCGCTCTGTGCGCTCGCGAAGCCATGGTGCGTGAGAAATTCCTGCCGGTGCAGAAGAACTCCGGCATGGTGCTCTCGCCGTTCAACGCGTGGGTGGTGCTCAAGGGGCTGGAAACGCTGGACCTGCGCATGAAGGCGCAGAGTGCGCAGACGCTGGCGCTGGCGCACTGGCTGGAGGCTCACCCCGCCGTGGGTCGTGTGTACTACCCGGGTCTGGCCAGCCACCCTCAGCACGAACTGGCCATGCGCCAGATGAACGGCATCGGTGGTGCGGTGCTGTCATTCGATGTGAAAGCCACCGGCCCTGAGCAGGCGCGCCAGCGCGCCTTCCATGTGCTCGATGCGCTGCAGGTGCTGTCACTCTGTACGAATCTTGGCGACACCAAGACCCTGTGCACCCATCCGGCCAGCACCTCGCATGGCAAGCTATCCGAAGCGCAGCGCCAGGCCGCCGGCATCGGTCAGGGCCTGATCCGCGTGGCCGTTGGCCTTGAACATCTGGACGACATCCGCGCCGACCTGGACCGCGGCTTGTCCAGTTTCTGACTCTTCTTTTTTTCCATGACCGTCCGCACCCGATTCGCGCCGTCGCCCACCGGCTTCATCCACCTGGGCAACATCCGCTCCGCGCTCTACCCCTGGGCTTTCGCCCGCGCCACCGGCGGCACCTTCATCCTGCGCATCGAAGACACCGACCTGGAGCGATCGACCCAGGCGGCGGTGGACGTGATCATCGAGGGCATGCAGTGGCTGGGCCTGGACCACGACGAGGGCCCGTTCTATCAGATGCAACGCATGGACCGCTACAAGGCGGTGCTGGCCGAGATGCTGTCCCAGGGCTTGGTCTACCCCTGCTACATGAGTGTCGAGGAACTCGACGCGCTGCGGGAACGCCAGATGGCCAACAAGGAGAAGCCCCGTTACGACGGCACCTGGCGCCCGGAACCGGGCAAGACCTTGCCCGCGATCCCTGAAGGCGTGAAGCCCGTGCTTCGCTTCAAGAACCCGCAGGGCGGGTCTGTGGTCTGGGAAGACAAGGTCAAGGGCCGTGTCGAGTTCAGCAACGAAGAACTCGACGACCTGGTGATCGCACGTCCTGACGGCACGCCGACGTACAACTTCTGTGTGGTGGTCGACGACATCGACATGGCCATCACGCATGTGATCCGCGGCGACGACCACGTCAATAACACGCCACGCCAGATCAACATCTTCCGCGCCCTGGGCAAGGAGCCGCCGGTCTACGCCCACCTGCCCACCGTGCTCAACGAGCAGGGCGAGAAGATGAGCAAGCGCAACGGTGCCAAGCCGGTGACTCAGTACCGCGATGAAGGCTATCTGCCCGACGCAATGGTGAACTACCTGGCGCGCCTGGGCTGGAGCCACGGTGACGACGAGATCTTCAGCCGCGAGCAATTCCTGGGGTGGTTCAACCTGGACCACCTGGGCAGCAGTGCTGGTCGCTTCGACGAGGCCAAGCTTCGCTGGGTGAATGCGCAACATCTCAAGGCCATGGACGACGCCGAGCTCTCGGTCCTGGTGACTGAGCAGCTCACCAAGCTCGGCATCACGGCCGACGAGCGCTTGCCTCGCATCTGCGGCCTGTTCAAGGACCGCTGCGACACCACGGTGGCGCTGGCCGGCTGGGCCGCGGCGTTCTACACCGATGTGACGCCTTCGGAGGCCGAGCGCACGCAGCACATCACCGACGCCATTCGCCCCGCATTGCAGACGCTGGCGGCCAAGCTGGCCGACTGCACCTGGGACAAGGCCAGCCTTTCGGCCGCGATCAAGGAAACCATCACCGCCCACGGTCTGAAAATGCCGCAACTGGCGATGCCGGTGCGCGTGCTGGTGATGGGCACCGCTCAGACACCATCGCTGGATGCGGTGCTGGAACTGCAAAATCGCCAAACAATTTTGGCGAGGTTGCAGAAGGCCTGAAAAATGGTCTATAATTTGAGTCTTGCTGATTCGCACTGAGTTGTTCGCAACAAAGCAAAAGTCGGCATCCCAGAAATGGATTTCGTGGGGGTATAGCTCAGCTGGGAGAGCGCTTGCATGGCATGCAAGAGGTCAGCGGTTCGATCCCGCTTACCTCCACCAAAAATTGAAGAATTGGGCAGCGTGGTTTTGCTATAATGCACAGTTCGGTTCTTAGGTTTTGACCCTATCGTCTAGAGGCCTAGGACATCACCCTTTCACGGTGAGTACCGGGGTTCGAATCCCCGTAGGGTCGCCAAGTTTGTGGCACTTGGTCTGTTGCGACAGCAGCAGACGAAAGCTGCACCACTGCGGAGTGGTAGTTCAGTTGGTTAGAATACCGGCCTGTCACGCCGGGGGTCGCGGGTTCGAGCCCCGTCCACTCCGCCAAAATCTGTAGTCAGATCAACGGGTTACACGCTTCGGCTTGTAGCCCGTTGTGGTTTTTGGAATCTGATTTCTCGTTTTTGGAATCAGGCTCACCGAGCCGGTGTCGCTTTCTTGAACTGTCTCCGGTCGTAGTGCTGGCCCAGCATCCGGTCGCTCGTGTGGCCGAGCGCGTCCTTGGCGTCGGCGTGCCCGGCCGTCAGCTTGTCGGTCGCACCCTTGGGCCGGCAGTCCTGCAGGCTGAACCTCTGGAACTTCACCCGGCGCTCGGCGGCCACCTTCTCGCAGTCCTGCATCAGGTCGTCCAGCACAGCTTTCCAGCCGCCCTTCGTGTACCGCTGGCCCTTCATATTGCCGAACAGGTAGATCGTGCCGGCGACGTGGTGCCGCTTGATCTGCAGGGCCTCGGTGATGGTGGCGCGCAGCTCTGGCGTCCACTCGATCAGCACCGGGGGCTTGTCCTTGTTCTTGCCGTCCTGCCAGACCACGCCGGCTTCTGTGACCGCATCCCGGGTGATACCGCGCACCTCGACCGACCGGCGCACGCACAGGTAGGCCGTGCGCAGCGCCAAGGCCACCAGGTGCCGGGTGCCACCCTTGGCGCGGCCGACCTCCAGAGCCAGAGCGAGATCCGCGTCCGTGACGTAGTGCTTTGACGACACGGTCTTGTTCTTGCGGATGCCGGCCAGCGGGTTGGCGGTGATCACCCCATTGCGCACCCCGAACTCCAGGATGACCTGCAGCAGTGAGATTTCCTTGTTGCCCTTCGCCGCGCGCTTGGCCTGCACGCAGGCATCAAGGTAGGCGTAGCCGTCCGTCTTGGTGATGTCGCCCGGGGCCATGTGGCCGAACGCCTTCTTCAAGTTCGCGGCCTCGCGCCGGTTCTCGGTCAGCGTGGAATCAGCGCGCCGGTTAGGGTCCCCGGCCGGCATGGCATCCTGGGCCTTGAACCACGCGTCGATCAGATCCTCGGTGGCTCCGGTCGCGGACACGCCAGCGCCGATCTGGGCCGCCTCGGTGATGGCGCGGCGGCGGTGCTCGGCGATCTGGGCCGCGTCGTCGGCCGGGCACGAGTACCGGAACGCCCACTTCCCATTCGGCAGTTTGTAGCCGATGGAGTAGACGCGGGCGCCATTGCGCTCGTAGACCCGGAAGGGAAGGCCGTCCGGTTTGTCGCGGCGTCGGATCATGCTGCTTTCCTCAAGAAGGCGACGTTCACTGCGGGCTTGGCCGGCGCCTGTGCTCCGAATTCACCCCGGCACACGGCATCGTAGTGCGGGCGCTCCAGCACTACTTTGCCCTGCCGGTTTCGATAGGCCCGAGTGAACCCGCGTTCGTGCAACGTCTGCAGCTGGCGCGACGGGGTGCGATAGCCCGTGATGGCTTCGATCTCTGAGTCGCTGAGTTGGGTTGTCATCGCGTTCCTTCGGTCATCGCAGGAGGCCTGCGAAGGGGTTGGCCATGCGGAATCGACCGCGCTTGCCGTTGCGGTAGGCCGACACCAGGGACTGGTCGACGCCGAGGTCCTTGCCGATGGACACCCCAGACTCCGTGCTGCCCATGATTCGCATGTAGGCGTCGTCGCTGATCTTCCCGAGCTTGCGGATCTGGGTGGCCGAGATCTTGGCGGCCCGCGCTGCCTGGTTGGTGTTCTTGCGCGACCGCTCCAGCATCTTGGCCTTCGGCAGCTCTTTGGTGTGCTCAGGGTTCACGCATGCTGTGTTCTCGCAGCTTGTGCTGGCGACGCGATTGGTGCGGGCAGGCTTGCCCTTCCATTCGAGGATCAGCGCACGCACAGGCCGGCGCTCGCCTCGATGGCGCATCATGGGCACCCCGCCGCTCGTGAATGGGCCGTGCCACTCCCAGCAGGCGCCACACTCTTTGCTCCTGGCCTTGATGGCTTCCAACAGGTAGGGTCCCGACAGCTTTTCGGGCGGCCCGATGAAGTCCTTCTTCCTTGGTCTTGCGCTCATTTCCTGTGCTCACATCCCGCGCACTGCGGGTCGTTGGGGTTGTGCTTCGTGTACTGGCAGTCGGTGGTCATGACGTGCGGGACCTTGACCATCCGAGGCGTGCGCGTGTCTGCGTCCGGACGGCTGGCGGTGTAGCCGTCCAGGGCCATGTGCCACTCGCGGAAGGGTGGGCGGTTGTGACAGCCGTGCGCCTTGCTCAAAACGGAACTCCGTCGCAGTCGTCGGCGCACTCGCCGCGCTTGCCGCAGGCCGGGCACGGCTTCGGGCGCCAGCTTTCCAGCAGCTTCCACTTGACCCACCGAAGGCGCTCGACCATCCGAAGGTGCCGTGTGTCGCCCACGCGGTCGGAGTAGGTCGTGTCAGGAGCTCCGCACCGCTCGCAGGGCATCGTCCCGCTGCCGTGGTGCTCGGCTTCGTAGATCGGACTGCACCCGAACCACCAGCAGATCGCCTTGGAAATCAGCTTCATTCGGTCCTCATCAACAGGTTGAGCGCCCAGTCCGCAGCCTTGCGGAAGCGCGGTTTCTCAGTCGGGTGGCTCATGCAGACTTGCATCTGCTTTCCCTCCAGTCCTTGACGCGCTGCCGGGCCTGCTGCATGCGTGCAAGAGCCTGCTCACCGTGGCCGAACAGCTCACACAGGCGCGACAGTTCTTCGATGGCGTCAAGCAACGGGCTTTCCGGTGGCGGCTGTAACCCCATGCGGCCGCGGTTGCTGTAGTTCACTTCCATCTTGTAGCCGTCGCTGCTGGTGTAGTTGATGGTCACGCTGCTGCGTTTGATGGTCGGATCGCTCATTCGCTCCACCTCGGTAGGTTCTTGGGCCAGAGGCCCATGCTCTCGACTTTGTGCCGCGTCCGCCGGGCGTATTCGGCCTCGATCTGGCGGCGTTGCTCTTTGGGGTAGATGCGCGCAGTCCCGATGTCGTGGTGGCACTGAGCGCACCCGGGCCAGCCCAGGCGGCAATCCGACTTGATGCCTGTCCCCTTGCCCTCGTCGGAGTGGCAGAACTGGCTGCGCGGCGGGTGGCCGCATCGCTCACACGGCAGGGACCGAACCACGTTCATGTACCCGGCGTGCTGGATCGGGCTTTCCTTCTCTACCGCCTCGCTCCCACCATCCGCCCGCGCGAAGCTGGCAGACCGGCGAAGGTGCGCAGGGACTGGCGTGTGCACCGTGGGCACCCGCTCCAGCTTAGGCTTTCTGAACGTGGAGCGGGTCAGCATGCGGCCTCCCTCGAACGCGAAAATCCACCGCAGTACCTTTTCACTGCTTCCTGTGACGATGCGCCTGCTGCCGCCGTTCGGAGCGCGCAGCGGACACTGAAAGGAACCAGGAAGTGCAGTTCATCGACAAGGGCAGATATGCCGACCCTCTCCCGCGATTCCGGCGCATAGCCGTGACCAAGCAAGGCCGTGCCAGGCTGCGCGAACTGCTCGCTGACCGAGAGACGCCGGCAGAAACGAGGGAGAAAGTGAGGCGGGCGCTCGCGCCTTGGGCTGGCGTGGTCTAACCGGTTCATGCCGCGGCCCTCAGACCTTCGTCACGCGCCTTGTTCACCGCGGCCATCGCTTCGGCGCTGCCGCCCTTATCCGGGTGGTTCTCGCTGGCCAGCTTGCGGTACGCGGCGTTGATCTCGTCCCGGCTGGCCTGCGGCGTCACGCCCAGGATCTCGAACCACTGCTTGCCGGGCGGCGCCGGCAGGGCCTTGAACCCGGTGAACGTGGCGCGCACCAGCGCCAGGGTGCCGTGCCGCAACTCCACGCGGCGCGCTTCGATGATGTGGTGGATCGCCTGCAGGTTGCTCTCGACGCTGGTGTAGCGGTCGACCGCGATGCAGATGCCCAGGCCGTCCCAGGTGAACCACACCGCAACGCCGGGGTCAGCCGGCTTCTGCGCGCCCAGTGTGACGTTGCTGCTGATCACCAGGTTCTCCAGCTTCTTGCCGCTGTCGCTGGCGAACAGGCGCAGGCTGTCCTGCACGTTCTTCAATGCGGCGGTGATGCTGGTCTTGAACCGGCCGGCCTCTCGGTACTTTGCGCGCGGGAACTGCTGCGGCCAGGTCAGCGGGTATGCGTTGATGGTCATCAGGCACCACCCTTCACCAGCACGTCGCGCAGGCCTGCAGCCGTCATGTGCGACACCACGCCCAGCGCTTCCAGGTCTTCCAGCAGTCGGGCGGCGCGGTTGTAGCCAATCTGCAGCTTGCGCTGGAGGTAGCTGATGCTTGCCCTGCCTTCTGCGACCACAATGGAGCGGGCCTGCTCCAGCAGCGGGTCGGGCTGGCCATCGGTGTAGGTGGTCACGCCGGAAGCCTCTGCTGGCGGCAGTGTTGCTCCCGGCTGGATCTCCCCACCCAGCGCCGACACCAGCGCCGGGATCAGCTTGGACAGTTCCCCGGTGGCCAGCACCACGTCGGTGTCGAATCCACTCTCTTCGTCGCTGGGACGGTCATTGAACACGCCTTCGAGGAAGGCCAGCTTCTTGAGCTGCATCGACTCGGTGAGCACGAAGCCGATGCGGCCTTCCCAGCTCATGGCGGCCCAGAGCGGCAACTTGCCCTCGGCGATGTGCTTGCGCACCTCGTCGGTCAGCAGGTGGTGGCGGTTGAACTTGACCACCGACTTCTCTTCGTCGGCGCTGCGCAGCTCGCAGGCGCGCTCGACGTTGAAGCCTTCGGGCCAGTCGGTTTCCGGCTCGGTGCTGGCCAGCCAGGCGGCCATCGCACCTTGCGGAGTCCTGGCGGTCTGCAGCAGCGTGAGTGACAGCCCGTCGAAGGCCCGGACCAGCGCTGTGATCACCTCGTCATTCTTGCCCTGGCTGCTGGCGTCGGTCATCAGCAGGCCGGCAGTGCGGTCGATCCAGACCAGCACCGCGGCCTGGCGGGGGAAAGCCTGGGGCAGCAGGGCGGCCAGCGCATCCTCGCGCAGCTCCTTCGTTTCCTTCTTGCCTGGCTTGCGGCCGGTGGTGGCCTCGATGTGGTCAGCGGCTTCCTGGGCCTTGGCCTTGACCGATGCGCTGGGCACGCTCTTCGTCTCGATCATCAGCTTGAGGATCAGTTGGCCTGCCACGGACTCAACCAGGGCGCCGTGCTCTTCGCCGCGCGGCGGCACCCAGCCGACCGACTTGTCTTGCGACGGGCTGCAGGGGACGAACTTGGCGGCGTCCAGCGCCTCTTCCATTGCGGTCAGTTCAGGCGTCCAGCCGGCGCCGATGCGGTAGATCGTGAGGTTCTTGAACATGGCGGCTCCGATCAGTCGTATTGCTCGGCAGACAGGCTTTCGAGGTCGTCGTCGTCCATGTCGATTTCCAGCGTCGTGCGGCCGACGTAGAAGGCCATGATGGTGGCGTCGAACCCACCCACCACGTTCGGCAGGGATGCTGGCGTCACGTTGGTGCCCTCGAAGCGCAGCGAGTAGACGCGGCCATCCTTGTCCACCGCCAAGCGATAGTCCGCCCGGTACTTCATTCCCTCGCGGTCTGTGTGGCGTGAGCTGCTGTTCGGCCGCTCCTCCTGGTCGAAGTAGATGTAGGTCGTTCCGTAATCCGTGGCTTCCATATAGGCATAGAACGGCTCGTGACGCTCCTTGTGCAGCCCGTCGCGCAGCGTTGCGGCGAACTCGGACAGCTTCATGCGCTCCGGGATGTTGGGCAGCAGGCTGCTGGTGGCGCGGTTGATGGCTGCACTGACGCTGGCGTTGTTCACATCGCCGACCAGCTTCTGGATGGCAGCGTTCAGGATGTGGGCGAACTTCATGGCCTCGTCTTCCCGCAAGCCGTGCGGGATCGCCGCCTTCAACTGCTCGGTCACGGCCTTGCGGAACTCGGACTTCCAGCCCGTGGCTTCCTCGATGGCGTCGCCGATGGCCTTTCCGATGTGCTTGTCCAGGATCGGGTTGATGGTTTCGGGCTGCAGGGCGCGCTGCAGTGCGCCTTCAAAGTCGATGGTGATGTTCATGATGTGTGTCGGTTGGGGTAGAAAAAGCGGCCCAGGGTCTGGTGTTCGGCTGGTTGGTGGCTGGGCCGGGGGAAGTCAGACCAGCGTCCCAATCTCTGGGATGCCGACCATGAGCTGGGGCGGTGTCGGGATGACCCGGCCGTCTGTTGGCCGCCAGAGGTGCAGACAAAAGCTGTGGTTGTTCACCCACTGAGAACGCGGCTGGTGAAGCTGCATCACACAGTCCTCGTCGTCCCAGAACAAGGACTTCACCTTGCACATCAGTTCCCAGCTCGGGCACTGGTCCGGCAGGCTCACGGAGACGTGTTCCCATCCGCCCATGTCGCTGGCGATGACACGCAACGGATCGCGCCCAGGCCGCGTCGGGATGAAGAACGCGCCGTTGTTGCCGTGCTGCTCTTGCGTCGTGCGGAACTGGCCGGTGGTGACGCGGTATTTCTCGGGGACTTTGAAGCTCATGCTGCTGCCCTCATGGCTTGCGCCTCGGTGTAGTTCGCTGCTACCAGCGCGCGGGCCAGTGGCGGGCACACGCTGTTGCCGCACATTCGCACCTGGGCGGTTTTTGTGAGCGGGCGGCCGTCGGCGCCCTTGTCGATGGCGTAGGACTCCGGGAAGCCCTGGGCGCGGTACAGCTCGCGCGGGGTGAGCATGCGCAGGCCTATGTCAACGATGGCGTAGGGCTCGCCCTTGACGGTGACGATCCCGAAGCGGTCCTTCGTGGTGACCGTGTGCAGCGGCTCGGCCAACTGCGGGTCCTGGTCGGTGCCGTAGTACTTCACGAGGAAGGCGCGCACATCGGCGTGGTGGGTGCCCTGCGCGCTGATGGTGTGCAGGGGTTCGTCGGTGCCGCTGCCCACGTTGTCGCCGCGCAGCTTGCACAGGTGGCTGGTGATGACGCCGGCCGGCACGCTGCTGGCGGTGACCGTGTTCAGCGGCGCGGCCACGTCCCGCGTGCCGTCGCTCCAGCGCTTCTTGCCCTTGCTGCACTGTTCGCCGTGGCCCATGTGCACCAGGTGCGCCGCCACCAAGCTGTGGTGGTCCACGCTGGTGACGGTGGCCATGGGGTCGTTCAGGTCGCTGCCGACGACGCCCGTGTAGTGCTTCGCCAGGAAGGCCTGCACCAGGGCGTGTTTCTGCCCGGCCACCACGGTGCCCAGCGGCTTGCCCAGGTCCAGCGCGCGGGGCGCCTGGCCTTCGCGTTCTCCGTAGCCGGTCTGCACAAGGGTGGGCGCGACCAGGGCGAAGTGGCCGCCCTTGACCTGGGCCACCTGGGTGCGCAGCGGCTCGTCGGCGGGGAACGTGCGCTGCGTGCTGGCGTTCGCGTGCTCAGTCAGGAACGGCGCGGCGCCGTGCACGATGAACGGCTCGGCCGCGTCCACCACGTACCGCATGATCCCCTTTGCAATGCGCCGGCACGTAGCATCGGCCAGCGGGCGCTCGCGCTCGAAGATGCTGGGCGCTGGCACGCTCCAGTCGATGCACTCGGCGGCCGTGCGCCAGGGCTTGAGCTTCTTCTGGCGCACCGGCAGGCTGTCGGGCGCGCCGTGCGTGGCCTCGGGCCAGACGATGGGCTGGCCGTCGCAGCGGGCCACCAGAAACAGGCGCTTTCGGATCGTCGGGGCGCCGTAGTCGCAGGCGCGCAGCTCGCGGTGCTCCACCACGTAGCCCATGCGCTCAAGCTGGCGTTTCCAGCGCTGGAAGGTCTGGCCCTTGCGCTGTGGGCACGGCCGGTTGTCCGGGCCCAGCGGTCCCCAGGTTTGGAACTCTTCGACGTTCTCAAGGCAGATGACGCGCGGGCGCACCGCGGCGGCCCACTTCACCACCACCCAGGCCAGGCTGCGGATCTTCTTGGACACGGGCTTGCCGCCCTTGGCCTTGCTGAAATGCTTGCAGTCCGGGCTGGCCCAGAGCAGGCCCACGGGCTGGTCGCCGCAGACCGCGTGCGGGTCCACCTCGAACACGTCGGACACGAAATGCCGGGTCTGCGGGTGATTCGCCTCGTGCAGGCTCACGGCCTCGGGGTCGTGGTTGATGGCGATGTCGACGTGGCGGCCGATGGCCAGCTCGATGCCGGTGCTGGCACCGCCACCGCCTGCGAACAGATCGACCACCAGCTCGTCGGCAATGCCGAGCAGGTACTGGGAACTCAGCATGCCGCGCCCCCTTCCGTGTCGTCTGCGGGGAGGTGCTGGACCTCGTGGTCAGCGCAGTGCGAAAACCCGCAGTCACCCGGGCCGAAGCTCTGACCGCACTGCGAGCAGGACACGCTTTTGAAGCGCGCCGCGATGCGCTCGTCCACCTGGGCCTCGCGCTGGTAGCGCTCCAGCAGCGTCTCGTCGTAGTGGGTGGGCATCACGCACCGCCTTTCTGGCCGGTGGCCTTGGCGTTGTCGTAGGTCTTGATGCCCCAAGCGATGGCGTAGCAGCACCACAGGAAGTGGAAGGTGTATTCCCGGCAGTTCCATTCCCAGCAGTCATGCATGTGGAAGCCAGGAACCCGGTCGCACTTGAACTCGCGTGCAGCGTCGTAGGAGCGAATATCTCCGTCGTCGGCGACGCTCAACACCTCGTCCTCCAAGGCAGACCAAAGCGTGTTCTTGTCGTCGTGGAACTGGTCGCGCTCGGATTCGGTGCTGTCCTCTTCGTCTGGCTGGCTGGTCTTCACCCAGTCGTCAAACGCTTCTTTGACGTGCTGGCGAAACGAGTCTGCGCTGTACTGTTCGGCATGCCGGCTGTTCGGGGCGCGCAGCTTCTCGCTCCAGTAGCCGGGATTGATGGCGAGCTTGGCGCCCTTGCTCTCAAGGTATTCCCGGTCAGTCCGGAAGAACTCGAACATGTCGTGCAAGCGACGGAACACGAAAGTGCCCATGTCACCGTCGATGCACAGTGTTCCGTCCCACGTGATCAGGTCGAACCAGTACGAGCTTCCGGACGGGCGACGGAATCGGATGTGGCGATTCACACCATCCTCTCGCATGACGATCATTTGGTGACCGGCCACATCGTTGAGGAATAGGTTTTCATCGCAGGCTCTGGTCTTGCTCATGCGGCCTCCGCGATCTGTTCAGCAGCGGCCAGGACGTGCTCGCTGATGGCGCGGCAGATGGCGCCGAAGTCGCACTCGCGGTACATGCGGGCGGCCTTGACCACCGCCACCGGCTCGAAGCCCAGGGTGGACAGGCCACCGACGGTGATGCTGATGGGCGCCAGTCGGTCGTTGATCTGGCCCAGCGTCAGGCGGGCGCCGCTGTCGGTGCTGATGGGTGCTGCTGCTGGTGCTGAAACCGGTGCGGATTCGACCGGAAGCCGCGTCTTTGCTTGCTCCGGGGCTGGTGCTGATGCCGCCGCGGACTGCGCTGCGCGCACTGCTTCATTGGCCTGCTCGCGGGCTTCCCGGGCCTTCTCTTCCGCCAGGATGCGCTCGCGCTCGGCTTCCTTGCGCTGCTGCTCGGCGGCCAGGCGCTGGGCGATGACCGCGGCCAGATCGTCGGGCTGCTTCAGCACCAGGGCCTGCATGTCGTAGGCGAACAGCATCGGGGCGTTCGCGGCGTCCAGCCGGCCGATGTTCGCGTGGATGCGGTTGGCGATCTCGCTGGCGGCGATCTTGGTCCGGGCCAGCTCGGTGTCGACCGCGTTGCGGATCGAATCGACCGTGCGCAGACCCTTGATGGCGCCACCGAAGTCAGCGGGCACCATGGGCATGAAGTCCTTGGGCATGGCCGCGTTCAGCTCGCGGATGTGCTTCGCCAGGGCGGCCACGCCACCGGCCACGATCTCGGACTTGATCGCTTCCTTGCGGGCCTTCACCAGCTTGTCCAGGTCGAGCCGTACGCGGCGCGCTTCGGCGCTGATGTCGTCGATGGTGCGGAACAGGGTGTCGATGCTCTCGGTCTGCGCCAGCGCGGATTCCTTCGCGGCGGACAGCCGGTCCTCGATGCCCTTGGCCCACTTCACCGTCGCCTCGGCGTTGGCAAAGTCGTCGTCGGTCTGCAGGTCGCGGTTGATGCCTTGGAACACCGCCAGCGCCTGGGCCTTGAACTCGGACAGGTTGGACGCGGTGACAGCTCCGGTCACCTCGATGCGCAGCGCTGGCAGGGATTCAGGGGCCTTGCCGGTGGGCTTCGGCGCTTCGGCTGCGAATGGCTTGAACTCGGCCAGGTCCTTGGCGAACTGCTCCCAGCCGGCCACGATCTTGGCGCGAAGTTCGGCGTCCGACTCGTACCAGCAGTGGCGCTCTTCGATCAGCGTCACGCTGTCGCTGTCCCACTTCGACGCCATGAACAGCACGCGCGCGGCACCGGACACCAGCATTTGCTGTTCCATCTGCACGCGGTACTGCAGGGGCAGCGCGCCGCCGACTTCGGAGTCGCCAATACCGAGGTCGCCTTCCGGTATGGCCCGGCGCAGATCGTCGTTCAGCGACTTGTGCTCGAAGGCGGTGGATCCGTCCAGCGTCAGGCCGTCGAAGCTGGCCGACAGCTCGCCGCGCGAGCCGGTCACCGGGTACAGGTCATCGCCGATGATCCTCTCAGCACGCGGCCGGGCCAGTGCCTCGAAGCGGTGGCCGTCATCGAAGCGGCGCTGCGTGGCTGCGTCCACCTCGGCGCTGATGCCGGTCTTCATCCTGGCCAGCAGTTCGGTGCGGGTCTGGTACGGGCTGCAGCCCATCATGGCCGGCGCGTCGCTGGCGTTGAAGTGGGTTGCGCGGTGCTGGTGCCACTCGGGCGAGCCCTGGGCGAAGTCGTGGAAGGTCATGTTCATGGTGTTCTCCGTGGGGTGGTCAGGCTTCGGCGGCCTTGTTCTGTGCATGGAACTTCTCGAACGGCAGAGCCTTGATGTGCTTGCCGAAGAACGTGCCCTTCGACTCAGCAGCCATGAACTCCTGGTGCGTCTTCTCTTCCACGTTCGGGTAGTGGTAGATGTGGCCGGGGCCGCGAGTAAAGGTGACGGCCAGCGTCTTGGTGGCAGCGTCGTAGCCGACGGCGGCAACTTGGTTGGACTGAACCGGCGTCATTGCGATGGGGGAGTACTGCTTGTCAGAAAAGCCAGCGGGGGTGGGGTAGGTCTTTGCCATTTCGTGTGCTCCAGTGGGTAGGGTTCAGTCGTTCCAAGGCAGATCGCCGTCGTCGGCGCCAGCGGTGGCAGGCTGCGGCGCGGGCGCATCGCCCTTGGGCTGTACGTCGGTCACGTCGGCGGCCGGCGCCTTCTTGAAGGCCTTGATCTGTGCTTCCTGCTCGGGCGTCAGTGCGCCCTTGCTGCGGGCCAGCGTCAGGATCTCGTCGGCGGTCTTGGAGCCCGCGGCGACAGCCTTCGCCCAGCGCTCGGCCTGGGGTGCAAAGTCGGCGTCAGTCCATGTCGGTGGCGTCGGCCTGCTGGGCGGCTGGCTTGTGGCCTCGTCGGAGAAGGCCTGCTCTGCAGTGGTGTCGCCGTCCTTGATCGCGGTGACGATCCCGCGGAGCACGACCAGGTGCTCCAAGGTGATGTCCTGTTCGCCAGCGACGCCCAGCTTTGCGAAGACACGGCCAGGCTGCACGCCGTAGCGCTGGAAAACGGCGAGGGCTTCCGCGCGGCGGTTCGCCAGCGTCTTGATGTCGCCCATGACCGTGCGGCGGGCGGACTCGTACATCTCGGACCAGAACGCCTTCGGGACACCCTTGAGGATGGCGTTTCTCAAGGCGATGGAGCACGCTGCATTCGCGGTCACGCCGATCATGTCGGGCTTGAATCGGCGGCCGTTCTTGTCAACGATCCGGCGCTGCACCTCGTAGGTGATGGCGACGTTGCGCTGCAGGTCGTGGAACACGCCCTGGGCTGTCACAAACTCGCCCTGGTCCGACACCACGCGAGCGCCGGCCCGGCTGTTGCCCCAGGCACTTGCGATGACCTCGGCGAAGCGGGCGCTGGGGCCCTCGATGGTCTTGCCGTCACGGGGCAGGGCGTAGATGCATTCCCCTGCGATCTGTTCGTTCAGGGTCACCATCTGCAGCACTTCGTTTCGGAAGTTGACGATGCTGCGCGGGTACTTGTGCGCCGTGGCGATCTGCATGTCGATCTCGCCGCGGGCGAGCATGGCGACAGTCCCGCTGTCAGCGGTCACGATCTCTGTTTCTCGTTCGTTGCTCATAGGTCGCTTTCGGTTTTCAGAAGCCGCGCGAGGCGGTCTTGATGGCTTTGCGGATGGCGGGGATCAGCGGCGTGCCGCTGCGCATGTAGAAGCGGGTGAGGCGGTAGACGATCACTTGAGGAAGCTCCAGATCAGGCCGCCCAGGTCGGGCGTGATGACCAGGGCCGTAAGGCCACCGGCAACGAACCAGACGACGACTTCAAGCACGGTCACGCCGTTCTGAAACTCGGTCTTGGTGGTGGTCTCGCGGTCGGTGCGGCAACCGCCGACGCTCACGCCATCGCGCGGGCCAAGGTCGGTGGTGTCCACGCGGTTCAGGAGGTTGCGGGCCACAGCCTGGGCACGCAGCTGCTTGACATCGGCGCTCACAGTTGCACCTCCACCCACTTGGCCGCGAGCTGGTCGCGCAGGGCCCCGGCCTGCATGGCGAGGTCCGTGTCACTGGAAGCGCAGGCGTTCAGCAGCAGCTGGATCAGCTGGGTCGAGGTTTCCGGGTAGCCGTCGACCGACTCCATCAGCACCTCGGCCAGGGTCTGCGCGCGGCGGGGCAGGGCGGTCGCAGTCTTGGGGTCCACCGGCTGGCGGCGCACGGCATCCCAGTCGGTCACGGTGGCGAAGCTGCACAGGCCGTTCGCGTCGCCCTTGGCGATCACGGCGCCCAGCTCCATAGCCAGGCCAATGCGGGCGGCCGAGGCTTCTGCTGCTTCAACGTCCGGCGCGTACTGGTCGGACGTCTTGTCCATCCAGGCGGGGCCAGCTTCCCGGCGTTCGATCAGTGCTTCCATCTGCGTCTCTCCTGTGGTTGGCCGCTTCGTTTGCGGCATGGAGAGACTGTAAGGCTCGGCCTTATTTATGTCAACAGGCAAAGCCTTATTTCAATGTGAGGCGCAGCCTTTCCGACGAACGGTCATTTCGTGGGCGCAAAAAAGCCCGCACGCGGCGGGCTTGTATGGAGTGCCGGTGTCCGGCTGCTACTTGTCGTTCTTGGAAGGAGTGAAGTTCCGAACGGCCTTGATGATGCCAACGACTGGCAGGCTCACGAACGCAATCGTGACTGTGGGATGGGCGTTGTAGAGCACGCTGACGATAGCTCCCGCCACACAACCGAGGGCGATTGCTCCGCCCAGCAACTGCCCTGCCATGTCGCTTCGGAAGACGCTCTTGGCATTCTTCTGCTGCGCTGCGATGACCTCGTTTCGATGCCTGTGATCAGCCTCCATGGCCTCCCTCTCCATGGATAGGCGATGGTTCTGCTCTCGCTCGGCCATCGTAATGATGCGCTCTGCGGTCCCTGGCAGAAGGTCGTCGTAACGCGCCAGATCTTCTGGAGCGGGTAAAGGCCCAGAGTGGGCCTTCATGGCTGTCGAGATAACGCGGGGGAGGGGTGCTGCGTTCTGAGCTGGCCGCAAGCGAGGCGGTTTAGCCATTTGCTGGTGCGTGCGCCTTGTAAGCTTCTCGGATCAAATGCCCAACGCGCAGCCAATCACCTTTGATGCCTGACGTCTTGGCCGCTGGGTTGGACACGGGCATGTACTGGGGTTCGAGTTCCTCAGGCAGGTCGTAGCTCGAATAGATCAAGACGGGCGCGCCGAGGCCGCGAGACAAACCGCGAGAAAAGGCGCGACGGGGTGTGCCTTTCAGGTCGAAGATTTGCATTGTTCGCTCGATCACGTGAGGGATTTGGAAGGTATAGCAGTCGCTATACCTTGGGCGAATTGTGACTCAGTAAATGGCTGGAAGTTCGCCGGTTATCGGATATCCGTCGCCTTTTACGGTTTTCGTCACACTGTTAAAAAACTCAGGATTGCGTACACCACCCCAACCACGGCCCAGAACACCCAGATCCAAGGCAGGTAACGGCGCCAGAAGCGGTGCATGGTCAGTTGCGCATGTCAGGCGGTAGGAAGTGGCAGTCCTGAAGCATGGGGGTTTTCACCACGTCCCCGCCGCCTTCGCACAGCACCGTGATCGTCATCCCCTTCTTGGCGGTCGAGATCGCCTGCAGATAGTCCTTGCTGAAGTGCAGCTGCGGGCCCAGGAACATGTTCACACCGGCCAGGACGATGTAGGGATTGCCGGTCACACCCGTGTTGATGTCCGTGATCTTTCCAGTCACCTTGAAGGACTTGCCCTTGTACTTCTGATCCGCCGCAACAGTGTTTGCCTCATAGTCGGCAGCGATCTCACGAGCGGAGTACTTCGGGAGCGTGGCGACAGACTGCTTGAACGACTCACGCTCAGCTGCGGCCTTGGCTTCGGCTTCCTTCTGCTTGGCCGCCTCGGCTGCTTGTTTGTCGGCGGCCCGCTGCGCTGCTTCGGCCGATCTCTTGGCCTCGATTTCGGCCTTTTCCTCGGGCGATCTGGTCGCCTCAACCACCTTTCCGAGCGCAGCCATGCCAACCAGGCCGATCAGCGTCCACTTTACCCACGGCTTCATCCTCATTCCCTCCCTGTTGAAAGCCTAATGCTACGGCAGCGACCCGATGGAGGCATCGACCACCACGCCACACCACACGTCCCCAGGCTGCAGAGCCAGGTACTTCAGTTCCCGCGGCCAGTCTGGGTTGATGGCTTCGAGGAAGGGCTTTCCCTCGATCAGCACATACCGCTTAAAGGTCGCCTCCTTCGTGGACTCCCGCCGCACGATCACGAATTGACCCGGCATGGGCTCCAGGTCCGGGTTGACGTGCAGGATCATCCCGTCCGGGAATGAGTAGCGGCCGCCCGGGTTCTCCATGGACTTCCCGTACACGCGCAGCATGTAGCCGCAGCGGCCGAGGTTCTTCGTGGACGCAATCCAATCCTCGGCGTCTCCCGTGTGGAAGTTGTCGCAGAGCTCGGCCCAATTGCCGGCGATCACGTCAGAGATCAGCGGGTATGGGCCGTTCTGGTTGGGGCCTTCCGACACGTTCTCGTGGACCCCGCCCATGTTGGCCATGTCCTTTTGAGAAATGCCCCAGTGGTCAGGGCCGACCACGTCAGCGAAGAAGGACCACAGCTCCGGCAGCTTCGCCTTGTCGATGGTCCCCCGCTTGATCCAGTCCTGAACTGACGGGGGCTTCACGCCAAAGTGCGCCGCGACGGAGCGCTGGCTGACGCCCTTGCGTTTGATGGCCTCGGCAATGGCCTGACCCAGTTTTTCACCAGTAAGCATTGCCTAATGCTGCCTTTCGTCGGGTGCGTTAGGCAATTCCTGTTGACGGACGTAAGGCGCGGCCTTATCATGCGCGCCATGACACAGAAGAGCCTTATCCAATCGGCATGCGACAAGGTGGGCGGGCAAGCATCCCTTGCGCGCCTTCTCGGTGTCGCCCCTCCAACCGTTCAGCAGTGGCGGACTGGCGAACGTCCCGTCCCGATTGAGCGCTGCGTGGCCATCGAGCGAGCAACAGGCGGAGCAGTCACTCGCCAGGAGCTGCGACCAGATGACTACTGGCTGATCTGGCCCGATCTGCCAGAGCCAAAGCGCCACAAGACCCTCAAAGCCGCCTGACCGGCTCAGTCGAGCTTTTCCGGCCCACGGAAGCGAACGGTCATCCCCATGCGCACGTCCAGCCTCTCTCCGGTCATCTCCAGGTTGTCCATGTGCACCTGGGCCTTGTGGCCGGTGAGTTCCGAGATCACGACCGAGAAGAACCGCTCCAGGTCCTGTTTCGTCCGGGGCTTGAGCGGGTGTGTCGCTGGCAGGTCCGCATACATCGGCGTCTCCGAGGTGGATGGTGGAGCTGCCCACTGTACCGGCTTGCGCCAGCAGCGTGGACAGCAGTTCAAGGGCGAGGTCGTGGATGTGTCGCATGACTCCACTGTGTTTTTTTTGGCCGCCGCTGAGATGGCAACAGACGGCAAGAGCCGTTGCGGTCACTTTCCAAGGAGTGCTTGATGAGCCAGCTGACGCTGAACTTTGAGCCGGCGCTGCCGGAGCGTTTCCAGACCTTGCGCGCGTTCGTGGCGCACCGCGCATCCGCCATGGTCACCAAGCCCATGAAGACGCAGGCGGCCGACATGGACATGGCGCCCAGCACGCTGAGCCGCAAACTCAACCCGGCCGAAGGCGACACGCAGCGCTTCAACCTGGACGACCTCGAATCCTGGCTGGTGAGCACTGGTGATGCCCCGGCTGTGATCGAGTACCTGGCCGCCAAGTACATGGACAGCGATGCAGCCCGGAATCAGCGTGTGGTTGCTAAGTTGGAAGCAATGCTGCCCGACCTGCTGCAGACCATCGCTCAGATCAAGGGGCAAGCAGCATGAGCGCCTCCATGAAGACCTGTTCGCACCCTGGTTGCGAGCGGAAACACCACTCTGGCGGCTACTGCCAGATGCACCTGTCCCGCGCGCGCCGTGGTGCCAACATGGACGCACCGCATCGCGCAGAGATCTCGCTCGCTGACCGTCTGTGGAGCAAGGTTCACAAACACCCAGGGGATGGATGCTGGGAATGGACAGCGGCGCATGACGGCCGTCGCGGGTACGGTCACATCAATGTCGGCGGCGTGATTCTCAAGGCGTACCGGGTCGCCTATGAGCTGGAGAACGGCCCGATCCCGGCTGGGGTTGAGATTTGCCACAAGTGCGACAACCCAAAGTGCGTGCGCCCGGGCCACCTGTTTGTCGGGACGCACCTCGAAAACATGCGAGACGGTGCTGAAAAAGGCCGCATGAACCCGGGCGAAAAGAACGGCATGGCGAAGCTCAAAGACAGCGACGTGATCGTTATTGCCCGGCGCCTTGCATCCGGTTCCGCGCAGATGGACTCACTGGCCGCTGCGTACGGGGTTTCCCGCACCTGCATCCATGACATCGCGACTGGCCGCCGCTGGTCGCGCATCACGGCTCCGATCTTCGGCGGGCACCAGATCGCCAAAAAGCACCTCGGCCACGGCCTCTACGAGTACCTGCTGGTGCGCCCGGAACCCCAGAAAAACGAAAGCCCGCTGGTGGAACAGCGGGCCTCCTAACCACGGTCAACACGAAAGGAACCGACCATGACTGCTGAAATTCTAGGCGAATACGAAGCCTTCTTGCGCAAAAAGATCAAGCTGGCCAGCTTCGACGGGTTCGACGTCCCCCTGGAGCAGATCAACCCGGCGCTGAAGCCCCACACGCGCGACATCGTGAAGTGGGCGGCCAAGGGCGGCAACCGGGCGATCTTCGCCAGCTTCGGCCTGCACAAGACGGCCACGCAGCTCGAGCTGATGCGCCAGATCGGAATTCGCCACCCGGACGCCTTCCGGCTGCAGGTCGCGCCGCTGGGCGTGCGCCAGGAGTTCACGCGCGAGGTGGAAGAGCGCTTCCGTGGCGACTGCTCCATGTCGCTGCGCTTCATCCGCTCGGACGCCGAGATCGATGACCCGGCTACCGTCTACATGACGAACTACGAGAGCGTGCGCGAGGGCAAGGTCACCCCGGGCCGCTTCCGGGCGACCAGCCTTGACGAGGCGAGCGTGCTGCGCAGCTACGGAAGCAAGACCTATCAGGAGTTCCTGCCGGCCTTCGCTGGCGTCGAGTTCAAGTTCGTGGCCACGGCCACCCCGAGCCCGAACCGGTTCAAAGAGCTGATCCACTACGCCGGCTACCTGGGCGTCATGGACACCGGCCAGGCCCTGACGCGCTTCTTCCAGCGCGACAGCGAGAAGGCTGGCAACTTGACGCTGTACCCGCACAAGGAACAGGAGTTCTGGCTGTGGGTGGCCAGCTGGGCGGTGTTCATCCAGCGCCCGAGCGACCTCGGCCACTCGGATGATGGCTACGTGCTTCCGGCCCTGGACGTCCGGTACCACGAGGTGCCCAGCGACTACGAAGCCGCCGGCAACGAGAAGAACGGGCAGGGGCTGCTGATTCCCGACGTCGCCCTGGGCCTGAGTGCTGCTGCGACCGAGAAGCGCAACAGCATGCCTGCGCGCGTCGAGAAGGTGCGCGAGCTGGTAGCCGAGGCGCCGGACGATCACTTCATTGTCTGGCACGACCTCGAGGACGAGCGGCACGCCATCCAGCAGGCGATCCCCGAGGCCCTGAGTGTGTGGGGCACGCAGGATCTGGACGAGCGCGAGCAGCGCATCGTGGACTTCAGCGACGGCAAGCACCGGATCCTGTCCACGAAGCCGATCATCGCCGGCAGCGGCTGCAACTTCCAGCGCCACTGCCACCGCGAGGTGTTCGCCGGCATCGGGTTCAAGTTCAACGACTTCATTCAGGCGATCCACCGGGTGCAGCGCTTCGGTCAGACCGAGGACGTGCGCATCGACATCGTGCACACCGAGGCCGAGCGCGAGGTGCTGGCCACCCTGAAGCAGAAGTGGGACCAGCACAACGAGATGCAGGCCAAGATGGCCGAGATCATCCGCACCTATGGCCTGTCGCAGCTGGCCATGCAGGACACGCTGGCGCGCACCATCGGCTGCACGCGCACCGCGGTCAAGGGCGAGCGCTTCGACGTGGCGCACAACGACTGCGTTGCCGAGGCCGCCGGCCGCCCCGAGAACTCGGTGGACCTGATCGTCACGTCCATCCCGTTCGCGAACCACTACGAGTACAGCCCCAGCTACAACGATTTCGGCCACACCGAGGACAACGCGCACTTCTGGGCCCAGATGGACTTCCTGACGCCCCAACTGCTGCGCATCCTCAAGCCCGGCCGGATCTACGCCTGCCACGTCAAGGACCGGATCAACTTCGGCAACGTGACCGGCGCCGGCATCCCGACCGTGAGCCCGTTTCACGCGGAAGCCCTGTTCCACGGCATCAAGCACGGGTTCGACTACATGGGCATGGTGACCGTGATCACCGACGTGGTGCGCGAGAACAACCAGACGTACCGCCTGGGCTACACGGAAATGTGCAAGGACGGCTCCAAGATGGGCGTGGGCTCGCCCGAGTACATCCTGCTGTTCCACAAGCCCCAGACCGATCGATCCCGCGGCTACGCCGACACGCCGATCCGCAAGGACAAGGCCGAGTACAGCCTGGCGCGCTGGCAGGTCGATGCGCACGCCTTCTGGCGCTCCAGCGGCAACCGCCTGCTGACCGCCGACGAGATGGCGGCCATGGGCCCGGCGAAGCTGGCCAAGTTCTTCACCGACGACAGCCTGCGCAACGTCTACGACTACGACAAGCACGTGAGCATCGGCGAGCAGCTGCTGGCCCGCAACGCGCTGCCGTCCACTTTCATGAGCCTGGCGCCCGGGTCGCACCACCCGGAGGTCTGGCACGACATCAACCGCATGCGCACGCTCAACGGCGAGCAGGCCAACCGCGCGGTCGAGAAGCACGTCTGCCCGCTGCAGTTCGACATCGTGGACCGCCTGATCGAGCGCTACAGCATGGCCGGCGAGGTGGTCTATGACCCGTTCCACGGCCTGGGCACGGTGGGCGTGCGCGCGATCAAGAAGGGTCGCCTGGCCGCCGGCTCCGAGCTCAACGCCGCGTACTTCAAGGACCAGGTGCACTACCTGCAGGCGGCCGAGCGCGAGTTCTCCATGCCGACGTTGTTTCAGTTCGAGGAGGTCGAAGAATGCCAGTGACAACACGCGCCGGACGCGTCTATGCGACGGGGACCCTGGCGGAGCGCATCGCCGCACATATCGCCGTTCAAGAGAACGGGTGCTGGAATTGGACCGGCTGTTTGAACAGCAATGGGTACGGACAAATTCGCGTCAGCGGCCGTTCTGTGCTGGCGCACCGAGCCTCTTTTGAGACAGCCGTCCGCAAGCTGAGTCGGGACGAGCAGGTTCTTCACCGCTGCGACAACCCCCTGTGCTGCAACCCTGACCACCTGTTCACTGGAGACCCCGCCGCGAACTCTGATGACAAGGTGTCGAAGCGTCGTCAGGCGAAAGGCTTCAGGCTTCCACACACGAAGTTGACGCCAGAGCAGGTCATTGAGATCCGTGAGTCAAACGAAACGCAAAGCGTCATTGCGCAGCGGTACGGCATCGCCCAATCGAATGTCAGTCGTATCCGAAGCGGATTGCGGCGCACCGACCTGGACGAGCCGGAATATATGAGGGAGGCCGCCTGATGGCGCGAATTCGCACGATCAAGCCAGAGTTTCCACAGTCGGAAAGCATGGGCAATGTGTCGCGAGATGCGCGGCTCTGCTTCGTGATGCTCTGGACGATTGCCGACGACTCGGGGAGGCTTCGCGGGAATTCGCGAATGCTCGCGAGCCTTCTTTTCCCCTACGACGACGACGCGCCCGGACTGATCGGTGGCTGGCTGGAAGAGTTGGAGCGCGAGGGCTGCATCGCCCGCTACATGGTGGACGGCGCTGCATACGTGGAAATCGCCAAGTGGTTGTCACATCAGAAGATTGACAAGCCGACGCCGTCCAAATTGCCATCTATCGATGAAGGCTCGCGAATCCTCGCGAATCCTCGCGAATCCTCCCCGTTGGATATGGACCAAGGACCAAAGGATCAAGGAAGGGAATTGGACCTTGGACCAGTTGCGCCTTCGGCGCTTGTCGGATCGCCTGCCGGCGATGCCGACGCGAAGCCGGCCCAGGTGGTCGATCTGAAATCCCATCGCATCCCGTGCCCAGCAGTCGAGCTGGTCGAGGTGTTTCACGCTGAGTGCCCGACGCTGCCCCGCGTCATGTCGCTGAACGACACCCGACGCAAGCACCTGACGGCCCGCTGGCGCGAGGTCGATGCCGATTCCAAGTTCAAGGACCAGGCGGACGGCGTCGAGCTCTTCCGGGCCTTCTTCCAGCGCGTGAACGCTTCCGACTTCCTGTCCGGCCGCAACGGCAAGTGGCAGTCGTGCAACTTCGACTGGCTGTTCCTGCCGACCAACTTCCTCAAGGTCTGGGAAGGCAACTACGACAACGACCGGAGGGCCGCCAAATGAGCGAGGGATTCCGCCGCACGGCGTACAAGCGCCGCGACGAGCCGCAGGAAGCGGCGGCCGACAAGGACCCGACGCGCTGCGGCGCCTACGGCTGCAAGTGCAGGGCCACGATCAACAACGCGGGCACCGGCTGGCTGTGCTTTGCCCACGCCTTCGCGCCGGCAGACCGGTGGCAGCACATCACCCAGGGCCTGCACGGGCATGACTGGCTGCTGATGCTAGTGCAGGACGTGCGGAAGATGGACGCGGCGAACCAGGACTGGCGCGGGTTCGCGGCCAAGTTCTGGGAAGAGGCCGACACCTTCTGCCAGCCCCAGGCCTTCGAGAACGCACAGCCCTACGCCGACCGCATGCTGCTGGAGCTGCTGCACCGCATCGGTGAGCGCAAGCAGCGGCCGGAGCCGCGCGGGCCGGCACCTGTGAAGCCTTCCGGGCGCTTCGCCCAGCGTCAACCGGTGGAGGCATGACATGCGAATGCTGTACCGCTGCGAAGGAATCGCCGGATCACCGGATGTACGACCCGGCATGCCTGTGGTGTGGGGCGAGGTTGATCCGCAACCTGCGCCGGCACCCGATCACGCCGGATCAACTCACTGCACGCCGGCAGACTGTGCTGTCCGACTGGATGCGGTATGGCCACGCCGAGGCGGATCTCCGCGCGTGGGCGAAGCGGGACGACTGCTTCGATCCTGGCCCGGAATGTGGGCCGGAGTCCGAGCCCCGGAAGCCGACGAAACGCCGTTGAGCGAGTCCGAAGTGCTGTACCTGATGCCGTCTTGGGGAGTTCGCGCGTGACCGAAATCACCCTTCCGTGGCCGCCGGCCGAGCTGAACCCGAACCGGAAAACGCACTGGCGCCGTGCCGCTCCGATCAAGGCCAAGTACCGGGACGCCTGCTACATCCTGACGAAGCAGTCGCGCGCCGCCATCGACTGGGATGGGGATGTGCACGTCTGGATCGACTTCTACCCGCCAGACCGCCGCGCGCGCGACGACGACAACCTGATCGCGGCCTTCAAGAGTGGACGGGATGGCATCGCCGAGGCCCTGGGCGTCAACGACAAGCGCTTCCGCATCCACCCCTACGTCAAGGGCGAGATCGGCGGCATGGTTAAGGTGCGGTTCACCCGCGGTCCGGAGGTCCAAGCATGACCGCTGCCACCTTCCACCTGTCCGCAAACCCGGTCGAGGCTCACAAGGGCGTCGTCGGCCAGGTCTGGCAGCAGATCAAGGCCCTGGCCGTGGCCGGGCACGCAACCGTGGTCGAAGTTCGCACCGCCGAGGATGTCAAGACAGACAAGCAGCGCCGGTACCTGCACGGGTACGTGCTGCTGACCATCGCCCGGGAGGCGCGCGTGAACGGCCAGCAGTTCGACATGAAGACCTGGAAGGAGTGGTATCGCGCCACCTTCCTGGGCTGGAAGGTCGTCACCTTCAAGGACCCGTTCAGCGGCAAGAAGGTGCGCCGCCGCCAGCGCGTGAGCACCGAAGACCTGGGGGTCAAGGGCTACAGCGAATACATCGAGCGCGTGACCGCCCACGCCGCCAGCGAGCTGGGCGTGGAGTTCCGGGAGGAATGGATAGACCCCGACACCGGGGAGGTCCTGACCCTCACGGCCATGAAGTCGAGGAAGCCCGCATGAACCACCACACCACCACCACAGACCAACAGGAGCAACCGTGACCCAAGCCGTTTTCAAGAGCACCAGCCAGGCGCTGCACTTCTCCTACCTGATCGAGTTCGAGCCGGCCGCCGGCAAGAGCATCATGCAGGCGATGTACGAAGAGCACCTGAAGGCGACCGGGAAGTGGGTGACGATCCCCGCCGAGGAACGAACGATCGATTTCGGCGGCCTCTCCCCGCTGGAGATCCGCGGGCAGTGCGCCATGGTCCGGGCGTCGGCCGAGCACCGGCTGGTGTACCCGGAGGCGAACGCGGTGCGGGCCCACTACGGCATGCAGACCACCAAGGCGGCCGGCATCCGTGGGCTGGTGGAGTACGTGGCGCCCATGCTGACGATCCAGAACGACATGACGAAGCTGGCCATGGCCTGGGGCCACCTGGGCACGATCAAGCAGCGCAAGGGCCTGACGCAGATCCAGATCGCCGAGTATTACGGCGTGCCGGTGGCGACCGTGCAGCGCGACCAGAAGCGGATCGCAGAGGTGGGGCGCCAGCTTCTCAAGCGCGCCATCGACGGGCTGGACGTGCACTTCAAGCGGACCGAACTGGTTTTGGACGAAGCCTTACAAAACGATTGACGGCCTGATTTTTTTTGGTTATAAATCCGGCACGCTACCAAAACTGGGTTCATAAATGGCACTGCAGTCTTGTCTGTCCATCTATTCTCCGTTCGCGAAGAAGCTGGAGATGGCCCGACAGATCAAAGCCAGTCGGCCCAGAAAAGAAATGACCGAGGAAGCGAAGCTGCGGCAACGTGCCAAGCAAAAGGCGTGGCACGAGAAGCGCCGGTCCGAAAACCTCGCTCAACGCGCACTGATCGAGAGCAAGCTCCAAGCCGCCTGATCTCCCAAACACCACCGAAGCCCGCCACTGTGCGGGCTTTTTCGTTTCTGGCATGTCCATCCGCCAGACCCGGCGCCGCGTGCGCAGTGCGGATGGCTTGCCGACCTCATTCGAGGCGCCCAATGGACAAGATCACCATCACGCGCGACCAGCTTCTGGCGATCTTCGTCCAGTGGGAAATCGACTCCAGAAACGGGCAGTGCGTGCCGCGCGAGGAAATCGAAGCGCTCACCGTCGAAGAGGCGGGCGCCCGGGTGACCGAGGTGTTTCTGGAGCGACTGAACGACACCATTGCCCAAGAGGCAATCTGAAAGAACACCATGGCGCTGAACGCAAAACAGCGCCGCTTCGTGGAAGAGTACCTGACGGACCTGAACGCCACGCAAGCGGCTATCCGGGCCGGGTACAGCCAGAAGACCGCCAGAGCGATAGGCGCGCGGCTGTTGACAAATGTTGACATCCAGCAGGCTATCCAGGTCGCGATGCAGGACCGCTCAGAGCAGACGGGGATCACCGCTGCGAGGGTGCTGTCCGAGATCGGCCGCCTGGCCTTCGCGGACATCCGCAAGATCTTTACGGAAGACGGCCAGCTTCGCCCGGTGCACGAGTTGCCGGAAGAGGTGGCCGCCTCGATCTCCAGCGTGGAGGTCGTGACCAGCAGGGTGCCCGGCGGTGAGCCGACCGAGGTGGAATACACCTCCAAGATCAAGTTTTGGGACAAGCGAGGTTCGCTCGAGCTGCTGGGCAAGCATCTGAAGCTCTTCACCGACAAGACCGAAGTGACCGGGCCCGGGGGTGGACCCATCGAGCACAGGACAACGGTTGTCGATGAAAAAGCAGTCAAAGCCGCCGTCTCCAAGCTCGCGGGGGAGTACTGAGGTCACACCGGAGGTCGAGCGCGCCGCGGCGAAGGCGATGTGCGAGCAGTCGCACCTGTTCTTCACGCGGTACTTCTTCAAGCACCGCCAGGGCATCAAGTTCCGGGTCAACTGGCACCACCACCTGATCTGCGACACGGTCCAGCGGGTGATGGACGGCGAGCTGAAGAACGTCGTCATCAACGTCCCGCCCGGGTCCTCCAAGACCGAGATCGTCGCCATCAACCTGATGGCCCGGGGCCTGGCGATCAACCCGCGGGCCCGGTTCCTGCACATCAGCTACTCGGATGACCTGGCGCTGCTGAACAGCCAGATCGCCCGCGACATCGTCGTCTCGGACGAGTTCCAAGAGCTTTGGCCCCTGAAGGTGGCCGACGACGCGAAGTCGAAGAAGCGCTGGAACGTCGAGCACGAGGGGAAGAAGGCCGGCGGCGTGTACGCGGTCAGCCTGGGCGGCCAGATCACCGGCTTTCGTGCTGGTCACATGGCCGAGGGCTGGCAGGGCGCGATCATCATCGACGACCCGCTGAAGGTGGAAGACGCCTACAGCAAGACGAAGCGCGCCGCGGCCAACCGCAAGCTGGTGTCCACGGTCAAGAGCCGGAAGGCCAGCCCGGACACGCCGATCATCGTGATCATGCAGCGGCTGGCCGAGGAAGACCCGACCGGCTTCATCAAGGCCGGCAACGTGCCGGGTGACTGGGAGTTCATCACCATCCCGGCGCTGGTGGACGACACCTACCAGGTGGACGACCGGTACCGCGCGGAGATGGACGACAGCGAGCGTGATGCCGCTGGCCGCTTCTCCTACTGGCCGTACAAGGAGCCGCTGAAAGACCTGCTGGAGCTTGAGCAGAAGGATTCCTTCGTGTTCGGCGGCCAGTACCAGCAACGCCCGAAGCTGCTGGGCGGCAACATCATCAAGGGCGAGCACTTCCGACGCTATTCGGTTGTGCCGCCGCTGCGCTACCGCGTCATGTACGCGGACACGGCCCAGAAGACGGCCGAGCGCAACGACTATTCCGTGTTCCAGTGTTGGGGCATGGGCGAGGACGGGCGCATCTACCTGCTGGACCAGATCCGCGGGAAGTGGGAGGCGCCCGAGCTCAAGCGTCGCGCGAAGGCCTTCTGGTCCAAGCACAAAGCCTGGGAAGAAACCGACCCGCACGCCCCGACGCTGCGCCGGCTGAAGGTGGAGGACAAGGCGTCCGGTACTGGCCTGATCCAGGACCTGCGAACGGAAGCATCCATTCCGGTGGACGGCATCCAGCGCGGAACCGACAAGCTGACCCGCGTCATGGACGTGGTGAGCTACATCGAATCCGGCTACGTGTGCATCCCAGAGGGCGCTCCGTGGGTGTCCGACTTCGTGGACGAGTGCGAGAGCTTCACCGCCGACGACACGCACGCGCATGACGACCAGGTGGACCCGCTCTGCGACGCGATTTCCGAGATGCTGGGCAAGCGCAAGAGCCTTTACGACTGATCGACATGAAGCGAAACGTGAAAACAGCCTCGGCCGCCCTCGCGCGCACCACGCGCCCGGTGGTTGCCGATGGCCTGGAAAACGTGGTCGCAGGCCTTGGTACCGAGCGCGACAAGCGCAGCTTCACGCAATACGGCTTCGCCCGCCACCTCTCCCGCATCGAGCTGGAGAACATGTACCGGACTTCCTGGCTCGCCAAGAAGATCGTGAACGTAGTGGCCGACGACATGACGCGCGCGTGGCGCCGGCATGTGTTCGATGACGAGTCTGGCGAGATGATGTTCGCCGTCGAGCAGGTCGAGAAGGCGCTGTTCGTGCGGGCGAAGGTCAACGAGGCGCTGCGCTGGGCCCGCCTGTACGGTGGCGCCCTGATCGTGATCGGCGTCAACGGCGAATCGCCGGCCACCCCACTGAATTTGGACACCATCCGCCTGGGGTCGCTGCGCTGGCTCCATGTTCTGGACCGGCACCGTGTGTCTGCCAGTGGTGTGCTGACCACCGACCTAGAGAGCCCGAACTTCGGCAAGCCGGAGGCCTACACCGTGGCCGAGTCCTCGGTGGTGGTGCATCACACCCGGGTTCTGCGCTTCGATGGCCAGCCGCTTCCCTACTTCGCGTGGGAGAAGAACGAGCGCTGGGGCGACAGCGAGTTGCAGCACCTTTTCGATTCGCTGTCCAACGCCGACACATCCACCGCTGCAGTGGCCTCGATGCTGTTCGAGGCGAACGTGGATGTGGTCAAGGCCGAGGGCCTGGCCGATCTGGTGAGCACGCGCGGTGGCGAGGAAAAGCTGATCAAGCGCTTCCAGACCGCGGCGATGCTCAAGAGCTTCAACCGCATGCTGCTGCTGGACGGTCAGGAGAGCTACGAGAAGAAGGGCAACAACTTCTCGGGCCTGGACAAGGTCATGCAGCAGTTCATGCAGGACGTGAGCGGCGCGGCCGACATCCCGGTGACGCGCCTGTATGGCCAGGTGCCTGGCGGCCTGAACGCCTCGGGCGATTCGGAGATCCGGAACTACTACGACAGCATCAAGGCCAAGCAGGAGGCGATCCTGTGCCCGCAGCTGGACCTGCTGGACGAGATCCTGATCCGCTCGGCGCTGGGCCGCATGCCCGACGACTACCGGTACGAGCTGGGATCGCTCTGGCAGATGTCGGACAAAGAGAAGTCCGAGATCGAGAAGAACCGGGCCGAGCGCGACGCCAAGTACCTGGAGATGGGTGTGATCACCGAGGGCGTGATCGCCGCCGACCTCAAGGAAGCCGGCACGTACAAGAACCTGACCGACGAAGAAGTCGAGCTGGCCTATGAGCTGGCCGAGAAGGTGGACGACGAGGACCCTCCAGACCCGGAGAACCCGGACGACAAGGATCCTGGGAAGAAGCCTGAACCAGACGACGAAGACCCGGCAGAGCAGAAATGATCGAACTCGCTCAACTGATCAGGCACGCGCCTGGTCTGCGAAAGCGAGTGCGCAAGCTGCGGCCGGTCAAGCCGTCGAAGGCCACGGAAGCGTGGTACCGGGTCGAGCTTCTGCAGCTGGTGGACCAGTTGGACCGCATTGCACGCGCCGAACTGCTGCCGCTGCTGCAGACGCCGGCCGTCGACCGGGTGGCGCGGGCCGAAATCAGCACCTCTTTTCAGGTGCCCAGGTTGCTCGAGCGCATCGCCCAGCTGGCCCGATCGTTCGGTGGTCTGCAGGCGCAGGCCGACCGCATGGCCGCCCAGGTGGCGAGCCGCGCGCTGGGGGATGTGGACAAGCGTCTGTCGGACGGCATCCGGCGATCCACGAAGGTGGATGTGACCGGCCTGCTGGCGCGCAGTGAGCGGATCAACGCAACCGTGCAGGCCGCGGCCAAGGCCAACGTCGACCTGATCACCAGCATCCCGGTGCAGCACTTCCAGCGCCTGGCTGTGAAGGTGGAGAAGGGCTTCGCCCAAGGCATGCGCTCGGCGCAGCTGGCCAAGCTGGTGCAGGAGCAGACGGGCGTAACCAAGAGCCGCGCCAAGCTGATCGCCCGGGACCAGATCGGGAAGATGAACTCGGACTTTTCGCGGGTTCGCCAGCAGGACCTCGGCATCACCCACTACATCTGGCGCACAGCTCAGGATGAGCGCGTGCGCGACGAACACGCGGATCTGGACGGCCGGACCTTCGCATGGTCTGACCCTCCGAGCGAAGGGCACCCCGGCATGCCGATCCAGTGCCGGTGCATCGCCGAACCGGTGTTCAACCTGGACCCATCATGAAGACGATCACAGCCGCCGACCGCATCGAGGTCACGGACGGGGAAGACTCGCCCGAGGGCTTCCTGATCAAGACCGGGAACATCGCCCGGACCGGCGTGCAGGAGTACCTGGCCAGCGAGCTGGGCCTGGACGGTCTGGACCCCATGAAGGTGGTGCGCCTGTATCGGCCCGCTGACGAGGTCTTCCGGCCCGAGAGCATGGCCAGCTTCGACGGCAAGCCCGTCACGGTGGACCACCCGCCCGTGCTGGTCACGCGCGACAACTGGAAGACCTACGCAGTCGGCGACGTGTGCAACGTGCGCCGGTCCGGCGACTTCATGGCCGCCAAGATCGTCCTCAAGGACAGCGCGGCGATCAACGCCCTCAAGGCCGGAAAGCACGAGCTTTCCAACGGCTACACGTTCACTCTGGACATGACGCCAGGCGTTGCCCCGGACGGGCAAGGCTACGACGGCGTCCAACGAAACATCCGCGGCAACCACCTTGCACTGGTGGAAGCCGCGCGGTGTGGCTCGGCCTGCCGAGTCCTTGACCACAACCCCTCCATTCAAGGAAACAACCCGATGACTACCCGCAAAGTCGTAGTCGATGGCATCCCTGTCGAAGTGTCCGACACGGCGGCGGGAGCCATCGAGAAGCTGCTGAAAGACCGTGACGACGCCCTGAAACTGGCTGTCGACGCGGACACGAAACACAAGGCCGACCAGTCGGCCGCCGCTGCTGCCCACGCTGCCGCACTCGCCGCCAAGGATGCGGAGATCGCCGCCCTGAAAAAGGACGTGATCACCCCCGAAGCGCGCGACGCCCTGGTCGCCGACTGGGCCAAGCTGATCGCCGACGCCAAGCGCCTGGTGCCCACCCTGGCCACCGACGGCAAGACCTGCGCGCAGATCCGCCGCGAGGTGATCGGCGAGCTGGTCAAGACCAACGACACCGCCAAGGCCGTGGCCGGCGCGGTGCTGGCTGGCAAGGAACTGGCCACCGCTGACGCGGACGCGCTGCGCGCTGCGTTCAACGCTGTCTCCGCTGCCATCCCGGCCGGCGCCTCCGAGCAGCAATCCGGCAATGACAGCGCCCTGGGCGCCGCGCTGCTGGGCAAGACCGAACCCACCCAGGCCATGGACGCCCATGCCCTGTTCGTCGCCAACATGACCCAAGGAGCCTGAAGCCATGGAAGACATCCTGAACAACCCCGGCGGGCGCACCCTCTCGCGCGGCTACGCCGGCAACTGGGCCGACACCAGCACCCACATCGCTGTCACGCGCAAGAACGAGAACGCTGCCGTCATCGACTACGGCATTGCCGTCGCCCGCGGCGCGGCCAACGACACCTGCAAGGTGATCACCGCCGACGCCGACAAGGTGGCCGGCATCTCGGTGCGCCACGTCACGGCCCCGTACAACCCGACCACGGGTGAGGTGGCCTACCGCCAGTACGACACGGTGCCTCTGGCCCGCTTCGGTCGCATTCTGGTGACCGCGCTGGAGAACGCCACCGAGGGCGACCAGGTGCTGTTCATCACCGCCCAGGGCGGCAAGCTGGGCTCCACCACTGGCGGCGCTGCTGGCGCTGGCCGCGTGGCGGTGCCCGGCGCACGCTGGGCTGAAACCGTGGTCGCTGGCGCCGTTGGCGTCATCGAAATCAACATGCTGGGAGCAAACTGATCATGAAGTTCGACAAAACCGCAATCGACGCCGCCGTCAAGTCGTACGTCGCCTCGCGCACCGCCGCGCTGCAGCCGTACATCGGCGACGTGGCCCGCGCCATGGGCCAGGCTCCAGGCGGCTTCACCGCCAACGACGCCCAGCAGGGCATGGCCTTCTTCGTCAGCCAGCTGGCCTACACCGAAGCCGGTGTGTTCACCCGCCAGTACGAGCCGATGCAGTACCAGTCCCTGGTGCCCATCAGCACCGAGGCCGGCGAGTGGGCCGACTCGATCCGCTACGAGACCAGCGACATCGCTGCCATGGGCAAGCGTGTCAACGGCCGCGGCGACGACATCCCGTACGTGGACGTGCAACAGGCTGAAAAGTCGTTCAGCGTGGCGCCGGCCGGTATCGGCTACCACTACACCCAGCAGGAGATCATCCAGTCGGCCTACTTCCGCCGCCCGCTGTCCAGCGCGCGCATGGTGGCCGCCATGGAAGGCTTCCAGCGCCACATGAACAAGGTGGCCCTGTTCGGTGAGGGTGAGTTCAACGGTCTGTTCGCCCACGCCAGCGTGCCCAAGGGCAACCGCCCCAGCGGCGCGGCCTGGGCTGGCGCGACGCCGGACACCATCCTGTCCGACCTGAACGCCGGCATGCTGACGGTGTTCAACAGCTCCAGCAAGAACGACGTGCCCAACGTCATCGTGCTGCCGTCGGACCAGTACACCAAGATCGCCACCACGCCCCGCAGCGCGAACAGCGACACCACCATCCTGGAGTACTTCCTCGCGAACAACCTGCGCAAGGCCATGCGCGGCGACAACGTCCAGGTGGTCCCGGGCTACGGTCTGGAGACTGCCGGCACTGGCGGCATCACCCGCGCGGTGTTCTACGTCAAGTCGCCCGAGCGTCTGGTGATGCACATCCCGCAGATGCTGCGCTTCCTGGCGCCCCAGGCCGAGAACCTGGCGATCAAGGTGCCCGGCACCTACCGCTATGCCGGTCTGGAAGTCCGCTACCTGAAGTCGGCCTACTACATGGAGGGCATCTGATCATGGGCGCGATCCGCAACACCTCCAAGGGTGACATCCAGGTCACCACCGAAGCCGGGAAGTTCGTCTTCCCGGCGGGCAAGGCCAAGGGCGACCTCGCAGCCGAGCGCATCGCCGAGATCGAGAAGGCCGGCGCCGTCTATTTCTCCGTGGGCGAGCTGGTGACCGAGGGCGACGAGGAAGCCGAAGCCGCCGCCAAGGCCAAGGCCGAGGCAGAAGCGAAGGCCAAGGCGGAAGCCGAAGCCGCCGCCAAGGCCGCGAAAAAGAAGTAAGCCATGACCCCCGAGCAGTTCAAAGCCCGATACCCGCAGTTCTCAACCGAGGGGGTCGCTCGCGTCCAGATGTTCCTGGACGAGGCGGCCACCGAGATGGACGAGGCGCGGTGGGGTGAGCACTTCGCTCGGGGGCATGGCCTGCTGACGGCCCACAACCTGACGCTGGCGAACTCCCAGGCAGCGACCGCCAACGGCGCGGTCGCTGATCTGACCACCCAGAAGAAGGTCGGCGACGTGAGCGTGAGCCGATCCGAAGCGATGCTCCAGGCGCAGGCGGATGACCCGCTGATGCGCACGACCTACGGTCAAGAATTCAAGCGCCTGCGCCGGCTTGTCGGCGTGGGAGCATGGGCGGTCTGAAATGGCCGCCCGCATCATCAAGGACTTCGACGGGAAGTTCCTCAAGCGCCTGCAGCGCGCCCTGTCGGGCAAGTCCAAGAAGGTGGTGCACGTCGGGTTCCCGGAAGGCGGACCCGAGAAGGAAAACGGGATCTCTGTCGCTGGCGTGGCTGCTGTCCACGAGTTCGGCGGCGGCAACGTCCCGGAGCGCCCGTTCGTGCGCACCGGCATCCGCCGCGGCATCCCCGAGCAGATGGCGCTGAACAAGGCCAATCTGAAGGCGGTGGTGCACGGCACCCTGACAGTGCCCCAGGCGCTTGGTCAGCTGGGCCTGATGGCCGCCGGCCACGTGCAGCAAGAGATCACCGAGGGCACCTTCGAGCCGCTGCAGGAAGCGACGATCAACCGCAAGGGATCGTCCAAGCCCCTGATCGACACCGGCCAGATGCGCCAGTCCGTTACCTACGAGATACCCGAATGATCGACCTGTCCGAACTGATGTCCGATCCGGACTTCACGCAGGCGTTCATCCTGCGCCGCCGAACCGGCGGATTCGCCAACGAGGGCGAGTTCACCCAGGCCGCGCCGATCGATATCCCAATGGTGGGGGCAATCCAGCCGGCAAGCCCGGCCGACGTCGTTCGATTCCAGGCCGAAGGCGAGCGCCGGCAGGCCATCATCCGCGTGTGGTCATCCACCCAGATGAACACCAGCGACGGGCAGGGCCAGCAGCCTGACGAAATCGTCTGGCGCGGCAGCGTGTACCGCGTGATCGAGTGCGTGCCGTGGGTTGACAACGGCTTCTGGAAAGTCTTCGCCGAGGCGCAATGATGGACATGCAGATCCTGGGCCGGCAGCTTCGAGAGCTGATCCGGACGGCGTTGGGCATGCCCGCGAACTCTGTCCGGCCGGCGAACCAGCACGGGCCCGCAGACGACGGCAACCCGTTCGCGACCGTGCTGCTGACCCCCCTCACGCCGACCGGTGTCGAGGACGAGCGGTATGTGAACGAGGTCACCGGCAACAACGTGACCGAAACCATCGTCGGGCAGCGCTCGGTGCTGGCAAGCGTCCAGTTCTTCCGCGGCGACGCCATGACGAAGGCCGGGCGCCTGTGGCAGGTCCTGAGCTTGTCGGCCAACCTGGAGAAGCTGCAGAACCTGGGCATCGGGCTTTCGCGGGCGAGCAACCCGCGTGACCTGTCTGCCGTCGAGAACACGCGCTGGGAGAGCAGGGCGCAGATCGACGTCGAGTTCCACCTGATCGCCAAGGAATCCACCAGCACCGCCACCTTCGGCACCTTCCCGGTCCAGATCGCGACCGAAACCCTGACATCCACCAACGAGGTACACGAGCCATGAGCATCCCCGTTTCCAAAATCGTGAAGGTCAACATCTTCACGAGCCCGACCTTCCCGAAGCGCAAGGGGTTCGGCCTGCTGAACATCATCGGACGCAGCCCCCGCCTTCCGCTGGCCGAGCGCATCCGCTTCTACTCCGACATGGATGGCGTGGCCCAGGACTTCGCCGCCACCGACGAGGAATACCTGGCCGCCCAGGTCTTCTTCAGCCAGTCGCCCGCGCCGCGCGAACTGGCGATCAGCCGCCGCTTCGAGACGGCCGTGGGTGGCCAGCTCATGGGCTCGGTGTCGATCGATCAGGCCATCGCTGGCTTCAACGCCGTGAGCAATGGCGGCTTCGACATCGTCATCGACGGCGTCAACCGCCAGGTGACCACGCTGGACTTCTCCGCGGCCGCGAACCTGAATGCGGTGGCCGCCGCAGTCCAGGCCCGCCTGGCCCTGCTGCTGCCGGGCACCACGTGCGTGTGGTCTGGCAAGCGCTTCATCATCACCAGCGGCACCACGGGCGCCACCTCGACGGTGACCTATGCGACCGCGCCGACCGGCTCCGGCGACCCTGTGGATGTGTCCGGACTGTTGGGCCTGCGTGCTGTCGACCAGGGCATCTACTCTGCCGGATCCGCAGCCGAAACCACCATGGGCGCCACGCTGGACGCCCTGCAGGCGTTCGACCCGAGCTGGTATGGCTTCGTGATGACCAAGGAAGCCACGGAAGACCAGCTCAAGCAGTGTGCAGCCTGGGCCGAGTCGCGCGTGAAGATCTTCGGCTACAGCACGCGCGCCAGCAACGTGCAGGACGCCTCGGTCACCGCCGACATCGCCAGCTTCTGCAAGACGAACCTGTACCGCCGCACCATCGGCGTGTGGGACGACAACGACGATTACCCGGTGGTGTCGGCGCTCTCGCGCGGCTTCGTGGTCAACTTCGATGAGTACAACTCGACGCTGACCCTCAAGTTCAAGCAGCTGCCCGGCATCTCCCCGGTGACGATCAGCGAGAGCCAGCGCCTGGCTCTGACCGGCAAGAACATCAACTACTACTCCAAGTACGGCGACAGCGCCATGCTGGCTGAGGGTGTGATGGCATCGGGCACCTTCTTCGATGAGGTGCACGGTCTGGACTGGCTGCAGAACGCGGTCGAAACCGAGGTGTTCGGCTACCTCTACACCCGCACCACCAAGGTGCAACAGACCGACAAGGGCGTGGCCGCGCTGGTGCAACAGGTCGACGTGGCCATGCGCCAGGGCGTGAACAACGGTCTTCTGGCCCCGGGCTACTGGAACGGCATGGACCTGGGCGAAGTGAAGTCCGGCGACTTCCTGCCCAAGGGCTTCTACACCTACGCCCAGCCGGTGCGCCTGCAGAGCCAGAGCGACCGCCAGGCCCGCAAGGCGCCGCCCATCCAGGTGATCGCCAAGGGCGCGGGCGCCATCCACTCGGTCGACGTGTCGATCACCTTCGAGCGTTAATCAGGAGCACACCACATGCGCGCGTACAGCTTCAAAAACACGGTCCTGCTGGTCAACGGCGTGGCCATCACCGGCTTCTCCGAGGGCGACGACGTCATCAAGATCAGCCGCCGCAGTGACAGCGCCACCGACAAGGTGGGCGCCGACGGCAAGATGATGATGAGCCTGTCCTCGGACCGGTCGGGCGAGATCACCTTCAAGCTGCAGCAGACCAGCAGCTCCAACCGCTTCCTGTCCCAGCAGGCCGCCCTGCAGGACGGCGGCACGGACACCTTCCAGGCCGTGGCCGTGAAGTTCCAGGACACCTACCGCAACGACGTGGCCGACGGCTCCGTGGGCTACATCAAGAAGCACGCCGAGCTCACGCGCGGCGCTGCTGCCGGTGACCAGGAATGGACCATCGTCGTGGAAGACCTGGACATGCTGCTGGGTGATCAGTCGGATGTGACCGCATGAACAACCAGAAGATCATCAACGGCCGGCAGTACAGCTTCAGCACCCTGAGCGCCACCGATGCGGTGGGCGTCGAGGTAGCAGTGGCCAGGGTGATCGGTGAGCCGCTGTTCAAGGCGTTCACCGCGGCCAAGGACGGCGACCAGGATGCCCAGGCGGCCGGTGCTGCTGCCATCGGTCTGCTGGCCTCCAAGATGGACGCCAAAGACCTGCTGGCTACCATGCAGACGGTCTTCAAGGCCGTGAGCGTGGACGGTCGGCCCATCAACGGCGACATCGACACCCACTTCACCGGGCGCAACCGCGAGCTGTGGCAGGCGTTCATCGCCGCCCTGCAGTTCAACTTCGCCGATTTTTTTCCCGAAGGCCTCTTGGGTTCCGCCCGCGAAAAGCTGGGGATGTAGAGCCCATCGAGGACGCGAACATCAGTTGGTACCTGTGGCGCCCGGTCATGCGTGACCCGCCACTGTGCCGGCTGCGCGAACTCCAGGACGGCACCTACAGCATCAACGACCTGGCCGACTTCCATGAGGCCATGGATGTCGAAGAAGAGTACCGGCGCCGGTACGAAGAGAAAGCACCGAAATGATCATCGACAGCCTTCTGGTCGCGCTCGGCTTCGACGTCGACAAAGAAGGCATCGCCGAGTTCGAGAAGCGCGTGGAGGAAGCGCGCGAGACTGTTACCACGCTGGTGACCGCGGTCGGCGCCATGGCTGCTGCTGTCGGTGCGTTCGTGTACTCGGTGGCCGACAACATCGACGAGCTGGGCGACTTCGCTGAGCTCAATCAGGTCACGGTCGCCGGACTGGAAGAGCTGGGGTATGCCGCCGAGATGAACGGCGCGAGCCTTGACGCGGTCAAGTCCTCGGTACAGGGCCTGAACAGCGTCATGGGTCAGGTGATCAACGGCGTGGGCCGCGGCGCCAAGGTGTTCGAGCAGTTCGGCTTCAAGGTGAAGAACGCCGACGGCACGGTCAAGACCTTCGACCAGATGCTGGGAGAGGTTGCCGACCGAATGACTGGCATGGACCGCAAGGCGGCGATGGCCATGGCGGAAAAGCTGGGCATCGACGCCAGCCTGGTGCCCATGCTGCAGAAGGGGCGCAAGGAGATCGAGAAGCTGCGCGCCGAGGCCCAGGCCTTTGGTGTCACCAGTGAGGACAACGCCCAGGCCGCCAGCAACTTCATGGACGCCCTAGCTGGCATCCTGTTCTTGGCCCGTGCGCTGGCCAATGCGCTGGCCTTCGAGATCATGCCGCGCGTTACTGCGGTAATCGATCGGTTCAAGGCCTGGTACATGGCGAACCGGGACATCATCAAGCAGCGGCTGGAGGTGGCCCTCGGACTGATCACGAGCGCTCTCGGCATCCTGTGGGGCGCCTTCTATGCGGTGACCTCCATGGTGTTCAGCGCTGTCAACGCCCTGTCCAATTTCCGGGCGGTGGTGTGGGCGTCTGTCGCTGCGATCTCTGCACTGGTGGCGATCCAGATCGGAAAGTACTTCCACGCCCTGAACATCCTTCTGACCGGCGCCATCGCGAAGATGATGGCCTTCAACTTCGCCGCGCTGCTGATCCCCATGGCCATCGGCGCGGTGATCCTGGCGCTGGGCCTGCTGATCGAAGACTTCATGGTCTTCCGCCGCGGTGGCGAGTCGGTCATCGGCGATCTGGTGAAGAAGTTCCCGGAGCTGGCCGGCGTGATCGAGGAAATCGGCGCGACGGTCGATTCGGTGGTGTCCTGGTTCAAGGCCCAATGGGCGACGCTCGCGGGGCCGCTGACAGAAGCCGGTGGGCACTTCCGCAAGCTGGCCGCCATCCTGATGACCGCGCTGTGGCCGGTGGTCAAGTTCATCTTCGGCAAGTGGGCGGACCTGATGTCCTTCCTGCTGCCGATCATCGTGTCGGTGGTTTCGTGGGTGCTGGAGCTGGCGGTCCTGATGGCCGGCGGCGTGGTCGAGGCGTTCAACTTCGCCGCGGCCGCCATCGAGTTCGTGGCAGAGAAGATCAGCGCGTTCATCGACGGTGTGAAGGATGCCATCGACTGGGTGGCCAGGCTGCTGGGGCTGAGTGGCAGCGCAGGTCTGGAGGTGAAGACCTCAGGATCGACCGGATCGGCTCCTGTGGACATCGCCCCACCGCCAACGCTGGAAATGATCTCGCAGTCGCCAGCAATGACCGGGCAGCAGCAGGCGCCCGCGGGCTTCGGTCCGCGCGCTCCGGCTGGCACCCTGGGGGCAGTGAACACCAGCACGGTGCAGAACACCACCACCAACCTGACCACCAACGTGGCGAAGATCGAGATCGTGAGCACGGATCCGGCCAAGGCCGGCGAGTCCGTGAGGCGCGAGCTTGAGCGGACCAACAAGACGGGCATCCGAAACGGACAGGCGGGGTACCTCTGATGCCGCGAGTGACAGTGTTCAGGGCCATCGGCGAGATGGAGTTCGACGCCACGTTCATGGAGGATCACACCTCCGATCTGGAGGTGACCGACAACCCCATCGAAACCGGCGCCCTGGTCAGCGACCATGCCTTCATGAGGCCGTTGCGGGTGGAGATCACGGCCGGCGTGTCGGACATCCTCACTCCCAGCGGGAACCCGGCATACGGCGGTGGATCCGGCCGGGCTCAGACGGCATACCAGCTGCTGACCGAGCTGCAGAAGTCGGCCGAGCCGTTCATCGTTCAGACGGGCCTCAAGGTCTACGAGAACATGGTGTGCGAGTCCATCCGGACCGCGCAGGACGCCACCAGCGCCCACATCCTGTACTTCGTGGCCAGCCTGCGCGAGGTGCTGATCGTCGAGACGGAATCGACCACCTACCCGCCGCGCGCGGCAGGCGCCACCACGCAGCAGGCCAGCAAGCAGGTCAACCGTGGGGAGACGCAGGGCAAACAGGTCGGCTCCAGTGAGGGGCAGAACCCGAACAACGGCACCCAGTCTGGTCAGGGCGCAGACGCGAGCATCGCCAAAAGGATCTTTGGGGCTGTCAAATGATCGTCTCACTGCCATTGACCAGCGACCCCGCGCAATCTTTCACCGTCCAGCTGGGCCGGTCGAAGTACCTCTTCGACGTGAAGTTCAACAGCCGATCCGGCGTGTGGACGTTCGATCTGTTCGATGCGGCCACCAAGGTCGCGATGCTCGCCAGCATCCCCATCGCGCTGGGTGTGGACATGCTGTGGCCCTACAACCTCGGGATCGGCCGACTGATCGCTGGTGACTCCAGCAACCGGGGCCGCGATGCCGGATCTGACGACCTGGGGCAGCGGTTGAAGGTGTTCTGGTTCTCCCCAGAGGAAGGGTGATATGACGCGCCAGTGGAAACGACAGGCCGAGGTGATCGTCGGCGCTGGCGGGTCCGGGCTGTCCATCAAGGACCTGCGCATCCAGTTCGAGGTCATCAAGACCGCCGACAAGGAGCCGAACAAGGCGAACATCAGGATCTACAACCTGAACCCTGACAACGAAGCCCGGGTGAAGGAAGAGTTCGATGAAGTGCTGGTGAATGCCGGCTACCCGGACGCCGTGGGCCTGATCTTCCGCGGCAACATCATGCACGTGTACCGGTACCGGGAAGGCCCGGACCTGGTGATCGAGATCGAGGCGTCCGACGGTGACAAGGACTACCGCAAGGCGACCGTGAATCGATCGTTCGCCGCCGGGTCCACCAACACCGACGTGCTGGAGCAGTGCCTGGCCAGCTTCGAGGGCGTGGGCAACACCATCGAGGGCACCATCCTGATGCCAGAGCGCAGCTACCTGCGCGGCAAGGTGGTGGCCGGCGCCACGCGCCACGCTCTGGACTTTTTGGCACGCGAGGCCGGCGCGAACTGGTCCATCCAGGACGGCGAGCTGACCATGGTGGGTGTGCTGGAGACGCTGCCCGACGAGGTCCAGGTGATCAACAAGGACACCGGGATGATCGGATCGCCGGAGGTCAACGAGAAGGGCGTGACGGTCCGCTGCCTGCTGAACAACAAGCTCAAGGTCAACGGACAGATCGAGCTGGACATGGCCAGCATCAACGAACGGCCGACCAGCCCCATGGCCAACGACCCCCAGCCTGGTGTCGAGCGCAAGCCGGCGACGGGTCGATTCAAGATCCTGACGATCAAACACACCGGGGACAACCGGGGCGCCGACTGGATCAGCGAGGTCGGCTGCGTGCTGCTGGACTGACGATGGACCACGAAAAATACGACAAGCTCCAGCGCGACCAGCAGATCGGAAACACCCCCGACGCTCTCTTAGCCGCCGCGGTGGAGAACCGTCTGAAGGACGTGCACACCGCGCTGCCCGGGATCGTCCAGAGCTTCGACCCTGAGCGGCAGACCGCCCAGGTCCAGCCGGCGATCAAACGCATCTACACGACGGCGGGTGCGGTGGACCTGCCGCTGTGCCTGGATGTGCCTGTGCACTTCCCGCGCGGCGGCGACTTCTGCATCACCTGGCCGGTGGCCGAGGGCGATGAGTGCCTGCTGATCTTCTCCGAGCGCTGCATTGACCGCTGGTTCGTGCAAGGCAACACCCAGGAGCCTGACGAATACCGGATGCACGATCTGTCGGACGCCTTCGCCATCGTCGGCTTCAACAGCGTGCCCAGGGTGATCGAGGACTTCCAGACCGACGGCATCGACATCCGCGGCCCGAACCGGGTCACGTTCGCGCACGTCACCGAGGCAGAGATCCACATCAAGGCGCCGACCATCCGGCTGTCTGGCAACGTGATCGCGGAGGAAGGCAGCTTCCACAAAGCCGGCGGGACGATGGACCACGACGGAATCAACGTCGGCAAGACGCACATCCACCCGGGCGTGATGAACGGGCCTTCTGTCACCGCGCCTCCGACGCCGATCTGACCATGCTTGTACGCCGACTTGACGACGCCCATGACATGACCTTCGGCTACGGCCTGGGGTGCATTGCGGAACGCAGCGAGGCCTGCGCTCAGAACGTGAAGACGCGCCTGCTGCTGCTTCAGGGCGAGTGGTTCCTGGACCTGAATGCCGGCGTCCCCTGGCTGCAGAAGATCCTGATCAAGCCGGCCAGGGTGCTGCTGGCCAACACCATCATCCGGCGGCGCATCGCGACCACCCCAGACGTGGCCGAGATCGTCAGCTACGAATCGAACTTCGCGAGCGAGTCGCGAAAACTGACCGTCTCCGTCACCGTGCGAACGGTCTACGGCGATGTGGTCGACATCAAGGTGAGCAAATGACCCAACTGACCGGCGCCGGCTTCACCCGGACCCGCCTGGATGAGCGCCTTGCCACCCTGCAGGCCGCCATGCGCGGCATCTTCGGGCAGGACATCGACCTGGACCCGGACACCATCGACGGGCAGACGCTGGGCATCTTCGCGGAGAGCATCAGCAACATCGACCAGCTGGCCGAGGACGTCTATCACTCGTTCAACCCGAACTCGGCCACCAGCCGCGCGCTGTCCCGGCTGGTGATGCTCAACGGCATCAAGCGGATCGAGGGCACTTATTCGGTGGTCGACGTGATCTGCGTCGGCCAGTACGGCACGGTGATCCCGGCCGGTAGCCTGGTCCGCAGCACCGCCACGCGTGCCCAGTTCCGGACGCTGACCTCGGTCACGATCCCGGCCGAGGGGCAGATCACCGTCGGGTGCCAGGCGGTGGTGAAGGGCGCCCAGATCGGACCGGCCAACACGATCACGAAGATCGACACGCCGATCTACGGCTGGCAGACGGTGAACAACCCGCTGTCCGCCACGGTCGGGCGCGCTGAAGAGACGGACGAGCAGCTGCGCCTGCGCCGCGCGCGCAGCACCAGCACGCCCGCCCAGTCCATCATTGACTCGCTGTACGGCGCCATCGCCAACATCCCCGAGGTGGTGCAGTGCGAGGTCTGGGAGAACCCGACCGGATCGATCGATGCCAACGGCCTGCCGCCCCATAGCATCAACGCGGTGGTGGAGGGTGGGCTGACGGCAGACATCGCGGCCCAGATCTACGCCCGCAAGAGCATGGGCGCCCAGCTTGTCGGCTCCGTCACATCGACCGTCAACGACTCGCGCGGCAACCCGCACGTGATCCGATTCGACCGGCCCGTCAACGTCCCGATCTATGTCGTCCTGAACGTGCTGGCCATGCCCGGGTGGCCGACCGACGGCGCCGACCGCTTGAAAACGCAGCTGCTGACCTGGACGCTGGCGAACCAGCGCATCGGCAAGCCGGTGATCCACAGCCGCCTCTATGACACGCTGAACACCGTGCCCGCGCACAGCATCACGACGATGTTCATCGGCACGGCCGCGGCGCCGACGCTGGAGAACGACATCCCCATCGCGTTCAACGCGCTGCCCCGTTTCGACGCGGCGCGCATCACCGTGAATGTGACAGGCCCATGAGCGCCGACACGATCAATCACACCGAAATCGGGCTCTCGCGGGTTGCACTGCAATACCAAGAGAGCCCGAAGTTTTTGGCGTGGCTGCGCGCACTGCTCGCCTACTCGGACGAGATCGAAACGCTGTTTCAGAAGATGGCGCTGCAGGTCGACATCGACCAGGCTGAGGGCGTCAACCTGGACGTGATCGGCGTGATCGTCGGCCGCAGCCGGATCATCGAATCCTCGATCCCCGTCGGGTTTTTCGGTTTCGAGGACCAACCGGGGGTCTTGAGCTACGGCGAAGAAGGGTTCCCAGGGATCGGTGGGCGATTCCGCGACGAGACGGAACCAGCGTTTGCATCCAGCGTGCTGGCCGACCCGGAGTACCGGCTGCTGCTCAAGGCCAAGATCATCAAGAACCACAGCCACGGGTACACCGAAGAGGTGCTCGATGGCCTGTCGACGCTCATTCCTGGCGCCCCGGTGGTTGCTGACGACAACGGCCTGATGTTGATGCAGGTCGGCATCGGGCGAGAGCTTCGCTTCTGGGAACAGGTGCTGATCAAGGAAGAGGACCTGTTGAGCCGCCCAGCTGGCGTGCTGATCAACAGCTACACGCACTGGGACGGCAGCGCCTATTTCGGATTTGAGGGCCAGCCCGGCGCGCTCGGGTTTGGCGAAGAAGGAAACCCCGCCATCGGCGGAAAACTCGCAGAGGAATTCTGACCATGCCATTGACTCGACCGCAGGTTCTGACCCCATGGGCAGATTCGGGGGACAAGACCGCACCAACGACGCCGGAGGTGTCCGCCGGATGGCCGGTGACCAACATCCCGCCCAGCCGCCAGCGGTTCAACTGGATCCTGAACCTGCTGCACAACGGCGTGCGCTACCTCACGCGGCGAGGCCTTCCGGATTGGTCCGCGTCTGAAGCCTACGAGGTGGGGGACCGCTGCCTTGCCGCCAACGGTCTGACCTACCGATGCATCCTGGCCAACACCAACGTGGAGCCGAGCTCCGACGCGTTGCGATGGGAGCGTTGGGGCTACTCGCGGTCGGAACTGCAGGCCGAGCTTCCCAACGTCGGCGCGGTGATCAACAACACGTACATCGGACCGGACCCGGTCAAGCAGCGTGCATTTACGGCCAACGTGGTGCTGTCCGACATGTCGGCGGCTGAGACGCTGTACACGCTGCAAACGCTCACGTTCACCGCTGCACGGCGCGCGCGCGTCACTGGGCACGCATCGTTCAAGAACACGAACGCCAGCACTTCGGTGGGCGTCAACCTGGAGATGCGGCTGAACGGCTCCAACGTCTTCGGCGGCCACTACCTCGGTGCGGTCCTGCCTCCCGGTGGCACCACGCAGATCCCCATCTCGATCTCTGACTTCCTGGCCGGACTGACGCCTGGAACCACCTACACGCTGACCCTGATGGGCAAGAAGAACACGGCCGTTGGGCCTGTTCAGGTGCTGGACACCTACCTCGACATTGAGTACGTCTGACGGAGCTGAAGCATGTCGTTTTACTACCGGAACACAGCCACTGGCGCAGCGGTGCAATCGTCCATCGAACTGGACCAGCAAGACCTGGTTGCGATCACCGAGGAAGAGCACCAGCTGCTGGTCAATCCGCCCCCTGCGCAGCAGCCTGAAGAGACGCAGTTCGACCGGGACGTGTCGCGCTACAAGCGCCGTGCTGCGGCAAAGGACATGCTCCTGGCGGAAATGGCCGCGGAGAACATGGCCCGCGTCCGCGCCGGAGTCTGGACCGTGCAGGACCTGACCGCGCTCATGAATGACCCGCTCGCGAAGCAGGTGATGGAGCTGGTCAACGCGCTGTCCTTCGAGATGGCCGCAGATCTGCTCTCCACCGCCACCAATCCCATGATCACCCCGGAGATCCGGGACGGCTGGGTGGCCAAGTTGCAGGCGCACCTCTACCTGACGCCCTGACCATGATCGTCCTCGGCTACACCCACAACCACAAGGGCGAGGGGTTTCGCCGCCGTGCTGGGCGTGAGCTGATTCGCCTGGGCCAGATTCACCACACCTTCCGCCGCGTCACGCACACCGAGATGCTGCTGGACGGCACGTGGGACCGGGCTGACATCGCGTCGGCGTCGCTCATGGACGGCGGTGTGCGCATCAGGCAGGACGTGCGGCTGAACCCGGCGCACTGGATCGCCATCGACGTGCCCACCTGGGACGCGAGGCAGTCCGCCGCCTGGTTCTTCCAGCACCTGGGCGAGCCCTACGACACGCGCGGCGCCATCGGATCCGTGCTGTACGGATTCGGCAGCAGCGCTGGCTGGTTCTGCAACGAGGCGTGCGGGGCCAGCGTCGGCCAGATCGACCCTCAGACCATGCCGCCGGCCGGATTCATCGCCCTGGCACTGCGCCAGCCCGGCGCCCGGATCGTGACCGCTGAATTTTTCTCCACCACAAGAACAGGAACCGCCGCATGACTCGGGATGCAATCGAAGCTACAGCAATCACCCTCGGAAACAAGGCGGCAGTCGGCGGTGGTGTAACTGCAACGGCCGGAGGGTTGACCGCAAATGAATGGCTTGCTGTCACCGGTACCGTCGTCGCCATTCTTGGCTACCTGACGAGTCTCTACTTCCAGCATCGCAAGGACCAGCGAGAGGCGCGTGCGGCACAGATGGACGAGATCGAGCACCAGCGCCGCATGGCGCAGATGGCCAGCCGACCGGGCGACCTCCATGAATGACCAGATCGCAGCCATCGCCCGCCAGCGCGGGAAGGTGGTGGCCCTGCTGGTGATTTGCGGCACCGCTGTCGCCTTGGTCCACAAGGAAGCGGCCGCCGCGATCTTCGCAGCGGTCGCTGTGCCGGTGGGTGCGCTGGCCGCCATGGAAGCCTGGGCGGCGAAAGGGTCCTCATGAAGCTGATCGACAACTGGCGCGACGTGCTGCGCAAGGCGTGGTCCCTGCGCCTGATGCTGCTGGCCGCGCTGCTCTCGGGAGCCGAGATTGTTCTGCCTCTTTTTTCTGAGGCCCTTCCTCGGGGCCTCTTTGCTGTCCTGTCTTTTCTCACCGTGGCCGGGGCGTTCGTGGCCCGGCTCGTCGCACAAAAGGGGCTCTCGGAATGAAGCCGATCAAGATGCCGAAGATCTCCCCGGGCCTCGCCCGTAAGGGGGCCATTCCTGCCGCGTTCCTGGCAGCTCTGACCGGCCCGCTGGCGCTGGACATGCTGGTGCGCTGGGAGGGTGACATCCACAAGGTGTACGCCGACAAGCTGGCCCAGGGCATCCCGACGTTCTGCGCCGGACGCACCGACTGGACGGCAAAGCCCGGCACGCTGCTGGCCAGCGACTTCTGCGCCGAGGTCAACAAGGTGACGCTGGTCGAGTATGGCTATGCGGTGCTCGAGTGCGCGAACTGGGACCACCTGAGCCCGACACGCCTTGTCGCCCTGACGATCTTCGCGGTCAACGTCGGCAAGGAAGGCGCCTGCAAGTCGCAGGCCATGGTGAACATCAATCGCGGCCGGATCGTTGAGGGCTGCACGCTGTTGGCCTACAAGCCGACCGGCGCGCCGAACTGGTCCATCGCCGACGGCAAGTTCGTGCAGGGGCTGCACAACCGGCGCAAGGCCGAGATGACGCTGTGCCTGAAAGGTCTGGTCTGACATGCAAGAAGTCACCTTGAAGGCGGGCTCCACGTTCTCGTGGACCTACGAAATCCCGGATTCCTACGTCGACGGCTACTTCGCTTCCGGCTGGACCATGCACAGCCAGGCCATCGACGCCGACTCTGGCGCCGTGGTCGCCGACCTTGACCCGCAGTGGGTTGACGAGGTGACCACGCGCGCGGTGCAGGTCGTGGAGCACGACACGGACACCTGGCCCCGGGCGGTGCTGGTCGACGTGCTGTTCAGGCGGACGGAAGACGGCCTGAAGCTGACCACCGAGACCGTCTCGGTGAAGTTGGAGCGGCAAGTAAGCCGGGTGATGCCATGAGCTTTCGACCGACATTCCCCGACCTGCGTGTCCAGGTGTCGCGCCCGTCCCCGGCCCCCGGAGCATTCGTTCCGTCGCTTCCTGGGCCGCCAGCTGGCCAATCGCAGATCAACGACGCCGCCCCGTCGCCCGCGACCGTGTACAGCAGCGCCAAAACCGAATCCCGGATCGCCGAGAAGGTGACCGAGCAGGCCTACGACTTCGAGGCCCTTGTCGCAACCAACCTCAACGTGTAACCACCATGTCCCAGCAATCCAACCTCGCCGCCGCCTTCCTCCGTGTCTCCAATGCCATCATGGCCCTGCACGGCCGGATCGGCACGCTGGCATCGCTGCCGACCACGAACAAGACCAGCCTTGTCGCTGCGCTGACCGAGTTGCATGGCCTGATCGGCGGTGCCGGTGCTGTGATTGACGACGGTGCGACCGCCACGGGCACGGTGTGGAGTTCGACCCGCACACAGAACGCGATCACCAGCGCCATCACGGCGCTGATCTCCGGCGCTCCCAGCGCCCAGGACACGCTCGGCGAGATCGCCGCGCAGATCACGGCGCTGCAAGCGGTCGACGCCAAGCTGCTGAGCGTGGGCGGGGCCCAGGCGTTCACGACCGCCGAGCAGCTGCAGGGCTGTCAGAACCTCGGCATCGGGGACCCTGAGCACAACTACACCACCGCCATCAACACGGCGCTGACGGGGTCCGGCCTGTGAGCCTGCAATCCATGGTCGCGGCGGGCTTTGCTCGCCTGACGACGGCCGTCCTGGCACTCAACACCAAGGTCGACTCGGCCACGCCTATCGAAACCATGGTGGCGCCGACGGCAGGCGACATCCTGATCGTCAAGCGCGGATCGGCCTTCTACCTGGCACTGGTGGACACACTGCTGGGTGGTGGAGGTGGTGCAGCGTTGCCCGTCGACGTGGTAGCCCCGGCCGCTGGCCAGGAGATCTATGGCGTGCTCGACGGGGTGCCAAAGCGCATCCCCATCGCGCAGCTGATCAACGACGCATACCCGCAGCCGCTGGGCCTGTGGGACCACTGGACGGACTGGCGCGCCGGCAGCGGCAACGCCAACGCCTCGGACATCTTCACCGGCACGGCCGTCAGCAGCGGCACCAACACCACGGCGCTGCCGACCGGTGGCATGGCTGGGTACAACGACCACGGCGTGTTCCTGCGCAGTTCGACCACGGCCAACGGTGGATACCGCTACCAGACCACCAGCCTGGTGGGCATGTATTTCAGTGGTGTGGCGCGCAAATACCGCTGCCAGTTCCTGTGGCGCACGTCGTTCACGGGCGTGACGGTCCGAACTGGTTTCCACGACACGAACACCAACGCCGACGCAGTGGACGGCGCGTATTTCGAGATCTCCGGTTCGACCTGCAGCGCCAAGACAGCGAACAACAGCACGCGCACCACGCACGCGACCACGATCACGCTGTCACTCGACGTGGCTTACACCTTTGACATCGAGGTCAACGCCGCGGCCTCGGAAGCACGCTTCCGCGTCTGGGCCGGGAACAACTACGACGCGGCGGTGATGGACGTGACCATCACGACCAACATCCCCAGCACCAGCGCACGCACCTTCGGCGCCGGCATCGTTGCCACTGAGGCCAGCACGACGGCGATGGACATCGGCGTCCTGTACAGCCTGGGCGTCGGCACGCCGGCCGGTTTCGCCCGCATGTACGGCGTCTACAGCACCCCGGTGGTGCGGCCGTCGGCGTTCGCTGATGGCAACTGGTCGGCCACGCCTGTGGCTGGCGGCATCGAGCTCAACATCGGCCCCATGCCGGCCTCTGGCAGCGCGGCCGTCACGGCCCTGCGCTACCGCCTGGACGGTGGCGCGCCTGTCACCCTCTCGGGAACCGGTACGGGAGTCCGAACCCTCACCCTGACGCCTGGCCAAGAGTACGCGCTGCAACTGCAGCAAGTGACCGCGGCCGGCGAAAGCGATTGGAGCGACACCAAGCGGCGCACGCCGCTGGCTTCTGGTGGTGGTGGCGGCGGCACTCTTGCCGTGGTGCAGTCGCCGGCGCCGGTCGAGCAGTCCTGGGGGACTACAGCCGAGCAAACCATGGCGGCGGTCGGGTCCGGAAACTCGATTGTTGTGGTGGTGCATGCGCCGACGGCCGCTGGGGTGCCCACGATCAGCGACAGCGCGGGGGGGGCCTGGGGGGCTCCGATGCGCACCTACACCGAGGGCGCAACCGCCACCTATTACTGGGTCCGAAACAACGTGACGGGTGGCCCGACCTGGGTGCGGGCCACCATCGCGGCGAACAACGGTTTCCACATCAAGGCCTACGAGGTGAGCGGGTCTGGTGCCGGTCTGGTGGAGGATGCGTTCGGGTCCGGGTTGCAGACGGGCTCCGACACCTGGAGCATGCCGTTCACTTCGACGGTTGCAAACGTGCTGCTGGTGGCCATGCTCAGTGTGGAAAACGGCAACACGCCAACGGGGACAGCGCCGCTGACGGCCGTCAGTGCCACGGGTGGCTACCAGACGTGGGCACACGGCATTTTCCCGACCGCTGGCAGCAACACGGCCACTGTCACGCTCAGCGCTGCATGGGCAGGTTCGCGGTCGTGGCTGGCGCTCAAGGGGTCTTGAATGCGCTGGCAGATCGACGGCCTGGTGGTGACTCTGGCGGCGGATGGCGGCGTGCGTGTGCGCGCTGCGGGTTCGCCACCGCCACCACCACCGCCACCGCCCAGCGGCGACATCACGGTGGCATTGGTGGCTTCGCGCATCAGCGGCCCGGCGCCGCTTGCGGTGCGTTTCTCAGCCGTCGGCACCACCACCAGCATTGCGGGCGTGACGGACACTTTCCGCCAGCTTCTCTACACCTTCGACTATGGCGACCCGGGCTCAGGCACCTGGCCGATTTCCGGGGGATCGAAAAACAGCGATGCCAGCGGGCCGCTGGGGGCGCACATCTTCGACACGCCTGGCACCTACGTTGTGCGCTGCACGGGCGGCCGTGGCGGCTCGTCGGGCTACGGGGAAGTCACGATCACCGTCACCGACCCGGCCACGGTCTTCCCCGGCACCGCCACGGTATACATCAGCCCGTCTGCGAACTATTCCGGAGCGCCAGCAGGGGCCGAGTTGCGCACCACCATGCCCGTCATCTCGAGCAACAAACGCTACATGCTGGCGCGCGGCGAGAGCCACGGCGCGCTGCTCATCCCGGGCGGTGTGACCGGGACGCAGGTGGTGGCGGGTGGGAGCGGTGCGAAACCGCTGGTGTCCACGATCAAGGTGGGTGATGAGCTGGTTCCTCCAGGAACGCTGTTCCCGGACGACATCACCATCGAGGGCCTGCAGTGCTCTGGGGAGATCGTGCAGACCGCCTACGTTCGCCGATTGCTGCTCAAAGACATTGACCAGCCGAGCCACTCGAAGATTGATCTGGGCGCCGCGAGCGACTACTGGTCTGAAAACCTTGGTGACCGGTATGGACCAACACTGCCGGTAGCGCGCGATCTGTTCGTAGTTGGCTGCTACTCGCGCGGCACCAATCTCACGTTCGGCATCACCGGGCACTTGATTGAGGCCGCCGTGCTCGGATGCGACTTCAAGGGCTCGGCGCAGCACACGCTGCGGGCATGGAGTGCTTACCACGCTGTCATTTCGCACAACGCGCTGCGCGGCGGGTCGGCTGACGGCATCAGGCACGCGCTGAAGATGCATTCCAGTGGCGTGGCCACGTTCACGCCCGGGCAGGCCTATGGCAGCGGCGCTGCGTGGGCCACGAGCAAGGTGGTGGTGTACCGCAACCTGTTCTCCGACGCCACGGACAACAACGCGTTTGCCGCGGTGTTCGGGCCTCAGAACGACGGGAGCGCCGAGCCGCTTGAGGATGTGATCGTCGAGGGCAATGTGTTCGCGCGTGGGTCGAATTTTGTGTCCGACCTGCAGTTGGCCGGGCGGCGCATGACCTACATCGGCAACACGCTGGCGGTGGGTGGCGGCGCGGCGGATGTGACCGCTCCGGGCTTGCACGCCGTCGGCCTGCCGGTGGACTGGCAAGGCCCCTACTTCAACAGTCGGGACTGACCGCCATGGGCCTGATCGAAATCCCTGTCGCCGCCGGCATGGTGGCAATCATCTGGAGGTGCTTTGCAATGAGCGCATGGAAGTGGATCAAGACCGCCGCGAGCGTCGGAACGGGCGGCATGTCCTCGCTGTACCTGTACGGCGGGCTGCTGCTGTTCGGCGCGGCGCTGGCCGGTGGCGCTGTCTGGTGGCACGCCGGCAAGGTGGACGCGGTGCGTGATGCCGCGTTCAAGGCTGGTCGCATGGAGGTCGAGAGCGAGCAACTGCGCGAGACGCAGCGGGAGCTGGCCCGCGTGGTCGGCATCACCAACAACCTGAACGAGGTGTACCGTGAACAAGTCAGCACGATTGATCGCATGTCTGATCGCCTTCGCGCTCTCGGCCTGCGCGTCACAAAAGCAGACCGAGACGCCGCCATCACCGCAGCCTCTGCCGAGGCCGTCCGTGGATATGCCACCACCGCCGCAGACCATTTTGCAGCGTGTCGAGACGAATACGTCGACCTGGGACGCGGCTATGCACGATGCGCTGCAGCGGCTCAAAGCCTCGATTCCTACGCCAGCGAAGTAAGCGGCCGACCGAGCCGACCGACACCCCCAACCCCTCCCGCAAAACCCTGAACCGGAGCACATCACCATGCGAATCATCATCACCCTGGCCCTGGCCGCCCTTCTGGCCGCGTGCAGCACCACTGCCAGCCTCAACCCCCAGACCGGAGAAATCAAGGGCCTGGACAGCCATGACGTGGCCAACATCGTCACGAACCGCGACTACGTGAACGCCAAGGTCAACGCGCCCCAGAAGGCCATTGTCAGTATCAAGGCGCACCCGGGTCAGCAGATCACGATCAATGCCGCCGAGTTCACCGTCTGGCAACCCACCAGCCCGGCCGACGACATCAAGGCCCCGGCTCAGGCGAAGAGCGCATTCGAGCGCAACACCGCTGCCGTTGGTGCGCTGGTGCGCGACGTGACGCCGGCCCTGGCCATCGGTGCAGCCTTGAGCGACCGCAAGGATGCCCGCGCCGCCGCGACCGAGCAATCTCGCATCGAGGCCGAAACCGAGCGCGCGCGCGATGCCGCCCAGGCGGCGCAGGCCGGCGAGTTGATCGAGGCGCTGCGCGAGAAGCCGCAGTTCTTCGTGCTGCCTGCCGGCGCCGCACCCGTGGCTGCCCCGACCGAATAGACCCCCGCAGTTGTCTCCGCTGGGGGCTCCCCCAGTTTTGCCCGTCATCCCGCGAGGGGTGGCGGGTTTTTTCGTCGTTTGTGGAGTGGCATCATGTCCACATGCAAGACGAACCCAACGGCATCCTGCCGCTGCTGCAGGGGGCCCTGATCGGCCAGGCCTCGCGCGAGCTGCTGCCAACGCCCGGCGCTAGCCAGCCTGCCGAGCAGGTGGTGGAGGTCGACACCGGCCGCCCTCACGGTCTGGTGCGGATCAAGTACCGGCTGATGAGGCACCGGCACGGAAAGTCGGAGAACTGGTTCTGGACGGCCGTGCACGCGGAAAAGGTGTCCGAATCTTTGGAATAGGCCCGCTGCAGACCGCATAAATCCGTGGCACTCGCGGCGCGTTTTTGGAATATCGAAACAGGCCGCATCCCGCGCCGCTGCTGGGTTTTGGTGCCGGCCTGTCACGCCGGGGGTCGCGGGTTCGAGCCCCGTCCACTCCGCCAGTTTTGAAAAGCCGTTCAGACTTCTGGTCCGAACGGCTTTTTCATTTTCACGCACAGCATGGCTGTGTGTCCGTTCTCACGAGCTGCCGACCCGCGGCACCCGCTTCACCAGTCCCGTCGACAGCGCGGTGCCCACCATGATGACGAGGCCGCAGCCGATCATCCAGGGCGTGATCACTTCGTTGAGGAAAATGCGGCCGTAGATCAGTGCGAACACCGGGACCAGAAAGGTCACGGTGAGCGCCTTGCTCGGCCCGGCCTTGGCAATGATGCGGAAAAACAGGATGTAGGCGAGCGAGGTGCACAGCAGGGCCACGGCGACCATCGCACCCCACGCGCCGGTGCTCGCCGGCTGGCCCGGCCACAGCCAGAGCGTGGGCAGCGCAAGTCCCAGGGCGGCGCCGATCTGGCTGCCCGAAGCGGTGGCCAGCGGATGGACGCCGGTGAGATGGCGTTTGGTGAAACTGGCCGCAAGGCCGTAGCAGAACGTCGCGACGAGGCAGGCCAGCATCGCCAGCAGGGCCTGTCCCGAAGAAGCGGCCCCCGGTGCGAGGCTGAAACCGGACTTGCCGATGACCAGCAGGCAGACCCCCACGAAGCCAATGGCCAGGCCGGTGGCGCGCCAGGCATCGGGCCGGTCCTTCAGCCATGCCCATGCCACCAGCGCACCCGTCAGCGGCACCGTGGCGTTCAGGATAGAGGTCAGGCCGGTGCTGATGTGCATGACCGCGTAAGCGAACAGGGCGAAGGGAATGCCTGAGTTGAGCAGCCCGACGAACAGGATGTGGCCCGCACGCCGCCGGAAATCGCTCCACACACCCGTAACCAGAAACACGGGCAACAGGAACAGCGCCGCCAGCGCCACCCGCAGGCCCGCTGTGGGCAAGGCCCCGAAATCCGCCGCGCCCAAGCGCATGAAGAGGAACGAGGAACCCCAGAGGGCTGCGAGCACGAGAAATTCCAGAACGAGTGTGGGCGACATGGCTTCAGTGTGCCGGCAAAGGCAGTGTGCCTCGCCGCTTCGTTGATGATGTTCACTTGGCCCATTGATGCGCTTTGTCGATCAATGCGCCTTCAAGTCGCAGCAGGGCATGTTTGCGGTCCAGTCCGCCGGCGTAGCCCGTCAGTGAACCGTTGCTGCCGACCACCCGGTGGCATGGCACCACGACGCACAGAGGATTGCGACCGACGGCGGCGCCCACGGCGCGCACGGCAAGGGGGCGCCCCAGGTCGGCCGCCAGAACGCCGTAGCTCGTGGTGGTGCCGGCCGGAATCTTCATCAAGGCGCGCCAGACGGCCTGCTGGAAAGCGGTGCCTTGCCCGAGATCGAGGGGCAGGTCGAAGCCCTGGCGCTGCCCCCGGAAGTAGCCGTCCAGCTGCTGCACCGCAGCGTCGAGCACCGGATGGGACGACACGGTGGGCCACGCGGCCAGCCGTTCGGCGGTTGGTTCATGGCGTTGCCCTTCCACGAACCAGAGGCCCGCCAGTCCGTCGGGGCTGGCCACCAGGCGCAGATCGCCCAGCGGGCTGCTCACGATGGTCTGGACGCGGGAGTCAAGAGCGGTCATGGGACATCTCCTCGGAAGCCTCGAAATTCGGGGGCGTGGTCCAGGCGCGGATCACGGCGTAGCTGCGCCAGGGCCGCCAGCGCCGGGCGATGCGCTCGGCCTCTCTGCGGGCGGCGGGGGCGGGCAGATTCCGCACGCCCAGCGCGTGCAGAAGCACCACGTCGCCGCTGGGCCAGGCATCAGGCCAGCGCAGCGCCCGCATCGCGATGTACTGGGCGGTCCAGGGGCCGATGCCGGGCAGGGCTTCGAGGCTGCTCAGTGTGGACGCGGGGTCGGCGCGGCCATCCAGCACCAGCCGGCCCTCCGCCACCGCCCGGGCCAGGGCGCGGATCGCCTGCTGCCGCTGGCGCACGATGCCGATCTCGCCCAGCACCTGCCCGTCCAGGTCGGCGAGTACCTCGGGCGGCGGGAACAGACGTTGCAGGCCTGGCGGACCGTCGGCCAGCGGTTCACCCAGCCGCTCCAGCAGCCTCCCGCACAGCGTGCGGGCCGCGGCCACGGTGACCTGCTGGCCCAGCACGGCGCGCACCGCCAGCTCGAAGCCGTCGAACGCCCCGGGCACGCGCATGCCATCGCTGTCGGGAAAGTCGGCGTGCAGCACGGCGTCGATGGCCAGGGGGTCGGCGTCCAGGTCCAGGGCGGCGCGCACGCGGTCGATGACGCCTGGCAGGGCCGGAAGAAGACCCTCGCTCACCCGCATGCCGATGCGGTTCTCGTCAGGGAGGAAGCGGATCTGGAGCCACCCGCTGGCAGGCGTGCCACGGACAGCGATGCGCAGGGTCCGTCGCAGAATCTGCTGGGCCGGGTCCACCGTTTCCAGGCCGGGCAGGGCGCGGTCGGCAAAGAAGCGCAGCACTTCCTGGGCCCGGTATGGTGGACGCCAGGACAGCCGCACCTCGGCCGGCGCGTGCGAACGGTCGGACCCGGGGGTGGGACGGCTGCGGCGCAGCTGGGTCGGATTCAGGCCGTAGCGTCCCACGAAGGCATCGTTGAATCGGCGCAGGCTGGCGAACCCCGCCGCCAGCGCCACCTGGGCCACCGGCAGGCCGGTGTCGGCCAGCATCTGTTTGGCGGCGAGCAGGCGCCGGGTCTGCAGGTACTGCAGGGGCGAGACCCCCAGCCGCTGTTCAAACAGGCGCCGGATGTGGCGCGCGCTCACGCCCAGCCGCGCGGCCAGCTGTTCCAGCGCCGGTGGCGCGTCTTCTCCGCCTGCCCAGGTCTCCGGTGTGTCCAGCAGGGCGGTGGCCTGGCGGATCAGGATGTCCCCGGCGTCCTCGGTCGACCAGTGGCGGTCGCGCGGCGCCAGCTCGGGCCGGCAGCGCAGGCAGGGCCGGAAGCCCGCCCGCTCGGCCTGGGCGGCGTGCTCGAAAAACTGGCAGTTGTCGCGTTTGGGCGTGCGGACCCGGCAGACCGGGCGGCAGTAGATGCCGGTGGAGGTGACACCGGTGAAAAAACGGCCGTCGAAACGGGCGTCGCGCGCGCTCAGCGCCCGGTAGAGGGCGTCGGCGTCGGGCAGGGTGGAGTGGTCCATGGCGGCCATGTTAGGGGCTTTGCCAGGTGGTGACTCGCCATTTCCGGACATGTTCCGGGTCGGAGGGGCTGGCCCGGCCACCTACAATCCCCGGTTTGTTCTCGCGAGCGACGACCATGCAAGTGACCGCTTCCATCTTCAAGGCCTACGACATTCGGGGCATCGTTCCCGGCGCCCTCAACGAAACGGTGGCGGAAGCCCTGGGCCTGGCCTTCGGTACGGTGGCCCTGCAGCAGGGCGAACGCTCGGTGGCGGTGGGCCGCGACGGGCGGCTCAGCGGCCCCGGCCTGTCGGCGGCGCTGATCCGCGGCCTGGTGGCCGCGGGCATCGACGTGATCGACATCGGAATGGCGACCACCCCGATGCTCTATTTTGCGGCCTGCACCCTGTGCAGCAGCGGCATCCAGGTCACGGGCAGTCACAACCCCAAGGACTACAACGGCTTCAAGATGGTCATGGGCGGCCGGGCGATCTACGGCGAAGACATCCAGGCGCTGCGCCGGATGATGGAAGCCGAATCCCACGTGCGCCGGGACGGCGGTCGGGTGCGCCATGTCAACGTGCTGGCGCCCTACACCGACCGCATCGTCGGCGACGTGAAGCTCTCGCGCCCCATGAAGGTCGTGGTGGACTGCGGCAACGGCGTGGCCGGCGCCTCCGCCCCGGCGCTGTTCCGTGCGCTGGGCTGCGAGGTGATCGAGCTGTTCAGCGAGGTCGACGGCGAGTTTCCCAACCACCACCCGGACCCGAGCAAGCCCGAGAACCTGCAGGACGTGATCCGCACCCTGCGCGAGACCGATGCCGAGCTCGGCATGGCGTTCGATGGCGACGGCGACCGCCTGGGCATCGTGACCAAGGACGGCCAGAACATCTTCCCCGACCGCCAGATGATCCTGTTCTCGCAGGACGTGCTCTCGCGCGTGCCGGGCGGCCAGATCATCTTCGACGTCAAGTGCTCGCAGCGCCTGGCGCCGGCCATCGAGGCGGCCGGCGGTGTGGCCAACATCTACAAGACCGGCCACTCGCTGATCAAGGCGCGCATGAAGGAGCTGGACAGCCCGCTGGGTGGCGAGATGAGTGGCCACATCTTCTTCAAGGAACGCTGGTTCGGCTTTGACGATGGCAGCTACGCCGGTGCGCGCCTGCTGGAGATCCTCAGCCGCAGCCCCGATGCCAACGCGGTGCTCAATGCCTTGCCGACCTCGCACAGCACGCCGGAACTCAACGTGGCCTGCGCCGAAGGCGAACCCCACGCCGTGGTGGAACAACTGCTCACTCTCGCGCGCTTCGAAGCGCCGGCCAAGGTCTCGACCATCGACGGTCTGCGGGTGGACTGGCCCGACGGCTTTGGCCTGATCCGTGCGTCCAACACCACGCCGGTGCTGGTGCTGCGCTTCGAGGGCCACACCCCCGAGGCGCTGCACCGGATCGAACAGGCCATGCTGGACCTGCTGCGCCAGGCGAAGCCCGACGCGGTGGTGGGCGCGAGCGCGCACTGAGGGACCGCTGGTGCCGAGCCGCCACGACGTGTCGCTGGACCCTGCGCGCCTGAGTGGTGGGGCCCTTGGTGCGGTCACCATCATCGTGGTCACGCGCGAGAGCGCGCATTGCCTGCCGGCCCTCAACACGCTGCTGTCGCGCTGCCCGAACGTCATCGTGTCGGACAACGGCAGCGCCGACGGTACGGCAGGGTCGGCGCGCCGGCTCTGGCCGCACGCGATCGTGCTGGACCACGGCCGCAACCTGGGCTTTGGTGCCGCCAACAACCGTGCGCTGGCGCGGGTGCAGACCCCGTTCGCCTTTCTGCTGAACCCGGACTGCGAGATCGACGGTCCGGGGCTGGAGGCCCTGCTGGCCACGGCGGCGGCCATGCCCCAGGCCGCGGTGCTGGCGCCGCAACTCGTGAGCGCCGCCGGCAAACCCGAGATCAACTACCGCTTTCCGCAGACCTGGTGGGCGCCCCGTGGTCCGGGGGCTTCGGGGCCCACCTGTGTGGGCTTCGTCTGCGGTGCGGCAATGCTGCTGCGCATGGCCTCGTTCCGGGAGGTCGGCTTCTTCGACGAGCAGTTCTTCCTCTATTACGAGGACGATGACCTGTGTCTGCGCCTGTTCAATGCGAAGCAGAACATCGTCGTGGTGCCCGCGGTGCAGGCGATCCACCACTCGCGCGGTTCGGTGCGCGGCGCGTCGCCCTGGCGGCACGAATACGCCCGGGGCTTCCACCACGCGCAGTCCAAGCTGCTGTTTGCCACCAAGTACCGTTCGCGGGAAGAAGCGCAGCGCCTGCGCCGCTGGCTGCTGGTGACCACCACCTTGGGGCTGCCCCTGCGGGCCATCGTGTTTTCGCCCAAGCTGCTGGCCCGCATGTTCGGCCGCTGGCGCGGGCTCATCGGTTGGAGGGCCCGTGGCTGAACACCGCAAGCCGACGCTGTGCATCGGCATCCTCACGCTCAACGAAGCACACCGCATCGCGCGCTGCATCCAGAGTGCGTCGTTCGCCGACCAGGTGGTGGTGATCGACAGCGGCAGCGAGGATCGCACGCGCGAGATCGCCCAGGAGATGGGCGCCCAGGTGCACCTGTATCCCGACTGGCGCGGTTTCGCCGAGCAGCGCAACCGGCTCATGGCGCATGTGCAGACCGACTGGATCTTCTTCCTGGACGCTGATGAAGTGATCCCGCCCGGCTTGCGGGACGAGATCCGTGCGGCGGTGGCGTCCGGCGAGCACGCGGTGTGGAAGATCTACTGGGACCAGGTGGCGTTCGGTCGCACCCTGCACCGCATGGCCAAGACCGAGGGCGGCGTGTGGCGGCTGTTCCGTACCGGCCAGTTGCTGCGCTACGAGGGCGTGGTGCACGAACACGCCGTGCTGCGCGACCCGGCCACACCCGTGAAGACCTTCCGCACCCGCCTGCTGCACCACTCGCGGGAGTCGGTCTACGGCGGCCTGCTCAAGATGGCGCAATACGCCCAGCTCGGCGCGGTGCGCCGCGTGCAGGCGGGCCGCCGCGGCGGCGTGCTGCGCGGGCTGGCCTCGGCCACCAGCAACTTCATCCGTCTCTACATCTTCCGGCGCGGTTTTTTGTGCGGCGCGGAGGGCTTCCTGTTCTGCCTGCTGGTGGCGCTGGAGTGCTTCTTCCGCTACGCCATCATCCGCTACGACCGGCCGGTGCCCGGCGACACCATGGTCAAGCGCTGAGTCAACGCTGACCTTCAGAACCGGCACCCCATTCCCACGACAAGTCTGCAATGAGTTTCCGAACGTTTGCCCGCAGGGCGGCCATCTACAGCCTGGCGCTGCTGTTCGGCGCCTTCCCGATGTCGGTGGCGCTGGCCAACAGCCTGATGCTGATCGTCGTTGTCCTGTGGGCGCTGAGTCTCGACGGCACCGACCTGCGGGAGTTTCTGCGCAGATCCTGGGCCAACCCGGTGGTGCGTCCCGCGCTGGCGCTGGTGCTGCTGATCGTGCTGGCCTCGTTCTGGTCGCCGGCCAGCTGGGAGGAAATCGGCGGCTACTACAAGAAGTACGTGAAGTTCCTGCTGCTGCCGGTGTTCATCTTCCTGCTGGCGCGCCGGGAGGACCGAGCACATTGCTGGACGGCGTTCGGCCTGGCGATGCTGTTCACCCTGATGTCCACCTGGCTGAACGTGTGGTTCCAGCTGCCCTGGTCGCGCACCTACAACCAGGGCTTCGGCGCCGACCACACGGTGTTCAAGGACCACATCTCGCAGGGCATCATGATGTCGCTGTTCACCGCCCTGTGCGTGCACTGGGCCAACAGGGTCTCTGCGAACTGGAAGAAAGTCCTGTGCTGGCTGGTGGCCGGTCTGGCCGCCGCGAGCATCCTGGTGCTGACCCAGGGCCGCACCGGCTACCTCAGCCTGCTGCTGGCGACGGTCGTGTTCTCGCTGGCGGTGCTCTGGCGCCGCCCGCAGATGCTGCTGGGCGTGGTGCTGGTCGGCGCGCTGGCCCTGATGTCGGCCTACACGCTTTCGCCGCAGTTCCAGCACCGCACCAACCTGGCGTGGCAGGAGGCCCAGAACCACAGCGCGGGCACCGTGACCTCGATCGGCGCCCGGATCGAGGTCTGGCGCTTCATGGTCCGGCAGACCGACTTCGACAACGCCAAGCTGATGGGGGCCGGAACCGCCTCGTACCCGGTGCTGGCGCGCGCGTACTTCAAGGATCCGAAGTTCTGCGACGCCATCTGCCCGCACCCGCACAACCAGTTCATCCTGTTCTACTTCGAGCAGGGGCTGCCGGGCTTCGTTCTGATCCTCTGGTTCATGGGGACGATCGTTCGGCAGGGCCTGCGCGTCCGCTCGACGCACCGGGCGCTGATGCTGGCCTTCGTAAGCATCATGCTGACCTCGAACATGACCCACAGCTCACTGTGGCTGTCGACCGAGAGCCACTTCTTCATCCTGATGACTGCGCTGCTGATGGCCTCGGCGGGCCGGCGCCCACCGGCCACTGTTCAGGCTTCGCCGGCGTAGCCTTTGCGCAGGTCGTCCCAGCGCGCCTCGTCCCAGTGGAACGGGCTGCGGCGACCCTGTTCCTTGCGCAGCGAGCGGCGCAGGCGTTCCAGGTTGTCCTGTTTCCAGACCTCGCCAGGACGCAGGCCGCATTTGTCGAAGTCCACGATCCAGGCGCCGCCTTGCGCGTCCAGCAGCAGGTTGTGGCAGTTCAGGTCGGAATGGAACACCTGGCGGTCGTGCAGGCGCCGGATGGCGCGCCCGAGCGCGATCCAGGCCGCGGCGGGCAACGGTCCTTCGGACAGCGCCTGGGCCACGTTGCGGGTCTGCGGAATCATCGCGACCACGATGTCGGCGGTGTGTCCGATGAGGCCCCGCACCTGCCGCGCAGCCACGGGCGCAGGCACCGGAAGGTTCCAGGCGCGCAGGCGACGCAGCAGCGTGAACTCGTTCATGGACCGGCTGGACAGCGGCGAACGCCCGAGGTAACGGTCCGGGCTGAGCCGGGCCATCAGGCCGCCGCGCCGGTAGTGGCGCAGCACGCCCTCGCCATGGACCAGTGCCACGCGGTGGGCCTGGCCGCGGCCACTGCCGGTGGCCAGGGCGGCGCCTTCCTGCGACGGTGGGGTGAAGAGGTCTGGCGCCGCGTCGGCGACCTGTGCCGGATCGAACCAGAGGGTCTGCCCAGCCGGCGATGAGGCACGGGCCGGCGCCAGGCGCTCGGGCCGCATCGGTGCCCACACCTGGCGCAGCGCCTGCAGGCTGCGCTGGCTGCTGCCCTGCTGGCGCAGCACGAAGTCGCGTGCCTGCTGGCCCATGCGCTGCAGCAGACCCTTGTCGCGCATCCACTGCGCGGCGGTGTGCAGCATCAGGCGGGCCGAGTCGACACGCTCGCCGGCGCCGCAGGCCTCGACGTCCTGGTACAACTCCTGGAAGTGGTGGGTGTGCGGGCCGAACAGCACCGGCCGGGCGCAGGCCATGGCCTCCAGCGCGTTGTGGCCGCCGATGGGCACCAGGCTGCCACCGATGAAGCACACGCTGGCGTGCAGGTACCAGGTGCCCAGCTCACCCATGGTGTCGGCCAGCAGCACCGCGGTGCTGGCCGCAGGCGTTTCGCCACGGCTGCGTCGCACGAAGCTCAGACCGCTGGCAGTGATCTGTTCGGCCACCTCGTCGAAACGCTCGGGGTGACGGGGCACCAGGATCAGCAGCGCGCCCGGGTGCTGGCGCGCCAGCTCGGGCCAGGCCAGCAGCAAGGCCGCTTCTTCGCCCTCGTGCGTACTGCCGGCCACCACGATGGACCGCCCCGCCAGCCAGGGCAGGCGATCCGGGTCCTCGGGGGTGTCGCGCTGGTCGAACTTCAGGTTGCCGGTGAGAACCAGCCGGTCGGCGGGCACGCCGAGGGCCGCGTAGTGCTCCACGCTGGGAGCGTCGGCCGCGGCGACCACGGCCATCTGAGACCAGACCGGCGCCATCAGGGCGCGCCAGCGCTGGTAGAACTGGGCCGAGTCGGCCGACAGCCGGGCATTGACCAGGGCCACGGGTGTGAGCCGCTGCCGGCACTGCCAGAGCATCTCGGGCCAGATCTCGCGCTCGATCAGCACCAGCAGGGACGGCTGCAGCCGGTCCAGGAAGCGGCGGGTGGCGCCGGGTGTGTCGATGGGTGCGAAGACATGGCGGATCTGATCGCCCCAGTGGGAGCGCAGCGTGCGTGCGCCCGTGGGCGACTGGGTGCTGACCGTGATGGCATGGTCGGGCCAGGTCTCGCGCAGTGCCGCGATCAGCGGGCGCGCCGCCTGCACCTCGCCCACGGACGCGGCATGGATCCAGACACCGCCCATCGACGCGGGTTCGATGCGGATGAAGCCCAGCCGCTCGCGCAGGCGCTCACGGTAGCCGGCGTCCTTGCGGCCGCGCAGCCACAGCCAGCCCAGCAGGGGCAGCGTCAGACCACGCAGCAGCAGCCGGTAGCCGCGCTGGGCCAGGCTGGCCTTGTTCAGCGCCAATGGTCGGCGACCCACTGGGTCGGCAGGACACGGCGGTACCACTTGCCGCTCTCGCCGGCGATGGCGTCGGGCGGGTTGGGTTTGCCATGGAAGGCGATGAGGCGGGCACCCTTGGGAATGGTGGGCGGCTTGAACCAGCCCATGATGCCCGGCTGCAGGCAGTGGCGCTTGAAGCTGCGGCACCACTCCTCGGGCCAGTAGCTGAGCTTGCCCTGACGCGCCAGGTAGAGCGTGATGAACTCCTGCTCGTTGCGCACCGGCGCGATCGAGGCGGGGTAGTCGTTTTTCAAATGCTCCAGTGCGTCGGCGTGCGCGCCGATGGTGTAGAGGTAGCACGAGGTATTGCCCGTGCCGTCCTTCTTGTCCCATTCCTTGATCACGATGAACTCGCCCTGCTGCTCGAAGAACGGGTCCAGGCTGTCGAGGATGACGATGTCCAGATCGAGGAACAGGGTGCGGCCCTGCAGGTCGTACAGCGGGTTGGCGAACGAGGTCAGCTTGAGCCAGCCGTGGCCGAAGGTCCAGGGTTTGCGCTGGTCGAACTCGTCGAAGCCGACCATGGGAATGGGTTTGACCTCGATGGCGGGGTCAATGCCGACGCCGTCGTCGGTCAGGCACACGAACCGGAACGGCCGGTGCAGGTGGCGGCGGACCATGCTGTGCAGCTTGTTGACGTACTCGGGGCCGTACTTCTTGCCCCATTTGATGCACAGCACATTGACCGCTTGCATGAATCACCTTTGGCTCTCACCCCGCGAGCGGACGACATGTCCGCCGCAGGAGGTGCAGCAGTTTATCGCAGCACCGCTGCGGGGAAAGTCAGCGGGCGAGCAGGGTGTTGACCGGCTGCAGGTCCTCGGCCTTGAGCACGCCGCCGGCCTGTTTCAGGCGCAGCTGGCCCACCAGCACGTTGTAGCGCGCCACGGCCAGGTCGCGCTTGGTCTGGAACAGCTGGCTCTGGGCGTTGAGCACGTCGATGTTGATGCGCACACCGACCTGGTAGCCCAGCTTGTTGGCGTCCAGCGCGCTCTGGCTCGACGCCTCGGCCGCTTCCAGGGCCTTGACCTGGCCGGTGCCCGAGACCACGCCGAAGTAGGCGCTGCGGATGGCCTGCGAAATGTTGCGCATGGCCGTCTCGCGGTCGGCGCGCGACTTCTCGACCAGCGCGAGCGCTTCGCGGACCCGGTTCTCGATCGCGTTGCCGGCGTACAGCGGCAGGTTGAACTGCAGGCCGACGCTGGCGTTGTTGGTGCGCACGTTGCCGGCGGTGGGGAAGTTCGCGTTGGGGCCGCGTGCCACCTGGTACTGGCCCACCAGGTCCAGCGTGGGCTTGTGGCCCGCCTGGGCCTTCTGCACCTCGACCTCGGCGATCTCGAAGGCCTTGTCGGCCTGGCGCAGCGCGGGGTGCTGCCTCAGCGCCTGCTCCACCCAGGCCTCGGCACTGACCGGTTGCACCACCGGCAGGTTCACGGGCGTGACCAGAGGCTTCGGGCTGGCGCCGCTGCGCCCGACCAGCTGGTCGAGGGCGAGCTTCTTGACCAGCAGGTCGTTGCTGGCGGCGATCTCCTGGGCCAGCACCAGATCGTAGCGGGCCTGAGCCTCGCGCGAATCGGTGACGGTGGAGGTGCCGACCTCGAAGTTGCGCTTGGCGGCAGCGAGCTGCTCGGCGACGGCGGTCTTCTGGGCCTGCACGAAGGTCAGCGTGTCCTGCGCCGCCAGCACGTCGAAGTAGGCCTGGGCGCTGCGCACCATCAGGTCCTGCTCGGCGGCCTCCAGCTGGGCGCGGGCGATCTCCACCGAGAGCTGGCCCTGCTCGTCGTTGTAGCGGTTGACCGGTCGGTACAGCGGCTGGCTGGCCGAGAGGGTGAGGTTCTGCGAGTTGCTCGTGCGGCTGGTGTCGGTGACGTCGTTGCGGCTGTTGGTCCAGTTGGCCCCCGCACCCAGCCCCGCCTGCGGGCGCAGGCCCGCCTTGGCCTGGTCGGCCTTGGCGAGGTTGGCGTCGTACTGCGCGCGCGCCGCCTGCAGCGTGGTGTCGTAGCCCCGCGCCGCCTCGTACAGCTCTACCAGGCTCTGGGCCTGGGCACCTGTGACGCCCAGCGCGAGGGCGACCGCCAGGCACAGGCGGGGCAGGGCGGGGCGGCGGAGGGCGGAGGACGGGGCAGCGGTCATGAGGTTTCCTTGGGAACGGTGCGCGCTGGGGTCAGTAGGTGGGAACCCCGGGATCGCGTTGCTGGGACCAGGCGTCGATGCCGCCGTGGACGTTGACGACGGCGGTGAAGCCGTTCTGGATCAGGAAGTGCGCCACCTGGGCGCTGCGGGCGCCGTGGTGGCACAGGCAGGCGATGGGTCGGTCGCGTTCGAGTTCGAGGTAGCGGGCCGGGACGCTGCGCATCGGCATGGCCACCAGCTCGAAGCCGTCGGGCCGGACCGAGGCGGTCTGCAGCTCCCAGGGCTCGCGCACGTCCAGCACCACCGGCAGCACGCCGGGTTGCTGTGCGCTGGCGTGCTGCAGCCAATCGTCGAGTTGGGCGGGGTGGATGGCTTGCATGGTGCCGTGGCTCAGAAGGAGAAGCGCGAGGGTTCGGCGAAGTTCCGCAGGCGCGGCGCGATCGTGTCCCAGGGCTGCTCGGTGCGTAAACCGGCGTCGTCCACCCGCGTGACGACGGTGGCGCGCATCATCGGCTCGTGGCCGACGATGGTGATCAGACGACCGCCCTTGGCCAGCAGGGCCAGCAGGGCGGACGGCACTTCGGCGACCGAACCAGCCAACAGGATGGCGTCCCAGGGGCCCTCGGCGGCGCAGGCGGCAAAGCCGTTGGCGGCGGCGTCGGCCACCCGCACCTCGGCGTTGGTGATGCCGGCCTGCTGGAGGTTCTGGCGCGCGGCGCTCGCGATGGTGTCGTCGATTTCCAGCGACACCACGCGCTGGGCCAGGCTGGCCAGCAGGGCGGTGGTGTAGCCGCTGCCGGTGCCGATCTCCAGCACCTTGTCGGTGGCCTTCAGCGCCAAGTCCTGCACCATGCGGGCCTGCACGCGCGGTGCGAGCATGACTTGGTCGGCGCCGCTGCCCAGCGGCAACTCCATGTCGACATAGGCCAGCGCCTTCTGCACGGGCGAGACGAACTGGTCGCGCTTGACGCGGTCGAGCAACTCCAGAACGGCCGGGTCCAGCACATCCCAGGGGCGGACTTGCTGTTCGATCATGTTGAAGCGGGCGCGGTCGAGGCTCAGGGGCGTCGAAGAGGTCATTTTGATACTCCGGTGGGTATGTTAGCCGATCTGTTCCGATTTTACCGAGCGGGGGTCATCGGGCCGCCGACGGCACCGGCGCAAAGCCCAGCCGGCGGCGCACCCAGTTGGCCAGATCGTCCATGTAGCAATAGACCACCGGCACCACGACCAGGGTGAGGATCGACGAGGTGATGACACCGCCGATCACCGCCTGGCCCATGGGGGCGCGCTGCTCGGAGCCCTCGGTGAGTGCGAAGGCCAGCGGCACCATGCCGAACACCATGGCCAGGGTGGTCATCAGGATGGGGCGCAGCCGCACACGGGCCGCCAGCAGCAGGGCGTTTTCGCGGTCCAGCGGCGGCTGGCCCTCAAAGCCTTCCCGGGCCCGGATCGCGAAGTCGACCAGCAGGATGGCGTTCTTGGTCACCAGGCCCATCAGCAACACGATGCCGATGACCGAGAACATGCTCATGGTCGAGCCGAACATCAGCAGCGCAAGCACCACGCCGATCAGCGTCAGCGGCAGCGAGGTCATCAGCGCCAGCGGCTGCAGGAAGCTCTGGAACTGGCTGGCCAGGATCATGTAGATGAAGATGATCGCCAGCGCCAGCGCCGAGACGGCGTAGGCGAAGGACTCCTGCATGTTCTTGGTCGATCCGCCGAACTCGTAGCGGTAACCCGGCGGGAAGCTCATCTGGTCGAGCACCTGGCGGATCTCGCCCGAGACCTCGCCGGCCGAGCGGCCGTACACGTTGGCGCTGATTGCGACCTCGCGGTTGAGGTTGCGGCGGTTGATCTGGTTCGGGCCGGTGGCATCGACCACCTCGGCGATCTGGCCCAGGCGCACCACGCGCGCCGAGCCGTCGGCGTTGTTGCCGACCACGAAGGGCAGTTGCTCCAGGTCGTCGGCACGGGCGCGCTGCTCCGGCGCCAGCCGCACATTGACGTCGTAGCTCTCGCCGTCGGCGGCGCGCCAGTTGCCCACCGTCTGTCCGGCCACCAGGGTGCGCAGGCTGCTGGCGACCGCCGCGCTGCCCAGGCCCGCGTCGGAAGCGATCTCGCGCCGCATCACGATGTCCACCGTGGGCTTGTTGGGCTTGACGCTGGCGTCCAGGTCGACCAGGCCGACGATCGGTCGCACGCGTTCCACCACCTGCGCGGTCAGCCGTTCCAGCTCGGCCAGGTCGTCGCCTTGCAGCGAGAACTCGATCTGCTTGTTGCCGCCCACCGGGTCGAGCAGGCCCGCGTGCGTGACCGTGATGCCGGGCACGGTGCGCAGCCGGTCGCGCAGCTTGGCGGCCATGGCGTCAGCGTTCAGCGTGCGTTCCTTGCGGTCCACCAGACGCACGTAGACGCTGGCGTACATGGTGCCCTGTGCGTTGCCGGTGTTGATGGTCGAGAGCGTGTACTGGACCTCGGGGAACTCGCGCAGGATGGCCTCGACCTGTCTCGTCTTGGCCTCGGTCGCCTGCAGCGAAGAGCCGACCGGCGTGTGGAAAGAGAGCGAAGTCTCGGAGAAGTCGGCCTTGGGCACGAACTCGGTGCCCAGCAGCGGCAGCATGAAGACGCTGCCGACGAACACCGCCAGCGCCAGCGCCATGGTCGAGAGCTTGTGCGAGAGCGACCAGCGCAGCGCGCCCTGGTAGGTGTCGGCCAGCCGGTCCTGCACGTGGTCGAACCAGCCGGTGATGCGGCCGATGGTTTTGTCGTAGAGGCTCACCGGCGCAAGATGTCTTCCGTGCTTCTCGATCTCGGGGTCGTGCCAGACCGAGGACAGCATGGGGTCGAGCGTGAAGCTCACGAACATCGAGATCAGCACGGCCGCGACCATGGTGATGCCGAACTCGTGGAAGAACTTGCCGATGATGCCGCCCATGAAGCCGATGGGCAGGAACACCGCGACGATGGACAGCGTGGTCGCCAGCACGGCCAAGCCGATTTCCGAGGTCCCGTCCATGGCGGCGTCGAACGGCTTCTTGCCCATCTGCACGTGGCGCACGATGTTCTCGCGCACCACGATGGCGTCGTCGATGAGCAGACCCACCGACAGCGTCAGCGCCATGAGCGTGATCATGTTGATGGTGAAGCCGAACAGGTTCATGAAGAAGAAGGTGCCGATCACCGAGATCGGCAGCGTCAGGCCCGTGATCACCGTCGAGCGCCACGAGTTCAGGAACAGGAACACGATCAGCACGGTCAGCAGCGCGCCTTCGATCAGGGTGCGGCGCACGTTCTCGACCGAGACCCGGATCGGCCGCGAGCCGTCGGCAATCGGTTCGAGCTTCACGCCCGGCGGCAGATCGGCTTTCAGCGATTCGACGGCGGCCTTCAGCCCGTCGGTGACCGCGATGGTGTTTTCGTCTTGTGCCTTCTGCACCTGCAGCAGCAGGGTGCGCTGACCGTTGTAGAGCGCCAGGCTCTCGACTTCCTGCGTGCCGTCGCTCACGCGGGCGACCTGCGACAGGTGCACGGGGCTGCCGCCGCGCCGCGCCACGATGATCTGCCCGAAATCCTGCGGGTTCTTCAGGCGCGAGAGCACCTGCACCACACGGTCGCGTTCGCTGGTCTTGAGCGTGCCGACCGGCAGGTCCTGGTTTTCGTTGCGCACCGCCGTCGTGACCTGGTCGGCGGTCACGCCCAGTGCCTCCATGGCGGCCGGATCGAGGTGGATGTTGACCGCGCGCCGGGTACCGCCCACCAGGGTGACCGAGCCCACGCCACGCACGTTCTCCAGCCGCTTCTTGAGTGTCTGTTCGGCCCAGGTGGTGAGTTCAACCGCGGAGGGCGCTTTCTGGGCGGCCACATCCGGCAGAACCGCCACCGACCAGATCGCCCGGCTGGCCGGGTCGAAGCGCAGCACCCGCGGCTCCTTCACGTCGGTGCGGAAGCTCGGCTTGAGAATGGCGATCTTTTCGCGCACGTCGTCGGCGGCCTTGCGGCCGTCGATGTGCAGCTGGAACTCGATGATGACGACCGACTGGCCTTCGTAGCTGCGCGAGGTCAGGGCGTTGACGCCGGCAATCGCGTTGACGGCTTCTTCGACCTTCTTGGTGACTTCCGACTCAACGATCTCGGGCGAAGCGCCGGGGTACTCGGTGGTGACCACGACCACCGGGAAGTCGATGTTGGGGAACTGGTCGACCTTCAGTCGCTGGAAGGCAAACAGCCCCAGCACCAGCAGGGCCAGCATGACCATGGTCGCGAAGACCGGGTTGCGCAGCGAAACGCGGGTGAACCACATGGTGCGGCGCTCAGTTGGCGGCGGCCTTGGCCGGGATCACGGCGGCAGGCGCCGCGAGCTTCACCTCGGTGCCCTCGCGGATCAGGCCGGCCTGCACGCGCAGCAGCTGGGTGCCCGCCGGTGCGGCGGCCACACCGTCGATCACCAGCATGTTTTCACCCCGGTGCTGGCCCTGGCGGCCCAGGCTCACCGGCACATGCGCGACCTTGTTGTCCTGGATCACCTGGATGTAGGGCTGGGGTTTGTCGTTGCGCACCGCCGAGAGCGGCACCGCCAGCGCCCGGAGCTGGCCGGTGACGATCTCGCCCTGCGCGAACAGGCCCTGGCGCATGCCGGCCGTGGCGGGCAGGCGCAGGTAGACCAGCACGCTGCGGCTGCCGGCCTGCACACTGGGGTTGATGCGCGCCACGGTGGCGTCCACCGGCTGGCCCAGACCCTCGACTTTGAGCCGGGCCTTCTGGCCCACCGCCACGCTGGCCGCGTCGGCCGGGGCGAGCGCGGCTTCCAGTTCGAAGCCGCTGAGGTCCACCACCTCCAGGATGCGGGCGTCCACACCCACGCGTTCGCCGTTCTGCACCAGCCGGGCCGAGACCTGGCCCGAGAGCGGCGCGCGCAGCGTGGTGTCGCCCAGCGCCTTGCGCGCGATGTCCAGCGCCGCGACGGCCGCCTGGTGGTTGGCCTCGGCGGCGGCGAGGTTGTTGGTCGAGGTTTCCAGTGCGGTGGCCGAAATGAAGCCCTGCTGCACCAGCGACTGGTTGTTGTCCTGCGCGCGCCTGGCGATCGCCACCTGGGCCAGCGCCGACTTTGCCTGCTGCTCGGCCTGGCGCACGCGGGCCTGGGCCTCGGTGCTGTCGATGCGGGCGACCACTTCGCCTTCCTTGACCGCATCGCCCTCGCGCTTGCTGATGCCCTGCACCTCGCCGGCCACGCGGGCCTTGATGGCGGCGGCCTGCAGCGCGCGCAGCGAGCCCGAGACACCGACCGACTGCGCCAGCTCCAGCGGTTCGACCGTCGCGACGTCCTGCGGCGGCAGCTCATAGACCGGGGCCTTCTGCGCCGCGGCAGCGGCCGCCGTGGCTGCCTCGCTCTGCGCCTTGCGCTTGCCCAGCGCGCGCGCCACGCCCAGGGCGATGGCGATCACGAGCAGGGCGAGCAGCAGCCATTTGATCCAGCCGGAACGGGAAGCGGGTGCGTTCATGGGGCGTCTTGGTGGGCAGTTGTTGTGTGTTCAGGCGCGCACGCGCATGCCGTCCAGCAGCAGGCTGACCTGGGTGTCGAGGAAGGCCTGCGGGTCCAGCCGGTCGCTGGGCGGGCAGCAGGGCGCCATGGAGTGTTTCCACATCAGCAGGAAGATCATGGGCGCGATCAGGCTGTAGACCGCGCTGTCCAGGTCCATCGGCCGGAAGTCGCCGCGGTCGATGCCGCGCTTGAGCACGCGCTTGAGCAGGTCCTTGCCGGGGTCGATCACCTCGTGCTGGTAAAAGCTGGCGATCTCGGGGAAGGTGCCGGCCTCGCTCATCACCAGCTTGGTGATGCCCGAGGCGGCGGTCATGCCGATGCGCTCCCACCAGCTGTTCATGGTGTAGCGCAGCAGTGCCGCGCTGTCGCCGGTGAAGGCGGCCAGTTCCTCGTTCCATTCGCCGAAGCGGCCGGCGATGGTCTCGCGCACCACCGCCTTGAACAGCTCTTCCTTGCTGGGAAAGTAGAGGAAGAGGGTGCCTTTGGAGACGCCGGCGCGCGCGGCGACCTCCTCGACGCGCGTGGCGGCGAAGCCTTTTTCAACGAACAGGGCGAGCGCGGCGTCCAGCAGTTCGCCCGGGCGGGCTTCCTTGCGGCGTTCGCGTTTGGTGGGGGAGAGCGCGGAATTCATCTTCTAATGACTGACTGGTCAGTAGTTTAGTTCCGCACCCCCACCTCGTCAATGCGCGCCAGCAGGCTGCGCAGGTGGGCCGCCACATCGGCCGGCCAGTCCGCCGCCAGCGCGTCCACCCGCGCCAGATCGCCGGCAAACAGTGCCCGGCTGACTTCTTCGTACTGCGGCAGGTCGCCGCACACGATGGACATGAAGCGGTAGGCCGCTTCGGTGGCGCGCCGCTGCGCCTCGGTCGAGCCACCGTCGCGCATGGCCGACTGCACCAGCTTGCGCAGCGCCACCGAGGCGCCTCCGGGCTGGCGCGCCAGCCAGTCCCAGTGGCGCGGCAGCAGGGTGACCTCGCGGGCCGTGACGCCCAGCTTGGGCCGGCCGGGGCCGCGCGGGGTGTCGCTGCCGGTTGCCTCGTCCGGTTCGTCAGCGGCCGGGGCGGGCGGCAGCTGCGCCAGCAACTGGGCGGCGGGTGTTCGCCAGTCCAGTTCGATGCGTTCGCTGGTGACGGCGTCGAGCACCAGCGGCAGCGCCTCGGGCTGGGCCGCCAGGCGCTGCTGCACAGCGGCGATCACGCCGGCCGGCTCGCCAAGGGCCAGCCGGCGATGGTGTTCAAAAACGATCCAGTGTGGAGAAAGCGATGGCATGCGAGCGGTGTCCGAATATTACCCGGGTAAAAGTATAGCTCATTTTTACCCGGGTAATAAGTCGGACCGCCGCCGTCAGGGCGTCGCCGTCCGCAGGGCCATCGCGCGCTCCACGATGCTGGTGGCGTCCACCGCGAAGAAGCGCCGCAGCGCCGCGCGGGTGTCGCTGCGGCCGAAACCGTCGGTGCCCAGGGTGGCGCAGGGCCGCCCGGCGGGCAGGAAGGCGCGCACGCTGTCGGGCACGGCGCGCACGTAGTCGGACACGGCCACGATGGGGCCTCGGGTCTGGCCCAGCAGGCGCGCGATGTAGGGCACGGCGGTGCCGGCCGCGGCGCCTTCGCGCGCCAGCTCGCTCCAGCTGGTGACGCTGACCACGTCGACGCCCAGGCCCTGTGCGGCCAGTTGCTGTGCGGCTTGCCGCACCTCGCCAAGGAGGGCACCCGAGCCCATCAGCGTGACGCCGGGTCCTTCGGCCGGGCCCAGGCGCTCGAACAGGTAGGCTCCCGCGATGACGCCGGCCGCCGCGCCTTCGGGCAGGTCGGGTTGGGCGTAGTTCTCGTTCATCAGCGTCACGTAGTAGAAAACGTCCTGCTGCTGCTCCAGCATCGCTCGCATGCCGTGGTCGACGATGACGGCCAGCTCGCCCGCGTAGGCCGGGTCGTAGGCCTTGCAGTTGGGGATGGTGGCGGCCACGAGGTGGCTGCTGCCGTCCTGGTGCTGCAGGCCTTCGCCGCCCAGTGTGGTGCGGCCAGAGGTGGCGCCCAGCAGAAAGCCGCGGGCGCGCTGGTCGGCGGCGGCCCAGATGGCGTCGCCCACGCGCTGGAAGCCGAACATCGAGTAATAGATGTAGAAGGGCAGCATGGCCAGGCCGTGCACGCTGTAGCTGGTGGCCGCCGCCGTCCAGCTGGCGATGGCGCCGGCTTCGCTGATGCCTTCTTCGAGGATCTGGCCGTCCTTGGCTTCGCGGTAGCTCAGCACCGAGCCGATGTCCTCTGGCGCGTAGCGCTGGCCCACGCTGCTGTAGATGCCGACCTGCTTGAACAGGTTGGCCATGCCGAAGGTCCGCGCCTCGTCGGCAACGATGGGCACCAGACGCTGGCGGAACCCGAGGTTCCGTGGGCCGGGCGTGTCGTCCTTGAGCAGGTTGCCCAGCATGCGCACGAAGGCCATGGTGGTGCTCATTTCCTTGCCGCCGGCGGCGAGGGCGAACTGGCCGTAGCTGTCCAGGGATGGCACGGGCACCGCCTCGCAGGCGGTCTCGCGGCGCGGCAGGTGGCCGCCCAGGGCGGCGCGGCGCGCGTGCAGGTACTGCATCTCGGGGCTGTCGGCCGCGGGTTTGTAGAAGGTGAGGCTTGTGGCCTGCTCATCCGTCAGCGGCAGGTTGAAGCGGTTGCGGAACTCGATGAGGTCGGCGTCGTCCAGTTTTTTCTGGCTGTGCGTCGTCATCTTTCCCTGCCCCGCTTGTCCCATGCCATAGCCCTTTTTGGTGTGGGCCAGGACCACCGTCGGCTGCCCCTTGTGGGCGGCAGCGGCGGCGTAGGCGGCGTGAATCTTGACGAGATCGTGTCCGCCGCGTTTGAGGCGGTCGATCTGCTCATCGGTCATGCCCTGGGCCAGGGCGGCCAGTTCGGGGTTCTGACCGAAGAAATGTTCGCGGTTGAAGCGGCCGTTCTTGGCCGCAAAGGTCTGCATCTGGCCGTCCACCGTGCCCTGGAGGGCACGCACCAGGGCGCCGCTGTGGTCGCGCGCGAACAGGCCGTCCCAGTCGCTGCCCCAGACCAGCTTGATGACGTTCCAGCCGGCGCCGGCGAACAGGCGTTCGAGCTCGTCGATGATGCGGCCGTTGCCGCGCACCGGGCCGTCCAGGCGCTGCAGGTTGCAGTTGACCACCCAGACCAGGTTGTCCAGCCGCTCGCGGGCGGCAAGGGTCAGCGCCGACATGCTCTCGGGTTCGTCCATCTCGCCGTCGCCGAACACGCCCCAGACCTTGCGACCCGCGCAGTCGAGCAGGTGCCGGTCGCTCAGGTAGCGCATGAAGCGCGCGTGGTAGATGGAGCTGATCGGCCCCAGGCCCATGGAGCCGGTGGGGAACTGCCAGAAGTCGGGCATCAGCCAGGGGTGCGGGTAACTGGAGAGGCCGCGCGCGCCGTGTTCGGGCGCCACGATTTCCTGCCGGTAGTGCGCCAGGTCGGCTTCGCTCAGGCGGCCTTCCAGAAACGCGCGGGCGTAGACGCCGGGGGCGCTGTGGGGCTGGAAGAACACCAGATCGCCGCCATGGCGGTGGCTGCGCGCGTGGAAGAAATGATTGAAGCCGGACTCGAACAGGTCGGCCGCGCTGGCGTAGCTGGCGATGTGGCCGCCCAGTTCGCCGTAGGCCTTGTTGGCGCGCACCACCATGGCCAGTGCGTTCCAGCGCATGAGCGAGGCCAGCCGCTCTTCAATGGCGAGGTCGCCCGGGAACGGGGGCTGGTCGTCCACCGCGATGGTGTTGACATAGGGCGTGTTGCGCTCGGGCTGCCACCCCACGCGCTGCTCGTGCGCCAGGCGGGCCAGCTCGTCGAGCATGGTGCGGGCGCGCGCCGGGCCCTGGGTGGCGATGAGCGAGCGCAGGGCATCGCGCCACTCCTGGGTTTCGGCCGGGTCGAGGTCGGGGCTGTCCTGGTGCGGGTGGTCGGTGCGGCTGCTCAAGGGTATTTCTCCGGGTGTGCACAGGACTGTAGGCAAGCCGCACGCGCATGTGTTGCCGGACTTGCTGAACAATCGGGCCTCCCACAGCACGATGTACCGCCGATTCAATGAAAAGCAGCGCAAACCACCTGGACGCCACCGACCGCCGGATTCTGGAAGAGCTCCAGCGGGACGCCAGCCTCTCGAATGTGGAGCTCGCCCGCCGCGTGCACCTCTCACCCTCGCCCTGCCTGGCCCGGGTGCGCGCCATGGAAGCCAGCGGGCTGATCCGCCAGTACGTCGCCCTGCTCGACGCCGGCCAGCTCGGGCTGCACCTGAACGTGTTTGTCTCCATCAGCCTCAGGCAGCAGAGCCGCAAGGCGCTGCAGGCCTTCGAGGAGCGCATCACGCTGCGCGAGGAGGTGATGGAGTGCTACCTGATGTCCGGCGACGCCGACTACCTGCTGCGCGTGGCCGTGCCGGACATGCCGGCGCTGGAGCGCTTCATCCTCGAACAGCTCTCGCCCATCGCTCAGGTCGAGAAGATCCGCTCGTCGTTTGCGCTCAAGCAGGTGCGCTACAAGACGGCACTGCCGCTGGCGCCGACCTGAATGCCTGAAACTGCGGGTGGGCGCCCGGCCGGCCTCAGCCCAGCCGGATGCCCACCCGCGTGATGCGTCCGCCTTCGAGCGCGCGCACGCTCAGCTCCGCCGCGCCGAGCATGGCGCTGTCGCCTTCGACGGCGGGGCGGCGCAGTTCCTCGCGCATCCAGGTCGCCACATCGGTCGGCGCGTCGGGCGGCACCGGCAGGCCATAGAACGCGCAGAGGGTGTCCATCGGGGTCGCACCGTCGATCACGAAGTCGCCGAACACCAGGCGGTTCGCCCGCAGGTCGTCCGGCTCGGGCATCGCAAGGCCCAGGCGCCTTGCACTCCAGGCAATGGTGGAGCCCTGCAGCAGCAGGGAGGTGAGCACCACGACGAAGGCGACATTGAAAAAGGTCTGGGCGCCCGGCACGCCCGCCATCAGCGGGAACATGGCCAGCACGATGGGCACCGCGCCGCGCAGGCCCACCCAGGAGACGAACACGATCTCGCGCGGCGGAAAGCGCAGCGGCACCAGGCAGAGCGCCACCGCCAGCGGCCGCGCCACCCCCATCAGCACCAGCGACACGCCCAGCGCCGGCCCCAGGGTGGGCAGCAGCTGCGACGGCGTGACCAGCAGGCCCAGCAGCAGGAACATGCCCGCCTGCGAGAGCCAGGCGTAGCCGTCCATGGCCGAGAGCGAGGAGCGCACCTGCCGCCGCGCCCGGTTGCCCGCGATCACGCCCATCGCGTACACCGCCAGAAAACCCGAGCCACCCAGCCAGGTGGTGGCCGCGAACACCGTCAGCCCGCCCGAGACCAGCAGCAGTGCGCGGATGCCGCCACCGCCGTCCACGCCCCGGCCCAGACGCTTGAGCAGCTCCGCCATCGCGAAGCCCGCACCCAGTCCCAGTGCCCCGCCCCAGCCGAACTGCAGGGCCAGCGAGCGCAGCACCTCCAGCGTCGACAGCCCGGCACCCGAGCCGTTGGTGGCCGCCAGCGCAACGCCGATGAAGGCCAGCGTCAGGTACACCGCCATCGGGTCGTTCATGCCGGACTCGATCTCCAGCGTCGCGGCCACGCGCTCGTTCAGCCGCACGCCCGAGGACTTGAGCAGCGAAAACACCGCGGCGGCGTCGGTGGAGCCCACGATGGCGCCCACCAGCAGCGCCATCGCCCAGGACAGGTCCAGCAGCCAGCGCGCCGCCGCGCCGGTGATGCCCGCGCTGAGCACCACGCCCAGCGTGGCCAGCAGCAGCGAAGGTTTCAGTCCGGTGCGGAAGGTGTCGAAGTCGGTGCGCAGCCCGCCATCGAGCAGGATCACTGCCAGCGCGATGTTGCCCACCCAGAAGCTGAGCCGGAAGTCGTTGAACACCAGACCACCCGGTCCGTCTTCGCCGGCCAGGACGCCCGCCAGCAGGAACACCAGCAGGAAGGAGAACCCGGCCCGGGTCGAAACCACGCCGGCGAGCACGCTGACGAATACCAGCGCTGCGGCGACCAGCAACGGCAGGGCGAGGAAGTCGAGCGAGAGGGCCATGGCCGCAAGCTAACAGAATGTGTGCCCGTGTGGGGTTGGGGGCTGCCAGTCTGGGGTTGCGGGCTACAGTACGTCTGGCTGCGTGGTCCCCCGGAGGCAAGTCGCCTGCGCCAGCAGCCGGGAGTCCGCACCATGACTGCCACACTGCAAGCGCTTCTCGGATTCATCGCCTGGACCCTGTGCCTGCTGGTGCTCATGGAAGCCATACGGTCCTGGCTCGTGCTGAGCGGCAAGGTGCCCGCCAACGGCTTCAACCCAGACAACTCCAACCTCTCGCCCTTCATGCAGCGCCTGGCCCGCGCGCATGCGAACTGCCTTGAAGGACTGCCCGTCTTCGGCGGGCTCATGCTGGTTGCCATAGCCGCGGATCGCGCGGCCGTCACCGACCCGCTCGCCTGGGTGCTGCTGGGTGCCCGCGTCGTCCAGTCGTTCATCCACCTCGCGTCGACCTCGCCGGCCGCCGTCAGCGCGCGGTTCACCGCGTTCGCGGTGCAGATGGCGATTGCGGTGTACTGGGTGTTCGGGCTGCTCGGTGCCCGCTGAACTACGCGGGAAGGTCCTCGTGCAGGCAGAGGTAGTTGCCCTCGGTGTCCTTGAACCAGGCGGCCTTCTCGGCGCCGAGCACGCAGACGTGGTTCACCGTTTTCAGCCCTGGGAAGTCGTAGTCCTCGAACACCACACCCGAGCGTTTCAGTGCCTCGATGCTGGCGGCGATGTCGCTGACCTGGAAACTGATGGCGGTGTGGTCGGCCTTGGTGCCATCGGGTTTGGGGAACAGGGCCAGCGTGGTGCCACCGACCGAATAGACGAACTTGCCGTCGGGTTTGAACCCGCCCGGTGCCAGCCCGAGACAACCCTCGTAGAACGCCCGTGCGCGGTCGATGTCTTTCACGGGCAGCATGGTGGTGACAGAAGCAGTGGACAACATACACAGTCCTTTCGCTCGAACCGGCCGCGACCAGCCGCCTGGCGCCCGCCAGGCCACCGGGCCGGCGCCACAGCATAGGCCTTCGGCTGCGCCGGCGCCAGTGGCCCTCATCGGGAAGCGGCGTGTTGTCACCAGTACCATGCCGTCTCCCCACCACAGGAGCACCGGCATGCAACCGGCCACCGAGCTCACCACCATCCGGCTCACACCCTCGGACACCGACCTGGCGCTTCGCCTGCTCGATGTGTTCAGCCAGGCCTTCGATGACCCCGACACCTACGACCGCGCGCGGCCCGGGCCGGATTACCTGCGCCGCCTGCTGGGCTCCGAGACCTTCATCGCGCTGGCCGCTGTGCAGGGCGACGAGGTGGTGGGCGGGCTGGCCGCCTACGAACTGCACAAGATCGAGCAGGCGCGCAGCGAGATCTACATCTACGACCTGGCCGTGCGCGCCAGCCATCGCCGCCTCGGCGTGGCCACCGCGCTCATCCGCCATCTGCAGGCACTGGCCCGGCAGCGCGGCGCCTGGGTGGTG
>NZ_JAVHJP010000004.1:130072-550637 GCF_031020795.1 Hydrogenophaga pseudoflava
CGACCTGCCGGTCGACCCCGTCTGAAACGACCATGGATTCTCTCGACCTCCTGATCGACCTGCACCTGTCCAACCCCCACCAGGGGCCGGGCGGCGACGCGCAGACCGAACTTGCGCTGCGCCTGACGGGGCTCGATCCGGCTGCGCCGCTGACGGTGGCCGACATCGGCTGCGGCACCGGTGCTGCCACGCTCGCGCTGGCCCGGTTGCTGCCGCGGGCGCACATCACCGCGGTGGACGTGCTGGTGCCGTTCCTGAAGCGGCTGCAGCAGCGCTGCGAAGCGGTGGGCGTGGCGGGCCGCGTGGCGCCGCTGCAGGCCTCCATGAGCGCGCTGCCCTTGGCCGACGCGCAGTTCGACCTGCTGTGGTCCGAAGGTGCGATCTACCACATGGGCTTCGAGAACGGCGTGAAAAGCTGGCAGCGCTTTCTGAAACCGGGCGGTGTGCTCGTGGCTTCCGAACTCACCTGGACCACGGACACACGTCCGCCCGAGCTGCAGGCCTTCTGGGACGCCGCTTATCCCGAAGTCGCCACCGCAGCGGACAAGATCCGCGTGCTGGAGCGGCACGGCTACTCGCCACTGGGCCACTTCGTGCTGTCCGAGACCTGCTGGCGCGATGCCTACTACCGCCCGCTGCAAGCGGGCTTCAATGACTTCCTCAGCCGCCACGGACACAGCGAAGCCGCGCGGGCGGTGGTGGCGGAACACGAGCAGGAGATCGCTCTGTATGAAGCGAACTCGATGTACTTCGGCTATGGCGTGTACGTCGCCCGGCGGATCACATTTCCGCAGACATCCCACCTGTCCCCATGACAACCACCGACCTTCAACTCCAGCGCTGGCAATCGCTCACCAGCGAGCAGCACGAGCGCGTGCTGGCCCTGCACATCTCGCAAGAGCAGATCGAGTTCGCCGGCACCACCGCGCAGGCGGTTTCGGTGTGCGAAGGCGCCTCGCCGGACGAGGTGGCCGGCCTGGCCATCCTTGAATCGGACACACCGATTGGTTTTGTACTTCTCTGCCGGGGTGCCCGGTTGCCGGACTGGGCGCCCGCAGGGGCCGCCGCGCTCAGGGCCATGCGTATCGACAGCCGCGAGCAGGGCAAAGGCCACGGGAAGGGGTCGCTGGCCCAGGTGGCCGCGTGGGTGTCGGAACACTGGGCATCCTGCAAGACGCTCGCGCTCTGCGTGGACGACCAGAACCTGGCCGCCCGGCGCGCTTATGAAGTGGCGGGGTTCACCGAGTATGCGGAGCCGAAGGTTGGGCGGATCGGGTTGGTGCGGTATCTGTGGAGGTCGTTGTCGGGCAGTGCCTGAAAGTGTGCGTACCGATGGCATTTATCAGATGCAGTTGAGGGTGCCGACGAATCAGGGCCTGGCCTCTTCGTTGACATTCAGGTTCGCTCCCTGTCCATGACAATAAAAAAAGGGCTGCCACAGGCAGCCCTTCTTGCTTTACGGGATTGACCCGATCAATTCGCAAACGCCGCAATCCCGGTGATCGCCCGGCCCAGGATCAGTGCGTGCACGTCGTGCGTGCCTTCGTAGGTGTTGACCACCTCCAGGTTCACCAGGTGGCGGGCCACGCCGAACTCGTCGCTGATGCCGTTGCCACCCATCATGTCGCGGCTCATGCGGGCGATGTCCAGCGCCTTGCCGCAGCTGTTGCGCTTGAGGATGCTGGTGATCTCGACCGCGGCCGTGCCTTCGTCCTTCATGCGGCCCAGGCGCAGGCAGCCCTGCAGGCCCAGGCTGATCTCGGTCAGCATGTCGGCCAGCTTCTTCTGGATCAGCTGGTTGGCGGCCAGGGGGCGGCCGAACTGCTGGCGGTCCAGCACGTACTGGCGGGCGCGGAAGTAGCAGTCTTCGGCCGCGCCCAGCGCGCCCCAGGCGATGCCGTAGCGCGCGCTGTTCAGGCAGGTGAACGGGCCCTTCAGGCCACGCACCTCGGGGAAGGCGTTTTCTTCCGGCACGAAGACCTCGTCCATGACGATCTCGCCGGTGATGGACGCGCGCAGGCCGACCTTGCCGTGCACGGCGGGGGCGGACAGGCCCTTCCAGCCCTTTTCGAGAATGAAGCCGCGGATCTGGCCGCCATCGTCCTTGGCCCAGACCACGAACACGTCGGCGATGGGGCTGTTGGTGATCCACATCTTGGCGCCCGACAAGCTGTAGCCGCCGTCGACCTTGCGGGCGCGGGTGATCATGCTGCCGGGGTCGCTGCCGTGGTTGGGTTCGGTCAGGCCGAAGCAGCCGATCCACTCACCGGTGGCGAGCTTGGGCAGGTACTTCTGCTTCTGTGCTTCGGTGCCGAACTCGTTGATGGGCACCATCACCAGCGAGCTCTGCACGCTCATCATGGAGCGGTAGCCGGAATCGACGCGCTCGACCTCGCGCGCCACCAGGCCGTAGCAGACGTAGTTCAGGCCGGCGCCGCCGTACTGCTCGGGGATGGTGGGGCCCAGCAGGCCCAGCTCGCCCATCTCGCGGAAGATGGACGCGTCGGTGGATTCGTTGCGGAAGGCCAGTTGCACACGCGGCAGCAGCTTTTCCTGGCAGTAGGCGCGGGCGGCGTCCTGCACCTGGCGCTCGTCGTCGGTCAGCTGGGCGCTAAGGTGAAACGGGTCTTCCCAGTTGAAGCTGTTCTTGGGGGATGCCATGGTGCGGGTCTCCGTTGAAGGGGTGAAACGTCTTGGTTGGGCGAGATTGTCGGTTGACCATGAATAGCTGTCTAATATTGATTGCCGATTGATCAATACACAAAGCAGATTCATGGAATTCCGCCACCTGCGCTGTTTCACCGTGCTCGCCGAGGAGCTGCACTTCGGTCGTGCGGCCCAGCGCCTGGCCATGACGCAGCCGCCGCTGTCGATGGCCATCCAGCAGCTCGAAGCCGACGTGGGCGCGCGCCTGTTCGAGCGCAACAGCCGCGGCGTGGCGCTCACTGCGGCCGGCCTGGCGTTTCTGCCGCGCGCACAGGCGCTGCTGGAACAGGCGGCACTGGCGGCGCGCGAGGCGCGCGACGTGGGGCAGGGCCTGGCCGGGCAATTGCAGATTGGCTTTGCCGGCACGGTGCTCTACCGCGGCCTGCCGCAGGTGCTGCGCGACTTCGCCGCCGCGCATCCGCGGCTGCGGCTGGCGCTGCGCGAACTCAGCAGCAGCGAACAGCTGGTGGAACTGGTGCACGACCGGCTGGACCTGGGTTTTGTGCACACCACGCGGGTGCCGGCGGGCTTCTCGCAGATCCTGGTGTCCAGCCAGCCCTTCATGGCCTGTCTGCCCGCCAGCCATTCGATGGCGAAGAAGCGGAAGCTGCCGCTGCAGGCGCTGAGAGAGGAGTCTTTTGCCATCGTCATGCGCGCCGTCTCGCCCGATTACCACGACCGCATCCTCGCCGCCTGCGCGGACGCCGGCTTCGAGCCGGCGCTCGCCTTTGAACTGCGGCACTGGCTCAGCGTGGTGTCGGTGATCGCCCAGGGGCTGGGGGTGGGGCTGGTGCCGGCGGCGCTGCAGCAGGCGGGGCTGCCGGGTGTGGTGTTCAGGCCGCTGGAACAGCCACTGGCGCCCTACGACACGCACTGCCTCTGGCGCACCGGCCGCGACCAGTCCGCGCTGGGCGCATTCCTGGCGGCGGTGCGGCAAACGGCCGCGCCGGCGTGAGGGTGTAAGACCCCGCATCCGGTGCGCGACAGAGTCGGGTGCGACACTCGTCGTCGCTTGAACGAACCCTCGGAAAGGACTCTTCGATGGAAACGCTGGTACTGGGTGGTGGCTGCTTCTGGTGCACCGAGTCGGTCTACAAGGAAGTGCGCGGCGTGACCGACGTCGAGTCGGGCTACAGCAACGGCCAGGCGCCGCAGCCCAGCTACGAGGACGTGTGCACCGGCACCACCGGCTGCAACGAGGTGGTCAAACTCGAATACGACCCCGGTCAGGTGAGCACGCGCGAGCTGCTGGAAATCTTCTTCGTGGTCCACGACCCGACCACCCTGAACCGCCAGGGCAACGACGTGGGCACGCAGTACCGCAGCGGCATCTACTTCACCACCGACGAGCAGCGCGCCACTGCGCAGGCGCTGATCGACGAGCTGACGGCCGAGAACGCCTTCGGCCGCCCCATCGTGACCGAGGTGCTGCCGCTGGCGAACTACTGGCCCGCCGAGGAGTACCACCAGGACTTTTTCGAGCGCAATCCCCACCAGGGCTATTGCATGGCGGTGGCGGCGCCCAAGGTGGCGAAGTTCAGGAAGACCTTCGCCGCCCTGGCCAAATAAGCTCAGGCCCGAGCCAGGCGGGCCTGCAGGCGGGGCCAGAGCACGATCACGGCCAGCCCGCCCAGGACGAGGGCGCCCGCACCCAGCTTCCAGCCCGGCAAGGGCTCGCCCAGCGACAGCGCCGAGGCTCCCATGCCGAACACCGGCACCAGCAGGGCCAGGGGCGTGACGGTGGCGGCCGGATGCCGGGCCAGCAGCCAGTTCCAGACGCCGTAGCCGAACAGGGTGTTCCCCAGCGCCTGCCACAACACGCTGCCCCACACCACCGCGTCGGCGCCCTGCAGGGCCGCCGTGATGGCCGGCACCCCTTCTGTCAGCACAGAGATGGCCAGCAGCGGCGGCACCGCAAACGCGCTGCTCCAGACCATGAAGTGCAGCATGTTGACCGGCCCGAGCGACTTCACGACCACGTTGGCACAGGCCCAGAAGAACGCCGCTCCGATCACCAGCCCCAGACCCGCCAGGGTCACGGTGGCGTCCAGATGCGCGGCAATGACACCCAGCCCCGCCAGCGCCAGCAGCAGGCCCGTGACCTGGAAACCCCGCACCCGCTCGCGCATCAGCACCAGGGACATGCCGATGGTGAAGAACACCTGGATCTGCACCACCAGCGAGGCCAGCCCGGGCGAGATGCGGCCCTGGATCGCCAGGAACAGCAGACCGAACTGACCCACGCCCAGCAACACACCGAACGCCGCCAGCTTGCGCCAGGGCGCGGTGGGACGCGGGATGAACAGCAGCCAGGGCAGGGCCGAGAAGGCAAAGCGCAGCGTGGCGAACAGGAAGGGGGGCAGCCCGTCGAGCCCCCAGCGGATGACTACGAAATTCGTACCCCAGACGAAGACGACGGCGAGGGCGAGCAGGAGGTGGGAGAAGGGCAATCGGGGCTCCGCTTGGAAGGGGACGGCAGTGTATCGGCCCGGTCCGGTGCCAGCGGGTCGCGCACGGGCGTGACATTGTTCCGCAAGGGCGTCAGACAAGAGGTTTCAGTCGCTTCAGGCGATCTGTTACAAAAGCATTCAAACCCGGAAAAGACTTGATTTTCCTCAACTTTTTTCTCGTACTGACTTCAGTCCGACGTGCTCGCTGCCGATGAGGTAGGTGTACCGGCATTCCGTTCCAAGACGCCCACAGCGGCGTCGATGCCCGGTGCAGAGGACACAGGCATGAACAAGTCTTACAGGTCGATCTGGAATCCAAGCCTGGGTTGTTATGTCGCGGCGCCGGAGAGCGCCATGGCCCATCCGGCGGGCACCTCGTCGTCGCGCACCGTGCGCAGCGCCTGCCCGATGCGCTCAAGGTCCGCGCTGGTGCTGGAGCCCCGCATCCTGTTCGACGGCGCCATGCTGGCCACCGCCGTCGAAACCGACAGCGCCGAAGTGCCCCAAGCCGAGTCGGCGGACGGGCACGACGCGGCCGGAACCACTGTCAGCGAGCCGCCGGTGGCCGCCTCAGCGGACACCTCCGGCGCCAATGTGACCGAAGAAGCCACCGATGAAGCCACCGAAGAGGCGACCGGAGACACCTCCGAAGACACTGCGCAGGACGCCGCTGCCGAACCCGCCACCACCGACGCAGCCGGTGACGACACGGACGTCGCCACCGCGCCGGAAGAGGCCGCCCGCACCGAGGTGGTGTTCGTCGATGGCCGGGTGAGCGACCCCGGCGCCTTCGCCGCCGACGGCCGCGAAGTGATCGTGCTCTCGACCGGGCAGGACGGCATGACCCAGATCGCCAGCGCGCTGGCCGGCCGCACCGGGATCGACGCCATCCACATCGTCAGCCACGGCGGCGACGGCTACCTTTCGCTGGGCAGCGGCAGCATCACCGCCGAGACCATCCAGTCGACCCACCTGGAGTCGCTGCAGCTCATTGGCCAGGCGCTGTCGGCCGAGGGCGACATCCTGATCTATGCCTGCGACTACGCCGCGGGCAGCGAAGGCCTGGAGGCCATGGGCCTGATCGCCGAGATCACCGGTGCCGACGTGGCCGCCTCCACCGACGCCACCGGCCACGAGTCGCTGGGCGGCGACTGGGCGCTGGAGCAGAGCACGGGCGAGATCGAAACTCCATCGCTGGACATGGCCTGGTGGGAGGGCACACTGCCCGCCTATTCGGGCAGCACACTGGCTTCGAACCTCGCGCTCTCTGGCAGCGCCACCAGCGTGGCGTCCGACACCATCAGCCTGACGCCCAATGCGCTCAGCCAGAGCGGAGCAGCGCAGTCCTCGTTCGAGATCGACCTGGGCACGGACTTCAACCTTTCGTTCAGCGTTTACCTCGGCACCAGCGAAGCGGGGGCCGACGGCGTCACCTTCATCATGCACAACGACCCCGACGGCGCGCAGGCCCTGGGCGACATGGGTGGCGGACTCGGTGCGATGGGCATCGCCAACGGCGTGGTGATCGAATTCGATACCTACTTCAACGGTGCGCCCGACCTGGTGAACGACCACACCTCGGTCTGGGACTCGGACAGCGGCGAGGTGCTGCTGGCCGCGCGGGACCTGATCAACATCGAGACCGGCATGTGGTACCCAGTGGTCGTGACCTGGAGCGCCGCCACCGAAACCCTGTCCTATTCGTTCAATGGCTTCTTCATGGGCAGCACCTCGGGCTTGGTGTCCGCAGGGCGCTTCGGCTCTGGCAGCACGGTGCACTTCGGATGGACGGCCGCCACGGGCGGCGCCATGAACGAACAGGCGGTGCGCATCAATTCGTTCACCGGCGACATCAACTTCGCACCGGTCGCGGTCAACGACAGCTTCACCGCCAGCGAAGACGGCGCGACCCTGCTCGGGCAGGTGCTGGCCAACGACAGCGACCCGGAAGGGGGTGCGCTGAGCGCCTCGCCCTTGAACGCAGTGGGTTCGGCCGGCGGCAGCATCGGCACGGACGATTCGGGCAACCTGGTGTTCATCCCTGGCACCGCGTTCGACGACCTGGCCGTGGGCCAGACGCGCGACACCACCTTCGCCTACACCCTGCAGGACGAACAGGGTGCGACCGCCAGCGCCACCATCACGGTGACGGTGCAGGGGGCCAACGACGCACCCGGTGCCCAGGACGATCACTACGACGTGGCCGAGGACGGTGGCCACACCCTGGGCAGCGTGCGGGCCAACGACAGCGACATCGACAGCGGCGAGATCTGGGCGGAAATCAACACCACCGAAGGCTCCAACGGTGGCAGCTTCAGCCAGGACGATTCCGGCAACCTGATCTTCGTGCCCGGCAGCTCCTTCGACGACCTCGTGGCCGGCGAGACCCGCGACACCAGCTTTTCCTACGTGCTGTACGACAGCGATGGCGGCCAGTCGGCGGCCACGGTGACCGTGACGGTGCACGGAGTGAACGACGCACCTGTGGCCGAAGCCGACCTGTTCGTGGCCTCGGAGGATGCGGCCTCGTCCTTCGGCCGGGTGTCGGTGAACGACTGGGACGTGGACGGCACCGAGCTCTGGGTCGACACATCGGTCTCGGGCACCGGCGACCAGGGCGGCTTCTTCAGCTTCGACGACTCGGGCAGCCTGGTTTTCAACCCCGGCACCGACTTCGACGACCTGGCGGCGGGCGAGAGCCGGGACACCCGGTTTGTCTACACCCTCTACGACGACCAGGGCGCCGGCTCGACCGGCACCGTCACCGTGACCGTGCTCGGGGCGAATGACAACCCGGTGGCCCAGAACGACAGCTTCGCGGCCGACGAGGACTCGGCGCTGTCGCTGGGCAGCCTGGCCGGCAACGACAGCGATGTCGACGGCGACGGGCTGTCCATCGTGCTGCCCGGCACCGTGGAGGGCAGCACCGGCGGCCGCTTCTGGCTGGACGACTCCGGCAGCCTGATCTTCGACCCCGAAGGCGACTTTGACGATCTGGCCACTGGCGAGACGCGCGAGACCTCCTTCACCTACACGGTCGTCGACGGCCTGGGCGGGTCGGCCGAGGCCACCGTGACCGTGACGGTGAACGGCGTGACATCCGACCCGGTGCAGGACCCGCCGCCTCCCGGCGGGGATGAGACCGGTGTGATCACCGAGCCGCCCAGCTATCCCAACGAGATCGTGTTCGTGGATTCGCGTGTGCCCGATCCCCAGGCCTTTGCGCTCGACGGCCGTGAGTTGGTGATCCTCTCTTCCGAGGCCGACGGCCTGGTCCAGATTGCCAGTGCGCTGGCCGGTCGCAGCGGCATCGAAACGATCCATATCGTCAGCCACGGAAGCGAGGGCACGGTGACCCTCGGCCTGGGCGACATCGATGCCAGCAACGCGCAGGCCGACCAGATTGCGGCCCTGCAGACCATCGCCCAGTCGCTGACAGTGGAGGCCGACATCCTGGTCTACGCCTGCGAGTTCGCGGGCGGCGAGGCCGGCCTCAACGCCATGCTGCTGCTCTCGCAGTACACCCAGGCGGACGTGGCCGCCTCGTTGTTCGTCACCGGCTCGCCGTCGCTGGGTGGCAACTGGTCGCTGGAGGCCACCGTGGGCTCGGTGGAGGCCACCGCCCTGGCTCCGCAGAACTGGAACCACCTGCTGGACGTGCCGCAGGCGCCGCAGCACGCCGAGGCCACGCCGGTGGCCAAGCGCTTCTTCCTGACCCCGACGGACGGCAACACCCAGGACCGTCCGGCGGACGGTCTGCGCCACATGCACGGCGGCAGCGACGGGCCGCGTGCGCTGTCGCCGGAGGCCACGGGTGCGGTCCGGGTGCAAGGGCTCGAAACCGTCCTGCGCGAGCGCGTGGCCGCGGCGCAGCCCCTGCCGTCCACCGATGTGGCGGCGGCCGTGCCCGGCATCGAGGTGCCGGCGCCCGCCGCCGATGCCGGCCACACAACGGTCTGGCCGCTGGAGCGCACGCCGGTCTGGGTCGCCTCGCCACCCTGGCTGGAAGAGCTGGCCACTGCAGGGGCCGAGACCGACGAGACGACGCACGCCGCCCCCGGCTTCCGCGCCCAGCTCGGCCAGTTTGCCCAGTGGGGCGGCGGCCGGCCTCTCACACGCGCCGCCCGCGCCTGAGGCGCCACCGTGGCTCAGTGGCCGAGCACGGCCCGCGTCATGGCCTGCGTGTTGGCGCGCATCATGGCCAGGTAGCTGGCCGCCGGGCCGCTGGCGTCCGACAGCGAGTCGGAGAACAGCGCGCCGGCCGGCTTCACGCCCGTCTCGCGGCCGATCTGTTCGATCAGGCGCGGGTCGGAGACGTTCTCGACGAACAGGGCCTTGATGTTTTCCTTCCTGATCTGCCGAACGAGCTGGGCCACGCCTTTGGCGGAGGCCTCGCTGTCGGTGCTCACGCCCTGCGGCGCCAGGAACTTCACGCCGTAGGTGTGCGCGTAGTAGCCGAAGGCGTCGTGCGAGGTGATGAGCTTGCGCTGCCCGGCCGGGATGGCCCCCCAGGCGGCCTTGATCTCGGCGTCGAGCGCCTTGAGCTGGCCGGTATAGGCCTCGGCGTTCTTCTGGTAGCCGTCGCAGCCCGCGGCGTCGGCCGCACACAGGCCCCTGGCGATGTTGGCCACGTAGGTGATCACGTTCGGCACCGATTGCCAGGCGTGCGGGTCGGCCTCGCCGTGGTCGTGGTGGCCGTGCGGGCCTGCCTTGTGGTCGTGCTCGTCCTCTTCGGTCCGCAGGGGCTTGATGCCCTGGCTGACCACCACCGGCTTGCCTTTGTAGCCGGCGGTGGCCAGCAGGCGCTGCATCCAGCCTTCAAAGCCCAGTCCATTGGCAAACACCACCTGCGCCTGCGCCACCTGTCGGGCATGTGAGGGCGAGGGCTGGAACACGTGGGCGTCGGCGCCGGGGCCGACCAGCACGTCCACCTGCACGCGCTCGCCGCCGACCTGGCGCACCAGGTCGCCGAGGATGCTGAAGCTGGCCACGGCCTTGACGGGGGCGGTGGTCTGGGCCTGGCCCAGCGGGCTGAAAGCGAGCGCGCCCAGCGTGACGACAGAAGCAAGGGCGCGGCGACGAAGGTGCTGTGACATGGTGAGGTTCCTGGAAGAGGCGGGAGGAGAAAACGGTTCAGGCCCGCAGGTGGTACGGGCGGCTCAGGCGCTGGCGCAGCAGACCGCGCGGCGCGAAGGCCATGGACAGCAGGTAGACCCCGCCCAGGCCGAGCACGATGACCGGGCTGGTGGGCCAGTCGGCGTGGTAGGACACCAGCAGGCCGGCGATGGATGTGAGCAGCGCGAGGCCGGTGGCCACGGCCACCAGGGGGCCCAGGCGCCGCACCCAGAAGCGGGCGCTGGCGGCCGGCAACACCATGATGCCCACGGCCATCAGCGTGCCCAGCGCATGGAAACCGGCCACCAGGTTGATCACCAGCAGGGCCAGAAAGCCGACGTGCGCCACGGCGCCCAGACCGCTCACCTGGCGCAGGAAACCGGGGTCCAGGCATTCGAGGATCAGCGGCCGGCGGATCAGGAACAGGGTGGCCAGCGTCACGCCGGTGATGCCCCAGAGCAGCGCCAGCGCCGCGGCGTCGAGCGCCAGCACGGTGCCGAACAGCACGTGCAGCAGGTCCACATTGTTCCCGCGCACCGAGACGATGAGCACCCCCAGCGAGAGCGAGATCAGATAGAACGCGGCCAGGCTGGTGTCTTCGCGGATCAGGGTGTTGCGCGCCACCAGGCCGGAGCCGATGGCCACCGCCAGGCCGGCGACGATGCCCCCCACCGTCATGGCCGCCAGTGACAGGCCGAACAGCAGGTAGCCAATGGCCGCGCCCGGCAGGATGGCGTGCGCCATGGCATCGCCCGTCAGGCTCATGCGCCGCAGCATCAGGAAGACGCCGACCGGCGCCGCCGACAGCGCCAGCGCGATGCAGCCCAGCAGGGCCTGGCGCATGAAGGCGAATTCAAGGAAAGGGCCGAAGACCAGGCTACCCTCGTTCATGGCGCGGCCTCCAGCACCGCCGTGTGCGGATGCGTGTGCGGGTGGTGTGCCACCCCTTCCGGCGGGCCGGCCTCGCATTCGCCGGCCTGCTCGTCAAACGGTTCGCGCAGCGACTGCGCGCGGGCCCGGTTCGCAGCGGTCAGCACCTCGGCCGTGGCGCCCCAGGCCACCGGCTCGCGCGCCAGCAGCAGGGTCTGCGGAAAGTGGTCGCGCACCTGCGCGAGGTCGTGCAGCACCGCGATCACCGTCTTGCCTTGCCGCTGCCAGTCGTGCAGCAGGGCCAGCAGGTCGGCGGTGGTGCGCTGGTCCACGGCGGCGAAGGGTTCGTCCAGCAGCACCACCGGCGCGTCCTGCAGGATCAGCCGTGCGAACCGTGCGCGCTGCAGCTGCCCGCCGGAGAGCGTGTCCAGCCCACGCCTCTCGAAGCCCGAGAGGCCGACCGCGGCCAGCGCGGCGTCGCACCGCTGCCGGTGCGCAGCGGTGAAGCGCCCCAGTGCGCCCACCTGCCGCCACAGGCCGGTGGCGACCATGCCGCGTACGTCGACGGGAAAGCTGGCGTCCAGCTCGCTGTGTTGCGGCAGCCAGGCGATGTGCCCGCGCCGCAGGCCTTCGATGTGGCCCGACAGCGGGGTCAGCACGCCGGCCAGCGCCTTCACGAGGGTGCTCTTGCCCGCACCGTTGGGGCCGACCACGGCCACCAGCGCGCCGGGTTCGATGTGCAGGCTCAGGTGGTGCACGGCGGGGTGCCGCTCGTAGCCCAGCGTCAGGTCGCGCAGGGTGATGGTGGGGGCGGGGAGGCCGGTCATGGATCAGGGCAGGGCTTGTGTAAACTGTTGCAACTCAATTGCAATAGCGTGGATGTTAACGCAACATTGTTGCAATAATGGAGGCCTGCCATGGCGATCCGACCCAGCCCCAAAGAACCAGTGACCGTGCCGGCCGAGATCCAGACCCGTCTGGAAGCGGCCGGCCTGCGCCGCACCCTGGCCACGCGCGCGGTGCTGGGCCTGTTCCTGGCGAACCCGCAGGGCACGCTCAGCCATGCCCAGGCCCTGGCCTCGCTCCAGACGCGCGGGCTGGACATCAACCGCGTCACCCTCTACCGGCTGCTGGAACGCCTGGCGGCCTGCGGTGTGCTGCAGCGCCAGACCGACGACGACGCGCGCACCTGGCGCTTCCGGCTGTCCGACCTGGGGGACGACGGCGCGGCGCCGCGCTTCGAGTGCGACGCCTGCCACCGCCAGTTCCGCCTGGCCGGGGCGAGCGAGCCGACGCGGGCCGTGGCCGACGAGCTGATGCGCACGCTGGCCGGTATGGGGCACCGCGGGCTGCGGCTGGACATGGCCGTGCACGGCACCTGCGCCGACTGTGCCGATCCCTCGGGCAACCCGGCGACGGAGCCGCACCGGTGATCGAGACGCGCAGCCTGGCCTTTGCCTATGCGCAGGCACCGGTTCTGCGCTTCCCCGATGTGACCGTGCCGCAGGGCGGCACGCTGCTGCTGCGCGGGCCCTCGGGCAGCGGCAAGTCGACCTGGCTGGCCCTGGTGGCCGGCCTGCTGACGCCGGCCTCGGGCCAGGTGGTGGTGGCCGGGCAGGCGGTGCATGCGCTGGCCGGCGCCGCGCGGGACGGCTGGCGCGCGCGCACCCTGGGTTTTCTGCCCCAGAAGCTGTTCCTCAGCGAGGCGCTGTCGGTGGCCGACAACCTGGGGCTGGTGTTCTTCGCCACCGGCCAGGCGGTGGACCACGGCGCCATTCACCGCGCGCTGGCCGCGCTGGACCTGTCCGCGCTGGCGGGCCGCAAACCTTCGCAGCTCTCGGGCGGCCAGGCGCAGCGGGTGGCGCTGGCGCGGGCACTGCTGTTGCAGCCCAAGGTGCTGCTGGTCGACGAACCCACGGCCAGCCTGGACGACGAGGCCTGCGCGGCCGCGCTGGACCTGCTGCAGCGCAGCGCCGCCGCGGCCGGCGCGACGCTGGTGATCTCGACCCACGACGCGCGTGTGGTGCAGGCCCTGCCGGAGGCGCAGACACTGCGGCTGGCGCGGGAGGGCACGGCGTGAAAGTGTTGAGCCTGTCCTGGCGCTACCTCTGGTCGCGCCCGCTGTCCACGGCGCTGAACCTGCTGCTGCTCACACTCGGGCTGGCCTCCATGGCCTTCGTGCTGATCGCGCAGCACCAGGTGGACAGGGCCTTCGAGCGCGACCTGCAGGGCATCGACGCGGTGGTCGGCGCCAAGGGCAGCCCGATGCAGCTGATCCTCGCCGGCGTGTTCCACATCGACGTGCCGCCGGGCAACATCCCGCTGGAGGAGGTGAAGAAGCTGCAGGCCCACCCGCAGGTGGCGCAGCTGATCCCGCTGAGCCTGGGTGACAACCTGCAGGGCTTTCGCATCGTCGGCACCACGCCGGACTATGCGGCGCACTACGGCGCGACCCTGGCGCAGGGCGCGTTCTGGACCGCGCCGATGCAGGCCGTGCTGGGGGCCCAGGTGGCGCGCAGCACCGGTCTGGTCTCGGGCCGGTCCTTCGTCGGCGCACATGGCCTGGGCAGCGGCGGCGCCATGCACGGCGAGGCGCTCTATGCGGTGAGCGGCGTGCTCGCGCCCTGCGGCTGCGTGCTCGACCGCCTGGTGCTCACGGCCACCGAATCGGTCTGGAAGGTGCACGACGACATGCACGCCACCGAGGACATGGACGAGGAAGACCGCGCGGCCATCGAGGCCGACCGCGAGATCACGATGGCCCTGATCCGCTACCGCACGCCGCTGGCCGCGGCGAGTTTTCCACGCTTCATCAACGACAGCACGCCCATGCAGGCGGCCTCGCCGGCGGTGGAGATCACGCGCCTGCTGAGCATGGTGGGCGTCGGCACGCGCGTGCTGCAGGGCCTGGGCGCGGTGCTGCTGGCGGTGGCCGGGCTGTCCGTGTTCATCGCGCTCTGGGGCGCGGTGCGCGAGCGCCGGCACGACCTGGCGATGTTGCGCATGCTCGGCGCGCCGCCGGCCCGCGTGGGCGCGCTGGTGCTGTGCGAGTCGCTGTGGCTGGCGCTGATGGCCTGCGCGCTGGGTCTGCTGTCGGCGCATGGGCTGACCGCGCTGATGGGGCAGATGTTGATGGACCAGCAGTCGCTGGCCATCACGGGCTGGCAGTGGGTTCCCGCCGAAGGCTGGGTGCCGCTGCTGGCCCTGGGGGTGGCGGTGGTGGCGGCGCTGGTGCCGGCCGCCAGCGCCTATCGGGTCGACGTGACCCAGTTGTTGAACACGAGGTGAATCCGATGAAAAAAGCCGTTCTCTTCCTGGCCCTGTCGGCTGTCATGACGACCGCCGCGGTGGCGCAGCACTCCGACAAGGAGCTGCAGGAAGACATCCAGCGCCACCGCGCCATGGCCGCGGCCCACGAGGGCGCGGCCAAGTGCCTGGAGAGCAAGAAGGACGAGAAGGTCTGCATGGCGGAACTTCAGGCGGCCTGCAAGGGTCTGGCGATTGGCAAATACTGTGGGATGAAACACGGGCACTGAGACCCAACCCCGCGTGGGCTGGAGCAACCCCCGCGCCGCGCTTCGCGCGTCACCCCCTCAAGGGGGCAACGCCTGCGGCCTGGCGAAGCCAGTTCCGCGGCGTTCTCGACTGAAGTCCTTGCTCTCGATATGAATCCACTTTTCCGTTGCGCGCTCTCCTCGCTGGCTTGTGTTTCCGGGCTGGCGTGGGCTCAGCTGACCTCGCCCATCGGTACGCCGGCTGCGACGGGCAGCGGTGCCTCGGCGCCCGCGCCCGCCGTGCCACCCCATGTGCAGGGGCAAGGGCCGGGGGTGCACAGCCCGCTGTCGCCGTTTGCGCCGCTCAAGCCGCGCGAGGACGTGGTGCCGTGGTCGGTGCTCACCGACATCAGGACCGAGGTGAAGAACAAGCGCATCACGCCGGTCTATACGCAGGCCGTGCAGGCGCTGAACCAGAAGACGCAGAAGGTGCAGGGCTTCATGCTGCCGCTGGGGCCGGGCGAGCAGCAGCGCCACTTCCTGCTGGCCTCGGTGCCGCCGACCTGCTCGTTCTGCACGCCGGGCGGCCCGGAAAGCATGATCGAGATCCGCACGCGCGAGCCGGTGAAGTACAGCCTCAACGCGGTGGTGGTCGAGGGCAAGTTCCACGTGCTGCAGAACGACCCCTACGGCCTGTACTACCGCATGACCGAAGCGGTCGGCGTCAAGTAGCCGGCGTGTAGGCCATGGGCGGTGGGGTGAACACCGCGCCGTCCAGACCCGTCGCCATCGCGCCCATCCACAACGCCGCGTAAAGCGCGACGAACAGCCACAGCCCCGCACGGCCGCGGCCCGCGGCCGCCAGCAGCGCACCCACGAAGGGGATGAACTGCTGGGCGTGCATGCCGACAAAGTGCGCCGGCCGCAGGTCACCGCCGCCCAGGTGCCAGCCCACCACCGGCAGCCCCGCGCCCGACGGCGGCTGCACCGAGCCGAGCAAGCCGCCGGCACCGGCGCCCAGCACGAAGGTCAGCACCAGCCCCAGCACCACGGAGGCCCGCCACACCGGCGACAGATCGGTGCGGCCGTGGTGCGCGATGCGCCAGGCCAGCACCGGCTGCGTGGCCGTCATTGCCAGCGCGCCCAGCCCCATGAGCGTGTACATCACCTGGTGGAACGGGCTGCTGAAGTTGAAGTGCGAGGCCTGCCCCAGCGCCGCCTGCAGCGTGATGTAGACGACCTCGAACAGGCCGGCGCCCAGGGCCACCGCGACCAGCGCACGCACGCTGGCGTGGCGCCGCTGAGCCTCGGGCAGCAGGCCGATGAACCAGGCGGTGCTCAGCCAGAACAGACCGATCGAAGCCATGAACTTCAGCGGCTTCACCCAGACATTGACGTCGCGCACGGTGCGCTCGTCCAGGCCGAGCGCCACCATCGCCGGCAGCATGGCGGCCCAGATCAGCAGGGCTGCAATGGAGAGGGTGCGCTGGCGCTCGAGGGCTTCGCGCAACAGTGCCGACGGTGCGAAGGAATGCGCACGGTCGGGTGCGATGGCAAGGGCGAGGGCAGAGGCGGGTTTCACGGGGCGACTCCGGTGGAGGTGGAGGGAATGGCGGCACGGCGGGCACTGCGGACCAGGGCAAAGGCCAGCAGGCCCAGCGGTCCGAACAGGAAGCACAGCACCAGCAGCGGGACGAGCAGGGCGTGCGGCCAGCCCAGGCGCGCGGCCTCGGCGGCGATCCAGCTGCCGACGAACAGGTCGAACGCCAGGTAGTGCACCCAGCCGGCGACCAGCACGCCGGGCACATCGAACAGCGCCCGCACCTCGGCCGGACTGCCGAAGCCGCCTTCGCCGCGCCAGTGGGCCAGCAGCATCAGGGCGTAGACGGCGGACAGCAGCAACGGCACCGCGCGGCCAGAGAGCCAGCGCACCCGAGCGCTCCAGGGGGCCCGCGCGGGCGACGCAGTCAGGGCGATCCAGGCCAGCAGCGCCAGCCCGTTGCAAAGTGAAAACACGGCATCTGGGGACATCGGGCACTCCTGGACAGGGCGTGGTGGAATGAACTAGACAGTGTCTGGTGCGGCATCCTATGGATTCGACTTGACACTGTCAAGTGGTGCACACTCGGGCCATGTCGCCCCGTTCCACCGACCCTGCACAGCCCGACCTGAAACAGCGCATCCTCGACGCCGCCGAGCACCTGCTCGAGGCCGAGGGGCTGGCGGCGCTGTCCATGCGCGAAGTCGCGCGCCGCAGCGGCGTGACCCATCAGGCGCCGTACCACCACTTCGCCGACCGCGAGGCCATCCTGGCCGAACTGGTGATGCGCGGTTTCACCGAGCTCACCGCCCGGCTGGCGCAGGTCAACGATCAGATATCCACAGTGGGCCGGCTGGAGGCGGGCATCGCCTCAGGGCTGGCCTACGTCGGCTACGCGATCGATCACCCGGGTGTGTTCCGGGTGATGTTCCGGCCGGAGCTCTGTGACGTCAGCCGCTTTCCCGAGGCCCAGAAGTCGGGCGCCTCGGCCTATGCGCAGCTGGAGCGCCTGGTGTCGGAAATCCACGGCGCCGGGCAGGTGGCGCCGCTCGCCATGGTCTATTGGTCGCAGGTGCATGGCCTGGCCTGCCTGGTCATCGACGGGCCGGTGGGCGTGCAGTTGCCCGGCGCCGCCGAACGACGGGCGTTTGCCCGCTCGGTACTCGAGCCCTTTGCGCGCCAGATGCTGGCCCCGGCCGGGCAGGGTTGACGGGGCGCGGGTAGCATCGCCCGGGTGAACCTCGCCAGCCACCCCGTCGTCGCCTCCCTCACCCCCGTCTTCCTGCTGATCGCCCTGGGCTATTTCGCCGGGAGAAGAGACTGGATCCGCGAATCCGCGGTGCGGGACCTCTCCAACCTGGTTTTCCTGCTGCTGATCCCCGCGCTGCTGTTCCGCACCATGAGCGGCGTGCACGTCGAGGCGCTGGACCTGCGGCCGCTCGCTGCGTATTTCCCGGCCGCGTTGCTGCTGCTCATCGTGTCCATCGCCTGGCGGGGCTTCAACCGGACGAGCGTGGTGATGGCCCTGGGCGGGGTGTTCTCCAACATGGTGATGATCGGCATCACCCTGGTCGAGCTGGCCTACGGCAAGGATGCGCTGGTGACGCTGCTGACCCTGGTGTCGGTGCACGCGCTGATCCTGCTCACCGTCGGCTCCGTGGTGCTGGAGCTGGTGGTGGCGCGCGAGGCGCGTGAGGGCGGCGAGCGCGCGCCCCATGTGCTGGAGACCGCCTGGTCGGCCTTCAAGGGCGCGCTGATCCACCCGATTCCGCTGCCCATCATCAGTGGCCTGCTGTTCGCCCAGACGGGCTGGAGCTTGCCGGCGGTGGTCGACAAGCCGCTGCAGCTGCTGGGCAGCGCTTTCGGCCCGCTGGCCCTGGTGCTGGTGGGTGTGACGCTGGCGCGCACGCCGCTGGGCGGCCACCTGAAGCCGGCGCTCTGGATCACGGCGTCCAAGAACCTGCTGCTGCCGCTGTTGGTCGGGGTGTCGGCCTGGGCCTGGGGCATCACCGGACTGCCGCTCACGGTCATGGTGGTCGCTGCGGCGCTGCCCATGGGCGCCAACGTCTTCCTGTTCGCGCAGCGCTACGAGGTCGCCGAGGGACTCACGACCGCCGCCATGGGGCTGTCGACGGTGCTGGCTCTGTTCACCCTCACCATCGTGATGCTGGTGATGTCCTGGGTGAGCTGATCACTGACTGATCTTGCGCGCTTCCTCGACCTGGTATTCGAAGTAGCGCTGGATGCCGAAGGCCAGACTGCCCATGAAGGCGATGGTGCCGACCAGCAGGCTCAGGACCAGCGCGCCGATGGTCAGCCAGTTGGTGGCGCCGGCGCTGTCCTCGGCGGGCTGCTGCGGGTTGAACCAGCCGTTCCAGCGCGGGCGGTCGCTGAGCGCGTACACGATGCCCGCCAGGCAACTGGTGGCGATGCTCATCCCCAGAAAAGGAATCAGCAGCCACGACAGCACGTCGTCCTGCCCCAGGCTGCGCACCCGCTCGACGCCCCACCACCCCAGCGCGGAAGCGATGGGGTGCAGCCAGCCGATCCAGTCGCCCAGGCCGCGCAGGTAGAAACGGTGCAGGCCCATATGGCCACCCAGGACGGCCAGCCACACGGTCAGGGTCTTGTTCTTGGGGCGGCTCATGCCGCGGCCTCGGGCGGGGTGCGGTCGCCCTCGCCGATGGCGCGCTGCATCATCACGATGTCGAGCCAGCGACCGAACTTCCAGCCGCAGGCCTGGACGATGCCCACCTGTTCGAAGCCCAGTGCCTTGTGCACACCGATGGAGCCGGCGTTGCCCGAGTCACCGATCACCGCCATCACCTTGCGGATGCCGCCGCGCTCCAGCGTGGCCAGGAGCTCGGCCAGCAGCGCGCGGCCCAGGCCCTTGCCGGCGGCCTCGGGCGCGAGGTAGATGGAGTCTTCGACCGAAAAGCGGTACGCCGGCCGCGGTTTGAACCAGTTGCCATAGGCATAGCCCAGCACCTCGCCCGCCTCCTCGACCACCAGCCAGGGTAGGCCCTTGGACAGCACGTCGGCCCGGCGCGCGGTCATCTCTTCCAGGGTGGGCGGGGTGGTCTCGAAGGTGCCCGTGCCGTGCAGCACATGGTGGGCGTAGATGCGGGTGATGGCGGGCAGGTCGTGCTCGGTGCTGGGGCGGATCAGGGGCATGGGAGAGCGAAAAAGGAGGGCTTGGGTTTCAGAGCCAGCCGGCTATAATGGCAGGCTTTGCAGCGTTTCGCTGGCCGGGTGGTCAGTCGTGTGTCTCAAGCGCTGCGAGAAAACACCGTCACGCGTTGTGCCGGTGTTCACCACCACCCGAAGGATAAATCATGGTCGTCATTCGACTCTCCCGCGGCGGCGCCAAGGCCCGTCCGTTCTACAACATCGTGGTCGCCGACAAGCGCAACCGCCGCGACGGCCGCTTCATCGAGCGCATTGGCTTCTACAACCCCCTGGCCAAGGGCGGCGAAGAGCCCCTGCGCATCGCCCAGGACCGCCTGACCTACTGGACCGGCGTGGGCGCCGAAACGTCCGACACCGTGGCCCGCCTGGTCAAGCAAGCCGCCGCCAAGGCCGCTGCCTGATCGCCCTGCGTCCGCAGTGATCCCCCCGAACGGCCCGTTCGAAGCGTCGCCCCTGCCGGCAGACGCGGTTGAACTGGGCCGTTTTCTTGACGCCTGGGGCGTCAAGGGTTGGGTCCATATCCAGCCCCACAGTGCCGACACGCGCGCGCTGTTCGAATCCCCGGATTGGTTCTTGTTGCCGCCCGAAGCCCGCTTCGCCCGCGGCTTTTCGGCCTTCCCCGGCCCGGTGCGTGTGCGCGTGGCCGAGATCAAGGTGCATTCCGATGGCATCGTCGCCCGCCTCGAGGGCGTGGCCGACCGCAACGGCGCCGAAGCCCTCAAGGGCGCGCGCATCCATGTGCCCCGCAGCGCTTTTCCAGCCGCTGCCGACGGCGAGTACTACTGGGTCGATCTGATCGGCCTGGACGTGTTCAACCGCGAAGGCGTGCACCTCGGTGTGGTGCGCGACCTCATGCCCACCGGTCCGACCTCGGTGCTGGTGCTCGAATACACCGAGACGGCCGACGGCGTGGACAGGACCGCCGAACGCATGGTGCCTTTCGTGGGGGCCTACATCGACGACGTCGATCTGGCGGCGCGCCGTATCACCGCCGACTGGCAGCCCGATTACTGACCGGAGCGCGCCATGCGCTTTGACGTCGTCACGCTGTTTCCCGAACTCTTCGAACCGTTTTTCACCAGCGGCATCAACCGCCGGGCGTTCGAATCGAAGCAGGTCGACGTGCGCCTGTGGAATCCGCGCGACTTTGCCGAAGGCAATTACCGCCGCGTGGACGACCGTCCCTTCGGCGGTGGACCGGGCATGGTCATGATGGCCGAACCGCTCTGGCGCTGCCTGCAGGCCATCCGGACCGACCGTGCCGAATCCGAGGAAGCGCGGGCGCCGGTGGTGCTGTTCTCGCCCATCGGGCAGCGACTGGACCACGCCGTGGTGGTGGGTTGGTCAGAAAGCAGCGGTGCGGTGCTGGTCTGCGGTCGCTACGAGGGCATCGACCAGCGCTTCATCGACGCCTGCGTGGACCGTCAGATCAGCCTCGGGGACTTCGTGCTCTCGGGTGGCGAGATCGCGGCCGTGGCCCTATTGGACGCGGTGGCGCGCCTGATGCCCGGCGTGCTGGGCGACGAGGGCAGCCACCAGCAGGACAGCTTCAATCCGGCGCTGGACGGCCTGCTCGACAGCCCGCACCACACCCGGCCCGAAGTCTGGAACGGTCCGGACGGCCCTGTGGCCGTGCCTGAGGTGCTCATGGGCGGGCACCATGAGCGCATCGCGCGTTACCGCCGGGAGCAGAGCCTGGCCCTCACCGCCCGTCAGCGGCCGGACCTGCTGGCGCAGGCCCGGGAGGCGGGGCGGCTCACGTCTGCAGACGAAGCTTTCCTGCGCTCCATGAAAAAGCTATAATCCAAGGCTTTTCGATCCTCTGGCCGGCCGTTGTGACCGGTGACCGCTTCCAACGCGGTCAGGGAATTGCAGCCTCTTGTGTAGCGCGGCCATGATCGTTGAACAGGAAACCATGAACCTCATCCAGACCCTCGAGCAGGAAGAAATTGCTCGCCTTGGCAAGACCATCCCGGCGTTTGCCCCCGGCGACACCGTGATCGTCAACGTGAACGTGATCGAAGGCACCCGCAAGCGCGTGCAGGCCTACGAAGGCGTGGTGGTGGCCCGTCGCAACCGCGGCCTGAACTCCAGTTTCATCGTGCGCAAGATCTCCAACGGCGAAGGCGTGGAGCGCACCTTCCCGCTGTACAGCCCGCTGATCGCCTCGATCGAGGTCAAGCGCCGCGGTGACGTGCGCCGTGCCAAGCTGTACTACCTGCGCCAGCGCAGCGGCAAGTCGGCCCGCATCAAGGAAAAGCTGGGCGCCTGACCGCCTGCCTCCGAAAAAGCCGCTCGCCCGAGCGGCTTTTTTTTGCCTGTTTCATACTCGCCGACATGTCATCCACCGCCCCTTCGCGCCATCCACCGGCGTTTGATCCCCGCCAGGTGCCCGTGCTCCCTGGTGCCGGCGCAGAGGTGCTGGAAGCCGTGCCCGCCGGGCGCCTCACCGCCGAAGGGCTGCGCGAGCGGTTCGCACGCTCGCCGGTCTGGACCCCGGAGCTGGTGCGGGAGCGGCGTTTCACCGACCGGGCGCCGGCTCCCGCGGCTGTGCTGATTCCGCTCGTGGTGCGGGATCGCCTGGGGCTGTTGTTGACGCAGCGCACCGCCCATCTGTCCACCCACTCCGGGCAGATTGCGTTTCCCGGCGGCAAGGTCGATGCAGAGGACCGCGATGCCACAGCGGCGGCCTTGCGGGAAGCCCGTGAGGAAATCGGCCTGGAACCTGGGCATGTCGAGGTGCTGGGCAGCCTGCCGGAGTACGTGACCGGCACCCAGTTCCACATCACGCCCGTGGTGGCACTGGTGCGTCCCGGCTTCACGCTCCTGCCCAACCCGGGCGAAGTGGACGATGTGTTCGAGGTTCCGCTGGATTTCCTTATGGACCCGGCCAATCACCGCCGCCATGGCTTCGAGTGGAACGGCGAAATGCGCGAGTGGTACTCGATGCCCTACCAGGAGGGGGCGATTGAGCGCTTCATCTGGGGGGCCACCGCCGGGATGCTGCGCAACCTGTATCGTTTCCTCACCGCCTGAGGCGCCGGGTCCCGCGGGGCGCTCGCTATCATCGGACCATGATCTTTTTTGCCATCCTGCTGGCTTTCCTGATCGAACAGGCTCGTCCACTGTCGATCGACAACCCTGTGTTTGCTGGCCTGCGGAGCTGGGCTCGTCTGGTGCGGCGCAACCTGGACACTGGCCAGGCGGTGCACGGATGGCTGGCCTGGGGCTTGGCCGCCATGGTGCCGGCCTTGCTGGCGGCCCTGGTGTACTGGGGGCTCTGGCGGTTCAGCAACGTGCTGTCGTTTGTCTGGCTGGTGCTGGTGCTCTACGTGACTCTGGGCTTTCGCCAGTTCAGCCACCACTTCACCGACATTCGACAGGCGCTGGAGGTGGGCGACGACATGCTCGCCCGCGAGAAGCTGGCGCAGTGGCTGCATGTGGAAACCAGCAGCCTTCCCCGGGCCGAGGTGCTGCGGCAGGTGATCGAACAGTCGGTGCTGGCGGCGCACCGCCACGTTTTCGGTGTGCTGGCGGCGTTCGTTGTGTGCTGGCTGCTGGGGCTGGGGCCGGCGGGGGCGGTGTTCTACCGGATGGCCGAGTACCTCTCGCGCAACTGGCGGGCGCGCGCCGACGGTACGCCCAGCCAAGCCATCCAGCAGGCCGCAGCGAGGGGATGGCAATGGGTCGATCACGTGCCCGCCCGTGCCACTGCATTGGGGTTTGCCGTGGTAGGCAACTTCGAGGAGGCCGTGGCGAGCTGGCGGGGTGAATCCGAACAGTTCGGCACAGGCAGCGACGGGGTGGTCCTCGCCGCCACCTCCGGCGCCATCAATGTGCGCCTGAACGCCCGCGAAGGAAAGCCGGAAGAGACCGAAGGAGGGACGACCCGGCCCGAACCACAGCTTGCCCATCTGGCCAGCGCGGTGGGCCTGGTGTGGCGCAGCGTGGTGCTCTGGATGCTTTTGCTGGCACTGTTGACGCTGGCCCGTCTGCTCGGCTGAGCTGGTCAGTAGCTCCGCTTGGCGGAGAGCTCGGCAAACAGGTTTTCGTAGATGCGGTAGCGCGTGGGAGCAATGGTGTCGTCCCCAGAGGCCTCGCTCTGCACCTTGGCGCGCACTCCGCAGCCGGGTTCGTGCAGGTGGGTGCAGTTGTAGAACCTGCATGCGCCGAGCGCGGCGCGCAGATCGGGCATGAGGCTGGCCAACCGGGTCGCCTCGATGTGGTTCAGGCCGAATTCCTGGAAGCCGGGGGAATCGATGAGTGCGGTGGTGCGTTCGGCGTCCACCCAGTACCAGGTGGTGCTGGTGGTCGTGTGTTTGCCGGAGTTCAGAGCGCGCGAGATCTCCCCGGTCTGGGCCAGGGCCTGAGGCACCAGGCGGTTGACCAGGGTGCTCTTGCCGACGCCCGACGGGCCCAGCACCAGGGTGGTCTTGCCCTCCAGTCGCTGCAGAAGCGCGGCCAGTCCGGATGAGGCCTCGCCGTCGCCCTTGAGCTGCAGCGGCAGCACAGTCAGGCCCATGGTGCGGTACGGCGCCAGACGTTCCCACGCGCGCTGGAACAGAGTGCTCAGATCGGCCTTGTTGAGCACGACCAGTGGCGCGATGCCTTCGGCCTCGGCCGCCACGAGTGCACGGGCCAGCTGACTCTCGGAAAACTCCGGTTCGGCCGCCAGCAGCACCAGTACCTGGTCGAGGTTGGCAGCGAACGACTTGGTGCGCTGCTCGTCCTGGCGGTAGAAGAGGTTGAGCCGCGGCTCCACCCGCTCGATGCTGCCTTCGTCGCCCGTGGGCATCCAGCGGACCCGGTCACCCACCACAGCCTGGCTCTTCTTTCCGCGCGGGTGGCAGATGCGGCGTTGGCCGTCCGGGCTTTCAACCAGGCAGTGCCGGCCGTAGGCGGCGACCACCAGCCCGACGTCCAGTGAGCCCTCGGATTCGGGTGCCCGACCTGCGGCATCCGCGCGCGAACGGGAGTGGGGGGAGTGGTTCATGCGGTCGCACCCCGCAGCCGCGCGATGCGCTCGCTGGCAGGCGGGTGCGAGTAGTAGAAACGCGCGAACACCGGATCCGGCGTGAGGGTGCTGGCGTTGTCCTTGTAGAGCTTGAGCAGGGCACTGGCCAGGTCGTGGCCATCGGTGTGCGCGCAGGCGTAGGCGTCTGCCTCGAACTCGTGGCGGCGTGAGAGCTGCGCCAGCAGCGGCGAGAGGAAGTAGGTGAACAGCGGCACCACCATCAGGAACAGCAGCAGCGCCAGCGCGTCGTTGGGTGCTTCCAGCGACGGCACCACACCCAGTCCGGTGTAGAACCAGGCTTGGCGCGACACCCAGCCCAGCACCGCGAAGCCGACCAGACTGAGCGCGAACATCAGCACGGTGCGCTGCAGGATGTGGCGCCGCTTGTAGTGACCCAGTTCGTGAGCCAGCACAGCGTCGATTTCGGGCGGCGCGAGTTGCTTGAGAAGGGTGTCGAAGAACACCACGCGCTTGGCGGCACCAAAGCCGGTGAAGTAGGCATTGGCGTGGGCGCTGCGTTTGCTGCCATCCATCACGAACAGGCCCTTGGCCGCGAAGCCGCAGCGCTTCATGAGGTCGTTCACGCGGGTCTTCAGGGTTTCATCCTGCAGCGGTTCGAACTTGTTGAACAGCGGCGCGATCAGCGTCGGGTAGAGCACCAGCAGCAGCAGGTTGAACGCCATCCAGGCACCCCAGGCCCAGAGCCACCAGGCTGGGCCGGCCGCACCCATGAGCCACAGCACCAGTGTCGCAATGGGCAGCCCGACCAGCCCGCCGACCACGGCACCCTTGAGCAGATCGCCGAGCCAAAGCCCCAGGCTCATCTTGTTGAAGCCGAAGCGCTCCTCAAGCCGGAACGTGGACCACCAGCCCAGCGGCAGGGTCAGCACCGCACCGATGAGGGCGAACGCGCCCAGCAGCGCCAACTGCTGCCACATGCCGGGTCCCATCCACGACAGCAGCCACTGGTTAAGCGCATGCAATCCACCCAGCAGCGTCCAGCCCAGCAGGAGGGCGGCTTCGATGGCCGATTCGAGCATGCCGAAGCGGGCCTTGGCCACGGTGTAGTCGGCGGCCTTGCGATGGGCCTCCAGTCCGATCGTGGCGGCGAACGGCTCGGGAACGCGGTCGCGGTGGCGGACCACATGACGGATCTGACGGCTGGCCAGCACGGTGCGGACGATCAGTCCGCCCACGAGAAGGGCACAGAAGAGGTAGGTGAAGGCGAGGGCGCTGCTGTCCATGGCGAGAGTCTATCGAAGAGGTTCCGCTGCCCGGCGGGCAGGGACAAGTCCGGCATGGGTGAAAATCGGCGCATGACCCAAGCCCACACCGAAGCGGTCTCCGTGCCCGCCACCGACACCCCACCTGCCATTCTTGCCAAGAGCGACCAGAACTTGGTCTGGCTCGACTGTGAAATGAGCGGGCTCGACCCCGAAAAAGAGCGCCTGCTGGAAATCGCGGTGGTGATCACCGGCCCCAACCTGGAGCCCCGGGTGGAAGGCCCGGTGCTGGTCATCCACCAGAGCGACGCCGTCCTCAACGGGATGGACGCCTGGAACAAGGGCACGCACGGCAGGAGCGGCCTGATCGACAAGGTCAAGGCGAGCGCCATCGACGAAGAGCAGGCGCAGGCCGAGCTTCTGGCCTTCATCGGCCAATACGTGCCGAAAAATGGCTCGCCGATGTGCGGCAACAGCATCGGTCAGGACCGGCGTTTTCTGGTCAAGTACATGCCCAGGCTGGAGGCCTTCTTCCACTACCGCAACTTGGACGTGAGCACGATCAAGGAACTGGCCAAGCGCTGGAAGCCCGCGGTCTGCGACGGCTTCAAGAAGCACCAGAAGCACACGGCGCTGGCCGATGTGCACGAATCCATCGACGAACTGGCCCATTACCGCGAGCACTTCCTGCGGCTGGACTGAGCATTCGACACAGACAACATAAAAGGGCCTGAGGCCCTTTTTTGTTGTCTGAAAGAAGCGGTCGAACAGGCTCAGAACACCGTGAGGCTGACCCAATAGGCCACCGCCGCGACGAAGGCCGAGGCCGGAATGGTCAGCACCCAGGCCCAGACGATGTTGCCCGCCACCCCCCAGCGCACAGCACTGGCGCGCTGCACCGAACCGACGCCCACGATGGCGCCGGTGATGGTGTGGGTGGTCGACACGGGGATGCCCAGTGCCGTCGCCAGGAAGAGGGTCATCGCCCCACCGGTTTCGGCGCAGAAGCCGCCCACCGGCTTGAGCTTGGTGATCTTCTGGCCCATGGTGCGGACGATGCGCCAGCCGCCGAACATGGTGCCCAGACCAATGGCCGCGTAGCAGGAGACGATGGTCCAGGTCGGGGGCGCCTTGTCGGCCGAAGAGGCATAGCCGGTGGCAATCAGCAGCATCCAGATGATGCCGATGGTTTTCTGTGCGTCGTTGCCGCCATGGCCCAGGCTGTACGCGCCCGCCGAGACCAGCTGCAGCCGCCTGAACCAGCCGTCGACCTTGAGCGGCCGCGTGCGGCGGAACACCCACGCCACCAGGACCACCATCAGCGAGCCCAGGATGAAGCCCAGCAGCGGCGAGACAAAGATGAAGGCCACCGTGCGCAGCACACCGGTCGCAATCAGCGCACCCGCACCGGCCTTGGCGATCACGGCACCGACGATGCCGCCGATCAGGGCGTGCGAGGAGCTGCTGGGGATGCCGTAGTACCAGGTGATCAGGTTCCAGGTGATGGCCCCGGTGAGCGCACCGAAGACCACGTGCGGGTCGATCACGGAGGGATCGGCAATGCCTTTGCCGACGGTGGCCGCCACGCTGAGCTTGAAGATGAAGATGGCAACGAAGTTGAAGAAGGCGGCGAACACCACCGCCTGCCCGGGCTTGAGCACGCCGGTGGAGACGATGGTCGCAATCGAGTTGGCGGCATCATGAAACCCGTTCATGAAGTCGAAAATCAACGCCAGCGCCACCAGCATGACCACGACCCAGAGGGCCGCCTGAACGGTCGTCATGGCAGGACCCTTCCGATCAGGAGTTTTCGAGGACGATGCCCTCGATCAGGTTGGCGACGTCCTCGCACTTGTCGGTGATGGTCTCCAGAAGCTCGTAGATGGCCTTGAGCTTGATCACCTCGCGCACTTCCGGTTCCTCTCGGAACAGCTTGCTCATGGCCGAACGCATCACGCGGTCGGCGTCCGATTCGAGGCGGTCGATCTCTTCGCAGGTCTTGACCGCGGCTTCAGCGGTCTTGGGGTCGTTGACGTCCTTGAGCAGGCTGATAGCGTGCTTGAGCCGCTCGCAGCACTTGACGCCCAGATCGGTCAGCCGCGAGATTTCGTCGGTCATGTGCCGCACGTCGTACAGCGCCATGGTTTCCGCCGAGTCCTGGATCAGGTCGGCCACGTCGTCCATGGTGTTGATCAGTGAATGGATCTGCTCGCGGTCGATCGGCGTGATGAAGGTGGTGTGCAGGAGACGGTTGACCTCGTGGGTGATGCGGTCGGCCGAGCGCTCGGCGTGGTCCACCTCCTGGTTGTACTTGTCTCTGAGCAGCGGGTCGCTGTAGTGGGCCACCAGCTGCGAGAACGCGTGCGAGGCCTTGACGATCTGTTCGGCGTGCTGGTTGAACAGCTCAAAAAAATTGCCCTCTTTGGGCAACAGCTTGCCAAAAAACATGGCGTCTCCGGTGGTGGAATGTGAAAGAAATATGACGCTCAGGCGTCGAATCGGTGGATTTTAGCCGCCGGCACTTCTTGCCAACGGGCGCGCGTGGGGCTCGCACCGCACCGGTGCGTTTTGAAAACTTGGGGAAAACCCCGATTCGTGTCATAATCTCTGGCTGCCCTTCCACAGGAGGGGCGGATTTGTGCATCTGCCTCACACAAGAGGCCTCCCGAATGCCCGCCGGCATCGTCAAACGACGCCAAGGCCGGACACGGACGAGGCCACTCGCTGAGCTCGCCGGAGACCCTTCGGCCTGTCCCCGCGCGGTACCGTTTGTGGTTGATGTTTTGTAACCACGAACGGACCAGACGCGAGCGGGTCCCGGCCAGCAGCCGGCGCTTCCCCATGCAGCTGTTCTGTTCAATGACGCCCGTTGTGGCGCCAGGACGAACATGAGCGACGCTTTTGAAGATCGCGGCGAATTCACGCCCGAAATTTCCTCCAACGAACTGCCGGCCGACGCGCCCGTGGCCACTGAACCCAATGCCTTCGAGGCACTGGGTCTGGCCCCGGAACTCGTGCGTGCGGTGGCCGACCTGGGTTATACCCAACCCACTCAGGTCCAGTCGATGGTCATTCCCAAGGCCATCCGGCAGGAGCACCAGGCCGACGAGCGTTATGCCGACCTGATGGTTTCCAGCCAGACAGGCAGCGGCAAGACCGCGGCTTTCCTTCTGCCGGTGCTGCACACCCTGCTCAAACAGCAGGAAGCGCAGGCCGAGGCCGAGCGGCTGGCCTTCGAGAAAGAAACCGCCGAGGCGCTGGCCGCCGGCAAACCCGCGCCCAAGCGGGCCAAGCGCAAGGACCCCACCAACCCTCGCAACTTCAAGGCCGCCACACCCGGCGCGCTGGTGCTCTGCCCGACGCGCGAACTTGCGCAGCAGGTGGCGCACGATGCCATCGACCTGGTGCGGCACTGCCGTGGTCTGCGCATCGCCAACGTGGTGGGCGGCATGCCGTACCAGTTGCAGATCGCCCGGCTGCAGAACGCCGATCTCGTGGTGGCCACGCCGGGCCGTCTGCTGGACCTGCAGCGATCGCAGCAGCTCAAGCTGGATCAGGTGCAGTTCCTGGTGGTCGACGAGGCCGACCGCATGCTGGATCTGGGCTTCTCGGACGACCTGGCCGAAGTCAACCAACTCACCAGCCAGCGTGACCAGACCATGATGTTCTCTGCCACCTTCGCGCCGCGCATCCAGCAGCTGGCCTTGCGCGTCATGCACGAGGGCGGCAAGCATGTGCAGAAGGTGCAGATCGATACCCCGCAGGAAAAGCACGCCAACATCAAGCAGGTGCTGTTCTGGGCCGACAATGCCGAGCACAAGCGCAAGCTGCTGGACCACTGGCTGCGCGACGCCTCGATCAACCAGGCCGTGGTGTTCTGCAGCACGCAGGTGGAATGTGATGGCCTGGCCACCGACCTCCAGCAGACCGGTTTCCATGCCGTCGCCCTGCACGGTGCCCTGAGCCAGGGTCTGCGCAACCGGCGCCTGATGGCCCTGCGCAATGGCCAGGTCCAGATCCTCGTGGCCACCGACGTCGCCGCGCGCGGCATCGACGTGCCGACGATCACGCACGTGTTCAACTTCGGCCTGCCGATGAAGGCCGAGGACTACACGCACCGCATCGGCCGCACCGGCCGTGCCGGGCGCGATGGTCTGGCGGTGACCTTTGCCGAGTTCCGCGACCGCCGCAAGATCGGTGACATCGAGGCCTACACCCGTCAGCGCATCGCCGTGGAGGTGGTGCCTGGTCTGGAGCCGCGCCAGCGTCCGCCTCAGCCCGAGTTCAACAGCGGCCGCGGTCGTCCCGGTGGCCGCCCGGGCAGCGACCGTTTCCAGCGTCCCTCCGGTGATCGTTTCGGAGGTGATCGTTTCGGCGATCGTCGCCCGGCACCGCGCGGTCCGCGCGTCGAAGGGCGCTTTGATGCGCCTCGCTTCGAAGGCCGGGACGGCGCGCCGCGCGGTGATGTGCGTTTCGACAGCCGTCCGGACCAGCGCCGCGATCAAGCGCCGGCGCGTGGGTTCGGCAAGCCTCAAGGCGGTTCTGGCAACTGGGGTCGCAGCGATGCGGGCACTTCGCGTCCCTCGGGCCCCCGCCGCCAGCCGCGCTGACCGCGGTCAACGTGTTCCGCTGAGGATCCGCGGCACCAGCTGCTCGATATAGTAGGCCGCGGCACCTGTCGACAGGTGCCCGTAGTCGTAAGAGAGCGGCTGCGTCGCGTCTTCGGACAGTCGGGTGAGGCAACCACCCGCATCGCAGAAGTAGTCCATCCCCGAGATGAACCCGATGCCCATCTGGCGGGCACGGTCTCGCATGATGTCTGTCGCCCGGCGCACGTCCGGGTCGAGAAACTCCTCTCCCAGCCGCAGCGGCGGGTGGGCCTGCACGGGTCCCTTTTTCCATTCCTCGAGCAGGATCTGCGGCAGGTGCTTCTTCCAGTAGGGCACCGCGCCCAGGAGGACGATGCGCGGCACGCCGGCCTGTCTGATCTGCTCCACGGTGGCTTCCAGATTACGCAGGTCGTAGCGCTTGTTGTGCCACCACGCGTAGAGGATCACCACGTCGGGCCGGATGTCCCGGATGGCCTGGATGTTGGCCTCGTTCAAGCTTCTGCACAGTGGCCGCGGCTCGATGCCCAGCACCGGAGGGCAGATGGCGGCGGTGCGCTCCGCCAGGCCGAACTCGTGGTGTCCCGACTCCTTCAAGGCCTTGAAGCCCGGGTAGAGCGAGCCTGCGTGCGAATCCCCCCACAGGAAGACCAGAGGACGTTTCTGTTCGATGCAGAAGGGCTTGTAGTGGGACGGCGGCAGACGGTAGTCCAGCATGCAGTCCTTGTCGCGCCAGCCCTGTATGACGGCCGAGCGTCCCCCCGTGGTCTGCAGATGGCGCACCAGTTCGGGCACGCGCTGTTCGAGTCCTTCGTGGCGCTGAACACCCCAGCCGGCTGTCGCCACCAGGCCCAGGGCCAAACCGAGGGTCGCGGTGGACGCTGCGCCGTTCAGGAGCCCGGAGCGGAACAGCCTTTCGACGAATCGCCAGGTTGTCCAGGCCAGCACCAAGGCCAGTGCCATCGACGCCATGGCCTGCCCGCCGCCTGGATCATGCGCGCTCTTGAGCTGCGCGAACCACAGCAGCGGCCAGTGCCACAGGTACAGCGGGTAGGCGATGAGGCCCACCCATCCCAGGGGCCCGCTCGACAACACACGCCGGTTGAGCCAGGCTCGGGGGCCGGCCGCGATCAGCAGCGCGGTGCCGAGGGTAGGCAGAAGGCCCCACCATCCCCGGACTGCGTGCTCCGGCGTGAGCGGCAGCAGCGCCAGGATCAGCAGCGCCGCACCGCACCAGGCGAGCGCGTTCGGGCGCTCGTTGCGCTTGCTTTCCGGCACCGTGGCCACCAGGGCGCCTGTCAGCAGCACCCAGAGCCAGGACGCAGGGTGCTGGAAAGACACCGCGGTCGGGTGCTGAGCGAGATGCAGATGGAGCAGGAATGACAGCAGCAGCACGCCAGCGGTCCAGCCCATGGCGTTCAGGCGCCAGCGGTGCATGGCCCACAGGGCCAGGGGCCAGAGCAGGCAGAACGGCACACCGACGGCCAGTGGCCAGAGGTGCTGAAATGGCTTGCTGGCCGACCCGGCCTCCGAGGGGGCTGCCTCGCCCAGCCACACGGCGTTGGTGAAGAACGTGCTGACTGCCTGCACCTCCTGTCCCAGCCGGCGGTAGTCGGCCGGCGGCAACAGGAACCAGCCGGCCACCACCGCCGCGGCCAGCACCAGCACGAGCGCAGGGAAGAGGCGTCGGATGCCTTGCGCCCAGAAGGCGGCCATGCTGAATTCCTGCGTCCGCAATCCGGACAGCACAGCCGATCCGACCAGGTAGCCGGCGATGACAAGCAAGGCCTCTACACCGGCAGCGCCGCCCTGGAACTGGACGGGGAACGCATGGTGGAGCACCACGCCCACCACCGCCATCAGGCCGTGGAGGTCGGGGCGGGCGGTGTCGGACATGGGCAGGCCGGGGTGCGCCGGATGACCGGGGTCGTGCAGACCGCTGGATCGGCACCTGGGCCTCAGGGACCCGGGTGCCGGCTGCTCACGCGTACAGCTGGCGGGCGATGGTGTGCGCCAGGGAGTCGGGCAGTTCGACGTCGTCGAACATCAGCATCTGGCCGGCGCTGACGGCCCGTGTGAGCACGGCGTTCTGGATCATGCCGATGGGGACATGGCCCTTGACGTCCGCGATGCGGGCGGCCTCGCCGCGCACCTGGAACCCGCCGATGGCGCGGTCGATGCGCGTGCCCGCCGGCATGTCGTGTTTGGCAATGCCCACGATGGAGATCGTCGGGTTGCTGGAGTTGTTCAGCAGCACGCCGCCGCCATGGAGCACACGCCGCACGGTCTTGATGATCTCGTACTGGCACAGGTGGAAGGGGCGGACCAGCACGTAGTAGGGGCCGTCCCCCAGCTTGAGGTAGTTCAGCGCCTTCCACTCCGACTTGTCGTGCGTGCCGACCACGAAGACACCGGCGTTGCCCGGGGCCAGCACGTAGTCCGAGATGGCCTGTCCACGCTCGGCCGCGCCGCGCGCCAGCTCGATGGCCGCCTTGGTGACGTCGGTGGCCTTCGGACCTTCCATGCCCTGGCGCGTGATCGTGCCGCCAAAGCCGTTGGCCACCAGGGCCTGCTCGATCTGGATCTTGGTGCCGTCGGTGAACGAGGTGGTCTGCTCGACGCTGATGCCCTGCTTGCCGGCCCAGTACGCCATTTCTTCGGGCGTCGGGTGGTGGTTGAGGAAGCCCTTCATGTTGCCGTACACGAGAGGCTTGAAACCCATCATCACGGCTTCTTCGCGCAGGGCCGCGATGGAGCCGGGCTGGTCGCCTTCGGCTTCGGTCAGCAGGCCCTTGTCGGCAAAATAGGAGCCGGTGGTGACATGGAACTCGGAGTTCATCGTCACTACCGGTTTGCCGGCTTTCAGCGCGACGTCGATGATGCGCGTGGCGTGCAGCACGTCACCGCTGCACTCGACGATCAGGTCTGATTTGTCCAGCAACTCCTGCTCGGAATGCGTGAAGCGGTCGTTGCAGGGAAATCCTTCGACGCTGGCGGCCGGGCGCCGGGTGAACACGGCGCTCAGGCTCAGGTCGGTGGCGTGGTTGTGCAGCAACCGGGCAAAGCCGCTGGCGATGAAGCCGGTTCCAACCAGGCCGATGCGTTTCTGGGGGCTGTTCATGGCGTGTGATGACAAAGGTTGGTGAGGCCGCTCAGACGCTGTAGCGCAGGCGGCTGTCGGTTTCCAGTCCCGGCTCCTGCGGCGCATAGCCGGACACCAGCTCGGTGAGGATGTCTTTGGTGCCTTCGACGTCGCGCTGTTCCAGCAGGGACTCGAGCCGCTGGAGTTTCTCCAGCAGGACAGGCCATGCGAGGAACTCTTCGTGGGCCTTCATGATGCGGGGGTGGGAGGTCGGGCGCGGGTTGTTGCCGATCAGCAGTTCTTCGAACAGTTTCTCGCCCGGGCGCAGGCCGGTGATTTCGATCTCGATGTCGCCTTCGGGGTTGTTCTCGTCGCGCACGCAGAGGCCGGAGAGTTCGATCATCCGGGTCGCCAGATCCATGATCTTGACCGGGTCGCCCATGTCCAGCACGAACACGTCTCCGCCCTTGGCCATGGCACCCGCCTGGATAACGAGCTGGGCAGCCTCCGGGATGGTCATGAAGTAGCGCGTGATGTCCGGGTGGGTCAGCGTGATGGGGCCGCCGTCGCGGATCTGGCGCCGGAACTTGGGGACCACCGAACCGGACGAGCCCAGCACGTTGCCGAAGCGCACCATCGAGAAGCGCGTTTTCGGAGCGGTGGCCGCCAGCGCCTGCAGCGCCATTTCCGCCAGCCGCTTGGAGGCACCCATGATGTTGGTGGGGCGCACCGCCTTGTCGGTGCTGATGAGCACGAAGTCGCTCACACCGTGTTCCGCGGCCGCACGCGCAGCGGTGAGGGTTCCCAGCGTGTTGTTGCGGATGCCTTCGATCGGGTTGTGCTCCACCAGCGGCACGTGCTTGTAGGCAGCCGCGTGGTAGACGGTGTCCGGTTTCCAGTCGGCGAAGATCTCGTTGAGCCGCTGGGCGTCCCGCACGGACGCCAGCACCGGCACCAGCAGGGTGGCGTTGTCTTCGATTTTCTCCTGCAGTTCCTGCTGGATCTCGTACAGCGCGAATTCGCTCTGCTCGATCAGCACCAGCGTGCTCGGATTGACCGACAGGATCTGGCGACACAGTTCGCTGCCGATGGACCCTCCGGCTCCGGTCACCAGCACCACCTTGTTGGTGATGTTCCGGCCGAGCAGGATGTGGTTGGGGGCGACGGGTTCGCGACCGAGCAGGTCGTCGATGTCCAGTTCCCGCAGGTCGGAGGTGCTGACCATGCCCTGAGCCAGCTCGCTGACCGCGGGCAGGGTGCGCACCTGGACATGGGCCCGCAGCATCTGCGCGATCATTTCGTTGCGCCGGTGGCGGCTGACCGAGGGGATGGCGAGCAGCACGGTACTGACCTGCAGCGAGGTGACCAGCGCCGGCAGGTCGGCGGGACTGTAAATCGACAGGCCGTTGAGCACATGGCCATGCAGCCGGTCGTCGTCGTCGAGGAAGCCCACCACCCGCATTTCATGGCTGTTGGCCATGGCCGCCGCCAGCTGGCGGCCGGCATTGCCGGCGCCGTAGATCAGCACACGCGGCAGGGCCACCATTCGCAGCTGATGGCGATAGAGACCGCCCAGCCAGAAACGGGCCAGCATGCGCGAGGCGCCCACCGTGAGCAACAGCAGCATGGGCTGGATCAGGCCCACGGTGCGGGGCACGCCGTCCACGCCATAGGCGGTGAACACCGTGGCGAACAGCAGACCGTAGACGGCGGTCGCTTTCAGGATGGTCTGCAGTGCGGACAGTCCGGTGTAGCGGAAGATGGCCCGGTAGAAACCATTGACCACGAAGATGGGCAGTGCCAGCAGCAGCGACACGCCCACGGCCCACATGGGCTGCCAGTAGCTGTCGCCGGACAGTTTGACCCACTCGCCCAGACGCAGGTAGTACGACAGCCAGACCGTCAGCACGCACAGCGCGGCGTCCACGGACAGCACCACCACGCGCTTGGCAGGGCGGGGCATGGCCAGAATGGGCTGTGCGAATCGGTTCAGCATCTTGTGGGCGTTGAATCGTGTGTCAGTGGGTCACCCCGTCGCGGCGCAGCACGCGCCACGCCGTGAGGAAGATGATCTTCAGGTCCAGTCCCAGCGACCTCTTTTCCAGGTATTCGGCGTCCAGCCGGACCTTCTCTGGGATCGGCAACTCGTCCCGGCCATGGATCTGGGCCCAGCCGGTCAGGCCTGGAACCAGACGGTGCACGCCAGCCTCTGTGCGCAGGGCGACCAGATCGTCCTGGTTGAACAGGGCAGGGCGCGGGCCCACCAGGCTCATGTCGCCTTTCAGGATGCTCCAGAGTTGCGGCAGCTCGTCCAGACTGGTTTTCCGCAGAAAGGAACCCACTGGCGTCAGATACCGGTCGGGATCTGACAGCAAGTGGGTGGCCACGGCGGGCGTGTCCAGTCGCATGCTGCGAAATTTGGGCATCTTGAAAATGCGGTTGTCCCGGCCGATACGGTCACTCCAGTAGAGGGCGGGTCCAGGCGAGGTCCAGCGAACCACCAGAGCGATGAGCCCGATGGGCAGCAGCAGCACCGCGGCTGCGCACAGCGCGAAGAACAGGTCGAAGGCGCGCTTCATGCCATCACATCCTGAACCGCGAGTCGCAGGCCTTGCTCCACTGTCACCCGGGGCGTCCAGCCTAAAACTTGCCTAGTATGCCCGATGTCGACCTGCAGCGAACCGATCAGGCGGTCGATCTGGCCACTCCGGCCAAGCAATTTTCCCGCCATGCGCAACCAGGCCACGGGCACGGGCCACAGCCGTGGGGGGCGATTCAGGGCCAGGGCAAGCGCACGCACCAAGTCCGGCGTCGACAGATCGTGACCGTCCGACACCAGAAAAGTGTGTCCGGTGGCGCCCGGTTGCTCCACACACTGGTGCAACAGATCAGTCAGGTTGTCCAGCGCCAGGAGTGAGCGCCGGTTGTCCACCGCACCCAGCGGAAGGGGCGTGCCGCGGGCCACCGCGTGCATGAGCCTGTGGAAGTTGGCCTTCACCCCTGGACCGTAGACCAGAGGTGGTCGGACCACCACCAGTTCAAGGCCGGTGCTTGCGGCCACTGCGTGAAGGGCCTGTTCGGCTTCCCACTTCGATTGACCGTAGGCATCCTCCGGCGCCGGACGCATGTCGGCCGTGAAGGGACGCCCTGGCGCCGTGCGCTCGCCGTGTACCTTGAGGGAGCTCAGGAACACCAACCGGCGCACGCCCGCAGCTGCTGCCGCGCTGGCCAGAGACCGGCTGCCCTCGACATTGGCCCGTCGATAGGCCAGCAACGGGTCTGGGTCGTTGTCCTGCACCATGTGCACCCGTGCGGCGCAATGGACCACGCAATCAACACCCTGCAGGGTCTGGCCCCAGTCGGTTTCAGGCCCAAGGTCACCGACGGCCCAGGTGTCTTCTCCCCCCGCGCGCGTCAGTGCCCGTACCGATAACCCACGCGCCCGCAGGTGCCGGCAGAGGGCGCGCCCGACGAAGCCGTTGGCGCCGGTGACAGCCACGGTTGCGGTCATTGCGGGCGGCGGTCCCGGTTCTCCAGCGTCAGCGAACGGATTTCTTCCATGAGCTTGCGGTTGGCCGACAGCAGGTCGGCCACGAAAGCGATCAGGATGGTGTGGAAGCCGATGATCAGCAGCGAGCTGGCCAGGATCAGGGACTGGATGTGCCCGTCGTAGTCCACGGTCAGCCACTTGTAGAGGAAGCGCAGGCCAATGATGAAGCCCAGCGTGAACAGGGCGATGCCGATGCTGGCGAAAAAGCGGAACGGACGGTAGATCACGAACACCCGGATGATCGTGACGATGCTGCGCTGGATGTAGGAGGCGATGCTCTTGACCAGGCGCGAGGGGCGGAGATCGCCGTTGACGCGGATAGGCACCGAGGTGATGGCCATGTTCTTCTGGCCCGCCTGGATGATGGTCTCCAGCGTGTAGGTGTAGTCGGAGAACACGGTCAGCCGGCGCGCGGCGGACCGGCTCATGGCGCGGAAGCCGCTGGGCGCGTCCGGAATGCTCGTCTTGCTGGCCACCCGCACCACCCAGCTGCCCAGTTTCTGGAGGAGCTTCTTGATCGGGCTGAAGTGCTCGATGGCGGCGATGGGTCGTGCGCCGATCACGATGTCGGCCTTGCCCTCCAGAATCGGACGCGTCAGGGCCGGGATGTCGTCGGCGTTGTACTGGTTGTCGGCATCGGTGTTGACGATCACGTCGGCGCCGTGCTCCAGACAGGCCTGCAGACCGTTCATGAAACCGCGCGCCAGACCCTGGTTGCGGGTGTGGCGGACCACATGGTCGACGCCGTGGGCCAGGGCCACTTCGACCGTGTTGTCGGTGCAGCCGTCGTCGATGATGAGCCACTCGACCTTGTCGAAACCGGGCACTTCGCGCGGCAGGGCCGCCAGAGCAATGCCCAGGGTGGCGGCTTCGTTGTAGCAGGGGATCTGGATGATGAGTTTCAAGCGGAACTCCGTGGAGGTTGGCGGCGTGTGTCGGTGCAGTGCCAGCGGATCAGTCCGGGCACAGGTCATTTTTCAGCGGGCCCACACTGCCGTCGCGGTATTCGGCCAGCAGCTGGATGTCGCAGGGCTTCAGGCCGGCCGGCAGGTGTCGGGCGGTGAAGGCGAAACCGGTGTTGAGGGCATTCGGTGTTCCAAGCGCTGAGGCAACGTCGTCGCGCCGGATGAGCACCGGCACGGACGAGACGAACTCGTCTCCTGCCACCACCCAGAGGCGCTGGACCTTGTCGCCCAGGCGGGTGTCGTAGGCCCAGCCCTTGGCACGCAGTTCACCGTTGCCCAGTGTGAGCGTCTCGACATTGCCTTCGAGCGAGGTGCGGCGGGCCAGACGAACCTGGGACACCTGCAGTCCCTCCCGACTGGCGTATCCGATGTTCCTGGGCAACTCCTGCAGGGCGATGTGCTGCTTGAGCAGCACCTGCGGCGAGGAGGCCCAGAACACCACGAGCGCGCTGCCGGCGAAGAGGGTGGTGACGGTCTGCTTGAACCAGCCCGGCTGGCAGAGCACGAAGAACGGAAGCCACATCACCGGCAACAGGTACATGTAGTAGCGCGGCTGCAGGCCGGACAGCACGCCATTGCCCAGGTAGGCGCGGTATCCGAACACCACGTGGACGACGATGGTGCCCAGTGTCGCCAGAGCCATGGCATCAAACAGCCGGACCGCCATGCGGTTGGCGGTGAGCAGGGGAGTGCTGAAGCGAACCACCAGCCAGCCCACGACCGGCAGACAGGTCATGAGGTAGAACTCCGGCTGCCAGCGCTCCTCCATGGGCGTGACGCTCAGGTGTGACATGATCCCGTGCAGGCGACGCCACATCGCGCTCACGTACTCCCGGAAGTAGCCGGCCAGATCGAGCGGTTCCGCGGGCGGTGTGCTGCCGTACAGCCGGCCCGGCGACGGGAAGAAACCTCCGTGCTGCAACCATGTGAAGACGTAATAGCTCCCCACAATGACTGAGAACACGGCCAGATGGGGCCAGAAGCTGCGGACCAGCACCACCGGATGGATGCGGCGGAGGTTGCGGAGCCCCCATGCCCCGAGCAACAGGATCATGAAGACGATGCCTGTGGCCTTGGTCAGGAACACGATCAACAGACCGACCAGCAGCACGATCGGCGCAACGGTGTCCGGGCCGTGGCGGGCCGGATTGGCCAGACGCGCGAGCCCGTAGAAGCCCAGGGACATGCCCAAGTACAACAGGGTGTCGTTGGAAACACTGCCGGCGATGTACGAGAACATGGGCACGCAGGCGCAGGCGAACAGCAGCAGCGAGATGGTGGTCTGCGGCAGGCGCAGTTCCCGGGCCATCAGCACCACGAACGCCAGCCCCAGGGCCACGAAGCCCACGCCGATCAGACGGAAGCTCAGGTAGTCCGCTTTCGGGTTCAGTGCGAACAGCTTGCCGACCATGCCCAGTGCGCTGTAGTACAGCGGAGGATGGGCCAGGTAGTTGGTCTGGGTGAATCCCATGATCCGGCCGTCGCTGTAGTTGGGCAGTGCCTGCGGCGAGCGGATGCTGTCGTGGATATAGGACAGGTGGGGCATCTCGTCCGGCGGATAGCTCAGCGGCGAGTGGCCGGCCATGACCACGCCCTGCAGGATCACGAACGCGAGCATGAACAGCACCAATGGCATGTCGGCCCAGGTCTTGACACCCAGACGGACGGCGGCGAGGAGGCGGTGATTCATGCGCGCGGTTCCTGACATCAGGCCATGTCGGCGTGGCGCACGCGGGGCGGCCACGCCAGACCGAAGTCCTCGTGGTCCAGCGTGTGGTTGGTACTGTACGCGGGGTCTTTGGCCATGACCTTGGGCCAACGCTTCCACATGTAGTCCACCTCCCTCTGGAAGCGGGCCTTCTTCTCCGGGGTGTCTTCATAGCCCCGGGTGGCCGACTCGTGGTGGAACAGCAGGGCGTGCGGCGTGAACAGGTTGCGAAGCCCCATCTCGGTGAACCGAAGGCACAGGTCCACATCGTTGCAGGCGACCTTGAGGTTCACGTCGTCAAAGCCCCCCACCTGGTCAAAGTGCTTCTTCTGCACCGCCATGCAGGCGCCGGTGACCGCGCTGAAGTTGCTGGCCAGCGAGGCACGCCCCACGTAGCCGTGCGCGTACAGGGAGAAACCCTTGTGGGCGTGGCCCGCCCAACCGCCAATGCCCAGAACGACACCGGCGTGCTGGATGGTGGTGTTGGGATACAGCAGCTTGGCGCCCACGGCACCGATGCCGGGACGGCAGGCCTGGCTCACCAGCTCCTCCATCCAGTCGTGCGAGATCACCTCGATGTCGTTGTTGAGGAAGCACAGCACTTCCCCGGTGGCCTGTGATGCGCCCAGGTTGTTGATGGCCGAGTAGCTGAATGGAGAGTCGTCGCGAATGACCCGGAAGTTGGGCGTCCTGGCCTGTTCGGCAAAGTAGGCCAGCGCTTCGGGGTCGTCCGAACCGTTGTCCATCAGCAGGATTTCATAGTTCTTGTAGGTGGACTTGTCCCGGATGCTCTCCACGCACGTCCTGACGAGGTCCACCGCGTTGCGGGTCGGGATGATGATGCTGACTTTGGGCGCCGGCTTGGGCAATCGGTGACGCGCGCGGTACCCATGGCCGATGAACTGCGCCCGGGCGTTGATGCCCATCCGCTTGTAATGGTCGTTGAGCGCCCGTTCGCCAGCGAGCATGGCGTAGGGCTTGATGTTCAGGTCGGCCGTGGCGGTGCTGCCGGCATGGGCCCGCCAGTGGTAGAGGATGAACGGCACATGGACGATCTGGTCGGGCCGGACCTTCTCGATCACGCGCAGCACCAGGTCATAGTCCTGGGCGCCTGCATAGGCTTCCCTCAGGCCGCCCACCTCGCGCATGAGGTCGCCACGGTAGAACGCCAGGTGGGTGACCAGGTTGTGCGAATAGAACAGGTCCAGGTTCCAGTCGCACTTGAAGTAGGGGTCGTAGCGCTTGCCGTGTTCGTCCAGCTTGTCCTCGTCCGAGTACAGCAGCCGCGCATCGGGGTGGCGGGCGATGGCTTTGACCATGTACAGCAGGGCATGCGCCGGCAGCACGTCGTCGTGGTCCAGGAAGGTGATCCAGTCGCCGGAGGCCAGGGCCAGGGCGCTGTTGGTGGCCGCGGAGATGTGTCCGTTGGTGTCCCGGAAGGTCACCTTGATCCGCGGGTCCTCGGCCATCAGGCTCTCCAGAAACGGGCGCACCTCCGGGTCGGTCGATGCGTCGTCGGCAATGCACAGCTCCCAGCGCGGATACAGCTGCTCGCGGACCGAACTGATGGCCTGCCCCAGCCAGTCGAGGTTGGCGTTGTAGGTCGGCATGACGACGGACACCAGTGGGCCCTGGCGCAAGGCGGCAGCCTCCTGCTGCAGCCGGTCGAGCGACGTGCTGTCCAGTGTGTCGTAGCGCCGCACCCATTCCTTGTAGTCCCGGGGGTCGAATGCCTTCGGGGCGTGGTCCGTGACTTCGGCTGTGGCTTCGGGTGCTGCCTGGGCTGCGCCCGCGTGCAGCGCCTGTTTGAGGGCCATGGACATGCCCTTGCCAGCAGCCAGCGCCTCGCGGAACACGCGCACCGAATACTTCACGTCCTGGGACAGGACGCTGATCCGTCGCAGCGGCGCTGTGACGCGCCAGCTGGTCGACAGGTACAGGTTGTCAATGTGAGCCGAATGGGCCTTCGCCGCTTCCTCGTGGGCCAGTACCCGCTGGGTCAGCGTCATCACCTGGTGCTGCGCCGACACCAGCTGCAGGTTGCGATCGGTGTAATCCTGCAGCAGGTCCACGAGTTGCTGCTCGCGGTCTTTGAGCTCTTCAGTCAGCCGGGCGCACTCGTCCTCCAGCATGGCTGCGGTCGAGGGGGCGGTCGTTGGCTCGTCTTGTCGGGACATGGTTGGATCTCAGATCAGATGGGCCTGTCGCAACTCCCGCAGACGCTGTTGATAGGCGTCGGCCACCGCGCGGGAGGAGTAGTTGTTCCGGATATTGTCCCGGGCCTTGCGCACCAGAGTGGTGGTCTCGTCCTTGCGCTCCACCAGGCGGCGCATCTGCGAGGCGGCATGTTCCACATCCGGGTCACACCAGTATTGACCCTGGTGGAAGATGTAGTCGTCCGGAGACAGGGCGACCAGCGGTCCGTCGACCAGAAAGCTGGTTTCGGGGGTGCAGAAATCAGTGTTTCCGGAGAACGCCGTGGTGACCGTGGGAATGCCCAGCAGCATGGCCTCGGCGATGATGCGGCCGAAGCCCTCTGACCGATGCAGCGACACGTAGGCATCGCAGGACGACATGAGCTGCACCAGTTCCACCCGGTCCATGGTCCGGTCGATGACCGCCACCCGGTCGTCGCCAGCGATTTCTTCGGCGATGGCTTGCCAGCCCGCTGAGGACCTGTCCAGTGAAATCGCCTTGATCACCAGTCCCACATTCTGGTCGTTCCCGAAGGCCTTCTTGAACGCGCGCACCGCGGCCAGGGGGTTCTTTCTCGACAGCCACGAGGCGCCATCGAACATCACGAGGAACAGGAAGCGGTTGACAGGTAGCCCGAACTGGACGCGGTTTGCGCCCGGGTGAGGCGGCAGTTCCACCGCCAGAGGCATCTTGCGCACCGGCTTGTCGGTCTTGCCAGCGAAGGCCTGTCGCACGAACTCGCTGTAAACCCAGATTTCGTCCACCGAGTCGATCACCCCGGTCAGGTGCTCGGGCCAGACCGGCAGTTCCCAGTGCCAGCCACCGATGTTGTAGGTGCCGGCGTCCAGCAGTCTGCGCCCGCCTTCGAGTCCCAGGCGGATGATTTCAGTCGGGGGCAGGCAAAACAGGGTCACTGGCCAGCGCGGCTGATCCACGATGTGCGCGTCCAGCGAATGGTCCACCTTTTGCGGACCCTTGATGGGCGCATCGATGACGGCGCAGGGAATGCCGGCCAGCTCGGCGGAACGGACGGCCATGCGAACGTCTTCGGCGATGCCGATCACGCTGCGCGCGTAGCCCGCGATGTTCATGCCGGGCTGTTCGTCCAGCGGGTCCTGGAACAGCTGAACCAGGGACTGGTACTCGCGCAGTCCGTGCTCCTTCCACCAGGCGAGCAGCGCATCGCACCCGGCGGGTTGGCGCAGATCGAACGTGGTTCTCAGATCGGGCCGTCCGGTCCAGACCCGGTGCAGCACATACGGAATCTCTTTGGCACATGCACCGTGCGCGGCCTCACGGGCATCAAAGCTCGAAGCGATGTCCTGCAGCTGCTGTCGCAACGGAGTGTGCATGAGCAAAGACCAGGCAGGGACGCCAAACTCCGAGCACCCGCTTTGGTGCCACCACACCAGGCCGTTGAACCAACCGGCCTCGGTGTCCCGGCCGAAGACTGTCTTGTCCAGATCGTTGCGTCCCTGGACCACCAGCGTGAGGAACCGGGGCCATGGGCGTTGCTGAGGGCCATGCCGGTCGATACGGCCCAGTTCATGATCGACCGACCAGTCGACGCGCGGATGTTCGATGTGCCCGAAGCGCAGCCACCATTGAAGGAACCCGGCACGGCCGTGTTCCGTGCTGGTGTCGTGAAGGGCCTGGAGGTCCGGCCGGTCGCGCCAGATCATCTGAAGGGGCAACGGAAGAGCGTCTATGAAAGCGGCCTCGCCGATGACTGCCCGCCGGCTGTGGAGATCAAACCCCGGCATGAGGTCGAGCACGGTGGGCCAGTTGCCTTGCAGCGAGCACGACAGGCCTGCACCGCCATCGGAAAGGAACTGCGCCATGCTGTAAGCGCGCATGTGGTCCATGTCCTGGCCGGTCAATCGCCATTCCACTTCGGGGTACTCCCGATGCAGCGGACCTTCCCATCGGGCGTACAGCGCGAGACGGTCCGTGAAGCGTGCGATGTCCAGGTGCCTCAGCTCGTGGCGGATGGCCACCATGGCCTGGATGCCAGCGGGCACGCTCATGAGCCAGTTTGCTTGGTCACTGGGTGCCCGTGCGGACCAAGCGGTATGAGAAGACACTGGGATTCCTGTAAGTAGGCACAAGCCGTGGACTGCGCCACCATGCGAAAAACAGGGAATTATAGGTGGCCGCCTTCTGGCGCCTGCCGACCGTGAACGAACCTCACCAGGAGGTCGGCGGAGTGGGCGAAGCGTGCGCCTGAAGCATGGCCGAGAGGCAATCCGACAGCGGGTGGTCTGGCAGGGGGCCAATGGTTCGGATCAACTTCGCGGGGTCGCCGCACAGCCGGTGTACCTCGTTGGTGCGGACGAAAGCCGGGTTCACCCGCACCTCCATGTCGAGCCCTGTGAGGGACTGGAGCATGCCGAGCACCTGGTGCAGGCTGTACGTGAGGCCGGTGCACAGGTTGTAGATCTGCCCGGCGGCTCCCTCTTCAAGCAAACGAAGGTACGCCTCGCAGACCATGCGAACGTCGTTGAACTCCCGTTCGACATGCAGATTGCCCAATTCGATCACGGCTGCCCGTCGGGCGAAATGATCGACCAGCTTCGGGATCAGAAATGATGTGGACTGGCCGGGGCCTGTGTAGTTGAAGGGGCGGGTGATGAAAATGGGCAGGCGGTCGGCGTATGCCAGGGCCATGTGCTCCATCGCAAGTTTGCTGGCCGCGTAGTGGTTGACCGGTGCCGGAGGCTGCGTCTCCGCGATGGGGGACTGCTCGCAGTTGCCGTAAACGTTGGCACTGCTGGCGACGAGCACGGACTTCAGACCCGGCTGACCCCGCATCAGTGCCTTCAGGAGAATGGTGGTGCCCACGGTGTTGACTTTGTAGAAGTCCGATTCGTGCGCATGGTCGACAGAGCTGATGCCGGCCAGATGCACGACATGCGTGATGGCCTGGTTGGCGAGTTCCCGTTGAATGGACTGCTCATCGCCGAGATCCGATTGCAGCGACACCACCTGATGGCCTCGGGACTGCGCCAGCCTCATGAAATGCTGGCCGGTAAAGCCTGAGGCGCCAGTGAGCAGGATGCGGGACGACATGTTTGAAGATGAAGGGAAGTGCAGAGAATCTAGGGGGTGTGCGATGATACGCAGCCTCGTGAAAGTGAACTTTAGACGTAGTGGGGCGGGCGTTTTGTGAAGGGTGGTGACATGTTGAAATGGTTCAGTCAAAGCGGGCGGGCGCTGGTTGCCTGTGCAGCGGTGTTCGTGACATGGAGTGCATGGGCCCAGCCCAGCGGCGTGCGTTCAGCCGCCGACCACCAGCGGCACAACACCGTGCTGCAAGCGGCGGCGGCCAAGGGCTCAGTGCCGGTCATTGTGGAACTGGTTCCACAACAACAGATTGGAGAGCTGGGCGCCCGGGCCCCGCAGAGCCAGGCCGTGCAGCTGTCGGAGCTGCGTGCAAAACAGAACCGCGTGCTGTCCCGTCTGGTGACCGCCCGGTCGAACGCCGGCATGAGGACGCCTCAGGCCGTTGCGCGCCTCAAGCAGTTCAACTATTTCCCCGGCATCGCTTTGCGGGCCTCCGCTCAGGACGTGCAGGCGCTGCTGAACGATCCGGAGGTGTTGCGGGTGTATGAGGAGGTGCCCCGTAAGCCAATGCTGAGAAGTCTCACAGAAGCAAGTATTGGCATGGTATCCGGAGCGTTTCAGGGGCGCACCGGAGCGGGACAGGTGGTGGCGGTGCTCGATTCAGGCGTTGACAAAACGCACCCCTACTTGGCTGGTAAGGTTGTGGCTGAGGCATGCTTCTCCACTACAGACACAAACTTCGGCTCTAGCACGTCACTGTGTCCTGGCGGTGCGTCGTCTTCCACTGCGGTTGATTCCGGTGCGCCGTGTTCTCCAACTGTCTATGGCTGTGACCACGGGACAATGGTTGCAGGAGTTGTCGCTGCCAGCGCACATCCGAGCTTCGGCAGCGGGGTGGCCCCGTCGGCGCAGCTGATTTCGGTGCAGATTTACAGCCGGTTTGACGATTCATCAAGTTGCGGTGCCGAACTCCCTTGTACGTTGGCTTGGCCATCCGACGAGATTCTGGGTCTGGAGCATGTGTACGGTTTGCGCTCCACCTACCGCATTGCTGCGGCGAACTTGAGCTTGGGCGGAGGTCAATACTCGACCAACTGTGAGGCTGAACCAGAGAATGCTCTTGAGTACGCGGTGATTTCCAGCTTGCGTGCAGCAGGCATTGCGACAGTCGCTTCCAGTGGCAACGAATTTTTGTCCTCGCAGTTGGCAGCACCTGCTTGTATGTCGAACGTCATCAGCGTCGGGAGCACTACAGATGCCGACTCAGTGTCTGGCTTTTCCAATAGTGCAGGCATGTTGCAGCTGTTGGCGCCCGGAGAGGACGTCACCACTACCACCGTTGCCGGTGCCTACGCCTCTCCCTCCGGTACATCTTTCTCCGCCCCCATGGTGTCCGGCGCCCTCGCGGTGCTCAGGGAGCAGCATCCCCAAGCCAGCGTGGACACCTTGCTCGGACTTCTCAAGAACACGGGCCTGAGCGTGGTAGACAGCAGAAACTCGTTGATGAAGCCGCGCATCCGGGTGGACCAGGCGATGTCGGGGCTGGACAGCCTGACCCGCGTTCCGAATGGAAAGCCGCTGGCCAACGAGTCGGCCGCTGCTGGTCAGTTCAGCTACTACACGGTGGTGGTGCCCACGGGGGCCAGCAACCTCAGCATTCGGACCTTGGGTGGAACGGGCAACCCCACGATGTATGTGCGGCGAGGGTCCAGGCCGACCGTTTCCACGTTCGATTGCAGTTCCAGCAACGCCGGCACGTCGGAGACCTGCACCATTCCCTCGCCAACGGCGGGCACCTACCATGTGATGCTGTCCGCTGCGGCGGCCTACTCCGGCGTATCCGTGCTGGCCGACTTCGATCTGAGTTGTGCCAGTTCCAACGACGTGGTGCTGCCGACCGCCATCAGTGGCTCCGCTGAATACACCACCTGCGGAACTATTGCCTCGAACGCCTCCGGGACTGCCGTGCCCACCACGGGGGTGCTTCAACTCAACGCACCAGGCGGGATCAGGTTGCGCACCGGGTTCCGCGTGACGTCAGGCGCCCGGCTTTGGGCGCGCCTGTATCCAGAAATGCAATAGCACCGTCCAGCCACAGGTTTCTGTTCCGAAACTCCATTTTTTTCCGTACGAGGGTCTTATGAACCACTTCGCAATTGCCAGAAAAGTTCTCTCCCTGATGTCGCTTGCATTGCTTGCATCTGGAGCGGTGCATGCCAACGAACTGTATGTGGAGCCCACCGGTGTGGGCATCGGTATTTCCACACCGGATCGTCTGCTGCACCTGCGAGGCCCGAATGCGGTTTTCCGCATGGACCGCCCCGCAGACACCGCGGCCTTCATCATCAATCGCACCGATTCAAACTACGCTCCCATGAAGGCGTTCGTGCTCGGGGTGAACGCTTCGGCCCCTGGTAATGGTGAGTTTGTCATCAATGACCTTGGTGCCGCGACCACTGGCGGTGGTGTCCGGCGGATGACGATCATGACAAACGGCGAGACCCGTTTCGCCGGTGTGGTTCGCGCCGCAGCATTCGCGCAAACCAGTTCCATCCGCTTCAAGAGCAACGTGCAGGTGCTTAAAAATCCTGTCGATGAATTGAAGAAGCTGCACGGCGTCAAGTTCGACTGGAAGGAGTCGGGCAACCCTTCGATCGGCCTGATCGCGGAAGAAGTGGTCAAGGTGTTCCCGGAGCTGGTCGAAATGGATGGTGCGGAGCCGGGAGCCGTCAACTATTCGGCCATGGTCGCCGTGCTGCTCGAGGCCGTCAAACAGCAGGACGAAGAAATCCGCAAACAGAAGGCGGAGCTCAACGAGGTCAAAGGCAAGCTGGCTGCTGTCAATGCAGGGGGCGTGGAGAACCGACTGGTGGCGCTGGAGGCTGCCTATGTGAAGCTTCTTTCACAAACGGCGGCCAAGTCTGCAGATTTGGCAAAAGCCGACCACTGAGCCTCCTGGACGAAGCCTCAAGCGTGTTGTTCGGCTTCGGTCTGGAGTGTCAATGCAGACAAATAGAAAAAGACATCCCCGGAGGCGGTGACGATCCGGCCCAAAACCACGGCGACGAGCAAATCCGAAGGGGCAAACAGTCCCTTCAGGAGAAAGAGCAACACGGCCTCCCGCACGCCCACTCCGGCGGGCGCTCCAGGAGTGACGAGGCCTGCCAACCACGCGAGCACATAAGCGCCACAGGCGGCGGGAAGCAACAAGCCGGCTCTTGTGTCTGCTTCATGGGTGACCAGCAGTACCGACAGAAATACGGTGCCAGATATCGCAAGAAAGCAGGTTTGCAACCACATGGCCTGAGCGATGCCTGGCACACCACCTGTTCGAAGCGCCGCGTACATGAGGGTCAAGAGAGCGGCCCACAGGGCGATGGCCGCCAAGGGAGGCAAGTGCGACCAGAGCAGCGGGATCGCCAGCGTACCGAACAATGCCCCCAAGGCCGCGAGCAGCATCAACTCCCATAGCGCCGACGTGGCAAGAGGACGTGCAGGCCATCCGGCTGCCATGCCCAGCGTATGGCGGCCGGCCAGATGAAAGATATTGCCCGGGATGTACTTGTTGATCTGTGAAATGCCGTAGATCCTGAGAGCCGTGGGCCACTGGACATGAGTGTCCAGCTGTTTCAGCAGATGCCACCACGCACGCGCCAGCAAGGCGTTCGCAGCGCCATATGCCACCCCAGCAAACCCGAGACATGCCCAGGTGGTTGGGCCGAGTCCGGAGGCATCGATTTCTGTCCAGTGATCGGCGATCTTCCGGGCAACAAAGAGCACACCCGCAATGGCCAGCAAGCTGCTCACGGCGTGGAGAACGCGCTTGAGACGGGGCTGCCTATCCACCCGTCAGGCTTTCACTTTGCACAGCAGCATGGTCCACGGCAGCGGCGTTTTCACGTCGATCACTTCGAAGAACTGCTGAGCCAGTGAGATGAACTGCCGTTTGGACCAATGCTGAAGATGACCGGGCGTGTTGCCCAGATCTCCCCAATAGGCACCGCGCGCCATGTTCATCGCGCGCCAGACCGGTTCACGGGGCACTGTGAGAATCACGTGCCGACTGGCCACTCGCTGAATCGCCGCAAGACCCGCAAGGGGATCTGCCAGATGCTCCAGCACCTCGCTGCAGACGATCAGATCAGCGTCATCTGAACCGCGCTCAATCTCATAGATGCTCCGCACGGAGAACATTTCCGGGTCCAGTTTTGCATTCAACGCGTTGTCTCTGGCGATGGCGATGACCTTCTCCGAGAAGTCGCTGCCACGTGCATCAATCCCTTGCTGAGCCCATTGCAGGACCCAGTGACCCTCGCCGCACCCCAGTTCGTGGATGTTCTCAGGAGCAGCCCGCGCAACCAGCTGGGCCAAGCCGTTGTTGAACTGGCGCATGATTCCGCGTACAAGCGGATTGCGGGATTCATACTTGTCGAACACGTTGCCGACAACGATCCCTTGATCCTGCAAGCCATGTGAAATTTTCAATCTGGTATCCGTTTCTAACTCTAAGTCGCGCTTGGGCCAATGGGCTGGTCAAGGAGCTTTGCGCTGATGGTCTTCGAGAGTGGTCAGCTGCACGCTTTGCACGAGCACGGTATCGCTTCGCTGCACATGCATTCTGACCTCCAGAGAACTCTCGTTGTCTGGGATGGTGAGATCAAGCAGGACCGGGGCGTCGGCACTGCATCCTTCTTTGCAAATCTGGGCCTGAAGATACTTTCTGCCGGCACGCGCATTCACGACATCGACAACTACGGTATCGGTCTTCGGCGCAGTCGCGCGGATCTCCAGTCGATACTGTCCCTTGGACAACTCCATGTACGGCCCGAAGAACAGGTAGCCTGTGTTCCCCGTGCTGGCCAGACCTCGACTCCCAGGCACCCCCACCTGAGTATGCCGGCTCAGATCTTTGCTGGCTCGATGGAGCAGGGTCCTGGAGAGATAGTCCTTTTCTTTCGAGCGGTTGACCGTGAGCGATGAAGGTTCCTCCGGGAGGTGGTAAGGCGCGTGGTTGAGATGCTCCCGTTTCTCTATCAAATAAAGGCCACTGTCCATTTCCCTGACCATTGGAATGGCATTCTGGTTTCCCTTGAATGAATCCGGACGATAAGTCAAAAACGGACCATCGCACTCCTTCAGCCATTGCTCCGGCTGCATCCGCACGAAGACCATGTTGGCAAGATGAATGGCATACAGGTTCAGGCGCTCATCCTGCAGGGTGGGTACTTCCAGCGCTGCTGGCTTTTCAAATGCAACACAGCTTCCAGCGGCGTGGTTGTCTTTGATGATGTCCGGTAGTGCGGTTGGACGGCTGTAGCCCTGGAGAATTCCTTGATGCCATTCGTACTGCGCCGAAATCGACAGGGTGGTTGCCAATGCCCAGGCCGCCGGCATCGTAAATCTCGGGGCAGAAAGCGCGACGGCACAGGCTGCGCAACCCATCAGATACCATTGGAAGAAGCTGCTTGTCTCAACAAGGTATTGCGGCCAGAATGCGGGGGTCGCGAATATGTTGTTGACAGGTATTGCGTTTGACCATTGGTCCAGAAGGAGCCCGGTGGCGGCAAGAAATGGCAGTATCAGAAAAAATCCAAGAAAGGCATTGGGTCGTTTCAGGTGCTGTGCGAGGTGGGCAAAGCCGATAGAGAGAACGAGCGGCAGGGCAGTGTCGATATAGCGCCCGTATTGCCAATGCTGTATGTCATTTGCGGTCTCGTACGTTTCCAGCTGGAGCGCCGCCATCAAGGCGATGCCTGACAGGGTGAGAAGGCTACAGAGAGAAAGGACCGCTGCTTGAGATGAGAGACCGGCTCGCAGCTTTTGGATGAGCAGCCATGACCCAATGACAAACACCCCCAAGGTGCTGATGGTCAGATAGGACAGCTCGCCCATGAGCCGAAGCAGACTCCTGCCAATGACGGCCGGATCGAGCAGTTTGCGCAGAACTTCGGTGTAGGTTTTGTAGTGCGTCGTTGGCTGGAAGCCATCGGGTGTCATCGCCTGATTGATCCAGGGGTGAATTCCTGCCTTGTAGGTGACGACCAGGGCGGAGGTGATGAGCAGGAATTTCAGCAGCAATCCTGTTCGCTCAGTTTTCGGGCAGGCCATCGCCAGAGTGGCTGTCAGCGCTCCAATAATGGCCAAACCGGTGGGATGAATCCAGAATGTGATTCCTGCGCAAACCGCCAACGTTTCGGGCGCGCGCCAGCTTCTCTCTTTCAGCTCATTGAGGAGCAGCAAGCAAAGCAAAATGCTTGCAACAACAAGTGGGCTGGGAAACGCATATCCGGTTAGCGTGGGCCATGCCGGGTAGGTGGCTGTGCCGGCAACCGATGCGAGCATGGCCGATGGACGCACAGAAGGATAAATGACCGGAATGAGCCGTTGAATCATGAACAGACTGGCGACCCACATGGCTGCGTTCAAGGCCACGACGCCGGTCCACACCTGGGAAACCTCGGTGGTCAACAGAAAGAGCGGGGCCAGCAGAACGCTGTATCCAGCGTGGTAGCTGGATGCTGCATCAATGGACTTTCCTGCGAGAAATGCCGCTTTTGCCAGATAGCCGATCTCGTCCTGGAGATAGGCCGGTCCTGCAAATTTCAATGACAGCAAGAAATAGAGCGCTGCAGAAAGCAGGATGACGGAACTGGCCGCCACCCGGTACGCAGCCTCCGACACGTGCAGCCGCTTGGCTGCAGACGTGTCCGGTGGTCCTATTCCCTTTGGCATTGACAGACGGCGATCAAGCGTCGGCCGGGAAGAGCCGTCCCGCTGTTTTGATCGGGCTCAGAACGAGTGGCCCGCCCGATTGCGCCGCAGATCAGCCTCGACCATCATCTGGCACAGCTGCTCCAGTGTGGTTTGTGGTTCCCAGCCCAAGGTGGCTTTCGCGTGCGCCGGGTTGCCGATCAGCAGTTCCACCTCGGCTGGTCGGTAGAACCTGGGGTTGATGCGCATCACGGTCTTGCCTGTCGCCACATCCACCGCCGTTTCCCCCTCGGCCTGTCCTCGGAAATCCACCTCGATTCCGGCGCCCTTGAACGCCATGCACACGAAGTCACGCACGGTTTCCGTTCGGTTGGTGGCGAGCACGAAGGTGTCGGGCTGGTCGGCCTGCAGCATACGCCACATGCCCTCGACGTATTCCCTGGCAAAGCCCCAGTCGCGCTTGGCATCCAGGTTGCCCAGTTCCATGCAGTCCAGCTGACCGAGCTTGATCTTGGCGACCGCGTCGGTGATCTTGCGGGTGACGAACTCACGGCCGCGCAACGGGCTTTCGTGGTTGAACAGGATGCCGCTGCTGCCGAAGATGCCGTAGCTCTCTCGGTAGTTGATGGTCATCCAGTGGGCATAGAGCTTGGCCACGCCATAGGGACTGCGCGGGTAGAACGGGGTGCTCTCGACCTGGGGAATGGCTTGCACCTTGCCGAACATCTCGGATGTGCTGGCCTGGTAGAAGCGGATCTTGCGGTTGACCAGGCGGATCGCTTCGAGCAGGTTGACGGCACCCAGACCGGTGATCTGTGCCGTGGTGGTGGGCTGGTCGAAGCTCACGCCGACGAAGCTCTGCGCCGCCAGGTTGTAGATCTCGTCAGGCTGAACCTTCTGCACCAGGGCGATGCTCGCACCCAGGTCGGTCAGGTCGTACTCGACCAGGTGCAGATTGGGGTGGTTCTGGATGCCCAGCTCTTCGATGCGCCAGAAGTTGACGGAGCTGGTGCGGCGGTAGGTGCCGTGGACAACGTAGCCTTTGCTCAGCAGGAGTTCCGCGAGGTAGGCGCCGTCCTGGCCTGTGATGCCAGTGATGATGGCTGTTTTCATGCCATTGATCCTTTGTCGAATGAGCTTCAGAGATGGATTTCAATCAGGTCAAGCAGACGCTCAGACTTGTGCTCCCAGTCGTGGACGTGGACATCGTTCGTGTCTGGTTCTATGGCCAGCCAAGTTGTGGATGTCTTCCTGCCGTGAGGGGGTGTCTGCTTGTGCAGCAAGTCCTTAAGAGAGCTCGCCAGCGCCTCGGAGGCGCAGATTATCCGGTCGAACTGGCTGGCCACACCGATCCAATCGGCGGCACTGGGCTCCTCTGCGCGGCGCACGCGTCCACTGTCCCTTGATTGGGGTGATTCGCCGGCAAGAAGCTGAACCGATACACCGCTGTCGCGCCATTGAAGGATCGTTGGGAGCCGCTGTTGGATACCCTCGGGTGAGGGGAACACCGAAAGGAACACGTCGCCACTCCACGCGTCGACCGGCTCATCGCTTGTCCAGTCGCTGACAATTTCCAGTGCCTGACAGGACCACTGCCTCGCATAACGGTATCGTTGGTGGCCGGCGTCGGCATGAATCGGTTCTACCCTCCATTGCGGATGGGACAGCCTTGTGCAGTGACGGATCAGGGAGAGCAGGGCCTGTTTTTCACCGCTGGAGACATGTGGCTGGTCCAGGCTGGACACGTCGAGCAGCAGTTGCCGTTTCCGTGGCTTGGGCGGGAAGTTCTTGGCCATCAGTTCCGCGAATGCCATCAGTTCGCCGCGGTCCCTTTCTTTGGTCGCAAAGTGGGTCAATGCGCCATGTATGCCGGTCTTCGACCGTTGGTAGGCGTGTTCGATGGCCGAAAAATAGCTCTCCGCACAATGTTCTGGAGAGTGCAGCTGTTCAATGATTTGGCGTGCCTTGTTCCCAAGGCTTGAACGCAAATCTGGGCTTGTCCACAGTGCCTCGAGTGCACTGACAAGTTCCTTGTCCTCAAAATCATCGGGCAGCATCCAGACCCCCTGCGGGTCGATGTCAGCCATGCTTCCATTCGCGTTGATGATGGTCGGCAGTCCGTGACTCATGCAGTCCAGGACGGCCGCCGATGTTTCGCCTCGCGAACGCGCACGCAGTTGCACCGCCACGTCCGCAGCGGCAAGGTGGCATTGGAACTCTTCCGTGTCGGCCCAGCCCGTGATCCGGACCTTTTCAGCCAGCCCGGCCTCCTCGATGTTCTTGAGCAGGGTCAGGCCGTAGTCCCCGTCGTGGTTTTCCCCCACAAACAGCAAATGCGCGGTCGCCGAGGTCGCAAGGGACGATTGCATGAATGCGGTGAGCAGGCGGTGGTTGAGCTTCGAAGGCCCGAGAAGTCCGAAGGAGCAGACCACAAAATCAGTCCCGGAAAGCCCCAGACGGGCCCTTGCTTGGTCCCGGGAGATGCCCGAGGCGCGGGTTCGCAGCAGTGGAATGACCGTCCACTCATCCGCGCTTCCTTTGCCATAGTGCTGATCCGCGAGGCGTCTGGAGTATTCGCTGTGAACAATGAGGTGCAGTGAGGCCTGCAGAATCGTCAAGTTGCAGGGGTAGTCCCAGATGACGTCGGCGATATCGGGTTGCTGAAACCGTTGCTGAACCGCGCGATAGCCGTGACTGGCGTACAGGGCTTGGGCCAACGCACCCGGTTTCAATCCAGTGAGGTCCCGGTAGGCTTGTGCTCCCGAAAGAAAGAAATCATGCAGCACCACAACACCTGGGACCTGCTCCAGCAGATCGAACATGTGGGTGTGGAAGTGGGAGTTGCCGAAATGGAAGATCACACGGTCATAGTCGCTGTGATTCGATCGAAACCACTGGACGCTGCGCACCCCGCAATGGGCGTTGATCCACTCGTCGCCGCATTCTTCCTGATCGACCACAACGTCCACCGCGTACCAGCGCGTCAGCATGCGCAGCAAGTCGGCACTGTAGTAGCTGATGCCGCTGCGGGCCGGCGGGAGTGGGGAGATGTATGCCAGCCGAGGGCGCTCGAGGGGTGGGAGCTCGGATGCCTGATGTTGGCTGACACAGGCTTCCATGGCCGAGATGGCCCGTTGTGCGGTGTCGTCCCAGGAGAACTTCCTGCACTGCTGTGTGCTGTGTGTTTCCAGCCGCTGGCGAAACTCCTGGTCGGTCAACGCCTGCACGAGTTTGTCCGTGATTGCGCCAATGCTCCTTGGATCGAACAAGGCCTCATCCAGTCCGATCACTTCCGGGATGCTGGAGGTGTTTGATGCGATGACGGCTTTTCCACACTGCATGGCCTCCAACGCGGGCAATCCGAAGCCTTCATGCACGCTCGGAAAAATGAAGAAGATGCAGCCGTTGTAAAGCTTGACGAGATCGTCCTCGGAAACGAATCCCGTCATGACCATTTCGTGCTGCCGCAGTCCCAGGCCAAGGGCCAGTTCTTGAAGTCGTTCGCGGTCCGCGTCTCGCACGGAGCACACGATGGCCAATTGGTGATCCTCCCGCAAGGCTGCGGGGATTTCTGCATAGGCCTTGATCAGGCCCTCGATGTTTTTGCGGTGATCGATGCCACCGGTGTACATGACGTATGACCTGTCCAGCCCGTACCGCTGTGCGAGGTCTGCCTGATCGATCGCTGAAAGGGGGCGCGGTGCGAACTGTGTCTCTCCCGCTGTGGAGATATTGACCACCCGATCCCCAGAAAACCCGAGCCAGTCAACGGCTTCTTTCCCGGAGGACATGGAGATCGAGAGCAGCAGGTCTGCTTGTTTCAGGTGCTCGAGTTTTTCCTGGTACCACGTGTCCACTACCGGATTGGCCAGGTAGATGTCCCGATGAATCAGCGGTATGAGGTCATAGAGAACGACCGCAGTGGGGAACGGCGACTGCTTACAAACGCTGGTGACTGCGTTGTCTGTCAGGCCTTCGAAAAGGCTGGTGACAAGAACGATGTCCGGATCCAGCGCTTGTATGAAGGCCAGCCTGGTGAGCTCTGCGAGCTTCCTCTGCTCTTCGTTCTGTGGGTCGTCGCTCGACACCGAACCATCAAACTGCCAGACCGCGATGTGCTGTGGTGGCAGCAGATGGCCGAACTGGTTTCGAATGGGTTCGATGGTGTCGGGGAAGAGTCCACTCAGAACCAGAACAACCTCGTGTCCCTTCGAGTGCTTCAGCAATGAAGTGGTCAGGGAGCTGGAGTATCGCCCTATGCCTCTGTGTCTGGAGCCTGTGCTTTGATATCCCTGAAGATCAATGACGATTCGCATCGTGTGTGCGCCTATTCCCTGTTCTTTGCGTTGACCAGAATCTGGTGAATCTGCCGGGTTCTAGGTGTTGGATCGAGGGGGGGGTCCGCGCCTTCGGGGCTCCTTGGATGTTGCGAGGGGCCCGCTCCACCTGAGGGCTGATCGTCTGTCACTGGTTGCATGCCTCGGAGCTTGTTGACCGCCATGTTGATCCGCTGACGGAGTCCGTAGATCAGCAGCAGGCGAATCTGGATACTCAGCCAGCGCATCGGGGTCGTGATGCGCCAGGAGACGCTGGCCCGCATGGCAGCAACCGATTGAACGAGTTCCTGGCATGTCCCGTGGGCCGCCTGGAGGTCATTGTTCAGGCGGGCCTGGTCGGCCTCGAGCCGCCGCACGTGTTCATGGCGTTCTGCAAGTTGGGACTCGAGCCTTCGTGTGCTCTCCAGATACCGACCCACCAACTCCGCACTACGAAGTGTTTCCTTTTGCGCCTTGAGGGTCTCGTTGCTCGCCAGCCTACAAAGGTCGTGGTCAGCCGCCAGGACATACCCGTCAAAGACGTTGGGCGGCGATCGGAATTTCTCGATCAGGTCCGCATGCGCACTGGATACGTAGAACCGGTTGAGCCCGTCAAAGTAGGCGAAGGTGTATCCCTTTTGGAGAATCAGCTGTTCCCATTCATGATGGGTCTCGGTGATCGACAAGGGCAAGGTGGCTTCGATCACCACAATCCAGGGCCGCACCGGCGCAGTCTTCCAGCCTTCCAGCACGCTCTTTTCTGCTCCCTCCACATCCACCTTCAGCCAGTGCACCTCCCTGTCGCCCTGTGACTGAAGAATCGTGTCGAGGGTCATGACCGGTACAGAGGTCTTCTTGGCGCTGAAGCCTTTGGCGCGGTGCTCTGCGGCGATCTCGGCGCTGGACGTGGACAAACCGGTGTCTGCGAATTCGAAGAAGCTAAGGATGCCTTCCTCCCGACCCAGCGCCACCTGCAGCACCACCTCATCTGGGCGAGCCGTACGGAGCTTGTCAGAGTACTGCAGTGTTGGTTCAACATGCAGGCCTCGCCACCCCCGCTCGTAGAAGGCAAGGCTGACCGAATGCAAAACGGGGTCCTGCGCGCCGACGTCGATGTAGTAGCCTTGTTGAACCTGCCCGAGGGCTCGCCACAGCATGACGTCCTCGAAGTTCTGGGAATGGGAGACAAAGGTCATTGCTGGCCGATTTCAATAGAGGGGTCGATCCACGCAAGTCCCGCAAAATGGGCTTTGTTGAGGTTGACGACGGTGAACACCAGGGCCAAGTCTTTCCATTCGTAGTTGTTCACCAGGTGGGTGTCGGAACTCGTCAGGGCGGTCTGTATGGAATAGGTTCCGGGTCCGAGGTTGGCAGGGAAACTGACTTCATACCTCAGCTGGGTGCCTGCCCGCACTTGGTTCAGTACCTGGTTTTTGAGGTACGTGTTGGTTCCGTACACCACATGACCCAGTCGGTCCTTGATGCCGTAGCCCATCACCAGCTGATCGAGATCGCGGGTGACGCTGACGTCGATCCGCAGCGTCACCTGTTGACCCACATCGACCACCTCGACGGCATTGCCTTCATCGTCCCGAAGAGAGACGTGTGTGGTCTTGGCTTCGCCTGTTCCGGAGATGGTCTGCTTTTTGCCATCGTCCTTGACCACGGTCTGAACCGTCTGGTTCTGGTTGCTGGCCAGCATCGCGTTGTAATAGTCCATCACCTCTTCGGGTGCGCCTTCCATGACCAGTTTTCCTGCGCTCAGCAGGATGGCCCGGTCGCAGATGGACTGGATGGCGCCCTTGTCGTGGCTGACGATCAGCAGCGTTGTGCCCAGCTCCCGGAACTCGCGGATGCGCGCGAAGCTCTTGTGCACGAAATACGCATCACCGACCGACAGCGCCTCATCCACGATCAGGATGTCCGGCCGGATGGCGGTGGCCACGCTGAACGCCAGGCGCATCTGCATGCCGCTGCTGTAGACCCGCACAGGCTCGTCGATGTACTCGCCGATTTCTGCGAAAGCTTCAATATCGGGCATCAGCCGGTGGATTTCTTCCACTGAGTAGCCCAGCAGCTGCCCGGACATCACAGCGTTCTGCCGTCCGGTGAAGTCTGGGTGAAAACCCATGCCCAACTCCAGCATCGCGGCAACGCGCCCAGTCATCTGTACCGACCCGGTGGTGGGGCGGGTGGTGCCGGTGATCATTTTGAGCAGGGTGCTTTTGCCTGCGCCGTTGATGCCGATGATGCCGACGGCTTCGCCGGGGTTTACCGTGAAGTTGATGTCCTGCAGCACCCACTTGAGGGTGTGCTGCCGGGGATAGAAAGGCAGCAGCCATTCGGCCAGTCGGGCGCGGCGCGACTTGTACTGCTTGTAGGCTTTGCCCAGGTTGTTGACGGTGATCGTGCCCATGATGATGAGTTCTGTGGGCTGTGTCTCAGAGTTCGTCCACCATTTCGCCGGACCGGCGGCGGAACAGGTACAGGCCGTAGGCGCACAGCGCCAGCGACAGCACCACCACCGGCCACAGGCTGTACCAGTTCGGCCAGCGGCCGTACACCAGCACCTCCTGATAGGCGGTGATCAGGCGGAACATGGGGTTCCAGCGCATGTAGGCCTGACCTTCCGCGGGCAGGATAGAGAGAGGGTAGACGACCGGTGTGAGCCAGAACCAGAAGGTCAGGAAGATGCCGAAGAACTGCCCGACGTCGCGGAAGAACACGTTGAGCATGCCCAGCGTGATGCCGAGACCGATGGCGAAGGCCACCTGCAACGCCAGCAACGGGACCATGGCCATGAAGACCAGGCCGGGAAAGTTGCCGCTGACGATCAGAAAGATCAGGAAGAGGCCGAAGACGATTGCGAAGTTCAGCAGTGCGTTGCTGACCACGATCGCTGGCAGGCACAGCCGCGGGAAGCTCAGCTTCTTCAGCAGATTGCCGTTGGCCACGAACATGTTGGTGGCGCTGTTGGTGATCTCTGCAAACAGGCCCCAGGTCAGCAGGCCCGAGCACAGATAGATGCTGAATGCGTACGCTCCCTCCACCTGGGGCAGGCGCGCTTTCATCACCTCGGAAAAGATGACCGTGTAGACCACGATCATGGACAGCGGATTCAAGATGTTCCAGGCTGCGCCGAGCACGGAGTTCCGGTACTTGGACTGGAATTCCCGCTTGACGCTGCCCAGGATGAAACCCCGGTATGCCCAGAGGGCGCGGAACACCTGTGTCATATCCTGCCGTACACGTCGGCCAGGCGAACAATGTCGTCTTCGCCCAGGTAGCTGCCGCACTGCACCTCGATCAGCACCAGTTCCCCTTCGCCGACGTTGGTCAGGCGGTGGCGCTCCTTCAGAGGGATGAACCTGTACTCGCCTGCGCAGGTGGCGAACTCGGCTTCTCCGATCTGGACCAGGGCATTGCCCTGCACGACGACCCAGTGTTCCGCCCGTTTGTGGTGGTACTGGAGACTCAGGCTCTGGCCGGGCCGGACCGTGATGCGCTTGACCTTGTAGCCGTCCTCTTCCTTGAGGGTGGCGTAGGTGCCCCACGGACGCTGCACTGCGGCAGGCAGCATGGTGGTCTGGTGCGCCGCGCTGTCAGGGTGCCGTTCTTTGAGCATCTCGACCACGCGCTTGACGTTCTGTGCCTGTTCCTTGCTGGCCACCAGCAGGGCGTCGGGCGTGTCCACCACCACCAGGTCCTTGACGCCGACGGTGGCGATCACCTTGTGCCCGTGGCTTTCCACATGCACATGGGTGCCGGTGGTGTCGACGGCCGCCCAATGGACGTCTTCGGCAATGCCCATGGTGTTTCCGGCCGCGTCCGCCGAGTGCGCCGAAGCCACCGAGGGCCATGCGCCCACATCGCTCCATCCAAAGCGGGCCGGTACGAGCATGACATTGCGCGCTTTTTCCATCACCGCATAGTCGATGCTGATGTCCGGCTGCAGGCCGAAGGTGTGAGCATCAAAACGGGTGACCTGTGCAGCGCCGACGGCACCCGTGGGAGGCAACGCCGTCGTGTGGCCGCTGTCCATCACCGATTGCGCCGTTGACAGCACGTCAGGGGCATGTTCCGCCAGTGCATCGAGCACACATTTGGCGGTGAAGCAGAACATGCCGCTGTTCCAGTAATAACGGCCGGTGGCCAGGTACTCCTGTGCGGTGGCCAGATCGGGTTTCTCGACAAATTGCAGCACCGGCTGGGCCTGCCTGCCGATCTTGGCGACCTCGATGTAGCCAAAACCCGTTTCAGGGCCTGTGGGCTGAATGCCGAACACCACCAGGTGCCCCTCGCTGGCGTGCCTGGCTGCTTCGAGGGCGTTCGCCACAAAGGACTCTGTGTCGGGAATCAGGTGGTCGGCCGGCAGCACCAGCATCACGGCGTCGTCGCCATGCAGCCTCTGGCAGGCCAGGGCCGCCAAGGCGATGGCCGGTGCCGTATTGCGCCCCTTCGGTTCGAGAAGGTAATGGGGGTTGGGCGGGTCCGACATCTCCGCCAGCAGACCCTGCGTCAGGAACAGGTGGTCCTGGTTGGTTACCACGATCAAGTGATCGGTGCCGCAGGCCTGGCCGCGGCCGATGGCCTGCTCCAGCAGGGTGCGGCCACCCAGCTTCATGAACGGCTTGGGATAGGCTTGGCGGGACGCAGGCCACAGGCGCGTGCCAGCGCCACCGGAAAGGACGACAGAAACGAGCTTCATCGGCAGCGGGCCATTCCGGTTGGATCAATCAAAGACTTCGGCGTTCTTGAGAAGCAGGGCGGCCTGGTCCTTGGCCGACAGATTGGGCGTTCCTTCGAATCCCCAGTCGATGCCCAGATCCGGGTCGTTCCAGAGGATGCTGCGCTCGTGCGCAGGGGCGTAGTAGTCGGTGGTCTTGTAGAGGAACTCTGCGGTGTCGCTGAGCACGACAAAGCCGTGGGCAAAACCCTCGGGCACCCACAGCTGGTGCTTGTTTTCGGCCGTCAGGTGGGCGCCGACCCATTGCCCGAACGTGGGCGAGGACCGGCGGATGTCGACGGCAACGTCGAACACCTCGCCCTGGACCACGCGCACCAGCTTGCCCTGCGGCTGCTGGACCTGGTAATGCAGCCCGCGCAGCACGCCCTTGGTGGACTTGGAGTGGTTGTCCTGCACGAAGCGCACGGGGCGTCCCACCGCTTCTTCAAAGCGGGCGTGATTGAAGCTCTCGAAGAAGAAGCCGCGGTCGTCGCCGAACACCTTGGGCTCGAACAGGATGACCTCTGGAATGGACTGGGGGGTCGCTTTCATGGTGTTAGCGCACGTCGTCTTTGATGATCTGCTGGAGGTACTGGCCATAACCGTTCTTGGCCAGTGGCTTGATCAGGCGTTGCACCTGCTCGACGTCGATCCACTTGCTGCGGTAGGCGATTTCCTCCGGGCAGGCCACCTTCAGGCCCTGGCGCTTCTCCAGGGTGGCAATGAACTGGCCTGCCTCCAGCAGGCTGTCGTGGGTGCCGGTGTCCAGCCATGCGTAGCCACGGCCCATCACCTCCACCTGCAGCGAGCCGGCTTCCAGGTACAGGCGGTTGAGGTCGGTGATCTCCAGCTCGCCGCGGGCCGAGGGCTTGAGGTTCTTGGCCAGCTCCACCACCTGGTTGTCGTAGAAGTACAGGCCGGTGACCGCGTAGTTGCTCTTGGGCTTGGCCGGTTTCTCTTCCAGGCTGAGCACCTTGCCCGAAGGGTCGAACTCGGCCACGCCGTAGCGCTCGGGGTCGTGCACGTGGTAGGCGAAGACGGTGGCGCCATCGGGTCGGCGCGTGGCGTTGCCCAGCAGGGCCGCGAAGTCGTGACCGTAGAAGATGTTGTCGCCCAGCACCAGCGAGGAGGGGGCGTTGCCGATGAACTGCTCACCGATGATGAAGGCCTGGGCCAGGCCGTCGGGGCTGGGCTGCACCGCGTACTGAAGGTTCAGGCCCCACTGGCTGCCATCGCCGAGCAGGTCGGTGAAGCGCGGCGTGTCCTGCGGGGTGGAGATGACCAGGATGTCTCGGATACCGGCGAGCATGAGGGTGCTCAGCGGGTAATAGATCATCGGCTTGTCGTACACGGGCATGAGCTGCTTGCTCACCGCCTGCGTCACGGGGTACAGGCGCGTGCCGGAGCCGCCGGCCAGGATGATGCCTTTTCTGTTCATGGCGTTCACAGGATCTGTTGCAGGATGTGGTTCAGCCCTTCTTGCCAAGGCGGCAGGCGCAGGCCGAAGGTCTCGGTGAAGCGGCGGGTGTCCAGCCGCGAGTTCAAGGGGCGGCGGGCGCGGGTGGGGTAGTCGGCGCTGGCGATGGGGTGGACGTCCGCTGGCGTCAGGCTCAGCGGTCGACCCGCCCGAAGGGCACGCTCGATCACGAAGCGGGCGTAGTCGCACCAGGAGGTCTCTCCGCCGGCGCTCATGTGGTACAGGCCGAACGGAAAGGTCACGTCGTGGCGCATGCGCATGACCATGTGCGCGGTCAGATCGGCGATCAGGGCGGCCGAGGTGGGGGCACCCACCTGGTCGTGAACCACGTTCAGCTCCTTGCGCTCGGCCGCCAGGCGCAGCATGGTTTTGGCGAAATTGTTTCCGTGGGCACCCACCACCCAGCTGGTGCGCAGGACCAGGTGCCTCGGATTGCCGCGCATCAGCGTCAGTTCGCCGTCGCGCTTGCTTCGCCCATAGGCCCCCAGCGGCGCGGTCGGGTCGGTTTCCACGTAAGGCGTGGCCTTCTCCCCATCGAAGACATAGTCGGTGGAGTAATGGATGACGGCCGCCCCCAAGCGGGCCGCTTCCTCACCCATGACCGCTGGCGCGACGGCATTGACCGCCATGGCCAGCCGTCCATCGGCTTCGTCTTCGGCGCGGTCGACGGCGGTGTATGCGGCGGGATTGACGATGAGGTCGGGGCGCGATGCCCTGATCAGGGCGCGCAGCGCTTGTTCGTCGGCCAGGTCGCAGTCGCCCGAATCCACTGCATGAACGGTGCCCAGTGGTGCCAGGGCTCTCTGCAACTCAAACCCGACCTGGCCGTTTCTGCCGGTCAGGAGGATCTTCATGCAAGCGCTCCGTACTGCTGGCCGATCCAGTTGCGGTAGTCGCCGCTCTGCACATGCGCCACCCAGTCGGGATGGTCGAGGTACCACTGCACCGTCTTGCGGATGCCGGTCTCAAAGGTCTCGGCGGGCTTCCAACCCAGTTCGCGGTGGATCTTGGTCGCGTCAATGGCGTAGCGGCGATCATGACCCGGGCGGTCTTTCACGTAGGTGATCTGCGTGGCGTAGGACTGGCCGTCGGCACGGGGGCGCAGGTCGTCCAGCAGTGCGCATACCGTCTTCACGATTTCGATGTTCGGCTTTTCGTTCCAGCCGCCCACGTTGTAGGTTTCGCCGGTGGTACCGGCTTCCAGCACGCGGCGGATGGCGCTGCAGTGGTCCTTGACGAACAGCCAGTCGCGCACCTGCATGCCGTCGCCATAGACTGGCAGCGGCTTGCCGGCCAGGGCATTGACGATCATCAGCGGGATCAGCTTCTCGGGGAAGTGATAGGGACCGTAGTTGTTCGAGCAGTTGGTGGTCAGCACCGGCAGGCCGTAGGTGTGGTGGTAGGCGCGCACCAGGTGGTCGCTGGCCGCCTTGGAGGCCGAGTAGGGGCTGTTGGGGGTGTAGGGCGTGGTTTCGGTGAACGGGGCATCGTTCGGTCCGAGCGTGCCGTAGACCTCGTCGGTCGACACGTGCAGGAACCGGAAGGCCGACTTGGCTTCGCCTTCAAGGGAGCCCCAGTACGCGCGCACGGACTCCAGCAGGTGGAAGGTGCCGACAACATTGGTCTGGATGAAGTCCTCGGGGCCGTGGATGGAGCGGTCGACGTGGCTCTCAGCGGCGAAGTTCACCACCGCACGGGGCCGGTGTTCGGCCAGCAGCCGGTCCACCAGGGCGCGGTCACCGATGTCGCCTTGAACAAAGATGTGTGCGGAGTTGCCCTGCAGGCTGGCCAGGTTCTCGGGGTTGCCGGCGTAGGTCAGCTTGTCCAGATTCACCACGGGTTCCTGGGACTGTGCGACCCAGTCGAGCACGAAGTTCGCGCCGATGAAGCCTGCGGCGCCGGTTACCAGAATCATCTTTTCTCCTGCTTGGTGTGTCGGGCGAATCCGTGAAGACCCATCACGCAACCCAGGGATGCGGTGGATCTTTGGCGGGTATGTCTTGCGGGGATGGCTACACCTGAGGCAGACGACCCAGGTGCTTGCCGAAGTAGCGCGCCATGCTCGCCGCGTGCCAGCGCATGTACCGGAAGTTGTGCCGGCTGGCGCGCTGGGCCTCATGCACCACCGTGACCCCCGGATCGCACATCACTTTCCACCCCGATTTCCACAGGCGGGCGCAGATGTCCACATCCTCGTAATAGAGGTGGAATTTAGCATCAAAGCCTCCCACATCCCGAAACGCCTCGGTGCGGAACAGCAGAAACATGCCCGCCGCCCATTCGACGGGGCGTGCCAAGGACTGGGGTGTCAGGTGGCAGCGCCCGTCGTCCACGCCTGCGAGTTTCAGCGCCAGGTTCCACGGAGTGGGAAAGCGCCGGGCGTTGTCCTCCGGTTGGCCGGTCGGGCCGAGCACGAGCGGCGCCACCAGTCCCACCGAAGGGTCCTGCATGGCGGCCAGCAGCCCCGGGAACGGGTTGGACAACAGGCGGATGTCCGGGTTGGCGACACAGTAGAACGGCTGTGTACAGCCCTCGAAGGCCTGGTTGTGGTTGCCGGCGAACCCCATCGGTGACGGGTTGCGCTGTGTCCGGGCGATCAGGCCGGGGGGCGGGAGCAGGGGGGCGTCCGGGATGTTCTCGGTCACCACCAGCTCATCCACCTCGGGTGTACCGGCCAGGTCCTGGAGGAACTGGTTGGCCAGCCGGGCCTGGCCGTGGCTGACCATGGACAGGCGGATGCTCACAGGCGCCTCAGCACGCGGTAGATCAGGCGCTGCACGGGTGGAAATGGCAACGACAGCTGGGACGCCAGCCACGTCGTCCATCGCTGGCGGGCGGTGAGCTCGCCGCCGAACCGGGCCAGGAATCCGCGCGCCTGGCGGGCGTTGAGGCGAAAGATCTCGCCATGCCGGTCATCGAACAAACGGTGCAGGATGGTCTTGAAGGCCACGGGCTTGTCCTGCGCCTTGGCACCGATGGCGTTGCTGGCGTGCTGGCGGTAGTCGATCAGGGGCTGGTCGAGGTAGCGGCGGCTGCCCAGCGCGCTGGCCACCAGCGACAGCCACCAGTCGTGCATGATGGCCTCGGGTGGGACCGGAAGGGCCTTTTCCAGCAGCGCCCGGTTCATCAGACTGGTGCAACCGGTCAGTGTATTGCTCAGGAGTTGGGCCGAAAGGCCGCTGAGGTCGGGCCGCAGGCCCTGGTAGCGGGCCATGGAAGGCGCGATTTCCCGGCCATCCTCTTCGATGACACGCAGGTCGCTGTGCACCAGCGCGGGGGCCCCAGGACGCGCCTGTTCAAGCGAACGGATGGCGGCCAGTCCGATGGCCAGCTTGTCGTCGTGCCAGACGTCGTCCTGATCGGAAAGTGCAATGTAGGCTGCCCGTCCCCATCCGGCCGGCGCCAGATCCAGGGCCTGCCGCATCAGGCAGGAGAAGTTCCCGCTGGCGCCCAGGTTGCCCAGGTCGTCCTTGAGCACGGTGATGCGATCCGGCCAGCGCAGTCGCAACTCGTGCAACAGAACCGGTGAGCCGTCGTTCGAGCCATCGTCGCGGCACAGAAGGTGGGTGTTCACGCCGCTCTGGTTCAGGATGGATTCGACCTGTTGCGTGAGAAAGCGCTGGCCGTTGTACACAGGCAGCAGCACCAGCACCCCGGGCAATGCGGCGGTGTCGGAAAGAGGGGAGGCAAGAGGCTGGCTCATGGAGAAGAAAAGGGTGTCCGGCAATAGGACCCGGTCAGAGCTGGTTGAGCGCCAGACCCAGCCAGAACGAGGCGCGGCCGGAACGGGTCTGCCGCCAGAGACCGCTGTGGCGTCCGGCCTGCATGCGTCCGATCAGGTCGGGGCGGCGGCGCATGTCCTGGAACTTGCGCAGCACCTCCAGCGCCTTGGGCTGCAACTCGTTGGCGATGTCGTTCATGGCCGCTTCCGTCTGGTCCCCCCAGGCCCGGTACTGCCCTTTGAACAGCATGCCCATGCGCAGCACCTTGTCCCAGGATCGGCCTTGCGATCCGATCAGGTTGTCGGCGTGCTGCCGGTAGAGCAGGCAGGGCTCCGGGTCGAAGTGCATCTGTCCGCCGCAGCCGGTGACGACCTGGTAGGCCGTCCAGTCGTGCAGGACCGAGTGTTCGGGTTTGACCCGGCGCATCAGCCGCAGCAGCGGCTGGTTGAACACCATGGTGTTGCCGCTGGCGACGTTCTGCAGCAGGGCGTTGCCAAACCCCAGGGGGCGTTGCGGCAGGCGGCTCACGCCGATGGGCTCCAGCCGCTCATTGACCAGGCGGGTGCGCCCCGCATACAGCGCCGGCTGGCCCGTGGTCGGCCGCAAGGCCCGCAGCGCATCGACCGCGCGCGCGAGCTTTTCAGGTAGCCAGACGTCGTCCTGGTCGCTGAATGCGATGAGGTCGTGGCTGGAGGTGATCTCGACGGCACGCAGGAGGTGGAAAAAGTTGGCGGTGGAGCGCCGTCCCGGCCCTTTGAGAAGCCGGACGCGGTGGTCGCCGTGTGTGCGAGCGAAGGCCTCGCACATCGCGAGGGTGTCGTCCGTAGATCCGTCGTCGCTGACGGTCAGCGTCCAGTTGGTGTGGGTCTGGCAAGCGATCGATTCCAGCTGCTCGCGGATGTACCGGGCGCCCTGGTAGGACGCCAGCAGCACATGCACACGGGGTTGGGCGCCGGACGGTTCGTTCATTCGGCGGTGCTGCGCGTTCCCAGCACCTCGTGCAGGATCGCCGTGAAGCGCTTTCCGAAGGTCTCCGTGGCGCACTGCTGCTTGAACACGGCGTGGCCGTTGGTCGCGATGCGGTGGCGCAGGGCTTCGTCGTTCTTCAGGCGCAGGATGGCATCGGCCAGTGCCTGCGGGTCGGCCGGATTCACCAGCAGCACGCTCTCGCCGTCCTTGAGCAGTTCCTGCACCGGCTCGTTGCGGCTGGTAATCAGGGGTTTGCCCACACCGATCGCTTCCACCACCTTGTTGGTCAGCACAAGCTTGGCGCGCTCGTTGTCGCCAAAGATGCCCAGGCACACATCGGCCCGGGCCATCAGGGCGGCCAGTTCGGCGTAAGGCACGGGGCCGAGGAAGTTCACATGTGGCAGGCCAAGTTCTCGGGCCAGCTGCATGTCTTCCTCGAAGGTGAGGCCCTTGCCGACAATCTGGAACTTCACACCATGGGGTTCCAGCAGCTTGGCCGCCTTGAGGATGTGGCGCACCCCGTGGAAGGGGATGTACTCGCCATGGAAGTGCACGAGGAACTCGCCATCGGCAGGCCGTGAGGGACCGGGCTTGATCACGCTGTCGTCCACCGCCAGGAAGAGGCGGCGGAACTTGCTGGTTTCGGTGTGGATGGTGCGGCCGAAATGGCCAATGACGTAGTGGCTGTCCAGGATCGACAGCTTGGTCATCTTGTAGGACAGCCAGTCGCTGAGGCCGTAGATGCGGGCCTTGAGGGTGCCGGGTGCCGCCTTTTCGCGGTCGAAGACCATCGTGTCGTAAGTCGTGATGTACATGTCGAACAGGATGGGCTTCCAGGTGAGCAGCCGCACCAGCGGTGCGAGCAGCTGACCGTAGAAGCCCACCACGACCGCATCACAGCGGGGCGCGTTCAGCAGTGTCTTCAGCAGCAGGCCGGGGTAGTGCTTGAACGACTTGTCCTTCGGCAGGCATTCGATGACCTCGAAGCCGTTCCGGCGCATGGCGTTGAGCACGATGCGGGTGCGCGAGTAGGTGGCCTCCCGTCCGGCGACATACAGGATTTTCATCAAAGGCAGGGTCAGAAGCGGAGGTTGGCCTTGAGCACCACACTTTGGGTCTTGCGCACATCCTGCAGCTGGGCGCCGTAGGTGGCACTGAACTGGAGGTGGCGGGCCACCTCCATGGTGGCCTGCAGACCCAGCTGGGTGCGCTCGACCTTCGACAGCGGGAAGATTTCACGCTGCACGACACCGGGCGAGCCCGACTCGCGCATCGACACCGTCACGGTGTCGCGGGACAGGCTGGAGGTGTGGTGCAGGCTGCCGCCGAACCGCAGCTTGCGCTGGCCGCTCAGACTGATGGGGTCCGTTTGCAGGTCCACGCCGATGCCCGAGAGCCACTCGTTGACCCGGTTGGAGCTGAACAGCACGTCGGTGGTGTAGAGGGTGGACGTCAGGGCCGGGTCCAGGCTGTGCGACTGGTTGGTCAGCGACACCCAGGGCGTCACGCTGAAGAAATCGCCACGCATCGGGTAGCGCATCTTGTTCTCGAACGACCAGGTGCTGCCGCTCTGGCGGTTCTCCAGCGTGCGGCGGACCAGACCGTCCTGTGCGTGGCTGGCGAAATTCAGGTCGAGGTGAGAGAACTGGCTGCTCATCACCCAGCCCGACACCGGCTTGTTCCAGTACAGCGACACCGCGTCGGAGGTGTACTGCTTGGAGTTGCGCATTTCGGTCGTGGACAGGTACTTGGCCTGGCCCTGCTGGAACACGGCGACGCCCATGCGGCTGCTCTGCGCGTTGTCGGCCGACCCGACGCGCATGTCGAAGGCCAGGCCGGTCGGCGCCGAGGCCTGCTGCGTATGGGCAAACGGCTGGAACACCCTGGTGTTGCGCGCGTTGAACTGGAAGGCATCGCCCTCCCGCAGGCCCAGGGGCAGCAGCCGGAAGCCGGGCTGCAGCGTCTTCTGCTCGGCCATGGACAGCACCAGCGTGCCGTTGTCGATGTCCTGGTTGATGCGCCCGGCCGAATCGGCGCCGGCGCTCACGCTGTTGGCCCAGTCCCAGCCGCGGGTCAGGTAATGCTGGTAAACGCGGGTGATGATGTCCTGGCCCCGGTTGCCGAAGTGGGTGGCGTCGTGATACAGCGTGTCGGTGGCCGAGCGGGAAGGGTTGGCCGTCGAGACGTTGTTGAAGCCGAACTTGCCCGGCTCGTTGAACACGCGCTGGAACACGGTGTACATGTCCACGGCGATCACGTTGGGGGTGGCGTTGGCCACTGACGCGATGTAGTTGTTCCAGCCGATCACCTGTTTGGACGCCAGAGACGATACGCCCGGTCCGCGGCCCCAGTCGTGCAGCTGGGTGACAAACAGCCTGCGGTTGTCGGCCGCCGCACCGGCCGCGATCAGGCGCGCCACACCATCCGAATAGCCCTTCTTGGCGTTCGTCAGGTTGTTGTCCGGCGAACCGTTGCGACCCATGTCGTTGTGGCCGAGGTAGACCACGGTCAGATCCCGGTCGGCGATGGCGCTGCCCCGGCTCTTCCAGTTGTCGATCTGTTTGTCGAAGGCACGGGCCTCGCCATAGCTGGCGCGGGCACCACCGATCGCATAGATGTCGGACTTGGTGACCGTTCCACGACCCTGCATCTGCGTGGCCCAGTTGATGGTGCCGATGGAGTTGGTGAAGTTCGGGTCGGAGTAGCTGTCACCGAACACCCGCATGGTGTTCACGTGCACCTCGCCGATCGAACTGCCGCCACTGCTGCTGTACGGGTTGGCCACCGAAGGGGTGGAGCCACCGGAACTGGCGCAGCCGGTGATCAGGGCCGTGACCGCCAGGGTCATGGTCGACAGGGCGTGGTGGGACTTCATGAAGGTTCTCCCCGAAAAGTGTCTGGTGGATCAGTCGCTGCCGAACAGGTCGCGCGTGTAGACCTTGTCCTGCACATCGGCCAGTACTGGCGTGAGGCGGTTGGTGATGATCACGTCCGATTCCTTCTTGAAGGTCTCGAGGTCGTTGACCACCGGCGAATGGAAGAACTCGTCTTCCTGAAGGGCTGGTTCGTAGATGATGACGCGGATGCCTTTGGCCTTGATCCGCTTCATGATGCCCTGGATGCTGGAGGAGCGGAAGTTGTCCGAGCCCGCCTTCATGATCAGCCGGAACACGCCGACCGTCTTGGGCTTCTGCTTCAGGATGCTCTCGGCGATGAAGTCCTTGCGCGTGGTGTTGGACTGGACAATCGCCTGGATCAGATTCTGGGGCACATGCTGGTAGTTGGCCAGCATCTGCCTGGTGTCCTTGGGCAGGCAGTAGCCGCCATAACCGAAGGACGGATTGTTGTAGTGGTTGCCGATGCGCGGGTCGAGGCCCACGCCTTCGATGATCTGGCGCGAGTCGAGGTTGTGCGCTGCGGCATAGGTGTCCAGTTCGTTGAAGTAGGCCACCCGCATGGCCAGGTAGGTGTTCGAGAACAGCTTGACCGCCTCGGCCTCGGTCGAGTCGACGAACAGCACCGGGATGTCCTGCTTGCGCGCGCCTTCCTTGAGCAGCCCGGCGAAGGTCTCGGCCCGCTGCGACCGCTCGCCCACGATGATGCGCGACGGGTACAGGTTGTCGTGCAATGCCTTGCCTTCGCGCAGGAACTCGGGCGAGAAGAGCAGGTTCTGGCATCCGGTCTGTTCGCGCACCTGGGCGGTGTAGCCCACGGGCACCGTGGACTTGATCACCATCACGGCCTGCGGATTGATCTGCATCACGTCGCGGATCACCGCCTCGACCGATCGCGTATTGAAATAGTTGGTCTCGGGGTCGTAGTCGGTGGGTGTCGCGATGATGACGAAGCTGGCGCCTTCGTAGGCCTCGTGCTTGTCCAGCGTGGCGCGCAGGTTCAGTGGCTGGTGGGCCAGGAATTCCTCGATGTCCGTGTCGACGATCGGACTCTTGCGCGCATTGATCAGCGCCACTTTCTCGGGAACGATGTCCAGGGCGACGACCTCGTGGTGCTGGGACAGCAGCACGGCGTTGGACAGACCGACGTAGCCGGTGCCAGCAACCGCAATCTTCATGGAGGGCCTTGTGTAAGAGCGAGTAAGAACCAAACCTAAAACCGCGGAATTTTGCCATAGGGCCCCTGAGACCCTTATGGTTTCCTTAGGCCAGCACTCCCAGCGCGAACGGCAGGCTGACCATGCCCAGCAGCGTGGACAGGGTCACCAGGCCGGCCACATAGGGCCCGTCGTAGCCCATGCGGGCCGCCAGCACGTAGCAGCTGGAGGCGGTCGGCACGGCAGAGAACATCAGCAGGATGGTGGTCTGCGCCGTGTCGAGGCGGAAGGCCATGGCCACCCCGAAGGCCAGCAGCGGCATGCCCAGGTGCTTCGCGCACAGCACCATGATGCCCAGCTGTTTGGCCTTGGCCAGGCTGCCCAGCTGCATGCCGGCGCCCGCGGCCATCAGGCCAAGGGCCAGCGAGGCTTGACCGATCCGGTTGACCGTCGGCTCCAGCCAGGGCGGGACCGAGAACCCGAGCAGGTTGGCAGCGAGCCCGCTGGCGGTGGCGATGATCAGCGGGTTGCGCACCAGCTCGCGGGCGAAGCCTTTGTTGGCATGGCGCGCCATGGGCCAGACCGCGCCCACGTTGAACAGCGGCACGCAGACCCCGATGAGCACAGCGATCATCAGCAGCCCCTGCGGACCGGCGATTTTGTCGGCCAGCGCCAGGGCGATGAAGGAGTTGAACCGGAAGCCCACCTGCGCGCTGGCGGCGTGAAGCCGGGTGTCCAGCCGGCGGCCCAGCCAGGGCCAGTGGGGCAGCGAATACGCCAAGGCGATGCCACAGATCCCCAGCGCCAGGCCGGCCGCCATCAGGCTGGAGGCGGCGCCCAGATCCAGCGGGCTCTTGACGATCGAGTGGAAAAGCAGGACCGGGAACAGGAAGAAATACACCAGGCTTTCCAGCGGTTCCCACACCTTGCGGTTCAGGGCGGTGAAGCGGCACACCAGATAGCCGCAAAGGATCAGCGAGAAATCGGGAAAGAGCAGTTGGGCGAAGTTCACCAGGCGAGCATAGCGTCCGGCATGCACCGCTTCCGGGGGTTTGTACTTATGTAGTCTCCCCATGGTCAAGCGGGAGCGGGCTGACTACAGTCCCTGGGGAGTTGGCAGGGGTAATATGCCCGCTGCTATTGTTTTGTGCACAACGAAGGAGATATCGCATGTTTGCTCGCCGTTCCCTGTTGGGGCTGGGTCTGGTGGCCGCGTCGCTGGGCGCGACCGGAGGGGCCTGGGCGCAGGCTTATCCGACCAAGGTCATCCGCCTGCAGGTGCCGTTCGCGCCCGGGGGCACGACCGACATCGTTGCGCGCGTCATGTCCGAGCCACTCGGCAAGTCGCTGGGCCAGAGCGTGGTGGTCGAGAACAAGGCCGGTGGTGGTGGGGTGATCGGTGCCACCGAGCTGGCGCGCGCGGCCGCGGACGGTTACATCATCGGCATGGCGACGGTGTCGACCACGGCGGCCAACCCGGCGATCAACCCCAAGATCCCGTACAACACGCTCACCGATTTCACGCCCATCATCAACATCGCTGCAACGCCCAACGTGATCGCAGTGCATCCCAGCTTCCCGGCCAAGGACTACAAGGGCTTCATCGCGGAACTCAAGAAGAGCCCCGGAAGGTACAGCTATGCCAGCTCCGGCACCGGCGGCATCGGCCACCTGCAGACCGAACTCTTCAAGAGTCTGGCCGGGGTGTTCATGACCCACATCCCGTACCGCGGCGCCGGCCCGGCGCTCAATGACACCGTGGGCGGCCAGGTGCCGATCATCTTCGACAACCTGCCGTCGGCCCTGCCGCACATCAAGGCCGGCCGCCTGGTGCCCATCGTGGTGGCCGCGCCGCAGCGCCTGCCGGTGCTGCCCGATGTGCCGACCTTCAAGGAAGTGGGGCTGGAGCCTGTGAACCGCATGGCCTATTACGGCCTCATTGGTCCCAAGGGCCTGCCCAAGGAAGTGGTGGACAAGCTGTACAACACCACCAAGACGGCACTGAACGATCCGGCGGTGCGCAAGCGCATCGAGGACACCGGTTCGCTGATCGTGGCCAACACGCCCGAGCAGTTCACGGCCCAGATCAAGGCCGAGTACGAGGTGTACAAGGAAGTCGTCACCAAGCAGAAGCTTTCGTTGGACTGATGGACGCCACGGCGCTCGCGCGCAGTGAGGAGAGCGCGGGCGCCTTTGTCGACGCACTCTGGCTGGAGGAAGGCCTCTCGCGCAACACGCTCGACGCCTACCGGCGCGACCTTGTGCTGTTCGGCCAGTGGCTGGCGGCCGAGGGCGCGCGCTCCCTGCCGCAGGCGGGCGAAGCCGACATCCACGCCTACTTCGCCAGCCGACACGCCGAGACCCGCGCCACCACGGCCAACCGGCGTCTCACGGTGTTCAAGCGCTACTTCCGCTGGGCGTTGCGCGAGCGCCTGATCGACGCCGATCCCACGCTGCGCCTGATGGCCGCCCGGCAGCCGCTGCGCGTGCCCAAGACCCTGTCCGAGGCCCAGGTTGAGGCTCTGCTGAATGCGCCGGACACCTCGACCCCGCTCGGCCTGCGCGACCGTACCATGCTGGAGCTGATGTACGCCAGCGGGCTTCGGGTGAGCGAGCTGGTGACGCTGCGCACCTTTCACGTGGGCCACCAGGACCATGTGCTGCGGGTCACGGGCAAGGGCAACAAAGAGCGGCTGGTGCCGTTCGGTCAGATCGCGGGCGAGTGGCTGCAACGCTATCTGAAGGAAGGGCGCCCCGAGATCCTGGGCGGTCAGGCCAGCGAAGACCTGTTCGTCACGGCGCGCGGCAGCAAGGCGGGCGAGGCCATGAGCCGGGTGATGTTCTGGAACCTGGTCAAGCGCTACGCGCTGGCCGCCGGCATCACCGCGCCGCTGTCGCCTCACACGCTGCGCCATGCCTTCGCCACCCACCTGCTCAACCATGGCGCCGACCTGCGCGCGGTGCAGATGCTGCTGGGCCATGCCGACATCTCCACCACCACGATCTACACCCACGTGGCGCGCGAGCGGCTCAAATCCGTCGTGGCGCAGCACCATCCGCGCGGCTGAAGGGATGGTCCTGGGGGTATAACCCGGGCATGGACGGTTTCTTCCAATCTCCGGTGGCGCAGGCTGCCGTGCTGGCCGCGGCCGGCGCGCTGGCGTTCTGGCTGAAAGACGTGCCCGGGCTGGTGGTGTCCTGGGGCCAACGCTTCTTCATCTCCATGCTGACCATCGACTCGCGCGACGAGTTCCTGTTCTCGGCGCTGGTCGAGTACATGGACGCGCATCCCTCGCTGCGCCAGGTCAACCAGTTCACGGCGCGAAGCGTGCGCCAGGGCACGGCCTACCAGAGCCTGGAAGAAGACCTGCGCGCCGGTCAGGCACCGCGGGCCTACCTCTCACCAGGCGAAGGCCTGCACATCCTCCGGATCGATGGCCGGCTGGTCTGGATCCGCCGCGAACTGCAGGTGACGCAGAGCGTGTTCGAACGCATCAGCCTGTCGCACTTCGGGCGCACCGGCGGCTGGCTGGAGGCTTTCCTGCAGCGCGCCATTGACGCGCGCGCCAGCCGAGAGAGTGACACGCTCTCGGTCTACATTCCCAACCCTTTCCACGGCGGCGACTGGATGCGGGCGCGGCTGGGCTCGCGCCGCCCGCTGTCGTCGGTGGTGCTCAAGGCCGGGCAGGCCGAGGCGCTGCTGGCCGACCTGCAATCGTTCTATGCCGCCCACGAGCGCTATGCGGAACTGGGCATTCCCTGGCGGCGCGGCTACCTGCTATATGGGCCGCCGGGCACCGGCAAGACATCGCTGGTCACCGCGCTGGCGTCCGAGCTGCACCTGAACGTCTGCACGCTCAGCCTGGCCTCGCCCATCGTGACCGACGAGAAGATCCACACCCTGCTGGCGGCCGTGCCGCAGCGCTCGCTGCTGCTGATCGAGGACGTGGATGCCTTCTTCCGCCAGCGCGACGCGGCGCACGCCCAGGTGCGGCTGTCCTTCTCCGGCTTCCTCAACGCGCTGGACGGTGTGGCCACGCAGGAAGGCAATGTGCTGTTCATGACCACCAACCACGCCGAGCGGCTGGACCAGGCGCTCATCCGCGCCGGCCGGATCGACGAGCGCGTCGAGCTGGGTGTTTGCGACGAGGAGCAGCTGCAGCGGCTCTACCTCAAGTTCGATCCCGACGAGGTCGCTGCGCTGGCCTTCGCCTCGGAGAACGCACCGCAAGGCCTGTCGCCGGCCCAGGTGCAGGGCATGCTGATGCGCCGCTTCGGCACGGTGGGCCGTCGGGCCTGACGAAGTTCACTGTGGCGGCCGCTGCACCAGCTCCACCAGCAGACCCTGCTCGGTCACCGTGATCTGTCCGGGCCGCAGGCCCAGCAGGTCGGCCATGGCGGCCTCCTTCTGCGGCAGCTGGTAGAGCACCACTTCGCGCAGCGACTGTTCGGCCAGCGCGGGGGCGTAGGTGTTGAGCAGGTCCACCGCCTCGGGCTGCAGGCCGGGGAAACGGAAACGGTAGACCTTGAGCTGGTGCGCGCGCAGCGAGCGGTCGCTGTGTTCGTAGCGCAGCGCGAAATCGACCGTGAAGCTGCCTTGCTGGGTGCGGGCCAGCGCGGCGCCGGCGGCGGTCACCGGCATCTCGGCGCGCAACCGGTTCTGCGCCGGCAGCAGGCCCAGGCGCGGCGCGCCCAGGTCCAGGTTCACCAGGCCGGCCACCGGGTAGCGCACCGGAAAACGCTTGGCCACCTCGGTCTGCAGCAGGTCCTGGGGCACGGTGATGCGCGGCAGGGCGGGGGCGGTCCCTGTTTCAGCGGGGGCGGTCTGCGCACGGGCGGCCAGTCCGGCGCCGAACAGCGGAAGGCACAGGAGCAAAAAGCGGCGCCGCACGGGTTCTCCCGGCCTCAGCGGTAGAACACCTCGACCCGGCCCTTGAGCTGGATCAGCACGGGCTGGCCCCGGCGGTCCACCGTCTTGGCCGATTGCACCTTCACCCAGCCCTCGCTGATGCAGTACTCGGCCACGTCGAAGCGCTCCTTGCCGTTGAAGCGGATGCCGATGTCGTGCTGGAACACGGCCGCCACATGGTGGGGGCTGCGCGGGTCGATGGACAGGTGGTCGGGAAGTTCGGGGCGGGCGGTGTCGGACATGGCGTCGGAGGGGCGGAAATCGGAAAGTGCCGATTGTCCCGCATCGTGCGCCGGCTCAATCTTCCAGCACCCGCACCTTCACGCTCTTGCCCTTGACCTTGGTGGTGGCCAGGCGGCTGGCCGCCTGTTGCGCGATGGCGCGGTCCACCGCCACGTAGGTGGACCATTCGTTGACGTTGATCTTGCCCACCTGCTCGCGGGTGTAACCCAGGTCAGCGGTGAGCGCGCCCAGCACGTCGCCGGGGCGGATCTTTTCCTTGCGCCCGCCCTGGATGTGCAGGGTGGCCATGGGCGGCTGCAGCGGTTCCTGGCTCGCGGGCGTCAACTCGTTCACGGCGTGCCATTCGGACTCGCGCTTTTGCAGCTGTTCGATGCGGCCGACGTAACCCATCTCGTCCATGCTGGCCAGGTTCAGCGCCAGGCCGCTTTCGCCCGCGCGGCCGGTGCGGCCGATGCGGTGCACGTGCACTTCGGGGTCGGGCGTCACGTCCACGTTGATGACGGCTCCCAGGCTGGCGATGTCCAGCCCGCGTGCGGCCACGTCGGTGGCCACCAGCACGCTGCAACTGCGGTTGGCAAAGCGCACCAGCACCTGGTCGCGCTCACGCTGCTCCAGTTCGCCGAACAGGGCCAGCGCGCTGAAGCCCTGGGCCTGCAACACGGCCACCAGGTCGCGGCACTGGGCCTTGGTGTTGCAGAAGGCGATGGCGCTGGCCGGGCGGAAGTGCAGCAGCAGCTGACCGACCACGTGCAGGCGCTCCTTGTCGCTCACCTCGTACCAGCGCTGTTCGATCTGCGCGGGGCTGTGCTGGGCCTGCACGGCAATCGTCTGCGGATCGCGCATGAACTGCTGGGCGAGCTTGGCAATGCCCTCGGGGTAGGTGGCCGAGAACAGCAGGGTCTGGCGTTCCTTCGGGCACTGCTTGGCGACCTTGACGATGTCGTCGAAGAAGCCCATGTCCAGCATGCGGTCGGCTTCGTCCAGCACCAGGGTGTTGAGCGCGTCCAGCTGCAGGCTGCCCCGCTCCAGGTGGTCCATGATGCGGCCGGGCGTACCGACCACGATGTGGGCGCCGTGCTCCAGCGTGGCCAGCTGGCCGCGCAGCGGCACGCCGCCGCAGAGCGTGACCACCTTGGTGTTGTCCTCGGCGCGCGCGAGACGCCGGATCTCGGTGGTGACCTGGTCGGCCAGCTCGCGCGTGGGGCAGAGCACCAGCGTCTGCACCGCGAACCTTCTGGGGTTGAGGTTGGCCAGCAGGGTCAGGGCGAAGGCCGCGGTCTTGCCGCTGCCGGTCTGGGCCTGGGCGATCAGGTCCTTGCCCAGCAGCGCGGGCGGCAGGCAGGCCGCCTGGATGGGCGTCATGCTCAGGTAACCGAGCTGCTGCAGGTTGGCCAGCGTGGCCGGCGACAGGGGGAGGCTGCCGAAATCGGCGGAGGGGGCGGAAGTCATGCCCGATTATCGGGCGGCCACCCCGGTCACTGGCGGGCTCAGCCCGCCAGCGTGAAGTGGAAGGCCGCTCCCAGGCCCGGTTCCGCGTAGGCCCAGATCCGCCCGCCGTGGCGCATGACGATGCGTTGCACGATGGTCAGGCCGATGCCGGTGCCTGCGTACTCGCTGGCGCGGTGCAGGCGCTGGAACGGGCCGAACAGGCGCTCGGCGGCTGCCATGTCGAAACCGCAGCCGTTGTCCCGCACGAAGTACACGGTTTCCCCGTGGGTCTCCCGGGCGCCGATGTCGATGCGGGTGATCTCGCGGCGCGCCGAAAACTTCCACGCGTTGCCGATCAGGTTGTCCAGCAGGCTGCGCACCAGGGTCGGGTCCGCCATGGTTTTCAGGTTGGGAGCCACGTTCAGCTCGATCCGGCGGGCCGGGTCGGACTGCGACAGCGCATGGACGATCTCGCGGGCCATCTGCCCCAGGTCCACCACCCGCCGCTGCATGGGCAGCTGATTCATGCGCGCCATGTTCAGCAGGGCGTCGATGAGCTCGCCCATGCGCCGGGCGGACGTCGTCAGGCCTTGCAGCAGGGCCAGTTCTTCGGCCCCGAGCCGCTCGGGCTGGGCCTGAAGCTCCTGGCTGATGCTGATCACCGCGCGCACTGGCGAGCGCAGGTCATGGGCCACCGAATAGCTGAAGGCCTCCAGCTCCTTGACGCTTTGCTGCAGCTGGGCGGTGCGCTCGACCACCAGTTCCTCCAGGCCGTCCTTGAGCATGCGCAGCCGCTGCTCGCTGAGCTTGCGCTCCGACACATCCTGCATCACGCCCGCGACGTGTTGTACGCTCGTGCCGGCGGCGTCGAGCTTGATCCAGCGCTCTCCGGCCCCGTTGCTCAGCAGGCGGAACTCCTGGCTGAACTGCTGCAACTCCTTCAGGCTGCGCTCCAGGTTCGCGGCCAGCACCTCGCGTTCGTTGTCGTGCACACGTGCGAGCAGTTCCGCCACCGTCAGGGGTTCGCCCTGGGGCGTGCCGATCAGTTCGGCCGATCGCGGCGTGGTGGTGATGACGGAGCGCCTGCCGTCCACTTCCAGGATGCCCAGGCTCGCGGCGTCCAGTGCCTGCTGCAGCAAGCGCCGGTGGTGTTCGAGGGCGCTGCCCAGGCGGTGGCGTTCCAGCGCCATCTGGATGCTGGCGTGCAGCTCGCGCTCGGAAAACGGCTTGAGCAGGTAGCCGTAGGGCTGGGTCTCGCGGGCGCGCTCCAGGGTGGAGTCTTCGGAGTAGGCGGTCAGGTAGATCACCGGCACCGTGTGTTCACGCTGCAGCCGGGACGCCACCTCGATGCCGTCCAGATCGCCCTGGATGTGGATGTCCATGAGCACCAGATCGGGGCTTGTGGCAGCCACCTGCTCCATGCATTCCTGCCCCGACACGGCAATCGACGGCACGTCGTAGCCCAGGTGGGTCAGCCGCTGCTGCAGGTTGAAGGCCACGATGCTTTCGTCTTCGACGACCAGGATGCGGGCTGCCGTGTTCATGATGGGTGCTCCATGGGGAAACGCAGGGTGAAGCACACCGGCGACTCACGCCGGATGTGCAACCCCCCGTTGAGCTGCCGCGCCAGCAGGCGCACCAGTTGCAGGCCCAGCGAACCGGTGCGCTGAAGGTCCTGGTCGGCGGGGATGTCCACACCGTCGTTGCCGATGGACAGCTCCACCTGTCCTTGTCCATCGTGCCGCAGGTCCACGCGGATCACACCCTGGCGCTGTGCCGGAAAGCCGTGCTTGAGCGCGTTGCTCACGAGTTCGTTGACGATGAGCCCGCAGGGAATCGCCTCGTTGATGGGCAGGCGGACCTGATGGGCATCGACTTCCATGGCGACACGACCTGCCTGCGTGCCGTACGAGTCCATCAGGCTGGGCAGCAGATCGCCCAGGAATTGCTGGAAGTCCACCCGCGCAAAATCGTGCGACTGGTACAGCGTCTGGTGGATCATCGACATCGAACGGATGCGGTTCTGGCTGTCACGCAACATCGCCAGAAGCTCCGGATCACGGAGTTTGAGCATCTGCAGATCCAGCAGGCTGTGGATCACCTGCAGGTTGTTCTTGACACGGTGGTGAACCTCTTCCAGCAGCAGTTCCTTCTCACGCAGCGCTTCCTGCATGCGCTGTTCGTGCTGTTTGCGCTCGCTGAGGTCCAGGATCACCGACAGAGTCATCGGTCCTTCGCCGGTTTCCACCGGATTGATCCCGATCTCCACCGGGAACTCGCTGCCGTCCTTGCGCAGACCGCTGAGGTCGCGCCCGGCGCCCATGGGCCGGGCGGTGGCGTTCTTCTGGAACCCCTGGCGGTAGCTCGGGTGGTGGTGGCGGAACCGCTCGGGTACCAGAACCTCCACGGGCTGTCCCAGCAATTCGGCAGTGGCGTATCCGAAGGTGGTATCGGCCAGGCGGTTGGTGCGTGTGATCAGACCTTGCTGGTTGACCACGACCATGGCGACCGGAATGCGGTCGAAAGCCTTTCCAAGGTAGTCGTCCAGTTGCATGCCGCGTGCACCTCCAGTCAGTTCCGGGAAGCCTCCCCCGCGGGGTCCAGGCCCGTGGACAGGATGCAAGGTGCCAGCATAAGCGCGAATCACCGGTCATGCGAGATGTTCCCTGCAGACCTTACGACCCGGGTCGTGCAAAGAGTCTCATCCGGGCCGCGCCGGTGTTCAGGCGCTGAGCAGATCGTCCAGTTCGGCCTGGCTGAAGCCGGCCGCCCTGCGGGCCTCGTCGTTGAAGGGCGGGCGCAGACGGGGCGCGGCGTGCAGGCGCGCCAGGTGGCGGTAGTGCGACACCGGCTCCAGCCCTTGCCGTTCGCACAGCCAGGCGTACCAGCGGTTGCCGATGGCCACATGGCCGACCTCGTCGCGCAGGATGATGTCCAGGATGTCCACGGCGCGCAGAGCGGCGGGCGTGCCGACCTTGCGCAGCCGGGCCTGGATCAGCGGCGTCGCGTCCAGGCCGCGTGCTTCCAGCGTGCGCGGCACCAGGGCCATGCGCGCGGTGATGTCGTGCTGCGTCTTCACGCACATCTCCCACAGACCGTTGTGGGCCGGGAAGTCGCCGTAGTCGTGGCCCAGGCTCTGCAGGTGTTCACGCAGCAGGCCGAAGTGGGTGGCCTCTTCGTCCGCCACCCGCAGCCAGTCGCGGTAGAAGCCGGCGGGCATGCCGGCAAAGCGCCATACCGCATCGAGCGCAAGATCGATGGCGTTGAATTCGATGTGGCAGACCGCGTGCAGCAGCGCCGCCAGGCCCTCGGAGGTGAACGGCGAGCGCTGCGGCACCGCCATGGGAGGCACCAGAACCGGCCGGGGCGGACGGCCGGGCAACACCCTGCCCTCGGACACGGGGATGGACGGGGCTGGCACCAGCGCCCGTTCGCGCGCGTCTTCGTCGCCCAACGCCACCAGCCGCTGCCACAGCGCATGCGCCGCCTGTACCTTGGCCTGCGGATCGGGCAGGCACAGGGCGTCGAGCGCGGCATCGCGCAGGCCGGGTTCGGAGCTGGGAGCGGTGGGCATCCCTACAATTCTAGGTTTGCCCCGCAGACCACTGGAGACTCCCCGCATGGCGATCTATGAACTCGACAGTAAGCGCCCGCAGGTGGCCGAATCGGCCTGGGTGGCCGAGAACGCGCAGGTGATCGGCGAGGTGCATCTCGCCCCCGGCAGCAGCGTGTGGTTCGGCGCCACGCTGCGGGGCGACACCGAGCCCATCGTGGTGGGCGAGGGCAGCAACATCCAGGACGGGTCGGTGCTGCACACCGACAAGAACCTGCCGCTGACCATCGGCCGCCACGTCACCGTGGGTCACCAGGTGATGCTGCACGGCTGCACCATCGGCGACGAATCGCTGATTGGCATCGGCGCCATCGTGCTCAACGGCGCGAAGATCGGTAAAAACTGCCTGGTCGGTGCCGGTGCCCTGGTCACCGAGGGCAAGGAGTTCCCCGACGGCTCCATGATCATCGGCAGCCCGGCCAAGGCCATGCGCCAGCTCACGCCCGAGCAGATCGACGGTCTTCGCCGCAGCGCCTTGCATTACATGGAGAACGCCGAGCGCTACCGCCAGGGCTTGAAAAAGGTCGGCTGATCCCGATCTGCGAGCGTTCTTTTTCTGAAAGCACAGAGTGTCCGAACTCCACAAATTCCTGTTTGAAGGCCTGCCGGTGCGCGGCATGCTGGTGCGCCTGACCGACAGCTGGCAGGAGATCCTGCGCCGCCGCCAGCAGGCCGGTGGCTACCCGGCCGCCGTGACCGAGCTGCTGGGCGAGATGGCCGCGGCGGCCACGCTGATGCAAGCCAACATCAAGTTCAATGGTGCGCTGATCCTGCAGGTCCAGGGCGACGGCCCGGTCAAGCTGGCGGTGGCCGAGGTGCAGCCCGATCTCGCGCTGCGCGCCACAGCCACCGTGACCGGCGAGGTCGCGGCCGACGCCCCGCTCTCGCACATGGTCAACGTCAACAACCAGGGACGCTGCGCCATCACGCTGGATCCCAAGGACCGCCTGCCCGGCCAGCAGCCCTACCAGGGCGTGGTGCCGCTGTTCGGAGACCGGCACGAAAAGCTGGAGAAGCTCAGCGAGGTCATCGAACACTACATGCTGCAGAGCGAGCAGCTCGACACCTGCCTGGTGCTGGCCGCCAGCGACCAGGTGGCCGCCGGTCTGCTGATCCAACGCCTGCCGCTGCAGGGCGAATCGAACCTGTCCGGTGCGGGCGCGGTGGCCCGCGACGAAGACCAGATCGGCCGCAACGAGGACTACAACCGGATCGCCATCCTGGCCGCGAGTCTGAAGCGCGAGGAACTGCTGACGCTGGACGCCGACACCATCCTGCACCGCCTGTTCTGGGAAGAGGATGTGCGCCGTTTCGAACCGCAGACCGGCGCCGACGGCCCACGCTTTGCCTGCACCTGCTCGCGCGAGCGGGTGGCGGGCATGCTCAAGTCGCTGGGGCGTGAGGAGGTCGAGTCCATCATCGCCGAGCAGGGTCAGGTGGAGGTGGGTTGCGATTTCTGTGGCGCGCAGTACCACTTCGATCCGGTCGATGCCGCCCAGGTGTTCCTGCAGGCGGCGGCCCAGCCGCCCGTCGCCGGCGGCACGCACTGAGTCACTTCAGGACATCGAGCACATCGTGGCAGGCTCCCATGGTGTGGTAGTCCACCTTGCCGGCCGGGCTCTTTTCGTCCGAGTACTTGCGGTTGTCGGCCGAAAGGATGCGCCACCAGGCGCCGTGCTCGTGGTCCACGAAATGACGCCATGAGTAGGCCCAGAGGTGCTCGTAGGCCGCCCAGTAGCGCGGCTCGCCCGTGACGGTGGCCAGCCGCGCGGCGGCGGCCAGCGACTCGGCCTGCACCCAGAAGTACTTGTCGCTGTCGCAGATGCTGCCGTCGGGCGCGAAGCCGTAGTACAGGCCGCCGTGCTCGCCGTCCCAGGCCTTGTGCATCGCGGTGTCGAAGAAGTGGCGGGCACGTTCGACCAGGGCTGCATCGGGCCGGCGTTCGTTCAGTTGCAGCAGCAGCTTGGTCCACTCCGTCAGGTGACCAGGCTGGAATCCCCAGGGCCGGAAGATGTTGGTCTTGTCGTCCTTGTTGTAGTCCCAGTCCACCGTCCAGTCGGCCTTGTAGTGCTCCCAGACCAGCCCGTCGGCCAGGGCCGCCTGGCGCACGGTGATGTGCTCGGCCAGCAGGGCGGCGCGGTCCAGGTAGCGAGGCTCCTGTGTGGCGTCGTGGGCGGCCAGCAGGGCTTCGCACAGGTGCATGTTGGCGTTCTGCCCGCGGTAGGGCCGCACCTGCCAGTCGGCCGTGGCCTCGTCGGCGTACAGGCCATGCTGCGGTTCCCAGAAGCGCCGCTCCAGCAGCTCGAAGGTCTGCGCGATGCCGGCGTGCGCGCCGGCCACGCCGGCCATGTGGGCGTGCGCATGGGCCAGCAGCACGAAAGCCAGACCGTAGGCGTGGTTGGTGGCGTCCAGCACGCGGGCCTGACCGTCCCGCCAGTCGATCAGCCAGGCGTAGCCGCCGGTGTCCGGGCGGCGGTGCACGGGCAGGAAGTCGAAGGCCTGCTGCAGCGCCTGCCGTGCGGCCGGGCCACCGAGCCCGCGCCGCACCGCCATGCCCAGCGTGACCACGTAGCGCGTGCTGCTCACCAGGTGCCTGGTATGCGCGTCGTAGACGCTGCCGTCGTCGCGCAGGAAGTGGAACAGCCCGCCGCTGGGATCGATCGCTCGCGGCAGGTAGAACGACAGCGTGTCTTCGATGTGGGCGCGCAGGAAGGCCGGCGAGCGGAAGTCGGGCAGGGGCGTGGCGGGAATCATGGGCGGGTGTCTCCGTGGGTGTTGGGTGCCAGCAGCTTGCTGAACAGCCGGTGCTCGCAATCCGGGTCGCTGCATTGGTCGCAGCTCCAGGCGCGCCGGCCGGTGGTCAGTGTCTGTTCGGTGGTGGTGAGGTCCTGCCCCAGGCGCCGCCCGATGGCGCGCAGGGCCTGCTCGGTGCGGGCCGTTCCGCGGCCGTGGATGGTCTGGAAGGCCAGCCCCGCGGTCTGCAGTTCGCGCCGGATCACGGTGTCCACCGCATCGCGCACGGCGGGGCTGTCGCGAAAAAAGCCGTCGGCGACCCAGGGCAGGTCCAGACCCATCAGCAGGGTGAGGTCCACACGGCACTGCCAGGCCAGGGCTTCGCTCCAGAGCGAACGGTCCTGGAAATAGAGCTCGCTGTAGGCCGCGATCACCAGGGGGGAGGTGTCTGCAATGACGACGCCCTCCGCGAGACGGGAAGCCGCTTCGTCGGTGAGGCGGGCCTGTTCGCGGGCCAGCGCGGCCTGCTCGTGCAGGTGAGGGGCACGGCGGTGTTGCTCGCACCAGTGGCGCAGATGTTCGGCCACCATCGCAGACGCCACCCCCCTTGCTGCAAGTTGCTCGCACAAGGCGCGAGCCAGGGAGGTCTTGCCGGTGGATTCGCCGCCGAGCAGCGTGACCACAAGTGCCACGGCGCGGCTCAGGGCTTCTTGTGGGCGATCTGCACGAAGATCTCGTTGGGCCGGACCATGCCCAGATCGTTGCGGGCCAGCTCCTCGACCATGCCCAGGCCTTCTTCAAGGTCGCGCACCTCGTTGGCGAGCCGCTCGTTGCGCTGTCGCGCTTCCTGGTTGACCGACTCCAGGGCGGCCAGTTCGGCCTTCATGCGCGAGACCTGGGGCACGCTGCCCCGGCCGAACCACAGCTGCGCGTGCAGCACGAGCAGCAGCGTGATCAGCAGGCCGGGGACGATGCGATGTGCCATGGAGCAGTATTGCTTGGTCTGGCGTCCGGAGGAGCCGCCGGTCCAGATTACTTCAGGTTGTAGAAGGCGGCGCGGCCAGGGTACACCGCCACGTCACCCAGGTCTTCCTCGATGCGCAGCAGCTGGTTGTACTTGGCCATGCGGTCCGAGCGCGAGAGCGAACCGGTCTTGATCTGGCCGGCGTTGGTGCCCACTGCAATGTCGGAGATCGTGCTGTCTTCGGTCTCGCCCGAGCGGTGCGAGATCACGGCGGTGTAGCCAGCGCGCTTGGCCATCTCGATGGCGGCGAAGGTCTCGGTCAGGGTGCCGATCTGGTTGATCTTGATCAGGATCGAGTTGGCGATGCCCTTGTCGATGCCTTCCTTGAGGATCTTGGTGTTGGTGACGTACAGGTCGTCGCCCACCAGCTGGACCTGCTTGCCCAGGCGCTCGGTCAGGTGCTTCCAGCCATCCCAGTCGCCTTCGGCCATGCCATCCTCGATGGACACGATGGGGTACTTGTCGCACCAGGTGGCCAGCATGTCGGTCCACTGCTCGGCGGTGAGGGCGATGCCACCTTCTCCTTCGAGCACGTACTTGCCGTCCTTGTAGAACTCGCTGGCGGCGCAGTCCAGGCCCAGGGCGATCTGGTCACCGGCGGTGTAGCCGGCCTTGTCGATGGCCTGCAGGATCAGCTGCAGCGCGGCTTCGTGGTTCTCGACCGAGGGGGCAAAGCCGCCTTCGTCGCCCACGGCGGTGCTGATGTGCTTGTCGTGCAGGATGGCCTTGAGGGCGTGGAACACCTCGGCGCCCCAGCGCAGGGCTTCGCGGAAGCTCGGTGCGCCCACGGGGATGATCATCAGCTCCTGCAGGTCGAGCGAGTTGTTGGCGTGCGCGCCGCCGTTGATGATGTTCATCATCGGCACCGGCATCTGCACCGCGCTCATGCCGCCGAAATAGCGGTAGAGCGGCAGGCCGGCCTCTTCGGCGGCGGCGCGGGCCACGGCCATGGACACGGCAAGCATGGCGTTGGCGCCCAGGCGGCCCTTGTTCTCGGTGCCGTCCAGGTCGATCAGGGTCTTGTCCAGGAAGGCCTGCTCGGAGGCGTCCAGGCCCAGCACGGCTTCGCTGATCTCGGTGTTGATGTTCTCGACCGCCTTGAGCACGCCCTTGCCCAGGTAGCGGCTCTTGTCGCCGTCGCGCAGCTCGATGGCTTCGCGCGAGCCGGTGGACGCGCCGGAGGGCACGGCCGCACGGCCCATCACGCCCGATTCCAGCAGCACGTCGCATTCGACGGTGGGGTTGCCGCGGCTGTCCAGGACTTCGCGGCCGACGATATCAACGATTGCACTCATGGTTTCTACCTTTGGAACAAGTCAAAAAAGAAATCGGGACGGGCGTTCAGACACCCTCAACGGCAAACATGCGGATCGAACCCGCGCCCTCGCGCAGCGAGCGCGCATGGGTGTAGGTTTGTGAGCGGTAGTAAGCCTGCGCGGTGGCGATGTCCTTGAACTTCAGCACCACGACCCGCTGCGGCTGCCAGTCGCCTTCCAGCGGCTCCACCCGGCCACCGCGCACCAGCACCTCGGCGCCGAACTCCTGCATGGCGCGCGTGCTCCACTCGCGGTAGACCTTCATCTGCTCTTCGTTGGTGACGGTCACGTCCGCAATGATGTACGCGCTCATTGGAAATCGTTCTCCAGCAACGGAGTTGTTTTGGTTACGGAATCGAGCGCGACCAGGGTTTCCAGCAGCGCCTTCATGCGGCCCAGCGGCACGGCGTTGGGACCGTCGGACCAGGCCTCGGCCGGCTTAGGGTGGGTTTCCATGAACAGGCCCGACACGCCCGCCGCCACACCCGCACGGGCCAGCACCGGCACCATCTCGCGGGCCCCGCCACTGACCGCGCCCAGCCCGCCGGGTTTCTGGACTGAGTGGGTCACGTCGAACACCACCGGCGCGCCGGACTTGCGCATCTCGGCCAGGCTGGTCATGTCGGCCACCAGGTTGTTGTAGCCGAAGCTCACGCCGCGTTCGCAGGCCAGGAATCGGTCTTCTGACAGGCCGGCTTCCTTCGCGGCGGCGCGGGCCTTGTCGATCACGTTCTTCATGTCCCAGGGCGCCAGGAACTGGCCCTTCTTGATGTTCACCGGCTTGCCCGACTGGGCCACGGCGCGGATGAAATCGGTCTGGCGGCACAGGAAGGCCGGGGTCTGCAGCACGTCGACCACGCTGGCCACTTCGGCCACCTGCGATTCGTCGTGCACGTCGGTCAGGATGGGCAGCTGCAACTGCCTGCGCACCTCGTCCAGGATCTTCAGGCCGGCGTCCAGGCCCACGCCGCGCTGGCTGGTGCCCGACGAGCGGTTGGCCTTGTCGAACGAGCCCTTGTAGATCAGCGGAATGCCGAGCGCCGTGCAGATCTCCTTGAGCTGGCCCGCGACGTCGAGCGACATCTGCAGGCCTTCGATGGAGCAGGTGCCGGCGATCAGGAAGAAGCGCTTGTCCAGTCCGACGTCGAATCCGCAGAGTTGCATGGCTGTGTTCCGATCAGGCCTTGGCGGCCTTCTGGTGCTCGACCGCCGCCTTGACGAAGGCGTTGAACAGCGGGTGGCCGGCCCAGGGGGTGGACTTGAACTCGGGGTGGAACTGCACGCCGATGAACCAGGGGTGCACGGCCTGCGGCAGTTCGACGATCTCGGTCAGCTGCTCGCGCTGGGTCAGCGCGGAGATCACCAGGCCGGCCTGGCGCAGCCGGTCAAGGTAGTTGACGTTGGCTTCGTAACGGTGGCGGTGGCGCTCGGTCACCACATCCCCATAGATGCTGTGCGCCAGCGTGCCCTTGGCCACGTCGGAGCTCTGTGCGCCCAGGCGCATGGTGCCGCCCAGGTCGGAGTTGGCGTCGCGCTTCTGGATGCTGCCGTCGGCGTCCTTCCATTCCTCGATCAGCGCGATCACCGGGTGCGGCGTCGCGGCATCGAACTCGGTGCTGTTGGCGTTCTCCAGGCCAGCCACGTGACGGGCGTACTCGATGGTGGCGACCTGCATGCCCAGGCAGATGCCCAGGTAGGGCACCTTGTGCTCGCGGGCGAAGCGGGCGGTGGCGATCTTGCCCTCCACGCCGCGCTGACCGAAGCCGCCGGGTACCAGGATGGCGTCGTACTGCGCCAGCTTGGCGTTCACGTCCGCGCCCTCCATGGTTTCGGAGTCGACATGGTCGATCTTCACGCGCACATGGTTGCGCATGCCCGCGTGGCGCAGGGCCTCGTTGACCGACTTGTAGCTGTCCGAGAGGTCGACGTACTTGCCGACCATGGCGATCTTCACCTCGCCTTGCGGGTGTTCGGTTTCGTAGACCAGGTCGTCCCAGCGCTTGAGGCTGGTGGGCGGTGTGTTCAGGCGCAGCTTGTCGCAGATCAGGCCGTCCAGGCCCTGCTCGTGCAGCATGCGCGGTACCTTGTAGATTGTGTCCACGTCCCACATGCTGATCACGCCCCACTCGGGCACGTTGGTGAACAGGGAGATCTTGGCGCGTTCGTCCTCGGGAATGCGGCGGTCGGCACGGCAGAGCAGGGCGTCGGCGGAGATGCCGATCTCGCGCAGCTTCTGCACCGTGTGCTGGGTCGGCTTGGTCTTGAGCTCGCCGGCCGCGGCGATCCACGGCAGGTAGGTCAGGTGCACGAAGGCCGAGTTGTTCGGGCCCATGCGCAGGCTCATCTGGCGCACGGCTTCGAGGAAGGGCAGGGACTCGATGTCACCCACCGTGCCGCCGATCTCGACGATGGCCACGTCGACCGCGTCGGGTGTGCCGATGCCGGCGCCGCGCTTGATAAATTCCTGGATTTCGTTGGTGACGTGCGGGATCACCTGCACCGTCTTGCCGAGGTAGTCGCCGCGGCGTTCCTTCTCCAGCACCGACTGGTAGATCTTGCCGGTGGTGAAGTTGTTGGTCTTCTTCATGCGCGTTTCGATGAAACGCTCATAGTGACCGAGGTCCAGGTCGGTTTCGGCGCCGTCGTCGGTGACGAACACTTCGCCGTGCTGGAAGGGCGACATGGTGCCCGGATCCACGTTGATGTACGGGTCGAGCTTGATGAGGGTGACTTTGAGGCCGCGCGATTCAAGGATCGCAGCCAGGGAAGCAGAAGCAATGCCCTTGCCGAGAGAGGACACCACACCGCCGGTGACGAACACGAATTTGGTCATGACTCGGGCGAGCCGGGCGCTCGCAGGAGGTGGAAATGCCGATTATAGGCGCCACCCCCTGTTCGCCCGGCTGTGCGGAGCGGTCGCGGCTCGGCCGGTCCGCGGGCTGTGATGGTCAGCGATTGCCGCGCACCCGCAGCAGGAAATTCCTCTCCAGCTTGCCGCCACCGCTGGCCTGCGCCGTCACGGTCACGAGGAAGTCCTCGTCCTGGCCGGAGCTGTTGTCGTAGCACTCGGGGAAGCCCTTGCAGGTCTGGGTGATGAGGCCGGTGGCGCTGTTGATGCGCAGGTTGGCCAGCAGGGCCGCGACCGCACTGCCCGAGGCGCTGACGCCATCGATCTTGAAGGTGTAGCTCAGGGTCTCGCCGGCCGGGGGCGTGGCCGAGGTGTCGATGGCCCAGCGGGACTGGGTGGCGGTGCTGCCCGCGTAGGCGGGATTGACCGGCCCGAAATCGGCTTCGTTGCCGGAGTAGAAGCTGCCGTCGGGCCGGATCTTGTCCAGCGGGTGGTAGCTGTCGCTGTCGGCAAACCAGACATTGGCCAGGGCCCCTCCCGTGGGCGCTTCGCCTTCCGGTCCGTCGGAACCTCCTCCACAGGCGGCCAGGGAGGCCAGGACAACGCTGGCGCTGAGAAGCATCGGGAGTCGGGTCATGTGCATGGCCAAAGGTGTGCTGGTGAGTGAAAAAACATCAGATGGCCGATTATGGATTCGCCCGGCCCGGGCTTGTTCGGGAACATTTCAAACTGCTACATTGCGGCCATGAGCGAACTCGCCGGCAAACACATTGTTCTGGGTCTTTCGGGCGGAATCGCCTGCTACAAGGCGGCCGAATTCTGCCGAGCCCTGATCAAGGCCGGCGCCACCGTCCAGGTGGTCATGACCGACGCGGCCACGCAGTTCATCACGCCGGTCACGATGCAGGCCCTGTCAGGCCGCACGGTATTCTCGTCGCAGTGGGACGACCGCCACGCGGCGGGTGTGGACAACAACATGCCCCACATCAACCTGAGCCGGGAAGCCGACGCGATCGTGGTGGCCCCCGCCAGCGCCGACTTCATGGCCAAGCTGCTGCACGGCCGTGCCGACGACCTGCTCAGCCTGATGTGCCTGGCGCGCCCGATCGATAAGGTGCCGCTCATCCTGGCGCCGGCCATGAACCGCGAGATGTGGGCCCACCCGGCCACGCAGCGCAACGTGGCCCAACTCAAGGCAGATGGCGCCACGGTGCTGGACGTGGGCGTGGGCGATCAGGCCTGTGGCGAGATTGGCGACGGGCGCATGCTCGAACCGGACGAACTGCTGTACGAGCTCGTCCGCTTCTTCACGCCCAAGCTGCTGGCCGGCCAGCAGGTGCTGGTCAGCGCCGGCCCGACCTTCGAGGCGATCGACCCGGTGCGTGGCCTGACCAACCTCTCCAGCGGCAAGATGGGCTTTGCCATCGCGAGGGCGGCGCACGAAGCGGGTGCGCACGTGACGCTGGTGGCCGGACCGGTGAGCCTGCCGACCCCCCGCGGCGTGGGGCGCATCAACGTCAAGTCCGCGCTGAACATGCAGAAGACGCTCAATGTGCTGAGCCAGAACGCCACCGTGTTCGTCTCGGCAGCGGCCGTGGCCGATTGGCGTCCGGTCGAGATGGCGGTGCAGAAGATCAAGAAAGACGGTTCCGGACAGGTGCCGACCCTGGGATTCGTCGAGAACCCCGACATCCTCGCCGGCATCGCCCAGACCACACGGGCACAGAGCCGGGCGCTGTACTGCGTGGGGTTTGCCGCCGAAAGCGAGGATCTGCTGGCCCATGCGCAGGCCAAGCGTGTTCGCAAGGGCGTGCCGCTGCTGGTGGGCAACATCGGCCCGGACACCTTCGGCCAGGACGACAACGCCCTGCTGCTGGTCGACGAGCAGGGCAGTGCCGAGCTGCCCCGGGCGTCCAAGCTGCAGCTGGCGCGCCAGCTGGTGGCAGAGATCGCACGGCGTCTGCCCAACCCCTCGCCACTGCCTTCGACCACCTGACTCTGTGGCACCGGTTGCCCGGTGCGGGCAAGCTCGTTATCATCGAATAAGCAATTGCTTATTCGATGATTTTTAGGAGACGCCCATGCCATTCCCCCTTCCGACACGACGGCCCTCGCGGCCAGGTGTTCCTTCCGACACTCTCAACGAGTCCCGGCGCCACTGGGTGCGGACCATTGCCGGCCTGGGCGCCGCCGGGGCGGGGCTGGCCCTGGTGCCCGAGGTCCGGCTGTTCGCCCAGCAGGTCCAGGAGTTCATCGAAGGCCTGCCGGTGCCCGACGTCAAACCCGAGCAACTGTCTCCCCACGTGTGGATGGTCTATGCAAAGGAAGGCTTTCCGACGCAGGAGAACCAGGGCCTGATGGCGAGTGTCGTCTTCGTGGTGACACGCAAGGGCGTGGTGGTACTGGACAGCGGTGCTTCGTTGCAGATCGGCCAGATGGCGATCCGCATGATCAGGACCGTCACCCCCAAGCCGGTGATCGCGGTCTTCAACAGCCACTACCACGGCGACCACTGGCTGGGCAACCACGCCTTCGCCGACGCCTATGGCAAGGACCTGCCCATCCATGCGCTGGCCTACACGCGCGAGCAGATCGCCGGTCAGGAAGGCAGCCTCTGGCGCAGCCTCATGGAGCGCTGGACCAATCAGGCGACGCTGGGCACCAAGGTGGTGGCGCCCAACCAGACCGTGGAGCACGGACAGGTGTTCGACTACGGCGACGTGCAGATCCGGTTGCACCACTACGGCCGGGCGCACACGCCGTCGGACCTGTGTTTCGAAGTCGTTCAGGACAAGCTGACCTACGTCGGCGACATCGCGATGGAGAACCGCATCGCCAACATCGACGACGGTTCCTACCCCGGCACCTTCAAGTACTACGACGCGCTCAAGAAGGCCGCGGGCGACCAGCTCTGGCTGCCGGGCCACGGCCGGGGCAGCAAGGGCCTGCTGGACACCTACGGCACCTTCATGAAGGGCATCTGGGAGCCCTGCGTGCAGGCGGTCAAGGAGGGCATTCCGCTGGACGGCGCCAAGGCGCTGGTGCTGAAGGACCCGCGGGTCGCCAGCCGTGCCAAGACCATGGCCGGCTTCGAGAGCAACATCGGCAAGTACACCAGCCTGGCGTATCTCGAAGCCGAGAAAGAAGCGTTCTAGAAAAATCGATCCGCCGCCGGGCCGCCCCAAGGCGGATCAACCCCCTCGGGGGGCAGCGACCCGCGCAGCGGCGGAGCGTGGGGGCGTCAGTTCTTCCACCAGGGGAGCAAGCGCTTCATGGCTGCGACTTCGCCCGGGTGGTCGGGCTGATAACCGGGCAGGGTCTGCAGCCGTTTCTGCCAGTCCGCGCCGCGCAGCAACCTCAGCAGGTTCTGCACCGGCGCTTGCTCCAGCGCCGATTTCAGGCACACCAGCAGGTAGCGCTCGTCGGTCAACGGCACAAAACCGAGTCCCTGGCTGCGCGCCGTGTACTCGGTGCCCAGACCCACGTCGGCGTCGCCGCTGGCCACAGCCTGGGCCACCGCCGCGTGGGAGCTTTCCTCCCGGTCGAAGCCTTTGAGGTCTGCGCTCGTCAGGCCGTCCTGCATCAACAGCTCCTCCAGCAACAGCCGGGTCCCGGTGCCGATGGCGCGGTTGACAAAGCGGGCGCTCTGTCGCGACACGTCCTTCAGGTCCCGCAGGCGCAGCGGGTTGCCGGGCGCCACCATCAACCCCTGCGAGCGGCGCGCAAAACCGACGATCTTGTGCGTGCCGGGCTTGAGCAGCGGGCGGTAGGTGCGGGCGCTGCGGCTGTCGGCGTCGGCAAACGGCTGGGTATGGAAGCCGGCCAGCAGACAGCGGCCTTCGTTGAGCGCGCGGATCGCGTCGACGCTGCCGGTGAAGCGGATGTCCAGGTGCACGCCGGGTTCGCTGCCCCCTTGCAAAGACGAAGCCAGCTCCTGCAATTCGGCCAGCGCGTGGTCGTGGCTGGCGTACAGCGTGAGCACCTCGCTCGGGCGCTGCGCGTCGTCGAAGGCCATGGCAAAGGCCCGCTCCAGCTCGGCGCGCAGGCTCTCCATTTGCGGTCCCAGCCGCGCCTGGGCCAGCCGCTCGGCCATCAGCAAGCGCTGGCCGAAGGGCGAGAGCAGGGCGGACTGACCGCGCTCCCAGACCAGCAGCTCGCGCCCGAGCTGCTGCTCCCACTCCTTGAGCTGGCCCCAGACATGGCGGTACGAGAGGCCCAGCTGCCGGGCTGCGGCGGAGATCGATCCCTGCTCGTGCACGGCGTGCAGCACGTCCATCATCGGGTTGCGCAGCAGCGCCGATCCTTGCCCACGCTCCGGGCGTTCGGCCATCAGCGAGTAGGACATCGCAATCCGTTTCATGGGCGTCGAGTGTGCCTCAGACCTCGCATATGCAAACGAGTGCCTATGTTGGATTGTTCATACCGAGTTGCCACGTACTCCCAAACCCGTAGCACGCGCTTATGCTGCGGCGCGACGTATGAACACCTTTTCCGACAGCGCGGTCACCGCGTTTGAACTCATTCTTTCCGGCGATGCCGGCCTCTGGGCCATCGTCGCCCGCTCGCTCGCCGTCAGCGCCACGGCCTGCCTGCTGGCCTGCGGCCTGGGCCTGCTGCTGGGCGCCTGGCTGGCGGTGGCGCGGTTTCCGGGCCGGCCGGTGGTGCTGACCTTGCTGAACACTTTCCTGGCCATCCCCTCGGTGGTGGTGGGGCTGGTGATCTACCTGCTGCTCTCGCGCTCCGGTCCGCTGGGTTTTCTCGGCTGGCTGTTCAGCTTCCAGGCCATGGTGCTGGCGCAGGCGATCCTGGTGCTGCCGCTGGTCACGGCGCTCACGCGCCAGGTGGTCGAGGACGCCGACCGCAGCCACGGCGAGCAGCTGTCCTCGCTGGGCGCGGGTCTGGGATTGCGCAGCCTGCTGATGGCCTGGGACGAGCGCTATGCGCTGCTGACGGTGCTGATCACCGCGTTCGGTCGCGCGGTGTCCGAGGTCGGCGCAGTCATGATCGTCGGCGGCAACATCGACGGTTTCACACGCGTCATGACCACCGCCATTGCGCTGGAGACCAGCAAGGGCGACCTGCCGCTGGCGCTCGGCCTGGGTATCGTGCTGCTGGCGGTGGTGCTGCTGCTCAATGCCCTGGTGGCGCTGCTGCGGCGCTGGCGCGAGCACCTGGACGGTGGCGACCTGCGGATGGCCACGACATGAGGGTCGATCTTCCCGCCAGCGGGGCCGTGCCCGACCGCGAGGCGGTTCAAGCCACAGTTCTGGACCTGCGCTCCGTGCACGTGAGCCTGGGCCCGGCCGCGCAGGTCGAGGCGCTGCGCGACATCACGCTGGCGATCCGGTCGGGCGAGCGTGTGGCCCTGGTCGGACCCAATGGCTGCGGCAAGAGCACGCTGCTGCGCGCGCTGCACGGCCTGCTGCCGATCGCGCAGGGCCGACGGGAGGTGCCGCAGGCCTCTCGCATCGCCATGCTGTTCCAGCGCCCGCACATGCTGCGCATGACGGTGCAGCGCAACCTGCAGCTGGGTCTGTGGCTCAGCGGTGTGGCCTGGGCGCAGACAAAAGCCCGTGCGCGGCAGGCGCTGGAGCGCGTGCAGCTGGCGGCGCTGTCGGAGCGCAACGGTCGTGCGCTCTCCGGCGGTCAGCAGCAGCGTGTGGCGCTGGCGCGGGCCTGGGCGCTGCAGCCCGATGTGTGGCTGCTGGACGAGCCCACAGCCAGCCTGGACCCGCACGCCAAGCGCGACGTTGAGGCGTTGATCGCCGATTTCTGCAACGAAACACCCGCGCCGGGTCGCCTGCCGCCCACGCTGGTGTTCGCCAGTCACAACCTCGGCCAGGTCAAGCGCCTGGCCAGCCGCGTGGTCTACCTCGAACAGGGTCGTGTGCGGGCCGACCTGCCGGTGCACGACTTTTTCAACCAGGACCTGCTGGAGCGGCTGTCTCCTCAGGCCAGCGCATTTGTCAAAGGAGAAACCACATGAAAAAGCAAATGAATCACCCCTGCCGCGCCCTCGTTCGCGCTGCCTCGTTCGTGGCGGCGATGCTGGTCGGCTCCGCCGCCTTCGCGCAGAGCAGCATCGTCGTCGCCTCCACCACGTCCACCGAGCAGTCGGGCCTGTTCGGCCACATCCTGCCGGCCTTCAGGCAGGCCAGCGGCGTCGACGTGAAGGTGGTGGCGCTGGGCACCGGTCAGGCCATTGACATGGCGCGCCGCGGTGACGCCGACGTGCTGTTCGTGCACGACAAGATCGCCGAAGAGAAGTTCGTGGCCGATGGCTTTTCGGCCAAACGCCTGGAGGTCATGTACAACGACTTCGTGCTGATCGGCCCCAAGGCCGACCCGGCCGGCACGAAGGGCAACGACATCGTGGCGGCGCTCAAGAAGATCGCCACCGCCAACGCCCCCTTCGTCTCGCGCGGCGACAAGAGCGGCACCCACGCGGCCGAACTGCGCTTCTGGAAGATGACGGACACCGATGCCAACAAGGGCAGCGGCTACAAGGAATGCGGCTGCGGCATGGGCCCGGCACTGAACATCGGCGCGAGCAGCGGCGCCTACGTGCTGGCCGACCGCGGCACCTGGCTCAACTTCAAGAACCGCGCCGACCTGGCGGTGCTGGTGGAGGGCGACAGGCGCCTGTTCAACCAGTACGGCGTGATGCTGGTGAGCGCCGCCAAGCACCCGCAGGTCAAGACGGCCGAGGGCCAGAAGTTCGTGGACTGGGTGACCGGTGCCGCCGGCCAGAAAGCGATTGCCGACTACAAGATCGGTGGCGAGCAGCTGTTCTTCCCGAACGCGAGCAAATAAGTCCCCCCCTGCGCCGCTTCGCGTCTTCCCCCCGGGGGGACGGCGCGAGTGGCCCGGCGAAGCCGGTTCCACCGCGCCCACTGGATCAGGCATCTCGCTCCGGAGCCGTGTTTGGCGCCCCTTTCTAGCGCACCATCGCCACGCCCTTGATCTGCGCGTAGACCGGCTGGCCTGGCGCCAGGCCCAGGCGCCGGGCCGACAGGCTGCTGATGCGCGAGAGCAGGGTGGCGCCATGGCCGTCTGCACCCAGGCGCAGGCGGACCACCACCTGGGCCGCGGCGTTCTCCGTCAGGCTGTCCACCACCGCCGGCAGCACGTTGAGCACGCTGGTCTGTGAGGGCATCACCTGCGACAGGCTCACGTCCCGCGCCTGGATGTGCAGCCGAGCGCGTGCGCCGTGGGCGGGCATGCCCCGGCGCGATTGCGGCAACAGCAGCTGCCCGCCGTCGATGTCGTAGACCGCGAGCTGGTCTGCCGGCGAGTAGCCGCTGCAACGACCCTGCAGTACGGAGACTGCAGTGTCGCCGAGCGCCAGCGGCAGGTCGCTGCGCGTGAGCATGTCGGCCAGCCGGCCGTCGGCCTGCACCTGGCCTTGTTCCAGCAGCACCACGTGGTCCGCCAGGCGGGCCACCTCGTCCAGCGAATGGGTCACGTAGACCACCGGCACGTCCAGCGCCTCATGCAGCTGCTCCAGCCAGGGCAGGATCTCGGCCTTGCGCGCCGCGTCCAGCGCGGCCAGCGGCTCGTCCATCAGCAGCAGTTGCGGGCTTGTGGCCAGCGCGCGCGCGATGGCCACGCGCTGGCGCTCGCCGCCCGAAAGCTCGTGCGGCCGGCGCTGCAGCAGGTGGCCGATGCCCAGCAGCTCCAGGCCATGGCGCCAGTCGTGCCGGCGCTGGGCGGCCGGCGTGCGGTCGAATCCGAAGCGCAGGTTGCCTTCGACCGTCAGGTGGTCGAACAGGCTGGCCTCCTGAAACACATAGCCCAGCGCGCGCCGGTGCGTGGGCAGGAACAGGCCGCGCGAGCTGTCCTGCCAGGCCTGGCCGTTCACCACCACCTGCCCGGTCGCCCGCCGTTCCAGCCCGGCGAGCACGCGCAGGCAACTGGTCTTGCCGCTCCCTGAGGGGCCGAACAGCGCGGTGACGCCGTGGCCCGGCAGGGCCAGCTGCACGTCCAGCGCGAAGTCGCCCCGGTCCAGCCGGGCGTTCAGGGTCAGTGTGGCTGGGCTCATGCGCGCACCTTCCGAACCTGCCGCGCGTTGAAGAACTGCAGCACCATCAGCACCGTGAACGCGAACACCAGCATCACCGCCGCCAGCCGGTGCGCATCGGCGTATTCCAGCGCCTCCACGTGGTCGAAGATCTGCACCGACACCACCCGCGTCACGCCCGGGATGTTGCCGCCCACCATCAGCACCACGCCGAACTCGCCCACCGTGTGCGCGAAGCTCATGATGCAACCCGTCACCAGACCCGGCCGGCACAGCGGCAGCACCACATGGAAGAAGCGGTCCAGCGGCGAAGCGCGCAGCGTGGCCGCCGCCTCCAGCGGCCGCTCGCCCAGCGCCTGCATGCTGTTCAGGATGGGCTGCACCATGAACGGCAGCGAATAGAACACCGAAGCCACCACCAGTCCTGCGAAGGTGAAGGGCAGGGTGGGCAGTCCCATGGACACCATCCAGGCGCCGACGGGCCCATTCGGCCCCAGCCCCACCAGCAGGTAGAAGCCCAGCACCGACGGCGGCAGCACCAGGGGCAGCGAGACCAGCGCCCCCACCGGCCGGGCCACCCAGGACCGCGACCGCGCCAGCCACCACGCCAGCGGCGTGCCCAGCAGCAACAGGATCAGCGTGGTCAGCGCCGCGACCTGGAAGGTCAGCCAGAGCGCCTGAAGATTGTCCGGAGTGAGGAACATGTCAGAGCTCGTAGCCGTAGCTGCGGATCAGGTCCTTGATGTTCGGGCTCTGCAGCAATTTGAGAAGGGCTTTGGCCGCCTCGTTGTTCGCTCCCCGCTTGAGCAGCACCGCGTCCTGCCGGATGGCTTCGTATTGGGATTGCGGAATCACCCACATCGACCCTTCCTTGAGTTGGCCGCCTTCGAGCACCTGCGACATTGCCACGAAGCCCACATCGGCGTTGCCGGTCTTCACGAAGTTGAAGGTCTGGCCGATGCTCTCGCCCTGCACCAGCCTGGACGCGATCGCATCCTTCATGGCCAGCTTGTCCAGCACCTGCAACGCGGCGGCGCCGTAGGGCGCGGTCTTGGGGTTGGCGTAGGCCACCTTGCCCAGGTCGGCCGCCTTGAGCACCGCGCCCTGGCCGTCCACGCGACCGGCCCTGGCCGACCACAGCACCAGCTTGCCGGTGGCATAGGTGAAGCGCGTGCCCGGCTGCGCCAGACCCTCCTTCTCCAGCAGCTCGGGCCGCTCGTTGTCGGCCGAGAGGAAGGCGTCGAACGGCGCGCCGTTCCTGATCTGCGTGTAGAACGCGCCCGACGCGCCGGTGGAGATCTTCAGCGTATGGCCGGTGGTCTTCTGCAGCACCGCGGCGATCGCCTTGATCGGATCGGCGAAGTTGGCGGCGACCGCCACCTGGGCTTCTGCGGCAACGGCAGCGGTGTGTGCGAACGCGACGCACAGCAGGACGGAGAGGGAAGAAAACAGCAGACGCATGGGGCACCTCGTGACACAGGGCAGCCGGCAAGGGAGGGGGTGGCCGTTATCCCAAAATGGAATAGCGAGTGTAGCGGGACATGGGCATGGTCCATCGAGCCCCAGGTGACGACGTGGCATGAAACAATCCTGCGATGCCCGCGACCGCTCCTCATGCTGCCCTCTCCGAAGCCCTTGGCCACGCCCCCGCCGACAAGCGCCTGGAAGTGCTGCGCCGCGTGGCGGAGACCGGCTCGATCTCGCAGGCCGCGCGTGACGCGGGCATCAGCTACAAGGCGGCCTGGCAGGCCATCGACACGCTGAGCAACCTCAGCGGCCAGACGCTGGTGGAGCGCACGGTGGGCGGCTCGGGCGGCGGCGGTGCGCGCATCACGCCGCAGGGTCTGCAGCTGCTGGCGCTGGCGGACGAGCTGATGCGCGCGCGCGAGGCGGTGCTCTCGCGGTTTTCAGGCGGCGCAGCCTTGCCGATGGGCCTGGGCCTGCGCACCAGCATGCGCAACCAGCTGCCGTGCCGCGTGGAAGCGGTGGAGCCGCTGGGGCCGCAGGACCCGGCGGTGCGGGTGCGGCTGCGTACGCCGGGGCGGGCGCTGCTGACCTCGAACATCACCCGCGAGAGCGCCGACCTGCTGGCGCTCGCCGCTGGACTGGAGGTGCTGGTGCTGTGCAAGGCCACGGCGGTGCGCGTCGTCCGCGGTGCCGTGGGCACAGGGCCCGGCCAGTGCGTGCTGCACGGGCGCATCGAGCGCCTGGCGCGCGGACAGGACCGCGACGAGGTGGTGCTGGCGCTGGAGGGGGGCGGCCAGTGGGTCGGCTTTGCCGACCACCCGTTTGCGGCGCGCAGGGGCCAGCGTGCGACGGCCGCCATGTCTTCGAGTGCACTGGTGGTGGGGCTCGCGGGCTGACGCGCCCGCCGCCTTTGGCAGCGGCGTTCATATGAACAGGCGTGCCGTGGCAGCCTGGCGCAGTGTTCACGGGCCTGGACCCGAATGGCGCAACCCTGCGTTTTGTGTTGTCAAAAAAAAGAGCATTCGTCTCAGATTGAGTCGCTCCACGGTGGTGGCACGGATGTTGTGGACAGAAGCGTCAGCCGCAACGGCTTCTTTCCCTTTCCACCCTTTCAGAGGACGACACATGATCTACGCAGCTCCCGGCGCCGCAGGCGCCAAGATCACCTACAAATCCCAGTACGACAACTTCATCGGTGGCAAGTGGACGCCTCCGGTCAAGGGCGAGTACTTCGAGGTCATCACGCCCACCACGGGCAAGCCTTACACCATGGTGGCGCGCTCCACGGCGGAAGACATCGAGCTGGCGCTGGACGCCGCCCACGCCGCCGCCGACAAGTGGGGCAAGACCGACGCCGCCACGCGCAGCAACATCCTGCTGAAGATTGCCGACCGCCTGGAAGCCAACCTCGAGCTGCTCGCCTACGCCGAGACCATTGACAACGGCAAGCCGATCCGCGAAACGCTGAACGCCGACATCCCGCTGTCCATCGACCACTTCCGCTATTTCGCCGGTGCCCTGCGTGCGCAGGAAGGTGGCATCAGCGAGATCGACGAGAACACCATGGCGTACCACATCCACGAGCCGCTGGGTGTGGTGGGCCAGATCATTCCCTGGAACTTCCCGATCCTGATGGCCGCCTGGAAGCTGGCCCCTGCCCTGGGCGCCGGCAACTGCGTGGTGCTCAAGCCCGCCGAGAACACGCCCATCTCCATCCTGATCCTGGCCGAGCTGATCGCCGACCTGCTGCCCCCGGGCGTGCTCAACATCGTCAACGGCTACGGCCGTGAAGCCGGCATGCCGCTGGCCACCAGCAAGCGCATCGCCAAGATCGCCTTCACCGGCTCCACCACCACCGGCCGCGTGATCGCGCAGGCCGCCGCCAACAACCTGATCCCCGCGACGCTGGAACTGGGCGGCAAGTCGCCCAACATCTTCTTCGCCGACGTGATGGACAAGGACGACTCGTTCCTGGACAAGGCGATCGAAGGCCTGGTGCTGTTCGCGTTCAACCAGGGCGAGGTCTGCACCTGCCCGAGCCGCGCGCTGATCCAGGAAAGCATCTACGACAAGTTCATGGAGCGCGTGCTCAAGCGCGTGGCCGCCATCAAGCAGGGCGACCCGCTGGACACCGACACCATGATGGGTGCGCAGGCGTCCAAGGAACAGCTGACCAAGATCCTGTCCTACCTGGACCTGGGCAAGCAGGAAGGTGCCGAGGTGCTGTGCGGCGGTTCGCAGGCGCAACTCTCCGGTGACCTCGGCGGCGGCTACTACGTGCAGCCCACGCTGTTCAAAGGCCACAACAAGATGCGCATCTTCCAGGAGGAGATCTTCGGCCCCGTGCTGGCCGTGACCACCTTCAAGGACGAAGCCGAGGCCCTGGCCATCGCCAACGACACGCTGTACGGCCTGGGCGCCGGCGTGTGGAGCCGCAACGGCAACGTGGCCTACCGCATGGGCCGAGCCATCAAGGCCGGCCGCGTGTGGACCAACTGCTACCACGCCTACCCGGCGCACGCTGCTTTCGGCGGCTACAAGGAGTCGGGCATCGGCCGCGAGACCCACAAGATGATGCTGGACCACTACCAGCAGACCAAGAACCTGCTGGTGTCCTACTCGGAAAACAAGCTCGGCTTCTTCTGATGGTCGACAAAGTGGTGGCCACCCCGGCCGCCCTGGAACTCATAGCGTTCCTCAAGGGCAAGCACGGGGATGGCCTCATGTTCCACCAGAGCGGCGGCTGCTGTGACAACAGTGCCGCCAACTGCTACCTGCTGGGCGAGATCACCATGGGCCAGGGCGACGTGTTCCTGGGCACCATCGGCGGCTGCGAGTTCTACATGAGCAAGTCGCAGTACGCCACCTGGCGCCACACCCAGCTCATCATCGACGTGATCGAAGGTCACGGCGGCACCTTCTCGCTGGAGGGGCCGGAGGGCAAGGCCTTCCACACCCGTTCGCGGGTGTTCACGCCTGAAGAAATGGCCGAGATCGAGGCCGAAGAGGCGCGCCAGGCCAGGTGAGTGTTCTCCGGCGGCATCCGCCCTGTCAGGGGTTTTCCTGAACGAAGCGCATGCCGCTGTGCATGAGCACCTCCCGGTGGTTCTCCTGCACCGCCTGCACCGTGTCGCCTCGACCGCGTCCCAGGCCCCGGACGATGGCCTGGCGGTCGTCCACCGGCGCCAGCGCCACGCGGGTGCTGTCCGTACCGGCGTCGACCTCGACCAGCAGCAGGCCAGCCTCCTCGAACAGGCGAACCGACTTGAACTGCCCGGCGATAAAGGGGTCGTCGCCCGCGTAACGGTAGAGGCCCATGCGTTGGCGCCAGCTGTCCGCGATGGGCACCGGGTCCAGCCGGGTGCCCAGCAGCGTGAAGCGGCCCTTGCGGCGCACCAGCAGCCAGGTCTGCCGGTCCGGGGTGTCGTGCCGCGTGAAGGCGATCTCCCCCAGCCGGCCGAGGTTCACCGGAAACAGACCCAGCAGCCGGTACCGCAGGCGGGCGTAGCCGTCCTGGTCGCTCACGAGGTCCAGCCGCTTGTCTTTGGATGAGGCGCTGGTCTTGGCACCGTCTGCCTGAATGTGGACCAGGCCCAGCGGTGTGTCGTAGCGACCGGCGAGGCGGCTCAGCGCCACCGGCGGATGGTGCTCGTCCCGGCCCTGCATGAGCGGGCGCACCGGGTCAATGCCGGTCTTGGCCATGGCCATCAAGGCCATGGCCTTGAGGGCGGTTTCCTGGGCGAGTTCGCCCGCTACGACCGCGCTGGACATCACCGCAACGGCCAGCTTCAGCTGGGGCAGCAGCATCAGCTGGGCATGGTGGTGGGGTGTGCCGCCGGCGTGCCACAGCAGGGGGCCGACACCGTCCAGTTCTTCGGTCAGCACATGCCAGCCCAGTCCCACGCTGGCCTGGTCGCCCAGCAGCGGGTGGGAGGGGGCGCTCTGCATGGCAGCGACCGAGGTGGGGGTGAGGATCTGGTGGCCGGTGAGGCGCCCGTCGGAAAACCACAGGCGCGCGAGTTGCAGCAGATCGGTCACGGTAGTGTTCAGCCCTCCGGCCGGTGTGTCGCGCAGCCCGGGTTCGGTCTCGGCCTTGCCTTTGATGTCGAGTGCTGCCGCGGCGTGCGTGCCCGTGGGCGGCGCGACGGAAAAGCTGGAGTCCGCCATGCCCATGGGCTCCAGCAGCTGGGCCTGCATCCAGCGGGCGAAAGGTTCGCCGGTGAGGTGTTCGATGGCGGCGCCCAGCAGCGAAAAACCCAGGTTGCAGTAGGACTGGACTTCGCCGGGCGGAAACGCCAGATGCTCCTCGTGCAGCGCCAGCACCAGGTCCGACAGCGACTCGGGTGCGTCGGTCCACATGCCCTCCACGCGGTCCGACGGCAGGCCCGAGCGGTGCTGCAGGATCTGGCGCACGGTCACCTGGCGGGCGCCTGTGAAACGGCTGCGGATGCGGAACGCCGGCAGCGCGTCGCTCAAGGGGGCGTCCAGATTCAGGCGTCCCTGTTCGGCCAGCTGCATGACGGCCATGGTGGTGAACACCTTGGAGATCGAGCCGGCGCGGTAGCGGGTGCGTGCGGTTGCGGGCAGTGGACTGGACGGGTCGGCCAGACCGTAGCCGGCCGACCAGGCCAGTTGCTGGCCGTCGAGCACGGCCACGCTCAGGTTGGCCGATGCGTGGCGGCGCAACTGCTGCTGCACCCAGGCGTCGAGCTGGCCCAGCGCTGCGGCGGTGTCGCCCTGGCGGATGGGCGGTACGGGCGCCCTGCGCGAGGCGCAGCCGGGCAGGGCGGCGGCGCCCAGGGCGATGGCCAGGCCCTTGAGGGCGGTGCGGCGTGGTGGAACGGTCATGGTGTGCGGGCTCCCTGAGTTGGCAATGCGCGCAGCCTAGCGGCCCAGCCTTTAGCGAAGCCAAAGCTTGGCTCGCTAGACTGCCGCCATGCATGTGCTGCTGTTGGAAGACGATCTGGACCTGGGGCAGGCCATCCTGAACGCCCTGCGGCAGGAAGGACTGTCGGTGCTCTGGCACCGCACGGCCGAAGGGGCTCAAGGGCTGGAGACCACGGGCATCGACGCCGTGCTGCTGGACCTGGGCTTGCCGCAGGCGGACGGCATGGACTTGTTGCGCGGCTGGCGCAGGGCCGGCTGGCTGGTGCCCGTCATGGTCATCTCGGCCCGTGCGGAGTTGCCGCAGCGCCTGGCGGGTCTGGACGGGGGGGCCGACGACTACCTGCCCAAGCCCTTCGCCATGGCCGAGCTGATTTCACGCCTGCGTGCGCTGCACCGCCGGCAGGCACGCCAGGCCAGCGAGCGCTGGCGCATCGGAGCGCTGGAGATCGCGCCCAGGGACAACCGCGTCTGGGTCGATGGTGTGTCGGTGGAGCTGTCCGGCCGGGAGTTCCAGTTGCTCGAAGCCCTGGCGCGCAGCCCGGACGCGGTGGTGTCCAAGAGCGCCCTGGGCCGGCGTCTGCAGCCGCTGGGTGAGCCCCTGGAGGGCAGCGTGATCGAGGTCCACATGTCCAACCTGCGCCGGAAAATCGGCGCGCACCGCATCCGCACCTTGCGGGGTGTGGGCTACCAGCTGATCGCATGAAGCCGTGGTTGAGGCCTTCCCTGTTGCGGCGCACTGTGCTCGCGCTGCTGGCGGCGCTGTTGCTGGTCTGGGTGGTGCTGTCGCTCAAGGACTTCTGGACCTTCAAGCAGGATGTGCGGGACCGCGAGTCGTTCGGGAAGATTGCCCGGGCGACGCTCAACGCCTTGCAGGGTCTGGACGAGCCGCAGGCCCGCGTGGCCCTGCTGGCGGCCGACCGGCAGTACAACGAGCTGAGGCGAAATGCCGAGAACGCGGCGCCTGGTGCGTTGCTGTTCCAGCTGCGCTCTGCCCAGGGGCGGGTGGTCTACGAGTCCGAAGGGGGCATGCCACCGGATGCGGCCGGTGACAGCCGTTCGGGAGAGACCGAACACCGGGGAATCCGCTACTGGGTGATGGAGCAGGAGGACGCGCGCTGGCGGCTGGTGGTGTGGGTGCCGGTGATGAGCGACGCCACCGCCATGGCCCTGATCGGTCGGGACATCCTGGGCTATCTGCTGCTGGCCCTGCCTTTCGTGGTGCTGCCGATGGCCCTGGCGGTGTGGCTCGGGCTGCGGCCCCTGCGCTCGCTGACGCGCCAGATCGCGCGCCGGCCACCGGACGATCTGACGCCCTTGCAGGAGCCGACCGGATATGTGGAACTGGCGCCGCTGGTCGAGGCTGCCAATGTGCTGCTGGAACGCTCGCGCCACCAGCGAGAGCTGGAACAGTCCTTCGTGCAGGACGCCGCGCACGAGCTCAAGACACCGCTGGCGGTGGTGGCGGCGCAGGCCCACGTGCTGGCCCATGCGCGCGACGAAGCCCAGCGCCAGGTGGCGCAGCAGGCGCTGGAGCAGGGCGTGCAGCGCGCCTCGCACCAGGTCAACCAGTTGCTCATGCTGGCGGCGCTGGAACATGCGACGCTCAAGCCACCGCAGGCGGTCGATCTGGTCGAGATGGCGCGCGAGACGCTGATCGAGCTCGAGCCGCTCGCCTCGGGTCGGGGGAGCACCCTGGCCCTGCAGTCACCTGACCAGATGGTGGAATCTGTGGACACGGAAGCCCTGCGGCTGGCGCTGGTGAACCTGGTGCGCAACGCCATCCAGCACGGGGCCGACGCTGGGTCGGTCGAGGTGTCGCTGAAGCGGCAAGGTGGCCGGGTGAACCTGGAGGTGGCCGACGACGGCCCCGGCATTCCGGCCCACGAACGCCTCCTGGTGTTTGATCGCTTCTACCGCTCCGGTTCGTCCGGATCAAAAGGCAGTGGCCTGGGGCTTGCGATCGTGCAGCGGGCCGCGCAGAGGCTGAACGCCCAGGTGTCCATTGCCGACCGGCCCGGCGGGCAGGGAACTGTGTTCATGGTGACGTGGCCTGCGGCGGCCTGAACCTCGTCCGGTGTTCCATTCCTGAACATTCGCGGTCCCACCGCGCGTGGCATGGAACTTGTTGGAGGATGGATCCTTCCCGGAGACAAGACATGACCCCACGCCCCACCCTCACCCTGCGGCGCCTGAACGCCGCGCTGCTCATGGCCCTGGCCGGCACGGCCGGCGCCCAGACCCTGCAGGAGGTCGTCGTCAGTGCCTCGCGGCAGGAACAGCAGAGCTTCGACGCACCGGCCTCGGTGCAGGCCGTCGGCCGGGTAGCCATCGAGGCCGCGGGCCCGCGCGTCAACCTCTCCGAGGTGATGACCCGGGTGCCCGGCATCACGGTGCTGAATCGCCAGAACTACGCGCAGGACCTGCAGCTGTCGATCCGCGGCTCGGGCTCGCGCTCGCCGTTCGGCATCCGCGGCGCCAGGCTCATCGTCGACGGCATTCCGGCCACCATGCCCGACGGCCAGGGCCAGGCCTCGACGATCAGCCTGCCCTCGGCCCAGCGCATCGAGGTGCTGCGTGGCCCGCTGGCCCAGCTCTATGGCAACTCGGCCGGCGGTGTGCTGCAGGTGTTCACCGCCGACGGCCCGGCGAAGCCCGAGGTCCGGTTCAGCGTGGACGCGGGCTCCGACCAACTGCGCCGCTACGGCCTGCAGGCCGCGGGGCAGAGCGGTTCGTTGAACTACGTGATCGACCACAGCGACTTTTCCACCGACGGCTGGCGCACCAACAGCGCAGCGAAACGAAAGCACACCAACGCCAAGCTGCGCTGGTCGGCCAGCGAGCAGACGAAAGTCACCCTGGTGGCCAATGCGTTTGACCAGCCCGAATCGGGCGACCCGCTGGGCCTGACGCGCGAACAGTTCGAGGCCAACCCACGCCAGGCGGTGCCGAACTCCACGCTGTACAAGGCCGGCAAGGACGTGTCGCAGAACCAGGTCGGACTGGTGGCCGAACACCAGCTGGATGCGAAGAGCGAGCTCTCGGCACGGGTGTACGCGGGCGAACGCGACCTGGACAACCGGCTCTCGATCCCGCTGGTGGCGCAGACCTCGCCGACTGCGGCGGGCGGCGTGGTGCAGCTGGACCGCAGTTACAGCGGCACCGGCCTGCGCTACGCGCGGCGCATCGCAGCCGGCGAAGGCGAGGTTCGGTTGAGCGCGGGGCTGGATGTGGAGCGCATGAGCGAGCGCCGCCGCGGCTTCATCAACAACTTCGGCGAGCAAGGCGAGCTCAAGCGCGACGAGGACGACAGCGTCGACAGCACGGGCGTCTACACCCAGGCCGACTGGGCGATCAACGAAGGCTGGAGCGCGGTGGCCGGCCTGCGCGCCAACCGGGTGAGCTTCCGGGTGCAGGACTTCTTCGTGCGCCCCGGCAACCCGGACGACAGCGGCCGTGCGGAGTTCAGCGCCACCAACCCGGTGATCGGCCTCACCCGCCACCTCAGCGCCGACACCAACGTCTACGCCAACGTGGGCCGCGGCTTCGAGACGCCGACGCTGACCGAGATCGCCTACACCGCCGACGGCAGCGGGCCGAACCTGGCCCTCAAGTCCGCACGCAGCACGCACGTGGAACTGGGCCTGAAGACGAAGCTGGGCGAAGGCCAGCGGCTGGACGCGGCGCTGTTCCACATCGGCACCAGCGACGAGATCGTGGTGGCGTCCAGCAGCGGCGGGCGCACGGTCTACACCAACGCGGGCAAGACCAGCCGCTCAGGCATCGAGCTGGCGCACAGCGCGCAGTGGAGCCCCGAGTGGCGCACGCACCTGGCGTTTTCCACGCTGAACGCGCGCTTCGACCAGGCCTTCACCAGCAGCAGCGGGGCCACCGTGGCCAAGGGCAACCGCATCCCCGGCACGATGAACCGCACGCTGTTCGGCGAAGTCGCGTGGCAGCCGCGCGCCTGGCCCGGCTTCACCGCCGCGCTGGAGGCGGTGCACCGCGGCTCGATGGTGGTGGACGATGTGAACAGCGACCGCACCGACGCGGCCACGCTGTTCAACCTGCGCCTGGGCTGGGAGCAGAAGCTCGGCGCCTGGACGCTCAAGGAGTACCTGCGCGTCGACAACCTGGCCGACAAGGCCACCGTCGGTTCGGTGATCGCCAACGACGGCAACCGCCGCTTCTTCGAGCCGGCACCGGGCCGGCAGTGGGGCCTGGGAGTGACCGTCGGTTACGCCTTCTGAAGCGAGCGAGCCCCCACGCTCCGCCGCTTCGCGGGTCGCTGCCCCCCAAGGGGGCGGATCCGGCTTGGGGCGGCCCGGCGCCGGATCGCCTGGCTTACAGCCCCGGCTTCTGCAAGGCCTTGAGCACTTCCGTCTGGAAGTCCGGGCCCTCGGCGGCGGCCATGAAGGTGTCGATGCTGCCGTCGAAGCGCACCGTGCCCTGGTGCAGCAGCAGCAGGCGGTCGGCGGTCTTCACTTCTTCGATCAGGTGCGTGGCCCAGAGCACAGCCAGTCCCTGCGCGCTGCACAGGCCGCGCACCGTGTCCAGCAGCTGCTGGCGCGAGGCCGGGTCCAGGCCCACCGTGGCCTCGTCCATCAGCAGCACGCGCGGCCGGTGCAGCAGCGCGCGCACCAGCTCCACCTTGCGCCGCGTGCCGCCCGAGAGGCTGCGCACCACGGCCTTCGCCTGGTCCTGCAGGCCAATGGCAGTCAGCTGCGCGGCTATGCGCTCACGCGCCGTCTGGCGCGGCAGCCCGTGCAGGTCGGTGTGGAACAGCAGGTTGGCCATCACCGTCAGGTCCAGATCGAGCGCGCTCTGCTGGAACACCACGCCCAGGCCCGCGAGCGCGCGCGCCGGGTGCTGGCGCATGTCCTGACCGAGCACCGTGATGGCGCCCTGGTCGGGTGTGAACAGCCCGGTGAGCAACTGCAGCAGCGTGGACTTGCCGGCCCCGTTGGGGCCGAGCAGCGCCACCATCTCGCCGGGCCGCAGCGACAGGCTCACGCCCTTGAGTGCGGCTTTGCCGCTGTAGGCCTTGTGCAGACCTTCGGCCTGGAGCACGGTGTCGGAGGCGGGCGGTGTGGGTTCGGTCATGAGGCGGTTTTGGCCAGCAGGTTCATGCGCGCGAGCAGCTTTTTCTCGCGCTCGACCGTGGCGAGCACGGCCTGGCGGTAGTCGCGCGTGCCCAGGTAGTCGAGCGACTGATCGTAGCGGGCGAGGGCGCCCGCATGGCGTTCGCTGAACATGGCCTTGTGGAACACGTCGTGCAGCTTCTGGATGACCGCGGGCGGCGTGGTGGCCGGCGCGGCCAGGCCCCAGGGCGAGGTGTAGACCGCCTGCGGGTAACCCAGCTCGCGCATGGTGGGCGCGTCGGGCCAGCGCGGGTTTCGCGTGGCATTGAAGGTGGCGAGCAGGCGCATCTGGCCTTTCTCCACCCAGGGCGCGAAGCCGGTGGAGTTGACGCCCGCCATGATCTGCGCGCCAGCGATGGCCAGCATCTGGTCGGCCGTGCCCTTGTAGGGCACGTGCACGTACTTCACGTTGTGCTGCAGCAGGATCTCTTCCATCGCCAGGTGGGCGGTGGTGCCGATGCCGGTGGAGCCCATGATCAACTCGCCGGGGTGCTTGATGGCCCAGTCGATCAGCTCGGTGACTGTTTTGAACGGGCTGCTGGCCGGCACCAGCAGGCCGAAGCTCACGCCCGACACCTGCAGGATGGGCGCGAGGTCGGTGAGCGGGTCCCAGGGCACGTGGTTCATCAGGGCGTGCCTGTAGACGGTGATGGGCACCTGGCCGATGGTGTGGCCATCGGGCTCGGCGGCCTTCAGGGCGGGTGCCACCAGCGTGCCGGCCGCACCGGGCTTGTTGACCACCACCACCGGCTGGCCCAGCAGCGGTTCGGCCTCTTCGCAGAGGATGCGGATCGTCAGGTCGGTCTGACCGCCCGCGGGCCAGGGCACCATGAGCTGCAGCGGCTTGCTGGGGAAGGGCGCCTGTGCCCTCGCCAGCGGCGCCGCCGACGCCAGGGCCATCGCGCCGGCCTGCCACAGGAAGCCGCGGCGCGAGGGGTGGGCGGCGGGTTGTGTGTCACGGCTCAGGGTTATCCCTGTGTCATTTTTGAACGCTGGGAACAGCGGTGTGTGTCTCATGGCGGGGCCTGATAGTCTCCTGTCCCTCGGAGCTCCCTCGGGACAGGGGATGTTGAGGCAAATTCTGTTCCAGTGACAGCCACCGCTGCACTGGCACCGAATTTGCACATTGCTCGCGCGCCCGAGGTGCCGAGCCACCCGGTCGCGACCCGACACAACATCAAGGAGACAAACCCATGGCCCTTTGTGCCACCGCGTTCCGCCGTTCCCTGCGCCCCCTCACCACGGCCCTGTGCGCCGCGGGCGCCACACTCGCCTTCGGCCTCCCGGCCCACGCCCAGAGCAAGGTCTACGTGTCCAGCGAGAAGGACAACAAGCTCTATGTGTTCAACACCGCAGGAGAGCGGCAAGGCGCCATCGACGTCTGCAAGCGCCCGCGCGACATGAAGTTCAATGGCGACGGTTCGCAGATCTACGTGATCTGCGGTGACAGCAACGCCATGGGCGTGGTGGACGTGGCCGGCGGCAAGCTGGCCGGCACGGTGCCGCTGGGCGAAAGCCCCGAGATGTTTGCCCTCAGTCCCGACGGCAAGACGGCCTACGTCTCGGTGGAGGACGACAGCGTGCTGGGCGCCTACGATGTTGTGGGCAAGAAGCCGCTGTTCGAGGTCAAAACCGGGGGCGAACCCGAGGGGGTGCTGGTCACGCCCGACGGCAAGACGGCCTACGTGACTTCCGAAGTGGCCAACGTGGTCCACGTGATCGACCTGGGCACGAAGAAAGTGACCAAGAACATCAAGGTCGGCAAGCGCCCGCGCCGCTTCGTGATGTCGCCCGACGGCGGCGAACTGTGGGTCACCAACGAACTGGATGCGACCGTGAGCGTGGTCGACACCAAGACCCACACCGAAAAGCAGAAGATCAAGTTCGAGGTCAAGGGCATGCGGGCGGCCGACATCACGCCGGTCGGCATGGCCATCAGTCCCGACGGCAAGAGCATGTGGGTGGGCCTGGGCCGTGCCAACCACGTGGCCGAGGTGGACGTGGCGAGCAAGGCGGTGAAGAACCAGATCCTGGTGGGCAAGCGCGCCTGGGGCCTGGGCTTCACGCCGGACGGCAAGACGCTGTTCGTGGCCAACGGGCTGTCGGACGACATGACGCTGGTGGACACGGCGTCGGGCAAAGCACTGAAGACAGTGCCTGCAGGCCGAGTTCCACACACCGTTCTCGTGAGCAAATGACGTTGCATCCGAGCAGACCTCTGCGTGCCCTGCTGGGCGCACTCGCGCTGGCAGCGGCGTTGCCGTCGCTGGCGGCCACGAAGCTCACCATCGCGGTGGTGTCGCTCGACGGCGATCCGCGCCACGCGCCGCGGCGCCTGGAGAAGGCCTACCCCGGTCATCCGACCGGGCGCGCCATCGACGGCGTGCGGCTGGCGGCCGAGGATTCGGCGTTTGAACTGGACGCCGCCGGCATCGCGCTGGAGGTGAGGGATGTGGTGCTGCCGAACGCGGCGGGCCTGGGCAAGGCGCTGGCCGAACTGAAGGCGGCCAAGGTGCAGCACGTGGTGGCCGACCTGCCGGCGGCCGAGCTGCGCGCGCTGGTGCAGGCGGCGCCGGCCGCGCTCGGTGGCGCCATCGTGTTCAACGCCGCGGCCGACGACGACGCGCTGCGCGGCGCGCAGTGCGCGGCCCATCTGCTGCACACCGTGCCGAGCCGCGCCATGCTCAGCGACGCGCTGGCGCAGTACCTGGCCGCGCGCAACTGGCGCAAGGCCCTGGTGCTGCAGGGCCCGCTGCCGGGCGACGCGCTGCTGGTGGACGCCTTCAACCGCTCGGCCAAGCGCTTCGGTGTCAAGGCCACCTCCACCAAACCCTTCAAGCTCACCGGCGACCCGCGCGAGCGCGACCTGGGCAATGTGCGCCTGCTCACCGGCAGCGACCGCGAGCACGAGGTGGTGGCCGTGCTCGACAGCGACGGCGAGTTCGCGCGCACCGTGCCCTATGCCACGCAGTTGCCACGGCCGGTGGTGGGCGCCAGCGGCCTGGTGGCCGTGCCCTGGCACCCGCTGTGGGAGCGCAACGGCGGCCCGCAGCTCTCGCGCCGTTTCGCCAAGGAGCACAAGCGCCCGATGACCGGCCACGACTGGGCCGCCTGGATCGCGGGCCGTGCGGTGGCCACCGTGCTGGTCGACCTGCCGAAGGCGCCGGTGGCCCAGCAGCTCAAGGCCCTGCGCGGCGGGCCGGTGGCGGTGGACGGCTTCAAGGGGCCGCGTCTGTCATTCCGCGCCTGGGACGGTCAGCTGCGCCAGCCGATCTTCCTCAGCCATGTGGACGGCGTGATCGGCACCGCGCCGCTGGACGGCGTGCTGCATCCCAAGGAAGTGATGGACACGCTGGGCGTGGACGAAGCGGAAAGCGCATGCAAGCAGCGACCCTGAACACCCCCGACCCGGCGCCCGCCCTGCTGCCGCACCTGCTGCGCGCCCTGCGTGCGGTGGTGGGCCGCGAGATCGGCCGCTTCCTGCGCCAGCCCTCGCGCCTGGGCTCGGCCCTGGTGCGGCCGCTGCTGTGGTTCGTGGTGTTTTCTGCCGGTTTCCACAACGTGTTCGGCGTGGCGATCGCGCCGCCCTACGAGACCTACGTCGAATACAAGGAATACATGGTGCCCGGCCTGCTGGGCATGGTGGCGCTGTTCAACGGCATGCAGAGTTCGCTGTCCATGGTCTACGACCGCGAGATGGGTGTGATGCGCCTGCTGCTGACCGCGCCGCTGGCGCGCGGCTGGCTGCTGGCCTTCAAGCTGCTGGCGGGTACCGCGCTGTCGGTGCTGCAGATGGTGGTGTTCCTCGCCATCGCCTGGGCCTTCGGCGTCGAGCTGCCGCTGCTGCACCTGCCGGCCGCGCTGCTGGCCATGGTGTGTGGCGCGGTGATGTTGGCTTCGGTGGGGCTGGTGCTGTCGGTCTACGTGAAGCAGCTGGAGAACTTCGCCGGCACCATGAACTTCGTGATCTTCCCGATGTTCTTCATCAGCCCCGCGTTGTACCCGCTGTGGAAGCTCGAGGAGTCGGGTGCCTGGTGGCTGCTCAAGCTGGCCCAGGCCAACCCCTTCACGCACGCGGTGGAGGCGATCCGCTTTGCGATGTACGGGCAGTTCAACAGCACCGCCTGGGCGGTGGTGCTGGGCTGCACGGTGGTGTTTTTTGTCGCCGCGCTGTGGGGCTACGACCCTCAGCGCGGATCGATCAGCAAGAAACCTGGCGGTTGAGCCAGGACCGGAGATCCAGTGATGCGCCTTGCCTCCAACCGCCGTCAATGGCTGCTGTCGACCGCCGCGCTGATCGGTGGATCTGCACTGGCGCAGGACGACCAGACCGGCGGCGATCCGCTGGGCTCCATGCAGTACCCCAGCCTGCGCGAGCAGACCATCGGCAAGGCCACGGCGAAGTTCAGCGACGCGGTGATCGTCAAGGGACCGGCCTTTGCAGACGACGCGATGAACGTGCCGCTGCTGGTGGACGCGCGGGGCCTGTCCGCTGTCGGTGGCGGGGTGGTGCGCATCAAGGTGTCGGTGGACCGCAACCCGGTGCGCCAGGTGCTGGACTTCGAGCCCCTGCAGGCACTGCCCATGCTGGCCTTCCGCATCCGCATGGAACAGGCCTCTCCGGTGCGTGCCTTCGTGCAGACGCGCGATGGCCGGTGGCATGTGGGCAGCACCTGGGTGCAGGCGGCCGGCGGCGGCTGCACGGTGCCGGGCATCACGCGCGCCGACGGGTCGTGGAGCAAGACGCTGGGCCAGGTGCAGGCGCGCTTCTTCAACAACGTGATCGAGGGCAGCCGCCGCCTGCGGCTGCGCGTGATGCACCCGATGGACACCGGCCTGGTGGCCGGCATCCCCGCCTTCTACATCGAGCAGATGGAACTGCAGGACCCGGGCGGCCAACCCTGGTGGCGGCTCGCGCTGCACGAGCCGGTGTCGGAGAACCCGCTCATCACCTTCGAGCTGCCGCCGCAGTCGCCGCCGGCCTTCCGCCTGATCGGCCGCGACAACAACGGCAACCGCATCGACGCGGAGGTGAGGGCATGAGACGCCTGGGCGTGGCCACGCTGTGGACGCTGGCGGCATCCGCGGCATTGGCGCAGCCGGTGACCGTGCCTCCGTTCGCCTCCAAGCCCGACATGGCGCGGCTGGACTACGACCTGAAGCCACGCCCCATCGCGCCCGGCACCTGGGTGATCGAGGGCGAGGTGGCCGACTTCTCGCGCGCCAACGGCTGCAACATCATCAACACCGCCTTCATCGACACCGGCGACGGCGTGGTGGTGATCAACACGGGCCCCTCGCGCCTGTACGGCGAGCAGCAGCGCCGCGCCATCGAACGGGTCACGAAGGCGCCCGTGCGCAAGGTGCTGCAGCTGAACCTGCACCCCGACTATTTCTTCGGCCACCAGGCCTGGGCCGACCGGCCGACCGAGGCGCTGGCGGGCACCATCGCCGGGGCGCGCGCCGAGGGCGGTGCCTACGCCGACAACCTCTATCGGCTCTGCGGCGACTGGATGCGGGGCACCGAGTCCTCGCCGTCGCGCGAAGCCATCGACCCGAAGGCGCTGCCCCAGACGCTGCAACTGGGCAGCCACCAGCTGGCGCTGATGCGCCTGCACGGCCACACGGCCGACGACCTGGTGGTGCTGGACACCAGCACCGGCGTGCTGTTCGCGGGCGGCCTGGTGTTCACCGAGCGTGTGCCGACCACGCCGCACGCCGACTTCGCCGCCTGGCTGGCCAGCCTGGACACGCTGGAACAGCTGCTCGCCAGCGGCCAGGCGAAAACCGTGATGCCCAGCCATGGTCCGGTGCACGAGGGGCTGGCCGGCCTGCGGCAGACGCGCGACTGGCTGCAGTGGCTCACGGCGCTGATGCAGACCTCCGCCGAGCGTGGACTGGACCTGGGCGAGGTGCTGCGCACGCCGGTGCCCGAGCGCTTCGCGAAGTGGGCCGCGCAGCCAGCGGAACTGCAGCGCTCGCTGACCCAGTGGTACCCGCGCTACGAGCAGCGGGTGCTGGTTGCGCCCGCCAGGTGACCCATTTTTGAACAGTGTCACAAAGGTGTCCCGGTCACCGTCGCTTCATTGGCGCAGTTGAGACGCGCAGGGACCACTTCCAGGGTGTCCGAGCCGTCCAAAAGTCGGTGTAAACCCTAGGCATTTCGGGGCCCTGCCGCTGGCACGGATGTTGCCAATTCCTTTGCGTGATGTGTACGCCAGGCACCGGAGGGTCGGAGCCACGAGCGGTCCGGCGGCACCCACCACAGAAAAGCCATCAACCCTCGAACGAGCAGGAGACCCACAGTGAAACGCACCCTACTGAGCCTTTTGGTCATGGCCGCCACGGCCCACGTCAGCGCCCAGGGCGTGACCGACGCCATGATCGCCAACGACGCCGCGACGCCCGACAACGTTCTGAGCTGGGGCCTGGGCACGCAAGGCCAGCGCCACTCCACCCTGACGGGCATCAACGCCAAGAACATCAACAAGCTGGTCCCGGTGTGGTCCATGTCCTTCGGCGGCGAGAAGCAGCGCGGCCAGCAGAGCCAGCCGCTGGTGCACAAGGGCAAGATGTTCGTGACCGCGTCCTACTCGCGCATCTACGCGGTGGACAGCAAGACCGGCAAGAAACTCTGGAAGTACGAACACCGTCTGCCCGAGGGCATCATGCCCTGCTGCGACGTGATCAACCGCGGCGCCGCGCTGTACGACAACCTGGTCATCTTCGGCACGCTGGACGCCCAGCTGGTGGCCCTGGACCAGGACACCGGCAAGGTGGTCTGGCGCGAGAAGATCGACGACTACTCTGCGGGCTACAGCTACACCGCAGCCCCGCTGATCGCTGAAGGCCTGCTGCTGACCGGCGTGTCCGGCGGTGAGTTCGGCGTGGTCGGCCGCGTGGAAGCGCGCGATCCCAAGACCGGCAAGATGGTCTGGACGCGTCCGGTGGTCGAAGGCCACATGGGCTACAAGGACGGCAAGGAAAACGGCATCACCGGTACCACCAACGCCTCCTGGCCGGGCGAAACCTGGAAGACCGGCGGCGCGGCCACCTGGCTGGGCGGCACCTACGACCCCAAGACCGGCCTGGCCTACTTCGGCACCGGCAACCCCGGCCCCTGGAACAGCCACGTGCGCAAGGGCGACAACCTCTACTCCGCCTCCACCGTCGCCATCGACGTGAAGTCGGGCCAGATCAAGTGGCACTACCAGTCCACGCCGAACGACGGCTGGGACTACGACGGCGTGAACGAGTTCGTGACCTTCGACATGGACGGCAAGCGCGTCGGTGCCAAGGCCGACCGCAACGGCTTCTTCTATGTGAACGACGCCGAGACCGGCAAGCTGCTCAACGCCTTCCCCTTCGTGAAGAAGGTGACCTGGGCCACCGGCATCGACCTCAAGACCGGCCGTCCGAACTACGTGGCCGACAACCGTCCGGGCGACCCGACGGCCGCTGGCGGCGATGGTTCCAAGGGCAAGGCGGTGTTCTCTGCGCCGGGCTTCCTGGGCGGCAAGAACCAGATGCCCATGGCCTACAGCCCCAAGACCGGCCTGTTCTACGTGCCCACCAACGAATGGGGCATGGAGATCTGGAACGAGCCCATCACCTACAAGAAGGGCGCGGCCTACCTGGGCGCCGGCTTCACCATCAAGCCGCTGTTCGACGACCACATCGGCTCGCTGCGCGCGATCGACCCGAAGACCGGCAAGGTGGCCTGGGAAGTCAAGAACGAGGCCCCGCTCTGGGGTGGCGTGCTGACGGCCGGCGACCTGGTGTTCTGGGGCACGCCCGAGGGCTACCTGAAGGCCGCCGACGCCAAGACCGGCAAGGTCGTGTGGCAGTTCCAGACCGGCTCCGGCGTGGTCGCGCCTCCGATCACCTGGACCGAAGGCGGCGAGCAGTATGTCTCGGTCGTCTCCGGCTGGGGTGGCGCGGTGCCGCTGTGGGGTGGTGAAGTGGCCAAGAAGGTCAACTTCCTGGAACAGGGCGGCTCCGTCTGGACCTTCAAGCTGACGAAGTGATTTCCCTCTGCGCCGCTGAGCGGCTTCCCCCTTGAGGGGGGACCACACCTGAGGCCCGGCCAGGCCGGTTCCTCGGTGTGTGCTGGATGGGGCTCCAGACGTCCTTTGTCACGCTGGGCTCCCGTCCATTTTTTCGTCTGTGTTTTTCTGGTTTCTGATCATGCGCACCCTTCTTCTCCTCTCCAGTCTTGTTCTCGCCACCGGCGCTGCCCACGCAGTCGATGAAGCCGCTGCCATCGAAATCGCCAAGAACAACGGCTGCCTCTCCTGCCATTCGGCCAAGGAAAAGATCGTCGGCCCCGCCTACAGCGATGTGGCCGACAAGTACCGCAACGACAAGGACGCCGTGGCCAACCTGGTCCAGTCGATCCAGTACGGCAGCAAGGGCAAGTGGGGCCGCATCCCCATGCCCGCCCACCCGAACATGAGCGCGGCCGACATCAAGACCCTGGCGCAATGGGTCATGACCGCCAAACACTGACCGCGCTGGCCGCGGTGCTCTGCATGGGCGCTGCGGTGGCACAGCCGGCCCTGCCCGAGGGCGAGAAGTCCCTCGTGGCGGTCACGCGCGACGGCCAGCGCACCCGCATCGGCACCGTGACCTTCGGTGCGCCCAGCGGTGGCCGGACCCGCTTCCAGGTGAAGATGGACCATGCGGTGATGCGCGACCACTTCCTCTCGATGCGCGAATTCAAGTGCCTGCCGGCGGCACCGGAAATCACCTGCTTCGTACCCTATCCGTATCCGCACCCGGGCTCTGTTGGCGCCGGCGACCTCGCCTGGCTCGAGCACAACCTGCTGTTCTTCTTCAAGCAGCCGGCCGACTTCGGCGCCAAGCTTTGGAACGGCATCATCTTCAAGTTCGCACCGACGCCGACCGGACTGGTGGGCACACCGCAGGCGGTGGACCTCAACCGCATCGGCGTGCCGCCCGAGAAACCCGACGAGCCACCTTACGGCCGGTTGGACCGGGACGACTTTGCACCCGGTGCGCGCTGGGTGCAGGAACTCCGGATCGAGTGAGCTGCGTGCGGACGGACGGTCCGCACGCCTGCCTCAATCCTTGTCGCAGTCCGACTTGCCTGCCTCGGCACAGTCGTCGTCGCTGTCGTCCGAATCGTCGTCGTGGTCGTCTCCGTCGTCATGCTCGTCGCCATCGTCATCATGGCAATCGGACTTGCCGGTGGCGGTGCAGTTGTCGTCGTCCGCGTCGTCATCGGAGTCGTCGTCGCCGTCCTCGATCTTGACGCGGCTGGCCACCAGGACGCCGTTGGCCATGGTTCCGTAGACCTCGACGCGCATGCCCACCGCCAGCGTGCTGGGTGCTCCGCTGGCGTCCACGGGGATGCCGTCCACACTGAAGCTGGTGGGGCTGGTGTAGGCCGTGACGCGCCCTTCGAGTTCGTTCGGATTGGCGTTGTCGTCGTCGCGGTCGTCGCTGTCGTCGAATTCGACCTTGCTCGCCTGCAGCGTGCCGTTCACCATCTGGCCATGGACTTCCACCCGGCTGCCGGTGGTCATGCCCTGGGGCGTGGCGCTGGAGCCGCTGGCATCCACCGGAATGCCGTCGACGCTGAAGCGTTGCGGGCTCTCGAAACTCGTCACGGTACCTGTCAGCGAGCGGTCACTGGCGGTGCTGCTGTCGTTTCCTCCCCCGCCCCCACAGGCGGCCAGACCGGCGATGAGCATGGAGGCGGTCATCAGCCGCAGGGCGGCCATGGGGAAGCGGATCAGCGTGGTGGTGGCTGGCGTCATGGTGGAGGGTCCTCGGTGTAGTTGTGAACGACGGTCGGGCGACACATGCCGGCACGGTGGGGAGGGGCCGCCCGCGTCGGTGCAGAAGATCGCGGGCTCGCCTTAAGGCAGGCTGAAATGGGGAGCAGTTTTTCAATGCTTACCTTCGGTTGCGGACCGTCTGGCCAGGGACTCCGTTCGTAACAAACGGACACGGTGGGTGGTACCCGGGCGGGTAGCATCGCCGCACCGTCAACCACACAGGAGAACCATCATGAAGACCCCGCACCACCTTTCTTTCGCCCGTGGCCTGCTCGCTGTTGCCGCAGTGGCCTGCATGGGCACCGCCTCGGCGGCCGATGTGGTCGTGACCGTCGGGACCACCCCCCCGACCGCGCCGACCACTTCGCCATCGGCCCGCCAGCAGGAACTCGTCATGCAGCTGGCCAAGGCGGACCTCAGCAAGCAGGGCATCACCGAGCCGACCACCGAGCAGATGGCCCTGGCGGCGAGCAATGTGCAGGCGCTGCGCGACAAGGGCATGGGCTGGGGCGCGATCGCCAACAGCCTGGGCCTGCGCCTGGGGGCGGTGGTCAGTGCCGCCAAGCGCGCCGACCAGGCCGAGAAGGACGCCCTGCGCAAGACCAAAACCCCACGTGACACTGTGACCACCGAGACGCCGGACCAGACCACCGTGGGTGTGGCGCTGGGCCGGCCAGCCGATGCGGGCAAGGGCCGCAGCGACGGCGCCGGTAATTCGGGCGGCGGCAAGGGCGGTGGCAGCGCCAGCGGCGGCGGCAACAACGGCGGCGGCCAGGGTGGCGGCAATGCCGGCAACGGTGGCGGCGGCAAGGGTGGCAGCAACGCCGGTGGCAACGGTGGCGGCAATGGTGGCGGCAACGGCGGCGGCAACGGCGGCGGCAACGGCGGCGGCAACGGCGGCCGCGGCAAGAACTGACCCCCTCGGCGGGCCGGCTGCTCAGCGCAGCAGTTCGGCCTGCAGCACGCCGCCGGTCATGAAGCCCTGCGGCACCTTCTCCTCGCGCTCGAACTTCACCAGGCCCTGGCCTCTGCAATACCACTCGCGGCTGATCAGCGGCACGTCGGTGAAGCCGTTCACCGGGTCGGTGTAGAGGTTCAGCCGGGCCTGGCCCACCACCCGCAGGCAGGGCCGGTGCTCGCTGCCGTCGGCCAGGGTCACCACGTCGTCCACCGCCTCGATGCGCCAGGTCATCTGGGCCTTGTGCGTGTGCTTCAGGTCGCGCGGGTGTTCGTTCCTGCGTTGCAAAAGGTAAGGCACGGTGACCGTGGTCCACTCCGTGCCCACCTGGTAGGGCGCCTTGAGCACCCAGACCGGTTCCGCGTCGGGGGTCGGTTCGCTGTCGATGTCCGTGCGGATGGCGACGCGGCGCACCCCTTGGTCATCGGCCTTCAGGTAGTAGCTCACGCCGGCCGAGTGGTGTCGCACAGCGACCGGCTGCTCCTCGAACACCGCAGGTTCGTCGACGCGCATCAACCATTCTTCGGCCTCGCGCGGCTCGTCCATCCGGTAGATCACGGCCAGCGTCTGCTCGGCGCCGACACGCAGCGGAAACCACTCGTTGCCCAGATCACGACCCGAGCAGCCCGACAACATCAGCAGCGCCGCGACGGTAGGCGCCAGCCACCAGTCGTCCCGTGGAACCGGCTTTGCCGGGCCACAGGGACGGTCCCCCTCCCGCCGAAGGCGAGAGAGGGGGAAGACGCGAAGCGGCGCAGGGGGTGTCATCATTTCTCAGGCAGCTGCGCGCGTGGCAAATCTCTGAGCTTGATCTCGACCTTGTCGTTGGCGGCGGGGCGCAACCACGCCAGACCACCCTGGCCGCGCCGCGGCTCGGTCTCGCCGAGCTGCGTGTTGCCGTCGCGCGCTTTCTTGATGCCGTCACCCAGGATGCGGTGCAGGTCCTTTTCGTAGGGCAGTTTGAATTGGCGCGGCATCGCCAGCGGTGCGTCGTCCTTCATGGGGTGTACCCAGAGAAAGATCGCCCCTTCGTGGCCGCGCCCCGGGCTGGGTTCGTCGAACACGGCCGACAGCAGCACGAACTGGCGTGGCAGCTCGTCCTCGGCCGGCCAGCCGGCCAGGCCGCGGAAGGTCTGGAACGAGAACACATAGAAGCCGCTGACCAGCACGACCAGCGAGGCCTTGAGGCCCCAGTGCCAGCGCGTGCCCAGGCACAGGACCAGCAGCAGGAAGGCCAGCAGCGCGTAGACGATGGCCAGCAGCAGCAACTGGGAAGAGACGGCAGGAATCATGGTTCTTGTTGTGTGTGGGAGGTCAGAGCCCGGCGCGCTGCACGATGGTCTTGGGCGAAGTCGAGAGCGCCAGCACCTGTCCCGTCTCGTCCAGCGTGAAGCGCACCAGGGTGCGCTCGTCGCCCTTGCGGGGAATCTGCTGGGTGCCGGTGTAGACGATCTCCGCCTGCGGGTTGACCTTCACCACGGCCACTGTCACGTCCACCGGCTGCTGGTCGCCGCTGTCGTAGTAGTGGGCGTTCACCACGTACTCGCCCGGCACGATGCCACGCAGGGTCACGATCTCCTGGCGGATCGCGCTGGTGATCAGCTTGCCGTTGACCAGCACGCTGTTGTTCTTGGCGCCCCTGTCGTCGCGGTCCAGGTGCAGCATGCCTGCGTCGCGCTGGCGGAACCACAGCGTCTTGCCGCCGGGTTCGAGCACCCAGGTGTCCACGTCGTTGGGGTTGTTGTCGGGCCACGAAACCGTGACCATGAATTCGGCCTTGGCGGGCACGTCGCCCGCCTTGCGCGCCTGCGGGTTGAAGGCCAGGATGGCGATCACGAAACAGAAGACGAAGGCGATCAGCATGTTGAACAACATGTCGTAGAACGGATCGGCCTCGGTGTCACGGACCGGCCGGCCGATCGCCATCGTGTCCTCCAGGAGCGGCCTTCAGCGACAGGGCCAGCGCGTCGGCCACCAGCGCGTCGGCAAAGCGGTCCAGCCGCATCAGCTGCAGGCCCAGCAGGATGTTGCCGGTCAGGCCGGTGACGGTGGTCAGCAGCGCGATGCCCAGTCCTCCGGTCAGGCTCTTGAGCAGCTGCGCGCTCTGGCTGGGGTCGAAGCTGTCCATCCGGCCCAGCTGCAGCGCGAGGATGGAAAAGCCGATCACCTTGCCCAGCAGGCCCAGCTTCAGCTGGATGCCGTTGAGCCACCAGGCCATCTCGTGCGGGCCGTGCGCGCGCTCGCCCAGCACCTGCAGCCAGGACGCCCGGTCGGCACCGGGCTGTCCGGTGCCCTGCAGGAACTCGCTGCTCCAGCCCTGCGCCCGACCCGCGTCGAGCGCGCTGCGCTGGCGGCCCAGCTCCCAGGCGCGCTGTCCGGTCCAGAGCGAGCAGCCGATGAACAGCACCACGATCACCAGCGTGAGGTGCGTCGGGTCGGCCTCCACCAGCCGGTGCCAGGCACCCGCCTGCCACAGCAGCCAGCCCGCGAACACGAGCAGGCCCATGTAGGCCAGCCAGAGCAGGAACAGACCCTGGTCGGCGCGCTCGATGTTCAGCGACGGCCGCGCCGCGCCGGGCAGGCGCCGCACCAGCAGCGCTCCGAACATGCGGTGGGTGGATGTGGTGCTCATGCGCCCGGATGCAGCGCTCTGGACTCCGCATCGCTGCGGAACACGATGGGGATGTTGCGGCGTTTGGGCGCGTCGCGCACCACCGCCACCACTTTCTCGTGGTGGGCGGACTTGCTGCACACCGGGTCGGTTTCGGCCGCGTCGCCGGTGAGCAGGAAGGCCTGGCAGCGGCAGCCGCCGAAGTCCTTGTGGCGCTCGTCGCAGCTGCGGCAGGTGGGCTTCATCCAGGCGTCGCCGCGGTAGGTGTTGAATGCGTTGCTGCGCTGCCAGATGTCGGCAACCGAAACGTCCTTCACGTTCGGCAGCTGCAGGCCGGGCAGGTCGCGCGCGTTGTGGCATGGCATGGCCAGGCCGTCGGGCGCAATGGACAGGAACACCGCGCCCCAGCCGTTCATGCAGGCCTTGGGTCGTTCCTCGAAATAGTCGGGCACCACAAAGAGCACGCGGCACTTGTGGCCCGAGGTCCTGGCGTCCTGCTCGGCACGGAAGGCGTTGACCTCGGCCTCGGCGATCTGCAGCTCCTCGCGCGTGGGCATGAGGTGGTCGCGGTTGATCCAGGCCCAGCCGTAGTACTGGGTGTTGGCCAGCTCCAGGTACTCGGCCTCCAGCGCCACGGCCATGTCGATGATCTTGCGCACGTGCGGCAGGTTGTGCCGGTGCAGCACGCAGTTCATGACCATCGGCCAGTCGTGCTGCTTGATCAGCTTGGCCACCCGCTGCTTGAGGTCGAAGGTCTTGGTGTGGCTCAGGAAGTCGTTCAGCTCCTTGGTGGAGTCCTGGAACGACAGCTGCACGTGGTCGAGCCCGGCGTCCTTGAGCTTCTGCGCACGCGCGGGCGTCAGGCCCACGCCGGAGGTGATGAGGTTGGTGTAGTAGCCCAGGCGGTGGGCTTCCTGCACCAGCTCTTCGAGGTCGTCGCGCAGCAGCGGCTCACCACCGGAGAAACCCAGCTGCGCCGCGCCGAGCTTGCGCGCCTGCGTCATCACGTCGACCCACTGCGCGGTGCTGAGCTCGTCGCGCACCTGCGCATGGCTCGTCGGGTTGTAGCAAAACACGCAGTGCAGCGGGCACTGGTAGGTCAGCTCCGCCAGCAACCACAGAGGCGGGCCGGCGGGGATGGGCGTTGCGCTCAGAAGATCAGTCGATCCAGCCACGGCGTTGGCCCTCTTCGAGCAGGTTGCGGACTTCCGGGCCGATGCCCTGCGCGTTGAACGCGGCCTCCAGCTCGTTCACGATGGCGTCCACGGAGCGCTCGCCGTCGCAGCGCTTGAGGATCTCGGCCGCGCTCGGATTGAGCTGCACCATGCCTTCCGGGTAGAGCAGCACCCAGCGCGACTGCGCTTCTTCGTACTGCAGCCGGAAACGGCGCGAGAGCTTGGGGTGTTCGGGCAGGGAGGGTGTCATTGACACGCCTTTTCAATCGCGTCGAGCATGGTCCACAGAATGTCCAGCTTGAACTGCAGGATGTCCAGCGCGTGGTACTGCTGCTCGCGGCTCTGGAAGTGCGCCAGCGTCACGCGCAGGCCGTGTTCCACGTCGCGGCTGGCCAGCGGGATGCGGCTGCGGAAGTAGGCCAGGCCATTGGATTCGATCCAGGGATAGTGGGTCGGCCAGGTGGCCAGGCGGTCCTTGTGGATCTGCGGTGCGAACATCTCGGTGAGCGACGAACACACCGCTTCCTGCCAGGGCGCGGTGGCGGCGAAATGCACATAGGCATCGCAGGCGAAGCGCACCGCGGGCACCACGTGCTGCAGCGACCACAGTTCCTCGCGCGAGATGCCCACAGCCTCGCCCAGGCGTGTCCAGGCCTCGATGCCGCCGGCGGCCGAGCCCTGGTGGTCGCCGTGTCCGTCGTGGTCGAGGATGCGCTCCACCCACAGGCGGCGGTGCTCGCGGTCGGGCATGTTGGCCAGGATGGCGGCGTCCTTGCGCGGGATGCAGATCTGGTAGTAGAAGCGGTTGGCCACCCAGCAGCGGATTTCATCGGGCGTGCAGCCGCCCGAGTTCATGCGCACGTTGAACGGGTGGTGGATGTGGTAGCTGCGGCCCTTGTCGCGCAGCTGGGCCTCGAACTCTTCGGCGCTCCAGGCCGGCAGGCCTGCGTGGGGTCGGGGGTGGCGGGCGATCTCCATGGCGTGCTCAGAAAGAAATGTCCATGCCGTCGTGGGACACCTCGATGCCGTGCTGCGTCAGCAGCGCGCGTTCGGGCGAGTCTTCCACCAGCATGGGGTTGGTGTTGTTGATGTGGATGAGAACCTTGCGCACGCCCGCAGGCAGGCGGTCCAGCTGTTCGATCATGCCGCCCGGGCCGCTTTGCGGCAGGTGCCCCATGTCGAGCGCGGCCTTGGGCGAGAGGCCCAGGCGCTGCATTTCGTCGTGGGTCCAGAAGGTGCCGTCGACCAGCACCACCGCGCAGCCGCTCATGAGGTCGATCAGCTCGTCGGTGACCTCGGCCAGGCCAGGCGCGTAGAAAGCCTTGGCATCGGTGGCGGGGTTGGTGATCAGCAGGCCGATGTTGTCGCCCGGGCGGGGGTTGCCACGGAAAGGCGAGTACGGCGGCGGCTTGGACGAGAGCGAGACGGTGTGCAGCCGCAGGCCGGGCAGGGCGGCGATGTGCACCGCACTGCCGTCGATGGGCAGTTCCTGGCGCGCCGTGTCGCAGTAGTGCGAGAGGATGCCGGTGATCGGGAAGCCGCTGCCGATGTCGGAGAAGACCTCGGGCGTGGCCAGCAGCGGCAGCGGCGTCTTGCGCTCGCGCAGCATCAGCAGGCCGGTGACGTGGTCGATCTGCGCGTCCATCAGCAGCACGGCGGCGATGCCGCTGTCGCGGATGGCTCGGCCCGGTTGCAGCTCGGGGTTGTCGCGGATCTGGGTGAGGATGTCGGGCGAGGCGTTGACCAGCAGCCAGTCCTGGCCGTTGTCACTCACCGCGATCGACGACTGGGTGCGTGCGCGGGCCTTGAGCGTGCCGCTGCGCAGGCCGCTGCAGTTGGGGCAGTTGCAGTTCCACTGCGGGAAGCCGCCACCGGCGGAGGAACCAAGAACGCGGATGCGCATAGACTGGATTGGGAAAAAAAAGGCGCACGTGTGCGAACACCCGTGCGCCTGAGTTCGCTCGTCGCCGGTGGTCAGCGGTTGGCGATGTACATCGTGATTTCAAAACCGAAACGCAGGTCGGTGAAGGCGGGAGTGGTCCACTGCATGTCTTGTCTCCAGAAAAAGGTTGGCATGAATCGTGACTGCTGACCTGCCTGCACTGTTGCAGTCCAAGCCGCACCCGATGATCAGCAAAAACGATGCCACCGCACAAGCTCCCTGGCGACGCCAGTGCGACCTCGGGCTGGCGGCGCCACATCGCATGGCCTGGCACCTTGGGGGAAACCCTGAGGGCGACCCCTGGCTGCTGCTGCACGGCGGGCCGGGCAGTGGCGCGAACGCAGGCCTGCTGGCGCCACTGGATCTGTCGAGGCACCGCGCCATCGCGCCCGACCAGCGCGGCAGCGGCGCCAGCCGCCCGCGTGGCAGCACCCTGCGCAACCACACGGCGGCGCTGGTGTCCGACCTCGAATCCCTGCGGCGGCACCTGGGGCTGGAGCGCTGGTCGCTGTTGGCCGGCTCTTGGGGGACGGTGCTCGCGCTGGCCTATGCACAGGCGCATCCCCAACGGGTGCAGCGGCTCGTGCTGCGCGGGGCCTTCGCGCTGTCGCGGCGGGAGATCGGGGATCTGTTGCAGGGGCGCGCATCAGGGAAGACCCTGAGTGCGCCGCGGGCCTTCTGGCCGGTGTCGCGCGGCGTGGCACTGTCCGCCTTGCTGGCCCGTCTGCGTCAGTTGCTCCAAACCGGTACACCCGCTGTTGCAGCCCTGCGCGCAGCGCGGCGCTGGGCGTTGCTCGAGTCGCGCGCCGCGGCCCGGGGCCAGTGGCGCGCGTTGCTGGGGGTCGAGGGGGCAGAGGCGGCCGGACTCCGTGCGGTCTGGGCGGGACAGCGGCGCCGCGAGCGGCGGCTGAGCGCCGGGTTCCGGCACAGGGGCGACCGCATCGACCCCACGGACAGGGCGCTGCTGCGCAAGTTCCGCATCCAGTCGCACTACCTGCTGCGGCGCGGCTTTGTGCGGCCGGGCGGGCTGGACTGTGCGGTGCGGGCGGTGGCGCTGGCGGGCGTGCCGGTGGACTGGGTGCATGGTGCGTTCGACGCCGTGTGTCCGCCGCAGAACAGCCGGCGCTGGCAGGCGCAGATGGCGCGCCTGGCGCCCGGACGTTCGTCGCTCACGCTGACCCGCGCCGGGCATCTGGGCCACGAGCCGCGGACGCTGGCCGCGCTGCGTGAGAAGGTGCGGCGGTCATGAGGCTGGGTGTAAAGACCTGGTGTCGCCGGGCGCTGACCGCGCTGCTGCTCGGGCAGGCGGGGTTGGTGCTGGCGGCCACGGACTGCGATGGTCTGGAGCCGGTGCCCTGGCGCGCCGTGGCGCCGGGCGCCTGGGTCTGGCTGCCGCCGGACGGGGGCGACGTGTCGGCCGACAACGCCGGTCATGTGGTGACCACCAGCGCGCTGGTGTCGGGTCGGCAGGCACTGGTGATCGACCCTGGTCCCAGCCACCTTCACGGCGAGCGTGTGCGGCGTTCGCTGGCCTGCCGCTTTGGCGCGCAGGTGCGCTGGATCGTCAACACCCACGCGCACTCCGAGAACGTGCTGGCGAACTCGGCCTTTGCGGCCGACGTGGCCGCCGGGCGAACACAGATCCTGGCCACCGCAGCCACCCGCGAAGGCATGGCGCTGCGCTGCCCGGACTGCCTGGCCAGCCTGACCCGGCGCGTGGGCGAGGCCCGCATGACCGGCACGCGGATCGTGCTGCCCACGCGCACGCTGTCCGAGGGCGAGGTGCTGCGGCTGGGCCGCTGGCGGCTGCGGGTGATGCGGGTGGAGCACGCCCACACCGAGGGCGATCTGGTGTTGTGGGACGCGCAGCATCGCGTGGTGTGGGCCGGCGGGCTGGTCTACCAGAACCGCGTACCCGAACTCGCGCAGGGTCAGCTGGACAGCTGGATCGCGGCGCTGGACCGCCTGCAGGCCCTGGCGCCCAGGCAGGTGATCGCCACCACGTGGTCGGTCGCCTCGGCCTCGGAACCACCACCCGCGCTGCAGGACACGCGCGCCTACCTGGGGGCGCTGCGCGAGAAAACCTTGCAGGCCATGGAGGAGGGCGCGCAGCCGCAGGAGACCGACCGCGTCGCCTTGCCGGCCTTCCGCGACTGGGCGGGCTACAGCGCGCGGCACGGCTTCAACGTGCTGCGCGCCTGGCGCGAATTGGAGCCGGTGTGGATGGACCGCCAGCCCTCAGCTCAGGAGGTCGGGCGGTAGCAGGTGTTTCTTGCGGTAGATGGTGTTGCGCGAGACGCCCAGCGCCTTGGCCGCGGCCGACACATTGCCGCCGTGCAGGCGCAGCATCTGCGCCATCGCGCTCAGCGCCACGTCCTGCAGCTTCTGTCCGTCCACCGTGGGCTCGGGCATGGGCGGGGCGCTCGGGACTTCGGGCAGCGCGGCGTCGGCCGTGGGCACCGGCGTGCTCAGGCGCTGTGCCACCGGGTGCGGCAGGCCGTGCTCCAGCTCTTCGAGGAAGTCGTCGGGCAGATGCTCCATGTCGATCACGCCGGCGCAGCCAACCATGACCACCGCCGTGCGCAGCAGGTTGTGCAACTGGCGGAAGTTGCCCGGCCAGTGGTAGCGCTTGAAGATGTCCATCACCCGCGGCGCGATGCCAATGTGCTGGCCGTTCTCGCACAGCGACTTGACGATCTTCTGCACCACCAGGTCGAAGTCGGTGCGCTCGCGCAGCGCCGGCAGCCGCACCACCAGGCCGTTGAGGCGGTAGTAGAGGTCCTCGCGGAAGTCGCCGCGCGCGATCATGTCCTTGAGGTTCTTGTGCGTGGCGCTGACGATGGCCACGTCCACGTCGACCTCCTTGCCAGCGCCCAGCGGGCTCACCCGCCGCTCCTGCAGCACCCGCAGCAGCCGCGCCTGCAGGTGCTTGGGCATGTCGCCGATCTCGTCGAGGAAGAGCGTGCCGCCGTTGGCCTGCAGGATCTTGCCGATCGAGCCCTTCTTGCGCGCGCCGGTGAAGGCGCCTTCCTCGTAGCCGAACAGCTCCGATTCGATCAGCGTGTCCGGGATCGAGGCGCAGTTGACCGAGACGAAGGGCTGGCCCGAGCGGTTGGAGTCGCCGTGAATGGCCTGGGCCAGCAGGTCCTTGCCGGTGCCGGTCTCGCCCAGGATCATCACCGGGATGTCCTTGCCCGAGACCATGCGCAGTTTGTGGATCACGGCCGACACCTGCGGGTCGCCGGTGTCCAGGTACTGCAACGTGGACAGGTGCGGCTTGCGCGGCACGACTTTGGCCACCGGCTGGGCCGGTGCGCTCGCGGCCTGTTCCTCGGCCTGCTGCGGCGTGACCGGCGCAGGGCGGCCCGCGTTCCATGGATTGGCCGCCTTGATCTTGACGCGGCACCAGACGGCCACGCCGTTGTGCAGAACCAGCTGCTTGGGCGTGGGCAGGGTGCCGCTGAACAGGTCGATCAGCGAGGAGATCGGGATACCGAACAGCGAAGAGAAGGTGTGGGCCTTGAGGGCCGCGAAAGGCAGGCCGATCTGGAACTGCGCGCTGCGGTTGGCCGAGATGAAACGGCCCTCGGGCGAGAACACCGCGATGCCTTCGACCAGTGTGCCCAGGAACTCCGAGCGGGTGTGGAAGTGCACCCGGATCGCCTTCGGGAAGATGTCGGCGAACATGTGGTTCTCGATCATCTGCGCCGACATGCGCACCAGTGCCAGCGTGTGCTGGTGGAAGCTGCGCTGGTCGCCTGTCACGTCCAGCGCGCCGATCACCTGGCCGTAGGGGTCGAAGATCGGCGAGCAGGAACAGGTCAGGAACTTGTTGGCGTTCAGGTAGTGCTGGTTGCCGTGAACGGTCAGCGCTTCCTCTTCGGTCAGTGCGGTGCCGATGGCGTTGGTGCCCTTGGTGCTTTCCGACCAGTCCATGCCGGGCATCAGTGCCACACGCGAGGCCTTCTCCAGAAAGTCGGAGTCGCCCAGCGAGTGCAGCACCATGCCCTTGGCCGAGGTCAGCAGCACCATGCTGTGGGTGTTGGCGATCTGGTCGTAGAGCGTCTCCATCACCGGTGCTGCGTGCTGGAACAGGAAACGGTTCTCGTCCAGGGCGCTGGTCAGGTCGCCGCGCAGCGGGCTGGAGAAGTCGGGCTCGCTGTGTTCGGCGATGCCGAAGGCGCGCGAACGCTGGTGCGACTGGCCGATCGGATCGTGACCGGCCTCGTGGGGGGCGGAAGGCATGCTGACACGCTCTCGGCCGGGTGGCGTGTACATGGCGGCACTCATGTTGTCTCCAGGGTCCGGGGGAAGGCCTCCCCAGTAATCCATCGCCCAGATCGGCTCGATGGGTCCGAACTGTAGGGGGTCGTTGTCGTCGCTGTCCTGACTCATGTGATTTTCTTCATATCTGTGCCACGAATCAACAGTGGGAAATCCCTGAATGAAACAAGGCGTGGCGGGTGCCTCCTTCTGCTACATAGCAAAACCCCGGCCAGCCCTCTGTACCCCGAGCGGGTCACGGTGTGAGACAGGGCAGCCGTCGTGGGACAAAGAGGTGGTTCAATTTGGAACACTTGGGCGTTGCCGTGGGTGTCCGGTGGTGGCCAGGCGCTTGTGATGCGGGGGGTGGCTTTTTGTGGCCCGCATATTGCTTTTCAGGTCCCAGAAGCCCTTTCTTGAACCTGGAGACAAGTCCCATGAACGTCCGTCTTTCCCTCGCCATCCAACGCGCCGCTGCCCTGCTGGCCGCCGGCCTGACCGCCACGGCGGTGTACGCCCACGGCGACGTGGTCCCTCAGGCCGTAGACACCAGCACCCTGCCGCAGCTGGGCGCCAAGTGGCTCGATGCCAACCCCTACAACGAGCAGAGCCCGGCCCGCAAGGAAGCGCTGCGCATCGGTACCTCGGCCTACAACCAGAACTGCGCGCGCTGCCATGGCCTGGAGGCCATCTCCGGCGGCATCTCGCCCGACCTGCGCAAGATCGACAGCGACTGCACCGGCCTGGCCGATGCGGCCAAGAAGGCCGCCTGCTTCAAGGAGATGGACGACTACTTCATCTCCACCGTGCGCCGGGGCCGTGTGCGCGACGGGCGCGTGTACATGCCGCCGTTTGAAGGTACGCTGACGCAGGAAGCGATCTGGACCATCCGCACCTATATCGAGACGCGCCGCGAACCCTGAGCCCGCGCCATCGGCCGGGCCGCCGGCCGCAACAACCACCGAAGAGGCAAGACCCATGACCGATTCCACCCTCAAGCCTTCCACGGGTCTGCGCCGACGCGACGCCCTGGCGCTGCTGCCGGCCGCGCTGGCCATGCCGTGGGCGGTGCGGGCGCAGACCGACCTGAGCGACCTGGCGCGCATCCGCGCCAACGGGGCGCTCAAGGTCGCGGTGTACAAGGACAATGCGCCGTTCTCCAGCGGCCCGGCCACCGACATGAAGGGCCTGGACGTTTCGCTGGCCGAGGCGCTGGCCCGGCAGATGAACCTCAAGCTCTCGCTGTTGCCGTTCGACGCGGGCGAGAACATGAACGACGACCTGCGCAACATGGTCTGGCGCGGCCACTACCTGGGCTACGGCCCGGCCGACGTGATGCTGCAGGTGCCGGCCGACCGCTTCCTGGCCAACGGCAATCCGCAGGTCACGATCATGGCGCCCTACATGCGCCAGTCCAATGTTCTGCTGCTCGACAGCCGGCGCCAGGCGTCCGCTGCCACTCCCGAAGACCTCAAGGGCCTGCCGCTGGCGGCCGAACGGGGCGCGGGCGCGGCCAGCGTGCTCATGGGCTATGGTGGCGGCCTGTTGCGCAACCAGGTGTCCATCTACCCGTCCGGTGTCGAAGCCGCGCAGGCGGTGATCGACGGCAAGGCCGCGGGGGCTTTTGTGCTGCGGGCGCAGGCCGAGGCCGCGCTGTTCGAGCGCAAGGCGTCGGTGGAGCAGTTCCCGCTCTCCAAGCTCAACTTCAACAATGGCATCGCCGACACCGGCTGGCCGGTGGGCATGGCCATCAAGGCGGCCCACAAGGACCTGGGCGCTGCGCTGGATGCGGCGCTGAAATCGCTGCGCGAGAGCGGCGAGCTGCTGGCCATGTTCAAGCAACACGGGCTCACCCTGACCGCGCCTTGACCGGCGCGCCCCGCGCCGGTCAGACCTTCTTTTTGGTCAACTTCCGATAGACCGTCGCGCGGCTGATGCCCAGCGCGCGAGCGGCTTCCATGACGTTGCCGCGCGCGTCTTCCACCGCCCGGCGGATGAGGGCGGCCTCGACGTCCTTGAGCGGCACGCTGTGGCTGGCCGGCCGCGGCGAACCGGAGACGCGGCCGGGGCCCTGCGACAGCAGCTGCAGCCGCAGCCCGGACCACAGCGGCACCTCGAAGGCCGGGCGCTGCGCGCGGGCGGCGTCGAACAGGCTGTCGGTGGGCACGGCAAACACTTCGCTGCAGTGCATCGCGCCCTGCTGCGGCATGAGGCCCAGCATGTCGGACGCGGCCCGGTTGGCGCCGATGATGCGACCGTCGTCGTCCACGCAGACCAGGCCGTCGTTGTCGTCACCCAGCACGCGGCCTGGCCAGTTCAGGCGCAGCAACATGCGGTGCGGACGCGAGGTGGTCAGTGCGTTTTCGATGCTGCGCGCCGACTGCGTCACCAGGTGCTTGAGCGCCGGCTGCTCGGCCACGTCGATGCCGGTGAGGTCCAGCATGCCGACGCAGTGACCGTCCGGCCCCCAGATGGGCGCGCCGGCGCAGCTGAAGGCGCCGTTGTCATGGAAGAAGTGCTCGCCGCGGTGCAGCCACACCGACTCCAGGTCCGTCAGCGTGGCACCGATGGCGGTGGTGCCCACAGCCCGCTCGGAGAGGTCCACACCGACGCGCGCGATGGCCGCGGCCTTCGGGTTGTTGCGGTCGACCGGACCGTCCACGTCGATGACGGTGCCGCGCGCATCGGTCAGGATGGCGAAGTAGCGGGTGTGCACCATCGCCCGGGAAAGCGAACGGATCACCGGTGTGGCGGCCTGGATCAGGGGCTGGCTTGCCTCGAGGGCCTGGCGCACGGCGCCGGCCGAGACCGGCTCGAAGGCCACCCGCTGGTGCGGGTCCTGCCCCATGGCCAGACAACGCCGCCAGGAGCGCTCGATGGGCGCGGCCAGCCATGGCGAGGGGGCGCTGTCGCGCGCCTCCAGCACCGACAGGCGCGCCCGTTCGATGAGGGCCAGTCGCTGTTCAGGGAGCAGGGGGGAATGGACAGTGGTGGTCACATCGGCCTCGGCGTTCGTGGGGCGGAACAGTAGTGTTGCAGATTGAGACAGTGGCAGGGGCCGGGCCCCGGACAAAGCGTCTCTTCGGCCGTCAACCGCAATTCACATGCCACGCGCCGCGCTGAAGCAGACCGCGCCGCTCTCGTCGGCACGGCGGGGATGGAGCTGGTCCTTGGCCGGACCGACCTGCGCGTCGCGCGGCAGCGCCACGCCGTTCTTCACCGCCAGCACCTCGGCGCATCGCAGCCAGGCTCTGTTCGGTCTGGTCGAAGTGTTCGATCATGCGGGCGCGCCGGGCCTCGTTGTTGCGGCGGTCGACACTGAGGGCCTCCGGCCGCTCCCAGGGTGTGACCGCGACCTGGCCGGTGACGAGGTCGGTGCTGCGCTGCATCAGCCGCCCGGCGCCCAGTGCCGACACCAGCGTCGCCAGCGCATCAGCGTCGGGGTTGAACTCAAGCATCAGCTCCAGCGTGCCACCCAGGGCAGGCCGAAGCGGTGGGCCTAGTCGGCGCTGACGCCGTAAGTCACCCGCTCCGGCGGGCCGTCGTGGGTGTCGTGGGTGTCGGCGCCCACCGGCCCGCCCGCGTGGCGGTAGCGGTGGATCAGGTCGTCCTCGATGCGACCGCCGGAGACCGAGCCGGTCTCGCACAGCGCCATGATCGAGTCGACCGGGCGGGGCGAGAAACCCCATGTGCGGATCACCGGGGCCAGCAGCGCGCGCTGCCCTTGCTGGCGCCACTGGTGCAGTTGACGAAGGACGTTGAGATCGATGCTTTCCACGTGCGGGTCTCCTGAAGCCGCGCATTGTGCGGTGTGCGGCCGATCCGGTTGGCCTGGCGGGTTTTCTGTACCGGGCTGCTTGGTCCTGCTGCGTTGCAACAATCACGTCTCAAACTGAGACTTTCTGATGCGGACAAACCGGTGCCGGGGTAAACCCTGAGGAAACACCACTGCATCACATCAACAATCGTATGAACACATGGTCATAGGCCTGCCAACGGTCCATGTGTGCCCCACCACCGGAGAAACTACATGCAGAAAACACTCCACATCAACGCCGACAAGTGCACCGGCTGCCTGCAGTGCGAAATGGCCTGCTCCTTCGAGAACTACGGCACCTACGCCACCTCGAAGTCGCGCATCAAGGTGTTCGACTTCCACCACACCGGCAAGAAAGTGCCCTACACCTGCACCCAGTGCGACGAGGCCTGGTGCCTGCACGCCTGCCCGGTGGAGGCCATCACGGTGGACAAGGCGACCGGCGCCAAGGTGGTGAACGAGACCACCTGCGTGGGTTGCAAGGTCTGCACGATCAGCTGCCCCTTCGGCACGATCAACTACGTGCAGGAAACCGGCAAGGTCCAGAAGTGCGACCTCTGCGGCGGTGACCCGGCCTGCGCCGACGCCTGCCCGACCGGTGCCATCACCTTTGTCGACGCCAACTGGACCGGCATGGACAAGATGAAGCAGTGGGCCGACAAGCTGGGCAACCAGGCGGCCGCCTGATCCCCCAACACATACAAGGAGCATCAACATGTCTTGGGCTGGAAAAATCCTCCGCGTCAACCTGACCGCGGGCACCGTCACCTCCGAACCGCTGAACATGGAGTGGGCCAAGGCCTACCTGGGTTCGCGCGGACTCGCCACCAAGTACCTGACCAGCGAGATCGACCCCAAGGTCGACCCGCTGTCGCCGGAGAACAAGATCATCTGGGCCACCGGCCCGCTGACCGGCACCATGGCCTCCACCGGCGGCCGCTACACCGTGGTCACCAAGGGGCCGCTGACCGGCGCCATCGCCTGCTCCAACTCGGGCGGCTACTGGGGCGCCGAGCTGAAGATGGCCGGCTGGGACATGGTCATCTTCGAAGGCAAGTCGGCCAAGCCGGTCTACCTCTACATCAACGACGACGTGGCCGAGCTGCGCGACGCCGGTCACCTGTGGGGCCAGAGCGTCTGGAAGACCGAAGAGATGCTCAAGTCCAGCCTGCAGGATCCGCTGCTGCGCGTTTCCAGCATCGGCAAGTCGGGCGAGAACGGCGTGCTCTACGCCGCCGTGGTGAACGACCTGCACCGCGCGGCCGGCCGCTCGGGCGTGGGCACCGTCATGGGCAGCAAGAACCTCAAGGCGATCGCCGTGCGCGGCACCAAGGGTGTCGGCAATGTGCGCGATCCCAAGGCCTTCATGGCCGCCGCCAAGGCCGCCAAGAAGGTGCTGGCCGACAACGCCGTCACCGGCCAGGGCCTGCCCACCTACGGCACCCAGGTGCTGATGAACGTGATCAACGAAATCGGCGGCCTGCCCACGCGCAACCACCGCGACGTGCAGTTCGAAGGCGCCAAGGACATCTCGGCCGAAGCCATGGCCACGCCGCGCGCCACCGACGGCAAGAAGCACCTGGTGACCAACCAGGCCTGCTTCGGCTGCACCATCGCCTGCGGCCGCATCAGCAAGATCGACGAAGGTCACTTCTCGGTGCAGAACAAGCCCGAGTACTGGGGTGCGTCCGGCGGTCTGGAATACGAAGCCGCCTGGGCCCTGGGCGCCGCCAACGGCGTGAACGACCTCGAAGCCCTGCAGTTCGCCAACCTGATCTGCAACGAAGAGGGCATGGACCCGATCAGCTTCGGCGCCACCATCGGTGCGGTGATGGAGCTGTACGAAATGGGCGTGCTGACCAAGGAGCAGATCGGCATCGAGGCGCCGTTCGGTTCGGCCAAGGCCCTGTGCGAACTCGCGGTGATGACCGCCCGCGGCGAAGGCTTCGGCAAGGAGATCGGCATGGGCTCCAAGCGCCTGACCGCCAAGTACGGCCACCCGGACCTGTCCATGAGCGTCAAGGGCCAGGAGTTCCCGGCCTACGACGGCCGTGTGATCCAGGGCATCGGCCTGGCCTACGCCACGTCCAACCGCGGCGCCTGCCACCTGCGCGGCTACACCATCGCCTCCGAAGTGCTGGGCATCCCGGTCAAGACCGAGCCGTCCGAGAGCGCGGGCAAGCCCGAACTGGTCAAGGCCTTCCAGGACGCGACCGCGGCCTTTGACTCCGCCGGCATCTGCATCTTCACCAGCTTCGCCTGGACCCTGGCCGACGTGGCACCGCAGGTGCAGGCCGCCTGCGGCGAGGAGTTCACGATGGAACACCTCAACCACATCGGCGAGCGCATCTGGAACATGGAGCGCGAGTTCAACAACGCCGCCGGTTTCACCAAGGCCGACGACAACCTGCCCAAGCGCCTGCTGACCGAAGCCGCCAAGACCGGCCCGGGCAAGGGCACGGTCAGCAAGCTCGGCGAGATGCTGCCCAAGTACTACGAGGTGCGCGGCTGGGACAGCGAAGGCCGTCCGACGGCGGACACCAAGGCGCGCCTGGGTCTCTGATCCTGCGCATCGGGACTGAGCAGAAGGAGAAGCGGTCCCTGTGACCGCTTCTTTTATTTCCGGAGAACACAAAAATGACCCACCACGTCATCCTCGGCGCCGGCCCGGCCGGCGTCATCGCGGCCGAAACCATCCGCAAGCACGCACCGAAGGACCAGATCACGGTCATCGGTGACGAGAACGAAGCGCCGTACTCGCGCATGGCGATCCCCTACCTGCTGATCGGCAAGGTCGGTGAGGACGGCACCCACCTGCGCCACACGGCCGGGCACTTCGAGAAGCTCAATGTCACGGTCAAGCGTGGTGTGCGCGCCAAGGTGCTGGACTCGGCCAAGCGGACCATCGAACTGAGCGACGGCCACACCATCACCTTCGACAAGCTGCTGATCGCCACCGGTTCCTCGCCCGCGACCCCGCCGATTCCCGGCATCAACGGCCCCGGCGTGCACAGCTGCTGGACCCTGGCCGACGCACGCGCGATCGCGAATCTCGCCAAGCCCGGTGCCAAGGTGCTGCAGATGGGCGCAGGCTTCATCGGCTGCATCATCATGGAAGCGCTGCAGCAGCGCGGCGTCGAACTCTCCGTGGTGGAGATGGGCGACCGCATGGTGCCGCGCATGATGGGCCCCACGGCCGGCGGCATGATCAAGGACTGGTGTGAGACCAAGGGCGTGAAGGTCTACACCGGCGCGCGGGTCGAGGCCATCGAACGCGTCACCGGTGCCGAAAAAGGCCTGCTCGGCAAGATCGCCGAGGTGGTCGGCATCGGGCAGAGCAGCGCACCCAGCGGCAAGATGACCGTGCGCCTGTCCACCGGCCAGCAGCTCGAAGCGGATCTGGTCATCAGCGCCACCGGCGTGCGACCCAACATCGGCTTTTTGGAGAACTCCGGCGTGCGCTGCCTGGTGGGCGTGCTGACCGACGAACACCTGCAGACCAACGTCCCGGGCATCTACGCCGCGGGCGACTGCGCCGAGGCCTTCGACAAGGTCAGCGGCAAGACCATCGTCAGCGCGATCCAGCCCAACGCGGCCGAGCAGGCGCGGGTGGCCGCGCTCAACATGGTGGGACAGAAGGCCGAACTGATGGGCGTGACCCAGATCAACGTGCTCGACACCCTGGGCCTGATCTCCAGCAGCTTCGGCAACTGGGAAGGTCTGCCGGGCGGCCAGCACGTGGAGCTGACCGACAAGGCCAACCACCGGCACCTGAGCCTGCAGTTCAAGGGCGACCAGATGGTGGGCTGCAACAGCGTGGGCTGGACCGAGCATGTGGGTGTGATGCGCGGCCTGGTCGAAGGGCAGGTGAAGCTGGGCGAGTGGAAGGACCGTCTGCTGGCCGACCCCACGAAGCTGATGGACGCTTACCTGTCGGCGGCGCAGGGCCAAGGCCACTGGAGTGGCGCCGCAGACCAGCGGCGCAGGGCATGATCCGGGCATGAAGATCACCTTCAAGCTCTTTGCCACGCTCACCGACCACCTGCCGCCCGACGCCCGGCGCAGCAACCAGATCGAACTGGATGTTGCGCCGGACGCGTCCATCAGCCAGATCATCGAGCCCTTCGGTCTGCCGCCGAAGCTGGTGCATCTGGTGCTGGTCAACGGCAAATACGTCGCACCCGAGCAGCGCCTGAGTTCGACGCTGAGCGAGGGCGACGTGCTCGCCATCTGGCCGCCGATCGCCGGTGGCTGAGCGCTGACCCACGTCCATGCAGTCGGACTACCCCGAGCGTTTCGAACGCGACGTCGGTTGCAGCGAGGCCGAGTGGCTGGGCTGGATGCCACGCGCGCTCGGCGGGCATGTCTGGCTTCACGAGGGCCGGCGCATCACCGTGGACATTGCCCCAGGTGCGCTCGACATCGCCTGGGAACCCCTGCCCGAGCGCCGCATCGCGCTGCTGCGCATGCAACGGCTGAAGGTGGTGTTCGCCTTCCGCGGACTGGATGCCGAACAGCGACGACGTTTCATGAAGCCCTTCGACCTGAGCCTCCAGCGTGGGGGAGGTTGAACTTTCGTGTCGCTGCCGCCGGGACCCTGAACACTTTGGGTTCTGTTGTAAAGCTTTGTTTGGAGCGTGAATTTTTTCTCTTCTGCGCCGATGTACTTCACAGATCCGAGCCTCTGACCGGGGCTGGTACCGAAGTCCAACGCTCGAAAGGGATTGACATGAAGCTCTCGACCGCGCTGCTGTCCGCCAGCGCCTTCCTGGCGCTGACCGCCTGTTCCACCGCACCGGTGGCCACCACCTCGGCGGCGCCAGCCCAACCGGTGTTCCAGGCACAGATCACGCAGTTCCAGCACCCCGAGGTCAACGAGGCCGCGAGTGCCTACGTGTCCCATTACAAGCAGACCGTCGAGCAAAGCCTGCGGGCGGGCAAGTACCAGAGCGAACTGGCCGCAAGGTATCTCAATGCGGAGTCCTGCTTCGAGAGCCGCGCCAGCCGCCTGCTGGACAAGTCGCTGACCGCGGAGGAAAAGGCCGGCCTGCTCAAGGCCCATGTGCCGGCCGAGAAGCGCAAGGCTTACGAGAGCCTGGCCCGCGGACACGTGGTGCGCGCCAACGGGCTGGAGACCTTCTCCTGCGAAATCGCTGGCCTGGCGATCGACCGCAGCAACGTCCGGTACTGAGACACCGCGCGGCGGGGCGCGTCCTGCTAGGCTGCAGGGCCATGAACCTGCTGACCTCGATGCGCTACCTGGTGGCGCTGCACGACCACCGCCACTTTGACCGGGCCGCCAAGGCCTGTCACATCACCCAGCCGGCGCTGTCGAACGCGCTGCGCGCCCTGGAGCGGGAGCTGGGCGCGCCCATCGTGCGCCGCGGGCGCACCTACTCCGGCCTGACCCCCGAAGGCGAACAGGTGCTTGCCACGGCTCGCCGCATGCTGCGCGAACACGAGGCCCTTCAGCAGACCCTGGCCAGCCAGCAGGACCAGCCCGTGGGCCGCCTGCGGCTGGGGGTGGTGCCATCGGCCGTGCCGGTGGCCACCCGCTTCTGCACGCTGCTGCAGGCGCGCCATCCGGGCATCGCACCGGTGCTCCTGTCCCTGCCCTCGGGCGAGATCGAAGCCGGCCTGAAGGCTTTGACGCTGGACCTGGGCCTGGGCTTCCTGGAGCGGGTCAGTGCCCGGGGCAGTGGCTTCCAGGTCGTGCCCCAGTACCAGGAGCGGCTGTATCTGGTCACGCAGGCGCCCCGGTCGGCGCGCGCCAAGTCGCCGCCTGCCAGCCGCGTGGGCGAGCCGCTGGCCTGGACCGAGACGGCCGGACGGGGCCTCTGCCTGCTGACGCCCGACATGCACAACCGCAGCATCGTGGATGCCGCGTTCGCCCGCGCCGGCGTGGCGGTCCAGCCGGTGATGGAGACCAATTCCGTGCTCTCGCTGGCGCTGGCGGTGCGGGCGGGCTCCCTGGCCAGCGTGATGCCCGGTGCCCTGGTGTCCAGCCTGCGCGATCAGCCCGGCCTGCTGTTCCGGCCACTGGTGAAACCCGAGGTGCAGACACCGGTCGGTTTTCTGGTGCGCCGCGAGGTGGCGCTCACGCGGGTGCAGGAAGCTGCGCTGGCGCTGGCCCGCGACGCGGACTGGCGCAGCGAGCTGGCGGCGAGCAGCGGTTCATTCAAGACTTGAATGAAACCATGTCGCAAAGCAATTTGACGGCGCGAGGCACAGCGGACACAGTGCGGCGATGCACTCGTCCGTCACTCGCACCATCCCGATCACACCAGTCGGCACTGCCGCTGCCGGGGCCCGCCCACACCAGCGCGCCCGCGACCGGCTCAAGGGCCGCCAGGCCACGCCCGAGGCCCTGCAGGCGCTGCGCGTCCTGATCGGGGTGCGGCCCGCCGAGGGCCATCGCCGCGATCTGCTGATCGAGCACCTGCACACCGTCAACGACGCCCACCACGGCCTGCCCGAGGCGCTGCTGGTGGCGCTCGCGCAGGAGATGAACCTGCCCGTGGCCGAGGTGTACGAGGTGGCGAGCTTCTACCACCACTTCGAGGTCCTGCGCGGCGGCGAGCCGGGGTCTGCGGTCACGGTGCGGGTCTGCGATTCGCTCAGTTGCAGCCTGGCCGGCAGCGCCGATCTGCTGCAGCGCCTGCGCGCGCGGCTGGGCGAGGGTGTGCGGGTGCAGGCCGCGCCCTGCCTGGGCCGCTGCGCCCAGGCGCCGGTGGCCCAGGTGGCGCAGGCGGCGGTGCCGCACGCCGATGAGGCGGTGGTCGAAGCGCTCGCGCACCGCGTGCTCGCGGGCGAGTCCCTGCCGCGCGAACGTGTGCCGGGCTTCACCGATCTCGCTGCCTACCGCGCCGGCGGCGGCTACCGGCTCGCGACGGCGGTTGCGCAGGGCGCGCACGACCCCGAGGCCCTGATCCAGACGCTGGAACACGCCGGCCTGCGCGGCCTGGGCGGCGCCGGTTTCCCGGCCGGGCGCAAGTGGCGCATCGTGCGTGGTTTCGCGGCGCCGCGCCTGATGGCCGTGAACATCGACGAGGGCGAGCCTGGCACCTTCAAGGACCGCCACTACCTCGAGCGCGACCCGCACCGCTTCCTGGAAGGCGTGCTGGTGGCCGCTGCTGTGGTGGGCATTGACAAGGTCTACATCTACCTGCGCGACGAGTACCACGACTGCCGCGCGCTGCTGCAGGAGCAGATCGCCGCGCTGCAGGCCGACCCGCCGTGCCCGCTGCCGGCCATCGAGCTGCGGCGCGGCGCGGGGGCCTACATCTGCGGCGAGGAGTCCGCGATGATCGAAAGCATCGAGGGCAAGCGCGGCGAACCGCGCCTGCGCCCGCCCTACATCGCCGAGGTGGGCCTGTTCGGCCGGCCCACCCTGGAACACAACTTCGAGACGCTCTACTGGGTGCGCGAGATCATTGAGCGCGGCGCCGACTGGTTCGCCTCGCACGGCCGCCATGGCCGCAAGGGCCTGCGCAGTTTCAGCGTCAGTGGCCGGGTGCGCGAGCCTGGCGTGAAGCTGGCGCCCGCGGGCATCACGCTGCGCGAGCTCATCGACGAGTTCTGTGGCGGCATGGCCGAGGGCCACACGCTTTACGCCTACCTGCCTGGCGGCGCCAGCGGGGGCATCCTGCCCGCGCACATGGCCGACATCCCGCTGGACTTCGACACCCTGCAGCCGCATGGCTGCTTCATCGGCTCGGCCGCGGTGATGGTGCTGAGCCAGCACGACCGCGCGCGCGACGCCGCGCTCAATGTGATGCGCTTCTTCAAGCACGAAAGCTGCGGCCAGTGCACACCCTGCCGCGTCGGCACCGACAAGGCCGCGAGCCTGATGGAGGCCGACGTGTGGGACCAGGGCACGCTGCGCGACCTCGGCGACGTCATGGGCGACGCCTCGATCTGTGGCCTGGGCCAGGCCGCGCCCAACCCGATCCGCTCGGTGCTGAAGCACTTTGCGCACGAAGTCGGAGGTGCGGCATGAACCGCCCGCTGAGCCCCGAACAGCTCATGCCGGCCCGTGTGGCCTTCGAACTCGATGGTCGGGCCGTTGAGGCCTATGAGGGCGAATCGGTTTTCGACGCCGCGAAGCGCCACGGCACCGAACTGCCCCACCTCTGCCACAGCGACCCGCTGCGGCCCGACGGCAACTGCCGCGCCTGTGTGGTCGAGGTCGCGGGCGAGCGCGCACTGGCCGCCAGCTGCTGCCGCAGCGTGACGCCGGGCCTGAAGGTGCTGACCGACAGCCTGCGCGCGAAGAAGTCGCGCCAGATGGTGCTGGAGCTGCTGCTGTCCGACATGCCCGACCAGGGCCACCAGTGGGTCGACGACAAAGGCCATCAGCCGCATGGCGAGCTGAGCGACTGGGCGCAGCGCGAGGCGGTCTCGGTGCGTCCTGCGCTGCAGGCGTTGCGGCGCGAGCAGCCCGCGCCCGACCTGTCGCACCCGGCGATGGCGGTGAACCTCGACGCCTGCATCCAGTGCCGGCGCTGCGTGCGCGCCTGCCGCGAGGAGCAGGTCAACGGTGTGATCGGTTTTTCCGGCCGGGGTGGCCACGCCGAGATCGTGTTCGACATGGCCGACCCCATGGGCGACAGCAGCTGTGTGGCTTGCGGCGAATGCGTGCAGGCCTGCCCGACCGGCGCGCTCTCGCCCAAGAGCCTGGTGGGCTCGCAGGCCGTGGACCGCTCGGTGGACTCGGTCTGCCCGTTCTGTGGTGTGGGCTGCCAGCTGAGCTACAAGGTGCGAGACAACCAGATCGTGGCGGTCGAGGGCCGCGACGGACCGGCCAACCACGGGCGCCTGTGCGTCAAGGGCCGTTTCGGTTTCGACTTCGTGCACCACGCGGGGCGCCTGACGGTGCCGCTGATCCGCCGCGAGGGCGTGCCCAAACACGGCGACGCCATTCCGCCGCGCGACGCCGACTGGCGCGAGACCTTCCGCGAAGCGAGCTGGGAGGAGGCCCTTGAGCTGGCCGCGGGCCCGCTCAAGGCATTGCGCGACACCCACGGTCCCAGGAGCCTGGCCGGCTTCGGATCGGCCAAGGGCACGAACGAAGAGGCCTACCTGTTCCAGAAGCTGGTGCGAACCGGCTTCGGCTCCAACAACGTCGACCACTGCACCCGCCTGTGCCACGCCTCCAGCGTGGCGGCGCTGCTCGAAGGCGTGGGCTCGGGCGCGGTGAGCAACCCGGTGAACGACGTGGCGCACGCCGAGCTGATCCTGGTGATCGGCTCCAACCCCACGGTGAACCACCCGGTGGCTGCGACCTGGATGAAGAACGCGGCGCAGAACGGCACGCGCATCGTGCTGGCCGACCCGCGCATCACCGACATCGGAAAACACGCCTGGCGCACGCTGCCGTTCCGGCCCGACACCGACGTGGCCCTGCTCAACGCCATGATCCACACCGTGATCGACGAGGGCTTGGTGAACCAGGACTTCGTTGCCCAGCGCACCAGCCACTACGAGGAGCTGGCGCAGAGCGTGGCACGCTTCAGTCCCGAGGCGATGGCGCCGGTCTGCGGCATTCCCGCGCTGACCATCCGCGAGGTGGCGCGTGCGTTCGCGACCGCGAAGGCCGCGATGATTCTCTGGGGCATGGGCGTGAGCCAGCACGTGCACGGCACCGACAACGTGCGCTGCCTCATCGCGCTGTGCGCCATCACCGGCCAGATCGGCAAACCCGGCAGCGGACTGCACCCGCTGCGCGGGCAGAACAACGTGCAGGGCGCCAGCGACGCGGGCCTGATCCCGATGATGTTCCCCAACTACCAGCGGGTCGACAACGCGATGGCCCACGCCTGGTTCGAGGACTTCTGGGGCACACCGCTGGACCGCGCGCCGGGCTACACCGTGGTCGAGCTGATGGACAAGGCGCTGGCCGACGACAGCGACCCGCACAAGCTGCGCGGCCTCTACATCATGGGTGAGAACCCGGCCATGAGCGACCCCGACCTGAACCACACGCGTCACGCGCTGGCCTCGCTGGAACACCTGGTGGTGCAGGACATCTTCATGACCGAGACCGCCTGGCTGGCCGACGTGATCCTGCCTGCCAGCGCCTGGCAAGAGAAGACCGGCACCGTGAGCAACACCGACCGCATGGTGCAGCTGGGCCGCCAGGCCATCGACCCGCCGGGCGAGGCGCGCGCCGACCTCTGGATCATCCAGCAGATGGCGCAGCGCATGGGCCTGCAATGGCGCTACGAAGGCGATCACCACGGTGTGGCCGCGGTCTACGAGGAGATGCGCCAGGCCATGCACGCCGCCATCGGCGGCATCCGCTGGGAGCGGCTGGAGCGCGAGGGCAGCGTGACCTACCCCTGCCTCAGCGACGACGACGCGGGCCACCCCATCGTCTTCATCGACCGCTTCCCGACCACCGACGGTCGGTTGCGCCTGGTGCCCACCGAGCTGCTGCCAGCCGACGAAACGCCCGATGCGGACTACCCGATGGTGCTGATCACCGGCCGCCAGCTCGAACACTGGCACACCGGCAGCATGACGCGCCGCGCGACGGTGCTGGATGCGCTGGAGCCCGAGGCCACCGCCAGCGTCGGCAGCGCCGACCTGGCGCGGCTGGGCGTGAATCCCGGTGAGCGCATCACCGTGCGCTCGCGCCGGGGCGAGGTGACGCTGCGCGTGCGCCAGGACAACGGCACGGCCGCCGGCTGCGTGTTCATTCCCTTCGCTTACTCGGAGGCCGCTGCGAACCTGCTGACCAACGCGGCGCTCGACCCTTTCGGCAAGATCCCGGAGTTCAAGTACTGCGCGGTCGCGGTGCAGAAAGCAGGGTGATTTCAAATACCCCGGGGAGAATGGATAAGATGAAGCGATCTGCCCCACTTCATCGGAACCAGCCATGAGCGACAACGCCAGTGTCACCATCACCCGCCAGTCCGGTTACCAGTTCCTCGTCGACTTCGGCGAGGCCCTGCCGCACCTGCTGGTCGACGAGCCCGCGCCGCTGGGGCAGGGCAGCGGTCCCGCGCCCGACCACCTGCTGCTGGCCGCGGTGGCCAACTGCCTGAGCGCCAGCTTGCTGTTCGCGCTCCAGAAGTTCAGGCAGGACCCGGGCGCGCTGACCGCCACCGCCACACCGGAAATGGGCCGCAACGAGAACAAGCGCCTGCGCATCCAGCGCATCCATGTGCAGCTGGAACTGGGCAAGACCGCCGCCGAACTGGAGCACCTGGACCGCGTGCTGGCGCAGTTCGAGGAGTTCTGCACCGTGTCCATGAGCGTGCGCCAAGGCATCGCCATCGACTTGCAGGTGCGCGACGGCGCGGGCGCCGTGCTCAAGGGCTGACCGGGCGACGGTGCACGGCAGGTGCGCTGCATCAAATGATCGGCCGCCAGTCGCGCGGACAATCGGGGTAGAGTGATGCCCCACAGGCTACCCTGGCCTGTATCCGAGCGAGACGGCGAACCGATGCGACTGACCCAGTGGACCGATTACAGCCTGCGTGTGCTGATGTATTGCGCGGCCTGCGAAGGCCGTGCCTTGCCGCCCACCGTCAGCGAGATCGCCGAGGCGCACGGCATCTCGCGCAGCCACCTGACCAAGATCGTGATGATCCTCGCGGGCCATGGCTGGCTCGCCACCACGCGGGGGCGTGGGGGCGGCCTGCGGCTGATGGCCGACCCGCGCCGGCTGACCCTGGGCCAGGTGATCCGCGAGACCGAACCCGACCTCAATCTGGTGGAGTGTTTCGACGGCCACAGCAACACCTGCCGGCTCGATGGCTACTGCCGGCTCAAGGGCGCGCTGGGCCGGGCCATGCAGGCCTTTCTGGTGGCGCTCGACGGCGTGACCCTGTCCGACCTGCTCGCGCCCACGGCCCAGTCGGCCTCGGTGGCCGGGCAGCTGCCGCACCTGATCCCGATCCAGATGGTGGCGCTCAAGCGGACTGCGGGTAAGGCGCCTGCTCGCAAGACAGCCAGGCGACCCGCCTGATCCCGGTCGTTCGGCAGCCCTTTGGTGCCAGTGCCCAGGAGCGCCGACTAAGCCGATCCCCACCAGGCGCCGGCCATCTTCATGCCCAGCAGCGTGAGTGCCAGGGAGCCCAGCAGGTGCAGGCTGGCGGTGCCGACCGCCAGCAGGTAACGCCCGTGCTGCAGCATGGACACGACCTCGGCCGAGAAGGTGGAGAAGGTGGTCAGCGCGCCGAGGAAGCCGGTCACCGCGGCGAGCCGCCAGGCCGGGTCAAGCTGGGTCTGGCTCTGGAAGAACACCACCGCCACGCCCACCAGCCAGGCCCCGATCCAGTTGGCCGCCAGCGTGCCCCAGGGCAGCACGGCGTGGCCCTGGTTGAGCCACAGGCTCAGCTGCCAGCGCGAGAGCGCGCCGATGCTCGCGCCGAGGCTGATGGCGAGGACTTGCAGCATGGTTCAGGCGCGGGTGGCGTGGTCAGAACGGCGCGTCGCCGTCGCCCACGGCGGTGACGGCTTCCTGCTTGGGCTTGGCCGGCTTCGCTGCGGGTTCCGCACCGGGCAGCGCGGCGCCTGGCTCGATCTCGCCGCCGAGGGCTTCGATCAGCGCCGGGATGAGCTGGCTCAGCTCGCCGGTGGCCAGGGCCACATCGGTGTCGAAGCCGCTCTCGTCGTTGTTGGGCCGGTCGTCGAACACGCCTTCGAGGAAGGCCAGTTTCTTCAGCTGCATGGATTCGGTCAGCGTGAAGCCGATGCGGCCTTGCCAGCTGAGCGCCAGCCGCGTGGGCAGCTTGCCTTCGGTGAGGTGTTTGCGCACCTCGTCGGTCAGCAGATGGTGGCGCGTGAACTTCACGGCCGACTTTTCTTCGTCGGCCGATTTCAGTTCGCATTCGCGCTCGACGTTGAAGCCCTCGGGCCAGTCGTTCTCGGGCTCGGTGGTGGCCAGCCACTGCGTCATCGCGGTTTGCGGCGTCATCGCGGTCTGCAGCAGGGTGAGGGCCAGACCGTCGAAGGCGCGCACGAGGGCGGTCACGACCTCGTCGTTCTTGCCCTGGCTGCCTGCGTCGGTGACCAGCAGGCCGTTCTTCAGGTCGAACCACACCCAGACGCTGCCGCGGCGCGGAAAGGCCTGCGGCAGCAGGGCCTGCAGCGCGTCCTCGCGCAGTTCCTTGGTTTCCTTCTTGCCGGGCTTGCGGCCGGTGGTGGCCTCGATGTGGTCGGCCGCTTCCTGGGCCTTTTCCTTCACCACGCTGCCGGGCACGGCCTTGGTCTCGATGAGCAGCTTGAGGATGCGCTGGCCATTGACCGACTCCACCAGCGGCCCATGCTCTTCACCGCGCGGTTCGGTCCAGCCGACCGACTTGTCCTGCGAGGCGCTGCAGGGCACGAAACGCGCCGCGTCCAGCGCGGCTTCCATCGACTCCAGCGTCGCGTCCCAGCCGGGCGCGATGCGGTAGATCGTCACATTCTTGAACACGGATTTCCTTGGGTTGCGGCCATCAATGGCCGACCTCCCTGCCATCGGCGGGAGAGGGTTGGGATCTGGGCGTTCGATGATACCGAGCCGGTCGAGTGGCCTGGGCGTTTGCCTATACTTCTTGCGGATCAGATCGGGCAGGGCGGCGACAGATGTGCACCAGCGACCCTGTCAACAAAACATCAAGGAGGTGTGTGTGCATGAGTTGCCTTTCAACCGCGGCGCCCGTCTGGCCTGCGTCACCGTCTTGTGGGGGGCGCTGATGGCCTGCCAGCCCACGGCCCCCGCCGCGCCTGCGCCGGGCGCATCCGCTGCGACCGGCCAGCCCACCGGCTTGCAGAAGAACGACCGGTCGGAGCAGGCCCACCTCTTCAAGCTCAATCCCTCGCCCCGCAAGGTGTTCGAGGTCACGTTCGAGATCCACGATGCCCCCGGGCCGCTGATGGCTGTGCGGGGCAGCGCCGGTTACAGCGCGCCGCAGGCACCCAACTGCACCTTTGTCACCAATGCCTGGGCGGGCACCTGGGGCACGCCGTTTTATGGCATGACGCTGCCACTCACACCCGCTGGTCCGAATCGTTTCGTGATGACAGTGGCGCTGGATGCCATGCTGGACGAGGACTACTACGGCAAGGGGGTGTGTCGATGGGAGATGGGGGGAGCGGGGGCGGGTTTTGCTGCCGGCACGTCAGAGGAAGACACCCGATATGGCGTGTCGCTGGATGCCAAGGAGTTTGTGGATGGAGCAAGCTACCGGCAGTATTTCTGGAAGGGGGACTATCCGCGCCTTCCTGGGCCCGGGGGAAACAGCGCTGCAGGTGATAGGAGCCCCGAAGGCTTCGGCCCGACGCACCGTAACAACCTGTTTTCCATCACTGCCACTGTGAAGGCCAAGCCATGAGCATCACGTCGCAGCAATACGCCGACCTGTCGTTTCATGTGTACAAGGGAACAGCAGCTCGAGCCTATGCGAGCAACGACAAAGAAGCGCCCTACGTTGATTCGGGGGGCGTTCGGTTCTTTGTGCGAGCACATGTGGACAATCCGAACACCGGGTACCAGGGCACGATTTACCAGCGCCGCGACACAGGTGAGTTGGTGGTGGCTCATCGAGGAACAGAGTTCGACCGAGAGGCACTCAAAGACGGCGCTTTGGCGGACGGCGGAATGGTGCTCGCGCGGTCCAACCTGCAAGCGGGGGACGCGATATCTTTGACGCGTGACGCACTCGATATGGCATCCAAGGACGCGTCCAGGACGGGGTTGCCGCCGTCGCCCGTCACCACCACCGGCCACTCTCTGGGCGGCACGCTGGCCCAGGTCAGCGCCCACCACTTTGGCCTCCAGGGCGAAACCTTCAACGCCTATGGGGCGGTCAGCCTGAGCCGGCGCATTCCCGAAGGAGGGCACTCGGTGATCAACCACATGATGGCGGGCGATGCGGTGAGCGCGGCCAGCCCTCATTTCGGCGAAACCCGGATCTATGCCCGGCCCGAGGAGGTGAACACGCTGCTGTCCAAGGGCTACGACAACCGGACCCACTGGAGCGACGCGCTGCGTTCCTACTCTCCGGCGATGTGGGCGGCCGGGATGACCCCGCCCAGCACCCTCGGCGCGGCGGTGGCGCTGGGGGGCAGCCACAGCATGCACCACTTCGTGGGGGTGGACGGCAGTGGCCAGCCCGACCGCTCCATCCTGACCGATCCGCAGGCGCGCAGCCTGGCGCAGCAGCAGTCGGTGCAGATCGGCGAGTACCGCCGGGACGTGCGCCAGATGCGTGGTGTGCTGACGGCGGTGTCTCGCGGGATCGATGGCAACGCGCGCGATGCCATCGACACGATCCGCGGGCCGCTCGAACCGGGCGAGCCTGCCCAGCGCGAGCCGCGCAAAGGCGCTGCACTGGATCCTGGAAGCATGAGCGAACCCGTCCGGCAGTTGCTCGACGACAGCCGGGGTCATGTGCAGCGGCTGGCCGATCGGCACGGTCTTCCCTGGGACCAGGGGATGGAGAACACGGTGCACGCGGTGGCGCTCGGGGCTCGGGACGCCGGCCTGTCGCGCATCACCCATCTGCGGGTGGATGCGGGTCAGGTTCGCATGGCGGAGTTCGATGGTGTGGGGCTCAAGGAGAGCGCCATGGATGCACGTCAGGCGGCCAACACGCCTGCCGTTGAATCGCTGCAGCGTCTGGGGGCAGCAGCGGAGCCGGTCGCTGCAATGGCGCTTGCCCAGCCCCAGGACAGACTTGCTCCCGTGAGGGCCTGAGCCGCTCCACGGCGGCCCCGGTTCTCGAAGGCCTCTCTCAGACCAGTTCGGGCAGGCCCGCCAGACGGTGGCCGGCCGCTTCCAGCGCCGCGCGGATCGCCCGCGCAGCGGCCACCGCCCCGGGGCCGTCGCCATGCACGCAGATGCTGTGGATGGCGGTCGGCAGGCGCTGGCCGTCGGCGGTGACGATGCCGCCTGCGTCCAGCATGCGCTGCACATGCTGCACGCAGTCGGCCGCGTCGTGCAGCACCGCGCCTGGCTGCGAGCGCGGCGTGAGCTGGCCGTCGGCCTGGTAGCTGCGGTCGGCGAACACCTCGCGCGCCACGCGCAGGCCGGCCGCCTCGCCCGCGCGCTCCAGCGCAGAGAGGGCAGGTGCGAGCAGGATCAGATCGCGGTCCAGCGCCTTCACGGCCTGCACCACCGTGGCGGCCATCGCCTCGTCGGCGCAGGCCATGTTGTTGAGCGCGCCGTGCGGCTTGACGTGGGTGACGCGGCCGCCCTCGGCGGCGGCCATGGCCTGCAGCGCGCCGACCTGGTAGAGGATGGTCGCTTCCAGCTCCTTGGCCGAGAGCTGCATCACGCGCCGCCCGAAGCCCTGCAGGTCGGGAAAGGCCGGGTGCGCACCCAGGCTCACGCCGTTGGCGACGGCCCGTCGCGCGGTCTCGCGCATCACCACCGGGTCACCCGCATGAAACCCGCAGGCGATGTTGGCGCTGTTGATGACCTGCAGCAGTTCGGCGTCGCTGCCCATGGTCCAGGCGCCGAAGCTTTCGCCGAGGTCGGCGTTGAGGTTGATGGGGCTCATGGGGTGTCCTCTCCGGGGTGGGCGGCGAGCATGCCGCTGATCAGGTTGCTGCCGTACAGCGCGGACTCGTCGATCGATCCTGGTGGCAGGAAGGCTTCGCGGCCGCTCAGCCACTGTTGCCAGCGCATGCGCTGGGCGACCAAGGCCTCGTGCGCCTGTGCCCCGGTCACCGCCGCAAAGCGCACACGGGTGCCGGGCCGCAGATGCGCCAGCCTCGGCAGGTCGGCGGTGATGACGGTGGCGATCTTGGGGTAGCCGCCCACGGTCTGTCCGTCGGCCAGCAGCACGATGGGCTGGCCGTTGGCCGGTACTTGGATCACGCCGGGCGTCACACCATCGGACACGATGTCGGCGGCTTCGGCGCTGGCGTGGACCAGCGCCTCGCCCTGCAGGCGCAGGCCCATGCGGTCCTGCGCGGGCGTGGCCTGCCAGTCCTGTGCGAAGAAGCTCACCAGTGCGTCGGCGGTGAAGTGGTCGTCCTGCGGGCCGACCATCACGCGGACCGGGCCGGTGTCGGGTTCCCAGGGCGCGCGGCAGCGCCACTCGCGCGGGTCGCATGCGCCGGCCTCGCCGCAGGGCAAATGGTCCCCCGGCTGAAATGCGCGGCCCAGCACACCGGACAGGCCGGCGCGCCAGTAGCTGGCGCGGCTGCCGAAGGCCGGGGGCAGGGCGATGCCGCCGGCCACCGCGAGGTAGGCGCAGCCGCTCTCCGCCGAGCCCAGTTGCAGCGTCTCGCCCTCGTGCAGCGTGGCGGTCTGCCAGGCGGTCAGCGGCGTACGCCCGCCGTCCTCGCGCGCGCGTTGGGCGCCGATGTCGCCGGCGAGCGCGACGCGCACCGGACCGCCGTGCACGCGCAGCACCGTGCCGACGCCGCGCAACTCCAGCACGGCGGCGTTCAAGTCGTTGCCCAGCAGCGCATTGGCGGCCTGGGCCAGCGGCGCGTCCAGCCAGCCCGACAGCGGCAGGCCGTGGTGGCGGTGGCCGGGGCGGCCGCGGTCCTGCACGGTGGTGCCGATACCCGGCTGGAGGACTTCGAGCAGGCCGCTCATGCCCGCTCCTTGATGAAGGTCTCGCGCGGCAGACCTTGTGCGATGTCACGCGCGAGCCGGTCGTGGGTGTTGCGGTCGACAGCGGTCCAGCGCACCTCGTCGCCCGCAGCCAGCATGGCGGGCTGTGCGGTCTGCGTGGGGTCGAACAGCACCACCGGTGTGCGCCCCATCAGGTTCCAGCCGCCCGGGCTCTCCCAGGGGTAGACAGAGCACATGTCCAGCGCGATGGCCACCGATTTCGCGGGCACCTTCTGTCTCGGCGAAGGCAGGCGAGGGGTGACCAGCGGAGGTGGCAGCCCGCCCATGTAGGGGAAGCCGGGCTGGAAGCCCAGCATGTAGACGCGGAAGGTGGCGCCCAGCAGCTGGTCGATGGCCTCGGTGCGGGTCAGTTGCTTGAGTTCGCACACGCGTGGCAGATCGGGTGCAAAGTCCTCGTCGAAGCACACGGGCAGCCGCCACTGGCGGCCCTGCAGCGCGGCTTCCTGGCCTTCCCGCGCCATGGACAGCAGTTGCCGGCCCAGCGCTGCGGCCTCGCCCGCCCAGGGATCGAAATGCACCGTGAGCGAGCGGAAGGTCGGCACCACGTCGGTGACCGAGGCCAGCAGCGGCTCGTGCGGTTGGACCGCTGCGACCCGATCGGCCAGGCCCACGACGCGCGCATGGGTGGCGTCGTCGATGGCGTGGCCGAACTCCACCGTCCAGGCGCTGTCGCCGACAGCCAGCAGACGAGGGGGCGTACCGCTCACAGCGATGCCGCAGACCGGGCGGCCTGGTCGTACATGCCCGAGAGCACACGCAGCAACCGCGCCAGTTCGCCGATGTCCCTGTTCAACGCGTCGTCGGCGTGCAGTGCCTGGATCAGGCACTGCTCGCGGATTTCGCGGTAGCGCTGCACGAAGGCGCCGCCGGACTCGGTGGCCGCGTAGGTCACTTCCTTGCCTGATTTGCTGGACGCCACCACGCCCAGGCTCACCAGCTTCTTGAGCGAGTAGTTCACCAGGTGCGTGTCCTCGATGTTCATGATGAAACAGATGTCGGAGAGGCGCTTGTCCCTGGCCCGGTGCGTCACGTGGTGCAGCACCAGCACGTCCAGCGGCATCAGGTCCTTCAGACCCGCGGCGGCCATGCAGTGCACCACCCAGCGGTGGAAGGCGTTGCTGGCCACGATCAGGCCAAACTCGAACTCGCTCATCTCCGCGCTCTGGGGCGAGACCAGGTGCGCGGACGACACGATGGGCGATCGTGGTGCGGTGGTGACTGGCGTGCTGCTTGCTTTGGGTGTCTTGGCCATGGGCTGGATTGGGGGGTGTGTGGGTTGTATTTGACGACAAATTGCCAACGATTTGTTGACGATGAGGGAAAACACTGGTCACAATCTGTTGCCCCGCCCCCTACAGTGCGTGCACCCGTCCGCTGCGGTCAACGCCGTGGCCCGTTCAACCAGCAACCGGAGCTTTCATGAAACGTCGCGCCTTCCAACTCTCCGTGGCGGCTGCCGCCATTGCGCTCTCCTCCCTCGCTGCGACCCCGGCGTTCGCCCAGGCCAAGTGGGATCTGGCCACCGCCTACCCCGCCGCCAACTTCCATACGGTCAACATCAGCCAGTTCGCGGCCGAAGTGGACAAGGCCAGCGGCGGCAAGCTCAAGATCACGGTGCACCCCAACGCCGCGCTGTTCAAGGCGCCTGAGATCAAGCGGGCGGTGCAGGGTGGCCAGGCGCAGGCCGGTGAGATCCTGCTGGTGAACTACCAGAACGAGTGGCAGCTGTTCGGCGCCGATGGTCTGCCCTTCGTGGCCGACAGTTACGAGGAGGCCGCCAAGCTGTGGAAGGTGCAGCGCCCGATGCTGGAGAAGAAGCTGGCCGAGCAGGGCATGATGGTGCTGTTCGCCGTGCCATGGCCGCCGCAGGGCGTCTACAGCAAGAAGCCGCTGAACAGCGCTGCGGACCTCAAGGGCATCAAGTGGCGCGCCTACAGCCCCGCCACTGCCCGCATCGCCGAGCTGGTGGGTGCGCAGCCAGTGACGGTGCAGGCCGCCGAAGTCAGCCAGGCCTTCGCCACCGGCGTGACCGAAAGCATGATGTCCAGCGGTTCCACCGGCGCCGACGCCAAGCTGTACGAGCATGTGAAGTACTGGTACGACACCCAGGCCTGGCTGCCCAAGAACGCGCTGCTGGTGAACAAAAAGGCCTTCGATGCGCTGGACAAACCCACGCAGGACGCGGTGATCAAGGCCGCGGCCGACGCCGAGGCACGTGGCTGGGAGGCCAGCAAGAAGGCCAACACCGAAAGCCTGGACAAACTCAAGGCCGGCGGCATGCAGATCCTGCCCGCGCCCGCGGCGCTCAAGGCCGACATGAAGAAGGTCGGAGACACCATGCTCAAGGAGTGGCTGGACAAGGCCGGTCCCGAGGGCCAGGCCCTGGTCGACGCGTTCCGCAAGTGAGCGACGGCAGCAGCATGCGGCGCGCGCTGAACGCCCTGTACGACGGCTGCGCCTGGCTCGCGGCGGTGTTCATGATCGGCGTGCTGGTCATGGTGCTGCTGTCGGTGCTGGGACGCCAGCTCAACTTCCATGTACCGGGCACCGACGCCTACGCGGGTTACACCATGGCGGCGGCCGGTTTCCTGGCGCTGGCGCACACGCTCAAGCGCAACGAGCACATCCGCGTCACGCTGGTGCTCGGCAAGCTCACGGGCGGCGCACGCCGGGGGTTGGAGCTGTGGTCGCTGAGCGCGGCGGTGCTGCTCTCCGGGCTGTTCGCCTGGTTCTCGCTGCGCCTGGTGCTGCAGTCGCACGAGTTCAACGACATCTCCACCGGCAACGACGCCACGCCGCTGTGGATTCCGCAACTGGCGATGGCGCTGGGCACGCTGGTGCTGTTCATTGCGTTTGTGGACGAGTGGGTGCTGGAACTGCGTGGCCAGCGCGAGCACATTGGTGGATCGGAGACGCACCATGAATGAGATGCTCGTCACCGGGCTGCTGATCGTGTCCCTGTTCCTGCTGCTCGGCAGCGGGGTCTGGATCGGGCTCACCCTGGCCGGCGTGGCCTGGATCGGCATGGAGCTGTTTTCCTCGCGCAGCGCGGGCGACGCCATGGCCGTCACTGTCTGGGGCTCGGCCAGCAGCTGGACGCTCACGGCGCTGCCGCTGTTCGTCTGGATGGGCGAGATCCTGTTCCGCACCCGGCTGTCCGAAAACATGTTCCGGGGCCTGGCGCCCTGGGTGAACGCGCTGCCGGGCCGGCTGCTGCACACCAACATCCTGGGCAGCACCATCTTCGCGGCGGTGTCCGGTTCGTCCGCCGCCACCTGCGCGACCATCGGAAAGATGACGATCCCCGAGCTGACCGAGCGCGGCTACCCGCCCGAGCGTGTGATCGGTTCGCTGGGCGGCGCCAGCACCCTGGGCCTGCTGATCCCGCCTTCGATCGTCATGATCGTGTATGGCGTCGCGGCCGAGGTGTCCATCGCCAAGCTGTTCGTCGCCGGCGTCATACCCGGGCTGATGCTGGCGGGCCTGTTCAGCGGCTACCTGATGGTCTGGGCGCTGATGAACCCCGACAAGATCCCCCAGGCCGATGCGGGCATGAGCTTCTCCGAGAAGCTGCGCGCCTCCAGCGAACTGATTCCGGTGATCCTGCTGATCGGTGGCGTGATCGGCTCGATCTATGTCGGTGTCGCCACCGCCACCGAGGCGGCGGCCATTGGCGTGGTCGGTGCCTTGCTGCTGTCGGCCTACCAGCGGTCGCTCTCGTGGCGGAGTTTCCGCGATGCGCTGCTGGGTGCCACGCGGCTGTACTGCATGATGGCCCTGATCCTCGCCGGTGCGGCCTTCCTGACGCTGTCGATGGGCTACATCGGTCTGCCGCGGCACCTGGCCGAATGGGTGGGTTCGCTGGGTCTGTCGCCGGGCCTGCTGCTGGTGGCGCTGGCACTGTTCTACATCGTGCTCGGCTGCTTCCTCGACGGTATCTCGATGATCGTGCTCACCATGGGCGTGATCATCCCGACGGTGCAGGCCGCGGGCATCGACCTGATCTGGTTCGGCATCTTCATCGTGATCGTGGTCGAGATGGCGCAGATCACGCCACCCGTGGGCTTCAACCTGTTCGTGCTGCAGGGCATGACGCGGCGCGAGATCAACTGGATCGCGCGGGTCTGCATGCCGTACTTCTTCCTCATGGTGCTGGCGGTGTGCCTGCTGTACTGGTTCCCGCAGATCGTGATGTGGTTGCCTGGGAGCATGTGAACGGGCCGATCAGGCGCGCAGGAAGCGCTGTGGCCTGAACGGGTGCGGGTCGATGGCGTGCGGCTCGCCCAGCATCTGCTGCGCCAGCAGCTCGCCGGTGCCTGGGCCGGTGGAAAAACCGATGTGCTGGTGCCCCAGCGCCAGCCACAACGCTTTCTGCGCCGGGCACTCGCCGATCATCGGCCGGCAGTCGGGCAGGGTGGGGCGGCTGCCCAGCCAGTCGGGGTCGGCTGTTCGGTCGCCCAGCGGCATCGCCTCCCGAGCCGCGCGCTCCGCGGCCTCCATCTGACCCTGGTGGGCCGGCGCGTGCTGGGCATTGAGTTCCACGCCGGTCGTGAGGCGCAGACCTTGTGCCATCGGCGCCAGCACGTAGCCGCCGGTGGTGTCGTACACCGGCCGGTTCAGCGTCGTGCCTTGCGCGGGCTGGAAATGCCTGTGCTGACCTCGCTCAAAACACATGGGCAGGCGCAGTCCGAAGTGCTCGTGCAGGAAGTCGCGCGACCAAGGGCCGAGTGCCAGCACGACGTGGTCCGCTTCGTGCGGGATGCCGCTGCCGGTGTGCACCGACCAGCCGCTGCTGTGGCGACTCAGCCCTGTGGCCCTGGCCATGACCAGGGTACCGCCGAGCGCCTGCAGCCAGGCTGCGTAGCCACGCACCACCTCGCCGGGGCTGTCGACCGAGCTGGCGTCCTGCACCCACAGCGCACGCCGGAACACCGGCTTGAGGTGCGGCTCCAGGTCGTGCAGTTCCGTGGCATCCAGAGCGCGCGTGGCCACGCCAAAGCGCGCCAGGGTCTCGCGGCCGAAGGCGCCACCCTCGAATCCAGCCTCGCTGCGGTAGAGAAAGAGCCAGCCGTCGTCCTGGCGGCGATGGGCGATGCCGGCCCCGGCCATCCAGCGCCGGTGCACCTCGCCGGAACAGCGGATCAGCGCATCGAGGGCCGTGGTGGTTTCGTGAAAAGCGGAGGCCCGCGCATGGCTGAGGAACGAGAGCCCCCAGCGCCACTGGCCCAGCAACCAGGGCAGGTGGTAACGGAAGCCCGGGTTCTTCCCGCGCAGCAATGCCGGCAGCTGGGCCCAGAGCCCAGGGTGGTTGAACGGCATGAGCGAGCTGCGCGCCAGCACGCCCGCGTTGCCGTGCGAAGTCGCGGCGCCCGGCCCCAGCGGATCGAGCACTGTGACCGCCAGTCCCCGCTGGCGCAGCGAGAGCGCGCAGGCGATGCCCACCATGCCTGCGCCCAGCACCACCACACGTTGTCCGGGTCGGGCCTGCGTCATGCTTCAATCACCTTCTCGTTGCTTCGATGTGGACCCACAGCTTATCGCCATGCATGCTTCGGACACCGGTGCCCAGGGCTTTCTGGGCGTGATCGTGCTGGACACGCACTTTCCGCGCCCGCCCGGCGACGTCGGCTCCCGCAGACGTGGGCGCGCGCCGGCATCCCGGCACGGCTGCGCGTCGTGCCAGGGGCCTCGGCACAGCGCGTGGTCCAGGAACAGGACCCGGCACTGCTCGTCCCCTTTGTGGATGCCGCCCGTACGCTGGAGGCGGAAGGGGCGCGCCTGATCACCACCAGCTGCGGCTTTCTGGCCGCATGGCAGGCCGAGCTGCAGGCGGCCGTTTCGGTGTCCTTGATCACCTCCAGCCTGCTGCAGTGTGCCGAGCTGCCTGCACCGGGCATCGTCACCTTTGATGCGGCTTCCCTGCACCCGGGGCTGCTGCGAAAAGCGGGTGTGCCCGACGGAACACCGGTGACAGGGCTCGCCCCTGGTTGCGAGCTGCAGTCGCGCATTCTGGCGGACGACACGGTGCTCGACCTGGCTCAGGCGCAGCGGGATGTGGTGGCGGCGGCCGTGCAGCTGATGTCACGGCACCCGCAGGTGCAGACCGTGGTGCTGGAGTGCACCAACATGCCGCCGTACCGCGCAGCGGTCGAAGTGGCGACTGGCCGGCCGGTTCACGACCTGGAGACCTTGCTGCTGGCTGCGTACCGTGACTTGAGGCTGTGAGACGTTCTGCCGCCGGGTCGTCCCAGGGCAGAACAGCCCACCCGGCGGACAGCGACCCGCTTCAGCGGTGGAGCGTGGGGCTCACAACTCTTCGACGCGCCGCGCCGGGTAGCTGTCCCAGCTCTGGCACCCGGGGCAATGCCAGAAGTGCTGGCGCGCTTCGAACCCGCAGGCGGCGCAGCGGTAGCGTTTGAGCGGCGCGGCCGCGTGCTCGAGCGCCGCCTGTACCCGCTTCTGCGCTGAGGGGTCCGACAGGGTTTCACCAGCCAGCCACTGCGTGGCCACCACCAGCGACGGCTCGCGCTCCAGGTGGCTCAGGTAATGGCTCCGGGCCGCAGGTGCGCTTCCGCTCAACGTGGCCAGCGCTTCGGTGATGTCCAGCGAAGGACCGTGGGCCTGCGCCTCGCTGAGCAGGGCGATGGCTTCCTGCTGGCGACCGGTGGTGATGGAAAGATCGGCGATGGGGCGCGCGGCCAGCGGGAAACCCTGCGGCGCATGGCGCACCAGCTGCAGCAGTGTGTCGAATGCGCCCCTGGCATCTCCCTGCTGGGCTTTCAGCGCCGACAGCGCCATCCAGCCGCGGACCATCTGGGGCGCGCGCTCCACCGCCTTGTTGAGCAGGCGTTGCGCCTCGGCAGCGTCGCCCTGGCGCATGGCCAGTTCGGCTTCTTCACAGAGGTAATGCGCCAGACGAGGCGTGAAGCTGCCCTGGTGGGTGTCTTCCAGGCGCTGGGCGAGGACCTGGGCCTGCGGCCAGTCTCGCGAGCGCTCGGCGATCAACAGCAGTGCCATCAGGGCTTCGCCCTCGTAGGCGGACCCTTCCAGCTTGTGCAGCGCGGATTCGGCACGGTCCAGCAGACCCGCCTTCAGAAAGTCCTGCGCCAGCGCGTGCTGGGCCCGGTCGCGGTCCTTGCGGCTGATGTCGGCACGGGCCAGCAGGTGCTCGTGCACCCTCACGGCGCGGTCGTAGTCGCCCCGGCGGCGGAACAGGTTGCCCAGCGCGAAATGCAACTCCGCGGTGTCCGGATCGCCCTGGACGGCCTCGATGAATGCGTCGATGGCCTGATCCTGCTGCTCGTTGAGCAGGTGGTTCAGGCCACGGAAATAAGCCTTGGGCGTCTGGCGGCTTTCCATCCGCCATTGGCGCAGATCCAGCCGAGAGGCCAGCCAGCCGAGTGCGAAGGCCAGGGGAAGGCCCCACAGGAGCCAGGTGAGATCAAGTTCCATTCGGGGGGCGCGACGCGGTGGACACCGCGTCGGGGACAGCCGGTGAAGGTGGTACGGGCACAGGTGCCGGCGTGACGGGCAGGCGTCGGCGGGCCCGCAACCACAGCGGCAACATCACCACCACACCCAGCATCACCCCCAGCAGCAGGGCACACAGAAGAATCAGCACCAGTGGGGCCTGCCAGCGGGCTCCGAAGAACAGGTGCATGGTGACCGTGTCCTGATTGTTCAGCGCGAAGGCGAACAGAACAAAAAAAATGGCTGCGTTGAGCAGCCACGTCAGGTATTTCAAATCATCCCCTCTGTGGTGAGGATGATTGTAGCGATCAGGCCGTATTTTTCGGCTCGCGACCCAGGATCTCCGCGGTCTTGGCATCCACCTGCTCGCGCAGGGCTTTGCCAGGCTTGAAGTGGGGCACCCGCTTCTCGGGAATCATCACGCTCTCGCCCGAGCGCGGATTGCGTCCGATGCGCGGCGAGCGGCGATTGACAGAGAAGCTGCCGAACCCCCGGATCTCGATCCGGTGGCCTTTCACCAAGGCATCACCCATGGCGTCGAGGATCGCCTTGACGGCGAACTCTGCATCGCGGTGGGTGAGCTGGCTGAAGCGGCTGGCCAGTGCTTCGACAAGGTCGCTGCGGGTCATGTCTGATCTCGGGCGTTGGGGAGTCCGGAGCAGCGCCGGGCCCTGCCGGTGCACAGGGCACCGGCAGAAGCCTCAGGCGGGATCTCAGTTGTTGCTGTCCAGCTTGGCCTTGAGCAGGGCGCCCAGGTTGGTCGTGCCGGCGTTGCCAGTGTTCTGGTTCAGGCTGGCCATGGCTTCGTTCTGGTCGGCCATGTCTTTGGCCTTGATCGACAGCTGGATGTTGCGGGTCTTGCGATCCACGTTCACCACCACGGCCGTGACTTCGTCGCCTTCCTTGAGCACGTTGCGGGCGTCTTCCACGCGGTCGCGGGAGATTTCCGAAGCGCGCAGGTAGCCGATGACGTCCTCGCCCAGGTCGATTTCAGCGCCCTTGGCGTCCACGGTCTTTACCTTGCCGGTCACCACGGAACCCTTGTCGTTGACCGACACGAAGGTGGTGAACGGGTCGCCGTCGAGCTGCTTGATGCCCAGGGAGATGCGCTCGCGCTCGACGTCGATGGCCAGCACGATGGCTTCGACTTCCTGGCCCTTCTTGAAGTTGCGCACGGCGGCTTCGCCCGGCTCGTTCCAGGACAGGTCGGACAGGTGCACCAGGCCGTCGATGCCGGCAGCGAGACCCACGAACACGCCGAAGTCGGTGATCGACTTGATCGGGCCCTTGACGCGGTCGCCGCGCTTGGTCTGCTCGGCGAACTCGTGCCAGGGGTTGGCACGGCATTGCTTCATGCCCAGGGAGATGCGACGCTTGTCTTCGTCGATGTCCAGCACCATGACTTCGACTTCGTCACCCAGCGACACCAGCTTGGACGGGGCCACGTTCTTGTTGGTCCAGTCCATTTCGGAGACGTGCACCAGGCCTTCGATGCCAGGTTCGAGTTCCACGAACGCGCCGTAGTCGGCGATGTTGGTGATCTTGCCGAACATGCGGGTGCCTTGCGGGTAGCGGCGTGCCACGCCCATCCAGGGGTCGTCGCCCATCTGCTTCAGGCCCAGCGAGACGCGGTGCTTCTCGGTGTCGAACTTCAGGATCTTGGCGGTGATTTCCTGGCCAGCCGTCACCACTTCGCTCGGGTGACGGACACGGCGCCACGCCATGTCGGTGATGTGCAGCAGGCCGTCGATGCCACCCAGGTCCACGAACGCACCGTATTCGGTGATGTTCTTGACCACGCCGTTGACGATGGCGCCTTCCTTGAGGGTGTCCATCAGCTTGGCGCGCTCTTCGCCCATGGAGGCTTCCACCACGGCGCGGCGGCTCAGCACCACGTTGTTGCGCTTGCGGTCGAGCTTGATGACCTTGAACTCCAGGGTCTTGTTCTCGTAGGGAGTCAGGTCCTTGGTCGGACGGCTGTCGACCAGCGAGCCCGGCAGGAAGGCGCTGATGCCGTTGACCATGACCTTGAGGCCGCCCTTGACCTTGCTGGAGGTCGTGCCGGTGACGAACTCGCCGGATTCCAGGGCCTTTTCCAGGGCCATCCAGGAGGCCAGGCGCTTGGCCTTGTCGCGCGAGAGCAGGGTGTCGCCGAAACCGTTTTCCACGGAGTCGATCGCCACGGACACGAAATCACCGACCTGGACTTCGAGTTCGCCCTGGTCGTTCTTGAATTCGTTCAGAGGCACGTAGGCTTCCGACTTCAGACCGGCGTTGACCACCACGTGGTTGTGCTCGATGCGCACGACCTCGGCGGTGATGACTTCGCCCGAGCGCATTTCGGCGCGCTTGAGGGACTCTTCGAAGAGGGCGGCAAAAGATTCAGACATTGAATTTCCTATGGCCACCTGGCGTCGACGGATTGCGGCATCTCATTGCATGGATGCGCGGTGTTTCGACGGTCGGGCGGCGTTGACGTGCGGTGCGTGACACCGCGGGTTGGGTGAAAGAACCATCGGGCCTGCGGGTTGTGAGCACCCGGCGGGGCCGTCTGGGCCATCGGAAAAGGCAGGTCAGCGAACCGGGCCTGCCTGTGTGCCTTGCCACCAGTCCAGAACCAGTTGCACCGAGGCTTCGATGCTCAGATCCGAGTTGTCCAGCAGCTGGGCGTCTTCGGCGGGCTTCAAAGGGGCGTGTGCCCGGGACATGTCCCGGTGATCGCGCGCCTTGAGGTCTGCCAAAAGGTCGTCGATGCTAGCAGAAATTCCCTTGGAAATCAATTGTTTATGGCGTCTTTGAGCCCGCTGTTCGGCGCTGGCGGTGAGAAACACCTTCAGGCCCGCGTCCGGGAAGATGACGGTGCCCATGTCCCGGCCGTCCGCCACCAGCCCAGGCAGGCGCCGGAAGCTCTGCTGCAGTGCGTGCAGTGCTTCCCTCACCGCAGGGTGCTGGGACACCCGCGAGGCCATGCCGCCGGTGGATTCCAGTCGCAAGGGGTCGGTGATGTCCCTGCCGGCGAGAAAGACGCGGTGGTCCCGGAAAGCCAGCGGCAGCTGGGCAGCCAGGCGGGCGAGGGCCGCCTCATCGTCAAGGTCCAGGCCTGCGTCCTGGGCGGCCAGTGCCGTGGCGCGGTAGAGCGCGCCGGAGTCCAGCAGCTGGAAGCCCAGTCGTCGCGCGACTTCCGAGGCCAGCGTGCCCTTGCCCGAGGCGGTGGGGCCATCGATGCAGATCACCGGGATGCGAGCTGCCGGTGTGGCACACAGCTCGAACAGGGTTTCGAAGTAGTCCGGAAAGGTCTTGGCGACGCATTTCGGATCCTCGATGCGGACGGTGACACCGTCCGGATTGAAGGCTGCGAGAGAGAAGCACATCGCGACCCGGTGGTCGTCGTAGGTGTGGATGCTCGCACCCGTCCAGCGGGACGGCGGCGTGATGCGGATGAAGTCGGCACCTTCCTCGACCGTTGCGCCGAGCTTGCGGCACTCGGTCGCCATCGCCGCGATCCGGTCGGTTTCCTTGACGCGCCAACTCGCGATGTTGCGCAACGTGGTCGTGCCGTCGGCGTAGAGCGCCATCACCGCGAGCGTCATGGCGGCGTCGGGAATGTGGTTGCAGTCAAGGTCGATGGCCTTGAGGGGCCACAGGCCGCGCCGGATGTGCAGGCGGTTGGCCTCCCCCGTCACTTCGGCGCCCATCATCCGGGCCGCCTCGACGAACCGGATGTCACCCTGTATCGACGACAGGCCGACGCCCTCGATGGTCACGCCCGAGCAGCCGTCCCGGGCAGGCGCCAGCGCACCCAGGGCAATGAAATAGCTCGCAGACGAGGCGTCTCCCTCCACATGCACCAACCCGGGCGACACATAGCGGCTGCCCGCGGGGATGGTGAAGCGGGACCAGTCGTCGCGCTTCACGCTCACGCCGAACCGCTCCAGGAGGTTGAGCGTGATCTCGATGTAGGGCTTGGAAATCAGTTCGCCGACCACGTCGATCACCACCGGACGCTCCCGCGCCACCAGCGGCAGGGCCAGCAGCAGGGCCGTGAGGAACTGGCTGGAGACATCGCCCCGCACCCGAATGGGCTGGTCCAGCCGGAGCTCGGACGGTGTGCCATTGCCCAGACGCAGGGGCGGGTAACCCTCCTGACCCAGGCAATCGACCGGGCAGCCGAGCTGGCGCAGCGCATCGACGAGGTCGCCGATCGGCCGTTCGTGCATGCGGGGAATACCGCTCAGCTCAAAGCGCCCGCCCTGTTCGGCGGCCAGCAGTGCGAGCGCCGCAGTGAGCGGACGCATGGCGGTGCCGGCATTGCCCAGGAACAGCGCGGCCTCACGCATCGGCAACTGCCCACCCAGGCCATGCACGCGGAGCACCTGGTCGGGGCGTTGTTCGATGCGGCAACCCAAGTGGCCGAGCGCGGCCAGCATGACCCGGGTGTCGTCCGAATCCAGCAGGTCGGCAATGTCGGTGTGCCCGGCGCTCAGCGCCGAAAGCAGCAGCACACGGTTGGAGATGCTCTTGGACCCAGGCAGGCGGACCGTTCCGCCCGCACCGGTCAATGGCGGGATGTCGAGATGGGCAATGGCGTACATGCGCGGAGAAGGGTCAGCTCTGGGGCTTGTGGGCGCTCATGCGCCACCGCGAGCGGGTGTGGCTGGCTTTTTCGATCAGGGCTTCAAGCGCGTCCGGATTGCCCGCAGCAATGGCGGACTCAAAGGCATGCAAGGCGCGCTGGAACTGGCGGGACTGGGCGATCAACTCCTCGCGGTTGGACAAAAGGATGTCGCGCCAGACGCTGGGGTCGCTGGCGGCGATCCGCGTGAAATCGCGGAAGCCGGGACCGGCCAGGGACAGGAACTGCTTGCCATGTTCATGGCCGGCGATGGCGTTCATGAGTGCGAAGGCAATCATGTGAGGCAGGTGACTGACCGCGGCATAGGCGGCGTCGTGTGCCTCGGGCGACATGCGCTGCACATGGCATCCCATGGCGGCCCACAGCTGCGCCGCCTTCTCCAGCTGGGCCGTCTGGGTGCGTTCGATGGGGGTGAGGATGACCTGGCGGCCCTGGTACAGCTCGGGGTCGGCGTTCTCGACCCCTGCCAGTTCCTTGCCTGCGATGGGGTGTGCAGGGACAAACACGCCCACCTGGTCCTTGAGTACGCGCCGCGCTGCGTCGATGACCTCCCGCTTGGTCGAGCCGACGTCCATCACCAGCGTGTCTTTGGTCAGCAGATGGCGTATGGCCTTGAAGGTGGCTTCGGTGGCCGACACCGGCACGGCGAGCAGCACCAGGTCGGCACCCGACACGGCCAGCAGCGCCGACGGCGCCTCGATGTCGATGACCCCCATCTGGCGGGCCCGCTCGGTGGTCGACGGCGACTTGCTGTACCCGACCACGCGCTTGACCAGCCCGGCCTTCTTCATGGCCAGCGCAAACGATCCGCCCATCAGGCCGCAGCCGATCAGACCCAGTTGTTCAAATTTGAGGGGAGCTGCGTTCATGTCATTCGCTGACTGGATAGGCACCCAGCACCTTGTAGAACGCGCACAGGCCCTGCAGTTCCTTCAGGGCGGCCGCCACGTTGGGCTGCGAGGGGTGACCTGCGAGGTCGATGTAGAAGTAGTACTCCCACTGGCCGGACTTGGCCGGCCGGGACTCGAACCGCGTCATCGAGACGCCGTTGTTCTTCAGCGGCACAAGCAGGTCGTGCACCGCACCCGGGCGGTTGGGCACCGACACCACGAGGCTGGTGCAGTCGCGTCCGGACGCTGGAGGCGTGGCCAGGGTCTGCGGCAGGCAGATCACCAGGAAACGTGTGCGGTTGTAGGCCTCGTCCTGGATGGCATGCGAGACGATGTGCAGGCCGAACTGGGCGGCGGCGCGTTCGCTCGCGATGGCCGCCCAGGCCGGGTTGGTGGCAGCAAGTCGCGCGCCTTCGGCGTTGCTGGACACGGCGCGGCGTTCGGCCCGCGGCAGGTGCTGGGTAAGCCAGCCCTGGCACTGGGCCAGCGCCTGTGGATGGGCCAGCACCACCTCGACCGCATCCAGGCTGTTCACCTGGCGCAGCAGGTTGTGACGCACCAGCAGGCTGACCTCGCCCACCACGTGCACGGGCGAGCGCAGGAACAGGTCCAGCGAGCGAGCCACCACACCTTCCGTGGAGTTCTCGACACCGACCACACCGAACTGGGCCGTGCCCGCGGCGGTCGCGTGGAACACCTCGTCGAAGCTGGCGCAATAGATCAGGTTGGCGGCGCTGCCGAAAAACTCGATGGCAGCCTGTTCGGTGAAGGTGCCTTCGGGGCCGAGGACGGCCACGCGCTGCGGGGCTTCCAGTGCCAGACAAGCCGACATGATTTCCCGCCAGATGGACGCCACGTGCTGGTTCAGCAGCGGGCCCTGATTGGCGTTCTGGATCTTGTCGATCACCTGGGCCACGCGGTCGGGGCGAAAGAAGGGCGAGCCTTCGGCCCGTTTGATCTCGCCCACCTGTTCTGCGACACGAGCGCGCTGGTTCAGCAGTGACAGCAGTTGCTGGTCGATGCTGTCGATCTGCACGCGCAGGCCGGCGAGCGCTTCGGACTGGACGGGTTGCTGGCTCATGCGCTGGTCTTCTCAAAATCTCGCATGTAGTCCACCAGGGCCTGCACGCCTGCCAGCGGCATGGCGTTGTAGAGGCTGGCGCGCATGCCGCCGACCGACTTGTGTCCCTTGAGCTGCAGCAGACCGCGCTCTTTGGCGCCCGCGAGGAAGGCCTCATTGCGCGATTCGTCGCGCAGGAAGAAGGGCACGTTCATGCGCGAGCGGCAGTCCTTGGCGACCTTGTTCACGTAGAACTCGGAGCGGTCGATGAAGTTGTAAAGCAGCGTGGCCTTGGCGATGTTGCGCTCTTCCATGGCGGCGATACCGGTGAAACCCCCTTCGGTCTGGCGCTTGAGCCACTGGAACACCAATCCGGCCATGTAGATGCTGTACGTGGGCGGGGTGTTGTACATGGAGGCGTTGTCGGCCACGGTCTTGTAGTCGAATGCGCTGGGGCAGATCGACAGGGCTCGGCCAAGCAGATCCTCCCGCACCACCACCAGCGTCACGCCGGCCGGGCCGAGGTTCTTCTGCGCGCCACCGAAGGCGAGACCGACGCGGCCCCAGTCGACCGGGCGGGACGCGACGTGCGAGGAAAAGTCGATCACCAGCGGAGCCTGGCTGCCCAGCGCTTTCAGATCAGGCAGCTCGTGGAATTCAACGCCGTGGATGGTCTCGTTGCTGCAGACATGCACATACTGTGCGTCCTTGCTGAGCCGCCAGGTGGCAGGCGCAGGCAGGGTGGTGTGACCATCGGCCTCGTTGCTGGCCACCACCGCCGGCGCCGCGTACTTGCGCGCTTCCTTGGCCGACTTCTGGCTCCAGCCACCGGTGACCACGAAGTCCACCGCGCCGCCGCGGGAGAGGTTCAGCGGCACGATGGCGTTCTCTGCCAGACCGCCGCCCTGCATGAAGAGAATGCGGAAGTGCGTCGGCACCGCCAGCAGCTCGCGCAGGTCGGCCTCCGCCTGCGCGGCGATGGCCATGAACTCCTTGCCACGGTGGCTCATCTCCATCACGCCCATGCCGCAGCCGTGCCAGTCCAGCATCTCGGCGGCCGCCTGCTGCAGCACCTCTTCGGGCATCGCGGCCGGACCGGCCGAGAAGTTGTACGGGCGCTGTGTCATTGGGTGTCACCCGACGAATCGTCGCTGCCTTCGACCGCTTCGGGCGCATTCGCATCGTTCTCGACGATGCGCTGCAGACCCGACAGCTCGGCCCCTTCGTCCAGCGCAATGAGGGTCACACCCTGCGTGGCGCGGCCCATCTCGCGTATCTCGCTCACCCGGGTGCGCACGAGCACACCCTTGTCGGTGATCAGCATGATCTCGTCGTCGCTGTGCACCAGCGTGGCCGCCACCACCTTGCCGTTGCGCTCGCTCTGCTGGATCGCGATCATGCCCTTGGTGCCGCGGCCGTGGCGGGTGTATTCACCGATCGGCGTGCGCTTGCCGTAGCCATTGACCGTGGCGGTGAGCACGCTCTGCTGCTCGTCCTCGGCCACCAGCATGGCGATCACGCTCTGGCCGTCTTCGATCATCATGCCGCGGACGCCGCGAGCATTTCGGCCCATCGGGCGCACATCGTTCTCGTCGAAGCGCACGGCCTTGCCGCCATCGCTGAACAGCATGACATCGTGCTGGCCATCGGTCAGTGCGGCACCGATCAGGAAGTCCCCTTCGTCCAGGTCCACGGCAATGATGCCGGCCTTGCGCGGGTTGCTGAACTCGTCCAGCGCCGTCTTCTTCACCGTGCCCATGCTGGTCGCCATGAACACGTAGTGGTCGGCAGGGAAGCTGCGGAACTCGCCGGTCAGCGGCAGAACCACGTTGATCTTCTCGCCTTCCTGCAGCGGGAACATGTTCACGATGGGGCGGCCGCGCGAACCGCGGGAGCCGGCAGGCACTTCCCACACCTTGAGCCAGTACAGGCGGCCGCGGTTGGAGAAGCACAGGATGTAGTCGTGCGTGTTGGCGATGAAGAGCTGGTCGATCCAGTCGTCTTCCTTGGTGGCCGTGGCCTGCTTGCCGCGGCCGCCGCGCTTCTGGGCGCGGTATTCGGACAGCGGCTGGCTCTTGATGTAACCACTGTGGGACAGTGTCACCACCATGTCGGTCGGCGTGATCAGGTCTTCGGTCGACAGGTCCTGGGCGCTGTGTTCGATCTCGCTGCGGCGGGCTCCCAGCTTGGTCTGCCCGAACTCGGTCTTCACCGCCACCAGTTCCTCGCTGATGATGGTGGACACGCGCTCGGGCTTGGCCAGGATGTCCAGCAGATCGTCGATCTCGGCCATCACGTCCTTGTATTCCGCGACGATCTTGTCCTGCTCCAGGCCGGTCAGGCGCTGCAGGCGCATCTGCAGGATTTCCTGGGCCTGGGTTTCGCTCAGGCGGTAAAGGCCATCACCCTGCATGCCGAACTCGCGTTCCAGACCTTCGGGGCGGTAGTCGTCGGCGTTGACGGTTCCGCCGTCGACTTTTGCGCGGGTGAGCATCTCGCGCACCAGCTGACTGTCCCAACTGCGCGTCATCAGCTCGGCCTTGGCCACCGGGGGGGTGGGACTCTCGCGGATGATCTTGATGAACTCGTCGATGTTGGCCAGTGCGACGGCCAGGCCTTCGAGCACATGGCCGCGGTCGCGCGCCTTGCGCAGGTTGAACACCGTGCGGCGGGTGACGACCTCGCGGCGGTGCTCCAGGAAGACGGTGATCAGGTCCTTGAGGTTGCACAGCTTGGGCTGACCGTCGATCAGCGCCACCATGTTGATGCCGAAGGTGTCCTGCAGCTGCGTCTGCTTGTACAGGTTGTTGAGCACCACCTCGGGCACTTCACCGCGCTTGAGCTCGATCACCAGGCGCATGCCGGATTTGTCCGACTCGTCCTGGATGTGGCTGATGCCTTCCAGCTTCTTTTCATGCACCAGCTCGGCGATGCGTTCCTGCAGCGTCTTCTTGTTGACCTGGTAGGGGATCTCGTCAACGATGATCGCCTGGCGCTGGCCCTTGTCGATGTCCTCGAAGTGCACCTTGGCGCGCATCACCACGCGGCCGCGGCCGGTGCGGTAGCCGTCCTTGACGCCGTTGATGCCGTAGATGATGCCTCCGGTGGGGAAGTCCGGCGCGGGAATGATCTCCATCAGCTCGTCGATCGAACAGTCAGGGTTCTTCAGCGAATGCAGGCAGGCGTCCACCACCTCGTTGAGGTTGTGCGGCGGGATGTTGGTGGCCATGCCCACGGCGATGCCGCCCGAGCCGTTGACCAGCAGGTTGGGCAGGCGGGTCGGCAGCACCAGCGGCTCTTTCTCCGAGCCGTCGTAGTTGGGACCGAAGTCCACCGTTTCCTTGTCGATGTCCGCGAGCATCTCGTGCGCAATCTTGGACATGCGGATTTCGGTGTAGCGCATGGCGGCGGCGTTGTCGCCGTCGACCGAGCCGAAGTTGCCCTGGCCGTCCACCAGCATGTGGCGCAGAGAGAAATCCTGCGCCATACGCACGATGGTGTCGTACACCGCACTGTCGCCGTGCGGGTGGTATTTACCGATCACGTCGCCGACGATGCGGGCCGACTTCTTGTACGGCCGGTTCCAGTCGTTGTTCAGCTCGTGCATCGCGTACAGCACACGGCGGTGCACCGGCTTGAGGCCGTCCCGCGCATCCGGCAGGGCGCGCCCCACGATCACGCTCATCGCGTAGTCGAGATAGCTGCGGCGCATTTCCTCTTCAAGGCTGATCGGCAGGGTTTCTTTGGCGAACTGGGTCATGAGCGTTGAAGGGGTCCGTGACGGAGAGGGAAATCGGACAATTTTAGTGGACGGGTCGGTCGCCGCTCCCGGCGCTGCCATGTTGTGCGTGGGCAACGTGCAGGCGGCCCTGGCGGGCGGGCTTGTCCCCGCGCCGACCTTGGTATTCCAGAGGCTTGTGGCACAATGATTTGAGCATTGCGGATGGTGGTCATTCGCAACGCGCTCAATCAAAAATCGGCCGTCTGCGGCTTACTCCAAGAGGAAAACCATGAAAAAACTGAACTCAGTGGCAATGCTGTTCGCAACCGCCGCCATGGCATCGGCTGCTTTCGCTGCTCCCTCGAGCGGGACTGCGACGAACGACAACTGGCGCAGCGGCCATGGCAACCTCCAGTGGAAGAACGGCGATGGCACCCTGTGCTGGCGCGATGCCAACTGGACGCCTGCCACTGCAGCCAAGGGGTGCGATGGCGCCATCGTCCCGGCTCCTGCACCGGCTCCTGCCCCGGCTCCCGCACCGGCCGCAGCACCTGCTCCGGCTCCCGCACCGGCCCCCGCTCCTGCCCCGGCTGCTCCTGCCGCCACCAAGGTGACCTACGCCGCCGATGCCTTCTTCGATTTCGACAAGGCTGTGCTCAAGCCCGAAGGCAAGGCCAAGCTGGATGATCTGGCCGACAAGGTCAAGGGCATCAACCTGGAAGTGGTGATCGCCGTTGGTCACACCGACGCCACCGGTTCTGACGGCTACAACCAGAAGCTGTCTGTCCGTCGCGCCGAAGCCGTCAAGGCCTACCTGGTGAGCAAAGGCATCGAAAGCAACCGCGTTTACACCGAAGGCAAGGGCGAAGGCCAGCCTGTGGCCGACAACGGCACCAAGGAAGGCCGCGCCAAGAACCGTCGCGTTGAAGTGGAAGTGGTGGGCACCCGCGCCAACAAGTAAGACTTGCCCGCCTCGTCTGTTCTCCAAAGCCCCAGGCATGCAAATGCCTGGGGCTTTTTGCTGGGCGGCGTTCGCTCCGCCCTCCTGGTCTTCGCCTGGCTCCCGGCAGCTCCGTTGCAGGCGGGGGGCGCTGACGCTCTGCCACAGGCGTGCCTTGAGGCGGTGCAGATGCCCGGGGGCAGTCGACCGACGGTGGTGGTGGTGTTGTCTCCCCACATGGTGTACAGCGTGACCGAGTGGCCACGGATGAAGTCGGCCGCGGAGGCAGACGGTTTCGAGGTCGTCGCCTGGTGGTTGCCGGACCTCACCGACGACGAGCGCACAGGGGCTGCAGAAAGGGCCGGTTGGCCGGTCGCAGAAAGAAGCCGAGTCCATCGGGTGCCCCCCGAGTGCGCCGCGTGGGTGGGGCGTCCCAACCACTATCCCTACACCCGGGTGCTGGACCAGGGCCGGCTGCATGGCTGGCCGATCTGGGGGGTGATGTCGAACCAGGCTTGGCTGGACTCCTTGCGCTCGCGCTTGCATGCGCTGCGGCAGCCCACAGAGCGACGTTCGCCATGACCAAGATCGCGAGGGAGCCTCTGGCCGCATGGGCATTGGTCTGGTTCACGGGCCTGGCGTGGTCCGCGGACGCCTCGGAGACCTCCTGCATTCCTGCGGTCAGCTACCTGCCATTGGATGCAGCGGTCGTGGGCACTGACTCTAACGGCCTGGCCGCCCTGGGAGCCTATGAGCGCATCAGCCCGGACGGGCGGTTTGTGCTGCGCTCGTTTTCAGGTCGGCGCCTGGGTGAGGTGTCGCTGATGGAGCTGCCGTCCGGGCCGGGCGGCCGGATTCGCGCCTACCGGACACCCCTGCGCAACGAAGCCTTTCCTGTGCAGGGGAGCTGGCGGTATCTGGTGGATGTGGACGGACGCCACTTCCGGTTGCGCGACGTGCTGGCGTCCGAGGCGGGGGCCCAACCGCTGTTCCAGGGCGGGATGCGTGGTTTCTATGCGGCGGCGTCCGAACTGGATGCTGATGGAGCGCCGGATCCGTCCCTGGTCTGGATCCGGTCCATGAGCTGGCCGCAAGGGGACCGTTCCGGCCAGGGCACGGGGCCGTTGCAGGTCCGGACCATCGCGGTCCGTGATGATGGTCGAAACGCAGACCTCGTGTCCGACACCGGTCCCCAGTTCATCTGTGGCTCGCGACGGGCTGTCGACGGTGGCGTGTACACGCTGCCCATGATTTCGGTGGACGGGCGGGAGTTTTCGGCCATCCCCATCAATCCGAAGGTCGGCCAGCCCTCCATGCGCGTGTATGGGTTGTCAAGCGGGACGCCCGGGGCGGATCATGGATGCAGTCTGAGCATGGACCTCAGGGCATCCCCGGGCAAGGCGGTGTTCGCGTTCCCGGGCCGTGCTTCCGGCATGCTCGCCTACACCGACAACGCCAGTGTGTTCTTCGTTGACCGACGCTCCCTGCTGCAGGACCAGGTGTTCCGCATCGACGATGAACGTTCGCAGGTGTTGGCCAGCGCGTTCCCTGGATTCACGCGCGACGGGCGCATCGTGTTTGCCGCCAGCTGGCGTGACTGCTCGGTCGAGGGTGTGTGTCAAAGCCAGGCCGGCTATGTGGTGGCCGATCCCTACCAGAACGCCGACTATCGGCAGCAGGTCCAGCGTCTCGGTCTGCCGCAGGAAAAAGTCTGCATCACGCACGCCGATGTACTGAGGGAGCGCCGGATCTTCGCGTCCGAGCGCGGGCTCGCGCCCTGAGCGCGTGGGACAATCAAAAGCATGAACAACGTCAATGCCGACCCGGCCGAACTGGCCAAATTCTCCGATCTGGCGCATCGCTGGTGGGACCCTGAGAGCGAGTTCAAGCCCCTGCACCAGATCAACCCCCTGCGTCTGGGCTGGATCGATGGACTGGTTCCGCTGGCAGGTCAGCGGGTGCTGGACATCGGATGTGGTGGTGGCATCCTGTCCGACTCCATGGCGCGCAAAGGTGCCGACGTGACGGGCATCGATCTGTCGAGCAAGGCGCTGAAGGTGGCCCAGTTGCACGCGCTGGAAGCGGGCACCCGGAATGTCTCGTACCGCGAGGTCAGCGCCGAAGCGCTGGCAGGGGAGCAACCGGCCAGTTTTGACGTCGTAACCTGCATGGAAATGCTCGAGCACGTACCGGACCCCGCATCGGTGGTTCGTGCATGCTCCGCCCTCGTGAAGCCTGGCGGATGGGTGTTTTTCTCGACCATCAACCGCAATGCCAAGTCGTTCCTGTTCGCGATCGTCGGCGCCGAGTATCTGCTGCGCATGCTGCCCAAAGGCACCCACGAGTACGCCAAGATGATCCGCCCCAGCGAGTTGGCGGCGCACTGCCGCGCTGCCGGCCTGTCGCTGGAGCAAACCCGGGGCATGGAATACAACCCCTTGACCCAGCGCTACTGGCTCAGCAGCGACACCAGCGTGAATTACCTGGTGGCCAGCCGCAAGCCATGACGGCTTTCGCAGGTGTCCGGGCGGTGCTGTTCGACCTGGATGGCACCCTGGTCGACAGTGCACCTGACCTTGCAGGGGCAGCCAATGCCATGCGCCTTGGCCGCCAGCTCGCGCCTCTCCCCCTGGAGCACTACCGGGCGCACTCGGGCTCCGGAGCGCGCGGCATGCTGGGGGTCGCATTTGGCGTCGCGCCGGGGGATGAGTGCTATGAAGTCCTCCGGCAGGAGTTTTTCAGCCACTACCAGGATCGGTTGCTGCAGCATACCCGTCCTTTCGACGGTGTTGAGAGGTTGCTGGAGGTGCTGGTGGCCAGCGGGGTTTTCTGGGGAGTGGTGACCAACAAGGGGCAGCGCTTCACCCTGCCGCTGACCATGGCCCTGCCGCTGTTTGCAGGGGCTGCCACGGTCATCAGCGGAGACACCACGCCCCACAGCAAGCCCCATCCTGCTCCGCTGCTCGAAGCCGCCCGCCGCATCGGGATTTCCCCGGCGGAGTGTCTCTATGTGGGCGATGACCTTCGCGACATCCAGGCGGGGCGCGCCGCCGGCATGCGCACCGTCGCAGCTATGTACGGTTACCTCGGTCCTGGGGCCGACGTTTCGAGCTGGGGCGCCGACAAACTCATTGAAACGCCTGTCGGGCTCTTGAAATGGCTGGGTCTGCCTTAAACTACGTGATCCTTGGGGCTGCACTGGTTTCGACGTGGGTTCGGACACGCAGCAGGGCATGTCGAGGTTCTGTCACCTCGTAAAACAGCAGAAAAAAACTAACTGCAAACGACGAACGTTTCGCACTCGCCGCTTAATTGCCGGTGAGCTTTGCAACAGCAGGCCTATGGGCTGGGCAAGGGTCCGATCAGCGCAAGCTGTGAAGGTCCAGGCTGCAAAGTTATTGACATAGGCTGGTCGCGCGACGGGCAACTTGTCTCGCGGTGAGATCCAAGGTTGCTGGCGTCCTGGGCAGCGTGCCGCTGCGCGGTCCAGGAGGCGAGATCCAAAACAGACGGCTACACATGTAGAACTGCTCGAAGAAGGCTTGCGGACGGGGGTTCAAATCCCCCCAGCTCCACCATAAAGTCGATCAAGGGCATGCATCCGCATACGGTGCATGCCCTTTTTCATTGGAGAATCAAGGCGTTTCGGTACAGGGCCATCCATACGCATCCACCCCGAGCCAGCCGGTCTAGGGGGTACAAATGGGGGTACATCCCCCCTTTCGTCCGCAAATGGTGGTGCTTGTACCCCCACTTTCTGAGGGACGCCCCCCATGCTGACCGATCTGCAGTGCAAGAACGCTACCTGTCCCCCCGACAAGAAGCACGCCCGTTTCTATGACTCCGGGGGGATGTATCTCCAGGTGAGCCCGGCCGGTTCCAAGCGCTGGTTTTGGAAGTACCGCATCGGCGACAAGGAAAAGCAGCTGGCACTTGGCAGCTATCCGGCCGTGGGGTTGATGGCTGCTCGCAAGGCCAGGGACGCGGCCAAGGTGCTCAAGGACTCCGGGCAAGACCCGGTTTCCGTCCGCCAGGCGGAGCGTAACCCGCCGCCACCGGTTCCCGATGGGGGCGACAGCTTCCGCCTGGTGGCCCTGGAGTGGTACCGCATCAAGTCCGGCCAGTGGAGCGACGTTCACGCCGAACGCATGCACCGCCAGTTCGAACGCGACCTGTTCCCCTGGATCGGTGACAGGGGAATCGCCAGCATCACCCGCGTCGAGCTGCTGGCCTGCCTTCGCAAGATCGAGGAGCGGGGCGCCATCGAGACCGCCGACCGGGCGTTGATGCTGTGCGGCCAGGTGTGGCGCTACGCGATGGCCACCGGCCGTACCGACAAGGATGTGACCATCGGCGTCAAGGATGCGCTGACGCCCTACCGTGGCAAGCACTTTGCCGCCATCACGGAGCCCGCCGACCTGGGCACGCTGTTGCGAGCTATCCAAGCCTATCGGGGCGGCCCCATCGTGCGTGCGGCCCTGCAGCTCGCCCCCATGCTGTTCCAGCGCCCGGGCGAGCTGCGCGGCGCTGCCTGGGGGGAAATGGACCTGGACGGGGCTCTGTGGACGATCCCCGCCATGCGGATGAAGCGGAACAAGGAGGGCAAGGAACACGGGGAGGCCCACTTGGTGCCTCTGCCCCGCCAGGCGGTGGAGATCCTGCGCGAGCTGCACCGCTACACCGGTCACCATGCGCTGGTGTTCCCCGGGGAGCGGGCCAGGGGGCGACCCATATCCGAAAACTCGGTGCGCACAGCCCTGATCTCCATGGGCTACACGCCCGACAAACAGACCTGGCACGGCTTCCGGGCGACGGCACGCACCATGCTGGCGGAGCGCCTTGAGTTCGACCCGCTGGTGATCGAGGCGCAGCTCGCCCACGGGGTGCGCGATGCCAACGGCCGGGCCTACAACCGCACCACCTACCTGGCCCAGCGCACAGCCATGATGCAGGCGTGGGCGGACTACCTGGACAAGCTCAAGGCCGGCGCCGACGTGGTGAAGATGGCCCGTCGCGCCCGTTGAACAGACCGTCCACAGTCCTTCGGCGGTGATTTTTCTGGGAAACCACCGGGGCACCGGGGCAAAACTTCAGAAAGTGAGGATTCGTGCGGGGTTGCGGCGGGGCAGAGCACCGGGGCAAGACCGGGGATAAACCGGGGCGGAATAGGGGCAAACATAGAAGGAAGAGGGAGGTCCTCACTCAGAGGGAGAGGGGTTTCAGCGTCTGTTCTGTGCCCTGGCAGATGCCCTTGCACACCTTTGGCGGTCTGCGCAACGCCGCGGAAAAAGGAATCTCCGGGCCACCCCCTCTTTGGGCGCTGTCTTCCGGATTTGCGCATAGCGTGGATACGCGTCCTGTCATTGCGGCACACTGTTGAGATTCAGCGGCCGTTCCGCAGGAGCGCAATGTCAACAGAATCCAAACAACAGAGTGGCGCCCTCGATCTTGCCGAGCTGCACAGCTCAGCGGCCGCTGCCTTCAGTTACGAAGGGGTGAAGGAAGCTCGGCAACGTGCAGCGACGTTGCTGGGCCTACTGATCGGAGGAGGAGGTGCCCTGGGCGGCTTTGGCCTTTCCCAATGGGATCAGAACAAGACAGTGGCCATCGCCGCCTTGGTCGCAGCCGTGTACTGGTTTTGCCTCGCTGCCAATCTCGCCTATTGCGCACTTCGAACCGCAACCGTTCGTTCTTGGCACACCGTCGGACTGGTGGACGATCTTCCGAGGTGGGAGCGGTACGCGTCGGAGTTGGCCGCAGAAGGAGAGAGCGCGAACGGCTTGGACGAGTTGAGAAAGAGTGCCGTCAGAAACATGGAGCGCGCCGCAGCAGAGTACCGAGGCGTCAGCACTGACGCGTTCAGGGCTATCGACTGGGTCTATCTCTTGATGGCTCTCACACCCGTTGTGTCCCTCGCTGCTGCTCTGCTGTCAGCTTAGGACGTGAGGCGCTTCGGTGCCGGCCTGGGCTGATCTCTGAACGGCTGTCTGTCTCTCCGTTCGACTGGAGACGGTTGATCATCTGGTCGGGTTGCCATCTATAGACTCCAGCTAGTCACGCGCCAAGCTTTGCGAGTTCCTCGGCTCGCCTCTGCCGATCAACTACCCGATCATGAGCGTTTGCGACAAAGTCGTGAATCTCACTGAGCCAAAACGGCGCCAGTGCGATGTAGGAGAGGCAGATCCCGACCAAAAATCCAGCCGCAGCTGCATAAACAGGCGACTGAACCGGCAGACCAAGCATCGCAAGCGCCCAAAGCACCAGGATGGCGACCAGGCTAACCGCGCACATGTAGTAGATCCGATGCTTGGCGTCAGTGATCTTCATGCGCAGATAGTCTCTCTCCTTCGTGTCGAGTCCATTGACCGAATGCAGATCAGTGACCTTTTGGAACAGATAGGCTTCGACACCCGCAAAGATCACCATGAGTCCGATCAGCCAAAGAATTGCTTCTTTGCCGATCAGTTCAGGCGTGGCGTACCACGCTGCCCAAGAAAGCAGCGGGGAAACCACAAGGAAAAAAAGCCGGAGGAACACTCGCACTTGAAAACTTCAGGGGTCTACGGTTCCGTTCTGAATCTGAGTGGTCAGCCAGTTGACCATGGACTCGTACAGCTTGCTCTCGTCGGGGAGATTGTGCTGCAGGACAGCCACTTCGACACTACCGCTTATCTTGAGTTCCTTGCCTTCAACCTTGTTGCCGTCTGACAGCTCAAGCGAAACCTGATCTCCCTCGATGTCACGCAAGGCGAGCCCCAAGGTGTCCATGAGCTTCACTGAGTCCTCTGGACGGGAGCGAATGCGTTTTGGATATCGAATCTGGACCCAAACTTCGAGGTTCCCCTCGTACACATCATGAAGCCCCAGCTTTGCGAAGTCCTCCTCGTTCTCGAAGATGGTCTTCAGCACATCAAGCATGGGGCCATGTGGTCGAAAACGAGTGACCTTTTTCTGGCTACTTTTCCGGCCCGATGGTTGGGGCGCTTCAGCTTTGGCGGTCGGTGCATCTTCCACCACCGTAGTCATTAGAGGTTGGCCAATTGAAATTGCTCGGACATGCGACTTTTTGATTTTCGCTTTCGTCGCCTTTTGTGCTTCATCCGAAAGCGCGAACGGAGTTGTGGCTGGAAGTAGCGAAGTCTTGCTCTTCAGGAGCCAATTCAGGTGCGTCTCCAGCGCCGTCGCTCGCATGGACATGCTCTGCACCACTGCAACGTGGTTGTTAAAAACGGCGAAGAAGAGAACTCCAGGAATGAACTGTTCTTGCGGCTTACCGGCCTTCGCTTTTGGAGGCGCCAGAGCGTTCAACGCTAGCTTTGACGCTCCGGGGTCATCGGCGATCACGGGCTGTGCGGCGCCTCGTTCGAAGGTCGTGAGGTACCCGCAAAGGCAATTGCTCGTGATTTGTGTTGAAGCAATGCAGCGAATTTCCGAACTTGCCGCATTCAACGGTTCATAGCGATCCCCAGGCTTCGGAAATTTTTTAAGAGCAGCTGTCATGAGCTGCTGCAGTGTTTGTCCCGGGTTGGGATTGGCGGTGAACCGCCGATAGAGGATTGCTCTGGTCGTAGTTTTTTTGTCGCTCGCCAATCCTGTAGCCATGACCTCTCCTTTGGGCTTTGTGGTACCAATCAATGGTGGTTTGTGACTTAGTGTAAACAAGCTTGCCGCAGCTTTGGCGCTTGACAGGACCTGTTCGCGCTGTGACACTTGGTACCAACCCGAAAGGGCCGGTGCTTGAAAACACCAAAGGTTAAGCGGTTGCAGCCCCCACCGATAAGCGGGGTTTTGTCACGCCCATACACCGGCGGCATGGCCTTGCGCCATCGCGCCACTGTGCCCTCACAAGGGCACCCGCTTATGGACGGGATGAGCCTACCCGCAAGGATGGCTGCACGGCTTAACCCGTGTTTTCAACATCCCGTCCACCCGTTCGCGCTTGAAAACGCGGCCGAGTGGTTTCCAAGTCTCGTTAAGGAGTCTGAAGCCATGCCCACGGTCACCGACCTGGCCAGCCGCCGCGCTGCGCCGCCCGCAACCATTCCCACCGAACCGCTGGAGCTGATCCAGCTCCACGCCCAGGCGCACAACGCGCTGTCCACGGCGCTGCACTGCCTGCAGCAGCCCGAGTGCTCACCCCAGCACATCAAGACCGCCACGGCCCGAGCCATGCGCGCCGCCACGCTGCTGAAGCGCGCCAGCGTTGCGGCCAACCAGGTGGAGGCTTGAACCATGAACACCCCCAGCATTGACGCATTGCGTAGCACGTTGGAATTGGTGGACAGCGTTTCTCAAGACGCCTTCCGCCGCATCAGGTCACTGTGCGCAGTGACCCTGCTTGCCATGGAGCAGCAGGGGAAGGCGCTTGACATGGAGCACCTGGCGCAAGTTCTGAAGCAGATCGAGCAGGCCTCCGACGAGGCCCATAACTACATCAACTCCGAGGCGGAGGGCGTCGGATGCAACTACAAGGACGAGCGGTGGTATCGGCGCATTGATGCTCGCAATGCCTGGCGTTCGGCTGCGAAGGCGGAGGGCTGAGCGATGGCCACGATCATGACAAACGCACCCCACAGCATTGCGGCGCCTGCGCTTGATCTCACACCGATGGAGGCTTTCCGGTGGCACCGTCCAAGCATCGCCGGAAATCCACCGACCGTGTTGGTCAACTCAGCCGCGACCTTCAGTCAGAAAACCGCTCTCGCGTGCGCCATGGTGGTTGATCTGCAGGCTGTCGCAACGCTGGCGGATGTGCTGGCGAACACAGACACGAGCCAAGCCTGTGACGCGCTGCCGCTGCTGTCTGAGCGGCTGCGGCAACTTGCTGTGGTGATGGACCACCTGGGCCAGCAGGCCGCGGCCATGGAAGGGGCTGCACCATGAACGCCCGCAAGCTAACAGCAGAACAGATCGGTTTCGCGCTGGGTGACTTGTCGCAGTCACTCAAGGCGCTTGAACGCATCACCATCATGTTGCAGGCCGGTCTGATTGAAGACGAGCGCGACGTCGATGCCCTTCATTGGGTCACACAGCACACACTGCAACGGGCCAGCCTTGTTGCTGAAAGTGTTGCCCTGGGCTGCGGGGCTTCCACTTCCTTGATGCCTTGTGGGGCAGATGTGTGGGAGAACTTCATGCCGCCTCTGTTCTTCCCGGATGCGACCGATGTGGAGCACCGGGAGGGGGCGATCGGGTAGGCTTTCGCGTAGTCGTTTTCTTTGCCGCCTCCATGTTCCAGATGAAGCACTCAGCGCCACCGCAAGACCGGCCGCAAGCCCCTTGGGATACCGCCATCAAGCGAGACATTCCAGGCGGTCGCCGTTCTGCATTGGTGCTGTTGGTGGACCTGTTCCGCTGGGTCGCTCAAACAGAGCGGCTCGGAGGTCAGGAAGCCTTGTCGGACATGCTGCTGCGCCTCGAAGCAAACCCGCAGGTACACCTGTATCTCGCGTGGGACTTCCAGCCGGTGGAGTTGATCGAAAAACAGGAGTTCGGTTTGCGCACCCCTGACGGTACCGACCATGCCGAGGCCCTGCTAGCAGGCGTGCCCATCCGTAGTGGTCTCCCTGAGGGTGTCTCGCCTGGACGGTCTGCAGCGTTGTTTCGCTTTCGTCGTGGGCTTCAAGACGTGTTCACCGTGAAGGATCTGGACTCGGAACTCGATTTTTTGAGTGGCAACGACAGAGACCTTCAGAAACACCATTGGGTTTTCATGGCGGTAACGGCCGATGACGCCTGTCTCTTGTTTGGCGCAGCTGGGGACCAGTTCCACTCAATCAGCACTTACAACGACCTGGTCGTCATGGTGAGCAAGTTGAAAGCCGCAGATGCCGGCGCGCGCATTCCATGGACAGCCGAGGCCCGCTCGGTGCTTCGGGATGAGATTGAGCGACGGGAAAAGCGGGTCGGCTTGAGCGCTGCACAAACGCAGATCGGGTTCGAACTCGGGGGCCTCACCCGCGCGGCCGTTGCCCTACAGGCAAAGAAGTAACGACTACACACAGCCTGCCGTCCAAGTCATTGACGGCAGCTTGCAGACGGTTTTCAAAAGCTGTCTGGCAACCAACTTTGTTTACAGCAGGGGCGCGGAACTGAGGCCCTGAAAGCTGTTTGCAAGTTGCCGCCTTTGACTTGCCGCACCTATGGTCCGGCTGCCAACGCACATAGCCAATCAGGGCAATGCGTAGCAGCTCAAGGAGAAACATCGTGCAGCTTGTCAACCAAACCCAGACTGTCGCGCCCCAGATGCGGGATGCGCTGTTGTCTCGCAAGGAAACCGCCCGGCGCACATCGCTGTCGGCGTCGTCCATCGCCGCCATGGCGAAAGCCGGGCTGTTCCCGCGGCCTGTGCCATTGACTCCCAGCGGGAGCCGTGTGGCCTGGCTTGAATCTCAGGTGAACGCGTGGATACAGGAGCGCGCAGAGCAGGCAGCGGAAGCTGTGCGCGCCAAGGGTCCGCGTTCGTGCGCGAGGGCCACCCAATGACCTGGAACGGACCTCACCCCCAGCCCAGCGAGGAAAAGATCGCCTCGATGGTTCTGGAGTTCGCGAAGAAGCGCTTCTTCATCCGCACCTTCGACCGTGACGATCCGCTGTGGCGGTGTGCTCTGGTGTTTCCGAAGCTGGGCAAGCACGTGTACGTCGAGCTGATGCCTTCGCTGGCCCTTCGCGTAAGGGACACCAGCACGGGCGAGATCCTGGCGCAGTCCATGCCGGGCGACTTCGACACCCTGGACGTTTCCGCGCCAGCGGTCGAGGCGATGTTTCAAACATGGCAGGCCGCTCGTGCACAGACGACATGCGGGCAGGAAGGCGGTGGCGAATGAACAGAGCGCAATCCAGATCACATGGAAAGGAGCGGCCAGTCCCGGCGCTGTGCCAAGGGCCGCGGTACTTCAACTCTGAGCTGCTGGACGAGCAAGAGGCTGGCCGCTTCTATCACCGCTGCATCAAGGCGCTGGGCTCGTCGGCGGTCAACGGCCAGGCGTCCGGAATCTTGCGAGTGGGGTGCTACCACGCGCAGATCTACGCGATCTACAGCGGCCCGGGTCGTCTGTTGCGCTTCTGGTTGCGCACGCTCAGTGACAACCGCCTGGTGATCGTGGGCAATCGCAACGGACTGCTGCCTTTGGACGTGGAGTCGATCCATGGATGAACAGCAGAAAGCGCGGGCCGACGGCTTGGTCGAGTACCACTTGAACCTGCTTGGTCAGGCCCTCAAGGCTCGCGAGCGGTACGCGCAGACCGGCGAACTGACACCACAGGCCGAAGTCCCTCACGTCGTTGCAGCGTGGCATGCAGCTGCTGCCGCGGTGAGCTACGCCAAACGGATCTCAGCCAAGACCAGCGAGCTGCCCAAGCGCTTCGAGTGGCTCGGCGCTGAATTCCTGTTGGTGTTCACGCCCCACAAGACGGTCGAGATCGCCACGAGCAACCCGCTCAACAGCATCAATCTTTGCTACGGCATCGAAGGCTGGATTGATCCGATGAAGGTCACTCGATAGGCCGGGTGAGAACGGACTCCACCACACACACAACCAATTTTCTGAACCATGAACACACCTCACACCCATTCGGCTGAACATGGGGACGCCGCAGCCCTGCAAACCCTTTTCCCTGGCGGCGTGGCCGCCTTGGATGCGAGCCACATTCGCGCACTGCTGACCGAGTACACGGACGCGCGCGCCCGCTACAGCGGCCCCATGGAAGCGACCGCCGCACGCATCGGTCTCGCGCCGAGCGCCGGGGGAGGTGCGCCCTATGAACTGCGCCCGGGGGGCGTGGCGGTGATCGAGCTGGGCGGCCTGATGCTGCAGCGGCCCGGCTTCCTGGCGCGCCTGTTTCTGGGGGCAGTTGACACGGTCGAGATTGCTGCCGCAGTTGACGCGGCTGGTCGGGACAATGCGGTGCGCTCTGTCCTGCTGCTGATCAACAGCCCGGGCGGTGCTGTGCACGGCACCGCTGAGCTGGCGGCCGCAGCGGCTGAAGTGGCGCAGACAAAGCCAGTGGTGGCATTGACCGAGGGCAGCGCGTGTAGCGCCGCCTATTGGGTGGCCAGCGCCTGCAGTCAGGTGTATGGCAGCTCCTCCAACGTCATGGCGGGGTCCATCGGCGTGGTCAGTGTTCACGTCTACACCCCCAGCGCCACGGGTTCTGTGGTCACCGAGATCAAGAGCGGCAAGTACAAGACGGTTGGCAGCAGCAGTAAGCCCTTGTCTGGCGACGACCTTGCACACATTCAGGAGCGCATCGACTACCTTGCGACTCAGTTCATCACGGCCGTGGCGAAGAACCGGAGGTTGTCGCCCGCTGCGGTGGCGGCACAGGAGGCGCGCATCTACATCGGCCAGCAGGCCGTTGATGTCGGGTTGCTGGACGGGTTCATGAGTATGGGCGAGCTGGAGCGCCAGCTTGCTGCAGATCCCGGCCGGTTCATGCGCCGCCGCGCAGGTGCGCCGGCCAGCGGCCTGGCCCCTGTGAAAGCCGCCAGCCCTGGAGCGGCCACCACCTGGCCGCCCAAGACGCAGCCGGTGGCGTCGGTGGCCTCCCCTGAGTCGATGCTTGAGCAGACCGGACAGGCCGAAGAAGACATGCGGGCTGAAGCGGCAGAGGTTGTGCGCCTGCACCGGCTGCGCACCGGCCGCATGCCCACTGTCATGAACTGGAAGGGCTGGGAGCGTGCAGGCGCTGCGCGCGCACAGAAAGACGGCTGCACGCTGGTCGAGGGCATCAAGCGTGAGGGGTATCTGCACCCCTATGTGAGTCTCCCCGACTCGCCCAAGCGCAGCGCGGCTGGCGTCAAGCCATCAATGCAGCTGTCCAAACAGCAGATCGCGGAGCGCGCTGCCGCGTGGGCTCAGTTCAAAGGCATCGGCGTTGTCGAGGCTTGCAAGTGGCTCGGGGTTCGCTTCTGACCCCCCACAAATTCCCGTTCACCAATCCAACGAAAGTACACCATGAATCTCAAGTCCCTTTTCGGCCTGAAGACCGCTTCCGATGTGTCCCCTGAACTGCAGGCCATGGCCGAGCGTGTATCCACTGCAGCCGGCTGCGAAGCGCTCGCGGAGGAGCTGGAACAGCAGTTGTCCCAAAACGCTGCGGGCGACATTCCCCGCAACAGCGTGTTGCGTCGTAAGCTGGCCGAGCTGGCGCGGCTGCGCAAGGCCCATGCGATCGCACAAGATCGGGTGCGCGTGGCAGCTGTCGTCAAGCGCGACCAGGACACCGCCAGCAAGGCCCTGAAGGCAGCAGAGGCCAAGTTGAAGGCAGCGGGCGAGGCCACAGCCAAGGCGGCGGCTGCGCTGGCTGACCGGACGGCCGAAGTTGATCGCATGAAGCAAGACCTCACCGAACTGCATGCGGCTGCAGACAAGGCCGTCGAGATCGCCCGCAAGGGCTTCGCTGATGCGGTGGCTGCGGATGATGTGAGCGCGGAGGGCGAGGCCGCTGCGTTCGCCGCGGTGAAGAAAGCGCAGGCGCACCGTGAGACCTGCGGCGAGCTTCAGACCGCACGCATCAAGAGCCGCGAGGCTGGTCTCTCTGACCTCCAGCGAGCGAGCGCCGACGCTTCTGGCGCCATCGCACAGGCGCAGGACGATTTGAGCTTGGCACGCCTTCAGCTGGCGCTGGTCGAGTACGACCAGGCGGCCCAATCGATGGTTGATGCCTACATCAAGCAGCTGTCTCTGAGCTCCTTCGGCAGCGACGGCAGGGCCTTCAAAGGGAGCGCGATTCACGAACTCGATCTGACGTTTGCGTCCGCCGAGCGGGCGGTGCTGGGCTCGCGGCTGATCGGCGAAAGCGGGCGGGTGCGTGGCTATGCCCTGGCGGACATGGCTACGGCGCTGAAACCGGTAGACCTTGCGCTGTTGACCACCGAGATCCCGGCGCCGAAGCAGCTCGAAAGGCCGCTGGATCTTCCGAACCCGTTCATGCACGTGGAGGGGTCGGTTGATCACGGGCAGGTCATGGGTGAACTGAAGCGAGCCACCGTCGGCATGAGCGAGGCGGAGTTCTATGGCCTGTGCGATCGGCTTCGGGCGCAAGCCGGCGTAGCGATCCCGGGGCGTTCCTGGTAGCCGCTGGCTCTGTGAGCATATGGCCGGCAACACGCCGGCCATCGCGTCCCCGGCGCGCTCGCGGGCGCCGACCAAACAACACCAGTTGAAGGGCTCTCATGGCCACCAGCACCCAAACAAACAGATGCGCTATAGCAGTGGCAGCACTGCACGATGAACAGGCGAAGCGTCCAGGAGGATATGTTCAGAGGGCTCGGTCCTCTGTGCGGGGGTGATCTTGTCAGGGCATGACGTCACCCCCGAATTGATCCGCGCCGCACTGGCGCACATCCCGGCAAGCCTCCCGCGCGACGAATGGGCGCGGGTTGCGATGGCCATCAAGAGCGAGTTTCCGGACGGTACCGGGTTCGAGCTGTTCGACACCTGGAGCGCCAGCGATGCGGACCGGTATGACCCCAAGGCTGCGCAATCGACCTGGAGGAGCGTGAAGCCGGGCGGTGGTGTGTCGGTGGCCACGCTGCTGCACCTCGCCAAGGAACACGGTTTCACCCAGCCGAAGGACGGGCATGCACCTGCAGCGCTCACGGCTGCAGAGCAGGCCGAACGCGAGCAGCAGCGCGCGCAGCGACTTCAAGAGGAAGACGCTGAACGCGAGGCTGCACAGGCAATGGCAGCAGATCAAGCGTCCGCACAGTGGCAACGGGCCAGCGTGAGCGGCACCTGTCCTTACCTCGTGCGAAAGGGTGTGAGGCCCTACGGCGTTCGTTTCGCGGCCGGTGGCTGGTTGCTGGTGCCCCTGCGCGATGGCGCCGGCAAGCTGTGGAACCTGCAGCGGATCGCGCCAGCGAAGCCCGCCAGCGGGTCGGACAAGCTGTTTCTGAAGGGTGGCCGCAAGTCTGGGCTGTGGCACCTGGTGGGCGAGCTGGCCAGCACCGAGGCGGACGGCCCGGCCGTGCTGTTGATCGCTGAAGGCTACGCGACAGCCGCCACTTTGCACGAAGCCACCGGCTACCCGGTGGCGGTGGCGTTCGATGCCGGCAACCTGCAGCACGCAGCGCGCGCGCTGCGGCAGCTACACCCTGCCGCGCTGCTGGTGGTGTGCGGTGACGACGACCAGGACACGGAACAGCAGACCGGTGCGAACCCGGGCCGGGTCAAGGCCACGGCCGCAGCAAAGGCAGTGCGCGGCCTGGCCGTTTTCCCCGAGGGCTTGCCGCCTGGTGGCAGTGACTTCAACGACCTGGCCGCCCATGTGACGATCGAGCGCGGTGCCGGCGATGGCCTGGAGGCAGTGCGCGCCATCGTGGCCGCTGCGATCAAGGCGCACACAGCTGCGCAGGCGGCCGCAGAGAGCGCGAAGCCGCCCAAGGGCAAGGGACAAGCCGGGCAGCGCCGGAAAAACGGCGCCAGCGGGCCGCCAGAAGGCCCGACCGGCAATCCCGAGAGCGGTGATGACAAACCGGCGCCCGACTGGGACCGGTTCACGGTCTCCGATGCCGGCGTGTTTCACCAAGGCGTGGACCGCGATGGGGAACCGACGAAACCCGAATGGGTGTGCAGCCGCCTGGACGTGGTGGCCCTGACCAACGACCAGGACGGCAACGGCTGGGGCTACCTTCTGAACTTCGCCGACCCGCTGGGGCGCCGCAAGCAATGGGCGATGCCCTCGCGCATGTTGGCCGGCGACGGGTCGGAGTATCGCGGCGCCTTGATGGGCATGGGCCTTCGCATCGCCACCAGCCCGCGCGCCCGCAACCTGCTGACGCAGTACATCCAGACCCGCCAGCCGGGGGCGTTCGCGACGTGTACCGATCGCATCGGGTGGCACGGCGGGGCCTTTGTGCTGCCCCATGAGACCGTCGGCGACGAAGCGGATAGGGTGGTTTTCCAGAGCGAGAGCGCGCAGGAAAACACCTTCCGGGTCAAGGGTACGCGCGAGCAGTGGCGCGACCGCGTGAGCCTCGCCTGTGCTGGCAACACCCGGCTGGTGTTCGCAGTCTCTGCGGCCTTTGCTGGTCCCTTGCTCAAGCCGGCCGGCATGGAGGGCGGGGGGTTCCACATGCGAGGCGACGGCAGCACCGGAAAGTCCACGACGCAGGTGGTGGCCGCCAGCGTGTACGGCAACCCCGAGCGGTTCAAACAGTCATGGAAGGCGACCGACAACGCCTTGGAGGGCGTGGCCGCGCAGCACAACGACTGCCTGTTGATCTTGGACGAGATCGGGGAAGTAGACCCCAAGGTTGTCGGGGAGTGCGCCTACATGCTGGGCAACGGCCAAGGCAAGGCGCGCGCCGCACGCACCGGGGTGCCACGGCCGCGCCTGTCCTGGCGCTTGCTGTTCCTGAGCAGCGGGGAAAAGTCTCTGGCCGATCACATGCAGGAAGTGGGCAAGCGCACGCGGGCCGGGCAGGAAACCCGCATGGCGGACATTCCGGCCGATGCCGGCAAGGGCATGGGGGCGTTCGAGAACGTGCACGGACACGAAGGCGGCGCCGCTTTCTCCCGGCACCTGGTGGCACAGGCCAGCGCCTGCCATGGCGCGGCGGGCCGCGCCTGGCTGCTGTGGCTGACCGAGAACGCCGAAGGCCTGCGGGAACGCATCCGCACGCTGGCGCAGCGCATCGAGCTGCAGATCGTCCCCGAGCTGGGAAGCGGCCAGGTGCAGCGAGTGGGCGCCCGTTTCGCACTCGTGGGCGCTGCTGGTGAGCTGGCCACTGAGGCGGGCCTCACAGGCTGGCACAAGGGCGAGGCAGAGCAGGCGGCGCGCGAGTGCTTCAACGCCTGGCTGGTGGCGCGCGGTGGCATCGGCAACAGCGAGGAAACCATGATGGTGCGCCAAGTGCGCCACTTCCTGGAGGCCAATGGAGACGGTCGATTCATGACCTGGCACCGTGCCCACGACGATCATGCGCCGCGCGTCGGGCTTCGCGCAGGGGTGAGGCGGTTGATCGGTTCGAACGGGCTGCCGATAGGGGTTCGCAAGACACCAGAGTTTGCCCACGAGATCAGCGACCCCGAGGGCGAGAGCGTGGAGTTCTTCATCTTCCCCGAGGTGTTCAAGTCCGAGATCTGCAAGGGCTACGACCCCGAGGCGGTCGCGCGCGTGTTGCGCGACCGTGAGTGCCTGCAGGCCAAAGAGCCGGGGCGGTTCACCGTGAGCATGAGCCTGCCGGGCGGCATCGGTAAGGCGCGGGTCTATCACGTATCCGCACGCATCTTCGCGCTGGACACATGAGCGCAGCGAAGCGAAGCCACGCGGGCCGCCGATGGGGCGGGGGGAAAGCTTTCCTTTTTGCGCGCTGTTCCGCTGGTGTGCACTTCCAAGCGAATCAAGGGCGGGCCTTGGGTCGCTTCCTTCGGCTGTGCACTGGCGTGGTTGCCGTGGCTGTAGATGGGCCGTGGTTCGCTGCTGGTCCGGCCGTGCCTGGGCGGGTGTGCGCACAGCGCTGCCACCGACCGGCGTGGGGTGGGGGTACCCCCCTATAGGTACTCCTGGAGGGAAAAGCCACCGGGGTAATTCGGCCCCCGCACGCACGCTAGTGGCAGGCCCGGCCAATTTGTCAATTTGTCAACGATTCGGGGTCTTGTCGATACATGAAAGCTATGAAGAAACCCACTCAGGCCGCCCTTGCGGCGGCCCTCGGAATCAATCCTTCCCTGGTGACACGGGACAAGCGTCGCGGGATGCCGGTTCACAGCATCGAAGCGGCGCAGCAGTGGCGAGACGAGAACCTGCGGGTCCGGTACACCCCGGAAAAGGACCGCGAGGCCGTTACGCGGGCCATCAAAGGCGAAAGCGCAGCCCAGCGCGTGACGTCTTTGCACCAGGCTGCTGGCGCGCTGCTGGAAAGCGGTGGAGACGTGTATCCGATGCTCCCTATGATCAGCCAGGCCATGGCAGATGTGCCACCGTCTCAAAGAATGCGGGTAGGCGTGGTGTTCGAGGTCATGGACCTCCTGACCGCAGACGTGCGCCGCGTCCAAGACCAGGGCGGCGACGTGCTGGAACTGACGGAAGGCCCCTTCTACCCTTGCGACAAAGAGGGTGGAGACAGTTCCTTCATGGGCGCATTTTGGTATTCGGTCGCGGCTGGTGAAGTGCGCATGAAGGCGGTCAAATAGAAAAGAGAAGAGCCCACCAACTTGGTGGTCGGTGGGCTCTTCGGTCTTAGCGTTTGACGCCGGACCGTAGAACGATCTTCCAAGGCTTTCCATCCGGGCGGCGGATCTTGCGACCGCCGCGCGTGATGGTCATCCGAAAGATCACGGATTCAAAGTCTTTGAACTCTGTTTCCATGGTGCTCTCCTATAACAGTTGAGCGCCCCGATCATGCTGCCTCTTCCGAATCCTCAAACACGTATGTATGATGGATTTGCGTACGTCGGATCTGGTGTGGGGAGCCTTTTCCCACCAGCACTCGGCAGCAGCGGGGAAGCCAGGTCAGAGCGGCTTCCCCGTTTTTTTCGCCGAGCGGCATGCGTCAGTTATAGCTAGAGCGAACCTCCTTGCCAAACCGTCGCTTCCAGAAATGCTAGGCTGATCGCAATGGATAAAATTCAAGAGTTACACATTGTTAACAATTAACTGACTGCGTTACTGTTGTGTTGCATTTGGGCAGTTCAAGTGCCGATCCAACTTGAATATCTGCCTCTTTTGTATGCAGTCTCGTGAAACTCCGTTGCAGTTGGTTGGCGATCCATATAGGGCTCATCCCTTTTCGCTGGAACGGCGTGACTGTGAAGGTCATTCCGCCACTGTAGTGGACAAGAAAATGCCCCCGACTTGCCCTGGCCAAGACCGGCGGTCGTCAAACCTTGGAGGTGCATGGGATGTCGCCAGTGCTGTGGTGACGAGCTTCTCAATCAATAGGCTGTCGCGCTTTGCCCCGGTTGCCCCGGTACATCGAGCGAATGCCCCGGTTCACCCGGGGCATCCTTTTTTCAATGGCGACAAGGACTTACAGAACAGTGCCCCGGTTGCCCCTATTGCCCCGGTAAAAAACAGCAAGGGGGGAAGCAAATCAGCTACGATTCCCGAACTTTTGGGGGTACGTGTCCCCACGTGGCTCCCGTTCCGCGGGGGTACAAGTGGGGGTACAGGGTGCAAATCCGCAATCCGGTATCCATATAAATCAACAGGTTGGGGCATCGTTCGGGTGTCCCCAGCCCACCATCCATCCAACCCCAGCCGTCGCCGGCTGGGGTTTTTCATTGCCGCTTCGTCATGCTCGCGTTGCAGGACATCCTTTTCAGTCAGGGATTCGGAACCCGCCGCGTGTGCTGCGGGCTGGTGCAGCAGGGCTTTGTGGACCTGGGCGAAACGCGTGAACCCTGCAAGGACCCCCTGACCATTCTTGAAGAAGATGGCCTGGTGTTCTGGGTTCAAGGTGTGCGCTGGACCTACCAGGAGCGCGCCTACCTGATGCTGCACAAACCGGCCGGTTTCGAATGCTCGCAGAAGCCGGGATCGCATCCGAGCGTGTACACGCTGCTGCCGGCACCGCTGCGCCAGAGGGGTGGTGGTGCCGCTGCCGGAGTGCAGGCGGTGGGGCGGCTGGATCAGGACACCACCGGTTTGCTCCTGTTGTCCGACGATGGCAAGTTCATTCACCGGATGACCTCGCCCAAGCATCACGTGCCCAAGGTGTACCAGGTGCAGGTGAAGCACCCTCTTGATGAGCGCCAGACGACCCGTCTGATGGGGGGTGTCGTGCTGGACGACGACCCGAAGCCGGTACGTGCGGCGGCGTGCCGGGCCCTGGGGCCAACCCATCTCGAGCTGACGCTGACCGAAGGCAAGTACCACCAGGTCAAGCGCATGGTGGCCGCGGTGGGCAACCGGGTGGAGGGCTTGCACCGCTCGCGCATCGGGATCATCGAGTTGACCGATGAGCTCCCCTCCGGCCAATGGAGATGGCTCACGGCCGAGGAGGTGGCCGACCTGAGCCGCAAACACTGAGTTCCCTGTCGGGAGGGGTGGTCAGAGCAGATCGCCCTTGCGGCTGTCGAGGGGCATCAGGAACGAGTTGTCCTGCCATTGGGACCCCAAGTCGCTGACGCGCGAGTCGCCCGTGGTGCTGCCGGGCCAGGTCGAGAGGGGGCTGAAGTCGCTGTGACGGGTGCTGCGCTGGCGGTTCAGCGCCGAGCGCAGATTGGCCTGTGCCGCGATGATGGCCCGTTCTTCCTGCTCGTGCTCACGCATGCTCTGTGCGGTCGGGGTCTCGCCGAGAAACTCGCTGCGAACTTCAGAGACGGTGGGCAGGCTGGACGCACGGACCACCCAATAAGGAAGACCGCATTGCGTGAGCAAGGAATGTTTGAGTTGGCGCGTGCTCCTGGGGATGCCGGCCCTTCCCGGCACATCCAGACACCCGACCACCCGTCCATCGGATTTGCAGATGGTGAACGTGCAGTACACACCACCGAGCAGCCGGTACCAATCCATCCCTTGCTGTTTCTCACGGGGCAGGGTAAAGCGGGTGACCGGAAGTTTGATCATCACATGATGATCGTAGAAGGCCCGTGACAGCCAGTGCCACACCTGCAATTCTTCGGAGTTCGCGATCACCCTCGTGTCCAGCGGCCACCGCTTGGGAATCCTGCGCTGGGCCCGGGCCTTTCGGTTTTCCCATGCGCGGTACATCCCCGCGCCGGATGCCAGCAAAGCGGGCACCAGCACGGAGAGCAGCCAAGGGTTGTTCCAGGCGGTCATGCAAGTCAAAGTGTCGGAATGTGACTAAATGTAGTCGGATGATCGTGCAAACGGACGGTTTTGTCGCAGTTTGACACTTCGTTTGCGTGATTTCCTTGGGATTGGTGGCACCTGCCAGCCAGGGCTGGGCGTCCGGAAGACGTCATCGATTCGGGCTTCCGAGCGGCCAACCCGGCATTTTGCCGCTGTGTGCGGTGTGTCGCCATCCCATAAACGGGGGATTCAGGGCTGCCCGGACAGGAAGTCTGCCACTGCAGTCAGCACGGCTTCTGGCTGGTCGCGGTGGGGGCTGTGTCCGCAGGCCTCCAGCACCAGCTTGAAGGCAGGGGCATGCTGTGGCGCAACGTCCTCCACCTGCTGCAGACTGCCGTACTCGTCATTCGCTCCCTGAATGACCAGCACTGGCGCTGAAATGTGTCGGCATTCGTTGCGGATGTCAAAGCGCTGGAACGCTGGGTCGAGCCAGATGTCGTTCCATTGCCAGAAGGCATTGTCCACATCGTCGTGGTAGCGCGCCAGGCGCGAGCGCAGGCCCTGTTCTTTTGTATCCAAGTAAGCGGCGCGGGCCCTTTCAATGGACTGGATCGAGATCTCCTCGACAAACACATGGGGCGCCATGACCACGCAGGCGGTCACCGGATGATGGCTGGCATGCAGCAGCGCAATGCTGGCGCCGTCTGAGTGACCGACCAGCACTGGCGTCTTGATGCCCAAGGCGTCCAGCAGGGCCGGCAGCACATCCAGGGCCTCACGGTGCATGTAGTCCGGTTCATGCCGGCCGGTGTGCCAGAACTCTGTGTCGTGGGGCGCTCCGCGCACGTCCGGCACAGGGTCCGAGCGCCCATATCCCCGGCGGGAGTACACCCAGCCAGGCCGCCCGGTGATGCGGCACAATTCCAAGGGCCAGTCGCGGCCCCTCTGGGTCCACATGGCCACGCTGCCAAGGCCCTCATGCAGGAACACCAGGGGAGCACGGATGGCAGGGCCCGGAATGTGACGAACCTCCAGGCGGGTGCCGCGAATGATGACGCAGTCCATCGTGTCTCCGGATCTCGTGCTGCCGGGCTGGCGGGAAAACCGGTATTCTCGTTGCATGACTCAGCTGTTTGATGCGTTCTGGCGGGCCGTGGCGTACTGCATGCACCCGCGGGTGATCGGCCTGTCGTTCTTGCCACTGGTGCTGATGGTCGCACTGTCGTTCGGCCTGGGCTATTTCTTCTGGGACACGGCGGTCGACGCGGTCACGCAGTGGTTGCAGGCCTACGAACTGGTTCAAGGCTTCCTGGGGTGGCTGGACCGCGTCGGTCTGGGCTCCATGCGGACGGTGTTCGCCCCGCTGGTGGTTCTGGTGCTGGCCACCCCGGTGATCGTGTTGCTGTGCCTGCTGCTGGTGGCGCTGTTCATGACGCCCTCCATGGTCGAACTGGTCGAACAGAGGCGCTTTCCCCTGTTGGAGCGAAAGCGCGGCGGATCCTTTCTGTTCGGGCTGCTGTGGTCACTGGGGTCCACCATGGCGGCCCTCGTGGTGCTGGTGCTTTCGATGCCACTGTGGCTGGTGCCGCCGCTGGTGCTGATCCTGCCTCCATTGATCTGGGGCTGGCTGACCTACCGCGTGTTTGCCTACGACGCGCTGGCGCAGCATGCCAGCAGCGCAGAGCGCAAGACCATCCTGCGTGAGCATCGCGGCAGCCTGCTGGTCATGGGCATCCTCAGCGGCTATCTGGGCGCGGCGCCCAGCCTGCTGTGGGCGTCGGGTGCCATGTTCGTGGCGCTGGCCCCTCTGCTGGTGCCGGTGGCCATCTGGATCTACACCCTTGTGTTTGCTTTTGCGTCCCTGTGGTTCGCGCATTTCACGCTGGCCGCGCTGCAGCGGATGCGGGCGGCCGGGACGGTGGAAGTGCTCGGTCCCGAGCCCCGAATATTGCCCGCCGATGCGATGGAAACGCCTGCACCAACAACCATTCTGCCGCCGCCCGGCGCTTGACCCATGAACACCAGCAAGCACAGTTCCCCGGTGTTTGGACTCATCATCGTCGGTGACGAAATCCTGTCGGGCAAACGGGCCGACAAGCATCTGCCCAAGGTGATCGAACTGCTGGCTCAAAGAGGCCTCTCGCTGGCGTGGGCGCGGTTCATTGGCGATGACCGCGAGCGCATCACAGCCGCCTTGCACGAAGCCTTTGCCAGTGGTGATGTGGTGTTCAGTTGCGGCGGTATCGGCGCCACCCCCGACGACCACACGCGCCAGTGTGCGGCGGCGGCACTGGGGGTCGACCTGGCACTCCACCCCGAGGCCCGCGAACTCATCGAACAGCGGATGAAGGATGTGGCCGCCGAGAAGGGGGAGGTGCACGACCCGGGGCGTCCCGACAACGTGCACCGGCTGAACATGGGGGTGTTCCCGGTCGGTGCCCGGATCATTCCCAACCCTTACAACAAGATTCCAGGGTTCAGCTGCGACGGACCCGGGGGTGGCTCGGTGCATTTCGTGCCCGGATTCCCGGTCATGGCCTGGCCGATGATCGAGGCGCTGCTGGATGGGTCGTACCGCCACCTGCACCGGTCAGGCGCGTGGCAGGAGCGTTCGGTGGTTGTCATGGGGGCCATGGAGGCCTCCCTGACGCCCCTGATGGAAACGATCGAGCGCGAGCATTCTGTGAAGGTGTTCAGCCTGCCCAGCGTGGATCACCCGGAGTACGGGCGGCACATCGAACTGGGCGTGAAGGGTGCGCCGGATGCGGTGTCGGCAGCGTTTGCTTCACTGCTCGATGGGCTGGCGCGATTTGGTGCGAAGCTTGGCCCCGAGTTGGTGCGTTGACTAATTGCACCAAGTTTGTGCTTTATGTCGATGTGCACCAAAAAAGGCATCACCCAAGGGTGGCAAAGCGCTCATCCCAAATAGTCCACCACTGTTGTCTGTGGAGCACAACGCTGCGCCATAATCTGCGCCGCCTTGGGGCTTGGCGCGTCGTTGGACGCGTCCGACGGCACAACTTTGGCACAGAAACTGCTTGATGCCCTCGTCGAATTCAATTTTTTTCTCACACCGCAACAGGAGTATTTGATGGCCAAGACCGTCGCAGACGTGATGCAAATGGTGAAGGACAACGAAGTCAAGTTCGTTGACTTCCGTTTCACCGACACCCGTGGCAAGGAACAGCACGTCACCGTGCCGATCTCGCACTTCGACGAAGACAAGTTCACCTCGGGCCACGCGTTCGATGGTTCCTCGGTGGCTGGCTGGAAGGGCATTGAAGCGTCGGACATGCAGCTCATGCCCGACCCAAGCACCGCCAACATCGACCCGTTCTTCGAAGAGACCACGCTGTTCCTGCAGTGCGACGTGATCGAGCCGGGCGACGGCAAGGCCTACGACCGCGACCCCCGCTCCATCGCCAAGCGAGCTGAAGCCTACCTGAAGGCCTCGGGTCTGGGCGACACCGCCTACTTTGGTCCGGAGCCCGAGTTTTTCATTTTCGACGGCGTGCGTTGGAGCAACGAGCCCGGCCGCGTGTTCAGCGAAATTGAAGAGTACGAAGCCCCCTGGAATTCGGGCGCCAAGCTCGAAGGCGGCAACCGCGGCCATCGTCCGACCACCAAGGGCGGCTACTTCCCCGTGCCCCCCGTCGACAGCACGCAGGACATGCGCGCCGAGATGGTCCTGATCCTCGAATCCCTGGGCATTCCGGTCGAAGTGTTCCACCACGAAGTGGCGGGCGCCGGCCAGAACGAAATCGGCACCAAGTTCTCGACCCTGGTCGAGCGCGCCGACTGGACCCAGGTCCTGAAGTACGTGGTCTGGAACGTGGCCAACGCCTACGGCAAGACGGCCACCTTCATGCCCAAGCCCTACGCTGGCGACAACGGCTCCGGCATGCACGTCCACCAGTCGATCTGGAAGGATGGCAAAAACCTGTTCGCTGGCGACGGCTATGCCGGCCTGAGCGACTTCGCCCTGTTCTACATCGGCGGCATCATCAAGCACGCCCGCGCCCTGAACGCCATCACCAACCCCGGTACGAACTCGTACAAGCGTCTGGTGCCCGGCTTCGAAGCCCCCGTCAAGCTGGCCTACTCGGCCCGCAACCGCTCGGCCTCGATCCGCATCCCGTACGTGGCCAACCCGAAGGGCCGCCGCATCGAGGCGCGCTTCCCCGATCCTTCCGCCAACCCGTACCTGGCCTTTTCGGCCCTTATGATGGCCGGTCTGGACGGCGTGGAGAACAAGATCCACCCGGGCGAAGCCGCCACCAAGGACCTCTACCACCTGCCGCCGGAAGAGGACAAGCTGGTGCCGACCGTCTGCCACAGCCTGGACCAGGCGCTGGACTACCTGGACAAGGACCGTGCCTTCCTGACCAAGGGCGGCGTGTTCACCGACTCCATGCTGGACGCCTACATCGAGCTGAAGATGGGTGAAGTGACCCGCTTCCGCATGGCGCCGCATCCGGTCGAATTCGACATGTACTACAGCCTGTGATGGCGGGCCCGGTGTCCGGGCCTTGCTTCCAGACAGAAGGACGGCCCTGCCGTCCTTTTTTTTTGTCCGTTCGGGTGGGTGCGCGGGCATCCCGTCCCGGCGGGTACCATGCGGCCTGTTTTTGGGCCATACTGAAAAATGATCCTCAACGCGCCCCCGCGCCTGGAGCCTACGTGTTGTCGAAGCTGAACCTTGTTGCCGGAGTCCACCGTGTCCTGATCATCTCCACCGCCGTGGTGTGGTCCTTGCCGTCCGTGGCGCAGGAACGCATCTATCGATGTGGCAATGAGTACACCAACAACGCCACGGTGGCGAAAGACAAGGGCTGCAAGCTCATGGAGGGCGGCAACATCACGGTCATTCAAGGCCCCTCGCCGCAGGCAGCGCCTCGAGCGGCAGTGTCGTCCGCACCCCGCAGTGCGCCTCGCAGCGACTCTCCCGAGCAGCGTTCGAGGGACAGCGATGCCCGACAGATCCTCGAGCTGGAGTTGAGAAAGGCCGAAGAGCGGCTCGCACAGGCCCAGAAGGCCTACGCCAACGGGCAGCCCGAAAAAGAAGGCATCGAGTCGCGCAACCATCAGCGCTACCTTGACCGTGTGGCCGAACTCAAGGCGGCGGTGAGCCGCGCCGAGGCCGATGTGAACGGTCTGCGGCGCGAGCTGGCCCGCATGGGCGGGGCGCCGGTCGCGCCGCCGGCGGGGCCGGGCCCCGCGGTGCCGGCGCCAGCGGGTGCGTCCGGGTCGCCCGATCCTGTCGCAAAATGACCGGCTTGAAAAAGCCGGACCTTTCTCCCACCTTGTCCCGAGTCGCTGCGGCCATGCTGCCGGGCAAGGCTGCGCAGCGCGCCGCCTCGGCGCACGGCAGGTTCCAGTCACTCGATCTGCTGGCCACGCTGGTGGCGGTGGTGTCGCTCGACGGTCAGGTGCTCTTTGCCAATGCAGCGCTGGAGGATGCCCTGGGCATGTCCCGCCGCAGCATCACGGGCACCCTGCTGCAGGAGTGCTTTACCGAACCGCAGCTGCTGCAGAACGCGCTCAGCGGTGCCGCTGGCAACGAGTTTGCCGCCCTGCGCTACGACGCCTGGCTGCGGCGCCTTGCCCACGAACCACTGCCGGTCCACGTGGTGGTGGCGCAGACCGACACGGCGGGGGAGGTCATTGTCGAGCTGCTTCCGCTGGAACAGCAGGCCCGGCAGGAGCGGGAAGAGCGCCTGATTGACCAGGCCCAGGCCAACAAGGAGCTGATCCGCAATCTGGCGCACGAGATCAAGAACCCGCTGGGCGGCATCCGCGGCGCTGCGCAGCTTCTTGAACTCGAACTCGACAACAAGCAGCTGACCGAGTACACGCAGGTCATCATCCACGAAGCCGACCGCCTCCAGTCGCTGGTGGACCGCCTGCTGGCGCCGCACCGCAGGCCTCACGTGGTGGGCGATGTGAACATCCACGAGGTGTGCGAGCGCGTGCGCTCGCTGATCGTGGCCGAGTTTCCCCGCGGCCTGAAGGTGGTGCGCGACTACGACACCTCCATTCCCGAGTTCCGCGGTGACAAGGAGCAACTGATCCAGGCGGTGCTCAACATCGCGCACAACGCGGCGCAGGCGCTGGCCGACCGCATCGCAGCGGGTGATGCGCAGATCACCCTGCGCACGCGCGTGGGTCGCCAGGTGACCTTCGGCAAGCAGCGCTATCGCCTGGCACTGGAATTGCATGTGATCGACAACGGGCCTGGCGTGCCCGATGCGATCAAGGACCGCATCTTCTTCCCGCTGGTGTCGGGTCGTGAGGGAGGTTCCGGGCTGGGGCTGACCCTGGCCCAAACCTTTGTGCAGCAGCACCACGGACTGATCGAGTGTGAGAGCGCGCCGGGCCACACGGATTTCAAATTGCTGATTCCGTTGCCATGAAACCGAAACGCCTCGACTGAGGAAGGGAAGACGCACACATGAAGCCGATCTGGATAGTGGATGACGACCAATCGATCCGCTTCGTTCTGGAGAAGGCACTGCTGCGGGAGAACCTGCCCACCCGCAGCTTCACCAATCCGCAGGAAGTTCTCAAGGCGCTGGCCGAGACGCCCGAAAGCGAGGGCCCCCAGATCCTTGTGAGCGACATCCGCATGCCGGGAGGTTCGGGGCTGGATCTGCTGGAGAAGGTCAAGGAGAAGCTGCCCGGGCTGCCGGTCATCATCATGACTGCGTTCTCGGATCTGGACAGCGCCGTGTCCGCATTCCAGGGCGGCGCGTTCGAGTACTTGCCCAAACCCTTCGACCTGCCCAAGGCGCTGGAACTGATTCACCGCGCAGTGGAAGAGAGCCAGCGCGAGGAGGTGGCGCAGGAGTCGCTGTCGGCCGCGCCCGAGATGCTGGGCCAGGCGCCCGCCATGCAGGACGTGTTCCGCGCCATCGGACGCTTGTCGCAGAGCAACGTGACCGTGCTGATCACGGGCGAGTCGGGCTCGGGCAAGGAACTGGTGGCGCGCGCGCTGCACAAGCATTCGCCGCGCGGTGGCGGTCCGTTCGTGGCCATCAACACGGCAGCGATTCCCAAGGACCTGCTGGAGTCCGAGCTTTTCGGCCACGAGCGTGGTGCTTTCACCGGCGCACAGACCATGCGCCGGGGCCGCTTCGAGCAGGCAGAGGGCGGCACGCTGTTCCTCGACGAAATCGGTGACATGCCGTTCGACCTGCAAACGCGCCTGCTGCGCGTGCTGTCCGACGGCCATTTCTACCGTGTGGGAGGACACAGCGCCGTCAAGGCCAATGTGCGCGTGATCGCGGCAACCCACCAGAACCTGGAGCAACGCGTCAAGGAAGGCGTGTTCCGCGAGGACCTGTTCCACCGCCTCAACGTGATCCGCCTGCGCCTGCCCGCCCTGCGCGAGCGGCGCGAGGACGTGCCCATGCTCACGCGCTTTTTTCTGCAGCAGAGCGCCAAGCAGCTGGGGGTGGAGCCCAAGCGCATTTCGGACGCTGCGCTGCGCCTGCTCAGCGGTTTCGACTTTCCGGGCAACGTGCGGCAGCTGGAAAACGTCTGCCACTGGCTGACGGTGATGGCGCCGGCCCAGATGATCGAGGTCAAGGACCTGCCACCGGAGGTGTTGTCCGTGGTCGGCGATGCGGTGCCGCCGGAGGTGCATGCGCCTGCCGAGCCGGTGCCGGCTGCCTTTGCGGCCCCAGCGCCGGCGCCGTCGGTGGCCCCGGTGGAGTGGGCTCCAGCGGTACCCGAGGTATCTGTGGTGGCCGCTGTGGGCGCGCCCGCAGCGCCTGTCCCGGTGGCGGCCTGGGAGCTGGGCCTTCAGGCCGAGGCGCGGTCGTTGCTGGAGGCTGGGCGCACCGACGTGTGGGACGTGCTCACGCGCCGCTTCGAGACCGGCCTGATCCTGACCGCTCTGGCCAACACCCGCGGGCGCCGCATCGAGGCCGCGCACAAGCTGGGCATCGGCCGCAACACGATCACCCGCAAGATCCAGGAACTGAATCTGGAATGACCGCGCTCAGGCCAGCGTCAGCACCACGGGTGCGTGGTCGCTGGGCTGAGGGTTCTTGCGGGGCGCGCGGTCGATCTCGCAGGCGGTGGTGCGGGCTTTGAGCGCGTCGCTGACCAGGATGTGGTCGATGCGCAGGCCCCGGTTCTTCTGGAACCCCAGCATGCGGTAGTCCCACCAGCTGAAGGTCTTGGGCGGGTGCTCGAACAGCCTGTGGGCGTCGTGCAGGCCCAGACCGATCAGGCCTTGCAGGTGCGTGCGTTCCTCTGTCGTGCAGTGGATGGTCTCGCGCAGGCCCACCGGGTCCCAGACGTCGGCGTCGTCGAAGGTGATGTTGTAGTCGCCCATGAGCACCAGCTGCGTGTGCACCGCCATCTCGGCCCGCACCCACTCGCGCAGCGCGTCCAGCCAGCGCATCTTGTAGGCGAACTTGTCGCTGCCGGGCTCCTGACCGTTGGGAAAGTAGGCCCCGATCACGCGCACGCCGTCGATGGTGGCGCAGAGCACGCGCGCCTGGCCGTCGTCCAAGCCCGGGATGTTCCTGATGACGTCCTCTGCTGGCGCCTTGCTCAGCAGGGCCACGCCGTTGTAGGTCTTCTGCCCGAACCACTGGGCGTGGTAGCCGGCATCGGTGAAGGCCTGCACCGGGAACTTGTCGTCGGTGAGTTTGAGCTCCTGCAGGGCCAGCACGTCCACCGGGTGGGCGGACAGCCAGGCCAGCACCTGGGGCAGGCGCACGTTGAGGGAGTTGACGTTCCAGGTGGCGAGTTGCATGGCGTTTCCGAGGCGATCAAAGAGCCGCATTCTAGGGAGTGGGGGCACTGTTACGTCTCCCATAAGACTCGCTTAATCTGGTCCACAGACCATGCGCCCGTGTCCGGCCGAACCGGCTGGAAAAGGAAGCCCGATGTCTCTGGCCATTGCCACCGCCGGTGGCCCATGCGCCCCCTCGTTCCCCGCGACGAATCCGACGCCTTCGCTCTGCGTGTGTGCCGAGTCCGATCCGGGGCGCGAATCCGTGGAGCGCTTCATCCATCGGGTGTTTGCGCGCCGTTTTGGTGCACGTGTGCAGCGCTTCGCCCCCGAACTGGTGTGCCTGCGCGACCCGGCCAGTGGCGACATTCTGGCTGCGGCCGGCTACCGCTTTGCCGACCAGGGGGGACTGTTTCTGGAGCGCTATCTGGACCGGCCGATCGAGCAGTGCCTGGGCGACCCTGGCCAGCCGGCGGTGGCCCGTGCGGGCATCGTCGAGGTCGGGCATCTGGCGTCGGAGCGGGCCGGTGAAGGCCGCCGCCTGATCGTGCGATTGGCCCACCACCTGGCCGCACAGAACGCGCAGTGGGTGGTCAGCACGCTGACCGAAGAACTGCGCCACCTGTTCGTGCGCATGGGGATCACGCCGCTGGCCTTGGGCCGGGCCGACGCCACCGCGCTGGGCGCGCAGGCGGGCGAGTGGGGCCGCTACTACGAACATCACCCGGTGGTGCTGGCGGGGCAGATGCAGCCGGCGCTGCGCTGGCTGCAGCGCCGGCACGCCCGGGGGCTGGACGCATGAGCGCGACCGAATCCGAGATCGCTCTGGGCAACGGCCGAGCCGGCCTGACCCGCGACGAGCTGGCCACCGAAGTGGCGGCACTGGTGGCACGGCTGCAGCAGGCCGGCACCCGGGTGCTGGCCACGCTGCTGGACAACGGCATGCCCTGGGTCGTGGCTGATCTCGCGGCGGAGCAGGCCAGGGTGGTGCACGTGCCGCTGCCGCTGTTTTTCACACCCGAACAGACCGCGCACGCGCTGCAGGCGGCTGGCGTCGACACGCTGCTCACGTTTGCGACTCTGGCCGCGCGCTGGCCGCAGGCACCGTGCGAGCCATGGACCGTGGCGGGTGAACCGGTGTGTGCGCTGCGCCTGCCGGCGCAGGGCCTGCCCATGCCGCCCGGCACGGCCAAGCTGACCTTCACCTCCGGCACCACCGGCACGCCCAAAGGCGTGTGCCTGGGCAGCGCGGGCCTGCACCGGGTGCGCGATGCGCTGGTGCAGGCGCTCGAGCCGCTGGACATCCGCCGCCACCTGTGCGCACTGCCGCTGGCGGTGCTGCTGGAGAACGTGGCCGGGGTGATGGCTCCGCTGGCGCGCGGCACCGAGTGCCTGGTGCCGCCGCTGGCAGAGCTGGGGCTCAGCGGTTCGTCCTCGTTCGACCCCGCTGTGTTCAACGCCGCGGTGGAGCGCCACCGGCCACACAGCCTGATCCTGCTGCCGCAGATGCTGCGCGCCTGGGCGGGCTGGCTGGCGGGGCAGGGGCGCCGGGCTCCCGACGGGCTGCGCCTGGTCGCGGTCGGAGGCGCTGCCGTGGGCTCGCCGCTGCTGCTGGCGGCGCGACAGCTCGGCATCCCCGCTCATGAAGGCTACGGCCTGTCCGAAGGCTCGTCGGTGCAGACGCTCAACCTGCCCGGAGCCGACCGGCCGGGCAGCGCCGGGCGTGCCCTGCCACATGCGCGTCTGCGGGTGAATGAACACGGTGAGATCGAGGTGGCTGGCGGCCTGATGCTGGGTTACCTCGGCCAGCCGCCGCTGCAAGGCGACTGGTGGCCCACAGGCGACCTGGGCGAGATCGATGCCGACGGGTTTGTGCACGTGCGCGGCCGCCTCAAACACGTGCTGATCACCGCCTTCGGTCGCAACGTCTCGCCCGAGTGGGTCGAGACCGCGCTGCGCAGCGGCCGCACCATGGCTCAGGCGGTGGTGCTCGGTGATGGCGAGCCGGCCCTGTGTGCGGTGGTCTGGCCGGTGCATGAGGCCCTGCCCGATGCGGCCATCCAGGCCGAGGTCGACGCCGCCAACGCGGCGCTGCCCGACTACGCGCGCGTGGCCCGCTGGGTGCGGGCACAGGCGCCGTTCACCGCCGGCAGTGGCATGGCCACCGCCAATGGCCGGCCGCGCCGCGACGCCATCCTCGCCCTTCATTCCCCTCTGCTCGGTCTCACCGCCCGCGATGCGGTGACCGCCTGAGCTTTTTTCCAGGAGTCCCCATGTCCTTTCACGCCCAACTGCTGCAACAGACCGAACAGGCCCGCATGGGCCTGCTGTCCGCACCCATCATCCAGGGCTGCCTGCGCGGCGAAGTTTCGCTGCCCAGCTACATCGCCTTCCTCACCGAGGCCTACCACCATGTGAAGCACACCGTGCCGCTGCTGCAGGCCTGCCAGGCCGCGCTGCCGGCGCACCACGCCTGGCTGGCCCCCGCTCTGGACGAGTACGTCGAAGAGGAAAAGGGCCATGAGGAGTGGATCCTGGACGACATCCGGGCCTGTGGCGGTGATGCCGAGGCGGTGCGTCGCGGCCGGCCAGGCCACGCGGCCGAGGTCATGGTCGCCTACGCCTACGACACCATCCACCGCGGCAACCCGCTGGGTTTCTTCGGCATGGTGCATGTGCTCGAAGGCACCAGTGTCTCGCTGGCGCTGCTGGCGGCCGACAGCATCCAGAAGCCGCTGAACCTGCCCGACGCGGCCTTCAGCTACCTGCGCTCGCACGGCACGCTGGACCAGGAGCACACGGCCCACTTCCAGCTGCTGATGGACCGCATCGAGGATCCGCAGGACCAGGCCGACATCGTGCACGGCGCCAAGGCGTTCTTCCGGCTCTACGGCGACGTGTTCCGCGGCCTGCCGTTGCCCCGGACGAACACTGCGAAGCCGATACACGAGGCGGTGGCTGCATGAAGGCCGCGCACGCGCGTGTGGTGATCACCGGCGCCGCCGGTGGCATTGGCGCCGCCAGCGCCGAGGCGCTGCTCAAGGCCGGGGCGGCGGTGATGCTCGTGGGGCGTTCGGCGTCCCGGCTGGAGGATCTCGCGCGCGATCTGGGCCGGACCACCGGCGCCCATCCCGCGCGGCTGGCCTTGCGGGTGGCGGATCTGACGCAGCCCCAGGATCTGGAGAGTCTGTCGGCGCAGGCGGCGGTCTGGGGCTGCAACGTGCTGGTGCACAACGCCGGGCTGCCGGCGTTCGGGCGCCTGCAGGACCAGACCCCCGAGCAGATGGCGGCGGCGCTGCAGACCAATCTGTTGGCGCCCATGCTGCTCACGCGTGGCCTGTTGCCGCACCTGCTGGCCCAGCCGGCGGCGCAGGTGATCTGCGTGGGCTCTGCCCTGGGGGCCATCGGCCTGCCGGGCTTCAGCGTCTACAGCGCGGGCAAGTTCGGCCTGCGCGGCTTTGCGCAGGCGCTGCGCCGCGAACTGGCCGAGACGCCGGTGGCGGTGCAGTACCTCGGCCCGCGCACCACGAAGACGGCGTTCAACAGCGAGGCCGCCGAGGCCTACAACCAGGCCACCGGCACCGCCAGCGACCGTCCCGAACAGGTGGCGGCCGCGCTGGTGGCGCTGCTGGAGAGCCGGGCAGGCGAGCGTTTCCTGGGCTTCCCCGAGAAGTTCGCCGCCCGCCTCAACGGCCTGGCGCCTGCGCTGCTGGACGGCAGCTTCAAGCGCCACAGCCGCCACCTGCAAACCACCGGTCTTGTCCGGCCGGTCCTGAGTTCCTGAATCACATTCCCGGAGGTCCTTCCATGTCTGTTCCGTTTCCGCTGTCCGTCCCCGGTGCGTCGCGCCGCCGCCTCACGTTCGCGCTGCTGGCGCTGTCGGGCCTGTCCCTGCTGCCCGCGGCGCAGGCGGCCACGGTTGAAGAATCCGTGGCCGAGCTGCAGCAGGCCTGGGAGGTCATCAACTACAAGACACCCGCGGCCGAGAAGGAAAGGAAATTCGAGGCGCTGGCCGCCCGCGCCCACAAGGTCAGCGAAGGCTTTGCCGGCCGCGCCGAGCCCATGGTCTGGGAAGGCATCATCCTCAGCTCCTGGGGCGGTGCCAAGGGCGGCCTGGGCGCGCTGGGCCTGGTCAAGCAGGCCAAGGTGCTGTACGAGCAGGCGATCCAGATCGACGGCAACGCGCTCGACGGCTCGGCCTACAACAGCCTGGGCGTGCTCTATTACAAAGTCCCCGGCTGGCCGATCGCGTTCGGTGACAAGGACAAGGCCCGTGACCTGCTGCAGAAGGCCCTGGCCGTGAACCCCAAGGGGATCGACGCCAACTACTTCTATGCCGACTACCTGGTGGAGACGGGCGAGCCGCAGAAAGCGGTGGCGCACCTGGAGAAGGTGATGCAGGCGCCGCCCCGCGCCGGCCGCCAGATCGCCGACGAAGGCCGCCGCGCCGAAGCGCGCGAGCTGATGGAAAAGATCAAGTCGAAGTGAGCGCCGCCGGGCGGCGGACGCTCAGGCGCCCGCGCGCCGGTAGGTGACGAAGGCGAAAGGCAGGCCGCTGGCGCTGACCTGCTCTTCGCGAGCCACCTCGTGCCAGTCGCTGCCCAGCACGGGCGCGAAAGCGTCGCCCTCGAAGTGATGCGCGATCTCGGTCACCACCACCTCGCTCGCCAGCGGCAGCGCCTGCGCATAGATCTGCGCGCCGCCGATCACCCAGGCGGTGCTGCCGGTGGGGCAGAGGTCGCGCGCGTCCTCCAGCGAGTGCGCCACCGCGGCCCCGTCAGCGGCAAAGCCGGCATCGCGCGTGACGACGATGTTCAGCCGACCGGGCAGCGGGCGGAACTTCGGCGGCAGCGAGTCCCAGGTCTTGCGGCCCATGATGACCGGGCAGCCCAGCGTGGTCCGCTTGAAGTGCGCCAGGTCTTCGGGCAGGTGCCAGGGCAGCCGGTTGTCCTTGCCGATCACGCCGTTGGCGGCGCGGGCGTAGATGAGATGAAGGCGGGCGGGGGCGGAGTTGTCAGGCATCGGGCGATTGTGCCGTGCCCGTTTGCCGCTTCAGAACGCCGGCCGGCAGCAGCACGCTGGCGATCGCCACCATCACGAACACCATGGCCAGCCAGTCCTGCCAGTGCGGCACCTCGCCGGTGATGAGGGTGGCGCTGAGCGTGCCCACCAGCGGGATGGCCATCACGCTCATGGCGCTGGTGGCCGGTGGCAGGTCTCGCGCCATGCCGAACCAGATCAGCTGCGCGAAGCCGTAGTTGATGAGCACACCATAGGCCAGGCTGACCCACATCAGCGGCGTGAAGCTGGCCGGCTGCGGCAGCGGTTCGAGCGACAGCGCCAGCCCCCAGAGCACGCCGCTGCCCAGCAGCAGCATCCACACCGTGACCACCAGCGGCGAGAGCGTGAGGTGGGCGCGGCGGAACATCAGCGTGCCCAGCGCCCAGCAGGCCGCGGCGCTGAGCATCCAGGCCACACCCGCGGGCCGGCCACTCAGGCGCTGCAACTCGTGCCACAGCAGCAGGCCGATGGCCAGGCTCACGCAGACCAACGCCAGCCGCACGCGCGGCGTGATGCGCTCCCCGAAGAAGGCCGCACCGATCAGCACAGTGAAGATGGGCATGGTGAAGCCCAGGATGGCGGCGCGGCCCGAAGCCAGCTCCTGCACACCGAAGATGGACAGCGTGTGCCAGCCCAGCACGTTGGGCAGGCCCAGCCAGGCAATCGCCAGCCACTCGCGGCCCGCCGGCCGCATGCGTTCGCCCTTGGCGGCCACGTAGGCGAACAGCCAGGCGGCCCCCAGCAGCATGGTGCTGGCGCGGAAATACAGCGGCGAGAGCTGCTGCAGCGAGAGTTTCATCATGGGCCAGTTGACCCCCCACATGAGCGTGAGGGCCAGCAGCGCCCAGAGCTGGCGGCGCGAGATCACGGAAACAGGGTCAGACCGCGACGGGTGCCTTGATGGCCGGGTGGCACTCGTAGCCCACGACTTCGAAGTCTTCGTACGCGTAATCGAAGATCGAGGCCGGCTTGCGTTTGATGTGCAGCGTCGGGTAGGCGAAAGGCTGGCGGCTCAGCTGCAGTTCCACCTGTTCGTGGTGGTTGCTGTAGATGTGGCAGTCGCCGCCGGTCCAGATGAAGTCGCCCACGTCCAGGTCGCACTGCTGGGCCAGCATGTGGGTCAGCAGAGCGTACGACGCGATGTTGAACGGCACACCCAGGAAGATGTCGGCGCTGCGCTGGTAGAGCTGGCAGCTGAGCTTGCCCTTGCCCCCGGGCTCGGTGGCGGGCGCCACATAGAACTGGAAGAAGGCGTGGCAGGGCATCAGCGCCATCTGGTCCAGGTCGGCCACGTTCCAGGCGCTGACGATGATGCGGCGGCTGTCGGGGTTGGTCTTGAGCTGTTTGACGACTTCGCTGATCTGGTCGATGTGGCCGCCGCCCGGCTTGGGCCAGTTGCGCCACTGCACGCCGTAGACCGGCCCCAGCTCGCCGTCTTCACGCGCCCATTCGTCCCAGATGGTGCAGCCGCGTTCCTGCAGCCACTTCACGTTGGAGTCGCCGCGCAGGAACCACAGCAGCTCGACGATGATGGCCTTGAGGAACACCTTCTTGGTGGTGACCAGCGGAAAACCCTCGTTCAGGTCGAAGCGCATCTGGTGGCCGAACACGCTGCGCGTGCCGGTGCCGGTGCGGTCGCCCTTCTGCACGCCGTGCGTGTAGACATGGCGCATGAAGTCTTCGTACTGGGAGCGGATCGGGCGGGTGGTGGGGGCGGACATCCCGCCATTTTGCCTGCATGGTTGTAGCCCCCCGGACCAGCGGCTAGGATGGCCCTTTGCCACCACCGACCACAGGAGGACGCCATGAGCGAACTGGTTTTCTACACCAACCCACAGTCCCGGGGCCGCATCGTGCACTGGATGATGGAAGAGGTGGGCCAGCCCTACCGCACGGTCTGGCTCAACTTCGGTCCCGAGATGAAGACACCCGAGTACCGCGCGGTCAACCCCATGGGCAAGGTGCCGGCCCTGCGGCACGACGACGTGGTGGTGACCGAAGCCGCCGCGATCTGCGCGTACCTGGCCGATGCCTTTCCCGAAACCGGTCTGGCGCCCGTGCCGGGCGACCCCTTGCGCGGCACCTGGCTGCGCTGGCTGTTTTTCGGCGCCGGGCCGCTGGAGCAGGCGGTGACGGCCCGGGCGCTGGGCTGGCAGGTGCCCGCAGGCCGGGAGGGCATGGCCGGTTTCGGCTGCTACGAGGACACCCTGAACGCGCTGGAAAAGGCCCTCCAGCCCGGCCCCTTCGTCTGCGGTGAACGCTTCACCGCCGCAGACGTGTACCTCGGCTCCAGCCTGGCCTGGGGTCTGATGTTTGGGTCGATCGAGAAACGGCCCGCGTTCGCCGACTACGTGCAAAGGCTGAAAGAGCGCCCGGCCGCACAGCGCGCCGACCGCCTCAACGAAGAGCGCCTCAAGGCCCAGCAGGCGGGCTGAACCGCCGTTGTCCATGGTGCCATCCGCCTCCGATCCCTCGCCGCCTTCTTCAGTTCCGGCCGAGGTGACGGTCCGCACCCGGCCGGGGGTCGTCGTCACCGGGCAGATCACGCGTCAGGGCGCCCGTCCGTCCCCACCGGTGCCTGCGTCCGCCAGCGATGCCGCGGCGTCCCCAGTGGCCCATGCGCACCGCCTGTCCGGTCAGGGGCGTTACCACGAGGCGGAGCAGGTGCTGCTCAAGGCGCTGGCTGCGGACCCGGCGTCCGTGCCGGTGCGCCGGGCCCTCTCCGTGGTGTTCCTCGCGCTGGCCCGTCACCGCGAGGCGCTGTCGGTGCTCCGGCCTCTGGTGCAGGAACGGCCCGACGACGAGCTGGTGCTGCTCAACCACGCAACCGCGCTGTTCAAGCTGGACCAGCTGCACGAGGCCCACATGGCGCTGGAGGATCTGGTGCGGCGCTTCCCGGCCAACGTGCAGGCGCGCGTGAACCTGGCCTCGATCCACCTGAACAACCTGCGCGACCCGGCGCAGGCGCTGGCGGTGCTGCTGCCGGCCGGGTCGGCGCCGCACGCCGGCCTGCAGTTCGGCCTCGGCTGCGTGTACGGCAGGCTGGGCGACTTTGAGCGGGCGTTGCCGCACTACGAGCGCGCCCTGGCGATCCAGCCCGGCCACGCCGAGTCGCTGAGCAACTACCTGTTCTCGCTGCATTACCGCTGGCCGCTCGACCTGGACCGGGTGCGCGAGGTGAGCCGGCTGCACGGACGCGCGCTGCAGGCCGACGCAGTGCGCCGCAGCCTGGCGTGCCCGCCGGCGCCCGCCCGGGCGGTGGGGCGGCGGCTGCGGGTGGGCCTGCTCTCGGCCGATCTGCGGCAGCACCCCGTGGGGCACTTCCTGGAGACGGTGCTGGACGCGTTGCGCCAGCGCGAGGTCGACCTGTTCGCCTATGCGAACCAGGCGCCGGGCGCCGTGGTGCCTCCACGCATCCGGGCCGCGTTCGCCCAGTGGCGCGACATCCTGAATGAAACCGACCAGCGCGTGGCCGAGTCCATCGCGGTGGACGACCTGGACGTTTTGCTGGACCTCAGCGGCCACACCACCGGCAACCGGCCTGGCGTGCTGGTGCGCAGGCCTGCGCGGCGCCAGGTGTCCTGGCTGGGCTACTTCGGCACCACCGGGCTGCCCTTCATCGACGCGGTGATCGCCGACCCGCACTGCGTGCCCGCCCAAGAGGCCCGCTTCTTCAGCGAACGGGTGCTGTATATGCCGCACAGCCGCCTGTGCCTCACGCCGCCCGAGAACGCCCCGGAAGTGGTGCCCGAACCACCCATGGCCGCGCTGCCGTGGATCACCTTCGGCTGCTTCCAGAACGCCAGCAAGATCAACGACCCCGTGCTGGCGCTGTGGCGGCGGGTGCTGGACGCCGTGCCGGCCTCGGTGCTGCGCCTGCAGAACAGCCGTTTCGAGGAAGAGCAGCAGCTGCTGCGCATGCGCGAGCGGCTGCGCGCCGCGGGCATCGACCTGCGGCGCGTGTTCATGGCGGGCAACCTGCCGCGAGAGCACTACCTGGGCCAGTACGCCGAGGTGGACGTGCTGCTCGACACATTTCCCTACCCGGGCGGCACCACCACCGCCGAGGCGATCTGGATGGGGGTTCCGACGCTGTCGCTCGCCACGCCGGGCATGCTGGGGCGCCAGGGGCAGGCCATGCTGGACAACGTGGGGCTGGGCGACTGGGTGGCCCGCAGCGAGGACGGGTACGTGGCCAAGGCCGCGGCGCTGGCCGCGGACCGTCCAGTGGCCGTGGCCCGGCTGCGGGCGCTGCGCCAGCACCTGCGCGAGACCGCGCGAACGAGCCCGCTGTTCGACGCCGAGACCTTCGCCGCCGAACTGGAGCGGCTGCTGCGCGACTTCTGCGCGAACTGAGCCCGGCGGCTCAGTTCAGTACCCGGCCGGGGTTGAGGATGTTCTGCGGGTCCAGCGCCCGCTTGAGCGATTTCATCAGCGCCAGCGCCACCGGGTCCTTGTACTGGGGCAGCGTGTCCACCTTGAGGCTGCCAACACCGTGTTCGGCGCTGATCGAGCCATCGAAGCGCGCGACCTGGTCGAACACCAGGTGGTTGACCCGCTCCTCCTGTTCGCGCAGGAAGGTGGCCGGATCGATGCCTTCGGGCGCCTGCACGTTGTAGTGCAGGTTGCCGTCGCCCAGGTGGCCGAAGTTGACCAGGCGCACGCCCGCCACCTCGCGCTGCAGCAGCGCGTCGGTCTCGGCGCAGAAGGCGGGGATCTTCGAGACCGGGATGCTGATGTCGTGCTTGATGTTGAGGCCTTCTTCGGCCTGCGCCAGCGGGATGCTCTCGCGGATGTGCCACAGCGCGTGCGCCTGCTGCAGGCTCTCGGCCACCACGGCGTCGCTCACCACGCCGCTTTCAAACGCGGTCTCCAGCAGGCGCTCGAACTGACCGCGCGCATGGTCCTCGGACTCGCTGTCGCTGTTTTCCAGAAGTACGCAGTAGGGGTGATCGGCCCACAGGGGCACGCGCTGCTGGGGGAAGTGTTGGGCCACCAGCGAAAGCGCGAACTGGCCCATGACCTCGAAGCCGGTCAGGCCCGCGCCCAGGTGCCGGTGCGCCAGGCCCAGCAGCTGCACCGCCGCTTCCAGCGACGGCACGGCGGCCCAGGCGGTGAGCTGCGCGGCGGGCAGGGGATAGAGCTTCATGGTCGCGGCGGTGATCACGCCCAGCGTGCCTTCGCTGCCCACGAAAAGGTCGCGCAGGTCGTAACCGGTGTTGTCCTTGCGCAGACCCGAGAGGCCGTTCCAGACCTCGCCCTGCGCCGTCACCACCTCCAGCCCCAGGCACAGCTCGCGCGCGTTGCCGTAGCGCACGACCTGCGTGCCGCCGGCGTTGGTGGCGAGGTTGCCGCCGATGGTGCAGCTGCCTTCGGCCGCGAGCGAAAGAGGGAACAGGTAGCCGGCTTTTTCCGCCTGTTCCTGCAGCACCTGCAGCACGCAGCCGGCCTCGACCGTCATGGTGAGGTTGTCGCCGTCGATCGCGCGCACGGCGTTCATGCGCGTCAGGCTGAGCACCACCTGGGAGCCGCTGTCGTCGGGCACCGAGCCGACCACCAGGCCGGTGTTGCCACCCTGGGGCACGATGCTCACGCCGGCCGCGGCGCAGGCCTTCACCACCGCCGCCACCTCGGCCGTTCGGCCGGGTCGCACCACGGCCAGCGCCCGGCCTGTGGCGCGCTTGCGCCAGTCCTGTTCCCAGGCCGAGAGGTCGGTCGCGGGATCGTCGTGGGTCAGCACCTGCCCGGCGCCGACGATGCCCTGCAGGATCTTGATCAGGTCGTTCATGGTGATTCCGAAGGACGCACCGGGTCGGCCGCATAGCCCGCCTCGACGGCACGCCGGGCGGCGTCGGCGGCAATCGCCTCCTTGCCCGCGGCGCGCAGGCGGGTGCGGATGTGCCAGGTGCAGGCCACGAAGAGCACGACACACAGCAGCAGTTCAATGCCGGCGAGCAGGGCCGAGACAGAGTTGGTGTCGCTGGTCAGGCGCACCGCACCCTCGGCGGCGTACAGCCAGACCAGCAGGCTGAGCCAGCGGTAGGTGTACATGCGGTTGCTGAGCAGACCGGCCAGCGGGAGGGTCAGCGGCAGCGCCTTGAGCGCCAGCCATGAGCCACCGGGCCGCAGCGGCGCCAGCCACAGCTCCCAGGCCAGGCACAGCGCGGTCAGCGCCACCAGGCTGGCCACCGCGAGCTGGCGGGAGCGGGCCACGCCCGCAGGCGCCGAAGCCATGGCGGTCGCAGGAGAAGAGGGGGAGAGCGGGTCTGTCATGGCGGGTGGCATGATACCGGGATGACTGTTTCCGAGCGCCTTGCCGACGCCCAGACCCTGCTGGCCGAGCTGTGGCAGAACCTGCTGCGTTTCCCCTGGCGCACCACCGCGCTGACCCTGCGCGAGCGCTTTCGCGAAGACCGCCTGGGCGTGACCGCCTCCAGCCTCACCTTCACCACCACCATCTCGCTGGTGCCGCTGTTCACGGTGGCGCTGGCCATCTTCAGCGCCTTCCCGATGTTCGGCCGCCTGCAGCTCACCCTGCAGCGCTGGCTGGTCGAAAGCCTCGTGCCCGACAACATCGCCAAGCAGGTGCTGAGCTACCTCAACCAGTTCGCGGCCAAGGCCGGGCAGATCGGCTGGGCGGGCGCGCTGGTGCTGCTGTTCACCGCGCTGGCGCTGATCCTGACCATCGACCGCAAGCTCAACGACATCTGGCGCGTGCGCACGCCGCGGCCGCTGACGCAGCGTGTGCTGGTCTATTGGGCCGTGCTCACCCTGGGCCCGCTGCTGCTGGCCGCGAGCCTGACCGCCACCTCCTACGCCTTTTCCGGGGGCGGCGTGGTGCGCTCGGGCAGCGTGCGGGTGCTGCTGGATTCGCTGCAGTTCGTGCTCATGACCGGTGGGATGGCCGCGCTCTACCGCTTCGTGCCCAATACCAAGGTGCGCTGGTCGCACGCGCTGGTGGGCGGCCTGTTCACCGCCGGTGCGCTGGAACTGGCCAAGGGCGTGCTCGCCTGGTACCTCGGCCAGGTGCCGACCTATTCGGTGGTCTACGGCACCTTTGCCACCGTGCCCATCCTGCTGGTCTGGTTCTACGTGGCCTGGGTGATCGTTCTGCTGGGCGCGGTGGTCGCGGCCTACCTGCCCAGCCTGCTTTCGGGCATCGCCCGCCGCGGCAACTACCCCGGCTGGCGCTTCCAGCTGGCGCTGGAGACGCTGGTGCAGCTGCAGGTGGTGCGCGAGGCGCCGGCACGGGGCCTGAGCCTCGATGCGCTGGCGCAGGCGCTGCAGGTGGACCCGCTGCATCTGGAGGAACCGATCGGCGCGCTGGTGGCGCTCGACTGGCTGGGCCGGCTGGACGAATCGGACGAGCGCTACGTGCTGCTGCAGGACCCGGCGAACCTGCCGGTGGCCCCGCTGGCGCAGCGCCTGCTGTTGCCCGACTCACCCAGTACCGAGGCCTTCTGGGCGGTCAGCGGGCTGCGCAGCATGACGGTGGCGCAGGCGCTGGCGACGCCGTCGGTGCCTTGAGGTGCCGGGCGCATGTACAACGCTCACACAACAGTTTTGGAGGAATGAAATGGGCAACCCATTCAGCGGTCGTGCACGGGTGTGCAGCCTGGCCTTGGCTTCTCTGGTCTGCAGCTCACCCGCTTGGTGTGATGGTCTGACAGACCAGGTGATCCAGCGGTTGCGCGCCGTCGATCCTCAACTGGAAATCAAAGAAGCCGGACCGAACGACATCCAGTTGAAGAAAGCAGGCAAGGAGTTTCAGGTCTACCTCGACAATGTGCGTCGGATTTGCGGCCAAACCCCCGACGCGTGTGATCAGCAGACTGACCTGCTGGTGCAAATGTCGTTGCGCATGCTCTCGACGGAAGGGGGGCGCACGGCGGAAGCGTCGCGGCTGCGTGTCGTGATCCGCGGCAAAGACTATGTGGAGGGACTGACCCAGACCCTGTCGAAAGGTCGGGAGGCGCCACGGGGTCTGGTGATCAGGCCACTTTCCGGCGACCTGGTCGCCATGTTGGTGGTGGACATGCCGGAGTCGGTCTCTCCCTTGATGGACGACGAGCTGGCAAAGATGAACCTCGGCGAGGCGAGCGCCTGGGACCGTGCGGCCCACAACAACCATCAAGCGCTGGCAGGACTCCGGCTCAACCAGCTGGACACCCATGTGTTCGGATTGGGCGGGGACTTCTTCGCACCGGCCTGGCTGCTGTCATCGCATTGGGAGACGTTTGCACGGGACAAGCAGATCAGCGTGGCCTGGGCTTGCGTCTATGACGCCGACGAGGCGATCTTCGTGATTGACAACCCCGACCAGAAGGAGAAGGTCCAGCGTGCCTGCACCCGGTTTGTCCAGCGGGCTCGCAAGCCGGTCTCGGATCAGCTGATGGTCTGGAAAAAAGATCAGCCCCGATGGAGCAACATGGGGCGGTGAAACAGCACGTCAGGGTTTCGCTCAGACGCAGGAAAACGGCGCTCGCAGAAACCCCCGGAACCGTGCCCGCCCGCCGCGCACCGGCGGCGCGCTGAGCTCAAAGCGGGGGAAGCGGTCGAGAAAACGTCCGATGGCGATGCGGCCTTCGAGCCGCGCCAGGCTCAGGCCCGCGCACTGGTGAATGCCGAAGCCGAAGGCGAGGTGTTTGTTGCCCTCGCGGCGCAGGTTCAGGGTCTCGGGATGTTCGTACACCGCGGGGTCGCGGTTGGCGGCGCCGATGCACAGCGTGACCAGCGTGCCGGGTGCCAATGCCAGACCGCCGACGGTGGCCGCCGACAACGCGCGCCGGTTGCCCAGCTGGTTGGACGATTCGAAGCGCAGGCACTCGTCCACCGCCAGTGTCAGCACCTGTTCCTTTGCGGCGGCGTCGCCGGCCGCGCGCAGGTCGGCCAGCAGTTGCGCGCGCTGCTCCGGGAATTCCTGCAGCAGGATCAGGCCGTTGCCGATCAGGTTGGTGGTGGTTTCGTGGCCGGCGTTGAGCAGGAAGATGCAGTTCTGCAGCAGCTCGACCTCGCTGAGTTGCTCGCCATTGGCCTCGCCCTGGATCAGGCGCGTGAGCACGTCGCGCTCCGGGTCGCCCGGGGCCCGGCGACGCTCGGCCACCAGCGTGCGCAGGTAGGCCAGCATCTCGGTCACGCTGCGGTTGCCGGTGGCGTGCTGTTCGGGCGTGGGCACGGGTTCGAGCGCACCCAGGATGGCCAGCGACCAGTCGCGCAGCGGGCCGCGGTCGTGGTGCGGCACGCCCAGCAGGTTGCCGATGATCTCCACCGGGATGGCCGAGGCGAAGTCTTCGACCAGGTCACCACCGCCCCGCGCCTCGATGCGGTCGAGCAGCTGGTCGACCAGCGCGACCAGGCCTGGCTCCATGTCGGCGATCGCGCGGCGGGTGAGGGCGCCCATGATGAGCTTGCGCACCCGCGTGTGCAGCGGCGGGTCGTTGAACACCAGGCTGGTGGTGTGGTGCTCGTACAGCGGAGAGTCCACGCCGTACTTGGGCGCGAACTCGACGTGCTTGTCGGAGCTGAACACGGCCGCGTCGCGGTACACCGCCATCAGGTCGGCGTGGCGCGTGAGGAAGAGTGATCCGTCGGGCATGCGCCGCACCGGTTCGTGTTCTCTCAGAAGCGCATAGACCGGGAACGGGTTGGCCAGGAAGTCGGCGGGCAGGGCGCGCAGGTCGAAGGACGTGGCGATTTCGTGCGCCCGTTCGGCGCCCATGGGTGGGGTGATCTGGGACGGCTGGATCATGGTGCGGCCATTCTGGCGCCGCCGGGCGGTGCTCAGGCGCGCTTCTTCTCGGGGTTTTCCTGCAGCATCTGGCGCGCGATCTCGCCGATGCGCGCCAGCGCCTGCATCTCCAGCGTGGTCCACGGACCTGAGAAGTTCAGACGCAGGCAGTGCCGGTAGCGGTCGGTGGCGGTGAAGAACCCGCCCGGACCGAAGGTGATGCCTTCGGCGGCGCAGCGGCGGAACAGTTCCATGGCCGAGAGGTCCGGCGCCAGCTCCAGCCACAACGTGTCGCCCGAAGGCGGGTTGCTCACCTTGGTGCCCGGCGGGAAGTGGTGCGCGATGAGGCGGCGCGCCTCGTTGCGGCGCTGGTTCATGTAGGTGGTCAGGCGCCGCAGGTGGGCCTCGTAGCTGCCCTGATTCAGCAGGTCGGCCAGGGCCTCTTCAAGCACCACGGGTGTGGCGGCGCCCTGCAGCCGCTTGTGCGATGCCACGCTGTCGCGCCAGCGGCCGGCCTCGACCCAGCCCAGCCGGATGCCCGGTGTGAGCGTCTTCGCGAACGAGCCACAGACCATCACGTTGCCGTCGGTGTCGAAGGACTTGGCGGCCTTGCGTCGCTCGTCGCCGGCCAGCAGGTCGTTGAACACCACGTCCTCGATCAGCGGCACGCCGCGCTGCGCCAGCAGCTTCACCAGCTTCTGTTTGGCACCCATGGGCATCACCGAGCCCAGCGGGTTGGACAGCGTGGGCGCGGCCAGCACCGCCTTGACCGGCTGCGTGTCCAGCGCGAGTTCGAGCGCGGGCAGGGACAGACCGGTGGCGGGGTGGGTGGGAATCTCCAGCACGCGCAGGCCCAGCGACTCGATCAGGTCGAGGTAGCCGAAGAAGGTGGGCGACTCCAGCGCGACCACGTCGCCGGGCTGGGTGACGGCGCGCAGGCAGAGACTGACCGCCTGCGTACAGCTGGCGGTGATGACGATGTGCGCCGCGTCCAGCGCGCAACCCAGGTGCAGCGCGCGCCGGGCCACCGCCTGGCGCAGCGCGGGGCGGCCGGCATCGGCCTTGTTGTATTCGGTCAGGCTGTGACGGTGCACGCGGGAGGCGCGGCCGATGGCGACGCGCAGGCGCTCCTCGTCGAACAGGGTGCTCTGTTCGGGCGCGAAGCCGCCGAAGCTGGCCCGGTCGCCCGGCTGGTGCAGCATGGCGAAGCCTTCGGAACGGGTCTGCCGCTCCACCAGAAAACTGCGCTGCGGCGGGGCGCTCAGGCCGGGCTGGGCGATGCGTTGCGGGCGCCGCACGAAGTAGCCGGCCTTGGGGCGCGCCTGCGCCAGGCCCTGTTCTTCGAGCTGGCGGTAGGCTTGCAGGGCCGTAGAGATCGATACGCCATGCGCCACCGAGGTTTCGCGCACCGAGGGCAGGCGCTGGCCGGCCTTGAGGGTGCCGCCGTGGATGAGCTGTGCCAGGGCCTGCGCGATCTGCTGGTAGAGCGGCAGGTCGGACTCAAGGGGCGGCGGAACCGGTGGAACCGGGCGCAGCGCAGGGGGCTGGGTGGGCTCGGGCATGGGCGGTCCATGCTAACCGAGCCCCGGCCGTCCGGGCGCCCAGATGGTCTCCCGCCGACCAGCACAGTTGGGCGGCAAACCGACCACACAGATGCGGATCTGTGTGGTGCTGAGCGGACATGCTGCCAGCGACCTGTGTCTGTTTCGATGGGGCGGAACACCGGACAGTGGGGCCTCATTCAAGAAAGGTCCGACATGTCCTCCAGCCAGCCCACCCCCACCCGCCTGTTTCCGCTGCAGACCCGCGTGATCCACGCCAGCGCCGGCATGCGCCTGCGCGTGGTCAGCGGCCGGCTCTGGCTGACCCAGCCGAACATGGCGCAGGACCTGTTCCTCGGGCCGGGTTCGGTTGTCGACCTGCTGCAGGACTGGGTCGTGATCGGCGCCGACGCCGAGCCCAGGCCGCAAGGTGGTGCGCCCGAGGCGTACAGCGAGTACCAACTGGTGTCGCTGGTGCCTGCGCGCCCACGCCCGCGCATCCTGGTGGCGCTGCAAGGGATGTGGGCGGCCATGGGGCGCAGGCTCGGTGCGCTGGGCCCGGCCCTGGTCAGGCGCTCTTCGTAGGCAGTGAAAAATAGAAGGTCGCACCGACGTCGACTTCGCCTTCGGCCCATGCCCGGCCTCCGTGCCGGGACACCACCCTGAACACGGTGGCCAGACCGATGCCGACGCCGTCGAACTCCTCCATGCGGTGCAGGCGCTGGAAGACACCGAACAGTTTGCCGCGGTACTGCATGTCGAAGCCCGCGCCGTTGTCTTTGACGAAGACCACCACCTCGTCGGGCTGCCCGGGCAGGCAGCCGATGGTGATCTCTGCGCGCTCGCGCTTGCGCGTGTACTTCAGCGCGTTGGCGATCAGGTTGACCAGCACCACGCGCAGCATGGCTTGGTCACCGGTCACCACCGGCAGTTCGGCAATGTTCCATTGGATGTCCCGACCGCTGGTTTCCTGTGCCATCTCGGCGAGCACATCGGCCACCAGACCGCCCAGGTCCACGGCGGTCTTTTGCATCTCCTGGTTGCTCATGCGCGAGAAGGACAGCAGATCGTCGATCAGCAACTTCATGCGCTGGGTGGCCTTGAACATCATGTCGACATACCGACGATCCTCGTCGCCCAGTACCGGCCCGGCGCTGTCCTGGAGCAGGGACAGGTAGCCGTCGATGTGGCGCAGCGGTGCGCGCAGGTCGTGCGAGACGGATGAGGAGAAGGCCTCCAGCTCCTTGTTCTTGGCAGCCAGCTCCGCGGTGCGCTCGGACACCTGCCGCTCCAGCTGCTGGCTGTATCGCCGGATGCGGTTGATGCGCAGGCGGTCGGCGCTGTAGACCGCGCCCAGCAGCAGCAACAGCGCGAGCCCCAGGAACCACCAGGCGGCCCACCAGGGCGGGGTGATGGTGATGGCGAGTTGGGCGCCTTCGTTGTTCCACACGCCATCCTCGTTCGATCCCTGCACCTGGAACAGGAAGTTGCCGGACGGCAGGCTGGTGTAGACCGCCAGGCGCTCGGTGCTGTTGACCTCCCGCCAGTCCGTTTCGAAGCCTTGCAGCCGGTAGCGGTACCGGTTTCTGGTCGGTGCGACGTAGCTCAGCGCAGCGAACTCGAACGACAGGCTGTTCTGGAAGTGGGGCAGGGTCAGCGACGCCGTCCGGTTGATGTTCTTCTCCAGCACCGACTGTCCGCCGACGGGCACGGACTTGCCGAACAGCCGGAAATCGGTGAGCACCACCGGCGGCACAAACGGGTTGTCCGCTATGTGTGCCGGATCGAAGACGTTGAAGCCGTTGATGCCGCCGAAGTACATCTCGCCGGTCCGCTCGCTCTTGTGAAAGGCCGTGAAGACGTTGAACTCGTTGCTTTGCAGTCCGTCCAGCACGTCGTAGTTGCGGAAGGTTCCTGTCTCGGGGTTGAAGCGGGACAGACCGTTGTTGGTGCTGATCCAGAGGTTGCCCCGCTTGTCCTCCAGGATGCCTTCGATGGTGTTGTTCGGCAGCCCCTCCTTCTGTGTGTAGACCACCGTGCAGCTGCCTTTGCCCCGGTCGAACACGCACAGGCCGCCCGAAGTGCCTACCCAGAACCGGCCGCGCTGGTCTTCAAGCAGGACCCGCACGGCGTCGTCGGGCAGGCTGGCCAGGTTTTTCGGATCGCTCCGGTACCGCTGGAAGGTCTCTGTCACCGGGTCGAACCGGTTGAGTCCACCACCTTCCGTCGCCACCCACAGGGTCTGTGCCCGGTCTTCGTAGATGTCGGTGACCGAACCGCCTCCCAGACTGTCCGGGGTGCCGGGGTCGTGCCGGAACTGCCGGAACGTTTCCGAGCTGCGATCAAAGCGGCTGAGTCCGTTGTTCCAGCCTCCCGCCCAAAGGACGCCCTTGGAGTCGCGGAAAAGCGCGCGGATGATGTCGTCGCTGAGGGCATGGGGGTTGCTCGGGGACGCCCGGTAGGCCCTGAAGCGGTTGGTCCTGGGGTCGAAACGGTTCAGCCCGCCGTTGTAGGAGCCGAACCAGAGCGTGCCGTCCGGGTCCTCCTGGGTGGCCGTCACCGAACCATTGGAGATGCTGGTCGGATCATTGGGGTCGTTGCGAAAGGTCCGCCAGGTGTTGGTCGAGCGATCCCATCGATTGAGGGTTCGGTCGTTGCCGATCCACACGATGCCGTTGCGGTCCTCGAAGACGGACAGGATGAAGTTGTCGGCCACACTGTTGGCGTTCTGCCCGTGCCGGTGGCGGTCAAACTTGGGAGGCCTTGTGGAGAGCTTGTTCGCCCCGCCGCCCAGGGTGCCCACCCACAGCGTCCCGGAGGGGTCTTCCAAGAACGAGCTGATGAAGTTGTTGCGCAGGCTGTGGGGGTCGGAAGGGTCGTGCTTGTATTGCACGAGTTGGCGCTGTGCCGGGTCGAATTTCAGGACCCCTGCGCCTTCGGTGCCCAGCCAGAGGATGCCCTGTGCATCCTCATGGAGATCCTTGACCGCATTGAGACTGGCCGCGTCCCGCAGTCCGGTCGCAATGGGGTGGCGTGTGAATCGGCCGGTGGGGCGATCCAGCGAGGCCAAGCCCCCGCTCGTCAACACCCAAAACCGCCCGGCGCGGTCCTCGTGGACCGCATGCACGCGCGGGTCCGGCAGCGTCTGCGGATCTTCGGGGCGCGAGGTGTACCGGGTGACCCTGCCTGTGACCGGATCCAGCCGGTTGAGTCCCGCGTCCGCCGTCCCGATCCAGAGTGTCCGCTCCGAGTCCTGGTAGACGCTTTCGAGGTTGTTGCTGCTCAGGCTGTTGGCGTTTTGCGGGTCGTGGCGGAAGTAGGTCACGGCACCGGTGCGCAGATCGATCCGGTTGAGGCCGCTGTCGTTGGTGGCCACCCAGAGCACACCCTGCGGATCCTCCACCAGGCCTTTTCTGGAGATGCTGTTGCTGCTCAGACTGGTGGGGCTGGTCGGGTCGTGGCGATAGTGCGTGAAGGTCTCGGTGGCGGGGTCGAACCGGTCGACCCCGCCACCGGTGGTGCCCAGCCACAACACCCCGTTTCGCCCGGGGAGTATGGAGACGACGGTGTTGTGCGCCAGGCTATCGGGGTTGTTGCGATCAAACCTGAAGTTTCGAAAGGCATAGCCGTCGTGGCGGCTCAGACCGTCGCCGGTTGCAAACCACAGGAAGCCCTGGGTGTCCTGGGACATGCCATACACATTTCCAGAGGGCAGCCCCGCTTCCCCATTGAGAGCGGTGAACTGACTGTCCTTGCCGGTCATGACGACCAGTTGAACGACATCCGGGTTGCCACGGGCATGGACCGGGGTGGCCGCCGAGCCCACCAGCGCCAGCACCACAAGAAAGGGCGCGATCAGCGCTGCCAAGGATGCGGAAGCGTTCGTCACTTGTGTCACCAATCAGGTGCAGTCTGGCATTTACTTTTCGCTACATGTCAGTATTGCAGTCCTGCCGGTATTTGACAAATGGCCACGCGTCCTGCTGGCGAGGTGTCGGGCACACCCCGCCTTCCGGATGTCAGCGGTTGAGCTTGAGGAAGTCGCGGATCGCGAACAGGGTCAGGTCCGGGGTCTCGGTCATCTGGTGATGGCCGACCGGCAGGGTCACGACCTGCACCGCCTTGCCGGCCTCCCTGGCGGCCTTGATCAGGCCCTGTGCCGCCTTCGGTTGCGTCATCTGGTCCTGGCCGCCGAGCAGGAACAGCACCGGGCAAGTGAGTGCCGCCATGGCGGCCTCACCGCCCGCGTAGCGGTCGCAGGCCACGAAGCCGCGGTGGAACACATTGACCTTGGGGTTGCTGCGCAGCACGCGCCGGCCCAGCGCCATGCCGGCGCCGTAGACCCAGGTGCCCGGGCCCAGTGCCGAGGGCGGCGCTGCCAGGGTCGAGCGCGAGAACACGTTGACCATGGTCAGCGCCTTCTCGGGCTCGTTCAGCGAAGCCTCGATCAGTGCCGGTGACACCTTCATCGGGAAGGCCGTGCCGACCAGCACCGTGTGGGTGATGCGGTCTTTCAGGCGCGCTGCCGCTTCCATCGCGATCAGCGAGCCCCAGCTGTGGCCGACCAGCGCGGCCTTCTGAACACCTGCGGCGTCGAGCAGGGCGCCGATGAAATCGGCCGCTTCTTCCACCGTGGACGGCGCTTCGCCGCCGCTCCTGCAGTGGCCCGGCAGGTCCACAGCCAGCACGTTGAAACCGTGGTTCGCGAGGTAACGGCTTTGCAGGCCCCAGACGCTGTGGTCGTTGAGCACGCCGTGGATGAAGACCACGGTGGGCTTGGCAGGGTCGAAAGGCTTGCCGCCGGTGTAGCAATAGGTGTGGACACCGTGGACTTGGAGTTCCATCACGCACCTGCCTTTTCCGCGGCCTTGAGCGCGCGCTTGAGGTCGTCGATCAGATCATGAGGGTCTTCCAGGCCGATGGACAGACGTATCGTGCCCGGGCCGATGCCGGCGCCTGCCAGCGCCTCGTCGCTCATGCGGAAGTGCGTGGTCGAGGCCGGGTGGATCACCAGCGATCGGCAGTCGCCCACGTTGGCGAGGTGGCTGAAGATCTTGAGCGCTTCGATGAAGGCCTTGCCCTGTTCGCGGCTGCCCTTGATGTCGAAGCTGAACACCGAGCCGGCCCCTTTGGCGCCGTGCCGGAGCAGCTTGTTGGCCAGCGTGTGGCTGGAGTGCGAATCCAGCAGCGGGTGGCCGACGCGGCCCACCAGCGGATGGCTGGCCAGGAACTGCACCACCTTCTCGGTGTTGGACATGTGGCGTTCCATGCGCAGCGAGAGGGTTTCCAGCCCCTGAAGGATCAGCCAGGCGCTGTGCGGGCTCAGGCAGGCGCCGAAGTCGCGCAGGCCTTCGCGGCGCGCGCGCAGCAGGAAGGCGCCCACCGTGCTTTCTTCGCTGAAGGTCATGCCGTGGAAGCCGTCGTAGGGTTCGGTCAGCCCGGGGAATTGGCCCGAGGCGTCCCAGTCGAAACTGCCGGCGTCGACCACCACGCCTCCGATGACGGTGCCGTGGCCGCTGAGGAACTTGGTGGCCGAGTGGTAGACCAGGTCGGCGCCGTGCTCGAAGGGCTTGATCAGGTAGGGCGTGGTCAGCGTGCTGTCCACCAGCAGCGGCACCTTGGCTTCGTGCGCGATCTGCGCCACGGTCGGGATGTCCAGCACGTCCAGGCCCGGGTTGCCCACGGTCTCGCCGAAGAACAGTTTGGTGTTGGGCCGCACAGCGGCCTTCCAGCCGTCGATGTCGCCGGGCTTCACGAAGGTGGTTTCGATGCCGAAGCGGCGCAGCGTGTAGTGCAGCAGATTCTGGCTGCCGCCGTACAGCGCGGTGCTGGCGACGATGTGCGAGCCCGCGCCCATGAGGGTGGCAATGGAGAGGTGCAGGGCGGCCTGGCCGCTGGCCACACTGATGGCGCCGATGCCGCCTTCGAGCGCCGCCATGCGCTGCTCGAACACCGCGTTGGTCGGGTTGCTGATGCGGCTGTAGACGTGGCCGGCGCGCTCCAGGTTGAACAGGGCCGCGGCGTGGTCGCTCGATTCGAAGACGAACGAGGTGGTCAGGTGGATGGGCACGGCGCGGGCGCCGGTGGACGGGTCGGGGGCGGCGCCGGCGTGCAGCGCGAGGGTGTCGAAGCCGGGGTCGGAATGGCCGGGCATGCGTGTGTCTCCGAAGGTAACGTGTCCGGGCGAACCCGGTGTGTTGTTCGCGCCGATTGTGGGCTATATTCATTGCCACGCCTGCTCAGCCGGCGACAGCATCCATCCTGAGGAGAAATGCCATGAAGGTCAGCGACATCCTGCGCGTCAAGGGCAACGCCCTGTACACCGTCACCCCCGAGGACACCCTGGCCGACGCCGTCAAGCTCATGGACGAGAAGGACATCGGCTCGCTGGTGGTGATGTCCAATGGCCTGGTGGTGGGCATGCTGACCTTCCGCGAGGTCATCAAGACGCTGGTCAAGAACGGCGGCCAGTTGGGCGGCACCACCGTCTACCGAGCCATGGACCCGGGTCCGCTGACCTGCACCATGGCCACCGAGATGGACGAAGTGCGCCGCATGATGCTCGACCGCCACGCCCGCTACATGCCGGTGATCGAGAACCGCATGCTCATGGGCGTGATCAGCTTCTACGACGTGGCCAAGGCCGTGGTGGACGCCCAGAACTTCGAGAACAAGATGCTCAAGGCGTATATCCGCGACTGGCCGGAAGAAGAGCCCGAAGGCAAGAGCGAGCCGAACTTCCCCTGATCCGTTGGTGACTGGATGAAAAAACGCCCCGCTTGCGGGGCGTTCCTGTTTGTGGAGCGGCTCAACCCGATGCGCCGTGGATGTGCTCGCGCACGCGCGGGTAGATCTGCTGGTTCCACTTGCGGCCGCTGAATACGCCGTAGTGGCCCACTCCGGTCTGGATGTGGTGGGTCTTGAGGTAGGGCCGCACGTTGACGCAGAGGTCCTGCGCGGCCACGGTCTGGCCTACCGAGCAGATGTCGTCGCGCTCGCCTTCCACGGTCATCAGCGCGGTGCGGCGGATGGCCGCAGGGTTCACGGTGCGTCCCCGGTACTGCAGCGTGCCCACGGCCAGGTCGTAGGTCTGGAACACCTTCTCTACCGTTTCCAGGTAGAACTCGGCCGGCAGGTCGTTGACGGCCAGGTACTCGTCGTAGAAGGTCTGGATCGTGCGGGCTTCTTCGGTGCGGCCCTCGACCAGATGTTCGTACAGGTGCCGGAAAGACTGCTGGTGGCGCTCCAGGTTCATGCTCATGAACGCCGAGAGCTGCACGAAGCCAGGGTAGACGCGCCGCATCACGCCCTTGTGCGGGAGCGGCACGTGGCTGATCAGGTTCTTCTCGAACCATTCGATGGGCTTGCTGGTGGCCAGCCGGTTGACCTCGGTCGGGTTGATGCGGCAGTCCACCGGGCCAGCCATGAGCGTGAGGCTGCGTGGCGTGGCCGGGTGCTGCTCCTCGGCCATCACCGCGGTGGCGGCCAGGGCGGCCACGCAGGGCTGGCACACGGCGACGACATGGGCGCCTTCGCCCACGGCTTCCATGAAGCGGATCATGTAGGCGATGTAGTCATCCAGACCGAAGGCCCCGTGGCGCAGCGACACGTCGCGTGCGTTGTGCCAGTCGGTGATCCAGACCTCGTGATCCTGCAGCAGCGTGCGCACCGTCTCGCGCAGCAGGGTGGCGAAATGCCCCGACAGCGGGGCCGCGAGCAGCACCCTGGGCTGTCCGGCCAGCGAGGGGTCGTCCCTGCGGAACCGCAGCAGGCTGCCGAAGGGCAGCTTCAGCACGTTTTCTTCGATCACCGGGACGCTGCGCCCGCCGATCTGGACGGCATCGATGCCATAGGCGGGCCGGGTGTGGGTCAGGCGCAGGCGCGAAATCACCTCACAGGCCGCGGACACCTGCCGCAGCAGGCTGCGCTCGGTCTTCTGCAGCCAGAGGGCGGCGCTCAGGTGCTGGGCCATCAGGCGCAGCGGGGAACCCAGATCGGTCTGGAGCTGATAGGCCTGGTAGAGCATGGTGTTTCCTGGTGGGATGAGCGGTCGCAGGCAATTCCCGGGCCAGAGTGCTCTGCACCGCACCGGTGCGCGGCTCTTGCCCATCCATGGCACAGGGCTTGCGAGACCTCGGTGCACAGAGGAGCACGTCATGGCCAAAGCGGTACTCACCATCAGCAGCAAGAACTATGGCGCCTGGGCCTTGCGTGGATGGCTCATGTGCAGGCTGGCGAAGCTGGACTTCGACGAGCACGTCATCCCGCCCGACGACCCGGCCATGAAGGCCGAGATGCTGCTGCTTTCGGCGTCCATGCGCGTGCCCTCGCTGGACCACGACGGCATTCACGTCTGGGACACGCTGGCGATCGGCGAATACCTCCACGAGGTCAGGCCCAAGGCCGGGCTGCTGCCGGCCGACCGCAAGGCGCGCGCACATTGCCGTGCCATCTGCGGCGAGATGCATTCGGGCTTCTCGGCCCTGCGCAGTTCGCTGCCGATGAACATCAAGGCCCACTTTCCAGGCTTCAAGGTCTGGTCGCGCGCGCAGGCCGACATCGACCGCATCGAGGCGATCTGGAACGAGTGCCTCGACACCTACGGCGGGCCTTATCTGTTCGGAGACAGACCCTGCATCGCCGACGCCATGTTCGCGCCGGTGGTGACGCGCTTCATCACCTACGACGTGGCCATCGACTTGCCCTGCGTCGCCTACTGCGAGACCGTCATGGCCTTGCCGGCGATGCAGGAGTGGGTGAAGGCGGCGGAAGAAGAGCCCGACGAGATCGACGAGCTCGACGCGGAGTTCTGACTCAGGGTTCGGTCCAGGTCGCCAGTTCCGGGATGTCGCAGACCGGGTCCACATCCACGGTCTTGAAGTCGGCCGGCGAGACGATTTCCAGGTACTCCATGTCGGGCGAGTAGTCGAACAGGTAGTGGCGGATGCCCGGGCGCTGGTGCACCACGTCGCCGGCCTCGACCAGCGTCACCTGGTCCTCGTACATGAACTTGGCCCAGCCCTTGGTCATGATCACGATCTGGAAGTCGGCCTCGTGCCGGTGCCAGCCGGTGCCACCGCTGTTCTCCGGCGGCAGGTTGGCCTTGACCAGATGGGCGACCACCTTGCCGTGTGTGGCCTGCGCCACGCCCAGGTCGCGGTAGAGGAAGAAGTCGCGCAGGCCGCCGCCCTGAAATGAGGTGTCCGAAGGCTTGACGTGCGAGAAGAGGGTGCCTGTCTTGTCCAGCATGGTGCGCTCCTTCCGTGTGTGGGGCAGCGAAATGGCTGCGCGCTGCGCGATGCACGAAGCGCGCCAAAGCCGCCAGGGGCCTCTGGGATAATCGGGTCCCTATGAGCGGCAACACCTTCGGCACCCTGTTTTGCGTCACCAACTTCGGTGAATCCCACGGCCCGGCCATCGGCTGCGTGATCGACGGCTGCCCGCCGGGCATGGCATTGACCGAGGCCGATATCCAGCACGACCTGGACCGTCGCCGGCCCGGCACCAGCAAGTTCGTCACCCAGCGCAACGAACCCGACGCCGTCGAGATCCTCAGTGGTGTCTACGAAGGGCGGACCACCGGCACGCCGATCGCCCTGTTGATCCGCAACACCGACCAGCGCAGCAAGGACTACGGCAACATCCTGCAGACCTTCCGTCCCGGCCACGCCGACTACGCCTACTGGCAGAAATACGGCATCCGCGACCCGCGCGGCGGTGGCCGCAGCTCGGCCCGCCTGACGGCGCCCACGGTGGCGGCCGGCGCGGTCGCCAGGAAATGGCTGAAGGAAAAATTCGGCACCAGCTTCCACGCCTGCATGACGCAGATCGGCGAGCTGCCGATCGGTTTCGAGAGCTGGGACCACGTGCCCGAGAACCCGTTCTTCGCCCCGGTGGCCGACGTCTCGGCGCTGGAGGACTACATGAATGCGCTGCGCAAGAGCGGCGATTCGTGCGGCGCGCGCCTGCGCGTGGTGGCCAGGAACATGCCGGTGGGCCTGGGCCAGCCGCTGTACGACAAGCTGGACGCCGACATCGCCTACGCCATGATGGGCCTGAACGCGGTCAAGGGTGTGGAAATCGGCGCCGGCTTCGCGTCGGTGGCCGACAAGGGCTCGACGCACGGCGACTCGCTGACGCCCGGTGGCTTCGTGGGCAACAAGGCCGGCGGCGTGCTCGGCGGCATCAGCACCGGGCAGGACCTGGACGTGTCGGTCGCCATCAAACCCACCAGCTCCATCCTCATCCCGCGCGACTCCATCGATGTGGCCGGCCAGCCGACCGAGGTGATCACCAAGGGCCGCCACGACCCCTGCGTGGGCATCCGCGCCGCGCCCATCATGGAAGCCCTGCTGGCCCTGGTGGTGATGGACCACGCGCTGCGTCATCGCGCGCAGTGCGGGGATGTTCAGGTCACCACACCCGACATCGCTGCCGCCGGTCGTGCCTGAGCAGCGCAAGCAACTGCTGCCGTTTGCTGCTTTATCGGCCAGCTACTTCGCGCACATCGGCTTCTTCAATCCCTACCTGCCGCTCTGGCTGAAGGACCTGGGGTTCGGGCTGCTGGCCATCAGCGTGCTGACCTCGGTGCAGTCGGCCACGCGCCTGTTTGCGCCCTATGCCTGGGGCACGCTCTCCGACCGCACGGGCGAGCGCGTCAAGCTGCTGCGCTACGGCGCCACCGCGGCGCTGCTGTTTTCGCTGGCGCTGTGGTTCCCGCTCGGGCCGGTGGCGCTGTTCCTGGTGCTGCTGCTGATGTTCACCCACACCAGCGCCATGATGCCCATGAGCGAGGCGGCGCTGGCCCACCTGGTCAGCCAGGGCGGAGCGTTCGATGCCCGACGCTACGGGCGTGTGCGGCTCTGGGGCTCGCTGGGCTTTCTGGTCACGGTGATGGTGGCCGGCGGGTGGTTCGAACACTTCGGCCTGGGCCACTTCCCGGCCTGGACGCTGGTGACCCTGCTGGCGGTGGTGGCCAGTGTCTGGTGGCTGCCCGACCACAAGGAGGCGGGGCACCACGAGGACGACCACCCGGCCATCTGGCCTTTGCTCCGGCAACCGGCGGTGCGCTGGTTCTTTGCGTCGGTGTTTTTCCACATCCTCTCGCACATCGCGATCTACGTCTTCTTCTCGCTCTATCTGGACAGCCTGGGCTACAGCAAGACGGTGATCGGCCTGCTGTGGGCGGTGTCGGTGCTGATCGAGATCGGCTGGTTCTTCACCCAGGGGCGCTGGCTGCCGCGGCTGAGTCTGACCGGCTGGCTGGTGCTGGCCTCGGCGCTGATGGCGCTGCGCATGGGCCTCACCGCCGGCTTGCCACAGGTCTGGCCGCTGCTGCTGGCGGCGCAGGCGCTACACGCGATCACCTTCGCGGCACACCACACGGTGTGCATCGCGCTGATCTCGCACCACTTCCCCGGCCGGCTGCGTGGGCGCGGCCAGGCGCTCTACACCGTGATCGGCTACGGCCTGCCGGGCACGCTGGGCGGCCTGGGCGGCGGTGTGCTGTCCTCGGCACTGGGCTTGGCCAGCGTGTTCTGGCTGGCCGGCGCGCTGGCAGGGGTGGCCACGCTGTGCGCCTGGCGCCTGCGCCGGCTCGACCACCGCGCCTAGATCAGGTTGCGCAGGCCGCGCGCCGCCTCCTGCAGCACCGGCAGCACCCGCTTGACCGCGTCTTCGCTGCTTTCTTGGTTGATCGGCATGGTGATGCTGATCGCGCCGTGCACCTCGTTGTTGCGGTCCAGCAGCGGCACCGCAATGCCGCGGTGGTTCAGCTCCAGCTGCTGTTCCGACAGCGCCCAGCCCTGGCGCCGGCAGCGCTGGAGCTCGCTGCGCAGCTGGTCTTTGCTGGAGACGGTGAAGGAGGTGAAGGCGCGCAGCGTGTGCTGCTCCAGCCAGGCGTCCGACACCGCCTCGCCCGCGGCCGAGAGAATGGCCATGCCGGCGGCCGTCACCTGCGCCGGCACACGCGAACCCAGCATGTAGCCGGCGTACATGTGGCGCTGCGAGCCGCTGCGCGCGATGTAGACCGCGTCGTCCCCGTCGATCACGCCCAGGTAGGCGATTTCCTGCGTGCCGCCCGCGATGCGCTGCAGGAAGGGCTGCACCAGCCGCGGCAGGCGTGCCGACTCGAGGTAGGCGTGGCCCAGCCGCATGATGCGCGGCGTGAGCCAGAACAGCTTGCCGTCGGTGCCCACATAGCCCAGGTGCGCCAGCGTCAGCAGGTAGCGCCGGGCGGCGGTGCGCGTGAGGCCACAGCGGGTGCCGGCCTGGCTGGCGGTCAGGCGCGGGTGCTGGTCGTCGAAGGCTTCGATGACCGCCAGACCTTTTTCAAGGCCGGCGATCCAGTCGCGCTTCTCCAGCGGCGGGGCGTTCCAGGTGGGCAGGTTCAGAGACATGAAAACCCTGATATCGTGCGATGAGCGAAATGGAGCGTTCGATTATCGAACCAAAGAACGTCGCACCGAAGCCCTCCCGCGACGCCTGGCGCCTACAGTGAGGTCTGGCATCCCAAGCGGCGTGCGGCGTGGCCGCGCCCCCAACCCTGATGGAGACCGGAACATGAGTGATCTGCTGCTCAACCACGCAGCCAGCCGCGAGCCCCTGCAGGCGTCGTTCAGCGACGCCGCCAACCCGCTGGGCCTGGACGGCATCGAGTTCATCGAATACGCGACCACCAAGCCCCAGGCTTTGGGCCAGGTGCTGGAGATGATGGGGTTCCGCCCGGTGGCGCGGCACCGCTCGCGCGAGATCCTGCTCTACCGGCAGGGCGACCTGAACATCGTCGTCAACGCCCACCCCAGCGACGCCCAGGGCGCCAGCCACGGCAGCGACGTGCCCTCGATCTCGGCCATGGCGCTGCGCGTGCGCGACGCCCGCGCGGCCTACCACTATGTGATCGAGCGCGGTGCCTGGTCGGTGCCGACGCACGCCGAGGTGATGGAACTGAACATCCCGGCCATCCACGGCGCGGGTGGCAGCCGCATCTACTTCGTGGACCGCTACAAGGAGTTCTCGATCTACGACGTGGACTTCGTGCCCATCCCCACCGTCGACCAGCACCCGCCGGCCACGGCCGGCATCCACTTCTTTGGCGTCGTGCAGTACATCGGCCCCGAGCGCAGCAACGACTGGATCGCCTTCTACGACGAACTGTTCGGCACGGAACTGATTCCCGACGACCAGCGCTTCGGCATCATGCCCAAGGGCACGCTGCTGCGCACCCCGGCGCTGGACCCGTCCAAGCGCTTCATGCTGCAGCTGGTCGAGCCGCCGGTGAACGTGCACGACGCCGACGAGAAGCTGCAGCGCATCGGCCTGGGCGTGCCCGACGTGTTGGCGGCCGTGAAGGCGCTGCGGACGCTGGGCGTGGAGTTCGTCGAGACCGAGGCGGCCCACACCGAACAGCGCGGCGCGATCACCAAGACCTACCTGGGCTCGGTGGTGTTCGAGCTGGTGCACAGCGAGCGCGCCGGAGGCTGAGCGATGAAACCCACCCAAGCCGCCATCGCCGAGGCCATCGCCGGCTTCGGCATGGACACCATCACGCTGGCCGGCCCGCTCGAAGCCAAGCTCGCCGCCATGAAGGCCGCGGGTTTTTCGCAAGTCATGCTCAAGGCCAACGACATCAACGGCCACCCGGGGGGCATCGAGGCCGCCGTCGCGGCCGTCAAGGCCAGCGGCCTGCGCGGCACCGGCTTCCAGGTGCTGCGCGATTTTGAGGGCCTTTCGGGCCACCTGCACCACTACAAGATCGACATCGCCAAGGCGATGCTGGAGATGTGCGCGGCGCTGGACTGCAAGGTGCTTCTGGCCTGCTCGTCCACCTCGGCCCACGCCACGCAGGATCCTGACCACCTGGCGCGTGACCTGCGCAAGCTCGCCATGCTGGCGCTGCCGCTGGGCATCCGGATTGCGTACGAAGGCCTGTCCTGGGGGCGCACCATCAACGAGTTCACCACCGCGTGGGACGTGGTCTGCCGCGCCGACTGCCCCAACCTCGGCATCGGTCTGGACTCGTTCCACATCTTCGCGGCCAAGACCGCGCTGGACGAGATCGACTACCTCGACCCGAGCAAGATCTTCCTGGTGCAGCTCTCCGACTTCATGTGGCAGGAGACCAAGACCTTCGAGGAGCGCATGGCGACCGCGCGCACCTTCCGCGTCTTCCCCGGCGAGGGCGTGCACAGCGAGCAGATCGTGGACCTGGTGCTGCGGCTGGACAAGCTGGGCTACGCGGGCGACTACAGCTTCGAGGTCTTCAACGACGATTACCAGCAGATGCCGCTGCCCATGGTGGCCGAGCGCGGCAAGCGCGCCGCGCTCTGGCTGGCCGAGGACGTGCTGCGCCGCTCGGTGCCGTTGCCCAACCAGATGCGGTTGAAGTCGGTGGACTGAAGCCAGCGCAGACGTTCATCCGGCCGGCGGCAGCGGCTCGCAGACGCCACCGGCGTTGGTCCACGCGGCGTAACCGCCTTCCAGAAACACGGCCCGCGCCCCCAGGACCTGCAGCGCGGTGGTCAGCGCCTGGCTGATCTCCTGCCCGTGGGCGCAGTAGAGCACCACGGGGCACAACCGGCCACGCGCGGCGACCCCGTCTTTCCACTCCAGCCACAGGGCGGGGTCGCGCCATTCGGCGCCGGCTATTTGCCGACCCGACTGGTTTCTCGCAGCGGCACGCCGCACGTCCAGCAGCAGCGGTGCAGGGTCGCCCGACAGGGCCTGGGCCAGGGCTTCGGATGAGAGGGCATTCATGGTGGAGTGCCGGGCTCAGGTCAGCGAATGGGCCAGCAGGCCCAGCAGCGCGCAGGCGGCGATCACATGCACCACCTTCTGCTGGTAGCGGATCAGTGCCACCGCCGCCAGCAGCGAAAGGCCCACGGCCACCCAGTCGACGCCGCCTTCGGCCCCCCGGGGCCACCAGGTGTGCCAGGCGAAGAACAGCGCGAGGTTCAGGATCACGCCGACCACGGCGGCGGTGATGCCGGCCAGCGGGGCGGTGAATTTCAGGTCGTCGTGCGTGGACTCGACCAGCGGACCGCCCGCGAGGATGAAGATGAACGAGGGCAGGAAGGTGAACCAGGTCACCAGCGCGGCGGCCATGGCGCCGGCCAGGAACAGCGCGTCCGGCCCGAACAGCGCTTTCGTGTAGCCGCCGACGAAGCCGACGAAGGCCACCACCATGATCAGCGGGCCGGGCGTGGTCTCGCCCAGCGCCAGGCCGTCGATCATCTGCGTGGGCGTGAGCCAGCCGTGGTGCACCACGGCACCCTGGTAGACATAGGGCAGCACGGCGTAGGCGCCGCCGAAGGTCAGCAGGGCGGCCTTGGTGAAGAACCAGCCCATCTGGGTGAAGGGGTGTGTCCAGCCGAAGCCGGCTGTCAGCAGCCCCATCGGCACACACCACAGCAGTGCTCCCGCCAGCAGCACCACTGCCAGCCGGCCCCAGCGGAACCGGGCGTGGTCGGGCGTGGGCGTGTGGTCGTCGATCAGCGCGGGCCGGCCGGTGGACTTGGCCGAGCCATGTCCGCCGCCACCGCGGAACGCCTGCGGCGCGACACGGCTGCCGACCCAGCCCACCAGCGCCGCGCCCGCGACGATGGCCGGGAAGGGCACCTGCAGCGCAAAGATCGCGATGAAGGCCGCCACCGCGATGGCCCACATCCAGCCGTTGCGCAGCGTGCGCCCGCCGATGCGGTGCACCGCCTGCACCACCAGTGCCACCACGGCGGGCTTGATGCCGTAGAACAGCCCGGCCACCAGCGGCGTGTCGCCGAAGGCCAGGTAGATCCACGACAGCGCGATCAGGATGAACAGCGAGGGCAATACGAACAGCGCCCCGGCCAGCACGCCGCCCCAGGTGCGGTGCATCAGCCAGCCGATGTAGGTGGCCAGCTGCTGCGCCTCCGGCCCGGGCAGCACCATGCAGTAGTTCAGCGCGTGCAGGAAGCGCTTCTCGGAAATCCATCGCTTCTCGTCCACCAGGTCGCGGTGCATGAGCGCGATCTGGCCGGCCGGGCCGCCGAAGCTGAGGAAGCCGAGCCGCAGCCAGTACGGCACGGCCTGGGCCAGGGTGACCGGCGCGGGGGGCGGGGTCGGCGAAAGATCAGGGGCTTGACGCTGAGGCTGGTCCACAAACAGTTCTCCATCGGGCGGGGAGCCCGGATTGGAGCAGACCTTGGACGAAGGCGTCTTGAAGCGGGGAGGCTGCCGGATCCCCGAGGATCAGGCGCGGATCATATCGGGCTGGTTGCGGAGCGGCAAACGAAAACCCGCCACCGCCTTCACCAGCCGGCTGGCCTGGTCGCGCAGGCTGGCCGACGCCGCGGCGCTCTGTTCGACCAGGGCGGCGTTCTGCTGCGTGGTCTGGTCCATCTGGCCGACCGCCACGTTGATCTGCTCCAGCCCGTCGTTCTGTTCCCGGATCGAGGTGCTGATCTCGGCCATCAGCTGGCTCAGACGCTGGATGGCCGCGGCGGAATGCTGCACACTGGCCGCGGCGTGGGTCGTCAGCTCCGTGCCCTGTTCCACCTGTTCGTGGCTGCTGTGGATCAGGCTGCGCACCTCGCGCGCCGCCTCGGCGCTGCGCTGGGCCAGCATCCGGACCTCTCCTGCGACGATCGCGAAGCCCCGCCCCTGTTCACCCGCCCGGGCGGCCTCGACGGCCGCGTTGAGCGCCAGGATGTTGGTCTGGAAGGCGATGCCATCGATCACTCCGACGATGTCGGTGATCCGGTTCGAAGCGGCGTCGATGGCCTGCATGGTCTGCGCCATGCGCGCCACCAGTTCGCCGCTCTCCGCAGCGTCCGCAGCCGCCTTGCGCGCCAATCCGTCGGCCTGTGCCGCATGGTCGGTGCTGTGGCGCACGGTGGCACTGATCTGCTCCATCGAGGCGGCGGTTTCCTCCAGCGCGCTGGCCTGTTCTTCCGAGCGCTGACTCAGGTCCTGTGTGCCCTGGGCGATTTCGCCGCTGGCCGTGCTGACACTGTCGGCGTTGTGTCGGACTTCGGCCACGATGCGGGCCAGGTTCCGGGTCATGTTCTGCATGGACGCCATCACGCTCGATTCGTACCCGGGACGCACCTTGATTGCCCGGGTGAGGTCACCGTCCGCGACCGCTTCGGCCACGGCCCGCACCTCGTGCGGCTCGGCACCCAGCTGGTGCGTGAGGCGCCAGGTGATCCACAACGAGGCCGCCACGCCGAGAGCGACGGAGGTCATGGTGGCACCCACCATGCCCAGCACCAGCGTCTGGACCCCGGCCTCCGATTCGCTGTACATGGCTTCCGAGACCCTCAGCTGCAGGCCGATCAGGTCGCCGATCACCCCCTGCATCGGATCGAACACCGGGTACATCTCGCGCTCGCGGAAATGGGCCACCCCTTGCCGGTCATTGGCGTCGATCAGCTTCATCAGCGCAGGCAGCGTGGCGTCAGCGGCGGCCATCAGGGGCTTGAGGCGGTCGATGATCACCGTTTCCTCCGGCACGAGATAGGTCGACAGATAGGCCTTCCACTCGGTGTCGATCGCCGTTCGCGCCTGCTCGACCGATGCCCTGGCCTGGGCGGGGGTGAGCGATCCGTCGGCGAACTTGTGGGCGGTGTCGACGATGTTGACCGCGTACATGTCCGAGATCACCTTGATCTGGCGCAGAGGCACCACGCGGTCCGCATACATCGAGCGCATCGACCGGCTCTGGGTCATCGCCTGCCCGAGGCCAAAGGCGCCAATCCCCATCAGAAGAACGATGAACATCGCGCACAGCAGCAGCAACTGGGTGCGAACGCGAACCGGTTGATTCATGGGATCACTCCAGGAGCACGTTCGGAGGACTCGCGCGCCGGAATGGCGCCGGTCATGTGGCGTGCTTTCAACCAGTATCGGCCAGCAGTCGTTTGACTTAACTCCGAAATACGCAGGTCAAACCCTGCCAGTTCCGGCGACGACCGCTGCGCCCCGGCCGGTGTTGCCGACCGGCTTCCGGTTCACACCCGGGAGTACGCCAGCCCGGAGGCCACCCCACCGAACAGATCCCCTTCGACGAGTGGCACACCCGGGAACGCCGCGCGCAGCGTCTGCTGGAACGGCCGAAGGGCCGACGAGCCACCGGTGAGGTAGACCGCGTCCAGCGGCTGGTCCCGCAGGCCGGCGCGCTGCACGCATTCGCGCGCGCAGGCCACGGTGCGCTCCAGCAGGGCGCCCAGGTGCTCGCGCAGCGCGGCCGTGCCCAGCGGCGCGGTGAGGGCGGCTTCCACGATGGACAGGTCGACGCTGGTGTCGGCGTCGGTCACCGAGCAGCGGATCTTGGCCTGCTCGACCTCGTGGGCGATGTGGTGGCCGTGGCGCTCGCGCAGCACGCGCATCAGCCGCTCGTGCAGGCGCACGTCGCTGTAGTTGACGCGCAGCGACTGCGCCTGGCTCACCGCCTTGGGCAGGTAGAGCCACTGGATCAGGTGCCAGGTCGAGAGGTCGAAGAAGGTGCGGCTGGGCACCTCGCGCCCTTGCGGGCCGAGGTGGCGGTAGCCCAGGAGCGGCATCACCTGTTCCAGGCTGAGGCGGTGGTCGAAGTCGGTGCCACCGATGTGCACGCCGGTGGTGGCCAGCACATCGTCCGCGCGGTCGGGTCGCGCGATGCGGTCCGGCCCCAGGCGCACGACGGTGAAGTCGGAGGTGCCGCCGCCGATGTCCGCGATCAGCACCAGGGACTCGCGGTCCAACCGGCGCTCGTGGTCGAGCGCGGCGGCGATCGGTTCGAGCTGGAAGCTCACCTCGCTGAAACCGGCCGCCTGCGCGGCTTCGAGCAGCGACTGCTGGGCCGCCGCGTCCCGTGCCGGGTCGTCGTCCACGAAGTGCACCGGCCGGCCCATCACCACGCGCTGCGGCGCGCTGCCCAGCGAGCGGGCCGCGCGCTCGCGCAGTTCGGCCAGGAAGGTGGTCACGATCTCCAGGAAGCTGACCGGACGGTGGTTGACTTCGGTGCTTTCGTGGATCAGCGGGCTGCCCAGCAGGCTCTTGAGCGAGCGCATCAGCCGGCCTTCGGTGCCGGCGAGGTACTGGGCCACGGCGTCGCGGCCGAAATGGGTGCGGTGGTCTTCGCTGTTGAAGAACACCGCGGTGGGCATGGAGACTGCGTCTCCTTCGAGCGGAATCAGGCGGGAGGAGCCGTGGGCGGCGGCCCAGGACATGGCGGAGTTGGAGGTGCCGAAATCGATGCCGAGGGTGCCGTGGGAGTCTGGGTGCATGGGAGAGGGCCAACAAGGGGAGCGGCATTCTGCCACCGCGCCGGGTGGTCCGAAACGGAACAGCTTGTCCCTACAGCGTCGTCGGACAAGGGTTGGTCCGGCCAGGGGCAGGCTGTGCTGCTCGTTACATTGGGGAACGACCTTGGCGCCTTGATCGCCGGGCGAACCTCACAGGAGACACCCCCATGATGAACCTCACTGTCAACGGGAAAGCCGCGTCCGTCGACGCCGAACCCGACATGCCCCTGCTCTGGGCGCTGCGCGAAGACCTGCAACTGACCGGCACCAAGTTTGGCTGCGGCATGGCGCTGTGCGGCGCCTGCACCGTGCACCTGGACGGCCAGCCCGTGCGCTCCTGCACCACCCCACTGTCGGCCGCCACCGGCAAGAAGGTGGTGACCATTGAAGCCGTCGGCGCCAGCAAGGCCGGCAAGGCGGTGCAGGCCGCCTGGGTCAAGCACGACGTGCCGCAGTGCGGCTACTGCCAGAGCGGCCAGATCATGAGCGCCACCGCGCTGCTGACCGCCAAACCCAAGCCCAGCGACAAGGACATCGACGAGGCCATGAGCGGCAACATCTGCCGCTGCGGCACCTACAACCAGATCAAGGCGGCCATCAAGGACGCTGCGACCGCCCTGCAGGGAGCCTGATCATGAGTACCACCGTTCACAACGATTCCAACGCCTTCGAGACCAGCCGCCGCGGCTTCATGGCCGGTTCCGGCGCCGCGCTGGTGGTCGGTTTCACCCTGCCCGCCATGGGCGGCCGCGCGCTGGCGGCCACCGACACTGCCTTCACGCCCAACGCCTGGCTGCGCATCACGCCCGACAACCGCGTCACCGTGGTCTGCGGCAGCTCCGAGATGGGGCAGGGCGTGCTGACGGCGATCCCGCAGCTGATGGCCGAGGAACTGGACGCCGACTGGGCGCAGGTGCGTGTGGAGCAGGCACCCGTGAGCCAGGCCTTCAACAACCCGGCCTTCGGCATGCAAGCCACCGGTGGCTCGACCACGGTGCGCGCGCACTGGGACGTGATGCGCAACGCCGGCGCCACCGCGCGCGCCATGCTGGTGGCGGCGGCCGCCGAACAGTGGAAGGTGCCGGCCGCCGAATGCCGCACCGAGGCCGGCCAGGTCATCCACGGCAGCAAGAAGCTGAGCTATGGCCAGCTCGCCGAGGCGGCCTCGAAACAGAAGGCCCCGGAGAAGGTGGCGCTGAAGGACCCGAAGGACTTCAAGATCCTTGGCCAGCGCAAGGCGCGACTGGACACCGGGGGCAAGACCAACGGCTCGGCGAAGTTCGGCATCGACGTGCAACTGCCCGGCATGCTGGTGGCGGTGATGGCGCGCGCGCCGCTGCCGGGCGTGAAGGTGGCCAAGGTGGACGACACGGCGGCCAAGGCGGTCAAGGGCGTGAAGCAGGTCATCACGCTGCCGACCGGTGTGGCGGTGCTGGCCAGCGGTTACTGGGCGGCCAAGAAGGGCCGCGACGCGCTCAAGGTGGACTGGGACTTCGGCGACAAGGCCGGGCTCGATTCGGCCAAGGTCACGGCCATGCTGACCGACGGCGCCAGCAAGGCCGACGCGGTGGCGCTCAAGGCGGGCGACGCCGGCGTCACCCCGGCCAAGGTGGTCGAGGCCACCTACGAGGCGCCGTACCTGGCCCACGCCTGCATGGAGCCGATGAACTGCACGGCCTGGGTCAAACCCGATGGCGTCGAAATCTGGGCTGGCACCCAGAGCCAGGGGCCGGTGCAGGGCATCCTGTCGCAGGTGGCTTCGGTGGACCCGGGCAAGGTCAAGGTCAACACCATGCTGCTGGGTGGCGGCTTCGGCCGGCGCTTCGCGCCCGACTTCGTGATCGACGCGACCCTGCTGTCCAAGATCAGCGGCGCGCCGGTCAAGCTGGTCTACACCCGCGAAGACGACATGGCCGCCGGCTTCTACCGCCCGGCCTCGGTGGCCAGGTTCACCGGTGGCCTGGACGCGAAGGGCAACGCGGTGCTGCTCAAGGCGGGCGTGGGCTCGCCGTCCATCATGGCGGCCTCGGGTTTCATGAAGATTCCCGAGAGCGGCGTCGACAGCTTCGCGATGGAGGGCATCAACGACCACCCCTACAGCGTGCCCAACCAGCTCATCGCCTACGGCCGGCGCGAGCCGGGGCCGCAGGTCTGGTTCTGGCGCTCGGTGGGCCACTCGCAGAACAGCTTCTTCATGGAGGGCTTCATCGACGAGATGGCGCACGCCGCGGGCAAGGACCCGTTCGAGTTCCGCCGCGCGCTGATGGACCAGCAGCCGCGCTACAGGCAGGTGCTGGAAGTGGCGGCCGAGAAGGCGGGCTGGGGCAAGCCGCTGCCGGCGGGCGTGTTCCGCGGCATCGCGGTGGTGCAGAGCTTCGGCAGCTACGTGGCCGAGGTGGCCGAGGTCTCGGTGGCCGCCGACGGCACGCCCCGGGTGCACCGCGTGGTGGCCGCCGTGGACTGCGGCATGACGGTGAACCCCGCCATCATCGAACGCCAGGTCGAGGGCGCCATCGTCTACGGCCTCTCGGCGGCGCTCTACGGGAAGGTCAGCCTCAAGGACGGCCGGGTCGAACAGGGCAACTTCCACGACTACCCGGTGCTGCGCCACCACGAGATGCCCAAGGTCGAGGTGCACATCGTCAAGAGCACCGAGAAGCCCGGCGGTATCGGCGAACCCGGCACGCCGCCGGTGGCACCGGCCGTGGCCAACGCGATCTTCGCGGCCACCGGCAAGCGCCTGCGCAGCCTGCCCTTCGACACGGCGCAGCTCAAGAAGGCCTGAGCGCACCAAGGGGGCCAGTGGCCCCCTTTTTTTCACGCCACCTTGCGCAGGAAGCCCTGCTGGCGCCCCGGCGCGTTGGGCGAGAAGCCGTTGGCCGCCAGGGTTTCTTCCACGGTGTCGTAGAACACGCCGATCTTCAGGATCTCGCGCGCCTGCTGGCCGTTGGCGATGGGGCGGCCGAACTCGTTGGCCACCCGCACCAGCTGCTGAATCTGCTGCACGGTGGTCATCTTCTCGGTGCGGCTCTGGTTCCAGAGGTTGTCCTCGATGCCGCAGCGCACGTGCAGGCCCATGGCCATGCCCATCATGTTGATCGGCAGCGTGTTGCGCATGCTGCTCTCGACGGTGAGCATGGTGCCGTCGGGGATGGCGCGCAGGAAGTTGGCCAGGTTGTAGATGTTGGGCGCGTCCATGCCGCCGCTGATGGCGACCCAGTTGCACACCAGCGGGCCCTTGTAGACGCCGCGCCGGATCAGGCGCTCCACGGTCTCGAAGCTGTTGAGGTTGTAGAACTGGAAGGCGCTCTGGATGCCGGCCGCGGACAGGCGCTTCACGTGTTCCTCCACGAAGCTGGGCGTGGAGGGCACCACCATCTCGGTGTAGGCGCGGCGGCCTTCGGCCGTGGCCATGGAGGTGCCGGCGATGTCGGCCTCTTCCATGTGCTCGGTCACGTTCATCTGCGTGGTGTTGACGGTCACCGTCACCTGGTCGGGCTTGGGCGTCAGCTCGGCCAGCATGTGCCGCGTGTCGTCGGACAGCCACTTGGCGATCTCGCCTTCGCCGACCGGCGCGAACGAGATCGAGCCGCCGACCTGGATCACCATCTCGGGCACCGCCTCGCGCACGCCGGCGATCAGCTCGTTGAACTTGGACAGGCGCTTGCTGCCCTTGCCGTCGAGTTCGCGCACATGCAGGTGCAGCACGCTGGCGCCGGCGTTGTAGCAGTCCACGGCTTTCTGCACCTGTGCCTCCATGGTCACCGGAATGTCCTCGGGGAAGTCCGAGGGAATCCACTCGGGGCCGTAGGGCGCGGCGGTGATGACCAGGGGCTGCTGGTTTTCCGGGAAGAGGTGGCCGTCGAGGAAGTTCATGGGTGTCTCCTGGGTCAGTGAAGGTGGTGGTCAGAAGGTGGGTGTGCCGATGATTCCGGCGCGCTCCATCTTTCGGTGGCAGGGCGGGTAGTCCATCACCGCGTAGTGCTGGGTGGCGCGGTTGTCCCAGATCGCGACGCTGTTGGGCTGCCAGCGCCAGCGCACCTGGTATTCGGGAATGGCGGCCTGGCTGATCAGGTACTGCAGCAGGGACGAACCGCCCTGTGTGAAGTCCTGGCCGTAGCGCACGTTCTCCGGCGTGTGGTAGTTCGTGAAGTGGGTGGTGAAGCCGTTGACGAACAGCACCTTTTCGCCGGTCTCGGGGTGGGTGCGCACCACCGGGTGCTCGGCGTCGGGGAAATGGGCCTTGAGCGCCAGGCGCCGCTCGATGGGCATGGCCGCGCCGAAGGTGCACTCGATGCTGTGGCGCGCGCGCAGGCCGGCGATCTGCTGCTTGACCTGCTCCGGCAGCCTTTCGTAGGCCAGCGCCATGTTGGCCCACATGGTGTCGCCGCCCACCGGCGGGCATTCCACGCAGCGCAGCACGCAGCCCATGGGCGGCACCTCGCGCCAGGTCGCGTCGGTGTGCCAGGAGTTCTCGTAGCGGTCGTTGGGCTGGTCCGGGCTCTTGTAGATGCGCACCAGACCCGGGTGCTCCGGGTCGCTGCCGGCCACCGGGTGGTCCTCCAGCTCGCCGAAGCGGCGCGCGAAGGCCACGTGGTCGGCGCGCGAGATGGCCTGGTCGCGCAGGAACAGCACCTTGTGCCGCAGCAGCGCGGCCTTGATCTCTTCGTACAGTGCGTCGTCGCGCGCCGCGTCGGCCAGACTCACACCGCTGATCTGTGCGCCGATGGCGCAGGTGAGGGGTTCGATCTTCATGCTTTTTTTCTCCTCGGGGTGGCTCAGATCACGAACACCGACGAACCGGTGGTCTGGCGCGATTCGAGGTCGCGGTGCGCCTGCTGCGCGTCTTCGAGTGCGTAGCGCTGGTGGATGTCGATGCGGATGCGGCCGGCCGCCACGTGGCCGAACACCTCGGCCGCGAGTTCGGCCTTCTCGGCCGGGTCGGCGATGTAGTCGGCCAGGGCCGGGCGCGTCAGGTAGAGCGAACCCTTCATGGCCAGCAGGTTGGGGTTGAAGCCCTCGATGGGACCGCTGGCCGTGCCCACGCAGACCATCAGGCCGCGGCGCTTGAGCGAATCGAGCGAGGCCATGAAGGTGCTCTTGCCCACGCTGTCGAACACCACGTCCACGCCCTTGCCACCGGTGAGTGCCTTGACCCGCGCGGCCACGTCCTCGTGGCTGTAGTTGATGGTGTGGGTGCAGCCGTGGGCGCGGGCCACCTCGGCCTTGGCGTCGGTCGACACGGTGCCGATCACGGTGATGCCCAGCAGCTTCGCCCACTGCGAGACGATCAGTCCCACGCCGCCGGCCGCGGCGTGCAGCAGCAGCGTGTCGCCGGCCTTGAACGGGTGGATGCGGCGCATCAGGTAGGCCGAGGTCAGGCCGCGCATGGTCATGGCGGCGGCGGTCTCGAAGCCGATGGCCTCGGGCAGCCGGATCAGCGGCGCGGCCGGGATCAGCCGTTCGGTGCTGTAGGCGCCCAGGGTGTTGAGGAAGCCGGTGTAGGTGACGCGGTCGCCCACGGCCACGTTCGTGACACCTTCGCCGATGGCCTCGACCACGCCGGCCGCCTCGACGCCCATACCAGCGGGCAGGGGCATGGGGTAGGTGCCGTTGCGGAAATAGGTGTCGGCGTAGTTCAGGCCGACGGCGGCGTGCCGCAGGCGGACCTGGCCCGGACCGGGTTCGCCGACCTCGACCTGTTCGAGCTCCAGCACCTCGGGGCCGCCGGTGCGGTGCATGCGGATGGCTGTGGCCATGGGGGGTGTCTCCTTCGTGCGTTCGGGGCGCCGGGTGTCCGGGCCATGGAGCGCATCGTAGAAGTCACCGCTGTTTGTCGCTTGTCAAAATGGGACACGAACTTTCGAATCTGGGACAGTCAGGGTTCACCCTGACGCACCGCCGCTTTCGCCTTTTCCTGTGCGCGCCAGGCGGTGACGCTGCAGCCGAAGGTGTGGCGGAACCAGTGCGAGAACGCGGCGGGCGCTGCAAAGCCCAGGAGCTGCGCCACCTCGGACAGCGGCAGGTCGCTGTCCTGCACCTGGCGCAGCACCAGCTCGGAACGCACCGACTGCAGCAGCGTGGCGAAGCTCTCGCCTTCGCGCGCCAGGTGGCGGTGGACGGTGCGGCGGTCCACGCCCAGGTGCTGCGCCACCTGTTGCGAGGTGCAGCGTCCGCCGGGCAGCAGGGCGGCCACCAGTTGCTGCACCGTGGCCTTGGTGCTCTGGTGGCGGCCCGAAAGCGCGCGGTCCAGGTACTGCCGCGCGAAACGCGCCATCTCGGGGTTGTTGCCGGGCAGCGGGGTCTGCAGGTCGGCGGCGGTGCAGACGATGCCGTTGAACTCGCCGTTGAAGTCCACCGCGGTGCCGAAGAAGGCCTTGTGTGCCTTGGTGTCCATCGGCGGCCGGTGCTTGAAACAGACGCGCACCGGCTTCCACGGCCCGCCCAGCAGCTCGCGCACGATGCGATACATCACTCCCACCGCCAGCTCCATCGACTGCCGCGTGCTGGACGGCTGGTCGACCAGCAGCTCCTCGCGGATGATCACCATGGGACCATGGTCTTCCACGCGTGTGAGCAGCGAGGCGTTGAGCAGGCGCAGGTAGCGGCAGAGCGTGTCCAGCGCGGCGCGCGCGGTCGGCTCTTCCTTGAGCACCAGGCTGATGGGGCCGAGGTTCGCCAGGTGGCGCCGCGCCGCCATGCGAAGGCCGAAGTCGTCCACCCCGCTGGCCTGCGCGCTGTCTTCCAGCAGGGCGCGCACGGCGGCGGCGCTCAGCGGTGTCTCGGGGTCGTCCAGCGCGCGCGGCGAGAGGCCGGCCTTGCGCAGCAGGGCGCGCGCGTCCAGTCCCAGCGACTGCGCCAGATCGACGTAGCCGGCGAGGCTGGCGCTGCGCACGACAGGCACGTAGGGGTAATCCATGAATGTCCCAGTTTCGAAAGTAGTTGTCCCAATTGGACAAGCACAGTCGGGTGGTGCGCACCTAGTATTTGCCCCACGGTCCGACACCCGGGCCGCGACAGGCCCGCCCGATGGCCTGCGCCACACTGGAGACACGCCATGACAGCCTTCCGCTTCTCGCCGCTGCGCCGCACCGTCTGCGCTGCCGCCCTCGCGCTCACCCTGCCGGCCGCCATGGCCTGGACCGACAAACCCGTGCGCATGCTGGTGCCCGCGCCGGCCGGCGGCACCATGGACGTGGTGGCCCGCATCGTGGCCGACCAGCTCGCCGCCGACATCGGCCAGCCGGTGGTGGTGGAAAACAAGCCGGGTGCCGGCGGCGCCATCGCGGTGCAGGCCATGCTCGCCGCGCCGCCCGACGGCCACACCATCATGATGACGGCGAGCAACATCCTCACCGAGATCCCGCACGTGATGAAGACGGCCTTCGACCCGCTCAAGGACGTCAAGCCGGTGACCGCCATCGCGCGTGCCACCATGGTGATGGTCGGCGCGCCCAGCGTGCCGGCCAAGGACGTCAAGGGCGTGGTGGCCTGGGTCAAGGCCCATCCGGGCAAGGTCAGCTTCGCCTCCTACAGCGCCGGCACCAGCTCGCACTACGCCGGCATGATCCTCAACCAGAAGGCCGGGCTGGACATGCAGCACGTGCCCTTCGCCGGCTCGCCGCCCGCGCTGGCCCAGCTCATGGGCGGGCAGGTGCCGCTGATGTTCGACGGCATGGCCACGTCCAAGAAGATGATCGAGGCCGGCAAGATCCAGGCCTTCGGCGTGGCGGCCAGGAAGCGCTCGCCCCACCTGCCGGACGTGCCCACCATGGCCGAACAGGGCTACCCCGATGTCGACTTCAGCAACTGGGTCGGCATCATCGTCGCGAGCGGCGTGCCGTCGGCCATGGTGCAGAAAATCAACGCCGCGGTGGACAAGACGGCGGCCTCGCCCAAGGTGCGCGACCGCCTGCTGGCGGCGGGCTTCGACGCGGGCGGTGACGAGAGCGCCGAGCAGATGGCGCAGTCGCTGCGTGCCGACTTCGAGCGCAACGCGGCCATCGTCAAGAGCTTCGACATCAAGCTCAACCAGTGAACCCGCTGGTGCAGCCGATGAGCACATCCCTTGCACGCCCGGGCTGGCCCCGGCTGCGCGCCCACGCGGGCGAGCTGGGCCCTGGCGTCACCCTCAGTGCCGTGGTGGCGGTGGCGGCCATGGCCCTGGGCGCGCACTACGGCGCGCCGGTGATGCTGTTCGCGCTGCTGCTGGGCATGGCACTGAACTTCCTCTCGGCCGAAGGCAAGGCCGGGCCCGGCATCCAGTTCACCGCGCGCACCCTGCTGCGCCTGGGCGTGGCCCTGCTGGGGCTGCGCATCACCGTGGCGCAGGTGGCGGCGCTGGGCTGGTCGCCGGTGCTGATGGTGCTGGTCTCGGTGGCCGCGACGATTGCGGTGGGCATGGTGCTGGCGCGGCTGATGGGCTTCCGCCTGTTCTTCGGCCTGCTCACCGGTGGTGCGGTGGCCATTTGCGGCGCGTCGGCGGCGCTGGCGCTGTCGGCGGCCATGCCGGCCCACCCGCTCAAGGAGCGCGCCACGCTGTTCACCGTGATCGGCGTGAGCACGCTCTCGACGCTGGCCATGGTGCTCTACCCCATGCTCACCCACGCGCTGGACATGCCGCCGGTGATGGCCGGCTTCTTCATCGGCGGCACCATCCACGACGTGGCCCAGGTGGTCGGTGCGGGCTACAGCCTGTCGCACGACGCGGGCGACGCGGCGACCCTGGTCAAGCTGATGCGGGTGGGGATGCTGCTGCCAGTGATCGCGCTGGCGGCGGTGCTCGCGCGGCGCTATGAGCGTGAGCAGGGCGGCGATGCGCCCGCCGGCCCGCGTCCGCCGTTGCTGCCCTGGTTCGCGGTGGCCTTCGCCGTGCTGGTGCTGGTCAACAGCAGCGGCTGGCTGCCGGCGGCGCTGGTGCAGGCGGGGCAGGGCGCGTCGCAGTTCCTGCTGGTGGCGTCGATGGCGGCCATCGGCATGAAGACCCAGCTGCGCGAGATCGTCACCGTGGGCTGGAAGCCGGTGGCGCTGATGGTGCTGGAGACGGCCTTCCTTGCGGCGCTGTTCTGGGGGCTGCTGCAGCTGCCGTAGCCCGGCGCCCCATACCCGCGCCACTACACTTCCGGGTTCACACGGAAGGGGAATCCCATGGGCGCGCAATGGAAAGCCAAACACAAGGACATCGCGGCGAACGCGAAGGGCAAGCTGTTCGGCAAGCTGGTCAAGGACATCATCATCGCGGCCCGCAACGGCGCCGACCCCGCGGCCAACGCCCGTCTGCGGCTGGTGGTCGAGCAGGCGCGCAAGGTGTCCATGCCCAAGGACACGCTGGAGCGCGCCATCAAGAAGGGCGCCGGCCTCACCGGTGAGGCGGTGCACTACGAGCACGTGATCTACGAAGGCTTCGCGCCGCACCGCGTGCCGGTGATGGTGGAGTGCCTGACCGACAACGTGAACCGCACCGCGCCCGAGATGCGCGTGCTGTTCCGCAAGGGCCAGCTGGGCACCAGCGGCTCGGTGTCCTGGGACTTCGACCACGTGGGCATCATCGAAGCCGAAGCCACAAACAAGGACGCCGACGCCGAGGTCGCGGCCATCGAGGCCGGCGCGCAGGACTTCGAGCCCGCCGACGAGGAGGGCGTGTGCACCTTCCTCACCGACCCGACCGACCTTGATCTGGTCAGCCGCGCGCTGCCGGCCCAGGGCTTCACCGTGCTCTCGGCCAGGCTGGGCTACCAGCCGAAGAACCCGGTGGACCCGGCCAGCCTGAGCGCCGAGGCGCTGGAGGAGGTGGAGGCCTTTCTGGCGGCGCTGGACGAACACGACGACGTGCAGAACCTCTTCGCCGGGCTGGGCGGATGATGGTCTGGCGGCTCGTCCGGTGGACCGGCATCGCGCTGCTGGTGCTGCTCATCGGTGTGCCGGTGGCGTTCGCCGTCGCCTTCCTCGGCATCCAGGAAGCGAGCGAACGCCAGTGGCTGGGCCAGGCGCCGCAGCACGCCGCCATCGACGTGCGTTCGCGCGAGCCGCACGCGGTGGCGCTGCTGGACGTGGGCTTCGACTCGCTGGCTGCCCGACTCAAGCTCATCGAGGAGGCGAAGGAGTCGATCGAGCTGGAGTTCTTCATCTACGAACTCGACGAATCCAGCCGCCTGATCAGCCAGGCGCTGGCGCGCAAGGCGGCGCAGGGCGTGAAGGTGCGCATCCTGGTGGACTTCGCGATGCCGGTGTTCAAGCTCGCGCCGCAGGTGGCGCGCACGCTGGAGCAGGCGGGCGTGCAGGTGCGCTACTACAACACCTCGGGCATCGCGCGCTTCTTCGCCATGCAGCACCGCACCCACCGCAAGCTGCTGGTGGTGGACCGGCGGAAGGCCATCGTCGGCGGCCGCAACATCGGCAACGACTACTTCGACCTCTCGCCCCACTACAACTTCCTCGACAGCGACCTGCTGATCCAGGGGCCGGTTGCAGGCGCCATCGTCGACAGCTTCGAGCTGTACTGGGCGTCCGACTGGGTGACCCACCCCCGGGACATCGCGGTGGACGAGACCGATGCGCCGCGCATCAACCTGCTCGGCAACCGCACGGTGGCCGAGGAGCGCATCAGCGCCGAGCTGCGGCAGCACACCGCGGCGCCGCGGTTCAGCACCTGCCGCGACACCCACTTCGTCACCGACTACCCCGGCTCGGGCGTGGAGCGGCGCAAGGTCTACACGGCCATTGCTGCATTGGTGCAGGAGGCGAAGACGAACATCGTGGTCGAGAGCCCTTATCTGGTGCTGCGCGACGACGGCGTGGCGCTGATGCAGGGGGTGCTCAAGCGCGGCGTGACGCTGCAGTTCCTCACCAACACCCTGCATTCCACCGACGCGTTCTACGCCGTCGCCAGCCTGGCCGACTCGCTGGACCGTTTCTCGCTGGCCCATCTGGAAGTCTGGGGCTACGACGGCCGGCCGCTGAAGCAGAACGCCCGCCCGCCGGCGTCCCAACGCTGGGGTGTGCACGCCAAGCGCGCCGTGTTCGACGACCGCACCGTGGTGGTCGGCACCTACAACATGGACCCCCGCTCGGCCAACCTCAACTCCGAGCTGATCGTGATCTGCCGCGACAACCCCGAGCTGGCCGCGGCGATGACCGCCAGCCTGAAGGCGCGGCTGGCGCAGTCGCGCGCCATCACCGGTACCCCGGGCGCGCGCGGCTACGACGCGCTGGTCGAAGGCGCGGAGCCGGACACCATCTTCCAGATGCGCATGGTCCGGCCCTTCGCCAGCTTCCTGGACTTCCTGCTGTAAGCGCCGCTCAGGCCGCGGCGCGCTGCTCGCCCAGGCGGCCGTCGCGGAAATCGGCCAGCGCCTGGTAGATCTCGTCGGTGCTGTTCATCACGAACGGACCGTACTGGGCGATGGGCTCGTTCAGCGGCTGGCCGGCGATCAGCAGCGCTTTGGCGTCGGCGCTGGCCTCGATGCGCACGCCGTCGCTGGCCGGGTCGTTGGCCAGCAGCGCCATGCGCTGCACCGGCACCGACGTGCCGTTCACGCTCACCTCGCCTCGGTAGACGTAGACGAAGGCGTTGTGCGTGCCCGGCAGCGCCTGCTCGAAGTGCGAGCCCGCGCCCAGGTGCAGGTCCAGGTACAGCGGCTGGGTGACTTCGCGCGTCACCGCGCCGGTCACGCCGTGGCTCTCGCCGGCGATCACCGTCACCGCCACGCCTTCGGGCGTGGTGAACTGCGGCAGGTCGGCGTTGGCGAAGTCGCGGTACCAGGGCGGGCACAGCTTGTCGCGCGCGGGCAGGTTCAGCCAGAGCTGGAAGCCTTCCATCAGGCCTTCTTCCTGCTGCGGAATCTCGGAATGGACCACGCCGTGGCCGGCGGTCATCCACTGCACGCCGCCGTTTTCCAGCAGGCCTTCGTGGCCGGCGCTGTCCCGGTGCAGCATGCGGCCCGCGATCATGTAGGTGATGGTCTCGAAGCCGCGGTGCGGATGGTCGGGGAAGCCGGCGATGTAGTCGTCGGCCTGGTCGCTGCCGAAGGCGTCGAGCATCAGGAACGGGTCCAGCCGGCGCTGCAGGTTCTGCGTCAGCACGCGGGTGAGCTTGACGCCCGCACCGTCGGAGGTGGGTATGCCCGCCACCAGCCGCTCGACGCGGCGGGGCTGCTGCAGGCGGGGGGTGAGGGTGGCGGTCATGGCGATCTCCTGAAGGGCGGGGTGTTCAAAAGAGCGGCCACCCCGCGCGGCCGCGGTGGAAGCGTGTTCAGCCGATGGCGGCGGCCAGGTCGGCCTCGGCCTGGGCAAAGCCCTTGGCGGCGGCCTCGGGGCCCATGTTCAGGCCTTCGGCGTAGATCAGGCGCACGTCGGTCAGGCCCAGGAAGCCCAGCACCGTCTTGAGGTAGGGCGTCTGGCTGTCGTGCGGCTGGTCGCGGTAGAGGCCGCCGCGGGCCAGCGCCAGGTAGACCGTCTTGCCCTTGACCAGGCCTTCGGGGCCCTTCTCGGTGTAGCGGAAGGTCACGCCGGCGCGGGCGACGGCATCGATCCAGGCCTTGAGCTGCACCGGCACGCCGAAGTTGTACATCGGCACGCCCAGCACGATGGCGTCGTGTGCCTGCAGCTCGGCGATCAGCGCGTCGTACTCGGCCACCAGGGCGGCCTGGCCGGCGCTGCGCTGTTCGGCGGGGGTGAACAGGGCGCCCAGGGCGGTTTCGTCCAGCACGCTCACCGGGGTGGTGCCCAGGTCGCGCAGGGTGACGGTGCTGCCCGGGTGGGCAGCCACCAGGCGTTCGCTCACGTTGTTGGCGAGCTTGGTGGAGTTGCCGGCTTCGCGGCGGGGGCTGGCGTTGATCTGCAGAATCTTCATGGCGGGCTCCTGGACGGGGTGTTGGGGGTTACGACCATTGGTTGATCGATGGACTCAACTTTATGGATTGCCAATGCCCCTGAAAAGCCGTTGAAATGGATAAGATTGTTTCCATGGTGGAACAATCAATGCGCGAATGTGGTCCGGACGCCATCGAGCCGACCGACCTGCTCATCTTTGCCCGCGTGGCCGAACTGGGCAGCTTCAGCCAGGCCGCGGTGCGCCTGGGCCTGCCCAAGTCCACGGTCTCGCGCCGCGTGGCCGCGCTGGAACGGCTGATGGGCGAACGCCTGCTGCTGCGCACCACGCGGCGCCAGTCGCTCACCGAGTTCGGCCTGCAGCTGCTGGAACACGCGCGGCAGGTGGTGGCCGAGCTGGAGGCGGTGCACAGCCTGCGCGAGCAGCGCCGCGCCGCGCCCAGCGGCCGGCTGCGCGTGTCCATGCCCAGCGACTTCGCCAACCTGATGCTGGCCGACAGCCTGGCCGCCTTCACCGCGCTGCACCCGGCCATCACGCTCGATCTGGACCTCTCGCCGCGCCGGGTCGACCTGCTGGGCGAAGGCTTCGACGTGGTGGTGCGCATGGGCGAGCTGTCCGACGACAACCTGCTGGTGGCCACGCGGCTGGCGGTGTTTGCCAACGGGCTGTATGCCGCGCCGGGCTATCTGCAGGCGCGCGGCGAGCCGCAGCACCCCGACGATCTGGTCGGCCACACCGCGCTGCGGCTGCTGCGCGGCAACGGCGAGCCCGCCGTCTGGCCGCTGCGCCGGGGCGATGAGCGATGGTCCGCGGTGCCGAGCGGGCAGGTCAGCGCCAATTCGCCCGAGCTGCTGATGCGCATGGCGCGCGCCGGCGCCGGCATCGCCGCACTGCCCACCCATTTCGCCGAGGAAGCGGTGAACGCCGGCCAGTTGCGCCGCGTGCTGCCCGACTGGTGCCTGCCCGAAGCGCCGGCCTGGGCGGTCTACCCGGGGCGCAAGCTGGTGCCGCCCAAGACCCGCGCCTTTGTCGACATGCTCAAGGCCGCGCTCGCGCGCTGCGACTCGGCGCGCAGCGGCATCTGAACCCGGGCCTGCGGGCGTTCAGCCCTTGCCCAGCGGCGGGCGGCCCATCAGGCTGTTGGTGCTGAAGATGGGGCCCAGCTCGGCGGCGGCGGCCAGCAGCCCGGGCGCGAATTCGTGCATGCGCTCGGGCGTCAGGCGCTGGCGCGGGCCGGCCACGCTGATCACGCCGATGGCCTCGCCGCGCCGCAGCACCGGCACCGCGATGGCGCTCATGCCGGGCGCGAACACCTCGTCGATCACCGCGTAGCCGCGCACCCGCGCCGCGTGCAGGAAACCCAGCAGCGCCTTGACGGTGGTGGGCGCCCGGGGGCCGTAGTCGGCCGGCTCGCCCAGGCCCTGGCGCATCACCAGCGTCAGCGCGTCCTCGTCGCTCATGGTCAGCAGCCAGGCGTGGCCCGAGGCGGTGCAGGACAGGCGCGCGTCCTGGCCCATGTCGGGGTCGTAGCGCAGCCCCTTGCGCACGCCCTGGGCCTTGGCCACCCAGGTCAGGCGATCACCGTCGACGATGGACAGCCGCACCAGCTCGCCGGTGCGCTGCGCCAGCCGCTCCAGCAGCGGCTCGGCGATGTCCACCACGCCCGCGCCGCTCAGATAGCCCAGCCCGAGCGAGGCGAGCCGGGTGGTGAGCAGGTAGTCGCCCTGGGCGCGCGCCTGGCGCACGTAGCCACGGGCCTGCAGCGTGGCCAGCAGGCGGTGGCAGGCGCTCAGCGGCATGTCCAGCTCGGCCGCCAGCGAGGCCAGGGGCACGCCGTCCGGGTGGGCGGCCAGGTGTTCCAGCAGGGCAAGACCGCGGTCCAGGGCAAGGCTCATTTTTGTATGGAGAAAAGAGTTTCCAGTCGGGAAAGACTTTCCCATGGGCTTCCAAGAATACGGCGCAACGGCGCGCAGCGGGCGGGCCGGTCCATCACACAGGAGACAGACATGAAACTTCCGCTCACCCTGATCGTCGCGGCCGCGGCCCTGCTGGCCGGCGCTCCCGCACAGGCGCAGGACATCCAGGAACGCACCATCAAGTTCGGCCACCTCAACAACACCGATCACCCGGTCAGCCTCGGCACCCAGCGCTTTGCCGAACTGGTGGCGGCCAAGAGCGGCGGCAAGCTCAAGGTGCAGGAGTTCCCGTCGTCCACCCTGGGCAACGAACTGCAGCAGCAGGCCGCGCTGCAGGGCGGGGTGCAGGAGATGAGCGCGCCGGCCACGACCTCGCTGGCCGGCATCGTCAAGGAGTTCGGCCTCATCGACTTCCCGTTCGCAGTGGGCAGCTTTGCCCAGGCCGACGCGCTGCTCGACGGTCCGTTCGGCCAGGCGCTGATCGCGAAGCTGCCCGAGAAGGGCCTGGTGGCGCTGGGCTACTGGGACCTGGGTTTCCGCAACGTCACCAACAGCAAGCGCGCGATCACCCGGCCCGAAGACTTTGACGGCCTGAAGCTGCGCGTGATTCCCAACCCGGTGTTTCTCGAAACCTTCAAGGCGCTCAAGGCCAACCCGGTGCCCATGCCGTTCGCCGAGCTGTACGGTGCGCTCGAATCGAAGGCGGTGGACGGGCAGGAGAACCCGTTCTCGGTGATCCTCTCGAACAAGTTCCACGAGGTGCAGAAGCACGTGAGCGCGACCAACCACGTCTACGCCGCCAACATCCTGCTGGTCAGCAAGCGCTTCTGGGACAAGCTCTCGCCCGCCGAGCAGCGCATCCTCACCGAAGCCGCCACCGAGAGCCGCGCCTACCAGCGCCAGGCCAGCCGCGCCGCCGCGCAGAAGGCCGTGGGTGAGCTGCAGGCCAAGGGCATGGCGTTCAACGAAGTCAGCGCGGCCGAACGGCAGCGCATCGGCCAGATGGTCAAACCGGTCACCGACAAGATGGCCGCCGCCTACGACCCCGAGCTGGTGAAGCTCTACCAGAGCGAACTGGCCCGCACCGCGCGCTGACCACGGGAACCGCCCATGAACATCCTGATCCTGCACGGCCCCAACCTCAACCTGTTCGGTCGCCGCGAACCCCACATCTACGGCCACACCACACTGGCCCAGATCAACGAACGCCTGCAGGCCCTGGCCGCCGAACTGGGCGTGACGCTGGAGATCCTGCAGTCCAACCACGAAGGCGTGCTGATCGACAAGCTGCACGAGCGCATCGACACCGCGCAGGGCGCGCTGCTCAACCCCGCGGGGCTCACGCAGCACGGCGTGCCGCTGCACGACGCGATCAAGGCCATGCCCTTTCCGGTGATCGAGGTGCACCTGTCCAACATCGCCGCGCGCGAGCCCTGGCGGTCGCACTCCATCATCTCGCCGGCGGTGCGCGGCACGGTGCAGGGGCTGGGCTGGCGTTCGTACACGGCGGGGCTGCGCACACTGGTCGAGCTGTTGCGCGACACTGAAAGCCGCTGACACCACACACCAAGGAGACACCATGCGCACCCGCGGACAGGCCCAGCTCGCCATCTGGAGCGACATCGAAGCCGACCAGGAAACCGACTACCTGCACTGGCTCACGCGCGAACACGTGCTGGAGCGTGTGGGTGTGGACGGCTTCCTCTCGGGCCGCGTGTTCCGCGCCGAGGCCGGCGGCCAGCGCCGCTTCTTCATCACCTACGAGCTGCAGGACACGGGTGTGCTGGCCGGCCCGTCCTACCTGGCCCGGCTGAACGCGCCCACGCCCTGGTCGCAGCGCACCATGCCCATCCTGCAGAACTTCGCGCGCGGCGGCGGGCCGGTGGTGGCGCGTGCCGGGCTGGGCAACGGCGCGGTGGTGGCGCCTCTGCGGCTGGACCTGGCCGCCGCAGGGCTGCTGGATGCGGAGGCTCAGCAGGCGCTGGTGCAGAAAGTGGCCGGGCTGGACGCCGTGGCCCAGGTCTGGCTGATGCAGGTGGACGCCGCCGGCACCGGCGTGCAGACAAAAGAGAAGTCCATGCGCCGCAGCGTGGAGGGCGTGTTCGACGGCGTGCTGGTGGTCGAGGCGCTGCACGCCGCGGCCGCGCAGGCGGCGCTGGACGGGTTGCTGATCGGCGGGCTGGGGAGCGCGGTAGTGGCCGACCGCCAGCTCTTCCACGCCTGCTTCCAGCTCGACCGGCGCCTGGCCGGGCTGGAGGGCGCGGCCTGAGCCAGTTCAGTTCACCGGCGCCGACATCGTCAGCTGCAGCGGCCCGTACCAGGCGGTGACGGCGGCGCCCGAGTTGTTCGAATCGGTCATCAGGCCAAGGCCGATCATCGGCCCCGGTGCCTCGCCGAAGGCCAGCCGGAAGTCGGCCTCGACGTCGCGGTCGAAGTCCACCCACTGGTTCAGCCGCGCCGGCCCCGACTCCACCACGATCTGGCGGATGCGCCCGGTGTAGGGGTTGGGAATCACCGTGCCGGCCGGGTAGCGGTTGTCCCACACATACATGATCGACGCGTAGGGCAGGGGCTTGCCGGCGATCAGGCCCGACAGCTCCGAGACGATGTGGTCGCGCGCCTTCCAGGTGCCGTTGTGGCGGTCGCCGTCGAAACTCAGGATCAGCCGCGCCACCGAATCGTCCTCGCCCTTCTCGCCCAGGTCGAACGCCGGGTTCAGCGCCGGCACGAAGAGCGAGAAGTGCAGGCGCTTGGCCTGTGCGCCGGGTGCCGGCTTGAGCAGCAGGTTCAGCGTGCTGTTGGAGCCCATGGCCTCGGCCCGCACCGCCGGCCGCCCGGCGTGCTCGGTGGCCTGGTAACGCGTGGGACGACGGCTCACGAACACCTGGTGCTCCCAGGGCGTGGCCGGCGCGGCGCCGTCGATGTGGTTGCTGGCCTGCCAGGCCGTGCCATCGAGGATCACCGGGCGCTGCTTGGGGCTGGCCTCGTCGGCCTCCGCGGTGGTCTCGTCGGCCGAGGGGGACGGACCGCTGGCACAGGCGCTCAGCAGCAGGGCCAGCAGGGACACCCGGAGGCGGGGCGAGCGTGGGGAGAGAGCAGAAGACATGGGGGACGCAGGGGGCAGCGGCGAAAAAGCCGGGGCGTATTGTGACGCCGGGGCACGGGCGGGATGGGTTACGAGTTGTGCCGACCGGTGGCCGCGCACTGATTCGGTCAGCGCCCGCGCCGGTAGTGCATGGCGACCGCGCCGCAGCGCAGCGGCGTCGCAGAGATCAGCTCCAGCCGGCGCGTGGCGGGCAGCCCCCCCTCGTACAGCCTCGGGCCATGGCCCGCTATTCGGGGGTGGACGAGCAACTGGTATTCGTCGATCAGATCCAGCCGGTCCAGTGCGGTGGCAAGCTGGCCGCTGCCGACGAGCACGCCATCCGGGGTCGCGTCCTTGAGCGCCTGCACGACCGTGCGCAGGTCACCGGCTAGGTGGTGGCTGTTGGTCCACGGGAAATCCTTGCGCGTCGACGACACCACGTACTTCGGCTTGGCCTCCAGCTTCACCGCCCATTCGCGCAGCGCCGGTGGCGCCTCGACCTCGCCACGGGCCACCGCCGGCCAGTAACTTTCCATCATCTCGTAGGTGGTGCGCCCCCACAGCATCGCGCCGCACCCGTCCATGAGGCGCGTGAAAAAGGCGTGGGTCTCGTCGTCGGCAATGCCCTCCTGGTGGTCGACGCAGCCGTCCAGGGTGACATTGATGCTGAAGGTCACGAGTCCCATGGTGTTCTCCCGCTGGAAGGGTGAGGCCTCACGTCTTCGGCTGCGGCGCCACCACCGGAGGGCCATCGAATGGCTCCAGCGATGGATCAACGCAAGCCCAGCTGGGCGCACTGGCCACCCAGATGTTGGTGGTGGGTTTGACGGCCGATGGCTCGTCCAAGGTGCCCACCCGAACCACCGTCAGGCCCGGGCGACCGCTGGAGTCGGAGAACAACTGGGTACCGCAATTTGGGCAGAACCGGCGGGTCACCGTGTTGCCGCTGTCGGCGGTCTTTTCGTGCTGGCCCGGCGTTCCCGAGATCTTGATGGCGTCGCTGGGGAAGATGACGTTGACCGTTCCGTTGGACGCGATCTTCTGGCAGTCCCTGCACCAGCAGATCCTGGATGGGCCGGCATCGGCGGTGATCTCGTATCGAATCTCGCCACAGAGGCAACCTCCGGTGAATGACTTCATGTGAGCTCCTTGCAAATCTCAAACCTAGTTAGTCCGCAATGGCATACGCCTGTGCGACGTTTCGCTGTATTGCGAGTGTTTCTGCCCCGATGAGGAGGCTGCCCCACGGCTCACTGCGCCAGTCATCATGAAGGACCACGATCACCTGGAAGTCGGCGAAGTCGCCCGACAGCAACTGCTGAAGTTGCTGGAGCAGGGCTGGATGGAATGTTTTACGAAGGATGTAGATGCATCGTCTGCGATCATCATTCCAGTCCCAGTTTTGCATCTGAACCTTGGATGCGCCTTCCTCTGGTCCGACTTCTCGTTCAAGCAAGTCCTTGATGGCAACTGCGACCCTGAAGTTAAGTTCGTACTCTGCCTCCGCTAGAGATCCCACTGGGGTGTTCTTGCTTGTCTGCATCTGGTCGCAGAAATCCCAGAATGCCTCATCATCTGTGAGGATCTTCACTGTTCTGAAGGCACGGAGGAACTGAAACATGGTTGCTTGCGACTTGTCTTTGCAAGAAGTCTGTCTTTTAACGGTGGAGGCCTGCAGCAACAGCTGTCTGTAGCGGCTGGGCCGATTGGTTAAATGCAAATGGATTGGCGGAGGATCAATAAGCGAAGACTGAGAATGGTTTTGCTTTATGAATCACTAGTTAGACACAGTCTCCGAGTCTCAGAGTAACAACTCGTCCAAGCTTGGTAAGGATGCGCCTCATGATGGACTCTGAAATTCCAGCGACCGCTGGAAATGAGTACTCAAGTGCAAGCAGTAGACCAATTGGAGTGGCTTCGCCCCATGTCTCGAAATACCATCCGGTGTTTTTTCCGATAGGGGGCATTGCGCCGTACACGTTTAGTTCAGCATGTTTGATGTTTTTTAACAAGCCGACTCCGTTGATGATGATTGCGTCCAGTTGTTCTTCAAGTGGTATGGAGTTTTTTGCGTAATACGATGTGATTTCTCGCAACATTTCCGTTGGCTCAAAGGCTTTGAGGGTAAAGACGTAAAACGGTATGCGCTGAGAGTGTTCGATTATGTGTGGCGGTGATGAGTATGCAAGCAATATAGGTGTTTGGCTACGCTTTACGTTTTTGACGCTCTGTCCTTGACGCAAGCTCCGATGTAGTTCATCTGTGCGGGCTAGATTTGGCTTAACCTCAATTGCTGCATCACACCCATCTGAGAAGATGAGTCGAAATTTTCCCTGCGAGTCCAAAATATTCGGGTGGGCCGGATTGAGAATTAGGCAATCAATCGAGTCGGATTGATTGCCGTCGAGGTCGGTAATCTTGCCTTTCGATACTATGTGACTCTGTGGCAAAAATCTTTTGATAAAGCTTTGGACTGCGTGCTCGCGAAAATCCGCTACTTCCTGTGGTGTGCCCTCTCCCTGCTCTGATGCTAATTTGAATTCTTCTGTAATAAGTCGACCCTCTGCCTTCAGAATTTCAATAAGCTTATTCATTTTTGACTTCATTCAGTGTTTTGAGGTTCGGATGGTATGCCGATACAGGTTGTGCCGGTAATGTGTCGCTGTGGAATATCAAGGAGGCAGGCTGCTCGGCTTTGAAGTTGTTTTGTCTTTTACCCCAACCCCTCCGCCAACGCCTCAAACACCACCCTGATTCGCCTGGATGTCCGCAACTCCCGGTGCGTCACCAGCCAGACCGGGAACCGGATGGGTGGCAGGTCGTCGAGCACGCGGACCAGGCCCGGCATGTCGTGGGCAATTTCTTCCATCATCGCGCCGATGCCCAGGCCTTGTTGCACCAGCGCCCAGTGCGTCACGGTGTGGTCGGCGTAGCAGCTGAAGTTGGCTTCGCTGACGTTCAGGCCGTGCATGCGCAGGTAGCCCAGGTAACGGCCCTGGCGGTCGGAGCCGACGAAGGGCAGGTGGGCGGCGTCTTCGGCGGTGCGCGGGTGGCCGTGGGTCTTCACCCAGGCTTCTGACGCATAGAAGTGGGCCGTGGCTTCGCGGATGAAGCGGGCGATCAGCTCGGGCTGCTCGGGCTTGACGTGGCGCACAGCGATGTCGGCCTCGCGGCGCAGCAAGTCGCTCAGCGCGTTGGACGGGATCACCTCGACGGCGATGCCCGGCTCGCGTTCGCGCAGCTGCTTCACCAGTGGCGGCAGCAGGACGGCGGCAACCACGTCGCTGGCCGAGACCGAGACCACGCCGCCCACCGCCTGCGAGCGGCCGGTGGCGGCCAGGCTCAGCGCATCGGCGGCCGCGCCCATGGCGCGCGCGTGCTCCAGCAGGTCCATGCCGGTGGGGGTGAGCGCCATGCTTTTGCCCACCCGCTCGAACAGGGTCACGCCCATGCGCTGCTCGATCGCGGCCACCTGCCGGCTGAGCGTGGGCTGGGTCAGGCCCAGCTTGCGCGCGGCGGCCGAGAGCGAGCCGGTTTCGGCGGTTTCAAGAAAGGCCTTGAGCTGGTTCCAGTCGAGGTTGTTCATGCGTTTATGTATATGTCCGCTGCAATTTACCGCAGTTCCTATCGAGCCTGTGCATGGATAGGATGCCGGTCATGCCGCTGTCCACCACACCCTCCCTCGACACCCAGAGCCCGCTGCCGAGCGGCGACTCGGTGTCCCGCAAGGCCCGCTTCTGGGACCGCATCGCGCGCAAGTACGCGGCCGACCCGATTGCCGACATGCCGGGTTACGAGGCCACGCTGCGGCGCGTGCAGGGTCTCCTGACCCGGGAGATGAACGTGCTGGAAATCGGCTGCGGCACCGGCAGCACCGCGCTGCGCCTCGCGCCGTTCACGCGGCGCCTGCTGGCCACCGACGTGTCGGCCGGCATGATCGCCATCGCCCGCGAGAAGCTGGCGGCCGAGCCCATCCCGCAGCTGGCGTTTGCGCTGGCCGACGCCGACGCGCCCGCGATCGGCCCGGGCGACTACGACGCGGTGCTGGCCTTCAACCTGCTGCACCTGGTGAGCGACCTGGACGGCGCGCTGGCCTTGGCGGTGCAGGCTCTGAAGCCGGGCGGCCGGCTGATTTCCAAGACCGCCTGTGTGGCCGAGATGAACCCGCTGATCCGCTGGCTGGCGATTCCGGTGATGCAGGCCATCGGCAAGGCGCCCCACGTGCTCCTGTTCGACGCAGACACGCTGCAGGCCGCCATGGTGCGCCAGGGCCTGGTGATCGAGGCGGTCGAGCGCCACGGCACCAAGGGCAAAGACATCCGCGTCTTCATCGTGGCCCGCAAGCCGGGCTGAGCTTCTCCCGCTTTCCTCTACCACCACCCACCCGTTCCGGGCGGGGCGCCGGTCGCCCTGCCGGGGGGCGTTCGTCCGCGTTTTTCGTTTCGATCACCACAGGAGCTGTTTCATGCCACGCCTTCGCCCGCTGCCCGGCCTTGCACGCCGCCCCGCCACCGTTCTGGTGCTGCTCTCCGCCCTGGCCCTGGGGGCTTGCGGGGGCGGGGGCGGCGACGACACGCCCGACGGCGGCTCGGGCGGGGAGACGCCCTCGGCGTCCCTCAGCGCGCTGGCGGGCGACTGGGTGCAGAAGGGCTGCGTGACCACCGGCGGCCAGTCGTACAAGAAGATGCTGCGCGCCCGCGTGACGGGCGCGAACACGCTGGACTACTACGAAGGCGTGTTCACCTTCGGCGGCAGCGAATGCGCCGGCGGCGGGCGCCTGACCGGCCCGTCCAAGCTGGGCACGCTGAGCTTCGACCGTTCCGAGGCGGGCGCCGGCGTGGCCGCGCACTGGGGCGTGTACCGCACCGTCATCGGCACGCGCCACGGCGCCATCTGGGCGCTGCGCTCGCCGCCGCTGCTGTGCCTGCTGGGCGACGAGATCCCAAGCATCCAGCCCACGCTGTCGGCGGTGTCGGCCAGCCTGGCGACCGTGCCCGCCGACAACTGTTTTGTCCGATGAACCTTGCCCACCCTTGGAGCCTTTGATGCACCTTCGATCTTTCGTCCCCGCCGCCGCCGTCCTGGCCTTGCTCACCGGCTGCGCCGCCACCATCGACCAGAGCGGCCTGGAGCAGCGCACCGCTCAGGCCATCGGCCGCACCGTGGGCCAGTTCACCATCAGCGACCGCTCGGAAGAAACCGGCGGCCGCATCAACTACAGCGTGCAGACCCGCGACGGCGCGGCCTACCGCTGCTACCTCTACGGGGTCACCGGCTTCCAGAAGGCCATGAGCTTCGGTCAGATTCCGAACTCCGACGCCATCTGCACCGCCATGGTGGGCAGCAAGGGCAGTGCGCCCGCCGCAGCGCCCAAGGCCACGGGCCCCGAGTGCAACGCGCTGCTGCGCGCGGCCGGGCGCTGCTGAACCCGCTGAAGGAGCGAGCGATGAACGTCCGGAAACTCGCCGCACTGGCCCTGCTGGCGCTGGCCAGCGCGTCCGCTGTGCCGGCAGAGCCCGATGCCGCCGAGCGCAAGTTCATCCGCCAGGGCATGGGGGAAGGCGAGGTGGTGCTGAAGATCGGCCCACCGGACCACGAGGCCGTGCACCGCGCCGTGCGGGGGCAGCCCGAAGAGAAGTCCTGGACCTACTTCCCCCATCCCCGCGACCCGCAGACCCTGACCGTCATCCGCTTCCACGCGGGACGGGTCGCCGAGGTGGAACGCAAGATTTCGCGCTGATGCGCGGTGAAAGGACCTTGATGAAAGCAGCCCTTGCATGCGCCGCGCTGGCGATGCCGATGGTGGCGGTTGCGGCCGAACTGCGCGTGACGGTGAGCAACGGCCCCAGCGCCCCTGCCACGCTCTACCTCGCCGTGTTCGACGGTGCCGAGGCGTTTGCCAGCGGCCAGGCCGTGTGGTCGCAGAAGGTGGAGATGGTCGACGGTGCGGCGCAGTGGGTGTTCAGTGGTGTGCCGCCGGGGCGCTACGCGGTGAAGTCCTTCGCCGATGAAAACGGCAACGCGAAACTGGACACCAACCTGTTCGGTCTGCCCGTCGAACGCTACGGCTTCTCGAACAACGCGCGGGGCCGCATGGGGCCGCCGGGCTTCGAGGCGGCGGCGGTGGAGGTGGACGCTGACCGCAGCATCAGCGTCGAGCTGAAGTGACGAGGCCCCACATGCAACGCCGTGAGCTCCTGACCCGGGCGCTGACCCTCGGGGCTGTTCCCTGGCTGGCGCCGATGGTGTCGCGCGCCGCGGAACCGGAGAACTGGCAGGCACAGTTCGCCGCGTCGCGCGAACCCTGGGCCCCGGCCTTTGCCACACCGGCCGGCGACTACCCGCTGACCAAGGCCAGGGTGCGCGGGCGCTTTCCCGACGCAGTGACCGGCACGCTCTACCGCAACGGGCCGGCGGGCCACGATCTCGGCGGCGAGCGCTACCACCACTGGTTCGACGGCGACGGCATGGTGCAGCGCTTCGTGATCGAAGGCACCGAGGTGCACCACCAGGGGCGCTACGTGGCGACCGCCAAGTGGGTGGCCGAGATGAAGGCCGGGCGGCGGCTCACCGAAGGCTTCGGCACCGTGTTCAGTGGGCGCGACGAAGTGAGCGCGCCCGACGACATGAACGTGGCCAACATCGGCGTGCTGCCGCTGGGCGGCGAGCTGCTGGCGCTGTGGGAGGGCGGTTCCGCGACCCGGCTCGACCTGCGCACGCTGCAGACGCGCGGACCCAAGACCTGGCGCGCCGATCTCGCGGGCGCGCCGTTCTCGGCCCACCCGCGCACCGAGCCCGACGGCACGGTCTGGAACTTCGGCGTCTATGCGCAGCGCAGCCTGCTGCTGCTCTACGAGATCGCGCCAGACGGCGCGCTGCGGCGGGCCGACGCCCTGGCGCTGGGCGAGACGCCACTGGTGCACGACTTCGTGGTCACGGAGAAACACCTGGTGTTCCTGCTGCCACCGCTGGTGTACGACGCACAGCGCCGGGCCGCGGGTGCGAGCGTGCTGGACGCGCACGTGTGGCGGCCCGGGCGCGGCCTGCGCGCACTGGTGATTGACAAGGCCGACTGGGCGCGGCGGCAGGAGTTTCGCCTGCCCCCGGGCTTCCTGTTCCACCTGGGCAATGCCTGGGAAGAAGAGACGGCGAGCGGCACCGTGATCCACCTGGACTTCGCGCGTTCGGACGACGCGCGTGGCCTGCTGGTGGACACGCGCGAGCTGATGCGCGGCCGCGCGGGCGGCACGCCGGGGCCGCGGCTGACGGTGGTGGAACTGCGGCTTCGCAGCGGCGAGGCCACGCAGACCGACCTGGGCATTGAGGCGGAGTTTCCGGTGATCGACCCGCGGCGCGTGGGCCGGCAGCACCGCCAGGTGTTCCACGCGACGGGCACGCCCGGCGGGCTGCCGCTGTGGAACGCCATCGCGGCCACCGACGTGACGACCGGCGCTTCGCAGCGCTACAGCCACGGCCCTCAGACCATCGTGGAAGAACACCTGTTCGTGCCCGACGGTTCAGGCCCGGGCTGGCTGATCGGCACCGTGCACGACCTGGCGCAGAAGAAGACCGTGCTGTCCTGCTTCGCAGCCGACGCCTTGAGAGATGGCCCGGTGGCGCAGGCCACGCTCCCGTATGCGCTGCCGCTGGGTCTGCACGGTGCGTTCGTGTCGGAGCCGCGGCTGGCCGATGGGGTGGTTTGTGATCGGACCGATTGCCAACGCGCCAGGGCCGCCTGAGTGGCGCTGTACCCCGACTCAATCGCCCGCTCCTGTGAGGCGCGGTCGGACATGCCCGGTGCTTCCACCGCGGGCTCGACCAGCACATCGGCCTCGGCCTTCTCCTGCGTGGCGATCAGGCAGCTCTGGGTCTGCAGGACCTTGCCGAGAATGGATGGCGCGTTCACGGCGGTCGTCCGCGGGCTCTGGCAATAGATGTCCACGGCGATCACGATGTCGGCGCCCATGGCGCGGGCCATCCGCACCGGCACCAGGCTGGTGACGCCTCCGTCGATCAGGTGCCCACCCGGGTACGCCACCGGCACCTGTGCGCCTGGCACGGCCGAAGAAGCCTGAATGACCCGCCCGGCCGAGCCCCGGGCCAGCAGCACGGCTTGTGCGCTCTGGAGGTCGGTGGCGACGGCGGCAAACCGGAGCGGGAAGTCCTCGATGCGGGTGCCGCCGACGACGGTGTCGACCCAGTGCGCCAGCCTGTCGCCGCGGATCAGTCCGCCGGGTTGCCAGGTGAAGTCGAGCAGCGACGACACCTTCACGGCGAGCGCCGCCTGCCGGATCTGCTCCACGCTCAGGCCGCTGGCGTAGGCCGCCCCCACGACCGAGCCTGCCGACGTGCCGACCACGATGTCGGGGCGCAGGCCGGCCTCTTCGAGCGCTTGCAGGGCGCCGATGTGGGCGAACCCGCGCAACCCGCCACCGCCCAGTGCAACCGCCACCGTCGGGCCGTGCGCGCGGGCGGGTGTCTGGCGCTGGATGCCGGACAGTGCTTGCGGCTGCAGGTCGGCTGTCGCAGGCGGTCCGCCGGATGCGCATCCCGACTGCAGCAGGGCGGCAAGCACCGCCGCTCCCAGGCCAAGGGCTTTCAGTGGCGTCTTCATGGCGGCGTGCCCTGGCATCACACGGCGCAGGCGGGCTCGCGCTCCTCGCCAGCGAACAGGGGGCTGCGCGCCGCCAGCGCCACGGCGTCGGCACCGGCCGGGTAGCGCAGCGTCGGGGCGCTGTCGTTCGCGGCCCGCCAGACCGCTTCGGCCACGTCGCGTTCGCTGGTCACCGCCGCGGGCTGTCCCAGCGCGGCGAAAACCGACTGGGCGTAGGGCGCGTAGGCCTCGGGCACGAGGCCTTGCATGCGTTCGGCGCCGTTGGCCGTGAACCGGGTGGTGGGCGCGTAGCCGGGCTCGACGAGTTTCACGCGCACGCCGAACGCGGCCAGTTCGAAGGCGAGCGAGGCGGTGAACCCCTCGATCGCGGTCTTGCTGGCGGTGTAGGCCGCCACCAGCGGCATGGGCGCGAGCGTGGCGCTGGAGGTTACGTTCACCACCAGGCCGGATCGGCGGGCGCGGAACTGCGGCAGCACGGCCTGTGTCATGGCCATGGTGCCGAAGGTGTTGGTCTCGAAGATGTCGTGCACGGTGGCCATGGGCGTGGCCTCGAAGGCGCCGAAGAGGCCCAGGCCGGCGTTGTTCACCAGCACGTCGATGGGGCCGGCGGCGTCCAGCGTGCGGGCGATGCTCTCGGGCTGCGTCACGTCCAGCGGCAGCACCCGCAGGCGGGGCGAGGCGGGCAGCAGGTCGGCGCGGGGGCGGCGCATGGTGGCCACCACCTGCCAGCCCTGGGCGTGGAAATGGCGGGCGGTTTCAAGGCCGTAGCCGGAAGAACAGCCGGTGATGAGTACGGTTTTCATGTCGGGACTCCTGTCGGGTTGGTTGAGGGATGGCGCAACGATATCGGGCGGAGTCCGGATTTAATACAATCAAAAGTCCATTTTTAATTTGTATAAGTCCGAAGATGGCCGATCCTCTTGCCGAAGTCATTGCCCTGATGCGCCCGCGCGCCGTCTTCTCCAAGGTGATCAGCGGCGCCGGCGCCTGGGCGGTCCGCTACTCGGCCTTCGGCCAGCCCAGCTTCTGCACGATGCTGGAAGGCGAGTGCGTGCTGGCGGTGGACCAGCAGGCGCCCGTCGAGCTCGCCGCGGGCGATTTCGTGCTGATGCCGGCCACGCCGGGGTTCACCCTGTCGGGCCGGGAACCGGCTGTGCCGGTGTTCCTCGACCCGCACGCTGCGCAGGGCGGCACGGGCGAGTTGCGCCACGGACGGCCGTCAGGGCCGCCGGAAGTGCGCATGCTCGGTGGCTACTTCGAGTTCGAATCGCCCGACGCCGCACTGCTGGTCTCGCTGCTGCCGGTGCTGCTGCATGTGCGTGGCGTCGAGCGCCTGCCGGTGCTGGTGCAACTGGTCAGGGACGAGTCGCTCGACACCCGGCCCGGCCGCGAACTGGTGCTGAGCCGGCTGGTGGAGCTGCTGCTGATCGAGGCGCTGCGCTCGACCACGGGGGACGGCGCACCACCCGGCCTGCTGCGCGGACTGGCCGATGCGCGCGTGGCGATGGGGCTGCGCCTGATGCACGAGACCCCGGCGCGCACCTGGACCGTGGATGCACTGGCCAGGGAGGCCGCACTGTCGCGCTCCACGTTCTTCGAGCGGTTCTCGCGCGCCGTCGGAATGCCGCCGATGGAATACCTGCTGGCATGGCGCATGGCGCATGGCCCTGGCCAAGGACCTGCTCGGGCGCCGTGGTGTGGCGATTGCGGACGTGGCCGAGCGCGTGGGTTACAGCTCCGCCAGCACGTTCAGCACTGCGTTCAGCCGCCATGTCGGGCAGCCGCCCGGCCAGTACGTGCGTGGGCTGGCGGCGGCGGACTGAATCAGCGCGCCCGCACGCCGAGCACCCCGCACACCGCGATCAGCGCGATGCCCAGCACGGTCCACACGTCGGGGGCGTAGCCGAACACCACCCAGCCGGCCAGCGTGGCGAACGCGATCTGGGTGTACATGTAGGGCGTGATGCGCGAGGCGGGCGCCTTCTGGTAGCCCTTGATCATGAAGTAGTGGCCGAGCGAGCCGAACACCCCGATCAGCCCGACCAGCAGCCACAGCATCGGGTCCTGCATCGGCGCCCAGCTCCAGGGCAGGGCCACGGTGCCGAACACCAGGCCGGTCAGGCCGGTGTAGAAGTGCATGGTGCCGGGGTCTTCGGTCTTGACCATCTTGCTGGTGACGATCTGGTAGAGCGCGTTGATGACCACCAGCAGCAGCGGCAGGAACATGCCGATGTTCAGGTCGCTGCCCTTGGGGCGCACCACGATGAGTGCGCCGGTGAGGCCGCCGGCCACCAGTAGCCAGGTGAGCGCGCTCACGTGTTCGCGCAGCAGCACCGCGGCCAGCAGGGTGATGACCAGCGGCACCAGCATGAGGATGGCGGTGAACTCGCCCACCGGCACATGCTGCAGGCTGATGTAGGCGACGGTGCCCGAGGTGACCATGAGCGCGCCGCGCAGCAGCTGCCACCAAGGGGCGCGGGTGACGAACAGCGAGCGGCCCTGGCTGGGCCAGAGCATGGCGGCGGTCATGCCGGCCTGCACCACGAAACGCAGCCACACGGCCATCATCACAGGCACCACGCCGCCCACGTACTGGCTGGTGGTGTCGAGCAGGGCGAAGCAGGCGGTGGCAAGGATGGCCAGGGCGATGCCCCGGCCGGGGTGGGGGTAGTGGGGGTCGGACAACGCGGGGGCCGCGAGGGGCTCGCGGTCAGTAGCTCAGGCGGGCCACCGCGCGAAGCTCTTCGGCGCTGGTGGTGGGGAAGCCGAAGTATTCCAGATAGGCGGGAATCATCTCGAACAGCATGTCGGAACCCACTTGCACCTGACAGCCTCTGGCCGCGGCAGCGGTGAGGAAAGCGGTCATCTCGGTGCGCATCACCACCTCGCCGACGAAGGTCCTGGCGTCCAGGCGCGAGACGTCCAGTGGCAGCGGATCGCCTTCGTTCATGCCCATGGGCGTGGCGTTGACGACGAGGTCGAAACCGGCCGGGTCGTTGCTTCCGGTCTTCACGTCGATGGCGGGGTAGTTGTCGCGGATGCGCTGGCCCAGGGCATCGGCCGAGGCGGTGTTCACGTCGTAGAGGCTGATGTGGGCGATGCCCGCGCCGGCCAGCGAGGCGGCGATGGCGCAGCCCACGCCGCCGCTGCCCACCACCAGCACGCGTGCACCGGCCAGCTTCAGTCCCTTGCGCAGCACGCCGCGCACGAATCCGGCACCGTCGAACTGGTCGCCCACGAGACGGCCGTCGGGCAGGCGCTTGACCGCGTTGCAGGCACCGGCCACGCGCACCGTGGGCGTCACCTCGTCGAGCAGGGCGACAGTGACCACCTTGTGCGGCATGGTGATGAGTGCGCCGCGGATGTTGGTGAGCGTGAACACGCTCCTGAGAAAGGCCGGGTAGTCCTCGGGCTTGCAGCCGAAGGGCACCACCACCGCGTTGATCCCGTGCTTCTCGAAGAAGGGGTTGTAGATCATCGGCGACTTGAACGTGTGCGTCGGGTAGCCGATGTGGGCGATGAGTTCGGTGTTGCCGTTGATCATGGTGGGCGGGACTGTAGGAGCGCGGGGCGCAGAACGGGCGGTATGGCGGGTTTGGTCTGTCTGCTCAGCGATCGCCCGTGTTCGTTAATCGCGCAGTTTGCGGGAAAACCCGCATGCGTCGAAGACGCCGCGGATCGGTGCGTCAGGGCCTGTTCAGAGTCTCTTCAGGGCTTCTTTGTGGCCGCCGAGTTCACGAACTTGCGCACCAGGCCGTCCATGGCCACCAGGTAGCCGTCCACGCCAAAGCCGACCACGATGCCGGCGGCCGCGGGCGAGACCCATGAGTGGTGGCGGAAGGCCTCGCGCGCATGCACGTTGGAGATGTGGCACTCGATGACCGGCATCGGCTCCACGCCCTTGATGGCGTCGTGCAGGGCGATGGAGGTGTGGGTGAGGGCGCCGGGGTTGATGACCACGCCCAGCACCTCGCCGGCCTTGTACAGCCGGCCGTACTCGTGGATCTTGTCCAGCAGAGCACCTTCCCAGTTGCTCTGGAAGCACTCCACCTCGTAGCCGGTCTTCTCGCCATGGGCCTTGCAGAAGGCCTCCACATCGGCCAGCGTGGTGTAGCCGTACTGAGCGGGCTCGCGCGTGCCCAGCAGGTTGAGGTTGGGACCGTTGAGGATGAGGATCTTTTTCATGGCGGAGAGTGCGGGTGGTCGTGTCCGGTGAGCATAAACCGGGCGCTGGAGCGCCCGGTTCATGCATCACTTCCTGGCTTTTGCGAGCTCGGCGAGCAGATCCGACACCGTGGCCTCGCCGACGGCACCGGCGTGCTTGGTGATCACCGGCTTCATCTTCTCGACCAGCTTGACCTGCTCGCCGGGGGCCAGTTCGGAGACGGTCATGCCGGCTTTCTTCAGGTTCTCCAGTGTGCTGGCCACCGAGGCGCGCGCCTGCTGGCGCTGGAACCTGGCGGACTCGGCCACGGCGTCGCCGATGATCTTCTTCTCGTCGGCCGACAGGGTGTCCCAGAACTTCTTGCTGATCACCACCGACTGCGGGTTGTACTGGTGGTTGGTCAGGGTCATGTGCTTCTGCACCTCATATAGCTTGGCACCGTAGATGGTGGCAACCGGGTTCTCCTGGCCGTCCACGGCCTTCTGCTCCAGCGCGGCGTACACCTCGGGCCACGGCAGGGGCGTGGGGTTGGCGTCCAGCGCCTTGACCCAGTCCACGTTGATCGGGTTGGGGATCACGCGCAGCTTCAGGCCGGCAATGTCCTCCACCTTGGTGATGGGGCGCTTGCTGTTGGTGATGTTGCGGAAGCCCAGCTCGTAGTAGCCCAGGCCGACCAGACCCTTCTCTTCCAGCTTGGCGTGCATCTTCTGGCCGAAGGGGCCGTCCACCACGGCGTCGGCTTCCTTGCCGTTGGCGAACATGAAGGGCAGGTCGTACGCCGCGAATTCCTTGACCTGGCTGGCGAAGATGCCCGAGTTCATCGAGGCCATCTCCAGCGTGCCGCCCTGGAGGGCCGAGACGTTGGCCTGGTCGCTGCCCAGCTGGCCGCCGGGGAACACGTTGACCTTGATCTTGCCGCCCGACTTGGCCGCGACGATCTCGGCGAACTTCTCCATGCCCTGGACGATGGGGTGGCCCGCGGCGTTCTGGTTGGCGAACTTGATGACCTTGTCCTGGGCGGCGGCGATGCCGACGGTGGCCAGGGCAGCGGTGGCGACGAGGGTCTTGATGAACAGACGTTTCATGGTTTGTCTCCAGCGATCAGGGATGGGACGCAGATGAAAAAATCCCCTTGCCTTGGCGTGCCCGTTCCGGGCAAGGGTGTGGAAAACAGAAACGGTCAGCCGTAGAACCAGCCCAGCGGCACCAGCACGATCTGGGGGAACAGCACCATCAGGAACATCAGCGCGAACTGGGCGATCATGAAGGGCCAGACGCCGCGGGTCACGTCGTCCATGCTGATCTTGCCGACGCCGGCCACCGTGTTGAGCACCGTGCCCACGGGCGGGGTGATCAGGCCGATGGCGTTGTTCATCACGAACAGCACGCCGAAGTAGACCGGGTCGATGCCGGCGGCTTTGACGATGGGCATCAGCACCGGCGTGAGGATGAGGATGGTGGGCGTCATGTCCATGGCCGTGCCCACGATGATCACCAGGACCATGATCGCGAACATCAGCAGGGTGGGGCTGTCCAGCAGCGGCTGCAGCAGGGTCACCAGCTGGGCCGGCAGCTGGGCCACGGTGATCAGCCAGGCCGAGACCATGGCGGCGGCCACCAGGAACATGATGACGGCGGTGGTCTTGGCGGCGGCCAGGAACAGGCCGTAGAGCTGGCCGACCTTGAGTTCGCGGTAGACCACCAGCGAGATGAACAGCGCATAGACGGCGGCGACCACGGCGGCCTCGGTGGGTGTGAACACGCCGAACTTCAGGCCCACCACCACGATGACCGGCAGGCCCAGCGCCCAGAGTGCGTCGCGCAGTGCATGGAAGACTTCGGCGCGGGTCTTGCGGGCTGGCGGCTGGACGTTCTCCTTGCGCGCCACCCACCACCAGGTGAAGCACAGCGCCACACCCAGCAGCACCCCCGGCACGATGCCGGCCATGAACAGCTTGGAGATGGACACGTTCGCTGCCACGCCGAAGATCACGAAACCGATGGAGGGCGGGATGATGGGCGCGATGATGGACGCGGCCGAGAGCAGTCCGGCCGAGCGCGCCTTGTCGTGGCCGGCGGTGTGCATCATGGGCAGCAGCAGGGCGGCCAGCGCCGCGGCGTCGGCCACGGCCGAGCCGGAGAGCGAGGCCATGATCACCGCGGCCATGATGGCCACATAGCCCAGGCCGCCGCGCACATGGCCGACCAGCGACATGGCGAAGGCCACGATGCGCTTGGACAGGCCGCCGGCGTTCATGATCTCGCCGGCCAGCATGAAGAAGGGCACGGCGAGCAGCGGGAAGCTGTTGGAACCTTCGATCAGGTTCTGCGCCAGGATCTGCGCGTCGAACATGTTCAGGTGCCACATCAGGGCAGCGCCGCACAGCAGCAGCGAGAACGAGATGGGCACGCCGATCATCATGGCGGCGATGAGCGAGCCCAGGAAGATGGCAATCGTCATGTGAATGTCTCCGTGGGGCTCGGGTCAGGGGTGCGGGTCGCCGTGCGGCATGTCGTCGGACTCGCGGATGCCGATCAGCTCGCTGTCGTGCATCTGGCCGGTGAACAGGCGCACCAGGTTCAGCAGCAGGACCGGGGCGGCGAGCACGGCGAACACCACGCCGCTGGCGTAGAAGTAGCCCATGGAGGTTTCCATGACGGCGCTGGTGGAGTCCCAGTTGATCCTGGTCTGCTCCAGCGCACCCTTGAAGACCAGCCAGCAGATGAACAGCATCAGCAGCAGCGACAGGCCCAGACAGACCTTCTGGCCGGCCACCGGCAGCCGCGCGATCAGCGAGTCGGTGCCCAGGTGGCCGCGCTCGTTGATGGCGACCACGGCGCCCAGGAAGGTCATCCACACGAACAGCCAGCGCGAAAGCTCTTCGGAGAGGGTGATGCCGGAATTGAAGCCGTAGCGCATGACCACGTTGCCGAACACCATGACCACCATCGCCGCGAGCGACAGGACCATGAGCACGGCCAGCAGCCGGCAATAGCCGTTGATGATTTTCTGGACCAAGGGTGTCTCCGAATCGTTGGAGTTCGTAATGTACGAACTGGTTAGTTTTTCAGATATCAGGGATTTCCCTAGCTCCCCCACCGCAAGGGGGTTACTTTTTGACGAAGCGCACCACCATGTCGACGATGGACGCGCGGCGGTGCGTGGCGATCGTGGGCGAGGCGTAGTCGCGCTTGAAGATCAGCCCGAAGGTGTGGCGGTTGGAGACGTTGAAGAACGACAGCGCCGAGATCGAGGCGTGGATGTCCACCGGGTCCAGGCCGGGGCGGAAGATGCCCTGCTCGACGCCGCGGGCGTAGAGCTTCTCGATGGCCGAGATGGCCTTGAGGTTGAGCGCCTGGATGCTCTTGCTCTGGGCCAGGAACTGGCCGCGGTTGATGTTTTCCGACATGACCATGCGGATGTAGGGCTCGTTGCCCGCATGGTGGTCGAAGGTGAACTCGACCAGGCGGCGCAACGCGGCCTCGGGGTCCAGGTCGTCCAGCCTGAGCTCGGATTCGGTGGTGCGCACCCGCCGGTAGGCTTCTTCCAGCGCGGCCAGGTACAGGCCTTCCTTGCTCTGGAAGTAGTAATAGATCATGCGCTTGGAGGTGTGCGTCTCGTTGGCGATCTCGTCGATGCGCGCGCCCGCCAGCCCCTTCTCGGCGAACTCCTTCATGGCCACCTCGAGGATGTTGGCCATGGTGCGTTCGGGGTCGTTGGTGCGGCTGGGGGCCTTGGCCGTGTGCGCCGTGCCTCGAACCGCTTGTCTCCGGGAATGTACTGGTTCGTCCATTCCCGCAGTATAGGCCGCACCGGACCTGGTCGGCCTTCCGGTGCCGCTCGTCAAGAGGAGGTGGGGCGGCGCGCATGGCTCACGTCAAGGGAACCGTGAGCCGTTCGATCACCGGCCCGGTTTCCGGGCGCACCCCGCGCCACCAGGCGAAGGCCTCGGCGGCCTGCTCCACCAGCATGCCCACGCCGTCGGCGAGACGGTCCACGCCGGTCTGCCGGGCCAGACGGAGAAAGGGGGTGAGGCCCTTGCCATAGGCCAGTTCGTAAGCCAGGGCTCCGGGCTCGAACACCGAGGCGGGCACGGGCGGCAGTTCGCCGCGCAGGCTGGCCGAGGTGGCGTTGAACACGATGTCGAAACGCCGGCCCTCCAGATCGGCATAGCCGCAGGCGCTGACCGGGCCGTGGGCGGCGGCCTCTTTCGCCAGCGCTTCGGCTTTCTCTAGTGTGCGGTTGGCAATCACCAGCGTGGCCGGCTGCTGTTCCAGAAAGGGCAGCAGCGCGCCGCGGGCCGCGCCGCCCGCACCCAGCACCAGCACGCGCGTTCCTTTCAGCGGACAGCCCAGGTTGTGCACGACGTCGCGCGTGAGACCCACGCCATCGAAGTTCTCGGCGATCACGCGCCCGTCTTCGAACTTGAGCGCGTTCACCGCGCCGGCCATCTGCGCGCGCGGCGAGCGCTCGGTGGCGTAGGCAAAGGCCTCGAGCTTGAACGGCGCGGTGACGTTCATGCCCCGTCCGCCGGCCGCGCGGAACGCGTCCACATCGGCCGCGAACTGGCCGATGCGGCCTTCGATGGCGGTGTAGACCAGGTCCTGCTGCGTCACCTCGGCGAACAGGCCGTGGATCAGCGGCGACTTGGTGTGGCCGATGGGGTTGCCGATGACGGCGTAGCGGTCGGTCATGGGATCTCCTTACTTCGAGAACAGCACGCCGTCGGCCTGCAGCGTGGCGATGTCGGCGGCGCTGTAGCCCAGCGTGGCCGCGACGGCGGCGTTGTGTTCGCCCAGGTCGGGCGCCACGCGCTGCATGGGCGCGCCGGTGTCGCAGTCGGAGAAGCGGAACGGCAGGTTGGGCAGGCGCAGCGTGCCGTAGCGCGGGTGCTGCTGCTCCAGCACCATGCCGCGGGCCCGGATCTGCGGGTCGTTCAGCACCTCGTCGATGCGCTGCACCTTGGCGCAGGGCACGTCCACGGCGTCCAGCAGCGCCAGCACCTCGGCCACGGTGCGCGCCGCGACCCAAGGTCTGACCACCGCCAGGATGGCTTCGCGCGCCGCGTTGCGCCCGGCAGCGTCGTGGTAGCGGGTGTCGGCGGCGAAACCGGCGGGCCCGCCGTGCTGCTCGACCTGGGCGGCGAAACGCTTCCAGGCGTCGTCCACCTGTGCGGCCAGCACCAGGTCACCGTCCTGCGCGCGGAACACGCCATACAGGGTCGAAGTCGGCATGTCGTGCCCGGTCTGCTGCGGCAGCACGGTGCCGCCCGAGAGCGTGTAGCACTGCACCGCGTACTCGTGCATGGAGACCAGGGTGTCGTACAGCGCCATGTCGATGTGCTGGCCCTTGCCGCTGGTGACGCGGCCGAGCAGGGCGGCGTTGATGGCCGCGACGGCGTGGATGCCGGTGTACATGTCGCCCAGCGAGATGCGCAGCAGCGGCGGTGCTTCCCCGGGTGTGCCCACCATCTGCATGATGCCGCTCTTGGCCTCGGCGATCAGGCCGAAGCCGGCGCGGTGCGAATCCGGGCCGGTGTGGCCATAGGCCGAGATCGAGCAGTACACCAGCTTCGGGTTGCGGGCCGAGAGTTCGGCGTAGCCCAGGCCCAGCTTGTCCAGCGCGCCGGGGCGGTAGTTCTCGATGAACACGTCGGCGCTGTCGCAGAGCTTCTGCATGAAGGCCTTGCCGCGCGGGTCCTTCATGTTCACGCTCACGCCCTGCTTGCCCATGTTGAGCTGCAGGAAGTAGCCGCTTTGCTGGTCGTCGATGATGTGGGCGTGCTGGCGGCCGGCGTCGCCGCTGCCAGGGCGTTCGACCTTGATGACTTCGGCACCCAGCGCAGCCAGGCAGCGGCCCACGTAGGGGCCGGCCAGGAAGTGGCTGTAGTCGATGACGCGGATGCCGCTGAGGGGAAGGGCTTGGGTCATGGTGGGTTCGCGTTTCGCTCAGAAGGCTCCCGGGCGGCGCGGGATCATCAGGCGGTGTTCACCGCGCTGGACCACTTCGCCCTTCTGGTTGATGAGTTCGGACGGCAGGACCACGATGCCCCAGCCCGGACGGCTCTTGCTGGCGCGCAGGCCGCTGACGCGGAACTTCACGTGCAACACGTCGTTGACCTTGATCGGCAGCAGGAAGTCCCAGGTCCAGCCCAGCGACATGCCGGGCAGGAAGCGGTATTCGCTCTGCGTCTTCAGGCCGTCGGCGATGGACAGGCCGAACAGCCCGTGCGCGACGATGCAGCCGAAGTGGCTGGCGTTGGCGTAGGCCTCGTCCACGTGCACCGGCGTGTGGTCGCCGGTGAGGTCGGCGTAGGCCAGGATGCGTTCCTTGGTGACGGTGTAGCTCGGGCTGGTGCACTCGTCGCCGTCGCGGGCGTCGTCCCAGTACTTTTCGGGTGTGGTGGGTGTGGTCATGGTTCAGCCCCGGGGTTGGACGGCCAGTGCCGCGCTGACGCTTCCCGGCGCGGCCTGGATGAGTTCGACCGCCAGACCGTCGGGCAGCTGCAGCCAGTTGCGGCCTTGCGGCAGCGCCTTGACGCCCCAGGGTTCGGCGGCCTTCAGGGCAGCCTCCAGGTCGTCCACCATCACGCCCAGGTGGGCCAGCCAGCCGGCGTCGTTGCTCGGGGGCGCTTCAAAACCGGGCGTGGCCATCAGCTGCAGGCCGCCGAGCGTCCAGTACTGGCGCGGGTCGTCGGTCGGGCCGTCGATCTCGCGCACGTCCATGCCCAGCACCTCGTAGAAGAAGCGGATGTGCCAGTGGATGTCCTTGACGCGCACGGCCACGTGCTCGACGTAGGCTTTGGTGGGGGGTGTGAAGGGAGTGCTCATGGTGTTCGGTGGTTCAGTGGGCCTGCAGGGCGCGTTCCACGCCCTTGATGCAGGCGACCAGGGTGGCGTTGACGGGGGTGGCCACGCCGCAGCGCTGGCCCCAGCGCACCACGGCGCCGTTGATGAAGTCGATCTCGGTGACCGAGCCTTTCTCCAGGCTCTGCAGCATCGAGGTCTTGAAGTCGTCGGGCAGCCCGGCACGGGCCTTGAGCCAAGCGTCCCGTGGATCGGTGTAGCTCAGCCGCACGCCGGCTGCTTGTGCCACATCCATGGCCTCACGCACCGCGGCCACCGCGGTGGCTTCGATTTCCGGGATGCCGTACAGCGGGCCGTAGGTCAGGCGCGTGATGCCGCTGACCGCGCCGGTGGACACGTTGATCAGCAGCTTGTCCCACATGGTGCCCAGGATGTTGTCGCTGACGGTGGTGGTCAGCCCCGCGGCGTTGAAGGTGGCCGCGATGTGTTGCGCACGCTCGCTGATGCGCCCGTCCAGTTCCCCGATGAGGGTTTCCTTGCCTTCGGTGCCGCTGATGATCTGGCCCGGCGCCAGCAGCACGCCACCGACGTAGGTCTTGCCGGCCAGCACGTGTTCGCGGCCCACGATCTGCGCCAGCACGTCTTCGTGGCCCAGGCCGTTCTGCAGCGAGAGCACGGTGGTCTGCGGTCCGACCAGGGCGGTGGCGGCCGACATGGCGGCCTCGGTGTGAAAGGACTTGACCAGAACGATCACCAGATCGACCGGACCCAGGCCGGTGGCGCTGGTGGTGGCGGCGGTGCGGACCGTCTGCTCACCGGCCGGTGTGCGCATCCGCAGCCCCTGGTTGTTGATGGCCTCGACGTGCGCCGCATTGCGGTTGATCAGCACCACGCTGTTGCCGGCCTGCGCCAACGCGCCGCCGATGGCACAACCCAGGGCTCCTGCGCCCAGCACCGCAATCTTCACAAGCTGTCTCCTGTTGGAACGACTGCGGATTCTGGAGACGCGTGCCCATGCCGTCCATGGAATGGAGACAATACTAAGTATTGAAATTCTCAATATGGAGCGCCGCCATGTCCCAGGAAAACGTCTTGCAGGACCCCAAGCTCCTACGCCTGCTGGACGCGATGGTCAGCACCGGCAGCGTCACCCGCGCCGCCGAGCAGCTGGGCCTGAGCCAGCCCACGGTCAGCATCGGCCTGGGACGCCTGCGAACGCAGCTGGGCGACCCGCTGTTCGTGCGCACGCCGCAGGGCATGCAGCCCACGCCGCGCACCGAGGCGCTCATCGGCACGGTGCGCGAGGTGCTGGACGGTCTGCGGCGTCTTTCGGAAAGCGAAGCCCGGTTCGACCCGGCCACGGCCCGGCGCAGCTTTCGCATTTACATGACCGACGCCAGCCACATCACCTTGCTGCCCAGGCTGTTCACCCATGTGCGTGCGCTCGCCCCAGGGGTGCAGCTGGAGGCGGCGGGCATCGGTCCGGAAATGGCGCACGCCCTGCAGGCGGGCCACGCCGATCTGGCGCTGGGTCTGATTCCCGGGCTGGAAGCCGGCTTCTACCAGCAGGCCCTGTTCGACCAGGACTGGGTCTGCCTGGCGCACCCCCACCACCCGCGCCTGCGCACCCACCGCTTCTCTCTCAGGCAGTACAGCCAGGAGGCGCACGTGGGCATCGTGTCCGGCACCGGCCAGCAGCTGCTGGAGGCGGCGGTGAAGGCACAGGCGGTGCACCGGAACGTGGTGCTGCGGCTGCCCGGTTTCCTCGGTCTGTCGGCCATTCTGTCGACCACCGATCTGGTGGCGACCTTGCCCAGACACATCGGGGAAACGCTGGCGCGGGTGGGCGGTCTGCGGGTGCTGCCGTGCCCGGTGACCATCCCCGGCTTCACGGTCAAGCAGCACTGGCATGCGCGCTACCACCACGACGAGGCCAGCCGCTGGCTGCGCGGAGTGTGTGCGGAGCTGTTTCTGAGTGCGGGCAGGGCGCGGGTCAGCCCACGCAGAAATGCGCCGCGTCCATGACCTTCAGGTCGGCCGCCACCCGCGGCGCAAAGTCCATCTGGTCCAGGATGTCGCGCTGCAGCTCGATGCCCGGCGCGATCTCGAACAGCTCGATACCGTCGGGCGTGAGGCGGAAGCTGCCGCGCTCGGTGAGGTAAAGCACCTGCTGTCCGCGCACCAGACCCTGCGGGCCGCTGAAGGTGATCTGGTCCACCTTCTTCACCAGCTTCTTCACCGCGCCCTGCTGCAGCACGCGCATCCGGCCGTCGCCGGTCTGCAGCTTCACGCCCTTGGCCGCCAGGGTGCCGCAGAAGACGACCTTCTTCGCGTTCTGCGCGATGTCGATGAAACCGCCGGGGCCGACGGTGACGCCGCCCAGGCGCGAGACGTTGACGCTGCCTTCTTCGTCGAACTCGCCGAAACCCAGGCAGGCCACGTCCAGCCCGCCGCCGCCATAGAAGTCGAACTGCGTCGCAGCGTCCAGCATGGCGGTGGCGTTGCGCGCATAACCGAACAGCACGCCGTCCATCAGCGTGCCGCCGTAGGTGCCGTGTTCGATGGTCTGGTAGATGCGGTGCTGCTCGTTGCGCGCCGCGATCAGCTTGGCCACCGCGTCGGGCACGCCCACGCCGTAGTTGATGACCGGGCGGGCCTTGCCGGTGTTGAAGAGTTCCACGCAGGCGCGACGCGCCACGGCCTGGCGTTCGCTGAAGGCTTCCTGTGACGCGGCGAGTTCGCGCGCGTGGTCCTCGGCTTCGCTGGCGGCACGGGCCTCGCCCGTGAGTTCGCCGCTGAAGGCCGGGTCGAAGGGGATGGCGTAACTGGTCTGCTGTGCCGGGTCCACCACGATGGCGTCCACCCAGGCCGATGGGATGCGCACCTCGCGCGCCTTGAGCGCGCCCTTCGGCACCCGTTCCTTGACCTGCACGATCACCGTGCCGCCGCTGTTGCGCGCCGCCAGGGCGAGCGACTGCGCGTCTAGGTTGGCGGCCTCGTGCTCGAAGCTGATGTTGCCGTCCTCGTCGGCGGCGCTGGCGCGCACGATGGCGACGTGGATGGGGAAGGGTTTGTAGCGCAGCCATTCGCGGCCGTCGATCTGGATCACCTCGGCCAGGTCTTCGTTGGCCGCGTCGTTCATGCGCCCGCCGCCGAAACGCGGGTCGCAGACCGTGCCCAGACCCACGTGCGAGATGAGGCCGGGGCGGCCGGCGCCGATCTCGCGCATGAGCTGGCTGCTGACGCCACCGGGCAGGATGTAGGCCTCAATCTTGTTGCTGAGCGCCAGCTGCTGCATGGCGGGAGACCACACCCAGTGGCCGCCGATGACCCTCTTCACCAGGCCCTCGTGCGCGAAGCAGTTCATGCCCTTGGTCTTCTTGTCGCCGATGCCCAGGGCGTGCATCACCGTCAGGTTTCGAGGGGTCTGTGTGGACAGGTAGCGCGCCTGCACCGCCTCGAACACGTGCGTGGCCTCCATCAGGCCGCCGCCGCCGCCCATCAGGCCGACTGTGTCGCCATCCCTGATCAGTTGCACCGCCTCGGCGGCGCTCATGAACTTGCTGCTGCTCATCGCGTGTCTCCGTTCAGCGGTTCACGTCGAAGAGCTGCGCGCCTTTCCTGAGTGCGCTCTTGGCGATCACGCCACGGTGGATCTCCGAGGTGCCGTCGAAGATGCGGTAGATGCGCGCATCGCGGTAGTAGCGTTCGATCGGCAGTTCCTTGCAGAAGCCCATGCCGCCGAAGACTTGCACTGCGCGGTCCACCACGCGGCCCAGCGTCTCGGCCGCGTGCACCTTGACCATGGCGATCTGCTCGCGCGCGTCCAGCCCTTGGTCCAGCATCCAGGCGGCGTGGTAGACCATCCAGCGCGCGGCGTTGATCTCGATCACGCTGTCGGCCAGCATCTGCTGGACCATCTGGAAATCGCCGATGCGGGTGTTGAACTGCTTGCGGTCGTTCGCGTAGCTCAGCATCACCTCGCACACATGCGTGGCCTTGCCCACGGCGCGCGCGCCCACCTGGGCCAGGCGCACGACGTTGAGCGCGCCCATGGCCAGCTTGAAACCCTGGCCCTGTTCGCCCAGCAGGGCCGCGTCGTCCAGCACCACGTTGTCGAAGAACAGCTCCAGGTGCGGCGTGCCGCGGATGCCCATCATGGCCTGGTCCTTGCCGACGGTGAAGCCGGGCAGGCCCTTGTCCACCATGAACATGCTGATTTCTTTCTCGCCCGTCTTGGCGGAGACGAGGAAGAAGTCGGACCAGAGGCCGTCGCTGATGAAGTGCTTGCTGCCGTTGAGCACCCACTGGCCTTGCTCGTTGCGTTTCGCGTTGGTCTTGATGCCCGCAGCATCGGAACCGGCGCCCGATTCGGTGATGGTGATGGCACAGGTGCGGGTGCCGTCCACCGCCGGTTTGAGCCAGCGCTCCACCTGCTCGCCCTTGCAATGCAGCAGCGGTTCGTACACGTTGCCGAAGGCGCGGCGGATCAGGATGTCGGTGGTGTGGCCGAACTGTTCCTCGCAGAGGATGCGGTCGAGGTTGGAGAGGCCGCCGCCGCCCAGTTCGGCCGGCATGTTCAGCGCGTACAGGCCCAGCTCCTTGGCCTTCTGGTGGATGGCGATCGCCTTGTCCTGCGGCAGTGCGCCGGTGTTCTCCACCTCGTCTTCGAGGGGCTTGAGTTCTTCGGCGATGAAGCGACGCACGGTGTCGATCATCATTTTCTGTTCGTCGTTGAGGGCGAAGTCCATGGCGTGTCTCGTGGGGTTCGTGTGTTCAGCGGTGGGAGGTGAAGGGCAGGCTGGCGGCCAGGCAGGTGGCGGCCCATTGCAGGGGGTCGGCGGTCTTCTCGCGTTCGAAGTTCACCACCTCGACGCTCACCGGCAGGTCGGCGGGCAGGGCGTCGAACAGGCCGCGCACGTCGATGCTTCCGTCGCCGGGCAGCAGGCGCTCGCAGCGCGCGGTGTGGATCATTTCTTCGGTGCTGAAGTGCGTGCCGGCCACGGCGTCGCAGATCTGCGCGTAGTGCAGCAGGCCGCGCGGAATGGCGCGGATGTCGTCGAGGGTGGTGGTGGAACGACCGAAATGCAGCGCGTCCACCAGGATGCCGGCGTTGGCGGGCGTGCCCGCGTTCTGCACGATGCGCAGCGCGCTTCTCGCGTCCTTCACTGCGGTCCAGGGCATGAACTCCAGGTCGGCCGTGAGGCCATAGGGCGCCATCACTTCGCACAGGCGGGCGTAGTTCTGCGTCAGCCGCACCTCGTCCGGGTCGTCGCCGGCCACGAGGATGGCCTTGGCCTTCAGCGCGGCGCAGGCGTCGTAGAGCGGATCCCAGGTGTGCGGGTCGAAGGATTCGCCGATGCGGATGATCTCCACGTCGAAGATGCCCACACCCGTGTCGGCCATGGCGGCCTGCGTCTCCTTCAGCACGGCGGGCTGCCCGATCAGGAACTGCTGCGGCGCGCCCGGCGCGTTGGGCCACAGGCGCAGGCCGACGTACTGGTAGCCCGTGGCGGCCGCCACGCGGATGGCTTCGGGCGGTGTGCAGCGGTGGGAGGTCAGATAGGCGAGAGAGTGGACACGGCTCATGTGACGCTCACTTCAATGGGGACACCGCAGTCGGCAGCGCGATGGTCGAGACCATGTCGGTCGTCAGGTGCGCCGGCCCGCCCTTGGGCGGCCAGATGCCCTGGGCCACCGCGTCGGCGCGCGCCTTGCTGCGTGCGTCCAGCGTGGTGTAGGCCCAGATGTTGGTGAAGCGCAGCGGGCCGTCGAGCGCGACCATGGCGACCACGCAGGGTGAGAGCCGCTCGCGCGGTGGCACGTACTGTTCCCACAGGGCTATGGTGGGCTGTACGCCGCCCGGCTTGATGCCGTAGGTGCGGATCTCGTAGACCGGGCCGGTGATGCCGCTTTCGGCGCTGGGACGCACCGGCTTCATCCACGGGAAGCCCCGGTAGCTGTGCTGTTCCAGCGCCTGGAAGATCTCGCCGCAGCCGAACGGCGAGGCGCTGTGCTGCGTGCGCTCCCGCTCGGCCTGCAGGCTGGCCAGATCGGCGAAGCCGCGCAGCACGATCATCTGGTTCAACTGGCCGATGTCGGTGAACCAGCAGGCCAGCAGTTCGCCACGGGCTTCGGGGGCGGTGCAGAAGGCGCGCACGTTCTGCGCCGCGGTGGCCGCGGTGCCGAAAGGCAGGGTGAGGGTGGCGAGTTCGTAGAACATGGGGCGTCCTTGTGGAAGGTCAGAGAGGCAGGGCGTGGCCGGCCGCATGCTGCGCAGCGATCCAGCCGAAGGTCATGGCCGGGCCGAGCGTGATGCCGCCGCTGGGGTAGTGGCCGGCCATCATGGATTCCATGTCGTTGCCACCGGCGTAAAGGCCGGGGATCGGTGCGCCCCGGGCGTCCAGCACCTGGGCACTGGCATTGACCTTCAGGCCCGCAAAGGTGCCCAGGCTGCCGGCGACGATGCGCACGGCATAGAAGGGGCCGTGTTCCAGCGGGCCCATGCAGGGGTTGGACCAGCCACGTTCGGCGGCGAAGGGCGCGTCGCCCTGCATGCGGTTGTAGGGTGTCTCGCCTCTGGCGAAGTCGGTGTCCTGGCCGGCCAGGGCCATCGCGTTGTAGCGCTGCACGGTGCGTTCGAGACCATCGGCCGCGATGCCGCAGGCGTGCGCCAGTTCGGCCAGGGTGCGGCCCCGTTTCACGTAGCCGTTGGCCAGCATGGGGCCCAGCGGCATGGGGGCGGGCTTGGCGGCGCCCAGGCCGTAGTGGCGCATGAAGGCGTGGTCGCACACCAGCCAGGCCTGCACCGGCTGGCCGGCGGGCGTGGCCCGGAGCAGGGCCTGCATCACGTCGTGGTACGAGTCGGCCTCGTTGGCAAAACGACGGCCGTCGGCGCGCACCATGATCAGGCCAGGCTTGGCGCGTTCGATCAGGTGCGGGAAATGGGCGAATGAGCCGTCGCGCTGCGGCACCAGCGAGACGGGCGCCAGGGCTGCGGCCTGCAGACCGTCGGTGCCGACCCGTCCGCCAGCGCTCTCACCCAGGCGCAGACCGTCGCCGGTGTTGCCGCGGGAGGCTGCTGACCAGTGTTCGGTGCCGGTGGGCGCGTGCGGCAGCAGGGCGCGCTTGCGCTCGGTATCGTGCGGGAAACCGCCACAGGCCAGCAGCACCCCGCGGTCCGCACGGACCTCGACCGCGCCCTCGGGCGTCTGCAGGACCGCGCCGGTCACGCGCTCGCCATCGCGGATCAGCCTGCGGGCCGGGCTGGCGGTGCGGATCTCGACACCGGCTTCAAAGGCCGATGCCGCGAGTGCCGCCACCAGCGCGTTGCCATTGACCAGGCGCATGCCGCGGCCGTGCAGCAGCCGGTCTTTCCAGTGCGCCAGCACGCGCCGCGCGACGTACCGGAACGAGGCGGGCTTGCGCATCGCGTTGAGGAAGTGGCGCAGTTCGGCGCCCGAGGCGATGCCCATGCCCCAGAGCGTGGTCTCGGGCAGCGGCGGTTTGAGGTCGGCGATGCGCGCGCCCAGGCGGCGACCATCGAACGGTGCGGCACAGAGCGAGCGCCCGCCGGTGCACGCATGCGGCGTGCGGCCGTGGAAGTCGGGAATGGCGTTGCCGTCGATGAACTGCAGCGCGGTCCTCGAGCGGAAGAACTCGACCATGCGCGGCGCCGCTTCCAGAAAGGCGCGGGCGCGGACCTCATCGAAACGCTCACCAAGTTCGTGGCGCAGGTAGGCCAACGGTTCATCGATGGGCTCGACGATGCCGGCCTCGACCGCGAGCGGATTGCGCGGCAGCCACATCCAGCCGCCCGACCAGGCCGTGGTCCCGCCGAACCGCGGCTCCTTTTCCGCGACCATGACCTTCAGGCCCAGATGGGCGGCGGTCACGGCGGCTGAGAGCCCGCCGGCTCCGGAGCCGATCACCAGCAGGTCGCAGTGGAGGGAAGCAGCGGGTGACCGGTCGGGCATGAAACGGGGTGAACGCGGTCAGACCGCGTAGATCGGCTTGCGGCCGGAAGCGGGCGCAGTGCCACCCGTTTCGGCAGTGAGGTTGAAGAAGGGCGAGGCCCCGCTGGCGGCGGCCAGTTGCGAGGCCACCGACAGCAGCTCGGGCGCCAGCGTCTGCATGCGCTCCAGGGTGAAGCGCACCGTGGGGCCGGCGATGGTGATGACGCCGATGGCCGGCTGGCCGGCAAAACGCACCGGCGCCGAAATGGCCGACAGGCCCAGGCTGTAGGTGTCCACCGTGAGGCTGTAGCCGCGCGCGCGCGTTTCCTGCACCGCCGCCATCACGGCCTGCAGGCTGGTCGGCGCATTGGGGCCGAACTGTTCGGGCGCACCGAGACCCTGCTTGGCCACGAGGGCCAGCGCGGCGTCGTCGCTCAGCGTGGACATCAGCGCCCAGCCCGAGGACGAACAGGACAGGCGCGCGTCCGAGCCCATGTCGGGGTCGTAGCGCAGGCCCTGGCGTGCGCCTTGTGCACGCGCGACCCAGGTCAGGCGCTCGCCGTCCACCACCGACAGGCGCACCAGCTCGCCCGAGACCTCGGCCAGCTGGTTGAGCAGGGGCTGGGCGATGTCGACGATGCCCGAGTTGCTGAGGTAGGAGAGCCCCATGCTCACCAGCTTGGTGGTCAGCAGGTACTCGCCATGGCCGCGGGCCTGGCGCACATAACCCAGGCGCACCAGGTCGGCCAGCAGGCGGTGCACGCCGCTGCGCGGGATGCCCGTGTGGTCGGCGATGGCGGCCAGCTCCATGCCTTCGCCGTGCTGGGCGAGCAGTTCGAGGATGCCGAGGGTTCGTTCGAGGACGCCGTTCATGGTTCGTGTTCCGTGGGGATCAAAAACCTAGACGTTACACGCGACCGTGCCGCCACCGGAGGCCGCGTCGAGCAGCGCGCGGGTGGCCTGCAGGGTGCGAAGGCCGTCCAGCGCGCTGCACAGCGGCGCCTCTTCGCCGCGGATCACGGCCGCGAAGTGCAGCAGCTGGCGGGTGTAGGGGTCCGCCTTGAGGGCGGTGCGCTGCTCCCGCACGATGGGGCGGTGCCAGTGGCGTTCGCCCTCGTAGCGCCAGAGCGAAAGATCGGGCAGCGAGAGCGAACCTTCGGTGCCGGCGATGAACAGGGCGTTCACGTCCTGGCGCGGGTACTGGTCCTGCTCGCCCGCGCAGAAGTCCCAGCACCACGGGGCGACGGCGGTGTCCGACAGCAGCACCGTGCCCAGGGCGCCGTTCTGAAAGCGCAGCAGCGCGGCGGCCGTGTCTTCCACCGCAAAGCCGCGCACGGCGTTGCTGGCCAGCGCCTGCACCTGCACGATCTCACCGCAGAGGAAGCGCAGCAGATCGATCTCGTGGATCAGGTTGATCAGCACCGGGCCGCCACCCGGCTCGCGCCGCCAGGCCATGTCGAAATAGCCCTGGGGTTTGTAGAAGCAGGCCATGGCATTGGCGCCCACCAGGCGGCCCAGCTTTCCGCTGGCGATGGTTTCGCGCGCCTGCCGGGTGATGGGGTTGTGGCGCCGGTGGTGGCCCACCAGCACCGGCACGCCACAGGCGGCCTGCGCGTCGACCAGGTGCTGTGCCTCGGCCACGCTGTCGGCCACCGGCTTTTCCACCAGCGCCGCGACACCCCGGGTCAGGCAGTCCAGGGCCATGGGTACGTGGGACGGGTTGGGCGTGGCGACGATGGCGCCCTGGGGTGTGAACCGTTCGAGCGCGCTCAGATGGTCGGGTGCCCAAGGCACGCCCAGCGATTCGGCCAGCACGCGGCCCGCGTCCGACGGGTCGGCGATGCCGGCCAGCGCCAGACCGGGCGTGCGCCGGATGCGGTCGATGTGGGTGCGGCCGATGGCGCCGGCACCGATGACCAAAAGACGGGTGGTGTCCATGTGGGGTGTTTGTCTCCGGCCCGAAGTCTAGTCAAAAAAAGAACAACATTCAAGACTTGAACACAATTCCACTTTTTCATATGATCCAGGTCAACCACCCGATCCACACGAGATCCGAGCGAGACAGATGACACAGAACCTCAGCGGCGCCACGCGCCTGCACTACATCGTGGGCGACCCGATCGCCCAGGTGAAATCGCCCGCCGGCGTGACCCAGGCGTTGGCCGACCATGGCCGTGACGCGGTCTGCGTGCCGGCCCATGTGCCACCCGCCCACCTGGCCGACTGGGTGCGCGGTGTTTCGCTGGCGCAGAACGTGGACGGCGTCATCGTGACGGTGCCGCACAAGTTCGCCTGCGCCGACCTTTGCGCCACCACTTCGGACCGCGCGGCCTTCCTGCACACGGTCAACACCATGCGCCGCAACGCCGATGGGACGTGGCACGGCGACATGTTCGACGGCCTGGGCTTCGTCGCCGCCATGCAGGACAAGGGTTGCCAGCCCGCCGGAAAGAAGGCCCTGCTGGTCGGTGCGGGCGGCGCCGGCTCCGCCATCGCGTATGCGCTGGTGATGGCCGGTGTGAGCGAGCTGGCGATCCACGACCCCGACGACCAGCGACGCGCCTCGCTGGTGGTCCGCCTGGCCGGCCTGGGCCGGTGCCCGGTGGTGCACGGCAGCGCCGACCCGACGGGTTTCGACCTGGTGCTCAACGCCACACCGGTGGGCATGAAGGACGGCGACCCGTACCCTCTGGATGTGTCGAAGCTGGCCCCGCAGATGTTCTGCGGCTGCGTGATCACCGCCCCGGCGGTCACCCGATTCATCGCCGCGGCGCGAGAGCAGGGCTGCGGCACGATGACCGGCGCCGACATGTTCGCTCGCGTGCGTGACCTGATGGTCGGGTTCCTGTTGGGCCAGTGACCATGCAAGTCCTGAACGCGCTGACCCAACTCCCGGCCGATGCCGCCTACGACCTGGTCGTGGTCGGCGCGGGTGGTGCGGGCATGGCCACCGCGCTGTTCGCAGCGCTGGATGGCAAGCAGGTGCTGCTGGTCGAACGCACGGAATTCGTGGGCGGCACCACGGCCTGGTCGGCCGGCACCACCTGGGTGCCGGGTACGCACCACGCCGCCAAAGTGAACCCCGGCGACTCGCTGGCCGAGGCGGCGCGCTACCTCACCAACGCCATCGGCGAACGCACGCCCGCCGCCCTGCGCCAGGTCTTTCTGCACCACGGCGCCGCGGCCATCCGCTTGCTGGAAGACCAGAGCGACGTCCAGTTTCGTCCGTACCCGAAGCACCCGGACTACATCTCCGACCTGGCCGGCTCGACGCTGACCGGCCGCGCGCTGGAGCCGCTGCCGTTCGACGGCCGGCGGCTGGGCGAGCTGTTCGGGCTGGTGCGCCCGCCGATTCCCGAGTTCACCGTGCTCGGCGGGATGATGGTCGACCGCACCGACATCAACCACCTGCTGGGGCTGACCAGGTCGTTGGCCTCTTTCAGGCACTCGCTCAGGATCCTCCTGCGCCACGGTCTGGACCGGCTGAGCCACCCGCGCGGCACCCGGCTGGTGATGGGCAACGCGCTGGTGGCGCGGCTGCTGTATTCGCTCTCGAAACAGGCGGGTGTCACGCTGCTGCTGAACACTTCGGTCAGCGGTTTCGAGCGCGACGCCAGCGGTGTCACCGGGCTCACGCTGAAGGGTGGCGGCGAGCAACGCGAGACCGCGGTCCGCGGCGGCGTGGTGCTGGCCAGCGGCGGCTTCAACCGCCACCCGGATCTGCGCGCCCGGCTGCTGCCCGGTGCCGACATCGGCTGGTGCCCGGCCGCGCCCGGCCACACGGGCGAGGCCCATGCGCTCGCCAAAGACGCCGGCGCGGTCTACGGGCAGGGCGCGCTGAGCAACACGTTCTGGGCGCCGGTCTCCCTTCGACCACGCGCCGACGGCAGCACCGCCGTGTTCCCCCACTTCGTGATGGACCGCGCCAAGCCCGGCATGCTCACCGTCAACCGCCGGGGCGAACGTTTCGTCAACGAAAGCACCTCCTACCACCTGTTCGGCATGGCCATGCAGGCGACCGGCAGCGTGCCGGCGTACCTGGTGTGCGACACGGCCGCGCTGAAGAAGTACGGCATCGGCATGGTGCGCCCCGGCGCCAGTCCCAGGGACCTCGCGCCTTTCCTCGCCGACGGCTATCTCACGCAGGGCGCCACGCTGGACGAGCTGGCGCACAAGCTGGGCATTGATGCCGCCGGCCTGAAGGCCAGCGTGGACGAGATCAACCGCTGCGCCGACACCGGCGTGGACCCGCGTTTCCACCGCGGTGAAACGGCTTACCAGCAGAACATCGGCGACGCCACGGCTGGCCACAAGAACCCCAACCTGGGGCCGCTCAAGACCGCGCCGTATTTCGCCGTGAAACTCCACCCGGGTGACATCGGCGCCGCCACCGGCTTCGCCACCGACGGCGATGCCCGCGTGCTCGACGACCAGGGCCGGCCCATCGCCGGGCTCTACGCCGTGGGCAACGACATGCACTCGATCATGGGCGGGGTGTACACCGCACCCGGCATCACCATCGGCCCCGGCCTGGTGTTCGGCCACCTGGCAGCACGGCACGCCGGTGCGCGGGCCGTGGCCCGGTCTCAGGGATAACCCGGTTTCTGATCGATAGTCGATCACTCATGTTCTTTTATCGATCAGACGGCAAGGCTTTCACATGGACCGCCCACAGGCCGGGTCCTACAGTTCCAACCCATGAGTCCGGGTCACAGGGCTTGAACTTTCATCCAACCGAAGGAGACATCTGATGCAGCAGTTCAAACGTCAATTCCTGGGCGCGGCCGTCGCGGTCCTGGCCACGCTGGGCTTCAGCGGCCTGGCCCAGGCCCAGGGCTACCCGGAGCGTGACGTCACGGCCGTGATCCAGTGGGGGGCCGGTGGCGGCACCGATGTGGCCATGCGCGGTTACGCGCCCTACGCCGAAGAGGCCCTGGGCAAGAAGATCGTGCTGCAGAACAAGCCCGGCGCCGCCGGCGTGATCGGCGCCAACTTCGTGCTGCAGCAACCGTCTGACGGCTACACCATCCTCATGGGCGCCGAGCCGCAGGCCCTGTACCGCGTGATGGGGGTGGCCGAGTTCGACTACAACGAGTTCTACCCGATCAACATCGCCGCCGTGGCCAACACCATCCTGCTGGTCGCCAAGCCCGACGCGCCCTGGAACAACATGCAGGACCTGCTGAGCTTCGTGCAGGCCAACCCCAAGAAGGTCAAACAGTACCTGGCTGGCCAGGGCACCGTGCCGTTCACCATGAACGCCATGATGAGCACGCTGACCAAGTTCGAGACCATCAACGTGCCGTTCGACGGCGACGGCCCGGCCATCGCCGCGCTGCAGGGCGGCCACGTGGACATCGGCTTCATCGCCTCGGGCGCTGCCATCGAACACGTCAAGGCCGGCCGCCTCAAGGCCCTGGCCGTGGTGGACACCAAGCCCTACCAGGGCATTGCCCCCGTGACCGATGCGCCCTCGCTGCGCGGCATCAGCAAGTACCTGCCCTGGGGTTCCTGGTACGGCGTCTTCGTGAAGAAGGACACCCCGGACGCCGTCAAGGCCAAGCTCGTGGCGGCCTTCAAGAAGGCCGGGGACAACCCGCAGTACCGCAAGATGATGGAGGGCCGTGGCACCACCATGCTGAACATCAGCGGTTCGGAAGCCGAGGCCTTCATCAAGAAGTTCCAGTCCACCACCGCCTGGCTGTACCAGGGCGCTGGCGCAGCCAAGAAGAACCCGGCCGAGCTGGGCATTCCCAAGCCCTGATCCCCCGGGCTGACAGGGACGGTCTGAGGCGACGGTTCGCCCAGACCGTTTTTTTCACCCTTTGATCACCACAACGAGGAGAACACCATGCACACCAGCCACCCGCGGCTGCCCGGTGAGCTGACCTTCATGGTCCTGATCGTGCTTTTCAGCGCGTTCATGCTCTGGGCGTCGTACAACATTTCCCGCTTCGACTCGCTCTCGTCGCCGGGCTTCTTTCCCATGCTGTGCGCAGCCACCATGCTGGTGACCGGCCTGATGAGCCTGGTCAAGACCGCGCGCTCGAAACTGGCGCTGGCGCCCGATCAGTCCGTGCTCCAGCAGTTCGTGCAGAAGCTGGCGCCGCTGACGCTGGTGCTGTTCACCGCGCTGATCGTGGCCTACATGCTGCTGCTGGAGGTGCTGGGCTTCATCGTCGCGTCCTACCTGTTCCTGCTGCTGTCCATGCAGGTGCTGGGCAGCAAGCGCCTGGGTCTCAACCTGGTGGTCAGCGCCGTGGTGCTGGCGGCCATCTTCATCGTGTTCCAGACGGCCTTCTCCGTGGTGCTGCCCGCCGGCAGCCTGGTCGGCCCCCACCTGCCGGAGTTCCTGAAATGATGGAAGCCGTGGGTTACTTCTTCATGTCCTGGGTGGATGTGCAAATGCTGTTGCTGACAGCGCTGGGCACGTTCGCAGGCATCTACATCGGCGCCATCCCGGGCCTGTCGGTCACGATGGCGGTGTCCATCCTGATCTCCTTCACCTTCAAGTGGGACGTGAACCATGCGCTGGCGCTGATCTCGGGCATCTACCTCGGTGGCGTGTACGGCGGTTCGCGCAGCGCCATCCTGCTGAACATCCCCGGTGCGCCGTCGGCCATCGCCACGGGCATGGACGGCTATCCGCTGGCCAAGCGCGGCGAGGCCGGCCAGGCCATCGGCCTGACCACGGTGGTCTCGGTCTACGGCGGTTTTGTCGGCATCCTGGCGCTGGCCGTGGCGGCGCCGCTGGTGTCGGACCTGGCGCTGATGTTCGGCCCGCGCGACTACATGCTGCTGGCCATCTGGGGCCTGCTGCTGGTGGGCAGCCTCTCGGGCGAATCGCTGGCCAAGGGCATCTTCTCGGGTGCGCTGGGCGCGCTCATCGCCTGCGTGGGCCTGGACCCGATGACCGGCGAGAACCGCCTGACCTTCGGCAGCATGCAGCTGTCGGCCGGCATCGCCTATGTGGCCGCCATGATCGGCTTCTTCGGTGTGTCCGAGGTGATCGCGCAGATCCACGAGCTCAAGCTCACGGCGGTGAAGCAGAACGTCAGCAAGATCATTCCGTCCTGGGGCCTGGTGCGCAAACACCTGGGCCTGGCCACGCGCACCTCGTCCATCGGCGTGGTGGTGGGCGCGCTGCCCGGCGCGGGCGGTGACATCGCCGCGCTCATGGCCTACGACCACGCCAAGCGCACGGTGAAAAACCCGTCGCGCCCCTTCGGCGAGGGCGCCTACGAGGGCCTGGTGGCGCCCGAATCGGCCAACAACGCTGCGGTGGGCGGCGCCTATGTGCCCATGCTCACGCTGGGCATCCCGGGCGATGCGGTCACCGCCGTGATCATCGGCGCGCTCTACATCCACGGCCTCAAGCCGGGCCCGATGCTGATGATCGAGACGCCGCACCTGTTCTGGTTCATCGTCGGCTCGCTGGTGCTGGCCAACCTGTTCCTGCTGGTGTTCGGCTTGACCGGCATCAAGATCTTCGCCAAGATCGTCGAGACGCCCAAGCCGGTACTGCTGCCGCTGATCCTGGTGCTGTCGGCCGTGGGGGCCTACGCCATCAACAACAACCCGGTGGACGTGTACTGGATGCTGGGCTTTGGCCTGCTGGGCTATTTCCTCAAGATGTACGGCTTCCAGGTCGGGCCGGTCATCCTGGGCATGATCCTGGGCCCCATCATGGACCGCAGCTACCGCCAGGCCATGCTGTCCGCGGGCGAGGACGTGGGCGTGTTCGTCACCGAGTTTTTCACCACGCCGCTGTCGGCCATCCTGCTGGCCTGTGTGGTGCTGACGGTCGTCAGCCAGGCGGACTGGTGGAAGAAACTGCGCGGGAGCAAGTAACCCCCCTGCGCGGCTGCGCCGCTTCCCCCCTGGAAGGGGGGACCACGCCTGAGGCCCGGCGGAGCCGGTTCCTCGGCGTGTGCTGGACAAGACACGCGCTCCGGACAGCCTGTGCGCTTGACGAACCCCCGCTGCTGAAAGGCATCGGGGGTTTTCTGTTTCAGGGGCTGTTGGTGTGGGCCAGCTGCGCCAGTGCCTGCGCGCGGAAGGCGCGCGGGCTCAGGCCGGTGTGGCGCTTGAAGAAGCGGCTGAAGTAGGCGTCGTCTTCAAAGCCCAGCTCGGCCGCCAGCTGCTGGATGCTGCCCACGGTGTAGACCAGCTCTCGCTGCGCTTCGTGCACCAGGCGCGCGTGGATGACGTCCAGAGCCGACATGCCCAGCACCTCGCGGCAGACGCGCGAAAGTTGTCCGGCCGTCAGGCCCAGCGCACCGGCATAGGCCTGCACCGGGCGGTGGGCCCGGAAGTCGCGGTCGAGCAGGGTCTTGAACTGCTGGATCTGGCGCTGCTTGCGCGTGCCCGTCGCGCTGCCCACCGGGTCGGCATCGGCCGGCCCCGCCAGCCGCGCCACCTGCACCAGCAGCGCGGTCAGCAGCGCCATTCCGGCCGCGGTCTGGCCGGTGCTGTGGCTGCGCGACTCGCGCTCGATGGCCCCGAACAGCGGCATCAGCGGCTGCAGTGCATCATCGTCGGGCAGCGCGAGCACGCGCGGTGTGCGGATGGTGTCCAGCAGCCCGGGCATCACCAGCGTGGCCAGTGATTCCAGCACCTTCTGCGTCGCGGTCACCACCGGGCCATCGACGTCGTTTGAAAAGCGGAAGCCGTGCGCCGCACCTGCGGGCACGACGATGAGGCAGGGCGCCTGCGCCGCGACGCGCGCGCCGTTCATGCGCACCTCGCCCGAACCCGCCGTCAGGCACAGCAGCTGCACGAAGGCGTCGTGCCGGTGCACCTGGATCTCCCACTGGTAAGGGGCCGAGCGCTGCGGAATCCACTCGAAGTTGAACGAGTTGGACCAGGCGGGTGCGTCCTGGTCGCCGTACAGCGCGTAGTTGGGGATGCGGGCGGCCACCGGGACTCCTTGAAATGCACGAATTGTCCTGGTGCTTGCCGGGATCGTCAAACCCTCGCGAGGGCCCGGTCCGAACAATCGTGTCCATTCCAGACAGGAGACAACGATGTCCGATTCACCCACCCACTGGCTGGGCCTGCAAGGCCGGGTGGCCGCCGTCACCGGCGCTGCCAGCGGCATCGGTGCCGCAACTGCGCGCCAGTTTGCAGGAGCCGGGGTCCATGTGGCCCTGATCGACCGCGACGCCGAAGGCGCCCAGCGCCAGGCCAGCGCTCTCGCGGGCGAGTTCGGGCCGCAGGGCGTGCGCACGCTCGCCGTGGCCTGCGACATTGCCAGCGAAGAGCAGACCCTGGCTGCGGCCCGAAAAGTGCAGGCCGAACTGGGCGACGTCTCGGCCCTCGTCAACAACGCCGGCCTGTTGCGCCCGGGCGTGCTGGACAGCGTCAGCCTGGCCGACTGGAACACCGTGCTGGGCGTCAACCTCACCGGCTACCTGCTGTGCTCGCGCGCCTTCAAGCCGCAGCTCGAACGCACGCGCGGCGCGCTGGTGCACGTGGCGTCCATTTCGGCCAGCTTCCCGCAGACGGGCAGCGGCGCCTACAGCGCGGGCAAGGCCGGTGTGCTGCTGCTCTCGCGCCAGATGGCGGCCGAGTGGGGGCCGCTGGGCATCCGCAGCAACGCCATCTGCCCCGGAATGATCCGCACCGCGCTGTCGGCCAAGTTCTACGAGGAGCCGGGCTTTGAAGAGAAGCGCGCCCGCGTCACCGCCAGCCGACGCATCGGCGAACCGCAGGACATTGCCGACGTCGCGCTGTTCCTGGCCAGCCCGCGCTCGGCCTACATGAACGGCGCCGAACTGGCCGTCGATGGCGGCATGTCGTCGATGCTGATGGACATGGTGCCGCGCCCCGGCTTCAACAAGACTGCATGAGGAGACAGCCATGAACACAACCGAGTGCGACCTGATCGTGGTGGGCTCCGGCGCCGCCGGCCTGTCCTGTGCCATCACCGCGAAAAAGCGCGGCCTTGACGTGCTGGTGATCGAGAAAGAGCCTGTCTTCGGCGGGACCACCGCGCTTTCGGGCGGCGTGCTCTGGATCCCGCTTGGCCCGCACGGCCGCCTGCAGAACCCGGCCGACACGCGCGAGGCCGTGCGCCGCTACATGGTGGAAGAGACCGGCGCGTTCCACGACGAAGCCGCGGTCGAGGCCTTCATCGAGAACGGACCGAAGATGGTCGAATTCTTCGAGCGCGAAACGGCGATGCAGTTCGTGCCCACGCTCTACCCGGATTACCACCCCGACGTGCCGGGCGGCGTGGACCTTGGCCGCTCCATTCTGGCCAAGCCGTTTGACATCCGCGGACTCGGGGCGGACATGGCGCGGCTGAAACCGCCGCTCAGGACCATCACCTTCATCGGGATGATGTTCAACTCGTCCAACGCCGACCTCAAGCACTTTTTCCAGGCGACGAAGTCGCTCACCTCGTTCCTCTACGTGGCCAGGCGCCTGGCCACGCACCTCAAGGAACTTGCGCTCTACCGCCGCGGCATCAACGTCACCAGCGGCAATGCGCTGGCCGCTCGGCTGGCGAAATCGGCGCTGGATCTGGGCATTCCCATCCTCACCTCCACGCCCGCGAAGTCGCTGCTGATGGACGGCGAGGCGGTGCGGGGCGTGCGCAGCGAGAGTGCCACCTTCACCGCTCGGCGAGGCGTGGTGTTGGCCTGCGGTGGCTTCCCGCACGACGTGAAGCGCATCGCACAGGCCTACCCGCACGTGGCGCGCGGCCACCAGCACCTCTCGCCCACACCTGTGGGCAACACCGGCGACGGCGTGGCCCTCGCCGAGCAGGCGGGCGGCGTGGCCGACATCCGCTTCAAGGACAGTGCCGCCTGGATGCCGGTGTCGAAGGTGGAGTACGGCCACGGCGAGATCGGCGTGTTTCCGCACCTGCTGGACCGCTACAAACCCGGCGTGATCGGGGTGCTCAAGAACGGCCGGCGCTTCACCAACGAATCGAACTCGTACCACGACGTGGGCGCCGCGATGATTGCCGCCTGCGCCGACATGGACGAGACCGCGATGTGGCTGGTCTGTGACAAGACCACGCTGGCCAAGTACGGCCTGGGCTTCGTCAAACCAGCGCCCATGCCCATCGGCAGATTCCTTCGCAACGGCTACCTGTTCAAGGGCGACACCCTGGCTGAACTGGCGCAAAACGCCGGCATCGATCCGGTCGGTCTGGAGCAGACGGTCAGGGACTTCAACGTCGGGGCGGTCAAGGGCGACGACCCGGCCTTCGGCCGCGGCCGCACCAGCTTCAACCGCTACCTGGCCGACCCGGCCCACCTGCCCAACCCCTGCGTGGCGCCGGTTCAGACCGGACCGTTCTACGCGGTCAAGGTGGTCATGGGAGACCTGGGCACCTTCGACGGTGTGCGCACCAGCGTGGTGGGCGAGGTGCTGCGGCGCGACGGGTCACCGATTGCCGGCCTCTACGCCGTGGGCAACGACCGCGCCAGCCTCATGGGCGGCAACTACCCCGGCGCCGGCATCACCCACGGGCCGAACATGACCTTCGGTTTCGTCACCGGCAACCATATTGCCGACCAAGCGGGAACACGCGCATGAACCTGCCCCTCATAGATCACCGCACCTACACGATCGCCCTGCGCAAGATGCCCGAGTTCCTGGAGGTGTTCAACCGCCTGGCCATGCCCATCCTGATGAAAACACTGGGCCACCCGCTGGGTTTCTGGACCAGCTGGGTCGGACCGCAGAACCAGTTCGTGCACTGCTGGGCCTACGAAGACCTGGCCGACTACGAGCGCCGCTGCCGGGCGCGCGACGCCCACCCGGACTTTCCGGCCTACCTGCAGGCCTCGGCCCACCTGATCACGGCGCAGGAGACGCGGCTGATCCGCGCCGTGGACATGCCAGGCTGGACCCGGCCCTGAGGCCGGTCAGGGCGCCGGGTCGGTCACCCCGAAGATGCGGCGCAGCGGGTTGAAGCCGGTCACCAGCGCCGAGGCCACCAGCACCAGCGCGCCGCCGACGAAGATGCCCGGCGACAGGGCCTCGCCCAGGAACAGGTGGCCCCAGGCGACGCCGAACACCGGGATCATGAAGACCGGGCTCATGGCCGCCACCGGCGTCACGTGGCGGATGATGCGCAGGTGCGCCCAGTAGGCCAGGCCGGAGGTGACGATGCCCAGCACGGCCATGGCCGCCAGCGTGCCGGGGGTGAAGCGGGCCTGGGGCCATTGCCAGGCCGCGCCCGGCAGCACCACCAGCAGCGCCATCACATGGATGCCCGCGGCGATGGACAGCGGCTGCATGCGCGCGGTGGCGCGCTTCATCACGGGCGTGGCCATGCCATAGCAGGCGGCGGCGCAGACACAGGCCAGGGCCGCGACCAGCGTGGTGCCGTCCAGTGGCACCGGGCCCAGCCGCACGATGAGGCCGACGCCGATGAAGCCGATCAGGCAGCCCAGCAGCTTGCGGGCAGTGAGCGTGTCTTCCTTGAACCAGGCCGAGGACAGCGTGCCGAACAGCACGGCCGTGGTGTTGAGCAGCGCGCTGTAACCCGCCGGCAGGTACAGGCCGGCCCACGCATAGAGCATGAACGGCGCCGCGACGGACAGCACCCCCATCACCGCCAGCATGCGCCACTCCTTCCACGGCCAGGTGTGTCGCAGCACCGACATCAGCAGCACCAGGGTGAGTGCGGCCAGGCCGACCCGGCCGGCGGCCAGCACCCAGGGCCCCATGACCGGCACGGCCATGCGGATGAACATGAAGGAAGCGCCCCAGAGGGCTGAGAGTGCGACGAGCTGCGCGAAGTGGCGGGTTTTCACGCGGTCATTGTCGGCGCTCGCCGGTGCCGGCGGGCCAGGTGACAGACGCTTGCGGGACCCTCAGTTCCCCGCCCTGGGGGATGCCTGCTGCATGGCCTGCGCCAGGTCGCTGTTGCCCAGTGCGGCCAGACCGGCGGCGGCGCCCAGGCGGTCGCGCTCTTCCCGGTTCTGTCCGAGCTTGTACTTGCCCACCAGGCGGGTGATCTGGATCTCCAGACCGACGATCACCTTCAGCAGTCCGTCGATGTAGTCGGCGGGCGCGTCGCCCATCTTCCAGGGCTTCTCCTGCTGCGAGCGGGCCTCGTGCTCGCGCGTCAGCCGCGCCACCAGCCCGCGCAGGAAGCGCTCGTCGTCGCGCACCCGCAGCACGCCGTGCGCGTGGACCACCGCGTAGTTCCAGGTCGGTACGTGGCGGTGGTGTTCGGGCTTGCTCGGGTACCAGTTGGGCGAGATGTAGCCGTCGGTGGCCTGGAAGACCACCAGCACCTCGCTGTCGGCCGCCTGCTGCCACACCGGGTTGGCGCGCGCCACGTGGGCGCGCAGCAGGCCGTGCGGGCCGACGGCGGTGTCGAGTTCGAAGGGAATGTGGTTCGCGTCCAGCCCGTCGGGGCCGTGCGTGACCAGGGTGCCCAGCGGGCGCGCCTGCATGAGGGCGTGCAGGGCCTCGGGGCGGTTCATTTCGAAGGCGGCGGGCAGGTACATGGTGGTCAGTGGGGGGATGTGTTCAGTGCGTGCTGCACGAGCGCAGCCATTGTGCGCGCGGCCTCGGAGCCCGCAGCCCTGAGACCCACGACGGTGCCTTCGCGGTCGGCGCGCGCTTCGTCCTGGCTGGCCTTGAGCTTGCCTTCCAGCCGCTGGATGGCGATCTCGATGCCCGCACCATCGGCGGTCCACCGCACGGTGCCATGGGCATGGACCACCACGTAGTTCCAGGTGGGCACCACGCGGCCGTGTTCGGCCTTGCCGGGGTACCAGCCGGGGGAGATGTAGGCCTGCGGTCCGAGAAACACGACCAGCGACGGCGTGCCGGCCGGCACCGCGCGCGCCTCGGCGTCGTCCGGATCGATCCAGGCGCTCAGCGTGCCGTGGTCGCCGCGCGCGCGGTCCAGCGCAAAGGGCAGGTGGCTGGCGATCAGGCCGTCACCGCCCTGGCAGACCCAGGTGCCCAGCGGGTGGGCGTCGATGAGGTCGTACTGCGCTGCGCGGTCGTCGAACCGGTGGTAAGGGGGGCGGTACATATATGGAGGGAGTGTCGGACTGGCTCAGGTGCCCTGCAGCACGTGCCGCAGCAGCAGCACCGCCAGCGTCCACATGGTCAGGCCGATCAGGCCGTCCAGCACCTGCCAGGCGCGGGGTTTTGCGAACAGCGGCGCCAGCCAGCGCGCGCCGAAGCCCAGGCCACAGAACCAGACCAGGCTGGCCAGGCTGGCGCCGGCGATGAACCAGCCGCGCAGGCCGGCCGGCTGCTGGGCGCCGATGCTGCCCATCAGCATCACGGTGTCCAGGTAGACGTGCGGGTTGAGCAGGGTGAACGCGGCCACCTGCGCCATCGCGGCGCCGCGGCTCAGTCCAGGACCGCCGTCGGCCGCCTGCAGCCGGCTGGCGTGCCGGGCCCGTTGCAGCGCCTGCCAGCCGTACCAGGCCAGGAAGAGGGTGCCCGCCAGCGCCATGGCCTGCGCGAACCCGGGGTGCGCTCCCAGCGCCTGGGCCATGCCGAGCACACCGGCGCTGATCAGCGCCGCGTCGGCCACGGCGCAGAACAGCACCAACGGCACCACGTGCTCGCGCCGCAGCCCCTGGCGCAGGATGAAGGCGTTCTGCGCGCCGATGGCCACGATGAGACCGAAGCAGAGCACCAGACCCTGCATGAACACGGGCAGCGCCTGGGCGAAGGAAGTGGACAACATGACGCCAGCTTGCCAGTGCCTGCGCATGAAGACAAACTGTCTTTCCTTCATCCGCTTAAGGAAAACTGAAATCATGCTCGACTACGCCGCCCTCAACGCCCTGGCCGCCGTGGTGCGCGAGGGCAGCTTCGACCGCGCGGCGCGCGCGCTGCACGTCACGCCCTCGGCGATCTCGCAGCGCATCCGCCTGCTGGAGGAGCGCGTGGGCTGCGCGCTGGTGGTGCGCGGCCAGCCCTGCCGGCCCACCGACACCGGGCGCCGCATGTGCCAGCACATGGATCGCGTGCGTCTGCTGGAGGCGGAGCTGACCGACGCGCTGCCCGCCATCGCGCCCGAGGGCGGGGCGCGGGTGCACTTGCCGGTGGCGGTCAACGCCGACAGCCTGGCCACCTGGTTCGCGCCCGCGCTGGCCGCGTTCGCGGCCGAAGCGCCGGTGCTGGTGGAGCTGAGCGTGGACGACCAGGACCACACGGCCGAGTGGCTGCGCACCGGCGCGGTGGTGGCCGCGGTGACCGGCACGGCGCGGCCGGCCACCGGCTGCAACAGCCAGCCGCTGGGCGTGATGCGCTATGTGGCCGCCGCCAGCCCGGCCTTCATGGCGCGGCACTTTGCGCATGGTGTCGGGGCGGGCAGCCTGGCCCAGGCACCCAGCCTGCTGTTCAACACCAAGGACGAGCTGCAGGCCAGCTGGGTGCGGCGCCTGTGCCACCGCCATGTGGAGCTGTCACGGCACACGCTGCCCTCGTCGCACGCCTTCGTCACCGCCGCGCTGGCCGGCATGGGCTGGGGCATGTTTCCGCAGGGCATGGTCGCGCAGCACCTGGCCGATGGTTCCCTGGTGGAGCTGGTGCCCGGTACGCCGCTGGACGTGCCGCTGCACTGGCAGACCGCGCGGGCCGCGTCCAGCCTGCTCGACGGGCTGACGCGGCAGATGGTGGCCGCCGCGCGGGAGGCCTTGCGGCACCGGTGAGCCGGTGGCCTTTGTTAGGATGCTGCGCCCCCCGTTGTTCCCCGACCCTGTTACATGTCCCACCTGCCGCACGCAGAGAACTACCGTTCCGACATCGATGGACTGCGCGCCATCGCCGTTTCTGCCGTGGTCATCCACCACGCGTTCCCCGAGCTGTTCCCGGGCGGCTTCATCGGTGTCGACATCTTCTTCGTGATCTCGGGCTACCTCATCAGCTCGATCATCCTGGACAACCTGGCCCGCAACCGCTTCAGCTTCGCCGACTTCTACGCGCGGCGCGTCAAGCGCATCTTCCCGGCCCTGTTCCTGGTGCTGGCGGCCACGCTGGTCTATGGCTGGTTCGTGCTCGGGCCGCTCGAATACAAGGCGGTGGGCAAACACGCGCTGGCGGGCAGCTTCTTCGTCTCCAACTTCGCGTTCTGGCAGGAGGCCGGGTACTTCGACGCCTCGGCGGTCGAGAAACCGCTGCTGCACCTGTGGTCGCTGGCGATCGAGGAACAGTTCTACATGTTCTGGCCGCTGGTGCTGGTGGTGCTGCACCGCGTCGGGCAGCCCAAACGCATCTGGATCGCGGCCCTGCTGCTGGCCTCGCTGGCGTTCAACCTCTGGCTGGTGCGTCTGGACGACCCGAACCCGGCCTTCTACAACCCGCTGGGCCGCTTCTGGGAAATGATGATGGGCGCCTTCCTGGCCGCCAGCCGCCCGGCCCCGGGGGCGCCACAGGCCAGCAATGCAAGGGCGCAGTGGCTCTCCACCGCCGGCGTGCTGCTGATGGCCGCCGTCATGGTCCAGCTCGACCCCGAGCGGCGCTTCCCCGGCGGCTGGGCCTTTGCCGGCACCCTGGCCACCTGCCTGATGATCGCCGCCGGCCCCGCCGGCTGGTTCAACCGCTACGTGCTCTCGAGCAAACCCATGGTCTGGATCGGCCTGATCAGCTACCCCCTCTATCTGTGGCACTGGCCGCTGCTGGCCTATCCGCACATCGAACACGGCGGTGTGCCGCCCGTGCTCCACCAGGTCGGCTGGGTCCTGCTGGCCGTGCTGCTGGCCTGGCTGACCTACCGGCTGGTGGAGACGCCGATCCGCTTCGGCCACTGGCGCCAGTGGCGCTTCACCACCGTGGCCCTGAGCGCGGGGGTGGCCATGACCGGCCTGACCGGCTTCACCATCTACAAGCAGGACGGCCAGCCCGAGCGGCTGCAGCGCATGGCGGCCCGCCAGTCGGGGCAGGACGGCACGCCCGAACAGATCCAGGCCCTGATCCAGACGCTCTCGTCCAAAGGCGGCCGGCCCGCCATCATCGAAGGCTGGCGCGACGGCGACTGCATGCTCGACTACAAGCTGCCGGCCAGCCACTACAAGCCCTTCTGCGTCGAGCAGAAGCGCCCGCTGGTCTTCCTCTGGGGCGATTCGCACGCCGGCTCGCTCTATCCGGGCTTCAAGGCGCTGCAGGACAGTGGCAAATACAACTTCGGCCTGGGCGAGCGCACCGCGGCCATCTGCCCGCCGATCCTGGGCATCGACCCGCGCCCGCTGTGCAAGAGCCTGAACGACGACACCATCCGCGTCATCCGCGAGACCAAGCCCGACATCGTGGTGCTCTATGCGTGGTGGCACGAGGGCAAGGTCAAAGGGCGCTACAAGGACACCTCGGGTCTGGAACCCACCGTGGCCGAACTCAAGAAGGCCGGCGTCAAGCGCATCGTGCTGCTCGGCGCTGTGCCCTACTGGCGCGAAGACCTGCCCAAGCTGCTGCTGAAGGTGTGGCGGGAGCAGCAGCGCATTCCGCTGCGCCTGGGCGACGAGTACCTGGACCGGCACGTCAAGGCCGCCACCGCCGAGATGCGCCAGCGCGCAGCGGCCATGGGCATCGAGTTCATCTCCGGCATGGACTATTTCTGCAACCGCCAGGGCTGTCTCACGCGCATGGAACCCGGCTCTGCCGAGCCCCTGAGCTACGACTACGGGCACCTGACGCTGCCCGCGGTGAAGTACTACGTCGAGCAGATCGCGCCGCTGATCCTCAAGCCCTGAGCGCGCTCAGAACTGCCTGAACAGGGCCGCTGCCACAATCCCGGCCGCAATCGCCGGCAGCGGCTTCCTCAGCACCAGCATCACCAGGGCGGTGGTGGCCATTGCAGCGCGGGCGCCGAGGTCGCCCTGCGCGGCCAGCGGCGCCAGCACGGCCACCAGCACCGAGCCCGACATGGCCGCGATGAAGCGCCGCACGCGCGGCCCGATGGGCACGTAGGCCATGACGAACACGCCGCCCCAGCGGGTGGCCAGGGTCACCAGCGCCATCACCGCGACGATCAGCAGCGCGCCCCAGCCGGTGGATTCAACGCTCATCGCTCTCCTCCTTCCACAGCAGGCCCAGCAAGCCGCCGGCCAGCGTGCCCGTCACCACGTGGCTGTTCTCCGGCAGCCAGTGCCAGGCCGCGATCGAGGCGCCGGCCGCCACCGCCCAGATCAGCAGCATGCGCGGGTTCTTCTGCCCGCCGACCACCATGGCCAGCAGGAAGCAGCCCATCACCATGTCCAGGCCCCAGCGCCGCGCATCGGCGATCAGGCTGCCCACCTGCGTGCCCAGCACGGTGCCCATGATCCAGAACACCCACAGCGCCAGCCCACCGCCCAGCAGCAGGCCCAGACCCGGTTGCCCGCGCCCCATGGCCTGCATGGCCAGTGCCCAGTTGGAGTCCGAGGCCAGCGCCATCACGCCATAACGCCGGACGGTTGGCAACTGGCGCAGCCAGGGGTAGAGCGTGGCGCCCATCAGCAGGTGGCGCGCGTTGATCGCGAACACCGTCAGCGCCAGGGTCAGCATCGGCACCTGCGGCCCCCACAGCTCCAGCACCGCGAACTGCGCCGCGCCGGCGAACACGGCCGAGCTCATCAGCACCGTCCAGGTGGTGCCCAGCCCGTGCTGCATGGCCGCCAGGCCGAAGGCCGCGCCGAACACCAGCACGAACAGGGCGATGGGCAGCATCTCGCGAAAGCCCGCCCACACCAGGGGGCGGGTGAGGGCACTTTGTGTGCGCAGGTCGTTGGATGTGGTCATGGCGCGAGACTGTGCCGGCTTTGATGCATCCCGAAAAGCGCAAAATTCACATCGTTTCCATTCGATAAACGCATGCAAGGACGCCCTCCATGAAAGCGCAGGATCTGCAGATCGACTGGCTCCGGTGTTTTGTGGCGGTGGTGGACACCGGTTCGCTGTCGGCCGCGGCGGGCGAGGTGCACCGCTCGCAGTCGGCCGTGAGCATGCAGCTCAAGAAACTGGAAGACGCGGTCGGCCGGCGCCTGCTGGAGCGTGGGCCGCGCAAGCTGCAGCTCACACCCGACGGCCAGACCCTGCTGGGCTACGCGCGGCGCATGCTCGACCTGCAGGCCGAGGCGCAGGCCGCGCTGCACGGCGACGAGCTGACCGGCCGTGTACGCCTGGGCGTGCCCGACGACTACGCCGCGAGGTATCTCACGCCGGTGCTCAAGCGCTTCGCGCCCAAGCACAGCGGGGTCGAGATCGAGCTGCACTGCGAGCAGTCACCCGCACTGATTCCTCGCGTCGCGCGCGGCGAGCTGGACCTGGCCCTGGTCTCGCGCGACCACGCGCGGCGCGGCACCCTGCTGTTCCACGAGCCCATGGTCTGGGTCGGCTCGCCGCAGTTCGAGCTGTGGCGGCGCGACCCGCTACCGATCGCGGTCTACGAGGAGGCCAGTCTGGCAAGGCGCGGCGCGATCCAGTCGCTGGCGCAGCAGGGGCGGCGCTACAAGGTGGTCTACAACAGCTCCAGCCTGGCGGGGCAGATCGCGGCGGTGGACAGCGGCCTGGCGGTGGCGGTGCTCACGCAGTGCAGTGCGCCGCCGCACCTGCAGGTGCTGGGCGCTGAGCACGGCCTGGGGCCGCTGATGCCGATGGAGGTGGGCGTCTACCGCAGCCGCGAATCGCGCGGCAACAAGGCGGTGGACGGTCTGCACGACCTGCTGGTGAGGACTTTGCGGCAGTCGACGACGGGCTGAGCTGTTGGGGCGTGCAAACGAAATGAACCTTCCACCTACTTCGGCCGCCGGGGCGAGACACACGTGGAGCGCTTCCCGGACTGAGCCGAGGAATCTGGCCGGTTTCTGACACAAGTCATTGCAACTCCGGCCATCTGCGCGAACATCCGGGCATGGCTGTCACCACTCCCGAGATGTTCTCCGTCTTCACCGCCCGCGCCCTCACCAAGACCTATGGCGAGGGCGACACGGCCGTGCACGCGCTGCGCGGCGTGGACCTGGACATCGTGCGCGGCGAGTTCGTGGTGTTGCTGGGCGCCTCGGGCAGCGGCAAGTCCACGCTGCTGAACATCCTGGGCGGGCTGGACACGGCCACCAGCGGCTCGGCGAGCTGGACGCACGAAGGCCAGGTGCACGAACTCATCGGCGCGGGCGACGCCGAGCTCACGCGCTACCGGCGCGAGCACGTGGGCTTCGTGTTCCAGTTCTACAACCTCATCCCCAGCCTGACCGCCGAAGAAAACGTGGCGCTGGTGACCGACCTGGCCGAGGACCCGATGGACCCGGCCGAGGCACTGGCCCTGGTGGGCCTGGCCGAGCGGCGCCACCACTTCGTCTCGCAGCTCTCGGGCGGCGAGCAGCAGCGCGTGGCCATCGCGCGCGCCATCGCCAAGCGCCCGGCCGTGCTGCTGTGCGACGAACCCACCGGCGCGCTGGACTGCGCCACCGGCGTGATGGTGCTGCAGGCCATTGAGCGCGTGAACCGCGAACTGGGCACGACCACCGTGGTCATCACCCACAACGCGCCCATCGCCGACATGGCCGACCGCGTGCTGCGCCTGGCCGACGGCCGCATCGTCGAGAGCCATGTGAACCCCCACAAGGTGGCCGCGTCCACGCTGCGCTGGTGACACACACAAGATGAGCACGCTGCACACCAAACTCTGGCGCGACCTCAAGCGCCTGCGTGCGCAGGTGCTCACCATCGCGGTGGTGGTGGCCATCGGCGTGGCCGGCTTCGTGGGCATGTTCGCGGTGCACGACTCGCTCAAGACCTCGCGCGACGCCTTCTACGCCGACAACCGCCTGGCCGACCTGTTCGCCGGCATCAAGCGTGCGCCGGTGTCGCTGGGCGAGCGCCTCCGCGCCATTCCCGGCGTGGCGGAGGTGAAGCTCGACGTGGTGTTCGACGCCCAGGTCGACCTGCCCGAAGTGGTGCAGCCGGTTACCGGCCGCTTCATCGGGCTGGACCTGTCGGCCGCGCGGGCCGGGCGCCAGGGCCTGAACGCGCTCAGCCTCAAACAGGGCCGCTGGCCCGAGCGCGGTGCCCAGCTTGAAGCCCTGGTCAGCGACCGCTTCGCCGCCGCCCGCAGCCTCAAGCCCGGCGACGTGGTGCACGCCATCCTCAACGGCCGGCGCGAGCGCATCCACCTGGTGGGCACGGCCGCCACGCCCGAATACGTGTTCGCCTCGCAGGGCGGCGCACCCGACGACACGGGCTTCGGCATCTGGTGGATCGACGGCGCCCGCATGACCGAGCTGTTCGACATGCAGGGCGCGTTCAACCAGGCCTCGCTGCGGCTCGAAGCCGGTGTGCCCGAGCGCGCCGTGCTCACGCCGCTGGACCGCCTGCTCGAACCCTACGGCAGCATCGGCGCGGTGGGGCGCGACCGCCAGCTCTCCACCAAGATCGTCAGCGACGAACTGGCGCAGCTCAAGGTCATGGGCACGGTGCTGCCGGCCATCTTCCTGGCCGTGGCCATGTTCATCCTCAACGTGGTGCTCAGCCGCCAGGTGGCCACGCAGCGCAGCCAGATCGCCGCGCTCAAGGCCCTGGGCTACACCGACGGCGCCATCGCGTGGCACTACATCCAGCTGGCGCTGGTCATCGCCGGGCTGGGCGTGGCGGTGGGCCTGGGCCTGAGCCAGCTGATTGGCCGCGGCATGCTCAGCCTGTACGACGAGGTGTTCCGCTTCAACCGCCTGGCCTACGCCACCGACACCACCCTGGTGCTGCTCTCGGCCGCCATCGCCGGGCTGGCCGCCGCCGCGGGCACCTGGACCGCGATTCACGCCGTGGTGCGGCTGCGCCCTGCGCAGGCCATGCTGCCGCCAGCGCCGCCGGTCTACACCGCCACCCTGGTCGAGCGCCTGGGCCTGGGGCGCCTGCTCTCCACCAGCGCGCGCATGGTGGTGCGCAACCTCGAACGCCGGCCGCTGCGCGCGGCCTTCACCGTCACCGGCATCGCGCTGGCGGTGGCCCTGCAGATCTCGGGCGCCTTCTGGCTCGACGCCATCGCCCACATCGTGGACGTGCAGTTCCGCCAGGTGCAGCAGGGCGACGTGCTGGTCAACTTCCACCGCCCGGTGCCCGTGACCGTGGTGCGCGACCTGCAGCGCCTGCCCGGCGTGCTCGACGCCGAGGTCTACCGCACCGAACCGGTGAAGGTGACGCTGCGCGGGCGCAGCCACGACACCGCGGTGATGGCCCTGCGCGGCAACGCCAAACTCATGCGCCTGGTCGACGAAGACCGTGGCGCGCTGGCCCTGCCGGCGCAGGGCGTGGTGCTCTCGGGTTTGCTGGCGCGCGAGATCGGCGCCCGGGTGGGCGACCGCATCACGCTGCAGTTCCGCCTGTGGAGCCGGCGCAGCGTGGAGGTGGAGGTGGTCGACATCGCCCGCACCATGTTCGGCCAACTGCTCTACATGAACCTGGACACCCTCAACCGCCTGGCCGGCGATGGCGACGGCGTGGCCGACGCGGCGCTGCAGGTGGACCCGGCCGCCATGCCCGCCTTCTGGGCTGCGGTGAAGGCGGCGCCCGGCATCAACTCGGTGTTCGACAAGGCCAGCTCCATGGCCGAGTTCAACCACCGCACCGAACGCAACATGGGCGTGTTCAGCGGCATCCTCACGCTGTTCGCCGTGGCCATGGCGGTGGGCATCATCTACAACGCGGCGCGCATCTCGCTCTCCGAGCGCGCCTGGGAACTGGCCAGCCTGCGCGTGCTGGGCATGACGCGGGCCGAGGTCTCGGTGCTGCTGCTGGCCGAGCTGGCGGCCGAACTGCTGATCGCGCTGCCGCTGGGCGCGCTGGCGGGCTGGGGCCTGGCCACGCTGATGATGCGGCTCATGGCCAGCGACGCGATCGATTTTCCGGTGGTCATCGAACCGTCCACCTACGCCTCGGCCGCGCTCATCGTGCTGGCCGCCGGTGTGGCCAGCGCCTTGCTGGTGCGCCGCCACATCGACCGTCTGGATCTGGTCTCTGTCTTGAAGGTACGCGAATGAACAAGTCGAACAACGGTGCGGCCAAAAAACGCCGCTGGCTCATCGGCGGACTGGCCGTGGCCGCCCTGGCCGCCATCCTCTGGGCCTCCTACCGCCCGCGTCCGCTGGACGTGGAAACCGCCACCGTGGCCGAAGGCCGCTTCGAGCAGGTGATCGAGGAAGACGGCCAGCTGCGCCTGCAACAGCGCTACCTGGTCACCGCGCCCACCGCCGCGCAACTGCAGCGGCCCACGCTCAAGGTGGGCGACGCGGTGAAGGCCGGCGACGTGGTGGCCGTGCTCGCGCCCAATGCGCCCGGCATGATCGACGCGCGCACCCGCAACGTGCTGCAGCAGCGCGTGGGCAGCGCCGACGCCGCCGTGGCCGCCGCGCGCGCCAACGTGCAGCGCGCCCAGGCCGCGCTGGCCCAGGCCACGCTCGAAGCCGAACGCTCTGCGCAGCTCGCCAAGGACAACTTCATCGCCCCGTCCGCCCGCGACCAGAGCCGTCTGGCGCGCGAAGCCGCGGCCCAGGCCCTGAAAGCCGCGCAGGCCGAACAGGCCGCCGCCGGCCACGCCGCCAGCGAAGCCCGCGCCGCGCTGGGCCGTGCCGAGCCGAGCGGCGCCGTCCAAGGCATGTGGTCACTCAAGAGCCCGGTGAACGGCCGCGTGCTCAAGCTGCACAAAGACAGTAGCGAACCCGTGCAGGCCGGCGCGCCGTTGCTAGAGATCGGTGACACCGGCGCCATGGAAGCCGTGATCGACGTGCTCTCCGGCGACGCGCCGCGCATCGCCGCGGGCGCCGCCGTGCAACTGGCCACCGGCCGCAACCAGCCGCCGCTGGCCGGGCAGGTGGCCCGCGTGGACCCGGTCGCGTTCACCAAGACCTCGGCCCTGGGCATCGAGGAACAGCGCGTCAACGTGACGGTCGCGCTCCAGGCGCCGCCCGAAGAACTGCAGAAACTCGGCGACGGCTTCCGCGTCGACGCGCGCATTACCGTGTCAGCGCAAGACAGTGCGCTGCTCGTGCCCTCGGCCGCACTGGTCAGGCAAGGGGAGGGCTGGCAGGTGTTCGTGGTGGAGGCCGGCAAGGCCCGAGCGAGGGCGGTGAGCTTCAGCGACCGCAACGCAGACAGCGCCTGGGTGAAGGACGGGCTGAAGGCAGGGGAGACGGTGATTCTTTATCCGGGGAGCGGGATGAAGGAGGGGCAGCCGGTGCGGGTCAGGGTGGCTCGCTGACAGCTTTCGACCCGAAGCAGCCTTCCGGAACACTGAAAGCCCAAAAACATCACCTGCAACCGAGGCTGCCGGGTTTCGCGAGTTACATATACCGGTATAACTGTCAGGCGTTCACGCTCAAATGGTTGATCTGATTGCACTTTCGGAGGAATGACGTGACCAGAATATCCCGCACCGTCCAGAATATCCCGCAGTTTCTGCGGGATACATTACGTTAGGCTGCGATGCAGAACGAACCGAAGATTCCAGATCCACCCGAACCAGAAGATGAGGTTTTTGGTGGAATAAACCTACTCACGCGATCATTGCGTGACCTTGATGATCGAGGCTTAGTCCTCTCGTTAGCGGCATTCGCTGAAGAAGCCCTCGGCGAACTACTGAAGGCATTCATGACGCCCTCAGAGGCGACGACACAACTTATCGAGGGTTTCAATGCTCCTCTGGGAGCATTTTCTTCCCGTATTAAGGCAGCTTACGCCATTGGCCTAATCACCAAAGAGCAATTTCTCGATCTAGAGCGCCTGCGTAAAATTCGGAACGAATTTGCTCATAGCTGGAAGCCAGTTGATATTTCAAAGCAGCAGGTTGCGGCGCTGATCGACAGCATGGCCTTCAGTCGCATAGATGATCATTTCCCAGAAACCCCCATCGAGAAGATTCGCAGTTCCATGAGTTGTTTGTTGGTAGAGATTCGTTCATCGACCCATCAAATTCAAAAGAAGGGCCTCCAAGCGAGGCTGGTTGGAAATCATCTCATGCGTGGATTCTCTGGAGAATTTGACACTCAGATTCAAAACGCCCGTGAAGAGCTAACCAACATCTCCAAGAATTTGGACGGTGCTGAAGATAAGAAACGCAATTTCTATCTAACGCTTCTTCTCCGATTCAAGGACAGATTGACTGTATTGGCTAGGCCAGAAAGTCCTGAGCAGAAAAAAGTGCTTAGCGATTTTCTTGAGGAATTTAGTAGTGTGCTGCGTCAAGTCACAGCCCAACAATCCACTCCAGAGGGACGCTACGCCGGCAAGCCGGCTTCGCGCCCCTGAGCTAGTACGTTAGACCTCTCAATATGTTCGCTGACGCCGCCAAGACATTTCTTGAATTCCTGAAGCTCGCTCCACGCTATCTCATAGCGCTTGGTGTCATGGCTGCCTTTCTTCTCTTTGCCAACGAGGAGTTTCTCAAGTTCATCGGAGTATTTGAGCTTGCACAAAACAATCGCCCTATGCTGGGTCTTACCCTCGTTGTCACCGTCGCGCTTTTCTTGGTTTCCGTTATCGGCGACGGCATCGCTCTCGTAAAGCAATGGTGGTTCAGGAGGCGCCGCTATCGGCGTATCGAGGAGCGATTGCAGTGCCTGACCGAAGACGAAAAGCAAATTCTCCGGTACTACCTCGCGGAGAACACTCGCGCAAACACGCTCCGCATCGACGATGGTGTCGTGCAAGGACTCAAAGCCAGCGGCATCATTCACTTGTCCGCTTCGATGGGCAACGCCCTCGAAGGGTTCGCACACAATATCAACGAGTTTGCGTGGGACTATCTCCACGTACACCCGCATTTGCTCGAAGGAACTACCAATACTTACCGCACTGATAAACGGGAGTCGTATTGGTAGCACGAGACCCAACCCTGCAATCCAACGGCGCTGCGCGATAAACCCGCGCAGCGCCGGTGATTTTGAACGTTAGCCTCCAGAAATCATGAATCTTGTTGATACGCTGCGAAAAAAGATCGACGTGCTGGAGGATGGCGATTACGTTCCTGGATTGAAGGCGGTGCTACTTCATATTGAGACGGCCTTCCGACATCTCTCGCGTGGACAAGAGACCGACGACGAAACTGCCTTTACTGACGCAATCTATAGGACAAACCAAGCGTTTGAAGGCAGTGTCAAGGAAGCCTATCGAGTCTTGGCCGGCCAAGACCCTGCAAAGAAGCGTCCCTTCGACATCGAGAACTATCTTGAGCAGAACAACATCTTCCGCAGCAGAGTGCTTAGCCAACTGACTACGTATCGTACGGAGTGGCGCAACCCATCGGCCCATGACTACAAGCTGGATTTTGACGAGAGCGAGGCATTCCTTGCAATAGTTTCGGTATCGGCGTTCGCATGTCTTCTCCTCGATCAGATTGCTGAACGTATCGCTTATACGAGGTCGCTGGCGGAGGCAGAAGCGCAGAAGGCGGTACTCGAAGCGAGCCTCGCCCAAACTGTGAACGCCGACCTGCTGATCAGGCTCACAGATTTACTGAATCAGTTCTGTGCAATCCACTTGCCTTCTACATCGTCCTCCAGCAAAGCAACTGAGTCGCAAGTAATTGGCGCACTCCATGGCTTCTTGTCGTCGGCCGCTCCGGAGCTAGCGGTTGAGACCGAGGCCCGCTTAGATGCGGACAAGCCGTTTCGAGCTGACTTGCTTGTATCGCGTGGTGGGGAAAAAGTCGTCATTGAGATCAAGCGGCGGCTTATGAGGCAAAACTATGCGAATGCTGTCGCGCAGGTGGAGCACTACTTGCTCATTGGTGGTGTCAAGGACGGCATCCTGTTGTTCTTGCCCGATGCACCGAGCGATATGGAGAGAATCGACACAACCATTGCCGGCGTAGATGGTCGTCTTGTCGTACTGTCGCCTGTGGGGTCTAAATTACGTTGAGCGACTGTTTACCCGTTTGATCGAACGCCGCTCCTGGCCGAGAGCTGCCGACCAACGCAATTGCGGTCACCCACGCCAAGCCTTCTCAATCCCCGCCACATCAATCTTCCTCATCCCCATCATCGCGTCGAACGCCCGCTTGGCGGCTGCGCGGTCCGGGTCGTTGATGGCGGCGGTCAATACGCGCGGGGTGATCTGCCACGACAGGCCCCACTTGTCCTTGCACCAGCCGCAGGCGCTTTCCTGGCCGCCATTGCCGACGATGGCGTTCCACAGGCGGTCGGTTTCGGCCTGGTCGTCGGTGGCCACCTGGAACGAGAAGGCTTCGGTCTGCGGGAAGGCCGGGCCGCCATTGAGGCCGAGGCAGGGAATGCCCATGACGGTGAATTCGACGGTCAGCACATCGCCCTGCTGGCCGGAGGGGTAGTCGCCCGGCGCGCGCATGACCGCGCCTACGGCGCTGTCCGGAAATGTGGCCGCGTAGAAGCGCGCGGCTTCTTCCGCGGCGCCGTTGAACCAGAGGCAAATCGTGTTCTTGGCGGGCATGAGCGTCTCCTAGTGTTTTGAAGGGCACCCACGATAGCCGGAATGCACGGCGGTCGTCGAGGGGCGGGTGTTCTGTCCTGCAGAGGTTTCTTCGGTGTCTTTCTGTAAGTCGTCTTGGTGCCGCAGAGCCGCGGGGAGTACGCTGCCCATCCCCTCGCGGTCGGTCAGGCCGGGGTGCCAGTTGTTCGACGGCGGCGGGATCCGAAGCATCAACAACACACACAGGAGATGGACATGGAACACACCGGTTTGATGGGGCGGCGTCTGATGCGAGGGCGATGGGGCGCGGCGTTCGCCGCGACCTTGCTCGTGGCGGCGTGCGGCGGAGGCAGCGACTCGTCCGGCGACAGCGGGGGCGACCTCGCCACCGCCCGGATGCTGACGACAGAGGTGGCCGCAGTGGGAGGGGCGGCGGCCGCTGGATCGTCATCTCCCAGTTGCCTCAACCGGGTCAACAACACGTTCAACAAACTGCTGGAGTGCGTGACCCTGGCCGGTGTCCGGCGCCACCAGCAGGCGTTGCAGACCATTGCCGATGAAAACAATGGCATCCGCACCTCGGGCACACCCGGTTACGACGCTTCGGTGGACTACGCGGCCAAGGTGCTGCGTGACGCGGGCTACCTCGTCACCGTCACCGAGTTCCAGTTCCAGACCTTCATCGCGCTCTCGCCCACGGTGCTGGAGCAGGTGTCGCCGGGCCCCGCGGGTCCGCTGGCGAACAACATCATGGAGTACTCCGGCAGCGGCGACGTGACGGCTCCTGTGACGGCGCTGACACCGCCGCCGGGCGACGGCACCCCGGGCTGCGAGGCGGCGGACTTCGCCGGTTTCCCGGCGGGCAACATCGCGCTCATCAGCCGTGGCGCCTGCCCCTTCGCCCTCAAGGCCACCAATGCCCTGGCGGCCGGTGCGAGCGGGGTCGTGATCTACAACAACGTTGCCGGCGATCTCAACGGCACGCTGGGCGAGGCCTTCACGCTGGACATCGGCGTGACCGGCATCACCCAGGCCCTGGGCCAGCAACTGGCGGCCACGCCGGGGCTGGTGCTGCGGCTCAAGACCGACACCTTCCGCGGTGAGGCGACCACCAGCAACGTGATCGCCGAGTCGCGCACGGGCGATCCGAACAACGTGGTGATGGTGGGCGCGCACCTCGACTCGGTGAACGAAGGTCCGGGCATCAACGACAACGGCTCGGGTGTCGCGGCGATCCTGGAGACCGCGGTGCAGATGGCAAAGGTCAAGCCCCGCAACAAGCTGCGCTTCGCACTTTGGGGCGCGGAAGAGTCGGGGCTGGTGGGCTCCACGAACTATGTGGAAGGGCTGTCCCAGGCCGAGAAGGACCGCATCGCGCTGTACCTGAACTTCGACATGATCGGCTCGCCCAACCACGTCTTCTTCATCTACGACGGCGACGATTCGGACGGCACGGGCGAAGGCCCCGGCCCGGGCGGGTCGGACCAGATCGAGAAGGCCTTCGAGTCGTTCTACATGCAGCGCGGCGTGCCGTTCAAGGGCACAGACTTCGATGGTCGTTCCGACTACCGGGCCTTCATCCAGAACCTGATCCCGGCCGGCGGCCTGTTCACCGGCGCCGAAGGCATCAAGACCGCGGAAGAAGCGGCGCTGTGGGGCGGCACGGCGGGCACGGCCTACGACCCCTGCTACCACCAGGCCTGCGACACCTACGCCAACAACAGCGACACCGCGCTGGACATCAACGCCGACGCCGTGGCCTATACCACGCTGCTGTTCTCGATGAACACCTCGAGCGTGAACGACCAGCGCGGCAAGGGCAACTTCCGCATGCCGGCCCTCAAGCCGCTGCACCCGGAGCGCGTGGGGAACTGACCCCTGCACGCTGCTGCCCGCAGGCCCGATTCAACCCCGCATCTTGCGCAGCAGCAGCTCGCGCATGATCTGGATCGGTGCCTCGCGCCCGCGGCCGCGGCGCGTGGCCAGCATGAAGGGCGACTGGAAGCCGAAGCTGGCCGGCAGCAGCACGCGCAGCTTGCCCTGGTCCATCCACGGCTGGGCGTAGTGTTCGGGCAGGTAGCCCACGTAGCCGCCCGAGAGGATGAGGAACAGCTGCGCCTCCATGCTGTCCACCGTGGCCACGCTGTTCTTCATGCCGTGTTTGCCCAGCTCGGCCTTGCTCCAGTAGCTGCGGCGCACGACGTTGAGCTCGGACACCTGCGCCTCCGCGATGTGGCGCTGGGCGAACAGCGGGTGCTGGTTGCTGCAGTACAGCCACTGCTGTTCCCGGTAGAGGGGCTGGAACACCAGGCCCGGCGGGCGGGTGGGAAAGAAGCCGATCGCCAGGTCCAGCTCGTTGTTGAGGATGCCCTCCTGCAGGTCGTAGGGGTTCTTGACGAACAGGGCCAGGTGCACGGCAGGGTGGCGCTGGTTGAACGCGCCGATGGCGTCCGACAGGCGCAGGGCGCTGTCGGTGACGGTGGAGTCGATGACGCCGATGCGCAGCGTGCCCGAGAGGCCGCCCTTGAGCGAGGCGGCGAAGCTGCCGAAGCCGTCGATCTCGCCCAGCAGGCGCTGCACCTCGCCGAGCAGCAGCTCGCCCTTTTCGGTGAGCGAGAAGCCGCTGCGGCCGCGGTCGCAGAGCTTGAAGCCCAGCAGGCTTTCGAGCTGGCTCATGTAGGTGCTGATGGCCGAGAGCGTGAGGTTGAGCTCCTGCTGCGCCTTGGCGAAGCCCTGGTGGCGGGCGACGCTGGAGAAGATGCGCAGCAGCTTCATGTCCGGCAGCGGGGCGGTGGTTGAGGCCATGGTTGTGAAAAGTCTGAAGTGAGTTTTTGGTTCTGAGCATTTGTCGTGCCAGGGGACGCACGAAGAATGGGCATCAGCACACGACCACCGACCCGGAACCGAATGACCGCTCACTTCAACCAGCCCCAGGGGGGCAACGAGATGCCCCGTTTTGCGGGGCGGGGCACCATGCTGAGGCTGCCCGCCGCCGAATCGCCCGAGGGGCTGGACGCCGCCTTCATCGGCGTGCCGCTGGACATCGGCACCTCGCTGCGCGCCGGCACCCGTTTTGGTCCGCGCAGCATCCGCAACGAGTCGGTGATGATCCGGCCCTACAACATGGCCACCGGCGCCGCACCGTTCGATGGCCTGCAGGTGGCCGACCTCGGCGATGTGCCCATCAACACCTACAACCTGCTCGAATCGGTGCGCATCATTGAGGCGCACTACGACACGCTGCTGCCGCACAAGGTGGTGCCGCTGACGCTGGGCGGTGACCACACCATCACGCTGCCCATCCTGCGCTCGCTGGCCAAGAAGCACGGCCCGGTGGGGCTGGTCCATGTGGACGCCCACACCGACACCAACGACCACATGTTCGGCGAGAAGATCGCCCACGGCACCACCTTCCGCCGCGCGGTGGAAGAGGGCCTGCTGGACTGCAAACGCGTGGTGCAGATCGGCCAGCGCGCCCAGGGCTACACCAGCGCCGACTTCCAGTGGGGCGTGGACCAGGGCTTCCGCCTGTTCACCGCCGAACAGTGCTGGTACCGCCCGCTGGCCCCGCTGATGGACGAGGTGCGCCAGACCATGGGCGACGGCCCGGTGTACCTGAGCTTCGACATCGACGGCATCGACCCCGCCTGGGCACCCGGCACCGGCACGCCCGAGGTCGGTGGCCTGACCAGCATCCAGGGCCTGGAGATCGTGCGCGGCTGCCGCGGCCTGAACCTCATCGGCGGCGACCTGGTCGAGGTCTCGCCTCCTTACGACCAGAGCGGCAACACCGCCCAGCTGGCCGCCAACCTGCTCTACGAAATGTTGTGCGTGCTGCCCCGCGTGCCCGTGCGCTGATTCCAGAAAGCTGCTCATGACGACCACCACGTTCCCCCAGCCGCAGGACGCCGCCCAGGTGCCGCGTTTCGCCGGCCTGTCCACCTTCATGCGCCTGCCCATGGTCGAGCCCGACCGGCTGGACACGGTCGACATCGGCCTGATCGGCATCCCCTGGGACGCCGGCACCACCAACCGCGCCGGCGCCCGCCACGGCCCACGCGAGGTGCGCAACCAGTCGGCGCTGATGCGCAAGGTGCACCACGTCAGCCGCATCGCGCCGTACGACCTGGCGCGCGTGGCCGACCTGGGCGATGTGGCCCTGCCGCCCATGGACCTGATGCTGGGCCTGGACCTGATCGAAGCCTTCTACCGCCGGGTGCACGCGGCCGGTGTGCGCCCGCTGTCGGTGGGCGGGGACCACCTGGTCACGCTGCCGGTGTTCCGCGGCATCGCCCGCCAGGGCGCGGTCGGCATGGTGCATTTCGACGCCCATTCAGACACCAACGACAGCTACTTCGGCGGCCAGCGCTACACCCACGGCACGCCGTTCCGCCGCGCGGTGGAAGAGGGCCTGCTGGACCCGACGCGCACGGTGCAGATCGGTGTGCGCGGCTCGGTCTACGACCCGGCCGACCTCGACTTCGCCAAGGCGGTGGGCATCCGCGTGGTGCAGATGGAAGAGGTGGCGGCCCGCAGCAACGAAGACCTGCTGGCCGAAGCGCGCAGCATTGTCGGCGTCGCGCCGACCTACATCAGCTTCGATGTCGACTGCCTGGACCCGTGTTACGCGCCCGGCACCGGCACGCCCGAGATCGGCGGCATGACGACCTTGCAGGCGCAGCACCTGGTGCGCGGCCTGCAGGGCCTGAACCTGGTGGGCGCCGACGTGGTGGAGGTCAGCCCGCCCTTCGACGTGGGCGGCGTGACTTCGCTGGTGGGCGCGACCATGACCTTTGAACTGCTGTGCCTGCTGGCCGATGCGCACGCCCGGCTCGGCCGCCTGCCTGCAGCCAGCGTGGGGGCCGCCGCATGAAACTCGACCTGTTCCGTTCCCTCTGGGGCTGGCAGGGCGACTGGGCGACCTGCGCCGCCGAGGTGCGCCGCATGGGGGCCGTGGGCGTGGAGGCGCGGCTGCCCGGCGACCCCTTCGCCCAGCGCGCACTGCGCCAGAGCCTGCAGCAGGAGGGGCTGGACTACATCGCCGTGGTGTTCACCGGCGGCGACGTGGTGCCGCGCCAGGACTGGACGCTGCAACAGCACTGGGACCGCCTGCAAGCCAGCATCGGCGGCGCGCAGGCCGTGGGCGCGCGCTTCCTGAACGTGCTGCCCGGCAACGACCGCTGGCCGCTGGCGAAACAGGTCGAGTTCTTCGGCCGCGCGCAGGCCCTGGCGGATGCGGCCGGCGCGGTGTGCAGCTTCGAGGTCCACCGTGCCACCTCGCTCTACAGCCCCTGGGTCGCGCTGGAGGTGATTGCCCAGCTGCCGCAGCTGCGCTTCACCGCCGACATCAGCCACTGGGTGGTGGTGTGCGAGCGCCTGCTGGACGACCCGGCCGACGACCTCACGCCCTTCATCGAACGGGTGCACCACATCCAGGCCCGTGTGGGCTACGACCAGGGGCCGCAGGTGCCGCACCCGGCCGCGCCCGAATACGCCCACGCGCTGACCTTTCACCGCCGCGTGTGGGAACGCATCTGGGCCGCGCAGAGCGCCCGCGGCCAGGCGGTGACCACGCTCACGCCCGAGTTCGGCCCCGACGGCTACACGCACCTGCTGCCCTTCACCCAGGCGCCGGTGGCCGACACCTGGGGCCTGAACCAGTGGATGGCCCGCGCCGAGGCCGAGCACTTCGCCCAGTGGTCCGCCGCCCAGGCCCAACCTGTGTCCCTCGCTGACTGAACCCACGCCAAAACGCCATGCCCAGCACCACCGCCAACTTCGAATCGCTGCCCATCATCGACATCCGCGGCCTGTTCAGCCCCGATCTGGCCGAGCGCCAGGCCGTGGCCGACCAGCTCGGCCATGCGGCCCGCCACGTCGGCTTCTTCTACGTCAAGGGCCATGGCATTCCGGCCGAACAGATCGCCGGCCTGCGCCGCGCCGCGCAGCAGCTGTTCGCCCAGGACCTGGACTGGAAGATGCGCCACCACATCGGCCTGGGCCGCGGCCACAAGGGCTTCGTGCCCGAGGGCGAAGAGATTTATGGCACCGGCAAGCCCGACCACAAGGAGGCCTGGGACATCGGCTTCGAGGCCGCCGACGACCACCCCTTCGTGTTGGCCGGCCAGCCGCTGATCGGTGGCAACAAGTGGCCCGATCTGCCGGGCTTCCGCGAGGCGGTGGCGGCCTACTACGACAGCATCTTCGCGCTCGGCCGCACGCTGCTGCACGGCTTCGCGCTGGCACTGGGCCAGCCCGAGGACGCACTGGACCGCTACGTGACCTGTCCGCCGTCCAAGCTGCGCCTGATTCACTACCCGGTGGACCCGGCGGCCGAAGACACGCCCGGCATCGGCGCCCACACCGACTACGAGTGCTTCACCCTGCTGCTGGCCGACCAGGCCGGGCTGGAGGTGCTCAACGACCAGGGCCGCTGGGTCGATGCGCCGCCGCTGAGCATCGACGGCGAAGAGCTGTACGTCATCAATGTCGGCGACATGCTGGAGGTCATGACCGCCGGCGCCTTCGTCGCCACCACGCACCGCGTGCGCAAGGTGCGGCACGAGCGTTATTCCTTCCCGCTGTTCTTCGCCTGCGACTACGCCACCCGCATCGCGCCGCTGCCGGCCTTCGACCCCACGGGCGAGAAGGCCGCGCAGTACGCGCCCATCGCCATCGGCGAACACATGTGGAGCATGGCGCTGCAGACCTACCGCTACCTGCGCGAGAAGGTGGCCAAGGGCGAACTGCAGCTGCCGGCCAATGCGCGCGGCACCACCAGCTTCGGCCAGTTCAAGACGCTGGACCCGACCCCGGCGGAGCCCGCCACGACGCCCTGAAACCCAGTCCTGTTTGTTTCCCCGTGCCTTGCCCTTCCTTGTCCGTTCCTTTTCTCTCAGGAGTCTTGCCATGTCCCCACTGACCACTTCCTTCTCCCGCACCGCCCTGGCCGCCCTGGTGGGCCTCGGCTGCCTCGCCGGCGCCCAGGCGCAGACCATGGCCCCTGGCGTGCTCAAAGTCGGCCTTGAAGCCACGTACCCGCCCTTCGAGTCCTACGACGGCGACAAGATCGTCGGCTTCGACCCCGACCTGACCGCGCTGCTGACGCGCGAGATGAAGCTCAAGCCCGCACTGACCGACACCAAGTTCGTCAATCTGATCCCCGGCCTGGCCGCCGGCCAGCACGACGCCGTGGTCTCGGGCCTGTACATCACACCCGAGCGCCTGGCCCAGGCCGACGCCATTCCCTACGCCAGCTCGGGCGCGCTGATCATGGTCGCCAAGGACAGCAAAGTGGCGCCCAAGACCGAGAAGGACCTGTGCGGCCTCAAGGTCGGCCTGCAGGCCGGCACCTCCTGGGTCAAGCTGCTCAAGACCCTGTCGGACGACTACTGCAAGAGCGCCAACAAGGGCGCCATCACGGTGATGGAATTCCCCACCGCGCCCGAGGTGTCGCAGGCCATCATGTCCCGCAACGTCGACGCCCAGCTGGAGATCGCTGGCGCCGCCAAGATGATCGTGGAGAAGACCAAGGGCCGCGTGACCATCAGCTCGCCCGACCTGGTCTACCCGCAGACCCTGGGCATCTACGTCAAGAAGGGCAACACCGCGCTCAAACAGTCGTTCGAGACGGCGATGGCCGCGATCCGCAAGACCGGCGAATACGACGCGCTGGTCAAGAAGTACGAGCTCACGCCCGTCAAGTAAGCCGACGCCGCCCACGCCACAAGGACGCCGCCCATGGAACTGGACTGGACCTATTTCTTCTCGCTCTTTTCCATGGGGGCGTTCTACCGCGCCAGCGCGATGGTGATCGCGCTCGGCTCGCTGTCCTGGCTGCTCGGCCTGGTGCTGGGCTTCGGCCTGGCCCAGGCCGAAAGCTCGCGCCACGGCTGGCTGCGCTGGCCGGCCAAGGCCTATGTGTGGTTCTTCCGCAGCGTGCCGCTGCTGGTGCTGCTGGTCTTCGTCTACAACCTGCCGCAGATCTTTCCCGCCACCGGGGTGGTGCTGGGCATTCCCTTTCTGGCGGGCCTGACCGGCATGGTGATGACCGAGGCCGCCTACATGGCCGAAATCCACCGCGGTGGCCTGCTGTCGGTGGCCAGGGGCCAGCGCGAGGCCGGCCACGCCCTGGGCCTGGGCTGGTTCGCCACGCAGACGCGCATCGTGCTGCCTCAGGCCTTCCGCATCGCGCTGCCCTCGCTCATCAACGAGTTCGTCACCATCATCAAGCTCACCTCGCTGGTGTCGGTGATCTCGCTGCCCGAGCTGCTGCTGACCGGGCAGCGCCTGTACACGCAGAACTTCCTCATCCTCGAAACCCTGCTGGCGGTGGCGGTGTATTACGTGGCCATCGTCACCGTGTTCGGCGCGGTGCTCAACGCGCTGGAGCGCCGGCTGGACCTGCAGCGCCGCACGCCCGCGCCGGTGGACGAAGCGGGCCTGGCCCGGCTGCGCGCCGGCCTGCCCGAAGCGCCGGTGGTGACGCCGGCCGAGCGCGGGCCCGGCGCGCCGCCCGCGCTGGACCTCATGGCCATCCACAAGGCCTACGGCGGCCACGCCGTGCTCAAGGGGGTGAACCTGCGGGTCGGTGCCGGCGATGTGATCTCGGTGATCGGCCCCTCCGGCTCGGGCAAGACCTCGCTCATCCGCACCGTCAACGCACTCGAAAGCCTGGACCAGGGCGAGATCGTGCTGTTTGGCGAGAGCTACCTGCTCGGCGCCGCCCCGCAGGACGCCACACGCGTGCGCCAGGGCATCCGCCGCATCGGCATGGTGTTCCAGGGTTTCAACCTGTTCCCGCACCTGACAGTGCTGCAGAACATCCTGCTCGCGCCCGGCCTGCACGGCCAGGGCGACGCCACCAGCCGCCTGCACACCGCGCAGCGCCTGCTCGACAAGGTGGGCCTGCTGGCGCACCTGCACAAGTACCCGCACCAGCTCTCGGGCGGGCAGCAGCAGCGCGTGGCCATCGCCCGCGCCCTGGCCCTGCGGCCCGACGTGATGCTGTTCGACGAACCCACCTCCGCGCTCGACCCCGAGCTGGTGGGCGAAGTGCTCAAGGTGATCCGCGACCTGGCGGAAGAGGGCATGACCATGCTCATCGTCACGCACGAGATGGAGTTCGCGCTGCAGATCTCCGACCGCGTGGTGTTCATGGAAAACGGCCAGCTGCTGCTGGATGCGCCGCCCGAGCGCCTGCAGCGGCCGGACGCCGGCGACGAGCCGGCGCTGGCCCGCGTGCGCCGTTTCATGGGCCTGGACAGCAGCCCCGCCGTTGCGGCCTGACCTTCACGGAGACTTCATGACCCACACCCCCGAGGCCGACGAGGCCACCCTGCGCCGCGACCTGGCAGCGGCCTACCGCCTGGCCGCCCGTTTCGGCTGGGACGACACGCTCTACACCCACTTCTCGGCCCGGCTGCCTGACGGCAAGAAGGGCCAGCAGCGCTTCCTGCTCAATCCCTTCGGTCTCATGTTCAAGGAAGTCCGCGCCAGCGACCTGATCGTGGTGAACCTCGAAGGGAAAGTGGTGCAGGGCGACGCCGCCATGAACCCGGCCGGCTTCACCATCCACAGCGCGGTGCACACCGCGCGCGACGACGCGCACTGCGTCATCCACACCCACACCGTGCCCGGCATGGCGGTGGCTGCGTGTGAACAGGGCCTGCTGCAGCTCAACCAGATCTCGGCCGAGTTCCACCAGTCCGTGGGTGTGCACCCCTACGAAGGCGTGGCCTTCAACCTGGAAGAGCGCAGCCGCATCCAGGCCGCGCTGGCCGACAACATGGCGCTCATCCTGCGGCACCACGGCCTGCTCAGCGTCGGGCCCACCGTGGCCGACGCCTTCTGCATCATGTACTACCTCAACAAGGCCTGCGAGATCCAGCTCGCCGCCGCGCAACTGGCCAGCATCGCCGGGCCGGTCACGCGCATACCGCCCGCGCTCAGCACCCATGTGCGCAAACAGTTCCGCGGCGTGGAACACGAGCGCCAGCTGGTCTGGGCCGCGTGGCTGCGCGACCTGGACCGCAGCGAACCGGACTACCGCCTGTGAATGACGCCGCGCCGACCTTGCTGCTGTGCAGCGAGACCGACGACCTCTCGGGCCTGTGTGGCGAGTTCGAGCGCGCCGCCGCGCGGGACTGCCCCGGCCTGCGTGTGCGGTGCTGGACGCCGGACACCCCGACCACCGAACTGCAAAGCGTGGTCGCCATCGCGGGCTGGTTTGTGCCCATGGGTCTGCCTGCGCGCCTGCTGCGCCTGCGGCTGCTGGCCTCCATCGGAGCCGGGGTGGAACACCTGTTGCGCGACCCGCACCTGCCCCCCGATGTGCCAGTCACCCGCATCGTCGACCCGGCGCAGGCGCGCGGCATGGCCGGGTACGTGCTGTGGGCGGCCTTGCACTTTCACCGCGACCTCGATCACGTGCTGGCACAGCAGGTGCGCCGCGAATGGCGCATGCCGTCGCAGCGCCCGGTCAGCGCCTACCGCGTCGGCGTCATGGGCCTGGGCGCCATGGGCGCCGAGGTGGCCCGCACCCTGGCCGCCCATGGTTTCGACGTGCACGGCTGGGCGCGCAGGCCCGCTGCGCTGGACGGCGTGACGACCTGGGCCGGGCCGCAAGCGATGCGCCCCTTCCTGGCGGAACTGGACATGGTGGTCTCGCTGCTGCCGCTCACACCCGAGACGTGGGGTCTGTTCGACGCCAACTGGTTCGCCACCCTCAAACCCGGCGCCGTCTTTGTCAACTGCGGCCGCGGCGAACAACTGGTGGTGCCGGCGCTGTTGGATGCCCTGCGCAGCGGCCACCTGCGCGGCGCGGTGCTGGATGTGTTTGAACACGAACCCTTGCCGGCCGACGACCCGCTGTGGGCCGAGCCCGGCGTGGTCATCACCCCGCACATGGCCTCGTCCGCGTCCGCCGATGTGATCGCGGGGCAGATCGTGGCCGACGCGGCGCGGGTGCTGGTCGGGCAGGCGCCGCTGCACGCTGTAGATCGTCAGCGCGGCTACTGAGCATCCAACGCCGGGCGCAGCGGACGAATTCTTTGGCCGAGCGCCGGCGCGGGCGTTTGCAACGGATTGAGTGACGGTTGTGCAGCGATAGCCGTCTTTCGCGGCCGCGAACTGGCTTCACGGTGTCGACCCGGAGGCGTCATTCGCGACAGAGCGAAAAGCATGATGTGTTAACAGGCCCTAGTTGGAGTATCCACTCTGGGGTTTCGCAGGAGCCGAGCCATCATCGCTCTCAACGCTCTTAATCAGCATAGATGCTGTCCCTTGTTTGGCCTCGACTTTGGTGTAGGGCGATCCGACTCCCCATCCGGTCGGGGTTTCATTCGGCGCTACAGCAATGATGAACAGCTGCGTTGCGTTGGCAGTCATGTAGCCGACCAGGTTTTCCGAAGGAAAGGTCACGCTGATCGAGTCCACCTCCGTACCCAAAAAGCTGACCTTCGGTCCCAATTGAATAGTTCCGCTGGCAGGATTGGAAATCGCACCCAAGACGTTGTTGCAGGCTGGGTCGGAGTATGCGGTCGAATCGGAGAAGGTAGCGTTCACAGAAGTCGCCGTCGCCTTCTCAAAATTGTTCGTGACCCGTTTAAAGTAGGTCTTGCCGTCATTGCCCTTATAGGAAAAGCAGGCTGACCTCCAGGATCCGACATACCCATCGGCAGGGTCACTTGAGCCCCCACCGCAAGCGGCTAGGATCGTGAGCCCAGTCGTAGCAATAAGCGTTTTGAACAATCGATTCATGAAGCCTCCCTTTGAAAAAAATACCAAACAGTAGGCGGCATGTATGAGCCACACGCGTCTGAAATTAGTCTTGCAAAGTATTCTATTCACTCTTTAGTTGGGTTCGCGGGCATGGTCGATCCCATCAGCACATCAGCGTCAGGCCCGGCGCCATCGCACCTGTCTGAACACTTCGGTTTCCTTGCACGACGACACACGAGAGATGCACTGACAGTCAAAGCAGAAGGTTTGGAAGGGGCCAAGCTTGCATTTGAGTTTCTCGGAAAGATCGCCGTGCAGGAGTTGATGACAAACCCCAGCGTGAACACAACCATCAACGGATTTGAGCGGTTTGTGGATCGACAGGCGATTGACAATGACTTGCCCCCTGTAGACGTACCAATCAAAAGTGGAAGTCCGGGTGACCTGTCATCCCTACCAAATCAGCAATTCATCGACGCGCCCAGAACCCATGGCTCCCCCCCTCCTGCACCTCGCCATTCCGCAACTCCCAAGCGGAGACCTGCAACGCACGGCCGACTTCTTCCGTGACCGGCTGGGTTTCACGGACTTCAAGCTGTTTCCCGAGCACGGGCACCTCATCGTCCGGCGCGGATCGGCAGAGATCCACTTCTGGTTGGCCGCGTCGGAAGACGAGGCGCGGCACCATGGAAGTGCCAGCAGTTGCTACATCAGGGTTCAGCACGTCGAGCAGTTGCACCATGAGCTGGTGCAACTGCAAGCGCCATTTCGCTATGGCCTGACGCGCCAGCCCTGGGGCATGCACGAGATGCAGGTGGACGACCCTTTTGGCAACGCCATCCGCTTTGGTGAAGAGCTCAGCGACTGAGCCAATGACGCTCTTCCGCCCGATCATGTGGGCGCCCCATGAGCCTCGAATGGAGTGACAGCCAGGACACGATCAACCGGCACGAGTTGCAGAACCTCTACCGCCTGGCCCCGCTGGGTGACAAGTCGGCCGAACTGTTGCAGACGGTGTTCACGATTTGACGACCAGGCCGCGGCCATCGCGCGCGGCCACCTGGGCGAGGTCTGAGGCAGTCCGGCGGCGCCGGGTGGCCTCACTGCACGATTTCGTCCGCCGGCCCGCGGTGCGCGTCGGGTTTGGCTGTGGCGGCGCTGCCGGCGGCGGCGCTCATCACCAGCACGATGGCCAGCCACTGCAGGCCTGTCAGATGCTCGTCGAGCACCAGCACGCCCATCAGTGCCGCCACGGCCGGCTCCATGCTGGCCATGACGCCGAAGGCCGCCGGCGTGAGGCGCTTGAGGGCGACCATCTCCAGTGAGATCGGCACCGCGCTGGACACGGCGGCCACGCCCAGGCCGAACAGCAGGATCTCCGGCTGCAGCAGCGCGCTGCCCGCGTGCCAGACGCCGAAGGGCACCACCGTGACCGCGGCCATGGTCAGGCCCAGCGCGACCGAGTGACCGGCGTGCAGGTGGCCGACCTTCTTGCCGAACAGGATGTAGGCGGCCCAGAACACGGCCGCGCCCAGGCCGAACATCACGCCCACCGGGTCCAGGCTGGTCACGTCGTGGCCCAGCGGCAGCAGCAGGCCCAGGCCCACGATGGCGAAGGCGATCCAGAGGTAGTCGATGGCCCGGCGCGAGGTGAAGAAGGCCACGGCCAGCGGGCCGCTGAACTCGATGGCCACCGCGACGCCAAACGGAATCGTCTGGATCGACTGGTAGAACATCAGGTTCATGCAGCCCAGTGCCATGCCGTAGCGCACCAGGCTTTTCGCGTCGGCGCGCGTGGTGGTCCAGCGCCAGGGGCGCCAGATCAGCAGCAGGATCAGGGCCGAGAAACCCACGCGCAGCGCTGTGGTGCCCAGCGCGCCGACCTGCGGGAACAGCTGCTTGCCGAACGAGGTGCCGATGCCCAGGGCCACGACCGAGCCGAGCACGGCCAGCAGGGGCACTGCCTGTGCCCAGCGGTTCGAACTCACGTTGCGATCAGACCAGGGGAATGGTGAAGCGCTCGATGACCGGCTGCGTGTCCGGCCGCACGCCACGCCACCACTCGAAGGCCTCGGCCGCCTGTTCCACCAGCATGCCCACGCCGTCGGCCAGCTGCGTCACGCCCGTGGCCTGCGCCTGCTTCAGGAAGGGCGTGAGGCCCTTGCCATAGACCAGGTCGTAGGCCAGGGCGCCGGGCGCGAACACGCCCGCAGGCAGCGGCAGTTCGTCTTTCGACAGGCCGGTGGAGGTGGCGTTGAGCACCACGTCGAAGGCCTCGCCCGCGAGTTCGTCGTAGCCGCCGGCCTGCAGCGCCGCGTGGGCTGCGAAGTCGGCCTTGAGGCCGTGGGCCTTGGCGGCGGTGCGGTTGGCCACCGCGATCACGGCGGGCTTCTGCGCCGCAATCGGCAGGATGGCGCCGCGCGTGGCACCGCCGGCCCCGCAGATCAGCACACGCTTGCCCGTGAGCGACACGCCGAGGTTGCGCTGGATGTCGTTCACCAGGCCCAAGCCGTCGAAGTTCTGCGCGTAGATCCGGCCGCCCTCGAACTTGAGCGCGTTGACCGCGCCGGCCAGGCGGGCCGACTCCATCGGGTCGGTGGCGATCTCGAAGGCCTGCAGCTTGAACGGGATGGTGACGTTCATGCCTTTGCCGCCGTTGGCGATGAAGGCCTCGACCGTGGCCTTGAAGCCGTCGAGCGGTCCCTCGATGGCGGTGTACTCGATGTCCTGGCCGGTGGCCTGCGCGAAGGCGCTGTGGATCAAGGGGGACTTGCTGTGGCCAATGGGGTGGCCGATGACGGCGTAGCGGTCGGTCATGGTGCGGGACACGGGAGGAAACAGGGGGCTTTGGAGAGGCAGCCTGCGATTGTCGCGCATGGGGACTACCATGCCCCGATGACCAAGACCCTCAAGATCGATTTCGTCTCCGACGTGTCCTGCCCCTGGTGCGCCATAGGCCTGGCCGGCCTGGAGCGCGCGCTGGAACGTGTGCAACCCGACATCGCGGCCGAGCTGCACTTCCAGCCCTTCGAACTCAACCCGCAGATGGGCCCGGAGGGCGAAGACGTGGGCGACCACCTGACGAAGAAGTACGGCAGCACACCCGAGCAGCAGGCGCAGATCCGCGAGACCATCCGCCAGCGTGGCGCGACGGCCGGCTTCACTTTCAACAAGGACGGCCGCGGCCGCATCTGGAACACCTTCGACGCGCACCGCCTGCTCACCTGGGCCGAGGCCGAAGGCGCGCCGGGCCAGCAGCTGGCGCTCAAGCGGGCGCTGATGGAAGCCCACCACGGCCGCGCCGAAAGCCCCTCCGACCCGGCGGTGCTGCTGGCAGCGGTGCAGCAGGCCGGGCTGGACGTGGACCGGGCGCAGCGGGTGCTGGCCAGCGACGAGTTCAGCGACGAGGTGCGCGAGCGCGAGCAGTTCTACACCGGCCACGGCATCCATTCGGTGCCGGCCGTGATCGTCAACGACCGGCACCTGATTTCGGGTGGGCAGCCGGCCGAGGCCTACGAGCAGGCGCTGCGGCAGATCGCTGCGGGGTGAGGCCCGGACCCGGGCAGCAGCCGTGACCCGGGCACGGCGCGGCGGTGATTCGTTGTCTAATTTGCAACAAATTGCCGCACCATGCCCGCCGAAAGTTCCGCCTTCCTGCTGACCGAACCTCCCGACGAGGCCCTTTCGCACCACCCCGTCTCGCTGGGCTGGAGCGGCACGAGCAGCTTCCTGCTCGGCGTCCTGGTCATCCTGTGCATGGTGGTGCTTTATGTGCAGGTGTCGTCCCTGGCGGATGGTGCGCCCAGCCGGGCGCGGCACGGCCTGTACACCGACGAGCGGGCCGAGCTCGACATCACCGAAGTCGCCAGGTTGCCCCAGGGCGCATTTGCCTCGGCGCCGGACCAGGTGTCCCGGGGCTTCACCCGGGCCGCCCAGTGGTTCCGTCTGGAGACGCCGCCCGACCTGGCCGGCGAGGCGGTGGTGGTGGTGCAGCCGAGCTATCTCGACGACGTGCGGGTGTACACGCCCGATCCCGGGCAGGTGACCGGCTGGCGCCTGCACCAGCTGGGCGACCGCCACCCCGCGCCGGAGCGCTCCCGGATGGACCTGGGGTTCTCGGTGGCCTTCAAGCCCCAGGCGGGCGAGGTGGTGTTCGTGCGGGTGAGGACGCTCAATGCCCACAACATCCGCGTGCGGGTGCTTGAGCCGTCGGTCTCCGACCGGGAGAACGCGGCCCTGCTGGTGGGCTTTGGCGTGTACTGCGGGGCGGTTCTCGTGCTGACGGCGGCGGCGGCGGTCGCGGCACTGGCTTACCGCGACCGCCACTGGGCGGCGAATGCGGCGTTCCAGCTGGCCACGCTGGGGGCCATGGTGTTCTTCTTCGGTCTGGGCGGGCAGTTCCTGCTGCCGGACGACCCCCTGCTGGCCGACCAGCTGGCGAGCTGGTTCGGCTTTGCCCAGTATTTCACCGGTGCCCTCTTTTACCGGCAGCTGTTCCGCGAACATGGTGCGCCCGGCTGGCTGCTGCACCTGCAGTCGTTGCTGCTGCTGTTCCTGCCCCTGCAGATCCTGCTGACCATCGGCGGCCGCTTCGACCTGGCGATGCAGGCCAGCAACCTGATCCTGCCGCTGGCGGTGCTGGCCAGCGGGCTCGCGGTGGTGTTCGTGCGCAGCGACGACGTGGTGCTGCTGAACCTGCTGCGCATCAACACCATCAGCACCACGATGTTCTTCGTCCTGGCCTACGCGACCCACCGGGGCCTGATCGAAGCCCGCTTCCTGCACCTCTACCCGGGTGTGTTCATCAGCCTGGTGACGGCGGTGGTGCTGCACCTGACCCTGTTGCGCCGACGCGAGCTGCTGGGCCGGGAGCAGGAGGGGACGCAGCGCACGCTGGCGCTGGTGCGCCAGCAGGTGCAGTTCGAGCGGCGTCGCCGGCAGGAGGATGGGCGCTTCCTGGGCATGCTGATGCACGAGATGCGCTCGCCGTTGTCGGTGATTGCGGTGGCCACGGGTGCACTGGAACGCAAGCTCGGCGCAGAGGGTGGGGGACACGGCCTGGGCAAGTCCGCCGAGCGCGACTTGCGGCGCATCGGCACGTCCGTCGGCCAGATGCGCAGCGTGCTGAAGCAGGTGCAGGCGGTCAGCGAGCTGGAGCACCACATGGGGGGCCACGACTCGTCGGAGAGGCCCGGGTTTGTGCAGGACCGCTGCGAGGCCAGTGCCCTGGTGGGGCGCCTGCGGGCCCTGCTGGCGCAGGAGCCGCGGATGGACACCTCGGACCTGGTGCCCCGTGCCTCCGGGCGGCTGGTGCGCGGGTCCGCCCCACTGGTGGAGATGATGGTCCGCAACCTGGTGGACAACGCCCTGAAGTATTCGCCGCCGGAGTCCACCGTGCGCTGCTCGTGCGAGCTGCGCATCGGTGTCCACGATGAGGTCGGCCTGACGATACGGGTGACCAACCGGCTTGGGCCGGTGGGGGCTCCCGACCCGGCGCGGCTGTTCGGAAAGTACTACCGCGCGCCCCTGGCCCACCAGCATTCCGGCTCGGGACTGGGCCTGTACTGGGTGCGTGGCACGGCGCGCCTGTGCGGCGGTGACGTCGAGTTCGAGCAGAAGGACGATGACGTGAGCTTTGGTCTGGTGCTGACCTTTGTCGGAGAGAACGAATGACCCGGTTGTGGGATGTGCTGGTGTGCGAGGACTTTGTTGATCTGCGCGAGGCGCTGGTCGACTACCTGGAAGAGACGGGCCAGTGGCGCGTCCGCGCAGCGGGCAACGGTGCCGTGCTGCGGCAATTGCTCGTGGAGCGGGTGCCGCAGGTGCTGCTGCTGGATGTGGGCCTGCCACACGAGTCGGGCATCGACATCGCACGCTGGTTGCGCTCGACCTATCCCGAGGTGGGCATCGTGATGCTGTCGGGCCGCTACTCCGCGGCCGACCGGCTGGCCGGCTGGCGGGCCGGCGCCGATGCGTACCTGCTCAAGCCGGCCGAGATGGAGGAGGTCGAGCTGGCGCTCAAGGCCGTGGTCCAGCGCGCCCGACGCACGCCCGATGCCGCGGAGACCGCGGTGCGCTTCAACCGCCGCCAGGGCACGCTGACCGGCACCAGCGGCCAGGTGCACCGGCTGGCGCCGCGCGAGGCGGCGCTGTTGCAGGTGCTGGCGCAGTCGCCGGGGGCCATCGTGGAAGTGCACACCCTGCGGCGGCTGCTCTGGACCGAGGAAGACGCCGAGACCGACGTGAACAACGCGCTGTTCTCCCTGGTGCGCCGTTTGCGCCGCAAGCTGGAGGCCTGCGGACTGGACGAGTCCGCCATTTCCGTGATGCGCGGGCGCGGCTACCGGTTCAGTGCGGTCCTGGCCATCGATTCCTGATCCGCCCTGCGGCGTGGCGAGACGCCGACGAATTTGTCACGGTTCTTCTAACAAGTTGTTACCTGTGAAGGGTTGTGACAGCTTGTGACAGATTGCGTGCATCTGTAGTTCCTAAGCTTCATTCATCGCATCCTTGTCACGGAGAAGCTTATGAAATATGGATTCCGTCGCGGCCACGTCGCATCCGGGCGACAGCGGCAATCGGGTTTTACCCTCGTCGAGCTGGCCGTCGTGCTGGCGGTGATCGGTCTGATCATCGGCGCCATGGCCATCGGCAAGGATGTGCAGCGCAACGCCGAGTACACCAAGATCAAGAACAAGTTCATCGACCAGTGGGAGCAGGCCTACAACCAGTACTACCAGCGCACCGGCGTGGTGGTCGGGGATAGCCAGACCGCCCCGCGCCTGATGGTCAATGGCGCCACCTACACGGCTGCAGGCGGCTTGCCGCTGTCGGGCGGCAACATGGGGGCCGATGGGATCACGGCGTCAAGAGCTTGCGACAAGGCCGACGGTCCCAACATGACCGCGCGTACGGCCACCACCAACCTGCGCACCCTGATGACGCAGACCGGCATCCGCATGCCCCCGGGCCGCGCCGAAGGGTTCGAAGACCGCTACGTCTACCTGGACAGCAACGGCAACCCGCAGGAGGTGCAGGTCTGCTTCCAGTGGAACCAGCCTTCATCGGCTGAAGGTTCGGGCAACGTGATGATCATCTCGGGCCTCACCCCCGACCTGGCCCGCATGCTCGACCAGATGGTCGACGGCAAGCCCGACGCCCAGGAAGGCCGCTTCCGCAAGCAGGCCATCGCCAACGGCACGGCCAACGGTCCGGGTGTGCAGTGGAACCGCACCAACGACGACTCGATCGCTTCGACTGTGGATGCCGGTTCCGGCGACAACACCCGCCTCGACGAGAGCCAGGTGGCCACCCTGGTCGCCGTCTACAAGATGAATCAGTGACCCAGCGTCCAGCGGAACGGAAAGCACGACCATGAAGAAGTTTTCGACCTCCCGCCGCGCCCGCCAGGCCGGTTTCACCCTGATCGAGCTGGCCCTGGTGCTGGCAGTGATCGGTCTGATCATCGGCGCCATCGCCATCGGCAAGGATGTGCAGCGCAACGCCGAGTACACCAAGATCTCGAACAAGTTCCTCGAACAGTGGAAGATGGCCTACGACCAGTACTACCAGCGCACGGGCACGGTGGTGGGCGACTGCCAGCAGGCGCCGACCTATATGGTCAACGGTGCCGAGACCGCGATCGGTGGTTCCGGCGCCTGCGCACGGCCCGGTCAGCAGGCGGTGGCCGGCATTCCCGAGAACTTCACCAACACCGGTCGCAAGATCTGTGAAGGGCAGGGCTACGCGGCCAACCAGACCGGCGGCAGCGACGCCGCGCTGGCGACACAGACCCTGCGCACCCTCATGACCCGCCACGGCGTGCGCATGCCGGCCGGCCGCGGCGAGGGCCACGAAGACCGCTATGTCTACCAGGACACCAACGGCAACTCCACCGAGGTGCAGGTCTGCTTCCAGTGGAACACCGCCGGCACCACCAGCGGCGCCGGCAACGTGATGGTGGTGCGCGGCCTCACGCCCGACCTGGCTCGCTACCTGGACCAGCTGATCGACGGCAAGCCCGATTCGCGCGAAGGCCGTTTCCGCATACAGGGCCGTGCCGGTCACACCCAGGCCGTGGACGCCAACGCGCCCGGCACCGCCTGGGAGGCCAACAACACGGTGGCCAGCAATATCGGCGGCAACAACCAGGTGGGTGGTGACGCCACCGCCATCGGTGCCAACAACCCCGGCGGCGCCACCGCCACCGGCCGCCAGTACGACGAAGACCGCGTGACCCTGCTGACCGCCCACTGGGTGATGGACCAGTGATGGACGCGTCCCGACGTCTGCGTCTGGTCCTGCTCGGTGCCGCCACCCTGGCGCTGGCGGTGGCGGCCTGGTTTGCCTGGCAGGCTGTGGGCCGGCTGGGTCAGGCCCGGTCGGAAGCGGCTTCGGCGCGCGCCGAACTGAGCCAGCTGCGTGGCCTGGTGCCCGCGCTGGAGCAGCACGAGCGCTACGCCAGGGACGCCGAGGACATCAAGGCCATGATCGCCAAGGCCGGGTTCGACCCCGCCAAGTGGTCCAACCGCAAGCTGCAGCGGACCACCGCCATCCTCAGCCGCCGCGACGCCGAAACCCTGCTGGTGCAGCAGATCGGTGCCAACGGCGCGCAATGGTTCGCCGCCGACTACTTTGACGTGACCGTGGCGTCTCCTGGCGCCGGCCTGTTCTCCCCGGTGCTGCCGGACGACCGGGGCTTCAACGTCGAGATGGCCGGTGTCGTGTACTTCCCCCTGGTGAGCCGATGAAGCCCGAGCAGATCCTCCTAGTCTCCCAGCAGGGCTGGTTCCGATTCGCCGCCGGCGAGATGCGCGAGATCGCGCCCTGGCCCGACCTCGCCGGCGCCGCGGTGGTGGTGGTCGACTTCGCGGACTCGCAGGTGGGCATCCAGTCGACCAAGGGCAAGCCCGAGTACGCCGCGGCCCAGATCGAAAAAGTGGTGCGTGCCGAAGGTGCGGTCGAAGGCGCGATGCAGGTCTTCGTGCACAAGCAGGTGCGCCACACGGACAGCTGCCAGACGCTCTACACCGCGGTCGCGCTGGACGACTGGCAGCGGCATCAGGACTGGGCGCAGCGCCAGCCCGACCACTGCATGGTCGTGCCCCTGGTGGCGGTGCTGGCCAGCGGCATCGGCAAGGACGAGCCGCTGCGGCTGGTGCGGACCGGTCAGCAGATCCACGCCTACGGCGAATCCGACAACAAGATGCACTACGCCACGGCGGCGGCCATCGGCAACGACGCGACCGACTTCCTGGCGCCCGTGCGCACGGTGATGGCCCAGCTGCGCGCCAGCGGCTGGAAAGGCTCGGGCGGTGTGTGCTGGGGCGCCGTGCAGACCGAAGACGCTGGCAGCGAGCAGTCGCTGCTGACCAAACTCGGCGAGCTGGGAGCGCTGGAAGCGCGCCTGATGCCGCACGAATCCTTCCGCGCCGAAGGCGGCAAGGCGGCCTCGGTGCTGCCGGGCCTGCTGGCCGGCCTGCCGGTGCGCGGCTTTGTGGCCTCCGGTCTGCAGCGGCTGGCCTGGTTGAGCGAGGGCTATGTGATGCCCCTCGCCGCCATGGTGGCCGTGGTGTCGCTGGGACTTGGCGGCTTCGCCGTCTATGCCGAGCAGTCGGCAGTCCGGGAACAGCAGGCGGTGCGCACGCTGCGCAGCGAAATGGAGCCGCTGCGCGCACGCCTGGCCGCGGCCAGTGCCGCCGGAGGCACCGACGTGGAAAGTGCGGAACTGGCGTTTGCCCGCCAGCTCGGCTTTGCGGCCACCCACGACCCGGTCCGCATGCTCACCACGGTGCGCCAGGCGGCCGGCGCCGGGGTGCGCATCCAGCGGGTGCAGCTGGCCAAGGCCGACCAGGCGTCCAAGGCGCGCTTCAGGATCGACGGCGTGGTGGCCAACGGCTCCAGCGTCGAACTCAGCCGCTTCCTGGGCGCTTTGCGCGCCCAGGGCTGGGAAGCCGAATCGACCACGCCCAACGACGGTTCCGTGGGTGCCTTTGCGTACCACCTGCGCCGGGCGGCGTCGGGTGGCAACAGCTGATGTCCGGACACAACTCCCGATGAAATACGTTGCTCTCACACTGAGCCTGATCGCCGCGGCGCTGCTTCTGCTGGCCGCGGCAATGATCGGCAATCGCATCGGCGTCGAGCGCCACGCGCTGGCGCCGGTGCAGATGTCGCTGCCGCCCCTCTCGCCGCAGGCGGTGGCCGACCAGGCGGAGCTCAAGGCCTCGATGCAGGCCCTGCTGGATGCTGCGGCCCGCCGGCCGATGGGGCTGATGGCGGCCGGTCCGGTGGTGCCCGGCATCCGTCCGCTGGACAGTTACGACAGCCTGTTCGCCCTGCCGCAACAGACGCAGTTGGCCGGGCTGGCGCCCCAGCAGCCCCGTGTGGGCACCGTTCGGCAGCCCCTGTCGGCGGTACCGCTGCCCAAGGTGAGCGTGGTGGTCGAAGGCGCCGAGCGCAAGGCCGTGGTGAACGGCCACCTGGTCCGGGTGGGCGACGCCGTGGGCGACGGTCTGGTGGTGCGCGGCATCCAGGTCGGTGCGGTGACTTTCGGCTATGGCAAGGAAGAGCTGGTGGTGGCGGTGCCCCTGGAGCGCCTGCGCGTGCTGGGTGCCTTCCCCTCGAAGGTAAAGGCCAACTGATGAACAAGGGGGTCCTTGCCGGTGCGGGTCTGGGCGTGGTGCTGCTCGCCTTTCTCGGTGGGTACTGGCTGGCCAACAGCGCCGGGGCTCCCCTCGCAGGCTCCGCATCGGCACCGGCGCCGGTGACGGCGCCAGGCACCACGGGCAGTGTTTCCCCTGCCACCGGCACGGTGACGGCTGGTGCGCAGAGCGCTTCCACGCCGACCGCGCCGTCGTCCACCGTGGCGGACCCGGCCCGTTCCCAGGCCGACGCGGCGCCGCCGGCTGGAGCAGGGGGGTCGGCCACCGCGCCCGCGCAGCCTGTCTCGAAGCTCTCGCCCGAAGAGCGCCGCCAGATCCGTGCCAGCATCCGCGCCAAACTGGCTGCCCTCCAGGCCAAGGGGCCGAACGTCACCATCGCCGAGGTGCAGGCCGTGATGGACGAGGTCGAGCAACTGGGGCGGGGCGAGTTCGACCCCCGCTACTTCAAGGCCATTCGGGACATGCTCGGTTATTCGGCTCGGGTGCAGACGCTGAGCAAGGAGCTGCAGACCATCGCGTCCAGCGCGAATCCCAGGGACGTCGCCCGCCGGCAGGCGATCCTGGCCGAGATGCGCGACCTCAGCGACCAGATCAGCCAGACCTCTGCGGCCGTGCAGTCGTATGCGCGCCCGCTGCCGGCGCCGGCGGGGAAGCAGCCGTGAACACGGCCCTGAAGTTCCGGCACACGCTCGCGCGCGCGGCCCGTGCGCGGCGCGTGAGGGGCTTCTCGCTGGTGGAAGTGTCGGTCGTGCTGGTGGTGGCCGGGCTGGTCAGCTGGGCCGCGTTCTCCGCATTCGACACCGTGTCCGAACAGCAGGAGCGCGAAGGGGCGATGTCCCTGGCGCGGCAGATGCAGGGCAGCCTGCGCGCCTTTGCCATGCGCCACGGCCGCCTGCCGTGCCCGGACAGCGGGGCCACCGCAACCGGCTACGAGTCGCTGACCGGCGGCAGCTGCACCGCGGGCAACCAGGTGGGCTGGTTTCCCTACGTGGCGCTGGACATGGAGGTGCCGCAGGAATCGCTGCGTGCGCGCTACGCGGTTTTTCGCGCCGCCAGCGGCACGCCGGCCTCGGACGCCGACCTCGCCGTGGCGCTGGAGCGCACCGGAGACACCGCCGGTGAGGCCACCCACCTGGACGTCACCGACCTGATCGTGGCGCTGGGCAATGCCGCTGCACTGGCGCTGTCGACCTCGCGCGCGCACCTCACCGGCGACGCCGGTGCGTCCGGTGTCATCGACTGCGCGACCAACGCCGTCATGCCGGTCGCCTACTGGCTGGTGCTGCCGCTGGACGACCGCAGCGGCGACGGCCTGCGCCTGGACGCTCCTCACACCGCGGCGGGTACCTGCGCCGCCAGCCCCAACGCACCGATCCGGTCCACGTCCGACGACGTGGTGCTGGCCGAGTCGCCCGTGCAGCTTGCCGGTTGGCTGAGAAGAAGCATGCCCTGAGCCCGAGCACCGCCGCCCGTCATCCGAATTTCCTCGCAACCACCACCGCCATGCAAAAGATCCAACTGCCCTTCCCGACGACCGCACTGGCAAAGGCCGCCGCCGCCCTTTCGGTGGTGCTGCTGTCGGCATGCGTGGCCCCGCCGCCCCAGAGCGCCAAGTACCTGAGCGACCCCGATACCGAATCGGTCCGGCGCATACAGGAAGTGGCGCAGGCCGAATCACGCAAGCTGCTGGAACAGCAGGAGCGCCTGCTGGCGGAGCTGCGCAAGACGGCCGCGGCCAAGGTGCTGGAGCCGCCGGCACCGCAGTACGACCCGCTGGAAGGCCGCACCATCAGCGTGTCGATCTCCAACGGCACGATCAGCCAGATCCTGACCGCGTTCGCCGATGCGGCCAAGGTCAACCTCATCGTCGAGCCGGCGGTGGTGCAGCAGGGCGCGCTGACCGACATGTTCCTCAAGGACGTGTCGTTGCGCGAGGCCTTCAACGAGCTGCTGCGCAGCTACGACGTGTCGGGCGAGATCCGCAACCAGACCATGCGCATCCGCCTGCACGAAGAGAAGTTCTTCGCGATGAACTTCCTCAACGTGAACTCCCAGATGTCGCTGAACTCCGGCGGCAACGTGTTCGGCTCCAACTCCAGCAGCGGCAACTCGGCCATCTCCGGCGCCCTGTCGATGACGGCCTCGTCGACGCAGCGGGCCGACCCGTACACCGAGATCGAGAACAACCTGCGGGCCATCCTGGGCGAGAACCGGCCTGCCAACGAGTCGCAGCCGCCGGCCGCGGCCGGTGCGCGCACCCCGCAGGAACCCACCCAGGTGCAGCAGCCCAACCAGAACCAGGCCTTCACCCTCAACCGCACCTCCGGCACGTTGTTCGTCAAGGCCCGTCCGTCGCAGATGCGCGCGGTGGAGAAGCTGATCAAGCAGACCCAGGACATGCTGACCAAGCAGGTCTACATCGAGGCGCAGCTGATCGACGTGCAGCTGGGCGACGGCTACCAGCTGGGTGTGGACTGGACCCAGCTGCGCAGCCGCCTGGCGCTGAACTTCGGCGTCGACGCGCTCAACCTCACGCCCACCGGCAACGGCAGCCTGCCGGGTTCGCGCGGCAGCTACCCCGGCAGCAGCCTGACCATTCCGGCGCGGGCCATCGGTTCGTCCACCGGCCTGGCCACGGGTGGCATCGGCTACGCCGACACCAACGGTTCGGCGGTGATCAACGCGCTGCGCAACTTCGGCAACCTGCGCATCCTCTCCAACCCGAACATCCAGGTGCGCAACGGCACGCCGGCGATGCTCTCGGTGGGCACCAGCCTGAAGTACGTCTCGCGCTCCAGCGCGTCGCAGAACAACGTGGGCGGCGGCGCCACCACCACCTCGTCGGAAGTGCAGACCGACTCGGTGTTCTCCGGTGTGATGGTCGGCGTGCTGCCCATGATGCGCGACGACGGCAAGATCGAGCTGCTGATCAACCCGGTGCAGAGCGATGTGGACCCCAAGACGCTGGAGCTGGTGCAGGTCAACCAGTTCAACTCGGTCAGCCTGCCGCAGGTCGCCTACAAGGGCCTGACCACGACGCTGAACGTGGGTGATGGCGACGTGGTCGTCGTCGGCGGCCTGATCGACCAGAAATCCTCCGGCGCCAACAGCGGCGTGCCCTTCCTGGCCGATGTGCCCGTGCTTGGCAAGCTGGTGTCGCAGGAAGGGGATGCCCGCTCATCCCGAGAACTGATCGTCGTGCTGCGCGTGCGCCTCCTATGAGTCTGATTTACCAGGCCCTGAAGCAGACCGAACAGGAGGCACCCGCCGCCGTCGTGGCCAGCGCCTCCGCCGCGCCGCCGCGCGCGGTGCGGGTGGTCCCGCCGGCTGCCACCGGGCGTCTGCGCGGGCCCTTGCTGCTGGGTGCGGTGGTGGCCGGCGCGGGCATCGTGGCGGGTCTGTTGCTGTCGCAGCGCGAACCGGTGGCCGGGGTGGCCGCCCCTGCGGTGCCATCGGCCACCGCTGCCGTGGCCCCTGCGCCCGCCGACGTGCCGCCGCTGCCGACGGCTCCGGTGGCACCTTTGCCCGTCGCGGTTCCCGCCGCTTTGCCGGCTGCCGTGCCCGGTGCCCCGGCGGCCCTGCCCGTGGCCGAGCCGCCCCTGCCGACGGTGCCGCCGCGGCTGACGCTGTCCACGGCGCTGTCCGCGCGACCGGCCGCTGCCGCGACCGGGGCCACACCCGCCGTGGCGCCGCCGCCCGCCGCCGTTCCTGCGCCCGCTGCAGCGCCGGTCCCGGCCCAGCCGGTGTCGCAGGCGCGCCCGTCGCCGGCGGAGGTGACGGTGCGGTCCACCGGTGGTGCCACCGAAAGCGCATCCAACGAAGACATCAGCGAGCTGTTCGACGGCCTCAACCGCGCGCTGGAAGCCCGCGACGAAGCGCAGGCGCTGCGCCACCTGCAGGGCATCCGCAACCGCCTGCCCGAAGGTTCGCTGGCCCGCCTGCGCGCCGAGGGCTGGCACGCCTACCGCACCGGCGACGCCGAGCGGGCGCAGCGCGTCTACCGACGGCTGCTGGAGAAGCTGCCCGGCGACGAGAACGCCAGCCTGACGCTGGCCTCCATCGAGCGCCAGGGCCAGCGGCCCGACCAGGCCCGCGAGGTGCTCGCGCGTTCGCTGCGCAACAACCCCAACTCCACCGTGCTGCGCGCGGCGCTGGACCAGGCCAGCCAGTCCGAGGCCGCCCGATGAACGCGCGCAACAGCCACCTCGCCACGCTGGGACTGGTCCGCAACCCGTTCCCCTACACGCCGGACGCGGGCTGCTACTTCACCACGCCCCACCTGGAAGAGCAGCGGGTCGAGCTGGAACACTGCATCCTCTCGCGCAAGGGTTTCTGCCTGCTCACGGCCGAAGTCGGCATGGGCAAGAGCACCCTGGTGCGGCGCCTCATGGCCGACCTGGCACCGCGCCAGGTGGTCTCGGCCCTGGTGTTCAACACCTTCCTGCAGGGCCCGGAGCTGCTCTCGGCCGTGCTGCAGGACTTCGGGCTGCAGGGCACCGGCTCGATGGCCGCGGACATCAACGTCCTCAACACCTTCCTGCTGGACAACCACCGCGAGGGCAAGACCTGCCTGCTCATCATCGACGACGCACAGAACCTCACGGAAAGCTCGCTGGAGCTGATCCGCCTGCTGTGCAACCTCGAAACCGACCAGGAGAAGCTGCTGCAGATCCTGCTGGCCGGCCAGCCCGAGCTGGAAGCCACCCTGGCGCAGCACAGCCTGCGCCAGCTGCGCAGCCGCGTGGTCAAGCACGCCCGGCTGTATGGCCTCAGCAGCATGGAGATTGCGGACTACATCCGCTTCCGCTTCGAGTCTTCCGGCAGCGACGGCAGCCTGCTGCTGCAGGCCGACGCCTGTCAGCTGCTGCTGCAGGAGACCGCCGGTGTGCCCCGCCAGGTGCACCTGGTCATGGACCGCTGCCTTTACGGCCTGGCCGCGCGCAACGGCAAGGTGATCGACGCCGCGCTGATGAAGCAGGCCATCCAGGACTGCCGCATCCAGCTCGACGCGGGCGCTGCCCAGCCCGCCCAGTCGGCACCCGCAGTGCCGGCCGTGGCGACCGCGGCCAACCCGGTGCGGCGCTGGGCCCCGCTGGCGGCGGCCCTGTCGGTGCTGGTGGTGGCGGGGGTGTTCTGGTACCAGGGCGCGCTCCCCGTGCAGGCCAAGGCGGTGTCGCCGGCGGTTCCGCCAGCGGTGGCGCCCGCACCGGCCGTTGCCCAAACCCCGGAACCCGACAAGGCGCCCGCACCCGCGCCTCAAGCCGCACCGGCCGTGGCGCTTCAAGCCGCCGAGCCTGCGCCGGTCGCCGCACCGAACGGCGCCTGCGCCACGCCCCCGCCGCTGCAGCAGGACCGCGTGCTGACCACCCGGCCACTGCCCGATCTGGCGCACCGCCTGCTCGGCAGCCGGCTGGTCCGGCTGGACGACGTGTGCCTGGAGTCGCGCCAGGGCCAGCACTGGATCACCTGGGCTGCGCCGGCCGCCGGCTACGACGACAAGGACCGCCTCTCGGCGGCCCGGTTCCAGATCGCCCTGACGCGCTACGGCAGCCTGCTGCCGGCCGACGTCGACGGGGTCTGGGGCGAAAAGAGCCGCAACGCCCTGCAGCGCTTCCAGTCCGGCATCGGTCTGGAGCCCTCGGGCCAGGTCGACCCATTGAGTGGACTGATTTTGGAGAAGTTCTATGTACAAGAGCAGTGACGGTACCGACGTGGCGTCGGGAGGGGACCGTCGCACCCTGGGCAGCTTGCTGATGTCCAGCGGCCTGGTCACCCAGGTCGACATCGACTACGCCTGCCAGAAGCAGGCGGTCGAGGGCCAGAAGCTGGGCCGCATGCTCGTGGAGCTGGGGTTCCTGAGCGCCAAGGACCTGGCGCGCCATCTCGCCATGCAGCGCGGCATCGAGTTCCGCGATGTGCCGCCCGCCATCGACGAGGGCGTGGCCGCGGCCTTCAACCGCAGCCTCTGTCTGACCCACAACTTCCTGCCCATCGGGCGCGAGGGGGAGCGCATCCGCGTGCTGCTGGGCGACGCCGAGCCCGAGCTGGTGTCGGCCATCGTGCAGCGCCGCGTCGGCCAGGAGGCGGTGTTCTGGCAGGGCGACTTCTTCGCGGTGGTGGACGCCATCCACCAGCACTACTACTTCCAGGAAAACCCGGTCGAGAAGCTGATCGCCGCCGAGATCCGCAAGCTGTCGGACGACCGCGACCACGCCTTCAGCCCCGAGCGGCTGATGGAGCTGATCCTGCACACGGCGGTGCGCGAACGTGCCACCGACGTGCACCTGGCCCCCACCGCCAACAGCCGCACCGTGCTGATGCGGGTCGACGGCGTGCTGCGCCCGATGTTCGCCATGCCGCCCTCGCTGGACCGTCTGGTGGCGTTCATCAAGCTCAAGGCCGACATGGACGCCAGCGAGCAGCGGCTGCCGCAGGACGGCAGCTTCACCATCCAGCTGATGGACGCGGCCTACACCGTCCGTGTCTCCACCATGATTTCCGAGTTCGGCGAGCGCATGGCCCTGCGTCTGCTGGCCGAGCGCAGCGACCTCGACCGCCTGCAGGACCTGGGTTTTCTGGACGAGGACGTGGCCGAGATGGAGCGCTCGTTCTCGCGCCCGCACGGCCTGATCCTCATCACCGGGCCGACCGGCTCGGGCAAGAGCACCACGCTGCACGCCGCGCTGCGCGTGCAGCCGCTGGTCGAGCGCAACGTGCTGACGGTGGAAGACCCGGTCGAGTACCGTGTGCCGGTGGCCTGCCAGACCGAGGTGAACCGCCGCGCCGGCTACGACTTCGCCAGCGCCATGCGCCACTTCCTGCGCCACGACCCGGACATCATCCTGGTGGGCGAGGTGCGCGACGCCGAGACCGCCCGCGCGGCGCTGGACGCGTCGTCCACCGGCCACCTGGTGCTCTCGACGCTGCACGTCGGCGGCATCTTCGGCGTCGTGCCCCGGCTGCGCCTGCTGGGCGTGGACGCTGAAACCGTGGCCGAGAACCTGGTGGCGGTGATCAACCAGCGCCTGGTGCGCTGCATCTGCCCGCACTGCAAGACCAGCCGCGCAGCCACAGACGAAGAGCGCCGCTGGCTGGGCGAGGAGGTCGAGCAGGTGTTCCACGGCACCGGCTGCAACCACTGCCGCGGCAGCGGCTACCGCGGCCGCGTGCCGGTGTACGAGATCCTCACCGTGCGCCGCGAGCTGGCCGACGCCATCGTGGCCGAGGCGCCGCGTGCGCGCCTGCGCGAGCTGGCCGAGGCCGGCGGCCTCAAGCCCATGGAGCGGCTGGCCCGGCGGCGCGTGCTGGCCGGTGAAACCACGATGGACGAGATCCGTCGCGCCATCGGACTGGACTGACCATGAGCACCGCAGGTCTGCGCACCTACTTCTACCGGGTCCTGCTGCCGCACGGCAAGGTCCAGTCCGGCTTCCTGCGGCTGCTGGTCGAGCGCGACCACTCGGCGCGCCTGCGCCTGGAGCAGCAGACCGAGGGCACCGTGCTCACGCTCAAGCGGCTGCCGCAATGGATGTCGATGCTCGACGACCTGCGCCGCAAGCTGTTTGCCGGCCATGTGCGGCCGGTGGACCTGGCCGGCTTCCTGCGCGACATGGGCATCATGCTCGACGCCGGCGTGCCGATGATGGAAGCCCTGCGCACCCTGATCGAGGACCAGTCGGGCCACCCCGGCGTGGCCGACATCGCGCGCCGCGTGCACACCGACATGGGCTCGGGCATGCGCATCACGCAGTCTTTCTCGCGCCACCCCGACGTCTTTCCCGAGACGGTGCGCAACCTGGCCGAGATCGGTGACGAGTCGGGCGCGCTGCCCAGGATGCTGCTGGAGTCGGCGGCCCACGTGGAGCGGCTGATCGACATCAAGCGCGACATCCGCACCGCCATGATCTACCCGACGCTGGTGCTGGCGTCCATCATGGCCGTGGGTTTCTTCTGGCTCTACTACGTGGTGCCCAACCTGGCCCAGCTGTTCAAGCAGCTGCGCGCCAAGCTGCCGCCGCTGACGCAGTGGCTGATCAACGTGTCCGACGTGCTGGTGCAGTACCTGCTGCTGGTGGCCATCGGCGTGGTGCTGCTGGTGGTGGCCCTGGTCTGGCTCTACCGCTCGGTGCCCAGGTTCAAGCAGGGCTGCCACGAGCTGATGCACCGCCTGCCCATCCTGCGCACGCTCTCGACCTCGTCGGGCATGGCCTTCATCACCGAGCACCTCTCGCTGCTGGTGCGGGCGGGCCTGGACTTCATGATGAGCCTGGACGTGCTCTCGCGCGCCACTTCCAACGAGTACTACCGCGCCCGCCTGATCAAGGTGCGCGACGGCGTGGCGCGCGGCGAGGGCATCGGCGCCTCGATGCGCCGCGTGGGCGGCTTCCCTCCCATGGCCGTGCGCATGATCTCGGTGGGCGAGGAGTCGGGTTCGCTGGAAAAGCAGCTCGACCGCCTTTCCGACGAATACCGCAAGCGCCTGGACGTGGTGGTGAGGTCGCTGGGAGAGATCGTCAAGCCGGCGCTGATCCTGCTGGCCGGCGGCCTGTTCATCTTCCTGATCGTGGCGCTGCTGCTGCCGATCTACGACCTGGTGCGCCAGTCGGTCAGCCAGTCCATGGGAGGCGGCTGATGGCCCTGCGGGTGTCCCTGCCTTCGCGCCGCACCGTGCAGCGTGGCTTCGGCCTGCTGCAGGTGATGCTGCTCATCGCGGTGCTGGGCGGCCTGGCGACCATGGGATACCTGGAATGGCGCGAGCGCACCGCCGTTGAAAACGCGCGGCTGGAACGCCTGCACCTGTCGCAGGCCGACCAGGCGCTGCAGACCTTCGTCACCGTGGCGCGCCGCCTGCCGTGCCCCGACACCGACCGCGACGGGGTGGAGGACTGCGGCGGCACCGAACAGAAGGGCTGGCTGCCCGCCACCACGCTGCGCATGGCCGGCGCCGATCCGGGCGTGGACATCGGCCAGATCCGCTACCTGGTGCAGCGGGGCGCGGGCGACTTCGACCTGACGGTGCTGGACGATGCCTGGCGCCCGCTCGAATACGACGACGACGGCGCCAGCTTCTTCGCCATGCGCGAGACGCCCACGGCGGGCACCTACCAGGCCAACATCCGCACCCTGGCCGATTTCTGCCAGCGCCTGCAGGCTGGCGCAGACACCGCGCTGGCCGCCGGCATGGCGCAAGTGAACGCGGCACCCGCGCGCACCGTGGCCTACGCCCTGGCCCACCCGGGCGACGAGGACACCGACGGCGACGGCTCGCTGTTCGACGGCGCCAACACCGGCGCCACCAGCGTGCTGGAGGACCCGCAGCGCAGCCCGATCCTGGCGGCCTACGACGACATCGTGCTCGACCGGCCCTTTGCATCCCTGCAGACGGCCTTCCATTGCAGCGTGCTGACCGATTCCATCAACACCGTGGCCTTGGCGCACGACATCTCCAGCTCGGTCGACGAGATGAAGCAGGAGAACATCGAGTCGGCCCGGCGCGCCATCATCTTCGCCTCCATCGGTGCCGCCATCACCGCGGTGGAAACCGCGGCCGTGGTGCTGGAGGGCGTCAGCGACGCCGGCAACGCCGCCGGCGAGTGGGCCATCTGCATTGCCTCGCTGGGCATCGCGGCCAACGCCTGCGCGGCCGCCGGCATCCACACCGCGTCGGCGGCGCTCACGGCCGGCGTGATCGTGGCCAACGTGGCCTCCATCGCCGCCAACGTGACGGCCGCCGTGCTGGCCGGCAACGCGCTGGCGCTGGCCGACAGCACGGTCAACGCCTCGTCGCTGAGCTGCACGGTGCCCGACCTGACGACCCAGCTCAACCAGGCGCAGGGCGAGCTCAACGACGCCATCGCCGACCGCCAGGCCATCGTGAATCAGATCGCGGCCAAGCAGATCGAGCTGAACAACGCGATCGCGGCGCGCAACCAGGCCATCGCCAACCTGCGCTTCTGGGTGCGCTGGGGTTACCCCTGGTCGAGCATCGACGGCCGGGTCGACGCGGTGATCTCGTCGGCCGGCACCTGGGGCACCGCCAACAGCAACTACTCCGACGCGACGGCCCGGGTGCAGCTCTACCAGGACGCGGTGACCAACTGGACCGCCACCCGCGACGACTACGCGAACATGATCGCCAACCGCGCCTCGATGATCAGCCAGCTGCAGTCGGAGATCGCGGCGCTGGACACGCAAATCGCGGCCGAGACCAACACGACCACCCGGGCGGCCCTTCAGCAGCAGCGTCTGGAGAAGACCGCGCGCCTGTCGCTGCTGCAGGACGCCACCGCCCTGCAGAACGAGTACAACCGCGCCGTCACCAACCTCTCTCAAGCGCAGTCCGACCTGGCCGCCGCGCAGGCCGCGCAGAGCGCCGCCCTGACCTCGATCACCTCGGCCCAGTCGTCCTACGCCAGCAACTACAACAGCCTGCAGAACCCGGGCCGCTACCAGCTCCAGGTGCTGCCCAGCGTGGTCTGGGCCTGCGCCACCACCGCCATCAACGTCTGCCAGCCCGGAGACATCAACACCTATTCGGCGATCCAGAGCGCGCTCTACGACCTGTTCGGGCCGGCCACCAACGTGACCCAGGCCCCAGGGCCGGACAGCCGCTACTTCCGGCCGGAGCAGATCCAGCGGGAGATCGACGCGCTGCAGGATTCGCTGGACGCCGCGGACGACCGCATCGATGCGGCGCAGGACTCCTACGACTCGCTGGCGGCCCAGGTGGCCAACCCGCCGCCCTGCAACATCACGGGCTCGGGTGTCACGCCGATGCCGCCCGCCGCCGCAGAAAGCATCCTGATCAACGTGGACATCAAGGGGGGCACGCGATGAGGCGGCCACCGTTCAGACAGCGTGGCTTCTCCCTGGTGGAGATGGGTGTGGCCCTGGTGGCCATCGGCATCATCGGCGTGATCGCCTGGCGCTGGGTGGCGACCACGCAGGCGCCGATGGAACGCACCGACATGCAGCGCCAGCTCAACGAGGCCCAGGCGGGTGTCGAAGGCTTCCTGCTGGCGAACCACCGCCTGCCGTGCCCGGCCGCCGGCACCGACGGCGTCGAAGCCTGCGGCAGCGCGACCGCGGTGCGCTTTCCCTGGCGCACACTGGGCATGGGCAGCGAACTGGCGGCGCTGCACTACGGCGCCAACCGGGGCGGCGGCGCGGACCTGGCGGTCTTGCCTGCGGCCCAGGACTGGCCCGACTTCGGCCTCACCTTCACCGAGGTGCCGGTGTTTCCCGCGCTCAGCCCTGTGCCGGCCGACGTGACCGCTGCGGGCGCCCGGGTGGGCGCTTCCTACGCCGCCGCGGTCGCCCGGCGCCCGGTGGTCAACGGGCTGGACTGGTGTGCCGTGGTGCGCCGCCTGGCGGCCAACAGCGCTGCTTCGGGTGTGCTGCGGGCCGGTGCCACCGGCGGCAGCGTGCCGGTGGGCTTCGTGATCGCCCACCCGGGTGCGAACCGCCAGTTCGACGGCAACAACGCCGAAGGGGCCAGCGCCAGCTTCCGCTTCGACCTGCCGGGCCGCTCGCAGGACCTCAACTACGACGACCTCATGCTCGCCGTCGGCCCGGGCGACCTGTCGGCTCGGCTGGGCTGCGCGGTGCGCCTGAGCGAGTTGCAGGTGGCCATGCAGTCGAGCTACGCGGCCTACGACACCGCGCGGGTGATGCAGCAGTACTGGTCGTTGCTGCGCTTCGACATCGACCAGGCCGAGTCCGCGGTGGACGGCGCCGAATCGGGCGTGGCCCTGGCCGCCATGGGCCTGGCCCTGGCCACCACCAGCGCGGTGCTCAGCATCGCCTCGGCGGCCAACACCGAAGGCGTGACCGCCTTCGTGGTGGTGATGGCCGCGGTCAACGTGGCGGCGTCCATCGCCGAGACGGTGCTGGCCGCGCAGGACCTGACGGCGGCCCAGGAAGACCTGCAGGCCGCCCGCGACAAGCTGGTGGCCGGCAACGCCTACGCCATCCATGTCTACGACACCCTGGCCGACGCACTTGACAACGCGGAGGTGGTCGACCGGAAGGGACTCAACCCATGATGAAACGCCGCCAGGCGGGCTTTTCGCTCGTCGAGCTTTCCGTTGCGCTGCTGGCGCTGGGCCTGGTGCTGCTCGGCGCGGTGGTGTACTGGCAGTTCCAGGAACGCCAGCGGGTCGGCACCGCGCAGATGGACGTGCAGCTGCAGGCGCGCGATGCCCTGGTGGGCTTTGCCCATGCACAGCACCGCCTGCCGTGCCCGGCCACCGACGCCAACGGGGTCGAGTCCTGCGCGGCGGGGGCCGGCCTGCGCCAGGTGGGCTACGTGCCCTGGCAGACCCTGGGCCTGCCGCGTCCGGAGGCGGGCCGTCTGCGCTACGGCGTGTACCGCGAGGCCTCGGCCACCGCGGCCGGTGACCGCGACCTGGCGGTGGCGCTGGACCGCATGAACCCCCTGCGCGCACTGACGCCGAACCCGCGCCCGCAGAACGGCAACGGTCCCAACCCCAACATGCCGCCGATCCCGTCGCTCGCCACCGTGCAGCTCGGTGCGACCGAGGCCACCAGCGGCACCGACCCGCTGAACGCCGCCTGCAACGCCGCCAACAGCCCCCCGTGTCCGGTGGGTGGCGCGCAGTCGGTCAACCAGATCGACCTGTGCCTGGCGCTTAACACTTCGACCGACGCGCTGGCGGGGCCGGCCGGGCGGCTGGCGGTGTCGGCCTCCGGTTCGCGCCGGGCGGTGGCCTTCGTCATTGCGGCGCCGGGCATGCTGGACGCCGACGGCAACGGGCTGGCCTTCGACGGCCTGAATGCTGCGGCCAGCGACGCCGACCCGACCTTCGCCGCACCCCGGACCACCATCAGCGACGCCTACGACGACCAGGTGATCGCAATGAGCGCGGCCGAGCTGTTTTCGGAACTGCGCTGCGGCGGCGCGCTGTCTGCCGCATCACACGCCCACTTCAACGCGGCCACCGGCGCACTGGTGATGGAGCGTGCGCTGTACGACTACCGCGACCAGCTCTACGTGGCGATCCGTCTGGCCGAGGCCGATGTGGCCGCATCGGCGGCGGGGATTGCAGGCGCCGTCTCGGCCGATCTGGACGCGGCCAAGGAGATGCTGTCGGCCGTGGGCGACACCACGATGAGCGCGGGTGCGCGCTCGTTCCAGATCGGTCTGGCCGCCGCCGGCATCGTGGCGGCGGTGGCGGGCACGGCCGCGGCCGCGGCTTCGATGGTGCTGTCGGTGGAGGCGCTGACGGCGGCCCAGCAGGACCACGCCGATTTCGCCGCGCGCACCACGGCCGCGACCGACCTTTCCATTTCCGTGAACCGCAATGCCCTGCGGGCCGACGCCATCGGCTTCTGAACGCGGCGGACCCCGAGGTGAAACCCATGAACAAACCTTCCTTCTCTGCTCGCCGGCCCGGCCTGGCCCGGCAGCGCGGCTTCACCCTGATCGAACTGGGCGTGGCCCTGCTGGTGATCGGCCTGCTGCTGGGGGCGGTGGCGGTGGGGCGCGACCTGCAGCGCAACGCGTCGTACCAGCGGCTGTCGACCGACTTCGTGCAGGGCTGGCAACTGGCCTACGAGGCCTACGTCACCGGCGTGGGCTACCCGCCGGGCGACAACCCCACCGACCCGACCGGTCGCGTCAACGGCAACACCGCGCCCGCGGGCACCGCGCTGTGCGGCGACGATCTGATCAATGCCTTCCTGGCCGCCGGCGTGCGCCTGCCAGAGGGCCGCACCGAGGGTCAGCAGGACCGCTACGCCTACCTCGACAGCAACGGCAACCCGCAGGAGGTGCAGGTCTGCTTCCAGAGCGTGGCCTGGGCCGAGCCTGGCGCCACCGTGGGCACCTACGTGACCCGCACGCGCAACGTGATGTCGATGCAGAACGTGACCTTCTCGCTGGTGTCGCTGCTGGACCAGCAGGTGGATGGCAAGGGCGACGCCCGGTTCGGCAAGCTGCGCGACATCTCGCTGGCGAACTCCACGGCGGTGACCACCGGCCAGGTCTGGCCCCTGAACGACCGCATGGCCTTTGGCAGCACGGTCGAAACCACGCTGGACGAGTCGCAGGTGGCGGTGACCACGGCGTACTTCCAGATGCTGCGCTGAGGCCCGCACCGGCCTCGCTGCACCAGCCGCTCGTTGGCGCTGTCAGGTCTGGGCAGCCCGGTGCGCCCTGGCCTGCGTGGCGATCGCCTCGCGTGCTTCGGGCTCCAGCCGGTCCAGGTTCTTCATCTGCATGGCCATGCGCGGGTTCTGCCGCAGCAGCGCCTCGTGCCGCATCAGGAAGTCCCAGTACAGCGTGGTGAGGGGGCAGGCCTTCGGTCCTGTGCTCTGGGCCGGGTCGAAGCGGCAGCCGCGGCAGTGGTTGCTCATGCGCTGGATGTACTTGCCCGTGGCCACATAGGGTTTGCTGCCCAGCAGGCCGCCGTCGCCGTACTGGCTCATGCCCAGGGTGTTGGGCAGTTCCACCCATTCCACCGCGTCCACGTAGACGCTCAGGTACCACTCATGAACGGCCAGCGGCCGCACGCCCAGCAGCAGCGCGTACAGGCCGGTGACCATGAGGCGCTGGATGTGGTGCGCGTAGCCGTGCGCCAGCGTCTGCTTGATGGCCTCGCGCAGGCAGGCCATGTCGGTCTCGCCGGTCCAGTACCAGGTGGGCAGCGGGGCCTGGGCGTCCAGCGCGTTGCGATCCAGGTAGCCGGGCATCTGCGTCCAGTAGATGCCGCGCACGTACTCGCGCCAGCCCAGGATCTGGCGGACGAAGCCTTCCACCGCCGCCAGCGGCGCGTGTCCGCGGCGGTACGCGGCTTCGGCCGCGGTCACCACCTCGCGCGGGTTCAGCAGCTTGAGGTTGAGCGCCGCGCTCAGCTGCGAATGCCAGAGCCACACCTCGCCGGACCACATCGCGTCTTCGTACTGGCCGAACAGCGGCAGGCGGTTTTCGATGAAGTCGTGAAGCGCGCGCAGGGCGTCCGTTCGGGTGACGGGCCAGGCGAAGCTGTGCAGCGAACCCGGGTGGTCGGCAAAGCGCGCGCTGACGAGATCGATGACCCCGCGCGTGATCGAGTCAGGCGCCACGAAGAACGGCGGTGGCACGTTCTGCGGGCCGGCCTTGCCGAAGCTCTCGCGGTTGTCGGCGTCGAAGTTCCACTGGCCTCCCGCCGGCTGCTTCCCGTCCATCAGCACGCCGTGTTTCTGCCGCAGTTCGCGGTACCAGTATTCGAGCCGCAGTTGCTTGCGGCTCCTGGCGTGCGCGGCGAACTCGCGCACGGTGGAAAAGAAGTGCGTGTCGTCGCGCAGGTCCATCGGCAGGGTGGTCTGTGCCGCCACAGCGCGCAGCGCCTGCAGCACGCGCCAGTCGCCGGGGGCGGTCATCACCAGCTGTCCGGGCCGCCACTCGGCGATGGCCCGTTGCAGTTCGCCGGCCAGGGTGCCGGTGTTGCCTGCGTCGTCCACCCGGACGTAGCTCAGCGGCAGGCCCCGTTCGCGCAGTTCGTCGGCGAAGTGCCGCATGGCGCTCAGGAAGACCGCGATGCGCGGTTTCGAAGACCAGACGTGGGTCGACTCTTCGGCCACCTCGGCCATCCACACCACGTCCTGTGCGGGGTCGAAGCCGTCGAAAGCACCGCTGTCATGGTCCAGCTGATCGCCCAGCACGAGGACCAGGTGGCGGATCGGGGAGATGGGCTGCTCAGCCATGGGAGGTTGGCGCGTTCTTGCGCGCGCGGCAGGCGTCCGAGCAGTACTTCACCTCATCCCAGTTCCTGGCCCAGGCCTTGCGCCAGCTCATGGGCCGGCCACAGACCACGCAGGGCTTGCTGGGCAGGCGGGCCTTGTTGCCTTTGAAGTCGCTTTTCACTGCGGCTGCGTTCTCAGCCTGCGCGGTACGTGCTGTCACCGTGAGGCGCGGCCACGAAGGCGGGCAACGCCTCGGCGGTCCGCGAGAACGCGACCAGCTTCGGGTAGCGAACGGCCGGCACGACATGCGGCACCATCTTCTGGATGAACTCCCAGGCGACGGCGGTGCTCACGCCGGCCTGGTCCATGCTGCCGGGCATGGCCTGTTCCAGTCCGTCGCAGGCCGCCAGCAACTGGCCGGTCACGCGGTCCAGCCAGGGCTGGTGCAGTTTTTCGGCCGGACGCAGACCGTGTTCATAGACGATCTGGACGGACTTCTCGCAGGCGGCCAGAGCCAGTCCGACGGTGCGCAAAGCCTGCGCCAGAGCCCTCGGCTCGGAAGGCAAGAGGCTGCGCCCGGCCAGTGCTTCGGCGTACTGCAGGATCAGGGTCGAGTCCATCAGCACCGTGCCGTCGTCGCACACCAGGGTGGGCGCTTTCACCACCGGGTTGATCTGGCTGAACTCGCTGAAGGTGCGGAACACCGACAGCGACTGGTGCTCGAACGGCAGGTCCAGCAGCTGCAGGGAAATGGCGACCCGGCGCACGTAGGGCGAATCGAGCATGCCGATCAGTTTCATGGGTCGTTCTCCGATAGGGTCAGTGGTGCGCCGCCAGCGCCTTCGAGATCTTGCCGCGCTTGACCGTGGGCCGCGGCACCTGGCAGGGCAGGTGCTCGAACCAGCGGCGCACGTCGTCTTCCACGCACAGACCGTGCATGTAGTTGTAGATGGCCTTGCGCAGGCCCTGGCCCAGCACGTCGTGGTCCACGCCGGGCGGCATGGGCGTGGGGTCGGTGAAGCCGATGTCGTTCTTGGCGAAGCTCACCTCGGGCAGCGGGATCAGTTCGACGCCGTAGGCCGCCGGGTCCATGCCGACCGGTGAGTGCACCGTGCAGGAAAAGCGGTGGAAGAAGCCGCTCTGGATGCAGCCGTTCTCGAACAGCTGGCGCACGTATTCGAGCGCGTCCACCGTGTCCTGTAGGGTCTGCGTCGGGAAGCCGTACATGAGATAGGCGTGCACCAGGATGCCAGCGTCGGTGAAGCCCTTGGTCACCCGCGCCACCTGCTCGACGCTCACGCCTTTTTTCATCAGGTTCAGCAGCCGGTCGCTCGCGACCTCCAGCCCGCCGCTCATGGCGATGCAGCCGCTTTGCGCCAGCAGCTCGCTCAGCTCCGGGGTGAAGGTCTTCTCGAAGCGGATATTGCCCCACCAGCTGATTTGCAGGTCGCGGCGGATCAGTTCCTCGGCCAGCGCCTTCAGCGCCTTGGGCGGCGCGGCCTCGTCGACGAAATGGAAGCCGGTCTGGCCGGTTTCCTGCACGATCTTCTCGATGCGGTCGGCCAGGGTGGACGCGGTGGCTGTCTCGTAGCGGCCGATGTAGTCCAGGCTCACGTCGCAGAAGCTGCACTTCTTCCAGTAGCAGCCGTGCGCCACGGTCAGCTTGTTCCAGCGGCCGTCGCTCCAGAGCCGGTGCATGGGGTTGAGCATGTCCAGCAGGCTCAGATACCGGTCGATCGGCAGGCCGTCCCAGGTGGGCGTGCCCACGTCTTCAAACGGAATGTCGGGCTCGGCCAGGTTCACGTACTTCACCTCGCCGTTCTCGCGCAGGAAGGTGCGCTGCAGGCGCTGTTTGCCGCGCCCGCCGTGCAGGTGCTCGATCAGCGAGAGCACCGGCCGCTCGCCCGCGTCCAGGGTCACGTAGTCGACGAAGTCGAACACGCGCGGGTCCTTCAGTTCCCGCAGCTCCGTGTTGACAAAGCCGCCGCCCAAGCCGATGCGCACGTGCGGGTTCTGCGCCTTGATGGTCTGAGCGATGCGCAGGGCCGCGTACATGGCGCCGGGGAAGGGCACGGACAGCAGCACCAGGGCGGGCTGGTGGCGGTGCAGGGCGGCCAGGGTCAGGTCGTGCAGCAGCTCGTCCACCAGGGTGGGTGGCGCGGCCAATGCGTCGGCCAGCGGGTCGAAGCTGGGCTGGCTGCTGGCCAGCGACTCGGCGTAGCGCACGAACTCGAAGCGCTCGTCCGCCGCGTCGCGGATCACGTCCGACAGGTCGTTGAGGTAGAGCGTGCACAGGTGGCGCGCCTTGTCCTGCACGCCCAGGGCACCGAAGGCCCAGCCCAGCGGGTCGCCGCTGCCGTCGTCCACGTAGTTCTCCAGCGCGGAAAAGCGCGGCCCCTCGGGCAGCAGGCCGCGCGCGGCGATGCGGTAGGCCAGGGTCGAATCGCGCCCCTGCAGGTAGGCGATCACCGGGCCAATGGTGGCGCGGTAGGCCTCGAACTGGTCGAGGAAGCTGTGCACACTGGCCGTGCGCTGTGCCTCGGGCTGGGCCAGTGCGCAGCCGCGCAGCGCCTCCAGCCCGGCGGGTGTGAACAGCTTGAGCACCAGCGCCAGCGCCAGGTCTTCCTGCACCGCATCGATGTCGCGCGAGCGCAGGAAACCGGTCAGGTAGGCGGTGGACGGGTAGGGCGTGTTGAGCTGCGTCATCGGCGGGATGAGGCTCAGCACGCGGAAGGCGGCGGCTGTCATGCCCCGATTGTGCCGACAAGGGTCGGCCAGGCGGGCGTCGGGGTCAACACTCCACGATGTTGACGGCCAGGCCGCCGCGCGCCGTTTCCTTGTACTTGGTCTTCATGTCCGCGCCGGTCTCGCGCATGGTCTTGATGACCTTGTCCAGGCTGACGTGGTGGGTGCCGTCGCCACGCAGCGCCATGCGCGCGGCGTTGATGGCCTTGACCGAGGCAATGGCGTTGCGTTCGATGCAGGGGATTTGCACCAGGCCGCCGACCGGGTCGCAGGTCAGGCCGAGGTGGTGTTCCATGCCGATCTCGGCTGCGTTTTCCACCTGCTCCGGCGTGCCGCCCAGCACCGCGCACAGGGCGGCGGCCGCCATGGAACAGGCCACACCCACTTCGCCCTGGCAGCCGACCTCGGCGCCGCTGATGCTGGCGTTCTCCTTGTAGAGGATGCCGATGGCCGCGGCGGTGAGCAGGAAGTCCACCACGCCGTCGTCGTTCGATCCGGGGACAAAACGCCGGTAGTAGTGCAGCACCGCCGGCACGATGCCGGCCGCGCCGTTGGTGGGCGCGGTGACCACGCGGCCACCAGCGGCGTTTTCTTCGTTCACCGCGAGTGCGTAGAGGTTGACCCAGTCGAGCACGGCCAGCGGGTCGGTCAGCGCCTTCTCGGGGTGGCCGGTGAGGTCGCGGAACAGCGCGGGCGCGCGGCGCCGCACCTTGAAGCCACCGGGCAGCACGCCGTCGGTGCTGCAGCCGCGTTGCACGCAGGCCTGCATCACGTCCCAGATGCGCAGCAGGCCGGCGCGGATGTCGTCGTCGCTGCGCCAGTGGCGCTCGTTGGCGCGCATCACGCCCGCGATGGACAGGCCGTGTTCGCGGCAGCGTTGCAGCAGTTCGTCGCCGGTGCGAAAAGGAATGGGCAGTTGGGTGACGTCGGGTGCGATCACCTTCTGCCGTTGGCCATCGGCCATGACCTCTTCGCTCACCACGAAGCCGCCACCCACCGAGTAGAAGGTGCGCTCGGACAGCACCGCGCCCGCCGCGTCCCACGCGGCGAGGCGCATGCCGTTGGCGTGCAGCGGCAGGGCTTGGCGGTGCAGGGTCAGGTCCTCGCGGTCGGCCCAGGCGATGGTGCGCGTGCCCATGAGCGCAATGCGCCCCTGTTCGCGGATGGCGCGCACAGTGGGCTCGACCGATTCAATGGGCACCGACTCCGGCTCGTGCCCGCACAGGCCCAGCAGCACCGCCTTGTCGCTGCCGTGGCCGCGGCCGGTGGCGCCCAGCGAGCCATAGAGCGCGCACTGCACCCGAACCACGGAGGGCAGCAGGCCGGCGCTCTCCAGTCCTTGCGCGAACAGCCGCGCGGCGCGCATGGGACCGACCGTGTGCGAGCTGCTGGGACCGATGCCGATCTTGAACAGGTCGAAAGCCGATACCGCCATGGGAGTCTCCTGGTTGTTGTGGTGTGGCGTGCGTCAGGCCAGGGCCGGTCGGACCGCAGCGCGACCCGAGCGCGCATCTTCCCACTGCGCGACGTGGCCGGCCAGCTGGTGCGCGGTGATGGCCGAGAGCGTCCAGCCGAGGTGTCCGTGACCGGTGTTGTAGAACACGTTGGGCAGGCGGCCGGGGCCGACGCGGGGCAGCATGTCCGGCATCATGGGCCGCAGGCCGGCCCAGGGCTCCACGCGGCGCGTGCTCACCCCCGGGAAACACTGGTTGACCCAGTCCACCAGCGGCTTGATGCGGTCGGCGCGGATGTCGCGGTTGAAGCCGTTGAACTCGGCCGTGCCGGCGACGCGGAAGCGGTCCGCGCCCAGGCGGCTGGTGACCAGCTTGGTCTCGTCGTCGAGCAGGCTCACATTCGGCGCAGCGGCCTGGCTCTGCGCGTCGTTCAGCATGACGGTGATGGAGTAGCCCTTGACTGGGTAGACGTTGAGGCGGTCGCCCAGCTGCGCGCCGATGGCGCGGCTGTGCACGCCGGCGCACACCACGACCGCGTCCGCGCTCACCACCTCGCCGTCGGCGAGGGTGACGTGCGCGGTCTTGCCCGTGCTTTGCACGCGCGCCACGGCGCGGCCGGTCAGCAGTCGCACGCCGCGGCGTTCGCAGGCCAGGCTCATGCCGTGGGTGTACTTGTGGATGTCGCCGGTCGAATCGCTCTCGGTGAAGTAGCCCCCGTAGTAGTCACCGGCCAGCGTGGGCTCGATGGCGCGCATCTCGTCGGGGGTGACGGCGCGGCGTGGCAGGCCGCCTTCGGCCAGCAGCTTGGAGACTTCTCCCGCGTGGTCGAAGCCCGCCTTGTCGCGGTAGATGTGCAGGATGCCCTGCTTCTTCAGGTCGAAGTGAATGCCCTCGGCCTGTGCCCAGCCGAACAGGTGCTCGCGCGCGGCAATGGCCAGCTTCGCGGTGGCGATGGTGTTGTCGCGGTACTTGGGGATGGCGGCCGCAAACTCGGCGAACCAACTGAGCTTGTGCCAGCTGGGCTTGGGGTTGACCAGCAGCGGCGCGTCGGCCTTGAGCATCCACTTGATGCCCTTGATGAGCGTGGACGGGTGGGTCCAGGTTTCGGCGTTGGAGGCCGACAGTTGCCCGCCGTTGGCGTGGCTGGTTTCCATGCCCGCGTAGCGGTGCTGTTCGATCAGGGTGACCTGGTGGCCTTCGCGGGACAGGGCGTAGGCGCTGGTGACGCCGGTGATGCCGCCGCCGATGACGATGATGTGGGTGGACTGGGCCATAGGAAATCTCTCAGGAAAGGCCGTCAAACAGGGATGGGCACGACCCGCACACCGTGTGCGGACCATGACCCCCTCTGTTTGTGACCTGAGAGATTCACCCGCCATGCCGGCGGGCTTGCTCCTGCGGTGGGCCGGGGGACGAATCCCGGCCGCTCTTCAGAGTGTGGCGCTGTGAGCGCGCTGAACGCCGATCGGTCCTTTTGCCTGAGAGTTTCCGGGGCGGTTGCTCCTTCGGCGCCGGTTCCCCTCGCGGGGCCGGGCTCTCCCGATCGACGGAAGAAAGGCGCTTATTGTGCCTGCAGTCCGATGGATTTGACGATGGCCCGGAATTGTTGGGTGCCGTCCGTGTAGGCCTTGTCGGCTTCGGCCAGGGTTTGCGGTTTCGGCAGCAGCTGGCTGTTGGCTTCCAGCGCGGCGTGCACGGCCGGGTCGCCCAGCGTGCCGGTGATGGCCTTGTGCAGCGCGGTCACCACGGGTTCCGGGGTGTCCTTCTTGACGAAGTAGCCGGTCCAGATCTTGAAGGTGAAGTCCTTGAGCTGCTTGCTTTCGCTGACGGCCGGGTACTGCTTCACGCTGTCCAGCCGCTCGCCGTTGAGCATGGCCAGCACCTTGACGCGGCCGGTCTTGTGCATCTCGTCGTACTTCTTGCCATAGGGCGCGAGGAAGAAATCGACCTGGCCGGCCATCAGGTCCTGCTCGGCGGGGGCCGCGCCCTTGTAGGGCACGTGGATCATCGGGATGCCGGTGACTTTCGACAGGTGCTCGCCCAGCAGGTGGTAGAACGAACCGGGGCCGACGCTGGCAAAGGTCAGCGGCTTGCCGTCCTTGGCGGCCTTGCGCGCGTGGTCCAGGAACTCGTCCACGCTGTTCACCGGCAGGTCCTTCTTGGCCAGGAAGGCGATCTGGGCGGTGGCGATCATCTGCACCAGGCGGAAGTCCTCGCTCTTGAACTTGATGGACGAAATCGCCAGCGGCGCGAGGATCAGCTCGTTGGGTGAACCCTGGAAGATGGTGTAGCCGTCGCTGGGACCACCGAGCACCTTGGTGGCGGCGATGGAGCCGCTGGCGCCGCCCAGGTTTTCCACGATCACCGGCTGGCCCAGCTGCTTGCCCAGGGTGGTGTTGACCGAGCGCGCGATCACGTCCGACAGACCGCCCGCAGGGTAGGGCACCATCAGCGTCACCGGCTTGGACGGGAAGGTCTGGGCGGCGGCGGTGCCGGCCATGCCGGAGGTGGCCAGCGCGGCGGCGGCCAGAGCGAAGTGGATGCGGATGCGGGCGTTCATGGTGTCTCTCCGGTGTGGGCGTGAAAATGCCGAGGGGGCTCAGGGGGTGGGGGAAAGCAGGTCCTGCACCAGCGCGACCCAGTAGGCTGCACCGGGGGCGATGTTCAGGTCGTTGAAGTCGTAGGCCGGGTTGTGCACCATGCAGGCGCCGGGCTCGCCGTCCGCGCCGTTGCCGATGAACAGGTAGCTGCCCGGCACGCGTTCGAGCATGAAGGCGAAGTCCTCGCTGCCGCTGACCATCGGGCCCTGCGGATTCACCTGCTCCGCAGGAAAGTGCTTCTGCGCCACCGCCAGGGCACGGGCGGTCTGCGCCGAGTCGTTGACCAGCACCGCGTAGCCGGCACGCCAGGCGATCTCGGCACGCACGCCGAAACTCTGGGCCTGCAACTGCACCAGTTCGCGGATGCGCTGTTCCACGCTGCGCCGCACCTGCGGGGCCAGCGTGCGCACGCTGATTTCCAGCCGCGCCTCGGCCGGGATCACGTTGTTGGCCTCGCCCGCGTGGATGGCGCCCACGGTGACCACGGCCGGCTGCAGCGGGTCGACGTGGCGCGAGACCACGGTCTGCAGCGCCATCACCAGCGAGGCCGCGGCCACCACCACGTCGGTCGCCTTGTGCGGCATGGCGCCGTGGCCGCCGTGGCCGTGCAGGGTGACGGTGGCGTAGTCGGACGAGGCCATGGCCGGGCCGCTGCGGAACACCAGCTGGCCCTGCGGGATGCCCGGCATGTTGTGCATGGCGAAGATGGCCTCGCAGGGGAAGCGCTGGAACAGGCCGTCTTCCATCATCCTGAGCGCGCCGCCGCCGCCTTCTTCGGCCGGCTGGAAGATCAGGTTCAGCGTGCCGTCGAAACGGCCGTGCTGGGCCAGGTGGTGCGCGGCGGCCAGCAGCATGGCGGTGTGGCCGTCGTGGCCGCAGGCGTGCATCACACCGTGCTCGCAGCTGGCCCAGGCCGCGCCGGTGGCCTCGGCAATCGGCAGGGCGTCCATGTCGGCGCGCAGGCCGAGCGTGCGGGCCGAGCTGCCGCGCTTCAGTTGCCCGACGACGCCGGTGCCACCCAGGCCGGTCGTGACTTCGTAGCCCCAGGCCCCCAGCTGGGCCGCCACCAGGGCGGCGGTGCGGCGCTCGCTGAAGGCCAGCTCGGGGTGGCGGTGGATGTCGCGGCGGACGGCGATGAACTGTTCGACGGCGGCGTCACTGAGGCGATCCATGCAAAGCGCTCCTGAAACATGAACTTTGTTGCATGTTAGGAAGCGGTCGGTTTAAAGTCCAATGCATTGATCATCAACAATCAATGCATTTGCATGGAGGTTTTCGGATGACGCTGGTGCAGCTGCGGCACTTCGTGGTGCTGGCCGAACGCGGGGCCTTCGTGCAGGCGGCCAAGGCCCTGTACCTCACCCAACCCGCGCTCACGCGCAGCATCCAGGGGCTGGAGGACGAGCTGGGCGGGCGCCTGTTCGACCGGCTCGGGCGGCGCATCGCCCTCACGTCGTTCGGCCACGAGGTGCTGCAACGCGCGCGCCGGCTGGTAGCCGATGCCGAGGCGCTGAAGCAGACCGGCAAGGGCCTGCACGCCGGCCTGATCGGCACGCTGCGCATCGGCCTGAGTTCGGGGCCCGGTGCGTTGCTGTCCACGCCGCTGATGTTGCACATGGGCGAACACCACCCGAAGCTGCAACTGCAGATCTCGCGCGGCAACACCGGCGTGCTGGTCGACGCGTTGCGCGACCAGCGGCTGGACGCGGCGGTGCTGGACGTGCGCTCGGTGCGGCCCGCGGCCGACCTCGCCATCGCACAGGTCTTCGAGCTGGCGGCGGGGTTCCTGGTGCAGCCGGACCACCCGCTGTTGCAGCTGGGGCGGCCAGCGACCATAGAGGACGTGCTGGCCTACCCCATCGCTTCCACGCCGCTGAGCGACGAAGTGGCGCGCATCCTGATCGGGCGCTACGGCCCGCAGGCCAACCCGGACGACATGGTGACCCTGCGCAGCGACGAAACCCTTACCATCGTGGAGGTGGCGCGCCGCAGCCACGCCATCGTGCTGACCGCGCACGCCGCGGCCGAGGGGCTGGTGCCGCTGGACATGGCGCCGGCGCTGGACGCCACGGCGCGCTTCGGCCTGGTCACGCTCAGCCGGCGCCAGGAAGCCCCGGCCCTGCGCATCCTGCGCGAGTGGCTGACGGGCTGGCTGGTCCAGAATGGGGCCGCATGAAACTCACGGCTCTGCTGATCGCGATCGAGGTGGGCGGCACGGTGGCCTTCGCCATGTCGGGCCTGATCGAGGCCATGCGCAAGCGCATGGACGTGGTGGGCGTGTTTTCGGTCGCCTTCGTCAGCGCTTTCGGCGGTGGCACGGTGCGCGACCTGCTCCTGGACCGTCGTCCGCTGTTCTGGGTCGAACACGAGGCCTATCTCTGGCTCGTGCTGGCCATGGTCGTCACCGCGCCCTGGTGGCTGAAGCTGGCGTTGCGCGACACCGGCACCCGGCTCATGGAGTGGGCCGACGCGTTCGGTCTGGGCCTGTTCGCCATCTCGGGCACCGGCATCGCGGTGGCCGCCGGCATGTCGCCGGGCGTGAGCGTGCTGATGGGCGCCACCACGGCCATCGTCGGCGGCGTGGCGCGCGACGTGCTGTGCAACGAGGTGCCCAAGGTGTACCAGGACCACCGGCCTTATGCGCTGTGCGCGGTCGCGGGCAGCGTGGCCTTTCTCGGGCTGGGGGCCCTGGGCCTGGGCTCGGAACTGGCCAGCCTGGCCGGCATCGCCGTGGCCACCGGCAGCCGCCTGCTGGCCATCGCCTTCGACTGGCAACTGCCCGGCTGGCGCCTGCCCCAGAAATGAAAAACGCCGGCGAGTCCCCTCACCGGCGCTGTCCCCGGCACAGCCTGAAGATCAGGCCAACTCGCTCACCGGCACGCAGCTGCAAAACAGGTTGCGGTCGCCGTAGACGTTGTCGACACGTCCCACCGACGGCCAGTACTTGGTGTTGACCGCGTGGCCAGATGCCACCGCGGCGACTTCGCGCGGGTAGGGGTGGGGCCACTCGCTCTTGAGCACGCTGGCCGCGGTGTGCGGGGCGTTCTTCAGCGGGTTGTCGTCCTGCGGCCATTCGCCCTTTTCCACGCGGCGGATTTCCTCGCGGATGGCGATCATGGCGTCGATGAAGCGGTCCAGCTCCTCGCGCGTCTCGCTCTCGGTGGGTTCGACCATCAGCGTGTTGGCCACCGGGAAGCTCAGCGTGGGCGCGTGGAAGCCGTAATCCATCAGGCGCTTGGCCACGTCCTCGGCCATCACGCCGCAGGTCTCCTTGAAGCCCCGCAGGTCGAGAATGCACTCGTGTGCCACATGACCGTTGGCCGAGGCGTAGAGCGTGGGGTAGTGGTCGGCCAGACGCTTGCTGATGTAGTTGGCCGAGAGGATGGCCGCTTCGGTCGCGTGCTTCAGACCCTCGGCGCCCATCATGCGGATGTACATCCAGCTGATCGGCAGCACGGCCGCATTGCCCAGCGGGGCGGCCGAAACCGCCCCCACGCTCCACCGCTCGCGCGGGTCGCTGCCCCCCGAGGGGGCTGATCCGCCTTGGGACGGCCCGGCGGCGGATCGGTCACCCGCGCAGACGCCACCCGGCTCGGCGCCGCGGCCGTGACCAGGCAGGAAGGGCACGAGGTCTTCGACCACGCAGACCGGGCCGACGCCCGGGCCGCCGCCGCCGTGGGGAATGCAGAAGGTCTTGTGCAGGTTCAGGTGGCTCACGTCGCCGCCGAACTCGCCCGGCGCGGCCACGCCGACCAGCGCGTTCATGTTGGCGCCGTCCACGTACACGCGGCCGCCGTGCTGGTGCACCAGGGCGCAGAGTTCCTTGACGGTGGTCTCGAACACGCCGTGCGTGCTGGGGTAGGTGATCATCACCGCCGCCAGGTTCGCGCTGTGCTGTTCGCACTTGGCCTTGAGGTCGGCCATGTCCACGTTGCCGTTCTCGTCGCACTTGGTCACAACCACCTGCAGGCCGACCATCTGGGCCGACGCCGGGTTGGTGCCGTGCGCCGACGAGGGGATCAGGCAGATGTTTCGGTGGCTCTCGCCGCGCGAGGCGTGCCAGGCCTGAATTGCCAGCAGGCCGGCGTATTCGCCCTGCGAGCCCGCGTTGGGCTGCAGGCTGATGCCGGCGTAGCCCGTGGCCTGGCACAGCCAGGCGCGCAACTGCTCGTCAAGTTCTTGGTAGCCCGCCAGCTGGTCGGCCGGGGCGAAGGGGTGCACGCCCGCGAATTCCGGCCAGGTGATGGGAATCATCTCGCTGGTCGCGTTGAGCTTCATGGTGCAGGAGCCCAGCGGGATCATGCTGCGGTCCAGCGCGAGGTCCTTGTCGGACAGCGCGCGGATGTAGCGGAGCATGCCGGTCTCGCTGTGGTGGCTGTCGAACACCGGGTGCGTCAGGTAGGCACTGGTGCGGCGCAACTCGGCCGGGATCAGCGGCTCCACGCCCTTCTCGAAGGCGTCGAAACTGGGCAGGGCCTGGCCGTCGGCGGCGAACGCCGACCACAGCAGGGCAATGTCCTCGCGCGTGGTGGTTTCGTCCAGCGACATGCTGACGAACTGGCCCCAGGACAGGCGCAGGTTGGCGCCCTGCGACCTTGCCTTGGCCACGATGGCCTGGGCCTGGGTGGCGTCGGCGGCCTTGACGGTGAGCGTGTCGAAGGCCGACTCGCTGGTCAGCGTGTGGCCCAGCTGCTGCAGGCCGGCGGCCAGCACGGCGGTGTAGGCGGCCACGCGCTGGGCGATGCGCTTGAGGCCCTGCGGGCCGTGGTAGACGGCGTACATGCTGGCCACGACGGCCGGCAGCACCTGCGCCGTGCAGATGTTGGAGGTGGCTTTTTCACGGCGAATGTGCTGCTCGCGCGTCTGCAGCGCCAGGCGGTAGGCCGGGTTGCCGTGGGTGTCCACGCTCACGCCCACCAGACGGCCGGGCAGTGAGCGCTTGAACTCGTCACGACAGGCCATGTAGGCGGCGTGCGGGCCGCCAGCGCCCATGGGCATGCCAAAGCGCTGGGTGGTGCCGACCACGATGTCGGCGTCGAATTCGCCCGGGGGCACCAGCAGGGTCAGGGCCAGCAGGTCGGCGGCGACGATGAAGGCGGCCTGCTTGCCGTGCACGGTTTGCACCTCGGCGCGCAGGTCGTCGATGCGGCCGCTGGTGGACGGGTACTGGGCCAGCACGGCGAAGTAGTCGTCGGCGGCCAGGGCTTCGGCCCATTCGGTGGCCGAGTTCGCCAGCTTCACGGTCAGTCCCAGCGGCTTGGCGCGGGTCTGGATCACCTCGATGGTCTGCGGATGCGCGTCGCCGGCGACCACGATCACGCTGCCCTTGGCCTTGACCGAGCGCTTGGCCAGCGTCATCGCTTCCGCGGCGGCGGTGGCCTCGTCGAGCATGGAGGCGTTGGCGATCGCCATGCCGGTGAGGTCGGTCACCATGGTCTGGAAGTTGACCAGCGCCTCCATGCGACCCTGCGAAATCTCGGCCTGGTAGGGCGTGTAGGCGGTGTACCAGGCCGGGTTTTCGAGGATGTTGCGCAGGATGACGCCCGGCGTGTGCGTGCCGTAGTAGCCCTGGCCGATGAAGCTCTTGAAGACCTTGTTCTTCGAGGCGATGGCCTTGAGTTCGGCCAGCGCCGCGGCTTCCGTGGCGGCGGGCGGCAGGTCCATGCCGGTGCTGCGCGCGATGCTGCGCGGAACGATGGAGTCGATCAGGGCGCGGCGCGAGGCCTCGCCGATGACCGACAGCATGTGGGCTTCATCGGCTTCACTGATGCCGATGTGGCGGGCGATGAACTCGCTGGCGTTTTCTAGTTCACCCAGGGGTTTGACGGACGGCATCAGCATGGCGCGGCTCTCGGCAGATCAGGTCGGGACAATCAGGCGTTCTTGGTGAACGATTCGTAGGCGGTGGCGTCCAGCAGGGCGTCGACTTGCGAGGCGTCGCTGAGCTTGACCTTGAAGAACCAGCCGGCACCCAGCGGATCGCTGTTGGCCAGCGAGGGGTCGTTGCGCAGGTCTTCGTTCACCTCGGTGATCTCGCCGCTGACGGGCATGTACACGTCGGCCGCGGCCTTGACCGACTCGACCACGCCGGCCACGTCCTTCTGGGCGAAGCTCTTGCCCACTTCGGGCAGGTCGACGAACACCACGTCGCCCAGCGCGTCCTGCGCGTGGGTGGTGATGCCGACGGTGGCGATGCCGCCGTCAACGGTGATCCATTCGTGGTCTTCGGTGTACTTGGTGGTCATGGTGGGCTCCGGTGAAGAAAGTTGCAAAGGGCTGAATCAGCCGCGGAAGTATCGGTTGGGAACGAAGGGCATGGGCGCGACCTCCATCGGCACGGCCTTGCCGCGCACCATGGCGTTCACGCGCGTGCCGGCGGCGGCGCAGTCGGGGGTGACGTAACCCATGGCGACCGGCTTGTCGGCGCTGGGGCCGAGCAGGCCGCTGGTGACTTCGCCGATCTTCTGGCCGTCCGGGCTCTGCAGCTCGACGTGCTCGCGCACAGGCACGCGCTCCAGGGCGACCAGGCCGACGCGCTTGCGGGCCAGCGCGCGGCTGCCGTCCAGCTGGGCCAGCACCACGTCGGCGCCCGGGAAGCCGCCGGCGCGTTCGCCGCCCGTGCGGCGCACCTTCTGCATCGCCCAGTTCAGCGCCGCCTCGACCGGCGTGGTCGTGGTGTCGATGTCGTTGCCGTAGAGGCACAGGCCGGCTTCCAGGCGCAGCGAATTGCGCGCGCCCAGGCCAATGGGTTTGACCTCGGGCTGGGCGAGCAGCGCGCGGGCGAAGGCGTCCGCGCTGGCGGCCGGCACCGAAATTTCAAAACCGTCCTCGCCGGTGTAGCCGCTGCGGGTCGCGTAGAGGTCGGCACCGTTCCAGCCGAAAGCCGAGCCGGTCATGAACACCAGGTTTTCCACGCCGGGCAGCAGGCGCTGCAGCGCGCTCACCGCCAGCGGCCCCTGCAGGGCCAGCAGGGCGCGGTCGAACTGCGGGGTGATGGTGCAGCGGCCGCCGATGCGGGCCTGGATGTGGGCCAGGTCGCCGTGCTTGCAGGCGCCGTTGACGACCACGTAGAGGTGGTCGCCGCGGTTGACGAACATCAGGTCGTCGATGATGCCGCCCTGGTCGTTGAGCAGCAGGCCGTAGCGCTGCTTGTTCACACCCAGGCCGATCACGTCCACCGGCATCAGCGACTCGAAGGCCGCCGCGGCGTCCGGGCCGGACAGCAGCAGCTGGCCCATGTGCGACACGTCGAACAGTCCGGCGGCGCGGCGTGTGTGGTGGTGCTCGGCCATCAGGCCTTCGGGGTACTGCACCGGCATGGAGTAGCCGGCAAAGGGCACCATGCGCGCACCGAGTTCGAGGTGCAGGGCGTTCAGCGGGGTCTGGAGCAGGGCGGAGGATTCGGCAGGAGCGGACACGGGCGGACCTCGGTGGTGGGGGCAGATGCCATGGCACGGGGCCACAGCGACGACACGGTGCATCCGTGTGCTGCCCCCCTGTCCGCTTTACCTGAGAGATTCGCGCGGGCGATGCCGCACTTGCTCCTTCGGTGGACCGCCTGCTGCGGCGGTCTCTCTCCAGTGGGGGACACCGGCCATTCAACCGGTGGTCATCAGTCCTTTTGCCTGAGCGTTCAGGGCCGTTGCCACGACCGCCTGCGCCTTCGGCGGCTCCCCGGGGGAGCGCTCTCCTGATGTGTGGAGTTTACCGGATGCGACGTCGCAAAACCGATGGCGGAAGCTCGGCAGGCGTGTCAAGGGCTCGATTCCAGCACATGGGCCGGCAGCAGCTTGGCCAGGCGCTCGCTGATGCCGTCGGCGCGTTCGCTGCCAGCCAGGGCCTCCACGTCGGCGATCAGGGCCCGGCCCACGGCCAGCATCGCCTGGGGGTCGCGCGCCTCGCGCAGCGCATCCCGGTAGCGGTGGGCCAGCGCCTTGTCGCGAGGGGCAAACAGCCGCTCGCTCAGATCGAACAGGAACATGCGGGCGGAGGCCAGCGAACGGGTGCCGGCGAACTGTTCGCCGTGCGCGGAAGGGCCCTGTGCCCGCGCCGGTGGGGGCGGTTCCAGCGCCGGGGACTGGCTCGAAGCCGGTGTTCGCCGCTGCAGATAGCCCTGGGCCAGCAACTGGTCGATCAGGCGTCGGCCATCGCCCTGGAACAGCTCGGCCATTTTCGATTCGCTCTGCTGGCCATCGGCCACCAGCAGCAGGGCGCGCTCGCGCTGTCCCAGGCTGCGGTGGCCCGGGCGCAGTTCAAGGCGACCTTTTTCGGTCTTGATCAGCATGGTTCACTCCAACGACGAGCGGGCACTTTGCCGCCGTTTCGTGTCGTTGTCGTGAAACGCCTGGGTAAGGAGAGGATTTCAGCCGACGACCCGCTCGGGGCCGGGAGGATGCTGCCGGCGCCGCCAGCGCAGCCACAGCGTGCGCACCACCAGCACCAGTGCCAGCAGCATCATGGGATGGGCCGGAGACGAGTAACGCGGGATGTTGTGGCTGAGGAAGGCGTAGAACACCAGCAGGCCCACCGGCAGCACGGTCACCGCCACCCACTGGGCGTGGCGCCGGAACAGGCCGTAGCAGAACACGCCGAACAGGGCCACACCGGCGAACAGGTTGAGCAGTTCGCCGATGGCGTCCTGCGTCTCGATGGACACCAGCGGCACCTCGACCTTCTTGAAGCTCCAGAACCCGTGCCAGAAGAAGGGCACGGTCATCGCGACATGGCGCCAGGGCCGCTCCTTGAGCATGGCCATGGCCTCGCCCTTCATCTCGTCGCCCACGGCCTGGTCGGGATAGGGGTGGCCCTCGTCGCGCTTGCGGAACACCCGCTGGTTGTACTGGGCGGCCAGGTTGTAGTGGAAGCTGACGGCATTCTGGGGATGCCCTTCGTAGGCGGCACGCCGGTCGGATTCCCAGAAGGTGGAGAGGTAGCGGTTAAGGCGCTGCCAGCGGCCACCGCGCTCGAAGTCGCCCGGGGCCTCGCCCAGGTGGGTGCCGGCCACGGCGCGCCGGTACAGCGTGGGGCTCTTGTCGTAGATCAGGCCGAGCACCTCTTCGTTGCTCATGTTGTTCATGTGGGCGCGGCCCCACAGGATCAGGCCGCCGCGCTCGGTGATGCGGAAGTTGTCGAAGTGCACGTAGTTGCGCACCACCCAGGGCGAGAGCGTGAGCAGGAACGCAGAGCCCATCACCAGGCCCCACACGATCACCTGAGAAAAAGCGAACCGGTCGGGGCGCCGGGCGATCAGCAGCGCGGCCATCAGCAGCGGCACCGCCACCACGCCGATGTACGCGAACGAGGCCTTGCCCAGGGCCAGCAGGCCCATCAGCATGCCCGAGCCGAAGAACCAGCCCAGCGACTGCCGCTGCACCGCCCGCAGCAGGCCGTAGGTGGCCCAGATCATCAGCGTGGCGGTGGACAGCTCGGTGTAGAGCGTGTCGATGTAGGTGTTGCCGTGGAAGAAGATCTGGAAGCACAGGCCGGTGGCCACGAAGCCCGCCAGGTTGCTGCCGCCCAGACGGCGTGTCAGCGCCCAGATACCCACCAGCCCGGTGAAGATCCACAGCAGGTTGCTGAGCTTGACGGTGCGGGTGAGGTCGCCGGAACGGAAGTCGGCGATGGGGCGGTCTGCCGCCGCCGGCACGGCCAGTTTCAGGTGCAATGCCACCACCAGCGGGTCCAGCGGCTCGCGGAAGTTGGTGGGCTTGGGGTTGCTGTTGTTGTCCAGCGAGAAGGTGCCGTGTTTGAACAGGTTCACGGCCATCAGCAGGTTCTGGATGCCGTCGCCGACGATGGGGTCGCTGGAAATGCGGTCCGAAGCCTTCCAGGTCAGGCCCAGGCAGACCACCAGCGGGAGCAGCCAGCCGCGGGCCACGGCCTGTCTCAGGCCCTGGTGCCATTGCGGGCGCTCGCGGCGCATCCAGCCCAGGGCAAGTTCCGCGGCCAGCCACACCAGGCCGGCGACCAGCGCCACGCCGAGCGCCACTGGCCAGATCTGGCGCGTCGGCGGGTTGATCACCTGTTTGGGCAGCCGGTACACGAAGTGGGGGTCCGCGCCGGTGACCTGGAAGCGGATCATCTCCGGCTCCACCGCCACCACGGTGAGATCGCTCATGCCCTGGATCGCCTCGCGCAAGGCCGGGCCTTGCAGGGTGAGCAGGCCCCAGCGGCTGCGCAGTTCCAGCGCACCGAAGTCCACCCGGCCCGGCAGGGTGGTCGGGTCCATGCGCACCTGGGTGACCTTGCGCAGCGTGTTGACGCTGATGCTGTGTCGCTGCCATTCGCCCGCCCGGGTCGAGCGGGTGTAGTTCAGCCGTTCGCTGAAGTTGCCCTGGTCGTCGGCCAGGTAGACCTGGTAGGGGCCGGGGCGCTCGACCCGCAGGTCGAAGACGATCTGCAGATCGCGGCTGAGCCGGGCCTGCAGGAAGACCAGGAGGATGGCGAAAAAGGCGACGGCGAGCGACCGGAGGGCCACTTTGCGCGGGGATTGACCAATTGGCTCACTGGTGAGCGCCTGATGCATGCAAGACCACCCGTTTGTTTGTTGTGTCTCCTGGCGGTGCCTGCCGGCCCATTCAGGGAAGCTGCTCTGGCGCCCTTCGGCGCGCGGGGTCTGCCGACGAGTAACAAAAGCTTAAGAATGATAAGGGGGGTCACTTAAGCGACGTTTACGGCCCCTCGCCGTTGGCCACCCCGCCCGGGGGAAATGTTGCGCTGCGGAAACAGTGCGACCGCCGGCCGCCGGGCCGGCTGCGGCGCTTACGCAAACTGGCCGAGGCGCTCGTCCCAGCCCACCCGGCGTTGCGCGCGGTGCGCCGAGGCCTCGATGCGCCGCGCATTGGGTTCGTCGGTCTGCGCGATCCAGGACATTGCCTGTTCGCGCGTGCGGCCGAACTGCATGTGCCGGGCGGCGAGCCGTTCCAGCCGCAGCGCGGCCGGTACATCCAGGTACCAGACCTCGTCGAGCAGCGCCGCCACCGGGGCCCAGGCCGGGTCGTCGTCCAGCAGCAGGTAGTTGCCTTCGGTGATGACCAGCGGCGTGCCGGCGAACACAGGCAGGGCGCCGGCCACCGGCTCTTCGATCTCGCGCCGGAAGTCGGGCGCGTAGACCGTCTCGCCCGGGGCCTGCTGGCGCAGGCGGCGCAGTAGTGCAGCGTAGCCGGCGGCGTCGAAGGTGTCCGGCGCGCCCTTGCGGCCGGCGCGGCCCAGCCGCTCCAGTTCGACCTGTGCGAGGTGGTAGCCGTCCATGGGCACGGCCTGGGCTCGTTCACCCAGGGCCTGCGCCATCAGCGCCGCCAGGGTGGACTTGCCGGCGCCGGGCGGGCCGACCACGCCGAGCAGGCGGCGGGGCCCTGCGGCGAGGGCCTGGAGTCGTTCGATCAGATCGGGGTGCAGTCGGGGGACAGTCATGGCGCGCCAATGTAGCGCAGCGGCTCAGGTCTGCGGCGCGCTCAGTGCCCGGTTTCTCGCCTGCTGCAGGTGTTCGCGCAGCGTGTACCAGCGGTCGGCGTAGCGGTCGGGCAGTTCCATCTTGTCCACCTGCTGCTCCAGCACCACCAGGCGGCGTGCCACGGCGCGCAGCCGGACCGGGTCGGGGTTGGGATTCCGGGACAGATCCTCTTCCAGGAATTTGAGCTCGCCATAGAAATGGAGGATCGCGGCGTCGACGCGCCAGTCGATGTAGCGGGGCGCCCGCAGCAGCAGCAGCGTGCCCGCCAGGCCCACGGGCAGCAGCGCGTAGAGCACCAGTTCGGCCCACTGCGCCAGGCCGTAGGGCAGGATGGTTTCCATCCAGGGCCGCCCGCCCCGCAGCGCCCGGCGCGCCACCGGGGACACCGGGTAGTTGCTGCCGACAGCGGTCGGGTAGAGCCCCTGGCCCTCCAGGAAGCCGGACATCACGTGCAACTCGCCGGCCACGTCCACCAGCGCGCGCTGCAGCGCAGGGTGCAGGTCCTCGCGCACCATCAGGTGGGTCTGGGTGACCAGGGTGGGCAGGTCGGCCGGTGGCAGGTTGGCGCGGAGCTCGATTGAGCCCTGCGGCATGACCAGGGCGCGCAGCCGCGGCTCCCGCGAAGCCAGCTGCCCGGCGCGCTCCACACCGAGCAGGTGCACGCCGTCCAGCCGGGCCAGGGTGGCCGCGGTCTGCGAGTCGCCAGCGGCCACATGCACCACAGCGTCCACGCGACCGGCGGTGATGGCGTCGATCGCGCTGTCCCCGACGTCGTCGGTGAACCCCACCTCGTCCTTGGCCAGTCCGGCGTGGCGCAGCAGCAGGTCGGCCGCGATGCGGTTGGACGACCCTTCCACCGAGGCCGCCACACGCCCGCCGCGCAGCTGCTCCAGCTGGTCGATGCCCTCGCGCGCGAACACCCAGACGATTTCGTGACCCACCACGGCCAGCGCCTGCACCGCCGGCCCCTTGGGCGCATACAGCCCCTGGGCGAACGTGACATCGATGCCGCGTTCGCCCGCGGCCATGCGGTCCAGCGCTTCCTGGGGCCGGTCGTGGGCCACGATGTCGGCCTCGATGCCCAGGGTCTCCAGCCGGGCCGCGTAGTTGCGGGCCAGTTCGAGGTAGCTGCTCTGGCCGGGCCCGGTGCCGATGACCACACGCTGGGGCGGCAGCGGTTTCCAGACCCACAGGATGGCCACGACCGCGGCGCACAGCAGCAGCAGCAGCGGCAGGTAGATCAGGAGCCAGCGGCGCTGGTAGAGCAGCAGGATCTTCATCGGCCGCGGTACTCCCGGATCCGCTGGCGCACGAAGTTCACATGCTGTCGCAGTGTGTAGCAGCGCTGCGCCAGCTCCGGCGGCAGCCCCTCGCCGACGATGGCCACCTCCATGCTGTTGAGCCGGCCGTGGATGCGGCTGAGGTCCATGCCCCCCAGGTTGACGGCGTTGTTGGCGAGGTCGTTCTCGATGAACCGCAATTCGCCGTACCAGCGGGTGACACGGTTCTCCAGCCGCCACCGCACCCAGGCCGGCACCAGCCGCACGAGCACCAGGGCGAGCAGCAGCAGGGGCACGCCGATCACCAGCAGGCGCTGCAGCACCTGCGCCCACCAGAAGGGGAGCAGCGCTTCCAGCCCGCCCAGGCCCTGGGACAGCACCCGGCGCGCTTCGGGTGCCGAGGGAAAGTCGCTGAAGCGCAGGGCCGGGAACTCGCCGGCCCGGTGGAACGTGTCCGCCGCGCTGTGCACCTCAAGCTCCACAGCGGTGGCCAGGCGCTTGAGGGCCGGGTCGAGGTCCTGGCGGACCAGCAGGTGGGTGGGCGTGGTCAGGACCGGCGTGTCGCGCGGCGGCTGCCGGGGCGCCAGCGCGTCCTCGGGCAGCAGCCGGCTTTCCAGGTAATTGTTGCGTTCAGAGATCGCCGCTGTCCGGCGCAGAGATGCCAGATGCACCCCGCGCGCCGCCAGCAGGGCCGCGATGCCGGGCGCGCTGGGCGAGGCGACCATGAACACCGCGTCCACCTCGTGGCGCAGCAGCGCATCGCGCGCGGTGACGCCGCTGTGCGCCGTTAGCGCCACCTGGCCGAGGTCGACATGCATCTGCCGCAGCAGGCGCTGCAGCATGGCCCGGTGGCCGCTACCTTCGGGTCCGGCGGCCACCCGCTTGCCCGCGAGGTCGAGCAGGGAGGTCATCGGCTGTTCGCGGCTGAACAGCCACAGCACCTCGATGTCCACACTGCCCAGCGTCTGGACGTCGGCCGCGCTGCGGGCGGCTCCGGCCGCGGACGACCAGCCGAAACCCCCTTGCACCAGGGCCAGATCGGTCTGCGGCGGGCGTGCCTGCAGACGTTGCAGGTTGGTGGCCGAACCCTCGGAGGAATGGATTTCCAGCGAGATGCCATGGCGGGCGAAGGCCTCGGCGTACCGCAGGGCGTGGCGCTGGTAGGCCCCGTCTGCCTGGCCGCTGCTGATGGTCAGCTGCGTGGGAGGCATCGGGTACAGCCACCACCAGGCCGCCGCCGCCATGACCACCATGGCCAGCACGATCGGCAGGCGGATCAGCAGCCAGCGGTGGCGGTAGAGGTGGGCGTAGGTCATTGGTGAACAAAAGCCTTCGCGAGGATACGGGTTCTGTATCCCTTTCAACCAGACGCCGCCACAAAAAAGCCGCCCGGGAGGGCGGCTGCTGTCAGGAAACCACAGGGCTCACATGCCGGCGTAGTTCGGCCCGCCGCCGCCCTCGGGCGTGACCCAGACGATGTTCTGCGTCGGGTCCTTGATGTCGCAGGTCTTGCAGTGCACGCAGTTCTGCGCGTTGATCACCAGCTGCTCGGCGCCGTCCTTTTCCACGAACTCGTAGACGCCGGCCGGGCAGTAGCGGCTCTCGGGGCCGGCGTACTTCGCCAGGTTGATCTTCACCGGCACGCTGGCGTCCTTGAGCGTCAGGTGCGCCGGCTGCTGTTCCTCGTGGTTGGTGTTGCTGATGAACACGCTGGAGAGGCGGTCGAAGGTGATCACGCCGTCTGGCTTCGGGTAGCTGATCCGGGGGCTCTCCGCCGCCGGCTTGAGCTTGGTGTGGTCCTTGGTGGTGTTGTGGATCGTCCAGGGCGGCACGCTCACGCCCACCTTGGGCAGGAACCAGTGCTCCACGCCGGTCATGAGCTTGCCCATGAGCGGGCTCTTCTTGAACCAGTTCTTGAAGTTGCGGTAGGTCCAGAGCTCCTCGTGCAGCCAGCTGGACTTGAAGCCGCTCTCGAAGGCGGTGAGTTCGTCGGACTGGCGGCCGGCCGTCACGGCCTCGAACGCCGCTTCGGCGCAGAGCATGCCGCTCTTGATGGCCGCATGGCTGCCCTTGATGCGCGCGGCATTCAGGAAGCCCGCATCACAGCCGACCAGTGCGCCTCCCGGGAACACCGTCTTGGGCAGGGCCTGCGGCGTGCCGTTGTTCAGCGCGCGGGCGCCGTAGCCCAGGCGCTTGCCGCCTTCGATGTGGGCCTTGATGGCCGGATGGGTCTTCCAGCGCTGCATCTCCTCGAAGGGCGACAGCCAGGGGTTCTGGTAGTCCAAGCCGATCACGTAGCCCAGCGTGACCTTGTTGCCCTCGAGGTGGTAGAGGAAGCCGCCGCCGAAGGTGTCGTCGGCCAGCGGCCAGCCGGCGGTGTGCACCACCAGGCCGGGCTTGGCCTTCTCGGCCGGGATCTCCCACAGCTCCTTGATGCCGATGGCGAAGGTCTGCGCGTCCTTGCCCTCGTCGAGCCGGTACTTCGCAATGAGCTGCTTGCCCAGGTGGCCGCGCGCGCCCTCGGCGAACACGGTGTACTTGGCATGCAGCTCCATGCCGATCTGGAAGCTGTCCATGGGCTCGCCGTCCTTGCCCACACCGAGGTTGCCGGTGGCCACGCCCTTGACCGAACCGTCGTCGTTGTAGAGCACTTCGGCGGCGGCGAAGCCGGGGAAGATTTCCACGCCCAGTGCCTCGGCCTGCTCGCCCAGCCACTTGGTGACCGCGCCCAGGCTGATGACGTAGCAGCCTTCGTTGTGAAAGTTGCGCGGCATCAGCCAGTCGGGTGTGCGCTGCGCACCGGTTTCGCTGAGCACCAGCAGGTCGTCGCCGGTCACCGGCTGGTTCAGCGGCGCGCCGAGTTCCTTCCAGTTCGGGAACAGCTCGGTGATGGCCTTGGGGTCCATGACCGCGCCCGAGAGGATGTGGGCGCCGGGCTCGGAGCCTTTCTCCAGCACGCAGACGCTGACCTCGCTGCCTTTCTCGGCGGCCAGCTGCTTGAGGCGGATGGCGGTGGACAGGCCGGCGGGGCCGCCGCCGACGACCACCACGTCGTATTCCATGGCTTCGCGCGGGCCGAACTGGGCAAGGATTTCTTCAGAGGTCATGGGGGGTCTCGCGGATAATGGTTTTGTACTTTCGCCGCCACCTGGCGCGGCGCCTGTCGTCGGGCGGACAGCATTCTATTGCTGCGGCGCCAGAAAATCGAACGATCGTGCTAATTTGCACCTGCCCGGAGATTATCCCGTGACCTACCAGATCGACCTTTCGGGCCGCGTGGCCCTCATCACCGGCGCTTCCGGCGGCCTGGGCGAACAGTTCGCCAAGACCCTGGCCAAGGCCGGTGCCGCCGTGGTGCTGGCCAGCCGCCGCACCGACCGCCTGATGGCGCTGCGCGCGCACATCGAGGCCGAAGGCGGGGACGCCCACGTGGTCGCGCTGGACGTGACCGACACCGCCTCGATCCGGGCGGCCGTGGCGCACGCCGAGACCGAGGTCGGCCCGATCGATATCCTGGTCAACAACTCGGGCGTCAGCACCACGCAGCGCCTGCAGGACGTGACGGAGGAAGACTACGACTACGTCTTCGACACCAATACCAAGGGCGCCTTCTTCGTGGCCCAGGAAGTGGCCAAGCGCATGCTGGCCCGCGCCAAGGGCGCGGCGCCCGGCACCTTCGTCGGTGGCCGCATCATCAACATCGCGTCGATGGCGGGGCTGAAGGTGCTGCCGCAGATCGGCGTGTACTGCATGAGCAAGGCCGCCGTGGTGCAGATGACCAAAGCCATGGCCGTGGAGTGGGGCAAGTACGGCATCAACGTGAACGCCATCTGCCCCGGCTACATCGACACCGAGATCAACCACCAGCACTGGCAGACCGAACAGGGCCAGAAGCTCATCGGCATGCTGCCGCGCAAGCGCGTCGGCCAGCCGGCGGATCTCGACGCCATCCTGGTCATGCTGGCCAGCAACGAGAGCCATTTCGTCAACGGGGCGGTGATCGCGGCAGATGACGGTTTCGGTGTCTGAACGCGCATTGGCGGGGCTGCCGCCCGGCATGGCGGCGGGCGTGGCGGCCGGGCTGGGGGCGGGCGCATTCTGGGGCACGACCTTCGTCGCGCCGCTGGTGGCACCCGGGTTTTCTTCAGTGGATTACACCGCGGGGCGCTTCGTCGCCTGCGGCATGTTCTCGCTGGCCTGGATGCTGTGGCAGACGCTGCGGGTGCCGTCGCCTCAGCGCGCCGGGCAGTGGCCCTCCTTCGCACAGGCCAGCGCAGCGCTGTGGCTCAGCGTGCTGGGCTACACCGGCTACTACCTGCTGCTGGTCTATGGCATTGCCGATGCCGGCGCGGCGCTGCCGGCACTGATCATCGGCACGCTGCCGGTCTGGATGATGCTGCTGGGCAAGCCCGCGCACCTTCGCTGGGAGGCGCTGCTGCCCGGTCTGGTGCTGACGGCGGCCGGCATGGTGCTGATGATGGACGCCACGGCGGAAGAGGTGAACGCCTCAGGATCGGGGCACTTCTGGCGCGGCGTGCTGCTGGCGGTGGGCGCCATGCTCAGCTGGCTGGCCTTCGGCATGCTCAACGCCCGCTGGATCCGAAGCCATCCCGAGGTGAAATCCACCGCCTGGGCCAACTGGCTGGGTCTGGCCGCAGGTCTCGGAGGTCTCGTGCTCGGGCTGGGCTGGGGCACCGGCTGGGCCGAGCTGACCGGTCGGCCCGGCTTCGGCCGCTTCGTCTTCGTGTGTGTCTTCACCGGCATCGGGTCGGCCTGGATCGCCTCGGTGATGTGGAACATCGCCAGCCGCCGGCTCAGCACCAGCCTGGCGGGCCAGCTGGTGGTGAGCGAAACCGTGTTCGCACTGATCTACGCCTTCGCCTGGAGCGGCGACTGGCCGGCCGCCACGCAACTGCTGGCCTGTGTGCTGTTCGTGGCCGGGATCCTGGCCTCGATCAAGGCCCATCAATGAGGGGACGACATGAAACTCGAACTGCCTGCCGAGAAACGCCTGGTGCACGAAATCGTGGTGCCCATCCGCTGGGGCGACATGGACGCCATGGGTCACGTCAACAACACGATCTACTTCCGCTACATGGAGATCGCCCGCCTGGACTGGTTCTTCGGCATGGGGTTGCCGGCCGACCCGCAGGGCGAGGGACCGGTGATCGTCAACGCCTTCTGCAACTTCATCCGGCAGTTCGAATTCCCGGGCGAGGTGCTGGTGCGCACCTACGTGGGCACGATGGGCAGAACTTCGTTCGACACCTTCCACGAGATGCTGCGCACCGACGACCCGGCCACGGTGTACGCCAACGGCGGCGCGACCGTGGTCTGGGTGGATTTTCCCAAGCAGAAGTCGGTGCCCATGTCCGACCGGGCGCGCGCCCTGATCGAGGGCGCCGGCCACCCGCCGCTCCTGGGCCGGTGATCTGGCTTATTTCTGTTTCGGGACTCTGCCCATCAGATAGAACTCGGTGTTGGGCATCATCCCGCTGAAGCTAGCCATGCGGTTGGACAGGCCGAAGAAGGCGGTGATGGCGGCGATGTCCCAGGCGTCCTCGTCGCTGAAACCGTGGGCGGCCAGGGCCTCGAAGTCCGCGTCGTCGATCTCGTGCGAGGCCAGGCAGACCTTCATCGCGAAGTCGAGCATGGCGCGCTGGCGCGGGCTGATGTCGGCCTTGCGGTGGTTCACCGCCACCTGGTCGGCCACCAGCGGCTTCTTCTCGTAGATGCGCAGGATGGCGCCGTGCGCGACCACGCAGTACAGGCAGTGGTTGGCGGCGCTGGTGGTGGTGACGATCATCTCGCGGTCACCCTTGGTGAGCCCGGACGTGCGCCCGACCGACTCGGGGACCATGAGGGCGTCGTGGTAGGCGAAGAAGGCGCGCCACTCGGCCGGGCGGCGGGCCAGCGCCAGGAACACGTTGGGCACGAAGCCTGCTTTCTCCTGCACCTCCAGGATCTTGGCCTTGAGGTCGTCGGGCAGGCTGTTCAGGTCGGGCAGGGGGTAGCGCTCGCTCATGTTTGTCTCCGGTCAGGTTCTGGGCAAAAGGCCAGCTTATCCTCGCGCCTTGCACCGACTCTGACACCTGGGGAACAAATCATGCAAGACGAGCAATACCACCGAGGCCTGAAGACCCGCCGAGAGGTGATGGGCGACGACTTTGTCGACCGCGCCCTGGCGGGCACCACCCCCTTCACCCAGCCGATCCAGGACCACATCTCGCGCGCCGCCTGGGGCGACGTCTGGCAGCGGCCCGGCCTGGACCGCAAGACGCGCAGCCTGATCACTGTGGCGATGCTGACCGCATTGGGCAAGCAGCACGAACTCAAGGGCCATGTGCGTGGCGCGCTCAACAACGGCGCCACACCGGCGGAGATCCAGGAGGTCCTGCTGCACGCCGCCGTCTACTGCGGCATCCCGACGGCGGTGGAGGCCTTCCGCACGGCGGCCGAGGTGGTCCCTGCGGACGGTCTGTGATCCGTTTGATTGCTGGTCAATGTCAAAAACAGCCGTCAAAACATTAAACATTGTTCAATCAACAAGGAGTTTGTCATGACCTCAAGCCGCCGTTCATGGATGCTGCGCTCGTTTGCAGTACTCGCCACTTCATCGGCCCTGCTGTCGCCGTTCACGGCCCACGCACAGGCTTCAACCACCCGAATCCTGGTCGGCTTTCCGGCCGGGGGTGGCACCGACGCCATCGCCCGCATCCTGGGTGAACGTCTGCAGGTCGAACTGGGCCGCAACGTGGTGGTGGAGAACAAGGCCGGTGCGGGCGGCCAGCTGGCGGCGCAGGCGCTCAAGGCGGCCGCGGCCGACGGCCACACGCTGTTCCTGAGCCACGACCACAGCGTGTCCATCCTGCCGCTGACCATGAAGAACCCGGGCTTCGACCCGGCCAAGGACTTCGTGCCAGTGGCTGGCTTCGCGACCTTCGTCAACGCGGTGGCGCTGTCGGGCGGCACGCCGGCGCGCGACTTCAAGGCCTGGATCGAGGGCGTGAAGGCGGCCGGCGGCAAGGCGACCATGGGCATCCCGGCGCCCGCGTCCACGCCGCAGTTTGCGGTGCAGGTGATTGGCAAACAGTTCGGGCTGGATCTGGTGGCTGCACCCTACCGCGGCAGCGCCCCCATGATGGCCGACATGCTGGGCAACACCATCCCGGCCGGCGTGGGCTCGGTGCCGGACTTCATCGAGAACCACAAGGCCGGCAAGCTGCGCGTGGCGGCCGTGATGGGCACCCAGCGCCAGGCTGCGCTGCCCGAGGTGCCGACCTTCACCGAACTCGGCATCAAAGGCTTCGAGGAGTTGCCGTACTACGGCCTGTTCGCGCCCGCCGGCACACCCAAGGCCGAACTCGACAAACTGGCCGCGGCCCTGCAGAAAGTGATCGCTCAGGCGGATGTGAAGGACAGGTTGACCGCCATGGGCCTGACCGTGGGTTTCATGAGTGGCGCCGAACTGGGCAAGCGCGAGGTGGCTTACCGCGAGGTCTGGGCGAAGATCATCCAGGCCAGTGGCTACCAGCCCCAGTGAACCCGACTCCCGCGTTCCGGCGCCGGAGCGCTGTCAGGTACCTGCGATCAACCGGTGCACCAGATCGGGCGTGCTGTGAGCCTGGTACTTGCGCATCAGCCGCGCGCGGTGGATTTCCACCGTGCGGTGGCTGATGCCCAGCTGCTTGCCGATCTCCTTGCTGGTCAGGCCGTCCATCAGGCAGGCGGCGACCTCGCGCTCGCGCGGGGTCAGCGCGGCGCCCACCGGCCGGCGCGCGCTCAGGTCTTCAAAGCTCCAGATGCCCGCGGCGTGCGGATCGGCCGGGTCCAGGGCGCGCCCGGTCACGTGGCACCAGAAGGTCTCGCCCTTGAAGCGGCCGTCCACGCGCTGCATGATGCGCTCGTCCGCGTAGGTGCTGGCCCCGCGCTTGATGATGGGTTCGATGCGCGCGCCGGTGCGCTCGTACTCGTCGGCACTGGGGTAGAGGATGCGGAAGCTCTGACCCACGAGCTGCTCGCGCGAGGCGCCGAACATCTCGCACAGCGCCTGGTTGCAGTCCACCATGGTGCGCTGGCGCGAGAGTGCCAGGCCCACCGGGGCGAGGTCGAAGGCGAGGCGGTAGTCGATGCGGTCCATGGGTGTGTGCGGGTTGGTCCTTAGGTCAAACTACGTATGTGGATACGTAGTATCGTTCCGCCACCCGGTTTTTTCGATCCCTGTTTGTTCAACCACTGGAGTCTTTTCACGTGAACAAGATCTATCCCAGCGCGGCCGAAGCCCTCAAGGGCGTGGTGGCCGACGGCCAGCTGATCGCCGTCGGCGGTTTCGGCCTCTGCGGCATTCCCGAGGCCCTGATCGACGCCCTGCGCGATTCGGGCGTCAAGAACCTGACCGCCATTTCCAACAACGCCGGCGTGGACGACTTCGGTCTGGGCAAGCTGCTGCAGACGCGCCAGATCAAGAAGATGATCTCGTCCTACGTGGGGGAGAACAAGGAGTTCGAGCGCCAGTACCTGGCCGGTGAACTCGAACTCGAATTCACGCCGCAGGGCACGCTGGCCGAGAAGCTGCGCGCCGGCGGCGCCGGCATCCCGGCCTTCTTCACCAAGACCGGTGTCGGCACCATCGTGGCCGAGGGCAAGGAACTGCGCGAATTCAACGGCGAGACCTACGTGATGGAGCACGCGCTGTTCCCCGAGGTGGCGCTGGTCAAGGCCGACGTGGCCGACATGTCGGGCAACCTGCGCTTCAACCTGACGGCGCGCAACTTCAACCCTGCCGCCGCCATGGCCGGCAAGGTCTGCATCGTCGAGGTCGAGCGCATCGTCGCCACCGGCGAGATCGCGCCGGACGACGTGCACCTGCCCGGCATCTACGTGCACCGCATCGTGCACAACCCCACCCCGGAAAAGCGCATCGAGAAGCGCACCACCCGCGACCGCAAGTAAGGAGCACCAACATGCCTTGGACCCAAGACCAGATGGCCGCGCGCGCGGCGCAGGAACTGCAGGACGGTTTCTATGTGAACCTCGGCATCGGCATCCCGACGCTGGTGGCCAACCACGTGCCCGACCACGTCGAGGTGTGGCTGCAGAGCGAGAACGGCATGCTGGGCATCGGCCCCTTCCCGTATGAGGACGAGGTGGACGCCGACCTCATCAACGCCGGCAAGCAGACCGTCACCACCATCAAGGGCTCGTCGATCTTCGGAAGCCACGAGAGCTTCGCCATGATCCGCGGCGGCAAGATCAACCTGTCCATCCTGGGGGCGATGCAGGTGACGGCCAGTGGCGACCTGGCCAACTGGATGATCCCCGGCAAGATGGTCAAGGGCATGGGCGGCGCCATGGACCTGGTGGCGGGCGTGCCGCGCGTGATCGTGCTGATGGAGCACGTGGCCAAGAAGAAGGACGGCAGCACCGACCTCAAGATCCTGCCCGAGTGCACCCTGCCGCTGACCGGCAAGGGCGTGGTCGACCGCATCATCACCGACCTGGGCGTCATGGACGTGACGCCCGAAGGCCTGAAGCTGGTGGAGCTGGCCGACGGCGTGACGCGCGAAGAGATCCAGAGCAAGACGGGCGTGCCGCTGATCTGACCGGTCCGCTCGCCCACAAAGCCGAAGGCCCCGCTGCTTGCGCCGCGGGGCCTTCGTCATTCTGGAGCGGGTGAAGGGAATCGAACCCTCGTATGAAGCTTGGGAAGCTGCCGTTCTACCATTGAACTACACCCGCAATGGGTGGCGATTGTAGCGGTGCCGGCCCGGGCCTCGACGACCAACCGGGCATTTTGCCCGCCGCGGCCCGGGCGGCCTGCCCTGCGCGCCGCTGGCCGCCCACAAGCCCTGCGTTCCTTCCTAGCATCGCGCCACTCCCGAGCCCGGGAGCCCCACGACACGAAGGAGTCCCTCATGCGCCGGTTTGTGACCACCGCCCTGTTTCTCACCGCCCTCGCGGCGTCTTCGGCCTGGGCGGCCGACGGCGCCTCAGGCGAGCAGCTGCTGCCCATGCCGCCGGAGCGGGTCTGGCGGGCGTTGCACCAGGCGCTGGCCGACCGCAGCGCGGGTCGCGCCGAGGTGCTCGCGCTGGACGACGGGCGCTACGAAGCCCGCCTGCGGCCGGAGACCTTGGCCGGGGCCGACCTCCGGCTGGATGTGGACTGGGACACCCGCACCGGCGGCACGCGCCTGCGCTGGTCCGCCACGGCAGCCGGGGCGCAGGCCCAGGCTGCGGCGTGGGTGCAGCGGCTGGCCGAACGCGCGGGTCGGCTGCGAGCCAGCAACCAGCTCTGCCGCGGCCCCCATCCGACCGCCGAGGAGATCGAGGCCGCGCAGATTGAGATCCCCGCCAGCTGCGAGTACAGCACCGGCCATTTCTCCACCGCGCTGTTCGAACTGGAGAAGTGCGGCGACTTCGACACGGCGCTGCAGATCATGGCCGACTGCGTGAAGCGGCGGCATGCGGGCGGGCTGATCCGCCTCTCGCAGTACTTCGACCTCGGCTACGGCGTGCCCAAGCGTCCCGAGCGGGTGGTGGAGTTCCTGCGCCAGGCCATGGACAGCGACAACGAGGGCTATGCCCGGCTGGCCCGGCTGCACTACGCGACGGCGCTGCATTTCGGCCTGGGTGTGGCGCCCGACCGAGGGGCCGCGCGACGTCTGTTCGAGGACCTGGCCCGGGAGGGGCAGGCCGATGCGCAGGAGTTCCTGCGCCTGGGGCACCACGGGGCCTGGCTGCGACCCGACGGCCAGCGTTTCCGGGACGCTCCCGTCGCCTCGCCGGCCGCCGCGGTGTCGCGCGACGACTCGGGCAACGACATGAGCTACGGCGCGTTCGTGAACAGCGACAAGCGCATCAAGTGCCTCTATGGCTACGCCGCCGACAAGACCGGCGACCACGCGGCGGCGGTGCGCATCTTCGAGGACTGCATCAGCCGCTGGAACGACCCCTACTCGATCATCTGGCTTTCCCACCTGCTGGAGAACGGCCATGGTGTGCCCAGGGACCCGGTGCGGGCGGCGCAGCTGCTGCGCCAGGGTGCGGAACATCCGGACACCTCGGGCTACGCGACGCTGGCGCGTTACCACTACGGCATGGCGCTGGCGCAGGGCCAGGGCGTGCCGGCCGACCCGGTGCAGGCGCGCCACTGGCTGCAGCGCGCGGCGCAGGAAGGGCTGGGCGAGGCGCGCGAGGCCCTCGCCCGGCTTGATGCCGGACCCGACAATCGGGCCCATGCCCGCTGAGCCCGCTTCTGTTGTTTCCGCCGTCCCCGGCTACCGCCTGCAGCGCCGCCTGGGCGCCTGGCTGCTGGCGGGGGCGGTGCTGCTGCTGCTGGCTTCGGGGGGCTGGAGCCTGTGGCGTGTGGCCTCGGCGGTCGACCCGCAGCTGCAGCGCCTGGCGCGGACCATCGAGCGCCTGCGGCTCAACGAGCTGGGGGCCGAGCCCGGCGTGTTCCAGGCCACGCTCTCGGGCGCGGAACTGCAGAACCTGGTCGGGCTGGGCGAACTGGTGCCGTTCTGCCTGACCGTGCGCAACATCCACGGTCTGGCGGTGGACCAGCGTTGCCTGGGCGCCGCCGGGGCGCATCCCGGTGGGGTCGAGCCGCTGCTGCGGGCCGCGGCCGGCGGGGAGGCGGGTGCGCTGCTCCCGCTGGTGCGCTACCCCGGCACCCGCGTCGGCGAACTGGCCCTGGCGCCGCACTGGCCGGCGCAGTCGGCTCTGCTGTGGCAGCACTGGTGGCAGACCCTGGTGAGCGCGGCCGGTGTGCTGGCGGTGGCGGCACTGGCCTATCTGGCGGCGCGGCGCGCGCTGCGGCCCACCGGGGCCATGATGGCCACCTTGCAGCGGCTGGAAGCGGGCGACCTCTCGGCCCGCATGCCGTCCGCTGGCCCCAGAGAGTTGCAGCGCATCGGCGCCCAGTTCAACCGCATGGCCGACCGGCTGCAGGACACGGTGGGCGCGCAGCGGCAACTGGCCGACCGGCTGCTGACCGTGCGCGAGGAGGAGCGGCGCCACCTGGCTCGCGAACTGCACGACGAACTGGGCCAGTCGCTGACCTCGATCCGGGCCGAGGTGGCCTTCGTGGACGAAGTGGCGCGCGAGTCTGTGCCGGCGCTGCTGCCCAGCGCCGACGCGCTCACGCGCACCTGCGAAGGCATGGTGACCGCGGTGCGTCACATCGTGCAGCAGCTGCGCCCACCGGGTCTGGAGGCCTTCGGGCTCACCGCCTGCCTGCAGCAGTTGGTGGACAGCTGGCGGCGCCGCGACGCGGGGCGCTGCGAGTACCGGCTGCAGATCGACGGCGACCTCGACCGCTGGGACGACACGCTGTCGGTCAGCGTGTTCCGCCTGGTGCAGGAGGGGCTGACCAATGCGGTGCGCCACGGCCAGGCCTCACGGATCGAGGTGCTGCTCAGTGAACGCGCCGACGGCCTGCATCTGCAGGTGCAGGACAATGGCCCGCTCCTGCAGCCGCCCGCGCTGCCCGCCACCGGCGGCCAGGGCCTGCTGGGCATGCGCGAACGTGTGCTGGCGCTGGGCGGCACGCTGTCGCTGGAGGTGGCCGAGCCGCACGGCCTGCGGCTGCGCATCCACCTGCCGGTTCACGAAGGACACCATGCTGCGCCTGCTGATCATTGACGACCACGCCATCGTGCGCGAAGGCTACCGACGCCTGCTGGAGCGGCGGCAGGATCTGCGCATCGTGGCCGAGGCCGGCACGGCGGAAGAGGGCTACGAACAGTTCAAGACGCACGAGCCCGAGGTGACCCTGCTGGACCTGAGCCTGGGCACGGGCAGCGGCCTGCGCCTGCTCGCCCAGATCCTGCGCCACAACCCGGAGGCGGCGGTGCTGGTGTTCTCCATGCACGCCGAGCCGCTGTACGCGGTGCAGGCGCTCAAGGCCGGCGCGCGCGGTTACGTGACCAAGGGCAGCGCGCCGCAGGTCCTGGTCGATGCGGTCTACCAGGTGGCGCGCGGCCAGCGCGCGCTCAGCCCCGACCTGGCGGGCGAGGTGGCCGGCATGCTGCTCGACGGCGAGGGCGAACACGCTGGCCTGACGCCGCGCGAGTTCGACATCCTGCGGCTGCTGATGCAGGGGCTGGACGTGGACGCGATCGGCCAGGCCTTGCACATCAGCCCCAAGACCGTGCGCAACGGCCACTACCAGCTGAAGGCCAAGCTGGGCGCGCGCAGCGACATCGAGCTCACGCGCAAGGCCTTGCAGCTCAAGCTGTTGGACCGCGGCGACCCTTCGGCCGGCTGAGCCGGGACAGGGACCCGCGCGGGGCCGGGCAAAACGCCCGCCGGGCCGGTCGCGACCGCGGTGTTTCCTAGCATGGGTCGCAGCCCGCCCGGCATCCGGTCCGGCGGGCGTTCACCCCATCAGGAGACCTCTGTGACCCGTTCGACCACCGCACCCGGCACCACTGCGCCACCCCATCACCACAACCACTGCTGCGGCACCCACGCGGGAGATTCCGGCAGCCCACCGATGCCCAGCGCCAGCCGCCGCCAGTGGGTCAAGGGTCTGGCCGCGGCGCCGCTGCTGGCAGGCCCCTGCGCCATGGCCCATGCCGACAGCCCGAAGCCGGCGCCGGGTGCCATCCGCCCGGCGGCCGAGCTGGCACAGGACTTCCGGCATCTGGCGCGGGGTGTCGAGGCGGTGGCCCGCATCGAGTCCTTCACCCTGGCGCCATCGACCCTGCCCTGGAGCCCCTCGCTGGGTGAATTGAAGGCCGGGCAGCAGGTCACGTTCTTTCTCAACGGCCTCTGGTGGTTCAGCAAGGAGCACGGCCGCTGGCTGGAGCCGGGCTTCGTGTTTTTCGCCCGCGTTGCGGGCAGCGGCGGCGCCAGCGCCATCCACAACACCATGCAGAACACCGGCACGCTGACGGCGGACCGCGCCGGCCGCCTGCAGATCGCGCGCTCGGCGGGTGAGTTCGCCAACCCGCAGGGTGATCTCGCGGTGCCGCTGGCGCAGTACCTCGCCGGCGAGGGCAGGGTGGAGGGCGTGGCCGTGGTCTGGAACGGCCCTGCCGAAGACGGCCTGCTGGCGCTCTCGGCCCGGGGTGACGTGCAGGGACTGGTGCGCGCCGAGCTGCAGCGCCAGCGCCAGGCGCGGCTGATGCCGGCGGGCTGGCACAACTTCTTCGCTTTCGGCGACGGCGGCATCTTCACCGAAGGCCCGGGCCAGCGCATCGACTGCGAGACGCACAAGAACGTGGGCATCCTGCAGTACCCGCTGGCGGACCAGCCCTTGCGGCCTGGGCTCACGCTGGACTGGCAGTGGGTGGTGGACCGGTTGCCCTCGCACCTGCCGGAAAACCAGATCCTCACGCACGACTACCTGTCCATCGCCGTGGAGTTCGACGACGGCCAGGACATCACCTACCTGTGGAGTTCCAGTCTGCCGGTGGGCCAGGTGTTCCGCTGTCCGCTGCCCGGCTGGGATGCGGTGGAGACCCATGTGGTGCAGCGCAGCGGGCTGGCCGACCTGGGCAAGGCCTTCGACGAGCGCCGCGACCTGTTCGAGGACTACCGCCGCATCGTGGGCGGCAAGGCCACGCGCGCGGTGCGGGTGTGGCTGATCGCCAACTCGCTGTTCCTGCGCCAGGTCGGGCGCTGTGCCTACCGGCGCATTGCCATCGGCCAGACCGGTCAGTTGCAACGCATCCTGTAGCCACACGGGAGCTGTGTGTCGCATGCCCGCCCGCGCGGACTGTTCCGTTGAAGCGCAACACGGTCACTTCGGTGACAGGGTCTGGACATGCTGCAACGCGGCAAGCTGCACCGCAGCATGCAGGAAAAGCCAATGGAATCATGGGCGCTCTCAAACTGAGAATTTCTCCGGGAAGTGGCACGGAAGTTGACTCCTTGCCGGCGTCCTGCCGCACCTGGGCAGGACGTTTTCATTCCACCAACGAGGAGACATTCATGAGTTTGTTGTTTGCATTGGCCATTTCCATCGGGCTGCTCGCCGTCGTCGCCACCTGGCTGTTCCTGGGGCCGCTGGCCGCCTTTCAGATGCAGGTCTGGCAGGCCTTCGTGGCCTGGGCCAGCTTCTTTCACAACGGCGGCAAGACCGACGGCTTCGTCAAGACCGTGGTGTGCATGTCGTTTGGCGCGCTCGTGGGCATGGCGTCGGTGATGCTGATCGGCCCGCTGGGTGCGCTCGGTGGTCTGGCCGCTCCGGTGGCCGTGGGCATTGGCGCGGCCGTGATCGTGCTGGCGGCACACCTGCCGTTCCTCTCCACGATTCCGTCCAGCGTGTACGGCTTTGCCACCGTGGCCGGCCTGATCCTGCTGGGCAAGGACATGACGCCGACGGCGGCCATCCTGCCCACCATCCTGTCGATTGCCGTGGGTGCGGCGTTTGGCTGGGTGTCCGAGCAACTGGCGGGCAAGCTGACCAAGCCGGCGGCCTGATCAGACGCATCCGTTCGCCGTCAGGTGCCGCAGATCACTTGAGCACGTCGCCGATGCAGACGTACTTGATCTCGACGTAGTCGTCCATGCCGTAGTGCGAGCCCTCGCGGCCCAGGCCCGACTGCTTGACGCCGCCGAAGGGCACGTGCTCGGTCGCCAGGATGCCGACGTTCACGCCGACCATGCCGTACTCCAGCGCCTCGCTGACGCGCGTGATGCGGCCGATGTCGCGGCTGTAGAAGTAGCTGGCCAGGCCGAACTCGGTGTTGTTCGCCGCGTCGATGGCTTCCTGTTCGGTCTTGAACTTGAACACGGGCGCGAAGGGGCCGAAGGTCTCTTCGCGCGCGCACAGCATGTCGGCCGTGGCGTCGGCCACCACGGTGGGTTCGAAGAACTGGCCGGTGAGGCGCTTGCCACCCACCAGCACGCGGCCGCCCTTGGCCTGCGCGTCGGCGACGTGGCGCTCGACCTTCTGCAGCGCCGCTTCCTCGATCAGCGGGCCCTGGTTCACGCCGTCCTCGAAACCGTTGCCGACCTTGGCGGTCTTGACCTTGGCCGCGAATTTCTCGACGAAGGCGTCGTACACGCCTTCCTGCACGTAGAGGCGGTTGGAGCAGACGCAGGTCTGGCCGGCATTGCGGTATTTGCTGGCGAAGGCACCTTCGACGGCGGAGTCCAGGTCGGCGTCGTCGAACACGATGAAGGGTGCGTTGCCGCCCAGTTCCAGCGACATCTTCTTGACCGTGGGCGCGCTCTGCGCCATCAGGATGCGGCCGACTTCGGTGGAACCGGTGAAGCTGATGTGGCGCACCACGTCGGAGGCGCACAGCACCTTGCCCACGGCGATGGAGTTCTGGTCGTCGGCAGTGAGGATGTTGAGCACGCCGGCCGGGATGCCGGCGCGGATGGCGAGCTCCGCCGCGGCCAGGGCGGTCAGCGGGGTCAGCTCGGCCGGCTTGATGACCACCGGGCAGCCGGCGGCCAGCGCGGGAGCGACCTTGCGGGTGATCATGGCCAGCGGGAAGTTCCAGGGCGTGATGGCGGCGCAGACGCCGATGGGCTGCTTGAGGATCATCAGGCGGCGGTTGTTGTCGAACTGCGGCAGGGTCTCGCCGTTGACGCGCTTGGCCTCTTCGGCGAACCACTCGACGAAGCTGGCGCCGTAGGCCACTTCGCCCTTGGCCTCGGCCAGGGGCTTGCCCTGCTCGGCGGTCATCAGGCGGCCCAGGTCGTCCTGGTTCGCCATCAGCAGGTCGAACCACTTGCGCAGGATGATGCTGCGCTCCTTGGCGGTCTTGTTCTTCCACGGGCCCCAGGCCGCGTTGGCAGCGGCGATGGCGCGCTCGGCGTCGGCGGTGCCCAGATTGGCCACGTCGGCCAGCTTCAGGCCGGTGGCAGGGTCCAGCACGTCGAAGCGGCTGGCCCCTTTCACCCACTCGCCATTGATCAGGCCGTCGGTCTTGAGCAGGGTCGGGTCCTTGAGCAGGGCCAGGGGGGAGGTCTTCATGTCCATGCGGGTCTCCTTGAATGCAATGGGTGGAATGTTCTATTTCAGCGCGTCGGCGAGCCGCTTTTCGATCTGCGCGCCATTGCCCACCCAGAACGTCGGGTTGAAGGCGAGCGAGCGGCGCAGGTTGCCGGGGGCCGAGGGCAGGTCGCTGGGGGCCATCGACAGGTCGATCAGGTGGGCGTCGTCCACCACGCGCTTGCGCCCGTTGTCGTACTGCAGGATGGCGTTGTAGTGGGTCGGGCCGTAGGTGATCTCGCGCGAGAACGCGAGCTGGGCCGCGTCGGTGGTGGCGAAGTTCACGAAGGCGCGCGCCTGTTCGGCCCGGGGCGAACCCTTGACGATGGCCCAGTAGTCGATGTCGTAGATGGCGTCGGTCCACACTGTCGACAGCGTCGCGCCATCGGCCACGGCGGCCGAGATGCGGCCGTTGTAGGCGGTGCTCAGCACCACCTCGTTGTCGGCCAGCAGCTTGGGAGGTTGCGAGCCGGACTCCCACCAGACGATGTGGGGCTGCAGCTGCCGCAGCTTGGCCAGGGCGCGCTGCAGGCCGGGCTCGGTGGCCAGCATGTTGTAGACGTCGCGGCGGTGCACGCCGTCGGCCATCAGCGCGAATTCGAGGTTGTAGCGCGCGCCCTTGCGCATCGCGCGCTTGCCCGGGAATTTCTTCACGTCCCAGAAGTCGGCCCAGCTGCGCGGGGCGGTCTTGAGCGTGGCGCTGTTGTAAGCCATCACTGTGGACCAGACGAAGGCGCCCACGCCGCACTCCTGCACGCTGCCGGCCAGCAGCATGGACGCGTGGGGCAGCCTGCTCCTGTCGACCGGTTCGAACAGGCCTTCCCTGCAGCCGGTGGTCAGCTCGGAGGACTCGACCTCCACCACGTCCCACTCGACCTTGCGGGCCTGCACCATCTTGCGCACCGCGCCCAGGTCGCCGTCGTATTCGACCCCCTTGGCCGGCACCTTGCTGGCCTGGGTGAAGGGCCTGAGGAAGGCCACTTCCTGGGCTTTGCCGTTGGCGCCGCCGAAGTTGGCGACCACCAGTGGCTGGGACTGGGCCGAGGCCAGTGCAGGGATGGCGAGGGCCAGCAGAAGGAGAGGTCTGGAGAGGTGCATGGGCGTGGCGTCAGCGCATTTCGATTTCCACGAACACGACCTCGTGCGCGGTGGGGTTGATGACGTTGTGTTCCACGCCGACGTTGCGGGTGTAGGACTGGCCGGGGACCAGCGGCGAGGTGCGTTGGCCCTCCGGTGTTTCCAGCAGCAACTCGCCGCCGGTCATGGGCACCACGACGTAGTCGTGGGCGTGGCGGTGCCAGCCGGTCTCGGCGCCGGGCGCAAAACGCCACTCGGTCACGATGACGCGGTCGTTGGATATCTGGACCGTAGGGACGGCTTGCGGGCGGCTCATGGGATTCCTCTGTGTTCAGCGGTAGGCGACGCCGGGCAATACGCACAGCATTTCAAACAGCAGGTTGGCGCCGAGCAGCGCGGTGTTGCCGCTGGTGTCGTAGGCGGGCGAGACCTCGACCAGGTCGCAGCCCACCAGGTTCAGGCCGCGACAGCCGCGCACGATCTCCAGCGCCTGCGGCACGTTCAGGCCGCCGATCTCGGGCGTGCCGGTGCCGCCCGCGTAGGCGGGGTCGATGCCGTCGATGTCGAAGCTCAGGTAGGTGGGCGTGTCGGGGCCGATCTTTTCCCGGATCTGCGCCATCAGCGGCGCCAGCGACTGCCACCAGACCTCGTGCGCCGGCACGATGGTGAAGCCCTGCTGGCGCGGCCAGTCGAAGTCCTCGGCCGAATAGCCGCTGCCGCGCAGGCCGATCTGCCACACCTTGTCGCCGATCAGCAGGCCTTCCTCGACGGCGCGGCGGAACGGCGTGCCGTGCGCGATGCGCTCGCCGAACATGTCGGGGTTCACGTCGGCGTGGGCATCCACATGGATCAGCGCCACGGGGCCGTGCTTGGCCTTCATCGCGCGCAGGATCGGCAGGGCGATGGTGTGGTCGCCGCCCAGCGTGAGCGGGATGCAGCCGGCGTCGATGACCGGCCGGTAGTGCTGCTCGATGAGGTCGACCGACTTGAGCAGGTTGTAGGTGTTGATGGGCACGTCGCCCAGGTCGGCCACTTGCAGCGCATCGAAGGGCGCGGCGCCGGTGGCCATGTTGTAGGGGCGGATCAGGCAGGACTCGGCGCGGATCTGGCGCGGGCCGAAGCGGGCGCCCGGACGGTGGCTGGTGCCGATGTCCAGCGGGACGCCGATGAAGCCGGCGTTCAGGCCTTGGGCGCTGCTGGCGACGGGCAGCCGCATCATGCTGGCCAGGCCGCCGAAGCGCGGCATTTCATTGCCGCCCAGCGGCTGGTGGAAGGCGGTGGGGTCGGTCATGGGTCAGGTTCGGGGTTTGCTCAGCTGAAAGTCCAGATGGGCTTTCACGCTCGGCCATTCGCTGGCCACGATGCTGTAGACGCAGGTGTCGCGCAGCGCACCCTGTGCATCGGGGTGGCGGTTGATCTGGTGCGAGCGCAGCACGCCGTCGAGCTTGGCGCCCAGGCGCTCGATGCCGCGGCGGCTGGCGTGGTTGAACCAGTGGGTGCGGAACTCCACCGCGATGCAGTCCAGCGTTTCGAAAGCGTGGGCCAGCAGCAGGCGTTTGGCCTCGGTGTTGAGCGCGCTGCGCTGCACCGCCTGGCGGTACCAGGTGGAGCCGATCTCGACGCGGCGGTTCGCGGCGTCGATGTTCATGTAGGTCGTCATGCCCACGGCTTTGCCGCTGGGGTCCAGCACCGCAAACGGCAGCATGCTGCCGGCCTTCTGCAGCCCCAGGCGGCGCTGGATCTCTGCGGCCATGCCCTCGGGTGTGGGGATGGCGGTGTACCAGAGCTTCCAGAGTTCGCCGTCGCGCACCGCTTCGACCAGGTCCTCGTGGTGCCCGGGTCGCAGGGGCACCAGTTGGACGTGCCGACCGTGCAGCGTGGTGTCGTGCGTGAAGGGCATCAGATCACTTCCTTCTGCCGCGCAGCCACTCCAGCGTCAGCATCAGGGCCGTGGTAAACAAGATCAGCAGCGTGGCGACGGCGGCGATGGTGGGGGAGATGTTCTCGCGGATGCCGGTGAACATCTGGCGCGGCAGGGTCACCTGTTCGGGACCGGCGAGGAACAGGGTCACCACCACCTCGTCGAACGAGGTCGCGAAGGCGAACAGCGCACCCGAGATCACGCCCGGCGCGATGACGGGCAGCGTCACGCGGAAGAAGGTCTCCAGCGGGCTGGCGCCCAGGCTCAGGCTGGCTTTCACCAGGTTGTGATTGAAGCTCTGCAGCGTGGCCAGCACGGTGGTCACCACGAACGGCGCGCCCAGCGCGGCGTGCACGATCACCAGCCCGAGGTAGGAGTCGTTCAGGCCCCAGCGTGCGAAGTACAGGTAGGCGCTGACGCCGACCACGACGATGGGCACCACCATGGGCGAGATCAGCAGGCCGGTGATGAAGCCCTTGCCCAGGAACTTCGTGTTGGCCAGGCCCATGGCGGCCAGGGTGCCCAGCGTGGTTGCCAGCAGCGTGGCCAGCGGGGCCACGATGAAGCTGTTCCTGGTGGCGCGCGACCAGTCGTCGGAGGCGAACATCTCGTGGTACCACTTCAGCGACCAGCCTTCGATCGGGTAGGCCAGGAAGGACGAGTCGCTGAACGACAGCGGGATGATCACCAGCACCGGCATCAGCAGGAAGGCCAGCACGGCCAGACCCCCGGCGCGCAGGGCGAGCCAGCCAAGCTTGTCGAAGAAGGTGTAGTAGGCGGGAAAGTCGGGGAGCTTGAACATGGTGTTTTCCTGATCAACCCAGACTGAGTTCGGCCTTCGAGACCTTGCGGTAGATCGAATACAGGATCAGCGTGGTGGTCAGCAGCACGCCGCCGAGCGCGCAGGCCATGCCCCAGTTGACTTCGACGTTGGTGTACTGCGCGACGTAATAGCTCAGCATCTGGTCGCCCGCGCCGCCCAGCAGCGCCGGGGTCACGTAGTAGCCGATGCTGGTGATGAAGACCAGCAGGCCGCCGGCGGCCACGCCGGGGTAGGTCTGCGGCAGGTAGACGCGCACGAAGGCGGCGAACGGTGCGCTGCCCAGCGAGATGGCAGCGCGCAGGTAGTTGGGCGGCACCGACTTCATCACGCTGTAGAGCGGCAGGATGGCGAAGGGCAGCAGGATGTGCACCATCGCGATGATCACGCCCACACGGTTGAACAGCAGCGGGATCGGCGTGTCGGTCAGGCCGATCCACATGAGGAAGCGGTTGACCAGGCCGTTGTTCTGCAGCAGCACGATCCAGGCGGCGATGCGCACCAGCACCGAGGTCCAGAACGGCAGCAACACGAGGATCAGCAGGATGTTGGCCTTGCGCTCAGGCAGGGTCGAGAGCCAGTAGGCCAGCGGGTAGGCCAGCAACAGGCAGAAGAAGGTCACGACCGCGCTCATCTGGAAGGTGCGGCCGAGGATGTCGGAGAAGGCGGCCTCGTCGTCGGCGACTTTCACGATGTCGCCCTGCGGCGTGCGCTTGAGGTCGACCGCGGCCAGCAGGTAGTCGGGTGTCCAGCGCGAGCTGTTCTGGGCGATGGCCTGCCAGTAGGGCAGCTCTTCCCAGCGCGCGTCCTGCTCGATCAGCTTGGCCTTGGCCTGATCGGAGGACAGGTCCTTGAAACCCGAGTCTTCGGATTGCACGGCACGGTAGGTGCCCATGACCAGCGAACGTCCACCGGGGACTTCGCTGTTGAGGCGCCGCGCCAGCACGCCGGCCTGCGCGGTGTCCTCGATCGCCGAGAGGTCGGCGATCACCGCCGCGTAGGCGGCGGCGTCGGGCGGGCTGTTTCGATCCCAGCCGGCCAGCGCCTGTCCCGTGCGGGGCAGGGCGTCGGCGACTTCGGGGTTCTCCACCGCCCGCACCAGCAGCGATGCCAGCGGAACCAGGAAAAACACGACCAGAAAGGCCAGCAGCGGCAGCGTGAGCGCCACCGCGCGCTGTTTGCGGCGCCGCTCGGCGCGGCGCAGCTGCGTGGCCAGGTCCAGGGTTCCGCCGGCCATCATCATTGCGCCGCCCAGGCCGAGAAGCGCTTCTCCAGGGCTTCACCCTGGTCGGCCCAGAAGCCGACGTTGAACTGCAGCGCGTCCTTGCTGTTGGCAGCGGACGTGGGCAGCTGGCCCAGCACCTTGGCGTCGAGCTTGCCCAGCGCCTTGGTGTTGGTCGGGCCGTAGCTGATGTTCTTGGCGTACTCGGCCTGTGCATCGGCCGAGCTGGCCAGCGCGATGAACTTCAGGGCGGCGTCCTTGTTGGGCGTGCCCTTGGGCATGACCCAGTAGTCCAGGTCGTAGATGCCGCCGGTCCAGGTGATCTTCAGGTTCTTGCCTTCGCGCTGGGCGGCGTCGATGCGGCCGTTGTAGGCGGTGGTCATGGCCACGTCACCGGCGACCAGGAACTGCGGGGGCTGCGCACCGGCTTCCCACCACTGGATGCTGGGCTTGAGCTCGGTCATCTTCTTGAAGGCGCGCTCGGCACCGTCCTTGGTGGCCAGCACCTTGTAGACGTCGGCGGGCTTGACGCCGTCGGCCATCAGGGCGAACTCAAGGTTGTAGCGGGCGCCCTTGCGCATGCCGCGCTTGCCCGGAAATTTCTTGGTGTCCCAGAAATCGGCCCAGGTGGTCGGGGCGGTCTTGAGCTTGTCGCCGTCGTAGGCCATCACGGTGGACCACACGAAGGTGCCCACGCCGCAATCGTGCACGGCGGCCTTCTGGAAGTCGGCCTTGTTGCCAACCTTGGCCCAGTCCAGCTTCTCGAACAGGCCTTCGTCGCAGCCGCGGCTCAGGTCGGGGCTCTCCACTTCGACCACGTCCCAGGTGACCTTCTTGGCTTCGACCATGGCCTTGATCTTGGCCTGCTCGCCGTTGTATTCGACGGCGGTGATCTTGCCGCCCGCCTTCTCGAAGGGCTCGAAGTAGGCCTTCTTCTGCGCGGCGCCGTTGGCACCACCGAAGTTCACCACAGTCAGGCTCTGGGCCATGGCGGGCAGGGCCACCAGGGCGGCCACGGCAATCAGAACGGGTTTGAGTTTCATCTGGAGGATCTCCATGGGTTGAGGAACAGGGGAACGGGAAAGGGGAAACGGAAGCGGACGGGATCTCAGCGGTAGACGCGGAGATGTGTGGCGGGCAGGTGCAGGTGCACCGTCTGCCCGGCCTGCATGTGGCCCAGGTGCTGCAGCGGCACCTTGACACTCATCTCGGGTTGCTCGGGCACCTGGCAGCGCAGGCGCAGGTGGTCGCCGAAATAGATCACGTCGGTGATGGTGGCGGCCACGCGGTTGCCGGCCGAGTGGCCGGCGTCCACCACGGCGATGCGCTCGGGCCGCACGCTGCATTGCACCGTGTCGCCCACCTGGGCGTGGTTGACGTTGACGCCGTGCAGGTGCGTGCCGTCGGCCAGCTGCACCTCGCAGGTGTCGCCGTTGTTCTGGATCACGCGTGCGTCGAGCACCGAGTTGTCGCCCACGAAGCCGGCGACGAAACGGTTGGCCGGCGTCTCGTAGAGGCGGTCCACCGCGTCGATCTGCTGGATCACGCCTTCGTTGAACACGGCCACGCGGTCGGACATGGTGAGCGCTTCCGACTGGTCGTGCGTCACGTAGACGAAGGTCACGCCCAGGCTGCGGTGCAGGGCCTTCAGTTCGATCTGCATGTGTTCGCGCAGCTGCTTGTCCAGTGCGCCCAGCGGCTCGTCCATCAGCACCAGCTGCGGGTCGAACACCAGCGCGCGGGCCAGGGCCACGCGCTGCTGCTGGCCGCCGGACATCTGCGACGGGTAGCGCTGGCCCATGTGGCCCATCTGCACCATGTCGAGCGCGCGCTTGACCTTGGTGTCGATGTCGTTGCGGTCGAGCTTGCGCACCGTCAGCGGGTAGGCGATGTTGTCCGCCACGGTCATGTGCGGGAACAGCGCGTAGTTCTGGAACACCATGCCGAAGTTGCGCTTGTGCGGCGGGGTGCGCGTGATGGGTACCCCATTGAGCGCGATCTCGCCGGAAGTCGGCGACTCGAAGCCGGCGAGCATCATCAGCGTGGTGGTCTTGCCCGAGCCCGACGGGCCCAGCAGCGAGAGAAATTCCCCCTTCTGGATCTCGAGGTTGAGGTCGCGCACCACCAGGGTGTGGCCGTCGTATGTTTTCTGCACACCGGTGAAGGTGACGAGTGCGGAAGGGGAGGTCATGAACGCTTGGTTGAATGTAGGAACAGGCCCGGCGGGCGGATCATCTGGGTGTATGCAACCACCGTGCCTGGTGGGCGTCCAGTGCGGGCGGTGGCAGGTCGGCGACCGGGCGCTCGCCATCGAACAGCATGGGGTTGGCGACCATCGGCGGGGTCTGCGCGTCGCGAGGTTGTAGCGCCATTCCGCGCGCCGCCACATGCGGATGTTCCATGACTTGAGCAATGTCAAGAATCGGTGCGCAGGGCACACCCGCCTGGTCCAGCAAAGCCACCCATTCGGCCGTGTCTTTCGTCATCGTCCAACCGGTCACCAGTGGCACCAGCGTGGCGCGGTGTTCGACGCGGGCGGGGTTGGTCGAGAAGCGCGCATCGCGCGAGACCGCAGGCTGGCCGGCGGCGTCGCAGAACTTGGCGAACTGGCCGTCGTTGCCCACCGCCAGCACCATGTGGCCATCGCGCGTGGGGAACACCTGGTAGGGCACGATGTTCGGGTGCGCGTTGCCCATGCGCGTCGGGGTCCTGTGTCCGATGAGCTGGTTGCTGGCCTGGTTGGCCAGCATGGCCACCTGCACGTCGAACAGCGCGGCGTCGATGATCCGGCCCTTGCCGGTGCGCGCGCGCTCGTGCAGCGCGGCGAGGATGGCGGTGGTCGCGTAGACGCCGGTCATCAGGTCCGTCACCGCGACACCCACTTTCTGCGGCTCTTCGCCCCTGTTGCCGGTGATGCTCATCAGGCCGCCTTCGGCCTGGATGGCGAAGTCGTAGCCGGCCTTGTGCGCCAGCGGACCGGTCTGGCCGTAGCCGGTGATGGAGCAGTAGATCAGGCGCGGGTTGATGGCCTGCAGGCTCACCGCATCCAGACCGTAGCGCGCCAACTGGCCCACCTTGTAGTTTTCAATGAGCACGTCCGCCTCCCGCGCCAGTTCGCGCACGGTCTGGATGCCCTCGGGCGAGGCGATGTCGATCGCGACCGAGCGCTTGCCACGGTTGGCGCAGACGAAGTACGCGGCCACGCGTGATTCACCTTCGCCCCACCACGGTGGGCCCCAGGTGCGGGTGTCGTCACCGGCGCCCGGGCGCTCGACCTTGAGCACCTCGGCGCCATAGTCGGCCAGCATCTGGCCGGCCCAGGGACCGGCCAGCACCCGGGAGAGATCGAGCACTCGAACGCCCGCGAGCGGGCGGGGGGGCTGGGAGCTCATTGAGCGGATGCAGTGAGGGCGGCGGCCATGATGTCCAGACCTTCGTCCAGCAGCGCGTCGCTGGCCACCAGCGGCACCAGCACGCGGATCACGTTGGCGTAGACGCCGCAGCTCAGCAGGATCAGGCCGCGCTTCTGCGCCTCGGCCACCATGCGCTTGGTCAGGTCGGCGTCGGGCTGGAGCGGGTCGCCGTTCTTGCACAGCTCGATGGCCACCATGGCGCCCAGGCCGCGCACTTCGGCGATGCAGTTGTGCTGGGCCTGCAGCGCCTTGAGGCGGCCGGTCAGGCGCTCACCCACGGCGCGGCTGCGCTCCAGCAGGTTTTCCTTCTCGAAGGTCTCGATCACCGCCAGCGCAGACGCGCAGGCCAGCGGGTTGCCGGCGTAGGTGCCGCCCAGGCCACCCACGGCGGCGGCGTCCATGACCTCGGCCTTGCCGATCACGGCCGACAGCGGCATGCCGCCGGCCAGCGACTTGGCCATGGTGATCACGTCGGGCGCCACGCCCCACTGCTCGCAGGCCAGCCAGGTGCCGGTGCGGCCGGCGCCGGTCTGCACTTCGTCGGCGATCAGCAGGATGCCGTGCTGGTCGCACAGGGCGCGCAGGCGCTGGGCGAACGCGGGCGAGGCGGCGTAGAAGCCGCCTTCGCCTTGCACCGGCTCCAGGATGATGGCGGCCACGCGCGACGCTTCCACGTCGTACTTGAACAGCGCTTCCACCGACGCGATGGCGTCGTCTTCGCTCACGCCATGCAGCGGGTTCGGGAACTTGGCGTGGAACACCTCGGCCGGGAAGGGGCCGAAGCCCGCCTTGTACGGGGCGACCTTGCCGGTCAGCGCCATGCCCATCAGGGTGCGGCCGTGGAAGCCGCCCCCGAAGGCGATGACGGCGGAGCGCTTGGTGTAGGCGCGGGCCACCTTGACCGCGTTTTCCACCGCCTCGGCGCCGGTGGTCAGGAAGAAGCTTTTCTTGGCGAAATTGCCGGGTGCCATGGCGTTGAGCTTCTCGGCCAGTTCCACATAGGACTCGTAGGCCAGCACCTGGAAGCAGGTGTGCGTGAAGCGCTCGAGCTGTTCGGCCACGGCCTTGACCAGGGCCGGGTGGCGGTGACCGGTGTTGAGCACCGCGATGCCGCCGGCGAAGTCGATGTAGCGCCGGCCTTCCACGTCCCACACCTCGGCGCCTTCGGCGCGGTCGGCAAAGATCTCGAAGCCCTGGCCCAGCCCGTTGGGCAGGGCGGCACGGCGGCGGGCCATCAGGGCGGCGTTGGTGAAGTGGGGTTCGCGTTGCATGCAGGGCTCCGTTCGTGAAGAGATTTCAGACTGGGGCGCACTGTAGGCGCCAACGCCGGCCGCTAACATATACAGACACTGGCTGCACAGCGATGCACTGTATAGCCCTGCAGGCCTGTACAGACAAACCCCAATTCCCCCCGACCATGTTCTCCCTTAACCCGAAAGGCGCGACCCCGCTGGTGGTGCAGATCGTCGAGGGTTTCCGCGCCGCCATCCAGAGTGGAGGCCTGCGCCCGGGCTCCAAGGCCCCTTCGATCCGCCAGTTTGCGCATGCGCACGGGGTCAGCACCTATACAGTTGTCGACGCCTACGACCGGCTGGTGGCCCTGGGCTACTTCGTGTCGCGCCCGCATTCGGGCTTTTTCGTGCGCCAGCGCGAGGCCCTGGCCCGGCTGGCCGCCGGCAGCGCGCCGGCCGAAGCCGCCAATTACAACTTCGACTCCATGTGGTACCTGCGGCGGGTGTTCGAGGCGCGGGCGCTGCGCATGAAGCCCGGCTGCGGCTGGCTGCCCGGCGACTGGCTGTTCGAGGAAGGCATGAGGCGCAGCCTGCGCACCCTGGCGGCGGAGAACGTGGACCTGGGCGGCTACGGCGAGCCGAAGGGCTTCATGCCGCTGCGCCAGCTGGTGCGCGACCTGCTGGCCGAACAGGAGATCGCCGTCAGCGCCGACCAGGTGCTGCTCACCCAGGGCTCCAGCCAGGCCATGGACCTGGTGGCGCGCCGCCTGGTGCGGCCGGGCGATGCGGTGCTGGTGGACGACCCCGGCTACCCGAACATGCTGTTCTCGCTGCGCTTCCTGGGCGCGCGCCTGATCGGCGTGCCGCGCACGCCCGACGGCTACGACCTGGCCGCGCTGGAGGCGCTGGTGAAGGAGCACCAGCCCAAGGTGTTCTTCACCCAGCCGCGCCTGCAAAGCCCCACCGGCTCGGTGGCCAACCTGGCCCACCTGCACCGCGTGGTCCTGCTGGCCGAGCAGCACCAGTTCACCGTGGTCGAAAACGACATCTACGCCGACCTGGACCCGGAGCCGCGGCCTTCGCTGGCCAGCCTGGACCAGTTGCAGCGCGTGGTCTACATCAGCAGCTTCTCCAAGACCATCTCGCCCAACATCCGCGTGGGCTACATGGCTGCGCCGCCGGATCTGCTGGAGGATTTCGCCCAGCTCAAGATGATTTCGGGCCTGACCTCGTCCGAATTCAGCGAGCGCCTGGCCTATGGCGCCCTGGTCGACGGCCGCTGGCGCAAGCACCTGCGCGGCCTGCGCGAGCGGCTGGCGCAGGCGCACCAGCGGGTCGGCCAGGCGCTGGAGAGCCTGGGCTTCGACCTGTTCTGCGAGCCCAAGGCCGGCATGTTCCTCTGGGCGCGCCACCCCGACATCCAGAACGCCACCGAACTGGCCTACCAGGCGGCCGAGCAGGACATCCTGCTCGGCCCCGGCCACCTGTTCGACCCGGAGCTGCAGCCCAGCCCCTGGTTCCGTTTCAATGTCGCCTTCACCGACGATCCGCGCGTGCTGAGCTTCCTCAGTGACCACCGCCACGCCGGGTGAGCGCGCAGTTTGCGAAAATACGAGGTTTCGCGCCCGCGTCAGCCGGCGCCACCCCCTGACAACCCCCACAGACAGGCCACCATGACCGTCCCCGCCGTTGCTTCCGTCGCCGACATCCGAAAGACCTTCCTGGACTTCTTCGCCTCCAAGGGCCACACCGTGGTGGCGTCCAGCCCGCTGGTGCCGGGCAACGACCCTACGCTGATGTTCACCAACTCGGGCATGGTCCAGTTCAAGGACGTGTTCCTGGGCACCGACAAGCGCAGCTATGTGCGCGCCGCGTCCGTCCAGGCCTGTCTGCGCGCCGGCGGCAAGCACAACGACCTGGAGAACGTGGGCTACACCGCCCGCCACCACACCTTCTTTGAGATGCTGGGCAACTGGTCCTTCGGCGACTACTTCAAGCGCGAATCGCTGAAGTGGGCCTGGGAGCTGCTGACCCAGGTCTACAAGCTGCCACCCGAGCGCCTGCTGGCCACGGTCTACGCCGAGGACGACGAGGCCTACGACATCTGGACCAAGGAAATTGGTCTGCCGCCCGAGCGCGTGATCCGCATCGGCGACAACAAGGGCGGCCGCTACAAGAGCGACAACTTCTGGATGATGGCCGACACCGGCCCGTGCGGCCCCTGCTCGGAGATCTTCTACGACCACGGCCCCGAGATCCCCGGCGGCCCCCCGGGCAGCCCCGACGAAGACGGCGACCGCTTCATCGAGATCTGGAACAACGTGTTCATGCAGTTCGACATGAAGGAGGACGGTTCCGTCACGCCGCTGCCCGCGCCCTGCGTGGACACCGGCATGGGCCTGGAGCGCCTGGCCGCCATCCTGCAGCACGTGCACAGCAACTATGAGATCGACATCTTCGACGCGCTGATCAAGGCTGCGGCGCGCGAAACGCACACGAGCGACCTCGCCAACCCCTCGCTCAAGGTGATTGCCGACCACATCCGCGCCACCTCGTTCCTGATCAGCGACGGCGTGATCCCGTCGAACGAAGGCCGCGGCTATGTGCAGCGCCGCATCATCCGCCGCGCCATCCGCCACGGCTACAAGCTGGGCCAGAAGACCCCGTTCTTCCACAAGCTGGTGCCCGACCTGGTGAAGATGATGGGCGAGGCCTACCCGAACATGGCCTCGCAGGCCCAGCGCATCACCGAGGTGCTCAAGGCCGAGGAAGAGCGCTTCTACGAGACCCTGGCCAACGGCATGGAGATCCTCGACGCGGCCCTGGCCGACGGCGCGAAAGTGCTGCCGGGCGACGTGGCCTTCAAGCTGCACGACACCTACGGTTTCCCGCTCGACCTGTCGGGCGACGTCTGCCGCGAGCGCGGTGTGGCCGTCGACGAAGCGGGCTTCCACGCCGCCATGGAAGCGCAGAAGGCCAAGGGCCGCGCGGCCGGCAAGTTCAAGATGGACAAGGTGCTGGAATACAGCGGCGTCGGCAACACCTTCGTCGGTTACGAGCAGCTCGAAGCGCCGGCCAAGGTGGTCGCGCTGTACCTGTACGGCACGGCCGTGGCCGAGCTCAAGGCCGGTCAGCAGGGCGTCGTGGTGCTGGACACCACGCCGTTCTACGCCGAGAGCGGTGGTCAGGTGGGTGACGAGGGTGTCATCACCAGCGGCTCCGCCCGGTTCGCCGTCGGTGACACGCAGAAGATCAAGGCCGACGTGTTCGGCCACCACGGTGCGGTGGAGCAGGGCACGCTGGCCGTGGGCGACACGGTCACCGCGTCGGTCAACCTGGCGCTGCGCGCGGCCACCGTGCGCAACCACAGCGCCACCCACCTGATGCACAAGGCCCTGCGCGAGGTGCTGGGCACCCACGTGCAGCAGAAGGGTTCGCTGGTCAACGCCGAGCGCACGCGCTTCGACTTCACCCACAACGCGCCCGTGACCGACGCGCAGATCCGCCAGGTCGAGGCCATCGTGAACGCCGAAGTGCTGGCCAACGCCGCGGCCAGGGCCGAGCTGATGGACATCGAGGCGGCCAAGCAGACCGGCGCCATGATGCTGTTCGGCGAGAAGTACGGCGACATCGTGCGCGTGCTGAGCATCGGCAGCACCACCGAACTGTGCGGCGGTACCCATGTGAAGGCGACCGGCGACATCGGCCTCTTCAAGATCGTGGGTGAAGGCGGCGTGGCCGCTGGCGTGCGCCGCATCGAGGCGGTGACCGGCACCGGTGCGCTGGCCTACCTGCAGTCGCTGGAAGACACGGTGAACCAGGCCGCTGGCACGCTCAAAGCCCCGACCGCCGAACTGACGGCCCGCATCGGCCAGACGCTGGAGCAGGTCAAGGCACTGGAGAAGGAAGTGGCTGCGCTCAAGGGCAGGCTGGCCTCCAGCCAGGGCGACGAACTCGTGACCCAGGCGGTGGACGTCAAGGGCCTCAAGGTGCTGGCCGCGGTGCTGGCCGGCGCCGACGCCAAGACCCTGCGCGACACCATGGACAAGCTCAAGGACAAGCTCAAGACCGCCGCCATCGTGCTGGCCGCCGTGGACGGCGGCAAGGTGCAGCTGGCTGCAGGAGTGACGGCCGACAGCATGGCCAAGATCAAGGCCGGCGAGCTGGTGAACTTCGTCGCGCAGCAGGTGGGCGGCAAGGGCGGCGGCAAGCCCGACATGGCCATGGCCGGCGGCACCGACGCCTCGGGTCTGCCCAAGGCGCTGGCGTCGGTGCAGGCCTGGGTTTCGGAACGGCTGTAAACCTCAGAGCGGGCTGGGCCAGCCCAGGTGCAACCCGCTGTCAAACCGCCTGGCTTCGCCCGTCACCGGGTCGGTGAAGGCGATGGACCGCGCCAGCAGGCGCAGCGGGTCCGCAAAATCCTCGGGTTCCCCCGGCCCGCGCCGCACGCGCGGGTAGAACTGGTCGCCCGCCAGCGGCAGGCCCAGCGCGGCCATGTGCACGCGCAGCTGGTGGCGCTTGCCGGTGACGGGCTCCAGCCGGTAGCGGGCCCAGGCGCCGCGCCGCTCCAGCAGGGCGATGGCGGTTTCGCTGTTGGGCTCGCCTTCGGTTTCGGTCATGCGGTAGAAGGCCGCGGGGTCTTCGGCCATGCGGCTGCGGTGCCGCCGCGGCAGCGCCAGCGCCGGGTCGAACGGCGCCACGGCTTCGTAGACCTTGTCCACCGTGCGTTCGCGGAACAGCGCCTGGTAGGCGCCGCGGTCCTGTGGGCGCACGCTGAACACCACCAGACCCGCGGTTTCGCGGTCGATGCGGTGGATCGGGCTGAGCGTGTCGATGCCGGTGGCCTGCTTGAGCCGCACCAGCAGGCTCTGCTGCACGAAGCGGCCGGTGGGCGTCACGGGCAGAAAGTGCGGCTTGTCGACCACCAGCAGGTGCGTGTCCTGGAACCGCACCACGGCCTCGAACGGGATCTCGGGCTCGTCGTCCAGCGCGCGCCAGTAGTACAGCCGCCCGCCGCCGCGGTAGGCGTCCGCCGTGCGCACCGGCTGTCCTTGCTCGTCCAGCACCTGGCCGTCCACGAGGCGCCGTTGCCAGGCGTCGCGGTCCACCGCGGGCAGACGATCGGCCAGGAAGTCCAGCAGCGTCGGCCAGCGCGGCTCGCCGGGCGGCAGCAGCGGCAGCGCCACGCAACTGGGCGAAACGCCATCGCGGGTCGGGATCAGGGGGTTCTTGGGCGGGCGGGCCATGGGGGTGGTGAGCGGGAGAAGCGGGTATTCTCTGCGCCTCCCCACCCAGACCTTGCCGCGATGATCTCTGTGCCGACCCAGCGTTCTGATATCTCTGCCCGCCGCTGGCGCCTGTTTGGTGCGCTGGTGCTGTCGCTGCCCCTGCTGGGCGGCTGTGCGGTGATCGCTGTGGCCGATGTCGCTGCCTCGGCGGTGGTGGGAGTAGCCGGGCTGGCGGTCGACGCCGCCGTGGGCACGGCCCGCATCGGCGGCAAGATCATCGGCGCCGGGGCCGACGCCGTGCTCGACGACGATGAGGACGAGGGCGCGAAGGACGACTGAGCCTGGCGGCGGGCTCAGACCCGCCGGAACACCAAGTCCCAGACGCCGTGGCCGAGCTGGAGGCCCCGGTTCTCGAACTTGGTCAGCGGGCGGTAGTCGGGCTTGGGTGCGTATCCGTCACCGTCGGCAGGCGAGGTGTTCTGCAGCAGCGGCTCGGCCGACAGCACCGCCAGCATCTGCTCGGCGTAGGGCTGCCAGTCGGTGGCCAGGTGCAGGTAGCCGCCGGGCCTGAGGTGGCGGGCCAGCCGGTTCACGAACGGCGTCTGGATCAGGCGGCGCTTGTGGTGGCGGCTCTTGTGCCAGGGGTCGGGGAAGAAGATGTGCACGCCGTCCAGGCTCTGCTCGGGCAGCATGTGGTCCAGCACCTCGACCGCGTCGTGGCGGAAGATGCGGATGTTCTCGAGGCCCTGTTCGCCGCAGAGTTTGAGAAGGGCGCCCACCCCGGGCTCGTGCACCTCGCAGCACAGGAAGTTGTCGGCGGGCCGCGTCTGGGCGATCTGCGCCGTGGCGCCGCCCATGCCGAAGCCGATCTCCATGATCAGCGGCGCGGACCGGCCAAAGGCCGCGGCGGGGTCCAGCGGGGTGGATGCGTCGTAGTGGAGCAGGAAGCGCGGGCCGAACTGCTCGTAGGCGCGCTGTTGCCCCGGGCCCACGCGGCCGGTGCGCAGCACGTAGCTCTTGACCACGCGCATGAAGGGCTTGGACGGGGTGCCCGGCGGGGCGGTTTCGGGGGTGTGGGGAGTGGAATCGTCGGACATGTCGGGCTGCCACAGGCCTTGGATCGCCCGGGGCCCGTGATTGTAGGTGCGGGGCTGTACTGAAAAAGAATGTGCCTTGCCAGGCTGTGCGATGGGCGGTCCCATCGGGCGTATGAAAGTTGCTTCACAAGGCGTGGGCGATGGGTAGCATTCGCGGCATCTTCGTTGGGAATTCATGACACACCACACCACATCCATTCGTCGCGGCCTCACCCGCCGAGCTTTTGCCGGCGGTGTCGCTGGTGCCGCCACCCTGGCGGTGCCCGTGTTGCGGGCGCAGTCGTCCAACCGCATTGTGCTGGGCCAGTCGGCCGCCTTCACCGGCGCGGCCGCCCAGCTGGGCATCCAGTTCCATGCGGGTGCCAAGCTGTTCTTCGACCAGTACAACGCCCAGGGCTCGGGCCGGGCCCGGGTCGAGATCGAGCAGATGGACGATGGCTACGAGCCGGACCGCTGCGCAGAGAACACCCAGAAGTTGCTGGACAAGGACGTGTTCGCGCTGTTCGGCTACATCGGCACGCCCACCAGCGTGGCGGCACTGCCGCTGGCGACCAAGGCGGAGATGCCGTTCATCGCGCCGTTCACCGGTGCCATGTCGCTGCGCCAGCCCTTCAACCGCATGGCCTTTCACCTGCGGGCCTCGTACAACGACGAGACCGAGCTGATCGTCAAGAACCTGGTCAACCTCGGGCTGACCCGTGTGGCGGTGTTCCACCAGAACGACGCTTACGGCAAAGCCGGGCTGGACGGCACCGTGCTGGCGCTGGCCAGTCGCGGGCTCAAGCCTGTGGCGACCGGCACGGTCGAGCGCAACACGGTGGACGTGGCGGCGGCGGTGGCCACCATCAATGCCGCCAATCCGCAGGCCGTGGTGCAGATCAGTGCCTACAAGTCCTGCGCCGCGTACATCCGTGCAGCGCGCAAGGCGGGTTTCGGGGGCAGCTTCTACAACGTGTCCTTCGTGGGCACGCAGGCGCTGGCCGACGAACTGGGCAAGGAAGGCGCTGGCGTGGTGGTGTCGCAAGTGGTGCCCAATCCGTTCAGCACCGCCAAGCCCATCACCCGCGAATTCCGCGACGCCATCTCCCAGGGCGGCAACAAGGTGCAGGCCAATTTCTCCAGTCTGGAGGGCTACCTGGCCGCCAGACTGGTGGCCGAAGGCCTGCGGCGCGCGGGAGGCCGTTCGGGCCGCGATGGTCTGATCAGCGGTCTGGAGGCGATTGGCGACACCTCGTTCGAGGGCTACGCGATCGCACTCGGCCCGAAAGACCACGTCGCATCGTCGTTCGTCGAGCTCTCGATGCTGACCGGCGACGGGAAGGTCCGGACCTGATCCGGCGTCAGCCCCCGGCCATACCGCGCCAGGGCCAGGCGCGGGTCCAGGTGGCCAGCGCCTCATGCAGCGGGCCGGCCGCGGCCGGCAACTCCAGCACTGCGGCTGCGGCCTGAAGCGCCGCGAGCGGATCGTCCAGAGCCAGTGCCTGCGCCCCGTTCTGCTTGCTCAGCTTTTCACCGTTCGCGTCCCGCACCAGGGGCGTGTGCAGGTACGACGGTGCGGGCTGCCCGAGGGCCTGCTGCAGCCGGATCTGGCGCGGCGTGTTGTCGGCCAGGTCTTCACCGCGCACCACATGGGTGATGCCCTGCGCGGCGTCGTCGACCACCACCGCCAGCTGGTAGGCCCAGAGGCCGTCGGCGCGGCGCAGCACGAAGTCGCCCACCTCGGCGGCCAGGTCCTGCTGCTGAGGCCCGAGGCGGCGGTCCTGCCACGCAAGCATCCCGGGCGACACCTTCAAGCGCCAGGCGCGGGCCTCCCGGCCCCGCAAGCCGCCGCGTTCGGGGCGGCAGGTGCCGGGGTAGACGGCCGCATGGTGGCGTTCGCGGTGGCGACCGGCGGCGAGCAGGGCCGCCTCGATGTCCTTGCGGGAGCAGGCGCAGGGGTAGGCATCACCCTGCGCGATCAACCGGTCCAGCGCCGTCTCGTAGTGCTCGCCGCGTGCGGACTGCCAGCACACAGGCTCATCGGACACCAGGCCGCAGGCGGCCAGCTGCCCGAGGATGAAATGGTCTGCCCCGGGCACGCAGCGGGGCGTGTCCACGTCCTCGATGCGCACCAGCCACGTGCCGCCGTGCGCCCGCGCATCGAGCCAGCTGGCCAGCGCCGCGACCAGGGAGCCCGCGTGCAGCGGGCCCGTCGGTGAGGGGGCGAACCTGCCCCGGTAGGAAAGAAATGACAACAGGAACCTCCAGCGCCCGCCGCGGAACCGGCTCCGCCGGGCCGCAGGCGGGGTTCCCTGGGGGAAGACGCGAAGCGGCGGGGGGCCTACACCACAGCCAGCGCGAGTTCGAGTCCGGACACGAAGGCGTCCTCGACCCGGTGACCCAGGCACCAGTCGCCGCACAGGCCGATGCCCAGAGCCGGGTCGAACAGGTGGGAGCGTCCCAGCGGGGTCTGGGTCTGCGCGTAGCGCCAACGGTGCACCACCGCATGGGGCGGCGTGGCGCGGATGCCCGTGATCTCGGCGAAGCCCTTGAGCAGCTTGGCCTTGACGCGTTCGGCGTCGTCTTCCAGGTGCTTGGTCGACCAGGCGGGGCTGGCCTGGACGGTCCAGCGCTCGATGCGCTCGCGCCCCGGCTTGCTGTTCTCGCGCGCGAGCCAGCTGATGCGGTGGTGCGTGCTGCGGGCGGCGTTCCACTGCGGCCCCAGGTGCGACAGACCAGGCTGCATCGCGTTCGGAAAGGCCACCATCAGCGTCCAGCAGGGCGCCACCTGCACCTGGGTGATCGCCTGCCGCATGTCGGGGGCCAGCCCGGAAGACTGCAGCAGGTCGTGCGCCTGCATGTGCGGCATGGCCAGCAGCACGCGGTCGAATCCGCCCATCACCATCTGCCCGCCGTCGGCGTCCTCGGCCCGCAGTTGCCACAGTTCGGGGTGCAGCGCGTCGCGTTCGATGTGGTGGACGCGGACGCCGGCGCAGGTGCGGGCGGGCGGGTGGCCGTGCAGCTCGGGCTGGGCCAGGGGCTGCGCCCAGTGGTGCACCAGAGCGCTCATGCCCGGCACCGCGACGAAATGCGGTTCGGTGGGCGGTGGCGCGCTGGCCAGCACATGGCCGAAGGCGTCGAGCACGCGCACCGTGCTCACGCTCCAGGGCCGCACCTGGGCCTGAGCGGTCAGCAGCACGCGGGCAAAGCGGCTGTCACGCACCGTGAAGTACTGCGCCCCGTGGTCGAAGCCGCCGAACTCGGTGCGGCGGGTCGACATGCGGCCACCGAAGCCCCGGCTTTTTTCGAGCAGCGTGACGCGGTGCCCGGCCTGCAGCAAGGTGCGGGCGCACGCCACGCCGGCCATGCCTGCGCCGACCACCGCAAAGTGCAGCGGCTCGGTGGCCTGGCGGGCCCGGGCAGAGGTCTTGCGTTGGCTGGGAGCCTTCTTGTTGTTCATGGTGTGGCGCATGGGGTTGGGATGCGAGCACTGTATCAGCGCGGATGCGGTTGTTGGCTTGCGCCGTCTCAACCCACGTGGTGGTTTTCCAGCAGGGCGCTGCGGGTGGTCGGATGCTGCAGGTGCTCGAGCCACCAGCGCATGGCCTGCCCGGTCTCCCCGCCGCTGCGCGGCCGGCGCCAGGCGTATCCGACGCGGAACACATGGTTGGGACGCTGGACCGCCTTCACCACCAGATGCCCGGCCGAGATGTAGGGCTGGGCCAGCGGCAGGGGCAGGAAGCCGCAGCCCAGGCCGCGCAACTGGGCTTCGAGCTTGTGCTGCATGGTCGGCACGGTCAGCACGTCCTGTCCGGGCAGGATGTTGAACGACTGCCCGCTGCCGCGCTGCGTGCTGTCGGCCACCGCCACCGCGCGGTGGGGCCGGATCTGGTCGTCGCCGATGGTGTGCTCGATGGTGGCCAGCGGATGGTGTGGCGCCACAGCGAAGACAAAGCGCAACTGACCCAGCGGCGCGATCTGCAGCTCCGGCAGGGAGACATCGGCCGACACGCCCAGGGCCAGATCGGCCAGACCGGTCTTGAGCGCCTCCAGCGTGCCCGAAAGGGTTTCGGCGCGTATCTTCAGGCGTGTAGGGGCGCCCGTGGCGTAGAACGCTTCGCACAGTTCGAACAGCGTGCTGCGCGCAATGATCGCGTCGGTCGCGATGGTCAGCTGCGGCTCCCAGCCGGTGGCGACCCGCTTGACGCGCTGGGCCACTGCGTCGAGTTCGTCCAGCAGGTACTGGCCGGCGCGCAGCAGCTCGGCGCCGGCGGGCGTGAGCTGTGCACGGCGTGCGCTGCGGTCGAACAGCAGCACGTCCAGCGCGTCCTCGATCTGCCGCACGCGGTAGGTGAGGGCGCTGGGCACCATGCCGAGTTCGCGGGCCGCGGCGGCCATGCTGCCCAGCCGTGCGACCGCTTCGAGCAGGCCCAGGTTTTCCGGGGACAGCGCAGACCGGGGGGCGGTGGAAGCCATGAAATCACCATCGGGAAAGTGGTTATGAAGGCATTTTCATTCAACTGGATTGAATGGTGCCAACAATTTCCTGCGACCTCCCAGGTGGGCGCTGTGCCCACAATGACTCCCATGCCGGCCCTCTGCCGGCGCCAGCAGGAGACCCTCATGATGAAGATCCGCCGCTCCCAGGACCGCGGTTATGCCGACCACGGCTGGCTCAAGAGCCACCACTCCTTTTCGTTCGCGGGCTACCACGACCCGGCCTGGATGGGATGGGGCAATCTGCGTGTGATCAACGAAGACCGCATTGCGCCGGGGACCGGCTTCGGCACGCACGGCCATCGCGACATGGAAATCATCAGCTACGTGCTCCAGGGCAACCTGGCGCACAAGGACAGCATGGGCAACGTCCAGGGCATCCCGCCGGGCGAGGTGCAGCGCATGAGCGCCGGCACCGGTGTGATGCACAGCGAGTTCAACCATGCGCCGAACAGCGTCACGCACTTCCTGCAGATCTGGATCGAACCGTCCGAGCGCGGCATCGAGCCCGGCTACGAACAGAAGGCGTTCGGTGCGGCGGAGAAGGCCGGCCGCCTGCGCCTGGTGGCCTCGCCCGACGGCGCGCAGGGCTCGGTCACCATCCACGCCGACGCGTCTCTGCACGCCGGGCTGTTCGATGGCGAACAGCGCGCCGAGCTGGTCATTGATCCGGCGCGCAAGGCCTACGTGCACCTGGTTCGTGGTGCGCTGGACGTCAACGGCCAGCGCCTGCAAGGCGGTGACGCCGCGCTGCTGGCCCAGGAGGAGCGCATCGTGCTCGAACACGGCGACAACGCCGAGGTGCTGGTGTTCGATCTGTCCCAGTGAACGGGGGCCGACGGGCCCTCGGTTTTTTTCACCACCCCGCGCTCTGGCGCTTTCACACAGGAGTCACAAATGGCAAAAGTTGTCGTGGTCTATCACTCGGGTTACGGTCACACCCAGCGCATGGCGCAGTCGGTGGCCCAGGGCGCTGACGCGGAGCTGCTGGCGATCGACGCCGAAGGCAATCTGCCCGACGGCGGCTGGGAGACGCTGGAGGCGGCCGACGCGATCATCTTCGGCTCGCCGACCTACATGGGCTCGGTGAGCTGGCAGTTCAAGAAGTTCGCCGACGCGTCCAGCAAGGCCTGGTTTGCCCAGAAGTGGAAAGACAAGGTCGCGGCGGGATTCACCAACAGCGCGGGCATGAACGGCGACAAGCTGCAGACACTGAACACCCTGTTCACCCTGGCCATGCAGCACGGCATGGTCTGGATCAGCCAAGGCCTGATGCCCAGCAACACCAAGGGCGCGCAGCGCAACGACGTGAACTACCTGGTCAGCTACAGCGGCGCCATCGCCCAGTCGCCCTCCGATGCCGGTGCCGGCGACATGCTGCCAGGCGATCTCGAAACCGCCCGTCTCTTCGGCGAGCGTGTGGCCACCCTGACAGCGAAATTCAAGGGCTGACACCGGGTCGTTGCCCATGCCAGCGGCGGCCGGGAGGGGCTTACCATCCCGGCCATGAAGATCTTCTCCATCCTCCCCTGGGCAGACTGGCTCGCGCTGGTCTGCTTTTTCGCCTTGTGGGTGGGCTATGCCTGGTTCGCCAAGGTCCTCGGGCAGCGCCGGTCCTCGCTGCTGATCACCACCAACCGCTACCGCAGTTACTGGATGAAGCAGGCGGCGATGCGCGACCCGCGCATGCTTGACGGCCTGATCACCCAGACGCTCTCCAACACCCCGGCGTTCTTCTCGTCCACGTCCATCCTGGTCATCGGTGGCCTGTTCGCCCTGCTGGGCACCACCGACAAGGCGACCGAGTTGATGAGCGAGATCCCGTTCGCCCAGGCGACACCGCTCATCGTTTTCGAGTTCAAGATCCTGGTGCTGGTGAGCATCTTCGTATACGCCTTTTTCCGCTTTTCCTGGTGCATGCGCCAATACACCTTCGTGGCGCTGGTGATCGGGGCCATGCCGCCGCCGTCCGATTTCAAGTCCGGCAAGTTCGACGCCCTGGAATACGCCGACCGGGCGGCAGCCATGGTCGGTGCCGCCGCCGAAACCTTCAACGACGGCCTGCGCGCCTACTACTTCTCGTTCGCCGCGCTGGCCTGGTTCATCTCGCCGCTGGCGATGGTGCTGGGCACCGGGGCTGTTGTCGCCATCCTCTACAGCCGCGAGTTCCACTCCGAGGTGCTCAAGGTTTTGCGGGACTGAGGAGGTGCGGGGTGGTGTCCCGGATGTGAACCAGGGAGGCGACGGAGAACACCAGCCCGAGCGCCGCGCCGCCGATCACGTCCAGCGCCACGTGCTGCAGGGTGCCCATAGTCGACCAGGCGATGGCCACGCCGTGCAGTGCCGACAGCCACAGCACCCAGACCGGCGTGCTGAGCTGGCGCAGGATGCGGTGCAGCCAGCAGGCGCTGAACACCGCCGAGGCCACGTGCAGCGAAGGGCAGGCGTTGCCCGCGGCGTCCACGCCCTTGATCAGGGCCAGTCCGGGGTACTGGCCCCAGTCAACGTCGAAGACAGGGGTCTGCGTCGGCCAGAGCCAGAAGATGGCCAGGCCGGTGAGACACAGCGCCCCCACCCACACGCCGAACCAGACCAGCGCCCTGAGATTGCCGATCAGGGCCGGGGCCAGCGACACATAGACCCACAGCGAGAGGTAGATCGGGAACGCCGCTGGCGTGAACGCCACCCAGTGGTCCAGCCAGATTTCGGGCATGACCGTGGGATTGGCCTGGGGGTTCTCCAGCAGCGCAAAGTACGCGCGGAAGAACAGAAACATGAAGGCGCTGGTGCCGATGGCTTTGAGCCAGGTCTGGAAACAGATGCGCTGCCACACCCGCGACCACCAGCCCCCGGCGGCCGGTGTCAGGGTCTCCGTCGAGGGGATCATGTCAGTGCGCGGGGACCGGGTCCCCAGGGGTGCGGGCTGTACAATCGAAAGCTTTCAGAATGAGACGTTCGGCGGTCTGCGCCGGGCTTCGTGCTGGCCCTGCGGCCCTTCGGGCATCGCGTCCGGCGCCGGTGTCAGGCCACTGGCCAGCCATGAAATGTATGCCATGCAATCGACCGAACTGATCCGTCAATTCCTGCACGAGCGACTGGGTGCCGATCCGCAGCTGGTTGTCCATGAGGCGCGCCTGGCGGACATCGGTGTGGATTCGCTGATGCTTGCCGAACTGATGTTCGAGGCGGAGGACCGCCTGGGGATCTCGATCGATTCCGGAGTCGCTCCTCCCAAGACGGTCGGGGACATGGTGGCCCTGATCGATTCGCTCCAGGCCGCCAAAACCGCTCGGTCATGACCCGCCGCCGAGTCGCCATCACGGGCCTTGGCATGGTCAGCCCGTACGGAGACGGCGTCGACGCCTTCTTCGCACACCTGCTGGCGGGCCGTTCGGCCGTGCGCCTGCTGCAGACCGAGGACAAGCCCCGGCCGCTGTGCATGCCCTTCGTCACCTGCAGCGGCTTCGACGCTGCCGCCGCGCTCGGCAAGCCGCTGGCCGGCATGATGGAGCGCTTTGCCCACCTCGGCGTGGCCTCCGCATTCGACGCCTGGCGGGACGCCGGACTGGAGCGCCAGACAGCCGACCCCGCCGAGCGCGAAAACTGGGCCTGCATCTGGGGCACCGCCCTGGGGGGCATCCTGGCCTTCGAGAAAGGCTACCGCGACCTGTGGCAGAACGGGCGCGAGCGCCTGTCGCCCCTGTCGGTGGTGATGGGCATGAACAACGCCGTCAACGCCCACCTGTCGATCCAGCTCGGTCTGGGCGGTGTGAGCATGAGCCACACCGTGGCCTGCGCGTCGTCCACCGTGGCGATCGGCGAGGCTTTCCGCCGCGTGCGCGATGGCGAGGCGGCCGTGGCCATCACCGGCGGTTCCGACGCCACGCTGGCCTACGGCGTGGCCAAGGCCTGGGAGGCCATGCGCCTGGTGGCGCCGGGCACCGAAGAAACCGCCTTCAAGGCCTGCCGCCCGTTCTCGGCCGACCGCGCCGGTCTGGTGCTGGGCGAAGGGGGCGCCGCCCTGGTGCTGGAGGACTGGGAGCACGCGCAGGCCCGCGGCGCCCGCATCCACGCCGAGATCGTCGGCTACGGTTCCAGCTGCGACCGCAGCCACCTGGTGCGCCCCGAGGCTGATGGCCAGGCGCGGGCCCTGCGTGCGGCGCTGGCCGATGGAGGTTTGGGGGTGGACGAGATCGGCTACGTCAATGCCCACGGCACCGCGACCGTCGAGGGTGACCCGATCGAGATCACCGCGCTGCGCCAGGTGTTCGGCGACCTCGCACCGCGTCTGGCGGTCAGTGCCACCAAGTCCATGCACGGTCACCTGCTGGGGGCCGCCGGTGCGATCGAGGCCCTGGCCACCGTGCTGGCGCTGCGCGAAGGGGCGATTCCCCCCACGGCCCATCTCCAGGGGCGGCTCGATCCGGCCTGCGTAGGGGTCGACCACGTGTTCGAAGGGCGCCAAGGCGTGCCGCTCAAGGCTGCCCTGTCCAACTCCTTTGCTTTCGGTGGCAGCAACGCCGTGCTGGCGTTCCGTGCCGCGCCCGCCCCCTGATTCATCGAGACCGACCATGTTCCAAGCCCCACAAACTCCCCTGAACGACCTCATGGCCGAGGTCGCCGCCCTGATCGTCGAGGCGCTCAACCTCGACGTGAAGCCCGAAGACATCCAGCCCGACGATCCGCTGTACGGCGAAGGTCTGGGACTGGACTCGATCGACATGCTGGAGATCTCGCTGGTCATTTCCAAGCAGTACGGCTTCCAGCTCAAGTCGGACAACGAGAACAACGTCAAGATCTTCGCCTCGCTGCGCTCCCTCTCGGAACACATCGCGAGCCAGCGCACCAAGTGAAGCCGATCACCGGTCACGGGCTGGACGATGTCCTGGCCTGGCGTCCCTCCGGGCCGGTCCGGGTGCGCGAGTTCCTGGCCGACGCCCAGGCGGTTGCGGCGCTGCTGCCGGCCGGCGCCGGGGTGCTCAACCTCTGCGAAGACCGTTACCACTTTGCGGTGCTGTTCGCGGCCTGCCTTATGACGGACCGGGTCAGCCTGCAGCCTTCGTCCCATTCGGCCGAAACGCTGCAGCGGCTGGCGCAGGAGCATCCCGGCTGTTTCGCCGTGGTCGATGGGCGGTTTGACGTGGCGGGGCTGCCCAGCCTGCCGTTTCCGGACCTCGCTGCTGTGACCCGGGCTCCGGTCGACAAAGTGCCCGAGATCGACGACGACCAGGTGGTCGCGATCCTCTTCACCTCCGGGTCCACCGGCCTGCCGCAGCCACACGGCAAGACCTGGGGCCGCCTGGTGCAGAACGGCCGCGCGGAGGCGGCGGCACTCGGGCTGGACCGCAAGCCGCATGTGCTGGTCGGCACGGTGCCAGTGCAGCACAGCTACGGCTTCGAGTCGACCTTTCTGCTGGCGCTGCACGGCGGTTGCAGCTTCTGGAGCGGCAAGCCCTTCTACCCGCAGGACGTGGTCGACGCGCTGGCCGCCGTGCCGCAGCCGCGCATGCTGGTGACCACGCCCTACCACCTGGGCACCCTGCTGGCCTCGGCCCTGGACTGGCCGGCGCTCGACCTGTGCCTGTCGGCGACCGCGCCCCTCGGCACCGAGCTGGCGGCCCGGGTCGAAGCGCACAGCGGTGCGCCGGTGCATGAAATCTACGGATCGACCGAGTCTGGCCAGCTGGCCACCCGCCGCACCACCGATGGCGCCGTCTGGCATCTGCTGCCCGGGGTGCGGCTGGTGCAGGACCAGGACACCACCAGCGCCTGCGAGGGCCATGTCGAAGGCGTGGTGCCGCTGTCGGACATCATCGAGCTGCAGGACGGAGGGCGTTTCCTGCTGCACGGGCGCCACGCCGATCTGGTCAACATCGTAGGCAAGCGCAGTTCGCTGGCCTACCTCAATCACCAGCTGTGCGCCATTGAAGGCGTGCAGGAAGGTGCCTTCTTCCTGCCCGACGACGCCGATCAGTCCACCGATGGCATCACCCGGCTCGCCGCCTTCGTTGTTGCGCCCGGTGTGGCGCCGCGGTCGCTGCAGGCGGCCCTGCGTCAGCGCATCGACCGCGTGTTCCTGCCGCGCCCGCTGGTGTTCGTCGATGCCCTGCCGCGCAACAGCACCGGCAAACTCATGCGCTCGACGCTGCAGGAGCTGTACCGCCGGCACGTGGGCCCCGGAAGCCACCATGGCCCTGCTTGAGCAGACCTGGCGGGTGCCCGCCGACCACCCCGCGTTTGCCGGGCATTTCCCCGGCCATCCCATCGTGCCAGGGGTGGTGTTGCTTGACCGGGTGCTGCAAATCGCCAGGCCGTTGCAGGGCGGTGCGTCAGAAGGCTGGCAGGTCGCTCAGGTGAAGTTCCTCAGCCCCTGTGGTCCGGACGATGAGTTGATCTTCGCGCTGCGCGACGGTGTGCGGGGCGGGCTCGTCTTTTCCGTGCACTGCGGCGACCGCGAGGTGGCGTCCGGCGGTCTGGTGCCACCCGCGGCATGAGCCTTCCAGACACCCCGGACAGCGCCCAGCCCGAGTGGATGAGGCGCCAGGAGCGCAGCAACCTGGCGATCCTGCGCCTGATGGTCTGGATCTCGCTCACTTTCGGCCGCCGCATCGGCCGCGTCGTGCTGCACGGCATCGCGGCGTACTTCGTACTGTTCGCGCCGGCGGCGCGCCGTGCCAGCCGGGCCTATCTGCGGCGGGTGCTGGGCCGCTGGGCCCTGTGGCGCGATGGTTTCCGGCATGTGTTCAGCTTTGCCAGCACCATCCACGACCGCATCTACCTGCTGAATGATCGTTTCGACGTGTTCGACATTCAGGTCCACGGCGGCGAGGCGCTCATCGAGTCGGTGCGCACCCAGCCCGGGGCGCTGCTGGTCGGGGCCCACCTGGGCAGCTTTGAGGTGCTGCGCGCGATGGGGCGGGGCAAGGAGGGACTCAAGGTGGCGATGATGATGTACGAGGCGAACGCCCGCAAGATCAACGCCACGCTGGCTGCGATCAACCCCAAGGCGATGCAAGATATCATTTCCCTGGGGCAGATGGAGTCGATGCTGGAGGCGCGCGACAAGCTCGACCAGGGGTATCTGGTGGGCATGCTGGCCGACCGCTCGCTGGGCGACGACGCCACGCACGAGGTGGAGTTTCTGGGCTCTCCCGCTGCGTTCCCGTTGGGGCCCTGGCGCATGGCGGCGATGCTGCGGCGGCCGGTGTTTCTCATGGCCGGCCTCTACCTGGGCGGCAACCGCTACGAGCTGCATTTCGTGAAACTGGCCGACTTTTCAAAGGTCGAACGTTCGGGGCGCGACGCTGCGATCCGCGAGGCCGTGCAGCGCTACGCCGACAGCCTGGCCGATCTGTGCCGCAAGGCCCCCTACAACTGGTTCAACTTCTTCGATTTCTGGCAGAAAAAATGATGCGACGTTTTGTGCTGGCCCTGCTGGGGCTGGGCCTCTGGACCAGCGCCCAGGCCGCCTACGACATCGACCAGCTGATGAGTGATCTGGCGACCCAGAAGGGCGGCCGCGCGCGCTTCGTCGAAAAGCGCCACGTGGCGCTGCTGGACAAGCCGGTGCAGGCCAGCGGCGAGATGGTGTTCAGCCCGCCGGACCGGCTGGAGAAGCGCACCCTGCTGCCCAAACCCGAAACCATGGTGCTGGACAAGGACACGCTGAGCCTGGAGCGCGACAAGCGAAAGTTCACCATCCACCTGGCCAACCGCCCGGAGGCGCAGGCCTTCGTCGAGAGCATCCGCAGCACCCTCGCGGGCAACCGCAAGGCGCTGGAGCAGGACTACGCGCTCGCGCTGGAAGGTGAGAGCCAGCGCTGGGTGCTCACCCTCGTGCCCAGGGACGAGACCATCATGGCACTGCTCAAGCGCATCACGGTCAGTGGCAGCAAGAACCAGGTGCGGCACATCGAGTACCTGCAGGCCGACGGCGACCGCTCGGAAATCAGCATCGACCCGATCGAGGCCCAGTGAAGTCGCCGGCGGTCCGAGTCTTCCTGGTCTGGCTGGCGCTGATGCTGGCCGGTCTGGCCGTGGTGTGGAACAGCCGGTTCACAGCCGACATGTCGTTCTTCCTGCCGTCAAGCCCCAGCGCCGAGCAGCGCGCCCTGGTGGAGCAGTTGCAGGACGGGTCGGTCTCGCGCCTGCTGATGGTGGCGGTCGAGGGCGGCGACGAGAAGCAGCGGGCGGCGGTGTCGCGGGCGCTGCGCCAGGCGCTGGCCGCCGACCCGGACTTCCTCTCGGTCCAGAACGGCGAGGCGGGTGGGCTGGAAGGTGAGCGCGACCGCCTGCTGGCGCACCGCTACGCGCTGAGCCCGTCCGTCGCGCCCGAGCGCTTCACTGAAGACGGGCTGCGTGCGGCGGTGACCGACACCATCGACCTGCTGTCCTCACCCGCGGGCATGCTGCTCAAGCCCTACCTGGCGCGCGACCCGACCGGCGAGGTGCTGTCCATTCTCGGTCAGCTCAACCCCGGCGCCCAGCCGCAGATGCGGGCGGGCGTCTGGGCCTCGCGCGACGGCGAGCGCGCCATGCTCCTGCTGCAGACGCGGGTGCTCGGCTCGGACACCGACGGCCAGGCGCAGGCCATCGACAAGGTGAGGACCGCCTTCGAGCAGGCGCGCGCATCGACCGGCCACGCCACACTGACGATGACGCTGTCCGGCCCGGGCCAGTTCGCGGTGCAGGCGCGCGAAACCATCAAGAGCGAGGCCAAGCGCCTGTCGCTGATGAGCTCGATCGCGATCTGGCTGGTGCTGTTCTGGGTCTACCGCTCGTTCAAGCTGCTGGCTCTGGGGCTGATCCCGGTGCTCAGCGGCACGCTGGCCGGCATCGCCATGGTCAGCCTGGTGCACGGCACGGTGTTCGGTGTGACGGTGGGTTTCGGCTCGGCGCTGATCGGTGAGGCGGTGGACTACGCCATCTACTACTTTGTGCAGGCCGGGCACCAAGGCGTGGATCAGTGGCGCCGCGTGTTCTGGCCGACGATCCGGCTGGGCGTGATGACCACCGCCATCGGCTTCGGCGCCCTGTTGTTCTCCGGTTTTCCGGGCCTGGCCCAGCTGGGGCTGTACGCGCTGTCGGGCGTGGTCACGGCGGCGCTGGTGACGCGCTTCGTGCTGCCCTCGCTGACGGGACCCGGCCTGCGCGTGCCGGCGCACGAAGCCCGGGTGCGGCGCTGGCTGGTTCTGCTGGGTCAGGCGCACCGGCTGCGCTGGGCGATGGTGGGCCTGGCGGTGGCCGTGGCAGGCTATCTGTGGGTCCAGCGCGACACGCTCTGGAGCGCCAACCTGTCGGCGCTGTCCTCGGTGACCGCAGACGAGGCGAACGCCGATGCGCGCATGCGCTCGGACCTCGCAGCGCCCGATGCGCGCTACCTGGTGACGGTCAGCGCCGCCAGCCAGGAGGCGGCGCTGCAGGCGGCCGAGAAGGCCGGGGGACGGCTGGACGCGCTGGTGGAGCAGGGGGTGATCGGCGGCTACGATTCGCCCGCCCGCTTCCTGCCCAGTGGGCAGCTGCAGCAGCAGCGCCTGGCCAGCCTGCCGGCCGCCGAAGTGCTGCGCGAGCGGCTGCAGCGGGCGCTGGTGGACGCCCCGCTGTCCGCCGCCAGGCTCGGACCTTTCATTGACGACACCGAGGCGGCACGCGCCGCCGGGCCGATGACCCGCGCCGACCTCGACGGCAGCGCCTTGGCCCTGGCGGTGGACTCCCTGCTGATCCACGGCAAGGACGGGCACTGGACAGTGATGCTGCCGCTGCGGCCCGCGCCCGATGCACCCGATGCCGCCATCCCGGCCCAGCCGGTGGAGCAGGCGCTGGCCGGCAGCGGGGCCCTGTTCGTCGACCTCAAGACCGAGTTCGAGGGCCTGTATTCCACCTACGTCAAGGAGGCGGTCGAACTGTCTCTGCTGGGGGTGGCCGCGATTGCGCTGCTGCTCCTGGTGTCGCTGCGTTCTGTGGCCCGTCTGGCGCGTGTGATGTTCACGCTTGCGCTCACGGTGGGATTGGTGATGGTGATGCTGAACGTGGCCGGTGTGCGGCTGCACCTGCTGCACCTGGTGGGCCTGCTGCTGATCTTTGCGGTCGGTTCCAACTACGCGCTGTTTCTTGATCATCCGGGCGACGGGCAACCGCTCGACCCGGCCACCCTCCTGTCCATGGGGGTGGCGGTGCTGACCACTGTCATCGGCTTTGGCACGCTCGCCAGTTCCAGCGTGCCGGTGCTGCAGGCGGTGGGCATCACCGTCGGCCCCGGTGCGTTGCTGGCGCTGCTGCTGTCCGCGGTGCTGGTCTACCCCCGGCCCGGCCACCCGCCCAACGGGGCGGCTTCGTGAACCCGACCGAGCGCCTGCTGCAGGGCGCCGACACCCTGCTGCTGATGCTGCCCGGGGCGCTGATGACGCCGCAGCACATGGTGCAGGCCGGCCTGTTCGACACGCTGGCGAAGCACCGTCTGGCGCTGGATCTGGTGGCGCCCGACCTGCACGCCGAGGGGGCAGACAACCGCATCGCGCTGCAGCGGCTCGAAGAGGAGTGGCTGGCTCCCGCGCGCAGCAGCTACCGGCGCGTGTGGCTGGGCGGCATCTCGCGTGGCGGGCAACTGGCCCTGTCCTGCTGGGCGGGGCAGGTGGGTGCGGTCGACGGGCTGTGCCTGCTCGCGCCCTATGCGGGCGGTCGCCTCACCACCAACGCGATCGTGCGCGCCGGGGGCCTGGCGCGCTGGGTGGCGGCCGACGACCAGATGAGCGACCCGGACGTGCGCCTGTGGCACTGGCTGCAGTCGCCGCCGTCGGCCGTGCCCATGTTCATGGGCTATGGCGACCGGGACCGATTCGTGGACGGCATGTCGCTGCTGGCGCAACACCTGCCGCTGCCGCACTGCGAGGTCCTGCCCGGTGACCACGACTGGTCGGCCTGGCTGCCGCTGTGGCAGCGCTTTCTGGATGCCGGCCACTTCGGTGCCCTCGCATGAGCAGACCCTGGTCGCCGTCTCCTTTTCTCAAGGCCTCGGCCGCGCTGCACGCTGGAGCGGCGGTGGGTGCGGTGGTCGACCCCTCGTCCTGGCCCTGGGCGCTGGGCGCGGTGGCGGCCAACCACGCGGTGATCACCACCGCCGGCCTGCTGCCGCGCACCACCCTGCTCGGCCCCAACCTCACCCGGCTGCCCGACGCTGCCCGGGCGCGCGGCGAGGTGGCGCTGACCATCGACGACGGCCCCGACCCCCTGGTCACACCACAGGTGCTCGACCTGCTGGAGGCCGCGGGCGCCCAAGCCAGCTTTTTCTGCATCGGCTGGCGGGCCCGGGTGCACCCCGCGCTGTGCCGCGAGATCGTGGCGCGCGGCCACCGGGTGGAAAACCACGGTGACTCCCACTCCAACGCGTTTTCGCTGTTCGGCCCCGGCCGCATGCGCGCCGACATCGCCGCGGCCCAGGCCACGCTGGCCGACATCACGGGCCAGGCGCCGCTGTTCTTCCGGCCCACCGCGGGGCTGCGCAACCCGTTTCTGGACCCGGTGCTCGCGGATCTGGACCTGCAACTGGCCGCCTGGACGCGACGCCCCTACGACACGCGTGACGGCCGACCGGAGCGGGTGCTGGCGCGGCTGACCCGAGGCCTGGGCGCCGGCGACATCCTGCTGATGCACGACGGACATGCCGCGCTCACGCCCGACGGCCTGCCCGTCATCCTGTCCACCCTGCCGATGCTCCTGCAGACCTTGAGGGCACAGGGGCTGCGGCCGGTGACCCTGCAACAATCCCTGCAATGAGCCGGACCTTCTTTCCCCTGCTGCTGGACGAGGCCACCAAGGGCTTCCGCTCCGGGGGGCCGTTCGCCCACCGCTACGCCCGTGGCAAGCTGGGCACGGACCCGATCTTTCGCGAGATGCTGCGGCGAGGGCTGCTGCCCGCAGATGGCCGGCTGCTGGACCTGGGCTGCGGGCAGGGCAGTCTCTTCGCCTGGCTGCTGGCCGCCCGCCGGCTCTACGAACAGGGGCAGTGGCACGCCGACTGGCCGGCGCCGCCCCGGTTCCGCAGCATGCGGGGCGTCGAGCTGATGCAGAACGACGTCGACCGGGCGGCCGACACCTTTGGCAGCGACCACCCGGTGGTGCGGGTGGAGCAGGGCGACATGAACCTGGTCGACTTCGGCCAGGCCGACGTGGTCACCATCCTCGATGCCCTGCACTACTTCGACCACGAGAACCAGACCCGGGTGCTGCGGCGCATCCATGCCGCCCTGCCTGTACAGGGCCTGTTCCTGACCCGCATCGGTGACGCCAGCGCCGGCCTGCCGTTCCACATCTCCAACTGGGTCGACCATGTGGTCACCTTCGCCCGCGGCCACCGGTTGCCGCGGCTGTACTGCCGCACGCTGGCCGACTGGACCGCGCTGCTGACAGGCATCGGCTTCGCCGTGCAGTCGGCCCCGATGAGCGAAGGCAAGCCTTTTGCCAATGTCATGCTGGTTTGCCGCAAGCACGGCTGACGCCGGTTTTCCTACACTGCGCCCCCATGACCCCGCTCGCGCTTACCGCCCACACCCTCACCACCTGCCTCGGCCGCGGGATCGCCGCCCACCGCGCGGCCCTGCGCGCCGAACGCTCGGCGCTCGCCCCCTGCCGCTTTGAAACGGTGCAGCTCGACACCTGGATCGGCGAGGTCGCGGGTGTCGACGAACAGCGCCTGCCCGAGGCGCTGTCGCGTTACGACTGTCGCAACAACCGCCTCACCCTGATGGGCCTGGAGACCGACGGTTTCGGCGACCGGGTGCGTGAGGCCACTGCGCGGTACGGCGCAGACCGCGTCGGCGTGTTCCTGGGCACCAGCACGGCCGGCATCCTGCAGACCGAGCTGGCCTACCGCCGCCGCGACCCGGCCACCGGCGGGCTGCCCGAGGACTTCCACTACCGCACCACGCACAACGCCTTCTCTCTGGCCGAATTCACGCGCGACCACTTCGGCCTGACCGGCCCGGCGATGGCAATTTCCACCGCCTGTTCGTCCAGCGCCAAGGTGTTCGCCGCCGCGGCGCGCCAGCTGGCGCTGGGCACCATCGACGCGGCCATCGTCGGTGGCGTCGACACGCTGTGCCTGACCACGCTCTACGGCTTCGCCTCGCTGCAGCTGACCTCGAAGAACCCCTGTCGCCCCTACGACGCGGCGCGTGACGGCATCTCCATCGGCGAGGGCGCGGCCTTCGCGTTGCTGGAGCGCAGTGCGTCGCCCGCAGCCGGCACGGTGATGCTGCTGGGCGTGGGCGAATCGAGCGACGCGTACCACATGTCCTCGCCGCACCCCGAGGGTCTGGGCGCCCGGCTGGCGATGGAAGCGGCGCTGCGATCGGCCGGCCTCGCGCCCAGCGACATCGATTACATCAACCTGCACGGCACCGCCACACCCGCCAATGACGCGGCCGAGGGCAAGGCCGTGGCGGCGCTGTTCGGCGACACCGTGCCTGGCAACTCCACCAAGGGCGCGACCGGCCACACCCTGGGCGCGGCGGGCGCCATCGAGGCGCTGATCTGCGCCATGGCGCTGACCGACGGCCGCGTGCCCGGCAGCCCGGGCAGCGGCGCGCTCGACCCGTCCATCCCGATACGCTACCAGTTGCAGGGCGAAGACCGGCCGCTGCGTCACGCGCTGAGCAACTCGTTTGGTTTTGGTGGCAGCAACTGCAGCCTGGTGCTGGGAGTCGCCGCATGAACAGCATCACCATGAAGGCTTTTGTCACCGGCGTCGGCCTGATCGCCCCCGGGTTGCCCGACTGGGCGACCGCGGCCGCCGTGCTGCGCGGCGAGCTGCCCCACACACCGGCCCCCACCGTGCTGCCGGTGCCCGAACTGCTGCCGCCGGCCGAACGCCGCCGCGCCAGCCGCGTCATCAAGCTCTCGCTGGGCGTGGGCCTAGAGGCGGTGAGGCAGGCCGGGGCCGACGCGTCCACGCTGGCCACCGTGTTTTCCGCCTCGGGCGCCGACGGACACAACTGCCATGCGCTGTGCGAGCAGCTCGCGGGCGAGGACCGCCAGATCTCGCCGACGCGCTTCCACAACTCGGTGCACAACGCGGCCGCCGGCTACTGGGGCATTGCGACGCGCGCCATGGCGCCGTGCCAGGTGATCGGCGCCTACGACGCCAGCTTCGGCGCCGGCCTGCTCGACGCGCTGGCGCAGGTGGCGGTCGACGGCCAGCCGGTGCTGCTGATCGCCTACGACAGCGAGTACCCCGAGCCGCTGCACGCCAAGCGCGACACGCCCGACTGCGGTGCCCTGGCGCTGCTGCTGTCGCCGCACGCCGAGGGTGCGCTGGGGGTGCTTTCCGTGGTGCCGACCACCGAGGCCGCCGAACCGATGCCCGGCGCGTCGCTGGAGGCGCTGCGCACCGCAATCCCCGCGATGCGTGCGCTGCCGCTGCTGCGCCGCGTGGCGGCGGGGCAGGGCGGCGAGCTTGTGATCGACTACCTGGCGCCCATGCAGCTGCGGGTGGGCTGGCAGCCATGCTGAGCGCGCCCCTGGACCACGCCTGGATCGCGGCCCACATCCCGCACCAGGGCACGATGTGCCTGCTCGAGCGCGTGATCGAATGGGATGCACAGCGCATCGTCTGCGAGGCCGTCAGCCACACAGACCCGGCCAACCCGCTGCGCGACGCGGGCCGCCTGGGGGCGGCGACCGGCGTCGAATACGCGGCGCAGGCGATGGCGGTGCATGGCGCGCTGCTGGCGCAGAGCGACGCGGCCCCCACACAGGGCTACCTCACGAGCGTGCGCGGCCTGAGCCTGCACACCGACCGGCTCGACAACGTGGGCGGTCCGCTCACCGTCACGGCCGAGCGCCTGTCGGGTGATGCGCGCCTGATCCTCTACCAGTTCACCCTCCACTGCGGCGGGCGCTGCCTGCTCGAAGGCCGCGCCTCCGTGGTGCTCGACGCCCAGTCCCTATGAACACAGAAACCAAGCGCCGCCGCGCCCTCGTCACCGGCGGCAGCGGCGGCATCGGCGCCGCGATCTGCGAACGCCTCGCGGCCGACGGCCACCACGTCGTCGTGCACGCCAACCGCGGCCTGGAGAAGGCCCAGGCCCTGGCTGAAAGAATCAATGCGGCCGACGGCAGCGCCGAGGCCGTGGCTTTCGACATCACCGACCGCGCCGCCACCGCCGCAGCGCTGGAGGCGCTGGTCGAGGCCGCGCCGATCCAGATCCTGGTCAACAACGCCGGCATCCACGACGATGCCGTGTTCCCGGGCATGACGGGCGAGCAGTGGGACCGCGTGCTGGACGTGTCCCTCAACGGTTTCTTCAACGTCACCCAGCCGCTGACCATGCCGATGATGCGCACCCGCTGGGGCCGCATCGTCAGCGTGTCCTCGGTGGCGGCGGTGGCTGGCAACCGTGGGCAGGTCAACTACTCGGCCGCCAAGGGCGCGCTGCACGCGGCCAGCAAGTCGCTGGCGCTGGAGCTGGCCAGCCGCGGTGTGACGGTCAACGTGGTCGCGCCGGGCCTGATCGCCACCGGCATGATCGAAGGCGCGTTCGACGCCGACGCCGTCAAGCGTTTGGTGCCCATGCAGCGCGTGGGCCAGCCGGCCGAGGTGGCGCACCTGGTGGCGTTCCTGGCGTCTGACGCGGCGGGATACATCTCGGGACAGGTCATTTCGATCAATGGCGCGATGATTTGAGGCATCCAAGGAGGCCCGCCATGAAACCCCTTTCCCTGATCCCCTTCATTGCTGCCTGGACGCTGGCCCTGCCGGCGCTGCTGGTTTCTGCGGCGGCCCACGCACAGGAGGCGGACACGGTGCAGAGCGCGGCACAGGCCTGCATGCGGTCCTGGGGCAGCCAGCACCCGTTCACCGACACGCCGCCGCTGCGCACGGTCTCGGGCGCGGTGCGTGTGCTGGGCCGGGGCTCGTCGGTGGCCGACCGGGAGGTCACCGACTACCCCGTGCTCGTGGTGGTGCAACCGGGCGTGAACGTGCTGGGCGAGAGCGAGATGGAGCTGCTCAACCCCAACGGCTGGTACTGCCTTCGCGCCGCGGTCAACGTGGGCGGCGGGTTGCGCATCAAGCTGCACTGCGACGCCCACATCTCCTCGGCCACTTCAGGCACCTCGGTGTTCGGCGACAACGCCGGTCGCGGCGTGTCGGTGATGGGGGCGATCAGCGTCGAGCGCGTGGGCTGCGCACGCAGCTGACCAGGGTGTGCTTGAGAGCGCTCGGGCTACCGCGGCTCAGGGCGTTTGATGAACTGGGATGCACCCGGGCGGACCGGCATGGGCTGCGGGGCACGCGGCACTTCCCGGGCGGCCACTTCGATCACGGGCTGCCCCGGAGGGCGGACGCCGGGTGGCGGCACGGCGTACACCGGCGTGGCCTCCGGGTGGTCGGGGGGCAAGGTCGTCGTTGCCTGGTGCGTGGCTGACGACGGGTTGGCGGCGTAGGTCTCTTGAGCGGTCGATGCGACGTGGCTTGGGGTACTGTTCTTCGCCATCCCTCTTTGCGCTGCGGTCGAGTTGTTTGGCAGAGTCTGGCTGTGCGGCAAGCCACTCTGGAATCGTGTGTCGTTGGCCATGCCGAGCACCGAGCGCTGTCCGATGGCGGGGGAGCCATCGCCAAAACGTTGTGCTGTTGCCGCCTGTTGAGCGCCGATGTGTTGCATGGCCTGGTAGTTAAGGGTTTGATTGCCAGCCGTGAGCGAAGGTGCCGCCGACGTCGCATGGGCCGAAGGGCCGTACTGGCCTTGTTCCAACCGCTGCTCGTGGTTGGTGTGCTGCAGGGCCGTGCTTGATGGGCTTGCGTTGGATGCGGGTGCCCCGGCACCGCCCCCTGGTTTTGTCATGGCATTCATGCCCTGTGCCGCGAGATGCATGGCGGCGCCGAAATAAGTCATGACGATGACGGGCACCGCGGCGATCAGGGCAGTGAAGAAGGCCCCCATCATCGCCAGTCGGGTCAGACCGCCGCCCACGTCGATGGACGCATCCGCGCCGCTGAGGTTTTCCGTGAGCACCGACACCAGAATCGCCCGGAACGTACCCGGGTCCATCTGGTTGACCAGCATCGACAGGAAGACCCGGAAGCCATATTGCGACATCGCCTGCAGCGCAATCACGGCGACGATGCTCAGCGCCGCCATCGCAAAGAAGATCGACAGCAGGTACTTCACCCACTGCCAGAACAGCGCGTTGGTTTTCTCGAACAGGATGAAGAACAGAAACACCGGCGACAGCATGATGCCGAACACAATCGCCACCCGCGCCATCAGCAGCAGTGACGCTGCAGCGACTGCTGGGCCGCCCTGACCCAGCCAGCCCGCGGTGAGCGTGTTGCTGCCGCCCAGGGTGGCGACGTGGCCCAGGCCCTTGCCCGTGACGTCCTGCACGACAAGATCAATCAGCGCCGTCGCAGCGATGTTGAAGTCGATCAGATCGTCGATGGGCGTGCTTGTGCCCGTCAGGAAGTACGCGATGGCCTCCTGGAAGCCCGTCACCTGCTCGGTGATCCACGGCGTGTTGGCCAGCGTCAGAGAGATCAAGGACAGGATCAGCACGATCTTGGCCGCCTGGAAACCCAGTTCCAGGATGGGCGTGCGCATGGTGCCGTTGATGATCTTGAACCCCTGCACCATGACCCACATCGTGACGAAGATTGACGACATCACGCCAATCACCTTGGCCAGTTCGCGGGCAGCCCCATGCTGGTAGATGCCCTGCAACTGGTCCTCGATCACGTACTCGCGCAAGCGGCAATAGAAAGACGCGTCGTTCAACGCGTCCTGGTAATGCGTGGGCAAGCCGGAGAACACCTCCGCCTGCTCCATGAAGTTGCTGATGAAGTTGGCTGCGTCCAGCGCCGTGCAATCTGCCATGTGTCCTCCCCCAGGCGTTGTCGCCCCTGTTTATTGATTCTCAAATGGGCTGTTCATGTTGATGACCCGGAAGGCGGGCGCCCTGGCGGCGGGCCGCTCGCCCCCAGCCTCGTCGTTGACCGGCGGCTTGCTCACCGTGGACTCCCTGGCCTCGTTCATCTGCACGGCATACAGCTCATCGCGCTGCTTGTAGGCCTGCATCAATCCCTGCATGCGCGCCGCCTCGCCGAGCATCAGTGCCTGACGGGCCTGGATTTCGGTCTGGAAGCGCTGGAGCTGACCAGCCTCGCTCTCGACGCCGCGGGAGTCATCGAGTAGCTTCTTGATGGCCTCCAAGTGCTTGTTCATCTTGTCCAGATGAATGTCGTACTGCATCAGGGAATTGATTGCCAGCTTGCGCCGGCCGATGCAGGCATCAAAGTACTTGGCATTGATTTTGCGTTCGCCGCAGCTGGCCAGGGTTTTGATGTACTTCTCCTTTTCTTCGGCGGCGATTTCGAGTTCGTGGAAGGCTCTGCTGGTGGCTGCGAGGTCTCTTTGTAATTCGGCATCTTGTGGGCCGGTAATTCTCAGGGTCTTGTTGATTTTCTTTAGGGACGCGCTTCAAAACCCCGGGCAACTGCCCTGTTGCTAAAGGCACGGCATTGGCACGATGGCGGGCATGACAC
>NZ_JAVHJP010000005.1:0-3082 GCF_031020795.1 Hydrogenophaga pseudoflava
GCGGCGCCACCGAACTTGGCAGCCAGCACCGTGGTGATGGCAGCCGTCAGGGTGGTCTTGCCGTGGTCCACGTGACCAATCGTGCCCACGTTCACGTGCGGCTTGGTCCGCTCAAATTTCTCTTTTGCCATTGCAAATACCTCTGTTGAAAGAACAAAACCCGTGATTGTTTAACGTCTCCGGCCCGAGCCCGCCACGGGCAGCTGGCTCACCGCGCGGGGCGGCGCCGAAGACAGTTCTGTTGATTACTTCGCGCGTGCCGAGATGATGGCTTCCTGCACGTTGCGCGGAGCCTCCGAGTAGTGCTTGAATTCCATCGTGTAGGTGGCGCGGCCTTGCGTGGCCGAACGCAGCGCGGTGGAATAGCCAAACATTTCGGACAGGGGCACTTCGGCCTTGATGGCCTTGCCGCCACCGACCATGTCGTCCATGCCCTGCACCATGCCGCGGCGGGACGAGAGGTCGCCCATCACGGTACCGGCGTAGTCTTCCGGCGTTTCCACTTCCACAGCCATCATGGGCTCCAGAATGACCGGCTGGGCCTTCTTGCAGCCTTCCTTGAAACCGAAGATGGCAGCCATCTTGAACGCCAGTTCGTTCGAGTCCACGTCGTGGTAAGAACCGAAGTGCAGCGTCACCTTGACGTCCACCACCGGATAACCGGCCAGCACGCCTTGCGTCAGCGCCTCGTTCACACCCTTTTCCACCGCAGGGATGAATTCGCGCGGCACCACGCCACCCTTGATGGCATCGACAAACTCGAAACCCTTGCCGGCTTCCTGCGGCTCGATCTTGAGCACGACGTGGCCGTACTGGCCCTTGCCGCCAGACTGACGCACGAACTTGCCTTCGGCCTCTTCCACGGTGCCACGAATGGTTTCGCGGTAAGCCACCTGCGGCTTGCCGACGTTGGCCTCCACACCGAACTCTCGCTTCATGCGGTCCACGATGATTTCCAGGTGCAGTTCGCCCATACCGGCGATGATGGTCTGACCGGATTCTTCGTCGGTGCGCACGCGGAACGACGGGTCTTCGGCAGCCAGGCGGTTCAGGGCAATACCCATCTTTTCCTGGTCGGCCTTGGACTTGGGCTCCACCGCCTGGGCAATCACAGGCTCGGGGAAAACCATCTTTTCAAGGGTGATGATGGCGGCAGGATCGCACAGGGTTTCACCCGTGGTCACGTCCTTCAGCCCCACGCAGGCAGCGATGTCACCAGCACGGATTTCTTCCACTTCCTGGCGGTTGTTGGCGTGCATCTGCACGATACGACCAATGCGCTCCTTCTTGCCCTTGACCGCGTTGTAGACGGTGTCGCCTTTCTTGAGCACGCCGGAATACACGCGCACGAAGGTGAGCTGACCCACGAACGGATCGGTCATCAGCTTGAATGCCAGGGCGGACAGCTTCTCTTCGTCGTCGGCCTTGCGGGATGCCGGCTCTTCGTTTTCGTTGGTGCCGGCCACCGGGGGAATGTCGACCGGCGAAGGGAGCAGCTCGACCACGGCGTCCAGCATGCGCTGCACACCCTTGTTCTTGAACGCGGTGCCGCACAGCATCGGCTGGATTTCGCAGGCCAGCGTGCGGGCACGCAGACCGGCAGTGATCTCGGCTTCGGACAGGTCACCTTCTTCGAGATACTTGTTCATCAGCTCTTCGGAGGCTTCGGCCGCGGCCTCAACCATCTTCTCGCGCCACTCCTTGGCCTGCTCGACCAGGTTGGCGGGGATGTCTTCGAAGGTGAACTTCATGCCCTGGGACGCTTCGTCCCAGATGATGGCCTTCATCTTGCGCAGATCGACCACGCCGGTGAAGTTGTCTTCGGCGCCGATCGGGATCACGATCGCCACGGGGTTGGCCTTCAGGCGCAGCTTCATCTGGTCGTAGACCTTGAAGAAGTTGGCACCGGTGCGGTCCATCTTGTTAACAAACGCGAGACGCGGCACCTTGTACTTGTTGGCCTGGCGCCAGACGGTTTCCGACTGGGGCTGCACGCCACCCACGGCGCAATACACCATGCAGGCGCCGTCCAGCACGCGCATGGAACGCTCCACCTCGATGGTGAAGTCCACGTGGCCGGGGGTGTCGATGATGTTGAAGCGGTGCTCGGGGAAGGAGTTGTCCATGCCACGCCAGAAGCAGGTGGTGGCAGCGGACGTGATCGTGATGCCACGCTCCTGCTCCTGCTCCATCCAGTCCATGGTGGCGGCGCCGTCGTGCACTTCACCGATCTTGTGGTTCACACCGGTGTAATACAGGATGCGTTCGGTCGTGGTGGTCTTGCCGGCGTCGATGTGGGCCGAGATACCGATGTTGCGGTAACGCTCAAGAGGCGTGTTGCGTGCCATGAAAATTCTCCAAAATTAAGTACCAAAGCCCGCGACCCTTATGGGGCCCGCGGGCTCGCTTCTGAAAGGCTACCGGGCGGGCATGACGCCCGCGTGAATCAGAAGCGGAAGTGGCTGAACGCCTTGTTGGCTTCGGCCATGCGGTGCACTTCGTCACGCTTTTTCATGGCGCCGCCACGACCTTCGGTGGCCTCGACCAGCTCGTTGGCCAGGCGCTGGGCCATGGACTTTTCGCTGCGCTTGCGGGCCGCTTCCTTGATCCAGCGCATCGACAGCGCCAGACGGCGCACAGGGCGCACTTCAACGGGCACCTGGTAGTTGGCACCACCCACGCGGCGGGACTTGACTTCCACCATGGGCTTGACGTTGTTGATGGCGGTCGAGAAGATTTCCACCGGGTCTTTGCCGGTCTTCTTCTCGATCTGCTCCAGCGCACCGTAGATGATGCGCTCGGCAACCGCCTTTTTGCCGCCTTCCATGATCACGTTCATGAACTTGGAGAGCTCGACATTGCCGAACTTGGGATCCGGCAGGATTTCACGTTTAGGGACTTCGCGACGACGTGGCATTTTTTACCTCTGCATTGCTTCAGTTGGCGCCTTTTCAGACACCGCGAGAGCCATCCGAAGCTCTCACTTACTCGACCCGCACGGAACAGCCCGTGTTTGGGGTCACTACGTTTGCACCACCTGCCAGGCGGGACAAACACCGAAATCTCAGGAAGATCAGGCCTT
>NZ_JAVHJP010000005.1:3361-254803 GCF_031020795.1 Hydrogenophaga pseudoflava
ACGCTGCGGCGAGTTTTCCATGGCCGGGCTCTTGGATTTGGTCTTTTCGACCTCCCGGCCGTGGCGCACGAGTTGACTGATGGTTGGCATGAAAGAAACGTCCCTAAACGTTTGATGAGCGAAAAAGCAAAACCCTTCGGAAAATTCCGAAAAGCCCTCTACTGTATCACGGGCCCGGAGAAAGACCAAATCACGGGCTCATGCACAGCTACGCCACGCTGATCACTGGATCCAGAGGCGCAATGCGTCCCACGCGCGCCCAAAAACGCCGCTCTCTTCCACAGGTTCCAGAACCGTCAACGGAACTTCGGCGACCGTTTCGCCAGCCGCCGTGCGCACACGCAGCATCCCCACCTGCTGCCCTTTCAATAGCGGTGCCACCAGAGGGTCCGGACGGGCGACCTCGGTCTTGAGGCCGGCACCGGTACCTGCAGGAACGGAAACCACCACTCCTTCGGGACGCCCGAGTCTGGCCTGTTCCACGCGTCCCTTCCAAACACGCGGCGTGACCACCGCCCCGCCGGCAGAACTCAGCCGGACCGCCTCGTAGGCCGTGAACCCCCAGTTCAGCAGCTTCTGGCTCTCAGCGGCGCGCGAGTTCTCGCTTGCCGCCCCGAGCACAACGCTCAGCAGCCTGCGCTGTCCTTCGGCTCCGCTACCCAACAACGCACTGGGGCGGCGCGCCGTCGCGACCAGGCAATAACCGGCGGCGTCGGTGTGGCCCGTTTTCAGACCGTCCACGGTGGGGTCGCGGAACAGCAGAAGGTTCCGGTTGGTGTCGTTGGCGGCTGGAGTGCCTGGATAGCGGTACCGCTGAATGGCGTAGTACGGCACGTATTCGGGGAAATCGCGCATCAACCGGGTTGCCAGCGTGGCCAGGTCCCGCGCCGTGGTGGTGTGCCCGGGCACGGTGAGGCCTTCCGGATTGCGAAAGCTGCTGGCATTCATGCCAAGGACCTTCGCTTGGCGGTTCATCATCTCGACAAACTGCTCGGCGCTTCCACCCACCCCTTCGGCCAGGGCCATGGTGGCGTCGTTGCCCGACTGCACGATCATCCCTTTGATGAGATCTTCTACCGGCACCTTCATCTTGGGATCGATGAACATGCGGGAGCCCGGCATTTTCCAGGCTCGCTCACTCACCGACAGCGTTTGCTTCAGATCCAGCTTGCCGGACTTGAGCGCGTCGAACACGAGATAGGCGGTCATCAGCTTGGTCAGCGACGCAGGCTCGACCGGCTTGTCCGCATCCTTGGCAGCGAGAACCTGCCCTGACGACACATCCATAAGGAGATATGCCCGCGCAGCCACCTCCGGCGGTTGCGGGACGATCGCAGAGGCGGTCAGGTGCCAGCACAGAAAGAAGGCAGCCGCCAGGCTGCCATTACGCAGAATTCGTTCAAAAAGCATGAAATAAAAAAGAAAAAGTGAGGCCCGCAATGAGCGGCCCGAACTCACGCGGGAAGATGCCGCAGCACGAGGTCCCGCAACAAAGGCAACTGGCCATGGAAAAAATGACCGCCACCGGGCACCACCAGCACCGGCAAAGCCTGGGGGCGGGCCCACTCCATCACGGACTGCAACGGCACGGTGTCGTCGTGTTCGCCATGAATGACCAAGGTGCGCAGGCGAAGTTCATCCTGAATTTCGGCCACATCAAAACGGCTGGCCGCCGGACCGACCATCACCACCCGCTGGATATCCCTCCGCCCCTGCAAGGCAGCCACGGCGTGGCTGGCGACAAAGCCACCAAACGAGAATCCCGCGAGACACAGCGGACCATCGGGCGCCTGCGCCTGTACGACGGCCAGCATGTCCTGCAACTCGCCGCGCCCCTCATCGTAGACACCCGCACTCGCACCCACGCCCCGGAAATTGAAGCGCACAGCCGTCCAGCCACCGAGCACAAAGGCGCGCGCCAGCGTCTGCACCACCTTGTTGGTCAGTGTGCCACCGTGCAGGGGATGCGGATGGGCAATGACCGCCATCCCGCGCGGGGAACCCGCAGGACGGTCGATGGCCAGCTCCAGTTGCCCGGAGGGACCCGCCTGAAACAGATGCTCGGTGTGTGCGTTCACAGTTGTCGTGCGGCCAGCCCAGGAATCCGCGCGTGTCAGCGTCCCACCTCGGGGGGTGTCCGCAGCCGCTCGACCACCACACCGTCCCGAAGATGCGACTGCACGATCTCGTCGATGTCGTGCTCGTCCACATAGCTGTACCAGACGGCCTCCGGGTACACCACCGCAATGGGACCGCCGGCGCAGCGGTCCAGGCAACCGGCCTTGTTCACTCGCACCTTGCCAGGCCCCAGCAGCCCGAGCGCCTTCGACTGGCTCTTGCACCGATCAAAAGCGGCCTGCGCCTTGTGCTGGGCACAGCAGTTTTCGCCGTTGTCGCGCTGATTCAGGCAAAAAAAGATGTGGCGCTCGTAGTAGGAGGATCGGTTCTCGGACATGGCTGGATTCTAGTGGTCGACCTGGCGCCCCAAGGGGAGGCGGGTCACTGCCCGCACCGCGTACACCAGAGCGGCAAACGGCCACAACCAGCCCAGCCACTGCGACAGGCCATGGAAGCGAATGAAGCGCCCCTGCTCCCAGACATCCAGCGACTGATCGAAGTAGGCGCTCACCGGCGCTCGATTGAGCAAGCTCAGGGACACCGCCAGCGCCAGCAGCAACCCCACATGGCACACGCGGGATGGCAAGCTCACCGTGACGAGGGCCACCACCGCGGCACCGCCCATTCCCAGCAGCGCCGGCATGTCCACCCAGGCCCAGGCATGGTCCGGCCCGTACGTCATCGCAGCAGAGAGTCCGGCCGCACCGAGCGCCGACACGAGCAGCGCGATCATCAGCACCACTCTGCGCCCGGGCACCGGCACATCCGCATAGCCGAGCATCAGCGGCGCCAGCAAACCCAGCGCCACGCACAAGGCCTGAGCCAGCGGGCTCAGCGGCACGGCCGCTTCTGCTTGCATGGGCAGCCACACCAGGAAGGGCGTGTCCGCCAGCAGGCCGGACAACACCTGCTCAAGCTGCACCCAGACCTGCCCAAGACCGAACGGCACCGACACCGGATACAGCAAGGCAAACGGCCAGAGAGCCAGCAATACCAGTGATCCATGGGCATGGGGCGCGAACCAGTGCCGGCGGAAATGGGTCCACTGGCGCATCACACCCAGCCGCTCCAACAGCCAGGCGATGCACACGCCCAGCCCCCCGCCTGCGATGTTCAGCCCGAGGTCGAGGTTCGATGGCACCCGCATGGGCAGCAGGTTCTGCAAGGTCTCCAGCAGCAGCGACAGCAGAGCCGGCAACAGCAGCGCCAGGACCCAGGCCCAGCGTCCCCAGCCGGAGCGCAACAGCCCCAGTGCAACCAGAAACCCCAGCGGCATGTAGCCCACCAGGTTGGCCATGACATCGAACTTCGTCCAATACCGGGGGAGGGGCGCGTCCAGAAACGCCCACGCAGAGCCGGCCGGCCACCGCCACCCATCGAAGGGGTAGAGGCTGGCGTACACGACCAGCGCAGCAAACAGCAGCGACAGCGGGATGGCGGAGGATCGGCTCGCCACGGCGCCCGGGGTCATCAGAACGGCTTGACGACCACCAACACGACCACCAGCACCAGCATGATCACCGGCGCCTCGTTGAACCACCGGAACCACACATGATGGCGGCGGTTGGCATTGGTCCTGAAAGTCTTCAGAAGCCGCCCGCACGCGTGGTGATAGCCCAGGATCAGGACCACCAGGAGCAGCTTGGCGTGCATCCACCCGTTGCCGGCGCCAAGCCCGATCCCGTATCCCAGCCAGAGCCAAAGCCCCAGGACCAAGGCAGGAACGGCCAGCATGGTGGTGAAACGGAAGAGCTTTTCAGCCATCAGCATCAACCGTTCACGCTCGGCCACGCTTTCAGGCGGCACCATGGCCAGGTTCACGAAGATGCGGGGCAGATAGAACAGGCCCGCAAACCAGCTGGCGATGAAGACGATGTGGAAGGATTTGACCCAGAGCATGCGGGCAGTTTATCTGCGCTTCGCAACCAAGGATCCCCTGCCGAAGGGCAGAAAAAAAACCCGGCCCACAGGGCCGGGTTAGGAAGCCTTTTTGCTGTCACACACTAAGGCACCCGCTCAGGGAGGAAAAGCGGGGAGCGGCCCGAGAGCACGCTCATTGCTGATGTTACAACAAAACACATCGGCTGTGAAGCGCAACACTGTCAGATCTGACAGGGATTGCAGGCTAAGCCCGGACATGAACCCAAAAGGGTTACATCATCTTGGCCAATTCGAACATCACGGCCGTTCCCAGCGCTTCGCGGATGTTCCCGCGGCCCACCTTGGCCATCGAAAACTCGCCGAACCCAGACATGTCGAACGAACTGTCGTCGGGCGAAATCTCCACGAACGGAAACTCGAACACCTCGCGCAGCAACTCGTCGCGGAACCGGTCGAATTCGTCGTCCTTGAGCTCCGAGTCCACCACGATCAGGTTGGGCATTCGGGCCTTGACTGCGTCCCGGGCCTGCTGGAAGTCCACCACGCTGTCGGAGGTGATGCCGATTTCGCGCAGGGCGTCCCGCACATCGGCCCGGATCTGAAGGCTGGGAGAGATCGTGAGCACATAGGTGCCCGAGAGCGACTTAAACATCGACGAATGCTCGTCCGACAGGTCGACGGTCGAAATGCCGTCCACCGCCTGCACAACGGTGCGGCTGAACATGGCCGTGAAACTGACGCCTTCGGCGGTGACGTTGCGCTCGAGGTCGATGCCGCCCGACGCAGTGGCAATCTGGCGAATCAGCATCCAGCTCAGACTGTCGGACGATGTGCTGCTCGAAGGCGGCACCCCATCGTTGGCTACGCGAATCTGAAGGCGCGCATGCTGCGGCCAGGCGTTGAGGTCCACACGCACGTCCACCCGGTTGCCGAAGGGAAGCCCCCAGTCAAGCACCGCATTGACGAAGGAATGCGCCAAGGTCGGGTCAATCAGCACCTCGACCGGTTTGAGCTTGCGGCGCAGGGCAATGCCCAGGATGCCCAGTTCCTGTTTCCGCTCCTGCAGCACACCCTCCACCAGATCGGCCATGTTCACCTTCTCGTGCGACTGGCGGATGCGCCCCCCATACAGGCGATGGATCTGCTGGGCACTGAGCCCGGCCAGCTTGATGCGCTCGGCCGGGATGTTCAGCGCCCGGTGCTCCATCTTCGTGATGCGGCCTTTGGCCAGCAGCTGGTCGATCTGGTTCTGGAGGTTGCTCACCCCTTCGGTGAACTGGTCGGCCAGCGCCGAAACCAGCTCCTGCCAGTGATCCTCCAGCTTCCATGCATCGGCCTCGGCCGGGGCGCCCGGCTTGGGCTGGGAGGTCTGGGTCGGTGGGCTGGATCTGGTGGGCTGCATGACGGTGCTCTTGAGTGAAAGATTCCTGCGGCGCTCCGGATGGCGCAGGAAGATCGGTATTTTCGTATTACCAGGAGGTGAACATTTCTCCAAGGTGTTCTCAATCATCGGGCTTTTTTTACGGTTTGCAACAACCGTCCGGTCAGGATGCGCCGGTGCCATCGCAAATTACTGCACGGTTGATCGGTTTGCCACAATAGATCCATGCACACCCCCGCCCCCTACCCCCTGTCCCGCCCGCGCCGCCTGCGCCGCGATGCATTCACCCGCGACCTGGTGCAAGAGCACCGTCTGAGCCCGGCCGACTTCATTTATCCCGTGTTCGTGCTGGACGGCACCGACCGGCGCGAGGCGGTCAAGTCGATGCCAGGCGTGGAGCGCCTGAGCCTGGACCTGCTGCTGCCGGTGGCCGAGGACTGCGTGAAGCTGGGCATTCCCTACGTGGCGCTGTTTCCGGTGATCGACCAGTCGCTCAAGACGCCGGACGGCCAGGAGGCCATGAATCCCGACGGCCTGGTGCCGCGCGTGGTGCGGGCGCTCAAGAAGGAATTCCCCGGACTGGGAGTGATGACCGATGTCGCGCTGGACCCCTACACCAGCCACGGCCAGGACGGCGTGCTCGACGAGCACAACTACATCCTGAACGACCCGACGGTGAAGATCCTGGTGCAGCAGGCGCTGACCCAGGCGGCCGCAGGGGTGGACATGGTGGCCCCCAGCGACATGATGGACGGCCGCATCGGTGCCATCCGCCAGGGACTGGAAGCCGCCGGCCATGTGCATACACGCATCATGGCCTACAGCGCCAAGTACGCCAGCGCCTTCTACGGCCCGTTCCGCGACGCAGTGGGTTCGGCCGCCAACCTGGGCAAGGCCGACAAGAAGGTCTACCAGATGGACCCGGGCAACAGCGACGAGGCGCTGCGCGAGGTGGCCCTGGACATCGCCGAAGGCGCGGACCTGGTCATGGTCAAGCCGGGCATGCCCTACCTGGACATCGTGCGCCGCGTGAAGGACGAGTTCCACATGCCGACGTTTGCCTACCAGGTCAGCGGCGAATACGCGATGCTCAAGGCCGCCGCGCAGAACGGCTGGCTGGACCATGACGCCGTCATGATGGAAAGCCTGATGGCCTTCAAGCGCGCAGGCTGCGACGGCATCCTGACCTATTTCGCGCGCGACGCCGCGCGGCTGCTGCGCGGCTGAGGCGGGTCCGGGGCATGCGCGTCTTTCACATCCAGACGACCTCGGTCACCGAGTCCGACGCGCTGCCCGCGCATCCGCCGGCCAGCGGGTTCATCTGGATCGCCTGCGGCCGGCGGGAGTTCGAACTTGAACAAGGCCACGTGCAGTCCACGCTGCAGGCGCTGGGCAGCGTGCCGATGGTGGACCTGCACGTCTCCGATCTGCTGAACAACCAGCTGCCCTCGCACTTCGACTACACCTCGCAGTACGACCTGCTGGTGTTCAGGCGCCTGGCGGCCGGCCACAGCGAAACCGACCTTTCCCATCCCGGCCAGGTGCTCACGCAGCCCACCCGGCGCGGCGGCCCGCCGGTGCTGCGCCGCATCGACACCAGCCCGGTGGGCTTCGCCGTCTTCGACCACGTCCTGCTCACCGTGCACCCGGCCGGCTGCACGGTGCTCGATCACTACGCCACGCGCCTGCTGGCCGCAGGCACAAGCGCCGCGCGTGCGGCCGGCGTGAACCTGCCCGCCGGCCCCGCCGACCTGATGCTGCGCATCGTCAACCAGATGGTCGACGGCTATCTGGAGTTGCGGCGCGAGCTCACACGCCAGCTGGACCACTGGCAGGCCGAGCTGCTGCACCCGTCCACCCGATTCACCAACTGGGGCTCTCTGCTGGACGCCCGCATCTCGCTGCACCAGCTCGACGAGATCTGCGAAGACCAGCGCGCCGCCATCCAGGACTGGATCGAGGCGCTCGCGGGCTGGGAGGTGGTCGAGGGGAAAAGCGACCACTTCGGCGGCCACAAGGGCCTGGAGCTGCTCAAGGTGCGCAGCCGCGATGTGCTGGAGCACATCGAACGGGTGATTCACCATGTGCGGCGGCTGGAGCAGAACGCCGAAACCGCGGTGCAGATGCACTTCTCGGCGCAGAGCAACCGCACCAACGACATCATGCGCACGCTCACTGCGCTGACCGCCATCTTCCTGCCGCTGAACCTGATCGCGGGCATCTTCGGCATGAACTTCGAGTTCATCCCGCTGCTGCACGACAACGCCGGCTTCTGGTGGGCCATGGGGTCGATGGTCCTGATCGCCGCCGGCCTGAGCGTGGTGTTCTGGCGCAAGCGCTACCTGGCGCGCAGCGGGCGCTGACAGCGCCGGGAACCGGGTCAGGGCCGGCCGTTGCCGTGCGGCACGCCGAACAGCGTCGCCGCGTTGTCCCAGGCGATGCGGCGAGCCACGCCAGCGGGCAGACCGCCCAGCCAGAGCCGGTAGGACTGCATCAGCTCGTCGTAATAGAGCCAGCGCTGGTTGACCCAGGTGTCCGACCCGATCACGAAGCGTTCAGGGTACTTCAGCAGCAGGCTGCGCCACTCCGGGCACAGCTGCCCGTCGCCGCAGGTGAGCCCGGGGCGGTAGGACAGCTCGCCCATCAGCTGGGGGTAGCGCGCCATCAGGGCGTCGACGCGTTCGACGGGAGCGCCGCCAATGCCCGTGTGGGCCCAGATCAGCCGCATCTTCTGCCCCTGGCTCGGCGTTGCGGCCATCAGCAGGTCGATCGCCACATCGTCCACATGGGCCAGCACCGCCAGCTGCTTCTCCTCGGCCAGCGCCATCAGGCGCCGCGCCACCGGCCCGTGGGCATTGGCGCTGTCATAGAGATGGAATTCGCCCAGACCGCGGTAGGGACCGGCCGGTGTGCCGCGCGCCAGTTCGGAGTTCACGAGTTCCACGATGCTCTCGTCCCGGAACCAGCCGCTGTAGTCGGCCCGGTCGCGGTACAGGCGCACAAAGGGCACCACGGTCACGCCCGCCGCACGCGTGGCGTCGCGGGCGCTGGCCAGGGCGCGGGTGCCGGCGTTGGGGCGCGAATTGGCCAGCACGGCGCGCACGCCGTTGCGCTGCATGCGGGCCAGCACATCGGCCAGCGGGTGCGGGCAGGCCGGGTCGGGCACGTCGTGCACGCAGGCCTCGTCGTTGTAGTGCAGGTGCGCATCGAACAGCGGCCCCGCATACGGTGTCTGCGCCATGGCAGGGGCCGTGCCACAGGCCACCCACAGCAGGCCTCGTCGCAGCAGGCTGCGCATGCCGGCCTCAGCCCAGGTGCTGTGCAAAGAAGGCGAGCGTGCGCTCCCGTGCGAGCGCGGCCGATGGTGCGTCCCAGGCACCGCGCTGGTCACAGTTGAAACCGTGGTGCGCCGGGTAGAGGTGTACTGCCACACCGGGGTGCGCCCGGCGGAACGCCTCCACGCCCTCCAGCGGAATCCAGCGGTCCTGCTCGGCAAAGTGCGCCAGCGTCGGCACCTGCGCCTGGCGTGCCACCTCGTCCGGGGTGGTCATGCCGCCGCCGTAGTAGGGCACGGCCGCCGAGAGTCCGTGCAGCGTGCAGGCGGCCCGCCAGGTCAACAGGCCGCCCCAGCAGTAGCCCACGATGCCGACCTTGCCGCCCAGCGCCGCATGGTCGATGGCGGCCTGGATGTCGGCCATCACACCGGGCGCCGGCAGGGCCTCGACCGCGGTCTTCAGCGCCATGCCCTGGCCCATGTCGGCTTCGGTGTAGCCCAGCTCGACACCGGCCTGGACCCGGTGGAAGGTGGAGGGCGCAACCACGAGGTAGCCCTCGGCGGCGTAGCCGTCGGCCACCGCGCGGATGTGGCTGTTGACGCCGAAGATCTCCTGCAGAACGACCACACCGCCCCGGGGCTGGCCGGCAGGGTGTGCGACGTAGGCGGGACAATGGCCTCCGTCGGCCGAAGCGAGTTGAACAAAGCTGCCCATGAAGTCTCCGAACGATGAAGTGGGCAGGTCCGGTGCGCGACGGGTGCGCAACCCGGCCTGCGTTAAGTTTCGACAGGTGCGTGTTGTAACCGCAAAAGTGACAGAGCGTCAGGAGGGTGCAGGATGAACACAGGGTCCGATGGGGTGCTGCTGGTGACCGGTGGTGGCCGGGGCATCGGCGCGGCGACGGCGCGGCTGGCGGCCCGCCGGGGCTGGGCCGTGGCGGTGAACTACAGCGCCAATTCGCTCGCCGCCGACGAGGTGGTGCGCGCCATCCGCGCCGACGGCGGCAGCGCCATCACCGTGCAGGCCGACGTGGCCGACGAGGCACAGGTGCTGCGCATGTTCCAGAAGGTCGACGCCAAACTGGGCCGGCTCACCGGGCTGGTGAACAACGCCGGCGTGGTGGACGTCACCGCCCGCGTCGACGAGATGAGCGCGGCGCGCTGGAAGCGCATGTTCGACATCAACGTGTTCGGCAGCTTTGTGTGCGCGCGCGAGGCGGTGCGCCGCATGAGCACGCGCCACGGCGGCTCGGGCGGTGCCATCGTCAACCTCTCCAGTGCGGCCTCGCGCATCGGCTCGCCGGGACAGTATGTGGACTACGCGGCGGCCAAGGGCGCGATCGACACCTTCACCATCGGCCTGGCCAAGGAGGTGGCGGCCGAGGGCATCCGCGTCAATGCGGTGCGACCGGGGCTGATCGAGACCGAGATCCATGCCTCTGGCGGCATTCCCGACCGTGTGAACCAGCTCAAGCACCAGGTGCCCATGCAGCGCGGCGGCACGGCCGACGAGGTGGCGCAGGCCATCGTCTGGCTGCTGTCGCCTGAGGCGAGCTACACGACGATGACCCTGATGGACGTTTCCGGAGGACGATGAACATGACCGCGACCACACCCGAGAACAGCCCCCACATCAGGATCTGGTGGGAAGACCTGGAGGTCGGCCAGACGCGCGACCTGGGCAGCCTCTCGCCGACCCAGGAAGAAATCATCGCGTTTGCCAGACAGTTCGACCCGCAGCCCTTCCACCTCAGCGAGGAAGGCGGCCGCGCCTCGGTGTTCGGCGCGCTGAGCGCCAGCGGCTGGCACACCTGCGCCATGGCCATGCGGCTGATGGTGACCAACTTCCTGCACGAGACCTCCAGCCTCGGCTCGCCCGGGCTGGAGAGCCTGAAATGGACCAAGCCGGTCTACCCCGGCGACGTGCTGCGGCTGCAGCACACCATCACCGAGAAGCGGCCGATGAGCAAACGGCCCGACGTGGGACTGGTGCGCACGGTGTGGGAGATGTTCAACCAGCGCAATGAGAAAGTCCTCCACATGGAGGGCTACGGCATGTTTCGCCGGAAAGAACCCGCCCCACCCGCACAATAGCGGGATGGATTTCAAGCCCCTCATCACCCTGCTGGCCATCGTCAACCCGCTGGCCATCGTGCCTTTCTTCATCCACTACACGCAGGGCTTCAGTGCCGCGCAGCGCAAGCGCACCATCCTGATCTCGTCGTTCAGCGCCTTCGCGGTGATCGCCACCTGTGCGGTGATCGGCCTGCAGATCCTCGAGTTCTTCAGCATCTCGCTGGCGAGTTTCCAGGTGGGTGGCGGCATGCTGCTGCTGACCTCGGCGCTGTCCATGCTGAACGCCCAGCCGGCCGAGGCCAAGGCCACCAAGAGCGAGGTGGACGATGCCGGCACGAAGGCCTCCATCGCCGTGGTGCCGCTGACCATCCCGCTGCTCACCGGCCCGGCCACCATGTCCACCGTGGTGATCTACGCCGACCAGGCCAAGACCTTCTTCCAGCACGCCGCGCTGGTGGGCTATGGCGTGGTGATCGCCCTGGCCACGGCGGTGTGCTTCGCCGCGGCCAAGCCGATTGCGCGCTTCCTCGGCCAGACCGGCATCAACGTGATGACCCGGCTGATGGGCCTGATCCTGGCCGCGCTGGCGGTGGAGGTGATGGCCGCCGGTCTGAGCAAGCTGTTCCCGGCGCTGGGCGCCTGAGCCCGCTCAGGCCGCCCGCAGCGGCCGCCCCGCCTCGGTGGCATGCCGCGTCAGGATGTCGCAGGTCAGCCGGATGTGGGCCTCCAGGGCCAGCGCCGCGCGCGCCTCCTGCCGCGCCATCGCCGCGAGGAAGATGCCCTCGTGCTCGGCGTGCACGTCGCGGTCGAAGCCCGGGGTTGCGCCGATGCGGATCGCGATGTGGCGGTAGCGCTCGCCGTGGCGGTAGAGGATGTCCAGCAGGTGCCTCGTCCAGGGCGAGCTGTGGCCCGCGATCAGGGTCTCGTGGAAGTGGCGGTTGGCGCGCTCCCATTGGTCCGGGTCACGGCCGGCGCCGCCCTCCTCGGCCGCGCTGAGCTGCGCAAAGGCCCCGCGCACCGACGCCTCCCAGGCCGCGTCACCCAGGCGGATCGACTGGCGCAGCGCCTCGGTCTCCAGCCGCACGCGGGTGTCGGTCAGGTCGCGCAGGTCGTCCAGCGAGACCGCGCTGACGCGGTAGCCGCGCTGGCCCTCGACCGTGACCAGCGCGTCGGACACCAGCAGCGCCAGCGCCTCGCGCAGCGTGCCCGCGCCGACGCCGTAGTGGTCCTTGAGGTGCTCGACGCGCAGACGCTGGCCCGGCTGCAGATCGCCGCAGACGATGTGGTGGCGCAGCGCGCGGTAGGCGCGCTCGGTCAGGGTGCGCGGTTCGGGTTCGTCGCTGCGCGGCGCGGGGCCTGCGGCGTGCGGAGGTTGAAGCAGGTCTTGCAGCATGGTGATGACCTCAATCGGCTTCCTGTTGGTGCTGGCGTTTGAGACGGTAGGCCAGCTGCGCACGGCTGAGGCCCAGCAGGCGCGCGGCGCCGGCCAGGTTGCCGCGGCTGCGCTCGACCGCCAGCGCCAGCACCTGCGCCTCCAGGGTCTCGATCGGCACGCCGGCGTCGAGCACCTGCGCGCACAGGCGCAGTTCGTCCTCGGGCGCGCGGCGCGCCAGCCGGCCCTGGGGATCCAGCCCGTCCTGCGCCGGCTCGGACTGGTTGGGGAACAGGTGCTCGGCCTCGATGGTGCCGCCCTGCGCCGCCAGGATCACGCCGCGCTCGACCAGGTTCTCGAGCTCGCGCACGTTGCCCGGCCAGCCGTGGCGCGAGAGCGCCTGCAGCGCGCGGTCGCTGAAGCCGCCCAGCCGCTTCTGGTGCAGCGCGGTAAAGCGGGCCAGCAGGTGGCGCGCCAGCGGCTCGATGTCGCTCGCGCGTTCGCGCAGCGGCGGGATGCAGACCGGGTAGACGTTGAGGCGGTAGAACAGGTCGCGCCGGAACTGTCCCCGCTCCACCGCCGCTTCGAGATTGACATTGGTCGCAGCCACGAGACGCACATTGACCTTGCGCGCGCTCTCGCTGCCCAGGCGCTCGATCTCCCCTTCCTGCAGCACGCGCAGCAGCTTGGCCTGTGCCGGCAGGGGCAGGTCACCCACCTCGTCCAGGAACAGCGTGCCGCCCTCGGCGCGCTCGAAGCGCCCGGCGCGCGCCGCGTGCGCGCCGGTGAAGGCGCCCTTCTCGACGCCGAACAGCTCGGCCTCGATCAGCTCGGCCGGCAGGGCCGCGCAGTTGACCGCCACAAAGGGCCCGGCCGCGCGCTCGGAATGCTCGTGCAGCGCACGCGCGAAGCGTTCCTTGCCGACCCCGGTCTCCCCCGTCAGCAACACCGTCACCTGCGTCGCGGCGGCGCGGCGCATCAGGTCGTGCGCGCGCTGGAAACCCGGCGAGGTGCCCACCAGCATGCCGCCCGACTCGGCCGGCTCCAGCGTGTTCTTCAGCGCCTCCACCTGCTGGCTCAGCGCGGCCATCTTCTCCAGCAGCGAGTCGTCCTCGAAGTACTGGCGGTGCGCGTCGCCGTCGGGCCAGTCGTCGATCGGCCGGCCTTCGATCAGGCAGTGGTCGTCGCCGCAGGCCGAGCACTTGATCTCCTTGAACAGGATCAGCCGCCCCATGAAGGCGCTGGTGTAGCCGCTGGCGTAACCCAGCAGGGTCCAGCAGGCCGGCTCGTCGACCACACCGTATTGCAGGCGGTGTGCGTGCGCCTCCCAGGAATCGTCCCAGCGGAACACGCCCTCGAAGCGGCCGGCGGCGGCGTCCATCTCCAGCCGCACCGGCGTCACGCGCGCCGCGCCTTCGAGCATGTGCAGCTGCGGCCCGACCAGGAACATGTCCTCCAGCGTCTTCTTGCCGCGCGTCTTGGCCGCGAAACCGGCGTCGTGCAGGCCGCAGGCGTAGCCCATGCGCGTGAGCAGGCGCCGCGCGTGGTCCTTGCCGACCGAGGTGATGAGGTCGTGGCGCAGGGCCGTCAGCGCCGCGGTGTGCAGCAGCACCATGCGCCGCTCGCCCAGCCAGATGGCGCCGCTGTGCGGCTCGAAGCGCAGCAGGCGGCGCAGGTCGTTGTCGGGCGGGTAGGTCAGGTGGGGGTCCAAAGCTGTCTCCGGTGGGTCGCTCTGCGGCGACTGGAATCTCGATATTTTTGGCGATGAGGCCTCAGGACGGCAAGCCGCCCGGGCAGCGCTGGCAGTTGATCATTTGAGCAATTTCACCAGAAAGAGTCTCATCAAATCGTGAGATTTTGCGCTTGTTGCGCCGCAGCAGGCCAAGGACGAGGCTATCGAACAGGTCCCGTCGATCCGGATGCTGCGCTGCACACCGGTCTTTTTCTCAGGGATTTCCCTGAAATATCGAGATTTTCGGTCAGCACAGGGCCACCTGGCACGCGGCCTGCGAAAGGGGACGCGTCCGACCACACCCTGACCGCCATGAACCCGACCCCCGACACCGCCCTGCCCGTCTGCGACACCTCGCTGCGTTTCGTGCGGCTGATCGAGCGCCGTGCCGATGGCCTGGTCAGCTTCGAGTTCTCCATCGGCTGGCCCGAGCTGGCGGTGGAGCTGATGCTGCCCGAAGCGGCGTTCGAGGCCTTCTGCGCCAACAACCGGGTGCAGCGTCTGGACACCTGAGTGCCCGAGAGCTGTTCGAACCACACCACCACGGAGACAAGCACCGATGAACATCGACCTGCAGGCGCGGGAGATCACGCCGCTGCGCCAGACCTACGCCCACGTGGCGAAATACATCGGCGGCGACAAGGCCGCCAGCCGCTACCAGGAGGCCACCTTCGGCGCCCAGCCGATGACCAACTTCCATTACCGGCCGACCTGGGACCCGGGCCACGAACTGTTCGACGCGGCGCGCAGCCAGATCGTGCTGGCCGACTGGTACGTGCTCAAGGACCCGCGCCAGTTCTATTACGCGACCTGGACCATGACCCGCGCGCGCCAGCAGGACGCGATGGAGGCCAACTTCCAGTTCGTCGAGCAGCGCGCCATGGTCGGCAAGATGCCCGACGCCATCCGCGAGAAGGCGCTGGCCGTGCTGATGCCGCTGCGTCACGCGGCCTGGGGCGCGAACATGAACAACGCCTCCATCTGCGCCTACGGCTACGGCACGGCCTTCACCGCCCCGGCCATGTTCCACGCGATGGACAACCTGGGCGTGGCGCAGTACCTCACCCGCCTGGGCCTGGTGCTGGGCGAGCCGCAGTCGCTGGAGGACGGCAAACAGCGCTGGATCGACGCGCCCGAGTGGCAAGGCCTGCGCCGCCTGGTGGAAGACAGCTTCGTGGTCAGCGACCCGTTCGAACTGTTCGTGGCACAGAACTTCGCGCTCGACGGTCTGCTGTACCCGCTGATCTACGGCGGCTTCGTGGACGACCACGTTGCGCTGCAGGGTGGCACCGCCGTGGCCATGCTGACCAGCTTCATGCCCGAGTGGCACGACGAAACCGCGCGCTGGATCGACGCCGTCATCAAGGCCGCGGGCGCCGAGTCGGACGCCAACCGCGCCCTGCTGCGCGGCTGGGCCGGCCACTGGATGGACCGCGCCCAGGCCGCACTGTCTCCCATCGCCCGCCTGGCGCTGGGCGAGACCGGCGAAACCGTGCTGAGCGACGCCCGCGTGCAGCTGCAGGCCCGCCTCACCAAGACCGGCGTGAACGCCTGACCAGGCCCGAACAGGAGACCACAACATGTCCGACGTATTCATTGCTTTCCAGCACAACGAAGAGTCCCGCCCGGTGATCGACGCCATCGTGGCCGACAACCCGAACGCGGTGCTGACCCACCCCACCGGCCTGGTCAAGATCAACGCGCCCGGCAGCCTGACCATCCGCCGCGAAACCATCGAGGGCCTTACCGGCCGGCCCTACGACCTGCAGGCCATCCACGTCAACCTCGTCACCCTCTCGGGCCACATCGACGAGGACGACGACCAGCTGACCCTCAGCTGGAAGCACTGAACCCAACAGAGGAGACAAGACATGGACACCCGCGTTGCCAGCAAGAAGCTCGGCCTGAAGGAACGTTACGCCGCTATGACCCGCGGCCTGGGCTGGGAGACCAGCTACCAGCCCATGGACAAGGTATTCCCGTACGACAGGTACGAGGGCATCAAGATCCACGACTGGGACAAGTGGCAGGACCCGTTCCGCCTGACCATGGACGCCTACTGGAAGTACCAGGGCGAGAAGGAGAAGAAGCTCTACGCCGTCATCGAGGCCTTTGCGCAGAACAACGGCCAGCTCGGCGTGACCGACGCGCGCTACATCAACGCGCTCAAGCTCTTCATCCAGGGCGTGACCCCGCTGGAGTACTACGCGCACCGTGGCTTCGCCCACGTGGGCCGGCAGTTCACCGGTGAAGGCGCCCGCGTGGCCGCGCAGATGCAGTCCATCGACGAGCTGCGCCACTACCAGACCGAGACGCACGCGATCAGCCACTACAACAAGTACTTCAACGGCATGCACCACTCGAACCACTGGTTCGACCGCGTGTGGTACCTGTCGGTGCCCAAGAGCTTCTTCGAGGACGCCTGCACCGGTGGCCCGTTCGAGTTCCTCACGGCCGTCAGCTTCAGCTTCGAGTACGTGCTGACCAACCTGCTGTTCGTGCCCTTCATGAGCGGCGCGGCGCACAACGGCGACATGTCCACCGTGACCTTCGGCTTCTCGGCGCAGAGCGACGAGAGCCGCCACATGACGCTGGGCATCGAGTGCATCAAGTTCCTGCTGGAACAGGACCCGGACAACGTGCCCATCGTGCAGCGCTGGATCGACAAATGGTTCTGGCGCGGCTACCGCCTGCTGACCCTGGTGGCCATGATGCAGGACTACATGCTGCCCAAGCGCGTGATGAGCTGGAAGGAAGCCTGGGAGATGTACGCCGAAGAAAACGGCGGCGCCCTGTTCAAGGACCTGGCGCGCTACGGCATCCGCGAGCCCGCGGGCTGGAAGCAGGCCTGCGAAGGCAAGGACCACATCAGCCACCAGGCCTGGAACACCTTCTACAACTACAACGCCGCCGCGCCCTTCCACACCTGGATTCCCAGCGACGAAGAAATGGCCTGGCTGTCGGAGAAGTACCCCACGACCTTCGACCAGTACTACCGCCCGCGCTTCGAGTTCTTCCGCGAGCAGCAGCAGGCCGGCAACCGCTTCTACAACAAGACGCTGCCGATGCTGTGCACGACCTGCCAGATCCCGATGCTGTTCACCGAAGAGGGCGACGCCAGCAAGATCTGCTACCGCGAGAGCGACTACAAGGCCTACAAGTACCACTTCTGCAGCGACCACTGCAAGAGCATCTTCGACCACGAGCCCGAGAAGTACGTGCAGAGCTGGCTGCCGGTGCACCAGATCTACCAGGGCCACTGCTTCAAACCCGGCACCGACCCGACCGCCGAGGGCTTCGATCCGCTGATCGCCGTGCTCCAGTACTACGAGATGGAGATCGGCCGTGACAACTTCGACTTCGAAGGCTCGGAAGACCAGAAGAACTTTGCGATGTGGAAAGGAGACACGAAATGAGCGTCGTCGCCATCGCCCCGTACGAGTTCACGCCGCAGGACGTGCGCGAGAACTTCCCCGCGCCCCTGCTCTACATCGGCTGGGAAGACCACCTGATGTTCTGTGCGCCGTTCTGCCTGCCGCTGCCGCCGGACACCCCGTTCGGCGCGCTCTCGGCCGCGGTGCTGCCCGGCATCTACGGTTACCACCCGGACTTCGCCAGGATCGATTGGGCCCGGGCCGAGTGGAAGAAGAACGGCCAGCCCTGGACGCCCGACCCGGCCAAGTCGCTGGCCGAGAACGGCCTGGTGCACAAGGACGCGATCCGCTTCCGCACGCCTGGCCTGAACGGCATCAAGGGTTCGTTCAGCTGATCCGGCCATGAGCTACCAACTGACGATCGAGCCGCTGGGCGCGACCATCGAGGTCGAAGCAGGCCAGACGGTGCTGGACGCGGCGCTGCGGCAGGGCATCTACCTGCCGCATGCCTGCGGCCACGGCCTGTGCGGCACCTGCAAGGTGCAGGTCTGCGGCGGCGAGGTGGACCACGGCGCGGCCAACCCGTTCGCGCTGATGGACTTCGAGCGCGACGACGGCAAGACCCTGGCTTGCTGCGCCACGCTGCAGGCCGACACCACCATCGAGGCCGAGATCGACGAGGAGCCCGATGCGCGCGTGATCGCGGTGCGCGACTTCGCCGCCACGGTCAGCCGCATCGAGGACCTCACGCCCACCATCAAGGCGATCCATCTGCAGCTCGACAAGGCCATCGACTTCCAGGCGGGCCAGTATGTGCAGGTGGAGATCCCGGGCGTGGGCCCCCGCGCCTTCTCGATCGCCAACGATCCGGCCGACGTGGCCGCTACGAAGAGCATCGAGCTGAACGTGCGACGCCTGCCCGGCGGTGCCGGCACCACCTGGCTGCACGAACAGTTGAAGACCGGTGACCGCCTGCGCGTGTCCGGGCCCTACGGCCGCTTCTTCGTGCGCGAATCGGCCCGGCAACCGATGCTGTTCATGGCCGGCGGCTCGGGGCTCTCCAGCCCGCGCTCAATGATCGTGGACCTGCTCGCGCGCGGCTGCACGCTGCCCATCACCCTGGTCTACGGCCAACGTTCGCGCGAGGAGCTGTACTACGACGCACAGTTCCGCGCGCTCGCCGAGCAGCACCCGAACTTCAGCTACGTGCCGGCGCTGTCGCACGAGCCCGAGGGCTCGGATTGGGATGGCTTGCGCGGCTTCGTGCACGAGGCGGCCAAGGCGCATTTCGGCGGCAACTTCGCCGGCCGCAAGGCCTACCTCTGCGGACCGCCGCCCATGATCGAGGCCTGCATCACCACGCTGATGCAGGGCCGCCTGTTCGAGCGCGACATCTACACCGAGAAATTCCTCTCGGCGGCCGACGCCCAGGCCACGCGCAGCCCATTGTTCCAGAGGGTCTGACAGCCATGTCGATCTTCGATACCCGCCCCAAGTTCGCGGTGCACGTCGCGCAGACGGACGAGACCTTCCCCTGCGCCGCCAACGAAAGCCTGCTCACGGGCATGGTGCGGCTGGGCCGCAAGGGCATCCCGGTCGGCTGCGTCAACGGCGGCTGCGGCGTCTGCAAGGTCCGCATCCTGGCGGGCGACATCCAGGCCCTGGGTCCGATCAGCCGCGCCCACGTGAGCGTCGACGAAGAGTGCCAGGGCTACACGCTGGCCTGCCGCGTGGCGCCGCAGACCGCGGTTCAGCTCGAAGTGGCCGGCAAGCTGAACAAACCGTTTTCAAAAGGGCGCGCAGAGTCTGCGACTGCCAGCCCCATTCCTCAACAGCAGTAATCAACCACCAGGAGACACAACATGGGTGTGATGCGCATCGGGCACGCGAGCCTGAAAGTGATGGACATGGACGCCGCCGTCCGGCACTACGAGAACGTGCTGGGCATGAAGACGACCATGAAGGACAAGGCCGGCAACGTCTACCTCAAGTGCTGGGACGAGTGGGACAAATACTCGCTGGTGCTGACGCCGTCCGACCAGGCCGGACTGAACCACGTGGCCTACAAGGTCGAGAAGGACAGCGACCTCGACGAACTGCAGCAGAAGATCGAAGCCTGGGGCGTGAAGACCACCGTGCTGCCCGAGGGCACCCTGCCCTCCACCGGCCGCATGCTGCAGTTCAATCTGCCCAGCGGCCACGAGATGCGCCTGTACGCCATGAAGGAGTACGTGGGCACCGAGGTCGGCACCACCAACCCCGACCCGTGGCCGGACGGCCTCAAGGGCGCGGGGGTGCACTGGCTGGACCACACCCTGCTGATGTGCGAGATGAACCCGGCCGAGGGCATCAACACCGTGGCCGACAACACCCGCTTCATGACCGAGGCGCTGGACTTCTTCCTGACCGAGCAGGTCGTGGTTGGCCCGGGTGGTGCGATCCAGGCGGCCACCTGGATGGCCCGCACCACCACGCCGCACGACATCGCCTTCGTGGGCGGCGCCAAGAGCGGACTGCACCACATCGCCTTCTTCCTCGACTCGTGGAACGACGTGCTGAAGTCGGCCGACGTGATGGCCAAGAACAAGACCAAGATCGACGTCGCCCCGACGCGCCACGGCATCACGCGCGGCGAGACCATCTACTTCTTCGACCCCAGCGGCAACCGCAACGAGACCTTCGCCGGCCTGGGCTACCTGGCCCAGCGCGACCGCCCCGTGACCACCTGGACCGAGGACCAGCTGTGGAGCGGCATCTTCTATCACACCGGTGAAGCGGTGCCGTCCTTCACGGACGTGTACACCTGATCCGCCGGCCATGTCCCTGTCTGTCGACACCTCGCAGATCGGCACCACGGCGGCCCACGCCGCCGTGGCGGCCTCGGTCGGGCACGCGCGCACGCTGGGCATCGCCATCAACGTGGCGGTGGTCGACGGCAGCGGCACGCTGATGGCTTTCCTGCGCATGAACGGCGCCTTCCTGCATTCGATCGACATCGCCATCGACAAGGCCTACACCGCGGCCAGCTTCGGTTTCCCCACCTCGAAGTGGGGCGGTGTGATCGGCGACGACGAGCTGCTGCGCATCGGCCTGAACCAGCGCCAGCGGCTCGTGCTGTTCGGCGGCGGATTGCCGCTGGTCGAGAACGGCCGCGGCATCGGCGGCATCGGTGTCTCCGGCGGTTCGGCCGAGCAGGACGAAGCCTGCGCCGCCGCCGGTCTGACCGCCCTGGGTCTGGCCCACCCCTGATTTCCAACTCCCGCCCTGTGCTCCCATGAAACAGTTCCACAACTTCATCAACGGCGAATTCGTCGCCACCGACAAGACCTTCGAGAAGCGTGCGCCCGCCACCAACGCCGTGATCGGCCAGGTGCACGAGGCCGGCCAGCGCGAGGTCGACGCCGCCGTGGCCGCGGGCCGCGCCGCGCTCCAGGGCGAGTGGGGCCGGATGAGCGTGGTCCGGCGCGCCGAGCTGCTGCACGCGGTGGCCGACGAGATCAACCGCCGCTTCGACGACTTCCTCGCCGCCGAGCTCGCCGACACCGGCAAGCCGCGCTCGCTGGCCTCGCACATCGACATCCCGCGCGGCGCGGCCAACTTCAAGATCTTCGCGGACATCGTCAAGAACGTGCCAACCGAGAGCTTCCAGATGACCACGCCCGACGGTGGCACGGCCATCAGCTACGGCGTGCGCACCCCCCTGGGTGTCGTCGGCGTGATCTGCCCCTGGAACCTGCCGCTGCTGCTGATGACCTGGAAGGTCGGCCCGGCGCTGGCCTGTGGCAACACCGTGATCGTCAAGCCCTCCGAAGAAACGCCCGCCACCGCCACCCTGCTGGGCGAGGTGATGAACGCGGTTGGCGTTCCCAAGGGCGTGTACCAGGTGCTGCACGGCTTCGGCCCCGGCTCGGCCGGCGAGTTCATCACGAAGCATCCGGGCGTCAACGGCATCACCTTCACCGGCGAGACCCGCACCGGCGAGGCCATCATGGCCGCGGCCGCCAAGGGCGTGCGCCCGGTGTCCTTCGAACTCGGCGGCAAGAACGCCGGCATCGTGTTCGCCGACGCCGACTTCGACAAGGCGGTGGCCGGCATCACGCGCAGCGCGTTCGAGAACTGCGGCCAGGTGTGCCTGGGCACCGAACGCGTCTACGTGCAGCGCCCGATCTTCGACAGGTTCGTCGCGGCGCTCAAGGAAAAGGCCGAGGGCCTGAAGATCGGCGGCCCCGACACCCCCGGCGTGGGTCTGGGTCCGCTGATCTCGGCCGAGCACAAGGCCAAGGTGCTGTCGTACTACGCCAAGGCCAAGGCCGAGGGCGCGACCGTGGTCACCGGCGGCGGCACGCCCGTCATGGACGGCGAGTACGCCCACGGCCACTTCGTGCAGCCCACCATCTGGACCGGCCTGCCCGAGGGCGCCAGCGTGATCCGCGAAGAGATCTTCGGCCCCTGCTGCCACATCGCGCCCTTCGACACCGAAGAGGAAGCCGTCGCCCTGGCCAACGCCACCGACTACGGCCTGGCCACCACCGTCTGGACGCAGGACCTGGGCAAGGCCCACCGCATGGCCGCGGCCATCGAGGTCGGCCTGTGCTGGATCAACAGCTGGTTCCTGCGCGACCTGCGCACCGCCTTCGGCGGCAGCAAGGCCAGCGGCATCGGCCGCGAGGGCGGTGTGCATTCGCTCGAGTTCTATACCGAGCTGCGCAACGTGATGGTGAAGCTGTGAACGCACCGCACAACCCCGAAATCGCCCGCAGCGTCCGCACGGGCGCCTTCAACTCCAACGTGCACGACCTCGGCGCCTCGAAGCCGGGCCAGCCGCCGGTGCTGTTCATCCACGGCTCCGGCCCCGGCGTCAGCGCCTGGGCCAACTGGCGCCTGGCGATGCCCGTCATCGCACAGGACCGGCGGGTCATCGCGCCCGACATGGTGGGCTTCGGCCACACCGACCGGCCGTCGAACATCACCTACCACATGGACACCTGGGTGCAGCAGGCGCTGGACCTCCTGGACGCGCTGGGCATCGAACAGGCCGACGTGGTGGGCAACAGCTTTGGCGGCGCGCTCTCGCTGGCACTGGCCATCCGCGCACCGCAGCGTGTGCGCCGGCTGGTGCTCATGGGCTCGGTCGGTGTGCCCTTCCCCATCACGCCCGGCCTGGATGCCGTGTGGGGCTACGAGCCCTCGCTGGCGACCATGAAAAAGCTGCTGGACATCTTTGCGTTCAGCCGCGCGCTGGTGACCGACGAGCTGGCCGAACTGCGTTACCAGGCCAGCATCCACCCCGGTTTCCAGGAGTCGTTTTCGGCCATGTTCCCGGCCCCGCGCCAGCGCTGGGTCGACGCCATGGCCAGCCCCGAAGCGGCCATCCGCGCGCTGCCGCACGAGACCCTGATCGTGCACGGCCGCGAAGACCGGGTGATCCCGCTGCAGAACTCGCTCACGCTGAGCCAGTGGATCCCCCACAGCCAGCTGCACGTCTTCGGCCACTGCGGCCACTGGACGCAGATCGAACACGCGGCGCGCTTCGCGCAGCTGGTCGCGAACTTCCTCGAAGAAGCGGACGCCCAGGCCGACAAGACCTCTTAACAAGACACCCACACCATGATCTCCATCGAAACCCTGGGCGACGAGCTCTACACCGCGCTGCGCGACCGGCAGGTCGTCGATCCGCTGTCCAACCGCTTCCCCGACATCACCATCGAGCAGGCCTACCGCATCCAGGAGCGCATGCTGCAGCGCCGCCTGCAGGACGGCGAGCGCATCGTGGGCAAGAAGATCGGCGTGACCTCGGCGGCGGTGATGAACATGCTGGGCGTGCACCAGCCCGACTTCGGCTACCTGACCGACGCCATGGTGGTCAACCAGGGCGAGGCCATTGACATCTCGACCCTGATCCAGCCCAAGGCCGAGGGCGAGATCGCCTTCCTGCTCAAGCGCGACCTGATGGGCCCGGGCGTGGGCGTGTCGGACGTGCTGGCCGCGACCGAGTGCGTGATGCCCTGCTTCGAGATCGTCGACTCGCGCATCCGCGACTGGAAGATCAAGATCACCGACACCGTGGCCGACAACGCGTCCTGCGGCGTGTTCGTGCTGGGCGACCGCGCGGTCAGCCCGCTGGCGCTGGACCTGCAGACCTGCGGCATGGTGCTGGAGAAAAACGGCGAGGTCGTGGCCACCGGCGCCGGCGCCGCGGCCCTGGGCTCGCCGCTCAACGCCGTGGCCTGGCTGGCCAACACCATGGGCCGCCTGGGCATTCCGCTCAAGGCCGGCGAGGTCGTGCTCTCGGGCGCGCTGGCCGCCATGTTCCCGGCCGCCAAGGGCGACTTCTTCCGCGTCTCCATCGGCGGGCTGGGCGAGTGCTCGGTGCGCTTCCACTGAACCCGCGGAGCACACCACCATGACACTCGACAAAGCCACCGTCGACGCCCTGGCCGAACACCTGGAACGCTGCCAGCTGCAGGCCAAGGACACCCACAAGATCACCGACGACCACCCGGACATGGACTGGGCCGACGCCTACGCGATCCAGGCCGCCCTCCTCGCGCGCAAGCAGGCGCGCGGCCTCAAGCTCGCGGGCCTCAAGGCCGGGCTGACCTCGTTCGCCAAGATGAAGCAGATGGGCGTGAGCTCGCCCGTGTTCGGCTTCATGACCGAGGACTATGCCGTGCCGCACGGCGGCGAGGTGAAGACCAGCGAACTCATCCACCCCAAGGTCGAACCCGAGATCGCCTTCGTGCTCAAGCGCGCGCTCAAGGGCCCGGGCTGCCACATGGGCACCGTGCTGGCCGCGACCGACTTCGTGCTGCCCGGCATCGAGGTGATCGACAGCCGCTACCGCGACTTCAAGTTCGACCTCAAGAGCGTGATCGCCGACAACACCTCGGCCGCGCGCTTCGTGGTCGGCGGACAGCCGATGAAGGTGGACGACCAGGATCTGCGCACCGTCGGCATCGTGATGGAGAAGAACGGCCAGCCCGTGGCCTTCGGCGCCGGCGCCGCCGTGCTCGGCCACCCGGCCACCGCGATTGCGATGCTGGCCAACCACCTGGGCGCGCGCGGCGAAGAGATCCCCGCCGGCACGCTGATTTTGTCCGGCGGCATCACCGAGGCCGTGTCCGTCGCCGCGGGCGACTCTGTGACTCTAAAAGTCCAGGGCATGGGCAGCACCGGCTTGCGCTTCGTCTGAGATTCAGAAAAGGAAACCCATGAGCAAGAAGATCAAGTGCGCCCTCATCGGGCCCGGCAACATCGGCACCGACCTGCTGGCCAAGCTGCAGCGCAGCCCGGTGCTCGAACCCGTGTGGATGGTCGGCATCGACCCCCAATCCGACGGCCTCAAGCGCGCCAAGGAGATGGGCATCAAGACCACCGCCGACGGCGTGGACGGCCTGATCCCGCACATGAAGGCCGATGGTGTGCAGATCGTGTTCGACGCCACCAGCGCCTATGTGCACGCCGAGAACTCGCGCAAGGTCAATGAGCAGGGCGCGATGATGATCGACCTCACGCCCGCCGCCATCGGCCCCTACTGCGTGCCGCCGGTGAACCTGAAACAGCATGTCGGCCAGCGCGAGATGAACGTGAACATGGTCACCTGCGGCGGCCAGGCCACCATTCCGATGGTGTATGCCGTGTCTCGGGTTCAGCCCGTGGCCTACGGCGAGATCGTCGCCACCGTGTCCAGCAAATCGGTCGGCCCCGGCACGCGCAAGAACATCGACGAGTTCACCCGCACCACGGCCGGCGCGGTCGAGAAGGTGGGCGGCGCGAAAAAGGGCAAGGCCATCATCGTGATCAACCCGGCCGAGCCGCCGCTGATCATGCGCGACACGGTGCACTGCCTGGTCGAAGGCACGCCCGACGAGGCCGCCATCACGAAGTCGGTCCACGACATGATCCGTGAAGTGCAGAAGTACGTGCCGGGCTACAAGCTGGTCAACGGCCCGGTCTTCGACGGCAACCGCGTCTCGGTCTACATGGAGGTCGAGGGCCTGGGCGACTACCTGCCCAAGTACGCCGGCAACCTGGACATCATGACCGCCGCCGCCGCGCGCACCGCGGAAATGTTCGCGGAGGAGATTCTTAAAGGCGAACTGGTCCTCGAACCGGTCGCCGCCTGAAGTGGAGCACCCCGCCATGAGCCAGCAAAAAATCACCCTGCACGACATGACCCTGCGCGACGGGATGCACCCCAAGCGCCACCTGATGACGCTCGACCAGATGAGAGCAATAGCCTGCGGCCTGGACGCCGCCGGTGTGCCGCTGATCGAGGTGACCCACGGCGACGGCCTGGGCGGCTCCAGCGTCAACTACGGCTTCCCGGCCCACTCCGACGAGGAGTACCTGGGCACCGTGATCCCGCTGATGAAGCAGGCCAAGGTCTCGGCCCTGCTGCTGCCTGGCATCGGCACCGTCGACCACCTGAAGATGGCGCACGGCCTGGGCGTGCACACCATCCGCGTGGCCACGCACTGCACCGAAGCCGACGTGAGCGAACAGCACATCACCTACGCGCGAAAGCTCGACATGGACACCGTCGGCTTTTTGATGATGGCCCACATGAACAGCCCAGAAGGCCTGGTGAAACAGGCCAAGCTGATGGAAGGCTACGGCGCCAACTGCATCTACATCACCGACTCGGCCGGCTACATGCTGCCCGCTGACGTGAAGGCCCGCCTGCAGGCCGTGCGCGACGCGCTCAAGCCCGAGACCGAGCTGGGCTTCCACGGCCACCACAACCTGGCCATGGGCGTGGCCAACTCGGTCGCCGCCATCGAGTGCGGGGCCACCCGCATCGACGCCGCCGCCGCCGGCCTGGGCGCGGGCGCGGGCAACACGCCGATGGAAGTGCTGGTCGCCGTGCTCGACCGCATGGGCGTGCAGACCGGCGTGGACGTCTGGAAGATCCAGGACGTGGCCGAAGACCTCGTCACGCCCATCATGGACTTCCCGATCCGCATCGACCGCGACGCGCTCACGCTGGGCTACGCCGGCGTTTACGGCAGCTTCCTGCTGTTCGCCAAACGCGCCGCGGTCAAGTACGGCCTGTCGGCGCGCGACATCCTGGTCGAGCTCGGCCGCAAGAAGATGGTCGGCGGCCAGGAAGACATGATCGAAGACACCGCCATGACCATGGCGCGCGAGCGCGACGCCCGCGACCAGCGGCGCGCCGCCTGAGGAGGGACACACCATGCCATTCGCCCAGATCTACATGCTCGAAGGCCGCACGCCCGAGCAGAAGAAGGCCGTGATCGAGAAGGTCACCCAGGCGCTGCACGAGGCCACCGACGCGAAGAAGGAAGCCATCCGCGTCTGGATCCACGAGATGCCCAAGGAGAACTGGGGCATCGCCGGCGTGTCGGCGAAAGACCTGGGGCGCTAGGGTCCGCGCCATGCGCACGCCCGGCGCGGTGGCCGCCGCCGAACGCATCTGGGCCGCCCGCCAGGCCGGGCGCACCTTGGACGCCGAGGCCACCATCGGCACGCCCGACCTCGCCACCTCCTACGCCATCCAGCGCGCGCTGCTCGGCCTGCGCCTGGCCGCCGGCGAACGCGTGGTCGGGTGGAAGCTGGGCTACACGTCGGAAGTGATGCGCCGCCAGATGGGCATAGCCCGGCCCAACATCGGGCCGCTGACCGACTGGATGCTGCTCGGCTCGGGCGACGCGGTGCATCAGCGCCTGGTGCAGCCGCGGGTTGAACCCGAGATCGGGCTGCGCCTGAAGACCGCCCTCGACGCGCGGCAGGCGCCCGTCGACCGCCACACCGTGGCCGCCGCCGTGGAAGGCGCCTACGCCTGCCTCGAAGTCGTGCACTCCACCTGGACCGGCTACCGCTTCAACCTCGAACAGAACACCGCCGACAACTCCTCCGCCGGCCAGGTCGTCATCGGGCCGCGCCTGCCGTTGACCGACCTGATGGCGCTCGACACCGTGGCGGTGCGCCTGCACGACGGCAGCGGCCACACGCTGGGCCAGGGCGTGGGCGCCGACGCCGACGGCCACCCGCTGGACGCGGTGGCGCGGCTGGCGCGGGAGCTGGCTGCGTTCGGTCAGTGGCTGGAGGCGGGGGATTGGGTGATCACGGGTGGGTTGACGAAGGCTTGTGCGCTCGAGCTGGGTGGGCGATTGGTGGGGGTGTTTTCTGCGGGGGAGGCTTGGTCGGTTGAGGCGTCTGTTCAGCGGCTGTGAAACGACACCCGGAAGGCGCGGCTCGCCTGCGCATCAATTCAATCAACGAACGCCTCAACGAAAGGCGCCAATGCAGCGACGGCGGACGCCTGCAATCTTGCGTCCAGACGCGATGTCTCAGCCGCAAGCGGCTCTCATCGCCACCCGTAGTTTTTTAGGGACCTTGTTCACTTCAATCTCCACCTTGCTGTTAGGCGCTAGGTGGGCACAGTGCAGCCTTGTCAAACTCTAGAACGGAATGTCGTCGTCGGGCAGCAGTTCGATAGGTCCGGAGTACCTATAGATATCTCGGACGATGCGCCTGAGATGCTCCATGAAGTGGGTGCTTTCACGCAGTCGCTGGATTACCGGCTCATCTAGTGTCAACAGAATCGCAACGCCGGCCGGACTGTGTGCGACACGGAGCCAGTCGCTTCCTTCCGGTCGCTCAGAACTTCCCCAAACCGAAACATAAAGGGCCAAGCGGCGTGCCAGTTCAGGAACGAGGGCATCTCGTCGGTCCGGTGTTGACAGCACTGTCTCGAAAAAGGTCCGCACCTTTGCATCGAAGTGCACTCGATTGAAATCGTGAACTCCTCCCAGTTCTTGAAGAAGCTGTGCGAACGCGGGGCGCGTACAGAACTCTATGCGGGCCGAAAAATCTTTCCCGCCAAGCATGGTCCGCGCAAAGTGGCGATATCTCTCTACCTTGCGAACTAACGGGGGCGTATCTGCTTTGAAGGCAGCTTCATAGAGGTCGCCATCAAGCAGCTGTACGAGGTTGAACTGATATACCAGCCGCTCGGCACTTGACCCTTTCCGCTGTTGGACGGACTGGGTCTCATACACGAGTGCCTTGAGAAGCGACATGGCCCCTTCATACATGCTCGAATCTCCGTTTGCGCGGAAGCGCGGCGGCATGACTCCCTTGTCGCGCTCTCCCCCCTTCTGGACGGTATCGAACTCATGCAGCGCAAAGACTTCTTGGGGGCTATCTGATGCCCAATTTTTGAGTCCGGTCGCGTCCGCAAGAGTGAAGTATTCGAGTCCCCATGCGGGCTTCTCGACCTCGTGGCGAACAACGTCATAGTTGGACCAAACAGCCACGGGCGGGTAGGGGTACCAGTTTGAATTTCGGCCGGGCCACGGCCGGGTCAGAAGCACCCAAGGCTTCCCAGTCCGAGCTTTGCAACTGATGAGCACTGCAGTTACGGTGACTACCTCGCTACCCTTGCTATAGCGGTAGCACAAGAGGTCCATCTCCCGCGTCTTCTCTTCCTCGGGGTCGATATAGAGCCGATTGCTCCGCGTGTTCCAGCCCTGCGCCTGTGCGGTAGTGAAGGCGAAGTGCTCAAAAGGGAAGCCGGTTTGATTGAGCGCGTGAGACAGCGCCAGTTCTACCTCATCCATAAACTCATTCCTCCTGGTCGCATTGTTCATATGCAGGGCTCGACCGCCGCAGGCATTGGCATGCGCCCTTTCTGCCCATTGCCCGTGTAGGAGGACCATCGTTCCTCACTACTGTGTCATCCGCCATCAATCTTAGGAGGCACCGAACAGCGGACGCCAACGGCTGCATCAACCTTGTGCGCACTTCGGTCGCGGTCAGATGAAGCGCTGCTACTGATAGGAGCCGAGCGGACCACGCAAGCCCTTCCTCAAATAACTGTATACATGTACAGTTTTGCGGTGCGATCTTGCACGCCACACCCACTCAAGGACCCCACATGCTCGACCACATGACGTTCCGCGTGACGGACATTGCCAAGGCCAAGGCCTTCTACAGCGCGGCCCTCGCGCCGCTGGGCTATAGCGTCTGTTTTGAAGGGAACTACGGTTCCAACATGATCGGCTTTGCCTACCCGGACGCCGCCGAGCCCGACGGCAAGAAGGCCGACGTGTGGTTCATCGACGGGCCTTCGCCCTACGGCGGGCCGGCGGCAACATCGGGTTGCCATCTGGCATGGCGCGCCAGCAGCCGCGCACAGGTGGACGCCTTCTACAAGGCGGCCCTGGCCGCTGGCGGCAAAGACAACGGCGCGCCCGGCCTGCGTCCGGATTACCACCCCAACTACTACGGCGCCTTCGTGATCGACCCGGAGGGCAACAACATCGAAGCCGTCTGCCACCTGCCCGAGTGAGCGGCGCCGGGGGCGCTCAGTAGCCCCCGGATGAGGACGGTACTTTGGCCACCGCCCCGGCGCCAAAGCGGTGCACCAACCCAGTTGCCGCCTTCACCAGCAGCGTCGTGTCCACCCCCACCGCCACAAACAGCGCGCCCGCGTCGAGGTACTGCTGCGCCAACGCAGGGTCGGTGGCGAGGATGCCGGCGGCCTTGCCGGCGGCGCGCACGGTGGCGATGCCGTCGAGGATGACTTTCTGCACCTCGGGGTGGCCGGGCTGGCCGCGGTGGCCCATGCTGGCCGAGAGGTCGGCCGGGCCGAAGAACACGCCGTCCACGCCCTCGGTCTCGGCAATGGCCTTGAGGTTGTTCACCGCGGTCACGGTTTCGGCCTGCACCAGCAGGCACATCTGGCCGTTGGCCTGGTTGAGGTAGTCATCGACCTGGTTCCAGCGCGAGGCGCGAGCGAGCGCCGCGCCCATGCCGCGGATGCCTTCGGGTGGGTAGCGCATGGCCTGGACCATGAGTGCGGCCTGCTCGGCGGTGTCGACCATGGGGATCAGCAGGGTCTGCGCGCCGATGTCGAGGTACTGCTTGACCAGGGCAACGTCGGCCTGCACCGCGCGCACGACGGCGTGGGTCTTGCCGTAGGGGGCGATGGCGCGCAGCTGGTCGAGTGCGGTGCGAGGGTCGTTGGGCGCGTGTTCGCCGTCGATGAGCAGCCAGTCGAAGCCGCAGCCGGCCAGGGCCTCGGCCACGTCGGGCGAGGCGAAGCCGACCCAGCAGCCGATCTGGGGTTTGCCGGCCTTGAGGGCGTCGCGAAAGGTGTTCTGGGGGATCTTCATTGCGGTGTCTTGGCCGGTTCGGGGTAGAGCTGCTTCATCTGCCCCATGAGGCGCGTGAGGCCCATGAGCGCGTCCATGCTCGGCGTCGCTTCGCCCAGATGCTGCCCGATCTCGCGCACGGCGCCCACCAGCGCGTCGAGTTCGATGGGGCGGCCGGCTTCCACGTCCTGCAGCATCGAGGTCTTGAACGAGCCGAGCTTGCGCGTTACGGCGTGGCGGTCTTCGGGTTGCTGGTCGATGGGGATGCCGATGCGCGCGCCGATGGTCTGCGCTTCGCGCATCACGGCGCTGCAGAAGCCGCGCACGAGGTCGTCGTCCAGGATGCGGTCACAGGGCGCGCCGGTGAGGGCCGAGACCGGGTTCATGGTCATGTTGCCCCAGAGCTTGAACCAGATGTCGCGCTGGATACGCTCGCTGACGGTGACGCCGAAACCGGCCGCACCCAGCAGCTCGGCAACGGCCTGCACGCGCGGGGTCACGCCGCCGGCCGGCTCGCCGAGGATGAGCTGGTTGTTCTTGATGCGTTCGATGCGCGCGGGCTGGGGCGCGGCGGCGCTGGCGTGCACCACGCAGCCGATGACCTGGGATGTGGGGATGTTCGCAGCGGTGACGCCGCCGGGGTCCACCGCGTTGAGCTGCAGACCCGCGGCTTCGCCGGGCAGGCCGTCGAAGAACCACCAGGGCACGCCGTTCATCGCCACCAGCACGGTGGTTTGCGGCCCCATGAGCGCGCGCACGGCGGGCGCGACCTGCGGCATGGCCGGGCCCTTGACCGAGACGATGACCAGGTCCTGCACGCCCAGGCTCGCAGGGTCGTCGCTGGCGTTCACCGCGACGGTGTGTTCGGCGCCATCGGCATCCACCCACACCAGGCCGCGCTGATTCAGCGCCCGCAGCGTGTCGCCACGCGCCACAGCCGAGAGCTGGATCTGCCCGGCCGGCAGGCGCGAACCGAGCCAGCTGGCGAACAGGCCGCCGATGGCGCCAACGCCGACCACAGCCACTTTCTGAAGCTTCAAGTCGCTCATGCGCGGTACCCCGGGTCGATGCGGTCGATCAGACGCTGCATGGCGGCGAAAGAGTCTTCGCCGGCGCCGAACTTGGGGTTGAAGTTGAGCGAGTCTCGCACGCAGCCTTCGAGCACCGGCATCGGAATCGCGCGCTGTGGGCCGAGCGCGGCCGTGGCCACCTGGACCTCGCAGGCGCGCTGCAGCAGCCACAGGAGGTTGAAGGCTTGAGGCAGCGTGTGGCCGATGACGACGGGACCGTGGTTGCGCAGCAGCAGCACGCGCTTGCCTCCGGCCGACGCGAGGATGCGCGCGCCCTCTTCGCGGTGCACGGTGATGCCCTCGAAGTCGTGATAGGCCACCTGGCCGTGCAGCTGCGCGGCGTAGAAGTTGGTGTAACTCAGGCCTTCTTCGCTGCAGCACACGGCCATGGTCGGCGTGGTGTGCACGTGCATCACGCAGTGCGCGTCGGGCAGGGCGGCATGGATGGCGCCGTGGAAGGTGAAGCCGGCCGGGTTGATCGGCCAGTCGTCGTTGCCGATGATGTTGCCGTCCACGTCCACCTTGACCAGGTTGGACGCGGTGACTTCGGTGTAGTGCAGGCCGAAGGGGTTGATGAGGAAGTGGTCGTCCGGTCCGGGGACTCGGAGGGAGATGTGGTTGTAGATCAGCTCGGCCCAGCCCAGGTGGGCAAAGATGCGGTAGCAGGCGGCGAGCTGCACGCGCGCCTGCCATTCGGCGTCGCTGAAGCGGGCGGGTTTGAGGAAGGCGTCGGCCATGGGGTCTCTTTCGGTCGATCAGATGAACTTGAACTTCAGGCAGCCGAGCGGGCCGTAGTCCGCCTCGAACAGGTCGCCCGCTTTCGCCGCCACGGGCCGCGTGAAGCTGCCCGCGAGCACGATTTCGCCGGCCTGCAGCGTCTCTCCCCAGGGCGCGAGCTTGTTGGCCAGCCAGGCGATGCCGATGGCCGGGTCGCCCTGCACGCCCGCGGCCAGGCCGGTCTCTTCGACGGCGCCGTTCTGCCGCAGGATGGCGCCGCACCAGGGGCGGTTGGTGCTGCGCGGGTCGGCCTTGAACGCGGGGTCGCCCGCGCCGATGACGATGCCGGCGTTGGCTGCGTTGTCGCTGATGGTGTCGTAGACCTTGCGCATCACTTTGGTGTGGCGGTCGAACTGCTCGATGCGCGCGTCGATGATTTCGATGGCGGGGGTGATGTACTCGGTGGCGGCCAGCACGTCTTCCACGGTCACGTTGGGGCCGGCCAGCGGCGCCTTGAGCACGAAGGCCAGCTCGACCTCGACGCGCGGTGCGATGAAGTTCCGGGTCGGGATCTCCAGCACCTCGCCGGCCTGGGCGGTGTAGAGCATGTCGTCGAGCAGGGTTCCGTAGTCGGGCTCGTCGATCTGGCTGCTGATCTGCATGGCGCGGCTGGTCAGGCCGATCTTGTGGCCGATGACTTGTCTGCCGGCAGCCCTTTCCAGATCCACCCAGGCGCGGCCGATGCGGTAGCCGTCTTCAATCGTCATGCCGGGGTGGCGTTTGGAAAAGTGCTCGACCTGGGTGCGGGTCTGCTGGGAGCGCTGCAGCTCGGCGGCGAGCTGCTGAACGAGGGCGTCGTCGAACATGGCTTCTTTATGTCCTGTTGAAGAGCGGGTGCAGGGAACTGTTCTTGGCGTCGAAGACCTCGTGGCCTTCGTCCACCTGCACGGTGATGCCGATGGGGCGCCTGGCCAGCTGTTCGGCAAAGCGTTCTTTCACCACGGCGTTCAGGGCCTCGCCCACGCGCTGGTGCACCACGGCGCTGCGGCCCTTGGCCATGCGCACGTTCATGTAGACGAAGGCGTAGTCGCCACCCAGCCCGGCCGCGATGCCCGCCGCGCCACCGTCGGACACCGCGCAATGCGCGGCGGGGTAGGCCAGCACGCGCGTGCCGCCGGTGGGAAAGACCTGGCGGTCCTGCTCGTCGCGCACCGCGAGCATCGCGTCGGCCAGCGCGCGGCACAGGCCGCCCATGTCGACGCCGCCTTGTGAGGCGGGCTTGTCGAGGTTGGGGGTGTAGAGGATGACGAGGTGGGGCATGTTCAGAGCCTCGTGGCGATGGTGGAGAAGCCGTCGGCGCGCGAGGCCACGGGCTGCGGGATGGCCGATCCGCTGACCGGCAGCACCGGGAACAGCGCGTTGATCTGGCCGGTGCCGCTGGCGCCGAAGTACGGCGTGATCACTTCGGCCTGGCCGGTGTATTCGCTCCAGCCCAGCACGCCGAGCATCATGGCCGTGTCGTGCATGAAGCCCTCGCCGTGGCCCTTGGCGGCGTACTCGGGCAGCATCTCGCAGAAGTCCTTCCACTCGCCGGCCTGCCACATGCGCACGACCTCGTCGTCCAGGTGTTGCAGGAAGGGGCTCCAGACCTTGAAGGCGAATTCGGGCGCGAGGCCGTTCTGCGCGAAGCGGTGGCTGAGCGAGCCGCTGGCGAGGAAGGCGACGGTGCCGTCGTAGTGGTCTTCGACGGCCTTGCGCATGGCCCAGCCCAGGCGTGCGCTGTCGTTGAGGTAGTGCGAGGTGCACAGGGCCGAGACCGAGACCGCCTTGAAGTGCTGGTCGGCGTTCATGTAGCGCATGGGCACGAGGGTGCCGTATTCGGGCTGCAGCGTGGTGGCGTGGTGGGCCAGGGTTTCGACGCCGTGTTCGTTGGCGACTTTGGCGAGCAGTTGGCCGAGTTCGGGGTTGCCGGGGATGGCGTAGCCCATGTTGCTGATGAAGTGCGGCAGTTCGTTGCTGGTGTAGGTGCCTTGCCAGTGTTCGGCGCAGTTGAGGTGGTAGGTGGCGTTGACGAGCCAGTGGGTGTCGAAGACGACGATGGTGTCGACGCCGAGTTCCTTGCAGCGGCGTGCGATTTCGGTGTGGCCGTCGATGGCGTCCTGGCGGGTGCCTTTGCGGGGGCCGTCGAGTTCGCTGAGGTACATCGAGGGGACGTGGGTGATCTTGCCGACCAGTGCTACTTTGCCCATTTGGCTTGTCTCCTGTCTTGTGCGTTGTCTTGGCTGACGTTTGTGGTGGAAGGCGAGGTGGGTGGTGTACCTCCGCTCATGTCCCCCGGTCTGCGCTGCGCGCAGCCCTCCTCCTTTACTTCGCTGCGGCACACCACCCTCCTCGCCTTCTCGCTGCGCATCGGCGCTCCACTGGTTCGCGCCCACGTTGCTTCTGGCTTGGAGGACCGGGGTACCCGGTGCAGCGAAGTAAAGGAGGAGAAACGGGCAAAGCCCGTTTCGGGGGACATGAGCGGAACCGGGTACCCCGGTCCTCCGAGCCCGCCCAGGTAGAAGAGCGAAAAGGAGGAACGCAAATCACACCCCCCAATGAGGAATGTGGTGCGACCCGAGAGAAACAGCAACGTTCTTGGGCTCCAGGAACACCTCGTAACTCCAGGTCCCCCCTTCGCGGCCAGTTCCGGAAGCCTTGGTGCCACCAAACGGCTGCCGCAAGTCGCGCACGTTCTGCGAGTTGACGAAACACATGCCCGCTTCAATCGAGGCCGCGACCCGGTGCGCCTTGCCGATGTTCTCGGTCCACACATAACTCGACAGACCGTAGGCGATGTCGTTGGCGATGCGGATCGCGTCCGCCTCGTCCTTGAACGGAATCAGACAGGCCACGGGGCCGAAGATCTCGTCCTGCGCGATCTTCATGCGGTTGTCCACGTCGGCGAACACCGTGGGCCAGACGTAGTTGCCGCCCGCCACATGCGCCGGCAGCTCGGCCGCATACGACGGCCGGTCCAGCCCGCCACACAACATCGTCGCGCCTTCCTTCGGCCCCAGCTCGATGTAGCTGCGCACCTTGGCCAGATGGGCCTTGGAAATCATCGGGCCGATGGTGGTCTTCTCATCCAGCGGGTCGCCCACCACGATGCGTTTGGCGCGCTCCGCGAACTTTGCGGCGAAGTCGGCGTAGATGCTTTGCTGCACCAGGATGCGCGAGCCCGCCGTGCAGCGCTCGCCGTTGTTGCTGAAGATCATGAAGATCGCTGCGTCGAGCGCGCGGTCCAGGTCGGCGTCGTCGAAGATCACGAACGGGCTCTTGCCGCCCAGCTCCATGCTGAACTTCTTCAGGCCCGCGGCCCGGGCGATGCGGTTGCCGGTGGCGGTGGACCCGGTGAAGCTGATGGCGCGCACGTCGGGGTGGGCGCACAGCGGTTCGCCGGCTTCCTTGCCGAAGCCGTGCACCACGTTGAGCACACCGGCCGGGATGCCGGCCTCCAGGGCCAGCTCGCCCAGGCGCGCCGCGGTCAGGGGCGACAGTTCGCTCATCTTCAGCACCGCCGTGTTGCCGAAGGCCAGACAGGGCGCGACCTTCCAGGTGGCCGTCATGAAGGGCACGTTCCACGGCGAGATCAATGCGCACACGCCGACCGGGTGGAACAGGGTGTAGTTCAGGTGCGTGGGCGTGGGGTAGGTGTGGCCGTCCACGCGGGTGCACATCTCGGCGAAGTAATAGAAGTTGTCCGAGGCGCGCGGGATCAGCTGCTTGCCGGTCTGCGCGATCACCTGGCCGGTGTCTTCGGTTTCGGTGCGGGCGATCTCGGGCACGTGCTGGGCGATCAGGTCGCCCAGGGCGCGCACCTTCTTCGCGCGCTCGGTGGCGGGCAGTCCGGCCCAGGCCGGGAAGGCGTCTTTGGCGGCCTGCACCGCGGCGTTCACTTCTGCTTCGGTGCCCGAGGCCACTTCGGCCAGCACGCCCTGTGTGGCCGGGTTGATCGTTTCGAAGTAGTCGCTGCCGGCGACGGTCTTGCCGTTGATGAGGTGGTGAATGCGTTGCGTCATGCCTTGCTTTCGGAAGTGATCGTGTTGATGAGCGAGCCTATGCCGTCGATCTCGGTGACGACCACATCGCCGGGCTGGCAGTCGACGACGCCGTCGGGTGTGCCGGTCAGGATGAGGTCGCCGGGCATCAGGGTCATGAAGCCGCTGAAGTACTCGATCAGCGTGGCGACGTCGAAGATCATGTCTTTCGTGTTCCCCTGCTGCGTGACGTTGCCGTTGACCGTGGTGCGCAGCGCCAGCGCCTGGGGGTCGGGCACATCGGCCGCATCGACCAGCCAGGGGCCGATGGGCGTGCCGGTGTCGCGGTTCTTCACCTTGAGGTTGGGCCGGTACCAGTTCTCCAGGTAGTCGCGGATCGCGTAGTCGTTGGCGACGGTGTAGCCGGCCACGTATTGCAGCGCGTCGGCTTTCTTCACGCGTTTGGCGGGCTTGCCGATCACCACAGCCAGCTCGCACTCGTAGTGCATGAAGCTCACGCCGTCGGGCCGCACGGTGAAAGCCTTGTGGCCGATGAGCGAGGCCTCGCCCTTGACGAAGGCCAACGGTTCTTCGGGCGCCTTGAAGGCGAGTTCTTTCGCGTGGTCGGCGTAGTTCAGACCGAGCGCGAGCACGGTGCGCGGACGTGGCACCGGCGCGAGCGGCGGCAGCCAGACCACCTCGTCGAAGGACACGCGGCGGCCCTGGAAGGCGGGCGTGAGCAGCTCGAGTTGACCGTCGGCTTCAACGGCGTCGTGGACCGCGCCGGCCCAGGCGATGCGGGCGTGTTTCATACCGCCTCCTGCACGAAGTGGTTGACCAGCGGCGCGAAGCCGGTGGCGGTGATCTCGACCGAATCACCCGCTTTGGCGCGGGGGCGTGATCCGTCGTCCAGGCAGTCGGTGCCGACCATCAGCACATCGCCCGGCCGCATGGACTGGAAAGCGCTCACGTCGGCCCACAGCGTGGCGGCGTCGCGCACCAGATCGGCCAGGGCCGTGCGCTGGCGCATCACGCCATCCACGCGCAGTTCCAGCACCAGCGAGGTCAGCGAAGACAGGTCGTGGACCGGCCGCAGCGCATCGCCCACGCCCAGGAACCCGTCCACACAGCGGAACTTCACCGGTGGGCGGTAGTAGCTGTCGTGCGTAATCGCCACGTCGTTGAACAGCACGGCGCCGGCCACGCGGCCACCCTCGCCCGCCACCAGCCCCAGGCTGGCCGCGACCTCGATCTCGGCCAAGCCCTTGGGCAGGGCAATCGCCTGGCCGCTGCGGGTGAAGGTGTTGGCGGTCTTGATGTAGAGCACCGGCGCGTTCGGCGGCGCCTTGTAAGGCGCCTCGTGCATGCGCGGCGCCCAGAGCGCGTGTTCGCGCCGGAAGTTCAGCAGCGTGCCGTAGACGGTGCCGCCGGGAAGGTAAGGGTTCGGGCTCATGGGGGTCACTCCTCGAAGTCGTCGGCCTCGACGCCGTCCGGCGCCTCCAGCGCGATCACGTCGTCCAGCAGCGCATAGAGCTGGGCCAGGCGCTGCGGGCCGAGCTGCGCCTCCATCCACTGGTAGTGCGATTCGATGGTCTGCGACAGCTTGCGCACCAGCTTCAGACCCGCGGGCGTGGCGCGCACCACGGTGCGGCGCGCGTCCTGCGGGCAGCGGTTGCGGGTGATCAGCCCGTCGCGTTCCATGCGCGCAAGCACCCCCGTGAGGCTGGGCCCGAGCAGCAGCGCTTCGCGCGCCACGCGGCCGGTCTCGACGCCCGCCAGGTCGCGCGCGTGTTCGCCCAGCACACGCAGCACGCGCCACTGCTGGTCCGACAGGCCGTGCTCGCGCAGGCTGGGCCGGGTGTGCTGCATGACGGCCTCGCGCGCCTCCAGCAGCAGGCGCGGCAGGTTGCGGTGGGCAAAAGAAGGGGAGCTGTCGTCGATGGCCATGGGTCGGTCTGATTTATTTAATATGTTAAATGTTTTTTCGACCTTCTCCAAACAGGGGTTAACCCTTGTCCCCCGGGCGCGGCCGACAATGCGCGCATGAACACGCTCACCCCACGCCTGAATGTCGACCGCCTGCTGCTGCAGGCGCCCATGGCCGGCTCGCAGGGCTCGGCCCTCGCGCTGGCGGTCTGCCGGGCCGGCGGCATCGGCGCCCTGCCCGCGGCCATGCTCACGCCGGAGGCGCTGGTGCAGGAGCTGACCGCGCTCTCGCAAGGCACCGACCGGCCCTGGAACGTCAACTTCTTCTGTCACACCCCGCCCGCGCCCGACCCGGCGCGCGAGGCCCGCTGGCGCGAGGCGCTGGCACCGTTCTACGCCGAGGCCGGGCTGGACATCGCCGCCGTGCCGGCCGGCGCGGGGCGTGTGCCCTTCAGCCACGCGGTGGCCGACCTCGTGGAGCCGTTCCGGCCGCCCATCGTGAGCTTCCACTTCGGCCTGCCCGCGCCGGACCTGCTGGCGCGTGTGAAGGGCTGGGGCAGCGTGCTGCTGTCCTCGGCGACGACGGTGGAAGAAGCCATCTGGCTCGAAGCCCAGGGCGTGGACGCGGTGATCGCGCAGGGTTCGGAAGCAGGCGGCCACCGCGGCATGTTCCTGACCGACGATCTGACAACCCAGGTCGGCACCTTCGCCCTGCTGCCGCAGATCGCGGCCGCGGTGCAGGTGCCGGTGATTGCGGCCGGTGGCATCGCCGACGCGGCGGGCGTGCGGGCCGCCCTGGCGCTGGGTGCATCGGGCGTGCAGGTGGGCACGGCCTACCTGTGCAGCAACGAGGCCGCCACCTCGGCGCTGCACCGCGCCGCACTTCAGAGCGAGGCCGCGCGCCACACGCAGCTGACCACCCTGTTCACCGGCCGGCCGGCGCGGGGCATCCCGAACCGCGTGATGCGCGAGCTGGGGCCGCTGAGCCCGGCGGCGCCCGCCTTCCCCACCGCCACGGCCGCCATCGCGCCGCTGCGCGCACACTGGGAGAAGCAGGGACGCGGCGACTTCTCACCGCTGTGGAGCGGCCAGAACGCCAGCGGCTGCCGCAGTGCGCCCGCGGCCGACATCACCCGCGAACTCCTGAAAGGCTTCTGAACATGTTCGTCGTGATCTTCCGCGCCAAGGCCCGCGACCTGGATGCAGAGTACAGCGCCATGGCCGCGCAGATGCGCCAGCTCGCGCTCACGCAGTTCGGCTGCCTGGACTTCACCGCCGTGACCGAGGGCGAGCAGGAAATCGCGCTGTCCTACTGGCCCGATGAGGCCAGCATCCGCGCCTGGAAACAGCACACCGACCACCTGATGGCGCAGCGGCTGGGCCGCGAGCGCTGGTACGCCAGCTACTCGGTGGAGATCGCCAAGGTGACACGGCGCTACCGCCACCCGGCCGACGCTCAGACGTAGTCGTCGGGGTCGCGGTCCGCCCGCCCCGGACGCGGCGCCTCGCGTTGCCGGTTGAGCCAGCGCTTGAGCGTCGCCACGTCCTGCACCGCGGCCAGGTCCTGCCCCAACTGTGCCACCTGAGCTTCCAGCGCCGCCACCTCGGCCAGCAGGTGCTGCCTGAGTGTGTTCGGATTGGCCACCTGGCCGTGCGGCAACTCGAACTCGCCGGCGAGCTGCCCCTGTCGCGCGGCACGTTCGCGCTCCAGGCCCGCCACCTGCTGCTTGAGCAGCAGCGTCAGCGCGGCCAGCCGGTCGTCCGCCAGGCGCGACACCGCGGCCGGATCGGCCAGTTCGGCGCGCAGCTGGATCTGCATCAGCGTCACCAGGTCCTTGCGCGCGTAGGCGGTGTTGGCCTCGCTCATCAGTGCGGTCTTGCGCAGGCGCTCGGCCTCGTCGGGCTCGCGGTCGGGGTGCAGGGCACTGGCCAGCTGGCGGAACAGGGTGCGGAGCTGCGTTTCGGCGTCGGCCGCCTGGGTCAGCGCTTCGGCCTGCTGCGCGCTGGGCCGCTTGCGCGCCTTGCGCGCCTGGGCCTTGGCCTGGCGGCGCGCCTGCGCCTCTTCACGCGCCGCGCGCCAGCGCGCCAGGCCTTCGCGCACCAGCTCGTCCGCCGACAGCGCCTCGTCGCCGTCCGCCAACGGCTCGCCCAGCGCGGCCTCCAGGCGCGCGCGCAGCGCGTCGGCCGCGGCCTGCTTCTTCTGGGCCAACGTCTGGCGGCTGTGCCGGTCGTGCAGCGCCACCATGTCGGCCTCACCCTCGTCGGCCAGGGTCTGCGCCAGTGCGCACACAGCCTCGGCGGCCGTGTCCTGCTGCAGCCGGCTCAGGGCCTTGCCCTGCAGATGCCCGTCCAGCGCCAGGGCGAGGGCGCGCATCTGCTGGCGCCGCTGCTGCTGCAGGGGCGCGAGCCAGCGGTGCCGCTCGACCCGGTGCGACTGGCCCAGCGCGTCGAGCTCGTCCAGCTGCGCCCGGAGCTTGTCCACCCGGCCGAGCTGCAGGTTGAAGGCGCGGGCCGCGGCCGAGAGCGGCTGCTCGCCAGGGGCCAGGGCCTGCAGGGCGGTGGCGGGGACGACACGGTTCGATGACGCGGAACGGGCAGGAGACACGTTGGTGAGGTGCGGAGGGGCCGGGCACGACAGGCCCGACGGGGTGTCGACTATATTGCCGGCCACATGGCCAAAGAAAAGACGATCTACACCTGCAACGAATGCGGTGGCACCAGCCCGCGCTGGTTGGGCAAATGCCCGCACTGCAACGCCTGGAACACGCTGATCGAGTCGGTCGCCGAATCCGGCGCGCCCACCAAGAACCGCTTCGCCGCGCTGGCCAAGACGGCCGAAGTCACCACCCTGGCCGACATCGAGGCCACCGACGTGCAGCGCACGCCCACCGGCCACGACGAACTCGACCGCGTGCTCGGCGGTGGCGTGGTCGAGGGCGGTGTGGTGCTGATCGGCGGCGACCCGGGCATTGGCAAGTCGACGCTGCTGCTGCAGGCGCTGGATGCGCTGCAGCGCGCCGGCCAGAAGACGCTGTACGTCACCGGCGAAGAGTCGGGCGCCCAGGTCGCGTTGCGCTCGCGCCGGCTGGGCCTGGACGGCTCGCAGGTCCAGGTGCTGGCCGAGATCCAGCTGGAGAAGATCCTGGCCACGCTGTCGGCGCACAAGCCGGCCATCGCGGTGATCGACTCGATCCAGACGGTGTACTCCGAACAGCTCACCAGCGCACCCGGTTCGGTGGCGCAGGTGCGGGAGTGCGCCGCCCACCTCACGCGCGCGGCCAAGGCCAGCGGCACGGCCATCGTGCTGGTGGGCCACGTGACCAAGGAAGGCGCGCTGGCCGGCCCGCGCGTGCTGGAGCACATGGTGGACACGGTGCTGTACTTCGAGGGCGACACGCACAGCAGCTTCCGCCTGATCCGCGCGATCAAGAACCGCTTCGGCGCGGTCAACGAGATCGGCGTCTTCGCCATGACGGAAAAAGGCCTCAAGGGCGTGAGCAACCCGAGCGCAATCTTCCTGTCGCAGCACTCGGAGCCCGTTCCGGGCAGCTGCGTGATGGTGACGCTGGAGGGCACGCGGCCCATGCTGGTGGAGATCCAGGCGCTGGTGGACAGCGGCGGCCCCTCGCCCCGGCGCCTGTCGGTCGGCCTGGACCGCGACCGCCTGGCCATGCTGCTGGCCGTGCTACACCGCCACGCGGGCGTGGCCTGCATGGATCAGGACGTGTTTGTCAACGCCGTGGGCGGCGTGCGCATCAGCGAGCCCGCGGCGGACCTGGCCGTCATGCTGGCCATCACCAGCAGCCTGCGCGGCCGCGCCCTGCCCAAGGGCTTCATCGCCTTCGGCGAAGTCGGCCTGGCCGGCGAGGTGCGCCCGGCGCCACGCGGCCAGGAGCGGCTGAAGGAAGCCGCCAAGCTGGGCTTTTCCGTGGCGGTGGTGCCCAAGGCCAACGCCCCGAAGAAAAACGACAAGGCCTTCGAAGGCCTGACCATCCACGGCGTGGACCGCATCGAAGAGGCCATGGAACTGGCCCGCAGCCTCGCCTGACACCCGCTCCTCATGAACTTCCTGCCTGCTCTGCATGGACTGCGCGGCCTCGCCGCGGTCCTGGTGCTTCTGTTTCATTGGCGAACCAACTTTCCGGCCTTTGGCAACGCCTTCTCCAAGGTCGAGTTCCTGGGTGAACGCTGGAACCTGATGCTCCTGATCGACCACGGGTGGGTCGGCGTGCAATGGTTTTTTGTGCTGTCCGGCTACCTGCTGGGCGGCGTGCTCTGGAACAAGCCCCTGACCGCCACCACCGTCGCGCATTTCTGGCAGCGGCGCTTTGCGCGCATCTACCCGGGGCTGTGGTTCCAGGTGCTGCTGCTGGCCCTGCTGACTTCGTACACCTTGCTGCTCAAGGACCTCGACCCGGAGCGCATGCGGAACAACCTGCTGCTGTGGCTGAACCCGCTGCCGGGCGGCAGCATTCCGTACAACGGCGTCTGGTGGACCCTGCCCATCGAGCTCTGCTTCTACCTGGCGCTCCCACTGTGCCTGGTGTTCTATCGCCGCACCAACGTGTGGGCGATGCTGGCCGCCAGCTTTGTGATCAGCATCGGCTGGCGCTATGCCATTCTGGAGAGCCGCAGCGATCCCACCCAGCTGGTGGAACTGGGACTGATCCGGCACCTGCCCGGTTCTCTGTGCCTGTTCCTCACCGGTCTGGCCCTGAACCAATGGCGGCATGCCGGGTCGCTGACGCTCACCCGCAAGGCGCTGGCTGCAGCGGCCGTGCTCTACCTGCTCTGGCTGTACCTGCTGTCCCTTCACCCGCGGGCCCTGGTGGACGGCTCGTGGGCCACCTACATCTGGGAGCCCGTGGTCGGCCTGCTGATCGCGGGCATCGTGTACCTCGTGGTTCATCCATCCAACCCCGTCCGGTGGCTGGGCTCCAGACCACTGCTCCTGCTGGGCACCTGGAGCTATGGCATCTACCTGTGGCACTTCCCCGTCCTCAGGCTGCTCCCCCGCACCGTGCCCGGACCGTGGAAGACAATCGAAGGCAGCCTGCTCGCATTGTTGATCTGCGTTCTGGCCTCGTTGGTACTGGCAGCCCTCAGCTACTACGCCGTCGAACGCCCCGCGCTCAATGCCATTGCCCGCTGGCAATCCAGAAACAAGGCCACCCGATGACCCAACGACTTCTCTTCAAATGGGGGCTTCCCATCCTCATCATCGGTCTGCTCGTCTTCGCCGGGCGCCAGTACGGCTGGGCGGGCGTGGCGGCCGTGGGCGGCGGCCTGGTGATGTGGCTGCTGCTGCACTGGACGCGGATGATGACGGTGATGAAGCGCGCCGCGGACCGGCCCATGGGCTGGGTGGCCAGCGCGGTGATGCTCAATGCCAAACTCAAGCCCGGGGTGAACCTGATGCACGTCATCGCCATGACGCGTTCGCTGGGTGAGCGCCTGAGCGCCGAAGGCGAAGAACCCGAGCGCTACCGCTGGACCGACAACGGAGGCTCCACCGTCACCGTCACCCTGCAAGGGGGCCGCGTGACCACCTGGGAGCTGCAACGCCCTCCGGCCGAAGGCTGAAAACACCCGGCTCGGCTCCCCTGGGCGGGCACCTAAAATGCGTGTTTCTGCGGCGCAAGACGGCGCCTGAGACACCCCATTTCCAAAGGACCCCGCATGAGCCCCGTGATTCCCTCGATGTCCGACCGCGACGGCAAGATCTGGATGGACGGCCAGATGGTGGACTGGCGCGACGCCAAGATCCATGTGCTGACCCACACGCTGCACTACGGCTGCGGCGCCTTCGAGGGTGTGCGCGCCTACAAGACGGCCGACGGCAGCACCGCCATCTTCCGCCTGGAAGAGCACACCGACCGCCTGTTCAACAGCGCCAAGATCCTGCGCATGGCCATCCCGTTCACCAAGGAACAGGTCAACGAGGCCCAGAAGGCCGTGGTGCGCGAGAACAAGCTGGAGTCCTGCTACCTGCGCCCGCTGACCTGGATCGGCGACAAGAAGCTGGGTGTCAGCCCCAAGGGCAACACCATCCACCTGATGGTGGCGGCCTGGGCCTGGGGCGCCTACCTGGGTGAAGAGGGTCTCAAGCGCGGCATCCGCGTCAAGACCAGCAGCTACACCCGCCACCACGTCAACATCACCATGACGCAGGCCAAGGCGGTGAGCAACTACACCAACTCCATCCTGGCCAACATGGAAGTGACCGACGAGGGTTACGACGAAGCCCTGCTGCTGGACAGCTCGGGCTTCGTGTCCGAGGGCGCGGGCGAGAACATCTTCGTGATCAAGAACGGCGTGATCTACACGCCCGACCTGTCGGCCGGTGCCCTGAACGGCATCACCCGCAACACCATCTTCCACATCGCCAAGGACCTGGGCCTGGAGATCGTGCAGAAGCGCATCACGCGCGACGAGGTCTACATCGCCGACGAGGCCTTCTTCACAGGCACCGCCGCCGAAGTCACTCCGATCCGCGAACTCGACCGCATCGAGCTGGGTTCGGGCAGCCGTGGCCCCATCACCGAGAAGATCCAGAGCGCGTTCTTCGACATCGTGGGCGGCCGCAACCCCAAGTACGCCCACTGGCTGAGCAAGGTCTGAGGAACATTCCCATGAGCACTTCTTCCACGATCGAATTGGCCGCCAAGGACCTGAACCCTCAGGGCGGGGTGTTCTGCCCCAGCCCCAAGGCCGACATGAAGCTCTGGAACAGCCATCCCAGGGTGTTCCTGGACGTGGCCCGCACGGGCCAGGCCCGTTGCCCGTACTGCGGCACGGTGTACGCCCTCAAGGCCGGCGAAGTGGTGGCGCACGGGCACTGAACATGGGGACGGTGGGCAGCGTCGAGGTGGTGGTGTCGACCTACAACCACCCCCGTGCGCTGGACCTGGTGCTGCACGCATTGCTGCGACAGAGCGCGCCGGACTTCCGGATCTGCGTGGCGGACGACGGCTCCGGGCCGGAGACGGCCGCGCTGATGGCCGCTTGGCAGCAGCGCCTGGGTGCCCGCCTGCGCCATGTCTGGCAGGTGGACCGCGGCTTTCGCAAGAACCGCATCCTCAACAAGGCCATCGCCAGCTCGGGCGCCGACTACCTGATCTTTCTCGACGGCGACTGCCTGCCGTCGGAACACGTTGTGGCGCGCCACCTCGCGCTGGCGCGGCCCCGGCGCTTCTGCACCGGTGGGGTGATCCGGCTCACCCTGGCGGCCAGCGAGGCCGTGCTGGCGCCGGGTGTGGACTCGGGCGACGTCTTCACGCCGGACTGGCTCGCATCGCACGAGGCCTTGCGCAGCACCAGCGCCCGGCTCAAGGCCGGCCTCTATCCCTCCTGGGCCTCTCGCCTGGCCGAGCGCCTGACCACCGTGCGCCGGACCTGGAACGGCGGCAACAGTTCCACGGCGCGCCTCAACCTGATCCGGGTGAACGGGTTCGACGAGAACTTCGGCTACGGCGCAGAAGACATCGAACTGGGTTTTCGCCTCAACAACGCGGGCATCCGGGGAGTCCACCTGCGGTACACCGCGCCGGTGCTGCACCTGGAACACCGGCGCGACTACGCGCACCCGGACGAACGCATCCGCAACAAGCAGGCCGCCCGCCTGGCGCTGAGGCAGGGCAAAACCACCACCACCCACGGCATCGTCGAGCTCTGAAGGCCGGAGGCAGCAACAAAAAAAAGCCACCTTGCGGTGGCTTTGAAAGTCCTTGGAAGGACGTCGTTGGGAGACCGGTGCGGGCGACGATTTGGATTTGGAAGTGAGCCGTCGCTCGGTTTGTTGTGACAGCAACCTGCAAATTGTGCGTTGCCGCACACGTTCGGACCATCCCCCATTTGGGGGAGAACTGTGGCCCTTTGTTGCAATTCGCTCAAAATCCAGGCAACAAATCAGCACCAAATGCTGCCAGGGTCACATCATCGTGACAAATTGCACAGTTCGTCGGCCCACAACATTTACAACAGGTTACATCGGCAAGTCGACCACAAAGCGGGCTCCCCCCCCCGGGCGATCCTCGCAGCGCACGCTGCCCTGGTGCCGCAAGGCGATCGAGCGCACCAGCGACAAGCCCAGGCCCACCCCTCCCACGCTTTCGCTGGCCCCCGGCAGCCGGTAGAACGGCTCGAAGATGCGTTCCCTCAACTCGGGCGGCACGCCCGGACCGTGGTCCTCGACGCACACCCGCACCAGTTCCCGCCGGCCCGGCGCGGTGATCCGGTCAACGCTCAGTCGGGCGGGTCCGGCGTCGCCGCCCGCCTCCGCCCGGTGGCCGTAGCGCCGGGCGTTCTCCAGCAGGTTGCGCAGCAGGCGGCGCAGCAGCTTGGGATAGCCCTGCACAAGCACTGGGGAGATTCCCTCGGCCACGTCCAGGTCGGCGCCGGTGCGGGCGCACTCCTCGGCCGCCAGCCCCACCAGGTCGACCTCCTCGGTCGGTCCCAGCGCCGACACCTCGTTGGCATCGCGCAGGTCCAGCCGGCTGGCCATCAGGATCTCGTCGATCAGCTGGTCCAGCTCGTCGATGTTGCGCGCGATCTCGGCCCGTTGCGGGGCACGCGCCGGGTCGTTGCCCAGCAGCTCCAGCCCGATGCGGATGCGGGCCAGCGGTGAGCGCAGCTCGTGCGAGGCATTGGCCAGCAGGGTCTTGTGCGAGAGCATCAGGGTCTGCACACGCTCGGCCGCCGCGTTGAAACGCTCGGCCAGAAACGCCACCTCGTCCTGTCCGCTGACCGGCAGGCGGGCGCTGAGGTCGCCCTGCCCCCAGCGCTCGACGCCGCGCTGCAGCCGTTCCAGCCGCTGGGTCAGGCGCCGCACGATCGGGTAGGCGCCCAACGCCACCGCCAGCCCGACCAGACCCAGCAACCAGGCAAAGCCGATTGGCGACTGCAGGCCGAACAGGCTGCGCCGCCCTGGCACGGGGCTGCCGGGCTGCCGGTTTGGGCGCGGCAGCTGGATGTACAGCGTCTGGCCGTCCTTCATCTGCACCTGGAACTCCAGCCCCTGCCCGGGCACCCGCACCGCCTGCGCCGGCGCCTCGCCCAGGATCTCTCCAGCGCCGTTGCGCAGCACGATCTCGCGCGCGATGCGGGCGTCGCGCTCCTCGCGGTCCCGGTCCAGCGCCATCTGCCAGAGCCAGCCGACGACCAGGGTCAGCACCGCGACGGCGGCCACAATGGCCAGCCAGATGCGCAGGTACAGCTTCTGACCCAGCAGGCTTTTCATTCAGTCCTGCTGCTTCGCAAAAACATAGCCCACTCCGCGCACCGTCAGGATGCGCTTGGGCTCCTTGCTGTCGGCCTCGATGGCGTTGCGGATGCGGCCGATGTGCACGTCGATGCTGCGGTCGAACGCTTCGAGCTCACGCCCGCGCACCGCCTCCATGATCTGGTCGCGGGTGAGCACGCGGCCGGCGCGCTCGGCCAGCGCCACCAGCAGGTCGAACTGGTAGGAGGTCAGCTCACAGGCCTTGCCCGCCACCTGCACCGTGCGCGCGTCGCGGTCGATCTCCAGCGAGCCGAAGCGCAGCACCGGCGTGGCGCGGGCCGTGGCCGCGGCGGCGGTCGACTCGCCGCGGCGGCGCAGCACGGCCCGGATGCGCGCCAGCAGCTCGCGCGGCTCGAAGGGCTTGGGCAGGTAATCGTCGGCGCCGAGTTCGAGACCAATGATGCGGTCCATCGGGTCGCCCTTGGCCGTCAGCATCAGCACCGGCACCTTGGCGCCGCCGTTGGGCAGGGCGCGGATGCGCCGGCACACCTCCAGGCCGTCGATTCCCGGCATCATCAGGTCCAGGATCACCAACTCGGGCTGCAGCAGCGGCAGCTGCTCCAGGCCCCTTTCGCCGTCGGGAGCGTGGGTGACCTCGTAGCCGGACTGGGCCAGATACTCGGTGACCATCTGCGCCAGACGCGCATCGTCTTCGATCATCAGGAGGCGGGTGGTGGACGGGGCATTCATGGGACCAGTTTAAAGGTACCCCCACGCTCCTCCGCTTCGCGGGTCGCAGCTCCAGGACTGGGAAGGGACCCGGTCCTTGCCGGGCCTAGGGGCTGATCCGGCTTGGGGCGGCCCGGCGCCGGATCGGGGCGCCCGCATCGTCGCCCACGCGCGTGAACCGTTTGTCTCGCTCACGTAAAGTTGCCGCCATGTTCACGCCCGACGCCCCTGCCCTGCCCGCCCGTTCGCTGCCCGGCCTGCTGCACGGCCTGGCACGGGCCCGCCCCGACGCCCGGGCCCTGCGCTGGCTCGACATCAGCACCGGCGCACGCAGCGACTGGAGCTTCGCCCGGCTGAGCGCTGAAGCCGACGCGCTGGCACGCAGCTTCTTGGCGCTGGGCGTTCGACCGGGCGACCGGATCGCCTGGCTGGGCCAGAACCACCCGGCGCTGATCGCGGCGCTGTTCGCGCTCGGACGCCTGGAAGCGGTGCTGGTGCCCCTGAACACCCGGCTGGCGGCGGCCGAATGGGCCGCCGTGCTGGACGACTGCACGCCGAAGCTGCTGGTGCACGACACCTCGTTCAAGGAGGCGGCCGGCGTGCTCAGCAAGGGTCCTGGCCGGCCGGTCGATCTGACGCTCGACCACCTGCTCGCAGCCGAGCCCTCCACCCTGCTGCCGGAAGTCCCGGCCGACGCGCTGGACCGCCCGGCGCTGCTGGTCTACACCTCGGGCACCACCGGCACGCCCAAGGCCGCGGTGCACACCCAGGGCAACCTGCTGGCGAACGTGGCGATCGCCGCCCAGGTGCAGAGCCTGACGGCCGAGGACACGGTGCTGACGGTGCTGCCGCTGTTCCATGTGGGCGGCCTGTGCATCCAGACCCTGCCGGCGCTCTCCGTCGGCGCCACCGTGCTGCTGCACAGCCGCTTCGACCCGATGGCCACGCTGCGCGCCATCGCCGAAGAGCGCCCCTCGTTGACGCTGCAGGTGCCGGCCACTCTGCAGGCGCTGACAGGCCACCCGGACTGGGCCTCGACCGACCTCACCTGTCTGCGCGCGGTCTGGGCCGGGTCCTCGGTGCTGCCGCCCGAGCCGCTGAAGGCCTTCATGGCGCGGGGCATTCCGGTCAGCAACGTCTACGGCAGCACCGAAACCGGGCCCTTCTCCATTGCCCTGCCCCCGGAGCACGCCGCCACGCACATCGGCTCATGCGGCTGGCCGGCGCCGGGTGTGCAGATCCGGCTGCTCGGCCCCGACGGCCGCCCCGTGGCCGCCGGCGACGTCGGCGAAATCGCGGTGCGGGCGCCCAACGTGGTCGCGACCTACTGGCCCGACCGGCCGGCCCTCGACGCCGACGGCTTCTTTCGCAGCGGTGATCTGGCGCGCCAGGCCGACGACGGCAGCTTCACCGTGGTGGGCCGGGCCAAGGACATGATCATTTCGGGCGGCGAGAACATCTACCCGGCCGAGATCGAGAACCTGATCGCCCAGCACCCTGCGGTGGCCGAGTGCAGCGTGGTCGGCCAGGCCGATGCGCGCTGGGGCGAGGTGGCGGTGGCGGTGGTGGTGCTGCGCGATCCGCAGGCCGCGACAGAGGGCTGGGACGCGCCGCTGCGAGCCTTCCTGGACGGCCGGCTGGCGCGCTACAAGTGGCCGCGCCGCTGGGTGCGGCTGGAGGCCCTGCCGCGGACGGCGCTGGGCAAGGTGAAAAAAGCGGAGTTGGTGGCGGCGCTCAAGACTTTGCTGGAAACGCCGGCGCCGAACTGATCCGGGTGGCCAGCCAGATCAGCACCAGCACCGGCAAGCCCAGGAACGCGGTGGCGGTGAAGAAGGTCGGGTAGTCGTAGGCGTCGACAAACGCGCCGGAGTACCCCGCCAGCCACTTGGGCGCCAGCAACATCATCGAGCTGAACAGCGCGTACTGCGTGGCCGAGTAGCTGACGTTGGTCAGGCTCGAGAGGTAGGCGATGAAGGCCGCCGAAGCCACGCCCGCGCTCAGGTTGTCGGCCGAGACCACGGCGATCAGCGCCGTCACGTCGTGGCCGTGCCCGGCCAGCCAGGCGAACAGCAGGTTGCTCGCAGCCGACAGGATGGCACCGAGCATCAGCACCCGCATCACGCCCAGGCGCAGCGAGAGCGCGCCACCGACGAAGGCGCCCACGAGGGTCATGATCACGCCGTAGACCTTGGTGACCGCGGCCACCTCGTCCTTGGTATAGCCCATGTCCACGTAGAACGGGTTGGCCATGATGCCCATCACCACGTCGCTGATGCGGTAGACGCCGATCAGCGCCAGGATCAGCACGGCGTGTGTGCCGTAGCGCTTGAGGAAGTCCGCGAACGGCTCGACGAACGCCCCCTTGAACCACTCGCCGGCATTGCGAGAGGGCGGCAGTTCGACCTGCGCCGGCTCGCGCGAGAACAGCACGGTGACCACCCCCACCAGCATGCTCGCCGCCATGACCAGGTAGGCCGTGGTCCAGGCACCGTTCTGGTAGAGCGCGCCGGGGGCCGGCTTCACCGCCTCGGCCACGGCGGCGGCGGCCTGCGCCACGGGCGCCACCTCGGCCCGGGCCGCCAGCCAGAGCACGCCCGCGCCGGCCCAGATCATGGCCAGCCGGTAGCCGGTCTGGTAGGTCGCGGCCAGCGCACCCTGGTGCGCGGCGTCGGCCGATTCGATGCGGTAGGCGTCCAGCGCGATGTCCTGCGTGGCCGAGGCGAAGGCCACCGCCAGCGCACACCAGACCACCGTGTCCAGGTGGCTGCGCGGGTCGGCGAACGCCATGCCGGCCAGCGCCCCCATGATGGCCAGTTGCGAGAGCAGCAGCCAGCTGCGCCGGCGCCCCATCGCGCGCGTCAGCAGCGGGATCGGCAGGCGGTCGACCAGCGGCGACCAGACCCATTTGAAACCATAGGCAAGACCCACCCAGCTCAGGTAACCGATGGTGGTGCGGTCCAGCCCGGCCTCGCGCAGACGAAAGCTCAGCGTGCCCAGCACCAGCAGCAACGGCAGCCCGGCGGAAAAACCGAGGGCGAACATGCGCAGGCTGGCCGGCTCCAGGTAGGCGCGCAGCGTGTCGGCCCAGCTGGGACGGCGAACGGCTGCCGGGTGGGGCTCGGGCGACACCGGCGTGACGGATGAACGGTTCATGAACGGAACGGGCGCGTGGCCTTGGTTTGGGCCCGTGGCAGGCGACGGGTGCTTTGCCTATTATTGGGCCATGTGCTTCCTCTGCGATCTCAAACAGCGCCCTGTCGATGCCCCGCGCGCCAGCCCCTGGCAGGCGCGGCGCGCCTTCCTGCTCGCCGCATCCGCCGCTGCGGCGGCCCCGGCCATGGCCCAGGTCGACGTCGGCAAGGCCTCCAGCATGCGCAAGCTGGTGCCCGCCGAAGCGATTGAACAGGCCGGCGCCCAGCAGTTCGTGGCCACGGTCCAGGAGGCGAAGAAGCAGAACGCGCTGGTGCCCGCCGAGCATCCGCAGACCCGGCGCCTGCACGCCATTGCCAAGAAGATCATTCCCTTCGCCGCCGCCTGGAACCCGCGCGCGAAGGACTGGCAGTGGCAGGTGGCGCTGATCAGCAGCGACCAGATCAACGCCTTCTGCCTGCCCGGCGGCAAGATCGCCTTCTACACCGGCATCCTCGACAAGCTGCAGCTCACCGACGACGAGACCGCCATGATCATGGGCCACGAAATGGCCCACGCGCTGCGCGAACACGCGCGCGAGCGCCTGGCCAAGAGCAGCGCCACCAGCCTGGGCCTGCGCCTGGGCGCCGAGCTGCTGGGTCTGGGCAATCTCGGCGCGGCCGCCGCCGACATGGGCTCGCAGCTGCTGACGCTCAAGTTCAGCCGCGAAGACGAGAGCGAGGCCGACCTGGTGGGCCTGGAGCTGGCCGCCCGCGGCGCCTACCAGCCGGGCGCCAGCGTCAGCCTCTGGCAGAAGATGGCCAAGGCCGGCGGCGGCAACGGCATCGCTTTCCTGTCGACCCACCCGAGCGGGCCGGAACGCATCCGGCAGCTGCAGGCGAATGTGCCGAAGGTGCAGGGTCTGTACGAGCAGGCCCGGCGGGGCTAGCATCCGCCCGTCGGCGCCTGTCGACATCCACCCGAAGGAGACACCCCATGAAAGCCCTTGTGATCGCGTACAGCCTGCTGTTCTGCTCCGTGGCCTTTGCCCACAGCTGCCCCAACGAGATGAAGGCAATCGACGCCAAGCTTGGCGCCGGCCCTGGCCTGTCCATGGCCGACATGGACAAGGTGAAGTCCTTGCGGGCGCAGGGGGAGAAGATGCACAAGGAAGGCAAGCACGACGAGTCCATGAAGGCTCTCGGCGACGCCAAGAAGCTGCTCGGCCTTTGACCGCGCGGTGACCGGACGGGCGCTCAGCCCGCCTGGACGTATGGGTTGAAGCGCCGCTCCTCGCCGAGCGTGCTCTCCGGACCGTGGCCGGGGATGAACACCGTGTCGTCCCCCATGGGCCAGAGCCGCTCCTTGATGCTGGCGATCAGCTGGGCGTGGTTGCCCTGCGGAAAATCGGTGCGACCGATGCTGCCGGCGAACAGCACGTCCCCGACGAAGACCCGCTGCGCCTCGGGCGAGTGGAACACGACGTGGCCCGGCGTGTGTCCGGGGCAGTGGCGCACGTTCAGCGTGCAGTGGCCGATCTGAACCATGTCGCCGTCGGCCAGCCAGCGCGTCGGCGTGAAGTGGCCGGCGGGCGGAAAACCGAACATCCGGCTCTGCTGCGGCAGACCATCGATCCAGAACTGGTCGCCCGGGTGCGGGCCGATGATGGGCAGGCCCAGTCGTTCGGCCAGTTCGGCCGTGCCGCCCGCGTGGTCGATGTGGGCATGGGTCAGCCAGATGGCCTTGAGATTCACACCCAGCTGCTGCGCCGCGCCGACCAGCCGGTCCAGATCGCCGCCCGGGTCGATCACCGCGGCGTCGCGGGTTTCATCGCACCAGACGATGGAGCAGTTCTGGGCGAAGGCGGTGACGGGAATGGTCTGGTAGCGGAACATGGTGGGTCGGCATCACGAACAACAGGGGCGGCAGCCCCGCCCGGGATTGTCCCTCACCCGGTCAGTGATCGAGGCAGCGCGCCCCCACCCAGTGCCCCTCGCGGCTGAGCCGCTGCATCGTCGCCACCGCCAGCGCCGCCACCGCCTGACAGGCCTGGGAGCGGGGGATGTGCGCCGAACTGCACACCGCCAGCACCCGCTCCAGCGGCGGATGGCCCACCGGCGTGGCGCGCAGCAGGCCCGCGTCGATATCGGACTGCAGGGGCATGACCGGCAACAGCGTGCGGCCCAGGCCGGCGAGGAGGGTGGTGCGCAGGATGCTGATCGAACTGATGTCGGCCTCGACGCGCGGGGGCGGCAGGCCCGCCGCGGCGGCGGCCGCCTCGATGATCGGGCGCACCCCGTGGGGACTGGCGGGGAGGATCAGCGGCTGCGCCAGCGCCTGTTTGAGACTCAGCGAACGGCCCGGGCGCCCGGGCTGCGGCGCACTGGCCGGCTCGATCAGGCAGAGCCGCTCGCTCAGCACACCGGTCACCGAAAAACCACTGAGCTGACCATCGTCGAACAGTACCGCCAGCTGGATCTGGCCCGTGCGCAGCTGGCGCGACAGGTTCCCGGTCAACTCTTCGGTCAGTTCCAGCGTCACCCGGGGAAAGCGCTGCCTCACCTCGCGCATCAGCGGCAACGCCAGCGCGGCGGAAGCGCTGTGCGGCAGGCCGAACACCACCGTGCCTTCGGGCTCCTGGCTCGTGCTGCGGGCGCTGGCAATGGCCTCCTCCGCCTGGCGCAGGATCGAGACAGCGTGCGGGAAGAACCGCTGCCCGGCCTCGGTCAGGCCGACACCGCGTCGCGAGCGCTCGAACAGGCTCACACCGAGCTCCCCCTCCAGCTGCGCCAGCTGGTGGCTCAGCGCCGACTGCGCCACGAACACGCGCTCGGCCGCCTTGGTGACGCTGCCACTGTCGGCGATCGCCACGAAGTAGCGCAACTGTCTGAGTTCCATCGTCCGCGTCCTGCCATCTGTTTTCAAGATGGTAATGTGAATGATCTGTATTGGACAGATGGTGCGGGGGCGCGTTCAATACACCCATCCCCGCGGACCACCGTCCTGCCCGCCACAAGCGGTCAGTCAGCGCCCCACCAGGCCGGCACGGTGGTCCGCAGCACCGCTCACCGGCGGTGTGGCCCCGGGTTCCGGGCGGGCGCTCAGAGCGTGAAGTCGTATTCGATGGTCAGCGGCGCGTGGTCGCTGAACTTCTCGCCCTTGTAGATCGATTCGGTGCGGGCGGTTTCGGCAAACGCCGGGGTCGCCAGGTGGTAGTCCAGACGCCACCCTACGTTATTGGCGTAAGCCTGCCCCCGGTTGCTCCACCATGTGTAGCAGGTGTCGGTGGTGTCCGGCTGCAGCCGGCGGTAGACGTCGATCAGGCCGCCCTCGTTCAGCAGCCGGGTCATCCAGGCGCGCTCCTCCGGGAGGAAGCCGCTGTTCTTCTGGTTGCTGCGCCAGTTCTTGAGGTCTTTTTCCTGGTGAGCGATGTTGACGTCGCTGCAGATCACGAACTCGCGCTTCTTCTTCAGCGCCATCAGGTGCGGGTACATCAGGTCCAGAAAGCGGTATTTGGCCTCCTGCCGCTCGGGACCGGAGGAGCCGCTGGGAAAGTACACGCTGATGACCGAAAACTTGCGTTTGGGGGTGTCGAAGCGCAGCTCGGCCCAGCGGCCCTCTGCGTCGAACTCGCCGCCGTCGAAGCCGGTCACCACGTCGCTGGGCAGGTGCCGGGTGTAGACGGCCACACCGGAATAGCCCTTCTTTTCCGCGAAATGGAAGTGCCCCTTGAGGCCGACCATCTCTTCAAACCGACCGGCCACGTCGGCGGCCTGGGCCTTGACTTCCTGCACGCAAATACAATCCGGCGCATGCCCGGCGAGCCAGGATTCCAGCCCTTTGTTGCTGGCCGAACGGATGCCGTTGAGGTTGAGGCTGGTCAGTTTGAACAAGGATTTCCCCATGTCGTTGGATGCGGACGCCACAGGCGCCGGTGCAAAAAAGGATTCGCTGGCACAGGACTTCGTGCAGTTCTGCGTGGACTCGGGCGTGTTGCGCTTCGGCGAATTCAAGACCAAGGCCGGTCGCCTGTCTCCCTATTTCTTCAACGCCGGACTGTTCGACGATGGCGCCAAGCTTGGCCGGCTCGCGCAATTCTATGCACAGGCCCTGGTCGCCAGCGGCATTGAATTCGACATGATCTTCGGCCCGGCCTACAAGGGCATTCCGCTGGGCGCGGCGGTGGCCATCGAGCTGGCCCGACTGGGCCGCAACGTGCCGTTCGCCTACAACCGCAAGGAAGCCAAGGACCACGGTGAGGGGGGCACGCTGGTCGGTGCGCCGCTGAAGGGCCGGGTGCTGATCGTCGACGACGTGATGAGCGCCGGCACCGCCGCGCGCGAGTCCATCGCCCTGATCCAGGCCGCCGGCGCGACGCCGCACGCCGTGGCCATCGCGCTGGACCGGCAGGAGAAGGCCACCGAGAAGGCCGTGGATGGTTCGGTGAGAGACGTGGACCACAGCGCCGTGCAGTATGTGCAGAACGCGCTCGGCCTCAAGGTCTGTGCCATTGCGAGGCTGGAGGATTTGCTGCAGTATCTGACGGGCCATCCCGGCGCCGAACTGGGCCAGCACCGCGACCGTGTGCTGGCTTACCGCGAACGCTACGGCGTCGCCTGAGGAACCTCCTTGATCCCATCTGCGCCCCTTGCCACTTCCGCCCGATGCCTGTGCCTGGCTGGCGCGGGCCTGCTGCTGGCGCTCGCGGCCCCGGCCGTGCCGGCCCAGGAAAAAAAAGGCGGCGGCATCTACAGCTGCGTGGACAGCAAGGGCCGGCGCCTCACGTCCGACCGGCCCATCGTCGACTGCCTGGACCGCGAGCAGAAAGAGCTGGGCGCCTCGGGCACGGTCCGGCGGGTCGTGCCGCCCAGCTACACGGCGGAAGAGCGGGCCCGCATCGAGGAACAGCGCCGGGCAGAAGAACTCGAGCGCTCGCGGATCGCCGAAGAAAAGCGGCGCGAGCGGGCCCTGTTGATCCGTTACCCCACCCAGGCCATGCACGACAAGGAGCGTGCGGAAGCGCTCAAGCAGATCGACGAGGTCATCGAGGCGGTGAAAAAACGCGTGACCGAGCTGGGCACGCAGCGCAAGGAAATCGACCAGGAGCTGGAGTTCTACCAGAACGACCCCAAGAAGGCGCCGCCCTGGCTGCAGCGCAAGCTGGAGGACAACGCCCAGCAGGTTCAGGTACAGACCCGCTTCCTGAGCGACCAGAACCTGGAGAAGCAGCGGGTCAACGCGCGGTTCGACGAAGAACTGGTCAAGCTGCGCGCGCTCTGGACGAAGCGGTGACCCTGCTGCGCCGCTGACACGGCGCAGCCTCTCAGCCGAGCTTCTTCTTCAGCAGTTCGTTGGCCTGCTGCGGGTTGGCCTTGCCCTTGCTCGCTTTCATGACCAGGCCGACCAGCGCGTTGAAGGCCTTGTCCTTGCCGGCGCGGAACTGCTCGACCATGGGTGCGTTGGCGGCCATCACCTCGTCGATGATGGCTTCCAGTGCGCCGGAGTCGTTCATCTGCTTGAGGCCCTTGGCCTCAATGACGGCGTCAACGTCCTGTCCCTCGCCCGCCCACAGCGCGTCCATCACCTGCTTGGCGGCGTTGTTCGACACCGTGCCGTCGGCGATGCGCTTGAGCAGCGCGGCCAGCGTCTCTGCGCTCACCGGCACCTGGGCAATGTCCTTCTCTTCGCTGTTCAGGCGGCGCGAAACCTCGCCCATGATCCAGTTGCTGGCCATCTTGGCCTGGCCACTGGCCTTGGCCGCCGTCTCGAAGTAGGCCGCCATGGCCGGGCTCTGGGTCAGCGTGGTCGCATCGTATTCGGGCAGGCCGTAGTCGGCCACCAGGCGCTCGGCCATCTGGCGCGGCAGCTCGGGCATCGCCGCCTTCACCTCGTCCACCCAGCTGCGCGCGATCACCAGCGGCGGCAAATCCGGATCGGGGAAGTAGCGGTAGTCGGCCGCGTCTTCCTTGGTGCGCATGGCACGGGTCTCGCCCGTGTCGGGGTCGAACAGCACCGTGGCCTGCTGGATCGCATGGCCGTCCTCGATCTGCTCGATCTGCCAGCGCACCTCGTAGTCGATGGCCTGCTGCATGAACTTGAACGAGTTCAGGTTCTTGATCTCGCGCCGCGTACCCAGCGGCGCACCCGGCTTGCGCACCGACACGTTGGCGTCGCAGCGGAACGAGCCTTCCTGCATGTTGCCGTCGCAGATGCCGATCCAGGTGACGATCTTGTGCAACTCTTTCGCGTAGGCCACGGCCTCGGCGCTGGAGCGGATGTCGGGCTCGGTCACGATCTCCAGCAGCGGCGTGCCGGCGCGGTTGAGGTCGATGCCGCTCTGGCCGATGAAGTCCTCGTGCAGGCTCTTGCCCGCGTCCTCTTCGAGGTGGGCACGCACCAGGCGCACGGTCTTCTTCTCGTCACCGAGGAAAAAGCTCACCTCGCCGCCCTGCACCACCGGGATCTCGAACTGGCTGATCTGGTAGCCCTTGGGCAGATCGGGGTAGAAGTAGTTCTTGCGCGCGAACACGCTCTGTTCGGCGATGTGCGAGCCCAGCGCCAAGCCGAGGCGGATGGCGTGCGCCACCGCTTCGCGGTTCATCACCGGCAGCGTGCCCGGCAGCGCCAGATCCACCGCGCAGGCTTGCGTGTTCGGCTCGGCGCCGAAGGCCGTGGGCGCGCGGCTGAAGATCTTGGACTGCGTGGCGAGCTGGGCGTGGGTCTCGAAGCCGATCACGACTTCGTAACCGTGCACCAGCAGGGAAGCTTGTTTTTTCTCGCTCATGTTCAGAAGCCCTCCGGCGTCTTCGTGTGCCAGTCGGTGGCGCGCTGGAACGCATCGGCCGCCTGCAGCAGTTCGGCCTCACGGAAGTAGTTGCCGATCAGTTGCAGGCCCACAGGCAGACCGCCCGCACCGAAGCCGGCCGGCACGCTCATGCCGGGCAGGCCGGCCAGCGAGGCGGGCAGCGTGAAGATGTCGGCCAGGTAGTTGGCGACCGGGTCGTCGCTCATCTCGCCGATCTTCCAGGCGGTGGTCGGCGCGGCCGGACCGGCGATCAGGTCGCACTGCGCGAAGGCGTCCTGGAAGTCCTGCGCGATCAGGCGTCGGATCTGCTGCGCCTTGAGGTAATACGCGTCGTAGTAGCCGTGTGAGAGGACATAGGTGCCGATCATGATGCGCCGCTGCACCTCGGGCCCGAAGCCTTCGCTGCGCGACTTCTTGTACATGTCGATCAGGTCGTCGTACTGCGCGGCGCGGTGACCGAACTTCACGCCGTCGAAACGGCTCAGGTTCGACGAGGCCTCGGCCGGCGCGATGATGTAGTAGACCGGGATGGACAGCTCGGTGCGCGGCAGCGAGATGTCGACCAGCGTGGCACCCAGCTTCTCGTATTCGCTCAAAGCGGTTCGAACGGCGGCGACCACGTCGGGTGCGCAGCCTTCACCGAAGAACTCCTTGGGCAGGCCGACGCGCAGGCCCTTGAGTGGCTGGGCGGCGGTGGCGCCCTCGCGAAGGGTCCCCAGCAGGCGCGTGTAGTCCTCGGCCGGGTGGTCCAGGCTGGTGGAGTCGCGGTCGATGTCCGGACCGGCCATCGCGCTCAGCAGCGTGGCGCAGTCGGCGGCGCTGCGCGCCATCGGGCCGGCCTGGTCCAGGCTGGAGGCGAAGGCGATCATGCCGTAGCGCGAGCAGCGGCCGTACGTGGGCTTGATGCCGGTGACGTTGCAGAAGCTCGCGGGCTGACGGATCGAGCCGCCGGTGTCGGTGCCGGTGGTGGCCGGCGCCAGACGCGCGGCCACGGCCACGGCCGAGCCGCCCGAGGAGCCGCCGGGCACGCGCTCCATGTCCCAGGGGTTGCGGGCCACCCCATAGGCGGAGTTCTCGTTGCTGCCGCCCATGGCGAACTCGTCGCAGTTGAGCTTGCCCAGGGTCACGGCGCCGGCCTTGGCGAGGTTGGCGACCACGGTGGCATCGAACGGGCTCTGGTAGCCCTCCAGCATCTTGCTGCCCGCGGTGCTGGTGAAGCCCTGCGTGACGAAGATGTCCTTGTGCGCCAGGGGCACACCCAGCAGCGGGCCGCGTTCGCCGGCGGCCACGCGGGCATCGGCCGCTTTGGCCTGCGCCAGCGTCAGGTCCTCGTTGAACGACAGGTAGGCGCCAAGGTTCTGGTGTTGCTTCGCGCGCGCCAGCAGGGCCTGCGCGGCTTCGACAGACGACGTTTGTTTGTCGGCGATGGCGGCGGCCAGTTCGGCCACGCCCATCTGGTGGAGGTCGTTCAAGCTCATTCGATCACCTTGGGCACGAGGAACAGGCCGCGCTCGACGGCAGGGGCACTTTGCTGGTTGGCCTCGCGGTTGTTCGGTTCGCTGGCCACGTCGGGCCGCAGGCGCAGGCTGACGTGATCGATCACGGCGGTGGGGTGGGCCAGCGGCTCGATGCCGGAGGTGTCCACCGCCTTCATCTGCTCGACGATGTCGAAGAAGCCGTTGAGCTGGGTGAGCATGCGCTCGGCCTGGGCCGGGGGCATTTCCAGCCGGGCCAGGTTGGCGATGCGGCCGATGTCGGTCAGGGTCAGGGACATGACGGGGAGTGGTGAGGCGGTCGATCAAAAAAACAGGCCTGGGCGCAGCGCAAGGCGGCTGAAACGGCCTGTAAGGAGATGATTTCGCCCCCGTTGGGCACAGTTATGCACAGGGGATACGGTATTATCCAAGGTTTGGCGACCCCGACCGCCCATCGGGCCGTTTTTGTCGCTGAATCAAGGACTTAACCGGATTTGCTCCGACCCGCACCCGGCGGCGGCCACACGAAGCGGCGGTCGCGCCCCACAGGATTTTTCGCACCATGTTTGAAGCGTTCCGTCGGAGTTTCTCGACCGACCTGGCCATTGACCTCGGCACCGCCAACACCCTGATCTACGTCCGCGGCAAGGGCATCGTGCTCGACGAGCCCTCGGTCGTCTCGATCCGCCACGAAGGCGGCCCCCAGGGCAAGAAGACCATCCAGGCCGTCGGCCACGAAGCCAAGGCCATGCTGGGCAAGGTGCCCGGCAACATCGAGGCCATCCGCCCGATGAAGGACGGCGTGATCGCCGACTTCACCGTCACCGAGCAGATGCTCAAGCAGTTCATCAAGATGGTGCACCCGCGCTCGATGTTCAAGCCGAGCCCGCGCATCATCATCTGCGTGCCCTGCGGCTCGACCCAGGTCGAGCGCCGCGCCATCCGCGAGTCGGCGCTGGGCGCCGGTGCCTCCGAGGTGTACCTGATCGAAGAACCCATGGCCGCGGCCATCGGTGCCGGACTGCCGGTGTCGGACGCGTCGGGCTCCATGGTGGTCGACATCGGCGGCGGCACGACCGAAGTCGGCGTGATCTCGCTGGGCGGCATGGTCTACAAGGGCAGCGTGCGCGTCGGCGGCGACCGCTTCGACGACGCCATCATTGCCTACATCCGCCGCAACTACGGCATGCTGATCGGCGAACCCACCGCCGAAGCGATCAAGAAGAACATCGGCTCGGCCTTCCCCGGCAGCGAAGTCAAGGAAATGGAAGTCAAGGGCCGCAACCTGTCCGAAGGCGTGCCGCGCAGCTTCACCATTTCCAGCAACGAAATCCTCGAAGCCCTGACCGACCCGCTCAACAGCATCGTCTCGGCCGTCAAGAGCGCGCTGGAGCAGACCCCGCCCGAGCTGGGTGCCGACATCGCCGAGCGCGGCATGATGCTGACCGGCGGTGGCGCCCTGCTGCGCGACCTGGACCGCCTGCTGGCCGAGGAAACCGGCCTGCCGGTGCTGGTGGCCGAAGAGCCCCTGACCTGCGTGGTGCGCGGTTGCGGCATGGCCCTGGAGCGCATGGAGCGCCTGGGCACCATCTTCACCAGCGAATAAGCGCGCGCCGGATCTCCGGCCCCGTCGAGAGCCCATCCCGCCATGCCACTGGGCACCCTGGACCGCACCCCGCCCCCGTTTTTCAAGCAGGGGCCGTCGGCCCTGTCCAAGCTCATGGTGTTCAGCGCGATCGCGCTGTTCCTGATGGTCGCGGACACCCGTTTCCAGATCACCGCGCCGCTGCGTGCGGCGCTCGCCACGGCCCTGTACCCGGTGCAGTGGCTGGTGATGCAGCCGGTCGACGCCGCCCGCCAGGCCGGCGGCTACTTCACCAGCCTGCACACCGCGGAGCAGGAAGCCGCCAACGCGCGCATGCGGCTGGCGACCCAGGCCGAGCGGGCGCTGCAGGTCGAGCAGCTGATGCTGGAGAACCAGCGCCTGCGCGAGCTGCTGGTGATGCGCGAGCGCATCACCACGCCCGCCACCGGCGCACAGGTCCTCTACGACGCGGCCGACCCCTATTCGCGCAAGGTCATCATCGACCGCGGCCAGACCCACGGCGTCGTTCCCGGTTCGCCCGTGATCGATGACAGCGGGGTGCTGGGCCAGGTCACGCGCGTGTACCCGCTGGTGTCCGAGGTCACGATGCTGATCGACCGCGACCAGGCCATCCCCGTGCTCAACACCCGCACCGGCGTGCGCAGCGTGGTCTATGGACAACCTGGAGAGGACGGTGACGGACTGGAGCTGCGCTACACGCTGGCCAACGCCGACCTCAGCGAGGGCGACCTGCTGACCACCAGCGGTGTCGACGGTGTCTACCCGGCGGGCCTGCCGGTGGGGCGCATCACCAAGGTCGAGCGGCGCGCGGAGTCCTCGTTCACCCGCGTCAACTGTGCACCCGTGGCCCGCATGCAGGGCGCCTTGCACGTGCTGGTGCTGACCCCGGTGGGGCAGTCGCTGCCAGCGCCGCCCGCGGCCGGTGCCGGCAAGGGTGCTGCCACGGTCACCCCGTCCGAACGCGGGAGGGCCCCATGATCATGCGCCCCGGGCAGCAGCTGCTGCTGCCAGCCAACCCGGTGTTCATCTGGAGCAGCCTGTTCGGCGCGCTGCTGATCAACATCCTCATGAACATGGGTCTGCTGGGTCGCGCCGCCTGGGCGCCCGACCTGCTGATCGTGGCCCTGGTGTTCTGGAGCGTGCACCAGCCGCTGCGCATCGGCGTCGGCACCGCGTTCTTCTTCGGTCTGGTGATGGACGTGCAGCAGGGCGCGCTGCTTGGCCAGCACGCCCTGGCCTACACCGTGCTGGGCTACTTCGCGGTGTTCATGCACCGGCGCCTGCTGTGGTTCGATGTGCCGACGCAGGCGGTCCAGGTGCTGCCACTGTTCGTTGCGGTGCACGCGCTGGAACTGCTGGTGCGCCTGGTCGCCGGGGACGGCTTCCCGGGCTGGAGCCACCTGCTCGCCCCCGTGATCGAAGCCGTGCTGTGGCCGGTGGCCTCGGTGCTGCTGCTGGCACCCCAGCGCCGCGCGCCCGATCCGGACGACAACCGGCCATTATGAAAACCCCCTGCGCCGCCTTCGGCGTCTCCCCCCTGCAAGGGGGGCGATGCGTGTGGCCCGGCAAAGCCGGTTCCACCGCATCCTGGTGGGAAGTCACTTCGCACGAGCGGAGCGTGGGGGCCACATGACCGAACTCAGAAACGTCGAAGCCGACCTGGCGCAGTTCCGCACCCGGGTGGTGGTGGCGGGGCTGGCAGTGCTGTTCGCCTTCGGCCTGCTGGCCGCGCGCATGGTCTACCTGCAGGTGCTGCGCCACGACGACTTCGACGCCCAGGCCGAAAGCAACCGCACCGCGGTCCTGCCGGTCGTGCCCAACCGGGGGCAGATCCTGGACCGGCACGGCCGCGTGCTGGCCACCAACTTCTCGGCCTACACGCTGGAAATCACTCCCTCCAAGGTCGAGGACCTGGACGGCACCATCGAGGCGCTGGGCGAGCTGGTCGACATCCAGCCGCGCGACAAGCGGCGCTTCCGCAAGCTGCTGGAAGAGTCGCGGCGCTTCGATTCGCTGCCGATCCGCACGCGCCTGACCGACGACGAGGTCGCGCGCTTCACCGCCCAGCGCTACCGCTTCCCCGGTGTGGACGTGCGCGCCCGCCTGATCCGCCACTACCCCCATGGAGAAGTGGCCAGCCATGTGGTCGGCTACATCGGCCGCATCAACCAGCGGGAAAAGGAAAGTATCGAAGAGTGGCCTGAAGAGGACCAGGCCAACTACCGCGGCACCGACTACATCGGCAAGCTGGGCACCGAACAGCACTACGAGCGCGAGCTGCATGGCCTCACGGGATTCGACCGCGTCGAGACTTCGGCCGGCGGCCGCGCGGTGCGCTCGCTGGCCAATACGCCGGCCACCCCGGGCAACACCGTGGTGCTGGCGATCGACATCAAGCTGCAGAAGCTGGTGGAGGACATGTTCGGCGAGCGCCGGGGCGCGCTGGTGGCCATCGACCCGCGCAACGGCGAGGTGCTGGCCTTTGTCTCCAAACCCACCTTCGACCCCAACCTGTTCGTCGAAGGCATCGATTCCGAGAACTGGAAAATCCTCAACGAATCGATCGACAAGCCCCTGCTCAACCGCGCGCTGCGCGGCACCTACCCGCCCGGTTCCACCTACAAGCCCTTCATGGCGCTGGGTGCGCTGGAGACCGGCACCCGCAGCGCGAGCACCATCATCAACGACCCGGGCTACTGGATGTTCGGCAACCACCGCTTCCGCAGCCACGGCGACGGCGGCCTGGGCGCGGTCGACATGCACCGCAGCATCGTCAAGTCGAGCAACGTCTACTACTACTCGCTGGCCAACGAGATGGGCGTGGAGGCCATGCACGACTTCATGGCGCCCCTGGGTTTCGGCCAGATCACCGGCATCGATCTCAAGGGCGAGGTGCGCGGCGTGCTGCCCAACCAGGCATGGAAGCGCAACACCTACAAGCGGCCCGAGCAGCAGAAGTGGTACGCGGGCGAGACCATCTCGCTGGGCATTGGCCAGGGCTACAACAACTTCACCATGCTGCAGCTGGCCCACGCCATGGCCACGCTGGCCGGCGGTGGCATCAAGCGCACGCCCCACCTGACGCTGGCCACCGAGAACGTGGTGACGCGCGAGCGCACGCCCCTGCCCACGCTCGCCGAGGTGAACCTGGGGTTCAAGCGCGAGAACATCGACACCGTGCTGCGCGCGATGCATGGCGTCACCATCGAAGGCACCTCGACGCGCGTGTTCGCCGGCGCCGGCTACCTCAGCGGCGGCAAGACCGGCACCGCCCAGGCGGTGACCATCGGCCAGAAGGACCGCTACGACGCCCGCAAGCTCGAAGAACACCAGCGCGACCACTCGCTCTACCTGGCCTTTGCGCCCCTGGAGAACCCCACGGTGGCGCTGGCCGTGGTGGTCGAGAACGCCGGCTTCGGCGCGGCCGCGGCGGCGCCGATTGCGCGGCGCGTGTTCGACTACCTGCTGATGGACCAGTACCCGAACCCGCAGGACCTGGCCGCGGTGCAGAAGGGCGAAGCCGCGGCGCCCATCGGCACACCGCTGAAGGCCAGCGAGGTGCCCTGGACCAGCCCCTGAGAGGTCAGCGCAACCAGGCGTCGTAGCTGGTCTTGAGGATCAGCGCACTCACCACGACGATGAAGGCTGCGCGCACGAAGCCGCTGCCGTGCTTGAGCGCCAGCCGTGTGCCCAGCAGGCTGCCGATCACGTTGGCCGCGGCCAGCGGCAGCACGTAGTGCCACCAGATGTGGCCCTTGAGCGAAAACAGGATCAGCGCCGCGAGGTTGGAGGCGGTGTTGAGCAGCTTGGCGCTGGCGCTGGCGTGCAGGAAGTCGTAGCCCAGCCAGCGCACGAACAGGAAGACGAAGAAGCTGCCGGTGCCGGGGCCGAAGAAGCCGTCGTAGAAGCCGATCAGCAGGCCCAGCGTGCAGGCCGCCAGCATTTCGCCGCGGGCCGTGAAACGCGGCGTGTGGTGCCGCCCCAGGTCCTTGCGCATCAGGGTGTAGCCCAGCACCAGCAGCAGGATCAGCGGCAGCGCCTTGCGCAGGAACTCGGGCGAGATCACCGTCACCGTCCAGGCCCCAGCCATCGCACCGGCAAAACACACGGCCACCGCCGGCAGCAGCGCATGCCAGGGCATCTGCACGCGCTGCGCGTACTGCGCCGCCGCGGCGGCCGTGCCCCAGATCGACGCGCTCTTGTTGACGCCGAACAGCGTCGCCGGGTGGGTGGTGGGGAAGATCGCGAACAGGGTGGGCGTGAGGATCAGGCCACCGCCACCGACGATCGAATCGACAAAACCGGCGAACAGGGAGGCGAGCGAGACGAGCAGCAATTCCATGCACCGATTGTCGCCGGGCCACCGGACCGACAATCCCCGCATGACCGACGACGCCCTGATCGATTGCCACGTCCACGTGTTCGACCCGCTGCGCTTTCCCTACGCCGCCGACACCTGGTACACCCCCTCGCCCGCCGAAACCGGCACACCGGACCAGCTCGGCCATGTGCTCGACGCCCATGGCGTGCGCCACGCGCTGCTGGTCGGCCCCAACTCGGGCTACGGGCTGGACAACCGCTGCCTGCTCGACACCATCGCCCGCCATCCGGCGCGCTACAAAGGCGTGGCCGTGGTGCGCAACGACGCCAGCCGCGCCGAGTTGCAGGACCTGCAGGCCGCGGGCGTGGTCGGCGTCGCCTTCAACGTGGCCCTGCTGGGCGTGGACCACTACCAGGGCACCGGACCGCTGCTGGAGCGCCTGCGCGAGCTGGACCTGTGGGCCCAGGTGCAGGTGGAAGGCGACCAGCTGTGCGGTCTGCAGGGCCTGCTGCGGGACAGCGGCGCGCACCTGCTGTTCGACCACGGGGGTCGGCCAAGGCCGGCGGAGGGTGTGGGCCAGGCCGGCTTCGACACCCTGCTGGGATTCGCCAACACCGGCCGCGCCGTGGTGAAGCTCTCGGGCTGGGCCAAGGTGTCGCAACAGCCCTTCCCGCACGCCGACGCGATGCCCTATGCGCGCGCGCTGCTGCAGGCCTACACGCCGCAAGCGCTGGTGTGGGCGTCGGACTGGCCCTTCCTGCGCGCACCGGCCCGCATCGACTACGGCCCGCTGCTGGCCCTGCTGGCGCAGCACGTGCCCGACCCGGCCGCGCGCCGCGCCATCCTCTGGGACACGCCGCGCCGGCTGTTCGCTTTCGGGGCCTGATGCGGTTCAGGCGCGCGGCAGTTCGAGGATGAACTCCGCCCCGCCACCCTCGGCGTTGCGGGCAGACAGGTGGCCGCCGTGCTGTTCGACGATGCCGTAGCTGATCGACAGGCCCAGGCCGGTGCCCTTGCCCACCGGCTTGGTGGTGAAGAAGGGGTCGAAGATGCGCAGCAGGTGTTCGGGCGGAATGCCGGGGCCGTTGTCGCGCACCGTCACGCGCACCGTGGGCTGGTCCGGCTCGCCGGTGCAGCCCATCTCCACCCAGACCATGGGTTCGGGCACCGCGGACAGCGCATCGAAGGCGTTCTGCAGCAGGTTCATCATCACCTGCTGCAGCTGGCCCGCGCTGCCCAGCACCGTGCAGGCCTGCAGCGGTGTCCAGAGCACCTGCACCGGTGCGGGCCGCCCCTTCTGCACCCAGTGGATGGCGCGCTCGATCACCTCGACCAGGTTCACCGGCTTGCGCTCCTCGGGGTCCATGGCCGAGAAGCGCTTGAGGCCGTGCACGATGTCGGCGGTGCGCTGCGCGCCCTCGAGCGTGCCATCGATCAGCGAAGGCAGGTCGGCCAGCAGGTGGTCGATGCGCAGCTTCTCGCGCTGCTGCTGCAGCAGGGCCTCGGGCTGGTGGGCGTGGAAGGCCGCAATGTAGCTGCGCAGGCGTTCGCTGTACTTGCTGAGTGCGTGCACGTTGCCCAGCACGAAGCTGATCGGGTTGTTCAACTCGTGCGCCACACCGGCCACCAGCTGGCCCAGCGAGGCCATCTTCTCGGAATGCAGCAGCTGCTGCTGGGTGCGTTTCAAAGCCTCGTGCGCGGCACGCATCTCGTGGTAGGCACGCTTGAGCTCGGCCGTCGGCCGCCCCACCCACACGGTGCCCAGGCGCTTGCCGTTGGCGCCGATGCGCGGCGTGCAGTTGGCGTCCACCGGCACCGGCTGGCCCTGGCGGTCCAGCAGGTTGAGTTCGATGCCCTGCCCGCCGCGCGGCGCGTCGCTGCGCTGCATGGCCTCGCGGGCCGCCGCCACGCTGGCCGGGTCGGCCAGCAGGTCCGACAGGCTGCTGCCGCGCAGCTGGTCCTCGCGCCGTCCCACCAGTTCGCACAGGGCCTCGTTGGTCTGTTCGATCAGGCCGCGCTCGTCGCAGACGATGAGCACGTCCGACATGGCGCCGAGCACGCTGAAGATGAACTGCTGCGACTGCTCCAGCTCCCTGTTCTTCTTCTCCAGCTCGACCTCGTCGTCGATCAGCCGGGTGTAGACCTCGTCCATCTTCTGGATCACGTCGAGCCAGGTGGACTCGTCCACGCCCTCCATGGGCACGGTGGGCAGCGGGCTGGGGGCGCGGTCCTTGCTCATGTCAGTGGACGGTACAAACCATGCAGGGGTCGAAGGAGCGCACGATGTGCTGCACGGCCACCGGCGTCTTCTCACCGTCGCGCACCGGCGCGTCCACCAGCGCCTGCTCCAGCGCGCCGGGCGTGCCTTGCGCGTCGCGGGGCGAGAAGTTCCAGCTCGTGGGCGCGACGATCTGGTAGTTGGCGATGCGCCCGCCGCGCACCACCAGCCAGTGGCCCAGCGCGCCGCGCGCAGCCTCGGACAGGCCCACGCCGTGGCCCTCGTCGGGCAGGTCGGTCGGCACACAGAAGGCCTCGGTCGGGCGGATCGCCATCAGCCAGTCTTCCATCATGGGCAGCACGCGCGCGAGTTCGAGCACGCGGCCCAGCACGCGCGTGAACACCGTGCCGCCGTGGTGCGCTACCGCATCGCGCAGCAGCGGGTGGCCGCTGGCGAGCTGGCGCGCGATGGCCCCCGTCTCGACCACCTCTCCGCCCAGGCGCGGCGCCTTGTTCCAGGTGTAGGCGCCGGCCTTGTCGGGTTCGGGCCGGGTCAGGCCGTAGAGCGGATGCAGCGGCTCGCGCGCCTGCGCCAGCCAGGCGTGGGTCGCGTCTTCGGTGATGGCGTGCGCGTCGACCGCGTCGAGGCGCCGCACGTCTCCGCGCCACAGGCCCTGCGCCAGCGCATGGCCGCCGCCTGGCTGGGCGTAGGCGCCGTAGCTCAGGTAGCGCCCCGGCCCCGGACCCAGCGTCTGCAGCGACAGGTCCTGCACCAGGGTGAGGAAGAAGCGCAGGTCGCTGCCCAGCGGCGCCTGCGCGTGCCAGGCCCAGAGCGCGTCCTCGCTGTCCAGCGCGGTGAAGGTTTCGAGTGCGTCGCCGATCAGCTGCCGCTCCAGGAAGGCGCGGAACTCGCGCAGCCTGGCCAGCAGGCGCACGCGCTCGGCCGCGTCGATGGGGCGCGTCGAGCCGCCCGGCTCGACCGACTGCGTGTGCGGCCACTTGCCGCCCAGCGTGCCGAGCAGCGTGAACCAGCGCTGGCGCGCCGCCGTGGCCGCGCGCACCTGCTCGCCAGCGTCGGGCGCGAAGCGGCGCACGGCTTCGGCATGCCAGGGCCGGTCGGCGTAGACCGGGCGCACGAAGTCGGGCATGAAGAAGAGGTAGAAGTGCGTCAGGTGGTCGGCCAGGTTCTCGGTCGCCAGGATCAGGTTGGTCGCGTGCTGGCCGTTGGGCGGCATGGTGATGCCGCCCAGGTCGGCCAGCGCGCGCGCCGCCGCGACCGACTGCGAGACCGAACAGATGCCGCAGATGCGCGGCACATAAACCAGCGCGTCGTGCGGCGCCTTGCCCTGCAGGATCTGCTCGAAGCCGCGGTACATGGTGGCGTTGACCTGGGCCTCGCGCACGCGGTCGCCCTCGATGGTCAGCGCGACTTCGAGATCACCCTCGACGCGGTTGAACGGTCCGACGAGCAGGCGTGATGTCATTTGAGCCGAGTCCTGCGGATGGCGGGCTTCTCCACCAGGTGGTCTGCAGTCGCGTTGTGCTTCACCCTTTTGGGCGTCGCGCTCTTGGACAGCGAGGCCAGCGCGACGAACCAGGCCTTGGGCATGTCGGTGGGGAGGCCGACCGGGATGCCGGCGATCTTGGGCGTCTGGTGGAAGGGGTGGCCGGGTTCCTGGAAACCGGGCTCGGTGCAGGCGATGCAGGCGTAGCCGCCTCGCGTGCAGCTGCCTTCGCCGTTCCAGGGGCGGATGTTGCAGTCGGCGTGCACCTGCGTGCCCTTGCAGCCCATGTGCTCCATCATGCAGCCCAGGTCGGACGGCTTCTCGGCGCTGGCCTTGAACTCGTAGTACTCGTTGCGCGTGCAGCCGTGGTGCACCAGCTGGTCGGCGTAGAAGCGGGGACGGGCCAGCGGGTCGAGGTCGTCGGCGCCGAAGGCGTCGGCGGCCAGCGCCATCAGCGTGTCGATCACCCAGTTCGGGTGCGTGGGACAGCCGGCCACGTTGACCACCGGCAGACCGCTGCCCGAGCGAAAGTCGGCGCCCAGCAGTCCGCCGGGACGGTCGTCCTCGTACTGCAGGCCGCAGGCGTCGGTGGGGTTGTCGCCACCGGCCGTGACGCCGCCCCAGGCGGCGCAACTGCCGATGGCCAGCACATGCCGCGCCTTGGAAGCGAGTTCGCGCACCCAGTGGATCATGGGCAGGCCGGTGCCGGCGAGCATGTGGAAGCGTCCGGTGCCATTCGGGCCGCGCAGCAGCGAGCCTTCGACACACAGCGCGTCCAGCCGGGTGGCGCCGTCGAGGATCGACTGCAGCAGTGCCAGCACGTCTTCGCCACTGGCGAGCGAGAGCGAGGGATGCCAGAGCATATGGATGCCCGCGTCGCGCAGATGGCCCTGAAAGTCGGTGGTGTCGGCGCAGAGCAGCGACATGCTGCAGCCGCCGCAGCCACCGGATTGCAGCCACAGGACGTTCATGCGGGGATCTCCTCGGCGAAGCGTTCGCGTTGCAACCAGCGGCAGGCCCAGGCGACAGCCTGGTCCAGATCGCTCAGCGCTTGGACGCCTGGCGGCGCGCCCAGTTCAAAGGCCGATGCGCGGATGGCCAGCAGGGTCGCGGGTGGCGGCGGTTGGTGATGCAGATCCTGAAACACCTGCAGCACCGCCTCAGGCGCCAGCGCGTGGCTGCCGATGCCAGCGCCGCGCGCGGCCTGCAGCGGGCGCACGGTGAACGGCTCGGCCAGGTCCAGCGCCGCATCGACGAACAGCACACGCTCGCGGCCCACCAGGTCCAGCGCATGTTCGACCTGCAGCTGGAAGTCGGTCAGCACCTCGACGCGGTTCGACAGCCCTGCGATCTGCGCGTGATCGATCAAGCGCTCGGCGAGCAGCGGCCCCAGCGCGTCGTCGCCCCGGCTGGGGTTGCCCCAGACCAGCACCAGCAGCGGTGCCACCCTCGTGCTCATTGCGCGCGCTCCATGGGATGCGGCGTGGCACCGCGTTGCGTCTCGCCGGTGGACGAGCGCAGCACGTGGTCCAGCACCGCGCCTTGCGCGTCACGCAGCGTCACCGACAGCGGCATCTGGCCCAACGCGTGCGTCGCACAGGACAGGCAGGGGTCGTAGGCGCGGATGGCGACTTCCAGGTGGTTGAGCAGCGGCTCGGTGATGGTCTGGCCGTCGAGGTGCTGCAGCGCGACCGAGCGCACCGCCTCGTTCATGGCCTGGTTGTTGTGCGTGGTCGAGACGATCAGGTTGCAGCTCTTGACCAGATCGTCGTCGCCCACCTCGTACTCGTGGATCAGCGTGCCGCGCGGCGCCTCGATGATGCCGACGCCGCTGCGCTGGCGCTCGCCCGTGGCCTGCAGCGGGCCGCCGAAGATGACCGGGTCGTCCAGCAGCTGCGCGATCACCTCCATGCCGTGCAGCAGTTCGATCATGCGCGCCCAGTGCGTGGCCAGCACCGCGTGCACCGGCCGCTCGCCGTGCGCGGCCACGAAGGCCTGGCGCCGCGCTTCGGCGCGCGGGGTCGGGATGTGGTCGCAGTTCTGCAGCCGCGCCAGCGGGCCGACGCGGTACCAGCCGGTCTCGGGCCCGAGCGCGCGGCGGTAGGGGAACTTCATGTAGGTCCAGGGCTTGACCGCCTCGCCGATCAGCTCGCGGTAGCGCTGGTCCTCGAAGCCGTCCACCGCGATGCGGCCGTCGGCCTCGCGCAGGCGCAGCGCGCCGTCGTACAGCTCCATCGCGCCGCCGGGGCCGATGAGCGACATCATGGCCGCGGGCGTTTCGCCGAAGTGTTCGTAGGCGGGCGGCAGACCGGTGTGCAGGCGCTGGGCCAGATCCACCGCCGCCTCGGCCCAGGCCAGCACCTCGGGCAGCTGCGCGCGCAGCGTGTCGCGGTCCTCGCGCGCCACCGCACGGTTCATGCCGCCGGGCACCGAGCCGGTGCCGTGCACCCGCTTGCCCGAGGTGATGCGGATCACCTCCTGGCCGAACTTGCGCAGCATCACGCCCTGGCGCGCGGCCTCGGGGTGCGCCACCGCCACGCCCACGATGTTGCGCTGCGCGACGTCGGCGTCGAAGCCGAACAGCAGGTCGGGCGAAGACAGGTGGAAGAAGTGCAGCGCATGGCTCTGCACGATCTGGCCGTAGTGCATCAGCCGGCGGATGCGGTCGGCCGCTTCGGGCACCGGCCAGCCGCCGACCACGCGGTCCAGCGCCTTGGAAGCGGCCAGGTGGTGCGAGACCGGGCAGATGCCGCACAGGCGCTGCACCATCACCGGCACCTCCCAGTAGGGCCGGCCGACGATGAACTGCTCGAAGCCGCGGAACTCGACGATGTGCAGGCGCACCTGCTGCAGGCGCCCGTCGTCGTCCAGCAGCAGCGTGACCTTGCCGTGGCCCTCCACGCGCGAGACCGGGTCGATCACGATGCGGCGCAGGCCCTGCGGGTCGGCCGCGGTTTCGAGTGAGCGCGTGGACTCAGTCATAGCGAATGAGACCTTTGTGGAGTTGCGGTTCGCGCCCGGCCATCAGGTCCTGCAGCAGCTGCCAAAAGGCGTCGGCCGGCGGCGGGCAACCGGGCAGTGCGTGGTCGATGGGCACGACCTCGTGGATGGGCCGCACGCGGTTGAGCGGCAGCGGCAGCTCGGGGTCGTTGGGCACCTCGCCGTAGACGGCTTTCATCATCTCACCCACGTCCAGGTGGTTGCGCAGCGCCGGCAGCCCACCGGTGATGGCGCAGGCGCCCACGGCCACCAGCACGCGGCACTGGTCGCGGAAGGCGCGCAGCACCTCGACATTCTCGGCGTTGCACAGGCCCCCTTCGATCAGGCCAATGTCGCAGGGGCCGACGGTCTTGATGTCGGTCAGGGGCGAGCGGTCGAACGTGATGTGCTCGATCAGATCGAACAGGCGCTCGTCGATGTCGAGGAAGGACATGTGGCAGCCGAAGCAGCCGGCCAGCGAGACCGTGGCGACGCGCCACTTGCGGGAAGTGGTTTCTGCCTTCATCCGCGCGTCTCCGCATCGTCGAAAGTGCGCTGGCCGTAGGGCTGGGCAAAGCCGACGCGCTTGGGCAGCAGCGCCCCCACCGGGCAGAGGTGGGCCGCGCGGTCCTCGACCGACAGGGCGCTGTCGCCGAGCCGGCCACTCTCGCTGTCGATCAGCAGCCTGGCGCCGATGCCGTGGCCGCCGATGGCGAACACGCGCTTGCCGTCGAGCTCGTCGCTGGCGCGCACGCAGAGCTGGCAGAGGATGCAGCGGTTGGGCTCGAACCAGACGTCGGGGTGGCTCGCGTCCACCGGGCGTTCGGGATGCAGCGGCTCGTAGTGCAGGTCGGTCATACCGGCGCGTTCGGCCTGGTGCTGCAGCTGGCAGTGGCCGCTCTTTTCGCAGCCGGGGCAGAAATGGTTGCCTTCGACGAACAGCATCTGCAGCAGGTGCAGGCGCCGCGCTTTCAATGCGTCGGTGTGGCACTCCACGCGCTGGCCCGCCACAGCGGGCGTGGCGCAGGCCGCCACCGGCCGGCCATCGGCCACCACGGTGCACAACCGGCAAGACGCGCTGGCCGAGACGCCTTCGTGCCAGCACAGGTGCGGCACCTCGTGGCCGGCGCGCTGGGCGGCCTGCAGGATGGTGTCGCCGGCTTGCAGCGGGACGGGCTGACCGTCGAAGTCGAAGGTGTCGGAAGACATGGTGTTCATCCTCCCCGGTGTTCGGTCGACAGGTGCGCGCCCGGATCGGTCCGCCCGGTCGCGCGGCGTGCCAACGAGAGCTCGGCGTCGAGGTCGATGTCGGGCTGGAACTGCGCCGCCGTGCTGCGCTGGGCATAGACCTCGCCGAAGTGCGCCAGGGTGTCGCGCAGCGGGTTGCAGGCCGAGACGCCCAGGCCGCAGTGGGTGCCGCTGTGCAGCAGTTCGTCCAGTTCGTGCAGACGCGCGATGTCGAAGGCCGAGCCGCGTCCGGCCCCGCGCTCATGGGCCAGTTTGTCCAGCCGGCGCACCACCAGCTCGGTGCCCACACGGCACGGCGTGCACAGGCCGCAGCTTTCGTGGGCGAAAAAGCGAGCGAAATGCCGCGCGACCTCGAACAGGTCGCGGGTGGCGTCGAACACCATCAGGGCGCCGGCGCTCGGCAGGTCTTCGAAGGCGATGGCGCGATGGAAACCGCTGGCCGGCACGCAACTGCCCGACGGCCCGCCCACCTGCACCGCCTGCGGGTGGCGCGCGCCACAGTCGGCCAGGATCTGCGCCAGCGGCGTGCCCAGCGGGTACTCGTAGAGGCCGGGGCGCTCGCAGTCGCCCGAGACCGAATGGATCTTGGTGCCGGTGGACCCGGGCGTGCCCAGGCCGGCCCACCAGGCGCCGCCGCGGCGCGCGATGTGGGCCACGGCGACCAGGGTCTCGACGTTGTTGACGACCGTCGGCCGGCCGATGTACCCGCGCTGCACCGGGAACGGCGGACGGATGCGCGGTGTGCCACGTTTCCCCTCCAGCGACTCGATCAGCGCCGACTCCTCGCCGCAGACGTAGGCGCCGGCGCCGAGGTGGATGGCGATGTCGAAGTGAAAACCGTCCACGCCACCGGCATTGCGCCCGAGCAGGCCGTTCGCGCGGCGGCGTTGCAGCACCGATTCGAGGTGGTTCAGCAGAAAGCGGTATTCGCCACGCAGGTAGACCAGTCCGGTCTGCGCGCCGATGGCGCGAGCGGCCAACGTCATGCCGTCGAACAGTTCGTCGGCGTGGCGGTGGAGCAGCACCCGGTCCTTGAAGGTGCCGGGCTCGCCCTCGTCGGCATTGCAGACCACGCAACGCTGGCCGCCAGGCGCATCGGCCTCGGCGCAGGCGCGCCATTTGCGCGCGGTCGGGAAGCCCGCGCCGCCGCGGCCGCGCAGGCCCGACCGTTCGACTTCATTCAGCAGATCAGCGGGTTCGCGGGCCAGCACAGTGGACAGCGACGGAGCATCACCGGGCAGACCCTGCAGCAGCACGTCGGCCCGGCGGACGTGGTCCTGCACCTCGAACCATTCGGCCGTCCAGTCCTCGGGCGGCACCCCGGCGAGCAACCGGTCGGCGAGCTGGTCCACGCGTGCGGCGTCCAGCCGCGTCACCACCTCGTGGTGGTTGACCAGCAGCGCCGGGCCCTGGTCGCACAGGCCGGTGCAGGAGCAGCGGTCGACGCTGAAGCGGCTCAGCGCATCGACCCCGCCCGGGGCAATGCCCAGGCGCTCGCACAGCTGCGCCATCAGCGCCTCGCTGCCGGCCATGCGGTCGGTGATGTTGTCGGAGAACAGCACGTGCACCCGGCCGACCGGACGCAGGTGAAAAAAGCGGTAGAAGCTGGCCACGCCTTCGACATGGGCGAGGGTCAGACCCAGCGCGCGACCGATGTGGGCCAGCAGATCGCGCGGCAACCAGTGGGTCTGCGCCTGCGTTTCGCGCAGCACCTGCACCAGCGCGTGCGGGTCGTGCTGCCAGCGCGCCAGCACCGCGTCGGCGGCGTGGAAAGCGCGGGGCTGGTCGAAAGCGGTCATGGCTTGTCGAGACCGAAGCGTTGCATCTTGGCGCGCAGCCCCACGCGGGACAAACCCAGTTCCGCGGCCGCCTTGGTCTTGTTCCAGCGGTGGCGCAGCAGGGTCTCGCGCAGCACCATGGCCTCGATCACGTCCAGCCGCTCGGTGAGCGAGCCGCTGGCGGGCAGTGCGGCCGTGAGGTCGCCGCCACCACCGGCCGCGCGGCCCTGCAGCACGCGCGGCGAAAACGCCGCGGGCGGCAGCGCGCTGCCGTCGTGCAGCGCCAGCGCGCGCCCGATCTCGTTGCGCAGCTCGCGGATGTTGCCGGGCCAGGGGTAGGCCAGCAGGCAGGCCAGGGTTTCGTCGGTGAGCTCGGCGCCGGGGTGGCCGAGCTCGCCCGCCACGTCCCGCACGATCTGGCGCGCGATCGGCGGGATGTCGGCCACGCGCTCGCGCAACGGCGGCACGGTGAGCGCGACGGCCGAGAGCCGGTAGTACAGGTCTTCGCGGAACAGGCCTTCGCGCACGCGCTGCTCCAGGTTGCGGTGGGTGGCGGCAATGATGCGCACGTCCACCGGCACCGGCCTTGGCGCGCCCACCGGCCGCACCTCACCCTCCTGCAGCACGCGCAGCAGCTTGACCTGGAAGGCCGGCGAGGTCTCGCCGATCTCGTCGAGGAACACGGTGCCACCGTCGGCGCGCTGGAACAGGCCGGCGTGGTCTTCAAAGGCGCCGGTGAAGGCGCCGCGTTTGTGACCGAACAGCTCGGATTCGAGCAGGGTGTCCGGAATGGCCGCGCAGTTCTCCACCACGAAGGGCCCGGTCAGGCGCGGGCTCGCGTAGTGGATGGCGCGCGCCAGCAGTTCCTTGCCGGTGCCCGATTCGCCCAGCACCAGCACCGGGATGTCGTAGCGCGCGGCGCGTTCGGCCATGCGGCAGATGTGGTCCAGCGGGCTGCCCGGCGCGCGCACGATGCGGTCGAAGCCGAAGTGGCTCTTGGCCTGCGCCATCTGCGTGGCGGTGCGCTGGCGCAGCACGCGGGTGCTGGTGCGCAGCTCCAGGTCGAGACGCGCGGTCTGCTGCTGCAGCACCTGGGCCTCCACCGCGTTGCGCACCGATTCGAGCAGGTGGTCGGGCGACCAGGGCTTGAGGATGTACTGGTAAATGCCGGCCTCGTTGATGCCGGCAATGATGTCCTCGCTGTCGGTGTATCCCGAGATGACGATGCGCACGATGTCGGGCCACTGCTCGCGCACTTCCTTGAGAAAGTTCACCCCGGTCATGCCGGGCATGCGCTGGTCGCACAGGATCACGCTGACGGGCTGGCGCTGCAGCAGGCCGCGCGCCTCCTCGGCGCTGCTGGCGGTGAACACGGTGAAGTCCTCGTCCAGCGTGCGGCGCAGCGCGTCCTGCGAACGCACCTCGTCGTCGACCACCAGCACGGTGGGCATCGGATCATGCAGCGGGGGCGGGGTCACGGCGGCGCTCAGCGGTGGGTGGCGAGGTGGCGCGGTGTCCAGGCATGCGGCAGCTTGTGCACGAAGTGGTGCCGGGCCACGTGGTAGCTCGGGTCGAAGCCGTAGAAGTTGCGGTGCATGCGCGCCAGTTCCTGTTCGCGGTAGCGGGCCAGCGGGCAGTGCGCCTCGTCGGCGGCACGCCGGGCCTGTTTGGCCGCCACCTGTTCGGGATGATTGTAGGAGCCGGCCAGGGCCAGCGCACGTTCGATGACGCGGGTTTCGTAGCCCTCGCGCGGCCCCTCGTCGCAGGCGTCGACCAGGCCCATGCGCTGCGCGTCGGTGGCGCGCAGCGGCAGGCGGCCGGCCATCAGGTCGCGCGCGCCGGCCTCGCCCAGGCGGCGTGGCAGCAGGTAGGTCCAGTACTCCGAGCCGTAGAGGTTGCCCATGTTCTTGTAGTGCGGGTTGAGCACCACGCCCTCGTGCGCCCAGACATGGTCGGCCGCGAGCGCCAGGAACACGCCGCCCGCGCCCGCGTTGCCGCGCATCACGCTCACGGTGAGGCGGTCGGTGGTCTCCAGCACCGCCAGCGCCACATCGTCCATGGCCTGTATGTTGCGCCAGGACTCGTCGGCTGCGCTGTCGCCGGGGCGGTGCGCCGCGGCCTCGATGCTGTTGAGGTCGATGCCGTTGCTGAAGAAGCCCTCCCCCCCCATGAGCAGCAGCACCTGCGTCGGCCGCTTGCGCACGGCCAGCAGTGCGGCGCGCAGGCGCTCGCAGCGGTCGGTGCTCATGGCGCCGTTGCAGAAGTCGAAGCTCAGGCAGCCCACGCGCGCGCCCGCGGGACCGTGTTCGGTGTAGCGCAGTTCGGCCCACTCGTCCTCGGCCCGCATCAGCGGCGCGGGCCGCTGCGGCAGCGCCGCCGCCTCGGCCGCGAACAGTTCGACCGCCGCCTGCTTGAAATGCCCCTGACCGGGCGCTGTGCCCGGCGGATCGGCCAGCCGTGCCTGGCCGATCCACACCCCGCCATCGACCGTGCGGCGCAGCAGCGCGCCGTCACGCACCGCCAGCGGTTCGCCCGGCGCACGCCCCGCGAATTCGGCGACGACCGCGGCGCTGGCCGGGTGGGCGTCGCCCAGGTAACAGGGCCGGCCCCAGAGCGCGTCCAGCACGCCGGGCTGGCCGTCGGCGCAGCGCAGCCGGGCCAGCACGGTGGCGGTGTCGTCGCGCGACCAGTGAATGGCGCGGTCGGCCTGCTTCATCGCCGGACGCCAGCCACGCCCCCACGCTCCGCCGCTGCGCGGGTCGCTGCCCCAGGACAGGGAAGGGTCCCGGTCCTTGCCGGGTCCGGAGGCTGATTCGCCTTGGGGCGGCCCGGCGGCGAATCGTCCTGCAGGCGCCTCGCGCTCGCCGGCTGCGAAGCGCTCCACCACCGCCAGCGTGGCCTGCAGTGCGGCGCGGGTCACCTCGCGCCGGTACAGGTGGCCCTTGGTGGTGGCGCGCATGTCGAACGACGCGTGGGCCCAGACCGGGCCGGCGTCGAACTCGCCGTCGGCCTGCAGCACGGTCACGCCCCAGCGCGGCTGGCGCGCGAGCACCGCCCAGTCCAGCGCGCTCGGTCCCTGGTCGCCCGGCGGGCCGGGGTGCACCACGAAACAGGGCACGCGCTGCCAGACCGAGGCCGGGATGCGGCGTTTGAGAAAAGGCGCCAGCACCAGGTCGGGCTGCGCGAGGGCCACCGCCCCTTCGGTCACGCTGTCGGCGATGTCCAGCTCGACACTCACTCGGTGCCCGCGCGCGCGCAGCTCGGCGTACAGGCGCTGGCTGAGGCTGTTGAAGCTGTGGCAGAGCAGCAGGATGCGCAGGGACATGGCTCAGATGGCGGGGTTTCAGCGGCGCAGGGCGTCGATCTCGCGCTCGGCCTGCTTGCGCCCCATGTAGATGGCGAGCTTGGACTGGATGCCGTCGAGCGCCGCCTGGTACTGCGCGACGGTGCGCGCGGCCAGCAGCTCCTGCGCCACCGTGGGCGTGTCGGGCCCGAAGTGCGGCTGCAGCGTCTGCCAGGCGCGGCGCTGCAGGGCCAGCAGGCGCTGCGGTTCGTCCGCTTCGGGTGCGGGCGCCACGGTGGGCGGCGGCGCGGTCTTGGGCGCGGCCGGCACCGGCTCGATCAGGTGCAGCGACAGCAAGGTCTCCAGATGCCCGCGCACATCGCCCAGGCCCTTGGCCAGCAGCGCCTGCACGCTGTCCACCCCGTTCACCAGGATCAGCAGCTGCCGCGCGGCCGGCACCAGGCCCGCGCTGCGCTGCGCAATCTCGGCCTTGCCACTCTCCGTCTTGCGAAACACCAGACCAGACATCCCACGTCTCCTCGTCTCTTGTCGTATCCAACACCGTCCTCGGCGCGAGGGGCCACCACCAGGGGCACCGTGGAACCGGCTCCGCCGGGCCACAGGTGCCGTCCCCCTGCCCAGCGCCGAAGGCGCGCCAGAGCGGGGGGAAGCCGCGCAGCGGCGCAGGGGGGTGTCGTCAACAAATCCTGGGCAGCTGTTCTCCGCTCAGCCAGTCCACCACGCGCCGCCCACCGAAGCGCGTGGCCATCTGCACGAAATGGTGCGGGTCGGTGGTGACCTCTCCGATGCGGGCCGCGTCCTGCCCCAGCGGGTGGGCGCGCATGGCGGCGAGCACGGCCTCGGCCGCCTCGGGCGCCACCACCGCAATCAGCTTGCCCTCGTTGGCCACGTAGAGCGGGTCCAGGCCCAGCAGCTCGCAGGCCGCGTCCACCTGCGGCTTGACGGGAATGGCCGCCTCCTGCAGCAGCATGCCCACGCCCGACTGGCGCGCGACCTCGTTGAGCGTGGTGGCCAGGCCGCCGCGCGTCGGGTCGCGCAGCACGCGCACGGCGCCCGGTGCGGCCGCCAGCATCGCGGCCACCAAGGTGTGCAGGGCGGCGGTGTCGCTCTCGATGGTGGTCTCGAAGGCCAGCGACTCGCGCTGTGAGAGCACGGCCACGCCGTGGTCGCCGATGCTGCCCGAGACCAGCACCACGTCGCCCGGCCGCGCGTGGCGCCCGCTGATGGACACGCCCGGCGGCAGCACGCCGACGCCGGTGGTGCTGATGAACACGCCGTCGCCCTTGCCCTGCTCCACCACCTTGGTGTCGCCGGTCACCACCGGCACGCCGGCCTCGCGCGACGCCGCGGCCATGCTCTGCACGATGCGCTGCAGGTCGGCCAGCGGGAAGCCTTCTTCGATGATGAAGCTCGCGCTCAGGTACAGCGGGCGTGCACCCGACATGGCCACATCGTTGACCGTGCCGTGCACCGACAGGCAGCCGATGTCGCCACCCGGGAAGAACAGCGGCGAGATCACGTGGCCGTCGGTCGCCATCACCAGGCGCCCCTCGGCCGGGTCGAAGGCCGGCAGCGCCAGCACCGCGCCGTCGTCGCCCTGGCGCAGGAACTGATTGTCGAAGGCCGCGAGGAACAGTTCCTCGATCAGCTGCGCCGCGGCCTTGCCGCCCGCGCCGTGGCCCATGTCGATGCGGCCGTGTTTGATGTCCAGCGGGCGGATGTAGTTCTTCTTCACGGGCTTGGGGGCGGGTGCCTCGCCGGCACCACCCTGGTCGTGTTCGGTTCTCATGGCGCGGTCTCCTCGACGGGTGCCGGCACGATGGGGATGTCGCGGAAGCGCCCGTAGGTGTAGTGCGCGGCGCAGGCGCCTTCGCTGGACACCATGCAGGAGCCGACCGGGTTCTCGGGCGTGCAGACGGTGCCGAAGATCTTGCAGTCGGTCGGGCGCTTGACGCCGCGCAGGATGGCGCCGCACTCGCAGGCCTTGTTGTCGGGCACCGACCGGTAGGCCAGGTCGAAGCGGCGCTCGGCGTCGAAGGCCGCGAAGGCTTCACGGATCTTGAGCGCGCTGTAGGGCACCTCGCCCAGGCCGCGCCACTCGAAACTGGGCCGCAGCTCGAACACCTCGGACACCAGGGCCTGCGCGCGCAGGTTGCCCTCGGGCGTGACGGCGCGGGTGAACTCGTTCTCCACGTGCGCGGCACCGCGGTTGACCTGGCGCACCAGCATCAGGATGGCCTGCATCACGTCCAGCGGCTCGAAGCCGGCGATCACCACCGGCTTGCGGTACTCCTCGGCGAAGTGCTCGTAGGGCTGGCTGCCGATGACGATGCTCACGTGGGCCGGGCCGACGAAGCCGTCGATGGGCACGGTGCCGAACTGGCGCACCTCGGGCGATTCGAGGATGTGGGTGATGGCCGAGGGCGTGAGCACGTGGCAGCACAGCACGCTGAAGTTGGCCAGGCTTTCGCGCTGCGCGTCGCGGATGGCCAGCGCCGTGGGCGGCGTGGTGGTCTCGAAGCCGATGGCGAAGAACACCACCTCGCGCTGCGGGTTCGCGCGCGCGATGGCCAGCGCGTCGGCGGCCGAATAGACCATGCGGATGTCGCCGCCGCGCGCCTTGGCCTTGATGAGCGACAGGCTGTCGCTGGCCGGCACGCGCATGGTGTCGCCGTAGGTGCAGACGATGGCGTCGCGCTCCAGCGCGAGGCGGATCGCCAGGTCGATGCGGCCGATGGGCAGCACGCAGACCGGGCAGCCGGGGCCGTGGACCATGCGCACGTTGGACGGCAGCAGTTCGAGCACGCCGTAGCGGCTGATGGCGTGGGTGTGGCCGCCGCAGAACTCCATGAAGCTGTAGGCGCGCTGCGGGTCGGCCTCGGCGCGGATGCGTTCACCAATCTGGCGCGCGAGGTCTCCGTCGCGGAATTCGTCGATGTATTTCATCGTGCGGCTCCTTCCTCTTCCGCCTGCATTTCGGCGAACAGCGCCAGCGTCTTTTCGGCCTCTTCCGGGTCGATCATGCCGATGGCGTGGCCCACGTGCACGATCACGTAGTCGCCGACCTCGGCCTCGGGCACCAGGGCGATGGACACGGGCTTGCGGATGCCGCCGAGGTCGACCACCGCCTGGTCGTGGTCACGCTTCTCGACGAGGCGCGCGGGAATGGCTAGGCACATGGAAGGCTCTCCTCAACGGGGGATTCGGGTCGTGGGGTCTGGAGCTGCTGCGCGGCCACCCAGGCCTGGCCGATGGCCAGCCCGGCGTCGCCGCAGCCATGGTCGCCGGTCTGGAACACCTGCAGACCCGCGGCCCGCAGCCGCTGCACCGTGCGCTTGCGCAGGATGCGGTTGAAAAAACAGCCGCCGCCCAGCGCCGCGGTGTGGATGTCGCGCTCACGCGCGGCGGCGGTCAGCGCCGCGGCCAGCACGTCGGCCAGCGCCAGGTGGAAGCCGGCCGCCGCGGTGTCGGCATCGGGCGCGTCGAACAGCCGGGCGAGCACGGGGCGCAGATCGACCACCCCGTCGGCGACCACCGCGCCGGCGAGCGGTGGCAGGTCGGGCTGCGCGGCCAGGGCGCGGGCAGCGGCCTGTTCCAGCGCGATGGCCGCCTGGGCCTCGTCCCGCTGGTGGTGGCACAGGCCGAGCGCGCCCGCGGCGGCGTCGAACCAGCGGCCGGCACTGCTGGTCAGCGGGCAGTTCAGGTTTTTGTCGAGCATCTGTCGCATGCCCGCGGCCACGGCCTCGCCCACCACCGGGGCGAAGCGCGGCACGATCTCGTCGGCGCGGCCCAGCGCATGCAGCGCGCTCGCGGCCATGCGCCAGGGTTCGCGCGCCGCCCGGTCGCCGCCCGGCAGGGCCAGCGGCTGCAGGTGGCCCAGTCGTGCCCAGCGCGCGCCGTCGAGCCAGAGCAGTTCGCCGCCCCAGGGTGTTCCGTCGACGCCCAGGCCCACGCCATCGAGCGCGAGACCCACCACCGGGCCTTCGAGGCCGTGTTCGGCCATCACCGCCGCCAGGTGCGCGTGGTGGTGCTGCACGCCGATGGCGGGCACGCCCAGCGCCGCGGCGGTGGCGATGGCCAGCTGGGTGCTGAAGAAGTCGGGGTGCAGGTCGTGTGCGATGGCCTGCACCGGTGCGCCGGCCTCGGCCGCCTGCCGCGCCAGCGCCTGCACCGAGCGCTCCAGCGCGTCGCAGGCCGCCGGGTCGCTCAGGTCGCCATGCACCGGCGACCAGTGCGCATGGCCCTGCAGAACGAGGCAGGCCACGTTCTTGAGCCAGGCGCCGACGGCGAGCACGGTGGTGGACATGGTCAGTGGGTGTGAACAGCGTGGTCCAACCAATTCAGCCAGGCGTCCATGCCTTCCCCGGTCGTGGCGGACAACTGGATGACTTCAATCGCCGGGTTCACGCGCCGTGCCAGGTCGATGCAGCGCGCCACGTCGAACTTCACATGCGGCAGCAGGTCGGTCTTGTTCAGGATCATCAGCTGCGAGGCCGCGAACATGTCGGGGTACTTCAGCGGCTTGTCCTCGCCCTCGGTCACCGAGAGGATGGCCACCTTCGCCGCCTCGCCCAGGTCCCACACCGCAGGGCAGACCAGGTTGCCGACGTTCTCGATGAACAGCAGGCTCTGGGCCTCACCGTGGTGGTGGTGATCGTGACCATGCGAGTGGCCGTGATCGTGTGCATGGCCATGGTCGTGCGAATGGTCGTGCGAGTGCTCATGCGTGTGCAGCTGCGCAAACGCCTCGGCCACCATGGGCGCGTCGAGGTGGCAGCCCTTGCCGGTGTTGACCTGGATCGCGGGCGCGCCGGTGGCGCGGATGCGGTCGGCGTCGAAGCTGGTCTGCTGGTCGCCCTCGATCACCGCGACGTGCAGGCCGGGCTGGCGCGCCTTGAGCGCCTCGATGGTGGCGCAGAGCAGCGTGGTCTTGCCCGAACCGGGGCTGGAGACGAAGTTGAGCGCCGTGACGCCGTGGGACTCGAAATGGGCGCGGTTCTGCCGGGCCACGCGGTTGTTCGCGCCCAGGATGTCGGTCTCCAGCTTGATCGCCCGTTCCTGGCTCATCCCGGGCACCGACACGCGGGCCGCACCGGCACCGAAGTGCAGGTCGCCATTGGCCGGGTTCACCGTGATCACGCCGGCTTCGCCGTCCCGGGTCCGCACATGCCGGGCATGGGCCGGGCTGTTGTCACTGCATCCACACACGACACACATGGTCGGTCTCCTTCAACGTTGTTTCAATCATCACTCACACGCATGTCCACCACGCGCAATCCCATGCCGCCCGTGGGCTGCAGCTGGTGGCCGCCGCAGGCGGGGCAGGCGTCGCCGCGCTGGGCGATGGCCACGGTCTGTGCGCACTTCATGCACCAGGCATGGCCGGGCGGCTCGTCGATCTGAATGCGCGCGCCGTCCAGCAGGGTGCCGGGCGCCAGGCTCTCCAGCGCGAAGCGCAGCGCACGGACATCCACGCCCGCCAGCTGTCCGGCTTCGAGCCGCAGTTCCAGCAGGCGCGCAAAGCCTTCGCGCCGCGCCGTGTCTTCCACCAGTTGCAGCACGCCACCGGCCAGGCTGGCTTCATGCATGGCTCACCTCCCCGTTCACCGCAGGCGCGGCCCCGACCTCGAACGGCACGCAGGGGTCGAACGCCGCCATCAGCAGGTTCAGCTGGCGCGTGCGCAGCGCGGCGGGCAGCGTGAGGTCCAGCGCCGAGATGCGGCGCGCCACCTCGCCGGCCGGGTGGAAGTTCCACTCGGTCGGTGCCAGCACGCGGCAGGCGCGCACCACCGGCGCAGCGGCCTCGAGCTCCACCTGGTGCACCAGCAGGCCGCGCGCCATCTCGACCCAGGCCAGGCCCTGGCCCTCGGCGGTGCACAGCGCGCCGTGGCGCAGCCAGCCACTGCCTTGCCCCGGGCCGTCCGGCAGGCACAGCCGCACCAGCTCGGCCAGGCGGCTGCCCATCAGAGACCAAGGCGAGAGCGGCAGGCCGTCGTCGGCGCTGTGCAGGCGCGCCCAGGGGCCGGTGTGGGCGCAGGCGCCGTGCCACAGCGGCTGCAGGGCAAAGCCCGGCTTGAGCGCCAGCGCGGCGGCCAGCGTGCGCAGCTGGTCGTCCTGACCATGCGCGCGCAGGGCCCGCGTCATGTCGAGCGCGCGCCCGCTGTCCGCCTCGCGCGCGCCGCGCACCAGGGCCGGCAGCCAACCGGGGTGGCGCTCGCTCCAGTCGAGCAGCCAGTCGGCGCCGCAGGCCTGCCAGGCGCGCAGCCAGGTGGCCGCGGGCATGTGCAGGCACTCGCGCTGCAGCCAGTCGAGCGCGGCGGGCCAGGGGTCGTCGCCCGGAGCCGCAGGGCGCAGCAGCGGGCAGGCCTGCAGAGACCGCAGCGCGGCGCCCGGGGCGTCGCCATCCGCCGGCCCGAGCATGCGCGGCCAGTCCAGTCCGATGCGGCGCACATGCTCCTGCGCGGTCTCGTGGCGCAGGCGCTGCGCCACGTCGGTGGGCGCGGGACCGGCGCCCGGCCGGGCCGCCGCGATGGCCAGCTGGGCGCAGAGCCGGTGCGCGTGGCTGCAGAGGTTGAACAGGCCCGCCAGCAGGCCGGGCAGCGCGGTGGCCGGCTGGCCCTGACCGAGCCGACCGGCCCAGTCGCGCCGGCTGCTGTGCAGCGCCTGGGCCAGCGGCGCCCCGGGGCGCACGCACAGGCGGCCGGCGAGATCGGGCGGGTCGGTCATACCGATGCGCCCGGCGCGCTGCGGCGGCCGGTGAAGAACGCGCGCCGGGCGGGCACCGGTTCCGCGACGGGCTCCGGCGCGGGCCGCAGCAGGGCCAGCGAGGCCAGCGCTGTTTCACGCGCCTGCTCCTGCGACCGGAAGCCGCCCATGGGCGAGAACAGCGCGCAGGTCTCGTGGTAGCCCACGGCCGGGTCGTGCGCGCCGATGAACTCGAAGCGCTCGCTGCCGAAGCCGTGCACCGCCTTGCGCGCGACGCGGCCGCCATGGCCTTCCACCGCCCGCGGCAGCCGCACCAGGCTCATGAACCAGGGCGTGATGAGCACGCCCTCGGCCACGGTCCGCTCTTCGTCGCACCACTGGAAGCCGACGGCCTCGACGGACAGCGCCGGGTTCAGGATGGGCACGCCCTGCATGCGCTCCGTCTGCACGAGGCGGTAGAACTGCACCAGGGCGGACACGCGGTGTTCCATGGTCTCAGTCCGGCAGCAACAAAAACTGCGCGGCGTCGCAGTCGCAGTTGGGGCAGCGCCAGTGCGGCGGCAGCTCGGCGAACGGCGTGCCGGGCGGGATCTGCCACTGCGGGTCGCCCGTGGCCGGGTCGTAGACCCACCAGCAGATCTTGCATTCCAGGCGCGAGCCGGGCCGCAGCACCTCGCGGTTGCCGAGGTACGAACCTTCAAAGCCCTGACCGTCAAAGCCGCTCATGATTGTTCGAGGTATCCGAGCACATCCTGCAGCCGCTCGTGCGAGTCGCGCAGGTCTTCGGGCGCCGCCATCGCCACCTCGGGCATGTCGACCACCTCGACCGTGTTGAGGATCACCTTGTCCATGGAGTTGTAGTACACCACGCGCCAGCAGTTCGGCAGGCGCGTGTTCGAGATGCGGCAGTTGCCGTAGCCGCGCGAGAGCAGCAGCACGCGGCCGGTGCCCAGCTGGTGGTCGAGAAAGCCGATGTCTTCCGGCGTGACCGGCAGCAGCGTCAGGTTGATGACGTGCGAGGTCCGGCCCGGCTGCCAGCGCGCCACCTGGTCGCGCACCTCCTCCACCAGCAGGGGCGCGTTCTGCACATTGGGCGGCAGCGGCCCGAGCCAGGGCCGGTATTCGCGCTCGGCGTCTTCCTCGGCCACCACCCGCAGCAGGGCGGGCACCGGGCCGACCTCGATCACGTCGTCAACCAGCACGCCGTCGCTGAAGGTCATGAGGCGCCAGACACCGGCGAACACCGACTCCTGGATGCGCACTTCGAGCGGCGAGTCCTCCTCGCGCACGATGGCGCTGGCCTCGCCCTCGCCCATCACCTGGTTGACCAGCTGCCGGTCTTCGGGCGACAGCGACAGCAGACCCACCTGCCCGCCGGGCGCCCCATCGGCGGCCTGGTCCAGCAGCGCCAGCACCTTGACCAGGGCCTCGCGTGCGGCCGCGCGGCCGGCGATTTCCTCCGGCTCGGGCAGCATGGGCGCGCGGTAGGTGTCCATGTCCTTGGGCATGGGCAGGTAGTCGAGGTTCTCGTCCTCGGTCTGGGTGCCGGGGCCAAGGGCGACGACGGGAATGGGGAAGGCTTTCATGCGGTCTCCTGTGGGGGTTCGGTCGGCGGGCTCAGTGGCAGCTGCTGCCGGCGCCACCGGTCTGGCTGACCACCGGGATGCCGATGGTGGGCGGGCGCGAGGGCGGCATGGCCAGGGCGGCGGCGACGCCGGACAGGTACACGTCCCAGTCCTGCATGCCGGCGATCGCGGTGACGTACTGGCCGTCGCGGAAGAACAGCAGCGAGGGCCAGCGCTGCGAGCCATAGCGCTTGGCCACCGCGTCCTCGTGGTCGCGCGGCACCACAGCCACGGCAAAGCGGTTCGGGAACGACTTCATCAGCTCGGGCAGCACGGCCGCCACGTCCACGCCTTCGGGAAAACGCACGGGGTCGCCGGCCAGCAGCACGACGCGCTCGCCGCCGCCGGCGGTCCATTCGGCGACGCTGGTCTCGTCGACCCAGGTCGCGCCGAAGTCGCGGGCCAGGCGCTGGACCAGCGGGGCGTGGGCTTCTGCAGTTTCAATCATGGTGTCTCCTTGTGTTCAGGCGCCGGTGAGGGCGCGCATCTGTTCGGGGCTCATCTGCGATGGCAGAGCGAAGTCGATGTCGCTCGAAAGGTCGGCGCCCTGCATGGCACCGAGCACGAGATTCAGCGCGGCGTTCACCTCGGCCGCACGGTCGGCGTCGATGGCTTCGCGCGCGTCGTCGAGAAAGACCAGCAGCCAGTCGCCGGGCACCACACCGCCGACCAGGGCGGTGTTGATGCGGCGGCGCTCGCCGCGGCCCTCGCACAGCGCGAAGCGGCCGTCGGCCTCGATCACCTGCATGGGGATGCCGATGCACATGGTTCAGGCCTCGGCTTTCGGCATGAAGCGTTCGTCGCCGATGCGGCAGGCTTCTTCCGCGGCGGGCCTTTGCGCCTCGTAGGCGGTCAAAGCCAGTTCGTCCAGCGTCACGGCCTCGCGCGGGGCCAGCGGGGTCTGGCGCTCCACCGGCTGCGCGCCCCAGCGTTCCAGCTCGGCCACGCCGAGGGCCAGCGCGTCTTCCATCGCGGCCTTGACGACCGGGCGCAGGCTGCCGCCGTAGTCCTCCAGCTCCTGCGGCTGGCAGCCGATCAGCAGCACGCGCTGCGGGTACTTGCCGGTCAGCGTGGCCAGTGACAGCACCTCCTGGAAGCCGGTCTGGTGCAGGCTCATCTTCTTCGCGCCCATGAAGCGCGGCACCTCGTCGTCGCGCACCTGCTTGAGCGTGCCGGGTTCGAGGCCGTAGTCGATGGCGTCGAAGATCAGCAGCGCGTCGGCTTCCTGCACGTGCTGGATCAGGTACAGGCCCTGCGTACCGCCGTCGATCAGCTGCACGTGGTCGGCAAACTCGTAGCGGCGCTGCAGCGCTTCGATGCAGCGCACGCCGAAGCCTTCGTCGGCCCAGAGCAGGTTGCCGATGCCCAGCACGACGATGCGGGCCGGCGGGGTGTCACCCCCGGGGTGACAGGTCGATTCGGTCGGAATGGCGCTCATGGCTGGAAGTCCCTTATGGGCGTCAGTGGGAGGGGGAAGGGGCGGCCGCGCTGTCCTGGGCACACAGCCGCTTCCAGGCGTGGAAGCTGTCCCAGGCGGCCTGCTGCGCGAGCCAGAAGCCGGCGTCGATGCCGAACTGGCGGGCGCAACGGATGGCGGTGTCGGGCGACATGGCGCGCTGGCCGTGCACGAGCTCGTGCAGGCGGCGGCGCGAGAGGCCCAGCAGCCGGGCCGCCTCGCTCTGGTTGAGCGAGAGCGGCGCCAGGCAGGTGCGCGCCAGCAGGCGCCCCGGGTGCAGCGGTGCACGCACCGGCACACCGCGCGGGGGAATCGACCAGCTGGCGGCGACCTTGTTCACGACGTCAGTCCTTGAAGGTCCGACGGCCGGAAATCATCGTGGACACGATGGACTGGCGACCCATGATGTCCTCGCGGATGGCCGCGTAGACGTGCAGGGTGATGAACATGATCATGGCCCACATGCCCAGGCGGTGCCAGGTGTGCACGTCCTGGCTCTGGCCGAACAGCGGGATCACCCAGCCGAACAGCGTGTCCTGCCACGAGCCGGCGCCCGCGCCTTCGCTGTAGAGCGCGAAGCCGGTGACGATCATGAAGATCATCAGCACCAGAAAGCCCGAGAACATCGCCAGCCGCGCCAGCGGGTTGTGGCCCACGTAGCGGCCCGGCCGCGGGATCAGGAAGGCGTACCACTTGAGCATGGTGAGGATCTCGCCCCAGTAGGCCTTCTGGAACAGCGGCACCCAGAACAGTTCGCGCGCGTGGTGGTTGCCCACCAGCGCCCAGTAGGCGCGGCCGAGCAGGCCGATGGCCAGGATGTAGCCGGCCGTGAAGTGCGCGAAGCGGATGTAGCCCATCAGGTAGTGCGCGCTGGCCTCGCCGGGCATGGTCGGCAGCGGTTTGCCGATGAAGTAGCCGGTGAGGCACAGCACGGTGATGGCGGCGACGTTGACCCAGTGCCAGACGCGCACCGGGGCTTCGTACACATAGACCGACTTGGTGCTCTGGCCATGCGAGACGGCGCTCTCGTCGATGCCGGTGACATCGGCCAGGCGCTGCTGCGCCAGTTCTTGTGCGGACAGGGAGGACATGGTGATCTCCTGTGCGAAGGGGTGGGGCCGTCAGGCGGCCAGCTGGCCGAAGAGGACCAGGCCGGCGCCGCCGAGCAGCGCGCCCAGCCCGCCCAGCGCCAGGCCGCTGCGCGCGGCCAGCCAGCGGCGGATGGACAGGCCCAGGCCCACGCCGCCCAGGTGCAGGGCGGCGGTGGTGGCGAGGAAGCCGATGGCGTAGCCGGCGAAGCCGGTGGCCGGCGTTTCGGCGCCGTGGGCCAGACCGTGCAGCGAAGCCGCGGCGGCCACCAGGCCCAGGCCGAGCGACGCGGGCATCGGGCGGCGGGCCAGCACCAGCAGGGCGCCGAACAGCGCCACCGACAGCGCCACGCCCTGCTCCAGGAACGGCAGCGTCACGCCGGCCGCGCCCAGGGCGGCGCTGACGACCAGCGCCGCCAGGAAGGCGGCCGGGCCCTGCCAGGCCTTGCCCTGCGGCAGGGCGCTGACCGACCAGACGCCCACGGCCACCATGGCCAGCAGGTGGTCCAGACCAAAGGGGTGGACCAGGCCTTGCATCAGGCTGGTGGCGCCGTGGCCGGGATGCGCCTGTGCGGCGCCGGCGAGCCCGGCCAGCAGCGCGGCGGCGGCCACGCGACGGATGTGTTTCGCTTGCATGTGTTTCTCCTCGTTGTCTGGTGTGTTCAACGGACGGTGACCTTGGCCATCTCCTGACCGTCCGGGCTCATCACGTGGGTGGAGCAGGCCAGGCAGGGGTCGAAGCTGTGCAGGGTGCGCAGGATCTCCAGCGGCTGCTCGGGGTTGACCATGGGCGTGTTCATGAGCGAAGCCTCGAAGGCGCCGATCTGGCCCTTGGCGTCGCGCGGCGAGCCGTTCCAGGTGGTGGGCACCACGCACTGGTAGTTCTCGATCTTGCCGTCCTTGATCTTGATCCAGTGGCCCAGCATGCCGCGCGGCGCGGCCACCGTGCCCACCCCCTTGGCCTCCTTGGGCCAGGTGGCGGGGTCCCACTTCTCGACGTTGGCGGTGGACGTGTCCCCGGCCTTGATGTTGGCCACCAGCTGGCGGAAGTCGTCCATCATCATCTCGCCGGCGTACTGGCTCTCCAGCGCGCGCGCCAGGGTGCGGCCGATGGTGGTGGGCAGCAGCTGCTTGGCGGTGTACTGCGTCTCCGGCAGGCCAAGGGCCTTGGGGATGGCGCTGTTGATGGCGACCGCCGAGGCGTCCACCTGCTCCTTCACGCGCTGGCACCACTTGTTGCCCTTCATCGCGTGGGCATAGCCCAGGATGTAGCGCGAGAGCGGGCCGACCTCGACCGCGTGGCCGCGCCAGCGCGGCGACTTGATCCAGGAGTACTTGGCCGATTCGTCGAGCTGCTCGATCTTGGTGCGCGAACCCTTGAAGTTCGGGCCCTCGGGCTTGTAGTTCGCCTCGGTCACGCCGTCCCAGGGATGCAGGCCCTTGGTTTCGTCCGCATACTGGTACCAGCTGTGGGTCACGAACTCCTGCACCTGCTCGGGGTCGCGCGGGTCGATGGGTTCGATCTTGTCCCAGTTGCCGTCCAGGATCACGCCCCCGGGCAGCTGGTGCGTGCTGTGGTCATACGGCACCTTCTCGTAGGTACCGTAGTCGGCCACGTTGGTGGCCGAGAGGCCGCCACCATAGAGCCAGCCGGCCTGCTTGTAGATGGTGCCGATGGCCAGCACGTCCGGGATGTAGACGTTGTTGTTGAACTCGATCATCTCCTTGATGCGGGCTTCGACGAAGTTCAGGCGCTCCATGTTGATGGGCGCGCCGGCCGCGCCGTCGCCGTCGAGGTTGATCGCACACGGCACGCCGCCCACCATGTAGTTCGGATGCGGGTTCTTGCCGCCGAAGATGGTGTGCACCTTGACCCATTCCTTCTGCAGGTCCAGGGCTTCCAGGTAGTGGGTCACGGCCATCAGGTTGGCCTCGGCCGGCAGCACGTAGGCCTTGGAGCCCCAGTAGCCGTTGCTGAACGGGCCCAGCTGGCCGCTCTCGACGAACTTCTTGAGACGGTTCTGCACGTCGCGGAAGTAGCCGGGCGAAGACAGCGGGTGCGCCGGCGAGACCAGGTGCTGCAGCTCGCTGGTCTTCTTGGGGTCGGCGTTGAGCGCCGAGACCACGTCCACCCAGTCCAGCGCGTGCAGGTGGTAGAAGTGCACCGCGTGGTCGTGCACCTGCAGGGTCTTGGCCATCATCTCGCGGATGAGGTGGGCGTTCAGCGGGATCCTGATGCCCAGCGCGTCTTCCACCGCGCGCACCGAGGTGAGCGCGTGGCAGCCGGTGCAGACACCGCAGATGCGTTCCACGAAGGCCCAGGCGTCGCGCGGATCGCGGCCCTTGAGGATCACCTCCAGACCGCGCCACATGGTGCCGGTGGAGACGGCGTTGCGGATGACGTTGTTGCTGTCGAGGTTGACCTCGCAGCGCATGTGGCCCTCGATGCGGGTCACGGGGTCGACCACCACGCGGCGGCCGGAGTTGTCGAGCTTGAAGCCCTGTGTTTCGTAAGCACCCATGGTCTTGTCCTTGTTCTGCGTCAGGCGTTGGTGTTGGACTTCTCTTTGGACGTGTCGCGCGCCCGCTTGGCCACCGAGATGGCGGCGTGCGCCGCGACCGCAGCGCCCACCACGCCGGCCGCCGTACCGCCGATCTCGTCGGCGTTGGCCTCGATGCCGAACTGGTGGATGTCGGTCAGGCGGTCGTAGAACGAACCCTTGTCCCAGAAGCCGTCTTCCGAGCAGCCGATGCAGCCGTGGCCGGCCTTGATCGGGAAGCTGGTGCCTTCGTTCCACATGACCGTGGAGCAGGCGTTGTAGGTGGTCGGGCCCTTGCAGCCGACCTTGTAGAGGCAGTAGCCCTTGCGCGCGGACTCGTCGTCCCAGGCTTCGACGAACTGGCCGGCGTCGAAGTGCGGGCGGCGGTAGCACTTGTCGTGGATGCGCTGGCTGTAGAACATCTTCGGGCGGCCCTGGCGGTCCAGCTCGGGGATGCGGTCAAACGTCAGCATGTAGGTGATCACGCCCGTCATCACCTCGGGGATGGGCGGGCAGCCCGGCACCTTGATGATGGGCTTGTCGGTGATGACCTTGTGGATCGGCGTGGCCTGGGTCGGGTTGGGCTTGGCGGCCTGCACGCAGCCCCAGCTGGCGCAGGAACCCCAGGCGATGATGGCCTTGGCGTCCTTGGCCACTTTCTGCAGCTTCTCGATGAAGGGCTTGCCCGACTGGATGCAGAACATGCCGTCTTCGTTCAGGGGCGGGTTGCCCTCGACCGCGAGGATGTAGTTGCCCTTGTACTTGGTCATGATCTCTTCGAGGATGGCCTCGGCCTGGTGGCCCGCGGCGGCCATCAGGGTGTCGTCGTAGTCGAGCGAAATCATCGAGAGCACCACGTCCTTGGCCAACGGGTGGGCCGAACGGATGAAGGATTCGGTGCAGCAGGTGCACTCCAGCCCGTGCAGCCAGAGCACCGGGGTGCGCGGCTTGTTCTCCATCGCGTGCGCGATCTGGGGCACAAAGGACGGCGCCAGCCCCAGCGAGGTGGCGGTGAGCGAGCAGTACTTCAGAAAGCTGCGGCGCGAAATGCCTTTGCGGCGCATGACCTCGTAAAAGGTTTCCATCTTGGGGTGTCTCCGTGGGCTGTGTGGGGCGGATCCGGGTCCCGCCCGCATCCCTGGGGAATGGGCAGGTGTGTGACCGTTCGCAATCCGCGGGCCACGATTCCATCACCAAGGGAAAACACCAACGGCAGCTCGCAAGTCCTTGTCAAGAAACAATTTTTTTCAAAGCCTGCCGGACTGTCCGCCTCATCCCCCGTCCGAGGTATCCACTGACCTTCCGATTTTTGAAACAAACTGGAAGATAAATTTCCACCCCGCATCCCGCAGGTGGTCGACTGTGCGGGCAAAAAAAAGCCGACCCTCAAGGGTCGGCTGATGGTTCGGTGCATCTCTTGGGACGCTGAAGGATTTGTTCTGATAGGACTGGGTTGTCTCCTCGGTCCCCCGCGGTCGCGGCGTCTGGCGCCGTTTGCGAGTGGCGGTACTGTAGCCGCCCGCACCAGACCCGTGCATACGGGCTTTCCCTTGGTGCCCAGGACAGATGGCACAGGAAATGCAGCACACCGGCCGTCGCTGGAAGAGGAAAACACCATGTCGCAAAACGATGCATTCGCCGCCGCCGCCCACCTGCACGTGTTGCTGCGCCGCAAGACCGGCCGCGTGACCGACACCGAGTGGATGGTGAGCAACGTGGAATATGCGCAGGCGGTCGTCAGCTTTGCCCGCGAGCGCGCCCGCGAAGACGGCCTGGACGAGCTGCTGCCCCTGGCCGAGCGGCTGGAGTCGCTGTTGATTCCGGTGCGCCGGCCCAGCGCGCCGGTGTCCGCACCGGCGCCGCTGGCTGCGCCCGGCGACCCCAGTGCCCGCTACGTCGGCCGGCTGAGGTGACCCCCTCCGCCGCGGCCGGATCGCGGTGGCTCAGTGGGGCCCCGCGCCGGGCGCGTCGTCCAGGGCCAGCCCCAGGGTCAGCTCGGCGCGCAGCCCCCCGCCGCCCAAGTCGGCGACCAGGCGGTCCGGCCACAGCGTGCGGGTGCGATGCACGTCCAGGCACGGTGGCTTGCGCAGCGTGGGCAGGGCCAGCGGCGCGATCTGCAGCGCCTCGTCGTCCTCCGGCGGCAGCGAGGGCAGCAGCAGGCAGCCGTCGGCGCGCGCGACCACGTGCCTCCCGTCGTTGAAATAGACCCGCAGGTACACCGGCACGCTGTTGTCGAGGTAGCGGCCCGGGTAGACGGTGTGGAAGCACAGCCCGCCCTCTTCGTCGCTCAGCTGCACGCCCCGCATCAGCGCGACCGTGCGCAGGTCGTCCTCCGCCGCGTCCAGGGTCCAGCAGCAAGGGTCGTAGTGCCAGATGTAGACCGCCGCGCGCTGGATCGCCTGGCCGCGGCCGTCCTGCAGGCGCAGCGCCAGCGTCAGGGGCACGCCGGGGCTCTGCCGGGCGAGGTCGCTGCCCCGCTCGGGCGAGGCGTCGACGAACTCGCGCACCGGGTAAGGCCGGTGGGTGGGCTGCACCGCCAGCAGCGTCCGGGGCGACCGCGGCGCGATGGCGGGCGGCTCATGCAGGGTGGTGGTCGGGAGGACCAGATGGGGCACGGTGTTCATGCCGCGGATGCTGGTGCGCCCCTGTGAAGGGGGTGTCGGCTGTTGGTGTCTGGCCCGACACAGAAGGCGCGCTGTCGCTGCGCCTCAGGCCACCGGCAGCACCAGGGTGGCGCGCAGGCCGCCTTCGGCACGGGTCTCCAGCAGCAGGCGGCCGCCCTCGCGCTGCGCCAGGTCGTGGGCAATGGCCAGGCCCAGACCGCTGCCCGCGGGTCCGGGGGCGCCCTCGCCCGCCGGCAGCCGGACCCAGGGACGCAGCACCTGCGGCACCAGATCGGGTGCGATGCCCGGACCGTCGTCGTCCACCGTCACCCGCACCTCGCCGTCCGACACGCCGCCCTCCCGCCGTGCATCCAGCCGCGCCACCCTTCCGTAGCGCAGCGCGTTGTCGACCAGGTTGTCCACGATGCGGCGCAGCGAGGCCGGGTGCGCGCGCACGCGCAGCGGCGGCGTTCCCCCGGCCGGTTCGACCAGCACGACCGCCTGGCCCTGCTCGGCGCGGTCGTCGACCAGCGACTGCAGCAACGCTCCCAGGTCCATCAGCGCAGGTGGTGCGCCGGTGGACTGTTCGCGCACCACCGCCAGCGAGGCATCGATCAGTTCGTCCATGGCGCGGATGTCCTGCGCCGCCGCCTGCGCCGCTTTCGGGGGCAGCTGCTCCAGTCGCAGGCGCAGCCGGGTGAGCGGCGTGCGCAGGTCGTGCGAGGCCGCGGCCATGTGCAGGCTGCGCTGCTCGAACTGCTGTTTGAGCGCCTGCGCCATGCGGTTGAAAGCCTGCGCAGACGCCCGCACTTCGGCCGTGCCACGGCCCTCATCCAGCGTGGGCGGGTCGCGCCCCTCGGCCAGGCCCTGCGACAGCGTGGCCGAGGCCTGGGCCAGGCGCCGCATCGGCGCCGAGAGCCAGCGCGCGCCGATGGCCGCGCCCACACCGATCAGCAGCGCGCGCAGGCCGAAGTCCAGCCAGAGGCTGCGTGCGGGCAGACCCGGCAGCGGCTGGCCGCGGCGTGGCGGCAGCTCCGCCACCGGCCCGGAAGGTGGCGTGCCCGCGTCGCGCGGGCTCCGGATGTCCAGTGGCCCGACCGGTGGCAGCGAGGGCAGCGGCGGCAGGGCCGAGACGCCTTCGGACGGCAGGCGCGCGACCCAGCCGGTGCCGGCCGGCGACACCACCGAGAAGGCGAACAGGTGGCTGATCACCAGGGTCACCCACATCAGCAGGAACAGGCGCAGGAACAGGGTGTCGATGCGGCGCAGGCGTTCGCGCCAGGCGCTGCGGCTCACGGCACGGCCCTCCGGGGTGCGAACAGGTAACCCGTGCCCCGCAGGGTGCGGATGAGGCCGTGCTGCGCATCGGGGTCGCCCAGCTTGTGGCGCAGGCGCGAGACGGCCAGGTCGATGCTGCGCTCGCTGGTGTCGACCCCCGGTGCGCGGGTCAGCTCCAGCAGGCGGTCGCGCGATAGCGCCTGCTCGGGGTGGTCGACGAAGGCGACCAGCAGCCGGTACTCGGCCGCCGAAAGCGTGTGCATCACGCCCTCGGGGTCGTAGAGCCGACGCTGCACACGCTCGAAGCGCCAGCCCCCGATGCGCACCGCGGCAGACGCCTGGGCCTGAGGCGAGGCGCTGGTGCTGCGACGCACAGCCCGGATGCGCGCCACCAGCTCGCGCGGCTCGAAGGGCTTGGGCAGGTAATCGTCGGCTCCCAGCTCCAGGCCCAGCACGCGCGAGAGCGTGTCGCCCTGCGCGGTCAGCATGATCACCGGCAGACCGGGCTGCACCCGCTTGACCCACTGGCACAGGTCCAGCCCGCTCTCGCCGGGCAGCATCAGGTCCAGCAGCAGCACGTCGACCGCGGCCGAGGGCAGGCGCTGGCGCAGGCCGTCACCGTCGGCCACCGCGTCCAGCCGCATGCCGAAGGGCTGAAGAAAGCCGGTGAGCAGTTCGCGGATGCTGGGGTCGTCGTCGACCAGCAGGCAATGCACGGGGGATGGAAGGGCAGCAGGATCGGACATGGGAACACCGGCACACGGGCGCGCCTGCCGCGCCCGACTGGGCCCAGTGTAGGCAGGGCACCCCGCGCCCGGGCGCCTGTGTCCGGATCTTTACCGGCCGGACACGATCCAGCGCGCCGCCTTCTCCGCGATCATCAGCGTCGGGCTGTTGGTGTTGCCGCTGGTGATGGTCGGCATCACGCCGGCATCGACCACGCGCAGCCCGGCCACGCCCCGCACCCGCAGGTGGCTGTCCACCACCGCCATCGGGTCATCGTCGCGCCCCATCTTGGCGGTGCCGACCGGGTGGAAGATGGTGCTGGCGATGTCCCCGGCCAGGCGCGCCAGTTCTTCGTCGCTCTGGTACTGCACGCCGGGCTTGAACTCTTCGGGCTTGAACTTCGCCAGCGCCGGCTGGCCCACGATGCGACGCGTCACGCGCAGGCTGTCGGCCGCCACCTTGCGGTCCTCTTCGGTGGCGAGGTAGTTGGGGGCGATGGCCGGTGCGTCCTCGAAGCGCGGGCTCTGGATGCGCACATGGCCGCGGCTGCTCGGGTTGAGGTTGCAGACGCTCGCCGTGAACGCCGGAAAACCGTGCAGCGGCTCGCCGAAGGCGTCGAGCGAGAGCGGCTGCACGTGGTATTCGAGGTTGGCGTGCGGCTGCGACGGGTCGCTTTTCGTGAACGCGCCGAGCTGACTCGGCGACATGCTCATCGGCCCGCTGCGCCGCAGCGCATATTCGAGCCCGATCGCCGCCTTGCCCCAGAGCGAGTTCGCCAGCGTGTTGAGGGTCTTGGCGCCCTGGACCTTGTAGACCGAGCGGATCTGCAGGTGGTCCTGCAGGTTCTCGCCCACGCCGGGCAGGTCTTTCGCGACCGCGATGCCGTGCCGCTGCAGCAGCGCGCCGGGGCCGATGCCCGAGAGCTGCAGGATCTGCACCGAGCCGATGCTGCCCGCGCTCAGGACCACCTCCTGCTTCGCGGTCACGGTCACCATCTCCTGCCCGGTCCAGACCTGCACCCCGGTGCAGCGCAGCGTGCCGTCGGCCTGCGGCGTGGTGTCCAGCTTCGCCACCTGGGCCGAGGTCCAGAGCTCGAAGTTGGGCCGCGCGTAACAGGTCGGGCGCACGAAGGCCTTGGCCGCGTTCCAGCGCCAGCCCGCCTTCTGGTTCACCTCGAAATAGCCCACGCCCTCGTTGTCGCCGCGGTTGAAGTCGTTGGTGGCCGGAATGCCTGCCTGCACCGCCGCCTGCGCGAACGCGTCCAGGATGTCCCAGCGCAGGCGCTGTTTCTCGATGCGCCACTCGCCGCCGGCCTGGTGGTGGCGCAGCAGGTGGCGCCACAGGTCTTCTTCGGCGGTGGCCGGTTGGGCCAGCAGTTCGGACGGACTGCCCTTGGCGCCGTGCAGCGCGCTCGCTCCCTTGTGGTGGTCTTCGTGCAGCTTGAAGTAAGGCAGCGCGTTGTCCCAGGCCCATTCGCCGTTGCCGGTGAGTTGCGCCCACTGGTCGTAGTCGCGCGCCTGGCCGCGCATGTAGATCATGCCGTTGATGCTCGAGCAGCCGCCCAGGGTCTTGCCGCGCGGGTAGCGCAGCTTGCGTCCGTTCAGGCCGGGGTCGGGCTCCGTCTGGTAGAGCCAGTCGGTGCGCGGATTGCCGATGCAGTACAGGTAGCCGACCGGGATGTGGATCCAGTGGTAGTCGTCCTTGCGGCCCGCCTCGATCAGCAGCACACGTTTGCTGGCGTCGGCCGAGAGCCGGTTGGCAAGCAGGCAGCCGGCCGTGCCGGCACCGATGATCACGTAGTCGAAGGTCGCGTTGTGCTCGCTCATGCGGGGAGTCTCCGGGTCGTTCTGTTCATTGGCCGGGCTGATGATGGCTTGCCTGCCTGACGCGAAACTGTGCCCGAAGCTCAGGGCTTTTCCCAATGAAATCGGCCAAGGCACGGTATAAGTCCGACAAATATCCGCTGCCCATGACTGCCCACCGGCCCACCCGTCTTCCCGCCACCGACCCGCAGACTTTGCGCGCCTTCGTCGCCGTCGCCCGCGAAGGCAACGTCTCGCGCGCGGCGCAGCGCCTGCACCTGAGCCAGCCCGCGGTGAGCCTGCAGCTCAAGACCCTGGCCGAGGCCACCGGCCTGCAGCTGTTCACGCGCACGCCGCAAGGCATGGCGCTCACGCGCGACGGCGCCGCCCTGCTGCCGCTGGCCGACCGCGCGCTCGCAGCCCTGTCGGACTTCGGCCAGGCCGCCGCCGCGCTGCACCAGACCGTGCGCGGCACGCTTCGCATCGGCACCATCCTCGACCCCGAGTTCACCCGCCTGGGCGCCTTCCTCAAACAGCTGGTCGAGACCACGCCGCAGGTGCACACCGAACTGGGCCAGGGCATGAGCGGCGACGTGCTGGCGCGCATCGCGCGCGGCGAACTCGACGTCGGCTTCTTCCTCGATCTGCCGCAGGACCCGCTGGGCCCGCCCTACCGGCTGCGGGCGCTCACCCGCTTCACCTACCGCGTGCTCGCGCCCGCCGGCTGGGGGCCGCAGGTCAAAGGCAAGGACTGGAAGGCCCTGGCCGCCCTGCCCTGGCTGGCCACGCCACCGGCCAGCGCGCACCACCGGCTGCAGCGCCGCGTATTCGGGCCGGGGTCGCTCACTGGCATCGAGCCGAGGCGCGTGGCGCTGGTGGATCAGGAGGCGTCGATGCTCGATCTGGTGAAGAGCGGCGTGGGTCTGTCACTGGTGCGCGACGCCATTGCGATGCGCGAGGCGCAGGCGCACGGGCTGGTGGTGGCCGACCAGGTGGCGCTGGAATGCGATCTCGGTCTGGTGTGCCTCGCGGAGCGGGCAGGCGAGCCGGTGATCGCGGCGGCGCTGGGGGCGCTGGATGCGGTGTGGGGGTGAGCCACATATTGAAGTTATAGAAATTAACGAAAACATGTATATTTAGATAACTTCAGTCGAAACCATGGACCCTATCCACAACCCATACTCCCCCGGCGCCGGCACGCCCCCGCCCGAACTGGCCGGTCGCGACGAGTTGCGGCGGCGCCTGGAAGTTGCCATCGGCCGCGTGCGCATCGGCAACCCCGCCAAGAGCATGATCCTCGTCGGCCTGCGCGGTGTGGGCAAAACCGTGCTGCTGGAACAGATGCGGCAGGACGCGGAGCAATCGGGCGTGCAAACCCTTCGCCTGGAAGCGCCGGAAAACCGCTCCTTACCGGCGCTGCTGAGCCCGCAGCTGCGGCTGGCCCTTCTCAAGCTCAGCACCATCGAGAACGCCAAGGCACTGGCACAGCGGGGCCTGCGCGCCCTGGCGGGTTTTGCTAAGGCCCTCAAGCTGAAATACGACGACATCGAGGTCGGTATCGACCTGGAGCCCGAGCAGGGGCTGGCTGACAACGGTGACCTTGAAGGCGACCTCGCCACCCTGCTCGAACAGGTGGGGCTCGCTGCAAAGCAAGCCCGAACCGCCGTCGTGCTGTTCATCGACGAGCTGCAGTACGTGGAAGAGGAACAGCTGGCGGCGCTGATCACCGCCTTGCACCGCTGCGCCCAGCAGAAGCTGCCAGTCATGCTCGTTGGTGCCGGACTGCCACAGCTGGTGGGCAAGGCGGGCAAAGCCAAGTCGTATGCCGAGCGCCTGTTCGACTATCCCGTCGTGGGACCGCTGAGCCGGACCGATGCTGCCCTGGCCATCACCAAACCGGCAGAAGCACTCAAGGTCAGTTTTGCACCCGACGCTGTAGACCGGATCATCGACGTCACTCAGGGCTACCCGTACTTCCTGCAGGAGTGGAGCAAGCAGACCTGGGACGCCGCGTCCGCCAGCCCGATCACGCCTCAAGACGTTCAGACCGCAGAGCCGCTAACGATCGCAGCCCTGGACGAAGGCTTTTTCAAAGTCCGTTTCGACCGGTGCAACCCCAGCGAACGCCGCTACCTGCGCGCCATGGCGGAGCTCGGCCCCGGCCCACACCGTTCAGGCGACATCGCCGCAAAGCTGGGCAAGTCGGTCAACACCTTCGCCCCCGTGCGCAGCAGTCTGATCAACAAGGGCATGGTCTGGAGTCCGAACCACGGCGAGACGGCGTTCACCGTGCCGCTGTTTGATGAGTTCATGCGGCGGGCGATGGTGATGCCTGAGGTGACGTAACCAACGTGGAGGACGAATGCCTTTCGACAACGACGAGGTCACTTGTACCGAATGCGGCAAACAACTCGACGCAACTCCTCCTCCCCATGACCCTCGCCTTTGCCCGGTTTGTGGCAGCACCAAAAGAACATACTCAATCTCTATGGTCGAGAGAGTTGTAGTGCACGACGGATATGCCCTGAAGGGGAAGCGACCGAACGAGAAAAAGCCGTTTATTGAAGAGCGCTCATTGCCCAGCTTCTCGCGTATGAGACAAAAATTCGTCCATCACCTGCGCGTGATTGATCGTGAAAATGATCACTATCTTGAAAGAGTTACCGACTATCAAAGCGGACACGTGATTCACGAGCAGGAAGAGCCGCTATCAATGCATCAAGGGCACGGTTCGGCAAAGCAACGCACTCCGCCGCAAAGCTCAATCACCTTGTTCAATCGCACCTGCTCCATGCTTCAAAGAATCCACCACGCCGCCATCATCTGCTCCGACTACCAGCGCTCCAGGCGCTTCTACACCGAGGTTCTGGGCCTGACGGTCATTGCCGAGCACTTCCGCGAAGCGCGCAATTCCTGGAAGCTGGACCTGGGTCTGCCCGACGGCTCGCAGGTGGAGCTGTTCTCCTTCCCCAGCGCGCCGCCGCGCCCGTCCTACCCCGAGGCGCAGGGCCTGCGGCATCTGGCGTTCGTGGTCGACGATGTGCCGGCCTGCAAGGCGCGGCTGGAGGCGCAGGGGGTGGCGGTGGAGCCGGTGCGGGTGGACGAGTACACCGGCCGGCGCTTCACCTTTTTCAGCGACCCGGACGGCCTGCCGCTGGAGCTGTACGAGGCGTGAGGCCTATGAATCCAGCGCCGGGCCGCCCCAAGCTGGATTCACACCCCCTCGAGGGGCAGCGACCCGCGCAGCGGCGGAGCGTGGGGGCCTAGTTCAGTTCCATGACCCTGGCCGGAAAGTCGTAGTTCTCGTCCAGCGCGCGCGCCGCCATCACCGGCAGCATGTGGGTGATGAACACCTCGCCGACCCAGCGGCGCACGGCCGGGTCGGCCGGTTTGGTTTTGGCGTGCAGGGTGAAGGCGCAGAAGCGGGTGATGCCGATGTCTTCGGTCAGGCCCAGTGGCACGTGCGGTGCGCGCAGCTGGCCTTCGGGCAGGGCGTGGGTGGTTTCCAGGCGCCAGGCGCCGAGCATGCGATCGAAGTGGCCGACGGTGCCCTTGCGCCAGATTTCGGCCACGTAGACGTTCCAGGCGCCGGGCTCTTCGGTGATGAAACCCCAGTCGAACTCGTGGACCGCGTCCGGCTCGGTGTCGAACACGCCGACCTCGCGCACGTCGTCGCGCATCGCGAACTCGGTGAACATCGCACCCGGCCCGGTCGGGCGGTCGTCGATGAAGCGGCTGACCGCCACGGGGTCGGCCACGAACAGCGGCTCGGGTTCGCTCCAGGCGCGTTTGGCGCGGTTGAGCAGGCGCGCGGTGGCGTCCACGCTCTTCTGCGCGTTGATGACCCAGTCCATGAAGGTCTTGCGGCCTTCGGGTTTGGACAGCTGCTCGACCGCCTGGTCGAAGGCGGCGTCGTCCTTGAGGTAGCCGTCCTCGCGCAGGCGCAGCACGATGTCCAGCAGCGAGTTGCGGGTGATGTGCTCCAGCGTGTAGGCCAGGTCGCCGCCGGGGTAATCGGTCATGGTGCGGCGGATCCAGTCCATCGTCGCCTCGTGCGACAGACCCTGCGGCGCGCGCGGCAGGTCGTTGAAGAGCGCGCGCAGCACGCGCACCGTGTCCAGATCGCTGGCCATGTCGGTCCCGGTGTCAGATAGAGAGGTGATCGATCGCCCGTGCCGGCGCGCCACCGCGGCGAGCCGTGCCCAGTGGACAGCATAGTCGCGAGCCCCGGGGGTTGAATACCCGGAAAAGTCACGTGTTTGCGGTTCAAATGCAGGCCATGAACGCCACGACTCCTTCCCGCTACCGCATTCTTTTCGTCTGCATGGGCAACATCTGCCGCAGCCCCACCGCCCAAGGCGTGTTGGAGGCGAAGGTCCGTGCGGCCGGCCTGGCCGACCGGGTCGACGTGGACTCGGCCGGCACGCTGGGCTACCACGCGGGCTCACCGCCCGACCACCGCAGCCAGGCGCACGCGCTGCGGCGCGGCTACGACCTGTCGAACCAGCGCGCGCGCCAGCTGACGGCGGACGACTTCGAAGCCTTCGACCTGGTGCTGGTGATGGACTGGGACAACCACGTGGCGGCCGAGCGGCTGTGCCCGCCCCGGCACATCCGCAAGCTGCGCCGTTTCGCCGAGTTCTGCGAGCGGCACGACAGCCCCGTCGTGCCCGACCCGTACCAGGGCGGGCCGGACGGGTTCGAGCACGTGCTCGACCTGGTCGAGGACGGCAGCGAGGGGCTGCTGGCGCACGTGCGCCGGCAGCTGGGACTGGCGCCCTGACCCGCCCGCCTTCCGCCCGGCCCTACTCCTTGAACGTCAGCCTGGCATCGTTGGCGATGCGCCGGTAGAGCACCATGTCCTGCTGGACCGCGCTGGCCAGCGCCGAGGGCGACCCGCTGGCGGCGGTGATGCCCAGGTCTTCCATCTGTTTGGTCAGGCCGGGGTCGGCCAGCGCTGCGTTGACGGCCTTGTTCAGCCGCTCCACCACCGCAGCCGGCGTGCCCACCGGGGCGAACAGGCCCAGCCAGGACCCGAGGACAAAGTCCTTGAGACCGCTTTCCGCCGCCGTGGGGACGCCGGGCAGGCGCGGGTCGCGGTGTGTGCCGGTGACCGCGACGATCTTCACCTTGCCTGCATCGGCATAGGACTTGGCGGTGGCGTCGAAGGTCAGGTCCAGCACCCCGCCTGCGACGTCGATGATGGCGGCCGCGGTGGACTTGTACGGCACATGGACCATCTCCGTGCCCGTCAGGCTCTGGAAGAACTCGCCGGCAAAGTGGGCCCCGCTGCCCATGCCCGCGCTGCCGTAGCTCAGCTTGCCGGGGTGCTTGCGGGCGTGGGCGATGAACTCGCCGAGGGTGTTGACGGGCAACCGGGTGCTCACCGCCACGGGCAGGCCGTAGGTGCCCACCAGGGCCACAGGCGCCAGCGCCTTCACCGGGTCGTACTTCACCGCCGAGTCCGTGATGGGCAGGATGGTGTAGCTGGGGTTGGTGAAGAGCAGGGTCGTGCCGTCCGGGTCGGCGCGCATGACGGCCTCGGAGCCGATGCGCGAACCCGCCCCAGGGCGGTTCTCGATGACCAGGGTCTGCGCCAGCGACTTCGACACGCGGTCCAGAACGCCCCGCGCCACCTGGTCGGTGATGCCGCCCGCCACGAAGGGCACGACCACTTTGATGACGCCGGGACCTGCGACGGATTGCGCCGACGCCGCGGCCGACGCGCCGAGCAGGGCCGCGCCGGCAAGTGTCTGGAGCAGGCGGCGCCTGGAGGGATCAAACATGGGAGTCTCCTGGTTGTGATTCGAGAACAGGACGATCAGTGGTGGTCGATGCCGTCCCAGCACAGGTACTTGATTTCGAGGAACTCGTCGATGCCGTACTGGGAGCCTTCGCGCCCCAGGCCGCTCTGCTTGACGCCACCGAAGGGCGCGACCTCGGTCGAGATCAGACCGGTGTTGATGCCCACCATGCCGGACTCGATGGCCTCGGCCGTGCGCCAGATGCGGGACGCGTCCCGGCTGAACAGGTAGGCTGCCAGGCCGAACTCGGTGTCGTTGGCCATCGCGATCGCCTCGTCGTCGGTGTGGAAGCGGATCAGGGGCATCACGGGGCCGAAGGTTTCCTCGATCGCGACGGCCATCCGGGGCCCCACGTCGGCGAGCACCGTGGGTTCGTAAAAGCCGCCCCCCAGGGCGTGGCGCCGCCCGCCGGTGAGCACGCGCGCCCCGGCCGCGACAGCGTCGGCCACGTGCGCCTCGACCTTGCGCACGGCGGCCGCGTCGATCATCGGCCCGATCTGCACGCCGTCTTCCAGACCGTGGCCGACCTTCAGGCCCGCCACGCGCTCGGCCAGGCGCCGCGCCAGCGCGTCGTGAATGCCGTCCTGCACCATCACGCGGTTGGCGGCGATGCAGGACTGGCCTGTGTTGCGAAACTTGGCCACCAGGATGCCTTCGACCGCGAGGTCGAGGTCCGCGTCGTCGAACACGATGCAGGGCGCGTTGCCGCCCAGCTCCATCGAACACTTCTTGATGGTGGCGGCGGACTGTTGCAGCAAGACCCGGCCGACTTCCGTCGAGCCGGTGAAGGTGAGCTTGCGCACTAGGGGGTGCGCGGTCAGCACGCCCCCGATGGCGCGCGTGTCGCTGCCGGTGACCACGTTGAACACGCCGGCCGGCACGCCCGCGCGCAGGGCGAGTTCGCCCAGGGCCAGCGCCGTCAACGGGGTCTGGCTGGCGGGCTTGACCACCATGGTGCAGCCCGCGGCGAGCGCCGGGCCGGCCTTGCGGGCGATCATTGCGGCCGGGAAGTTCCAGGGCGTGATCGCCGCGCAGACGCCGATGGGCTGCTTGAGGGCGACGATGCGCTGCGTGTCCTTGGGGGCGGGGATCACGTCGCCGCGCACGCGCTTGGCTTCTTCGGCGAACCACTGCACAAAACCGGCGGCGTAGTCGATTTCACCGTGCGCTTCGGCCAGGGGCTTGCCCTCCTCCAGCGTGATCAGCGCGGCCAGGTCGTCCTTGCTGTCCACGATGAGCTGCCACCAGCGGTACAGGACCTGCGAACGGTGCTTGGCCGTGGTTTTGCGCCAGCTGCGGAAGGCCTTGTCCGCGGCTTCCACGGCGCGGGTGACTTCGGCCTCCTTGCAGCGTGGGAGGCGGGCCAACAGTTCTCCGTTGGCCGGATTGAAGAGATCCGAAGCGCCGTGCGGCGTGTCGGTGACCCATTGGCCGTCGATCAGCGCGGCTTCGCGCCAGAGGCCGGGGTCTTTGAGCAGGGTCTTCATGGTTTGCATCCGTTTCAGGCTTCGAGCCGCTCGTAGATGAGCACCTCGGTCGCGCAGACGAAGAACGACTGCGCAGGGTCGTAGAACGCGGCTCCGGCTTCGGCATTGATCGCCAGCAGCGCGCGCTCGTACGCCCGGAACGTGCCCACGGAGGCGGTGCTGTCGAACCACAGGCTGCCGACGCCTTCGTAGATCGGGACGTCCTTGGCGCCGAAGTACGCCAGCATCGGATTGAACTCACTGACCTGGCGGTTGTGCACGCAACGCCGGATCGCGGCGGCCGCCAAGGGCGACGCGGCCAGCGCGCGTTCGTGCGCCCGCGCCCAGCGCTCGAAGAACACCGCCAGGTCCAGGCCGTCGGCCATGCGCAGGTACTGCATGACCTTGGCGCCGACCGCGCGGCCGGGCTGCGGCACCGGCTGTTCGGCCTCCACCGCCACCAGGCTGAGCGTGCGGCTGGTGTCGGCGAAGTTGGCCGCATCGGGCCCCACCTTCGTGCGCACATGCTCGTGTGCGAAGTTGGCCTGCATGTCCTGCGGGCTGTCCCACCACAGCTCGGTGATCGAGTCGCGTGCCATCGTCATCGCGTGCACGCTGTCGGCGCCGCTGCCGTAGGCGCTGTCGAAGACGTGGTTCTGCACGTAGCGGCGCAGCTTGACCGGCTGCTCTTTCGAGATCGCGCCGTGCACATGCTGCACGTAGGCCAGGTACTCGGCATGCGTCATGCCGGGCTTGCGGCAGAGGGCTGCCATCATCTTGATCATGGTTGTTCCTTGTCTGGTCGTTGTTGCCATCAGCAGGGATGACGGCCGGTCATGAACGCCGAATCGGGGTCGGCCGTGACCTCGCAGCCCGAGGCCATCAGGCCCTGGCGCAGCGACTTCATGAAGCGGTCGGGGATGCGCAGCGTGGGCGCGCGCAGCGGGCCGCCGTTGAAGCCGGCCAGCCAGTCCTGGTACTTCCACTGCGTGCGGTTGAGTGCGCCGATGGCCGGCGCCGACGCGGCCGAGGCCGCGGTGTTGGCCTGGCGCGCCGGGTTCACCTTCCAGTACAGCTGCATCGCCTCTTCCCAGCGGCCGGTGCGCGCCAGCTCGAACGCGCGCGGGTAGTAGTCGCCCATCCACTGCGTGTTGCTGGTGCCCGAGAACTGCAGCTGCATCAGGCTCATCAGCGGAATCGCGTCGGCCTCGATGGGGCAGCTGATCACCACCTCGTCACGGAAGTGGTGGTACATCTCGCAGATGCCGGCCGGCAGCGGGAAGCCCTGTTCCGACTTGATGGCCACGATGTTGGGGCAATCGGCCAGCAGGCGCCGCACCAGTTCCACCGACATGCCGGCCGGGTGCACGCGCTCGAAGCCCCAGGTCGGGATGGGAAACAGCATCACGCCCAGGTCGGTGGCGTCGCAGAAGGCCTTGGTGTAGTCGTGGATCTCCTGCTCGCTGGTCGGCCAGAAGTTCGACGGGTACGACAGCAGCACCAGGTCGGCACCGGCCTTCTCGGCCAGCTTCACGGCCCGGATGTTCTCGGCCAGCGTGCCGAAAGCGGCATGGAAGAACAGGCCCAGCTGGCCACCGGCGGTGTCGCGCGCCAGCGCGGTGAACTGCGCGTTCTCTTCGGCGGTGATCGCGACCTCGGAGCACAGCAGCGTGTAGGTGAAGCCCAGCTTCTGGGTCAGCTCGATGTCGTGGCGGATGCCGCGCTCGTTGAGCCGGCTGAGGTCGGCCGAATAGGACGGGATGGTGACTGCGGAGCAGCCCAACAGATGTTCACGGGCCCAGGCGCGGGCGTCTTTGCGTTGGTACGAAGCCATGGTGTTCCTTGTGGAGGCGGGACGGGTTACTTGGAGACGGGGACGATGCTGTGGGCGAGCGGTATGCCCACACCCTGTTCGCGGGCGCGGGCCAGCAGCATCTCGGCGGTGACGACGTCCTGCAGGGCGGAGCCGACGGACTTGTAGACCACGATGTCGGCGGCGTTCTGGCGCACGGCCTGGCCCGACACAAAGTCGCTGAGCGAGACCAGCCGGGACGACACATCGACACCGGCCCGGTGCGCGGCCAGCAGGTCGCCGGTATCGTGCGCCACCTCGTCGACCATGTCGGCGACGATGAGGGCGGCCCGCGCCAGCACCTGCTCGTCCACCTCGCGCTGCTCGGGCAGGGTGGAGCCGACGGACACCACGGTCATGCCGGGTTCCAGCCACTCACCCCGCAGCACGGGCGACTCGTCGCGGCTGCGCGCGGCGCACAGCACCACGTCGGCACCCCGCACCGCGTCCTGCGCTGCGACGGCCGGCTCCACGTTCAGCGACGCCTGGCTGCGCATGTCGGCGGCAAAGCGCTCACGGCTGGCGGGCGTGGGGCTGAAGACCCGTACCGCCGCCAGCGCGCGGACCGAGGCCAGGGCCAGCAGCAGCCCGCGGGCCTCGAAGCCCGCGCCGATCATGGCCACGCGCAGCGGGCGCCGGGGCGCCGCCGTGTCGATGGCGACCGCGGCCGTGGCGGCGGTGCGGATGCCGGTGATCCGGTTGCCATCGATCAGGGCGGCCAGACCCATCGTGGTCTGGTCGAACAGCGAGATGAGGTAGCTGGCCCGGCGGTGCGTCATCGACGCCGAGATCAGCTTGCAGCCCAGGTGGCCACCCGAGGGCGACACGGCGGTGAGCGCGCGCAGCCACAGGCCGTCGCCGCGGGCCATGGACCGCGGCGGCACCATGGCCGGGCTGACGCCGCCGGCGTAGGCCTGGTGCAGCGCGCGGATGGCCGAGGGCCAGTCGGTCAGGCCGGCGACATCGGCGTCGGAAAGAAAAAGGGTCGGCGGCACGGCGATGGCCGCATCGGGGTGGGAAGCTCCCAAGGCATGTCTCCTGTGAATGGAGACGCATGCTAGGGATGGGTGGCCCTTCGAGCGAGCCTGTGGACGCGAAAGCAGCTATCCGGATTCCGGACGGCTGAGCGCCCGGGCCTTACGGCGTCAGCAAGGCCGGCGCCGTTTCCAGGATGAGCCGGGACACCTCGCGCAGGGCCTGCGTGGAGGGCCGGTGCAGCGTGGTGCCCAGCACCACCGAACGGGGCAGCACCGGGTCGACGATGAGCAGGGTGGCCAGCCGCTGGCGCTGTGGCTCGCTCAGCTGGCCCGCCGTGATGGCCAGGCCGCCGCCGTGCGCCACGATCTCGTGCTGGAGGTGGATGGAGTCGGCCTCCGCCGCGACCGTCAGCGCCGCACCATGCTGCCGCGCCAGCGTCTCCAGCCGCGCGCGCAGGGGGTGGGGAGGCGACGGCAGCACCAGGGGCAGGGTCAGCACGTCCCTGAAGGCGATGGACTGGCGCCCCGCGAGCGCGTGGCCCAGGGGCACCACCAGCAGCAGCGGCAGCGTGGTCAGCACCGGCTCGTCCGCGCGCGCGGTGTGGTCCTCGCGCAGCAGCAGCGCGAGATCCAGCCGGCCTTCGTTGAGCCACTCTTCCAGCTGCGCGCTGGAGCCTTCGGTGATGTGCAGCTGCACCTCCGGAAAGCGTTGTCGGGATTCGGCAAACAGCGGGCCGGCGAGCAGGGCCACGGTCGAGGGCAGCAGACCGAGGCGGACCTCGCCCATGGGAACGCCCCGGCTGGTGCGTATGTCGTCGGCCAGCTGTTCGCCCTCGCGGATCAGCGCCTTGACACGGGGGTAGATGCGCTCGCCCAGCTCCGTCAGCACGACGCCACGCCCGGTCCTGCGGAACAGCCGGCTACCGGACTCCGCCTCCAGCTGAGCGATGTGCCGGCTGACCACCGACTGGGGCAGGTCCAGCGCGGCCGAGGCGCGCGACAGGCTGCCCAGTTCAGCGACCTTTGCGAACAGGTGCCACTTGGAATCGAGGATGGTCTGCAACCGCCCTCCTTCAGCCAGACGCGAGCGCCTGCCGCACCAGCGCCTCCAGGTCCGCATCCGCCCGGAAGCCCGCCGCCTCGGCGTGCGGCGTGACCAGCGGCGGGAAGCGCCCGAACAGGGTTTCGATGCGCGCGTCGGGCGCCCAGCGCACCAGGTCGGCGGCGGGCACACCATGCACACGACCGACCGCCTGCACCAAGTCGGCCATGGCAAAGCGCAGGGTGGGCAGCGTCAGCACCCGGTGGCCCTCCGTGGCCGCCACGTCGAAACGGGCCGCGTGCAGCAACTGTTCGACCACACAGGGCAATGAGGACGCCCAGGTGGTGGCGTCCGGCCCGGTGGGGCAGGTGAAGGCCCGGCCCGCCGCCAGTTCGCGGATGAGGTCGCTGAGGAAGGCGGAGAGCTGGCCGGTGCGCGCGGGCGGACGGGCCAGCACGCCCGGGATGCGCACGGCCCGGCCATCGACCCAGCCGCGCCGGCTGAAATCCTCCACCCACAGCTCGCCGATGCGCTTCTGGGTGCCGTAGGTCATCTGCGGACGGCAGGGTGTGTCGTCGTCCACCACCGTGGGCATGTGGCCGAACACCGCGATGGAGCTGGCGAACACGAACACCGGCGCGCGATGGCCGGCGGCCACCTGCCGCTGCCCGTGCTCCAGCAGGGTCTGCGTGGCCTCCAGATTGACGCAGCGCGCCAGCGGGTAGTTCTGTTCGGCGGTGCCGCCGGGGATGCTGGCGAGGTGGAACAGCGCGTCGATGGGCGGCCCCTCTTCCAACACGCCGCGCAGCCAGCCGGCGTCGCCCATGTCGCCGGCGCAGTGCCGCACGCCCTCCGGCGGCTGGCCGTCGAATGCCAGGTCCAGCAGCGTGAGCCGGGTGACGGTCCGCTCGCCCAGCCGGCTGTCGGGCTGCAGGCGCTGCGCCAGGGCCCGCCCCAGAAACCCCGCTGCGCCGGTGATCAGCATATGCATCGCGGAGCTCCCTTCACCCCGCCACCACGCGCTGGTCGATCACGCCGAAGGGGCCGGGCCGGCCGTCCTCGAACAGCGCCTGCATGCGCACGCGGTCGCCGAACTTCATGAACCCGGTGCGGATCTCGCCCTGGTCGATCTTCTCGATCACACGGCGCTCCGCGATGCACGCACTGCCGGCCGAACGTGCCTTGTTGCTGACCGTGCCGGAGCCGACGATGCACCCGGCGGTCAGTCGGCGCGTGCGGGCGGCGTGGGCGACGAGCTGGCCGAAGTGGAAGTTCATCTCGCCGCCGTGCGGTTCGCCAAAGCGCTCGCCGTTCCACTGCACCTGCAGCCGCATCTGCACCCGGCCGTCGCGCCAGGCGCCGCCCAGCTCGTCGGGCGTGACCGCCACGGGCGCGAAGGCGGTGGACGGTTTGGCCTGCAGGAAGCCGAAGCCGGTCTTCATCTCGTGCGGGCCCAGCGCGCGCAGGCTCCAGTCGTTGATCTGCACCACCAGGCGCACGCAGGCCAGCGCCGCCTCGGGCGAGGCGCCCATGGGCACCGGCCCGGTGACCACGCCGAACTCGCCCTCGAAGTCGATGCCGTCGGCCTCGCTGGGCAGGGGCACGTCGTCGGTCGGTCCGAGGAAGTCGTCGCTCGCGCCCTGGTACATCACCGGCACGCTGTCGAAGTGGGGGATGGGCGACAAGTTGAAGGCCTCCTCCATCAGGCGGCCGTGGTTCAGGAAGGCCGAGCCGTCCAGCCACTGCGGGCTGCGCGGCAGCGGCGCCGTGCAGGTGCTCGGGTCGAAGTCGAAAGCGCCGGGCGCGGAGCCGGCGTTGAGCGATTCGTACAGGTCGGCCAGCGGCAGCGCCACGGCGTCCCAGCGTTGCAGGGCGTCGAGCAGGCTGCTCGCCACGGGGCCGGCGGGCACCGCGCGGGTCAGGTCACGGGAGACGAGCAGCAGGCGGCCGTCGCGCAGGGTTGCGAATTTCATCGGTCGTCCTTCAACACCATCAGGCCAGGGCCGCGGCAATGGCCGGGTCGTAGACGCCGTCGATCAGCACGAACAGCATGCGGCAGGGCTTGCCCGACCGGTTCGCCCAGGCGTGGTTGGTGCCACGCTGCACGACCACGCTGCCGGGCATGAGCAGCACCTCGCCCTCGTCGAGCACCAGGGTGATCTCGCCTTCGATGACGACACCGTAGTCCACGCTCTCGGTGCGGTGCATCAGCGGGTGCGGCGAATCGGCCTTCACGGTCGAGGCCTTCTCGTCGCCGATCTGTGCGAAGGCGCCCTTCATCTTGCCGGCCCCCTGCGACAGGAACTCCGCCGTGTCGGGCGGGATGTCGACGAAGCGCATGCGCGTGCCCTGCTTGGGCGGCGGCAGCATCAGCGGACCCAGCGTCGGGTCGGCGCCGTTGTCGACCGGGGCCGGGGTGGCGGCGGTGCTCCAGACCTCGTGGAACAGTGTGCCGGGGATGGCGGCGATCTCGACCACGTTGGGCAGCGGGCCGCTGCTGGTGACGACGGCCTTGCCGTCGGCGCTGTGGCCGGTGACGACGCGGTAAATGGGGGGAAAGCTCACGGCATGTCCTTTTCAATCAGTCTTCAAAAATCGCCACGGCCCGCGTCCAGCCGGCACTGGCGCCGCGGATCTTGTGCGGGAAACAGCTGATGGTGAAACCCGTGGCCGGAACGGCTTCGAGGTTGTGCAGTTTTTCCAGGTGGCAGTAACCGATGTCGCGACCGGCCTTGTGGCCCTCCCAGATCAGGGCCTTGTTGCCGGTCTCGGCGACCTTCTTCGCTGTGTGCGAGAAGGGCGCGTCCCAGCTCCAGGCGTCGGTGCCGGTCAGGCGCACGCCGCGTTCGAGCAGGTACATGGTGGCCTCATAGCCCATGCCGCAGCCGGCGCCCAGGTAGTCGTTGTGGCCGTAGCGGCTGCCGGCGCGGGTGTTGACCACCACGATGTCCAGCGGCTCCAGCGTGTGCCCGATGCGCTGCAGCTCGGCCTCGACATCGGCCGCGGTGGCCACATAGCCGTCGGGGAAGCGGCGGAAGTCCAGCTTCACGCCGGGCTGGAAGCACCACTCCAGCGGCACCTGGTCGATGGTGATCGAGGGCCGGCTGCCGCCGTTCTTCGCGTCCTGCGTGGAGTGGAAGTGCCAGGGCGCGTCCAGGTGGGTGCCGTTGTGCGTGGTCAGGGTCACCCACTCCGCGGCCGCGGCCTCGCCGTCGGGGTAGTCCTCGGGCTGTGTGCCGGGCAGCATGGCCATGAACTCGGGCAGGGTGTCGGCGTGTTTCTGGTACGTGATCTTCGGTGCCAGCGGGGGCGGGTCGGAGAGCACGTCGTTTTCCAGGTAGATGGAGAGGTCGACAAAGCGGCGCAGGGGTTTCATGCCGGTTCCTGGGCCAAGGAAGAAGGTGCATGCCCCGGCAGGCGGGACATGCACAAGACGGCCAGGCTGCCGATGAGCAGCGCCGCCAGACCCAGACTGCCGTAGCCGGCGGTCTTGACAAGGGTGCCCCCCAGCACCGGGCCGATGGCCGCGCCCACCATCAGCATGGCGGGCGTGGCGGCCATGGCGCGGCCGCTGGGTTCGAGCCGGGCCATCAGGCCGAAGGCGAAGGTGTGGGTGAAGATCATCACCGCGACAAAGACCGAGGCCGCGCCGGCGAAGGCGTAGAAGCCGGGTGCGTTCATGATGGTCGCCGCCAGCAGGGCCTGGATCACCGGTCCCACCAGCAGCACGCGGCGTGCGCTCCAGCGCTTCTCGAAAAAGGCCGCCAGCGCGGCCGGCAGCAGGTTGACGAAGCCCAGCACCACCAGCACGCCGGTGATGGCGTTCAGGCTGAAGCCCCGGTCGTTGCCAGCGCGCTCCAGGAAGCTGAAGATCATGGACTGCACCAGGGCCATGGCGCTGATGCCCAGGATGCCGAACCACACGGCGCGCGGAATGGTGGCCACCGGCGCGCCCTGGCGGTCTGCCGGTGCGAGCTCGGGCTCGGGGAAGCCGATGGCGCAGACCAGGGCCGCCAGCAGCATCACCGCACCGAAGATGGCAAACAGCAGGTAGCCACCCGCCGCGGCGATGGCCTTGGGCGAGGTGCCCAGGAACAGCACGGCAAACACGCCCAGGCCCACGCCCACCATGGCGAACTTCAGGTGTGGGTTGGCGCTGCGTGCGATGGTGCCGTGGGTGGCGCTCAGCGCCGCACCGGCCGCCAGGCCACCGGCCGCGTGCAGCACGGCCATGGTGGTGTAGTCCAGCGGCTGCGAGAGCAGGCCGAAGCAGGTGGCAGCGATCGCGTAACCGCCGGCGGCCACCCAGCGCCCCTTGACGCGCTGGAAGCGCGAGGCCAGGAACACGCTGGAGAGCACGGCGCCGATCAGGAACAGCGTGGCAAGGCCGCCGGCCTGCTGGGGGTCGAGCTTGTAGTATTGGATCAGGGTGCCGACCCAGACGGGCAGCGCCATGAGGTCGATCATGCCGGCGCAGTGCGCGACGATCAGGGCCACATGGCCGAAGGTGCTGGTGGAGCGTGTGCTCATGGCGGACTCCTTCTCAGATGGGTTGGGCCAGCGCCATCAGCGAGTCGCGCATGATCCGACTGTGTTCTTCCTTGTCGCCGCCAGCGACCTCGATCTCGCCCAGGCGGGCCGAGTTCTGCACCACCATGCGGCAGCGCTCCCAGCGCCGCTGCTCGAACGCGGCCAGGGCCTGGTCCACTGCAGTTGCACGCGCCAGTTCCTCGGCCAGCACCAGCGCGTCCTCGATGCCGATGCAGGCGCCCGAGGCCAGGTGCGGCGTGGTGGCGTGCACCGTGTCGCCGATCAGCACCACGCGGCCACTGAACCAGGGGCGCGGCATCAGCAGGCCTTCGAGCGGTCGGTAGATGATTTGCGAATCCGGACCGATCTGCTCGCGGATGGCCAACAGCGCGGGCGCGGAGAAGTCGGCCAGCAGGCCGCGCAGGTGGTCCACGAACGTGGCGGGGTCGACGTGCTGTTTGGTGGGGCACGGCTCGGTGACGAAGAGGTACATCTCGGTTTTCGAGACCGGGTTCACGCCGGGCTTGATGCGCGGCCCCATCCACATGACGCAGGTCTCGATTTCGGGTGGCCGCGGCAGCACGGCCCGCCAGACGGCCTGGCCGCTGTACTGGGGCTTGGGCGCCTGCGGGAACACCGCCTCGCGCACCGTGGAGTACAGGCCGTCGGCGCCGATGACCAGGTCGTAACGCTGGCGGCTGCCGTCGGTGAAGCTCACTTCCACGCCGTCGGCGTCCTGCTCGATGGCGGTGAAGGTGCAGCCCAGGCGCACGTTGGTGCCGCTGGCCCGCGTGGCCTCGGCCAGGATGCGGGCCAGCACCGGCCGCATGATGGCGCCGCCGCCCGGAATGTCGGTGCCGGCGATGCGCGGCGTGGGCAGCTCGGCCACCTTGGGGCCGTGGGGCAGACACAGCTGCACGCCGTCGGCGGCGCTGCCGTGTTCCAGGAAAGCGTCCAGCACGCCCAGGGAGCGCAAGGCACGCAGCGTGGCGCCGCCCAGGCTGATGCCGGCGCCGTAGCTGCGCCAGCCGGGATCGATCTCGACCAGGTCGACCTCGGCGCCCTGCTTGCGCAGTTCGATGGCGGCCGACATGCCGGAGAAGCCTCCGCCGATGATGAGGATGCGTGGTGCAACGAGGTTCATGTTTTGTCTCCTGGGGTCTTTGTGGGGATTTGCAGGTCGGGTGGCGGTGCGAGCATCAGATCACCCTGCGGGGTCAGGGTGAATGGCACCGGGGTCAGCCGGTCGCCAAGACAGGGGCCCTGCACGCACAGGCCACTGTCGAGTTCGAACAACGCGCCATGGGCGGCGCAGACGATGCGGTCGCCCGCGGCGTTCAGGTAGGCGTCGCGGCGCCATGGCAGCGGCGTGCCGTGGTGTGGGCAACGGTCGGCCCAGAGCTGCACCTGCGCGCCACGGCGCACCGCGAACACGGTGGCGCGACCCCGGCCCGCCGGGTCGAAGCCGCGCGCGCCGCCGTCGGGCAGATCGGCCAGCGCGCACAGGCGCACGGCGGACTCAGGCATAAGCGCCGTTCTCCTGCGTGTCCGGGCCCGGCGCCCACTTCTGGCGGTAGCCCAGCAGGAAGGCCTGCGAGGCTTCGGCACCGACCGCCATCTCGCGCGGCTGCCAGCTCGCGTCGTGCAGGTCCATGTCGGCGTCCATCTCCATGTGGCAGCCGAAGGGGCTGTTGAAGTACCAGAACCAGTTCGATCCCATCTGGTGCCGGCCCGGGCCCCAGAACGGCTGGTAGCCCTTTTCGACAAAGCGCGCGCCGTTCTGCATCACCTCGCTGGGGCCGGCGAAGTGGAAGGTGAAGTGCTCGCAGCCCTTCATGAACGCCGGTGCGCCGATGAAGAAATGGGTGTGGTGGTCCTGCGTGCCCTGCGGCTGCAGGAAGGGGCCGACACCGGTGAAGCGGTCGGTGCAGCGAAAGCCCAGGCGCTGCACATAGAAGGCCTCGGCCTTGACCGGGTCGGCGACGAAATAGACCACGTGCGAGAGCGAACGCGGCCGGATCTGCGGCGAGTGTGCGTTCACGCCCAGCTGGTTGACCCGCCGCAGAAAGGGCGAGCCGGGCGCGTTGGCGATCTCGCCGGCCTTTTCGAACGGCCGGCGCACGCTGAGCTGGAAGGCGATCACAAAGCCCTCGTCATCGACCGATTCGATCGATCCGTCGGGCAGGGCACGCACCTCGCGGTCGCGCCCCAGCTCGGCGGCGATGGCATCGAGGTCGGCGCGCGCGGCCACACCCATGACCGTCCTGCGCAAGCGGCAGCCGGCGTTGGGCGGCGCGGGCAGCGTCGGGTCGTTCTCGTCGGCGATCACGATGGCCGTGCCGTCGATGGCCTCGAAGCGGCCGCCACCCGCGTCGATGAGGCCGTAGTCCAGCAGGTACTGCGTGCAGCCGGCGATGTCGTCGACCGCGAAATGCAGTGCGTCCAGTCCGATGATGTTCATGTTGGTTTCCCTTGTGTGGTGTCTTGATGGGTCAGGCGGCCGTGCGGCCACCCAGGTTTTCGGCCAGCCAGTCGGCGATGTAGTGACCGGCGTTGATGCTGTTGTCGAAGCTCGCGTGCTGCACGCCGCCTTCGCGGTCGGTGAAGATCTTGAGTTCGCGCTTGGGGCTGTTGACGAGCTGCTCGTAGGTGCGGTGCGCCCACTTGAGCGGGATCTGCGAATCCTTTTCGCCGTGCGTGACGAGGAACGGCACCTTGATCTTCTCGACCACGCCGTCCAGGTGCACGTTTTCCGCGATGCGCATGAAGTCGTCGATGTCCTTGGCGCCCCAGACCCAGCACACGTGGGCCCAGTAGTGCGGCACCGGGAAGTCGCCCTCCTTCTCCAGCCGACGCTTCTGCACGTCGCGCCAGTCGTGGTTGGCGCCCCAGGCCACGCCGCAGGCAAAGCGCGGCTCCATGGCCACGCTGCGCGGACAGTAGTAGCCGCCCAGCGACACGCCCTCGCAGCCGATGCGCTTGGGGTCCACCTCGGGGTGCTGTTCCAGCCAGTCGACCACGCGGCTGGCCCAGTGTTCGGTGTCGTAGCGCGCGGTCAGGCCCTGCAGGCGCAGCGCTTCGCCGGTGCCGGGCTGGTCGAGCACCAGCGAGGACACGCCGCGCCTGGCCAGCCAGGCTGGCAGGCCCACGAGCATCTTCATCTCCTTGATCGAATCCAGGCCGTTGAGCTGCACGCACAGCGGTGCGCGCTCGCCGGGCTTGAGGCCATCGGCGGGGTAGTACAGGCCCGCGAGGTGTTTGCCCTCGTAGGGGATCTCCACGCGCTGCACGCGGTCGCCCGTCATTCGCGAGCCCTGGAGGAACAGCGCCAGCGCGCGCTGGTAGATCGCCAGGCGGCCCGGCGCGTTGTGCGCCTGCAGACGCTCGGCGGTGATCAGGTAGCCCGAAGCGCGGCGGTACTTTTCGCCGGCCGACAGCAGGCGGCCCTGGGCCTCGTCTTCGGTCGCCAGTTCACAGAGCCGGTCGGCCATGCTCACCCAGGTCTCGCGGAAGGCGACGGTGCCGGCGGCATCGGGCGCTTTGGCGGCCTCCTGCAGCGGGGCACACATCTGCTCGATCTCGCCCATGCGCGCGCCCATCTCGATGGCGAGATTGACCGAGAGGTTCCAGACGTAGTTGGTGGGGAAATACTTGTACATGGGATCAGTGGGCTGGGAGGTGGTTGGAGAGGGGAGCGGACGCGACGGCGCGCAGCGGCGCAGGCCGCAGCAGGAAGTGCGCGAGCGCGGGCAGCAGCACGAGGGCACCGAGCATGTTCCAGAGAAACATGAAGGCCAGCAGCAGGCCCATGTCGGCCTGGAACTTGATGGGGCTGGCGACCCAGGTGATGACACCGACGGCCAGCGTGACGCCGGTGAGCATCACCACCTTGCCGGTGAACAGCAGGGCGCGGTAGTAGGCGTCCGACAGGCTCTTGCCTTCGCGCAGCTGCGCCAGCGTGATGGACAGGATGTAGAGCGCGTAGTCCACGCCGATGCCCACGCCCAGCGCGATCACCGGCAGCGTGGCGACCTTCACGCCCATGCCCAGCGCCACCATCAGCGCCTCGGCCAGGAACGAGGTCACCACCAGCGGCAGCACCGCCACCACCACCGCGCGCCAGGAGCGGAAGGTGATGAAGCACAGCAGCACCACGGCGCCGTAGACCATCAGCAGCATGGTGCGCCAGGCGTCCTTGACCACGATGTTGGTCGCGGCCTCGATGCCGGCGCTGCCGGCGGCGAGCAGGAACTGCGTGTCGGCCGTGTTGTTGGCCTGTGCGAAGGCCTCGACGTGGTCCACCACGCGGCTGAGCGTGTCGGCCTTGTGGTCGCGCAGAAAGACGTAGACCGTGAGCAGGCCGCAGGCGTCGTTGTAGAGGCCGCGCGGCGCACCGGCCGTCACGGTGTTGAGCATGTCCTGGTTGGGCAGGAACTCGTACCAGCGCGGGTTGCCTTCGTTCAGGCCCGAGAGCACGCGGCGGTTGAGCAGCGCGAGCGTGTTGGTGTTCTCCACGCCGTCGATCTGGCGCAGCTCCCATTCGAGCGCGTCGATCTTGTTGAGCGTCTCGTAGGCCGAACACTGGCCCTCGGGCGTCTTGACCATCACGGCCAGCACGTCGCTGCCGGCGCCGTAGGCGGCGTTCATGAAGGCCACGTCGCGGTTGTAGCGGCTGTCCGCGCGCAGCTCGGGCGCGCCGGGGTCGAGGTCGCCGATCTTGAGCTGCGTGCTGGCGGCGAAACCGCCCAGGCCCATCAGCAGCCCGGCCACCACCGCCACCGCGGCCCAGGGGCGCTGGGTGAAGCGGTCGAGCAGGACCCACATCGGGTGCCTGGCGGCGCCGGAGGCGTCGGCCTGCTCGGCGCGCAGGCTGCGCGCGGCGGCGCTCGCGCTCACGCCGGTGTAGCTCAGCAGGATGGGCAGCAGGATCAGGTTGGTGAAGATCAGCACCGCGACGCCGATGGACGCGGCAATCGCCAGCTCGCGGATGACCTGGATGTCGATCACCAGCAGCACCGCGAAGCCCACCGCGTCGGCCAGCAGGGCCGTGAGCCCGGCCAGGAACAGGCGGCGGAAGGTGTAGCGCGCGGCCACCAGCTTGGGCAACCCGCGGCCCACGTCCTGCATGATGCCGTTCATCTTCTGCGCGCCGTGGCTCATGCCGATGGCGAAGACCAGGAAGGGCACGAGGATGGAGTACGGGTCCAGCGCGTAGCCCAGCAGCGGCAGCAGGCCCAGCTGCCAGACCACCGCGATCAGCGAGGCCAGCACCACCAGCAGCGTGGAGCGCACGCAGCGCGTGTACCAGAACACCATGGCCGTGGCGATGGCGACCGCGAGGGCGAAAAACACCAGCACCGCCTTCACGCCGTCGATCAGGTCGCCCACGATCTTGGCGAAGCCGGTGATGTGCACGCTCACGCCTTCGGCCTCGTACTTGGTGCGCAGCGCGTCGAGCTGGCCCGAGAGCTTCGCGTAGTCGATGGCCCGGCCCTCGGCGTCCCTGGCGAGCAGCGGCACAAAGATCACCGAGGACTTCGCGTCGCGCGCCACGGTCTGGCCGATCTCGCCCGAGCGCGCCACGTTGGCGGCGAGCTGCTGCAGCTTGGCCGATGAGCCGTCGAAGCCGTCGGGGATCACCGGACCACCTTCGAGTCCGTCTTCGGTCACTCCGACCCAGCGCGTGCTCGGGGTCCAGAGCGACTTCATGCGCGCGCGGTCCACGCCGGGCAACAGGAACACCTCATCGGAGAGGCGCCGCAGGGTGTCGAGGTACTTCGCGTCGTAAATCGAACCGTCCGGCTGGGCCACTGCGATGCGCACCGCGTTGCCCAGGCCGCTCAGCTCGTTCTGCTGCGCGAGGAAGTTCTGGATGTAGGGGTGGCTGGTGGGGATGGTCTTCTCGAAGCTGGCGTTGAGCTGCAGGCGAGTGGCCTGCCAGCCCAGCAGCAGGGTCACCAGCGCACACAGCAGCAGCACGATGGCGCGGTGGTTGAACAGCGCGCGCTCGATCAGCGAGCCCGAACGGGGGTCGAATGTCTGAGCGTTCATTGCAGCGCTCCTGCATCGACGGGCACCACACCGGCCACACCCAGCGTGAGCAGCGACCCGCCCTGCAGTGGCAGCAGGGCCGCGGGCATGGGCACCGGGGGCGTCTTCAGCGGCAGCAGCGCATCGCCTTGCAGGCGCAGCACCGCGCCGGCCTGGCTGGCGAGCAGCAACCCGCCCTTGGCGTCGACCGCCATGGCGGTGATGGTCGCCGGCACCGGTGAGGCCAGCTGCGTCCACTGCGCACCGCCATCGGTGGAGCGCCACACATTGCCTCGCAGCCCGGCCAGCACGGCCAGGCCGTCGGCGCGGATTTCGCCGGCGAACCAGCTGCCTTTGTAAGGGGAGTTCATGGTCTGAAAGCTCTGGCCACCGTCGGTGGAGCGGGCCAGCAGGCCCTGCTCACCGGCCAGCAGCAAGGTGTCGCCCGCGCGCCGCGCCACGTACCAGTGAAGGGCCCTGGGGTTGGGCAGGCGATCCATCCAGGGCGTCCAGGTCTCGCCGCCGTCGGCGCTGTAGAAAGCCAGCCCGTAGGCGCCCACTGCGAGCAGGCGCTTGGCGTCCCACTGCAGCACGTCGAGGAAGGGTTTGTCGGGTCCGTCGGCGAGCAGGCGCTCGGCGTCCTGCTGCGCGGCGGGCGTGGTGGCGCTGGCCTTGGCCAGTTCGGCCAGGCGCAGGCCGTCCAGGCGCAGGCGCCAGCTGGCGCCCGCGTCGTCGGTGGTCAGCACCGTGCCGCCGTGGCCCACGGCCACGCCGTGTTGATCATCGGCAAAACGCACCATGGTCAGCGTCACGCTCACCGGGCTCGGGGCCTGGCGCCAGCTGGCGCCGCGGTCGTCGCTCAGGGCCACGATGCCGCGCTCGCCCACCGCCACGAGGCGCGCACCGGCCTGGGCCGCCGCGAGCAGCACGGCGCGCTGTGGCGCCTTCACGGCGAGGGCGGGACGCAGCAGTGCATCGCCCACCGGCGAGCGGGCCAGCGCGGAGCCGGCACCGGTCGCCGCGCACACCACGGCCAGGAGAAGTGACAGACGCATGGTGCTGCCCGCTCAGCGCACGCCGTCGCCGGCCATGGCGTCGGGGGTGAAGAAGCTGTCCGGACGGCGCGGCACGATCTTGTAGTGCTGGTTGCGCTCGTTGACCACGCCGCTGGCGTACCACGCGCCCGAGATCAGGTCGTTGAAGCCCCACTGCTGCTGCGGCGTGGTCGCCGGCAGCTCGGGCATCACCACCGGGTGCGACCAGAGGGTCTTCCACAGCTGTCCCTTGGCGTCCCAGCGGTCGCCCAGCACGGCCACCCAGGTGTCCTCGTCCACGTAATAGCGGCTCTTGGGCGCCTGGTGCCGCTGGCCGGCCTTGAGCGTGGCCTCCACCACGTACACGCGGTGCAGTTCCCAGCGCACGTGGTCGGGGTTGAGGTGGTTGGCCAGCAGCACGTCGCTGTCCTTGGTCGGTGTGTGCAGGCGGTTGCTGTTGTAGGGGATCAGCATCTCCTGCTTGCCGACGATCTTCCAGTCGAAGCCGTCGCTGCGGCCGGCGAACACGTCGATCTCGTCGAAGCTGGCCACCCCCGCGCTCGCCGGGGTGGGCGTGTCGCAGCAGGCGTTGGGCAGCTTGCGCACGCGGCGCTGGCCGGTCAGGTAAACCCATGAGCCGGTCTTGTCCTGGTCCAGATTCAGGCGGCCGGTGATGGCCTCGCCCGCCCGCACCGGCGGGCCGCTGTTGACCAGGCGGACCATCCAGTACTCGCCGCCGAACTTGTCGGCCTGACCGTCGGCGTAATACGGCATCTGGAAGTCGCCGCGCGCTTCGACGGAGAGCACGCGCTGGCCGCTGGCCGTGCCCAGGTAGCCGCGGAAGTCGGCCTGCCAGGCCTCGCCGCGCCAGTGCAGTTCGTGGTTGGCCATGACCTCTTCACCGGTTTTGGGAAGGGGGAAGGGAATGCCGCCGAACGCGCCGGTGACGACGCCGCCCTCGATCTTCGCGCCGGTGGCGTTCTTGAACGTGTTGTCGTAGACCCATTGCGGCGCCGCCGCGGTGCGGTGGGTCTTGTAGACGTCGACGCGGAAGCTCTGCGGGTATTTCTTGAGCAGGGCCTGCGTGCCCTCGGTCAGCTTGCTGGCGTACTGGGCCATGTTGGCGGCCGTGATGCTGTAGAGCGGCTTCTCGCTGGCGAAGGGGTCGCCGCGGCGGCCGCCGTTCTTGAAGCCGGGAATCGCGGTGGTGTAGCCCCCGGTCCAGGCTGGGATGCTGCCGTCCTTGTTGCCGGCGCGCTCGGCGCCCAGGGGGGTCAGGTCGGTCTTGAGGCGCGCGGCCTCCTGGGCGGTCACGCCGGCCTGGGCCGTGCCCAGGGCGAGCAGCAGCGCCGCCGCCGTCCACAGTTGCGGTTGTTTCATGTTGGTCTCCTCGGTCAGAAAGTGGTGCGCAGCGACACGGTCAGGTAGTTCCGGTCTTTCAGCGCCTGCTTGAACACGGCGTTGTTGGCGGCGTCCAGCGTGGGCGCCGCCTTGCCCAGGAAGTGCACGTAGTTGATGGCCAGGTTCCAGGACCCGAGGTAGACGGCGTTGAGCCCCAGGCTCAGGTCGCCGCCGCCGTCCACGCCGAAGCCCGGGCCGACCGCCGAGGACTTGCCCTTGGTGTAGCCCAGGCCGATCGTGGGCGAGAGGTCCAGACCGGGCAGCACCTGGCGGTAGCTGGGCGAGAACACCATGCGCGTGCCCACGGCCGACTTGTCGGCGTTGGGGTTGAGCATCTGTTCGTTGCGTGTCACCTTCAGCCGCGTGTTCCACGCCACCTCGCCCACGAACGAGGCTTCGCGCGACAGGAAGGAAGGGCCGAGCGAGGCGATCCACGAGAGCTGCGCGTGCGCCGTCTCACCCACCGCGTAGCCGGGGTTGCTGTTGTTGTTCAGACCGGTGTTGACGCGGATGGTCGAGAGCGAGGCCTGGCCCGAGCTGGCCAGCGGCGTGTTCTGGCGCACCGAGACTTCGCCCGCCAGCCCCCATTCGCCGACCGACTTGGCGAAGCTGGCGCCGAAGGCGCGCACGCCCTCGTGGTACATCCAGCGGTAGCTGCTGGGCACCAGCGCGGGCGGCACGCCGTTGAGCACGGTGTTGATGTTGCTGGGCGTGGTGGCGTGGTAGCGGATGGCGTAGAGGCCGAAGTCGGTGTCGAGCGACGGCACGCGAAAACGCAGCTGCACGCCGCCCTGGCCGCTGTCCTTGGCGTCCAGGTCGGGCTGGCGCTCGAAGCTGGCCGTAGGTCCGGCCAGGATGCGCTCGGCGCCGGGGCCCAGCGAGTCGCTGCTCGAAAGGTAGGCACCCGCCGGCATCAGGCGGGTCTTCTCCCACTCGTAGGCCAGGTAGGCACCCAGCGACACATCGGGCGAGAGCTGCACCTGGCCGGAGAGCTTGCCGGTGGGCATGGCGACCTCCTTGAAGGTGGCGTTGGGCACCGACAGCAGCTTGATCAGGTCCAGCGGCGCCTGGCCGCCCGCGATGCCGTTGGCACCGAAGAACAGGCTCTCGCCCCAGAGCAGGGTGTGGCGGCCCAGGCGGGCCGAAGCCGGGCGGTCACCCAGGTCGAACTTGTCGTAGACGAAGGCATCGAGCAGCTCGGCCTTGCGGCCCATGAGGTCGCGGGTCTCGGGAGCGAACGCAGTACCCGGCCGGTGGTTGGCGGTGAAGCCGGTGTTGTCGGTCTTGCCGTTGTAGACGCTGTCGTACCAGGCCGCGCCACTGACGCGGGCGCCGTAGCCCGGGCCGGCCAGGTCCAGCTCGGTCAGCAGGTCCAGCCGGTTGGAGACCAGGCCCTTCCTGAAGTTGTTGTCGCCGTCGTCCTGGTTGACGGTCAGCGGCATCTGCGCGGACAGCGTGGGCGAGGCGCTCTTGAGGCGCTGCATCAGGCTGTACTTGACGGTGTTGTCCCAGCGCAGGGTCCAGTCGGGGTTCCCCGTGTCGATCTCGATCGCCTGGGCCGCAGGGGCGGCCAGCAGCGCGAGCAGCAGGGGCGTGAGGGTGCGGCGTCCGTGCGTCCGGCGCGGGGCAGCGGGTCGGGCATTCGCTCGATCGGGCATGGCTTGTCTCCTTGTTGTCGTGGGCTTTCGTTGGCCTGGAGCACTTGATCCAGATCAAACGAGCCGCGACTTTAGGGAGCCATCGATGCCCTGTGAAATGGATTGTTCCAATCCTTTCCATCCACTTTTGAAATATCAGGGCAAACCCTTGTGCCCTGCGCGCCCCGCCCGGCGCCCGGCCGGGGCTGATGCACACTTGCCGCCGACACCCCACCATGCGATTCAAGAAACTCGACCTCAACCTGCTCGTCGCACTCGACGCCCTGCTGACCGAAAAGAACGTCACACGGGCCGGTGAGCGCGTGTTCCTGAGCCAGTCCACGATGAGCAATGCGCTCTCCCGGCTGCGCCAGTACTTCGACGACGAGCTGCTGGTGCAGGTCGGTGGCCGCATGGAGCTGACGCCGCGCGCCGAACTGCTGCACGAGGCGGTGCGCGACGTGCTGGTGCGCATCGACACCACCGTCGCCGCGCGGCCCGCTTTCGACCCGACCGAGTCGGAGCGCGAGTTCACGCTGTTCGTGTCCGACTACTCGATGGAGGTGCTGATCCCCGGCATGCTGGCGCTGGCCCACCAGCGCGGCAGCCGGGTGCGCTTCAACCTCAAACAGCAGGTGGGCCTGCCCCACCGCAGCCTGGAGCGCGGCGAGGCCGACCTGCTGATCATTCCGTCGAATTTCTGTTCACCGGACCACCCACTGGACCCGCTGTTCGACGACCGCTTCGTGTGCGTGGTCTGGCAAGACAGCCCGCTTTCGAAAGGCACGCTGACAATGGAGCGCTACCTGCAGGCGCGCCATGTCGCGATGGTCCCGGCCGACGGCGGCTTGCCGGTGTTCGACACCTGGCTGGCCAACGACCACGGCCTGAGCCGCGAGATCGGCCTCACCACCTACAGCTTCAGCGCGATGCTGCACCTCGTGGTCGGCACCGACCTGATCGCCACCTCGCATGCGCGGCTCGCCCACCTGCTGCGGGGCACGCTGCCCATTGCGCTGCTGCCGGTGCCGCTGTCGATGAAGAAGCTGCAGCAGTCCATGCAGTGGCACAAGTACCGCAGCCGAGACCCGGGCCTGATCTGGCTGCGCGACCTGCTGCGCGAGGCTGCAGCCGGCATGGGCCCCTGCCCCGGCGAGCCGGGCTCACCGCTCACGCTGCTCCGCTAGGGCGCTCCGGCAGGCGGATGGCGGCGAAGCGCTGCTCCATCTCGCGCCGCATCGCCTTGCGCAGCTCCGCCCCTTCATGCCGGCGGCGCTCGTCGGGTGTGAACGGCCGCAGCGGCGGCACGACCGTGGGCTTGCGGTCCTCGTCCACCGCGACCATGGTGAAGAAGCAGCTGTTGACGTGGCGCTTGTCCTGGGTGCGGATGTTCTCGGCGATCACCTTGATGCCGACCTCCATGGACGAGGTGCCGGTGTGGTTGACCGAGGCCAGGAAGGTCACCAGCTCACCGACGTGGATCGGCTGGCGGAACATCACCTGGTCGACGCTGAGCGTGACCACGTAGGTGCCGGCGTAGCGGCTGGCGCAGGCGTAGGCCACCTGGTCGAGCAGCTTGAGGATGGTGCCGCCATGCACGTTGCCGGAGAAGTTGGCGGTGTCGGGCGTCATGAGCACGGTCATGCTCAGCTGGTGGGCGGGGAGTTCCATGGAAGTCTCTCGGGTGGCGATGGGGAATCGGGCGAAGCCGTGATCGTGCCAGTTCTGGCTGCCAGTTGGCTGGCAGGTCGACGCTCAGGTGGAAACCAGCCCATGCCAGAGCATCCACGCCGCGCCCCCCATCAGCACCAGCCCGACCCCGCGCATGGCGCCGACCTGCGCCCGGCCGCTGCCGCGCAGGGCCGCCTGGGCCCGGTCCGCTCCGAGCACGACCAGGCCGTAGACGGCCGCCTGCGTGACCGCGACGATGGCGCCCATCGCCACCGCCTGCGGCAGCACCGGGCCCAGTTCGGGCCGCGCGAACTGCGGGAACACCGCGACCATGAACAGATAGGCCTTCGGATTGAGCAGGCAGGTCAGCAGGCCCTGCCGGAAGGAGGCGGCGACCGGTCGTGACCGGCTGACGCCCACCTCGCCCAGCGCCGAAGCGCCCCGCACCAGCGACGCGCCGATCCAGCCCAGGTACAGCGCGCCCCCGACCAGCATCAGCGTGAACAGGCCGGGCACGGACTGCAGCACCAGCCCCACGCCCAGCGCGGCCATGACCGTGTGTGCCACACCGCCCGCCACGACCCCGGCCAGTGCCGCCGCGCCACCCTGCCGGCCATCGGCCAGCGTGCTGCCGAGCACGAACGCCATGTCCATGCCCGGCAGGGCAATGATGCCCAGCACCAGAACGAAGAACAGCCAGAGGTGGGACAGGTCGGAAAGGATCAGGTTTTCCATGGAGCAGCGTGGTGAGGGATGACGGGCACATGCTGCGCCTCTTACCATGACATCCTGTGTCATGTTTAGAGAACACCATCGCCCTGCACCATGCAAGCCAGCCGACTGCTTTCGATCCTCATGCTGCTGCAGTCGCACGGCCGCATGACCGCGCCCGCGCTGGCGCGCACGCTGGAGGTGTCCACCCGCACCATCCTGCGCGACATCGACCAGCTCTCGGCCGCCGGGGTGCCGGTGTGGGGTGAACCGGGACGGGCGGGCGGGTTCCAGCTGCGCGAGGGCTGGAGCACCACGCTCAACGGCCTCACCGAACCGGAGTCGCAGGCGCTGCTGCTGGCGGGGCTGCCGACCGCCGCCACCGATCTGGGTCTGGGTGCGGCAGCCACTTCTGCACGCTTGAAGATGGTCGCGTCCTTGCCGGCCGAATGGCGGCAGCAGGCCGAGCGCGTGGGCGCGCGGCTGCACATTGATCCGGTGGACTGGTACCGCAGCAGCGAGACGCCCGAGCACCTGCGGGGCCTGGCCGACGCGGTCTGGCATTCGCGCCGTGTCGCGGTGCGCTACGAAAGCTGGCGTGGCACGGGTGAGCGCGAGCTGGAGCCGCTGGGGCTCGTGATGAAAGCAGGCACCTGGTACCTGGCTGCGCGCACCTCTGGGCAGGATGCGGTCCGCACCTACCGTATTTCCGCGGTGCAGTCCCTGCGGCCGCTGCCCACCCGCTTCCGTCGGCCTCGCCAGTTCGATCTGGCGGCGCACTGGCAAGCCTCGATCGACCGCTTCGAAACCGGGCTGCGGCAGCTGCAGGCGGTGGTCAGCGTCTCACCACGGGCGCTGGGCTGGCTGCGCAACGAGCGCCACCCCTTTGTGCCTAGCGCGGTGCCGGCCGGGACCGCAGCACGACCGGGCTGGACCACGGTGCACCTGCCCGTCGAATCGATCGAGCAGGGTACACGGCGTCTGCTGTCCTATGGCGGCGAGGTCGAGGTGCTGGCACCAGCGGCCCTGCGGCAGCGGCTCCTCGACGAGCTGGCGTCCGTGCAGGGGCGGTACGGCCAAGCTCTCTGACGCGCACCGTCCTTTGTGTGCCTACAGTTTTCGCGCCAGCCGCCGATAGATCCCTCTGGGCCATTGCGCCCGGCCCAACCGGACCCACACCATGACTTCGCCCATCGGATCGTCCGCCTCCGCCATCGGCCTGAGCGGCCTGCGCGCCGCGCAGCTGCGGCTGGACGTGGGCGCGCACAACATCGCCAACGCCCAGACGCCGGGCTTCCAGCGCCAGCAGGTGGTGCAGACGGCCAACCCCGCATCGGGGGGCGTGACGGCGCGCGTCGAGCGCGACACGCTGGCCGCCGCAGAAGGTGGCGACCTGGGCCATCTCGCCGAAGACCTGGTCGGCGGCAAGATGGCGCTCTACAGCTTCGCCGCCAGCCTGCAGGTGGTGAAGACCGAGCAGGACATGCTCGGCACCCTGTTCGATCAACGCGCCTGACGCGCCCCGGCACCTCAGGCCAGGTGCTCCCGCACGTAAGCCTCCAGCTTGGCCAGGTGCTGCTTGCCGCCTTCGATGGCGCCGTATTTCTCGACCACTTCGTCGCGCTCGGCCTGCGTGGGAAACACCTGCCGGATCGTCACGCGCGTGCCGGTGTCCGTTGCGTCCAGCGTGACCGTGGTCTCGAACCAGACGCGCTGGTCGTCGCCGTGGTCGAACACCATGCGCGCGGGCGGCGTGATCTCCTTGAACCAGACGCGGTTGGGAAAACGGGTGCCGTCGGGCCCGACCATGGTGTAGCTCCACAGCCCGCCGACGCGGAAGTCCATCTCCACGTCCTCGTTGCGGAAACCGTCCGGCCCCCACCAGCGGTTGACGTGGTCGGGGTGGGTCATGGCGGTCCAGATGCGCTCGCGGGCGAAGGGCAGTTCGCGCGAGAGCAGCACGGTGCGCTGGTCGATCTCATTCATGTTCGGGTCCTTTCTTGGGTTCCATGGTGTGCAGGTAGTCCTCCAGCCGGTCCAGGCGGGCCTCCCAGACCTGGCGCTGTTCCTCGATCCAGTCCGACGCGGCCTTCAGCGGGGCGGCCTTGAGCCGGCAGGGCCGCCACTGCGCGTGGCGCCCGCGGTGGATGAGCTGCGCGCGCTCCAGCACCTTCAGGTGCTTGGTGACCGCCGGCAGCGACATGGCCAGCGGCTCGGCCAGCTGCCCCACCGTCGCCTCGCCCTGCCCCAGCCGCGCCAGCATGGCGCGCCGGGCCGGATGGGCCAGCGCGGTGAAGACGGCGTCGAGTTCGGCTTCGTATTTAACCATGTGGTTAAGTTAAGCCCTCGCGCAGGCGCTGTCAACCACCGCCTGTCCAGGAACGCCGGTCGCCACCCCCGGCGGGCCCCTGTCTCCGTGGTCAGGACGACCGGAGTTCGGCGCAGAGCCGCGCGCGCACCGCGGTCATGCCGCGGTAGGCCACCACGGCCTCGCTCATCGAGGCCAGCGCCTCGGCCAGTTCGGCCGCGCGGCCGGGCGCGACGGCCAGCACTTCCGCCAGCGGCGCGACCATCACGCGGATGAAGAACACGCCGCGCCGCAGCGCCGGCAGCGGCAGCGTGGTCTGGCGCTCGACGCGGAAGAACACCTGGTCGAGCAGGCGGCCCGTGGCGCCCGCTGCGTCGGCCGCCGCGAGCGCGTCCTCCCAGCGCGCCCGGCGCGTCTCGGGGTGCTGGGCCAGGTCGCCATTGGGCGTGAGCAGCCAGACGTGGCGCAGCATCGGCGCCTGCCGGAAGGCCATGTCGACGATGCCGCGCGCGCCCGCCTGCAGCAGCGCGTTGTCGGCCACCGGCGCATGGATGGCGCTGAAGTCCAGGCCCAGCTTCTCGGCCGGGTTCCAGTTCGAGGGGAAACACACCGAGAGGAAACGCGCCCGGAAGCCGTCGCCGGGCTCGTCGTGCAGGACCACGAAGTCCTCCTGCATGCCCTCGGCCAGGGCCCGGGCGTCCGGTGCGATGGCGACCCCGGTCTGGGCAGCGTAGGCCCCGGCGATGGCCTGCAGCACCGCCGGGTCGGCCTCTCCGAAGGAGGCGCGGTGCGGCCGCGCCTGGAGCACGGCCCGCTTGCCGTCTGCGTAGGCGGCGGCCAGTGCGTCGCGCACGAACAGCGCGGGCGGCGCGACTCCTGCCTCCGCTGGGGACAGCCGCGACAGGCCCGGCCGCATGCGGAATGGCGCTCCGACGGACCATGGCATGTCGGCGGCCGGGGTGAGCACGGTCGGGCTCATCGCACCGCCTCAGGGCACCACCGCCGCCAGCAGCTTCTGCACCAACGGGTGCTGCACCTTGCGCGCCGTGCCGATGGCATAGAAGTGCTCCTGCACGCCCTCGCAAGGTGCGAGCCACTGCAGGCCGTAGCCGCTGGAGAGCTTTTCGCGCATGCGCTCGGACGCTGGGAACACGCCCATGCCCGAGGAGCCGAAGGTGGCCAGCAGCGCGCTGTCCTCGAACTCGCCGACCACGTGCGGCAGCACGCCCTGCTGCTCGAACCACTGGTCGATGCGCATGCGCACCGAGGCATGGGCGCTGGGCAGCAGCACCGGCACCTCCGCCAGACAGCGCGGGAAGTCCTTGCGGGCCTGGGCCAGCCATTCCTTGGGCGCGTACCAGCCCAGCGGCGACGAGCCCATGGCGTGGCTGTAGAGCTTGAGGTTGGGGTTGGCCGGCGCGGGCCGGTCGGACAGCACCACATCCAGCCGGTGCAGCGCGAGGTCGGCCAGCAGGTCGTCGAAATCGTCCTCGTGGCAGACCAGGCGCAGCCGCGGCTCCTCCAGCGCGGGTGCCAGCAGTTCGCGCACCGCGAGCTTGGCCAGACCGTCCGAGATGCCCACCACCAGCCGCACCGAGGTCTGGCTGGTGGCGTCCCGCACCGCAGTGTGCAGGTGTTCGCCGAGGTGGAAGATCTGCTCGGCCACCTGCAGGGCGGCGTGGCCGGCGTCGGTGAGCGCCAGCCCGCGGCCGGCTGGCTTGAACAGCGCATGGCCCAGCGACTGTTCCAGCAGCCGCACCTGCGCGCTGATGGTCTGCACCGCCATGCCCAGCCGCGCCGCCGCGTGCGACATGCCGCCTTCCTTCGCCGTGACCCAGAAGTAGTAGAGGTGCTTGTAATTGAGTTCCTGGTTCATTCTTCGCCTTTTTGGGAAAAATTCTTCGCCATTGTCTGCTTTTCACATTGATCGTGAAACCCTATCTTCCAGCCTCCCTTTGTTCCCTTCCAGGAGAACCCTCATGGCGCAAGTCCGTCGCTTCCCTTCCCTGTCCACCGGCAGCCCGCTGTCGCTGGACCGTCCGCAGGCCGCGAAGGTCCTGCGCAACACCTACGCCCTGCTGTCGCTGACGATCCTGTTCGCGGCCGGCATCGCCGCGCTCGCGGTGGCCAACAGCTGGCCCGCCCCCGGGCTGGTGATCACGCTGGTGGGCTACTTCGGCCTGCTGTTCGCGGTGCACAAGTTGCAGAACAGCGGCTGGGCGCTGCCGGCCGTGTTCGCGCTGACCGGCTTCATGGGCTACACGCTGGGCCCGCTGCTGGCCCGCACACTGGAGCTGCCCGGCGGCGCCGGCACCATCGTGGCCGCACTGGCCGCCACGGGCGCGACCTTCGTCGCCCTCTCGGCCTATGTGCTGACCACGCGCCGCGACTTCAGCTTCATGGGCGGCTTCCTGTTCGCCGGCATGGTGATCGCCATCGTGCTGGCGCTGGTGGCCTACTTCTTCACCATGCCCGCGCTGGCGCTGGCCGTCTCGGCCATGGTGGCCCTGTTGTCGGTGGGCCTGATCCTGTTCGAGACCAGCCGCATCGTCAACGGCGGCGAGACCAACTATGTGCTGGCCACGGTCGGCCTGTTCGTCTCGGCCTTCAACCTGTTCACCAGCCTGCTGAGCCTGTTCGGCATCGGCGGCAACGACTGAGGCGGCCCCGCATGAAGACGCTCATCTGGAGCCTCACCGCGCTGCTGGCGGCCTTGTGGACCGGCTTCATCGCCCTCGTGCACCAGCTCACCGGCTGGCTGCTGTCGGCGGTGGACGCCGGGGCCCTGCAGGGCGCGGCGGGCACCGTCGGCGGACTGGCGCTGCCGCCCGTGCCCGCCTGGCTCGCGCCCTGGGTCGACACCACCTCGATCGCCGCGCTGCAATCGTTCGTGGTGTCGCTGGTGGAGTGGCTGGGCGCGGTGATGCCCTCCGGCGATGCCCTGATGGCCTGGGTCGGTCCGCTGCTGTGGATCGGCTGGGGCCTGGTGCTGGTGCCGATGCTGGCCATCGCCGGCCTGCTGCACTGGCTGGTCGGGCGCACCACGGCGCAGCAAGGCGCCGTGCGGCCTGTGAGCGCATGAACGCCAACCGGAGGGATATCCGGTGAACGACAGCATCGCGCAGCGGCTGCGCGGCGCGGCCACTGACGGCCCGCAGGCCCTTCGCCTGTCGCTGCGCGAACTGCTGCAGCTGCACGGCGAAGGATCGGGTGCGGTGCTGCTGATGCTGATGGCGCTGCTGAGCACGGCGCCCATCGCTGGGGCGGGCACGGTGCTCAGCCTGGGCATCTTCGCGCTGGCCGGCGCCTGGCTGCGCGGGCGGGACACCCTGCCCCTGCCCGAGCGGCTGGCGCGCCTGACCCTCAATGAAACCTGGACGCGCCGCTGCCTGCACGGGCTGGCCTGGACCTACGAACGCGCCGAGCGCTGGATGTGCCCGCGCTGGCAGGCACTGTGCCACGCGCGCGCCCGGTGCTGGTGGGCGCTGTGGATTGCGCTCATGGCGGCGCTGATCTTCCTGCCATTGCCGCTGGGCAATGTGCTGCCCGGCACCAGCCTGATGCTGCTCAGTCTGGGCTGGCTGTTCCGCGATGGCATCGCGCTGCTGCTGTCGGCGGCCACCGGTGCGGCGGGCGTGGGCTACGCTCTTTCCGTGGGCCACCTGGCGCTGGCGGCCTGGCAGCACCTGGGAAGCCAGATCGGTTTCTAGAGCCTCGAGAAAAACACGGCGCTCATCACCAGGCCGGTGACGATCACGCCGCGCCGCACCCAGGTCACGGGCAGCGCCTTGGACCAGCGCGCGCCGAAGTAGCCGCCCGCGGTGGCTGCCACCATCATCAGCAGGCCCTCTTTCCAGGCGATGGCCCCCGCGACCACGAAGGCGGCCACGGACAGCCACGAGAGCACCAGCGAGTTGAGGTTCTTGAGCGCGTTGACGGTGTTCAGCCGTGTCTCGCCGGCCACCGTGTACAGCGCCATCAGCAGGATGCCCAGCCCGCCGTTGAAGTAGCCACCGTAGATGGCCACCGCCAGCAGGCCCGGCTCGCGCCAGCGCGCCAGCCCATGGCCACCCGCGGAGGCCGCCTGGGCCCGGCGGGCGATGGCCGGACCGGCCGCGAACAACACGGTGGCGAAGAGCAGCAGCCAGGGCACGATGCCGGTGAACAACCGGGCCGGCGTGACCAGCAGCAGCAAGGCACCCGCGACGCCGCCGACGGCCGCAATCAGCGTTTCGCGGCGCAGGCGCTGCACCGGCAGCTCGCGCAATTCGGCCTTGAAGCCCAGGGTGCTGCCCAGGTAGCCCGGGCTCACCGCCAGCGCGCTGGTGGCGTTGGCGACGATGGGCGGCACGCCGGTGAAGACCAGCGCGGGAAAGGTGAGGAAACTGCCGCCGCCGGCGATGGCGTTGAGCGCCCCCGCGCCGAACGCGGCGGCCGCCAGCAACGGCGCGGAACTCAGGAACTCCAGACCGTGCTCACTTGGCGGCGGGGATGGCCACGTAGCGGTAGCCCTTGCCGCGCATGCAGTGGGCCACCATCTGCTCGCGCTCGCCCTCGGGCACCTTGGCCAGGCCAACCTGGTATTGGCAATCAGAGAGCTGGGTGTAGGTCTCGTCCTTGCTGGCGTTGGGTTTGACCCACTCGGCCTTGGGGGTGGACGAGCAGGCGGCGAGGGAAAGCAGCAAGGCGGTGGCGAGGACGGTTTTCATCGGTGAAACGGGTCGGTTTTCAGAGGACGGCCAGCATACCAAAGCACCTTCAACCCAGGCTGCAACCAGATGCATCGCCCCCGGCGCCACCAGCCTATCGCGAGCGGCCCAGCTTGTCCTGCAGACGCGCCAGCACCTCGCTGACCGTCTGCGGATCGGCGGCGGCCGCGCCGCCCGCGGTCAGCGCCTGTTCGGCCAGCGAGAGGTTCAGCCGAACATAGGTGCTGTCCAGCGCATGCCGGGTGGCCAGCAGCTGCTGCGCTATCTTGGCGCAGTCGGCGCCCTCCTCCAGCAGCTTCTGCAGGCCGCGCACCTGGCCTTCGGCGCGGCGCAGGCGGTGCAACAGCTCGGCCTTGCGCTCGGTGGCAAGGGTACGCGGTGTGGTCACGGGCGGCTCCGTTCGGCCTCAGGCGGCCACCGGGGTGATGCTGGCCACCGGTTCAGGCGCCAGCAGCGAGCCGTCGCGCAGGCCGCGCACGGTGGCAAAGCCCAGCCAGAGCACCACCATCGAAGTCGCGGCCAGCAGCAGCACCGCCCCGGTCTGCAGCAGCCCGCCCGCCGGTTCCTGCAAACCCAGCAGGCGCAGGGTCAGCGTGGTGAAGGCCGCGAGCGGGAACGACAGGCCCCAGAACGGAATGCCGAAAGGCTGCGCCACCGCGCGCTTGAGCACCGGCAGCACCCACAGCAGGAAGAACAGCGCAACGCCCCACAGCGCCTGCACGGCCCACAGCGGCGCCTCGCCTCGCTCGACCAGTTGGGACAGCACCAGGCCGATCACGGCCGGCGGCGCGACGGTGATCATCCAGGCCGGCAGCAGGCGGTCGGGCAGTGGGCTGTGAGTGATGCGACGCGCCAGGACCAGGGCCAGCACCAACGGCCAGAAGAAAGCCCCGATGCCGAACTGCGCCGCGGCCCACCCCCCATGGCCCAGCGGCACGCCGGCCAGCGGCGCGAGCACATTGCCCACCACCGGGATCAACAGCACCGGCGTGACCGACGGCCACAAGCCGGTGTTGCCCGGGGTGGCGCCGACCGCGGGCACGAGCCAGCGGCCCAGCACCCACAGCGTGGCCCAGAGCTGCAACAGGCTGCCGGCCCACCAGAGCGCGCGCCACAGAACGGACGGCGCGCCCGAAGCACCGCCCAGTGCCACCCCGACCGTCGCCAGCAGCAGCAGCGACACCGGGAATGCGGCCACGAAAGCGTGGCGCACGGGGTGCTTCAGGTCCTCGGCCAGCGCCGCCGGATGGCGCTGCCAGCGCAGCAGCGAGGCCCCCAGCAGCACGAGAAACACCCCCAGCGCCAGCAGGCCCGCCACCAGCGCCAGCCCCTCGGCCATGTCGCCCAGCAGCGGCGCTGCGCGGTGCCAGGCCAGCGACAGGCCGCACAGGCCCATGACCAGCGAGAACCAGCCGGGCATGAGGAACTTCAACGGGGTGGGACTGGACATGGCACTCCTCGGGACGGGGTGGATCAGGACAGCGTCATTTTCCGGTGCTGCAGGCCGAGCCGCCTTCCGGCACACCCATCTTCCTGAACAGGATCGCGGGCGGGCAGAAACCGGTGACGCCCGACTGCGCCAGGTTGAAGCCGGCGAAGGCGGTCAGCGCGAGGAACCATTCGCTGACGAAGATGGGACTGCCGTGGTAACCCAGGGCGAGCGAGACCAGCACGACGGTGCCGGCCATGATGCGGATGAGGCGTTCGACGGTCATTTCAGACTCCTTGATGAAAGTGGAACTACACAGCGTCACGCCGCTTGGTACTTGTTGCGGTACACGGCGTAGTAGAGAACCGGGATGACGACCAGCGTCAGCATCGTGGACACGGCGATGCCGAAGATCAGCGAGATCGCCAGGCCGTTGAAGATGGGGTCGTCGAGGATGAAGAAGGCGCCCATCATGGCGGCCAGACCGGTCAGCGCGATGGGCTGCGCGCGCACCGCGGCGGACTGCACCACGGCCTGCGCGAACGGCACGCCGCGCGCGGTTTCCAGCTCGATGAAGTCCACCAGCAGGATGGAGTTGCGCACGATGATGCCGGCCAGCGCGATCATGCCGATCATGGACGTGGCGGTGAACTGCGACTGCAGCAGCGCGTGGCCCGGCATGACGCCGATCATGGTCAGCGGGATGGGCGCCATGATGATCAGCGGCGTGAGGTAGCTCTTGAACTGCGCGACCACCAGCAGGTAGATCAGGATCAGGCCGACGCCGTAGGCGGCACCCATGTCGCGGAAGGTTTCGTAAGTGATCTGCCACTCGCCGTCCCACTTCACCGCGTACTGGCGGTACGGGTCTTTCGGTTGCGAGATCCAGTACTCGCCGAGTTCTCCGGTGTTGGGCAGGGCCGCGTCTTTCAGCGCCGGGCGGATGCCGAACAGGCCGTACAGCGGCGAGTCGAGTTCACCGGCCATGTCGCCGAAGACGTAGGTCACGGGCAGCAGATCCTTGGTGAAGCGCGGCTGGTCGATCACACCGCGCTCGACGGTCACGAGTTCGGACAGCGGCACCATGGCGCCCTTTCCATCCGGTGTTGCGGCCTTCATGGGCAGCGCCAGCAGGGCGTCCAGGCCGACCTGCGCTTCGCGCGGCAGCTGGATGCGCACCGGCACCGCGAACTTGGCATGGCCGTCGTGCAGCCAGGCGGCGTCGGACCCCGAGAGTGCGGCGTAAACGGTCTGCGCGATCGCCTGCACCGGGATGCCCAGCGACTCGGCGCGCTGGCGCTGGATGCGCAGGAAGGCGCGCGGCGCGTGCTCCTTGAGCGAAGTGTCCACGCCCACGATGTCGGGCGTGCTCTTGAAGGCCCTGGCCACACGTTGCGCCAGTTCGGCGCGGCCTTTGTCGTCCGGCCCGTAGACCTCGGCCACGATGGGCGACATCACCGGCGGGCCGGGCGGCACCTCCACCACCTTGACGCGCGCGCCGTGGGCGGCGGCGATCTGCTCCAGCGCCGGGCGGTGGCGCTGCGCGATGGCGTGGCTCTTCTCGCTGCGGTCGTGCGCGCCGACCAGGTTGACCTGCAGGTCGCCGCCTTCGGCCTCGGCACGCAGGTAGTACTGGCGCACCAGGCCGTTGAAGGTGATGGGGCTGGCCGTGCCGGCGTAGCCCTGCACGTGGGCCACCTCGGGTTGTTGCGCGAGGAAGGCGGTCATGTCCTGCAGCGCGGCGGTGGTGCCTTCCAGCGGGGTGCCGGCGGGCATGTCCACCACCACCTGGTACTCGCTCTTGTTGTCGAAGGGCAGCATCTTGAGCACCACCCACTGCACCAGCGCCAGCCCCACCGAGAGCAGCAGGGCCGCGACGATGCCACCGGCCAGCAGCCAGCGCTTGCGCGCGCTCTGCAGGAAGGGCGTGAGGAGGCGCGTGAAGGTGTTCTGCAGCGCGCGGGTCAGCTTGCCGGGGCCGTGGGCGGCATGCATTTCCGTCTTCGTCAGCTTCAAGGCCAGCCAGGGCGTGACGGTGAAGGCGATGGCCAGCGAGATCGCCATGCCCATGCTGGCGTTGATGGGGATGGGGCTCATGTACGGGCCCATCAGCCCGGTCACGAAGGCCATGGGCAGCAGCGCCGCGATGACGGTGAAGGTGGCCAGGATGGTGGGACCGCCCACCTCGTCCACGGCGCGCGGGATGATGACGGCCCACGGGATGTTTTGGCTACGGCCGGCCGCTGTCGCGGCCTTCACATCGCCTTCGGCGATACGAGCCTGCGCCGAAACATACATCGCCCCATGGCGATGTATGTTCTCCACCACCACGATGGCGTCGTCCACCAGGATGCCGATGGAGAAGATGAGCGCGAACAGCGAGACGCGGTTGAGCGTGAAGCCCCAGGCCCAGGACGCGAACAGCGTGGCCGTGAGCGTGAGGATCACCGCCGCGCCGACGATGACCGCCTCGCGCCGGCCCAGCGCCAGGCCCACCAGAACGATCACGCTGGCGGTGGCGAAGATGAGTTTCTGGATCAGCTTGTTGGCCTTGTCGGCCGCGGTCTGGCCGTAGTCGCGGGTGATGCTGACCTGCACGTCGTCGGGGATGACCGTGTTCTTCAGGTTCTCCAGCCGCTCGGCGGCGCCGCGCGCCACGTCCACCGCGTTTTCGCCGGGCTTCTTGGTCACGGTGATGGTCACGGCCGGGTGGTTCTGGCCCTGCTGGCCGGCGTGTGCCGCGTCGGCTGCACCGGGGGTGAACCACACATAGCGCTGCGGCAGCTGCGCCCCGGCTTCCACCCGCGCCACTTCGCGCAGGTAGACCGGGCGGGCCGCCCCGCCTTGGCTGGACACGCCGACCACGATGTCGCCGACGTCCCTTTCGCTCTGCAGAAACTCGCCGGTCTCCACCGACAGCATGCCGGGCTCGCCCGTGGCCGGGTTGGGGTTGACCACCGAACCCGAGGGCAGCGCCTGGTTGGCCGCGGCGATGGCACCGTGCAGCTGCTGCACGCTGACGCCGCGTTCGCGCAGCTGGTTCGGGTTGAGCCACACGTGCACCGCGCGGCCCGGACCGCCGATGGTGACCACCTCGCGCGTGCCGGGCACGCGCTTGAGCTCGGTTTCCACCGCGTGCGCCACGCGCTCCAGGTCGTGCGCGCTCTGCGCGTCGGCCGTCCACAGCGTGGCAGCGAGCACCGGCACGTCGTCGATGCCCTTGGGTTTGACGATGGGTGTCATCACGCCCAGGCCCTGGGGCAGCCAGTCCTGGTTGGCGTTGAGCACGTCGTACAGGCGCACCAGCGCCTCGGTGCGCGGCACACCCACCTTGAACTGCACCGTCAGCACGGCCACGCCGGGGCGCGCGACGGAATAGGTGTGTTCGATGCCCTGGATCTGCGAGAGCACGTGCTCGGCCGGGGCCGCGACCATCTTCTCCACGTCGGCACTGGACGCGCCGGGGAAAGGAATCATCACGTTGGCCATGGTCACGTTGATCTGCGGCTCTTCTTCGCGCGGGGTGACCAGCACGGCGAACAAGCCCAGCAGCAGCGCGACCAGCGCCAGCAGCGGCGTGATGGCGTTGGCCTGGAAGGCCCGCGCCACGGAACCGGAGAAGCCCAGCTTCTCCAGCGTCGTTGCATCCTGTGTGTGGCCCATGGCGGTCGCCTCTTACTTCGCCACGGGCGTTGCGCCGGACAGGCCCGCGCGCACGGGGTCGAGCGCCACCTGGTTGCCGGCCTTCAGGCCCGCCAGCACCTCGACCCCGTCGCCCTGGGTGGCGCCGGTGCGCACCGCGCGCAAAGCGAAGCCATGCCCGGATTCGCCCTTGGCGGTGACGACGTAGACGCCGGTCAGCTCGCCGCGGCGCAGCAAGGCCGTGGCCGGCACCACCAGACGCTGAGGCACGGCCTGGGCGGCACTGCCAGTGAAACGCACCTTGACCTGGCGACCCGGCACCTGGTCCGCGCCATCGGCGTCGCTGAGGTTCAGGCGCCACTCCACGGTCTGCGACACCGGGTCGGCGGCCGGCACGGTGGTCTTGGCCGCAGGCACGACCCAACGGTCGGTCCCGGGCAGTTGCACCTCGATCTTCTGGGCCGCCAGCGCCAGCGGCTGCAAGGACGCTGGCACGTGCACCACGGCGCGCATGGGCTGCGGCGCGTAGACGGTGAGGATGGGCGCGCCGGGCATGGCCAGCGCACCGGCTTCGGCGTGGGTGGCCAGCACCCAGCCATCCCAGGGCGCGGTCAGGCGGGTGAAGCCCTGGGCCACGCTGGCCTGGGTCTGGCCGGCGCGGGCGGCGGCGGCACCGGCTTCGGCGGCACGGAACTGGGCCAGCGCCGAATCGAGCGCGGCCTGGGCGATGAAGCCCTGCGTGCGCAGTTCCCTGGTCCGTTCGTAGGCGGCCTTGGCGTTGGCCAGGCTGGCCTGGGCCTGCGCGACACCGGCCTGCGCCTGGGCCACGCCGGCCTGGGTGGCGCGGTCGTCGATGACGGCCAGCACCTGGCCGGCCTTGACGCGGTCACCCGCCTTGACCGACAGCGTGGCGATGCGGCCGCTGGCCTGGGCCGAGAGCACGCTCTGGCGCACCGCCTGCAGGCTGCCGTCGAATTCGGCGCTGCCCGCCACGGCCTGCGCGCCGACGACGATCACCGGCACCTGTGGGCCCGCGGTGGCGGGGGCAGGGTCGGCGGCCCGGGCGGCGCCCAGGGCCAGCAGGCCGGAAGCCAGCAGCAGGCGTGCGGCGCGGGCCGGCATCAGGGACGGAACAGACGGGGCATGTGCACGGGCGGGCATGGCAATCTCCTATACCTGCCGCAGTATACATTTATACCCCCAGGGGTACAAGACCCCTTTGCCTGCCGGCGACCGTAGCTCAGCGGCGCTGTCGCGCCAGCACCCAGGCCGCTCCGAAGAAGCTCAGCGCCGCCGCCACCAACACCGCGTAGGCCGCACGCAGGCCGAAGTGTTCGGCCAGTTCGCCCATCAGCAGGGCCGCGATCTGGGCCCCGACGGTGAAGGAAATCATCAGCAGGGCCGACAGGCGCGGCGCCTCCTGCGGAAAACCGCGCAGCGCGATGCCCAGCAGGATCGGGAAGCCCACCGAGACGCCCAGGCCGGTGAAGTAGTTGCACAGCGCCAGCCAGACGAAGGGCGCATCGGCCGGGCTCAGCCAGACACCCGTGATCGCCAGCGCCGCCAGCGCGCCCAGGCCCTGGATCTTCTGTTCCATGCTCCAGCGGCTGTGCACGAAGGCCTGCCACACCCGGCCGGTGACCATGCCGGCCATCAGGAAGCCCAGGGCCATGCGGGCCACCTGGTCGCTCTCGCCCAGCGCCTCGGTGGCGAAACTCACGAACCAGAAGTACTGGCCCCACTCGCACAGGCCGCTGCAGACCCCGGCGAACAGCACCCAGCGCACCACCGGCTGGCGCAGCAGGCCACCGTAGTCCAGCGGCTGGTGAACCTGGCCGGTGGCCTCGGCATGCGCGTGGTCGCTGCGGAAGGCCACGGTGCGCAGGTAACGGCGCTGCAGCGTCATCAGCAGCATCACCAGCGCCATGAAACCGAACACCACATAGGGACCGCGCCAGCTCGGGTTGGCCGCGAGCACGGCGGCCGCCATCAGCGGCGAGAACATGGTGCCCAGGCTGTAACCGACGTCGACCAGGCTGATGATGCGGGCGCGCTGCTCGGGTTCGTCGCTCAGTTCGGCCAGCAGGCCGTGTCCGACGGTGAACAGCGCGGTCTCGAAGGTGGCGATGGTCACCATGAAGAAGGCCAGCCAGCCGAAACTGGGCGCCAGCAGCACGCCCGCCAGCGCCACCACCACGGCCGCGGTGTAGGCGCGCAGCAGGCGGCGCGGCGGAAAACGCTTGGCGATGGCGCCGCCCAGCAGCGAGCCGACGGCGCCGCCAGCGCTCCAGATCGCCATCAGCCAGCCCATCTGCTGGAAGGACACACCCATCTGGGCGCGCAGGTTGGGGGTCACCGCCCCGAGCAGCGCCCCGAAGATGCCCCAGGTGAGGGCGCAGTACAGGATGATCCAGGCGACATAGGGCAGACCGCGCAGCAGGTTCAGCGGGGCGGTCAGGGCGGCGGTGGCGGAGTTCACATCAGGCTTTCGATCAGGTTATGCAATCGATTGTCCTGCCAGCGCGTCCCAAGTCCGTGAGGTGCCCTGCAAATAAACCTGCTTGGTAACCGGTCACTGTCGTGTGCACGGCCAGGATGTGGTGGAACCGGCTTCGCCGGGCCACTCGCATCGCCCCCTGGGGGGTGACGCCGCAGGCGGCGCGGGGGGATCACATGAACGGCACGCGCGGGGCCACGGCGCAGAGCAGCTCGTAGCTGATGGTGCCGGCCGATCGCGCCACCTCGTCGACCGGCAGTTCGGCGCCGGTGGTCGGCGAGACGCCCCAGAGCACGACCTCGCTGCCCATGCCGGCCGGCACGCCCGCGGCGTCCAGCGGCGCCAGGTCGACGGTGACCATGTCCATGCTGACCCGCCCGATCGTGCGCGTGCGCACGCCATTCACCAGCACCGGTGTGCCGGTGGGGGCATGGCGCGGGTAGCCGTCGGCGTAGCCGCAGGCGGCGACGCCGATGCGCATGGGAGCGTCGGCGGTGAAGGCCGAGCCGTAGCCCACAGTGTCGCCGGGCTGCAGGCTCTGCACCCCGATGATCCGGGTGGTCAGGGTCATGGTGGGCCGCAGGCCCCAGGTGGCCGCCGTGTGCTCCGGGTGGTCGGGCGCGCCGCCGTAGAGCGCGATGCCTTCGCGCACCCAGTCGGCCGCCAGTGTGCTGGCGCCCACGCCGCGCAGCGGGCTGGCCGCATGGCGCAGGATGGCCGCGCTGTTGCACAGGCTGCGCTCGCCCGGCAGGTCCTCCGTGGCCGCCTCGAACGCGGCGAGCTGGTGGGCGATGCCGCGCGGGCCGTCGGCGTCGCTGAAGTGCGTCATCAGCGAAATCTCCTCCACCTGGGGCAGCGCGTTCAGCCGGGCCCAGGCGGCGCGGAAGGCGTCGGGCCGGAAACCCAGGCGGTTCATGCCGCTGTTGAGCTTGAGGAAGACGCGGTGCGGCGCATGCGTCTTGTGCGCGGCGAGCCAATCGATCTGTTCGGTGCAGTGCACCGCGTGCCAGATGTTCAGGCGCGAGCAGAGTTCGAGGTCGCGCGGCTCGAAAACGCCTTCGAGCAGCAGCACGGGCCCGCGCCAGTCGAGCGCGCGCACACGCTCGGCCTCGGCCAGGTCGATCATCGCGAAGCCGTCGGTACTGCGCAGCGCCGGCACCACGCGCTCGATGCCGTGGCCGTAGGCGTTGGCCTTGACCACCGCCCAGACGCGGGCGTCGGGCGCGCGCAGGCGGGCCTGGCTCAGGTTGTGTTCAAGCGCTTCGGGGTGGACGGTGGCGAGGATCGGGCGGGGCATGGCGGAACCGGGCGGAGGTGCGGTGGGCGTGGTCGGCGGAAAGCGCCGACTGTCGCACAAACACGGACGGGTGCCACCGCCCCGCAGGCCGATTCATGTCGCTGCAGCGCCGCTTCTACAACTTCTCCAGGTTCACGTAGACCATGGTCTGGTTGAGCAGCTGGTAGGCGATCTCGCCGAAGGTCATGGGGCCGGTGATCGGCCCGGTGCGCTGGCCTTCGAGCCCGCCGTACAGGTAGTTGAGGATGCAGTTGCAGCTCCAGCGCGCGCCCAGCGCGTCGCCCGGCAGCGACTGGGCGAACGCCCGGGCGTAGTCGGGCACCGGTTCGGCGATGCGGTACTCCACGTCGTCGAACACCGGGGCGTAGAAATCCACCCGCCCGGCTGCCGCGTCCACCGCCTTGAAGGAGACGTTGATCATCGCGCCCGAATAGTCGGCCACCAGTGGCAGTCGGGTATCGACGCCTTTCTGCGCCAGGTACTGGGCCAAGTTCACCAGCTGCCCGTTGACGAAGCACTCCTGCGCCGAGAAGCCGGTGGACGGAAAGCGGATCGCATCGCCGCCGCCCGGCCGGAACAGGTTGAGGATGTCGATGCGCGGGTAGATGGACTCGGGCAGCGGGATGTGCACCGCCAGCGCCTTCTCGTGGCTGAACACCAGGGTCTGGCCGTTGGCCACCACCGGCACGGCCTGGCCCAGGTCGTCCAGGTGCACGCCCGCGATCCAGCCCACCAGGGGCTTCATGTACATGTCCTCGAAGGCCGGCGCCTCGCGCGCGAAGCGCGAATGCACTTCGGAAAAGGCCGGCAAGATCAGCACCGTCAGGCCGTGCGCCGGCGCGTCCAGCGCCACCTTGTGCAGGTTGGCCGCGTCGTACCAGCGCAGCTGCGGCGTGCCGGCGTGGGTGGGCAGTTCGGTCACGAAGAGCTTTTCGCGCGAGGTCTGGCCACCGTCCTGCGACATGAAGTAGGGGATGCTGCCGGCCAGCCAGTTGCCCGGCGGCAGGCGGCGCAGCAGGGCCTCGTCGGCCGCGATCGAGAGGTAGGCGCCGCTGCGGATCGCCACCAGGGTGTCCTGCAGGTCCATCAGCGTGCCGCTGACGGGCCGCGCCGGCGGGGTTCGGGGTGCGTTCATGTCGGGTCAACCCAGCCGCAGCTGGTCCAGTTCGTGGGTGAGCACGCGCTCGTTTTTGACGAAATAGCGGTGCAACTCCTTGAGCTTGAGCAGGCGCACTTCCTCGTCGTGGATCAGGTCGAGTTGCGAGCGCAGCTTGGTCAGCATCAGCTTGAGGCTGAGCACCTTGATATCCAGGCTCAGGTCGCCGTCGAGCAGGCGGAGCCAGACCGGGTCGGTCACGTCGGGCACCGCGGTGCTGGCGGGGGCCGGTTCGGCGAGCGGGGCGGCAGGTTCCGCCGGGCGCGCCGGAGACTCGGAGTCACCGCCGCCGGCGCGCCCGGTGTCCAATGCGTAGCGGTAACGCCAGACATCCTGCAGGCTCAGGTCCAGCAGCGTGCAGACCGACTGCAGCGGCACGCCCTCACCGAACAGGGCGAACACCCGCGCCGCCAGTGCCCGGGTGAACGGCATGCCGGGCTCGCCCATCCAGCCGATGCCCCGGGACTCGAAGCCGGGCGGCAGGGTCACATGCAGGTGGAAGCGGAGCGGGCCCAGCGCCAGGTGCTGCCAGACCGCCACCTCCCCCACCGGCGCCGCCTTGGGCCGGCCGAACCAGCCGCGTTCGGGTTCCTGGCCGATCCAGACATCACAGCGGCGCTTGCGCACGTCCAGCCGGTAGTCGCGAACTTCCCAGGGGCGCTCTATCAACAGCAGCTGTCGCAGCAGCGCCTTGTCGATGCTGATCATTTGGATGTCTCCTCTTGTGGGGTCCGGGGCCGGCCGCAAGACCCGTTCCAACCCTTTCTTGCGCCAAACTGACACAACCGCCACCGCTTCCCGAGGCGCCACTGCCACCGGGCGCAACAAGGCCCCGCACCGGGGTGGGACGGCCCGGGTGGCGTGCTATAACCGCCGCATCGTTGGAGACAGCCCGAGGCCCCCGCAGCCGCCACCCCCCGGACACCGAACGCCGGACACAACAAGACCCTCGATGAAGCGCGGCTTCTACACCATCATGACGGCGCAGTTCTTCAGCTCCCTGGCTGACAACGCGCTGTTCGTGGCCGCCATCGAGCTGCTGCGCAGCCGCCACGCCCCCGAGTGGCAGAGCGCCGCCCTCGTCCCCCTGTTCGCCCTGTTCTACGTGGCCCTCGCCCCGTTCGTGGGGGCCTTCGCGGACGCACGGCCCAAGGGCCAGGTGATGTTCATCAGCAATGCGATCAAGGTCGCAGGCTGCCTGCTGATGCTGGTGGGTGTGCACCCACTGCTGGCGTACACCCTGGTGGGCCTGGGTGCCGCCGCCTACTCACCCGCCAAATACGGCATCCTCACCGAGCTGCTGCCGCCCTCGCAACTGGTCAAGGCCAACGGCTGGATCGAGGGCCTGACCATCGCCTCCATCATCCTGGGTGTGCTGCTGGGGGGCCAGCTGGTGGGGCCGTACCTGTCGGGCCTGCTGCTGGCCGTCGACCTGCCGGGCCTGAGCACCGGCATCGACCGCCCGGCCGAGGCCGCGATCGCCATGCTCGTGGCCGTGTACGCGCTGGCCGCGATGTTCAACCTGCGCATCCCCCTGACCGGTGTGACGCCGCGGCCCATGCCCAGCAACCCGCTGGAGCTGCTGCCCGATTTCTGGCGCTGCAACGGCCGGCTCTGGAAGGACCACCTGGGCCAGATCTCGCTGGCCACCACCACGCTGTTCTGGGGCGTGAGCGGCAACCTGCGCTACATCGTGCTGGCCTGGGCCGGCGCCGCGCTGGGCTACACCACCACCCAGGCCTCCAGCCTGGTGGGCGTGGTGGCGCTGGGCACGGCGGTGGGCGCGGTGGTGGCCTCGCTGCGCATGCGGCTGGACCAGGCCACGCGCGTGATGCCGCTGGGCATCGGCATGGGCCTGCTCGTGATCCTGATGAATTTCATCGACAACGTCTGGGTCGCCGCGCCCTTCCTGGTGCTGCTGGGCGGCCTGGGTGGTTTCCTGGTGGTACCGATGAATGCGCTGCTGCAGCACCGCGGCCACAACCTCATGGGCGCGGGCCGCTCGATCGCGGTGCAGAACTTCAACGAGCAGGCCTGCATCCTGGGCCTGGGCGCGCTCTACAGCTTCTCGACCGCCGCCGGCCTGTCGGCCTTTGCAGCCATCACGGCGTTCGGCCTGCTGGTGGCCGGCTTCATGTGGCTGATCATGAAGTGGCACCAGCACAACCAGCGCCACCATGGCGTGGAGCTGGAGCGCCTGCTGGAGATCGCCCGCCGGGACGACCTGCACGGCTAGAAGCCGATGTTGGTCCGCTCGAAGCCGTCCAGGCTGACCAGGCGGTGCTGCGCGAGCACCCGGTAGAACTCGGCCTCGCCCACCGAACGGGAGAGGTAGGCGTCGCAGCCGGCCAGGCCGGCCTTGATGCGGTCCATGCTGCCGGCCGTGGGAGCGAACATCAGGACGACCGGTGCGTGGCCATTGGGCAGCTTGCGCTGCTTGGCGCTGCGGCAGACCGAGTAAGCGTCGGTCTCGCCCTTGATGCGGTCGATGGCCACCAGGCGGTAGGGATGCGCCTTCAGAAGGGCCAGCGCCTGGGGCGCCTCGCGCGACCAGTCGATGTTCAGGCCGTAGCGCTTGAAGCGCTTGTGCAGGATGCGGCCCTCCACCAGGCTCTCGGCCACCAGCAGCACGTCACCGCGCTGCACCTCCGGCACCTGCTCCGACGTCCGGCTGTTCCGGGAGCGCGTGGATCGGGACGATGGCGCGCGGGAGGATGGGGCGGGTGCGGGCACCGGGTCCAGCGCCCCGAAATCGGTGACCCGCATCACCCCCACCGGCTGCGACGGAGCCGACGGCGTACGCGCCACGACCTTGCGCAGCACCGGCGGTGCGGGCGGTTGCGGGCGCTCCCTCACCATGGGCCGGGTGGGCGGGAATTCGGTGTCGGCCGACAGGCGGCGCGTGCGCACCACCGGCGGCGGAGACACCGCGGCACCGGTCAGCGGCTCGGTCGCGGCAAATCCGCGGTCGGCCCCGCGGCGCGGTGCGACTGGAGTCGTGGCGGCCGGCCGCGGCCGCGCACCCACCAGCACGTCCAGCGCCGCCAGCACCCCCACCAGCTTCACCGGCTTGCGCTGCAGCGGCCAGCCGGTGCCAGCGTCGCTGTGGCCGATCAGCAGCACCTTGCCCTGCAGCTCGGCATGTCGCACCAGGTGCACGGCCTGGGCGTTGTCCGCGTTGACCACCAGCACCTCGGCGTCCAGCACCTCGTCCTGCACCACATAGGCGGGCGGACGGCGGGCCGCCAGCCGGAAGAACGACTCGAACGTGGCCGATTCGCTCTCGGGAAAACCGACCAGGGCCAACGAAAATGAGCCTGCCATTCACCTCTCCACCGAATACAAAGGGACTACCCAACTCCCACGAGTATGCCCGTTCGGCCATCCCGGACTCTGCCCTGGTCCGCTTGCGAAGCGCCACAACGTGACACAGTTCCAGCCTGTGAGGTCCGCATGAAACGGCCCCCGCCACACCATCCACCCAATGAGGAGCGCTTCCGGTGTCCAGCATCTACGAATTCGAGGCCCAGTCGATCGACGGCCGGCCGGTACCGCTTTCGAAGTACCGCGGCCAGCCCATGCTCATCGTCAACACCGCCAGCGCCTGCGGCTTCACCCCGCAGTTCGCCGGGCTGGAACAGCTGCACCAGACCTATGGCGACCGGGGCCTGGTGGTGCTGGGTTTCCCGTGCAACCAGTTTGGCGGCCAGGACCCGGGCAGCAACGGCGAGATCGCCACGTTCTGCCAGCGCAACTACGGGGTGAGCTTCCAGATGATGGGCAAGATCGACGTCAACGGCGGTGAGGCCCACCCGCTGTACCGCTGGCTTACTGCCGAGGCCCCCGGCCTTCTGGGCAGCAAGGCCATCAAGTGGAACTTCACCAAGTTCCTGGTGGGCCGGGACGGACGCGTGATCAAACGCTACGCACCGCAGGACGCGCCGGAGAAGCTGGCCGGCGACATTGAAGCCGCGCTGGCCTGAGACCGAGGCCACGCTGCGACCCGCGGCGCCCAATCTTTCACGCCATACGCAACACGGGGGGTTTTCACGCGACCGAATTTCTGTGAACCTGATGCCTGCGTCGTGATCCAACGCTGCATCCCACAGGAGGTCGCCATGGACGTCATCAGCAGCTTCAGTGCCCGCTTCGAACGCACCCGCGAAGAAGAAATGTCGCTGGAAGAGTATCTCGCCGAGTGCAAGCGCAACCCTTTGGCCTACGCCACTCCGGCCGAGCGCATGCTCAAGGCCATCGGCGAACCGCAGATGGTCGATACGCGCAACGACCCGCGGCTCTCTCGCCTGTTTGCCAACAAGGTCATCAAGGTCTATCCGGCCTTCGCCGAGTTCTACGGCATGGAGGACTCGATCGAGCAGGTCGTGTCCTATTTCCGCCACGCCGCGCAGGGCCTTGAAGAGAAGAAGCAGATCCTCTACCTGCTCGGGCCGGTGGGCGGGGGCAAAAGCTCCATCGCCGAACGGCTCAAGCAGCTGATGGAGCTGGTCCCGTTCTACGCCATCAAGGGCTCACCGGTGAACGAGTCGCCGCTGGGCCTGTTCGATCCGGTGGAAGACGCGCCGCTGCTCGAAGAGCAGTTCGGCATCCCGCGGCGTTATCTCAACCGCATCATGAGTCCCTGGGCGGTCAAGCGGCTGGAGGAATACGGCGGCGACATCCGGCGCTTCCGCGTGGTCAAGCGCCACCCCTCGGTGCTGCGGCAGATCGGTGTCAGCAAGACCGAGCCGGGCGACGAGAACAACCAGGACATCAGCTCGCTCGTGGGCAAGGTCGACATCCGCAAGCTCGAGACCTATGCGCAGGACGACCCCGACGCCTACAGCTACTCCGGCGGCCTGTGCCTGTCCAACCAGGGCCTGATGGAGTTCGTGGAGATGTTCAAGGCGCCGATCAAGGTGCTGCACCCGCTGCTGACCGCCACGCAGGAAGGCAACTTCAAGGGCACCGAAGGCTTCGGTGCCATCCCGTTCGACGGCATCGTGCTGGCGCACAGCAACGAGAGCGAGTGGAAGGCCTTCCGCAACAACAAGAACAACGAGGCCTTCCTCGACCGCATCTACATCGTCAAGGTGCCTTACTGCCTGCGCGTGTCGGAAGAGATCAAGATCTACGAGAAGCTGATCCGCCACTCCTCGCTCTCGCAGGCCACCTGTGCGCCGGGCACGCTCAAGATGATGGCGCAGTTCTCGGTGCTCACGCGCCTGAAGGAGCCCGAGAACTCCTCCCTGTTCTCCAAGATGCAGGTGTACGACGGCGAGAACCTCAAGGACACCGACCCGCGCGCCAAGAGCTACCAGGAGTACCGCGACTTCGCCGGCGTCGACGAGGGCATGAACGGCATCTCCACGCGCTTCGCCTTCAAGATCATCTCCAAGGTCTTCAACTTCGACTCCACCGAGGTGGCCGCCAACCCGGTGCACCTGATGTACGTGCTGGAGCAACAGATCGAGCGCGAGCAGTTCCCGCAGGAGCTGGAGCAGAAGTACGTCGGCTTCATCAAGGAACAGCTGGCGCCGCGCTACGCCGAGTTCATCGGCAAGGAGATCCAGACCGCCTACCTGGAGAGCTACAGCGAGTACGGTCAGAACATCTTCGACCGCTACGTCACCTACGCCGACTACTGGATCCAGGACCACGAGTACCGCGACACCGACACCGGCGAGGTGTTCGACCGCCAGTCGCTCAACGCCGAGCTGGAGAAGATCGAGAAGCCCGCAGGCATCAGCAACCCCAAGGACTTCCGCAACGAGATCGTCAACTTCGTGCTGCGCGCGCGCGCCAACAACGCCGGCCACAACCCGCTGTGGACCAGCTACGAGAAGCTGCGCACGGTGATCGAGAAGAAGATGTTCTCCAACACCGAGGAGCTGCTACCGGTGATCAGCTTCAACGCCAAGGCCAGCGCCGACGAGGCCAAGAAGCACGAAGACTTCGTCACGCGCATGGTGGCCAAGGGCTACACGTCCAAGCAGGTGCGCCTGCTGTGCGAGTGGTACCTGCGCGTGCGCAAGTCCAGCTGACCGCGGGGGCCGGCGTCCACCAGGAACACCCATGCTGCAGTCCATCATCGATCGGCGGCTGGCGGGCAAGAACAAATCCATCGGCAACCGGGAGCGCTTTCTGCGCCGCTACCGCGAGCAGATCGGCGAGGCGGTGCGGCGCGCCATCAGCGGGCGCGGCATTCGCGACGTCGAACGCGGCGAAGAGGTCCACATCCCGCAGAAGGACCTGTCCGAACCCGAGTTCCGCCACGGCCCCGGCGGCCGCCGCGAGGTGGTGCACACCGGCAACCGCGAGTACCTGACGGGCGACCGCATCCAGCGGCCCCAGGGCGGCACCGGACAGGGCAGCGGCAGCGGCCAGGCCAGCGACAGCGGCGAGGGCGAGGACGACTTCACCTTTGCGCTGAGCCGCGAAGAGTTCATGCAGGTCTTCTTCGACGACCTGGCGTTGCCCAACCTGGTCCGCACCCAGCTGGCACAGGTGCCCGAGTTCAAGACCCGGCGCGCGGGCTTCACCAGCAGCGGCACGCCCAACAACCTGCACATCGTGCGTTCGATGCGCGGCGCCTACGGCCGGCGCATCGCCATGGGCGGCGCCGTGCGGCGCGAATGCGAGGAGCTGGAAGAGCGCATCGCCGAGCTGCGCCGCCACGGCGACGACCCGGTGGCGCGCAGCCAGCTGGTCGAACTGGAGGCGCGGCTGCAGCAGCTGCGCTGGCGCATCGAGCGCCTGCCCTACATCGACCCGATCGACCTGCGGTTCCGCAGCCATGTGCGGGTGCCGGTGCCCAGCGCGCGCGCCGTGATGTTCTGCCTGATGGACGTCTCGGGCTCGATGGACGAGCAGCGCAAGGACCTGGCCAAGCGCTTCTTCGTGCTGCTCTACCTGTTCCTGACCCGGCACTACGAGCAGATCGACCTGGTGTTCATCCGCCACCACACCCAGGCCCAGGAAGTGACCGAGGACGAGTTCTTCCACGCCCGCGAGACCGGGGGCACCGTGGTCTCCAGCGCGCTGGAGCTGATGGACCGCATCGTGCGCGAGCGGTACAACCCGCACGAGTGGAACATCTACGGCGCCCAGGCCAGCGACGGCGACAACTGGATGAACGACTCGCCCAAGTGCGCCGAGCTGCTGAGCAGCCGGCTGCTGCCGGCCTGCCGCTACTACGCCTACATCCAGGTCACCGAAGAAGAACAGAACCTGTGGCAGGCCTACGAGGCGCTGAGCCAGGCGCACCCCAACTTCGCGCTGCGCAAGGCCTCGGCCGCGTCGGAGATCTACCCGGTGTTCCGGGACCTGTTTCGCAAGGAAGGGGCCCCGACATGAGCGGTCTTGAACACCCCCTGCCGATGTTGCCCCGGCCGTCCGAGCCCCTGCCCGGCCCCAGCGACTGGACCTTCGAGCTGATCGAGCGCTATCACGAGGTGATCGAGCGCACCGCGCGCCGCTTCGGGCTGGACACCTACGCCAACCAGCTGGAGGTGATCACCGCCGAACAGATGATGGACGCCTACGCCAGCGTCGGCATGCCGGTGAACTACCGCCACTGGCGCTTCGGCAAGGAGTTCATCCTCACCGAGAAGAACTACAAGCGCGGTCACATGGGGCTGGCCTACGAAATCGTCATCAACAGCGACCCCTGCATCGCCTACCTGATGGAGGAGAACACGATGGCGATGCAGGCGCTGGTGATCGCCCACGCCGCCTACGGCCACAACAGCTTCTTCAAGGGCAACTACCTGTTCCGCATGTGGACCGATGCGAGCGCCATCGTCGACTACCTGGTCTACGCGCGCAACTACATCACCGAGTGCGAGGAGCGGCACGGCATCGAGGCCGTGGAGGACCTGCTGGACTCCTGCCATGCCCTGCAGAACCACGGCGTGGACCGCTACCGCCGGCCCAGCCGCAAGTCGCTGGCCCAGGAACTGGCCGCGCGCAAGGACCGCGAGGCCTATGCCCAGCAGCAGGTCAACGACCTTTGGCGCACGCTGCCGAGGCGCGCCGAGGCCGAGGGTGACGCCCAGGCGAACAAGCGCTTTCCGGCCGAACCGGAAGAGAACATCCTGTATTTCATCGAGAAGAACGCGCCGCTGCTGGAGCCCTGGCAGCGCGAGGTGGTGCGCATTGTGCGCAAGATCGCCCAGTACTTCTATCCGCAGCGCCAGACGCAGGTGATGAACGAGGGCTGGGCCACCTTCTGGCACCACCGCCTGCTCAGTGAGATGTACGACAACGGCTTCCTCACCGACGGCGTGATGATGGAATGGATCAAGTCGCACACCAACGTGATCTTCCAGCCCGGAGTGGGCGACCGCCGCTACAGCGGCCTGAACCCCTACGCCCTGGGTTTTGCGATGTACACCGACATCAAACGCATCTGCGAGGCCCCCACCGACGAGGACCGGCAGTGGTTCCCGGAACTGGCCGGCACGCCCTGGCTGCCCGCGCTGGACCACGCGATGCGCAACTTCAAGGACGAGAGCTTCATCGGCCAGTACCTCAGCCCCCGGCTGATGCGCGAGTTCCGCCTGTTCGCCCTGGTCGACGACGACCAGCAGGACACGCTGGAGGTCAGCGCCATCCACGACGAAACGGGCTACCGCCGTGTGCGCGAGTCCCTCGCCCGCCAGTACGACCTGGGTTCGCGCGAGCCCAACATCCAGGTCTGGGACGTCAACCTGCGCGGCGACCGCTCGCTCACGCTGCGCCACACCCAGCACAACGACCGGCCGCTGCACGAGAGCGCGGGCGAGGTGCTCAAGCACGTGGCGCGGCTGTGGGGCTTCGGCGTGCAGCTCGAGAGCATCAACAGCAAGGGCGAGGTCACCCGGCGCCGCGAGGTGCCGGTGCGGGCCTGACTCAGTGCGCGGTGCTGTGCCCGGTCTCGCGGCGCAGCAGGTCGGCCAGGGTCTTGCCCGGCTCGACCGGAAACACCCCCTCCTCCACCTGCACCGCCTCCATGCGATCGAGCCGGAAGTTGCGGAAGTCCTGGCGCTGCTCGCACCAGGCCGCCAGCGTCCACACCCGGCCCCAGTAGAAGCAGCCCAGCGGCCGCACGCGCCGCTCGGTGCGCCGCTCGCCCTGGTCCACATAGCGCAGCCTCACCCAGCGGCGCGCCTGCGCCGCCTCGCGCAGCGCCTGGAGGCGCTGGCCCAGCGCGGGCTCCAGCCCCACCGGGGCGATCAGCAAGGGCTGGCGCTCCACCTCGGCGCGCACACCGGCCGGCAGCACCGAGAGCACGCGCGACATGGCGTCCGACGCGGCCAGCGCCATCGCCGGGTCCAGCCACTGCTGCGCCAGCCGCGTGGCCAGCGCCAGGGCGCGCGCCTCGTCCACGGTGAACATCAGCGGCGGCAGTTCGAAGCCCTTGCCGAGCCGGTAGCCCACGCCCGCCTCGCCCTCGATGGGCACGCCCTGCGCCTGCAAATCGGCCACGTCGCGGTAGACCGTGCGCACCGAGACCTCCAGGCGCTCGGCCAGCCAGGCGGCGGTGGACAGGCGCCGCCCACGGATCAGCTGAACCAGGGCAAAGAGTCGGTCGGCGCGGCGCATGGACGGGATGGTAGCCAGCGCCGGGACGGCCTTCAGGCCATGGCGTGCAGGCCGACGCGGTTGCCTTCGCTGTCGATGATGTGGGCGAAGCAACCCATGCCTTCGGGCAGGGTCACCTTCGGCTGGGCCACGCGGCCGCCCGCGGCTTCGGCGCGCGCGATCCAGGGGTCGAGCGCGTCGCCGGCGTTGAGGTAGACCAGGGTGCCCTGGTCGGCGGGCCGCATGGCCGGGCTGCTGAACAACGCGCCACGCACGTCGGCTTCGCTGTCGCCGGGAAACACCGCCAGCTCCTGACCGGGGCCGCCGAAGGCCTCGCGCTTGAGGGACCGACGGGTCAGCGCCTCGTAGAAGCGCACGGCGCGGTCCATGTCGGCGACCGGGATCTCGAACCAGTTGAGGGTGTGTGCCATGAAAGACTCCAGGTGGTGGTTGAACAGAACCCGAAGTCTGCGGACCCCCTGCTGCCAACGCCTTGTCAGCAGGCTGGCAGCGGTGGCATCAACACATCAGAGCAGCTCTTGCGGGATGTTGCCGCCGTTGGCCGCGATGTGACCCAGCACCTGCTTGTGCAGCCACATGTTCATCTTGGCCGAGTCGGCCATCAACTCGTCGGGGCAGTACAGCTCCTTGGCCAGTTCCTTGCGCGCGGCCAGGCTGCTGTCCAGGCCCAGCAGCTTGAGCAGGTCGACGATGGAGGTCTTCCAGTTGAGCTTCTCGGGGTGCTTGGCGGCCTTCTCGGTCAGCAGGGTCATCACGTCGACCATGGCGATGGGATTGACCACGGGTGCGGCCGGGGCCGCGGGGGCCGCCGCCGGTGCGGCGCTCGGGGCGGGCGCAGGCGCTGCGGCCGCCGGCGGGATGATGACCGGCGCGGCGGCCGCTTCCTTCATGCCGAGTTTTTCGAGGATGTTGCTGAAGAAACCCATGCTGCTGCTCCTGTGGCGTCGAATGAAGGGAGGTGTCGGGCCGGACGCGGTCGGCCTCGGAGGGACAGCATAACGGCGGGTGTGCCACGAAAGCATGACAAATCGTCTCCGCCGGCCTTGCCCGGCCCGCACCGTGAGGCAGTGCCCGCCCCTGTGCCGCGGGCGCCACGGGCCCGCAGGGAACCACGATGGCCGGGGTCTCAGGGCGCGAGCGCGTCGTCCAGCAGCTCGATCCAGTGCCGCACCGGCGTTTGGGTGCCGCTTTGCAGGTGGGTGATGCAGCCGATGTTGGCGCTGGCGATCACCGCCGGCTGCAGCTCGCCCAGGTGACCCAGCTTGCGGTCGCGCAGCTGGTAGGCCAGCCCGGGGTTGAGCACCGAATAGGTGCCGGCCGAGCCGCAGCACAGGTGGGCTTCGTTCTTGGCCACCTGCACCGTGAAGCCCAGCGCGGCCAGGTGGGTTTCGACACCGCCCTTGAGCTTCTGCCCGTGCTGCAGGGTGCAGGGAGGGTGAAAGCCGATCACCTTCTTCGCGTCGGGTCGCTGCGCCAGCTTGGGTTGCAGCACCGGCACCAGCGCCGGCAGCAGCTCGCTCAAGTCCTTCGTCAGCGCGCTGATGCGCGCGGCCTTGGCGGCGTAGGCCGGGTCGTGCTGCAGGATGTGGCCGTATTCCTTGACCGTCACCCCGCAGCCCGAGGCGTTCATCACGATGGCTTCGGCGCCCGCTTCGACGTGCGGCCACCAAGCGTCGATGTTGGCGCGCATCTGCGCCGTGCCGCCGTCCTGGTCGTTCAGGTGGAACTTCACCGCGCCGCAGCAGCCGGCCTCGGGCGCGACCACGGTCTGGATGCCGGCGGCGTCGAGCACGCGCGCGGTGGCGGTGTTGATGTTGGGCATCATGGCCGGCTGCACGCAGCCCGCCAGCATCAGCACCTTGCGCGCATGGGTGGCGGTGGGCCAGCGGCCGGCGTCCTGCTTCGCGGGCACCTTGTTCTTCAGCGTCTCGGGCAGCAGACCGCGCACCAGTTGGCCGAGCTTCATGGCAGGGCCGAAGGCGGGCGAGGTCAGGCCTTCCTTGAGCAGCCAGCGCACCGCCTTTTCGCCGGCCGGGCGCGGCACCTTGGCGTCCACCACCTTGCGGCCGATGTCCACCAGGTGGCCGTAGTCCACGCCGCTGGGGCAGGTGCTCTCGCAGTTGCGGCAGGTCAGGCAGCGGTCCAGGTGCAGCTGCGTGGCGCGCGTGGGCTGCACGCCCTCGAACACCTGCTTCATCAGGTAGATGCGGCCGCGCGGGCCGTCCAGCTCGTCGCCCAGCAGCTGGTAGGTCGGGCAGGTGGCGGTGCAGAAACCGCAGTGCACGCACTTGCGCAGGATGGCTTCGGCGGCCAGGCCGTCGGGCGTGCCTTTGAATTCGGGGGCGAGGTTGGTTTGCATCGTGGGTTCAGCCCATCTTGTTCGGGTTGAAGAGGCCCAGCGGGTCAAACGCCTCGCGCAGGCGCTTCGTGATGGTCTGCAGCGCCGCGCTCTCGGTGTCGAAGCGGCGCACGCCGGGCGCGCCGTCGGGGCCCGCGCGGAACAGTGTCGCGTGGCCCTGCAGCCTGGCCGCGGCCGCACGGATCGGCGTGGCCGCCGGGGCCGGGGCCCAGAGCCAGCGCTGCGCGCCCTGCCATTCGATCAGCTGCGCAAACGGCAGCTCCAGCACCGGCGCGGTCTGGGGCAGCGACAGGCGCCACAGGCAATGGTCCGGTGATGGCGGATGGAAAAAAGGCAGGGTCTGGTCGCGGCAGGTGGCCCAGTCGGGTCCGGCCTGCGTGTTGTCCATGCGCTGGCCGCCGGCCTCGCGTGCCAGGCGCTCGCAGGCCGATTCCACCGCCGCCACCGCCCCGCGCAGGCGCACAAAGAGCAGTTCGGGCGCATCGGGTGCGGTGTCGTCCTTCACCCAGCAGGATGCGTTCAAGGGCAGCGGCTGGCCACCCCAGCGGTGCAGCTGCTCCAGCGCGTCGCGCTGACCCATGCGGAACACCAGGGTGGCCTCGGCCGGCGCCACCGGCAGCACCTTGAGCGAGAGGTGGGTGATGACGCCCAGCGTGCCCATGGAGCCGGCGAGCGCGCGGCTGATGTCGTAGCCGGCCACGTTCTTCATGACCTGGCCGCCGAAGGTCAGCCATTCGGCCTGGCCGTTGATGAACTGGGCGCCCAGCACGTAGTCGCGCACGCCGCCAGCGGTGGCACGCGCCGGGCCGGCCAGACCGGCCGCGACGGCGCCGCCGATGGTCGATGCGGCGCCGAAATGGGGCGGATCGAACGGCAGATGCTGGCCGTGCGCCGCCAGCGCGGCCTCGACCTCGGCCAGCGGCGTGCCGGCGCGCACGGTGATCACCAGCTCGCTGGGTTCGTGCGCGACGATGCCGCTGAACGCACTCGTGTCCAGCGGCTGGCCGCTCACCGGCTCGCCGTGGAAGGCCTTGGTGTCACCCCCGTGGATGCGCAACGGCGTGCGGGCCGCGACCGCGGCGCGCACCTGGTCGATCAGCGCATGCGGGGTGTCGTTCGTGGGGCTGTTCTGCATGGCCGCCATGGTAGCGGCGGGCCCTGGAAGGGCCTTTGAATTTTTTGCACGGCCCGCTGCAATCGGAGCGGCCCCGGCGCCTGCGTCAGCGCGTGTGGCCCAGACAGGCGCCCGCGTTGGGCCGGCCGCGGCACTCGCGCTTCAGGCGCTTCTCGCGCGCGGCCGGCGTTTCGCTGGACGGCGCGTCGATGAAGGTGACGCGGGCCGGCAGACGACGTTCGGTCTTGCCGGGCGGGTTGGCCGCCGCGGCCTGGGACGCGACGCCCAGGGTGAGCGCCAGCAGGGCGAACAGCGGCATGGGGTGAGCGGACATGGGTTCCTCCTGAAGGGTGTGACAGCGCGCATGCTCGCGCCCGCTCCAGGCCCTGTCTGTGATGCATTCACCAGACGAAAAAAGACCCGCGGCCTTGCGGCGCGCGGGTCGAACATCCAAAGGAGGCAATCAGTGGCCGGATCAGCGGTTGTAGGCGGTTTCGCCGTGCGAGCTGATGTCCAGACCTTCGCGTTCCTGCTCTTCGGTCACGCGCAGGCCGATGGTCAGGTCGACGATCTTGTAGGCGATCACGGAGACCACGCCGGACCACACGATGGTGATCAGCACGGCCTTGGCCTGCACCCAGACTTGGCTGGCGATGGAGTAGGCGTCGCCGGTGATCATGGCGACGGTCGTCCAGTCGGCCACGGCCGAGGGGCCACCCAGGTTGGGGCTGTTGAACACGCCGGTCAGCAGGGCACCCAGGATGCCGCAGACACCGTGCACGCCGAACACGTCCAGCGAGTCGTCGGCGCCCAGCAGCTTCTTCAGGCCGGTCACGCCCCACAGACCAGCGAAGCCAGCCAGCAGACCGATCACCAGGCCACCGACCACACCGACGTTGCCGGCGGCGGGGGTGATGGCCACCAGGCCAGCGACGGCACCGGAAGCGGCACCCAGCATCGAAGCCTTGCCTTTGGCCAGGGCTTCACCGATGCACCAGGCCAGCACGGCGGCTGCGGTGGCGAAGAAGGTGTTGATGAAGGCCAGGGCGGCGAAGCCGTTGGCTTCCAGCGCGGAGCCGGCGTTGAAACCGAACCAGCCCACCCACAGCAGCGAGGCGCCGACCATGGTCAGGGTCAGGCTGTGCGGGGCCATGGCTTCCTTGCCGTAACCGATGCGCTTGCCCACCATGTAGGCACCGACCAGACCGGCGACGGCGGCGTTGATGTGCACCACGGTGCCGCCGGCGAAGTCCAGCGCGCCCATCTGCCAGATGAAGCCTGCCTTGCCGTTCATCTCAGCTGCCACTTCGGCGGTGGTGTAGGCGTCCGGACCCATCCAGAACCAGACCATGTGGGCGATCGGGGCGTAGGAGAAAGTGAACCAGATGGCGGTGAACAGCAGCACGGCGCTGAACTTGATGCGCTCGGCGAAGGCGCCGACGATCAGGGCGCAGGTGATGCCGGCGAAGGTGGCCTGGAAGGCGGCGAACACGATCTCGTACATCGGCGTGGCCTTGCTGAAGGTCGCGCCCAGGCCGAAGGTGCCGGCGGCGTTGTCCCAGACGCCCTTCATGAACAGGCGGTCGAAGCCACCGATGAAGGCGTTGCCCTCGGTGAAGGCCAGGCTGTAGCCGTAGATGGCCCACAGCACGACGATCATCGAGAAGGTCACCATCACCTGCATCAGCACCGACAGCATGTTCTTGCTGCGCACCAGGCCGCCGTAGAACAGCGCCAGGCCGGGCACGGTCATCAGGATGACCAGCAGGGTGGACACCATCATCCAGGCGGTGTCGCCCTTGTTGACGGTGGGGGCGGGAGCGGCCTCGGCCGGTGCGGCTTCGGCAGCGGCGGCCGGGGCGGCTTCTGCGGCAGCGGGTGCGGCGGCCGGGGCAGCGGCTGCATCAGCCGCGGGTGCGGCGGTGGCGGCCGGTGCGTCGGCCGGTTTGGCGGCGTCCTGGGCCATGGCGGAGAAACCTCCGAACATCAGGCCTGCGCCCAGCAGCAGGGAAGCGATCAGCTTTTTCATAGGGTTGCTCTTTCTGATTCGGGTGCGGTGATCAGAGGGCTTCCTTGCCGGTCTCGCCGGTGCGGATGCGAACCACCTGTTCGAGGGGTGTGACGAAGATCTTGCCGTCACCGATCTTGCCGGTGCGGGCAGCGCCTTCGATGGCTTCGATCACGCGGTCGACCAGGCTGTCGTCGACGGCGGCTTCGATCTTGACCTTGGGCAGGAAGTCGACGACGTACTCGGCGCCGCGGTAGAGCTCGGTGTGGCCCTTCTGGCGGCCGAAGCCCTTGACTTCGGTCACGGTGATGCCCTGCACGCCCATGCCGGAGAGCGCTTCGCGCACTTCGTCCAGCTTGAACGGCTTGATGATGGCGGAAACCATTTTCATGCTGTTACCTCTTCTAGGGTGGGACGGTGTCGGGGCGGGGCCGGGTGACACCACGGGTTGATGCAATCGCTTACAGCCCGAAGCAGGGACCGTGCCAGCCGCCCGACCCAGCAGGGCCCGCAGCGGTCACCCAGAGGGAAAACGTCCTCCCGACGGGGGCTGCGGCCCAACCGGGCTCATGACATGATCCCCGCGCCGCGGCCGCAACGCCGCACCAAACACGTGCATTCCAGCGTCCAGCGGCCAATGCACCGAAACAGGGATGGAGGACCGGAATGGGTTTGTCATTGGTGCACAGCCGCGCGCTGATCGGACTGGAGGCGCGGCCGGTGCAGGTCGAAGTGCACCTGGCCAACGGGCTCCCCAGCTTCACGCTGGTCGGGCTGGTCGACACGGAAGTGAAAGAAGCGCGCGAACGCGTGCGCTCGGCGATTGCCAACGCCGGGCTTGAATTCCCCAGCAACAAGCGCATCACGGTCAATCTGGCGCCGGCCGATCTGCCCAAGGACTCGGGCCGCTTCGACCTGCCGATTGCGCTGGGCATCCTGGCGGCGGCCGGGCAGATCGACGGATCGAAGCTGGCCGGCTGGGAATTTGCAGGCGAGCTCTCGCTGGGCGGCGAGCTGCGTCCGGTGCGCGGCGCGCTGGCCATGAGCCTCGCGCTGCACCGCGATGGTTCGGCGGGTGCGGTCACACGGCTGGTGCTGCCGCCCGGCAGCGCCGAAGAGGCGGCGCTGGTGCCGCAGGCGCAGGTGTGCCGCGCCCGCCACCTGCTGGACGTGGTGGCGCAGTTCCTGCCCGAAGGAGCCGCCGGCACTGGTGATGCGCCCCCCGACGACACAGGCTGGGCGCGCCTGTCGCCCACGCCCATCACCGCCCGCGAAAGTTACCCCGACCTGGCCGACGTCAAGGGCCAGGCCGGCGCAAGGCGGGCGCTGGAGATCGCGGCGGCCGGCTCACATTCGCTCTTGATGGTCGGCCCGCCCGGCTCGGGCAAGAGCATGCTGGCGCAGCGCTTTGCCGGCCTGCTGCCGCCCATGGACACCTCCGAGGCGCTGGAATCGGCCGCCGTGGCCTCGCTGGCGGGGCGCTTCCGGCTGGAGGCCTGGGGCCTGCGCCCCACCTGTGCGCCGCACCACAGCGCCAGCGCCGTGGCCCTGGTGGGCGGCGGCTCACCGCCCCGGCCCGGCGAGATCTCGCTGGCCCACCACGGCGTGCTGTTCCTGGACGAACTGCCCGAGTTCCCGCGCGCCGCCCTCGAAGCCCTGCGCGAGCCGCTGGAGAGCGGCCACATCCGCATCTCGCGCGCGGCGGTGCAGAGCGAGTTTCCGGCGCGCTTCCAGCTCGTGGCGGCGATGAACCCCTGCCCCTGTGGCTTCCTCGGCCACCCCAGCCAGCCCTGTCGCGACACGCCCGACCAGGTCGCGCGCTACCAGGGGCGCCTTTCCGGCCCGCTGCTGGATCGCATTGATCTTCATATAGAGGTGCCCGCCCTGCCCCCGCACGACCTGCTGCACAGCCCGGCCGGCGAGCCCAGCGCCACCGTGCGCGAGCGCGTGGCCGCCGCGCGGCAGCGGGCGCAGGAGCGCCAGGGACAGAGCAACCAGGCGCTCTCAGGACAGGCGCTGGACCGGCACGTGTTGGCCGAGCCCACCGCGCTCAAGTTCCTGCACACGGCCGCCGCCCGCCTGGGCTGGAGCGCGCGCAGCACCCACCGCGCGCTGCGCGTGGCGCGCACCATCGCCGACCTGGCCGGCAGCGAGTCCGTGGGGGTGGCGCACATCGCCGAGGCGGTGCAGTACCGGCGGGCACTGCGCGCCGCGGGCTGAGGGATCAGCGGTACTCGGCCTCGCGGCGCCGCGCCTCGTCCATCTGGCGGAAGCGCACGCAGATGGGGTCGTTGGCAAACACCGCCTTGCCGCATTCGCGGATGCGGCAGAAGTCGCGCGCGAACACGTTGTCGCTGCCCGCGCACAACTGGTCGACACTCGTGGCCGGCCGGGCCGCAGAGGCCGGCGCCGCCGTGGCGGCGGCCACCGGTGCGGGCGCGGCTGGCGCGGTCGCCATCCCAGCGGGCGGCTCGGGTGCGGCCGCATGGGCGCTGGCGGCCGGAGCGGCCGACGTGACCTCGGTGCGGCGCCGCGCGTCTTCCAGACGCTTCTGCTCTTGCGCGAGCTTCTGGCGCTGCTGGGCCTGGGCGGCCGCGCGCTCGCGGTCCTGCTGCTCCAGCAGCTCCACCGAATGGCGCAGCCGGTCGACGGCGGCGGCGGCCTCGGGGGTGTTCGGCGATGTGGCGTCCGCGCCCACCGGCTGCCCCGCGGTCTGCAGGGCGGTGGCCGGTGCCGCGGCACCCGCTGTTGGCGTGGCAGACGGTGAGGCCCCGGGCGCCACCGTCAGCGGCGCAGCCTGGACCGGTGCCGGCGTGGACTGGCGCGCACCGAGCCACCAGCCGGCGGCCAGCACCACCGCCCCTGCCGTGAGGATCACCGCCCAGCGCGACCACGCGGGCCGTTCGCTGCGCTCGCCGGAGCGTTTGCGGCGGCGGGCGCGGCGCAGCGCCCGGTTCGCCCGTTCGCGGGCCAGTTCGTCGGAGGCCGTGTCGCCCCCAGTCCGCTCCAGCGGACGGGCGCAGCCCCGGCAGAACCGGGCCTGGTCCCGGTTTTCCTTGCCGCAGGAAGGACACACGTTGGCCATGACGATCAGGGGTGGAGCAGGAGGGCTTGGCGTTGTAGCACAAGCCCCGGCCCCTCAGACTGCCGCGCCGACGGGCTGCCGGGCGGCTGTGGCGAACGGCCCGGGCCGCGTCAGAGGTTGGGGCCGAGCCAGCGCTTGAGTTCGGTGGCCGCGACACCGCTGCGCGCCGCGAGATCGGCCACCTGGTCTTCGCCGATCTTGCCGACGTTGAAGTACTGGCTGTCGGGGTGCGCGAGGTAGAAGCCGCTGACGCTGGCGGCCGGCGACATGGCCAGGCTTTCGGTGAGCGCCATGCCAATCTCGCCGGCCTGAAGCAGTTCGAACATCTGGCGCTTGACACTGTGGTCCGGACAGGCCGGATAGCCCGGCGCCGGGCGGATGCCCTGGTACTTTTCCTTGATCAGCTCTTCGTTGCTCAAGGCTTCGCCCGCCGCATAGCCCCACAGGTCGGTGCGCACGCGCGCGTGCATGCACTCGGCCAGCGCCTCGGCCAGGCGGTCGGCCAGCGCCTTGAACAGGATGGCGCTGTAGTCGTCGTGCGCGGCCAGGAACTGCTGCTCCTTCTTCTCCACGCCCACGCCGGCCGTCACCGCGAACAGGCCGACGTAATCGGCCGTGCCGGCGGGCGCCACGAAGTCGGCGAGACAGCGGCTGGGTCGCGTCACGCCGTCGATGGTTTCCTTCTCGGTCTGCTGGCGCAGGCCGTGCCAGGTCAGCACCGGCTGCCGGCGGCCCTCGTCGGCGTAGAGCGCGATGTCGTCGTGGTTCACGCGGTTGGCCGGGTAGAGGCCGATCACCGCATTGGCCGTCAGCCAGCGGCCTTCGATGATCTTTTTCAGCATGGCCTGCGCGTCGGCGAACACCTTGCGCGCCTGCTCGCCCACCACCTCGTCATCGAGGATGGCGGGGTACGGGCCGGCCAGGTCCCAGGTCTGGAAGAACGGGCCCCAGTCGATGTATTTCTCCAGTTCGGCCAGGTCGAAGTTCTTGAACATCCGCCGGCCGATGAACCTGGGCGCCACCGGCGGGTGCTTCGTGAAATCGACCGGCGTGGCGTTGGCGCGCGCCTGCGCCAGCGTCCACAGCGGCACCTGCTTCTTGTTCGCGTGCTGCTGGCGCACGCGCTCGTAGTCGGCGTTGAGCTCGGCAATCGTCTGCTGGCGAGCGTCGCCGATCAGGCTCTGCGCCACGCTCACACTGCGCGAGGCGTCGGGCACGTAGACCACCGGGCCGTCGTAGTGCGGCGCGATCTTCACCGCGGTGTGCACGCGGCTGGTGGTGGCGCCGCCGATCAACAGCGGAATGCCCTGCTCGCGGAAGTGCGCGTCCTTCTGCATCTCGCCGGCCACGTACTGCATCTCTTCCAGGCTGGGCGTGATCAGGCCCGACAGGCCCACGATGTCGGCGCCGACCTCCTTGGCCTTGGCCAGCACCTCGTGGCAGGGCACCATCACCCCCATGTTCACCACCTCGAAGTTGTTGCACTGGAGCACCACGGTGACGATGTTCTTGCCGATGTCGTGCACGTCGCCCTTGACGGTGGCGATCACGATCTTTCCCTTGCTCCTCACATCGCCGCCGGCCGCTTCGAGCTGGCGTTTTTCCTCCTCGATGTAGGGCAGCAGGTGGGCCACGGCCTGCTTCATCACGCGCGCGCTTTTCACCACCTGGGGCAGGAACATCTTGCCGGCACCGAACAGGTCGCCGACCACGTTCATGCCGTCCATCAGCGGGCCTTCGATCACGTGCAGCGGGCGGCCGCCGTCGGCCTTGATCTGCTGCCACATCTCCTCGGTGTCTTCGGTGATGAACTCGTTCATGCCGCGCACCAGGGCGTGCGTCAGGCGCTCGCGGATCGGCAGGGCGCGCCACTCGTTCTTCTTGGAATCGTCCTTGGCCGCGCCCTTGGCGCTTTCGGCCACTTCCACCAGGCGCTCGCCCGCGTCCGGCCTGCGGTTGAGCACCACGTCTTCCACCCGTTCGCGCAGCGTGGGTTCCAGCTCGTCGTACACGCCCACCATGCCGGCGTTGACGATGCCCATGTCCATGCCGGCCTGGATGGCGTGGTACAGGAACACGGTGTGGATGGCCTCGCGCACCGGGTCGTTGCCGCGGAAGCTGAAGGACACGTTGGACACGCCGCCGCTGACCTTGGCGCCCGGCAGGTGCTGCTTGATCCAGCGGGTGGCCTCGATGAAGTCCACCGCGTAGTTGTTGTGCTCCTCGATGCCGGTGGCGATGGCGAAGATGTTGGGGTCGAAGATGATGTCTTCGGGCGGGAAGCCCACCTCGTCCACCAGGATGCGGTAGGCGCGCTCGCAGATCTCGATCTTGCGCGCGTAGGTGTCGGCCTGGCCCTGCTCGTCGAAGGCCATCACCACAGTGGCGGCACCGTAGCGCTTGATCAGGCGGGCCTGGCGCTTGAACTCCTCGACGCCTTCCTTCATGCTGATTGAGTTGACGACGCCCTTGCCCTGGATGCACTGCAGGCCGGCCTCGATCACGCTCCACTTGGACGAGTCGATCATGATCGGCACGCGCGCGATGTCGGGCTCGCCGGCGATCAGGTTCAGGAAACGCACCATGGCGGCCTGGCTGTCCAGCATGGCCTCGTCCATGTTCACGTCCACGATCTGCGCGCCGTTCTCCACCTGCTGGCGGGCCACGGCCAGCGCGTCCTCGTAGCGACCTTCGAGGATCATGCGGGCGAAGGCCTTGGAGCCGGTGACGTTGGTGCGCTCGCCGACGTTGACGAACAGGCTGCCTTCGCCAATGCGCAGCGGCTCCAGGCCGGAGAGCAGCATGGGCGGGACAGTGGCAGACAAGGGGGAGGGAACAACGGCAGACATGGGGCTCACCAGAAAGGGTTCAAACACTGGTGAGCGCCGTTGGAGCCGGCGGGGCCGGCGGGGCGGAGGACGCCCGGAACCTCAAGCCTGACGACCGTCGCGAGAACGGCCGCTGCAGCGCTCCTTGAGAGCCTGCGATTTTAGCCGGCCGCGGGCGGGCCCGCCGCTGGTGCGATGTTTGCTTGCCCGGCCAGCGCCATGCCCCACCGCACCGACCCCGACGCCGCGGGCACCCCGCCCACCGACTGGCACGCCCAGGAGCTGCTGCTGATGCGCGAGGTGATGAAGCTGGTGGGCCGCAGCCTGGCGCCGGCCTACGTGCTGCGCGAGATGCTGCACCTGATGAGCGAACTGCTCGGACTCAACCGCGGGCGCATGGTGCTGGCGGATGAGTTGAGCGATGGTGGCGAGCGCACCGCCTCCGTGCGCCACGCCTACGGCCTGACCGCGCAGGAAGCCGCGCGCGGCGTGTTCCGCTGGGGCGAGGGCATCACCGGCCGGGTGCTGGCCAGCGGGCTGCCCGCCATCGTGCAGGACGTGGACGCCGAACCGCTGTTCCTCTTCCGCACCGTGGCCCGGACCGACCTGCCGCCGCAGACCGTGGCCTTCATCGCGCTGCCGATCGAGCTCAATGGCGTGACGATTGGCGTGCTCGCCTGCCACCGCATCCGCAGCCGCCAGCGCCACCTCAGCGACGACCTGGCCGTGCTGCGCATCCTGGCCACGCTCGCCGGCCAGCTGCTGCAGCTGGAGCAGCTGGTGGCCGAAGAACGGCGCCAGCTCACCGCGCGCAACGAAGCGCTGGAACGCGCGCTCGAATCGGCCAGCGCGCGCTACGGGCTGATCGGCCGCTCGCCCGCGCTGCTGCAGGCGCTGGGCGAACTCGAACGCGTCTCGCAATCGCAGGCCACCGTGCTGCTGCTGGGCGAATCGGGCACCGGCAAGGAACTGTTTGCGCGCGCCGTGCACCTGGCCAGCGGCCGGCGCGACCAGCCCTTCATCAAGGTCAACTGCTCGGCCATCCCGGACACACTGTTCGAGAGCGAACTCTTCGGCCACGAACGCGGTGCCTTCACCGGCGCCCACAGCGCGCGGCCCGGCTGGTTCGAGCAGGCGCACGGCGGCACCATTTTTCTGGACGAAATCGGCGAACTGCCGCTGGCCCTGCAGGCCAAGCTGCTGCGCACCCTGCAGGAAGGCACGCTGGTGCGCCTGGGTGGCCAGCGCGAAATCCGCATCGACGTGCGCCTGGTGGCCGCCACCAACCGCGACCTGGCGCAGGAAGCCGCCGCCGGCCGCTTCCGCCAGGACCTGTACTACCGGCTCAACGTCGTCCCCATCCGCCTGCCCAGCCTGCGCGAGCGGCGCGAAGACATCCGCCCTCTGGCCCTGCACTTCACCAGCCGCGCCAACCAGGCCCACCAGCGCAACGTGCACCTGGCCGCCGACGCACTGGAACGGCTGGAGCGGCTGGACTGGCCCGGCAACATCCGCGAGCTGGGCAACGTCATCGAACGCCTGGTGCTGCTGGCCGACCGGCCCGTGGTGCACGCCGGCGACCTGTCGCGCTTCCTGCCCGAAGCCCTCGCCACCCCGCCCCGACCGGCCCCGCGCAGCACACCACCGGCCGAAGCCGCGGTGGCCCCGCTGGTGCGCGCCTACCAGAGCGCCGAGTCACACGACGCGCAGACCCTGCAGGCCGCGCTGTCGCAACACGGCGGCAACCAGTCGCGCGCGGCGCAGAGCCTGGGGCTGACGCTGCGGCAGTTCAGTTACCGTCTGAGGAAGGCGGGGTTGCGGTAGCCCCCACACCAGGACACCATGAAAACCATCGACGAAATGCTGCACCTGGCCCTGTTGACCCCGGACGAGCACCGGCAGATCAGCCACTGGATCGCCCAGGCCGACTCACCCGACGAGATCCTGAAAATGCCGCCGCTGCTGTGGCGGGCTGTCGAACGGGCGAGTGAGGTCATGGGCATCGACAACGACCTGATGCGCCCGCCGGCGCTGGACGATGGCGGCCTGGTTTGCCGATAGGAGCGTCGCGAGTGCGACGCCCGACCTCACCGCGCCAACCACAGTGCCGCAACACCGACCGCGTACAGCAGACCGATCACCAGGCAAATGCCTGAAGACACCAGCCAGAAGGTGGTGGAGTTTTCCGGGAAGCTGGGCCGCAGCCACGGAAAAGCGATGGCCCGCGCGAGGAACACGGCGCTGATGAGACACAGTGCCAGTTCGGTCAAGGGCAGTCGGGGAACCAGCCCTGCGCCGGAGAAGGCATACAGCGCCCAGAAGAGCAGAACACTGCCGATGACGAGGGTGATGAGCGTTGGCTTGAGCTTGCCAGCCTCGACGGCCCTCGCCATGCGCTCGCCAGCTCCCATGAACCGGTAGGCCCTGGCGCCGATCACGATGCAGGCCAGGTGCGCCAGCGACGCGACCACGACAAGCAGGCCTGCCAGCGCCAGCGACATGGAGGCCATGTTCAACATATATGTGTAATGAGGCCCAGCGAATCAGGCTGCTGCGCCACCGCTCTGGGCCTCAGCTGGATAGAAGACCAACGCGCTGCCACTCGCGAGCGCTTCTCCGTAGAACCCTGAGAAGCCCCTGTAGGAATCCGTGTTGAGGACTTCAACGACCAGCTTGCCGAAGCGCATGTTTTCTATCGCCTCGAAGCCGTACCGATGGCACTCTGCCATGGCGGACTCAAACTGCCCGATTCTGATTCCTGCCGGAGGAACAGCATGCACTGGTGTGTCGCGCCCGCTTCCGGGTGATTCCATTCGTATTCGGACGTCCCGGAGTAACGGCCAGTGAATCCGTAGGTTCCGACAATGCTCATGAGAGGCCTAGTGTTTGAGCTCAGCCGCCGCCGAAGGCGGTCGGCTGGAGCGACGGGTTAGAGCACTTGCGACGTCGGCTGGCGAGCACAGTTCCGGCGGGCCCTCGACCGCCACAACTATGGCGAGTTGGTCAGCCAGTGATGCGCCTGTGCCTGGAACGAGGAAGTAGCGCCCATGCGTGACGACGAAAGTGCTCTTGCTGGCGGGCTCCGTGAAAACTGCGTTGAGCGGCGAGCCATCCACAGCGAAGAACTGCCAGTTCCCGGACGCAACGTCGTAGCCCTCGCAATACGCAAGAGCGTCCGTCTCGCACGCGAACACGTGAAGCGTGCGGTCGTCCTTGGAGAGCGCGTACAGCATGTGCTCTAACGTAGAAATGACCGGCGCCCAAGGAATTGGAGCGCCGCAAGGCGCGCACTCCCTTGGGCGTCCGCGTCGATTGACCAGTTAGTCTGCAAGGAGAGCGGCGAAGGCCTACTCATAGATCTTTCCGCAGTACAGGAAGGTGGCCACCTTCTTCCACGGCGTTGCGTTTCCAAGACCTTGGATAGATCCCATACCGGAATCTTCCGCCCAAGATACTGCCGCCTCCAGAAACTGCTCGATGGATCCGCTTTGCCACGAGGCGCTATTCGTGCGGCGGTCTCGCGCAAGAGCCGTAACGAAAGCCACAAAGCTGGCCTCGTCTCTGACGGTCTCGAGCTGCTCGTGAAGTTCCATTCTGCAGACTAACGTGATGTATCCCGCAGAACCTGCGGGATAAGCTGGACGGTGCGGGATACTCTGGACACACCAATCTCCGAAAAATGCAATCAGATCAAAGGGTTGGACGCGAAGGCCTGACTTTATACAGGTACAAGTAAACCACGAAACCCGGCATCCACACTCACCCGGTGACCGCTTCACTTTGGGTCCTTGTATAAGCGCAGAGGGTCGCGAGAAGCTATCCATCAATCTGTTGACATTGTGTTGACCCAATGTCAAACGCCGACAGCAATGTCTCCGGCACCTGCCGGCACCGACTGCCCATAACCCCAACAAAATCAAAGACCTTCATGCATTGACCTCCCCCCGCACCGCGCTGGCACAGCGGTTGCGATGAAGGGCTCAGGCGATCTTGCCTTTGCCCTGATTCAGAGGTCCCCATGAGCATTGAAGCCACTTTGATTGCCCCGCCCCAGCTGGCCGCCCTGCAGGCCGCGGAACCCGTCGTGGTCATCGACACGCGCGACGCCGACACCTTTGCCGCCGGGCACATTCCGGGCGCGGTGAACCTGCGCGAGGTGTTCACCTTTCTCGCCACCTCCACGCCCGAAGGCCTGAAGGAACTCAAGGCCACCTTTGCCGACGCGCTGGGCAAGGCGGGCCTCTCGGGCGTGGAGACCGCGGTGTTCTACGAAGACGCGATGAACAGCGGCTACGGCCAGTCGTGCCGCGGCTATTACCTGCTGACCTGGCTGGGCTACCCCAAGGTGAAGGTGCTCAACGGCGGCTTCAGCGCCTGGAAGGCGGCGGGCCTGCCGGTGTCCACCGAGGCGGCCACGCCCACACCGGCCACCTTCCCCAGCTTGCCCACGGCGGACGTGATGCTGACCCAGGCCGACGTGAAGGCCGCGCTAGGCACGGGCACCGTGCTGCTGGACGTGCGCGATGTGGACGAGTGGATCGGCGAGAGCTCCAGCCCCTATGGCAAGGACTTCGCGCCGCGCAAGGGCCGCCTGCCGGGCGCGAAGTGGATCGAGTGGTACCGCTTCATGAAGCCATCGCCCACCGGCCCGGTGTTCAAGACGCCCGACGAGGTGAAGGCCGAGTGCGCCACCGCCGGCATCGCGCCCGACGACACGGTCTACCTGTATTGCTTCAAGGGCGCGCGCGCGTCCAACACCTTCCTGGCGCTCAAGCAGGCGGGTTTTGCCGATGTGCGCATGTACTTCGGCTCGTGGAACGAGTGGTCGCGCGACCCGAGCCTGCCGATCGAGACCGGGCTGCCGATGGCCGCACCCGCCAACAAGCCGCAGCTGGCCATGGCCGCCTGACCTTTTTTCCTTTTCAGCTTTTCAACCCCGGAGACACCATGTCCGACACCGAGACCCTCGCCCCCACCACCGTCAAGGCCTACCTGCGTCCCATCGACGCCCAGGGCCTGGCCGAGTTCGCCGCCGGCGGCAAGGCCAACCCGGCCCGCCGCGGCACCAACAAGGTCCACACCGTGATGGAGGGGCAGTACCGCTCGCTGAACTATGTGGGCGAGAAGCACTGCGTGGTGGTGGACGAGCCGCTGCACCTGTTCGGCGAGGACACGGCGCCTGCCCCGGGCGAGATCGTGCTGTCGGGCCTGGGCGGCTGCATCGCCGTGGGCGTGACGGCGGTGGCGACCTGGAAGGGCGTGAAGCTGAGTCGGCTGGAGGTGTTCCTCGAAGGCGACATCGGCAACCCGGCCGCCTGGGGCGCGGGGGGTGCGCTGGAGAAGACGCCGCCCGAGATGGGCTTCCAGGCGATCCGCGTGAAGGTGCTGGTCGAGGGCGACGCGAGCCGCGAGGTACTGGACGAGATCGTGCAGCACGCGAACTTCTATTCGCCGGTGGCCAACACGATGCGCAACCCGATCCCGTTCGAGATTTCGATGGCTTGAAAGCGTTGACATGAACCCCGCCGACCTGCCCCCAGAACTTGCGGCCCAGCCCGCCGACCTGATCGCCGCCGTGCGCGCCATCGCGCAGGGCCCCTTGGCCGAGCAGGCCTACGCCATCGACCGCGGCGCCTACCCGGTGGACCTTCTGAAGCGGCTGGCGGCGACGGGGGCGATGAGCGCGCACCTGCCGCGCGCCGACGGCTCGCCCGGCGACTACGGCCAGGCGATCCTAGCGATGGCGGAGGCGTCCAGGGTCTGCGGCGCCACGGGCTTCATGATGTGGTGCCAGGGCGTGGCGGGGCTGTACATGCAGGCATCGGGCAACCCGGCGCTGACGGGGGAGCGGCTGGCGCGCCACGTGCGCGGAGAGACACTGGGCGGCACCGGCCTGTCGAACCCGATGAAGAGCTTCGCGCAGATCGAGAGCCTGCTGCTCAAGGCCACGCCGGTCGACGGCGGCTACCTCGTCAACGGCGCCCTGCCCTGGGTCAGCAACCTCGGGCCCGACCACTACTTCGGCACCATCGCGGCGGTGGTCGACGGCAGCGGCCACACCGTGCGCGAGATGATGTTCATGCTGCGCTGCGACGCGCGGGGCGTGACGCTCAAGCCTTGCCCCGAGTTCTCGGGCATGGAAGGCACGGGCACCTACAGCGTGCAGTGCAAGGACCTGTTCGTCGGCAGCGAGGACATCGCGGCCGACCCGGCCCGGCCCTACATCGCGCGCATCCGCGGCGGCTTCGTGCTGCTGCAATGCGGCATGGCGGCCGGCATCGCGCAGGGCGCGATCGACAGCATGTGGGCGGTGGAGGGGCAACTGGGCCATGTGAACCAGTACCTCGAAGACCGGCCGACCGACCTGCAGGCCGAGCTGGACTCGCTGGTGGCGCGCATCCTGACACTGGCACAGACGCCGTTCGACACCTCGACCGACTACTTCATCGACGTGCTGGACGCGCGCGCGCACGGCGCCGAGCTGTGCCTGCGCGCCGCCAACTCGGCCCTGATGCACCAGGGCGCGCGCGGCTACCTGATGAGCAGCGACGTGCAGCGCCGCGTGCGCGAGGCGCAGTTCGTCGCCATCGTCACGCCGGCCATCAAGCACCTGCGCAAGGAGATCGCGCGGCTGAGCCGGGAAGAGATGCCGGCATGAACAAGCCCTTCCAGACCTACATCTGCGACGCCTGCGGCTACCTCTACGACGAGGCCGTGGGCGACCCGGACAGCGGCTTGGCCGCGGGCACGCGCTTCGAGGACATTCCGGACGACTGGTCGTGCCCCCTCTGCGGCGTGACCAAGGGCGACTTCACGCTGTACGAAGCGCCCAGCATCGAGGCGCTGCGCGCGCGCGCCGGCAGCGCCGCCCCGGTGGCGACACGCGGCGGCACGCCGGGCGTGGTCATCGTCGGCGGTGGGCGCGCCGGCTGGCAGATGGCCGAGGCCCTGCGCACACTCGACGGGGACCGGCCGATCACCCTGGTCAGCGCCTGCGCGGCCGACGTGTACGACAAGCCGCTGCTGTCGGTGGCGATGGCGCGGCAGATGGACCCGGGCAGGTTGATCAAGGAAACCGGCGCCGAGGCCGCGAAGCGCCTGCGTGTGCGCCTGCTGGCCCACACCGACGCAGTGCGCATCTGCCCCGAGACGCAAAGCCTGCGCACCACGCGCGGCACGCTGCGCTACGACCAGCTCGTGCTGGCCCACGGCGCCCAGGCCGCGCTGCCCCCGGCCCTGCCGGCGACGCTGGTCTGGCGCGTCAACCACCTGAGCGCCTACCAGCGGCTGCGCGCGGCGCTGGGGGAGTCACCGAAGGACGTGCTCATCGTCGGCGCCGGCCTGATCGGCAGCGAGCTGGCGAACGACCTGGCGCTGGGCGGCCACCGCATCACGCTGCTGGACATGGCACAACGGCCCCTGGCGCGCTGGCCGGGCGAGCAGGCGGGCGCGCCGCTGCTGGACGCGTGGAAAGACCTGCCGATCCGCTTCGTGGGCAGCGTGCAGGTGGCCGGCGTCGAGAAGATCGACGGCAAGTACCGCCTCACCACCGCCTGCGGCCAGAAGTTCGCGGCCGACCAGGTGATCGCCGCCGCCGGGCTGGTGACGCCGCCGCGCCTGGCGCAAAGTGCGTCGCTGGCCTGGGACAGTGGCGTCGCCGTGGACCCGGCCACGCTGCAGACCAGCGACCCGCGCATCCACGCGCTGGGCGACTGCATCACCATCGCCGGCCAGGCCAGCCGCTACATCGAACCCATCGGCCGCCAGGCCCGCGCCATCGCCGCCCACCTCTGCGGCCGCGAACCGGCGCCCTACGAAGCAAAGCCGGCGTTGGTGCGGGTCAAAACCACGTCGCACCCGATGACGCTGCACTGATTGGCCCCCGACCGGTGCAGCGTGCTGCTTCGGTTCTCAGAGTCCAAGCTCGCTCAAGCCGGGGTGGTCATCGGGCCGGCGGCCCAGCGGCCAGTGGAACAGCCGCTCGCTTTCGCGGATGGGCCGGTCGTTGATGCTGGCGTGGCGCTCTTCCATGTAGCCCAACGCATTGAACTGCCAGTTTTCGTTGCCATGCGAACGGAACCACTGGCCCGAATCGTCGTGCCACTCGTAAACGAAGCGCACGGCGATGCGGTGGCCGGTGAAGGCCCACAGCTCCTTGATGAGCCGGTAGTCGAGCTCCTTCGCCCACTTGCGCACCAGGAAGGCGTGCACCTGCTCGTGGCCCACCGGGAACTCCGCGCGGTTGCGCCAGCGCGTGGCCTCGGTGTAGACCTTGACCACGCGGTCCGGGTCGCGGCTGTTCCACGCGTCCTCGGCACCGCGCACCTTCTGCGCGGCGGATTCGGCGGTGAACGGCGGCAGCGGCGGGCGGGGGTCCATCAGTACTGCTTGTAGGGCAGGAACTTGCCCGACATGACGATGTTCACGCGGTCACCGTTCGGGTCGGCCTGGCGCTGCAGGTCCATCTTGAAGTCGATGGCGCTCATGATGCCGTCGCCGAACTCTTCGTGGATCAGTTCCTTGAAGGTGGTGCCGTAGACGCTGACCAGCTCGTAGAAGCGGTAGATCAGCGGGTCGGTCGGCACGCTGGTGGGCAGCGAACCCTTGTAGGGCACGACCTGCAGCCACTTCTGCTCTTCCGCCGTCAGGCCGAAGATCTTGCCCAGCACCTTGACCTGGGCGGGCGTGGCCGTCATCTGGCCCAGGCACAGGGCGGTGGTCCATTCCTTGGACTGGCCCACCTTCTTGGCCACATCGGCCCAGCTCAGTCCCTTGCTGACTTTGGTGGAAATGATTTTTTCGGTGACGGCGAGTCGGGTCATGGTGTGCCTCGTTGCTGGTGGGAAAGTGAAGGAAGGAGAAGGTCAGTGGGCTTTCGCTCGGGAGACGAGGAAATCCACGATGTGGTTGCGCAGCTCGTAGTAGCCGTCGAGGTGGTGCAGCTGCGCGCGCGTGCGGCTGCGCGGCAGCGGATTCACCACCACCTCGGCCAGCCCGCCGGGCTTGTAGCCCTGCTCGGTCTCGGTGCCGTTGGTCATGAGCAGGATGCGGTCGGACAGCAGGATGGCCTCGTCCACGTCGTGCGTGATCATGAAGACGGTCTGCTGGGTGTCGCGCACGATGCCCATCAGCTCGTCCTGGATGGTGCCGCGCGTGAGCGCGTCCAGCGCGCCGAAGGGCTCGTCGAGCAGCAGCATCTTGGGCTGGATGGCGAAGGCGCGCGCAATGCCCACGCGCTGCTTCATGCCGCCCGAGAGCTGGCTGGGCTTCTTGTCGATGGCGTGCGACAGGCCCACCAGCGCGACGAATTTTTCGACGTGCACATTGACCTTGGGCGTCTTCCATTCCGGCCAGCGCGACTTGACGGCGAACGCGATGTTCTGCCGCACCGTGAGCCAGGGCATGAGCGCGTGGCTCTGGAACACCACGCCGCGCTCCAGGCTGGGGCCGGCAATCTCGCGCCCGTCCATGAAGCAGTGACCGCTGGTGGCGGTGTCCAGCCCCGCGAGCACGTTGAGGATGGTGGTCTTGCCGCAGCCGCTGTGGCCGATGATGCAGACGAACTCGCCCTGCGCGATGCCGAAGGACACGTCGGCGAACACCGGCTTGTCGGCGTGGTAGGCCTTGGCGAGCTGTTCAACTTGGAGGAAACCGGACATCGGGAACACCTTCGGTTGGGCAGCGGCCACCGGGGCCGCGGTGGTGGCGAGGGCGGCGCCTTCGCGCACGCTGGTGTCACTCCACATAGGTCACCGCCTTCTGCAGTTGCGCGAACATCAGGTCCAGCAGCATGCCGACCACGCCGATCAGCAGCACCGCGAAGATCACGTTGGTCAGCGAGAGGTTGTTCCACTCGTTCCACACGAAGTAGCCCACGCCGGTGCCGCCCACCAGCATCTCGGCCGCCACGATGACCAGCCAGGCGATGCCCATGCTGATGCGCATGCCGGTCAGGATGGTGGGTGCGGCGGCCGGCAGGATGACCTGGAAGGCCTTGCGCAGCGGGTTCACCTCCAGCGTGCTGGCCACGTTGAGCCATTCGCGCTTGACCGAGGCGACGCCGAAGGCGGTGTTGATCAGCATCGGCCAGACGGAGCAGATGAAGATCACGAAGATGCCGCTCACGTCCGAGTCCTTGAGGGTGTAGAGCGCCAGCGGCATCCAGGCCAGCGGGCTGATGGGCTTGAGCACCTGCACGAACGGGTTGAACGCCTTCTGCATCAGCGGCGACATGCCGATGGCAAAGCCCAGCGGCAGCGCCACCGCCATGGCCAGCACGAAGCCCAGGCCCACGCGCGCCAGCGAGTGCGCGAGCTGGATGCCGATGCCCTTGTCGTTCGGGCCCTTGTCGTAGAACGGGTCGGACAGGTGCGCCCAGCTGGCCCTGGCGACCTCGATGGGCGGCGGGAAGCCGCTGCTTTTTTCGGCCCCCGGGTCCTTGCCCATCATCTTGGCGTACTCGATCTCCTCGGCCGTCATGCCGGCCGACGATCCGCCCACCGACGGACCCGAAGTCCCGAGCTGCCAGGCGCCGACGAAGCACACGAACAGCAGCAGCGAGACCACCGCCGCGCGCAGGTTGAGGCTGACGGTCTTCATGGTCAGGCCGCCTTGCTGATGGCGAAGCCCTTGAGGTACGCGTCCGGCTGGGCCGGGTCGAACGCCTTGCCCATGATGGTGTGCTTGGCGTAGGTGGGGCCGGCCTTGAACTCCATGCCCAGGTCCTTCATGTGCCGGCGCGCGTCGGTGATGAGGAACACCTTCTCGGCAATGGCCTTGTAGTCCACGTCGCCCTTCACATAGCCCCAGCGCTTCATCTGCGTGAGCATCCACACGGCCATGCTCTGCCAGGGCATGGGGTCGAAGTCGGCGCGGTCGGGCACGTTCTGCACCTTGCCCAGGCCGTCGGCGAACTTGCCGCTGAGCACCTGCGTCAGCACCGCTTCCGGCTGGTTCAGGTACTGCGCGGGCGCGATCACCTTGGCGATGAGTTCGCGGTTCTTGGGCTGGCGCGCCATCGCGGCGGCGTTGAGCACGGCGCGGTAGAGCGCGGCGAAGGTGTTGGGGTTCTTCTGGATGAAGTCGGTGCTGGTGCCGAAGGCGCAGCAGGGGTGGCCGTTCCAGAGGTCCTTGGTCAGCAGGTGGATGAAGCCGACCTCGTCGAACACCGCGCGCTGGTTGAAGGGGTCGGGGCCGAGGAAGCCATCGATGTTGCCGGCGCGCAGGTTGGCCACCATCTCGGCCGGCGGGATCACGCGCAGCTGCACGTCGGTGTCGGGGTTCAGGCCGGCCTCGGCCAGGTAGTAGCGCAGCAGGAAGTTGTGCATCGAGTAGTCGAACGGGATGCCGAACTTGAAGCCCTTCCAGTTCTTCGGATCGCGGTTGTCCTTGTGCTTGAGGCTGAGCGTGATGGCCTGGCCGTTGATGTTCTGGATGGTGGCCACGTTCATCGGCACGGCGTTGCTGCCCAGCCCCATGCTGATGGCCAGCGGCATGGGCGAGAGGAAATGCGAGGCGTCGTACTCCTTGTTGATCATCTTGTCGCGCACCAGCGCCCAGCCCGCGGTCTTGGTGATCTCGACGTTCAGGCCCTGCTTGCTGTAGAAGCCCAGCGGGTGGGCCATGATCAGCGGCGTGGCGCAGGTGATCGGGATGAAACCGATCTTGAGGTTGCTCTTCTCCAGCGGGCCCTTGTCCTGCGCCATGGCCTGCAGGCTGGCCACCGGCAGCACGCTCGCGATCGCCGCCATGGCCGTGCCCTTGCCCACCGCGCGCAGGAAGCGGCGGCGCTCCTCGTCGTGCGGGAAGATGGCCTTGACCAGCGTGGCCTCGATGAACTGATTGCTGTAGGCCTCGAACTCGGCGGTCTCGCTGCGCGCTCGCAGCTCACGGGCGGCCTCGTCGGCCACCACCTCGGCGTGGTGGTCGGCCAGGGAGTGGTCGCGCCCGCAGCTGCACTTCATCATGAGCGGACGATCGGCGTTGTAGGGGTCGAAGAATTCGGACATGACGCACCTCGTGGATTGATGACGGGGTGGCGTCTTGCAAACCGCGGGCCAGCGCGGGGCCCATGGACCCCACTTCCGCCGCCGCTGCCGCATTTCGCGGGAGGTGCGACGATGCCGTGTAGGGCCAGCCCTACAAATGGCGGCGTTTCAGCCGCCAGCGCGGCCGCGCGCGTGGCGCTCGGCGTAAAGCGCGAGCTCGACGTCGTTCTTGGTGCCGGTCTTTTCGAGGATGCGCGCGCGGTAGGTGCTCACCGTGTTGGGCGCGAGCCCGAGCTGCGCACCAATTTCGCTCACGGTCTGCCCCTGGGTGAGCAGGCGGTAGACCTGGTGCTCACGGTGCGAGAGCGCCTCCGGCCCGGCCTGGGCGCCGCCCCGCCCCACTGCGGTGGCCAGCGCCTCGGCGGTGCTGGGCGTGAGGAACACGCCGCCGGCGGCCACCTTGCGCACCGCGGCAAGCATGTCGTCCGGGTCGGCGCTCTTGTTGAGGTACCCACTGGCACCGAGCTTGATGCAGCGCACCGCGTACTGCTTCTCGGGGTAGGTGCTGAGCATCAGCACCGGCAGCCGGGGATGCTCGCGCTTGATCTTCTGCAGCACATCCAGCCCGTCGATGCCCGGCAGCGCGATGTCCAGCAGCACCAGGTCCAGGCCGTCGCGCGCGCGCAATTCGGCCACCTGCGCCAGCACCTCGGGCCCGGTCGGCGCCTCGGCCACCACCAGCACGTCGGGCGCGTCGGCCAGGATCTGCTTGAGGCCTTCGCGCACGATGCGGTGGTCGTCGCCGATCAGCACGCGCAGCGCGGCGGCGGATGCGGCCCCGTTCATGCCGGCCCCGTTCACGCCGGCTCCTGCGCGCGCAGCGCCAGCTGCAGCCGCATGCAGGTGCCCTGCCCCGGCACGCTGTGGATGTCGATGCGGCCGCCAAAATGCTGCGCGCGCTCGCGCATGCCCATCACGCCGTAGGCGTCGCCGGCCTCGAAGGCCTGCGCAGGCGCACCGACGCCGTCGTCCTGCACGCTCAGCGAAAGCGTGCCCCCGGCCAGGGTGATCACCACCCGCAGGTGGCGGGCCTGGGCGTGGCGGCCCACGTTGCTCAGCATCTCCTGGAAGATGCGGAACACCGCCATGGCCATGGGCTCGAGGGGCTCGGGCCAGTCGACGTCCGGCTCCCGCTCCATGGACCAGTCCAGTGCGAGCTCGGCCGAGGCCACGAATTCCTGCGCCTGCCACTCCAGGGCGGCCCACAGGCCCTGGTGGTCCAGGATGCTGGGGCGCAGGTCGGTGATGATGCGGCCCACGTTGTCGACCGCGTTCTCGATCAGGCGGCTCATGTTCTGGCACTTGCAGCGCATGCGCGCGCGCATGTCCTCGGCCGCCTCGGGGCTGCGCCCGGTCTGTTCGGACAGGCGCTTGTCCATCCAGTTCACATCCATCTTGAGCGCCACCAGCAGGCTGCCCAGCTCGTCGTGCACTTCGCGCGCGATGCGGGTGCGTTCCTCCTCGCGCACGGTCTCGGACCAGGCCGCCAGCTCGCGCACGCGCCGCAGCGCCGTCTCCAGCGCCAGCGTGCGCTCGCGCACCCGCTCCTCCAGCTGGTCCTTGGCGCGCTGCAGGGCGTCGGCGGCGCGCTTGCGCCCGGTGATGTCGACGAAGGTGACCACGGCGCCGCGCACCTGGGCGTCCTCGATCACCGGGTGGCTGGAGTACTCGACCGGGAACGGCGATCCGTCGCGACGCCAGAACACCTCACTGTCGATGCGGCAGGGCAGGCCGCGGCGGAAGGCGTTGAAGATCGGGCATTCGGCTTCCGGGTAGGGCGCGCCGTCTGGCCGGGCGTGGTGGGTCAGCTCGTGCATGTTGCGCCCGATCACCTCGTGCGGCTCGTAGCCGATCAGGCGCGCGCCGGCCGGGTTGATGAAGACGCAGAGCCCGTCGAGATCGACGCCGTAGATGCCTTCGCCGGTGGAGGCCAGCAGCAGGGCCACGGGGTCGCGCCAGGAACCGACCATGCCCGGGCGGTCCAGGGAAGCATGCGCATCAAGGGTCATGGCCAGCGCGCAAGCAATCGATGTGCCGGGTCGATGGCCGGCACCCGCCCGCTCAGGCGTCCGGTGGGCGGCTGGCCTTGGCGAACGTCAGGATCACCTCGCGCACGATCTTGCGCTGGGGTGCCGGCAGAGAGAGAAACGCCTCCAGGGTCTCGCGTTCCATGAAGCCGAGCCCCTCGTCCCAGCGCTGGCGCCGCTCCTGCACGGACCGGCGCACCCGGTCGCCGAAGCGCAGCACCTCGGGCTCGACGCCCAGCCAGTCGGCCAGCACCTGCAGCTTGTCCTGCGAAGGGATCGCTTCCCCACGCAGCCAGCGCCGGACGCCCTGCAGGGTGACCGAGCGGCCCCAGTAGCGGGTGTTGAACTCGCGCTCGAGCACCACCGGGCGCACCGGGTACCCCGCATGCGCCATGGCCTCGCGCAGCCGCTGCGCAAATTCCGCTTTTTCAGTCATGAACAGCAAGTTAAGTTCCTCAATACCCCGTATTTCAACAATGGTTGCATCTGATATAAACTTTTTGTTCATGTCAGGGGGAAAAAGATGAACCGATCCATGCTGAACCGGCTGCCCGACATCATCTCGCTGGCGCGGCAGCGCGCCCGCGAGTTGTGGACCTGTTCCGCCGATGTCCGGCCCGGACGCCGCCGGCCGCCGTGGTCCGCGGCCCGGATGACCGCCGACGCGCACCACGGCCACCGGGTCTCGCTGCTGTGCGGCGACGATCTCTCGGTGATGTCGGGGCTGCTGTCGGGCCAGGCCCAGGACGGTCCTCTGGCCGGTCGGGTGTCGTTGGTCTGGCTGTCCGATGCGGCGGACCCCGCACCAGACGGCCTGAACCCGCCCTCGAACTCGCTGCAGACCCGGGTGCGGCGGTTGATCGAACTGTCCACCCGCCTGTTCCTGGCCCGCGACCTGCTGGTGGACCAGGGAGCGCTGGTCGTCACGGCGGACACCGACGCGGACCGGTGCGCCGAGCGCCTGCTCGGGGCGGTGTTCGGACAGGCGCAGGCGCTGCCGCCCGGTGTCGGACAGGCGCCGACCACGTGCGCCTACCTGGCCGGCACCCTCCTGCCGCAGCGCCTGCCCGCCGCGTCGGGGGCCGCCCTCCTGGGAGAGCTGGTGCGCACGCTGACCGGTCGCAACGACCACGTGCTGGTGATGGGCGCCCAGCCCGCGTTCTCCATGTGGGTCGCGGCGCTGGAACGGCGCTGGGTGCTGGCGCAGTCCGAACCGCTGGCCTTCTCCTTGCTGCGGGAGCACATCGTGGCCCGGCAGATGGAGCTGGCCCGACGACCTTTGCAGGACGAGACCAGCCGCGAGTGGCCGGCGTCCCCGCTCAGCCGCGCGCGTCGAACGACATGATGGAGCGCGCGACCTGGCCCAGTGGCAACACGTCGTCCACCGCGCCAAGCGCCAACGCCTCCATGGGCATGCCATAGACCACGCAGCTGGCTTCGTCCTGGGCCACCGTGCGGGCGCCCTTGTCGTGCAGCGCCTTCATGCCGCGCGCGCCGTCGTCGCCCATGCCGGTGAGGATGATGGCCAGCGCATCGCGGCCGGCGCATTCGGCGGCCGAGCGGAACAGCACGTCCACCGAGGGCTTGTGGCGGTTCACCGGCGGGCCGTCGGCCACGCTCACGTAGTACTGGCCACCACTCTTGCGCAGCTGCATGTGCCGCCCGCCCGGGGCGATCAATGCCACGCCGCGCTCCAGCCGGTCGCCGTCGCGCGCCTCGCGCACCTCCATGGCGCAGAGGCCGTCGAGCCGCTGCGCGTACATCGCGGTGAACCGCTCGGGCATGTGCAGCACGATGGCCATGCCCGGGCTGTCGGCCGGCAGCGTGGTCAGCACCGACTCGATGGCCTGGGTGCCGCCGGTGGAGGCGCCCAGCACGATGGGCTTGTTGACCGAGAGCGCGTGCAGGCCCGCCAGCGGCGCCCGCGGCGCGGACAGTGGTGCGGCGCGCACCGGCGCCGCACCACTGCGCAGCGGGCGCGAGCGCGCCGCCGTGCGCAGGGTCTGCAGCAGCTCGCGGCGCGACTCTTCGAGGAACTGCTTGAGCCCCAGCCGCGGTTTGGCCACCACCGCCACCGCGCCGGCGGCCAGCGCTTCCAGCGCCATGCGGCTGCCGTCGGTGGTGAGGGTCGAGCAGATCACGGTGGGGATGGGCGACTCCTCCATGATCTGGCGCAGGAAGGTCAGGCCGTCCATGCCGGGCATCTCGATGTCCAGCAGCAGCACGTCGGGCCGGTTCTTGCGGATCGCCGGACCGGCGATCAGCGGGTTGGGCGCACTGCCCAGCAGCTGGATCTCGGGGTCGCCCTGCAGCAGGTGCAGCAGCGTCTGCCGCACCACCGCCGAGTCGTCCACCACGTACACCTGGATCGCCATCGATGTCTCCCTCACACGGGCACGCAGCGGACCTGCGGCGGATCGTCGCCCACCGTCCAGCGCACCTGCCGGTAGAAGCGGCCGCCCAGGTCCTCGCGCAGCACGCGCACGCCCCGCCCGGCCAGCGCGCGCAGCACCCAGTCGGCGTTGGCGGCACCGACGTGCGTGGCGCGGTAGAGGTCGGGGAACATGTTGCCGCCGCCGAACACGTAGGCCTCGCACAGCCCGGACTGGATGCCGCGCACGCTGAGCAGACGCTCCATCGCCTCCAGCGCCACCGGGCCGTGGGCCTGGCTGGAACGGGCACGGTCCGACGGATCGTGGGCGTGCACGATGTGGCACATCGCGCCGACCGTGCGGCGCGGGTCGGTCAGGATCACCGCGACGCAGGACCCCAGCAAGGTCTCCAGCTGCTCGCCACGCTCGGCGCAGACCACGTCGCCAGGGTGCAGCGTGTGCACCGGCACCGGCGACATCACGATGGACCGCGGCGCGGGGGCCGGGCATCGCCTGGACAGCGTGGGCGTCATGACACCGCGCCCTTGCGGAAGGCGCCGGGGCCCAGCACCTGCAGCGGCGTCTCGCAGGGCACCCGGCCCTCGGCGGTGCCAATGAAGAACAGGCCGCCGGGGCGCAGCAGCCGGAGCACCCGGTCCACCACCGCGGTCTTGGTCGGCGGGTCGAAATAGATCAGCACGTTGCGCAGGAACACCACGTCGAACGGGCCGATGCCTTCGACCGGGAGGAACAGGTTGACCTGGCCGAAGCGCACGCGCCGGCGCAGGCTTTCCTTGATCTGCACCAGGCCCTCGGACTCGCCCTCGCCACGCAGGCAGTAGCGGCGCAGCCGCTCGTCGGACACCTGGCGCAGGCGCTCCCGCGGGTAGACGGCCTGGGCGGCGCTGCGCAGCACGCGGTCGCTGATGTCGGTGCCCAGCACGCTCCACTGCGCCGGACCCTGGGAACGCAGCTGCAGGTCGGCCAGCAGCATGGCCACGCTGTAGGCCTCGTCGCCAAAAGAGGAGGCGGCGCTCCAGACCGCGAGCGAGGCGGGCCGGGTGGCCAGCACCTCCTGCTGCAGCAGGTCGAAGTGCGCCGGCTCGCGGAAAAAGTAGGTTTCGTTGGTGGTGAGCAGGTCGATCGCCACCTGCAGCTCACCCTGGTCGTGGCCGCTGGTGATCAGATCGAGGTAGTCCTCGAAGCCACCCATGCCCAGGCGCTGGATGCGCGGCGACAGGCGCGACGACACCAGCGGCTTCTTGCTGTCCGCGAAGGACAGTCCGCAGATCTCGTGCATCAGGCCGGCGATCCGGCGGTAGGTGTCGTCGTGCAGCGGAGTCATGGCGGGCTCGGGTCGGTGAAGGGGTCAGGCGGCGGCCGATTCCTGCGTCGCCTCGCACAGGCGCGCCATGTCGTCGACGTCGAAGGCCTTGTCGGGTGCCAGGATGATCACGAAGCGTTCGCCGAGCTTGCCCATGCCCTGGATAAAGTCGCGCCGCACCGCGGTGCCGAAGCTCGGCGGCGGCTCGATCTGGCCGGCCGGGATGTCGACCACCTCGCTGACCGCGTCGACCAGCAGGCCCAGCTCGGTGCGCTCGCCATCGCGCACCGCGTCGAAGATCACGATGCAGGTCTTCTTGCCGATCTCGGCCACCGGGCGGCCGAAGCGCGCGTGCAGGTCGATCACCGGCACGACCGCGCCGCGCAGGTTGATCACGCCGCGCACGAAGTCGGGCATCAGCGGGACCGAGGTCAGCGGCCCGTACTGGATGATTTCGCGCACGGTGCGGATGTCCATCGCGAACACCTCCTTGCCCAGCAGGAAGGTGAGGAACTGCTGGCCGGCCGCGCTGTCGCCGGCGGCTGTGGGAGTGGATGCTGTCATGGGGTCCTCCGCTCAGTAGGGACGGAAATTGGCGGCACCGCCGCTGACGGCGCGCGGCACCGGCGCACCCGCCACCGCGGCCATGCGCAGCCCGCGGCGCGGCCCCGGTTCGCCCTGCACGGCCCGGCGCGGCACTGGCTCCTGTGTGCCGCCATCGAAGAACGAGACCGCCTGCTGCAGCTGCTCGGCCTGGCCCGAGAGTTCCTCGGAGGTGGCCGCCAGCTCCTCGGAGGCCGAGGCGTTCTGCTGCGTGGCCTTGGAGAGCTGGCCCATGGCGCTGCCGATCTGGGTGACCGACTGGCTCTGCTCGCTGGAAGCCGCCGAGATCTCCTGCACCAGTTCGGAGGTGCGCTGGATCGAGGGCACGATCTGGCCCAGCAGCTGCCCGGCCCGCTCCGCGGTGGACACGCTGTGGCCGGCCAGGTCGCCGATCTCGCGGGCCGCCTCCTGGCTGCGCTCGGCCAGCTTGCGCACCTCGGCCGCCACCACCGCGAAGCCCTTGCCGTGTTCACCGGCGCGCGCGGCCTCGATGGCGGCGTTGAGCGCCAGCAGGTTGGTCTGGTAGGCGATGTCGTCGACGATGCTGATCTTGGCCGCGATCTGCTTCATGGCCTGCACCGTCTGTGTCACGGCCTGCCCGCCGTCGCCGGCTTCCTGGCTGGCCTTGGTGGCCATGCCGTCGGTGACCTTGGCGTTGTCGCTGTTCTGCGAGATCGAGGCCGACATCATGTCGATCTGCGAAGTGGTTTCCTCGACCGACGAGGCCTGCTCGCTGGCCGCCTGCGACAGGCTCTGCGCGGTGGCATTCACCTGGCTGGCGGCCTCCGTCAGGGCCGTGGCGGCGGCACGCACGTCGTCGATGATGGACTCGAGCTTCTCGCAGCTCGCGTTGGCGTCCAGCTTGACCTGGTCGAAGGTGCCGTAGGCCTGGCGTGTGATGCGCTGGCCGAGGTCCCCGCTGGCCAGGCCTGAAAACACGCGGCCCACGTCTTCCACGATGCCCGCCAGGGCCTCGCTGGTGGCGTTGGCATCGCTCTTGACCTGGTTGAAGGTGCCGGCGTAGTCGCGTGTGATGCGCTGTGTCAGGTCTCCCGCGGCCAGCGCACCGAACACGCGGCCCACGTCCTCCGAGATGACCGAAGTGGTCTCCATGAGGGCGTTGACGCCGGCGCACAGCTCGGCGATGGGCCCGCTCTTGCCCTCCATCGGAATGCGCTGAGACAGGTCGCCCGCCCTGGCCGCCGCCGTCACGCTCTGCGCCTGTTCGACCGCCTCGCGCAGCACGCGCTGCGCGGTGACCTCGGCGGTGACGTCGGTGGCGATCTTCACGATCTTGGCCACGCGGCCCATCTCGTCCTTGACGGGGGCATACACGGCCTGAATCCAGACAGCCTGACCGGCCTTGGTCACACGGCGGAAGATGTTGTTCTGGGGTTTGCCGTCCACCAGGTCCCGCCAGAACTGGGCATACGCCGGCGTGCTGGCCTGGTCCGGGTCGACGAACATGCGGTGATGGCGTCCGACCACTTCGTCCCTGCGGTAGCCCATCACCGTCAGGAAGTTGTCGTTGGCGCCCACCACATGGCCACCCAGGTCGAACTCGATGTAGGCATAGGAAGTGTCGATGGCGGCCAGGATGCCGCGGGCGTTCTGGCGCTCGATCTCCGATTCGGTGATGTCGTAGCGCACGCCCAGGTACTTCATCGGCTTGCCGTTCTCACCCAGGATCGGCGCGATCACCGCGTCCACGTAGTACGGCGTGCCGTCCTTGGCGCGGTTCTTGATCACGCCGCGGAACATCTGGCCGCGCCCGATGGTGGCCCACATCTGCTTGAACACGTCCTTGGCCATGTCGGGGTGCCGCGTGGTGTTGTGCGGCTGGCCGATCAGCTCCTCGCGGGTGTACTTCGAGACCTCGATGAACTTCTCGTTGATCGACAGGATGTCGCCCTTCTTGTCGGCCTCCGAGACGATGCTGGTCTCGTTCATGATGTCCGTGCGCACCTTGAGCTCGGACTCGACCGCGTCCAGCCGCGCCTTCAGCTCGGACAGCGAGGACTCGGCCTCGGCGCGGGCGCGCGACTGCTGCTCCAGCGCCTCGTTCAGCCGGTCGAGTTCGGCACCGGCAAAGACGCGGGCGGCCCAGGAGGGTTGGTTCGGGTTCATGGCGATGTCCTTCAACAGGAGGGTGGGACGGGCGAGGAACTCAGTAGGGACGGAAGTTGCCGGACGGCGCGGCGCGCGGCACCGGCGCACCGGCCACCGCCGCCATGCGCAGGCCACCTGCGCCGGGTGCACGGCGGCCCACGGGCTCGCCGTTGGCCACCTTGCGCACCACCACGTCCTGCTCACCCGCACCGAAGAACGACACCGCCTGCTGCAGCTGCTCGGCCTGGCCCGAGAGTTCCTCGGAAGTGGCCGCCAGTTCCTCGGAGGCCGAGGCGTTCTGCTGCGTGGCCTTGGAGAGCTGGCCCATGGCGCCGCCGATCTGGGTGACCGACTGGCTCTGCTCGCGCGAGGCGGCGGCGATTTCCTGCACCAGGTCGGAGGTGCGCTGGATCGAGGGCACGATCTGGCCCAGCAGGTGCCCGGCCCGCTCGGCCGTGTCCACGCTGTGGCCGGCCAGGTCGCCGATCTCCTTGGCCGCCTCCTGGCTGCGCTCGGCCAGCTTGCGCACCTCGGCCGCCACCACCGCGAAGCCCTTGCCGTGTTCACCGGCGCGCGCGGCCTCGATGGCGGCGTTGAGCGCCAGCAGGTTGGTCTGGTAGGCGATGTCGTCGACGATGCTGATCTTGGCCGCGATCTGCTTCATGGCCTGCACCGTCTGCGTCACCGCCTGCCCGCCGTCGCCGGCTTCCTTGCTGGCCTTGGTGGCCATGCCGTCGGTGATCTTGGCGTTGTCGCTGTTCTGCGAGATCGAGGCCGACATCTGTTCGACCGAGGCGGTGGTCTCCTCGACCGAGGCGGCCTGTTCGCTGGCCGCCTGCGACAGGCTCTGCGCGGTGGCGCTGACCTGGTTGGCCGCGCCGGTCAGGGCCTCGGCGGCGGAGCGGACCTCGTCCATCACACCGGCCAGCTTCTCGCAGGTGGCGTTGGCGTCGTCCTTGACGCGCAGGAAGGTGCCGGCGCAGTCGCGCTCGATGCGCTGGCTCAGGTCGCCGTTGGACATCGCACCGAACACGCGGCCGACGTCACCGAACATCACCTCGGTGGTCTCCAGCAGGGCGTTGATGCCCTCGCACAGCGCCAGCGGTGCGCCGGTCTTGCCCTCCACCGGGATGCGCTGCTCCAGGTCGCCCTCGCGCGCCGCCGCGGTGGCCGCCTGCGCCTGCTCGACCACGGTGGCCAGCATCTCGGCGGCCTTGACCTGGGCGGTCACGTCGGTGGCGTACTTGACGACCTTGAAGGGCTTGCCGTTGAGGTCGAGGATGGGGTTGTACGAGGCCTGGATCCAGATCTCCTGGCCACCCTTGCCGAGGCGGCGGTAGCGGCCGGCGTCGAACTGGCCGCGGCCCAGGCGCTCCCAGAACTCGCGGTAGGCCGGCTGGGCGCGTTCGACGGGGTCGACGAACATGCTGTGGTGGTGCCCCTGGATCTCGGCCAGCGAGTAGCCCAGCGCGCCCAGGAAGTTGTCGTTGGCGCCCAGGATCCGGCCGGTGAGGTCGAACTCGATCACCGCCTGGGCCTTGCTGATGGCCTCGATCTGGCCACTCCAGTCGGCCGCCTGCAGGCGCTGCGCCGTGATGTCGGTGGCGTACTTGACGACCTTGACCGGTTTGCCGGCGGGGTCGAGGATGGGGTTGTACGAGGCCTGGATCCAGACCTCCTTGCCCCCCTTGCCGATGCGCTTGTACTGGCCGGCGTCGTATTCGCCGCGACCCAGCTTGTCCCAGAACATCCGGTACTCGGGAGTGGCCGCATGGGCAGGGTCGACGAACAGGCTGTGGTGCTGGCCGCGGATCTCGTCGAGCGTGTAACCCAGGGCGCGCAGGAAGTTGTCGTTGGCGGTCAGCACCTTGCCCGTGAGGTCGAACTCGATCACCGCCTGCGATTTGCCGATGGCCTGCACCTGGCCGCTCCAGTCGGCCGCCTGCAGCTGGGACCGGGTGACGTCGGTCGCGATCTTGATGACCTTGGTGACTCGGCCGGCCTCGTCCCTGACGGGCGCGTAGGTGCCCTGGATCCAGACCTCGCGGCCGTCCCGGGCGATGCGCTTGAACACATCCGCATGGGTCTTGCCCGCGTTCAGCCCGTCCCAGAAATCACGGTAGGCCGGCGAGGACACCACGGCCGGCTCGACGAAGATGCGGTGGTGCTTGCCCACGATCTCGCTTTCGCTGTAGCCCAGCAGCCGGCAGAAGTTGCCGTTGGCCTTGAGCACCTGGCCCTGGGTGTCGAACTCGATGTAGGCGTAGCTGGTGTCGATGGCCGTGAGGATGCCGGCGGCGATGGCCCTGGCGTTCTGGCGCTCCGACTCGGCCTCGGTGGTCACGCGGTCCAGCTGCTGTGTGAGCTCGGCGATCCTCGCCTCCGCCGAAACGCGGGACCGCTCCTTCTCCTGCAGCGTCTGCGCCCATTGCGCCTCTGCGGCCGCACAGGCCTTTTCCTTGTCCTGCAGCGCCTGGGACAGCTGGTCCAGCTCGGTGCCGGCGAAAACGCGGGCAATCCAGGGGGTGTGGGTCTGTGTCATGGCGCGGGTCCTTCTGCAGGAGCGGATTCGGTGGACGGAAGAGGTTGTGGGGACACGGCGTGGCGCGGTCGCGCGTGGGACGGCGGATGGATCGCCAGCTGGCACAGCGAGGCCACGTCGAAGATCAGGGCCACGTCGCCGTTGCCCAGGATGGAGGAGCCGGACATGCCGCGCAGGCTGCGGAACATGCGGCCCAGCGGCTTGATGACGGTCTGGTGCTGGCCCAGCAGCTGGTCGACCAGCACGCCGTAGCGCTGGCCGCCAAAGCGGATCACCACGATGCTGACCCGGTCGGGCTCGGGCGAGTCCAGCGCGTAGAGCTTGCGCAGGCTCACCACCGGCAGGGCCTGGCCGCGCAGCTCGGTCACGCCGCGGCCGCTGGCGTCCATCTCGGTGGCGCTGGAGCGGCTCTCGATCACCTCCACCACCGCGTCGAGCGGGAAGATGAAGCGCGAGTCGCCGACGCCGATCAGGAAGCCGTCGATGATGGCCAGCGTGAGCGGCAGGCGGATCTCGATGGTCGAGCCCGCGCCCTCCTCGCTGGTGAGCTGCACCGTGCCGCGCAGCGCCTCGATGTTGCTGCGGACCACGTCCATGCCGACGCCGCGGCCACTGAGGTTGGTGACCTTCTCGGCGGTGGAGAAGCCGGGCGCGAAGATGAGCTTGAGGATGTCGGCGTCGGCCGGCACCACGCCGGGCTCCACCAGGCCGCGCTCCCAGGCGCGCGCCAGCACCTTCTGGCGCTGCACGCCGCGCCCGTCGTCGGTGATGCGGATCAGGATGCTGCCCGACTCGTGGCAGGCCGAGAGCACGAGCCGGCCCTGCGCGGGCTTGCCGGCGGCGGTGCGCTGCTCGGGTGTCTCCAGCCCGTGGTCCAGCGCGTTGCGCACCAGGTGCATCAGCGGGTCGGCGATGCGCTCGACCACCGACTTGTCCAGCTCGGTGTCACCGCCGACGATCTCCAGCTGCACCTCCTTGCCCAGCTCGGCGGCGGTGTCGCGCACCACGCGGCGGAAGCGCGAGAAGGTCTCGCCGATGGGCACCATGCGCAGCTGCAGCGTGCCGTTGCGGATCTCTTCGATCAGCTGGTTGATCTGCTCGTTGGCCTCGATCAGCGAGCCCTGGCGCGACTGGCGCGCCAGCAGCGAGGCGCCGGCGCCGGCGATCACGAGTTCGCCCAGCAGGTTGATGACGGCGTCCAGCCGGTCGGCCTGCACGCGGATGAAACGCTGCTCTTCGCCGCCTTCGCGCGGCTTGGCCACCACGGCCGGCGTGCGGACGGCGGCTTCGGGCGCCGCGACCACGGCCGCCGGGGCGTCCGCCACCGGCGGTGCCGGGGGCGTGATCTGCAGCGTGCAGTCCTCCCGCACGAAGCTGAAGGCCGCCTCGATGGCGTCCTGGTCGGCCGCCGTTTCCAGTTCGAAACCGAAGGCCAGGTGGCAGCTTTCGGGATCGAGCGTGTCCAGGCCGGGCACGGCGGAGCGGTCGCAGTGAATGCGGGTGATGGTGCCCAGGCCGCGCAGGTAGTTCAGGATGGCCAGTGGGTCCATGCCGTTGCGGAAGGTGTCGGGCAGGAAGCCCACCTGCAGCGTCCAGACGCAGGCCGCGCTGGCGGCGTCCGCCACGGGCGCGTTGGGCGGGGGTGCGGCGTGCGAGGCCATCGGCGCGTCGCCGCTGAAGGCCTGCAGGCGCGATTCGAGGCCGGCGCGCGCCGCGGCCTCGTCGGCACTCACCGCCCCGCCCGCCTGCGCCAGACGGATCAGGAAGCGGATCTGGTCGTTGCACTGCAGCAGCAGCGTGCCCATGTCGGGCGTGAAGGCGACCAGACCATCGCGCAGGCGGTCCAGCAGGGTCTCGACGTGGTGGGTGAAGGCCACCACCTCGTCCAGGCCGAAGATGCCGGCCGAGCCCTTGACGGTGTGGGCGCAGCGGAACAGCGCGCCCAGCAGATCGCCGTTGCCGGGCTGGTCTTCCAGCTCCAGCAGCAGCTGCTCGATGGCTTCGAGCTGCTCGTCCGATTCGCTGATGAAGGCGGGCAAGGCCTCGGCGATGAAGCTCTGGTCGGCGTCCTGTGCGTTCATGGGGTGGCTCCCTGGGCGGTGCGGTCGGACAGCCAGCCGGCCAGCCCGAGGGCGGCGCAGGCGTCGACCAGCGGTGTGCTCGGCTGGGCCAGCCGCAGCGCCTGCGAACGGTCCTCCAGGGACCGCGCCAGCGACAGCAGCAGCTGCACGCCGGCGGCGTCGACCTGGTCGACCGCAGAGGCCTCCAGCGTCCAGCCGTCGCCGCTGTCGGCGGTGTGCTCGGCCAGCCAGGTGCGCGCCTGGGCGCACAGCTCGCTGGCGGTGTAGATGGTCAGCTCGGGGGGGAGGCGGCGCTGGGCGTCCATGGCAGCCCCTTCACGGCAGGATCAGCTTGGACACCGCGTCCAGCAGCTGCGGCGGGTTGAAGGGCTTGACGATCCAGGCCTTGGCGCCGGCGGCCCGGCCCTGCTCCTTCTTGGCGTCCTGTCCTTCGGTGGTGAGCATGACCACCGGCGTGAACTTGTGGCGCGGGTGCTTCTTGACCTCGGTGACGAAGGCAATGCCGTCCATGTTGGGCATGTTCACGTCGCTCACGATCAGGTGCACCTTGGCCGCCTTCTCCAGCTGCGCCAGGCCCTCCTTGCCGTCGCCGGCTTCGAGCACGTCGTAGCCCGCGCGGTTGAGGGCCAGCTTCACCACCGTGCGCAGTGAGCTGGAGTCGTCGACGATCAGGATGGTCTTGGCCATGCGGGTGCTCCCTGTGAGAAGAATCAGAAGAAGGTGGTCTCACTGCCCCCGCTCTTTGCGGGGAGTGACTGCGCGCCCGCGGTGGCCTGGCGCTGCTCGTCGGTCGTGTAGCCCGCGGTCAGCAGCGTCTCCCACTCCGATGCGTCGGGCACCCGCCCCTCGGCCAGCGACACCTGGAGTCGCCGGGCGGCCTCGTCCATCGAATGGCGCACCTGGTCCACGATCTGGTTGACGCGGTCCTGGAACTGAAAGGCGATCAGGAGCTGCTCGACCTGGCCCTTGACCATGGCGCCGCGCTCGCGCAGTTCGGCGGCGCGCTGGTGCAGCCCGCTGACGGCGCCATGCATCTGCTCGATCACATCGTTGACGATCTGGCCCGACGACTGCACCGACTGCCGGTCGCTGGCCGCCTGCTGGTCGGCGTCGCGCAGCACGGTCTGCATGTGCGACCCGAAGCGGCCGACCTGGTCCGCGATGTTCTTGCCCGTGCTGCCCGACTCACCGGACAGGCGGCGCACCTCGGCCGCCACCACCGAGAAGCCGCGCCCGCTCTCGCCCGCACGGGCGGCCTCGATGGCGGCGTTGATCGACAGCAGGTTGGTCTGGCGGGCGAGCTTGCCGACGTCCTCGGCCATCTGGGCCAGGCTCTCCGATGCGGTGGAGAGAGACCGCACCGAGCCGACCATGCGGTCGCGCGATTCGACAAAGCCCGAGAAGCGGGCCAGCAGCTCGTGCAGCCGCTCCTCGCACCGGGCCAGCGTGTCGGCGCGGGTGTCCACGTCCGAAGCACTCATACCCGCGCCAGTGTCCGCGGCCACGATGGCGTCCAGTTCCTGCAGGATGGTGGTGAAGCCGCCCAACAGGGTCTGCGTGGCCTCGTGCATCTGTTCCTGCGCGGTGCCCAGGTGGGTTGACCACAGCGCCGAGGCCTGGCTCAGGCGCTGCGCCACTTCGTCCAGGACAGGTGCGGCCGCCGGCCGGGACGAGGCGGGCAACAGGCGGGCGAACGGCTGCATCAGCCAAGCGCCCAGTCCGCCGGACCGTTCCGCCAGCGGGGCATGGGGGTGCAACAGGACGGGCATACCAAAGTGCTCGAAGTGAATGAATGAGCAGTGATCCTGTCGACCGAACGCACTCAGCCGCAACAAATCGAATCACCGGTCTCTTCACTATCGACCAGTCCGAACCGGGCTTAAGCCCGGAACAATGGCTGGGTATACCCGCTGTTTGACCGAGCGGTTTCAGGCCAACGGCCGGATCGGCACGCTGCGCCGCAGCGGCCGTTCGGGCTGCTCGGCCCGCGCCCGCAGCTGGCCGCAGCCCCCGTCCACGTCCTGCCCCGCCGACATGCGCAGCTTGGTCAGGATGTGGCGGCGGTGCAGGCGGCGCGCCATGTCGGCCGCCTTCTCCCAGCTTGGGCGCTGGTAGGGCATGCCTTCGGTGGTGTTGTACGGAATCAGGTTGAGGATGGCGTACTTGCCCGTGAGCAGGCGCACGAGGCCCTCGATCTCGTCGTCGCCGTCGTTCACGCCGTCCAGCAGCGTCCACTGGTATTGAATGGGGTAGCCGGTGGCGCGGGCGTAGGCCTCGCCGGCGTCGACCAGCTCTTCGGGCGAGAGCAGCGGCGCGCGCGGCAGCAGCTCGCGGCGCAGCTCGGCCTTGGTGGTGTGCAGCGACAGCGCCAGCGCGGGCTTGACCGCGCCGCGCGGCAGTTCATCGAACACGCGCGGGTCGCCCACGGTGGAGAACACCAGGTTCTTGTGGCCGATGTTGCCGGCCGTGCCCAGCAGCTCGATGGCCTCCATGACGTTGTCCAGGTTGTGGGCCGGTTCGCCCATGCCCATGAACACCACCTTCTTCACCGGCCGGCGCGTGCGCGCCAGCGCCACCTGGGCCACGATCTCGGCGCTGCCAAGCTGGCGGATCAGCCCCGTGGTGCCGGTCATGCAGAAGCGGCAGCCCACGGCGCAGCCCACCTGGGTGGACACGCACAGGCCGGGCGTGCGGTCGGGCAGCAGCAGCACGCTTTCGACCAGCTGGCCGTCGCCCAGTTTGACCAGCAGGCGTTCGGAGCCGTCGTCGCCGGGGTGGGCCGATGCGAGCTGCGCGAGGCCCGCGAGTTCGGTCTCCAGCGCCGGCAGGGCGGCGCGCAGCGTGGCGGGCAGGAAGTGCTCGATCTGCCGTTTGCCCGCCGTCTGCGGCAGGGCGTTGCTCCACAGGCGGAGCACACGGTGCTGGTGTTTGGGCAGGGCGCCGAGCGCGCCCAGGCGCTCGCGCAATTCAGAGATTCGCATGCCCGGGATTGTCCCTGAGGGTCGCGCTGAACGCCGTCCCGGCACAGAATGCGCCTTCACAAGGAGACTCCCCACGATGAAGTCCGTGTCATTCATCCAGCGCAACACGCAAGGCCACTGGGTCGGCGACGGCTTTCCGGTGCGCACCCTGTTCTCGTACAACGACGACCCCGCCGCGTTCTCGCCCTTCCTCATGCTCGACTACGGCGGCCCGGTGGTGTTCGAGCCGACCACGAAGCGGCGCGGCGTGGGCGCCCACCCGCACCGCGGCTTCGAGACCGTGACCATCGTCTACGACGGCGAGGTCACGCACCGCGACTCGTCCGGCGGCGGCGGCACCATCGGCCCCGGCGAGGTGCAGTGGATGACCGCCGCGGCGGGCATCGTGCACGAGGAGTTCCACAGCGAGGCCTACGCCCGCAGCGGCGGCCCGTTCCGCATGGTGCAGCTGTGGGTGAACCTGCCGGCGCGCGACAAGATGGCGGCGCCCGGTTACCAGGGCATCACCGCGGCGCAGATCCCGACCCTGCCGCTGACCGACGCGAGCGGCGCCGCCGCCGGCACGGTGCGCCCCATCGCCGGCACCTTCGACGGCACCACCGGCCCGGCCCGGACCTTCACGCCCATGCAGGTCTGGGACGTGCAGCTGAAAGCCGGCCACACCGTGACGCTGCCCGCGCCCGAGGGCCACACCACGGTGCCGCTGGTCTACCAGGGCCGGGTGAAAACCGCCGACGGCCAGGAAGCCGGCGACGCGGAAATGATCGTCTACGCCCGCGACGGTGAAGGCGTGCAGCTCACCGCGCTGGCCGACACCACGCTGCTGTGGCTGTGCGGCGAACCCATCGACGAGCCGGTGGTGGGCTACGGCCCCTTCGTGATGAACACCCCGCAGGAAATCCAGCAGGCGTTCGTCGATTTCCAGAGCGGCAAGATGGGGAGGCTCTGACATGTTGGAGATGCTGATCACCGCGCGCCCCGGCGACCTCGGCCACGGCCTGACCGTGCGGCGCGTGCTGCCGTACGCCAAGCGCCGCCACGTGGGGCCCTTCGTCTTCCTCGACCACGCCGGCCCGGTGACGCTGGCACCCGAGCATGTGCGCGCCGCCGATGTGAGGCCGCACCCGCACATCGGCCTGTCCACCGTGAGCTACCTGCTCAGCGGCATGATCACGCACCGCGACAGCCTGGGCATCCGCCAGGACATCCGCCCCGGCGACGTGAACTGGATGACCGCCGGCCGCGGCATCAGCCACTCCGAGCGCTTCACCCACCCCGACTCCTTCGCGGGCGGCGGGCTGGAGCTGATGCAGTTCTGGGTCGCGCTGCCCGAGGCCGACGAGGAGTGCGAGCCTGCCTTCGACCACTACCCGCAGGCCCTGATGCCCGAGCGCGAGGAGGACGGCGTCTGGTGGCGCCTGTTCGCCGGCAGCGCCTACGGGCTGACCACGCCGGTGCGCACGCACTCGCCGCTGTTCGCGCTGCACGCGCAGCTGCGGCCCGGCGCCCCGCTGGCCCTGCCCCCTGGCCACGCCGAACAGGCGGTGTACGTGGCGCGCGGCGCCGTGACCCTCGGCGACACGACCGCGGAGCCCGGCCAGCTGCTGGTGTTCACCGGCGAGGGGGATGCGGTGACGGCCGGCCCCCAAGGGGCGACGCTGATGGTCTTCGGCGGCCAGCCGCTGGGCGAGCGCCACATGTTCTGGAACTTCGTGTCCTCGCGCAAGGAGCGCATCGAGCAGGCCAAGGCCGACTGGCAGGGCGGCCGCTTCGCCCTGCCGCCGGACGACCACGACGAGTGGATCCCGCTGCCCTGAAGGCGCGCATTCGGTCACACCCGGGCACCTGAGGGCCGCGGCACAATGCCGGGATGTCCCTTTTCGACCGACTGTTCGGCACCCGCTCTGCGGAACAACCCGGGTCGCGCCCGCCGGCCGACCGCCGGGCCGCGGTGGACGGTTCGTCCGCGGCCCACGAGGCCGCCCGCCTGCTGCGCGCGCCCACGGCGCTGATGCAGCTCAGCGAGGCCGAGGCGCTGACCGTGGTCGGCTTCATGCAGCCCAAACGCCTCAAGAGCGGCACGACCATCATCCGCCAGGGCGAGGCCACCGACACCGGCTACATGGTGCTGGTGCTCGAAGGCGAAATCACCGTGGAGACGCTGATCGCGCGCCGCGTCAACCCGGTCACCGTGACCGTGCTCGGCCCGGGCAGCCTGATCGGGGAGATGGCCCTGGTCGACGGTGGCGCGCGCTCGGCCTCCTGCACCGCAAGCACCGACGTGGCCTGCGCCGTGCTCACGCGCGAAGCCCTGGAGGCACTGACCGCGGAACAGCCGGCCACCGCCGCCAAGCTGATGGCCGCCGTGGCCCAGCGCCTGGCCGAGCGCCTGCGCGACAGCGGCCACAAGCTGCAGGTCTACAGCCAGCTGGTGCAGACCATGCAGGGTGAGATCGACAGGCTCATGCCGACGCCTGACCAGCGCCGCTGAAGCGCCGCGTGGCGTGGGCCGCTCAGGCGGCGTGCAGCTTGAACACCTTGACCGCGTCCAGCAGATGGGTGGCTTGGTCGCGCAGGCTGGCGGCGGCGGCGGCCGACTCTTCGACCAGCGCCGAGTTCTGCTGGGTCATCTGATCCAGGTTCGCGACCGCCAGGTTCACCTCGCCCACACCGGTCGCCTGCTCCTGATTGGCCTGGCGCATGGTGCCGACCAGCTCGTTCACCCGTTGTACCGACTCGACAATCTGCTGCATGGTGTGGCCGGCGCTGTTCACCAGCGCGCCGCCCGACTCCACCCGCTGCACCGATTCGCTGATCAGGTCCTTGATCTCCCGGGCCGCCTCGGCCGAGCGTGTGGCCAGCGACCGCACTTCCGACGCCACCACCGCAAAACCGCGCCCGTGATCGCCCGCGCGGGCCGCCTCGACGGCGGCATTGAGCGCCAGGATGTTGGTCTGGAAGGCGATACCGTCGATCACGCCGGTGATGTCGGCGATGCGCCGCGAGGAGTGGGTGATCTGGTCCATGGTGGTCATCACCTCGGCCACCACGCGGCTGCCATCGGCCGCACTGTGCGAGGCCTGCTGCGAGATGTCGCCCGCCTGGTTGGCGGCGGCGGCGTTGCGCGTCACCGTCTCGTTGATCTCGGCCATGGCGGCCGCCGTCTGTTCCAGGTTGGACGCCGTCTGTTCGGTGCGGCCCGACAGATCGTTGTTGCCGGCGGCAATCTCCGAGGCCGCGGTCTCCATGCTGTGCGCCGACTCCTGCACCATGCCCACCATGCGCCGAAGGTTGGCGCTCATCATGGCCATCGAGCGCAGCAGCTGCCCCACCTCATCGTGACCGTCGCGCACCCGGATGTCCTGGCTGATGTCGCCCTGGGCGATGGCGTGCGCCACCCGGTTGGCCTTGTTCAGGCCCTTCACGATGGAGCGCGAGATGCTGCGCGCGAGCAGCACCGTGACCACCAGCGTCGCGCCCACGATCATCGCCAGCTTGCGGACATACGAAAAGAGTTCGGCCTTCAGGTCGTCGATGTAGATGCCCGAACCGATCACCCAACCCCAGGGCTCGAAGCCCTTGACATAGGACAGCTTCTCCACCGGCCGGTCCTGTCCCGGCTTGGGCCAGAGGTAGGGCACGAAGCCCTGCTGTTCTTTGCGGACCTTGTCGGCGAAGGCCACGAACAGCGCCAATCCGTTGGGGTCCTTCATGCCACTCACGTCGGTGCCATCCAGCGCCGGCTTGATCGGGTGCATCACGACCCGCGGGGTCATGTCGTTGATCCAGAAGTACTCGTTGCCTTCGTAGCGCAGCTTCGAGATCGCGCCCTTGGCAAGCGCCTGGGCGGCCGCGCGGTCCATCTGTCCGCTGGTTTCCAGCCCGTGGGCCCAGGCCACGATGCCATGCGCCACCTCCACGGTGCGCCGGGTGGCATCCTGCCGCGCGGCGTAGCCGTGCCGGTAGGTTTCAACCCCCTGCCACGCCGCCAGAGCCACCAGACAGGCAATGCCCAGAAACGCCAGGAACCGCAGTTTGGCCACGATGGACCAGCGCTGAAACCAGTAATGCATGAGATCCCTCTGAGTTGAATCCGCCTTCGGCAGCGGCGTGAGCAGCCCCAGTCTGGAGCGCCTTTCTCTCATGCAATCGGTCGATGAGCCCGGAAATTGAGTGCTTTATGTCACGCTTGCGGGCTCATTCGGCGCGGGCGCGGCCAAGGCGCCCGACGCCTCAGGTGTTGGGCGCGGTCTTGGCGCTCCAGACCATGGTGACGGCCAGGATGCCCAGCACCACGCCCAGCGACACCGCCACCGGGATCTTGAAGATGTCGATCAGCATCATCTTGCTGCCGATGAACACCAGGATCACCGCCAGACCGTAGTTCAGCAGGTGGAAGCGGCTGGCCGCGGCCTGCAGCAGGAAGAACATGGCGCGCAGGCCGAGGATGGCGAACACGTTGCTGGTGAGCACGATGAACGGGTCCTTGGTGATGGCGAAGATGGCCGGGATGGAGTCCACCGCAAAAATCACGTCGGTCAGGCCCACCATGGCGATCACCATCAGCAGCGGCGTGGCGATCTTCTTGCCGTTCTCGATGGTGAAGAACTTTTCACCGTCGTAGTGCTTGCTCACCGGCATCACGCGGCGCAGCAGCTTGAGCGCCGGGTTGTCGTCCAGGCTCTCTTCCTTGCCGGCGGCCCACCACATCTTGACGCCGGTGAGGATCAGGAAGGCGCCGAACACATAGAGGATCCAGTGGAACTGCGCCAGCAGCCAGCCGCCCACCAGGATCATGATGGTGCGCAGCACGATGGCGCCCAGGATGCCGATCATCAGCACCCGCTTCTGGAAGGCCGGCGGCACCGCGAAGTAGGTGAAGATCAGCAGGAACACGAAGATGTTGTCCACCGCCAGGCTCTTCTCGATCAGGTAACCGGTCAGGAACTCCAGCGACTTCTCGTTGGCCAGCGCGGTCGAGCCGGTGGTGTCCTTGATGGCCCACCACAGCAGACCGTTGAAGACGAAGCTCACCGCCACCCAGGCCAGCGACCAGTTGAGCGCCTCCTTCACGCCCACGGCGTGCGCGCCCTGCTTCTTGAGCACGACGAAGTCAACGAACAGGGCCGCGAGCACGAAGGCGACGAAGACGCCCCAGAGCCAGAGGGGTGCGATGGTTTCCATGAATGACAGACCTTTTCTTGAGGACGGTGTTGATCGGATGAAGAACACCCTCCAAGGTCTGGCCGGGACCGGGCATGGCGCCCGGCCCGGGGCATCCGGCGGCCTCTCGGTGAAGACCGCGTACTGACGGATGCCCCACCCGCCGAAGCCGGGCTGTGCGTCCGGTGGCGGGCTGGTTACTCCCCTTGATGGGAGCCGCGATTGTGCAAGCGCCTTGCATGTCCGCCGCCGGGAAGGTTCTTCCGGAAAAAACAGAAAGTGGCGAGGAGTCACATCCGGTTTCGATTGCTGACAACTTGCCGCTTCATTCCCTTGAGCCCCGGGCGATACAGCCAGGGACCAACCCACGGAAAAGGAGGCGTCAGATGATGTTCACGAACAACACGGACGAGTGGCTGCAGGAGGTCGATCTCTGGAACCGGCGCGAGACCGAAGACCTGCTTGCCACACTGGAGCAACGGCAATCGGTCGGCATGTTCGAGTTCGCGTCCAGCGACGACCGCGGGCGGGGCTACGTGATGACCCCCCACACCAACAGCGTCCTGGTTTTGGCTTCGGACGCGGAGCGCCTGGCACTGGCCGAGCGGCTGCGCCGCTCCCTGCGCGGGGAGTGGGACAGCTGCCTGATGGTCTACATGAGCGCAGCACCAGCCACCGGAACAGCCGATGGGGCGCGGTCGCGCCTGATGTAGCTCAGGCCGCTTCCTTGTAGAAAGGCTGCCGCCCCACCGCCCGCGGCGCCTGGCTCGCCACCGCGTCGTGGATCGCGCCGATGTGCTGCGGCGTGGTGCCGCAGCAGCCGCCCACGATGTTGACCAGGCCCTCGGCCGCGAACTCCTTGAGCAGGCGGCTGGTGACCTCGGGCGTTTCGTCGAAGCCGGTGTCGCTCATCGGGTTGGGCAGGCCGGCGTTGGGGTAGCAGCTGATGAAAGTGTCGCCCGCGACCTTGGCCAGTTCCTGGATGTAGGGGCGCATCAGCGTGGCGCCCAGCGCGCAGTTCAGGCCCACGGCCAGCGGCTGGATGTGGCGCACGCTGGCCCAGAAGGCGGTGACGGTCTGGCCGCTCAGGATGCGGCCGGAGGCGTCCGTCACGGTGCCGCTGATGATGACCGGCAGGCGCTCGCCGCTCTTCTCGAAGTATTCGTCGATGGCGAACAGCGCGGCCTTGGCGTTGAGCGTGTCGAAGATGGTCTCCACCAGCAGCACGTCGGCGCCGCCCTCGACCAGCGCCTCCACCTGTTCGTAGTAGGCGGCGCGCAGCTGCTCGAAGGTGACGTTGCGGGCGCCGGCGTCGTTCACGTCGGGGCTGATGCTGGCCGTCTTGGGCGTGGGGCCCAGGGCGCCGGCCACGAAGCGCGGCTTGTCGGGCGTGCTGTACTTGTCGCAGGCTTCGCGGGCGATGCGGGCCGAGGCCAGGTTCATCTCGCGCGCCAGGTGGGCCATGTCGTAGTCTTCCTGCGCGATGGTCGTGGCGCCGAAGGTGTTGGTCTCGATCAGGTCGGCGCCGGCCGCGAGGTAGCCTTCGTGGATGTCGCGGATCACGTCGGGGCGCGTGAGGCTCAGCAGCTCGTTGTTGCCCTTGACGTCCTTGTGGAAGTCCTTGAAGCGCTCGCCGCGGTACTGCGCCTCGCCCAGCTTGAAGCGCTGGATCATGGTGCCCATGGCGCCGTCGAGGATGGCGATGCGTTGGGACAGGATCTGGGGCAGCGCCTGGGCGCGGGTGTAGACGGGCGTTTTCATGATCCCGCGATTGTAGGAAACGGTCCCCGGCCGGCCGTGGTCATGGGCTTCGGCGCCGACCCTGTTTTCTATACTGAGCCGCTTCAGGAGGTGTGTCGTGCAACTGCGTGAGGGCCCATGGGCCGCTGGCCCGGGCCACCGGGCGTTGGCATGGGGGCTTTGCGCCCTGCTGGCGGGCTGCGACCAGATCGGCACGTGGGGCGCGGAGCGCAGCCACACGGTGCTGGCGGTGATCGAGCGGGCGCCGGGCCCGTTCGGACAGGTGAGCTGGCACGCGGACTACCGCGCCGAGGACTGCCCTGCGGGCGCGCCGTCCGGTGGCGACTTGAGCGTGCCCCTGCCGGTCGTACACAAGGGCGGACAGCACTACGAGACCACGATCCCCGCTCGCCCGGCGGCCGGCGCGGAACAGGACCGCTGCCGCTGGCGGCTGGTGTCCACCTCGGCCCGTTTTGCGGCCACCGCCGCCGAGGGCGACGAGGTCTTCGAGGCCCGCCTGACGGCCGAGGATCTGACGCGGGAACGGCCGGTGGTCCTGTACTACTGGCGCGGCACCTACCCGCGCATGCCGGGGGCGATCATCACCCGCTCGCTCGGGGAGCCGGACCGCCAGGTGTTCCGTCCCGAATTCCAGAACCAGCTGTTCACCATCACGCTGACGCCCCGGGCGGCCAGTTGACCCGCCCGCCGCCGCGGCACTGGGGCCGTGGCCTCAACGACAATACGCCTCCATGAAACACCTGCTCCCGACCGAGGCTTGGGCCTGGCTGCAAGACCAGACCGCGCAGCGCGCCGCCCGGGGCCTGGAGCCCCCGCTGTTCGTCGATGTGCGCATGGAGATCGAGTCGCTCTACGTCGGCCGGCCGCCCGGCGTGGTGCACATCGCCTGGTACGAGTACCCGGACCTCACCACCGATCCGAGGGCTTTTGCCGCCGCCGTGGAAGCCGAGGCCGGCGACAAGGCGCGCCCGGTGCTGCTGATCTGCCGCAGCGGCAAGCGCACGCAGGACGCTGCTGCCGCGCTGGAAGCCGCCGGCTTCACGGACGTGCTGCACGTGGTGCACGGTTTCGAAGGCGATCTGGACGACCAGTTCAAGCGCAGCACGGTCAACGGCTGGCGCCACGACGGCCTGCCCTGGGAACAGATGTGATCGACATTTCCTCCGAAGGTGAGACGCTCGAAGCCTGCGCCGAGGTGCTGCAGGCGGTGTTCGGTTACGAGGCCTTCCGCGGCCCGCAGGCGGGCATCGTCACGCACGTCAGCGACGGCGGCGACGCCCTGGTGCTCATGCCCACCGGCGGCGGCAAGAGCCTGTGTTACCAGATCCCGGCCATCGTGCGCCAGCGCGCCGGGCATGGCGTGTCCATCGTGGTCTCGCCGCTGATCGCGCTGATGCACGACCAGGTCGGCGCCCTGCTCGAAGCCGGCGTGGACGCGGCCTTCCTGAACTCCAGCCTCACCAGCGACGAGGCGCAGCAGATCGAGCGCCGCCTGCTCAAGGGCGAGATCACGATGCTCTACGCCGCGCCCGAGCGGCTGACCACGCCGCGCTTCCTGGCGCTGCTCGATTCGCTGCACGAACGCGGTCTGCTCTCGCTGTTCGCGATCGACGAGGCGCACTGCGTGAGCCAGTGGGGCCACGACTTCCGGCCCGAGTACCGCGAGCTGGCGGTGCTGCACGAGCGCTACGTAGGTGTGCCGCGCATCGCGCTGACCGCCACGGCCGACGACCTGACGCGCGAGGACATCGTGACGCACCTGCAGCTGCAGGACGCGCGGCGTTTTGTCAGCAGCTTCGACCGGCCCAACATCCGCTACAGCATCGTCGAGAAGAAGGACGGCACGCAGCAGCTGCTGCGCTTCATCCGCGACGAGCACATGAACGGCCAGGGCCACGACGCCGGCATCGTCTACTGCCAGTCGCGCAAGCGGGTGGAAGAAGTGGCGGCCCTGCTGGTGGACCACGGCCTGAACGCCCTGCCCTACCACGCGGGCCTGGACTCGACCGTGCGCCAGAAGCACCAGGACCGCTTCCTGCGCGAAGAAGGTCTGATCATGGTCGCCACCATCGCCTTCGGCATGGGCATCGACAAGCCCGACGTGCGCTTCGTGGCCCACCTGGACATGCCCAAGAACATCGAGGGCTATTACCAGGAAACCGGCCGCGCCGGCCGCGACGGCGAGCCGGCCGACGCCTGGATGGTCTACGGCCTGCAGGACGTGGTGAACCAGCGCCGCATGATCGACGAGAGCCCGGCGGGCGACGCGTTCAAGCAGGTGCTGCGCGGCAAGCTCGACGCCCTGCTGGCGCTGGCCGAGGCCAGCGACTGCCGGCGCGTGCGGCTGCTGAGTTACTTTGGCGAGGCCAGCCAGCCTTGCGGCAACTGCGACAACTGCCTGCACCCGCCCGAACTCAACGACGCCACCGAGGCCGCGCGCAAGATGCTCTCGTGCATCTACCGCGTGCAGCAGGCCAGTGGCACGGCCTTCGGCGCGGGCCACCTGATGGACATCCTGCGAGGCAAGGTGACCGACAAAGTCACCCAGTACGGGCACGACAGGCTCAGCACCTTCGGCATCGGCGCCGACCTCAGCGAGAGCCAGTGGCGCGCGCTGCTGCGCCAGCTGATCGCGCGCGAGGCGGTGCGGGTGGACGACGCCCCGTACAACACCCTGCACCTGGCCGATGGCGCCCGCCCCATCCTCAAGGGCGAGTCCCAGGTCTGGCTGCGCGAGGTCACCGAGTCCAAGGGCGCCCGACGCAGCGGCCGCAAGATCGCGCGCGACGCGGTGGCGCCCGACGGCCAGCCGCTGTCGCTGTCCGAACGCGAGTGCCTGGACGCGCTCAAGGCCTGGCGCGCGGAGGTGGCGCGCGAGCACAACCTGCCGGCCTTCGTGATCTTCCACGACGCCACGCTGCGTGCGATTGCCGCGCAGAAACCGCGCTCGATGGCCGATCTGGACGGCATTTCCGGCATCGGCCAGAAAAAACGCGAGGCCTACGGCGCCGAGGTGCTGCGCGTGGTGAGTGCTTTCGATTAAAGCCCGCCGGCCTTGCGCCGATACGGCTGTCAACCATCGTCTGACCACCCGACCGCCCGTCGGAAATGGGGCTGTTTTCCGGTCCATTTCTCTCAAGACCCCACCCCGCCCGCCGAAGAACCAGAGGAAGCCGGTGGACTGCCGGCACCAAGACTTCAGCGGAGAGTGACCATGTTTTTCAAGCTGCCCTGGTTCGGACAGAAAGAAGCCAGCTACCACGACACCCAGGTCCTGGAAATGGACTTCCTGGTGAGCGAATTCGAGGACGCCGTGTCCGACATCCAGGACCCGCTGCGCACACGGTTGCACGCAGCCCTGCTGGCGTGCCGCAACCCGCAGGACCTCTGGTTCCTGCGCGGCAAGCTGTTCAACCTGATCTCCAAGCACCACTGCGAAGGCGTGGCCCACCAGCGCGTTTCCCGGCTGGACCAGAAGCTGCAGTTTTTCGTGAACCACCACCCGGACCACACCCCCGAGGAACTGCCGTCGGGTCCGATGGCCCTGTTGCACTGACCGGGACCGGCCCGGTCACAGAAGCCGCCGCGCGCCGCAGGGTGCGGGCGGCTTCGCCATTTCCGGCGCGCCGTCGGCGGGTGCCCGCACCGGTGCATGGCCATCTCGCCTTTCCTAGAATCCGGGCCATGTCCCATGCTCCCCTGCTCATCCTCAAGACCGGCTCCACCCATGCCCACATCCGCGACCGGCTGGGCGACTTCGACGACTGGATCGCCGCCGGGCTGCGCGAGGGCGGCGCCACGGTGCTGGCGACACACGACGCACAGGCCGGTGGGTTGCCCGACGCGCCCGAGCGGTTTTCGGGCGTGGTGCTCACCGGCTCGCACAGCATGGTGAGCGAGCGCGAGCCCTGGAGCGAGGCTCTCGTCCCCTGGCTGCAGGCCGCTGTCGCTGCCGGCACGCCGGTGCTGGGCATCTGCTACGGCCACCAGCTGCTGGCCCACGCGCTGGGCGGCGAGGTGACCCACCACCCCGACGGTGTGGAGATCGGCACCGTGACCGTGGAGCGCCATGCCGCGGCGGCCAATGACCCGCTGCTCGGCGGCCTGCCAGGGCGCTTTCCGGCGCAGGCGGTGCACTGGCAGTCGGTGCGCCGCCTGCCTGCAGACGCCGTGCTGCTGGCCGGCAGCGCGCACGAGGCGCACCACGCTTTCCGTGTTGGCGAACGCGCCTGGGGCGTGCAGTTCCACCCGGAGTTTTCCGACGCGGCGCTGCGCGCTTACCTCGACGGATTGGGGCCGACGCTGGCCACAGAAGGGTTGGATGCAGCACAGATTGCCGCCGCGCTCAGCCCGACGCCCGAAGCCGCCTCGGTGCTGCCCCGATTCGCCAGACTGGCGCTGGCCTGATCAGTGGACAAAGCCCATGCCGCGTGCTTCGCGCACCTCGGGCTTGATGCGGTGCTCGGCCTCGAGCTGGGCCAGAAACTCCTCCGGCGGCAAGGTCTCGGCCAGGATCTCGACCTGCCGCTTGACGGCCGCGAAGTCGCCGGGACACAGCTGCTCCAGCTTCGCCAGCCGTGAGCGGATCGCATCCGTCAGGCCGGCCTCGTCGCCGGCCAGCGCCTCGACCACGAACATGCGCTCGCGCTGGTCCCTGCGCAGCGGCTTGAACCGGATCTTGAAGGTGAAGCGCCGCAGCGCCGCCTGGTCGATCGCGTCCATGAGGTTGGTGGTGCAGACGAAGATGCCGTTGAAGCGCTCCATGCCCTGCAGCATCTCGTTGACCTCGGTCACCTCGTAGGTGCGCTGCGCGCCGCGCCGGTCCTGCAAAAAGCTGTCGGCCTCGTCCAGCAGCAGCACCGCCTTCTCGGCCTCGGCCTCGCGGAACATGGCCGCCATCTGCTGCTCGGTCTCGCCCACGAACTTGCTCACCAGATCGCTGGCGCGCCGGATCATCAGCGGCCGTTCGAGCTGCTTGGCGATGTGCTCGGCCAGCGCGGTCTTGCCGGTGCCCGGTGCGCCGTGGAAACACAGGCAGCCATGGCCACGCGCCTTGAGCGCCTCAACGATGCGGCCGATCTCGTAGCGGGACTCGACGTTCAGCATGTCCAGGCTGTACTGCGTGACTTCCGGGCGCATGCCCGCGTCGGGCCGGCGGCCCAGCGCCAGATCGGCGTTGCGCAGCTGGCGCTCGATCAGCTCGTCCAGCGTCGGGCTGGTGTCGGCCGCCACCTTCCTGCGCCGTCCCGGCACCTTGACCGGCGCGGCCGCCAGATGCGCAAAGCGCACCGCAGTGCGGATCTGCGCCGGCGTCAGCCCCTTGCGCGCGGTCAGCCGCGCCACCAGCGCCTCGGACACCGGCTCGCCTTCCAGCGTCTTGCGAACGAGCTGCTCACGCGCGCCGGGCGGCGGGCTCTTGAGTTCCAGGTGGTAGGCGAAGCGGCGGCGGAACGCCGGGTCGATCTGCTCGATGCGGTTGGTCACCCAGATGGTCGGCACCGCGTTGGATTCGAGGATCTGGTTGACCCAGGCCTTGCCGCTGACGCTGTGGCTCTGCGGCGCCGGCACCTGCTCGGCACGCGCCATGAACTGGGCCGCCTCGCTGCTGATGGGCGGAAACACGTCCTCCACCTCGTCGAACAGCAGGGCCGAATGCGCCGTGCCCTTGAGGAAGACCTGGGCGATTTGCAGAGAGCGGTAGCGGTCACGGCCCGAGAGCGCGTTGCCGTCGCGGTCGGCGTATTCCACCTCGAACAGCTCCAGCCCCGCGGCCTGCGCGACCACGCGCGCCAGCTCGGTCTTGCCGGTGCCTGGCGGGCCGTAGAGCAGGATGTTGACGCCCGGCTCCTTGCGCGCCACCGCCTCGCGCAGCAGGCCGCTGAGCAGGCGCACGTCGTCGGCGACGTAATCGAAATCCTTGGGCGTGAGCGCCGAGCGTGCCGCCGGCCGCGTGAACACCGCCATCAGCTCGCTCTCGCTGCGGTACTCGCGCATCAGCACCGGCGGCAGCTTCTCGCTGACCTTCATCAGGTCGGCCAGGTCGGTGATGTTGTGTTCGGAGATCAGGTTCTCCACCATGCCGATGCGTTCCAGCCGCGAGCCGGCGCGCAGCGCCTCGCCCACTTCGCTGGCCTTCACGCCGGCCACGTCGGCGATCGCCGCGTAGGCCTCGGGTGCGTTGTTGACCTTGAACTCCACCAGGATGGAGCGCAGGTCGCGCTGGTAGCGCGCCAGCGTGCCGTAGAGCAGCAGCGCGCGCTCGGCGCGGTTGAGCTGCAGCAGGTTGGCCAGCGCGTCGATGTTCTTCTCCACCAGCGTGCTCTGCTTCTTCAGCGCCTGGTTGAGCCAGTCTCCGGTCACTGCCAGCACCGACAGCAGGTCCTTGGGCGACTCCTTGGCGTACTCGTCGAGATAGAAGAACAGCGTGCCTTCCTCATAGGGGCCGCGCCAGACGCCGTAGCGCTCCATGAACGCGGCCGTGGAGAGCTGCTCGTTGCCGGTCCAGAGTTCGTTGTCCTTGCAGCGGCGGGCCAGGAACTCGCGCAGGCGCGTGAGCACGGTCATCGGCCAGACCAGGTGGCGGCCGGCCAGCGCCAGCAGGGTGTTGAGGTCGCGGCGCACGTTGAAGCGCTGCCCCTGGCGGGCGGCGAGCGTGAGCACGAAGTGCGAGCACATCAGGTCCAGCACCGGCGCCTGGCGCAGCCCGGTCGGCACGAACACGCGCGCGTCCGACGCCGGGCTGTGCCGGGGTTCGGGGCCCGGGCGCGCCTCGGCCGGGCGCGGCGCCGCCGGCATGGCGCGCTGCAACAGGCGTTTGCTCATGAGGACACCTCCAGTCTAGACAACGGGGCATGCGGTCCGCGAAAGCGGATTGGAGCGGACCATAACCCAGCTTCATCCATCATGGAAGAGCATGATCCAGCGCGGTCCGGCGAGTTGTGGGGCCTTTCCCGCTCACTTGTGACAATCGTCCGGCGGCACAATCGGTCCATGCTGGAAAAAAGAGACATCGACGCCGCCGCTGAGCGCCTGAACGGCCAGGTGCTGGACACCCCTTGCGTGGAATCGCGCACGCTTTCGCAGCTCACCGGCTGCCAGGTGTTCCTCAAGTTCGAGAACCTGCAGTACACCGCGTCGTTCAAGGAGCGCGGTGCCTGCAACAAGCTCTCCCAGCTGTCGGCCGACGAACGGGCGCGCGGCGTGGTGGCCATGAGCGCCGGCAACCACGCCCAGGGCGTGGCCTATCACGCCCAGCGCCTGGGCATCCGCGCGGTGATCGTGATGCCGCGCTTCACCCCCGGCGTGAAGGTCGAGCGCACGCGCGGCTTCGGCGCCGAGGTCGTGCTGCACGGAGATACCCTGGAGGCGGCGCGCGCGCACGCCTACGCGCTGGCCGAGCAGCAGGGGCTGGTGTTCGTGCACCCGTACGACGATGAGGCCATCGTCGCCGGCCAGGGCACGGTGGCGCTGGAGATGCTGCGCGCGCAGCCCGACATCGACACGCTGGTGATCGCCATCGGCGGCGGCGGCCTGATCGCCGGCATGGCGACGGCGGCGCGCGCCGTGCGGCCGGACATCCGGATCGTCGGCGTGCAGACCGAGCGCTTCCCGGCCATGTACAACGCCATCAAGGGCACGCACCTGCCGCAGGGCAGCAGCACCATCGCCGAGGGCATCGCGGTCGGTACGCCGGGCGTGATCCCGCAGGCCATCATCCGGGACAAGGTCGACGACCTGCTGCTGGTCGACGAGGGCGACATCGAGCAGGCCATCGTGATGCTGCTGGAGATCGAGAAAACCCTGGTCGAGGGCGCGGGAGCGGCCGGACTGGCCGCCGTGCTCAAGCACCCGGAGCGCTTTGCCTCTCGCAAGGTGGGCCTGGTGCTGTGCGGCGGCAACATCGACCCGATGCTGCTGGCCTCGATCATCGAACGCGGCATGGTGCGGGCCGGCCGGCTCGCGCGCGTGCAGGTCAGCGCACGCGACGTGCCCGGCAACCTGGCGCGCATCACCGCCATCGTGGCTGAGGCTGGCGCCAACATCGACGAAGTCCACCACCAGCGCGCCTTCACCCTGCTGGCGGCGCAGAACGTGGCGATCGAGCTGGTGCTGCAGACCCGCGGGCGCGAGCACGTGCAGCAGGTGATCGACGCGCTCAAGGCCGCCGGCTTCGACGCCCAACTGATGTAACCCGCCATGAACCCACCCGAAGAGACGCTGAACACCGATACCCTGCAGGCCTGCCTGTCCGACTGGTTCGCACCCTGGATCCAGGCGCTGGGCCTGCGCGTCGAGTCGTTCCAGACCGACGAGGTGGTGCTGCGGCTGCCGCAGAACGACCAGCTCGCACGCATCGGTGGCATGGTCTGCGGTCAGGCCATGATGGCCGCCGCCGACACCGCCATGGTGCTGGCCATCGTGACCCGGCTGGGCACCCGGCGGCCGATGACCACCGTGCAGCAGAACAGCAGCTTCCTCAAGCCGCTGTCGAACCAGGACGCACTGGTGACGGCGCGCGTGGTGCGGGCCGGCAAGAACCTGGTGTTCGGCGAGATCGACATCGCCGGCGCCCTCGACGGCAAGAGCGTCTGCCGCGCCAGCACCACCTACGCGCTGCTCTGAAAGATGCCGAGGGTTCGGCCGGGTGCGGCACGGGCCGGTCGGCTTTAGAATCCGCGTTGATTTTTCTCAATCCCGGAGACGCCCCATGGCCCACGCCCCCCACGACAGCCACGCCGATCAGCCCCAGGACGTGGTCGAGTCCATCGTTCCGCACATGCCCGTCGTGCTGCCCGTGGCCGGCGCGGTGCTGATCTTCCTGCTGGCCTTCATCGCCGTGTTCATGGCCTGAAACCAGCTTCGGTCTACGAACAAAGCCGCCCACCGGGCGGCTTTTGTTTTGGAGTCCGCTCAGCCGGCGACCACCGTGCCCTGGTGGTACACCGCCTGCCAGCGCGCGCCCTCCCGCCGCCACAGCGTCGTGCGCCGCGTGACCCGGCCCGGCTGGTGCAGGCGGTAGGTGAGCAGCCAGACGTCCTCGCCCACCCGCTGCAGGTGGTGCTCGTCGGTCTGCCAGCTCGCCGGATCGGGCCGGCCGGGGCGCTGCGCCAGCACCTGGCGTGCGAAGGCCCGGCTGTAGCGGCGGCCGGTGGCGCCGGTCTCCCAGAAGCCGGGCGCCACCAGCCGGTCGAAGTCGGCCAGGGTCGCGTCCGCAAAGGCCGCGTGGTAGAGGTCTTCAAGGGTTTTGAGCTCGTCCAGCACGGGCGCCAGACCGGATTCCAGGGTGAGTTCGGGTTCCATGGCGCGACTCTAGCGGCTCCGCCACACCGTACCCCCGCCGGCATTCATGCATCAGGTTATGCAAGGCTTGCATGTAACTTGCCGGTAACTGACCACCCTTCTTTTTTAAAATTGAGCGGTTAGGCCGACACGCGGACCAGAACCCGGGATCACCCGCCCCCTTTCTGGCTGTCGCGGTGCATCCGCAACCGCCCTGCAGCCCCGAGCGCCGACCGCCCTTATTGCCCAAGGGATCTTGCACAGCCGCCCGCCACCGTTCCGTGGCCCGCGGCTGTTGGTGTCTCTTGGCCGCCGCTTTCAAACTACCGGAGCCTTTTCGATGAACTCTCCCGTGATGCAGGGCCTGAACCTCAACACCCCGGCCTACGTGAAGCACGCCCGCCTGATCGCCTGGGTGGCCGACATGGTGGCCCTGTGCAAACCCGACAGCGTGGTCTGGTGCGATGGCAGCCAGGAAGAATACAACCGCCTGTGCCAGGAACTGGTCGATGCCGGCACTTTCAAGAAGCTCAACCCGGCCAAGCGCCCGGGCTCCTTCCTGGCCTGGACCGACCCGTCCGACGTGGCCCGCGTGGAAGACCGCACCTACATCTGCTCCGAGAAGAAGGAAGACGCCGGCCCGACCAACAACTGGATGGCCCCGGCCGAGATGCGCGCCACACTGAACCCGCTGTTCGACGGCTGCATGAAGGGCCGCACCATGTACGTGGTGCCGTTCTCCATGGGCCCCCTGGGCTCGCACATCGCCCACATCGGCATCGAGCTGACCGACAGCGCCTACGTGGTGGTCAACCAGAAGCTGATGACCCGCATGGGCAAGGCCGTGTACGACGTGCTGGGCGACAGCGGCGACTTCGTCCCCTGCATGCACACCGTGGGCGCGCCTTTGGCCGAGGGCCAGAAGGACACCACCACCTGGCCCTGCAACCCGACCACCAAGTACATCGTGCATTTCCCCGAGACGCGCGAGATCTGGTCCTACGGCTCGGGCTACGGCGGCAACGCGCTGCTGGGCAAGAAGTGCTTCGCACTGCGCATCGCCTCCAACATGGGCCGCGACCAGGGCTGGCTGGCCGAGCACATGCTCATCCTGGGCGTGACCAACCCCGAAGGCAAGAAGTACCACGTCGCCGCGGCCTTCCCCAGTGCCTGCGGCAAGACCAACTTCTCCATGCTGGTGCCGCCCGAGAGCGCCTTCCCCGGCTGGAAGGTGACCACCATCGGTGACGACATCGCCTGGGTCAAGCCCCATGACGACGGCCGCATGTACGCCATCAACCCCGAGGCCGGCTACTTCGGCGTCGCCCCCGGCACCAACATGCACACCAACCCGAACTGCATGCGCTCGCTGGACAAGAACGTGATCTTCACCAACGTCGCCCTGACCGACGACGGCGACGTGTGGTGGGAAGGCATGGAGAAGGACACCGGCACCGTCCCCGACCACCTGATCGACTGGCAGGGCAAGGACTGGACCCCGGCCATCGCCAAGGAAAAGGGCACCAAGGCCGCCCACCCGAACTCGCGCTTCACCGTCGCCGCCACCAACAACCCGGCCCTGGACCCGCAGTGGGACGACGCCAACGGCGTGGCGATCGACGCCTTCATGTTCGGTGGCCGCCGCAGCACCACCGTGCCGCTCGTGACCGAGGCCCGCAGCTGGACCGAGGGTGTCTACATGGCCGCCACCATGGGTTCGGAGACCACCGCCGCCGCCTTCGGCGCGCAGGGCGTGGTGCGCCGCGACCCGTTCGCCATGCTGCCCTTCTGCGGCTACAACATGAGCGACTACTTCCAGCATTGGCTCAACGTCGGCGAGACCGTCGCCAAGTCTGGCGCCGCGCTGCCCAAGATGTTCTGCGTGAACTGGTTCCGCAAGAATGCCGACGGCAAGTTCGTCTGGCCCGGCTACGGCGACAACATGCGCGTGCTCAAGTGGATGATCGACCGCATCGAGGGCAAGGCCCAGGGTGAGCAGACGATGTTCGGCACGGCCCCGGCCTACGCCGAGATCAACTGGACCGGCCTGGACTTCAGCGCCGAGCAGTTCGCGCAAGTCACCAGCATCGACAAGGCCGCCTGGGCCGAAGAGTTCAAGCTGCACGACGCGCACTTCGAGCAGCTGGCCTACCACATGCCTCAGGCCCTGATCGACACCAAGAACGATCTGGAAAAGCGCCTCACCACCGCCTGATCCGGAGCCATCCGGGGTCCCGACCCAAACAAAAAGCCCCCCGGCGTCCGCCGGGGGGCTTTTTTCATGGGTGGTCTGGAAAGGCTTTACAGATAGGGCAGGTAACCCGTCTGGCGGCGCACTTCCATCCGGGCCCAGCGGCGGATCGGCGAAGCGAATCCCGTGTCCATGCCCAGCGGCGCCAGCGCGTCCGAGAAGTCGTTGGCAGCGGGCGCGGTGGGGTTGAGTTCTTCGGCCAGCTCGGCTTCGCGGGCACGGGCTTGCATCAGTTCGGCCTTGAGGCGCGGATCGGTGCGGGCCAGATCCCAGAGGCGGGCCTCAGCGCGGGCTTCGGCCAGCGAGCGCGACCAGCTGTCGAGCGAGCGCAGCGTGACCTGCGCCGCGCGGCGGGCGGTGCCGGCGAACAGTGCAGAGCCGGCGAAGATGACGACCCACAGTGCGACCCAGCCGAGGAACAGGTGGCCATCGGCCCAGGTGCCGATCATCTGGTCGGCCAGCACAACCAGCGCGGCCACGGCGGCGGCGAGCAGCATGGTGGCCAGGCTGCGAGAGCCGTCGAAGCGGCGGGGGGCGCCACGTTTGGCACTGGTGCCCAGGCCGACGGAGGCGGGAGAGGAAGAGAAGACGGTGCTCATGGCGAACTCCTTTGGGAAACGGTCTTTTGGACGGGTGAATACTAGGGTGAACCCTGATGTCACGCCACTTTATTTTTGTGATGAATTACATTCACAGAGATGATGAATGAGACCAACTTCCGCACCCTGGACCTCAACCTGCTGAGGGTGTTCGACGAAGTCATGGCCGAGCGCAACCTCACCCGCGCCGCGCACAACCTCGCGATGACGCAGCCGGCAGTGAGCAATGCGCTCAAGCGCCTGCGGGAACACCTGGGCGACGAACTGGTCCGGCGCTCGGGCTACGGCGTGGAGGCGACGCCGGTGGCGCTGGCGCTGTGGCCCACGGTGCGCGACGCCCTGGCCCAGCTGCGGGAGTCCCTGTCCCCGGCCGGCTTCGAGCCCGCCACGGCGGCCAACGCCTTTGTGCTGGCCATGGCCGATGCCACGGCGGCCAAGCTGGTGCCCGGGCTGGTGGATCTGCTGGAGAAAGAGGCCCCGGGGGTGAATCTGCGCATCGTGCCGCTCACCACGCGCGATCCGCGCGAGCTGCTGGAGTCGGGCTCGGCCGACCTGGCGATCGGTCACTTCCCCGGCGTGATCGCCGAACTGACCGCCATTCACCTGCAGGAGCACAGCCCGCGTTTCCTGCACCAGCGGCTCTACGACGGCGAGTACGTGGTGGTGATGCGCCGCGACCACCCCCTGGCCCGAGCGCCGCTCACGCTCGATGCCTACTGCGCCGCGCGCCACCTGCTGGTGAGCTTCTCGGGCCGGCCCTTCGGCTTTGTCGACGAGGCGTTGTCCGCCATGTCGCGCCAGCGCCGGGTGGTGATCACCGTCAACCAGTTCTTCACCGCGGGGCGCGTGGTGGCCAGCACCGACCTGCTGACCGTGCTGCCGCGCCATTTCGTCGAGGTCACCGGGATCGAGTCGGCGCTGACGCTGCGCGAGCTGCCGCTGCCGGTGCCTGTGGTGCACGTCGACGCCCTGTGGCACCGGCAGTCGGCGCACAACGGCGCGCACCGCTGGCTGCGGCAGGCGGTCGAGCGGGCGGCGCGGCGCGGCTTCGCGGAGACCGCAGCGGAAGCTGCAACGACAATTGCGGGATGAAGCTGCAACTGCTCAGCGACCTGCACCTCGAAGCCGACGCCGGCTTCATCGCCACGCCCGCGCCGGACGCCGACCTGCTGGTGCTCGCGGGCGACATCGGTTCCTACCAGAAGCGGCGAGACGGCACGGTGATGGACGAGCCCGACTGGGGGCTGCGGCGCTTCTCGCCCCTGCCGCAGCACGGCGGCTGGCCGACGCCGGTGCTGTTCGTGCCGGGCAACCACGAATACGACAACCTCGACTGGGACGAGGCGCACGCGGGTCTGCGCCGCGCCTGCGACCGGCTCGGCATTGCCTGGCTGGAGCGAGAGACGCTGCGGATCGACGGCGTGCGCTTCATCGGCACCACGCTCTGGAGCGACTACGACGCGCTGGCGCCGGCAGACGCGACCGAGACCGAGCGCCTGCGCCTGCGCGAAAAGGCGTTTCGCGCCGCGAACTTCTATCTCCACAAGATGGCCGGTCTGCGCGCAGGCGCCCTGTTCGACGCGGCCGCCATGCGCGAGCTTGCACTGGAATGCCAGGACTGGTTGCGCGCTGCGCTGGCGCAGCCGCACGGTGGGCCCACGGTCGTGGTGACGCATTTCGCGCCGACCCTGCACAGCGCCGACCCGCGCTACGGCCTGGCGCCCGGCACCGCCGGTTTCTGCAACGCCCTGGACGAGTTGCTGCCGCAGGCCGATCTGTGGCTGCACGGCCACCTGCACTGCGCCACCGACGTGCTGGTGGGCCGCTGCCGCATCGTGGCCAATCCGCTGGGCTATGCGCGCAAGGGCGAGCAGGACGATTTCAGGCCCACGCTGACGGTGAATGTGGAAATCCCATAGGAAAAAGACCACACCCCGCGCTTACACTGGCGCGATTCGCCCGCCAAGGGCCACACAACCGGAGAGACACCATGAAGATCCTGCTCGCTGTGGACGGCAGCGCATACACCAAGAAGATGCTGGCCTACCTGACCACCCACCTGGAGGTCTTCCACCCCGAGAACGAGTTCACGATCTTCACCGTGCAGATGCCCTTGCCTCCGCGGGCGCGTGCCGCCGTGGGTGCGGAGGTCGCCAACAGCTACTACGCCGAAGAGGCCGAGAAGGTGACCGCACCCGTGGTCAAGTTCCTCAAGCGCCACGGCATCGAACCCAAGGTCGTGCACAAGACCGGTACCCCCGGCGAACAGATCGCCAAACAAGCCGACGCCGGCAAGTTCGACCTGGTGATGATGGGCTCGCACGGTCACAGCGCCCTGGGCAACCTCGTGATGGGCTCGGTCGCCACACAGGTGCTGGCGCACTGTGGCGTGCCGGTGATGCTGGTGCGCTGACGCGCCCGCGCCGGCCTCAGCGCTGGCGCAACCCGTCGAAGCAGGTGCTGAGCACCAGGTCGATGATCTGGCCGTCGCTGTACAGGCCGGAACCCTTGAGGAACCCCAGCACCGGGTCGCAGGCCCGTGCATAGAGGGTGTACAGCACCGCGATCGGCGGCAGGCCCGGGTTGATGGTGCCCTGCCGCTGGGCCGCCTCGATCCATGCGCCCAGCCGGTCGCTCACATCCATCAGCCCGTCCACATAGGCCTTGTTGGTCGTCAGGGCCGCGCGCAGGCTGGAGTTCTCGCTGGGCAGCGAGGGCATCTCACCGGCCAGCTGCACCTCCATGGTCCAGCGCGCCACCTGGCGCAGGAGCTCCAGCGGCGGCGCCTTCGGATCAAGCGTGTCCAGGAAAGCCCGCGCCCGGTTCATCACCTTGACCATGGCGGCCGCGGCCAGGTCTTCCTTGCTCGGGAAGTGCTTGTAGAGGCTGGCCTTGGCAATCCCCACCTCGGCGGCAACCTCGTCCACCGTCATCGCCTCGAAACCCTTTTCGGCCAGCAGCCGGTTGACCGCCGAGACGATGGCGTCCTCGCGCGCCAGATGCATCTGTTCGCGAAAACTGCGTTTGGGGACGTTGCGGGGGGACGAGGAGGAAACAGCGGTGGTCATGGTGAATCTTTGGGCAGCACTCGCATTGTGCCGCAAATGGACGCAGAAGTTGATAACCATACTGTCAAGTGCATTTATTATACTGAGCAGTCACTTTTTGATCTCATGAGACTAATATCACGCCCGGACAGCAACGGACCCTGATTTCGGAGTGACCAACTCCACTGCCGGCTGTCTCTATCCACCCCATGCCTGAAGGAGACCGAGATGCCGATCCCGAGACGTTCCCTGCTGCTGGCTGGTGCCGCGGCAGGCCTTCTGACCGCCTGTGGCGGCGGTGACGACGACCACGCCCCGCCGAACATCGTGGCCACGGCCCAGGCCACGCCCAACCTGAGCATCCTGGTCGAGGCGGTGGTGGCCGCCGGTCTGGTCGACGCCCTCAGTGCGCCCGGTCCGCTGACCGTGTTCGCTCCCACCAACGCGGCGTTCGCCGCGCTGCTGTCCGAGCTGGGCGTCACCAAGGAAGCGCTGCTGGCCGACAAGCCGCTGCTGACGGCCGTACTGACCTACCACGTGGTGTCCGGCCGGGTGCTCAAGGACCAGGTGCCGGTGAACACCCCCATCGCGACCCTGCAGGGCGCGACCTTCAGTGTCGGTGCCGACCTGCGCATCACCGACGGCCGGGGCCGCCAGGCGGCCATCGTCGCCACCGACATCCTCTGCAGCAACGGCGTGGTGCACCTGATCGACCGGGTCATCCTGCCGCCGGCCTGATGGCCCGTTCTTCTTTTCCCCCTGTCCTCAACCCCTCCAAGGAGTTACCCATGAAGAAGTCCCTGATTGCCTCCGTCATCGCCCTGGCCACCCTGGGGTCCGCCCATGCCAAGGACATCGTCGACACCGCGGTCGCGGCCGGCTCGTTCAAGACCCTGGCCACGGCCCTGCAGGCCGCCGGTCTGGTCGATACGCTCAAGGGCAAGGGCCCGTTCACCGTGTTTGCGCCCACCGACGAAGCCTTCGCCAAGGTGCCCAAGGCCGACCTGGATGCGCTGCTGAAGGACAAGGCCAAGCTGACCGCCGTGCTGACCTACCACGTGGTGCCGGGCAAGGTGATGGCCGCCGACGTCAAGGCCGGCAAGGTCAAGACGGTTCAGGGCAGCGAGATCACCGTGGCCACCACGGGTGGCGTGAAGGTGGACGCCGCCAACGTGGTGAAGACGGACATCGTCGCCGACAACGGCGTGATCCACGTCATCGACAGCGTCATCATGCCGAAGTGACGCCGGCACTCCTGCGCTTGGAACCCCGCCCCGGCGGGGTTTTTTGTGTCCCGGCGGGCTGCAGGGTGCGCGTGGCCGCCTCCGTCAGGGCCGCGGTCAGCGCGTCCAGCACATCCGAACTCAGGTTCCAGCAGTGCCAGTACAGCGTCACGCTCAGCCGGTGCCGCGGCGCCAGGTTCACCAGCTCGCCGCTGGCGAGCTGCTCGCGCACCAGCAACTCCGGCAGCACGCTCACGCCCCAGCCGGCCTGAACCGCTCGCAGCTGTCCGACGCTGGACGGCACGTACAACTGCTTGAGCCCGACACGCGGCAAGCCGAAGGCCTGCTCCACGAAGCCGTGCTGCTGGTAGTCCTTGCGATTGAACGCGACAAAAGGCAGCTGATGAAAATTGTGGGCGCTGAGGCCCTTGGGGCAACGGCTGCGGGCGAAATCCGCCTGCGCCACGGCCACATAGTCCATGCAGCCCAATGGCACCATCCTGCAGCCGCGCAGCGTCTGCCCCAGCGAGGTGACGCAACCCAGCACCTGGCCCTCGCGCAACCACTCCTGGGTGAATTCCTCGTTGTCGGTGATGATCTCCACCGGCAAGCCCTGTCGCGCCAGCGCGTCCAGCGCGGGCAGTGCCCAGGTGGCAATGCTGTCGGCGTTCATGGCCACCGAAATGCGCTCCTCGTCGCGGCTGGCGCCGGCCGCGCTGGGCGCCAGTTCCTTGAGGTCCTTTTCCAGGTCGGCGCGCAGCAGCCGCATCATCTTGGCGTGCTTGAGCATCAACTGCCCCGCCGGCGTGGGCTTGAGCGGCCGGCTGCGCACGATGAGTACCGTACCCACCTGCGCCTCCAGCGCACGCAGGCGTTGCGACACCGCCGACTGTGTGATCGACAGGCGCTGCGCCGCACGTTCGAAGCCCCCCTCTTCGATGATGGCGGCCAGACACTCCAGGGCGTCAGGGTCAAAGGTGCTCATGGGTTCTCCGCGCGTTGGGTCAGCCGGTCTTCTTCACCTTGACCGGCAGCACCTTGGCGTCGCCCTCGGCGGGGATGACGCGCTCGCTCATCCAGCGCAGCAGGTCGAGCCACATCTGGCGCATCTCGGCGTCCAGCGGGGTGCGGATGGCGCTGGGCAGCTCGATGGTGACCACCGGCATGCCCTTGTGCACGCCACCGTAGTTGCCGAGGCTGCCCGGGAAGATGCCGACCTGGTCCAGGTAGAGGCGGCCCAGGCGGGCGGGCGGCACGGTGGGGCCATCGAAGTCAAGCACGCCGTAGGGCGCGTGGATGCTCACGATCAGGTCGGGCTGGAAGCGCTCCATCTCCTCGTGAAAAAACTTCGACTCGGGCTCGGACAGCGGCTTGGGACCGGGCCAGCGGCGCGGGTCTTTCTTCGTGCGCTGCTCCCAGTAGATCCTGGCGTCGCGCGCCCAGTTGGGGGTCGGGAAGTTGCGGTTGAGGTCGACGCCGCGGGCGTTGACCCGCTGGGCCGGCCGCGCCATCAGGCCGTCGGGGTTGAGGGCGGGAATGAAGCGCCAGTGCACATTGGACGGCGTCTCCACCGCGCGCTGGATCCAGTGCAGCGCCACCGCGGCCGAGGACAGCTCGTCGCCGTGCATGGCGCCCACCACCAGCACCCGCACCTTGGCGTCGGGGGCCATCACGTCGCGCTGGTACAGGGTTCGGCCCTGCACCGACACACCGCCGTTGGAAGGCCTGAGCTGGGCCGCGTGGCAGAGCGGCGCTTTCACGTTGGGCAGGCGGGCGACAAACTCGATGCAGGGGTCCACCGTCTTGTCGGCGACAGGTGCCGTCGGCGCACCAGAGGCGCCCGCGTGGGCGGCCAGCGCCAGTCCCAGTGTGAGGAGCGGGCGAGCGGACAGGGAAAAACGGTGGTCACGGGTCATGACCACGATTCTATGGACCGCTCCCTCAGTCGTCCTTTTCGCCGGGCTCGTACAGGGTTTCGCGGCCCATGCGGTCGAGGATGAGTTCGGCCGTCCAGGGCAGCATCAGCGCGCCGCAGCGGCTGTCGCGGTACAGGCGCTCCAGCGGCAGGTGCTTGAGCATGCTCTGGCCGCCGCAGGTGCGAATGGCCAGCCGCGCCAGGTCGTTGGCGCCTTCCATCACCGCGTGGTGCGCGGCGTAGAGGCGCAGCTTCTCGTCCTTGCTCGGGTTGGGCTTGGCCTCGAAGATGGCGCGGGTGAACAGGCTCTTCATCGACTCGAGCTGCAGCCGCATCTGCGCCACCGTGATCTGCTTGGTGGGGAACTGGCGGCGCTTGATGGGTGGCTCGCCCGGCACCTCGCCGCGCAGGTACTGCACCGTGAAGTCGTAGGCCGCATTCGCCACGCCCAGGTAGGTGGGCGCGAGGGTGAAGAACATGGCCGGCCAGGTCTGCGCGCCCTTGAAATAGATGCCGCGCGGCATGAGCTGCTCGTCGTCGCTCACGAACACGTCCTTGAACGTGAGGTTGCGACTGACGGTGCCGCGCATGCCCAGCGGGTCCCAGTCGCCACTGATGGAGAAGCCCTCGGACGTGGCCGGCACGCTGATGTAGAGCGTGTCGCGCGCGTCGGGGTGCTGGTCGCCCTTGTCTTCGGTGCAGAGCACGCCGTAGTAGTCGGCCGCGCCCGAGAGGCTCGCCCAGATCTTGCGGCCGTTGATGAGCCAGCCGCCCTCGACCTTCTTTGCCGTGGTGCCGAAGGGCGCGCGGCCGGCCGCGGCCGCCGTGCCTTCGCTGAACGGTTGCGCGTAGAGCTTGCCCCCGTTCACGATGCGCGCGAAGTGCAGCTTGCGGCGCGCGGCGTGTTCGGCGCGCTGCTCCTCGCTCATCGCAATGCCGTCGGCCAGCACGCCGGTCCACATGGTGGAGCAGATGTGCATGTTCCAGGTCAGCGCGGTGGCGCCGCAGAAGCGCCCGATCTCGGCCGCGACCATCATGTAGGTCGGGAAGTCGGCCCCCGCGCCGCCGAACTCGGTGGGCACGCAGAGCTTGAGAAAGCCCTGCTCGCGCAGGTCGTCGTAGTTGGCGAAGGGGAAGCTGGCTTCCTGGTCCCACAACGCGGCGCGCGCGGCGAACTTGTCGCGGCCCAGCGCATGCGCCCTGGCCAGCCACTCGCGCTGCAGCGGCGTGAAGGGAAAGTCGCCCACCGCGGGCGTGAAGTCCAGACCGGTGACCGGGTTGACGGGGCGGGTACTCATGCGGATGTCTCCTCTTTGGGGTGTGTGATCGGGCAGATTCAGTGCAGGTCCGGGCGCGTCCTGGGCGCGGATTCGCGGAGGAAGTCCAGCAGGATGCGGTCGAACTCGTCGGGCGCTTCCAGGTTCATCAGGTGGCCCACGCCGGCCATCTCGGTGTAGCGCGCGTTCGGGATCGCCTGCGCCATCTGCTTCATCACCGCGGGCGAGGCCACGCGGTCGAACTCCCCGCCGACCAGCAGCGTGGGCACGCCGATGTGGGACAGCGCGGCCTGGCGGTCGAAGGTGACGATGCAGTCCAGCGCGCGCCGGTAGGTGGCGGCCGGCACGCGGCCCATGCACTGCTCGGCCAGGCGCACGCCCTCGGGCAGTGAGCCCGGGCCGACCATCTGCGGCACCAGCTTCGCGGCCATGTCGGCCATGCTCTGGCCGGCGTCCAGCGGCGCGGTGCGCTGGGCGATGAACTGCCGGGCCCAGGCCTCGGCGTTCTGGCCGTCGCTGCGTTTGCCGAAGGCCGCCGAGGTACCGCAGAGCATGAGCTTGCGCACCTTGTCGGGCCGGCGCGCGATGACTTCCTGCGCCACCATGCCGCCCATGCTGTGCCCCACAAGGACCACGCTCTCGCACTGCAGCGCGTCGATGAGGTTCACGCAACTCTGCGCCAGGCCCTTGAAGGTGTAGGGCTCGATGGGTGCGCTGTGGCCGTAGCCGGGCATGTCCCAGGCCACCGCGCGGTAGCCCACGCTGGCCAGGGTTTCGACCTGCGGCGCAAAGGCCAGGTGCCCGCCACCGATGCCGTGCAGCATGAGCACGGTGGTGGCGCCGTCGCCCAGTGTCGTGAAAGTAGGGAGGCTGTTCAAGAGATCACCTTTCCGGCGTCGACGACGACCGTGCCATCGAGCGACACGGTGCAGTCGCGCATGGGCCAGTCGAAGTGGCCGCGGGTGTAGCGGCCGGCGGTTTCGTTGGCGCCCGTGCTGTAGAGGAAATTGCCCGCAAAGGCGCGCAGCTCGGTGCCGTTGAAGTCGCGCTTGTCGTACAGCGCCATGCTGTCCCAGCGCGCGGCGTCGCTCAGGCCATAGCCCACATGGCTCACCGCGTAAGCTTCTTTTTCTCCCCAGGCTGCGAAGTAGCTGCGCAGCAGCTCGGCGTCCACGCCGCCGCCGTCGATGTGGGTCACGTAGTCGTGCTCGATGGTCAGCGTGATGGGGCGTTCGATGTAGCGCTTGAAGGTCAGGTTCACGTCGCCCTCGGCCAGCACCAGCCGGCCGCTCACGCTGCCCGCCGCCGGAAAAGCCAGCACCAGGCCGCCAGGCCAGTGCGTGAGCGTGCCGGGGCGCGTGGTGCTGCCCCAGTTGCCGCCCACCACCGCGCCGTGCAGCGAGATGGACAGCTCGGTGCCGGCCGGCGAGGTCACGCGCATGGCCTGGGCGCCGCGCAGACGCTTCACATGCGCCTTCACCCGCGCCTCGGTGGCATCGTCAGGCAGCAGGCGCGCCAGTGCCTCGGGGTGCTCGTTGCTCACGTAGACGATGCGCGGCTGCGTGATGCCGTTGCCCTGCAGGATGGCCGGCAGCTCGGGCGCGTGCATCAGGCCCTCGACCGTGCAATCGATCACCAAGGTACAGGCCTGCAGTGCCGCGATCACCGGCAACTGCTGTTGAATGGCCGGTGATGCCCCGGTGGAGCGGGTCACGGGTTCGCCCGCGGCGCCGAACACCGAGGGCAGGGTCAGCACGAAGGCCGGGGCACCGATGCGCGCCGCCGCGAGGCGCGCCAGTTCGACCAGAACCGGACGGCTCTGGCTTTCGCCGAGAATCGCAACCGTGTCGCCCGGCTGCAGCGCACAACGCCGCAGCACCGCTTCAAACGCGTCGATCCAGGCGGGTTCGATCCGCTCCTGCAACATGGGTCGTCTCCTGTTTTGGGGGGCCTGCCATCGGGGAAATGGTGGCCGCGGACACATTATTCATGAATTTTCATATAAATTGCAGCCATGTCCCCGTCCCGTGCCGCCGGCCACTCCGCCCAACCGCCCGATTTTTCGCCGCGCGACTTCCGCGCGACGCTGGGCATGTTCGCGACCGGCGTCACCATCGTCACGGCGCGCAACGACCAGGGTGAACCCGTCGGCCTGACGGCCAGCTCGTTCAACTCGGTCTCGCTGGACCCGCCGCTGGTGCTGTGGAGCCTGGGCAAGGCGGCCGGCTCGATGGCGGTGTTCAGCAACGGCCGGCACTACGCGATCAACGTGCTCGCCGCCGACCAGCAGGCGCTGGCGGAGCGGTTCGCCGCGCGCGGCGTCGACCGCTGGGCCGGTGTGGCCTTCAGCGACGGCGCGGGTGGCGCGCCGCTGCTCGAAGGCTGCGTCGCCACTTTCGAGTGCTTCAACCGCAGCCAGTACACCGAGGGCGACCACGTCATCTTCGTGGGCGAGGTCGAGCGCTGCGCGCGCCGCGCCGACGCCTCGCCCCTGCTCTACCACGGCGGGCGCTTCTACACCGAGCACCCCCTCCACGGCGCACCGGCCGACGCGAGCGCGCCGCAGCCGCCCGACGGCCGCTTCGTCGGCAGCTACCTGGGCTACCTGCTCGGGCAGGCCAGCCACGCGGTCTACCGCGACTTCGAGAACGCCATCGCCGCCCAGGGCCTGACCCACATCGCCTGGCGCGTGCTGGCCGTGCTGCACGACGCCGCGCTCAGCCACCCCGGCAGCCACCCCAACGGCCAGGGCGCCATCGCCGTCGGCCAGCTGGCGCACGACGTGCTGGCCAAGCAGCCCACCGTCACCAAGCTCGTGCAGCGCATGGCCGAGGACGGTCTGGTGCAGCTGCTGGCCGACCCCGCCGACCAGCGCCGCACCCTGGTGGTGGCCACCAACGAAGGCCGGCGCATCGCCGCCGCGCTGATCGAACAGGCCCGCGCGCAGGAAAGCAGCCTGCTCTCGCGCTGGTCGGCGCACGAAGCGGACACGCTCAAACGGCATCTGCAACGCCTCGTGAACGAGGAGCCCCCACGCTCCGCCGCTGCGCGGGTCGCTGCCCCCCGCGGGGGCTGATCCGGCTTGGGGCGGCCCGGCGCCGGATCGCCCGTTCACCTTTGCGCTACCCTCCTGCCCCCATGACCGCCGTCCAACGCAAAGACCACCTCGACACCTTCGCCATCACCGTTCTGGTGGCCTGCTGCGCCTTCTGGGGCTTCCAGCAGATCCTGATCAAGTTCGCCGGCCGCGAAATCCCACCGCTGTGGCAGGCCTCGGTGCGCATGGCCGGCGCCACCGCCCTGCTCTGGCTCTGGTGCCAGTTCCGCGGCGTGAAGCTGTTCAACCGCGACGGCTCGCTCAAGGGCGGCCTGCTCGTGGGCCTGCTGTTCGCGGCCGAGTTCTGCCTGATCTACCTGGGCCTGCAGCACACCAGCGCCTCGCGCCTGACCGTGTTCCTCTACACCAGCCCGTTCTGGGTGGCCGTGCTGCTGCCGCGCTTCGTGCCCTCGGAGAAGCTGCGCAAGATCCAATGGGTCGGCCTGGTGATCGCCTTCAGCGCCGTGGGCATCGCGTTCAGCGAAGCCTTCCTGCACGGCTCCGCGCCGGGCCAGTGGAAGGGCGACGCCATGGGCCTGGCGGCCGGCATGTTCTGGGGCCTGACCACCATCGCCATCCGCACCACCAAGGTGGCCGGCGTCCAGGCCGAGAAGTCGCTGTTCTACCAACTGAGCGTGACCGCCGTGGTCTGCCCGCTGCTGTCGCTGGCGCTGGGCGAGACCTGGTCCTTCGACTACTCCGCGCTGGCCTGGGGCTCGGTGTTTCTGCAGACCGCCGTGGGCGCCTTCGCCAGCTACCTGGCCTGGATGTGGATGCTGCGCCACTACCCCGCGACGCAGATGAGCACCTTCACCTTCCTCACCCCGCTGTTCGCGCTGGTCTTCGGCGTGGTGCTGCTGGGCGAGCCGCTGACGCTGCAGCTGGTGCTGGCGCTGGTGGGCGTGGCGACGGGGATCGTGCTGGTGAGCCGCAAGGGCTAAACGACTTCAAGCATCGGCAAGGTCAGTGACCGCGGAAGCGCGCCCACAGCACCAACGTCACGACCACCACCAGCACCCCCACCCAGGTCAGCACATGACCCAGGGTGGTGGCGCACCCGAAGGTGAATTCGTTGGCGACGCACCGGACCTCGTCGCCCTGCGTCATCCAGCGGTAGATCGCCGTGCCTGCGGTGAAGCAGACCGACAGACCCACCAGGGTCAGCGCGATCACCTCCAACAGCTTCTTCATTTGCAGCCTCCCGGAATTGGCTGTCTGAAACACTAACACCAAGGCCCGGGTTCGCGCGCCCGAAGGGGCGGTGGATCGGCCCGGAGGCCGACCCACGACTTCCCTCCATCCCTCACCGCAGGTGGTGCACCGCCGCCTGCCCGTACACCGGCGTGTCCAGCCCCTCATACCGCGCCTTCAGTTGCAGCGACAGGAACTGCGAGTAGTGGCGGCTCTGGTGCAGGTTGCCGCCGTGGATCCAGAGCTGCTTCTGGTTGGTCGGCTTCCACATGTTGCGCAGTTCGCCTTCCCACGGCCCCGGGTCCTTCGTCGTGCTGGAGCCCAGGCCCCAGACCTTGCCGACGCGGTCGGCCACTTCGGGCGACACCAGGTCGGCCAGCCAGTGGTTCATCGAGCCGTAGCCGGTGGCGTAGACGATCAGGTCGGCCGGCAGTTCGGTGCCGTCGGTGAGCGTCACGCTCTTGGGGTTGATGCGCTCGATGTTCACGCCGCTCTTGAGCTTGATGCTGCCGTTGGCCACCAGCTCGCTCGCGCCGACGTCGATGTAGTAGCCCGAGCCGCGGCGCAGGTACTTCATGAACAGGCCCGAGCCGTCGTCGCCGAAGTCGAGCAGGAAGCCCGCCTTCTCCAGCCGGCTGTAGAGGTCCGCGTCGCGCTTCTTCATCTCCTCGTACACGGGGATGTGGAAGCTGTGCATGATCTTGTAGGGCACGCTGGCGAAGATCAGGTCGGCCTTGTGGTGGTCGATGCCGTTCTTCACCGCCTCCTCGCTGTACAGCCCGCCCAGCGCCAGCTCCATCAGCGAGTTCGACGGCGCAATGTGCGTGCTCGTGCGCTGGATCATGGTGACGTCGGCGCCGTGTTCCCACAGCGCCGCACAGATGTCGTGCGCCGAGTTGTTGGAGCCGAGCACCACCGCCTTCTTGCCCGCGTACTTTTCGGGGCCGGGGTGCTTGCTGGAGTGGTGCTGGTCGCCCTCGAAGGTCTCGGCGCCCGCGATCTTGGGCACGTTCGGGTAGCCCGAGACCCCCAGCGCGAACACCAGCTGCTTGGGCCGCAGCGTCACCTCTTCACCGTTGCGGTCGACCACCACGGTCCACTCGCCCTTGGCCTCGTCGTAGCTGGCCTTCTTGGCGGTGGTGGAGCCCCAGTAGTTGATCTCCATGACCTTGGTGTACATCTCCAGCCAGTCGCCCACCTTGTCCTTGGGCGCGAACACCGGCCAGTCGTCCGGGAAGGGCAGATACGGCAGGTGGTCGTACCAGACCGGGTCGTGCAGGCACAGGCTCTTGTAGCGGTTGCGCCAGCTGTCGCCGGGCCGCGGGTTCTTCTCGACCACGATGGTCGGCACGCCCAGGCGGCGCAGCCGCGCGGCCAGGATGATGCCGCCCTGCCCGCCGCCGATGATGACCACGTAGGGCTGCTCTTCGTAGCCCAGCCGGGCCTGCTCGTCCTGCCGCAGTTCGAGCCAGCTCTTGCGGCCCTTGTGCACGCCGTGTTCGGCGCCCTTGATGCGGCGAGGCCCCTTCTTCTCTTCAAAGCCCTTGAGCTCGACCATGGTGGTCAGCAGGGTCCAGGCCTTGTCGCCTTTGAGGCGCAGGTGGCCGCGGCCGCGCGAGACGCGGGTCTCGAAGGTGAACCAGGCTTCGGTGACGCCGTCGGCCTCGGTGGCCTCGCCGTCGAGCTGGAAGTTGGACGCGCCCGCGTCGGCCTGGCGCGCGGCGAGCATGTCGCGCACCGCGTCGTGGCCTTCCTGCGTGCGGATGTTCCAGGTGAAGGACACGAGGTCGCGCCAGTAGCAGTCGGCGTCGAAGAGGGGCAGCACGTTGTCGGGATTGCCGGAGGCCAGGGCGGCTCCGAAAGCGTCCAGCCAGCGCTGGGCCCGCTGGGAGGGCGTGTTTGCAGTCATGGGTTGTCTCCTGTGATGCCGGCCTCGGTGCGGGCCGGTGCCTTGTGCATCACAAGACGCGTGCCATGCGGGCGGCGCGCGCAAGTGCTTGATCTGCTTGCAGATTTCAAGCAGCGATGGGTGTCACAACCCGTGCACCTGTCACCCACCCGGAGTGACAGCTGTCACGGCATCTCCGGCGCGCAGTGTCTGATGCCAGAACGCCGCGGAACCGGCTTTGCCGGGCCGCCAGCGTTGCCCCCCTCTGGGGGTCGCGCGCAGCGCGGCAGGGGGCGTTCAGCCCAACCTGTTGGGCTGGACGATGCCCAACCTTTTCATCCGGCGGTAAAGCGTCATGCGCGAAAGCCCCATCGCCCGCGCCACCGCGCTCACGTTCCACTGCGCGGCGCGCAGCGCCTGCAGCAGCGCATCCGGCCCGTCGTCGTGCGCGGCCTCACCCGCATCGGTCCGCAGGGGCAGCCGCGCCACCTGCAGTTCCGGCAGATCGTCCAGGTCGATGGCCCCGTCCGCGCAGAGGCTGGCCGCGTAGTCGAGCACGTTGCGCAGCTCGCGCAGGTTGCCCGGCCAGCGGTGCGCCAGCAGGCGCTGCAGTGCGGCGGGCGTGAGGGCGCGGCCGCCCAGCAGGCGCGTGATCATCGCGCCCAGGTCGCTGCGCTCGCGCAGCGGCGGCAGCTGGATGTGCGCGCCCTTGAGGCGGTAGTACAGGTCGTCGCGGAAGCGCCCCGCCAGCACCAGCTGCTCCAGCGGCGCGTGGGTCGCCGCGATCACGCGGATGTTCACCGGCACTGGCTTGGTGGCGCCCACCGGCAACACCTCGCGCTCGGACAGCACGCGCAGCAGCCGCGCCTGCAGGGCCAGCGGCATGTCGCCGATCTCGTCGAGGAACAGCGTGCCGCCGTCGGCCTCCGCGATCAGGCCGCGCTTGCCCTTGGGCGAGGCGCCCGAGAAGCTGCCCGGCAGGTGGCCGAACAGCTCGCTCTCGATCAGGTGCTCGGGAATCGCCGCACAGTTCACCGCCACGAAGGGCCGGCTGCGCCGCTCGCTCGCCGTGTGCACCGCCTTCGCGAAATACTCTTTGCCCGAGCCGGTCTCGCCGGTGATCAGCAGGCTGATGGGCGTGTTCACCAGCCGCGCCACGCGCTCCACTTGCCGGTCCAGCGCCGCGTCGCCGGCCGACAGCGCGGCCAGCGGCGCGGGCACGCGGCGTTCCTCGCGCGGCGCGCTCGCCACCGGTCGCGCCGGCGGCGGCACCGCCGAGAGAAACAGCAGCTGTTTGCCGCCCGCCAGCATCACCGCACGCTGGTCCGAGGGCTGCGTCATCACGAAGCGGCCGATCTGCCCGAACGGCAGACCGAACAGCTGCTCGAAGCCCATGCCCAGCAGCGGCTCGCCTTGTTGAAGCGCCAGTTGCGCCCGCCGGTTGTGGCCCACCACGCGGCCGTTCGCGTCCAGCGCCAGCAGGTAGTCCGGCTGCACGTCGAGGAACTGCGGCGCCTGCGACAGGCGCAGCACCCAGTCGTGCCGGTGGCGGTGCAGGAAAGCCGCGTTCTCGATGTCGTGCGCGTACATCTTCACCAGCTGCAGCGCCAGGTGCTGGCTCTCCTTGGGCTGGTTGGAACTGAGCTGCGAAATGTCCAGCACCGCGCTCAGCTGCCCCGCGCTGTCGTACACCGGCGCGGTGGTGCAGGTCAGCGGAATATGGGTCGCGTCGAAGTGGTCGTCCAGATGCACCGTCAGCGCCTGGCCGGTGCTGATGCAGGTGCCCACGCCGCAGGTGCCCGCGTGGTGCTCGCTCCAGTCCGCGCCGAGGTACAGGCCCGCCTTGCGCAGGCTGGGCTCGAACACCAGATCGCCCAGAAAGTCCACCGTCACGCCGCGCGCGTCGGTCAGCAGCACCACATAACCCAGCCCCGCGACCTTGCTGTAGAGCGACTCCAGCCCGTGGCGCGCGATCTGCAGCAGCGCCTCCATCTGGTCCTGGTGCTCGCGCAGCCGCGCCTGCGGCAGGATGACGGCCTCCTGCATGCGCGTCGGGTCCAGCCGGTGCTGCTGCACACAGCGCAGCCACGAATCGCGGATCACCCGCTCATGCCGCGCCGCCGCCTGCGCCCCCACCCCGTCCGCGGCCACCTGCATCACGGTGGCGATGTGCTGGTGCGGGCTGGTGGTGGTGCTGCTGTGTTGCATGGCGCGTCTCCGGGACAAAGGCTGGCAGGCTGCGGAAAGCCTTGCACCTTCGGATCAGCGCGGGGTGGTGTCAATGGAGGGTTTACCCGGGGAGGCGGTGGACAAGCCATTGGTCAATGACCTCTTGGACACGGGCTGCGTATCTAGCCCCTCCAAACAGCCATCCATAAAGAGTTGGTCGATCAGCTGCGGAGCAGCATTGAGCCAACTATTGACCGCTCAGTAGCCGCCTCTTCTGCTGATCAAACTCAACATCGTTGAGCAAGCCTCGCTTCTTCAGATCCTCCAGCTTCAGCAGTTCCGAGTACAAGTCTTTTGGCGCCTGAACGGAGCCCGACGGCTGAGGCGCAAGAGGCGACTTCACCTCAATGACTTGATCCGGCACCTTTTCCAATCTTGGTCTGCCGAGTTGCGGATCCCCTTCAGAAAGACACATGAACTGGACTTCCGCAGTTGCGTTTTTGCCGAAGGCCATGTCTGACTGTTGGGTGTTTATCACCTGAACCTTTTTGCCAAGACCAGCACAGTGTTTTTGCGCTTCCGCAAAAGCCAATGCCTTTGCCTCCGTACCGCTAAAACCCCCGGGGCTCTTGCCCTGACTACCGATCATGTAAGTGTCTTGTCCAATCTGAATGACACCAGTTGTAGACGTACACGCAGATAGAAGCAGCACGAAAGCAGCCACCACATACCTTTGACGTTGCATCTCTCCTCCAGAAACCGGTTGAAAGAAGATGGTATCAAGGTGATGTCCCAAGTCGAAACGCGCCGACCCGTCATGACCTCAATCGATATTGCCGCTCTAAGGCGGGTGAAAGGCGTTATTGGCACAGGGGACTTGCAGCAAACTTGGCCAATGAGTCATCGGACAGTTTGCATCTGAGGTGCGTCGCGCCTGCTTTGGACACCTTCCAGCTTGGTCAACCCGGCAGTTCGCTGGACGGTGAAAAGTCGCTCATTCACCTGTTGCCATCAAAAAATGCAATCCAACAGGTGAATCCTTTCAAATCAACGACTTATCCCACGTCGTCAGCACCTCAAACCCCTGCTCCGTCACCGCCACCATGTGTTCCCACTGCGCCGAGAGCGAGCGGTCCTTGGTCACCACCGTCCAGCCGTCGGCCAGCTGGCGGGTCTCGCGTTTGCCGGCGTTGAGCATGGGTTCGATGGTGAAGACCATGCCGGCCTCCAGCCGCAGGCCCTGGCCGCGCTGGCCGTAGTGCAGCACGTTGGGTTCGTCGTGGTAGATCTGGCCGATGCCGTGGCCGCAGTACTCGCGCACCACGCTGAAGTGCTCGCGGTGCGCGACGCTCTGGATGGCGTGGCCCACGTCGCCGAGCGTGGCGCCGGGCCGCACCTGCCGGATGCCGGCCAGTAGTGCTTCGTAGGTGGTGTCCACCAGCCGCCGCGCCAGGGTGCTGGGCGTGCCGACGCAGAACATGCGGCTGGTGTCGCCGAACCAGCCATCCTTGAGCACGGCCACGTCGATGTTGACGATGTCGCCGGCCTTGAGGATCTTGTCGGCCGCGGGGATGCCGTGGCAGACCACGTGGTTGACCGAGGTGAGGATGGTCTTGGGGTAGCCGTGGTAACCGAGGTTGGCGGGGATGGCGCCCTGCACGTTGACGATGTGTTCGTGGCAGAGGCGGTCGAGCGCTTCGGTGCTGACGCCGGGCACGACGTGCGGCTCGATCATGGCCAGCACCTCGGCGGCCAGCTGCGCAGAGCGCCTTGCCATGACCAGTTCGTCGGCGCTGCGGATGGGGACGCTGCGCGCCATCAGTGGCGGCCTTTGGCGGTGGCCGCGGCGGCGGTCTTGGGTGGCGCGGCCGTGCCGAGGGTGGCGGCGTTGGTGAGGTCGAGGCCGCCGCTGAGTTCGGCCTGGATCAGCAGCTGGCAGATGGCGCGGTAGTCGAGATCCGGGTGCATTTCGGTGAGCATGCCGACGCGCATCCAGTGCTCGGCCTGCGCGTTGATGGACCGGCTCAGCGCCGTGCCCGCGACCCGCAGGTTCTCATGCATCTGGTCGGAAATCTTGACGATGCCCACGGGTGGACTCCATATGAAACATATACGGATTGTATTTGCTTCATATCGTCTCTGGTTCTGGCTGTGGCACCGTTCGTGGGCAGCGCGGAACCGGGCGGTGGCTTGATCAGAACAGCGGGCCTATGCCCCGGAACGCTCGAAGTACCGCTGATAGAAGCCCAAGTACCTGGTGTTCACCTGCAGACAGGTGAGCTGTGAGTACTTCAAGCGTTCTATCTTTGACCACCACTTGCCTGTTCCGCTGAACGACTGAAACTCAACCTGCGCTGCGGTTGCACGAACGGGCCGCCCTATGGCGAATTCAGGAGATGGTCCGAGTTCTCGCTCAAGGATCATCAAGGGGCAGTGCTCAGAAAGTTGTCGAATCAGCGTGCCCCAATCATCGAGCTCCAGCGACACCGGCGTTTGCGATCCGGGACGAATGCCTTCTTTCTTCAGAAGGCGTTCCTGAAACTCATCGGTAGCAGTTCGCCGCACTTCGGTGATGTCGCTTCGACGAAGAACCATGAGCCCGTCGATCTGAAAGTCATAGACGTACTCGAGAGCCAGCAGGTTGTCCGACAGCCCGACGAGGAAGCCCTGAATGCCGTAGCCGTCGATATCTTGTCGGCGGATCGACACGAGGCGTCGTGACTTCAAAAGGGTGGACAGGGTATGGGACATGCACAGGGTTTCTAGCTTGCCGACCAGGTATTGGTCCGCTCAATTGCCAGGTCGTGCTTGTGGCGCATCAGCGAAATCACCGGCGGGTCTGAAGACAGCACGTGAAAGACCCGGTCTTCGCACCAGAGCACATACTCTTTGTAAGGTTCTTCGATCAGCTGCGCGACCGATGTCCGTGACTCAACAAATGTCCGAAACGAGGATGCATCGGCAACATAGAGAAAGCGCCCCTCACCCTTTTTCAGCTCCGGGTCGGACTTGTCAAAAGACTCGTTGAAGACGAAGAAGGCGTGCGCATTCGGGAATCTGACTTCAATACACCGACTCTCGGCCTCGACCCGAACAGGAAAGTAGGGGCCAAGCGCTGTTTCACCGACTTCCACGAACTGCCTCGCCCCTCCCTTGATGCCTTCTACCAATTGGATCGTCAGCGCACCGTTCAGCTCTTGTGCGATCGAGTCCAGAAACCAGGTATGTGCTGTATCGAGCACCGCTTGCATAGTGAGTCTCCATTCATCTGAGATGCGACACCGAATGGCTGCCTGAGTCAAGGCCACTCCCCCGCCAACCACCAGATCCCCACGGCCAACATCACCAGACCAACGATCTCCACCAGGATGGCTGTGCCTGTCTCCGCCTCATCCACCCCGCCAAAGCGCTCCTGCGGATACCTCCCCAGCGTCACGACACGCAGCAGGCACCAGCCGATCGACCAGCCCACGGTCTGGACGCACACATCCCAGGCCAGCCACCAGAGGAATCGCAGTACGCCGAGCACGAGGCCTCTGGGCGCATCCAGCCAGTCGGGGACATCGATCATTTATTACTTCCAGGTTCAACGCGATGGACGGGGCGATCCAGGCGCCGCATGGGCGGGCCCTTTGAGTTCAATGATGTTGCCGTCCGGGTCGCAGAAGTACAGGGAGAGCCCTTCACCTTCCGCGCCAAAGTTGGTGCTCGCCGGGCCCCTGGGAACGACGCCGTGTTCGGCGAGGTGCGCCACGATGCGCTGTTCGTCGAAGGGCTCCACCCGCAGGCAGAGGTGGTCGACGTTGCGCCCTTCCGCCTTCGGCCCCTCTCCGCCGATCCGACCCAGCGGTCCGTCGATGGACACGAGGTCCACCATGGACGCGCCCGCCCGCAGGTGCACCAGGCCGAGTTCGGGCCGCTCGCGCGCGAGGTGGCAGCCGAGCACGCGCTCATAGAACGCCACACTGGCGGCGAGGTCCCGCACACGGAACACGACGTGATCGATGCGTTCGACAGTGAAGGGCAACATGGGTGGCGGCGTTGGGAACGGTGATCAACCCTTCTTCGCCAGCCCCAGCCGCTCGATCGTCGCCTTCTCGGCCTTGAAGGTGCGCTCGGCGTAAGCGGTGTAGTCGGTCGTGCTCATGTAGATCACCGGCTGGAAGAACTTGTCCAGCGTGGCAAGCACGGCCGGGTCTTCCAGGGTCTTCCTGAACGCGTCGTGCAGCACCTTCACCACGGCCGGGTCCATGCCCTTGGGGCCGCCGATGCCAAACGGCGATTCGGTGATGGTGTCCCAGCCGCTTTCCTTGACAGTGGGCACGTCGGGGAAGGCCTTGTTGCGCTGGCTGCCCAGTGTGGCCAGCAGGCGCAGCTTGCCGCTCTGCACGTGCGGCGCGAATTCGGTGGTGCCGCTCATGACGCGGATGTGGCCGCCCAGGATGGCCTGCATGATTTCGGCCGAGCCTTTGAACGGGATCGGGTTGAGCTGGATGCCGGCCTTGTCGCTGAATTCTTCGATGGCCAGGTGCGGCGTGGTGCCGGTGCCAGTGTGGCCGTATTCGAGCTTGCCAGGGTTGGCCTTTGCGTAGGCCACCATGTCCTTGAGCGTCTTGAATGGCGCGTCGGCGGTGCAGGCGATGCCGAAGGTGTAGCCGGTCAGGCAGACGATGTGGGTGAGATCTTTCACCGGGTCGAAGTTCATCGCCTGCATGTGCGGCAGGCGGTAAATGCCCAGCGGCAGCTGCGTGAGCGTGTAGCCGTCGGGAGCGGCCGTGACCATGGCCGAAGCGCCCAGCGTGCCGCCGGCGCCGGGCTTGTTCTCCACCACCACCGGCACGCCCAGGACCTTGCTGGCGCTGTCGCCGAAGGCGCGCATCACGGCGTCGCTGCTGCCGCCGGTGGGCCAGGGTGCGATGAGCTTGATCGGACGGTTGGGAAACTTGTCCTGCGCCAGCACATGGGCCGGCAGCAGGGCGGGGGCGGCGATTGCGGCGGCCGAGGCGAGGACCTGGCGGCGGTTGAGGGCGACGGGGCGGCGAGGCGGGCTCATGCATGTCTCCTGTGGGGTGTTGGACCAGCCCGCCAACATAGACCGCCCGGCCCCCGCTGGGAACCGGGGCGGCCCCAAGCCGGCGCCGTTTCAGTCGCGCCGGGGACGCCGCCTGAGCGCGGGGGTCAAGCGCCCGCCTGCTCCCCGGCCAGGTAGTCGGCCTTGCCCAGGTCCACGCCGTTGTGGCGCAGCAGGGCGTAGGCGGTGGTGACGTGGAAGAACAGGTTCGGCAGCGCCCAGTGCTTGAGATACGCCTCGCCGGTCATGGTGCGGGTCTTGTCGCGGCCCACGGGGAAGGTGATCTGGGCTTCTTCGCGGCCGTCGATGGACGCGGCGGACACGGTGGCCAGCCAGTCCAGCGTCTTGGTGATGCGGGCCTGCAGTTCGGCGAAGGTGGTTTCGTTGTCTTCGAACTTCGGCGCCTCGATGCCGGCCAGGCGCGCGGTGCCGTTCTTGGCGGCGTCGCAGGCGATGCGGATCTGCGAAGCGAAGGGCAGCATGTCGGGCGCGAGGCGCATGGTGACGAACACGTTGGGGTCGAACTTGCGCGCAGCCGCATTGGCCTCTGCCTTGTTCAGGCAGTGCAGCAGGTTGGACAGGGCGGTCTGGAAGACGGGCAGGCTGGCGGACGAGAGGGTGATGGGCATGGGCTTGCAGCGGGTGGTGGAGAGGTCCGGCATGCTACGCCAGACCCCGCACCCGTGCAGGCGCCCTCACCTCAAGGGGTCGGGCACGGTGGGGACGTGCTCCGGCGCCACCACAGCCGCGCCATGTGGCTCGCCATCGTCCAGGGTCTGCCAGTCGCTCGTCAGCAGGTCCATCAGCGCGTGGTCCAGGCTGTCGATGTCAATGTCCAGGGGCTCGAACAGGCCTTCGGGCTCTACAGGAGAAATGCCGCGATTCATCTGCGTCCTCCGATCTGATCGGTGGCTGCGCGCAGGAATGGACCGTGCGCAGTGCGATCAGCCGAAAGTGTTCAACAAAGCAGCCGGCTTGACCAGTAACAAGCGGTTTCACCATGTACGCGGCCGGGGCTTCAGGCGGGGGTGGTGCCGGCCCGCTGGTGCGCGTAGGCCACGTACCAGTCCAGGCAGCCCGGGTTGGCCATGGCGTCGCGGTTGATCACCTTCTCCAGCGGCTGGCCGAGCAGCAGTTTCTTGATCGGCAGCTCCTGCTTCTTGCCCGAGAGGGTGCGCGGGATCTCGGCCACCTGCAGGATCTGGTCGGGCACGAAGCGCGGCGAGAGCGCGCTGCGGATGGCGCCGCTGATCTTCGCGGAGAGCGCCTCGTCCAGCGCGAGCCCGGGGCGCAGCACCACGAACAGCGGCATGAAGCTCTCGCGGCCCAGGTATTCGAGGTCCACCACCATGCTGTCGAGCACCTCGGGCAGGGCCTCGACGGCGCTGTAGAGCTCGCTGGTGCCCATGCGCAGGCCGTGGCGGTTGATGGTGGCGTCGGAGCGGCCGTAGATGACGCAGGAACCGTCGGGGTGGATGCGCAGCCAGTCGCCGTGCCGCCAGACGGCGCCGGCTTCTTTTTCAAGATCGCCGCCGCCGGGCTTGCGCCCGTGGCCCGGAGGGAAGGTGTCGAAGTAGCTGCCGATCAGGCGGCGGTGGTCGGTGTCGCCGACGAAGTACAGCGGCATGGACGGGATGGGTTGCGCGCAGACCAGTTCCCCCACGGCGTCGATCACCGGCTCGCCCTGCTCGTTCCAGGCTTCAACCGCGCAGCCCAGCAGGCGGCACTGCATGTGGCCGGGGGTCTGCGGCAGCTCGCGGTTGCCGCCGATGAAGGCGCCCGCGAAGTCGGTGCCGCCCGAGATGTTGCACCACCACATGTCCTTCTGCGCGTCGGTCTTCGCGATGCCGGCGAACTGGGAGGTGCCCCAGCGCTGCGCCTCTTCCGACAAAGGCGATCCCGTCGTTCCCAGAGCCCGCACCTTCGACAGATCGCCGCAGGTCGAGAGGTCCACACCCGCTTTCAGACAGTTGGCGAAGAAGGCCGCGCCGGCACCGAAGAAGGTCACGCCCTCGCGCGCCGCGAAGCGCCAGAGCACGGTCCAGTCGGGGTTTTCTTTCGAGCCGCCCGGGTTGCCGTCGTAGATGACGCAGGTGGTGCCGTTGAGCAGGCCGCTGACCTGCGCGTTCCACATCACCCAGCCGGTGGAGCTGTACCAGTGGTAGCGCTCGCCCCGGCTGTTGGGGTGGTAGCTGCAGCCCACGTCGTTGTGCAGGGTCTTGAGCGCCATGGCCACGATCACCGTGCCGCCGTGGCCGTGCACGATGGGCTTGGGCAGGCCCGTGGTGCCGCTGCTGTAGACGATCCACAGCGGGTGGTCGAAGGACAGCCACAGCGGCTCGAAGGCGGCCACCGCCGCGTCGTCGCGCGCGGTGGTGGTGTGGAAGTCGTCGCAGGGCTGTGCCGACTCCAGCGCGCGGTCCACCTCGGCCGGCTCCCGCGCCAGGTTGGTGTGCAGGATGACGTGGCGCACCGTGGGCAGCGCCGCGCGCAGCTCGGCCACCACGGCCAGGCGGTCGTGGTCCTTGCCGCCGTAGCTCACGCCGTCGCAGGCGATCAGCGCCACCGGCTCGATCTGCTTGAAACGGTCGAGCACGGCATTCGTGCCCATGTCGGGCGCGCACACGCTCCACACGCCACCGATGCTCACCACCGCGAGGAAGGCGACCATGGTTTCGGGGATGTTGGGCAGGTAGGCGGCCACCCGGTCCCCGGGCCGCACGCCGTGGGCCTGCAGGTGCAGCGCCAGCGAGGCGACCTGGCGGCGCAGCTCGGGCCAGCTCAGTTCGCGCCGCTGGCCTTTCTCGTTGTCGGAAATCACGGCCGGAAAGCCCGCCGCGTGCGCCGCGTCGACATGGCGGAAGACCTGCTGCGCGTAGTTGAACCGCGCGCCCGGGAACCAGTGCGCGCCGGGCATCACGTTGCGTTCGAGCACGGCCGTGTGCGGCGTGGGCGAGCGCAGGTCGAAGCAGTCCCAGATGCTCTGCCAGAAGGCGTCCAGCTCGGTGGTGGACCAGCGCCAGAGTGCGTCGTAGCTGTGAAAGCGCAGGCCGCGTTCGCGGGCCAGCCAGTCCTGGTAGAGGCGGATCTGCGGGGTGTACGGGGGCGGTGTCGTGGCCATTTGTTGTCTCCTGCGGCGCAGGGTAGCAGCGGGTGCGCGGCGGCGCCTATCGCGCAGTTGTCAGGGCAGTGATCGCAAGGGTTTGTACGGATGTTCAACATTTTTGTACGAACGTTCAATACCGCTCCATGGTCACCCGTCCTGCCCCCCGAACGTCCCGCGCCCGGTCTGCCGCCGCGCAGGGCACACCGCCCCGTCCGGACCGGCAGATGGCCATCCTGCTGGCGGCCGAGAAGCTGTTCGCACAGCACGGCTACCACGGCGTGTCGATCCGCCAGATCGCCGAGGAGGCGCAGGTGCCGCTGGCGCTGGTGGGCTACTACTACGGCCCCAAGAGCGAGCTGTTCCACGCCATCTTCCAGCACTGGCAGGGCACCATCCAGGAACGCCTGGCGCTGCTGCAGCAGGTGCTGGCCGGGCCGCCGACCGAGGCCTTCCTGCGCCAGGTGGTGGAGGCCTTCGTGCGACCGGTGCTGGTGCAGCGCGCCAGCGCCGAGGGCGAGTACTACGCCCAGCTGGTGGGCCGCGAGCTGGCCCGCCAGACGCCCGAGACGAACCGGGTACTCACGGAGTTCTTCGACCCACTGGCCCACAGCTTCATCGACGCCATACACGCCGCCCGCCCCGGCCACGACCGTGCACGGGCCGCCTGGGCCTACCAGTTCGCTCTCGGCGCACTGCTGCACCACATCACCGACCACCGGGCGCCCACGCTCTCGCGCGGGCGCAACCAGGTCTGCGCGCCCGAGGCCGCGGCGCTGCTGATCGACTTCATCACCGCCGGCATCGCGGCCGTGATGCCCCTGCCCCCACCGGTTTCCCCGTCCCCGCGCCGCAGAGCGCCCTCGCCTTCCACCACCACACGGAGACAAGCATGAAACGCCGCACCTTCCAGACCACCCTGTTCGCATCGGCCCTTGCACTCGCCGGCCTGCACAGCGCGCACGCGCAGCAGACCATCAAGCTCACCGCCGCGGGCGGCCACCCGCCGGTGTTTCTGTGGGTCAAGCTGCTGGACGAGTTCTACATCCCCGAGGTGGACAAGCGCCTGGCCGCGGCCGGCGGCAAGCACAAGGTGGAGTGGACCAAGGCCTGGGGCGGCACGCTGATCAAGATCGGCGCCGAGTCCAAGGGCATCTCCGACGGCGTGGCCGACTTCGGCTTCGTGGGTACGCTGTTCGAGGCGGCCAAGTTCCCGATGCAGAACGTGAGCTACGTCGCGCCCTTCGGCACCGACAACCTGGGCGCGGTCGGTTCCATCGTGGCCGACATGCAGAAAAAGATCCCGGCCATGGGCGACACCTGGACCAAGAACGGCCTGGTCTACCTGGGCGGCACGGCGCTGGACACCTACCACCTCTGGACCAACTTCCCGGTCAAGTCCATCGACGACCTCAAGGGCAAGAAGATCAGTGCGCCCGGCCCTTCGGCCAACTGGGTCAAGAACACCGGCGCGGTCGCCGTGGCGGGTTCGCTGCCGACCTACTACGAGGACATCAAGTCGGGCGTGTCCAACGGCGCCATCACCTTCAGCACCGGCGCCTGGGGCGCCAAGCTGCACGAGGTGGCGCCCCATGTGACCAAGGTGAACTTCGGCGCCATGTACGCAGGTGCCGTGGTGATGAACAAGCGACGCTTCGACGCACTGCCGCCCGAGGTGCAGCAGGTGTTCCGCGAGGTCGGCGCGGAATACGACAAGCGCTTTGCCGAGGCGCAGCGCTCCACCGCCGACGCACTGCTGCAGAAGATGGCCGCGGCCGGCGCCACCATCAGCGAGCTGCCGGCCGCCGAGCGCCAGCGCTGGGCCGACACCATCCCCAACGTGGCACAGGCCTGGGCCACCGACCTGCAGGGCAAGGGCGCCCCGGGCACCGAAATCCTCAAGGCCTACATGGAAGGCCTGAAGAAGAGCGGCGCCCAGCTGCCGCGCGACTGGTCGGTCAAGTAAGTCTTGCCTGGAGTTTCCATGAGCCACCCACCGCAGGATGCCTACAACCTGCCCCTGCCCTTCGGGCTGCACCGCCTCACCCAGGCCCTCAACGCCCTGGGCACGCTCCTCATCATCGGGCTGATGCTGCTGATCAACACCGACATCGTCGGGCGCACCGGCTTCGACGCGCCGGTGCGCGGCGTGACCGAGCTGGTGTCGCTGTCCATCGTGGGCATCGTCTTCCTGCAGCTGGCCGACACCCTGCGCTGTGGCCGCTTCACGCGCGCCGACATGCTGCTGGACGGCCTCAAGCGCGACCGGCCGGTGCTGGCCGCGCGCCTGCAGGCGCTGTACCACGGGCTGGGCGCACTGCTGATGGCGGTGATCCTCTGGGCCGCCTGGCCCTCGCTGACCGAGTCCATCGCTTCGCGCGAGTACGTGGGTGCGCTGGGCGACTTCACGGCGCCGGTCTGGCCGGTGCGGCTGATGATGCTGGTCGGGCTGGCCATGACGGCACTGACCTTCGTGCTGCTGGCGGTGCTGGACCTGCGGCGCGGGCAGTACCTGGTGTCCCAGCGGGAGAACCGCTCATGAGCGCCACCACCGTTGCCGTGCTCTCGCTGGTGCTGATGCTGCTGCTGATCTGGGGCGGCCTGCACGTGGCCGTGGTGCTGGGTCTGGTCTCTTTCGTCGGCGTCTGGATCATCCGCGACGACATCGGCGTGGCGGCCAACCTGCTGGCGCAGGCCTCGAGCGACGCCATCGCCAGCCACATCTTCGGCGTGGTGCCGCTGTTCGTGCTGACCGGCTTCCTGGTGGCGCGGGCCGACATCGGCAAGGACGCCTTCGAGGTCGCCAACCAGCTGTTCCGCCGCCTGCGCGGCGGCCTGGGCGTGGCCACCGTCGCATCCAACGCGGTGTTCGCCGCCATCACCGGCATCTCGATTGCCTCGGCCGCGGTGTTCACCCGCGTGGCGGTGCCGCAGATGATGCGCTTCGGCTACCAGCCGAAGTTCGCGGTGGGGGTGGTGGCCGGCTCCTCGGTGCTGGGCATGCTGATCCCGCCCAGCCTGCTGATGATCCTCTACGGCTTTCTGGCCAACCAGTCGGTGGGCGACCTGTTCACCGCTGGCATCGTGCCGGGCCTGTTGCTGGCGGCGGCCTTCGCCATCGGCATCGTGCTCGCGGCCTACTTCAAGCCATCGATGGTCTACGCGGGCGGCGAGATGCCGGTGCCCGACGGCGAGGACATGAGCCCGCTGACCATGGTGCTCAAGCTGGTGCCCATCGTGCTGATGATCGGTGGTGTGCTGGGCGGTCTGTACGGCGGCCTGTTCACCGCCACCGAGGCCGGCGCGGTGGGCGCGGCGCTGGCGCTGCTGATCGCCGTGCTGCGGCGCAAGCTCACGGCCAGGGCCTTCTGGGAGGTGCTGACGGAAACCGGGCACGTCACCGTGGCGGTGAGCTTCCTGATCATCTGCGCCAGCATCTACACCCGCATGCTGGCCATGTCGGGCATGCCGCAGTTCCTGATGGAGCTGATCAGCCAAGCCGGCTTCGGACCCTTCGCCTTCCTCCTGGTCTACGTGTTCATCATCATCCTGCTGGGCACGGTGATCGACTCGTCGTCCATCCTGCTGATCGTGCTGCCGCTGATGCTGCCCATCGCCGAGCAGTTCGGCATGAACATGATCTGGTTCGGCGTGGTCACCGTGGTGGCGGTGGAGATCGGCCTGCTCACGCCGCCGTTCGGACTCTCGGCCTACGTGGTCAAGAGTTCGCTGAACGACCCGCGCATCACGCTGGGCGACATCTTCCGCGGCACCGGGCCGTTCACGCTGATCATGGCCGGCGTGCTGCTGCTGCTGATGGCCTTCCCTTCGCTGAGTCTGGTGCTGCTCAAGTGAGCGCGCCCCTCCACCACAAAGACCCCAAGGAGAACCCCATGCCCCGCCGATTCGTCGACCTTTCGATCTACCTGGAAAACGACGTCATCTCCGACCCGCCGGCCTTCGCACCCAGGATCCAGTACTTCGACCACAAGAACTCCTTCGAGCAGATGGCGCCCTTCTTCCCGGGCCTGAAGCAGGAAGACCTGCCCGACGGCGATGTCTGGGCGGTGGAGACGATCCAGCTCTCGACCCACAACGGCACCCACCTGGACGCGCCGTACCACTTCCACAGCACCATGGACCAGGCGCTGGGCGAGAAGAAGAAGGCCTGGACCATCGACGAGGTGCCGCTGGAGTGGTGCTTCCAGCCGGGCGTGAAGCTGGACTTCCGCCACTTCGCCGACGGCTACGTGGTCACCGCCGCCGACGTCGAGGCCGAGCTGGCGCGCATCGGCCACACGCTGAGCCCGCTGGAAATCGTGGTGGTCAATACCCGCGCCGGCAGCCGATACGGCCACAACGACTTCGTCAGCGCCGGCTGCGGCATGGGCTACGACGCCACCATGTACCTGCTGGAGCGCGGCGTGCGCCTGACGGGCACCGACGCCTGGAGCTGGGACGCGCCCTTCGTCTACACCGCGCAGAAGTACGCCGCCACCCAGGACGCGAGCCTGATCTGGGAAGGCCACAAGGCGGGGCGCGACATCGGCTACTGCCACCTGGAGAAGCTCCACAACCTCGAAGCCCTGCCGGCGACCGGCTTCTACATCTCCTGCTTCCCGCACAAGATCCGCGGCGCCTCGGCCGGCTGGACGCGTGCGGTCGCGATCTTCGATGACGCCCTGATGCCCGCATGACCATGACGCTCAACCACACCCACGACCCCGCCGCCCGCAGCTGGGTCGAATCGGCCAACGAGCCAGGATGCGACTTCCCGATCCAGAACCTGCCGTTCGGCGTGTTCCGCCGCCAGGGCTCGGACGAGGCCTTCCGCGGTGGCGTGGCCATCGGCGACCAGGTGATCGACCTGGCGGCGGTGTCGGCGTCCGGCGCGCTGGACGGTCGGGCCGCCGAGGCCGCCCGGGCCGCGGCACAACCCGCGCTCAACGACCTGCTGGCGATGGGCCCGGCCGCCTGGAGCGCCCTGCGCCACGCGCTGTTCGACGCGCTCAAGGCCGGCGCCAGCGGCCCGGGCACGGAGGCGCTGCGCGCGAGCCTGGTGCCGCAAAGCGCCGTGGAACACAGCGTGCCCACGCGCATCGGCGACTACACCGACTTCTACACCTCCATTCACCACGCGCGCAACGTGGGCCGCGTGATCCGGCCCGACGATCCGCTCACGCCCAACTTCCAGTGGATCCCCATCGCCTACCACGGCCGCGCCTCCAGCGTGGTGATCAGCGGCACGCCCTTCCACCGCCCTCACGGCCAGGCCATGGCCCCGGGGGCGGCAGCGCCCGTGCACGGCCCCTGCCGCCGGCTCGACTACGAGCTGGAAATGGGCTTCTACGTCGGCCCCGGCAATGCCCTGGGCCAGCCCATTCCCATCGCCGAAGCCGAGCAGCACATCTTCGGCATGTGCCTGCTCAACGACTGGTCGGCGCGCGACCACCAGTTCTGGGAAATGGCGCCGCTCGGCCCCTTCCTGGGCAAGAACTTCTGCACCAGCGTCTCGCCCTGGATCGTCACCATGGAGGCGCTGGCGCCCTACCGCGTGCCCTTCGCCCACCCGGCCGACGAGCCGCAGCCCCTGCCCTACCTGGACAGCCCCGCCAACCGCGCGCAGGGTGGCGTGGACGTGCAGCTCGAAGTGGTGCTGCAAAGCGCCCGGCACCGCGCCCAGGGCCATGGCGGCGACCGGCTCTCCGCGACGAGCTTCCGCCACCAGTACTGGACCATCGCGCAGATGCTGGCGCAGCACACCAACAACGGCTGTAACCTGCAGCCCGGCGACCTGCTGGGCACCGGGACCATCTCCGGCCCGACCTACGAAGAGGCGGGCGCCATCGTCGAACTCTCGCTGGGTGGCACCCGGCAGGTTCCCCTGCCCGCCACGGGCGAGACGCGCAGCTTTCTGGAAGACGGCGACAACGTGATCCTGCGCGGCTGGTGCGAGAAGCCGGGCGCAGCGCGCATCGGCTTCGGCCGCTGCGAAGGTGTGGTGCTGCCGGCCGTCGGCGGCTGAGGGGCGGAGCACCAGCGGGCCTGACCACCTGTCCCGCACCGGATGGGTGCGCAGGCCGATTTGCGCGCAGAATCCCGGCCCATCACAACACGAGAAGGAGAAGCCATGGGCCTGCTCAGCTGGACCGAAAAATCCCCCACCACCCTCGCCAACGGCGGCGTCGTCGGACCCGATGAACGCCTGCCCTGGCCGCAGACCGGCGTGATGGGCGTGCAGCACCTGATCGCCATGTTCGGCGCCACGGTACTCGCCCCCATCCTGATGGGCTTCGACCCCAACGTCGCCATCCTGATGAGCGGCATCGGCACCCTGATCTTCTTCCTCGTCACCGGCGGCAAGGTGCCCAGTTACCTCGGTTCGAGCTTCGCCTTCATCGGCGTGGTGATCGCCGCCACCGGCTACGCCGGCTCCGGCCCCAACGCCAACATCGGCGTGGCGCTGGGCGGCATCATCGCCTGCGGCGCGCTCTACACCCTGATCGGCGTGGTGGTGCAGGCGATCGGCACCGGCTGGATCGAACGCTTCATGCCGCCGGTGGTGACCGGCGCGGTGGTGGCGGTGATCGGCCTGAACCTGGCCGGCATCCCGATCAAGAACATGGCGCCGACCGACTTCGACAAGTGGATGCAGGGCATCACCTTCGTCTGCGTCGCGCTGGTCGCCGTGTTCAGCAGCGGCATGGTGCAGCGCCTGCTGATCCTGGTCGGCCTCATCGTCGCCAGCATCGTCTACGCCGTGCTGACCAACGGCCTGGGCCTGGGCAAGCCGCTGGACCTCAGCGGCATCGCCAGCGCCGCCTGGTTCGGCATGCCCAATTTCAGCGCGCCGGTGTTCAGCGCCAACGCCATGCTGCTGATCGCGCCGGTCGCCATCATCCTGGTGGCCGAGAACCTGGGCCACATCAAGGCCGTGACCGCGATGACCGGCAAGAACCTGGACCAGTACATGGGCCGCGCCTTCATCGGCGACGGCGTCGCCACCATGGTGGCGGGCAGCGCGGGCGGCACCGGCGTGACCACGTACGCCGAAAACATTGGCGTCATGGCCGCGACCAAGATCTACTCCACCGCCGTGTTCGGGGTGGCCGGCCTGATGGCCATCCTGCTGGGCTTCAGCCCCAAGTTCGGCGCCCTGATCCAGGCGATTCCGCTGGCCGTCATGGGCGGCGTGTCCATCGTGGTGTTCGGCCTGATCGCGATTGCCGGCGCCAAGATCTGGGTCGACAACAAGGTGGACTTTTCCGACAACCGCAACCTGCTGGTGGCTGCCATCACCCTGGTGCTGGGCACGGGCGATTACACGCTCAAGTTCGGCGGCTTCGCGCTCGGCGGCATCGGTACCGCGACCTTCGGCGCGATCCTGCTGTGGGCGCTGATCGGGGGCAAGAAGCGATGAACGGCGTCTGGACGCAAGACATCTCGGTCCAGATCCTGACCGACCTGCATCGCGACACCGCGGTGCAGCACCTGGGCATGGAGTTCCTGGAGGTCGGCGACGACTTCATCACCGCGCGCGTGCCGGTGGACAGCCGCACCAAGCAGCCCTACGGCCTGCTGCACGGCGGGGTGAGCGTGGTGCTGGCCGAAACCCTGGGCAGCTGCGGGGCCGCCTTCAGCTGTCCGAGCGGCCACCGCGCGGTGGGACTGGACATCAACGCCAACCACCTCCGGGGCGCCACCAGCGGCTGGGTGACGGGCACGACGCGCCCGGTGCACATCGGCCGCAGCACCCAGGTCTGGCAGATCGACCTCAAGAACGACGCCGGCGAGCTGACCTGCGTCTCGCGCATCACGATGGCGATTCTTCAACCCCGCTGAGCAGGGTTCTGGCTCACCCGGCCGGGGCCGCGCCGGGCTGACGCAGATCGGAAGTGGTCAAGAAACAGGCAGAAGCGCCGATGAGACGGATATCTCCGTTTTGCCCGGACCGCGCCATGAACCCGCCCCTGCCTTCCCCCGACGACGACGACCTCGGCCACTACCTTTCGGCCATGGTTGCGCACGGCGGCTCCGACCTCTTTCTGTCGGCCGGCACCCCGGCCGGTCTCAAGGTGCAGGGCGTGCTGCGCCGGCTGCAGGAGGAGCCGCTGTCGGCCGAGCGCATCAAGCGCCTGGCCTATTCGGTGATGCGCGAGTCGCAGATCCGCGAGTTCGAGTCCTCCCTGGAGTGCGATCTGGCGGTCGCCATCCACGGCCTGGGGCGCTTCCGCGTCAACGTCTACCGCCAGCGCGGCGAGGTGGCCGTGGTGGTGCGCCACATCAACGCCAACATCCCCTCTCTGGAATCGCTCAAGCTGCCGCCGGTGCTCTCGCGCCTGGCCATGCTCAAGCGCGGCCTGGTGCTGGTGGTCGGCGCCGCCGGTTCCGGCAAGTCGACCACGCTGGCCGCCATGCTGAACCACCGCAACCAGAGCACGGCCGGCCACATCCTGACCATCGAAGACCCCATGGAGTTCGAGCACAGCCACGGCAAGTGCATCGTCGACCAGCGCGAAGTGGGCCTGGACACCAAGTCCTTCAACGAGGCGCTGCGCCACGCGATGCGCGAGGCACCGGACGTGATCATGATCGGGGAGATCCGCGACCTGGACACCATGCAGCACGCGCTGGCCTACGCCGAGACCGGCCACCTCTGCGTCTCGACCATGCACGCCAACAACGCCAACCAGGCGATCCAGCGCATCCTCAACTTCTTCCCCGAGGCCGCGCACCGCCAGGTGCTGATGGACCTCTCGCTGAACCTCAAGGGCGTGGTGGGCCAGCGGCTGATCCGCGGCGCGCAGGGCAGTCTGGTGCCGGCGCTGGAGGTGATGCTGCTCTCGCCCTACATCGCCGACCTGATCCAGAAGGGCCAGATCGATGACATCAAGGAGGCCATGGCCAAGAGCAACGAGCTGGGCATGTGCTCGTTCGACCAGTCGCTCTACGACCTCTACGAACGCGGCGACCTCACGGCCGAACAGGCGATCGAACACGCCGACTCGCGCACCGACCTCTCGCTGCGCATCCGCCTGCACCACGGACAACGCCCCGACACCGCCGGCCTGCGCATGACGGCCTGAAGCCCCGCGCCTTGGCGCTCAGCGGGCGCGCTCGCAGCGTCCCTGCGAGCTGGCCAGACCGCGGAAGTCGCTCTGCCAGGCCAGCCGCGCCACGTCGATCTGGATGCGTTCGTTGTCCAGCGCGGTGAGGATCACGGTGCCGTTCACCGCAAAGCTGTGCACTGGCACGCCGTCGACGCTGACCGCGCTCACACGCTTGTCGTCGTAGGCCACTTCGACCGTGCGAACCCAGATCTCCCGCGCCGGGGCGTACACCGCCTCGCACACCAGGCCGACACGGCTGACCGCAGCCAGGGCCATCACCGGCACCGACATCACCAGTGCCAGCGCCATGAGCAGCAGCGGCTTCACCCCTGGCTGCCCTGCTGCAGCCGCTCGCTCTTCCAGTACACGTCGTCGCCGCCGTTCATGCGGTTGAGCACACGTGCGAGCACGAACATCAGGTCCGAGAGCCGGTTCAGGTACTGGCGCGGCGCTTCCTTGATCGCCTCCTCGTTGCCCAGGGCCACCAGGTGCCGCTCGGCCCGGCGCGCCACGGTGCGGCACACATGGGCCTGGCTGGCGGCGCGGTTGCCGGCCGGCAGGATGAACTCCTGCAGACGCGGCAGCTGCTCGTTGTAGGTGGCCAGCGCTTCGTCCAGCGCCAGCACGGCCTCGGGCTTGAGCAGCTCGTAGCCGGGAATCGACAGCTCACCGCCGAGGTTGAACAGCTGGTGCTGGATCTCCACCAGCAGCGTGTGCACATCGGCCGGCATGTCTTCGCACAGCAGCAGGCCGATGTGGGAGTTGAGTTCGTCCACATCGCCCATCGCATGCACGCGAAGGCTGTTCTTGGACACGCGGGCGTTGTCGCCCAGGCCGGTGGTGCCGGCGTCGCCGGTGCGGGTTGCGATCTGTGAAAGGCGGTTGCCCATGGAATCTCCTGCTGCCGCGGCGCGCCGACGGGCGCACCGCTGCCGGAATTGTCCGTGAAAGCCGGCCGCGGAGGCCATGCTGTAAGCGAAGGCAGGCAAATGTGTCTGAGGCAAGCAGACCGTGCGGAGGGAAACAGCCGGCAAAAACACTGGCCTCCGGTCCTGATCGACGGTGCAATGGGCGCCCGTCAACATTCAAGGAGAGACCCATGTCCCGACGCCCATCCCGCCTCACCTCGTTCGAAGCCCGCAGTGTGCTGCTGATTGCCAGCGTCACTCTGGGCGTGGCCGGCAGTGCCTATGCCCAGAGCACGGCCGCGCCGGCCTCGGTGGCGGCCGACGCCGAAGTGGCCGCGGCCTTCACCAAGGCCGACAAGAACAGCGACGGCAAGTTGAGCAAAGAGGAAGCCGCCACCCTGCCGGCCGTGGCCGCCGGCTTCGAGCGCGCCGACACCAACAAGGACGGCACCCTGAGCGCGGCCGAGTTCAGCAAGGCCATGAAGATGTGAGCTTGAACGTGGGGGCAGTCCCGCGCGTGCTGTTCGCTGCGGAACACCCGGTCTACACTGCCGGCTGACCACGGGCGCGCCAGGCCCGCACCGACCAGGAGACCGCCATGAACGCCCCCACCACCCCCTCCCACCTCGCGCCCGAACTTTCGCTGCGCGAGGTGCCGGCCGCCCTGATCCAGGCGCTGCTGGCGCGTTTTGGCCCCCGCTGCTCCACCGCCCAGGTGGTGCGCGAGCAGCACGGCCGCGACGAATCCATCTTTGAAGTGCCGCCGCCCTCGGCCGTGGTGTTCGCCGAGTCGACGCAGGACGTGGCCGATGCGGTGAAACTGGCCGCGCAATACAAGGTGCCGGTCATTCCCTTTGGCGTCGGTTCTTCGCTCGAAGGCCACCTGCTCGCGGTGCAGGGCGGCATCAGCATCGACGTCAGCCGCATGGACCAGGTGCTCTCGGTCAACGCCGAGGACCTCACCGTCACTGTGCAACCCGGCATCACCCGCATGGGCGTGAACAACGCGGTGAAAAGCGAAGGTCTGTTCTTCCCCATCGACCCGGGTGCGGACGCGTCCATCGGCGGCATGACCGCCACCCGCGCCAGCGGCACCAACGCCGTGCGCTACGGCACCATGCGAGAGAACGTGCTGGCACTCGAAGTCGTCACCGCGCAGGGCGAGGTCATCCGCACCGGCACGCGCGCCAAAAAGAGCAGCGCGGGCTACGACCTCACGCGGCTGATGGTGGGCAGCGAAGGCACGCTGGGCGTCATCACCGAGGTCACCCTCAAGCTCTACCCGCTGCCCGAGGCGATCTCGGCCGCCACCTGCTCGTTTCCCACCATTGAGGCCGCCGTGCGCACCGTGATCCAGGTGATCCAGCTGGGCGTGCCGATCGCGCGCTGCGAGCTGATCGACGCCAACACCGTGCGCATGGTGAACGCCCACAGCAAGCTGGGCCTGCGCGAGGAACACATGCTGCTGATGGAGTTCCACGGCTCGCCCGCGAGCGTGAAGGAACAGGCCGAGACGGTGCAGGAGATCGCCGGCGACTTCGGCGGCAATGCCTTCGAATGGGCCACCACGCCCGAGGAGCGCACCCGCCTGTGGACCGCGCGGCACAACGCCTACTTTGCGGCCATCCAGAGCAAGCCCGGCTGCCGCGCCATCAGCACCGACACCTGCGTGCCGATCAGCCGCCTCGCCGACTGCCTGCTCGACTCGGTGGCCGAGGCCGACGCGTCCGGCATCCCCTACTTCCTGGTCGGCCACGTGGGCGACGGCAACTTCCACTTCGGCTACCTGATCGATCCGGCCAAGCCCGAAGAGCACCACACCGCCGAGGCGCTGAACCACAAGCTGGTGGCGCGCGCCCTCGACCTGGAAGGCACCTGCACCGGTGAACACGGCGTGGGTCTGCACAAGATGGACTTCCTGCGCCGCGAGGCCGGCGACGGCGCCATCGCCATGATGCGCACGCTCAAGCGTGCGCTCGACCCGGACAACATCCTCAACCCTGGCAAGATCTTCGCGCTCTGAGGCGGGCGCGTCCTCCCCGAAGGGGAGCCGGCGCCCCGGGACCTGGGGGTCGGGCCGCTGTGCAGCAGGAAAATGGCGCAGTACACTTTTTCCTCTGTCACACCCTCTGCAGGTGGTTCCATGAAACAACTCTGCCTTTCCCTGTTGCTGGTGTCCTCGGCGGCCTTCGCCCAGGACACCATCCGCATCTGCGATGCCAGCGGCTGCTCCGACCGGCCGCGCAACACCGCGACTTTCGAGGCCGAGCTGGCCGCGCAGCCTGATCCGGCCCAGGACCCCAAGCTGCTGGCGCTGGAGGCCATGGCCGCCAAGGACCCCCGTGCGGCCTACGACCTGGGCCTGCGCTTCTTTCGCGGCGACGGCGTGAAGAAGGACGGCTACCTGGCCATCAAGTGGATGCGCGACGCCGGCGAACGCGGCGACTTCAAGGCCGCCCAGGCCCTGGGCCGCTTCTACCTGTTCGGCCTGGAAGAAATGGGCCCGGATCCCGGCGAGGCCGAGCGCTGGCTGATGATGGCCGCCGACAAGGGCGACAAGGAAGCCAAGAAGCTGCTCACCCAGGCGCGCAAGGCCAAGGAACAGACGCGCACGGACTACGAATGGCGTGAAACCGTGCGCAAGAACGGCTGGGTGGCCGGCTGGTACAGCGGCTACGCCTACCGCACCTACTGGCGCGATGGCCGCTGGTACTACTATTGAGCCCCCGGCAGGCCGACTCATCCGAAGCGGCCTGCCCTATTTTTTGTCTGACACCAGGAAGGTATCCATGAAACTGAACTCCACCCCCTCCCGCGTTGCGATTGGCCTGGCCCTCGGGCTGACCCTCACGGCCTGCGGCGGCGCGGGCGGCGGCCGCGTGACCACCGGCTCCAGCCCGACCGCCACCACGGGCGCCGCCGCCGGCGGCACCAGCGTCGGTGCCAACAGCTCCCTGGAGCGCTGCGCCTCGCCCCTGGGCACGCTGGCGGTGGACGATGGCCGCGACAAGGAGTGGTGGGGCAGCTTCGGCGCCGCGACCCAGGTCACCAGCATCGAGCCGCTGATCCGCCTGGCCGTGGCGCAGTCCAACTGCTTCGTGATCACTTCGATCGGCAACAACCGCACCGAAGGCAAGATTTCCGCCATCACCGACAAGCAGCGCAACTCGGGTGAGTTCCGCGCCGGTTCGCAGCAGCAGAAGGGCCAGCGCGTCGCGGCCGACTACTACCTGGAGCCCGCCATCATCATCGACAACGAGTCCACCGGTCAGGTGGTCGGCGCGCTGGGCGGCCTGCTGGGCGGCCGCAACCGCAACCTTGCCACCATCGCCGGCGGCCTGGAAAGCAAGGCCTCGGTCGTGACCCTGACCATGTTCGACATCCGCTCGGGCGTGCAGCTGTCGATCTCCGAAGGCAACGCGACCGCCACCAACTACGGTGCCGCGCTCGGCGCCTTTGGTCCCAGCGCCGGTGGCACGCTGGGCGGCTTCTCGCGCTCGCCCGCCGGCAAGGCCACGGTCGCCGCCTTCACCGACGCCTACAACAACATGGTCATCGCGCTGCGCAACTACAAGGCGCAGGAAGTCAAGGGTGGCCTGGGCAAGGGCGGTCAGCTGAAAGTTGGCAACTGATCCAATCCCCACCACAGCACAAAGGCCTCCACTTGGAGGCCTTTTTCTTTGGGCTTTCGAGGGTTCTCAGCGCTCGCTGCGCAGCTTGTCGATCAGGCCGTTGAGTTCGTCCAGCGAGCCGAACTGGATCGCCAGTTCGCCCATCTCCTCGACGCGGCCGTGGCGCTTGACGCGCTTCTTGATGCGCACCTCGACCTCGGCGGTCAGCAGGTCGGACAGTTCTTCTTCCACGCGGCGGATGTCGCGCGACTTTTCCTTCTTGGGCTGCTGCGGCACCAGGTTGAACTCGGCGCCGATCTTCTTGACCAGGTTTTCCGCCTCGCGCACCGACATCTTCTTGGCCGCGATCTGGTTGCCTGCCGTGATCTGGGCCGCCTTCTCCAGCGACAGCAGCGCGCGCGCGTGCCCCATGTCGATGTCGCCCGCCATCAGCATGGTCTGCACCGGCTCGGCCAGCTGAAGCAGGCGCAGCAGGTTGGAGGCCGCCGAGCGCGAGCGGCCCACGGCCTGCGCCGCCTGCTCGTGCGTCAGGCCGAATTCCTTCACCAGGCGCTGCAGGCCCTGCGCCTCTTCCAGCGGGTTGAGGTCCTCGCGCTGGATGTTCTCGATCAGCGCCATCGCGGCCGCCGCCTCGTTGGGCACGTCGCGCACCAGCACCGGCACCTCGTTCAGCCCGGCCAGCTTCGAGGCACGGAAGCGCCGCTCGCCCGCGATGATTTCGTACTTGCCGGCGTTGGGTCCGTCGGCCAGCTGGCGCACCAGGATGGGCTGCATGATGCCCTGCGCCTTGATCGACTCGGCCAGCTCGTAGAGCGCGCCCTCGTCCATGCGCGTGCGCGGCTGGTAGACGCCCGCGACCATCTGGTCCAGCGGCAGGCTGCTGGGCGCGCCTTCGGCGGCGGGTGCGGCCGCAGCGGGCGCGTCGGCAACCTTGGGGCCCAGCAGGGCTTCGAGTCCACGGCCGAGGCCCTTGGGTTTTTTGGTGACCATTCCGTCGTCTTTCTTCAGTTGTCTTTCTTGTCTGTCAGTTCGTTCAGCAGCGCTAGCCCCTCCGGCCAGTCGCCCAGGCCGGACTCGGCGTTGATGTGGCCGCGATCCCCGTAGTCGACGAAACGGGAGCCCCAGCTACCGGCCAGGCTTTGCGCCTTCCCGAAGCCGCAGTAGGGGTCGTTGCGGCTGCCGACCAGGGTGCTGGGAAACGGCAGGCGCTGGCGCACGATGGGCGCCCAGCTGGGCAGCAGGCCCTGCAGCTCTTCGCGCTCCGGGTCGCCGGGCGCCACCAGCAGCGCGCCTTGGACACGGCCGGTGCTGCGCGAGACCTCGGCCCAGGCGGCGGTGAGGATGCAGCCCAGGCTGTGCGCCACCAGCACCACGGGACCGTCACAGCCCAGGATCACGTCTTCCAGCCGGGCGATCCAGTCGCCACGGCGCGGGGTCATCCAGTCGTGCTGGTCGACCCTTTGATACCCGTGCAGAGCCTCCCAGCGGCTCTGCCAGTGGTCCGGTCCGCTGTTCTGCCAGCCCGGCAGAATCAGTACATTCTCAGGTTTCATGAGGTGTTCAGAAGAAGCCGGCGCTCACATCACATTTCCCGGATGCGCTCGACCATCTCGTTGGCGAATGTGATGAAGGCCTGGCTACCGCGGGCCGACGGGTCGAACACCACGCCGGGCAGGCCGTAGCTGGGCGCCTCGGCCAGACGCACGTTGCGCGGGATCACCGTGTCGAACACCTTGTCGCCGAAGTGGGCCTTGAGCTGGTCGCTGACCTGCTGCTGCAGGGTGATGCGCGGGTCGTACATGACGCGCAGCAGGCCGATGATCTGCAGGTCGGGGTTGAGGTTGGCGTGCACCTGCTTGATGGTGTTGACCAGATCGGTCAGGCCTTCGAGCGCGAAGTACTCGCACTGCATGGGCACGATCACGCCGTGGGCCGAGCACAGGCCGTTGAGCGTGAGCATGGAAAGGGACGGCGGGCAGTCGATGAGCACGAAGTCGTAGTCGGCATCCACCGCTGCCAGCGCGGTCTTCAGGCGCTGGTCGCGCCGCTCCAGCTCGACCAGTTCGACCTCGGCGCCGGCCAGTTCGCGGTTGGCGCCGAGCACGTGGTAGCCGCACTTTTCGGAGTGGATGGCCGCCTCTGCGACCGAGGCCGATTCGAGCAGCACGTCGTACACCGACAGCTCCATGCTGCGCTTGTCCACGCCCGAGCCCATGGTGGCGTTGCCCTGCGGGTCGAGGTCGACCATCAGCACGCGCTGCCCGACCTTGGCCAGACCGGCGGCGAGGTTGACGGTGGTGGTG
>NZ_JAVHJP010000005.1:254833-429301 GCF_031020795.1 Hydrogenophaga pseudoflava
ACGCAAAAGATCTTCGCCATCAGATGTCCTCCCACGCTCCGCCGCTGCGCGGGTCGCTGCCCCCCATGGGGGCGTTCGCGCCTTGGGGCGGCCCGGCGGCGCTCAGTGCTTGCTGCAGATGAAGTTTCTTCATTTCGAGATGGCCAGCTTGACGCCGAAGCCGATGAGGAAGACACCGGCGAGCTTGTTGAGCGTCCGGGTGATGCGCGGGTTGGCGCGCATGCGTTCGGCCAGGAAGTGGGTGAGCAGCACGGCGGTCAGGCCATAGAGGAAGGTGAGGAAGGCCACGGTGATCGCCATGGCGCCGAAGGTGATCAGGCCCTGGTGGTGCGCGGGGTCGACGAACAGCGGGAAGAAGGCCATGTAGAAGACGATGGCCTTGGGGTTGAGCAGGGTGATGGTGAAGGCCTGCTGGAAGAACTGGCTGGGGCGGATGTTGAGGACGGGCGCATCACCCGGCTTGGCGGTGAGCATCTTGAAGCCCAGCCAGGCGAGGTAGGCGGCGCCGGCCCACTGCACGAAGCTGAAGGCGGTCGGGTAGGCCGCGAGCAGCGCGGCCACGCCTGCGACCGCCATCCACATCAGCACCTGGTCGCCCGCGATGACGCCGAAGGTGGCCGCCATGCCGCCCCGGATGCCACCTTTGCCGGTGGAGGTGATGAGGGCGAGGTTGCCCGGGCCGGGGATGGCGAGGAACAGGACGATGGCGGCGACGAAGGCGCCGTAGTCAGCGATGCCGAACATGGTGGCTCTCTTGGGGGGTGTGGAGACGGTCGAGTTTACGTGAGGGGCTTGTGTTTCCTTCCCACGTTTCGCTCCAACGTTGCGTCAGAGGGGACTGCGTCGTGTGGCTGGGCTCTGGTCTCGCTCGCGGGCGGCTGGACCTGAGCGCTCCGATTCCTTCGTCAACAACACACAGGTTCGCTGGCTCTGTGGCAACCGCGAATCGTCTCGCCGCCCATCCACACGCCACAGCCCCCTTCAGCGACACCAGGGCGAGCCACCGGTGGCGCGCACGCGTTGCTGCTCACAGGCCGTTGGCGATGTGCGCGGGCGCAGGCCCCATTCGCGGTTGCCCACGCGGCGGCACACAGGCCCCGTGTTGACGAAAGGGTTTCAGCGGAACCGGGTCTTCGCCCGCGAGCGTGGGCCGGAGAACGCGCATGTCGCCAATGGCCTGGCGCGAGGTCAATGAGCGAAATGCACCGAGCTCAAGAGACAGCAGGCCGCAGCCAGACAATGCACCGCTCGGCATCCAAGCCCGGCACCGTCAACTGTTCCACGTGAAACACCGACACATCGGCCGGCAGGGCTGACAGCTCTTCCGCAGGGTGCTTGCCCTTCATCGCCATCCACACCGCCCCCGGCCTGAGCGCCGCGCGCGACCAGGCCGTGAAATCCGCCAGCGAGGCAAAGGCGCGCGAACAGACCACGTCGTAGCCGCCACCCCCCTGCCCTTCGGGTCCAGCCGTCAGCGACTCCACCCGCGCATGAATCCCGCGCAGATTCGGCAGCTTCAGCGAAGCCGCCACCTGCTGGATGAAGGTCGCCTTCTTGAGCACCGTGTCCACGCAATGCACCTGGATCTGCGGGCAAGTGATCGCAATGACCACACCCGGCAAGCCGCCACCCGAGCCCACGTCGAGAAGCTGAATGGGTTGCCCGCCGGTCTGGCGCAACAGCGGCGGGATGGCGGCCAGGCTGTCCAGGAGGTGGTGCGTCAGCATCTCCTGCGGGTCGCGTACCGCCGTCAGGTTGTAGACCTTGTTCCACCTGGCGATCAGGTCCTGGTAGGCCAGCAGCTGGTCCACCCGGGCGTCGCTCAGGCTCAGGCCGAGTTCACGCGCGCCGGCTTCGAGCGCCGGCTTCAGGGCAGCGGCGCTCATGCGTCCTGCGTCTCGGTGGTGCGGGCAAAGCCCTTGAAGCCACCCTTTTTGAGGTGGATCATCAGCAGCGAGACGCTGGCCGGGGTGATGCCCGAGATGCGCGCAGCCTGGCCCAGTGTCTCCGGCCGGTGCTTGGCCAGCTTCTGGCGGGCCTCGAACGACAGGGCCGTGACCTGGGCGTAGTCCAGATCGGGCGGCAGCTTCAGGTGCTCGTAGTGGGCGGCACGCTCCACCTCGTCCTTCTGGCGGTCGATGTAGCCCGAGTACTTGGCCGCGATCTCCACCTGCTCCACCACCGCGTCGTGCAGCTCGCCCAGTGTTTCACGTGAAACCACGGGGCGGGCATCTTCGTCGCCCGCCTGGGCCGCCGGCGCCCAGCGGCCTTCGCCCATGCCCATCAGCTCGGCGTAACCCACACCGGGACGGCGCAGCAGATCGAACAAGTTGTATTCGCGCTCGATGGCCTTGCCCAGCACCCGCTCGGACTCGGCCGCCTCCAGGATGCGCGGATTCACCCAGGTGGATTTCAGGCGCTCTGTTTCGCGTGAAACCGCGTCGCGCTTGCGGCTGAACGCATCCCAGCGGGCGTCGTCCACCAACCCCATCGCCCTGCCCTGTTCGGTCAGTCGCATGTCGGCGTTGTCCTCGCGCAGCTGCAGGCGGAACTCGGCCCGGCTGGTGAACATGCGGTAGGGCTCGGTCACACCTTGGGTCACCAGGTCGTCCACCAGCACGCCGAGGTAGGCCTCGTCGCGGCGCGGCAGCCAGGCGTCTTTGCCCTGGCACCGCAGCGCGGCATTCAGGCCGGCGAACAGGCCCTGGGCCGCCGCCTCTTCGTAGCCCGTGGTGCCATTGATCTGGCCGGCGAAGAACAGGCCCTGGATCTGCTTGGTCTCGAAGCTGCTCTTGAGCGAGCGCGGATCGAAGTAGTCGTATTCGATGGCATAACCCGGCCGCAGGATGTGGGCGTTTTCCAGCCCCGGCATGCTGCGCACCAGCGCGTACTGGATGTCGAACGGCAGGCTGGTGCTGATGCCGTTGGGGTAGACCTCGTGCGTGGTCAAGCCCTCGGGCTCCAGGAAGATCTGGTGGCTGTCCTTGTCGGCGAAGCGGTTGATCTTGTCTTCCACGCTCGGGCAATAGCGCGGGCCCACGCCTTCGATCTTGCCGGTGAACATGGGGCTGCGGTCGAAACCGGAGCGGATGATGTCGTGCGTGCGCTGGTTGGTGTGCGTGATCCAGCAGGGAATCTGGCGCGGGTGCATCGCCGTGTTGCCCATGAAGCTGAACACCGGCACCGGCAGGTCCGGATTCATGCCGCCGGGCACGCCGTCGCCGGGCTGTTCGGTGCATTGGGACCAGTCGATGGTGCGGCCGTCGAGGCGCGGCGGCGTGCCGGTTTTCAGGCGGCCTTGCGGCAGCTTCAGCTCCTTCAGGCGCGCACTCAGCGACACGGCCGGCGGATCGCCCGCGCGGCCGGCCGCGTAATTGTTCAGGCCGACGTGGATCTTGCCGTCCAGGAAGGTGCCCGCGGTGAGCACCACGGTGCGGCTGCGGAAGCGGATGCCGACCTGCGTCACCGCGCCGACCACGCGGTCGCCCTCCACCATCAGGTCGTCCACCGCCTGCTGGAACAGCCACAGGTTCGGCTGGTTCTCCAGCATGCGGCGGATGGCGGCCTTGTACAGAATCCGGTCGGCCTGGGCGCGGGTGGCGCGCACCGCCGGGCCCTTGCTGCTGTTGAGGATGCGGAACTGGATGCCGCCCTCGTCGGTGGCCAGCGCCATGGCTCCGCCCAGCGCGTCCACCTCTTTCACCAGATGGCCCTTGCCGATGCCGCCGATGCTGGGGTTGCAGCTCATCTGGCCCAGGGTCTCGATGTTGTGGGTGAGCAGCAGCGTGGCGCAACCCATGCGCGCGGCCGCGAGCGCGGCTTCGGTGCCGGCATGGCCGCCACCGACGACGATCACATCGAATTCCTGGGGGTACAACATATATATAGAGCGCTTGGGAGGATCGGGCCCATCCGGGCAGGTCCGGTGGTCATGGGCGGTGTTTCACGTGAAACAGTGGCGGCAGGCCTGCCCCGGCCCGTGCCAACCCGCTATTGTCCTAGATAGCGCCCGGCCCTGAGCCTCCGCATCATTTGCCCATGCCCACATCCACACCGTCCGACCTCCCAGGCCTCGGCCCCAAGTCCTTGGCCATGCTGGCCGCCGCCGGCATCCACGGCCGGGCCGACCTCGAACGGCTCGGCTCGGTGCACGCCTACCTGCGCGTCAAGGCCGCCGGACAGAACGCCAGCCTCAACCTGCTCTGGGCGATGGAAGGCGCGCTGACTGGCGAGGACTGGCGGGTGGTCGCCCGCGAAGAGCGCACCCGTTTGCTGCTCGCGCTGGATGCTGCGCAGCGGCCCGAACCGGGATAGCCCCACGCAGGAATCCTGCGCCGGCCCGCTGCCACAATGCCGCCCATGAGCACCCCCACCCCCCTCCTCGTCTTCGCGGGCAGCACGCGCGCCCAGTCCTTCAACCGCAAGCTGGCCACCGTGGCCGCCGAGATCGGTCGCGAGGCCGGCGCCACCGTCACCCACATCGAGCTGGCCGACTTCGACGTGCCGCTCTACAACGCCGACCTGGAAGCCAAGGGGACGCCGCGCGACGTGGTGCGCCTGAAGGAACTCTTCTTCGCCCACCCGGCCTGGATCGTGGTCTCGCCCGAATACAACGGCAGCTACACCGGCCTGATGAAGAACACCATCGACTGGGTCTCCAGCCCCATCAAGGGCGACCCGGTCTGGTCCAGCGGCACCAAGCCGTTCGCGGGCAAGGTGGTCGGCATGCTCTCGGCCTCGCCCGGTGCGCTGGGCGGCCTGCGCAGCCTCTCGCACCTGGCGCCGCTGCTGATGAACCTGCAGTGCTGGGTGTCGCCGAAGCAGTTCGCCCTGTCCAAGGCGGGCGAGGCCTTCACGCCCGAGGGGCAGCTGGTGGCCGAACCCGCGCGCGAGAACGTGCGCGGCGTGGTCGAGCAGGTGCTCTGGGCGGCCCGGCGCTTCGGCGCCTGAGCACCGCGCCGCGAGCCTTCAGCGACTGCGCTGCAGGATCTGCTCGGCCAACCCGTCGTAGTTGCCGCCGTAGTGGTGGTCGCCCTTGAGCGGGACCAAGGTCATCTGCTCGGGGCTCAGCTTCGGGCAGATCGTGTCGCGGTCCTCCGTGCCGTAGATGCAGGTGGCGTTGCCCGCGTTGAAGCCGGCCAGTTCGGGCAGCACCGGCGTGCCCTTGGCATCGCGCGAAACCCAGTTGCTCAGCTTGAATTCAAAGGACGCGCGCTCACCCGGCCCCAGCAGCACGGTCTGCACCACCATCGCCTTCACCGGGGCCGGCAGCCGGTTGACGGCAAACGGCAGCACGTCGGCACCCTGCGAATAGCCGATCAGCACCACCCGCTGGCGCTTCCACTGCCGGGTGTAGGCGCGGATGGTGCGCGAGAGGTCGTCGGCAAAACCCTGCGGCGTGCGCGCCGACCAGAAGTAGCGCAGCGAATCCCAGCCGACCACCGGCACGCCCCTGGCGGCCATCACCGCGGCCACCCGCTTGTCCAGCCCCGCCCAGCCGCCGTCGCCCGAGACCAGCACCGCCAGCGTGTCGGAGGCCACACCGGACGGCACCTCCACCAGAGGCAGGTCGCCCACCTCGACGCCGGCCTCGGCGCTGAGCCGGCTGGTCGACACCTCGGTCGCCATGCGCCGGTACGACACCTCGTAGGCCGACAGGCCCGCCGCCGTTCCGAGCAGGTCCTCTCCCACGCCCGGCACGCCGACCCAGTGGCTGCTGGGCACCTTGCTCACGAAGGCCTGCGTCGCCGCCACCGGGCAGCTGCGGTCCTGCGCGCCCTGCAGGGCCAGCCAAGGGGTCCGCATGGTCGTATCTGGCAAAAGAGTGAGGGCTGACTTTTCCTTGTTGACCCGGAACACCGAGCCCTCGCCCTTGCACAGCGGCTTGGCCAGCGGCAGGCTCGGACAGAAGCCGATGGACACCGCGCCGGAGAAGGTGCCCTCGGGCGCTTGCGCCGCCATGGCGTAGGCCAGCGCGCCGCCGGCCCCCACGCCCACCGCCAGCGGCGGGTAGTAGGCCGGCAGCCGGGCGTAGCCCTGCACGAAGCGCGAGAGGTTTTCCACATCGCCCTCGGGCACCACGCAGCCGCCGCCGTCCTGGTTGAAATTGGCCAGCAGCGAGGGCGTGTCGATGGCCGCCACCACCGCCCCGGTGTCCAGCAGCACCTGCGCGGCAGCGCCGGGGCCGCCCGCCCCCCACCCGCCGGCGCCCGAGAACAGCAGGGCCACGGTCTTGACTTCGCCCCTGGGGCGGTAGAGCCGCACCTCTTTGAAACGGCCGTGCGAGACGGTTTCCTGGGCGGCCGCGGGCACCAGGGCCGCGCCGAGCATGAGCGAGAGAAGCAGGGTTTTCATTTGGTGATCACGCGCCGCCAGCCACCCGCAATCAGCGCGGCGGTGTCCGACAGCACCAGCAACGGAGACAGGCCGCCGGGGGCCGCCAGGTAGCGGGGTTCCCAGACGGGGTCGAATTTTTCCTTGAACGAACGCAATCCCTGGAAGTTGTAGAAGTTCTCGCCGTGGTTGAACAGCAGGCGCCCCAGGCGCTGCCAGCGCGGCGCCAGCCGGTGGCTGGCCATGCCCGAGAGCGGCACCATGCCCAGGTTGAAACGCGCCACGCCCTGTTCGCGCAGGTGCAGGATGATCTGCGTGAACAGGAAGTCCATGGTGGTCTTGGGGGCGTCGCCGCGCTGGCGCATCAGGTCCACCGCGGCCTCGGCGGACAGCCCGGTCACCAGCATGGTGGCAAACGCCACGATGCGCCCCTCGTGCCGCACCAGCGCCAGCGGCTGGCGCATCACGTACTCGCGGCTGAAGGCACCGAGCGAGAACGCCTTCTCGGCCGTGTCCTGGCGACCCAGCCAGTCGTCCGACACCGCCTGCAGCGCATCGAACACCGACTCGGCCGCGCCTGCGGGCAGCCACTCGAAGCCCAGCCCGTCGCGCTGGGCCCGCGCCACACCGTGGCGCAGGTTGGCGCGGCGCTTGCCTTCCAGGCTGAAGCCGGCCAGCTCCACCGTCGCGCACTCCCCCAGCTTGTAGACCCGCAGGCCGGCGTCCAGGTACACCGGCAGGGCCTGCGGCCGCACCTGGTAGAAGGCCGCGCGCCCGCCGGACTCGCCCGCCAGCTCGACGAAGCGCCACACCAGCTCGGGCCACTCCTCGCGCGGGCCCACCGGGTCGTACAGCGCCACCCAGGAGCGGCCCTTGCGTGAAAACATCAGGAACGCGCGGCCCGACTCCGAAAACATCAGGCTCTTGTCGCCCATCAGGGCCAGACCCGCGCCAGCGCTCTCCTGCGCCATCACCACCGCCTGCGCCCGGGCCAGCAGAGCCCCGTCGGGCCGCGGCAGCGCGGGCGGCGCGCGGTGCAGCAGGTGGGCCAGCGCCACGCACAGCGTCAGCAGAGCCACGGCGACCATGGCGCGCAGCGAGCGCGGCGCATGGCCGTCGAACTCGAACCGCCACCACACGCGATCCACATAGTCCGTGTCCTGGTAGACGAACACCAGCAGCACCCCCACCGCCAGCACCACGGCCAGCACCGCCACCAGCCAGCCGCGCGAGAAGGCCAGCGACAACACCGCCGCCCGCCGGTTGAAGTGCCGGTGCGACAGCGCCAGCGACAGCGCCAGCAGGCCCAGCAGCACCGCCTCGGACACCGCGATGCCCTTGGGCAGGCACAGCACCAGGCTGGCCAGCGCCAGCACCAGTCCGGCCCACCAGGCCACGTCCAGCCGCAGCAGCATGCCGCGCGCCACGAACAACAGCGCCAGCCCGATCACGCTGGCCAGGAAGTGCGCCGCCTCCACCGCGGGCAGCGGCATGAACTGGCGCAGGTGCGCGGTGGCGTCCTCGGTGGCGGGCGTGGCGCCCGAGACCAGCAGCACCACGCCGCTGACAAAGGTGAAGGCGGACAGCAGCAACGGCGCGAGCGCCGACGCCGCCCGCACCAGCGGCGTGGACACCCCGCGCCGCCAGGAGGAGCCCACGAGCAGCAGCAGCGCCAGCGCCAGCGGCAGCAGGTGGTAGATCACCCGGTACAGCACCAGCGCGCCCACCAGCCGGTCCGCCGGCACCTGCTGCCCCAGCGCCAGCAGCAGCACGGCCTCGAACACGCCCAGGCCGCCGGGCACGTGGCTGATGACGCCGACGGCGATGGCCAGCGAATAGAAACCGACAAAGGCCGGGAAGCCGACCGCGCCGGCCGGCAGCAGCACCCACAGCACGGCCGCGGCAGCCACCACGTCCAGCGCGGAAATCAGCAGCTGCTGGCCGGCCAGCGAGGCACTGGGCAGCCGGAAGGTCCAGCCGCGGAACGACCAGCGACCGCCGCGCCGGCAGGCGCCCAGCGCCGCGGCCGTCACCAGCAGCGCTGCCACCCCGGCGGCGCGCAGCAGTTCGGGCGGCGCGCGCAGCAGCGAGGCCACCGACTCGGCGCCCCAGACCAGCGCCGCCGCGCCGACCACCGCGATGCCGACCGTGAATCCCAGGGCGTTGAAGGCGATGGCGCGCGAGATCTGCCCCGCTTCCAGCCCCGCCGCACCGTACAGCCGCAGCCGCACCGCGCCGCCGGTGAACACGCCCAGCCCCACCGTGTTGGACAGCGCGTAGGCGATGAACGAGGTCTGCGCCACCACGCGGTAGGGCAGTCGCGCGCCCGCGTACTGCAAGGCCGAGCGGTCGTAGAAGGTGAGCGCCAGAAAGCTCAGGGCGGTGGCCGCCACCGCCGCGAGCAGGTCCCAGGCCGGCGTGTCCTTGGCTGCCGCCATCACCGCGCCGTAGCTGAACCCGCTGAGCACGCGCAGCACCGCCTCGGCCACCAGCGCGAACAGCAGCAAACCCACACCCAGGCGCAGCCAGAAACGCCAGCGCGTCAGACGCGCGGTCAGCAGCTCAGGCGCTGACAGCAACCATTTCGAAAAGAACCGTTGGGACGACATGCAGACCTTGAAACCGGGGAGCCCAGCCGCCCGAAAGGCGACAATGGTGCCATGGCTTTGAGCTCTTCGCCGCCCTGCCGCGCCGGTTGTGCGGCGTGTTGCATCGCGCCCTCGATCAGCAGCCCCCTGCCGGGCCTGCCGGGCGGCAAGCCAGCGGGCATGCCCTGCCCCCACCTGGACGAGGCCCTGCGCTGCCGCCTGTTCGGCCGCCCCGAGCGGCCTGCGGTGTGTGGCTCACTGCCGCCCAGTGCCGAGATGTGCGGCGACACCCGCGAACACGCGCTGCATTTTCTGCAGCGGCTGGAGCAGGCTACACAACCGATTTCGCGCAGATGAAGTCGGCCACCTGGGCACCCACCGGCGCCGCCAGCGCGTCCGGCAGCAGGTGCCCCATGTCCAGCACCGTCAGACGGGCCCCCGGAATCAACCGCGCCAGCGCCTGACCGTGGGCCAGGGGCAGGCAGGGGTCTTCGGCACCGTGCAGCACCAGGGTGGGCACCCGCAGTTGCGGCAGCCAGCCGGTGCGTGGCGCCGCGCGGTCCACCGCCAGGGCGTGCTGCATGGCGGCCAGCGGCTGGTGTCCGGCCGAGGCCGCCGCGCGAGCCTGTTCGCGCACGGTGTCGGCGGGGAACGGGTGGGAGCCGCCATGGAACACCGACCAACCCCGCACGGCCACCTCGTCTGGCGGCAGGCCGCGGGCGCGCACCGAGGTCTCCAGCAAGGCCTGCAGAAAACCCGGTGCCGGCCCGGGCAGCCCGTCGGTGGGCACCGGCCGCCCCAGCGTGGCGGCCATGTAGGGCCGGTGGTCGGGCGAACTGCCCAGCAGCACCAGGCGGTCCACGCGCTGCGGGTGTTCGTGCGCCAGGTGCTGCGCGATGTAGCCGCCCATGGACCAACCCAACACCGACGCCCGCGCCAGACCCCATGCATGAAGCACGCGCAGTGCATCGGCCACCAGGTCGCCCAGTGCATACGGCGGCGCGTGCAGCGGGTGCACGAAGGAGCGGCCGGTGTCGCGGTGGTCATAGCGCAGCACCCGGCAGCCGGCCTGCACCAGCGCCGCCACGAAGCCCGGCGGCCAGAAATGCGCCGGGTTCATCGCCCCCATCACCAGCAGCACCGGCGGCCCGTCGGACGGCCCGCCGGCGTCGCTGAACAGATCGCCCAGCCCGGGCACAGGAACGCGCCGCGGCTCCCAGTGGATGGTGTTCATGGTCCCTGTGTTCATCGCCCGTTTGTACCCCAGCCCAAAAACAAAAGGCCCGCAACAGCGGGCCTTTTGTCCGGGGACGGTGGCGCAGGGATTACTGCTTGACCGCTTCCACCTGCAGCACCAGGCGCACGTTCTTGGGGAAGCCCCAGTCGATGCCGTAATTCACGCCGAAGGCGGTGCGGTCGATGGTGGCCTCGAAGTCGCCGCCGCAGACTTCGCGCTTGAGCATGGGGTTGTCGTAGCAGTTGAACTGCGTGGCCTTGAGGGCGACGGGCTGGGTCTTGCCGGCGATGGTCAGGTTGCCTTCCACGGCCGAGACCTTGTCGCCGCTGAAGACGAACTTGCTGGAGACGAACTGGGCCTTGGGAAATTTCTCGGCGTTCAGGATCTCGGCGCTGGCCAGGTGCTTGTCGAACATGGCGGTGCCGGAGTTCACCGAGGCGATGTCGAGGCTGATGTCGACCTTGCCGGTCTTGGCCGCCTTGTCGAAGCTGACCTTGCCTTCCTTCTTGTCGAAGCGGGCGCGGTTGGTCGTGGCGCCGAAGTGGCCGATCTCGAAGGTGGCGAAGGTGTGGGTCGGGTCGATCGCGTAGTCGGCGGCCTGGGCGACGCCGGCGGTGGACAGCACGGCCGCGGCGGCCAGCAGGGACAGGGACTTGCGCATGGTTGAACTCCTGGATTGAGGTTGGAAACGGAAACGGGAAACGGACATCAGAGCTTGGGCACGCCGGTCAGGGCGATCTTGAATTTCACCTGCACCTCGTCGGCGACCATCGAGGTGTCGGCCCACTCCTTCTCGCCGATGCGGAAGGTCAGGCGCTTGATCGGGAAGGCGCCGCTGGCCACGGTGGTGGCGCCGTTCTGCGCCAGCGTGACCGGCACGACCACGTCGCTGCTCACGCCCTTGATGCTCAGCTTGCCAGCGACTTCGTACTTCGTGGCGTCGATGCGCTTGATGGCACTGGACTGGAAGGTGGCCTTGGGGAACTGGGCCACGTTGAACCAGGAGGCCTTGGGCAACTCGGCGTTGGCCTCGCGGCTGATGTCGGCGCTGCCGGTGTCCACGGTGAAGGCGATGCTGCTGCTGGCCAGCTTGGCCGGGTCGAACGCCACCTGGGCGCTGAAGCTCTTGAACTTGCCGTCCACCGGCACGCCCATCTGGCGGCTGGTGAAGGCGACCTCGCTCTGGGCGGGCACGAGGGCCTGCTGCGCCTGCACGGCCAGCGGCGAGACGCTTGCGGCGACCAGCGCCAGGGAAAGAAGACGGGTGTTCATGAAAAGACTCCTGGGAAGGTCAGCGGCTGAAACCCATGCGGGACATCAGGCCGTCGCGATCGACAAAGTGGTGCTTGAGCGCTCCGGCCACATGCAGCAGCACCAGGCCGGCCATGGACAGGGCCGCGATCTTGTGGGCTTCCTTGAGCGCGTCGGCCAGGCCTTCGCTCACCGGCACAAAGTCGGGCAGCGGCAGCACCCCGAACAGCACCACCGGGAAACCGGCGGCCGAGCTGAAGGCCCAGCCGCTCAGCGGCACCGCGAAGAACAGCGCGTAGAGGCCGATGTGGGTGGCGTGGTGGGCCAGCTTCTGCCAGCCGGGCATGGCCGCCTCGATGGCCGAGGGCAGTGCCGGTGGCGATTTCAGGATGCGTGTCAGCAGGCGGAACGCCGAGAAAGCGAGCACCAGCACACCCGCCCACTTGTGCCAGCTGTAGTACTGCAGCCGGGCGGGCGAGAAGGGCAGGTCCGCCATGTAGATGCCCAGCGCGAAGTTGCCCGCGATGAGCAGGGCCAGCGCCCAGTGCAGGGTCCGGGCCAGCGGGTGGTAGCGGGTGATGGAGGAGGTAGCCATGGCGGCAGTGTAGGGAGGGGCCTGCCCGCTCAGGTCGAAAGCGCTTGAAGCCTGAATTCAAAAAATTCGAATGAACTTTGGCCGCGCGTTCGCATCTCCACCCTCTGGACACGCCCCCCGCACCTACAATGCGCCGCATGTCCCAGACCGCCCCGCCCGACCTGCTGACGCTGTACCCGGCACTGGCTGCACTGCCGGGAGTGGTGGCCCGACTCGCACCGATGACCGTGCCCGCCGGCACCCGGCTGTTCCGCGAGAACGACCCTTGCCAGGGCTTCCCGCTGGTGCTGGCCGGCGAAGTGAAGGTCTCGCGCAGCGCCCCCAATGGCCGCGAGCTGGAGCTCTACCGGGTCGCGCCCGGCGAGATGTGCCTGGTGTCCTCGGCCGGCCTGTTCGCCCACCAGCCGCTGACCGCGCGCGGCGTCGCCACCAGCGAGACCACGCTGTGCCTGCTGCCGCCGCCGGACTTCCAGGCCGCGCTGGCCGACACCGGCTTCCGCGAATACGTGCTCGGCCTGTTCGCGGCGCGCATGGCCGACCTCACCGGCCTGATCGAGGCCATCGCCTTCCAGCGCCTGGACAGCCGCCTGGCCGGCGCCCTGCTCGGCCACGGCCAGACGCTCAGGACCACCCACCAGGCCCTGGCCGACGAGCTGGGCACGGTGCGCGAGATTGTCACGCGGCTGCTGCACCGCTTCGAGCGCGACGGCCTGGTCGAACTCTCGCGCGAGAGCATCACGATCAAGGACAGCGCCGGTCTGCGCACGCTCGCCGCCGGCCAGCCCGCCTGAGCCGGGCCTGGCTTTTTCCTGTGTGACCGTGGTCACAGACCGGACGGGGCCACCACGGCTCCAATACGTCCGCACCCTCTTTCACTCACAGGAGCTTCACATGACCAAGAACGTTGGCGGCGTCGACCGCACCCTCCGCATCGTCGTCGGCCTCGCCCTCATCGCGGCCGCCGCCACCGGCGCTGTCGGCGTCTGGGGCTACATCGGCGTCGTGCCCCTGCTCACCGGCCTGGTGGGCTGGTGCCCGCCGTATGCCCTGCTCGGCTTCAATACCTGTAAAACCAGGTAACCCCCTGCGCCGCTGCGCGGCTTCCCCCCTTGAGGGGGAACATCATGTGCGGCCCGGCGAAGCCGGTTCCGCCGTGATTGCTGGAGCCAGGCACTTCGCTCCTGACACCTGGCTTGTCCGTCCTGCGACAGCCCGCATGCCGTGTCCGCGCGACCATGTCCGCCCAGCCGCGCACCCCGACGCGGCGCAGGAGACACGCCATGCTCAACATCCCTTCGCTCAAGGACTCGGTCAGCGCCGAGGAATGGCAGCTGCGCTGCGACCTCGCGGCCTGCTACCGGCTCGTGGCCGCCTACGGCTGGTCCGACTTGGTGTTCACCCACATCAGCGCCAAGCTGCCCGACAGCGTCACCGGCGGCGAGCACCAGTTCCTGATCAACCCCTACGGGTTGATGTTCGACGAGATCACGGCGTCCAGCCTGGTCAAGGTCGACATGCAGTGCAACAAGCTGATCGACTCGCCCTTCCCGGTCAACCCGGCCGGCTTCGTCATCCACAGCGCGGTGCACGAGGCACGGCCCGAGGTGCAGTGCGTGCTGCACACCCACACCCGCGCGGGCGTGGCGGTCAGCGCGCAGAAGGCCGGCATCCTGCCCATCAGCCAGCAGAGCAGCTTCGTGCTCGCCTCGCTGGCCTACCACGACTACGAAGGCGTGGCCTTCCGCCCCGACGAGAAGCCGCGCCTGCAGGCCGACCTGGGCCGCGCCAACTTCCTGGTGCTGCGCAACCACGGCCTGCTGACCGTCGGCACGTCGATCCCCGACGCCTTCCTCTCGATGTACACCTTCGAGAACACCTGCCGCATCCAGATCGACGCGCTGGCCGGCGGCGGTGAACTCACCCAGGTGGACCCACGCATCCTCGCGGGCATGGCCGAGGTGATGAAGATCGCGACCGCGGGCCAGGGCGCGATGCTCGCCTGGCCCGCGCTGCTGCGCAAGCTGGACCGCAGCGACCCGTCGTACAAGACTTGAGCAGACTCGGCCTGAGCGGTCTCAGAACCCGTCCGCGTAGCGCTCCAGTTCCCAGTCGCTCACCTGCTGCGCGTAGGCGTCCCACTCGGCGCGCTTGAGCGCCAGGAACTGCTCGCAGAAGGCCTCGCCCAGGTCGTCGCGCAGCAGGGCGTCGGCGCGCAGCGCGGCCAGCGCCTCGTGCAGGTCGCGCGGCAGGCGTGGCGGCATCGGGTCGCCTGCCGCGTGGCGCTGGTACAGGTCGGCGTCGCAGGCCTCGGGCGCCGGCAGGTCGCGGTCGATGCCGTCCAGCCCCGCGGCCAGCGTGGCCGCCAGCGCCGCATAGACATTGCACGACGCGTCGGGCAGCCGCCATTCGAGCCGGCCCTCCACCGTGCGCAACACGCAGGTCCGGTTGTTCTCGCCCACCGCCTTCCACACCGGTGACCAGGTGGTGCCCGAGGCGCTCTCGCTGACCGCCAGGCGTTTGTAGCTGTTGACCGTGGGCGCGCACAGCGCTGCCAGCGCATCGCCGTGTTCGAGCAAGCCCGCGGCGAAGCGCAGGCCCAGCGGGCTCAGCCCCATCGGACCGCCGGCATCGGCCATCAGCGGGCAACCCAGTTCGTCGGTCAGGCTGATGTGGAAGTGCAGGCCGCTGCCCGGCGCGTTCGCCAGTGGCTTGGGCATGCAGGAGAACACCATGCCGTGCTGGTCGGCCACGGCGTGCGCGGTCAGCTTGAACAGCTGGAAGCGGTCGGCCGCGGCGAGCGCCTCGTCGTGGCGGTAGTTGATCTCGTACTGGCCGGTGGCGTCCTCGTGGTCCGTCTGCTGCAGCCCGAAGCCCAGGGCTGTGAGGTGGCGGCGCATGTCGTCCAGAAAGCCGTGGTTGCGCACCATGGCCTTGAGGTCGTAGGACGGCTTGTCCAGCCTGTCCTCGGCATCGGCCACGCCCCATCGGCCGTCCTCGCCGCGGCGCAGCAGGAAGAACTCGGGTTCGATGCCGACATGGAAGGTCCAGCCGCGCTCGCGCAGCCGCGCCAGTTGTCGCTGCAGCACCTGCCGCGAACAGGTGTCCAGGGGTTCGCCCCCCGCAAAGCCGTCGCACACCGCGTGCGCCACGCCCGGCAGCCAGGGCAGCGGCCGCAAGCTGTCGGGCACCACGCGGCCGTGGTATTCGCTGCGCGGCCCCATGCGCGGCAGGCCGGTGCCCACGATGCTCGGGCCGGCGAAGCCCGCGCCGCTGGCCACCGCCGCAGGCAGCGCCTCCAGCGGCAGCAGCTTGCCCTTGGGCACGCCGTGCAGGTCGGTGAAGGTGGCCATCACCGAATGCACGCCCTGCACGTGCAGGGCCTCGATGCGCTGCGCCAGCGTGAACATGGGCGTCATCGCGTCACACCGGGCTGTCGATGCGGATCCAGGTGGTCTTGGTCTCGGTGTACTTGTCGAACGCGTGCAGCGACTTGTCGCGCCCCACCCCGCTCTGCTTGAAGCCACCGAAAGGCACCGTGATGTCGTCCTCGTCGTACTGGTTCACGTGCACCGTGCCCGCGCGCAGCGCACGCGCCACGCCGTGGGCCTTGTTGATGTCGCGCGTCCACACCGCGGCCTGCAGGCCGTAGATGTTGTTGTTGGCCTGTTTCACCACGTCGGCCGCGTCGGTGAACGAGAGCACCGACAGCACCGGGCCGAAGATCTCCTCGCGCGCGATCGTCATGCTGTTGGTCACGCCGTCGAAGATGGTGGGCTGCACGTAGCAGCCGCCGGCCACGGGCGCCACGCGCTCGCCACCGGCCAGCAGCTTCGCGCCTTCGCTCTGGCCCAGGCCGATGTAGCGCATCACGTTGTCGAGCTGCACCTGGTCGACGATGGCGCCCATGACGGTGTTCTTGTCCAGCGGATTGGCCGGCTGGTACTGGGGCACCAGCTTGAGCGCCTTCTCCAAGAAAGCCTCCTTGATCGAGGCCTCGACGAACAGGCGCGAGGGCGCGTTGCAGCTCTCGCCCTGGTTGAAAAAGATGCTGCCCACCGAGGCCTCCACCGCCTTGTCCAGGTCGGGGCAATCGGCGAACACGATGTTGGGCGACTTGCCGCCCAGCTCGGTCCAGGCGCGCTTGAGGTTGCTCTGCCCGGCCATCACGTGAATCTGCTTGCCCACGCGCGTGCTGCCGGTGAAGGCGATGCAGTCCACGTCCATGTGCAGCGCCAGCGGCGAACCGGCCTCGGGCCCCAGACCCGTCACCACGTTGAACACGCCGGCGGGGATGCCGGCCTCCAGCGCCAGCTCGGCCAGCTTGAGCGCCGTCAGCGGGCTCTTCTCCGACGGCTTGAGCACCACCGAATTGCCCGCGGCCAGGGCCGGCGCGATCTTCCACGCGGCCATGATCATCGGGTAGTTCCAGGGCACGATCACGCCGACCACGCCCACCGGCTCGCGGGTGATCAGGGCCAGCGCCGTGTCGGGCGTGGGCGCGATTTCGTCGTAGACCTTGTCCACCGCCTCGCCGTACCAGCGGATGCAGTTGGCCGCGCTGTTCACGTCCACGCCCTTGGCGTACTTCACCGGCTTGCCCATGTCGAGCGACTCGGTCAGTGCCAGCAGATCGCCATTGGCCTGGATCAGCTCGGCGAACTTGATCAGGGTGCGCTTGCGCGCAGCGGGCGCCTTGCCGGCCCAGCGGCGGTCTTCAAACGCGGCGCGGGCGGCGGCCACGGCGGCGTCGATGTCGGCCTGGCCGCAGCGGGCCACCTGGGTCAGCACGCGGCCGTCGACCGGGGAAATGCAGTCGAAGGTCTGGCCATCGCGCGCGGCGACGCGCTCACCGTTGATGAGGGCGCGGCCGTCGAAGGAAGGGATGGTGGTGTCGGACATGGGCACGGGTCTCCACATTGAAGTGGCACCATGCTAAGGCAGCATCCGGCCAATTGTTGCGTCCACTTGGAACACCCGGAGAGCCGGAGTGGACTCAGCGGCGGCGCACGGAGCGCCCGGTCAGTGCGCCGCGTCCCGCTCGAACCGCCGCCGCAGCCAGGTGCGCCGCTCGTAGTCGCTCTGCACCACCGGCACCCCGTACAGCGCATGGCAGCCGTAGGCCAGCACGTCGTCGCGACCACGCAGCACCACATACGGCTCGCCGCTGCGGCGCCAGTCCTGCGCCAGCCGCTTGCAGACGCGGCGCACCTTGTCGCGGGTCACGGGTTCGAGCGTGGTCGCGGCCTCGATGAAGCGCTCCTGGCCCAAGACGAAGCGCCCCAGCTGCACCCCGGCCAGCGCCACCACCAGCGCCAGCCCACCCCACAGCGGCACCCGCCAGGCCAGACCGGTCGGCGCCCAGCGCGCAATCACCAACAGCGCCAGCAAGGGCAGCGGCAGCATCATCCGGTAGAGCGAGAAGAAGGGTGAGCCGGCGTTGTATTCGGCGAACTTGTTGTTGCTCACCATCAGCGCGATCAGCAGCAGCAGGCCCGCAGCGCCCAGCGCCCAGCGCCAGCCGTCCGCGCCCGCCAGCGACGCCGGGTCGCGACGCTCAGCCCGGACCACCAGCGCCCCGGCGCCCAGGCCCAGCAGCAGCAGGCCGCCCAGCGCCACCACCACGTCGGGGTTCTGCAGGTTGCCCAGCAGGTAGCCGGGCCGGAAGAACAGGTCGGGAAAACGGTGCACCACATGGTCGGGGTTCCACACATAGAACAGGCCCAGCGCCTTGAACAGCGCATGGCCCAGCACCAGCCCGGCCCCGGCCAGCAGCCAGCGCCGCCGGTCGGGCAGGAACACCAGGGCCGGCAGCATCAGCACATTGCTCATATAGGAACCGGTGCAGAACCCCACCAGCGCCGCCCAGCCGATCTGCGCCCCGGCCGACGGCGCCGCCGGGCGCAGCAGCAGGGCCAGGCCCAGCCAGGCCAGCGCGATGCCGGTGATGAAGCCGCGCGGCAGCGCCGCGGCCAGCGTGTACTCCAGCGGCAGCGCCAGGAACAGCGTGGTCACGGCCAGCGCCGCCCAGGGCCGCTCGCGGCCCAGCCACCAGGTGGTCAGCACCCAGGGCAGGTAGAAGCTCAGCGCCGCCACCGCCTTGACCGCCACCAGCGGGTCCAGGCCCAGCCACACCGCGGGCACGGCCAGGTAGGCCTCGAAGGGCAGCAGATAGGCCTGGCCGTAGAAGAAGGGCTCGTGGAACTCGCCGCGCGCCATCCAGGCGGCCTGATCGGCCACCACCAGCTGGTCCGGGTCCAGCCAGACGGCGTGGAAGCCGGCCTGGTGGACCGCTGCGTGCAGGGCGTAGAGGAGCAGCAGCCAGAGGCGGCTGTCGCGCAGGGACACAGTGCGGCGACGGGTTCGTGCGGACGGCTCAGCGCGCCGACAGCGCCGCCAGCTCGGCCCGCGTGGCCGCCTGGATCTCGCGTTCGCGCTTGCGCGTCTGGCGCGCCACCCAGACGCTGTAGCCGATGATCACGATGGTCACCGTGGTGATCAGCAGCGTGGCCGCGGCGTAGATGGTCGGGTTGATGCCGCGGCGGGCGTAGCCGAAGATCACCTGAGGCAGCGTGGAGACGCCGGGGCCGGAGAGGAATTCGGAGATCACCACGTCGTCGAAAGACAGCGTGAAGCTCAGCAGGAAGGCGGCCAGGATGCCCTGGAAGATGTTGGGCAGCGTGATCAGGAAGAACACCTCGTGGGGCCGCGCGCCCAGGTCCATCGCGGCCTCTTCGATGCTGCGGTTCATCTCCATCAGCCGGCTCTGGATCACCACCATGCCGTAGGCCATGCCCAGCAGGGTGTGGCCCAGGATGATGGTCAGCATGCCGCGCTCGGGCCAGCCGAAGACGTTCTGCGCGCCCACCATCAGCAGCAGCAGCGACAGGCCGATCACCACCTCGGGCATCACCAGCGGCGCGTTCACCATGCCCGAGAAGACGGTGCGCCCCAGGAACTTGCGGTAGCGCACCAGCACGAAGGCGGCGAAGGTGCCCAGGATGGCCGAGAGCAGGCCCGTGACCGCGGCCACCTTCACCGACAGCCAGAAGCCCTCGACGATCTTGGTGTCGCGCGTGAGCGCCTCGTACCAGCGCAGCGAGAAGCCGGTGAAGTTCGCGTCCTGCCGGGTGCTGTTGAAGCTGAACACGATCATGAAGAACAGCGGCAGGTACAGGAACAGGTAGACCAGCGCCATCCAGGCCTTGCCGAAGTGTTTTTCGAGAATCCGTTTCATCACTTCTTCTCCTCGGCGGTGTAGTGGTAATAGATCGCCAGCGGCACGATGATCAGCGCGATCATCACCACCGCCAGCGCCGAGGCGCGCGGCCAGTTGTTGCTGGTGAACATCTCGTCCCAGACCACACGGCCGATCATGATGTTTTCCGGCCCGCCCAGCAGCGAGGGGATCACGAACTCGCCCACGGCCGGGATGAACACCAGCATGAAGCCGGCGATGATGCCGGCCTTGGACAGCGGCACCGTCACCAGCCAGAAGGCCTTGAACGGCGTGGTGCCCAGGTCGTAGGCGGCTTCGAGCAGGCGGAAGTCCATCTTCACCAGGTTGGCGTAGAGCGGCAGGACCATGAACGGCAGGTAGACGTAGGTCATGCCCACCAGCATCGACACGTTGGTGTAGAGCATCTGGATCGGTTCGCTGGTGATGCCCAGGAACATCAGCAGCTTGTTGACCACGCCCTGGTCGGCCAGGATGCCCTTCCACGCATAGACGCGCAGCAGGAACGAGGTCCAGAACGGCAGCATCACCATCATCAGCAGCGCCGGGCGCACCGCCGGCGACGAGCGCGCGATGAAGTAGGCGAAGGGGTAGCCGATCAGCAGGCACAGCAGGGCCGTGAGCAGCGCGTACCAGATCGAGCGCAGGTAGGCCTCGATGTAGATGGTCTGGAACAGCGCCCCACCCTCACCATCGCGGAAGATGGTCCAGTAGTTCTCGTACTTCAGGCTCAGGATGCCCGTCTCCGGGTCCCAGATCGGCTTGAAGGGATTGATGCTCTCGCCCTGGTGAACGAAGCTGATGTACAGCAGGATCAGGAAGGGCAGCAGGAAAAAGACGAACAGCCAGGCATAGGGCAGGCCGATGACGAAGCGCTTGCCTGGAACCGGAAGGGGTGACGCCATGGTGGTGCTCCTGGTTCAGGTTCAGTCGCGCAGAACCACGGCGTCGAGGTCGTCCCACCAGAAGAACACGTCGTCCTCCCAGGTGATGTCCAGCAGCTCGTGGCGCGAGCCGTTGGGCTCGGTGATCTTCACCTTGGTGCCCTGCGGCGTGACCACGATGTAGGTGTTGTAGGAACCGAAGTAGCCGATCTCCTTGACGCGCCCGGCGAAGAGGTTGCGCGTGATGTGGGCCGGCCGCTCCTTGCCGATCTCGATCTTCTCGGGCCGCACCGCCACCGCCACCGGCATGTCGATGGAGCCGCTGATGCCGTGACCCACGTGCACCTCGCCGATCGCCGTGCCCACCGCGCAGCGGTCGGTCTCGTCCAGCGTCAGCTTGCCCTCGAACAGGTTGACGTTGCCGATGAAGTCGGCGACGAAGCGGTTGCCCGGGTATTCGTAGATCTGCTGCGGCGTGCCCACCTGCAGCACGCGGCCCTTGCTCATGATGGCAATGCGGCTGGCCATGGTCATGGCCTCTTCCTGGTCGTGCGTCACCATCACCACGGTCACACCGACCTTCTCGATGATGTTGACCAGCTCGAACTGCGTCTGCTCGCGCAGCTTCTTGTCCAGCGCGCCCAGCGGCTCGTCCAGCAGCAGCAGCTTGGGCTTCTTGGCCAGGCTGCGCGCCAGCGCCACGCGCTGCTGCTGCCCGCCCGAGAGCTGGTGCGGCTTGCGCTTGGCGTACGGCGTGAGCTGCACCAGGGCCAGCATCTCGTCGGTGCGCTTGGCGACCTCGTCCTTGGGCAGGCCCTCGCGCTTGAGGCCGAAGGCCACGTTGTCCCAGATGTTCAGGTGCGGGAACAGCGCATAGCTCTGGAACATCATGTTCACCGGCCGTTCGTAGGGCGGCATGTTGGCCACGTCCTGGCCACCGAGCAGGATGCGGCCCTTGGTCGGGGTCTCGAAACCGGCCAGCATGCGCAGCAACGTCGACTTGCCACAGCCCGAGCTGCCCAGCAGGGCGAAGATCTCGCCCTTGCCGATGGAGAGCGAGACCTCGTCGACGGCCACCGCCTCGTCGAAGCGCTTGACCAGTTTTTCCGTGACCAGATAGCCCTCTTGCGTGCCGGCTGCTGCCATGGTGACCCCTCGTTGTTGGTGATTCGGAAACAGAAAGGGCTGTTCATACGCAGGGTACGAACAGCCCGTGTCAGGCCATGCCTGGGTGCCGGTGGCGCTTACTTGCCCTTCTTGAAGCTGTTGTAAGCGTTGGACATCGCCTCGCGCGCCTCGTTGGTGAAGCTGCTGGGCGGGATCATCTTGCCGAAGTAGTCGGACTCCACAAAGATGGTCTTGTTGCCGGCGATCTCGGGGTTGACCTTGTCCATGCCCGCCTTGTTGCCGGTGGGGTAGCCCATGTCGTTGGCCATGGCGGCGGCGTTTTCAGGGCGCAGGTAGAAGTCGATGAACGCGGCGGCGTTGTTCGGGTGCTTGGCGTCCTTGGTCACGGCCATGGTGTCAAAGAAGATCAGCGCGCCGGTGCTGGGCAGCAGGGCTTCGATGACGTCCTTGGAGCCGTTCTCCTTGGCGCGGGCGGCGGCCTGGTTGATGTCGCCAGACCAGCCGATCGCCACGCAGGCCTTGCCGCCGGCGATGTCGTCGATCATGGTCGAGCTGAACAGGCGCACGTCCTTGCGGACCTTGGCCAGCATCTCCGTCGCCAGCTTGTAGTCGGCCGGGTCGTTCGAGTAGGCGTCCTTGCCGATGTAGTGCAGCGCCACCGGCAGGATTTCGGTCGGCGAATCCAGGTAGGCGATGCCGCAGGACTTGAGCTTGCTGGTGTACTCAGGCTTGAAGACCAGGTCCCAGGCGTTCTCGGGCATGGCCATGCCGCCCAGCGCCTTCTCGGCCTTGGTCTTGTTGATGCCCACGGTGGTGAAGCCCCAGGCCCAGGGCACCAGGTGCTTGTTGTCCGGGTCGGCCTTGGTCAGCACGGACATGATGGCGGGGTCCATGTTGGCCAGGTTGGGGATCTGCTCCTTCTTCAGGGGCTGCAGCAGGCCGCCTTCGATCTGGCCCTTGGCGAACACGGTGCCGGGCACGACGATGTCGTAGCCGGTGTTGCCGGCGACCAGCTTGGCGTGCAGGGCTTCGTTGGTCTCGAAGGTGTCGTAGTTGACCTTGATGCCGGTTTCCTTCTCGAAGGTGGCGATCATGCCTTCGGGGATGTAGTCGGGCCAGTTGTAGATGTTCAGGACCTTCTCGTCGTCGAACACCGGGCCGGCGGGTTTGGCCGGCTCAGCGGCGGGGGCCGGGGCTGCCGCGACCGGGGCGGCCGGGGCCGCAGGCGCTTCTTCTTTCTTGCCGCACGCCGCCAGCAGGATGGCGGAAATGGCCAGGGCCAGGACTTGTTTCTTCATGGTGAGGAACGCTCCAGGTTTGAGGGGAAAAATCCCGACGATTGATGTACAGACACCCTGCTTCAAAGCTTGCGCTCCGCAAGCAAATAGCAGACCAACTTTATCCCCAATCTGGGGCGTCTTTTACTGTAACAAACAAACGCATGAGCCCGGTCAGCCCAGCAGTCCCTGCGAGCGCAAATCGTCCAGCGTCGCATCCAGACACCGGCGGATCAGGCCCATCATCTCGTCGATCTGGGCGCGGGTCATGACCAGCGGCGGCGCGATGATCATGCGGTCGCCCACGGCGCGCATGATCAGGCCGTTGCGGAAGCAGTGGCCACGGCAGACCATGCCCACCGCCAGGTCGGGGTCGAACATGGTGCGCCGGATCTTGTCCTTGACCAGCACCAGCCCGGCCACGAAGCCGCAGGTCTCGGCCTCGCCCACCAGCGGGTGGTCCTTGAGCTCGGCGAAGCGCTGGGCCAGGTAGGGGCCGGTGTCGTTCTTCACCCGGTCCACCAGGCCCTCGCGCTCCATCAGCTCCAGGTTGGCCAGCGCCACCGCGCAGGCCACCGGGTGGCCGCTGTAGGTGTAGCCGTGGTTGAACTCGCCGCCCTTGGCGATCAGCACATCGGCCACGCGGTTGCCCACCATCACGCCGCCCAGTGGGATGTAGCCGCTGGTCACGCCTTTGGCGAAGGTCACCAGGTCGGGCTTGATGCCGAACTTTTCGTAGGCGAACCAGTGGCCCAGGCGGCCGAAGGCGCAGATCACTTCGTCGGCGATCAGCAGGATGCCGTACTTGTCGACGATGCGCTGGATCTCGGGCCAGTAGGTGGCCGGCGGGATGATCACGCCGCCGGCGCCCTGCACCGGCTCGCCGATGAAGGCCGCCACCTTGTCCGGGCCGATGGCCAGGATCTTCTCCTCCAGCCAGCGCGCGGCGCGCACACCGAACTCGGCCGGGGTTTCGCCGGCGCGTGCGTTCTCCCAGTAGTGCGGCTGCTCGATGTGGGTGATGTTGGGGATGGGCAGGTCGCCCTGCGCGTGCATGCCGCCCATGCCGCCCAGCGAGGCGCCGGCCATGGTGCTGCCGTGGTAGGCGTTGTTCCGGCTGATGATGACCTTGCGCTGCGGCTGGCCCATCAGGTCCCAGTAGCGGCGCGCCATGCGCACATTGGTGTCGTTGCTCTCGCTGCCGCTGCTGCTGAAGAACACGTGCTTGAATGAACGGTCACCCACTGTCGGCGCCAGCGCCGCCAGCTTGGCCGCCAGTTGCACCGCCGGCACGTTGGTGGTCTGGAAGAAGCTGTTGTAGAAGGGCAGCGTCATCATCTGCTGATAGGCCGCGTCCGCCAGCTCCTTGCGGCCGTAGCCGGCGTTGACGCACCACAGGCCGCTCATGCCGTCGAGCACCTTCTTGCCCTCGGAATCCCAGACGTAGATGTTGTCGGCGTGGGTCATCACGCGCGCACCGCGCGTGGCCAGGTCCCCATGGTCGGTGAAGGGGTGGATGTAGTGCGCGCTGTCCAGCGCCTGGATGGCCTTGGTGTCCTGCTGCTCGGCGCGGCGGACCAGGGCGGGCGGGGCGATGAGGGTGGAGGTGTTCATGGCGTTTCGCTTATCAACAGTTCAGACATGCAGGAGGAGGTGCTCGCGTTCCCAGGGAGAAATCACCTTCATGAACTCCTCGAACTCCAGTTCCTTGATTTCGGTGTAGATGGTCACAAACTCTTTGCCCAGCACCTCGTGCAGGTCGGTCTCGCGGCGCAGCCAGTCCAGCGCCTCGCCCAGGCTGCGCGGCAGCGCGTAGGGCGAGAGGTAGGCATCGCCCTTCATCTCGGGCTTGGGCTTGATCTGGTTCTTCATGCCCAGGTAGCCGCAGGCCAGGGTCATCGCCATCGCCACGTAGGGGTTGGCGTCGGCGCCGATCACGCGGTTCTCCACGCGCCGCGCCTGCGGGCTGGAGATCGGCGAGCGGATGCCCACCGTGCGGTTGTCGTGGCCCCACTCGATGTTGATCGGCGCGGCCGTGTGCCGAGAGAGGCGCCGGTAGCTGTTCACGTAGGGCGCCACCAGCGCCATCGCGGCCGGGATGTAGCGCTGCAGGCCGCCGATGTAGTGGTGGAAGGCGTCGGAAGCGCTGCCGTCCTCCTTGCTGAAGATGTTGCGGCCCGTGTGCTTGTCCACCACGCTCTGGTGGATGTGCATGGCGCTGCCCGGCTCGCCCGCGATGGGCTTGGCCATGAAGGTGGCGTACATGTCGTGGCGCAGCGCGGCCTCGCGCACGGTGCGCTTGAAGAAGAACACCTCGTCGGCCAGGCCCAGCGGGTGGGCGTGGAAGAAGTTGATCTCCATCTGGCCGGCGCCGATCTCGTGGATCAGGGTGTCCACGTTCAGCTGCATCTTGTCGCAGTAGTCGTAGATCTCCTCAAACAGCGGATCGAACTCGTTCACCGCGTCGATGGAATAGGCCTGGCGCGAGGTCTCGGCGCGGCCGCTGCGGCCCACCGGCGGGCGCAGCAGGGTGTTGGGGTCGGTGTTGCGCGCGGTCAGGTAGAACTCCAGCTCGGGTGCGAGCACCGGGTCCCAGCCTTCGGCGGCGTAGAGGTCGCAGATGTGGCGCAGCACCGAGCGGGGCGCAAACGGCACCAGCTTGCCGGTGTGGTCGAAGCAGTCGTGGATCACCTGCGCGGTGGGGTCGGTGGCCCAGGGCACGATGCGCACCGTGGCCGGGTCGGGCCGCAGCTGCATGTCGCGGTCGGTCGGCTCGATCACGTCGTAGTAGGGACCGCTGGCCGGGAACTCGCCCGTCACACCCATGGCCACGATGCCCTGCGGCAGGCGCATGCCGCGGTCTTCGGTGAACTTCTCGCGCGGCAGGATCTTGCCGCGGGCCACGCCGGTCAGGTCGGGCACGAGGCACTCGACCTCGGTCACGCGGTGCTGGTTGAGCCACTGTTCCAGGTCGTTGAAGGTCTGGGGACTGGTGATCGGCTGGTTCATAAGCTGCTGTCTCGTTGTGTCGATTCTGTCGGGCCGGACCGTCTCGGGACGGCTCAGGCCGGGGTGTGCCGCGCCAGGTCGGCGGCCTGCAGCCGCAGGCTGCGCCGCTGCCGGCAGGCCTTGCCGAAGGCCTGGAAGATGGCGGTGTAGAAGGGGTTCTCCCAGCAGCGCCATTCGGGGTGGAACTGCACCGCGTAGGCAAAGGTGCGGGCACCCTGCACCGCCACCGCCTCGACCTGGCCGTCGGGCGCGTGGGCCAGTGCGTCCAGTCCGGGCGCGAGCTTGTTGATGCCCTGGCCATGCAGCGAGTTGACCATCACCTCCGGACCGCCGGCCCAGGTCTCGAACACGCTGCCCGGCACCAGCCGGATCGGATGGCTGGGCGCGTACTGCACCTCGAACGGCGCGGTCTTGGACTCGCGGTGGTCCGCGCGGCCCGGCACCTCGTGCACCCGCTGGTACAGGGTGCCGCCCAAGGCCACGTTGATCTCCTGGAAGCCGCGGCAGATGCCCAGCAGCGGCACGCCCTCGTGCACACAGGCCTTGATCAGCGCCAGCGTGAGCGAGTCGCGCACCGGGTCCAGCGGCAGGCTCGGGTCGGCCACGTCCTCGTCGAAATGAGAGGGGTGCACATTGGACGGCGAGCCGGTCAGCATCACGCCGTCGACCATCGGCAACAGCTCGGGAATCTGCCCGGCATCGGCCAGCGGGAACATGACCGGCTGGCACTCGGCCCCCACCTTGACGGCCCGGGCGTACTTGTCGCCGAGCAGCAGGAAGGGCATCTGGTGGCCGTGATCGCCCATGAGGCGGTGGTCGGCCGGCAGCCAGACCATGCAAGGTGAAGAATTCATGGCTTTGAAGCTCCAGACTTGATTGTGGCGAGGCAATTGGATCACAATCGGGGCCATTTGTTAAAACAAGATGGTGCCATTTGACGGTCGTCATGGCCCGCCGCCCCCCCGCATGCTGTCCGAATTCCTCCTCGCCGAAATGCACCGCCTGGGCGCGCAGGACGCGCTGCCCCTGCACCGCCAGCTCTACGAGGCGCTGCGGCGCGCCATGCTCGACGGCAAGCTCGGGCCGGGCGAGCGCCTGCCCTCCAGCCGCGACCTGGCGCAGGACCTGGACCTCTCGCGCAACACCGTGGTGGCCGCCATCAACCAGCTCTCGGTCGAGGGCTACCTGCTCAGCCGGGTCGGCAGCGGCACCTATGTGAACGACAGCGTGCCGCGCGCCGCGCCCGGCCGCCACCCCGGCCCCAACGGGGCCCGCCCGCCCGCCGCCACCCCCCGCATGTCGGCGCGCGGCGAGGCCCTGGCCACCCGCTTCTGTGCCACCGAGCTGGAGGTCCAGCCCTTCACGCCCGGCATCGCCGACTTCAACGCCTTCCCGCTCACGCTCTGGCAGCGGCTGCAGAACAAGCACTGGCGCATGACCTACCCGGACATGCTGGACTACAACAGCTCGGGCGGCTACGCGCCGCTGCGCCGCGCCATCGCCGACTACCTTCGGGTATTCCGCAGCGTGCAGCTGGACGCCGACCAGGTGATCGTCACCACCGGCACCCAGCAGTCGCTCGAACTCTGCGCCCGCCTGCTGGCCGACCACGGCGACACCGTCTGGGTGGAAGACCCGGCCTACTGGGGCGCGGTCAAGGCCTTCATGGCCACCGGCCTGGACCTGCACCCGGTGCCGGTGGACGACGAGGGCATCCGGCCCACCGAGGGGGACGACCGCAGGCCGCCGCGCCTGATCTACCTCACGCCCTCGCACCAGTACCCCAGCGGCGCGGTGATGAGCCTGCCGCGGCGCCACCAGCTGCTGTCCACCGCGCGCGCCCACAACGCCTGGGTGCTCGAAGACGACTACGACAGCGAATACCGCTTTTCCGGCCCGCCGATCTCCAGCCTCGAAGGCCTGGACAGCGACGGCCGCGTGCTCTACATGGGCACCTTCTCCAAGGTGCTCTACCCCGGCATCAAGCTGGGCTATCTCGTGGTGCCCAAGCCGCTGGTGGCCGCGTTCCGCCAGGCCCACTACGACCTCAACCGGCCGGGCCAGATGCCGCTGCAGGCCGCGCTGGCCGAGTTCATGGAAATGGGCCACTTCAGCAGCGCGCTGCGCCGCGCGCGCCAGAGCTATGGCGAGCGCCGGCAGTGCCTGCTGGAGGCCCTCAAGCCGGTGCTGGCCCCCGCAGGCCAGGAAGGCCCGTTCATCAGCGGCGCCGAGCAGGGCCTGCACCTGTGCCTGCGGCTGCCCGCGCAGACCGACGACCGCGCGCTGGCGCAGCGCATCGCTCAGCAGGGCCTGACGGTGCGGCCGCTCTCGGCCTACTGCCTGGCGCGCCAGGACCTCAAGGGCCTGGTGATCGGCTACGGCTACGCGCCGCTGTCGGGCATCGCGCGCGGCGGGCCGCTGCTGGCCGCCGCGGTGCAGCAGGCGCTCAAGGCCTGAGCCCGAACTTGTCGATGCGGTAGCGCAGGGTGTCGCGCGAGATGCCCAGCGCCCGCGCGGCCTGGGTCACGTTCCAGCGGTTGCGCTCCAGCGCACTCAGCAGCAGGCGCCGCTCGGTCTCCGGCAGGCTGGCCGGCTGCTCCTCCAGCACCACCGGCAGCCCGGGTCCGGCCGCCGGCATCACCGGCAGCGGCAGCTCCTCGGCCTCGATCACCGCGCCGCTGGCCAGGATCACGCACTGCTCCACCAGGTTGCCCAGCTCGCGCACATTGCCGGGCCAGCGGTGCTGCGCCAAGCGCTCCAGCGCCTCGTCCGAGAAGCGCAGCGCACCCTTGCCGTAGCGCCGCGCCGCACGCTCCAGGAAACTGCGGGCCAGCAGCAGCACGTCGCCATCGCGTTCGCGCAGGGGCGGCAGCTCGATGCGCAGCATGCCCAGGCGGTAGAACAGGTCGCCGCGGAACTGCCCGGCCTGCACCATGGCCTCCAGCGGCCGGTTGGTCGCCGCCAGCACGCGCACGTCCACCTGCTGCTCGCGCACACTGCCCAGGCGGCGGAACTGGTGGTCTTCCAGCAGCTTGAGCAGCTTGGCCTGGGTGGCCAGCTCCAGCTCGCCCACCTCGTCCAGGAACAGCGTGCCGCCATGGGCCGCTTCCACCAGGCCGATGCGGCGCTCGCGCGCGTCGGTGAAGGCGCCGCGCTCGTGGCCGAACAGTTCGCTCTCCACCAGCGCCGCCGGCAGACTGGCGCAGTTGATCTCCACGAACGGACCGTTGCGGCGCGGCCCCTCGAAGTGCAGGGCGCGAGCCACCAGCTCCTTGCCGGTGCCGGTCTCGCCGCCGATCAGCACCGCGGGCGAGCGGCCTTCGCTGAGGCGCTGCTCCGCCTCCACCAACTGGCGCAGGCGCGTGCGCAGCTGGCGCATCGCGGGCGACTCGCCCAGCAGCGCCGCCAGGCCCTGTGTCGCCGGGGCACCGGCCGTGCCACCTCCGGTGCGCAGGTGTTGCAGCTCCAGGGCCTGGCGCTGCTGCTGCACCGCGCGGTCCAGCACCTGCTTGAGTTGGTGCAGCGACACCGGCTTGATCAGGTAGTCGAAGGCACCGGCCTTCATGGCCTCCACCGCCACCTGCTCGCTGCCGTGTCCCGTGGCCATCACCACCGGCAGCTGCGGCTCGCGCTCGCGCATGCGCCGCAGCACCGAGAGGCCGTCCTGGCCCGGCAGGTTGTGGTCCAGCACCACGGCGTCGGGCCGGGCCTCGTCCAGCAGCGCCAGCCCCTCCTCTCCGCTCGAGGCGGTCTGGCAGGCGATGCCGTGGCGCTCCAGGTACAGGAGCATGTTGCGGGCCAGCACCGGCTCGTCTTCGACGATCAGAACGCTGTAGCTCATCGGGGGTGTCTCATGGGCGGTCGGAAGATGGCGGCGGGTTCAGCGGCAGGTCCAGCAGCGCGCGCGTGCCGGTGCCCGGCGCACTCTCCAGCCGCAGGCTGCCGCCCAGGCGCTCGATGCTGCGGCGTGCCAGCGGCAGGCCCACGCCCAGGCCGGTGCGCTTGGTGGTGTGGAACGGCGTGAACACGCGCTCCAGGTCTTCGGGAGAAATGCCCACGCCGGTGTCGGCCACGGTCACGCGCAGGCCCCGTCCCCGGGGTTCCACCGACAGCCGCAGTTCGCCGCCCTGGGGCATGGCGTCCAGCGCGTTGGCGATCAGGTTGTCCAGGGCCTGCTCCAGCGCGGGCGCGTCGGCCTGCGCCTGGGGCAGCTGCGCCGGCCAGTCGCAATGAACCGCCACGCCCTGGCGGTCCATGCGCGCCGCATGCTGGCTCACCAGGTGGTTGAGCAGTTCGTCCAGCCGCACCGGACCCAGCGCCCGGCCGCCCTGCTGCGCATAGGCCAGCAGCCTGGCGATCCAGCCCTGCAGGCGGTCGACCTCGGACATGATGTCGCCCGCCATCTCGCGCTCGGGGCCCATGGCGATCAGCTCGGCACTGGAGCGGATGGCGCCCAGCGGGTTGCGCAGGCCGTGCGCCACCGCCGAGGCCATGTCACCGACCGCGGCCAGCGACTCGTTCGCGACGATGGTGCGCTGCTGCCGCGCGATCTGGCGGTCGGCCTGCATCACCAGCCAGACCAGCGCCAGGTAGGTCAGCAGACCGCTGAGCACGCAGGCGATCCAGACGAAGCGCGTCATCTCGTGCACGTCGTTGAGCAGGCCCTCGGGCAGCATGTACAGCTCGATCACGCCCACCACCTTCGAGCCGCTGTCGAACACCGGGATGTAGACCTCCACCGCATCGCGCGCGTCGTTGCGCAGGAAAGCGTGCTCGGGCTTGATGAAGGACGCCGTCTCCAGCAGCTCGCTCTCGACCTCCAGCCGGCCGGTCAGGGCCGCGTCCAGTTCGTGGTTGGCGCCAGCGTCGCGGCCGATGGCGTCGGTCGCGGTCGACCAGACCACGCGCCGCCCGGTGTCGAACACGTTGGCGTGGCCCAGGCCCGGCATGCGCGAAAGCTCGACAAACAGCGACTCCATGCCGCGGGTGTCCTGGCGGTTGAGAAAGAACTGGTCGCCCCGGTGCATGCGCATCAGGCTGCCCACGAAGTCGCGCGCCAGCTCGGCGTTGTGGCGGATCATGCGTTCGGCCACGTACTTGGACAGCAGGGTCGCACTGGTGAGCGCACTGGCCACCACGCACAGCAGGCTGATCGCGGCAAAGCGCCGGGTCCAGAACAGCGGAGGCCGCGCGAACAGCGAGCGGACGGAGAAATGCGGCACGGCGGTCACCCAGGGGCGGCGCCAACAGCGGCGCCCAGCCATTCTAGGCAGGCTGCGGGCCCCGGCCGGCCACCCCGGCCAGCGGGGCAAATCCCCCGGATCCCCCCAAGAATCGGGGCATTTGCCCCACCCCCGCCGCACCCCTGGCGCGTGGGGCGCAGCCGCCTGGCAGGAAAAAACTTGTTCAGATTCATGGGTCTGGGGCGCTTCGGCCGGGGGATGGTGGGCGGGAGCCGGGATGGCACAACGATTGCAAAACCCGTTCCGTCCGCCACCCGCACCACCCACCAGCACCCCGCACACCCACCATGGCACGGCCCCTGAACACGACCCGGCTCCAGAACGGCGTGCCCGCGCGGGCACCGGCCTTCCGGCCGAACGTGCCGGCCCGCAAGACCCCGGACGCCGCCACCCTCCGCCGCTACCCGGGCGCCCCTGGCGCACGCGGCGGAGACCGGCCGGTCGCGCCGGTCCTCGCGCCCTGCGTGCACGTGCGCGATGTGCCGCTGCGCTGGTACGGCATCGGCGGCACCGGCTGACGCCATCCGGCCGCCGGCCTCTTTTCCAACCTCACTTTTCGGGAGTTTTCATGCGCCTGCGCACCCCCCTGTTCTCCATGCTTCTGCTGGCGGCCGCCGGCGCTGCAGTTGCCGGCCCGACCTGCACCGACGAACCCCAGAGCAAATGGCTCAGCGAAGCCGAGATGAGCCAGCGCTTCCAGGCCCAGGGCTACAAGGACGACGTGAAGAAGCTGCACGTCTCCAAGGGCAAATGCTGGGAGATCTACGGCACCGACAAGCAGGGCCGCAAGGTCGAGGTGTACTTCCACCCGATCACCGGCGCCATCGTCGAAGAAAACGTGCGCAACTGAGCCCGCGGCGCGAGGACGCTCCATGGCCGCCCACCCGACCCGCGTGCGCGTCTGGGACCGCTTCGTGCGGGTCTTCCACTGGTCGCTGGTGGCGTCCTTCGCCACCGCCTATTTCGTCACCGAGCACATCGGCCTGGTGCACAAGGGTGCCGGCTACCTCGCCCTGTCCCTGGTCGCAGCGCGCTGCGTCTGGGGCTTCATCGCGCCCGGCCCGCACGCGCGCTTTGCGGGCTTCGTGCCCACGCCTGGGCGCCTGCGGACCTACCTGGGCCAGCTGATACGCGGTCGCGAGCCGCGCCACCTGGGTCACAACCCGGCCGGCGCGGTGATGATCCTGTACCTGCTGGCGGCCGTGGTGGTGATCGGGGTCACCGGTCACCTGCTCACCACCGACGCTTTCTGGGGCAGCGAGCTGGTCGAGACGCTGCACGTGACCACGGTCGACGTCACTGTGATCGCGGTGATCGTGCATGTCGCTGCCAACCTCTACGAGAGCATCCGCCACCGCGAGAACATGTTCAAGGCCATGGTCACCGGCGAGAAGAACGCGCCACCGAAAGCGGACGACGGTTCCGCGGCCGAACGCGCCTGGCCCTGAGGCCGGCGCTCAGCCGATCACATCCTTCATCCGGTGCCACAGCATGCCCAGCGCCAGCGTGGGCGTGCGCAGCAGCGGGCCGCCGGGAAACGCGTGGTGCCGCAGGCGAGCGAACAGGTCGAAGCGCCCGGCCTGCCCCGCCACCGCCTCGGCCACCATCTGCCCGGCCAGCCCGGTCAGCGCCACGCCGTGGCCGCTGAAGCCCTGCAGGTAGTAGAGGTTGTCGCCCAGCCGCCCGAAGTCGGGCGCGCGGTTCATGCTGATGTCGACGAAGCCACCCCAGACGAACTCCACGGGCACGTCCCTGAGCTCGGGGAACACCGCGCCCATGCGCCGCGCCATCACGCCCTGCAGGTCGGGCGGCGTCATGGTGGTGTAGCTCACCCGGCCGCCGAACAGCATGCGGTGGTCGGCGCTGAAGCGAAAGTAATCGAGCACGAAGTTGTTGTCGCACACCGCCGCCAGGCCGGGGATCAGGCGCTCGCACAGCGCAGGTTCCAGCGGCGCGGTGCCGACGATGTAGGTGCCCACCGGCATGATGCGCGGCGCGATCTCGGGCGCCACGCGCGGGCCGACCTCGGGCAGCATGCAGTTGCCCGCCAGCACGCCGAAGCGCGCGGTCACCTGGCCCTTCGAGGTGCGAGCCACCAGTCGGCGGCCACGGTCCAGCCCGGTCACCGGCGAGTGCTCGTGGATGCGCACCCCCGCCGACTGCGCGGCCTGCGCCAGGCCCAGCGCGTACTTCAGCGGGTGCAGGTGGCCCGAGGTGTGTTCGCGGAACGCGGCCACGTAGCGCGGGCTGCGGATGAAGCGCGCCACGTCGCCGCCCTCGGCCCAGTCGCAGGCGATGCCGCGCGTGCTGTGGTCCTCGAACTCCTCGCGCAGCGCCCGCGCCTTCTTCGGCGAATCGGCCACGTAGGTGTAGCCGCGCCGCCAGTCGCAATCAATGCCGTGCGCGGCGATGCGCTGCTCGATCAGGTGCACCGCCTCCACCGAGAGGTCCCAGGCGCGCTGCGCGTCGGCCGCACCCAATTGCGCCTCGAACGGCCCCTGACCGCTGGCATAGCCGACGATGGCCTGGCCCCCGTTGCGGCCGCTGGCACCCGAACCGATGCGGTCGGCCTCCAGCAGCACCACGCTCAGCCCCTTCAGCCGCAGCTCCAGCGCCGCCGACAGCCCGGCAAACCCGCCACCCACCACCACCACGTCGGCCTCGACCGCGCCATCCAGCGGCGCGCATGCCAGCGGCCGGACCACGCTGGCCTCGTAGTAGCTCTTCTGGTTGAGCTGGGTGTCCGAGCCGGTGAGCGAGCGGGTGAACATGCTCAGGCCCTCGTGCGCTTGGCGACCTGGCCGCAGAGGTAGGCCCAGACGAAGGTGGCGGCGGCGTTGGTGGTGAGCTCGGCGTGGTCGTAGGCCGGCGCCACCTCGACGCAGTCCATGCCCACCCAGTTCAGCCCCGCCAGCTCTTCGATGAAGGTGAGCACCTGGGCGCTGGTCAGGCCACCGGGCTCGGGCGTGCCGGTGCCGGGCGCAAACGCCGGGTCCAGCACGTCGATGTCCAGCGTGAGGTAACAGGGCCGGTGGCCGATGCGCTCACGGATCGCCGCCAGCACAGGGCCCAGCGCCGCGCCGTCCAGACCGCGCAGCGCGCGCGCGGTGAAGATCTGCCCGCCCTGGTCGGCCACGTACTCGCGCGCGGCGCGCACGCCGGGCGACCGGATGCCGATCTGCACCGTGTGCTCGGCGCTGATCAGGCCCTCCTGGATCGCTTCGTAGGTCCAGGTGCCGTGGCCCGAGGGCTCGCCGAAGTGGTCGGTCCAGGTGTCGCAATGGGCGTCGAAATGCACGCAGGCCAGGGCCTCGCCGTGGCGCGCTTTCGCCGCGCGCAGCAGCGACAGCGTGACCGAGTGGTCGCCGCCGAGGAACACGCAGTGGTGCCGCGCCATCAGCTCGGCCGCCTGCCGCTCGATGTGCGCGCGCACCTCGGGCAGCGGCGAGGCGTTGGGCAGGCGCATGTCCAGCGCGTCGCCCAGCAGGTCCAGCGGCGAGACGTCGAAGACCGGGTGGATGCCGTCGCACAGCATCAGGCTGGCGGCGCGGATCGCCTGCGGACCGAAGCGTGCGCCGGGCCGGTTGGTCACCACGCCGTCGTAAGGCACGCCCGACATCGCAAAGGGCTGGTCGGCCAGCGGCGCGCAGGCGAGGAAACGGTTGGTGTTGAGGGCGAAAGCGAATTGACCGGTGGCCATGGCGGGCAGGAAGTGGCGGGCAACAGCGCCCAAGTGGCCCGAAAGATACCTCGATCTTGGTCACTTGACAGAGCCACTTGGCTCCCCTGGCGTCGGGCCAGGCCCGCCTCCTGCAGAAAACCCGGCGGCCCGATAGCATCACCCGCTTTCGTCGTTCACCCCCAAGGAGACCCTCATGCTCAAGCTCTACTACTCCCCTGGCGCCTGCTCGCTTTCGCCCCACATCGTGCTGCACGAGTCCGGCCTGCCCTTCGAGGCCATCCCGGCCCCGACCAAGACCCACCAGCTGCCCAACGGCACCGACTACTACACCATCAACCCGCTGGGCTACGTGCCGCTGCTGGTGATGGCCGATGGCGAGAAGCTGCGCGAAGGCCCGGCCATCGTCCAGTACATCGCCGACCAGGTGCCTGAGAAGAACCTGGCCCCGGCCTACGGCACCCTGGGCCGCTACCGTCTGATGGAGTGGCTGACCTTCATCGGCACCGAACTGCACAAGGGTTTCTCGCCCCTGTTCAACCCCGCCATGCCGGCCGAGGCCAAGCAGATTTCGAAAGACCGCCTGGCGCAGCGCCTGGCCTGGGTCGACGGCGAACTGGCCGGCAAACAGTACCTGCTGGGCGAGGCGTTCAGCGTGGCCGACGCCTACCTGTTCACCGTCACCAACTGGGCGGCCTTCGTGGGCGTGGACATCAGCGGCCTGGCCAACCTCAACGCCTACCGCGCCCGCGTGGGGGCCCGCCCGGCGGTGCAGGCCGCGCTGAAAGCGGAAGGTCTGGCCAAATAAACCTCAAAGGGCGCGCTGCCGCAAGGCCAGCAGTGCGCCCAGCCACAGCACGCCGGCCGAGAACACGAGGCCGCGCGCCAGGCCCCCGGGGCCGTCGGCGATGAAGCCGACGACCGTGGGGCCGACGATCTGCCCCGCTGCGAAAGTCACGGTGAAGGCGCTGATGCCGGCCGCCCACTGCGCCGGCGGCAGGTTGTGCCGCACCAGGGCCGTGGTGCTGGCCACCACCGAGAGGAACACCGCGCCGAACAGCAGGCCCGAGGCCAGCAGCAGCGGCCAGGCGGTGGTCAGCGCCGGCAGGATGGCGGCCACGCCCAGCAGCGCGTTCAGCCGCGCCAGCGCCTGGCCGTCGCGGTGGCGGTCCAGCAGGCCGGCCCAGATGCGCGAGGACGCGATCACCGCCAGGCCCAGCAGCGCGTAGAACACCGTGACCGCCGTGGCACTCGCGCCCTGCTCGCGCAGCAGCGCGATCACGAAGGTCATGTAACCGATGTAGCCCATGCCGAAGCCCAGGTAGCCCAGCAGGCCGAAAGCGAAGTCGCGCCAGCGGAACGGGCGCTGCATGGCCGGCGCCGCAGTGGAACCGCTGACCGCCACGGGTGGCGTGGCCTCCAGCCGGCCCAGCACCCGGGCCGGCCAGAGCATCAGCGCCGTGGCGCCCGCGCACAGCCCGGCCATCGCCCACCAGCCCCAGGACCAGGCGTGTGGCCGCCCCTCGAACAGGGCCAGCACCAGCGGCACCCCCAGCGCCGACAGCGCGATGCCAATGCCCGTGCCGCCGTAGTACAGCCCCAGGAGCAGGCCACTGCGCTGCGGCTGGCGCGCCCCCAGCCGCGCCGCCAGCAGCCCGCCGGTGCTGAACACCAGGCCACTGGCCACACCGGCCAGCAGCCGCTGCAGCATCAGCGCCTTTGCATCGGTGAAGAAGCCGCTGGCCGCCATGAACAGTGTGGCCAGCATGGCCCCGACCAGGAACAGCCGGCTGGGTGACATGCGTTGCAGCAGCCGGGACATGGCCATTGCGCCGAGCAGGTAGCCCACGGCGTTGGCGGTGTTCATGGACCCGGCCAGCGCATAGCTCCAGCCCAGGTCTTCCCGCATCGGCGGCAGCAGCAGCCCGTAGGCGAAGCGGGTGATGCCCAGCGACACCGCCGCCCCGAGCGAAAGCGCCAGGGCCAGGCGCCCGTAGGGAATGGGGTCGTGCGGCGAGGAAACGGGCATGCGCCCATTGTGGCGCGCCCGCGCAGCCACCCGCGCCAGCGGCGGAACGTGCGGAATTAACTGCCCAAACCCACCGGCGCAGGTGCCTTCATCACGATGCGCGTGAACAGGCGGTCGAACTGCGGATCGCGCGGGATGCGGCCGTTCAGCGGGTCCTGGTTGGTCGCGAAGGCGGCATTGAGCGCGTGCCAGTCGGCCTCGCCGAGGTGGCGCTCGGCCTCGGGCAGGATCACGGTCTCTTCCAGCCGCATGTGTTCCAGGTAGAAGTCGACGTAACGCGTGACCTCTTCGACAAATGCCTGGCGGCGCCCATCGCCCAGCAGCTCCCAGGCCACCAGCATGTGCATCAGCTCGCGCACCCGGGGCTCGCCGCGCAGGTGGTCGCGCTCCAGCTGGTCGATCGTGGCCATGGTGTGCGGCGCGGCCTTGACCACGCGGGGAAACAGCAGGTCCGATTCCTTGGGGTGGTGGTGCCGCTCGGGAAACTCGTCGATATAGAACAGCATCGCGCGCAGCACATCGAAGAAACGGTTGGAGTCGTCCAGGCCATTGACCTCGGGCCCGCGCCGCACCAGCTGCATCAGCGACTGCAGCATGGCCGCCAGCGTGGCGTGTTCTTCGCGGATGACGCGCAGGGCTTCATGGGTCATGGTGTTTGTCTCCGGGCAAGGCAAAGCCGACCGTCCGGTCGGCGAATGGTTCCGCGACTATGGGGGAGCAGGCCCCCAGAGGCTTTGACACATGTCAAGCCTCGCGGAACGCACCCTCGGATGGGGGCAGGTCTTACAAGTCGTTGCAAACCAAAGTGCTAGCACCAGGGCGACGACGTGAAAACGCTGCAGCTGGCCCTCCAGCGCCATGGCAAGGCCATCAAGGACGACAGCGACTTCGGTCCGGGCACCGAGCGCCTGCTCACCGAGTTCCAGCGCGAGCACCGGCTCGCCCCCACCGGCTTCGGCGACCGCTCCACGCTCCAGGCGCTGGGCATTGCCCCGGCGCTGGACGCCACCAGCGCGGCCTCGCTGCAGCACATGGTCGACGGCCTGCGGGCCGGTGGCCGGTTCAGCGATGCGCAGATCACCCGCATCGCCGAGTCGTCACAGAACTACCTGCTGGAGCACAGCGCCGCGCTGGGCCAGGTCACCCACATCCAGCTGCGCAACGACGGGCAGAAGATCCTGTTCCAGAACGACTTCAGGCAGATGCGCGAGCTGGACACGCAGCAGGCGCTCGACGGCTACCGGCCCTCCCAGCCCCTGGTGGAGGCGCCCGCTGCGCCGGCCCCGACGGCCGAACGCACGGCCGAAGCCATTCGCCAGTGAGCGGCGGCCCGGGCGGCCTCAGCGCCCGGGTTTCCAGCGCTTGAGCAGCAGCGCGTTGCTCACCACGCTCACCGAGCTCAGCGCCATCGCCGCACCGGCCAGCACCGGGCTCAGGTAACCCAGCGCCGCCAGCGGGATGCCTGCCGCGTTGTAGGCGAAGGCCCAGAACAGGTTCTGCCGGATCTTGCTCACCGTGCGGCGCGAGATGTCCAGCGCCGCCGGCACCATCGCCGGGTCCCCGCGCATCAGCGTGATGCCGGCCGCGTGCATGGCCACGTCGGAGCCGCCCTCGCGACTGCCGATGGCGATGCCCACGTCGGCGGCGGCCAGGGCCGGCGCGTCGTTGACGCCGTCGCCAATCATGGCCACGGTGTGTGAAGGTTCCGTGCCCGTGGCTTCGCGCAACCGGTGCACCACCGCCGCCTTGTCCCCCGGCAGCACCTCGGCGATCACCGCGCCGCCGTCCACGTCCATCCCCAGCCGCCGCGCCATGGCCTCGGCCGCGCCGCGGTTGTCGCCCGAGACCATGTAGGTCCGCAGACCCTGGGCCTTCAGTGCCGCCAGAGCCCCGGCCGCACCGGGCTTGGGCTCGTCGCCGAAGGCCAGCAGGGCCAGCGGCGACCAGGGCTGCTCATCGTCTCCGCGGCTGGCCAGCAGCGAGACCGTGGCGCCGTCGGCCTGGTGCTTGTGCACCGCCAGCGCCAGCGGCCCCAGCGGCACGCCCAGCTCGTCCATCCAGCGCAGGCTGCCCAGGGCCAGCGTCACGCCCTTGATCTGCCCCAGGGTGCCGCGACCGGTCACCGCCTGCACCTCCCGGGCCGCGTCGGCCGGCACGGCCATGCCGCGCGCCACCGCCGCCTCCAGCACCGCGTGCGCCAGCGGGTGCGCGCTTTGCGCCTGCAGCGCCGCCGCCGCGCCCAGCACCGCCTCTTCGTCGGCGCCCGGCACCGCCTCGATCAGCAGCAGCCGCGGCTTGCCCACGGTCAGCGTGCCGGTCTTGTCGAAGGCCACGGTGTCCACCTTGTGGGCGATCTCCAGCGCCTGCGCGTCCTTGATCAGGATGCCGTGGCGCGCCGCCACGCCGGTGCCCGCCATGATCGCGGCCGGCGTCGCCAGGCCCAGCGCACAGGGACAGGCGATCACCAGCACCGCCACCGCGTGCAGCAGCGCGTCTTCCACCGGTGCGCCGGCCCAGAGCCAGCCCGCCAGCGTGGCCAGCGCGATCAACAGCACCACCGGCACGAACACCGCCGCCACCTGGTCCACCATCCGCTGCACCGGCGCCTTGCCGGCCTGCGCGTCCTGCACCAGGGCGATGATGTGGGCCAGCACGCTTTGCGCACCCACCGCCTTGACCTTCAGCTCCACCGACCCTTCGCCGTTGAGCGAGCCGCCGGTGATGCGGTCGCCGGGGCGCTTGGGCACCGGCATCGCCTCGCCGGTCAGCATGGATTCGTCGGCCTGGGTCTCGCCCAGCAGCAGTTCGCCGTCGGCCGGAAAGCGCTCGCCCGGCAGCACACGCACGATGTCGCCCGCCAGCAACTCGTCCACCGGCACATCGCTCATCTCGGTGCGCTTGACGCCGTCGGGCACCAGGTGCGCCGTTTCGGGCCGCAGCGCGTGCAGCGCGCGGATCGCGTCGGTGGTCTGGCGCTTGGCGCGGGCCTCCAGCCACTTGCCCAGCAGCACCAGGGTGATCACCACGGCACCGCCTTCGTAGTAGAGGTGCACCATCTCGTCAGGCTCGGCCTTGAACCACAGCCAGGTGGACAGTGCCCAGGCCGCCGTGGTGCCGATGGCCACCAGCAACTCCATGTTGCCCGTCAGCGCCTTCAGCGCGTGCCAGCCGGCCTTGTAGAAGCGCGCACCGAGCCAGAACTGCACCGGCGTCGCCAGCAGGAACTGGACCCAGGCCGGCAGCATCCAGTGCTTGCCGAACAGGTCGCCCACCATGGGCAGGGCCAGCGGTGCCGACAGCAGGGCGCCGATCACCACCGGCCAGAGGTCCGCCGGCAGGCCCCACAGCCGCTCCTGTTCCACCTCGGGCGCATCCATGGCCCGCGGCTCATAGCCCGCATCGCGCACCGCGCGCCGCATCAGCGCCGCGGCGTGGGTGGCGTCGGCGCCGCGGTAGAGGATGCGCGCCGACTCGGTCGCCAGGTTCACCGTCGCCGCCTCCACGCCCGGGTGTTTGCGCAAGGCCTTTTCCACGCGAGAAACGCAGGAGGCACAGGTCATGCCACCGATGCCCAGGTCGATCTGGCAGGTGTCGTCGTTCAGTTCAAGCGTGGCGGTGTTCATAGGGCGAGCATAAGGTTTACCCCCATGGGAAGGTCAAGCCACAAGGTGTATCTCCCAAGGCCGCTTGACCTTGACACCGTGTCAAGGTGCATCATTGCGCTGTTTCAATCCACCGGAGATTCCCATGAGCCAACAGACGTTCACCGTGCAGGGCATGACCTGCGGCCACTGCGAACGCGCCGTGCAGACGGCCATCAAGACCCTGGACCCACAGGCCGAGATCAAGATCGACCGCACCCAGAACCTCGTCGAGGTGCACACCGCCCAGCCGCGCGAGGCGGTGGCCGCTGCGATCCGCGAAGAGGGCTATTCGGTCGTATGACCCCCACGCTCCTCCGCTGCGCGGGTCGCTGCCCCAGGACCGGGAAGGGACCCGGTCCATGCCGGGTCCGGGGGCTGATCCGCCTTGGGGCGGCCCGGCGGCGGATCGCATGAGCGGCTCATCTATCGAGGCGGTCACCACCTGGCCGGTCAACATCGGCACCGCGGCGCAGCTCTCGGGCATCTCGCCCAAGATGCTGCGCCACTACGAGTCGCTGGGCTTGCTGGGCGAGGTGGCGCGCACAGGCAGCAACTACCGCCAGTACAGCCTGGCCGACGTGCACACGCTGCGCTTCATCCGCCGCGCGCGCGACATGGGCTTCGGCCTGGACGCCATTACCGAGCTGGTCGGCCTGTGGCACAACCGGCGGCGCAACAGCGCCAGCGTCAAGCGCATCGCCCAGAAGCACCACGACGACCTGGCCCAGCGCATCGAGGCGCTGCAGGCCATGCAGCGCAGCCTGCACACCCTGCTGTGCCACTGCCCGGGCGACGAACGGCCCGACTGCCCGATCCTGGACGATCTGGCCCATCCTTGACGGGGATCAAACCCCGGGCCCGCCCGGTCGCCGGTTCCGGAACAAATCTTTACCGGACAGCATCACAAGGGCAGACAACGGTACACACGGGGGTATGACACTGGACCCAAGGCACTGGCCTTGCCGCCCGGTGTCCTCCCCCTCAACCTCAAGGAGCCCTCGCATGAAACCCTTCGTCAAACGCAGCCTCATCGTCGCCGCCATCCTCGCCGGCATTGCCGGTGTGTCGGCCACCGCCATCGCCCAGGGCATGGGCCAGCACCACAGCATGGACCAGCAGAAGCACAGCCAGCACATGGGCCAGCGCATGGAACAGATGCAGAAGCGCCACGCGGAACACCAGGCGCAACTCAAGTCGGCCCTGAAGATCACCGCTTCGCAGGAAGCCGCCTGGAATGCCTACGTGGCCGGCACGGCACCGAATCCGCCCGCCAATGCGCCGGGCATGGCGCGGGAAGACTGGAGCCAGCTGACCACGCCGCAGCGCCTGGACAGGATGCAGGCCCTGCGCGCGGAGCGCGACGCCGCCATGGCCAAGCGCATCGAGGCGGTCAAGACCTTCTATGCCGCGCTCACCCCCGAGCAGCAGAAGGTGTTCGACACCCAGGCCCATGGCGGCATGCACCGCGCCGGCATGAAGGGCGGGCACCGCATGGGCGGCATGGGCTGCGACGGCCCCGGCGCCAAGGCCGGCTGATGTCTCCCCCAGCCTTCATTGATCGGTTCTCCTCAGCACTCACAGCCCCGGTCCGCCGGGGCTTTTTTGTGCCCGTTGACCTGAGTCAATCCCCAGCGCATGCCGCGCACGTAAGCTGCCGCGCCATGGAACACGACCTCCTCATCGTGGGCGCCGGGCCGGCCGGCCTCAGCCTGGCCCGGGCGCTGCGCGGCAGCGGCCTGCGCACCACCCTGATCGAACAGGCTCCCCTCGAATCGCTGCAGAACCCCGCCTTCGACGGCCGCGAGATCGCCCTGACCCAGCACAGCGCCGAGCTGCTGCGCCAGCTCGGTCTGTGGCCGCGGCTGGGTGAAGCGAACATCGCGCCGCTGAAAGACGCACTGGTGCTCGACGGCGGGGTGGGCGGTGCGCAGTCGCGCATGCGCATCGGCCACGAACTGAGCACCAAGTCCGAACTGGGTTTCCTGGTCGCCAACCACCACATCCGCCGCGCCGCCTTCGAGGCCGCGCTGGGCGAGGGCGACGGCCCGGTGCCCGGTTTGCGCTGCGGCCGCCAGGTCACCGGCATCCAGACCGACGCCCAGTCGGCCCGCCTGACCCTGGCCGGCGGCGAGACCCTGTCGGCCCGCCTGGTCGTGGCCGCCGACAGCCGCCACTCCAGCACCCGCCGCGCCATGGGCATCGCCGCCGACATGCACGACTACGGCCGCACCATGCTGGTCTGCAACATGACCCACGAGCGGCCCCACCATGAAACCGCCTGGGAGTGGTTCGACCATGGCCAGACCCTGGCCCTGCTGCCGATGAACCCCGACCCGGCCAGCGGGCTGCCGCGTTCGTCGGTGGTGCTCACCCTGCCGCACCAGGCCATCCAGCCTCTGCTGGCGCTGGACGAAGGCGATTTCAACCGCGAAATGACCCGGCGCTTCGGCGGCCAGCTCGGCGACATGCGGCTGGTGAGCACGCGCCACGCCTACCCGCTGGTCGGCGTCTGGGCGCGGCGTTTCGTGGCACAGCGCTTCGCCGTCGTGGGCGACGCCGCCGTCGGCATGCACCCGGTCACCGCGCACGGCTTCAACCTGGGCCTGCGCAGCATCGACACCCTGTCGAAGGCGCTGATCCAGGCCCACCAGAGCGGTCAGGACATCGCCTCGCCCCAGCTGCTGGAGCGCTACCAGCTGGTCCACCAGCGCGCTGCGCGCGGCCTCTACATGGCCACCCACGCGGTGGCCACGCTCTACACGCGCGAACACGTGCCCGCGCGCTGGCTGCGCCGCGGCATGGTGGAACTCGGAGAGCGCTTCACACCGTTCAAACGGGCGGTGGCAGCCTCCCTCACCGGGCTGGGCTGACCTCCCCGCGCCCCACAGGGCCTTGTTGCGTTGCGTCAAGGCAGCCGTCAGCCTACGGGTCTAGATTGATGGAAATCAATCGGCACGGGCGCGCAGTCGTCCGGCCCTGTTCCGCCCCGAGGAGACCCGAACGATGCTGTCCGCTTTCATCAGCCACGCCGACTGCGCCCGCCACGACATGGGCGCGCACCACCCCGAGTGCCCCGAGCGCCTGGGCGCCATCAACGACCACCTGCTGGTCAAGGGGCTGCTGGACTACATGGTGCCCTACGACGCGCCGCTGGCCACCGAGGAACAGCTGGGCCGCGCCCACGCCTCGCTCTACGTCAAGGAAATCTTCGAAGCCTCACCCAGGGAGGGCCTGCACGCGGTCGACCCGGACACCAACATGTGCCCGCACACGCTGCAGGCCGCGCTGCGCGCCGCGGGTGCGGCCGTGCAGGCCACCGACCTGGTGCTGGCGGGCGAAGCCCCCACCGCCTTCTGCAGCATCCGCCCGCCCGGCCACCACGCCGAACGCTCGGCCGCCATGGGCTTCTGCTTCTTCAACAATGTCGCCGTCGGCATCCGCCACGCACTGGACGTGCATGGCCTGGAGCGCGTCGCCCTGATCGACTTCGACGTGCACCACGGCAACGGCAGCGAAGACATCTTCCGCGGCGACGAGCGGGTGCTGATGTGTTCGATCTTCGAGAAGGGGCTCTATCCCTTCAACGGCGAGAACGCGACCGGTCCGAACATGGTCAACGTCGGCCTGCCCAGCCGCTCCGGCAGCGATGCTTTCCGCGCCGCGGTGACCGAACACTGGATGCCGGCCCTCGACGCCTTCCAGCCCCAGCTCATCTACATCTCCGCCGGTTTCGACGCCCACCGCGAGGACGACATGGGCAACCTCGGCCTGGTCGAGGCCGACTACGCCTGGGTCACCCAGCAACTCATGAAAGTCGCCGAAAAGCACTGCCACGGCCGTGTCATCTCCTGCCTCGAAGGTGGCTACGTGCTCAGCCCCCTGGCCCGCAGCGTGGCCGCACATGTCAGGGTCCTCATCGGGGCCGACTGAACGATTTATGGACAAACACTACCTCACCCCCCTCTTCCAGCCCGACACCATTGCGGTCTTCGCCGGCAACCACGAAGACCCGGACAGCCAGATCGCGCACGCGCGCACCCTCTGCGCCGCGCTGACCGGCCAGCGCTTCTCGGGCAGCCTCGTTTTCCTCGACATCCACACCAGCGGCACCCTGGCCGACCTGGCCCAGACACGCGCGGACCTGGCCATCATCGCGCTGCCTCCCGAGGAAGCGCTCGCGGCCCTGGAAGTCGCCGGCCGCATCAAGTGCAAGGCGGCCCTGGTGGTGGGCAGCGGTGCCAATGCCGACATCGCCTCCGACATGCACCAGGTGGCCCGGCGCCATGGCCTGCACCTGCTGGGCCCGAACAGTCTCGGTTTCCAGCGCCCCCGCAGCGGGCTCAACGCCAGCGTCGCCGGGCCCCTGGCCGCGGTGGGTCCGCTGGCCCTGGTGTCGCAGTCGGGCGCGCTGACCTCGTCCATCCTGGACTGGGCCAGCCAGAACGGTGTCGGCTTCTCCACCGTGGTCTCGCTGGGTCCCAAGACCGCGGTCGACATCGCCCAGGTGCTCGATTTCCTGGCCTCGGATGCGCAAACGCACAGCATCGTCGTCTATCTGGAGGGCATCTCCAACGCCCGGCGCTTCATGAGCGCCCTGCGCGCCGCCGCCAACGCCAAGCCGGTGGTGGTGCTCAAGGCCGGCCGCAAGACCGCGGGCAACGAGGCCGCGCAGACCCACAGCGGCGCCATCGTGGGCAGCGACGACGTGTTCGACGCCGCGTTGCGCCGCGCGGGCGCGGTGCGGGTGCGCTCCTTCGTCGAGCTGTTCTCGGCCGCCAAGTGCCTGGCCTCTCGCTACCGCCCGGTGGGCAAGCGCCTGGCCATCATCACCAACGGCGGCGGCCCCGGCGTGCTGGCGGCCGACTGGGTCAGCGAGATTGCGCTGCAGCTAGGCAAGCTCTCGCCCGAGACCATGGCGGCGCTGAAGCCCCAGCTGCCGGCGCTCGCGTCCCTGAGCGACCTGGTCGATCTCTCCGAAGAGGCCAGCGCCCAGCACTACCTGGCGGCCATCAACGCCGCCGGCCAGGACCGCTCGGTCGACGGCGTGCTGGTGGTTCACTCGCCCAAGGCCGGCGTCGACGCCACCGACGTGGCGCGCGTGATGGCTGAGGCCAAGGCGCGCATGAACAAGCCCCTGCTGTGCTGCTGGATGGGCGACGCGTCCGTCGGCGAGGCGCGCGAGGTGCTGGGCAAGGCCGCCATCCCGAGCTTCCGCACGCCCGAGGCCGCGGTGGGCGCCTTCGGCAACATCGCCAGCTTCTACCAGAACCAGCAGCTGCTGCAGCAGACCCCGCCGCCGCTCTCGACCTTGGCCAACCCCGACATCGAGGGCGCGCGCCTGATCATCGAGAACGTGCTGACCGAGCGCCGCAAGGTGCTCACCGAGATGGAGTCCAAGGCCCTGCTCTCGGCCTTCCACATCCCGGTCACACAGACCATCCTGGCGCGCACGGCCAACGAGGCCATGATGATCGCGACCCAGCTGGGCTACCCGGTGGCGCTCAAGATCGACTCGCCCGACATCAGCCACAAGAGCGACGTCAACGGCGTGGCGCTGAACGTGATGAACGCCACCGCGGTGCGCGACGTCTACAACACCATGATCCAGAGCGTGGCCAAGCTGCAGCCCGGCGCGAAGATCAACGGCGTGACCATCCAGAAGATGGCGCGCAGCAAGCGCGGGCGCGAGCTCTACATCGGCCTCAAGACCGACGACCCCTTCGGCCCGGTGATCGCCTTCGGCGCCGGCGGCACCATGATCGAGCTGATCGGTGACCAGGCCATGGAGCTGCCGCCGCTCAACCAGTTCCTGGCGCGCCGCCTGATCGAGCGTTCGCGCGTGGCCGACACCCTGGGCGAATGGCGCGGGGCGACGGCGGTCGACATGGACGAGCTCGAACACGTGCTGCTGCGCGTCTCCGAGATGGTCTGCGAGCTGCCGCAGCTGCGCGAGATGGACATCAACCCCATCATCGTCGACGAAGACGGCGCGGTGGCGGTCGACGCCCGCATCGTCATCGAGAGTGCGCCGGCCACGGCCCGCAACTACGCGCACCTGGCCATCCTGCCCTACCCGGCGCGCTACGAGCAGGTCTGGCCGCTGCGCGGCGGCGGCGAGTACACCATCCGCCCGATCCACCCGGACGACGCCCAGATGCTGCAGGACCTGGTGCAGAACCTCTCGCCCCAAAGCCGTTACTACCGCTTCGTCTCCAGCATGACGGAGCTGCCGCCGTCCATGCTCTCGCGCCTGACCCTGATCGACTACGACCGCGAGATGGCCCTGGTGGCCATCCACCGCGAGCGCAAGGCCGGCGAACACGGCGAAATCGTCGAGACCGAGCGGGTCGTCGGTGTCTCGCGCTACATCACCAATCCGGACAAATCCAGCTGCGAGTTCTCGCTGGTGGTGGCCGACGACTTCAACGGCAAGGGCCTGGGCTCGCGCCTCATGCTCAGCATCATGGAAGAGGCCCGGGACAAGGGACTGGCCGAGATCGAGGGCCTGGTGCTGGCCAACAACCCCGGCATGCTCAAGCTCATGAAGGGACTGGGCTTCCAGATCAAGCCGTTCGTGGAAGACCCGGACTTCAAGCTCGTCACCCACGCCCTCTGAACGGCCGCCAGAGCGGCTGAACACCCGTCAAAAAGCGCCCCGGAGCCCCCTCCGGCGGCGCTTTTTTTATCCCTGTCTTATTCAACTATCTCAATATCTCTAAATCGTTGTAGTAGTAGAGGACGGCTTCTGGTGTGGACAAGCCGGTTTTTTCCTTTGAAATCAAAGACCGGAGGCCTTGCAAACACTGTTTGAAAAGTTCTGACGCTGTTCAGCCGGAAAATGAACAACTCGGCCTGCAGGCCAGATTCTGTGGATAACAACGGTGTTCTTAAAAAGTTATCAACAGACTTGTTGAAAACTGCTCAGTGGTTCCAACCCAGCCAGGCAAAACCTGCCGCCATGCCCAGGCCGTGCAGCAGGGTGGCCGCCACCGTGGCGGCCAGGGCCGGGTGCAGACGGGCGGTCTGGTGGCGATGGCGGAACAGCCAGCCGGAAGCGAACAGCGACAGGGGCAGCGAAACCAACCCCATCAGCGCAGGCACGGGGGGAATGAGCAGCCACACCGATGCCGCCAGCCAGGCGTGGGCACCCAGGGTGAGCGCGGTGTAGAGCGCCCAGGCGCCGGTGGGTCCCAGCCGGACCGCCAGCGTGCGTTTGCCAACCCGGGCGTCCGCGGTGGCGTCGGGCACCCCGTTGATCAGCAGCAGCGCCGCCACCATGGCCGCGAAGTTCAGCGCCACGCTGGCCGGGATCACGAAGAACTGGCGCCGCTGCACATAGTCGGCCCCCACGACCACCAGAAACCAGGCCAGCGCCACGGTGAGCTCGCCCAGGCCACGCGACATCAGCTGCAGCGGCGGCGCCGAATAGGCCCAAACCAGCCACAGGCCGGCCAGTCCCAGACCGATCACCCCGCCCCCGGCCTTCACCGCCAGCAGCAGGCCGCCCGGCACAAGCAGCCACAGCAGGGCCCGGGCCAGGTCGGCGGTCTCGCGCTCGCTGGTTTCCCCGTTCTGGATCAGGCGCGAACCGCCGGTGAAGGGAAAAATACCGCCGCTGTTGCCGGCGTCGGCGCCGCTGCGCGCATCGTGCAGGTCGTTGAGCACGTTGCCGGCGGCGTGCGCCATCACCGCCAGCACGGTGGTGCCGATGGCCAGCGGCAGGTCCAGCCCGCAACCGCAGGCCGAGGCGGTGGCCGTGCCCAGGCTGCAGGCCACCACGGTCAGCAGCAGAAAGGCCGGCCGGGTCATGCGCCACCAGAGCCCGAGGCGCCAGCCAGATGAACCGTGGGGGGTATCTCTCGCATTCATGGCGCGCAGTGTGCACGACACATGTGGACACCGTGCGGACGCCGGCCGCCGGTGGTCGGCTGGTAAACTGCCCGCCGACCTGGCCGGGGCTTTTCCGGCCCTCTGTTCCCCGCCGGATTCATGTCCACCGTCCTCAGCGCCAGCGCCCCGACCAGTTTCGAAATCAAGAGCGCCCAGCTGCCGCTGGTGGCTTTGCTGCTCAAGACCGCCGACCTCGTCCAGCTGGCCGAGGAAATGACCCAGCGCTACGGCGACATCCCCGACTTTTTCGACCACGACCCGCTGCTGGTCGACCTGAGCCCGCTGCAGGCGGGTGAACAGGCCGACAGCGTGGTCGACTTTCCCGCGCTGGGCTCCCTGCTGCGCCGGTTCCGGCTGGAACCGGTGGCCGTGCGTGGCGGCAACGATGCACAGACCGCGGCCGCCGAACTGGCCGGCCTGATGCCGGCCCAGGACGCCACCGTGCAGCGCAGCGCCGCTGCGCGCACCCCCGAGGCGCCCGTCCCGCAGGCGGCCCCCGCTGCACCGGCTCAGGTGTCGGCGCCTGCCCCCGCGGCGCCGTCCAGCGCCCTGGTCATCGACAAGCCCCTGCGTTCGGGCCAGCAGGTCTATGCCCGGGGCCGCGACCTGGTCGTCCTCGCCATGGTGAACCCGGGTGCCGAGGTCATCGCCGACGGCCACATCCATGTCTATGCGCCGCTGCGCGGCAAGGCCATCGCCGGGGCGCGCGGCAACGCCGAGGCCCGGATCTTCGCCATGTCCATGGACCCCGAGCTGATCTCCATCGCCGGCATCTACCGCACCAGCGACAACCCCCTGCCGGCCGAGGTGCTGGGCAAACCCGGTCAGGTGCGCCTGATGTCCGGCCCCGAAGGCGACAAGCTCGTCATCGAATCCCTGAATCCCTGAACCCGAGGAACCCTCACCATGACCAAGATCGTTGTCGTCACTTCCGGCAAAGGCGGCGTGGGCAAGACCACGACCAGCGCCAGCTTCGCCTCCGGCCTCGCGCTGCGCGGCCACAAGACCGCCGTCATCGACTTCGACGTCGGCCTGCGCAACCTGGACCTGATCATGGGCTGCGAGCGCCGCGTGGTCTACGACCTGATCAATGTGATCCACGGCGAGGCCAATCTCAACCAGGCCCTGATCAAGGACAAGGTCTGCGAGAACCTGTTCGTGCTGGCCGCCAGCCAGACCCGCGACAAGGACGCGCTGACGCAGGACGGCGTCGAGAAGGTGCTGACCGACCTGTCGGGCATGGGCTTCGAGTACATCGTCTGCGACTCGCCCGCCGGCATCGAGACCGGCGCGCTGATGGCCATGCATTTCGCCGACGAGGCGCTGGTGGTGACCAACCCGGAAGTCTCCTCGGTGCGCGACTCGGACCGCATCCTGGGCATGCTGGGCAGCAAGACCCGCCGCGCGATCGAGGGCAAGGAGCCGATCAAGGAACACCTGCTGATCACGCGCTACAACCCCAATCGCGTGGCCGACGGGCAGATGCTCAGCCTGGAAGACATCCAGGACATCCTGCGCATCAAGCTGATCGGCGTGATCCCCGAGAGCGAGAACGTGCTGCAGGCCTCCAACCAGGGCACGCCCGCGATCCATCTCAAGGGCACCGACGTGGCCGAGGCCTACAGCGATGTGATCGACCGTTTCCTGGGCGCCGAGAAGCCGCTGCGCTTCATCGACGCCGAGAAGCCCGGCTTCTTCAAGCGCCTGTTCGGGAGCAAGTGACCATGTCGTTCCTCTCCTTTTTCCTGGGCGAGAAGAAGAAGACCGCCAGCGTCGCCAAGGAACGCCTGCAGATCATCCTGGCGCACGAACGCAGCGGCCGCAACGCCGCCGAGCCCGACTACCTGCCGGCCCTGCAGAAGGAACTGGTGGCGGTGATCAGCAAGTACATCAAGATCAACACCGACGACATCAAGGTCCAGCTCGAACGCCAGGACGACCTCGAGGTGCTGGAGGTCAAGATCGAACTGCCGGACCGCAAGTGAGGAGGCGCAGGGTCGCCACCGGCGGCGGCCCTGACTATCATGGGTCCGATGGCGGTCAGGCCCGCCGACAGGAGCCCACCATGCCGAAACTTTTCGCCAGCACCCTGCTGCTGGCCGCAGCCCTGCTCGCCGGCTGCGGCAGCACCGTGGTCAACCCCGTCACCGGCCAGTCCGAGCGCACGGTCATGGACGAGCGCAGCGAACTGGCCGAGGGCAAAAAAGCCCACGACGAGGTGCTCAAGGAATACGGTGTCTATCAGGATGCGCGGCTGCAGGCCTATGTGAACGAGATCGGCCAGAAGCTGGCGAAGCAGTCGCACCGGGCCAACATCCCCTGGACCTTCACTGTGCTCGACAGCCCGGAGATCAACGCCTTCGCGCTGCCCGGCGGCTACGTCTACATCACGCGCGGCATCCTGGCCTACATGGACAGCGAGGCCGACATGGCCGGCGTGATCGGCCACGAGATCGGCCACGTCACCGCCCGCCATGGCGCGCAGCGCGCGACGCGCCAGCAGAACGCGGGGCTGGGCGTGCTGGCCGCGACGGTGCTCGGTGCTGTACTGGAAAGCCAGGCCGGTGTGTCGGGCGGCACCGAGATGTTCGGCCAGATGGCCCAGGGGGTGGCCGCCGGTTATGTCGCCAAGTACAGCCGCGAGCAGGAGCTGCAGGCCGACAACCTGGGTGCCGAGTACCTGGCGCGCAGCCAGTACGACCCGCGCAACATGATCGACGTGATCCGGGTGCTCAAGCTGCAGGAGGCCTTCGCCATCGACGAAGCGCGTGCCGAAGGGCGCCCGGCGCCCGAGGGCACCAACTGGCTGTCGTCCCACCCCAGCAACGACCAGCGCCTGCAGCAGATCAGCCAGAACGCCGAGAAGTACCAGGGCAGCTACGCCTCGGACGGCGCACAGCGTTTCCTGCAAGTGGTTCGCGGCATGCGCTTCGGCGAGAGCCCCGAACAGGGGCTGACGCGTGGCCAGAACTTCTACCACACCGGACTGGGCCTGGCGATGACCGCGCCGGCCGGCTGGCGCATTCAGAACGAGCCCGAGGCGCTGACCTTCGTCGCGCCGCAGGGCGACGCTGCGCTGCGCATGCTTGCCATGCCGCCGCGCGCCGGCGGTACGCACGACGAGATCATCCGCAACGCCCTGCAGCCCAGCGAGGGCAAGGTGACGCGCGGCCGGATCAACGGCTTCGCCGCCTCCCATTTCGTCGGTGCGCGCAAGGCGCAGAACGGACAGGCCCAGGCGATCGAGGCCACCGTGGTCACCGGCCCGAAGAACAACAGCTACCTGATGCTCTACCTCGCGGCCGACGCAGCCGCGCGCAACCGCGCCATGCCAGGCCTGATGGCGGCCGAGAAATCCTTTCGCGCCATGACCGCGGCCGACCAGGAGGCCGCACGGCCCTGGATGGTGCAGACCGTGCCGATGCCGCGCGGCGGATTCGCCGAACTGGCCCGCCAGTCGCCGCTGTCGGAAAAACGTCTCCAGCTGCTCAACGGCACCTGGGGCCGCAGCGATCCGCCGGTCGGACAGGTCGTCAAAACCGTGGTTGAGCAGTGAGCGCCCCCGAACCCGACAACGGGCCGGACACCACGCCCGGCATCCCACCCTCCCGGCCCGCATCTCTGGCGCCGTACCGGGTGGCCGACACCGCGTTCCGGCCGCCCGAACGCGACGGCATGAACGGCCTCTCCATCGGCTTGTTCGCCGCGGTGGTGGTGCTGGGGCTGTACGCACTGGTCAACTGGCCCTGGTCGCGCCCTGCCGCCGTCGCCGGAGTGCCGGCCGCGGAGGCCGTGAAGGCCGCGCCCGCACAGACACCTGCCCCTGCGCCAGCGGGCATGCGCGGCCAGCCGGTCGACACCACGACGGCGGTGAGTGTCGAGGGCGCGCAGGGCACCACGCTCTACCGCTGTCGCGGCGCGGGCCGGTTCTGGTCGGTGGTGCATTGCCAGCACCGCGGCGCCGAGGTGGTGGCCATGCACACGGTGCCGGCGAACCTGTCGCTGGCCGAGCAGATCGTGTTCGCACGCAACCGGGAAGCACTGGCCAGGCCCGCCAAGGGGGCTACACCCAGAGCGGCCGATGGGGGGCCGGTCGCATCCCTGAACGCCACCCAGCAGAAGGCCAGCGATTGCAGGCGCCTGGACGAACTGGTGGCCGTGCTGGACGACTACGCCCGCCAGCCGCTGCCGCCGCGCGAACAGGACTCGGTGCGGCGCGACCGCAAGAAGCTGCGCGACGAACAGTTTCGCCTGCACTGCGGACGCTGAACCGGCGCAGACTGGCATGTTTTTCCACATCGTGGTACATTAGCGGCTTCGCCTTGGGCGACAGACCCGGTTGCAGCGCCTTCGGCGCGGCCCACCACCCCGGCAGAGGGTCGGTCTGTCCGGCCCCTCCAACGCGAGCCAAGCCCTCTCCGCACCCCAAGCGGTCTTCCGGCGAGGCACTTTTTCCCCGCTGCCCTCCCCATGCCTCTGCCGAGGGCGGGTACCAGAAACCTCCGACGCCGCTGATGCGGTGCGGTGTTTCCGGTCGGAGCAGCAGGGCACCCCGGCACCCTGGGGCTGCCACCTTGTCAGTCGGGCCCTGTGTGGCCGGCGGCCCAGCCGCAGGCCCTGCCCATAGAAGTTCTTGATGATCCAGATGTTTCCGATGTCCGCCCCAGTGGCGCGGACCCCTTGTTCCACCGCCCCGCTGACCCTGGGGCGTTACCGCATCAGCGCCCGCCCACGGGCCCTGGCGGACGGGCGCTTTGCCGCCTTCGTGTCGATTGCCAGCGGCACCGGCAGTGCCAGCACCGACCGCGTGATGCGCTTCACCGAAGACTTTCCCACCCACGAGGCCGCGGCGCGCTACGCCATGGCCCAGGGAATCGACTGGGTGCGCGAAAGCGAGCGCCCGGTGGTCCGCCCGAACTGATCCGAATCCCACGACTCCAGGAGAACCACACCATGGCCAAGGAAGAACTGATCGACATGATGGGCATCGTCAACGAGGTGCTGCCCGACACCCGTTTTCGCGTCACGCTGGACAACGGTCACCAGCTGATCGCCTACTCCGCCGGCAAGATGAAGAAGAACCACATCCGCATCCTCGCGGGTGACCGGGTTTCGCTCGAACTCTCGCCCTACGACCTGACCAAGGGCCGCATCAACTTCCGCCACATCGAGGGCCGCGGCCCCGTGGCGCCGCGCAAGCCGCGCTGACCGGCGCACCGCGGCACGGCCGCGGCTCACATGCCCATGCCACCATCCACCGGCAGGCCCGCGCCGGTGATGAAGCGCGCCGCGTCGGAGCACAGGAACACCACCGCATCGGCCATGTCGGCCACCGTGCCCAGCCGCCCCAGCGGCGTCTGAGCGACGATGGCACCGACCGCGGCCTCAGGCGTCGGGAACAGCCCGGCCGTCACCACGTCGGCCGCCAGCTTCATGCCCATGTCGGTCGGCACCAGGCCCGGGCAGATGCAGTTCACCCGCACGCCGTAGCCCAGCTGGCCCGCCTCCATGGCGGCCACGCGCGTGAGCCGGTCCACGGCCGACTTGGTGGCCGAATAGCCGGCGATCGCCGGAAATGCAATGGTGGCCGCGACCGAGGCCACGTTCACCACCACCCCGCCCTGGCCGGCCACGCCACCGGGGCGCATCGCGCGCATGGCGTGCTTGAGGCCCAGCGCGGTGCCGACGATGTTCACGTCCAGCATGCGCCGCAGCGCCTCGGCGTCGATTTCCGTCACCAGCGCGGTCTCCTCGACACCGGCGTTGTTGATCAGGATGTCGAATCCTCCGAACGTGGTGTGGACGGCATAGATCGCTGCGAGCCAGCCGGCTTCGTCGGTCACGTCCAGCTGCACGAAGGCGGCCCGCCCGCCCGTGGCCACGATGGAGCGGGCGGTCTCCCGGCCCCTGTCTTCCAGGATGTCGCCGATCATCACGGCCGCGCCGGCCGCGGCCAGCGCCTGCGCCATGCCGGCGCCCAGACCGCGGGCGCCGCCGCTGACCAGGGCGGTGCGGCCTTGCAAGGTAGAGCTCATCGAGTTTCTCCGGTGGGGAAGGCCCGCCAGGGCGATCCGGACCCTGCCATTCTCGGCAGCGCCGCCGGGCGTTCAGCCAAACAGCCCGGCAAGTTCGACAGTGCCGTGGCGGCCGACGGCGGCCCGGTGCGCGTCCAGCCAGAGCCGGCCCTGCCCCCTTCCCGCCTCGAACAGCATCTCGAAGAACCGCTGGCCGGCGGCGGCCTTGGTGTCGGTGCCCAGCTCCCCCAGCACCGGGCCGGGCTCGATGGCGTGGAAGCGCGACTGCGCGAGCCGCCGCTCCAGCGGGCCACGGCGCCACCAGCCGATGTGGGCGATGCGCTCGCGCAGGTGGGCGAACATGCGCATCTCGCGCAGGAAGGTGGCGTTGAAGGCCAGTTCCTGCATGCGGTGCTCGATGTCCCGCGCCGACTGCGGCGTGGCGGCGTAGCGCAGCGGCGTGAGCATGACCAGCAGCGTGTCGTGCGTGGCGGTGTCCAGCAGCAGGGGGTAGACCGCGGGGTTGGCCGCGTAGCCGCCGTCCCAGTGCGGCTGGCCATCGATCAGCACGCTGCGGTGCAGACGTGGCAGGCAGGCCGAGGCCAGCACCGCGTCCAGCGACAGCTCGGCATTGCGGAACAGCCGCAGCCGGCCGGTGTTGGCCTCGGTGGTGGCGATGAACAGCTGCACCGGCGAGCGCCGGCGCAGGCCCTCGATGTCCAGCTGCTGGCGCAGCACCTGGCGCAGCGGGTTGAGGTCGAAGGGGTTGAGCTGCTCGGGCGTGAAGTGGTGGGTCCACGGCAGCATCAGGCGCATGGCCGGTGCCAGCTGGAAGCCCGAGCCGTCGGCCCGCGGCACCGCCACCTCGAACGGCAGGCTGGCGGCCACGGCGGTCCAGAAGCGGCGCAGCGCGGCGCGCGCGCCCTCGCGGCCGCCGTCCATCAGGCCTTGGGCCAGCACCACCGCGTTCATGGCGCCCGCGCTGGTGCCGCTGACGCCGTCAAAGGCGAGCTGCCCGTCCTCCAGCAGCGCGTCGAGCACGCCCCAGGTGAAGGCCCCGTGGGCCCCGCCGCCCTGCAGCGCCAGGTTCAGCGCGGGCGAGGCGGGTTGCCAGGGCAGGCGCATGGGGTGCGTCAGCGGGTGCGGCGCTGGCGCACGGCGGCCGCCAGCCCCTGCAGCACCGGCACGGTCTGCTCGAAGCTGATGCAGGCGTCGGTCACGCTCACCCCGGGCAGCAGCGGCTGGCCCGGCACGATGTCCTGCCGGCCCTCGAATAGGTGGCTCTCGATCATGATGCCGGTGATGCGTGCATCGCCCGCGGCGATCTGTTCGGCCACGTCGGCCGCCACATCGATCTGCCGGCGGTGCTGCTTGCTGCTGTTGGCGTGCGAGACGTCGATCATCACCTGCTCGCGCTGGCCCGCGGTCTTGAGCAGGGCGCAGGCCGTGTCCACGTCCGATGCGCTGTAGTTGGGCGCCTTGCCGCCGCGCAGGATCACGTGGCAGTCGCGGTTGCCGCGGGTCTCGAAGATCGCGGACTGGCCCATCTTGGTCATGCCCATGAAGGCGTGCGGCGCCTGCGCCGCCTGGATGGCGTCGCTGGCCACCTTGACGCTGCCGTCGGTGCCGTTCTTGAAGCCCACCGGGCAGGACAGGCCCGAGGCCAGCTGGCGGTGGCTCTGGCTCTCGGTGGTGCGAGCGCCGATCGCGCCCCAGCTGACCAGGTCGGAGATGAACTGCGGTGAGAGCAGGTCCAGGAACTCGGTGCCCACCGGCAGGCCCACGGCCAGCACGTCCAGCAGCAGCTGGCGCGCCAGTTCCAGGCCTTCGTTGATGGCGAAGCTGCCGTCCAGGTGCGGGTCGTTGATGTAGCCCTTCCAGCCCACGGTGGTGCGCGGCTTCTCGAAGTACACACGCATCACGACCAGCAGGTCGTCGGACAGCGCGTCGGCCTGTTGCTTCAGGCGTCGCGCATAGTCCATGGCCTGGCCGTGGTCGTGGATGGAGCACGGACCGACCACGACGATCAGGCGGTCGTCCTGCCCGTGCAGCACGCGCGAGAGGGCGGCGCGGCTGCTCTCCACCAGGGCCTGCGCGGCCGGAGGCGTGGGCAGCCACTCCTGCAGCAGCGCGGGCGTGATCAGCGGCCGCACCGCACCGATGCGCAGATCGTCGATGCGGGTGGTGTCGTGCGTGGACAGCGGCGGGGTGGCGGGAACGTGGGTGCTCATGACGCGATTGTCGCCGCCTTGCCGGCAAAGCCCGTGTCAGGGCCTGCGGAAACGCACCATCTGGCGCGCCCAGTAGCGGTTGTCCAGCCGGTCCAGCCGCACCGTGCCGCCGCTGGACGGGGCGTGCACGAAGCGGCCCTCGCCCACGTAGATGCCCGCGTGCCAGGCCGGGTCGCGGCCGAAGATCACCAGATCGCCGGTGCGCAGCTCGTCGGCGTCGACCGCCTGGCCGAAACCCGCCAGCTGCGCGACGGTGCGCGGTGGTGCCGCGCCTGCGCGGTGCCGGTAGACGTAGCCGATGAGGCCGCTGCAGTCGAAGCCGCTCTCGGGTGTGTTGCCGCCCCAGCGGTAGGGCGTGCCCACCAGGCCCATGGCGTGGATCGCCAGGTCGCTGCTGTGTTCGGCCGACAGCGCGGGCAGCGATGAAGGCGGTCGGGCCGGCGGCGTGCTGCCGCAGGCGGCCAGCAACAGAACGGCGCAAAGACTCAGGGTGTGGGGGACCAGGCGCATGGCAGCAAGCTTACCGAAGGACCGGGGTATGTCACAGGCGCCGCACACCGCCGCCGCGCAGCAGCGCCTTTTCCAGTTCCACCAGCGCGAAGGTCGCCGCCCCAACGGCCAGCACCATGCCCCAGGACGCGGCGTCCAGTGCCTGGGTCTGGAACATGGCCTGAAGGGCCGGCGCGTAAGTGAAGGCCAGCTGCAGCAGAACCAGCAGACCCGCCACCAGCGGCACCACGGGGTTGCCGGTCAGCGTCTCCAGGCGCCAGGCGTGGCGGGTGAAGTGGCGCACGTTGAACAGGTAGAACAGCTCGCAGGCCACCAGCGCGTTCACGGCCGCTGTGCGCGCCGTCTCCAGCGCCGAGCCGCGCGAGAGCTCCCAGTGGAAGACCCAGAAGGTGGCGGCGATCATCAGACCGATCACGAACAGGATGCGCCCGCCCAGGGTGCGGGTGATGACCGGCTCCTGGGGCGGCCGTGGCGGGTGCTGCATCACATGCGGCTCGGCCGGCTCGAAGGCCAGCGAGAGCGCCAGCGTCACCGCCGTCACGGTGTTGACCCACAGGATCTGCCCGGCTGTCACGGGCAAGGGCAGGCCGGCGAAGATCGCCAGCAGGATCACGCCGGCCTCGCCGCCGTTGGTGGGCAGCATGTGCATCAGCGACTTCTTGATGTTGTCGTAGACCACGCGACCCTCGCGCACGGCGCGCGCGATGGTGGCGAAGTTGTCGTCGGTCAGCACCAGGTCCGAGGCCTCGCGCGCCGCGTCCGTGCCCTTGCCGCCCATGGCCACACCCACGTCGGCGACCTTGAGCGCCGGGGCGTCGTTCACGCCGTCGCCGGTCATGGCCACCAGCTGGCCCTCGGCCTGCAGTGCGGCGATCAGGCGCAGCTTGTGCTCGGGGCTGGCGCGTGCGAACACGTCGGTGTCCCGGGCGGCGCGGCGCAGCGCCGCATCGTCCAGCGTGGCGATGACGTCGCCCGTCAGCGCCCGGTCGGCCTCCAGGCCGAGCTGGCGTCCGATGGCCGCCGCCGTCACCGCGTGGTCGCCGGTGATCATCTTGACCCGGATGCCGGCCTGCCGGCATTCGGCGACGGCGGCCACGGCCTCCGCGCGCGGCGGATCGATGATGCCCACCAGGCCCAGCATCTCGAAGCGCGGCGTCAGGTCGGCCAGGCCCACCTCGCGGCGTTCGGCCGGCCAGTCGCAACGGGCCAATGCCAGCACGCGCTCGCCCGCGCCGCCGGCGCGCTCCACCGCCGCCGTCCAGCGCGCGCGCTCCAGCGGCCGCCCGCCCGACTCGCTGGTGCACAGCGCCAGCACGCGCTCGGGCGCGCCCTTGAGCAGCAGCTCGTGGTGACCGGCGTGGTCGTGGTGCAGCGTGGCCATGATCTGGCGCTCGGATTCGAAGGGGATCGCGTCCAGCCGCGGGAAGGCCTGGGCCGCGTCCGTGGCGTCCAGGTCGGCCTTGTGCGCCAGGGTGGTCAGCGCACCCTCGGTCGGATCGCCCGTGAGCACCCAGCCTTGGTCGTCTTCGCGGTGGATGCGGGCGTCGTTGCACAGCAGCGCGCAGTGCAGCAGGGCCATCAGCGCGGCGTCGTCGCCCGGGTGCAGCACCGAGCCGTCCTCTCGGTGGAAGCCGCCCTCGGGCGCGTAGCCGGTGCCCGTCACGCCCAGCTCGTGCGCCGGCAGCACCACGCGCACGGCGGTCATCTCGTTGCGCGTGAGGGTGCCGGTCTTGTCGCTGCAGATCACCGTGACCGAGCCCAGCGACTCCACCGCCGGCAGCCGCCGCACGATGGCCTTCTTGCGCGCCATCACCCGCGTGCCGATGGCCAGCACGATGGTCACCACCGCCGGCATGCCCTCGGGAATGGCGGCCACCGCCAGCCCCACCACCGCCAGGAAGACGTCGAACAGCGGCATGTCGGCGACCAAGTACCCCCAGGCCATGGTGAGCACCGACACCCCGAGGATGAAGGCGGTGATCTGGCGCGCGAAGCGGTCGAGCCGGCGCGTCAGCGGCGTGGCCAGGGTCTGCACCTCGCTGACCAGCTGGCCGATGTGGCCGATCTCGGTGGCGCTGCCGGTGGCCACCACCACACCGCAGCCGCTGCCACACGCCACCAGCGTGCCGGAGAAGGCCATGCCGTGGCGGTCGCCCAGGGCTGCGCCCTCGGTCGCTGCGCCGGTGTCCTTGTCCACCGCGGCCGACTCGCCGGTCAGGGCCGCTTCCACCGTGCGCAGGTTGCGGACCTGCAGCAGCCGCAGGTCGGCCGGCACGCGGTCGCCGGGCTCCAGCCAGACGATGTCGCCCGGCACCAGCTCGCCGGCATCGATCTGGTGGCGCTCGCCGCCGCGCTGCACCGTGGCGCGCGCGGCCAGCATGCCGCGCACGGCCGCCAGCGCCTGCTCGGCCTTGCCTTCCTGGATGTGGCCGATCAGCGCGTTGATCAGCACCACGCCCAGGATGACGCCCGCATCCACATGGCTGCCCAGCAGCAGCGTGGCCAGACCGGCGGCCAGCAGCACATAGATCAGCGGGTTGTGGAACTGCAGCACAAAGCGTTGCCACGCGGGCCGGCGCGGCGGCTCGGGCAGGCGGTTGAGGCCGTGTTGCGCCAGTCGCGCGGCGGCTTCCTCCGGGTCCAGCCCCTTGTCCGGGGCCACACCGCCGAGGCGCTGCAGCACCTGGGGACGTTCCAGCGCGTGCCAGGCCGGCGGGGGAGATGGGATCGGTTGTTCGCTCACGTGCGGGCTCTGCGGGCAGGTCGTCGGTAGGCTTTTGACCATAGCACGCAGGTCCTCGCGCGCCCGGGAACCTGAGCGCTGCGCCGGGCGACCCGGGCCGGCGCCTATTTGCGCAGGTGGCGGTAGACCAGCCCGCGCGAGACGCCGAGCTGGCGAGCGGTGCGCGCGACGTTGCCGCCGTTGGCCTGCAGCGCGTCCTCGATCAGGCGCTGCTGGGTCTGGGCCAGTGAAGGGGCGGCCACCGGCGCAGGCGATGCCGCAGCGGGCTCGGCGACCGGGACCGGCTCGGGTGCCGGCGGCACGGCGGCCGGCCAGGCCACCGCGTGCCGGAAGTCGACCCCGTCGCGCAGGCCCAGCGTCGCGCGCACCCAGATGCCCAGGCCGCTGGGCAGCTGCAGGCGCCGCGCCTCGGTGGCGCCGCACAGCGGCAGCAGCTGCGACAGGCCCTGGCCGAACAGCTCCTCCACCGGCGCCACCTCGGGCCGCGAGGGGCGGCCCAGCAGGCTGTGGCCGGTGGCGTTGACCCAGACCACGCGACCGCCGTGGTCGACGCCGGCCAGGCCCTCCATCGGCGTGCCCAGCAGAGCGGGCGCGGCCTGGAAGTGCAGCACCAGGTGCTCGTCGGACTGCGCCTGCAGCAGGCGGTTCTCGATCGAGGTGGCGTACACGCCGACCACGGCCGCGGCATCGAAGCCGAAGGCGCGCGACTCGGTGGACACGTCCAGCACGCCCACCAGCCGGCCGTGCACATCATGGATCGGCGCGGCCGCGCAGCGCACCTGGCCGAACAGCTCGTAGAAGTGTTCGCAGCACTGCACGGTGCAGGCCATGCCGGTCTGCACCACGATGCCGGGCGCCGTGGTGCCCAGCACTTCCTCGGCCAGGTGCACGCCCACGCGCGTGGCCGCGTCCAGCACCTTCTGCTCGGGGTCGCCGCTGCCGCGCGAGGCGTGCACGATGATCCCCTGCGCATCGGTCAGCATCAGGCGGCTGGCGGTGCCCGCGAGCGCGGCCTCGAGCTGCCGCAGCTCGTCGTGCGCGGCCTCCAGCAGGTGCCGGTTGCGCGCCAGCGCGGCGCTGAGGGCGCTGCGGTTGACCGGGTCCAGCGCCGGCATCTTGTGGCTGGCGTGACCCAGCGTGCGGCTGCGGCCCCAGGAGCGGATCACCGCCTCGCTGACCAGACCGGCCGGGTGCTGCTGCTCCTCGAAGAAGCGCTGGCGCGCCAGCGCGGCGCGCTGCTCGGGCGTCTGGAAGAAGGGCTGCGGCGGCAGGTCCTGGGTGGACAGGGTTCGGTGGGTGGCGCGCATGGTGTTCGTGGGGGCGAAGTCTCGCGTCCGTTGCGGCGGTGTGGGGGAGTGTTCCACCGCAGAACACTTTTCCCACCGGGAAAACCCGGACGTGATCGGCGGCGCCCAAATTCCCACAATGAAAAAGGACAGCCACAACAACGAGGCACCGCCTCACCCCACAGGAGACCTCCATGCAACAGACCACCCGATGGGCCGGTGCGGCCGCGCTCGCGCTGCTCGCCACCAGCCTGCACGCCCAGTCCCTGGACGACCTCCGGCGCGACCACGCCACGCCCGGCGACGTGCTCACCTACGGCATGGGCTACAACAACCAGCGCTACAGCCCGCTCAAGCAGATCAACACGAAGAACGCGGCCAAGCTGCGCCCCGTGTGGGCCTACAGCCTGAACAACCCGCAGGGCCAGGAGTCGCAGCCCATCGTGCACAACGGCGTGATGTACGTGACCACCCACAACACCACCGTGGCGATCAACCCCGCCACCGGCAAGCAGATCTGGAAGCAGGAGATCGAACTGCCGCAGGACGTGTTCAAGATGGCCTGCTGCGGCATCCTCAACCGCGGCGCCGCGATCTACGACGGCAAGCTGTTCCGCAGCACGCTGGACGCGCACGTGGTCGCGATGGACGCCAAGACCGGCAAGCAGCTGTGGAAGAGCAAGGCCGCCGACTACCAGAACGGCCAGGCCATGACCAGCGCGCCGCTGATCGCCAATGGCGTGGTGCTGACCGGCATCGCCGGCGGCGAATACGGCACGCGCGGCTTCATCGACGGTTGGGACCCGGCCACCGGCAAGCAGCTCTGGCGCTTCTACACCACCGCCGCGCCCGACCAGAAGGGCGGCAACACCTGGCCCGGCGACACCCACCAGAAGGGCGGCGCCCCCACCTGGCTGACCGGGGCCTACGACCCCGAACTCGACCTGGTCTACTGGGGCACGGGCAACGGCGGCCCCTGGAACCCGAACGCGCGCCAGGGCGACAACCTCTACATCGCCTCGGTCGTGGCCATCCGGCCCAAGACCGGCGAGCTGGTGTGGCACTACCAGTTCAGCCCCAACGACCCCTACGACTACGACGCCACCGAAGTGGGCATGCTGGTCGACATGAAGGTCGGCGGCAAGGACCGCAAGGTGCTGGCCCAGGCCAACCGCAACGGCTTCTTCTACGTGCTCGACCGCGCCAGCGGCGAGCTGCTCGCGGCCAACCCCTACGTGAAGGTGAACTGGGCCGAACGCATCGACCTCAAGACCGGCCGCCCGGTGCCCACGGACATCGACCGCAGGGCCCGTGCGGGTGAAGACGTGGAGATCTTCCCCAGCGTGGTCGGCGGCAAGAACTGGACGCCGATGTCGTGGAACCCGGCCACGGGCCTGGCCTACGCCAACACCCTCAACATGAGCTGGCCCTACCAGCTGGCCAAGCCCGAGTACAAGAAGGGCGAGTGGTACCTGGGCGTGAACTTCCGCGGCGTGAACATGCCCAAGAACGAGCCGCACGGTCACCTCAGCGCCATCGACCCGATGACCGGCAAGAGCAAGTGGCAGATGCCCTGGCCCGGCCAGCCGAGCATGGCCGGCACGCTTTCCACCGCGGGCGGCCTGGTGTTCACCGGCGCGGCCACCGGCGAGTTCATCGCGGTGGACGCCAACAACGGCAAGAAGCTCTACGAGTTCCAGACCAGCAGCGGCATCATCGGCCTGCCCGTGACCTTCGAGCACCAGGGCAAGCAGTACGTGAGCATCGTTTCGGGCGCGGGTGGTGTGTGGGCGCTGCTGGGCGACGAGCGCATGGCCAATGTGCCCGCCGGCGGTTCGGTGTGGACCTTTGCGGTCGACTGACGATGCGCTGGCGTGAACCCATCCTGTGCGCGCTCGCCCTCACGGGCGCGGCGCTGGCACAGTCGAACACGGTGCCGGCCCAGACGCTGCCGGTGGCGATGCCGCCCGCGGCGCCCTTCTCCGCCGAAGCGGTGGAGAAAGGCCGCGAGCAGTTCCACCGCACCTGCGCGCAGTGCCACGGCCGCAACATGGTCAACGCAGGCACCACGGTCTACGACCTGCGCAAGTTCCCCACCGAACAGCGCGAGCGCTTCTACAACTCCGTGACCAACGGCAAGGGCAACATGCCCTCGTTCAAGGGCGCGCTGGAGCCGGAGGCCATCGAGCTGCTGTGGAACTACGTGGCGACGCGTGGAGGAAAAGAACTGTGAGCACCCTGCGCGCGCTGCTGGCGCCGCTGCTGCTCGCGCCCGTGCTGGCCTTCGCGCAGGCGGCACCACTGACCGTCTGCATGGCCGAGGACAACCCGCCGTTCTCAGTGGCGCGCAAGGGCCAGGTCACGGGCTTCGACGTGAAGCTGGCCGAGGCGGTGGCGCGCGAGCTGGGGCGGGAACTCAAGCTCATGCCCTTCGAGCCCGAGGTGGAGAAGGAGGCGATGCTGACGCACGAAGTCAACGCGATGCTCTCGGCCGGGCTGTGCGAACTGGCGAGCGGCTTTCCGCTGCTGGCCTCGGACCTCGGTCCGCCCACGCGCGAGCGCTTCAAGACGCCGGACCACCCGGGCGCCAAGCCGCCGCGCGAGCGGCCGTGGGTCGCCCTGGGCACGCTGGCGGCGAGCCAGCCTTACCAGGGCACGGCGCTGGTGATCGTGCAGCGCGCCGGGGCACCGGCCGTGGCGTCGCTGGGTGAACTCAAGGGTCGCAAGGTGGCCGCGGTGGCGGGCACGCTCGAAGGCACGCTGGTGGCGATGTACGGGGGTGGTGCGCTGGCGAAGGACATGGTGTCGCTGGGGCAGCGTGAAGACGCCTGGGCGGCGCTGGAGAGTGGCCGTGTGGACGCGATGCTGGTGCCTTCCGCGGCGTTCGACACGCACCGGGCGCGCAAGCCGGTCACGACCTTGCAGGCGGGGCCGGCGCGGCCGCTGGGGATCAACCTGGGCTGGGTGGCGCTGTCGTCGAAGGCGGAGTTGCTGGAGGCGGTGAACCGGGTGGTGGCGCGGGCTTCGGCCTCGGGTGAGTTGCAGGGGTGGGCGCGGGAGTCTGGTCTGTCGTGGCAGGCGCCTTCTGTACCTGCGGTGGCCGGGTCTTTGTCTTTGGCTGGCTTGCTTCGGGACTGAACTGTTTTCGTTTCCTTGGTGAACAGTGCAGTCTCTGGAGCCGGGTGTGCGTGTGGGCCGGAGAACGCCCAGGCGCACACCCGGCTCTGAGCCAAAGCAACGAAAGAAACGGGACGAACGAAATGAATCAGGCCAGCGCAGCCACCTGACGGGCAAAGAACTTCGGCAGAGCAGCCTTGGAACAGGCCTGCAGGGCACAGAGGAAGGCGTGGTCCGGCCGAGCCACACCGTGCTTGAGCATTAGGTCGTGCCGGATGCGTCCCAGCAGCTCGGTCGCCATCTCCGCATCCGCCAGCGCCCGGTGCGCCTGCCCGGTTCGTGGCAGGCCGAACCAGTCAACCAGCTGCCCCAGCTTGTGGCTCGGTGCCTCCGGGTACAGCCGGCGCGACAGCAGCACCGTGCAGGCAAAGGGCTGCAACGCCGGCAGGCCGCACAACGCGAGCTCGGCCTGCCAGTAGCGCCGGTCGAAGCCCGCGTTGTGCGCCACCATCGGCGCATCACCCACAAAGCGCGCGGCCTCGCGCATCACCTGCGCCGCCGACGGTGCGGCCTGCACCATCGCGTTGGTGATGCCCGTCAGCTGCGTGATGAAAGCCGGGATGTAAACGCCCGCGTTCATCAGGCTCTGGTAGCGGTCCACCACCCGCCCGCCCTCGGTCATCACGATCGCGACCTCGGTCGCGCGGTCGCCCAGGTTCGGCGAGGTGCCGGTGGTTTCAAAGTCGATGACGGCGATGCGGTTCATGCGGAAGGAGAAGTGCGTGAAGCGGCGCGCGGCAGGCGCAGCGTGAAGGTGACGCCGCCTGCGACGTTGGCGGCCGTGATGGTGCCACCCATCTTGGCCATGTAGGTGCGCGCGACGAACAGGCCCTGGCCCCGGCCCTCGCCCTGCCCGCCGTTGGCCGCGCCGTCGCTCACGCCGTAGTCGAACACCTTGTCCAGCAGCGGCTCGGGAATCGCCGGGCCGCTGTTGCGGATCGCCAGCGCCACCATGGCCTCGCCGACGCCCGGCAGCGCCAGCGTGATCGGCGTGCCGGCCGGGCGGTAGCGGTCGGCGTTGCGCAGCACATGGGTCACCACGTCTTCCAGCGAGTGTTCGTCGGCCTGCACCCAGACCGGCGCACCGGCCGGCGTGTAGACCACGTCGGCGATGCCCGCATACGGCGCGTTCTCGGCCACATGGCGCAGAAAGGTGTCCAGGTCCAGCGCGTCCACCTCCACCGTGGCCGCCGTGATCGCCTCGCTCGGCGAGGCCGTGCCATAGAGCACGCGCACCGCCTGCTGCATGCGCTGCACATAGCGGTGGCTCGGGTCGGCGGCGTCGCCGTGCAGCACCATCAGCGACTGCAGCGGCGACATGATCTCGTGGCCCACGGCCTGCCACATGTCGCGCTCCTGCTCGTTGCGCAGGTGCTCGCGCCGCACGCCCTCCTTCACCCGCTGCAGCAGCGCCGCCAGCGTGCTCGCGAGAATGCCCATCTCGTCGCGGCCGGCCATGTCGCGCACCTCCAGATCGCCCAGCCGGCGCTCGACCTGCGGGTCCTGCATGTTGTAGTTGAGCGCCGCGGCGCGTTTCGTCAGCAGCGCCACCGGGCGGATCAGGCCCAGCTCGATCACCAGCCAGGCCAGCAGGATGGCCGCCAGCATCGCGCCGACAAAACCGCTCATGCGCGTGGCCGTCGCGCTCAGGCTGCGGTCCACGCTGGCCAGCTCGCCGCTGAGGCTGAGCTGGTAACGGCCGCTGGAGGTGCTCACGGTCTCGCTGGCCGACACCTGCGTGCGCGTGTCGCCCGACGGCAGCCGCAGGACCAGGCGCGTGAGCCAGGGTGCGGCCACGCCCTCGCCCTGCGCCTGGCCGCGCAGCTGCGTCACCAGTTGCGGCGCGGCGCCGCCCAGGCGCTCGATGCGCAGCACCTCGCCTGCGGACAGCGTGCCCGCCAGTTGCTGCAGCGAAAACGGCTGCACCGCGCCCGTCCGTGCGCTGTCGAACAGCACCTGCCCGCCCGGCGCCACCCACTGCAGGTGCAGCCGCGTCTGCGCCAGGTCGGCCGGCGGCCAGGTGCGCGTGCCCTGGGCGAACAGCGCGCGGCGCCAGGCCTCCACCGGCACCCGCAGCGACAGCAGGCTGCGCCGCGCGCAATCCGGCAGGGCCTGTCCCGGCGCCGCACAACCGGCCTCTTGCCAGAGCCAGCCGCGGAAATCGCGCACCGGCAGCGAGCCCTTGACCAGCAGCGAGCCCTCGCCGGCGAAGCCGGTCACGCGGCCGCGCAGCCCGCCGTCGCCCAGGTCGGCCGGCGCATCGCCGGGTGCCTCGAAAGGCGCGACCCAGCGCTCGGTGCCGGCGGACGTCTCGGCCCGGATCACCGCGTGGCTCACCGGGTCGAGTTCCAGCGTGCCCTTCTCGCGCGCCACCGCCGGCGGCAGCACCAGGTCGGCCACCAGATACACCACACCGCCGGCGTAGGCGCTGTTGCCCACGCCCACGCACAGCTGCCCGCCATCGTTCGGCCAGTGCACCGCGCAACCGCTCATCTCCACGGCCTGCCGCGCCTTGAACGGGTCGGAGTAGTCCAGCGCCGAGAACGGCAGCACCACGGGCGAGATCCCGGCCTGCGACGGCGCCACCGCGTCGGCGTTGATCAGCGCGAGTTGTCCGGTGGGGTGGCGCAGCTGCGCGGCCAAGGTGGAGAGCGTCTGGCGAAAGCCCGCCTCGTAGCGCGCCCGCGCGCGCTGCTTCTCCTCGGCCAGCAGCGTCAGCGCCAGCCCCACCACCGCCAGCGCCAGCAGCACGAACACGGTGTGGAACACGATGCGCCGCCGGAACGCCGCCAGCGGCAGCCGCGGCAGCGCGAGCGCCGGCAGCGAGGGGAGATCCAGCGGGCCGAATTTCATCGCGACCAGCGGAAGCCGCGCATCGGCACGTTTTCAATGGCGTCGAACGTGGGGTCCAGATCGCGGAAGGCGTCGCGGATTGCGCTCACGTGCTTGCGCACGTTGTCGCGGTTGCGCCCGCTCTTGACCACCTCGAACAGGTCCTCGTAGCTCACGGTCTGGCCCTTCTTTTGCACCAGCACCGCCAGAATGCGCTGCGCGGTCAGCGGCAGGTTGATGCGCTGGCCGCGCCAGGTCGGGCTGCGCTGCCACAGCGGGTCCAGGCTCAGCTCGTCGTCAGCCGCGGCCACCGGTTCGGCGCCCTTCTGCGCCCGCGCGCTGCGCAGGATGTCGAGGAAGGTCTCGACGAACTCGGCCTCGTCGAAGGTGGTCTTCTGCAGGTAGTCCCAGGCGTCCAGCGCCTTCATGATGCTGCGGTAGATGGCGGCCGGCATGGCCGAGACCACCAGCACCGGCGTGCCCTGGTGCAGCTTGTTGATGGTGTTGATGATCGCCACGCCCGCGTGCCGCTCGCGGCCCAGCTCGATGTCCAGCACCACCAGTTCGTAGCGCTCGGTGGCCAGCGCGGCCTCGGCGCTGTCGCGGTCGAACCACTGGTGCACGGTCAGTTCGGGGCGTGCGGCTTTGATCCAGCCGGCCAGCAGGTCGCTGGTGGGGCGGTCGTCTTCGATCACGGCTACGGAGGGCATGGGCCGATTATCGAAGCGCCCCGGGTGGAGCCCCTGTGAGTTTTTCTTCCGGGGCCGGCGGTGCATCCGCCCGGCGGCCGCATTGAGACTTCCGCGCCGCTCCGGAACGATGCAGGGCATGGCGGACCCGCGGTTGGGAACGCCGGCCACAACACCCGGAGGACACCATGCTGTACCGACTCAAGACCCTCACCCGTTCCACCCGACTGGCCCTGGCGCAATGGTTGCGTGGCACACGCTCCGCCACTGCCGCCACTGCCGCCGCGGACGGCGACACGACGGGCGCAGAAGCGGTGGACCGCGCAGCGCGCCAGCCGGTCCCGCTGCGCCCCGTGCTGCTCACCCTCGGCACCGCCGCCGTCGCCGCGGGCGCCGCCTGGGTGCTCGTCAATCACCCGCCGGTGCAACCGCTGGAGCCCGGCCACCTGGCCGTGCGCACCAACAACCTCACCGGCGACACCAGCGTCTGGCGAGAAGGCCCAGTGTGGGTGCTGCCCGGCCTGCACCAGCTGGCCACCCTCTCGCTGCAGGACCGCAGCTGGACCGCGGCCGCCATGGCCACCGCCGACGGCGCCTCACCCGCACAGACCGTCGAAGGCCTGTCCATCGGCATGGACCTGCGGGTGCGCTACGCCATCGACCCCTCGCGCATCGGCGGCGCCCAGGCCGTGAGCTACCCCAAGGACATCGATGCGCAGATCGTCGAACCCGCCGTGCAGGCCACGGTCTACAAGATCGTCGCGCGCCACACGGTGCGCGAGATCTTCTCCTCGCAGCGCGCGCAGATCGAACAGGACATCGAGACCCAGATCCGCGAGCGCCTGAAAACCGACGGCCTGCTGCTGCGTTCGGTGCACATCGGCCAGATCGACCTGCCCGAGGACTACCGCCGCGGCATGGAGGTGCTGCTGACCGAAGGCCTGTCGGCCGAGAAGATGCGCTACACGCTGGAGCTGCGCGAGAAGCAGGTCAAGGAAAGCGAACTGACCGCCGCGGCCGAGAAGGCGCGGCGCGAGGTCGCGGCCGAGGCCGCGGCGCGCGAACAGGTGATCGCGGCCAAGGCACAGGAAGAGGCGATGAAGCACGTGCTGCCGCTCAAGCAGCGCCAGATCGAACAGCGCCAGCTGGAAGCCGAGGCCGCGCGCGTCTCGCGCGTCAAACAGGCCGAGGGCGAAGCCCAGGCGCGCCGCATCGAGGCCACCGGCGAGGCCGAGGCGCGCCAGAAGCTGGCCGACGCCGAGGCCTACCGCCTCAAGAACATCGGCAAGGTCAATGCCGAGCAGATGGCGCTCGAAGGTGCGCTGATCACCAAGCACCCGCTGCTGATCCAGAAGACCATGGCCGACCGCCTGAGCGACAAGGTGCAGGTCATCATCGCGCCGCCGAACACCAACGGCTTCATCGGCAACAACCTGCTGGGCAACGTCGCCGCCGCGCCGCGCGACGCCAGCGCCGATGCCGAGATGTCCGGCGACCACGGGGAGCAGTGAGATGAGCTTCAAACCCAAAACCCGCTGGGCCCGCTACCTCTGGGCCGGCACCCTGGCCATCGCGCTGGCCGCCACGCTCTACACCGCCACCGCACGTGCTGCGACCTCCGCACCCGCCACCACCGTCGGCCTGGTGACGCGCGACAAGGTCGCCCTGCGCGCCGCCCCGCGCGAGAGCGCCGCCAGCCAGACCCTGCTCTGGCGTGGCGAGGCGCTGGAGATCCGCGGCGCCAAAGGCGACTTCCTGCAGGTCTGGGACCACCACCGCGAGCGCGGCGGCTATGTGCGCGCCACGCAGCTGATGCGCGTGGCCGGCGACGCCGCCGAAGCGCCGCAGTTGCTGGCCCTGCTGGGCTTCGTGAGCGAGCAGCCCGGCGCCGAACCGCTGGGCCTGGCGCTGGCCGCCGCAGCCATCCAGGCCCTGCCCGCGGCCGCACTGCAGGGCGCGCAGGGCGCCACCGTCATGGACGCCATCGCCCGCCAGGCCGAACGCCTGGCCGAGCGCGCCACCGTCGGCGCCGGCCGCGTCGACGACGCGCTGCTGACCGCGCACCTCGATGTCGCGCGCCGCCATGGCGTACAGCTTGTGACCCGTGAGCTGGAAGGTCGCATGACCGTCTGCTACGACGGCGACGCCTTCCGCCGCCTGCTCGCCATGTCCGCCGCCAGCGCCGAACAGAAGGCCCGTGCCGCGCTGGCGCTGACCCGCGTCGAGTGCCTGGAGCAGCCGGCCCGCATCGCCGACCGCGAGGCGCTCGACGAAGGCCTGGCCGACCTGCTGGCCCGCGCCGACGCGCCCTCGCTCGCGCCCCACTGGCGCGCCCGCCTGGCCACGCGCCAGGCCGAAGTCTGGAGCCGCATCGCCTACGCCCGCGCCCAGCGCGACAGCGCCGACACCGCGCGCAACGCCGCCCGCCAGGCCATCGACGCCATCGGCCGCATCGAGAAGGCCGAGCTGGTCGACGACGACCTGGCCCGCTTCCACGCCGCCGCCGTGCGCGTCAATGCCGTGCGCTGGGCCGCCGCGCCCGTCGTCGCCACATCCGGCCGCCTCACCGTCGCCACCCGCCGCGCCGACGACGGCCAGACCTGCGTGATGCTGCGCGACCCGAAGGCCAAGGCCGACGCCCCCGCGCTGGCCGAGCGCTGCAGCTGGGGCCAGGTCTGGGCCGCCTCGGCCGCGCCCAACCGCGAAGGCACGGCGCTCGCGCTGGCGGTGCAGCCGGTGGACGGCTGGCGCGAACTCTGGGTGTTCAGGAAGGACGCGGGCGGCTGGGGCGTGCAGGTGCTGCCCCCCGCCGCGCTGCAGCCCGGCACCGGCTACGCCGAATTCGCCGGCTGGGAACCCGGCGGCCAGCGCCTGCTGGTGGCGCGCGAGGCCATGGCCGAAGGCAAGACCATCCGCCGCTTCGAGGTGGTGAAGCTGGCGACGCTCACACCCGAACGCACCGCCTTCGACGCCGAGGCCCTGGGCCCGTTCTCGCGCTGGCCTGACCCTGCATGGAAGCGGGAGTCGCTGGCGTTGCGGTGAGCGACGCCAGGCAGGGAGCGGCCTATGATGGCCGCATGCTGATCGAAACCCTGGGTTCGGCCCGCGACATGGGCCGCCTCAACCAGATTCTGGGTGTGCTCATCCGTCATGGCTTCGGCGACAGCGTGCGCCGGCTGGGCCTGGCGGACCGGCTGGAACGTGCCGGCCACGCGCTGCGCTGGGAGCACGCGGCCGACCTGGCGAAGCTGGAGCCGCCGGTGCAGCTGCGCCTGGTGCTCGAAGAGCTGGGGCCCACCTTCGTCAAGCTCGGTCAGATCCTCGCGGGCCGCGCCGACCTGTTCGGCCCCGAGTACATCGCCGAGTTCGAGAAGCTGCACAGCAACGTGCCCGGCCTGCCGCTGGACGAGCTGCGGCCGCAGCTGCGCGAGGACCTGGGCGGCGAGCCCGAGGCGGTGTTCGCGCGCTTCGACACCGAGCCGCTGGCGGCGGCCTCGATCGCGCAGGTGCACCGCGCCCAGCTGCACGACGGCACCGAGGTGGTGGTCAAGATCCGCCGCCCCGGTATCGACCGCACCATCGAGGCCGACCTGCGGTTGATGGGCCGCCTGGCCGCGGTGGCCGAGGCCGAGCTGCCCGCGCTCAAGCCCTACCGCCCGCAGCAGCTGGTGCGCGAGCTGGCGCAGTCGCTGCGCCGCGAGCTGGACCTGGCCAGCGAATGCCGCAACGCCGAGCGCATCGCCACCAACATGACCGGCCTGCCCTGGATCGTGGTACCCCGGGTGCACTGGGCCTACACCAAGGCCCGTGTGAACGTGCAGGACTTCGTCCAGGGCATCGCAGGCCATGAGCTCGCGATGCTGGACGAACAGGGGCTGGACCGCACGCTGCTGGCGCGCCGCGGCGCCCAGGCGGTGCTCAAGCAGATCGTGCAGGACGGCCTGTTCCACGCCGACCCGCACCCGGGCAACGTGTTCTACCTGCCGGACAACCGCATCGCCTTCATCGACTTCGGCATGGTCGGCCGCCTCTCGGCGCGCCGCCGCGAGGAGCTGCTGCAGCTGCTGATGGGCCTGGTCGAGCGCGACCCACGCACCGTGGCCGACGTGCTGCTGGACTGGGCCGGCGACGCGCACACCGCCAACCTGTCCTCGCTGGAGACCGAGATCGAGACCTTCGTCGACCAGTACCACGGCGCCCCGCTGGCCGAGCTGAACCTGGGCCAGATGCTGGGCGACGTGACGGCCATCCTCCGCGGCCACCAGCTGGGCCTGCCGTCCGACCTGGCGCTGCTGATCAAGGCCTTCATCACGCTCGAAGGCATGGGCCGCGGGCTGGACCCGGACTTCCACATGACCAGCGAGGCGCTGCCGCTGCTGCGGCAGGTGGTGCGCGCGCGCTACCAGCCCAAGGCCATGGCCACCCGCGCCTGGAAGACGCTGCGCCGGGCGCTGTCGGTGGCCGAGCAGCTGCCCGACGACCTCACGCGGCTGCTGCGCAACGCGCGCCGCGGCAAGGTGCACGTGGGCATCGACATCGCCCACCTCAAGCGCGTGGGCGACCAGATCGACCGCGCGGCCAACCGGCTGGCGATGGCGCTGCTGATCGCGGCCCTGATCGTCGGCTCGTCCATCGTCATGACGGTGCAGGGCGGCCCCACGCTGTTCGGCCTGCCGGCCTTCGGCTTCCTGGGATTTGCCAGCGCGTTTGCCGGCGCCATCTGGCTGCTGCGCGCGATCTGGCGCAGCAACCACGGCAAGGACCTGGGCGACGACTGAGCCGCCGCCCCGTGCCTGATGGCACGGCGCACCAAGTCTGTTCACCGCCGGCCCGAACCGCCGGGTTTCTGACGCGCTTTGGTGCGTCGTGCGCCTTCAAAGGCCCCGCCCACCCTGGCACGCTCCATGCATTGGGGGGTATCAGCATGGATGAGCGGTCTGTGACCGGTGGTTGCAGCGGCTCGTGCGTAGGTCCACTAGGGTTCCGTCTGCGGCAACGCAGGGTCTGGTCCGAGAGTGGGCCGGCCTCATCGCAGGCTCCACGGAGGGACAAAAGCCCGGGAGAACGACATCAGATCGTCTCTCCTGCGCCCGTCCCACATCAACCGGAGCTTTCCCATGAAACTGGCTGGTCTCTTCTCCTCTCCCGCAGCGTCCACCTCTTCGTCTTCCCTGCTCGGCCGGCTGTTCAAGCCCGCGCTGGGCGCCGCGCTCTCGCTGGCCACGGCCGCCGCGATGGCCGCCCCCACCAACATGAAGATCGCCACCGTGGTGTGGATCGGCTACGGCCCGTTCTACGTGGCCGAGTCGCTGGACCTGTTCAAGAAGTACAACCTCAAGGTCTCGCTGCAGGTCTTCACCGATCCGGCGCTGATCCCGCCCGCCATCGCCTCGGGCGCGGTGGACGGCGGCATGCTGACGTATGACCAGGTGGTCGGCCAGGTCGCGGCGGGCAAGGCCATGAAGGTGGTCATGCCCATCGACTATTCCAACGGCGGCGACGCCATCGTGGCCGACGGCTCGATCAAGTCGGTCAAGGACTTCAAGGGCAAGAAGATCGGCTACAACCCGCTCTCGCCCAGCGACTTCCTGCTGTCCTACGCGCTCAAGGTCAACGGCCTGAGCGAGAAGGACATCAGCCCCGTCAGCATGACGCCCGAAGCCGTGCCGGCGGCTATGGCCTCGGGCCAGCTGCCGATTGGCGTGACCTACGAACCCAGCCTGTCGCAGATCCTCGGTCAGGGCGGCGGCAAGAAGTTCAAGGTGGTGTTCTCGTCCAAGGACGCGCCCGGCCTGATCGCCGACGTGCTGGTGTTCGATGACAAGGCCATCAAGGCCAAGCCCGCCGAGATCAGCGGCCTCATCAAGGCCTACCTCGACGGCATGGCCTACATGAAGGCCAAGCCCGACGAGGCCGCCAAGATCATCGGCAAGTTCATGGGCGTCTCCGCCAAGGAAGCCAAGGAACAGATGGGCGGCGTCTACAACATCCCGCTGGCCGAGATGCCCAAGGCCTTCCTGCCCGCCAAGGAAACCACCTCCTACTACGCCAGCGGCGAAGTCATCGGCCAGCTGCTCAAGGCCAAGGGCCAGATCAGCGCCATCCCCGCCACCGAGGCGACCTTCGACGCCTCCCTGGTCAAGGCCCTGGCCAAGTAAGACAGGAGGCGCCATGCCCGCCCTGTTCCGGCACGCCGACGGCGCGCTGCCCAACACGCTCGCCCTCGCGGTGACCGTGCTGGGCTGGCCCGCCGGCCTCTGGATGCTCGGCCAGAGCGCCTGGTGGCTCAACGCCGCCGGCGTGCTGCTGGTCGCGCTCACCCTCACCTGGTCGGCCTACTTCATCCACGAGTTCGCCCACCAGGCCATCTTCCGCACGCCGCAGGCCAACGAGCGCTGGGGCGTGGCCATGAGCTGGATCAACGGCAGCGCCTACGCCAGCTTCGACGACCTGCGCCGCAAGCACATGCGCCACCACGTCGAGCGCGCCGACGTCATCACCTTCGACCACCAGGCCTTCCTGCGCGCGCGCCCCCTGGTGCGCCGTGTGGTCCTGGCGCTGGAGTGGCTGCACATCCCGGCGGTGGAGTTCGTGATGCGCGGCTTCGTCATCGCGCTGCCCTTCATGGACGAACGCAAGAAAGCCGCGCGCGGTCGCATCATCGGCGTGGCCGTGGTGCGGCTGGCGGCCTGGGCGCTGCTCGGGTGGTGGTCGCTCAAGGCGCTGGCGCTCTACGCGCTGGCCTACCTGCTGTTCGTGCACCTGCTGCGCTTTGCCGACTGCTTCCAGCACACCTACGACGCCTACCCCATCCTCGACGACAGGCCGATCCCGCAGGACAAGCTGCGCGACCGCGCCTACGAGCAGGCCAACACCTACAGCGACGTGGTGGGCCTGGACGCCAAATGGCTCAACATGGTGTGGCTGAACTTCGGTTTCCACAACGCCCACCACGAGCGGCCCGTCGCGCCCTGGTACCAGCTGCCGGCCCTGCACCGGCAGCTGTATGCGGACCAAAGCCCGCAGGTGGTGACCGTGGGCGAGCTGCTGCGCGCCTACCACCGCCACCGCGTCACGCGTGTGCTGGCCAAGGACTACGGCGAAGTGCTGCCGCCCGGCACGCCGCGCCGCGCCGACGGCTTCATCGGTGCGGTGGGCGTCTCGTTCCTGACCGCGGTATGACGGTCCGCTACGGCCTGGAAGGCCGCACCGTGCTCATCACCGGCGCGGCCGGCGGCATCGGCCAGGCGCTCTCCCGCGCCTTTCTCGCGCAGGGTGCGCGGCTGATGCTGCTCGACCGCGAGGCCGCGCCGCTGGACACGCTGGTCGAATCCCTGCACAGCCGCCAGGTGCACAGCGCCGTGTGTGATCTTGGCGACGACGCCGCTGTCAACGAAGCGGCCGCGCGGGTGGCGAACCGCTTCGGCCGGCTGGACGTGCTGGTGCACAACGCCGGCAGCGAGTACCCGACACCTGTCGATGAGGCGTCCGACGACGCCAACGCCCGCTGGGCCGCGCTGCTGGACAACAACGTCAGCGGCATGTGGCGGCTCACGCGCGCGCTGCTGCCGCATCTGCCGCGCGGCGCCAGCGTCATCCACCAGTCCTCCATCTGGGGTCGCATCGGCGTGGCCGGCTTCTCGGCCTACAGTGCGAGCAAACACGCCATCGTCGGCCTCACACGCTCGCTGGCGCTGGAGCTGGGCCCGCGCGGCATCCGCGTCAACGCCGTCTGCCCCGGCTGGGTGCGCACCGCCGCCGCCATGCGCTCGCTCGCGGTCATGGCACGGGAACAGGGCCGCAGCGAAGCCGAGGTCGAACGCGAGATCCTCTCGCGCCAGGCCGTGCCGGTGATGCTCACGCCCGAGGACCTGGCCGACACCTTCCTGTTCCTGGCCAGCGACGGTTCGGCCGCGCTCACCGGTCAGTGCCTGTGCCCCAGCCATGGCGAGGTGATGCTGTGACGCTGCCCACCCTCTCCCTGCAGGGCCGCACGGCGCTGATCACCGGCGGCGCCACGGGCATCGGCCGCGCCACCGCGCTGCTGTTGGCCCAGGCCGGTGCCACCGTCTGGGTGAACCACCTCGGTCAGGCCGATGCCGCCGCCGCACTGGTCGAGCAGATCCGGACCGCCGGTGGCAGTGCGCAGGCCATCCAGGCCGACGTGAGCCAAGCCGTCGCGGTGCAGGCCATGGCGGAAGCGGTGGGCGCCGTGGACGTGCTGGTGAACAACGCCGGCGTCATCCAGGAGAAGGCGTTTCTGGAGACCACCGAGGCCGACTGGGACCGCCTGCTGGGCGTGGACCTCAAGGCCGTGTTCCTGGTCTGCCGCGCCTTCATTCCCGGCATGCTTTCAAAGGGCCGGGGCGCCATCGTCAACATGGCGTCCGACCTCGGCATCCTGGGCCGCGAGCGCTACGCGCCCTACTGCGCGGCCAAGGCCGGCGTGATGGGCCTGACCAAATCGCTGGCGCGCGAGTTCGCGCCGCAGCAGATCCGCGTCAACGCCATCGCGCCCGGTCCGGTGGCCACCGCCATGGTCTCGCTCGAACACATGAGCGCCGAGTGGGTGGAGAAGGAACTCGCCATCCCGCAGCACCGGCTGGCCGCGCCGGAGGAGATCGCCGCCACCGCGCTCTTCCTCGCCTGCGACCTGTCGGGCTTCTACACCGGCCAGGTGCTCGGTCCCAACGGCGGGTCGGTCATGCCCTGAACGCAATCCCATGAAGCTGCTGCCCGCCCACCCCACCGACCGCGTCGCCACGGCCGTGCTGCTGTTCTCGGCCACGCTCTGGGGCCTGACCTGGATGCCGCTGAAGGGCTTCATCGCCCAGGGCCTGCCCGGACCGCTGGTCTCACTGCTCACCTACGGCTCGGTGGGCGTGCTGGCCGTGGCGCTGCTCTGGCACGACCGCGCCGCCTGGCGCACGCAGTGGGGCCTGGTGCTCGCGCTCACGCTGGTCGGCGGCTGGGCCAACACCTCGTTCGTCAACGCGGTGATGCTGGGCGACGTGGCGCGGGTGATGTTCCTGTTCTACCTCTCGCCCGTGTGGTCGGTGCTGGGCGGCTGGCTGTTCCTGAAGGAGCGCATCCCGCCCGCGCGCTGGGCGGCGGTGGCCGGCGCCATCGTCGGGCTGTGGCTGGTGCTCGGCGGGCCGGGCCTGGGCGGCGCCGAGGCGCTGGCCTTCACCTGGGTCGACGCGCTCTCGCTCTCGGCCGGCCTCGCCTTCGCGGCCAACAACGTGATCGCGCGCGCCGCGCACCGCGTGCCGCTGCGCACCAAGACCTTCGCCGTCTTTGTGGGCTGTGGACTGCTCTCGGCCGTCGCCACCGCACTGTCCGGGCGCGAGCTGCCCGCCATCGGTGCGTGGCTCTGGATCGCGCTGCTGGCCTACGGCTTTGGCTGGATGCTGCTGGCCACGGTGACCTGGCAGTACGGCGTGAGCCACCTGGAGAGCAGCCGCGCCGGCGTGATCCTGCTGGCCGAGCTGCTCGTGTCGGTGGGCACGGCCATTGCATTCGGTGGGGAGAGCCTCAGCCCGATGGGCTGGGCCGGCGGCGCGCTGATCAGCTGTGCGGCGCTGGCCGAGGCCCTGTTCCCGCCCGCCGACCCGACCATGACCGAGACACCCGCCCCCCACCCCATCGCCGCCAGCGGCCCCCGCACGCCATGAACACCACCGTCTGGATGAACCAGCTTTCCTGGGTCGACTACCAGCGGCGCATCCGCACCGAGCACCCGCCCGTGCTGCTGCCCGTGGGCGCGCTCGAACAGCACGGCCCGCACCTGCCACTGGGCACCGACGGCCTGCTCGCTGCGGCCGTGGCGGCCGACACCGCCGCGCTCGTCGGCGGCCTGGTCGCGCCCACGCTGAGCTACGGCTACAAGTCGCAGCCCAAGTGCGGCGGCGGCCAGCACTTCTGCGGCACCACCAGCGTCGACGCCGCCACGCTGATCGGCCAGGTGCGCGATGCGGTGCGCGAGTTCGCGCGCCACGGCGTCGACAAGCTGGTGGTCGTCAACGGCCACTACGAAAACCAGTGGTTCCTCATCGAAGGCATCGACCTCGGCCTGCGCGACGCCAGGGCCGCCGACCCGGCCTGCGCGCTGCAGGTGATGCGGCTCGAATACTGGGACTTCATGACGCCCGAGACCCTGGGCCACGTGTTCCCCGAGGGCTTCCCCGGCTTCGCGCTGGAACACGCGGCCGTGCTGGAGACGTCGATGATGCTGCACCACCACCCCAGCCTGGTGCGCATGGACCTGCTGCCCGACGACGGCCCGGCCGATTTCCCGCCGTATGACATGTACCCGCCGCGCACCGACTGGGTGCCGCCCTCGGGCGTGCTCTCGTCCGCCAAAGGCTCCGACGCGGTCAAGGGACAACTGCTCGCCGACGAGGTGGCGCGCCGCATGGCGGGCGCCATCACCACCGGATTCACCCGCCCATGACCTCCCTGCAAGACCTCGACCCTTCGACCACGGCGCTCATCGTCATCGACATGCAGCGCGACTTCTGCAGCCCCGGCGGCTACGCCCACCAGGCCGGGCTGGACATCGCGCGCATGCAGGCCGTGGTGGGCCAGGTGAAGGCCCTGCTGGTGGCCGCGCGCGCGGCCGGCCTGCACGTGTTCCACACGCGCGAAGGCCACCTGCCCGACCTCTCGGACTGCCCGCCCGCCAAGCTCGCGCGCAGCGTGGCGGCCGGTGCACCCATCGGCAGCGCCGGCCCCCTGGGCCGCCTGCTGGTGCGCGGCGAACAGGGCCACGACTTCGTGCCCGAGCTGCGCCCGCTGTCTTGCGAACACGTGATCGACAAACCCGGCTATGGCGCCTTCCACAAGACCACGCTGGGCGCGCTGCTGGGCGCCTTCGGCATCCGCCGCCTGCTGCTGTGCGGTGTCACCACCGAGGTCTGCGTGCATTCCACGCTGCGCGAGGCCATCGACCGCGGCTTCTTCTGCACCACCGTGGGCGACGCCACCGCCGCCAGCCAGGCCGAGCTGCAGGCCCCGGCGCTGGCCATGATCGGCGTCGAAGGCGGCATCTTCGGCGGCGTCTGCGGCACGGCCGAGGCCGTGGCCGCGCTCAATGCCCTGCCGCGCGCGAACCGGGAAGCGGCGTGAACCCATGAACCACTGGATCGACCTGCCCGCACCCGACGAGCCCGTGCCCGACGCCTACCGCGGCGTCTGGCAACGCACCCTGCTCGAAACCCCCGAGGGCCGCGACACGACCACGCGGGTGCACTGGCTGCAGACCGGAGGCTGGCACGCCGACCTGCGTGTGCCCGCGGGCGTGGACCCTGCCACGCCCGAAGGCCGCGCGCAGCTGCAGGGCTTCTGCGGCCTCACCCGCATCACGCCCGGCGCGAGTGGGCAGCCCGATGTCTGCACCTGGCATCGCCGCTGGGACGTGCAGCCGCCGCGCAGCACGCCCGACGCGGGGTACATGGTGTTCGAGACCAGCGAATGCGTGATCGAGACCGGCGTGCACGGCCGCTACCTCGAGGTGTGGGAGCGCCTGCCCGGCTCCACCGGGCCCTGCGCCGCGGTGGCCGAGCTTGATGCCGAAGGCCAGGCCACGGGCCTGATGCGCTTCACGGCCGGCCGGTACACGCTCACCGTGCGCCCGCGCCGTGCCACCTGGCCGGCCGACCTGCGGCCCGACGAGACCCTGGCCGAACTGGTGCAGCGCCACCCCGCCGAGGCCGGCGCCTTGCTGGACTTCGAGCTGGTGTTCAGCGAGACACCGGCCTAGAGTGTTCCCATGCTCCCGACCCTCGACGGCGACTGGTTTGAATTCCGCTCCCTCGGCGACGGCCTCACGCTGATCACCGAGCCCCACGTCGTCCCGCTGCTCCGCTGCAACATCTGGCACATCCGCGGCCGCGACATCGACCTGGTGGTCGACACCGGCCTGGGCGTCAGCAGCCTCCACCAGGCCTCGCGCCACCTGTTTGGCCACCGCGTGGCGGCGCTCGCCACGCACGTGCACCTGGACCACGTCGGCGGCCACCACGAGTTCGCCGAGTGCTGGTGCCACCGGCTCGAAGCGCCCGGCCTGCGCGGCGCCGACCCGGCCTTCACCCTGGGCGACATCGACCTCCGGCGGCTGGACTTCGCCGCGCCCGGCTACGAAACCGGTGGCGCCGCCCTCACCGCGCTGCCCGCGCCCGACTACGACCTCTCGGCCTGGGAGATCCAACAGGCCACGGTGACGCGCGAACTCGAAGACGGCGACGTGATCGACCTGGGCAACCGCCACTTCGAGGTGCTGCACCTGCCCGGCCACTCGCCCGGCAGCATCGGCCTCTGGGAGGCGAAGACCGGCACCCTGTTTTCGGGGGATGCGGTCTACGACGGCCCGCTGCTCGACGCGCTGCCACATTCCGACCGCGCCGCCTACGAGCGCACCATGGAGCGCCTGCTGGGCTTGCCGGTGAACGTGGTGCACGCCGGCCACGACCCGAGCTTCGGGCGCCAGCGCCTGCACGAGCTGGTGCGTGCGTACCTCGACCGCCCGTCACCGCCCTGACCGCACAAGGCCGGCGCTGCGCGCCGAATGCGACGACACTGCAGGCATGAACACACCGCCTGCCGACCGCCCGGTCACCGTCCCGCCCGCCGTCGACCCGCTGTTTCTGGTCGCACCCAGCGTGACCACCTACGACGGCGCGGTGGCGCTGACCAATGCCTCGGGCTTTTTCTTCCAGCGCGGTGAGCGTCTGTACCTCGTGACCAGCCGCCATGTGCTGATCGACCAGCCCAGCAACCACCGCCCCAGCCGCCTGGCGATCACGTTGCATCTGGACGCCCAGAACCTCTCGCGCTGCACGGAGTTTTCCATGCTGCTCTACGCGAAAGGGACCGCCGCCTGGCGCCAGGGCAAAGACGGCGGTGGCGAGATCGACGTGGCGGTGCTGGAGATTGATCGCAGCGCCTTGCCCGAAGGGGCCATCGTCTACGCCTTCACGCCGGAGCATCTGCCCGGCGACTTCGACAGCGTGCCCATCGACGCGGCCCTGTGCATCGCCGGGTTCCCGCTGGGCTTCCGCGACACCGTGTACCAGCTGCCGGTGCTGCGCCACGCCGCGATCGCTTCACCGTTTGGTGTGCGTTTCCAGGGTCGGGGCTTCTTCCTCACCGATGCGCGCACCCACCGGGGCACCAGCGGTGCACCGGTGGTGACGCGTCACCATGGGCTGACGCGTGAGGGTGCCCGGTTGCCGTGGCAACTGCTGGGCGTGCATTCGGCGCGCATGGACATGGGCAACCGGGACCGCGGGCAGGACGAGTCCCTGGGCCTGAACTGCGCCTGGTACGCCGACATCCTGCTCACGCTGACGGCGTGAGCGCGGCGCCGGCGGCGCGCGGCCTCAGGACCGCACCTCCGACGGCGGCGGCGTGACCACCACCTGCCCGTCCTTCACCGGCAGCGTGGGGCCCGGCGGGAAGGAGGTGCGCGTCTTGCCCTCCTGGCCGCCCAGCCGGTAGGTCACGTCGTAGCCCACCAGCCGCTGCGACTTCTGCTGCACCGTCCTGCAGCGCTGTTCGGTCGTCGTGACCACGTCGTTTTCCTGCAGGTTCTTTTGCACTCGGTTACCGGCGTAACCCCCAGCCACCGCGCCCGCCACCGTGGCCACCTTCCTGCCGTTGCCGCCGCCGATGTTGCTGCCCAGCAGGCCGCCCGCCACACCGCCGATCACCGTGCCGGCGATGCGGTGCTCGTCCTTCACGGGCGCCTGCCGGCGCACCGCCACGTTCTCGCAGCGCACCTGGGGCGTCGACACGGTCTGCAGCACCTCCTTGACGGCGACCACGTCGGCCACCTTCGGCTGGGCCAGCTTCTGGTATCCGGTGACCGCGCCGGCCCCCAGCACCACCATGGCGATGCCGCCCACCGCCATGCCCTTCATCATCGACTTGTCCATGTGTTGTTTCCTTTCTCGACGTTTCTTCCGGGGCGAAATCTAGGGCGGCTGGCGCGCCGGGTCGTGACAAACGGTGTCAATGGCACATCCCATGCTTGTCATGGGCATGGACCCCACCGCACCCGCCGCCCATTCCTGGTTCGACGACACCCACGCGCTGATCGCCGGTTCGCTCTTCGTCGCGCTGGGCATGACCATGTTCGGCCACGCCGGCCTGCTCACCGGCGGCGTCGCGGGCGTGGCCTTCCTCGCCAGCTACGCCAGCGGCCTGCCCTTCGGCCTGTTCTTCTTTCTGCTGAGCCTGCCGTTCTTCGTGCTCTCGTGGTTCCGGCTCGGCCCGGCGTTCACGTTCAAGAGCTTCGGCGCCGTGGCCCTGGTGTCCGTCTGCACCACGCTGGCGCCCAAGGTGGTGCGCTTTGAACTGCTCAACCCCTGGCTGGCCTCGGTGCTCGGTGGCTTCCTCATCGGCTTCGGCCTGCTCGCCCTGCTGCGCCACCAGGCCAGCGTGGGCGGCGTCAACATCCTCGCGCAGTGGCTGCAGCAGGCCCGCGGCTACAGCGCCGGCAAGGTGCAGATGTCGGTCGACCTCGTCGTGGTGCTGGCCGCCCTGTGGGTGCTGCCGCCGCTGCAGGTGGCGCAGTCGGTGGTGGGGGCGGTCGCCATCGGTGCCATCCTCGCGCTCAACCACAAGCCGGGGCGCTATCTCGGCGTCTGAGTCGCCAGTGGTGGGCTACGGCAGCGTGATCGCGCCCTCGGACACGTAGCGCCGGAACTCGGCCATGGGCATGGCCGCCGCGCCGTGGGTTTCGCCCTCCACCCAGCTCAGGGTGGCTTCGAGCTTGGTGGTCTCGATCTCCACCGGGCCTTCCGGGATGCGCATCAGGGCGCCGTCGCCCGGCCGGTACTCCACTTTCCCCACGATGTATCCAGTCTTCTGAGTCATGACGTGCTCCTGTTGGTTGCAGTTCATTCTGTGAACCGCGCTGCAGGCCCGGCATCGGTGAACGCGCAGTCCGCCGGTAGGACGCGTCCTACACCGAAGGTCTGCATCCGGCTTCCGCCAATGGCCCTGCGCAGGCAGAGGTCAATGTCATGCAACTCATAATGTTGCATGAAATCAAACAGCCAGCTGTCCGACGTGCTGCACGTGCTGCTGCACATGGCCGAGCGCGATGCGCCCATGACCTCCGACACCCTGGCCGCCGCCATGCAGACCCACCCGGTGGTGCTGCGCCGCCTGATGGGCGGGCTGCGCGACGCCGGCTTCGTCGGCTCGGCCAAGGGGCATGGCGGCGGCTGGGTGCTGACCTGTTCGCTGGACCAGGTGACGCTGCGCGACATCCACGAGGCGCTGGGCGCCCCCGCCCTGGTGTCGCTGGGTTTTCGCGAAGACCGGCCCGAATGCCTGGTCGCCCTCGCGGTCCACGACGCGCTGACCAGCGCCGTGCAGGAGGCCGAGGCCGCGCTGCTGCGGCGGCTGGACGGCGTCACGCTGGCGGCGCTCTCGCGCGACTTCCATCAACGTCTGTTGGCCCGCGGCGCGGTGCGCCACCGGCCCGAGGAGCACTTCCATGATGAACACTGAATTCGCCGTCATCGGCGGCAGCTACGCCGGCATGTCGGCCGCGCTGCAGCTCGCGCGGGCGCGCCGCCAGGTGCTGGTGGTGGACGCCGGCCAGCGCCGCAACCGCTTCGTCGACGAGGCCGGCGCCACGGCGCACGGCTTTCTGGGGCAGGACGGCCGCGCACCCGCCGCCATTGCGGCCGAGGCGCGCCAGCAGCTGCTGGCCTACCCGAACGTGCGGTGGATCGATGGCCTGGCCGAGGACGCGCACCACCGGCCCGACGGGCGCTTGGGCTTCCGTGTGGGCGGCACCGAGGTGAGCGCCGCGCGGCTGGTGCTGGCCACCGGCGTGCGCGACGAAATGCCGCTCGTGCCCGGCCTGGCCGAGCGCTGGGGCCGCAGCGTGTTCCATTGCCCCTACTGCCACGGCTACGAACTGGAAGAAGGCGCCATCGGCGTCGTCGCCACCTCGCCCGCCGCCCTGCACCAGGCCGCCATGCTGCCCGACTGGGGCCCCACCACGCTGTTCCTCAACGACGCCTTCACCCCCACCGACGACGACCTGGCCCTGCTCGCCCGGCGCGGCACGCAGATCGAGCGCACCCCCGTCGCGCGCATCGAGGGCGTGGCCGACGTGGTGCTGACCGATGGCCGCCGTTGCGCCATGGCCGGCCTCTTCGCCCAGGCGCGCATGCACATGGCCAGCCCGGTGGCCGAGCAGCTGGGTTGCGCCTTCGAGCAGGGGCCGCTCGGCCCGTTCATCCAGGTGGACCGCATGGGGCAGACCAGCGTGCCGCACGTGTTCGCCTGCGGCGATGCCGCGCGCGCGGCCGGCAACGTGGCCCTGGCGGTGGGCGATGGCGCCATGACCGGCGCGGCCGCGCACCGCTCCGTCATGTTCTGAACGCCGCGATCCTGTTAGCCTGCGCCATGCCCTCCACATCCACCCTCCTGCGCACCTCTGAAGCCGGCGTCCTCACCCTGACGCTCAACCGCCCCGACAAGCTCAACGCCATCGACAACCCGCTGGCCGAAGCCCTGCTCGAAGCGCTGAACGCCGCCGCCACCGACCCCGCGGTGCGCGCCATCCGCCTGCGCGGCAACGGCCGCGCCTTCTGCGCCGGCCGCGACGTCAGCGCCGCGCCCACCGACAAGGACCTGGAACTGGTGCAGGCCGTCTCCCGCGCCATCGTGGCGCACCGCTGCCCCGTCATCGCCGCCGTGCACGGCTGGACCGTGGGCGCGGGCTTCGAGTGGACGATGAACGCCGACATCGTCTTCGCCGCCGACAGCGCGAGATTCAAGCTCCCAGAGGCCTCGCTGGGAGTCTTCGTCACCGGCGGCCTGGTGGCCACCCTGCCCGCCGCCATCGGCCCCATGCGCGCCAAGGCGCTGACGCTGCTGGGCGAACCGTTCGACGCGGCGCAGGCGCTGGCCTGGGGCCTGGTCTACCGCTGCGTGCCGGCGGACGAGCTTGATGCGGTGTCGCTGGCCGCGGCGCGGCGCGTCGCAGACCTGAAGCCCGAGGTGGCCCGCGAGTTCAAGCGCGTGCTCAATCAGATCGGGCTGGAGCGCTTCGAGCGTGCGGTGGAGGAGGAAACGGCCGTCCAGCGCCGGCTGGGCCAGGGCAACGCTGAAGCCTGATTCAGCCCGCCGGCGGGCGCTGTTTCTTCGCGATGCGGTCCCAGTCGCGCAGCGTCTGCAGCAGCCGGTTCTTCGCATCGGTGTGGCTCTGGCCGAAGGTCTCGGCCATCTGCCGGCGCAGCGCCTCGTCCGGCGGCGGCGCGCCCAGCGCCTTGAGCCGGTCGATCACCAGCATCACCACCTGAAAGCTGCCCGAGCCCACCGCCATCGTCAGCGGCGTCTGCCCGTCCGCCGCCGTGTCCAGCACGTCGGCGCCGTGCTCGATCATGAACTTGACCACTCCCGCCTTGCCGCCCGCACAGGCCCAGTGCAGCGGCACCAGCCCGCCCTCCAGCCGCGCGTTGAAGTCGGCGCCGGGCGCAAGATGCTCCGCGGCCAGGGGCCAGCCGGAGGCTTTGATCATTTGCTGGAGTTGCCAGGGGGGCATGGGGTGGATGTGTCGGATGGGTTTGATGGATGTGGCGGGCGGGGGACAACCGGGTTTGCCGAATCTGTGGTGAATGGTCGAAACTACGCGTTCGTCGGCTACTTTGCTCGACTGTCATTCAAATGAGAGGGAGATCGCTGAGCCATGTCCACCGTCACAAAAGATCATGTCAGAGAGCATGCGCGCATGGCGCTGCTGCGCGGCCTGAGAGGCTGGTGTATTGCGTTGAGCATCGTCTTTCTCGCCCTGGCGATCATGTCGCTAAGAAACACTGTCGGCAATCCGAAAACATGGGCGTCTTCCTTCCACGCGCTCGCCGCCAGCGGCGCATTTGTCGAGTATGGCGCCTGGCTTGCGGCTGTCGGAGGACTGTTCTTGTTCATCGCGCTGGTCATCTCATTCGTTCTCAGAACAATGAAGGAATGACCTCCATCGCGACCGAACACTGTCCTTGCGAATTTCCCATCCTCATCGCTTGGATGCATTTGCTCCACCAGTCAGGACCTATCCATGTTGAAAATCATCGCCATCCTCGTGTTCTCAGGCTCGCTCAACGTTGCCGTCGAGACCGATTCCGGTTGGGCTGAGAAGTCGTTTGCCAACACCGCGAAAGGTGCAGAAGAACTCGTCGGATTTGCGGAAGAAGTGGTTGGTGATCCGCCGGATGGCGTGAGGGTGGTCCTTGGCGCTCTGAACGAGGACGACAACTTGGAGCACATCGTCACCCTGTTCAATGCGCTGGAGTTGAAACACAGCTTCGCCACGCCTGAAGAGGTCAAGGCAGCGGCAGCCAAGCACCAACTGTCTGCGCAAACTGCCATCTCGGTGGCCAAGGCCGACCAGGAAAAGTTTGGAGCGCTCTATGGAAGAACGCCTCCGAAGTGATGCGCCCACCCGGAGCAATTGGCGCGTCTGGCTGTACCTGCTCTTGGGGTTCACCGGTGGTGGCATCGGCGCCCTCTTCGCGCTGTTCTTCGGCGCCTCGTCTTGGCCAGACGCACGGCTGTTCATCCTGTCGGGCATCGCCATCGGGCTCGGTCTGGCCTCCTTCCTGGCACCAAACCTGCTAAGCCCTAAACACAGAGAGGCGAGTGCACCAAAACAGTGACTCGCAGCCTTGAATGACCGCTAGGGTTCCGGGCGCTGCGCATACATATATGTAGACAGCAGCGCCGCCTGGTCCGAGAGCGGTCGGCCACGATCGTGTGGCTCCACGGAGGGACAAAAGCCCGGGAGAAGCTGGCATGCCGCTGATGCGGTTGCGCGAGCCTCTCTGGCCGTCGTCCCCCCGAACAGGAGCCCGCGCATGTCCACGTCTCCCCCTTCGTTTCCGCTGGTGGCCCCGGCGCCTGTCGCCGAGGCGGCTGCGCTGCAGCCCGCGCCCTTGGCGCCACTGCCAGCCCGCCGTCCGCTGTCCTCGCTCTGGACGGTGCGCGCGCCCATCAACCGCCGCGCCTACTGGGTGCTCGCGCTCACCGGCCTCGTGCTGCCGCTGCTGGCCTGGGCCGCGCTGGCCGCCTGGGGCGGGCTGGACCCGACTTTCATGCCCTCGCCCGGGGCGGTGATGGGCAAGTTCTGGGCATGGCTGACCGAGAACGACCTGCTCAACGACATGGCGATCAGCACCTACCGCGTGGTCGCGGGCTTCGTGCTCTCGGCCGTGTTCGCGCTGCCGCTGGGCCTGTTCATCGGCTCGTTCCGTTCGGTGCAGGCGCTGCTGGAGCCGCTGACCGACTTCATCCGCTACATGCCGGCGGTGGCCTTCATTCCGCTGGTGATGCTGTGGGTGGGCATCGACGAGGGTTCCAAGATCGCCATCATCTTCATCGGCACCTTCTTCCAGATGGTGCTGATGGTGGCCGAAGACGTGCGGCGCGTGCCGGCCGCGCAGGTGGAGGCGGCGCAGACCATGGGCGCCAGCCGCGCCGAGCTGATCGAAAAGGTCATCCTGCCCAGCGCCAAGCCCGCGCTGCTGGACACGCTGCGCATCACCATGGGCTGGGCCTGGACCTACCTGGTGGTGGCCGAACTGGTGGCGGCCAACTCGGGCCTGGGCTACGCCATCCTGCGCGCGCAGCGCTTCCTGCAGACCGACACCATCTTCGCGGGAATCATCGTCATCGGCCTCATCGGCCTGTTGACCGACCAGCTGTTCCGCCTGGCCCACCGCAAAGCCTTTCCCTGGCTCTACCTGAAAGGCTGACCGCCATGCGCTTTCCCGCCTTCAACCCCCTGGTCCCCAAGATCCAGATCCGCGACCTGCACAAGCGCTTTGACGGCGCGCCGCTGAACGCGCTGGAGCACATCAACCTGGACATCGCGCACAACGAGTTCGTCACCTTCGTCGGCGCCTCGGGCTGCGGCAAGAGCACGCTGCTGCGCACCATCGGCGGGCTGGAGACGCACACCAGCGGCGAGCTGCTGGTGGACGGCCGGCCCGTCACCGGCCCGGACATCGACCGCGCCATGGTGTTCCAGCACTACAGCCTCTACCCCTGGATGTCGGTGATGGAGAACATCAAGTTCTGCCGCCAGCTCGCCGCGCACCGCAAGGACCACACCTCGGCCCAGGTCGAGGCCGCCTCGGGCCGGGCCGACGCGCTGCTGCGCCTGATGGGCCTGCAGGCCTCGGCCAACGCCTGGCCCAACCAGCTCTCGGGCGGCATGCAGCAACGCGTGGCAATCGCGCGCGCGCTCATGGGCCGGCCCGGCATCCTGCTGATGGACGAACCCTTCGGCGCGCTGGATGCGCAGACGCGCGAGGTGATGCACGACCTGATCCGCCACGTGCACCGGCTGGAGCGCGCGACCATCGTCTTCGTCACGCACGACGTGGAGGAAGCGATCTACCTGGGCGGCCGCGTGGTGCTGATGGCGCCGCGCCCGGGCCGCATCGACACCGTCTACGACGTGCCCTTCGGCGACCAGCGCGACCAGGACCTCAAGCACGCGCCCGAGTTCCTGCGGCTCAAGCGCGAGATCCTCGAACGCATCCGGGAAACCTCGGGCATGAAGACCGACCTTGAACAACTGCAACGCCTGTCCGGCCTGACCGCGGAGACCGTATGACACCCACCAACACCTACCCCCTGCCCGAGACGCTCACCGACCCGCTGAGCGTGATCCCCTCCAACCCGCCGGCCGCGATGCCGGTGGACGCGCCCGCGCTGTGGCAGCGCTTTCCTCAAACCTCGCTGGCGGGCGTGCACACCGGCCATGCGATGTGGAGCGAGGTCATGCCCGGCGGCAGCCACTGGAGCTGGCGCATGCCGCGCGGCAGCGCAATCCGATTCGTGGCGCTGGAAGCCGGCGCCAACGTGAGCGTGGTCATGTACTCGGCGCTGGAAAAGCTGGAGCGCTACAACATGCCCGACAGCCTCAAGGCGCAGCACACCGCGCACTACGGCAAGGGCCATGTGCTGATGAGCGACATGGGCCGCAGCATGGCCAGCGTCACCGCCGACAGCCTGGGCTGGCACGACCCGCTGGGCGCGCTGCTCGACAACGAGCTGATGACCGCGAAATACGGCGAGCGGCGCTACGAACAGGCGCGCAACGCCATGCACCGTTCGGGCAAAGACGGCCTGCTGATCGAGATCGGCAAGTACGGCCTGACCAAACGCGACCTCGTGGCGCCGGTCAACCTGTTCAGCAAGGTGAGCGTGGACGAGCATGGGCGCTTTCATTTCGCGAAGGACCACAGCCGCGCGGGCGACTTCGTCGAGCTGCGCTTCGACATGGACGTGATCGTCGCCGTCTCCAGCGCGCCGCACCCGCTGGACCCTGCCCCTGAGTGGTCACCGAAGAAGGTGGGCCTGCTGGCCTGGCGCTGCGGCGCCGCGCCGGCCCACGACGCCTGCCGCGCCTTCCGCCCGGAGAACGCGCGGGCGCTGCACAACAGCGACATGCTCTACCTGTGAGCGAGGAGACGAAGCCATGAACGCCACCACCGCCACCGACATCCGCATCCAGGAAAGCGCGCTCGACCCGGCCGCCGCCGTGATGAACCAGCGCCACCCCGCGGGCGAGCCCATCCTGTTCGCCGTCCACAAAGGCCAGACCCTGCGCATCGTGGACCTCGAAGGCAACCAGGCCGCCGACGTGATCTTCTACAACCGCGACGACCTGGCCGAGCACTACAGCGCAACCGACACCATGCTGCACCAGGGCGGCATCTACCTGACCACCGGCTCGGTGATCCGCAGCAACGAGGCGCGGCCCATGCTCACCATCGTGGCCGACACCTGCGGCCGCCACGACACGCTCGGCGGCGCCTGCGCGGCCGAGAGCAACACCGTGCGCTACGCGCTGCAGAAGAAGTTCATGCACAGCTGCCGCGACAACTACCTGATTGCGCTGCAGCGCGCCGACATGGGCCTGACCAAGCGCGACCTGGTGCCCAACATCAACTTCTTCATGAATGTGCCGGTGACCGGCGAAGGCGGGCTCAAGTTCGACGACGGCGTGTCCGGCCCGGGCAAGTACGTGGAGATGCGCGCCGAGATGGACCTCTGGGTGCTGATCAGCAACTGCCCGCAGCTCAACAACCCGTGCAACGCCTACAACCCGACCCCCATTCAACTCATTGTTTGGGACCCGGTCTGACCGACCCTTGTGAAACCGGCCAGCAGGACGGCCTGCTGCGCGACACCCCTCGGCAGGACGGCCTGCCACCGGAGAGCCCATGTTCCGCAAGGTCCTGATCGCCAACCGCGGCGCCATCGCCTGCCGCATCATCCGCACGCTCAAAGCCCTGGGCGTGCAGAGCGTGGCCGTGTATTCCGAGGCCGACGCGATGGCGCGCCACGTGCGCGAAGCCGACGAGGCGTATCTGCTCGGCCCCGCGCCCGCGGCCGAGAGTTACCTCAGAGCCGATCGCATCCTGCAGATCGCCCGCGACTGCGGCGCCGAAGCCATCCACCCCGGCTACGGCTTCCTGTCGGAGAACCCCGGCTTTGCCCAGGCCTGCGAAGACGCGGGCATCGCCTTCATCGGCCCCACGCCCGAGCAGATGCGCGCCTTCGGCCTGAAGCACACGGCGCGCGACCTGGCCGAGCAGCGCGGCGTGCCGCTGCTGCCCGGCACCGGCCTTCTGGCGGACGCGGCGCAGGCCCGCGCCGAGGCGCTGCGCATCGGCTACCCGGTCATGCTCAAGAGCACGGCCGGCGGTGGCGGCATCGGCATGCGCCTGGTGTGGAGCGAAGACGAACTGAGCGACGCGTTCGCCTCGGTGCAGCGCCTGGCCAGCGCCAACTTCAAGGACGCCGGCCTGTTCCTGGAAAAGTACGTGGAGCAGGCGCGCCACATCGAGGTGCAGGTCTTCGGCGACGGCGCGGGCACGGTGCTCGCGCTGGGCGAGCGCGACTGTTCGGTGCAGCGCCGCAACCAGAAGGTGATCGAAGAGACCCCCGCGCCGGGCCTGACGGAGGCACAACGCCACGAGCTGCACGCCACCGCCGTGCGGCTGGCGCAGGCGGTGAACTACCGCTCGGCCGGCACGGTGGAATTCGTCTACGACGCGGCCACCGGCCAGTTCTACTTCCTCGAAGTCAACACCCGCCTGCAGGTGGAACACGGTGTGACCGAGCAGGTGACCGGGGTCGATCTTGTGGCGTGGATGGTGCAACTCGCGGCCGGCGACCTCCCTTCACTGGACTCGTTGAAGCCCACGCCACAAGGCGCGTCCATCCAGGTGCGGCTGTACGCCGAAGACCCGGCCAAGAACTTCCAGCCCAGCGCCGGTCTGCTGACCGAAGTGGTGTTCCCCACCGATGCACGCGTCGATGGCTGGGTCGAACGCGGCACCGAGGTGCCCGCCTGGTACGACCCCATGCTGGCCAAGCTCATCGTCACCGCACCGGACCGCGAGCAGGCGCTGGCCAAGCTCGACGCCGCGCTGGCCGCCACGCGCCTGGCCGGCATCGAGACCAACCTGGGCTACCTGCGCCAGGTGGTGCGCGACCCGGTGTTCCGCGAAGGCCGGCAGGTCACGCGTTTTCTCAACAGCTTCCACTTCCGCCCCGCCACCGTCGAAGTGGTCGAACCCGGCGTGCAGACCAGCGTGCAGGACTGGCCGGGCCGCCTGGGCCACTGGGACGTGGGCGTGCCGCCCAGCGGCCCCATGGACGCCTACGCCCACCGCATGGCCAACCGCCTGGTGGGCAACGCCGACGACGCGGCCGCGCTGGAGATCACGCTCTCGGGCCCCACGCTGCGCTTCAACGCCGAGGCGGTGATCGCCGTGACCGGCGCTCCGGTCAAGGTCATGCTCGACGGCGCGCCGCTGACCATGTGGCAGAGCCACCGCGTGGCCGCCGGCAGCGTGCTTGCCATCGGCCGGGCCGAGGCTGGTGCGCGCCTGTGCCTGGCCGTCGGTGGCGGCTTCGACGTGCCGCTGTACCTGGGCAGCCGAAGCACCTTCACGCTCGGCCAGTTCGGCGGCCATGCGGGGCGGCACCTGCGCACCGGCGACGTGCTGCACCTGGCCTCGCCGGGCGCCGGCACGGCCGGCATGAGCGCCGCCCCGGACACCGTGCCGGCCTTCACCCACCACTGGGACGTGGGCGTGCTCTACGGCCCGCACGGCGCGCCCGACTTCTTCACGCCCGACGACGTGGCCACCTTCTTCGCCACCGACTGGGAGGTGCACTACAACTCCAGCCGCACCGGCGTGCGCCTGATCGGCCCCAAGCCGCAGTGGGCGCGGGCCGACGGTGGCGAGGCCGGCCTGCACCCGTCGAACATCCACGACAACGCCTACGCCATCGGCGCCATCGACTTCACCGGCGACATGCCGGTCATCCTCGGCCCCGACGGCCCCAGCCTCGGCGGCTTCGTCTGCCCGGCCGTGGTGGTGGACGCCGAACTCTGGAAGCTCGGCCAGCTGCGCCCCGGCGACACGGTGCGCTTCCACCGCCTCTCGCTCGATCAGGCGCTGGACCGCAGCGCGACCGTCGAAGCCGCGCTGACCTCGCTCGCGCAGCCCCTGCCCGCCACGCCGAACGACGACCCAACCGCCCACCCCACACCCGTCGTCCACGAAGACCCGGCCCGCGAAGACGAGGCCGTGCCCGCCATGGTGGTGCGCCAGGCCGGCGACCGTTACCTGCTGGTCGAGTTCGGCCCGCTGGTGCTCGACATCGAACTGCGCCTGCGCGTGCATGTGCTCATGCAGGCGCTGCAAGCGCGCATGGCAGCAGGCACGCTGCCCGGCATCGTCGACATGACACCCGGCATCCGTTCCCTGCAGCTGCACTTCGACCCGTCCCAGGTCTCGCGCGCCGAGTTGCTGAAGGTGCTGGTCGAGGCTGAGGCCGCGCTGCCCGCGGTGGACGACATGGAGGTGCCCAGCCGCATCGTGCACCTGCCGCTGAGCTGGGACGACCCGCAGACCAAACTCGCCATTCAGAAGTACATGCAGTCGGTGCGGCCCGACGCGCCCTGGTGCCCGAGCAACATCGAGTTCATCCGCCGCATCAACGGGCTGGACAGCATCGACGACGTGTTCAAGGTCGTGTTCGACGCCAGCTACCTGGTGCTGGGCCTGGGCGACGTCTACCTGGGCGCGCCCGTGGCCACGCCGGTGGACCCGCGCCACCGCCTGGTGACCACCAAGTACAACCCCGCGCGCACCTGGACGCCCGAGAACGCCGTCGGCATCGGCGGCGCCTACCTCTGCGTCTACGGCATGGAAGGCCCCGGCGGCTACCAGTTCGTCGGCCGCACGCTGCAGATGTGGAACCGCTGGCGCCACGGCGAGCCCGGCTCCGTGTTCGAGCAGCCCTGGCTGCTGCGCTTCTTCGACCAGATCCGCTTCGTGCCGGTGGACCAGGACGAGCTGCTGCGCATCCGAGCCGCCTTCCCGCATGGCGGCTACGCGCTGCAAGTCGAAGAGACCACCTTCAGCCTGCGCGACTACCGCCGCTTCCTGGCCGACAACGCACCGAGCATCGGCGCCTTCAAGGCGCAGCAGCAGGCCGCCTTCGACGCCGAGCGCGAGCGCTGGGCCGCGAGCGGCCAGCTGACCTACGCGGGCGACGCCGACGTGGCTGCGGCCGACGCCAGCGTCGAGCTGGATCTGCCGCCCGGCGGCCGGCCGCTGGCCAGCAGCGTGCCTGGCAGCGTGTGGAAGGTGCTGGTCAGCGAAGGCCAGCGCGTGGCCGCGGGCGACGTGCTGCTCGTCGTCGAGTCCATGAAGATGGAATTCAGCGTGCTCGCGCCGCAGGACGCCACCGTGCACCGCCTCATGTGCCGCGAAGGCGCGCCCGTGGCCGCCGGCCAGGACGTGCTGGTGCTCGTCACCGAAGACTGAACAGAACCGAATCAGCGGATCCCCCCATGACCACGAACTTGCAAGACCTGTCCTTCGACCTCGCCAGCCTGCGCGCCGCCTACGCCGCTGGCACCCCCGTGCGCGCCGTCATCGCCGAAGCCATGCGCCGCTGCGCCAGCGACGCGCACCACGCCTTCATCCACCGCCTGACCGACGCCGAGATCGAGCCCTACGTCGCGCACCTCGACGGCGTGGACCCGGTCAGTCTGCCGCTGTACGGCGTGCCGTTTGCGATCAAGGACAACATCGACCTCGCGCACATCCCCACCACCGCCGGCTGCCCCGAATACGCGTACACGCCGGGCGAGAGCGCCTTCCTCGTGCAGCGGCTCATTGCGGCCGGCGCCGTGCCGCTGGGCAAGGCCAACCTCGACCAGTTCGCCACCGGCCTCAACGGCACGCGCTCGCCCTACGGCGCCTGCCGCAATGCCTTCAACCCCGACTTCGTCTCGGGCGGCTCCAGCTCCGGCTCGGCCGTGAGCGTGGCCAAGGGCTGGGTCAGCTTCTCGCTGGGCACCGACACGGCCGGCTCGGGCCGCGTGCCCGCCAGCTTCAACAACCTGATCGGCCTCAAGCCCAGCATCGGCCTGCTCTCGGCCACCGGCGTGGTGCCGGCGTGCCGGTCGGTGGACACCGTGTCCATCTTCGCGCTCACCGCCGCCGACGCGCAGGCCGTGCTCGCCGTGGCCGCTGTGCCCGATGCGGCCGACGCCTTCAGCCGCGCCGCCAAACCCTTCGGCGTGGACTTCTCGGCCAGCCACTTCCGTTTCGGCGTGCCGCGCCCGCAGGACCTCAACTTCTTCGGCAACGACGCGGCCGTCGAACTGTTCGCGCAGAGCATCGAACGCCTGCACGCCCTCGGCGGCACCGCGGTGGAGGTGGACCTCACCCCCTTCCTCGAAGCAGCGCGACTGCTCTACGAAGGCCCCTGGGTGGCCGAGCGCTACGTCGCCATCCAGGACTTCATCGACGCACAGCCCGAGGCCGTGTTCCCGCCCGTGCGCACCATCATCGAAGGCGGCAAGGCCAAGACCGCCGCCGACGCCTTCGCCGCGAGCTACAAGCTCAAGGCCCTCAAGCGCGTGTGCGACGCCGTGTGGCAGGACGTGGACTGCCTGCTCACGCCCACGGCGGGGACGATCTACCGCATCGCCGACATGCAGGCCGGCCCGATCCGCCTGAACAGCAACCTGGGCTACTACACCAACTTCATGAACCTGCTGGACTACGCCGCCGTCGCGGTGCCCGCCGGCTTCCAGGCCAGCGGCGACGCGCAAGGCCTGCCCTGGGGCGTGACCCTGGCCGCGCCCGCGTTCAAGGACGTGCCGCTGCTGCGCCTGGCCGACCGGTTTCACCGCGCGCAGGCCGCGTTGTCACTCGGCGCCACCAACGCGACGCTGGCCGACACCCCCGCCATCGGCACCGAGCTGCCCAAAGGCAGCAACACCGCCGGCACCGTCAAGGTCGCGGTCTGCGGCGCCCACCTCAGCGGCCTGCCGCTCAACTGGCAACTCACCCAGCGCGGCGCGCGCCTGCTCGGCGCGGTCCAGTCCGCGCCCGAATACAAGTTCTACGCCCTGGCCGGTGGCCCGGTCCAGCGGCCCGGCATGGTGCGCGTCAACGAAGGCGGCGCCGCCATCGACATGGAAGTCTGGGAACTGCCCGCCGAACACTTCGGCAGCTTCGTCGACGGCATCCCCGCCCCGCTGGGCATCGGCAAGGTGAAGCTGGCCGACGGGTCGTGGGTGAGCGGGTTTGTGTGCGAGGCGATCGGGGTGGAGGGGGGGGCCGAGATCACTGCGCTGGGGAGTTGGCGGGCTTGGTTGGCGCAGTAGGGCTGAGGTTCGGTGCTCGCTTTTGACGTTAGCTGTAAAAAATTTCCGACAAGAGCAGATGGTGGGGCTTGGTAATTTTCGAGATGCCCGCTGGGGACGAATGCGCTTCAAGGGGAGGCTCATCTAAAGAGATAGGCGGCACTTTGGATTATTGAACATCGCCTACGGCATACTTGTCGGGATCAAATATTCAGCCAGACGAAAGGCATCTTTAGGGAGGAGACATGGCAGTGACAAAAAATCTCATCAAGGTCCGTTCTCTTGAGTTTGGAACGCCGGCATTCCGGAAGTTGGGCAATCTGACGATCGAGTTTGCTGATCGTCTTACCTTAATTGCAGGTCACAACGGAATCGGAAAATCCACCATCCAGGGGTTAGTTGCCAACACTTTCGGCGTTGCGAAGGGCGGCCCCAAGAGCTACTTTGGCGAGCCGTTCTCCGCAAACATCGAGCGAATCGTGTATCTCGCCCTCGAAGAGGTGGTGACTGCACAAGAGAACCCTGCTGCCGCTCCAACTGTCGTTGCGCAGGTGGGGGGGATCACCGTTCGAAAGCGTTGTGCTATGACGCAACGTACTGAATGGAAGCGTGCACGCGTTGTCCCCAGAACGATTGAAAGAGCTGAAGGAGATCCGGTGGGGCCGGATGCAAAAGTGCCTCTGCCCACCATCTTCCTTGGCATCAAGCGGCTGGCGTCAATCGGGGAGGCTGATGAGAAGGAAGTTGCAAGCCGGAAAATCACCATGCACCCGGAGGATCGCCAACTCATGGCGGACTTCGTGAGTTCAGTAATCATCGGTACACAAGTGACTACTGAAGTCACCCACCAGAGTATCAAGGGGTCTAGGAAGAAGACCGTTCAACCAGGCTATGCAACGCATGATGCGCTCGCAATTTCGATGGGCCAGGACAGCTTAGGCAGCATCGCAACGGCATTGGCTTCGTTCAATAGACTCCAACGCGAGCAAGGCAACAACTACTGCGGTGGACTCCTTGTGATTGACGAGCTCGATGTGGGATTTCACCCCCACGCGATCGACCGTCTTGTCAAGGCATTGAAAACACATGCCAAGCGGCTCGATCTGCAGATCATCGCAACTACGCACTCGCCTCGACTGATCGAGGCGGTCCACCCACAGGGCGGGGGCAACTCGAAAGCGCCCGACAAGGTTGTCTACCTGCTTGACACGCGGCACCCACGCCTTGCGGATGACCAGTCTCTGCAAGCCATCCTCGACGACATGGCACTACGTCAAGACATTGACGTTCTTCCGAAAGCGAAGAAGCCGGTGCTCGGCGTCTATTTCGAGGATCCCGAAGGTGCTCAGTTCTGTGATGCCCTATATCCGGCAGCCAAACGGGCAGCCTTGGGCAAAAAGCTGGGCGTACAGATTAAGTTGATCCCGCTCGGTGTTGGGGGATCAAACCTGATCGGCCTCCCAGATAAGGATCCGCTCTTCAAGGACCGCGTGCTAATAGTCGATGCGGACACATCTATTCCGCAGAAGGCAGGAGCTCGCGGAAATACCATCAAGCTTCCATGTCCCCGAGGGGCTCACGGCACTGACCGGTCGCCAGAGAACGTCCTGAAGAAGTTCTTGAGGGCTGTGATGGACGCCTCAAGTGGGCCATTACATGAGGCCCTTCGAAGACTCAGTGTCCGCAACCCAAGCTCCGACAAGGTGTTGAGCACGTTTTTTGCTGACGACTCCAGTACGAGCACGCAGCGCGAAGCCAGTAAGGGATGGTGGGTTGCTCATTGGAATCAATTGAAGCGGTGGGGTGTGATACGGGAGTGGGCCATCTGCCACTCTGACGAGGCTGGAGCGTTTGTAAAGGCCTTCGAAGAGGCAGTAACCAAGACTGCGAGCCGGATCATCTGAGCCCTGGCCAAGATGGCCAGCCTGAGGCTACAGTTCCGTTATTCATGTACTCCAACAAGCTCTTCACCCCGCTGCGCTACCCTGGCGGAAAGGCACGGTTTGCACCGCTGATCGCCGACGTCCTCTACAGCAACGATTTGGCTGGTGGTCACTATCTTGAGCCCTATGCAGGCGGGGCTGGCGTCGCCCTCGTGCTGCTACTGGACGGCGTCGTCGGACACATCCACATCAACGATGCTGACCCAGCAATCGCCGTCTTTTGGCGCGCGGTTGTGCAGGAGACCTCTGAGCTAATAGAGCTGGTTGCAAGCGAACCAGTGACTATGGACGCATGGCATTACTGGCGCGCCATCATGCTTGGCGAATCTGAGGGCACACAGCTTCAGCGTGGCTTCGCGACGCTCTTCATGAATCGGACGAACCGCTCGGGGATCCTCAAAGGTGGGGTCATCGGCGGCAAGACACAAAGTGGTACCTACAAACTGGATGCTAGGTTCATGCGCGATGAGCTTTGCCGGCGCCTTGAGCGCATCGGACGGCATGCGAGTGCAATCAGCGTCTATGAAGAGGACGCCCACAAGCTGTTGCTGCGGTGCCATCAGTTCCTTCCCGGAAAGTCACTGATCTATCTTGACCCGCCCTATTACGTGAAGGGCGCAGGCCTTTATCGCAACTTCTACAAGCACGATGACCACGCGCGCATCGCGCGCCTACTTGGCAGCAGCCGGTTTCGACGCCCGTGGATCGTTTCCTACGACAACGCCGAGGAAATTCGCGCGATGTACAGCTACGCGCATTCGTTCACGTATGGACTTCACTACACCGCTCAGCAGCGCTACACCGGGTCGGAAGTCATGTTCTTCAGTGACCGGCTGACACCGCCAGAACAGGCTCGAGAGCGAGAGGCCGCGTGACTCTTTTTCCCGCGCTGCGACTGCTTATGAACTCGAGCCGTTGCTGATCGACTCGTATCGCAATACTTGGCGCGATGGGCAGTTCTGCCAAGGCAGGTGCTCTGGGTCGAAAGCAACTGTTCACATACCAAGATAAGGTCTCGAAACCTTCAATTCCTCACCAACCTCCCCGGACCAAGCTCCGCCCCACCCGCTCACTCGCCCGGCGCAGCCGCTCCTTGAGCACAGGCGGCTCAAGCACATCAAACTCCACGTCCAGCGCCATGAGCCAGTAGACCAGCGAGTCAAGCTGGCCCGTGCCGCAGAGCATGAGGCAGTGCGTGTCGTCAATCGCCTCCAACGTGGCGCGGCTTGGTTGTGCCATAGCGTTCCCTCTGTATTCGGCGCACTGAGTCTGCAAACGTCGTGATGCGATACAACCGCGGTTTCGAACGCATGTGGGGGCGCGATGAGCAGCTACGCTGAAAAATCGGGGCGGCAGCCGGACTTTAGGCTTTCGTACAAGCGACTGCCTGCGCAGCAACGCCTGTTTCAACACATGCGCAGCAATGTGTCTTGGGCGGCTGATGACGACCCCACCCGGCAGTGGTCCATCTGGCCGGAGTTTGAATCACCGAATCGCGAACCCATCGGCGAGGGAGTCGAGCCTTGCGAACATGGAACAGCCACCATGTGGGTCCTGTTCGATGAGCCAGACTACAGATCCCAGCTGCGGCAGTGGTTGCGGACGGGCCAGGAAGGGTTCTTCATGGCGGGTAGCGAAAAGATCGCGCATTTCACCGTCTTGGAATTGCTCTGCCGCGAAGCAGATGCCCAAGCCAACGCTTCTGTGAAACACCTATGAATCCCGTCTTCGCTGTCCTCGTTCTTTTCACCCTGAGTGCATGCACAGATGGTGGTGGGTATCTTGTCGAGGCAAAGGCTCCTCCCGCAGCCGCAATGGCAGCGGAGTCGCCCGATGGGCAGAAGCTGGTGCTTCCGCTCGAAGTGGACCAGCAGGCCGCTGAAGCCTTTGTTCGACTCGGGTTCGGTCTGAACGAAGGGCAGCGCTTCCAAGCCACAGCGTTTCTGACGCCTTTCCTGCGAACAACCCAAGCTGCGCCGCTGATCAGGTTGGTGAAGGAATACAACGAGTTCAACGGTGAGCGGGTCGCCGCAGCGGTTGAGAAGCTGCGAGGCCGGATATCGGGTTTGGAATTCGGCCGCGAGGGTTCGCCTGTCCTCTACATCGAGCTGCCCCATTGGACTCATCAGCGTGATGAGGCTGAGACCAATGTTCAAGGCACCAGGATCACCGACGCCGAGAACGACAGGCTCGTCGAGGAACTGCGTCAGGTGTTTGTCGGTGAGTTGAGGGCGGATGAGTTTGGTGTGGATGGACGCAAGGTTCGCGTGTGGTGGGACTGATGGCGACACATTGGCCGTATGGAGCATGCCTTGATGCTGAGTCTTGAAAGTTCTCGTTGGTCCGCGCTTGAACATGCCTACGGCCACGCTTCCGACATTCCGCCGCTGCTTCGCCAGCTTCAGGACCTGCCCGTGTCTTAAGGGCAGTCTGAGCCGTGGTTAGCTCTTCCATTGCGAGGCTCTGAACATGGAACTCCTTGAACCGTGGCATGTACCTCAACGTGCGGACCTGCTTGAACGGCAACTTGCAACTGAGCTTCCTCGTGGACATGCGCTATTTGGCGTTCCTGTTCGAGCCGTCGCGCAGCGACAGGACTGTGACGATGTCTTGTTCGAACTGCTAGACGGGTCAGACCGAGTCGCCGTCGTTCACCTCACCTACTCCATGAACTTTGATCCCGCCTGGCCGTTCACGACGGTCTTTAACGGGCTGTCTGCGTGGACGGAGAGTCGCATGCTCAAAGACCATCTCGACTTCAATACATAAATTGATGTCGTGCGGACTCCCCCAAAGGCGAGCCGCTCCCTTCAAACGAGAGAACACACACATGAGCTACGTCGTTGTGTACGACCTTCCTGAGTTCGATACCGGGCAATACGAAGGCTTTGAGTTCGTCATGGACGAGGGGGACGCGTCATTGCGGATTCGAGTAGCGGAGCTGGGCGTGATCACCATCACTTTCTGCCGCGTGCGGTGGCATCAGTTCACTGCGGCTCCCAATTGCACTGCGGAGCTTGTCGAAGGTGCTTACTTCCGCCTTGTGGATGTCGCCTCACCAGCGCTCCAGGCGTTCCTCGCCGCAGACCGCTCAACGCTCAAGGCATATTCCGGGCTGCACCACTTTCGGATCTTTCTTGACGAATCAGGTTGTCATGAACTCTTTGCGGAGTCCTTCAATGTGGTCAAACCTGCGGCTCAAATTCAGTGTTGAGCATCTGACTGATGGCGACACGTTGGCCACGTGAAGGATGCGTCCGGCAAGGCCCATGACCAGTGATACTCAGCAGCCCTTCTGTCACCTTGCCAGACCGACTCGCTGAGCTCCCTATGCACGACCGCGACACCCTTTCCCAAACCGATCAACTTTCGACCCTTCACAAACCGCGCGGACGTCGAGTTCGTATCGCGCTGTACGTTGGTCTCTGCCTGGTGGCCTCCCTGGTTCCGCTGTTCCTGGAAAGCGCACGAGCCCCACACGGTGATAGCGGCGTCGCTGAGATGCTCGGCGCGATCGGTGGTTTGCTGGCGCTGGCGGTCCTCACGTTTCCTGCTGGTGTTGTGGCTGTTCCTCTTTGGTGGCTGCTGGTATGGAATGGCATTGCCACGCCGTCTGAGGGCGTTGCCGCGGTGATGCCCGTATTCACCGTCGCCGGCTACCTGCAGTGGTTCGTGTTGGTTCCCAAGTTGGCGCGCCGCGGGTCGAAAGCGGCTTCTCGTTAAGGGTGGAGTTCAGGTCGCCGGTCATTGCCCCCCACCCCGCGCCAGACTCCTCCCCACCCGCTCACTCGCCCGGCGCAGCCGCTCCTTCAGCGCGGGCGGCTCCAGCACATCAAACTCCACGTCCAGCGCCATGAGCCAGTACACCAGCGAGTCCAGCTGGCCCGTGCCGCAGAGCATGAGGCAGTGCGCGTCGTCCATCGCTTCCAGCGTGGCGGCGGATGGGGGAATGGTTTTCGCCATCACCTCGCGAGGCTGGTGCAGCACCACGCGCGCCTGTTCGCCCTGCTGGTGCACGCCGGCCATGGCCCCGGTGACGTAGGCGCGCAGGTCGCCCGCGGGCGGCGGGCGTGGCGCGAAGTGCGCGCCGGTGCGGGGTGTGCCCTGCACGCGGTCGATGCGGAAGGTGCGCCAGTCGTCGCGCGCCGGGTCCCAGGCCACCAGGTACCAGTGGTGGCCGGTGTGCACCAGCCCGTGCGGCTGCACCTGGCGCAGGCTGGCCTGGCCGCGCAGGTCGCGGTAGCTGAAGCCCACCTGCAGCTGGTCGCGGCAGGCCGTGGCCAGGGTGGCCAGCACGCTGGCGTCGATGGTGGGCCCCATGCGCTGCACCGGCACGATGGCCGAGCGCAGCGCGCCCGTGCGGCGTCGCAGGCGGGTGGGCATCACCTGTTCCAGCTTCACCAGCGCGCGCAGCGAGCTTTCCTCCACACCGCTCACGGTGCCGGCCGCGGCGATCTGCAGGGCAATGGCCACCGCCAGCGCCTCTTCGTCGTCCAGCAGCAGCGGCGGCAGCGATTGCCCCGCGCGAAACGCGTAGCCGCCCGCCACGCCGCTGCTGGCATGGATGGGGTAGCCGAGCTGGCGCAGCCGGTCGATGTCGCGCCGCAGCGTGCGCGGGTGCACCGCGAGCCGATCGGCCAGCTCGGGGCCGGCCCAGTGGCTGCGGGTCTGCAGCAGCGAGAGGACGCGCAGCAGGCGCGAGGACGATGACAGCATGGCCGCACTCTAGCGTTTATTGAGGGCCGGAACTGTCCGCAATGGGCGCGACATTGCAGCCACGGGTTCGGCGCGGTGTCGGGCCCGCTGTCCACACCTTCAAGGAGCCCACCATGTCCCAGATCGTTCTCTACTGGCACCCCATGTCCAGCGCCACCCCGGTCGCCTGCGCCCTCGCCGAACTCGGCGTGCCGCACGAGCGCGTCAAGATCGACATCACCACCGGCGAGCAGCGCCGGCCCGACTACCTGGCCCTCAACCCCAACGGCCAGGTGCCCACGCTGACGGTGGACGGCGCGCCGATGTTCGAGGCGCTGGCCATCGAGCTGTGGCTGGGCCACACCTATGGCGTGAAGAGCGGCCTGTGGCCGGCCGGCGGCACGCCGGAACACCTGCAGGCCATGTCGTGGAGCACCTGGTCCTACGTGACCTACGGCGCGCAGCTGGTGCGCCTGCAGGCCGCGAAAAACTTGGGCACACCCGACGACGCGCACGGCACAGCGGCGCACAAGGCCCTGGACGAACTGCTCACCGTGCTCGACGGGCACCTGAGCGAGAAGCCCTGGCTGCTGGGCGACGCGTACACGCTGGCCGACCTGATCGTGGCGTCGGTGATCGGCTACAGCGTCTACCTGGGGGCACCGGTAGACAAGCACCCGACCACGAACGCCTGGCTGCAGAAGGTGCAGGCGCGGCCGGCGATGCAGATCGACGCCTGACCGAACAGCCGCTCAAGGCTTCACTTCAACCACCGCTTCGAAGCCGCCGAAGATCATGCGTTTGCCGTCGAAGGGCATGGGCGGGTTGTCGGGGTTGGTCGGGTCCATGCGCGGGTCCTCCAGCATCTTTTTCATGCCGGCGTCGCGCGTGGCCTTGTCCGGCCATTCGACCCACGAAAACGCCACCGTCTCCTCGGCCGTGGCCTGGACGGCACGGCGGAAGTCGGTGACCTTGCCGTCGGGGACGTCGTCGCCCCAGGCCTCGAGCACGCGGATCGCGCCCAGTTCGATGAACAGAGAATCGAAATGCCGCGCGTGTTCGATGAACTGCTGCTTGCTGGCCGTGGGAACCGCGATGACGAAACCATCGATGTAGGACATGTCTTCACTCCGGTGGGGTTGAGGGCGTGACGCCAAGCTGGAAGGCGCCCCGTATGCCGACGACGAACGACAGGGTGCCGAATCGACATGGCCTGCCGCGAACGGGTCGCGGAGCCCTCATCCTGGACCCCTTGGCCCGGCTTGTCACGCTGAAGCCACCGGCGCTGCAGAGCATGAGGCGGTAGTGTCGTCCTGCCGTTTTCACTAGGTCGGGCGGAGCGGGTGCGGGGTGAGAATGAAGCGATGAGCACCTCCACCTCCTCCTTCCTCTCCGACGCCGACCGCACCCAGGTCGTTACCTACACCTGGGCCGACGTGGACGGCCAGCCCACCGGCGTGGTGCAGATCGCCCACGGGCTGGCCGAACACGGCGAACGCTACGACCGCTTTGCCCGGGCCCGGCTTCGTGGTCCACGCGGTCGACCACCGCGGGCATGGGCGCACCGCCAACGGGCAACTGGGCGACTTCGGTGCGGCCGGCTTCACTGGCCTGATCGCCGACGTGGCCCAGTTCGGCGCCCTGCTCCGCGCGCAGCACGGCGGCCTGCCGGTGTTCCTGTTCGGGCATTCGATGGGCTCGTTCGCCGCGCAGGCGGCCCTGCTCGATCACTCCGCCACCTGGTCGGGCGTGGTGCTGTCCGGATCGACGGCGCTGGACGCGTTTGCCGCGGCCATGGCCAACGCGCCCGCGGACGCACCCGCCGGGCTCGAGGCCTTCAACGCCGGCTTCGAGCACCGCACGGGCTACGAATGGCTGTCCCGCGACCCCGCCGAAGTGGACGCCTACGTGGCGAACCCCTGGTGCGGCTGGGACGTGCCGGCCGATGTGATCCCTGCCCTGTTCGAGCCCGCGCCCCGCGTGGCCGACCCGGCGCGACTGGCCGGCATCCGCCGCGACCTGCCGGTGCTGATCGCGTCCGGCGACGCCGACCCGCTGGCCGGCGGAGGCGCACTGATCCAGCTGCTGGGCCAGCGCTACCGCGAGGCCGGCCTGAGCGACGTGACGGTGAAGCTGTACCCGGGCGGCCGTCACGAGATCCTGAACGAGACCAACCGCGACGAGGTGACCGCCGACATCGTGGCCTGGTTGCGCGCGCACGCGGCGTAGCGGCGGAAGGCCGCGCACCGGAAGGCGCCGGTCTGGCGCGGGCGCCTCAGCGGCCGATACGGGCCAGCGCGTCCGACGCCAGCACCACCACGCCCTGCGCGGTCGGCAGCGTGCGCACCAGGGCCAGCGCCACCGCACGCGCGTGCACCGGTTGGTAGCGCCCAGGAAACAGCGGCGCCAGCACGCGGGCGATGGGGATGGCGATGCGTTCGCCCAGGCGCGGTGGCTGTTGCAGGCCGTCGCGCAGGTCGAGCAGCAGCGAAGGCTGGGCCAGCACCAGAGCTTGCAAGTTGAGCGTGCGCAGCGCATCTTCCAGCTCGCCCTTGACGCGGTTGTAGAACACCGACGACTGCGCGCTGGCGCCGGCCGCGCTGACCAGGCCGATGCGCCGCACGCCCGCGGCCAGGGCGGCGCGCGCCACCGCAATGTTGGCGTCCAGGTCCACCGCGCGGAAGGCCGCCTGGCTGCCCGCCACCTTGATGGTCGTGCCGAGGGCAAGGTAGAGCTCGTCGGCCGGCGGCAGCGCGGGCAGGCGCGTGAAGTCCACGCGCAGGGGCCGCAGCTTGGGGTGGTTCAGGGTCAGGTCGCGGCGGGTCAGCGCGTGCACCTGCGCCACCGTCGGGTCGGCCAGCAGGGCTTGCAGTATCTGTCCGCCCACCAGTCCGGTGGCGCCGGCGAGCAGCACGGTGCGGGTGGGTTGCATGGGTGGGCTCTCGGTTACCAGCGCCAGAGGTAGAAGGCCGCGGTTGCGGCGATGAGTCCGCTCAGGAAAAGGATGCTGGCCCAGCCGGGGCGCAGCAGCAGGCTCTTGTGGGGGCGCCGGGGGTTGTAGAGCACCGGGACCCGGCCGTGCACGTCGGCACGGACGCGCCGGGGCAGCAGCGCGGCCGTGCCTTTGAGGATGCCCGAGGCGGAGTATTTCCAGACCGAGATTTCCTGGCCTTCATAGGCCACGCCACCGACCTCGTAGCGGTAGAGCGCCGAAGGAATGTGGTCCTGCAGGTGGCTCTGCAGGTCGGGCGTGCCCAGCGGACGCACGCCCAGGCGAAGCAGCTGGCCCGTGGTGGTCGGCCAGGCCCGCACGCGCACAACGTGCCAGAGCGATCCGAGAAGCACGACCAGCACATAGACGGTCGCCCAGAAATGGAGGCCCTGCAGCTCCTTGCGCAGCGCCAGATCCAGCATGTGTCGAAGGTAATCGGTCATGGCAGAGGAAGTTCTTCGGAGGCGTCATGGGGGGCTGTTGATGAAGCAGGGGCCATTCTGCGGTGCTGGCGCACGTCTTGCACAGCGGTGTCCAGCCCACGTCCGGCCGCACTGGCCCGGTGCGTGCCTACCCCACCTGTTCTGGAGAGTCGCCCATGCCCACCCGCCGCACCACCCTGGCCTGTCTGGCCGCCGCCGCCCTTTCTGCCACCGGCCTGGCCGGCGCACAGGGCAAGTACCCCGACCAGACCGTCAAGCTCATCGTCGCCCTGCCGGCCGGTGGCAGCGTGGACATGATCGCCCGCGCGCTGGGGCAGAAGCTGAACGCGTCGCTGGGTGTGCCCTTCATCGTGGACAACCGCGGTGGCGCCTCGGGCCAGATCGGCATGCCCGTGGTGGCCAAGGCCGCGCCCGATGGCCACACGCTGGCCGTGTCGCCGGCCTCGTTCCTGACCACGAACAAGAGCGTGTTCAAGACCCTGCCCTACGACCCGGAAGCGGACTTCACGCCCGTCACGCGCCTGGTCAACCAGCCCATGGTGCTGATCGTCAAGGACAAGCAGAAGTACCCCAGCGTGGCGGCGCTGGTCGCGGCGGCCAGGGCCAAGCCGGGCGGCATCACCTTTGCGTCTTCGGGCGACGGCAGCCCGCAGCACCTGGGCGGCCTGCTGTTCGAATCGCGCGCCAAGGTGAAGATGCTGCACGTGCCCTACAAGGGCGGCGCGCTGGCCATCAACGACACGCTGGCGGGCACGGTGGACGTGATGTTCGCGGTGATGCCCGAAGCGGTGCCGCACGTGGCGTCGGGCAAGCTGCACGCGCTGGGCGTGATGAGCCCCAACCGCTCGCCGGTGCTGCCGCAGGTGCCTACCATGGCCGAGGCGGGCGTGACCGACATGAACCTGTCGGCCTGGATGGCACTGCTGGCGCCGGCCAAGACGCCACGCCCCATCGTGGACCAGCTCAACCGTGCGGTGCAGGCCGCCTTCGACCCCGAGCTGAAGGCCAAGCTGGCCGAGAGCGGCATCGAGGTGGCGACCAGCACACCCGAAGAGCTACAGCGCCTGATCGCCAGCGACATCAAGCTGCACGCCGAGCTGGTGAAGTCGGCGGGACTGGTCCCGCAGTGACCCGGGCTGGCCGGGCACCGGCCAGTGCTGATATCACCTCACTTCAGCACGCCCGCGAAGTACGCCGACAGAGCGTCGAATCCGTCCAGCGGCAGCACGTTCGCCACGTACTGGTCGGGCCGCACGACGATCAGGCAGCCCTGCTCGCGGTGAATGCCGCGCATGGCGTAGATGTCGCCCGCGCCCTTGTGGTCGACGCAGAAGATCTTCTCGTGGTCCTGCAGGCCGAGCTTGCCGGTCCTCGGTTTCAGCAGCGAGGGCATCTGCCCGACGTCGAGCTGGTCGAAGGTGGGCTGGAAGATGGCGCGCACGTCGATGATGGCGTCGATGTCTTCGCCTTCGCGCGTGTGCTTCACCACCGGTGAGGCCGGGTCGTTCTCCAGCCAGTCGGCCAGGCGGGCCATGGGCGCGCCGGGCTGGCCCACGTCGCCCTGACCGGCAAAGGCGTAGATCCGCCAGCGCGCGTCGGCCTCGGCCACGTGGCCCAGCTGCATCTGCTTGGCGTCCGACAGGCGCACCACCGGCGCCGAGTGGAAGCGGCGGCCGATGGCTTCGCCTTTCGCCAGCGCCTGGTGCGTGCCGGGCGCGAACAGGGTGGAGGTGTCGTACTTCACCGCGGTCCCGCCGGTGAATTCGAGGTTGGCCTTGAACTGGCGGATGATGCGCGGTTCTTCCTTGCCTTCGCGTTCGGCCTGGGTGGTGGGCGCGGACATGATGCGCGACCACTCGTGGTCGGTCTCGACCAGCCGCCTGGCCTCGGTCAGGCGCTCCTTGCTGTAGCTGCGCAGCAGGCTGGGGTTGGCCCGGCCCTGCAGCACGTGCACCAGCTTCCAGCCCAGGTTGAAGGTGTCCTGCATGGACACGTTCATGCCCTGCCCCGCCTTGGGCGAGTGGGTGTGGCAGGCGTCGCCCGCGGTGAACACGCGCGGCGCGCGGTCGCTGCCTTCGGGCACGTCGTCGAACTTGTCGGTGATGCTGTGGCCGATGTCGTAGATCGACCACCAGACGATCTCCTTCACGTCCAGCGAATAGGGTTGGATGATGCGGTTGGCGGCCGCGATCATGTCGTCCTGCGTGAACTTCTTGCTCGCGGCCTTCTCGCCGTCCTTGAGCTTGTCCAGCTCCACGTACATGCGGAACACGTAGCCGCCTTCGCGCGGCAGGATCAGCACGTTGCCCTCGTTCGCCGACGAGATCAGGCACTTCTGGCGCACGTCGGGGAAGTCGGTGTTGGCCAGGATGTCCATCACGCCCCAGGCCTGGTTGGCCGCGTCGCCGTGCAGCACGCCGCCGATCGCCTTGCGCACCGCCGAATGCGCGCCGTCGCAGCCGACCACATAGTTGGCGCGCACGGTGCGCGTGGCGCCCCAGTGGATGCCCGTCGAGTCCTTGAGCGTCACCGTCACCGGGTGGTCGTCGGTGGTCTCGTCGATGGTCAGACCCACCACCTCCCAGCCGTAGTCGGGCGCCAGGCGCGAGGGCGAGTTCGCCATCACCTCCAGGAACAGCTCGTGCAGCCGCGCCTGGTTGATCAGGATGTGCGGCATCTCCGAGCTGTCGTCGGCCACGTCCTGCACCCGGCCGACGCGCCGGATGTGCGCGGGGTTGGCCGGGTCGGGCATCCAGAACGCGGTCTGGTTGACCCAGTAGGTCTCGCGCTTGACCTTGTCGGCGAAACCGAAGGCCTGGAACATTTCCATGGTGCGCGTGTTGATGCCGTCGGCCTTGCCCTTGACGATGTTGCTGGCCATGCGCTCGATGATCATGGTGTCGATCTGCGGGAACTGCGCCAGCTGCGCGGCCAGGCACAGGCCGGCCGGGCCGGTGCCGGCGATCAGCACGTCCACCTTCTCGGGCAGGGGTTCGTTGACGCCCCGGTTGCGCCGGTTGGGCGCGGCCTGCCTGAGGTCGGGGTTGCCGCCGCGAAAACCGTCTTTGTAGAACTGCATGGCCTGTCTCCTGGGTGGTGGGCACGGGGAACGATTGGTGTGTGGGCAAATGATATCTATGCTTACTAATCCGTGTCAAGACGGTACGTATACTTATCAATCGACTTTCAAACGGAGCGTTGGCATGGACTCACTCGACATGGCGGGGCACCTGATCCGCCGGCTGCACCAGCTGTCCACGCAGGTGTTCGTGCAGCGCACGCAGGCGGCGGGCTTCGACCTGACGCCGGTGCAGTTCGCGGCGCTGGACGCCATCGGTCACCACCCGGGCACGGACCAGGCGACCGTGGCCGAGCTGATCGCCTACGACCGCGCCACCATCGGCGGCGTGATCGAGCGGCTGGAGCAGAAGGGCTGGGTCGACCGCGTGGTGAGCGAGCGCGACCGCCGCGCGCGCGTGCTGTCGCTGACGGCCGAAGGCGAGCGCATCCTCCAGGCGCTGGTGCCGGTGGTGCGCGATCTGCAGGACGAGATCCTGCAGGCCCTGGGCGATGCCGACCGCGCGCGTTTTCTCAGGCTGGCGCGCCAGGCCGTGGGGTCGTAGCCGGCGGCGCCACAGCGCGCCGCGCCATGTGCAGCGCCAGGCCCTGCAGCAGGGCCAGCGCCAGCAGGCCCAGCCCGGCGGTGAGCCAGAGCGCATGCCCGCCCCAGTGCGCCATGGCCAGGCCGAACAGCACCGGCGCAAAGGCCTGCGACACGCGGGCCGGCGCCATCAGCCAGCCCTGGCGCTCGCCGTAACCCGCGGCGCCGAACACCACCAGCGGCAGCGTGCCCTTGGCGATGGTGAGGATGCCGTTGCCCATGCCGTGCATCACCGCAAACAGCCAGGCGCCGACCGGCCCGCCCAGCGCCAGCAGCAGCACACCGATGGGGTGACCCGCGGTGGCGAAGCGGCTGGAGAGCAGCGGGTGAGCGCGGCGCAGCAGGCCGAACTCCAGCAGCCGACCCGCCACCTGCGCCGGCCCGACCAGCATGGCCACGCCCAGCGCAGCGGAGGTCGACAGGCCCTGGGCCTGCAGCAGCAGCGGCAGGTGGGCCGCCATGGCGGTGCTGGTGAACCAGGCGATGGCGAACACGGCGGCCAGCACCATGGCCACGCCGCGGCCGGCGGTGGCGTGTGAAGGGGCCGGTGCTGCCGGCGCGGTGCCCGGTACGGCCACGCTCTGCACCGCCGGCGTGGCTTCCACCCGCCCGCGCGGCAGCGCGCTGTGCAGCGGCAGGCCGAGCACGAGGTGCAGCGCGGCCCAGCCCAGGCAGGTGCCGCGCCAGCCCAGCGTGTCCAGGCCCCATTGCGTGAGCGGCCAGCCCACGGTGCTCGCAAACCCGGCGATGAGCGTGATTCCGGTGATGGCGTTGCGCGCGCTCACCGGGTAGAGCCGCACCAGCGTGGCGAAGGCCGCGTCGTAGAGCCCGCTGCCCATGGCCACACCGATCAGGCACCAGGCGGCCCAGACCTGCCACCCGGCTTGCGCCAGGCCCAGTGCCGCCAGGCCGGTGGCGAACAGAAGATTGGTCACCAGCAGCACCGCGCGCCCGCCGTGCCGGTCGATGGCGCGGCCCGCGGCCGGCCCGACCAGGGCCGAAATCACCAGCGCCAGCGTGAAGGCGCCGAACACCTGGGTGACCGCGATGCCCAGCTCCGCCGCCAGCGGCGCGGCCAGCAGGGCGGGCAGGTAGTAGGACGAGGCCCAGGCCAGGGTCTGCGTGCTGCCCAGCCGCAGCACCACCCCGGTCTGGCCTGTGTGCCTCACCTCATGCGGTCTGGAGCATCAGCTGTTCCAGACGGGGCAGGTAGTGGTCCAGGGGGGGCACCACGCGGGCCGGGTCCTTGGCTTTGTCGTCGTAGCGCCGCAGGCGCACGGCGTCTGCGGCGAAGGGCTGCAGCAGGAAGGCGCGTGACTCGACGGCGGTGTAGGCCCCGCCCTGCTGGGCCAGGCTGTGCACCGAGGCGGTGGACAGCGAGGCGTAGTAGCCGCCTTCGGCCTGGCAGAGGTAGCGCTTGGCGTCCACGTGCAGGCGGATCGGCTCCAGCACGGCGTCGGGCAGGACGCCGCGCAGAAAGGGCAGCACGGTGTACTGGTGCAGATCGTCCTGGCTCATGTCGGTGTCCATGGTACCGGCCTTCTCGGCAGCGATCAGATGGCCCAGGTCGTGCAGCAGGCAGGCGATGACCAGCTCGTCCGGTTCGCCCGCGGTCTCGGCCAGGTGGGCGCACTGCAGCGCGTGCTCGCGCTGGCTCACGGCCTCCAGGCCGTACTGCTGTGCACCCCGTTGCTCCAGCAGGCGCACGATGTCGTCGATGTTCAGGGCCATGGGTGCTCCTCAGATCATGAGTTTGCGGATGCGGGCGGAGACCAGGTCGATCAGGCTGACGGTGACGATGATGATGACCATCACCGCGGCGGTCTCGCCATAGCGGAAGCCACGGATGATTTCCCACAGCACCACGCCGATGCCGCCTGCGCCGACCATGCCGACCACCGAGGCCGAGCGCACGTTGGCCTCGAACCGGTAGAGCGTGTAGGAGATCCACAGCGGCATCACCTGCGGGATCACGCCGTAGACGATTTCGTGCAGGGCCGAGGCGCCGGTGGAGCGGATCCCCTCGACCGGCTGCGGGTCGATGGCCTCCACCGCCTCGGAAAACAGCTTGGCCAGGGTGCCCGCGGTGTGGATCCACAGCGCCAGCACACCCGCAAACGGACCCAGGCCCACCGCCACCACGAACAGCATCGCGAACACCATCTCGTTGATGGCGCGGAAGGCATCGAGCACGCGGCGAACCGGCTGGTGGACCCACCAGGGCGTGATGTTGGACGAGGCCAGCAGGCCCAGCGGAATGGCCGAGACCACCGCCAGTGCCGTCCCCCAGACGGCGATCTGCAGCGTGACCAGCATTTCCTGCACATACATCTTCCAGTCCGCGAAGTTGGGCGGGAAGAACTCGCTGGCGTACTGCGCCATGTTGCCCGAGTCGCGCAGCAGCTCCAGCGGTCGCATGTCGGCACCGTTCCAGGAGCCGGCGAGCACCAGCAGCACGGCGGCCCAGCCCAGGTACCAGCCCGGGCTGTGCTTCTGTGCGGCGACCCGCACGGCGGCGGTGGCCGGGAGCGAGGACGTTGTGGTCATGAGGTTCTCCGGTCGAAAAAAAGCCCGCCGCGGCACCGGGCGGGCCTGGACTCAGCGGCGCGTCACTGCAGGGCGGCGAGCTGCTTGTCGATGTCGGCCAGCCTGGCGGCCTTGTCGGCGGCGGCCAGCGTGGCGTCGGCCTCGATCTTGTTGCGTTTGCTGAACAGGTCGAGTTCGCGGATGGGCGTCAGCTGGGCGTTGGTCGAGGGCTTGAAGCCCGACAGCTTGGAGATCTTCATCACGATCTCCTTCTCGCGCGCGTCGGACTTGGCGTAGTTGTAGAAGAAGGTCTTGACCTTCTCCTTGGTGGCCGCCGGCAGGTCCTTGTGCATCACCAGCGGGTCCAGGGGGATCAGCGGCGAGGTCCAGACCACGCGGATCTCCTTGAACTTCTCGGGCTGGCGCTCTTGGATCTTGCCCAGGTTCTCGCTGTTGTTGGTGGCCACATCGACCTGCTTGTTGGCGACGGCCAGGGCGTTGGTCTCGTGGTTGGCGCTGCGCACGATCTTGAAGTGCGTCTTGGCGTCGACCTTGTTCTTGGCAAACACATAGAAGCCCGGCACCAGGAAACCCGAGGTGGAGTTCGGGTCGCCGTTGCCGAACGACAGGCTCTTGCCGTTCTTGAGCACGTCGTCCAGCGACCTGAGCGGGCTGTCCTTGTGCACGATCAGGTGCGAGTAGTAACCCTGGGTGCCGTCGGCGTTGACCATCTGGGCGAACACTTCGCCGTTGGCGCGGTCCACCGCCTCCATGGCCGACTTGTTGCCCAGCCAGGCCACCTGCACCTTGTTGAAGCGCATGCCTTCGATGATGCCGGCGTAGTCGGGTGCGAAGAAGGCCGTGACCTTCAGGCCGGTTTGCCGGGCCATGTCGTCGATCAGCGGCTGCCAGTCGGCCTTGAGGTTCTGCGTCGCTTCGGTCGAAATGATGCCGAAATTGATGTCCTGCGCCCAGGAGGCGCTCAGGGTCAGGCCGAGTGTGGCGGCGGCGAGGGTCTGCTTGATCATGGGAGTGTCCTTGGCTTCAAGGTGGAAGGGGCGAAGGGATGCCGGCGCTCAGGCGGCCTGGGCCAGCGGGGTCGGCCAGGTCACCACGTTCGGTGCCGGCGCAAGAGAAGGGGTGGGCGTCGGGACTTCGTGCAGCGACGAACTGCCGTTGAGGATTTCGTCGGCCTGCATGCCGTAGAGGCTGCGCAGCAGCGCCGGGGTGAGTTCGCGCGACGGGCCATCGAACACCACGCGGCCCTGGTGCAGCGCCACCACGCGCGGGCAGTAGCGCATGGCCATGTCGACCTGGTGCAGCGAGACCACCACGGTGCAGCCGTCTTCGCGGTTGATGCGGGCCAGGATCTCCATCACCTTGCGCGAGGCCTCGGGGTCCAGCGAAGCGATGGGTTCGTCGGCCAGCACCACCTTGGCGCCCTGCACCAGGGTGCGCGCGATGGCGGCGCGCTGCTGCTGGCCGCCCGAGAGCGTGGAGGCGCGCTGTGCATGGCATTCGGCGATGCCGACGCGGCCCAGGGCCTCGATGGCGAGCGCGCGTTCCTGCGCGGTGAACCAGCGCGTCCAGGCGCGCCACCAGGGCATGCCGTGCAGGCGGCCCACCAGCACGTTCACCAGCACCGGCAGGCGGTCGACCAGGTTGAACTGCTGGAACACGAAGCCGATCTGCGAACGGATCCGGCGCACGTCGCGCTGGATGCGGCCTTCGCGCTGCACGCAGCAGCCCGCCACCTCGATCACCGAGCCGGGTGTGGCGTCGGCGGCCATCAGGCCGGCCACGTGGCGCAGCAGGGTCGACTTGCCGGAGCCGGACGCGCCGATCAGCGCCACCATCTCGCCGGGCCGGATGTCCAGGTTCACATGGTCCAGCGCCAGTTTGCCGCCGGCGAATCGCTTGCTCAGGTTCTGGATGCGCAGGGCGGAAGACATGGCAGGGCTCCGTGATCGAAGTTATCTAGACAAGTCGCAGTGTCCGGGGCTTGTGTGACAGCTCTTTGAAGGCCGCGGGAAGCTTTGATGGCGGGGCCGGCCGTGCGGCTCAGAGCACCCGCCCGCCTTCGCGCCAGACGCCCCGCACCACCGCCTGGCGGCGTCCGTCGGGCAGGTCCACCAGCTTCACGCGCACCAGGTCGGCGCGTTGTCCGGGCGCGATTTCGCCGCGGTCGTGCAGGCCGCAGGCGCGCGCCGGGTTGCGCGTGACGGTGGCCACCGCACTCGGCATGTCCAGGATGCCGTCGTCCACCAGCCGCACCACGGCACTGAGCAGGCTGCCGGGCACGTAGTCGGACGAGAGAATGTCCAGCAGGCCCAGGCGCGCCAGATCGGCTGCGGCCACGTTGCCCGAGTGCGAGCCGCCGCGCACCACGTTGGGCCCGCCCATCACCGTCAGCAGGCCGCGCTCGTGCGCCGCGCGAGCAGCCACCACGGTGGTCGGGAATTCGGACACGCTGGCGCCCTCGGCGTGCGCCTGCTCCACATGGGCCAGCGTGGTGTCGTCGTGGCTGGCCATGGCGATGCCGTGGGTGCGGCAGTAGTCCACGAAGTACTGGCGGTGCGGGTCGGCGTAGAGCGCCTGCAGTTCGGCGGCGTGCTCCACCTGGCGCCGGAACTTCTCCAGGCTCCAGCCCTTCTTGCCGGTGTAGTAGACCTTGGCCACGTCGATGTTCTCCCACTGGCGCTGGCCCGGTGTGTGGTCCATCAGCGAGATCAGCGACAGGCGCTCGTGGCCGTGGAAGGGTTCGAACAGATCGATGGTGTTGGGCGCCGGCAGCTCGCAGCGCACGTGCAGGTGGTGGTCGGCGCGCAGCAGGCCTTCGCGGGCGCAGGTGTCGATGGTGTCGACCACACCGTGCCAGGTGCTGCCGCGCAGGCTGTCCGGGTCGGCGTCGCCCACGCCCAGCGCGTCGAACACGGTGGTGATGCCAGCGGCGGCCACCTCGGCGTCGTGCGCCAGGAGGGCGGGCATCTCGGCCCACTGCACCGAGGGGCGCGGCATCAGGTGGCGCTCGAAGTTGTCGGTGTGGATCTCGACCAGGCCCGGCAGGAGGTAGTCGCCTTCCAGGTCCAGGCCCACCGCGCCCTGGCGGTGGCCGGGGTCGATGGAGGCGATGGTGCCGCCGGCCGCCGCGAGGCTGCCTTCGACCACTTCGTCGCCCAGCACCATGCGGGCGTTGCGGAACACGGTGGGGTTCATGCGGCACTCCTGAACTGGGCGATGTCGATGCGGCGGGTGGCCACGGCGGCCCCCACCTCGGGGTCGTGGAAGATGCCCATCAGCGCGGCGCCACGCGCCACCGCCTCGTGGATGAGTTCGATCACGGTGCGGGTGTTGGCCTGGTCCAGCGAGGCCGTGGGTTCGTCCAGCAGCAGCAGCTGGCGCGGCTGGATCAGGCTGCGCGCGATGTTGATGCGCTGCTGCTCGCCGCCCGAGAAGGTGGCGGGCGGCAGCGGCCACAGGCGCTCGGGGATGCGCAGCCGCGTCAGCCAGGCGCCGGCTTCCTGCCGCGCGGCCTCGACCCGCTCGGGCGACGGCGTGCCCTCGCCCAGCAGCGGCTCGGCCACCACGTCCAGCGCGCTCACGCGCGGGATCACGCGCAGGAACTGGCTGACGTAGCCCACGCGGTCGCGCCGCATGGCCACCAGCTCGCGCGGGGTCGCCTGGGTGATGTCCAGCGTGCGGCCGTCGTCCTGGCGCAGGGTGATGGTGCCGCTGCTGGCGCGGTAGTTGGCGTAGACCAGCTTGAGCAGCGTGCTCTTGCCCATGCCCGAGGGGCCGTCGAGCACCAGGCATTCGCCCGCGTGCAGGTCCAGGTCCACCTGGTCGAGCACGCGCAGCTGCGCGGCGTTCTGGTGGTGCAGGGTGAAGCGCTTGGAAACGCCTTGCAGGGTCAGGAGGGGTGGGGTCATGGCTGGAGCACCGAGGCGACGAGCAGCTGGGTGTAGGGGTGTTGCGGGTCGTCGAGCACCTGGTCGGTCAGGCCCGACTCGACGATGCGGCCGCGCTGCATGACGACCATGCGGTGCGCCAGCAGGCGCGCCACGGCGAGGTCGTGCGTGACGATGACGACGGCCAGCTGCATCTGCTGCGTGAGCTGGCGCAGCAGGTCGAGCAGGCGGGCCTGCACCGACACGTCCAGGCCCGAGGTGGGTTCGTCCATGAAGACCAGGCGCGGCTGCGTGACCAGGTTGCGCGCGATCTGCAGGCGCTGGCGCATGCCGCCGGAGAAGGTGCGCGGCGCGTCGTCGATGCGGATCGGGTCGATTTCCACGCGCCGCAGCCATTCTTCGGCCTGCGTGCGCAGGTCGCCGTAGTGGCGCTGCCCCAGGCCCATCAGGCGTTCGCAGACATTGGCGCCGGCCGAGACGTCCATGCGCAGCCCGTCGGCCGCGTGCTGGTGCACGAAACCCCAGTCGGTGCGGGCCAGCAGGCGCTGCTGGGCCTGGCTCATGGCGTGCACGTCCTGCAGCGCGCCGTCGCGGCCCTGGAACAGGATCTCGCCGCTGTCCGGGCGCAGGCGTGCGGCCAGCGTGTTGAGCAGGGTGGTCTTGCCCGAGCCGGACTCGCCGACGATGGCCAGCACCTCGCCGGGCCAGAGTTCGAACGAGGCCTCTTGCAGGGCGATCTGCGGGCCGTAGCGTTTGCCGACGCCGGCGGCGCGCAGCAGGGGGGTGTGTGACAGGGTCATGGGGTGATCACGAAGCTGATGCCATGGCGCTGGAAGCCCAGCGATTCGTAGAAGGCGTGGGCACGCTCGCGCTTCTGGTTGGACGAGAGGGCGAGCTTGTAGGCGCCGGCCTCGCGCGCCAGCGCGCGGGCGTGTTCCATCATCCGGCGGCCGATGCCCAGGCTGCGGCAGGTCTGGTCCACCACCACGTCCTCGACGATGGCCGAGGGTGTGCCACGGTGGGCCAGGTTGTGCATCACCAGCAGGGCGTAGCTGCCGACCACGCGGCCGGCGGCGTCGCAGGCGACGAACAGGCGGTAGCTCGGGTAACGCGCGAACTGGGCGAAGGCCTCGCGCGCCTGTTCGGGGCTGAGCACGTCGCCGTCGTCCAGGCCCGGCTGGGCGTAGAGCGCCAGCACGGCCTGAAGGTCGTCGGCCGTGGCTTCGCGCAGGTGAATGCCGTCAGCCACGGGCCTGCTCCGGCGTCTCGGCTTGTACCGCCTGCCGCTCCTGGCAGTGGTCGGAGTCGGAGCAGACGTGCAGGCGCGTGCCCTGGTCGTCGGTGATGATCTCGTCGAGGAAGCTGTCGGTGGCGCCGCACAGCGCGCAGGGCACGTCCCATTTCTGCACCTCGAAGGGGTGGTCCTCGAAACCCAGGCTCTCCACCTGGGTGTACGGCGGCACGGCGTAGATGCGCTTCTCGCGCCCGGCGCCGAACAGCTGCAGCGCGGGGTTCATGTGCATCTTGGGGTTGTCGAACTTCGGGATCGGCGACGGCGCCATCAGGTAGCGGTGGTTCACCATCACGGGGTAGTCGTAGGTGGTGGCGATGTGGCCGTGGCGCGCGATGTCCTCGTAGAGCTTCACGTGCATCAGCCCGTATTCCGCCAGCGCGTGCAGCGTGCGCGTCTCGGTCTCGCGCGGCTCCAGCCGCTGCATGGGCTCGGGCACCGGCACCTGGTAGACGATCACCTGGCCCTCGCGCAGCGGCGTCTCGGGGATGCGGTGGCGCGTCTGGATGATGTCGGCCTCGGTGGTGCGCGTGGTCACGTCGACGCCGGTGGTGCGCTGGAAGAAGCGGCGGATGTTGACCGCGTTCACCGTGTCGTCCGAGCCCTGGTCGATCACCTTGAGCGTGTCGTCCGGCCCGATCACCGCAGCGGTCACCTGGATGCCGCCCGTGCCCCAGCCGTAGGGCAGCGGCATCTCGCGCGAGCCGAAAGGCACCTGGTAACCGGGGATGGCGACCGCCTTGAGGATGGCGCGGCGGATCATGCGCTTGGTGCGCTCGTCGAGGTACGCGAAGTTCACACCGGGTTCGGTGGCCGGCGCGGCGGGATGCAGCAATTCAGGGTTCATGGGCGCGTTCATGCGGGCTCCTGGTCCGGGGTGGCGCGGCGGGCGGCTTCGGCGCGCATGCGGCGCACCAGCTCCAGTTCGGACTGGAAGTCCACGTAGTGCGGCAGCTTCAGGTGCTGCACAAAGCCCGAGGCTTCCAGGCTGTCGCTGTGCGAGAGCACGAACTCCTGTTCCTGTGCGGGGGCTTCGACCGTCTCGCCCAGCTCGGGGGCGCGCAACGCGCGGTCCACCAGGCTCATGGCCATGGCCTTGCGTTCGCTGTGGCCGAAAGCCAGGCCGTAGCCGCGCGTGAACTTCGGGGGTTCGGTCTTGCTGCCAGCGAACTGGTTGACCATCTCGCACTCGGTGATCTCGATCTCGCCGATGGACAGCGGGAAATCCAGCTCTTCGGGTTCAAGCACCACCTCGACCTGGCCCAGCCGCACCTCGCCCACGAAGGGGTGGGTGTGCGAATAGCCGCGCTGGGTGGAATACGCCATCGCCAGCAGGAAGCCTTCGTCGCCGCGCGCCAGGTTCTGCAGACGGGTGGCGCGGCCGGCCGGAAAGCGCAGCGGTTCGCGCGTGAGGTCCACCGGCTCGGGGTCGTCCTCCGGCACCGGGTGGGTCTCGATCAGGCCTTCCTGGTTCAGCAGGTCGACCACGCGTGGGGCTGGAGTGGGCACGGTGGCGGTTGTCGTTTTCACACCTGGCGCCGACGCGTCGGCCAGCAGCGTGAAGTCCAGCAGGCGCTGGGTGTAGTCGTAGGTGGGGCCGAGGATCTGCCCGCCGGGCAGGTCCTTGAAGGTGGCCGAGATCCGGCGGTCCGGGCGCATCTGCGCGGTGTCCAGCGCCCGCGTGGTGCCCAGGCGCGGCAGCGTGGCGCGGTAGGCGCGCAGCAGGAAGATCGCCTCGACCAGATCGCCTGCCGCCTGCTTGATCGCCAGCGCCGCGAGTTCGGGGTCGTAGACCGAGCCTTCGGTCATCACGCGGTCCACCGCGAGCTTCATCTGCTGGCGGATCTGGTCGACGCTGAGCTCGGGCTGCCGCGGGTCGCCGCGGCGCTGTTCGGCCAGCAGGCGGTAGCTGTGGAGGATGGCGGTCTCTCCGCCCTTGACGGCCACGTACATGGTCAGGCCTCCACGGTCGTTTGGGCAGCGCGCACGCACGTGCTGCGGGGCAGGCCTGCGATGTGGCCGGGCGTGGCCAGGAACAGGTCCACGCCGCGCGGGAAGCGGCGGTGGTTGGCGTCCCACTGGTCCACAAAGTCGTCGGGCAGGCCGGTGGCGCACAAGGTCTGTTCGCTCGCGATGCCGGGGCCGGTGAGCACGAAGGCATCGGCCCCGGCACCGGCCAGCGCCGCCACCTCGATCACGCAGGTGGCCGACTGGTCGGGGTACTCGTCGGTGCCGGCGTCCAGCGAGGCCAGCGCCGGCAGGGTGTCGCCTTCGGCCACCCAGAGGAAGCGCGCGTCGGCGGGCGCGGCGGCCCAGCGGCAGCCGGTGTGGAAGCGCAGCCAGGGCGCAGCGTCGCTGGAGGCCAGCTTGGGCGAGAGCCACACCGCGCAGTCGCTGTCCACCAGCGACTGCAGCAGCTGGGCCGCGGCGCCGTGACCGTGGCGCGGCAACGCGGACACGTCGGGCATCCCGATCACACGGCCCGGGTGCGACAGCGCCGAGAGCGCCGTGCGGAACACCGCCTGGCTGCCCAGCGCGGCATCGTGGAAACCGGGGCGCACCTGTTGCAGGTCTTCGGCCTTCATGCCTCGTCTCCTTCGTCGGCCGCACCGGACTCGCGCGCCACGGTGAAAAAGTCCACCTTGGTCGATTGCGCGCGCGCGGCCCGGCGGGCCTGCTGCGCCGCCAGGTGCTGGCGCACCGGGTGCAGCAGGGCGCTGTCCAGCGTCTCGTGCTGCGCCGGGTCCTGCAGCAGCGCATCGGCCACGGCCGCCAGCTGGGCCTGCCGGTGGTTGCGCCCCATCACATAGGCCACGCCCACGGCGCTGTCCTCGCCACCCACGCGCAGCGCGCAGCGTGTGACCGTCATTTCGCCCAGGTTGAAACGTTCGCCGGTGCCACCGGCGCGGCCCTGCACCATGTACAGGCCGGTTTCGGGTTTGCGCAGCCACTGCAGCGGCGCCCCAGCCTGTTTCGACAGCGCCTGCTCCAGCAGCGGCAGGGGCGCGCGGCACAGCAGGGCCATCCAGTCGGGGCGCGGTGTGGGCCGGTTCGGCCCGGTGTTGTCAAACGCGTGAAACATCGTGGTGGTAGTCTGAAATCTGTGTAGACAACTTGTTGTCGATGCCCAGCTTAGGTTTCACCTGTGTCCCTTTCATGACAAGAAACGCCGCCTCTTTCGCCCTGCTCCTGCCGGAGCCCGATCACAGCTTCTGGGCCCGCATCGCCCACGAACTGGCCGACGCCATCGGTCGCGGTATCTACGCGCCTGGCGAGCGCCTGCCCTCGGAGCACCTGCTGGCCGAGCAGTACGGCGTGAACCGCCACACCATCCGCCGTTCGCTGGCCAGCCTGGGCCAGATCGGCCTGGTGCGCTCCACGCAGGGCAGTGGCACCTACGTCGAGGACTTCGCGGTCGACCTGGTGCTGGGCCGCCGCACACGCCACCGCCAGAGCCTGGCGCAGGCCGGTCTGCCCGGCGGCATGCAGGTGCTGGCCTCGCGCAGCCTGCGCGCGAACGCCGATGTGGCGAAGGCGCTGGAGCTGCGCACCGGCAGCACGGTGCTGCACCTGCAGGTGATCGGCGACGGCGGTGGCCAGCCGCTGCACGTCAGCGACCGCTTCTTCCCCTGCCCGCGTTTTGCGGGACTGGACGATCTGGTTCGCCAGAGCGGCTCGATCACGCAGGCCTTCGCCGCCTGTGGCGTGGCCGACTACACACGGCGCCAGAGCCGCATCTCGGCGCGCCTGCCGGTGTCAGAGATCGCCGCCCACCTCAGGCAGCCCGCGGCCCATCCGGCGCTCTACGTCAGCAGTGTCAATGTCGACACCGACGGCGTGCCGATCGAGTACGCCTGCACCTGGTTCGCGGGCGACCGCGTCACCCTCACCGTGGACCACGACCATGTCGCATGACGTACTCGCACCGCACCGTGTGGCCATCTACGCCGCGCCCCAGCCCGGCTCCGACTGGTGGGAGCGCGGCAGCGAGTGGCTGGGTCGCTGCGCGTCCCGCCGCTGCGCCCTGCCGATGCCGGAAGGGGCGAGGGTCGACCCGGCCGTTCTGACCGCCGTGACCGCCGACCCGCGCCGCTATGGCTGGCACGCCACGCTCAAGGCGCCGTTCCGGCTGTCGCGCCAGTCGAACCTCTGGGCCCTGCGCGATACGGTGGCGGCCATCTGTCGCGAACACCGTCCGTTCGAGCTGGGCGATCTGCAGGTCACCCGGCTGGGTTCGTTCCTCGCCCTGCAGCCTGAGCAGGCGCCGGCGGCGCTGGGCGCGCTGGCCGACGACTGTGTGCGCCGCCTGCAGCCGCTGGCCGCGCCCCTGAACGAGGCCGAGCTGGCGCGCCGCCGCCGTGCGCCGCTCACGCCCGAGGAAGACGCGCTGATGCAGGCCTGGGGCTACCCCTGGGTGTTCGACAGGTTCCGTTTCCACTTCTCGCTCACCGGTCCGCTGGCCGGCGTGCCGGACGATGTGGTGGGTGGCCTGTGGGTGGCCGCCACGCGGCAGTTCGGCGCCCTGCCGCCGATGCGGCTGGACCGCCTCTCGATCTTCATCGAACCGTCGCCGGGCGCCGACTTCGTGCTGCTCGAACAGCTGGAGCTGGGCGCATGACACACCGTCTGGTCTATGTGGTCGGCCCCTCGGGCGCCGGCAAGGACAGCGTGCTGCACCACCTGCGCGAGGCCTGGACCGGCATGCCGCCCGCGCACTGGGCGCGCCGCACCATCACGCGCGTGGCGCAGGCCGGGGGCGAGGCCAACGAGTGGGTGGACCGCCCGGCGTTCGAACGCCTGCAGCAGGCGGGCGCGTTCGCGATGCACTGGCAGGCCAACGGCCATGCCTACGGCGTGCGCCGTCCGGAGCTGGCGCCGCTGGCCAGCGGCCATTGCGTGTTCGTCAACGGGTCCCGCGCCCACCTGCCGCAACTGCTCGCGCAGTGGCCCGAGGCCACGGTGGTGCAGATCTCGGCGCCGGCCGATGTGTTGCTGCAACGCCTGCGTGCGCGCAACCGGGAGAGCGTGCAGGCGATCTCGGACCGGCTCGCACGGGGCATTGATGTCGAACTGCCCGCGAGCGCGATCCGCATCGTCAACGACGGCCCGCTCAGCGAAGCCGTCGACATGCTGCTGGCCGCGCTGCAGTCACGACTGGGCGAGCGCACCACCCGCGCGATGGCGCGGTGAGGCCGGCGCCGGCATAGTTCTTCAGGACTATTCAGCGCGTCACCCGGGGCGCCGAAAACCTCCCCATGAGGCGCCGGTGCGCGCGCCAGGAGTTCAGCATGTGGGGTGTGTCCAGGTTCCGGATCGGTGCGCGGCTGGCGGCCGGTTTCGGGTTGATGTTGTTGCTCATCGCGGGGCTGGTGGCGTCGTCGCTGCTGTCGCTGCGGCTGATCGGTCAGGAAAACAGCCAGCTGATCGACCACGAGATGGTGAAGGTGGCGGCGGTGTCGGTGATCGACACGGCCACGCGCGCCAATGGCCTGAACACGGCCGAACTGCTGCTGGTGGAGCCTTCGCAGATGCCGGTGGTGCAGGCGCGCATCGACGTCAACCGCAAGGCCATCGACGAGGCCCTGCTGACGCTGGACCGGCTGGTGGTGCGGCCTGAAGGCAAGGCCGCGCTGGCCGAGCTGCGCACCTCGCGCGCGGCCTATGTCGCCTCGTTCGTGAAGGTGGGTCCGCTGGTGAAGGCCGGGCGCATCGACGAGGCGCAGCAGCTCCTGAACAGCGAAACCCTGCCGGCGCTGGTGCGCCTGCAGCAACCCATCGACACCCTGCGTGCGCTGCAGGACCGGCTGGCCCATGAACGGGGCCAGGCCGTGGTCGACGCGATCGACGGTGCCCGGCTGCTGCAGATCGGCCTCGGCGCGGTGGCGCTGGTGCTGGGCCTGCTGGCCTCGGCGGTGCTGGCGCGCAGCATCGTGCAGCCGCTGCGCGAAGGCGTGGCGGTGGCCGGTCGCATCGCGGCCGGTGACCTCACGAAGGACGTGCCGGTGCAGGGCCGCGACGAGGTGGCCGAGCTGCTGCGTTCGCTGGGCACCATGCAGGACGGGCTGCGCAGCCTGGTGGGCCAGGTGCACCGCGGGGTCGACCATGTGGGCTCGGCCTCGGCGCAGATCGCCAGCGCCAACAAGGACCTGAGCGCGCGCACGGAGGCGCAGGCCAGTGCGCTGGAGCAGTCTGCCGCGTCGATGGAGCAGCTGAGCAGCGCGATCGCCCTGAACGCCGACAGCGCGCAGGCGGCCCGCACGCTGTCCACCGACGCCTCGCGGGCGGCCGAGGCCGGTGGCGAGACGGTGGCGGCGGTGGTGCGCACCATGCGCAGCATCGAGGACGCCTCGCGGCGCATCGCCGAAATCATCGGCGTGATCGACGGCATTGCCTTCCAGACCAACATCCTGGCGCTGAACGCGGCGGTGGAGGCGGCGCGGGCTGGCGAGCAGGGTCGCGGCTTTGCCGTGGTGGCCTCCGAGGTGCGGGCCCTGGCCAGCCGTTCGGCCGACGCGGCGCGGCAGATCAAGCAGCTGATCGAAGCCAGCGTGGACCAGGTGGGTTCGGGCACCGAACTGGCCGACCAGGCCGGCCACGCGATGACCGATGTGGTGGCGGCCATCCGCCGGGTGAACCAGCTGGTGGTGGACATCGCCGCCGCCATGCAGGAACAGAGCACCGGCGTGAGCCAGATGGGCGAGGCCATCACCCAGCTGGACCAGGCCACTCAGCAGAACGCGGCCCTGGTGGAAGAGACCGCCGCGGCCTCGCAGAGCCTGAACGACCAGGCGCGGGACCTGGTGGCCTCGGTGGCGGCGTTCCGGATCGAGCGCCGCGCGCTGCAGGCCGCCTGAGGCCCGCAGCGCAGCGGATGGATCACTTCACTTCGGTGACGAACTGCTCCAGCGGGCGGCGCACCTTCTTCAGGTTCGCCAGCCAGTCGCCTTCAGCGGCGCGGTAGCCCAGCGGCACGATGGCCACGCTGCGCAGGCCGCGCTCGCGCAGCTTCAGGATCTCGTCCAGCTTGGCGGGGTCGAAGCCTTCCATCGGCGTCGCGTCGACCTCTTCGAACGCGGCCGCGATCAGCGCGGCGCCCAGGCCGATGTAGGCCTGGCGGGCGGCGTGGTTGAAGTTCACTTCCGCGTCGCGCTGCGGGTAGCTGTTCAGCAGCATCTGGCGGTAGTTCTCCCAGCCTTCGTTGGTGAAGCCGCGCTCGGTGTTCACCAGGTCGAACATGTGGTTGATGCGCTCGGCCGTGTAGGTGTCCCAGGCCGCGAACACCAGCAGGTGCGAGCCGTCGGTGATCTGGGCCTGGTTCCAGGCGATGGGCTGGATCTGCTCGCGCACGGCCTTGCTGGTGACGACGAAGATCTCGAAGGGCTGCAGGCCGCTGGAGGTGGGCGCCAGGCGCGCCGCCTCGACGATGCGGTCCACCTTGTCCTGCGGCACGGCGCGGGACGGGTCCATCTTCTTGGTGGCGTAGCGCCACTGCAGTTTGTCCAGCAGGACGGGGGCGTGGGTGGGTTGCGACAGGTCGCTCATGGAACGGGTTCTCCGGGGTGGTGGGGCGCCCGCACCATGCGGGCGCATGGAGAAATCATGACGCGGTGCAGCAATCGGCGCTGCCGCCCGTGGGGATCACGGCCACCGGAACGCCTTTGTTCCCGCTGTCCGGCGGTGCGGCGGCGGATGGGGTATATGGCGCGGCCCGCCGGCTTGTCATCAAAACGGGTGATCCGGGAGGCCGCCGGTCCCTAGTCGGAAGGATGTCACCGCCACACCGCGCTCCTACATTGGCCCCACCCCGCGCACCGGTCCGTCCATCGGACCCGGGCCACGGGGCCACCCCTTGCAGGAGCGGACATGGCAAGCGACGAGCAGGTTCTGTTGATGAGCAACCAGCTGCAGGCTTTCGAGCTCAAGTCCCTGGTGCTCAAGCCCACGGCGCGCCCGGCGACCACCGTGGTGGCGGAGACACCGGTGCCGGTGAGCCCGGACGGCAGCCTGCAGCCCCAGGTGCTCTACGAGGCCTCCGACGACGCCAACGCCCGCTACCAGCTGCCCCGCTACGAATGGAACATGGTCGGCGGCCGCCACACGTCGCGCTTGCGCCTGCGCACGGCCGACGACGATCCGCACGGCCCGCTGGGCTGGCTGAACATCGAGCTGCTGGCGGTGCACGCCGTCGACGCGCGCTTCGCCATGCGCACCATCCCCCACACCGCGACGCTGCGCCTGGGCTACGAAATGCCGGTGGTGAGTTCCGGCGAGCCGGAGGCCCCGCCCTGGGAAGGCCAGTGGGAAAACACCGACCCCGCCACGCGGGGCATGACCCGTCTGGTGATCGGGCGGCGGGCCGACGGCGGTTGGTCCATGCACGGCTTCGGCAAGTGCCACCCCAGCGACTGCGACTGGGGCGAGACCACGGCCATGCTCTCGGGCGATGCGCTGATCGGCGTCTACGCCTTCGGCTTCAAGGTCACCACCCTCACCGCCCGCCGCAGCGGCCAGACGCTGGTGGTGGACGTGCTGGACGACTACACCGACGCCGATGGCCGCACCGACCGCCTGAGCCAGTACGTCATGGCCCGCTCGGTGGCCGCCGCGCCCGCCCAGCCGCTGATCTGGGAGGCGCTCGGCCCGCTGAACCCGCTGGGCGGCAGCGTGCACCGCTGCACGCTGCCGTTCCACGCCCAGGAGGACTACGACCGCATCCACCAGATCATCACCTCGCCGGTGCACCGTGCGCGGCTGGAGGTGGTGTGCAAGGCCACGGTCGGCCAGCGCACCTGGCAGCAGTGGTGGCTGCACGACCGGCCGGCGGTGGCGCCGGTGCGGCCGGACATCGACGTGGTCCGCATCAGCCCCGCGGTGCTGAACACGCTGCGCACCAGGCCGGTGGCGGCGGCGGTGCCCCGGATGCCGGCGATCGCCAGCCTGCGGGCCGAGCGCGCCAGCGTGGCCACGCTGGCGCTGGCCCGGGGTGTGCGCCGCCCGCACCATGAGCCCGATCTGGACGAGGCGCTGTCCAGGGAAGAGGCCGCGCGCGTGCTGCGCACCCTGCCGCGGCGCGTGGCCATCGACAAGAAGGGCCGGCCGGTGCTGGTGCGGCGCGAGGCCGAGTGCACCCAGTCGCTGGCCTGCACCTTCGACCCCCAGGCCGACGGCTACATGCTCGACGCGCCGCGCGACCCCTCGCAGGCCCATGTGCTGTTCAAGCACGACCTGGTCGCGGACGGGCAGAGCGTCACCTTCTTCCAGGACTCCCTGGTGCGCGACCAGGTCTATTTCGAGCCGCAGGAGTTCCGGCTCGCACGCAGCGACGCCAGCCCCTTCCTGCCCTCGCTGGTGTTCGCCATCACCGACGTCGCCACCGAGAGCGAGGCGCTGAGCTACCGGGTGCGGCTGGCGTTCCAGGCGCGGCCCCACCTCGGACAGGCCTTCGTGCTGCTGGCGCGCCAGCACTTCGGCCCCGCCGCGCGGCTGACCGCGCTCACCCCCCGGTCGGCCCGGCTCACCCTGGGCGTGCCGACCGCCGACGGTGCGCCCCCGGCGCTGCTGGAGCGGCCCGACGCGGTGATCCGCTTCGACGAGGGCATCACCGACGAGCTGTCGCTGGACGAGGCGCAGTTCGTGCGCCTGGCCGCCGCCTTCCAGTCGCCGGCCGGCATCGGCATGCAGGGCTGGGTGACAGCCACCATCAGCGACGGCACGCAGGTCGACATTCCGCTGGTGGTCTCGCTCAAGGACAACACCGGCAGCGTGTTCGATCCGCAGCTGCTGCGCCCGGACCCGGACGGCGTGCCGGGCCACTGCGTCGTCACCCTGCGCAACCGCATCGAGAGCCCGGTGCGCGTCAACGGGGTCCACGCCCAGGAGCTGGGCGTCTGGACCGACCCGGCCACCGGCGTGCCGCAGACCGTGACCGTGCGGCCCCTGGATCTGCCGCCGGCCGCGCCGGTGCTGCCGGGCCAGACCGTGGACCTGCGCTTCGCCGTCACGCCGGCGGCGTTTCCGCTGCTGTCGATCACCCCGGCGCTGGACCTGGACATCCAGCCCGACCTCGCTCGGCTGATGGGGCAGCTCACCGTCACCGAGGCCTTCACCGAGGCCACCTTCGAGGTGCAGGTGTCGGCCAGCCCGCTGTTCTTCGGCCCCGGTGCGCTGACGGCGCTGCGGGTCGAGTTCGACGATGGTCCGGTGGTCGCGCTCGATGCCGGCACCCTGGTGCAGACGGTGAGTCTGCGCAAGCCGGTGGTGGCGCGCATCCTGGGCCTGGAGCCCGGTTACCGCTACCGCCTGGTGGCGGTGGATGCGCAGCGCGGCGAGCGGGTGCACGAAGGGCTGGCCGGGGTCGGTCACCTGCAAGTGAGCCTGCCACAGGGGTGACCATGATGCTCACCCGGCCGCTTCAGGATTTCCCGGACGTGTTCCCGGACCACCGGGACGCGCACCGGCTGTATGTCCTGCCGGACCGGGCGGCGCTGGCGCTGGACGCCGACGGTTTCCCGCGCTTCACGCTGCTGCGGCGCACCGCCGACGACGGCGCGGCGCAGGACGGCGGATTGCTGCAGGCCTTCCTGGCGCTGGACCACACCCACCTCGATGCCCTGGCCCGCGAGCCGTCGCTGGCCGGGCGGGCGCTGGAGCCCGCGCCGGTGGCGCAGGCCGAGGCCCGCCTGGTGCTGCGCGGGGTGTCGGGCGATCTGGTGCAGGCGGCCGGACAGTGGCAGCCCGTGGCCACCAGCACGGCCGATGCGCTCTCGCTCACCCACCACCTGGGTCCGGACGACAGCCGCATCGTCGCGGCGCTGGTGCGAGAAGACAGCTCCGGGGGGCCCGAGCCGGTGGAGCTGGAGCTGCGGCTGCGGGTCCAGGGCCTGCGGCCCGGCCTGCCCTGGGTGGTGACGACCACCGGCACCACCTTGCACGACCAGCTGCAGGCCCTGCTGCCCGCCGATGCGCCGGCCAGCGCCACGGACCTCGACCGGGCCTTCCTGAGCCTGCCGGCGGGTCTGCTGCGCTGGCAATCCCTGCTGGACGATGCCGTGCCAGCCGACACCGAGGCCCTGGCGCTGCAGGCGGCGCACAGCGCGCGGCAGAGCCTGTTCCGACGCGTGGGCGAGGGCTTCGAGTGGCACCCTGGCGTGCCGCTCACCGACACGGCCGACGGCCTGTCGTGGCGCCTGGACCTGCCGCTGCCCGACACGGTCGAGCGGCGGCTGCGCTGGTCGCTCAGCGACGTGCACCGCGACTGGGCTGGACGCGCCCAGGCCTTTCCGGTGGTCACGCCGTTCCGGCCGATGCAGCGGGTCATGGTGCACGTGCTCTGCGCCCTGCCCCTGCACTCCCGGGGGCTGGCGCAGCTCGACGTGGAGCTGCGCTACCGCGGCCCCAGCGGTGCCTGGGTGCACCACACCTTGCGCTTCGATGGGCGCACCGGGCTGCACGCCCTGTCGGTGGTCGGTCCCGCCTTCGGTGCGGGCCTGGAACTGTCCTACCGGACGCTGGCGGTGGTGGCCCGGGAAGGGCAGCTGCCGCTGACGCTGTCGTCGCCGGACTTCGTCCCGGTGCAGGGCCTGCAGCTGGTGATCGGCGAGGCCGAGGCCGGCGTGCGCCCGGTGCCCGTCGGCGCCGACCCCTCGCTGTGGGCGCACACGCAAGCGGTGCGGCTGGTGGTGACCGCCGCCAGCGCTAGCGCCACGACGGTGATGCTGACCCCGCAGGCCCCGGACGCCTGGGTCTGCCTGAGCGGCGGCGACCGGCAGACCCCGGCCGAGGCGCAGGCCCTGGCCCGCGCGGGCGACGGGGCGGAGCAGGCCTTCTGGTCCGGTGCCCTGCCGCCCGAAGGCCTGCGGCTGAACGGATGGGCGCTGGAGCCGGCGGTGCCCGATCAGGTCGAGATTCGGCTGGCCGGGCCGCTGGCCGCGGCGACCGCGCTGGTGGGCGTCGAACTGCGGGCCGGCGACCAGCTGCCCGCCGACGACGCCAGCGGCACCCTGCTCACGCTGGAAGCGGGCCCGGCGCGCCGCTGGTCCTACTGGCGCCGCAGCCTGCTGCAGCCGCCGGCCTACGCCTGGCGCTTGCACTGGGTCGGGCGCGACCCGGCCACCGGCGCCACCCGTCCGCTGCGCGTCGGTCCCTGGCGCGTGGACCACGCCTCCGAACTGCTCATCGAGCAGCTGCCGTCATGAACCCGTGCCATGCCATCCCGGTGTGCCCACCCACCACAGAGGTGACCCCATGCTGAAAGTCCCCGCCTTCCGGACCGTCGACGGCGTCACCGTCTACGCCGACGACACGCTCTGGTACCGCTTCTACCCGGTGGCCGATCAGCCCCGGGTCCGCCTGGACGCCGACGGCCAGCCGGTGTTCCTGCTCGTCAAGTACGCGTTGTCCGACGAAGAGCTGGCGCGCAACCCCACGCTGCCGCGCGGCGGGGGCTACCTCAACGTCGACGTGGTGTTCGAGCTGGACGACGCGCAGCGCGAGGCGGTGCGCGCCAACCTGCAGGCCTGGGTGGACACCGAGTTCGCACGCCGCCAAGCCGGCAGCGCCGAAGAGAAGGCCTCGGTGCAGGGCATGAGCGCGCCGCCCCCGGTGGACTTCGGCACCCCCACCTACACCGGCGGCACGGTGGCCATGGACGCGCCGCAGACCAGCGTGCTGGTGAGCAAGCGCGTGGCCAGCGGCGCGCCGTCCCTGCTGGCCGACAACGTTTCGGTGTTCAGCATGGACCTCACCAGCGAGGGCGCCACCTTCATGGAGCGCACCCTCACCGGCGGTGGCGGGGCCGCCGGGGCCTCCGACCTGACGCCGATCCAGGTGCGCTACGACCTGAGCTTCTGGGCCCGCCTGCCGCCGGTGCGCATCCATGTGAAGGCCGACTCGCAGCGCATGTACGAGCAGGTGCGCAAGATCATGGACGGCGCCGGCGTCGACCACTGCACCACCTACGACTTCCAGCACAGCGACATCGACACCGCCTCGGCCGAGGTGGCCGGCCTGATCACCGTGCAGATCGACACCGGCAGCGGATCGCTCGACGACGCGGTGATCGCCGAACTGCGGCGCTATGCGCTGGAGGTGATGCAGGAACTGGTGGAGTCGAACTTCTTCACCGACGACCCGGGCGAGGCCCACCGGCCCTCCGGCCCGGGCGACGTGCCCGACGAGGCGCTCTCGGGCCGCCGCGACAGGACCAAGAAGTACCTGCGCAAGCAGCACGACAGCGTGCACATGAAGCTGGAGCTGAGCCTGGAGCAGAACAGCGTGGTGTCCTGGCCCATCCATCCGCAGGGCACGCTGCAGACCTTCTTCCGGGGCATGTCGGCGGCGCAGATTTCGAACTTCGTGCGCGTGGTCCAGCTGGACGACCCGGTGTTCCAGTCGCTCAACCTCACGGCCCGCGTGTTCGCGCCGTTCGACGCCACGGGCCTGGAGGCTGTCGAGGTCGAGGTGCGCTACGCCGGTCGCGACGCCAGTGGCGACCGCCAGGAAAAGCTCAAGACCTTCACCTTCACCGGCAACCAGCCGCAGAAGTGGGAGCCCAAGCTGATCGGCGACGAGCGCAGCTACGAACACCGCCACCGCTTCAAGTTCGCCGGCCGCGCGTTCGGTTCGTTCACCCGCTGGGAAAGCTCCAGCCGCAACGACCTCAACATTTCCGTGGCGGCGCCCGGCCGGGTGTTTGTCGAGGTGCGCGCGGGCGACGTCGACTTCGAGAACCAGGTGCGGCAGGTGCAGGTGCTGCTGGCCTACGAGGACCCGGCGGCCGGCGTGCCGCGCCAGGAACAGACCGTGCTGCTGGAGAAGACCAGCACCAGCGGCGTGTACGACCGCCAGATCTTCGAGCCGCGCGCGCGCCCGGTGCTCTACCGTCAGCGCTTTCGCTTGCAAAGCGGCGAGGTGGTCGAAGACCCCGACTGGCAGGAACTCTTCGGCAGCCAGCTCATCGTCAACCAGCCAGCCCGGGGCCTGCTGCGCGTGCGCCTGCTGCCCGCCGGCGACGGCTGGGACGGTGTGGCCCAGGTGATCGTCGACCTGCGCTACGAAGACGCCGCCCACGGCCTGCGGCGCGAGGAGAGCCTGGTGCTCAAGACCAGCCAGGAGTTCCGCACCTGGGAGGTGGCGCTGCGCGACCAGAACCGCCGGGTGTTCGAGTACCGCGTGCACGCCAGCTTCAAGGACGGCCGCTTCCAGCAGGGGCAGTGGCAGAGCCACACCGGCGAAGAGACCCTGCCCGTCGTGGTCCACGCGCCGCCGCGCCACCAGATCCAGATCATTCCCGACCGTCTTGACCTGGCCACCGCGCCACTGACCGAGGTCGGCCTGACCCACCTGCCCACCGGCCGGCAGGAGACCTTTGTCTTCCGCGCCAAGCAGCCCGTGGTGTGGAACGTGGACGTGCCCGCCGGCACGCCGGTGCGCTACCGGGTGCAGGTGACGCACTTCCCCGCCACCGGCGACCCGGTGGTGCTGCCGCCCTTCGAGGAAGAGGACCCGGTGCTCGTGCTGCCGCCCTACCAGCCGCCCCGGCCGGGCACGCTGAGGGTGCAGTTGCTCGGCAACCTGATCGACTTCGCACGGACGCCGCTGGTGACGGTGGACCTGCGCTACCAGGACGAGGTGCACGGCATCGACACCAGCCACGCCCTGGCCTTCACGAACGCCACCGGCTTCGAATGGAACGTCGACGTGCGCGACCTGAACCGGCGCCTCTACGCCTACCAGATCACCTACTTCGTGGCGCCCGACCAGACGCCCCACACCCTGCCCCAGGCCTTCAGCGACAAGCCGCTGCTGGTGGTCCCGCGCTGGCAGCCCGCACCCTGAACCACCGAACCCACCGCCAGGAGAAACACCATGCTCAAAGTGCCCGCCTACGCGTATTTCGAGGACCTGCGCGTCACCGTCTTCCAGGACGACACCATGTTCTGGAAGTTCTACGTGATCCCGGACTACATCTCGGTCCGGCGCGACCAGAACGACAACCCCGTCTTCCTGCTGATCAAGTACGCCTTCGGCGACCAGGACCGGGTGGCCAACCCGGCGCTGGGGCGCGGCGGCGGCTTCATGGCCTTCGACGTGGAGATGCGGGTGGCCGAACAGGACCAGGCCACGCTGGTCCAGCGCCTGCAGGACCTGGTGGACGACGAGTACCGGCGCCTGAAGGCCCTGGCCGAGGCCCACAACGAGCGGGTCGAAGGCATGCGCCTGAGCAGCTGGGCCTACGCCAACAACCGGTCCATGAGCACCTCCCTGTCGATCCACGACGTCAAGCTGGGGCTGCGGCCGGACGCACCCGAAGCGCCGCCCGGCAACAAGCCGCCCACGGTGATCCTCTCGGTGCCCACCTGGACCGAAGGCACCTTCAGCGTGAGCGCGCCGCAGTCGGCCTCCTTGGTCAGCCACCGGGTGGTCGAGGGTCCGCTGTCCCTGGTGGGCAGCAACGTGGCCAGCGCCAACATGGACCTCACCGAGGCCGGCGCCACCTTCATGGAAAAGACCCTGGTCAACCGCGACGGCACGGGCGGCAGCGACCTGACCCCGATCCAGGTGCGCTTCGACCTCAAGATGTGGGCCCGCCTGCCGCCGGTGCGCCTGTCCATCGAGGCCGACACGCGCAGCGTCTACCAGGGCCTGCGCGCGGTGATGCACGACTTCGAGGGCAACACCTGCAACGAGGACGAGCTCTACCACTTCGACCAGCACCTGAAGATGGCGGTGGAATCGAACCTGATCAAGATCAGCTTCGACACCGGCACGCTCAAGCTCGACGACAAGTTCGTCAACGAGCTGCGCGCCACCGCGATGGAGATCGTCACCAACCTGATGGAGGAGAAGTTCTTCAAGAAGGAGGACGCACCGGCCGCCACCGAAGACCCGGTGGGCATGGACGACGAGCGCAAGGTGTACTTCTTCAAGTCCGAGCAGGAGATGGAGTTCACCTCCATCGCCTACAACGAGGAGATCAAGAGCATCGCCGAGTGGCCGGTGCACCCGCAGGGCACCATGCAGTCCTTCTTCGCCGGCATGTCGGCGCAGGAGATCGGCAAGTACGTGCGCGTGGCCGACCTCAACGACCCATTCTTCATGACGCTGGGCCTCAAGGTCTCGGCCTTCGCCGACTGGGAGCACAACCCGATCGCCTTCGTCGAGGCGCAGGTGCAGTACGAGGGCCGCGACGAAAACGGCGACATGGTCGAGAAGCAGCAGACCTTCACCTTCAACAAGGACAACACGCGCGGCGACTGGGACCCCAGCCTGATCGGCGCCAAGCGCGAGTACCAGTACCGCTACCGCATCGCCTTCCAGGGCAAGCCGCCCGGTGAGTTCACGCGCTGGGAGCGCGAGCGCACGCCGCAGCTCAACCTCTCGATCCCCGACGCCGGCCGGGTCAACGTGCGGCTCCTCGCAGGCCAGATCGACTTCGCGCAGACGGTCGACCAGGTGCAGGTGGAGGTGGCCTACGCCGACACTTCGTCGGGTGTGAACGAGGAGATCGAGACCTTCCGCCTGCTCGACGGCCAGCAGGAACAGACCTACAACCGCGTCATCTTCACGAACTGGGACCGGCCGGTGCGCTACCGCTCGCACTTCTTCCTCAAGGACGGCCAGCGCATCGAGACCGACTGGACCGAGACCACGGCCCGTCAGCTGCTGATCAACGCGCCGCTGTACGACAAGCTGGACGTGCGGCTTGTGCCCTCGGGCGACTGGAGCGGCGTGGTGCAGTCGGTGGTGAGCCTGCGCTACGAGGACGCGGCCAACAACTACCGCGCCGACGAGGCCTTCTCGCTCAAGGCCATCAACGAGTTCAAGACCTGGTCGGTGGTGCTGCGCAACAGCCAGGTGCGCCACTTCGAATACAAGGTGCTGACCACCTTCCAGAACGGCGACCTGCGCGAAGGCCAGTGGACCCCGATGGACGGCGACCAGGCTCTGCCCATCGTGGTGCGGACCGTGCCGCAGCTGGTGGTCAAGCTGCTGCCCAACGTGGTGGACTTCGACGCCAGCCCGGTGGTGGAGACCACGATGCGCTACGCCGACGCGGCCAACGGCATCCAGAAGGTGGAGACCTTCACCTTCGTCAAGGGCGACAAGATCGAGGAGTGGCGCGTGCCGCTCACCGACAACAGCCCGCGCCAGTACCGCTACCAGGTCACCTTCCACACCGCCGACGGCCGCACCGTGAAGGAGCCCGAGGTGGTGGACGACCGGACCGAGGTGGTGCTGCCCCGGCTGCTCACGCCGGAGATCAAGGTCACGCTGCTGCCGCGCTTCGTGAGCTTCATCGACACGCCGGTGGTGGAGGTGAGTGTGCGCTACGAGGACGGGGCCAACCAGATCCGCTTCAACGACTCCTTCCTGTTCACCGAGCCGGTCGACCAGGTGTTCCGCATCCCCGTGCGCGCGAATTCCCCGGCCGGGTACGAGCTGCAGATCACCTACTTCAACAAGGACGGCACGGCCTTCCCGCAGGAGCCGGTGCGCACGGACAAGAAGCACTTTCCGCTGCCCAGGTTCGTGCCCGAGCTGGCGCCGCAGCCCTGACCACAGCCCAGGAGACTGACATGCTCTCGTTCGGCCCGCCCTACTTCCAGGTCGAGGGGATGACGGTCATGAGTGACTTTCACGACCCCCTCCAGTTCTATTACTTCCCCAACCGCCCCAAGCTCTCGGTGGACGAGCAGGGCCGTCCCGCCATCCGCTTCATCATCCTCAAGGAAGCCCAGGACGAGATCGAGCGCAACCCCGACGGGACGGCCGCCGAGGACGACGTGGCCGGCTTCCTGGTGTTCGACACCGACCTGGCCTGGGACAGCGAGGCGGTGCGCAAAGCCGAGCGCTTCATCAAGCGCGAGATGAACCTGGCCGACACGCCGCGGCTGGCGCCCCTGCCCTACAAGGGCGGCACCGTGCAGCTGACCTTTCTCGACCGCACCACCGAGCTGCCCAAGCCGGTGGACCCCACCAACCCGACCCCGCCGCCGGCCCCGGCCGATCCGGTCGATGCCGAGCAGCGCTGGGTGCCCTTCCTCAAGTCCAGCGGCGTGCCCTCGCTGTACGGCGACAACCGGGCCATCTTCAGCGCCATGCTCAGCCGCAAGGCGACCAAGCTGCTCTACGGGGCCTTCGAAGGCTTCATGCCGGCGGGTGTGGTCTACAACCTGGAATTCGTGGGCATGCAGACCGCCTACCGGGTCGACGTGCAGGCCGACTGGGAACAGGCCTACCACTTCATCCAGGAGCACTTCGGCGTCGACTTGATCTTCGTCACCGCCGACCTGGACGACATCGTCGAGAAGCTGGAGGAGGAAAAGATCATCAACATCACGGCCTCGCTGGAGCTCGAAGGCGAAGAGGCGGCGGTGGTGGAGGAGGAGTTCAACCAGGTGCGCAAGGACCTGAGCGAGCTGGTGCTGGAGAAGTTCTTCGAGCCGGCGCCCAACCCCAACGAGGCCACGCCCGACGACCAGACCGTGAGCACCGTGCTGCGCACCGCGCGCCAGATCCGCAACATCGCGCACCACTGGCCCAGCGCGGGCTACAGCCGGCGCGAGGTGAGCACCGAGGAACTGCGGTCGATCCAGGTCGACTACACGGTCAACAAGGCGGTCTCGCGCAAGATCGCGCCGCAGGCGCACATCAGCCTGTTCTTCGAGGACTTCGGCCTGACGAAAGAGGACGTGGTGACCGTGGTGGACGGCAACGACGCGCTCTGGAACACCACCAGCTTCGACGCGCTGGTCAACGCCGACTACGCTGGCGACGCCATCCACAGCGTGGCGCTGGACGTGCAGTACCGCGCGCCCGACCAGTTCGATCCGCTGGCCGACCCGGACGCCGAGTGGTCCTTCCTGTTCGACTCGCCCGAGGACCGCGTCAAGCGTTCGTCCTGGTACAACCCGGACATCGGGCACCAGTACTTCTACCGCTACAGCGTCTTCTTCAAACCCTCGGCCCTGCCCGGCCCGACCCACAGCGTGAGCAGCGGCTGGCGCCCGCACGACTCGCAGCTGCTGGTGATCTCGCCCGACGAGCTGTACCGGCGGCTGGCGCTGGAGGTGCAGGTCGACACCAGCTTCCCATGGGACCGCTACTCCGGCGTGTTCGTGCACCTGCGGCACAGCACCGGGGCGTGGACCCACGAAGACTCCAAGCTGCTGCACAAGGGCGACAGCAGCTTCCGTGTGGCGCTGCGCACCGACAAGGCGGCGGACCCGGGGATCGACTACCGGCTGAGCTACCTCAAGGCCGGCGGCGGCACGGTGGAGGAGGGCTGGCAGCGCACGTCCAGCGACCTGGTGATCATCCGCGACCCGATGCCGCCGCGCCCCAAGGTGCGCATCGTCGTGGCGGGGGACCGCACGCGCATCCTCAACCTGATCGTCGACCTGCGCTACACCGACCCGGCCAACGGCGTCGCCGCCAGCGAGTCCGTCGTGTTCGACACCAGCAACATCCACACCGCCCAGGTGTGGGAGATCCCGGTGGTCGATCCGGCCAAGCGCCGCTACGAGTACGGCCAGACCATCATCGACGTCGACGGCAATGTCACGTCCACCGGCTTCCAGCAGGAAGACAAGAGCACCCTCACCGTGGGCGAGACCTTCGTCAAGCTGATGGAGGTCCAGCCCGAGCTGGTCGGTCCGCCGCTGTCCGCCAACAGCGTCGAGCGCATCGTGCTGACCCTGCGCTACGACGACGATGCCAACAACGTGCACGAGGAAGAGCAGCAGTCGTTCGCGCAGCCCGGCATGGGCGCACCCTGGCGCCTCAAGCTGCAGGACGCGTCCTTGCGCGACTACACCTACGAACTGACCTACGTGCTCAACACCGGTTTCGAAAAGAGCACGGGCCGGCGCTCCACGCGCGACCGCTTCCTCATGCTCTCGACCGTACCGCCCAGGGGCTGAGCCATGCAGACCACACCCTCATGGATGCACCACGCGGGCCTGCTGGCCGGGCTCGGGCCGCGCGCCTTCGTGCCCCGGGTCGAAGGCGACGCCCTGGCCGCGGACCTCTCCTTCCGCACCTGCATCGAGGCCGGCAGCGGCGCGCTGGTGTCCGTGCAGGCGCCGGGTGCGCGCCGCCTCCACCTCTGGACCCGGCGCCCGGGTGCCCCGGGCGCGCAGCGCTGGACCCACTGGCTGGATGGCCACGAGGTGGGCGAGGTGGTGATCGGCGCCCCCGGCTGGCAGCCGCAGGAATGGGGCTGGGAGCGCCCGCACCAGGGGCTCCACCAGCGTGTGGAAACGCTCGCCACCCTCTACCGCATCGACGCCGACCACAAGACCGAGCCCTGGTTTTCCTACCACCTGCCGCGCCAGGCCGACGTGGCCGATGCGCTGCGCCTGCTGGGCCTGTCGACCGCCTGGTCGACGGTGGCGGACGTCTGGGCGACCGTGCTGGGCCGGCCCCTGCCGCCGCGCAGCCGCCCCTGGAGCCTCGGGCTGCGCGGCCCCGGTGGCGACCAGCCCGCCTTGCGGGTCGCCAGCAGCCTGTGGGCGCTGGTGCCAGAGACCCGGGACAAGTGCGACCGCCTCACCGAGGCGGTGCACCGCCTGGGGGGTGACGGGTGCTTCGCCCAGGCGCTCTACAAGCTGCTCGCACCCGATCTGCCGGACCCGCCGTCGCAGGTGATCGGCGCGGCCATCGAGATCAGCCTGCACCCCGACGGCACGCTGGACACCGTGCACTTCGTGCTGCGCGGCCCCAAACAGACCCTCCACCACGGCGGCCAGGCACCGCCCCTTCACTGACCACCGGAGCGCCCCATGGACAACGACGACACCTCCTACCTGAACAAGATCGACGCACCGACCAGCCTGCAGATCCGCCTGCTGGCCCCGCAGGACAACCCGGTGGTCGATGTGCTCCTGCAATGGGCGTCCACGCCCAGCGCTGCCGACCTGGACCAGGTGGCCCGGCTGGGGGGCGTCTGGAACCGCCCGCCCACGGCCGCGGCAGGCCCCGCGCCGACCGACCTCCAGACCCTGCGGCTGCCGCTGAGGGCGCTGGCCGATCTGGCGCGCCTGCCGTCGGTCCGGGCGCTGGCGGCCGCCGCGCCGCTGGCACCGGACACCGACGACGGTCCGCCCGCCGATGGCGTCCGGTCGAACCCCTGACGGCCGGCGTGTCCGCCGCCGTTCTCGCCATCCCTTCGATCTCTGGAGAACACCATCATGAGCAAGATCGACGCCTCCCTGAATCTCAACCTCCGGCTGAAGGCCGGCAACCAGCTGGCGGGCGACCTGCTCGACCGCTACGGCTTCTCGGCCGATGGCCAGCGTGTGTCGGTGCTGGTGCAGTTCAGCGGCGAAACCGGCCCGCTCGTGGCAGCGGGCCTGCAGATCGCCAGCCGGACCGACGACGTGCTGACGGGCGACATCGCGGTGTCGGCCATCGACGCCCTCGCGGCCCTTGAAGGCGTGGTGCGCATCGAGGGCGCGCGCCTGATGCATCCCATGCTCGACATCGCCACCGCCGATGCCCACCTGGGCCACACGCGCAGCCCGGGCATCGGCACACCACCCACCGCCTACCGCGGACGCAATGTGATCGTGGGCCTGATCGATTCGGGCATCGACTACACCCACGCCAGCTTCCGCAGGGCCGACGGCAGCACGCGCATCCTGCGCATCTGGGACCAGTTCCTCGTGCCGGCGGCCGGCGATGCGGCGCCGGCCGGCTACAGCTACGGCGTCGAGTACACCGACACCCAGATCAACAGCGCCCTGGGCAATGCCAACCCCCACAGCGTGGTGCGCCACCGCGACCGGGGCGCCCATGGCACGCACGTGGCGGGCATTGCGGCGGGCAATGGCCGCGCGGCGGGCACCTTTGCCGGCGTCGCGCCCGAGGCCGACATCATCATGGTGCGCAACGACAGCCGCGGCAGCGACGGCACGCTGCAGCTGGCCAACTCGGTGCGCACGGTCGATGCCCTGCACTACATCTACAGCGTGGCGGCCGCCCTGAACCGGCCGGTGGTGATCAACCAGAGCCAGAGCATGAACGTCGGCCCGCACGACGGCACGACCCTGCTGGAGCAGGCCATCAACCGGGAGCTGGGTTTTCCCGGCCGGGCCTATGTCTGTTCGGCCGGCAACCAGGCCGACAACGCCATCGCGGTCAGCGGCAGCGTGCCGGCCTCGGGCAACCTGGTGCAGACCTTCAGCGTGCCGGCCGGCGACGTGGTGGACGACACCATCGACCTCTGGTACCCCGGCAACCAGCGGCTGTCGATCACCGTGACCAACCCGGCGGGCGTGGCCACGCCGGTGGTGGCGCCGCCGGCCGCAGCGGCGGCACCGACCACGCTGGTCCACACCCTGGCCGGCGGCAACGTGGTGGCGATCGACTCGCGCATCGACAGCGTGCAGAACCACGACAACGAGATCCTGATCCGGCTGACCCGTGGCACGGCGGCGTCGATTGCCAGTGGCACCTGGCGCATCACGCTGACCAACGCCGGCACCACGGCCGTGCCGTTCGACGCCTGGATCGAGCGCCCGGTGGATGGCAACCCGGTCTGGACCGGCAGCCCCGACACGGTCAGCAAGTCGGTGGCGATCCCGGCCAGCGCGCGCGAGGCCATCGCGGTGGGCTGCTACCGCACCAAAACCGGCGCCGGCGCCGATGCCGGTGGCAACAAGGGCACGCTGTCGGACTTCTCCAGCCGCGGGCCCACGCGCGACGGGCGCATCAAGCCGGACCTGAGTGCCCCGGGCGAGTTCGTCATGTCGGCGATGTCCATCGACGAAACCAGCCCCGGCACCACCGACGCGAGCGGCACCTACCAGCTCATGGCCGGCACCAGCATGTCCACGCCCATGGTCGCGGGCACCGTGGCCCTGATCCTGGAGAAGAACCCCACCCTGCGCCAGGAGCAGATCCGGCTGGGCCTGCAGGCCACGGCCCGCAAGGACGCGCAGACCGGCACCGGCGACGCGGTGCCAAACAACAACTGGGGCCACGGCAAGCTCGACATCGAGGCCGCCGTGGCCTACAACTACCCGGCCTTCGCCAGCCGCAACTGGGTGCGCATCCGCACCATGCTCTACAACTGGACCGAGGCCGACACCCCGCCGACCTTCGAGATCAGCGCCAACGAGAACGGCGAGGCGGTGATCGAACTCGCCTGGGACCCGCAGGCCCTGCTCGCGCCCAGCACCGGCTATGTGCCGCTGCGCTACTACAACACCGGTCAGGCGCTGGACGTCACCATCACCAAGGCCGCGGGCGGCAACCAGCCCATCCAGCTGCCCGTGCAGGTGATCCGGCTGGCCGGCAACCGGGCGCGCTGGCAGATGCCCCAGGCCCTGTGGGACGGCTACCGTGAGGAGCTGCGCAAGGCGCGGGTGGGCCAGTCCACCATGTCGCCCAACCTCTACTACCGCGTGCGCCTGAACCCCACCGGCGCGGCCTCGGTGCTGATCTGGCCGCCCGACGCCAGCTTCCAGAACGACCCGCTGGCGCAGCGGCTGGCCATCATCCAGACCAGCCTGTCGGCCGCCTCGCAGGTGGCGCCGGACCAGGCGGCCGTCGACGCCATGCCGGTGCCCTGGGGGGCCTTCCTGCAGTGGCTGTGGAACAACCTGCCGGCCGACTCGCCCGACCGCCAGTCGCTCGCCGGGGTGTTCAGCCACCGCTTCTTCAGCAACGAGATCGAGACCGCCACCCGCGGCAAGATCCTGATGCTGTGGCTGTTCGCCGGGCCGGGCGCGCGGCAGAAGCTGCCGACCCTGCTGGACACGCGCTTCCGCAACGCCGCCAACCTGGAGATGTCCATCCTCAAGCAGCCCGATCTCAAGGACGGTGTGCTGCTGGTGGACCACCTGCTGGCCCTGCTGCAGATCGACCCCCACCCCGACATCGCCGGTGTGACCGCCGCCGAACAGCTGGTCGACGACGCGCTGACCGAGATCATGGACCCCAACGGCCAGACCAACCAGGGCACGGCCAGCACCTGCGGACCCACGAGCGTGCAGACCCTGCTGATCAACACCAATGCGTCCGAGTACGTGCGGCTGCTGCGCGGCCTGCTCGGCCGCGAGGCCAAGGCCACCCTGGCCAACGGCGACCAAATCGAGGTGCCGCCCGGGGTCTACCAGGTGGCGCGCTACGCCGGCGCCGCCTCGCTGCCCTTCTTCGTGCGGACCAACGCCGAGCTGGGCTTCCAGTCGGCCGTGCTGCGCTATGCGCGCGGCAGCGCCTGGCCCGAGTACGACCCGTCGGCACCGCCGGACGCGCCCAATGGCGTGAACACCGTGTTCCAGGAAACCATGCGGCGCGGCGTGACGGCGGCGCAGCTGCAGCGGGCCCTCAGCGGGCTGCTGGGGCGCAACCACTCGACACAACAGGCGCCGCAGCCCACCGACGCGCTGCGCAACGACTTCGTGCAGCGCATCCAGCAGGCGCGCGACCCGATGCTGCTGGTGGTGCACTGGGGCGCACCGCCCAGCGACGCGGCCCACACCGGCCTGCACGCGGTGGTGGCGCTGCGCGGCGAATCGGGACGGGTGTTCTTCAAGAACCCGCAGTACGCGGGCAGTTCACCACCGGCCGGCGCCTCACCCAATGGCGGCGCCACAGCACCACCCCGACGCTACGAAGACCCGGCCCAGGCGCTGGAGTCCATGGGCGACAGCGATCTGGGGTCCTGGATCCGCTGGTTCCACCACCCCGCCTGACCACCAAGGAGCCTGCCATGCTGTACCTCGATGCACCGATCGGCCCCATCCGTGGCCTGATGATCTACCGCGATCACGAAGACACCAACCTGTTCTATTACGTGCCCGAACGGCCGCGGCTCGCCCTCAACGACGGCGTGCCCGAGTTCCTGTTCCTCAAGTACCGGCGCGACATCACCGACAACCCCGACTTCGACCCCGATGCGGGCGGGCAGTCGCTGGGCGGCGGCTTCATGGCCTTCACCGTCGACCTCGGGGTGGACGACCGCACGCTCAGCAGCATCAAGGGCGAGCTGGGCCGCTTTGCCGACGGCGACGTCAAGCTGGTGCCGATCCAGTTCCGCAAGGGCACGGTGCGGCTGTCGGTGGTCAAGGACGCGGCCGAGGACCCGCCCGCGGGCGCCCCGGCCCCCTCGCCCACGGCGGCGCGCGGCCTCAAGCTTTACGAGGAGGTGTACGGCGCCACGCAGCCCTCGCTGTTCGGCTTCAACCGCGCCACCTTCGCCATGATGCTGGACCGCGAGGCGGCCACCCTGATGGAGGCCGGCCTGCGCACCGGCATCAGCCCGGTGGGCGTGATCTACAACCTCGAGTTCCTGGGCCTGCGCCCCTCGTTCCGCATCAAGATCCGTGCCGAGTACAAGCGCGTCTACGAGACCCTGGAGGCCGAGCTGGGCGCGCGCGGATCGATCGGCATGGTCAGCCTGGCGGCCGACATCGGCGTGGCCTTCCAGAAGCTGCGCGACAACGGCTCGGTGCAGATCGAGGTGATGAACTTCACCGACGACGAGGACCTGCGCAAGAAGGCCGACGACGCCTGGCAGTGGTTCCAGACCAAGCTGCTGGAGGACTTCTTCGAGTCCGCCCTCGAACCGCCGAGCTTCATGACCCGCCAGTCCGGCAACCTGGGCATGCTGGGCCAGCTGCAGTCGCTGTTCGGCGGCCTGACCGGGCCGCAGACCGGCACCGCGCTGGCGCCGCCCATGGGCGCGCCGTCCACCGCCACGCCCACCACCGCACCGGCGGTGCACGGGCCGTCCGAAGGTGTGCCGTCCACCAGCAGCGTGAACCGCACCGCGGCGGCGGCCAACACCGGCAGCGGTGGCGCGGCCGGGCCGGCGGGCAACAGCTCGATCTCGCCGTTTCAGGTGGCCTTCTCGCTCAAGTTCGTGCACCAGGACGAGCTGCAGGTGCGCACCTTCGACTATTCCATGCAGTCGGCCGAGGCGCGCACGGCCGCGCCGCAGGGCATGTTCGGCACCGTGGTGGCGGGCTTCAACCTGGCCGACCGCATCCGCAGCGTGAGCCTGGACGACAGCTTCTTCCAGCGCCTGATCGCCACGGTGTCGATGGGCACCGACCTGGCGCAGGCCGGCATCGCCAGCGTGGCGGTGAACCTGGAGTACCCCGGCGAGCGCCCGGCCAACGAGGACGCCCAGCACGTCGACGGCTTCCTGTTCGTGCCCGGCAAGACCGATCCGCGCACCTTCACCACCTTCCTCAACGACCGGCGCGACCTGAGCTACCGCTACAAATTGGACATCACCTTCACGCCCAACAGCGACTGGACGGCGGGCAACACGCAGGTCTCCACCGGCTGGGTGGTGGAGCGCACGCGCCAGCTGGTGATCGCGCCGCTCGACCACGTCGAGCTGATGGACGTGGAGGTGTCGCTGGGCGACATGGACAGCGGCGAGATCACGCAGGTCGAGGTCGAGCTGGTGTACGACGACCCCTCCAACGCCTTCCGGGTCGAGAAGACCCTGCTGCTCAAGCCCGGCGAGGCCACCAAGCACTGGCGCCTGCGGCTGGCCAACAACGCCACCCGCAGCTTCCGTTACCGGGCGCGCTACTTCCTCAAGTCGGGCAACCTGCGCGTGCAGGAAGACTGGATCACCACCGCCGACCCGGCGGTGATCATCAACGAGCCCTTCGAGGGCGAACTCAACATCCGCCTCATCCCCCTGCTGGACCAGACCAACCTGATGGAGGCGGTGGTGGACATCCGCTACCACGAGGCGGCCTCGGGCTACCGGCGCGAGTTCCAGGAGATCTACGACGAGACCCGGCTGGACCGCCGCTCGCTGCGCATCCCCACGCTGGCGCCCGAGCCGCCGCCCTTCACCTACGAGACCACGGTGGTGCGCGGCGACGGTTCGGTGTTCGAGTCCGGCCAGGTGGCGGCCGACGGCAACGTGGCGGTGATCATGGACGGCGTCGGCGTCACGCAGCGCATCCGGGTGCGCCTGCCCCAGGCCACGCTGGGCTCGCTGGTCGCGCTGAAGGTGGACCTGCGAGGGCCGGGCGACGAGCCCGACTTCGCCAGCGTGCTGTTCACGCCCAGCCAGCTGGAAGAGAAGACCGTGGTGCTGGTGCAGCCACCATCGGCGGGCGGCGGGCCGTTCACCTACGGCTTCACGGTGACGGGCTACAACAACCTGGGCCAGCCGGTGCCCGGCCAGACCGGCCAGCAGTCGGGGCCGGCCCTGGTCGTGCCCATGCCGGCCTGAGCCGGCGGCCGGTGCCGCTCAGGCGAACACCGGTTGCCCGCTGGCGAGCCGTTCGCGAAAGCTCGCCAGCATCTCGCGCTCGGAGAGGTCCTGCGCCCAGACCGGCCGCAGCTGGAAATGGGGCTGGTCGACGATGGTGGTCCAGTTGCCGCCCCACTCCAGCCCCAGTTCCATGCCCAGCACACCGACCGCCTTGTACTTGGGCGACTCGGGCAGGTACTTGTTGCCGCTGAAGACGCCGATGTCGAAGGCGATGCCGAAGTTGTGGTTGGAGAAGCCACCGCGCGCGTTGGTGACCTTGGGCCCGGGTGCGGTGCGCCCCTTGGCGAACAGCGCGTCCTGCTCGGCGAAGCTGCGGGTGCCGCTGATCACCTTGATCTGGATGCCACTGGCCGCGGCCTTCTGCACCAGTGCGCGCGCCATGGGGCGGGCTTCCGGCAGCAGGGTGGCGATGGCGGCCTCGCTGCGCGGGTCCACCGCGGAGAGGGCCTGCTCCGGCGGCTTGCGGTTGATCGTGGGCTTGACCAGCGCGGCGTAGATGGCACCCCAGGTCTGTGGTCCGGCGCGGCCGTCGGTCTCAATGCCCAGTGCGCCCTGGACGGCGCGAATCATGTCGGTGATGTCCATGGAACCTCCGAAGTGAAACGCTTCCCTCAGGAAGCCGGAGGACCACTGTAGGACGCTCGCGCGGGGGCTTCATCCCTCGCCAGAGGGACCTCCGCCCAGCCGCTGCATGGTGATCGCATCGAACGGGCAGCGCACCACGCACTTCGCGCAGCCGGTGCAGCCGGCCTCGTCGTGCAGCGTGCTCTTCTTCTGCCAGCCCGGCACCACGGCCAGCGACAGCACGTGCGGCGGGCACACCGCCACGCACCAGCCGCAGCCGGTGCAGCGCGTCGGGTCGATGACAGGCAGTGCCTTGCGTTCGCTCGCCATGGCGGTATTGTGTCGGGACCATGCAAGACGACATCCCCACCCTGCGCCGCATCCTCGCGCGCGACCGCACCATCGCCGTGGTCGGCCTCTCGGCCGAATGGCACCGCCCCAGCTACTTTGCAGCCAAGTACATGCAGGAACGCGGCTACCGCATCGTGCCGGTCAACCCGCGCTACCCGGAGATCCTGGGCGAGAAGAGCTATGCGCGCCTGGAGGACATCCCCTTCCCGGTCGACATGGTCGACGTGTTCCGCAAGGTCGAGGAGATCCCGGCGATTGCCAAAAGCGCGGTCGCCATCGGCGCGAAGACGCTGTGGCAGCAGCTGGGCCTGATGAGCGAAGAGGCCGACCGCATCGCCACGGAAGGGGGACTCGACTCGGTGTGGGACCGCTGCGTGAAGATCGAACACGCGCGCCTGTTCGGCGGCCTCAACTGGGCCGGCGTGAACACCAAAGTGATTTCGTCGCAACGACCGAAGCAGGGCTGAGACCATGGCCGACCGCACGTTCCAGCCCGAGACGCTCGCCATCCACGCGGGCCAGATTCCCGACGCCGCGACCGGCGCGCGCGCCCTGCCCATCTACCAGACCACCAGCTTCGTGTTCGACAGCGCCGACCACGCGGCCAGCCTGTTCAACCTGCAGACCTTCGGCAACGTCTACTCGCGCCTGTCCAACCCCACGGTGGCGGCGCTGGAAGAGCGCGTCGCGGCGCTCGAAGGCGGGCGCGCCGCGGTCGCCACGGCCAGCGGCATGGCGGCCGAGGCGCTGGCGCTGACGACGCTGCTGCAGGCCGGCGACCACGTGGTCGCGGCCGGCGCGCTCTACGGCGGCAGCGTGACCATGCTGGCGGTCAACCTGAAGAAGTTCGGCATCGAGACGAGCTTCGTCGACGCCACCGACCCCGGGGCCTTCGCCGCCGCGATCCGCCCCAACACGCGCGCGCTGTTCGCCGAAACGCTGGGCAACCCCAGCATGGTGGTGCTGGACATCACTGCCATCGCCGACGTGGCGCACGTCCACGGCCTGCCGCTGGTGGTGGACAACACCGTGCCCAGCCCCTTCCTCTGCAACCCGATCCGCTTCGGTGCCGACATCGTGGTGCACAGCGCCACCAAGTACCTCGCCGGCCACGGCAGCACGCTGGGTGGCGTGGTGGTCGAGAGTGGCCGCTTCCCCTGGGACAACGGCAAGTTTCCCGGCATGACCGAGCCCTCGCCCGGTTACCACGGCGTGAAGTTCTACGAGACTTTCGGCAACTTCGGCTTCACCATGCGCTGCCGCATGGAAGGCCTGCGCGTGTTCGGTGCATCGCTCGCGCCCACCAGCGCCTGGCAGATCCTGCAGGGTGTGGAGACGCTGCCGCTGCGCATGGAGCGGCACTGCGCCAATGCGCTGGCGGTGGCGCAGTACCTCCAGGACGACCCGCGCGTGGGCTGGGTGAATTACCCCGGCCTGCCGGACCACCCGCAGCACGACCTGATGAAGCGGCAGATGCGCGGCGCTTCGGGCCTGCTGGCCTTCGGGGTGAAAGGCGGCCTGGCACAGGGCGTGAAGTTCATCGAGAGCGCGCAGTTCATGAGCCACCTGGTCAACATCGGCGACACGCGCACCCTCATCAGCCATCCCGCCAGCACCACGCACCGCCAGCTCGACGAAGCCCAGCAGCTGGCGGCCGGCGTGCCGCCGGACATGGTGCGCATCTCGGTCGGTCTGGAGCACATCGACGACATCCTGTGGGACATCGACCAGGCGCTGGACCGGGCGGTGAAGGTCTGAGAGTCACTCCCCCGACTTGAAGCCGCGCGGGAACACGGTGGCGCGTTCCCGCTCGCGCAGCCGGTAGCCCATGGCAGGCCGGCCGTGGTCGCCGGTGACGGGGCCGGCCTCGTCGAGGTAGTCCGCGTCCAGCATGCGTTTGCGGAACGCGCTCTTGTCCAGGGCGCGGTCCAGAACCACCTCGTACACCCGCTGCAGCTGCGGCAGGGTGAAGGGCTCGGGCAGCAGGAAGGCCGGCAGTGAGGTGTATTCGACCTTGCCGCGAAGCCGTTCGATGGCGGCGTTCAGCAGCACGTTGTGGTCGAAGGCCAGCCGGCGCCGCAGCGCCTGGTCGAGGGGCAGCCACTCGGCCGGTGTACGGCCTGCTTCCTGGCTGGCGGGCCGGGCGATCAGCGCGAAGTAGGCGTGGGTGCTGGACCAGCCGCGCGGGTCGCGCTTTGCATCCCCCCAGCTGCCCAGCTGCTCCAGGTAGGGCGAGGCCACGCCGGTCTTGGCCCGCAGCTTGCGCTGGGCGCAGGCCAGCAGCGAGGCGTCCTGTTGCACATCCACGAAGCCACCGGGCAGGGCCCAGCGGCCGGGAAAGGGCTCGTCTTCGTCGTCGGGCCGGCGCACCAGCAGCACACACAGCCGATCGTCGACGACGGTGAAGATGACCACGTCGACCGTCACCAGCGGCCGCTCGAAGTCCACACTCCTTGAAACCTCACGTGAAAGGGACATGGCTTGACGCTCCGGATTTTAGTTGTACTATACAACCCACATGAGTTGCACTGTGCAACTCATGTGGTGGATGGCAGCACCACCTTCCCCTACCATCGACCCAGGAGGACACCATGAGCAGCCGCAGCACCCTGTTGATCATCGACCCGCAGAACGACTTCTGCGACATGCCCGAGGGCTGGCGCGCCACCGATCCGCTGCGCAATGCCCACATCGCACCCGCCCTGCCGGTCAACGGTGCCCACGCCGACATGCTGCGCCTGGCCGCGTTCATCGACGCTCGTGGCGATGGGATCGACCGCATCGTCGTCACGCTCGACTCCCACCAGCGCTACGACATCGCCCACCCCACCTTCTGGCAGACCGGCGAAGGCGCCACCGTGAATCCGTTCACCGCCATCACCGCGGCCCAGGTCCGCGCGGGCGACTACCGGCCCCGCGACGTCGGTGCTCTGCCGCGCGCTCTGGCCTACCTCGACGCGCTGGAGCAGGCGGGCCGCTACACGCTGATGGTCTGGCCGGTGCACTGCGAGATCGGCACCTGGGGCCACAACGTGCACGCCGCGGTCCAGGCCGCCTACAACCGCTGGGAAGACCGGCGCCTGGCGGTGGTGCAGAAGGTCACCAAGGGCAGCAACCCCTGGACCGAGCACTACAGCGCCCTGCAGGCCGAGGTGCCCGATGCGGCCGACGAAGACACGCAACTCAACCGTGCGCTGATCGCCAGCCTCGACCAGGACGAGCGCATCGTGATCGCGGGCGAGGCCAGCAGCCACTGCGTCAAGGCCACCGTCGAACACCTGGCGCAGCACCTGCCCTCGCGCCGGCTGGACAAGCTGGTGCTGCTGACCGACGCGATGAGCCCGGTCACCGGTTTCGAGGCGCAGGCCCAGTCCTTCCTGGCCGACCTGCAGCGCCAGGGCGCGCGCCTGGCCACCTGCGCCGAGGTTCTTCCCCTTTTGCAGGCCGAGGCCTGAACACGGAGCCGCCATGGAACCCGTCATCACCAGCCTGCTGGACACCGACCTCTACAAGTTCACGATGTGGCAGACCATGCTGCACCGCCACCCGCAGACGCAGGCGGAGTACCGCTTCGTCTGCCGCAACCCGCCGGCCTTTCCGCTGACGCGGCTGCTGGACGAGGTGAATGCCGAGCTGGACGCGCTGTGCGCGCTTTCGTTCAGCGAGGACGAGCTGCGCTACATCGGCGGCCTGCGCTACATCAAGAGCGACTTCGTCGACTTCCTGCGCATCTTCCGTTTCCAGCGCAACTTCATCGAAGCCTTTGCCGAGGGCGACCAGCTGCGCATCGTGGCCAAGGGGCCGCAGGTGCACGTCATGGCTTTCGAGATCTTCGTGCTGGCCATCGTCAATGAGCTGTACTTCCGCCGCTTCGACCGCGCCGCCGCCGAAGCCGAAGGGCGCCGCAGGCTGGACGCCAAGATCGGTGTGATCGAGGCCTTCGTGCAGCAACCCGCGCTGCGCCACCCTTTCGAGCTGTTCGATTTCGGCGTGCGCCGCCGCCTCTCGCGACCCTGGCAGCGCGAGGTGGTGCAGGCCTTCAGCGCGCGCCTGCCCCAGGTCTTCAAGGGCACGTCCAATGTGCGGCTGGCCGCCGACCTCGGCCTGGTCCCCATCGGCACCATGACGCACGAGTACCTGCAGACCTACCAGGCGCTGGGCGTGCGCCTGCGCGATTCGCAGAAGGCCGCGCTCGAAGACTGGGTGCAGGAATACCGCGGCGACCTGGGCATCGCGCTGACCGACGTGGTCGGCATGGACGCCTTCCTCGCCGACTTCGACCTCTACTTCGCCAAGCTGTTCGACGGTCTGCGCCACGACTCCGGCGACCCGCTGGTGTGGGCCGAGAAGGCCCTGGCCCATTACGCGAAGCTGCGCATCGACCCGCACACCAAGCGCCTGGTGTTTTCCGACGGCCTGACGGTGGACAAGGCCATTGCGATCTACCGCGCACTGGGCGACCGCACGCAACTGGGCTTCGGCATCGGCACCCACCTGTCCAACGACGTGGGCCTGCAGACGCTCAACATCGTCATGAAGCTCACCAGCGCCAACGGCCAGCCGGTGGCCAAGCTGTCCGACTCGCCCGGCAAGACCCTGTGCGACGACGCCACCTTCCTGGCCTACCTGCGCCAGGTGTTCAACGTGCCCCCGGAGGCAGCATGATCAGCATCACCCTGGCCCAGCTCAACGTCACCATCGGCGACATGGACGGCAACGTGCGCAAGATGGTGGCGGCCGCGCAGCGCGCCCGCGACGACGGCGCCGATCTGGTGGTCTTCTCCGAGCTCTCGCTCACCGGCTATTACCCGGGCGACCTGCTCGACGAACCCCACTTCATGGCCCGCGTGGACGCCGGCTTCGAGGCGCTGCTGCAGGCCTCGCGCCAGATGCCCGCGCTGCACTGGGTGATCGGCATGCCGGCGGGCCACGGGGGGCCCGGCCGGCGGCTGCGCAACGTGCTGCGCGTGGTGCGCGCCGGCGAGGTGCTGCTCGAATACGCCAAGCAGCTGCTGCCCAGCTACAACATCTTCAGCGAGCGCCGCCACTTCGAGCCCGGCCCCGACGTGGCCAAGGTGCTGCGCATCGGCAGCGCCCAGGTCGGCTTCCTGATCTGCGAGGACGGCTGGAACGACGACGTCAGCGGCTACGCCGTCAACCCGTTCGAACGGCTGCGCGACGCCGCGCCCGACCTGGTGGTGTCCATCAACGCCAGCCCCTCGAACATCGGCAAGCGCGAGCAGCGCCACCAGATCTTCGGCGCCGCCAGCCGCCGCCACGGCCTGCCCATCCTCTACGTCAACCAGGTCGGCGGCCACGACCAGCTGGTCTACGACGGCGCGTCCTTCGCGGTGGAACCCAAAGCCGGCGTGGTGTTCGAGGCGCAGCGCTTTGTCGAGGACGTGCGCACCCTGCGCTTCGAGGCCAGCGGCTTCCGCGGCGCGCGCGGCGAGACCCTGCCGTCGGTGCCGGCCGCCGGCCTGCCCACCATGGCCTTCTACCGCCAGCAGATCGTGCTGGGCCTGCGCGACTACGCACGCCGCTGCGGCTTCACCCAGGCGGTGGTTGGCTCGTCCGGCGGCATCGACTCGGCCATCACCATCGCGCTGGCAGCCGAAGCCTTCGGGCCCGACCGCGTGACCGCCATCACCATGCCCTCGGTGTTTTCCTCGGCGGGTTCGGTGGACGACTCGCAGGCCCTGTGCGACGGCCTGGGGGTGCGCCTGCACCGCCACCCCATCGCCGACCTGGTGCAGGGCTACCGCACCGGCTTCGAAGCGGCCTTCGACGCGCCCCTGCAAGGCCTGGCGCTGGAGAACCTGCAGGCCCGCATCCGCGGCACCATCCTCATGGAATATTCCAACACCTGGGGCCACCTGCTGCTGACCACCGGCAACAAGTCGGAGATGTCGGTCGGCTACTGCACGCTCTACGGCGACACCAACGGCGGCCTGGGCCTGATCGGCGACCTCTACAAGACCGAGGTGTTCGCGCTGGCCCGGCACCTCAACGAGGCGGCCGGCCGCGAAGTGATCCCGCAGGCCATCCTGCACAAGCCACCCTCGGCCGAACTCGCGCCCGACCAGAAGGACACCGACAGCCTGCCGCCCTACGAGGTGCTGGACGAAGTCCTCAAGCACCTGATCGAAGGCCACGGCCTCGCGCGCGAGGAAGGCGCCGAGGTGGAACGCTTCGTGGCTCGCCTGCTGCTGCAGCCCGAGGGCGCCGCCCTGGTGGACCGCGTGCGCCGCATGGTCGCGCGCAGCGAGTACAAACGCCGGCAGGCCCCGCCCGTCATCCGCGTGCGCGCCCGCGCCTTCGGCTCGGGTCGCCAGATGCCGATCGCGGCCCAACACTTCTGACGCCATGAACACCTCACAGCACTTCGCCGCCGCCGTCTGCATCGGCCGCTTCCAGGGCCTGCACCTGGGCCAGCTTGCCGTCATCCGCCGCGCCCTTTCGCTCGCGCCGCGCGTGGTGGTCGTCATCGGCTCGGCCTTCCAGGCGCGCAGCGCCAAGAACCCCTTCACCTGGGCCGAACGGGTCGAGATGATCCGCCTGGCGTTGGGCACCGACGAGGCGGCACGCGTGGGCTTTCTGCCGGTGCGCGACCACTACGACGGCCAACGCTGGGTGCAGGCCGTGCGCGAGGGCGTGCGTGCGCAGCTGGGCACGCTGCCGCCGGGGCAGGCCGTGCTGGTGGGCCACCACAAGGACGCCACCAGCACCTATCTCGACGATTTTCCCGGCTGGCTGCTCGACGACGTGGGCTCGCAGGGCGCGCTGCATTCGAGCGCCGTGCGCGACGCGCTCTTTGGCGCCGCCGGCCACCCGCTGGAGCCCGCGCTGGCGGCCCTGGTCAGCCAGGTGCCGCCATCGACCATCCACTTCCTGCGCGCATGGGCCCAGCTGCCCTGCTACCGCGAACTGGCGGCCGAATGGGCCAGCCTGCGCACGGAAAAGGCCCTGTGGGCCAGCGCGCCCTACCCGCCGGTGTTTGTCACGGTCGACGCGCTGATCCAGTGCGCCGACCACGTGCTGCTCATCGTGCGCGACCGCGCCCCGGGCCAGGGCCTGTTCGCGCTGCCGGGCGGCTTTCTGGAGCCGCGCGAGACGGTGTACCAGTCCGCCCTGCGCGAGCTGCAGGAGGAGACCGGCCTGCACCTGCTGCCCGGCGACATCGCCCACGCGCTCCAGGGCGTGCGCGTCTTCGACCACCCCGACCGCAGCGCGCGCGGTCGCGTCATCACGCACGCCCACCACTTCGATCTCGGCCAGCGCCCGCTGCCCGAGGTGCAGGGCAGCGACGACGCCCGCTCGGCGCAGTGGTTGCCCATCGCCGAACTCGCGGCGATGGAAGACCGCTTCCACGACGACCACTTCCACATCCTCGACAGCTTCCTCGGGCTGACCGGGTCTCCATCCGTTTGATGACGCACCCGGTCCCTGCTCATTCAGGCGAGGGATGACCCTTCCGAAGTCGGCTCCTAGCATGGCCCAGCCGTCCCGCGTCGGGGCGGCACAACCCCCACGCAGGAGAGACCCATGGCCACCCTCAAGAAGACGCCGCAGGTGCGCGAAGTCCGGCTCGCGCTGTCCAACGACATGCCCTTCGACAAGATCGTCGATGTGCTCAAGCAGACCCTGACCATCCCGGAACTGCCGGGCCTCAAGGGCTGCCGACCCTGCCTGTCGGGGCTGGATCGCTTCGTGATCGAAGACATCGTCAACGGCCGCATCCGCTGAGCCGGAAACCGCCATGCTGCCACTGCCCAAGCTCGGCGTGGGACTGGCCTTTCAGACCCCTCTGCGGGGTCTGATCGAGCGGCCGGCCGGCGCCTTCGACATGGTCGAGGTCGTGCCTGACATCCTGTGGACCGACCTTGGTCCGGGTCACGAGCCGCGCTACCTCGACGACATCGAACACCTGGCCTGGCTCGACGGCATCGCGCGCGGCATGCCCGTCATCCCCCACGGCATCGGCCTGTCCATCGGCAGCGCCGCCCACTTCGACCCGCAGCACCTGCAGCAGCTGCGCCGCTGGCACCAGCGCCTGCGCTTTCCCTGGTACAGCGACCATCTGGCCTTTCACGTGGCCGACCACCGCGGCGAGGCGGTCAACGTCGGCATCACCCTGCCCCTGCCGCGCGACCTCGCCACCATCGACCTCATCCGCCCGCGCGTGCGCCAGGTGCAGGCCGCGGTGCCGGTGCCCTTCCTGCTGGAAAACAACGTCTGGTACTTCGACATCCCGGAGGCGGAGATGGACGAAGCGACCTTCCTCAACGCGCTGTGCGAGCGCTGCGGCTGCGGTCTGCTGCTGGACCTGCACAACGTGCACACCAACGCGGTCAACCACGGCTTCGACGCGCGCGGCTTCATCGACGAACTGGACCTGACCAACGTGGGCGAGATCCACGTGGCCGGCGGCATGATGCTCGACGGCGTCTACCTGGACGCCCACAGCGACGCGGTGCCCGACGAGGTCTGGGCGCTGCTGGAACACACCCTGCCCCGCTGCCCCAACGTCGGCGCAGTGGTGTTCGAACTGTTCGGCTCGTGGTTCGACGTGGTCGGCGAAGCACGGGTGCGCGCCGACCTGCGCCGCATGAAGCGGCTCTGGCAGTCGTGCCAGCCGCACCGGGCGATCAGAGCCGAACCTGACTTCAAGGTGGCCGCATGAGTGCAGCAACGTTCCAGTCGCTGATGGCCCGGCTGGTCATAGAGCCCGCGTGGCGCGCGTCGGTGCTGGCGCAGGGCCTGCCGGAGGACGCGGACCTGAGCGCGCTGGAGCGCCGCCGGCTGAACGCCATCGCCGCCAGCACCGGGCTGGACACCAACCAGACCCTGCACAAGGGTTTCCGCCTCGGCAAGATCAAGGCCCTGCTGCCGCTGACCACCACCCTGCTCAAGGGCGAGGCGCTGCAGGCGGCGCTGTCCGGCTTCTGGGCGCAGCACCCGCCCAGGACCTTCTATTTCCTGCCCGAAGCCATCGAGTTCTGCGACTTCCTGCTGGCCCGGCCGTCGCACGATCCTTACCTGCATGAGGTGGCGGCCTTCGAGCGTGCCCACCTGGAGCTGCAGCGTGCGCGCACAGACGATCCCGCGCCGCAGACCGTGCGCTTCGTGCACCACCCCTCGCAGCTGTTGGGCCCGCTGGCCCAGGGCCGGCGGCCGGTGTCCGTGGAGCGCCGGCCGTGCACCGCCGTGGGTGTGCGCGACCCCCGGGGCCAGGCGCAGTGGACCCTGCAGGAGTGAGCGGCCCGCCGCCGCTCAGTGGATCGACGCGAGGAACTGCTGCAGCTCCGGCGTCTTGGGCGCCGCGAACAGTTCTGCGGGCGGCCCCATTTCGTGCACGCGACCCTGGTGCATGAAGATCACGCGGTCGCTGACCTTGCGCGCGAAGCCCATCTCGTGCGTCACCATCAGCAGCGTCATGCCCTCGTCGGCCAGCGACTCCACCACGCGCAGCACCTCGCCCACCAGTTCGGGGTCGAGCGCCGAGGTGATCTCGTCGCACAGCAGCACGCTGGGCGCCATGGCCAGCGCGCGGGCGATCGCCACGCGCTGCTGCTGACCGCCCGAGAGCTGGTCCGGAAACGCGTCGAACTTCTCGCCCAGGCCCACGCGCTGCAACAGCCGGCGCGCCTGCTGCTCGCCCGCGTCCTTGGCGGTCTTCTTCACCAGGCCGGGCGCGAGCATCACGTTCTTGCCCACGCTCAGGTGCGGGAACAGGTTGAACTGCTGGAAGATCATGCCCACGTGCTGGCGCAGCGCGCGCATGGCGGCGGCGTCCTCGTGCAGCAGGGGTTGGCCGTCCACCGTCAGCGCGCCGGACTGGAAGGTCTCCAGCCCGTTGATGCACCTCAGCAGCGTGCTCTTGCCCGAGCCGCTCTTGCCGATGATGGCGATCACCTCGCCCTTTTTCACCTGCAGGTCGATGCCCTTGAGCACCTCGTTGCTGCCGTAGGACTTGCGCAGCGCGCGGATGTCGACGATGGGGGTGGCGGTCTCAGCGGACGGCATTGAGTTTCCTTTCGAGGCGGCGCGCCGTCAGGCTCACGGGGAAGCAGAGCGCGAAATACATCAGGGCCACGCAGCTGTAGACCAGGAAGGGCTGGAAGGTGGCGTTGGTGATCATGGTGCCGGCCTTGGTCAGCTCGACAAAGCCGATGACGGACGCCAGCGCCGTGCCCTTGATGACCTGCACCAGGAAGCCCACGGTCGGCGCGATGGCGATGCGCGTGGCCTGCGGCAGCACCACATGGTGCAGCTGCTCGGCAAAGCTCAGCGCCAGGCTCTGCGCCGCCTCCCACTGCCCCTTAGGCACCGAGGCCACGCAGCCGCGCCAGATCTCGCACAGGAAGGCGCTGGTGTAGAGCGTGAGCGCCAGCGCCGCCGAGACCCAGGCCGAGGTGTCGACGCCGAACAGCGCGAGGCCGAAATAGGCCAGGAACAGCTGCATCAGCAGCGGCGTGCCCTGGAAGAGCTGCACGTAGCCGGACACGAAGGTCTCGGCGCCGGGCCAGCGCGCGGTGCGCGCCACCAGCAACAACAGGCCGACGAGACCGCCGCCGATGAAGGCGACCAGCGAGAGCGCCACCGTCCAGCGCGCGGCCAGCAGCAGGTTGCGCAGGATGTCCCAGAGGGAAAAGTCAACCACGGGCGCCTCCCTGGCCGAAGATGAAGCGCGGACCGGCCCAGTTGAGCAGGGCGCGCACGCCGATGGCCAGCAGCAGGTAGAGGCCGGTGGCGACGATGAAGGCCTCGAAGGCGCGGAAGTTGCGGCTCTGGATCAGGTTGGCCGCGTAGCTCAGCTCCTCGGTCGCGATCTGGCCGCACACCGCCGAGCCCAGCATCACGATGATGATCTGGCTGGTCAGCGCGGGCCACACCTTGCGCAGCGCGGGCGGCAGCACAACGTGGAAAAAGGTCTGTGCCCTGCTCAGCGCCAGGCTGGCCGCGGCCTCGTACTGCCCCCTGGGGGTGGCTTCGATGCCGGCGCGCACGATCTCGGCCGCGTACGCTCCGAGGTTGACCACCATCGCGATCACCGAGGCGGTCTCGGGCGTGAGCTTCACGCCCGCCGCCGGCAGCCCGAAGAACACGAAGAACAGCTGCACGATGAAGGGCGTGTTGCGGATCAGCTCCACATAGGTGCCCACCACCCAGCGCAGCCACAGCGGACCGTGGCTGCGCGCCCAGGCGCAGGCGATGCCGACGGCGACGCCCAGCAGGGCGGAGATGGCCGTCAGCCCCAGCGTCCAGGCCACGCCGGTGGCCAGCAGCGGCCACTGCTCCAGCACGGCCAGGAAGTCGAGTTCGATGCGCATGGCGCCCGTCCTTTGTGTGCGTCAGTAGCGCTTATTCAGGAAGGGTGCCGGCGGGCCGGCCCAACCACTTCTTGGCCATGGTGTCCAGATCGCCCGCCTTCTTCGCCGCGAGGATGACCTCGTTCACCTTGCTGCGCAGCGCGTCCTCGCCCTTGGCCACGCCGATGAAGTTCGGGCTGTCCTTGAGCAGCAGCTTGTACTCGGTGTTCAGCTGCGGGTTGCGGGCCATCATGTTGCCGGCCACCGAGGCGCCCGTCGCGATCACCTGTACCTGGCCCGAGACGAAGGCCGAGACGGTGGCGTTGTTGTCTTCGAAGCGCTTGATGTCGGCGCCCGCCGGCGCGACCTTGCTCAGTTCCTGGTCCTCGATGGCGCCGCGCGTGACGCCCACCGACTTGCCCGCCAGGTCGGCGAACGAGGCCAGCGGCATCGACTTGGCCGCGAACACCGCCTGGAAGAAGGGCGAGTAGGCGACGGTGAAGTCGATCACCTTCTCGCGCTCGGGGTTCTTGCCCAGCGTGGAGATGACGAGGTCGGCCTTCTTGGTCTGCAGGTAGGGGATGCGGTTGGCGCTCGTCACCGGCACCAGTTCCACCTTCACGCCCAGCTTGCCGGCGATGTACTTGGCCATGTCCACGTCCAGGCCCTGGGGCTGGAGGTCGGTGCCCACAAAGCCGTAGGGCGGGAAGTCGGTCGGGATGGCGATCTTGATCGCCTTGGCCTTCATCACGTCGTCCAGCGCGGTCTGCGCATGGGCGCCGCCGGTGAGGGCGACCAGGGCGAGGCCCGCCGAGAGGGCAAGCAGGTGGCGTTTGGTGGTCTTCATAGAACAGCTCCTAGGTAGGTGGGGGAGGGCGGGGTGTCGGGGTCGTTGCGCGGGCCCGAAACGGGGGCGAGCGCGGCGCGCAGCCCGGCTAGCGGGTCGGCCGCGGCCGTGTCCAGCCGCAGCGCCTGCTGCACGTGGCCGATGTGCTGGGCCATCAGCGCCTCCGCGCGCGCGGTGTCGCCGGCTTCGAGCGCCTTGACGATGTCCACGTGCTCCTGGCACGAATGCGCCGCGTCGTGCGTGCTCTGGTAGAGCATGGCGATCAGCGTGGTGCGCGCGGTGAAGTCGCGCAGCGTGTCGGCCAGCAGCTGGTTGCCCAGGCACTCGGCCAGGCACACGTGGAAGTCGCCCAGCAGGTAGCTGCGCCGGCCCACGTCCGTGCCCTTGAGCGCCTGCTTCTCCTCGCGGATGTGGCGCTTGAGCTTGTCCAGCTTGGCCTTGTCCATCGGTGCCGCGCTGCGGATGAGGCCGGTCTCGATCACGCGCCGCGCCTCGAATGCCTCGCGTGCCTCGGCCTCGGAAGGCTCCACGACGAACCATCCGCGGCGCGAGCTGACGGTGACGATGCCGCGCGCGGCCAGCTGCATCAGGGCCTCGCGCACCAGGGTGCGGCTGCAGTCGAACAGCATGGACAGCGCCTGCTCGCCCAGGCGCGCACCCGGCGCGAGCTTCTGCGCCAGGATGGCTTCAACAATGCGGTCGGCGATGTCGCTGGAGGTCATGGTGGGCAAAGGTGGTTGCCGACCCCTCTTGCCAGAACCGTGCCAGCCAGTTCACAGGCCTTGTATGCAAGACAGGTGCATCAGACAGGTGCACATCGGGGTGAAACGCGGCCGCGCGCCCCGATCCGGCCCATGCGACCGCCCGGTTCCGGTGCCTGCGGGAAAGAAAAAGGGGCGCTCAGCCGCCCCGCGCTGCCAGCCGCTGTGCCAGCGCGACGGCTTCGGGCGTCACGCCCTGTGGTGCCGCGCCCTCAGGGCTCAGGCGCGCGATCAGGTTGTCCAGGAACGCCGCCTGCGGCGGAATGGCGCTCAGGAAAAGCGCCCGGTCACCGCGCGCGATCAGTACCGTCGGGAAGGTCTCGATGTCCAGTCCGACCTCGTCCATCAGGTCCGGCTCGTCCTCGATGTCCAGCCAGTGCCAGCGGTGCTGCGGGTGGCGCGTGGCGACCGCGTCCCAGTCCGGCCGCCAGGCCCGACAGGCACTGCACCACTCGGCACACAGACAGACCACATCCAGCATTCAACCGCTCCGACCAGACATCACAATCGGGGGAGCATAGCCGCGCGCCTGCGGCCCCTACACCCCCCCGTACAAAGTCCGTCCATGCAAGGCATCCGCCGCAAAGTCGTCTATGTCACCCTGTTCGAGTTGATCGCCATCGCTATCAGCAGCACCGGCCTGGCCGCCGGCTCGGGCGCCAGCGTGCAGCACGCGGGCGTCGCGGCCATCGCGTCCTCCGTCATCGCCGTGGTGTGGAACCTGGCCTACAACACCGCCTTCGAACACTGGGAAGCGCGCCAGACGGTGCGGGGCCGCAGCTTCAAGCGACGCGCGGCGCACGCCATTGGTTTCGAGGTGGGCTTCATCGTCACGCTGGTGCCGCTGTTCGCCTGGTGGCTGGACATCGGCTGGTGGCACGCGCTGGTGCTGGACCTTGGCCTCTCGGCGTTTTTCCTCGTGTACACCTTCGTCTTCAACCTGGCGTTCGACAAGGTGTTCGGCCTGCCCGCGTCGGCGCTGCCGCTGCCCGAAACCCCATGAGCACCCAAGCCGTCACCAACCGCCACCTGCGCATCACCGGCCGCGTGCAGGGTGTGGGCTACCGCTGGAACATGGCGCAGCAGGCGACCGCGCTGGGCGTCAGTGGCTGGGTGCGCAATCGGCGGGACGGGAGTGTGGAAGCGCTGGCCTGTGGCCCGGCCGAGGCGGTGCAGGCGCTGATCGACTGGGCTCGGCGCGGGCCGGAGATGGCGCGGGTGGATGGGGTGGTGGTGACGGCGTTGGAAGATGAGGACGCGCTGAGCGGGTTCGAGCAGCGGAAGACGGTGTAGACGCTGCCTATGATGTAAACCTCAAACCCGAGGGAGGCCCTCTCAGATGGCGAACAATCACCACGGCGCAGATCAGGAATCGCGCGTCGCCGTCCTGGTGGACTGTGACAACACCACCCCTGAAATCCTCGAATACGCATTGCGCGTCGTCGCGCAGTTCGGCCGCGTCGTGCTGCGCCGCGGCTACGGCAACCACAGCACCCTGGCCAACAAGTGGCAGGAAGCGCTGGTCCGCCTCGCCTTCACACCCTGCCTTCAATACCAGTACGCTGCGGGCAAGAACACGTCCGACATCGCGCTGGCGCTGGACGCCATCGAAGCCCTGTTCGACCGCCGGGCCGACACCTTCTGCCTCGTCACCAGCGACTCCGACTTTGCCTACCTCTGCCGCAAGCTGAGAGAGCGCGGCGCCACGGTCCACATCGTGGGCGAAGCCAAGAGCCCGGACGCCTTGCGTAACGCGAGCGACCAGTTCTTTGAGTGGGTGAAGCCTGAACCAGCAGCCGAGCTACCCAAAGTCGCTGCCAAGGTGGAGTCGGCAAAACCTGACTCGGCCAAGCCAGCGGCGAAGCAACGTCCGATGTTTGTCGTCGAGGCAGTAACCTTGTTGGCGGCGGACACATCGGAAGGAAAAGTCAGCGTCGGTGGTCTGGGCTCCTATCTAAAGCGTGCAGACCCATCTTTCTCGCCCAAGAACTACGGCCATTCGGGGCTGCTTGACATGCTCAAGACCTACGACCTGCTCAAGGTGCAGCAGGAAAATGGCGGGCATTGGACCGTTCGCCTTGCCTCAGCGGCGACCTGACAATAGCGTTCCAGCTCTCAAGAACCAATCAAGACTGATAAATGACGCACTCAGAAGCGGCCACCAGGTCAGCGCTGATCGACAAGGCCCTTGGCCAATCGGGCTGGAACGTCAAAGACCCAACCCAGGTCATTGAAGAGTTCGACATCACGGTCGGCCTGGCGCCCGGTGTCAAAGAGCCACGCACCCCTTACGAAGGCCATCAGTTCAGCGACTACGTGTTGCTTGGCAAGGATGGCAAACCATTGGCGGTGGTTGAAGCCAAACGAACCAGCAAAGACGCAGCTCTGGGCAGGGAGCAGGCCAAACAGTACTGCTACAACATCCAGAAGCAAGTGGGGGGCGAACTGCCATTCTGCTTCTACACCAACGGTCACGACACCTACTTCTGGGACTTGGAGAACGCTCCACCCCGTAAGGTGGTGGGATTTCCAACGCGCGATGACCTGGAGCGCTTCTCGTACATCCGCCGCAACCGCAAGCCGCTGACGCACGAGTTCATCAACACCTCGATTGCGGGCCGCGACTATCAAATCCGCGCCATCCGTTCAGTGCTCGAAGGCATTGAGCAAAAGAAGCGGGACTTTCTGTTGGTCATGGCCACCGGCACAGGCAAGACAAGAACCTGTATTGCCCTGGTCGATGCCCTGATGCGCGCCGGGCATGCCGAGAAAGTGCTGTTTTTGGTGGATCGCATTGCCCTTCGCGAGCAAGCCCTGGCGGCCTTCAAAGAGCACATGCCCAACGAGCCACGTTGGCCGAACCTAGGTGAAAAGTTGGTCGCCAAAGACCGCCGGGTGTATGTCGCGACCTACCCGACGATGCTCAACATCATCCGAGACGAGGCGCAGCACCTATCGCCTCACTTCTTTGACTTCATCGTGGTCGATGAGAGCCACCGCTCCATCTACAACACCTTTGGAGAGGTCCTCGACTACTTCAAGACCATCACCCTGGGGTTGACCGCCACTCCCACGGACCTGATCGACCACAACACCTTTCAGCTGTTTCACTGCGAAAGCGGCATCCCGACGTTTGCGTACACATACGAAGAGGCCGTTAACAACGTCCCGCCCTATCTCTCCAACTTCCAGGTCATGAAGATCCAGACCAAGTTCCAGATGGAGGGCATCAGCAAGCGCACCATTTCGCTGGAAGACCAGAAGAAGCTGATCCTGCAAGGCAAGGACGTTGAAGAAATCAATTTCGAAGGGTCGCAACTCGAAAAGCAGGTCATCAACAAGGGCACCAACACCCTGATAGTCCGCGAGTTCATGGAAGAGTCCATCAAGGACGCGAACGGTGTTCTGCCAGGCAAGACCATCTTCTTCTGTGCCACCAAGGCCCACGCCCGACGCATGGAAGAGATCTTTGACAAGCTCTATCCCCAGTACCACGGCGAGCTGGCCAAGGTCATGGTGTCAGACGATCCGCGCGTCTACGGCAAAGGCGGCTTGCTCGATCAATTCACCAACAACGACATGCCGCGCATCGCCATCAGCGTGGACATGCTCGACACAGGCATCGACGTGCGAGAAATCGTCAACCTCGTCTTCGCCAAGCCGGTGTATTCGTACACCAAGTTCTGGCAGATGGTCGGGCGTGGTACGCGCTTGCTCGAAACGAACAAGCCCAAACCGTGGTGCCTTGAGAAAGACGTGTTTCTTATCCTCGACTGCTGGGACAACTTCGAGTACTTCAAGCTCAACCCCAAAGGCAAGGAGCTGAAGCCACAGTTGTCGCTGCCGGTGCGGCTGGTCGGTCTGCGCCTCGACAAGATCGAAAAGGCCAACGACAGTGGCCATGAAGACATTGCCGCACGGGAAGTTGCCAAACTGCGCTCGCAGATTGCAGCGTTGCCCAAAGAGTCTATCGTCATCAAGGAAGCCGCTGCCGCTTTGGCGAGGCTACAAGACGAGAACTTCTGGATCAGCCTCAACCACGACCGGCTGGACTTCCTTCGCGCAGAAATCAAGCCGCTGTTTCGCACCGTTTCCGAAGCCGACTTCAAAGCCATGCGCTTTGAGCGCGACGTGCTGGAGTACTCCCTCGCCATTCTCAGCGAAGACAAGGAACAGGCCGAAACCCTCAAAGCAGGCATCGTCGAGCAGATCAGCGAGTTGCCCCTGTCGGTCAGTTTCGTGAAGCAGGAAGAAGCCCTCATCCGCGCCGCCCAGACCAACCACTATTGGGCCAAGGCCGACGACGATGTCTTTGATGAACTGGTCGCCAAGCTCGGCCCGCTGATGAAGTTCCGGGAACACAACACGGGGCAGGAACAAACCCACCTCGATCTGGCCGATGAGCTACACAAGAAGGAGCGAGTGGAGTTTGGCCCTCAACACGAGTCGGTCAGCATCACCCGCTACCGCGAGATGGTCGAGGCCCTGGTCACGGAGCTGACAGACCACAACCCGGTGCTGCAGAAAATCAAGAACGGCGAACCCGTCAGCGCTGAGGAAGCCAGCCAACTGGCCGACCTGCTGCACGAAGAGCACCCGCACATCACCGAAGACCTCCTGCGTCAGGTCTACAAGAACCGCAAGGCGCGCTTCATCCAGTTCATTCGCCACATCCTGGGCATTGAGCCACTCAAGACCTTCCCGGACGAGGTCAGAGCCGCCTTTGACCAGTTCATTCGCGCCCACACCACGCTCAGCGTCAGGCAGATGGAGTTTCTCAACCTGTTGAAGAACTTCATCATCGAGCGAGAGAAGGTCGAAAAGAAAGACCTGATCAACGCGCCCTTCACCGTCATCCACCCACAGGGCATTCTTGGCGTGTTCACTCCGACAGAAATCAACGACATCCTGCAGCTGACCGAACGGTTGGCTGCCTAAGAAACCAGGCACACCCATGCTGCAAAACAATCCCGAACTCAAAGGCAAGATCGACCAGCTTTGGCAGAAGTTCTGGGCCGGTGGCATCAGCAACCCACTCACCGCCATCGAACAGATCACCTACCTGCTGTTCATGAAGCGGCTGGACGAGCTTGACCTGAAGCGCCAGGCCGAAGCTAGGTTCACGGGCGAGAAGTACACATCCAAGTTCGAAGGCACCTGGTTGCCACCGGAACAACGTGCGCGCATCCCCGAATCGGCGACTCCCCTCGAACGTCTGCAGCTGGAACATGAAGCCATGAGGCTATATGGCGTCGACAAGCGCACCCTGCGCTGGAGCGAGTTCAAGCGCATGCAGGCCGAAGAGATGCTGCAGCACGTCCAAGGCAAGGTTTTTCCTTTCCTCAAAGACCTGAACGGCGCGGAGTCCAACTTCACCCATCACATGCGCAATGCGGTGTTCATCATCCCCAAGCCGGCCTTGCTGGTCGAGGCGGTGAAGGCCATCGACGAAATTTTCGAGGTGATGGAGAAGGACTCAAGAGAGAAAGGACAGGCGTTCCAGGACATTCAGGGCGATGTCTATGAAATGCTGCTGTCCGAGATTGCCACTGCCGGCAAGAACGGCCAATTCCGCACACCGCGGCATGTCATCAAGTTGATGGCTGATCTGGTGCAGCCGCAGCTGGGCCACAGTATTGCCGATCCAGCCTGTGGTTCTGGTGGCTTTCTGCTGGGTGCCTACCAATACATCGTCACGCAGCTGGCTATTCGGGCAGGGGCTACAAATCTCAAGCCAGACGAGGACGGCTTTGTTCGTACCTCAGTCGCGGCTGCGCTGACCCAGGACGCGAAAGACGTGTTGGAGCAGACGCTATGGGGTTACGACATCGACCAGACCATGGTGCGCCTGGGCCTGATGAACCTGATGATGCACGGCATTGACGAGCCGCACATTGACTACAAAGACACCCTCAGCAAGAGCTACACCGAGGAGTCCCAATACAAGATCGTGATGGCCAACCCGCCCTTCACGGGCAGCATCGACAAGGGCGACATCAACGAGAACTTGACCCTTGGCACCACCAAGACCGAGCTGCTGTTTGTCGAGAACATCTATCGCCTACTGGAAAAAGGCGGTACCGCTTGCGTCGTTGTTCCGCAAGGGGTTCTCACAAATACCGGCAGTGCGTTCAAGAAGCTGCGTCAATTGCTAGTGGACAGCTGTGAGCTGAAGGCAGTGATTGCCATGCCGAGCGGCGTCTTTAAGCCCTATGCCGGTGTGGCTACTGCAATCCTGCTTTTCACCAAGGTGTGGGGTTCGAAAGAGAAGGTAATCAAGCCTGCCACCGATCACGTCTGGTTCTATGACATGCGCACCGACGGCTACAGCCCCGACGACAAGCGGACCAAATTGGAAGGCTATGGCGATCTGCAAGATATCGTCGCTCGCTACCACGCACGGAATGCCGAAACAGATTCTGACCGCAGGGCTCAATGTTTCATGGTGCCGCGTGCAGAGATCGTCAACGAACAAAACGGCTACGACCTTTCCCTATCGCGCTACCGGGAGAATGTGTTCAAGCAAGTGACTTATGACAAGCCCAGCGATATCTTGGATCGACTGATTCAGGCAGAGGTGGGCGCCGTGGACGAGGCAGACCTCATAAAGGTGCAGAGCGGTATCGTACGCGAGCTGCTGGAGTTGAAGGGGATGGTGCGATGAGCTGGACCCCAAAGCCTCTACGTGAACTCTTGGAACTGTCGGGCCGCCACCGTGCTGGCGATCAGGATTTGCCAGTCCTTTCGATTACCATGAAGCATGGCTTGGTCGATCAAGCAGAAAAGTTCAAGAAGCGCGTTGCCAGTTCAGACACCTCGAACTATCGTGTCGCATACAAGAACGAATTGGTTGTCGGCTTCCCGATTGATGAGGGTGTCCTCGGTTTTCAGACCAAATATCCAGCAGGAATCGTTAGTCCGGCGTATGACATCTGGAAGCTACGAAGCGAACCAGATTCCCACATCCCCTACCTTGAGCGATATTTGCGATCCGCGCAGGCAAGGGCTTCATATGCCTCGCGCATGCAAGGTGCTGTTGCACGGCGACGCAGCCTAACAAAAACGGACTTCCTCAACCTGGAAATTCCGTTTCCGCCCCTCGACGACCAAATCCGCATTGCCCATCTGCTCGGCAAAGTGGAAGGGCTGATCGCCCAGCGCAAACAACACCTGCAACAACTCGACGACCTGCTCAAGAGCGTGTTTCTGGCGATGTTTGGTGACCCGTTGCGGAATGAGAAGGGGTGGGACAAACCTGAGTTGAAAGCCTTCGGCAGGATTTCGACCGGCAACACGCCACCCAGAAATGAGCCCGCAAATTACGATGGCAGTTTCATCGAATGGATCAAAACGGACAACATCACCGGTGATGCGGCTTTCGTCACACCGGCTACAGAATACCTTTCTGAGGTCGGAGCGAAAAGGGCCAGAACGGTCACGAACGGCGCCTTGCTTGTAGCCTGTATCGCGGGCAGCGTCGAATCTATCGGGCGGGCGGCGTTAACCGACAGAACGGTATCGTTCAATCAGCAGATCAATGCCATACAGCCTGGAAAGGATGTCAACTCTCTGTACTTGTATGGTTTGTTCAAGCTGTCTCGGGCTTACATACAGAGCCACGCCACGAAGGGAATGAAGAAGATTCTGACCAAGGGGGATTTTGAGAAGATCACGATGATCAAGCCACCCCTTGAAATCCAGAATCAATTCGCTGCCATCGTAGAAAAGGTCGAAGCCCTCAAGTCCCGCTACCAGCAAAGCCTCACCGACCTCGAAGCCCTCGACGGCGCCCTTAGCCAGCAGGCCTTCAAGGGCGAGTTGGATTTGTCGCGGGTAGCCTTACCTGCTGCCACTATCGAAGGAGAAAGCCCAGTGGCCGCTAACGTGCCTGCGCCCATCAACGTGCCGGTGATCGACCTGCCCGAAACCGATTTGCTTCTGCCCGCACTGCAAGACCGCACACAGCTTGAGCCGCTGCTGCGCTTCTGGTTGGAGGCTTATACCGAACAGCTCGGTGATATGGCGTTCTCCGTTGACCAATTCATGCGAGCGGCAGAGGCCCGTGCAGAAGAGGTCTTCCCAGATCGCGAGTTCGAGCTGGGTGCCGATGCTTTTGAGTTGATCAAGGCATGGGTGTTTCACGCATTGCGTGCGGGACGCTTGGAACAGGTCTATCCCTGTAGAGACGATGACATCCGCGTGGCTGTGCGAAAGCCGCCTGCCGTAGTCGAGGGCTGAACCCGATGAAGCTGCTGCGGCTGAAGATCACCGACCCGGACGGCTTCCGCAGTTTGCCGACGGGCTTTGAGCATTGCTTCCGAACCGAGATCACCTTGGGGGACGAAGGGGATGAGTTCGCCCCCTTCGTCTGCGCCGGTCGCAACGGCAGTGGCAAGTCAAACCTCCTGGAGGCGCTGGCAGCGATCTTCTACCAGCTGGAGTTGCTGCGGGTGCGGCGCAGTTTCCTGCCGGAGGTGTTTCAGTATGACCCGGTCGACAACCCGCAAGGCATCAAAGAGGGGGCGGGCTTTCCAAACGCCTTTGAGCTGGAGTACCAGATCTACCCGTCGACTTTTTCGCTGGCGGCGTTGGGACGACTCGCAACCGTCCGTGTTGTGAAGCTCAAGGACGAGTCTCCTCGCATGTACTGGACCAACGCCCAGGAGTTCATTCACTTGGCTGACGGCTTGGGCGAAGGCGGCCTTTGTGGCGAGCAGCATCGCGACTTTCTGTTGCCAGATTTCGTGGTGGGCTATTCGTCGGGTGAAAACGAAATCCTGAGCCTGCCCTTCTTCAAGATGCGCTTCATCCAGTTCGACGAGTACTGGACGAGCCTGAGGGAGGGGTTACCGTACCCGGGGCGGCCAGAGACACGTCTGACGTACCTCGACAGCAGCTTCAGCCAGGCCATTCTGTTGTGCAACCTGCTTTTTGCTGGGGACGGCCGGGAAGAGCTCTTCACGCGTGACATTGGCATCGAGGCGTTGAAAGAGTTCCGCATCGTACTCAAGCGGTACGTGTTGCTGAACGAAGCACAAGCCAGGCCATTCATCCGCCCTATCGAACGCTCCACTGCGTCTTCTGATGAGGCGTTCTGGATGGGCCGATCTGCTGTGTCCATAGACCACAAGACTGGGCTGTATCAGTTGGATGTACTTCGGCTGTTGGAAGAGCAGAACCCCAAAGAGCGCCGCATGTCGCAATATCCGTTGGATGCTTTGCGGCGCTGTGCCACGCTGGAGTTTTACGACGAGGCCACCGACACGCTCATCTTGGACTACTGGGTGAACCCGGCGACTCAGCAGGCCTTCCGCGAAAGCTTCTCTGACGCGCGCACGCTGTTCCAGGCTTTCCAGGTTTTGCTCACCCTGAACCTCTACACGGTGAGCGACCAGCTGAAATCCGACCTGTACCGGTCGGATAGCCAGTATGTGAGCGAGACGGTGCCGAAACTGGCGTCGGATGAGCGGGTGATGCGCTTCAAGTTTGTCCGCTTCGCCAAGAAGGGCGTGAAGGAGGCGCTGATGCTCAAGAGCCTGTCAGACGGCGAGCATCAGCTGCTGCATAGCTTGGGGCTTTGCCTTTTGTTCCGGGATACCAACAGCCTGTTTCTATTGGATGAGCCGGAAACGCACTTCAACCCGGACTGGCGCGCCAGCTTCATCAGCCGACTGCGTCAGGGTCTGAGGGGCCGAGAAGGGGCCTCTCAAGAGATGTTGATCACGACGCACTCGCCGTTCCTTATTTCGGACAGCAAGCCCGAAAAGGTGCTGGTCTTCGAGAAAGACCGTATAAGCGGCAACGTGACCATCAAGCACCCTGAGTTCAATACATTGGGTGCTTCAATCAACAAGATCACCATGAACACCTTCGGTAAGCGCGAGACTGTTGGTGGCATTGCTGAAGCGCTGCTTGACGGCTTCAAGGCGCGCTTTGACGCTGGTCAGGAGGACTTGTCGGCTCTGGTCGATGAGATTGAAGCCGAGCTGGGTGACTCGGTCGAAAAAATCCTCTTGATCAAGGCGATACAGGACAAGCTGGAAGAGAAACAAAAGGGGGCGTGAAAGCGATGCTCTTTCCCTACACCTATGTGCCGCACAAGATGGAGAAGATGCAGGGCTTTATTGACTTCATATTCTTTGCGGTGTGGTGCCAGGCTCCGTCAAAAGGACCGTACCGTTTGGAGCTGTTCGCATCGAATCCCGAGCTGTTTGAGGTGATGTCGGAGTTCCACTTCGACGATAGCAAAGGAGCTGAATTCTTCGCAGGGCATGTGGAGCGCATCTACACACTCTTCGCCGCTCTTAGCTCTTGCCAGATTGAGCAGCTTCGGCTCTGGTATGTGGCGAACAACGATATCGAACGCGTCTGCTCCAACGACCCCTTCGTTCCGATAAAACGGTATGCGGACTTCCCCACAGAGATCAAGGACCTTCGCGATCAGTTGGCCTCGTTCTTCAAGGGGCTCTATTCGAACGTGGAAATGGCAGCGCTCAAGAAGCGGATTGGCGATATCAAGGATCACTATCGCGCCTGGGAGGCAGTCAACAAACGGGGTAAGTGCCCGTTCTGTGGGATCAGCGACTTGCTGGGTCAACACCACAGTAAGCGCGAGGCGTATGACCACTACCTACCCAAGGCGCTGTATCCGTTTAACTCCATTAACTTCAAGAATCTCGCACCCGCTTGCCCTCACTGCAACAGCAGCTACAAGACAAGCAAGGACGTCGCGTACCCGGTGAAAGACCCGGCAGGTGCGCAGGTTCGTCGGAGAGCCTTCTATCCGTACTCGGTAGTGCCGTACGAGCTAACGATTTCCTTCAATCTGGACAAAGTCAACCTGTCTTCGCTGGAACCCCAGCATGTGTCCGTCCAGTTCGGACCGGCGGAGCTGCAAGAGCAGATCGACACATGGCGCGATTTGTACGGGATTGATGAGCGGTACAAGGCCAAGCTCTGTGCTGAAAACGATGGAAAGTACTGGTTGGAGCAGGCGCATGGCGAGTGGAAAGAATTGGGCAGAGACCCCCAAGAGCTACTGACCCAAGTCCTTCGGAATGCCCAGAAGGCACCCTACGCAGAGTGCAATTTCTTGAAGGCTCCTTTCCTCAAGGCGTGCGCGGCCAACGGAGCGTTTTCGTGAGCGACATCAAACTCTTCCGCATCACCAAGGGCCATGCCACTGAGCTACAAGGCGCTGCATCAGATCTGGAAAAGCCGATGCAGAACCTGATCGAGGCGAACCTGGACACCTTTCTAGGCATCCGTTTCCTGGCCTCGGAATACTCCACCGGCAAAACGCACGGCGGGCGTATCGATTCGCTGGGGCTGGACGAAAACCACTGCCCGGTCATCGTCGAATACAAGCGCTCGGTGGGTGAAAACGTCATCAACCAAGGGCTGTATTACCTGGATTGGTTGATGGACCACCAGGCCGAGTTCAAGCTGCTGGTGCTGGAAAAGGTGGGCAAGGCCGCAGCCGACGCGATCGACTGGAGCGCACCACGCCTAGTGTGCATTGCGGCCGACTTCACCAAGTTCGACGGCCACGCGGTGCAGCAGATGAACCGAAACATCGAGCTGATTCGCTACCGCAAGTTTGGTGACGACCTGCTGTTGTTTGAACTGGCCAACGCCAGCACCGCCGCCGCCAGCAAGGCCAAGCCCGCCAAAGCCAGCAAGACGCCGGTGACCACATCCACCGCTGTGGGTGGCACCGACAAGACCTTTGCCGAACACCTGGGCGTGCTACCAGCCGATTTGAAGCTGGTGCTGACCTCGCTGGAGGACTACGCCACCTCGCTGGGTGATGACGTGCAGCGCAAAGAGCTCAAGCTCTACATGGCGTTCAAGCGGCTCAAGAACTTCGCCACCGTGGTGTTGGCCAGGAAGGGCGTTCTGCTGTACCTGCACCTGGACCCGGCGCCCGTGGTGAAAGCGCTAAAGAACGCCAGAGACGTCAGCAACATTGGTCACTGGGGCACGGGTGATGTTGAGATCACACTGACCTCGATGAAGGAGTTTGAAGAGATCAAGCCGTTGCTGGCAGCGGCGTATGAGGGGCGGGCGCCGGCTTAAGCTGGTGAGCCGTGCTCGTTAAAGGAGGAACTGTTTGGAAGCTTTCAACGGCCTGTTGCAAAGCCCTTGGCTGCAGCCAGCGATGCCGACGCTGGCTTTCGTTGCTTTGGTTGCGTGGTTTTGGTGGCGTACAGGATCGATCCGCAGTGTGCTGGATCGGGTGTGGCATCTGCTGGCCGGCAGCACGGACGTGAACGACCCGATCTTGAAGGAAGTCCTGGTGAACAGCCGGGACCTGGAGCGGTTCCGCTTCACCTACCGGATCAAGGTGGATTCATTGGATCACGTCCACAAACTGCACGCTTGGAGCCAACAGCATCGCTTGGACATCGCAACCGTCTCCAAGGCCCGCGAGTGGGTGGATGTGACGCGGTCTGACCTGATCAAAGAGCCACCCAGCGCATTCATTCGGCGGAGGGGCTGGCTGGCCGGGCTACTGCTGGCTACTGTCTATGGGCTTGGCGCCTTGTTGCTGCCGTCGGGCGCTTTGCTGCGCATGAAGGCCTCGGGCACCTATTTCCGGCTGCAAGAGTCGTCTTTGCAGCATCCGCTGTGGCTCTGGTCTGTTGCATCGTCGGACTGCAAGACAAGTGTCGACGCGGTAGTGCGTAAGACGGGGTTTACGAAGGAAGAGACGGGCCTGATGTGCGGGATGCTCCAAGGCGATGGCGCGAAGAGCCTGATTGAAGAAAACCAGGCTACCCAGCGTTGGCTTTTTGTGGTCGCCTTGATTCCATTGGGCTTCTGGTTCTTTTCGACGACATGGCAGCTGGGTGCGGCTCGTGCAGCCCTTGCACTGCGCAGGCGCGCTGCGGTCACTGACCAAGGGCCTGAAGACGAAGGCGTAGAACCTTGATGGATGCAAACCAGCTGGCCAACTGCCTGTCGCAACTGATCGCCGCCTGGGAAAGCGAGGTGGTGGAGTTCAAGCGCGCCGACCACGACTACGACACGGACAAGATTGGCGAGTACTTTTCCGCCTTGAGCAACGAGGCGAACCTGCGTGGACTGGACCGGGCCTGGCTGGTGTTCGGGGTGGACGACAAGTCACGTGCGGTGGTGGGCAGTGCCTACCGCATGGAGTCCGATCGGCTGCAGAGCCTCAAGCATCAGATCGCGCAGTCCACTGAGCCGAGTATCACGTTCCGCCACATTCATGTGTCGGCGCACCCGGCGGGACGGGTGCTTATGTTTGAGATTCCTTCGGCACCACGCGGTATGCCGATTGCATGGAAGGGGCACTATTACGCCAGAGCCGGTGAGAGCCGCACGTCCCTGGGTCTGGACAAGCTCGATGAGATTCGCAGCCAGACCTTGTCCTTGGACTGGTCTGCCCAATGTGTCCCCCAGGCTACGTTGGAGCATCTTGATGCCGAAGCACTGAAGGTGGCCCGGGATTCCTTCGCCAAGAAGTACGCCAATCGCTTTCCGCGTGAAGAGGTCGAGGCTTGGCCCGTGGCGACCTTCTTGGAGCGTGCCTGCCTGACACAGGCGGGGCAGCTGACACGGGCAGCGCTGTTGCTGCTGGGCAAGCGCGAGGCTGCCCACTTGCTGTTGCCCCACCCTGCCCAGATGACCTGGAAGCTCGAAGGCCCGGAAAAGGCCTATGAGCATTTGGGCTTGCCGTTCTTGTTGGCGACGTCAGAGCTGTACCGTCGGATTCGCAATGTGCAGGTGCGCATCCTGCCGCAAGACGCTTTGTTGCCGGTGGAGGTGGCCAAGTACGACCAGCGGGTAGTGTTGGAGGCCCTGCACAACTGCATTGCGCACCAGGACTACACCCGTAACGCACGCATCGTGGTGCGGGAACAGCTGGACCGCTTGATCTTCGAAAACGAAGGCAGTTTTTTTGAGGGCGAGCCGCGTGACTACATCGGTGGCGAGAAAACACCGCGACGCTATCGGAACACAGTGCTGGCCCAGGCAATGGTCGAGCTCAACATGATCGACACCATGGGTTATGGCATCCATGAGATGCACAAGACACAGGCGCAGCGCTACTTTCCACTGCCCGACTACGACTTGAGCGAACCCAACCTTGTGCGCATGACCATCCATGGCGCGGTGGTGGACCCCGCATACAGCCGCTTGCTCATTCAGAACACCCAGCTGGCTTTGGCCGATGTGTTCGCGCTGGACCGGGTGCAGAAGAAGCTGCCCATTGATGACGATGTGGCAGGGCGTTTGCGCAAAGCGGGGCTGATTGAGGGCAGAAAGCCGGCGTACCGGGTGTCGGCCGCGGTGGCCAAAGTCACAGCCAGCAAGGCGGACTACATCCGCACCCGAGCGCAGGACGATGAGTTCTACGCCAAGCTGCTGACCGACTACTTGGCCAAGTTCAGGCAGGCAACGCGCAAGGAGATCAATCAGCTGCTGTTGCCCAAGCTGAGCGAGGCGCTGACCGCAGAGCAGAAGGAACGAAAGATTGGCAACCTCTTGACCAATCTCCGTCGGGCAGGGAGGTTGGTCAACGCCGGCACCCGAGCACAACCCATTTGGTCACTTGCAGAAAGCAAAAAGCCATAAACGGCTGCTGTGCTTATGGTCTTTTGAATAAGTCTTTAAGAATCAAAGACTTGGCGCTTTCTGCAAACCGCTAAAAGGGTCGGTTTGCAGAAAGGTTTGCAGAAACGTGTAGAGAGACACATAAGCCAAGAAATGCCCCCTTATGAATCAAGGCTCTCCCGGGCTTCTCGAACCAAAAGGTGAGAAGGCGGGCCTCATAAGGTGAGAAATTCCTCCTGCAGGGGGGGTCTTCCTCCGTACCTCTACGGTGTCATCGCATACGGTCACCCATGGAGACCTTAACCAGAGAGTAACTCCCCTGTGAAGGGTTGAAGGGTCGATGAGAGCACGACGTAGGCCTGCATTTTCCCACCACGGTTTGCTGTTGCTCACAGTACCTCGTTGTTGTTGAATCTTCAAGCATGTCTGCGGCAACGTCGGTAGCCGGTCGTCGGCTCTTGCGCAGGCTGAGGAGGTGCTGTGAAGATTTCGCGTGAAGAGCTGTACCGCAGGGTTTGGGAGAAGCCAGTCACCCATATCGCCAAGGAACTCGACATCTCTGACGTCGGTTTAGCCAAAGCTTGTCGCAAGCATGCGATTCCTCTGCCCCCGGTGGGCTACTGGGTGAAGCTCAAGTTCGGCAAGGCAGGTTCCAGACCACCGCTGCCAAAGCTTGCGGTCGAGAGCGAGATAGAAATCGATGCGCGCCGATACCGGCTTGCTCCTCCAGTCAAGGCAGACGAGAACGAACCCAAACTGGTCGTCGTCCCCCAGCCTGAACTTCAGGCTGAAAAGCTCAGCCGGTTCACTGCAGCGACCCGAAAGAAGCTGCTGAGTACGAAGCCTGACAGACACGGCTTCCTTGAGTGCTCGGGCCCAGAACTGTTTTCATGTCGTGTCTCTGAAGGAACAGTGGAATATGCAGCTTTGCTCCTTGACGCGGTGGAGAAGGCACTGCCCGAAGTCCAAGCGAAGCTGGTCAAAGGCGAAAAGGCCCTTGAGTTTGAGCATGACGGCCAGCGCGTCTCGTTCCGACTTTTCGAGCAACATTCAAGAGCTGAGGCGCCCGTGCAGGACCCGTTCTACAAGCGCTTGGGAGGCACTGAATATGTCTATACCTTTACCGGGAAGCTGAGCCTAGAAATCACCAGCTACTTTGACGGGCGCAAGAAGTGGGGTGATGGCGCTCGCGAGTCTTTGAGCGACAAACTCGGCTCGTTCGTCCAAGGTCTTGTGGACGCTGCAAGAGCCCTGAAGAAGCGCGCTCAAGAAATGGAAGCGCAACGACTGAGATGGGCAGAAGAAGCCAGAGTGCGCGAAGAGCGGGAGCGCGAAAATCGTGCGTTGGAAGACTTCAGGCAGAAGCTCCTGGCCGAGGCCAAAGCATCGAACGACAGTCAGTTGATGCTGGCGTACCTGCTTCGCATTCAGGAGCGGTTGGCAGAATCAGATACGCCCCTGCAAAAGCACGCTCATGAATGGCTGCAAAGAGCGCAGCGCATAGCTGAACAAACGAACCCCGAACTTCGTCGTGTCCGGCGACTCACCGCTGGCGGAGAACCGGACCCCTTCAGTGGCTACTTCGGGCGAGCTTTGATTTGACCGTCTGAACCATGCGGCTCAGACGCATGTCTCCCCTTGCTGCGGGCCTGGCTGTTGGTTGCCGATGTTCCAGAGGGCCCTGCGGTAGTACTGGACCCAACGCTAGTGAAGAATCGAGCCCGCTTCTTTGCCCGCTAGGGAATTGAGGTCGCAGTTTCCTTTCCTTTTGCCACTGCGACCTGGGTGCGCGATAGCACTGTTGCCCGTGAAAGGACGCATCTGTACTGCGGGTGTAGGAATAAAAACAGATAGCCTCAAAGGTATTTGTTGCTCTCAAACCGGGGCAGCGCATAGAGTCACGCTCCGATTGAAGGAGCGCTGAATGCGAGCCCCAAACTGGATTTGCGATGACGGAACTGCCATCTCCTTGTTGCAGATGAGCACTGCGCACATTTTGAATGCCCGGGCCTATCTGCTGTCTGGAACTGGCCCATACGGGCCGTATGCGTCCGGTTATCCCATCTTGACATGGGCCGCTCACAGATAGCTTAGCAAGAGATCAAGCCGCGGGTTTACAG
>NZ_JAVHJP010000006.1 GCF_031020795.1 Hydrogenophaga pseudoflava
CTGTAAACCCGCGGCTTGATCTCTTGCTAAGCTATCTGTGAGCGGCCCATGTCAAGATGGGATAACCGGACGCATACGCAGCAGCGGCCGTCATCGAAAAATTCAAATCCAGACTCAAGGTTTAGGCCGTAGTGCGGTACTTGAGGTCGTAGGATGATTTCGCACGCTATCGTCCCAAGCTGTGTTTTGCGGCACCCCAGTTAGGGGCGTACTCGAGACCAACAGATGCGAGGTCAGCTGCAATGTCATTCTTAAGGTGGCGGGTGTTCGAAGCGAAGTATTCCTTGGTGTTAGAGGAAGCAAAAACCATGGGCGCCTTCATCCCTGAGGCCCGCAACTGGCTCGCCGCCTCAATATAGGCCTCGACGATCACGCAGTCTTTCATTGATTCCTTGCCGCGTCGCGCTGGCGTGCGAGGCTCGTTGACACGCCGGAATGCCCGACTCGACACGCCGTCGTTGTGCGGCACCACCTGAGCAACCTGCAGCCACCGGTCCAGCACCGGCCGGGCCCTACTGGTATGGCCATCCAGATGACGGACCTGAATTGGCCCTTGAGCACCATACGCCCCAGCCACATCGTGAATGCGCTGCGCCTGCTCCAAGAATTTCTCCAATGCAACTTGCGCCTCTTCCTCAACGTTCACGATATTGCTTGCAATCTCCAGACTGACCTGCTCGGCCATGAGCACGGTCAGCCCGGACCCCGATTCGGCCATCGCGAGCAGGGCCAGCCCTGCATAGACGTCTTCAGGCATGACGCTTTCGCGAGTGATGTCGCGAACAACGTCAAGCACGGTGCACGTGTCCACGCACAGCACTGGCAACCCCAGTCCCACCAGACTGGAGATCATTTTGGGGCTCAAACTCATGAGCGCGAACGGTCGTATTGCTCAAGGAGGCCGAGGGCGAATTCATAGTCGATTGCCAGTTCGTGTGCTTTGTCGTTGGACCATTGCTCAACTTCGACCAGCCAACGAACAAGCTGATCGGTGTCCAAGCGCTTCGATGCGTCATGTGTCGCGATCAGAAAGGTGTACCAACGATCTCGGTCCATGGGATGCGCGGCACCCGTGGACTTGTTCGCTAGACGCGAGAAGCGCCTCAGCGCGGCAGCTGGTTCTGCCTCGATCCAGTCGTCAAGGGACTGATAGGGCGAGGACAGCTCGACCTCGAAACCGCCGGTACGGGACGCAGGCTCCGCGATTCTGGCTGCAAAGTCGCGCAGGATTGCGTTGTACTTGTTGATACCTAATTCGCCGACGTTTCGAGGCACGATGTTTGACACCTTGTAGCCGTCCCCGTCTTGCCAGAGCACTAGGCCGGATTCGTCGACATCATCGAATGAGTCCCGCACGAGAACTATCGCATCCTCGTCATGAATCGCATGGTCCCGGATGTCCCTTTCCCGCTCTAGGTCGTGGTGCCATGGCTTTTGGACCTGCGCCAGGATGCTCGCTCGAACCGAGCTCGCCGTTGCGCCCCCCTTGAGGTGAAGATTTTGGAAGACTTCGATGTTCTTGTCCGTCATTTCGATTGGGCCGTTGCGAGTCGTTCGGGGAAGGGAGGATAGCCGGCTTAGTGAATCGCCCCGGGGCGATTCACTAAGGAGCAGACGTTCAAGTTAGAGTCGGAGTGCAGGCCTTGGATGAGCCCTCCAGTCGTTCAACTCCTGAAGCCAAGGTGAGTCACGCACTGAGCATACGCGCGTGACCCGGTATCCCTATAGGCGTATTCTTGGACCTAACGCGCGTGCGTCTGCTAGTCATTCGTCATTGGGACGGTTATTGCACAAGATACCAGGACTCAGGGATTAGCCGCTCGCTCCCTCGGAATTCCTGGAGCACATGCACATTCCCCAGGCCCTGAAATGCGTCTGCATTCACATGCTCGAAAACAATCATTTGGAATTCTTGCGCGTGCGTGTCTCGCATATCTTGCACAAACCAATCAAGAAGCTCGAATGCAACTCGGACCAGTTCGCCATCCTCGCTTTTGAGTTGAACACCGTCCATTGGAACTTCTGAAGGATAGTAGGGGCGACTAGGTTGGTCGATAATAAGAAATGCTGGGATGAACGGTGACTTCTCGACCAGGGCAATGGCATGCAATGCTAAGAAGTGGAGCAAGTGCATGAACATGTGGTTCGAACTGCTCCCCACGTTCTCAATCACGCTTGATAGTGGTTTGCGAAGCCGCAACCGCTTCTCCTTGTAGACGAATTCGGGATGCCAAGTGGCGTAGTTGTAGAGAGCATCGCCGGTCCGTTTAAGCAAAATGGCGGCAATTTCATTGATAAGCGATAGTACAGCGTTGCGCTTAGTCTGCACATCTTCGACACTTATGTCGTCGATCTGGGACTGGAGCGAGCCGACAAGATTGCTCTCCGGTTCAGCATTTTGGGGGGTCGATGGGAAAAGTGTTTCTAGGCGACCGAGCGTCTCGCCAACAAAGAGCCATTTTTGCTTCTCGGTCTCAAAAGATTCTGGTGCGGCGGGTAACGCCTTCTGCTGCTCAACCAGTTTGGCCCGCTCCTCTATGAGCTTATTTTGAATTGAGCGCACCTGCACTTCGACAGGCTGATTTCGTTGCGTCACTTTTTTCACTGACGCCAGGTCTGACCTGATGCTGGCAATCAAGTTATCAAAGATAGGTGATTTGACAATGTATTCTGATTGGGCAAGGATTTCCGTTATGGGTATCAGGCTGTCGTAGGTTTCAGCACTCTGGCTTTTATATCGCTTAACCTCCGAAGACAGAAGTCGCAATTTACGCAGCCGTCGGTCTAAGTCAAAAATCGCTGCACTGATTTGGGAGTGTCGGTGAACGGAGTCTTCATTGTCTGGTGTGCGAGCCTCCTGTAAAGCTGCCTTGAGCGTTTGCGGGGAGAGCTGCCGTTCGTCTATGGCTGGCAATCCAAACGCTGCGGCCTGCGCCGCTAGTTGCCTGAGTTCGCCATCAAAGTCAGCGCGCCCCCTTTCTAGACGATTAGAGCGGCGTTCCTCTTTGACAAGCTCACGCTCAAGCTTCTCTTTTCTCTCTCTGTTGGCAATGTTCTGCAACGTGTCGATGCCCATTGCCAAGTCAAAAATGCGTGGCAATGCTTCACGGTATCGGTCCTCATTTTGCTTGTCGAAATAGGTATCGCGACTCGTAATGATGTCTTCCGAAATGGTATTGAAAAGGAAGAAGTATCTGAAGGAGACTTTGGAGCCAGACCTGAGTGCCCCGCCACCATAAGCAAGTCGAACTGCCTCATCTATCTTAAATTCCGCCTCAAGTATTAGCTTGAGATCATCAATTGCGATGTTTGATGTTGGTTGATCAGGGATGTTGCCAACAGATGAAAAATAGACTTCATTAGAAACTGCGTTGCCATTTGGGCTTTGTCGAGCTATGGTGTAGTGCTTTTCGTTTATGGCAAAGGTAAGTCCGTACCATGAAGTGTTGTCATTGATGATGTCGAGTGGAATTTTGTGAGAGCTACCCAGGAAGCAGTAATCCAAGATATCTAGGATGGCACTCTTGCCGCGATGGCTTCCGCCCGTCAGGATGTTGACTTTTCCGCGTTTGAAGTGAAGCTGCCGCTTTTCGTTGCGATGGGACCAGAGAGTAATCGTATCAATCGCGAATTTCAAAGCTCAATCCTCAGGTTTAAGTAAAGCTCGCCCTCAGGGGATGCGAGCAAAGCTGCGATATTCTTAGCGGCCTTCTTTATTCGCATTGCACGGTCGCCTATCGCGACTGAAAATGTCAAGGTTTTTGCAAGAACGAGTTCGCCGTTAAATGCAATGTACTTTGCTTCTGCAAGCAACTGGATAGCGTTGAGAGTGGGGGTCAGGCCAGCCAAAAACCTAGAATTGAAATTGAGGAATAGGTCAGGTCGTGTACTCGTCAAAGCTGACACCTCACGTGCGCGTACGTTCTGTTTTCCTAGGTGTCGCACAGTTGAGTCGTGCATGATGATTGGCATGACCAGTAGCGCTTTAGCCACCGATAAGGTTTGAGTCTCCTCAAGGATGGCCATAAGCCCGGCGGCGCAGATGGCAAAGTTGTTGTAATTTGACCCTTCGTCGTTGGACGAACGCTCATGTACGTCATCGACGCCCTTGAACTCAGTCATTTCGTCTCCCAATCTTTATGCCATCCAATCCTACCAATGTCGGAGAGATGGTAGATTTCACCGTTGCTGTGCTGAATAGACAATACATCGTCACACAATGGAAATGTTGCGCCCAGCATTTCCCTAAGAATTCCACGCCCAATCTTCTCTATGTCTTTGTCTTCGCAGTCAATAAAATCTGCACGAAATTTTCCCTGCCACAGAGTCCTCACATTGTCATGGAGGGTAGAAATGTCTTTGCTGGTAACCTCACCCATCTTGTCCCAATGATCTAGATGCATTGCTAGTTGAAGCTTCTTTGTCGTCAAGTCTGCAGCAATCTCGACATCAACTACATTCAAGTATTTAACCTCCAGCAACCGCTTGATGAAGACTTGAGAAAAAAGATCGTCAGGCATCGATGGCAAGAAGGATTTGATAGTCAACTTAGTGCTTCTTGCGTCGTTGAAATGCTTCCTAAACTTGGCATGAAAGTCCTCAAATGAAAGGATGACAGCTTCGCCGTCTTTAACTTTCTGGAATATGTGTGCCCGCAAATTCGAGTCTATCGCGGCTAAAACATCAGGAACCTTCGCCGTCTCAATGTGAAATTCTTGAACCGCCTGTTTTACCAAGCCAACAATGTCGGCGACATCCAGTTCAAATTTAATAGAAAGTAGAAAGCTTTCTAGAACTGGCAAATCCAGAGATAAAATTTTATTGATGTAATTTTTGATGCCATCGTCAGTGGTCGATTGCTCAGCCGCCTCCAGTACGAGCTTCGCGGCGTCGGCCGCAATTGAGTTTGCCTGCAGCTTACTAATAGCTTCGAATATTGTGTTGGAGTTGCTGTGCTTCTTGTTTGCAACGAGATGAAACTCGGATTGTCGCGTGAACTCAAGCTGTTTTTCCACTTGTTCGCGACCCGCCACCTTGTCTGTAATGACCATCGCCCAGTTGTAGAACGTTTTCCACATGTCTTTGTCCAGCTTCGTAAGTGCTACGGGCTGACCATTCGCTGCAACTTGGGTCGTATGTTTTAGCTGGTAGAAAATGTTTCGGTTTTGGCCGAGTTCGGTGTGAACATCGTCTTTGACCTCAAATCCAACTGACTGACCCACTTTGAGATTAAGAACTTGAAGCAAAAAATAATAGTATTGGTAATCGAAGCCAATACTCTTATCTGCCGCGTTTGTCTTGTCAGCGTGAGTTGCAGTCGAAGCCATACTCAAAGTCAGATGTTTGTTACGGTCACCAATGCGCACACGAATGCGCCGGCCCTGGGCTTGAACACGAGTTCGTATCAATAATGATACGTGTGGTTGAGCGATACGCCCAAGCTATTCGGACCGTGCGCACCTGTTTCCCCAGCCACAGTGTGGAGCTGCACCTGTGAAAGTGTTGAACACACTTGGCTGCCCTGCTTGTGTCACGGCGCGAACCACGGATACCAACGTCGCGAGTCCGCTACCGAGTCTGCTTCGCGTGCTCTGCCGCCGTCAGAGCTCTCCCTCTGACCGGCAGCAACCAGCCTTAACGTGCATTCAGGTTCAGCCGGGATGACAGCTGCACTCGCCCCATTAGCGTCGGTTCTCAGGCCCAACGGCAGGCACGGGCAATTGTGGAACCTTGCCCACCTCCAGCGATACCTTCTGCTGATTCCACGACGCAGTCGCCTCCTGCACAAAGCTCGCGATCGAAGCGGCCAGCTTGACATCCCGTGCATCTGGTGACGCCGCCAATGCCTGCCCGATGTGCAACCAGCCCTTTATGGCCTCTTCCCGGCTGGTTCGCGCCTTGGCTCCTGAGCTATTGACGGGTCGGACCTTTCTCAACCGACCGCCCTCCTTGGCCTTCAGCCACCAGAGTTCCGGATAGCTGGTGTTTCGCCCTCGTGTGGCTTGTCGGGTTGCCTCGGCCTCGACCCCGTAGCCACGCAGCTTCTCCGCAAAGGTCTCCCGCCACCGCTGCAGGTCGGCCTTGCGCGGGTTGAGGCGCCTGCCGCTCATCGACTCTGCCCGCACGCTGATGTGTACATGTGGGTTGGCTTGGTGGTCGTGCAGCACCATCACGTACTTGTGGTCAGCCAGCTCGGTCTGCGCGAACTCGCGCGCCGCTTTCTGCACAATCAGCGGGTCGGTGCCCCGGGGCATGGACAGCATGATGTTGAAGGCCTCGCGACGGTTGCCTTCATCCCCGATCAAGCTGCCGCCATAGCGCCAGTCTTCGCCCAGCTCGTGCACAGCGGATTTACCGCGCACCGTGTCGCCTTGTTCGGTCTCGATGTCGAGTCGGCCGTTTTTGCTGATGTAGCGGATGTGGGCTGCAATGGCCTGCATGCCCCGCCCTCCCCCAGTGACCTTGACCATGACCTGGGGTGCTCTCTTCACCACGGTGGCTTCAATGCGTTTGCGGATGGCGTCTGCGCGCTGGCGCATGCCTCCATCGCCCAGCTTGGGCTGAGGCTTGACCTTGACCACCCGGTTGCCCGGGTAGAACAGGCGATCACCCCACTGGATGAGCACCCCGTCGATTTTGTGCGTCTGGGTCATGGTGTCCTCCTGGTGGTCATCGGCTCAGGTGCCGAGAAGTCTGTGCGGTTGCCCCACGTGGCCGCAGATCGGCCAGCAGAGCCGCGGCCTGGGCGAGGTGTCGCCGAACGTCGCCATCCAGCGTGTCGAGCATGTCCCGATAAACCAGTGCCCTGGGCACGTTGCTCTGGGTCAGCAGGCGTGTGAGGGCGTGGATGTTGCGACTGAGGTCAGCGAGATGGGCGTTGGAGCCAGTGATAGCGGCCAATTGCTCCGCCTTGCTGGCGCCGCTCAGAAGCCAGGGTGCTCCCGCCACCAACTCCGCCACATAGCGACCAGGGCTCAGGCCCGCCTGCTTCGCTGCAGCCAAGGTGGTCTGAATGTCTTCGCGGGCCATGCGCAGGCACAAACGCGCATTGGCCGGTGCCCGTTTGAAGGCCGTGTGCTCGGATACCGACGCCTCGGGCTCTGCAAGGCCCCCCAGTGCTTGAATCAGAGCCGTTCTGACCAGGGTCGAGGGCGACATGCCCAAGGCCTGAGACCGGTCCAGCAGCAGACCCTTCAGGCCTTGCAGGTCGATGCTGATGCGCTCGCGAGAATGGGACTCCATGATCGCCTCCAGACACGTGATCACCCGGGGTGACGTGTCGGACAACCGGCGCCGCGGCGCCTATCCTGCAATCACCCATGCACTGATGTTCACCGAGGATCGATAGAACCGAGGTGCTGGATTCACCCTGAAATCCAGCAGACTCTGGCAAGCTGGCACCCACCGGGTTGTCAAACCGTTTGACAACCGGTGAGGCTGCAGTCCGCGAACTGAGGGGGGATGGGCAGCAGGTCGATGGCGTTCAAGCCAGGGCCTGGCTGCCAAGAGAAGGACTGGTTTTGGTGGGACCGAACCGGGAAGTTGTCAAACGGTTTGACAACTCATGTCCCGGTCCATCCCAACAAGGTCAGGCGACTGGCTTGCACCGCTTGCATCTGACCACCCGTCACAGGCATCACATAGACCTGCCCTGCCTGTGCTGGCCTCTGCAAGATGCTGAGCGCTACCTCAACACCATCCAGGCTGGCCAGCAGTCTCAGCGGAGCATTCATGGGCGCGCGAGGCGTGGATTCCGGGTTGAGGCTTGGGGATTGCCTGGTCTTATCCGTGGCACCTGTTTGAGCATCCTCCATCCGGCTGGCCTCCATGGTTTCGATCAGTGCCGATGTTCCCCGACGAACACTGCCCGATCCTTCGGTGAGGTCGGTACGCAAGGCCGCAACGCTTTCTCGGGTGATGGCCTCCCGATCCGAAGCCCAGGCCTCGACATACTGCGGATGCTGACCCGCCAGCTTGCGCAGTTCGTAGAGTTCGGCAAGCCCTCGACAGCGCCCTTCCCGGTACGCCCCCATCAACCAGTCCGGCGGATCGATCAAGGCCGTCGCCAGCGTCACGTACTGCCGGCTCTTGCCGATGGCGCGCGCGATGTCGGCCTGCGTCTGCCCCTGGTTCAGCGCCCGTTGCACGAACAGCGCGATCTCCAGTGGGCTCAGGCCCTTGCGCTGTTCGTTCTCGATGAACTGGTCCACGCTGTTGGCGGTCTGGTCCACAAAGGCGGGGATCTCGGACAGTCCGACCCGCTTGCAGGCCCGCAAGCGACGAGCGCCGAAGTTGAGCATCCAGCGGCCGGACTGTGTGGGATGGGTGCGCACCGAGACCGGTTGGCGCACGCCCCGCTCACGAATGGTCTCCGCCAACTCGGTCAGGCTCTGCTCGTCGAACTCCTGCCGGGGCTGGTCCGGGTCTTCGTCGATGGTGTCCAGCGGAATCCGCAAAGGGGTTCCGCCCTCCCCCCCGGTCGGCGGCAGCAGGTCCAGACTATCCAGCGACAGGGCCATGGTCCGCTCCATTGATGGGGGTGATGGGGGTTGTCTGTGTCTGCGCTCCATCCAGCACGGCTTTGGCAATCACGACCATGGCCACCTCGATCTCGCGCCAGGCGTCCCGCGCGGCGGTCTTCTTCATCTCCCACAGCACCAGGCCTTCGGCCTGCGCTTCGGCCACGGCCGAGCGGCGCGGCATGGAGGCGTACTGCCCCGGCTTGGTGCCGTAAGGAATCAGGATGGGGTGGAACTTCTGCACCAGTTGCAGGAAGTTCTCCCGCTGGAACGGGTTGGCCTCCACCATCACCGGGAGCAGCCCGATCAGGTGCAGCTTCGGGTTGAGCATGGTCTTGATCTTGCGCACCCCCACCCGGTGGTGGTTGAGCAGGGCATGCACGCCGTCCAGGGCTTCCTGGTTGAGCTGGATCGGGGAGAGCACGAACTCGGCCGAGACCAGCGCCGCGATCATGCGGATGTCCGGGTTGGGGTTGGTGTCGATGAGGCAGACGTCGAACCGGGCTTCCATGGCCTTCAGGAAGACGCGCAGGTTGTTCGCGAAGGCGTTTTGCAGGCTGGGCTGGCGCTCCAGCCCGGAAAGATCTTGGTCAGCGGCGACAAGGACGAAGTCCGCGGACGGAATGACCGGGCTCGTCTGCGTGAGCAAGGCGCTGGCCGGGACTTCGGCCACGGCCACGCGCTGGGACTTGCGCAGCGGGTCCGAGAAATTGCCCTGGTGGTCCAGGTCGATGGCCAGCACGCGGCAGCCGAGTTTGCGGAAGTAGTGGGCCAGCAAGGTGGCGACGGCGGATTTGCCGACGCCCCCCTTCTGGTTGGCGAGCACAAGGGTCTTCATGGGGGTTCCTCCAGCGCGACCGACAAGGGAGGTCGAGGCGAAGGACAACCGTTCCCGGGCGCCGCGCTCGATGCGCCGGCGGCCGGGATCGCGCGAGCCGGCGCCGGCCGGCGAGCGCGTTTTGGAATTTCACGCGCACGCACCGCTCGATGATGGGCGCGCTGCGGCGTGTGGGCGGCGCTGGATTCGGGGTTGAATCCAGCGCCGGGTTCACACAGACCTTGTGGATCAGACCTTGAGTTTGCGCATCTCTTCAGCCAGCACCCACAGCGCCCGGTTCAGGCTCACGCTGCGGTCAATGCTGGCCACCGGGCGGGTGTGCAGGCGCCGGCCCTTGGCACCGCGCCCGGGCTGGCCACCACGCAGGGCGTTCTCCTGCACCCGCTGAAATGTGGTCCACAGGCTGTTGCCGAAGTCCTCCGGACGGCGGGCTTCGATCAGCTGTTCGGCGGTCACCGGGGCCGGTGGTTCGCCCTCCCCTCGTTCACCGTAGCGCAGCGCCAGGGCGGCGGTGGCGAAGGCCTGCTGTTCCTCGCGCCGCAGCGGCAGGGCTTTCATGCTGTCGGTGGAGGCGTCCACCACCTCGAAGTCCTCCAGCACCCGGAACGCGCCTTCGATCACCTCGTCCTGAATGTTGCCCTTGTGCGGGATGCGGATGTCGTTGGTGACGTCGCCCACCACCAGACCATTGCAGCAGACAAACCTGAACACGCCCGCCAGCATCTGGTAACTGCTGGCGCCGTCGTGGCTGTTGATCAGGATGATTTCGTTGGCCTCGGGCCGGGTGTTGACCTGCCCGGCGTGGCGCATGCGGATCATGTGCTTGGTGAACTCGGTCTTGCCTTCGATGCGGCTTTTGCTCTGGGCCACCATGAAGGGTTCGAAGCCTTCCTGGCGCAAGCCGCGCAGCACGTCGATGGTGGGGATGTAGGTGTAGCGCTCGGAACGGCTGCCGTGTTTGCCTTCGGCAAAGATGGACGGCGCAGCCCGGCGCATCTGGTCTTCGGCCAGCGGGGTCTCGCTGCGGATCACAAACGTGTTCTGACCAAAGCGAGCGGCCAGGCGGGGGGAATGGGCGGTAGAGATCATGGTGATGCTCCTGGTTCTAGGAATGGGGGCAGAAACGGGATGAACGCCGGGCGGCCGAACCGCCCGGCTTGCGTGTTCAGGCATGCGCCGGTTGGCGTTCGCTGCGGGCCTTGCGGCTGTTGTTGGGTGCGCTGGGGGCTGCTGCAGGGGGATCACCCGCACCCTCACGCGAGCGGCGGGCTTCGCCCTCGGCCTTGCTGTCGAGGTAGTCGATTTCGTCCACGGTGAAGGCCAGCCCGTAGACCTCCGCCCCGTCGTTGTCCTGGTAGTTGTTATTGCGCACCCGCCCGACGATGTTCACGTGCGAGCCCTTGCCCAGGTACTCGGCCGCGTGTTCGGCCTGCTTGGCCCACAGCGTCCACTGGATCGCGGTCGCTTCTTCGGACCGCTCTTCGCCGCTGCCCCGGCGGCTGTTGCTGATGGCGGTCAATACCGCCTTGGCGACCTTGCCTTCGCGCCCGTTGACGAATTCGAGCTTGACGGCACCGGCCAGGTGCGCGTGACGCTGGATGACTTGAACATTGGCCATGGTGGAACTCCTTGCGAGAGCGACCAGCCGGACCCCGATCCGGGTTCCTCAAAGCTGATCCTCTCGCTCGGACTCCCTCGCTCCCGCCCACGGGCGGGCGGGGGGTGGGCAAGGCCCCTTCCCTCGGGAAGGGGTGGGGGATGGGGACACCTTGCAGCACGAAACAGTGAGCCAGTCACCTGGCCCACCGCTGAAAGATCCCCCCACAAGTCCCCCTCATCTGTGGATGGGGGCGCCGTGGGGGGATAACGGTGGGCCCATTGGCGCACGCGCTGCCCCGAGCCTCTTCGGGCGACCAGCGCAGCGCAGGCGACCGGGTGAACTGAGCAGCGGCGGCTCTGCGGACGGCGTGACACCAAGCGCAGCGACTGGCGCGGCGTTCGAGCCGCTGCGATCACCTCAGGGGTTCACGGACCCCAAGGCTTCCAACGGCCCGGCTTCGGGCATGGCGGGTGTCCGGGGGGACGATCTGGCGGGCGGGACGGGACCACAGCGCAGCGGCGGGAGCGGCCTGCACGTCAGTTCGTCCAGCGGGCTCGTTCCCGCGCAGCGGGAAGGAAACCAGACCGCGATACCGGGCACGGGACAGGGCCGCTGCCCCATGTGCTGCCGGTGAACACCGGCCATGCTCCGCCCTCCTCTGCGCTCGTGCGTAGCGCGCTGTTCAGCAACAAGAAAGTTGGGGCTGAAGCCCCATGATTTACGCGAGGCCGATTTCTGCCATGGAGCAGATCACGTCGCCAGCGACGATGAAATGGTCGAGCACCCGCACATCGACAAGCGCGGCCGCCTGCTTGATCGTCTGCGTCAGATGTTCGTCGGCCCGCGACGGACGGGCCTCGCCACTGGGGTGGTTGTGCACCAGGACCAGGGCGCTGCTGTTGCGCATCAGTGCATCGCGCACCACCTCACGCGGGTAGACCGATGTCTGGCTCACCGTGCCCCGGAACATCTCGACGTAGTCCAGCACGCGGTTCTGCGAGTTCAGGTGCACCACGGCAAACACCTCATGCGGCAGGCTGCCCAGCCGGGCACGCAGAAAGTCCTTCACCACGGCGGGCGAGTCCATCAGGTCGCTGCCGCGCACCTGGGCGGCCAGCAACCGCTGCGCCGCCAGCAGCACCTCGTCGGCCTCGGCCGGCCGGTACTGGCCTGTGAGGTCGCGGATGAGAAAGCCTCCCGCCCCTGCGGGCACCGACAGGAGGGAATCGAGGGAAGAGAACAGATCGTGCTGCATGACCAACTCCGGTGATCGGGCGGGATTGCCCGAGACCGGAACCGGCACACCGCAGCGCAGCGGTCACAGGTTCGAAGACGGCCGCAAGGCCGCCAGCGCCCACAGGGCGCGCAGACCTTGACGGCGAGAACGGTGTGCAAGGATGAAGGGAACAGCAAGCCAGCCCCACCACACCTGCAGGCGTGAGGCAGGCAAGCGCAGCGCGCAGGCCGGGGCATGCCCCCGGCCGGAGGCGTCAGCGATCGGCGCCCGACAGGGTCGAGACACCGGGACACGCGTGGCCTGGTGGCTTGATGCGCAGCACCAGAGCGCGGTCCGGCCGCGCCGGAGAGGCACAAAAAATCCCGGCTGAAGCCGGGATGTGGTGGTGCACGTCTGAACTTGTCGCTGTTCAAGTCGCCTGATGAGCGTCTGTCTCGTGCTCGCCCTGCCCTTCCACCACCTGAACAGGCTCGGTCAGCATCTGCGGCAGCCAGCCCGAGCCAGCGGCCAGCGGCCAGCCGTTCGGCCTCGGCGGTGATCTGGGTCTTCTTGAGCTTTGCAAGCCGTTGCACCTCACCCGGAGCGAAAACCTGCACCCCTTCCAACGCCTTGGCCTTGGACACGTGGTCGAAGTAACCCGCTGCCGTGGGTGTCCACCAGCCGTGCATGTCCAGCCCCACCGCCTGTGCCAGCAGCGCGGCGGGTGCTTCGTCTTCGTGTTGAGCGAGGGCCGACACCGTCAGGCCCACACACAGGGCCAGCAGCGACAGCAGTTCTTCCTGTTCCATTGCCAGCAGTTCGGCAAACAGGGCCTTTGGGTCCCCCGGCAACCGCGCTGCCCAGGCCTCGCGCACGGCGCGCAGGCCCTGCGAAGCCGGGGCCTCTGCAACGTCTGGAGCATGCTGCTCCAGCCGGTCCTGCGGTGTGGCGCTGATGTTGACCGGCGATGCACCGTAGCTACCCAGGATCACCCGCTGCGTCAACTGGTGCACCAAGGCGACCAGCGCGATGTTGGGATGACGGGCCACCTCGGCCTGCAGGGCGGCGGTGCGGTGCGCGCTCAAGCGCCGCACCAGCTTCTCTGACAGTCCGCCCCGGCTGGTGGGTGTTTCTGCTGACTCCACCTCGCCTTCTGCCTGTGCGTCCGTTGTCGGTCGATCCTGCGCTCGCAATGCCTTGACCTGTTCAACGCGCAACAGCCCGCGATGCACCACCACAGCCCCCATGGGGTCCACCGACACCACCGCGCCGGCCATGGACACGACGCCGGGTTCGTACACCACCAGGGTCTGTTCGATGGCGTCCAGTTCATCGCCCAGCCGGTCCAGTTCTTCGTGCAGAGCCTGCGCACCGTCGTCGCTCAGGTCGTCGTCTTCGTCATCGAGTTTGTCCTGGAGCCGCGCCTGCTCCGCCTCCAGTTTCTCGATACGCTTGGCTTCCGCCTTGCTGGGTTCCCGGCGCGAGCGCCGCGCCCGCTGGAAGGTGTGCAGTTCGGACGAAGACACACGCGGCGTGACATCCACCCAGCCCCAGCCTTCGACCCGCACCGACTCGGCCGCATCGGCCAGCCGGTCACGGGCCAGCCTCTCCAGCAAAGCGGCATCGGTGAGGAACACCCCCTTCTGCTCGTCCGCGAACAGGTCGCGCCGGATGCCACCGCCCGCCGCTTCGTAGGCCTCCACCCCCACGAATCGCGCGAGCGCGTCGCGGCAAGCATCCACCTCGTCGCGGGTCAGGTGGTCCCGCAGGGATTCCGGACTGCGCTGCCACTGTGGCACCTCATAGAAAGCCGACACCTGCGCTGCATGGTCGTCGGTGATCGCCAGGGCCATCAACTGCTCCAGCGTGACCGCTCCCAGCTGGTAGTCCACCAGCAGCCGGGGTGCGACGTTGGCCAGCCGCAGCCGCCGGTTGACCACCAGCGGTGTGACTCCGAAGTCAGCAGCGATGTCTTCCAGCGACCGGCCTTCGGCCACCAGCGACTTCCAGGCAAACAGTTCGTCCACCGGGGACATCGCCTCACGCTGCACGTTCTCGCTCAGGCTCACGGTGCGGGCCGAGGCATCGGGCACCAGCAGGCAAGGCACCGGATGGTCCTTCGCGAGTTTGTGGCGCTTGACCAGCAGCTTCAAGGCGGCCAGCCGCCGACGCCCGGCCACCACCTCGGACCACTGACCATCGGGCGTGGTGACGACGGTCAGGTTCTGCAGCAGACCCACGCGGGCGATGCTCGCTGCGAGTTCGGGAATGGCCGTGCCGCCGCTCTGGCGCACGTTGCGGCTGGAGGGCCGCAGCCGCGACAACGGGATCAGGTGCAGTTCGTAAGGTGCGACCTCTGGCACGGTGACAGATTCGGCTGCAACTGCCGACTCGCCAATGGTCGCAGCGACGGCCACGGCGCTCAAGGCCAGGGTTTCGGATTGGGTAACGGTGTTCATGTGAAATCTCCTGTCCCACACGGGGACCTTGTTCAAACAATGGAAGACATCGAAAAACAGAGGGGAAGTCAGTCGGCGTTGTGCATGGGCGCTCTCCTTGGGTGTTGGGCTCCGCAGGGGCCGCGAAGCCCTTCGCGGCCATGGGCAGCAGCTGGGGCCGGCGCGGGTGCGCCGTCAAGGGAGGAAGCGAAGGCGCTGGCGCGGCCCGCAGGCGCAGCCGAGGACACGGGCGCCGCAGCGGCCCTTGACGGGAGGAGCGCTCGCAGAGGCCAGGCAAGCCGGCGAAGCTGGCGCGCAGGTGGTGCTAAGTCCGCTTAGCACCTCCGAAGAGAAAAAGGTCAGCCCTTCGGTCGAGGGCCAAACCCAGCCGAAAGGCCGTCAGCGTTCATAGGATGCACAGACGGTGAAAGCGAAAACGGTGAGCTTGGATGAAGGGATCAGCAAGCCAGCCCCACCACACATCTAGGCGTGACGCACACAAGCGCAGGACCACTCGGCCGAAAGCGTCAAGGATTGGCGCTTCACGGCCAGGCCCTGTACGGGGAGTGGGGCAAAGCTTGCAAAGCCCGACGCCTGGACGACATTGCATTTGTGCGTTCCGCCCCTCCTTTCGCTCGCTTCGTGTCACAAAACTTTCATGGCGATCCGTTATTATTCAAATAACATTGAATCGTTGAAAGTTAGGAGTTCCAACCATGAAAGTCGGTATCAACGGCATGGGCCGCATGGGGCGGCTGGCCCTGCGCGCGGCCTTCGGCGCCATCGAACGCGAAGCCATCGACCCCCGCCAGGGCAACCGCCTGGAGGTGGTGCACCTCAACGAAATCAAGGGCGGCGCCGCGGCCACCGCCCACCTGCTGGCCTTTGACACGGTGCAGGGCAAGTGGCGCGCCGACATCGCGGCCGAAGGCAGCGACGCCATCCGCATCGGCGACCGCCGCCTGTCGTTCAGCGAGCACGCCACCGCCGCCGAAATCCCCTGGGGCGATCTCGGCGTGGACGTGGTGCTGGAGTGCACCGGCAAGTTCCTCACACCCGAAACCCTGCAGGGCCACCTGGACCGCGGTGCCAAGCGCGTGATCGTGGCCGCACCAGTAAAGGTTGGTGGCGTGCTGAACATCGTGGTGGGCGTGAACGACCACCTTTACCAGCCGGCGCGCGACCACATCGTCACCGCCGCCAGCTGCACCACCAATTGCCTGGCCCCGGTGGTCAAGGTGGTGCACGAAGCCATCGGCATCAGGCACGGCCAGATCACCACGCTGCACAACCCGACCAACACCAACCTGGTGGTAGACGCGCCGCACAAAGACCTTCGCCGCGCCCGCAGCGCCATGGTCAACCTGGCCCCCACGACGACCGGCAGCGCCACCGCCATTGCGCTGATCTACCCCGAACTCAAGGGCAAGCTCAACGGCCACGCAGTGCGTGTCCCGGCGCTCAACGCCTCGCTGACCGACTGCGTGTTCGAGCTGAACCGCGTCACCACGGCCGAGGAAGTGAACGCGCTGTTCGAAGCCGCCGCCAGCGGCCCGCTGGCCGGCATCCTGGGCTACGAGAACCGCCCGCTGGTGAGCGCCGATTACGCCCGGGACACACGCAGTTCCATCGTCGACGGCCTCTCGACCATGGTGACCGACGGCACGCTGCTCAAGGTCTACGCCTGGTACGACAACGAGATGGGCTACGCAACGCGCATGGTGGACTTGGCCTGCCACCTCGAATCCGTCGGCATCTGATGAACGCCGCCTCAACGACCACCGCCAGCCACGCGACGCGCAACTACGCCATCGTCACCGCCGCCTACTGGGGTTTCACGCTCACCGACGGCGCGCTGCGCATGCTGGTGCTGCTGCATTTCTACAAGCTGGGCTATTCGCCGTTCACGCTGTCTTTTCTGTTCCTGCTGTACGAAGCGGCCGGTGTGCTGGCCAACCTGATCGGTGGCTGGCTGGCCACGCGTTTCGGCATCCAGCGCATGCTGACCGTGGGCCTGGTCACGCAGATCACAGGATTCACCCTGCTCTCTCTGCTCAACCCGGCGTGGACGGCGGCGATGTCGGTGGCCTGGGTGGTGCTGGCGCAGGGCATCTGTGGCGTGGCCAAGGACCTGACCAAGACCGCCAGCAAGTCGGCCATCAAGGTCACGCAGGCGCAGGCCAAGGCCGAAGACAGTGGCAACAACCAGCTCTTCAAGTGGGTGGCCTGGTTCACCGGCAGCAAGAACGCCATGAAGGGCTTCGGCTTCTTCCTCGGTGGTGTGCTGCTGCAGGCGCTGGGCTTCCAGCACTCGCTCTGGGCCATGGCCAGTCTGCTGGTGCTGGTGCTCATCGGCGTGGTCTCGTCGGTGCCGCCGATGATGGGCAAGGCCAAGGCCTCCAAGTCGGCCAAGGAACTCTTCGCCAAGAACGCCGGCATCAACGGCTTGGCCGCCGCGCGCGTGGCGCTGTTCGGCGCGCGCGATGTGTGGTTCGTGGTGGGCGTGCCGGTGTTCCTGTATTCGCAGGGCTGGAACTTCACCATGGTCGGCGGCTTCCTGGCGGCCTGGACCATCGGCTACGGTCTGGTGCAGGCGCTTGCACCTAACCTTGTCAAACGCAGCCCCGACGGGCTGAGCAGCGAGGTGCCGGCGGCGCGCGGGTGGTCGCTGGTGCTGGCGCTGATCCCGGTTGGCATTGCTGCTGCCGTGCTGCTGGAGTTGCCGAACCTGCAGTGGTGGGTGGTCGGCGGGCTGGGGCTGTTCGGCTTTGCTTTCGCGGTCAACTCGTCGGTGCACTCCTACCTGATCCTGGCTTACGCCGGCAGCGAGAAAGCGGCCGAGGACGTGGGCTTCTACTACGCCGCCAATGCGCTGGGCCGTTTCTTCGGCACGCTGATGTCGGGCCTGCTCTACCAGTGGGGCGGCCTGCTGTACGCGCTGGTGGGCTCGGCCCTGATGCTCTTTACCTGCTGGCTGCTCACGCTGGCGCTGCCGACCAAGCTGGCTTTGCCGGCGCCCCAAACGACCTGAGGAGACTGCCGTGGAAGAAGCTCAAGTTGTCAAAGCGCTGGCCGCGCTGGCACAAGAGACGCGCCTGCGAATCTTTCGCCTGCTGGTGGTGGCCGGCGCCGACGGGCTGACCCCGGGATACATGTCGGAGGCGTTGGGCACACCGCCAAACGCCGTGTCTTTTCACCTGAAGGAGTTGAGCCACTCAGGCCTGATCGACGTCGAACGCGACGGTCGCAACTTGATCTACCGCGCCCAATTTGACCGCATGAACACGCTGCTCGGTTACTTGACCGAGCACTGCTGCGCAGGCCAGCCTTGTGAAATTGCTCCCTCGACCTGCACCGACTGCGGGGACCCGGCGTGAACCTGGCCGAAGCGCTGAACCTCGGCTGCGCCTGTCAGACGCTGGAGACAGCGCGTCTGCGAGAACAGCTGGAGACTGAGCCTGCACTGGCTGGTCTGACCATGCGTCTGGCCGACAGCCACCCACATCTGTTCTCGCGCACGGCGGTCTTCCTCGATGCCCGTGTGATGGCGCAGATCACTGACGCGGTGGCCGCGCTGGAGCGCGTGATCGCACGGCCCGCCTGGCAACAGCGGGCCCTGGACCGCGCTCCGCAGATTGCCGGTATTGCCCACGGACCCGCCGGAGTCTTCATGGGCTACGACTTCCACCTGGCCGACGACGGACCGCGCCTGATCGAGATCAACAGCAACGCAGGCGGCGCCTTCCTCAACGCCGCGCTGGCGCGGGCACACCGCGCTTGCTGCGAGTCGTTTCAGCAGGTGTTCGACCCACAGGACCGGTTGCGCAATCTCGACGAAGCCTTCGTCGCCATGTTCCGAGCCGAATGGCAATCGCAACGCGGCGATGCTCCGCTGCGCAATGTGGTGATCGTGGACGATGTGCCTGACGCGCAGTACCTGGCACCGGAGTTCCAGATGGCGCGCGCGCTGTTCGCAGCACACGGCCTGATCGCCGTGGTAGCCGACCCGCGCGAGCTGCAGTGGCGCGATGGCGCGCTCTGGCACCCCGCCCTGCCCGCAGGCACGCCGGTGGACCTGGTCTACAACCGCCTGACCGACTTCTACCTGCAGGACAGTGGCCACGATGTGCTGCAACAGGCCTACCGGGCTGGCTCGGCCGTGGTCACGCCGCACCCCCGCACCCACGCGCTGTACGCCGACAAGCGCAACCTGGCCACCCTGTCCGACGCGGCGCTGCTCGAACACTGGGGCGTGGGCGAAGCGGACCGCGCCCTGCTGCGCCGGGTCGTGCCCGCGACACAGCGCGTCACCGCCGAAAACGCCGACGCGCTCTGGGCGCAGCGCCGAACCCTGTTCTTCAAACCTGCTGCCGGCTTCGGCGCCCGCGCTGCCTACCGCGGCGACAAGCTGACCCGACGGGTGTGGGACGAGATCCTGGCCGGCGATTACGTCGCCCAAACCACCGTGCCGCCCAGCGAGCGGCTGGTACGTGTGGGTCACGAGACCATGCGGCTCAAGCTCGATCTGCGCGCCTACACCTACCGCGGCCAGATGCAGTTGCTGGCCGCACGCACCTGGTCGGGCCAGACCACCAACTTCCGAACCGAAGGTGGCGGTTTCTCGCCAGTGGTGGTGCTGCCGGCCACAGCCTCATTCACTGACATTTCGCCCTCGCAACCCTGAACGGTGACCCCGATGAAACGTTTCCACGTCCACCTCCACGTCAACGACCTGGACAAGAGCATTGGCTTCTACTCCGCCCTGTTCAACCAGGCCCCCACCCGCACCGAGGCCGACTACGCCAAGTGGATGCTGGAAGACCCGCCGGTGAACTTCGCCATCTCCACACGGGGTGAGCAGCCGGGCATCGACCATCTGGGCATCCAGACCGACAACGCTGAAGAACTGCAGGCCCTGAAGGACCGCGCCACGGCCGCCGACATCAGCTTGCTGGACGAAGGCGCCACCACCTGCTGCTACGCCCGCAGCGAAAAGCACTGGATCACCGATCCGCAGGGCATCGCCTGGGAACACTTCCATACGCTGGGCAACATCCCGGTGTTCCGCGAGAAGGCGGACGAGGCCTCGGCGGTGGCCTGCTGTGCACCCAGCGGTGCGCCCGCCACCCACTGCTGTACACCCGCCGCCGAAGCGGCCGGGTGCTGCTCGCCCACCCTCCCCGCTGCCGCAGGCGCCCGTTGTGCGCTCTCATCCCCCTCCTCCGCCTCCTCCTCAACCAGCTGCTGCTGAAAGGTTTTCACCATGTCCGTCTACAACGTGCTCTTTCTGTGCACTGGCAACTCGGCTCGAAGCATCATGGCCGAATCCATCCTCAACCATCTGGGCGGTGGCCGGTTCCGGGCCTTCAGCGCCGGTAGCCACCCGGCTGGCCAGGTGAATCCGCACGCCATCGAACTGCTGCAACGCAACCACTACAAGACGGACAGTCTGCGCAGCAAGAACTGGAGCGAGTTCGCGCAAGCCGATGCGCCACACATGAACTTCGTGCTCACCGTCTGCGACAAGGCCGCCGGAGAGGTGTGCCCTGTGTGGCCGGGCCAGCCGATGTCGGCGCACTGGGGCGTGCCCGATCCTGCCGAAGTCAAGGGTGATGATGAAGCGGCGAAGAAGGCCTTCGCCGACACCTTCATGGTGCTCAGCCGCCGCATCGCGCTGATGGTGAACCTGCCGTTTGAAAAACTCGACCGGCTGGCCCTGCAGAAGGAACTGGTGGACATCGGACGGCAAAAGGCCTGACCGGGCGTTTGATGCACACAGCCCGGTCGCTCAGGCGGTCGGGCATTTTTGCTTTTTGGGAGATTTGAATGGGTGTGTTTGAGCGTTATCTGACCGTCTGGGTCGGTCTGGGCATTCTGGCCGGTGTGGGCCTTGGGCTGGTGATGCCCGGCGTGTTCCAGGCCGTGGCCGCGATGGAGATCGCGCAGGTCAACCTGGTGGTCGCCGTGTTCATCTGGATCATGATTTACCCCATGATGATCCAGATCGACTGGCACGCCGTGAAGGACGTGGGCAAGCGGCCGCAGGGCCTGCTGCTCACGCTGGTGGTGAACTGGCTGATCAAGCCCTTCACCATGGCGGCGCTGGGCGTGCTGTTCTTCCAGTACGTGTTTGCTTACTGGGTCGATCCGCAATCGGCGAGCGAGTACATCGCCGGCATGATCCTGCTGGGCGTGGCGCCCTGCACCGCCATGGTGTTCGTCTGGAGCCAACTGGTGAAAGGCGACGCCAACTACACCCTGGTGCAGGTTTCGGTGAACGACCTGATCATGGTGGTGGCGTTCGCCCCCATCGCCGCCTTCCTGCTCGGCGTGACCAACGTGACCGTGCCCTGGGAGACGCTGCTGCTGTCCACCGTGCTCTATGTGGTCTTGCCGCTGCTGGCGGGCATGGCCACGCGCCAGGTGCTGGTGAAACGTTCTTCGTCTGCACTGGGTCAGTTCGTGGCGCGCCTCAAGCCCTGGTCGGTGGTCGGCCTGATCGCCACGGTGGTGCTGCTGTTTGGCTTCCAGGCCGGCACCATCGTCGAAAAGCCTGGCGTGATCGCGCTGATCGCGGTGCCGCTGATCCTGCAGTCGTATGGCATCTTTTTCATCACCTGGTGGGGCGCCAAGTGGCTCAAGCTGCCGCACGACATCGCCGGACCGGCCTGCCTGATCGGCACCTCGAACTTCTTCGAGCTGGCCGTGGCGGTGGCGATTTCGCTGTTCGGCCTGAACTCGGGCGCCGCGCTGGCCACCGTGGTCGGCGTGCTGGTCGAGGTGCCCGTGATGCTCTCGCTCGTGGCCATCGTCAACGCCTGGCGCCCCCGGACCGCCTGAACCCGCAGCGCACCCCATGCCCGACATCACGATCTATCACAACCCGGCCTGCGGCACCTCGCGCAACGTGCTGGCCATGATCCGCAACAGCGGCGTGGAACCCACGGTCATCGAGTACCTCAAGCACCCGCCCAGCATGCAGCAGATCCAGGCATGGCTGAGCACCATGGGCGCCACGGTGCGCCAGGTGCTGCGTGAAAAAGGCACACCTTTCGCCGAGCTGGACCTAGGCAACCCGAAATGGACCGATGAACAGCTGCTGGCCTTCATCCAGCAGCACCCCATCCTGCTCAACCGCCCCTTCGTGGTCACGCCGCTGGGGGTGCGCCTGTGCCGCCCTTCCGAGGTCGTTCTCGACATCCTGCCCTATCCGCAGCAGGGCCCTTTCATCAAGGAAGATGGTGAGGTCGTCATTGATGCAAAAGGTCGCCGTGTCTAAGTCCGTTTCCAAACCCCTGGCCGATCTGCCGCAAGTGCAGGCCGAACATTTCCGTGTGCCCGATCCGTCGCGGCTGTTGCGTCCGCACTCGGCCCATCCTCCGCGCATCCTGCTGCTGTACGGATCGCTGCGCCCGCGCTCCTTCAGCCGCTTGCTGGTGGAGGAAGCTGCACGGTTGCTGCAGGCCATGGGTGCGGAGACCCGCATCTTCAACCCCAGCGGCCTGCCCCTGCCCGACGACGCGCCGGAAACCCATCCCAAGGTGCAGGAGCTGCGCGAGCTGACCCTGTGGTCGGAAGGCATGGTCTGGTGTTCGCCCGAACGCCACGGCGCCATGACCGGCATCATGAAAGCCCAGATCGACTGGATTCCCCTGGCGGCCGGCGCCGTGCGCCCCACCCAGGGCAAGACGCTGGCGGTGATGCAGGTCTGTGGCGGCTCGCAATCGTTCAACGCGGTCAACCAGATGCGCGTGCTCGGGCGCTGGATGCGCATGATCACCATCCCGAACCAGTCGTCGGTGGCCAAGGCGTTTCAGGAGTTCGACGACCAAGACCGCATGAAGCCGTCGAGTTACCACGACCGGGTGGTCGATGTGATGGAAGAACTGGTCAAGTTCACCTGGCTCACCCGCGACGTCTCGCCCTACCTGGTGGACCGCTACAGCGAGCGCAAGGAAAGCGCCGAAGAACTCATGCGGCGGGTCAACCTGCCCAAGGCGGTGTGACCTCCGGCGCGATGACTGACTCAGCATGACGCAAAGCGACGCATGAGCATCGAACGGCCACCCCAAACACGCTCGGCCCCGCAGCGCACCGCGCGGAGGGTAGCCCAGTGAGCCCTGAAGCCGCTTCTGACGGGGGTGTGGTTTCGGCCCGCCGGGCCGTGTTCTCGTTTCTGGTCGCGCTGTCGCTGTCGCTGGCTTTGGTCGCCTGGCTGCCTTACGAGGCGTCGGTCACCAAGGGCCTGTGCCTGCTGGTCTTCATCGGTGCGCTGTGGCTGACGGAAGCGATTCCCTTGCCGGTGACCGCGCTTCTGGTGCCGGTGGGTGCGCTGGCGCTGGGGCTTCCGGGCCTGACCACGGTGAAAGCCCTGGCGCCTTTTGCCGACCCCATCGTCTTTCTCTTCCTGGGCGGCTTTGCCCTGGCCAGCGCCCTGCGTTCCCAGCAGCTGGACCGCAAGATGGCCGGGTTCCTGCTGACGCTGTCGGGCGGCCATCTGGGACGGGCCGTGTGGCTGCTGTTTGGCGTCACGGCCTTGCTGTCCATGGGCATCAGCAACACGGCCACGGCCGCCATGGCGCTGCCATTGACCCTGGGCATCCTGGGGCCGCTCGACCCGCAGCGTGAACGGCGGACGTTTGCCTTTGTGCTGCTGGGCGTGGCCTATTCCGCCAGCATCGGGGGCATGGGCACCCTGGTCGGCTCACCGCCGAATGCGATTGCGGCGCGCGCGGCGGGCATTGACTTTGCCCAGTGGCTCTGGATCGGCTTGCCCCTGGTGCTGGTGCTCATGCCCCTGATGGCGTTCACCCTGTGGCTGGTGCTGCGCCCGAACCTGGATCGACGCATCGCCATCACCACGACCGACGTGCCCTGGACCTGGCCACGGGTTCTGACGCTGGGCGTGTTCCTGCTGACCGCGCTGGGCTGGACCTTTGGGGCCGAGCCTCTCAAAAAGCTGGGCATCCAGAGTCCGGACACGGTGTTTGCGCTGGCCGCTGCCATCGCCGTGGTGACGCTGCGGTTGGCAAGCTGGCGGGAGGTTTCTGAACACACCGACTGGGGGGTGTTGATCCTGTTCGGCGGTGGCCTGGCGCTGGGCGAGGTGCTGGCCCTCTCGGGCGCCTCGCTGGTGCTGGGGCAGCAGGTGGCCAGCCTGCTGCAAGGCGCGGCGCCATGGACCATGCTGCTGGCGGTCGCCGCCTTCATGGTGCTGCTCAGCGAATTCGCCAGCAACACCGCCGCTGCGGCGCTGCTGGTGCCGGTGTTTGCCGCCGTCGCCAGCCAGATGGGGCTACCGGTGGAGACGCTGGTGGTCGTGGTCGCCCTGGCCGCGTCCTGCGGTTTTGCCCTGCCCGTGGCCACGCCACCCAATGCCCTGGTGTTCGGCACAGGCCGGGTGCGCCAGCGCGACATGCTGCGGGCCGGCCTGTCGCTGGACCTGGTCTGTGTGGGGGTGTTGACGATCTGGGGGCTGCTGGTGCGCGCGTAGCCATTTCTGATCACGGTTTCTCAGTTGTGACACCCTGTGCGATCGCCACTGCGGCTACGACGTTGGCTGGATCAGCGCTACCAGCTCGCCCAGCGGTTTTTCAATCGCCTTCTGCGCCTTGAGCTCCACCGAGCGGTAAAGCTGGAGCACCTGCAGTCCCATGGGGGTTAGCGATGTGCCACCTCCGGCGGCCCCGCCGCGCTGCTTGATCACCAGTGGTTCCACAAAATCGCGGTTCATCGCATCGACAAGCGACCAGACCCGCTGGTAGCTCATGCCCAGGCGCCGCCCGGCTTCGGCGATGGAGCCGGTTTCGGCAATGCCCTGCAGCACGTCCGCCTTGCCGGGGCCGATGGCCACGGCATGCTTGATCTGGATGCGAAAGCGTGTGCGCTCCTCCAGGGCAGTGACGTTCAACGTGGGTTTCATGGGCCGAATGATAGCTGCGGGAAGTTTCGATATACTTTTTTGGAGATATCGAATTTGAAAGATATTGAACCGATCGTTCGCCTCAACGGACTGGAGCCCGTCAATGAGTACCACCCGTCGCTGCCTGCTGGCGCTGTCCCTGTCGCTGGGTCTTGGCGCCGGGGCGGCCCGTGCGCAGGCTCCAGTCCCCACCGTGGCCGCAGCCGCCGACCTAAAGTTCGCCCTCGAAGACGTGGCGGCCCAATTCGAGAGAGCCACCGGATACAAGCTGCGGCTGGTCTTCGGCTCCTCGGGCAGCTTCTACTCACAGCTGTTGCAAGGGGCGCCGTTCCACCTGTTCATGTCGGCCGACGAGGGCTTTGTGTTCAAGCTGGCCGACGCCGGCAAGACGCGCGACCGTGGCCGTCTCTACGCCTACGGCCGGATCGGCATCATGGTGCCCAAGGGCTCCCCGCTCAAGGCCGACGGTGAGCTCAAGGACCTGGGCGCCGCGCTCAAAGACGGGCGGCTCAAGAAGTTCGCGATTGCCGCGCCCGACCACGCGCCCTACGGCATGCGGGCCAGGGAAGCCCTGCAGCACGCCGGCCTGTGGCAGGCCATCGAACCCCGGCTGGTGTTCGGCGAGAACATCTCGCAGACGGCCCAGTTCGCCACCTCGGGGGCCACCGAGGGCGGCATCATCGCCTACTCGCTGGCGCTGGCGCCGCAGGTGGCCAGGCTCGGGGACTTCGCGCTGATCCCGCAAGACTGGCACCAGCCCCTGGCCCAGCGCATGGTGCTGATGAAAGACGCCCCCGAAGCCGCGCGTGCGTTCTACGAATACATCGCCACGCCCGAAGCCCAGGCCGTCATGGTCCGCTACGGCTTCGCCATGCCCAAGCCATGACGGGCATGGACTGGACCTCGCTGCTGCTCTCGCTGGAGCTGGCGGCGGTGACCCTGGTCGTGCTGCTGCCCCTGGGCCTGTGGCTGGGGCGCTGGCTGGCGCGCTCGGACTTCAAGGCCAAGGCACTCGTGGAAGCCACCGTGGTGCTGCCGCTGGTGCTGCCGCCCACGGTGCTGGGCTACTACCTGCTGGTCTCCCTGGGCGCGGGGTCTCCGCTGGGGCGCTGGATGCTGGAGACCTTCGACATCCGGCTGACCTTCAACTTTCTCGGCCTGCTGATCGCGTCGGTGATCTTCAACATCCCCTTCCTCGTGCAGCCGGTCCAGCGCGCGTTTGAAGCCATTCCCGCCAACCTGAGCGAGGCGGCGGCGGTCAGCGGCCTGTCGGCCTGGCAGACCTTCACCAAGGTGGAGCTGCCGCTGGCCTGGCCGGGCATTCTCTCGGGCATGGTGATGACCTTCGTGCACACGCTGGGCGAGTTCGGCGTGGTGCTGATGATGGGCGGCAGCATCCCCGGCGAAACCAAGACGGTGGCCATCAGCATCTACGACCGGGTGCAGGCCTTCGATCTGCAAAGCGCTGACCGCATGGCCTTGCTGCTGCTGGCCCTGTCGCTGGTGGCGGTGGCCGCGTCCTTCTTTGCCACCGCGCGCATGGTGAAGACACGATGAGCACGGGTACGAAGCCGATGGATTCAGGTGGAGCGCTGCAGGTTCGGATCGACCAATCCTCGCCCATGCCCCTGCACGGCGAATTCAGCTGCCAGCCCGGCGAGCTGATGGCCCTGGTCGGCCCGTCCGGCGCGGGCAAGACCTCGATGCTGCGCTGCATGGCCGGTCTGCTCAAGCCCACCGCGGGCCACGTCGTGGTGGGCGAGCAGGTGTGGGTGGACACCGCGAGCGGCGTGTGCCTGCCGCCGCAGCAGCGCCATGTGGGGCTGGTGTTCCAGAACTATGCGCTGATGCCGCACATGAGCGCCCTGGACAACGTGGCGCTGTCTATGCTGCACCTGTCACCCGCGCAGCGACGCGAACGGGCGGCCCGCTGGCTGGACCACGTGCGCCTCTCGACCGATCAGCAGGCCCGCAAGCCCGCCAACCTGTCGGGCGGGCAGCAGCAACGGGTGGCGGTGGCCCGCGCCCTGGCGCGCGAGCCGCGCCTGCTGCTGCTGGACGAACCCTTCTCCGCGGTTGACCAGATGAACCGCCAAGGCCTCTACGACCTGCTGGCCGATCTGCGGCAGGACCTGCACATCCCCATCGTGCTGGTGACCCACGACCTGGTGGAGGCGCGGCACCTGGCCGACAGCCTGGTGGTGATGGATGCAGGCACGGTGCTGCAGCAAGGCACGCCAGCAACGGTCTACAGGTCGCCCCGCAACGCCCGGGTGGCCGATCTGGTGGGCGTGCAGAACCGCTTCAAGGGGCGCTGGCTCGGGCCGCTGTTCGGGCAGGATGCGAGCGACCGCGCTGGCTGGCTCGAATGGCTGTCGCCCGCTGGCCAGGCCACGGGGGTGAAGCTGCGGGTGCGGGACAAGGGGCGGATTGCTGCCGGTCAGGCGGTGACCTGGGTGATCCAGGGGGATGGTCTGCATCTGGGAGACGAGGCATACACGGCGCTCCAGGACACGACATTCGGGCAGGTGGAACTGCAAACCACCGTCACGTCGGTCCGCCATTTGGGCGAAACCACGCTGGCCACATTTACCGTCGAAGCGCTCGGCGGCGTCGTACTGCGCCTGATGCGCTCGGGTCCCTTGCGACAGCGTCTCGCGGTGGGCCAGTCCCAGCTGATGCGGCTGGCGTGCGACTGGGTGCACGTCATGCCAAGCAAGGTGTCCTGAAGTCGATCTCCGCCCGGACGCTTGCCCCCAAAGCTGCTGGAAAGAGTGACACGCGAGAACGTGGCTGATCGTTTGGCTGGCGGTTGATCCGCCGCAAACCATCCAACGAAAGGCTAGTCAGCAGTGGCGGCTATCCAAAAGTGGCGACGGCCTGAACACTGACTCGTGATTTCCCCAGCTCTGATGCCGATGTTCAGCCCCAGTGCTTCCTACCGTGGGGCACAGCCGCATCCTGTCGCGTTGTGACTCACCGCGCATGCGCTTCCAATAGCTGATTCACATCCACCTGCTCTGCCCCCCTTCCGAGGTCTCCAGACCTGAACACTCCACCACAGTGCTGCAAAGGATGCCATCACCAATAGCGCCACCAGTTCCAGACCGATCTGGACATTCACACCAAGCCAAGTCTTCAAACCCAGCGCAGCCGCACCCCCCAGCATCGGAATCGCCAGGGGAACGGCGCAGCAGGCAGCGCAAGCTCCGGCCACGCCCAACATCGTCAGTACAGGTCTTTTCACAAGTTTTCTCCAGTTGATTAACGCGGGTCGATTCCCGTTGCAGCACTCTAAAATCTCAAGCCACTTGAGATGCAAGACCCACCGTGAAAAAACCCGAGGTCCCCGCTGCCCCTTCCCCCGCGTTGCTAACCATCGGCACCTTGGCCAAGCGCGTCGGTTTCGCCGTCTCAGCCCTTCGGTATTACGAGGAAGTGGGTCTGATACCCCCAGCCATGCGCCGAGAGAGCGGCCATCGTGTCTACCCTGAGTCGGTGCAGGACGTGCTGATCCTCATCCGCCATTGCCGAGACCTGGGCTTTTCCATTGAACAGACCCGCGAATTGGTCACGCTATCGACCAGCTCCGAACGCGACTGCGTGGAGGCCAGGGCGATTGCCCAGGCTCACCTCGCGGCCGTGCGGACCAAGATGGCGGAGTTGCGCCGTCTGGAGCGAAGCCTGTTGCGTTATGTCCGTGCCTGCAGCGAGGGCTGTGCGGGCGGCCCGGCGCCCGACTGCAACATCCTGACCGACTTTAGTCCTTGCGTGCCCATGCCGGACGGTGCAGCCAGATGCTGTGCCTGATCGTGCGCTCGCGATACGGCACCGTGCGAAACGACGTGGGTGTGCTGCAAACGGTGCTGACCGTGTTGACACGGTTCCTGTTCGCAACGACCCTGTTGGCCAAACGCTTGGAGTTGTTCGGGTAGCGTGCATCTGGGTGACACCCATGCACCTGTTCAGGTCAGGCGGCCCCGCCGACGGAACTCTGCAAAAGACAGTGCCACGCAGACCCAACAGCAATCGCACCTCACAGCGGGTGGGGATGACCGACCCCATGATTCGAGGCCAAGTCGACATGGGGTTTAGGCTCTTGGGTCTGGCGAAAGGCGCCATGCCAGTCGCCACAAGGCTGCGTGAACGGCACTTGCACCACCTGTAGGGTGGCATGGGTGATTTCAAACCGGTCGTGCAGCAGCTCGGTGGCCCGCTGGATAAATCGATCATCAGCGTTGCCCTCTGGCATCACCAAGTGGGCCGTCATCGCCACCTGCGAGGTGTCCATGGCCCAGATGTGCAGATCGTGTACGCGGCTAACCCCTGGCAGTGAGGCCAAGCAGTCGTGCACTGCCTGTGGGTCCACGCGGTCGGGCACACCGTCGAACAGCAGGTGCAAGGATTGCCGGAACAGGCTCCAGGTTCCCCAAAGGATCACCGCCGCGATCAACAAACTCACCACCGGGTCGAGCCAGACCCAGCCCATCCAGAGCGTCAGCGCACCAGCCAACACCACCCCGGCCGACACCAGCGCATCGGCGGCCATGTGCAAGAAGGCGCCGCGGATATTCAGGTCGTGCGCGCGCCCGCGCATGAACAGCAGGGCCGTCACGGTGTTGACCACGATGCCGACACCGGCCACGGCCATGATGGTCAAGCCTTCGCTGCCCGCCATCGGCTCTGACGCCAACAGGCGGCCGACGGCCTCCCACGCCAGCGCGCCCATTGCCACCAGCAGCAACAAGGCATTGGCAAACGCAGCCAGGATGCTGCCGCGTTTCCAGCCATAGGTGTGGCGGGCGTCGGGCCGCAGCCTGCCGGCCAAGGCACCACCCCAGGCCAGCACCAGCCCGGCCACGTCGCTGAGGTTGTGTCCGGCATCGGCCAGCAGGGCCAGCGAGTTGATCTTCCAGCCGTAGAAGGCCTCGACGCCGACAAACGCCAGGTTCAGCGCGATGCCGATGGCAAAGGCCTTGTCGAAACTGGTGGATGCATGGCTGTGGTCGTGTCCGGCGCTCATCGGTGTTGCACTCTCTCAGGCGCGGCGCATCACGCCGCTCAAATCTGTACCCGGAGCCACCGTGTTGAACACCGTTCCGTACTTCTTGACGTTGTCGTGCAGCAGGTCGATGCGCCGGTCCGTTTCATCGGTGTCCACGATGATCTGATAGCGGATGCTTTCCATCTTTGGTGGCACGTCCTGTCGAACACCGTCCACGATCACCCGCACGCCTCGCAGCTGAAACTTCAGGATAGGCACCACTCGCTCGATGCCCTTGATCATGCAAGCCGACAGCGCCGACAGCAGAAGCTCGGCCGGGTTGAACGCCTCTGGGTTGCCGACCAGGTCGGTGTCCAGGGTGATCCGGGCTGACTTGCACAGGGACTGGCTGTGGTGCGCATCGATACGTTCGGATTCAACGTGAAAGCGCATCTTGGTGGGGTTGTCGGTCATGGCTGGTTTCCTTTTTTGGCCAAATGCATTCCCAACTCCGTTCTCAACAGCAGCCTGTTGAGGAAGCTTGACCCGCAGGGGCGCTGCAGCAGCAGGACGACGAGGCAGCTGCGGGCACCTCAATGCACTGGCCGATCACCGGGAAGTTCTTGCGCATCCATTTGAGGATGCCGCCTTCCATGTTGCTCACACGGGTATAGCCGTGGTACTGCAGAAAGTAGGTGGCCTTGAGGCTGCGAGCCCCACTCTCGCAGACCAGCACCAACTCGCGGTCCTTGGGCAATTCGTTCCAGCGCTGTTCCAGCTCGGACAGAGGGATGTTCACGATGGTCGGTACGTCAAAGGCGGTGCGGGCCACTTCGGCGCGCTCGCGCACGTCCACCAGCCAGGCACCCTCGTCCACCAGACGGCGCGTAGTGGTGGGGCAGACCTGTTTCGCTTCGTCCAGCATGTTGCCTCCTTTGCTCAAGCCGACAGCCACTGTTCGATCTTCTCGCGGCTGGGCACACCACCGGCGTGCACCACCTTGCCGTTGATGACCACACCAGGCGTGCTCATGACGCCGTAGCCCATGATGTCGCGCAGCTCTTCCACCTTCTCCAGCTTCACTTCGACGCCATTGGCTTTGGCCACCTGGTCGATCAGCGCGATGGTGTTCTTGCAGTTGGCACAACCCGTGCCGAGTACCTTGATGTCCATGATTTACTCCTGTTCCATTTCGAGATAAGTGCGGTTGGCCAGTTGGGGCAGCCAGACATCCACGTGTTTGAGGTGCTTGAAGGGGGCCGCGTCAAAGCTCTTGATCGCGGAACTCATGTCGGTGCCCGCCTCCACCGCCTTACCCATGTGCGCCCGGAGGGCCTTGAGCAGATCGCCGGTGTCCTTCTGCGCCTGCGCCAGCGTGGTCACGCGGCCATGGCCGGGCACCACCACCTTGGGGTTGAGCGCTTCCAGCACCTCGAACGATTCGACCCAGGTCTTGGTCTTGCTCACCGGGTGCAGGCCCAGGATGCGGTCCACGTAGACCACGTCACCCGTGAACACCACACCGCTCTGCGGCAGCCAGACCATGCTGTCGCCCGGCGTGTGGCCGCCTTGGCGGTGCAGCACCTGCACGGCGACGCCGCCCAGGTCCAGCTTCGTGTCGGCCTCCTTGAGCCAGCGGGTGGGCAACACGATCTCGGTGCCGTTCATCTTCTCCTTGAGCACCGGCGCGTTCGCTTTCAGGTGCTCGGGACCACGGGCCTTCATGTCGGCATCGGCGTTGGCATGCGCCATGATCTCGGCGCCCTGCGCCTTGAAGTAGCCGTTGCCCAGCCAGCGGTGGTCCTGCCCGCCGGTGTTGATGACCCATCGGATTGGCTGCGGGGTCACCTTCTTCACAGCCTCGGCGATTTGCTTCGCGCCCTGAAAGCTGGCACCGCTGTCAATCAACAGTGTCCCCGCCGGCGTCACCACCAGACCGATGTTGGCGTTGAGGGCTTCGTTCTCGTAGGTTCGACCTTCGGTGTCGCCTACGTAGGCATACACGTTGGGTGCTACAGGTTTGAAAACGATCTCCACCGCCTGCGCGGACCAGACCACGCTAGCAATCAAGCCAGCGGTCAGCAGTTGTTTGAGCCGCATGGATGGGATGTGCATGCCAGTGGGTTTCCGTAAACTGAGGAAAGAAAATCAAAGCACTGCGTTGAACACGAATCCAACGATCAGGATGCCGGTGGCGACCACGCCCACGAAGGTGGCGATCAGCCGGACCTTGAGGACCTTGCGCAGGATGATCATTTCGGGCAACGACAGCGCGATCACGCTCATCATGAAAGCCAGCACCGTACCCAGCGCCGCGCCCTTGGCCAGCAAGGCCTGCACGATGGGAATGACCCCGGCCGCGTTGGTGTACATAGGCACGCCGATCAGCACCGCCAGCGGCACCGACCACCACGCGTCCTTGCCCATGAAGCTGGCCATGAAGTCCTGCGGCACCCAGCCGTGGATGCCGGCACCAATGGCGATGCCAGCCAGGATGTAGGGCCATACCTTGCCCACGATTTCGCGCACCGAGGCAAAACCCGCCTGCATCCGGTCGGCCAGCGTGGTTTCGGCCGCCTCGTAACCGGCCGACATCTTCGGCATGTCGCGCACCCAGTCTTCGAGGTGCGCCTCCATCTTCAAGCGTCCAATGATCCAGCCCGCCACGATGGCCACCGACAAGCCCAAGCCCAGGTAAAGCGCGGCGATCTTCCAGCCGAACAGGCCGAACAGCAGCGCCAGCGCGACTTCATTGACCATGGGCGCGGAGATCAGGAACGAGAAGGTCACGCCCAGCGGCACACCGGCCTGCACGAACCCGATGAACAGCGGCACCGCCGAGCAGGAACAGAACGGGGTGACGATGCCCAAGGTGGCCGCCATCACATTGGCCAGGCCCTCGGTGCGCCCGGCCAGCAGCGCGCGCGTACGCTCGGGCGTGAAGTAGCTGTTGACCATGCCCATGACGAATACCACGCCGGTTAGCAGCAGCAAGACCTTGGGCGTGTCGTAGAAAAAGAACTGCAGCGCGCTGCCCAGATGGCTGCTGCGGTCCACCGGCAGCGCGGCGACCAAAGCCTCGGACACCGGGATCAGCGACTGGTACAGGCCCCACCACAGGGCGGCGGCGGCCAGCAGAAACAGCACCGGCTGCTTCTGCGGCCAGCGGGTCAGGTTCGATGTGAGGGTGCTCATGCCTCAGAAGACGAGGCAGGTGCAAAAAGGATGCAGGAAAGACGGCTCTTTTAGCGAGACGGTGTTCGCGGAACAAAGTCGTCCACCCGCCCCTCACTGTCAAACGACACCTGGCAGGCTGAGGTCATGCGCTCGCGCATACGTTTGCGTGCACGCTGCAGACGCGACTTGACCGCGGGCAGGGAAAGCTGCCTTTGCCGAGCGAACTCGGCCTGCGTCATGCCCTGCAGGTCGCACAGCTCGATGACCTCACGGTCCTGCGGATCAAGCTCAGAGAGAACACGCGGCAGGCAGGCCTGTGCCAGACCGTCCAGTGGGTGTTCAGACACTACCGCATCCAGCAGCTCGTCCAGCCCTTCGGGCAGCGGCAACCCTTCGTGTCGGGTGCGCAGGCGGTCGGTCAGGGTATTGCGCGTGACCTCGAACAGCCAGGCCCTTGGCTGTACCACGGAAGAAAGCGACTGACCCTGACGCAGGATCTTGATGAACACGTCTTGCAGGATGTCGTCCACTTCACTGCGTATCGACACGCGCGACAGCAGCCATCGGCGAAGCTCCGTTTCGTGGCGGGCCCAGAGCGACAACGGGTCGTTCATATCAGTTTCACAGCAAGTGCGGTCAGGAACATAGACTGGTCAACTCTTCAAGCGGAGATGGCAAGCTTTTTCATTTTCTCCCACAGGGTCTTGCGACTGATGCCCAGCACTTCCGCAGTTTTTCCAACACTACCCTCGCAATGCTGCAGCGCTTTCTGGATGTGGGAACGTTCCACGGTTTCGACCACACGTTGCAGGGTCACGATGCCATTGCCTGAAGCCTCGACTGCTGCGGAGGACCAGGCGGGTTGACCTTCGGGAAGGTCCAGCATTCCGCCGTCGCTCAGCACCACGGCCTCCTCCAGGAACGAACGCAGCTCCCGCACGTTGCCCCGCCACTCCCGCCCCATCAGATCGCGCACAAAGGGCTCGGACATGGCCAGGGGCCGACCCTGCTCCAGCACGATCTGGGCCAGCAGCTTCTCGGTCAGCCAGCGGATGTCTTCTGGCCGCTCGCGCAGCGGTGGCAACTCGATCTTGATGACCGCCAGCCGGTAGAACAGGTCTTCACGGAAGGCACCCGCGTTCATGTCCGCGTACAAGTCGCGGTTGGTGGCGGCCAGGATGCGGAAGTCACTCTGTGTGGTGCGCTCGGCCCCCAGTCGGAAGAAGCACTTTTCCTGCAGGGCGCGAAGCAGTTTGGCCTGCATGCTGGCGGGCAACTCACCCACTTCGTCCAGAAACAAGGTGCCCTTGTTCGCCCGCTCCAGATAACCCTTGTGGGTACGCACGGCTCCTGAGAACGCGCCTTTTTCATAGCCGAAAAATTCGGCTTCCATCATGGTCTCGGGAATCGCCGCGCAGTTCACCGCGACGAACTCGCCCTTGCCCGCTCGGGGGTCGAGGCTGTGGATGAGCTGGGCCGCCACCTCCTTGCCCACGCCCGACTCGCCCGTCAGCAGCACCGACACACGCTGACTCGCCACCTTGTGCACCATGGTTTCGACCCGGCGCATGGCGACCGACACGCCGAGCAGGGCATCGTCATCGGGTGCCACGGACAGGTCCACCGCCTCCCGGATCTTCGCCACCAGACTTTCGATGTCGAACGGCTTGGTCAGGTACTCCCTTGCACCGGCGCGCACCGCCGCGACCGCATCGTTGACGCTGCCGTAGCCCGTGAGAAAAAACCAGGGCAAGGCTCGCACAGTGGCGGGCAAAGCCACGAACCATTCGGTGGCCAGACCGTCGGGCAGCCGGACATCGCTGACCACGGCATGGGGCAGCGACAACAGCGCATCGCGCGCTTCGCTGAGCCGCCGGCACCAGCTCACCTGCAAGCCCTCCAGTTCAAAGCGTTGCATCAGCGACTCACCCATGATGGGGTCGTCTTCAATCAACAGGATGGATGTCATGTCTGGCCTTCCGGCGCCTCCCGGTTCGGCACTTCGAACAGGAGGCAGGTTTGTGTGGTTTCGGTGATGTCCAGCTCGAACCGGCCGCGCAGGTGGCTGGCGAGTTCCTGGCAGACCCATAGGCCAAAGCCGCGTGGGTCTTTGCCGCTTTCGGCGGCCAGCGTGCTTTTGAACTTGTCTTCGCTCAGCACCGGTCCGCTGTTGCTGATGCAGAACCGCACCCGGGATTCATCGGCCTGAAGCCTTGCGGCAATCACGCCGTGTTCACCCGCCGCCTTGAGCGCATTGAGCAGCAGGTTGAGCATGACTTGACGCAGTGGCGCGGACGGCACCCTCAGGGCTGACTCCACATCGACCTGAACCCGAATTTCTGCCCGGTGCTTGTCGGCCGTGCTCTTCACCAGAGCCACGATGTCTTCCAGGTCACCCGGCTCCAGAGGGCGATCCTCAATGCGCGCCTGTGGCAACAGGGCTGCGACGGTGGTGCGAATCTGCTGCAGGCCCCGGTCGAGCAGGTCGATGGTGCGCAGGCGGATAGCCTCATTGCCCCCGTGCAGACGCAGCGTCTGGGTGGCGGTCAGCATGCCCGCCAGGGGGTTGTTGATTTCGTGCGCGACGGCCGCCGTCATCTTGCCCACCGCCGCCAGGCGTTCGGCCGACAAGGCGCGTTCTTCCGCCACCTTGCGACGTTCGAGTTCGCCCATCAGCTGTGCAACGGCATCGCCAATGCGGCTGAGTTCGGGGTCGGTGGTCTTGGGCACATCGGCGCGCAACACCCCGGGGTCGTCACGTCCGATGCGCTCGATCACGGCCACCAGCCGGCCCACCGGACGGGCCATGCGCTTGCCTACCCACCACCCAAGGGGGCCGAGCACCGTGACCGCCAAGACGATACCGATCAGCGCTGTGCGGGCCAGCGAGGCCCAGTCAGGTGCGAAGGCGGCCGACTCCACCTCGGTGAAGACAAAGCCCAGAGTCTGACCGTCTTCGCTGCGGATCGGGTCGATCAGCACCACTGAACCATCGGGCCTGTTGAGCAAGGCCCGCCGTTCGATTGCCATCGCAGTCAACAGCGGCTGCTCGCGCCAGGGCTCGCCCAGCACCTGGCGCCCGGTTTCCAGCTTCACCGGGTCCGAAGCGGCGAACACTGCTCCGTCCGGCGTCAGGATCGCCAGCCGTGCCAGGTCCGCATCCGCCCCCGGCACCAGCTGCGCAGTGTCGCGCAGCAAGGAAAACACGCGCCAGGTGTCGTCGGCAGCCAGCAGGGGGCGCACCTGCGCGATCACCAGCACCACCGCCCGGTCTAGCAGTGACAGCGTGTCGCGCCGCGCGTTCTGCGCCTGGACCCGCGCCGTGATGGCCGTGACCAGCACGGCCGCCAGCAGCACGGCCAGTGACAAGCCCAGCGGAATCTGCACCCGATAGGGCAGGCGCCGGAGCATCAGCTGCCCACTCCGCTGCCCGGCACCTGCTGGGCCTGTCGGCGAATCGAGTCGAACAGGCTGGTCTGGCCCGGCGTGAATCCAGACAGGTTCAAGGAGGCCAGCAGGTCGCGACCGACCTTGTCGTCGCCCATGCGCAGCAAGGCCTGGCGCAGTGCTTCCATCTGCGGGTGTTCACGCCCCTTGCGCGCGACCAGCGGCGGAAACCCGAACGGCTCCGACTTCCAGATCACTTCGGTCTTGGCGATGGCGGGCATGGCCTGTGCGCGCATCGTTTCCCACACATAGCCGTCGATGGAACCTGCCTGGGCCAGTCGGGCGGCCACTGCCTCGGCCACGTTGCGGTGACCGTGGGTGAAAAAGCCGCGCTTGAGTTCGCGTGTAGCGACACCGGCCTTGGCCAGCTGCGCCTGGGCCACCAGCCAGCCGGAGTTGGACAACGGATCGGAGTAAGCCAACACCCTTCCCTTGAGATCTGCCCAGCCCTGCACCTCGGGGGCGGGCGTCTTGGAGCGGATCAGGTAGGCCTGGTAGAACGGCTGGCCCTGGTACAGCGGCACCGCGAGCAGGCTCAGATCGCTCTCGAAACGCACGAAGGGGTAACCACAGATCCACGCCGCGTCGATCTGCCCCGAGAACAGCAAGTCCAGGATGCTCTGGTAGGACTCGCGGGCCACGAACTCGACCTCGATGCCCACCCGGCTGCTGAGATAGCGCCCCCAGCGCGACAGAAAGGCGACCTGGTCGGCCAGGATCACCGGGGTCAAACCGATGCGCAGTCGATCCGCCCCCCAGCTGGGCAGGGGTACAGCGGCTGAGACGGCGCTGCAGAGGCCGGCGGTCAGGGTGCTTCTTCGATTCACCATCGTACGTGGGGTGTTACGTTTTCGTAACTTTGATTTTGGTCATGGTTACGAAAAATTCACAACGGACAAACCCCAGTGTTGCAAGTGCTTGTTTTTAAACACATCCACCCCTGGCACGGGCGTTGCGAAGAGTGGCCGCCTTTGTTCAAAACCAGGAGACAACATGGACGACGTCAAAATCGGCCGCCGCTTCTTTCTGAAGTCCGGTGGCGCTGCCGCAGCCGTAGCCGGTTCGGTGGTCATTCCCATCCGCAACGCCAACGCCGCCACCCCGGCCACCGCCAGCGGCACCACCCTGCCCTACCCCAAAAAGGCCGTCGGCTCAGCCAAGGGCATGCCACTCAACCAGGCGGTGAGTTTTGCCTACCCCGATGACAGCTCGGCCTGCCTGGCCATCCGCATGGGCTCGCCTGTGCCCGGCGGCGTCGGCCCCAACGGCGACATCGTGGCCTACAGCTCGTTCTGCACCCACATGGGCTGCCCGGTCGGCTACGAACCCGGCACCAAGACCTTCAAGTGCGGCTGCCACTTCTCCATCTTCGACCCCGAGAACGGCGGTCAGATGGTCACTGGCCAGGCGACCGAAGACCTGCCGCGCATCCTGCTGGAGTACGACGCCAAGACCGACAGCGTGCACGCCGTCGGTGTCGACGGCCTGATCTACGGCCGCCAGTCCAACGTCCTGTAAGGAGAGCAGCATGACCACCCAGATCAACGACCGCATTGCGCTGCCCCCGAAGGACGCGCAAAAGACCAACATGACCTGCCACTTCTGCATCGTCGGATGTGGCTACCACGCCTACAAGTGGGATCACAACACTGAAGGCGGTCGCGCCCCGGACCAGAACGCGCTGGGCTTGGACTTCCGCACACAACTGCCGCCGTTTGCCACCACCCTGACCCGGGCGATGACCAACACCATCACTGACAAGGGCGGCAAGAAGTGGAACATCATGATCGTCCCCGACAAGGAATGTGTCGTGAACAGCGGCCTGTCGTCCACACGCGGCGGCAAGATGGCCAGCTACATGTACACGCACGACGGCATCGGTCGCGAGCGCCTGAAGCACCCGCGGGTCAAGCGCGGTGACCAATGGCTCGACACCAGTTGGGAACAGGCTTTGGCCCTGTATGCAGGCCTGACCAAAAAGATCCTCGACAACGACGGCCCTGACGGCCTGTTCTACGACTGCTTCGACCACGGCGGCGCTGGTGGCGGTTTTGAGAACACCTGGGGCACCGGCAAGCTGATGTTCAGCGCGCTGAAAACCCAGATGGTGCGCATCCACAACCGCCCGGCCTACAACTCCGAGTGCCACGCCACGCGCGACATGGGCGTGGGCGAACTCAACAACAGCTACGAAGACGCCCAGCTGGCCGATTGCATCCTGTGCACCGGCGCCAACCCCTACGAAACACAGACCAACTACTTCCTGAACCATTGGGTGGCCAACCTCTCGGGCTCCACCGTGGACAAGAAGAAAAAGTGGTTTCCGGGCGAAACGGCGGCTGCGGCCAAGATCATCATCGTGGACCCGCGCCGCTCGGCCACGGTGGCGATCTGCGAACAGGTGGCAGGCAAAGAGAACGTGCTGCACCTCGATATCCAGCCGGGCACCGACACGGCGCTGTTCAACACACTGTTCACCTATGTCGTGCAGCAAGGCTGGATGGCCAAGGACTTCATCGCCAAACACACCAGCGGCTATGACGATGCAGTCAAGACCAACCGCATGAGCCTGGAAGACGGCGCCAAGGCCACGGGCCTGACGGTGGCCCAGATCAAACAGGCGGCGGAATGGGCCTACAAACCCAAGGCCAGCGGCCACCGCCCGCGCACCTTCCACCCCTATGAGAAGGGCATCATCTGGGGCAACGACAACTACGTCATCCAGAGTGCACTGGTGAGCCTGGTGCTGGCGACCGAAAACGTCGGGCGCCGCGGCACCGGCGTGTGCCGCCTGGGCGGCCACCAGGAGGGATACACCCGTCCGCCCTACCCCGGCAGCAGCAAGATCTACCTGGACCAGGAAGTCATTGCCGGCAAGGGCCTGATGTACACCCTGTGGGGCACCAACCCCTACCAGACCACGGTGAATGCAGAGCAACACCGCCTGGTGCTGAGCAAGCGCGCCAAGATCGTGGACGAAGCCATCGCCCGAGCCCGCGGCGCCAGTGTGGAGCAACTGGTGGAAGTGATCTACAACGCCTGCAAATACCAGGGCGGTATGTTCGTGGCGGCCATGAACCTCTACCCCACGCAGCTCGCCGATGACGCGCACCTGCTGTTCCCGGCCACCCAGCCAGGCGAAATGAACCTGACCTCCATGAACGGCGAGCGCCGCCTGCGCCTGTCCGAAAAGTTCATGGACCCTCCTGGCTCGGCCAAACCCGACTGCCTGATCGCTGCTGACATCGCCAACACCCTGAAGGCGATGTACCAGAAAGACGGCAAGGCGGACATGGCCAAACGCTTCGACGGCTTCAACTGGAAGACCGAAGAAGACGCCTTCAACGACGGCTTCCGCCGCGCCGGTCGTCCAGGGGTCGAACCCATCGACAGCCAAGGAGGACCGACAGGCTACCTGGCCACCTACGAACTGCTGCGCAAGGCGGGCACCAACGGTGTGCAACTGCCCATCAAGGAAGTCAAGGACGGCAAGCTGATCGGCACCGAAATGGAATACGCCGATGGCAAGTTCAGCACCGGCGACGGCAAGGCCCATTTCAAACCCGCACCGTGGAACGGCCTGCCCAAGATGGTGGCTGATCAAAAAGCCAAATTCAAGTTCTGGATCAACAGCGGTCGCGCCAACGAAGTCTGGCAGACCGCCTACCACGACCAATACAACAGCTTCGTGCGCGACCGCTTCCCGATGGCCTTCATCGAGATGAACCCGGACGATGCCAAGGCACTGGGCGTGGCGGCTGGTGACGTGGTCGAGGTCTACAACGACTTCGGCAGCACCTACGCCATGGCCTACCCGCTCAAGGCGCTCAAGCCGGGCCAGACCTTTATGCTCTTTGGCTATATCAAGGGGGTGCACGGTGACGTGGTGACCTCCTGGGTGGATCGCAACGTGGTGCCCTACTACAAGGGCACCTGGGCTGGCATCAAGCGCGTGGGCAGTGTGGACGACTACAAGAAGTCGATCTCGTTCAAAGACCGCCGGTTCGCTTGAGGATGGCTGGGTTGCGGGCGGCCGGTGGCTGCCCGCCTTTTTTAATAGAACGTTCGGAGACAACATGATTCGCAAGTTCGGTGCCGTGATAGCACTCGCTATTTCGGCTTCTCTGCCCGCCGTGGGCCACGCCAGCACGGAGCTGGCTCAAAAGAACGCCTGCATGGCCTGCCATGCCGTGGACAAAAAACTGGTTGGCCCCGCCTATGCCGAAGTGGCCAAAAAATACGCCGGCCAGAAAGACGCTGAAGCCACCTTGGTGGCCAACATCAAGAAGGGTGGATCGGGCAAATGGGGCCCCATTCCCATGCCGGCTCAGGCCGCGCTGAGCGAGGCGGATGCCAAGACCCTGGCCAAGTGGATTCTGTCCAGCAAGTGATGTGTTGAGAAGACCGATGTTGCATCGGTCTTCTTTTTCAGGAGACAAGAACATGGGACATGTCGGACTGGAAAGCCCCCTTGCTGCGTCCCAGTTGGCTCTGCGTCACACCACAGAGCCACAAGCCAGTGCGTCTTCGTTTGCGGATGCTTTGATCACATCCCGCCAGAACATTTCCCCCAAGCGCCTGGTGGAGCCAGGCCCGAATGTGTTTCAGCTGGACCAGATTTTTCGCAGCGCAGCTTCGGCACCCGACCACGGTCTGGTCAAGCCTTGGCGGTTCGTCATCGTGCCGCAGGACAAACGAGCCTTGCTGGCCGAGGTCTTCGCACTCGCGCTGGTGGACCGCGACCCGGGCGCGACGCTGGAGCAGATCGAGACCGCCCGGGAGAAGGCGCACCGCGCCCCAGTGCTAATGCTGGTGGTGGCCCGGCTGGGCGCCTGCGAGCCACCCATCCCCGCGTTGGAGCGCATGGTGTCCGTGGGTGCAGCCGTGCAGAACATGCTCCTGATGGCGCATGGCCAGGGCTTCGGCAGCAGCCTCACCAGCGGTCAGGCCATGCAGTCCCCCCGCATGCGCCAGCTGTTTGAACTCGCCACAGGTGAAGAAGCGGTCTGCTTCCTGAACATCGGCACCGTCTCCAAACGCAAAGCCCAACGTCTGCACCCTGAGACAAGCAGCTTTGTAAGCACGCTGTGACCGTCTCGCGTCCGCAGAACCTATCAGCGTCCGTCACAACAATGGAGACATGCCATGGGTGAACCTCTGCTGGCACGCGTCATTCCCCTGCTGGACCATCGCCAGTTCGTGGAACGACAGTCGGCGCATTCGTTCGCGGAACCACTGGTCACCGGAGAAGTCCGGGATCGGCTTCAGAGACCCCTGCGTGACCTGCGCATCAGCGTGACCGATCGCTGCAACTTTCGGTGCGCCTACTGCATGCCCAAGGAAGTCTTTGGCAGCGACTATCAATACCTCCCGCACTCATCGCTGCTCAGCTTCGAAGAGATCACCCGGGTGGCCCGACAGTTCGTCGCTTTGGGCGTCAGGAAGATTCGGCTGACCGGTGGTGAACCGTTGTTGCGCAAGAACCTGGAAGAGCTGCTGGTTCAGCTTACAACGCTGAACACGCCCGATGGCGATGCGATCGATCTGACCATGACCACCAACGGTTCGCTGCTGGCGCGCAAGGCGGTGGCACTCAAGGCCGCCGGCCTCAACCGTGTGACGGTCAGTCTCGATGCACTGGACGACCGCGTATTCAAGCGCATGAACGATGTGGACTTTCCGGTGGCCAAGGTGCTGGATGGCATCGAGGCAGCGCAGGCTGCCGGTATCACCAATATCAAGGTCAACATGGTGGTCCAGCGCGGCGTCAACGACCAACAGATCATGCCCATGGCACGCTTCTTCCAGGGCTCCGGTGTAGCACTGCGATTCATCGAATTCATGGACGTGGGGTCCACCAACGGCTGGAACATGGACGCTGTGCTGCCCAGCGAAGCGGTGATTCGCACCATCTCCGAACACATGCCGCTGGTGCGCCTGCAGGCCAGCGCTGCGGGCGAAACCGCGCAGCGCTGGGGCTATGCTGGACCGAACGGTCAACACCAACCATCTCTGGGCGAGATTGGCGTCATCAGCAGTGTGACCCAGGCGTTCTGTGGCGACTGCAACCGGGCCAGGCTGTCCACCGAAGGACGCTTGTTCACCTGCCTCTTCGCAGGTCAAGGCTTCGATCTCCGGCACATCCTCAGGGGCACGACCACGGCAGAGGATGAACAGCTAACCAGGGTCATCAACTCAGTGTGGCGTGGACGCGCGGACCGCTATTCGCAGATGCGCTCATCCGTGCGTCAACAAAACAACAGTACCCATCAGCGAAGGCCAGAGATGAGCTACATCGGTGGCTGAAAGCGACCGGCCAGCCATCAACAAAAAAGCCCGCCGAAGCGGGCTGAAACCCACACAAACCAACTTTACACCCCGATCAAGCCACCGTCGTTCTTGGTGATGACAATGGTGGCCGAGCGCGGGCGTTTGCCGGCGCCGTACCCGGCGTTGGTCGGCCACTGGCTGGTGTATTTGGACGGGTCGTTCACATCCGCCATCGCGGTGTTCTCCCCCGGGTGCTGGATGTTGATGAACACAGCGCGGCCGTCGGGCGTTTCGCACCAGCCCGTGATCTCGCAGTCTCGGGGGCCGACCAGAAAGCGTGCCAGCGTGGTGGGCGTCGGAGTCTTGCCCACGTAGGTGGTGACTTCCTTGTCGCCCTGCTTCACTGTGCGAGGACCACCGTCGCCGAGTTTGCCCGGAATGGCGGCCAGCATCATGCAGTTGGTCTGGTCGGTGTAGGCGCCGTCGTCGGTCTGGATCCAGCAGATGCCGGTGGCCGGGCTGAACACCAGTCCATCGGGCGACGACATGTCGTTCTCGTCGGTCAGGTTCGACAGGTTGACGCTGGATTTGTCGGCGCCAGCCTCGGCGCCGAACACGTAGATGTCCCACTTGAAGGCGGTGCTGGTGGGCGAGGCGTCGGCCATGCGCACGATATGTCCGTTGACGTTGCCCTTCTGCTCTTTGTTGCCCTTCATGTCGGTGTAGACGCGCGGGTTGGCGGCGTCGATCTTCTCCACCGTACGGCTGCTGTTGTTGGTCAGCGTGCTGTAGAACTCGCCGGTGCGCGGGTGCACCCCACCCCACTCGGGGCGGTCCATCTTGGTGGCACCAGCGACATCGGCCGCCAGACGGGTGAAGACAGCGATGTCGGCATCGCTCTTGAACTCGAAGTAGGAGCTGTTGGCGATCTTCGGGTTGTCCATCGACAGTTCCAGCCACTCGCCGGCACCGTCGTCTTTGAAGCGGGCGGCGAACAGCGTGCCCTTGTCCAGGTACTTGTCACCGGCGGCCAAGCGGTTGGCCGGGCTGGCGTCCTTCGGGTCCCACTTCGCAGCGGACACGAACTTGTAGATGTATTCGTTGCGTGCGTCGTCGCCCATGTAGCAGACGATGGGCTGGCCCGCCACCGGCTTGGCAAACGCCACGCTCTCGTGCGCGAAGCGGCCCAGGCCGGTGCGCTTGCGCATCGGGGCGGCGGTGTCGTATGCGTCCACCTCGACCACATAACCGAAGGTGTTCATCTCGTTGCGGTAGTCGTCCTTGGCACTGGCGCCGATGGCGCTGTTGTTCCAGCGGGCGTACTGGTCTTGCGGACCTGCGCTTTCCCAGCCGTGGCGGCTGGCGGCCCCGGCGTTGCGACCGTAGCGCTTGAGGCCTTGCACCTGCTTGTCCTTCTTGCGTGCGTCGTCGTCTTTGGCGTCGCGAGAGAAGTAGCCGAACCAGTTCTCTTCACCGCTGACAAAGGTGCCCCAGGGCGTCTTGCCGGTGCCGCAGTTGTTCAGCGTGCCGCGGCACAGGGTCGCGTCGGCGCTGAACTTGGTCACCAGGTGTTCGCTGCCGCGGGCCGGGCCGTGGATGGCGGCGGTGGTCATGGCGGTGATGCGACGGTTGAACGGCGAGGTGGGCTTGTAGGCCCACTGTTTGCCGCTGGCCTGCACTTCGACGAAGGACAGGCCGTGGATGGCCAGTTCCTTGTCCACTTCCGATGCGGGGCGGGGCAGCGTGGAGGCACCGCCGTTGGCGTGGATGAAGAAGGAGGCGAGTTTTTCGTCGGTGGTGGCTTCGTGGTTCACGCCCAGGATGCCGCGGGTGTTGAAGCTGTCGGACGGTTTGCCAGCGGCATCGAGACCGAACCATTCCATACCGTCGTGGTGGTCACCGGCGCGTTGCTCAAACGCGGTGTCGGTGCCGTCGTTCTTGTAGGCGGGCACACCGGCGGCCAGCGGGTCGCCCAAGGCGTAAATGATCTGGGCGGTGTAGCCCTCGGGGATGCTCACCTTGTCGGCGGTGCTCTTGGCCACGGGCTTGAAGCCCAGGCCGTCCACAGAGGCGCCGCTGCCGCCGCTGCCGGTGGTGGCGCAGCCGGTGACGGCCGTGGCACCCAGTGCGGTGGCGGTCAGGCCAGCGCCACGGAACAGGCTGCGGCGAGTCAGGCGGCTGCCCAGAACTTCTTCAAAGTACGGGTTGGCGCTGGTGTTGGAGTTCTCGTCGTTGAAGAGATCGCTGGGGCGTGTTGTCTGTGATTTCACAATGGTCTCTGAAGGGTTGAACAGTCCCTTGAGCATCGACAACAACAGTGAAACTCTCGTGACGCTTTCGAGGCAGCTGTGTGTCCGACCCAGGCGCTACCAGGCGCGTAGCCAGATATTGCGCCCGCCTACAGGTTCATGCCTTCTGCGTCGTGCGCCGCCGCGTCGATCTTCGCCTTGCCCCTGACGATGACCTCCCTCGCGGATTCCCCGCGCATCCAGCAATCCACCATGTCCGCCCATACCTGCATGAGGACTCGCCGAGGCCCGGACAAGCGAGCGTGGTTGTAGGCCGCTGCGACTTGGTCTTTTTTCTGGTGTGCCAGGCAGGCTTCCACCAATGCCTCAGGGAAAAGCGCGTCGTTGAGGCGTGACGAGAACGTTCGGCGTAGATCGTGCACAGACACTGGCAGAAACAGCTCCTGACTGGGTGTTCGATCCTTGTTGATCCGGTCCACCGAAGCGGCGATCGTCCGGTTCAGCGTGGCCTGGCTGATCGGCTCGGCGGAGTCATACCGGCTTGGATGGAGAAAGTCGCTCGACGGGAAACAGGTCCGAAGCGTTGTCAGTATGTCCAGGGCCTGCTCGGCCAAATACACCGTGTGAGGCTTGCCTGCCTTCATCCTCTCGGCTGGGATCAGCCACTGTGCCCGATCCCAGTCCACTTCTGCCCAAGTAGCCCCGATGAACTCACCTTTGCGCACACCCGTTAGCAACAAGAACCTGACGGCCAGCCGAAGTGTCGGCGCAGTCCCAGTCATCTCCAGACCGTCGAGCAAGGTCTTGATTTCATGCCGGTTCAAGTTGCGCTCGCGCGGGACAAACGTGGCGTAGGCCTTGCGTGCAAGTGCTTCTGCCGGATTGGCGATTTCGACGCCTTTGCCGTTGGCGAACCGGTAGACCTGCAACACCAGTTCCCTGGCGTGCACGGCCGGACCTGGGCCTCGCTCCTTCTTGACGCGGTCGAGCAACTCACCCAGTGCAATCGGCTTGATTTCATCAAGATTCAGCTTCCCGAACGGACCAGCCAGGATGCGGTCATAGATCGATCGCCGTAGCGCCAGTGTGCTGTCGGCCAGCCGCTCGGCGCCGCTCTTAGTGTCGGACTTGAATTCAAAGTACCGCGCCACCCAGCGCCCAAAGCTCATGGCGTCGGCGACTTCGCTCCGCTGCTCAACCTTGGCACGAGCTGGCGACCGCCCAGAACTGACATCAACCCGCGCACGAGCCAGCAGCAGGCGCGCTTCCTCCAGCGTCACATCCATGCCATAGGCCAAGTGAGATCGCTGGGCATAGCGAGCAACCGGTTCATGGCGTCCGATGGTCAACGTCTCGCGTCGGCCGCTCAATCGATAGTCATAGCGGAAGGACCTACTGCCGCTGGGCGAGACCACGACGTACAGACCGTTGCCTCCGTCGCTGACCTTGTAGGCCCGTTCACCCGGCAGCAGTTCTCGCAGTTTTGCTTCCGTCAATCCGTGGCGTGTTCTCGCGCTCGCCAGCCCAACCCGCGCCCGTTCCATCAAGGTGTCCATGAGGTCTCCGATCCGTTGCTTGTCGCAGGACCGAGATACCGTCATGGGGTCTGACGGTATCGCTGCAGGCCTGCCAGCTTAGGTGCCCGGATACCGTCAGGTCAACCGTCAGACCGCCTGGGACGCCCTGGGATTCGATGGGACGCTATGAAACGCTAAGTCCTTGTCCCTGCAGCGAAATCGGGTTTTCCTGGGATGTTCCGAAACACCTTGGGACGATCTTGACTCATTCCCACTCGATGGTCGCCGGTGGCTTCGAGCTCACGTCGTAGGTGACACGGTTGATGCCACGCACCTCGTTGATGATGCGGCTGCTGACCTTCTTGAGCAGCGCGTACGGCAGCTCGGCCCAGTCGGCGGTCATGAAGTCGCTGGTCTGCACCGCGCGCAGCGCCACCACGTAGTCGTAGGTGCGGCCGTCGCCCATCACACCCACGCTCTTGACCGGCAGGAAGACCGTGAAGGCCTGGCTGGTCAGGTCGTACCAGCTTTTGCCACTGTTGTGGTCGATGGTCGAGCGTAGTTCCTCGATGAAGATGGCGTCGGCCCGGCGCAGCAGGTCGGCGTATTCCTTCTTCACCTCGCCCAGGATGCGCACACCCAGACCCGGCCCCGGGAATGGGTGGCGGTAGACCATGTCGTGCGGCAGGCCCAGCGCCACGCCCAGTTCGCGCACTTCGTCCTTGAACAGATCGCGCAGCGGTTCCAGCAGCTTCAGGCCCAGCTGCTCCGGCAGGCCGCCTACGTTGTGGTGGCTCTTGATCGTGACGGCCTTCTTGCTCTTGGCGCCGCCGGACTCGATCACGTCGGGGTAGATGGTGCCCTGGGCCAGCCACTTCGCTCCCTTGGCGCCATCGCCTTTGAGCTTGGCGGCCTCCGCCTTGAACACATCGACAAACAGGCCGCCGATGATCTTGCGCTTCTTCTCGGGGTCGGTCACACCGGCCAGTTGGCCCAGGAACAGCTCGCTGGCGTCCACCCGGATCACCTTGGCGTGCAGTTTGCCCGCGAACATGTCCATCACCATGTCGCCCTCGTGCAGGCGCAGCAGTCCGTGGTCCACGAACACGCAGGTCAGCTGGTCGTCGATGGCGCGGTGGATCAGGGCGGCGGCCACGGATGAATCCACGCCACCGGACAGGCCGAGGATCACCTCCTCGTCACCCACCTGCTCGCGGATCTTCTGCACCGCTTCCTCGATGTGGTCGCGCATGATCCAGTCGGGTTGCGTGCCGCAGATCTCCAGCACGAAGCGCTCCAGCAGCGCCCGGCCCTGCACGGTGTGCGTCACCTCGGGGTGGAACTGCACGGCGTAGTAGCCGCGCGACTCGTCGGCCATGCCGGCGATAGGGCAAGCGTCGGTGCTGGCCATAAGCTTGAAGCCCGGCGGCATTTCAGTGACCTTGTCGCCGTGGCTCATCCAGACCTTGAGCATGCCGTGGCCTTCGGGCGTGGTGAAGTCGGCGATGTCCTTGAGCAGCGCCGTGTGCCCACGGGCGCGCACTTCGGCGTAACCGAACTCGCGGGTCTTGCCGGCCTCGACCTTGCCGCCCAGCTGCTGGGCCATGGTCTGCATGCCGTAGCAGATGCCCAGCACCGGTATCCCCAGCTCGAACACCGCATCGGGTGCCTTGTCGTCCACCTCGTAGACGCTCGCGTGGCTGCCCGAGAGGATCACACCCTTGAGCTGGCCATCGGCCGCGAACTCGCGCACCCAGTCGCTGCTGACGTCGCAGGGATGCACTTCGCAGTACACGTGGGCTTCGCGCACGCGGCGAGCGATGAGCTGGGTGACCTGGGAACCGAAATCGAGGATGAGGATTTTCTGGTGCTGCATGGCGATGGAAGCTCGTGTGAATCAGAAAGCAAAAAGGCCGTCCGGCGGGACGGCCTCTGGGGCGATAGTGATCAATCCGCCCGGTAGTTGGGGGCCTCTTTGGTGATCTGCACGTCGTGCACATGGCTCTCACGGATGCCGGCCGAGGTGATCTCGACAAACTCCGCCTTGGCGCGCATGTGCTCGATGGTCGGGCAGCCGCAGTAGCCCATGGAAGCGCGCAGACCGCCAGCCATCTGGAAGATGATCGACACGACCGACCCCTTGTAGGGCACGCGGCCTTCGATGCCTTCGGGCACCAGCTTGTCGGCGTTGGGGTTGCCGGTGCTGCTTTCCTGGAAGTAGCGGTCGGCGCTGCCCTGCTGCATTGCGCCGATGGAGCCCATGCCGCGGTAGCTCTTGTAGCTGCGGCCCTGGAACAGCACGATCTCGCCCGGAGCCTCTTCGGTGCCGGCGAACATGCCGCCCATCATCACGGTGTTGGCACCCGCCGCGATGGCCTTGGCGATGTCACCGCTGTAGCGGATGCCACCGTCGGCGATCATGGGCACGCCCGTGGTCTGCAGCGCGGTGGCCACGTTGTCGATGGCCATGATCTGCGGCACGCCCACGCCCGCCACGATGCGGGTGGTGCAGATGGAGCCAGGGCCGATGCCGACCTTGACGCCGTCGGCGCCAGCTTCCACCAGCGCCAGGGCGGCGCTGCCAGTGGCGATGTTGCCGCCGATCACGTCCACCTGCGGGTAATTCTGCTTGACCCAGCGCACGCGGTCGATCACGCCCTTGCTGTGGCCGTGTGCCGTGTCCACCACGATGGCGTCCACACCCGCCCTGACAAGGGCTTCCACCCGCTCCTCGGTACCCTCGCCCACGCCCACCGCCGCGCCCACGCGCAGACGACCGGCCGCATCGCGCGCGGCGTTCGGGAAGTTCAGCTGCTTGGTGATGTCCTTGACGGTGATCAGGCCCTTGAGCTCGAAGGCGTCGTTGACCAGCAGCAGGCGTTCGAGCTTGTGCTTGTTCAGCAGCGCCTTGGCCTGCTCGGGCGTGGTGCCTTCGGGCACCGTGATCAGGCGCTCGCGCGGGGTCATGATCTCGCTGACCGGCAGGTCGTAACGGCTTTCAAAGCGCAGATCGCGCCCGGTGACAATGCCAACGACCTTGCCGGCGTCCACCACCGGAAAACCGGAGACGCCCAGCTCGTCGGACAGTTTCATGACCTGCCGCACGGTCGTCGAGGGGCTGATGACCACGGGGTCGCGCAGCACGCCGGACTCATAGCGCTTCACTTTGGCCACGTGGGCCGCCTGCTCCTGCGCCGAAAGGTTCTTGTGGATGATGCCGATGCCGCCTTCCTGGGCAATGGCGATCGCCAGCCGGGCTTCCGTCACCGTGTCCATGGCCGCCGAAACCAGCGGCAGGTTCAGACGGATGTTGCGGGTGAACTGGGTGGCGAGGGAGGTGTCCTTGGGCAGGACCTGGGAGTACGCAGGGACGAGCAGAACGTCGTCAAAAGTGAGCGCTTTGCCGAGGAGGCGCATGGGGTAAAGCTCCAAAAACACGATTGTACCCGGCGGGCATCCGCCGCTCGCCCGGATAGGCCGTTCCTCCCCCGTCCCCCAGACCGGTAGCTCCGCCAGTCCGGCAAACAGGGCCCCTTCGTCACCTGACAGACGGTCTGCGACGGGTGTCGAGCGGGCGGCGGGTTAAACTGAGTCGCATGCCCAGCCGTCACACATTCCCCGCGTACTGTCGAGCGCTCGCGTTCGCTTCCTTCGCCGTCCTGTTCAGCGGATCAGCCCTCGCTCAATGGGTCTGGGTGGATGCATCCGGCAACAAGGTGTTCAGTGACACGGCTCCGCCGCCGGGCACGCCCGAAAAGAGCATTCTTCGCAAACCCGGAAGCTCGCGCCAGGCCGCTCCGGCGAGCCCCGCGCCGACCGGAACCGACTCCGCTGGCGCGCAGTCTGTGGACGCGCCAAAGGTGACGGGTCGCGATGAACAGCTCGAGGCCAAGAAAAAGCAGGCAGAAAAGCAGGCACAGGAAGCCGCCCAAGCCAAGAAGAAAGCCGAGGACGACCGGCTGGCCGCGGCCCGCGCTGGGAACTGCGAGCGTGCCCGCCGCGCCAAAGCCACGATGGATTCCGGTGTTCGCATCGCCACCACCAACGCCAAAGGCGAGCGAGAAATCATGGACGACAAGGCGCGCGCCGCCGAGGTGCAGCGCATTGAGGGCGTCATTCGCTCGGACTGTGCTCCGGCGTCGGTGAGCAACTGAGGACAGGGCCGGGGCCTGTTCAGTAGCCGGCCTTGGAGTTGGGGCGCCGTTGGGCAAACAGGCCGGCGCTGCGCGCGCCCTGCCCCACAAACCGCTCCCGTCGTGCCACCTTCGGATCTACCCTCAGATCGCGGTAGAGCTCCACGCGGTCACCGTCCCTGAGCGGGGTGTCTGGCGCGGCCTTGCGCCCCCACACGCCACTGGTCCAGCCCGGCTCGAGCGGATTCACCGCGCCAGTGGACCATCCGGCAACGCTCAGCGCCTGAGCGAGCGTCGTACCTTCGGCCAGTTGCAGTGGCAACTCTTCCACCACCCGAGGCCGGGTGGATCGCACCAGCACCACGGAGATCATGCGCCGTACACCTGGTCTGCGCGCTTGACAAAAGCGTCCACAAGACTGCCGGCGATCCGGTCGAACACAGGCCCGACCAGTGTGGCCAAGGCCTGGCTCGAGAACCCATAGGTCAGCGTGAACTCCACCTTGCAGGCCCGCTGACTGCCATCGCCCAGCGGAGTGAAGTTCCAGACCCCTTCCAGATGGGAAAACGGGCCATCGACCAGCTCCATCAGCACCTGGCGGTCATCGACGTGCCGGTTGCGCGTGGTGAAGCTCTGCTTCAGTCCGCTGATCGACATGCCGACACGCGCCACCATGCCGCGCTCATCGCGCTCCATCACCTCGCTGTGGTCACACCACGGGAGAAACTGCGGATAGTGCTGCACATCGGTGACCAGCGCGAACATCTCGTGGGCGCTGTGCCAGAGCAGGACGGACTTCTGAATCGTTTTCATACAATCGGCGCCCATTGTATGGGTCGCCTGCGGCCCCATTTACCGCGCCATGTCCACCAAACCCAGCAAATCTGCCACCAAGAGCTCTGACAGCCGCATCGCGGACAACAAGAAGGCCTTGTTCAACTACGCCATCGAGGAGCGCTTCGAGGCGGGCATGGTGCTGCAGGGTTGGGAAGTGAAGGCGCTGCGCGAAGGCAAAGTGCAGCTGACCGACGGCTATGTGGTGATCCGCGAGGGCGAGCTGTTCCTGATCGGTTGTCAGATCAATCCGCTGCGGACCGCGTCGACCCACGTCAGCCCGGACTCGGTGCGCACCAAGAAACTCCTGCTGCACAAGGACCAGATCCGGCGCCTGATCGGCAAGGTCGAACAGAAAGGCCACACCTTGGTGCCGCTGAACCTGCACTGGAAAAGCGGCAAGGTGAAATGCGAGATCGCCCTCGCCAAGGGCAAGGCGGAGCACGACAAGCGCGACACCATCAAGGACCGCGAGGGCAAGCGCGAGGTCGAGCGCGCGATGAAGCAGCGCCAGCGCTGAAGCACGCCAGCCTGGCGCGGTTTCAGCCGAGGTGGCGCAACGGATGGGCGCTGGCCGGCCAGGGACTGGCGAAAAACGCCTCGACGTCGGCATCCCCCACTTCTTCGACGCGGGACGGGTTCCAGCGCGGCGCGTGGTCCTTGTCCACCGCCAAAGCTCGGATGCCTTCGACGGTCTCGCTGGCCGCACCGGGCCGCAGATGGAAACACCGGCGCACCAGGTCGCGCTCCATGCGCAACTCCTCGGCCAGCCCCATGCCGCGCGCCCGTCGAACCTGCTCCAGCACCACATGCAGCATCAACGGGGACCGCTTGCGCAGGAGCCGTGCGGTGTCGCGGGCCCAGTCGCCCTCGGCGTTCTCCAGCGCCAGGACCACCGCTTTCACGCTGTCCAGGGCGAACACGCGGTCGATGTCGGCCTGTGGAAAGTGGGCCTTGTGGGGCGCCTTTTGCACGTGGTTCAGGCACCAGCGCTCCACCGCATCGCCACTCTCGTAGGGCGTCTGGCCCAGGCTTTCCCACAGGCCCGCCAAGCGGCCGCTGTCCATCATGGCATCGGCCAGGCCAGCTGTCAGGGCACGGGCCCCGTCGAGCACCAGGCCTGTCAGTGCGAGGTATTCCCCCAGACGGCCCGGGCAGCGGCTGAGGAAGTAGCCGCCCCCCACATCCGGGAACAGGCCGATGCCGGTTTCGGGCATGGCGATCTTGCTGCGCTCCGTAACAAGCCGCAGGCTCGCCCCCTGGCTGATGCCCATGCCGCCGCCCATGCAGATGCCATCCATGAAGGCGATGTACGGCTTCGGGTACGTGTGGATCAGGTGGTTGAGCGCGTATTCCTCGGTGAAGAAGTCTTCGAGTTCCGGGTTGCCAGAGAGCGCCGCCCGGTGAAAGAAGCGGATGTCGCCGCCCGCGCAGAAGCTGCCGAAAGGTCCTTCCTTGCCCATGCCGCGGACCGCCACCGCCAGTACCTGAGGGTCTTCTCGCCAACGCAGCAAGGCGGCGCTGATGTCGCGGATCATGCCCAGGGACAGGGCGTTGAGTGCGGCGGGGCGGTTCAGAGTGATGCAGCCGACGCGGCCTCGCAATTCCGCCAGGACAAGGCTCTCGGTGGGGGTGGCGTTCATCTCGACGTCTCCTTATTGAGGACTCAATGCGGCGCAGCACCGCTTTCATCGGGCATGGGGCCTCCCCCCTGCCGGTCGTGCCAGGCCAACAGCTCGTTGAGCAGCAGCGCGCCGATCACCACACTGCCGCCCAGCATGACTTCGTGGCCGGGGATCTCATTCGCCCAAAGCCAGGCCCACACAATGCCGAAGATCACTTCGAGCAGCGCCAGCAGGGATACCTCAGGCGCTTTCAGCGAACGTGCACAGACAACAGCCAGCGCACAGGGAATCGCCAGTTGCACCAGACCCAGCATGGCCAGCCATGCGATGTCGCCCCCGGTGGCCTGGAACGGGAACGCCAGGGGAAACGTCGCGGCGGTGGAAATGAGCGCGCCCACCAGCACCGACGGGACCAGGTCGATGGATTCGCCATGCTGCTGGCCACGCTGCACCACGGTCCAGTTGATGGCACCGGCCACCGGTACGCACAACGAAGCCAGCGAGCCCAGCACCAGGCCCGAGGCGTTGGCCGCCGGGTCGGTGAAGGCTGCCCACATCTGGCTGCCATACATGTAGAAGATGCCCGCTCCGGCCGCCACGATGGCGGCCCAGGTGCGCGCAGGCAGGCGCTGCCCGATGAACACGCGCGCGATCACCGCGGTGAACAGCGGCCCCGCCGCCATGATGACCAGCACGTTGGCCACGCTGGTGAACGTGAGGGCCAGCATGAAGGCGGTGAACATCACGCTCCAGCACACCCCGGACACCCAGAAGGCGCGCGAGCCCCCGAGGATGCCCCAATGGTGGCTCAGCGGGCCCTGCCCTGACGGCGCATCGGCCAGGACTCCGGATGCCCGGTCGGCCGCCCGCCACAGGGGCAGGATGATCAGGAGCGACACGGCGGTGAATGCGCTGCGCCAGAACGTGACCTCGAAACGCGCCGCCGACTCCAGCTGACGCGAGACCACGCCGGCGATCGACCACATCAGGGTCACGGCGACCATGAGAAACACCGCCTGGGTGTGGCTCAGTCGGTTGAGCAGCTTGAAAGGCATGGACTGGACACGATAGAAGCCCCCATCCAGCACACGCCGAGGCGCAGTGGGGGCTTCAGATTCAGGCCTCGCGCAACGCGCGCTTGCGGTCGTGTTCCTTGAGGTGGCGCTTGCGCAGGCGCACGCTCTTGGGCGTGATTTCGACCAGCTCGTCGTCCTCGATGAAGTCCACGCCGTACTCCAGGGTCAGGTCGATCGGGGGCGTGATCTTGATGGCGTCTTCCTTTCCGCTCACGCGGAAGTTGGTCAACTGCTTGGTGCGGGTGGCGTTGACCACCAGGTCGTTGTCGCGGCTGTGAATGCCGACGATCATGCCTTCGTAGACAGGGTCGTTCGGCTTGACGAACATGCGTCCGCGGTCATCGAGCTTGCCCAGGGCGTAGGTGAAGATCTCGCCGTCGTCCATGGAAATCAGCACGCCGTTCTTGCGGCCGCCGATGTCGCCCTTGTGCGGCTCGTAGCCGTCGAAGATGGAAGCGATCAGGCCCGAGCCGCGGGTCAGGTTCAGGAACTCGTTGGAAAAACCGATCAGGCCACGGGCCGGGATGCGGTACTCCAGGCGCACACGGCCACGGCCATCCGGTTCCATGTTGATCATTTCACCCTTGCGCAGACCCAGGGCCTGCATCACGCCGCCTTGATGCTGCTCTTCCACGTCGGCGGTGACCAGCTCCATCGGCTCGCACTTGACGCCGTCGACCTCCTTGAACATCACGCGCGGCTTGGACACGGCCAGCTCGTAGCCTTCACGGCGCATGTTTTCCAGCAGGATGGTCAGGTGCAGTTCACCTCGGCCGGACACTTCAAAGATGCCGTCTTCGTCGGTTTCCTTCACGCGCAGGGCCACGTTGTGCTGCAATTCCTTCTGCAGTCGGTCCCAGATCTGGCGGCTGGTCACGAACTTGCCTTCGCGGCCCGCCAGCGGCGAGGTGTTGACGCAGAAGTTCATGGTCAGCGTCGGCTCATCGACCTTCAGCATGGGCAGCGGGGTCGGGTTGGCCGGGTCGGTCAGCGTCACGCCGATGCCGATGTCTTCGATGCCGTTGATCAGCACGATGTCGCCCGGGCCGGCTTCGGTGACCTGCATGCGGTCAAGCCCCTGGAAGGTCAGCACCTGGTTGACGCGGCCCTTGACGCTCTTGCCGTCCGGGCCTTCCATCACCAGCACGTCCATGGACGGCCTGATGGTGCCGGCGTTGATGCGGCCCACGCCGATGCGGCCAACGAAGCTGTTGTAGTCGAGTGCCGAAATCTGCAGCTGCAGCGGTGCGGCCGGATCACCCTGGTGTGCCGGCACATGGCTCAGCACGGTGTCGAACAGGGCGGACATGTCCGGACCCCACTGTTCGCCAGGAGCGCCCTCTTCCAGCGACGACCAGCCGTTGATGCCAGAGGCGTAGACCACCGGGAAGTCCAGCTGATCGTCGGTGGCCCCCAGCTTGTCGAACAGATCGAAGGCGGCGTTGACCACCTTGTCGCAATTGGCACCGGGCTTGTCCACCTTGTTGACCACGACGATGGGGCGCAGGCCCAGGGCCAGCGCCTTCTTGGTCACGAAGCGGGTCTGCGGCATCGGCCCTTCCTGGGCGTCGATCAGCAGCACCACGCCGTCCACCATGGACAGCGCGCGCTCGACTTCACCGCCGAAGTCCGCGTGGCCAGGGGTGTCGACGATATTGATGTGCGTGCCCTTCCAGCTCACGGCGCAGTTCTTGGCCAGGATGGTGATGCCGCGCTCGCGTTCGATGGCGTTGTTGTCCATCACCGTGTCCACGACCTTTTCGTGCTCGGCGAAGGTGCCCGACTGGCGCAGCAGCTGGTCCACCATGGTGGTCTTGCCGTGGTCGACGTGGGCGATGATGGCGATGTTGCGGATCTGTTTGCTCATGTTGCAGGTTCCAGGATTTGCTGTATTTCGATGGGGCTCAGCAGCCGCCCCGGGATGAGTTCGCCGGCCTCGGTGTGGCCGCTGCCCAGCAGGACCGGCGAATGGGAAGTGCCCGGCGGCGGGCCGTAGATCGCCACCCGGGACAGGTCGGCCCAGGTCCCACGGCGGCGCACGCCGCTGAGGAAACGCGCGGCATTGTCGCTGTCGAGCGTGACAGCCGTGTGGTCTGGCAGCAGCGCCTGGACCGGCAGCAGCCGTTGCAGGCGCTGTTCTTCCGGCAGGACCTCCAGGGCTTCGACCGTGATGCACTGATCAGCCGTGAACGGACCGGTCTGCACCCGGCGCAGCAGGCGCAAATGGCCACCACAGCCCAGCGCCGCCGCGATGTCTTCGCCCAGCGTGCGGATGTAGGTGCCCTTGGAGCAGCGCACACGCAGGTGCAGACAGGGCTCATCGCCCTCGAGCTGAAACTCCAGCAGCTCCAGCTCGTGGATGGTGACCGCGCGTGGCTCACGCTCCACCGTGACACCTTCACGGGCGTACTCGTACAGCGCCTTGCCGTCCTTCTTGAGGGCACTGTGCATGGGCGGAACCTGCATGATCGGACCGGTGAAGCGGTCCAGCACCTCGACCACCTGCCCCACGCTGCAGGTCACCGGACGGGTTTCCAGCACATCGCCCTCGGCATCGCCGGTGGTGGTGGTCACGCCCAGGCGCACCACGGTCTCGTAGGTCTTGTCAGCGTCCAGGTGCTGCTGGCTGAACTTGGTGGCCGCACCGAAGCAGATGGGCAGGACGCCCGTGGCCAGCGGATCCAGCGTGCCGGTGTGACCGGCCTTTTCGGCGCGCAGCAGCCACTTGGCCTTTTGCAGCGCCTGATTGCTGGAGAAACCCAGCGGCTTGTCGAGCAACAGCACCCCATGCACAGGGCGCCGTGGCACCCTGGTGCTGTGGCGCTGCATGATCATTCCTCGTTCTTGGAACGCGACGCAACAGCCTTGGAGATCAGCGCATTCATGTCCGCCGCCCGTTCGGTGGTGCGGTCGAACACGAAGTGCAGCGTCGGCACAGTGTGGATGTGCAGGCGCTTGAACAGGCCGTTGCGCAGGAACCCCGCCGCCGCGTTCAGTCCCTGTGTCGTCTCGTCCGGATTGCCGGTGAGCAGGCTGAAAAACACCTTGGCGTGGGCGTAGTCGGGCGTGACCTCGACCGCATTGATCGTGACCATGCCCACCCGTGGATCCTTGAGCTCGCGCGCAATCAGCTCGGCCAGATCGCGCTGGATCTGGTCGGCCACGCGGAAGCCGCGGTTGGGGACGGAGGAAGCCTTGCGGGGCATGGTGGTGTCGATCCTTACAGCGTCCGCGCCACTTCCTTGACCTCGAAGAACTCCAGCTGATCACCTTCCTTGATGTCGCTGTAGTTCTTGAGCTTGATACCGCACTCGAAGCCTTCCTTGACTTCGCGCACGTCGTCCTTGAGGCGCTTGAGGGTGTCGATCTCGCCGGTGTAGACCACCACGTTGTCGCGCAGCAAGCGGAAGTGCGCATTGCGGGTGACCATGCCCGAGGTAACCATACAGCCTGCGACGGTACCGATCTTGGATGCCACGAACACGGTGCGGATCTCGGCCGAGCCGATGACCTCTTCCCGCTTTTCGGGGGCCAGCAGGCCGGACATGGCCGCCTTCAGATCGTCCACGGCGTCGTAGATGATGTTGTAGTAGCGCAGGTCGACGTCGTTGCCCTCGGCCAGCTTGCGCGCACCGACGTCGGCGCGCACGTTGAAGCCGATGATCACGGCCTTCGAGGCGATCGCCAGGTTGACGTCGGACTCGCTGATGCCGCCCACGCCGGAGAACACCAGCTGCACCTTGACCTCGTCGGTCGAGAGCTTGAGCAGCGAGGCACCCAGCGCTTCCTGCGAACCCTGCACATCGGCCTTGACGATGATGGGCAGCACCTTGACCTCGCCGGCCGACATGTCGGTGAACATGTTCTCCAGCTTGGCGGCCTGCTGCTTGGCCAGTTTGGTGTTGCGGAACTTGCCCGCGCGGTAGGTGGCGATTTCGCGCGCACGGCGCTCGTCGGCCATCACCATGAAATCGTCGCCGGCCTGAGGCACTTCGGACAAACCCTGGATCTCCACCGGAATCGACGGCCCGGCTTCCTTGATGGGCTTGCCGTTCTCGTCCAGCATGGCACGCACACGACCGGAGGTCTGGCCCACCAGCACCACATCGCCGGTCTTGAGCGTGCCGCTCTGCACCAGCACCGTGGCCACCGAGCCGCGGCCCTTGTCCAGGCGCGCTTCGATCACCAGGCCCTTGGCCATGGCATCGACCGGCGCCTTGAGTTCCAGCACTTCGGCTTGCAGCAGCACCTGCTCCAGCAGCGCGTCGATGCCTTCGCCGGTCTTGGCAGACACACCCACAAACGGCACATCACCACCGAACTCTTCGGGCACAACTTCTTCGGCCACCAGTTCGGAGCGCACACGTTCGAGGTTGATGCCCGGCTTGTCGATCTTGGTCATGGCCACCACCATGGGCACACCTGCCGCCTTCGCGTGTTTGATGGCTTCCTTGGTCTGCGGCATCACGCCGTCGTCGGCCGCACACACCAGGATGACGATGTCGGTGGCCTGGGCACCGCGGGCACGCATGGCGGTGAACGCCTCGTGACCCGGGGTGTCGAGGAACGACACCATGCCACGCGGAGTTTCTACGTGGTAGGCGCCGATGTGCTGCGTGATCCCGCCAGCTTCGCCCGCCGCCACCTTGGAGCGACGGATGTAGTCCAGCAGCGAGGTCTTGCCGTGGTCCACGTGACCCATCACGGTGACCACCGGCGCACGCGGCTTGAGTTCGGCCTGATGCTGGCCGGCTTCCTCGTCGGTGAAGGCTTCCGGATCGTCCAGGGCCGCCACCACAGCGGTGTGTCCCAGTTCTTCCACCACGATCATGGCGGTGTCCTGGTCCAGCGGCTGGTTGATGGTGACCATCTGGCCGAGCTTCATCAGCTGCTTGATCACCTCCGAGGACTTCAGGCTCATCTTGTGCGCGAGTTCGGCCACCGTGATGGTTTCCGGCACGTGCACCTCGATGACCTTGGCTTCAGTCGGGGCCACGAAGCTGCTCTGGGCATTGTCCCGGCTGTCGCGGTCGCCGCGGCGACCACCGCCCTTGGGACCACTGCGCCAGTTGGAGCGACCGGCGCTGGTATCGCCTCGCGTCTTGATCTCTTTCTTCTTCGCAGCGTCGTCCTTCCAGGTCGACGACAGGTTCTCGGACTTGACTTCCTTCTTGCCACCAGCGCCAGGGGTTGCCGGTGCACCCGCGGTGGCCGTCTTGGCGGCCGGCGTGCCCGCCGGCTTGTGCAGCGTGCCTTTGATGGCCTTCGGATCGGGCGTTGGTTCCGGTTTCTTGGCCACCAGGGTCTTGGCGGGGGCGGCCATCATCGCGCGGATGTTGGCGGCCTCGGCCTCGGCCTTGCGCCGACGCTCCAGCAGGTCTTGCGCACGCGACTCTTCGGCCTTGCGGGCTTCGGCCTGTTTGTCGGCCTCGGCCTTGGCAGCGGCTTCGCGCTCGGCCACCGCAGCAGCCCGGCGCTGCTCTTCCTTGGCCGCCTCTTCCTTGGCAGCGTCGACGGATGCAGCCGTCTTGGCCGCCGCCTGCTGTCTCGCCTGCGCAGCGGCCTCTTCGGCCTCGGCGGCCTGGCGCGCGAGTTCCGCCTGACGGGCTTCTTCCGCCTCACGCTGCTGGCGCTTGACCAGCAGTTCTTCTTCCTGACGGCGCAGCAGATCGGCTTGGCGGCGGGCCTCTTCCTCCCGGCGAGCGAGCTCGACCGGATCCACCGCCGGGGCTGCAGGTGCTTCAGCCTCCATCGGCGCTTCCGCCGCCACCTCGTCGTCTCGCTTGACGAAGGTACGCTTCTTGCGCACTTCAACCTGGATGGTGCGGGCGCGCCCGGTGGCGTCGGCCTGCTTGATTTCCGTGGTGGACTTCTTCACCAGGGTGATCTTCTTGCGCTCGGCACCGGCGGTTCCGTGACTGGCCTTGAGGTGGCCCAGCAGCTTCTGCTTGTCGGTCTCGGTGACCACATCGGTCCCTGCGGTTTTGGGCACCCCGGCAGCAGACAGCTGCTCCAGCAGGGTGGTGGTGGGCTTGTTCAGCTCAGCGGCCAATTCGGCGACGGTGGTACTGGTCATAGGTGTGTGTTCTCCGCTCGGGCCTGCGCGGGTCAGTTGGAGGCAGGCGACTCCTCACCGGAGAACCAGTGAGCGCGGGCGCGCATGATCAGGTTGGTAGCCTCTTCAGGCGTCTGTCCGGTCATGTCGGTCAGTTCGTCGGTGGCCAGATCGGCCAGCTCGTCGCGGGTGTGCACGCCGCCATCGGCCAGCTTGGCCACCAGCTCGGGCGTCATTCCTTCGAGGTCGCGCAGATCCTGCGACACCTCTTCCACACTTTCCTCACGGGCGATTTCCATCGTCAGCAGTGCGTCCTTGGCACGGGCACGCAGCTCGTTGACGGTGTCCTCGTCGAAGGACTCGATCTCCAGCATTTCCTGCAGCGGCACATAGGCCACCTCTTCGAGGCTGGTGAACCCTTCTTCGATCAGGATGTCGGCAATTTCCTGGTCCACATCCAGCTTGGACATGAACAGCTTGCGGATGCCGTCGGCCTCTTCGGCCTGCTTCTGCGCCGACTCGTCGGCGGTCATGATGTTGATGCGCCAGCCGGTCAGTTCCGAGGCGAGGCGGACGTTCTGGCCGCCACGGCCAATGGCGATCGCCAGGTTTTCCTCGTCCACCACCACATCCATGGCGTGTCGTTCTTCGTCGACCACGATGGACACGACGTTGGCCGGCGCCAGCGCGCCGATCACGAACTGAGCCGGGTCTTCGGACCAGAGCACGATGTCCACGCGCTCGCCCGCCAGCTCGTTGGTCACCGCGTTGACGCGGGAACCACGCACGCCGACACAGGTGCCGATGGGGTCGATGCGCTTGTCGTGCGAGAGCACGGCGATCTTGGCGCGCGAACCGGGGTCGCGGGCGCAGGTCTTGATCTCCAGCAGTCCCTGCTCGATTTCGGGCACTTCCTGGCGGAACAGCTCAATCATGAATGACGGCGCCGAGCGCGACAGCAGAATGGGCGCACCGCGCAGCGTCAGATCGACCTCCATGATCATGGCGCGCACGCGGTCACCGGTGCGGAAATTCTCTTTCGGGATCATCTCGCCGCGCTTGAGGCGACCTTCGACACGGCCGCTCTCGACGATCAGGTCGCCCTTGTCCATGCGCTTGACGGTGCCGACAAAGATCTTGTCGCCGCGGCTCATGAAGTCGTTGAGCAGCATCTCGCGTTCGGCGTCGCGGATCTTCTGCAGGATCACCTGCTTGGCGGCCATGGCGCCGATGCGGCCGATCGGCACGCTCTCCACCGGCTTCTCGATGTAGTCACCCTCTTCGATGTCCGGAATGTCGTCACGGGCGTCGCTCAGCAACTCCTCGGCGTCGGGGTTCTGCAAACCGGCCGAATCGGGCACCACGAGCCAGCGGCGGAAGGTTTCGTAGGCGCCGGTGTCCGGATCCATCGCGACACGGATGTCGACCTCACCCTTGTAGAGCTTTTTGGTCGCCGAGGCCAGCGCCTGTTCGACAGCACCGAGCACGACGTCGCGTTCGACGTTCTTCTCGCGCGAGATGGCATCGATCAGCATCAACATTTCGCGATTCATTTCAGTCGCCTACCTTTCCGTATCTCTTCTCTCAAATCACACAAAAACTCAGGAGCCGGCACGCCGCCCCTTGAAATTCACAATCGGCGCCAAACGGGCCTGCTGGACATCGGCCAAGGCAAACGTCAGCGCCTGAAGGGGCGCGGGCTCGCGCTTCTTGCTCACGCGCTGCCCCGGTTTGACGGGTGGCTCGTCGCTCCAGACCACTTGCCACATCACCCCGTCGGCGGCCCGCTCCAGCGTGCCGCGAAACTTTTTCCTGTTGGCGGCCACCGCACCGCCCGTGGCGCCGATCGGCGCCTTCAGGGTCAGATCAATGACCTCGCCCTGGAACCGCTGGTAGTCCACCTCGTGGCGCAGCGGCCGGTCGATGCCGGGCGAACCCACTTCCAGTCGCCGGTAATCCAGACCTTCGACCTCCAGCAGGTACTGCAGCTGCCGGGTGACCGTCTCGCAGTCTTCGACCGTCACGAACTGCTCGGGGGCGGCAGGCTCGCCGGGCTGCGGCGCGTGCCATGGCAGATCGATCGTCACCCGGAGCAAGCCACCAGCCGAACGCTCCAGATCCACCAGGTCAAAACCCAGTCCTGTCACGGTTTGCGCAATGGTGTCCTGCCAGCTCATCGGTTGTGTTGCAGCCTTGTGGGTGGATGGAATCGATATTCCGGAAAGCGTTCGGCCAAAAAAAAAGGGCCGGTATTTACCCGCCCATTTGGTCGTGAAGCCAGCATTGTACTCTGTACGGCACCTTTCTTGCAATAGCAATGAAGCCGGGAACCTCTCAGATCCCGAGCACCCACTGGATGACGTTTTTGGCCATGAAACCCATCATTCCGAGCGAAAGCACCAGAAAAATGATGAAGGTGCCGAATTTGCCGGCTTTGGACTCCAGTGCCAGGTTCAACACGATGAACAGCATGTAGAGAATGAAGGCCCCGACTCCAAAGGTCAGGCCGAACTGGGCGATCTGACCCTCGGTCAGACCAAATATCGTGTTTTCCATGACAGGGAAGCCGTCCGGCTCAGTGGGCAGAAGCCGGTGATGGGATGCCAGTGAGGTCGCGGTAGGCGTGCCAACTGGCATGGGCGATCAGCGGGATGACCACCACCAGCCCGACCAGAGCGGTGACCATGCCCAGTCCGACCAGCATTGCGATCAGGACCGCCCACCAGACCAATGGCCCTGGATGGTCGGCCACCGCACGCCAGCTGGCGTTCACCGCCATGCTCACGGGCACGCTCTTGTCGATCAGCATGGGAATGGCGACCACACTGGATGCAAAAACAGGAGCCGCCAGCAGCGAGCCCAGCACGAGCCAGGCCTCGAAAAGGCCGACCTCCTTGACCAGCACCACATGCCGGAAGAAGTCCACAGGCTTGAGGATGGGCGTCGTCGACCAGAGGGTGATCAGTCCAGCCGAAGCCATGACCCAGCCTGTTCCTGCCAGTCCCAGCAACACCCCGAAACGCACCAGCCGGCCGTCGAAGGAGCGCCAGAGCGCGACCACATCACGGAGCCCCGCCTTGCGGCCGGCGGCCCGCTCGCGGCTGATGTGATACAGGCCCGTCGCCAGCACCGGGGCCACGATCAGGAAGCCCGAAAACGCACCAGCCAGGAGCCAAAAGCGGTCCGCCGCCAGCCAGAGCAGCAGCCATCCGAACAGTGCCAGGGCCAGCCCATGCACCAGGCCCGGCAGCGGGTTTGCTCGCAAATCCTCCCAGCCGCGTTCGATCCAGCGGGTCGGCGAAATCATGTCCACGGGCATGGTACGTGTCGTCGCGGGCTTGGGAGCTTGGGTCATGGAAGGCAGCGTGTGGACGGGGGCGAGGCAGCTCGGCAAGGCGTCTGTGCGCCGGCTCTGATCCTAATGGAAGCTCAGGACGCGGCGCTGACAAGTGCCTGCGTGTATGCGTTTTTCGGGGCCCGAAGCACCTGCTCGACCGGGCCGCGCTCCATCACGACACCGTCCTTGAGCACCAGCACCTCGTGGGCCATGGCGCGGATCACCGCGATGTCGTGGGTGATCAGCAGGTAGCTCAGCCCGAGCTCCCGCTGCAGTCGCTGCAGCAGAGCCAGCACCTGCTGCTGGACCGTCACGTCCAGCGCGCTGGTGGGCTCGTCCAGCACCAGCAGCTGTGGCTGCACGATCAACGCGCGCGCGATCGCCAGGCGCTGGCGCTGTCCGCCCGAAAACTCATGCGGATAGCGCTGCAACCAGTCATCGGCCTGGCTCGGTTCGGGCACCAGGCCCACATCGGCCAGCGCCGCCCTCACCCGCTCCCGGCGCTGCGTGGCGTCCAGTCCGGGCTCGTGAACACTCAGTCCTTCGCCCACGATCTGCTCCACCGTCAGACGGGGTGACAGCGATGAGAACGGGTCCTGGAACACCACCTGCACCCTCCGGCGCAGCGCCTTGTCCCCTCCCGACTGGCGCGCCTGCGCCCAGCCGGTCTCGCCCACCCGCAGTTCGCCACTGTGGGGGAGAAGGCCCAGCGCAGCGAGTGCCAGGGTGGACTTGCCCGACCCGGACTCGCCGACCACTCCGAGCGTGGTGCCCGCAGGAACCGAAAAGTCGGCGCCCTGAAGTGCCACAAAACTGCCGCGCCGAAACCAGCCCCGCACACCCGGCAGGGGAACCGGGTAGCTGACCCGCAGGCCCTGGGCCTCCAGCACCGTCGGCGCCTCGGCGCGGGGCTCGGCCACATCGCGCCGGGCCTCGCTGGCGAGCAGGCGGCGGGTGTAGGCATGCTGCGGATCGGCGTACACAGACTGAACGCTACCCTGCTCCACCAGATGCCCCTTCTCCATCACGGCCACCCGGTCGGCGAAGTGGCGCACCAGGTGGAGGTCGTGGGTGATCAGCAGCACCGCCATGCCGTGCTGGCGCTGCAGCTCGGACAGCAGGGCCATGATCTGCGCCCGTACCGTGACGTCCAGCGCGGTGGTCGGCTCGTCGGCGATCAGCAGCTGGGGCTGCGACGCCAGCGCCATGGCGATCATGGCGCGCTGGCGCTGACCGCCGCTGAGCTGGTGTGGAAACGCCCCGGCGCGCCGGGCGGGTTCGGAGATGCCCGTCGAGGCCAGCAGCTCGATCGCGCCGGCGCGGGCCTGCGCGGTGGTCAGCCCCTTCTTGAGCTGGAGCACCTCGACGATCTGCTCGCCCACGCTGTAGAGCGGATTGAGCGCGGTCATCGGCTCCTGGAAGATCACCGCGATGCGGTCGCCGCGGATGCCGCGCAGCGCGTGTTCTTTCAGCGACAGCAGGTCGCTGCCGGCGAACTTCGCCGTGCCGCGCACCTCGGCGTTGTGCACCAGCTTCAGCAGGGACAGCGCCGACACCGTCTTGCCGGACCCCGACTCGCCGACCAGGGCCAGCTTCTCGCCGGCCGCGAGCGAAAAGTCGATGCCATGCACCACCTCCTGGGCGCCGAACGAGACGGTCAGGCCCTTGACCTCCAGCAGCGGCGTCATCGGTCGGCCTTTCGCGGGTCGAGCGCATCCCGCAGCGCGTCGCCCATGAAGGTCAGCAGCAACAGTGTGATGACCAGTACGCCAAAGGTCGATAGCGAGATCCACCAGGCGTCGATGTTGTTCTTGCCCTGGCTCAGCAGTTCGCCCAGCGAGGGTGTGCCCGGCGGCACGCCCAGGCCCAGGAAGTCCAGCGAGGTCAGCGCCAGGATGGCCGCACTCATGCGGAACGGAAGGAAGGTCACCACCGGGGTGAGGCTGTTGGGCAGCACATGGCGCCAGATGATCTGTGCATTGGACAGGCCCATGGCGCGCGCAGCGCGCACATAGTCCATCTGCCGGTTGCGCAGGCACTCGGCGCGCACGTAGTCGGACAGGCCCATCCAGCCGAACAGGCTCAGCAGCACCAGCAGCAGACCGATGCTCGGCGACAGCACGGCCGAGAAAATGATCAGCAGGTACAGCTCGGGCATGGAGGACCAGATCTCGATGAAGCGCTGGAACGCGAGGTCGGTGCGCCCGCCGAAAAAGCCCTGTATCGCACCGGTGACAATGCCCAGCACTGTCCCGATGAAGGTCAACGCCAGCGCAAACAACACGCTCACCCGAAAGCCGTAGATCAGCTGAGCCAGCAGATCACGCCCCCGGTCGTCGGTGCCCAGCCAGTTCTCTGACGTCGGCCGCGAGGGGTTGGGCTCCTTCGCGAAGTAGTTCAGCGTCTTGGGTCCGTAGGGGTTGGGGGCGTAGATTGCCCAGTTGTCCCCTTGGGTGATGCGCTCGCGGATGAAGGGATCGAGGTAGTCGGTGTCGGACTCGAAATCGCCGCCGAACGTGGTCTCGGGCAGGTCCTGCGCCATCGGAAAGTACGTCTTGCCTTCGTAGCGCACGAGCAGCGGCCGGTCGTTGGAGATCAGCTCGGCGAACAGGCTCAGCACCACCAACGCACAGAACAGCACCAGACTCCAGTAGCCCAGGCGATTTCGCCGGAAGCGCAGCCAGGCGCGGCGGGACGGTGAGAGGGAGGCGGCGGCCATCAGTCGAACTTCACCCGGGGATCGACCCACACATAACAGAGGTCCGACACCAGCTTGGTAATCAGCCCGATCAGGGTGAAGAGGAACAGCGTGCCCATGACCACCGGGTAGTCGCGCCGGATCACGCTCTCATAGCCCAGCAGCCCGAGTCCGTCGAGCGAGAACTGGGTCTCGATCAGCAGCGCTCCGGTGAAGAAGGCACCGATGAAGGCCGCCGGAAACCCCGTCACGATGGGGATCAGCGCATTGCGGAACACGTGTTTCCAGAGCACCTGCCGTTCGCTCAGCCCTTTGGCAAACGCGGTCATCACATACTGTTTGCGGATCTCTTCCAGAAAGGAGTTCTTGGTCAGCATCGCCGTGACGGCAAAGCTGCCCGCCACCATGGCGGTCACGGGCAGCGTGATGTGCCAGAGGTAGTCGGCGATGCGCGCACCCCAGGAAAGCTCTTCCCAGTTCGACGAAGTCAGGCCGCGCAGCGGAAACCACTGAAGCTGGCCGCCGAAGACCACGAGCAGAGCCACCCCGAGCACAAAACCCGGAATCGCGTAGCCCACCAACACAACAAGGGTGGTCACCAGGTCGAAGCGCGAACCCGCGCGCACCGCCTTGGCCACGCCCAGTGGCACGGCCACGAGGTAGCTGATGAAGAAGGTCCAGAGGCCCAGACTGACGGACACCGGGAGCTTCTCGATGATCAGATCCGACACCGCCTTGTTCTGGAAGAAGCTGGTGCCCAGGTCGAAGCGGGCGAACTGGCCCAGCATCTGCAGGAAGCGCTCGTGCGCCGGCTTGTCAAAGCCGTACAGGGCCTTGATCTGCTCAAGCCGCTTCGGGTCAACGCCTTGCGCGCCCCGGTAGACCGAGCCGCCCTCGGCGCCCGTGCCAGCCCCGGCACGCGCCTCCGCAAGGTACTGCTCGACCGGACCACCGGGCACGAACTGGATCACCACGAAGGTCAGCAGCAGCACCCCGAACAGTGTCGGAATCATCAGCAGCAGGCGCTTGAGGATGTAGGACCACATATCAGGGCTTCTTCCACCAGGTGTCGATCGCCCAGTCTTCGCCTGTGGCGTAGGGCGGCATGGCCTCAGGGCGTGCGAGGCGCCAAGCGTTGTACACCATGCGGTGCGTGCTGGAGGACCACTGAGGCACAAGGTAGTGGCTGTGCGTGATCACGCGGTCCAGCGCTCGGCAGGCGGCCAGGAAGTCGGCCCGGTCATCTGCGCCGACCATGCGGGCGACCAGTGCGTCCACCGCCGGACTTTTCACACCGGCCAAGTTGCCCGAGTCCTCGGTGTCGGCGGCCTTGCTGCCGAACAGGTCGGCGTATTCCGGACCCGGATTGTGGGTGCCGCCATAGGCGATGGAGGTGATGTCGAAGTTGAATGTGCGCAGCCGCTGCTGGTACAGCGCAAAGTCCACGGGGCGGAAGTTGAGCTGGACACCCAGCTTGGCCAGGTTGCGCGACCAGGGCGTCACCACGCGTGCGCCGGTTTCCTGGCTGTCCAGGTATTCGAGCACCATCGGTTCGCCCCTTGCATTGCGCAGCGCGCCATCCCTGACCGTCCACCCGGCCTCGCGCAACAGCGCCTGGGCCTTGCGCAGGTTGCTGCGCAGCGAGTCGTCCCCATCGGTGCGCGGCGAACGGTAGGCCGGGCCGAAGACGGCCGGCGGCAGCTGCGGCCGCCAGCGCGAGAGCAAGACCTGCTCGGCCGGCGATGGCACTCCTTCAGCCGCACAATCGGTGTTGCCGAACAGACCCTGCACCCGCTGGTAAGCGCCAAAGAACATCTGCCGGTTCATCCATTCGTAGTCCAGCGCCAGGCCCAGCGCCTGCCGAACGCGGAGGTCGTTCAGTGGCGGGCGGCGGGTGTTGAGCACATAGCTCTGGAAACCGGTGGGCTGCTTGTGGGTGAACTCCGCCTTGACCAGTTCGCCGCTGTCGAAGCGCTTGCCATTGACACGCCGCGCCCAGTCGCCCGCGGAGAAAAATCGCATCAGGTCGAATTCGCCAGCCTTGAGCGCCTCCAGCCGCGCGGTGTTGTCCTTGTAGATCTTGACCGTGATGCGGTCGAAGTTGGCGGTGCCGCGGCGCACAGGCAGGTCTTTCGCCCAGTAGGCCGGGTCGCGCACATAGGTGATGTCCCGGCCAAAGCGCACCGGACCGATCTTGTAGGGCCCGCTGCCGATGGGGATGTCCATCACCACCTGGTCGAAGGACTTGCGCTGGCCGGTCTTCGGGTCCTTCTCGTCGCCCCAGGCGCGGCTGAACACCGGCAGGCCACCGACCGTCAGCGGCAGTTCCCGGTTGAACTTCCGGAACCTGTAGCGCACCGTGCGTTCGTCGACGACATCGACGCCCGCCACGTCGTCCAGAATCGTCTTGTAGACCGGCGAGGTGTAGGGCCCGATCAGCGTCTCGTAGCTGTGCTTTACGTCCGCGGCCAGCACCTGCTGGCCATTGTGGAACTTTGCCTCCGGCCGGATGCGGAACGTCACCGACAGCCGGTCGGGCGCCAGCGACACGTCAGATGCCAGCAGGCCGTAGGCAGACCCGGTTTCGTCCTGCGCCCCCACCAGCAGGCTGTCGAACATCAGCGACGAGAGGTAGGCCGGTGCATTGCCCCGCAAGGTGAACGGGTTGTACTTGTCGAAGGTAGAGACCCGCAGGTTGCTGACCAGGCGCAATTCGCCGCCCTTGGGTGCGTCGGGATTGACGTATTCGAAGTGCGTGAAACCCGGCGGATACCGCAGTTCCCCCCACAGCGCATAGCCGTGCGCAGCCCAAGTGGGCAGCGAGACCATCACGGCGCCAACGGCAGGCAGGATGCGCCGTGGGCGAAGGGAAAGGACTCGACGGGCTTGCATGCGACAATTCTGCGGGAAATTTTTCTGGAGTCTGAACAATGGGTTTTCTCGCCGGCAAGAAACTGCTGATCACGGGCGTGCTGTCCAACCGGTCCATCGCCTACGGCATTGCCAAGGCCTGTCATGCGCAAGGGGCCGAACTGGCCTTCAGCTACGTGGGCGAACGTTTCAAAGACCGCATCACCGAATTCGCGGCTGATTTCAACTCGAACCTGATCTTCGACTGCGACGTGGGTGACGATGCCCAGATCGAGAAGCTGTTTGCCGACCTTTCGCAGACCTGGCCGACCTTCGACGGCTTCGTGCACAGCATCGGTTTTGCTCCGCGCGAGGCAATCGCCGGCGACTTCCTTGACGGCCTGACCCGCGAGAACTTCCGCATTGCCCACGACATCAGCGCCTACAGCTTCCCGGCGATGGCCAAGGCGGCCCTGCCCTACCTCAACACCAACGCTGCGCTGCTGACATTGAGCTACCTCGGCGCGCTGCGCACCATCCCGAACTACAACACCATGGGCCTGGCCAAGGCCAGCCTGGAAGCCAGCGTGCGCTACCTGGCCGAGTCACTGGGTCCGCGCGGCATGCGCGTCAACGGCATCAGCGCCGGCCCGATCAAGACCCTGGCGGCCAGCGGCATCAAGGACTTCGGCAAGCTGCTGGGTTATGTGGCCTCGGCCTCCCCGCTGCGCCGCAACGTCACGATCGAAGACGTCGGCAACGTGGCCGCGTTCCTGCTGTCGGACCTCGCTTCGGGCGTGACCTCGGAGATCACCTACGTGGACTGCGGCTTCAGCCAGACCGCGGGCATCAGCAAGGACAGCGACTCGGTGTCCTGATTTCCGTCCTCGCTGCCGCAACTCCCTGATGAACTGCACCAGCCGGCGCCGCTTTCTGGCCGCGCTCGCTGGTGCTTTTTTGTGCCCTGTCTCGACGTTCGCGGCCGAGGCACCTCCCGCGCTCATGCTCGCGGGAAAATACCGGCCGGGGCTGGACCTGTCGGCCTATTGGGTGAGCGAAAAATTCGATGGCGTGCGCGGCTACTGGGACGGACAGCGCCTGTGGACGCGTGGCGGCGAGCCGTTGTCACCGCCGGACTGGTTCATAGAAGGTTGGCCCGCCACGCCCATGGACGGCGAACTGTGGGCCGGGAGGGGGCACTTCGAGGAGGCCAGCGGCACCGTGCGACAGCGACAACCGGACGACCAGGCGTGGCGACGCATCCGCTTCATGGTGTTCGATCTGCCCGCTCATCCGGGCGTGTTCGACGAACGCATGCAGGCCTACCATGCTCTGCTTCAGCGCCTGGGTTGCGAGTGGGTGGTCGCGGTGCCACAAGAGAAAGTGACCGACCACGCCAGCCTGCAGCGCCGGCTGAAGGCGATCGTGCGGGCGGGGGCCGAAGGGCTGATGCTGCACCGCGGCGACTCGCTGTACCGTGCCGTGCGAGGTGACGACCTGGTCAAACTCAAACCTTTTGATGACGCAGAAGCCAAGGTGCTCTCCTACGTGCCAGGGAAGGGCCGGCATGCGGGCCGCATGGGCGCGCTCTGGGTCGAGACTCCCGAGGGCCTGCGCTTCCGGCTGGGCAGCGGATTCACCGACGCCCAACGCGAGCGGCCACCGTCCATCGGCAGCTGGGTGACCTACCGCCACCATGGGCTGCACGACAGCGGCCTGCCCCGTTTCGCAGCGTTCCTCCGCGAACGTCCCGACTTTCGGCCGCAGCCAATGCCGACGCCGCCCTGACGGTTAGGCTGCCTCAGGCGCTGACCTGGCGCAGGTGGGCGTAAATCTGGTCCTTGAGGGCCAGCTTTTCCTTCTTGAGCCGCTCGATGTCGAGCTGGGTGCCCGGCTCGATGTGGGCTTCCATGTTCTTGATCGTCTGGTCCAGCTCGTTGTGTTTGTCGAACAGACGCGTGAAGTGGTGGTCGGTGCCCTTGAGGCGGGTGATCAGATCGCGGTACTCAGGAAACATCGGCACTCCTCGGGAAGAAGAGGTGCCAGCTTACCCCGCCTTCACGCAGTCCGCAAAGTACCGGACCACGCCGTCCGGTCCGGACTCCTGCACCAGACCATGGATGTCCGTTTCAAAACCGGGGCACTCGCGGGCGAACTCGCGGTTGAACTTGAGGTAGTCGACGATCTTGCGGTTGAACACCTCACCCGGAATCAGCAGCGGAATCCCCGGCGGGTAGGGTGTGACCAGGCTGGTGGTGATGCGCCCCTCCAGGTCGTCGATGGCCACACGCTCGGTGGTGCGGTGCGCGATGTGCGCGAACGCGTCGGTGGGCTTCATGGCCGGCGTGTGGTCGCTCAGGTACATGTCCGTGGTCAGACGCGCGATGTCGTACTTGGCATACAGCGTATGCACGTGCTGACACAGGTCCCGCAAGCCCATTTGCTCGTAGCGCGGCTGCTTGGCGCAGAACTCCGGCATGATGCGCCACATCGGCTGGTTCTTGGCGTAGTCGTCCTTGAACTGTTGCAGCGCGGTCAGCAGCGTGTTCCAGCGGCCTTTGGTGATGCCGATGGTGAACATGATGAAGAACGAATAGAGACCTGTCTTCTCCACCACCACGCCGTGCTCGGCCAGGAACTTGGTGACGATGGAGGCCGGGATGCCGGAGACCTCGAAGCGCCCGTCCAGGTTCAGGCCCGGCGTGACGATGGTGGCCTTGATCGGGTCGAGCATGTTGAAGCCCGGTGCCATGTCGCCAAAGCCGTGCCAGTCGTCCTCGGTGTCCTTGTCGTCCTTCTTGCGGTTGAGCACCCAGTCGCTGGCGCGACCGATGCCCTCTTCCACCAGGTCGTCCGGTCCCCACACCTTGAACCACCAGTCGTCTTGTCCGAACTCGGCTTCCACCTTGCGCATCGCGCGGCGAAAGTCGAGTGCTTCGGCGATGCTCTCTTCCACCAGCGCCGTACCGCCGGGCGGCTCCATCATGGCTGCGGCCACGTCGCAGCTGGCGATGATGCTGTACTGCGGCGACGTGGAGGTGTGCATCAGGTAGGCCTCATTGAAGAGGTGGCGGTCCAGCTTGGTGCTCTGCGAGTCCTGCACCAGCACATGGCTGGCCTGGCTGATGCCCGCCAACAGCTTGTGAATGGACTGCGTGGCGTACACCACCGACTGCTGCGGGCGAGCGCGCTTCTTGCCCATGGCATGGTAGGTGCCGTAGAACGGGTGAAAGGCCGCGTGCGGCAACCACGCCTCGTCGAAGTGCAGGTTGTCGACATAGCCATCGAGCAGGTTCTTGATGGTCTCGGTGTTGTAGAGCACGCCGTCGTAGGTCGACTGCGTGAGGGTCAGGATGCGCGGCTTGACCGTCTCTGCGTCGACACCCGCCAGCAGCGGGTTGGCACGGATCTTCTCTTTGATGGCCTGGATCTCGAACTCGCTCTGTGGGATCGGTCCGATGATGCCGTAATGGTTGCGCGTAGGCTTGAGAAAGACCGGGATCGCCCCGGTCATGATGATGGAATGCAGGATGGACTTGTGGCAGTTGCGGTCCACCACCACCACATCGCCGGGCGCCACCGTGTGGTGCCAGACCATCTTGTTCGAGGTGGACGTGCCGTTGGTGACGAAGAAGCAGTGGTCGGCATTGAAGATGCGTGCCGCATTGCGCTCGGAGGCCCCAATGGCGCCGTTGTGGTCCAGCAGCTGGCCCAGTTCCTCCACGGCGTTGCAAACATCGGCGCGCAGCATGTTCTCGCCGAAGAACTGGTGGAACATCTGGCCAACGGGCGTTTTCAGAAAAGCCACGCCCCCCGAATGCCCCGGGCAGTGCCATGAATAGGAGCCGTCCTCGGCGTAGTCCAGGAGCGCCTTGAAGAATGGCGGTTGGATGCCTTCCAGGTAACTCTTGGCCTCCCGGATGATGTGGCGCGCCACAAACTCCGGCGTGTCTTCGAACATGTGGATGAAACCATGGAGTTCGCGCAGCACGTCGTTGGGCAGGTGCCGGCTGGTCTTCGTCTCACCGTGCACGTAGATCGGCACCTCGGCGTTCTTGCGGCGAACTTCCTCGATGAAGTTGCGCAGATTCAGCACCGCGGGGTCCAGGTCCGGCCCCGGCGTGAACTCCTCGTCGTCGATGGACAGGATGAAGGCACTGGCGCGCGACTGCTGTTGTGCAAATTGCGACAGGTCGCCGTAGCTGGTCACTCCCACCACTTCGAAGCCTTCGCTTTCAATGGCCTGGGCGAGGGCTCGGATGCCCAGACCCGAGGTGTTCTCGGAACGGAAGTCCTCGTCGATGATGACGATGGGAAAGCGGAATTTCATCGCGGATCTCCAGCCGGTTCAAGCCGGGGCGGGTGGGAAGAAAAGGAAAGCGCGCAAGTGTACGGAAATCACATGACGCTGCGCTTTTGCCATGGCCTTTTGACGCAGAATGTGGCGCTTGCCAGACAGGGTGTGGCACATACCGTGGAGGATGTTCAATGGACGAGCCAACCATGTGGTGGTTGATGGCTGCGGCACTGGTGGCGCTGGAGCTTTTTACGGGCACGTTCTACCTGCTCATGCTGGCGGTCGGTCTGGCCGCCGGCGCCCTCGCCGCTCATCTGGGAGTGTCTTTCGCAGGCCAGCTGGTGGCGGCGGCTCTGGTGGGGACCGCCGCGGTGGTCATCGGTCATCTGCAGCGTCGCAAGCACAAAGGGGATCCCTCGGTCCGGTCGCTGCGCAGCGTGAACCTGGACGTCGGTGAAACCCTGCGAGTGGACGACTGGAAGCCCGATGGCACCGCCAGCGTTCGCTACCGGGGGGCGCAGTGGACCGCCGTGCTCGAGCAGGGGCAGGTGGCCGAGGCGGGCAACTACCGAGTCACGGAACTCGTGGGCAACCGGCTCAAGGTCGAGCGGGTGTGATCCGCCCCGCAACGCGTTTTCATCAATCTTCAACAGCACAGGGACATCACCATGGAAATTGCTCTGTTTCTCTTCGTCATCGCGGCGGTCTTCATCATTCGGGCGGTCAAGGTCGTGCCCCAGCAGAACGCATGGGTGGTCGAGCGACTGGGCAAGTACCATGCCTCGCTGGCCCCCGGCCTCAACTTCCTCGTGCCGTTCATCGACAAGGTGGCCTACAAGCACAGCCTCAAGGAAATTCCGCTGGATGTGCCCAGCCAGGTCTGCATCACACGGGACAACACCCAGCTGCAGGTGGACGGAATCCTCTACTTCCAAGTGACCGACCCGATGCGTGCCAGCTACGGCTCGTCCAACTACATCGTCGCCGTGACCCAACTCGCACAGACTTCGTTGCGCTCAGTGATCGGCAAGTTGGAGCTCGACAAGACCTTCGAAGAGCGCGACATCATCAACGCCCAGGTCGTGCAGGCCATTGACGAGGCGGCGCTGAACTGGGGTGTCAAGGTGCTGCGCTACGAAATCAAGGACCTGACGCCGCCCAAGGAGATCCTGCACGCCATGCAGGCCCAGATCACGGCCGAGCGCGAAAAGCGCGCCCTGATTGCCGCCTCCGAGGGCCGCCGCCAGGAGCAGATCAACATTGCCACGGGCGAGCGTGAGGCCTTTATCGCACGCTCCGAAGGTGAAAAGCAGGCCGCCATCAACCAGGCCCAGGGTGAAGCCGCGGCGATCACGGCCGTGGCGGATGCCACGGCCCAGGCCATCGAGCGCATCGCTGCCGCCATCCGGCAACCCGGAGGGGAACAGGCCGTGCAGCTGAAGGTGGCCGAACGCGCCGTTGATGCATTCGGCAAGGTGGCCGCCGATGCCACCACCACCCTCATCGTCCCGGGCAACATGAGCGAGGTCTCGGCCCTGATCGGTTCGGCGATGAAGATGATTGGCACGACCAAGGCCAAGGAGTGAAAACGCGCTCTGCGGCCTGCTACAATGGCAGGCTTCGCGGAGAGGTGGATGAGCGGTTTAAGTCGCACGCCTGGAAAGCGTGTGTGGGCTAATCCCCACCGCGGGTTCGAATCCCGCCCTCTCCGCCAGAATATGCCCCAAGTGATTGAAGTCACTTGGGGCTTTTTGTTTTGGGCCGCCCAAAGGTGCCCCCAGACAACGCTGCACCCCAGCGCATTGGATATGGCCGCCATGTTTGCCTGGGTAGGCCTGAACGTTGCCAGCCGTGGACCATCGCCATCGCGAACACCGCTCTTCGTAATCAGAAAGAGAAATTTGCCGCACTGCCATGAGAACGCGTTCTGACTCGGCCTCCCGTTGCGAGACAAACGCCGCACAATGGCCCCATCCGGCGGGAACCGCTGGTCACGGCGTTCAGACCAAGGACGAGACCTCTGCCAGTGGTCCTTCCTGGCTCAGGGCTTCTCCTTGAGAGGGGAAGGACTGTGATCGCCCGGGCTTTGCCCTTACCGACTTGGCGTAAGATAAAGTTAGTAAAAATTTGAAACTTGGCTGCGTCCAAGCATGGAGAATTTCGTCTTCCAGCCTGTTCAACGGGCTCCCTGCAACGACTTTGACTCTTGGAGATTGCCATGTCTGCTCTGTTCAGGTTTGTGATGGCTGCAGCCTTGTTGGCAGCCAGCGGTTCCTTGATGGCTCAATCCGATGCTGCCTACAAATTGCGGCACGGCGATGCTTTGATGGTGTCGGTATGGAAAGACGAGGCGCTGCGGATGGAGGTGCGTGTGCTGCCGGACGGAAGCATTACGTTCCCGTTGGCCGGGCGCGTTTCCGTGGTGGGCCTGAGCACCCCGGAAGTCGAGGCCAGGGTGGCCGAGAAGCTCAAAAAGTACATCCCGGAACCTGTCGTGACCGTGGCCATTACGGCCACCGACGGCAATCAGGTGTTTGTACTGGGCAAAGTGGTCAGACCCGGCGCCGTGACCCTTACGTCGTCGGAGACCACCGTGCTGCAGATGCTCAGTCAGGTTGGGGGACTGGACCGGTTTGCGGACGGGAACTCCATCCGGGTCTTGCGCAATTCGCCTCAGGGCAAACGCGTGCTGCCGGTTCGCTACGACGACTTGGTCAAGGGCAACCAGCTCGACACCAACGTGGTGCTGATGCCCGGCGACACCATTCTGGTTCCCTGATCATGAAAGCGCAGCTCACCCCCCTGGCTCTCGCCCTTCAGGCGCTCGTATGGTCCCCCGTTCTGGCCCAGAACGCGCTGACCGTCCCCCTGGAGGCCGTCCGCATCAGCAACCCCGACCTCTCGCCTGAAAGCCGCGGCAGTGTCACGCTGTACCGTCTGCACCCTCAATACACGCTGCAGACCACCCAAGGCGCTTCGCGCACCGAGCTCGCGCTGGGTGCACTGATTGAAAAATCGAGCAATACCGCCCTGAGTGCCAACCGGACTCTGCCCAGCGTCCGTGTGCTGTGGGAAAACTCGAGTCCTGTCGCCGTTCTCGGACTGCGTGCCTCGTGGGAGGAAGCCTCCACCCGGGAAACAGAGTTCGCCGAATTTGGCCGGGTGACGTTGGACAGCAAGGAGCGCACCGGCGCGGTGGGCGGTACCTGGACCTACAACCTGACCGCCGGGACAGCACTCGAACTGGACTTTTCTCATGACCGCGTCACCTACGACACGCCTCTGCTGGTGAACCACAGGGAAACCAGCGGGTCGATTGCCTATCGCATCTCTGCAAGCGCCAACTCGCGTTACAGGCTCACGGCCGGAGCGTCGCGCCTGACGCCCGATGGAGGGCGTGAACGGCAATCGCGGAGCGAACTCAGTGCCGGGTATGAACGGGACATCAGTGAAGGCCTCGTGCTGAATGCGACAGCCGGCGCCGTGCGCACCAACACCGTGAGAGGCAAGACCGCGCCCGTCGGGGCCTTGCGTCTGACCTACACGGGAGAACGCGTCGGCTACTCCGTGGAGTGGTCCCGCGACGTCAGTGCAGACGGTTCGGTGGCCGGGTACACCCGCTCGCAGGTGTTCGATGTCTCTGCCAGCTACCCGCTCACCATCGATACCTCCTTGTCTTTGGGGGTCAGCCACGCCCAGTCCCTGGACGGAGAGCGCGACGCCGGTTCTGTGGCGTATGCGCGCATCCAGACCGAACTCACGAGGTTCTGGAGCCTGTCACTGGGCCTGGAACAGCGGCGGGCGAAACCTGCCGGCGGCCCCACAGCCAAAGGCCACTCTGTGGCTGTTGGACTGGTGTATTCGCACCCCGATTTCTAAACTGACGACCCCACATGCCGGCCGACTACCAACTGAGTTTCAATGACTACCTGTCCATCATCCGACGCCGGGCATGGGTGATCGTCCTGACCTTTGGTGCCGTGCTGGGGGCTTCGGTGGTCGTGGCACTGATGCTTCCGCGCGCCTACCAGGCCAGCGGCACATTGCTGGTCGAGGGGCCACCGATTGCCGGAGAGGCGGTGCAGCCTTCTTCGGGCGGCAATGCGGAACAGCGAATTCAGGCGCTGCGCCAACAAATCATGACCCGCGAGAGCCTGTTGCGCATCGCAGCCGAGCATCGTGTTTTTGACCCCCCACCGGGGGTGGTGCTGAAGGACACCGACATTGCCACCGCGATGCGGGCCAGCATCGGTGTGAATGTGCAGACAGGCAACATGCCAGCCTGGGAGCGGCCGTCCAACAACCTCGCGTTCACCATTTCGTTTCAACACAGCGAACCGGAAAAAGCCCTGGAAGTCACCAATGCACTGATCCAGCTGTTTCTTGAGAGCAGTGTGAGGGAGCGGGTCGAGCAAGCCTCCAGAGCCAACGAGTTTCTGAGCCAGGAGGCCGACCGGGTCAAGGCGCAACTTGAAAACCTGGAGCAACGCATCGCCGCCTACAAGCGCTCGCAAGGTGGCGCTTCGGAGGACGGCCAGGTGGTTGCCTTGACGAACATCCAGGCGCTGGAAAGCGATCTCAGAGCCGCAGAACGCGAGCATCGCATGGCGCTCGATGAGTTGCAGACACTGGAAGTGGAGTTGGCCGGGGCCCGCTCAGGCGTCCTGGCTCCCGGGACGGTCACGCCGTCCGGCCCATCGGCCGCAGAGCAGGATCTGGAGCGTGCCCGCTCGGAGTTGGCCCGCCTGCGAGGTACCTACACCGACGACCACCCGGACGTCCGGGCTCAGAGGCAGAAAATCGACCTGCTGGAGCGTACCGTGCGCACGGAGGCCACCGTCAGCAGCCCGACACGCGACGCCATGGCTGCGCAGGCCAGACTCGCCGTGTCACGGCTCGAGGCGCAAAGTCGAACTGCGCGAGCACGGGCAGATTTGCTTGCAGACCAGCAAAGGAGCCTCCGCAACGCCATCGCCCAGCAACGCTCTCAGGTGGCCCGTGCTCCTCAGGTAGAGCGCGACCTCACTGCGCTTCAGCGTGACTACGATGCCACTCGCACGAAGTACGAAGACCTGCGGTCCAAGCAACTCTCTGCGCAGATCGTTCAGAATCTTGAAGGGGGACGACAAGGAGAGCGCTTCACCTTGCTGGAGCCGCCACTGCTGCCCGAATACCCGATCAAACCGGACCGCCGAAAGCTCGTCGCCCTTGGTTTTTTCGTGGCGCTTGCGGCGGCCGCGGCGATCGTTGTCGTGCTTGAAATGATCTTTGCCCGCGTACGGGGGATCAACTCGCTCACGGCCCTGACGGGTCAGCGCCCCTTGGTGGTGGTCCCGTACATCACAACCGCCGACGAGGCACAGTCCACCCAAGTCCTGCGAAAGCGGCTTCTGAAGCTCGCAGCCGCCTTTGTGCTGGCTGGAATTGCAGTGATCCATTTCGTGTTCATCCCCCTTCAGACCCTTTTGATCTCCTTGTTCTCCCATCTGGGTTGAAGGAAGCCGTCACATGGAACGCATCAAGCTTGCAATCGAGAAGGCAAAGGCTTCCAGAGCCGATCTGATTTCTCCGGGCGCCCAACCTCACCCACACCATCGTGATTCAGGGATGTCCGGTGAGCAGGATGTTGGGGAGGAAGACACGCCCGATGACTTGGGAGCCGTGCAGTACGCACAGACCGCTGTCGTGTCTCTGGACCCTGAACACCTGGAACGTCACCGCGTGGTGGCGCATCAGAAAACCCATCCGGCAAGCTGGGCGTTTGATGTCTTGCGAACGCAAGTGCTGCAGAAGATGGACGAGGCTGGCTGGCGAACGCTCGCCATCACCTCCCCGAGCGTAGAGTCCGGCAAAACGGTGGTCTCCATCAATCTGGCCATCAGCATTGCCCAGCAGACCAACCGTACGGCGCTGCTGGTGGACTTCGACTTGCGCCGTCCCAGCGTGGCGCGGTCTCTGGGCTTGAGCCGCCCTAAGTCTCTCAACGAATTCCTGGAAGGGCATGCCAGCCTGGCAGACACCCTGGTCAACCCCGGGATCGAGCGGTTTGTCGTGTTGCCGACCAATCGGGCGGTCAATGGCGCATCGGAGCTGCTTTCGTCTACGAAAGTAGGCAAGCTGATCAAGGATCTGCGAGAGCGCTACAGTGATCGCATCGTGATCTTCGACCTGCCACCGGTTCTGGCCGCCGACGACGTCATGAGCGTGCTTCCACGGGTCGACTGTGTTCTGATGGTTGTCGGGAGTGGCGTGTCGACCCAAACGGAAGTCGAGGAGGCCATGACCCGGCTTTCGAAGGCCAATCTGCTGGGTGTCGTCCTCAACAAGGACGAATCGCCCCCCCAGAACGCCTACTACTGACTGTTTTCCCGACAGTGCCAGCGCTTTGGCAGCATGCAGCCGGCACGCATCTTCATCCAAGGACCTTCGGCCACGGCTGCTGCTGTGGTGAAGTTCGCCCCCCTGACTTGAGCCCACGAATTCACTGCTATGGCTGAACATGTGCGCGCTCTCATCGTGTTGTTGGCCCTCAGCCTGGTGTTCTTCCAGGTCGCCCGTGGCGCGATGACCCAGCTGATCCCAGAGGCCACCTACAAGCGCTGGCGCAATCTCTGGGTAGCGGCCACGCTGGTGCTGTTCTTGTCCAACAGCGTGTGGGTCTGCATTCTCGTGACGGGTGCTCTCCTACTTGTCTATCGGCGGCGCGAGGAGCACGTGATGGGACTCTATTTCGTCCTGCTGTTCGTCTCTCCTCCCGTGCCGGCAGAGATCCCCGGACTGGGCATCATCGACCATCTATGGGTGCTGGACCATTACCGGCTGCTCGGCGTGACCTTGTTGCTCCCGGTCGCATTGGTGCTACTCCAGCGATCCAGTACCTCGCGCATCGGCAGCTCACCCGTTGATTGGTGGGTGCTGGGCTATCTCTCGCTCATGTCGATGCTTGCATTTCGCCCCGGGAACATTACCAGCGGGCTTCGCACCGTGCTTACGCTTTGGGTGGACATATTCCTTCCCTACTACGTGGCTAGCCGGAGCATTCGCAACGAGGAAGGGTTCAGGCAGGCAATGACTGGCTTTGTCATTGCTTCGATGATTCTTTCACTTGTTGCGATCTTTGAAATGCTTCGCAACTGGAAGCTCTATTCTGCAGTTCTCGGTGCCCTTGGAGTGAACGAGTGGATGTTTGGCGGATATCTCATGCGCTCAGGCTTCTTGCGCCCCAATGCAACAGTTGGAAACTCGATCGTTCTTGGGTATGTTTTGGTCGTTGCACTTGGATTTTTCCTCTATCTGAAAGAGTTCCTGTCCACATCTCTGTCCAGATTTCTCGGCCTAGCCTTGCTAACGGGAGGCATCGTGGCATCCTTATCCAGAGGGCCTTGGATCGGCTGCCTGTTGCTTGTGGCAACTCACATCTCCATTGGGCCGAAGGCGCTCAAACGCCTGAGCATCTTGATGCTGAGCGCGCTCATCGCCTTCTCCGTTATGAGTCTGATTCCAAGCGGCCAGAGACTGATTGACATGCTGCCAATCATCGGAACCTCCGACCAAGGCAACGTCGAATACCGCGCAAATCTTATTGCTTCAGCATTGCCTGTGATTGAACGACATCTTCTGCTTGGCTCGTTTGACTTCCTGAGCGCCCCAGAACTGCAAGTGATGATGCAAGGTGAGAAAATTATTGACGTCGTCAATTCTTACGTCGGCGCCGCCCTCTACTCCGGAATAATTGGCCTGACTCTATTTGCGGGCATCTTCATAAGCGCACTTCATCAGCTTCGCAAGCATTCAAGAGACTCCAATCGGGCAAGCCCTAAGGCCGAAATAATGGGGCGCGCGCTGTTTTCCACGGTTTTGGCAACAATGTTCATCATCTACACGGTAAGCAGCATCATTGCAATCCCTGTTGTTTACTGGCCGCTTGTTGGCATGTGCGTGGCTTTCAGCGGGATGATCAGAGATCAAGCACGACGGTTTCATGAACCAGTTCGACGAAATGGTGCAATTGAAGCCCCCTCGAATTCTTGGTTGTAGCGGTGAAGCCCGTCGGCCGTCATGTCACGTCTTCCTGCAGTGACACGAAGACGCAGCAGTCCAGCACCTCGGTGCGGTAGGTCTTGTTGAATCGTTCGGCATAGGCCTTCTGCGCGGGGTGAGCGCCATGCGTCTGGATGAAGATGGTGACTACGGAGTCGTCATGCGCAAGGGGTCGGTGACGCAGCGTGGAGCGGGTAATGGTGCTGGCCTCGACGTCCTTGAGCGCGTGGTGCGTCGGTGCCGGGTCGGTGCACATGCGCTTGAGCTTGGCGTTCTCGTCCTGCAGTTGGCGAAGCTGCGCCAGGTGCGAGACCGTCATGCTCGAGAACTGGCTCTTTCACTTGTATTACGTCGGCTCGCTGATGCCGTGCTTCCTGCACGTCTCACCGACTGTGGCACCCATCTCTAGACCTCCATGAGGATGCCGACTGTCTGCGCTTCGCTGAATCTGGATTTCTTCATGCAGAGACCCTGCCTGGGGGAATTCAGGCCGTCACAATCACTGAAAATGACCAGGAGGCACTTATTCGTGGCACGCCACACATTTTGCAGAGCCTCAATCAATGTTCCGTGATTACTTTTGACCCCACCATCGATGCCGCCTGCCAAACGCCAACACACGACCCTCACCCCAATAATAGACACGGGCAAACAAAATACCACCGATCACCGCAGCAAAGAGCGCCACCCAGGGAGAAGGAGCATGAAATAACCGGGTCACTATAGATTTGACCTGGTAATGGCTGAGATACATGAACATGGATGCTCCGGCAATTTCACCAACCACCCTCTTGACGGACGCAGGAACTGAAATTTCGGGCCAGAACAACAACAGCGCGCAACCAGAGAGGATGTAATAGGTTGCCGAAGTGAATCCGTGATGAATTACAACAGCAACAGCCACAATCAGCATCACCATCAGGCGAGTGAGCACACCACGGGACGCAGCGCTGGCGATGAGCATGCCGCATGCCACCGTCCAAAGATACCAGGTCGGAGTACGATGATAAAGATAGTTGGTATCCCAAACAAACTCAGCAACATAACTCAACAGGATTGAAAATACGAGGAAAACCGAGCCACTGATTAGCGGCCGCACCCTGAACTCAATTCTAACCCTCTCAAAAGAGAACAAGCCCGCAAGCAGCAACAGCAGCTGCATATATATTTCGGCGAAATAGAAATACGCAACGCGATACTCGCGCGGATCAAACAGGTTGGAGATCAGCAACAAAGGCTTCAATTCCGTTTCGTGCGCCCAGATTTGCAGGGCCGCAACCACCATCACGGTCGGTACCGCAATGCGGAGCACCGTCCACAGAATCGTTCCCACCTTTCCGGTGCGGCTGATCTCGGGCCACTGGAAGCGCATGACGCTGTAGCCGGCCAAGAGGAACAAAAAGTAGGCGGCGCCCCAGTTGCTGCTGTACACAAAGGTGTCCAGGTGCAAGGCAACAATGCAGATCATGAAAAAAGCACGGGTCAGCGTGGCTGCCTCCAGCCGAGGAAGTGCTTTTTTCGGAGAAGAACGGACGGCTTCCTGCAACTGCGCGACAGTCAGGGACTCCCACCCGCTCGGCAGGGGACCAAACCGATCCTCGAACCCCATTGAAAACTGGATATAGCCCAGCGAGTCGCCGCCGAGTGCCTCGAAACTGGCGCCTTCATCGATCCTGCGTCCAGGGAAAAACTGCTGGAAGAAGCCCAGTACATCATTGGCCCGTGGCTGTGCGGCCTGGGGCGTGCTCCGCGCCTGCTTGGTTTCCTGAACAAACTCCTCCGTGAGCAGGCGGCGCAACGGCTTGCCTGTCGCTGTCTGGGGAATGGACGGCACGACCTTCACGTGCAGGGCCTCGCCGACGTCCAGGCCCAGCGCTTTCAAGGCATCGCTCGAAGCCGTCTTCAGCTGGGTGGGGGGCATGTCAGCGGACTCCGCCACCACAAGGACACCTTCCCCGCGGAGTGCATCGGGCACCTTGGCCACGACCAGCCGTCCGCTTTGCGGCAGCAGCTTGCCGATCTTCTCTTCCAGGATGTCGGGGTTGATCTTCACGCCACCGCTGTTGATGAGATCGTCCGCCCGTCCATCGAAGAAGAGATGCCCGTCTTTGAGATGCCCCAGGTCACCGGTGACCAGCCAGCCATCGGAATCGGGCAATGCACGCAGCTGATCGCCCTCGAGGCGCCATTGGGCCACGTGCGGGCCCCGAATCCTGATGCGACCCTCAGGGGAAATGCCCACCTCGGTTTTTCCAACCGCCCGCCCCACCGACTCAAGCAGTTCGTCGGAAGCCTCCGAGATCTGCAGAAACGTGCTGCGGGAGGCCTCGGTCAGGCCATAGTGCTGAATGATCCGTGCGTTGGGAAAGAGATCTCGGATGCCGCGCTTTTCCGCTGCGGTCATGTACTGGGAGCCGATTTCCATCCATCGCAGCTTCTTGCCCGCCTCACCGATGACCTGCGGCTTCTGGAGCAGGATTCGAAGCAGGGTCGGTACAGCGGACAGAGCATTCACTTCGCCGGCATCGAGCATGCGCGCCAACTCGAAGGGGTCGAAGCCACGCGAGGGGATGAAAGACTGTCCCCCCACCGCGCTCACAACACGAATACGCGCCATGCCAAAGCTGTGCGTGACAGGAACTCCGACATATTCGCGAACCTCCGCGGTCAGCCGCATCTGGTCGATGATTCGCTCGGCTGCGTCGGCCAGATTGGAATAACTGAGCACAATGCCTTTGGGTTTGCCTTCTGTTCCCGAGGTGAAGGTGACCTGTGCCGGCAGGTCGTCACGGATCAGCGCATGCCGCTGGCGGAACCAGCCCCCTCCCGCATCGGGAACGATGCAGTCTTCGATCACGATGCCCAGCGGCTCCCGGGCCGAAGCTTCATCCTGGAAGCTGACCAGTGGCTGGCGCCTCTCGTTCAGCGAAAACACATGCTCTATGAAAGAGAGTGAATTGCGCCGAATCAGACCGGTTGCACGCAATTGGGATATCTGCATTCTCAGCACCTGTGGTTCATTGACACGCAACACGGGGGAAGACCGGCGGCAGCATAGCACCGAGACTACAAACCGCTTACAGACGCCGCCGCGAGGTCCAGAGGCGTTGCGCGCCTGCATCAGTCCAGCTTTTCCTGCTTCGCCGAACGGAAAACGATGATCACCGTCCCCGACCTCACGGTCGACTGTTGATCAATGCTAGGATCGAACGGAAGTTTTAATACTTCTGAACTCCGACAAATGCGGAAGGCGTTGTGTATGTCGCCCTCCCGGCCATCGGGAAGACCATTCACATGCATGAACACAAGCTGGGTGTGGTTGCGATAGGGCGCAACGAAGGCGAGCGACTGCGAAGGTGCCTGCTGTCTCTGCTGCCCGCCGTGCCAGCCACCGTCTACGTCGACTCAGGGTCAACCGATGGGTCCAGCCAGATGGCCGCGGACCTCGGCGCGGTGGTCGTCGATCTCGACATGTCGCAACCGTTCACCGCAGCGCGCGCAAGAAACACCGGCTTGCGCCAACTCCTTCAGCGATTCCCCGATGTCACCCTTGTCCAATTTGTGGACGGAGACTGCGAGATGGTGCCCGGGTGGTTGCAGGCCGCCAGTCTTTTCCTGACGCAGCACCCGACGCACGCCGTGGTCTGTGGCAGGCGACGTGAGCGCTACCCCGAACGCACCATCTACAACGCAATGTGTGATGAGGAATGGGACACCCCCGTTGGCGATACGCAGGCATGTGGTGGCGATGCAATGATGCGCGTTGAGGCTCTCCAGGCCGTGTCTGGCTACAGGGACGGCATGATCGCCGGCGAAGAGCCGGAGTTGTGCTTCCGACTTCGACAGGCGGGCTGGCGTATCCACCGGCTCGACCTAGAAATGACCCTTCACGATGCAAACATCACCCGCCTTGGACAGTGGTGGGTGCGCACGGTCCGGTCGGGTCATGCGTTTGCGGAAGGAGCCTGGTTGCACGGATCGTCACCGGAACGCTTCTGGGTCAGGGAAGCACGCCGCGCCTGGTTGTGGGGAGTGTTGCTGCCGGCCTCCATTGTGCTTGCCGCGCTTCTCGCGGGTGCTTCTGCAGCAATCCTTGCGGCCATCTATCCCGTGCAATGGATACGTCTGCTGCTTCGAAGTGGCTCGTTGCGTGAAAGCAGCTTCATGCTCCTGGGCAAGTTCGCTGAAGCCCAGGGGGCCATGAAGTTCCATCTGTCGCGGCTTCGCGGCGGAACGCGCCACATCATCGAATACAAGTAGGTGGACAATACCAAGAGGCTACATCGCATCCGCGATGGTTCAGGCCTGCCCAACCGGAATACACCCCATGAGTGACCATTGCGTCCTGTGCGGCCTGCCCGTTTCGCGCGCAACCATGAAGCAGACGCTGGACAACATCCTCGCACGCATCGGGCAGAGAAAAGGCACCTGGGTGCTCACCTTGAACACCGAGATGCTTGCGCGTTTTGCACGCGATCCGCACGCCCGTGACCTCCTGGCCCAGGCAGACCTCATCACCGCCGACGGAATGCCTCTGGTATGGGCCTCGCGTGTCAAGGGACCCGATCAGGCCATCCCTCAGCGCACCACTGGTGTGGATCTTGTGGATGCCTACCTCCGGCTACCCAGCATTCCAGCCTATGCGGTGATCGGGGGCGTGAAGCCGGCCGCAACGTTGGCCAAATACGGCGAGCCCGCCGTCCGGGCCTGCCGATACCTGTTTGACGGGCGTGTGGATCTGAGCCCTGAGCAGATCCGGGAGTTTGCAAATGCGCTGCGGGAGAATGAGGTCAGAATGCTTTTTCTGGCCTTGGGCGGCGCCAAACAAGACCAGTTGGCCTTCATGCTCAGAAGCGCGGTGCCCGACCTGGTCTTGGCCGGCGTTGGCGGCAGCTTTGAAATACTTGGCCCCCAAGGGGAACGAGCGCCCAAGTGGATGCAAAACGCAGGATTGGAATGGCTGTTCCGTCTGACGAGGGAACCAGGCCGGCTGTGGAGGCGCTATCTGGTGTACTACCCGGCTGGCCTTGGCCTGCTGCTTCGCGATTGCCTCAAGCCTTCGCGCCGTTGACTGATTTCCAAAGGACCATAGGTAAGCTTTTTCAGTTGAAAGAGCCTATTTGAGAACAGATATTTCACTGTTCCGCATCCCCGCTTTGATCAAGCCTCTTCCTTCAGCACAAAACAAAGTGGCAACAAGCATGGCGGCAAGGCACGGGTGAAAAACCATTAATTTCAAGGCCAAAGCGTGTACGAAAACTTTTATGGGCTTCGGGAGAAGCCGTTCTCCATCCAGCCCGACCCGGACTTTCTCTACATGGGCAAGCGGCATTCACTGGCATACACCATGCTGCAGTACGCGATCTACAACCGCGCCGGGTTCACGGTCATCTGCGGAGACATCGGCTGCGGAAAAACAACCCTCATCCGCCGCCTTCTTCGGGAGCTGGGAGATGAGGTGTCCGTGGGGTTGGTCACCAACACCCACCCCGACCTGGCCGACCTGACCGAGTGGATCATGCTGGCCTTCGGGCTGCCGTACGACGGGCTGTCGCCCGTGGCTCGCTATGACGCGTTCCAGCGGTACCTCATTGCGGAATACGGGAAGGGGCGCAGGGTCGTGCTGATCGTGGACGAAGCACAGAACCTCAGCCCTCCGGCCATGGAGTCGCTGCGCATGCTGTCCAACATCAATGCGGACAAGGATCAGTTGCTGCAGGTGGTGCTGGTTGGACAACCCCAGCTGCGCGAACTGCTCCGGCGCCCCGAACTGCAGCAATTCGCCCAGCGGGTGGCCGCCGACTTCTTCATCTCACCCCTGAACACGGTCGAGGTGGGGGACTACATCGAACACCGGCTGAAGGTGGCGGGCCGCGACCGGCAGCTGTTCACGCCGTACGCCGCCGCCAAGATCGCCAAGGCGACCCACGGCATCCCCAGGAGCATCAACATCCTTTGCGACACAGCCCTTGTCTACGGATTTGCTTCGGAAGCGCGGTTGATCGACGTCCAGGTGATTGATGAGGTGTTGCGGGACCGGAGCGACTACGGCGTACTGGGCGACACCAATTTCAACGTGGGGCAACCGGGCAACAGCCAATGGGGGGACAGCAACTTTTCCACCCCTTCCGATCCCCCAAAAGTGTGAGTTGCCTCACATTAGGTAACAAATTGTTGAGTCATAATGGTTTACCCGAGGGGAGAAGACCGGGTGTCCATTCCTGAGAGATCTGTGTGACCACGCCTTCAGAAGATTCGAACGACATCGCCATTGTCGGTATGGCCGCCCACCTGCCAGGTGCGGCCAACCTGACGGCCTACTGGTCCAACCTTCGGGAGGGAGTGGAGTCCATCCGGCGACTGAGCGAAAGTGAACTGCTGGCCGCAGGTGAGAGCCCCGAACGCATGCGGCATCGCAACTATGTGCCCGCCGCCGCGCCGCTGGACGGATTCGAGCAGTTCGATGCGGATTTCTTCGGCTTCAGCCCCAAGGAAGCCGCGATCATGGACCCCCAGCACCGCCAGTTTCTGGAGGTCGCGTGGGAGGCCCTGGAAAACGCCGGCCATCCGCCGGAAGCGTTTTCCGGCCCCATCGCCGTGTACGCCGGATGCGGAATGGGGAGCTACTTTTACTTCAACATCTGCTCCAACCCCGACCTGGTGGCGAGCACCGGCATGTTCCTCTTGCGCCACACCGGCAATGACAAGGACTTCCTGTCCACCCGGGTGAGCCACATCTTTGACCTCAAAGGTCCCAGCGTCAACATACAGACCGCGTGCTCGACCTCTCTTGTCGCGGTGCACCACGCCTGCCAGTCCCTGCTGCTCGGGGAGTGCGACATGGCCCTGGCCGGTGGGGTCACCATTGAACTCCCCCATGCGCGTGGCTACATCTTCCAGGAAGGCGAGATCCTCTCGCCAGACGGCCACTGTCACGCCTTCGACCACCGGGCCCAGGGCACGGTGTTCGGTTCGGGCGCAGGGGTGGTGGTGCTGCGCCGCCTGGCGGATGCGCTGAAGGACGGGGATCACATCTGGGCTGTCATCAAGGGGACGGCGATCAACAACGATGGCGCGGCCAAGGCCGGCTATCTCGCCCCGAGTGTGGACGGTCAGGCCAAGGCGATTGCGGAAGCTCAGGCGGTGGCGGGGGTCGAGGCCGACACCATCGACTACGTCGAATGCCACGGTACCGGCACCTACCTGGGCGACCCCATCGAAGTGGCCGCGCTGACACAGGCGTTCCGCGAGACAGCATCGGACACCGGCTTCTGCCGCATCGGGTCGGTCAAGACGAACATCGGACACACGGACACGGCGGCAGGGGTCGCCAGCCTGATCAAAGTGGCCCTGGCCCTCAAGCACCAGGAGATTCCACCGAGCCTGGGGTACGAGAAGGCCAATCCCTCCATCGACTTCGAATCCAGCCCCTTTCAGGTCAATCACACCCTGAGCCCCTGGCGGTCGCACAAGGGTCCGCGGCGCGCCGGGGTCAATTCGCTGGGTGTGGGAGGCACCAACGCCCATGCGGTGGTGGAGGAAGCTCCTGCGCGCGAAGCGTCCGCGCCCTCCGACTGGCCGTTCCAGCTGCTCGTGTTGTCGGGCCGCACGCGGTCCGCCCTGGATGCCAACGCCAAGGCCCTCGCCGCACACCTCAGAGCCCATCCGGAACAGCCGCTCGCCGACGTGGCGTTCACCCTCAAAGAGGGGCGAAGGGCGTTCGAACACCGGCGTGTGCTGGTCGCCGAAAGCCATGAGGAGGCGGCGGCGCTGCTGGAAGGCGGGGACACCCGCCGTGTGTTCACCCACAGCCACCTGGAAGACGATCCTGAGGTGGTGTTCCTGTTTCCGGGCGGCGGCGCCCAGTACGCCGGCATGGCCCGGGAGCTCTATTCGACCGAACCGGTGTTCCAGGACTGGATGGACCGCGGACTGGACATCCTGCAGCGTCAGTTGGACTACGACGTTCGCGCTGTCTGGCTGCCTGCCCCTGACGAACATGCGGCCGCGGTCGAGAAGCTCAAGCAACCGTCGGTGCAGCTGCCGCTGATCATGATCGTCGAGTACGCGCTGGCGCAGCTCTGGATGTCGTGGGGCGTCAAGCCGGCGGCACTGGTCGGGCACAGCATGGGCGAGAACACCGCGGCCTGCCTGGCGGGCGTGATGTCGTTCGAGGATTGCATCGGGCTGGTGCTTCTGCGCGGCCGCCTGTTCGACACAGTGCCTCCCGGAGGCATGCTCAGCGTCCCGATGGCAGCGGATGCGGTGCGCAGTCTGATGGGGCCGGAACTGGACATGGCCAGCGTGAATGCACCGGAGCTGTGCGTCGTGTCAGGCCCCCAGGCGGCGCTGGACGAGCTGGAAGCCCAGCTGCGCGGGCGCGAGGTGGAGCCTCAGCGCATCCAGATCGACATTGCGGCGCACTCGCGCATGCTGGAGCCGATCCTGGGCCGCTTCGAGGCCTACCTGCGCAGCATCCGCCTTCAGCCGCCCAAGATCCCCATCGTCTCCAACCGGGACGGGCAGACGCTGAGTGCGGCCGACGCGACGGACCCGCTGTACTGGGTGCGGCACCTGCGCAACACGGTGCAGTTTGCCGACTGCCTCACCACACTGAAAAAAGTCGGTCAGCGGGTGTATCTGGAGGTCGGCCCCGGCAAAGCGCTGGGCTCGCTGGCGCAGGCCAATGGCATCCCCTCCTCCCAGGTGATCAACTCTCTGCGTCATGCGGACCACGCGGTGCCCGACGATGTGTGGTTCCTGGGCACCCTGGGCCGACTGTGGGCCAACGGGGTCCCGGTGGACTGGGAGCCCATCTGGGGCGATGCCCGCAGGCACCGGGTCCCCCTGCCCACCTACGCTTTCCAGCGCAAACCCTACTTCATCGCGCCCGGCAAGGCCCGGACCGCAGAGGAAGAGGCACCCCAGCTGCTGCGCACCGACGACATCGGCGCATGGGGTTACCAGCCCCGCTGGCGCCCGCGGCAGGCCGATGTCGACATCGACGTGACCCAGGATCTGGGGAGCACGCCCTCTCAGAGCTGGCTGGTGTTCGCCGATGAGGCGGGGCTTGCCGACCGGCTTGTCGCCCGCTTGCGCGACGCCTCGCACCGGGTCACCGTGGTGCGGGCCGGTGATCTCTTTGCGAAGCTGAGCGACACCGAGTACCTGCTGGCCCCGGAACGCGGGCGTGAAGGCTACGACGAACTGTTGCGTGATCTCGTGGCCTCGGGCAACACGCCACAGCGCATCGTGCACGCCTGGCTGGTCACCCAGGACGAGCGGTTCCGCCCTGGCAGCAGCTTTTTCCACCGCAACATCGAGCAGGGCTTCTTCAGCCTGCTGTTCCTGGTCCAGGCGATGGCGGAAGAAAACCTGCCCCGTCCCCAGCACCTTACCGTGCTGAGCTCTGGCGCGGCCCGCGTGCGTGACGAACTGCTGCACTACCCTGAAAAAGCGACCCTCATGGGGCCGGCAAAGGTCGCCCCCAGGGAACTGCCGGGGCTGACGTGCTCGGTAATGGATCTCACGCTGCCCACCGTGGACAAGGGCTGGCGGGCCAAACCCAATGCCCAGGACTGGGTGGCGCTGACCGACCGCGTGCTCGAAGAGCTGTTCGCGACACCGGAGAACCGGGTGGCGGCGCTGCGATTCGACAAGCGCTTCGAACTGGGCCACGTCCCGCTGCGGCTCCCGCCTGCCGAGGAGCTGGCCGATCTTCCCATGGGTTGTGTCTGCCTGCTCACCGGTGGCCTGGGTGGCATCGCGCTGACGCTGGCCGAGCGGCTGGCGCGCGAAAAGCAGGCACGTCTGGTGCTGCTCGCGCGTCAGCCCCTGCCGCCGGCCGACACGTGGGATGCCTGCCTGCGCAACACCGACCCGCTGGACCCTGTGCTTCAGCGGATCACCGCCGTGCGCCGTTTGCAGGGCCTGGGTGCGGAAGTGCTGGTGGTGGCCGCCGACGTGTGCAACGTCAAGGACATGCGGGACGCCGCCGAACAGGCCCGGCAGCGCTTCGGCCGCATCAACGTGGTGATCCACGCCGCCGGCGTCGTGGACGATGGCCCTCTGTTGACCAAGACATCGGGCGGCGTGGAGGAAGTGTTTGCCCCCAAGGTGCACGGGGTGCAGATCCTGCATGAACTGTTCCCGGACGGCAGCATCGACTGGCTGGTGCTCTTCTCCTCGACCAGCACGGTGACGGCCCCGGCGGGCCAGGTCGACTATGTGGCGGCCAACGAGTACCTCAATGCCTACGCCAGCAGCCGCGCAGGGCAAAGCACCAAGGTACTGGCCATCGACTGGGGCATCTGGAATGAAGTGGGGATGGCCGCGAAAGCCATGGCCAGCCGCCTTGGTGAGGCCGCGCCGCCCCCGCGCCACCCCGCCGGCAGCCCCTTGCTGGACGACGCGACCTTCGACGCCGCAGGTCACCGCCTGTTCACCGCGACCTGGCAGACCGAAGAGCGCTGGATCCTGGACGGTCACAGGACCAAGGCGGGTCAGGCCCTGCTGCCTGGGACCGGCTTTCTGGAGCTGGCGGCCGAAGCGCTCCGGGGCAACGGCGAAACCGGCCCCTTCGCCATCAACGACCTGTACTTCTTCCGCCCACTGGAGGCCAACGACGACCAGACGCGCGAAGTGCGCGTCAGGCTGGCGCGCAGCGACGAAGGGTATGCCCTGGAAGTGCGCAGCGATGTCCAGTTCGAGGGGCGCAAGGGCTTCCAGCTCAATGCGCAGGCCACGCTGGTCCCGGGTGCGCTCCCAGCGGCCCAGCGGATCGACACCGCCGCACTGCAGGCCCGTTGTTCCGACCGGCGCGACGAAGACGCCAACGGCCTGCGGTCGCCCCAGGAAGAACATCTGAACTTCGGACCGCGCTGGCGGGTGTTGCGCTCCGTGGCGTACGGGTCCAACGAAGGCATCGCCCTGCTGCAGTTGCCGCCCGCTTTTGAAGAGGACCTCGCCTCTGGCTACCTGCTCCACCCTGCCCTGCTCGATCTGGCCACCGGCTGGGCCATGCACCTGATCAAGGGCTACAAAGCCGAACACCTGTGGGTGCCGGTGTCGTACCAGTCGGTGAAGGTGCACCGCCCCCTGCCCGGCACGGTGTGGAGCTGGGTGCGCAATGCCCAGGCCAATCATGCCGACGCCCCTTTCGCCGTCTTTGACGTGACGCTGTGCGACGCCCAGGGCGAGGTCTGCGTCGAGGTGCGCGGCTTCTCGATCAAGCGGTTGCAAGAAGGAGGCTTCTCTGCCTCGAATACCCGGCTGGACGCACGCGAAGTGGTGTTCGAGAAGAGCGCGGGAGACCACGCGCAGGCCCGGCTGTCTCCCGCGGAAGAACAGCTCCAGCACGCGATGTCGCAAGGCATCCTGCCGCACGAGGGTGCCGATGCCTTTGGTCGCGCGCTGGCCGCCGGCCTGCCGCAGGTCATCGTTTCGTCCATGAACCTCGACGCCCTGGTGCGCAAGGCCAGCGAGGCGGCGCAAGCCGATGTGGCGTCCGGTCAGAAGTTCCAGCGCCCCGATCTCGACAGCGACTACGTGGCTCCGAGCAACGACGTGGAACGCACGCTGGTCGGTTTCTGGGAAGAGCTGCTCGGAGTTGATCAGGTCGGCGTTCAGGACAGCTTCTTCGATCTGGGCGGGCACTCGCTGATCGCGGTGCGTCTGTTTGCCATGATCAAGAAGGCTTACCGGGTCGAGTTTCCCATCTCCGTGCTGTTCGAGGCGCCCACCATTGCCTTGTGCGCAGCGCTGATCCTGGAGCGTATCGGCGACTCCGGCGCAGCGGCCGACGCATCAGCGGGCACCGGTGGCGCGACGCCGCCGCCCCGGCGCCGCTTCGTTCATCTGGTGCCCATGCACGACGGCGAAGGCGGCGAACAGACACCGTTCTTCCTGGTCGCGGGTATGTTCGGCAATGTGCTGAACCTGCGGCACCTGGCGCGCCTGCTCGGCACCGAGCGGCCGTTCTACGGCCTGCAGGCGCGGGGCCTCTATGGCGACCAGGCGCCACATGAAACCTTTGAAGAAGCGGCCGCCGACTACATCGCCGAAATGCGTCAGGTCCAGCCGCATGGCCCTTACCTTCTGGGTGGCTTCTCGGGCGGCGGCATCACCGCCAACGAGATCGCCCGCCAGCTGGAAGCCGCCGGCGAGCAGGTGGATCTCCTCGTGCTGCTGGATACACCGCTGCCGGTGAGGCCCCAGATCAACCGCGTGGACAAGGCCATCATCAAGCTGGCCGAGTTGCGCAAGAAGGGCTTGGGCTACCTGTGGACCTGGGCGCGCGGACGTCTGGACTGGGAACTCAACCGCTTGCGCAACCGGAACGCCGTGCCGATCCAGCCCCGCACGAACCAGCTGAACAACGAGGCCATCCAGGCTGCGTTCCTGGCAGCGCTGCCCCGTTACCGGATGCACACCTGGAACGGCTCCGCCGTGCTGTTCCGCCCGCCCCTCGACCTGCGCTGGAAAGTGACCGGAGGGCGCTGGGTCAGTGCCGAGCGGGAGTACGTGTATCCCGACAACGACTGGACGCGCTACATGCCGTCCCTTCGCGTTCTGGAGGTGCCGGGCGACCACGACTCCATGGTCCTGGAACCGAATGTGCGCGTGCTGGCCGGCCTGATGCGCGAGTGCATCGAGGCGGCCCAGCGAACGGAGGCCCGCCCATGAGCCAACCCTCGAAGGCCCGCGTACTGACGATCGTGCTCAACTACCGGACGCCCGAGCTGACGCTGCGGTCGGTGGAAGCAGCGTTGCGTGAGATGGAAGGCCTGGAGGGAAGCATCACGGTAGTGGACAACGACTCGGGCGACGGGTCGTTCGAGACCCTCACGCAGGCGGTCCGGGAGCGCAGCTGGAACCGCGTGCGGGTGTTCCAGTCAGGCCGCAACGGTGGCTACGGGGCGGGGAACAACTTCGGCGTCCGCCAGGGACTGCCCGACGGCTCATCGCCCGACTACGTCTACATCCTCAACTCGGACGCCTTTCCCGAGCCTGGCGCCATCCGTGTGCTGGCCGAGCACCTGGACGCCCACCCGGCGGTGGGGTTCGCCGGCAGCCGCCTGCATGGGGAGGACGGAGCCTTCCATCAGACGGCGTTCCGCTTTCCGACCGTGTTCAGCGAATTCGAGAACGCGGCGGCCACTGGTCCCATCTCGCGCCTGCTCCGTCGCTACATCGTGGCGCTCCCTGAGTCTCAGGAAGTGCAAGAGGTGGACTGGCTGGCCGGCGCCAGCCTCATGGTTCGCCACCAGGTCTTCGAACAAACCGGCGGGTTCGACGAGCGCTTCTTCCTCTACTTCGAAGAAACCGACCTGAGCCTGCGCGCCCGCAAGGTCGGCTGGCGGTCCGTTTACGTGCCGGCCAGCCGCGTGATGCACATCGGCTCCGTCTCCACCGGCATGAAGTCCTGGAAGCGCATTCCGCCGTTCTGGTTCGACTCTCGGCTGTGGTACTTCACCAAGAACCATGGTGTGTTCTACGCCGCTGCGGCCACGCTGGCCCATCTGGCGGGTGCCCTGGTTTCCCGGTTCCGGGGCATGTTCCAGACGACGCGCCGCGAGCAACCGGAGCACTTCCTCGGCGACCTGGTCTCGCATGCGCTGCGCTGCGCCTGGCAACGTCGGCTGGTCGGCCGACCTCCAGCCGCTTCCGCCTGACATTTCCGAATTGACCAACCCCGGAGTCCCCCATGAGCAATTTTCCCTGTGTGGTGATGGGCAATGAGTCCCTGCTGATCGAATGTGCCGAACAACTTCTGCGGGCGGGTGACCGCATTGGCGCGGTGATCACCCGCAACCCCGACATCCGGTCGTGGGCGGCGAACCACAGGCTGCGGGTGGAGGCGCCCGGCGAGGGCCTCGCCGACCGACTGTCCGACGTCGGCTTCGACTGGCTCTTCAGCATTGCCAACCTGGCGGTCATTCCCCAGCCGGTGCTGGCCAAGGCCACACGCGGCGCCATCAACTTCCACGACGGCCCCCTGCCTCGCCACGCAGGCCTGAACGCGCCGGTGTGGGCGATCCTGGCCCGGGAGAAGCGGCACGGCGTGACCTGGCACATGATCGAAGGCGGCATCGACGAGGGCGACATCGTCAAGCAGCGCCTGTTCGACATGGCGCCGAACGAGACCGCGCTCACCCTGAACACGCGCTGCTACGAGGCAGCGATCGAGAGCTTCTCCGAGTTGCTGGCAGACCTGCACGGCGCCGGACCCCAGCGCAAGCCGCAGGACTTGAGCCTGCGCTCCTACCATGCCCGCCTGGACCGCCCGGCTGCGGCGGCCTGCATCGACCTCTCCCGTCCTGCAGAGGACGTGCTGGCCCTGGTGGCCGCTCTGGATCATGGGAGCTACTGGAACCCGATCAGCTGCCCCAAGCTGGTGATCGGTGACCGGGTGCTGCTGGTGTCCACCGCCGCGATCGAGGCGGGTGTGGTCGCGGCACCGGGTGAAGTGCTGGAAGCCACCATGGGCGGTCTGGTGGTGGGCACCGGGTCTCAGCCGGTGCGCTTCGCTGGCCTTCGCGACGCCGAGGCGGCCCCCGTGTGCCCGACAACCGTGGCGAAGCCCGGTGACCGTCTGCCGCTGCCCGACGCCAACGCCACAGCGGCGCTCACGGAAGCCATGGCCCGTGTGGTCGCAGGCGAGTCCACCTGGCGGACCTGCCTGCAGGCGCCCGAAGGAGTCGATCTGCCACTGGTGTCCCCACCGTCCGGGCCTGCGCTCTGGCGTTCCCTGACCTTGAAGGCTCCGGACCATCTGACAGGAGACAGCCTGCTGGCCGCAGTGGCCGCGTGGGTCGCGCGCGTCAGCGGCAAGAGCCGGTTTGATCTGGCTTTCCGAGATGCGCACATTCCACAGGCCAAGGGCTTCCTGTCGACCTGGGTGCCGCTGCGCCTCGATGCCGCCAGCGACACAACGTTCTCGGCCTTCTCGGCCCGATGTGCCGAGGCCTTGTTGGTCGCACGGAAGGCGCCCGCATTCGCACTCGACCTGGTCGCCCGCGACCCGGCGATCAAGTCCCTCACCGTACCCCAGGTCGGGCTGAACACGGGCAGCGATGGCGCAGGCATTGAAGGCAGTGCGATCACGGTCCAAGTCCCTTCCCAGGGCCCCCTGACCCTGTGGTACGACGAAACCCGTCTGAGCGCCGAAGCCGCGTCCACCCTCGGCCAGCGCCTGCAGCGCGTGCTCGACGCCGTGAACGACACCACCACCCGGGACACGCTGCTGGGCCAGCTTCCCGTCATGAGCGAGGCCGAACGCGAACAGGTGCTCTATGGCTGGAACGACACCCGCTGTGACTACGAGCGCCAGACCTGCGTGCACCAGTTCTTCGAGCAGCAGGTCCAGCGGACGCCAGACGCCACAGCGGTGGTGTTCGAAGGCGAGTCGCTGAGCTACGCACAGCTCAACCGGCGCGCCAACCAGGTCGCCCATCGCCTCATCGCCATGGGTGTGTTGCCCGGCACCCTGGTCGGGCTGTACACCCCCCGCTCGCTGGACCTGCTGGTGGGCGCCCTGGCCATCCAGAAAGCGGGCGGCGGTTATGTGCCGCTGGACCCGGCCTACCCACCTGATCGCATTGCCCTGTACATCGAGGACAGCGGCGCGCCGGTGATCGTCGCCCAGTCCACGCTGATCGACAGCCTGCCCGCGCACCAGGCCCAGGTGCTGGTGATCGATGAGGACGCCACCATCGCCAGCCAGCCCGACACGGACCCGGCCAGTGGCGTGGGTCCGTCCGACATCGCCTACATGATCTACACCTCGGGCTCCACCGGCCGCCCCAAGGGCGTGATGGTCGAGCACCGCAACGTGGCCAACTTCTTCCGCGGCATGGACGACCGCATCCGGCACGACCCGCCCGGGGTGTGGCTGGCCGTCACCAGTCTGTCCTTCGACATCTCGGTGCTCGAGCTGTTCTACACGCTGGCGCGCGGCTTCAAGCTGGTGCTCAGCAGCGACGAGAACCGCGCGCTGGTGTCTTCCGGGCGCATCGCCAGCGGCCAGAAGATGGACTTCTCCATCTACTACTGGGGCAACGACGACGGCGCCGGCCCCAAGAAGTACGAGCTGCTGCTCGAAGGCGCCAAGTTCGCCGACACCCACGGCTTCTGCGCGGTCTGGACACCGGAGCGGCACTTTCACGCCTTCGGTGGCCCCTACCCCAACCCGTCGGTGACCGGCGCTGCCGTGGCGGCCGTCACCAAGAACATCGGCGTGCGTGCGGGCAGCTGCGTGGTGCCTCTGCACCACCCCGCGCGGATCGCCGAAGAATGGGCCGTGATCGACAACCTGACCAATGGTCGTGCCGGCCTGGCGGTGGCCTCCGGCTGGCACCCCGACGACTTCGTGCTGCGTCCCGAGAACACCCCCCCCGCCAACCGCCAGGCCCTGTTCGACGCGACCGAGCAGATCCGCCGCCTGTGGCGGGGCGAGGCCGTGGACTTCCCCACCAAGGGCGGCACCTTTGCGGTCAAGACGCAACCCCGCCCCGTCTCGAAGGAACTGCCGATCTGGGTCACCACCGCGGGCAACCCCGAGACCTGGCGCGACGCCGGTCGGGTCGGTGCCAACGTGCTGACCCACCTGCTGGGCCAGTCGGTCGACGAGGTCGCCGAGAAAATCGGCCTCTACCACGAGGCGCTGCGCGAAGCGGGGCACGACCCGGCCCACTTCACGGTCACGCTGATGCTGCACACCTACGTGGCGCGCGACCGCGAGCAGGCGCGCGAGACCGCGCGCGGCCCCATGAAGGACTACCTGCGCAGCGCCGCCGGCCTGATCAAGCAGTACGCCTGGGCCTTCCCCGCCTTCAAGAAGCCCAAGGGCATCAACAACCCCGCAGAGATCGATATCCGCACCCTGGACGCCGAAGAGCTCGAAGGCATCCTGGAGTTCGCGTTCCAGCGCTACTTCGAAGACTCGGGCCTGTTCGGCACGGTGGAGGACTGCCTCGACCGGGTGGAGCAACTCAAGCGCATCGGCGTCGATGAAATCGCCTGCCTGATCGACTACGGCATCCCCTCGGAAATGGTCATGGAAGGCCTCTACCCGCTGGCGGAGGTGCTGCGCCGCTCCAACGAAGGCGCCGGCCCCGCCAAGGACGATTTTTCCATCGCCGCCCAGATCGTGCGCCACGGCATCACGCACCTTCAGTGCACGCCCAGCATGGCGCGCATGATCGCCATGAACGACGAGGCCCGTCTGGCGCTGGGCAAGGTCCGGCACCTGATGATCGGGGGCGAGGCCCTGCCCGGCACCCTGGTGGGCGAACTGTCCCGGCTCGGTGCGGCCACCATCGAAAACATGTACGGCCCCACCGAGACCACCATCTGGTCGTCCACGGAAACCGCGGGCACCAGCGAAAGCATCGTCAACATCGGCCGCCCGATCGCCAACACCCAGATGTATGTGCTGGACGAGCACCAGCAGCCGGTGCCGGTGGGCGTGCCCGGCGAGCTGTACATCGGCGGCGACGGAGTGACGCGCGGCTACTGGCAGCGCCCCGATCTCACCGCCGAGCGCTTCCCCGCCGACCCGTTCGTGCGCCCGGCGTGCGTGGCGCCCGGTGGTGCGCGCATGTACCGCACGGGCGACCTGGCGCGCTGGCGTCCGGACGGGCGCATCGACTTTCTCGGCCGGGCCGATTTCCAGGTCAAGATCCGCGGTTACCGCATCGAGCTCGGTGAAATCGAGGCGGTGCTGGAATCGTCCGACGGCGTCCAGCAGGCCGTGGTCGTGGCCCGGGAAGACCAGCCCGGTGACCTGCGCCTGGTGGCCTACCTGCGAGCCGATGCCGGAGTCTCGACCGAACGCCTGCGCGAGTGGGCCGCCACCCGGCTGCCCGAGCACATGGTGCCTGCGCACTTCGTGATGGTGGACGCGTTCCCGCTCACGCCCAACCGCAAGGTGGACAGGAAGGCCCTGCCCGCCCCGTCGCAGACCACCCAGCGCGAGCGCACCGAAGCCTTCGTCGCCCCCGAGAACGAGATCGAGCAGAAGATCGCGGCCATCTGGTCCCGCGTGCTGGGGGTTCCGCAGATCGGATCGAAGGACAGCTTCTTCGCTCTGGGCGGCCATTCACTGCTGGCCGTGCAGGCCCACCGCGAGATCAAGCAGGCTCTCAACACCACCCGGCTGAGCATCACCGACATCTTCCGCTTTCCGACCCTCTCGGCGCTTGCGCAGCACCTGGACGACAGGCCGCGTGAGACCGCAGAGACCGCGGCCGAATCCTCCGAGCGGGCGCAGATGCGGGCCGATGCCATGTCGCGCCGGCGTGCGATGCGCTCAGGCAAGTTGCCGCAGGACTGATGGGCGCCGCTCAATGCCTCCCGGCCGCCACAGAGCCCCCGCCGCTGCAGTCCTTGCAACTGCGGCTGGCGCAGGCCCTTGGAGCCGCCGTTGGCGTTGCATGCAGAGACGTTGACGGTGACCCGGACCTGCTCTGGCCCTCGGAACGCACCAGCATCCAGAAGGCCGTGGCTACCCGTCAGCGCGAGTACGCCGCCGGGCGCGGCGCAGCACGCGAGGCGATGCGGCAGATCGGGTGTGCCCCTGCCTGCATCCCGAGTGCGCCCGACCGCTCACCGGTCTGGCCCGCCGGGCTGGCAGGCTCCATCGCACACGGTGGTGGCGTGTGTGTGGCGGTGGTCGGTCGGCGGCACCACGTGCACGCGGTGGGCATCGACGTCGAGAAAGACCTGCCGATGGAGCCCGCCCTGTGGCCGTCGCTCTGCACCGCCGACGAACTGGCCTGCGTCGAACAGCTGCCCCCGCACGAACGCGGTCGCCAGGTGACGTGGCTGTTTTGCGCCAAGGAGGCTTTCTACAAGTGGCAGTACCCGCAGACCGGGCGCATGCTGGACTTCCGCGATGTGCGGGTGGCGTTCTCCGACGATGCCACCCACTTTGACGTGCAGGCGGCCTCAGCCCACAACCCGGTCCCCCGCTGCTCACGGCTGGGCGGCCTGATCACCACCCACGGCCTCGCGTTGGCCTGGATGGTCGGGCCACCGGCGCCGGCGTCATGACGCCTGCAGATTGAACAGCCATGAGACACCTCGAAAGCAGTGAGATGAAACACCCCGGCGGCCGCCTGCTGTTGTACGCACCCGTTCCGCTGTATTCCGGCCAGGATGGCTACCTTCTGGAAGACCAGGCCTGCAATGGTCTGCGCCTGTGGGCAGAGAACTTCGAGCAGGTGACGGTGATGCATCCGCTGGAACCGGGCGCCGCGCCGCCCAGCTGGATTCCGGTGCGATCGTCGGCCATTGACCTGGAGCGCGTGCACCTTGTCGCGCTGCCCTCCGCTTACCGGCCCGACCGCTTCTTCCGTTTTCTCCCTTCGGTGCGCCGGCAGATCGCGCAGCTGATCGACGAAGCGGACTACCTGTCGTTCTCCATTGGCGGGCTGTTTGGCGACTGGGGTTCGGTGGCGGCCCTGGAGGCGCACCGCAAGGGACGTCGTTTTGCCGTCTGGACCGACCGGGTGGAGTCCGAAGTGGTGCGGCACGAAGCCCGCGCAGCCCGCACCCGCAGGGCACGGTTGAAAGCATCGCTCTATCACCGACCGATGGCTCTGCTGGAGCGGGCCATCATCCGGCGTGCGGCCCTGGGCTTGTTCCACGGTGCCGAAACCTACGCGACCTATGCACCTTATGCGGCCCAGGCCGAGATCGTGCACGACATCCACCTGCGGGAAGAAGATCGCATTCCGCCTGACGAGCTCCGGGACAAGGTGCAGGGCGCCATGGCGGGCCCGCTGAACATCTGCTACCTCGGTCGGGCCGACGTGATGAAAGGTGCCGACGACTGGATGCAGGTGATGGCGTCACTGAAGGAGGCTGGCGTCGATTTCCGGGCCACATGGTGGGGCGATGGAGAGCGGCTGCCGGCCATGAAGGCGCAGGTGGAACGCCTGGGCCTGACGGAACAGGTGGCGCTGCCTGGCTTCATCAGGGACCGCGCAGCGATCTTGAAGGTTCTGCGTGAGGCCCAGGTCTTCGTGTTCTGCCACAAGACCCCGGAGTCGCCGCGGAATCTGATCGAGGCTCTCGTTTCTGGAACACCGCTGGTCGGCTACGACAGCCCGTTCCCGAAGGACCTGATCGCGGCCCATGGCGGAGGGTTGTTGACCCCCAAGGACGACATCGGCGCGTTGGTGTCGAGTCTGGCCGGCCTGGCGCAGGACCGGCAGCGGCTGGCGGATCTGATCGGTCGGGCCGCGCTGGACGGCCACCCGTTCAACGATGTCGCTGTTTTCAGGCACCGCAGTGAGGTGATCCGTGCCCACCTCTGATGTCGGTTGTACAGATCTCTGCGAATTGCTGCACGCGCGTGCCGCAGAGCTCGGAGATCGCACGGCCTATGTGTTCCTCGGCACCGACCTCGAAGCCGGCCAGACGCTGAGCTACGCCTCGCTGGCCTGGTCGGCCGAAGCCATTGCCCGGCAGCTCCGGGCACATGCAGTCCCCGGTGACCGGGTCCTGCTCGCATTCGACAACAGCCTGGACGCCGTGAAACTGTTCTGGGGCTGCATCGTGGCAGGAGTGATTCCGGTGCCGGCGCCCGCGCCGGACAAGGGAAATGCACGGGTCGGTGGATCGCGTCTGGTGGGAATTTGCGACGACGCGGACGTGGCACTGGCCATGACCGATGACGGCCATATCGAGTCCGGTCGCGCCCAGGCCCCGGGCCGTCCATGGCGCACGCTCAATGCCCTTCTGAACGAGGCGCAGGGGCCTGATGCGCCCACTTCGGCATCCTGTTCCCGCGATCAGGACGCCGTGGCGTACCTGCAGTACACCTCCGGGTCCACCAGCGCTCCGCGGGGTGTCGAGATCACCCACCACAACGTGCTGGCGCAGTGCCAGGCATTGATGAGTGGCGTCGACACGCACGGGAAGACGGGGCTGGTGTGGCTGCCCTGGTTCCACGACTACGGCCTGGTGCACGGCGTGCTCCAGCCGCTGTACTCGGCCGGCACCTCGTTCCTGATGTCCACCGCGCAGTTCCTGCTGCACCCCTTGAAGTGGCTGGAAGCCATTGCCCGGCATGGCGTCACCCACAGCGGCGCCCCCAACTTCGCCTACGCGGCCTGCGTGCAGGCCCTGGCGCGAGCACCCCACTGGACCGCACGGCTGGATGGATGGCGGTACGCCAGTTGCGGGGCGGAGCCGGTCCGGGCCACCACACTCGACGCGTTCGCCAATGCGTTCGCGCGGTTCGGGTTCAACCGGACGGCGTTCGCGCCGTCCTATGGGCTGGCGGAAGCGGTCCTGGCGGTCACCGTGAAGAGTGCGCCCACCCCGCTGCTCCAGCTCACGCTGGATGCACAGGCCCTGGAACGCAACGAGGTGCGGGCAGCGGCCCGGGAAGCGGCCGCCACACGCACGCTGGTGGGCTGCGGTCCGGTGCTGCCGGGGTTCCAGTTGCGCATCGTCGATCCTGACACCGGGCGACCCTGTGCTTCCGACCGCGTCGGCGAGATCTGGGTGGCCGGACCGAGCGTGGCCCGGGGCTACCGGGGGCAGGCCGATGCCTCGACCGAGCACTTCGGCGGCACCCTCGCCCCCGGGGCCGCCGACACCGCACGTTACCTGCGGACCGGCGACCTGGGGTTCATTCACGGTGGCGAGCTGTTTGTCGCAGGCCGTCGCAAGGACCTGATCATCGCGAACGGTCGCAACCTGTACCCGCAAGACCTGGAGCAGACCGCCGAGGCGGCGCACCTCCACATCCGGGTCGGTGGCGTCATCGCGGTATCGGTCGACAAGGGAGTCAAAGAGACGGTTGTGGTGCTGGTGGAGTGCAGCCGGCGCCCTTCGCCCGACGTGGTCCGGCAGCTGGTCGACGCCGTCCACCAACGGGTGTCCACCGAGCACCAGGTCGATGTGCACGACATCGTGCCCTTGCGCACCGGTACCCTGCCCCGGACTTCAAGCGGCAAGCCCCAGCGCAGCGCGGCCCGGCGCCTCTATCTGCAAGGGCGGCTGGAGCCGCTGCGGATGTCGGCGCACCCGCCGTCATCCGCAGCGCTGTCGCCAGGACAAGCGCCCGACGACGCGCTGCTGGACACCCTTGCCCTGCTCTGGTCCGACGTCCTCGGGCGCGAGGTGATCGACCACGACGCGAGCTTCTTCGACCTGGGGGGCGATTCGCTGCTGGCCACCCAGCTGGTCTCGCGCCTGCGCGCCAGACTGGGTCTGGACCTGCCCATCAGCGCCGTGTTCGAAGCCCCCACGGTGCGGGGACTCGCCGACAGGCTGCGTCAGACGCCGGCTTCGCCGAATGGCGCCCCGGTCCCTTCATCGGTGGAAGTGGCGGCTCCACCGCCCGCGGCGCGCGGCCCCGGCAGCCCGGTTGGCCTCTCGTTCTCACAGGAACGCATGTGGTTCATGCACGAGCTGGCACCGCACGGCAGTGCGTACAACATTCCGCTGGCCATGCGCCTGATGGGTCCGCTGAACGTCCCAGCCCTGCAGGGCGCCCTGGCGCGTGTGGTCGAGCGCCATGAAATCCTGCGCACACGCTTTGTCAAGACAGCCGACGGCGTGTCCGGTGAAGTGGTGGTGCCTCCCGTGGCGACCATCCAGCAGGTGCAACTGAATAGCGATGGTCGCGAGCCCCCGGAACAACGGCTGCGCCAGCATCTGGCCGAAGTCACGTGCCAGCCCTTTGTCCTGGATCAGTGTCCTCTTTTCCGGGTGCAGCTCGTCCACATGGCCGGGCAGGACGCCGTGCTGCTGATCGTGATGCACCACATCATCAGCGACCAGTGGTCGTTTGCGGAGCTGGGGCAAGAACTGGGCGTGCATTACAGCGCCCTGGTGTCCGGAACAGAAGCTTCACTGCCAGAACTCCAGGTCCAGTACGCAGACTACGCGCGCTGGCACCGGGACTGGTTTGAAACCGAGCGGCGAAGCAGCGAACTCGCGTACTGGTCGCGAAGGCTGAACGGTCTGGAGCCGCTGCCATTGAACAACGACCTGCCGCGCCCGCTGGAGCAGAGCTTCCGTGGCGCGGCGCTGCGCTTCCCTCTGGAGGGTGAGCACATCGCCGGCCTGCGCGCGCTCGGCGCGGCACACGGCGCCAGCCTGTCCATGGTGCTGATCGCGGCGCTCAATGTCCTGCTGCTCCGGCACACCGGCAAGACCGACATCGGCATCGGCGTGCCGATTGCCAACCGGCACCACCTGGCCTCCGAGAACCTCATCGGCACCTTCGTCAACACCCTGGTGTTCCGGACCGATCTGGACGGCGACCCGGACTTCCGGACGGTGCTGTCGCGCGTGCGAGAAGTCTCCCTGGAAGCCTTTGCACACCAGGACATGCCCTTCGAGGTGCTGGTGCGCGAACTGGCGGCCCGGCCGGACAGCAGCCGGCAGCCGCTGTTCAATGTGCTCTTCAACATGGTGAACACCCGGGCCCGGGACTGCCATTTCGAAGGCCTCGACTGGTCTCGGCTGGACTTCGACCGGGCGTCGACCCAGTTCGACCTCAGCTTCGTGGTCGACGTGCTGTACGACCGGGCCTTCGTCATCGAGTACGCCACCGACCTGTTCCTGCCCGACACCGTGCAGCGCATGGGCGAGCATCTGCTGCAGATCCTGCGCACCGCCGTCCAGGCACCAGGCGTCCGCGTGGCCACGATCCCGCTGCTGGGCGAGGCCGAGCGAGACCGCCTGCACCGGTGGTCGCACGGCCCTGTCGAGGCGCTGAGCGCACGCACGGTCACGGAGTGGGTGGCCAGCGGATCCCGGCAGGCGTCTCAGCGGACGGCGCTCGTGTCTGGGGATGTGCGGCTGACCCATCAGGAACTGGACGAAGCCTCCAACCGGCTGGCGAGGCTGCTGCGCCAGCGGGGCGTCGCGCGGGGGAGCCGCGTGGGCGTCTGCCTGCCCCGCAGCCACGATCTGGTGGTCGTGCTGCTGGCCATCCTGAAAGCCGGCGCGGCCTACGTGCCGCTGGACCCCGACTATCCCCGGCAACGGCTGGTTGACCAGATGCAGGACGCCGAACTGGCGCTGCTGGTGAGCCACAGTTCGGTGGTACTGGAGGAGGACCAGACCCCCCGCCTGCTGGTGGATGGGGATCTCGGGCAGATCGACGCGACCGCACACCGGCTGCAAGACGATCCCCTGCGCGATGCGCGCCCGGAAGACCCGGCGTACCTGATCTACACCTCCGGCTCCACAGGGCGGCCCAAAGGGGTCGCCGTGCCGCACCGGGCCGTGGTGAACCTGCTGGAGAGCATGGCGCGAGCGCCCGGCTGCGCCGCGCACGACCGGCTGCTGGCGGTGACCACCCCCAGCTTCGACATCGCCGTTCTGGAACTGTTCCTGCCCCTGGGCACGGGTGGCACCGTCGTGGTGGCCAGCCAGGCCGACGCCACCGATGGCCGGGCGCTGGCAGAGCTGATGGTGCGAGAGGACATCACCGTACTGCAGGCCACGCCGTCGCGCTGGCACCTGTTGCTCGAAGCCGGCTGGGCCGGGAATCCACGGCTCAAGGCACTGGTCGGCGGGGAGCCCCTGACGCCCGACCTGGCCTCGCGGCTGCTCGCCCGGTGCGGCGAGGTCTGGAACATGTACGGCCCCACCGAAACCACGGTCTGGTCCAGCTGCTGGCGGGTGTCGCCGGACGCCATCCAGGCCATCGATCTGGGGCGCCCGGTGCTCAACACCGTGATCCAGGTGCTGGACCCGCACCTGCAACCGTGCCCGATCGGGGTGCCCGGGGAAATCTGCATCGGCGGCACGGGTGTGGCGATCGGCTATCACCGCCAGGCGGCACTGACCGCCGAGCGGTTCATCGAACAACCGGAAGCCCGGGACCCGCTCGCCAGCCGCATCTACCGCACGGGAGACCGCGGGCGCTGGCGCTGCGACGGTTCGCTGGAGCATGGCGGCCGGCTCGACGACCAGATCAAGCTGCGCGGGTTCCGGGTGGAGCTCGGAGAGATCGAGGCCCGACTGCTCGGCCACAGCGCCGTCGCGCGTGCGGTGGTGGTGCTGCGCGAGGACGCGCCCGGCCAGCCCAGGCTGGTCGCCTATGTGGTTCCCAGGGGGCCTATGCCTCCCCGCGAGGAGCTTCGCGAACACCTGCGCCGCTGGCTGCCCGACCACATGGTGCCGGGCCTTTTCATGGCGCTGGACCACATCCCCGTGCTCCCCAATGGCAAGACCAATCGCCGTGCACTGCCGGCCCCTTCGGCCGATCCGTCGCATGGGCGCACGCCACCGACCCCGCCGCGCAGCCCCACCGAGACGGTCATCCTGTCGATCTGGCAGGCCGCTCTGCAGAGCGAGATGATCGGCGTGCACGACAACTTCTTCGATCTGGGCGGCCATTCGATCCTGGCCGTGGGGGTGGTCAGCCGCATCGAGTCGGCCCTGCAAAGGCCCGTGGCCCTGGCCCTGCTGTTCAAGCACCCCACGGTGGCGGACCTGGCCGATGCACTCTCGCAGGCCCAGCCGGACGACCACAAGGACGTTCCGGTGGCCGTGCTGCAGCCCCAGGGCCGTGGCCCTGGCCTGTTTTTGCTGGCGGGCGCCGAGATGTACCGGCGCCTGGCGCAGCAACTGGACGCAGAGATGCCCGTGTACGGCGTCTTCTCCCAGACCGAGATCGACCTGCTCGAACAACCGGCGGACCTGCCACCGCCGGTGGTGACCGTGGAGACGCTGGCCCGGGAGTACGAGGCGCTGATCCGCGGCATCCAGCCGCACGGCCCCTATTTCCTCGGAGGCTTTTCCATCGGCGGCCTGCTTGCGTTCGAGGTGGCGCGGCAGCTGCAGGCGGAGGGTGAAACGATCGGCCTGATCGCGCTGCTCGACTCCAAGCTGCCCGGGCAGGGCTTCCGGCATCTCATGGCGGGCGTGGCCCGACGCCTGCGCCTGCTCCGCCGCCAGGGCCTTGGGCACCTCCTGCACATCTACCGCGTGTACCGGCACCAGGCCGAACACCGCCACGAACCCGGCAGCCGGCGCATCCACACCTATGCACAGGCGATCAGGGCCCATGAAGCCGTACCCTGCGATCTGCCCGCGGTGTTCCTGCAGGCAGGAGACGACCCGTCCACTGCGCCGGCCTATGGCTGGCGTGCGCTGGTGCCCGGGCTGGCCGTCGAACGCGTTCCGGGCAAACACATGGACATCCTGGAGCCGCCCCACGTGGACGTGCTGGCCTCGGTCATGCGCCAGCACATCGCCAGGGCCCGCGGCTCCGGCACTTTACCGGTCCTCACCGGTCATACTGCGGCGCCCCATCCAACCAGTGCCTCCACCACATCATGATGCTGAAACACTCGTTGAAGTACCTGCTGGCCCTTGCGCTCACCGCCTGCGGATGGCACAAGTCGCTCGATCCGGCCGAGCTCTCGGCGCTGTACGTCCAGCCGCTGCCACCGCCGGACAAGCCGCTGCGCGTCTTTCACATCGGCCACAGCCTGGTCAACAAGGACATCCCCATGATGCTGGAGCAACTGGCCGGAAAAGGCCACGACCACCGCTCGCAGCTGGGCTGGGGCGCCTCGCTCAGGTCGCACTGGGAGCCGGACGTGCCAGTCAACGGCTTCGATGTCGAGAACGCCCACCCCCGCTTTCAGGATGCGCACCAGGCGGTCAACAGCGGCCAGTTCGATGTGGTGGTCCTGACGGAGTCGGTGGAGATCAAGGATGCGATCAAGCACCACAACAGTCCCGAGTACATCCGCCAGTGGACGCGGGCGGCAAGAACGGCCAACCCCAAGACCCGGGTCTATCTCTACGAGTTGTGGCACGAGCTGGACGACCCCAAGGGCTGGCTCGAGCGGCTCGACGAAGACCTGGGGCGCTACTGGGAGGGTGTTCTGCTGGCGAGGGGACTGGCGCACGGCGACACCGGCGGGCCGGTGTATGTCATCCCTGCCGGCCAGGTGATGGCCCGTCTGGTGAGGGAGGTGGAAGCCCGCGGCGGCGTCGACCGTCTGCGATCACGCGAGGACCTGTTCTACCTCAGTGACAAGGGTGAACGCGACATGATCCATCTGAGTGCGCTCGGGAACTACCTGGTCGCCCTCACCCACTACGCGGTTCTCTATCACCGCCCCCCTCCGGCGGAGCCCCAGTCCATCCGGCTGGTCGACGGGACACAGTTGCCCACCATCTCGCCGGAGCTGGCCAAGCTGATGAGCGAAGTGATCTGGTCGGTGGTGACCACCTACCCCAAGACCGGCGTGGCACAGCGCCCCGGCTGAAGCCGGTGCGGTTGTGACGCAGCCGCCCGTGGTGGACGGCCTGCGCACGCCACGCCCGGCATTGAACGCTGTTGAAACCGATACATTTGTGCCATGGCATTCACCAAGCGATCTCACCGATCCATTCTCAAACGCCGAGGGAGCATTTCCACGGCGGTGCAGGCCGTGGTGGACCTGGTGGCCGTGATGGCGCTGTCCCTGCTGCTGATCCAGAAGCAGATTGGCGCCCTCACCCCTCCGTATACGGTGATGCTGCTCATCCTGGGCATGGGCATGGTGTTCGCCTACAACCGGTTTGGTGTCTACCGCAGCAACAGCAGCTTCACGCGCAAGGCGCTGACTCTCTTCAAGGCCTGGTCGCTGGCATTCGGTTTCCTCCTGGTGGTCGGTTTTGTGACCAAGCAGACCGAGGTGTTTTCCCGCCTGCTGTTGGGTCAGCTGTTCCTGGGCGGTTACCTGCTGCAGGTGTTGCTGCAGTACCTCAGCCGCGAGATCCAGATCCGGGTCATGGTGCACGCCGTGCCCGCCGAAAACGTGCTGATCGTCGGAACGGGCAAACTCGCCAGCTACCTGCAAAACAAGATCTCGGGCAATCCGTGGCTCAACCAGAAGGTGGTGGGCTGTCTGGAGCTGCCCTCTGCGGCACAGAACAGCCCCGCCAGGGCAGGCGCCACGCTGTACGAGAGCTCTGATTTCGCATCCCTGAAGGAACTCAAGGTCATCGGACCGTTGGACCAGATGCAGTCCATCATCGAGAGCCATGACGTGCGTACGGTGTACTTCGCCATTCCTCTGGGCGAGTCCGACCTGATCGAAGACCTGTATTTCCAGCTGCTGGACCGCCATGTGGCGGTGCACTGGGTGCCGGACATCTTCTCGCTGCTGCTGGTCAACCACAGCGTCCGAGAAATCGCAGGGCTGCCCGTGCTGACCTTGTCGGAAACCCCGCTGACGGGCACCCGCCTCCTGTTCAAGGCCCTGGAAGACCGTGTGCTCGGCCTGCTCATCCTGGTGCTGATTTCGCCAGTGCTGCTGATCATCGCCGCAGCCATCAAGCTGGACAGCCGGGGGCCGGTGTTCTTCCGGCAGGCCCGCAAGGGCTGGAGTGGACGTGTGTTCCACATCTGGAAGTTCCGCAGCATGTACGTGCACCAACCCGAGGCCGGCGTGATCCGGCAGGCCACCCGCAACGACCCCCGGGTCACGCGGGTGGGCGCCTTCCTCCGCAGAACCAGCCTGGACGAGTTGCCCCAGATCTTCAACGTGCTGAGGGGCGAGATGTCTCTCGTGGGGCCCAGACCGCACGCGGTCCAGCACGATGAGCTGTACTCCAAGGGCATCAACGCCTATTTCGCCCGGCACAACATCAAGCCCGGCATCACCGGACTGGCCCAGGTGCGGGGTCTCCGGGGCGAGACCAGCGAGATCGAACGCATGCAGGAACGCATCGAGGCGGACATCGAGTACATCAACAACTGGTCCCTGTGGCTCGACATCTCCATCCTGCTGCGCACCCTGGGCGCTCTGACGGGCAAGAATGCGTACTGATACTGACATTGCAAGGCCGGTGGAAGGCGCCCAGACCTTCTGGAACTACGAACCCAGCCAGCCACGGCCGCGCATCGTGGTCGCGCGCTGGCGGGCCCGCCGGACCCGCCAAGCCCCCCCCGCCTGGACGGCGCTGCGCCCGGTGAGCGAATCCGGCCGCTGGCTCATGTACTTCCTGTACGCACCCCAGGGTCAGCTCTCGACCCAGCACCGGTTCACGCTCCGGCGTCTCGCGGCCGAGAAGGCCTCGGTGATGATCGTGTGTGCGTGCCCTCTTGGACACCCGGTGCTCGAGGAGTTGGAGCGGTACTGCGATGCGCTGTACTGGAAAGGGACCGATGGCTTCGACTTCTCGGCCTATGCCATCTGTCTGAGCGAGCTGGCGCAGCGGGCCCCCGGCTCCGACGTGCTGATGTTCAACGACTCCACGCTCGGCCCCTTTTCTCCGCTGACTCCCTTCGTCGAACAGTCGCCCTGGCGGGTCGCAGGCCTGAGCGCCAACGCACTGGAGGAGAACCACCTCCAGTCCTTTGCCCTTATCGCCCGGCAGGTCGACGCGGAGCTGCTGCGGGTGATTGCACCAGTGGTCTCCTGCGAGTGGGCCTACAACTCCTCCGAATCGGTCATCCTGCTGCAGGAGACCCTGCTGGCCCGGGTGGCCAGCCCCCACGTGAGCGTGGGCGCGTACTGGTACACCGACGGCTCGCGGCATCAGGACCTGTGCCTGAACTGCCCCGAACAGATGATCGACGCCGGCTTTCCCCTGCTCAAGCGGTCCCTGTTCGGCAAGTTCGTGGGCCGCTTTCAGAGCATCGCGTCCATGCAGTCGCTGCTGCACCGGCTGGATCATCCGGCCGTGATGGGCTTTTCGCCCCGAACAGCCTGAGCATCGCCTGCCCGGCGCGCATTCACGCCGTCACGCCACCGCAGGGGTCCTGCCTCACGCGGTCCAGCCCCGGGTGCAGACCGCTCATCCGCCAGGCCAGGCGCGCTTCCGAGAAGCGCCCGAGCCGGTCCTGGGCATGTTGCGCGTTCATGTTGAAGCGCTGCAGCAGGTAAGGCTCGTCCCCAGGCAGATTGCTGCCCCAGCGGGTGGTGACGGCCGCCCGGTAGCCTGCAATGCGCGCCTGCGCCACGCACCGCGCATCCGCAGATCCGTTCGGATAACAGAAGGTGGTGACCGGCGTGCCGAGCGCCGCCTCGAGTTTCTGCCGCGAACCGGCAATCTCGACCCGCAGTTCATCGTCCGAGCACTGCGGCAGCAGCGCGTGGGAGTGGGAGTGGCTGCCGATCTCGTGACCGCGTGCCACCAGGTCCTTCATCTGTCCGATGCTCATGAACCCGTCCCAGCGGTGCCGCTCCGGTGGCGGCAACAGGCTTCTGGCACGCCGCATCCAGTCCTCGCGCTGGGCGGGGTTCCACCGTTTCGTCTGCTCGAGCGCAGCTTCCACGGCGGCATGGGGTGTCACGCGGCCAAGATCCACACCCGGCTGCAGCTCGGCCAGCAAGCCGAGCGCGCCTTGGCGCCCCGATGTCCGCAGGCCCGCAGTCTCGTGCACGAACTGGGAAACCAGCCAGGCGACCGAGCCCGCCATGGCGTCGTGCCACAGCGGCGTGGCGTCCTCCAGCACCTGGCTGGGGACATAGAAGCTCGCGGTGACGCTGTTCTTTTCGAGGACAGGCAGCGCATTCTCGTAGTTGTCGAGCTGGCCATCGTCGAAGGTGATTGCCAGCAGCGGTCGACCGGGGACATGGCCGCCCGCCCAGAGATCCAGAGCGGTGTGGAGCGACATGCACCGGAAATGACGGGTCAGGAACCGCAGGTGATCGTCCAGCTCCTCCGGCGTGACCGCCAGTCCCGGCAAAGGATAGAGCCGCCGCTGCGACTCCGTCAGCACGCGATGGAAGGTGACGATCGAGAGCCGTTGCCTCAGCCGGTTCTCGGGCGCAGTCAACCGGGCCAGTGACAGGACCTCACCGCAGACATCCCGAACCAGAGCCTTGAGGCCCGTCAGCCCACCCATGCCACTTCCTGGTTGTGTGTGATCATGCCGGCGCTCCAGAGAGTGGTGCAAAGGTCTGCCGGAGTTGTTGCGCCGACCGGTCCACATCGTGCCGTTCCAGCGCCCGGGCCCGCGCCCGTTCGCCCATGGCCTGAAGCTGCGGCGCGTCTGCTTCGAGGCACCGGCGCATGGCCTGCGCCAGCTCCATGGCGTTGCCCGGCGCCACGACCCAACCGTCCTGCCCGTCGCGCACCAGTTCGGGCACACCGGCGACGCGCGTGGCGATCACGGGCCTGGAACAGGCCATGGCCTCCATCAGCACCACCGGCAAGCCTTCCGCAAAGCTGCTGAGCACCAGCGCGCGCGAGGCCTCGATCTCCTTGCGAACGTCGGCGCCGGAAATCCAGCCCGTGATGCGGACACGGTCCGCGACGCCGCGCTGCTCGCAGTGGCGTTCGATGGCTGGCCGCAACTCGCCGTCACCCGCCAGCACCAGCTCGGCGTCCACCCCCTGGCGGCGCAACTCGCCGAGCGCGTCGATCAGGACGAACTGACCTTTCTCCGAACTCAGCCGCCCAACGCAGACGAAGCGCCGCACCTCATTGAACGGCCGACCAGGAGGCACGCGGTAGCTCTCATCCAGCCCGCAGTGCACCACCGACACCTTCTCCCAGTGAACAGGCTCCACCCAGCGGCACATCTGGCTGCGCATGTACTCGCTGACCGCCACCACGCGCGCGGCGCGGCGGACCTTCTCCGGAATGCCGATGAACTGGGCCGCGTCCGTTTCCACCGTGCCGTGCGCGGTGAAGCTGTAGGTGCCTCCATGGATCTGCGCCGCCAGCATCGCCACTGCGGCCGGATTCGAGCCGAAATGCGCATGCAGGTGCGCCACCTTCTCCTCCTCCATCCAGTTGGCGACGATGCAGGCTTCGACCAGATAGGCCACGTGGTGCAGCAGGCTTCGCTCGGCGCGGCGGGACAGCCTCCATGCAGACCGCGCCGCGCCGAAAAAGGCGCTCGGATGTTGGACCATGGCGCGCACCACATGGGCGAGTGTGGCCATGGCGCCCGCACCCAGCACATACCGCGTGCGATGGCGTTCCTCGACATCGGCCGAGTCGGGACTTCCGTCGGAGGGCCCGCGAATCGCATAACGCAGCACCTCGACGCCCAACCGCTCCAGCGCTGCGATTTCCCTGCGAATGAAGCTGTGGCTGACTTTGGGGTATTCGCTGATGAGGTAGGCCACCCTCATGGCACAGACTCCACGGAAAGGCCATGTCGACGGGCCCACACGGCCAGCGCATACAGGCACCAGATGCGGGTCCAGTAGAGGCCCGGGGCGCCCGCCTGATACGCCTGCCAGAGCTCGGCCACGACGCTCGGCGACAGGCCCACGCTGGCCATCAGGTCCCGGTCCGTGAGCACCGCGCCCACCTCCGAGCCCAGCGCGCCGAGCAGCCAATGGTCGTAGGGCAGCTCGAAGCCCGACTTGGGCCGGTCGAACAAGGTCGGGTCCAGCCCCTGAAGCCCCGCGCTGCGCAGCATCGACTTGGAGCGCACGGGGTGGAACCGGATGTCGTCCGGCAAGGCCGCCACCGCTTCCAGCAACTGCTGATCGACCAGCGGCAGGCGGGTCTCGATGGAGGCGGCCATGCTGGTGGAGTCGGCATCGCGCAGCAGCCGCTCGCCCAGGAACAGCCGCTGTTCCAGCACCGCAATGGACGACAGATCGCTGCGGCCCGCGACCTCGGCGCGCAGCGCGGCGACCACCTCGGGCGTCAGCCCCATGTAGTCCGCCGCCAGGCCTTGCGCCGCCGTACCCAGCAGGCTCCGGTGGGTCTCGGGCAGAAACAGCGCATAGGCACACTGGTACAGCGCCAGCTGGTCGTCCCTGGCCGACACCATGGCAGGCAGCTTGGCCCAGCGGGTCTGCGGCCGGAACGCACCACCTTCCGGCGCCTTCCAGCGCGCGATGGCCCGTGCCCCGACCTGGCGCAGTCCATCCGGGACAAAACCCAGGCGACGCGACCATGCCGCCATAGCTGGCAGGTCGCGAAACGAGGTATAGCCGCCGAAAAGCTCGTCGCCGCCGCTGCCCACCAGCGCCACCTTGAAGCCGGCCTGCGCAACCGCCTGCGACATGAAGAACGAATTCAGACCGTCAAAGCTGGGTTGGTCCAGGCTGCCCATGGCCTCGTCCAGCCGGCCGAGAAAGCCCTCCTGCCGCAGAACGATCTCGTGGTGCTGCGTCCCGATGGCCTTGGAGACCGCGCGCGCGATATCCCCCTCGTTGCGTTCCTGTTCGGCAAAGGCGAGCGTGAAGGAGTGGACCGGATCGCGGGACACGCGCTTGGCCACGTTGGCGATGGCGGATGAGTCGACCCCGCCCGACAGAAAAACGCCGAGCGGCACATCGGACGCCAGGTGGCGGCGCACACTGTCTTCAAGCGCCATCGCCACGTCCTGGTCGGTCGAAGAGCCGCTGGGGGGAAGCGCCGCCTGGGTCCAGTAGCGCTTGCGCCGCAATTCGCGACCGTCCTGCGCATAGACCCTCATTTCGCCCGGCCAGAGCGACTCGATGCCCTCGACGATGGTTTCCGGCGCCACCGTGAACCCGTTCCAGACCATGCTGGCCACGGCAGAGCGGCGCAGTCGGGGCTGGCGCAGCAGACCGGAGCGCAGCAGTGCACGCACCTCGGATGCGAACGCAAAGGTCCAGTCGCCCGACGCATCGGGATTGCGCATGAAGTACAGCGGCTTGATGCCCAGCGCGTCGCGCGCCAGCAGCAGCTCGCTGCGGCGCGGGTCCCACACGGCCAGCGCAAACATGCCGCGAAGCTCCTGCACTGCGTCGAATCCGTGCATGCTGATAAGCCGGAGCATGGCCGCCGTGTCACCGCTCGACCAGAGGGTCTGGCCCTGGCTGCCCAATGCCCGGCGGATGTCGATGTAGTTGTAGATCTCGCCGTTGAGCACGGTGACGTCGCCACGCTCCGGGTCGGTCATCGGCTGGGAGGCTGCGGAGGTGAGGTCGAGGATCGACAGCCGCCGATGCCCCAGCATGACACCCCGGCCGCGGGCGTCCGCCGGCCCCATCCAGATGCCGTCGCCGTCCGGTCCCCGATGCGCCATGGCATCCGTCATGCGTTGCAGCGCGAGGCGGTTGGCCTCTCCAACACGACCAACGATTCCAGCCAGGCCGCACATCAGGCACGCCCCGTCAGATCGCGCACGGCGCGGGCTTTGCCCACCACCAGCGCGCGCAGCTGGTAGGCGCGCAGGAAGCGCCGAAATTCCGGGTTGTCGTAGCGGGGCTTGCGCTGCAAGGCCGCCTTCAGCCAGCCCCACAACATGGCGGCGCTGCCCAGCACATAGGGCTTCTGATTGACGCGCGACAGCGCACTCGCGGCCATGAACAGGAAGCCGGTCCCCATGAAGTACTGGCCGTAGCCGTGGCGCATGCGACCGGTGTAGATGCTGTCCTGGCTGGAGCCCATGGGCCGCAGGTGCACGAACCGCAGCTCGGGGTCGTCCCAGCTGCAGGCCACCCAGCCCTTCATGCGGCACTGGTGGCAATCAATGCCATCCCACATCACTTCGCGCACAAACCCGCCGATCGCCTCGAAACAGCTGACCCGGTAGAACTTGGTCATGCCCAGCGACGTTTCATCGCCATGGCGCTCGGCGATCAGCTCTCCGCCCTCTTCCAGATACGCCTTGCCACTGCAGGTGGCGATCCGCGGGTCGTCCGACATGCGCTTCATCAATATCTCGAAATACCGGGGCGGCAACCGCAGGTCCAGATCGAGTTTGCAAACAAACTCGTAGTCCTGCGGATGGATCGCCGCGTAGCCGGAATAGAAAGCATCCACGACGCCCGGCCCCACGGCGCGATGACCGCGGTCCTGGCGGGTGACGATCTGGATCCAGTCGTGGCGGGCAGCGTACTCGGCCAGTATCTGCGGGGTGGCATCGGTAGACCCATCGTCCACGATGACCCACTTTGCGGGCCGCACCGACTGGCCGACCACCGTGTCCAGCGTCTGGCGCATGTACTGCGCCTCGTTGCGGCACGGCGAGATCAAAACATAGCGCTGTGTCATATGTCGCTTGGGTACGTCTGGGAGGGGGTCCCGCAACTGAGTCGGCAGTATTCAGCTGGGCTCTGGAACGGATGGTACACGCAACAATTTGTACCTGTTCCAGCGCGCACACTCGTCAGACGAACCGCCGGGGATGAGACGCCCGTTTGCAGCCGCCGGCCGGTCAACCTGCAAGGCCCAACAGCTACCGGGTGAAGAACGGGCCCACCCATTCGGGCGGCAGCAACTTGTAAGAATTGCCGAACTGGCTGATGTTGGGCACACCGCCGTCGGCCCGGGTGTTCCCCCGCGACGACATGCGACGACCCATCAGGATGAACTCGGTGTTGGTGTTCGGGCCGCGGTGGAACACGTTGTTCTCCAGCACCACGTCCTCCAGACCCTGCCGGCTGTCAGGGCCGTTGTTCTCGGGGCTGGCGCCACCGGTGAACGAGTTGTTGTCGGCGGCGTCTCCCAGGCGGTTGTTGGCAATGACGATCTGCCTCGATGCCCAGGTGCTGCCGGAGGTGGCGTAGTTGTCGTTGTACTCACCCAGACCGCCGGAGTGGATCTTCAGTGCATGGCGGATGCCGTCAGAGGACCGGCCACGCAGCGCGTTGTGTGCGATGAAGCCTTTGTGCATGCCCCACAGACGCACCGTGTGCTGCTGTGCGGTGCCCATGTCGTTGCCCATGATGACGAAGCGACTGCCTTCCCCCGCCATGTTCAGATGCGGGTTGGCGGTACTGCCACGCAACTGGTTTTCCACAACGAACAGTTCCCGTGGCTGGTGGTACTGGCTGGCGGCCAATTTGTGGTTCTGAACGACGTACGCCAGCGCGCTGGCCAGATTGATCTGGGCCGTGGTGAGATCACCCGTGGGCACATCGAAAGTGTTGCGATAGACCAGCAGACGCGACATGGTCACGAACTGCTCAAGGCTCTGAAGGATGTTGAGATCCATCACGGTGACGTCGCGGGGAAACGCCGATGAAGAAGGCCGTATGCCCCCCACCAGCACGCGGTTCACACGCGGCTTCTCCCCGCTTCCGAACGCCCCCACCTGCACGTTCTGGCTCCCGTGTCCGATCTCGATGGAGCCAAACGTCTCGCCTCTGCGCAGCAACACCCGACGGCCATTGAACGCAGACGAGCCCGGAACCATCGCCACGCGCGAGGCCCCGGCAGGACAGTCGGAGAAGTTACCCGCGGTAGACACACAGATGGTCGCCATCCCCGCATACACCACATTCGGATCCAGCACCTCCACGCTGACCACGCTTTCCGAATACCCCCCTGCCTGATCGGTGGCACGGACACGCACCTGGTAAGTGCCTGGCTGGTCAAACACGTGCGCGGCCAAAGGCCCACCGCTCTGCACATTCTTCGGCAGGCCCGAGACAGGCCAGACCTGGCCCCTCTCATCATCAAAGCTGAACGTATAACGCACCTGGTGAAACGGATGCTGGTTGGCAAGACCGGAGGTCGTTCCCGTGGCGTCAAACAGCACAGCCAACGGCGCCGGACCGCTCAGACGCGTTGCCTCCAGACTCGCCTCGATCGTGCGGGATGGCTGACCGGTCGCGGAAGCCGGTGCAGCGGCCGCAGACATCCGGCAGCCCTGCTGCTCGCGGTGCCCCCGGGCACGCGAGGACGAGTTCATGCAATTTACCGGAACACTGTCCGGCGCATCGCTCTGCTGACTGTTCGGTCTGTAGACCACCGGCATCAGCGAAGCCGCGGCCGTCGACGACGGCTCCGACCGCGCAGGACCACAGGCGGTCAAGGCCGGCACACTGACCAGCACAAAGACCGACAGAACCAGACATGGGCTGGTGGATAGCGGCATATGGTCCTCCTTCTTCCTGACGATGCAGGCAAATCGATCGGTTCAGGACATGGAGACCCAAGGAGCCAGCTTATCCGCCCGCAAGCCTGCTTTGAAATCCCCAGGCACTGGCGCACATGTCTTCCAGCGACCGCGTGGCCCGCCAATTCAATCCTTGCGCTGCGGAGCGGATGTCGGCATAGGAACAGGCCACATCGCCTTGCCGCCGGCCTGTGATCTCAAATGGAATGGAGCGGCCGGACTGGGCCTCGAAGGCACGAATCATTTCCAGGACGCTGTACCCTCTTCCGGTTCCCAGATTGAATGCATGCCAGCCGCTGTTGGACGACAGGTAATCGAGAGCCGCCACATGGCCTTCGGCCAGATCCATGACGTGGATGTAGTCACGCACCCCTGTGCCATCCGGAGTCGGATAGTCGTCCCCAAACACCTTCAGTCGCTCCAGTTCGCCTGATGCGACCTGAACCACATAGGGCATCAGATTGTTCGGAATCCCTCGCGGGCGGTCCCCGATCAGGCCGCTTGAATGGGCACCAACCGGATTGAAGTAGCGAAGGCAGACGGCACCCAGGGATGGACGCGAGACACAGACGTCCCTCAACATGTCTTCGATGTGCAGCTTGCTGCGGCCGTACGCATTGATCACATGCTGCGGATGCGATTCGTCCACGGGAAGGTACCGGGGGTCTCCGTAAATGGTGGCGCTGCTGCTGAACACGAGATGGGCAACCGACTCGGCCTCCATCGCCTCCAGCAGCCCGAGGGCCCCACAGACGTTGTTCTGGTAGTACTTCAGCGGCCACTGGACCGATTCGCCCACGGATTTGAAGCCCGCGAGATGAATGACCGAATCAACGGAATGCTCTCGAATGACATCCCGAACCAGCTTCACGTCGGCCACGTCTCCCCGATGGAATGCAGGCGATCTGCCCGCAATTTCGGAAATCCGGTCCACCACGCCCTGGTGACTGTTGGACAGGTTGTCCACAATGGCCACATGATGGCCCGCTGCCATCAGGACCACAGCCACATGGCTGCCAATGTATCCGCACCCACCGGTCAACAACACATTCATGGCCATTCACATCCATTCAATTGCAGACAGACCTGCAAAGCAATTGCATCCCTAAGCGGGGACAGCACCTTCCTCATCGCCTAATCCACCGCCATCGTCACGTCAGGTGACGGGTTGCGGAGAAAAGCGTCCAGGGTCTCGATGGGCAAGGCTGGTGCGAACAGGTGCCCCTGAAACTGGTCGCACCCGAGATAGGCCAGAAAGTCGCGGGCCTCCTGCGTTTCCACGCCCTCTGCCACCACCTGCAGGCTCAGGCTCTGCGCCAGCGCGATGATGGCGCGCGATATCGCCGCGTCATTGGGGTCGGTCAGCACATCGGCAACAAAGCCTTTGTCGATCTTCAACTGGTCCAGGGGCAGCCGCTTCAGGCACGACAAAGACGAATAACCCACCCCGAAATCGTCCAGCGACAGAGTGACACCCAGCTCCTTGAGCATGCCCATCTTCTGGATGGTGATCTCCATGCGGTCCGCCAGAAGGCTTTCGGTCAGTTCCAGCTTCAACCGGTGCGGACGAATGCCCGTGCGCTGGATGGCGGCCATCACCATGTCCACGAAGTTCGGATGGCGGAACTGGTACACGCTCACGTTCACCGCAATGCTGAGATGGGCGGTCTGCGCGCGCGAAGCCCATGCGGCCAGCTGCTCGCAGGCGGTTTCCAGTACCCACATGCCCAGAGGCAGGATGAGCCCCGTGTCTTCAGCCACCGGAATGAAATCGGCCGGTTTGATCAATCCCTTTTCGGGGTGCTGCCAGCGCACCAGCGCTTCCACCCCCGTGACGACACCCTGCCGGTCCACCTGTGGCTGGTAGTGCACCACGAACTGCTTCTCACGCAAGCCCACACGCAGTGCAACGCCGACCGCCGCGTTGGCACTGACCGAAGCCTGCATGTCCGGGTCGAAATAGCACAGGGTATTGCGCCCCAGTCCTTTGGCCTGGTACATGGCCAGATCGGCCTGCTTCAGCAGCTCGCTCACGTCGCTTTGTTCACCGCTGAACGATGTGGCCCCGATGCTGGGCGTGGCAAAGTGCTGGTGCCCGGCGATCTGAAACGGCTCGCGCAACACATTCAGCACCTTTTCGGCCAAGGTGCGCAGCTTGCTGGCCGCAGCCGTCGCGTCCGTGCTCAGGTCGTCGACCATCACCACAAACTCGTCGCCACCGAGCCGCGCCACCGTGTCGGTCTTGCGCACGCTCTTGGTCAGGCGCTGGGCCACCTGCTGCAGCAGCTGGTCTCCGACATGGTGGCCGAGCGTGTCATTGAGAATCTTGAAGTTGTCGAGATCAATGAACATCAGCGCACCGAACTGGCCGGAGCGGGCGCTTTGCGAAAGAGCCTTCTGCAAGCGGTCCAGCAGCAACTGGCGGTTGGGCAGATCCGTCAGGGGGTCGTAGAAGGCCAGGTGACGGATCATGTCCTCGGCGTTCTTGCGCTGGGTGATGTCCCGCCCCACCGCCACCCAGTGCGTCACCTCTTCGGCGCTGGCCTGCACAGACACCACCTCCAGCTCGATCCAGAACAGGGCTCCGTTCTTCCGGCGGATCATGAGTTCGGTGCGCGCCTGGCGCGTTTCCCTCAGCCCCCTGGCTTTCTCGAGCAGCTTGAACATCGCCGGATCTAGCTCCAGCAGGATCCTGGGCGTCTGGCCCAGCACATCGTCCCGGCTGTAGCCGGTTTGTTTTTCGAACGCGTCGTTGACAAACACGATGCGCGGTTCATCTTCCGGGCCCGCCCCCGCTTCGGCAATCGCGACGATGTCGTTCAGACGGGCCACACTGGTTTCCAGCAGCATCAGCTGCTCTTGAGAGCGCCTGCGTTCCGTGACGTCACGGAAGTACACCGCCAGGCCTTCGGCAAACGGATAAGCCCTCACTTCCAGCCACTTGCCCAGCGTCGGAAAGAAGTCCTCCAGTTCGACGCGCCGGTTGGTCTTGAGTGCCACCCCCAGCTGTGTCCGCAACCGCTGCGCCAAACCCTCGCTGAAGTCGTGCCACACCTCCAGTCCCAGAAGCTCGGCTGTGGTCTTCTGAAGGAGCCGCTCGCTCTCCTGGTTCAGGTAAGTGAAACAGCATTGGCGGTCCAGGGTCACAAATGCCTCGGTGATGCTGGCCAGCGTCGTGGTCAGCCGCATGGCCAGACGCAGCGTTTCCTGTTGTGCCTGCTTCTGAGCCGAAATGTCCTGCACCGCACCCTGTATGCGAACGATCTGCCCGTGTGCATCGCGTACGGCATTCCCCACGGTGCGGACCCACTTCGGACTGGCGCCAGGCACTTGCACCTGGATTTCTTCGTCGAACGCTTCACCTGTCTGGGCGCACCGTTCCAGCCGCTGGCGTATGCCGGTGCGCCACTCTGGCGTGTAACGCAGCACCATCGCCGCCAGATCTTCGACCGTTTCACCCTCGCCGAGTCCCAGGATACTCCCGTACTCGTCAGAGTGCTGTATGTGGCCTGTGTTGATGTCCACCGACCAGCTGCCCACCCCGGCGGTGTGCTCGGTAAGGTTCAACCGGCTTTCGCTTTCGTGGAGCGCCTTGCCCAGCAGCTCTTCCCTGCCCTGCGTCAGGTGTGCAGACTGCTGCTGTTGGTAGAGCAGTTCCTGCAGTTGCCCGGCATGGATGGCCAGCACCTGCAAGCCCGGAAGAACCGCCTTGACCTCTTCTACGTCCCGCGGCGCGGTGTCGAGCAACACCAGCCATGTCGGGTGGTGTGCAGGACCGGACGGTAGCGCCAGCACCAGACAAAAGCGGGCGTGCAGCGATACCAGCAGAGGATGGCCTTCCCAGTCAGGAAGTGCCGCCACATCCTGCGGGCTCACGTACAGTTCCGGGGAAGACGCAACCCCTGCGCACAGATCCCTGACAGCAGCATCGAGGCCCGCGGGCAAACCGCTTGCAGCCACCAGAAGCGGCCCCTCGGGAAAGCACCTGACCAGCAGTGCCGTCGCCACCTGCCCGACATAGGTCGCCAGTTGGGTGATCTGAGTCCACTCCACGCTGGACAAGGCAGTGTTTGAGGGCGTGGTCAAGGGAGTTGCTTCATCGTGTGGGTGTGCACGGTGTCCTTGTTGCATGGGGGCGCCCGCTTTTATCGAATGGTGGTTCAAGCATACCGTCTCACCCGCAGCCGTCCAGAGCGGGAAGGCCTCGCTCAAGGTCGGTCAGTTGTGGACTAGTTGGCAAGCCCCCTCGTTTTGGGGAGGAAAACACGTAACAAGCCCGTTGCAACTTGTAGCTTCCGTATTAACATTGCCTTGCGTCTGCAGTACCGAATGGATGATTCAGCATCTGAAACGGGCAAGGCGACAGAAAGGGCGAAAGTGAGCGCACTGGCAGAACTCCGGCAACACCGCGATGTGAACAGCCTGAGATCCGCATTGCATGAACTGTGCGGTCAGTTCGGCCGGATCACGCGGCTGGATATCCTTACAGCCATGCATGAAGGCACCAAGCAGGCGATTTGCTTCATGCGGATGGAAAGACCCGAGCAGGAACAGACGCTCATGAAAACCTTGGGCGTGGGGCGTTTCGGAGGTGAAGTGGTGTTTGTGCTGGACCTCAATGTCCCGGTGACCGCCGAGGATGCCGGCCCTTCCTCTCAATGGGCCGAGTCCAACTTCTGACCGGGCCACTCTGCCGGCGCACAAGGTCTGGCGCCGGCAGTCTCAGCACTGCAGTTCTCTGGTCCAGACGAGTCCAGACCCGCTGACCTCCCTTTCGTCCCCGGGTCCCACCATCGTGGAACCTTCGGCGGGCCCTTCCCCGTGACGCAATCCCCTTCCAGCAAGGGTTTTTACCTGTGTCCACACCTAACGACATGCAAGATACTGCATGTGACAGCAATATCTTGCAGCGAACTGTGATTCGACCCCGGTCGCACCATTCATTCCTAGATATTTCATGTCTAAAGTACGGGTAACTCTGGATCGTCTTCCGAGGACCCCGCACCTACAGTGGGTTCGTTCGACATCACAGGAGACATTTCATGACCACCCGCCGCCTCGTTCTCACCCGTTCCGCCGCCGTGATCGGAGCCGCTTCGACCGGTCTGCTGCTGCCGGACCTGGCGCGCGCACAGTCCGACAAAGTCCGCGTGGGCTTCATGCTGCCGTACACCGGCACCTTTGCGCAGCTGGGCGTGGCGATCGAGAACGGTTTCCGCATGGCCATCAACGAGCAGGGAGGCAAGCTCGGCGGCCGTGAGATCGAGTTCTTCAAGGTGGATGACGAATCGAACCCGGCCAAAGGCATCGAGAACGCCACCCGACTGGTGCAGCGCGACAAGGTCGACGTGCTGGTCGGCACGGTGCACTCGGGCGTGCAGATGGGCATCCACAAGGTCGCGCGCGAGTCGGGCGTGCTCAACCTGATTCCCAACGCCGGCGTGCACATCGCCACCCGCGCGCAGTGCGCCCCCAATGTGTTCCGGACCTCGTTCACCAACTCGCAGCCGACGCTGGCGCTGGGCAAGGCCATGGTGGACCGCGGCCACAAGAAAGCCGTGTGGATCACCTGGAACTACGCGGCCGGCGACGAGGCCTTCGAGGGCTTCGAGCAGAGCTACACCGCCGCGGGCGGCACCATCGTCAAGAAGCTGGGCCTGCCCTTCCCCAACGTCGAGTTCCAGGCCCTGCTGACCGAGATTGCCTCGCTCAAGCCCGACGCTGTGGCGTGCTTCTTCGCGGGCGGCGGCGCGGCCAAGTTCCTCAAGGACTACGCCGCCGCTGGCCTGAACAAGACCATCCAGCTTTACGGTTCGGGCTTCCTGACCGAGGGTGTGCTCGACGCGGCAGGTGACGCCGCCAACGGCGTGCTGACCACCATGCACTACAGCGACTCGCTGGACACCCCTGCCAACAAGAAATTCCGCCTGGAATACGCCAAGACCTTCAAGCTGCAGCCCGACGTGTACGCCGTGCAGGGCTACGACACCGGCCTGCTGATGGTCAAGGGCGCCAACGCGGTCAAGGGCGACCTGTCCAACAAGAAGGCCCTCTACGCCGCGATGGAAGGCGCCACCATCGACAGCCCGCGTGGCAAGTGGACCATGAGCAAGGCCCACAACCCGGTGCAGGACATGTACCTGCGCAAGGTCGAGAACAAGGAAAACAAGGTCATCGGCATCGCCCAGAAGGCCGTGGCCGACTCGGGCGCCGGCTGCAAACTGAGCTAACCCCCGCGCTGCCTTCGGCATCACCCCCCAGGGGGCGATGCCAGCCGCCCGGCAGAGCCGGTTCGGCGGCATCCTTGACCTCTTGGGTCTGCCATGGACTTCGCCAACTTCCTCATTCAACTGCTCAACAGCCTGCAGTACGGGCTGCTGCTGTTCATGCTGGCCGCAGGCCTGACGCTGATCTTCGGCATCATGGGTGTGGTCAACCTCGCACACGGCAGCTTCTACATGCTGGGCGCCTACCTGGCCTGGGCACTGACGGCACAGTTCGGCAGCCTCACGCTGGCCATCGTCGTGGGCTGTCTGCTCGCGGTGGCGTTCGGCTGGCTGCTGGAGTGGTTGCTGTTCCGGCACTTCTACCACCGGGACCACCTCGACCAGGTGCTGCTGACCTTCGGCCTCATCTACATCTTTGAAGAAGTCCGCTCCCTTTTCTGGGGCGACGACGTGCACTCGGTGGCCGTGCCCGAAGCGGTGAGCCAGTCGATCCAGCTGACCGAGAACCTGTCCTACCCGGTCTACCGGCTGGTGGTCTCGGGCGTCTGCATCGCACTCGCGCTCGGTCTCTACGGCCTGATCAGCAGGACGCGGCTGGGCATGAAGATCCGCGCCGGCGCGTTCAACCGGGAAATGACCGAAGCCCTGGGCATCAACATCCGCCTCATCCACGGGGTCGTGTTCGCGCTGGGCGTGGCGCTGGCGGCCGTGGCGGGCATGGTCGCCTCGCCGATCTCCAGCGTCTACCCCGGCATGGGCAGCTCCGTGCTGATCATGTGCTTCGTGGTGGTCGTGATCGGCGGCATCGGGTCGGTGCGGGGCGCCCTCGTCGCGGCCCTGCTGGTCGGCCTGGTCGACACCTTCGGCAAGGTGCTGCTTCCGCAGGTCGCCGGTATGGCGGTCTATATGCTGATGGCGGGCGTGCTGCTCTACAAGCCGGAAGGGCTGTTCAAACAATGAGTGCCGCCAAAGCCACCCTCGAAATGCTGCCGCGCTCCATCCAGGCCATCCTGGTGATCGGCGCGCTCGCCCTCGCCGCCTTTCCGTTGATCCCGCTGGACAGCCGCGACTTCTACCTGCAAATGCTCTCGCAGATGATGATCCTGGCGATCTTCGCGATGAGCCTGGACCTGCTGCAGGGCGTGACGGGACTTGTGTCGCTGGGCCATGCGGCCTACTTCGGCCTGGCTGGTTACGCGCTGGCCTTCCTCACACCGCCCGATACCCCCATCGCGCTGTGGTGGAGCCTGCCGCTGGCGGCCGCGGGCGCCGGCCTGGCCGCGCTGGTGATCGGCTTCTTCGTGGTCCGCACCCACGGCATCTACTTCATCATGGTGACCATGGCCTTCGCGCAGATGGTCTTCTACCTGTTCTTCGACAACAAGGCGCTGGGCGGCTCGGACGGCCTCTACGTCAACTTCCGTCCCGACGCTTCCGCCATCGGCCTGGACCTGGAGAACAAGACCCACTTCTACTACTTCACCTTGGCGGTGCTGGTCGGCGTCTACCTGTTTCTGCGCCGCGTGCTGTTCTCGCCCTTCGGCCGTGTGCTCGCGGGCATCCGCGTCAACGAGCACCGGCTGCGCGCCGTGGGCTACGGCAGCTTCGGCTACAAGCTGGCCGCCTTCACGCTGGCCGGCACACTGGCCGGCGTGGCGGGCTACCTCTGGGCCGCACAGACCGGCTTCGTGAACCCCGAGCTCATGGGCTTTCACATGAGTGCGCACGCGATCATGATGGTCATCCTCGGCGGCATGGGCAACTTCGCCGGCGCCATCGTCGGCGCCTTCAGTTTCGAGTATGTGATGCACGTCTTCAAGGACCTGCCCGCCATGGGCGGCTTCGAGACCGGCAAACACTGGCAGCTCTGGATGGGCCTGTTCATCGTGCTGGTCGTGATCGTGGCGCCACGCGGCCTGCTGGGCCTGGCCGAGAAGTTCCTGAACCGCAAGGAGACGTCCCGATGAGCGATGTCGCCCTGCTCGCGGCGGACAAGCTGACCAAGCGCTTCGGCGGCCTCGCCGCCGTCAACGAAGTCTCGGTCAAGCTCTACCGCGACCACCTGCACGCCGTCATCGGCCCCAACGGTGCTGGCAAGTCCACCCTGACCAACCTGCTCTCGGGCGACCTGCAGCCCACCTCCGGCAAGATCCTGTTCGGCGGCGAAGAGACTGCGGGCCACACGCCTGAGTCGATCTCGCGCCTGGGCCTGGGCCGCAGCTACCAGAAGACCAACATTTTCCTGCCCTTCACCGTCTGGGAGAACGTGCGCCTGGCTGCGCAGTCGCGCGAGCGCCACGCGCCCTGGAACCCGCTGCACTGGCTGCGCTCGGCGGCGTCCATGGCGGCGGTGAACCAGCGCTGCGAGCGCGCCATCGAGCTCGCAGGCCTCACCCACCGCGCGCAGACCGTCGCCGCCACCATCAGCCACGGCGAACAGCGCCAGCTCGAAATTGCGATGACGCTGGCCACCGAGCCGACCGTGCTGCTGCTCGACGAACCGCTGGCCGGCATGGGCCAGGCCGAGGCCGAGCGCATGGTCGAGCTGCTGCTCAAGCTCAAGAAGGACCACGCCATGATGCTGGTCGAACACGACATGGACGCGGTCTTCGCGCTGGCCGACCAGCTGACCGTGATGGTCAACGGCCAGGTGATCGCCAGTGGCACACCGGCCGAGGTGCGCGCCGACCCGCAGGTGCAGGCGGCCTACCTGGGGGACGGGCACTGACATGACGACGCCGCTGATCCAGGCCACCGGCCTGCACACCCACTACGGCCAGAGCCACATCCTGCGCGGCATCGACTTCACCGTCGGCCAGGGCCAGACCATCGGCCTGATGGGCCGCAACGGCATGGGCAAGACCACCCTGCTCAAGTCGCTCATGGGCATCGTCAAGCCCAGCGGCGGCACGGTGCAGATCAAGGGCCAACCCATGACCGGCGCCCCCACCTTCGAGATCGCGCGGCAAGGCATCGCCTACGTGCCCGAAGGGCGCGGCATCTTCGGCAACCTGAGCGTGAAGGAAAACCTGCAGATGGCGGCCCGTGCCGGCACCCGCGGCCAGCGCGACTGGACCTACGAGCGTGTGCTCGAAACCTTTCCGCGCCTGGCCGAACGCCTGGGCCACGGCGGGCAACAGCTCAGCGGCGGCGAGCAGCAGATGCTGACCATCGGCCGTGCGCTCATGACCAACCCCGACGTGCTGATCCTCGACGAGGCGACCGAGGGCCTGGCGCCGCTGATCGCGCGCGAGATCTGGCGCATCTGCGGCCTGATCCGCGAGTCCGGCATCAGCAGCATCATCGTGGACAAGGCGTGGAAGCAGGTCACGCAGATCACCGACCGCAATGTCATCCTCGTCAAGGGCGAGGTGGTGTTCGAAGGTTCGTCGGACGAACTGCTGGCCAGACCCGAACTGCTGGAACAGTACCTGGGCGTCTGAAGCGGCTCAGAGCAGCGGCCGCAGTTCGCGCGCCGCATCCAGCAGCAGCGGCAGCAGGTCCTGCCGCATCACCTCGGGCACCAGGCGCTCGGGCGACGCGACCACATTGAGCGCCGCCACCGTCTGGCCCTTCATGTTGCGCAGCGGCACGGCCAGCGCGTGCACGCCCAGCTCGTGCTCCTCGCTGGCCACCGCAAAGTCGTCGGCTTTCACCTGCGCCACGATGGCGCGCAAAGCCTTGTGGTCCACCGTGGTTTTCGGCGTGAGGCGCGGCAGCTCGCGGCCCTTGAGCCAGGCGGCGAACTGCGCCTTGGTCATGGCCGCCAGCAGCACCCGCCCGGTGGAGGTGGCGTGCACCGGCAGCCGCGCGCCCAGGTGCAGGCCGTAGGCCATCAGCCGCTGCCCGCCCACCGCCGCACTGCGCGCCACGATCACCACCTCCTCGCCGTCCAGCACCACCGCCGAGAAGGACTCGCGTGTCTGCGCCGCCAGCCGGTTGAGTGTGGGCTGCAGCAGGCGCGGCAGCCGGGCCGAGGCCAGGTAGCTGCCCGAGAAGCGCAGCACCTTGGCCGAGAGCCAGTAGTGCGTGCCATCGGTGTCCAGGTAGCCGAGGTAGGCCAGCGTGAGCAGATGGCGCCGCGCGGCGGCGCGCGTCAGGCCTGCGCGCTCGGCCGCCTGGGTGGCGTTCAGCCGCTGGCGCTCGGTATCGAAACTCTCTAGCACGGCCATGCCCTTGGCCATGCCTTCGATGAAATCCGCCTTGGCGATTTCCATGGGGTCTCCTGCGAAGTGTTGTGCGATGATCGCACATCACAAACATTGATCGCGCAAAGTCGTCTCGCAGGCATGGCGTTCCGGGGCTGGGCCACCTACAGTGCCTGTCACCCGTTCCACCCGTTCACAGGAGACATCTCATGCGCACCCAAGTCGCAATCATCGGCGGCGGCCCCTCCGGCCTCATGCTGTCCCAGCTGCTGCACCTCAAGGGCATCGACACCATCGTGCTCGAACGCCAGAGCCGCGAATACGTGCTCTCACGCATCCGCGCCGGCGTGCTGGAGCACGGCTTTGCCAAGCTGATGCGCGAAGCCCAGTGCGGCGAGCGCATGGACCGCGAGGGCGAGATCCACGACGGCTTCTTCATCTCCGACAACGGCAAGATGAGCCGTGTGGACCTGCACAAACACAGCGGCGGCAGCTCGGTCGTTGTCTATGGCCAGACCGAACTCACGCGCGACCTGTACGAGGCCCGCGACAAGATGAACGGCGTGGTGATCCACAACGCCGAAGACGTGCAGCCGCACGACCTCAAGAGCGACCAGCCCTACGTCACCTACCGCAAAGGCGATGAGGTGGTGCGCGTCGACTGCGACTACATCATCGGTGCCGACGGCTTCCACGGCGTGAGCCGCAAGTCGATCCCGCGCGACGTGCTCAAGGAATACGAGAAGGTCTATCCCTTCGGCTGGCTGGGCGTGCTCTCGCGCACCAAGCCGGTGTCGCCCGAACTGATCTACGCCAAACATGAGCGCGGCTTTGCGCTGTGCTCGCTGCGCTCCCAGGTGCTCAGCCGCTACTACATCCAGGTGCCGCTGACCGACTCGGTCGAGGACTGGAGCGACGACAAGTTCTGGGAAGAGCTCAAGCGCCGCCTGCCTGCCGATGTCGCCGAGCGCCTGGTCACCGGACCCTCCATCGAAAAGTCGATCGCGCCGCTGCGCTCCTTCGTGGCCGAGCCCATGCGTTACGGCAACCTGTTCCTGGCCGGTGACGCCGCGCACATCGTGCCGCCCACGGGTGCACGGGGGCTGAACAGCGCCGCTTCGGACATCTACTACCTCTACCACGCCATGGTGGCGCACTACAAGGACGGCGACGACTCCGGGCTGGAGAATTACTCGGCCAAGGCCCTGGCCCGGGTCTGGAAGGCACAGCGCTTCTCCTGGTGGATGACCACCATGCTGCACACCTTCCCGGACAGCCTGCCCTACGACCAGAAGCTCTCGCAGACCGAGCTGGAGTACCTCTTCTCCTCCGAGAAGGCCCAGGGCTCTTTGGCCGAAAACTACGTCGGCCTGCCGTTCTGACCGGCACCCGCCGCCGTTGTCACCCGGACGCTGGCCTGCCGGCCGGCTTCCGGGTTACAACCGGGTCATGACCTTCAAGACCCAGTCGCTCTCCTCCCCCGCCGCGCTCAAGCCCCTGCGCGGCTTTCGGGTGCTCAGCCTCGCGCTGAACCTGCCCGGCCCTGCCGCCCTCATGCGCCTCAAGGCCATGGGGGCCACCTGCCTCAAAGCCGAGCCGCCCGGCCCCAAAGGCACCAGCGGGGATCCGATGGGCCAGTACAACCCGCACGCCTATGCCACCATGCACGAAGGCGTCAAGGTGCTCACCGTCGACCTCAAGACCGACAAAGGGCAACAACAGCTACACAAGGAACTGGCCCGCACCGACGTGCTGCTGACCTCGTTCCGTCCGTCGGCGCTGCTCAAGCTCGGTCTGGGCTGGAAGGCGCTGCACAAAGCCTGTCCGGCGCTGTCAGTGGTGGCCATCGTCGGCGCCCCCGGCGCACGCGCCGAAGAGCCGGGCCACGATCTGACCTATCTGGCCGACGCTGGTCTGGTCACCGGGCTGGACCTGCCCCCGACCCTGTTCGCCGACATGGGCGGCGCGCTCATGGCCAGCGAGGCCGTGCTCAAAGCCGTGCTGGCGCAGAGGAACAGCGGCAAGGGCTCGTTCCAGGAAGTGGCGCTGAGCGACGCCGCCGCTTGGCTCGCCCTGCCCCGCAGCTGGGGGCTCACGCAAGCCCAGGGTGCCGTGGGTGGCGCGCACGCGGGCTACCGTGTCTACCCGTGCAAGGACGGGCGCGTCGCCGTCGCCGCGCTGGAGCCGCACTTTGCAGCGTCGCTCTGTTCAGCCGCGGGAGTGCCGATGGACGGCATGGCCACTCTGTTCAAGCCCGCCACCCACCGGGCCATCGCCGGTTTCCTCGCCGGCCGGACGCGCAAGCAGTTGGACGCACTGGCGGTTGCCCGCGACATCCCGCTGCACACGCTCGCCCGCTGACGAAGGCGGCGTCAGTTCGCCAGCGAAAACTCCACCGCGGCCAGTGCGTGAAGGGCCGTGGTGTCGAAGGTCGGTATCGGGCTGTCTTCGGGACGGATGATCAGCGGTAGCTCGGTGCAGCCCAGCACCACACCCTGTGCACCCCGCGCCTGCAGGTCGGTGATGCAGTCGGTGAACCACCGGCGCGAGACCTCGCGAAGTTCGCCGACGCAGAGCTCCTCAAAAATGATGCGGTGGATCTCCTGGCGCTGCACCTCGTCGGGCAGCACGCAGCGGATGCCGCGCTGGGCCAGCCGCTCGACGTAGAACGCGCGTTCCATCGTGAAACGCGTGCCCATCAGGCCCACGGTGTCCAGCCCCTGCGCGAGGATAGCGTCTGCCGTCACGTCGGCGATGTGGATCAGCGGCACGTCGGTGGCGGCCTGCACCTCCGGGGCGAGCTGGTGCATGGTGTTGGTTCCGATCAGAAGGCACTCGGCACCGGTGTCGGACAGGCGTCGCGCCGCGTCGCACAGGATGCCTGCCATACCTTCCCAGTCGCCAGCGCGCTGGCGCCGGGCAATGTCCTGGAAGTCGAGGCTGACCAGGTTCATGCGGGCACTGCTCAGGCCGCCGCGCCGGCGCGCCACCTCGCGGTTGATGATCTGGTAATACAGGGTGGTCGATTCCCAGCTCATGCCGCCGATCAATCCGATGGTCTTCATGGTTCTCCTTGGTGCGTGGAATGGAGAAAGTTTCCCAGCGGCCTTGAAGAAATGGCTTGCCATTTTGGGCTTCTGAAAGGCAACATTGAGCATTGATTTGCTCAAATTCACAATGAAAAGAAAACTGGATGCCACAGACCGGCTGATCCTGGCGATCCTGCAGCGCAACGCCGAAACCCCGCTGGCCGAGGTGGCCGCCGCCGTGCACCTCTCGTCCACGCCGTGCTGGCGGCGCATCCAGCGCCTGCGCGAACAGGGCTACATCACGCGCCACGTCGCCCTGGTCGACGCAGCGAAGATCAACCTTGGTGTCACCGTCTTCGTCTCGGTGCGCACCAGCCAGCACAACCAGGCCTGGTTCGAACGCTTTCGCGACGCGGTGCGCGACATCCCCGAGGTGGTGGAGCTCTACCGCATGAGCGGCGACGTGGACTACCTGATGAAGATCGTGGTGCCCGACATTGCGGCCTACGACCGCGTCTACCAACGCCTGATCCGCTCGGTGGACCTCTCGGACGTCAGCAGCAGCTTCGCCATGGAGGAACTCAAGAACACCACCGCGCTGCCGCTGGACTACGCCGACTGAGCTTTGCCCGGTCCTTCGTCCAGGCCGCGCACCCACTCGCGCCAGATGGCCACCAGCAGCGCCATCAGCACCGGCCCCACGAACAGGCCCACCATCCCCAGGGTGGTCACGCCGCCGACCAGGCCGAAGAAAGTCGGCAGGAACGGCAGCTTCACCGGCCCACCGACCAGGCGCGGACGCAGCGTCTTGTCAACAATGAACAGTTCGACCGATCCCCACGCGAACAGCGCCAGACCTGCCACCGCATCGCCCGATCCGACGAGATAGAGCGACACCAGGGTGAACGAGAGCGGCGCACCACCCGGAATCATGGCCATGAAACCCGTGATCACGCCCAGCAGCACAGGCGAGGGAACCCCGGCAATCCAGTAGGCCACCCCCAGCACCACGCCTTCGCCAATCGCGATCAGGCCCATTCCCGTGACCGTGGCACTCACCGTGGCCGGCACCACCCGGGAAAAACGCTGCCAGCGCCCGGGCAATAGGTGCTCGCCGACACGGTCCAGCTGGTCCACGATGCGTGCACCATCCTTATAAACAAAAAACAGCGTGATCAGCATGAACAGCACCAGCAGGAACAGACCAGCAAGGTTGCCGGCGGCGGCCAGCACGGTGCGCGAGATGTTGCCCACGTGCTGTCCGGAGAGCATCTGGATCCAGGCGCCCAGGGCGTGCGGTTCGCCGAGGTGCTCACGCCACAGTGCGGCCAGCTGCGCGCCGACCCAGGGCAGCGCCTCTATCCAGGGGGGCACGGCGGCGCCGCTGCGGTTGGCTTCGATGGCCCAGCGCACAAACTCGCCGGCTTCACGCATCGCATAGTGGATGGCCACCGACAACGGCACCACCAGCACCCCGAGCACCACCAGGATGGCCAGGCTGGCCGCCATCGGGGTTCGGCCGCCGCAGCGGATCACCAGTCGCCGGTACAGCGGCCAGGTCGCAAAGCCAATGATCAGAGCAGCCAGCACCGGGACCAGAAAACCATGAAAGAAATACACGCCTGCGGCGAGGATCAGCAGCAGCAGACCGCGGATGATGAGAGTGGCGCTGAGGACAGGAGGCATCCGTTCAGTGTGCCAGAGGCCCCAGGTCGTCGGACCGCGAGTCCGCCAACACCCCCGCGGTGATACCTTAAGCCACGCGCTGGCCGTGTGCGCCTCGCCCAAGAACAACACCCGAGCCATGCACGAGCCCTCCATCGAGCCACTGAGAGACTGGCGTCTGGTGGTGCTGGCCTCTCTGCCCGGCATCCGCACCCCCGAAGGCGACTGGTTGCTGCCAGCCAAGTTCGTCACCGGGGTGAAGCGGTACGCCGAACGCTGGCACGGCCCGGTGGTGGTGGGTCTGGAGGTTGGGCACAAACCCACCGGGGATCTGGACAACCGCTCCTGGCACCCCGACGAACTGCCGTTCGAGGTGCAACTGGTCGACTTCCGCGAGCTCGCCCGCAACGGAGGCGCGCTGCTGCACCACTCGATCGTGCTGGCCACGCTCAATCATTTGCTGTACGGCCTGGGCCATCGCTGCGATGAACAAGGCGGGATCCTCGTGGTCAACGCAGAGCTGACGCTCAAGACCCAGTTCCAGATAGCGAGGTCTGTCCACGGTTGGGGAACGGCTCTTGCCAAGACAGGACTCTGGCTGCTCCGCAATCACGGCCGCGCACTGCGGGAGATCCGGTCGGCCCAGGGCCTGCAGTGCAATGGCACCCCGACGTTCGAAGCGCTGGCCCGGCACAGCCGCGCGCCGATGCTCTATTTCGACAACCGCGTGTCGCATGAACACTGCGTGTCCCCAGAAGACATCGACGCCCGCTTTGAATCCCTGAGCCACGACCGGACGCTGCGCCTGATGTTCTCCGGCCGACTGCATCCCATCAAAGGGGTGCACCACCTGGTGCCAATGGCGCATCTCCTAAGGGAGCGCAACGTCGACTTCGAACTCCGCATCGCCGGAGACGGACCGATGAGGGACCTTCTTGAGCACCAGATCGCCGCCCACGGTCTGCACGGACAGGTGCGGCTGCTGGGCACGCTGGATTTCCTCGATCAACTCATGCCCATGTTGAAGCGAGAGGTCGATCTGTTTGTCTGCCCGCACCTGCAGGGAGATCCCTCCTGCAGCTATCTGGAAACGCTGTGTGGCGGCGTCCCCATCGTCGGATACGCCAATGAAGCCTGGCAAGGCCTGCAACGGCTTTCGTCCGCCGGGCGCGTCTGCGCCCTGGGTCGACCCGAGGCATTGGCCGCAGCCATCGAGGCATTGTCCTCCGACCTTGATGGGTTGCGGGCACTGTCCAACCATGCGCGCGACTTCGCCCTACAGCATGTCTTTGAGGTGGAGTTCGAACGTCGCGTCCTTCACCTGCAGCGGCTCTGCACAGCAGCGCAGCGACAGCCATGACAAGACTGTCCCATGCCTCCGGCGTGCGGTCGTGGCTCAACCAGCAGGGGATCGACCGCGTGATCGTTATTTCCCCTCACCTGGACGACGCCGTGTTTTCGATCGCCGGGTTCCTGAGCGCATGGCGTGAACAGGCTGAGGTGCTCACGGTGTTCACCGACGGAAAGGCGGGAGAGAGCACCCCTTGGGCCCGGGTATCAGGCTTTGCAGACAGCGCCGCAGAACACTTGGCGCGGCGCCACGAAGACGCGCTCGCCATGCACAGCGTCGGGTGCAGGTTTCGGCATCTCGGCTTTTGTTCGGGGGAAGTGAACGAGGGCGCGGTGGTCCAGACCGTGACCGCTATGATCCACGCGCGGCCGAGTGGCCTTGCTCGCACACTGGTGCTGCTGCCGGCAGGCGCCGGCGGTCCAACACCGGCGTCGCCTCTTTCGCGGCTGGCGTGGCGCCTGTTGCGACGCCCATGGGGATGCATGCCGCACGGGGAACATGAGCTGACACGCGATCTCTTCTGGAGAGCGCTGGCCGGTAGCCAGGTCCGATGTGGCTTCTATGCAGAGCTGCCTTATGTCTGGTCTCAGGGCAACGGCGCCCTGCAGGCACGTCTGCACAGGACATTGGGCTGCCGGACCGACCTTGTGACATACCGGCACGACCTCTCAGAGAAGCTGCGACTGACCGGCGCCTACCAGTCGCAGTTGATCCCCATCTTCGGTTCCAACTCGGCCTACCGGCGGCGGGTGCTGGAACGTGCCGAGTGTCTTCTCATAGCCTGAACAGTCCTGGCACCCTCACTCGTCGCTGCCGAACAGCCGGGCAAAGAAGCCCCGCTTCTTCTTCAGGTGCAACTCGCGGATCAGTTCCTCCTTGATCTGTGCCTTCATGTCGGTGTCACCATGCCCCACATTCTTCAGATACACCTTGACCGAGTCCGTGTAGCTGCGGTCATCGTTTCGGATGTGGTTGAACAGCCAGCGCGAGAGCATCGCGTGCAGGTCGGATGCCACGTCTTCTCCCGCCTCGAAGCGCATGCGGTATTCACCCACCTTGCGCGTAAACAACTCGTGAATCTTCTTATGCGGGCCGGCGAACATGTAGCCGGCATCCGTCATCAGCGATTCCTCGAACGCGAAGTGCGACAGCGTGTAATCGACCATTTCGTCGATAACCGCGCCGACCGCCTCCCGATCATGATGATCGCGGGCGTCATAGAGCTGATTGATGTAGTCGACGATGCGCTTGTGCTGGCCGTCGATTTCGCGAATACCAGTTTCAAGGTCCTGCGTCCAGTTCAGATGTGCCATGTCAGATGTCCTCGGACGGGCAACAGCCGTCACCCGGAAAGTGACAAATTGTGTTCAGTTTCCCGCGGCCAGGTGCGGGAAAACAGCCACATGCTGACCTATCTCAATCTATTGAGGTCACCCTGAGTACGTCCCACCTAGAACACGCGCTCAACCTTGAAACCTTTGGCCTGCAGCAGTGCGGGCAAGCCCTGCTCTCCCACCAGGTGCAACGCCCCCACTGCAGCGAACACGCTGACGCTGGTATGGAGCCTCTCGATGGCATCGGCCAGCCCAGGGTTGCGACCGTCCACCAGCCGTGCATACGCCTCGCGCTCGGTCGGGGTGTTCAGGCAATCGCACCACTCGGCATATTGCTCCAGATCTTTGAGATCGTTGTGCGCCCACGCATGGGCCAGCCTTTCCAGGCTGTGAGCCGCCAGGGGGCGCTGCAACTCCGCCAGCATCTCACGCACCATCGTCGCTGCTTCTTCATGGCTGCGCGCCAGCAAAGCCGAGAGTTGCGCTTTCACCGCCTCCAGGCCGACGACCGGCCTCTGGGCGCGCAGGTTGCGCATCAGCAGCACAGCCTCGGCCCCGTAAGGAGGAAACAGGCCAGCGCGACGAGCCTGCGCCACCGCCAGCTTCGTCGCGTGGTACTCCACAGCGCCCTCATCCAGATCGCTGAGGGGCAAGCATTCCGCCTCCCAAGCCTCGCGCAGAGCCAGCATCAGGTCGGCAGGCAGCGCTCGTGGTGTGCCCTTCGACACCGCACTCAGCTCCGCAAGCACCTCCGGGTCTGTCACATCGATTTCCAGTGCCAAGACACCTGATCGAAACAGCGAATCCTCCAGCTTCGGGCCAAGGGCAAACCACTCCGGCCGTCCTGCGTGGATCGTGCCATACACATAGGAAGTGCGCCCCCCGCGACCAATTCGCCAGAGGAACCCGCGGTCGGAGGCCTGCTGTTGAGCCTTGAGCATCAACGCACGGCTGGGCTGCGGAGACTGTGGCGGACAGGAGACGGCTCCGGCCCGCGAAATCGGAGCTGCCATACACACTCCGGCCATGACCATCACCAACTTGGCCAGCCAGTGTCGACAGGGAAAAACCAGCTGAATCAGCGGAGGGCATGGCGACCACGAGGCTGGAACTAGCATCTGAGTATCAACAAAACGACATCTGGCCTATGAACGAAGTACACAAACTTGGACGCGGGCTCGCCAAATGTTGTTATTCGTGGTTAAACTTGAGCAGGTGACGGAATACCGATTCCGCCACCTGTCTCACACATCAAGGCTGCGTACCTCTGTGTGCATCACAGTCGCTTCTGCGTTCTCCTGATGCAAACTGAGACCGACACCACCTCTCAGGTGGGCGCCTGGGCCGTCTTTCCGCAGACGGCCCCTTGACGCGATGAGCCGGCAGCAAGCTTGGCTCTCGGAACGCCACAAACAAGTCACCAGGCGCAACATTCAAACGACGAAAGGGCCACCTTGGGGCCTGAGCGCGCCCGCCCACATCCTATGCTGCAGCCCTCGAACAACAGACCGGTAACGCCATGAACATGATCGTAACTCTGTGAAACGGTTGGGCTTTTGGTCATTCAGTTCACCGAAACTCGGACGACAACAACCTCAGGCACCCAGCTAGATTGGGTACCGGGGGCGAGAATTTTGCTGTGGCCCGAGAGACAAGCACGGCGCGATGAGTCACCCAACAAATGATCAGGTGGCTATGTCGTTAGCAGACTTCCCATGACTCACCGTAGAGCCGGCAGTCAGGGGGCATGAATTGATGACTGAGCTACTACTGCCTTGTAGCCACAGGAGTTTACTCCTACACCGACAAGGCCGGAAGCGCGAAGTCGAACGTTTTAAGGATTGGTATGTTTTCGCGAACTTTTTCTCTGTTGCCTATGGTGCCTGTCTTTCCTGCAAAGTCAACATTGCATGCACTGGTAGGCGGGGCTTTGCTGTTGGCAGTCGCTGACGCTTCTGCTCAAACGACCAACACGCCCCCACAAGGCTATGTGCTGTGCGCCTCGGAATGGAACCAATGCCAGTTCACAGGCACTGCATCTGTTGTCTACGGCGCCCGCACTACGTGGACTGCCGCCCGGAGTTTCACCGGCGGAGTCGCATGCGACAACACCACATTTGGGGATCCCATCCCTGGTACGGCCAAGGCCTGCTACGTGAGGGCAACGACTTCGACGACCACCACTTCTTCGACGCGCACATCGCCCACAACCGTCAGCACCCTGCCAACGGGCTACACCTTGTGCGCGGCGGAGAATCAACGCTGCAGCTTCACGGGAGTGGCAAACGTTGTCTACGGCACTCGCACCACTTGGACTGCCCCTCGCACCTACTCGGGCGGCGTGGACTGCAACAACAGCGTCTTTGGTGATCCGTTGGTAGGCTCCGTCAAGTCGTGCTATGCGCTGGCGTCCACTGCTCCCGCACCTGCTCCCGCACCTGCACCTGCACCTGCACCTGCACCTGCTCCCGCACCCGCACCCGCACCCGCACCCGCACCTGCACCTGCGCCTGCACCTGCGCCTGCTCCAGCTCCAGCTCCAGCTCCAGCTCCTGCGTCCACAACTCAGACCTCTCAAAGTGTTGTTGCGCAACTGGAGGCCAACCGCCTGAGCGGCCCAGCACCGCTTGCCGTGCAATTCGATGCCTCAAGCACATCTTCCACCCTCGCTGACCAGCACCCGTTTCACCAAGTTAGATATGCGTTTAACTTTGGTGATGACCGCGGTACCGTGTGGTCAATTTCTGGCCAGTCAAAGAACGTCCAAGTCGGGGGTCCGATTGCGGCGCACGTATTCGACCAGCCGGGCACTTATCAGGTCAAAGTAAGAGCGACTGATCGGGTCGGCGGCTACTCAGAAAAGACAGTGACGATCCAGGTTCAGGACCCAAGCGCAGTGTTTCCTGGCACGCAAACAGTCTGCGTTTCGACCACTGCAAACTTCGCTGGTTGCCCCACCGGTGCCTCTCAAGTCACTGCCATGCCGAGTTCGGCAAGCTTCAACAATCGCCGTGTTCTGCTTCGTCGTGGAGAGACCTTCTCTTCGATCAGCCTTCCTCACGGAAGCCAAAACGTTCAGATTGGCGCCTTTGGCTCCGGGGCGAAACCGAGAATCAGCAGTATCGAAGTGGGCTCGCTGGCACCCAACTCGTCGTCATTCCCACGCGACATCTCGATCATGGACCTCAACTTCCTGCATCGCTTCGAGCAATACGCCACGATGTCTCGCCTGCTTCTCTATCGCAACACGTTTGATGCGCCTACCGGGGAGCTGGCCGTCGGGCAAATCAACCTCGCCAGTGCGCTGCAATACGTCGTTGAACACCACACGCTGGCGCCCAGTCAGTACATCCAGCCCCGCGAGTTGTTTGTGGTGGAGAACCAGTTGAGGGGCAGCACGACCAACCCGCACATCAACATGGTCGGGATCGGCAGCCAGTTCGTGATCATGGGCAACGACATGGGAACCGCGCAGCAACACACGCTCCGCCTCTACAACTTGAACAAAGGCTTCATCGCACACAATGCGCTGAGGGGGCGTTCCTCTGACGGTATCCGCCATGCACTGAAGATCCATTCCGGAGGGCTGGGTGCTTACAACGACAACTATGGGATCTCTGGCAGCACCTGGGCGTCGAGGCAGATCGTCATTGCCAACAACCGTCTCGGAGACGCCACGGACAACAACTCGTTCACAGGTGGTGCTGCCCCGCAGAACAACGGTCCCGACAGCCGGGAGGGTCTGGAGGACGTGGTGCTGGAGAACAACGTGTTCCACCGTGGCCCGAACACCAACACCGAGTTCATCCTGATGGGGCGTCGCATGTCGTCGCGGGGGAATACGCGGGCCGATGGTGGTGTGCCCAACATCAATCAGTTCGGTAACTCCTACCAGCTGCTCCCGGCCGAATGGGTGGGACCGTTCTACTACTGATCAACAGAACGCACCCCTAAAAACACCCGCTGGATGTGACATCCAGCGGGTGTTTTCTTTGCGAGGCTTGGTGCAAGCAAACGGCTGGTCGATGCCGGGGCTACCTGCCCTTACCCTTGACGCCGGGCCTCGGCGGCAAGCCGGTGTGCTGGGTCAGCATGCGCCCTTTCACTGGCTCCTTGCCTCCGCCGCTGCCAGAACGCTCAGCATTGCTCATGGCAGACGCCACCCGCCCGCCTGGTGTCGAATTCTTCTTGCGCGCACTCTGGTAGCTCCCATCGGTCATCGGCTGGAAGGTCGGGATCAGGTGGTGTTTGCCATTGCCGATCAGGTCGGCGCGGCCCATGGCCTTGAGTGCGTCCCGCAGCAGCGGCCAATTGTTGGGGTCGTGGTAGCGCAGAAAGGCCTTGTGCAGGCGGCGTCGTTTTTCACCGCGCACGATGTCCACGCGCTCGGCCCGCTCGTCGCGGTGCACGCCCTTGAGCGGGTTCAGGTTGCTGTGGTACATGGCCGTGGCAGTGGCCATGGGACTGGGGTAGAAAGTCTGCACCTGGTCGGCGCGGAAGCCGTTCTTCTTCAGCCAGATGGCCAGGTTCATCATGTCCTCGTCGCTGGTGCCGGGGTGCGCGGCGATGAAGTACGGGATCAGGAACTGCTTCTTGCCCGCCTCTTCGCTGTATTTCTCGAACAGGGCCTTGAACTTGTCGTAGCTGCCGATGCCTGGCTTCATCATCTTGGACAGCGGCCCGCCTTCGGTGTGCTCCGGCGCGATCTTGAGGTAGCCGCCCACGTGGTGCTGCACCAGTTCCTTGACGTATTCCGGGCTCTTGACGGCCAGGTCGTAGCGCAGGCCGGAGCCGATCAGAATCTTCTTGATGCCCTTGAGGGCGCGCGCCCGGCGGTAGATCTTGATCAGCGGGTCGTGGTTGGTGGTCAGGTTCTGGCAGATGCCGGGGTAGACGCAGCTGGGCTTGCGGCAGGCGGCTTCGATGGCCGGACTGCGGCAGCCCAGGCGGTACATGTTGGCGGTGGGGCCGCCAAGGTCGGAAATGACGCCAGTGAAGCCTTCGACCTTGTCGCGGATGTCCTCGACCTCCTTGATGATCGAGTCTTCCGAGCGGCTCTGGATGATGCGGCCTTCGTGCTCGGTGATGGAGCAGAAGGTGCAGCCGCCAAAGCAGCCGCGCATGATGTTCACCGAGAAGCGGATCATCTCCCAGGCCGGGATCTTGGTCGAGCCGTCGTGGCGACCGTGTTCGTCGGCGTAGGCCGGGTGCGGCCCGCGCGCGTACGGCAGGTCGAACACGTGATCCATCTCGGCCGTGGTCAGCGGGATGGGTGGCGGGTTGATCCAGACGTCGCGCGCCGTCGTGCCCTCACCATGCGCCTGCACCAGCGCGCGGGCGTTGCCGGGGTTCGTTTCCAGGTGCAGCACGCGGTTGGCATGGGCGTACAGCACCGGGTCGCTCTTCACCTGCTCGTAGCTGGGCAGGCGGATGACAGTCCGGTCGCGCGGCAGTTTGGCCACGCCGCCCGTGCCCTGCGGGCGGTGGATGGTGATCGGTTTGACCTGGAGGTCGCCCATCGGGGCGGACGCGCCCTCTTCCTTGGAGCAGCTCTGGCCTTGCGCCTGTGCCTGTTCGCTGGTGGTCAGGTAGGGGTTGATGTGGTCTTCCACGTGACCGGGCTGGTCGACCTCGGTTGAATCCAGCTCTATCCAGCCTTCGGCGGTCGGATCGCCGGGGCGGCGCACGAAGGCGGTGCCGCGCACGTCGGTGATCTGCTCGATCGGCTCGCGCGCAGCGATGCGGTGCGCCACCTCGACCAGCGCGCGCTCGGCGTTGCCGTAGAGCAGCAGGTCGCACTTGGCGTCCACCACGATGCTGCGGCGCACCTTGTCGCTCCAGTAGTCGTAGTGGGCGATGCGGCGCAAGCTGCCCTCGATGCCGCCCAGGACGATGGGCACGTCCTTGTAGGCCTCACGGCAGCGCTGGCTGTACACGATGGCGGCGCGGTCGGGGCGCTTGCCACCCACGTCACCGGGCGTGTAGGCGTCGTCGCTGCGGATCTTCCGGTCGGCGGTGTACCGGTTGATCATGGAGTCCATGTTGCCCGCCGTCACGCCCCAGAACAGGTTGGGCCTGCCCAGTGCCTTGAAGGGCTCGGCGCTCTGCCAGTCGGGCTGGGCGATGATCCCGACGCGAAAGCCCTGCGCTTCCAGCACGCGGCCGATCACGGCCATGCCGAAACTGGGGTGGTCCACGTAGGCGTCGCCTGTCACCAGCACGATGTCGCAGGAATCCCAGCCGAGCTGCTCCATTTCCGCCCGGCTCATGGGCAGGAAGGGTGCGACGCCGAAGCGCTTGGCCCAGTACGGGCGGTAACTGGTCAGCGGCTTGGCGTTGCGCGCAAAAAAGGAGACGTCGATGGGCGCGTTCATGGGGCCGTTCTGGGGAGCTTTCGGGGGGAACCCGCAAGTGTAGGCGTTGGACATCAACCTTGTTGCCGTCCGGGACCGCAAGAAAGGTCCGTATCCCACTGCAGATCTGGCGGCGCAGCGACCTGCAGAAAACCACGCTGGCAGACTACGAGCTCTGCCAGCCAGACGGCAGGATCAGCATCCACATCGGCGTTTCCGGGAGCCCGCATGAGCGAGAAGATTGATCTGAAGAAATCCATGAAGGATCTGTACCGGGCGTCGGTCAAGGCGCCGGCCGTGGTCGAGGTGCCGACGCTGCGCTACCTCATGGTCGACGGCGAAGGAGATCCCAACACCGCGCCGGCCTATGCCGAAGCGGTCGAGGCGCTGTTCTCGGTCTCGTACACCGTCAAATTCATGGTCAAGCGGGGCCCGCAAGCCATTGACTACGGTGTCATGCCGCTCGAAAGCCTGTGGTGGTCCGACGACCCGTCGGCCTTCCTCACCGGCGCCAAAGACCACTGGCAATGGACGGCGATGATCCTGCAGCCGGACTTCGCCAGCGATGCGCTGATCGGAGAGGCCATTGGCGAGGTGCGCAAAAAGAAGAAGCTTCCGGGCGTGGATCGCCTGCGGCTGGGGCAACTGACGGAAGGCCGCTGCGCGCAGATCCTTCACGTCGGGCCATTCTCCGAAGAAGGCCCGACCATCGAACGCCTGCATGCCTTCATCACCGACCGATCGGCGCTGCGTGGCCGCCACCACGAGATCTACCTGAGCGACCTCCGGCGCACGGAAGCGGAGAAGTGGAAAACCATCGTCCGGCAGCCGATGGCATGAGCGGCACGCCTGGCGCCGTGCTGCGCTACCGCGGCCCCTACACCAACATGCGCGACGCCTACCAGTGGCTCCCCGCGGGACACTGCGCGGGCTGGCCACAGCTTCTGCCGTCGCGGCCCGCTGAAGCTCAGAGGTCTTTCAGCGCCGCGTCGATGTGCACCTGGAACAACGCCGGATCGGCCAGCGCGTTCGCATTCATCAGCGCCAGCTTGACGAGGAACAGCTCGGTCTTCTGCGGCCCGACCGCGTCGATGGCGGTGGCGAGCTGGTCGTAGACCTGTTCGAGGCCCGGGACGGTCAGGGCATGGCTGCCGGGGTTCTGGCTGTTCATGCGGTGGCTCCCGTGGTCAGACCGGCTGCGGCGTGCAGGGCGGCACGCAACCGGTGGGGGTCCAGCAACGTCCAGCGCGCACAGACGTGCTGGTCGGGCCGCAGAAGGTAGGCGCTACCGCATCGCAAGCCGTACCGATCACGCACGTGGCCGTCCGGGTCGGGCAGCGTCCGGTCAGCGCCGGAAACCTGCAGGCTGCCGCCGACCGCGACGACCTGCAGCGGCAGGCCATCGGCGCGCAGTTCCTCGACCACCACCAGCAAATCGCGCGGCAGATCCGCCTCGGTGGCGAAGAGCAGCGTGAAGCGGTGGTCCACGTGGTCCAGCAGGAACTCGTCGTCCCCCAGCCGCACATTGCGCGGCGGTGCGCCATGGCCTGGCCCCATCGCGAACGCGGCGCTGTCGTCGTCCACGGCATTGAGTGGTGAGGCGCCGTACTCGTGCGGTCGCGAGGTGCGCCAGTGGTACAGCGGACCGACAAAGGGCTGGGTCAGCGAGAGCGACAAAACGGCGTCGCGCAACAGGCGGAAACCGCGGCTGGGCGGTGTCATGAAGCGCGTGCTCTTTCCTGCCTCGTCAATGATTTCGCGCGCCGCGCCGACGCGTTCGCTGCTGTAGCTGCGCAGCAGCGCGACCGGCGCCACGCCCTTGGCCACCAGTGCCAGCCGCCAGGCCAGGGCCTGCGCATCCTGAAAGCCGGTGTTCGCACCGCGCACGCCGAAGATGGGCAGCAGATGGGCAGCATCCCCGACGAACAGCACCCGCCCGTGCACGTAGTCGGCCAGCGTGAGCGCCCGCGCCGAATAGACCGAGCACCAGTCCAGTTCCCAAGGGGCTCCGGCGTGGCCGATCATGGCCAGCTGGGCGTCGATGCGCGCCTTCAGCGACGCGGGCCGCAGAGCGTCTTCGGGGGTTTCGCCGGGTGGCAACTGATAGTCCAGCCGCCACAGGCCATGCGGCTCGCGGTGCATGAGAATGGTGTTGCCGGGATTCCAGTCGGGATCGAAGAAGGCCAGGCGTTCTGTCGGCAGCGGCAGGTCGACCCGGATGTCGGCGATCACGAAGCGGCCTTCGTAGGACGCCCCCTCGAGCGTGAGGCCCATCTGCGCGCGCACCGCCGAGCGTGCGCCGTCGGCCGCCACCAACCAGTCGGCCTGCAGCTTGTATGGCCCCTCGGCCGTGTCCACCTGCAGCGCAGCTCCCGAGGCACCTTGTTCGACCAAGAGCAGTTTGTTTCCCCAGCGCAGTTCGACCAGCGGATGGGCGTCGCAAGCCTCGACCAGGTACTGCTCCAGGTACTGCTGCTGGATGTTGATCAGCGGGGAAAACCGGTCGTCCGGATCGTGCGGGTTCTCCATGCGGAACACGCGCCGGCCCCGGTAGAACGAGTTGCCGCAGCTCCACGGCAAGCCGTTGGCGGTGACGCAGTGCGCGACGCCCACCTGCTGGAGGATCTCCATCGAGCGTCGGGTGAAGGCGATGGCCCGACTGCCCTCGGACACCTGCCGTTCGGCTTCGAGCACCACGCAGCGTACGCCCTGCTGCGCCAGTGCCAGCGCGGTCACGAGGCCAATCGGACCGGCCCCCGCAATCACCGCAGGAGCGTGCTGTTCTTCCGGATGCAACGACGGCCGCCAGGCTTCGAACACCTGGTACTCGTAATAGATCGAGCGCCGTGGCTCGGCGTGGGGCTGGTGCATGGCGGGTCTCCTGTCTTGCGGGGCAGTGTAGAGAGCGCCCCGCACACCCATGTCCTGTTTTCAGGACATTCTCGCCTCAGGTTCAGCCACGGGACTGCAGCAGGGCCGCCAGCATTTCCCGTTGTCCCGCCACGCCCAGCTTCCGGTAAACGCGCTGGCAGTAGGTCTGGGCACTCGACGCGGTGAGTCCGAGGCGCCCGGCCAGCGCGGCCGTGTCCAGACCGTCCATCAGCGCAACCAGCACGTCCTGGTCGCGCTGGGTGAGTTGCGGCCAGCGCCGCACCGCGCGCGCCAGCAGCAAGCCGCCCAGGTCCTGGTGGACCGCAAGGCCCGTGTGGTGCAGGCGTACGGCCTGAACGATCAGCGGTGCAAAGGCCTCGACCACGGCAATGGCCGAGTCGTCGAATGGCCCGTGCTCGGTGCCACGGTAAAGGTGCACCGACAGCCAGCGCCGCCCTTCGTACAGTGCCAGCACCGCCAGGCGTTCGGCCACCTGCGGCAGCGTGTAGCAGGTCTGGCGATAGCCGGCGTGCGGTATGTCGGCACCGGTCTGCCGGTGCAAAAGGATGCGCGGCTGTTCCGCACCGGCCTTGTGCGCCGCGGCCCACTCTGCCTGCATCACGGCCGCCAGCCCGTCGAGCCGGTGGTAGCGGCTCACGTAGGCCTCGGCAATGTGGGGCAGCGCCTGGGTGCGCGAGCGGTCACCCACGGCCACCACGCTCGGCTTGCGTCCGGGTTCGAAGGCGAAGATGGTGCACTGTGCCAGTGGTGCGTGGGCACCGACCAGCCGCAGCAGGTGCTCGGCCACCGCATCCCGGGCGCCCTGGCCCAGATGGGTCAGCAGCGCGCTGGCCTGCGTCAACGGCAGGTCCAGAGCGGTCGGCGGACGGGAGCCCAGCACCCAGTGGCGTCGCAAGGGGGTGGGCACACGCGGCACGGACATGCGCGGCACTGTAGCGCAGGCGACGCCCCCGCACTGCGCAAGCCTCCTAGCATGCAGGCACGGCCACCGAGGAGACACCATGCCCGAATTCAGCACCCTGCGCATCTCGCCCGACCCGCAGCAGCCGCGCATCGCCCGCCTGCTGCTCAACCGCCCGGACCAGTACAACGCGATCAACGACGCCATGCCCGGCGAGATCCGGGCCGCGGTGGGGTGGGCCAATGCCGAGCCGGACATCCACGTCATCGTGGTGGAAGGATCGGGCAAGGGCTTCTGCGGGGGCTACGACCTTGCCGGCTACGCCGAACAGCGGATCGAACACCCCTGCCAGCAGGAAGCCCACCCCTGGGACCCGATGGCCGACTACGCCGTCATGAAACGAAACACCGAGGACTTCATGAGCCTGTGGCGCTCGTCCAAGCCCACGATCGCCAAGGTGCACGGTGCGGCGGTGGCCGGCGGCAGCGACATCGCAATGTGCTGCGACCTGCTGGTCATGGCCGAGGACGCGCGCATCGGCTACATGCCCACCCGCGTCTGGGGCTGTCCGACCACGGCCATGTGGACCTACCGGCTCGGGCCGCTGCGCGCCAAGCAGATGATGTTCACCGGCGACGTGATCGACGGCCGCACCGCCGCCGACTGGGGCCTGGCCAACGAGGCGGTCCCGGCGGAACAGCTGGAGGCGGCGGTGATGCGGCTGGCGGGGCGCATCGCCGGCGTGCCCTCCTCGCACCTGGCCATGCACAAGCTGGTGGTCAACCAGGCCATGCTGAGCATGGGGCTGGAGCAGACCCAGATGTTCGCCACCGTCTTCGACGGCATCACGCGCCACAACCCCGAGGGCTTGTGGTTCCGCCGGTACGCACAGGAACAAGGCTTCAAGGCAGCGGTGCAGTGGCGCGACAGTGGACGGCCGATCCCCGAAGGTGACGAGGCGCGCGCGCTGGTGCGGGAAATGGACACACGCAGATAGCAAGCGCGTGTTACGCAACAGCCGCAACGAGACGTACGGTTCATCTCGTTACCCCTCTTACGGCAGCGATCCGAATGTAAGCCCCACGGTCCGTAGCATGACCGCTTCACTTTCAGAAGGAGCTCGCATGGCACTGCATTTCGGAAAACGCGACAACGAACCCACCAACGCCCTCAACCAGGGGCTCAACACCCCCCGTTACGGCGCCAACAGCGTGAACACCCCGGCCTCCAGCACCCAGGCCGAAAGCCGCCAGGCCGCTTCGGCAGCGACGAGTGCCACGGTGCCCGAAGGCGGCAGCAAGCTCACGGTCGGCCCGAACATCAAGCTCAAGGGCGTGGAGATCACCGACTGCGACACCCTCGTCGTGGAGGGTCTGGTCGAAGCCACGATGGACTCGCGCGTGATCCAGATCGCCCAGCAAGGTGCCTTCAAAGGATCGGCCGAGATCGACATCGCCGAGATCCACGGCGTGTTCGACGGCAACCTCACCGTGCGCCAAAAGCTCGTGATCTACGCCACCGGCAAGGTCACGGGCAAAATCCGCTACGGCAAGGTGGTGATCGAAGAAGGCGGCCAGCTCTCGGGCGACATCGAGTGCTCGGTGGCCAGTTCCGCCAAGCCTTCCTCCTCGGTGGCCAAGCCCTCCATGGCCCTCGCCGCCTGAGCATCCCGCGCCCCTGAACCTCACCGCCCGCCCATGCGGGCGGTGTTCATTTGCGCCAGCCCCGGCGGCCCCGCTATCCTCTGGGCATGTACGCCGGCTATTTCGGTCTCCAGCAGACTCCCTTCTCCATCGCCCCGGACCCCCGTTACCTCCTGATGAGCGAGCGGCACCGGGAGGCGCTGGCGCTCCTTCTGTACGGGGTGCAGGGCGGCGGCGGTTTTGTTCTGCTCACCGGTGAGATAGGTGCCGGCAAGACCACCGTCTGCCGCTGCTTTCTGGAACAGATTCCAGAGAACTGCCGGGTCGCCTACATCTTCAATCCCAAGCTCACCGTCGGTGACCTGCTCAAGACCATCTGCCACGAGTTCCAGCTGGAAGTGCGGCATGAGGGCATCGGTCCCGCCACGATCAAAGACCACCTCGACCCGTTGAACGAATACCTGCTGCGCAGCCACGCGGCGGGTCAGCGCAATGTGCTGATCATCGACGAGGCCCAGAACCTGACGCCACACGTGCTGGAGCAGTTGCGTCTGCTGACCAACCTTGAAACCAATGAGCGCAAACTGTTGCAGATTGTGCTGATCGGTCAGCCCGAACTGCGCACCGTGCTGGCCCAGCCCGAGCTGGAACAGCTGGCACAGCGCGTGATCGCGCGGTTCCACCTGGGCGCCCTGAGCGCGGCCGAAACCCGGCAGTACGTGCGCCACCGCATGGAGGTGGCGGGCCTCCGGGGGCCTCTGCCGTTCAGCAACGAAGCGCTGGCACGGGTCCACGCGATCACACGGGGCGTACCCCGTCGCATCAACCTCCTGTGCGACCGCGCACTGCTGGGCGCTTACGCCACCGACAGCCGGCAGATCGGCCCGGCGATGGTGGACAAGGCGGCCAGCGAGGTGTTCGACATGCCCGCCAGCGTGTCGCCGCCACCTCCGGTCAGAACACTGGGCGGCCGCCCCTGGCACACGCTGGCGCTGGGCGCCCTGGCCGGCGCCGTGCTGGCCGCTGGCGTGGCCGCGCTCCTGTGGCAGCAGCGGGCGCCATTGCAGCCCTCGCAACCCCTTCCCGCCACCGGCTCATTGCCGGAAGCACCGGCGCCCAGCCCGGCCCAGGTTCAGCCCCAGCCACCCGCTGCGGTGGATGTGCCTGCGGATCCGCTCCCCGTGGCCGCCCCAGCGCCGCTCACCAGCCCACCCGGATCTGCCGACCTGCTGGGCTCCGAGGTCACGGCCTGGCGCGAGCTCGGTGCGCTCTGGGGCCAGCCCCTGGCCGGCGGCGACCCGTGCACGGTGGCGCTCGAGCAGCAGCTGCAGTGTTTCAGCACCCAGCGAATGACACTGCATGGACTGCGCCAGCTGAACCGTCCAGGCATCCTGCTGCTGCGCCCAGGCGGTGAAGAGCCGAGGCGCGCCATCGTCACCGCCATGACGGCAGAAACCGCCACGCTACAAGCCAACGGGCAGCGCTGGCTGATGCCGCTGACCGCACTGGCCGACATCTGGCGCGGCGACTATGCGACCCTCTGGCGCCAACCCGAGGGCACCCGCGGTCGCGTTGTTCAGAATCCCAAGGGAGCGGCCGGCGACTGGCTCGCGGCACAGCTCATCGGCCTGCAGACCCAGGGCCTGATACCCGCCGAGGCAAGCACCTTCGCCACCCGCCTGAAGGCCTTTCAGAAGACCCAGGGACTGGAAGCCGACGGTGTGGCCGGCTCCATGACCTTCATGCAGGTCAACCTGGCGGCTGGCGTGGACGAACCCCGCCTGAGCAAACCCTGAACGCCGTCGCGCCATGTCCTACATCCTTGATGCACTCAAACGGGCCGACGCCGAACGCGAACGGGGTCATGTGCCTGGGCTGCACAGCCAGGGCACGCCCGCTCCTGCAGCGCGCACGGCAAGGTCTCGGCAACCTGGCCTGCCCTGGGTGGCCGGGGGGATCGCCCTGCTGCTGGCCGCGGCCGCAGTCTTCTGGTGGTGGCGCGCAGCCTCCGGTGGACCCCAGCCGCCAGCCGCCACCGTGCAGGCGCCGGGCCACGCCCCGGTGACGGCCGAGGTGAACGCAGCCGCGCCGCCTACTGCGCCGGCCCCCGCATTGCCTATCCTGGCTCCAGCACCGCCCCCCCCTCCTGCTGCGGCGCCGCCCGCCACCGCACCCAGACCACCGGCGGCCGGCCCCGCCAGCAACGCGGCCAGCCCGGACGGGCAGCCCCCACCGGCCGGCGCGGCGCCCGCTTCGGCGCCGCCGGTCCAGATCTCCGGTGTCACCTATTCCTCGAACGCGTCGCACCGGATGCTGATCGCCAACGGCAAGGTGGTGCGAGAGGGTGAGGAGATCGAGCCGGGCCTGAAGGTGGAGGTCATTTCGCCCAGAAGCGCCATACTCAACCACCGTGGCTCCCGATACAACATCAACTACTGAACAGACCGGTCCGACGACACCGCGCGCCGCAACCCGTCCATGGGGCCGGGTGACGCTGTGGTTGGCACTGGCTGTCGGCATCGGATGGTTGCTGCGAGGTCGTCAGTACCTGTTCAACCGGTCGCTTTGGCTGGACGAGGCCTATCTGGCGGTCAACTTCCTCGAGCGCGATCTGGGACAGCTGCTGCTCGAGCCGCTCTCCAACGGCCAGGTGGCTCCGCTGGGGTTTCTCGCGCTGACGAAGTTGCTGACGGCCCTGCTGGGGGTTCAAGACTGGACGCTGAGGCTGCAGCCGCTGGCCGCCGGCGTGCTGACCTTGCTGGCGGCAGCGGCGCTGGCGCGCAGGACGCTGTCGCATGGCGCCGCCCAGGCCACGTTCGTGGGCCTGCTCGCCCTGTCCCCGGTGCTCGTCTACTACAGCTCCGAGTTCAAGCAGTACCAGAACGACGTGCTGGCTACGGTGGGTCTGCTCTGGCTGGCTGCGCGCTTCGATCTGCAACGGTGGCCGAGAGACGGTCTCATCCTGGCAGTGGCAGGTGCTTTCGCCATCTGGTGGTCGCACCCCAGCCTGTTCGTTCTCGCAGGCGTGGGGCTGGTGCTATGGAGCGAGGCGATCCGCCAGCGCCAGCGAGCCGCCTGGCTGGCGTTGACTGGCATGGGGCTGCTGTGGTTGCTGGCCTTCGCCTTGCACCACACCCTGGTGATGAACACCCTTGCGGGCAACCGGCACCTGCTGGACTTCTGGAAGTTCGCCTACGCACCGCTGCCCCCGGTCTCGCCGGGCGACTGGCGCTGGTACCTGGACAGTGCGCTCGCGCTGGTCTACCTCGCCATGCGCCATGTGGGCGTGGCGCACCACGGCATGCTGGCCTCGTGGTTCGACGGACTGAACATGGGTCTTCTGGCACTGTCAGCGGCGGGTTCGGTGGCGCTGGCATGGCGCGCACCACGGATCGCAGCCATCGGGCTCGCGGTGCTGCTGGCCACATTGGTTGCATCGGCGCTGCACCTCTACCCGCTCCGGTCGCGACCCACCCTGTTTCTCGTGCCGCTGGTGCACCTCGGTCTCGCGGCCACGGTCCAGGCGGTGCTGGACGGAAAAAAGCTGCCGGCGCGACAGCTGCTGGCCATGACCGTCACCGGCTTTGTGCTTCTCGTGCCTGCCGCCGCCTCGTGGAAGGTCGTGCGCAAGCCCCACAACGACCAGGACATGAAAGGTGCACTCCTGCACATCTCGGGCCAGATGCAAGCTGGAGACGGCGTCGTGATCGACTCCATGTCGCACAAGGCCTTCAACTTCTACTCGCGCACGCACGATCTGAGCGCCATGCCCGTCGTGGTCTTCCGCCCCACCCCCAACCAGCACCACGACGCGATCGCCACGGTGCGCCGCCTGTGCGGCGAACAGCCCATGCGGCGCAGCTGGGTCATCGTCACCCACCGGCTCCAGGCACGCGCCAGCTTCCTGGAACACATGGCCTCCGTTGCCCAGCCTCTGCAGCGGTGGAGCGGACAGGGTGCCGCTGCGCTGCTGCACGACTTCGGGGAGAGTGACTACTGCAGGACATACACCCCGCCCACCCGCACCACCGTGGCGCCCCCATCAGCGCCGCCAAGACAGTGACCGAATCCGGCCCATTCAGTTACAGCGGCACCGAACTCGACCTGTTTGCCACTGCGAGTCACTGGAAGACCTATTGGTCCCAGGTCATTGACCCCTATCTTGGCCAGCGTGTGCTCGAACTGGGTGCCGGAATCGGTGCCAACGCACGGGCGCTCCGACACCGCCACCTCGCCCGCTGGCTCAGTGTCGAGCCTGACGCAGCCATGGTGGGCCAAATCAAGGAGTCCATCACGCGAGGAGAGCTCTCGCCCCGCCACGAGGCGGTCTGCGGCACCTCGCTGAACCTGCCCCAGGACGAGCACTTCGACACCATCCTCTACCTGGATGTACTGGAGCACATCAGGGACGACCGGGCCGAACTGGAGCGCGTGACCCGACTTCTGCAACCGGGTGGACATGTTGTGATCCTGGCGCCGGCCCACAACTTTCTCTACACGCCTTTTGACAGAAAGATCGGGCATTTCCGCCGGTACGACAAGGCGATGCTGCGCGCCATCGTGCCGCAGGAACTTCGCATCCGCCGCCTGCATTACCTCGACAGCGTCGGGATGCTCGCCAGCCTCGCCAACCGGTTGCTGCTCCAGTCCGACTCGCCGTCGCCCGGCCAAATCCGGTTCTGGGATTCGGTCCTGGTGCGCATGTCCCGGCTGGTCGATCCGCTGACCGGTTTCCAGCTGGGCAAGAGCATCGTCTGCATCCTGGATAGGCCCGTGCACCTGTGAGCCTCCATCCGCATGAGCAATTCAATTCAGCTGCGAAATCGGACTTCGAAATCACCGCCGCTCGACATTTAATAAAGAAATAAGTCAGACAGGAGAAAATCCGATTCAGCCGAAGAATTCAAACATTTCCTCACACGGAAATGCATTCAAAAACAAAGCCTTGCCGGACCCCGCCGCGGCGCACCGGCATGCCGATGCAATCGGTCGAAACACGATCCTTCCGGTGGTTTAGGCGGCCCAATATGCGGCGCATTGCCGCGTCGGGCCAATTTGCACCTGGCCCGACGGCCAATCGGCCGCAACCGGCCTGCCAGTACAATGCCGCGGCCTGCGCCCCAGGCCATCGTCACTGAATCGAGCGAATCCTGCCCCACCCGCCCCGGAGCCCTGCATGCGCATTTCCAACAGAAAAAGAATCCTGATCACCGGGGGAGCCGGCTTTCTGGGCTCGCACCTGTGCGAGCGGCTGCTGGCCGAGGGCAACGACATCCTTTGCGCCGACAACTTCTACAGCGGCACCAAGGACAACGTCGCCCACCTGATGGGCAACCCGCACTTCGAGCTGATGCGCCACGACGTGACCTTCCCGCTGTACGTGGAAGTGGACGAGATCTACAACCTGGCCTGCCCCGCCTCGCCGGTGCACTACCAGTGGGACCCGGTGCAGACCACCAAGACCAGCGTGCACGGCGCCATCAACATGCTGGGCCTGGCCAAACGCACCAAGGCCAGGATCTTCCAGGCTTCCACCAGTGAGGTCTACGGCGACCCCGAGGTGCACCCCCAGCCCGAGAGCTACTGGGGCAAGGTGAACCCCATCGGCATCCGCTCCTGCTACGACGAGGGCAAGCGCTGCGCCGAGACCCTGTTCTTCGACTACCACCGCCAGCACAAGGTGGACATCAAGGTCGCCCGCATCTTCAACACCTACGGCCCGCGCATGCACCCCAACGACGGGCGGGTGGTCAGCAACTTCATCGTTCAGGCCCTGCGCGGTGAAGACATCACCCTCTACGGCGACGGCTCGCAGACGCGCAGCTTCTGCTACGTGGACGACCTGATTGAGGGCTTCATGCGCCTGATGGCCAGCCCCGACGGCGTGACCGGCCCCATCAACCTGGGCAACCCCAACGAATTCACCATCCGCCAGCTGGCCGAGGCAGTGCTCGCCAAGGTCGGCGGCAAGTCCCGCCTGGTCTGCAAGCCCCTCCCCTCGGACGACCCCAAGCAGCGCCAGCCCAACATTGAGCAGGCCAAGGCCGTGCTCGGCTGGCAGCCCCAGGTCCAGCTCGAAGAAGGCCTGGACAAGACCATCGACTACTTCCGCCGCTTTCTGCAATCATGAGCTTCGCGCAGCACGAGATCGTGATCGTGACCCCGGTCTACGAAGACCTGGAAGCCAGCGGTCGGCTGTTCAAGGAGCTGGCCAAGGAGTTCGGCCAGCGGGTGTTCGTGGTCGCGGTGGACGACGGATCGGTGCGCCAGCCCCTGACCATCGCCAGCCTGACCGATGCGCGCGTCGCCGGGGTGGTGCTCAAGCTGCGGCGCAACGTGGGCCACCAGCGGGCGATCGCCATCGGGCTGAGCTATGCGGCCGAGCATCTGACGGCGCATCAGAAGGTGGTGGTGATGGACTCGGATGGCGAGGACCTGCCCTCGACCATCCCGGAGCTGCTCAAGCCGCTGGACCGCAACGATGTGGACGTGGTGGTCGCGCAGCGCAAGAGCCGTGTGGAGACGCTCAAGTTCAAGGCCTTCTACCAGGTCTACAAGCGCTTCTTCAAGCTGATGACCGGGCGTCCGATCAGCTTTGGCAACTTCATGGCGCTCAAGCCAGCGGCGGTGCAGCGCCTGGTGGCGATGCAGGAGCTGCCCATCCATGTGGCGGCGGCCGTGCTGGCTTCCAAGCTGCGCACCAGCGTCTGCCCGCTGGACCGCGGCCCGCGCTACGCCGGCCAGTCCAAGATGAACTTCGTGGGCCTGGCGCTGCACGGCTTCAAGGCCCTGATGGTGTTCGCCGAGGACGTGCTGGTGCGGGTGGGCATCTTCAGCGCGGTGATCGCTGCGTTCTCGGTCGTGGGATCGGTCAGCGCCGTGGTGCTGAAGCTGCTGGGCTACTCCACGCCCGGCTGGTTCTCGCTGGTGCTGGGCATCTTCGTGCTGCTGTTCCTGCAGACCGGCGCCCTGGCGCTCATGACCCTCATGCTCACCGGCGTCATGCGCAGCGGCAGCGTGGTCACCGCCATCGCCCACCGCGAGTTCATCGCCGAGGTCATCGAGACCGCCCCATGAACGACGGCGTGGTCGCCTCCCATCCGCGCCACGAGCTGTTTCGGTTCGTCGTCAACGGACTGGTCGCCACCGCGGTCCACTACGCGGTGCTCACCTTCAATCTGAAGGTGCTGGGGTTCGGTTCCGCCGGGCTGGCCAACCTGTGCGCGGCGGTCGTCGGAATCACCAGCTCGTTCCTGGGCAGCCGTTTCTATGTGTTCGCCAGGTCCGCGCGACAACCCTGGCTGCCCCAGCTGCTGAAGTTTGGCGGCCTGTATGGCGCCATCGCGGTGCTGCACGGCCTGGTGCTGTGGCTATGGACCGACCGCCTCGGCCTGGACTACCGCGCCGGATTCGTCATCGCCACCGGTCTGCAGGTCTCGCTCAGCTACCTCGGCAACAAGTTCCTGGTGTTCAAACCCTCATGAAGCTCTTTCGCGCGCTCGCTGCCACCGCCCTGTTTGTCGTCCTGCTGCTGGCGGTCTACTACCTGCACATCCGTTTCTTTGCGGTCAACGTGGTGTTCTATTCGGCCATCGCCGACGGCGTGATCGCCGCCCTCCTCACAGGACTGATCATCTCGACCAGCCGCACCTTCAACGGTTTCGAGAAGCTGCAACTGGTGGTGATCTGGCTGCTCTCCGGCTACTGCTTCGCCATCTCGGTGCCGACCGTGATCGACCGCTCGCTGTCCTTCTACATCCTGGAGAAAATCCAGCAGCGCGGGGGCGGCATCCAGCAGAGCCGCTTCGCCGACGTGTTCACGCAGGAGTACCTCAAGGAACACCGGCTGGTCGATGTGCGGCTGACCGAACAACTCGAATCGGGCACCATCGCCATCCAGAACGGTTGCGTCAAGCTCACCGAAAAGGGCCAGCGCCTGGCCGCCGCCAGCCGATACTTCCGCCAGAACTTCCTGCCCAAGCAGCGCCTGCTGATGGGCCAGTACTCCTCGGACCTGACCGACCCGTTCCGCCAAAGCGCAGACGTCGTCGACTACCAGTGCCAGTGAGCGTGTTTCTGGAGATCCGGGACCTGGGCTTTGCCTGGCCCCGTCAGGCACCACTGTTTGCCCACCTAAACGCCTCGCTGGCACCGGGCCTGGCCCTGCTGACCGGCGACGAACAGCGCGGCAAGTCCACCCTGCTGCGCCTGCTGGCCGGCGAAATCCGACCGCAGGCAGGAACACTGCGTCTGGGCGGACAGGACATCGGTGAAGCACACGCCGGACTGCGGCCCAACATGACGCGTCCCGATCTGGACCCTGTGATCGTGGCCGACTGGCTGCGCGGGCAGGTGCCCCAGGGCCCGGCGCGCGACCGGCTGGAGGCCCACATCGACGGTCTGTCGCTGGGCGAGCACCTGCACAAGGGCTTCTACATGCTCTCCGCCGGCGGGCGGCGCAAGGTGGGTCTGGCCGCCGCCATGGCCCTGCAACCTCCGCTGACCCTGCTGGACCAGCCGTTCTCGGCGCTGGACCTGGCCTCGATCCGCTGCCTCACCGGCTGGCTGCGGGAACAATCCCAGATCACCGACCGGTTGGTGCTGCTGGCGGACTACAAGGCGCCCGCGGATCTGGCCATCTCTCAGCGCATCGACCTGGGCTGACGGCCTGGCGGGCCTCAGCGCCCGCCCAGGCCCATCGAGCGCGAGATCACCTCCTTCATGATCTCGTTGGTGCCGCCGTAGATGCGTTGCACGCGCGCGTCGGCGTAGGCGCGGGTGATCGGGTACTCCCACATGTAGCCGTAGCCGCCGTGCAGCTGCACGCACTCGTCCATCACCTTGCACTGGAGGTCGGAGCACCAGTACTTGGCCATGCTGGCGGTCGCGGTGTCGAGCTTGTTCTCGCACACCAGTTCGCAGCATTTGTCGACGAACACACGCGCCACCTGTACCACCGTTTGCAGCTCGGCCAGGGTGTACCGCGTGTTCTGGTAGCTGGCCACCGGCTGGCCAAACACCTTGCGGTCCTTCACGTACTGCACTGTCCAGTCGATGGCGGCCTGCGCCGAGGCCACGGCGCCAATCGCGATCTGCAGACGCTCCCAGGGCAGCTGCTCCATCAGGCAGATGAAGCCCTTGCCCTCGAACGCGGCGCCGCCCAGCAGGTTCCCGGCCGGCACCTTCACGTTGTCGAAGAACAGCTCCGACGTGTCCTGCGCCTTCATGCCCAGCTTTTTCAGGCGCTGGCCCTTGGAGAAGCCTTCCATGCCGCGTTCGACGAGGAACAGGCTGGTGCCTTTCGCGCCGGCCGACGGGTCGGTCTTGGCGACCACGATCACCAGGTCGGCGTGCCAGCCGTTGGTGATGAAGGTCTTGCTGCCGTTGAGCACATAGTGCGAGCCATCCGCGCTCTTGATCGCCGTGGTCTTCACACCCTGCAGGTCGCTCCCGGCGGCCGGCTCGCTCATGGCAATCGCCCCCACCATCTCGCCGGTGGCCAGCAGCGGCAGGTAGTGCTTTTTCTGCGCCTCGGTGCCGTAGTGCAGGATGTACGGCGCCACGATCTCGCTGTGCAGGCCAAACCCGATGCCACTGACGCCGGCGCGGGCGATCTCTTCCATCTGCGCGACCGAGTACAGCCGGTCGGCGTCCGCCCCGCCGTAGGCTTCGGGCATGGTCATGCAGAGGAAGCCGTTTTCACCGGCGGAACGCCAGACGGCGCGGTCCACATAACCCTGCTCTTCCCAGCCGTCGTGAAACGGGGTGACTTCCTTCTCGACAAAACGACGGAAGCTGTCGCGGAAGGCCTCGTGGTCGGCGTTGAAAAGCGTGCGGTCGATCATGGCTGTCACCTTTCGGACTGGGCAGGTTGATTTATACAAAGCAATTGCTTGGCAAAAGTCTATACTGATCCGATTGGGTCCGGCACCGGACTTTTCCCATAGGAGACACCATGAGCGAAGCCTTCGTCTACGACGCCATCCGCACACCGCGCGGCAAGGGCAAGAAGGACGGCAGCCTGCACGAGGTCAAGCCCGTCGACCTGCTGGCCGGCCTGCTGACCGAACTGCAGAAGCGGAACGACCTGGACACCACTGCTGTGGACGACGTGGTCATGGGCGTGGTCTCTCCCATCGGCGAGCAGGGTTCGGTGCTGCCCAAGGTCGCCGCCCTCAAGGCCGGCTGGGACTGGCGCTGCGCGGGTGTGCAGCTCAACCGCTTCTGCGCCTCGGGCCTGGAGGCCGTGAACATGGCGGCCATGAAGGTGAAGAGTGGCTGGGAAGACCTGGTGGTCGCCGGGGGTGTGGAGAGCATGAGCCGCGTGCCCATCGGTTCGGACGGCGGCGCGTGGGCGCAGGACCCGGAGACCAACAGCGCCACCCTGTTCGTGCCGCAGGGCATCGGCGCCGACCTGATCGCCACGCTCAACGGCTTTTCCCGGCAAGACGTGGACGCCTTCGCGCTGGAATCGCAGAAGCGCGCCGCGGCCGCGCGCGCAGCTGGTCACTTCGACCATTCGGTCGTGCCGGTGAAGGACAAGATGGGCCTGACCATCCTGGAGCAGGACGAGTTCATCAAGCCGGGCACGACCATGGAAGGCCTGGCCGGTCTCAAACCCGCGTTCGAGCAGTTGGGCGCCATGGGCTTCGACGCCGTGGCCTTGCAGCGCTACCCGCAGGTCGAGCGCATCCACCACGTGCACCACGCCGGCAACTCGTCCGGCATCGTCGACGGCGCGGCGGCCATCCTGATCGGCAGCGAGGCCGCAGGCAGGACGCACGGCTTCTCGCCGCGTGCGCGCATCGTTTCGGTCGCGCTCTCGGGCGCCGACCCGACCATCATGCTGACGGGCCCCATGCCCGCCGCGCGCAAGGCGCTGGCCAAGGCAGGCCTGACCATTCACCAGATCGACCTGTTCGAAGTGAATGAGGCTTTTGCCGCCGTGCCCATGAAGTTCATGCAGGAGATGGGCGTGCCGCACGAGAAGGTCAATGTCAACGGCGGCGCCATCGCGCTCGGCCACCCGCTGGGCGCGACCGGCGCGATGATCCTGAACACACTGATCGACGAACTGCACCGGACCGGGAAACGCTATGGCCTGGCCACTCTCTGTGTGGGCGGCGGCATGGGCATCGCCACCATCGTTGAGCGCGTCTGAACCAGCGGAGACCACGAACATGATCACGAAAACCATCCGCTACGACCTGTCCAACGGCATTGCCACCATCACCTTCGACGAGCAGGGTTCGCCGGTCAACACCATGTGCCTGCAGTGGCAGGACGATCTGGACGCCATCGCGGCCCAGGCCGTGAAGGACCGCGGGCAGCTCAAGGGCATCGTGCTCGCCTCGGCCAAGAGCACCTTCTTCGCCGGCGCCGACCTCAAGGCCGTGATGCGCTCGACCGAAGCCGACGGTCCGCGCGTGTTCCGCGAGATCGAACGCATCAAGAAGAACTTCCGCACCCTCGAGACGCAGGGGGTGCCGGTGGTGTCCTGCCTCAACGGCGCGGCGCTGGGCGGCGGCTTGGAGGTGGCCCTGGTCGGCCACCACCGCATCGCCGTGAACAACCCGAAGATCCAGTTCGGCCTGCCCGAGGTCACGCTGGGTCTGATCCCGGGCGGCGGCGGCATCACCAAGATGACACGGATGCTGGGCCTGATGGCGGCGCAGCCCTACATCCTGGAAAGCAAGCTCTTCGGCCCCGAGGAAGCGCTGAAGATCGGCGTGGTGCACGAGCTGGTCGCCACAGCCGAGGAGCTGATGCCGCGCGCGCTGGCCTTCATCGAAGCCGCCCAGGGCAAGCCGGACGCCTGCACCCACGTCTGGGACCGCAAGGATTACAAGATGCCCGGCGGCACGCCGAGCAACCCCAAGATCGCCGGCATGCTGAGCGTGGCGCCCGCCGTGCTCAAGCAGAAGACGCGTGGCCTGTACCCGGCGCCCGAGGCGGCGCTGGCCGCGATGGTCGAGGGCGCGATGGTGGACTTCGACACCGCCATGCGGGTGGAAAGCCGATACCTGGCCGGGCTGATGACTGGCAACGTGGCGCGCAACATGATCAACACCTTCTTCTTCAACATGAACGCCATCAAGGGCGGGCAGTCGCGTCCAAAGGACGTGGCGAAGTACCAGCCGAAGAAGGTCGGCATCCTGGGCGCCGGCATGATGGGCTCGGGCATCGCCTACGCGCAGGCCACGCGCGGCATCGCCACCGTGCTCAAGGACGTGAGTCTTGAGGCTGCCGAAAAAGGCAAGTCGTACACCACCAGGCTCACGCAGAAGCGGGTGGACAAGGGTCAGATGAGGGCCGAGAAGCAGCAAGGCATCCTGAACCTCATCACCCCCACCGCCAACGCCGCCGAGCTGCAGGGTTGCGACCTGATCATCGAGGCCGTGTTCGAGCAGCGCGAGCTCAAGGCCGTGGCGACGAAAGAAGCCGAGCCCATGCTCGCCGAGGGTGGCTTCTTCGCCAGCAACACCTCCACCCTGCCCATCTCCGGCCTGGCCTTGGCCAGCGCCCAGCCGGCCAAGTTCGTCGGCATCCACTTCTTCAGCCCGGTGGACAAGATGAAGCTGGTCGAGATCATCCGCGGCCAGACCACCGACGACGAGACCATCGCCCGCGCCTACGACTACGTGCAGGCACTGGGCAAGCTGCCCATCGTGGTCAACGATTCGCGCGGCTTCTACACCAGCCGCACTTTCGGCACCTTTGTCATGGAAGGCGCGGCCATGCTGGGCGAAGGCATCCCGGCGCCGGTGATCGAGAACGCCGCCATGCAGGCCGGCATGCCGGTGGGGCCACTGGCGGTGCTGGACGAAACCGCGCTGTCGCTGTCGGTGCACGTGCTGGAGCAGACCCGCATCGACTTCCAGAAGGAAGGCCGGCAGTACGTCGCCACACCCGGGGAGACCCTGGTCGAGCAGATGGTGAAACAGCACAACCGCCCGGGCCGCGCAGCCGGCGGCGGCTTCTACGACTACCCCGAGGGCGGCAAGAAGCAGCTCTGGCCCCAGCTCAAGGCGCTCTATGAAAAGCCGGGCGTCGAATGGAACCTGCAGGACGTCAAAGACCGCCTGCTCTACCGCCAGGCGGTGGAGACCGCGCGCTGCCTGGCCGAGGACGTGCTCACCAGCGTGCACGACGGCAACATCGGTTCCATCTTCGGCATCGGCTTCCCGGCCTGGACCGGTGGCGCGCTGCAGTTCATCTACGGCCAGGGCATCGAGGCTTTCGAGCAGCGCTGCACCGAGCTGGCCGCCCGCCACGGCAGCGGCTTCATACTCGCGGATGCGGTGAAGTCCGCGCTGCGTCAACACCAACCCCAGTACTGATTCATGAAACGACTCGAAGGAAAAATCGCCCTCATCACCGGCGCCGCACAAGGCATCGGCCTGGCCACGGCCCTGAAGTTCGCGCGCGAAGGCGCCACCGTCGTGGTCTGCGACGTCAAGCAGGCCGCGGTCGACGAGGCCGTCAAACAATGTCAGGCCGAAGGCGGCACCGCGGTCGGCTTCGTGATGGACGTGACCCAGCGCGAGATGGTCGACGCCGTGGTCGCGCAGGTGAAGGAGCGCTTCGGCCGCATCGACGTACTGGTCAACAACGCCGGCATCACGCAGGACGCGCGCCTGCAGAAGATGACGCTGGAGCAGTTCGACAAGGTGATCGACGTCAACCTGCGCGGTGTCTTCCACTGCGCGCAGGCCGTGGCCGACACCATGACCGCGCAGGGCAGCGGCGTCATTCTCAACGCCTCGTCCGTGGTCGGCATCTACGGCAACTTCGGCCAGACCAACTACGCTGCCACCAAATTCGGCGTGATCGGCTTCACCAAGACCTGGAGCCGCGAGCTTGGCCCCAAGGGTGTGCGCGTCAACGCGGTCGCCCCTGGCTTTATCAGCACGCCCATCCTGAACACCATCCCCGACAAGGTGATCCAGGAGATGGAGCACCGCGTGCCGCTCAGGCGCCTGGGCCAGCCGAAGGAAATCGCCAACGTCTACGCCTTCCTGGCCAGCGACGAGGCCAGCTACATCAACGGGGCGGTCATCGAGGTTTCCGGCGGCATGTCGGTGTGACCACCGGGCGCCCGGGATAATCCGGACATGCCCGAACACACCCCCGCCACCGACGCCCCACCCAACCGCCCGCGCTCGCGCACCGATCTCTTCCTGTCCTTCACCTGGCTGGCCCTGCAGGGTTTCGGCGGGGTGCTGGCGGTGGTGCAGCGCGAGCTGGTGGAGAAGAAGCGCTGGATGACCCGCGAACAGTTCGTCGAGGACTGGGCGGTGGCGCAGATCATGCCCGGCCCCAACGTGGTGAACCTGTCGCTGATGATCGGCGGCCGGTACTTCGGCCTGCCGGGCGCGCTGGCTGCGCTCTCGGGCATGCTGGCCGCACCGCTGGTCCTCGTGCTGCTGCTGGCCGCGCTGTACGGCAGCGTGGCCGACAGCGCTGCGGCACAAGGTGCGCTGCGGGGCATGGGGGCCGTGGCCGCCGGCCTGATCACCGCCACCGGGATCAAGCTCATCGCTGCGCTCGACAGGAACGCCATGGGCCTGTGGGTCTGCATCGCCCTGGCCGCCCTGACCTTCACCGCCATCGCCCTGCTGCGACTGCCCTTGGCCTGGGTGCTGCTGGTCATCGGCGGCGGCGCCTGCCTCTGGGCCTACCGGGTGCTGGGCCGCGTGAGCCAGGAGGCCCAGGCATGAGCATGGCGCCCACCTTCGCCAACTGGCTGGACCTGTTCCTGCACTTTGCCTCGCTGTCGCTGCTGGCCGTGGGCGGCGCCATCACCACTGCGCCCGACATGCACCGTTACCTGGTCGGCGAGCAGCATTGGCTCACCGACGCCCAGTTCAACTCGTCCATCGCCCTCTCGCAGGCCGCCCCGGGTCCGAATGTGCTGTTCGTCGCGCTGCTAGGCTGGAACGTGGGCCTGAACGCGGGCGGCGGCCCTTCGGCCGGCTGGCTGGCCTGGGCACTGGCGCTGCTGGGGGTGGTGGTGACGCTGGTGGCCATCATGCTGCCTTCGTCCATACTGACCTACACCGCCACGCAGTGGGGTCACCGCAACCGCGAACTGCGCGCCGTGCGGGCCTTCAAGACCGGCATGGCACCGATCGTGATCGCACTGCTGATCGCCACCGGCTGGCTGCTGAGTGCCGCACACGACGACCCGTCACGCGACTGGCCCCTGTGGCTGCTGACCGTCTGCGCCACCGTGCTGGTGTGGCGAACGAAGCTGCACCTGCTCTGGATGATCGGCGCGGGCGCGCTGGTGGGCGCCCTGGGCTGGGTCTGAACCGCTCTACTTCTGGCGCTGCAGGCCGGACAGGCCCTTGACGTCCAGCGCGTTCATCGCGGTGCGCACGCCGTCGATGTTCACGTTGTCGCCGCTGACCTCGATCAGCACGCCGTTGGCCAGCATCATCGACATCTCGGCGCGCGAACCATCCTTGCGGTACTCCTCCTTGAAGGCCACGCCGTCTTTCTTGTAGACCTTCTCGACCTCGTCCTGGGTTTCGCGGCTGACGGTGCTCTGCGCCCAGGCCCCCATCGCCATCATCAGGGCGGGCATGGCGCCGATGTCCTGCACCTTGACCTCGACGCGGCCGGCATAGTTGCGGAACTCCGAGCTGACACTGGAGAAGGTCATGCCCATGGCCGAATCCGAGCGGGCCTCGATGGCCGTGCGCTCCATGCCCGCGAGCTTGGCCGGCACGAAGGCCTGCAGCGCGTCGGGTGCGAACGGCTGACCGCCCTGGCCACCGCCCATGGCCGCGCCCATCATCTCGCCCAGCGCCTTGCCCGCGGCCTCCGAGTCGCCCTTGGCCTGGGCCGCCTCCATCTGCTTGCTGGCCGCTTCCATCTTCTTGGCCGCTTCTTCCAGCTGCGTGGTGTTGATGGTGACTTCAGAGCCGGGCACCTTGATGCTCACGTCGCCCGCGGGAACGCTGGCGCCGCCCATCATCATGCCGGCGCCGCCGCTGAACAGGCTGCCCACGGTCATCACCAAGATGCTGGCGACGATGCCGCAGACGATCAGCACGGCGGTGAAACCCAGCGCCTTGCCCTCGGGCACCTTCATCATCACCGGCACACCGGTGTAGAGCAGGTAGATCGAGTAGAGCGCGGCCAGCAGACCCAGCATGGACAGCGCCGGCAGCAGGTTGAACACCCCGCCCAGCAGACCGGCGGTGGCGCCGTAGGCGACCAGCTTGAAAGCCTTGCCCATGTCCTTCTGGCCGCCAAAGCTGGGGGCCAGCGCATTGGCCACGAGTGCCAGCACATAGATCATCACCAGCGTCAGCACAAATCCGACCACCATGTTGGCCAGGCCTGCGAGGACCGGCACCCGGAAGTGGATACCCATCATGCCAGTGCCGATCAGGCTGAAGCCGATGAAGGCCGCCACCGACGACACGCCGGCCAGATAGACCAGATAGTTCTTGTAGAGGCCCGGAATGTCGTCCGGCTCGCCTTCGATGAGCGGCCAGGTGGTCTTGGGCTTGAGCAGGATGGATTGCACGCGTTCAACCAGGTTCATGGGTTCCTCCTCGGGGACATTGCTGACACAGAAATGCGAATACGGTCCCGCAACACAAACCATACCGCCATCCACGGCGGCGGGCCACTTTTCAGCGAGGGCTTTCGAAGAACACCGCGTTGGTGTAGTCGCTGATCTCGAAGTAGACCTTTTTCTCGCCCGGATCAACGACCATGTTCTGGTTCTCGTCGAGCACGCCGTACCCGTAGCGGTAGGCGCGCGGTTTGCCGTCGTCCGTGCCCAGGGCCGTGCTCATCTTGTCGATGGACAGAAAACGCCGGGCCAGCTTCTCCCCCGCGTAGATTTCGAGCACGCCGTTGGTGCCGGTCCAGTTCTGGATGTCGCGGCTGATCTTGTTCTGTTGTTCCTGGGTACAGCCGGCGAGCAGCACGGCCCCCAGAACACAGGCCAACGCGGACGTCATGGGCTTCATTCGGGCCTCCCTTGAGCAAAAAAAGAATCAGCCGCGCTGGCGCAGTGCCTCGTACAGGCACACCCCGCTGGCCACCGACACGTTCAGGCTCTCGACGCCACCCTTCATGGGGATGGCCACCAGCTCGTCGCAGGTCTTGCGCGTGAGCTGGCGCATGCCGTCGCCCTCCGCGCCCAGCACCAGGGCCACCGGCCCCTTGAGGTCGACCTGGTAGAGCGTCTTGGGCGCATCATCGCTGGTGCCGATGACCCAGATGTTGCGTTCCTTGAGTTCGTTCAGGGTGCGTGCCAGATTGGTCACCATGAAATACGGGATGGTCTCGGCCGCCCCGCTGGCCACCTTGGCCACCGTGGCGTTGATGCCCACCGCATGGTCCTTGGGCGCGATCACCGCGTGGGCGCCGGCACCGTCGGCCACGCGCAGGCAGGCGCCCAGGTTGTGGGGGTCGGTGACACCGTCGAGTACCAGCAGCAAGGGCGCAATGCCGTCGGCCTCCAGCTTCTCCAGCAATTCATCGAGCGAATGGGCCTGTTCCAGCGCGTTGACCCGGGCCGCCACGCCCTGGTGACCATGGCTGCCTGCGAGCTTGGCCAGGCGCAGGCCATCGGCCTCGATCAGGCGCACGCCCGCTTCCTTGGCGCGCTCGATGAACTGCCGCATGCGCTGGTCACGCCGGGTCGGTTCGAAATAGATCTCGATGATGGATTGGGGCGCGGTTTTCAGGCGCACGCCCACGGCATGGAAGCCGAACAGGACTTTGGGGGAGGACATGCCCCCGATTATCCCGCCCCCACGCTCTGTTGCCGGACCGTTCAGGCGGCGGCCTCGGCCGGCTCGCTCGCCTGGCCCGCTTCGATGGTGATGCGCCGCTCGCAACGCTGGGCGATGCCCCGGTCGTGCGTCACCAGCACCAGCGTGGTGCCCTGCTCGCGGTTGAGCTCGAACATCAGCTCCATGACCCTTTCGCCGGTGGCGAAGTCTAGGCTGCCCGTGGGCTCGTCGGCCAGCAGCACCGCGGGCTGCACCACGAAAGCACGCGCCAGGGCCACGCGCTGCTGTTCGCCACCGGACAGCACCTTGGGATAGTGACCCAGGCGTTCGCCCAGGCCGACGCGTTGGAGCATGGCGGTGGCCGCGCTGCGCGCATCTCGCCGCCCTGCCAGTTCCAGCGGCAGCATCACGTTCTCCAGCGCGGTCAGATTGCCCAGCAGCTGGAAACTCTGGAACACGAAACCGAGCTTCTGGGCACGCAGCGCAGCGCGCTGGTCCTCGTCGCGTGCAAACAGGTCGACGCCATCGATGAACACGGTGCCGCGGGTCGGCGTGTCCAGCCCCGCGATGATGGACAGCAGGGTGCTCTTGCCCGAACCCGAGGCACCGACGATGGCGGCGGTTTCCCCTTGGCGCAGGGAGAAATCGATATCGCGCAAAATCGTCAGCGTGCCTGTGGAGTCGGTGACCGACTTGAACACATGCTGCACCACAATCATTTCTTGTGCCATGAAGCCGCCCCGAAAGGCCCGCCAGTTGAAACGCCGCCACTTTAACGCCCTCCTCTGCGCCGCCGCCCTCACGGGGTCAATCGGGCCCGCCGCGGCGCAAACCGCGGCCACCGCCGCCACCGTGCTGGTGGTCGGCGATTCGCTCAGCGCCGAATACGGCCTCAAACGGGGCAGCGGCTGGGTGCAGATCCTGCAGGAGCGGCTGCTCAAGGAAGGCATCCCCGCGCGCATGGTCAACGCGGGCATCAGCGCCGACACCACCTCCGGGGGGCGCTCCCGCCTGCCGGCGCTGCTCAAGCTTCACAAGCCGGCCGTGGTGATCATCGAGCTGGGCGCCAACGACGCGCTGCGTGGCCTGCCGCTGAACATGACGCGCGACAACCTGACCGCGATGGCGAGAGCCTCTAAGGCGGACGGCGCGAAGGTGGTCATCGTCGGCATGCAGGTGCCGCCCAACTACGGCAGCCAGTACACCCGTGACTTCCGGGACCTGTTCCAGCAGGTGGCCAGCGCCGAGAAGGCCTCGCTGGTGCCCTTCCTGCTCAAAGGCGTCGCCGACCTGCCGGATCCGACGCTGCTGTTCCAGGAGGACCGCATACACCCCAACGAGGCGGCGCAGGCCACGATCGCCAACAACGTCTGGCCGGTGCTCGCGCCCTTGCTGCAGAAACGATAATCGGCGGATGCCCGTCCGTACACTGCCTGCCACCGAGGTGTTGCACCGCCTCAGCGAATTCGACGCCATCATCGACGCCCGCTCCGAAGACGAGCATGCGCTCGACCACGTGCCGGGTGCGCTGAACTGGCCCAGCCTGAACAACGCCGAACGCATCCTGATCGGCACCATGTACAAGCAGGTCGATGCCTTCGAGGCCAAGAAGCGCGGCGCCGCGCTTGCAGCACGCAACATCGCCACCCACATCGAACGAGAAGTGCTGGACAAACCCAAGGGCTGGAAGCCGCTGGTCTATTGCTGGCGTGGCGGTAACCGCAGCGGCGCACTGGCCACCATCCTGGGCGCCATCGGCTTCCAGGTCACCCTGATCGAAGGGGGCTACAAGGCCTGGCGCGCCGCCCTTGTGGACGACCTGCCCGCGCAGGCCCAGCGCCTGCACTACCGCGTGGTATGCGGCCCCACCGGCAGCGGCAAGACCCGCCTGCTGCACGCGCTGGCGGCCGAAGGTGCGCAGGTGCTGGACCTCGAAGGCCTGGCCCGCCACCGCAGCTCGGTGCTAGGGCACATCCCGGGGGTTGAACAGCCTAGCCAGAAACGCTTCGACAGCCTGGTGTGGGAGGCCCTGCAGGCCTTCGATCCCTCACGGCCGGTGTTTGTCGAGAGCGAGAGCAAGAAAGTGGGCAACCTGCGGGTGCCCGACGCACTCATCGACGCGATGCGCGCGAGCCCCTGCATCGACCTGCGACTGCCCGACGGGGAGCGCGTGGCGCTGCTGATGGAAGACTACGATTTTTTTGTGAAGGACAGCGAGCACTTCTGCCGTCGCCTGGAGGCCCTGACCGAACTGCGCGGCAAGGCGGTGGTCGCTGAGTGGATCGACAAGGTACGCGCCGGGCGCACACAGGAAGTGGTGCTGGACCTGCTCAAGACGCACTACGACCCGACGTATGCGGCTTCAATCGACCGCAACTTCGCGCTCTATTCCCAGGCAGTGGTGTGCAACCTCCACTCCGGCTCGGACCAGGCGATGCGCGTCGCCGCACGTGCCCTTCTGAGCCAGACGTACACGCGGCCCCTCAAGGACCCGGGCTGACCGCTCAGTTGGCAGAAGACGGACCGGAATCGGCGCTGTCGCCGGACTCTGGCCTTTGGCTGGCATCCTGCTCATCGGTGCCGCCATCGCCGTGCGACTTGCGCTCGGCCTTGTTGCGCAGCTTTTCTTCTTTCTTCTGCTTCTTGGCGAGCTCGCGTTGGCGTTTTTCGTATCCGTAGTTGGGTGTGGCCAAGGGAATGTTTCCGAGGTTGGGGAAGTGAATCGGTCAGGTGTGAAGGGCCACCAGGGCTTGAGCCAGGTCGGCCCTGAGATCATCGACGCTTTCCAGGCCGATGGCAAACCGCACCAGCCCACCCTTGTGAGCCCAGGGCCGGGTCCGGATGGACGGCACGTTGTACGGCGCACACAGGCTGATCGGACCCGCCCAGCTCCAGCCTGGCCGGAACAGACGCAGGCGGTCGCAGAAGGCATCGATCTGTGACTGGGAAAAGCGGTCGTCGAACACGGCACTGAACAGGCAGGCGGCCGCCGTCGCATCACGTGACCATGCCTCATGACCGGGCGAACCCGGCAGCGCCGGATGCAGAACACGCACCACGCCCGGCTGGTCCTGCATCCAGGTCGCCAGCGCCCGCGTGGCCGCATCCTGTGCCTGGTAGCGCAAGGACATGGAGGCCAGCCCCCGCAATACCAACTCGGTGTCGTTGCCGCTCACGCCCAGGCCCAGGCGCATGTGGCACATCAGCAACTGGTGGTGCAGCGCGTGGTCGCGCGTCACCACGGAGCCCATCAGCACGTCGGCGCCCCCGCTGGGGTATTTGGTCAGCGCCTGCATGGACAGGTCAACGCCCAGGTCAAACGGGCAGAACGCAACGCCGGCACCCCAGGTGTTGTCCAGCGCGGTCAGGATGCGGCGCTCCCCCCCCCTGCCCTGGTTGGCGCTACGCACCACCGCAGTCAGTGCAGGAACATCAGGGAACTCCAGCGTGATCGAACCGGGAGCCTCGATCCACACCAGGCGCGTGGTCGGCGAGAGGCGGCTGGCCAGGTCGCCCGGATCCAGTGGATCGTAATAGCGGTGGGTGATGCCCCAGTGCGAGAGCTCGCTGGCCGCAAACGACTTGCCCGGACCGTAGGCGTTGTCGGGCAGGAGCACCTCGTCGCCCTGGCGCAGGAAGCTCATGTCGACCAGGGTCAGCGCCGACAGGCCGCTGGGCGCCAGCACGCAATACTGGCCGCCTTCGAGAGTCGCGATGCGCTCTTCCAGCGTGAAGGTGGTCGGTGTGCCGTGCAGGCCGTAGGTGTAGCCGCTCTTGTCGGCCCACTCCTGCGTGCGCAGGGCGTGCACGTCCTTGAACAGGACCGTCGACGCCTTGTGCACACCGGGCGCGACGGAGTCGAAGCCCTCGGGAGGGCGGTAAGGATGATGGATCAGTCGGGTGCAGAGGTCTGACATCGAGATCAGAGTTTCCACTTTTCCAGCAGTTGCGCCGGCCGCATGCTGTCGTAGCTCTCGAACGGCTGATGGATCCAGGGGTTGGTCGGAAGGAACTCGACCGAATAGTCGGGCGTGAACACCGACACCGCCTTGGTCCAGATCACAGCGCTGCGCAACTCCGTGATCGGCGCGTAGTTGTTCTTGAGCATGCCGATGACGGCGTTGAGCGTGTGGCCGGAGTCGGCCAGGTCGTCCACCAGCAGCACCTTGCCGGCAATTTCGCCCTTGGGTGTGGTGATGTAGCGGGCGATGTCGAGGTTGCCCTGCTCGGTGCCCGCGTTGGCGCGGTAGGAGCTGGTCGACATGATCGCGAGGGGCACATCAAAAATGCGGGAAAGGATGTCCCCGGGCCGCATGCCACCGCGCGCCAGGCAGAGGATGGTGTCGAACTCCCAGCCCGACTGGTAGACCTTGAGCGCCAGCTTCTCGATCAGGTTGTGGTATTCGTCGTACGAGACGTAGAGGTGTTTGCCGTCTTCGGTCAGCATGCGTGTCTTCCGTTCGTGGTCGCGGTTGGAATCATTCTGCACCAGGGCCGCAAGGCTCAGGCGCTGAACGGATGGTGAAGCAGGATGGTGTGATCGCGGTCAGGGCTGGTGGACACCACATGGATGGGCACACCGGTGGCCTCCTGGATGCGGTCCAGATAACGCTGCGCGTTGACCGGCAGGTCTTCGTAGCGCGTCTTGCCCACCGAGCTCTCGGTCCAGCCCGGCAGGGTTTCGTAGATCGGCTTGCAGCGCGAGATTTCATCCGCACCAGCGGGCAGGATGTCGATGGTTTCGCCGTCCAGCTCATAGCCGGTGCACAGCTTGAGTTCGGGCAGCCCGTCGAGCACATCGAGCTTGGTGATGCACAGCCCTGTAAGACCATTCACCTGGGCCGAGCGCTTGAGCAGCGCAGCGTCGAACCAGCCGCAGCGGCGCGACCGGCCTGTGGTCACGCCCTTTTCGGCGCCCACCGTACTCATGTGGTAGCCGGGCGTGCCCGGCACTTCCCAGTCCAGTTCCGTCGGGAAAGGGCCGCCGCCCACGCGGGTGCAGTAGGCCTTGGTGATGCCCAGCATGTAGTGCAGCATCTGCGGCCCGACGCCGGAACCGGCCGCCGCATTGCCTGCCACGCAGTTGCTCGATGTCACGAAGGGGTAGGTGCCGTGGTCAATGTCCAGCAGCGTGCCCTGTGCACCCTCGAACAGGAGGTTGGCTCCGGCCTTGTGGGCATCATTGAGCTCGCGCGAGACGTCGGCGATCATGGGCTTGACCAGTTCGGCCTGCGCCATGGCCTCGTTGTACACCGCGTCGAACTGGATCTCGCCGTCCTTCATGTACACCGCGAGCTTCTCGTCCCAGGCCAGTTCGGCAGAGTGGAGGAAGGTCTTGAGCACATGGTTGTGGAGCGCCAGCAGCTCGCGCAGCTTGGATGCAAAGCGCTCGGGGTACTTGAGGTCCATCACGCGGAGCGCGCGACGGGCGATCTTGTCCTCATAGGCCGGGCCAATGCCGCGGCCCGTGGTGCCGATCTTCTCGGTGCCGGCCTTGACCTTGGCGGCCTCGCGGGCGATGTCGATGGCGGCGTGGAAAGGCAGGATCAGCGGACAGCCCTCGCTCACGCGCAGACGCGAGCGCACTTCCACACCCGCCTTCTCCAGCCCTGCAATCTCTTCGAACAGCTTTCCCACCGAGAGCACCACACCATTGCCGATGTAGCACTTCACGCCCGGCCGCATGATGCCGCTGGGAATCAGGTGCAGCGCGGTCTTGACGCCGTTGATCACCAGCGTGTGACCGGCGTTGTGGCCGCCCTGGAAGCGCACGACGCCCTGGGCGGATTCGGTCAGCCAGTCGACCAGCTTGCCTTTTCCCTCATCGCCCCATTGCGTGCCCACGACCACCACGTTGCGTCCCGCAGAAGCGGCGCTGCTGTTCTTGCTCATTGCTTGATTCCGGTTAAAGGGATTTCACTGTCCAGGCACCCGCGCGGGCCGGATCGGGCACCAGCTCGCGGTCGCAGTGGAACTCATTGACTTCATGCTCATGCCCCGGGAGGGCACAGACGACGGTATGGCCCTCGGCTCGCAACGCCGCAACCGCGTCGCGCAGGCCGGGTTCCATGCCCCAGGGGGAGCGGATGGCCGCCACCAGAGGGCGCGGCGCCACGGCCGCCACCAGCTCCTTCAGGTCCAGGCTGAACCCCACCGCAGGACGCTTGCGCCCGAAGACGGCGCCCACCTCGTCGTACCGGCCACCGCGAGCCAGCTCCATGGCCGCGCCTTGCGGGCCCTGGGCAAACACGGCGAAACGCATGCCTGTGTAGTACGCGTACCCGCGAAGGTCGGCCAAGTCCACCGTGACCAGCATGTCATCGCGTGCGGCATGGTCGGCCAGCCATTGGAGATCGTCCAGTGCGGCCGACAAGGCGGCCGAGGGAGTCAGCAGCGCACGCGCCTTGGAGATGACCGAGGCGTCGCCGAACAGGCCTGGCAACGACATCAGATCGCTGCGCACAGCCTCGGGAAGACCCTGCGCCAGTTCGGCCAGTCCGGGCACATCCTTGCCCGCCAGCGCAGCGTGAATGGCGCGCACCGTGTCGGAAGACAGTTGCACCGGCGCCAGGACCGCGTCGATCACACGCACATCTGCCAGATCAAGCTGCAGCCTCTGAACGCCTGCGTGGCACAGGCAGGCCCTCACCAGCTCCACCACCTCCAGATCCGCTTCCAGGCCCGCATGGCCATAGATTTCTGCGCCGAACTGCAAGGGTTCACGACTGGCCAGGGGACGGTCGACCCGTGTATGGACGACCGGTCCGCAGTAGCTCAGCCGTGCCACGCCTCGCCGGTTGAGCAGATGGGCATCGATGCGGGCCACCTGCGGCGTGCTGTCAGCGCGCAACCCCAAGGAACGGCCAGAGAGCTGATCGACCAGCTTGAACGTCATCAGGTCCAGCGCTTCGCCGGTGCCGGTGAGCAGCGATTCCAGATGCTCGACCATCGGCGGCATCACCAGTTCGTAGCCGTAGCCACGCGCGGTGTCCAGCAAACCCCTGCGAAGTTCTTCGATGTGGCGTGCCTCGGATGGCAGGACATCGGCAATGTGATCCGGGAGGACCCAGGCAGACATGTGAAATGGAGGGGGCTGTTAAAAACGCAATTTTACCGGCTGCAGCGCCGGCATTCGGCGGGCGCGGCTCAGGCGACCCAGGACCAGAGCGCAATGCCGCTGACGATGCAGATCAGGCCGAAGAACCGGATCTGCCCGTCGCGCAACCTGAGCATCTCGGCAAACACGCGGCGCCATGCCCCGGGGGCCACGAACGGCATCAGTCCTTCAAAGACCAGAACCAGCGCCAGCGCTGGCCAGATCACGTCCGCAAGTGAGGTCTCCACTCAGCGGGACGCCGGAGCGCCGCGCATGGCCTTGAAGAACTCCGACGATGGGTCCAACACCATGACGTCGGACTTGCCCGTGAAGCTGGCCTTGTAAGCCTCCAGGCTTCGGTAGAACTGGGCGAACGCCGGGTCTCTGCCGAACGCCTCGCCGTACAGCGCGGCCGCCTTGGCATCGCCCTCACCCTTGACCGCCTGGGCCTGCTTGTAGGCGTCGGCCAGAATCACTTCGCGTTGGCGGTCGGCGTCGGCGCGGATCTTCTCGCCCTCGGCAAAGCCGGTGGATCGCAATTCGTTGGCCACCCGTTTGCGCTCGGTTTCCATGCGCTGATAGACCGAGGCGGTGATGCTCTCGGCGTAGTCCACGCGCGTGATGCGCACGTCCACCACGTCCATGCCCCAGGGCTTCTCGGCACCTGCTACCGCGCGGAGCACCTCTCGCTTGACGTCTTCCATCAACTCTTCACGACGGCTCGACAGCAGTTCGTTGAGTGTGCGTTTGTTCACCTCCTGCTGGAAGGAGTTGCGCACGACGCGGTTCAGTTGCAACGCGCCGGCACTTTCATTCAGACCAACGTTGCGGATGTACTGCTGCGGCTCGCTGATGCGCCAGCGCACATACCAGTCAATGACCACACGCTGCTTCTCTGCTGTCAGCGTCGGCTCCGCATCACTGCTTTCCAGCGTCAGCAAGCGCTTGTCGATGTAGGACACGTTCTGGACCAGCGGAATTTTCCAACCCAGCCCGGGTTCCGTCACGACCTTCTTGATTTCACCCAGTTGAAACACTACGCCGAACTGACGCTGGTCCACCACGAAGAATGTGGCACTCAGAAATGCCAAAGCCACCAGAAAGGAGGTGACGATAAATCCAAGCTTGTTCATGTCTCGAAATCTCCGGACGTCTTGCTTCAGCGGCTCTCACGCTCGCGCGAGCGGGCGTTGCTGCTGTTGGTGGTCGCGGGCGCCGGGATCGGCGCGCTGGTCACGGGCGGCGTCGACGCAGAGGACGTCGCTGGGGTCTGGGCGACCTGCTGCATCAGCTTGTCCAGCGGCAGATACAGCAGATTCGAGCCGGACTTGCTGTCGACCATCACCTTGGTGACGTTGGAGTAGATCTCCGACATCGCGTCCAGGTACATGCGGTCGCGAGTCACCTGGGGCGCGCGCTGGTATTCCGCCAGAACAGCACGGAAACGCTGGGCATCACCATCGGCCTGACCGACGATGCGCGCACGGTAACCCTCTGCCTCAGCGGCCAGACGCGAGGCCGCACCCCGCGCCCGGGGCACGACGTCGTTGGCATAGGCCTGGGCCTCGTTCTTGGCTCGGTCGCGCTCCTGGCTGGCCTTGAGCACGTCGTCAAAGGCCGCCTGCACCTGCTCGGGTGGCCGCACATGCGTCAGGTTGACACCTTCGACGACGACCCCCACCTTGTAGCGGTCCAGGATGGTTTGCATCAGCGTGCGCACCCTCGGTGCGATCTGGTCGCGCTCTTCCACCAGAGCGGCGTCCATCTTCATCTTGCCGACCACTTCGCGAACCGCGGTTTCCGCCGCCTTCACGACAGCGGACTCGGGGTCGCGGCTCTCGAAGAGGTAGGCCCTGGCATCGCTGAGGCGGAACTGCACGACCAGCTTGATGTCGACGATGTTCTCGTCCGCCGTCAGCATCGACGACTCGCGCAAGCCGGTGGCGGGCACGACCGTGTCGCGACCGACGTCCACCGAACGCAACTGGGTCACGGCCACCGTCTCATGCCGCTCGATGGGATACGGCATGCGCCAGCTGATGCCGGCACCGACCGTGTTGCTGTATTTGCCAAAGCGGGTGATGACCGCCTGCTGGCCTTCCTGCACGATGAAGAAACCGGTGCCCAGCCAGATCAGCAGCGCCACGAGTCCGATCAGGCCGGCGCCGATACCCGCCGACTTGGGGCTGGGGTTGAAGTTCGGAGCTCCGCCTCCATTGCCCCCGCGACCGCCGCCCCCCTTGTTGCCGAGCAGGCCTCCCAGCTTCCGATTGAAGTCGCGCCAGAGTTCGTCCAGATCCGGAGGGCCCTGATTGGGCCCTTGGGGGCGCTGCCCCCTCGGCTGAAGGTCGTCCTTTTCACCGGGCTTGGGATCGGAATCGCCGCGCGATGGCTCATCACCCCTGCCCCACCGGGGATCGTTCAGGTTGAACACACCCAGCAGCCGCGCCCGCCACCCCGGACGAACCCCGGCACCAGGACCGCCGGAGGGAGATTCCATATTCACATTCATGGATGGTCAACTCTTGTTTCGGATCAAAACCACATTGTGCCCAATCAGGGCGCCGGATCACCGGGAGGGAAATCTCCCTCGCGGGACTCCCCGGCAGGAACGCGCTCCAGCACGATCGACGCCAGCAGGGCCCGCAACTCGGGCAGACCAGTTCCGGCGAGCGCGCTCACAAAGATACGAGGCACGCTCTGGCCATCGAGTTCCATGGTGTCCTGCAACACACGGGGGGCGCTGGCGGGCTCCATGGCATCGAGCTTGTTGAAGACCAGCACCTGCGGCACCTGGCTGGCCCCGATTTCCTGCAGCACGCCCTGCACCGATTCGATCTGCTCCAGGTGCGAGGGGTTGGAGGCATCCACCACATGCAGGAGCAGGTCGGCATCGGCCGCCTCCTGCAGCGTCGCCGCGAAGGCATCCACCAGTCCGTGCGGCAGATCGCGAATGAAGCCCACCGTGTCCGAGAGGGACACCGACCGGCCCGCCTCGCCGAGGTACAGCTGCCGCGTGGTGGTGTCCAGCGTGGCGAACAACTGGTCCGCGGCGTAGGCACGCGCTTTCACAAGGGCATTGAACAGCGAGGACTTTCCGGCGTTGGTGTAGCCCACCAGGGAGATCGCAAACGCATCGCGCCGCTCCCGCTGACGACGCTGGGTCGCCCGCTGCTTCTTGACCTTCTCCAATCTGTCCTTGGTCCGCTTGATGGCGTCGGCGATCATCCGACGATCCAGCTCGATCTGCGTCTCACCCGGACCGCCGCGCATGCCAATACCACCGCTTTGGCGTTCCAGGTGGGTCCAGCGCCGGACCAGGCGTGTAGAAAGATACTGAAGGCGCGCCAGCTCCACCTGGAGCTTGCCCTCGTGGCTGCGCGCGCGCTGCGCAAAAATCTGGAGGATCAGCAACGTCCGGTCGTTGACTGGCAGTCCCAGTGCCCGCTCGAGGTTGCGCTGCTGTGCTGGACTCAGGGCCTGGTCGAACAACACCTCGCTGGCACCGGAAGACTGCGCAAGCATCCTGATTTCTTCCGCCTTGCCGGTACCGACGAACAGCGCCGGATCAGGCGCCTTGCGTTTGCAGGTCACCCGGTCGGCCACAGAAAAGCCGGCCGTCTGCGCCAGCAGGCCGAGCTCCTCGAGCGAGTGGTCGAAGTGGGGCAGACCAAAGTCCACCCCGACAAGAACAACCGACGGATGTGTCGGCGCAGGGGTACCGGAGGGGATCAAGAGCCGGACGATTCGTCCGCACCGACGGCGGAGAACTGGACCGGGCGACCCGGCACGATGGTGGAAATCGCATGCTTGTACACCATCTGGGTCACGGTGTTGCGCAGCAGCACGACGTACTGGTCGAACGACTCGATCTGACCCTGCAGTTTGATCCCGTTGACCAGGTAGATCGAAACGGGCACATGCTCCCGACGCAGCTGGTTCAGGAAAGGGTCTTGCAAGAGTTGGCCTTTGTTATTGCTCACGATATGCTCCGTGTTCAAAATGAAGTGGATAAGGAGCCGCACCATACCACACCGGTGGCGCGCTCAGGAAGACGCCCGGGCGGACCTATTCCTTGTAGGGATTGTCGGAGGTCTTGAACTCGATCCGCAGGGGCGTCCCCACCAGATCGAACGCCTTGCGGAAACGCCCTTCGAGAAAGCGCTTGTAGGCGTCCGGCACGTGCTCCAGCGAGTTGCCGTGAATCACGATCACCGGAGGGTTCATGCCACCCTGGTGCGCGTAGCGCATCTTGGGCCGGTACATGCCCACCTTCTGGGGCGCCTGGAAGGCCACCGCCTCCTGCAGCAGACGGGTCAGCATGGGCGTCGGCATTTTGCGCATGGCCGACGCCTGGGCCCGCACGATGGACTTCCAGACCGGGCCGAGGCCCTGGCGCTTGCGCGCAGAAATCAGGTGGAGGGTTGCAAACTTGAGGAACGCCAGTCGGGTTTCAATCTGCCGTTCGATCTGCTCGCGCTGGTAGCTGTCCACCGCGTCCCATTTGTTGATGGCAAGCACCACGGCCCGTCCGCTCTCGAGGATGTATCCAGCGATGTGCGCGTCCTGATCGGTCACCCCTTGGGTGGCGTCGAGCAGCAAAAGCACCACATGGGCGCTTTCGATAGCTTGCAAGGTCTTGACGACCGAAAACTTCTCGATCGCCTCGAAGACCCTGCCCTTGCGGCGCAGCCCCGCGGTATCGATCAGTTCGAACTTCTGACCGTCGCGTTCGAACGGGACGGATATCGCGTCGCGCGTGGTCCCGGGCAGGTCAAAGGCCACGAGGCGCTCTTCGCCCAGCCAGGCGTTGATCAGGGTCGACTTCCCGACATTGGGCCGACCGGCCACCGCCAGCCGGATCACCCCTTCAGCCGGTTCGACCTCCTCCTCATCGCCCTCGGAGAAGCCGGGAACGGCGTTCAAGGCGCTTTCCAGCATGCCCCGTACACCTTGTCCGTGGGCGCTCGACACAGGCAGCACCTCGCCCAGCCCGAGCTCAAAGAATTCGGCGAGCTGGACACCCTGGGTCATGCCTTCGGCCTTGTTCGCCACCAGAATGGTGGGCTTCCCCAGGCGGCGCAGGTACTGCGCAATTTCATGGTCCTGAGCGCTCAGGCCGGCGCGGGCATCCACGACGAACAGAACCACGTCGGACTCTGCTACCGCCTGACGGGTCTGTTTGGCCATCTCGCGGTAGATACCCTCGCCTGCGTCGGGCTCAAAGCCGCCCGTGTCGATGACGATGTACTCGCGCTTGCCCAGATGTCCGTTGCCGTAATGACGGTCGCGTGTCAACCCCGCGAAGTCGGCCACGATGGCGTCACGGGTGCCGGTCAACCGGTTGAACAGGGTGGATTTGCCCACATTGGGCCGCCCCACCAGGGCGATCACGGGTTTCACGGACAGGAACTTTCGATCAGCTCGCCCCGAAGGCGAAGAAAAACTTACGGCTTATTGCGAACGCCAGGCAAACACGCCGCCATTGCGCGTCTGCACCACCAGAGCGGGACCAGACAACACGGGCTGGGCGAGCACCGCCGAGCCGTCGGTGGCAAGGCGCGTGAGCTCACTGCCATCGGCCGTCGACAACAAGTGCACCTGTCCGGACTGGTCACCCACTACCAGCAGCCGGCCAAGAACCAGCGGAGCCGTCAGGTCGCGGTATTTCAGGCGATCCAGCTCCCAGACTTTCTCGCCACCGGCGCGCTGCCAGACCAGCACCCGCCCGTCGGCCTCGGTACCTGCGACCCACTGTGCATCGCCATGCACCCCCACCACGCCTTGTGCGGCCTTGTTCCAGACCGATCGGCCGGTGTCGGTATCCACACAGGCCACCGCAGAGTTGTACGCGCGGGCGCAGACGCCGGCACCCTGCCGGCTCGCCGGACCGACCAGATCCACCAGGCGTTCCACCTCGTTGGTGCCACGGGAGTTGGCCACCGGCACATCCCAGCGTGGAGTGCCGTTGTCCGGATTCAGTCCCACCAGGCGACCCGACAGGCCAGCGACCAGTGTGTCGCCGACCGCCATCAGAACCCCGCCTTGCCGCAGCACCAGGGGCTCCCCGGGGCGGGTCTGCGTCCACAATTTCGCGCCGGTGCGACCGTCGAACGCCAGCACGCTTCGATCAGCCGTCAACACGAACACCCGCCGCCCTGCAACGAGCGGCGACGTGTAGGACGCGGCGGGGAGTTGCACCCGCCAGAGTTCCCTTCCGTCCGCCATGGCCACCAGCAGGTGTCCCTGGGACACGACGGCGGCGATGTCCCCATCGCTGCCCACGCCGGTGGACAGCGGCGTGTTGAGGTTCAGCCGCCAGACATCGCGGCCAGAAGTGGCATCGACCACGGCCACGGTGCCAGTCCCACCCGCAAGGTAGACACGCCCCTGATGCGCAAAGGGGGTCAGCGGGACCGCCGAGGCCCCCACCTGGGTGGACCAGATCTGCTGGGCCGAAGCCCGGTTCGCGGGCGGCGGCAGCTCCGCCGGCTTGACCTTGGCCGGCCCGGATGAACAGGCCGTGAGCACAGCCAACGCCGCAGCCGCCATCAGGCGCCTTCCCATGAGAACGGAACCCATGGCCGCCGGCTTCACTGCGACACCCCGCTCGTCGTCGAAGGCGCCACGTTCACGCCCAGCGCTGCCAGCTTGACCTGCACCAGCTGGCGGTACTCGGTGCGCTCGCTCATGGCGTCCCAGGCCTTCTGGTACTGCGCCTTGGCCTCGTCCGCCTTTCCCTGCGCCATCAGCACATCACCCCGGCGGTCGGCGACAAGCGCCGCGTAGGCCTCTGGCATCGGCGCTTCCAGCGCCTTCAAAGCCTCTTCGTAGGCCTGGGCCTGCAAATGCACGCCCGCCAGTCGCAGGCGGGCCACCGCCTTGTAGGAGTCGTCAGAACCGCTGTTGGCCACCCATGACAGTGCGGCCTTCGCCCCGTCGGACTTGCCGGCCTCGAACAGGCTCTGGGCGGCCAGCATCGCCCCCTGGGCCGCGAAACTGGTACCGCCGAATTTGTCCTTCATGTCGGCCAGCGCACGCTCGACCTTCTCGGGATCTCGCGCATCCGCGGCCCGCTCGATTTCGTCGTAGAGCGCCGCCGCCTTGATGGACTGGCTGCGCTGCCACCAGTTCCAGCCATTCCAGGCGGCGAACCCGCCGAGCACCACGATCAGCACCCAGGTGATCAGGTTGCCGTACTGCGCCCAGAAGTGCTTGAGCTGGTCAATCTGTTCCTGCTCTTCGAGGTCTAAATGAGTGGCCATGGCTGTCGTTTGGTTGAAGTCGTCGGATTGTAGGTCGTGGGGTCGGGCGCACCGCCCCCGGGTCAGGTGCTGCGCAGTCCGGGCCCCCAGGCAGCCACTTCCGCCAATGGCCGCAGCTGCTGCCCGGTCTCGGCGGCGCGATCACCACGCAGGAACTTGAGCGCCACCATGCTCTGCTCCAGCTCCTGGGCGCCGAACACCAGCGCATACCGAGCACCGCTTGCGTCGGCCTTCTTGAACTGGGACTTCATGCTGCCCATGCCCTCGGCGCCCCCCGCATGCATCGCGACCGACACGCCATGGGCGCGCAGTTGCCGAAGTAGCGGCATGGCCACCGACAGGGCCGCGGCATCCGGAATCACCGCATAGGCATCGGGAGCGGCGGGCTCGGGCAGCTTGCCCTGTTCCTTGAGCAGCTCCAGGATGCGCTCCATGCCCAGCGCCCAGCCTACCGCCGGCGCCGGTTTGCCGCCGATCTGCTCGAACAGGCCGTCGTAGCGCCCGCCGGCACACACGGTGCCTTGCGATCCGAGCTGGGTGGTCACGAACTCGAACACCGAAAGGTTGTAGTAGTCCATGCCGCGCACCAGGCGCGGGTTGATGCGGTAGGCGATGCCTTGTGCGTCGAGGAGCGCGCGCAGGCGGTTGAAATGATCGAGGGACTCGGCGCCCAGGAAAGCCATGAGGTGAGGCGCACCATTGACCATGGCCTGCATCGCCGGGTTCTTGGTGTCCAGAATGCGCAACGGGTTGGAGTGCAGCCGGCGCCGGGCGTCCTCGTCCAGCAAGTCCGCGTGCTCCTCCAGATAGCTGATGAGCGCCTGACGGTGCGCCAGGCGCTCGGCCGGCTGCCCGAGGCTGTTGATCTCCAGCTCGATACCCTCCAGCCCCAAATGCGTCCACAGGTCGCAGGCCATCACGATCAGTTCGACGTCCACGTCGGGCCCGGCGAACCCGAGGGCCTCGGCGCCGAACTGGTGGAACTGACGGTAGCGACCGCGCTGAGGGCGCTCGTGACGGAACATCGGCCCCATGTAGTAGAGGCGCTTGCCGCCGTCATAGAGCATCGAGTGCTCGACCGCTGCGCGCACCACGCCCGCCGTGTTCTCCGGGCGCAGCGTCAGTTGCTCGCCGTTGAGGCGATCCTCGAAGGAGTACATCTCCTTCTCCACGATGTCCGTCACCTCGCCAAGACCGCGGACAAACAGCGCGGTCGGCTCGACGATGGGCGTGCGCACATTGCGGTACCCGTAGCAGCGCATCAGCGACCGCAGCGTGTCTTCCAGCCACTCCCAGTGTGCGGACACGGGAGGGGCGATGTCGTTCATGCCTTTGACGGCGCTCAGTTTCTCTGCCATGGATCTGCTCAGCAATGTAGGGCGGCGGGAGCCGCCGTCGGCTCAGGCGGGGGCGCCGAACCGCTTCTGGATGTAGTTTTCGACGATCTGCTGGAACTCGACGGCGATGGTTTCGCCACGCAGCGTCATCGCCTTCTGGCCGTCGATGAAGACCGGTGCAGCAGGCGCCTCACCGGTTCCCGGAAGGCTGATGCCGATGTCGGCGTGCTTGCTTTCGCCCGGTCCGTTGACGATGCAGCCCATCACGGCCACCTTCATGTTCTCCACACCGGGATAGCGCGCACGCCAGACGGGCATCGATGCCCGCAGGAAGTCGTCGATCTGCTTGGCCAGCTCCTGGAAGGTGGTGCTGGTGGTGCGGCCACAACCCGGACAGGCGGTGACGCTGGGCACGAAGGTGCGCAGCCCCAGCGCCTGAAGGATCTCGGAAGCCACCACGACCTCCTGCGTCCGCGCCTCACCAGGCTGCGGGGTGAGCGACACACGGATGGTGTCACCGATACCCTGCTGCAACAACACCGCCAGCGCCGCGGCGGAGGCCACCGTGCCTTTCACGCCCATGCCGGCCTCGGTCAGTCCCAGGTGCAGCACGTGGTCGGTGCGGAGCGCCAGTTCCTGGTAGACCGCGATCAGGTCCTGCACGCCCGACACCTTGCAGGACAGCGTGATGTTGTTGGGGTTCAGTCCGATCTCTTCTGCACGGCGAGCGGAGTCCAGGGCCGAGGTGATCAGCGCCTCGTACATGACCTGACGCGCATCCCAGGGTTCGGCACGCCGTGCGTTGTCGTCCATCAGACGCGCCAACAGGTCCTGGTCGAGGCTTCCCCAGTTGACCCCGATGCGGATTGCCTTGTCGTGGCGGGCGGCGATCTCGACCATCTGGGCGAATTGCCGGTCGCCTTTGTCGCCGCGCCCCACGTTGCCGGGATTGATCCGGTACTTGGACAGCGCCTCGGCACAGGCCGGGTGATCGGTCAGCAGGCGGTGGCCGTTGTAGTGGAAGTCGCCGATCAGCGGCACATGGATGCCCATGCGATCGAGCTGTTCGCGAATGTGCGGCACCGCCTGCGCCGCCTCGTCGTTGTTGACCGTGATCCGAACCAGCTCGGAGCCTGCCAGTGCCAGTTCCTTGACCTGAATGGCGGTTCCGATGGCGTCGGCAGTGTCGGTGTTGGTCATCGACTGCACGCGCACCGGCGCGCCGCCACCGACGGTCACGTGGTGATCGCGCCAGCTCACCACACCAGCACGGCTACGCCGCAGGCGCGGCGCACTCAGCGCGATGGGACCCGGTTCGCCAAACTGAATTGGATCGGAAGCTGCAACTGTGGGCATTGTCATTTCACCTGGAAGCGTGCCACGCTGTTGCGGGCAAGGGGCATCACGTCAAAGCTCTGACCGCGCACCGTCACCTGGACCGCATCGGCCCGCCCCACCACCACCGAATAAGGCGGCAACGCGGAAAAGTCCAGCGAATCGCCAGGCTTGAGCACACGTTGCACCTGGGACGCGCCCTTGCCGTCCACCACCTCTACCCACGACTCGCCGATGGCCTGGATGCGCAACAGCGCGGCGCCATTGGCATCCGTCGGCGTGGCTGACGCATCGGGCGCGGTCGGCGCCGAAACTGCCGGAGCGGCCCCTGTCACCGCGTCGGGGGACGGGACTGCGGCGGATGTCCCACCAAGGGGCACTTCGACGGTCCCGGTCGGGCCAGCGGACAGCGGCACGTCGGGTCCGGGTTCCACCCGCTCCGGGGAGGTGGCCGTTGTCGCTGGCGCCGACTGCCCAAGCTGGCCGATCGAGGTTCCCCAGTCCGGGGCCAGCAGCAGTCCGCCGGCGGCCAGCACGAGCAACAGCGACGCCAGCACCGCGGGACGGCGCAGCCACTCGGCAGCGGGAGAGCTGGCGCCTTCCTGCGCGGGCTTGAAGGGTGCGTTGATGGTGTTGGGCGTGTCGCCCAGCATCGGGGTGCGGCTGAACGGAATCTGTTCCAGCACCGGCGCCGGATCAATCTTCAGATGCCGGCAGGCGCTCGAGGCGAGCGCCCTGGCAAAGGTCAGGTCAGGCAACTCTTCGTACCGGCCGGCCTCCAGCGCCTCCAGTTTCTTGACCGGCACCTTCAAGGCCGCGGCCAGCGCGCCGATGTGCAGGCCAGCGGCTTCTCTCGATTGCTGCAGCAGCACCGGCCGCGTCCAGGCGGTGTCCTGGGACATGGTCGCCTCACTCATTGAACGCTCCCCGCTGATAGGCCGCCCACTCTTTGGAGCGAGGGAAACGGCGCTGCAGCTGCTGTGCCAGTTGCTCGACCACCTGGACATTGTTGAGCCTGCGCTCGATCCTGATCCCGAGCCAGAGGGTCTCCGAGTTGGCCTGTTCGGAGTTGTTGATGCGGCGGATCACAAACTGTGCCTTGGTGAGTTCGCCCCGAAGGAACTCCAGGTTGGCGAGGTTGTATCCCACATAGGGATTGGCCGGATCGAGCTCATAGGAGCGCGAAAAGCTGGCCTCTGCCTCGGCGGCCTGCCCCATGCGCAGCTGGCAGGTGCCCTGCATCATCAGCGTCTTGGCCTGGTTGGCGTAGAGCGGATTGGACAACGCACGCCGGAAGAGGCCCACCCCCTCGGCATGCCGCTGCTGCTGACAGAGGAAGACGCCGTAGTTGTGCATGGCATCGGCGTCCCGGGAATTGATCTGGAGCGCGCGGCGAAAGCTCTCCTCGGCCAGCGCCGGTTCGTTCAGCCGCATGTACACCAGGCCGCGCAGCGAGTAGGCAGGTCCGAAGCCGGGATCGGCCGCCAGAGCCTGCTTGATCTGATCGAGGGCCACCGAGGTCTGCCCCTGCTCGAAATAGCCGGCCGCTAGCTCCAGCCGGATCCTGGCCCGCTTGCGCCCTTCGGGCTCATCGGATTCGGTGATGGGCTCGGTACCGCTCCCCGCGCTGGCATTGGTACCCGACGGCGGAGCGGCGCAGCCCCCGAGCCCCAGCAAGACGCCCAGCAGCAGGAGCATCCCCAACGCGCGACCCAGCCATGCAGATGGATTGGCCCACGGGGCCGGTCCGCGCGGAGTCTCTGATCGCACGCTGAAATCGTTCATGCCTGTCATTCCTTGGCTGGGTGCACAAATCGGATGGGTTGCGCCGCAGCAATCCGCCGGGCGACCTGGGTCCGGTCCATCACGTCTCCGGCCAGCTGGCCACAGGCCGCATCGATGTCGTCACCGCGCGTCTTGCGCACGGTGGTCACGACGCCGGCCTCGCTGAGGATCCTCGCAAACGCCTGCACCACCGGACGTGGGGAGCATTTCAGACCGGAGTCGGGAAACGGGTTGAAGGGTATCAGGTTGAACTTGCACGGCACACCGCGACCGCCGTGGTGCCGCACGAGGTCCAGCAGTTGCGCGGCGTGTTCGGGCTGGTCATTGACCCCGTCCAGCATGCAGTACTCGAAGGTGATGAAGTCGCGCGGAGCGGCCGGCAGGTAGCGCAGGCAGGCGTCCAGCAGTTCTGCGATCGGGTACTTGCGGTTGATCGGCACGAGGACGTCGCGCAGCGGATCGTTGGGCGCGTGGAGCGACACGGCCAACGCCACCGGACAGTCCTTGGCCAGGCGATCAATCATGGGCACCACACCCGAGGTCGACACGGTGACGCGGCGCCTGGACAACCCATACCCATGGTCGTCCAGCATCACCTTCAGCGCAGGCACCAGGGCGCCGTAGTTCTGCAGGGGCTCCCCCATTCCCATCATCACCACGTTGGTGATCACGCGCTCGGACGACTTCAAGTGCTGGCGCAGGAAGTGTTCGGCGTGCCACAGCTGGGCAAGGATTTCTCCGGTCGTCAGATTGCGCGAGAAGCCCTGATGACCGGTGGAACAGAAGCGACAACCCACGGCGCAGCCCGCCTGTGAGGACACGCACAGCGTGCCGCGGTCGTCTTCGGGAATGAACACGGTCTCGACGGCGTTGCCGTCGCCCACATCGAACAGCCACTTGATGGTGCCGTCGGCCGAGTCCTGGCGCGAAAGCACCGGCAGGCCGGAGATGGAGCAGACCGAAGGCAGCTTTTCGCGCAGGCTTTTGGCGAGATCGCTCATCTCGTCAAAGCGCGACGCACCCTTCTGATGAATCCAGCGAAACAGCTGAACGGCGCGGAAGCGCTTTTCGCCCAGCTGTTCGCAAAAGGCGGTCAGGCCCTCGAGATCGAAGTCGAGCAGATTGACCGTCATGATGGCATGGTCAGCCCGCGATCAGCGCGAGTAGACATTCATGCCGGGGAAGAAGAAGGCCACTTCCACGGCAGCGGTTTCAGGAGCGTCGGAGCCGTGCACGGCGTTGGCGTCGATGCTGTCGGCGAAGTCGGCGCGGATGGTGCCGGCGGCGGCCTTCTTGGGATCGGTGGCGCCCATCAGGTCGCGGTTCTTGAGGATGGCGCCCTCACCTTCCAGGACCTGGATCATCACGGGGCCGGAGATCATGAAGCTCACGAGATCCTTGAAGAAAGGACGCTCCTTGTGCACAGCGTAGAACTGCTCGGCTTCGCGCTGCGACAGGTGGGCCATCTTGGCGGCCACGACCTTCAGGCCGGCCGCTTCGAAACGGGCGTAGATCTGGCCGATCACGTTCTTGGCGACGGCGTCGGGCTTGATGATGGAGAGGGTGCGTTCGATGGCCATGATGGTCCTTGGAGCGGGTTATGAAACAGGAATCGTGCGCCTTGCGGCAAAGCCCTTGATTCTACATCGCACCTATGAACGGGCACCCGATGCCCACAGGGGCGCACAGGGCTCAACGCCCCCCGGACCGACCGGTCTTGCGCCCCTTCGGCGGCTTGTTGTCACGCGACGCATCGCGCTCCCTGCGCCGCTGCAGCGAGTCTTGCCCGATGTACCCGTACGAGGTTTTCATGGGGTCGGGTTGTCCACCTGCGCTCGCGTCTTTTCCGGAACCCTTGGCAGGCCTCTTTCCAGCGCCCCTGCCACCCACCCCGGTAGGCTTTCCTTCACGGTCAAAGGACGAACCGGCACGCGGCACGCCTGCTTTTCCATCCGGGCGAGGCCCCTGCCCGAAGTGCCGACCTCGACCACCCGCGTTGCGGACAGGCGAACGCCCTTCGCCTCCCTGAGGCATGCCGGCCGCCGTGGTCAGGCGCTCAATGTCCCGATGGTCCAGTTCTAGCCAGACGCCACGCTTGAGTCCGCGTGGGAGCATCATGGCCCCGTAGCGAATGCGGATCAGCCGGCTGACAGCATGCCCAACCGCCTCGAACATGCGACGAACCTCGCGATTGCGCCCCTCGGCAATGGTCACCCGGTACCAGCAGTTGGCCCCCTCGCCACCGCCCTCTTCGATGGACGCAAACTGGGCCATCCCGTCGTCGAGCTTCACCCCATCAAGGAGACGCTGCTTTTCTTCACCGGACAGCGCACCCAGCACACGAACGGCATATTCCCGCTGCAATCCAAACCGGGGGTGCATCAGCCGGTTGGCCAGTTCGCCGGAGTTCGTGAGCAGCAGCAACCCCTCCGTGTTGAGGTCCAAGCGCCCCACCGACTGCCACTTGCCAGTCTGCAACCTGGGCAGACGGCGGAACACCGTGGGCCGGTTCTGCGGATCGTCGTGCGTCACCACCTCGCCAGCCGGCTTGTGATATGCGAGCACCCGCGGCGGAGGCGGAGCAATGCGCACCCTCACCGGCTTGCCGTTGACTTTGATGGTGTCGCCGAACTGGATGCGCTGGCCGATGTGGGCCGGCTCTCCGTTGACAGAGATGCGCCCCTCGAGAATCAGCTGCTCCATCTCCAGGCGGGAGCCCAGCCCCGCTTGGGCCAGCACCTTGTGGAGTTTGGGCGCATCCGCCTCGGGCTGAAGCACGCGCTTGCCAGGCAAGGGCAGCTCCTGCTCCTGCACCGCATCAAACGCCCCGCTGACAACATCGTCAAAGGCCATGTCGCCGGAAACCGGAGTGGCGGCGGGCTGGGGCGCCGGTACGGACCCGCCTGGCCCTGCGGCCAGACCTTCGTCGGGATCGGTCTCACTCGGCGGGCGTGGGGGCACGATGTTCATGCTGTTCCTGGAAAAGTTCGGATGTCTGGGATTCCACAGGTTCGCCGGCCTGCTCCGGAGCACCGACGCTCAACGCCCCGAAGTCCAGTCGTCCCAGCGCGGACTCCTGAACCTCGCTGCTGTCCAGCGGCGGCAACTGATCGAGCGACGACAGGCCAAGGTCGTCCAGAAACTGCCGAGTCGTGGCAAAGAGAGCGGGCCGCCCAACGGTCTCCCGGTGGCCGATGACCTCGATCCAGCCCCTGTCTTCCAATTGCTTGAGGATCAGGGAATTGATGGTCACGCCGCGGATGTCTTCCATGTCGCCCCGCGTCACAGGTTGCCGGTACGCAATGATGGCCAGCGTCTCCATGGCAGCCCGCGTGTACTTGGGCGGCTTCTCGGGATGCAGCCGATCCAGAAACGGCCGCAGCTCGGGGCGACTCTGAAAGCGCCAACCGGAAGCCACCTGGACCAGCTCGACGCCCCGACCGGTCCACTCCGCCTGAAGGTCGGTCAACAGGGTCTTGAGCGTGTCGGCCGACACTTCTCCATCGAAGAGCACACCCAGCTCCTTCAGGGACAAAGGCTGGGAAGCACAGATGAGGGCCGTCTCGACGACGCGCCGGGCATCCGAGGTATTCATCGGGGGTGCCTGAAAATGAGTGTTGGGGTCCTGACAAAACCGCAGCAGCGGCAGCTGGCGTCGCGCAGGACCGACCGGGTGTACAGGGACCGGAGAATGGACGCCGCACCTCACAGGCCCTGGGGGCCGTCGGAACCGGGTCTACAGATCCCCATCATTGTAACGGAGGCCAGATGCCTGCAGAGTGGCCAGGAAATCCGCAGGCGGCTCGCTGGAGAAAGCCAGCTCGGCGCCGGACACGGGATGATGCAGGCGCAGGCGGGCAGCATGCAGAGCCTGGCGCTGTATACCCCACGCCGGGCGCCCCCCATACAGCGCATCCCCCACCAGCGGATGGCCCAGCCAGGCCATGTGGACCCTGATCTGGTGGGTCCGGCCAGTGTGGAGCTTGCAGGCCACCAGCGAGGCCTGCTCGACGGCATCCATCAGCCGGAACGTCGTGCGCGCCGGCTTGCCCGCCGGGCTGTCCTTGCGCAGCACCGCCATTCGCAGACGATTCCCCGGATCGCGCCCCACAGGCTGATCGACTTCGCAGACATCTTCACGCGACCATCGGCCATGGCCGATGGCCAGATACTCGCGCTGGACCTCGCGTGCCGCAATCGCCCGCACCAGAGCATCCACGGCACGGCGGCTCTTGCCCACCAGCATGAGCCCGGAGGTGTCCTTGTCCAGCCGATGCACGATGCCGGCGCGGGGCAAGCTGGCAGCACCGGCGTGATGGGCCAGCAGGCCGTTGAGCAGCGTGCCGCTCCAGTTGCCGGCGGCCGGATGGACCACCAGCCCCACCGGCTTGCAGATCACCATCAGGTCGTCGTCCTCGTGCACGATGTCCAGCGCCATCGGCTGGGCCACGAAAGCCATCGCCTGCTGCGTGGGACGCAACTCTGCGCGAAGCCGACCGCCGGCCACCACACGCGCCGAAGGCTTGGTGGCGGGCCGACCGTCCAGCGACACCGCACCCTCCCCCATCAGTTGCTGAAGATATGACCGGGACAACTCGGGCACCAGGGTCGCCAGCGCCTTGTCGATGCGCCAGCCATGCATGTCGGCGGGCACCAGAAGGTCCCGCACCTCCGCCTCCGCCAGCACATCACCGGTATCGCTGTCACCCTCGTTCGCACCGGGGCCGTTCACCCCCCCCGTCGATATAATTTCTGCAGCCAATCCGGTGTTCCAGTTGTGAAGGTAAGCGTGTGATTCCTCGTTCGAGATTATCGGTCGTGCCCCTGTGTGCCGTTGCCGCCGCGCTCAGCTTCTCCGGTTGCAGTTCCACCCCTGTCGACCCGACCAAGGACTGGAGCCCCAACAAGATCCACAGCGAGGCGATGGACGAGCGCAACGCCGGCAACTACGAGAAGGCCATCGGCCTGTACGAGAAGCTCGAAGGACGAGCGGCCGGCACGCCGCTGGCGCAGCAGGCCCAGCTCGAGAAGGCCTACACGCAGTACAAGTCCGGCGAGCAGGCCCAGGCGCTGGCCACCATCGAGCGTTTCCTGCGCCTGCACCCGGCCAGTCCCGCCCTGGACTATGCGCTGTACCTCAAGGGCCTGGTGACATTCAACGAAAACCTCGGCCTGCTGGGCTCGCTGGTCCAGCAGGATCTCTCCGAGCGCGACCAGAAAGCGGCCAAGGAGTCGTTCGAGGCGCTGCGAGAGCTGACCACGCGGTTTCCGGAATCGCGCTACGCGCCGGACGCCCGGGCTCGCATGACGCACATTGTCAACTCGCTGGCCCAGTCGGAAGTGCACGTGGCCCGCTACTACATGAGCCGGGGTGCGTACCTTGCTGCGGTGAACCGGGCGCAAACTGCCATCACCGACTATCCCAAGGCCCCGGCTCTGGAAGAAGCCCTCGCGATCCTCGTGGGCAGCTACGACGCCCTGGGCATGACCCAGCTGCGCGACGACGCACGCAGGGTGCTGCAGTCCAGTTTTCCGAACAGTGCCTACCTCGGGCGTCCCACGAGCACCGGCGGCAAGCCATGGTGGAAGCTCTGGTGACACACCGCAGCCAGCCGCAGGGGGCTGGAAATTAGTGGTTACCATGCGGACCAGTGCAGGCAGCCCGCCCGCTCCACACGACCTCTTCCCATGACCAAAGGCTATCGCATCCATGCGTCCACCGGCATCCACCGCGGTGACCGTGACTACCAGCAGGATCAGGTCTGCCTGCTGCACCATCCTCGCGAAAGCGGTTGCCTGCTGGCGGTGGTGGCCGATGGCATGGGTGGCCGAAGCGGAGGGCGAAAAGCGTCGGACCAGGTGATGCTGACCTCGCGCCAGCTGTTCGAGCGCTACGACCCGGACACCGACGATGCGGCCGCCATGTTGCGCCAGGTCGTGGAAGAGTCTCACCTCGTGATCAAGCTCACCGCTGTGTCGGCCGAGCAAGAGCCCCATAGCACGATTGCCGCGTTCCTGCTCACTCCCAGCGGCAGCAGCCACTGGGTACACGCGGGCGACTCAAGGATCTACCACTTCCGCAACGGCAAGATGGTGTTCCGCACGATGGACCACTCCTACGTGCAGTCGTTGGTGAACCAGGGGGAGATCAGCGAGGAAGAGGCGCTGGACCACCCGCACTCGAACATCCTGATGGGCTGCCTGGGCACCGACAGCGATCCGCCGGTGGACCTTCACGTGGTCCCGCAGCTGGGCCCCGGCGACGCGATCATGGCCTGCAGCGATGGTGTTTGGCACTACTTCACGCCGGACGAGTTGGCCAGCACGGTGGCCATGCTCACGCCCCGTGAAGCCTGTGAGTTTCTGATCCAGAAGGCCCGGTCGCGGGCCAAGGGCATGGGCGACAACCTGTCGCTCACCATTGTCAAGCTCGACCCGCTGACCTGATCGGCGCTCGCCGTCAGCCGGGGCTGATCAGGTCAGCCCGGTGTCGACGGTCCGGTGCGCCAGCGCCAGGTATTCGGCCGACTGCATCTCCCCCAGACGCGACACCGTCCTGGGGAATTCATGTGCCATAGGGCCATCGGTGTACAGCTGTTCGGGCGGAACTGCAGCCGACATCACCAGCTTGACCCGACGGTCGTAGAGCACATCGATCAGCCAGGTGAAGCGGCGCGCCTCGGAGGCCTGACGAACCGCCATCTGCGGCACGTTGGACAGCAGCAGCGTGTGGAACTGGGTGGCGATTTCCAGGTAGTCGTTCTGCGAGCGCGGCCCGCCGCACAGTGTCTTGAAGTCGAACCAGATCACGCCACCGGCCCGCCGCTTGGACTGGATCTCGCGCGACTCGATGTGCATCACCGGGTCTTCGTCATGCGCTTCGGCCAGCTCACCGAAGGTCTTGTCCATCGCTGTATCGGCGGCTTCGCCCAGCGGACAGTGGTAGAGCTCGATGTGCGTCAGCGTACGCTGACGGTAATCGGTGCCGTTGTCGACATTGATGACTTCGAGCTTCTGCTTGAGCAGTTCGATGGCCGGCAGGATGCGATCGCGGTGCAAGCCGTTGGGATAGAGGCCGTCCGGATGGAAGTTGGAGGTGGTGACAAATCCGACCCCTGCCTTGAACAGCGCGTCCAGCAGGCGGTGCAGGATCATGGCGTCGGTCACGTCCGCCACATGGAATTCGTCGAAGCAGATCAGCTTGTAGCGCTCGGCAATGCGTCGACCCAGCTCGTCCAGTGGGTTGACCGTGCCCTGCAAATCGCGCAGTTCGCGGTGCACTTCCCGCATGAATTCATGGAAGTGCAGCCGCGTCTTGCGCCGGATCGGGACCGCGTTGAAGAAGCAGTCCATCAGGAAGCTCTTGCCCCGCCCCACCCCGCCGAACATGTAGACCCCGCGCGGAATCTCGGGATGGACGAACATCTTCTTGAGCGCATTCGAGCGCTTCTGCTTGTAGTTCGTCCACTCCAGGGCGCACCGCTCCAGCGCGTCGATGGCACGCTGCTGGGCAGGGTCGGTGGTGTAGCCGCGCTGCTTCAGCTCGGCTTCGTAGGTGGCGCGGACCGACAAGAGCGAACCCGGATCAGAAGTTCAGGGTGCGCTTGTCCACGGCCAGGGCCGCTTCCTTGGTCGCTTCCGACAGCGAAGGATGCGCGTGGCAGATGCGGGCGATGTCCTCGGCGCTGGCCTTGAACTCCATGGCCACCACGGCTTCGGAGATCAGCTCGGACGCCATCGGGCCCACGATGTGCACACCCAGGATCTCGTCCGTCTTGGCGTCGGCCAGGAACTTGACCATGCCGGTCGTATCGCCCAGCGCGCGCGCGCGACCGTTGGCCAGGAACGGGAAGGTGCCCGCCTTGTACGCCACGCCGTCCGCCTTGAGCTGCTGTTCGGTGCGGCCAACCCAGGCGATTTCCGGGCTGGTGTAGATGACCCAGGGAATGGTGTTGAAGTTGACGTGTCCGTGCTGGCCGGCGATGCGCTCGGCCACTGCCACACCCTCTTCTTCCGCCTTGTGCGCCAGCATGGGGCCACGCACCACGTCACCCACCGCCCAGACGCCGGGCAGGTTGGTCTTGCAGTCGCCGTCGACGACGATGGCACCGCGTTCGTCCAGCTGCAGGCCCACGGCCTCTGCATTCAGGCCGATGGTGTTGGGCACGCGACCGATCGAGACGATCAGCTTGTCGGCGTCCAGCGACACCGCTTCGCCCTTGGCGTTGGTGTAGGCGACGTTCACACCCTTCTTGCCGGTCTTGATCTCGCCGACTTTCACGCCCAGCTCGATCTTCAGGCCCTGCTTGTCGAAGGCCTTCTTGGCTTCCTTGGCGATCTGCTCGTCCACCGCCCCCAGGAAGGTTGGCAGACCTTCAAGGATGGTGACCTCAGCACCCAGGCGGCGCCAGACCGAGCCCATTTCCAGGCCGATCACGCCGGAGCCGATCAGGGCGAGCTTCTTGGGCACGGCGCCGATGCGCAGCGCACCGTCGTTGGACAGAATGTTCTCTTCGTCGAACGGCACACCGGGCAGCGCACGGGCGTTGGAGCCGGTGGCGATCACAACCTGCTTGCCGGTGATGACCTCTTCGGCGGCACCGGCCACCTTGACCTGGTAGCCGCCCTCGGCAGCGGCCACGAAGGAACCGCGGCCGTGGAAGAAGGTGACCTTGTTCTTCTTGAACAGGTAGAGGATGCCGTCGTTGTTCTGCTTCACGACAGTGTCCTTGCGCCCCACCATCTTGGCCACGTCCATCGTCACCTTGCCGGTGCTGATGCCGTGGTCGGCGAAGTGGTGGTTGGCGTGCTCGAAGTGCTCGCTGGACTGCAGCAGGGCCTTGGACGGGATGCAACCGACGTTGGTGCAGGTGCCGCCAGGGGCGGGGCCGCCGGCCGCGTTTTTCCATTCGTCGATGCACGCGACCTTGAAGCCCAGCTGGGCTGCACGGATGGCGGCGATGTAGCCGCCGGGGCCGGCACCGATCACGACGACGTCAAATGCTTGAGACATGTTCTTTTCCAGAAATGGGGTTGGACAAACGCCCCCGAAGGGGCGTCTGCAAAGTCACTGGTCGATCAGATGTCGAACAGCAGACGGGCCGGGTCTTCCAGCGCTTCCTTCATCGCCACCAGACCCAGCACGGCTTCGCGGCCGTCGATGATGCGGTGGTCGTAGGACATGGCGAAGTAGTTCATCGGACGCACCACCACCTGGCCGTTCTCGACCATGGCGCGGTCCTTGGTGGCATGCACACCCAGGATGGCGGACTGCGGCGGGTTGATGATGGGAGTGGACATCATCGAACCGAAGGTACCGCCGTTGGAAATGGAGAAGGTGCCACCGGTCATGTCGTCGATGCCCAGCTTGCCGTCCTTGGCCTTCTGGCCGAATTCGGCGATCTTCTTCTCGATGTCGGCGAAGCTCATCTGGTCGGCATTGCGCAGGATGGGCACCACCAGACCGCGCGGCGAACCGACAGCGATGCCGATGTCGAAGTAGCCGTGGTAGACGATGTCGTTGCCGTCGACCGAAGCGTTGAGGATCGGGAACTTCTTGAGGGCGTGCACCGCAGCCTTGACGAAGAAGCTCATGAAGCCGAGCTTGACGCCGTGTTCCTTCTCGAACTTCTCCTGGAACTTCTTGCGCATCTCCATGACCGGGGCCATGTTGATCTCGTTGAAGGTGGTCAGGATGGCGTTGGTCGACTGCGACTGCAGCAGGCGCTCGGCCACGCGGGCGCGCAGACGCGTCATCGGCACGCGCTCTTCCGGACGGTCACCCAGGTCGGGCGCGACCACCGCCACTTGCGGCAGCACCTTGGTGGGCGCGCCGGTGGGGATGGCGGCGGGTGCTGCGACCGCGACCTTGGGCGCGCTGGCAGCGGCCAGCACGTCGCCCTTGGTGACGCGACCGTCCTTGCCTGTGCCGGCCACGGAGCCGGGCGCCATGCCTGCGTCGGCCATCAGCTTGGCGGCTGCGGGCATGGCCACACCGGCCTTGCTGGCGGAAGCTGCCGCCACAGAGGCTGCAGCAGCAGCCGGTGCAAGTGCAGCCGCCGCTGGAGCGGGTGCAGCGGCCGGAGCGGCGGCTCCCGCCACCGCGGCGGTGTCGATCTTGGCGATGACCTGATCGGCGGCGACGGTCGCGCCGTCGCCCTGCACGATCTCGACCAGCACGCCGCCAGCAGGTGCCGGGCACTCGAGCACGACCTTGTCGGTCTCGATCTCGATCAGGATCTCATCAGCGGCGACAGCTTCGCCGACCTTTTTCTTCCACTGCAGCAGGGTGGCCTCGGCCACGGATTCGGAGAGCTGCGGAACCTTGACTTCTACGATTGCCATGTTTGTTCTACCTGGAATGTTTCGAGGGGCGCGGCCCAAGGGCTGCCCCGGCACGGGAAGGCCGGGGCGCGGGGCTCACAGCGCCGGAACGTTTATTTGGTGAGGATGAAGCCCTTGAGCTTGGCGAAGGCGGCCTCGATGAGGGCCTTCTGCTGGTCCTGGTGCAGGTGGGCGTACCCCACGGCCGGCGAGGCCGAGGCAGCGCGGCCGGCGTAACCGAGCTTCTGCCCTTCCAGCATGTTCTCGTGCACCTGGTGCTGCACGAAGAACCAGGCCCCCTGGTTCTGCGGCTCGTCCTGGCACCACACGATGTCGGTGGCGTTCGGGAACTTCTTGAGTTCGGCGCCGAACACCTTGTGCGGGAACGGGTAGAGCTGTTCAACGCGGATGATGGCCACGTCGTCGGCGCCCTTTTCCTCGCGCTTCTTGACCAGGTCGTAGTAGACCTTGCCCGAGCAGCAGATCACGCGCTTGACCTTGTCGGCCTTCTTGATCACGGCCTCGTTCTGCTCCGGGATCACGGTCTGGAAGCCACCCTTGGTGAACTCGGACAGCGGCGAGGTCGCGTCCTTGTTGCGCAGCAGGGACTTGGGCGTGAAGATCACCAGCGGCTTGCGCAGGTTGCGCACCATCTGGCGGCGCAGCAGGTGGAAGATCTGGCTGGCCGTGGTGGGCTGGCACAGCTGCATGTTGGTGTCGGCCGCCAGCTGCATGAAACGCTCGACGCGGGCCGAGCTGTGCTCGGGGCCCTGACCTTCGTAACCGTGCGGCAACATCAGCGTCAGGCCGTTGGCGCGGCCCCACTTGACTTCACCGGAAGCGATGAACTGGTCGATCACCACCTGGGCGCCGTTGGCGAAGTCGCCGAACTGGGCTTCCCAGACCACCAGCGTGTTCGGGTCGGAGCCCGCGTAGCCGTATTCGAAGCCCAGCACCGCTTCTTCGGACAGGATCGAGTCGATCACCACGAACGGGGCCTGGCCCTCGCCCACGTTCTGCAACGGCACGTAGGTGCCTTCGTTCCACTTCTCGCGGTTCTGGTCGTGGATCACGGCGTGGCGGTGCGTGAAGGTACCGCGGCCGCAATCCTCGCCCGACAGGCGCACCGGGTAGCCCGACGCGACCAGCGATGCAAAGGCCATGTGCTCGCCCATGCCCCAGTCGACGTTGATCTCGCCACGGCCCATGGCGGCGCGGTCGTCGTACACCTTCTTGACCAGCTGGTGCGGGGTCACGGTGGCGGGAATGGTCGTGATCTTCTCGGCCAGGCGCTTCCACTCGGCCAGCGGAATCGCGGTGTCGGCCTGATCGGTCCACTTCTTGCCCAGGAAGGGCGACCAGTCGACCGAGTACTTGCTCTTGAAGTTGGTCAGCACCGGATCGACCGTGTGCTTGCCCGCGTCCATGGCGGCGCGGTAGGCCTTGACCATGTCGTCACCCAGCGACTCGCCCAGACCTTGCGCGGCCAGCTTGTCGGCATACAGCTTGCGCGTGCCGGGGTGCTGGGCAATCTTCTTGTACATCAGCGGCTGGGTCAGGCTCGGGGTGTCCTGCTCGTTGTGGCCCAGCTTGCGGAAGCAGATGATGTCCACGACCACGTCCTTGCGGAAGGTCATGCGGTATTCCAGCGCCAGCTGGGTCGCCAGCACCACGGCTTCCGGATCGTCGCCGTTGACGTGCAGCACCGGCGACTCGACGCCCTTGACGATGTCCGTGCAGTACAGCGTGGAACGCAGGTCGCGCGGGTCGGAGGTGGTGAAACCGATCTGGTTGTTGATGATCAGGTGCACCGTGCCGCCCGTGGTATAGCCACGGGTTGCGGCCAACGCCAGGGTTTCCTGGTTCACGCCCTGGCCGGCAAAGGCGGCATCGCCGTGCACCAGCACCGGCAGCACCTGCTTGCCCAGCGGGTCGCCGCGGCGGTCCATGCGGGCGCGCACCGAGCCTTCGACCACCGGGTTCACGATTTCCAGGTGGGAGGGGTTGAACGCCAGCGAGAGGTGGACCGGACCGCCCAGGGTGGTCACGTCGGAGCTGAAGCCCTGGTGGTACTTCACGTCACCGGCGGGCAGCTCTTCGGGCGCGGTGTGGTCGAACTCGGCGAACAGGTCCTTGGGCATCTTTCCCAGGGTGTTGACCAGCACGTTCAAGCGGCCGCGGTGGGCCATGCCGATCACGATTTCCTGCACGCCCTGTGCGCCGGCCTGCTGGATCAGCTCGTCCATGGCCGCGATGAAGCTTTCGCCACCTTCGAGCGAGAAGCGCTTCTGGCCCACGTACTTGGTGTGCAGGAAGCGCTCCAGGCCTTCGGCCGCCGTCAGGCGGTCCAGGATGTGCTTCTTCTTCTCGGCATTGAACGACGGCTTTGAGCGGATCGACTCCAGCTTTTCCTGCCACCAGCGCTTCTGGGCCTGGTCGCTGATGAACATGTATTCCGCACCGACGCTGCTGCAGTAGGTCTCGCGCAGCGCGTTGATGAGGTCGCGCAAGGACATGACTTCCTTGCCGAAATAGGTGTTGCTCGTGTTGAAAACAGTTTCGAAGTCCGCGTCGGAGAAACCGTAGAACGAGGGATCGAGTTCGGGAATGTGCTCGCGCTCGGTGCGCTTGAGCGGGTCCAGGTCGGCCCAACGACAACCAACGTTGCGGTAAGCGGCAATGAGCTGCTGCACGGCCACGCGCTTGCGACCCAGATCGGAGTCGGCACCTGCGGCCACGACGACTTTGGTACCGCCTTGCTTGGCGCGCTCGGCGAAGGCGTTGATGACGGGCTGGTGGGGAACATCGCGGGCATCGGTGCCATCAACCGCAGGCACGTGCTGCAGGGCATCGAAGTAGCCGCGCCAGTTGTCTGGCACGCTGCCCGGGTTCTCCAGGTATTTTTCGTACATCTCTTCGACGTAAGGGGCGTTGCCCCCGAAGAGATACGAGTTGCCCTTGTAGGCAACGTAGACGTTCGTCTCGCTCATTGATCCGCTGACCTCCGTTTCCCTCAGGGAAACATTAGCTGGTTAAAACAACCTTCCGCGACACGGCTGAACCGGTTGGCGGATGCGACAGTGACTTTGGAAGGACCTGACTGCAGCCCGAGATTGTGCCACCACGAGCCCACCCCGGCAAATGAAATGCCAGGGGAATTGCATACCAGCTCAGGAAAGTGGCGCAGGATGTTGCTTGCTGGCGAAGAGACCGCCCACACCGTCAGCCGTTGGAATTCAGGCGCCTACGCGCGGGGACAGCCGCTCGGACGCCGGCACGGCACTGGGTTCGTCCATCTCGATGGCGATCTGCGTGCACACGGTGCGACACAGCGTCACTGCCTTCTCGCTCTGCACTCGGTAGATCACCTGTGTGCCTTCCTTGCGCTTGGCCAAGACGCCGGCGCGGTACAGCAGGTTCAGGTGCTGGGACAAATTGGGCTGTGTGGTTTGGATTTCCTGCAGCAGCTGCGAGACCGACTTCTCCCTGTCGCACAGCGCGCTGAGGATGCGCAGCCGCATCGGCGTGGCGAGCACTCCGAACAACTCTGCCGCCAATTCGAACACCCGGACTTTCTCGGTTTGGGCATCCGCCCCGATCATTTGCTCCATGGCTCACCACAAGGTTGTCAATATAAGCATGCATGATACTGACAAGCTCGGACAAACCGACACCTTTCATACACCCAGGAGTTCAAAAAAAGGCGCCACAAGGGCGCCTCTTATTTTGAGCAGGAAAAAACAGGGATCAGGATTGCATGTCTTTGATCTGCTGCAGCGCAGCCGGATCGTCCATGGTGGTCAGGTCGCCCGGGTCGCGCCCCTCGCAAACCGCTTGGATGGCCCGGCGCAGCAGCTTGCCGCTGCGGGTCTTGGGCAGTACGCTCACGAAGCGCACACGGGCCGGACGGGCGACCGCACCGAGTTGCTCGTCCACCAGCTTCATGACCTCGCCCTCGAGCTTGAGCAGTACTGCCTCATCGCCAAACAGCGAGGTGTCCTTGAGCACGGCGAACGCCATGGCCACCTGTCCCTTGAGCTGGTCGGCAACGCCCACCACCGCAACCTCGGCGATCTTCGGGTGGCTGGAGATGCTTTCTTCGATCTCGCGCGTGCCCAGGCGGTGCCCCGCCACGTTGATCACGTCGTCGGTGCGACCGAGGATGAAGTAGTAACCGTCTTGGTCGCGAATGCCCCAGTCGAAGGTGCTGTAGACCTGACGACCCGGCACGCTCGACCAGTAGGTCTTGACGAAGCGCGCATCGTCGCCCCAGATGGTCTGCATGCAGCCCGGGGGCAGCGGACCCTCGACGGCCACCACGCCCTTGACGTCACCGCCCTCCAGTTCTTCGCCGGTCTGGTCGTCGAGCAGCTTGACGTTGTAGCCATAGACCGCCCTGCCCGGTGAGCCGAACTTGCTCGGCGCCTTCTCGACCCCGTTGCAGATCGCCAGGATCGGCCAGCCGGTCTCGGTCTGCCAGTAGTTGTCGACGATGGGTTTGCCCAGTTCGTCGGAGATCCATTTGGCGGTGGGTTCGTCCAGCGGTTCACCAGCCAGGAACAGGGCCTTGAGCGAGGACAGATCGTATTTCTTGATAAACGAAGAATCGTACTTCTTGAGCACGCGCACCGCCGTCGGTGCGCTGAACATCACCGACACCTTGTATTTCTCGACCAGGCTCCACCAGATACCGGCGTCCGGGCGGATCGGCAGACCTTCGTACATGATGGTCGCCATGCCACCGATCAGCGGGCCATAGATGATGTAGCTGTGGCCGACCACCCAGCCGATGTCGCTGGTGGAGAAATAGGTCTCCCCGGGCTCGCCCATGTAGATGTGCTTCATCGACGCGGCCAGGGCCACCGCGTAGCCACCGGTGTCGCGCTGCACGCCCTTGGGCTTGCCGGTGGTGCCGCTGGTGTAGAGCGTGTAGCTGGGATGTGTCGCGTCGACCCACTCGCAGGGCACGAGCGCGTCCATGACCTTGGCGCGCTCGGTCGCATAGTCGATGTCCCGACCTTCGACCGCGGTGAAGGCAGCCAGGCCACGGTTGACCATCACCACCCTGTGCGGCTTGTGAGACGACAGCCGGATGGCCTCGTCCAGCAACGGCTTGTACTCGACCACCTTGCCGCCGCGCGAACCGGCGTCTGCGCTCACGATGGCCACCGGCGAAGCGTCCTCGATGCGACTCGCCAGAGAGTGGCTGGCGAAACCACCAAACACCACCGAGTGGATGGCACCGATACGGACGCAGGCCAGCATGGCGAATGCAGCCTCGGGAATCATCGGCATGTAGATCAGGACACGGTCGCCTTTCTTGACGCCCTGCGCCTGGAGGATGGCGGCCATGCGCTGCACCTCGGTGTGCAGTTCGCGGAAGCTGTAGGTCTTCTCGATGCTGGTCTCCGTCGACACGAAGATCAGCGCGTTCTGGTCCGGCCGGTCCTTCAGATGGCGATCGACTGCGTTGTGGCAGAGGTTGGTCAGGCCACCCTCGAACCAGCGGGCAAACGGCGGGTTGTCATAGTTGCAGACACGATCAAACGGCTTGTGCCAGTCCACCAGCTGCGCCTGCTCGGCCCAGAATGCGTCGCGGTCGGTGATCGAGCGCTGGTGAAAGGCGGCGAAGCCCTGCGGGTTGCCCATGTGAGTCTCCTGCGTGGTGGATCAAACTGAATTCATAATTATGAATCTCAGACTTTCTGGAGACTGACAAGGCCCTGGCAACGCCAGCGCCCCACCAGGACCACACCTCATTTGATCAGCGCCTGAATCTCGCGGAAGTCCGGGTGTTCGGCCGAACGCAGCCACTCGAACAGCACCATCTCGGTGGTCACCAGTTCACAGCCCGTGCCCGCGAGCCTGTCGAAGGCCGCATCACGGTTGCGCTCGGTGCGCGAGGCGCAGGCATCGGTGACCACCCACACATCCATTTCTTCTTCCACCAGATCCAACGCCGTCTGGAGCAGGCAGACATGAGCCTCACATCCGGCGAGGACCACGGTGTTCCTCGGATGGGCCGCAGCAGACGGCTTCTGGAGGTGTTTGGGCAGGCTGCGTGCGTTGCCCCCCTTGGCTGCGGGGCGCAGACAGTCCAGCAGACCATCGGGTACGGCACTGAAATGCATCTTGGAGAGCGTGCGCTGGCACAACTCGCGCAGAGCCGGGTCGTTCTGCCCCAACTTGGAGGGGTTCTGCTCGGTCCCCCACACCGGCACCCGCAGACGCCGGGCCGCCTGGGCCAGCCGGCGCGCATTCGCCAACACGGACTCGCGCTCCGGCAACGCGGCCATCAGTCGCTCCTGGTAGTCCACCAGAACAAGTTGGGAGTCCGAAGCTTCGAGCAACATGAAAAAATCCTGAAACCGTCCGCACGGGCTGCGCGAACCGACCGGCGATTGTGACAAACAGACGCCGTGCGATCACGCGGAGAAGAGATCGCCCTGTCCCGCCACATCTGCATCCTGCAGGGTAGCCGCCAAAGCCACATCCATCCATCGCTGGAGGCTATGCACAAAACGCGTTTCCATCAGCGCCTGACCCTCTCCCCGTTTGGGGCCCTGCAGCACCAGCAGACCCAGCCCGTAGGCCAGCACCTCGTCGTGCAACTGCTGAGCGGCATCCGGCGCCAGACCGCACGCCTGAAGGGTTTCGAGGCAGGGCTGGAGGGCAGCGGCCAGGCGGGCCAGCAACACCGACGCAGGCCCGCCCGTCTCGCCCGCCGCATCCGGCAGACCGTGTCCGCCATGCAGGACCAGCTGCAGCCGCTGGGTATCGCCCGCCAGCCAGGCCCACCACGCCACCGAGCGCTCGATGAACAGGCCCCGCGCCTGCACGACTTGCACCGAAGACACCGGACCGCCTTCCCGCCGCGATCTGGTCGGACGCTCGCCGCGCGGCGCCTTGATGCCCGCCACCAGCTCGGCCAACTCCTGTACCACGCGCTGCTGCAGCGCAGACAGGATCGCCTCCCTTCCAGGGAAATAGGCGTAGAGCGCTCCGGCGGTGTAACCGGCGCGCTGTGCCAGTTGCCGCATGTTGAAGCCCTGCCCGCCTGCCTCCTGCCAAAGGGCCCAGGCCACATCCAGCAGTTGCTGCCGCCGCTCGTCCCCGAAGCGCTGTTGCCGCGCCTGGCGATCGGCCATGCGTTGCTGCTGTTGGCGGAGTTGCTCCGGGCTCAGGACCGGTGTGATGGCATCGAATTTGACCGACATTTCTCTTGGCGAAGCCTGGTTATGCTCATGGTTCGATTATATGAACACAGTTCATTTATCTGAACATAATAGATCAATTTTTTATGAGTTTTGTAGAACAAAACCGCAACAGACCAATGAGATTGCATTCTTTCCTCCGAACAAAGTACAAGTGATCAAACATCTGATGGCCCATCGAAGCCATAAAAAAGCCAAAAAATCCAACAGAATCAAACAACTGAACGACAAAGCTCGCTTGACTTGGCAGCAAGGCTTCGCGTAAGCTGCTTCGATGCGTTTTTTCTGCGTCGTTGCTCTCCTTCTCGGATGGTCCTTGTGCCAAGCGGCCCCCACCGACCAGGCGCCTGACGAGATGGCAAGGATGCTGGAAGAACGCGGTGTGATCGCCCGCCTCGGCTCACAACTTCAGCAGGCCCGCAGCGACGTGGGGGAACGCGCCTCGGATCTGGTGATGCGAGCAATGGGATTCCTGGGGGTGCCCTACCGCTACGGCGGCAACAGCGAGGACACCGGGTTTGACTGCAGTGGCCTGGTCAGGGCCGTCTATGAACAGTCCTTCGGAAAGATCCTTCCCCGGCGGGCCGACCAACAGGCGGCGGCCACGGAGGTCATCGACCGCAGCGACCTCAAACCCGGCGACCTTGTCTTCTTCAACACCATGAGGCGCGCATTCAGCCATGTCGGCATCTACCTAGGCGAGGGCAAGTTCATCCACGCGCCCCGCGCTGGCGGTGCAGTGCGGGTGGAGGACATGCGTGTGGCCTACTGGCAGACCCGATTCAACGGCGCGCGCAGGGTCCCCATCAGCGCACCGGACACCACCAGCAGCCCTTGATCCCGGCTCCTGGCAGATCTCTTTCCTGCCCCTCGCGCGGCCTCACCCCCGAAAAAAAGGCGCCCCGTTGGGCGCCCTGACAGAAAGAAGGCAGGCACTCAGCCGCGCTTCTGTATGGTGCGCTTGAAGTAGCGTTCACGCACACGGCGCGCCGTACGCCAGAGCACCGGAGGGGCAAAGTCCTGGCCCAGGCGCCACATCACGCCGGAGAAGCTTTCTTCCGGCCGCGACTTGAAGATGGTGGTGTGGATGCCATCCGCCTCCCCCTTGGGACGTCCATTGGTGTAGTAGTACAGCGCCAGCGACTTGCGGGTCATGTCTTCCGGGCAGTTCAGAGGGTCGGGATGCCCGTGGAAAGAGTCGCTGGTGGTGGTGAAGATCGCCAGCCGATTGAACACCGGCAGGATCTTGTCACCGCACACCTTTGTATCCTTGTCCCACATCTCGAGGTACCCGCCGTACTCCTCTTTCCAGTCTTTGTTCAGGTACAGCAGCACGTTGATGCGGCGGTCCAGGAAGGTGCTGTCGTGCTTGTTGAAGTCGGCGTGCAGCTTCAGGAGACCACCTCGGCGGATCTGGTGCAGGCCGCCGCCCCGCAGCAGCGGATCGGGAATCAGGTTGTCGATGCCGGTGAGTTTCTCCAGGAACTGCAGAAACGGGATCGAGTGGAACTGGTAGAACAACTGGCGGGTGACCGGGCCGAACTGGGTTTCGTCGGCACACACCAGCTTGATCTCGGTCTGGCGGTTGTAGTTGTGCCAGTCGATGTCGGCGGGCTTGGGGAACTCTGCAAGCACCGCCTCGGCCACATCCGGAGGCAGGAAGTTGTCGAAATGGATGTGGGGAAATGGATCGCCCTTGGCGTACCGCTCCGCGTTATCCAGTGCCAGTTGGCGGTACTTGGGATCGTCAAAAACAAAACGATCGCTCAGATCCACGGTGGACATGTCCATGCGCTCCTCAGGATGGGTCGGTTCAATCCGACAAACCCGTCGATGCTAGGCTGCAAGACTTAAGGTGCGTTTAAGCGAGCGTTGCTCCAGAGGGACACGGGGTCTTGCCCGTGACATCCGTCCGGGGCAGCACCCGCCCACCGCCTGGTTTTCCGTTGCCTGTTCGCAACGGAAGAGCGCCCCGCTGAACAACCAATGTTGAGAAGCGTTCTCAGGTTTTAAGCGCTGGATGAGACATGACTTTGGCCTCATTCTCAAAACGCATTCGCATTCTTGAGAGCCAAGCCATTAGAGAAGGTGCGCGCTCACGTGGATGGCAAGGCGATGCAGAAGGTGGCGCCCCGGCCAGGAGCGGCCGTGGCAGCCATCTGGCCGCCATGGCGGTGCACGATGCGCTGCACCGTCGCCAGGCCGATGCCGATGCCCGGAAACTGGTCTTCGCGGTGCAGGCGTTGAAACGGCTGGAACAGACGGTCGGCGTGGGCCATGTCGAACCCCGCACCGTTGTCCGTGACGCAAATGCCCTGAAGTCCGTTCGCTTCGCCGGCGTGCACGCGGATCTCGGGGTCTGCGGTCGCGCCGGTGTACTTCCAAGCGTTGTCGATCAGGTTGGTCATCACGGAAGCCAGCATGCGCTCGTCACCGACGACCACCAGCCCGTTCTCGACCGAGACACGCACCCGCCGCCCCGACTCATCGGCCAGTTGCCCCAGCCTCTGGCGGGCCAGCGCGGACAGGTCCACCCGGTCGTGGCGCAGCTCGCCGCGGTTGCTCCTGGACAGCGCCAGAATGCCCTCGATGAGCTCGCCCATGCGTGCGGCGGCCTGATGGATCCGGTCCAGATAGACCCTGGACTGGACCGGGAGGCTCTCGCCAAAGTCCTCCTGTAGCGCCTGCGAGTAGCCACTGAGCGCGCGCAACGGTGCGCGCAGATCGTGCGAGACGGCGTAGGCGAAGGTTTCCAGTTCCCGGTTGGCGGCGCTGAGCTCGGCGGTGCGTTCGGAGACGCGGGCTTCCAGCGTGGCATTCATCTCCCGCAGCGTGGCCTCTGCGGACTTGAGCGCATCGATGTCGGTGTGGGTGCCCAGCATGCGCAACGGCCGCCCATCGGCGGACCGCTGCTCGATCTGTCCCAGAGAGAGGATCCACTTCCAGCGCCCGTCCCGGGTGCGCAGGCGGAACTCGACGCGGTAGGACTCCTCGCGACCCGCCAGATAGTCCTCCAGCAGACTGGCGGCACGGGCTTGGTCATCCGGGTGTAGTCTCTGGCGCCACGACACCAGGGACTCACGGAAATCGGCCGGGTCGTGTCCGAGCATGGCGGCGTACTCCGGACTCACGGTGGCTTCACCGGTTTCCAGATTGAGGTCGTACAGCCCCTGGCTGGCTGCGGCCAGGGCCAGGCGCAGGCGCTCCTCACTGTCGTGAAGGGCCAATTCAGTGGCCCGCCGGCCGCTGATATCAAGAAATGTCACCGCGCACAGCCCCTCACCTGCTCGGAAAGCCGACACCGACAGAAAGGTGCCCAGGTGCTCGGACCCCTGCTCGAACTGCCTGGGTTCACCCGTCAGTGCGACCCTTCCATAGGTGCCGATCCAGTCCGCCCTGTCGTTCTCGATGCCGGGCAACACCTGCGTCAGCCGCTGCCCCGTGACGTGGGCCGGATCGAGTCCGGTGACGTCTGCAAACTGCTGGTTGGCGGCGAGGATCAGCAGATCCACCGGAGTCCCCTGCCCGTCCTGCACCAACTCGAACAGGACAAAACCGGAGTTCATGTTTTCAAACAAGGAGCGATAGCGGGCCTCGGACTCGATCAGCCGCTGCTTGGCCTGGTTGCGCTCTGTGACGTCGCGCGCCATACCGAAGGTGCCATGGATATGTCCTTGCGCATCGCGCAACGGCCCCTTGGTGGTCAGAAAGACCCGCGGCCCCTGGGCCGTGTCCAGGCGCTCCTCGTAGGTCTCCACCCGGCCGGACGTCAGCACCCGCCGGTCGACGACCCTGATCTGTTCCGCCTGCCCGGCAGGAAAGGCCGCACCGTCGTCCTGGCCCAGCATGGCGTCGGCGGGCCGGCCCATGTAGCGGGCCGCGGCGTCGTTGACCAGCAGGTAGCGACCCTGTTCGTCCTTGGCGAAGATCGCGTCACCGGAGCTTCTGGCAATGGCCGTCAGCAGATCCTGCGCCCTCGCCTTTTCTTCCGCCTGGGCCTGTTCGCGCCTGTGGGCAGCATCAAGCTGTCCGACCAGTTGCCGGACCAGCACGTACAGCAGCAGCGTGGTGACCGCGACAAAGAACCAGCCCTTGAGCATGCTGGCACGCACCAGCGCCTCAGGGTCGTGCCACAGCAAGCCCATAGCGCGGTCCGACAGCAGAATCCACAGACCTGCAAACGCGGCATACACCAGCGCCACCCTCAGGGCACCGCGCACCAGATCAACCCGTTGGTTTGATGTGTTCACGACACCTCGCTGACCGGCTGCAACAGCAGCAGCCAGTCGCCGTCGCCGGCCGCGTTCCTGGCGGGTGGTGTGGCCTTCAGGCAGGTTCCTCGCAAAACGAAGTCTGCAGGAAGGGTCTCGAAGCTGGTCGGATCCACCCAGCGCCCCTTCAGGGGCTCCGCCACACCCCTCAGATCCAGCGTGAAGGCCCGGTTTTCGATGGTGTAGGCGAGCACCGTGGACCGGGCGTCGGCCACCCCCACTGCGATGGGATCGGGCGAAGTAGGCCGCCACCCGAACTTGAGCAGCAGCCGTTGCAGGCGCGTGCTGCGAGGCAGGAAGCGCTCTCGACGACCGGGCTGGGGGAGCGGCGCGAACCCGTGCCACGGCAGGGTGGCGAGGAACGACCGGGCCAGGCCGATGTGGCGGGCGCCAGGCAACTGCATGGCCTGCGGCCACGGCAGGTTGCCCCAGCAGGAGCCTGACGGCGACGGCCCGAATGGTCGCTGTCCGGTGTTGACCTGCCAGATCCCGTTGGCGCCGTAGGTGTGTCCGGCCAGGCCGCTGCCGAGCGCATGCGCCCAGAAGGCCTCGCGCGCGTCGCGCGCCGTGACGGTGGGGTGGATATCCAGGGCTTCGTATCGGGACTCCCCGCTGATCACCGGCATGCGGGGCTCGGCGTTCCAGCCATCCTGCGCACGCCGCGCGTGGTGCAAGGTGGGCTGCCCGTGACCGGTCTGCTGCATCTCGAAGTCGAGCAAGCCCACGTCCGTGACCGATTCGCGGGCGCTGGTGACCGGGTGCGTGGAGATCAGGCGGTCAAAGGCGTTATGCCGGCGAATCTGGCGGATCACCTCGGTCCATTCCGTGCGCAGCCGGGCCCGCGAGGCGTCTTTCTGCAGAGGACCTTCCAGGTACCACGGCATGGTCTGCTCGCCGGCCGCCACCCAGACGACGGGCAGGGCCCCCCAGCGCGCGATGAGGTGGCGCCAATGGCGCTGCATGTTGTCCAGACCGATCATGGGCAGGTAGTAACCCCAGGCCCCCAGAATGCACGGCACCAGACCCTGCTCGACCAGGTGAAAAATCCGCTGGTCCGCCTCGTCAAAAAAGGCCGTATTGATCCGGCCCAGGTCGGGCTCCCAGCTGAAGCCGCTTTCACTCAGACCTCGCTCGTCGAACAGCGGCATGTCCGGGTACAGACCGGCGACCAGCTGGATCAGATTGAACCCGCGCTCCTTGCGGTTGCGCGCCAGCGCCTGGAAATCATCCGGCCAGGAGAGGCGGCCGCACAGGCCCATCCACCAGGTGTCGCCCAGCCAGAAAAAGGGCGTGCCATCGGTGTGGCAGAAGTGCCGCCGGTCCTCGGCCACCCGGATGCCGCCATGCCGGTACAGCGGGTTGTCACCCTCATAGGCCGTGACCTCGACCACCCCTGTCTGGTCATGCAGGCCTGCGTTGCCCGCGTCGCTGCAGCGGGTGGTGAAGCGATGGACCCCGGGCTCGGCGGATGAATACCGCACGCACCAGGTGTCTCCTCCGCGCCAGAACGCCGGCACCTCCAGAATCCGCTGACCGGGCGAGACGAACACCACGTCCAGCTGCACGTCCCTGAACGGCTCCGGGTATGCGGCGCCGGATTGGAAGCGGATCTCGACCGCCTTGTTCTGATGGGTACTGAGCGTCACGTGGTTCACCTGTCCCCGCGCGCCAGCCGACGCGCCTCTTCGAGCATGGGCGCGTCGCCGTAGCGCTCGATCAGTGATTCCGTGATCTGCGCCGTGGGTCCGCTCAGCCACATCGGCGACTTCTTCAGAAAGCCAAAACCCTGTTCGGGCAACGACCAGTGCGGCAAGGCATAGGCCGGCCCGGTGGCGGCCGTGGCCCAGAGAATGAAGCGGCGCAGCGCCTGCGGATCGGCCGCGGACCCGGGGTGCGCGGTCAGCGCCTGCTGTTCTTGCCGCAGCCGGGTGTCCTCGGGGATGACCAGGTTCGCGGCCAGTTCGCGCAACTGGGCGGCGTCCATGCGCTCCAGGTGCTGATCGAACCGGGTGATGTCCAGCGTTTCCGCGTGGCGGTAGCCTCGGTCGATGACCCAGCGGCTGAGGCCCACCTCGCCACGGCGAATCGTCTCCAGCTTGTCCGCCGTGAGCGTCAGGCCCTGCCAGAACTTGCGGAAGCCCGGGTCCTTCAGGATGCGCACGCCGAACAGCAGTGCGAAGGAGCAGTAGTGCAGCTGCGGCGTGCCTGCATCGGGCACCCAGGGCCGCCCGCGGCCCGGGTCCGCCAGGAAGTCCAGCCAGCCGTCGTTGGACACCGCCCCCACCAGATCCATGTCCAGCGGCTCGGCCTGCGCTAGCCAGTCCGCCGTGGCCGGCACCGGGAACCACGCGGAGTCGTTGGCCATCAGCAGCCGGTCGAGCCTGGGCAATTCGTCAAGGGCCATCAGCACGCCCTCCCGGTAGGCGCCAAAGTCGTAGCCGTAGTTGGGCCGCTCCACCAGCCGCCAGCACAGCGGTCGCAAGCGTTCGCGCTCCTGCGGTGCCAGCGGCAGGTTGCTGACCACCAGCGGGACATAGCCCTTGCGCGCCAGGTAGGCCAGCGACGAGACATGGGACTCCTGCAGCCCAAGGCGTGGGTACATGACATACACCGCACAGCGCCGCTCGGCCGTCAATGCGCCGGCGGTGGTGCGCACCCGGCGCCGGAGCCAATGGTCGTGCCACAGGTTGCCGAAGCAGTGGTTGACAAGCAGGCCGGGCAACCGCCGCACCCGGCTCCAGCGCCAGGCCAGATGGTCGCGCAGCCGGGTAAGCCAGCGGCCGGCGGTCTGCGCGTGTGAGTCCAGCCCCATGTTGCGCCTCGGTGCGGCTCAGGACACCGAGCGCCGGAGCATGGGCAGCACCAGCCGGTGGCCCAGCGGCGCAAACACCGCCACCTCCATCAGTCCCAGCAGCATCAGGCGCACGAACGGATGCTGCCCGGCCACCCAGGCCAGTTGGTGCACGAACCACCAACCCAGGGCCGAGGCTCCGATCATCAGGAACAGCAGGAGGCTCTCCATGCGCAGATTGCGCAGGCCCAGCTTCCAGCCCAGGCACTGGCTCGTCGCCCCGGTGACCACCTCGGCACTGAGCACCGCCAGCACGGCCGTCTCGATGGAGTAGTCGAACTGGAGGTAGAGCCCGAGGAACAGCAGGAACGAGAGCACCTTGACCGCGCTGACGATGGCGATCCACTGCGGTTTGCCCATGGCCATGAAGGCCGCGCCGTAGATGCCGCTGAGGCTGCTGAACCAGACGCCCATGGCCAGCAGGGGCAGGAAGTCGCCTCCTTTGGCGTAGCGGTCGTCGTAGGCCAGATCGAAGAAGCTGCTGGCCCCGGTCACCAGCAAGACCACCAGAAAGGTCACCACCAGCATCAGCGGCACGCGCGTGCGCCGGAAGGCCTCTTTCAGGGGCACCCCGTGGTCCAGCATGCGCGAGTACCAGGGGAACACGATGGAGGACTGCAGCGTCCCCACCAGCACCGCCACCATCAGCGACAGGCTGGTGGCGATGGAATAAACCCCCACCTCGGCCAGCGGGAAGATCGCAGCCAACAGCACACGGTCGATCTGCAGCGCCAGGAAGGAGATCATGGTGCTCAGGAACACCCACTTGCCGAAGCCGAAGATCGCTTTCACCGAGTCGCGGTCGAGCCGGAACCGGTCGGTCATCCCCGACAACATCGCATACGACAGCCAGACCCGCAGCCCGCTGCTGACCACACCTGCGATCGCCAGCGCATACACCGACCGCAGGTACCATGCCAGCCCGACCATCAGCACCGCGTTCAGCACCTGCACCAGGATCTCGATCTTGGTCATGCTGGCGATGTCCATCCGGCGGGCCGCGGTGAGCATGCGCGAAGACTGAAAGCCATCGGCGATGGCCCCAAGGGCCACCAGCGGGATCAGCCAAAGCAGCTCGCGGGCCATCGGGTCGTTGGCGCCATAGATGTGGGCCATGGGCCACGCCAAGGCCGTCGCACCGACGAACAGGATCCCCCCCCGGATGACCTGCAGTGTCCAGGCGGTCTGCAGGAAGATCGGCTCGTCACCGCGCGGGTTCTGCACCACACTGGGCTTGAGCCCGAGGTCGGAGAACATCGCCAGACCCTGCATCACGGCCGCAACCAAAGCCATCAGGGCAAAGGCTTCTTGGAATAACAGAGAGGCCAGAGCAATGTTCGATGCCAGACGGATGATCTGCCCGCCACCAAAGGCGATGACGATCCAGAGCGTCCCGGTCCGGGCACGGGCGGAAATGTTGGCCATAGCGGCCTCGCCAACATGCGCGACGGGTGTCACTGAATCGGTCAAGCAGCACTCCCAGGTGCCACATCATGAGCAGCTTGCAATCGCACCATTGGATACATCACGGTTGGTTCTGGTGCTCGGGCAGGCACCCTGTTGCGCTCAGACGAATAAGAAAGTTCACCTGAGCGGAGCAAATTATCGCGAAGATTTCCCCTCCAGCGCGGTCAAGGCAAGACGCCCACGACAAAACGCCCTCCGGAACACATGATCCCGGAGGGCGAATTGATCTCTTTGCAGCCAACCTTCAGGATTCTGACGGCGGACGACAAGAATTACTTCTTGCTCGGAGGCAGGTCCGTGCAGGACCCGTGTGCCACCTCCGCCGCCATGCCGATGCTCTCGCCCAGCGTGGGGTGCGGGTGGATGGTCTTGCCGATGTCCACCGCGTCCGCGCCCATCTCGATGGCCAGCGCGATCTCGCCGATCATGTCGCCGGCGTGGGTGCCCACCATGCCGCCGCCCAGGATCTTGCCGTGGCCATGGGCCTCGGGCGAATCGTCGAACAGCAGCTTGGTGAAGCCTTCGTCGCGGCCGTTGGCAATCGCGCGGCCTGAGGCCGTCCAGGGGAACAGGCCCTTCTTGACCTTGATGCCCTGCGCCTTGGCCTGGTCCTCGGTCAGGCCCACCCAGGCCACTTCGGGGTCGGTGTAGGCCACACTCGGGATCACGCGGGCGTTGAAGGCGGCCGCAGCCAGTTCCTTGTTGCCCTGCAGTTCACCGGCGATGACTTCCGCCGCCACATGCGCCTCGTGCACCGCCTTGTGCGCCAGCATCGGCTGGCCGACGATGTCGCCGATGGCGAAGATGTGCGGCACGTTGGTGCGCATCTGGATGTCGACGTTGATGAAGCCGCGGTCGGTCACCGCCACGCCGGCCTTGTCGGCGGCGATCTTCTTGCCGTTGGGCGTGCGGCCCACCGCCTGCAGCACCAGGTCGTAGGTGCCCTCGCTCTTCGTGCCGTCCAGGCCCTCGAACTGCACCTTGATGCCTTCGGGCGTCGCCTCAGCCCCGACCGTCTTGGTCTTGAGCATGATGTTGTCGAAGCGGCCCTTGTTCATCTTCTCCCAGACCTTGACCAGGTCGCGGTCGGCGCCCTGCATCAGGCCGTCCATCATCTCGACCACGTCCAGGCGGGCGCCCAGCGTGCTGTACACCGTGCCCATTTCCAGGCCGATGATGCCGCCGCCGACGATCAGCATCTTCTTGGGCACGCCCTTGAGCGCCAGCGCGCCGGTCGAGTCCACGATGCGATCGTCCTGCGGGAAGAACGGCAGGCGAACCGCCTGCGAACCGGCGGCGATGATGCACTTCTTGAAGGCCACGACCTTCTTGCTGCCGGTCTTGTCCTGGCCGGTGCCCGTCGTCTCTTCCACTTCGACGTGGTTCGGGCCGACGAAGGCACCGTAGCCGCGCACGGTGGTGACCTTGCGCATCTTGGCCATGGCCGCCAGGCCGCCGGTCAGCTTGCCGATGACCTTTTCCTTGTGGGCGCGCAGCTTGTCCACGCTCACCGTGGGCTTGCCGAACTCGACGCCCAGATCGCCCAGGTGCGAGACCTCGTCCATCACCGCGGCCACGTGCAGCAGCGCCTTGGACGGGATGCAGCCCACGTTCAGGCAGACTCCACCGAGCTGGGCGTAGCGCTCGACGATCACGACCTTGAGCCCCAGATCGGCGGCGCGGAAGGCAGCGGAATAGCCGCCAGGGCCGGCGCCGAGCACCAGCACGTCGCAGTCGATGTCGGCCGAGCCGCCGAAGCTGGCGGCCGTGGGGGCCACGACCGGCGCAGCGGCCGGAGCCGCGGCGGGCGCGGCAGCAGACGCCGGTGCCGCGGCCGGCGCGGGTGCCGCCGCAGCGCCCTCCGCGTCCAGCACCAGCACGACCGAGCCTTCGCTGACCTTGTCGCCCAGCTTGACCTTGAGCTCCTTGACCACGCCGGCGTGCGACGAGGGAATCTCCATCGAGGCCTTGTCGGACTCGACGGTGATGAGGCTTTGCTCGGCCTTGACGGTGTCGCCCGGCTTGACCAGCAGTTCGATGACCGCGACTTCGTCGAAGTCGCCGATGTCGGGAACCTTGATGTCCATGAGTGCCATGTTCAGATTCCCTTCTTACAGCAGCACGCGACGGAAGTCGCCGAGGATCTGGCCCAAGTACGCGTTGAACCGCGCAGCCGCAGCGCCGTCGATCACGCGGTGGTCCCAGGTCAGCGACAGCGGCAGCATCAGGCGCGGCTGGAAGGCCTTGCCGTCCCACACCGGCTCCATCTGGCTCTTGCAGACGCCCAGGATGGCGACTTCGGGCGCGTTGATGATGGGCGTGAAGTAACGGCCACCGATACCGCCCAGCGAGGAGATGGTGAAGGTGGCGCCTGACATGTCGGCGGGGCCCAGCTTGCCGTCGCGCGCCTTCTTGGCGAGTTCACCCATTTCCTGGCTGATCTGCAGCACGCCCTTCTTGTCGGCGTCCTTGATCACGGGCACGACCAGGCCGTTGGGCGTGTCGGCCGCGAAACCGATGTGGTAGTACTGCTTGTAGACCAGCGAGTCGCCGTCCAGCGAGCTGTTGAACTCGGGGAACTTCTTGAGCGCGGCGACCGACGCCTTGATCAGGAAGGCCAGCATCGTGACCTTGACGCCGCTCTTCTCGTTCTCCTTGTTGGTGGAGACGCGGAAGGCTTCGAGGTCGGTGATGTCGGCGTCGTCGTGGTTGGTGACGGCCGGGATCATCACCGCGTTGCGCAGCAGGTTGGCGCCGCTGATCTTCTTGATGCGGCCCAGCTCCTTGCGCTCGATCGGTCCGAACTTGGCGAAGTCCACCTTGGGCCAGGGGATCAGGCCCAGCTCGGAGCCGCCACCACCGCCCGACGCCGGTGCCTTGGCAGCCTGCGCCTTGGTCTGCACCGCGCCGGCCATGACCGACTTGGTGAAGGACTGGATGTCTTCGGCCGTGATGCGGCCCTTCAGGCCCGAGCCCTTGACCTCGTCCAGCGGCACGCCCAGTTCGCGGGCGAACTTGCGCACCGACGGCGAGGCGTGCGGCAGGCCCAGCGCCGGGGTGGCGGTGGGGTTGTGGGCCGGTGCGGCGGCAGCGGGTGCAGACGCCGCAGCGACCGGAGCGGCCACGGCAGCGGGAGCCGCAGCGGGCGCAGCCACCGGAGCTGCAGCGGCCGGCGCCGGCGCGGCGGCGCCCGCAGCACCCTCCAGGATCGCCAGCAGGTCACCGATGTTGACCTTGTCGCCGACCTTGACCTTGATCTCCTTCAGCACGCCAGCGTGCGAGGACGGGATTTCCATCGAGGCCTTGTCGGACTCGACCGTGATCAGGCTCTGCTCGACCTTGATGCTGTCGCCGGGCTTGACGAACACCTCGATGACCGCGACGTCCCTGAAGTCGCCGATGTCGGGCACGCGCACTTCCACCGGGCCCGCGGCAGCAGGCGCTGCGGCCGGAGCAGCCACCGGGGCTGCCGCAGGGGCCGGAGCCGGTGCAGCGGCGGCAGGTGCCGCAGCAGGAGCCGGCGCAGCGGCCTCGCCAGCGGCTTCCACCACCAGCACCACCGAACCTTCCTTCACCTTGTCGCCCAGCGCCACGCGCATTTCTTTCACCACGCCCGCCGTGCTGGACGGGATCTCCATCGAGGCCTTGTCGCTCTCAACCGTGATCAGCGACTGCTCGGCCTTGACCGTGTCGCCCACCTTGACCAGCAGTTCGATGACCGCCACTTCGTCGAAGTCGCCGATGTCCGGGACTTTCACTTCTACCAGTGCCATGTTGTTGTCTCCGGATGTTTAAGCGTAGAGCGGGTTGACCTTGTCCGTCTTGATGCCGTACTTCTTGATCGCCTCGGCGACCTTGGCCAGCGGCAGCTTGCCCTCGTCGGCCAGCGCACGCAGGGCGGCGACCACGATGTAGTGGCGGTTGATCTCGAAGTGCTCACGCAGCTTGCTGCGGAAGTCACTGCGGCCGAAACCGTCGGTGCCCAGCACCTTGTATTCGCGGCCCTTGGGAATGAAGGGGCGGATCTGCTCGGCGTAGTTCTTCATGTAGTCGGTCGAGGCGACCACCGGACCGGCGTGCTTTTCCAGCTGCTGCGCCACGAAGGGCACGCGCTGTTTCTCGGTCGGGTGCAGCAGGTTGAAGCGCTCGCAGTCCTGGCCGTCGCGGGTCAGTTCGTTGAAGCTCGGGCAGCTCCACACGTCGGCCTGCACACCCCAGTCGGTGGCCAGCAGGGCCTGCGCGGCGATGCTCTCGCGCAGGATCGTGCCGGAACCCAGCAGCTGCACGCGCTTGTCACCCTCGGCACCCGGCTTGCACAGGTACATGCCCTTGATGATCTGCTCTTCCGTGCCGGCGGTCAGGCCGGGCATGGCGTAGTTCTCGTTCAGCAGTGTCAGGTAGTAGAAGACGTTGTCCTGCTTCTCCACCATGCGCTTGAGGCCGTGGTGCAGGATCACGCCGACCTCGTGCGCGAAGGTCGGGTCGTAGCTGATGCAGTTCGGGATCGTGCCGGCCAGGATGTGGCTGTGGCCGTCTTCGTGCTGCAGGCCTTCGCCGTTCAGCGTGGTTCGGCCGGAGGTGCCGCCAAGCAGGAAGCCGCGGGCCTGCATGTCGCCGGCCGCCCAGGCCAGGTCGCCGATGCGCTGGAAACCGAACATCGAGTAGTACACGTAGAACGGCACCATGATGCGGTTGCTGGTGCTGTACGACGTGGCGGCCGCGATCCAGCTGCTCATGCCGCCGGCTTCGTTGATGCCTTCCTGCAGGATCTGGCCGGCCTTGTCTTCCTTGTAGTACATGACCTGGTCTTTGTCCACCGGGGTGTACTGCTGGCCAGCCGGGTTGTAGATGCCGACCTGGCGGAACAGGCCTTCCATGCCGAAGGTGCGGGCCTCGTCCACCAGGATGGGCACCACGCGCGGCCCCAGTGCCTGGTCGCGCAGCAACTGCGTCAGGAAGCGCACATAGGCCTGCGTGGTCGAAATCTCGCGACCTTCGGCGGTCGGCTCCAGCACGGCCTTGAAGGTTTCCAGCGAGGGCACGGTGAAGCTCTCGTCGGCCTTGGTGCGGCGCTTGGGCAGGTAGCCACCCAGGGCCTTGCGGCGCTCGTGCAGGTACTGCATCTCCGGCGTGTCGTCGGCGGGCTTGTAGAACGGGATCTTGGGCAGCTCGCTGTCCGGGATCGGGATGTTGAAGCGGTCGCGGAAGTATTTGATGTCCTCGTCGGTCAGCTTCTTGGTCTGGTGGACGGTGTTCTTGCCTTCACCGGCCTTGCCCATGCCGAAGCCCTTGACCGTCTTGATCAGCAGCACGGTCGGCTGGCCCTTGTGGTTCACGGCCTGGTGGTAGGCGGCGTACACCTTCTGCGGGTCGTGGCCGCCGCGGCGCAGGTTCCAGATGTCGTCGTCGCTCATGTGCGAGACCAGTTCCAGTGCCTTGGGGTCGCGGCCGAAGAAGTGCTTGCGCACGTAGGCTCCGTCGTTGGCCTTGAAGGCCTGGTAGTCGCCGTCCAGCGTCTCCATCATGATCTTGCGCAGCGCGCCGTCCTTGTCGCGCGCCAGCAGCGGGTCCCAGTTGGAGCCCCACAGCAGCTTGATCACGTTCCACCCGGAGCCGCGGAACTCGCCTTCGAGTTCCTGAACGATCTTGCCGTTGCCGCGCACCGGGCCGTCCAGGCGCTGCAGGTTGCAGTTCACCACGAAGATCAGGTTGTCCAGGTTCTCGCGCGCGGCCAGGCTGATGGCGCCCAGCGACTCGACCTCGTCCATCTCACCGTCGCCGCAGAACACCCAGACCTTGCGGTTCTCGGTGTTGGCGATGCCGCGCGCGTGCAGGTACTTCAGAAAGCGGGCTTGGTAGATGGCCATCAGCGGGCCCAGGCCCATCGACACCGTCGGGAACTGCCAGAACTCAGGCATCAGCTTGGGGTGCGGGTAGCTCGAGAGGCCCTTGCCGTCCACCTCCTGGCGGAAGTGCAGCAGTTGCTCTTCGGTCAGGCGGCCTTCCAGGTAGGCGCGGGCGTACACGCCGGGCGACACATGGCCCTGGATGTACAGGCAGTCGCCCCCATGATTTTCGGATTCGGCGTGCCAGAAGTGGTTGAAGCCGGCGCCGAACATGTGGGCCAGCGAGGCGAACGAACCGATGTGACCGCCCAGGTCGCCGCCGTCGTCGGGGTTGTGGCGGTTGGCCTTGACCACCATGGCCATGGCGTTCCAGCGCATGTAGGCCCGCAGGCGTTCTTCGATCTCGATGTTGCCGGGACAGCGGGCCTCTTCGGTGGCCTCGATGGTGTTCACGTAACCGGTGTTGGCCGAGAACGGCATGTCGATGCTGTTCTGGCGGGCTTCCTCGAGCAGTTGCTCCAGCAGAAAGTGGGCGCGCTCGGGGCCCTCTTTTTCAATGACGGCGGCCAGCGCCTCCATCCATTCGCGGGTTTCCTGGGCATCGATGTCCCCGGCACCACGGTTGTTCTGAGCGTCGGACGCTGACATGGCTGTCTCCTGTGGGTTTGAAATAAAGCTTACGGCGGTGATTCCGCAGTGTCACGGATTTTTCCACAGATCCCTTTCAATTTCAACATGTGCTTGTTAATTTCTTTATATGAAATACACAAATGCAAATTGTGTAGCGTTTGACGCGCGCGCCGCCGCTCCGGATGCCCTTATTTCGGGGGCCGCCCCGTACACTCGACCGGATGATTCCCGCCCCCGAACAACCACCAGCAGGCCCGCCTGTCGGCACCCCGCTGGACTGGTGGCGCCGCTGGTGGCGCCGCCTCCCTCCCTCGCGCCAGGACCGCTTCGCCACCTTGGCGCCGCTGCTGTCCGTCCTGCTGTTTCTGTCGGCCATCGCGGTGGCCATCACCTACCTGCGCTACGAAGAACTCGAACGCGAGCAGGAGGCGGTCACGCGCGACGTCGAGTACGCGCAGCAGCGCATCCGGCTGCGGCTGCTCGAACGCCAGGAGCAACTCATGCGCCTCGCAAGGGAAGTGGACAACAAGGAAATCAGCGCCGACGAGTTCGAGTTCCAGGCCGAGACGCTCATCAGCCAGTTCCCGGAGCTGCAGGCCATCAGCTGGGTCGACGCCCGCCGAATGGTCCAGGCCAGCCACGCCTCACCCAGTGCACCGCTGGCGCTGCTTCGCCCCAAGGGCAGCTCGATGGCGGCGGGGGACGGCGATGGCTCGTTTGAGCTGGCGCGCGACCTGCGCCAGCCGATCTATTCGAGACCGCTCGGTGACGACGCTCGCCAGTCGACCCTGATGTTGCAGGTGCCGCTGACCGAACAGGGCCGCTTCTCGGGCACTGTCATGGGCGAGTACTCCATCGACGGACTGATGCGGTTCGGAATGCCGCCGGAGATCATGGCCCGCTATGCCGTGGCCCTGCTCGACGACCGCGGGCGGGTGCTCGCAGGCAACCTGCAGTCACCCAGCGCGGTGCTGCGGCTGCTGCCCTGGTCGCCGCAGCCGCTGGAGCACGAAGTGCCGGTTTCTCCGGTCGGCAACGGTCTGATCCTCAAGGCCCAGGGCTACCGCACCTCGCAGGACATCGTGGGCAGCGGCTTTTTCTGGGTGATTGGCGCGCTCTCGGCCCTCACCGTGTGGATGCTGCTCGGCACCTGGCGACACACCCGCCGCCGCGTGCAGGCGCAGCAGGCGCTGATGTCGGAAACCAACTTCCGACGTGCGATGGAAAACTCCATGCTCACAGGCATGCGGGCACTGGACATGCAGGGTCGCATCACCTATGTCAACCCTGCGTTCTGCTCCATGACGGGCTGGACCGAAAGCGAGCTGGTCGGCCGCACCGCACCCTTTCCCTACTGGCCGGAGGACGACCACGAGCAACTGGCCGCGCGGCTGGAGGACGAGCTCAATGGGCGGTCCACACCCGGTGGCTTCGAGGTGCGGGTGCAGCGCCGCGACGGCAGCATCTTCGACGCGCGGATGTACGTCTCACCCCTGATCGATCCGAGAGGCCACCAGACCGGCTGGATGACCTCGATGACCGACATCACCGAACCCAAGCGCATCCGGGAAGAACTTTCCGCGTCCTACGAACGCTTCACCACGGTGCTGGAATCGCTGGACTCGGCGGTGTCGGTGGCGCCGCTGGGCAGCGACGAAATGCTGTTCGCCAACAAGATGTACCGCCTCTGGTTCGGCACCCGCGGCCAGGGCCACCGGCAACTGGTGGACCTGGCGGGCGACCAGCCCACGCCCAGCCCCGACAACGGCGATGCGGTGGACGCCTTCGCAGGCATGCCGACCGACACCCTGACCGATGCCGGCGCCGAAAACGCCGAAGTCTTCGTCGAAGAACTGGATCGTTGGCTGGAGGTCCGCACGCGCTACCTGACCTGGGTCGACGGCCGTCTGGCCCAGATGGTGATTGCCAGCGACATCACCCCGCGCCGCAACGCCGAAGAACAGGCCGCGCGCCAAGCCGAGCGCGCACAGACGGCCAGCCGCCTGATCACCATGGGCGAAATGGCCTCGAGCGTCGCGCACGAACTCAACCAGCCGCTGACGGCCATCAGCAACTATTGCAACGGCATGATCTCGCGGCTGAAGGAGCAGCGCATCACCGAAGAGGACATGCTTGCCGCGCTGGAGAAAACCGCCCGCCAGGCCCAGCGCGCCGGCCAGATCATCCAGCGCATCCGCGCCTTCGTGAAGCGCAGCGAACCCAACCCCATGCCCTCGGACGTGGCGCAGATGGTGAGCAATGCGATCGAACTGGCCGATATCGAACTGCGCCGCCACCAGGTGCGTCTTTCGCCCTACGTCGCCGCGCGCCTGCCCAGCCTGATGGTCGATCCGATCCTGATCGAACAGGTGCTGATCAACCTGCTCAAGAACGCGGGCGAGGCGATCGCGCAGGCGGGGCGTCCCCCTGGCGAGAGGTACATCGAGCTGCGCGTCGGTCCGCGCCGGCTCGACGACCAGGAGGTGGTGGAGTTCTCGGTGCGCGACTCCGGCAACGGCGTGCCCGCTGAAATGATCGAGCGCATCTACGAGGCGTTCTACAGCACCAAGAGCGAAGGCATGGGCATTGGCCTCAAGCTGTGCCGCAGCATCGTCGAGTCGCACCACGGCCGGATGCAGGTGCAGAACATCTACAATGGGGACGAAGTCGTGGGTTGCTGCTTCAGTTTTTGGATTCCGGTGCAGTCGCGTCTGACCCAGGAATCCGCGCCGGAAGCTCCCGCCGCGTCGTCGTTGACGGACACCGAAAGAGCGAGATGAGTTTGATTCCCAAAAAAGGCACCGTCTATGTCGTCGATGACGACGAGGCCGTTCGTGACTCCCTGCAATGGCTGCTCGAAGGCAAGGACTACCGGGTCCGCTGTTTTGAATCCGCCGAAGCCTTCCTCAGCCGGTACGACGCGCGCGAGGTGGCCTGCCTGATTGCCGACATCCGCATGGGTGGCATGACCGGCATGGAGCTGCAGGAAAAGCTGATCGAACGCCAGTCCCCCCTTCCCATCGTCTTCATCACCGGTCATGGCGACGTGCCGATGGCGGTGGAATCCATGAAGCGCGGCGCGCTGGACTTCATCCAGAAACCCTTCAAGGAAGACCAGCTGGTGCTGCTGGTCGAACGCATGCTCGAAACCGCGAAGGAAGCCTTCGCCACCCACCAGCAGGCCGCCAGCCGAGACGCCCTGCTCTCCAAGCTCACGGGCCGCGAAGCCCAGGTGCTGGAGCGCATCGTAGCTGGTCGCCTGAACAAGCAGATCGCCGACGACCTGGGCATCAGCATCAAGACCGTGGAAGCGCACCGCGCCAACATCATGGAAAAGCTGGGCGCCAACACCGTGGCCGATCTGCTCAAGATCGCCTTGGGGCAGACACCCGCCAAGGCCTGACCCTCGACTCCCCCAGCCAACGCCCGCCCTTCCCGGCGGGCGTTTCCGTTTCCCCTCCTCCGCCTGACCACCATGACCGCCCAACTCATCGACGGCAACGCCCTTTCCAAACAGCTCCGCACCGATGTGTCGGCCCGCGTGACAGCCCTCAAAGCCAGGGGGATCACACCCGGTCTCGCGGTGATCCTGGTGGGCGACAACCCGGCCAGCCAGGTCTACGTGCGCAACAAGGTCAAGGCCTGCGAGGACACGGGCATGCACTCGGTGCTGGAGACCTGGCCCGTCACCATGACCGAGGCCGAGCTGCTGGCCCGCGTGGACGCCATGAACCGCGATCCGAGCATCCACGGCATCCTGGTGCAGCTGCCGCTGCCGGCCCACATGAACGCCCAGAGGGTCATCGAGGCCATCTCGCCCGAGAAGGACGTGGATGGTTTCCACATCGCCAGCGCAGGCGCGCTGATGACCGGCCTGCCCGGCTTCTGGCCTTGCACGCCCTACGGCTGCATGAAGATGCTCGAGTCCATCGGCTACGAGCTCAAGGGCAAACATGCCGTCGTCATCGGCCGCAGCAACATCGTGGGCAAACCCATGGCCATGATGCTGCTGCAACAGAACGCCACCGTCACCATCTGCCACAGCGCCACCAAGGACCTGAAGGCCATGACGCTGCAGGCGGACGTGATCGTCGCTGCGGTGGGCAAGCGCAACGTGCTGACCGCCGACATGGTCAAACCCGGTGCCGTGGTGCTGGACGTGGGCATGAACCGCAACGACGAAGGCAAGCTCTGCGGCGACGTGGACTTTGCAAGCGTGAAGGAAGTGGCCGGCTGGATCACCCCGGTGCCCGGCGGCGTGGGCCCGATGACCATCACCATGCTGATGGTCAACACGCTCGAATCGGCGGAGCGGCGCGCCGCCTGAGGTCCTGGTTTCAGCGCAGCAGCTCGCAGGGCGCCGGGTACAGCCTCAACAGCGGCTCCGACGGTGCCCCGGCAGCCAGCGGGCCCAGTCGCTGCCGCTCCATCAGGTCCCACTGTGCCTGGCGCCCGAGCCAGCCAGGCTGGAACTGTGCCCTGACGTCCAGCGCCTGCAGGCGGGCGTCTGCGGCGGCCACCGCTCCACTGGTGCGGTACTGCTCCAGCCAGCACAGCTTCATGCCCGCGTAATAGCGGCCCAGCAGGTAGGCCTCGCGGGTTTCCGGCACCACGCGCACGGTGAACAGAAGCAGCATGACCAGCAGCAGAGGCGCCAGCCGGTCGCGCTGCCGGAACAGCAGCAGGTACACCGCCAGCAGACCCGGTAGAAGCAAGGCGGTGTAGCGCGAGGCCATTGCCGCCCCCACTCCCAGCTGCGCGCGCCCGTAGGCAGTCAGCAGGACAAACAACAGGCTGCAGCCCGTGAGCACCACGCACGCCTGCCACAGCGGACACACACCCTCCCGCTCACCGGAGGGTCGCACGAGGCGGCGCACACCCCACCCCCATGCGCCGACCCACGCCGCCAGCAGCAACGCGCCCGCCGGATACAGAACCCATGCCGAAGGGCGCTGAACAGTGAGCAGGAAATGGCTCAGCATGGCGGCCATGAACCTCAGGTAGTCGGTGGGGTCTGGCCGCAGCACCTCAAAGCCCTCGGCCGACACCACGAACTGGTAGCGGTGCAAGAACGCCAGCAGCGTGAGTGCGCCGGACGCCAGCACCACCATCCCCCGCCGCCGCAAGGCCCCAGTGCTGCGCCAGACGTCGATCAGGGCCACCAGCATCACGGCCGGCAAGGCCGTGAGACCAAAACCGGTGAAGCCCAGGCACACCACCAGTGCAATCACCGCCACGTGATTGAGAAAGCCGGGTGTCGCCAGCCACACATTGAGCAGCAGCATCAAGAGCAACAGCGGGAAGATGCTGTGCGACGCATTTGGAGCCACGATCACGGTCTCGAAGGTGCACACGCCCCAGAATGCGAGCAACAGCACCGCATCCCAGAGCGACCAGGGTGCCGGCAGCAGGCGCCGCCGCAAGCGCAGCGCCAGCAGGCCGGCCGCCAGTTGCACCCCGGCGGTCCAGAGGCTGTCCCAGCGCACGTTCCAGTCGCTGAAGTGGTAGGCCGGCAGGACCAGGGAGAAGTTCAGTCCCTGCCGGTGAGGACCGTGCTGCCATATGAAGGCGACGGCGGCGTCGCTCCACTGGAAGCCGTTGTACAGACGGGTGAGCAAGGCCCACTGGTCGGAAAAAGGCACATTGACCGCCAGCAGCCAGGTGAGTCCCAGCAGCCGCACGGCCAGCAGCGCCGCGGTCAGCGCCAGCAACCCGGTGACGATGGACGGAGGCAGCGCCGTCAGCCGCTGGGCCAGACGCTGCAGGACAGTCATGCCTGGGTCACCCGCGGCTGGGGTCCGGCCAAGCGCCACAACACGCCCCCCGCACACAACCATTGCCCCAGCACCAGCACGAAGCCCAGGCTGTGCCAGAGGCGCAGGTCGCCACCGGTCGCACGCGCCGTCACGATCTTCCGTGCCACGCCAAACTCCTGCACCATGGCCAGCAGCACGGCCAGCACCACCAGGGCCATGGTCCACGTCAAGGCCCGAAGGTGCGACAGTCCCTGTTCAGAGCCTTCCGGGGAGAGTGATGCGCGCTGTCGCCGCAACACCAGCATCAGCCCCACGCCCAGCACGAGTCCGATCCAGCACTGAAAGGAAAAAAGCTGGGCCGCCACAGGTCCCGCCGTCATCGGGCTTCCCAGCTTGGCGAACAAGGTGGGCACCGCCACGAAGCTCAGCCCCGTGATGCCCCCCCACCAGAGCGCGGCGATGAGGACGGACAGGCGGTGCAGCGGCATGCGGGCCGGCTCAGACGTAGCGCACCGCCACAATCTCGAAACGGCGCGTGCCGCCGGGGGTCTGCACCTCGGCGGTGTCACCCTCTTCCTTGCCGATCAGCGCCCGCGCGATCGGGCTGCTGATGTTGACCAGCCCTTGCTTGAGATCGGCCTCGTCTTCGCCCACGATCTGGTAGGTCATCTCGTTGCCGCTGTCCTCGTCCGACAGCTCGACCGTCGAGCCGAACACCACACGGCCGCCCGCGTCCAGCGTCGAGGGGTCGATGACCTGCGCCGCCGAGAGCTTGCCTTCGATCTCGGCGATCCGGCCTTCGATGAAGCCCTGGCGCTCCTTGGCCGCGTCGTAGTCGGCGTTCTCGCTCAGGTCCCCCTGCGCGCGCGCTTCGGCAATGGCCTGGATCACGCCCGGGCGTTCCACGGTCTTGAGCTTGTGCAGCTCGGCCTTGAGCATTTCAGCGCCACGCTTGGTGATGGGATAGGTCATTTTTCGAACTCCGGGATCGGCAAAAAGCAAACCGCCGATCGTTTCCGGTCGGCGGCCAATGGTCCGGATTATGCATCGAAACCCGGGTTCTCAAGCCCGGGAAACCGCGGTTGCGCTCAGTCGCGGCCAGCCCGTTCGATCGCGTCGGCCGGCCGCTGCGGATCGGTGAAACACAACTCGTGGTTGCCACGGCACTCCACCAGCCGGAACAGGCCCAGCCGTTCGGACAGCCGGGGGTGCCAGGGAAGGCTGTGGGGCAGCGCCGTGTCCTGCTGGCAGTTGATGTAACTCTTGCCAAGGCTCATGGCCACCAATGGCGTCGACAGCTTCGCCGGGTCGGTGAAGGTCCTGTACGGCTGGGGGTTGAGCCATCCGTAAGTCTTCTCGGCCAGCGCGGCGATGCCGTCTTACAGGGCCACATACTGTGGAGGCACCAGGTCGTTGAGGCTCTCGCCGTCCAGCGGCACGAAGGCGTTCCACGCGATGGACGTCGCGCCTGAAATGGGAGGCGTCGGCGTAACCGCAGCGCCGTCCCACCTCGGCCATGTTCAGCCTGGACAGCCGGGGCTGCGCGAGCAGTTCGCACGCGCGCTCGATGCGCTCGTGGCGCCAGCGTCTCATCACCGTCTCACCCGCATCGGTAAACGCCCGGTGCAGGCTGCGCACCGACACCTGCAGCTGCGCCGCGAGCTCGTCGGCCCGCCAGCCAGGCTCCCCGCAGCGCTCCCTCATCAGGGCCACGGCCCGCTCGCGCAGATCAACGGCACCGGGTGTGCCGTGATGCGCCACAGGCTCCATCGACGCCGCGAGCAAGGCACCAAACTGGTCCTCCAGTCAGTCGGGCGCCGTCTCAAGCGCTAGTTCGGGCTGGCGCCCCAGTTGCGGGCTCAGCGCCGAGAGCATCGCGCCCCAGCCCTGTTCGCGGTGCGCCACGCGCGCCTGCGGCACGTCCATGGCCTGCAGCCACTGCCCGACCCAGGCGCGCGGCATCTGCACCGACAGGCAGGTGACCGAATGAGGGAAGTGCAGCTCGTAGGCCTGGGCGGCGTCCACCAGCACCACATCAGAACTCAGGCGATCCGGCGCTGGGCCGCCCCAAGCCGGATCAGCCCCCTCGGGGGGCAGCGACCCGCGCCAGCGGCGGAGCGTGGGGGCTCACAGCAACGCGTGCATCTCCTGCACCGAGATCACGCCCAGGCTGTCCATGTGCCGCATGCCCTCCACCGCCGCTTCCGCCCCCGAGATTGTGGTGAAGGTGGTCACGCGGGCCAGCAGCGCCGAGGTGCGGATGGCGCGCGAGTCGGCGATCGCGTTGCGGCGCTCCTCGACCGTGTTGATGACCAGCGCGATCTCGCCGTTCTTGATCATGTCCACGATGTGCGGACGGCCTTCGGTGACCTTGTTGACCGTCTGCACCGGAATACCGGCGGCACCGATGGCCGCCGCGGTGCCCCGCGTGGCCACAAGTTCGAAACCGAGCGCCACCAGCTGGCGCGCCACTTCCACGGCGCGCGGCTTGTCACCGTTCTTCACGGTAAGGAACACCTTGCCCGATCGTGGCAGCTTGGTGCCCGCGCCCAGTTGGCTCTTGACGAAGGCCTCCCCGAAGGTCTTGCCCACGCCCATCACCTCGCCCGTGGACTTCATCTCGGGGCCAAGGATGGTGTCCACGCCCGGGAACTTCACGAACGGGAACACGGCCTCCTTCACGCTGAAGTACGGCGGGGTGACCTCGGCGCCGATACCCTGCTGGTCCAGCGTCTGGCCCGCCATGCAACGCGCCGCGACCTTGGCCAGCTGGATGCCGGTGGCCTTGGACACGAAGGGCACCGTGCGCGAGGCACGCGGGTTCACTTCCAGCACGAAGATCACGTCGGTCTTGACGCCGTTCTCCTCCTTCTCCTGGATCGCGAACTGCACGTTCATCAGACCCACCACGTTCAGGCCCTCGGCCATGGCCGCTGTCTGGCGCTTGAGCTCGTCGATCGTGGCCTTGGACAGGTAGTACGGCGGCAGCGAGCAGGCGGAGTCGCCCGAGTGCACACCGGCCTGTTCGATGTGCTCCATCACGCCGCCGATGAAGACGCGGCCCGCGCTGTCGCGCACCGCATCCACGTCGCACTCGATGGCGTCGTTCAGGAATCGGTCCAGCAGCACCGGCGAATCGTTGCTCACCTTGACAGCCTCGCGCATGTAGCGTTCCAGGTCGCGCTGCTCGTGCACGATCTCCATCGCGCGGCCGCCCAGCACGTAGCTCGGGCGCACCACCAGGGGGTAGCCCAGGGCCGATGCCTTCTCCAGCGCTTCCGGCTCGGCGCGGGCCGTGGCGTTGGGCGGCTGGCGCAGACCCAGGTCGTGCAGCAGCTTCTGGAAGCGCTCACGGTCCTCGGCGGCGTCGATCATGTCGGGCGTGGTGCCGATGATGGGCACGCCGTTGGCCTCCAGGCCGAGCGCGAGTTTCAGCGGTGTCTGGCCGCCGTACTGCACGATCACGCCGACCGGCTTTTCCTTGTCGACGATCTCCAGCACGTCTTCCAGCGTCAGCGGCTCGAAGTACAGGCGGTCGCTGGTGTCGTAGTCGGTCGACACGGTTTCCGGGTTGCAGTTGACCATGATGGTCTCGTAACCGTCCTCGCGCATCGCCAGCGCGGCGTGCACGCAGCAGTAGTCAAACTCAATGCCCTGGCCGATGCGGTTGGGGCCACCGCCCAGCACCATGATCTTCTTCCTGTTCGTCGGCTCGGCCTCGCACTCGCCGTCACCATGACCCTCGTAGGTCGAGTACAGGTAGGCGGTGTCGGTGGCGAACTCGGCCGCGCAGGTGTCCACGCGCTTGTAGACCGGGCGCACATTGAGCTGCTTGCGGCGTTCGCGCACGGCGGCGTCGGTGGTGGCCAGCAGCTTGGCCAGGCGGCGGTCGGAGAAGCCCTTCTTCTTCAGGCCGCGCAGCGTGTCGGCGTCCAGGCTGGTCAATGCCTGGTTACCCTTCTCGGCGACCAGCTGGTCCATCGCCATTTCGAGCTTGATGATCTCTTCGATCTGGATCAGGAACCACTTGTCGATCTTGGTGAACTGGTGCACCTCGTCGACCGACCAGCCGGCTGCGAAAGCATCGCCCACGTACCAGATGCGCTCGGGGCCGGGCTCGCCCAGCTCGCGCTCCAGGGTCTCGCGGTCCTGGGTCTTCTCGTTCATGCCGTCCACGCCGACTTCCAGGCCGCGCAAGGCTTTCTGGAAGGACTCCTGGAAAGTGCGGCCCATGGCCATCACCTCGCCCACCGACTTCATCTGGGTGGTCAGGCGGCTGTCCGCGGTCGGGAATTTCTCGAAGGCGAAACGCGGGATCTTGGTGACCACGTAGTCGATCGAGGGTTCGAACGAGGCCGGCGTGGCACCACCGGTGATCTCGTTGCGCAATTCGTCCAGCGTGTAACCCACAGCCAGCTTGGCGGCCACCTTGGCGATGGGGAAGCCGGTGGCCTTGGAGGCCAGAGCCGACGAACGCGAGACGCGCGGGTTCATCTCGATCACCACCATGCGACCATCGGCCGGGTTGATGGAGAACTGCACATTCGAACCACCGGTGTCCACACCGATCTCGCGCAGCACGGCCAGAGAGGCGTTGCGCAGGATCTGGTACTCCTTGTCGGTCAGCGTCTGTGCCGGCGCCACGGTGATCGAGTCACCGGTGTGCACACCCATCGGGTCCAGGTTCTCGATCGAGCAGACGATGATGCAGTTGTCCGCCTTGTCGCGCACCACCTCCATCTCGTACTCTTTCCAGCCGAGCAGAGACTCTTCGATCAGCAGCTCGTTGGTGGGCGAGGCTTCCAGGCCGCGCTTGCAGATGGTCTCGAACTCTTCAGGGTTGTAGGCGATGCCGCCGCCGGTGCCGCCCAGCGTGAAGCTGGGGCGGATCACGGTCGGGAAGCCGGTCATCTTCTGAACCGCCCAGGCCTCTTCCATGCTGTGAGCGATGCCCGAGCGGGCGGAACCCAGACCGATCTTGGTCATGGCGTCCTTGAACTTCAGTCGGTCTTCAGCCTTGTCGATGGCCTCGGGCGTGGCGCCGATCAGCTCGACGCCGTAACGCGCCAGCACGCCGTTGCGCCACAGGTCCAGCGCGCAGTTCAGCGCCGTCTGGCCGCCCATGGTCGGGAGGATCGCGAAGCCTCCGGGCGTGAGGGGCCGCTCCTTGGCAATGATCTTCTCGACCGTCTGCCAGGTGATGGGCTCGATGTAGGTGACGTCGGCCGTGGCCGGGTCGGTCATGATCGTCGCCGGGTTGCTGTTGATCAGCACCACGCGGTAGCCCTCTTCGCGCAGCGCCTTGCAGGCCTGCACGCCCGAGTAGTCGAACTCGCAGGCCTGGCCGATGATGATCGGGCCAGCTCCGATGATGAGGACGGTCTGGATGTCTGTTCTTTTCGGCATGGATTCGCTTGTGTGTCTTGGCGGCAGGTCGGGCTCAGGCCTGGCGCTGGGTTTCCAGTTTGTTCAGCAGGGCCTGCACGCGTTCGGCAGGCACGTTCTTCTGCATCAGCTGCAGCAGGCCGTCGCCTTCGATGATCGGGCGCAGCACCTCGATTTCGGCGGGATAGAACAAGACATCCCACTCAGCCATTTCGGTGTTGAAGGTCTCGTCGTCCCAGGACTTGCCCTTGGCAATCAGCGTCACCAGCGGCATGGCCTTGTTCTCGATGAAGGCTTTGCGGTAAGGCTTCTGCGTCCAGCGCTGCGCGAACCACTCTTTGTGGGGCGGCTCCAGTCCCAGTATGCGCTTGGCGATGGCTTTCTCGATCGCGAACACCGGGAAACTGAAGAGCTTCATGAAGGGTCCTTGTTGCGCAGCGGGTTCAGGCCTTGGCCTGCATCAGACCGATGAAGCGGTCGAACAGGTAGCCGATGTCGTGCGGGCCGGGCGAGGCTTCCGGGTGGCCCTGGAAGCAGAAGGCCGGCTTGTCGGTGCGGGCCAGGCCCTGCAGCGTGCCGTCGAACAGGCTCACATGGGTGGCGCGCAGGTTGGCCGGCAGGCTCTTCTCGTCGACGGCAAAACCGTGGTTCTGGCTGGTGATGGAGACGCGGCCGCTGTCCAGGTCCTTGACCGGGTGGTTCGCACCATGGTGGCCGAACTTCATCTTGAAGGTCTTGGCGCCGGAGGCCAGCGCCATGATCTGGTGACCCAGGCAGATGCCGAAGGTCGGCGTGCCGGTCTCGATCAGTTCCCGCGCGGCGGTGATCGCGTAGTCGCAGGGCTCCGGGTCGCCGGGGCCGTTGGACAGGAAGATGCCGTCAGGCTGGTGCCTGAGCACTTCGGCGGCCGGCGTCTGCGCCGGCACCACGGTGACCTTGCAGCCGCGCTCGGCCAGCATGCGCAGGATGTTCTTCTTCACGCCGAAGTCGTAGGCGACGACATGGAACTTCGGTGCGGCCTGCTCGCCGTAGCCGGAGCCCAGCTTCCACTCCGACTGCGTCCAGGGGTACGGCGCGGTGGCGGACACCACCTTGGCCAGGTCCTGGCCGGCCATGCTGGGCGCAGCCTGGGCGGCGGCGACCGCCTGCGCGCGGTGTGCGTCGGTGACGGCCTCGCCGGCCGGCAGCGCGACGATGCAGCCGTTCTGTGCGCCCTTGGTGCGCAGCAGCCGGGTCAGCGCGCGCGTGTCGAGGTCCGCGATGGCCACGGTGCCTTCGCGCTGCAGGTACTGGGACAGCGTCTCTTCGCTGCGGAAGTTGGACGCCAGGAGAGGCAGGTCTTTGATGATCAGGCCAGCGGCGTGGATGCGGTCGGCTTCCACGTCCTCACGGTTCACGCCGGTGTTGCCGATGTGGGGGTACGTGAGGGTGACGATCTGCTGGCAGTAGCTCGGATCGGTGAGGATTTCCTGGTAACCGGTGATCGAGGTGTTGAACACCACCTCGCCGGTCGTCTGACCGGTGGCACCGATGGAAATCCCGGTAAAGACCGTGCCGTCGGCGAGCGCAAGAAGGGCTTTCGGATGGACGGGAAGCACGGTTTTCTCCAGAGGTTTTTCGGACGCACCCGCGCCCGCCATGGGGCACAACCGGGGAGATTCGCGCCCGCTCCCGCATCGTCGCAAGCGGGAGCGACAGCAGGGTTGGGACGGGGAACCTGGGCAGGAAGCCGGGGCGGACGCAGCAAGATGCGTCGATTGCGGGTAAACCCCGGAATTATAGCGGCAGGGCCCTGGCCGCCGCGCTGGCGTGCAGACAGATCGCTGCGGCAGCGGCCACGTTCAGCGACTCCTCGCCACCCGGCTGGGTGATGCGGACCGACCGGCTCGCCAGAGCCTCCAGTTCGGGGCGCACGCCCTGCCCTTCGTGTCCCATGACCCAGGCACAGGGCCAGGGCAGTTCGGACCGGTGCAGAAACTCGCCGCGGTGGGAACTGGTCACCAGCATCGGCACGGTGAGCGCGCGCAGATCGTCCGGCGCCAGCCCTTCGACCAGACGCAGCGCGAAATGAGCGCCCATGCCCGCCCGCAGCACCTTGGGCGACCACAGCCCGGCGGTGCCCTTGAGCGCCAGCACCTGGCCAAACCCCATCGCGGCGGCGCTGCGCAGGATGGAGCCGACGTTGCCGGCGTCCTGCAGCCGGTCCAGCACCACGGTGGCGCCCGCGAGATCCGGTGTCTGTCCTTGCGGCAAGCCCCAGACAAAGCCCATGCCGGCCGGGGATTCCAGCCCGCTCAGCCCAGCCATCAAGACCTCCGGAACCACCACCCGGTGCTCGCAGGCATCGCGCAGGTCGTGCGGAGCGCCCGCCCAGCAGCGTTCGGTGAATACCGCGGTGACCGGGCGTTGCCCCCGTGCCAGCAGCGCACGGCAGAGATGATCCCCCTCCAGCCAGACCTGGCCCTGCTTGCGATAGGCCGTGCCGTCCTGGGACAACAGGCGCAGCCGTTTGAGCAAGGGGTTGTCCCGCGAGGTGACCTGGGTCGGCTCTTTCACGCCACGTGCTCCTTGGTTGCCTGGGCCACGGGTGCGAACGAGCGCCGGTGCTCGGGCAAGGGACCGTGTTCGCGCAAGGCCGCCACATGCTGCGCGGTGCCGTAGCCCTTGTGGCGATCGAACCCATAGAGCGGGTGCAGGGCATGAAGCTCGTCGAGCATGCGGTCGCGCGTGACCTTGGCCAGGATGGATGCGGCAGAGATGGCGGGCACCAGCGCGTCACCGGACACGATGGCCTCAGCGACCACATCCAGCACCGGCAGGCGGTTGCCGTCCACCAGCACCTTGGCGGGCTTCAGGCGCAAGCCCTTGACCGCGCGCTGCATGGCCAACATCGTGGCCTGCAGGATGTTGAGCCGGTCGATTTCCTCGACCGTCGCGAGAGCCACACTGCAGCACAGGGCCTTGGCCCGGATCTCGTCGAACAGTTTTTCGCGTCGCAAGGCCGTCAGCTTCTTGGAGTCGGCCAGCCCCTTGATCGGCTGGTGGTCGTCCAGGATCACTGCCGCCGCCACCACCGGCCCGGCCAGAGGCCCGCGGCCGGCCTCGTCCACACCAGCGACCAGCCCGGGAACGTCCCAGGCCAGAATGGCCTGCTCAGCCTGCAAGAACTTTTTCGATCGCATCGGTGGCCAGGCGCGCGGTATCCCGCTTGAGCAAGTGGTGCAGTTGGATGAAGCGATCCTCCAATGCCGCGACGCGCTGCGGGGAGTCCAGCCACGCGAGCGTCGCGTGGGCCAGGGCCTCCGGAGTCGCGGCGTCCTGGAGCAGTTCCGGGACCACGAACTCGCCACTGAGAATGTTGGGCAAGCCCACCCAGGGCTGCAGCTGCTTGCGGCGCATGATGATCCACGACAGCCAGTGCATGTTGTAGGCGATCACCATGGGACGCTTGAACAGCGCCGCCTCCAGCGTGGCCGTGCCCGACGCAATCAGCGTCACGTCGCAAGCGGCCAAGACCTCGTGAGAGCGGCCCTGGACGATCAGCACCTCCTGCAGCCCGGCATCTCGCGCATGCCCCTCGATGGCTTCGCGCAAGGCCGGGACTGCAGGCACCACGAAGCGCAGATCCGGTCGGCGCGACCGCATGAGCACCGCCGCGTCGAAGAACCGGCGGGCCAGGTACTGCACCTCCGAGCGGCGGCTGCCCGGAAGAATCGCAACGACCGGACCCGCCGCGTCGATGCCCAACGTGCGGCGTGCGGCCAGGCGGTCCGGCACCAGGGGGATCACGCTGGCGATCGGATGGCCCACGTAGGTGGCCCCGATACCATGGCGCGCGAGCAGTTCGGGCTCGAACGGGAAGATGCACAACACGTGATCGGCGCTGCGGCGGATCTTCTCCACCCGCTCCGGACGCCAGGCCCAGATCGATGGACAGATGAAGTGGACCGTCTTCACGTCCGCCGAGCGGAGGTCGCCCTCGAGGTCGAGGTTGAAATCGGGTGCATCGACACCGATGAAGACATCGGGCCGCTCCCACAGCAGTCGCTGCCTGAGTTGCGTACGGATACCGGCGATCTCGCGGTAGTGGCGCAGCACTTCGACATAACCACGCACCGCCAGCTTGTCGCTGGGCCACCAGGCTTCGAAGCCTTGCTTCGCCATGGCCGCACCACCGATGCCCACCGCGGACAGGTCGGGCCACCGGCCCCGGAGCCCCTGCAACAGCAGACCGGCCAGCAGATCACCCGACGTCTCGCCGGCGACCAGCGCTACACGGCGGGACGCGTTCATCGGTGAAGCAGTGCGGTCAGCGGGCGATGCCGCGAGTTGCAGCGGACAGGAAGCGGCCCATCAGGGCCACGTCCTCTGCCGCCTCTGGCGTCTCGGCGGCCAGCGCATCGATACCGGCCCGCGCGGCCTCCAGCGTGAGGCCCTGGCGGTAGAGCAGCCGGTGCATCTGCTTGATCGCGGCGATCCTTGCCGCAGAGAAGCCGCGCCGCTTGAGACCCACGGTGTTCAGGCCTCGCACCGACAGCGGATTGCCATCCACCAGCATGTAGGGCGGCACGTCCTGCGACACCGCACTGGCGAAACCGATCATCGCGTGCGCCCCCACCGAGACGAACTGGTGAATGCCGGTCAGGCCCCCCACGGTCACCCAGTCGGCCAGCAACACATGCCCTGCCAGGGTGGTGTTGTTCGCCAGCGTGGTGTGGTTGGCCACATGGCAATCGTGCGCAATGTGGGTGTAGGCCATGATCCAGTTATGGTCGCCCACCGTGGTCCGGCCGCCTGCACCCGGCACCCCGAGGTTGAAGGTGCAGAACTCGCGGATCGTGTTGTGATTGCCGATGATCAGTTCGGTGGGCTCGCCCGCGTACTTCTTGTCCTGGGGCACCGCGCCGATCGAATTGAACTGGAATATGCGGTTGTCGGTTCCGATGGTGGTGCGACCCTCGATCACACAGTGCGCGCCAATCATGGTGCCGGCACCAATCTTCACATGGGGCCCGATGATGGTGTACGGGCCGACCGACACCGATTCGTCGAGATCGGCAGAGGGGTCCACCAGCGCGGTGGGATGAATCTGCGTCACGTCAGCAGCCCCCCGACACTCAGGACACCGTGCGCATGGTGCACATCAGTTCGGCCTCGCAGACCACATCGTCGCCCACCCGGGTCACGCCCTTGAACTTGTAGATGCCGGCGCGCACGCGGTCCAGTTCGATGTCCATCACGAGCTGGTCCCCGGGTTCCACCGGGCGCTTGAAGCGGGCACCGTCAATCCCGGCGAAGTAGTACACCGTGTTGTCGTCCATCGTGACGCCGGCGGTGTCGAAAGCCAGCAGCGCGGCTGCCTGGGCCATGGCCTCGAGCATGAGCACACCCGGCATGACTGGGCGGTTCGGAAAATGCCCGCCGAAAAACGGTTCGTTGATGGTGACATTCTTCAGCGCCTTGATGCGCTTGCCTTTGTCGATTTCCAGCACACGGTCCACCAGCAGGAACGGGTAACGGTGAGGCAGTTGCTTTCGGATCTGGTGGATGTCCATTGTGTTGATGCTCAGCTTTTCGGAATATCGTTGTCAATGCGTTGTTCGAGGGCACGCACGCGCTCGCGCAAGCGACCGAGTTGCTTGAGCGATGCGGCGTTCTTTTCCCAGGCCGCATTGTCGTCGATGGGGAACATGCCGGTGTACAGCCCCGGCTGATGAATCGACCGGGTCACCACCGTCGCAGCGGAGATGTTCACCCGGTCCGCGAGCGTGAGGTGACCAAGCACGATCGCGCCGCCGCCAACTGAGCAGTGGGCACCGATGGTCGCTGTGCCGGCTACGCCGACACAACCGGCCATCGCCGTGTGATCGCCGACGCGCACGTTGTGGCCAATCTGGATCAGGTTATCGAGCTTGACCCCATGGCCGATGACCGTGTCGTCCAGCGCACCGCGGTCGATGCAGGTGTTGGCACCGATTTCGACGTCGTCGCCGATACGCACTGCGCCCAGTTGTTCGATCTTCACCCACTCGCCCTGGTTCGGCGCAAAACCGAAACCGTCGGCACCGATGACCACCCCGGGATGGAGAATGCAGCGCTGGCCCAGCACGCAGCGGTCGCCGACGCTGACCCGCGCGTAAAGAATCGATTCCTCACCCACCAAGGCATCCCTGCCCAGCACGCAGTGCGGCCCGATCCGTGCGCCGGCACCGACCCGGGCCCCTGGACCTACGACGGCGAACGGTCCGATCGAGACCCGATCCCCGATGTACGCGGTCGGGTGGATGCTCGCGGAAGGGTCGACCCTGGGATCCTCGGCCGGCTCGTGCGCCGCTCGCCACCACTGGGTCAGCCGGGCGAAGTAGAGATAGGGATCGTCTGCGACGATGCAGGCGCCTCGCGAAGCCGCCGAGTCCTTGAGAGCGACAGGCACGATCAGGGCACCTGCTGCCGTGGTCTGGATCTGGCTGGCGTAGCGGGCCTGGGCGACAAAGGAAAGCTCGTCGTGCAGGGCCGTCGCGAGCGGCGCCAGACGGCGGATCGAGAGACCAGCGTCCCCGACAAGCTCCCCGCCCAGGGCGTCGACGATGGCGCCCAGAGACCGGGACATGATCAAGCCCTTACTTGGCGCTGTTCAAGCCACTGAGCACCTTGTCGGTGATGTCGTGCTTGGGGTTGATGTACACCGCCTCCTGAAGGATGAGGTCGTATTTTTCGGTTTCCGCGACCTGCTTGATCACGCGGTTGGCCTTTTCAAGCAGTTGCTGCACTTCTTCGTTCTTGCGCATGGTGACGTCCTCCTGGAACTCACGCTGCTTGCGCTGGAAATCGCGATCCTGATCAACCAGTTGCCGTTGGCGGGTCACCCGTTGCGCTTCGGGCAGCGTCGGCGCATCGCGCTCAAGCTTCTCGGACGCGGCCTTGAGCTGTGCAGCCAGACCCTGCAGATCTTTCTCGCGACGCGAGAACTCCTGCTCCAGTTTGGTCTGCGACGCCTTCGCCATGTTGGCCTCGCGCAGGATGCGCTCGGTGTTGACAAAACCCACCCTGAAATCCTGGGCCACCGCCGTCAAGGTCACGCAGGTGGCTGCGAGAAAAACGGCCAGGTGACGGGCAAAACGGCGCTGCGAGGTCTTCATCAAAACGATGTTCCGATCTGAAACTGGAATTTCTGGATTCTATCGCCGGGGAACTTGCGCACCGGATTGGCCAGGGCGAAACGCAGAGGACCCACCGGCGAGATCCAGCTCAAGCCGATGCCCACCGACGACCGCATCTTGCTGAAGTCGACGCTCTCGGACTCGCCATAAACGTTGCCGGCATCCACAAACGCAAACCAGCGCAAGGTGCGGTCGTTGCCGGCCCCGGGGAACGGCGCAATGAACTCGGCATTGAGGACGATATTGCGTGCTCCACCGATGTTGACCGTCTCACCTGTTGTTGACCCGATGACCGCGGAGGTGGGGCCAAGAGTGCCCTGCTCGAAACCGCGAACCGAGCCGAGGCCACCACCGTAAAAGTTGCGCAGCACGGGAAAAGGCTTGCCGCCGAGGCCCTTGCCGACACCCAGTTCGGTGTTGAAGGCAAAGGTGTATTGGCGCGTGATGGGCAGGTATTGCTGGAACTGATAGGTCAGCTTGGCGTACCGCCGGTCACCGCCCAGGCCAAACTCGGAATTCAGGCGCTGCAAACGCCCTTCCGTCGGCACCAGCGCGCTGTCCCGGTTGTCTCGGGCCCAGCCGATGGTGGCGGGCAGATAGGTACCACCCTGGTCTTTGTACGCCTCGGGCAGCTGGTCGCCTTCTTTCACCTTGACCCGTTCCGCACCCGCCCCGAAAAACACAGTGTCGGTTTCGGTGAACGGCACGCCAAACCGCACGCCCACACCCGGCGTCGCGATCTCGTAGTCCCCACCCTGCGCGTCATAAGGGCGGGTGGTCTTGTAATACAGGTCGAAGGTCCGCGAGACGCCGTCCTGCGTGAAGTACGGGTCGGTGGTACTCAACACAAACTGGCGGTTGTATGAACTTGTGTTGAGATCCAGCCCCAGATAGTTGCCGGTGCCGAACACGTTTTCCTGCTTGATGCTGGCAATCAATGACAGCTTATCTGCCTGCGAATAACCCGCCCCGACGGACAGGTTGCCCGTGGGCTTCTCCGCCACGGTCACGGTGAGGTCGACTTGGTCATTGGTTCCGGGTACGGGCTCAGTGTCGATGCCGACTTCCGTGAAAAACCCCAACCGGTCGACACGGTCGCGCGAAAGCCGGATCCGGTCACTGTCGTACCAGGCCGACTCAAACTGACGGAACTCGCGGCGGATGATTTCATCCCGCGTCCGGTTGTTGCCTTCGACGTTGATCCGGCGGACGTACACCCGGCGCGAGGGCTGGGCCTTGAGAGCAAACGCCACGCGGTTGTTGGAACGATCAATCACCGGCACCGCTTCAACCTGGGCAAACGCATATCCGAAGGCACCGAAGTAGTCGGTGAACGCCTTGACGGTGCGGGCCACCTCTTCGGCGTTGTAGGCTTCACCGGCGCGAATGCTCACCAGCGATTTGAACTCCTGCTCTTTGCCGAGGTATTCACCCTCCAGAGCAACGGAGGACACCACAAACCGGCTGCCTTCGGTGATATTGATGGTGACCGAAATGTCTTGCTTGTCGGGCGAGATGGCCACCTGGGTGGAGTCGACCTTGAACTCGAGATAACCGCGCGCCAGGTAATACGAACGCAGGGTCTCAAGGTCGGCATTGAGCTTGGCACGGGAGTAGCGATCGGCCTTGGTGTACCAGCTCATCCAGCCACCGGTGTCCAGATCGAACAGGTCACGCAGCGCAGACTCGGAGAAGGCCTGATTGCCAACGATCCGGATGTCCTTGATCTTGGCCACCTCGCCTTCAACCACGCTGAAGTTCAGGTTGACCCGGTTGCGTTCACCAGGCGTCACGGTGGTCACCACCTGGGCCGCGTACATGCTGCGATTGATGTACTGGCGCTTGAGCTCCTGCTCGGCGCGGTCCGCCAGCGCTTTGTCAAACGGCCGCCCTTCGGCGAGACCCACCTCGCGCAAGGCCTTCTTGAGGACCTCGGCGTCGAACTCCTTGATGCCGGTGAAGCTCACATCGGCCACCGATGGACGCTCCTCCACGATCACCACCAGGACGTCGCCGTTGATCTGCAAGCGCACATCCGAGAAGAGCCCGAGGCCGAACAGCGCCCGGATGGCGGACGATCCTTTGTCGTCGTTGTACTGGTCACCGATGCGAAAGGGCAGGGAGGCGAACACGGTGCCCGGTTCGACGCGCTGGAGGCCTTCGACGCGGATGTCCTTGAGCGTGAAGGTATCCACGGCCCAAGCGGGCAGGGCCATCAACAGGGACGTGGCAACGGCGGACAGCTTGAGTCCACGCAGGCTGGGTGCAAATGGTTTCATGAGAGAGAGATCGTTCAGCCCACGAGACGGGTGATATCGTTGAAGAGGGCAACGCACATGAGGGCCAGCAACACAGCCACTCCCCCTCGCTGCAGCCGTTCCAGCCAGACGTCGGAAACCCCGCGGCCGGTCACACCCTCCCAAAGATAATACATCAGGTGTCCACCATCGAGGACCGGCAACGGCAGCAGGTTCAGCACCCCGAGGCTGACACTGATCAGTGCCAGGAACACGATGTAGGACGTCAGTCCCATGCTGGCGGATTTGCCGGCGTAATCTGCAATGGTGAGCGGGCCGCTGATGTTCTTGAGCGAGGCCTCTCCCACCAGCATCTTGCCCATCATCTTCAGCGTCAGCCAGGACACCTCCCAGGTTCGCTGGACACCCAGCCACAGTCCTTCCAGTGCGCCGTGACGCACCGTGGTCATGGCCGGCGCCGCACCGACATACGCGCCGATGCGACCGATCCAGGCGTCACCGGACTGCTCTGGCTTGGGCTCCACGGTCAGGCTCAGCGTGCGCCCGTCCCGGGAGACTTCCCACGTTTGTGGCTGTGTCCGGCCTTGGGCGTCGACACCGCTGCGGATGCGCTGCCTCAGGGCGGCGCCGTCGCTCACCGGCCGACCATCGACCCGCAACACCCGGTCCCCTGCCCTCAGCCCGGCGGCGGCGGCGGCACCACCGTCCACGACATCGCCCATCACCGGTTCGGTCCACGGTGACAGGATGCCAATGCGCTGGAACAGGCTGGCATCGGCTTCTTTCACATCCAGCTGACCGAGCGGCAGCGTCAGTTCGCGAGAAGCGCCCCCTTCGTCACGAGACACCAGCAGCTGCATGTCCTGTCCCGACAGCGCCGCCTGGGTGAGTCGCCAGCGCAGATCCTCGAACGACCTGACGGGCGACACCTCGTCACCGCTCACGTAAGCGCCCTGCACCCACTCCCCGCCGACAAGACCGGCCTTCTCCGCCAAAGAACCCGCCACGGGCGCCGCCAGCACCGGCTTGGGCTCCTCCACGCCACTCCAGTTCACCACCGCATACAGCAACACCGCCAGCAGCAGATTGACTGCTGGCCCGGCCGCCACAATGGCGGCGCGCGAACGCAGCGGCTGGGTGTTGAATGCCAGATGACGCTCTGCGTGGTCCACCGGCGCCTCTCGCTCATCCAGCATCCGCACATACCCGCCCAGCGGCAGCGCACACAGCACGAACTCCGTCGGACTGCCGGCACGTTGCCAGCGCAGCAGGGGCTTTCCGAACCCGACGGAGAAGCGGAGCACCTTCACGCCGCAGGCCACGGCCACCCGGTAGTGGCCGTACTCATGCACAGCAATCAGCAGGCCCAGGGCCACGACAAAGGCAATCAGGGTGGTCATAGGTCCCTCGAAACATCCAATCGGCAGCCCCCACCTTGTCGTGGGGGGCTGAAGCAAGACCCGCTCAGCCGCGGCAGCGATCCACGTGGACCGAGGCCACCGCCCGCGCCTGCGCATCCAGCGCCAGCAGCGCTTCCAGGCCTTCGGTCTTGGAGGGTGCCAGGGCTTCCAAAGTTGCACGGTTGACCACGTGAATGTGATCGAAGCGCAGGCGCCGCTCCAGGAACGCTGCCACCGCCACCTCGTTCGCCGCGTTGAGCACGGCGGTGGTGCCCGTCGGTCCGTCCAGCGCCTCCCATGCCAGCTGCAGGCCGGGAAAACGGAGGTTGTCGGGTTTCTCGAACGTCAGGGCACTCAACGCCGAAAAATCCAGCGCGGGCGCGCCCGACGCCATGCGCTCGGGCCACGAGAGACCGTAGGCAATCGGCACCCGCATGTCGGGTGTGCCGAGCTGGGCCACCACCGACCGGTCATGGAACTGAACCATCGAATGCACCACGCTCTGCGGATGGATCACGACCTCGATCTGAGACGGGTTCACGCCGAACAGATACCTTGCCTCGATCACCTCCAGCGCCTTGTTCATCATCGTCGCGGAGTCGACCGAAATCTTGCGCCCCATCACCCAGTTCGGGTGGGCACACGCCTCTTCCGGCGTCACCGCATGCAGGGTGGACGGATCACGCTGCCTGAAGGGGCCGCCCGAGGCGGTCAGCAGGATCTTCTCCACCCGCCGGGGCCAGGTCGAAGGGTCTTCGGGCAACGACTGGAAAACGGCCGAGTGCTCGCTGTCAATCGGTAGCAACCGGCCTCCGCCCTGCGCCACGGCCGCCATGAACCACTCACCACCGACGACCAGCGATTCCTTGTTGGCCAGCAACAGCTTCTTGCCGGCCCGCGCCGCAGCGAGGCTCGGCTCCAGGCCTGCCGCGCCGACGATGGCCGCCATCACGGCGTGGACCTGCGGGTCGGCACTGACCTCGCACAAGGCACGGGCGCCCGACAACACCTGCACACGCAGACCTTCAGCCTTCACACGGTCCGACAGCACCTGGGCATGTTCCGGGCTGGCCATCACCGCGTAGTCGGGACGATGCATCTTGCACTGTTCGAGCAGGGCCTCCACCTGGGTCGAGGCCGTCAGCGCGAACACCCGGTACTTTTCCGGGTGACGGGCGATGACATCCAGGGTGTTGGTACCGATCGACCCGGTGGACCCGAGCACGGTGATGTGTTGTACGGACACGCTCATTTCTCCAGCAGGTGGGCAAACAGCATGGCCACCGGCAACACGGGCAACAGGGCGTCCACGCGGTCGAGGACACCACCATGGCCAGGCAACAACCGGCTCGAATCTTTCATGCCGGCACCGCGCTTGACCAGCGACTCGAGAAGATCGCCCACCACGCTGGCTGCGGTCAACAGCAGCAGCGCCACGAGGGTCCAGACCGGCCCGGCCTCCCACAACCGGCTGAACAGGCTGGGGGCATCCGAGGGGAAGCGCAGGTCGAACCACAGCCAGAACAATGCCAGCAGGACAACCCCGAGGAGACCGCTGAACACCCCTTCCCAACTCTTGCCGGGGCTCAGGGTCGGCGCGAGCTTGCGGCGTCCGAATGCCCGTCCGCCCGCATAGGCGGCGATGTCCGCAGCCCATACGAGGGTCAACACCGAGAGCAGGAACAACAAGCCTGTCTGCCGGGCCTGCACCAGAGCCAGCCACGCACACGCCAGCATCAACAGCCCGCCCGTCAAGCGCGAAGCCACAGGCCAGCGCTGCCATCCCGGCACCCCGCGCCTGAGCATGAGCAACGCCAGTGACAGCCAGACACCCGCCGACAGCCACCAGACCACAGGCCACGACCGGTCCAACCCTCCCCCGGCCCAGAAGAGCAGCAGCAGCGCACCCAGCCCGCCGCCGATCAGCAGAGCCGGACGACCCGACAGGGTATTCATACGGGCCCACTCCCAGCCGGCGGCGGCAACCATGACCACCGCCAGGGCGGCAAACGGAACGACCGAGGTGTGGAACATGGCCGGCAGCACCACGGCCAGCAGCACCAGGGCGGTGATGATGCGCTGCTTAAGCATGCGAGCCGCTGGCCGCCGGCAGCTGACCGGACGGTCCCACCTGTTCGGAGGTGAGTCCGAACCGGCGCTCACGCCCCGCATAGTCCCGGAATGCCCGGTCCAGTTCCTCGGCGTCGAAGTCAGGCCACAGACAGGGCGTGAAAAACAGCTCGGAATAGGCGCATTGCCATAACAGGAAGTTGCTGATGCGCATCTCGCCACCCGTGCGGATCAGCAGATCGGGGTCGCCCACATGGGCGAGTGCCGTTGTTTCGCACAGGCCTGCCTCCGTGATCTCCCGCCCTTGGGCCACCAGCTGCCTGGCCGCATTCACAATGTCCCAACGACCGCCGTAGTTGAAGCAGACATTGAGAACCATGCGGTCGTTGTGGGCGGTGGTCTGTTCGGCATTGCGGAGCCCTTGAAGCAGGCGGGGCGACAAGCCCGAAGATTCACCCGGGAAATGCAGTCGCACGCCGTTCTTGTCGAGCTTGGGCACCTCCCGCGACAGAGCCAGCACCAGGAGATCCATCAGCCCGGAAACCTCCTCGGCAGGCCGGTTCCAGTTCTCGGAAGAGAAAGCGAAGACTGTCAGCACCTGGACCTGCCGCTCCAGACAGGCCCGGACGGTGCGCCGAAGCGCATCCACGCCTTGCTTGTGTCCCGCCACTCGGGGCAGAAGACGCTTCTTGGCCCAGCGGCCATTGCCATCCATGACGATGGCCACGTGCCGAGGCACACCGATGGCATTCGGCACACCGGGCTGGGGATTGGAAGACATCGGCAAGCGGACCTGGTGGGGGATGGGAGCGAAGGCGGCAGCGGATCAGACAGCCAGAATGTCCTGTTCCTTGGAAGCCACGATCCTGTCGACCTCCGCAATCATCCGGTCGGTCAGCTTCTGAATGTCTTCCTGCGCACGGCGCTCGTCGTCTTCCGATACCAGCTTGTCCTTCAGAAGCTTCTTGACGTGTTCGTTGGCATCGCGGCGCAGGTTGCGGACAGCAACTTTCGCTGCCTCACCCTCGCCTTTGACCACCTTGGTCAGCTCCTTGCGACGCTCTTCCGTCATGGGGGGCATGGGCACGCGGATCAGGTCACCCTGGCTCGCGGGGTTCAAACCCAGATCCGATTCGCGGATGGCCTTTTCGATCTTGGCGCCCATGCCCTTTTCCCAGGGAGCCACCCCGATGGTTCGGGCGTCCAGCAGAGACAGGTTCGCCACCTGCGACAGCGGCAGCATGGAACCGTAGTACTCGACATGCACTGTGTCCAGGATCTGCGGATTGGGCCGACCTGTGCGCACCCTGGAAAGGCTGTTCTTCAGCGCTTCCAGCGACTGGCTCATCTTGTGTTCAGCGTTCTGACGGATCTCGGCGATGCTCATGAATGCTCCTATGGAAGACGGGTGCTCTCTACCAAACGCCGGTCAGACGTGGACGAGTGTTCCCTCGTCGCCGCCCAGCACCACATTGCGCAGCGCTCCGGGCTTGAAAATCGAAAACACCTTGACGGGCAGTTTCTGGTCGCGGCACAGGGCAAAGGCCGTGGCGTCCATCACCTGAAGGTTCTTGGCCATGGCTTCGTCGAAGGTCAACGAGGTGTAACGGGTGGCCTTGGGGTCCTTGTTGGGATCGGCGGTGTAGACACCGTCGACCTTGGTGGCCTTGAGCACGATTTCGGCGCCGATTTCGGCGCCGCGCAGCGCCGCGGCAGTGTCGGTTGTGAAAAACGGGTTGCCTGTACCCGCAGCAAACACCACCACCTTGCCCTCTTCAAGGTACTGCAGGGCTTTGGGGCGCACGTACGGCTCCACCACCTGCTCGATGGCGATCGCCGACATCACACGGGCCACCAGACCGGCCTTGTCCATGGTGTCCGCCAGCGCCAGCGAGTTCATCACGGTGGCAAGCATCCCCATGTAATCGGCTGTGGCACGATCCATGCCGACGGAGCCGCCGGCGACGCCACGGAAGATGTTGCCGCCACCGATCACGATGGCCACCTGGACCCCCAGACGGGTCACTTCGGCAATCTCCTCGACCATTCGGACAATGGTCGCTCGGTTGATGCCGAATGCATCGTCGCCCATCAGGGCTTCACCGGAGAGTTTCAGAAGAATGCGCTGGTAGGACGGCATGGGAATTCCTGTGTGACGACTCTTGTTGTATGGGCAGCCCGGCAAGTGTAGCGAGGAGCTGCGGGCGATTCGCGGCTCTGCGCCGCCAGACGCCGGAAAATTCGGATACCAGATATGACAACGGGCCTTGCGGCCCGTTGTCATGGTCGGCTAGGCATTACAGCGGAATCAGGCGCCTTTGGCTGCGGCCACCTGGGCGGCCACTTCAGCAGCGAAATCGTCCACCTTCTTCTCGATGCCCTCCCCCACCACGTAGAGGGTAAAACCCTTGACCGTGGTGTTGGCGGCCTTGAGGTACGCCCCCACCGTCTGCTTGCCGTCGGCGGCCTTCACGAAGACCTGGTCGAAGAGCGAGACTTCCTTGAGGTACTTTTGCACCGATCCCTCCACCATCTTGGCGGCGATGTCGGCGGGCTTGCCGGACTCGGCGGCCTTGGCGGCCGCCACCGAGCGCTCCCGCTCGATCAGTTCCGCAGGAACGTCGGCCGAGGTCAGCGACACGGGCTTCATGGCGGCCACATGCATCGCGACATCCTTGGCGGCCGTGGCGTCACCGTCGAATTCCACCACCACGCCAATGCGCGTGCCGTGCAGGTAGGAAGCCAGCTGACCACCGTTGGCCCAGCGCTTGAAGCGACGGAAGGACATGTTCTCGCCGATCTTGCCGATCAGGCCCTTGCGCACGTCTTCCAGCGTGGGGCCGAAGCCGTCCTGTTCGTAGGCCAGGGCACCCAGAGCCTCGATGTCGGCCGGGTTGTGCTCGGCCACCAGCTTGGCGGCGGCGCTGGCCAGTGCCAGGAAGCTGTCGTTCTTGGTCACGAAGTCGGTTTCACAGTTGACTTCGATGAGGGCTCCGGTGTTGCCGCTGATGGCAGCAGCCACCACGCCTTCGGCGGTCACGCGGCTGGCAGCCTTTCCTGCCTTGGTGCCCAGCTTCACGCGCAGCAGCTCCTCGGCCTTGGCCATGTCGCCATCGGCCTCGGTCAGGGCCTTCTTGCACTCCATCATGGGGGCATCGGTCTTGGCGCGCAGTTCAGCGACCATGCTTGCGGTAATTGCCATTTCAGTTCTCCGTTGATCCAGGCCCGCGCAGCGGGCCCACACTGTTCAATGATCGGTTTCGCTTGTGAAAAAGGGGCTACAGGAGCCCCTCGTTCGCACAGGCTGCGAGGCTCAGGCCGCCGCGTCTTCCTTGACTTCGACGAACTCGTCGGCGCCTTCAGAGACAGCCTTGACCACGTCGGTCACGGCATTGGCACGGCCTTCGAGAATGGCGTCGGCAATGCCACGGGCGTACAGAGCCACGGCACGAGCCGAGTCGTCGTTGCCAGGGATCACGTAATCAATGCCCACGGGCGAGTGGTTGGTGTCCACCACGCCGACCAGCGGAATGCCCAGCTTCTGGGCTTCGGACACGGCGATCTTGTGGAAGCCCACATCGATGATGAAGATGGCATCCGGCAGCGCGGTCATGTCCTGGATGCCGCCAATGTCCTTCTCCAGCTTCTCCATCTCACGGGCAAACATGAGCTGCTCTTTCTTGCTCATGCTGTCCAGACCGGCCTCTTTTTGAGCCTGCATGTCCTTCAGGCGCTTGATCGAGGTCTTGACCGTCTTGAAGTTGGTCAGCATGCCACCGAGCCAGCGCTGGTCCACGAAAGGCACGCCAGCGCGACGGGCTTCCTGGGCGACGATGTCGCGCGAGGTGCGCTTGGTGCCGACCATCAGGATGGTGCCGCGGTTGGCAGACAGCTGCCGCACGAACTTGGCGGCCTCTTCAAACATCGGCAACGTCTTTTCGAGGTTGACGATGTGAATCTTGTTGCGATGGCCGAAAATGAACGGAGCCATCTTGGGGTTCCAGAAGCGGGTTTGGTGACCGAAGTGGACACCGGCTTCCAGCATTTCGCGCATGGAGATCGACATGATGCATTCCAGAGGTTGGGTCTAAAATCCAGCCCCGATTGCTTCGGGCTCGCCCTTCGAAGGGACCTTGAACCGCGGAGCAACACCTGGTTGGGCTGGTTTGGGATTTGCCTGACGCCAGCACCCCTCAAACGGACCACCAGCAGCAAAGCCCGACGATTATAGCAGCACCACTTTTGGTGCACGGCCGCCTCCAGCCCTGCACCTGTCACACGCCTCGCCCCCGACCATCCATGACCTGTGCCGACCGATCCTGCCCGCCTTGCGCACGCCGCCACCACTTCCGCAGGAGCCGCGATTGAAGCTGGCTGTGCTGGGCGCTGGTGTGACCGGGGTCACCACCGCCTTTGAACTGGTCCAGGACGGCCACGAGGTCACCGTTTTTGAGCGGCGCCAGACCCCCGCAGAGGAGGCCAGCTTTACTCCAGGCGGACTGCTGGCCCCGGAATGGGCCGCAGCCCGAGCCACTCTGGAATGGGAACAGTCGGGCAAGCGCCCACCATGGTGGGCGAAGCTGCTGGGGAAGCGCCGCCCGGTCGGATCCAACCCCGGCCCGGCGCTGCTCGCCATGGCCTGTCATTCGCTTGAACGGCTTTCCGAACTGTCTGAACAGCTGATGCCGTCCCTGGGTGAACAGCAGGGATTGCTGGCCGTGTGGCGCGACCAGCCGGGACACCCGATCGCCGCCCGGTTGCACAGCCTCCTTGCGGACTATGGCTGCAAGGCCTACCTGACCGACGCCGAACAGGCCAGGCAGCTGGAAGTGGCACTGAATCCCGACACCGCGCTCGCAGGATCACTGGTCGTTCCTGAGGCCTGGTCCGCCAACTGCCGGCAGTTCGTGCTCCAACTCAAAGCCCATGCCCGACAGTCAGGCTGCCGCTTTCATTTCGGCACCGAAGTTCTGGGCGTGGAGCAGATGCCAGACCAACGCGGCGTCCGCGTCCGTATCAATCAAAAGAACGCCCGCGCCGAGCAATTCGATGGAGTGGTCGTTTGCACTGGCCAGGCATCACCCGAACTGCTGAAAACATGCGGGCTGAACCTCCCGCTGGACATCCGGGTGGCCCATGCACTGTCCGGGTCCATGCGCGAACCCCTGGACGCTCCGTCCGCCACGGTGCACGATCTTCAGCAGGGCATCACGATCGCCCGCAGCGGGCAGTGGGTTCGTGCGGTCGGCCCTGCCCTGGGCGTATCTCGTGGGCCCCGTGGTGAGGCCGCGTTCAAGCCGTTGTATGCCGCCCTCAGCGACTGGTTTCCCGGAGCACTCAGGACCGGCGCGTCAGGCGCCGTGCAGGAGTGGACCGGCACAGTAGCGACCACCCCCGATGTACTGCCATTGCTGGGCCCGACAAGCACTCCTGGGGTCTGGATCAACGTGGGACACGGCATGCATGGCTGGCTGCTGGCCTGCGGCTGTGCCCGGGTGCTGGCGGACCAGGTGTCAGGCCGGCCACCAGCACTCGACACCGCCCCGTTCCACGCACAGCGAAGCCTGCCACTCGTGGCTTGACGGACCTGCCCAAGCCGACCACCATGGGCCACGTGAGACGCATTGAAGCCTTCCGCAGCGAGCAGCTGCATGACACCCATGCCACGGGCGTGCTGGAACGCTGCATGGCCGAATCCCTGCCCCCCCATGAACTGATGGCGCGCGCAGGGCGCAGCGTGGCCCACCTGTCCCTGGCCCTGGCCCCCCACGCCCGCCGCGTCTGGATCGCCTGCGGCCCAGGGAACAACGGAGGGGATGGCCTGGTGGCCGCTCGCCACCTGTTCCTGCGAGCCAAGGAGCATCCTGGCCGGCCAGAGGTCGTCATCACGCTCAGCGGCGACCCCAGCCGACTCCCCCCGGACGCCGCACATGCGCTGGCCCAGGCGCTGGAGGCCGGCGTGCCACTCGCGTCTTCGCCGCCGGAGGCATTCGACCTTGCGATCGATGCCCTTTTGGGCATCGGCACCACCCGCCCGCCCTCGGGCGAAATAGCCGCTCATCTGGATCACATGCACCGCTCCGGTGCCACAGTGTTGTGCGTGGATGTGCCCAGCGGCCTCCTGGCCGACACCGGCGAGTACCTGGGCCCTGCAGCGGCACTGCCCAACGGCGCTCGCCACACGCTTTCCCTGCTGACACTCAAGCCGGGCCTGTTCACTGCATCGGGAAGGGACCAGGCTGGAACCGTATGGCTCGACACCCTGGGCGCGGCAGACGCCAACAAACCTGAACCGGTTGCCATGCTGCACGGCGCCGCCGATGCCCGGACGGGCCGCGCGCACGCCGCACACAAGGGCAGCCAGGGAGACGTGGTGGTGATCGGCGGCCAAGGGCTCGCCACCACCGGGGCGGGCATGACAGGAGCGGCCATCCTCGCCGCGAGGGCGGCACTCCACGCCGGCGCCGGTCGGGTCTATGTCGGGCTGCTCGCGGACGATGCTCAGGCGCCTTCCTGGGATCCCCAATGCCCTGAATTGATGTTCAGACGAACAGCCACCCTGCTCGCCGATGCAGCACTGCTGCGGCAGGCCGCGGTGGTGTGCGGCTGTGGCGGTGGGCAGACGGTGGCCGAGCATCTGCCCCACATCCTGTCGGCCTGCCCGTCTCTGGTCCTGGATGCGGACGCATTGAACGCCATCGCCCGCGATGACGCATTGCGCAGCCTGCTCACCCAGCGCCTCTCCCGTGCATGGACCACCGTCGTCACGCCCCACCCGCTGGAAGCAGCTCGTCTGCTCTCGACCGACACCTCGTCGGTGATGAAGGACCGGCTCGGCGCAGCGCGCCAGATCAGCGAGGGACTGAACGTGATCGCCGTGCTCAAGGGATCGGGAACGGTGATCCATGCACCGGGGAGGCTCCCCCGCATCAACGCCAGCGGCAACCCCGCTCTCGCCACCGCAGGCACCGGCGATGTGCTCGCCGGCTGGATGGGTGCCGCCTTGGCCGTGGCATCCGGCCAGTCAGTGGCGCCGTTGGACGCGGTGCTCAGGGCTGTGTCGGGTCACGGACACCTTGCAGACCAGTGGGTGAAGCATCATGACAACACGCTCACGGCCGGGCGGCTGGCCGAGCGCATTCTCGGAACACACTGAACCCCACGTCATCCCAGCAGGATCAAGCCGACCTGGAGCAGAACAATGAGCACCAGTACGGACAGATCCACACCGCCGACCCGCGGCACCACTCTCCGGATGGGACGCAGCAGGGGCGAGCACAGCCGGTCCAATGTGCCCATCACCGACGCCCCGGGTTGCACCCAGGAAAGCACCGCGTACACGAGCAGCAGGAAGATAAGCCCCTGAAGCAGGACGCGGACCAGCAGGTAAAAGGCCAAACCTGGAATTGCGATGACTGGAGCCATCACGCCCCCAAGCGACGGCGCCAGTGCCGCACCGAGCAACAAACGCAGGCCGCCGTATGCAATGGCCAGCAGAACCGCCGCCAGCAGACTGCCCCAGTCGACCCGGCTCTGAGCCATGGAGCGTGGCAGGATCTTTCGCACCGGACCGACCAGCCAGTGTGTCAGCGCCATGGCAAAGCGGCCAGGCTGCCCCGACATGTTGATGCGAAGGTGGTTCATCCAGGCGCGCAGAAGCGCGGCGCCCACTAGCAGAAAAAACACCGTCTCGAGCAGGAAAAAGAGAGCCGCAGCCATCAGCGACGCCCCTTGCGCGTCTTGCCCGCACCGCCCCGAGCGTTGCCCCTGGCCTCCTTGCGTCCGCCTCCCTTGGCAGACGCGCCCTTGCCAGGCGCCGAGGACGCGCGGGAGGATGCCTTGCCCTGGGCCCGTTCGTCGCGCTCGCGCGGGCGTCTGCCCTGATCCGGCTCACCCCCTCCGCCGGTTTTGTCGCGCATCGCGCGCAGCACCGCGTCGTCGTTACCGGACACAAGCCTGAAGTCGATGCGCCGCCCGTCCAGGTCGACCCGGCTCACCTGAACCTGCACCCGCGACCCTAGGGCGTAGCGAATGCCCGTGCGTTCTCCGCGCAGCTCCTGCCGCGCCTCGTCAAAACGGAAGTACTCGCCACCCAGTTCGGTGATGTGCACCAGGCCTTCCACATACATCGCATCGAGCGTGACAAACAGACCGAAGCTGGTCACCGAGGTCACGACCCCACTGAACTCCTCGCCCAGGTGCTCGCGCATGTATTTGCACTTGAGCCAAGCCTCCACATCGCGACTGGCTTCGTCGGCACGGCGCTCGTTGGCGCTGCAATGCAGGCCGGCCGCCTGCCACGCAAGCAGATCGGCCGAGGGCTTCTTTGCCGTTTCTCCGGCCACGGGCGGACGAGCCCGGCTGGCCAGTCGCTTGCTCAGCTTGGCGTGCGCCTCCCCAGGTGTCGGCAAGGCCGGCAACTGGTACTTCTGTTTGGTCAGAATGGCCTTGATGACCCGATGGACCAGCAGATCCGGGTAACGGCGGATCGGGCTGGTGAAGTGGGTGTAGGCATCAAACGCGAGGCCGAAGTGCCCCTGGTTCATGGGCGTGTAGATGGCCTGCGACATGGAGCGCAGCAGCATGGTGTGGATCTGCTGGGCCTCGGGCCGGTCCTTGGTCGCCTCGGCAATCTGCTGGAACTCGGACGGATGAGGGTTGTCGCTGATGGACTGCGGCACCCCCATGGCCTTGAGGTAGTTGCGCAAGGTCTCCTGCTTCTCCGGCGTAGGTCCCTCGTGCACACGGAACAGGCCGGCATGTTTGCTCTGGCCGATGAAGTCGGCAGAGCACACATTCGCCGCGAGCATGGCCTCTTCGATGAGCCTGTGGGCATCGTTGCGCGTGCGCGGCACGATCTTTTCGATACGGCCGGACTCGTCGCACACGATCTGGGTTTCCACCGTTTCAAAATCGACGGCCCCGCGCTTGTTCCGAGCCGCGACCAGCGCACGGTAGACATCGTGCAGGTTCAGCAGGTGAGGAACCAGCGCCTTCCGGTTCTGCGCCTCGGGGCCCCGCGTGTTCTGCAGAATCGCAGCCACCTCCGTGTAGGTGAAACGCGCGTGGCTGTGCATCACCGCCGGGTAAAACTGGTAGGCGTGCACTTCTCCCTTGGCATTGACCAGCATGTCGCAGACCATGCACAGGCGATCCACATCGGGGTTCAGCGAGCACAGCCCGTTGGAGAGCTTTTCCGGCAGCATCGGAATGACCCGCCGAGGGAAATACACGGACGTGGCCCGGTCGTACGCATCCACGTCGATCGGCGCACCGGTCTTCACGTAATGGCTGACATCGGCAATGGCCACCAGCAGACGCCAGCCCTTGCCACGCCCCACCCTGGCCGGTTCACAGTACACCGCGTCGTCAAAGTCACGCGCATCTTCACCGTCGATGGTCACCAGCGCCACATCGCGCAGATCGACGCGCTGCTTGAGGTCCGAAGGCCTGACTTTGTCCGGCAGTGCGCGCGCCTCCGCAAGCGCCGAATCCGAAAACTCGTGGGGCACACCGTACTTGCGCACCGCGATTTCGATCTCCATGCCCGGATCATCGATCTCTCCAAGCACCTCCTTGACACGCCCGACGGGCTGTCCGTACAGCGCCGGGGGCTCGGTCAGCTCGACCACCACCACCTGCCCGGTCTTGGCTGACCCCGTGGCCCCTTTGGGAATCAGGACATCCTGCCCATAGCGTTTGTCTTCCGGAGCTACGAGCCACACCCCGCTTTCCTGGAGCAGGCGACCGATGATGGGCGCGGGAGGGCGCTCGATGATCTCCGTCACCCGCCCTTCGGGTCTGCCTTTGCGATCCAGCCGCACGATACGGGCCTTCACCCGGTCCTTGTGCAGCACCGCCCTCATTTCGTTGGAAGGAAGATAGATATCGGGCTGTCCGTCGTCACGGATCACAAAGCCATGTCCGTCGCGATGACCGGAGACGACACCTTCAAATTCGGCCAGAAGATTGTTTTTTTCGTTCAAGATTTTGAGGGGAGTTTTTACTGCTATACTAGCTGTCTTCCTGAGATGCCCAGGTGGCGGAATTGGTAGACGCACTAGTTTCAGGTACTAGCGCCGAGAGGCGTGGAGGTTCGAGTCCTCTCTTGGGCACCAATCATAAGGGCTTGCAAACACAGAGTTTGCAAGCCCTTTTCTTTTTTTGGTCTGCACCGCAGACAGCCTGCAAGGACACGCCGCACTGCAGGCTATAATGCCAGCTTCCTGAGATGCCCAGGTGGCGGAATTGGTAGACGCACTAGTTTCAGGTACTAGCGCTGAGAGGCGTGGAGGTTCGAGTCCTCTCTTGGGCACCAAACACAAGGGCCTGCAAACGACATGTTTGCAGGCCCTTTCTGTTTTTCGCATCAGATCGGCCGGGCCACCAGGTCGTGACCGTCTGCCGCGACGACGCGGGCACGCGTGAACTCCCCCACTTTGAGCGTCTTGCTGATCTTTTCCGGTGGCAGCAGGCGCACCACCCCATCGATCTCCGGCGCATCCGCGTAACTGCGCCCCACCCCGCCCTTCTTGCCCAGTCCCGGCGCCGAATCCACCAACACCTGCATCGTCGCGCCAACGCGTGCACCAAGCTTTTCAGCAGATACCCGCTCTGCAACGGCCATGAAACGGGCCTGGCGCTCGGCACGCACCTCATCCGCCACAGGATCCGCAAGGGCGTTGGCGGCCGCGCCTTCGACAGGGGAATAAGCAAAACAGCCCGCACGATCAATGCGGGCCTCATCCACAAAGTCCAGCAGATGCTGGAACTCGGCCTCGGTTTCACCCGGGAAACCTGCGATGAAAGTGCTGCGCACCACGATCTCGGGGCAGAGTTCACGCCAACGCGCGATGCGCTCCAGGTTCTTCTCGCCGCTGGCCGGCCGTTTCATGCGACGCAACACGTCCGGATGACTGTGCTGCAGCGGCACATCGAGGTAAGGTAACACCAGCCCCTCGGCCATCAGTGGAATCACATCGTCCACATGCGGATACGGGTACACGTAGTGCAAACGCACCCAGGCGCCGTAGCCTTTTGCCAGCTCGCCCAGCGTGCGCACCAGATCCAGCATGCGAGTCTTGACCGGCTTGCCGTCCCAGAACCCGGTGCGGTACTGCACGTCCACGCCGTACGCCGAGGTGTCCTGACTGACCACCAGCAGCTCTTTCACGCCAGCCTCGAACAGCTTGCGCGCCTCTGTGAGCACATCGCCAACGGGGCGGCTCACCAGATCGCCCCGCATCGACGGGATGATGCAGAAGGTGCAGCGGTGGTTGCAGCCCTCGCTGATCTTCAGATACGCGTAGTGCCGCGGAGTGAGCTTGATGCCTTGCGGCGGCACCAGATCAACAAACGGATCGTGTGGCTTGGGCAGGTGCCTGTGCACCGCCTCCATCACCTCATGGGTAGCGTGCGGCCCGGTCACCGCCAGCACGCTCGGGTGCATCTGTTGAACCAGGTTGCCTCCGCCCTCACCCTCCCGCGCACCGAGACAACCGGTGACGATGACCTTGCCGTTTTCGGCCAGGGCTTCACCGATGGTGTCCAGGCTTTCCCTGACGGCGTCGTCGATGAAGCCACAGGTGTTGACGATGACGATGTCAGCACCAGCAAAGGTCTTGGAGGTCTGGTAACCCTCGGCGCTCAGTTGCGTGAGGATCAGTTCGGAGTCCGTCAGAGCCTTGGGACAACCCAGACTCACAAACCCGACTTTGGGCGCCGCAGCGACCGGAGAAACAGGGGATTCGCTCATCCCCCGATTGTCTCAGACCGACCCGACAGGGTCAGCGTTTGATGCCAAAAGCCGCCAGCATCTGTTCGCTGTTTTTCTGCATCTGCTCCTGCATCTGCGTGAAGGCACTGCGCGACTGCTCCAGATAGGTGCCCATCATGCCCTGCATCATGGGCGACTGGACATTCATGAACTGCTTCCAGACTTCCGGATTGAGCCCCTTCGACTGCTCTGCCATCTTGGCCTGCAGGTCCATGAATATCTGCACGTTCTTTTCGAGATAGGACCCCATGAAGTCCTGCATGGCATGCCCGTAGAAGCGAATGATGTTGGCGAGCACCTGCTCGGTGAAGATGGGCACGCCGGCCGTCTCTTCTTCCAGGATGATCTGCAACAGGATGCTGCGGGTCAGGTCCTCATTGGTCTTGGCATCTCGCACGACAAAGCGCTCGTTGTCCATGACCAGAGACTTGACTTCCGCAAGCGTGATGTAGGACGACGTGTCGGTGTCGTACAGGCGGCGGTTGGGGTATTTTTTGATGACCCGCACGGCACCTGGAGAGGAACCATGGGCATCGGCCTTGCTTTTTTGCACTACAGGACCTTCACGTGAAGACGGAGGGCCTCCGTGCTGGGGAGGCCTGCTGTTGCGCCGGATTCTAGGAAGTCCCCCGTGGGCTGCCAGATGGGTTTTCCCTGTGCGCACCGCAGATGATGCCACGCCCACAGGCGGCGCCAAAAAGAAAAAGGGCCTGACGAACGTCGGGCCCTTGCGGTTTCGGAAATGTTTGGTAGGCGCGATTGGACTCGAACCAACGACCCCCACCATGTCAAGGTGGTGCTCTAACCAGCTGAGCTACGCGCCTGCAAACTGTCCGAAGCCTCGCAGTATAGCAGCTAATTCGGCGACATGTCCAAACTGATTGATCATTTGCGTCTGACCATGCGCACACCGGCCACATCGCCGACCACCGACATGGCCCGGGACACCTGCCTCGCATCACTGACCTCGATGGTGAAGGTCATCCAGGCAATCCCCCTGACCGACTGCGTCTGAACCCCGATGACGTTCATCTTCTCTCGCGCAAACACGTCGGAGATGTCCCTCAGCAACCCCTGCCGGTCAACCGCCTCCACAGCCACGTCCACCGGGTACACCGCAGAGGCACCGTCCCGGATACCCGAGACAGCCCCCCCCCACTGGACATCGATCACCCGGTCGGGACTGGTGCGCTGCAGATGGGCGAAGTCGCTGCAGTCGCTGCGGTGGATGCTCACCCCCTTGCCGCGGGTCACAAATCCCCGGATGTCGTCTGGCGGTGCGGGTTTGCAGCACTTGGCCAACTGGGTCATCAAGGAGTCGACACCGACCACCAGCACGCCCCCGCTCGAAGCCGAGCGCGCAGGGCGCGGCTTCTTCAGCCAGGGCGGAACATCCTCCACGACCGGCTGGTCACCCTGCCGCAACAGCACTTCCAGCGTGCGAAGCGACAGTTCGTCCTTCCCGACCTGCTCGAACAGCTCCTGCGCGGATGGAAGCCCCGCGGAACTGGCCAGTTCCTCAAATTTCAGCGCCGTGCGGCCCTCCCGCTGGAGGAGACGCTCTACCGCTTCACGCCCCCGTGCGACGGTCTCCTCCATGGCCAGCTGGTTGAACCAGGCTCGCACCTTGCTTTTGGCACGGTGACCGACCAGGTAGCCCAGCTCCGGGTTGAGCCAGTCGCGCGAAGGCCCCCCCTCCTTGGCCGCGATGATCTCGACCGTCTGCCCGTTCTGCAGCGCCGTGTTCAGCGGGACCATGGCCCCGTCCACACGGGCGCCCCTGCAACGGTGGCCGAGGTTGGTATGCACCGAATAGGCGAAATCGACCGGCGTGGCGCCTTGCGACAACTCCACAATGGCGGCATCCGGTGTCAGGACATAGATGCGATCGTCGAAAAGGCCTTGTGACGCCCCGCTGAGGTCCCGCTCCCAAGCCAGCAGCTGCCGGAGCACCGCGATTTTCGCGTCGTATTCGGAGCTGGCCGACACCCCCGCATATCCCTTCGTTCCCGCCTCCTTGTAGGCCCAGTGAGCGGCCACCCCGTGTTCGGCGTGGTCGTGCATGGCCCGGGACCGGATCTGGATCTCGAACGCCCTGCCCTGCGCGTCACGCACCACCGTGTGCAGCGACTGATAGCCATTTGGCTTGGGTTTGGCGATGTAGTCGTCGAACTCTTCGGCCACAGGCGTGAACTGTGAGTGCACCAGCGCCAGCACCGCGTAGCAGTCGTCGGTCGAAGGGACCACGACACGCAGCGCCCGGATGTCGAACACCCGGTCGAAGTCCAGCGACTTGCCACGCATCTTCTTGACGATGCTGTAGATGTGTTTGGGCCGCCCCTGAACGGACGCATGGATGCCATGCCCTTGCAAGTCCTGCTCGAGCTGCAGCCGCACCTGTTCGATGTGGACCTCGCGCTCCGCCCTCTTTTCATCCAGCAGACGCGCCACTTCCTTGTATGTGTGGGGCTCCAGGAAACGGAAGGCCAAGTCTTCCATCTCCCATTTGATCTGCCAGATGCCCAACCGGTTGGCGAGCGGGGCGAACACATGCAGCGATTCGCTGGCCAAGGCGTGACCGGGATCGCCCTTGCATCCAGCGAAATAACGCAGCGTCTGCAGACGCGAGGCCAGCCGGAGCATCACCACCCGCAGGTCGCGCGAGAACGCCAGCAGCATCTTGCGCACGTTTTCGGTCTGGCTGGCCGCGAGCTCGGACACCGGGGCCTTGCCCGGAGACGCCACAGGCAGCGCTGCCTCCTGCGCAGCGAGGCGCTCCTCCGTCTTCCGGCTTTGAACCTCGGCGGACTTGATACGGGCCTGCCGCTGAAGCTGCACCAGCTTTGTGGTCTCGAGCGCCAGTGCAGCGAAGTTCTCGCCGAACGCCTTGGCAATCACCTCCTGCGGCCGGTTGAGGTGCTGGCAGGCGTACACCAGGTACGCTGCGGCCTGCATGGCCTCCGAACCACCAATGTCGCGCAGCACCGCCGCAACGGCATCTGCGTGCGAGAGGATGTTCTCACCGGTGTCCAGCTGCTCGCTGGACAGCAAAGGCTCCGCAAACGCCCTGGCGCGCGCCAAAGCCTGGGCCTGCTGCGGCAGGCTGTCCGATGTTGCGGCGACGATGGCCGACGTCGGTGGAGGCGGGACGGAAGTCGAATACTGCATGACAACGTCCGCTCAGGCCTGCCCGAGGAAGTCAGCCACGGCCGACACCTGGTCTGGCGCCACCAGGGTCGGTGCGTGCCCGACGCCTGGAAACTCAATGTACTGGGCCCGAGGACCTCGTTCGGACATGGCCCTCGCCGTCTCGCGGGTCAGGAGGTCCGAGTCCGCGCCTCGAAGCAACAAGGTGCGGGCCGATATGGCGTCGTACAACGCCCACAGGGCGGCCTCACCGTCCGCGACCGCCTGGCGACCCACGGAATCGTCGACGCTGTGTGTCAGTGCTCGAATGGGAACAGCGAGCGCCGGATCGTAGTGCAGCCACCAGCGCCCATCCCGCTCGCGCAGCATGGGCCGTGACAGCGCCATCCACTGCTCCCGGTCATGAGGACCGAAACCGGCCGAGATGGTCCGCAGATAGTCCGCGGCCTCCTGCTCACTGGCAAAAGACGGGTTGAGTCCAAGATAAGCGCCGATGCGCCGCAAAGCGTCCCACTGGATCACCGGCCCCACGTCGTTGAGCACCAGCCTGCGAATGCCGACGGCCGGCTGCGCAGCCAGTGCCATGCCGATCAGGCCACCCATGCTGGTGCCCACCCAATCGATCTGGAGTGTCGGATCGTTCGACCGCAAGTGCGCAATGAGGGTCCCCACATCCGTCGCGTAGGTTCCGACTTGGTAGGCCATGGGGTCTGCCAGCCAGTCGCTGCATCCACGGCCGGCGACGTCCACCGCAATGACACGCGCCTGCGCCGAAAGGGCCGTGGCCAGCACATCAAAGTCACGGCCCTGGCGGGACAGGCCATGCACGCACACCACGACCCGATGGGCATCGGCCCCCGGTTGCGGCAGCCAGTCCCAGTACGCCAGTCTGCGCTGCTGGCCTGTGGTGGCCGCAGCCCCGGAAACGGCGATGAAACGCAGCTCAGGCATGGGGCAGGAACTGCTCATTCCTCGGGACTCCGTGATAATGGTTTGCATGTTGTTCAACCAATCGTAATGGAACTGGAGATCCCTCATGCTTGCCAACAAAACCGCCCTCGTCACAGGCTCGACCAGCGGCATCGGACTGGGCATTGCCAAGGCGCTTGCGCGCCAAGGCGCGAACATTGTGCTCAATGGTTTTGGCGACGCAGAAGGCCCTCAGGCAGAAATCGCAGCCCTGGGTGTGCAGGTGGCTTACCACGGCGCCGACATGAGCAAGCCCTCGGACATCGAGGACATGATGAAGTTCGCGGCAGACCGTTTTGGCCGTGTCGACATACTGGTGAACAACGCCGGCATCCAGCACGTGGCGCGCGTGGAAGACTTTCCGGTCGAGCGATGGGACGCGGTGATCGCCATCAACCTCTCAAGCGCCTTCCATGCCACGCGCCTGGCATTGCCCGCCATGCGCGCGGCGAACTGGGGACGCATCATCAACGTGGCCTCGGTGCACGGCCTGGTCGCATCGGCGGAAAAGTCGGCCTATGTCGCCGCCAAACATGGCGTGGTGGGTCTGACAAAAGTGACTGCCCTCGAAAATGCAACCACCGGCGTGACCTGCAATGCGATCTGTCCGGGCTGGGTGCTCACCCCGCTGGTGCAGAAACAGGTGGACGCCAAGGCGGCGGCCCTGGGCCTGTCGAATGAGGATGCGAAGAAGCAGCTGCTGGGTGAGAAGGAACCCTCGATGCAGTTCACCACGCCGGAGGAGCTGGGGGAACTGGCAGTGTTCTTCTGCTCACCGGCCGGCGCCAACGTGCGGGGCGTGGCCTGGAACATGGACGGCGGCTGGGTGGCGCAGTGACGCTCAACGAAGCTGCACCGACCCCGACACCGTGACCGTCAACAGGCTCTTGCCTGCCTCCACGGGAACGGGTGCGTCAGACGACGCCGCAACGGTCGACTCGGCGCGCATCCGGTACATCGGGCGCTCCCCTTGGTCGGCCGGGCTGACCGACACCTCTCTCAGCGAGTAGCCCTCAAAGCCGAAGGCCTTGGCCACTTCCCCCGCCTTGGACTTGAAGCGCTCGATGGCCGAGGCCTGCACCTCGGACTCGAGCTTCTGCTGCGCCTCCCGCGACAGCGAGAACGCCACATTGCCGACCACCATCGGCGTCATCTTGCCGGCGGTGGTGCTGATACGAACAAAGTCACGTCCTTCCAGCACCAGTTCGGCCGATCCTTGCCAACCGCTGATACGTCCGTTGCTGCCATGGCGCGGATACACGCCGAAAGATCCGGTTTTCACCTCCAGCTGCTGGGCAGAGGCCTGAGGCTTGGCGATCGCCAGGGCCGCCTCGATGGCCTGGCGCAACTGGCTCTGCACCGCGGCGGCGTCGCTGCCGTCGCGCGAGGTGGTCAGGGTCATGGTGAGCCAGTCCTGGGTCACTTCACGCTGAGCACTGGCCGATACCACCACCACGTTGAGCGGAGCGCCCGCCGGCATGGGCTGGGCGGACAGGGTGCTGGTGACCAGCAGACCCGAAAGTGACAGGGCGAACACGCCCGCGCGGCGGCGGGCTGGCGCCACCCGTTGATTGTTGGTCATGGGAGATTATTTGTTTTTGGCCGACCGCTCTGGCAGCCCGCGAAGCTGTTCGCGCAGACGCTGCCGTTCCTCGGCAGACAGCCGGAAGGGCTTGCTGGCGGCGTCGCCCTCGGCCAGCGGCTGTCGCAAGGAGTCGCGCAACCGGGCCCGCCCATCCGGGGATTCGGCAGGCGCCACGGCCAACGGCTCTGCAGCGACGGGGCGGGCGGGCTGCTCGCGCAACTCCAACGCTGCGGAAAGCAGTGGCGCTCCCAGCAACACCGCGGACACGGAGTATTTGTGCTTGATCATGGATCTGGCTGAACTGAAGGATGGGGGCATTCTGAGCGGGCACCTGGTAACGGTGTGCGGGGGGCGGGCAACAGATGTAACAGCCTGTCAAAAAACCAAAAAACAAGCCCTGACAAGCACTTGGCGCTGCCACAATCGCCTTTGTTACATTTACCGGGAGTTGCTTCCATGCCACAAAACACCGCCCGCCCGAACAAGATCCTGGTGGTCGATGACGATGTCCGCATCCGCGACCTGCTGCGCCGTTACCTGATGCAGGAGGGCTTCGAGGTCATGCTGGCCGAAGACGGCAAGGCGCTGAACCGAGTGTTGCAGCGCGAAGCTGTGGATCTGATCGTGCTCGACCTCATGATGCCTGGCGAAGACGGTCTGTCGATCTGCCGGCGGCTGCGCGCCAACGGTGACCGCACGCCGATCATCATGCTCACGGCGAAAAGCGAGGACGTGGATCGCATTGTCGGCCTGGAGGTGGGCGCGGACGATTATCTAGGGAAGCCGTTCAATCCCCGCGAGTTGCTGGCCCGCGTGCACGCCGTGCTGCGGCGCCGCCCCCCGGCCGAAGTGCCGGGTGCCCCCTCCCAGGACGCCGAGGTGGTCAACTTCGGCCCCTTCGAGTTCGACCTGAGCCTGCGCACTCTGCGCAAGGACGGAGCCGATCTGCCGCTGACCACCGGCGAATTCGCCATGCTCAAGGCCCTGGTGCGCCATCCACGCCAGCCGCTGTCCCGTGAGAAGCTTGCCCAGCTGGCCCGCGGCCGGGAATTCGAGCCGTTCGATCGCAGTCTGGACGTGCAGGTCTCCCGCCTGCGCAAGCTGATCGAAGAGGACGCAGCTTCGCCGCGCTACCTGCAGACAGTGTGGGGCGTGGGTTATGTGTTCGTGCCGGACGGCAACGCCTGATGATCGACGAGTCGCGGGTCCCCACCTTCGAAACCGAGCCGGCGGCGCTGGAAACGGCTTCCGCGCCGCTGGAGAGCAAACCCACGCGCGAGGTGAGCCTGTTCTGGCGCACCTTTTTTTTGCTGTCCCTGCTGCTGGTGGGCTGCATCGTCGCTTGGCTTCAGACGTTCCGGGCGCTGGAATACGAGCCGCGCACCTTGCAGAGTGCGCAGCAGCTGGCCTCTTTGGTGAACCTGAGCCGCGCCGCCCTGGTGCACTCCGACTCCATCGCCCGGGTCTCTCTGGTCAAGACCATGGCCGACGAAGAGAAGGTCCGGATCGCGCCGCGTGAGCCAGGAGACAAATTCCGCCTCTACGACACGGATTCGCTCAGCAGGACGGTGAGTGCCCAGCTCAGCGCACGGCTCGGTCCGGACACTGTGGTCGCACGCGAAGTCAACGGCACCCCGGGACTGTGGATCGGTTTTTCCATCGATGAGGACCCGTACTGGCTGCAGACCGACCCGTCGCGGGTGGAGCTGGTGACGGGCAAGACCTGGTTGATCTGGCTGGCCACCGCCGCCGTGCTGTCGCTCATGGGAGCTGCGCTCATCGCACGCCTGATCAACCGCCCGCTGCAGAAGCTGTCGTTTGCCGCCAGCCGCGTGCGCGACGGCGATTTCAACTCCAGCCGCCTCAACGAGGCCGTGGCAACGAGTGAAATCCGGCAGGTGAACATCGGGTTCAACCAGATGGCGCAGCGACTGTCCAAGATCGAACAGGACCGTGCACTGATGCTGGCGGGCATTTCACACGACCTGCGCACACCACTCGCCCGGCTGCGCCTGGAGACGGAGATGAGCGTGGCCGATGCCGAGGCGCGGGAGCACATGTCGGCCGACATCGAGCAGGTCAATGCCATCATCGACAAGTTCCTCGACTACGCCCGCCCGGACCACATGGAAACCCAGCGGGTGAGCCTGAACGAGGTCATCGAAGCCGCGGTGTTTGCGCTGGGCAACCAGCCGGACGTGGCGGTGAAGACCAGCATTCCCCCCGACACCTGGGTGATGGGCGACGCGGTTGAACTCAACCGCGTTTTCTCCAACCTGTTGCAGAACGCCGTGCGCTACGGCCGCAATCAGACCACCGGCGTGGCGGAGATCGACATCGGGGCCAAGACCAAGGACCAATGGGTACTGGTCAAGCTGCGGGACCATGGTCCAGGCGTGAATCCCGAGATGCTCAGCCAGCTCACACAGCCGTTCTTCCGGGGAGATGCCTCCCGCAGCGCCGCCACCGGCACCGGCCTGGGACTGGCCATCGTCGAGCGCGCCATCGCCCGCATGGGGGGGCGCTTTGCGCTGGCCAACAGCAGTTCGGGCGGGCTCGCCGCCCACATCAAACTGCCGGTCGGCAAGACCGCCTGATTCGTCCCGCGCTCAGCCCGGTCGGCGCACCAGCAGGGCCACGGCCCGGGCCTCGATTGACAGCCCCTGGCCGACCGGGCCCAGCTTCTCCGCGGTCTTGGCCTTCACATTGACAGCGTCCGAGGGCAGGCCCAGCGCCTGCGCAATGCGCGCGCACATCGCCGGAATGTGCGGGCCCAGCCTGGGTGCCTGCGCCACCACCGTGCTGTCCACGTTGCTGATGTCGAAACCCGCCTCGCGCACCCGCCGCGCCACCTCTTTCAGCAGCACCAGCGAATCCGAGCCTTTGAAGCGCGGATCGGTGTCCGGGAAGTGCCGCCCGATGTCGCCAAGGGCCGCAGCACCCAGCAAGGCATCGGTGATGGCATGCAGCAGCACATCGGCGTCCGAATGGCCCAGCAGCCCGGTCGTGTGGGGAATGGTGACACCGCCGATGATGAGCGGGCGGCCCGGCACCAGGGCGTGGACGTCCCAGCCCTCACCGACTCGAAAGGGAATGGACGGAGTGGCGGCAGTGCTCATGTTCGGCTCGAAAGAATGGCTTCGGCAAGGGCGAAGTCTTCGGGGTAGGTGACTTTGAAATTCTGTGCGCTGCCCGCCACCAGCAGCGGCCGGTGGCCTGCCATTTCCATAGCGCTGGCCTCGTCGGTCACACCGGCAAAACCGCTGTCGGCCTGCGCCGCAAGCGCGCTGCGGAGCAGGCCCAGCCGGAACATCTGGGGAGTCTGGGCCAGCCATTTGTCCGAGCGGTCCACGGTCGCGGCCACCCGCCCCTCGCGTCCGGTCTTGAGCGTGTCGGGCAGCTTGAGTGCCAGCAGACCGCCCACCGGGTCGTCCTGGCAAGCGTCGATCAGCGCATCGATCTGGCGGGGGGTGATCAGGCAGCGCGCAGCGTCGTGCACCAGCACCCAGTCGGCGTCGGCGGCGCCCCGGTCCCGCAAGGCGTCCAGACCATTGAACACACTGTGCGCACGGGTCGCACCGCCGCAGCGCGCGAGCAGCAGGTCCGGGTGATCGACGCTCAGGAAGCGGTCCTCGGGCGCCACCACCAGCACCGTCTGAGCGACGCGGGGCGTGGCGCTGAACGCGGCCAGGGTGTGCAGCACCATGGGCAGGCCCGCCACGGGCTGGTACTGCTTGGGGCCGGCGGTGCCGGCACGCGAACCGGTGCCCGCGCAAGGCAGCAGGGCGTGGCAGCGCACAGCAGGGGGATTGGGTGAGGTGGGGTTCATGTCGCGAGGGGCATTCTAGAATCCCTGTCTTCACCCCCCTGTCTCGGCGACCGGGGGGTTTTCGTCATTCGCGACCGCCCCATGGACCTGCCCAAGCTCAAACCCGGCCAACGTTTCCACCTGCCCCGCCCCGCCGGCGCGGCCGACGCACTGCTGCTTGCGCAACTCGCAGCGCGGGAGAAAGCCGCCGGGCGGCCCGTGGCCATCGTCACCGCCGACGCCACCGACGCGCAGCGGCTGATGGACGAGATGGCGTTCTTCGCACCGGAACTGCGCTGCGCACTCTTCCCCGACTGGGAAACCCTGCCCTACGACAGCTTCTCGCCGCACCAGGACCTGATCAGCGAGCGCCTGGCCACGCTGTGGCGCATCCAGCAGCGCGACAAGGACACCGGCGCCGACATCGTGCTGGTGCCGGCCACCACCGCGCTCTACCGGCTGGCGCCGCCGTCCTTCCTGGCGGGCTACACCTTCCAGTTCAAGGTCAAGCAGAAGCTGGACGAGGCCAAACTGAAAGGCCAGCTCACGCTGGCGGGCTACAACCATGTCACCCAGGTCGTCAGTCCCGGCGAATACGCGGTGCGCGGCGGCCTGATCGACCTCTTCCCCATGGGGTCCCAGGTGCCCTACCGGGTCGATCTGTTCGACGACGAGATCGACAGCATCCGCACTTTTGACCCCGACAGCCAGCGCAGTCTCTACCCCGTGCCCGAGGTGCGCCTGCTGCCCGGCCGCGAATTCCCCATGGACGAGCCGGCGCGGGCGCGCTTCCGAAGCCGCTGGCGCGAACTGCTCGAGGGCGACCCGACCAAGAGCCGCATCTACAAAGACATGGGCAACGGCGTCGCCACCGCCGGCATCGAGTACTACCTGCCGCTGTTCTTCGAAGAGACAGCCACCGTGTTCGACTACCTGGGCGAGCAGGCCACCGTCGTGCTACACGGCGATCTGGAACCAGCCTTCCAGCGCTTCTGGCAGGACACACAGGACCGCTACCGCCTGGTCAAGGGCGACCCCGACCGTCCCGCCCTGCCCCCAGAGAGTCTGTTCCTGTCGATGGAGCAGTTCTACGCCCAGGCCAACGCCCACGCCCAGCTCGCCATCCGGCCCGCGGTGGAGGACATCGCCGACAACGCCTTTGCCCAGAAGCTGGGCAATCTGGCGGCGGTGCGCGGCGCAGAAGACCCGTTGTCGCGCCTGCAGGGCCACATCCGCAACACCGCCCACCGGGTGCTGCTGCTGGCCGAGAGCGACGGCCGGCGCGAGAGCCTGCTGGACTTCCTGCGCGCCAGCGGCCTGAATCCGCCCGCCTTTGATTCGCTGGCCGAGTTCCAGGCCAGCGACGAGAAGGTGGGAATCGCCACCGCGGGCCTCACCATCGGCTTTTCCTGGCTGGAAGAGAGCCTGGACTTCGTCACCGAGACCGAGCTGTTCGCCGCCGGACCGACCACGCGCCGGCGCAAGAAGCAGGAACAGGTCAGCGACGTCGACGCGCTGATCAAGGACCTGTCCGAACTGAACGTGGGCGACCCGGTGGTGCACAGCGCGCACGGCATCGGCCGCTACCGTGGGCTGGTCAACCTGGACATGGGCGACAAGAACCCCGACGGCACGCCCGCGCTGCAGGAGTTCCTGCACCTGGAATACGCCGACAAGGCCGTGCTCTATGTGCCAGTGAGCCAGCTCAGCCTGATCGGCCGCTATACCGGGGTGAGCGCGGACGAGGCGCCGCTGCACAAGCTGGGCAGCGGCCAGTGGGAGAAAGCCAAGCGCAAGGCCGCCGAACAGGTGCGCGACGCCGCCGCCGAGCTGCTGAACATCTACGCCCGGCGCGCCGCGCGCCAGGGCCACGCTTTCCGCTTCAGCGCGCAGGACTACGAGGTCTTCGCCAACGACTTCGGCTTTGAGGAAACCGCCGACCAGAAGGCCGCGATCCACGCGGTCATCCAGGACATGATCAGCCCGCAGCCCATGGACCGCCTGGTCTGTGGCGACGTGGGTTTCGGCAAGACCGAGGTCGCGCTGCGCGCCGCCTTTGTGGCCGTCACCGGCGGCAAGCAGGTGGCGTTTCTGGCGCCCACCACGCTGCTGGCCGAACAGCACTATCAAACGCTGAGTGACCGCTTCGCCAAGTGGCCGGTGAAGGTGGCGGAGATGAGCCGCTTCCGCTCGCAGAAGGAGATCACCGCCGCGATGAAGGGCATCAGCGACGGCAGCGTGGACATCGTGGTCGGCACGCACAAGCTGCTGTCGGAAAAGACCCAGTTCAAGAACCTGGGCCTGCTCATCATCGACGAGGAACACCGCTTCGGCGTGCGCCACAAGGAGGCGATGAAGCAGCTGCGCGCCGAAGTGGACGTGCTCACACTGACGGCGACACCGATCCCGCGCACGCTGGGCATGGCGCTTGAAGGCCTGCGCGACCTGTCGGTCATCGCGACCGCGCCCCAGCGCCGCCTGGCGATCAAGACCTTCGTGCGCAACGAGGGCACAGGCGTGATCCGCGAAGCCGTGCTGCGCGAATTGAAGCGCGGCGGCCAGGTCTACTTTCTGCACAACGAGGTCGAGACCATCGAGAACCGCAAGCAGAAGCTCGAAGAGATCCTGCCCGAGGCGCGCATCGCCATCGCCCACGGCCAGATGCCCGAGCGCGAGCTGGAGCGCGTGATGCGCGACTTCGTGGCGCAGCGCTACAACCTGCTGTTGTGCTCGACCATCATCGAAACCGGCATCGACGTGCCCACGGCCAACACCATCGTCATGAGCCGCGCCGACAAGTTCGGCCTGGCCCAGCTGCACCAGCTGCGCGGCCGCGTGGGACGCAGCCACCACCAGGCCTACGCCTACCTGCTGGTGCCCGAGATCGAGGGCCTGACCAAGCAGGCCGCCCAGCGGCTGGACGCCATCCAGCAGATGGAGGAACTGGGCTCCGGCTTCTACCTCGCCATGCACGATCTGGAGATCCGCGGCGCCGGCGAGGTGCTGGGCGAGAACCAGAGCGGCAACATGCTCGAAGTCGGCTTCCAGCTCTACAACGAGATGCTGAGCGAGGCGGTCAAGGCACTCAAGGCGGGCCGCGAGCCCGATCTGCTGAGCCCGCTGAGCGTCACCACCGACATCAACCTGCACGCCCCGGCCCTGCTGCCCAACGACTACTGCGGCGACGTGCACCTGCGCCTGTCGTTCTACAAGAAGCTGGCGACCGCCAAGACGGCCGACCAGGTCGACGGCCTGCTGGAGGAAATCGTGGACCGCTTCGGCAAGCTGCCGCCGCAGACCCAGACCCTGATCGACGTGCACCGCCTGCGCGTGCTCTCGCAGCCCTACGGCGTGGTCAAGGTGGATGCGGCGCCGGGTGTGATCAACATCACCTTCCGCGCGAACCCGCCGATCGAGCCAATGAAAATCATCGAGCTGATCCAGAAGAACCGGCACATCAAGCTGGCGGGCAACGAGAAGCTGCGCATCGAACGCGCCCTGCCCGAGGTGAAAGACCGGGTGCAGATGGTGCGCGACGTGCTGCGCTCGCTGGGCCAGCCGCTGAAGACGGAAGCCACCGCCGGCGCTGCTTGATCTGCATCAAAAACAGGAGCAACAAAGGCACGCGTTCACCAGCCGTTCACACAGCGGCGACCAGACTTCAACACAGGAGCTCCAGCATCGGGGCTTTCAATTTGAAGGAACAACAATGAACCTGTCCGCCCAACGCCCCTGGATCACACCCGTCGTCATGGGTGCCTTTCTGCTGTCCGCCGTCACCGGCGTGTTGATGTTTTTCCATCTCGATTCGGGCCTGAACAAGACCGCGCACGAGTGGCTGAGCTGGGCCATGGTGATCGGTGTCGGCCTGCACGTGCTGCTGAACATGCCGGCGTTCAAGCGCTACCTGAAACAGACCACCGGTCGGGTGGTGATCGGAGCGTTTACGGTGGTTCTGGCGCTCAGTTTCATCCCGGCCGGTGGCAGCAGCGGCAGCGAACCCGGCTTTGCGCCGCCCGTGCGTGCGCTGGCCAAGGCCCCCATCACCGTGCTCGCCCAGGTGGCCGGCACGAGCACCGAGGACGTGAAAGCCCAGCTGCAGGCCCAGGGCCTGACCGTGACCAGTGATCAGCAGTCGGTGGCCGATCTGGTGGGGCCGGACCTGCGCAAGCAGATCGGCACGATCTCCAAGGTGCTGCCGGCGGCCAAGTCCTGACCGGGGCGTCATCCGGCTCCCGCGATAATTCCGGGATGACCTCTTCCACCGAATTCGCCCCCGGCCTGACCGTGCAGGGCGTCACGCCGCCCCTGAACCTGCGCGACTTCAAGCTGATCGCGTTCGACATGGACTCCACGCTGATCAACATCGAATGCGTGGACGAGATCGCCGACGCCGCCGGCCGGAAGGCAGAGGTGGCAGCCATCACCGAAGCCGCCATGCGCGGCGAGATCACCGACTACAAGGACAGCCTGCGCCGCCGGGTTGCCCTGCTCAAGGGCGTGACCGAGGAACACCTCGCGCATGTCTACCGCGCGCGCCTGCGCCTGAACCCCGGCGCGGCCGAGCTGGTGCTGGCCTGCAAGGCGGCGGGGCTCAAGGTGCTGCTCGTCAGCGGCGGCTTCACCTACTTCGCCGAACGCCTGCGCGACCGGCTGGCGCTGGACTTCGCGCGCAGCAACCAGCTGGAGATCGTCGACGGCCAGCTCACCGGCCGCCTGCTGGACCAGAGCTGGGGCGACATCTGCGACGGTGCGATGAAGAAGGAGACCCTGCTGCGCACCTGCAGCCTGATCGGCTGCTCCCCGGCACAGGCGATCGCCATGGGCGACGGCGCCAACGACCTGGAGATGATGGGCGTGGCCGGTCTGTCGGTGGCCTACCGCGCCAAGCCCAAGGTGCGCGCCCAGGCCAAGGTCGCCATCGACATGGGCGGGCTGGACCGCCTGCTCGAACTGTTCCAGCCCTGACCCTACCGGAACTTAAGCGGGTTCGGGCACGCTGGGCAGGCCCGACAGCGCCATGGCCAGTTCCTTTTCGTCGTACTGCTCGTCCTTGAGCTCGCCTGCGAAGTACTTCTGGTAGGCCGCCATGTCGAAGTGGCCGTGGCCGCAGAGGTTGAACAGGATGGTCTCGCTCTTGCCTTCGCGCTTGCAGCGCAGGGCCTCCTCGATGGCGCCCTTGACCGCGTGGTTGGCCTCGGGCGCGGGCACGATGCCCTCGGCGCGCGCGAAAGTCACGCCGGCCTCGAAGCACTGGCCCTGGGTGTAGGCCACGGCGTCGAGCAGGCCCAGCTCCTTGCAGTGGCTCACCAGCGGTGCCATGCCGTGGTAGCGCAGGCCGCCGGCGTGGAAGCCCGGCGGCGTGAAGGTGCTGCCCAGGGTGTGCATCTTGGTCAGCGGCGTCATGTGCCCGGTGTCGCCGAAGTCGTAGGCGTACTTGCCGCGCGTGAGCGACGGGCAGGCCGCCGGCTCGACCGCCACGATGCGCGACTGGCGGCCGCCGCGCAGGGCGTGGCCGATGAAGGGGAAGGCAATGCCCGCGAAGTTCGACCCGCCACCGGTGCAGCCGACCACCACGTCCGGCCAGGCGTCGGCCATCTGCAACTGTTCCATGGCTTCGAGGCCGATGATGGTCTGGTGCATCAGCACGTGGTTGAGCACCGAGCCCAGCGCGTACTTGGTGTCCTCGCGCTGCACCGCCAGCTCAACCGCTTCGGAAATCGCGATGCCCAGGCTGCCGGGGTGGTCGGGTCGCTGGGCCAGCACGCTGCGGCCGTATTCGGTCTGGTTCGACGGTGAGGGCAGGCAGCGCGCGCCGTAGGTTTCCATCACCGCGCGGCGGTAGGGCTTCTGGTCGTAGGACACGCGCACCTGGAACACCAGCACTTCGAGGTCGAACAGCGAGCCCGCGAACGACAGCGAGGTGCCCCACTGGCCGGCGCCGGTCTCGGTGGTCAGGCGCTTGACGCCCGCCTGTTTGTTGTAGAAGGCCTGCGGGATGGCGGTGTTGGGCTTGTGGCTGCCGGCAGGGCTGACGCCTTCGTACTTGTAGAAGATCTTGGCCGGCGTGCCGAGCGCCTTCTCCAGCCGGTGGGCGCGGTACAGCGGCGCCGGGCGCCAGAGCCGGTAGATGTCGCGCACCGGTTCGGGAATCTCGATCTCGCGCTCGGTGCTGACCTCCTGCATGATCAGCTCCATCGGGAACAGCGGCGCCAGGTCGTCGGGTCCGATGGGCTGCAGGGTGCCGGGGTGCAGCACGGCGGGCAGCGCCTTGGGCAGGTCGGCCTGGATGTTGTACCAGAACTTGGGCATCTGGCTTTCGTCGAGCAGGTACTTGGTCTGCAGGTTCATGGCGGCTCTCCTCGTGAAGTGGAACAAGGTGTGGACAGCGAACCGGGCCATTCTGGAAGCGGGCCGCCGCGCAGACCATCCGAAGAACGAACGCGGGTATCCGATAAGTGAAAAACCCCGGGTAATCACTAACATGCCCCGCATGGCACCCAGCCCAGCGCCCTCCCCCCGACCGCTCGCCGCGCCCGCGTGGCTGGACCGGGCCGCCCCCAGTGGTCCGGCCTGGGCGCCGCTGTCGGTGCTGGCCTCCGACGACCTCGACGAAACCCGCGAGCAGATCGCGCGCATCTACAAGCCGCACGAGCTGTCGGTGATCGGCGGCCGCCAGCGCGTGCGCGCCCGCATGCACCACCGCGCCCTCGGCCCCTCGGTCTCGCTCAACCGCCTCGCGCACGGCGCCGCGGTGCGCATCGACCCCGACCGGCTGGGCGACTTCTTCCTCGTGCAGATGCCGCTGGCCGGCGAGGCGGCGGTCTGGCACCAGAACGCACGGCACCTCAGCGCCGCTGGCGAGGCCACGGTGATCTCGCCGCAGGACGCGGTGCGCATGGAGTGGTCGGGCGACTGCGACCAGTTCATGCTGCGCATCGACCGCCAGCGGCTGCTGCACGTGGCGGCGGCCCTCAGCGGCAACGAGACCGCCGCCGCCCTGCGCCTGGCACCCCGGCTGGACCTGCGCCAGGGGTCGGGCGCGCACTGGTGGCAGCTGATGCACTACCTCGCCGCACTGCTGCAGCCCGGCGGCGAACACCCGTCCTCGGGGCTGCACACCGCCATGCTGGAAGACCATGTGCTGGCCATGCTGCTGCGGGTCGCCTGGGCGCCGGCCACGGTGAGCCGCGCCCCCGCCTGTGCGTCGGTACCTCGGCTGCGGCAACTGGAGGACCACATCGAGGCCCACCTCGACCAGCCACTGACCGTGGCCGACCTGGCGCGAGCGGTCAACAGCAGCGTGCGCCTGGTGCAGCAGCTGTTCGCCCGCGAGCGCGGCACCACGCCGATGGCGCACATCCGGCGCCTGCGGCTGGAACGCGTGCGGCACGACCTGCTGCATCCGGGCACGGACACCCGGGTGCTGCAGACCGCGGCGCGCTGGGGCTTCGAGCACCCCGGCCGCTTTGCCGCAGCCTACCAGCAGGCCTACGGCGAAAGCCCCAGCACCACCTTGGCGCGGAGCCGCTGAGCCTGATTTTTCAGTTCCTCCGGTTGTGCTTCTTTCGGTGGATGTTCCGGCTCGCCCGGTCCTGCGCGTGCTCCATGCGCACCGCCTCCCGGCCCGTGACCTTGCCGTCACTCTCCATGCGGTGCTCCATGTTGGCGATGTGCTGCTGCTGGTGTTCCAGGCGCTTTTCTTCGCGCCGTGTCAGCTGGCCCGAGGCCACGCCCTGGTCGATGCGTTCGGCCTGCCGCGCCTGGCGGTTGTCGACGCGCCGGGCCTGGCGCTCGGCCGGCGTCATGGCCTGGGCGGCGGTGACGGCGCCCAGCACCAGGACCGATGCGGTGAGGGGTTTGAGCCAGAATGACATGGTGGTTTTCCTCCTAGGTGGTGCACGGACCACCCCGGCCCGTGTGCCTGTTGAACCGCGGCCGCCCCGCACGCCTTACGGGCCGACGTCCATGGCCGAGAAAAACAGTCGGAAAAGCGTAAGTACCACGGACTCCGGAGGTTGAACCGGTGCCGCCCCACTGTCTTTTCCATCCGCTCCATGCCGTTACGGTTCCATCGACTGCTGTCTTGCTGCCTGCTGGCTCTGGCCACACATGGCCTACCCGCGCAGGCCGCGCCGGTGCCTGTGCCCGACGCGCAGGAATGGCAGCGGCTCACACCCGCGCAGCGCCTCCAGCGCCAGGCCGACATCCGCGAGCGGCTCAAACGCGCCACCCCGGAAGAACGGCAGGTGTTCCGCGAGCGGCTGCGTGCGCTGCTGGTCAGCCTGCCGCCGCACGAACGGCAGGCCCTGATCGACGACGCCCGCGACCGCTGGCAGGCCATGTCACCGGAGGAAAAACGCCGGCTGGCCGACGAACGCCGCGAGAAGTTGCGCGAGATGACACCCGCCGAACGCAGCGCCCTGCTGCGTGAGCGCCGCGAAACGCTGGAACGGATGACCCCGGCCGAACGCCGCGCGCTGCGCGAGAAGCTGCGCACGGAATGAGCAGCGACTGGGCCATGTGGCGCGCCGCCTGCGAGGGACACGAACCCAGCGCGATCCAGCTGGTGCGCCGCCTCACCCCTCAGGCCATGGGGCTGGCGCGGCAACTTCTGACCAAACCGGAGGACGCCGAAGACGTGGTGCAGGAGTCCTTTCTGCGGCTCTGGGGTGCCCGGCCGTCCGAGACCGGTGGCGCCGCCCTGGCCACCTACTTCAACACCATCGTGATCAACCGTTGCAAGACCTGGCTCGTCCGGCGCCGAGAACTGAGCACCGACCCCGAACAGCTGGCCGAATGGATCGACGCCGGTCCGGCTGGCTGCGACGCCAGCGGTCCCGCCGGTGAGTGCCTGGATGCACGCAGGCTGCAGGCCGCCATGCTCCGGCTGCCGGCCCGCCAGCGCATGGCCCTGGCCATGTGGGCCTACGCCGATGCGGATGCGGCCGGGATCGCACGCTCACTCGAACTCGACACCAACGCCGCCCACCAGCTGCTGCACCGGGCCAAAGCGGCCCTGCGACGATGCCTCCAGGAGACCCCGTCATGAACACTTCCGCCCCCCACGACCGCGACACTGGACACGACGAGGCGCTCCGGGAGCAGCTGAAGCACACGCTGGCGCAGGGCACCGACGAAGGCTCCGACGCCCTGCAGGCGCGCGTGCTCGCGCAATGGCGCCAGGCCCGGCCTCCGGCGGTGATGGCGACCTGGCACGGCCCGCTGGCCTCGTTGCAGGCGGGTTGGCGCCTGCACCCGGTCCTGTGGACCGGTGCGCTGGTGGCGCTGGCCATGGCACTGTGGATGCTGCGACCGTCCCAGGACCCCGCGCTGGAGGAGTTGATGCAGCCCGATGTGCTGACACTGATCTCCGCCGGGGAACTCTGAAAAGCGCACTCAGCCGCCCGCGCGCTTGACCGAGTGGCCCTGGGCCTTGAGCGCTTCGATCACACGCTCGACGTGGTCGCCCTGGACCTCGATCACACCGTCCTTGACCGTGCCGCCGCTGCCGCAGAGCGTGCGCAGCTGCTTGCCCAGCGCCGCCACACCCGCCGCATCCAGCGCCGCACCTTTGACCACGGTCACCGCCTTGCCGCCCCGACCCTTGGTCTCGCGCGAGACGCGCAGCACGCCATCGCCCTTGGGCGCAGCCGGCTCGCCACAGCGGCACGAAGCCACCGGCTGGCGGCAGCCCGGGCACATGCGCCCCGATTCGGTCGAATAGACGAGGCCGCCAGAAGAAGGTCGTGATTTCATGGGCCGGGATCGTAGCGCGTCACCGACAATCGGGGCCATGCCTTTTTCCTCCCTGGGCCTCGCGCCCGCCCTCGCCCAGGCCGCTGCCGGCCTTGGTTTCAGCGCCCCCACCCCCATCCAGACCGAGGCGGTTCCAGCCGTGCTCGCCCGCCGCGATCTGCTGGCCAGCGCCCGCACCGGCTCGGGCAAGACCGCCGCCTACGCCCTACCCCTGCTGCAGCGCTGGCTGGACAGTGCCGGCATTGGGCCGCGCCGCACCAGGGCGCTGGTGCTGGTGCCCACGCGCGAACTGGCGGCCCAGGTCGGCGAGGTGCTGCGCTCTCTGGCGCAGGCGCTGCCCCGGCGGCCGAAACTGGTCGTCGCCTTCGGAGGCGTCTCGATCAACCCGCAGCTGATGGCGTTGCGCGGAGGCGCCGACGTGGTGGTGGCCACGCCCGGCCGGCTGCTGGACCTGGTGGAGCACAACGGCCTGCGGCTGGACGCGCTGGAGCTGCTGGTGCTTGACGAAGCCGACCGCCTCCTGGACCTGGGCTTTGCGGACGAGCTGGCGCGCGTGCTGGGCCTGCTGCCGGCCAAGCGCCAGAACCTGCTGTTCTCGGCCACGGTGCCTCCGGCGGTCGAAGCCATGGCGCAACGGTTGCTGCGCGACCCGGTGCGGATCGACGTGCCCACGCCCGAGGGCGACCCGACCGCACCGGTGGTGCAGCAGCGCGCCTTTGCCGTCGACGAGAAGCGACGCACCCAGCTGCTGCGCCAGCTGATGAAAAACGAAGGCTGGAAGCCGGTGCTGGTGTTCGTCGCCACGCAGTACGCGGCCGAGCGGCTGGCCAACAAGCTGCATCAGGGCGAGGTCTACGCCACGGCTTTCCACGGAGGCATGAGTCAGGGCGCGCGACAGGCCACGCTGGACGAGTTCAAGGCCGGCCGCTGGGACGTGCTGGTCACCACCGACCTGGCCGCGCGCGGCATCCACATCGAAGGCCTGCCGGTGGTGGTGAACTTCGACCTGCCGCGCTCGGCGGTGGACCATGTGCACCGCATCGGCCGCACCGCCCGAGCGGGGCAGAACGGGCTGGCGGTCAGCTTCGTGACCGCCGCGTCGCTCGCGCACTGGCGTCTGATCGAGAAGCGTCAGGGTCTAAGCCTGCCACTGGAGACCGTGGAAGGTTTCGAACCAACCGAGACGCCACCACCGCCGGCCCCGGGCAACGGGGGCGTCAAGGGCAAGCGCCCCAGCAAGAAGGACAAGCTGCGCGCCCTGGCGGCGAAACCGTAGCCCCACGCTCCACCACTGCGCGGGAGGTCAGCGGCGCCGCAGCCCCAGCCACATCACGGTGGCCACCACCAGCAGGCCACCGAGCACCTGCACCGGCGCCACCTGCTGCCCGAGCACCGCCCAGGCCAGCACCAGCGCAAAGATGGGCTCCACGTTCATGATCGGCGAGCCGCCCACCACGCCCAGCTTGGGAAGCACGGTGAACATGATGGTGAAGGCCGTGCCATAGAGCACCGTCAGGCCCAACAGGCCCCACCAGCCGGCGGACGCCTGTGGCAGCGACCAGCCTCCCTGCCCCGCCACACCGGCCAGGGCTGCCAGCGCCACGAGGGCCATGGTGGCGGCGGTGCGCACACGGCCATCCAGCCCCACCGTTTCGTGCTGCGTGAACACCAGCGCCAGACCGAACGAGGCCGCGGCCGCCAGCGCAAAAGCCACCCCTGCGCCGATGCGCCCCCAGTGCGCCGAAGCCCCCATCCCCGACGCGGCGCCTGCCACATCCAGGGCCAGCGCCAGCCCCAGCAGCAGCACCGGCATGGCGCGCAGCAGCGCGGGCTCCACCCGCTCGGCCTTGAGCGTGCGCGCCCACAGCGCCGTCCACAGCGGGTAGGTGTTGAAGGCCAGCAGCGCCAGTGCCACCGGCAGACGCGCCACGGCCGAATACAGGCACAGGCTCTGCACACTGATCAGCACGCCGATCTTCAGCAGCGCCCGCTTCTGCCCGGCGGCCAGGTTCACCGGCACCCCCGCCATGCGCACGATCAGCCAGACCACCAGGGCCGTGGCGCCGCTGCGGAACAGCACCGCGGTGGACACGGTGACTCCGTGGTCAAAGGCCAGTCGCGCCGCAACGTGGTTGGCGCCCATCATGAAAGCGATGAGCAGCAAGGTGGCGAAAGCGGAACCGGAAAGGGATTTTGTCGAGGGTGCAGACATCGGGCGATTGTGCGCGGCCGGCCCAGAACCAGCCGGCCCACACGGCTCACCCCGCCACCGCCTGGCGGGCCAGAAACACCTGGTGCAGCGTGATCTTGCGCACCTCCACCTGGCTGGACTGGATGTGCGAGCGAAGCAGAAGCTCGGCACGGTCGGCCTTGCGCGCCAGGATGGCGCGCAGGATCTTGGCGTGTTCCTCGTAGGTCGCGTCGATGCGCATCTGCTTGAGGAAATCGAGCCGCCGGATGATGCGGATGCGCTCGGTCACCTCGTGGTGCACGCGCGCCATTTCGGGGTTGCCCGCGGCCTGCACCAGGGTTTCGTGGAAGGCTTCGTCCCAGGCGGCCACCTGCGCGGCGTCGCTGCTGCGCTCGCCCACCGGCACCAGCCAGCGCTCCTTCAGGCCTTCCAGCAAGGGCGATGGTTCGACCGCTTCCTGCTGGCAAAGGCGCTGTGCCGCGGCGGTCTCCAGCACCATGCGCAGGTCGTAGAGCTGGTCGAAACGGTCGAAGTCGAACGGCAGCACGCGCCAGCCGCTGCGGAACATCACCTCCACCAGCCCTTCCTGCTGCAGGCGGAACAGGGCCTGACGCACCGGCGTGCGCGAAACCGCCAGGCGGTTGCAGATGTCGTGTTCGCTGAAGCGGTCCCCGGGCACCAGCCGGAAATCGGCAATGTCCCGCTTGAGCTGCGCATAGACCTCTTCGGCACGCGAGGGCTGCGAAGAAACGGGATCGATGGGGTGGACGGTCGCGGTGGTGTTGCTCACGGAGAAACTCTAGCAGTGTTGTCCGGCCACCGATCCGAGTGCGGTCAGGACGGCCGCGCTGGGTGCGGTCCAGCCGACGATGCCCCCCTGGGCGCGCAGCATGTCCAGCGTGGCAGCCTTGAAGTGCGGGAAATAGCTCTCGGTGCAGTCCTCCAGCAGCAGGCTGTCGTAGCCCCGGTCGTTGGCTTCGCGCATGCTGGTCTGCACGCAGACCTCGGTGGTCACGCCCATGAACAGCAGGTGGCTGATGCCGTGGTCCTGCAGGATCTCGTGCAGCCCGGTGGCGCAGAAGGCGCCCTTGCCCGGCTTGTCGATCACGATCTCGCCATCCACCGGCGCGAGCTCGGGAATGATCTGGTTGCCCGGCTCGCCCGCCACGAGGATGCGCCCCATCGGCCCTTGGTCCCCGATGCGCAGCGCGGGGTTGCCGCGCAGGCGCTTGGCAGGCGGGCAGTCCGAGAGGTCGGGCCGGTGCGCCTCGCGCGTGTGCACCACCAGGCCACCGGCGCCGCGCCAGGCCTGCAGCACCGCCTGGCAGGCCGGCACGATGGCCGACAGCAGCGACACGTCGTTGCCCAGGGTTTCGCCAAAGCCGCCAGGTTCGATGAAATCGCGCTGCATGTCGATGATCACCAGCGCGCTGTGCGCCAGGTCGAACTCGTAGGGGAAGGGTTGTGCCGGGATCAACATGGTCAATGTCCTCCGCCCATGTGGGCACCGATTTCATGTCGCTCGGCGTTCGCGGCCAGTGTCTCGAACACGAAGCGGCCCTCGCTCATCACCACGATGCGGTCGGCCAGTTCCAGCAGTTCGTCCAGGTCCTCGCTGATCAGCAGCACCGCCCCGCCCTGGTTGCGCACGCCGCGCAGCCGGGTGTGGATCTCCTTGACCGCCGCGAAGTCCAGACCGAACACCGGGTTGGCGGCAATCAGCACGCTGATGTCGCCGTGCAGCTCGCGCGCCAGCACGGCGCGCTGCACGTTGCCACCCGAGAGGCTGCGGATCGGCGCGTCCTCGCCCTGCGTCTTGATGCCGTAGCCGGCGATCCATTCGCGTGCACGGCTGCGCCACTGGCCAAAGCGCAGGTGGCCCCCGCTGCACAGCGGCGCGCGGTCGAAATCGCGCAGCGCCATGTTCTCGGCCACCGAGAGATCGCCCACGCAGGCGTTGCGCAGCGGCTCCTCGGGCAGGCTGCGAACTTTCAGGCGGTGGTTCTCCTCGCGCCGCGCGCCATAGGGCTGGCCCTGCACCGTCACCGTGCCCGCCGCGCGGGGGCGCTGGCCCACCAGCGCCTCCACCAGTTCGCGCTGGCCGTTGCCCGACACGCCGGCCACGCCCAGGATCTCGCCGCGTGCCACGGCCAGGCTGAGGTCCTGCACGGCCAGCGTGCCGCGGTCGCCCATCACCTGCAGGCCGTCGACCGCCAGCGACACCTCGTCGCTGGCCGGCGCACCCGCTGTAACCATCGGCTCTGCAGACATCACGCTGTCGGCACCGCCGCCCACCATGGCCTGCGCCAGCAGCACCGGCGTGGTGTCCGCCACGGCGCAGTGGTGCACCGCGCGGCCGCGCCGCAGCACCGTCACGTCGTCGGCGTAGGCCATCACCTCGCGGAACTTGTGCGTGATGATCAGCACCGTGCACTGGCCGCTGCGCGCGAACTCGCGCACATGACCCAGCACCTCGTCGGCCTCCTGCGGCGTGAGCACCGAGGTGGGTTCGTCCAGGATCAGCAGCCGCGGCTTCAGGTAGAGCTGCTTGAGCAGTTCCAGCTTCTGCTTCTCCCCCGCGGCAAGTTCCTGCGGGCGCGCGTCCAGGTCGAGCTGGAACGGCGTGGTCTTGAGGAACTGCGCCAGGTCGGCGCGCTGGCGCTTCCAGTCGATGACGCCCGGCGTCTGGCCGCCGGCCAGCAGCAGGTTCTCGGCCACGGTCATGCCCGGCGCCAGCGTGAAGTGCTGGTAGACCATGCCGATGCCCAGGGTGCGCGCCACCACCGGGTTGGGAATGGCCTGTTCGCGCCCGTCGATCAGGATGCTGCCGCTGGTGGGCCGCTGAAAGCCCGCCACACACTTCACCAGCGTGCTCTTGCCGGCGCCGTTTTCGCCCAGCAGGGCGTGCACCGTGCCCGGCGCGACCTTCATGCTCACGCCCTGCAGCGCCTGGAAGCTGCCGAAGCGCATGCCCATGTCGTAGGTGTCCAGCGCCAGAGCGCCGGTGGCTGGCGGCAGGCCGCCAATGGGTGCGTCGTCGGTCATGCGAGGGCCTCCAGAACGGCGGCAGACGGGGCGTGCGCGCCGAACACGCCGCCCTGCATGGTGATCATCTTGAGCGCGGCCTCGTGGTTGCCGCGGTCGGTCGCGGCGGTGCAGTCCGACAGCAGCAGGCACTCGAAGCCGCGGTCGTTGGCGTCGCGCATGGTGGTGTGCACGCAGACGTCGGTGGTGATGCCGGCGAGCAGCAGGTTGCCGATGCCGCGCGTGCGCAGCAGCAGTTCCAGGTCGGTGGCGTAGAACGAGCCTTTGCCCGGCTTGTCGATCACCACCTCGCCCGGCAGCGGCGCGAGTTCGGGAATGATCTCCCAGCCCGGCTCGCCGCGCACCAGGATGCGCCCGCAGGGCCCGTCGTCGCCGATGCCCACGCCGTTGGTGCCGATCTGGCGCGAGCGCCAGCGCTTGTTCGCCGGCAGGTCCGAGAGGTCGGGCCGGTGGCCTTCGCGGGTGTGCATGACCGCGTAGCCGGCGCTGCGCATGGCGGCCATCAGCGTCTGCAGCGGCGCAATCGGTGCGCGCGTGAGCGAGATGTCGTAGCCCATCTGGTCCACATAGCCGCCGATGCCGCAGAAGTCGGTCTGCATGTCGATCACGATCAGCGCGGTGTTCTCGGGCCTCAGATCACCGTTGTAGGGCCAGGCGTAGGGGTTGGCGTCGATGAAGCGTTCCATGGTTCAGGCCGCCTTCTTCAGGTTGACCACCGCCGAATCCGGCACCAGCGGGTGCGTCTCCGGGCCTTTGTACGAGCGCGTGGGCGCGTCGAAACCGCAGGGCGTGCCGTCGGTCACGTCCACGGTCCAGGGCAACCGGTAGGCGCCGGCGGCCATGTCGTGCATGTAGGTGTAGGGGCAGTCCTGCGCCCCGCCCTTCACCGCCACGTAGCCCCGGTGGTAGAGCTGGTAGATGTTGTTCTCCACACCCCAGCCCTGGCGCGCCTCGCGCACCAGGTCGGGCCGCAGTTCGGCGGTGATGATCTCGTCGGCGCGACCGCCGCCTTCGGTGATCACCGTGCCGTCGAAGCTGCAGAACATGCCCTCGCCCATGGAGTCGAAGCTGCCGTCGCTGCCGCACAGGCAGACGCTGGCGGTGATGGCCAGGTTCTGGAAGGCGTTGGCTTGGTTGGTGATCTTCCAGGCGTGGCGGATGGGCGCGGTGTAGCCGGCGGTGCGCAGGATGATCTCGGCGCCCTTGTAGGCCGCCTCGCGCGCCATCTCGGGGAACATGCCGTCGTGGCAGATGATGAGCGAGAGCTTGCTGCCGTTGGGACCAATGCACACCGGCACACCCAGGTTGCCGGGCTCCCAGGGCTCCACCGGCACCCAGGGGTGCAGCTTGCGGTAGTAGAGGCGGATCGCGCCGGTGTCGTCGATGATGAGGCCGCTGTTGTAGGGGTTGCCGCCGGGGTTGGCCTCCATGATGGAGAAGCAGCCCCAGATGCGGTGGTCCACGCAGGCCTGCTTGAAGGCCGCCACCTCGGGGCCGTCCAGCGACACCATGAGCTCGGGTGCCGTGCTCATCGAGAGGCCGTGCAGCGCGTACTCGGGGAACACCACCAGGTCCATGCTGCCCTGGTTGCGCCGGGCCTTGCCCACCAGCTCGCAGATGCGCTGCGTCTGCGCCGCCAGCTGTGCCGGCGTTTCCACCACCGGCAGTTGCAGCTGCACCAGACCCACGACCACGCCGTGCTTCGATTTGTTGAGACCGCCGAGTCCGCTCATGGGTTTCTCCTAGCGTGTGGACGAGAGTTCGCCCGGGCTGCCCGGCACCACCACGCCCGGGCGGCAGGTGAGCACCAGGATCAGCAGCGTGAGCACATAGGGAACGATGTTGAAGAGGTGGTAGCCCCAGCCGATGCCGACCGACTGCAGCGCCGGCCCGATGGCGCCCGCGCCACCGAACAGCAGCGCCGCACCGACGCAGCGCAGCGGGCTCCAGCGCGCGAAGATCACCAGCGCCACCGCGATCAGGCCCTGGCCGCTGGAGATGCCCTCGTTCCAGCTGCCGGGGTAGAACAGCGTGAACGAGGCGCCACCCAGCCCGGCGATGAAGCCACCCGCCGCGGTGGCCGCGATGCGGATGCCCGAGACCGAATAGCCCAGCGCCCGCGTGGCGTTGGCCGAATCGCCCGCCAGGCGCACCAGCAAACCCAGGCGCGTGTTCGCAAACGCCCACCACAGCAGGACGGCCATGAGCAAGCCGAGCGGCAACAGCGCGTTGACCTCCAGCGCCGCGCGCACCGCGGGCGAGTCGCTCCAGCCGCCGAGCGACAGCGCCGGCAGCTGCGGCGCCTGCGGCTGGATCAGCGGCTTGCCGAGGTAGAAAGCCAGGCCCATGCCCAGCAGCATGAGCGCGATGCCGGTGGCGACGTCGTTGACCCGCGGCAGCGAGCACAGCAGGCCGTGCAGCGTGGCCAGCAGCGCACCGGCCACGGCTCCGGCCATCACACCCAGCCAGGGTGAACCGCTGAGGTAGGAGGCACCGAAGGCCGTCATGGCCGAGAGCACCAGCACGCCTTCAAGACCCAGGTTGATGCGGCCCGACTTCTCGGTCAGGCACTCGCCCAGACTCACGAACAGAAAAGGCACGCCCACGCGCAACGCGCCGCCGACGATGCCGGAGAGGAAGATGATCAATTGGTCCGCGGTCATGCCTTCTCTCCTTGTGGCGCCGGTCCCTCCGACGGGACACGGGCGAGCTTGGCGAACCAGGCCTTCCAGTCGGTGTCGCGCAGCGCTTCGCTGGCCAGGATCAGCACGAAGGCGATGCCTTGCAGCAGCAGCACCGACGCATCGGGCAGGCCCAGGCGGCGTTGCAGCAGGCTGCCAGCCGCCCCGAAACCACCGAACAGAATGGCCACCGGGATCACCGCCAACGGGTGGTGGCGCGCCATGAACGAGACCAGGATGCCGGCGTAGCCGTACCCGGCGATCAGCGCGGCGTTGGCGCTGGTGTGTACGGCCGCAACTTCCACCGCGCCGGCCAGACCGGCCGCCGCGCCGCCGAGTGCGCAGGCCAGCAGCACCAGCCGCGTGGCGGGCAGGCCCACCAGCTGGGCCGCGCGCGGGTTGCCGCCGACCACACGCACCGCAAAACCCGAGGGCGTCAGGCGCAACCACAGGCCTGCGGCCAGACACGCCACCACCCCGACCACCAGGCCCCAGTGCACGTCGGAGCCTGCGATGGTGCCAATGAGCAGGCCTTCGTCGAGCGCGGGCGTGGACGGTTTGTTCAGGCTGGCCGGGTCGCGCAGCGGCCCTTCCACCAGGTGCTTGAACAGGCCGATGGCCACATAGGCCAGCAGCAGGCTGCTGATGGTCTCGTTGATGCCGCGGTACTGGCGCAGCCAGCCCGCCAGCGCCACCCACAGGCCCCCGGCCAGCGCCCCGGCCACGCACACCATCACCGTTCCGGCGAGGCCGCCCGGCAACGGCAGGGCCTGCGCCAGCGCGGCACTGGCCAGACCACCGAGCACCAGCGCGCCCTCCCCGCCGATGACCACCAGCCCCGCCCGGGCGGGAATCGCCACGCACAGGGCGGCCAGCATCAGCGGCGCGGCGCGCTGCAGCGTGTTCTGCCACGAGTACCAGTCGCCGAACGCGCCCTTGAACAGCAGCACCCAGACCTCGACCGGGCTCACCCCCGCGAACGAGACGATGAGGCCGAACAGCAGCAGGGCCACGGCGATGGCGCCGACGGGAAGGAGGACGTTGCGCATGGCCGCCGCGCCTTCAGACGGAGCCGATCACGCCTTCGACCAGGTAGTTCATCTTCTCCAGCTCCAGGTCGGTCTGCTTGAACGCCTTGCCGGCCGGGATGATGGTGGCGCCCTTGTTGTCCTTGAGCGGGCCCTTGAAGATGTCGAAGCTGCCGGCCATCATCTGCGCCTTCACGCCGTCGGCCTGCTTCTTGGCCGCGTCGGTGACCGCGGGGCCGTAGGCCGACATCTTCACGAAGCCGTCCTTCAGCCCGCCGCGCACGAAGTTGGGGTGCGGCTTGCCGCTGCGCGCCGCGTCGATGAAGCTTGTGTAGGCGGTCAGCCAGTTCCACTCGGCGCCCGTGAGGTAGGCCTGGGGCGCGAGCTTGGCCTGGCTGGCGTGGTAGCCGCAGACCATCTTGCCGCGCTTGGCCGCCGTCTCCACGATCACCTTGGGGCCGTCCACGTGCATGGTGAACACGTCCACGCCCTGGTCGGCCAGGCTGTTGGTGGCTTCGGCCTCCTTGACCGGCATCGACCAGTCGCCGGTGAAGATCACGCTGCAGGTGATCTTCGGGTCGACCGAGCGCGCGCCCATGGTGAAGGCGTTGATGTTGCGCAGCACCTGCGGGATCGGCTTGGCGGCGATGAAGCCGATCTTCTTGCTCTTGCTCATGTGCCCGGCGATGACGCCGTTGAGGTACTGGCACTCGTCGATGTAGCCGAAGAAGCTGGCCGTGTTCTTCGGGTGCTTGCCCTCGGTCCACATGCCGCCGCAGTGGGCGAAGCGCACATCGGGGTACTTGGCGGCCACCGCCAGCATGTGCGGGTCGAAGTAGCCGAAGGACGTGGGGAAGACGAGGCTCGCCCCGTCCTGCGCGATCATGCCGGTCATGGTGCGCTGCACCGCCGCGGTCTCGGGCACGTTTTCCTCCTCCACCACCTTCACACCCGGCATCTTCTTGAGCATGGCCGCGGCTTCGGCCTGGGCCTGGTTGTAGCCGTAGTCGTCGCGCGGTCCGACGTAGATCACACCCACGGTGATGGGCTTCTGCGCGAAGGCAAAGGGACTGCTGGCCGCCGCGCCGAGCGCGGCCAGGGTCTTGATCGAATCGCGGCGGTTGAAGAGGACATGGCTCATGGGAAAAGCTCCTGGTGGGGGGGGTGGAGGGAAGCGGTGGTGAACGGAATCAGGTCAGCAGGCTCACGTGGGCCGAGACCACGCGCCAGCCCTCGGGCGTGCGCATCCAGGTCTGGCTCTGGCGACCGGTGCGGTCGCTGCCGGCGCGGAAGAACTCGGTGTTGGCGGTGGCGAAGTCGCGGCCGTAGGTGGTGATGACGGTCTTGCCCAGCGTGCGCGCCAGCCCGGCCGAGGGGCGGCCGGCGCGGAATTCGCGGATGGCGTCGTAGCCGTAGAGGTTTTCGGTGGCGCCATAGCGCAGCGTGTGCGGGCTGTTCCAGAACAGCTCGTCGAGCACGGCCACGTCGTTGCCCACCAGGGCGATTTCGTAGCGCTCGAACACAGCCGTCACTTCGGCCAGCACATCGGGCTCATTGATCATCACAACAAGGTCTCCTTCACTTTCGCCACGCCCGACTGCGCCAGCGCCCAGCCGGCGCGCAGCGCCAGGTCTTCGCGCCAGGGCGCAGCAATCAGCTGCACGCCAATCGGCAGGCCGCCAGTGCCACCCGGCCACATGGGCGCGGCCACCACCGGGCAGCCCGAGAACGACACTGGTTGCGTGAGCAGCCCGATGGAGGGCCGGCACGGCAGACGCTGGCCATTGATGTCGACCCACTCGCTGCCGATGGCCGGCGCGGCCAAGGGCGTGGCGGGCGCGATCAGCACGTCCCAGTCGCGGAACAGGGCATTGACCCGGTCGCGGTAGCGGCGGCGGAAGCGCTGCGCGCGCACGTACCAGGCGGCCGGCTGCAGCGCGCCCGCGATGAGGCGGTCCACCGACAGCGGCTCGTGGTCGGCCGCCCGCGTGCGCAGGCTGTCCAGGTGCAGCTGCCCGCCCTCGCTGGCGGTGACGATGAAGGCCGCGGCGCGCGCGGCGGCGGCGTCGGGCCATTCGACACCGCGCTGCACGGCGGTGTGAGCGCCCAGCGCGTCGGCCGCCAGGGCCACGGCCTCGCGCGCCGCCGGTGTGGCCATCGCCTCGAAGTAGCCACCGAGCACGCCCACGCGCAAGCCCTCCACGCCCTGGGCGAGCGAGCCCGTGGTGGGCTCCACCGCGGTCGCGAAGCAGCCCGGGTCCAGCCGGTCGGCGCCCTGCAGCGCGTCGTAGGCCAGGGCCAGGCCCGGCAGGTCGTCGGCGAAGGGGCCGAGGTGGTCGATGCTGTGCACGAAGGGGAAGCTGCCGCGCCGCGAGAGCCGCCCGAAGGTGGGCTTGAGGCCCCAGATGCCGCAGAACGATGAGGGCACGCGGATCGAACCGTTGGTGTCGGAACCCAGCGTGAGCGGCACCTGGCCCGCGGCCACCGCCGCACCCGAACCGCCCGAGGACCCGCCGGCCGTGCAGTCCGGGTTGTGCGGGTTCCGCGTCGGGCCGTAGTGGGTGTTTTCGGTGGTGAAGCCGTAGGCGAACTCGTCCATGTTGAGCGAGCCCACCAGCACCGCGCCCGCGGCCTGCAGGCGCTGCACCAGCACCGCGTCGGTGGTGGCGGGCGGGCGCGAGCGGTTCACCTTGGAGCCGGCCAGCGTGACCTCGCCCGCGATGTCGAACAGGTTCTTCACCGCGAACGGCACGCCGGCCAGCGGTCCCAGGGCATCGCCACGTGCGCGCCGGGCGTCCACCTGTGCCGCCTGTACGCGGGCCGCGTCGAAGCGGGTGCCGGTGAAAGCGTTCACGCGGGCGTCGGTGGCCTCGATGCGGGCGATGCAGGTCTCCAACACCTCGGCGGCGCTGCACTCGCCGCTGGCGATGGCCTGCACCGTTTGAGAAAGTGAAAGCGTGGGCATGGCGCGGCTCAACGGGGCTGGTCGAAGGGCGCCGGGCAAAACAGCTCGGCCGGCTCGTCGTGCGGTTCCAGCGGGACGTCTTCCAGCGTGGCCGCGAGGCCGGCCGTGCGCTGCAGGTGCACCGCCACGCGCGCAATCTGCTCGTCGTCCAGCGGCAGGCCCACCACCGCCGCGACGGCCCGCACATAGGCCAGGGTCTGCTCTTCCGTCATCGCCCTCTCCCTTTCCGGGCGATGGCAGCGCTGCTTCCCCATCGGTGTTGTTTCATGTCTGGACTCCTGCGGGTTCAGGGAAAGGCCAGGCGCGCCGGCGCCACGGAAGCCAGGTAAGCACGCCAGCCACCCAGGTGGGTGATGTCGGCCGCGCCCTGCAGCGCCCGGGGCTCGCACAGGAAGCCCTGCACGCTGCTGCCGTCGGCCAGCTGCAGGCTGCCGATGGACAGGGGCGCGGGCACCAGCGCGACAAAGCCGCCGTATTCGGAGAGCGGCATCTCCCACACCTCGATCTCGATGCGCCCGCCCTCCCCCGGCGCCACGCGCAGCAGGCCGGGTTTGGGCGGCGTGATGTCGGGCAGCGCGTAGAGGCGGTAGACCGGCGCGGTGTGGGTGCGGCAGATCAGCGTGGCGCCGCGTTCGGTGAGCTGGCCGTTGAGCGGCATGCCCGAGAGGTGCGCCCCGACCACGGCCACACGCACGCGCGGCGGCGCGGCCTGGGTCAGGCCCGCGATGGGCTGGGGCTCGGGCAGCGGCCGGCCGGTGGCGCCCTGGGTCAGACCGGCGGCATGGTGGTAGCGCTGGCCCAGCTCGGCGAGCTGCCAGTCGCTGCCGCAGCGGCCGATCAGGGTGATGCCGAACGGCAGGCCGTCCGTGCGGAAGCTGCTGGGCACCGACAGCGCGGCGTAGTCCAGCAGGTTGACGAAGTTGGTGTAGGCCCCGAGCTGGCGGTTCAGCACCACCGGGTCGGCGAGCATCGCTTCGATGGTGGGGTGCGTGGGCGCGGTCGGCACTACCATGAGGTCCAGCCCGCGCCACAGCGGCTCGGCCTGCTGGGCCAGGGCCGCCAGGCGGGTCTGCGCGGCCACCAGATCGGCCGCGCTGTAGGGGCGGCCGGCGCCGACGATGCTGCGCACCGGCTCGATCAGTTCTTCCTCGTGCGCATCGAAGAAGCCGCGGATGGCTTCGTAGCGCTGCGCCACGAGCGCGCTGCCGTAGAGCATGTCGGCGCAGGCCGTGAACACGCCGAAGTCGACGGGCACGGCCTCGCCGCCCAGGTCCTTCAGGCGCTGGACCGCCTCGTCAAATGCGGCGCGCGCGGCCTCGTCGCCAAAGAATTCGGGCGAAGCCGGCAGGCCGAAGCGGAAGCGCGCACCGAAGGGCGTGCTGGCCAGGGACAGCGTGCGCGAGTACGGGTCCACCGCATCGGGCCCCAGCGCGGCGGCCAGCACCTGCGCGGCGCGCGCCACCGTGGTGGCGAAGATGGACACGCAGTCCACCGCCTGCGCAGCAGGCACCACGCCCCGGGCGCTGATCAGCCCGCGCGAGGGCTTCAGGCCCACGATGTTGTTCAGCCCGGCCGGCACGCGGCCCGAGCCCGCCGTGTCGGTGCCGAGCGCGAAGTCCACCTGACCGGTGGCCACCACATAGGCCGAGCCCGAGCTGGAGCCGCCCGACACATACCGCGGGTTGAGCGCATTGGGCACCGCGCCGTAGGGCGAACGCGTGCCGTTCAGACCGCAGGCGAACTGGTCGAGGTTGGTCTTGCCCTGCAGCGACGCACCAGCATCGAGCAGCTTCTGCACCACGGTGGCGTGGGCGGCGGCGGTGTAGGCAAACGCGGGACAGGCCGCCGTGGTCGGCCATCCGGCCACGTCGATGTTGTCCTTGACCGCAAACGTCAGCCCCGCCAGCGGCCCATCCACCGTCCCTTGAACGTGCTGGGGCGGCTGGAACAGCCAGGCGGCGGATCGGTCGCGGTCTTGCACCATTTCGATTCATCCCATCTTGGATACAAGTTGTAATGCAAGATGAATGCCAGATGCAGGGCGACCTCCCCTGCCCTGCCCAAAAAACGGGCAACCTCGCCGCAAGCCTTGTGCGGCGCCCACTTGGCGCAGATGTCCGGGACATATCCACAGGCTTACCCCCTGCGGCTGGGTGCAACCGTTCAGGTGACTGCGGTCACCCGGCCAGCATAGGCACCGGCTGCCCGGTCACCGTGGCGCTCTCGACCTGCGGTTCACCTCTCGCCCGCAGGGCTTCGCAAAGCGGCGTTGAGCTGATCGACCACCTCGGCCCAGTCGGCATCTTCCTGAAGTTCTTCTCGCAACAGCGCCGCCTGCGCCGGTGTCCAGAACGGCGCGTCGGCCAGCAGCACGTCGCCAGGCAGGGGGGAGTGGGTCTGCAGGAAGGCCCTGATCTCTGCCTCGTCCATGCGCAGACCCAGTTGCGCAAACAGTTCAGAGAAGCGGTGGAATGGTTTTTCCATGGTGGAGATGTCCTTTCTTTGATCAGCGCCGACACATCACGGATAGGCTTGAGCCAGCACCAGAACGGCGGCACCACCGGTGACGGCCACCAGGTACCCGACCAAGACGCCTCGGCCCATCCGCGAACCGCCGGTCGTCCAGGCGATGCCGATTTTGGTGAACAAATTGCTCAGCGTTGCGAGCGCCATGGCCGTCAGCGTGGTCTAGGTGGACAGCTCGCCCGATCCATGCAGCTGGCTGAGCGAAATCAGGATGGCATCGACGTCGGCCAGTCCGGAGACCGCCGACAGGACGTAGAGCCCACCGGTGTTCAGCCATTCCCGGGCCGCAGGCACCAGCACACTCATCACGGCCAGGAACCCACCGAACCCGAGCGCGGTCCCCAGACTGAAGGGCGGCATGGTTTCAATCCCGCCCTGGCCCGACGCGGTGGGTGCGTGCCGCCGCCAGCGCCACACGGCCCAACCCAGCGACACCAGACCCATCGCCAGCAGGCCGCTGCCAAAGCTGGACAGCAGCGAGGGCTGCAACGCCATCAGCAAAATGAACATGCGAAAGAACATGACGCCACAGGCCGCCACGGCGCCGGAGACGGCTGCGTCCGCCAGGTCCGGTTGCTGGCGCGCGTATCGCGCCAGGGTCATGGTGGAGGCCGTGGAGGACGCCAGTCCGCCCAGGATGCCCGTCCACAGGATCCCTCTGTGCGCGCCGGTGACGCGCATCGCGAAATGGCCCGTGAGCGAGAGGCCGGCCACCAGGATGACGGCCCGCCACAACCGGTACGGGTTGATGGCGCCGTAGGGGCCCAGACCGGTGTCGGGCAGGTGGGGCAGGACGACCATGGTCAACACCAGCAGCTGCAGCGACGCCCGCAGCTCCCCGTGGTCGATCAGCCGCAGCCAGCCGTGCAGGGTGGGCTTGAGATCCAGCAGCACGGCGCCCACCACGGCCGCCGAGAGCGCCAGGGTGACGTTGCCATGTGCGGCAAAGGCGCCGAGCACCAGGGTCAGGAGCATGGCCACCGGTGTGGTGGCGCTGCGATCGCCCGACACCGTGGCATGGCGGCTGTACGACACCGTCACCAGCAGGGCCAGGCCGAGCAGCCCGGCGACCAGCGGCCAGGCACCGAAACCCGGCTGCAAATGGCCCAGAACGCCCCCGAGCATGCCGGTCAGGGCGAAGGTGCGCAGGCCGGCCACGCGGCCGCCCTCAGGCTGTTCCCGTTCCTTCCAGCCACGTTCCAGACCCATCACCAGCCCCACGGCCAGCGCGCCGATCAGGCCCTGTGCACCGGACGGCAGCGCCCACTCGTTCACCGGACCTCCGCCTTGAAGTTGTGTGTCACGGCCCGCAGCATCTCACGCAGGCACCAGTCGGCATAGACAGGGGCCAGCCATCGAGCCAGCCCGCGCAACCAGCCGCCTGACGGCAGGCTGTAGTCGATCCAGATCCGCACATGGGTGCCGGCGGGTTCGGCGCCCAGTTCAAATCCCATCCTGTAATGTCCAATCACCAGCAGCCTGGGTTGGCCCCGTGTTTCCCAGACCTTGCGCCGTGGCGGTAGGCGTTCGATGACGGCTTCCTCCAGCCACAGGGCCAGCCCCAGGAAGCGGCCGGACATCCGGATCACCGATCCCACCTGCTGCCCCCGCTGTTCGTCGGTTTCGGTGCGCATGGTTCCGCCGGCCATCATGGGCGAACGCCGGTTCATGTGCTGTCCCAGCAGGCGCGGGTCGTCCAGCACCTTGAAGACCGCCTCCGCACGGGCGCCGCCCACCCGTGCGCTGCGCTCTCGATGGAAAGGGTGGTCGTTCAACGAAAGGCTCCCGATGGGCCGGTGGCTCTGGGTGTGATGCCGATGCCTGTCAATGCCTGCGCCCGCGCAGGCGCAAGGCGTTGCCGATCACCGAGACCGAGCTCAGGCTCATGGCCAGGGCCGCGATCAGGGGCGAAAGCAGCCACCCGGTCACGGGATACAGCACACCGGCCGCGATCGGAACCCCGAGCGCGTTGTAGAGAAAGGCGAACATCAGGTTCTGCTTCATGTTGCCCACCGTCGCTTCGGACAGCGAACGGGCAATCGCAATCCCGCGCAGATCGCCTTTGACGAGCGTCACCTGCGCGCTGTTCATCGCCACATCGGTTCCGGTGCCCATGGCCACGCCCACATCCGCCTTGGCCAGCGCCGGCGCATCGTTGATGCCGTCGCCGGCCATGGCGACCACCCGGCCCTCTTTCTGCAGCCGCTCCACCAGTTGCAGCTTGTCGGCGGGTTTCACCTCGCCGTGGACTTCGTCGATGCCCAGGCGGACGGCCACGGCCCGGGCGGTGGTCAGACCGTCCCCGGTGGCCATCACGATGCGCATGCCGGCCGCCTTGAGGGTGGCCAGCGCTTCGGGCGTGCTGGCCTTGATGGGGTCCGAAACCGCCAGCAGGCCCATCAGCCGCCCGTCGGCGGCGAGGTACATGACGCTGGCCCCCTCGGCCCGCAAGGCCTCGGCCTGCGGGATCAGATCGGCCACCGACACCCCCACCTGTTCCATCAGCGCGGTGTTGCCCAGGGCCAGCCGGCGTCCCCCCACCTGGCCCTGCACACCGATGCCCGAGCCGGACTCGAAGTCTTCGGGTGTTTCCAGCGCCATGCCCCGCTCACGGGCGGCCCGCACGATGGTGTCGGCCAAGGGGTGTTCGCTGCCCTGGTCCAGGCTGGCGGCCAGCCGCAGCACCTCGTCGGCGTCACCGCCCGGCACCGGTACGGCGCGTTCGAAACCGGGGCGCCCCTCCGTGAGCGTGCCGGTCTTGTCGATGATGAGCGTGTCGATTTTGCGCATGTTCTCGATCGCGGCCGCATCGCGGAACAGCACACCCTGGGTGGCGCCCCGCCCGGTGGCGACCATGATCGACATCGGCGTGGCCAGGCCCAGGGCGCAGGGGCAGGCAATGATCAGCACCGCCACCGCGTTGATGAGCCCGAACACCCACCGGGGCTCGGGCCCGAACAGGCCCCAGCCGAAGAAGGTCAGCAAGGCGATGCCGACCACCACCATTACGAAGTAACCTGCCACCAGGTCGGCCATGCGCTGCATGGGGGCCCGCGAGCGCTGGGCCTGCGCCACCATCTGCACGATCTGCGACAGCATGGTGGCCGCGCCCACACGCTCCGAGCGCATCACCAGCGCCCCGCTGGTGTTCAGGGTCGCACCGATCACCTTGTCGCCCACCCGCTTGGCCACCGGCATCGGCTCGCCGGTGAGCATGGATTCATCGACCGCACTGCTGCCTTCGGTGACCACGCCATCGACGGGCACCTTCTCGCCGGGACGCACGCGCAGCAGGTCGCCCACATGCACATGGGTCAGCGGCACATCCTCCTCGGCGCCGTCCGGGCGGATGCGCCGGGCCGTCTTGGGCGCCAGGCCGAGCAGCGATTTGATCGCCGCCGAGGTCTGCGAGCGGGCCTTGAGCTCCAGCACCTGCCCGAGCAGCGTGAGGGAAATGATCACCGCGGCCGCCTCGAAATACACCCCCACACGGCCCATCGAGATGAACGAGGCCGGGAACAACTGAGGCGCGACCGTGGCCACCACGCTGTAGACAAAAGCCGCTCCGGTGCCCAGCCCGATCAGGGTCCACATGTTCGGGCTGCGGTTCACGACCGATTGCCAGCCCCGCGCGAAAAAGGGCCAGCCGGCCCACAGCACGATGGGGATCGACAGCACGAACTCGATCCAGGTCTGTGTTCTCACGTCCAGCCCGGACAGCTGGTGACCGAACATGGCCAGCACGGTCACCACAACGGTCAGCGGCAGCGTCCACCAGAAGCGTCGCTGGAATTCCCGCAGCTCGGGGTTGTCGTCCTCGTCCAGCGCCGGCAGCATGGGCTCCAGCGTCATGCCGCACTTGGGGCAGTTGCCGGGGTGGTCCTGCCGGATCTCCGGGTGCATCGGGCAGGTGTAGACGCTTCCCTCCGCAACCGGTTGTGCCGGGGCCGGATGGGCGGGCGCTGCAGCGGGAGTTCCCATGTACTGCATCGGGTTGGCATCGAACCTGGCCTTGCATTTGGCGCTGCAAAAGAAAAAGCTGTGACCCATGTGCTCTGCGCGGTGTGCCGACTGGGCCGTAACGGCCATGCCACAGACCGGGTCTTTGAGGGCAGCGTCCGCGTCAGGTGGAGCGCTGGCTGCGGCATGCCCAGCATGGTGTGCGTTGGTCTGCATGGCAAAAGGCCTTCCATTCAATGGTGCGTCACCGAGCCATTCGGTGCCATGAAGCGCTCAGGAGGCGGCTGCATCCTGGCTCCACCGCGGGATGAACCGCGGAGTCTTCTGGGCATAACGCTCGAACTCTGCACCGAATTGCGCGTGCATTTCGGCTTCCTCGGTCACTGCCAGACGCCCATACATCAGCAGCAACACCGGGAACATCAGCAAGGTCAGCACCGTGGGCCACTGCAACAGAAAGCCCAGCAGGATCAGCACAAAGGCCACGTACTGCGGGTGGCGGATGCGGGCATAGGGGCCTGCGGTGGCCAGGGTGTGCCTGCGCTGGGCGTGGTACAGCACGTTCCAGGCCGTGGACAGCAGGTAAAAACCCAACCCCAGCAAGACGTAACTGGCGATGTGCAACACGCCGAAATGCGGATCGCCCTTTTCGCCCAGCAGGGTGGACCACAGGTGGCCGGCGTCGTGCGAAAGAATGTCCAGCTGGGGGAACCGGGTCTGCAGCCAGCCCGACAGCAGGTAGATGGTCAGCGGAAACCCGTACATCTCGACAAACAGTGCCACGATGAAGGCCGAGTAGGCGCCAAAGCTGCGCCAGTCGCGTGCCGTGGCCGGCTTGAAAAAGCTGTGGGCGAACAGGATGAAGATGGCCGAATTGAGGGCGACCACACCCCACAGGCCGTAGGCAGACGGTTCGTGGTTCATGATGGCCTTCCTGGTTCTTGTGGGCCACTGGAGGCAGCGCCGGAATCGTCCTGGCCATGGTGATGCCCATGCCCCCCGTGCCCCCCGTGCCCATGGTGCATGAAGACGTGCATCAAGGGACAGGCCAGCAAAAGGAGATAGGGCAAGGCTCCGGCCACGTGGGCAAGGTGTTCGGTCAGCAGGAAGTACGCGGCCACTGCACCGACCACGATCAGGCCGACCGCGTACCGGGAACGCCAGAAGCCGGGAGGAGCGTCGTGCCCTGGATGCTCATGGTTCATGGTGGTGGCCTTCTGAATTACCTGGTGGCGGGCATCTGCATGCGGTCCATCATCATCTGCATCATGGACTGCATCATGTCCATGCGCTTTTCCATCATCTGGTGTTTGCCCATCATGTCCATGGGCATCTTGCCCATCATGCCACCCTTGTCCCCCATGCCCATGCCACCGCCGCGCATGCCGTCCATCATGGACATGGCCTCCTGCAGGGTCTTCATGTGTTCGGGCATCAAGGCCATGCGCTCTTCCGGCGTCTTGGCGGCCATGAACTTCTCATGCATCTCCTGCATGATCTTCATCTTGGCGTCCATCTGACCCATTTTTTCCACAGCCCCTTTGTCCATTGCTGCCGGCGGGACCTTGGCCGATGCGGGTTTGGCAGCAGACTGGGGCTCGGCGGGTTTCGGCGCAGCGGCTTTGGGCGCAGCGGCTTTGGGCGCAGGCTTGGGGGCAGAGGCGGCATCGGCCGGATGGTGGGCCGTGTGGTCTTCGGTCTTGCTGTCCTGCGCCCACACACCCGCGCCGACAAACGCCAGCGACAGGGCCAGGACCAGACGCGATGCGGACAACCCAACAGTACGGGATTCCATGGTGAACTTCCTTTCGATGTCGTGTTGCCGCGCCGGAGCAACGAAATGGAAAGGGGCCATGGCTGGTGCTACGCCTTGCCTGACGCCGAAGTGCGGCGCAGCAACAAGCCACCCAGACCCATGAACAGTACGGAGCCGAAGCCCCAGACCCAGGCGTAGCCGATCATGTCGCCCCAGGGCGCCAGGGCATACAGCACACCGAGAATCGCCCAGACGATGGCCACCGGGACGATGAGCCAGAAATCTTCGTTCATACCAAGCTCTCTTTCCTGTGTTCAGTGTCCACCGCCGCCCGAGGCACTGAGGGGCAAAGACTGCATCAGCTCAAAACCCACGGCGGAAAACACATACATGGCGGCCACGATGAGCAGGATGGACAACGGGCCCACCCAGGCTCGGGCACCCGCCGTCACATCGGTACCACCCCAGCGCACCGGCGGCTGAATGTCTGCGGTGTCGGCCCGACGAGGGGACAGCAGGCTGGCTGCGATGCCTCCGGCGAATACCAGCAAGGCCATCGCCATGACGCTTCCGCCCACGGCCACCGCCAGCATGAGGCTGTGCCAGACCGCCGGAGCCTGCTGCTGGTAGCTGATGTCCATGACCCGTCGCGGCACCCCCATGTAGCCGGCCGCGATGCCGGCGGCGCCGAACACTAGCAAGCCTGCCAGGGCCAGCCAGGGCATCCAGCGCAGGACACGGGGCTTCCACAAGGCACGGCCACCGATGGCGGGCAAGACCACGGACAGCGCGGCCAGCAGCGTCATGCTGACCGTGCCGACCGTGAAGAAGTGGAAGTACCCGGGCACGAAGAACGTATCCGACAGCAGCGGTGCCAGTTGCCCCTGGATCAGGACGAAGGCGAACACCAGCCCGAAAGCCATGCTCAGCACCCCGGCCCCGACCGCGGCCATGGCCGGATGGCGCCAGGGCAGCAACCGAATCCAGCCGAACAGGCCGCGCCCGCCGTGGGTGCGGGCGTGCACCTCCAGCGAGGCGACGATGATCAGAAAGGCGGTCAGCGTCGGCACGCTGACGAACAGCGACAGCATGGAGCCGGCCACCTGCACCACCTTGGGCAGGTCCGGCTCCAGGAACATGTGGTACAGCGAGGTCGGCGGTACGAACACCAGGTACATCGAGAAAACGATCTTCGAGAAGCGTTCGCCGAACACCGACTTGACGCCGGTCAGTGCCTGCACCAGCACGTACCACAGGATCACCGTGGCCATCAGCGGCAGGTAGTGCATGTTGTGGAAAACGATGTGCCAGCGCGTGCCATGGCTCAGCGGGAAGGGGCCGGCGCCCAGCGCCCACAGCACGCCGGGAACGAAGGTGTAGAGCGCCGCGAAGCCGGTCACGACCAGGAAGCCGGCCCAGGCAAACAGGGCAAACCCGACGGCACTGAGCTTGTCCTGCCGGCCTTGCCAGCGCGGGCGCAGCAGCGTCACGATGGCGCTGGCGGGCAGCAACATCAGGCCCAGACCCAGCAGGCTGTAGCCGGTGTTGAACAGCAGCAGGTCGCGCGGGTTGTCGCGCACCAGCTCGGGCGAGCCGTTGTAGAGCAACGGGGTGCCGGACACGGAACCCGCCATGCTCAGACCCAGGCCCAGCAGCATCAGGCCAAAGGCCGCCCATGCGAGCGGGCGCCACGCCAGGCCTTTGCCGTGCTCGCAGGCGGCCAAGCCCAGCAGCAAGGCGGTCTGGGCAGTGAACAGCCAGTAGAAGAAGATGCCGACCCCGTGGACGGTGAGGAAGCGGTAGCCGTCGGCCATGGGCACGCTGAGCAGGCCGCCACGCACCAGAGCCGTGGCCACACCGGCCAGGACGCCGATGAACAAGGCCAGCAAGGCCACGGCGGCCATGCTTTTGAGGAGCGTGCGATCAGCGCCGGGCAAAGCGTTCAGGCGCTGGGGATAGGTGGGTGCGTGTGCCATGGTCAGACCACCTCGATCGTTGCCTGCATCAGTTGGTGCGCCTCACCGCAGTAGACCGTGCAGTACATCAGATAGCGCCCCGGCTTCTGGAAGGTCATGGTGGCTTCGGTGATGCGTCCGGGCTGCACCCGCATCATGCGTCCCGCCGTGCCCAGCTGGATGGAGGCGCCGTGGGCGATGTCCACCGACATGATCCTGAAGCGGTAGGCCTGGCCAGCGTCCAGGCGCAAGGCGGTGGGCAGGTAGTACCACTTGCCGGCGGTCATCAGCACATCGATGGGCTGGTTTTTGTCGGCAGGCGCTACTGGCATGGTATGGCCGGCATGCGGATCCATGGCGGCCATGCTGCCGGCCATGTGGCGCGGATAGACGCTGCCATCGGGCATGCGGTAGCGTTCGGCAAACTCGGCGGTCTGGTGGCTGAACTCTTCGGCGTCCGGCCCGACTGCCGCAGCACCGTGTCCGCCGTGTCCTGCGGAGGCCGCTGCCGGAGTCTGCGGGTCGGTACCAGCATGTTCTGCGTGGCCGTTCGGCGCTGGGGGGTGATCCAGTCCCAGCAGGGCAAAGGGGCCGGGCGCAGCGCCATAGGCGGCCCACAGGCCGTACAGGCTGATGCCGCCAAAGCCGCTGGCAGCGATGAAGCCGCGCCGGGTGCTGAAATGCGGGGTCCGGTCCATGCTGCAACCCTCAGGCGTATTTCTGGTACACCGCCGTCTGCCCATCGGACAGCACCAGCAGCACCGCATACGGATCGCTGCGTCCGTTGTAGAGGGGGCCGTCCATGCCGGGCGAACCGACCACCATGCCGGGTACGGTCAAGCCGATGGCCTGGGGCTTTTCGCGCAGCAGGCGCTGGATTTCGCGCACCGGCACATGCCCTTCGATCACGTAGCCACCGACTGTGGCGGTATGGCAGGAACCCAGCTTGGCGGGCATTCCCAGCTGGGCGCGTTTGGCGTTGTTGCCGGTTTCATGCACCCGAACGGGAAACCCCGCCTTTTCCACAATGGCCACCCAATCCTTGCAGCAGCCGCAACTGGGGTCCTTCCAGACCTCGACCAGCGGCAAGGTCGGCTGAGCGGCCCACGTCGCCCAAGGCAGACACAGCGCAGCTGTCAGCCAGGCACGTCGGTGCAGTGAGGGGGCGGCGAGCTTCTCTGGGCTGGGTGTATGCACGGCACGTTCTCCTTGTATCGATTCCGTCTTGCCATGCAGTCTAGGACCGGGATTCCAGCGACGAGATGACGGCAAGATTGCATTTTTGTCAGCTTGGTGGCCGGCCAAAAAAAAGCCGCGCTGGGGCGCGGCTTGTGGCTGGAACAGCGGTGGGCCTCACTTCGCCGGCTGGATGTCGGTCACCGTCATCTGGCCATTTTCGCTGGTGGCCATGAACAGGATCCTGGCGCCGACCGCGGCTTTGTCCAGCAGGGCCTTGTCCTTGGCCACGAACACCATGGTCATGGGTGGCATGTCCATGTGCTTGATTTCACCGTGCTTGATGGTGATCTTGCCGGCGTCCTTGTCGATCTTTCGCACCTCGCCTTCGGTCATTCCGGGTGTGGCCGCCATGTCCGTCTTGGCGTGGTCCATGTTCATCTGGGCAAACACAGGATGGATGGCAAAGGCTGTGAACGCCAGTGCGCCCGCACTCAAAATCACTCGCGGCTTCATCTTGGATTCCTTTCGTTGGGTGAACATCGCCAGAAAGGCGCTCACTTGGCCGCCACCTTGACCTGGCCCTTCATGCCAGCGTCGAAATGGCCCACGTGCAGGCACGCGAAATCCACGGTGCCGGCCCTGGTGAACTGCCAGATGACCTCGCCCTGCTTGCCGGGCGCCAGCGAGATCTTGTTGGGCTCGTCGTGCTCCATGTCGGGGAATTTCTTCATGACCTCGTAGTGCTCCGCCAGTTCCTGGGGCGTGCCCAGGCTGAACTCGTGCTTGACGCTGTCGGTGTTCTTCAGGACGAAGCGGACGGTTTCACCCCGCTTGACCTGGATGTCCGACGGCTTGAAGCGCATGCCGTTGCTCATGTCGACCTGGATCGTGCGTGTGACCTTGGCGGCGACACCCGGTTTGCCAATGGGTGACTCCTCGTGGTGGCCGCCGCTGTGAGTGCCACCGGCGAAGGCAGCCGACGAGGCCAAAGTGGCCGCAGCGAACGCAAGGCCGGCACGGGAGATGAAGTGGGACTGGAAGGATTTCATGGTTGTCTTTGGGTTCTGGTTGTGAAAGCGGTTGAGGGAAAGCGGTGGTGAGGCCTGTCACGGCCCTTTCAGTGCGACATGCCTTTGGCGGTCGGTTTGACCACCTGCGCGGCAGCGGGCGTCTTGTCGCTGCTGGCCGCAGGGCGTGGTGTCGGGGGTAGCGCCCCGGTCCATTCGTAGGCCACGGTGCCCTGCGGGAACTTGTAAGGGCCGGGGTCCTTGTAGTCGCCCGGTTTCTGGTCCTTGCGGACCTTGAAGACCGTGAACATGCCGCCCATTTCCAGAGGGCCGAACTGGCCGGTGCCGGTCATCATGGGCGCCGTGTTGTCGGGAATCTGCATCTGCATCTCGCCCATGTCGGCCATGCCGCGTTCACCCATGAGCATGTAGTCGGGCGCGACCTTCTGGATCTTCTTGACCAGACCTCGGTGGTCCACGCCGATCATGGTCGGCACATCGTGGCCCATGGCGTTCATGGTGTGGTGGCTCTTGTGGCAGTGCAGGGCCCAGTCGCCTTCTTCGTCGGCGATCAGCTCGATCTGGCGCATCTGCCCCACGGCCACGTCGGTGGTGACTTCGTACCAGCGGGTGCTGGGTGGGGTCGGTCCGCCGTCGGTGCCCGTGACCAGGAACTCGTGGCCGTGCAGGTGGATCGGGTGGTTGGTCATGGTGAGGTTGCCCACCCGGATGCGCACGCGGTCGTTCAGGCGCACGTTGAGCGTGTCGATGGCCGGGAACACCCGGCTGTTCCAGCACCAGATGTTGAAGTCGGTCATGGTGTTGACCTTGGGCGTCTTGCTGCCGGGCTCCACGTCGAAGGCGTTGAGCAGGAAGCAGAAGTCGCGGTCCACCTCGTTGATGTGCGGGTGTTTGGCCTTGGGGTGGGTCACCCACATGCCCATCATGCCCATGGCCATCTGAACCATCTCGTCGGCGTGCGGGTGGTACATGAAGGTGCCGGGGCGCCGCGCCTCGAACTCGTACACATAGGTCTTGCCCACGGGAATCGCGCGCTGGGTCAGGCCGCCCACGCCGTCCATGCCGCTGGGCAGGCGCTGGCCGTGCCAGTGCACGGTCGTGTGTTCGGGCAGCTTGTTGGTCACGAAGATGCGCACCCGGTCGCCCTCGACCACCTCGATGGTCGGGCCGGGGCTCTGGCCGTTGTAGCCCCACATGTTGACCTTGAAACCGGGCGAGACCTCGCGCACCACCGGCTCGGCCACCAGGTGGAATTCCTTGACGCCGTTGTTCATGCGCCAGGGCAAGGTCCAGCCGTTGAGTGTGACCACCGGGTTGTAGGGCCGGCCGGTCTGGGGCAGCAGCGGCGGCGCGGTGTCGACCGAGGTCTGGATGACGGGTTCGGGCAAACCCGCCAGGGCGGAACGGGCCACGGCCAGGCCGGCCACGGAGGCGGCGGCACCGGCGAAAAACTGTCGTCTGGAGTGGGTGTTCGTCATGTTCTGGTGTCCTTTCAATGCGCTGCTGCGGCCGGGGCATCGCCACCGGCGCCTCCCAGGCCGACAAAGCTGTCCGGCTCGCCGCCTTGCAGGACCCACTGCAGATCCGCCTCGGCCAGCCAGAAGTCACGCTGCGCGCCGATGGCGTCCACGGTGGCCTGGGACTGGTTGCGCACCTCGTCCAGCAGGTCCCACACGCTCTTGAGCATGCCGTTGTAGTGCAGCACCGTCTCTTCGGTGATGAACTCGCGGGTCTTCAGAATGTCCCCCTGGCTGTCCTGGGCCAGGGCGTGGGCGGCCCGATAGGTGCTCATGGCCGTCCTGGACAGTGCACGGTTGCGCAGGCTCTGCGCCACCGGCAACTGGTTGCGAACCGCCTCGGCGCGCTTTTGCAGATCAGCCGCGGCCATGGGCTGGGCTGGAATGTCTGGCAACCGGTCCGGCAGCGCAAAACCATCCTGCAGGCCTGTTTGTCCCATGGACTCGACCAGCTTGGACTGGGCCTGGGCGGCGGCATGCTCTGCCCGTCGCAGATTCATGCGTGCGTTGGACAAAGCCAGTTGAACCGGCGCCAGTTGCAGCTTGCTCCAGTTGCCCACGGTCACCATGCGCTGACCCAGTTCATGCGCGGCCTGGGCAGCCTCCAGCATGTCGCGCTGGTGCTTCAGCACCTGTTGGGCAGCCACGGCTTCGATCCAGGCTTTGCGGCCGGCCGCAGCCACCTCCAGCACCTCACTGGCATCCTCGACGCGGCGTTGAAGGCTGGGGTCGAGTTCCGTCCAGCGGCCCTCGGCAATCAGCCGCTCGTTCTGGTCGCCCAGTCGCGCCAGCGGGCGCGCCAGTTCTTTGTGCACACGCCATGCCATGCGGACCGCGGCCTCGGGGGTCGCGACCGCAGCACCGGTCGGCGCCGCCGCCGGGTTGCCGGCGGTCGGGTTGGCCTGCTCCCACTTGAGTACGTCGACATGACCCCGTTTGAATGCGCCCACCGCGTCGTTGGCGCGACGCCAGTCGGCTTCCTGCGACGGGCTGGTGGTCTGCGCCGCAAGCGCGAAGGGGAGGCTCAAGAGGCTCGCAGCCAGCAGATGGTGGCCGGCCCGATTGAGGAATGAAGTTGTCACTGGTGTCGCTCCGTTTTGATATGGATCAAGCGGAGCGGATTCTGGAGGTGCCTGGCCGACACTCTCCTGTCGGTCAGATTACAAAAATGTCATGTTTGAACCGACGCGTTTCAAGGCAGGCACACTTGCGGTCAGGAGAACGCATGTGAAGATCCTGATTGTTGAAGACGAGCCCAAGGCCGGCGACTACCTGCGGCAGGGCCTGCGCGAGGCGGGCTATGCCGTGGACCTCGTCACCAACGGCGTGGACGGTCTGCACCACGGCCTGGAAGGCGACCACGACCTGTTGATCCTGGACGTGATGCTGCCGGGCATGGACGGCTGGCAGGTGCTGCGCAACCTGCGCGCCCAGGGGCGCCAGATGCCGGTGCTCTTCCTCACCGCCCGGGACCAGGTCGAGGACCGCGTCAAGGGCTTGGAGCTGGGCGCCGACGACTACCTGGTCAAGCCGTTCTCGTTCGCCGAACTGCTGGCGCGGGTGCGCACCATCCTGCGAAGGGGTCGTTCCGGCATGGAGGCCACCACCCTGCAGGTGGCCGACCTGGAGCTGGACCTGCTGCGCCGCCGCGTGAGCCGGTCCGGCAAGCGCATCGACCTCACCGCCAAGGAGTTCGGTCTGCTGGAGCTGCTGATGCGCCGGCAAGGCGAGGTGCTGCCGCGGTCGCTGATCGCATCCCAGGTGTGGGACATGAATTTCGACAGTGACACCAATGTGATCGAGGTCGCCATGCGACGCCTGCGGGCCAAGGTGGACGACCCCTTCGAGCCGCGTCTGATCCAGACCGTCCGGGGCATGGGCTATGTGCTGGAAGCGCCCGAGGGCGCACGCTGATGCCGGGGCGGCTCTCCCTCACCGCGCGGCTGACCGCGTTCTACACGCTGGTGTCGGCCCTGGTGCTGATCGGCATGGGGCTGCTGGTTTCGCAGGCGACCGGGCGGCACTTCGTCGAGCTGGACCGGGACTACCTGAAAGACAAGATCGGCCTGGTCCAGAAGATCGTCCGGGAATCGCCTACGCAGGCCGAGCGCTCGGCCCGTCTGGACGAGTTGCTGGGCAGCCACCATGGGCTGCGCATCGAACTGCGGCAGGGTGAGCGTCTCGTGTACGGCCGGGAAGGCTCGGGGTTTCCCGCCAACCTGCCCGCCGCGGATTCCGGCGCCGATCCGGTCGACTGGACCGAGGGCCGCCAGAACCTGAGAGGACTGTCGGCCCGGGTCGACGCCCCTCCGGGCGCCGGAGACGACCCGGCGACGGCGCTGCAACTTCGCATGGCCCTGGACACCGAGCACCATGCGCATTTCCTGCATGGGCTGCGCCACACCCTGGCGCTGTACCTGCTGGGCGCCATCCTGCTGAGCGGTCTGCTGGGCTGGTGGGCGGCGCGCCGCGGCCTGGCGCCACTGCGGGTCATCAAGGAACGCGCCATGACGGTCACGGCCCAGAAGCTGGATCAGCGCATGCCGGTGGACGCGGTGCCGGCCGAGTTTGCCGACCTGGCGCGGAGCCTGAACACCATGCTGGAGCGTCTGCAGGCCGACTTCGCGCGGCTGCAGGACTTCTCCAGCGACCTGGCGCACGAACTGCGCACCCCCATCAACAACCTGCTGACCCAGACCCAGGTGTCGCTGGCGCAGAAACGGGACGCGAGCGCCTACCGGGACATCCTGGCCTCCAACGCCGAGGAGTTCCAGCGCCTGGCCCGCATGGTGTCGGACATGCTGTTTCTGGCCAAGACGGAGCACGGCATCGAACTGCCCAACCCGGAGGCCATCGCGCTCCACCAGGAAACAAGGGCGCTGTTCGAGTTCTACGACGCAGTGGCCGAGGACCGGCGCGTGCGGCTGACGCTCGCGGGCGAAGCCGTGGTGATGGGCGACCGCCTGATGGTGCGCAGGGCCATCGGCAACCTGCTGTCCAACGCCCTGCGGCATTCGCCGGACGGTGCGGAGGTGGCGGTGGTGATTGGACAACACGGCGCAAACACCACCCTGTGCCTGTCCAACAGCGGACCCACCATTTCGCCCGAAGTGCTGCCCCGGCTGTTCGACCGTTTCTTCCGGGTGGACAAATCGCGCAGCCACCCGGACTCCGACGGCACCGGCCTGGGTCTGTCCATCACCCAGGCCATCATGGCAGCCCATGGCGGCACGGTGACGGCCAGTTCCCGCGACGGTCTCACGAGCTTCTGCCTGTTGTTTCCCGGATCGAGTTCCGGCTGACCGGCAGTCAGCACTCCACGATGGCCTTGATCACCCCGGCCGCCGGGTCGAGCAGGCTCTGGAAACGGGTGGGCACCTCGGCCAGCGCAATGCGGTGGGTGTTCAGGCTGTCCGGGATCTGGCCGGCGCGCATGGCGTCGAGCACAGTGACGAAGTCTTCGGCGGTGGCGTTGCGGCTGCCCAGCAGCGTCATCTCGCGCTTGTGGAATTCGGGATCGGAGAAGCTGATGGTTGCGCCCACCACCGAGATCAGCACGTAGCTGCCGCCGTGGGCGACGAAGCGGAACCCGCGCTCCATGGCCTGGGGGTTGCCGGTGGCATCGAACACCACGTCGTAGAACTCTCCGCTGGTCAGTGAGGCCAGCTGCGCTTCGTCGCCTTCGCCCAGCGGAACCCCCGCGTGAACGCCCAGCGAGCGGGTGCAGAAGTCCACCCGGTCCTGGCGGCCGTCCAGCGCGGTGACCTTGGCGCCGCGCAACTGCGCAAAGATCATCGCCGCCATGCCGATGGGGCCGGCGCCCACCACCAGCACGCGCTGTCCGGCGCGCAGGCCCGAGCGGCGCACGGCGTGGGCGCCGATGGCCAGGAACTCCACCATGGCGGCCTGGTCGAGTGTCACGCCTTCGGCCTTGTGCACGAATTGCTGCGGCACGCTGAGGTATTCGGTGAAGGCGCCATCGCGGTGCACGCCCAGCACCTGGATGTGGGTGCAGCAGTTGGTCTTGCCGGCGCGGCAGGCAACGCAGGTGCCGCACGACAGGTAGGGCATGACGTAGGCGGCGTCGCCGGGGCGCAGGGCGCTGTCGGCCGGGGCGGCTTCGACGATGCCCGAGAGCTCGTGACCCATCACGCGCGGATAGCTCAGGTAGGGCTGCTTGCCGGTGAAGATGTGCAGGTCGGTGCCGCACACGCCCACGCGCCTGACCCGCAGCAGCACGTCGTGGGGGCCGCGTTCGGGCATGGGGCGTTCCTGGGCCAGCAAGGTGCCGGGGGTTTCGCAGACGACGGTCAGCATGGTGTTCCTTGGGTTCAGTCGAAGTTCTGTTCGTTGAGCTCGCGCCGGGTGGGCAGGCCTTCCATGTCGCCGATCACCTGCAGCGCGCGCGAGGCGATCCAGTTGGCGCGGCGCAGGGCCTGGTGCCATGAAAGCCCTTCAAGCCGGGCGCTGACGATGCCCACCGCAAAGGCGTCGCCCGCGCCCACGGTGTCCACCACCACGGGCACCGGCACGCCGGGCACAGTGCCCTGCCCGCCTTCGGCCGTGCGGAAGTAGGCGCCCTGGGCCCCCAGCTTCACCACCACGGCTTTGGCGCCCCGGTCGAGGTACCAGGCGGCGATGTCGGCGGGCGTACGCTGGCCCGTCAGCAGCCGGCCTTCCTCGATGCCGGGCAGCATCCAGTCGGCGTGGCGGGCCAGTTCGTTCAGGGTGTCGCGCATGGTGGCGGTGTCGGGCCACAGGCGGGGGCGCAGGTTGGGGTCGAACGAGACGCTGCGGCCCGCCGCGCGCAGGCTCTGCATGGCGTGCGCCACCACCTCGTGGGCTGCGGGCGACAGCGCGGGCGTGATGCCGGTGGCGTGCACGTGGCGGGCGCGCAGTGCATAGGACGGCGGCAGGTTGGCCAGCCCGAGCTGGCTGGCGGCGGAGTTGCGGCGGTAATACTCGATGGCCGGGTCGCTGCCGTCCAGGCTGCGCGCCTTGAGCATGAAACCGGTGGAGCGCGTCGGGTCCACCGCCACCTGCGAGGTGTCCACGCCCTCGGCCTCAATGGCCTGGCGCACATAGCGGCCGAACGAGTCGTCCCCCAGGCGGCTGACCCAGCCCACCTTGAAACCCAGCCGCGCCAGCCCGATGGCCACGTTGCTGTCGGCGCCGGCCAGGCGCTTGCTGAAGGTCTGCACCTGGTCCAGCGGCCCGGGCTCCTGGGCCACCAGCAACGCCATGGTCTCGCCCAGCGTCAGGACATCGAGTGGTTCGGGGGCTGTGCTCATGCGGCCAGCTCCCCGCGGTTCACGGCGTCCAGCGTGGCCTGCACGCCGCGCGCCTGCAACGATTGCAAGGGGCCGAGCAGCGCCGCGGCCAGCACCGCGTTGCCCGCGAGGTCGCCGAACACCGGTGCGTAGGACAGCATGGCCTGCACGGCCTCTGCGCTGGCACCCTGCCCCAGCGAGCGCTGGTACAGCGCCGTCAGGTCGGCGGCATGGGGGTCGTCGACGGCATAGGCCTGGCCCCGCTCGTCCACGCCGCGCAGGTAGTGCATCCAGGCCGCCACGCCCAGGGCCATGCGGGGCACGGGCAGGCCGGCGGCCAGCCTGTCGCGCACCGTGCCCAGCAGGCGCTGCGGCAGCTTCTGAGAGCCGTCCATGGCGATCTGGTGGGTGCGGTGCGCCAGCGCCGGGTTGGCGTAACGGGCCAGCAGGTTGGTGCGGTAGGCGGGCAGGTCCAGCCCCGGCAGCGCCGCCAGGGTGGGCTCGATCTCGTCGCGCATCAGCGCTTCGATGTGCCCGCGCAAGGCCGGCTGCGCGATGGCCTGGTCCACCGTCTGCCAGCCGGCCATGGCGCCCAGGTAGGCCAGGCTGGAGTGCGTGCCGTTGACCATGCGCAGCTTGAGCCGCTCGTAGGGTTCGGCGTCCGCCACGAAGCGCGCGCCGCCCAGCGTCCAGTCGGGCCGGTCGGCGGCGAATTCGTCTTCCACCGCCCAGTCGAAAAAGGGCTCGCCCAGCACCGGCCAGCGGTCTTCGGCGCCCAGCGCCTGCGACACGGCGGCGCGGTCGGCGTCGGTGGTGCGGGGCACGATGCGGTCCACCATGGAGCTGGGAAAGCGGCAGCCGTCGGCGATGCGCCGCGCCAGCGCCGGGTCCACCGCTTCGGCGAAGCGCAGCACGGCGCCGCGCAGCACGCGGCCGTTGGCGGGCAGGTTGTCCAGCGACATCAGCGTGAGCGGGCTGCGGCCTTCTGCGAAGCGCCGCCGCAGACCGGACACCAGCATGCCGATGGCCGAGCGCGGCGCTTCGGGGTGGGCCAGGTCGTGCACGATGTCCGGGTGGTCCAGCCGCAGGGCGCCGGTGGCCGGGTCGTGGCAATAACCCTTCTCCGTCACGGTCAGGCTCACGATGCGGGTGTCGGTGGCGGCGATGGCGTCCAGCACCGCTTGCGGGTTCTCGGGCGCCACCAGCAGCCTGCGCACCGCGCCGATCACCTGCAGGCGCTGGCGCGGCCGGCCTTGCGCATCGGCATCGCGGATCGCCAGGGTGTACAGGCCGTCCTGAGCTTGCAGCGCATCGCGCGTGTCGGGCTGGCGCAGCGAGACGCCGACGATGCCCCAGCGCGGATCGCCCGCGGCGATGGCCGCTTCGGTGGCGGCGGCGAGGTGGGCGCGCATGAAGGCACCGATGCCCAGGTGCACGATGCCCAGCTGCAGGCGCTGGCGGTCGTAGGGCGGGCGGGCCGCGTCGGCGGACAAGATGTCCAGATACAGGGGGTGCAGTCGGTGCATGGTGGGTCAGGGGTGGGTCTGCTCACATGACGGCGCCGAGCGCCCAGGGCACGAACTCGTTCTGGCCGTAGCCGTGTTGTTCGCTCTTGGTCTTGCGGCCCGAGGCGGCGGCCAGCATCTCCTGGAAGATGCGTTCGCCCAGTTGCTCCACGCTCTCGCTGCCGTCGATGACGGTGCCGCAGTTGATGTCCATGTCCTCCTCCTGCCGGGCCCACAGCGCGCTGTTGGTGGCCAGCTTGAGCGAGGGCGACGGCGCGCAGCCGTAGGCCGAGCCGCGCCCGGTGGTGAAGCAGATCAGGTTGGCGCCGCCCGCCACCTGGCCGGTGGCCGACACCGGGTCGTAGCCCGGTGTGTCCATGTAGACAAAACCTTTGGCGGTGATGGGCTGGGCGTATTCGTAGACGTCCACCAGCGGCGTGGTGCCGCCCTTGGCGATGGCGCCCAGCGACTTCTCCAGGATGGTGGTCAGGCCGCCGGCCTTGTTGCCGGCCGAGGGGTTGTTGTCCATCTCGGCGTGGTGGCGGGCGCAGTAGTCGGTCCACCAGCGCAGGCGGGCTTCGAGCTTGTCGGCCACGGCCTGCGACACGGCGCGCTGCAGCAGCAGGTGTTCGCCGCCGTAGATTTCGGGCGTTTCGGACAGCACGGCCGTGCCGCCGTGGCGCACCACCAGGTCCACCGCCGCGCCCAGCGCCGGGTTGGCGCTGATGCCGGAATAGCCGTCGGAGCCGCCGCACTGCAGGCCCACCACCAGGTGGCTGGCGGGCACGGGCTGGCGCCGCACCGCGTTGGCCTCGGGCAGCAGGGCCCGCACCGCCTCGATGCCGCGCGCCACGCTTTTGGCGGTGCCGCCGGTGTCCTGGATGCCGAAGGTCACCAGCTTCGCGCCCTCGCGCAGGCCTTCCTGCTCCAGCAGGCCCTGGATCTGGTTGGTCTCGCAGCCCAGGCCCACCACGACGACAGCCGCGAAGTTGGCGTGCCGCGCGTAGCCCGCCAGCGTGCGGCGCAGCACCTGCAGCCCCTCGCCTTCGCTGTCGGTGGCGCAGCCCGCGCCATGGGTCAGCGCCACCACGCCGTCCACGTTCGGAAAGGCGGCCAGCGCCCCGGGGTGGATGTCGCGGCGGAAGTGGTCGGCGATGGCGCGCGCCACGGTGGCCGAACAGTTCACGCTGGTCAGCACGCCAACGTAGTTGCGCGTGGCCACGCGGCCATCGCTGCGCACGATGCCCTCGAACGTGGCCGGCGTGTCCACATAGGCCACGGGCCGCACGTCGCCACCCACGGCGTGGCCGCGGTCGAAGCGACTGAAGGCCAGGTTGTGGGTGTGCACGTGCTGCCCGGGCGCGATGGCCTGGGTGGCGGTGCCGATGATCTGGTTGTAGCGGCGCACCGGCTCGCCCGCCGCGATGGCGCGCACGGCGATCTTGTGGCCCGGCGGCACCAGGCCCGACACGGTGATGCCTTCGGTGTCGATGCGCGTGCCGCCCAGCAGTTGCTGGCGGGCGATGACGACGTCGTCGTGGGGGTGGATGCGGATGACGGGGTTCATGGGAACGGCCCCTTCAGGGCGTGTCGGTGGGTTCGCCGGTCAGCCAGCCGGCCGAGAAGCGCTCGTGCGAATGCTCCAGGTGGCTGCTCATGGCCTGGAGGGCGGCCTGCGGGTCGCGCCGCTCGATGGCATCGACCACCGCCCGGTGTTCGGCCACCGCCTGCTGCCAGGTGGCCTCGCGTTCAAAGTGGCTGCCCAGGCGCGCAAACAGCGGGCCGTTGCGCTCGTCGAACAGCTGGGTGACGATGGCCAGCAGCGGGCTGTTGTCGCTGGCCTGGGCGATGCGCAGATGGAAATGCCGGTCGCCGCGGATGGGGGGCGTGCGCGCGGCGATGTCGCTCTCCATCTCGCGCAAGGTGTCCCGCAGGTCGGGCACCAGGGTCGCGTCGTCGGTGTGCGCGGCCACGGCGGCGAGTTCACCTTCGATCAGCTGGCGCGCGCGGATGATTTCCAGCGGACCGTGGGCGTTGTCGAGCAGCTGCACCGGTTCGCGGCCGACGACCACGATGCCCGAACCGCCGCGCACCTCGATCAGGCCCTGCACCTCCAGCGCGATCAGCGCCTCCCGCACGGACGGCCGCGACACCCCCAGCTGGACCGCCAGGTCGCGCTCGGCTGGCAGGCGCGAGCCGATGGCGAACTCGCCGCTCTGGATGAGCAGGCGCAACTGGTCGGCAATCTGCCGGTAAAGACGGCGCGTTTCGACAGGCTGGATGGGCATGAACGGACAAATCTGGTAAATTGGTCTGACCAATTTACCAGATTTCAAGTCCACCCCGCATCGCCAAGGGCCTTTTCACATGACATTGCTTGCACCGCGCCGGCCTTGCCGACGGCACCCCGCAGGGTGTTCAGGGGGTGCTCATGCCCTGGGTGAGCGACAGGGCGGCCGCGGCTTCGCGCAGGTACTCGCGCACCTGCGCCATGTCGGGTCCGACGTGGCGGTCGATGCGGCGGATGTAGGGACAGGTCAGCGTCGCCAGCGCCGTGTTGTCGGGGCCGAGGATGGGGAAAGAAATGTCCACCACGCCCAGGGTCTGCGCACTCTCACGCTCCAGGTAGCCCGTGGCGCGGATGCCGGCCAGCGTGGCCTGCAGCTGCTCCAGGGTGATCGGCACCTCGCCATCGAGCGGGGTGTGCTCGGCCAGCATGCGGTTGAAGCGGCCTTCGTCGGCATACGCCAGCAGCAGGTGGCCCGAGGCCGTGTCCAGCAGGCCCACGCGCGCGCCGCGCTGCACCGCAAAGCTCCAGCCGCTGGGGCTGTTGACCTGCGCACTGATCAGCACGTTGCCCCGGTCGTACACCCCCATGTGGCACGACTGTTCGGCCTTGCGGGTGAACTCGTCCATGATGGGCAGCGCCTGGTTGATCAGGCGGCTGAGCGGCGGGTGCATGTGGGCCAGCGCGAACAGCTTGAGACTGAGCGCATAGCGGTCGCCCGAGGGCGTTCGCATCACGTACTGCCGCGCCACCAGGCGCTCGAGCATGCGGTAGATCTCGCTCGCGCTGCGGTCCATCTCCTTGACGATTTCCGCCCGCGTCAGCCCGAGGGGCTGGGTCGCCAGCAACTCCAGGATGTCCAGTCCCTTGTCCAGCGCCGGCGCCCGGTAACGGTCGTCGCTGTCGGGGCTGGCATCGGCCTTGGGGCGGCGTCCACGGGGCTTGGGTGTGCTGGCTTGCATGCGGCTCTCTTCTCAGGGTGGCGGGTGTCGTGCTGCTTTGTACCGCAGAGCACGACTAGGGAAAGTACCGAGCGTGGCGCGGCGGTGTCGTGCCTATGATTTATTCATACATGGATATTATGTTCATCTGTGAATTCAACAAACAAGGCTTACCCCATGCATGAAGGTCGACTCAAAGACAAGACGGTGCTCATCACCGCGGCGGCGCAAGGCATCGGCCGCGCCAGTGCGCTGGCCTGCGCCGCCGAAGGAGCGCGGGTGATCGCCACCGACATCAACGCGCCCCTGCTGGAACAGCTGGCCGCCGAACGCGCCGGCATCGAGGTGGTGACGCTGGACGTGCGCGACGGCGACGCGGTGCAGGCGCTGGCGCAGCGCACGCCGGCGCTGGACGTGCTTTTCAACTGCGCGGGCATGGTGGCCAACGGCAGCCTGCTGGACTGCTCCGAGGCCGACTGGGACCTGAGCTTCGACCTGAACGTCAAGAGCATGTTTCGCATGACGCGGGCCTTCCTGCCCGGCATGCTGGCGCACGCCGGCGCGCAGGGCAGCGTCTCGGTGATCAACATGGCGTCCATGGCGTCGAGCATCAAGGGCTTTGTCAACCGCTGCGCCTACGGGGCCACCAAGGCCGCCGTGATCGGTCTGACCAAGTCGCTCGCGGCCGACTACGTGAAGCAGGGCCTGCGCGCCAACGCCCTGTGCCCGGGCACGGTGGACACCCCTTCCCTGCGCGGTCGCATCGCCTCCGCGGCCGACCCGGTGCAGGCCGAGAAGGACTTCATCGCCCGCCAGCCCATGGGCCGCCTGGCCACGGTGGACGACATCACGCCGATGGTGGTCTACCTGGCCAGCGACGAATCGCGCTTCGTGACCGGTCAGGCACTGCTGGTCGACGGCGGCGTGACCATCTGACGATGGACCCCACGCGCACACCAGGTGAATCCGTGGCGCCCCTGATCTCGGTCGAGAACCTCAGCAAGTCCTTCCCCGGCGTGAAAGCGCTGGACCGGGTGCGGTTCGACCTGCGCCCCGGCGAGGTCCACGCGCTGATGGGCGAGAACGGCGCGGGCAAGTCCACGCTGATGAAGATACTCGCCGGCGTCTACCGCAAGGACAGCGGCGAGGTGCTGCTCGACGGCGAGCCGGTGGACATCGAGAGCCCGGCGCACGCGCAGTCGCTGGCCATCGGCATCATCCACCAGGAGCTGCACCTGATGGGGCACCTCACCGCCGCCCAGAACATCTTCCTGGGCCGCGAGCCGCGCAAGCTGGGCGGCCTGCTGCTGGACGACGAGCAGCTCAACCGCGATGCGCAGGGGCTGTTCGACCGCATGAACCTGGCGCTGTCCCCCACCACCGTGGTGGGCCAGCTGACCGTGGCGCGCCAGCAGATGGTGGAGATCGCCAAGGCGCTGTCGCACAAGTCGCGCGTGCTCATCATGGACGAGCCCACCGCCGCGCTGAACAATGCCGAGATCGAGGAGCTGTTCCGCATCATCCGGCAGCTGCGCAGCGAGGGCGTGGGCATCGTCTACATCTCGCACAAGATGGACGAGATCCAACGCATCGCCGACCGCATCACCGTGATGCGCGACGGCACCTACATCGCCACCGTGCCGGCCACCACCCCCATGGCGGAAGTGATCGCCATGATGGTCGGGCGCACGCTCGACCAGGCCGAAAAGCACATTCCGGACACATCCTCCGGCGAGGTGCTGCTGGACGTGCGCGGCCTCAACCGGGGGCGCGCCATCCGCGACGTGAGCTTCACCGTGCGGCGCGGCGAAATCCTGGGTTTTGCGGGCCTGATGGGCGCCGGCCGCACCGAGGTGGCGCGCGCGGTCTTCGGCGCCGATGCGATCGACTCGGGCGAGGTGCGGGTGCGCGGCGAACCCATCCGCCTGCGTTCGCCGCAGGACGCGGTGCGCGCGGGCATCGGCTACCTCTCGGAAGACCGCAAGCACTTCGGCCTGGCCACGGGCATGGACGTGGAATCCAACATCACGTTGCCCAGCCTGCGGCGCTGGCTCAAGTGGGGTGTGTTCCTCAACCAGCCCGCCATCCACGCCATCGGTCAGCAGATGGTGGCGAAGCTGCGCATCAAGACCCCCTCGCTCACGCAGACGGCGCGCCTGCTCTCGGGCGGCAACCAGCAGAAGGTGGTGATCGCCAAATGGCTGGTGCAGGACTGCGAGGTGCTGATCTTCGACGAGCCCACGCGCGGCATCGACGTGGGCGCCAAGAGCGAGATCTACAAGCTGCTCAACGAGCTGGCCGCGCAGGGGCGCGCCATCGTCGTCATCTCCAGCGAGCTGCCCGAGGTGCTGCTGCTGAGTCACCGCATCGTGGTGATGTGCGAGGGCCGCATCACCGGCGAGGTGCCGGGCGATGCCGCCACACAGGAAAGCCTGATGGCCCTGGCCACCCGGCGCGATTGATCAGAGACAACAGGCTTAGCCATGACCGACAACAACGCATCCCCTTCCTGGCTGGCCCGCCTCTCCGGCGGTCAGGCCAAACAGAAACTGCTGGCCTTTGCCAGCCTGATCGCGCTGATCGTGGTGTTCAGCGTGCTCAAGCCCGATGCCTTCATGACGCAGGACAACATCATCGGCATCCTGCAGTCCACCACGGTGATCGGGGTGCTGGCGATTGCCAGCACCTTCATCATCATCACCTCGGGCATCGACCTCTCGGTGGGCGTGCTGATGACCTTCTGCGCCGTCATGGCGGGCGTGTTCATGGTGAACCTGGGCCTGCCGATGCCGTTGGGCATCGTGCTGGCCATCGGCATGGGCGCGCTCTCGGGCTGCATCTCCGGCCTGGCCATCACCAAGCTCAAGGTGCCGCCGTTCATCGCCACGCTGGGCATGATGATGCTGCTCAAGGGCCTGTCCCTGCTGATCACGCAGACCCGCCCCATCTACTTCAGCGACGTCGAGGGGTTTGACCAGATCTCGCTCGGCTCGCTGCTGGGCGACCTGATCCCGGCGCTGCCCATCCCCAACGGCGTGCTCATCATGTTCCTGGTGGCCGTGGTCGGCGCCGTGGTGCTGAACAAGACCGCCCTGGGCCGCTACACCTTTGCCCTGGGCAGCAACGAAGAAGCGGTGCGCCTGTCGGGCGTGAACGTGGACCGCTGGAAGGTGATCGTCTACACCTTCTCCGGCGGCATCTGCGGCATCGCCGGCCTGCTCATCGCCTCGCGCCTGAACTCGGCACAGCCCGCGCTGGGCCAGGGCTACGAGCTCGACGCCATCGCCGCGGTGGTGATCGGCGGCACCTCGCTCAGCGGCGGTGTGGGCACCATCCTGGGCACCATCATCGGCGCCTTCATCATGAGCGTGCTGATCAACGGCCTGCGCATCATGTCCGTGGCGCAGGAATGGCAGATGGTGCTCACCGGTCTGATCATCATCCTGGCGGTCTACACCGACAACCTGCGCCGCAACAAGCCATGAGGAGGCCGCACCACGCCACAAGCCTTTCACTTTGACCCGCCCTTCCCTTTCCCCTTCCGTGAATCACTTCAACACCACCCACTTCAGATGGAGACAAGCATGAACACCAAAAGAACACTGCTGGCACTGACCGCCGGTCTGGCACTGGCCGGCTTCACCAGCTTCGCATCGGCCCAGGAGGTCTACATCCCCCTGGTGTCCAAAGGCTTCCAGCACCAGTTCTGGCAGGCCGTGAAACAGGGCGCCGACCAGGCCGCCAAGGAGTACAAGGTCAAGGTGACCTTCGAAGGACCGGAGACCGAGCAGCAGGTCGACAAGCAGATCGACATGCTCTCGGCCGCCATGGCCAAGAAGCCCGCCGCCCTGGGCTTTGCCGCGCTCGACAGCAAGGCCGCCGTTCCGCTGCTGAAGAAGGCCCAGGCCGCCAAGATTCCCGTGATCGCGTTCGACTCCGGCGTGGACAGCGACATCCCCGTCACCACGGCCACCACGAACAACGTGGCCGCCGCCGCCCTGGCCGCCGACAAGATGGCCGAGAAGATCGGTGGCGAAGGCGAAGTGGCCGTGATCGCCCACGACCAGACCAGCCGCACGGGCGTGGACCGCCGCGATGGCTTCCTCAACCAGATCAAGGCCAAGTACCCCAAGATCAAGGTGGTGGACGTGCAGTACGGCGGTGACCAGCTGAAGTCGGCCGAGATCGCCAAGGCCCTGCTGCAGGCCCACCCCAAGCTCAAGGGCATCTTCGGCACCAACGAACCGGGTGCCATCGGCGCGGGCAAGGGCATCAAGGAAGCCAAGAAGACCGGTCTGGTCATCATCGGCTTCGACTCCGGCAAGGCGCAGAAGGACATGATCAACGACGGCACCATCGCCGGCGCCATCACCCAGAACCCGGTGGGCATTGGCTACAAGACCGTGGAAGCGGCGGTGAAGACGCTCAAGGGCGAGAAGCTGCCCAAGATCATCGACACCGGCTTCTACTACTACGACAAGTCGAACATGAACGACCCCAAGGTCGCCGCGGTTCTGTACGACTGATCAACCCCCTCCCCGCCCGCTGGCGCGGCGCGGGGGGGTATCCAAGGACTCATCGTGAAACTCTTGCGCTACGGATCCCCCGGCCAGGAAAAACCCGGCGTGCTCGACGCCCAGGGGCGCGTGCGCGACCTCTCCGGCGTGATCGCCGACGTGGCGGGCGCGGCCTTGCTGCCGGAGAGCCTGGCGCGCCTGCGCGGCCTCGACATCGACAGCCTGCCGCTGGTCGCCGGCACACCGCAGCAGGACCTGCGCCTGGGCCCCTGCGTGGGCCAGGTGGGCAAGTTCATCTGCATCGGCCTGAACTATTCCGACCACGCGGCCGAGAGCGGCATGCCGGTGCCGCCCGAGCCGGTGGTGTTCAACAAATGGACCAGCGCCATCGTGGGGCCCGACGACGACGTGGAGATCCCCCGCGGTTCGGTGAAGACCGACTGGGAAGTGGAACTGGGCGTGGTGATCGGCAAAGGCGGCCGCTACATCGACGAAGCCGAGGCGATGTCCCATGTGGCGGGCTACTGCGTGGTCAACGACGTGTCCGAACGCGAGTACCAGCTGGACCGCAGCGGCACCTGGGACAAGGGCAAGGGCTGCGACACCTTCGGCCCCACCGGCCCCTGGCTGGTGACCGCCGACGAGGTGCCCGACCCGCAGGCGCTGCGCATGTGGCTGGAGGTGGACGGCCAGCGTTACCAGGACGGCAGCACCGCCACCATGGTCTACGGCGTGGCCTTCCTGATCAGCTACCTCAGCCGCTTCATGAGCCTGCAGCCGGGCGACATCATCTCCACCGGCACCCCGCCCGGCGTGGGTCTGGGGCAGAAGCCGCCGGTCTACCTGCGCGCCGGACAGACCATGCACCTGGGCATCGAGGGCCTGGGCACCCAGACCCAAAGGACCGTGCAGGCCTGACATGAGCACCATCACCGCCCTGCGCGTCATCGACGTGCGCTTTCCCACGTCCCAACATCTGGACGGTTCGGACGCGATGAACCCGGACCCGGACTATTCCGCCGCCTACGTCATCCTGGAGACCGACCAGCCCGGGCTCGAAGGCCACGGCCTGACCTTCACCATCGGGCGCGGCAACCAGATCTGCTGCGCCGCCATCGAAGCCATGCGCCACCTGGTGGTGGGCCTGGACATGGCCTGGGTGGCCGAGGACATGGGCCGCTTCTGGCGCCACATCACCTCCGACAGCCAGCTGCGGTGGATCGGCCCCGACAAGGGCGCCATCCACCTGGCCACGGGCGCGGTGGTCAACGCCGTGTGGGACCTGTGGGCCAAGCAGGAAGGCGTGCCGGTGTGGGCACTGGTGGCGCGCATGAGCCCGGAGGAAATCGTCAAGCTGATCGACTTCCGCTACATCACCGACTGCATCACGCCCGAAGAAGCGCTGGCGCTGCTCAAAGAGCGCGCCGTGGGCAAGGGCGAGCGCTGGGCCACGCTGCAGCGCGAGGGCTACCCCTGCTACACCACCTCGGCCGGCTGGCTGGGCTATTCGGACGAGAAGCTGCGCCGCCTCGCGCAGGAAGCGGTGGATGCGGGCTTCAACCACATCAAGCTCAAGGTCGGGCGTGACAAGGCCGACGACATCCGCCGTCTGCGCATTGCGCGCGAGGTGCTGGGGCCGGACCGGCACCTGATGATCGACGCCAACCAGGTGTGGGAAGTGCCGCAGGCCATTGCATGGCTGGAGGAACTGGCCTTTGCCAGGCCCTGGTTCATCGAAGAACCCACCAGCCCCGACGACATCGAAGGCCACCGCCAGATCCGTGAGGCGATGCTGGGCAAGATGAAGGTGGCCACCGGCGAGATGTGCCAGAACCGCATCGTCTTCAAGCAGCTCATCATGCGCGGCGCCATCGACGTGGTGCAGATCGACTCGTGCCGCCTGGGCGGTGTGAACGAGATCCTGGCCGTGATGCTGATGGCCGCCAAGTACAACTTGCCGGTGTGCCCGCATGCGGGTGGCGTGGGCCTGTGCGAGTACGTGCAGCACCTGTCGATGATCGACTACCTGTGCATCGCCGGCACCACCGAAGGCCGGGTGATCGAGTACGTGGACCACCTGCACGAACACTTCAAGGAGCCCTGCGTCGTGCGCGGCGCCGCCTACATGCCGCCCACGGCCCCGGGCTTCTCGATCGAGATGAAACCCGAATCCCTGAGGCAGTACGAATTCAGGCCGGGCGCTGCATGAAGGTGGCCTCGTGAAGATCGACACCCACCAGCATTTCTGGCGCTACAACGCACCGGAGTTCCCCTGGATCAGCGAGGCCATGCCCGCCCTGCGCCGGGACTGCCTGCCCGGGGACCGCGCGCAGGCGATGCACGAGGCCGGCATCGGCGCCGCACTGGCGGTGCAGGCTCGCACCGATCCGTCCGAGACCGACTTCCTGCTGCAGATCGCCGCGCAGCACCCCGAGGTGGTGGGCGTCGTGGGCTGGGCCGATCTCGCGGCCGACGACCTGGAGGCCCGGCTCGACGCCTGGGGCGATCACGCGGCCTTCAAGGGCCTGCGCCACATCCTGCAAGACGAGCCCGACGTGCCCGCCTGGGTCGACGCGCCACGGATCCAGCAGGGCCTGCGCGTGCTGCAGAGCCGCCAGCTGGTGTACGAGGTGCTGGTGTTCGAGCGGCAGTTGGAAGCGGTCGCCCTCTTCTGCGCCCGACACGACCGGCACTGGCTGGTGCTGGACCACGTGGGCAAGCCCGCGCTGCGCGACTGGGGAACAGGCCACCAGGCGGCGCGGCAATGCTGGCGCGAGAACCTGCTGCGGCTGGCGGCCCTGCCGCATGTGATGTGCAAGCTCTCCGGCCTGGTCACCGAGATGGACTGGCCCCACCAACCCGCCCCGTCGCCGCTGGACGTCGAGCACGCGCTGTGGTGCTTCGACGAGGCGCTGGACGCCTTCGGTCCGCAGCGGCTCATGTTCGGATCGGACTGGCCCGTGTGCCAGCTGGCCGCGCCCTACGCCGCCGTGCACGCGCTCGCGCAGCGCTGGGCGCAGTCGCGCCTGAACGCCTGGGAACAGGATGCGTTCTGGCGCAGCAATGCCATGCGCTGCTACGGTCTGGCCGTGCCGGCGGCAACGGCCTGACGGCCCCACCCCTTTTTCACCCTCACCATCCCATGGACCTGCATCTGAAAGACAAGGTTGTCATCGTCACCGGTGGCGCCAGCGGCATCGGCGCCGCCATCTCGCTGACCCTGGCCGAAGAAGGCGCCATCCCGGTCATCCTGGGCAAGAGCCCCATGTCCTCGGAGTTCATGGAGCAGCTCAAGGCCAGGACCGCGCAACACCTGTTCGTCCAGGTCGAGCTGTCCGACGACGCGGCCTGCCGCGCGGCGGTGGAGCAGACGGTGGCGCGCTTCGGCCGCATCGATGGCCTGGTGAACAACGCCGGGGTGAACGACGGCATCGGCCTGGACGCCGGCCGCGAAGCCTTCATGGCCTCGCTGGAGCGCAACCTGGTCCACTACTACGTGATGGCGCACTACTGCGTCCCCCACCTCAAGGCCACGAAGGGTGCCATCGTGAACGTGTCGTCCAAGACCGCCCTCACCGGCCAGGGCAATACCAGCGGCTACACCGCCTCCAAGGGCGCCCAGCTGTCGCTGACGCGGGAGTGGGCGGCTTCGCTGCTGAACGACGGTGTGCGCGTGAACGCATTGATCCCGGCCGAGGTGATGACCCCGCTGTACCAGCGCTGGATCCAGACCTTTGACAGCCCCGAGGAAAAGCTCGCCAGCATCACGCGCAAGATCCCGCTGGGCCAGCGCATGACCACCTCGGAGGAGATGGCGCGCACCTGCGTGTTCCTGCTCTCGGACGCCTCCTCCCACACCACCGGACAGTGGGTGTTTGTCGACGGCGGCTACACCCATCTGGACCGCGCCCTGACCTGAGCTTTCTTTCAAGGAACCCGCATGCGCTACGCCCTGGCCCTCGATCTGGTGGACGATCCCCAACGCATCGCCGACTATGAAAAGGCCCATGAGCGCATCTGGCCCGAGGTGCGCGACCACCTGCGCGCGCAGGGCGTGCTGGGCATGGAGATCTACCGCCTGGGCACGCGCCTGTTCATGGTGATGGAGGTCGACCCGGCGGTGTACAGCGTTCAGGGCATGGCCGAGGCCTCGCTGGCCAACCCCGACATCCAGCGCTGGGAGGCGCTGATGTGGACCTACCAGCAGCCCACGCCCTGGACGCCACCGGGCGAGAAGTGGGTGTTCATGGAGCGCATCTTCGATCTCGCCAGCCAGTGAGGGCTGTTGACGGCCCATCGCAATGGGTTCGCTGTCGGACCGTTTGGCGCGTATAGAATAAAAAGCTGTTGGTGCTCGCGATGCTGTTCAGGCATCGCAGTTCAACGGGAAGCAGGAGGGCGAGTCCCACACGGACGAACCTAACCTGCGCTGCCCCCGCAACGGTAAGCAGACGGGTGGTCCACGGCATTGCCAGGGCCCCCATTTCTCAAAAATTGCCACTGGGTCACACCGGGAAGGCTTTGGGAAACGTTCTGTCAGCCCGGATACCGGCCAACAAGGAGGCTGCGCCCCAAGCGCAGCTGCATTACCCAAACACCGTCGGGGAAGGCGGTGAGGGGTCTTTGTCGGTGTCCTCATGTCGTCCCTTCGCATTGCTTTGCGAGTCTGTGCCAGCGCCTGCGCGTGCGCTCGCCGGGGGCTGTCCGTTCGCCGATGGAACCTGTCCTCGCCTCTCCCCTGGGTCTTTGCCGACTTTGCAACCGCGTTGTGTCCAACGCACCGAACCCAAGGAGTCACTTCATGCGCAGCATGGCCAACGGAACGGTCTGGTTTGTGGGGGCGGGTCCGGGCGACCCGGACCTGGTCACGGTCAAGGGGCGCGACCTGATCGCGCGCGCGGGGGCCATCCTGTTCGCCGGTTCGCTGGTGAACGAGGCGGCCACCCGCTGGGCACCGCCGGGCTGCCTGATTGCCGACAGCAAGGACATGACGCTGGAGCAGATGTCGGCCTGGCTGATCGCGAACGCGGCGCGTTGCGACACCGTGGTGCGCCTGCAGACCGGTGACCCCGCCCTCTACGGCGCGCTGATCGAACTGGTGCAGCCGCTGGATGCGGCCGGTGTGCCGGTGGCGGTGGTGCCGGGCGTGTCATCGGCCATGGCTTCGGCGGCCGCGGCGGTGGAGAGCTTCACCCTGCCCGAGGTCACGCAGACCACCATCTTCACCCGGGTCGAGGGGCGCACGCCCATGCCCGACGGGGAGGACCTGGCCGCGCTGGCAGCGCACCGCACGACCCTGTGCATCTTCCTGTCCATCACGCTGCTCCACAAGGTCGAGTCCGGCCTGCGCGCCGCCGGCTGGGCCGAGGATGCGCCCATGCTGGTGGTGCACAAGGCCAGTTGGCCGGGCGAGGAGCGCATCGTGCGCGGCACGCTGGCCACCATCAAACAACAGTGCCGCGACGCCGGCATCGTCAGCCAGGCCATGGTGATCGCCAGCCCCACGCTGGGCGCGCGGCAATGGCCCGAGCTCGCCAGATCCAAGCTCTACGACCCGAACTTCACCCACCGTTTCAGGAAGGCCACGACATGAACCACACCACGATCCTGCTGGTGGGCCACGGCTCGCGCGAGGACTCCGGCAACCAGGAAATCCGCGACTTCGTCGATCAGTGGCGCGCGCGTCAGCCGGCCTGGCACATCGAGGTCTGCTTCATCGAATTCGCCGCGCCCTCGCTGCACGACGGCCTGCTGGCCGCGGCGCAGTCGGCGCGCCGCGTGCTGGTGCTGCCGCTGATCCTGAATGCCGCCGGCCACGCCAAGATGGAGATTCCAGAAGCCATCGAGCACGCCCGCGAACATGCGCCCGGCGTGGAATTCCTCTACGGCCCTCACCTGAGCGCCTGCGACCCCATCCTCACCATCCTCCGCCGCCGCCTGCGCCAGGCCATGGCCACGCTGGACATGCCCGACCCCACCACCACCGGCGTGGTGTTGCTGGGCCGTGGCTCGTCCGACCGCGGCGCCAACGGCGACATGGCCAAGATGGCGCGCTGGCTGCAGGAAGAAAGCGACCACGAGCTGGTGGACCTCGCCTTCACCGGCATCACCTGGCCACGGCTGGAGCGCGTGGTGCAGCGGCAGGTGCTGATCGGCCTGCGCCAGATCGTGGTGCTGCCCTACTACCTTTACACCGGCACGCTGATGCAGCGCATCCACCGCCAGGTCGAGCACCTGCGCTTGCAGTACCCGCAGATCCGCTTTGCCTGCGGCACACACTTCGGCTTCGAGAGGGAGATCTTCGAACTGGTGGAGCAGCGCGTGCACGACCTGCTGGCTGGCGTGCCCGACAGCCGGCTGCCCTGCGACGGCTGCAGCTACCGCGAGATCGCGCACGACCTGGGGCATGGGCATTCGCACGAGCACACGCACACCGCCGTGCATGTGCATCCGCACACCGCACAGGTGCAGCCTGCATGAGCACCGTCAACACCGTCACCGAGCAGCTCACCGCCGCGGGTCAGGCCATCGAGCACGACAGCTTCGCCATCATCGACGCCGAGGCCGGCCCGCACGGCTACAGCAAAGGCCAGTGGCCGATCGTGCGCCGCATGATCCACGCCAACGCCGACTTCGAGTTCAACGGCCTGACCGACTTCCACCCCGACGCGGTGCGTGCGGGCGTGACTGCGATGCTGCGCGGCGGCACGCCCGTGGTGGCCGACGTGGAGATGATCTGTTCGGGCCTGTCGCGACCTCGTCTGACCCATTTCGGCATGGCCACGCACCAGTTCATCAGCGACGCCGACGTGATCGCGCAGGCGCAAGCCGAAAACACCACCCGCGCCGTGCAGGCCATGCGCAAGGCGCACCGCCTGGGGCTGCTGCAGGGCGCCATCGTCGGCATCGGCAACGCGCCCACCGCCCTGATCGAACTGGTGCGGCTGATCGTGGAGGACGGCGTGCGCCCGGCCCTGGTGGTCGGCATGCCGGTGGGCTTCGTCTCGGCCGCGGAGTCCAAGGACCTGATGGCGCAGATCGCCGACGTGCCCTGGATCGTCATCCGCGGCCGCAAGGGCGGCTCCACCCTGGTGGTCGCCGCCCTGCATGCGCTGCTGGCGCTGGCCGAGGCGCAGCAACGCGCCAAGGGCGCCTGAGCATGGAAAGCAACAGCCCGCGCGGCACCCGCACCGGTTTCACCACCGGCGCCTGTGCGGCCGCGGCCGCCAGGGCCGCCGCACAGGGGCTGGAAACCGGTGCGGTGCCCGAGGCCATGGAGAGCCTGCTGCCCAACGGCCAGCGGGTGCGCTTCGCGGTGCACGACGGACGCTGCGATGGGCACCGCGCCCACGCCATGGTGGTGAAGTTCGCGGGCGACGACCCGGACTGCACCGACGGCGCCCACCTCACGGTGGACCTGCGGCTGCTGCCCGGCCATGCGGGCGAGATCCGCTTCCTGGCCGGCGACGGCGTGGGCACGGTGACGCTGCCCGGCCTGGGGCTGGCCGTGGGCGGACCAGCGATCAACCCGGTGCCGCGCCAGAACATCGCCGACAACCTGCACGAGGCCGCGCCAAGGCTGCTGGCACAGCACGGCCTGGAAGTCACCGTGAGCGTGCCCGGCGGCCAGGAGATGGCGAAGAAGACCACCAACGCGCGGCTGGGCATCCTGGGCGGCATCAGCATCCTGGGCACCACCGGCATCGTCAAACCCTATTCCACCGCCGCCTGGCGGGCCAGCGTGGTGCAGGGCATCCAGGTGGCGGCCACGCTGGACCACGGCGTGGTGGCGCTGACCACCGGCGGCCGCACCGAGACCTTTGCCATGCAGACGCTGCGCGCCGAGCGGCCCGGCCTGCCCGCCGCCTGCTTCGTGCAGATGGGCGACTTCCTGCGCTACGCGCTCGACGAGGTGGTGGCCCAGGGCCTGCCCGAGGTGGTGCTGGGCGTGATGGTGGGCAAGCTCACCAAGATCGCCCAGGGCGAGACCATCACCCACGCCAACCGCAACGTGGTGGACACCGATCTGGTCGCCGACATCGCCCGGCAGATCGGTGCCACAGCCGAGGACTGCGCGGCCATCGCCGCCGCCGAGACCGCGCGCTTCGGCGCCGAGCTGATGGTCGAACGCGGCCTCGGCCCGGCCTTCCACCAGGCGCTGGCGCAGCGCGCCATCGACACCCTGACCGCGCCCGACCGCTACGGCCACGCCTTTGCGCTGCGCGTGCTGGTGTGCGACTTCAGCGGCCAGCCGGTGGCCGACGTGCGCTCGGCGCCGGCCGAGGCGCGGCCCCGCCCCGCCACGGCCGGGCGCACCGGCATCGGCCACACCCACCACAGCGACTTCGACACCGAATGAACGACCTGCCCACCCACGATCCCAACCGCTGCCGCGTCATCGGCGTGCTCGACGACGGCGTGGCCAGCCTGAGCGCCACCGCGCTGGCCCACCTGCGCACGGCCGACGTGGTGATCGGCGGCGCGCGCACGCTGGCACTGTTCCAGGCGGCACTCAAACCCGGCGCCCTCACCCGCGACCTGACCGGCCAGCTGAAAGCCGTGCCCGGCTGGGTGAGCGCCGCGCGCGCGGCCCACCAGTCCTGCGTGGTGCTGGCCACCGGCGACCCGCTGTGCCACGGCATCGCGCCCTACCTGGCCCAGCACCTGTGCCTGGACGCGCTGGAGATCCTGCCCAACCTCTCGACCCTGCAACTGGCCTGCGCCCGCGTCGGCCTGGCCTGGCAGGACGCGCGCATCGTCTCCGTGCACGCCGCCGACGCGGGCGAGTGGCAGCGCGGCGCCCCGCCCTCGCACGGCCTGTACACCCTGGCCCAGGCCCTGCGCGCCGAGCAGCGCCTGCTGCTGCTGACCAGCCCGGCCAACAGCCCCGACCGCGTCGCCCGCCTGCTGCTCGCCGAAGGCCTGGGCAGCGACTTCCACATGGCCGTGGCCGAAAACCTGCTGCAGGCCGACGAACAGGTGCATGCGCAACTCAGCCCCGCCGACGCGGCCCGCATGCGCTTTGCCGAGCTGAACGTGGTGCTGCTCTGGCGCACCCGGCCGCGGCCGCAACCGGTGCGCTTCGGTCTGCCGGACAGTGCCTTCGAGCAGCGCCAGCCCGAGAAGGGCCTGATCACCAAGCAGGAGGTGCGCGCCGTCAGCCTGGCGCGGCTGCAGCTGCGCGCCGACAGCGTGGTCTGGGACATCGGTGCCGGCAGCGGCTCGGTGGGCCTGGAGGCCGCCCGTCTGTGCCCGAAGGGCCACGTGTTCGCCATCGAAAAGAACGAGGCCGACCACGCCATCGCCCGGCGCAACCACGCGGCCTTCGGTGTCAGCAACTACACGCTGCGGCACGGCAAGGCGCCCGAGGGGCTGGAGGACTGGCCCGACCCGGACGCGGTGTTCGTCGGCGGTTCGGGTGGCGAGCTGGCCGGGCTGATCGGCCGGGTGCTGCGGCGCCTGCGGCCCGGCGGCCGGCTGGTGATGAACTTCGTGACGCTGGAGAACCTGGCCACCGCCACCCAGGCGCTGCAGTCTCTGAACGCCGACTGGGACGTGCTGCAGCTGCAGGCCGCGCGCAGCCGCCCCATCCTGCACATGCACCGCATGGCGGCCGAAAACCCGGTGTGGCTGGTGTGTGCGGGGGTGGGCCCCATGGGCCACGGCCAGGCCGAGCCGCTGGTGGCGGAGGAGACCACACATGGCTGAACCCGCCACGCCCATGGGCACGCTGCACGGCCTCTCGCTCGGCCCGGGCGACCCCGGCCTCATCACCCGCACCGCCTGGGCCGCGCTGCAGCGGCGCGACGCGGTCTGGGTCTACCCCGTGCGCAGCGGCAAGACGCCCAGCTACGCGCTGGACATCGTGCAGCGCGCCGGCCTGGTGCCGCCCGAGACCCACACACCGCTGCTGTTCCCGATGACGCACGACGGCGAGAAGCTGGCCCGTGCCTGGCTGAAGGCCGCACACACGGTGCTGCCCTGGCTGCAGGCCGGGCGCGACGTGCTGTTCCTGGTCGAGGGCGATGCGTCCACCTACGCCACCTTCGGCCACCTGGCGCGCACCCTGCGCGCGCTCGACGAGCGCGTGCCGGTGGAGGTCACCGCGGGCGTCAATTCCTTCACCGCCGCCTGCGCCGACGTCGGCGAGCCCTTCGCCGAGCAGGACGACACCGTGGCCATCGTGCCGGCCGCCTACGGCGTGGGCGCGGTGGACCGGCTGCTGCCCGACTTCGACACCCTGGTGCTCATGAAGATCAAGCCGCTGATCGAGGACCTGCTGGACTGGCTGCAGGCGCGCGGGCTGCTGGCCGGCGCGCACTTCGTGGAGCGTGTGGGCGCGCTGGACGAGCGCCGGCTGTCCGGCCCCGAACTGCTCACGCTGCGCGGCAGCAAGGTCAGCTACCTCTCGCTGCTGATCGTGAAGAACCCCCACCGCGTGCGCGGCGAGCGCATCAAGGGCTGCCTGAAAAAGAACACTCCGCCACCACTGGAGACCACCCCATGAACCCGGACATCACCGCCCCTCCCCGCGTCTGCCTGGTCGCCATCACCAAACACGGCGCCGCCCAGGCGGCCACGCTGGCGCGGCAGCTGCCGCAGGCGTGGCTTTGTGTCGCGGCCAAGTTCGCCGACGCCACCCAGGGCCTGTCCAACCCGGTGCAGGCCTACGAGGGCGCGTTCAAGGACCGGATCGGGCCACTCTTCCAGGCCTTCGACCAGATCGTCTTCTTCGTCTCGCTGGGCGCGGTGGTGCGCCTGATCGCACCGCACCTCAAGAGCAAGGACGAAGACCCCGGCGTGCTGGTGGTGGACGACGCCGGCCAGTTCGTCATTCCCGTGCTCTCGGGCCACGTGGGCGGCGCCAACGCCATGGCGGACACCGTGGCCGCGCTGCTGGGCGCCACGGCGGTGCTCACCACCGCGTCCGACGTGGGCAAGACCATCCCCGTGGACATCCTCGGCCGCGAGCTGGGCTGGCGTGTCGAAGCCCCCAAGATCAACATCACCCGGGTGTCCGCCGCCGTGGTCAACGAAGAACCGGTGGCCCTGGTGCAGGAGGCCGGCAGCCCGCACTGGTGGACCCGGCCCACGCCCCTGCCGCAGAACATCCACCGCCACACCCGTCTGGAAGACGTCGACCTGGGTCGCTACCAGGCGGTGCTGTGGATCACCCACCGACCGGTGGACGACACGCTGTGGCAGACGCTGCACGAACGGCTGGTGGTGTACCGCCCGCCGCAGGCCATGGGCACCAGCACCCCCGCCGGGGCCGCGGCATGAAGGTGGCCCTGGGCATTGGCTGCGACCGCGGCACGCCGCTGTCCACGCTGGAGCGGGCGGTCGATGAAGCACTGGCCATGGCCGGCCTTCAGCGCGGACAGGTGACCGGCGTGGGCAGCATCACGCTCAAGGCCGACGAACCCGGGTTGCTGGCGCTGGCCGCGCAGGCGGGCTGGCCGCTGCACTTCTACCCCGCCACCCAGCTGGCCGAGGTGGTCGTACCCCACCCGTCGGAGACCGTGCGCCGCCACACCGGCACCCCCTCGGTGTCCGAAGCCGCCGCCCTGCTCGCCGCCGGCACCACCGAGGCCTCGGCCCTGTGGGTGGAGAAGCACCGGCTGCGCGGCGACGACGGGCGCAACGCCACGGTGTCGGTGGCGCGGGTGGAGCCTCGCGCGGCGACCCCGCCACTGACGGCCAATGCCGACCCCGACCGCCGTTTCACGGCCGCCGAGCGGGAGGCGGTGCAGTCGCTGATGCAGGTGCGGCGCGACATGCGCCACTTCACCGCGGGTGCGCAGGTCGCCGAAGACGTGCGGGCGCGTCTGCAGGCGGCGTTGCTGGCAGCGCCCTCGGTGGGGTTGATGCAGCCCCTGCGGGTGCTGCGCATCACCGCCCCGGCGTTGCGCGACCGGCTGGCCGCCGCCGTGGACGAGGAGCGGATGCGCACCGCCCAGGCCATGGGGTCGCGCGCGGCCGAGTTCCTGGCGCTGAAGGTCGAAGGGGTGCGCGAGTGCGCCGAACTGTGGGCGCTGGTGCTGGCGCCCGACGACGGCACGCTGTTCGGTCGCCGCACCCTGGCGAGCGAAATGGCGTGGTGCTCGGCGGGCGCCGCCGTGCAGAACCTCTGGCTGACCGCGCGCGCCGAACACCTGGGTCTCGGATGGGTGTCGCTGTTCGAACCCGGCGACCTGCACACGCTGCTGGCGCTGCCCGCGGGCGCCGTGCCACTGGGCCTGCTGTGCATCGGCCCGGTTGACCGCTTCTATCCGGTGCCCATGCTCGTCCAGGAGGGCTGGCGCCAGAAGCGCCCGGCCACAGCCCTCTTCGCCGAAAACTCGTGGGACCCGACCTGGTGCGATGGCGCCGCATCGCCGGGCACCCTGCCTTCCGTTTCCCTGTCCCCCTGTCCTGTCTCATTCACTTAAGGAGCACCACATGAGCACCCAAGTTCAATCCGTCGCACGGCCTCGCGCAACCACATCTACGGCCTGGCCGGCCCTGGCCGGTGCCGCAGCACTGGCCCTGGTGGTGCTGTATGGCGTCGCCTTCGCCAACAGCCCGCTCGCCCACAACGCCGCCCACGACGTGCGCCACGTCACGGTCAAGCCGTGCCACTGAGGAACGTCCCATGAGGCTGTTCCACCGACTGATCTGGGCCGCCCTGGCGGTGGCCCTGGCCGTAGGCACCCTGCAGACCGCGCTGCACCAGCTCTGGGCCGTCCCCCTCCTTCTCGAGGCCGAACGCTTCGAGGACCAGAAGGCGGTGGCCGCACCCCCTGCGGCCCACGCGCACAACGAGGAGCACGCGCATGTCCACGACGAAGATGCATGGGCGCCCGCGGACGGCGCCGAGCGCACGTTCTGGACCTGGGTCGCCAACGTGCTGCATGGCTTCGGACTGGCGCTGCTGGCCCTGGTGGCGCTCACGGCCTGGGTCTGGCGCCGCGGGTCCGGGCCTGCCTCACCGGAACGGACCACGCCCGTCTGGTTGCTGGCGATGGGCGTGGCGGCCGCGGGGTTCCTGAGTCTCCACCTGTGGCCATCGCTGGGCCTGCACGCCGAGATCCCCGGCATGGACGCCGCCGAGCTGGGCGCGCGCCAGCGCTGGTGGCTGCTGTCGGCGGTCAGCGCCGGCGCAGCCTGTGCCTGCCTGGCGTTTGCCCGCGGCCACTGGCGCTGGGCCGTGGCGGCAGCGCTGCTGGCACTGCCGTTTGCCGTGGGTGCACCGCAGCTGCAGGCCGACCCGCTGGCGGGATTCGCACCCGAGGCCCAGGCGGTGCTGCGCCCGCTGGGACAACAGTTCGTCGTGGTCACACACGGCGTCGCTGTCGGTCTCTGGATGTCCCTGGGTCTGGCCTGTGCCTGGGCCTTCGCACGCTGGGTGAACCCCCTGGTAACCGCACCGCACCACGAAGGAGCCACCCATGGTGCCTGACGCCACCACGATCAGACAGACCACGGGCGGTTGCATCAGCCTGGTGGGCATCGGTCCCGGCCACACCGACCACATGACCGCGCGTGCGCGCGCCGCCATCGCCGAGGCCGATGTGGTCGTGGGCTATGTCACCTACATCAAGCTGGTGGCCGACCTGCTGGACGGCAAGGAAGTCGTGCGCAAGGGCATGACCGAAGAGCTGGACCGCGCCGTCCATGCGCTGGAAGCGGCCCGCGCGGGCAAGAAGGTGGCGCTGATCTCCTCGGGCGATGCCGGCGTCTACGGCATGGCCGGCCCGACCTACGAGGTGCTGTTCCAGGCCGGCTGGACGCCGGAGGACGACGTGACGGTGGAGATCGTGCCCGGGGCCTCGGCGATCAACGCCTGCGCCGCCCTGGTCGGTGCGCCCCTCACGCACGATTTCTGCTCCATCTCGCTGTCGGACCTGCTGACGCCCTGGCCGGTGATTGCACGGCGCCTGGACGCGGCCGCCGCGGCCGACTTCGTGGTGGCGCTCTACAACCCCAAGAGCGGGCGCCGCACGCGCCAGATCGTCGAGGCGCAACGCCTGTTCCTGCGCCACCGCCGCGCGGACACGCCGGTGGCCATCGTCAAGAGCGCCTACCGCCGCCGCCAGCACATCGTCCATACCACGCTGGACCAGATGGCCGAACAGGACATCGGCATGCTCAGCACCGTGCTGATGGGCAACAGCAGCACCTTCCTGCGGGAGGGGTTGATGGTCACACCGCGCGGCTACGCCCACAAGTACGACGTGGACCAGGGCTTCGAGACCCGCGCCGGCGAGAAGGCCGGGCGTTCGCTCTCCAGCGGCCTGCTGGGCTGGATCGAGGGGCTGCGCACCGAGCACGCCGCCGGCATGGGCCTGACCGAACTCGCCAGCCGCCATCGCCTGCCGGCCGACTACATCGAACAGGTGCTGGCGACGCCCGACGAACCCACCACGGCCGATGCCGGGACCGAGGAGGCCGAGCAATGAGCGGCACGGAAAAACCCCGCATCGGCGACTACCGCCGGCACCTGCTGGTCTGCACCGGCACCCGCTGCACGCAGGACGGCGCATCGCAGGCGCTGTTCGACAGCCTGGGCGAGAAGTTCAAGGCGGCCGGGCTGCACGAGGGCGCGTTGCGCGTCAAGCGCAGCCGCGTGAGCTGTTTTGCCGCCTGCAAGGGTGGCCCCATTCTGTGTGTGCAGCCCGACGGCACCTGGTACCACGGCGTGACGCCCGCGCACATGGACCGCATCATCGAACAGCACCTGGTGGGCGGCCAGGTGGTCGCCGACCTGGTGTTCCACCAGGGGCCTGGGAGCTGCGACCCGGGCGCCTGAGCCCCCCCGGCCCGCGCAGGGCCCTGCAGAGTCTCCGCCGCTCTGATTTTCCGACTGGCCAGGGTTGACCCGGCCCCCCCGGGAGGGTTGAGCCGCATGCCGCCAGGCATGTCGGTTCTGGACAAGTGTGCGTCTGCGGCGCACAAGCCGCCGTGCGACCGCGCCTCAACAATGCGCGCACCGGACAGCGTTTCCTAGCAGAAAACCAAGTCCTCTTCGCGTAAACCCTTACCCACCGGACAGCCATGAGCAACTCGCACCAGGACGCCATCGTCATCGACGGTCTGATCATCTCGAAGTGGAACCGCTCGGTCTTCGAGGACATGAAAAAAGGCGGGCTGACCGCGGCCAACTGCACCGTCTCGGTGTGGGACGACTTCAAGAGCACGGTGCACAACATCGCCGAGATGAAGAAGTCCATCCGCGAGAACAGCGACCTGCTCTGCCTGGTGCGCAGCACGGCCGACATCGAAAAGGCCAAGAAGGACGGCAAGACCGGCATCATCCTGGGCTTCCAGAACGCCCACGCGTTCGAGGACCACCTCGGCCACATCGAGGCCTTCGCCGACATGGGCGTGCGCGTGGTCCAGCTTTGCTACAACACGCAGAACCTTATCGGCACCGGCTGCTACGAACGCGACGGCGGCCTCTCGGGCTACGGCCACGAAGTCATTGCCGAGATGAACCGGGTCGGCATCATGGTCGACCTCTCGCACGTCGGGGCCAAGACCAGCGAGGAGGCGATCCTGGCGTCCAAGAAGCCGGTGACCTACAGCCACTGCCTGCCCGCGGGCCTGAAGGAGCACCCCCGCAACAAGAGCGACGAGCAGCTCAGGTTCATCGCCGACCGCGGCGGCTTCATCGGCGTGACCATGTTCCCGCCCTTCCTCAAGCGCGGCATCGAGTCCACCGTGGACGACTATGTCGAAGCCATCGACTACGTGATCAACCTCGTCGGCGAAGACTGCGTGGGTGTCGGCACCGACCACACGCAGGGCTACGGCCAGGACTTCTTCGACCACATCACGCACGACAAGGGCCGTGGCCGCCGCCTGACGAATTTCGGCACCGTGCAGAACCCGATGGGCATCCGCACCATCGGCGAAATGCCCAACCTGACCGCCGCCATGGAGCGCGCCGGCTGGCCGGCAGCCAAGATCACGAAGGTCATCGGAGGCAACTGGCTCCGGGTCTTCGGTGAAGTGTGGAGTGTGTGAACCCGTTTCTCTTCCGTTCGAACCGTTCCCGTCGTTTCCCCCAAACCCCAGGAGTGTCCCCACCATGAAGCCGTCGTCGATGTCCGTCCGTCCCCGCCGCAAGTTCCTCGCCCAGACCCTGGGCATGACCGCCCTGGCCGCCACCGGCGCCGGTGCCCTGGCCCAGGCCAAACCCACGCTCAAGATAGGCTTCGTGGACGGCTGGTCCGACAGCGTGGCCACCACCCACCTGGCCGCGGCCATCATCCGCAGCAAGCTGGGCCACCAGGTGGAACTGGTGCCGCTGGCCGCCGGCATCATGTGGCAAGGCGTGGCGCGCGGTGACCTGGACATGACGCTGTCGGCCTGGCTGCCGGTGACGCACGAGGCTTACCTGGCCAACTTCAAAGACAAGGTGCAGATCGTCGGTGCGAACTACCCGGGCGCCAAGATCGGCCTGATCGTGCCCGACTACGTCAAGGCCACCAGCCTGGCCGACCTGAACACCCACCGCACCGATTTCGATAACCGCATCGTCGGCATCGACGCGGGCGCCGGCGTGATGAAGAAGACCGAAGAAGCCATCAAGGCCTACGGTCTGGAGATGCGCCTGCTGCCCAGCTCCGGCCCCGCCATGGCCGCCGAACTGGACCGAGCCTACCGCGCCAACAAGGCCATTGCGGTCACCGGCTGGATCCCGCACTGGATGTTCGCCAAGTACAAGCTGCGCTTCCTGGCCGACCCGAAGAACGTCTACGGCGCCGAAGAGCATGTGGACAGCGTCATCAACCCCGGCCTGAATACCAAAGCGCCCTCGGTGGTGGCCTTCCTCAAGAAGTTCTCGTGGAAGCCCGAGGAGATCGGCGCCGTGATGCTGGCCGTCGAAGGCGGCAGCAAGCCCGCCGCGGCCGCAGAAAAGTGGATGGCCGACAACGCCGCCCGCGTGGCGGAGTGGACGACCTGACCTGACACCCCCTGCGCCGCTTCGCGGCTTCCCCCTCACTGACGCCTTCGGCTTGGAGGGGGACGCACCCTGTGGCCGGGCCAAGCCCGTTCCACGGGTGCCCTGGACCAGACGCCTCCATACGTGACAGGTCGGGCGCCAGCGTGGCCGAGCGACTCCGACTTTCCCAAAATCGAGACCCCACGATGAATCCCCAGCTTCCCATCGACGTCGACGCGCAGACCGGCATCTGGACCACCGACGGCCTGCCGATGATCTACGTGCCCCGGCACTTCTTCGTCAACAACCATGTGGAGACCGAGGCGGTGGTGGGGCGCGATGTGTACGCCCCGGCGCTGTACAAGGCCGGCCACCGTTCGGCCTGGTTCTGGTGCCAGAAAGAAGCCGCCACCCACGGCCTCTCTGGCATGGCCGTGTACGAGCACTACCTCAAGCGCCTGTCGCAGCGCGGCTGGGGCCTGTTTTCCTTCATCGAGGCCGACGCCACCACCGGCCACGCCCGCATCCGCCTGGAGCACTCTGTCTTCGTGCTGGCCCAGGGCATTGCCGGCGTGCCGGTGGACCACAGCAAGGTCTGCTACCTGTTCGCGGGCTGGTTCTCGGGCGCCATGGACTGGGTGCTGGAGACCGCCGGATCGGCGGTCCGCACCACCAGCGAAGAAACGCAATGTGCGGCGGAAGGCCACGGCCACTGCGAGTTCACCGTCCGCCCCCTCTGACTTCCCTTCCGAACCAGCCGCCGCCATGCGTTACCCGCACCTGTTTGAACCCCTGAAGCTGAACCAGGTCCTGCTGCGCAACCGCATCGTCAGCACGGCCCACGCCGAGGTGTACGCCGAGGGCGGCCACACCACCGAGCGCTATATCCGCTACTACGAAGAGAAGGCCAAGGGCGGCGTGGGACTGGCCATCTGCGGCGGCTCCAGCCCGGTCTCGCGCGACAGCCCGTGGTCGTGGTGGAGCTCGGTCAACCTGGCCACCAACACCGTGATCGAGCCGCTGGCCAACCTGGCCGAGACCATGCACAAGCACGGCGCGAAGATCATGATCCAGGCCACCCACATGGGTCGCCGCAACGCCTGGCACGGCTTCGACTGGCCGCACCTGGTCAGCCCCTCGGGCATCCGCGAGCCGGTGCACCGCGGCAACGCCAAGATGATCGAGATCGAGGAAATCCGCCGCATCGTGGCCGACTACGGCCGCGCCGCCAGACGCGTCAAGGACGCGGGTCTGGACGGCATCGAGATCTCCGCCGCACACCAGCAGCTGATCGACCAGTTCTGGAGCCCGCGCGTCAACCGCCGCACCGACGAATACGGCGGCAGCCTGGAAAACCGCCTGCGCTTCGGCATGGAAGTGCTGCAGGCGGTGCGCGAGCAGGTGGGCGCCGATTTCTGCGTCGGCATGCGCATGTGCGGCGACGAATTCCACGAAGACGGCATCAGCCATGAGATGGCCAAGGAGATCGCCCAGGCCATGTCGGAAAGCGGCCTGATCGACTTCCTCAGCGTGGTCGGCTCCGGCGCCGACACCCACAACACGCTGGCCAACTGCATGCCGCCCATGGCACTGCCGCCCGAGCCTTTCGTGCACCTGGCCGCCGGCATCAAGTCGGTGTCGAAGGTGCCGGTGATGCACGCGCAGAGCATCCGCGATGCTTCGCAGGCCGAGCGCATCCTGGCCACGGGCATGGTGGACCTGGTGGGCATGACGCGCGCCCAGATCGCCGACCCGCACATGGTCATCAAGATCCGAGACGGCCGCGAAGACCAGATCAAGCAGTGCGTCGGTGCGAACTACTGCATCGACCGCCAGTACAACGGCCTGGACGTGCTGTGCGTGCAGAACGCCGCGACCAGCCGCGAACAGACCATGCCCCACGTCATTCAGAAGACCACCGGCGTGCGCCGCAAGGTGGTCGTGGTGGGCGCTGGGCCCGCAGGCCTGGAAGCCGCCCGCGTGGCCCGCGAGCGCGGCCACGACGTGGTGCTGTTCGAGAAGAACACCACGGTCGGCGGACAGGTGAACCTCGCCGCCAAGCCACCCAAGCGCGAACAGATGGCCGGCATCATCCGCTGGTTCGACATGGAGACCCAGCGCCTGGGCGTGGACCGCCGCCTGGGCGTGGCGGCCACGGCCGAGATGATCCGCGCCGAGCAGCCGGACATCGTGGTGCTCGCCACGGGCGGCACGCCGCACACGGGCCAGACCCCAGCCTGGGGCGCGGCCGAAGGCCTGTGCGTCAGTGGCTGGGACATCCTCTCGGGCGTGGTGGCGCCGGCCGAGAACGTGCTGGTCTACGACAGCATCAGCACCCACGCCGGCACCGGCGTGGCCGACTTCATCGCCGCGCGCGGCAAGTTGGTGGAGATCGTCACGCCCGATGTGAAAGTGGCCGACGACACTGGCGGCACCACCTTCCCGATCTTCTACCGCCAGCTCTACTCCAACGGCGTGATCCAGACGCCCAACCACTGGCTCGAACGCGTCTACCGCGAGGGCGACAAGCTGATCGCCGTACTCAAGAACGAGTACACCGAGGCGCTGGAGGAGCGCGCGGTCGACCAGGTGGTGGTGGAGAACGGCATCACGCCCAACGACAGCCTCTACTGGCAGCTCAAGCCCCTGTCGCTCAACAAGGGCCAGACCGACATCGACGCCCTGTTCGACGCCAAGCCGCAACCGGCGCTGAGCCTCGACACCACTGGCGACAACTTCCTGCTGTTCCGTGTCGGCGACTGCGTCTCGATGCACAACATCCACGCCGCGATCTACGACTCGCTGCGCCTCTGCAAGGATTTCTGAACATGCTGCTCCAGCACCTGGTGAGCGTCCTGTTCTGGCTGGCCGTTCTGGGCCTGGTCATCGGCCTGGCCCGGCGCGCGGCGATCTGGCGCGGCGGCCGGTCCGCGGCGGTGGACTTGGGCGGCTTGCTGCAGATTCCCAGGCGCTACTTCGTCGACCTGCACGACGTGGTGGCGCGTGAACCCTTCGTGGCGCGCGCCCACGTCGGGGTGGCCGGCGGCACGCTGCTGGCGCTGCTCATGGTGGCGTTGAACTACGGCCTCGGGCTGTACTCGACCGCCCTGGATGTGGTCCTGCTCATCGCCGGCCTGCTGGCCGTGGCAGGCGCCGCAGCGATGGCCTGGCGCCGCCGTTCCGCGCCGGCCCGGCTGTCGCGAGGGCCGTGGGACCGCCTGCCCTACGCGCTGCTGGCCTTCGCCGTGGCCGTCATCCTGACCGGCGCCGTCGCCCTGACCGGCACCGCCCTCGCCCCCTGGCTGGCCGGCCTCATCAGCCTGGCCTTCGCGGCCGGCGTGGCCGAACTGGCCCTGGGCATGGGCCTGGGTGGACCCATGAAGCACGCCGTCGCCGGCCTGCTGCACCTGGGCCTGCACCCCCGCCCTGAACGCTTTGGCGACCCACGTTTCGCCACCGCCCTCAAGCCCCTGGCCCTGACCCCCGAAGACATGGGCGTGGGCAAGCCGGCCGACTTTGCGTGGAACAAGCTGCTGTCCTTCGATGCCTGCGTGCAGTGCGGCAAGTGCGAAGCGGCCTGCCCCGCCTTCGCCGCCGGCCAGCCGCTCACGCCCAAGAAGCTGATCCAGGACCTGGTGACCGGCATGAGCGGCCGCACCGACGCCGCCTACGCCGGCCGCCCCTACCCCGGACGCACGCTGGGCGAACACGGCGGCGCCCTGCAGCAGCCCATCGCCAGCGGCCTGATCAACCCCGAGACGCTATGGTCCTGCACCACCTGCCGCGCCTGCGTGCAGGAATGCCCGATGCTGATCGAGCACGTGGACGCGGTGGTGGACATGCGCCGCCACCTGACCCAGGTGCGCGGCGAGGTGCCGAACAAGGGCGCCGAAGCGCTGGAACAGCTGCGCGAGACCGACACCGTGGGCGGCTTCCCGCTGACCGCGCGCCACCATTGGGCGGCCGACCTGAACCTGCCGGTGCTGGCCGAAGGCGAGCAGACCGACTGGCTGCTGCTGGTGGGCGAAGGAGGCTTCGACATGCGTTACCAGCGCACCCTGCGCGCCTTCGTCAAGACGCTGCAGAAAGCCGGCCTGAAGCTGGCGGTGCTGGGCGCGGCCGAAACCGACTGCGGCGACCTGGCACGCCGGCTGGGCGACGAAGCGGGCTTCCAGCGCCTCTCGCGCCAGCTCATCGGCACGCTCAAGGCACGCCGCTTCCAGCACATCGTCACCCCAGACCCGCACATCTTCCACTCGCTTAAGAACGAGTACCCCGCCATGGGGGGCGAGTTCGACGTCTGGCACCACACCCAGCTGCTGGACCGGCTCCTGGCGCAGGGCACACTCCAGCCTACGCGCGCCGCCACGCAGGAAACGGTCACCTACCACGATCCGTGTTACCTCGGCCGCTACGGCCGTGAGGTGGACGCACCGCGCCGCCTGCTCAAGGGCATCGGCATCAAGGTCGTCGAGATGGAACGCCACGCCGAACGCGGCCGCTGCTGCGGTGGTGGCGGTGGCGCGCCGTTCACCGACATCCCGGGCCAGACCCGCATTCCCGACATCCGGATCGCCGACGCGCGGCAGACCGGCGCCGCCGTGGTCGCGGTGGCCTGCCCCAACTGCACCGTCATGCTCGAAGGCGTGGTAGGCCCCCGCCCCGAGGTGCTCGACGTGGCCGAACTGGTGGCCCGTGCCGTGGAGGTTGCATGAACACCAACGCACCTGTGCGCCGCGTCGATCCGCGCCGCCCTGCCTTCCTCACGCCGCAAGGCCTGCGCCGCATCGTGCTGGGCAGCAGCGAGGGCGAACGCCTCGCCATCGGCCGCGCCCACGCCGAACAGGCCAGGCCGGTGCGCAGCACCGGCCCGTTCCGGGAAGTGACGCTGGTCGTGGCGCACGCGGACCGCGGTGCCCTGGGCGACGGGGCGCGCCAGGCCATCGCCGCCGCCGCCATCCTGGCCGCCCCCCACACCGAGGTGGTGCTCGCGGTGCTCGGCGCCTGCCACGACGACGTGGCGGCCCTGGGTGTGGACCGGGTGCTGGTGGCGCACGCCTGGGACGCCCGGGCCTACCAGCCCATGGCCGGCGTGCAGTGGCTGCAGGCCCTGCAGCAGCAGCTGGCCCCCGCGCGCTGGCTCATGGCCGACGCGGGCGCCGACGGCCAGCTCGGCCGCCGCTTCGCCACCCGCACCGGCCTGCGGCTGGCCGCGGGCGTGGCCGAACTCACCGCCGACAGCCTGCGCGTGCCCGCCGGCCCCAGCCAGGACTGGCAGCAGGGACACGCCGACGTGATGCTGCTGGCCAAAGGCGCCGTCAACCCGCACCTGCCCTTCGTGGGCCTGGGCGTGGTGGGCGAGGCGCCGCACTGGAGCCCCGTGGCGGAAGCCGCCGTGCAGGACCTGGGCGTGCAGACCGGCGACCCCGCCACCATGGCGCTGGAAGAGGCCGACTTCATCCTGGCCGCCGGCAACGGCGTCACCGACCTGCCGTTGTTCCACCGCCTGGCCCAGGCGCTGGGCGCGGCGGTCGGCGCGTCCCGCGTGGCGGTGGACGACGGGCGCTTCGCGCGCACCCAGCAGGTCGGCGCCACCGGCAAGACCGTGACCGCGTCGGGCTACCTGGCGCTGGGCATCTCTGGCGCCGTGCAGCACCTGCAGGGCATCAAGGACTGCCGCCACGTGATCGCGGTGAACCTCGATGCCTCGGCCCCCATCACCCGGCGCGCGGACCTGAGCGTGGTGGAAGACAGCCGCGCCCTGATGCAGGCCCTGCTCGACCTGGTGCGCCAGCACAAGGAGGCTCCATGAGCGCAGCGCCGGGCCGTTCCCAAGCAAGCTCGCACCGCAGCCCACAGGGTGGAGGTACTTCAATGACTCACATCACCGTCCTGGTCGCCGGCCGCCAACACCCCGTCAGTGGCCGTGCCGTGCGCAGCCGCGCCGACGCCGTGGCCGCCGCACTGGCGCTGGGCGTGTCGGACCAGGTGCGCCTGCTCTCGGCCGGGGACATGCCCGACGCCGTGGCGCGCGACTACCTGGCCCTGGGCGCACCACGCATCGAACTGCTGCCCTGCCCCTGCGGCGCCGACCCCACCGCCCTGCTGGCCGCCGAGCTGCGGGACGTGGCCTGGGTGCTCACCGGCACGCGGCAGGGCATCGAGCCCGGGGAAGGCGTGCTGCCGTTTGCGCTGGGCGCCGCCCTGGACCGGCCCGTGGTCTGCGACGTGCTGGCCGTGCGCCCCGACGGCGACGCCTGGGTCGTCACCCAGGCCCTGCCCAAGGGCGCCCGCCGCCAGTTGCGCGTGCACCCGCCCGCGGTGCTGGCGGTGAGCGCCGCCGCGCCCGTGGCGCTGCGCCACGCCGTGGCCAGCGCGGGCGCCGGCCAGGTGCTGCGCAGGAACGCCGCCCCCGCCCCGCAGGCAGGTGCCCAGTCCGTCCACCGCGAGGCCGTGCCGGCCCGCAAGCGCCGCCAGGTGCTCGAAGCCCGCCACCAGCAAAGCGGCCACGCCCGCATGCTGGGCGCCATCGACTCGCCCTCGACCGGCGGCACGGTGCTCAAGGCCGGCGATGCGCGCAGCAAGGCCCAGGCCTTGCTCGACTACTTGCGCACCCATTCTCTCGTTGACTTCTGAAGGGACACCCACATGACCACCCCGATCTCCGCCCAGACCCTGCTGACCCGCGAACTGCTGGCGCGCCGCCGTCCCGGTTACAGCCTGGAGGCGCCCTTCTACCTCAGCGAAACGGTGCTTCAGGCCGACATGGAGCACATCTTCGGCAAGCACTGGATCTTCGTCGCCGTGGAGCCGCAGATCCCCGAGCCCGGCGACTACATCGCGGTCGAGTTCAGCAACAAGTCCATCCTGATCGTGCGCGACGACGACATGGGCGTGCGCGCCTTCCACAACGTCTGCCGCCACCGCGGCTCGCGGCTGTGCGAGAGCCACCAGGGTCAGCTGGGCAACATCGTCTGCCCCTACCACCAGTGGACCTACGACCTGTCGGGCAAGCTGATCCACGCCAAGCACATGGGCGCCGACTTCGACCCCTCGGAGATGAGTCTCAAGTCGGTGCACGTGCGCACGCTCGGCGGCCTGATCTTCATCTGCCTGGCGCAAGACCCGCCGCAGGACTTCGAGCAGATGGTGGCCGAGATGACGCCCTACCTCGCGCCGCACCGCCTGCAGGACTGCAAGGTGGCGGCGCAGGTGGACATCATCGAGGACTGCAACTGGAAGCTCACGATGGAGAACAACCGCGAGTGCTACCACTGCGTGGGCAACCACCCCGAGCTGACCGTCTCGCTCTACGAGTTCGGCTTCGGCTACCAGCCCAGCGCGGAGAACGCGGCCGAGCAGCAGCGCTTCGTGGACATCACCAACGCGGCCCGCGAACGCTGGGAGAGCATGGGCCTGCCCTCGGCCGAGATCGAGCGGCTGGACGACCGCATCACCGGCTACCGCACGCAGCGCCTGCCGCTGGACCGAGCGGGCCAGTCGCAGACCCTGAACACCGAAGTCGCCTCCAAGAAGCTGCTGGCCGACTTCACCGACCCGGCCCTGGGCGGCCTCTCGTTCTGGACCCAGCCCAACTCCTGGCACCACTTCATGAGCGACCACGTGGTGAGCTTCTCGGTGCTGCCGATCTCGGCCGGCAAGACCCTGGTGCGCACCGTCTGGTGCGTGCACAAGGACGCGGTGGAAGGCGTGGACTACACGGTGGAGAACCTCACCGCGGTGTGGAACGCCACGAATGCGCAGGACCGCCGCCTGGTGGAGGAGTCGCAGATCGGCATCGCCACCGGCGCCTACGAACCCGGCCCCTACTCGCCCTACACCGAAGGCCTGGTCGAGAAGTTCTGCAACTGGTACGTCAACCGCCTGGGTGAACACACCCGCTGACACCTCCTCCACCACGACACAGCCCACGCCATGGCCAGCTCACCGCACATGCCCGACCTTGCCGCCCCGCCCCCGGCGGTGTGGGACTCCGACCGGGACGAGACCCTGCAGTGCGTGCAGGTCCGCCAGGAGACACACGACGTCAAGACCTTCGTGCTGGCGGCCGAGGGCCCGCGCAGCTTCCGCTACCTGCCGGGCCAGTTCATCACGCTCGAACTGGAGATCGGCGGGCAGAAGATCAACCGCTGCTACACGCTCTCGAGCACGCCCACCCGCGCCGACCTGGTGAGCATCACCGTCAAGCGCGTGCCCGGTGGCCCGGTGTCGAACTGGCTGCACGACCACCTGCGCGCCGGCATGCGCCTGAACGCGATCGGCCCGTCCGGCGAGTTCAGCTGCTTTCACCATGCGCCCGCGCCGCGCTACCTGTTCCTCTCCGGTGGCAGCGGCATCACGCCGCTGATCTCGATGACGCGGGCCCTGCACGACCTGGCCAGCACCGCGGACGTGGTGTTCGTGCACTGCGCCCGCTCGCCGGCCGACCTGCTGTTCCCCGAAGAGCTCACCCTGATGGCGCGCAACATGCCGCAGCTGCGGCTGGCCATGGTGTGCGAGCAGCACACGCCGGGCAGCGCCTACGCCGGGCACCTGGGGCGCATGGACGCGGCGCGCATGGCCCACATCGCCCCGGACTTCCTGCAGCGCGACGTGTACACCTGCGGCCCCGCGCCCTTCATGGCCGCGGTGCGCCAGCTGCTGGGCGCCGCCGGCTACGACATGGCGCGCTACCGCGAAGAGAGTTTCTCGTTCGCGGCCCCCGCACAGCCCGAGGCCGCGGCCACCGCGCCAGCCGCCAGCGACACCGCGGCGGCGGCCCACCGCATCGTGCTGTCCAACAGCGGCCAGTCCTTCAACTGCCTCAGCGGCCAGACCCTGCTGCAGGCCGCACAGGGCGCCGGTCTGCGCCTGCCGTCCTCCTGCAGCAACGGGGTGTGCGGCACCTGCAAGACTCGCAAGACATCGGGCGAGGTGGAGATGAAACACAACGGCGGCATCCGCCCGCGCGAGATCGCACAGGGCTGGATCCTGCCCTGCTGCAGCACGCCGCTGAGCGACGTCGCACTGGAACGGTGAGCCATGAGCATGCGCGCACTGTTTCAGCCTCCCCGCATGCGAACCACCCCAGCGAAGTGGTGCACGAACGTCACCACTGGTGCTTGTCCCATACCCAAAACGCGTGCGCTGACAGAACATCCGTGGTTCTGTCGATGGCATGCAGCTTGCTCAAAAAAATAACACCCCATCGACAGAGACCCGAGGACCCACGATGCAACAACCCAAAGTCAGTGTGCGAGGTCTGTACAAGATCTTCGGCGACAACATCTCAGAAGCGCAGAAGCTGCTGGCCCAGGGGCTCGGCAAGGACGAAGTTTTCTCACGAACCGGTCACGTGGTCGGCGTGAACAACGTGAGCTTCGACGTCGCGGCCGGCGACATCTACGTGCTCATGGGCCTCTCGGGTTCGGGCAAGTCCACGCTGATCCGGCTCATCAACCGTCTGGTGGAACCGTCCTCCGGCTCGATCAACATCGACGGCGAAGACATTGCCAGGCTGCCACCGCACGAGCTGGTGAAGTGGCGCCGCCGGCGTGTGGCCATGGTGTTCCAGTCGTTCGCGCTGATGCCGCACCGCAGCGTGCTGGACAACGCGGCCTTCGGCCTGGAGATGGCCGGCGTGGACCGCAGGACGCGCGAGGAACGCGCCATGGCCGTGCTGGGCCAGGTGGGCCTGCAGACTTACGCGGCCAAGTACCCCTCGCAGCTCTCGGGCGGCATGCAGCAGCGCGTGGGCCTGGCGCGCGCGTTGGCGGTGGACCCGGACATCCTGCTCATGGACGAGGCCTTCTCGGCGCTCGACCCGCTCAAGCGCGTGGAGATGCAGGGCCTGATGCTGGAGCTGCAGCGCGAGCATCGGCGCACCGTGATCTTCGTCTCTCACGACCTCGAGGAAGCGCTGCGCATCGGCAGCCGCATCGGCATCATGGAAGGCGGCAACCTGGTCCAGGAAGGCACGGCGCACGAGATCATCACGCGCCCGGCCAACGACTATGTGCGCCGCTTCTTCAAGGGCGTGGACACCTCGCGCTACCTCACCGCCGTGGACCTGCTGGACAGCTCCCTGCAGGGCCAGAGCTTCGGCGACCACCAGCGCATTGCGGCCAGCACCCCGCTGCCCGAGGCCATGAAGATCGTGCTGGGCATCGACCAGCCGGTGAGCGTGTTCGACGACACCAACCGCCTGCTGGGCGCCATCTCCGCCCGCAGCCTGCTCCAGAAAATCGCACAAGAGGCCCGCCATGTCTGATCTGCTGTCCCAGGTAACCCAAGCGTCCGAGAACATGCTGCCCCTCGGGCGCTGGGTCAACGCCGGCGTGCAGCTGATGCTGGAGCACGGCGCCGCCGTGTTCAACGGCATCGGTCTGATCGTCGAGCAGTTCGCCCAGTGGGTCGAGATCGTGATGCTGGCCATCCCGTTCTGGCTGGTGATCCTGGTGGCCATCGCGGTGAGCGTGCGGCGAGTGGGCTGGCGCTTCGGTGGTTTCGTGGCGCTGTCCGCGGCGCTGATCGTGGTGACCGGCTTCTGGCAGCAGACCATGGTCACGCTGGCGCTGACCCTCTCGGCCACCTTCATCAGCCTGTTCTACGGCATTCCGCTGGGCATCTGGTGTTCGCGCGCACCACGCGTCAACGCGGTCATCCGGCCGATGCTGGACTTCATGCAGACCATGCCGGCCTTCGTCTACCTGATCCCCGCGGCCATGCTGTTCGGCCTGGGCCGCGTGCCCGGCATCCTGGCCACCGTGATCTTCGCCATGCCGCCGGTGGTGCGCCTGACCAGCCTGGGCATCCGCCAGGTCAGCGCCGAGCAGGTGGAGGCCGGGAACGCCTTCGGCTGCACCTCGACCCAGCTGCTGTTCAAGGTGCAGCTGCCGATCGCGCTGCCCACCATCATGGCGGGCGTGAACCAGACCATCATGATGGCGCTGTCGATGGTGATCATCGCGTCCATGGTCGGCGCCGGCGGGCTGGGCAACGATGTGCTGGCCAGCATCCAGCGGCTGGACATCGGGCTCGGGTTTGAAAGCGGCCTGGCCGTGGTGCTGCTGGCCATCATCCTGGACCGCATCACTGAAAGCTTCGGCGCCGCCCGCGAGAAAAACCGCAGCTGACCTCACGAGGAGCGCCCCATGACACGCCCCGCCCCCGCAGAGCCCCAGGCCAACGCCGCGCGCACGCCGCCCGCCGAGGGCTTCCACGTCGGCTTCGTGCTGCTCGACAACTTCTCCATGATCGCGTTCGCCAACGCCGTGGAGACGCTGCGCATGGCCAACTACATCAGCCGCCGCCCGCTCTACCGCTGGACCGTGGTCGAAGCCGACGCGACCCAGCCAGTGGCCAGCAACGGGCTGACCGTGTCGTCCAGCGGGCGCGCGGAAGACCTCGCAGCCTGCGACCTGGTGCTGGTGTGCGGTGGCATCAACGTGCGCCAGGTCACCACCGAGCCGGTGCGCCGGCTGCTGCGCCAGTGCGCGGCCCGCGGCGCGGCCATGGGCGCGCTGTGCACCGGCTCGTTCGCGCTGGCCGGCGCCGGCCTGCTCGACGGCTACCGCTGCGCCATCCACTGGGAGAACCTGGCCGCCATCAGCGAAGAGTTTCCGAAGGTGCGCTTCACGCCCGAGGTGTTCATCTTCGACCGCGACCGCATCACCTGCTCCGGCGGCACCGCGCCGCTGCACCTGATGCTGCACCTGGTGCGCGGACATCACGGCGCCAAGCTGGTGATGGCGATCTCCGAACAGTTCATCGTCGAGCGGCTGCGCGCCAGCAGCGACCGCCAGCGCATCCCGCAGCCCGAGTGCATCGGCCCGGGCTACCAGCACCTCACGGAGGCCGCCGAAATCATGGCGGCCAACATCGAGGAGCCGATCTCTCTGATCGAGCTGGCCGGCTTGGTCGGGCTGTCGCTGCGCCAGCTCGAACGCCTGTTCAACCGCTACTTCAGCATGAACCCGGCGCAGTACTACCTGAACCTGCGGCTGCGGCGCGCGCAGGAGCTGCTGACGCACAGCAGCCAGCCCATCATGCAGGTCACGGTGGCCTGCGGCTTCCAGTCCTCGTCCCACTTCTGCAAGGCCTACCGCAATCTCTTCGGCCATGCGCCCAGCGACGAGCGCCGCCGCCAGGCACAGGAGGCCGCCACCGGCCGTGCCCAGGCCGTCCGCGACAAGCCGGTGCTGATGCGCGCGGCCTGACGCGCCGCGCCCTGCCGCCGCAGGGCAACTTGGCGTCGCCGGAAGTCAAGTGATGCCGCCCTGATCTGTGAAATTCCCTCCGGGGGGAACCATCCCCCCGCATCCAACAGAGGAGATACACATGTCAGCCAACCGAGGTGTCGTCTACATGGGCCAGGGCCAGGTCGAGGTCCAGTCCATTCCCTTTCCCGAACTGTTGAACCCGATGGGCCGCACGGCCCAGCACGGGGTCATCCTGAAGGTGCTCACCACCAACATCTGCGGCTCGGACCAGCACATGGTGCGCGGCCGCACCACCGCCCCCACCGGCCTGGTGCTGGGGCACGAGATCACCGGCGAGGTGCTCGAAGTCGGGCGCGATGTCGAGACGCTGCAGCGCGGCGACATCGTCTCCGTGCCGTTCAACGTGGCTTGCGGGCGCTGCCGCACCTGCAAGGAGCAGCACACCGGCGTCTGCCTGAGCGTGAACCCCTCGCGTGCGGGTGGCGCCTACGGCTATGTCGACATGGGCGGCTGGATCGGCGGCCAGGCCGAGTACGTGATGGTGCCCTACGCCGATTTCAACCTCCTGAAGTTCCCGGACCGCGCACAGGCGTTCGAGAAGATCCGCGACCTGACTTGCCTCTCCGACATCCTCCCCACGGGCTACCACGGCGCCGTGACGGCCGGTGTGGGCACGGGCAGCACGGTCTACGTGGCCGGCGCCGGGCCGGTCGGTCTCGCAGCCGCGGCCTCGGCGCGACTGCTGGGCGCGGCGGTGGTCATCGTCGGCGACGTCAACCCGGCGCGTCTGGTGCATGCGCGCAAGGTCGGCTTCGAGACGGTGGACCTGTCGCAGGACGCCGGCCTGGGCGAACAGATCGCCCAGATCCTCGGCACGCCCGAGGTGGACTGCGCCGTCGACGCCGTGGGCTTCGAGGCGCGCGGCCACGGCCACGCCGGCTCGCAGGAAGAGGCGCCCGCCACCGTGCTCAACTCGCTCATGGAGGTCACACGCGCGGCTGGCAAGATTGGCATCCCGGGCCTGTATGTGACGGAAGACCCGGGCGCGGCCGACAAGGCGGCCAAGAGCGGCTCGCTGAGCATCCGCCTGGGCCTGGGCTGGGCCAAGTCGCACAGCTTCTTCACCGGGCAGACCCCGGTCATGAAGTACAACCGCGCCCTCATGCAAGCGATCCTGTGGGACCGCATCCACATCGCCGACGTGGTGGGCGTCGAGGTGATCTCCCTCAAGGACGCGCCCCGGGGGTATGCGGCCTTCGACGCGGGCGCGCCGAAGAAATTCGTCATCGACCCGCACGACCAGCTGAAGCTGGCCGCCTGAGTCAGGAGCCGGCAGGGTCCGCGCCAGTCCCCGACAGCGAGGGGGCTGGCGCGCCGGCCCGCTGGCGCACGCTGGAAGGCGAGACGCCGAACTCGGCGCGGAAACGGCTGGCAAAGTGCGACGGGTTCTTGTACCCGCACTTCAGCGCCACCGCGTACAGCGGCTCGGTGGCCGTGTGCAGCAACTGCCGCGCTCGCTCCAGCCGGAACTTCTCCCCGAACGCCGAGGGCGTCATGCCCAGGTCCCGCACGAACAGCCGCTCCATCTGGCGCGTGCTCAGGTGCACCCGCCGCGCCACCTCCTCCACCGCCAGCGCCTGCTCGCAGGTCTGCTCGATCAGCAGCACCGCCTTGCGCACCCTCGGGTCCATCGCCGTCGCCTGCGGCAGCGACAGCGGCTGCGGCGTCGAGGCCGGCAGCTGCTGCTCCTCGATCAGGATGCGCAGCGCCTTCTGCGCCCGCTCCCGCCCGCCGTGCGCGGCGATCAGGTGCGAGGCCGCGTGCACGACGCTGGTCCCCCCCGCGCAGGTGATGCGGTTATGGTCCACCACGAACAGCTCGGCCGAGGTGGCGCTGAGCTCCGGGAATTCGGCGGCGAAGGCCTCGTGGTGGTACCAGCTGACGCAGCAGCGCCGCCCCGTCATCAGGCCCAGCCGCGCCAGCACGAACGAGCCGGTGCACAGGCCCACCAGTGGCACCCCTTTGGCATCGGCCTGCACCAGGTACTGCTGCAGCGCCGGCGCGCACCGCGGTCCGTCGGTCAGGCCGCCGACCACCACCACGTAGTCGAAGCTGGCCGGGTCCACCAGCTCCGAGGTGGGCCGCACCTCCAGCCCAGAGCTGGAGCGGATCGGCCGCATGTCGTGGCTGAGCACCGTCCAGCGGCAGTGGATCGGGCGGCTGCGGTCGCCCTCGTCGGCCGCCAGGCGCAGCGCGTCCACAAAGGCCGACATCGCCACCAGCGTGAAGTTCGGACACAGCACGAACCCCACCCAGAGCGACGGGCCGCGGCGCTCCAGCGTTCTCATCGGCCGGCCCTCACGACGGCACACCCGCCGTGGTGCGCAGCGGCACCGGGCGGGAGGCCAGGTAGACACCGGGCAACAGCAGCGCCGCGCCCCACAGGTGGTACCAGCCCAGCGACTCGCCCAGCAGCCACCAGGCCGCCAGCGCACCGTAGAGCGGGCTGAGGTACAGCGTCGCGGCCACCTTGCTGGCGCCCAGGATCTGCTGCGACCAGCCGTACAGGCCGAAGGCCATCAGGCCCGGGATCAGGGCCGCGACGATGCCCATGAGCCAGGCCTGCGGGCCGATCACCGGGGTGCCGGGCTGCGCCATCTCCCAGGCGGTGCCCGCCGCCAGGAACGGCACCGATCCCCAGGCGATGACGGCCAGCCGCGCGGCGGCGCCGAGCGGGCTGCGCCAGTGGGCCAGCAGCAGCGCATAGAGCGCCCAGCAGACCACGCCGGCCAGGATCCAGAGATCACCTTCGACGAAGCGGAAGTCGGCCAGCCCCGCCCACTGCCCCTGCACCACCACGTGCAGCACGCCGAACAGGGCCAGGGCCACCCCCAGCCACTGCAGCGGCCCCATGCGCTCGTGCAGCCACAGCGCCGAGCACACCGCGATCAGCGCAGGCGCGGCGGAATAGATGAGGCCGATGTTGGTGGCCGTGGTGGTCCGGCCGCCGATGTAGACCCAGGCCCCGCAGGCCACCATGCCCAGGAAGCCCAGCACCAGGTGGTGGTGCCAGGTGCGGGCAATGTGCACCCATTCGCGCCGCAGCTCCTCGTGCACCAGCACGGTCAAGAGCACCCCGGCGATGCCCCAGCGCATCAGGCCCAGCGTGTAGGGCTCGACCACGCCCGGCGCCACGCGGGCCATCAGGTTGTTGAGCGTCCACAGCAGCGGGATCAGCCAGATCGACAGCCGGGCCAGCCGGACATGGGCGGGGTTGTGCATCGGCCCCGGCGCCCTAGCGCAGCACCACCGTCCGCAGCCCATTGATGAATACCCGGTGCTCCAGTACATAGCGCAGCGCCCGGCCCAGCGCCAGGCACTCCACGCTGCGGCCGGTGCTCAGCAGCTGCTCGGGGCTGTAGGCATGGTCCACGCGCTCCAGCGCCTGCTCGATGATCGGGCCCTCGTCGAGGTCGCTGGTGGCGAAGTGGGCCGTGGCGCCGATCAGCTTGACGCCACGCGCGTGCGCCTGTTCGTAGGGGCGCGCTCCCTTGAATCCGGGCAGGAAGGAATGGTGGATGTTGATGACGCGGCCGGCCAGCTTCTCGCACATCTCCTCGGACAGCACCTGCATGTAGCGCGCCAGCACCACCAGCTCGGCCTCGTGCTGCTCGATGCAGGCCAGCAAGGCGGCCTCCTGCTGCGGCTTGGTGTCGGCGGTGATCGGCAGATGGTGGAAGGCGATGCCCTCGGCCACCGCCAGCGGGCCCAGGTCGGCGTGGTTGGACACCACCGCCACCACGTCCATGTTCAGCTCCTTGCGGCGCCACTGGGCCAGCAGGTCGCGCAGGCAGTGGTCGGCCTTGGAGACCATGATCATCACGCGCATCGGGCGGCTGAGGTCGTGGATGCCGCCCTCGGCGCCGACGAAACTGTCCATCAGCCGCGCATAGGCCTCGCGCAGCGCGGCGATGCCGCTGGCCTTGGCGCCGTCGAGACGGAACACGATGCGCACGTAGAAGCGCGAGACCAGGGCGTCGTCGAACACCGCGAACTCTTCGATGTAGGCGCCGTGCTTCTCCAGCAGGGCCACCATGGCGGCCACCTGGCCCTGGGCGCTGGTGACCGCCAGGGTCAGCACATAGCGGTGGGTGTCATTGCGCGAGGCTTGCATGGGGTTCCCCGTGGGTGGTGAGGGTGTGGATCAGGGCCTGGGTCGCGGCCGTCTGCCGCTGCAGCGCCTCGAACTCGGCGCGCGTGCAGGCGCGCTCCATGCCGACCGCCAGCGCCTGCTGGCTCACGCGCTGCTTGTAGAGACCGACCCAGACGTGGCGCACGCGCGGGTCGGTGGCGAACAGGAACCCGATCACCTGGTTGACGCGCGTCTCCAGCAGCGGCGTGTGCGGCGAGGCCGGCCACTCCTGCGTCAGCCAGCGGCACAGCGGCTCGTAGTCGAAGCATTCCTGCAGCGCACCGGGCGCGGCGGCGGCCTCGCCGGTCGCGGTCAGGCTCACCCACACCGGCTGGGCGTCCCGCTCGTGCTCGTAGATGCCCACGGGCAGCTGCGTCGCCAGCCGCTCGATGCGCACAGTCCAGGTGGCGTTCATGGGAAGCGCCGGACCACCAGGCCGCACTCGGGCGTGCAGCGCTCCAGCATCAGCCAGACGTAGCGCTGGAAGCTGTTGCGCACCAGCACCTCGTAGGCCGGGGCGGCCTCGGTCTGCCACAGCCACACCGAGGCTTTGAAGAACACCGAACCCGCGGCCGATCCCGGCTGGAACACGCGCGGGTGCAGGTCCAGCGGGCAGCCCTGTGCCAGCACCTCGCGCACCGGCTGGCCGCTGAGGTGCAGCACGGTGTAGCCGCTGCTGACGTCGGTGACCGCGACGTGCTGGCCGGCCAGGGCCTGCCGAAGGCGCGCCTCGATCGTGGCGGCCTTCCCCTTGGCGCCGATCACGAACCAGTCGTCCGGCCCCACCCAGACGATGCGGTGGGTGTCGTTGGCCAGCGTGGTGCAGGCCCCGGTGGGCAGCTCCAGGCCCAGGGCCTGGGCCACGCCTTCGCGGAAGGCCGCGTCGTCGGGGTTGCCGCGCAGGTTGAGCACGGACAGGCCGTGGCGCCAGCCGGCCAGCAGGGACTGTTCGGTGGAGGCGCGGGCGGTGGGCACGCGGCCCATGGCCGCGGCAGGGCGGTGGGAGGTATCAAGCATTCTGGCGCTCCGATTTCGGGTCGAAGAAGACCGGGCTGGCGATGGTGGCGGTGTGGACGACCGGGCCGTGGGGGCCGCCCTGGGAGATGTGGACCTTCTCGCCCATGCGGTTGAGTCCTCCCTTGACCAGGGCCATGGCAATCGAGCGGCCCAGGGTCGGGCTCATGTAGCTGGAGGTCACGTGGCCGACCATGGGGGCGGTCGGGCCGGTGGGCGCCTGGTTGAGGATCTGCGCGCCCTCGGTGAGCACCACCTTGGGGTCGTCGGGCAGCAGGCCGACCAGCTGCTTGCGGTCGGTGCGCACCGTGTCTTCGCGGGTCAGCGAACGCTTGCCCAGGCAGTCCTTGGTCTTGGTGACCAGGCCGCCCATGCCCAGGTCCATCGGCGTGACGGAACCGTCGGTGTCCTGGCCGATGATGATGTAGCCCTTCTCGGCACGCAGCACGTGCATGGTCTCGGTGCCGTAGGGGGTGATGTCGAACTCGGCCCCCGCGGCGTGGATCGCTTCCCAGGCCTTCAGCCCGTCGTTGGCCGCCACATTGACTTCGTAGCAGCGCTCGCCCGAGAAGCTGATGCGCATGATGCGGGCCTTGAAACCGGCCACCGTGCCTTCGCGGTAGGACATGAACGGGAAGGACGCGTCGTCGAAGTCCACGTCCTTGCAGACCTTCTGCAGCACGGCACGGCTCTTGGGGCCGGCCACGATGGAGGTGGACCAGTGGTCAGTCGCGCTGGTCAGGTAGACCTTGAGGTGCGGCCACTCGGTCTGCAGCCAGCGTTCCATCCAGGCCAGCACGCGCGCCGCGCCGCCCGAGGTGGTGTGCATCAGGTAGTGGTTCTCGGCCAGGCGCACGGTCACGCCGTCGTCGAACACCATGCCGTTCTCGTCCAGCATCAGGCCGTAGCGGCACTTGCCGATCTCCAGCTTGGACCAGGCGTTGCTGTACATCCAGTTGAGCAGCACGCTGGCGTCCGGGCCCTGGATGTCGATCTTGCCCAGGGTGGAGCCGTCCAGCGTGCCCACGCCGTTGCGCACGGCCAGGGTCTCGCGGTGCACGGCGGCGTGCAGGTCTTCGCCCGGCCTGGGGTAGTACCAGGGGCGCTTCCACTGGCCCACGTCCTCGAACAGCGCCCCCTGCTTCACGTGCCAGTCGTGCATGGCGGTGGTGCGCACCGGGTCGAAGGCCTCGCCCAGCTCCAGGCCGGCCACGGCGCCGAAGGTGACCGGCGTGTAGTTGGGGCGGAAGGTGGTGGTGCCGACCTGCGGGATGGCCTTGCCCAGCGCCTGGGCCACGATGCCCATGCCGTTGATGTTGCCGGTCTTGCCCTGGTCGGTGCCGAAGCCCATGGCCGTGTAGCGCTTGACGTGTTCGATGGACTCGAAGCCTTCGCGCACCGCGAGGTGGATGTCGGACGCAGCCACGTCGTTCTGCAGGTCGACGAACTGCTTGGGCGCACGGCTCACCGGCTGGGCGTGGGGCACCAGCCAGAGGGCACGGATGCCACCGGGGTCCCGCGCGGCCACGGCGGGAGCGGCCGCGCCGGCGGGCAGACCCAGGGCCTTGAGCGCCTGGGCCGCGGCCGCGGCGGCGCTGTCGGCGCAGGCCTTGAGCGTGAGCCGGCCCGCACAGGCACCGGCCGAGCGCTCGGACTGGGCCGCAGGACCGGGCAGGAAGGCCGCGAGCTCGTCGCTCCAGGCGGCTTTGCTGCCGGCCTGGCACTGCAGGTGGATCACCGGGCTGAAACCGCCGGAGAGCGCGACCAGGTCGCAGGCCAGTGCGCGGGGCTCGCCGGTCAGTCGGTCCTGGCCGTCGATGGCCTGCACCACCACGCCGGACACGCGCTTGCCGCCTCGCGCTTCGGTGACCACCTGGCCGGCCAGCACGGTGATGCCCGCGGCCTTGGCCTTCTGGCTCAGCGAGCCCGAGGGCTGGGCGCGCGCGTCGACCACCTGCACGCTGGCACCGGCGGCCTTGAGCGCCAGCGCCGCGTCGTAGCCGGCGTCGTTGTTGGTGAAGACCACGGCATTGCGGCCCGGCAGCACCGCGTAGCGGCGGATGTAGGTGGACACCGCGCCGGCCAGCATGATGCCGGGCAGGTCGTTGTTGCCGAACACCAGCGGGCGCTCGTGGGCACCGGTGGCGATCACCACCTGTTTCGCCCGCACACGCCACAGGCGTTCACGGAACACCGGTGCCTGGTCGGCGCTCAAGTGGTCGCCGCGGCGCTCGACCAGGGTCACCATGTCGTGGTCCTGGTAGCCAAAGGCGGTGGTGCGCGGCAGCACGGTCACGTCGGGCAGTGCGCCCAGTTCGGCCAGGGCCTGAGCCCCCCACTGGGCCGCCGGCTGGCCATCGACCTGTTCATCGCTGGACAGCAGCCAGCCACCGGCCTCGGCCTGTTCGTCGCACAGCAGCACGCGGGCCCCGGCGCGGGCCGCCGACAGCGCAGCCGTCAGGCCGGCGATGCCGGCACCGACCACCAGCACATCACAGTGTGCGAAACGTTTGTCGTAGCGGTCGGGGTCGTGTTCGGTGGGCGAGACGCCCAGGCCGCTGGCCTTGCGGATGTGCTTCTCGAAGAAGTGCCAGGCGGCCTGCGAGGCCATGAAGGTCTTGTAGTAGAAGCCGGCCGGGATCAGGCGCGCAAACCAGCCGTTGAGCGCGCCGGTGTCGAACTCGATGCTGGGTTTGGCGTGGATGGACCGGGCGCTCAGGCCCTCGACCAGCGACACCTCGGTCATGCGCGCGTTGGGCACGGTGCGGTTGCCGTCGAACAGCTGCACCAGCGCATTGGGTTCCTCCACGCCGGCCGACAGGATGCCGCGCGGGCGGTGGTACTTCCAGCTGCGCGCGACCATGCAGACGCCGTTGGCCAGCAGGGCCGAGGCCAGCGTGTCGCCCTCCAGGCCCTGGTACGGGCGGCCGTTGAAGCGGAAGTTGAGGGCGCGGCGGCGGTCGACGCGGCCACCGGCGGACAGGCGGGCGCTCATTTCGAAGCTCCTTGGTTCACATGGGCGGCGAATTCGGCGGGCACGGGTTCACCGATCTTCCAGGTCGCTTCAAAGCGGTAGTTCACGGTGTGGCGCAGCGCGTTGAACCAGCGGCCGCAGCCGGCCGAGTGGCGCCACTGCTCGTGGTGCAGACCCTTGGGGTTCTCGCGCATGAACACGTAGTCGCCCCACTGGCGGTCGTCCATGGCCTCGGAGTTCAGCGGGCGCACGATGCCGCCCTCGCCACCGCAGGTGAATTCGATCTCGGCACGGGTGCCGCAGTACGGACAGTTGATTTGCAACATGGTCGGGTTCCTCAGTGGCTCAGTGGGCGACGCCAGCCGCGCCGTGTTCGTCGATCAGGTGGCCGTTGTAGAAACGGTCCAGGCACAGCGAGGCGTTGAGTTCGTGCGGCCGGTCCTGTGCGACCGTGTAGGCCATGGCCCAGCCCGATCCCGGCGTGGCCTTGAAGCCGCCGGTGCCCCAGCCGCAGTTGATGTAGAGCCCCTTGACCGGGGTCAGGCCGATGATCGGGCAGGCGTCGGGCGAGACGTCCACGATGCCGCCCCACTGGCGGTTCATGCGCACGCGCGAAAACATCGGGAACATCTCGACGATGGCCTGCAGCGTGTGCTCGATGGTCTGGTAGCTGCCGCGCTGGCCGTAGCCGTTGTACTGGTCCACACCGGCACCGATCACCAGGTCGCCCTTGTCGGACTGGCTGATGTAGGCGTGGATGGCGTTGCTCATCAGCACGCAGGGGAAGATGGGCTTGAGCGGCTCGGACACCAGGGCCTGCAGCGGCTTGCTCTCGATCGGCAGGCGGATGCCGGCCATGCTGGCGATCACGCTCGAATGACCGGCCGAGACGATGGCGACCTTCTTGGCCTTGATGAAGCCCTTGACCGTGTCCACGCCGGTCACCTGCCCGCCCTCACGGCCGATGCCGATGACTTCGCAGTTCTGGATGATGTCCACGCCGCGCGCGTCGGCCGCGCGGGCAAAGCCCCAGGCCACCGCGTCGTGGCGCGCCACACCGCCGCGCCGTTGCAGCGAGGCGCCCAGCACCGGGTAGCGCGTGTTGAGGTTGATGTACGGGATCATTTCCTTGATCTGCGCGGGCGTCACCACCTCGCCGTCCACGCCGTTCAGGCGGTTGGCGTTGACGCGGCGCTCGATGTCGCGCATCTCCTGCAGCGTGTGACCCAGGTTGAGCACGCCCCGCTGGCTGAACATCACGTTGTAGTTCAGGTCCTGCGACAGGCCTTCCCACAGCTGCATGGACTTCTCGTACAGCGCCGTGGACTCGTCCCACAGGTAGTTGGAGCGCACGATGGTGGTGTTGCGCGCCGTGTTGCCGCCGCCCAGGTAGCCCTTCTCGATCACGGCGACGTTGCGCACGCCGTGTTCCTTGGCCAGGTAGTAGGCGGTGGCCAGGCCGTGGCCACCGGCGCCGACCACGACCACGTCGTACTCGCGCTTGGGCTCGGGCGAGCGCCACTGCTTCTGCCAGCCCTCGTGGTAGGACATGCTGTTGCGCAGCAGGGACCAGATGGAAAAGTTCTGCATGGTGGGAGGTCTTTCTCTCTACTCTTTCAGCACTCGACGATGTTCACGGCCAGTCCGCCTCGGGACGTTTCCTTGTATTTGGTCAGCATGTCCGCGCCGGTCTGGCGCATGGTCTTGATGACCTTGTCCAGGCTGACGAAGTGGGTGCCGTCGCCGCGCAGCGCCATGCGCGCCGCGTTGATGGCTTTGACGGATGCGATGGCGTTGCGCTCGATGCAGGGGATCTGCACCAGCCCGCCCACCGGGTCGCAGGTCAGGCCCAGGTGGTGTTCCATGCCGATCTCGGCCGCGTTCTCCACCTGCTCGGGCGTGCCGCCCAGCACCTGCGCCAGCGCACCCGACGCCATCGAGCAGGCCACCCCCACCTCGCCCTGGCAGCCGACCTCGGCACCGCTGATGCTGGCGTTTTCCTTGTAGAGGATGCCGATGGCCGCGGCCGTGAGCAGGAAGTCGATCACCCCCTGCTCATTGGCACCGGGAATGAAGCGTGCGTAGTAGTGCAGCACCGCGGGCACGATCCCCGCCGCGCCGTTGGTGGGCGCCGTCACCACGCGGCCTCCGGCGGCGTTCTCTTCGTTCACCGCCAGCGCGTACAGGTTGATCCAGTCCATCACCTGCAGCGGGTCTTTCAGCGCGGCCTCTGGATGTGCGGTCAGCGAGCGGTGCAGCTCGCCCGCGCGGCGCTTGACCTTGAAGCCGCCGGGCAGAGTGCCTTCGGTGGCGATGCCGCGCTTGACGCAGGCCTGCATCACGGACCAGATCTTGAGCAGGCCGGCGCGCACGGTGTCGGCGTCGCGCCAGACCAGCTCGTTGCGCCACATCACCTGCGCGATGCTCAGCCCGCTTTGCTGGCAGCGCTGCAGCAGCTCGTCGCCGGTGGTGAAGGGGTATGGCAGCGGCGTGGCGTCGGGCACCAGGGCGTGCTGGCCGGCCTCGTCCTGACCGATCACGAAACCGCCGCCCACCGAGTAGTAGGTCTTGTCCAGCAGCACAGCGCCCTGCGCGTCCATCGCCCACAGCCGCATGCCGTTGGGGTGGAAGGGCAGCGGCTTGCGCAGCATCTTCAGGCCCTCGCGCTCGTCGAAAGCGATGGGGTGCGTGCCCAGCAGGCTCAGGGTCTTGCTCTCGCGCAGCGCCGCCAGGCGCGGCGCGATGCTGTCGGGGTCCACCAGGTCGGGCTCTTCGCCCTCCAGGCCGAGCAGCACGGCCTTGTCGCTGCCATGGCCCTTGCCGGTCGCGCCCAGCGAGCCGTACAACTCGCAGCGCACGGCCTGCACGGCGTCCAGCAGGCCGCCGTCGCGCAGGGCCAGCGCGAACCGGTGCGCCGCCCGCATAGGCCCCACGGTGTGCGAGCTGCTCGGACCGATGCCGATCTTGAAGAGGTCGAAGGTGCTCAGTGCCATCTTGGGCTTCCGGGCTTCAGCCGTAGACCGGGAAGGCCGCGGTCAGCGCGGCCACATCGGCGCGCACGCGGGCCATCACCGCCTCGTCGGTCGGGTGGTCCAGCAGATCGGCGATCAGGTGGCCGACCTTGATCGCTTCGGCTTCCTTGAAGCCGCGCGTGGTCATGGCGGGCGAGCCCAGGCGCACGCCGCTGGTCACCATCGGCTTCTCCGGGTCGTTGGGGATGGCGTTCTTGTTGACCGTGATGTGGGCGCTGCCCAGCAGGGCTTCGGCGGCCTTGCCGGTCATGCCCTTGGCGCGCAGATCCACCAGCATCACGTGGCTCTCGGTGCGGCCGCTGACGATGCGCAGGCCGCGCGCCACCAGGGTGTCGGCCAGCGCGGCGGCGTTCTTCACCACCTGCTGCTGGTAGGCCCTGAACTCGGGGCTCAGCGCCTCACCGAAGGCCACGGCCTTGGCCGCGATCACGTGCATCAGCGGGCCACCCTGCAGGCCGGGGAAGATGGCGCTGTTGATCGCCTTCTCGTGCTCGGGGCGCATCAGGATGATGCCGCCGCGCGGTCCGCGCAGGCTTTTGTGCGTGGTGCTGGTGACGATGTCGGCGTGCGGGATGGGGTTCGGGTACTCGCCCGCCGCGATCAGGCCGGCGTAGTGCGCCATGTCCACCATCAGCAACGCGCCGACGTCCTTGGCGACCTTGGCGAAGCGCTCGAAGTCGATGCGCAGGGCGTAGGCCGAAGCGCCGGCGATGATGATCTTGGGCTTGCTCTCGTGGGCCTTGCGCTCCATCGCGTCGTAGTCGATTTCTTCCTTCTCGTTCAGGCCGTAGCTGACGACGTTGAACCACTTGCCCGACATGTTCAGCGCCATGCCGTGCGAGAGGTGGCCGCCTTCGGCCAGGTTCATGCCCATGAAGGTGTCGCCCGGCTTCATGAAGGCCATGAACACGGCCTCGTTGGCCTGTGCACCCGAGTGCGGCTGCACGTTGGCACCCCAGCCGTGCGCGTCGGCACCGAAGAGCTGCTTGACGCGATCGATCGCCAGCTGCTCGGCCTGGTCGACGAATTCGCAGCCACCGTAGTAGCGCCTGCCGGGGTAGCCCTCGGCGTACTTGTTGGTGAGCTGGCTGCCCTGGGCCTGCATGACGGACGGCGAGGTGTAGTTCTCGCTGGCGATCAGCTCGATGTGCTGTTCCTGGCGCTGGTGCTCCTGCTGGACGATGGACCACAGGGCCGGATCGGACGCCTGCAGGGACTGCTTCTGGTAGCTGAACATGGGTGTTTCCTCGGGTCTTGTAGGGAGATTCGAACTGGGACGAATCTTCGTTTTCCTGACCCGGTGGCGCTGCGCTGGACACGCCAATTTCTGTTCCCATTCCGACATCCGCAGGCGTCTGATTCCGACATGTGTCGGCCGGCGCCCGCGGGGGTCAGCGCTGCTGCGCCTGCCAATTCGGATGCAGCCACACCGGTGCGTCCGAGGGCGGCAGCGCCCGGCCCTTGATCGCGTCCGCGATCTTCTCGGCCATCATGATGGTGGGCACGTTGAGGTTGCCGCTGACGATGACCGGCATGATGGACGCGTCCACCACACGAAGGCCCTGCACGCCGTGCACCCGGCCCTGCCCGTCCACCACCGCCAGCTCGTCGTGCCCCATGCGGCAGGAGCAGCTGGGGTGGTAGGCCGTCTCGGCCTGGCTGCGGATGTGTTCGTCGATCTCTGCGTCGCTGCGCACCTGGGCCGTGGGCGACAGCTCCTGGGCGCGGTAGCGGTCAAAGGCCTGCTGCGCGAACACCTCGCGGGTGAGGCGGATGGCCGCACGGAACTCCTTGCGGTCCTGCTCGGTGCTCATGTAGTTGAAGCGGATCTCGGGCGCGTCGCGGTGGCTGGTGCTGCGGATGCGCACATGGCCGCGGCTGGTCGAGCGCATGGGCCCCACATGGGCCTGGAAGCCGTGGCCTTCCACCGTGGCGCTGCCGTCGTAGCGCACCGCCATCGGCAGGAAGTGGTACTGCAGGTCGGGGTGCTTGACACCCGCGTCGCTGCGGATGAAGCCGCCGGACTCGAAGTGGTTGGTCGCCCCCAGGCCGGTGCGCGTGAGCAGCCACTGCGCACCGATGGCCCCCATGGCCAGCGGCTTGGTGGCCGCGTAGAGCGTGATCGGTTCCTTGCAGGCGTACTGCACATAGGTTTCCAGGTGGTCCTGCAGGTTCTCGCCCACACCACGCCGGTCCGCCACCACCGGGATGCCCAGTGATCGCAGCAGGTCCGCGGGGCCCACGCCCGAGAGCTGCAGCAGCTGCGGCGACTGGATGGCCCCGGCGCTGAGGAGGACCTCGCGCCGCGCCCGGTACACCACCTTCTGCCCGCCCTGCTCCACCTCCACCCCGACCGCGCGGGGCTGCGCCCTGCCCTCGAACACGATGCGCGAGACCGCGGTGCCGGTGTGCAGTGTGACGTTGCCACGCTGCAGGGCCGGACGCAGGTAAGCCATGGCCGTGCTCCAGCGCCGGCCCTTGTGCACCGTCATGTCCATGGGGCCGAAGCCTTCCTGCCGGTGGCCGTTCATGTCGGCGGTGTAGCCGTAGCCGGCCTGCTGGCCGGCCTCGACGAAGGCGTTGTAGAGCGGGTTCTTGCACGCCCCGGTGGACACCTTCAGCGGGCCGTCCGAGCCGCGGTACTCGTCGCCGCCCCGCTCCCGGGTCTCGGACTTGCGGAAGTACGGCAGGCAGTGTGCGTAGCGCCATTCGGGCAGCCCGAACTGTTCGGCCCAGCCGTTGTAGTCCTCGGCGTGGCCGCGGATGTAGACCATGCCGTTGATGCTGCTGGAGCCGCCGATGGTCTTGCCGCGCGGGCAGTGGATGCGACGGTTGTTCATGCCGGGGTCCGCCTCCGCCTCGAACTGCCAGCTGTAGCGCGGGTTGGCCATGGGGTAGGCGAACGCGCTGGGCATGTGGATGAACAGGTGGTGGTCCATCGGGCCGGCCTCCAGCACCAGGACCTTCAGGTCCAGGTCTTCGCCCAGCCGGTAGGCCAGGGTGCTGCCGGCCGAACCGGCGCCGATGATGATGTAGTCGAATTCTGCGGCTCGCATGGTCATCCGGACAGGCGCGCGCGGCGCTGGAAAAGAGGAAGAGCGGAAGCGGTGTCAGCGGTAGCCGGTCGCCACCTCGCCCAGCTCGACGTACACCGTCTTGAGCTGGGTGTAGTGGTCCAGCGCGGCCATGCTGTTCTCCGAACCGATGCCGGACTCGCCCACGCCGCCGAAGGGCATTTCGATGGGCGCGATGTTGTAGTTGTTGATCCAGCAGATGCCCGCGCGCAGCTGCGCCGCCACGCGGTGCCCCCGCTGCAGGTCGGAGGTGAACACGCCCGCGGCCAGTCCGAAGCGCGAGCGGTTGGCACGTGCCACGGCCTCGGCCTCGGTGTCGAAGGTGAGCATGGACAGCACCGGCCCGAAGATCTCTTCGCGCACGATGCGCATGTCGTCGCGGCAGTCGGCGAAGATGGTGGGCGCCACGAAGTTGCGGCCCAGGCCGTCCACGGCCACCCGTTCGCCACCACACACCAGGGACGCGCCCTCGGCCACGCCGCTGGCGATGTAGTCCATCACCTTGTCGGCATGGGCCTCGGAAATCAGCGCGCCGATCTCGGTGGCGGGGTCGGCCGGGTCGCCCACGCGCAGCAGCGCCGTGCGTTCCTTCAGCCGCGCCAGAAAGCGCGGTGCGATGCCCTTCTGCACGAAGACGCGCGTGCAGTGGGTGCAGACCTCGCCCTGCGTGTAGAAGTTGCCCATCATCGCGGCGGCCACCGCCTGTTCCAGGTCGGCGTCGTCGAACACCAGCAGCGGCGACTTGCCGCCCAGCTCCATGGTCACGCGCTTGAGCGTGCCGGCGGCGGTTTCCATGACGCGCTTGCCGGTGGGCACGGAACCCGTGACCGAGACCTTGGCCACGTCGGGGTGCGACGCCAGCATCGCGCCCACCGCGCCGCGCCCCTGCAGCACGTTGAACACACCCGGCGGCACACCGGCCTCCAGATAGATCTCGGCCAGCTTGACGGCGGTGGCCGGGGTCAGCTCGGAGGGCTTGAAGACCATCGCGTTGCCCGCCGCGAGCGCAGGCGCCGACTTCCAGCAGGCGATCTGCAGCGGGTAGTTCCAGGCGCCGATGCCCACGCACACGCCCAGCGGTTCCCTGCGGCTGTAGGCGAAGGCGTTCTTCAGCGGGTACTGCTGGCCGGACAGCGTGGCCGCCGCGCCCGCGAAGTACTCGATGCAGTCCGCCCCGCTCACCACGTCCACCACCAGGGCCTCCTGGATCGGCTTGCCGCAGTCCTGCACCTCCAGCGCGGCCAGCTCGTCGTTGCGCTGGCGCAGGATGTCGGCCGCGCGGCGCAGGATGCGGCCGCGCTCGGTGCCGGTCATGGCCGACCACAGCGTGAAGCCGGCCTGCGCGGCCGCCACAGCGCGGTCCACGTCGGCCTGCGTGACTTCGTGCACCACGGCCCAGGCCAGCCCGGTAGCGGGGTTGATCGACTCGAACCCGGCTCCGCCGCCCTGCACGGGTCCCCCGCCGACGAAGCTGGGGAGAATGGGAAGGCTCATGGCGGGACGCTTACTTCGCCAGTGCGGCCTTGACCGCTTCCAGGCCGGGCTTGCCGTCGAAGGTGGTCACGCCCACCAGCCACTTGTCAACGGTGTCCGGGTGCTTCTTGAGGTAGGCCCGCGCCGCGGCGTTGGGCTTGACCTTGTTGAGGATCGGGCCCATCACCTCGTTCTCGATGCCGGTGCTGAACTGCAGGTTCTTGAGGAAGGCGTTGACGTTGGGACAGCGCTTCTCGTACGACGGCGGAATGGCGGTGTAGACCTTGGCCTCGCCCAGGTTGGGTCCGAACACCTCGTCGCCGCCCGAGAGGTAGCTCATCTTGAGCTGCACGTTCATGGGGTGCGGCTCCCAGCCCAGGAACACGATGGCTTTCTGCTCCTTGACCGCGCGCTGCGCCGAGACCAGCATGCCGGCCTCGCTGGACTCCACCAGCTTGAACGACTTCAGGCCGAACTTGTTGTCCTTGATCATGCCGGCGATGAGGGCGTTGCCGTCGTTGCCAGGCTCGATGCCGTGGATCTTGCCGTCCAGCTCCTTCTCGAACTTCGCGATGTCGTTGAAGGTCTTGAGGCCCTTGTCGTACAGGTAGGTCGGCACGGCCAGCGTGTACTTCGCTCCTACCAGGTTGGGCGTGTCCAGCACCTTGATGTCACCCGCCTTCACGAAGGGCTCGATGACCGGCGTCATCGACGGGTTCCAGTAGCCCAGGAACGCGTCGATCTGTTTCTTCTTCATGCCGGCGAACACGATGGGCACGGATGCGATGGTGACCTTGGGCTGGTAGCCCAGGCCTTCGAGCACGACCGAGGCCAGCCCTGTGGTGGCGGCGATGTCGCTCCAGCCCACATCGGCGAAGTTGACGGTCCTGCAACTGGCGTCGTCGGCGAGCGCCTGCTGTCCTGTCAACAAGCTCACTGCGGCGAGTACTCCTGCTACCTTCATCTGCATGTCTGCTCCAGCTGGAAAAGGCGACGCCGACCCGCTGGACCGTTGACCAGAACGGGCCGCGCCAGTGGGGAACACTTCCCCAAGGAAGTGCGCGGATTGCGCCCGTCACCGCGGTCAGCGGGTGGTGGTGCGCCGCTGCATGTTGCGGCGCCTCGGCGACCTGCGGTTAGCTGCAGACGCCAGTTTCTGGCCTGATTCCGACACCCGGTTCGCTGAATCAGCGGCCGGCCATGTAGCCGTCGAAGCAGTGCCGCAGGCGCCCGATGGCCGGGGTGAGCAGGGTCAGCAGTTCCAGTGCCCGCTCGGCCCTGATGCTGCGGCCGGCATGTTCCATCTCGTGCAGCAGCTCGGCCACGAAGCGGGCGCCGCTGGCCCGGGCCGAGGATTTCAGCCGGTGCGCGACACCCGTGAAGGCGGACCAGCGCGCCTGTTCGGCGTGCTCGTGCAGCTCGACCAGGCCGCGGTCCAGCGCGGTCATCAGCAGGGTCAGCACGGTGCGGTGGTCGTCGGGGTCGTCGCCCAGCATGTCCACCAGCACCTGGGGGTCGTGGTCCGGCAGCACGGCCGCGGCGTCCGACCCGGCGGGCGGGACGGGCATCCAGCGCTGGAGCGTCTGGCCCAGCTGCTGGATGGACAGCGGTTTGCAGAGGTAGTCGTCCATGCCGGCCTGCTGGCAGCGCAGGGCCTCACCGCGCAGGGCGTTCGCGGTGAGCGCGATCACCGCGCAACGCGCCGGCGGATCGGCCTGGCGCAGGGCCTGCGTGAGTTCGTAGCCATCCAGACCGGGCATGTGCAGGTCGGTCAGCACCAAGCTGAAGCGGCCCGCGCGGGCCGTCCATTGCCGCAGGGCCTGGCGGCCGTCCTCGGCCAGCTCCACCGGCACGCCCAGTTGCTGCAGCTGCCGCTGGATGACCATGCGGTTGACCGCGTTGTCTTCGGCGACCAGCACCGGCTCCAGCTGTTCGGTCCGCCAGACGGGCAGCGGCTGTCCCTCGGCGCGCACCACATCGGGCGCCGCCGGTGCCGGTGCGTCGCAGAGCCGCAGCGGCAGGCGCACGCAGGCCACGGTGCCCTCGCCGAGGCGCGAATGCAGGTCGATGTCCCCGCCCATGGCCTCGACCAGCCTGCGGCAGATCGCCAGACCGAGTCCGGTCCCGCCGAAGCGCCGCGTGGTCTGTGCATCGGCCTGCTGGAAGGGCACGAACAGCCGGGCCAGCTGATCGGCGGCGATGCCCACCCCGTTGTCTTCCACCTCCAGCAGCAAGGTTTCGTTCCGTTCGGCGCTCACGCAGATGTTCACCTGGCCCTGACGGCCCTGACCGGAAGAAAACTTGATGGCATTGCCGCCCAGGTTGAACAGGACCTGGCGCAGCCGCAGCGGGTCACACAGGATGTGGGTGGGCAGCGCGGGCGAGAGCCGGACCTGCAGCTCGGTGCCGTGGGCCTCGGCATTGGCCCGCAGGCTGTCGCAGGCGCCCTGGACCAGGTCGCGCAGATCGGTCGGGCTGTCGTGCAGGTCCATGTGGCCCGCCTCGATCTTCGCGAAGTCCAGGATGTTGTCGATCAGCCCCAGCAGGATGTGGGCCGACTCGTGCACGGTGTGGCAGAGCTGGCGCTGGTGGGAGTCGATGGGGGTGCGCTCGAGCAGTTCGAGCATGCCGAGCACGCCGTTCATGGGGGTGCGGATCTCGTGGCTCATGGTGGCCAGGAAGGCGCTCTTGGCGGCATTGGCCTGTTCGGCCCGCTGGCGGGCCTGCTCCAGCTCCTGCGTGCGCGCCGCCACGCGCGCCTCCAGCTCGCTGGCGGCGGCTTCGAGCCGGGCGCGCTGGGCCAGGTGTTCGCTGCGTGCGCGCAGCCAGTGGTTGATCACCCCGGCCAGGTCCTGCAACTGCTGTCGCTGGCCCTCGGTGAGCTGGCGTGGCAGGCTGTCGGTCACGCACAGGGCGCCCAGGCGATGGCCGCCGAGGCCGATCGGCACCCCGGCGTAGAAGCGGATGCCGGCCGGCCCGAGCACCATTGGATGGCTTGCAAACCGGGGGTCCTGAAGCGCGTCCTGCACCTCCAGCAACCGGTCGGACTGGATGGTGTGGTGGCAGAAGGCATCGGAGCGCGGCACGTTGGCCGGACCGGCCGTGGCCGCCTGCGTGCGCTGATCGGTAGCGTAGATGAAATTGACCATGGCGGCCGGCGCGCCGACCACGCCCGCCGCCACCCGCGCCAATCCCTTCAGCGCGGCATCGTCCAGCACCTCGTGCAGCCGGAGCTCTTCCAGTGCCTGCTGGCGCAGGGCTTCTCTCGCGCCGGACGGCGTCGTGAGTATGGGCTGACGGGCGTTCACAAGACCCCCGCCTCTTCGCTCCTGCCGTGCAGACCCGGTGCATGCGCCACTGGCTCCCAGTGGCGCAGCAGCATGGGCACCTCGTCCCAGTGCAGGGTGTCGTGGTGCGCCGCACCGCCCACGGGTTGCCCGCGCTCATGGCAGGTGTAGCAGACGCTGCCTTCGAGGGTGCGGGCCAGATGCCGGCGCAGCAAGGGCGCGCGGTCGCCGTTGAGACGCGCGTCGATGAGCACCAGCTCCGGGCGCACCTGCTGGGCCAGGTCGATCGCCAGCCGGTCATCGCGCGCCCATTCGACGTGCAGCCGGTGCTGGCGCCCCTTGGCCAGCGCGCGCAGGGTCTGCACATGCTCGACATGGCTGGTGACCACCAGCAGGGTGGTCCGGTGGGTGGGGCCGCGGTGCAGCCGCTGGGAGGCGTAAGGCAGGGTCATGATGGCCCCGACTGTGCCGCCAGGGCGCGCGGGCGCCTGCCGGGAAACCTTGACCGGGTGTGTGCGGGATCCCGGTCGAACGCTCAGCGCTCCTGCGCGCTGATCAGGCCTTCGCGGATGGCCAGCCGCACCAGGCCCGTGACATCGTTCACACCCAGCTTGGTCATCAGCCGGCTGCGGTAGGACTCGACCGTCTTGGGCGAGAGGTTCAGGGCTTCCCCGATGGCTGCACTGGTCTGGCCGCGCACCACCAGCAGCAGCACCTGCTGCTCGCGCACCGACAGGCTGGCCAGGGCTTGCGACTCGGGCGACTCGGTGAGCCCCTGCACCGCCAGCTCGGCGGCTTCGGGGCCGAGGTGCCGACGTCCGGCCAGCACCGCGTCGATGGCTTTCAGCACCTCGGCCGCGGGCGCTCCCTTGAGCACATAGCCGGCGGCCCCCAGCCGCAGCGCCTCGGCCACATGGCGGGGCTGGGCAGACATGGTCAGCACCACCGTGCGCACCGGCAGCTTGCGCAGCCGGACCTGCTCCAGCAGCTCCAGGCCTGAGCGGTCGCCCAGGTGCAGGTCCAGCAGCATCACGTCCGGCAACAGCCGCTGCAGATCGGCCAGCGCGGGCGCGGGATGGTCGGCCTCCCCCACGACCCGGTGACCGGCGTCCTCCAGCACGGCGCGCAGGCCGTCGCGCATCAGGGCGTGGTCGTCGACCAGGTAGATCGTGCTCATGGGGTGTCGGTCGGGACGGGGGGCTGGGTGTTGGCGGGCCACTGGAGTGTGACGCACAAACCATGCGGCTGCGCCGGCCCCACCCGCATGCGCGCGCCGATGGCCAGGGCGCGCTCGCGCATGCCGACCAGGCCCAGGTGGCCGGGTCGCGCACCGGGCCGGTCCTCCGGCATGCCTTCGCCGTCGTCCTCGATGCTGAGCACCAGATGGTCCGGCGCGCCCTTGAGCACGAGCCGGATCTGGCGGGCGTGGGCATGGCGCACAGCATTGGCGATCGCCTCGCGAGCGACCATGAAGGCGGCGTGCTCCACATCGGCCGGCCACCGGGTGAGCGCGGCCAGCGGCTCGGTGTCCAGCCGCAACTCGGCGGGCGCCGCTTCGTTGCGGCGCATCTGCACCTCGTTGTCCAGCGCCGCCGCCAGGCCCAGGTCCTCCAGCAGCGGCGGGCGCAGCTCCACCAGCGCCTGGCGCACCTGTGCGACGGCCTGGTCGATCAACAGCCCCAGGCGCTGCGCGCGGTCGCGGTGGCGCTGGTCGCTGGCCGCCCCCAGCACCGGCTGCAGGGTGTCGAAGGCCAGGCGCACCGCGCCCAGGGTCTGGCCAAGCTGGTCGTGCAGCGTCTGCGCCAGCCGCCGTGTGGTGGCCTGCTCCTGCTGCATCAGGCGGTGGGTGAGCTCGGCCAGATCGTCCTGGTGCTGTGCCGCGGCGGTGGCCGCGTGCACCCGCTCCGTGATGTCGCGCACCAGCACGATCTGGCCCAGCGATTCCCCCTCGGGTGAGCGCAGGGGCAGCAGGCGCCACTCGCCCCAGCGCTCCAGCCCGGAGCGCGTGACTGTCCGGGCCTCGAAAGCCCGCAGCTGGTCGTCGGCGGACGGCTCCGCGTCGTCGTGCACACGGCCGGGCAGCAGCTCGTCGATGGGCCGGCCCAGCGCCTCCTCGGGTGACCAGCCGAAGACCGCGGCCGCCTGCTGGTTCCAGAAGCTCACCCGCCCCCCGGTGTCCAGCAGGTACACCGGTGTCGGCAGCTGGTCGAGCACCTGGTGAAGGCGCTGGGCGTCCTGCAGCAGGTGCTCCAGCAGCGCCTGCGATCCCTGGTCGATGTCCCATGCGGGCGCGAGCCGGCGCATTGCATCGGCCACAGCCCGCAGGAAGGCCCCGGGCTCCCCTCCGTCCTGCCGGGGCCGGGCGGTCGAGACGGCGTCGAAGACCTGCTGGTAGGGCCGCGCCAGACGGCGCGAGATCCACACCCCCAGACCACCGATCAGCAACGCGGCGGGCAGGCCCCATCCCAGCAGGCCGCTTTCAAGCTGGGTGGCCGGTTGCACGGCGGCTTGCAGCGGCTGGTGGGCGAGCGCGCGCCAGGGCACCTTCACATCGGAATCCACGCCCGCCAGAGCGGTGAGCCCTTCGACCGCCTGCAGCCCCGGGGCCGCGACGGCACCCAGGGCCACGGAGTCCTGGGGCGCCAGCAGCGCCAGCTCCAGGGAGCGCCGCGCCACCGGGTCGCCGAGCGCGAACTGGCGCAGGGCCTCGAAGTAACGCTGGTCCAGCAGGGCCACCAGCGCGCCGGCGGGCGCGTTCTGCGCTGTGCGCAACGGGACCACCAGCACCCCGAGGGCCGACGCCGTGGGCAGCGACGCCCAGGACGGCAGCACCCCCACGGTCAACAGTTCGGCGGAGCCGGCCTGCGCCCGCGCGGGGTCCAGCAGCACTTGTCCGGTGCGGGCCGGCTCGGCAGGCGACGACACCAGCAGCCGGCCCTGGGGATCCACCCACCCGATCCAGACATAGGCGGTGGACTGCCCCCGCAGATGGTCCAGTTCATCGCTGCTGCCGGTCGGCTGGGACGGGTTGCCCTGTTGCAGCAGGCGTCCGGTGAGCTGCAGCTCCGACACGCGGCGGGACACGGTGCGGGACACCAGTTCGGCAAAGACCCTGGAGACCTGCGCCACGCGGTAGCCGGCCCGCTGCTCCAGTTCGTGCTCGATGATGAGGTGGTTGGCCACCAGCACCAGCGCCAGCAACACCACGGTGGCCAGACCAGGCAGCAGCGGCAGGGCCACCCGGGGGCCGATGCGGTGGAGTCGGTGTGTGGACATGCGCGCATTGTGGCGGCCGGCCGGGTGGTTTCGGAAACCGGGCCCGGCTTGTCCCCACGCGCCCTGAAAAAGCCTGTGGATATCTGGTGAACGGATGCGCCGAACCCGCGCCCCTGCTGGCCTTGCGAGGAGTTGCTCAAAAAACTGGCAGGCGGTTTTCTTTCTTTGGGGGCTCAGGGAGGCTCACCCGGTGCGTCGTGGGTGGGAAAGGGCCACGGGCCTTCGGAGGGCCCGGTCGCGCGCGTGTCGCGCGCGCTGGCCGCGAAATGAGGCTGCGACGCTTCCAGAAACGCATGGTGCAGCTGTGCCAGTTCGCGCGCGCATTCCTGGGCCTGTTCCCGCGCCGCCGGGTCGCCGCCGCGCATGCGGCGCACCGCCTGCTCGAACGTCACCGTGGCGGCCTTCCACCGGTCGTACGCCGCTTCGAACTCCTTCAATGAAGGGGTCGCGCCTTCCACGAGCGCGCCACCTCCGGCAGGGCCGTGGCCGGCCGACGGGTCTGTAGGGGGAATGTGAGTCTGGTTCATGGACACAGCCGGCAAGGCGCGTTCCTGAACCTCACGACCGGCCGACGCTGCGCGGGGCGTCCAGGCCGGCGTCTTCGTCCACGCCGACGCCCAGGCGGCACACCAGTTCACCGCCGAGCCATGCGGTGACCAGCGCGCCAGCCACGGCCAGCCAGGCACAGACCAGGGAGTTGAGCGGGGGCACCGACCGGGGCTCGCGCAGCAGCCAGGCTGCGAGAAACAGCAGCGAAACAATGGTGTTGCCGCCGCCATGCAGCGCGCCGATGCGGCGCGCGCGGGTGCCGCGCGGGATGGCGGTCCAGTCCATGAAGCCGAACGGAGCGGCGACCGCCGCACCGGGCAGACCACCGGTCAGCACCCAGTAGGGCGCCGTGAAAAGGACCGCGCGTGCGCTGTTCAGGAATGCCACTTGCCGCTCCACGGAGGTGTTGGGGCACCACCGAGCGCAAACACAGTGAAAAGATTCCATCCTTCCCTCCTGGTCCTGTTCCTCGCGGCCTGCGGCGGCAAGAACAGCGGCTCCAACGTGACCGCCCCCGGCGCGCCGGCGTCGCCGAAAACCGGGCTGCTGGAACAAGGCGCCAACCTGCTGCAGAACAAGCCGCCCATCGAAGCCCTGAACACCTACCTGGATGGCTTTCACTTCTACAACGGCCACATGAAGGCGCAGATGGAGGCGCACCACTACTGCTCGGTGGTCAACGAAGACGTGACGCAGTGCGTGATCTACGACGGCAACGTCCGGGAGGCCAAGATCATGGGCGTCGAATACATCGTGAGCGCAAGGCTCTTCAGGACGCTGCCGCCACAGGAGAAGGCGCTGTGGCACAGCCATGTGCACGAGGTCGCCTCGGGCCAGCTCATTGCGCCAGGGATTCCCCAACTGGCCGAAAAGGAGCTGATGAAGAAGCTCATCGGCACCTACGGCAAAACCTGGCACACCTGGCACACCGACCAGCAAAAAGGGCTGCCACTCGGGGTTCCCCGGCTGATGATGGGTTTCACCGCGGACGGCCAGGCCGACCCGGCGATGGTGGCCGAACGGGACCGGCGGTTCAACGTGTCGAGCGCAGAGAAGAGAAAAGACCGCGCGGACATCCCGGCGCCGCCCATCGATCCCGGGGCGGACGCCTGGGCGGAGGGTCGGGTGGTGCAGATCCCGGACCCCGCCCCGGCATCCGATGGGGGGACGGTGGACGGCTCCCCGGGCGGCCATGCGAAATGAACGTCCCTTTGCCCGGCCACCCCACGGCACGGTGATCGTCGGCGGCGGCGCCGGCGGCCTGGAACTGGCGTGCGCGCTCGGCCGCCGTCTGGGCGCGGAGCAGGTCACTCTGGTGGACCAGCAACTGTTCCACATCTGGAAGCCTTCGCTGCACGAGGTGGCGGCCGGCACGCTCGACATCCACCAGGAAGGCCTGTCGTATGAAATGCTGGCGCACGACAACGGCTTCGACTTCTGCCTCGGCGCCATGACCGGCCTCGACGTGCCGGGCAAGGTGCTGCAGGTGGGGCCCGTGCGCGACGAGCGCGGCGAGGAGCTGCTGCCCGCGCGCGAGCTGGTGTTCGACCAGCTGGTCATTGCCGTGGGCAGCACGGCGAACCACTACGGCGTGCCCGGCGCAGCGGATTTCACGCTCGCCCTGAACCGCCCGGCCGATGCCGAGCGCTTCCGGCGCGACATGCTCAGGCTGCTCACGGCGGCCGACCTGCGCAGGAGCGTGGGCGAGGCGGGGCAGGTCCGCATCGTGATCATCGGCGGCGGCGCCACCGGCGTGGAGCTGGCGGCCGAGCTGCGCGAAGCCAGCGTGGTGCATTCGCGCTACGGCTTCCGCCGGCTCGACCCGCAGCGGGATGTGCAGATCACACTGCTCGAAGGTGCCGGGCGCATCCTCGCGCCCCTGCCCGAGAAGGTGTCGGCCGCCGCGGCGCGGCTGCTCGGGGAACGCCACGTGAGGGTCGAAGTCGGCTGCCGGGTGGCGCGCGTCACGCCGCAGCAGGTCGAAGACGCGGCCGGCCGGGTGTTCGCCGCCGACCTGGTCGTGTGGGCCGCCGGCATCCAGGCGCCCGCCGTGCTGGCCACGCTGGGCCTGCCCACCAGCCGCGCGGGGCAGTTGCAGGTGAGCGACCGCCTGCTGGTGCAGGGCCAGACCGATGTGTACGCGCTGGGCGATTGCGCCGCCTGCCCGATGGCCGACGGCGGCTGGGTGCCGCCGCGTGCCCAGGCCGCGCACCAGCAGGCCCGTTATCTGCTCGCCGCCCTCACCCGCCGGGCCCGCGGACGGCCGGCACCGGACCGCCCCTTCGTCTACCGGGACCACGGCTCGCTGGTGTCTCTGGGCACGCGCTCATCGGTCGGCAACCTCATGGGCAACCTGTTCCGCTCCACCTGGTTCGTGCAAGGCACGCTGGCCCGCACCATGTACATGGGCCTGCACCTGATGCACCACCTGGCCGTGCTGGGTGCACTGCGCACCGCGGTGCTGGCGCTGGCGCGATTTCTGGTGAAGCGGGCCACACCGCTCGTGAAGCTGCATTGAGAGGCGGGTGGCAGCACCTTCTGCCACCGGCCGCAACCGCCCGGCTCAGGCTGTCGCGATCTGCTCCCTGGCCATGCTGCCCAGCAGCTTCAACGCGGCCCTGACCGGCGGACCGACGGGATGCCCGACGTTCAGGCGCAGGTGGCGCGTGAAGCGCCGGTCGGCCGAGAACAGCACGCCAGGCGCCGTGCTGATGGACTGCGCCATGGCCCGGTGGTGCAGGGCCAGCGCGTCCACGCCCGGCGGCAGCTCCAGCCATACGAAGTAGCCGCCCTGCGGCTCGGTCATGCGGGTGCCCTTCGGAAAGAAGCGCTCGATCAGCGCCCGGGCCGCCGCGTGCTGGGTCCTGAGGGCTTCGCGCAAGTGGCGCAGATGGCGCTCGAACCCGCCCTGCACGAGGTACTCGGCCACGGCCAGTTGCGGCGGTATGGGCGAGGCCAGCGAGCTCATCATCTTCAGGCGCTCGACGTCGCGCGCATAGCGCCCGGCGGCCGCCCAGCCCACCCGGTAACCGGGCGCCAGCGATTTGGAGAACGACGAGCAGTGCAGCACCAGCCCCTCCTGGTCGAAGGCCTTGGCGGGCAAGGGCCGGCGTGCGCCGAAGTGCAACTCGGCGTACACGTCGTCCTCGATGAGCGGCACCCCGTGGCGGGCCAGCAGCTGCACCAGGGCCTGCTTCTTGGCGTTGGACATCAGCGCACCCAGCGGGTTCTGGAAGGTCGGCATGAACCAGCAGGCCGCCACCTTCTGGCGCTGGAGCAAGGCCTCCAGCGCGTCCAGCCGCACACCTTCGACCGGGTCGGTCTCGACCTCCACCGCTTTCAGGTGCAGGCGCTCCAGGGCCTGCAGGGCGGCGTAGAAGGTGGGCGACTCGACCACCACCACATCGCCGGGCCGGGTCACCGCCTGCAGGCACAGGTTGAGCGCCTCCATGGCGCCGTTGGTCACGATGAGCTCGTCGGGCCGCAGCGACACCCCGTTGAGCGCGTAGCGCCGGCCCACCTGTGCGCGCAAGGTTTCATCGCCGGCGGTCAGCGCACCCGAAATCTGGGCCGGCCGCAGGCGCCGCATGGCCCGCGCCCCGCCCCGCGCCAGCGCCTCGAACGGGAACAACCCGGGCGCCGGAAACGCCGAGCCCAGCGGCACCACGTCCACATCGCGCGTGGAGCCCAGCAGTTCGAACACCAGCTCGCTGATGGCCACGGGGGTGACGCGCCCGCTGGGCGCTGCGGCTTCCGGGGGCTGCCCCGAGAGGGGTCGCCGCGCCCGCACGAAATAGCCCGACCGCACCCGCGCCTCGACCAGCCCCTCGGATTCCAGCTGGGCATAGGCCTGGAAGATGGTGGAGGGACTGACCCCGCGCTGGCGGCGCAGCTCGCGCACCGAGGGCAGCCGGTCGCCCGGGCGCAGCACCCCCGTGCGGATGCTGCCCGCCAGTTCATCGGCGAGCTGCTGGTAACGCGTCAAGATGCCGGACGACATGTCTTCGAGAACCCCAAGAAAAGGACCCGATGGTATGACGCCGCTGGGAACGAATGCCATCTGATGGAGTGTGCGGGCGGTTTCGTTTCCAGATGCGTATCAGATGGCCGCATATCGCAAGGGAGCAGCGGGCCCCTGATACGGTCGGTTTTCAAAGCATCTGCATCCTGCGCACCAGACGGTCCCGCGCGACCATCGGCGCATGCCGACCGATACCGCTTCCTCCACGATCCCGCAGCGGTGAACCCACAACCACCCACGAGACCACCATGCCAAAGGTCATTCCCATCCAGCCCGAGAACCCCTGGGTCGCAGGAGAAAAGATCCACGCCCGCGCCGTCACAGGCACCTTCGCCCGGTGGCGCTGGACTTTTGTGTGGCTGACGCAGGCCCTCTTCTACGGCGTGCCGTGGCTGACGTGGAACGCGCGGCAGGCCGTGCTGTTCGACCTGGAAGCCAAACGCTTCTACCTGTTCGGTGCCGTGCTCTTTCCGCAGGACCTGATCTACCTCGCCGCCCTGCTGGTCATCAGCGCCCTGCTGCTGTTCTTTGCCACCGCGGTGGTCGGGCGGGTGTGGTGTGGCTTCGCCTGTCCCCAGACCGTCTACACCTCCCTCTTCATGTGGCTGGAAAACCGGTTCGAGGGCAGCCACCAGAACCGCAAGCGCCTGGACCACGCCGGCTGGGGCCCGGAGAAGCTGCTGCGCCGGGGCGGCAAGCACCTGGCCTGGGCGGCGTTCGGCCTGTGGACGGGCTTCACCTTCGTGGGCTACTTCACCGCCATCCGGCCGCTGGCGGCCGACGCGCTGTCGCTGGCCGTGGGGCCCTGGACCGGCTTCTGGGTCCTGTTCTACGGCCTGTTCACCTACCTCAACGCCGGCCTGGTGCGCGAGAAGGTCTGCCTGCACATGTGCCCCTACGGACGCTTCCAGGGCTCGCTGATGGACGAGCGCACGCTGAACGTGGCCTACGACCAGCGGCGCGGCGAACCGCGGCGTGGAACGCTGACCGGCGACCGCCGCGCCCCCGGTGACGGCCACTGCATCGACTGCACCCTGTGTGTGCAGGTCTGCCCCACGGGCATCGACATCCGCAACGGCCTGCAGGCGGCCTGCATCGGTTGCGGCCTGTGCATCGACGCCTGCGACGACGTGATGGGCAAGGTGCGCGCGCCCAGGGGCCTGATCCGCATGGCCTCCCTGCACGAACTGGGCGGCGCCGCCGGCAGCCCGCGCCCCTTCCTGCGGCGCGTATGGCGCACCCGGGTCTGGGTGTACGGAGGCCTGCTGGGCCTGGTCATCGCGACCACCGTCGCGGCATTCGCCACCCGGCCGGAGGTGCGGATGAATGTCATCCGGGACCGCTCAATCATGGCGCGCCAGGTGGACCAGGGGGCGGTGGAGAACGTCTACACGCTGCAGCTGATGAACGCGTCGGACCACGCCAGGACAGTGGTCGTGGGCGTGGAACCCGCGCACCTGGTGGACCTTCGCCACCCCCTCACCGCCCGACTGGGGCCGGCGCAGGCCACCACCCTCACCGCCACCGTTCGCATGCCCGGCGTCGAGGCGGCACGGCATGCGGGCGGGGTGGTGCCCATCCACTTCGTGGTGGTTTCGCCCGAGGCGGCCGGCGCGCCTGAAGCGGACGAGCCTTCCACCTTCCTGGTGCCGAGATAGTCCGGTGGATCCCAGGCCCGCCCGGAACCCCTGAACCGCGCCGCACCGCCTGTCCGGCATGCGGTTTGCCAGCCAAGAAGGCGGCATTTTCTGCCGTGACTTCAACAGGAGAACCAGCATGAACCAGCAGTCGAACGACCAGAACCGGGGCCAGGGCCAGAACCAGGGCAAACAGCAGGAAGCCCAGGGCGGCCAGCGCAACCAGCAAGGCCAGGGCCAGAAGCAAGGCAACCAGCAGCAGGAGGCCCAGGGCGGTCAGCGCAATCAGCAGGGCCAGGGCCAGAACCAGGGCAACCAGCAACAGGAAGCCCAGGACGGCCAGCGCAACCAGCAACAGCGCCGTTGAGTCCCGGCCTGAAGGACGAGCCGCCCTTCGGGGCGGTTTTTTTTTGGGACGGGTAACAATTGCCGCAAGACAGACACCACTTTTTTCAAGCTGCGTGTGGTCTACGGCGGCATCACTCCCGCCGGATATTCAGCCTCTGCAACGATTGAGCCCCCGCAACGGCAAGGCCGGCTCAAGTCGCCGGGCCATCACCCGATATCCCCGTTTGTGCACCGCACAACCCGACGCGTCTGCGCGGCAAACTCACCGGGGAGTCCCATGTATTGGTTGTCCAAGATTTCCGTACGAACCAAGCTCTTGTTGCTGATGGCCATCTGCACAAGCGGCATTCTTGGCGTTGCCGGCGCCGGCTGGTACAGCCTGAACCACGCCGTTCAAACCAGCCAGGCCCTGGTTGAAAGCGAGGTCACGGCTGTTCGCAGCCTCGGCGGCATCCGCGCATCGATAGGCAACATGCGCCGCTACGAAAAAGACCTGTTCCTCAACCTGGCGGACGAAGCAGTGCTTGCCAAGTACGAACAGTCATGGAAGGGACAGGTGGTCGAGACGCGCAAGCTCATGGACCACATCCATCCGCTGCTGCGACCCGACGAGCAAGCGGCGCTGCAACGCATGCAGGCCGGCATCACCGCCTACTCTGCGGCGGTGGAAAAGATCATCGTGGGCATCCAGCGCGGAGAGGTCAACGACCCCTGGCGCGCCAATCAGCTGATGGAGCCTTCCAAGGCCGATATCCGGGCCGCCGACAGCGCGCTGGCCGAGATCGGAACCAGTGTCGAAGAACGGGTCAATGCCGCGGTGGCCGGCCTGGCGAACCTGCAGCAGCGGGCATCGGCCCTGATGATGGTGTTCGCGCTGGCGGTGGTGTTCATCGCGGCCGGGTTCGGATACGTCATTTCCCGCCGCATCACGGTGCCGCTCCAGGCGGCTGTGGACGCCATCGAGCGTGTGAGCCGGGGAGACCTCAGCCATCCACTGGTGCACGCGGGGGAGGACGAGACCGCGCGGGTGCTGGCGGGCATCTCCCGCATGCAAGGCTCTCTCAAATCGATTGTGGGTGAGATCCGCCAGGGCGTCGTGTCCATGACGGAGGCCAGCACGGAGATCGCCTCAGGCAATGCCGACCTGTCCAGACGAACAGAAAGCACAGCCGCCAGCCTGGAGGAAACCGCCGCCTCCATGGACGAGATTGCCGGCGCGATGCAGCACAGCAGCTCCGCCGCAGGACAGGCTCGTCACATGGTTGAAACAGCCAAGGAGACCGCTGCGCGGGGGGGACAGGCCATGGGGCGGGTGGTGGACACGATGCACGAGATCAACGCCAGCAGCCAGCGCATCAGCGACATCGTTTCCGTCATCGATGGCATCGCCTTCCAGACCAACATCCTCGCATTGAACGCGGCTGTCGAGTCGGCCCGGGCGGGTGAACATGGCCGCGGGTTCGCCGTGGTGGCCAACGAGGTGCGGACACTGGCCAAACGCAGTGCAGACGCTGCCAAGGAAATCAAGGCCCTGATCAGCGAGAGTGTGGACCGGGTCGAATCGGGTTCGCGACTGGTCGAGCAGGCGGGCGCCACCATGAACGAAATCGTGGTGTCGGTGGACCGTGTCACCGGCATCATCACCGACATCGCCAGCTCCGCCGGAGAACAGAACCTGGGCGTTCAGCAGATCCACACTGCCATCAACCAGCTCGACCAGATGACGCAGCAGAACTCCGCCCTGGTTGAGCAGAGCTCTGCCGCGGCCGAGAGCCTGCTCGATCAGGCCGCCAAACTGGAAGGTCGGGTCGCCGTCTTCAAACTCGCCTGACGTGGTCGGTGTGGGGGAACGGGTCTGCTGTCGATCGACTGACACGCAACGCGGCGACGTCGGGCTCACCGAGCAAAATCATCGTGCGCTCCAGTTCGCTGGCCAGGGTCGCCAGGACACGTTCGATGCCGGATTGACCTTGGACCGCCAGCCCGTACAGCACGGGCCTTCCGATCAACACGGCATGTGCACCACTGGCCAGGGCCCGGGCCACATCCGAACCGCGGCGGATGCCGCTGTCCATCAACACGGGAATGGCACCACGAACGGCATCCACCACACGTGGCAACTGGTCGATGGATGTGGGCGCCACATCCAGCTGCCGTGCCCCGTGATTGGAAACAATCAGCGCGTCGACACCTTCCTGCTGCGCCCGCCGCGCGTCCTCGGGGTGAAGAACACCCTTGACCAGCAGGGGGCCGTCCCAGTGCCGCCTCAGCCAGGACAACGCGGACCAATCCAGGCCGCGGTCCATGGCCCGGGCCAACAGCGCGGCCTGGGCCTGGGCGGACATCCTGGCCTTGGTGTCTTCCACCAGGTTGACGAATTTCGGACCACCGCCCATGGCCTGGCGCAGTGACCAGGCAGGGTGGCGCGCCAGATCGATGGCCAAGGGAAGGGATGGCTTGAACGGCAGCTTGAAGCCATTGCGAATGTCCTTCTCGCGCAAGCCGCTCACAGGAACATCCACCGTCAGCACCAGGGCCGAGAACTTCGCGGCCTTGGCACGCCGCAGCAACTGCTCGGCGACGCTGCGGTCCTCCATCACATACAGCTGCAGCCACAGCTGCGCCTGAGGCGCGGCCTCGCGCACCGCTTCCAGTCGTTCGTTCGATGCCGTCGAAAGGACGAACGGCACGCCCATGGTTTGAGCCGCGGCCGCACCCATGAGGTCACCGCCCGGTCTGATCAGACCGTTCAGACCGGTGGGGGCAATGGCGAATGGCTGGGCCCAGGTCTGGTCAAACAGGGAAACAGCGGGGTCGATGCGGCGGATGTCGCGCAAGATGCGTGGCGTCAGCGAGATGGCGTCCAGCGCGCCGCGGTTGCGCGCAAGGCACCGCTCGTCTTCGGCCGCTCCGTCCACATACTCGTAGACAAAGCGCGGAAGCGTCCGTCGCGCCGCCGCCCTCCAGTCGTTCACGGTCAACATGTCAGCAGCGCGCCAATGTTCACTTGCTGTACTGCCCGACCAGCGCGCGCGCCTCCTCCAGCAGCTTCCTGCCGTCGGCGCCCTTGGCCGACGACTCCTTGATCCATTCGTCGTCCACGGAGTCGGTCGCCTTGACCCAGCGCTGGTACTCGGCCGGGCTGAGGTTCACCAGCGTCCCGCCCGCATCCTTGGCCGCCCTCTTGTAGGGCTCCACCACGGCATCGAAACCGACTTCACCGGCCCAGGCCGAGGTGGCCAGGCCGCTGTTGTTGTCGATCACCTTCTTCAGGTCCGCAGGCAGCGCGTTGTACTTCTGCTCGTTCATGCCGAAGAGGAAGATGGTGTTCGAGATCCGCGGCACACCGTTGGGCACGTCCAGGTGGTACTTGGTCATGTCCGCGAGGCGGATGGCGGGGGTTCCTTCCCACGGCACCGCCGCACCGTCGATCAGGCTCTTGGAGAGCGCGTCGGGAACGGCGGGCAGCGCCATGGGAACCGGCGTCGCCCCCAGCGCGGCAATCATCCGGGCATTGGCGCGGGTGGCGGCCCGGATCTTCAGGCCCTTGATGTCTTCCAGGGTCTGGGGCGTCTTGTCCTTGAAGTGAAAGAGAGCACCATCGTGCAGGTGCATGAAGAGACGGCGCACGCCCTTGAACTCGTCCTGCGCGTTCTTGTCGACATAGGTCCACAGCGCCTGGCTGCCGGACTTGGCCGTGGTGGCCATCCAGGGCAGCTCGAACACTTCGGACTTGGTGAAACGCCCGGCGGCATAGGTCGGCACGGTCCACACGATGTCCACCACGCCGTCCCGGACCTGGTCAAACAGCTGCGCCGGCGACCCTCCCAGCTGCATGGACGGGAAGATCTGGCACTTCAGACGATCGGCGGACTCCTTGGCGATCTTGTCGCACCAGGGCTGGATCAGCTTCACCTGCGCGCTGGAGGTCGGTGGCAGGAAATGGTGCACGCGCAGGGTCACCTGCTGGGCGGCCGCAGGCAGCGCCGCCATGGCAGCGAGCGCAGCCAGGAGGCCGGCCACCAGCGTCTGGGGCCTGAAGGTTGAACGGGTCATGTTTGTCTCCTTGGGTTGACATGGAACGGGTGGATCGGAAGGGTGCGCAGGTTCAGGAAGCCACGGCCTCGATCTGTTGGACCAGGGTGTGCAGGGTGGACACGCAGGGTGTGGGAACGCCGTGCCGCTCACCGTGCGCCCTCACCTGGCCATGAATGGCCTCGACCTCGGTCGGTCGCCGGGCCAGCAGGTCCTGCAACATCGACGGCTTGTGGTGCACGTGGTGTGCCATGGCGTGGTCGAGGTCGTGGTGCACGCCGTCGGCATCCACCACCACACCCGCGGCCCGCGCCACGTCGATGACCTCCTGCGAGGTCCGGTGCACCAGGGCGCGGGTGTCGGCGTGCTGGCCAAGCTGGCCCACCGTGCTGCCGGTGACCGCGCAGATGCCGTTGAGCGCAGCGTTGAAGGCCACCTTGCGCCAGATGGCGGCCAGCACCTGGTCGTCCAGCTCACAGCTCAGGCCGGCCTGGTTGAAATCCGCCGCCAGCTGGACCAGCGCGGGGTTGCGCTGCCGGTCTGCCGACATGAAGCGGCTGTGGCCCTGGCCGTGCGACTGCACGTGGCCCGGCCCCTTCATGTCGGCCGGCACCGTGGTGACGCCGATGGCGATGCGCCCACGGGGCAGAAAGGCTTCCAGCTTTTCCAGATTGCCCAGCCCGTTCTGCAGGCTGAGCACGCCGGTTTGCGGCCCTATCAGGTGCTGCGCAGCGCGCAGGGCCGCGTCGGTGTGCATCGTCTTGGTGAAGACGATCAGCCAGTCCGGCGGGGTCGAGCCCTGCTCGGGTCGGCAGGCGTTCACGCGCACGTTCAGGCGGCCCTGGTCCGTATCGAGTGTCAGACCGGCACGCTGGATTTCAGCAATGTGCCGTTCGTTGAGGTCCAGCAGTTCCACGGCGTGGCCTTGCGTGGCCAGCAGACCGCCGAACAGGGAACCCATGGCCCCTGCACCCAGGATGGTGTACTTCACGGCGCGCTCAGAACGGGTAGTGGCGCGGCGTGGTCTGCAGCGTGATCCAGCGCAGGTCGGTGAAGGCCTCGATGCCGGCCTGGCCGCCGAAGCGCCCCCAGCCGCTGGCCTTGACGCCGCCGAACGGCATCTGCGCCTCGTCGTGCACGGTGGGGCCGTTGACGTGGCAGATGCCCGACTCGATGCGCTGCGCCACGCGCCAGCCGCGCGCGGTGTCGGCGGTGAAGACCGCGGAAGACAACCCGAAGGCGTTGTCGTTGGCGCAGGCGATGGCCGCCTCTTCGCCGTCCACGCGCACGATGGCCTTGACCGGGGCGAAGGTCTCTTCGCTGTAGATGCGCATCTCGCGCGTCACGTGGTCCAGCAGCGTGGCCGGCATCAGGGTGTTCTCGGCCTTGCCGCCGCAGACCAGCCTGGCCCCTTTGGCCAGGGCATCGTCGATCAGTTCGTTGACCCGCCTGACGGTGGACATGTCCACCACCGAACCCAGCACCACCGGCCCCTGGCGGGGGTCGCCCAGCGGCAGCGCCTGGGCCTTGGCGGCAAGCTTCGCGACGAAGGCATCGGCCACCTTGGCATCGACCACGATGCGTTCGGTGGACATGCAGATCTGCCCCGAGTTGGCAAAGGCGCCGAAGGCGGCGCCGTTGACGGCGGCGTCCAGGTCGGCATCGTCCAGCACCAGCAGCGGCGCCTTGCCGCCCAGCTCCAGCACGGACGCCTTGAGATGGGCGGCGCACTTGGTGGCGATGATGCGGCCGACGTGGGTGGAGCCGGTGAAGTTCACCCGCTTGACCGCCGGGTGGGCGATCATGGCTTCCACCACCTGGGCCGCGTCGGCCGGGGCGTTGGTCACGAAGTTGACGACACCCTTGGGCAGGCCTGCTTCCTGCAGCGCCTGGATGATCAGGCCGTGGGTTGCGGGGCACAGCTCGCTGCCCTTGAGGACCACGGTGTTGCCGCAGGCCAGCGGCACGGCCACGGCGCGCACACCCAGGATCACCGGGGCGTTCCAGGGCGCCATGCCCAGCACCACGCCGGCGGCCTGGCGCGTGGCCATGGCCAGGCTGCCCGGCACGTTGGACGGGATGACCTGGCCGTTGATCTGGGTCGTCAGCGCCGCGGCTTCGACCAGCATGTCGGCCGCCAGGTGCACGTTGAAGCCGGCCCAGAGGCCGGAGGCGCCGATCTCGGCGGCCATGGCGGCGGTGAACTCGGCCGCCTTGGCCTCCAGCGCGTGGGCCGCCTTGAGCAGCAGGGCTCGGCGTTCGCCGGGCGAGGTCGCGGACCAGGCTGGGAAGGCCGCGGCAGCGGCCTCGACCGCGGCGACCGCATCCTGCACGGACGCGGCGGGTGCGGTGGTGGCGACCTGGCCGTCCAGCGGGTTGGAGCGGTTAAAGCTTGCGCCGCTTTGCGCCCGCACGGCTTCTCCGTTGATGAGCATGTGGATGGTGGTCATGTCTTGTCTCCTGTGGATGGGTGTGTTGAATGAAAGCGTCGGCGCTCAGCTGACGACGAGCTCGATGAGGTACGGCCCCCTCGCCGCCAGGGCGGCCTCCAGACTCTGGGCGAGGTTTTCCGGTCGCTCGACACGGCAGGCCGGAACGCCCTGCCCTTCGGCCAGCGCCACGAAATCGAGGTGGGGCAGATCGGTGCCGGCGGGCTTGTCGCCCTTGGCATAGCCGAACACCGGAGCAAAGTCCTGCAGCGCGGCGTAGCGCCGGTTGTTGAGGATGACGAAGGTGAGGGGCAGGTTCAGTTGCGAGGCGGCGTACAGCGCCTGGATCGAATACATGCTCGACCCGTCGCCCATGAGCGCGATGGTGCGGCCCTTGAGCTTGTGCTTCTGGCGTCCCAGCGCGACGCCCACCGCCGCCGGCATGCCGAAGCCGAGACCGCCGCTGGCCATGGTGTAGAAGCTGTCCGCGCCGCCCATGGGCAAGTGCTGCTGCATCACGCCGCGCGAGCCCGGCGCCTCCTCGACCACCACGTCCTGGGCACCCCGAGCCTGGTCCAGCGCCTGCAGCACGTAAGCCACGCTCATCGGCTGGCCGGCCTCCTCGGGGCGGGGGGCCGGGCGCCGGGGCGGTGCGCGGCGCTGGACGGGCGTCGTGCCCTCGACGAGGGCGGCGATGGCCAGATCCAGACTGGCGACCACGCTGTTTCCGCCGGGCGTCCAGGCCGCCGTGTGCGGGTCGTCCACGATCTGCCAGAGCGTGGTGCCCTCGGGCACGTGCGGCCCCTGGCCTTCGACGTGGTACGAAAACGCCGGCGCGCCGAGCACCAGCACCAGGTCGTGCGGTGCGAGCGTGGCGACGATGCGCTCGCGCATGGCCGGCAGGAAGCCGCCGAACAGCGCGTGCTGTTCCGGGAAGCCGCAGCGCGCGCTCATGGGGGCCGTGTAGACCGCCGCGCGGTGCTGTTCGGCCAGGCCCACCAGCAGGTCCACCGCGCCGTCGCGGTCCACGCCCGCGCCCGCGACGATGGCCGGGCGTTTCGCCTTCTGCAAGGCCTTGGCCACGGCGCGCAGGGCCACCGGGTCCGGCGCGATGGACCGGGTCACCGTGCGGGGCGTCACCCAGTCGGTGGTCCGGTCCCAGTCGTCGGCGGGGATCGACACGAACACCGGGCCGCAGGGCGGCTGCATGGCCAGGTGGTAGGCCCGGGCCAGCGCCAGTGGCACGTCTTCGGCGCGCGCCGGCTCGCAGGCCCACTTGACGTAGGGCTTGGGCAGATCGGTGGCCTGCGCCGCGAACAGGAACGGGTCGAACGGCAGGATCGAGCGTGCCTGTTGGCCGGCGGTGACGATGAGCGGCGTCTGGTTCTTGAAGGCGGTGAAGATGTTGCCCATCGCGTGCCCCACGCCCGCCGCCGAATGCAGGTTCACCAGGGCCGCGTTGCGGGTCGCCTGCGCGTAGCCGTCGGCCATGCCCACCACCACCGACTCCTGCAGGCCCAGGACGTAGCGGAAGTCCGCGGGGAAGTCGCGGAACATCGGCAGCTCCGTCGAGCCGGGGTTGCCGAACACGGTGTCGATGCCCACGTCGCGCATCCACTGGTGCACCGCCTCGCGCACGGTGGGGCGCCGGGCCGGTCGGCTTGTCTCTTTTGCGTTCTTGCGCTTCATGGGCTTCCTCGTCTGAAAACGCCTGCAGTGTGGGCGCCTTGGCCCAATTCGCCAATTAGATAAGCCTACTAAGTAACATGCCTGATTCTTATAATTTGGCATGGACCTGAACCTGCTCCGCGTCTTCGACGCGATCTACGCCGCGCGCAGCATCAGCAAGGCGGCCGAACGGCTGGGCATGTCGCAGCCCGCGTGCAGCCAGGCGCTGAGCCGGTTGCGCATCGAACTGCGGGACCCGCTGTTCGAGCGCACGGCGGGCGGTGTGAAACCCACCGAACGCGCAGACCGGCTGGCCCGTTCGGTCCAGGCAGGGCTCGCCCTGCTCGAAGAAGGGCTGCGCGAGCCCGATGCGTTCCACCCGCAGACCAGCCGGGCGGAACTCCGGATCCACCTGACCGACATCGGCGAGATGCGCTTCCTGCCCCGGCTGGTGCAGGCGCTGCAGTCCCGGGCGCCCGGTGTGCAGGTGCTGTCCAGCCCCTGGCCGCAGAAGGACATCGCCGAAGCCCTGCACAACGGTGACCTGCATCTGGCCATCGGCTTTCTGCCCCAGACCCAGGGCACGCAGAAGACCGAACTGCTCAAGGACCGGTATGTGCTGATGGTCAAGACTGGGCACCCGCTGATCCGGGGCCGCAGCAGGGGTGGCATTTCCACCCGCGCCCTGAGCCGCTTCGACTTCGTCACCGTGCGCTCGCACAGCGAGACCCAGCGCATCCTCAGCGTGCTCCAGATGGAAGAGCGCATCCGGCTGAGGGCGTCGAGCTTCCTGGCCTTGCCAGCGATCGTGCGCTCAACCGACCTGGCGGTGGTGATCCCCAAGGCGATTGCGCAGGAGTTCGAGCCCCGCGAGGAGTTTCATCTGCTGGACGCCGACCTGCCCCAGCAGGATTTCACGGTATCGCTGCACTGGGGACGGCGGCACGAGCACGATCCCTTCCTTCGCTGGGCACGCGCCCTGGTGATCGAGCTGTTCAGGCAGTAGCCCACGTTCCCCGGGATACCCCGACAGGTCAAACAGCGAAGGGCCGACGGCGGCACGCCGGTGCCGGACGTGTGCCGCCAGAGCGGGACCCAACCGGGAATCTGGCAGCCCGAAACAGTGCTATTTGGCACATTGAGCGACTGAATCTGCACCACCCTTTGCCGATAAACAGGGAGCTTTCGACTTCCCTCTCTGTGAGACGCTTCGACCACCCCTCATCGGCTCCCCAATCGGCTGTGGCAGACATGAACAAAGAACCGACACCCCCGGAGCGAGCCGCCGCAAGCGACGCTGCCGGGTGGGACTCAAGCGCCAAGGCGCCTGGGTGTTCCAGGGAGGAACACAAGAACACGACCGCACCCGGCAGCGCAGTACCGAATGCGCCGCCCATCGTTCTGACGGTGGACGATGAACCTTCGATCCTGAATGCGCTCCGGCGCCTGCTGCGCCTCAACGGCATCACCACCCTGCAGGCCACCTCCGGCCGGGAGGGACTGGATCTGCTCAAGGCCCATGAGGTCGATCTGGTCATCTCCGACATGCGCATGCCGGAGATGGACGGCGCCCGCTTCCTGGAACTGGTCAAGGAACACGACCCGAGGATCATGCGCGTGCTGCTCACCGGCTACTCCGACATGGAGTCGACCATCGCAGCCATCAACCAGGGCTCGATCCACCGCTACCTGGCCAAACCCTGGGACGACCAGGAACTTCTGCTGGCGGTCAGGGACGCCCTGGGCCGTCGCCAGCTCGAACGGGAGAACGCCCGCCTGGCACGCCTGACCGAGGAACAGAACCTCCTGCTGCGCGATGCCAACGCCCAGCTGGAAAACCGGGTGGCCGCCAGAACGGCGGAACTCTCGCAGATCAACGACATGCTCGAAGCCTCGTACCAGGACCTGGACGACTCCCTCCATGCCTCCTTTCGGGTGCTTTCCAACCTGATCGACCTGCGCCACAACGAATCCGGGCATTCGAGCCGGGTGGCCGAGATGAGCCGCGAGGTCGCCAGAGAACTGGGGCTTTCGGAACGGGAAACCCGGGACATCTACCTGGCCGCCCTGGTGCACGACATCGGCAAAAACGGCTATCCCGACGCCATGCTCACCAAGGCGGTGTCCGCCTACAGCCCCAAGGAAATGCAGCGCCACCACCGCCACCCGCTGGACGGTGAAACCGCCCTGATGTCCTTCCAGCATCTTGGCGCGGTCGCACGCATCGTTCGCCAGCACCACGAACGGATCGATGGCAAAGGCTTCCCCGATGGACTGTCGGGCGCGGACATCTGCATCGGCGCCAAGATCGTGGCCGCGGCCAGCGATCTGGACCAGTTGCAACACGGCTCTCTGGGCGACCAGCGCCACGATGCGGAGAGCGCCTGCCAGCTCGTCTTCACGGGAGCAGACACGCGCTACGACCGGCGCGTGGTCGAGACGCTGATCAAGGTCTGGACCCGGATGGAGTCGGCCGCCAGGAGCGATGTGCAGATCGATGTGCGCGATCTGCAGGTCGGCACGGTGCTCGCGCGCGACCTGGTCTCCAGCACCGGTGCGGTGTTGCTGGCTGCGGGTTATGTGTTCGACGAGAAGATCGTGCGGCAGGTGACCAGCTACGCCACCCGCCAAGGGGTGCAGATGTCCCTGTGGATACGCCGGGAATCCGTGAACGCCTGAGCGACCTCGTCTTTCTCCAAAGGACCGAACGTGGACCCAGTGATGGATGATGCAGCCGCGGTGTCGCTGGCCGAAGAGATCGTGGGTGCCTTTTCGGTGCCTGTGGCCCTCGTGCGCGGGCGTCACGTCTGGATCGCCAACGACGCACTGGGCCGGCTGACCGGACGCACGCGGCGCGAACTCGCGGGCATGGCGTTCGACACCTGCCTGGACCACGAGGGCCTTTCCCGTTGGATCGACGCGCTCAACCGGTGCCTGGAAGGCAACGATCTGCCACCGGCCATCGACACCCACATCACCACGTCCTACGGCGGTCAGCGCCCGGTCGAATTGCACCTCAAGCCGATCCGGGTGGCCCAGCGCCGCTGCGTCCTGGTCACCTGTGTGGACCTGAGCGACGTCATGCACGTGCAAAGCAGTCTGCTGGGCATGGCGGAGATGTTGCGCCAGACCATCGACGGGGCGTCCGTGGCGTCGTTCGTCATCGACCAGAACCACCGCGTCACGCACTGGAACACCGCCTGCGAGAAGATGACCGGCGTGCACCGGACCAAGGTGCTGGGAACGACCGATGGCTGGCGCGCCTTCTACACCAGCGAACGCCCGCTGCTGGCCGACCTCGTGGTCGACCAGGCCAGCGAGGATGCGTTCAAAGTCCTGTACGGCGATCAGATGCAACGCTCCGCGGTGATCGCCGGAGGAATCGAGGTGGAGGGTTTCTTTCCTCACTTCGGCAACGGGGGCATGTGGCTGTTCTTCACCGCGGCGCCGCTGCGCAACACCCAGGGCGAAATCATTGGCGCGATTGAAACCCTGCAGGACGTGACCGCCCGACGCAATTCGGAAGACGAGCTGCGCCGCCACCGTGAGGAACTCGAAGAGCGGGTGCGCCAGCGATCGGCCGAACTGGCCGCCTCGGCCAGGGAGCTGGAGCTGTTCGTGTCCAACTCTCCCATCGCCGTGGCGTGCACGGTCGAAGGCGTGATCCGGAAGGCCAACCCGGCCATGGGCGCCATGTTCGGTTACCGCAGCGCGGACATGCTGGGCATGCTCGGCCAGGACTTCTACCGGACCGAAGACGAGTACAGGGCCTTCGGGGCAATCGCAGGTCCGCTGCTTTCGCTGGGTCTTCCCGTGCACACAGAGATGTGGATGCGGCACAAGACAGGAAAAAACATCTGGGTCCAGGTCGACGCGCACGTGACCGACCCCGACGATCCCTCCCGCGGCACCTGGTGGATGATGCAGGACCGCTCGGAGATCCTCCACGCACAAGGCCAGCTTCAGCACCGGATCGAGGAACTCAACGAGACCAACCACAAGCTTGAGGAGGCGCAGAACCAGCTGCTGCAGCAGGACAAGCTGGCCTCCATCGGGCAACTGGCCGCCGGCGTGGCGCACGAAATCAACAACCCGATCGGATTCGTCAACTCCAACGTCAACACACTGAAGAGCTACACCCAAAGCCTCCTGGCCGCCGAGGCCGCCCTGGACGAAGCGGTCAGGCAACACGGGCACGAGCCGCTGACACAGACCGTCGGGCAAATCCTGAAGCAACACGAGATCGAGTTTCTGCGCGAGGACGTACCGGTCCTGCTCGACGAGTGCATGGATGGTCTGGAACGCGTCAAGCGGATCGTTCAGGACCTCAAGGACTTCTCACGCGTCGATCATTCGGAGTGGCAGGAGGCCGACCTCAACCGAGGACTGGAGTCCACCCTCAACGTGGTGCGCAACGAAGTGAAGTACAAGGCCGAGGTGGTCCGGCGGCTGGGCGACATCCCGCTGGTGCATTGCCTGGCGGCACAGCTCAACCAGGTCTTCATGAACCTGATCGTCAACGCGGCCCACGCCATCCCGGAAAAAGGCACGATCACCATCGCAACCGGCGTCGATGGTCCCTGGGTCTGGGTGCAGATCGAGGACAACGGCTGCGGCATGCCGCCGGACGTCAAGCGCCGCATCTTCGAGCCCTTCTTCACCACCAAGGCCGTCGGCAAAGGCACCGGCCTGGGCCTGTCGATGTCGTTCTCCATCGTGCAGAAGCACCGGGGGTTGATCGAGGTCCGAACGGCACCCGGGGTGGGCACCGCGTTCCGGGTCTGGCTGCCCGTCGCCGGGCCGGAGAGCTGCAACGAGGGCGCCACGCCGCCGGAGTGGACATGGTCTCCTCCTGGCACCAAATAGTCACATTCAGCATTTGAAGCGGTAGCCGATCCCTGTTTCGGTGATCAGGTGCCTGGGCATCGACGGCTGGTCCTCGACCTTCTTGCGCAGGTTGGCCATGTGGACGCGCACGTAGTGCATGTCTTCCTGGTGCCCGGGCCCCCACACGGCCTTGAGCAGTTGGGCGTGTGTGATCACGCGGTCGGGCTGCGAGGCCAGGTGCGTCAGCAGCTTGTATTCGATGGGGGTGAGGTGCAGCGTCTCGCCCGCGCGCTCCACCACGCGGCGCACGAGGTCGATGCGGATGTCGCCGAACGCGATCAGCGGCTCGCCGGCCGGCGTCCGCTGCTGGTGGCGGCGCAGCTGGGCGCGCACGCGCGCGCTGAGTTCGCCGGAGCCGAACGGCTTCACCAGGTAGTCGTCGGCGCCGGCGTCGAGGGCCGCAATCTTGTTTCCTTCGGCGCTGCGGGCCGAGAGCACGATCACCGGGATGGCGGACCATTGCCGCAGCTCGCGGATGAGCTCCACGCCGTCGCCGTCTGGCAGTCCCAGATCAAGTACCACCAGGTCGGGACGCCGCGTGCCGGCCTCGATCAGGCCCCGCTGACAGGTCTCGGCCTCATGCACCGTGTGGCCCTCGGCCTCCAGGGTGAGTCGCACGAAACGGCGGATCTGGGCATCGTCTTCGACGATGAGAATCTGGCTGCCGGGTGGGTTCATGGTGCGTGAAGTTCGTCTTCGGAAGCGGCCGTTCCCAGGTCGGACGGCGGCGTGCCGCAAGGCAGGGTGATGTCGAAACGGGCGCCTTGCACGACACCTTCCGCCTCGCGGTTGTACCCCTCGATCGTGCCACCGTGGGCCTCCACGATGGCGCGACAGATCGCCAGCCCCAGACCCACCCCCGGGGTGGCGCTTTCCCGCTGGCCGCGTTCGAACTTCTCGAAGACCCGTTCTTCGCGGCCCCTTGGCAATCCGGGTCCGTGGTCGTCCAGCGTGAGCACCACGGAGTCGCTGCGAACGCGGGCCGCGATGTGGATGGCGCTGACGGCCGGGGTGTACTTGCCGGCATTCTCCAGCAGGTTCACCAGCACGCGCTCGATCAGCACGGCGTCCAGGTGCAGCAGCGGCAACCCGTCTGACAGGTCCACGCGGATGTCGCGCCCGGCCAGCAGGCCGCCGCAGGCGGCCAGTGCACTGCCCACCACCTCTTCCAACGGCTGCCATGCGAGGTTGAGCCGTACGGCACCGGCCTGCAGGCGGGCCATGTCCAGCAGGTTGTTCACCAGCGCGCTCATGCGCCGGGCAGACTGCCGCATGGCACTGGTCACCTCGCGCTGCGCCTCGCTCAGGCCGGGTGGCGTGAGCTCCAGCGCATCGGCCAACCCGACCATGGACGTCAATGGCGTGCGCAGATCGTGCGAGATCGCAGAGAGCAGCGAGTTGCGCAGGCGTTCGGATTCGATCTGCACCGTGCTGCTCTGCGCCACATCGATGTAGTGGATGCGTTCCAGCGAAATCGCCAGCAGCGAGGCGCAGGTCTGCAGCAGGCGGCGCTGTTCCAGTCCCCAGGGGCGCGGTCCCGGTGGCTCGATCACGAGCACGCCGCGCACGCGCATCGGAGCCTTCAGCGGCAGAACCAGGCAGGTGCTGGCGGGCAGGGAATCGGTGCCGCGCCCGGCCTCCTCGCCCCGGTCGAAGGCCCATTGGGCCACGGCGGTGTCCACTGGTGCGGTGGCGCCTTCCACCGTCTGCAATCGGTCCTGTTCGTCGGCCACGAGCAGGGCTGAACGCGCGCCGAACTCTCCGGTGAGAAAGCGCGCTCCGATCTCGGCCACCTGCGAGGTCATCAACGCGGCGGAAAGGTCACGCGACATGTCGTACAGACTGCGCACACGGTGTTCGCGCTGGGTGGCCGCTTCGGCCTGCTGCTTCAGGCCCGCAGTGAGCTGGCCCACCACCAGCGCCACCACCAACATGACGGCGAAGGTGACCAGGTATTGCACGTCGCTCACAGCAAAAGTGAAGCGAGGCGGCACGAAGAAAAAGTCGAACAGGCCCACGCCCAGGAAAGCGGCCAGCACCGCCGGTCCCCGGCCAAACACCAGGCCCACCCCCACCACGGTCAGCAAGAACAGCATGACGATGTTGCTGAGTTCCAGCACGCGCAGCAACGGCGTCGCCAGAAAGGCGGTGGCGCCGCAGACGGTGGCGGCCCACAGGTAGCCGCGCCAGTGCCCCTCTGCGTGCTCCTCGGGCGCCGTGGAGGGCCGACGTTCGGCGTTGGCGGGCTGCCCCACCTGCACCAGATCGAGGTCGTCGGCCTGAGCGCCGATGCGATCCGCCACGCTGCGCGGCCAGGGCCACCGGCGCGCGCGGCGCCCGAGCACCAGCCGGACCAGGTTGTGTTCGCGCGCATAGCGCACCAGGGCCGTGGCGGCGTCAGGTGACGAGAGCGTGGCGGTGGTCGCACCCAGCGACTCAGCGAGTCGCAACGTGCGCTGCGCGGCCTCGCCCAGAGGGCGCCCCGGTGTTTCCACATGCACCGCGTGCCAGGGCACATCGATCTGGGCCGCCATGCGTGCGGTGCTGCGCACCACCTTTTCGCCCCGGACGCCCGGACCCACGGCGGCCAGCAGGGCCTCGCGGTTGGGCCACACCGGTTTGTCCGCACTGCCCTGGCGGTAGGCGCGCATCTCGCCGTCCACCCGGTCGGCGGTGCGGCGCAGCGCCAGCTCGCGCAGCGCCAGCAGGTTGCCCTTGCGGAAGAAGTGGGCGGCCGCCCGTTCGGCGCGGTTGTCGCCGTCGCGAGGCAGGTAGACCTTGCCGGCCTTCAGGCGTTCCAGCAGTTCGTCCGGCGGCAGATCGACCACCACCACCTCGTCGGCTTCGTCAAACAGGCGGTCGGGTACGGTCTCCCAGACGCGGATGCCTGTGATGCCGCTGACGATGTCGTTCAGGCTCTCCAGGTGCTGCACGTTCATCGTCGACCAGACGTCGATGCCGGCGGCCAGCAGCTCTTCGGCGTCCTGCCAGCGCTTGGGGTGGCGTGAGCCAGCCACATTGCTGTGAGCCAGCTCGTCGAGCAGCACCAGCGCCTGCTCGTGTTGTGCACCGAAGGCGAGCGCCGCGTCGAGGTCGAATTCGTGCAGCTGGTGGCCCCGGTAGGCCACGGACCGAAGCGGCAGGCGCGGCATATCGCGCGCCAGCGCTTCGGTGTCGGGCCGGCTGTGTGTTTCGACCACGCCGATGGTCACCGGCGTGCCTTGCGCGTGGGCCGTGCGGGCGGCGGCCAGCATGGCGTAGGTTTTGCCCACGCCGGCCGAGGCACCAAAAAAAATCTTGAGGCAACCGCGTCGCGCACGCGCTTCCTCCTGCTGCACCCGGGCAAGCAGGGTGTCTGGGTCGGGGCGGGCAGGCTCGGTCATGGGCACGGCCATTGTCGCCCGGCACCGCTCAGGGCCTGGCCTGGGCGTCCAGCGCCAGGTTCAGTGCCAGCACGTTCACGCGCGCTTCCCCCATGAAACCGAGCCACGCGCCCTCGGTGTGCTGGTCCACCAGGGCGTTCACCTGCTCGGCCGGGAGGCCACGCACGCGCGCCACCCGCGCCACCTGGTAACGCGCCGCGGCCAGACTGATGTGGGGGTCCAGGCCGCTGGCGGAGGCGGTGACCAGGTCCACCGGCACCGGCGCGGTGTTGGCGGGGTCGGCCGCTCGCAGCGCACCAATGCGCGCCTGCACCGCTTCGGCCAGCGCCGGGTGGCCGGGGCCTAAATTGGAGCCGCCAGACGCCGCGGCGTTGTAGGCCATGGGAGCGGTCGCCGAGGGACGGCTCCACAAGTGGCCGGGCTGGGAGAACGGCTGGCCGATGAGTTTGGAACCGACCGTCTGGCCGTCGCGCTGGATCAGGCTGCCGTTGGCCTGGTGCGGAAATGCCGCCTGCGCCACGCCGGTGACCAGCAACGGGTACAGCAGGCCGGTGAGCAGGCTCAGCACGACGAACAGCACCAGGGCCGGACGCAGCAACGGGCTCTTGTCGTCGGGCTCAGGGGCGGTGGTTTGAATCGGGTGGTTCATGGCATTACCTCGGAAAGGTTCAAGCGAAGCCGGCGGCGGAAATCAGCAGGTCGATCACCTTGATGCCGATGAAGGGCACGACCACACCGCCCAGGCCGTAGATGGCCAGGTTGCGGCGCAGCAGCGCGGCGGCGCTGACGGCGCGGTAGGCCACTCCCTTGAGTGCCAGCGGAATCAGGAACACGATGATCAGCGCGTTGAAGATCACCGCCGACAGGATGGCCGAGTTCGGGCTGGCCAGCTGCATCACATTCAGCGCGGACAGCTGCGGGTAGGTGGCGACGAAGGCCGCCGGCACGATGGCGAAGTACTTGGCCAGGTCGTTGGCAATGCTGAAGGTGGTGAGCGCGCCGCGCGTCATCAGCATCTGCTTGCCGGTCTCGACGATCTCGATCAGCTTGGTCGGGTTGCTGTCCAGATCGACCATGTTGCCGGCCTCCTTGGCGGCCTGCGTGCCGGTGTTCATGGCCACTGCCACGTCGGCCTGGGCCAGCGCGGGCGCGTCGTTGGTGCCGTCTCCCGTCATGGCCACCAGCCGGCCCTGTGCCTGGTGCTCGCGGATCAGCCTGAGCTTGGCCTCGGGCGTGGCCTCGGCGAGGAAGTCGTCCACGCCCGCCTCGGCGGCGATGGCCGCCGCCGTCAGGCGGTTGTCGCCCGTCACCATCACGGTCTGGATGCCCATGCGGCGCAGTTCCGCAAAACGTTCCTTGATGCCACCCTTGACGATGTCCTTCAGTTCGACCACGCCCAGCACCCGGGTGCCGTCGGCCACCACCAGCGGCGTGCTGCCGCGGCGCGCCACGTCGTCCACGGCGGTCTGCAGTGCCGCGGGGAAGTTGCCGCCCATCGCCTCGACATGGCGGCGGATCGAATCGGTCGCGCCCTTGCGCACGGCGCGCCCCTTGCCGTCCGGCCCCTGCAGATCGACACCGCTCATGCGGGTCTGCGCCGTGAAATGAACGAACGTGGCGCCGAGCGCGGCCACATCGCGTTCGCGCAGGTTGAACTTCTGCTTGGCCAGCACCACGATGCTGCGACCCTCGGGCGTTTCGTCGGCCAGCGAGGCGAGTTGTGCGGCGTCGGCGAGCTCCGCCTCTTTCACGCCCGGCGCCGGGATGAAGGCGCTGGCCTGGCGGTTGCCGAGCGTGATGGTGCCGGTCTTGTCCAGCAGCAACACATCCACGTCCCCGGCGGCCTCCACTGCGCGGCCCGAGGTGGCGATCACGTTGGCCTGCATCAGCCGGCTCATGCCCGCCACGCCAATGGCGCTGAGCAGGCCGGCAATCGTGGTGGGGATCAGGCAGACCAGCAGGGCAACCAGCACCACCAGGCTCACCGGCTGGCCAGCCCCGCTGGCCGCCACGCCAAAGGTGGAGAACGGCAGCAGCGTGACCACCACACCGAGGAACACGATGGTCAGCGCCACCAGCAGGATGGTCAGCGCAATCTCGTTGGGCGTCTTCTGGCGTTTGGCGTTTTCCACCATGGCGATCATGCGGTCCACGAAGGTCTCGCCCGGGTTCACCGTGACGCGCACGACGACCCAGTCCGACAGCACGCGCGTGCCACCGGTCACGGCACTGAAGTCGCCACCCGATTCACGGATCACCGGGGCCGACTCGCCGGTGATGGCGCTCTCGTCCACCGAGGCCACGCCGTCGATCACCTCGCCGTCGGCGGGCACGTTGTCGCCGGCTTCGATCAGCACCAGATCGCCCCTGCGCAGGTGGTCGGCCTCCAGCGGATGCCAGTGCATGGCGGTGCGCGGCGTGCCGCGCGCGTGGCCTGCTTCAAGCTTCTTGGCCCAGGTCTGCTTCTTGAGGCCCCGCAGGCTGGCGGCCTGGGCCTTGCTCCGGCCTTCGGCCATGGCTTCGGCGAAGTTGGCGAACAGCACCGTGAACCACAACCACAGTGCCACCGCGGTGGTGAAGCCCTCGGGCCGGGCGATGGCCAGTGCGGTGGTGAAGGCGCTGCCCACATAGACCACGAACATCACCGGGTTGCGGCGCTGCACGCGGGGATCGAGCTTGCGCAGCGCGTCGAACAGGGCCGGACGCATCAGCGCGGGGTCAAAGAGGGAAAGTGTCTGGCGACTCATGTTTATCTCCCGGCCCACAGCATCAGGTGCTCGGCCACCGGGCCCAGCGCCAGCGCAGGCACATAGTTCAACAGGCCGACCAGCAACACCGTGCCGATCAGCAGGGCCACGAACAGCGGACCGTGGGTGGGCAGGGTGCCGTCGGTGGCGGTGGCGCGCTGCTTGGCTGCGAGCGAGCCAGCCATGGCCAGCACCGGCACGATCACGCCGAAGCGGCCGAACACCATCGCCAGGCCCAGCAGCACGTTGTAGAACGGCGTGTTGGCCGACAGGCCGGCGAAGGCGCTGCCGTTGTTGTTGGCCGCCGAAGACAGCGCGTACAGCACCTCGCTGAATCCGTGCGCGCCCGGGTTCAGGATGCCGGCGCGACCGGCGTCGGTCGTCACCGCCACGGCCGTGCCCACGAGCACCAGCAAGGGCGTGGTCAGGATGGCGATGGACACCATCTTCATTTCGTGCGCCTCGATCTTCTTGCCCAGGTAGGCCGGCGTGCGCCCGATCATCAGGCCGGCGATGAACACCGCCATGATGGCAAACACCAGCATGCCGTAGAGCCCCGCGCCGACCCCGCCGAACACCACCTCGCCCAGCTGCATCAGCACCATCGGCACCATGCCGCCCAGCGGCGTGAAGCTGTCGTGCATGGCGATCACGGCGCCGCAGCTCGCGGCGGTGGTGATCACCGCGAACAGGCTGGACGCATTGATGCCGAAGCGCACCTCCTTGCCTTCCATGTTGCCGCCGGCCTGCAGGGCACTGGCGGCCTGGTCGGCACCGAGCGTGGCCAGCACCGGGTTGCCTTGCTGCTCGAAGTGCGTGGCGGCGACCACGAAGCCGATGAACAGCACCGTCATTGCGACAAGCACCGCCCGCCCCTGGCGCGGGTCACCCACCATGCGGCCGAACACGAAACACAGTGCAGCAGGAATCAGGAAGATGCTGAGCATCTGCACGAAGTTGGACAGCGGCGTGGGATTCTCGAACGGGTGCGCCGAGTTGGCGTTGAAGAAACCACCGCCGTTGGTGCCCAGCATCTTGACGGCCAGCTGCGAGGCCACCGGCCCCATGGCCAGGGTCTGCGTGGAGCTGCTGTGCGCTTCGGTCTGCGCGGGTGGTCCTTCGGTCGTCGGGGTGCTGGTTTCCCAGCTCACGGTCTCCAGGGTCTTCACCTCAGTGTAGGGAGAGAGGTTCTGGACCACCCCCTGGCCGGCAAAGAACAGCGCCAGCACCAGCGACAGCGGCAGCAACACCCACAGCGTGATCCGCGTGAGGTCCACCCACACGTTGCCGATGGCCTGGGCCGAGTGGCGAGAGAAGCCGCGCACCACAGCGATCACCACCACGATGCCGGTGGCGGCCGAAAGAAAGTTCTGCACCGCCAGGCCGAGCATCTGCGTCAGGTAGCTCATGGTGGTCTCGCCGCCATAGCCCTGCCAGTTGGTGTTGCTCATGAAGCTGATGGCGGTGTTGAAGGCCGAGTCGGCCGTGACGGCACCCATGGCCTGCGGGTTCAGTGGCAGCACATGTTGCAGACGCTGCAGCCCATACACCGCCAGCAGGCCCAGCGCGTTGAACAACAGCAGGCCCAGCGTGTAACGCAGCCAGCCTGATTCGCGCTCGGGCCGCACACCGGCCAGGCGCCAAAGTGGCGCCTCGATGCGCCGACCGAGAGCGAAGCGACCCGCCATCACGGCATCGATCGCGCGCGCCAGTGGCCAGGCCAATGCGAACAGCAAGGCGAGAAAGACGGCGAGTTGCAGCCATGCCAGGGTGTTCATGAAAAGTCCTCCGGCCGCAGCAGCACGGCCACCAGGTAGATCAGAAGGCCGCCCGCGAGCAGTGCGGCCAGCAAGGTCCAGCCATTCATGGGCGCCCCCCACCGGCGGGTTGCAGGAGCCGGCAAACCAGTGCCAGCCCCCAGATGGCGAGACCGCATGCGGCGGCCAGACCGAGGTAGATGAAGTCCATGGAGTTCTCCGTTCAAGACATGCCGCCGATGCTAGGTAGCGGTGCGTCAAGACAGGGGAAAGACTCGTTGTGCGGATATCAAGAACGCATCAAGAACGCGCTGCGATGTACCTGTCCCGGCCGGACTGCGTGCACTGAAGCCCTTCGACTCCTGGCACCGCGCGGCCCGCTGGGCGGGCGCACCAATCTTCCCAAACAGGCTATAGTGCGCTGCTATGCAACGCACGCGCGCCCTCTCCCTATCGCTAAGCCTAGTGCTTGGCCGGGGTCTGCCTGCGTTCGCCTCCCGTGCCTGACACCGTCAGCGCACCACCGACTTCCCCCTGACCCCGGCCCACGAACCAGCCTTCGCTTGATGCGAAGGGCTGCAGGGGTTGTCGTCTCCTTTGTGTTTTGACACCGGCCTGAGCCAAGCCATTTCTTGCGGCACAGGCCAAAGTTCGTGGAGCCCCTCATGATTTCAAACCCTTCGACCAAATACCGTGCCTTCCCGCCGGTTTCCCTCAACGACCGCACCTGGCCTGGCCGCATCATCACCCAGGCACCGCGCTGGCTCTCGACCGACCTGCGCGATGGCAACCAGGCCCTGTTCGAGCCCATGAACGGTGAACGCAAGATGCGTCTGTTCATGGAACTGGTGCGGATCGGATTCAAGGAGATCGAGGTCGGGTTCCCCGCGGCATCGCAGACCGACTTCGATTTCGTCAGAAAGCTCATCGACGAGCGGCTCGTGCCCGACGACGTCACGCTGATGGTGATGACCCAGTCGCGCGAGGACTTGATCGCCCGAACAGTCGAGTCGCTGAAGGGGGCGCCCCGTGCCATCGTGCATGTCTACAACGCCACTGCCCCGGCCTGGCGCCGCATCGTCTTCGGCATGAGCGTTCCACAGGTGATGGATCTGATCTCGCACCACGTGGGCTACCTGAAGACGCTCACGGACGAGCACCCGGAAACCCAGTGGACCCTGCAGTACTCGCCGGAGACCTTCAGCTCGACCGAGCTGGAGGTCTCGCTCCAGGCCTGCCAGACAGCGATCTCGGCATGGCGTGTCGGTCCTGACCGGCCCATCATCATCAACCTGCCCACCACCGTCGAAAACGCCACACCCAACGTCTTTGCCGACCAGATCGAGTGGATGCACCGGCACCTGGTGCCGCGCGAACACATCGTCCTGTCGGTGCATCCCCACAACGACCGGGGAACCGGTGTCGCCGCTGCGGAGTTCGCCGTCATGGCAGGCGCGGACCGCGTGGAGGGTTGCCTGTTTGGCAACGGCGAGCGCTGCGGCAACGTGGACATCGTGACCCTGGCGCTGAACCTCTACACCCAGGGCGTCCACCCGGGGCTGGATTTCTCTGACATCAACTCGATTGCCCGGGTGGCAGAAGAATGCACCTCGATCCCGGTGCATCCCCGGCACCCCTATGCGGGTGACCTGGTGTTCACCGCGTTTTCCGGCTCGCACCAGGACGCCATCAAGAAGGGGTTTGCGGCTCAAGCCCCGTCCGGTATCTGGGAGGTGCCGTACCTTCCGATTGATCCCGCCGACCTGGGCAGAACCTACGACAGTGTGATCCGGGTCAACAGCCAGTCCGGCAAGGGTGGCATCGCGTTCCTGCTCGAGCGGGAACACGGCGTGGTCATGCCCCGCAGGATGCAGGTCGAGTTCAGCGCCGTCGTCCAGCGCCAGACCGACGAGAGTGAAACCGAAGCGACAGCCGATGAACTCTGGCGGCTGTTCCAGTCGACCTACGCAACGGCGCAAGACCACCAGGCGGACGTCCGGTACGTCGCACACAAACTCGATGACAGCGGACAGGGCATTGAACTGGAGGTCATCGTCGATGGTGTTCGGCAGCACCTGCGCGGGCATGGCAACGGGCCGATTGCGGCCACCGTGGATGCGTTGGGGCTTCCGATCAGGCTGGACACCTACGAGGAACGAGCCACGGGACATGGCGCCAATGCGCAGGCGCTGGCGATCATCGAGGCCGCACTTGAAGGCGTTCCCGGATCCACCTTCGGCATCGGTCTGAGCCACAACATCCTGACGGCATCGGTCATGGCGGTGATCAGCGTGGCCAACCGCCTGACCGCCAGCAGGCAGCGCCAGGAGAAGTCCCACATCGAATTTTCCGCCTGACCGATGGATTCAGGGGGGCGGGCAGCACGCCAGCGAGCAGCTGCTCGCCCCTTGCGCGACTCTTTCGCGATGTGGCACAGGCCGGTGGTGCAGCGATGGCCGGCTGTGGGGGCCAAGTGTCAATTCACTTGATGAAGCGCACCTGCTGGTTGATGCGCTCCAGAATGGGCTTCTTCTTTTCGTTGAAGACCGCCTTGTTCTCCTCGATCAGGTTCCTGCCCTTGGTGTCGATGGAGATGATCAGCGGGCCGAACTCCCTGACCCGGTTGACCCACAGGGTCTCGGGCATGCCCAGGCTTCACACCAGTCTGTTCGATGAAGGCCTTTTCGAATTTCTCCATGCGCATGCTGGTGGTCGGTCCGATGGAGACCATCTCGTATTCAACCGATCGGCCAGGGAAGGCGGGTTGAATGAGCGGTTGAGGCATTCGCGGACATGCAAGGGTCACGAAGCCGGAACAGCGCTGCCAGGGGCCTTCATCCGCCAGACCGACCAGCAGGCGTCAGCCATTTCTGCATCTTGGCTTGACCAGCTTGCTGGTCCGCGTGATAGCTGGAGCGCACCATGGCGCCCACGGCGGCGTGGGTGAAGCCCATCTCGTAGGCCTTTTC
>NZ_JAVHJP010000007.1 GCF_031020795.1 Hydrogenophaga pseudoflava
TTCGCGGCGTTCGAGAACGGCACCAGGGTGATCGCGCAGGCCATCGCCGAGTCCAGCGCCTTCAGCATCGCCGGTGGCGGCGACACGCTGGCCGCGATTGCCAAGTACGGCATCGAGAAAGACGTGGGCTACATCTCCACCGGTGGCGGTGCCTTCCTCGAAGTGCTGGAAGGCAAGACGCTGCCGGCGTTTGAGATCCTGGCCAAGCGCGCTGAACACTGAATTTTTCAAACCCACGGAGACCACCCCATGGCCCTGATTTCCCTTCGCCAGCTGCTCGATCACGCCGCTGAAAACAGCTACGGCCTGCCGGCCTTCAACGTCAACAACATGGAGCAGGTGCAGGCCATCATGCAGGCTGCGGCCGCGGTGGACAGCCCGGTGATCCTGCAGGGTTCGGCGGGCGCCCGCTCGTATGCGGGCGAGCCCTTCCTGCGCCACCTGATCGCCGCCGCGATCGAGATGTACCCGCACATCCCCGTCTGCATGCACCAGGACCACGGCGCCACGCCGGGCGTGTGCTTCCGCTCCATCCAGTCGGGCTTCAGCTCGGTGATGATGGACGGCAGCCTGCTGGCCGACGGCAAGACGCCCGCGAGCTACGAATACAACGTGGCCACGACGAAGCAGGTGGTGGACCTGGCCCACGCCTGCGGCGTGTCGGTGGAAGGTGAGCTCGGTTGCCTGGGATCGCTGGAAACCGGCAAGGCCGGCGAAGAAGACGGCCACGGCGCCGAGGGTGAGCTGGACCACTCCATGCTGCTGACCGACCCCGACGAGGCCGCCGACTTCGTGAGCAAGACCCAGGTGGACGCGCTGGCGATTGCCATCGGCACCAGCCACGGCGCCTACAAGTTCACCAGCAAGCCCAGCGGCAAGGTGCTGCGCATCGACCGCGTGAAAGAAATCCACCAGCGCATTCCCAACGTGCACCTGGTGATGCATGGCAGCTCCAGCGTGCCCGAGGACTGGCTGGCCATCATCAACCGGTACGGTGGCGACATGGGCCAGACCTACGGCGTGCCGGTCGAGGAGATCGTCGAAGGCATCCGGAACGGGGTGCGCAAGGTCAACATCGACACCGACCTTCGCATGGCCAGCACCGGCGCCATCCGCCAGCACCTGGCCGAGGACCGCAAGAACTTCGACCCGCGCAAGTTCTACAAGGAAGCGACCAAGGCGATGCAGGCGATCTGCGCCGCGCGCTACGAGGCTTTCGGAGCCGCGGGCATGGCCTCGAAGATCACCAAGGTGCACAGCCTTGAAGCCATGCAGAAGCGCTACGACAAGGGCGAGCTGGCCGCACGGGTGGCCTGATCGGTAACCTGAACGACAGGCGGCCCACCGACCGCTGCGATAGATTGGGAGGATGACCCACCCCCTGCACGCCGATCCCTCCGTCATCGATTCGCGCCAGGCCGCCTGGCGGCTGCTCGTGGCCCTGGGCCTGGTGGTGCTGGGCAACAGCAGCATGTACGTGGTGTCGGTGGTGCTGCCCACGGTGCAGACCGAGTTCGGCATCGACCGCGCCAGCGCCTCGCTGCCCTACACGTTCATGATGGTGTGCCTCGGCATCGGCGGCATCTGGACCGGCCGCATGGCCGACCGCCATGGGCTGATGAAGGTGCTCTGGGTCGGGGCGCTGGCGGTGGCGGGCGGTTTCCTCTGGGCCGCGCAGTCGGGCAGCATCTGGACCTTCGGCCTCGCGCACGGCCTGCTCGGGCTGCTGGGCGGTGCGTCCACCTTCGCGCCGCTGCTGGCCGACACCTCGTTGTGGTGGAACCGGCGCCGCGGCATCGCGGTGGCGATCTGCGCCAGCGGCAACTACATCGCCGGCGCGCTCTGGCCGCCGCTGGTGCAGCACGGCATCGAGACCATCGGCTGGCGCCCCACCTACACCCTCATGGGCGTGGTCTGCGGCCTGGGCATGCTCGCGCTCTCGGGCCTGATGCGGCAGCGGCCACCGCTGGCGCCTCCGCAACCTGTGGCGGCGGCGGGCGCCGTGCCGGGCACCGACCGCAGCCGGCCCTTCGGTCTCAGCCCGTCGAGTGCCCAGTGGCTGCTGTGCTTGGCCGGCGTGGGCTGTTGCGTGGCGATGTCGATGCCGCAGGTGCACATCGTGGCCTACTGCACCGACCTGGGCTATGGTGCCGCGCGCGGCGCCGAGATGCTGTCCCTCATGCTGGCCAGCGGCATCGTCAGCCGGCTCGTCTCGGGCTTCATCTGCGACCGCATCGGCGGCATCCGCACCCTGCTGCTGGGCTCGGCGCTGCAGGGCATCGCGCTACTCCTGTTCCTGCCCTTTGACGGCATGGTGCCGCTGTACGTGGTGTCGGCGCTGTTCGGCCTGTTCCAGGGCGGCATCGTGCCGTCCTACGCCATCATCGTCCGCGAGCACTTCGCGCTGCAGGAAGTGGGCGCACGGGTCGGCGCTGTGATCATGGCCACGCTGATCGGCATGGCGCTGGGCGGCTGGCTCTCGGGCTGGATCTTCGACATGACCGGCAGCTACGACGCCGCCTTCCTCAACGGCATCGCCTGGAACCTGCTGAACCTCGCGATTGCCGGCTGGCTGTACCTGAGGCTGCGCTCAAGCAAGGCCGTCCCGGCGTGAAGTGTCTCGGTCGAGGATGCGGTGGAACCGGCTCCGCCGGGCCACACGCATCGCCCCCTGGGGGGTGACGCGCTGCAAGCGCGGCGCGGGGGGTACCTTATTTACTACTCACATATTCGGCCACCGCCGCCATCTCCAGTTCCGTCATCTTCTCCACCACCGCGTGCATCACCGCGTTGTCGTTGGTGCGGTCGCGCTTGTTGAAGGACTTGAGCTGGGTGTGGATGTAGCCCGAGAACTGGGTCGCCAGGCGGGGCAGGTTGGCAGCACCTTCGGCGTTGGTGCCGTGGCAGCTCACGCAGGCCGGCACGCCGCTGAATTTGTTGCCGTTGTGGTAGAGGTAGCGGCCCATGGCGGCCAGCTGTGGGTCCTTGGCCTCTTCGCGCGGGATGGAGAACTTCTCGTAGTACTTGCCCAGCGCCAGCATCTCGTCGGGTGTGAGCTTGCTCACCATCTCGACCATGGCCGTGCTCTTGCGCTGTCCGCTCTTGAAGGCGTTGAGCTGCTTGGCGATGTACTCCGAGTGCTGCCCGGCCAGGCGCGGAAACACCTCGCTGGTGGATTCGCCCTGCGCGCCATGGCACAGGAAGCAGGACCCCCCCGCGATCTTCTTGGCCCGCGCCTCGTCGGCCTGGGCGAAGGCAGACGAGGCAACGAAGATCAGCGACCAGAGCAGCGCGGCGCGGGGGTGCTTCCCGCTCATGCCAGGGTATCCGCCCAGATGTTGCGTGCCCACGCGTGGGCGTAGCGGCCTTCGAGTTCGCTCGCGGCCGTCGACACGCCACCCGAACCCGGCACGGTGAGCATGGTCTTCTTCTCGGCGTCGTAGCGGTGCACGCTGGCCACGTGCACCACGTCCTCGTCGGTCACGAAGCTGTAGCAGGTGTTGGCGTAGATCGGCAGCTGCGGCGGCTCCTTGCCCTGGAGCAGCGAGACCACGGCCGCGGCGCAGGTCTTGCCGTGCTGGTTGGCCATGTGGCCGGACTTGGGCATGCCCGGGGCGATCTGGATCGCGTCGCCCAGCACGTGGATGTTCTTCTGCGCCTTCGATTCGAAGGTGAGGAAGTCCACCTCGCACCAGCGGTTGTTGGCGGTGGCCAGGCCGGTGCGCACGGCGATGTCACCGGCGCGCATGTTGGGCACCACGTTGGCCACCGCGGCCTGGAAGTCGTCGTTGAACTCGAACTTCAGGGTGTTGGTGGATGCGTCGACCTCGACCACCTTGTGCTTGGGGCGGTACTCGATGATGCCCTTGTAGTGCTCGTCCCAGGCCTTCATGAACAGGCCCTTCTTGGACTGGATGTCGTCGTTGGCGTCGAAGATCACGACCTTGCTCCTGGGCTTGGCCTTCTTGAAGTAGTGGGCCACCATGCAGGCGCGCTCATAGGGGCCGGGCGGGCAGCGGTACGGGGCCAGCGGGATCGACAGCGCGTACACGCCGCCGTCGGGCATGGCCTCGAGCTGCTTGCGCAGCGCCACCGTCTGCGGGCCGGCCTTCCAGGCGTGCAGCACCTTGTCCTGTGCGCCTGGCTTGGTCATGCCGGCGATGGTGTCCCACATGAAGTCGATGCCCGGCGAAAGGATCAGGCGGTCGTAGGGCAGCTCGCCGCCGGCGCCCAGCTTCACCACGCGCCGCCCGGTGTCGATGCTGGTGACCATGTCGCGCACGATCTTCACGCCGTGGCGCTTTTCCAGGTTGTCGTAGGGCGTGGTGACGTCGGCGATGGTCTTGCTGCCCTGGATCACCAGGTTGGAGATCGGGCAGGAGACGAAGGCCGCATTGGGCTCGACCAGGGTCACCTGGATGCCGTGGTCCGAGAACATGCGCACGTACTTGGCGGCGGTGGCGCCGCCGTAGCCGCCGCCGACCACGACGACCTTGGGGCCGTAGCCACCGCCCGAAGCGCAGCCTGTGAGACCACCAATGCCCGCGAGGACCGAACCGGCGCCCAGGGTCTGGACAAATTGACGACGTTGCATGGCGGGCTCCTTATTTCTTCTGGGCGGCAAAGTAGGCGGCGAGGTCCTTGAGCTGCTCGTCGGAGTAGCCCTTGGACAGCTGGTGCATGATGGTCGCGGGCTTGCGGCCGCTCTTGAAGTCCATCAGCTTCTGGTAAAGCTCGTCCTTGTCCTTGCCCGCCAGCGGCTCGTTGCCCTGCAGGGCGCGGCCCTCGGTGCCATGGCAGTTGGCGCAGGCCGCGGCCCACACGCGCACCTGGTTCACCTGGGCTTGCGCCCCTGCGGCGGCTGCGCAAAGCACACCCGCCGCCAGCCATTTCATCGTTCTGACCATCGTCGTCTCCACAGAAGGGTTGGGGAAAAGCTTCAAAAACTGTAGCAGAGCGCCGGTTTGCAGGCCAAGCATCAGTTATTTCGCATATTTCAATGCTTGATGCTAGCACCGGCAAAAAAGCTGGCTGAACGGTGAAAACCCTAGCGAAATCAAAGCCGCACCGGGGCCGTCTGTCAGCGCTTCGAAGGATTTGGGGTTTACACTGATCTATATATAGGCAATCAATCATATAGTTGATTTGTTGAAACCAGATCCCTTCGAAGCCCTGTCATTGGAGAGGGTCGTCGAAGGACAGATCCATCAGGCCGGATGGGCGCCACGCCCATCCGCCAACGAGAAGGAACCCGCAGTGTCCAAAGACCTGAACGACGTGATCGGGCGTGTGCTGCCCGCGCCAGAGAATTTCCTGAGTGCCGAAAAGCTGGAGCAGGCCCGCAAGGCGCGCCGCCGCTTCATGGGCAACGCCCTGGCCATGGGCGCCGGCGTCGCGGCCTCGGCCGGTGCGGCCAGCCGCGCGATGGCCGCCGGTGCGGAGGGCGAGAACGCCATCCTCCAGCTGCCCGAGCACAGCACGGGCCTGGGCCAGCCGGTGGCCATGGACCCGGGCTACGGCCAGCCGAGCAAGTGGGAAGGCAATCTGCGCCGCCGCCAGAGCCCGGGCCTGACCCGCGTCGACCAGGCCTCGGTGAGCTTCACGCCGCTGCAGGGCCTGTTCGGCATCATCACGCCCAGCGGCCTGCACTTCGAGCGCCACCACCAGGGCTGGTGGGACATCGACCCGTCCAGGCACCGCCTGATGATCAATGGCCTGGTCAAGCGCCAGCGCGTATTCACCATGGACGACCTGATGCGCCTGCCCAGCGTCTCGCGCATCCATTTCATCGAGTGCGGCGCCAACACGGCGACCGAGTGGGGCAACGTGGCCGTGCCCACGGTGCAGTACACGCACGGCATGGTCAGCTGCTCGGAGTTCACCGGCGTGCTGCTGTCGACCCTGCTGGAGATGTGCGGGTACGACAAGAAGGCCGCCAAGTACGTGCTGGCCGAAGGCGCCGACGGCTCGTCCATGACCCGCACCATCGACATCGAGCGCGCCATGGACGACTGCATCGTGGCCTGGGGCATGAACGGCGAGATGCTGCGGCCCGAGAACGGCTATCCGCTGCGCCTGGTGGTGCCGGGCATCCAGGGCGTGAGCTGGGTCAAGTACCTTCGCCGCATCGAGGTGGGCGACCAGAAGTGGGCGACCAAGGACGAGGCGGTGCACTACATCGACCACATGCCCGACGGCACGCACCGCCAGTACACCGGCATCCAGGAATGCAAGTCGGTCATCACCACACCCTCGGCCGGCCAGACCCTGCTGGACAAGGGCTACTACAACGTGACCGGCCTGGCCTGGTCGGGCCGCGGCACGATCAAGCGCGTGGACGTGAGCGTGGACGGCGGCCGCAACTGGCGCACCGCGCGCATCGAAGGGCCGGTGCTGCCCAAGGCGCTGACGCGCTTCAACATCGACTGGGTGTGGAACGGCAAGCCCGCGGTCCTGCAGGCCCGCGCCATCGACAGCACGGGCTACGTGCAGCCCAAGATCAACCAGTTGCGCGCGGTGCGCGGCACGCGGTCGGTCTACCACCAGAACGCGATCCAGAGCTGGCTGGTCGGTGAAAACGGCGAAGTCTCCAACGTGCAGGTGTACTGAATGAAAACCGCGATCCGCTCTTCCTTCCGCGCCATCGCCGCCGCCGCGCTGATCAGTTCGACATTCGGTGCCGCCATGGCGCAGGACAAGCCCTGGGCGAACATGGGCCGCGACGCCACGCCGGCCGAGATCAAGGCCTGGGACATCGACGTGCGCCCCGACTTCAAGGGCCTGCCGGCCGGTGCGGGCAGCGTGTCCCTGGGCGAGACGGTGTGGGAGTCGCGCTGCGCGTCCTGCCACGGCACCTTCGGCGAGTCCAACGAGGTGTTCACGCCCATCATCGGCGGCACCACCAAGGACGACATCAAGACCGGCCGCGTCAAGGGGCTGGAAGAAGGCAAGAGCATCTCGCCTCAGAAGACCACCATCATGAAGGTGGCCACGCTCTCCACCCTGTGGGACTACATCCACCGCGCGATGCCGTGGAACAACCCCAAGACGCTCAAGCCCGACGAGGTCTACGGCGTCACCGCCTACCTGCTGAGCCTGGCCGAGATCGTGCCGCCCGACTTCACGCTGAGCAACCAGAACATCGCCGAGGTGCAGCAGCGCATGCCCAACCGCAACGGCATGGTCTTCCACGAGCCGCTGTGGAAGGCCAACGGCAAGGGCGATGTGAAGAACGTGGCCTGCATGAAGGACTGCGCGGTCGACCCGAAGGTGCATTCCTTCCTGCCGGATTTCGCACGCGATGCCCACGGCAACATCCAGCAGCAGAACCGCGTGATCGGCCCGGTGCGCGGTGCGGACACCACCAAGCCCGCACCCAAGGGCCTGATGGGAGCCGCGGCCACGGTGGCGCCCGCCGCACCCGTAGCCGGCAAGGGGCCGAACGTGAACGGCCTGCTGGCGGCCAACGCCTGCACCGCCTGCCACGGCGTGAAGAACAAGATCGTCGGCCCCGGCTTCAACGAGATCGCGGCCAAGCACAAGGGCCGGGCCGACGCCGAGTCCTACCTGGTGGGCAAGATCAAGGCCGGCGGCTCGGGGGTGTGGGGTGCGGTGCCCATGCCCGCCCAGGCCCAGATCAAGGACGACGACGCCAGGGCCATCGCCCAGTGGATCGCGGCCGGTGCCCGGTGAGGCAATATCAAGTCAGATTGAATATTCGGATTTACTCGTTAACCCCATTCATTCCCTACCCTGGAGTCACTACCCTATGCACATGAAGCCGCTCTCCCTGATCCTCTCGGCGTGGGCCCTGCTGGCCGCTGGCAGCGCGCACGCCGTGGACGCCGCCGCCGCCAAGGCCCTGGCCACCAAGAGCGCCTGCCTGGCCTGCCATGCGGTCGACAAAAAGCTGGTCGGCCCGGCCTACAAGGACGTGGCCGCCAAGCACAAGGGCCAGGCCGACGCCGTGGCCGTGGTGGCTGCGCGCATCAAGTCCGGTGGCACCGGTCTGTACGGCGCCGTGCCGATGCCGCCCCAGCCCACCCTGAAGGACGACGAGCTCAGGCTGCTCGCCGAGTGGGTGCTGGCCGGCGCCCCTGACAAATAAACTGTTTTCCCTCTTTTCACAGGAGTTCGAGATGAACCAATCCCGTCGCACCGCCCTGAAGTCCACCGGCGCGTTCGCCACGCTGGTCTCGCTGGGCATCGTCACCCAGAGCCAGGCCCAGGCCGCCGTCGACCAGGCCAGCTTCCAGGTCAAGACGCTGGAAGACGCGCTCAAGGCCATCGGTGGCACCCCCGCTACCAGCGACCAGGTGTCGGTGGTGTCGCCCGACATCGCCGAGAACGGTGCCGTGGTGCCCGTGGGCGCCACCAGCAAGCTGCCCAACACCACCGAGATGTACCTGATCGTCGAGAAGAACCCGACCCCGCTGTCGTGCGCCTTCATGATCCCCGCCGGCACCGCCGCCGACGTGCAGACCCGTCTGAAGATGGGCCAGAGCACCAATGTGGTCGCCGTGGTCAAGGCCGACGGCAAGCTCTTCTCGGCCACCAAGGAAACCAAGGTGACCCTGGGCGGCTGCGGCGGCTGACTGCCCGCGGACCCAGACCTCGCAACCCCCGCTTTTCAAAGATTGACAGGAGTCCATCATGGCTGACCCGATGCGCATCCGTGCCGCCCTCGCCGGCGACGAAACCACCGTTCGCGTGCTGATGTCCCACCCCATGGAGCCCGGCACCCGCAAGGACGCGGCCGGCGCCCTCATCCCCGCCCATTTCATCCGCGACCTGGAGGCCACCCACAACGGCAAGTCCGTGCTCAAGGCCATCTTCAGCGGCTCGGTGTCGCAGAACCCTTTCCTGTCCTTCAAGTTCAAGGGCGCGGCCAAGGGCGACAAGGTCGTGGTCAAGTGGGTCGACAACAAGGGCGATTCGCGCACCGACGAAGCGGTCATTGCGTAACACCCCCGCCGCGCGGGATGGGACCACCCCCGCCGCGCTTCGCGCGACCCCCTCCAGGGGGCGTCACCTGCGGCCCGGCGGAGCCGGTTCCGCGGTGACCCTGGCCGCTCGACGCTGCCACTGCCTTTCACAACAACGAAGGAGACACCCATGAAATTCGACGCTTGCCATGCCGCCCTCCTGATGGGTGGCGTCTTCGCGCTGGGTGCGGTGCATGCCCAGGGCAACGCCGCCATCGACGGCATCAACAAGTACCGCGAGATGCTGCAGGACGGCAACCCGGCCGAACTTTTCGAGATGAAGGGCGAGGAGCTGTGGAAGCAGAAGCGTGGCCCCAAGAACGCCTCGCTCGAGCAGTGCGACCTGGGCAAGGGACCGGGCGTGCTCAAGGGCGCCTTCACCGAGCTGCCGCGCTTCTTCAAGGACACCGGCAGGGTGATGGACCTGGAGACGCGCCTGATCCACTGCATGGTGACGCTGCAGGGCTTCAGTGAAGCCGAGCTGTACAAGGCCGCGCCCTCGATCGGCAAAGGCGAGGGTGCGAACCTGGTGGCCATCACCACCTATGTCGCCACCCAGTCCAAGGGCCTGCGCTTCAACCTGTCGCAGAACACGGCGCAGGAAAAGACCATGTACGAGGTGGGCAAGCGCCTGTTCTTCCAGCGCGGCGGCCCGCACGACTTCGCCTGCTCGTCCTGCCACGGCGTCGACGGTGGCCGCATCCGCCTGCAGGAGCTGCCCAACCTGACCAAGAACCCGGGCGACGGCGTGGGCGTGGCCGCATGGCCGGCCTACCGTGTGTCGAACTCGCAGATGTGGACCATGCAGAAGCGCCTGAACGACTGCTACCGCCAGCAGCGCTTCCCCGAACCCAAGTTCGGCAGCGACGCCACCATCGCGCTGCAGGTCTACATGGGCGTGAACGCCAGGGGCGCCGAGTCCATCGTGCCGGCCATCAAGCGCTGATCCGCAGGAGACGACCCATGAAAAAGATCTTTGCCATTGCCCTGCTGCCCCTGGCCGTCCTGGCGCTGGGCGCCTGCTCCACCGGCGCTGCCGGCACCGACCACGACCAGGCGCACGCCCGTGTGGTGAGCGCCTCGTTCCAGCCCAACGGCATCGCCACGCTGGAGTACCTCAGGCAGGACGACGCCAACCGCCTGTGCAGCGCCGCCGACGTGGCCGGCAAGCCGCTGGACGAGAAGACCGCCAAGGCCATCGAGGAGGCCGCGCTCAAGACCATCAAGATGCCCAGCGACGGCAAGTTCCTGGGCGACTGGAAAGAGGGCGAGAAGATCGCCCAGAGCGGGCGCGGCCTGACCTGGACCGACGACGCCAAGACCGTCAACGGCGGCAACTGCTACAACTGCCACCAGATGGACAAGAAGGAAATCTCCTTCGGCAACCTCGGCCCCAGCCTCTACAACTACGGCAAGCTGCGCGGCGTGACCGACCCGACCAGCGCCGCGGCCAAGCCCATCGTGGAATACACCTGGGGCAAGCTGTGGAACTCGCGCGCCTACAACGCGTGTTCGCAGATGCCGCGCGCCGGCCACAAGGGCATCCTCAGCGAGCAGAACCTCAAGGACGTGATGGCCCTGCTGCTCGATCCGAAGTCGCCCGTCAACCAATAAACCAACCTCACCCAGCCACGCACGATGCCCTGCAAGCCAGGGCATCGCGGAACGGGCTTCGCCCGGCCGCAGATGCAGCCCCCTGGAGGGGGTGGCGCGGAGCGCGCCAGGGTGACCACCGAAAGACATTTATGAGCTTCAGCCGTCGTGAATTCATGCAGGTGCTGGCCGTCGCCAGCGCGGGTGGCATGGCCCTGAACCACCGGGACGTGCTGGCCGGCCAACCCGGCGCCGCCCTGAAGATGTACGACCTGCCGACCTTCGGCAATGTCAGCTTCCTGCACTTCACCGACTGCCACGCGCAGCTGATGCCGATCCACTTCCGCGAGCCGAGCGTGAACCTGGGCGTGGCCGAGGCCGTGGGTCGGCCGCCGCACATCGTGGGCGAGGCGCTGCTCAAGCACTTCAACATCCGCCCCGGTACGGCCGAGGCGCACGCCTTCACCTACCTGAATTTCGAGAAGGCCGCGAAGACCTACGGCAAGGTCGGCGGCTTCGCGCACCTGGCCACGCTGGTCAAGATGCTCAGGGCCAGCCGCCCGCACGCCATGCTGCTCGATGGCGGCGACACCTGGCAGGGCAGCGCCACCGCGCTGTGGACCAACGGCCAGGACATGGTCGACGCCTGCAAGCTGCTGGGCGTCAACGCCATGAGCCCGCATTGGGAGTTCACCCTGGGCGAACAGCGCGTGCAGGAGATCATCGAAAAGGACTTTGCCGGAAAGCTGGACTTCCTGGCGCAGAACGTCAAGACCAACGACTTCGGCGACCCGGTGTTCAAGCCCTACGTCATCCGGGAAATGAATGGCGTGCCGGTGGCCGTGATCGGCCAGGCCTTCCCCTACACCCCGATCGCCAACCCGCGTTACATGATCCCCGACTGGGCCTTCGGCATCCAGGACGAGAACATGCAGAAGATGGTCGACGAGGCACGCGGCAAGGGCGCGCAGGCCGTGGTCGTGCTCTCGCACAACGGCATGGACGTGGACATCAAGATGGCCTCGCGCGTGACCGGCATCGACGCCATCCTGGGCGGCCACACGCACGACGGCATGCCAGCGCCCATCGTGGTGAAAAACGCCAGGGGCCAGACCCTGGTGACCAACGCCGGCTCCAACAGCAAGTACCTGGGCGTGCTCGACCTCGATGTGCGTGGCGGCAAGGTGCAGGACTTCCGTTACAAGCTGCTGCCGGTGTTCGCCAACCTGCTGCCGGCCGACCAGGAGATGCAGGCCTACATCGACAAGGTGCGCGCACCCTACAAGGCCAAACTCGACGAGAAACTGGCCGTGTCCGAAGGCCTGCTGTACCGCCGCGGCAACTTCAACGGCTCGTGGGACCAGCTCATCGTGGACGCGCTGATGGAGGTCAAGGGCGCCGACATGGCCTTCTCGCCGGGCTTCCGCTGGGGCACCACCATCCTGCCGGGCCAGGCCATCACGCGCGAACTGATGATGGACCAGGTGGCCATCACCTACCCGACCAGCACGCTGACCGAGATGAGCGGCGAGACCATCAAGACCGTGCTGGAAGATGTCTGCGACAACCTGTTCAACCCCGACCCGTACTACCAGCAGGGCGGCGACATGGTGCGTGTGGGCGGTCTGGCCTACACCTGCGACCCGAACGCCGGGTCGGGCAAGCGCATCAGCAACATGATGCTCAAGGGCAAGCCCATCGAGGCCGGCAAGACCTACAAAGTGGCCGGCTGGGCGCCGGTGGCCGAAGGCGCCAAGGGCGAGCCGATCTGGGACGTGATGGAAGCCTTCTTCAAGAACCACAAGACCATCACGCCGCGCAAGATCAACACGCCCCAACTGGTGGGCATGCAGGGCAACCCGGGCATGGTGGTCTGAGCTTCAGTCGCGTGATTCCAGCGCGCGGTTCAGGCGCAGCGCGCCCAGGGTGCAGGCCGCCCCCGAAAGCAGGTAGAGGCTGACGAAGGCCAGCCCGAAGTGGGCCGACAGGCCCAGCGCCACCAGAGGTGCAAACGCGGCGCCGAACAGCCAGGCGAGGTCGGAGGTGAGTGCCGCACCGGTGTAGCGGAAGCGCGGCGCGAAGTTGGCCGTGACCGTGCCCGAGGCCTGGCCGTAGGACAGACCCAGCAGCACGAAGCCGATCAGGATGAACAGGTCCTGGCCCACTTCGCCACCGTTGAGCAGCATCGGCGCAAATCCGCTGAACACGCCGATCATCACCGCCAGGCTGCCCAGGGTCGTGCGACGGCCGTAACGGTCGGCCAGCCAGCCCGAGGCGACGATGGCCCCGGCGCACAGGAAGGCGCCCACGATCTGCACCACCAGGAAACCGGTCACCGACTGACCGGCGTAGATGTGGATCCAAGACAGCGGGAACACCGTGACGATGTGGAACAGCGCGTAGCTGGCCAGCGCGGCGAACGCACCGATGAACACGTTGTGGCCCTGCGAACCCAGCAGCTCGGCGGTGGACACGGGCTCGAACTCCTGCCGGTCCAGCAGGCCTTCCTCCTCGTGCGCGCTCACCAGCTGCAGGCGGGCGAACAGCGCCACCACGTTGATGGCGAAGGCCACGAAGAAGGGGTAGCGCCAGCCCCAGTTGAGGAAGTCCTCCTGCGACAGGCTGCTGGTCAGGTAGGCGAACAGCCCGGCGGCGAGCACGAAGCCCAGCGGCGCGCCGAGCTGGCCGAGCATGGCGTACCAGCCGCGGCGGCTGGCCGGCGCGTTCAGCGCCAGCAGCGAGGGCAGGCCGTCCCACGACCCGCCCAGCGCCAGGCCCTGGCCCAGGCGCAGCACGGTCAGCAGCACGATGGCCACACCGCCCAGGCTGGCGTGTCCCGGCAGGAAGGCCATGCCCGCGGTGCAGGTGCCCAGCAGGAAGAGCGCGAGGGTGAGCTTGGTGGCGCGGCCCCAGCGGCGCTGAACCGCCATCGACAGCACCGTGCCGATGGGGCGGGTGACGAAGGCCAGCGCAAAGATCGCGAAGGCGAACAGCGTGCCGTCCAGCCGGCTGAGGTGCGGGAAGAACACCGCCGGGAACACCAGCACCGAAGCGATGCCGAAGACGAAGAAGTCGAAGTATTCCGAGGTCCGTCCGATCACCACGCCGACGGCAATGTCGCCCGGGCTGGTGCGTTCGTGGGTCGGTGCGGTGGCGGGCTGGCGGGGCGTGGCGCCGGGATTCTGCAGGGTGTGGCTGGGCATGGGGGGACTCCGGAAGGCCGCTGCGAGGCGGTCCCTATAACGTTACTCGAAGTCCGGCGCATTGACATAGGACAAAACGTCCAATCGAAAACCGGGTGGAAAGCCGATACATTCCCGCCGGTTCCGCAACTGGGGTTTACCCGGTTCGGCTGGTCGAGAACCCTTCCTGCTCCACATGCGCCCCTCCACACCGCTCCGCCTCGCCGCCTTGCCCTTGCTCGCCAGCCTGCTGGCCGGCTGCAGCAAGCTGGTCGTGCTCAACCCCGCCGGCGACGTGGCGGCCCAGCAGGGCGACCTGGTCGTGGTCGCCACCGTGCTGATGCTGCTGATCATCGTGCCGGTGATCGCCCTGACCCTGCTGTTCGCCTGGCGCTACCGCCAGGGCAGCCGGCACGCCGAAACCGACTACGCACCCGACTGGCACCACTCGACCAAGCTGGAACTGGTGATCTGGGCCGCGCCGCTGGTGATCATCATTGCGCTGGGAGCGATCACCTGGATCACCACCCACAAGCTCGATCCCTACCGCCCGCTGGACCGCATCTCCGCGCAGAAGGCCCTGCCCGAGAACGTGAAGCCGCTGGAGGTGCAGGTGGTGTCGCTGGACTGGAAGTGGCTGTTCGTGCTGCCCGAGCAGGGCATCGCCACGGTGAACGAGCTGGCCGCGCCGGTGGACCGCCCGATCCGCTTCACGCTCACTTCCAGCAGCACCATGAACGCGTTCTACGTGCCCGACCTGGCCGGAATGATCTACACCATGCCCGGCATGCGGACCGAGCTGAACGCCGTGATCAACCGGCCCGGCGTGTTCCGCGGTCTGTCCTCGCACTACAGCGGTTCGGGCTTTTCGGGCATGAGCTTCCGCTTCCACGGCCTGAGCGGACAGGACTTCGACCAGTGGGTGGCCAGGGCCAAGGCCGAGGGACAGCCCCTGACCCGCGCGTCCTACCTGGCGCTGGCCCAGCCCAGCGAGCGCCACCCGGTGCAGCGCTTCTCGTCGGTCGAGGCCGGCCTGTTCGACCGCGTGGTGAACCTCTGCGTGGAAGAGGGCAAGACCTGCATGCACGAGCTGATGGCGCTGGACGCCTCGCGCAACCACGCCCACCGCAGCGCCCGCGCGCTCGAAGCGGCCGCCGCGCAGGAGGTCTGCTCCGCCGCCGACACGCTGCCCACCTTCACCGCCCGCCCCTGAGCACCGCCCGAACCGTTCACCCAAGACAACGCCATGTCCGCTGATCCTTCTTCCGTCTCCAACTCCTGGGTGCTGGGGCGCCTCACCTGGGAATCGATCCCGATGACGCACGAGCCCATCCTGCTGTGGACCTTCGTGGCCGTGGCGCTCGGTGGCCTGGGCCTGCTCGCCCTGCTGACCCGGTTCCGCCTGTGGGGCATGCTGTGGCGCGACTGGTTCTGCAGCATCGACCACAAGAAGATCGGCATCATGTACATGGTGCTGGGCATCGTCATGCTGCTGCGCGGCTTTGCCGACGCCATCATGATGCGCCTGCACCAGGCCATGGCCTTCGGCGACAACCTGGGCTACCTGCCACCGCACCACTACGACCAGATCTTCACGGCCCACGGCGTGATCATGATCTTCTTCGTGGCCATGCCGCTGGTCACCGGGCTGATGAACTACCTGGTGCCGCTGCAGATCGGCGCGCGCGACGTGGCCTTTCCGTTCCTCAACAACTTCAGCTTCTGGATGACCACGGCCGGCGCGGTGCTGGTGATGGTCTCGCTGTTCCTGGGCGAGTTCTCCACCTCGGGCTGGCTGGCGCTGTCCAACCTGGGGGCGCAGAACCCCGGTGTGGGGCTGGACTACTACATCTGGTCGCTGCAGATCGCCGGGGTGGGCACCACGCTCTCGGGCATCAACCTGCTGGTCACCATCGTGAAGATGCGCGCGCCGGGCATGAACCTGATGCGCATGCCGGTGTTCACCTGGACCGCGCTGTGCACCAACGCGCTGATCGTCGCCTCCTTTCCCATCCTCACCGCGGCCCTGCTGCTGATGAGCCTGGACCGCTACGTCGGCACCAACTTCTTCACCAACGAGCTGGGCGGCAACCCCATGCTCTACGTGAACCTGATCTGGATCTGGGGCCACCCCGAGGTCTACATCCTGATCCTGCCGGTGTTCGGCATCTTCTCCGAGGTGGTCGCCACGTTCAGCGGCAAGCGCCTGTTCGGCTACACCTCCATGGTCTACGCCACGGTGTGCATCACCATCCTGTCGTACCTGGTGTGGCTGCACCACTTCTTCACCATGGGCTCGGGCGCCAGCGTGAACAGCTTCTTCGGCATCACGACCATGATCATCTCGATCCCCACGGGCGCGAAGATCTTCAACTGGCTGTTCACCATGTACCGCGGCCGCATCCGCTTCGAGGTGCCGATGCTGTGGACGGTCGGCTTCATGGTGACCTTCGTCGTCGGCGGCATGACGGGCGTGCTGCTGGCCGTGCCGCCGGCCGACTTCGTGCTGCACAACTCGCTGTTCCTGATTGCGCACTTCCACAACGTGATCATCGGCGGCGTGGTGTTCGGCCTGTTCGCCGGCATGGTGTACTGGTTCCCCAAGGCCTTCGGCTTCCGGCTCGACGACTTCTGGGGCCGCCTGTCCTTCTGGTTCTGGCTGGCAGGCTACTGGTTCGCCTTCACGCCGCTGTACGTGCTGGGCCTGATGGGCGTCACGCGCCGCGTCAGCCACTTCGAGGACCCGTCGCTGCAGATCTGGTTCCAGATCGCCCTGTTCGGCGCCATCCTCGTGGCGGTCGGCATCGCCTGCTTCCTGATGTGCATCCTGGTCAGCGTCCTCAAGCGCGAGCAGCTGCGCGATGTGACGGGTGACCCCTGGGGCGGCCGCACGCTGGAGTGGGCCACCTCTTCGCCGCCGCCGGCGTACAACTTCGCCTTCACCCCGGTGGTGCACGACATCGACGCCTGGGCCGACATGAAGAAGCATGGCTACCAGCGTCCGCTGGGCGGCTTCAAGGCCATCCACATGCCGCTGAACACCGGCGCGGGCGTGGTGCTCTCGGTGCTCTCTCTGGTCTGGGGCTTCGCGATGATCTGGCACATGTGGCCGCTGGCCATCGCCTCGTTCGCGGCCATCGTGCTCGCGGCCATCGTGCACACCTTCAACTACCAGCGGGACTACCACATCCCCGCGTCCGAAGTGACCGCCACCGAACACGCACGCACCCAACTGCTGGCCCGCCATGTCTGATATCGCCCTCACCCCCGGCGCCGCGCGCGCCTACCACCTCGACCACGAGCCGCACCCTGAGAACGGCACCGCGCTGGGCTTCTGGCTCTACCTGATGAGCGACTGCCTCATCTTCGCCGCGCTGTTCGCCACCTACGGCGTACTCGGCCGCAGCTACGCCGGCGGCCCCGGTGGTGCCGAGTTGTTCGACCTGAAGCTGGTGGCCATCAACACCGCCTTCCTGCTGCTCTCGTCCATCACCTTCGGTTTTGCCATGCTGCAGAAGCAGCAGGGCAAGAAGGGCGGCACGCTGGGCTGGCTGGCCGTCACCGGCGTGTTCGGCCTGTGCTTCCTGGGTGTGGAGCTCTACGAGTTCGCCCACCTGATCCACGAAGGCGCCACCCCGCAGAGCAGCGCCGCCATGTCGGCTTTCTTCACCCTGGTCGGCACCCACGGCCTGCACGTCAGCTTCGGCTCCATCTGGCTGGTGGTGCTGATGATCCAGATCGCGCAGCACGGCCTGACGCGCGAAAACAAGCGCCGCCTGATGTGCCTCTCGATGTTCTGGCACTTCCTGGACGTGGTCTGGATCGGCGTCTTCACCTTTGTCTACCTGATGGGAGTGCTGTGATGAGCGCGCACGACACTGCAATCCACCCCGGCGACCATGCTGACGACCACCAAGACGACGGCCCGCACAGCAGCTTCTCGGGCTACATGGTCGGCTTCGTGCTGTCGGTGATCCTCACCGCCATCCCGTTCTGGCTGGTCATGGCCGGCGTCGTCACCCACCGGCCCACGGCCGTGCTGGTGCTCGGCGCCTTCGCCGTGGCGCAGATCCTGGTGCACATGGTGTGTTTCCTGCACATGAACGGCAAGGTCGAAGGCGGCTGGACCCTGCTGTCCACCATCTTCACCGTGGTCTTCGTGGCGATCGCCATCGCCGGCACGCTCTGGGTCATGTTCCACATGAACGAGAACATGATGCCGGCACACGGCGGCCACGCGGTGCACCCGCCCGCCGCCGCGCACGCCACCCCATGACGCCGCGACGCGCCCTGCTGTGGGGAGCGGGCGCGCTGCTGTGCGGGCTGTTCCTCGCGCTGGGTGTGTGGCAGGTCCAGCGCCTGGCCTGGAAGAACGACCTGGTGGCCCGCGTGGCCGCGCGCGCGCACGCCGACCCAGTGGCCGCCCCCGCGCCCGACCAGTGGCCGGCGCTGCAGGCCGATCCGTCCGCCCACGAATACCGGCGCGTGCAGCTGACGGGCGGGTTTCTGCACGAGAGCGAACAGCTGGTGCAGGCCGTCACCGATCAGGGTGCGGGCTTCTGGGTGATGGCGCCGCTGCGCGCCGCCGCCGACCACGTGGTGTGGGTCAACCGCGGCTTCGTGCCCTCCGCCTCTCGGTGGCAGACCACGCGCGAGGCCGCCCGCTGCGGTGGCCCGGTCACCGTCACCGGCCTGCTGCGCCGCTCGGAGCCCGGCGGTGGCTTCCTGCGCCGCAACGACCCCGCCGCCGGGCGCTGGTTCTCGCGCGACGTGCCGGCCCTGGCGGCCGCCGCGGGTCTGCCGCCCGCCGCGGTGGCGCCGTACTTCGTCGACGCCGGGGCCGACACACCCTGCGCCACTCCCCAGGGGCCGGTGGGTGGGCTCACCGTGCTGCGCTTTGCCAACAACCACCTCGTCTACGCGCTGACCTGGTTCGCGCTGGCCGCGATGACCGTGGCCGCCACGGTCTTTGCGGCCCGCGACGGTGCGCGGCGGCGCCTTCCCGGACAATCCGGAGCCTCCTCCTGATGTTTCTGGTCGGCACCGCAAGCCCCATGGTGAAAGTCGCAGCCCCTTCGCACGCCGCCGTCGGACCGGACCAGGCGGCGGGCCTGAAGAACCTGCAGCAGCTGATCCAGCTGCGCTGGATGGCGCTGTTCGGCCAGATCGCGACGGTCGCGGTGGTGTTCCACGGCATGGACATCCCGATTCCCGAGCACACCATGTACGCGGTGCTGGCCGGGCTGGGCGCGTTCAACCTGTTCTCCCTGCTGCGCTGCCGCTCGCCGCTGCCGGTGACCGGCCCCGAGCTGCTGATCACCCTGCTGGTGGACGTGGGTGCGCTCACCGCCTTGCTCTACCTCAGCGGCGGCGCGACCAACCCTTTCGTGTTCCTGTTCCTGTTGCAGGTGATCCTGGGCGCGGTGCTGCTGCCGGTCTGGGCCACCTGGGTCATGGTGGCCGTGACCACGCTGTGCTTCGCGGGGCTGGCCCTGTGGGCGCGCCCGCTGCCCCTGCCGCTGGACCACGACCAGGGCCTGGCCAGCCCCTACACCCAGGGCATGCTGATCTGCTTCGTGCTCAACGCCGTGCTGCTGGTGGTCTTCATCTCGCGCATCGTGGACAACCTACGCGAGCGCGACACGCGCCTGGCCCTGCTGCGCCAGCGCGCGGCCGAGGAAGAGCACGTGGTGCGCATGGGCCTGCTGGCCTCGGGCGCGGCCCACGAACTGGGCACGCCGCTGTCCACCCTGGCGGTGATCCTGGGCGACTGGCAGCACCTGCCGCACTTCAGCTCCGAGCCCGAGCTGGCGGACGACGTGGCGGAGATGCAGGCCCAGGTGGCGCGCTGCAAGGCCATCGTCAGCGGCATCCTGCTCTCCGCCGGCGAGGCGCGCGGCGAATCGTCCAGCGAAACCACCGTCTGTGCCTTCCTCGACAGCGTGGTCCAGGCCTGGTGCGAACGGCGCAACTGCAGCGGGCTGCACTACCACAACGCCTTCGGCGACGACCTGCCCATGGTGGCCGACTCGGCCATCCAGCAGATGATCGGCAACGTGCTGGACAACGCGGCCGATGCCTCGCCCCACGCGGTGTGGTTCGAGGCCCGGCGCGACGACGACGCGCTGGTGCTCACCGTCTGGGACCAGGGCCCGGGATTTGCCCCCCACCTGCTGCCGCAGATCGGCAAGCCCTACCAGAGCACCAAAGGCCATCCTGGCGGTGGGCTGGGCCTGTTTCTGGTATTCAACGTGGCACGCACGCTGGGCGGCGACGTGGTGGTGGGCAACCTGGCCGAGGGTGGGGCGCAGGTCCGCATCACGCTGCCGCTGGCCGCCATCACCCTGGCCGAGGACGAGCCCCATGGCATCTGACGACACCGCTTCCCCGCAGCGCCTGCTCATCGTCGAAGACGATGCGGCCTTTGCGCGCACGCTCGCACGCTCCTTCGAGCGCCGCGGCTACGAGGTGCGCGTGGCCGCCAGCCTCGACCAGCTCACCACGGTGCTGGCCAGCGGCTACGCGCCGACCCGCGCGGTGGTGGATCTCAAGCTCCAGGGGGAAGCCTCGGGCCTGGCCTGCGTGCGGGCGCTGGTGGCGCACGACGATCGCATGCTGATCGTGGTGCTGACCGGCTTCGCCAGCATCGCCACCGCGGTGGAGGCCATCAAGCTCGGGGCCTGCCACTACCTGGCCAAACCCTCCAACACCGACGACATCGAAGCGGCGTTCGGGCGCTCCGAAGGCACGACCGAGGTCGCGCTGACCAGCCGGCCCAGTTCCATCAAGACGCTGGAGTGGGAGCGCATCCACCAGGTGCTGGCCGAAACCGGCTTCAACATTTCCGAGACCGCCCGCCGCCTGGGCATGCACCGCCGCACGCTGGCGCGCAAGCTCGACAAGCAGCAGGTGAAGTGACCGGCGGGCGCGGCCCCTTCAGCGCTTTGCTTCCGCCAGCCGCCGGATCTCTTCGGGCGTGCCATTCCAGACCTCGAAAAAGCCCTCGCTCCGCTTGACCTGCATCCAGGTCGACCACTTGGTGCGGGCCAGCGCCGGGTCGGTGACGGCCAGGTCCTTCTGCTCCACGCCCAGCGCCAGCGTGCCGCCGCGCTGGTAGCCCGGCTGCGCCTGGGCCTGCTTGACCATCGCCTGCACCTTCTGCAGCTCGGCCTGCGTGGCCGGCGGCAGGCTGTAGACCAGCCAGCGGCGGCCCGGGCCGGGCGCGTCCAGGCCCAGCGTGGCGCTGGTGGCGGTGGTCATGGCCAGCGGCAGCTTTCGGTCCACCGGCGCAAACGCCCCCTCGACCCTGGGCAAGAGCCTGATGTGCAGCAGCGGCACCGCGCCCGGCGGCGGCACCACGCGCGCGTCCACCTGCAGCGCCACCATGAACTGCGCCGGGTCGGCCTCCAGCAGCTGGCCGGAGAGCTGGGCCAGCCGGGGCAGGGAACTCAGCGGAATGCCGCCGCAAGCCCCCAGCGCGGCGGCGGACGCCAGCAGCAGGCTGCGGCGCAGCAGGAGGGAAGTGGGGTGTGACATGGGCTTGACTTTCATTGTTGGTCGGTAAAAAATTATCATAAAACAATAAAAACAAGTCAAACCCTGGCGTCGACCAAAGGCTCTCCATGAACCCCTCCGCACCCCACACCCTGCCCCTGTCCTTGCAGCGCGTGCGCCGCATCAGCCGCTGGATGGTGGCCGCCTGCTGGGCGCTGCTCGTCGCCCTGCCGCTGGCCCTGGTGGTTTACTGGGCCACGGCCAGCGAGGCCCAGCTCGCCAGCCACGCCAACCTGCCCGCGCAGGCGGTGGCTGGGCCGCTGGCGCTGTGGCAGCGTGTCGCCGGGGCGGTGGTGACGGCGCTGCCGCTGGGGCTGCTTTTGGTGGGTGTGTGGCAGGCGCGGCGCTGCTTCGGCATGTTTGCGCAGGGCCAGGTGTTCACCCTGCAGGCCACCGCGCTGCTCGGGCGCTTCGCCGGCTGGGTGGCTTGGGCGGCGCTGGCGTCCATGCTCGCCAGCAGCGCCACCTCGGTGCTGCTGACCCTGAACAACCCGCCCGGCCAGCGGCACCTTTCGGTGGGCATCGGCTCGGACCACGTGTTCACGCTGTTCTTCGCCGGGCTGGTGTGGCTGATGGCCGCGGTGATCGCCCAGGGGCAGACGCTGGCCGAAGAGAACGAGGGTTTCGTCTGATGCCCATCACCGTGCAGCTGGACGTGATGCTGGCGCGGCGCAAGGTCAAGTCGCGCGACCTGGCCGAATTCGTCGGCATCACCGAGGCCAACATGTCCCTGCTCAAGCAGGGCAAGGTCAAGGGCGTGCGCTTCGAGACGCTGGAGAAGATCTGCGAGTACCTGCAGTGCCAGCCGGGCGACCTGCTGGTTTACGCGCCCGACGGCGACCCGCCGCCGGGCTGAGCGAGGTCAGAAGCGCAGGCCCAGGCTCAGCGAGTAGCCGTTGACGCTGGCGCCACCGCTGTCGAGGTAGTTCATGTAGTCCACGCTCAGCGACAGGTTGCTGGTGGGCATGAGCCGCAGGCCGCCGCCGTAGGACAGCTTCTTGTCTTCGCCCGAGCCCAGGCCCTGGAAGCTGAGCTTGGTGCGCGCCATGCCGACGCGGCCGAACAGCTCCACCGGACCGAGGCCGATCTTGGGCGCCACGTACAAGCCGTAGAGCTGGTCCACCTTGCCGCTGTAGCGGGTGCCGGTGTTGCTGTTGGTGTAGGCGCTGCTGCCCGAGTTGACGGCGCCGAGGGCTTCGAGCGCCAGGTCGTCGGTGATCTGCAGGCCCACCAGGCCCCGGACCATGGCCGGATTGGAGCTGGCGCGCAGCCCGATGACCGGCACCGACAGCTTCATGGACAGGGCGGAATAGCCCAGCTCGCCGTACACGCTCTGGGCCATGGCCGGAGAGCTGGTTGCTGCCGCCAGCAGGGCAGCCAGGGTCAAAGGTTTGAGTGTCATGTCCGCTCCGCTGATGAATGAATGGTTGTGAATTTCATTCTAGGAGCCTGATGCCGTTTGTCGAGAGCCGGATTTCATAATCCGTGCCTAATGCACACACTCGAACAACTGCGGCGCGGCGACCTGGCCGGCGCCACCCGCCTGGACCTCTCCTGCGGCCTGACCGAACTGCCCGCCGAGGTGCTCGGTCTGGCCGATTCGCTGGAGGTGCTCAACCTCAGCGGCAACCGCCTGACCACACTGCCTGCGTGGTTGCCGCGGCTGCGGCGGCTCAAGGTCATCTTCGCTTCGGACAACCCTTTCACCACCCTGCCCGAGGTGCTGGGCGACTGCCCGGCGCTGGAGATGGTGGGCTTCAAGGCCTGCCGCATCGCCTGGGTGCCCGCGGCCTCGCTGCCACCGGCCCTGCGCTGGCTGATCCTCACCGACAACGCCATCGACACCCTGCCCGATGTGGTGGGCGAGCGGCCGCGCCTGCAGAAGCTCATGCTCGCCGGCAACCGGCTGCAGGCCCTGCCCGAAGGGCTGGCCGGTGCGCAGCGGCTGGAGCTGCTGCGCATCTCGGCCAACCGCTTCCAGCGGCTGCCCGACTGGCTGCTGCGCCTGCCGCGCCTGTCCTGGCTGGCGCTGGCCGGCAACCCGCTGGGCTGGGCGGTGCCGCCGCTGCAACTGCCGGTGGTGGACTGGGCCGACCTCACGCTGGGCGAGCCGCTGGGCGAGGGCGCGTCGGGCCGGGCCGTGCGCGCCACCGTCGCCGGCTGGCCCGGTGCACTGGCGCTCAAGCTGTTCAAGGGCGCGGTCACCAGCGACGGCCTGCCCGAACACGAGATGGCCGCCGGGGGCGCGGCCGGTGCCCATCCCGCGCTGTGCACCCCCGTGGCCCGGCTGCAGGGCCACCCGGACGGGGTGCTGGGCATGCTGCTGCCGCTGATACCGGCCGGTCACGTGCTGCTGGCGGGGCCGCCGAGCCTACAAAGCTGCACGCGCGACGTCTACCCCGCCGGCTGGCGCCTGGGCGCCGGGCCGGCGCTGCGCTTGCTGCGCGGCATCGCCGAGGCGGTGGCCCACCTGCACGCGCACGGCGTGGTGCACGGCGACCTCTACGCCCACAACATCCTGTGGCACGCGGCCACGGGCGACGCGCTGCTCAGCGATTTCGGCGCCGCTGCGCTGCTGCCGGCCGACCAGCCGGCGCTGGCCCGTGCGCTGCAGGCGCTGGAGGTGCGCGCCTTCGGTTGCCTGCTGGAAGAACTGGGGGATTGCCTGGCGGCCCCGCCAGACCATCCGCTGCGTGCCATGATCGCCGGGCTGGTCGCGTCCTGCCTGGACACCGACCCTGCCGCCCGGCCTTCGATGGCCGAGGTGTCCCGCTCTCTCTTCAAGGAGGTTTCATGTCCGTGCTGATCCTGGGTTTGCTGCTGTTCCTGGGTGTGCATTCCGTGGCCATCGTGGCGCCCGCCGCGCGCGACCGCCTGGTGGCGCAGATGGGCGAGGGCGCCTGGAAGGGCCTGTATTCGCTGGCCGCGGCCGTGGGTCTGGGCCTGATCGTCTGGGGCTACGGCCTGGCGCGCGAGAACCCGGTGCTGCTCTACAGCCTGCCGGGTGGCATGCGCCACCTGGCCGCGCTGCTGCTGCTGCCTGTGTTCGTGCTGCTGCTGGCGGCCTACCTGCCGGGGCGCATCCAGCGCGCCACCAAACACCCCATGCTGCTGGCCGTCAAGCTCTGGGCGCTGGGCCACCTGCTGGCGCAGTCGGTCACCGGCGGCAGCCTGGCAGACGTGCTGCTGTTCGGCGGCTTCCTGCTCTGGGCCGCGGCCGACCGCGTCTCGCTCAAGCGCCGCGCGCAGGCGGGCCTGCTGCGCCCCGTACCGGCGCTGCCCACCAGCGGCGCCAACGACCTGATCGCGGTGGTGGGCGGCTTGGCGCTCTATGGTTTGACAGTGATGTGGGCGCACGCCTTTCTGTTTGGCGTTCGCCCGTTCGGAGGTGGAATATGAAGACCCCCCTGCGCCGCTTCGCGTCTTCCCCCCTGCGAGGGGGGACAGCACCTGTGGCCCGGCGAAGCCGGTTCCACGGTGCTTGCTGGCTGGGTGCACTGGTGCTTGTCGCCGGCCCTGTGTTCGCGGCCTCGCCCTCGGTCGAGGTGGTGGCCAACGGCCTGCAGAATCCCTGGGGCCTGGCCTTCATCGGCGACGGTCGCATGCTGGTCACCGAGCGCCCCGGCCGCATGCGCGTGGTCGAACCCGATGGGCACATCGGTGCGCCGCTGGCCGGTGTGCCCAAGGTCGACGCGGTCGGCCAGGGTGGCCTGCTGGACGTGGTCACCGACAGCCAGTTCGAGCGCAACCGCACCATCTACTTCTGCTTCTCCGAGCCAGGCGCCGGTGGCAACTCCACCGCGCTCGCCTCGGCCCGGCTGTCGGACGATGCCACGAAGCTGGAAGACGTGAAGGTGGTCTTCAGCCAGAAGCCGAAGTTCGCCAGCCGGGTGCACTTCGGCTGCCGCATCGCCGAAGCGAAGGACCACACCCTGTTCCTCACGCTGGGCGACCGCTTCCAGCGCATGGACGACGCGCAGACCCTGGACAACCACCACGGCAAGGTGGTGCGTCTGCGCAAGGACGGCAGCGCGCCGCCCGACAACCCCTTCACCACCAAGCCTGGTGCGCTGCCCGAGATCTGGAGCTTTGGCCACCGCAACCTGCAGGGCGCGGCCATCGGACCGGACGGCCGGCTCTGGACCAGCGAACACGGCCCGCAGGGGGGCGACGAGATCAACCGCCCCGAGCCGGGCAAAAACTACGGCTGGCCCGTGATCACCTATGGCGAGAACTACGGCGGCGGCGCCATCGGCGAGGGCCTGACCAGCAAGGACGGCCTGGAACAGCCGCTGCACTACTGGGTGCCCTCCATTGCGCCGTCCGGCATGGCCTGGGTCACCAGCGAGCGCTACGGCAAGGACTGGAAGGGCAGCATGCTGGTGGGCTCGCTCAAGTTCCGCTACCTGGTGCGGCTGAAGTTCAACGGCAGCAAGCTGCAGAAGGAAGAAAAGCTGCTGCCCGACCTCAACCAGCGGGTGCGCGATGTGCGCCAGGGGCCGGACGGCCTCGTCTACCTGCTCACCGACCACGTCCGGGGCCAGCTGCTGCGCCTGCAGCCGCAGTGAGGGCGCCGGGCCGCCGCAGCGCTGTATCAGAGGTCCTTGGCCAGGCGCACACCGCTGAACTGCCAGCGCGCGTCGGTCGGGAAAAAGTTGCGGTAGCTGGCGCGGATGTGATCGCGCGGGGTGGCACACGAGCCGCCGCGCAGCACCATCTGGTTGATCATGAACTTGCCGTTGTATTCGCCCACGGCGCCGGTCCAGGGCCGGTAGCCGGGGTAGGGCAGGTAGGCGCTGGCGGTCCACTCCCACACGTCGCCGCCCATCTGCTGCAGACCCGGCTGGTCTGTGGCCAGGGGCAGCGGATGCAGGGCGCCGCTGTCCATGAAGTTGCCGTGCGCCTGCAGTCCGGCGCCCAGCGTCTGCGCCGCGTGTTCCCACTCGGCCTCGGTGGGCAGCCGGATCGGCTCGCCCTGCTGCGCGGCGCACCAGCGCGCGTAGGCGTCGGCCTCGAACCAGCCGATGTGCACCACCGGCGTGTGCGGGTCGATGGGTACGCGGCCGTGCAGGGTGAGGCAGGTCCAGTCGCCGTGCTGCGCGGGGCCGCCGCCCGCATTCTCGTCCTTGCGCCAGTACAGCGGTGCCTCGACGCGCTGCGCGCGCACCCAGTCCCAGCCCGCGGCCATCCACCAGCGCGGGTTGCTGTAGCCGCCGTCGTGCATGAAGGCCAGCCATTCGCCGTGCGTCACCGGCCGGTTCGCCAGCGCGTGCGGCGTGAGCAGCACGCTGTGGCGCGGGGTTTCGTTGTCGAAGGCGAAGCCGTCATCGTCCGCGTGTCCGATCAAGGCAGGGCCACCCTCGAAGGCCACCCAGCGCAGCGGGGCCGGCGCCACCGGCACCAGCGGCCAGTGCTCCCGGTAGACCGGGTCGGTGGGATTGCAGGCGAGCAGGTGCTTGATGTCGGTGAGCAGCAGCTCCTGGTGCTGCTGTTCGTGCTGCAGGCCCAGTTCCACCAGCGCGGTCAACTCGGGTGTGTCCCCTCGCGCGAGCAGGGCGGCGATGCGGCGGTCCACCTGCGCGCGGTAGGCCCGCACCCCGGCCATGCCGGGCCGCGTGACCAGGCCACGCTGGGGCCGCGGGTACTGGTCACCCACGCCCTGGTAGTAGCTGTTGAACAGCACGCGGAACGCCGGGTCGAAGGGCTGGAAGCCCGCCTCGAAGCGTTCGAGCACGAAGGTCTCGAAGAACCAGGTGGTGTGGGCCAGGTGCCACTTGGTCGGGCTCGCGTCCGGCATGGACTGCGCCTGGCAGTCGGCCTCGGACAGGGGGGCCGCCAGCGCCAGGGACTGGTCGCGCACGGACTGGTAGCGGCGCTGCAGCGGCGTGGCGAGGGCGGCGGGTGTGATGTTCATCCGGTGTTCCCCTTGCTGATGTCGCTGGCGGTGCGGCCCATGCCCTGTGGCCGCTGGTGCCAGCGGAGGTGATCGCCGTGCCCGGCATGGCGCGTGCCCGGGGCGTGCGGCGCCGTCGCCGAAGGTCAGCGCGTCATCCAGCGCCGCGCGCCCAGGCTGGCGGCGTCGACGAGCGCCACCAGCAGCAGCATCGCACACAGCACCGTGGCCGTCCTGGGCATGTGGAACAGGCCCATGTGGAAGGCCAGCAACTGGCCCAGGCCACCCGCGCCGACCACGCCCAGCACGGCGGCGGCACGGATGTTGTTCTCCCAGCGGTACAGCGTGTAGCTCAGCAGCTGCGGCAGCACCTGCGGGAGCGTGGCGTAGAGGAACACCCGGCCGTGGCCCACGCCCTGCGCGCGCAGCGCCTCGGCCGGGCCAGGGGGGGCGTTCTCCACCGCTTCGGCAAACAGGCGGCCGAGCACGCCCGTGGTGTGCAGCGCCAGCGCCAGCGTGCCGGCCAGCGGCCCAAGGCCGGCCGAGATGAGCAGCAGCGCGGCCCAGACCAGCTCGGGCACGCTGCGCAACGCGTTGAGCAGCAGGCGCGTGGGGGCGCGGGTCCGTGCCGTGTCGCCCGCGTGCAGCCGCGCGGCCGGCAGGGCCAGCGCCAGCCCGGCGACGGCGGCCAGCAGCGTGCCCACGGCCGACATGGCCAGCGTCTCCCACGCCGCCACGGTCACCTTGTGCAGGAAGGCGGACGAGGTCTCGGGCGGGAAGAACTCTCCCACGAACCGGCCCATGCTGGCCGCCGCCTCGGCCGAGAAGAACTGCGCCCACTGCAGGTCCAGGCTCCAGAAGCTGGCCACCACCAGCGCCAGCAGACCGACGGTGAACCAGCAGGCCTTGCAGCGCGCGTCGAACAGCGGCGGCGGCAGCCGGTAGGTGTCGTTGGCGGCGCGGGGCTGCTTCATCCGAGCACCTTCCGCAGCCAGGCGCTGGTGCGGTCGGCCAGCGCGACCAGGGCCATGAACACGAGCAGCATGGTCGCGACCTCGCCGCCGTTGAACATCTTCATCGAGTTGTCCATCTGCTGGCCCAGGCCGCCCGCGCCCACAAAACCGAGGATGACCGAGGAGCGGATCGCGCATTCCCAGCGGTAGACGGAGTAGCTGGTGAGTTCGGCCGCGCTGGCGGGCAGCAGGCCGTAGAAGAAGGCCTGCAGGCGGCCGGCGCCGTTGCGCAGCAGGGCCTGGGCCGGGTGCGTCTCGCCGCTCTCCAGGATCTCGCCATAGACCTTGCCCAGCATGCCGCCGTAGGTGAGGGCGATCGCCAGCACGCCCGCCGTGGGGCCGAGGCCGACCACGCGCACGAAGACCAGCGCCCACACCAGCTCGGGAATGCTGCGCAGCACGATCAGAGCCCAGCGCGCGAGCTGGCGCAGCCAGAACGGCCCGCGCGCCATGCGGCCCGACAGCGCCGAGACCGACAGCACCTGCGTGGACAGCAGCGCCAGCGGCACCGCGATCAGCAGCGCCAGCGTGACGCCCGCGGTGGCCATGGCCACGGTGCGCCAGGTCTCCCTCAGCACCATGGCGAGGAACTCGCCCGAATGCGCCAGCGGCCAGAAGCTGGCGATGAACTGGCCGCTCACGCGCAGGCTCTGTTCCTCGAACATCGCCCACGGCCTGAACTCGGTGGCCACCAGCAGCGGCCAGAGCAGCACCAGGCCGGCGCCGGCCCAGAACAGCCGCGGCAGCCAGGCCGGGTCGCGCGTGGGCGCGGTGTGCACAGGAAGGGTGGCGGCGCTCATCGGGTCAGCGGCAGTGCATCACCACGGGTTGTGGCGCCTGAACGGGTTCGGGCGACTCCGGCGCCTGACCCGTGAGCTCGTGCTCGTGCTGCGCGTACAGCGCGGCCAGGCGTTCGCGACCGACCTGCGCGGCCGGCAGGTCGAAGGCGATGGCGCCGTCGCGCAGACCGACGATGCGCGGGAAATGCGCCAGCGCCACGTCCACCTGGTGCAGCGTGGCGACCAGGGTGGTGCCGCGTTCGCGCGCGGCCGACAGCAGGGTGTCGATGGCCTGGCTGGCGCGGGTCGGGTCCAGGGCAGAGAGCGGTTCGTCGATCAGCCAGAGCGAGGCCGGCGAGAGCAGGGCACGCGCCAGACCCACGCGCTGGCGTTCGCCACCCGAGAGCCGGTCGACGCGCTCGAACAGCTTGTCGGCCAGGTCGAAACGGTCCAGCGCCTCGAACGCGGCGGGAATGTCCACCGGATAGAACAGGGAGCGCAGGCTCTGCCAGGTGCCCATCGCCGGCAGGCGGCCGGCGAGCACCGATGTGACCACGCGCTGGCGCGGCGGCAGCGGCGGCACCTGGGGCGCCAGGAACAGGCGGCCGCGCAGGCGCTGCAGCTCGGTGCGGGGCAGGTGCCAGGGCGACTGACCGTCCAGCTGCAGCACGCCGGCGCTGGGGGGCAGGGCGCCGGCCAGCAGTTGCAGCAGCGTGGTCTTGCCCGCGCCGCTGGGGCCGATCACCGCCACCTGCTCGCCCGCGGCGACCTGCAGCTCCAGCCCGCGCAGCGTGGGTGGGGTGCCGGGGCGTGCGGCCGGGTGCCGCGCCGTGGCGGCTTGCAGGGCGGCTTTCAAGTGTTCAGCCCCGTCCGGTCACAGCAGCTCGGCGCTGCGCGCGGCGGCCTCGATGCCACGGTAGTTCTCGGCCTTGGTCGGCACGAACTTCGTGGCGCGCTGCAGCTCCAGGATTTCCTTGCCTTCGGGCGTGGCTTTGGAGAGCGAGAGCAGGGCGTCGGCCAGCTTCTGGCGCGTGGCGGCCGGCATGTCGGCGTGCACCGTCCAGTTGTAGTCGTAGTAGGGCGGGGTGGTGTAGAAGACCTTGACCTTCTCGGTGTCCACCTTCTTCTCGGCCACGAACTTGTCCCACACCGAGATGTTCAGCGCGCCGGCCTGCACCTTGCCCGAGGCCACGGCGGCAATGGTCGCGTCGTGCGCGCCACTGAAGGCCACGCGCCTGAAGTCCTTTTCGGGGTTCAGTCCGGCCTGCAGCAGGAAGCTGCGCGGCATCAGGTGGCCGCTGGTGGAGCTTTGCGAGCCGAAGGACACGTCCTTGCCCTTGAGGTCGCCCAGGGCCTTGATGGCGGGGTCGCTGGTGATGAAGACCGACTTGAATTTCTCGTCTTCCTCGCGTTGCACCAGCGGGACCATCTTGCCGCCGGAGCGCACGTGGGCCTGCACGAAGGTGAAGCCGCCGAACCAGGCCAGGTCGACCTTCTTGTTGACCAGGGCTTCGACCGAAGCGGCGTAGTCGGTGACCGGCGTGAACTCGACCTTCATGCCCAGCTTGGCTTCGAGGTACTTCATCAGCGGCGCGGCCTTGCGCGCCAGCTCGGTGGGCGATTCGTCGGGAATGGCGGTGACCCGGAACACCGTTTGCTGCGCATGGGCGAGCGGGGTGAGGGTCGTGGAGGCGAGCACGGCGCAGGTCAAAAGTGCGCGGCGGGTGCGGGAGATGGTCATGGGTTATCCGATCAAGAGGGACAAAGAGCGGCTATTACACCTGAAGACCGGCGCCGTCGTGGCCGGGAGCGGTTTATAAAACGGGTCCCCGCTGCCCATCCACCGGAGAACCCATGTTGCTCACCGCCGCGCCGCAGTTCGTGCAGATCCACCAGAGCGACGACGCGGCCCTGCGTGCGGAGCTGGCAGCGGGGCTGCTGGCCGAGCCCGCGCGGGCGGCGCCCAAGTTCTTCTACGACGCGCTGGGCTCGCGCCTGTTCGACGCCATCACCGAGCTGGCGGAGTACTACCCCACCCGCACCGAGGCGGCCATCTTTGCGGCCCATGGCGCCGCCATGGCGCAGCAGGTACCGCCGCGCGCAGTGCTGGTGGACCTGGGCGCCGGCAGCTGCGCCAAGGCCGCGCGGCTGTTCCCCGTGCTGCGGCCCGGGGCCTATGTGGCGGTGGACATTTCGGTGGACTACCTGCGGGACGCCATGGCGCAGCTGCAGCAGCGGCACCGCCAGCTGCCCATGCTGGGCCTGGGCCTGGACTTCTCGGCGCGGCTGGCGCTGCCGCCGGCCGCGGCGGACTGGCTGGAGCGGCACGACCTGGCGGCGGCGCCGCGCTGTCTGTTCTACCCCGGCTCCAGCATCGGCAACTTCGGCCCCGGCGAGGCCCTGGCCCTGCTGCGCCAGGCGCGTGAGATGTGCGCGGCCGGCGGTCCGGGCGGCGGGATCCTCATCGGCGTGGACCGCGTGAAGGACAAGGCCGTGCTCGAGCCCGCTTATGACGATCCGCTGGGTGTGACGGCGGCCTTCAACCGCAACCTGCTGCTGCATGTCAACACCCTGCTGGGCAGCGACTTCGCGCCCGCGCGCTGGCGCCACGTGGCTTTCTACGACGAGGCCGCCTCGCGCATCGAGATGCATCTCGCGTCGGACGGTGCGCAGACCGTGCGCTGGCCCGGCGGCGCGCGCCACTTCGCGGACGGCGAGCGCCTGCACACCGAGCACTCGTACAAGTGGACGCCAGAAGCCTTCGAGGCCCTGCTGCGCGAAGCCGGCTTTGGCGCGGCCACGCACTGGACCGACGGGCGCGGCTGGTTCAGCGTGTTCTGGGCGCCCGCGGCGTGAACGTGGCGGCGCTCAGGCCAGCGCGACCGAGCGGAACCCGGCCAGGATGTCGTTGCGTTCGGGCGTGAAGTAGTTGCGGTACTGCGGGTGGCGCATGCGCGGCACGGTGAAGGCGCTGGCGCCCTTGAGCACCGGCCGGCCGTCGAACCAGGGGCGGGAGTAGTCCACGTAGGGGTGCGGCACGAAGCCGGGATAGGGCGCGAAGGGGCTGGCCGTCCATTCCCAGACCTCGCCCCAGCGGAAGCCGGGCCGCTGCGCGGCCACTTCCCACTCGGCCTCGGTCGGCAGCCGCCGCCCGGCCCAGGCGCACCAGGCCTGCGCCTCGAAGGCGCTGAGGTGGCTGGCCGGCGCGGACAGGTCCAGCGCCTGCCACCGGCCGAAGCGCTGCTGTTCCCAGCCTTGCGGCGTGCGGCGCAGGTGGCGCGGCGCCTGCCGCTCCTGCGAGAGTCGCCAGATCCAGCCTGGCGCGCTCCAGAAGCGGCGCTGCGCATACGAGCCGTGTTCGACGAAGGGCAGGAACCGGGCCCAGCTCACGGGCTGCGCGTCGATCTCGAAGGCCGCGACGGGCACCGCGTGCGGTCCGAGTTCGTTGTCGAAGGCGAAGCCGGGGCCGCTGCGGCCCAGGGTCCAGGTGGTGGCGTCGATGTCCAGAAAGCCGGTCGCATGCGCGCCGCGACCGGTCTGCGGCAAGCGGACCACAGGGTCGAAACCCAGCGTCTGCGCCATGTACATCGCGGCCTCGGCGTGCATGTCCTCGTGGAACAGCGCGAGCCGGAAGAAGTACAGGCCCTGGTCGTCCTCGGGAGCGTGCTCCAGCAGGGCCAGCGTGTCGGCCAGGCTGGCGGCGAGGTCGGCGCGCACCGCGTCGGCATCCGGCAGGTCCAGCTGCCAGCGGCGGTCGTGTGGCACTTCGCTGGAGTTGTAGAGCGCGTCGGCGTCCACCCCCCGGGCGGCCTGGCGCGCCGGGCGGCGCGGCACGGCAGGGTCGGCCGCCACACCGCGCCCGCGCTGCGGGTTGCGCGCCAGCCACCAGTCCGCGAACCAGCCGATGTGGCCCAGCTCCCAGAGCGGCGGGTTGAGCTCGGGCGTGCAGGGAACACGCAGGTCCGGGCCCAGCGCGGCCTGCGAGGCTCCGAACAGCGCCATGCTGCGTTCGCGTGCGTCGGTCAGCGCCTGCGCCAGCAGCGCCTTGCCACCGCAGCGCGCGGTCTCGGCTTCGGACACAATCGCGGGGCTCTGTGGTCCTGTCATGAAAAAACCTTCCCTGTGTCTCGTGACGCCGGCGCTGGCCGATGCCAACAACGGCAACTGGCAGACCGCGCGCCGCTGGGCGCGCATGCTTGGCGGGCATTATGAGGTTCGACTGGCCGCACAGTGGCCCGATCGCGGCACGCCCGACGATGGCACGGACCTGCTGCTCGCGCTGCACGCGCGCCGCTCGGCCGCCAGCGTGGCCGCGTGGGCCCAGGCCCATCCGCACCGCCCGCTGGTGCTCGCACTCACCGGCACCGACCTCTACCGCGACATCCGGACGGACGCCAGCGCACAGCGCTCGCTGGCGCTGGCGCACCGCCTGATCGTGTTGCAGGCGCTGGCGCCGCTGGCCCTGCCCGAGGTCCATCGTGGCAAGTGCCATGTGGTGTTCCAGTCGAGCACGCGGCGCCAGGCCCTGGACAAAACGCGCGCGCATCTGCGTGCCGTGGTGGTGGGGCACCTGCGCGAGGAGAAGTCGCCGCAGACCGTGTTGGAGGCCGCGCGCCTGCTGCACCCCGACGAGGGCATCCTGATCGACCACATCGGCAACGCCCTTGATCCGGCGCTGGCCGATCTGGCGCGGGCCACGGCCGCCGCCTGCCCGCACTACCGCTGGCTCGGTGGCCAGCCGCACGAGGCCACGCGCCGCCGCATCCAGCGCGCCCACCTGCTGGTCCACCCCAGCCGCATGGAAGGCGGCGCCCACGTGATCATGGAAGCCGCGCTGTCCGGCACACCGGTGCTGGCCTCGCGCATGGACGGCAATGTGGGCATGCTGGGGCCCGACTACGGCGGCTATTTCCCGGTCGGTGATGCGGCGGCGCTGGCGGCGCGGCTGCGCGAATGCCGCAGGGACATCGCCGATGGGAGCGGCGCCCTGGCCGCCCTGCACGCACAATGTTCGGCCAGAGCGCCGCTGTTCGAACCCGCGGCCGAGCGCGCCGCCCTGTTGCGGGCGCTGGCTGGCCTGCGGCAGGAGCGGCCGGCCCGGCCCGATCCATCGATGAGTACCAGTCCACCACGGAGATCCGAATGAACGCCCCGTCCACGCCCGCCCACACCCAGCCCCGCCTCACCAGCCTCTCGCACGGCGGCGGCTGCGGCTGCAAGATCGCCCCCGGCGTGCTCAGCGAAATCCTCAAAGGCACCAGTGCCATGCCCATTCCCAAGGAGCTGCTGGTGGGCATCGAGACCGCCGACGACGCGGCCGTCTACCAGCTCAACGACGAGCAGGCGCTGATCGCCACCACCGACTTCTTCATGCCCATCGTCGACGACCCGTTCGACTTCGGCCGCATCGCCGCCACCAACGCCATCAGCGACGTCTACGCCATGGGCGGCACGCCCATCATGGCGCTGGCCCTGGTGGGCATGCCGATCAGCGTGCTCAGCACCGAGACCATCGGCAAGATCCTCGAAGGCGGCCGCGCCGTCTGCAGCGCCGCCGGCATCCCGATTGCGGGCGGCCACACCATCGATTCGGTCGAGCCCATCTACGGCCTGGTGGCGCTTGGCCTGGTGCACCCGAAGCGCGTCAAGCGCAATGCGGACGCGAAGGTGGGCGACCGCCTGGTGCTGGGCAAGCCGCTGGGGGTGGGCGTGCTGTCGGCCGCGCTGAAGAAAGACGCGCTCAGCGCCGACGGTTACGCGCAGATGATCGCGAACACGACGAAGCTCAACACCCCCGGACCGGACCTCGCGGCCATCGACGGCGTGCACGCGCTCACGGACGTGACCGGCTTCGGTCTGGCCGGCCACGCGCTGGAAATGGCGCGCGGTTCGGACACCACGGTGAGGCTCGACATGGCCTGCGTGCCCTTGATCGGCGGGGTGCGCGAGCTGGCCGCGCAGGGCCTGGTGACGGGCGCCAGCGGCCGCAACTGGGCCGCCTACGGTGGCGAGGTGCGGCTGGGCGACGGCCTGCAGCCGGTGGACCAGGCCCTGCTGACCGACCCGCAGACCAGCGGCGGCCTGCTGGTGGCCTGTTCGGCCGACGCGGTGGACCAGGTGCTGGCGGTGTTCCGCCGCCACGGCTTCGAGGCCGCGGCCGAGGTGGGCGAGATCGTGCCGGCGCAGGCCGGTGGTGTGCGGCTGCAGGTGGCCTGAGCGACCTGCACAGCCGAGGCGTGAACAATGGGACCGGCCTTCGCTGACCACGCCGCCTACCTCGCGGCCTTGCCGGAGGACGTGCAGCCGGTGCTGCGCGAGATCCTGGCGCGCGTGCAGGCACTGATTCCCGGCGCGCGGCCCTGCATCAGTTACCGGATGCCGGCCTTTCGCGCCGGACCGGGCCAGGGCCGGGTGTTTTTCTATGCGGCGGCTTTCAAGCGCCACGTCGGCGTCTACCCACCGGTCGCCGACGACGCGGCACTGGTGGCCGAGCTCGCGCCCTGGCGCAATGAGAAGGGCAACCTAGCGTTTCCGCTGAACCGGCCCATGCCGCTGAACCTGATCGACCGAGTGGCCCTCGCGCTGCATGCCCAGTACGTTTCTGTTCCCTCGGAAGGACCATCATGAGTCGCCGAAATCTCAAGACCGCCAGCACCCTCGGGCGCAAGACCATCGAAACCGCCTGGGTGGTGCCGCAGGTGATGGCCCACCGCATCCACCGCATGGCCGCGGCCGGTGCCCGGCCGTCCCGCCGCGACCAGAAAGAGTTCGCCGGCATGGTGGCCGAGAAGCAGCAGGCCTTTGTGCTCTCGTGGATGGCCATGACGACCGAGTCGCTGCGCCTGCAGCAGCAGATCTGGTCCTCGCTGTGGACGGTCGGTCTCGCGCCCTGGCCGCGCAAGCAGGCGGCGTCGCTGACGGCGACCCGGCGCATGCAGTCGGTGGCGGTTGCCATCGCCGAAAAAGGCCTGGCCCCGGTGCACCGCAAGGCGGTGTCCAACGCGAAGCGGCTGTCGAAGGTGCGTCTGTGACGGCGCCCCGCGTCCTGGTTTTCGACATCTTCGGCACCGTCGTCGACTGGCACGGCTCCATCGTGCGTGAGGTGCAGCAACGCTTTCCGCAGGTGGACGCCGACGCCTTCGCACTCGCCTGGCGTGCGGGCTACCAGCCGGCGATGGAAGCGGTGCGCTCGGGCGGGCGCGGCTTCGTGAGGCTCGATGTGCTGCACCGCGAGATCCTCGACCGCCTGCTGCCGCGCTTCGGCCTCGAAGCGCTGGGCGAGGCCGAACGTGCCAACCTCAACCGCGTCTGGCACCGGCTCGCGGCCTGGCCCGACAGCGTGGCCGGACTCACGCGGCTCAAGTCGCGCTTCACCATCTGCAGCCTCTCGAACGGCAACCTGGGCCTGCTGACCGACATGGCCAAGGCGGCCGGTCTGCCGTGGGACTGCGTGCTCAGCGCCGAGGTGTTCCGCGCCTACAAGCCCGACCCGCGCGTCTACCTTGGCGCGGCCGGGGTGTTCGAGGCCGACCCCTGCGAAGTGATGATGGTCGCGGCCCACCACGACGACCTGGCCGCCGCCCGCGCCTGCGGCATGCAGACCGCGTACATCGAACGCCCGCTGGAGTTCGGCGCGGCCCATCCCAAGGACGTGTCGGCCCAACCGGGCAACACCTGGCACGCGAAGAACCTGCTGCACCTGGCCGACCAGCTGGCTTGCTGAGCGACCCCCGCTCCGTTCAGTACGGCGACAGCGACGCCTTGATCTGCCGGATGGTGGAGACGTCGCCCAGGAACACCTGGATCACGTCCTTCTCGGCCGGCGTCAGGTCCTTGCTCTCCAGCAGCTTCGTCTTTTTCACGATCAGCTCCAGCGCCTCGGCCAGGTGGCCGATCTGCCGGCCGTAGCTGCCCACCCGTTCCAGCGCCGCCTGTTCCACGGCGGGGTTGGACGAGGTGCCGAGGTTGACGTTGAACAGGTGGAACTGCCAGTTCGGCAGGATGGGTTGGGTGAGCGCGCTGGGCGCCATTTGCCAGGTGAGGGGAACGGTGACTTGCTGCGGCATGGTGCGCTCCATTGGACGGGACGACATGGTGCAAGCAGAAACGGTGCCTCGGCCGTTGCCCGTGTCCCCCGCACGGAGGATGCGGGGTGAACCGGTGTCAGGCGCCGACCGGCGTGCACAACTCCACCAGAAGACCGTCCGGGCAGCGCACATAGGACACCACCTGGCCCCAGGGCTTCTGCGACGGCGGCGCCATCTCGCGCGCGCCGGCCGCCACCGCCCGGGCGTGCGCGGCCGGCACATCGTCCGTGACCAGCGCAATCTCGAAACCCAGCGGCTGGGCCGAGCTGTCGGCATGCACGTGGCCGCCGGCGAAGTTCATGTCACCGAGTTCGTGGGCGGCGAACGACAGCGTGGTCTCTCCGGTGTCCAGCTCGCCATAGGTGCCGCTCTCGTGCAGGAAGCGGCGCTTGAAACCGAACGCCTGCTCGAAGAAGGTCAGCGAGGCGGCGACGTCCGGGACGTAGGTGATGGTGTAGCCGAGTTTCATGGCGTGCTCATGCGGTGGGCTGAAGGTACTTCGCCATGAAGGCGCGGTCAATGTGGTCTTTCCAGCGCCAGATCCAGCCGCCTTCGGCGTGCAGCGGCCCCCAGCTGGCGATGGCGTGGCCGGCGCCACAGGAGATCAGGTTCAGCGTGTGGGCAGGCGGGTGGTGCGGCTTGAATGGCCGACCTTCGTGGGCCGCGAGCAGGTTCTCGGCCAAGGGCGGACCGGCGCGCACCGCGTAGACGCCGTTGCGGGGGTGCGGCCGGTCGGCGCGGGCACACACGTCGCCTGCGGCGAACACCTCGGGGTGGCTGGTGCTCTGCTGGAACTCATTGACCAGCACATGCCCCGATTCGCTCAGGGCCAGGCCGCTGCCTTGCAGCCAGGCGGGCGCGTGGGCACCGATGGCGAGCATGGGCACGTCGCAGGCCAGTTCGCTGCCGCTGCCCAGCTTCACCACGCCCGGCGCCAGCCCGACGCAGGTGTCGCGCAGCACGGTGATGTCCAGCCGCCTGAGCCGACGCAGCACACGCGCCTGCAGGCCGGTGGGGTAGCTGGCGGCTGGCTCCACGCCGCCGGTGATGAGGGTGAAGCGGGCACCAGGCGCCCCGCGGGTGCGCAGGCACTGCTCGGCCGCAAACAGCAGTTCCAGCCCGGCCGCGCCGGCGCCGATCACGGCCACCGACAGCGCCCGCGCCTGCGCCTGTTCCAGCACCTGGGGCCAGAGCGAGGCAAAGACCTCGATGGGCCGCACGATCAGCGCGTTGGCCGCCGCACCGGGCATCTCGTTCTCCAGCCGCGGGCGGTCGATCACCGGGCCGGTGTCGATGGAGAGCAGGTGGTAGGGCAGGTCGGGCGGCAGGATCTCGTCCTGCGAACGGCTCTGGCCGGCCGGGCTCAGGCGCACCCGCCTGCCGGTGGCATCGATGCCGCTGCAGCGCGCGCGCACCCACTTGGCGCCCGCGGCCCGCAGCAGCGGCTCCAGCGGTATCTGGCAGTCGGACTCGCTGTATCGGCCCGCCACCAGGCCCGGCACCATGCCGCTGTAGGTCTGGTGGGGGTAGGGCGTGACGACCGTGATGTCCAGATCGGCCGGCCGCTGCTGCGCCAGCCGCGACAGCACATGGACATGGGCGTGCCCGGCGCCGAGCAGCAGCAGCTTCTTGATTCCGTGGTGCATGGGCCCCGATGTTACGGGGTGTGACATCAGGGGCCGGAGGCGGTCCAGCGCAGGTCGGCCACCCAGCCGCTGCTGCGGCTGGCGGTGTTGTCGCTGTCGGCGCCGATCAGCACCGTGGCGACCATGGGCAGCTCGCCGCGCGGCGACTGCGCACCCTGTGGCAGTTCGTCGCCGAAGAGGGTGATGAAGTCCTGCGCGAGATCCCGGCTCTCCGTGACCCACTGGCCTGTTGGTGTTTCATCGCCACGCAGGCTGATGTAGCGCACGCGCCGGGAGTAGGGGTTGGCGCCCTGCAGGCCGGCGGCGTGGCCGGTGTCCCACACGTAGCAGACCGTGGCCGCGGGCAGCGCTTCGCCGCTGACACTGCGCGCGATGCGCAGCACCGTGCGTTCGACAAAAGGCACGCGCTCCAGCGGGTGATCGAACATGGCGCAGACCTTGAGAGCGGCGTCGTCGCCCGCCTTGGTCGTCAGGTCCGGCTTGGCCTGCCCGCCGGAGAGCGGCTGGTCCAGCCGCCAGCGCCACTGCAGGCGTGCGGGCGGCGCGTCCTTCAGGTCGTGCACCAGGGTGCCGTAGGACGACGCGGTGACGACCTTCACCCCGGCCTGGCCCTCGACCTGGCCGGCCTCGATGAGCGTGGGCGGGATCTGGGCCTTCTGCTTCGGGAAGCCGACGTAGCGCCAGCCGGGGTGCAGTGCGCCGTTGGCCTGGGTCAGCGGCGGCAGGGTCTGCGCCTGCGCACCCGCCAGCGCGCCCGTCAGTGCCGTGATGTGCAAGGCCGTGGTCCAGGCGTTCATGTGCGCTTCCAGTCGTGGTACTTCTGGACCCAGGCCAGCAGCCGGTGCGGCTGGTGGGCCCGCTTCCATTCGCCGGCCGCGTACTTGTTGGCCTCGGCCAGCGTGGGGTAGGTGTGGATGGTGCCCAGGAGCTTGTTCAGGCCCAGGCCGTGCTTCATGGCCAGCACGTATTCGGCCAGCAGGTCGCCCGCCTGCGTGCCGACGATGGTCACGCCCAGGATGCGGTCCTTGCCCGGCACGGTCAGCACCTTGACGAAGCCGTGGGCCTCGCTGTCCGCGATGGCGCGGTCGAGGTCGTCGATGCCGTAGGTCGTGACCTCGTAGGGGATGTTCTTCTCTTTCGCTTCCTGCTCGTTCAGGCCAACGCGCGCCACCTCGGGGGCGATGAAGGTGGCCCAGGGGATGACCGAGTAGTCGGCCTTGAACTTCTTGAAATCGCCGAACAGCGCGTTCACCGCCGCGTACCAGGCCTGGTGCGCGGCCACATGGGTGAACTGGAACGGCCCGGCGACGTCGCCCGCGGCGTAGATGTTGGGGTAGATGGTCTGCAGGTACTCGTTGGTCTCGACGGTCTTGCTGGTCGGGATGCCCAGTTCCTCCAGCCCGTAGCCGGTGAGCCGCGCCACGCGGCCGACGGCGCACAGCAGCTGGTCGAAGGCGATGCGCTGCTCGGTGCCGCCATGCGCCACCACCAGCGTCTTTTCGCCGTTCACGGCCTCGCAGCGCAGCGCCTTGTGGCCCGTCAGCACGGTTACGCCGTCGGCTTCGAGCGCCGCCTTCGCGAGCGCGGACACCTCCTCGTCCTCTCGGACCATGAGGCGCGGCGCCATCTCCACCTGCGTCACCTGTGCACCCAGCCGCGCAAAGGCCTGCGCCAGTTCGCAGCCGATGGGCCCGCCGCCCAGCACCACCAGGCGCTTCGGGACCTCGTCGAGCTGGGCAAATTCGTCCCACAGCGTGTCGCTGGTGACATAGCCCACGTCGTCCAGGCCGGGCAGCGGCGGCACGAAGGGGCGCGCGCCGGCGGCGATGACGATGCTGCGCGCGGTCAGGCGCTGCGTCCCGCCACTGTTGAGCGCGATCTCCACGGTCCACGGGTTCACCAGCTTCGCGTGGCCCTGCAGCACCTCCACGCCCAGGCCGGTGTAGCGCTCCACGCTGTCGTGCGGAGCGATGGCCTGTATGACGTCATGGATGCGCTGCATCACCGCCTTGAAGCTGAACGCGGGCGTGGCGTCGGTGAGGCCGTAGTGCGAGGCATGGCGCATCTGGTGCGCCAGCTTGGCGCTCCTGATCAGCGCCTTGCTCGGCACGCAGCCGTAGTTCAGGCAGTCGCCGCCCATCTTGTGCGCCTCGATCAGCGTCACCTTGGCCTTCACCGCAGCGGCGATGTAGGCCGAGACCAGGCCACCTGCACCCGCGCCGATCACGATCAGGTTGCGGTCGAACGTCGTCGGACGCACGCTGGCCCACTTCGCATACACCTTGCGCTGCTGCACCGCTTCGACCACCTTGCGCGCGATCAGCGGGAACAGGCCCAGCAGCACGAAGCTGCCCAGCAGGCCGGGGCTGACGATGCCCTGCAGCGATTCCAGCTGGCCCAGCTGCGTGCCCGCGTTCACGTACACGGCGGTGCCGGCCAGCATGCCCAGTTGGCTGACCCAGTAGAAGGTCCAGGCCTTCATCGTCGTGAGGCCCATCAGCAGGTTGATGACGAAGAAGGGCACCACCGGGATCAGGCGCAGCGTGAACAGGTAGAAGGCACCGTCCTTCTCGATGCCCTTGTCCACCTCGGCCAGGCGCTGGCCGAAGCGGCGCTGCACGCTCTCGCGCAGCAGAAAGCGCGCAGTGAGAAAGGCCAGCGTGGCGCCGATGCTGGAAGCGAACGACACCAGCAGCAGACCCCAACCCAGGCCGAAGATGGCGCCGCCGGCCAGCGTGACGATGGTGGCGCCGGGCAGCGAGAGCGCGGTGACCGCCACGTAGACGAGGAAGTAGCCGGCGGCCAGGGCCAGCGGTTGCTGCTCGCGCAGCGCCGCGAAACGGGCCTGGCTCTCCTTGAGGAAGTCGAGGCTGAAGAAGCGGCCGAGGTCGAAGGCGAAGAAGGCGGCGATGCCGATCAGCACGGCCACCAGAAGCAGGAGTTTGCGCAGGTTCATGGCTGGTCCTCAGGCGCCGTCGCGCAGCCGCTGCCAGCCCCAGCCGATGCGCAGCGCCGCGGTGAGGGCGCACAGCGCGGCGAAGCCGCAGGCAAGGGCGGGAAACGCCGCTGGCCAGAGGCACATGGCGGCGAAGGCCGCGATGGTCTCGGTCGCTTCGGTCAGGCCACCGAGAAAGTAGAGGCTCTTGCCCGGCAGAGCGGTGTCGGTGAGGCCGCGCTTCTCCGCAAGTGCGGCGAAGGCCAGGAAGCTGCTGCCGGTGCCGATGAAGCTGGCCAGCAGCACGGCGGCGGGCAGTGCGTTGGCCGCGGGGTCTGCGAAGGCAAAGCCCAGCGGGATCGCGGCGTAGAACAGGAAGTCCAGCGTGATGTCCAGGAAGCCGCCGCGGTCGGTGGGCGCCGAGGCGCGCGCCACCGCACCGTCCAGCCCGTCGAGCAGGCGCGAGAGCAGCAGCAGCGCCAGCCCCGCCACGAACTGCCGCCCACCGATGGCCAGCGCAGCCGCCATGCCCGTGACAAAGCCGGCCAGCGTGACCGCGTCGGCGCCCACGCCCAGACGCACCAGCACCGCGCCCGCGCGCCCCAGGGCCGGTCGCAGGGCCTGCTGGAGGGCCTTATCCAGCATGGTGGCCTGATGGGGTGGAGAAGGGGGGCGCGGACAGGTCTGCCAAGCGGGGCTCCAGGCGGCGGGGACGTTCGGTGGGGTCCCCTGCGCGAGCTTACCTGTTCACGGTCGCGCGCAGCGGCTGCGCGGCCGGAGACCCCAGCCAGCGGGCCAACCGCGGCTGGAGCCACAGACCGTCCACCGACCAGCGGCCAACGCCGTACAGCGCCAGAGCGGCCAGCAGCACGCCCCAGGTGATGTGCTGCTGCAGCGCGGCCGGCGCGATCTCGGACAGGCTGAGCACCGCCACTGCGTTGACGACGCTCAGGCCCAGCGCCGCAAAGCGTCCGGCCAGGCCGAGCAGCAGCATCAGCGGCAGCACGAGCTCGCCCGCGGTGCCCATGACCGCCGCCAGACCGGGCGAGAGCAGGGGCACCCGGTATTCCTCGGTGAACAGCAGCAGCGTGGTGTCCCAGTCGCGCAGCTTGGTCAGGCCGGAGAGGAAAAACACCTGGGCCAGGTAGGCCCGGGCGAGCAGCGCGGCCAGCGGTCGTGCGCTGTCCAGGACGTCGGTGACGGTGTTCCAGAGGTTCAGGCCGCGTTGCAGCAGGGTCGCGTTCATGGGGTCATCTCCAGGTGGGTGACGGGGTCGGTCAGGCGCTGCACGCCGATGACCAGCCCGTCGGTGACGGCGGCGGTGAGCCAGGCCGGGAAGTCGAAGGACGGGGGCTCCGTGTCGGCGGCGCAGGCCGCGTCGAGGGCCGAGGGCAGGTCGGCGCCGCCCAGCAGCGCCTGCACCAGCGCGGCGGCGGCAGGCCCCATGGCCGCGATGTGCGGACGCAGGCCCTGCCGCCACACCAGCGCGTGCTCGCCCCGCTGCTCGCGCAGCCGCTGGGCCGCCTCGGTCAGACTGGGCCGGCCGTGCAGGTGGGCCGTGACCAGGCTGGCGACCGGGTAGCGGCTGCCCACCACGCTGGTGCCTGGGCTGAGCGTGAGGGCAAGGCCCTGCGGGTCTTCCCTGGCCAGTCGCACAAAGCTGGCCGGGTTGGGGTCGGCGTCGGCGGCGCTGGCGGCGCGGTGCAGCGCCCATTCGGCGCGCGCGACGTCGGCCAGGTAGGGCACGTCGCTCAGCTGCGCGTTGTGCTGCACAAAGACGGGCAGGGCGTCGCCCCACTGCGCGAGATCGCCGCGGCTCGGCGGGTGGCTGTGCCAGAGATCGCGCGAGAGCAGCGCGAAATTCTGCTCGCCGAGCATCGCGGCGATCACCGGGTAGGCGGCCTGCAGCGCGCGCTCGGCCATGGCGTGGCCGTTGCTGCGGTAGGCCGCGAGGCCCCGCGCGGTCTGGGCGTGCCGCACATCAAGCTGCGCGTTCAGGCGCGCGTCGGCCGTGTGCCGGTCATTGCCCGGACGCGCGAACAGGGCGCCCAGCAGAAGCTGCTGTTGCTGCGCCAGCGTGAGGGAGTCCGGGGTGCTCATGCGGCGACCGTCTGTTGGTCGGTGGCCGGGGCCAGCACCTGCGCCGCGGCCTCGCGGGCGTGGGCGGCCTCAGCTAGCAGCACGGCCAGTTCAGGCACGTCCGTGTCCCATTCGATCAGGGTGGGCACGGCACCGAAGCGGCCGATGGCGTGGCGGTACAGCGCCCAGACCCGTTCGTCGACGCGGCTGCCGTGGTCGTCGATCACGATGTCGCCGCAGTGTCGGTGGCCGGCGAGGTGGAGCTCAGCGACATGGTGCGGCCCGATGGCGTCCAGCCAGCGCCGGCACGCGCCCACCGGATCGCTGTGCTCGCTACGCAGCTGGGCGTTGAGGGCGTTCACGAAGACGTTGTTCACGTCGACCAGCAGGCCGCAGCCGCTGCGCCGCGCGAGCGTGTTGAGGAAATCGGGCTCGTCCATCTCGGCGCCGCGCCACTGCACATAGGCCGAGAGGTTCTCCACCGCGATGGGGCGGCCCAGGCGGTCCTGCACGCGCTGCACGTTCGTGCACATGGCATCGAGCGCCGCGCGGCTCAGCGGCACGGGCAGCAGGTCGGCGGCGTGAAGCGCCGCACCCCGCGCGAAGCTGGCGTGGTCGCTGACACGGACCGGATCGATGGCCTGGACCAGCCGGGCCAGTTGTGCCAGATGCCACTCGTCGACACCCTGTGCCGAGCCCAGCGACAGGCCCACGCCGTGCAGGCTCACCGCGTACCGCTCCCGGCCCTCGCGCAGCACCGCGAGCGCGGCACCACCGGGGGAGAAGAAGTTCTCCGAATGGACTTCCAGGAAGTCAAGGGCTGGCTGCTGTTCCAGCAGCGCCGCATAGTGGGGGTGCCGCCAGCCGATGCCCACCTCGGGCGCTGCGGCAGAAGGCCGATGAGCGGGCGTGGTCATGGTGGCGGACTTGCAGAGTGTGATCGCCGGCTGCGGATCAGGACTTCTTCATGCCCATCTTGGCCTCGTCCATCGACAGGCCGCCCATGGTCTTGCAGGTGCCTGCGGCGACGTACTTCCACTCGCCCTTGTCGTTGTCGGCCTTGGACTGGCCGGCGCAGGAGTGCGTGCCGGAGAGGTTGGCGCAATCGTTCTGCCCGGCCTTGGCGATGCCGAAACATTTTTCCTTGGCCGCGTCCTGGGCCAGGGCGGGGCCGGACAGCAGCGCCAGCGACATCAGCGAGGCGGCGGCGGTGGAGATCATGGTGCGTTGGTTCATGGAAGGGACTCCTGTTGGGTTGAGGTTCAACCGCCAGGCTGTGTGGTTGGCACCAGGCGGTTGCGTGTCTGTCTGTCGGGTCTTCCGGTTCTTACACGCCGCACAAAAATATTTCTCGTTCCTCCGTGGGTCGGTTCCTTACACTCGCAGCGAATCGCCCAATGGCCATGACCCAGAACCCGCCCAACTTCGAGACCCAGGTGGCCGAGTGCCGCACCTACCTGCTGCGTTTTGCGCGCCTGCAGCTGCGCAACGACGCATGGGCCGAGGACGCCGTTTCCGAAACCTTGCTGGCCGCGCTGGCCAGGCCGCAGGCGTTCGAGGGCCGTTCCCAGATGCGCACCTGGCTGGTGGGCATCCTCAAGCACAAGATCATCGACATCCTGCGCCAGCGCCAGCGCGAGGTGACGCTGGACAGCGGCTCGGACGACGACAGCGCCGATCCGCTGGAGCACATGGCCTTCAAGGCCGACGGTCACCACGCCCAGATGCCGGCCGACTGGGGCGATCCCGAGCAGTCGCTGGGCAGCCGCCAGTTCATGGCCGTGCTCAACGCCTGCGCTGAAAAGCTGCCGCCGGTGCAGGGACGTCTGTTCCTGATGCGCGAATGGCTGGAGCTCTCCAGCGACGAGATCTGTAAGGAACTGGGGCTGACGCCGACCAACCTCTATGTCCAGCTCCACCGGGCCCGCCTGCGCCTGCGGGAGTGCCTGGAACTGAACTGGTTTGGACGAGCACACACGACATGAAGGCCGCTTACCCGTTTCGCCGCACCTGCAAGGAGGCCACCGCACTGATGGTGGCCCGTGAAGACCGCCAACTGCCGTGGATAGACCGCATCGGGCTGCGCCTGCATTTGCTGATGTGCAAGGCCTGCCCCAAGTTCGAACGCCAGATGCTGACCATGCGCAACGCGATGAAGCAGTGGCGTGGCTACACCGAAGACGAATAGGCGTTCAGTTCAGCAGGGCCTGCGCAAATTCGCGCGCGCTGAAGGTTTCCAGGTCTTCGAGTTTTTCACCGACACCGATGAAGTAGATCGGCACCGGCCGCTCGCGCGCGATGGCGCAGACCACGCCGCCCTTGGCCGTGCCGTCGAGCTTGGTGATGACCAGACCCGTGAGCTGCAGCGCTTCGTCGAAGGCCTTGACCTGTGTCAGCGCGTTCTGGCCGGTGTTGCCGTCGATGACCAGCAGCACCTCGTGCGGCGCCGTGCCGTCGGCCTTCTGCACCACGCGCTTGATCTTCCTGAGTTCCTCCATCAGGTGCAGCTGCGTCGGCAGGCGGCCGGCCGTGTCCACCAGCACCACGTCGCGGCCACGCGCCTTGCCGGCGCTGACCGCGTCGAAGCTCACGGCCGCCGGGTCGCCGCCTTCCTGCGTCACGATTTCCACCGTGTTGCGGTCGGCCCAGACGGCCAGCTGCTCGCGCGCGGCGGCGCGGAAGGTGTCGGCCGCGGCCAGCAGCACGCTGGCGCCTTCGTTGGCCAGGTGGCGCGTGAGCTTGCCGATGGAGGTGGTCTTGCCCGCGCCGTTGACCCCCGCGACCATGATCACGGTCGGCTTGTGCTCGCCGATCACCAGCGGCTTCTGCAGCGGCGCAAGCAGGTCGGCAATCGCGTCGGCCAGCAGGCCCTTGACGGCCGCCGGATCGGTGGTCTTCGACTCCTTGACGCGGCGCTTGAGATCGGCCAGCAGGTGCTCGGTGGCTTTCACGCCAGTGTCGGCCATGAGCAGCGCGGTCTCCAGCTCCTCGTAGAGCGCGTCGTCGATCTGCGTGCCGGTGAAGACGGTGGCGATGCTTGAACCGGTCTTGCGCAGGCCGGCCTTGAGCTTGTCCAGCCAGCCCTTGCGTTCGGGCGCCGCAGGCGGGGCCGGTGGACTGAACACTGTGGGCACCGTGGCCTGGGGGACGACCGGTGCCGCCGGGGCGGGCGCGGCGGCTGGGGCCGGTTCAGGTGCCGGTGCGGGGGCGGGCGGTTTTTTTCGGAAGAACGAGAACATGTTTCAATCTTTGGAATCCACAGGATTCTATGAAACGAGCTTTTTCCTCCCTGATGCGGGGTCTGCTGTCGCTGGCCCTGTTCTGGTCCGCCGCCGCGTCCGCCTCCGAAGCCGCCCGGACCTACACCCTCTCCAACGGCATGACCCTGCTGGTGCAGCCCGACCGGCGGGCGCCCACCGTGGTGCACATGCTGTGGGTGCGGGTGGGCTCGATGGACGAGGTGGACGGCACCTCGGGCGTGGCCCATGTGCTCGAACACATGATGTTCAAGGGCACGCCCAGTTTGGCGCCGGGCGAGTTCTCCCGCCGCGTGGCGGCGCTGGGCGGCCGCGAAAACGCCTTTACCAGCCGCGACGCCACCGCCTACCACCAGCAGGTGCCCGCGCGCCATCTGGAGGCGGTGATGCGGCTGGAGGCCGACCGTTTCGTGAACAACCGCTGGAGCGACGACGAGTTCCGGCGCGAGATCGAGGTGGTGAAGGAGGAGCGGCGCCAGCGCACCGAGGAGTCGCCGCGGGCGCGCATGTTCGAGGCCTTCGGTGCCATGGCGCTGCAAGCGCATCCGTACCGCCGGCCGGTGGTCGGCTGGATGAGCGACCTGGACGCGATGACGCCGCAGGACGTGCGCGACTTCCACCGCCGCTGGTATGTGCCGGGCAACGCCGCCGTGGTGGTGGCGGGTGATGTGGAGCCTGACCGGGTGCGCGCGCTGGCGGAGTCCATTTACGGCCGCATCCCCGCCCGCGCGCTGCCCGAACGCAAGCCGCGCGACGAACCGCCGCAGACCGGGGTGCGGCGCATGGAGTACCGCGCCGCGACCGAGCAGGCCATGGTCGCCCTGGCCTGGCCCATGCCGCGCCTGAAGGACCCCGACGCCCGCGATGAGGGATCTCGCGATGCGCTGGCGCTGGTCGTGCTGTCCGCGCTGCTCGACGGCTACAGCGGCGCCCGGCTGGACCGGGCGCTGGTGCAGGGCGCGGGTGGTGTCCGGCTGGCGGACAGCGCGGGGGCTGGGTTTGGGCCGCTGGGACGCGGTCCGGCGCAGTTCACGTTGACCGCGGTGCCGTCGGCGGGGGTGGCCGTGGCCGAGGTCGAGAAAGCGCTGCGCGCCGAGCTGGACCGGATCGCGCGCGAGGGCGTGGGCCAGGCCGAGCTGCAGCGGGTCAAGACCCAGTGGGCCGCGGGCGAAATCTACAAACTCGACTCGGTCTACAACCAGGCGCAGGAGTTGGGCACCTGGTGGATCAACGGGCTCGGCCCCGGCAGCGCGGCGCGCCTGATGGATGCCTTGCGAGGCGTCACGGCCGAACAGGTCCGTTCGGTGGCTCAGCGCCTGTTTTCCGACGAGCGCCTGAGCGTGGCCGTGCTCGTGCCCGACCCGTCGCAGCGCAGCGCTCCGGCCAGGACAGGCCCCCGGCCCGCCCTGGGCCGCCACTGACACCCGGTGATCCAACGATGAACAACGTCTTCCGCTTTGCCCTGCTGTGTCTGTTCTGTGTGCCGGCGTGGGCCGTGATTCCGATCCAGCACTGGACCCATCCAAGCGGCGCCCGTGTCTACCTCGTGGCCAGCCCGTCGATCCCGATGCTGGACGTGCAGATCGACTTCGACGGCGGCTCGCGCCGCGATCCGGCGGAGCGCGCCGGGCTGGCGAGCGCCACCGCCTCGATGATGTCGGCCGGCGTGGCGGCACAGGACACGCTGGCCGCGCTGGATGAAAACGCCCTCAGCGAGGCCTGGGTCGACCTGGGCGCGCAACTGAGCGTGAGCGCAGGGCTGGAGCGTTTCAGCGTGTCCTTGCGCACGCTCACCGAGCCCGACCTGCTGGAGCGCTCCCTGGCACTCGCGGTCCGCCAGCTGGCCTCGCCAGCGTGGCCGCAGGCCGTCTGGCAGCGCGACCGCCAGCGCTGGCTGGCCGCCCTCAAGGAGGCCGAGACGCGCCCCGCCACCCACGCCGGGCGGGCCTTCGCCCAGGCCGTGTACGGCGCCCACCCGTACGGCCGCGAGGCCACCGCGGCCACGCTGGAGGCCATCACCGTGGACGACCTGCGCGGTTTCTACCGGCGCCATGCGGCGGCCTGCCGGGCCCAGATCGTGATGGTGGGGGCGATCGACCGCGCCATGGCCGGGCGCATTGCCGACCAGCTCGTGGCACCGCTGGCGCCCCATGGTTGCGAAACCTTGCCGGCGGTGGCCGAGGTGTCGCCACTGGCAAGCGCCGTCGAGCGGCGCATCCCTTTCGAGGTCGCGCAGGCCCAGGTCCTGATCGGTCAGCCCGGCCATCGGCGCAACGACCCCGACTTTTTCCCGCTGTTCATCGGCAACTACATCCTGGGCGGTGGCGGCTTCGTCTCGCGCCTGTCCACCGAGGTGCGCGAAAAGCGGGGACTGAGCTACAGCGCCTACAGCTACTTCGCGCCCGGCCTGCACGCGGGCGCCTTCCAAGTCGGACTGACGACGCGGCCGGACCAGGCGGACCAGGCGGTCCAGGTGGCGCGCGAGGTCGTGCGCCGCTTCGTCGCCGAGGGCCCCACCGAAGCCGAGCTGCGGGCCGCCAAGGACTATCTGGTCAACGGTTTCGCCTTGCGCTTCGACAGCAACCGCAAGCTGCTGGACAACGTGGCCAACATCGCCTGGAACGGCCTGCCGCTGGACTATCTGGAGAGCTGGACCCGCCGCGTGGAGACGGTGACGGTGGAGGACATCCGGCGCTCGTTTGCGCGCGTGCTGCAGCCCGACCGCGTGGTGACGGTGGTCGTGGGCGCACAGCCCTGACTGGTTAAGCTCGGCGCATGAACAAAGCACCGCCACGTCCCGCCGCCCAGGCCGCGCACGAGGTCCGCATCATTGGCGGCCAGTGGAAACGAAGCAAGCTGCCCGTGGCCGACCGGCCCGGCCTGCGGCCCACGCCCTCGCGTGTGCGCGAGACGCTGTTCAACTGGCTGGGTCAGGACCTGAGCGGGTGGCGCTGCCTCGACGCTTTCGCAGGCACCGGCGCGCTCGGGCTGGAGGCCGGCTCGCGCGGCGCCGCAGCGGTGACGCTGGTGGAGCAGGACCCGGCGCTGTGCAAGTCCCTGCAGGCGGTCGCACAACGGCTCAAGGCGGAGACGGTGCGCGTCGAGCGCGGCGACGGCGTCGCCGCGCTGCGCCAGCGGGCCGGGCAGGGGCTGGATCTGGTGTTCCTCGACCCGCCGTTCGGCGACGGCGGCAACGAAGAGCTGTTCGGCGCGGCGCTGCGGTCGGCCCGTCTGGCGCTGGGTGACACCGGCCTGATCTACCTGGAGGCGCCGCGCACCTGGGGCGACGACGAACTCGCGCAGATTGGCCTGCAGGTGCACCGCCACGGCAAGGCCGGGCAGGTGCATTTCCATCTTCTGCGCCCCTTGCCACCGCAGTGACAAGTGGCCCGGCTCTCCGGCCGCCGCCGCCCCTTGGCCGATAATCCCGGCATGTCCGATCCCGTCTCCTCCATCCGCCGCATCGCGGTCTACAGCGGCACCTTCGACCCGCTCACGCTCGGCCATGAGGACGTGGTGCGCCGCGCCGCCGGGCTGTTCGACGAGCTGATCCTGGCGGTGGCCATCGCCCACCACAAGAAGACGCGCTTCTCGCTGCAGGAGCGCATGGCCATGGCCGCCGAGGCCCTGGACGGGCTGCCGGTGCGTGTGTTGCCGTTCGACGGACTCATCATGGATTTCTGTCGGGAGCAGGGTGCCTGCGCCGTGGTGCGCGGCATCCGCAACATGACCGACTTCGACTACGAGGCCCAGATGGCGGCCATGAACCGCAAGCTGCTGCCCACGGTGGAAACCGTGTTCCTGCTGCCGCAGGCCGAGCTGCAGTGCATCTCCAGCACCCTCGTGCGCGAGATTGCCACGCTCGGTGGCGATGTGTCGCGGATGGTCAGCCCGGGGGTGGCGGATCGGCTGAAGCCACGCCCTCTCCAGGCGTGAGGAGCAGACCATGGCTTTGATGATCACCGCGGAGTGCATCAACTGCGACGTATGCGAGCCCGAGTGCCCCAACCAGGCGATCTCGATGGGCGAGGACTTCTACCAGATCGACCCGAACCGCTGCACCGAGTGCGTGGGCCACTTCGACGAGCCGCAGTGCGTGCAGGTGTGTCCGGTGGAGTGCATCCCGGTCGACCCGGCGCACGTGGAGAACCATGAGACGCTGTGGCAGAAGTACCAGCGCCTGCAGGCGGCGGGTCAGTCGCTGGCGTCGCCCGGCCCGGTGGTGTTGCCGCCCTCGGCGCGCTGAGCGGTTGTCGCCGGTACAGGCTTCGGTGGCTTGGGGCGCGGGGGCTTGCTGGTGTGGATCAGGGCCGTTGCCTTGTCCATCTCACCCGCGATCAGCTGCGGCAGTGCCTTGAGCGACCGGTCCAGCGCCTGTGCAATGGCGATGCGGTCGTCCGGTGAGGGCTTCTTGAGTACCCAGTTCGCCACTTCGTTCTTGTTGCCGGGGTGTCCGATGCCCACGCGCAGCCGCCAGTAGTCTGGGCTGCCCAGCTGGGCGTGGATGTCGCGCAGGCCGTTGTGGCCGGCGTGGCCGCCGCCCTTCTTGAGCTTGGCCTCACCGGGCGGCAGGTCCAGTTCGTCGTGCACCACCAGCACTTCTTCCGGTGCCACCTTGAAGAAGCGCGCCAGCGACGCCACCGACTTGCCCGAGAGGTTCATGTAGGTCTGCGGCTCCACCAGCCAGACACTCTGCCCGCCCACATTGGCGCGCGCCACGAGGCCAAAGTGCCCGCGCTCCATCTGCAGCGAGGTCTTGAGGATGCGTGCAGCCTCGTCCACGAACCAGAACCCGGCGTTGTGGCGTGTCTGCTCGTATTCGGGACCTGGGTTTCCCAGGCCAGCGATGAGTCGGATCATGGCGGTGGATTATGGAGGCCCGCAAAGAACAAAGGCCCGCACAGGGCGGGCCTTCGGGAGGAACAACAAGAAGAATTACTTCTTGCCCTTGCCCTTCTTCTTGTCGTCGGCAGCAGCCACCACCGGAGCGGCCACCACTTCTTCCACCGGCTCGACGACGGTGGCGATGGTGATGTCCTTGCGGCCGTGCGTCACGATCTTCACGCCCGCGGGCAGTTTCAGGTCGCCGGTGTGGATGGTCGCGCCCTTCTCGGCAGCGCTCAGGTCCACCTCGATGAACTCGGGCAGCTGCATGGCCAGGCATTCGATCTCGATCTCGGTCACGATATGGTTGACCAGGCACTTGTCGGTCTTGACGGCCGGCGAGTTCTCTTCACCCACGAAGTGGATCGGCACCTTCTTGTGCAGGCGGGTCTTTTCGTCCACGCGCTGGAAGTCCACGTGCAGGACCTGCGGCTTGTAGGGGTGGTACTGCACATCACGCAGCAGAACCTTCTGGACCTTGCCGGCCAGTTCCATGTCCAGGATGGACGCGTGGAAGGCTTCCTTCTTCAGGGCATGCCACAGCGCGTTGTGATCGACTTCGATCGTCACGGGCGTGGTGTCACCACCAAAAACGATACCGGGCGCGCGACCGGTGATGCGCAGACGGCGGCTCGCACCCGTACCCTGCTTGGCGCGCTCAAAAGCGACGAATTGCATGACTGACTCCGTTGGAGGGGTTCCGCGACCAGAACGCCTCGGTTTGAAAAAGGCTGTACCACAGGGCACAGCCTGCTTTTTGTCGCCTCAGAACAGGTTGTCCTGATCGGCGAACAAACTCATCACCGACTCGCCCGAAGCGATGCGCGCGATGGTCTCGGCCATCAGCGGCGCCACGGAGAGCTGGCGGATCTTGGCGCAGGCCTGGGCGGCCTGCGACAGGGGAATGGTGTTGGTCACGACCACTTCGTCCAGGGCCGTGCCCTTGGCGATGCGGTCGATGGCCGGGCCCGAGAAGATCGGGTGGGTGCAGTAGGCGTAGACGTGCTTGGCGCCGCGTTCCTTGAGCACCTCGGCGGCTTTGACCAGCGTGCCGGCGGTGTCGATCATGTCGTCCATGATCACGCAGTTGCGGCCTTCGATGTCGCCGATCACGTGCATCACTTCCGACACGTTGGCCTTGGGGCGGCGCTTGTCGATGATGGCCATGTCGCAGCCCAGCTGCTTGGCCAGCGCCCGGGCACGCACCACGCCGCCCACGTCGGGCGAGACCACCAGCAGGTCTTCGTAGTTCTTGGCGCGCAGGTCGCCCAACAGCACCGGCGAGGCGTAGATGTTGTCGACCGGGATGTCGAAGAAGCCCTGAATCTGGTCGGCGTGCAGGTCCATGGTCAGCACGCGGTTGACGCCCACGGTCTGCAGCATGTTGGCCACGACCTTGGCCGAGATCGGCACGCGGCTGGAGCGCGGACGGCGGTCCTGGCGGGCGTAGCCGAAGTAGGGAATCACGGCCGAGATGCGCGCGGCGGAAGCCCGCTTGAGCGCGTCGACCATGATGATGAGTTCCATCAGGTTCTCGTTGGTCGGTGCACAGGTCGACTGGATCACGAACACGTCGCGGGCCCGCACGTTCTGCGTGATCTCCACCGTGACCTCGCCGTCGGAGAAGCGGCCGACATTGGCCGCACCGAGCTGGGTGTTGAGGTGCTGGGCGATTTCGGCAGCGAGAACCGGGTTGGCATTGCCGGTGAAGATCATGAAATCAGGGGGCTGAACTTGCATGGTGTTCCCAGCTGTTTCAACGACCAGGGCGGCTGGCCGACAGCGGCGTGGCCGCTGCGTGATGTGGTTCAAAAAAATGGGTGGCAGGGGAGGAAGGACTCGAACCCTCGCATGCCGGAATCAAAATCCGGTGCCTTTACCAACTTGGCGACTCCCCTACTCAGGACATTCGTGGAACTTGCGTTTCACGGACACCCGAAAAATGTCGCAGGTCACTCATCCGCTGACCGGACTGACCGACCCGATTTTACCCGGGACACCAGTCCAGCAATGGATGTGCATCCATGTTGCCGCATTCACGAACCACCCAGTCGGCCGGAGCGCCGGAGAGGTCCGCTGCCTGCGGCAGCTGCGCAAACACCGCGGTGCCCGAACCGGTCATTCGTCCGTGAAGACCACGGGCGGACAGCCACTTCAAGCATCGCACCACGTCGGGGCACAGTGTCTGTGCCACCGGCTGCAGGTCGTTGTGTCCGAACGCCAGAATTTTCCGGAGATCGCAGGCGATGGGAACACCGCTCTTCAACGTTTCTGCATTGGTGTTTGCAGCAAAGCCTTGGAGTATAGCAGTTTTTGTGTCACGTTGCAGTTCTGATGAACTGAAAATTGCGGGTGTCGACGCCCCGGTGGGTGGTTTGACCACCACGAAACGGGCGGATGGCAGCGACACCGGGGTGAGCTTTTCGCCCACGCCCTCGACCCAGGCGTTGTGGCCACCGAGGAAGAACGGAACGTCGGCACCCAGTGCCAGCCCGATGCGGGAGAGTGCGCTCCGTGTCAGCCCGAGCCCCCAGAGCCGGTTGAGGGCGAGCAGGCAGGTGGCCGCGTCCGATGAGCCGCCACCCATGCCCGCTTCGGCGGGGATCTGCTTGTGCAGGCGGATGTGGACGCCCAGACCGGTCCCCGTGGCTTCCCTCAGTGCCCGGGCAGCGCGCACACAAAGATCCTCTGCCGGAAGGCCGGAGACAGTGTCTTCCCGGCTGATCCGTCCATCGGTGCGCAGCTCGAAGTCCAGGGTGTCCATCCAGTCGATCAGCATGAACACCGACTGCAGGAGGTGGTAGCCATCGGCGCGGCGGCCGGTGACGTGGAGAAACAGGTTGAGCTTGGCCGGTGCAGGCACACCTTCCAGATGCTGCAGCGGTGCGGGCGATGGGGTCATGGCTGGAAGACCAGGCGCAGTTCTGCGGTCGGCAGGGGCTGAAGACGGCGGGCGAGCACGCGCCCGTCTGCGTGGCGGCTCAGGTCCGCCTTCCAGCCGTCGGCCTCTGCTGCCTGGCCTTGCAGCCATCCGAAGAGCGCCGCCACCGGCAGGGGCGTGCCTCCGAGATCGGTGGTGAGTTCGTCCAGGGACGGGCGGCGGGTGACCTGAGTGCCCTGCCGCAGTTCGGCGCCTTGCGCGGACCAGTGCACCGATGCCAGCACCGTCCCCAGCGGAGAGGTCAGCTGGAGTTCGCCGGCCGCGAGAGCTCCGCGGAGCTCAAATCCGGCGGAGTACGACTGCGGTGGCTCGCTGTGCACGGTGAGCGCCAGCCGGCCGCTCCAGGACGACGCGTCCCTCGGGGCGTCTGGTCGGGAGGTTGCGCAACCCGCCAGCGTCAGCACCACCGCGCCGAGAAGGGCGAGGCGCCATCGAGCGAACCGGGTCATGGCTTGACGCGCAGGCGCTGCAGGGTGCCCTGCAGGGTCTCGTTGTCGCTGGCCAGCAGCAGTCCTTCGCGCCAGATTTTCAAGGCCCGGTCCTTGTCGCCACTGACCCAGAGCACCTCGCCAAGGTGGGCGGCGATTTCTGCGTCCGGGCGCTTTTCGTAGGCGGCCTGAAGGATCTGCACCGCGCGAGGGATGTTGCCGTTGCGAAACTCCACCCAGCCCAGGCTGTCCTGTATGTAGGCGTCGTCGGGCGCCATGGACACGGCTTTTTCGATCAGTTGTCTGGCTTCTGCCAGCCTGAGCCCACGATCGGCCAGGGAGTAGCCCAATGCGTTGTAGGCATGGTGGTGGTCCGGTTTGAGTTCGATCACCTGGCGGAACAGGCGCTCCATGTCGTCGATGCGGTTGAGCTTCTCAGCCATCATGGCCTGGTCGTAGATGAGGTCGCTGTCCTTGGGAAACCGGGTGACCGCCTCGCCGTAGACATCGAAGGCCTGTTGCCATTGCTTGAAATCTCGGAGCAGCTGTGCTTCCGCAACAAACTTCAGGCGCGCGTCCTCGGGCCGCCGTTCGGGGTGGTTGCGCAGCAGCGCGCGTGCGCGGTTCATCTGCCCCTGGTGGGCCAGCAGGGAGGCGCGACGCATCTGCGCCGCCATGATGTCGTCGGCGTTCTCGATCCGGTCCAGCCAGGCGCTGGCCGCCTGGAAGTCCCGCTGCTGTTCCGCGATCTGCGCCATCAGCAGGTAGGCCTGCGTCAGGCCGCGCGCGGCGCGCTCGTCGCCAACCTGTCGGGCCAGGCCCATGTAGGTCTGCAGCGACTGCGTAGCGGCGGGCAGGCGCTTGTCCTGCACCTGCAGCGTGGCCAGCAGCAGCCAGGGCTCCATGGCCTCGGGCTGGAGGCGGGTCAGGCTTTCAAGCAGGCTGCGTGCTTCGGCGTTGCGCTGCAGGTCGAACAGGATGCGGGCGTATCCCAGAGACACAGGGGCCGGGCTGCCCGCCACCGGGGGGCTCGCCTTGAGCTGGCCTCGCACCACGGCTTCCGCAGCGGTCTGTCCGCGCTCCATGAGATCCAGCGCGAGCAGGGCGGGGAACGGCGATGCCTGGTCGGCGGCGTGCCCGTTGCGGGCGGATGCCAGGGCTTGAGGCAGCTGGTTGCTGCCCAACTCCAGGAAGCCGATGGTGGTCCAGGCAGCAGCCGCGTGCGTGCCCTGCTTGATGATCGGTGCCAGCGCGTCGCGCACCACCTGCAGGGCCGCCGCCTTGTCGGTCACCCGTCCATAGATGCGGGGGATGCCGTTGATGGCATCGTTGCGGGCAGCGGCGGGCGCCTGGTCGAGCAGACGGCGCAGCACCGGGCCGGTCTCACCGACGCGGTTGAGCGCCAGCAGGATCTCCAGTTCGAATCGGTCGGCTTCGGGAGAGACCGGGATGGCCTGCGACCATGCGCGTGCAGCGGCCAGCGCTGCGTCGCCAGAGCGGGCCTGCAGGGCGATTTCCACCGCGCGGCGGAACAGGTCGGGATCGTTCTGCTTGCGGGCGGCGTCCAGGACCAGCGAATAGCCGGTGCCGGGTTCGCCGGACGAGACGTTGAGTTCCCCCAGCAGCAGTTGATAGAAGAGCGGCGCAGACAGCGCGGAGTTGGACACTGGGGGCTCTGCAGCAGCGCTGTCCTGGGCCATCACCAGGGCCGCAGGGCTGGCCAGAAGCACGAAGCACAGCGCCGCTTGTTGCACGGTCCGGACACTCCATCTTTGCGGGCGGTGGTGGCTGCGGTCGGGCGAAGTGTTCATCGGCTCATGATAATGGAAGGGTCCAAGTCGGCATGTCTGAGAGTCCGCTGTCCGGCCGGGCGTTCCCTTCATCGTTCGAAATCAGCCACCGATGCCTGAGTTGCCCGAGGTCGAAGTCACCCGCCGCAGTTTCGCGGATCGCATCGCCGGCGCGGTGGTCCAGGGCGCGCTGGTGGGCAAGCCCCTGCGCTGGCCCTTGGGTGCGGACGCCTCGTCGCTGACCGGTCGCCAGGTGCAGGCGGTCGGTCGCCGGGGAAAGTACCTGCTCATCCATCTGGACCAGGGGATGCTGCTCGTTCACCTGGGCATGTCCGGCAGTCTGCAGTTTTCCGGTGAGCTGCCGGAGCGGGGATTGCACGACCATTTCGAGCTTCACACCTCCCGGGGCGTCCTGCGGTTGCACGATCCCCGCAGGTTTGGAGCCGTGGTGCTGGTCGATTCGATGGAAGACCCGCGGGCCCGCAAGCTGCTGGAGGGTCTCGGGGTGGAGCCGCTGGAACCCGGGTTCGAGCCCGCTGGTTTTCATGCGGCCCTGCGGCAGCGGCGGTCCAGCATCAAGCAGGTGCTGCTGGCCGGTGATGTGGTGGTCGGTGTGGGCAACATCTACGCGTCCGAGGCCCTGTTCATGGCCGGCATTCGCCCGACGGTGCGGGCCGACCGGTTGAGCCGCCCGCGCGCCACGCGCCTGCATGGGGCCATCGTTCAGGTATTGCAGCGTGCACTGGCGCTGGGAGGCAGCACCCTGCGCGATTTTTCCAGCGCGGATGGGCAGAGCGGCTACTTCCAGATGGACGCCATGGTCTATGGCCGCGAGGGCTTGCCTTGCAGGACATGCGGCACCCCGATACGGCAGTTGCGCCAGGGACAGCGTTCGACCTATTTCTGCCCGCTGTGCCAGACGCCGTGAGCACCGCAGGGGCGCGATGCTATATTGATTGGATTCACTCCCCCGACGGCCCATGAGCTTCAACCAGGAATTCGACGACCACGGCGCCTGGCGCAGGCAGTTTGCTCTGCGTCTCAAGCTCATGTCCGAATGGTTGCAGGACCACGAACTGCTGGAGGCGGGTGTCCGCGAACGCCTGGACCAGCTGCATGCGCAGGTCCGCAATGACAAGATCATGGTCGCGTTCGTGGCCGAGTTCTCGCGCGGCAAGTCCGAGCTGATCAACGCGGTGTTTTTTGCGGGCTACGGACGCCGGATCATGCCGGCCAGTGCGGGGCGCACCACCATGTGTCCCACCGAGCTGGGCTACGACTCCGAAGTCCCGCCCTGCCTGCGCCTGTTACCGATCGAGACCCGCCTGCAGTCCAAGTCGCTGCTGGACTGGCGCAACGCGCCGGACAAGTGGGAGCGGGTGGACCTGGACGTCAACGATCCCCAGCAGCTGGCCCGTGCCATCCAGAAGGTGGCCGAGGTGCGGCGGGTGAGCCGTTCGGAAGCGACCGCGCTGGGGTTCTGGAACGACGAGTTGCCGGACGACAACCCGGTGATGGGCTCCGACGGGATGATCGAGGTGCCCAAGTGGCGGCATGCACTGATCAACATGGCCCATCCACTGCTCAAACAGGGGCTCGTGATCCTGGACACCCCGGGACTGAACGCGATCGGGGCCGAGCCGGAACTCACGGTGAGCCTGCTGCCCCAGGCGCACGCCGTGGTGTTCATCCTCGGAGCCGACACCGGCGTGACCAAGTCGGACCTCGCCATCTGGCGCCAGCACATCGCCGGGCTGCCGGAAGCCCAGGCGAGCAGGCTGGTCGTCCTGAACAAGATCGACACGATGTGGGACGCGCTGAGCACCCCCGAGCAGGTGCAGCTGCAAATCGCGGCCCAGCGCACCGAGTCGGCCGATGTGCTGGGTCTGTCGCCGATGCAGGTGATCGCCGTGTCCGCGCAGAAGGGCCTGCTGGCCAAGGTCAGCCGGGACGAGCGCTTGCTGCAGGCGAGCAACCTGATGGAACTGGAAACCGCCCTGGGCGTCGACCTGCTGGGGCAGCGCCGCCGGATCCTGGGGGCGGCGGTGGCCAGCGCGGTGCAGGCCCTGCGACAGGAGACCGGGCGGCTGGTGCACACCCGGGCCCGTGACCTGGTCGAACAGGTGCAGGAACTCGAAGGCCTGCGCGGCAAGAACGCCGGAGTGATCAAGCAGATGCGGCTGCGCATCGAGCAGGAGCAGGCCGAGTTCGACGCCAGTGGCGCCAAGATCCAGGCCGTGCGCTCGGTGCACCTGCGGCTGCTCAAGGACCTGTTCTCCCTGCTCGGGCACTCCCATCTCAAGTCGCGCGTGACCGAACTGGCGCGGGCGCTCAAGCAGCCCGGCATCAAGCTGGGCGTGCGCCGCGCTTACGGACACACCTTTGAACAGCTGCGCGCCGACCTTCTGAAGGCCGACCAGCTGGCGGCCGAGATCCAGTCCATGCTTGAAGGCAGTTTCAAAGGTCTCAACGCCGAGTACAGCTTCTCTTTGCAACCGCCCACACCGCCGCAGCTTCAGCAGTACCTGAAGGACCTGGATCTCATCGAAAAGAGCCACCTGCAGTACCTCAGCCTGGGCAACGCCCTGCGGCTGGCCCAGCCCGAGTTCGGCGAGCGCCTGGCGCGGGCGCTCATGAGCCGGCTGCGGGTGGTCTACGACACGGCGGTCAACGCGGTGGAGCTGTGGAACAAGTCGGCGGCCGCCCAGCTGGACGCCCAGCTGCGGGAGCGCCGCCGCAACTTCAGCCGCCGCATCGAGGCGGTGTCGCGCATCCAGCAGGCCGCCAGCGGACTGGACGAACGGATCCGTGAACTGCAGTCCCAGCAGGCCGAACTCAACTTGGTTGACGCCAAGCTGGCCGAGCTGACCGGCCAATTGCTCGAATCTCCCGAGGCAGCCCCGGCCGAAGCGGTCGAGGCATGAAGGCCCCGGACGCTGTGATCGCCGGTTTCGCACCGGCACTGGTGCATTGGCAGCGCCGCGACGGGCGGCATGGCCTGCCCTGGCAGGGCACCCGCGATCCCTACCGCGTGTGGCTGTCCGAGATCATGCTGCAGCAGACCCAGGTGAGCACCGTGCTGGGCTACTACCAGCGCTTCCTGCAGCGTTTTCCCGACGTGCAGGCCCTCGCCACGGCGTCTGAAGACGAGGTGATGTCCCTCTGGAGCGGGCTGGGGTACTACAGCCGCGCCCGCAACCTGCACCGCTGCGCCCGCGCCGTAGTGTCGGAGCACGGGGGACGTTTTCCTTCCACCTCGCTGCAACTGGCCACCTTGCCGGGCATCGGGGACTCCACGGCGGCGGCGATTGCAGCGTTCTGCCATGGTGAACGGGTGTCGATCGCCGACGGCAACGTGCGCCGGGTGCTCAGCCGCCTGCTGGCTTTCGAAGGCGATCTTTCCCAGACCCGTGCCCAGAAGGATCTGTGGCAACTGGCCCAGTCGCTGTTGCCCGAACGCCCTTCGGCGGACGACATGGTGGCCTATACCCAGGGTCTCATGGACCTTGGGGCCGGTGTGTGCACGCTCCGGCGGCCCGCCTGCGATGGGTGCCCCGTGGCCGGTCTGTGCGAGGCCCGCCGCGCGGGCACCACCGACCGGTTCCCGGTGAAGACCCGGCGGATCGCCCGCCGGCACGAGAGCTGGTGGCTGCTGGTGTTGCGCAAGAGCGTGGCAGGGCAGCCGGCCGTCTGGCTGGAGCGGCGGCCGCCGCGCGGCATCTGGGCCGGCCTGCACTGCGTGCCGGTGGCCGGTGACGAAGCGCAGGCGCTGGCGCTGGCCGGCCCCTTCGCAGCCAAGTCCCGGCACCTGCCTGCGCTGGCCCATGCGCTCACCCACCGCGAGCTGCGGTTGCATCCTGTGCTGGTCGATCTTGGTCCCGGCGCGGCGGAGCTGGCGCGTGCGGAGGGGTGGTGGGTGCCGACAGCCCAACTGGGCGACGTCGGCCTGCCTGCACCCGTGCGCAGCCTGCTGATGCAGTTGCCCGGCTGACCTCCGTCAGGGGACTGCGGAGGCCGAGCGGGCTGGCGGGGTGGGCCAGCCATCGATCTCGCGGTGGCGCAGCCGCGTGGACCAGGCGCTGGAAAAGGCCTTGGCCAGGCGCTCCACGAGGTAGACCGACCGGTGCTGTCCACCCGTGCAACCGATGGCCACGGTGACGTAGCTCCGGTGGTCTTCCAGCATGTGCGGCAGCCAGTGGCGCAGGAAGGTGTCGATCTGCGCCTCCATCACCGCCACCTCGGCATGGCGCGCCAGAAAGGCGGCCACAGGCCCGTCCCGTCCCGTGAGCGGACGCAGCTCGGCCTCGTAGTGCGGGTTGGGCAGCATGCGCACGTCGAACACGAAGTCGGCGTCCATCGGAATGCCGCGCTTGAAGGCGAACGACTCGAACACCAGGGTGAGCGGGGCCTGCTGGGCGCCGATCAGCTCCTTGATGTGGCGGCGCAGCTGCGCAGGCCGGATCAGGCTGGTGTCCAGCACCTGGGCGCGGTCGCGCAACTCCGACAGCAACTCGCGCTCGTATTCGATGGCGTCCGTGAGCGCCCGGTGCTCGTCGTTGGAGGGCTTGAGCGACAGCGGGTGGCGGCGGCGCGTCTCCGAAAAGCGCCGCACCAGCGTGTCCGTGGTGGCGTCCAGAAACACCGTGGTGAGGTGGACATCCTGCCCAGGCTGGTGCCGGATCTCGGCCAGGCGAGCGGGCAGGCCGGGCAGCGACGCGGCGCTGCGCACGTCCATCGCGATCGCCACCTTGCTGGCGCGGTGACTCTGCTCCAGCGCGATGAACGAGCCCAGCAGCTCCGGCGGCAGGTTGTCGACGCAGTAGTAACCCAGGTCCTCGAGGGCTGTCAGGGCGATCGATTTGCCGGAACCGGACATGCCGGTGATCAGCACCAGCTCGATCGGCTTGAGAGGCGGGGCGGGGTCCGGCGTGTTCATGTGGTCAGCAGTTCGCGTGCGTGCGCCAGCGAGACTTCCGAACGGTCGTTGCCGCCGAGCATGCGCGCCAGTTCGCTCACGCGCTGCTCATGGGTGATGGCAGCGACGGTGCTGTGCGTGACCGCACCGCTCTGGCGCTTGCTCACCAGCAGGTGGTGATCCCCGCAGGCAGCGACCTGGGGCAGGTGGGTGACGGCGAGCACCTGGCGGTCGCGGCCGAGCTGGCGCAGGAGCTGGCCCACGGTGTGCGCCACGGCCCCACCGATGCCCGAGTCGACCTCGTCGAAGATCAGGGTCGGGGCCTGTCCCAGCCGGCTGGTCACCACCGAGATCGCCAGGGCGATGCGCGAGAGTTCGCCGCCCGATGCCACCTTGCCGACCGGCCGCGGGCTCACGCCGGCGTGGCCCGCCACCAGAAACTCGACCTGCTCCCAGCCGTGCGCCTGGGGTTCGTCCAGTTTCTGCAAGCCCACCTCGAAGCGGCCGCCCTGCATGCCCAGGGTCTGCATGGCGTCGGTGACCGCCCGCGAGAGCTTGGGCGCCGCCTGCTGGCGCAGCTTGCCCAGGCGCTTGATTTCCAGCTCGAACGCGGCCCAGGCCTTGCGTTCTGCGGCGCGCAGGGCATCCAGATCCATGGCCTGGTCGATGCTCTCCAGCTCCTTCTTCCAGCCCGCCAGCAGCTCCGCCAGTTCCTCGGGCGGCCGGCGGTAGCGGCGCGCCAGCGACATCCACTGCGACAGCCGCTGGTCGAGCGCCTCCAGGCTGGAGGGGTCCAACTCGGTGTGGCGCGCGTAGTGGTGCAGGCCGTGCACCGTGTCCTGCACCTGGGCCTGGGCCGCCAGCAGCGCCTGGATGGCGTCGTTGAAGGCCGGCTCCAGGTGGGCCTGCGCCTGCAGCGCCGACAGTGCCCGGTGGATCAGCGACGCAGCGCTGCTGTCCTCGTCGTCCAGCACCGCGGCCGCCTCGCGCGCGGCATCCATCAGGCCCTGTGCATTGGCCAGGCGGCTGTGCTGCGCGTTGATGTCTTCCCACTCGCCGGGGCGAGGCTGCAATTTGTCGAGTTCGCTGATCTGCCAGGCGAGCCGCTCGCTCTCCTGCTGCAGCGTGTTCTGGCGCTCCGTGGCGCTCTCCAGCGTCTTGCGCGCCTGGCGCCAGTCGGCCCAGAGCGCAGAGGCGGACGAGGTGTCGACGCCGGCGTAGGCGTCCAGCAGGCCGCGCACCGCCTCGGCGCGCGTCAGGCTCTGCCAGGCGTGCTGTCCGTGGATGTCCACCAGGTGATCGGCCAGGGCCTTGAGTTGGGCCATCGTGGCGGCGCTGCCGTTGATCCAGCCGCGGCTGCGTCCTTCTGTGTCGACGGTGCGGCGCAGCAGCAGACCGTCTTCAGCGGCAGCAAATCCCTGCTCGTCCAGCCAGGGCCGCAAGGACGCGGGCAGGTCGAACTCGGCGGCGATCTCGCAGCGCGCGGCGCCTTCGCGCACCACGCCGCTGTCGGCGCGGGCCCCCAGCGCCAGCTGAAGGGCGTCGATGAGGATGGATTTGCCCGCACCGGTCTCGCCGGTGAGCACGTTGAAGCCCTGGGCCAGATCGAGATCCAGCGAGGGCACGATGACGAAGTCACGCAAGACGATGCGTCGGAGGCTCATGGCTTCGGAACAAACGGAGGGAAGGCGGCTATTTTGACCGCTCTCAGGCGCCCTCGTTCCAGTGCAGCTTCTTGCGCAGGGTGTCGAAGTAGCTCCAGCCCAGCGGGTGCAGCAGGCGCAGCGTGTGCTCCGAGCGGCGCACGACGATGCGGTCGCCGTGCAGCAGGCTGGTGAGCGACTGCATGTCGAAGTTGGCGCTGGCGTCCTTGCCCGAGACGATCTCGACCGCCACCTCGCAGTGCGAGGGCAGCACGATCGGCCGGTTGGACAGGGTGTGCGGCGCAATCGGCACCATGATCCAGCCGCCCACGGAAGGGTGCAGCAGCGGCCCGCCGGCCGACAGCGCGTAGGCGGTGGAGCCGGTGGAGGTGGCGATGATCAGGCCGTCGGCGCGCTGGTTGGCCACGAAATGGCCGTCCACCTCGACCCGCAGCTCGATCATGCTGGCGACGCCGCCGCGGTTGACCACCACATCGTTCAGCGCCGTGGCCTCGAATACGCAGCGGCCGTCGCGCCAGACGCTGGCCGCCATCAGCGACCGGGGGTCCTCTTCAAATTCGCCGCGCAGGATGGCGCGCAGGTTGTCCCGGTAGGTCTCCAGCGGAATGTCGGTGATGAAGCCCAGGCGGCCCTGGTTGATGCCCACCAGCGGCACGCCGTAACGCGCAAGCTGCCGTCCGATGCCCAGCATGGTGCCGTCGCCGCCGAGCACCAGCGCCAGATCGATGCCCTGACCCATGGCCGGCACGTCCAGCGCTGGGTACTGCAGCAGGCCGGTGTTGAGCGCGGTGTCCCGCTCCAGGGAGACGTCGCAGCCCTCGTCGTGCAGGAACTCGGCCAGGGCCTCGACCACCTTGCGCGAACCCGGCGCCTGGTACTTGCCGACGATGGCCACGTGGGCGAATCGCAGGTGGCGCTTCGGCGCGGGGGCCGTCTGGCGGCTGGTGTCGGGCTGGGTCATGCACAAATTACAACATAGGGGCCGACGGTGGCCAGACCCCCGGAAACCCTTGCCCCCAGCCGCTGTTCAGGGGTGGCACCGTCCTTAAAATGAAGACATGCTGGACGACCGCTCCAAACTTCTGCTCAAGACCCTGGTCGAGCGCTACATCGCCGACGGTCAGCCCGTCGGTTCCCGCACGCTGGCCAAGGCGGCCGGCATGGATCTTTCGCCGGCGACCATCCGCAACGTCATGAGCGACCTGGAGGAGCTCGGACTCATTGCCAGCCCGCACACCTCGGCCGGGCGCATTCCCACCGCCCGGGGCTACCGCCTGTTCGTGGACACCATGCTCACCGTTCGGCGCGAGGACATCCAGGGCGCCGAAAACATCGGCGCCACCGGCCTCCAGGCCGGCACCCAGCCCCAGCGCGTGATCAGCCACGCCGCCCAGATGCTCTCCAGCCTGTCGCAGTACGTGGGGGTGGTGATGGCGCCGCGGCGCGCCTCGGTGTTCCGGCACATCGAGTTTCTGAGCCTGTCGGAGCGCCGGGTGCTGGTGATCCTGGTTTCGCCCGACGGGGACGTGCAGAACCGCATCATCCACACGCAGGCGAACTTCACCCAGTCGCAGTTGCTGGAAGCGGCCAACTTCCTCAACGCCCATTACGCGGGGCTCACGATGGAAGAGGTGCGTTCGCGCTTGCGCAACGAGGTCGAGGCCTTGCGGGGGGAGATTGCCTCGCTGATGCAGGCCGCCGTCGACATCGGGGCCGACGCGGGCGCCGAACGTGAGGAGGTGGTGGTCTCGGGCGAGCGCAACCTGCTGTCGGTGAGCGAGTTCTCCAGCGACATGGGGCACCTGCGCCAGCTGTTCGACCTGTTCGAACAGAAGACGCAGCTGATCCGTCTGCTGGATGTGTCGTCCCAGGCCGACGGCGTGCGCATCTACATCGGTGGCGAAAGCCATGTGGTGCCCTTCGAAGACCTGTCGGTGGTCACGGCGCCCTACGAGGTGGACGGCCAGGTGGTGGGCACGCTGGGTGTGATCGGCCCCCAGCGCATGCCCTACGACCGCATGATCCAGATCGTCGATGTGACGGCCAAGCTGGTGAGCAACGCCCTCAGTCACAAGTGATCCGGCCCGGTCGGCCGCCTACAATGCGGGCCTTGCAGGGCCTCTAGCTCATGCCTGGTTAGAGCAGCGGACTCATAATCCGTTGGTGCCGAGTTCGACTCTCGGGGGGCCCACCAAACACTGAAAAGCCAACCTTCCGGGGTTGGCTTTTTTGTTGCGCCGGTCCGGGCACCACTCAGTACAGGCGCGAGAGGTACGCGGCCATCAGACGGGCGTGTTCTTCGCTGACGCCAAGGTCCGGCATCGCGGTGCCCGGCTTGACAGCCTGTGGCGTGCGGATCCACTGCACCAGGTGTTCGGGCGTGTTGGGCAGCCGGCCGGCGATCAGCGCGCGCCTGGCCAGCCCCTCGAGCGGTGGGCCCACATGCACGTCGGAGCCGGTCATGCCTGGGATGCGGTGGCAGCTGACGCAGGCGTACTGACGCAGCACCAGACGCGTCTGGCGGTCGGGCGACAGATCGGCGGGCGGTGCTGCGGTGGCGCCTGCGGCGCGGGTGGGTAGCGCGCAGTCGACCATGGCGGCGTTCTCGACATGCGCGGCATAGTCCTGCGGGGACCAGCGTGGCATCTGTTCGACGAATCCGGCCACGGCCCAGATGTCCTGGTCCGACAGCCGCATGCCCCAGGACGGCATGCCGGTCATGCGGATGCCGTGGCGCGTGATCCAGTACAGCTCGCGCAGGTGCCAGTGCCGGCCGGCGTCGAGCAGCGGGCCGGGCAGCGGCAGCATGCTCATGCCCACGGGACCGGGTGCGATGCCGGGCGCGCCGTGGCACTGCACGCACTGGTCGCGGTAGCAGGCGGCGCCACGTTGCAGCGTCAGGGCCGCAGGCAGGGCGGGCGGCGTGATGCCGGCGGCGCGCACACGCACCGATTGTTTCATGGCGGTCTCCAGCAGCGAGTACACGGGCTGCGTGTGTTGCACCGTGGCGCCGACGTCGTACAACCCGCCCAGCACGATGAACGCCGCCGCGGCAGCTGCCACGAGCGCCGCCGCGAGCAGGGTGGTGGCCACGGTGGCAAGGGTCCGCTGCATCGCTTCTCCGGTTGATCGGCTCGCGTCGGTCGCGGCGGGCCAGCTGGTGGCGTCCCGACGGCAAACACCGCGCCCGGCGGAGGAACGCGGATTGCCTTGGAATGGCGATGACCGTCCGGACCCATCGTCTCCCTGCCGCCTCCGCGCTGCTGGCCGCCGGCCTCGCCACCGGGGCGGCGGGCGGCTGCAGCGGTGCGCCCGCACCGGGTGAGGCTTACCGGCTGGTGCCGGGTGGCGATGCGCAACGCGGCCGGCTCCTGCTGGCCCACTACCAATGCGGCAGCTGCCATGCCGTGCCGGGCGTCCCCGGCCGCAGCACGCAGGTGGGGCCCACGTTGGCCGCTTTCGGAGGGCGCAGCTACATCGCCGGGCGCGTGCCGAACGAGGCGGCCGCACTGCAGCGCTGGCTGCAATCGCCGCAGTCGCTGGTGCCCGGCACCGCCATGCCCGATCTCGGCGTGTCCGCCACCGATGCGCGCGACATGGCGGCATACCTGATGGCGCTGCGGTGAACTGGCTCACCGGCTCCGCCAGCACGCAGGCGGCGGCGCTGGCCGAAGTCTCCGGTGTGCTGTTCGCCGGCGGCACGCTGGTCTTCGCGCTGGTGCTGACGCTGCTCATGCTCGCGCTGCGCGGGCGCCAGCGCCGGCGCGTGCTGCCGACCGCATGGTGGACGGTGGGTGGGGGCATCGTCTTTCCGGTGATCGTGCTCAGCGCGCTGATGGCTTACAGCCTGGTGCGCACCGAAGGACTGGAGCGGCCGCCGGCCGATCCGCTGGTGGTCGGCGTGACCGGGCATCCCTGGTGGTGGGAGGTGCGCTACCGCGATCCGGCCGGCACGCAGTGGGTGGCGGTCGCCAACGAGTTGCGGCTGCCGGTGGGCCGCACGGTACAGATCGGCCTGAGCAGCCCGGACCTCATCCACAGCTTCTGGGTGCCGGCGCTCGGCGGCAAGATGGACCTGGTGCCCGGCCGCGTCAACCGGCTGGTGGTCACGCCGCAGCGCCCGGGTGTGCACCGCGGCGTCTGCGCCGAGTACTGCGGTGTCCAGCACGCGCGCATGGCGCTGCACGTGGTGGTGCAGGCGCCCGACGAGTTCGAGCGCTGGCTTGCGGCACAGGCCGCACCGGCGGCCACACCCGAGGGCCCGCTGGCCGAGCGCGGCCGCCGCTCCTTCGTTGAGCTGTGCGCGGGTTGTCACACCGTGCGCGGTGTCGCAGAGGGTGCCGCGCTCGCGCCCGACCTGACCCACGTGGCCAGCCGCCTGCATCTGGGCGCCGGCACGCTGCCAAACGGGCATGAAGCGCTGGCGCGCTGGATCGCCGACGTGCAGGCCTTGAAGCCCGGCGCCCGCATGCCCTCGTACGGCCACCTCGACCGCGCGACGCTGGACGCGCTGGCCGCCTACCTGGCGCAGTTGCGATGACGCCGCTGCCGAACCCGCTGCCGCGTCCACCGGGCGAGCTGGAACGCCTGGCCGACGTGTGGATGCTGCCACGGGGCTGGCGTTCGATGAGCGCGGTCAACAACACCTTCATCGGAAAGCTCTACATCGGCACCGCGTTCATCTTCCTGCTGCTGGCCGGCGTGCTGGCGCTGGTGATGCGCGCGCAGCTCGCGCTGCCCGACGCCGACCTGGTCGGTCCACGGACCTACGACCAGCTCTTCACCATGCACGGCACGGTGATGATGTTCCTGTTCGCAGTGCCGGTGGTCGAGGCCGTCGCGGTCTATCTGCTGCCCAACATGCTGGGCGCGCGCGACCTCCCGTTCCCGCGCCTGTCGGCCTATGCGTACTGGGCCTATGCCTTTGGCGGGTTCGCGTTCTTCTGCACCATCTTCGTCGGCCTGGCACCCGAGGGCGGCTGGTTCATGTACCCGCCGCTGACCAGCCGCGCGCACTCGCCCGGCCTCAATGCCGACTTCTGGCTGCTGGGCATCGGCTTCATCGAGATCTCGGCCATCGCCGGCGCCATCGAGCTGATCATCGGCCTCTTGATGACGCGCGCGCCGGGCATGACGCTTGCGCGCATGCCGGTGTACGCCTGGGCGATGCTGGTGGTCGGGCTGATGATCGTGTTCGCCTTCCCGGCCATGATCGCCGGCACCGCGCTGCTCGAGATGGAGCGTGCGTTCGACTGGCCGTTCTTCAACGCGTCGCGCGGCGGCGACCCGCTGCTGTGGCAGCACCTGTTCTGGTTCTTCGGCCACCCGGAGGTCTACATCATCTTCCTGCCCGCCGCGGGCATGGTGTCGGCCATCCTGCCGGTGGCCGTGGGGACACCGCTGGCGGGTCACCGTGCCGTCGTCCATGCGCTGTTTGCGGTGGCGCTGATCAGCTTCGCACTGTGGGCGCACCACATGTTCACCGCCGGCCTGGGCTCGCTCTCGCTCAGCTTCGTGTCGGCGGCCAGTCTGGCGGTGGCGATCCCGGGCGGTGTGCAGGTGTTCGCCTGGATCGCCACACTGTGGCGCGGCCGCGTGCGGCCGGACACGCAGACCCTGTTCCTGCTGGGTTTCCTGTTCACTTTCGTTGCCGGCGGGCTGACCGGCGTGATGGTGGCGGTGCTGCCGTTCAACTGGCAGGCCCACGACTCGTACTTCATCGTCGCCCATCTGCACTATGTGCTGATCGGTGGCGTGGTGTTCCCGCTGTTCGCGGCGCTGTACCACTGGCTTCCCCTGGGCAACGGCCACCGGCTGGACGAACGCCTGGGCCGCTGGGTCTTCGGGCTGGTCTTCGGTGGCTTCCATCTCGGCTTCTTCCCGATGCACATCGCCGGCGTGCTGGGCATGCCGCGGCGCGTCTACACCTACCCGGCCGGCCTGGGTTGGGAGCTGCCGAACCTGCTGTCCAGCGCCGGTGCGCTGGTCATCGCGGCCGGCGTGGCGCTGCTGGCCGTGGACGTGGTGCGCACCGTGCGGCGGCCGCAGCGGCCGCACGGCAATCCCTGGCGCGCGGCGACGCTGGAGTGGGTGCCCTCGGACACCTACGGGCTGCGCAGCATCCCGCAGGTGGCGCACCACGACCCGCTGTGGCACCAGCCGGCGCTGGCCGAGGAGATCGTGCGTGGCGAACACTGGCTGCCCGGCACCGCCACCGGGCGGCGCGAGACGCTGATCACCAGCCCCCGGCGGGCGGCGCTGCGCCACCTCATCGTGCTGCCCGGGCCGAGCTGGCTGCCCGTGCTTGCAGCGCTGGGCACGGCAGGTTTTTTCCTGCTGCTGACGGTCCAGTGGGTGTGGACGGCGCACGCGTTCGGCCTGGTGGCGGTGGCCTGCACCATCGCCTGGCTGTGGCAGACCGACCGCCTGCCTGGTGTGCCCTCGGCGGTGGTGGGGGAGGGCGTGCAGGTCCCGGTCGGTGCGGTGCTGCTGGCCTCGCACTCCTGGTGGGCGACGGTGATCCTCGTCATCGTCGACATGACCGTCTTCGCGTCCATGGTCTTCGCGCACCTGCACGTGTCGATGCAGGCGGTGAGCTGTCCGCCGCCCGGCGCGGCGCTGCCCGAGACGCGCAGCGTGGCGGGCGCAGCTGTCGGCTTTGTGCTCAGCGCCGCGCTGGTCGCCTGGCGGGCACGCCGGCTGCGCACACAGGTGCTGGATGGCTGGCGTGCGGCCGCGCTGCTGGTGCCGGCGGCCGCGCTGGCGGTCGGTGCATTCGCGCTGCTGCTGCAGGCGCATGTGGCGGCGGGTCTGGCGCCGCGGGCCGACGCGTGGAGCGCCACCGTCGCCGCGTTGCTGTCGGTCGTGGGCCTTCACGTGGCCCTGCTCGCGACGTTCGCGGCGTATCTTGTCGCCCGGGGTGCGGCCGGGCTGCTGACACCGCGGCAGCGTGCGAGCTTCGACAACTGCGCGCTGCTGTGGTGGTGCGCCTGCGCGCAGGGCGTCGTCGCCGCGCTGCTGCCGCACGCGCTGTCCTGGGGTATGGCATGAAGCCTGCCAGGTTCAGCGCGCGGGCGTGGCGCGCCATACGGTGTTGGACAGGTCGTCCGCCACGATCACCGCGCCCTGCGCATCCACCGACACCCCGACCGGCCGGCCCATCGTCTTGCCGTCGGCCTGGAAGCCGGTGACGAAATCCACCGGGTCGCCACTGGGCTGACCGTTGCGGAACGGCACGAACACCACCTTGTAGCCCACCGGCTGATCGCGGTTCCAGCTGCCGTGCATACCGACGAAAGCGCCCTCGCCGAGCGGGTTGCTGGCCGGTCCGACGAATGCGAGTCCGAGAGGCGCGGAATGGGAGGGCAGTGCGTAGTCCGGCCGCACGGTGGCATGCACCTTCTGCGCGTCGTGGGGCCGCACCCGCGAGTCGACCGTCGGTCCCCAGTACGCATAAGGCCAGCCGTAGAAGGCGCCATCGCGCACCGAGGTCATGTAATCCGGCACGAGATCAGGGCCCAGCTCGTCGCGCTCGTTGACCACGCCCCACAGTTGGCCGGTGCCCGGCTCAAAGGCGAGCGCGGTCGGGTTGCGCAGCCCGGTCGCGAACGGCCGCGACGCCCCAGTCTCCGCGTCCACCTGCCACACCATGGCACGGTTCTCTTCCACGGCCATGCCACGTTCGCCGACATTGCTGTTCGAGCCGATGCCCACGTAGAGAAAGCGGCCCTGCGCATCCGCAGCCAGCGCCTTCGTCCAGTGGTGGTTGATCGCCGAGGGCAGCTGCGCCACTGTCACCGGGGGAGCGCCTGCATGTGTCTGGCCCGGCTCGTGGTCGAAGCGCACCAGCGCGTCCTGGTTCGCTACATAGAGCCGACGTCCGACCAGGGCCAGGCCGTAGGGCGCGTTCAGCTTGTCGGCATAGACCCAGCGACCTTCATAGGTGCCGTCTCCGTCGGCGTCGCGCAGCAGCGTCAGCCTGTTGCCGCCCTCGACCCGCGTCGCGCCGCGGGACTTGAGCAGGCCGGCGATGTAGTCCTTCGGCGTCAGCACCGGCGCGCCCTTGCCCTTGCCTTCTGCCACCAGGATGTCGCCGTTCGGCAGCACCAGCGTCTGGCGCGGGATCTTCAGCCCGGTGGCGATGGCCGTGATCGTCCAGCCCTGGGGCACGGTCGGCTGCCGGGTACCCCATGGTGCGGGCTCGGCGATGCCCATCTGCGGCAGCAGTCCCCGCTGTGGCGGCGGCAGCTCGGGCTGCGCACCGTACTGGTCCTTGGCTCCCTCGCCCAAGGCCAACACAACCCCTCCCGCCACCGAGGCCACGGCGGCCGCAACCGCGGACCTGACGATCCACTCCCTGCTCATGTCCGGCTCCTTCGCAGGCTGCCCAGACCGATCACGCTGGCAGCCGCTGCCACCAGCAGCACGAGAACCGACAGCAGCAGGCCCGCGGGCATCGCGGCCCAGCCGTCCTTCGCATGCACCAGCGCATTGGCGGAGCCCAGCACAAGGCTGGCGAGAAGCAACACCAGGTAGGTCATGCCAACGCGCCCCCGGCGAGCCGCGGGGCGCAGCAACAGGTCCAGGGCGGTCCATACCAGCGCGAGGCACGTCAAGGCGAGGCCTCCGGTGATCAACCACGCTGCGAAGTTGGTCCACTGAATCTCGTAGGTGCGGGCGTAGGCCCAGTCGCTCAACAGGGCGCCGAGAAACAGCGGCAAGGTCGAGAACGCGAGGACAGCGTGCATGGCCGCGCGCGGCAAGTAGGGTGCCACGCCGGGTGGGTCCGGTGCGCGGCTTTCGGGTGCACCCTCCGTCGTTCAGGCAATTGCTGCGGCAAACTTTGCTGTCATTTTTGGCCTTTCAGAAATTCGGTTGTCAGAGCCAAAAAAGTCGTGCTACAATGCGAGGCTTACGCGGCTGTAGCTCAGCTGGATAGAGTACTTGGCTACGAACCAAGGGGTCGTGGGTTCGATTCCTGCCAGCCGCGCCAAACAGAGAAGCCCGCAGCCACAAGCTGCGGGCTTTTTTCTTTTCCGCTTCCGAAGCGTTCTCCTGGGGCCGTTCTTCCATGAGCAAAGCCTTCACCCGCGAAACCGATGGAGATTCCGACGACGATCTGCCCGAAACGGCCGCGCTGCCCACCGGGGTGAACTACATCACCCGCGCGGGCTACGATCGACTTCGCGCCGAGCTCCTGGGACTCATCGACGACGAGCGCCCTCGCATCGTCGAGATCGTTCACTGGGCGGCCAGCAACGGTGACCGGTCCGAGAACGGTGACTACCTGTACGGGAAGAAACGCCTGCGCGAGATCGACCGGCGCATCCGCTTCCTCACCCGTCGGCTGGAAATCGCCGAGGTGGTGGACTGTTCGCAGCACCACGGGGGTGATCAGGTGTTTTTCGGCGCCAACGTGACCTACGCCGATGAAGACGGCGAAGAAACCACGGTGACCATCCTTGGCGTGGACGAGGCGGACAGTGCCCGCAACGAAATCAGCTGGGTGTCGCCGGTGGCAAGGGCGCTGCTGAAGGCGCGCGTGGGTGACCTGGTCCGCCTGGTGGTGCCGGGAGGAACCCAGGAACTGGAAATCCTCTCCGTCAGCTATCCCGCGCCCGGGGGCTGATCAAGGCGCTCAGGCCGCGCGGAAACGCTGCGCCTTGATGACCGAGGTGGTCCGCTTGAGGCTGCGCAGCACCTCTGCAAGATGAACCCGGTCGCGCACCGCCACGGAGAATCGAATGTCGGTGGCCGTCTGGGCGGGTTCGTCGCCCATGTCCACATGGGTGATGTCTGCCTCGGCCGACGCGATCGCAGACGCCACACGGGCGAGGACGCCCTTGCCATTGGTCACAGTGACGACCACGGTGGTGTCGAACGGGCGCGTGGGCTCGTCGGCCCACTCGACCTGCAGGAAGCGTTCGCCGTCCCGTGCCAGCAGGCGCTTGCCGGTCGGGCAGTCTTCGGTATGCACGATCAGACCCTCGCCGCGGCCCAGGTAGCCGACGATTCGGTCGCCGGGGATGGGCTGGCAGCAGCGGGCGAACTGAACCGACAGGCCTTCGCTGCCATCCAGACTGACCACGCCCTGCGAGACGGATTCGTCTTCGCCAGCGGCGTAGCGTTCGGTGCTGATGAGCACGGCGTCGGGCTTGAGTCCCGTTTCGGCCAACAGCACGGCGAGTTTTTTGCCCACCATGTTGGCAATGCGCTTCCCCATGCCGATGTCGGACAGCAGTTCCTCGCGCGACTTGTTGCCGGTGAAGCGCAGCAGCTTGTCCCAGGTGGCCTTGTGTTCGCCACTGGCATCGGGAAGGCTGGCGATCCCCTCGGAGCGAAGGGCCTGGGCAAGCATGCGCTCACCGAGCTGATGGGTCTTTTCCTGCGCCAGGGTCTTGAGATGGTGCCTGATCTTGGAGCGTGCGCGCCCGGTTTTGACGAAGGACAGCCAGGCCGGGTTGGGTTCGGCGGATTCGCTGGTGAGAATCTCCACCACGTCGCCATTGGACAGTTCTGTGCGCAGCGGACGCTGTTCGCCGTTGATCCGCGCGCCCACCGCGCGGTTGCCCACGCCGCTGTGGATGGCGTAGGCGAAGTCCATCACGGTGGCGCCGCGCGGCAGCGCGAGGATCTTGCTCTGGGGCGTGAACACATAGACCGCGTCGGGAAACAGGTCGATCTTGATGTGGTCCCAGAACTCGCTGGCGTCGTGCGTTTCCTGCTGGATGTCCAGCAGGGATTGGAGCCACTGCGTGCCCAGGCGCTGGGTGGTGTCGCTGTTGGGCTCGTTGGCCTTGTAGAGCCAGTGGGCCGCGACGCCCGATTCGGCCACCACGTCCATGGCGTGGGTGCGCAGCTGGAACTCGATGTTGGTGCCGAAGGGGCCGATCAGGGTCGTGTGCAGCGACTGGTAGCCATTGACCTTGGGAATGGCCACGTAGTCGCGGAATTTGCCCGGCACCGGCTTGTACAGCTGGTGCAGCAGGCCCATGCCGGTGTAACAGTCGGTCAGTTCAGGCACCACGATGCGGAAGCCGTAGATGTCGGTCACCTGCGAGAACGACAGGTGCTTGCTGTCCATCTTGCGGTAGACGGAGTAGAGCGTTTTTTCCCGGCCGACGATGCGCACCTGCATGCCGTGCCTGGCAAACGCGCCTTCAACCTCTTTCTGCACCCGGGCGATCAGGTCCCGGCGGCGGTTTCGGGACTTGTTCAGTGCTTTGGAGAGCACCTCGTAGCGCCATGGGTGGAGAAAGCGGAACGAGAGGTCCTGCAACTCGCGGTAGGTGAAGTTCAGGCCCAGCCGGTGCGCAATGGGGGCGTAGATCTCCAGCGTCTCGCTGCTGATGCGCTGCCACTTGTTGCGCGGCATGTCGCCCATGGTGCGCATGTTGTGGGTGCGGTCGGCCAGCTTGATGAGGATGACCCGCACGTCCTTGGCCATGGCCAGCAGCATCTTGCGGAAAGACTCGGCCTGGTTCTGCTCGCGGGTGTCGAAGGCCAGCTTCTCCAGCTTGGTCAGGCCGTCGACCAGGTCCGCGACCGGTGCCCCGAAACGTTCGACCAGCTCCGTCTTGCTGACGCCGCAGTCTTCCATGGCGTCGTGCATCAGCGCCGCCATCAGCGCCTGGGCGTCCAGCTTCCACTCGGCACACTGGGCCGCCACCGCGATCGGGTGGGTGATGTAGGGATCGCCGTTCTTGCGCAACTGGCCGAGGTGGGCCTCGTCGGCAAAGCGGTAGGCTCGCCGGATCGCTTCGATGTCGGTCGCGCCGAGGTAGTCCAGCCGACCCAGCAACGCAGCGAAGCTCGCCGCCGCTGCGCTGGCGGCGGGATGGGCCTGCGGCGCAGGCGGGGCGAGGCTGCCGGGATCGGCGTTGGTGATCATCCCCTTACTGTATCGCGAGACGCGCACCACCGCGGTCGGTGCGGGTGATCAGCGCGCCGGAGGAACGAGGATGGTCGGACGGGCTTCCGGCAGCTTGTCAGGGTAGTCGCGGCTGTAATGCAGACCGCGGCTTTCACGGCGCAGCATGGCCGACATCACGATCAGGTCGGCCACCTGGACCAGGTTGCGCAACTCCAGCAGATCGCGCGTGACGTGGAACTGGGCGTAGAACTCCTGGATCTCGCCTTGCAGCAGCGCGATGCGGTGGGCCGCCCGCTCCAGCCGCTTGTTGGTGCGCACGATGCCCACGTAGTCCCACATGAAGCGGCGCAGCTCGTCCCAGTTGTGGGAGATGACGACCTGTTCGTCGGCGTCCTTGACGCGGCTGGCGTCCCACAGCGGGATCTCTGGCCGGGGGGCGGACGGCGCCGTGTGGATGGCCTTGACGGCCGCCTGCGCAAACACCATGCACTCGACCAGCGAGTTGCTGGCCAGTCGGTTGGCGCCGTGCAGGCCGGTGCAGGTGGTCTCGCCCACCGCATACAGGCCGTCGATGTCCGTGCGGCCGGCCAGATCGGTCACCACGCCGCCGCAGGTGTAGTGCGCGGCCGGCACGACCGGGATCGGCTCCCTGGTGATGTCGATGCCCAGCTCGGCGCATCGGGCCAGGATGTTGGGGAAATGCTCCCGGATGAACTCGGGGCTCTTGTGGGAAATGTCCAGGTGCACGCAGTCCAGGCCGTGCTTCTTCATCTCGTAGTCGATGGCACGGGCCACGATGTCGCGCGGTGCGAGTTCGGCGCGCGGGTCGTGGTCGGGCATGAAGCGGTGACCGCCCAGCTGCGGCGGCAGCTTGAGCTGACCGCCCTCGCCGCGGACTGCCTCGGTGATGAGGAAGTTCTTGACGTGCGGGTGGTACAGGCAGGTCGGGTGGAACTGGATGAACTCCATGTTGCCGACACGGCAACCCGCACGCCAGCCGGCCGCGATGCCGTCGCCGGTCGCGGTGTCGGGGTTGGTGGTGTAGAGGTAGACCTTGCCCGCGCCGCCGGTGGCCAGGATGGTGTGCGGCGCGCAGAAGGTCTCGACCTCGTCCCGGTCCACGTCCAGCACGTAGGCGCCGTGGCAGCGCTGAGGGCCGTCGCCGGTCTGGTGGCCGGGCAGCTTGGCGTCGGTGATCAGGTCCACCAGCATGTGGTTCTCGAAGAACGTGATGCCAGGCGTCTTGCGGGCCAGGTTGCTCAGCGTGGTCTGCACGGCGGCGCCGGTGGCGTCGGTGGCGTGCACGATGCGGCGGTGGGTGTGGCCCCCTTCGCGGGTCAGGTGCAGCTCGCCGTTTTCGGTGGAGAAGGGCACGCCCAGCTCCTGCAGCCAGGCGATGGCGGCAGGCGCGTTCTCCACCGTGAACTGCGTGGCCTCGAGGTCGCACAGGCCGGCGCCGGCCACCAGGGTGTCGTCGACGTGGGAGGCGTAGCTGTCGCCCTCGGCCAGCACGGCGGCGATGCCGCCCTGGGCCCAGTTGCTGGAACCGTCCGAAATGCCGCGTTTGGTGACGACGGCCACGCGGTGCGTGGGGGCCAGCTTGAGGGCGGCGGTCAGGCCGGCCAGTCCGCTGCCGATGATGAGGACGTCGAAATGGTGGGTGGTCATGATGCAGGGGTGTACGCCAGGCGCACATAGATCGGCGCAAAGGCCTCGGCCTGGGTCAGCTCGATCAGGGTTTCCTTGGCCAGTTCGAGCATGGCAATGAAGGTGACGACCATGACCTGCGGGCCGCGGGAGGTGTCGAACAGTTCGCCGAACTCCACGAACTTGCGACCCTGCAGATGGCGCAGCACGATGCTCATGTGCTCGCGCACCGACAGCTCCTCGCGGCTGATCTTGTGGTGCTGGACCAGTTTGGCGCGTTTCATGATGTCGCGCCAGGCCGACTGCAGGTCCAGGGCGCTGACATCGGGGAAGCGGGGTTGCAGCGCCTGCTCGACGTAGACCTGGGCGCGCAGGAAGTCGCGGCCGTACTGCGGCATCTCGGCCAGGCGCTGGGCCGCCAGCTTCATCTGCTCGTATTCGAGCAGGCGGCGCACCAGCTCGGCGCGGGGGTCTTCGGCTTCCTCGCCCTCGGCCGTCTTCTTGGGCGGCAGCAGCATGCGCGACTTGATCTCGATCAGCATCGCCGCCATCAGCAGGTACTCGGCCGCCAGTTCCAGGTTGCTGGCGCGGATCTCGTCCACGTAGCTCAGGTACTGGCGCGTCACCGCCGCCATCGGGATGTCGAGGATGTTGAAGTTCTGCTTGCGGATCAGGTACAGCAGCAGGTCCAGCGGGCCTTCAAAAGCCTCGAGGAAGACCTGCAGCGCGTCGGGCGGTATGTAAAGGTCGCGCGGCAGGTCGAACAGCGGCTCGCCGTACAGACGCGCCAGGGCCACCTGGTCGACCACGCCCGGCAGCACGGCGTCCAGACCTTCGGGGGGCGCATCGAGTGCGCCGGCCTCGTTGCTCATTTCGGGCTCTGAACGGCCGTGCTCAGTGCGGATCCGGCTGGGTCTGGTAGACGTAGGGTTGCTGCGGCACTTGCGCGGCCTGCGCCTGGGCCAGCAGGTCTCGGTCGACCTGCTTGTCCCACAGGAGCGAGCGCCCTTCGCGCTGTCCCTGTTCGATGTCGGGCCTGCTGGACTTGAGCTGGTCGATGAACTGGGTGACGTCGGAGGTGTAGTGGGGGCGGCCGAAAATGCTCATGGCGGGTGGGCGCAGTGCGCCGGTCAGCGGAAAACCCGCGATTTTACCGGGCGGGCCAGTTCATCCGGCGTGCGGATCGACCGCCTCGCCGCGCAACCGGGCCCCGAAGCCGGAGCGCTCGATCAGCGACTGCGGTTGCGGGTTCAGTTCGGTCAGTTCCAGCGTGCCGCCACGCTTGAGGATGGCCTTGTGCAGCTGTTCCAGCGCGTCCAGCCCGGTGGTGTCCAGGGAGATGAGCCGGCTCGCGTCCAGCGTCACCGCCAGGCCGGCGGGCGCCCGTTCCACCGCCGCCACGAGGGGGTCGATCTTGGCGACGGCCCCGAAGAACAGCGAGCCGTACAGCCGGAAATGGACCTGCCCCGGGTGCTGCTGGGGCACCGGGTCGGCGCGGAAGATGTCGCTCTGCCGGCGCACGAACAGCAGGCAGGCCAGCACCAGGCCCAGTTCCACCGCCACAGTGAGGTCGAACACGATGGTCACCAGGAAGGTGGAGACCATCATGAGGCGGTAGTGGTTGGTGAACTGCTTGAGGCGACCGAACTCGCGCCATTCGCCCATGTTCCAGGCCACGAACAGCAGCACCCCGGCCAGCACCGCCAGCGGGATGTGCTGCGCCAGCGGTGCGGCCATCAGCACGACCGCCGCCAGTGTGCCGGCGTGCACCATGCCGGCCACCGGCGACACCGCGCCCGAGCGGATGTTGGTCACCGTGCGCGCGATGGTGCCGGTGGCCGGCATGCCGCCGAAGAAAGGCACAGCGAAGTTCGCCAACCCTTGCGCCATGAGTTCCTGGTTCGGGTCGTGCTTGGGGGCGTCGCTCAGCTGGTCGGCCACTCGGGCGCAGAGCAGGGACTCGATTGCGCCCAGCAAGGCGATGGTGAGTGTGGGCGTGACCAGCTGCTTGACGGTCTGCCAGCTGAAGTCGGGCAGCTCGAACGCGGGCAGGCCCTGGGGGATGCCGCCGAAGCGGGTGCCGATGGTCTCGATCGGCATTTTCAAAAGCCAGGCGAGCAGCGACAGCGTCACCAGTGCCACCACCGGGGCCGGCAGCCGCGAGGTGGCCTTGAGCGCACTGATGGTGTCCACCTGCTCCAGCTGGCGCCGGAACTGCGAGTCCACCGCCCACAGGCGCGGCCAGATGAACAGGCCCACCACGCACAGCACGCCCAGCAGGCAGGCGTAGGGGTTGAAGCTGCCGAGGTGCTCGGCGATGGTGGCGATCTGGCCGAAGAAGTCGCCCGGCATCTTGGCGATGTCCAGCCCGAGCCAGTCGCGCACCTGCGAGAGGGCGATGAGCACCGCAATGCCGTTGGTGAAGCCGATCACAACGCTCACCGGCACATAGCGCACCAGGGTACCCAGCCGGAACAGCCCCAGCAGGAAAAGCAGCACACCGGCGCTGGCGGTGGCGATCAGCAGGTTGGCCACGCCGTAGCGTTCGACGATGCCGTACACGATGACGATGAAGGCGCCCGCCGGGCCGCCGATCTGCACGGAGGTGCCGCCCAAGGCGGAAATGAGGAAGCCCGCAATGATGGCTGTCCACAGGCCGGCCTCCGGCTTGAGTCCGCTGGCGATGGCAAAGGCCATGGCCAGCGGCAGCGCCACGATGCCGACCGTCGCGCCGGCCCCCACATCGCGTGCCAGCTTTTCGCTGTTGTAGCCACGGATGTCCTGGAACAGACGGGGCCGGAACGGCGCCAGCGGGGGCAGGTTGTTCAGCATCGCCAGATGTTACCGTTTGCGTCCCGCCGCACCGCGCCGCACGGGGCGCAGACATCAGGGTTTACACTGAATTTTTGGGCTTTGCGGTGCGACTCATGACCTCACAGATGTTCAACCGTTGGGGGTGCCTCCTGTTGGGGGTGCTGCTGCTGGCGGCCTGCGACCAGCGGGCGATCAGCGAACTCGAAGAGGGTGTCTCGACCGAGGCCGATGTGCGCGAGAAGTTCGGGGCGCCCGAAGCCGTGTGGGACGGGCCGGACGGCGCCCAGATCTACGAATACAACCGCCAGCCGGAGGGCTACCAGAACTGGCAGATCACCATCGGCCCCGACGGCAAGATGGCGGCCCTGAAGCAGGTGCTCAACACGAGGACCTTTGCCGAGATCCGGCCCGGGATGGCCATGGAGGATGTGCGCAAGCTGCTGGGCAAACCGATGAAGGTGACCGAGTACGCCCTCAAGAAGGAGATCCACTACGACTGGCGCTGGCGCGACGGCCCGAACGAAAGCGACAGCCAGGTGTTCACGGTGATCTTCAGCCCGGACCTGCGGGTGATCTCGGCCGGTTCGGCGCGCGACCCGGCGCTGGACCGGGCCCGCTGAGACGGTTCTGGCGGTTCAGCCGGCGCGCAGGCGCTGCCAGTCGTCCAGCAGGGGGCGCAGCACGAGCAGCAACAGGGCCAGCGCCAGCGGCAGGGTGCTCACGTAGCCCAGGTGCTTGAAGCCCAGGGCGCCGGCAATGCCACCCGACAGGAAGCTGAAGATCAGCTGGGCGTGCACCCGCAGACGTTCGCGGTCGGCACGCACCGGTTGCATGTCGGGGTGCCGGTTCACGTAGAGCAGCTTGCCCAGTTCGATGCCCAGGTCGGTGACCAGGCCGGTCACATGCGTGGTGCGGATGCGGGCCTGCGAGATCTTGGTGATGACGGCGTTCTGCAGGCCCATGATGTAGCAGAGCAGCACGACCGTCACCGGCAGGAAGACGGTGTGCCAAAGGCTCATGACGGCGCCGAACAGGCCGAATACCAGCAACAGCACGGCTTCCAGCAGCAGGGGCAGGCCGTAGGCGCTGCGCAGCTGCAGGCGCATGCCCCAGTTGACGATCCAGGCGGTGCTCATGGCACCCAGCACGAAGGCCAGCACCGAGACGACTCCCGCGCCCACCAGAACGAACTGGCCGAGCACCAGGTTGTCGGCCAGCGCCGAGAGCATGCCCGTCATGTGCGAGGTGTACTGGCCCACGGCCAGGAAGCCGCCCGCGTTGGCCGCCCCGGCCACGAAGGCCAGCACGGTGCCGAGTTTCAGGTCCGCCTGCGGCGTGCGCTGCAGGGCGGTGAAGCCACGGATGGGGGCGAACACGGGCTTTGGCCGGTCAGTGGATGCGCATGCCCGGCATCGCGCCCGGCCAGGGCTGCAGCACGTAGATGCCGGGCTGCGCCTTCTCGTCGGCGTGGCTGGCGGCCAGCACCATGCCCTCGCTGACGCCGAACTTCATCTTGCGCGGCGCCAGGTTGGCGACCATCACGGTCAGCTTGCCTTCCAGGTCCTCGGGCTTGTACATGCTGGCGATGCCGCTGAAGACGTTGCGTGTCTGGCCTTCGCCCACATCCAGCGTCAGGCGCAGCAGCTTGGTTGAACCTTCGACTGCCTCGCACTTGACGATCTGTGCGATGCGCAGGTCGACCTTGGCGAAGTCGTCGATGGAGATCGTCGGGGCGATTTCTTCGCCGCCCGGCACGGTCTTGGGTTCTTCGGGTGCCGGCGGGGGTTCGAACAGGGCGTCGAGCTGCTTGATGTCCACGCGCTGCATCAGGTGCTGGTAAGGCTGGATGGCCGCCACATTGGCTGCGTTGTGCCAGTCCTTCAGGTCGGCACCGGTGAGCGCCTGCACCTTGCTGGCGAGTTCTGGCAGCACAGGCGCGAGGTAGCGCGCCAGTGCGGTGAAGGCGTTGACCAGCACCGAGCACACCTGCTGCAGGCGGGCGTCGTTGGTGGTGTCCTTGGCCAGGTCCCAGGGCTTGTGCTGGTCGACGTAGGCGTTGACGCGGTCGGCCAGCGCCATGATCTCGCGCATGGCCTTGCCGTATTCGCGTTCGCTGTATTGCGCGGCGATGCTGTCGGCGGCGGCGCGGATGTCGGCCAGCAGGGCGCTGCCCTGCTCGTCGAAGCTCTGGGTCAGCTGGCCGCCGAAGCGTTTGGTGAGGAAGCCGGCCGAGCGCGAGACGATGTTGACGAACTTGCCGACCAGGTCGCTGTTGACGCGCAGCATGAAGTCTTCGGCGTTGAAGTCCACGTCCTCGTTCTTGCCCGAGAGCTTGGCCGCCAGGTAGTAGCGCAGCCACTCGGGGTTCATGCCCAGTTCAAGGTACTTCAGCGGCGACAGGCCGGTGCCCCGGCTCTTGCTCATCTTCTCGCCGTTGTTGATGGTCAGGAAGCCGTGCACGAAGACCGCGTTGGGCACCTTGCGGCCGCTGAAGTGCAGCATGGCCGGCCAGAACAGGGTGTGGAAGGTGATGATGTCCTTGCCGATGAAGTGGTACTGCTCGGTGGCCGGGTCGGCCATGAAGGCGTCGAAGTCGCGGCTGGTTTTGCCAAAGTAGTTCTTGAGCGAGGCCAGGTAGCCGATGGGCGCGTCCAGCCACACGTAGAAGTACTTGCCCGGCGCATCGGGGATCTGAATGCCGAAGTAGGGCGCGTCGCGGCTGATGTCCCAGTCGCCCATCTTGGGCTTGCCGTCCTCGCCTGGGGCGATCCATTCGGTGATCTTGTTGAGCACCTCGGGCTGCACCGCGCCGCTGGTGGTCCAGCCCTTGAGGAAGTCCAGGCAGCGCGGGTCGGACAGCTTGAAGAAGAAGTGGTCCGAGTGCTTGAGCACCGGCGTCGCGCCCGACAGGGCCGAGTAGGGGTTCTTCAGCTCGGTCGGCGCGTAGACCGCACCGCAGACCTCGCAGTTGTCGCCGTACTGGTCCTTGGCGCCGCACCTGGGGCATTCGCCCTTGATGAAGCGGTCGGGCAGGAACATGTTCTTCTCGGGGTCGAAGAACTGCTCGATGGTGCGGGTCTCGATCAGGCCGTTGGCCTTGAGCGCGCGGTAGACGTCCTGCGCGAGCTGGTGGTTTTCCGGGCCGTCGGTGCTGTGCCAGTTGTCGAAGCCGATGTGGAAGCCGTTGAGGTACTGCGGCCGGCCGGCGGCGATGTCGGCCACGAACTGCTGCGGCGTCTTGCCGGCCTTCTCGGCCGCGATCATGATCGGCGCGCCGTGTGCGTCGTCGGCGCAGACGAAATGCACCTCATGGCCCTGCATGCGCTGGAACCGCACCCAGATGTCGGCCTGGATGTACTCCATGATGTGGCCGATGTGGAAATGGCCGTTGGCGTAGGGCAGGGCGGTGGTGACGAACAGGCGGCGCTGGCTCATGAGGAGAATCTTTCTGCAGGGGAACCCGCAATTTTAGGCGGGGCATGCCGGGGCCGTTAGACTTCGGTGCGATTCTTCATACCCCACCCCAGCACCCCGGAGAGCCCGTTTCATGGCCGTCGACACCCAAGCGCTGCTTGCCGCCCTTCAGGCGGTGACCGATCCCAACACCGGCAAGGACTTCGTGTCCACCAAGGCCCTGAAGAACCTGCAGGCCGATGGCGGCGACGTGTCCTTCGACGTCGAACTGGGCTACCCGGCCAAGAGCCAGATCCCGGCGCTGCGCCGTGCGCTGATCGAGGCGGCCAAGAGCGTCCCGGGCGTGGAGAACGTGTCGGTGAACATGCAGGTGAAGATCATTGCGCACGCGGTGCAGCGTGGCGTTCAGCTGCTGCCGAATGTGAAGAACATCATCGCCGTGGCCTCGGGCAAGGGCGGCGTGGGCAAGAGCACCACCACCGTCAACCTGGCGCTGGCGCTGGCTGCCGAGGGTGCCAAGGTCGGCATCCTGGACGCCGACATCTACGGCCCCAGCCAGCCCATGATGATGGGCATCGAAGGCCGGCCCGAGAGCACCGATGGCCAGACCATGGAGCCGCTGGAGAACTACGGCGTGCAGGTGATCTCCATCGGCTTCCTGATCGACAAGGACGAGGCCATGATCTGGCGCGGCCCCATGGCCACGCAGGCGCTGGAACAGCTGCTGCGCCAGACCAACTGGAAGGACCTGGACTATCTGATCGTCGACATGCCCCCGGGCACCGGCGACATCCAGCTCACGCTGAGCCAGCGCGTGCCCATGACCGGCGCCGTGATCGTGACCACGCCGCAGGACATCGCCCTGCTGGACGCGCGCAAGGGCATCAAGATGTTCGAGAAGGTGGGCGTGCCCATCCTGGGCATCGTGGAGAACATGGCCGTCTACTGCTGCCCCAACTGCGGCCACACGGAACACATCTTCGGTGCCGAAGGCGGCAAGAAGATGGCGGCCGAGTACGGCATGGACTTCCTGGGCGAATTGCCGCTGAACATGGGCATCCGCGTGCAGGCCGACAGCGGCCGGCCGACCGTGGTGGCCGACCCCGAAGGCGAGATCGCCGGCATCTACAAGACGGTGGCACGCCAGGTGGCGATCAAGATCGCGGCCAAGGCCAAGGACTTCTCCAGCAAGTTCCCGACCATCAAGATATCCAAGGACACCTGAGTCCGACAGGCGCCGGCTCAGTACCTCAGTTGCCCCTGGCCATCGATGATGGCCAGTTCCACATAGTCGGAGCCGTTGTGGGACTTGGGCGAGTACTTTGCGGTGAAGCGGCCAAACGCAATTTCGCCGGCGCTTTCCAGGGTGCGGGTGAACGACGCGGTGCTCAGGTCCCGGCCGGTGCGCCGCAGGCCTTCCACCAGCAGCCGCGCGTGCACGAAGCCCTCGAACTGTGAGGCCGACGGCGCGGCATCGGGGCTCTTGTCTTTGAGCAGCTTGAGGTACTCCGCCACCACCGGGATGGTGGTGTTGCGCAGCGACGGCATGATCTGCGCGAGGATGATGCCGCGCGCTTTCTCCTTCAGCTCCCGGTTGATCACGTCCAGGCTGGCGACCGAGTAGCCGTAGAAGGTGGGACGCGCCGTCGTGGCGCCGACGGCCTTCACGTAGTGGGGGAAGGTCAACCCCGCGGTGCCCACGATCACTGCCTGAGGGTTGGCCTGCGCGGTGGCCGCCGCGGCAGCGGCAAAGTCCGGCGCCGTCGGGTCGACCTTGATCTCGGCCGCCAGCGGCAGGTTCATCGCGGCAGAGGCTTTCTTGACCTCGCCCAGCAGTGTCTTGCCCAGGCCGTCGTCCTGGTAGAAGAAGGCCACGCGGGTCACGCCGATCTGCTTGAGCTGGGAGAAGATGCGCTCGGTCTCGTTGGCGTAGCCGGCGCGCACATGGAACAGGTGCGGGTTGACGCCCTCGCGCATCGACGAGGCACCGGTCACCGGCCCGAACAGGATGGTGCCGGACTCCTTGAGCAGGGGCAGCACCGCGGCGGTCTGGGCGGTGCCGGAGCTGTTGAACAGCATGAACACCTTCTGCTCGTCGATCAGCTTGCGCGTGTTCTCCACCGCCCGTTTCGGGTCGAAGCCGTCGTCCAGGGTGGTGAAGCCGATCTTGCGGCCATGCACGCCGCCCGCGGCGTTGACCGCGTCGAACAGCAGCCGGGCACCTTCGCCGTATTGCAGGGTCTGCGGCCCGAGCGGACCGGAGAGCACCTGTGAGGCGCCCAGCCGTATTTCCGTGGGCGTGACGCCCTCGTCCCCGGCGTGCGCGGCCGCCGTAGCCAGCATCCACACACCCATCCCCAGCCATTTGCGAATCATCCCGACCCCTGTGTTTGTCTCCGGAAGCCGGCGAGTTTCGTTATGAACGGAAACCAGATCAAGCGTGCGGCGCCCGGGTTTACCCGGGGCATGTGTCACTGGCCGGACAGGCGGTGTCGGCCGACGAATCAGCGGCGGACGAACAGGCGCTGGTTCTCCAGCTCGCGCAGCTTGAAGCGCTGGATCTTGCCGGTGGCGGTCTTGGGCAGCTCGCCCACGAACTCGATGAAGCGCGGGTACTTGTAGGGCGCGAGCTTCTCTTTCACGAAGGCCTGCAGCTCGGCCTCGGTGGCCTGCTGGCCTGGTTTGAGCACCACGAAGGCCTTGGTCTTGGTCAGGCCCTCATCGTCGTTCTTGCCGATCACCGCGGCCTCGAGCACGGCACTGTGCTGCACCAGCGTGGCCTCGACCTCGAAGGGCGAGACATAGATGCCGCTGACCTTGAGCATGTCGTCGTTGCGGCCGGCGTAGGTGTAGTAGCCATCGGGGTCGCGCAGGTACTTGTCGCCGCTCTTGGTCCAGGGGCCCTGGAAGGTGTCGCGCGATTTGCCTCGGTTGTTCCAGTACATCAGTGCGGCGCTCGGACCCTGGATGTAGAGGTCGCCGATCTGGTTGTGGCTGGTGATGACGCTGCCGTCCTCGTCGCGCAGCTGCACCTCGTAGCCGGGCACCGGTTTGCCGGTGGTGCCGTAGCGCACGTCGCCGGGGCGGTTGGACAGGAAGATGTGCAGCATCTCGGTGCTGCCGATGCCGTCGATGATTTCGCAGCCGAAGTGGGCGGTCCAGCGCTCGCCAATATCGCGCGGAAGCGCCTCGCCGGCCGAGGAGCACAGGCGCAGTGCCACCGCGCTTTGGGCGGGCAGGTCCGGCGCGGCCAGCATGCCGCCATAGCCCGTCGGGGCGCCGCAGAACACCGTGGGCTGGTGCTGCGTCATGCGCTGGAAGCAGGCCTGCGGGGTCGGCCGTTCGGCCATCAGCACCACGCTGGCGCCCACGCTCAGCGGAAACGACAGCGCGTTGCCCAGGCCGTACGCGAAGAACAGCTTGGCGGCCGAGAACACCGTGTCGCTCTCGCGCAGGCCCAGCACGCCCTTGCCATAAAGCTCGGCGGTCCACCAGAGGTTGGCCTGGGTGTGCACCGTGCCCTTGGGTGCGCCAGTGGAACCGCTCGAGTAGAGCCAGAACGCAGGCTCGTCGCCATGCGTGTCCGCGCCAGCGCCGGGCTGGCTCGACGCCACCAGCTGCGCCCAGTCGCACGCTGCCTCGGGCAGCGGGCCCTGGCTGCGCGAGACGATCAGGTGCTTCACCTCGTGTTTGCCATCGGACATCGCGGTCTGCAGCGTCGGCAGCAGGGCCGCGGACACCAACGCCGCCTGCGCACGGCTGTCGGCCAGCATGTAGGCGTAGTCCTTGGCGGTGAGCAGGGTGTTCACGCAGACCGGCACCACGCCCGCGTGCAGCGCGCCCAGGAAGCTCACCACCCAGTCGCTGCAGTCGTGCATCAGCAGCAGCACGCGGTCTTCGCGGCGCAGGCCCAGCGCCGTGAGCGCGGCCGAGCAGCGCTGCACCTGGTCGGCCAGCTGGCCGTAGGTGATGCGGCCGGCGTCGTCGATCAGCGCGGTCTTGTCTGCGCGGCCGGCGTTGGTCTCGATCAGGTGGCGCGCGAAGTTGAAGCGCTCAGGCGGCGGGGTGGTCTCTTTCTGGCTCATGGCTTGTCTCCTGTCGTGCGTCTCTGGCGGACTTCAGTATTTGAGGATGGTCGCGGTGGCGGCCAGCGCGTCCAGCGCCGCGCCACTGGCTTGCACCGCGCTGCGGCGGTGGTAGAAGCCCAGCGCCCGCAGGCCACCGAGTTCCTCACCGCCGCCCGCGCGGCCGGGGCCGCCGTGCAGGCTCATGGGCATGACGTTGCCGTGGCCGGTCTGGCTGGAGGCCACGTCGGGGCTGATGGCGTGCACGCGGCCGTGGCTGTCGGCCAGTTCGGCGGCGGCGCGTGCGATGAAGGCCGGGTCTTCGCTGTAGACAGAGACCACCAGAGAGCCCTCGCCGCGGCGGACCAGGTCCCAGGCCTCGTCTTCGTCCTCGTAGGCCATCAGGGTCGCGACCGGGCCGAATACCTCGACCTCGTGCAGCAGCTTGGCCTGGCCTGGGTCGCGGTGGCCCAGCAGCGTCGGGGCGACGCAGGCCGACACCTCGGGGTCGGCGTCGACCAGCGGCACCTCGCTGCCATCGAACAGCACCAGGGCCTCGTGACACAGGGCCTCGATGCCATGCAGCACGCTGCGCTTCTGTTCCTGGCTCACCAGCGCGCCCATGCGCACGTCCTCGTTGCGCGGGTTGCCCACGGTGACCTTGGCCAACTTGGCGGAGATCGCCTCGGCGGCGTCGTCGAACAGCTCCAGCGGCACGAAGATGCGGCGGATGGCGGTGCACTTCTGGCCGCTCTTGACGGTCATCTCGCGCACCACCTCGCTGACCATCAGCTTGAAGGCCTCGCTGTCCACCGTCGCGGACGGGTCGAGCAGGGCGCTGTTGAGGCTGTCGGCCTCGATGTTGCAGCGCACTGAAGCAGCCGCAACAGCCGGGTGGCTTCGGATGAGGCGCGCCGTCTCGGCCGAGCCGGTGAAGCTGACCACGTCGAAGGGCTGCAGCTGGTCCATCAGGTGGGCCGAGGAGCCGCAGACCACCGACAGTGCGCCTTCGGGCAGCACGCCGGCCTTGACCACATCCTCCACCATGCGCTGGGTCAGCCAGGCGGTGGCGGTGGCGGGTTTGACGATTACCGGCACGCCCGAGAGCAGGGCCGGCGCGGCCTTTTCCCACAGGCCCCAGCTCGGAAAGTTGAAGGCATTGATGAACAGCGCCACGCCGCGCGTGGGGTTCAGCACGTGCTGGGTCTGGAACAGCGGGTCCTTGCCCATGCGGATGCGCTCGCCGTCGAGCAGGCATGTCGCATCGCCAAGGGCCTCGCCCTGTTTGGCGTAGTAGCCCAGGGTGAAGATGCCGCCGTCGATGTCGACCGCCGAGTCCTTGTTGGTGGTGCCGGAGTTGCGGGTGGCGATGTCGTAGTAGGCGTCGCGGTTCGCCTGCAGCACCTTGACCACCTCGCCCAGCATCGCGGCGCGCTGGCCGTAGCTCATGGCGCGCAGCGCGGCGCCACCGCGCTCGCGGGCGAAAGCGAAGCCTTCGTGCAGGTTCAGGCCGGTGTTGTCGACGCGCACCAGGGCTTCGCCGGTGACCGCGTCCCGCAGGGTGGTGCCGTGGCCATGGCCGCTCTGCCAGCGGCCGGCGAAGAAGTTCTGAAGCAGGGGAATGTCGGGTGTGCTCATGGTCGGAAGATGCAGCGCTTTGCGTTTTTGCCGTGGTCGCGGCGGGGGATTGACGGTATAAATGCACTATCTTGCGTCCGGTGCAGTATGCAGTAAAGTGCATGTTTGTGGGGACGCCGCTGGCTGGGGTTTACCCGCAGCCGCCCCCGCCAACAGACGAAAGGCGCCCGCGCCATGACCAGCACCGAGACCTTTGCAGCACCCGCCGCCGCGCCCTCTGACGAGGAAGAGCGCCACCCGTTTCTGGTGGCGCTGGGCGAGCGGGTGCGCAATCTGCGCTCGCGCAAGGGCATGACGCGCAAGGCGGTGGCGATTGCGGCCGATGTGTCCGAGCGGCACCTGGCCAACCTCGAATACGGCACCGGCAACGCCTCCATCCTGGTGCTGCTGCAGGTGGCCCAGGCGCTGCACTGCTCGCTGGCCGAACTGATCGGTGATGTGAGCACCTCCTCACCGGAATGGCTGCTGATCCGCGAGCTGCTGCAGGGCCGCAACGAGTCCGACCTGCGCCGCGCGCGGGTGGCGCTGGTGGAGCTGCTGGGGGCCGGCGGTGGTGTGGACGCGCAGGGCCGGCTGGCGCGCGTGGCGCTGATCGGGCTGCGCGGCGCCGGCAAGTCCACCCTGGGCCAGCGCCTGGCCGATGACTTGGGTTTCCCCTTCATCGAACTGAGCCGCGAGATCGAGCAGTTCGCCGGCTGCAGCATCAGCGAGATCCACAACCTCTACGGCGCCAACGCCTACCGCCGCTACGAGCGGCGCGCGCTGGAAGAGGCGATCCAGATCTATCCCGAGGTGGTGATCGCCACGCCCGGCGGCCTGGTCGCCGACTCGGCCAACTTCAACCTGCTGCTGCAGCACTGCACCACGGTCTGGCTGCAGGCCGACCCGGCCGATCACATGGGCCGGGTGGCGGCGCAGGGCGACATGCGTCCCATGGCGGCCAGCCGCGAGGCCATGGAAGACCTCAAGCGCATCCTGGAAGGGCGGGCGGCGTTCTATTCCAAGGCCGACCTGGCCTTCAACACCAGCGCCCAGCCGCTGGAAGAAAGCTTTGCCAAGCTGCGGCGCGAGGTGCGCCAGCTGCTCAAGCTGCCCACCTGACCCGGGCATTCGGGTAAACACGGGGATGTATGCATTAAATTGCCTTTGACTGCGCCTCGACACATGCACTATTATTCACATCCATCGGAATTCCAGTGCACCCCGACCGGCCAACGCCCAGAACCCAGGAGACCACCATGACCGCCACCGCTAGCGCCCCCCGCGTCGACTACCAGACCGATCCGTCCCGCTACCAGCACATCCGCCTGTCGTTCGACGGCGCCATTGCCACGCTCTCGCTGGCCATCAACGAAGACGCCGGCCTGCGCCCCGGCTACAAGCTCAAGCTCAACAGCTACGACCTGGGCGTCGACATCGAGCTGCACGACGCGCTGCAGCGCATCCGTTTCGAGCACCCCGAGGTGAAGTCGGTGGTGGTCACCAGCCTCAAGGACCGCGTGTTTTGCTCGGGCGCCAACATCTTCATGCTGGGCCTCTCCAGCCACGGCTGGAAGGTTAACTTCTGCAAGTTCACCAACGAAACCCGCAACGGCATCGAGGACAGCAGCCAGCACAGCGGCCTGAAGTTCGTGGCCGCGCTCAACGGCGCCTGCGCCGGCGGCGGCTACGAACTGGCCCTGGCCTGCGACGAAATCGTGCTGGTGGACGACCGTTCCAGCGCGGTCAGCCTGCCCGAGGTACCGCTGCTGGGCGTGCTGCCCGGCACCGGCGGCCTGACCCGCGTGACCGACAAGCGCCACGTGCGCCACGACCTGGCCGACATCTTCTGCACCAGTGTCGAAGGCGTGCGCGGCCAGAAGGCGGTGGACTGGCGCCTGGTCGATGCGGTGGCCAAACCGGCGGTGTTCCCGCAGGCGGTCCGCGAGCGCGTCGAGAAGCTGGCCGCCGGCAGCCACCGCGGTGCCGCCGGCGCCCAACCCGTCGCGCTGACCCCGCTGAACCGCACGATCGAGGCCGACCGTCTGGCCTACACGAACGTGTCGGTCGAGATCGACCGCGCCAAGCGCACCGCCACCTTCACCGTCAAGGCACCGCAGGGTGCGCAGCCGACCGACATCGCCGGCATCGAGGCCCTGGGCGCGAACTGGTACGCGCTGCAGATGGTGCGCGAGCTGGACGACGCCATCCTGCACATGCGCACCAACGAACTGGACATCGGCACCTGGCTGCTCAAGACCGAAGGCGACAGCGCCGCGGTGCTGGCCAACGACGCGCTGATGCTGGCGAACAAGGACCACTGGTTCGTCAACGAGACCATCGGCCACCTGCGCCGCACCTTCGCCCGCCTGGACGTGTCCTCGCGCAGCCTGTTCGCGCTGCTGGAGCCGGGTTCGTGCTTCGCCGGCACGCTGGCCGAGCTGGCCTTCTGTGCCGATCGCGCCTACATGCTGGTGCTGCCCGACGAGCCACAGAAGCAGCCGGTGCTGACCCTGGGCGAGATGAACTTCGGCTACCTGCCCATGGTCAACGGCCAGAGCCGCCTGCAGCGCCGCTTCTACGAAGAGGCTGCGCCGATGGAAGCCGCGCGCGGTGCCATCGGCCAGGCACTGGACGGCGACGCTGCCCTGAAGCTGGGCCTGGTGACCGCTGCGCCCGACGACATCGACTGGGCCGACGAGATCCGCCTGGCGCTGGAAGAGCGCGCCGCCATGTCGCCCGACGCACTGACCGGCCTGGAGGCCAATCTGCGCTTCGCCCAGAAGGAAAACATGTTCACCCGCATCTTCGGCCGCCTGACCGCCTGGCAGAACTGGATCTTCCAGCGCCCCAACGCTGTCGGCGAGAAGGGTGCGCTCAAGGTCTACGGCAAGGGCGACAAGGCCGCCTTTGACTGGAACAGGGTTTGACGCCCCCCCTGCGCCGCGCTGCGCGCGTCACCCCCCAGGGGGCGGCGCGAGCGGCCCGGCAAAGCCGGTTCCGCCGCACCCCCGATTGAAGAAGCCCCGCTCCACCATCCAACCACCCGCAGGAGACCTGTCATGTCCGGCATCAACTACAGCGAGAAGATCCCCAACAACGTCAACCTCAGCGAAGACCGCACGCTGCAGCGCGCGCTGGAACACTGGCAGCCCAACTACCTGCAGTGGTGGCAGGACATGGGGCCGGACGGTTCGCAGAACTTCGACGTCTACCTGCGCACCGCGGTCAGCGTCGACCCGCAGGGCTGGGCGCAGTTCGGCCACGTCAAGATGCCCGACTACCGCTGGGGCATCTTCCTGAACCCGGCCGAGCAGGACCGCAAGATCCACTTCGGTGACCACATGGGCGAAGCCGCCTGGCAGGACGTGCCCGGCGAGCACCGCGCCAACCTGCGCCGCATCATCGTCACGCAGGGCGACACCGAGCCGGCGTCCGTCGAGCAGCAGCGCCACCTGGGCCTGACCTGCCCCAGCCAGTACGACCTGCGCAACCTGTTCCAGGTGAACGTGGAAGAAGGCCGTCACCTCTGGGCCATGGTCTACCTGCTGCACAAGTACTTCGGCAAGGACGGCCGCGAAGAGGCCGAGGCCCTGCTGGAGCGCAACAGCGGCAACGCCGACAACCCGCGCATCCTGCAGGCCTTCAACGAGAAGACGCCCGACTGGCTGAGCTTCTTCATGTTCACCTACTTCACCGACCGCGACGGCAAGTTCCAGCTCTGCGCCCTGGCCGAGTCCAGCTTCGACCCGCTGGCCCGCACCACCAAGTTCATGCTGACCGAAGAGGCGCACCACATGTTCGTGGGCGAGTCCGGCGTAGGCCGCGTCATCAGCCGCACCTGCGCGGCCATGAACGAACTCAAGACCGACGACGTGGGCAAGCTGCGCGCCGCCGGCGTGATCGATCTGCCGACCATCCAGCGCTACATCAACTTCCACTTCTCGGTGACCATCGACCTGTTCGGTGCCGACCAGTCGTCCAACGCCGCCACCTTCTACAGCTCCGGCCTCAAGGGTCGCTACGAAGAGGGCAAGCGCACTGATGACCACGTGCTCAAAGGCAACACCTACAAGATCCTCGCGGTGGAGAACGGCACCCTGGTCGAGAAGGACGTGCCGATGCTCAACGCGCTCAACGAAGTACTGCGCGACGACTACATCAAGGACTCGGTCGGTGGCGTGGACCGCTGGAACCGCATCATCGAAAAGGCCGGCATCGACTTCCGCCTGAAGGTGCCGCACAAGGCCTTCCACCGCAACATCGGCACCCTGGCCGGCGTCAAGGTCAGCCCGGACGGCCGCGTGGTGAGCGACCACGAGTGGAACCAGCGCGTGGAAGAGTGGCTGCCCTCCGACACCGACCGCGCCTACGTCGGTTCGCTGATGGGCCGCGTGGTCGAGCCGGGCAAGTTCGCCAACTGGATCGCGCCGCCGGTGATGGGCATCAACCGCCAGCCGGTGGACTTCGAATATGTGCGTTTTGGATAACCCCCCTGCGCCGCTGCGCGGCTTCCCCCCTTTCTGGCGCGCCTTCGGCGCTTGAAGGGGGGACGATGCGAGTGGCCCGGCGAAGCCGGTTCCACCGCATCTCTGGACTAAGGCACGCCCGCCGGACGCTTGGTTGGTTTCTCGTTTCCTCTGTTCCTTCTTCGCTCGCCAGTGAGCATGGGTTGGGGTGACCGGCGCAGTGAGGTCAAGGAGGAGCCGGCCGCAGGCCGGCGGGGGACACGAACGGAGCCGGTCGCCTCGGCCCATGCGGCGTGACCACGGAGACACGCCAGACACGAACAGAGTCAGCCACCCGGGTTCACGCGGTGCCACTACGAAGTCAACACCAGCAACACAATAGAGCGCTACGAGAACAGCAACGGAGACCCAGATGAACGCCCCCTTGGAAGCCGCCGTCATCAAACAGCACCTGATCGACCCCGAGATCTGCATCCGCTGCAACACCTGCGAATCGATCTGCCCGGTCGGCGCCATCACCCACGACTCGCGCAATTACGTGGTCGACGTCAGCAAGTGCAACTGGTGCAACGACTGCATCTCGCCGTGCCCGACCGGCTCCATCGACAACTACCGCCGTGTGGTGCGCGCCAGGGCTTACTCGCTTGAAGAGCAGCTCGGCTGGGACGTGCTGCCCGCCGAACTCTCGTCGGCCGATCTCGCCGCGGCAGCCGCCGACGCGGGTGAGCCTGTGGCCCAGGCCGTGACCGAACCCGAGCCCGCACCGGCCACCGACCCCACCGGCCAGACCGCCTTCAACTCGGCGCAATACGGTGCCAGCATCCCTCCCTGGAGTGCGGCCCACGCCTACGCCAACCTCTACGGCCCCAAGGCCGCGCAGAAGACCGTCACCGCCACCGTCACCGGCAACCTGCGTGTGACGGCGGTCGGCAAGGACTACGACACCCACCACATCGTGCTCGACTTCGGGTCCATGCCGTTCCCGGTGCTCGAAGGCCAGAGCATCGGCATCGTGCCGCCCGGCCTCGACGCGCAGGGCAGGCCGCACCACGCGCGCCAGTACAGCATCGCCAGCCCGCGCAACGGCGAGCGCCCCGGCCACAACAACCTCTCGCTGACCATCAAGCGCGTGCTCGAAGACCATTCGGGCCAGCCGGTGCGCGGGGTGGCCAGCAACTACATGTGCGACCTGCAGGTGGGCGACCAGGTGCAGGTGATCGGACCGTTCGGCACCAGCTTCCTGATGCCCAACCACCCGAAGTCCAGCATCGTCATGATCTGCACCGGCACCGGCTCGGCCCCCATGCGCGCCATGACCGAGTGGCGTCGCCGCCTTCGCGCCAGCGGCAAGTTCGAGAGCGGCAAGCTGATGCTGTTCTTCGGTGCCCGCACACAGGAAGAACTGCCGTACTTCGGCCCGCTGCAGAGCCTGCCCAAGGACTTCATCGACAGCAACTTCGCGTTCAGCCGCACGCCCGGCCAGCCCAAGCGCTACGTGCAGGACGCGATGCGCGAGCGCGCGGCCGACCTGGCGACCCTGCTGCAGGACCCGAACGCCTGCTTCTATGTGTGCGGCCTCAAGGCCATGGAGGAGGGCGTGGTGCTGGCGCTGCGCGACATCGCCACTGGCGCCGGACTCGACTGGGACGAGGTCGGCGCCGCACTCAAGCGCGAAGGCCGCCTGCACCTGGAAACCTACTGAGCGCCGGCCTCCGCTTCGGCGGCCACCACCTGGTTCAGGGCCCGCGCCATCACCGGCCGGGTTTCGACCAGGCGCAGCCAGCGCTTGGCCATCAGCTTCTCGCAGCTTCGGCGCGTCATGGTGTGGGTACGGCCGCCAAGGCTGTTGAACATGAACAGGCTGGCTTTCTGGCTGCTCCAGACCAACTGCGCGCGCAGCCATTCGCCGCCGGAGTACAGGTCGACCCACGAGCCGGTGGTCATGCGCGTGAGCAGCAGCGCCGGTTCGACCGCATCCGGACCCCCCTCCGCATCGGCGGAGCCCGCGACCGCTGCGAATGCCTCCACCACCTCCACCGCTTCCGTGGCCCCGCCATGGGTGAGCGGCATGGTTTCGCTGAACCCGGCGCTGGCCAGTTCGCGCGCGCCCATCCAGGGCTGCTCGCGCGGAGTGGGTTTCTGCTGCTCGGGCGAGGCCGGCGCCAGCAGGGTGGCCAGTGCCTGCTGTTCCGAATCGCTCACTTCGGGCGTGAGGGCGGTGGCGTGTCCGTCCACCCGGGCGCGCGCGCGCCGCAGCCGCAGCACGGGTTCGTGCAGCTTGAGCAGGGCGTCGAAGAAGGTCTTCGTCTCGTCGGGTGACTGGCCCAGGCTCTCCAGTCCGCGGCGCAGGGTCATCAGCATGCCCGGCACGATCTCGATGAGCTGGCGCGGCTGGCGCAGGGTCACCTGGCTGCGCGTGCTCCACAGCAGGTGTCCGATGACCTTGCGGTAGCCCATCGGATCTGGCCCCTTGTCCGGGTGCTGCAGCTCGGCCGAGGCGATCACCAGTGACCACGAGCCGTAGAGGAAGTCGAGCACGATGGCGGGCGCGTCGTAGAGGTCGGGCCGGTGGCTGATTTCCCAGGCGATCTGGTCGGCCAGCTCCTGGCGCCGCTCCGCGAAGTTCAGTGCGTCCAGCTGCTTCTGCTGGCGCTGCTCCTGCGCGTCGTCCTCGTCCGCCCATTGCGCCTTCAGCCCGCCGAGGGCGGAGGCGAAGGGCTCGGCGTCGGCCGAGCCGCTGTCGTTGAGCGCACGAACCTGCTCGCGCACCGGCTCGAAGAAGGCCTCGAAGCCGGGCGAGAACTCGTCGTTGTAACGGAAGCTGCGCTGGGCCACCGCCTCGATCCACAGGCGCGCCGGGTGGTCGCTGCGGCTGAAATAGCGCGGCTCCGCCATGGCCAGGCGCAGCAGCGCGGGCTCCAGGGCCACCACCGCCTCGCGCACCGGCGCCAGCAGCAGCGGATCGCCCGAGACCTGGGTGACCAGCTTGCGCACCACGTCCAGCCCGACCGCCTGCGAAACCTTGTCGGCCTGGTGCTTGAGTTCCAGCAGCACGCGGGCGCGTTCGTGTGGCGCGGCGTAGTCGCCCCACTGGTCCGCGTCGAGCGGTGAGGCCACGTCGACCGGTCGCGCCGGGCGCTCCACCGCGGGCAGGTCACGGTAGCGCGTGCGCTCCTGTTCCAGTTCCTCGGGCGCGGGCTGGGGCAGTCGCGCCAGCAGGTCGACGTGGTGCAGTTCCTGCCGCACCTGTTCGAAGTAGGCGTTGTCCAGGGGGTGGTCAAAGACCGCCTGTTCGCCTGCCATGAAGGCCTGCAGCACCTCGTGCTGCAGCGGCGTCTGCGCGCGCGCCAGGTCCTTCATGCGCAGCGACATCGGTGGCGCCGGTGCGTCCTGCCCGTCTCGGTAGGGGACCAGCCCCGCCGGTTCGGAGGGCGAGCCTTCCTCCAGCCAGCCCCGGGTGGACAGGTGCGTCGCAGTCTGTGGCGAGCCGTCGGCCACCAGGCGGATGCGGTAGCCCGCCTCCTGCACCCGGGCTTGCTGCAGCATCAGGGCTACCTGGCCGTAGAGCTGGCTCAACTCCTTCGCCAGCGGGGGGACGACCTTCTTCATCCAGAGGCTGCGCACCTGGGGGTCGGGTTCGCGTTCGGCCATCAGGTCGCGCAGCGTGCGCACGAACACCGAAGGCCGCAGCGGGTTCTTTTCGGCGTGCACGGTGTCCAGGCCGATGAGCGAACTCATGCGGGCGTCCACCATCGACAGCGCCTGCTCGACGACCGGCAGCAGCATCTGCAGCATGCGAGCCGCTTCCAGTGATTCGTTGACCGAGCTGTCGTCCACCAGGGCCAGCAGGGACGAGTCGGACATGCGCCCCATGGACGAGGTGGGGCCATCGTGCCCGCCGTGCTGGAAAGCATGCTGCAGGCGCAGGGGAAACTGGGCACTCAGCTGGTTGCGCTGGCGTTCCAGGCTCCACCAGGCGCGGGCCAGCAGTGTCCGCTGGGCCACCTCGCGGCTCTGGTTTTCCTCGTCCTGCAGCGCCGCCACCGTTGCGTTCAGGCTACGGCCCAGCAGGCCTGGGGCCTCCCTGAGCACCCGATCAAAGCACTGGTCGAGCAACGACGGGGCTGAAGACATGACGGGGCAGGGGCAGATGGGGTGTTGTTGTGCGAAAACTCACAAAGGTTACACCGAGGCGGGGCCCCCGTACAGGACGATCTGGTCATTCACCCTGCTGATGCCGCCGTCCATCGCCTTGGCGTACAGTCCGTTGTCCTATGAATGTCGATGCACAAGTTTCCCCGCCGCCCTCCGGCCGGCCGTCGCTGCCGGTGGACGTGGTGATGCGGCGTGAGCCTGTCAGCGGCCCGATGGCACGCTGGCAACCGTGGCGCTGGGTGCTGGCCGACGTGATGGCGGCCGGGGCGCCCGTCGAGGTGTCGGTGGGTGCGGGCGAGCCTGTGGCCGGGGCGCCCCAGGAAGTGCAGCCGCTGCCGGGCGCCGCCGCGGTGGAGGGTGCGCGCTACTGGTTGTTCTCCGGCTTGCGCGCCACGCTGTACCGCGACGACGCCGAAGGCTATTTCCTCAATCTCAACAGCCCTTCGCCCTGTTTCTGGGTGTTCTGGCGCGCCGACGAGGGCCAACTGGTCGACGGCGAACCCATGGCCGTGCCGCAGATCGCCACGCTCAGCTACCACGACGCCGGCCGCTGGCTCGACGCGCAGGAAAAGGTGGACCAGGTGCCCGCATCGCCCGAGGTGGTCGAATGGCTGCAGGCCTTTGTGGCCGAGCACCACCACGTCGAACCCAAGCGCCGCAAGCGGCCCGACAGCTTCAAGCCGCTGACCGACCGCTTCGGCCAGCCGGCCCGGGTGAGCACCGACAAGATGGTTGCGCGCCGTGGCGGCGAGGGAGCCCGATGATGCTGCGCATCGGCGTCAGTGCGCGGCTGCTGCACGAACCGCCCCCGGGGCTGGGTCTGCCGCAGAAGCGCCTGCAGTTTCTCGAGAGTTCCATGGCGCACTGGATCATGGCCCACGGCGCGATCGCGCTCATGGTGCCGTTCGTCGACGAGGACAGCCCCCACCTGGTCAACCGTGTGCCCGCGAGCGAGGTGGTGGACCTGCTCGACGGCCTGGTGCTGCAAGGCGGCGTCGACGTCTGTCCCGAAACCTATGGCAGCACGCTGCTGCGGCCCGAGTGGGCGGGCGACCCGGTGCGCGACCGCTACGAGCTGGCGCTGCTGCGCGGCTTCATCGAGGCGCGCAAGCCGGTCCTGGGCATCTGCCGCGGGGCGCAGCTGATCAACGTGTACCACGGCGGCACGCTGCTGCAGGACATCCCTTCACAGCGCCGCAGTCCGGTGCTGCACCAGGACCTGGCCCATTACGACCGGCTGCAGCACGCGGTGCGCTTTGAACCCGGCCTGTTGCTCGACCGGCTGTACGGCTCCTCGCAGCACTGCGTTACCAGCATCCATCACCAGTGCGTGGACCGCCTGGGCGACGGGCTGGTGGTCGAGGCCCGCTGCCCGCAGGACGACGTGATCGAGGCCATTCGCGGCACGGGGCCGGGCTTCGTGCTCGGCGTGCAGTGGCACCCCGAATTCCACCTGCTGCCCGCAGAGGCGCGTCAGGGCCTGATCGACAGCGGTCCGCTGATGCAGGCCTTCCTGCAGGCCACGCGCGAACGGGCGGATCGCCTCCGCAAGCCTGAATGAGCACGTCCGGCGACGACGGATTCTTCTCGCGCTGGTCGCGCCGCAAGGCCCAGGCCCGTGCGGGCGAGCCGTTGCCCGAACCCGCCGCGCCCGTGGCACCACCGGTGGCAGTGGCCGCGGCGCCGGCGTCCGTGGTGCCTTGCGAAGCAGTGGCCGCGCCGCCGGCGTCCGGGATCGCCGAAGCTTCTCCGCCGCCCACGCTGGAAGACACGCAGCAACTCACACCCGCCTCCGACTTCCGCCGCTTCGTGGCCAAGGACGTGCCGCCGGAGGTGCGCAACGCCGCTGTCAAGAAGCTGTTTGCCGACCCGCACTTCAACGTGATGGACGGGCTGGACATCTACATCGACGACTACACGAAGACCGAACCCATCCCCGCAGCGATGATGGCAAAAATGGTCAGCGCCCAGTTCCTGAAGCTGGTCGAAGACCCCGAGGAACAGCCACAGAAAAAGGCCGGAGCGGCTGCCAGCGATGCAGCGCCCACGGCCACCGACGACACCCGCGCGCCAGACGCGGCCGCCCCCCACGAGACCCACGATGACCACGCTGATCTGCAACTGCAACCAGACCATGACCCTGGACCCGAAGGCCCTGGGTCAGGTGCTGGATGAAGACCTGACGCTGCACACCACGCTGTGCCGGCGCGACGCACCCGCCTTTCAGAAAGCCTGCCGCAGCCGCGACGAACTGGTGGTCGCGTGCACGCAGGAAAGCCGCCTCTTCCACGAGCTCTCGGCCCAGACCGAAGGCGCGGTGGACCTGGCGGTGCGACCCATCCGTTTCGTGAACATCCGCGAGACCGGTGGCTGGGGCCGCGAGGCGAAACAGGCCACGCCCAAGATGGCGGCCCTGCTGGCCGCGGCGCGCCTGCCCGACCCGGAGCCGGTGCCCACCGTCACCTATACCAGCGAAGGCCGCCTGCTCATCATCGGACCGCTGGAGCGCGCCGAGGCCCTGGCGGCGCTGGTCAGTGATGCGCTGGATGTGACCCTGCTGCCCACCGGTGGCAGCGGGCAGCAAGCGCGGCAGTACCCGGTACTGGGTGGCCGGCTGCAGAACCTGCGCGGCTGGCTCGGTGCGTTCGAGGTGGCGGTCAGCACCAGCAACCCCATCGACCTGGACCTCTGCACCCGCTGCAACGCCTGCGTCGCCGCTTGCCCCGAGGGCGCCATCGGCCTGGACTACCAGGTGGACCTGTCGCTCTGCCAATCGCACCGCGCCTGTGTAAAGGCCTGCGAAGCGGTCGGCGCCATCAACTTCCAGCGCGAGGCGCAGGAACGCGAAGAGACCTTCGACCTGGTGCTCGACCTGCGCGACGCGCCCGGTTTCACCCAGCACGCGCTGCCACAGGGTTATGTGCACCTGCCCGCGTCGGCCGACGCTCTGGCCCAGGTGCGCGCGGTCACCCAGCTGCGCGACCTGGTGGGCGAGTTCGAGAAGCCCAAGTTCTTCACCTACAAGCAGAAGCTCTGCGCCCATGGCCGCAACCAGAGCGTGGGTTGCAGCGCCTGTGTGGATGTGTGCTCGGCCTCGGCCATCGGCAGCGATCTGAAACGCCACCAGATCGTCGTCAATCCCAACCTCTGCGTCGGCTGCGGCACCTGCACCACCGTCTGCCCCACCGGCGCGCTGAGCTACGCCTACCCGCGTGCCAGCGAGCAGGGCGTCAAGCTGCGCACCCTGCTGGCCACCTATGCCAAGGCCGGCGGCCAGGACGCCGCCCTGCTGCTGCACAGTCAGGAGGCTGGCGCGGCGCTGGTCAACGACCTGGGGCGTCTGGCCCAGCTCGACAAGACGGTGCGCGGCGTGCCGGCGCGCGTGATCCCGTTGCCGCTGTGGCACACGTCCTCCACCGGCGTCGACCTCTGGCTCACCGCCTTCGCCTATGGGGCCTCGCAGGTCTGGGTGCTGATGACCGGCGAAGAGGCGCCGCAGTACCACGAGGCCCTGCGCGAGCAGATGGCGGTGGCCGAGTCCATCGTGCAGGCGCTGGGCTACAGCGGCCGCCACTTCAAACTGATCGAAGTGCGCGACGCGCGCGACCTGCCGCTGCTCGATGCCGAGCTGGGCGAAGTGCCTGCGCAAGGCGTCACCAAGGCCGCCAGCTTCGCGGTACAGCCTGAAAAGCGCGCCACGCTCGACCTCGCGCTCGACCACCTGCTGCAGGACAGCGCCAGCCGCGCCACGCGCACGAAAGACGCCGCTATCGCGCTGCCCGCGGCCTCGCCCTTCGGTAGCCTGAATGTCAACCGCGACGCCTGCACCCTGTGCCTGAGCTGTGTCAGCGCCTGTCCGGCCGGCGCGCTGCAGGACAATGCCGAACGCCCGCAGCTGCGCTTCATCGAAAAGAACTGCGTGCAGTGCGGCTTGTGTGCCACCACCTGCCCCGAGAAGGCCATCACCCTGCAGCCGCGCCTGCTGCTCAGCGACGAACGCCGACAGCCGCGCGTGCTGAATGAAGCGCAGCCCTACCAGTGCGTGCGCTGCGGCAAACCCTTCGGAACGCTCAAAGGCATCGAGGTCATGCTGGCCAAGCTCAGCGGCCACGCCATGTTCCAGGGCGACGCGCTGGAGCGCCTGAAGATGTGCGGCGACTGCCGTGTGGTGGACATCTACACCAACCCGGGCGAATCGAAGATCGCCGATCTTTGAAGCCTTTCAGCGACCGATTGCCCGTATCCGCCATGAACGATCAGATCCCTGTCTCATCCGCCCTCGACGAAGAAACCGCACGCGCCGAGGTCTATGGCCTGCTGGCCGCGCTTTACTACGCGCCGCCCGGCCCCGAGCTGCTGGCCCAGCTGCGCGTGGCTGTGACGGAAGCACCTGCGGCCGGCGGCTTCCTCGAAGAACCTTGGCGCCAGTTTGTCGGCACCGTGCGCGAACTCGGCGACGAGCAGGTGGCCCGCGAATACGACGCGCTGTTCGGCGGAGTGGGCAAGCCCGAGGTCTACCTGTTCGGCTCCTGGTACCTCAGCGGCTTCCTCAATGAAAAGCCGCTCGCGGCGCTGCGCAGCGACCTGGCCGCTCTCGGCCTGGCGCGCGACGAGGCCATGCCCGAGACGGAAGACCACTTCGCCTGCGTGTGCGAGGTGATGCGCTACCTCATCGCGGGCGACGACGTGGAAGTCGCCAACCTCACCCAGCAGCAGAAATTCTTCAGCACCCACCTCCAGCCTTGGGCTACGCAGATGTGCGAGGCCATCAGCGCCCATCCCAAGGCCCGGTTCTATGCCGCGCTCGCCGGGTTCACGGCGGCGTTCGTGAGCGTGGAAGCGCAGGGTTTTGACCTGATGGCCTGAGGCCGTCCCTGCACCCCTGCAGGGTGGTGGCGAGCACGCACACGAACGCCTGTTCCCGCGCCAGGTAGTCCCAGCGCTCGACGCTGCAGCGCCCCTGGGCCGGTTCCCAGCGCACGATGTTCAGTGAATTGGGCACGCCGGGCCGCACGCGCGACGACACGGCGGTGCCCGCCTGCACCACCCACAGGCGGCGCTCCAGCCCGTGCAGGGCGAGCGTGTAGGGCAGGTGGATGTGGCCACCCAGCAGCAGATCGGCGCCGGCCGCTGCCCAGGCCCGGAGGGCATCGCGATGACCCCGCAGCAGGTGAGGGCGTTCGCGGGCCTCTTGCACCGCCATCGGCTGGTGCACCACCACCACCCGCAGCTGCCGCGGGCCCGCCTGGCGCAGCAGCCTGGCCACATGCTGAATCTGCTCGGTCGACACCTCACCGTGGCGGTGGCGCCAGGCGCGTGTGGTGTTCACGCCGATGACGAGCCAGTCCGGCGAGGCGTGCACGGGTTCGAGCTCGGGGCCGAAGGCGGCGGCGTAGCGTGCGTAGGGACGGGTCAGGCGCTCCCGCAGGTCCAGCAGCGGGATGTCGTGGTTGCCGGGAATGGCCAGCACCGGCGCGCCGAGCTGGTCGGCAAAGGCCCTGGCCGCCCGGAACTGGTCCGGCCGCGCGCGCTGCGTGATGTCGCCCGAGAGCACCACCAGATCGGGCGCCTGCAGGGCCACCAGGTCCAGCACGGCGGCCACCACCTGCGGCCGTTCGGTGCCGAAGTGCGTGTCGGAGAGGTGCAGCAGCAGGCTCATGCCTGGGCCTGCAGCAGGTAGAGCGGTTCGTCGAGCACGCGGAAGTCGATTGGTGCGCGCATGCGCGCCACCTCGCCGTCGAAGGCCACCATCACCTCGCGCCGGCCAGGCAGCCGCCGTGGCCGGACCACCAGGTGATGGAACTCGAAACTTTCCACGCCGGCCGCCTCGCCCAGTCGTCCCATGGCGCCGTGCAGCAGCAGGCCGAGCATGGACAGCGTGCCGATGGGGCGCAGCATCAGCGCGGCCATGCTGCCGTGTCCCGGCGCGCCAGGGACGGTGTCCTCCGGCTCGGCGCCGATCTGTTCCAGCTGCAGCCGGTTGTTGCCCACGAAGAGCGTCAGGGCTTTCACCTCGCGCACCCGGTCGCCCTGTTCGATGTGCAGGCGCAGCCGGCGCTGCGCACGCAGCAGCGTCGCGCAGGCGGCCACGAAGGCCACCCAGCGGCTGCGGCCGAAGCGCGCCTTGAAGGCTTCGCGATCCTGCAGCAGCTCGGGATAGATGCCCAGGCTGGCATTGACCAGGAACACCCGGTCGTTGATGGCGCCCACCTGCACCGGTTGCGGGCGTGCGTTCATCAGCAGCTGGGCCGCCGCGGCCGGATCGCTGGGAATGCCGTGGGTCCGCGCGAAGTAGTTGAAGGTGCCGTAGGGCATGACGCCCATGGCGCAGCCGGCCGCGTGCGCGGCCTGTGCCACCGCGTTCAGGCTGCCGTCGCCGCCCACCGCAACCACCGCCGAAGCCCGCGCCGCCGCTTCCGCCGCCGCCTGGGCCGCCACGCTGGGCAACTCGGCCGGCTGGCAGACCCGGAGTTCGCCGAGGCGACCGTGCGCGGCCAGGGCCGATTCGATCACTGCCCGCTTGGCGTCCACGTCCTGGGCTCCGGCACCGGCGTTGACGACGAACAGCAGGGGCGATGCAGGATCGAAGGGAGGTGCCGGCATGTCGGGCGTGGTCAAGTGGAAGAAGTGTGAGTCGCCCGGCCCGCGGTGCGTTCAGTTTTTTTCGATCCGCATCTTCGGCTCTGGCTCCTTGTACCGCGCGCCGCAGCAAGGCACAGTACCGAGGATGGTGGCTTCATCGAAACCACCGTCTCGCGTGACCCGCATGACTGTCCAATCCCCTTCCCCCACCACCCGATCCGAGCTTCGCAAGGACCGGCGGCGCAGTGCCGTGGCGCGGATGGCGGAGGTCCACCTCTCGGCCATGGGAGGCACTCTGGCCGACACGGTGGGTCGCGACAGCCGGCAGCGCCTGGTCTGGCTGGCGCTGCTGGCCATGCCTCTGCTGTTCCCGGTGGCGCTGCCGGGCATGGGCTCGGCCGTCGGGGTGTTCTGTCTAGTGATCGCCTTCGGGCTCTGTGCTGGCCGGTCGGTACCCCTGCCGGCCTGGCTGGGCGAGCGGACGCTGAACGACCGTGTCCGGGATTTGCTGACCCGCATGCTCGCCCGTGTCATCCATCTGGTGGCGCGCCTGGGGCGACCGCGCTGGCTGGGCCTGAGCCGCCATTCCGCGCGCTGGTTCAACGGACTGATGCTGTCGGTGGCGGGCGTGTCCATGGTGGTTCCTGTGCCTGTGATCAGTTTTGACAACGTGCTGCCCGCGTTGGCCATGGTGCTGACGGCCTGGGGCCTGCGCCTGCGGGACGGGCTGATGCTGCTGGCCGGTCACCTGGCGACACTGGTCGCCGCGGTGTCGGTGGTGCTGCTGTGGTGGGGTGGTTCCCGACTCGTGGCCGACGTGCTGACGAGGCTGGGCTTTCCCGCGCTGCAGTGACCACGAGCGGCGCATGCCCCCTGCTCAGCCGCCGGGCCGTCCGTCCCGTGTGTTCACCGCCGCCGGTGCCTGCGGCTCGGTCAGCAGGCGGACGCGGAACACCGCACCGCTGTGCCCGTCCTCGCGGTGGCCCGCGGAAATGCCGCCGCCGTAGCGCTCCACCAGTCCCAGGCTGATCCATAGCCCAAGGCCGTTGCCGTCGTTCTTGGTGGTGAAAAAGGGCCGGAACAGCCGCTCGGCCACACCGGGGGCGAGGCCCGGTCCGGAGTCCTGCACCTGCAGCAGCGCGCCGCGCGCGCCGTGTTCGTCGGCCCAGTCCCGTGTCGCCAGGTGCAGCGTGCCGCCCTGCGGCATGGCCTGGATGGCGTTGATGAGCAGGTTGATGATGACCTGCTGCAGCTCCTGCCGGTTCAGGCCCACGCGCTGTGTGGCCTGCAGGTCGCGCACCACCTCGATGCGGGTCTGCGCCAGCAGGTGCGCCACCAGCACCAGGCAGTCGTGCACGGTGCGGTTGAGGTCCAGCGCCTCCACGTAGCCGGCGTACTCGGTGGGGCGCGCGTACTGCAGCAGCTGGGTCACGATCAGGCGCATGCGCTCGATCTGTTCGTCCAGCAATTTCAGTTCGGGCTTGAGCGGCAGCGCATGCACACCCAGCGCCTCGCGGATCAGGTCGAGGTTGCCCTGCATCACCGCGATCGGGTTGTTGATCTCGTGCGCGATGCTGGCCGTGAGCTGGCCGATGGCGGCGAGCTTCTCGCTCTTGACCAGCTGCTGCTGCGCCAGCCGCAGCGAGGCGTTGCTCTCCTCCAGCTCGCGCGTGCGTTCGGCCACTTTCTGGTCCAGCTCTTCGCCCCAGCGGCGCAGCGCGGTGGTCTTGTCGTCGATCACGTCGAGCAGCTGGTCCAGGTGGCCGGCCAGGGCGCCGAGTTCGTCGCGTGCCGGCAGTGGTCCCACGCGCGCCGCGCTCTCGCCGTCCTCCACGCGCTGCATGGTGCGGTTCATCTGCTCCACCGGGCGGAAGATGCTGCGCGCCCAGCGCACCGAGAGCCAGGCCGACACCGCCATCACGGCCAGAAAAATCAGGCCCATGACGGCCAGCATGGCGTGGCGCACCCAGCGGAAGGGCGATTCGAGAAAGCCCACGTAAAGCATGCCCACGCGCTGGCCGGCTGCGTCCAGCAGCGGCTCGTAGGCCGAGACGTACCAGTCGTTGACCACGAAGGCGCGGTCGAGCCAGGTGTCGCCCTGGCCGAGCACCCGGTCGCGCACGGTCTGAGAGACGCGGGTGCCGATGGCGCGCTGGTCCTGGAACAGCCGCACGTTGGTGGTGATGCGCACGTCGTCCAGGAACAGCGTGGCCGTGCCTTCGCTGCCGAAGGGCAGGGCGCCTTCGGGGTAGACGATGCGGTTGATGTGGTCGATGAAATCCAGGTTCTGGTTGAGCAGCAGGCCACCCACCAGCAGCGCCTTGCGCTGACCCGAGGCATCCAGCACCGGCTGCAGCGCCAGCAGCACCAGCGCCCGGTCTTCGGTGCTGCGTGCGTCAGGTGCGGCGTTGCGCGTGGCCACCAGCGGGATGCTCAGCCGCGGCAGCAGCTGCGGCGCAAGCGTGGCGAGTTCGTCGCGCGAGAGGCGCACGATCTGCGCGGACCTGGCCGGCATCGGTGTGCCGGTCGGCAGCAGCGGCGCCACACTGGCGGGCAGGCGGGCGAGCGGGTCGTCCTGGCGGATCAGCAGCAGAAAGTCCAGCCCGAGCTCCCGCCGGTCGGCGGCCAGGCGTGCCGCCAGATCGCCCCCGGTCATGGCCTGCAGCAGGCGCTGCGAACGTGCCACGCCGCGCGTGCCGCTGCCCACCTCGGCCAGTGTCTGGTCGAAATAGCCGCGCGCCACCGCCAGGTCGCTGCGCACCTTGGTGATGAGCAGGCGGTCGTAGGTGACGCTGCTCCACACCGCGATCGCCAGCACCAGCAGTGGGAACACCACCAGCAGTGGCAGCAGCGCCATGGCCAGCAGCTTGTTGCGCACCGAGGTGGCGAGCCAGCGCGGCGTGGGCAGTCTCATCAGCGGCCGTGGTCCGCGGCGGAGCCGTAACCCCATTCCGAGACGCGCCGCTCCAGCGTGCGGCGCGAGACACCCAGCAACTCGGCCGCGCGGGTCTTGTCGCCCTGCACCGAGTCGAGCACGCTGAGGATGTGCCGCTTCTCCAGCGTGGCCAGGTCCAGGGTGCCAGCACCTGCCGTCGGCAGCGCCTGGGGTGCCTCGCCGGGATAGAGCGCCGACACGTTGAGCGAGCCGAGGATGAGCGAGCGCTCGATGAGGTTGCGCAGCTCGCGCACATTGCCTGGCCAGTTGTATTGCGCCAGAAAGTCCAGTTCCTGCGCGCTGATCTGCAGGGGCGCCACGCCCAGCGCCGGCGCGAGCTGCTCCACGAAGTGCTGCACCAGGGCCGGGATGTCGGCCTTGTGCTCGCGCAGCGGCGGCAGGGTCAGTTCCACCACCTGCAGGCGGAAGAACAGGTCTTTGCGGAAGCGGCCGGCGGCCACCTCGTCGGCCAGGCGGCGGTTGCTGGCGGCCATGATGCGCAGGTTCAGCGGCACCATCTGTTCGCTGCCCACCGGTCGGATCTTCAGGTCCTCGATGGCCCGCAGCAGCGTGGCCTGGATGGGCAGAGGCAGTTCGGCCACCTCGTCCAGGAACAGCGTGCCGCCCTGCGCGTAGTGGAACAGGCCTTCGCGCGCCCGGGTCGCGCCGGTGAAGGCGCCGCGCGCGTGGCCGAAGAGTTCGCTTTCGATCAGCTCGGGCGAGACGGCGGCGCAGTTGAGCGGCACGAAAGGCCCGTTGGCGCGCGGGCCGTTGGCGTGCAGGGTGCGGGCCACCAGTTCCTTGCCGGTGCCGGATTCGCCCTGCAGCAGCACGGTGCTGTCCACCGGAGCCACGCGGGCCACCGAGGCGCGCAGGCGCTGCATCGCCTCCGACGCCCCCACCAGCGCCTGGTTGCGGCCGTTGGAGCTGGCCACGGCGCGGCGCAGCACAAAGTTCTCGCGCCGCAGCCGCGAACGCTCGAAGCAGTGCTTCACCGCGTTGAGGATCTGCGGCACGCGGAAGGGCTTGAGGATGAAGTCCGATGCGCCGGCGCGCAGCGCTTCGATGGCGGTGTCCAGGTCGGCGAAGGCGGTGATCAGGATGACCTCGCCGCTGAAGCCCTGTTCGCGCAACTCCTTGAGCCAGACCACACCGCTCTTGCCCGGCAGCGAGATGTCGAGAATGACCAGGTCCGCATGGTGGCCGCGCAGCCAGTCGGCGCCTTCTTCGGCGCTCGTGGCGCTCATCACGAAATGGCAGCGCGGAGCCAGCGTCTTGACCAGGAAGTTGAGCATGCCCTGTTCGTCGTCGACGACCAGGATGGACCAGTCGGGCCAGCCTTCGAGGCCTTTGTCGGGGGAGGGGATGGGCGCGGGGGAGGTGTCCACCCGGCCGCATTCTACGGAGGAGCTGGAGCAATTCACTCGGATATTGGCGCCGATCCGACACCGCGAGCCGGAGAAGCGACGGTGACAGGAGGTTTCGCGTCGCGACAATTTGTCGCGATGGGTGTCGACAGCTTGTCGCAGTGGAGGCGTGTGGGGGGGGCCTCTGTTGGGGTATTCCCTCGAAAACACCGACCGTACGGGTGAATCGGCCAGCGGTGCATCCCATCGGTCCATGTGCCCGGGCTGGCACGCTTCTGGCTGTCCCTTGGCCATGATCGGAGGTGGCGAGGCCGTGATCGCGGCCCCTGCTGTCAAGCGGTGGCGAGAAGGATGGAACGCGCGCGGATCCGGCTTGCGCCGTCACAGGGCCTTGGATAGATTCCACTTATGCAAAAAGCCCACAAGGTGTGTTCGTGCATGCCTTCCGGGTGTTGTTCCCACAGGAGACACGCATGAGCAAGCCCCAACCCGAATCCCGCGGCCGTCTGAGCCGCCGCACCCTGTTTGCGGGCGCCGGCACCGCCGGTGCGCTGGCCGCGGCGGCCAGTCTGCTGCCCGCCGCGCCGGACACCACCGAACCCGAGGCTGCTGCCCGGCCCACCCCCGAGCGGGGCGGCGGCTACACCCTGAGCGATCACGTCCAGCAGTACTACAAGACCACCCGGATCTGACCCCGAGGAGCCCCACGATGTTGCTCACCAAAAAATCCCCGGGCGCGGCCGCCGCTGGCCGCAGCCACGCCTTTGTTCACAGCCTGCAGCGCGGCCTGGCCTCGGCGCTGCCCACCATGGACCGCCGGGCCTTCCTGCGCCGTTCGGGTCTGGGCGTGGGCGTCGGCATCGCCGCCACGCAGCTGACCCTGGTCAAGAAGGCCAAGGCCGCCTCGGGCGGCTCCATCGATGGCACCGGCAAGATCGAAGTCCGCCGCACGGTCTGCACCCACTGCTCGGTGGGCTGCGCGACCGACGCCATCGTCGAGAACGGCGTCTGGGTGCGTCAGGAGCCGGTGTTCGATTCCCCCATCAACCTGGGGTCGCACTGCGCCAAGGGCGCGGCCCTGCGCGAACACGGCCACGGCGAGTACCGCCTGCGCTATCCGATGAAGCTGGTCAACGGCAAGTACCAGAAGATCAGCTGGGACCAGGCGCTGGACGAGATCACCGCCAAGATGAAGGCGCTCAAGCAGGTCAGCGGCCCCGACTCGGTGTATTTCATCGGCTCGTCCAAGCACAACAACGAACAGGCCTACCTGTTGCGCAAGTTCGTGAGCTTCTGGGGCAGCAACAACTGCGACCACCAGGCACGCATCTGCCACTCCACCACGGTGGCCGGTGTCGCGAACACCTGGGGCTATGGTGCGATGACCAACTCGTACAACGACATGCAGAACAGCAAGTGCGCGTTGTACATCGGCTCCAACGCCGCCGAGGCGCACCCGGTGTCGATGCTGCACATGCTGCACGCCAAGGAGAATGGCTGCAAGATGATCGTGGTGGACCCGCGCTTCACCCGCACCGCGGCCAAGGCCGACGAGTACGTGCGCATCCGCTCGGGCACCGACATCCCGTTCCTGTTCGGCCTGCTGCACCACATCTTCAAGAACGGCTGGGAAGACAAGAAGTACATCAACGACCGCGTCTATGGCATGGACAAGGTGCGTGAAGAAGTGCTGGCCAAGTGGACGCCTGCGGCCGTGGAAGAGGCCTGCGGTGTCAAGGAAGAGCAGATGGCCAAGGTGGCCAAGATGCTGGCCGAGGCCAAGCCCGCCACCATCGTCTGGTGCATGGGCCAGACGCAGCACACCATTGGCAACGCCATGGTGCGCGCCTCCTGCATCCTGCAGCTGGCGCTGGGCAACGTGGGCAAGAGCGGTGGCGGCACCAACATCTTCCGCGGCCACGACAACGTGCAGGGCGCCACCGATGTGGGCCCCAACCCCGACTCGCTGCCGGGCTACTACGGCCTGGCCGCGGGTTCGTGGAAGCACTTCGCGGCCACCTGGGGCGTGGACTACGACTGGATCAAGGCCCAGTACGCCGAGGGCATGATGGAGAAGCCCGGCATCACGGTGTCCCGCTGGATCGACGGTGTGCTGGAGAAGAACGAGCTGATCGACCAGGGCCCCAACCTGCGCGGCGTGTTCTTCTGGGGCCATGCGCCCAACTCGCAGACCCGTGGTCTGGAGATGAAGCGCGCGATGGACAAGCTGGACCTGCTGGTCGTGGTCGACCCGTATCCGTCGGCCACCGCGGCCATGGCGGCCATGCCTGGCAAGCCCGAAGACCTGAATCCCGACCGCGCGGTCTACCTGCTGCCGGCCGCCACGCAGTTCGAGACCAGCGGCTCGTGCACCGCGTCCAACCGCTCCATCCAGTGGCGCGAGAAGGTGATCGAGCCGCTGTGGGAGAGCCGCACCGACCACATGATCATGTACCAGTTCGCGCAGAAGCTGGGCTTCGACAAGGAACTGGTCAAGAACTACAAGATGCAGCAGGTCAAGGGCATGGACGAGCCCGTGCCCGAGGACATCCTGCGCGAGATCAACAAGTCGGTCTGGACCATTGGCTACACCGGCCAGAGCCCCGAGCGCCTGAAGGCCCACATGCGCAACATGGGTGCCTTCGACGTGAAGACGCTCAAGTGCAAGGGCAAGGTGGTGGACAAGGAAACTGGCTACGACATGTCCGGCGACTACTTCGGTCTGCCCTGGCCCTGCTACGGCACGGCCGAGATCAAGCACCCGGGTTCGCCCAACCTGTACGACACCTCCAAGCACGTGATGGACGGCGGCGGCAATTTCCGCGCGAACTTCGGTGTGGAGAAGGACGGCGTGAGCCTGCTGGCCGAGGACGGCTCGCACTCGCTGGGCGCCGAGATCACCACCGGCTACCCCGAGTTCGACCACCTGCTGCTCAAGAAGCTGGGCTGGTGGGACGACCTGAGCGACGCCGAGAAGGCCAAGGCCGAAGGCAAGAACTGGAAGACCGACCCGACCGGCGCCATCATCCGCGTGGCCATGGCCCACGGCTGCCACCCGTTCGGCAATGCCAAGGCCCGCGCCATCGTCTGGAACTTCCCCGACGGCATCCCGCAGCACCGCGAGCCGATCTACGGCATCCGCCCCGACCTGGTCGCCAAGTACCCCAGCCACGACGACCAGAAGAACCGCTGGCGCCTGCCCATCCTCTACAAGTCGCTGCAGCAGAAGAACGTGGACGAGAAGGTCCACGAGAAATTCCCGCTGATCATGACCTCGGGTCGGCTGGTCGAGTACGAGGGCGGCGGCGAAGAGACCCGTTCGAACCCCTGGCTGGCCGAACTGCAGCAGGAGATGTTCATCGAGCTCAACCCGGCCGCTGCGGCGGCGCGCGGTATCCGCAACGGCGAGCGTGTCTGGGTCAGCACCCCCACGGGGGCCCGCCTGAACGTGCAGGCCTTGGTGACGGAGCGGGTGGACGAGCACACGGTGTTCATGCCTTTCCACTTCTCGGGTCGCTGGCAGGGCGAGGACATGAAGGCCTATTACCCGTCCGGCGCCCTGCCGGTGGTGCGTGGTGAGGCCATCAACACCTCGACCACCTACGGTTACGACATCGTGACCATGATGCAAGAAACCAAGACGACGGTCTGCAACGTCGAGAAAGCATAAGGAGACGCGCGATGGCACGAATGAAATTCATCTGTGACGCCGAGCGCTGCATCGAGTGCAACGGCTGCGTCACCGCCTGCAAGAACGAGCACGAGGTGCCCTGGGGCGTGAACCGCCGCCGTGTGGTCACGCTCAACGACGGCGTGCCCGGCGAGAAGTCGATCTCGGTGGCCTGCATGCACTGCAGCGACGCGCCGTGCATGGCCGTCTGCCCGGTCAACTGCTTCTACCGCACCGACGAAGGCGTGGTGCTGCACGACAAGGATGTGTGCATCGGCTGCGGCTACTGCAGCTACGCCTGCCCCTTCGGTGCACCCCAGTTCCCCAGCCAGGGCACCTTCGGTGTGCGCGGCAAGATGGACAAGTGCACTTTCTGCGCCGGTGGCCCGGAGGAACACGGCAGCCAGTCCGAGTTCGAGAAGTACGGCCGCAACCGTCTGGCCGAAGGCAAGCTGCCGGCCTGTGCCGAGCAGTGCTCGACCAAGGCCCTGCTGGCCGGTGACGGTGACGTGGTGGCCGACATCTTCCGCAGCCGCGTGCTGCGCCGTGGCAAGGGCGCCGAAGTCTGGGGCTGGGGCACGGCCTATGGCACCGCCCAGGGAGGGACCAAGTCGTGATGCGCAAGACCCTGATGATCTTCGGGCTGGTGGCGACCGCCGCAGCCCTCACCGCCTGTGGCGAGAAGCCGCAGGAAACCACCCGCGTGCGCCAGGACACCGCGCCCTACACCGGTGTTGGCAAGAGCCAGTACCAGCAGCCGGGCTGGACGGTGGGCGACAAGGCCAGCTGGGAACAGCAGCTCAAGGCGCGCGCCCAGTACGGCATGAACGACTACACCCGCGTCAGCACCCAGTGAGGAACCGCGCATGAGCCAACCTACCTTCGCACGACTGCGTGGCTGGGGCGTGGCGCTGTCGCTGGCCGGCACGCTGGGCCTGGCCCACGCACAGGCCACCAGCAGCCCCCCGCCCGACGACCCCGCGCCGCCCGCCGCCCAGGCGGCCCCGGCCGTCGGTGGCGTCAAGAGCGCCAACATTTTCGAGATCGCGCCCGACGCCAGCACCGACCCGAACTACGCCAGCCAGACCAACGCCCAGCGCAAGCAGGTGCAGCCCGGCAACAACGCGCCCATGTGGCGCGATGTGGGCAAGGGTGTGACCGGCTACAGCAGCCTGCCGGTGACGCAGGCGCCCGAGGCCGGCAACCTGATCCAGCCCTTCGCGCAGTACCCGGGCTCCCGCCTCACGACTGCAGGCGAGGCCTGGCGCCAGGTGCGCAACGACTGGCTGATCCCCTACGGCGGCGCGCTGCTGTTCATCGTGCTGCTCACGCTGGCGATCTTCTACAAGACCAAGGGTCCGCTGGGTGGCCACCTGCCCGACACCGGCCGCAAGATCGAGCGCTTCACCCCGTTCGAACGCGCGGCCCACTGGTCCAACGCCGGGGCCTTCGTTGCGCTGGCGGTCTCGGGCATCGTGATGGCCTTCGGCAAGTTCTTCCTGCTGCCGGTGATCGGCAGCACGCTGTTCGGCTGGCTGACCTTTGCGCTGAAGAACGTGCACAACTTCGTGGGCCCGCTGTTCGCGGTGTCGCTGCTGATCATCGTGATCACCTTCATCAAGGACAACATCGCCAACGCGGCCGACTTCGTCTGGCTCAGCAAGGCCGGCGGCATGCTGGGCGACAAGGAAGTGCCTTCGCACCGCTTCAACGCGGGCGAGAAGGGCCTTTTCTGGTGGGGTGTCACCATTCCCGGCATCGTGGTGGTGGGCTCGGGCCTGTTCCTGGACAAGCTGCTGCCAGGCATGCTGTACCTGCGTGGCGACATGCAGATCGCCCACATGCTGCACCTGGTGTGCGCGCTGCTGATGATGACGCTGATCATGGGCCACATCTACATGGGCACGGTCGGCGTGAAGGGCGCGTATGGCGCCATGAAGACCGGCTACGTGGACGAGGCCTGGGCCAAGGAGCACCACGAACTCTGGTACGACGACATCAAGGCCGGCAAGATCCCCGCCCAGCGCAGCAAGACCGGCCCGGACGCGCCGCTGCAGGCGCCCGCCAAGGCCTGACCTCGAGGACCCTTTCATGAAGAAGACATTCCTGCTGATGGCGCTGGCCGCCGTGTCCACGGCCGCGCTCTCGAAGTTGCCCGCCCCCGTGCTCGACGACGCTGCCAAGGCCAAGGCCGAAGAGGCCAAGGCCAAGACCGCGCACACGGGCAAGGTGGACGCCTACAAGCTCTGCCTGTCGATGGACAAGGCGGCGGCCAACCACCAGAAGACCCTGGCCGCAGCGGGCAAGACCGCCAAGCCGGCGACGGCCACGCCGCCCTGCGCCGATCCCGGTCCCTTCGTCTGGCCAGCTCCTGCCTCTGCCGCCGCGCCTGCCGCACCGGCGGCGCCCGCACCCACGGCGGTGGCCCCGGCCAAGAAGTCCTGAGGGCTGCGGCCGCCTGTGCGGCGGCGTATCCTTGACCGCATGAACCTGGCCGATCTGCCCCACGCCGTTGCCCCCGACCCCGCTGCTGTCCAGCGGCCGCGCCTGACCCAGGCCCGCGCCGACCTCACCCGCGAGGTGTCGGTGGTGGATGAGTCCGGCCAGACGCGCGCCATCCGCATTCCGGCCGAGCGCGACCTCACGGTCTACGTCGACAAGCGCGAGCTGGTCACGCTCATGACCCTGGGCGCCCATCCCGAATGGCTGGTGCTGGGCTACCTGCTCAACCAGCGGCTGGTGGGTGGCGTGCACGACATCGAGTCCATCACCGTGGACTGGGACGTGGGCGCGGCGGCGGTGGTGACGCGCGCCGGCATCGACCGCATCGAGGAGCGCACCGCACGCCGCGTGGTCACCACCGGCTGTGGCCAGGGCAGTGTGTTCGGCGGCCTGATGGACGATGTGGACCGCATCGTGCTGCCGCCGCAGGCCACGCTGCGTCAGTCGCAGCTGTACGACATCGTCAACACCATCCGCCTGCACGACAGCACCTACAAGACCGCCGGTTCGGTGCATGCCTGCGCCCTGTTCGTCAACGAAGACCTGCAGCTGTTCGTGGAAGACGTGGGCCGCCACAACGCGGTGGACACCATCGCGGGCTGGATGGCCCTGCAGCGGCCGCTGCCTGCGGGCGAAAAGGTGTTCTACACCACCGGCCGGCTGACCAGCGAGATGGTCATCAAGTCGGCCCAGATGGGCGTGCCGGTGGTGATCTCGCGCAGCGGCATCACCGAAATGGGGCTGCACGTGGCCCAGCGCGTGGGGCTGTGCGCCGTGGGCCGGGCCACGCACCGGCGCTTCCTGTGCTTCTCGCACCCGCAGCGCATCGTCTTCGACGACCCGCCACCCCCCGCCGCATAAACTTGCGGCAGCGCCAGCCCCCGGGCGGCTGGCCGTTCATTTTTTCGAGTCCCCGTTCATGAGCCGCGACGTTCACATCATCGATCACCCCCTGGTCCAGCACAAACTCACGCTGATGCGCAAGAAGGACACCAGCACCAAGAGCTTCCGCGAGCTGGTGCACGAGCTGTCCGCGCTGCTGGCCTACGAACTCACGCGCGACATGCCGATGCAGGAGGTGGAGATCGAGACCCCGCTGGAGAAGACGACGTCCCGCGTCATCGATGGCAAGAAGATCGTGCTGGCGTCCATCCTGCGCGCAGGGAACGGCTTTCTGGACGGCATGCTGCAGGTGATCCCCGGCGCGCGCGTGGGCCACATCGGCCTGTACCGGGACCCCGCTACGCTCCAGGCGGTGGAGTACTACTTCAAGATGCCCAGCGGCATGGAAGAGCGCGACGTGATCGTGCTGGACCCCATGCTGGCCACCGGCAACTCGGCCGTGGCCGCGGTGGACCGGCTCAAGGCGACCAAGCCGCGTTCGATCCGTTTCGTGTGCCTGGTCACCTGCCCGCAGGGCATCAAGACCTTCCACGACGCCCACCCCGACGTGCCGATCTACACCCCGGCCGTGGACCGCGAACTCAACGACCACGGTTACATCGTGCCGGGGTTGGGCGACGCGGGCGACCGGATCTTCGGCACGAAGTAAGACCCACCCCCATCGCCGGCTCACTGCGTGTAGCCGGCTCCGCCCCTCAAGGGGCAACGCCTGTGGGCCGGCGCAGCCGGACCCACGGCGTTCTCGAACAAGACACGCGCCCCGGGTCGGTGCTGAGCGGCTTCAAACCGCAGTGTTCTGCGCGGTTGATGCGGTTGCGGTAAGGTCGCCGGATGGCTGCTGCTCCTGATTCACTTCCGGTGTCGTTCTGGTCCCTGGGCTGGCGCTCGCTCTGGCGCGACTGGAGGGCGGGGGAATTGAGGCTGCTGCTGGTGGCGGTGACGCTGGCGGTGGCGGCGCTGACGGCGGTGGCGTTTTTCGCCGACCGGCTGCAGGGCGGTCTGCAGCGCGATGCGCGGGCGCTGATCGGTGGCGACGCGGTGATCCAGAGCGACCGGCTGGCGCCCCCGGCATTTGCCGCCAAGGCCGCCGATCTCGGCCTGCAGACCGTCCAGACCCTGAGTTTTCCGACCATGGGTCGGGCGCGCGAAGAAGATGGCGGGGCCGCGCGGCTGGTGGCACTCAAGGTGGTGGCGCCCGGGTATCCGCTGCGTGGCGGCCTGCGCGTGGCCGATGGACCCGAAGCGGCCGATGCGCCCACCCGCGACATTCCGGCGCCCGGCACGGCCTGGGTCGACGCCGCCCTGCTGTCGGCGCTGCAACTCAAGGTCGGCCAGCCGCTGCTGCTGGGGGATGCGAGCCTCACGCTGGCCAAGGTGATCGTGGTGGAGACCGACCGAGGCGCCGGCTTCATGAGCTTCGCGCCGCGGGTGATGATCAACGCCGCCGACCTGCCCGCCACCGGCCTGGTGCAGCCGGCCAGCCGCGTCGGCTACCGCCTCGCGGTGGCGGGCGCCGACCCCGCGGTGAAACAGTACGTGGCCTGGGCCGAAGCCGAACTCAAGAAACCCGAGATCCGCGGCCTGCGACTGGAGTCGCTGGAAGGCGGCCGGCCCGAGATGCAGCAGACGCTGGCGCGCGCTGAAAAATTCCTCAACCTGGTGGCGCTGCTGGCGGCGCTGCTGTCGGCGGTGGCCGTGGCCATCGCGGCGCGCGGCTTCGCCCAGCGCCACCTGGACGACTGCGCCATGATGCGCGTGCTCGGACTGTCCCAGGGCGCCATGGCGCGCGCCTACGCCTTCGAGTTCGCCGTGGTCGGTGTGGTCGCCAGTGGCCTGGGGGTGCTGGCGGGCTATGGCCTGCATTACGTGTTCGTGCTGCTGCTCTCGGGGCTGGTCGAGTCGGCGTTGCCGGCCGCCAGCGTCTGGCCGGTGCTGCTGGGGCTGGGCATGGGCCTGACGCTGATGATGGCCTTCGGCCTGCCGCCGGTGCTGCAGCTGGCGCAGGTGCCGCCGCTGCGCGTGATCCGGCGCGACGTCGGGCAGCTCAAGCCCGCGACACTCGCAGTGCTCGGTTTGGGCGTGGCCGGTTTTGCTGTGCTGTTGCTGGCCGCCAGCCGCGACCTCCAGCTCGGTGGTATCGCGGTCGGTGGTTTTGCCGCCGCGGTGGCGGTGTTTGCGCTGGTGAGCTGGGCCGCGGTCTGGCTGCTGCGCCGCAGCGTCAACGAGAGCACCGCGCCGCGCGCGCTGGTGCTGGCCACGCGCCAGCTCTCGGCACGGCCGGCCTATGCCGTGGTACAGATCAGTGCGCTCGCGGTGGGCCTGCTGGCCCTGGTGCTGCTGGTGCTGCTGCGCACCGACCTCATCGCCAGCTGGCGCAACGCCACGCCGCCCGACGCGCCCAACCGCTTCGTCATCAACATTCAGCCCGAGCAGGGCGAGCCGTTCAGACAGGCGCTGGGCGACGGTGGCATTGCCAAGTACGACTGGTACCCCATGATCCGCGGCCGCCTCGTGAGTGTGAACGGCACCGCGGTGCAACCGGAGAACTTCGAGAGCGACCGCGCCCAGCGCCTCGTGGAGCGCGAGTTCAACCTCTCGCACACCGCCCAGCCGCCCGCCCACAACGACATCGTCGCCGGCCGCTGGACGGCCGAGGAGACAGACGGGCTGAGCGTGGAGGAGGGCCTGGCCAAAGAGCTGGGTCTGAAGCTGGGAGACCGGCTCGGCTTCGAGATGGCGGGCATTCCGGTCGAGGGCCGCATCACCAGCCTGCGCAAGGTCGACTGGGGTTCCATGCGGGTGAACTTCTTCGTGCTGTTCCCCGTGTCGCAGCTGCCCGACCTGCCGACCACCTACATCAGCGCCTACCGGGTGCCGGACGCCAACAAGACCTTCGACAATGCCCTGGTGCGGCAGTTTCCGAACATCACCAACGTCGACATGAGCCAGACCATCGCGCAGGTGCAGCGCGTGCTGGGCCAGGTGATCCGCGCGGTGGAATTTCTGTTCGGGTTCGCGCTGGCGGCCGGGCTGGTGGTGCTGCTGGCGACCATCACCGCCACGCGCGGCGAGCGCGAGCGCGAGTTCGCCGTGCTGCGCGCGGTGGGCGCGGGTTCGAAGCTGCTGCGCGACGTGCAGCGGGTCGAATTGCTCGGTGTGGGCCTGCTGGCGGGTGTGCTGGCCTCGGTGGTGGCGATGGCGGTCGGCTGGGCGCTGGCAAAGTACGCCTTCGAGTTCAGCTGGCAGCCGTCGCCCTGGGTGCCGCTGGCCGGGGGTCTGGCGGGTGGCTTGCTGGCGCTGGCCGCTGGTTGGTGGGGCCTGCGCAGCGTATTGCGCACGCCGGTGGTCGAAACCTTGCGCCGCGCGGCGGTCTGAGTCTGGACAACATGGAAGAAACACAAGTTCCGGTGGCGCCTGCCACACCCTTCGAATGGATCGGCGGCGAAGCCCGCGTGCGCGCCCTGGTCGACCGCTTCTACGACCTGATGGACATCGAGCCGGGCTACCACGAGCTTCGAGTGGCGCACGGCAGCACGCTGGACGACGCTCGGCAGAAGCTGTTCTGGTTCCTCTGCGGCTGGCTGGGCGGCCCTTCGCACTACGAAGACCGCTTCGGCCACCCGCGCCTGCGCATGCGGCACATGCCGTTCAAGATCGGCATCGTCGAGCGCGACCAGTGGCTGGCCTGCATGGACCAGGCGATGGGCGAAACCGGCGTACCCGAAGACCTGCGGGTGCGCCTCAAGGACAGCTTCTTCAAGACGGCCGACTGGATGCGGAACACGCCGCAGTGAGTCGGCGGGGCCTCAGCGCCCCACCGGCTTGAGCAGCACCACCAGCGCCCCGGCGCCGCCCTCGGCTGGCCGTGCCTGCACGAAGGCCAGCACTTCCTTCTTCTGCACCAGCCAGCGCTGCACCCGGCCCTTGAGCACCGGCGTGCGGCCCGGCGAGCCCAGACCCTTGCCGTGCACCACGCGCACGCAGCGCAGCCCCAGCTGGTGCGCCTCGCGGATGAAGCGGCCCAGTGCCTCGCGCGCCTCGTCGGTGCGCAGACCGTGCAGGTCGATGTGCTTCTGGATGCTCCAGTGGCCTTCGCGCAGCTTGCGCGTCACGTCCGGCCCCAGACCCGGTCGGCGGTAGCTCAGCGCCTCGTCGGTGTGCAGCAGGGTTTCGACATCGAACTCGTCCGACAGCGCCTCGCGCATCACCGCGTGCTCGTCGAGCTGGCGCTGCCGGGGTTCGGTCGACACCGGCACAAGCGGATGGACCACGCGCCGGTGGTGGGGCAGGGGACGCACCGGGCCCACCGCCAGTTCGAACAGGCGCTTTTCGCGCTCGACACGCAGCGCGTGCAGGCGCTCGGCCTCGCGCGTCGCAGCCTCGGCGGCGGCCCGCTGGGCGATCACTTTCTGCAGCGTCTTGAGGTCGGCGAGGGCGCGCACTTTCATGGTGTCGCGATTCTCGCCCAGGGTGCATGACCTTTCAGACCAGGCCCATTTCGGCCATGGAGGCTGCGGCGTCGCGCGTGACGATGAAATGGTCCAGCACCCGCACGTCCACCAGCGCCAGCGAGGCCTTGAGCGACTGGGTGAGCGATTCGTCGGCGCGCGAGGGCCGGGCTTCGCCACTCGGGTGGTTGTGCGCCAGCACCACGGCGGCGGCGTGGTGGTGCAGGGCGCGCAGCACCACTTCGCGCGGATAGACCGAGGTCTGCGAGAGCGTGCCGCGGAACAGCTCCTCCAGCGCCAGCAACCGGTTCTGGCTGTCCAGGAACAGCACGCAGAACACCTCGTGCGCGCGGGCACCCAGCTGCAGCTGCAGGTAGTCGCGCACGGCCTTCGGGCTGTCGAACAGCGGCCGCTGCTGCAGCTCCTGCGCCAGCGCCCGGCGGGCCAGTTCCAGCACCGCCACCACCTCGGCGCGTTTGGCTGGCCCCAGGCCCTTGATGACCTTGAGCGCGCTGGCGTCGGTGTGCAGCAGGCCGCCGATGCCGCCGAAGCGGTCCAGCAGTTCCTGCGCCAGCTGCATCACGTGTTTGCCGGCCATGCCGGTGCGCAGCAGCAGCGCCAGCAGCTCGGCGTCGCCCAGCGCGCCGGGGCCCCGGCTGAGCAGCTTTTCGCGCGGGCGCGCGTCGGCGGGCAGGCTTTTGAGCCCGGTGGCGGCGAGACCATTCATCGTTGTGTACTCCCTGAAGCCGCCGGGGCGGTCGCCGGTTTTTACAATAGCGGCCTGTGCTCGGCGGCGTCGCCCGGGCCGTTCCGACCGCGCCGCGCGCGCCGCACCCCCTGTTTCATCCCCCATTTGTCCATGACACACGTCCAAGAAGGTTCTTTTCTCACCCTGCACTACCGCCTCTCCGGCCCGCAGGGCAAGGTGGTGATCGACACCTTCGAGCAGGGCCAGCCCGCCACGCTGAGCCTGGGCGCTGGCGAGCTCTCGCCCGCGATCGAACAGCGCCTGATCGGTCTGGAGGAGGGCACCACCACGGTGATCGACCTGGCGGCCGGCGAAGCCTTCGGCGAGCGCCAGCCCGAGATGGTGCAGTGGGTGGCGCGCAAGCTGCTCAACGAGCTGGGCGACCCGCACGAGAAATACACCGCGGGCGACGTGGTGCAGTTCCCCACACCCGACGGCCTGGGCCAGTACGCCGGCTCGGTGGTCGAGGTGCGCGAGGACGGTGCGGTGCTGTTCGACTTCAACCACCCGCTGGCGGGCCAGCCGGTGAAGTTTGAAGTCCAGCTGATCGGAGTGCTGTGATGTCTGAAATCCTGCTCGCAGAGCCCAGGGGCTTCTGCGCCGGCGTGGACCGCGCCATCGAAATCGTCGAGCGCGCGCTGGCCAAGTTCGGCCGGCCCATCTACGTGCGCCACGAGATCGTGCACAACACCTACGTGGTCAACGACCTCAAGGACAAGGGCGCGATCTTCATCGAGGAGCTGGACGAGGTGCCGCCCGGCGCCACCCTGGTGTTCTCCGCCCACGGGGTGAGCCAGGCGGTGCAGCAGGAAGCCGAACGCCGCGGCTTCCGCATCTTCGATGCCACCTGTCCGCTGGTGACCAAGGTGCACGTCGAGGTCGCCAAGCTGTTCAAGGAAGGCTACGAGTTCCTCATGATCGGCCACAAGGGGCACCCGGAGGTGGAGGGCACCATGGGCCAGCTCAGCGAGGGCATCCACCTGGTCGAGGACATCGACGGCGTCGCCAGGGTGCAGCCGAAGCAGACCGATCTGCTGGCGGTGGTGACGCAGACCACGCTGAGCGTGGACGACACGGCCGGCATCCTGGCCGCGGTGAAGGCGCGCTTTCCCAAGGTGCGGGAACCCAAGCAGCAGGACATCTGCTACGCCACGCAGAACCGGCAGGACGCGGTGAAGTTGCTGAGCCCGCAGGTGGACATCGTCATCGTTGTCGGCAGCCCGACCAGCTCCAACAGCAACCGCCTGCGCGAGGTGGCCCACCGCCTGGGCACCGAGGCCTACATGGTCGACAACGCCAGCGAGCTGAAGGCCGAATGGTTCGACGGCAAGCAGCGCGTGGGCCTGACCGCCGGCGCCTCGGCGCCCGACATCCTGGTGCAGCAGGTGATCGACCGCCTGCGCGAACTCGGCGCGATCTCGGTGCGCAAGCTCGACGGCATCACGGAGACCATCAAGTTCCCGCTGCCCAAGGGGCTGAAGATCGATGGCGAGGGTGCCATCGACCATCTGCACTGAAGCCGAAACCTACAATCGACAGATGCTAGACATCCTCCACCTCCGCAAAGACCTGGACGCCGTCGTCGCGCGCCTGGAAACCCGCAAGAACCCCCAGCCCTACCTCGACGTGTCCGCCTACCAGGCGCTGGAACACGAGCGCAAGGCACTGCAGACCCGCACCGAAGCCTTGCAGGCGCAGCGCAACAGCCTGAGCAAGCAGATCGGCATGCTCAAGGGCAAGGGCCAGCACGCCGAAGCCGATGCGGTGATGGCCCAGGTCGGCGAGATGAAGGCCGAGCTGGAAGCCTCGGCCGCCCGGCTGGACGTGATCCAGGGCGAGCTGCAGAACCTGCTGCTGGCGGTGCCTAACCTGCCGCACGAGAGCGTGCCCGTCGGCGCGAGCGAGGAGGGCAACGTGGTGGTGCGCCAGTGGGGCACGCCGCGCAGCTTCGACTTCGAGGTGCGCGACCATGTGGACATTGGCGAGAAGCTGGGCCTGGACTTCGACACCGGCACCAAGCTGGCCGGTTCGCGCTTCACCTTCATGCGCGGGCCGATTGCCCGCCTGCACCGCGCGCTCGCCCAGTTCATGCTGGACACGCAGACGCAGCAGCACGGCTACACCGAGTGCTACACGCCCTACATCGTCAACGCCGGCACCCTGCGCGGCACCGGCCAGCTGCCCAAGTTCGAGGCCGACCTGTTCGCGGCCAACAAGGGCGGCCAGGAGGGCGCGGACGAGAACCAGGCGCTGTACCTGATTCCGACCAGCGAAGTGACGCTGACCAACGTGGTGCGCGACACCGTGCTGGCCGAAGCCGAGCTGCCGATCAAGATGACGGCCCACACGCCCTGCTTCCGTTCCGAAGCCGGCAGCGCCGGGCGCGACACACGCGGCATGATCCGCCAGCACCAGTTCGACAAGGTCGAGATGGTGCAGATCGTGCACCCCGAGAAGAGCTACGAGGCGCTGGAAGAGATGACCGGCCACGCCGAGGCCATCCTGCAGGCGCTCGGCCTGCCCTACCGCGTGATGAGCCTGTGCACGGGCGACATGGGTTTTGGCGCGAGCAAGACCTACGACCTGGAAGTCTGGGTGCCGGCGCAGGGCACCTACCGCGAGATCAGCTCGGTCTCCAACTGCGAAGCCTTCCAGGCCCGCCGTCTGCAGGCGCGCTTCAAGAACGCCCAGGGCAAGAACGAACTGGTGCACACCCTCAACGGCTCCGGCCTGGCCGTGGGCCGTGCCCTGGTGGCGGTGCTGGAGAACAACCAGAACGCCGACGGCAGCGTGACCGTGCCCGAGGTGCTGCGCCCCTACATGGGTGGCGCAGAGCGCATAGGCGGCGCTGTCTGATTCGAGGATGCCGCGGAACCGGCTCCGCCGGGCCGCAGGCATCGCCCCCTGGAGGGGGTGACGCCGCAGGCGGCGCGGGGGTGGGCTAATTCAGCCGGAAACCCTTCGCCTGCATGCAGTGGCGGACCAGTTCCTCGGCTTGGTCCCCCTTGATTTTCGCCAGACCGGTCTGGAACTTGCACTCCGACTCCACGTTGGCGGTGTCGAAGGCACTCACCCCTTCCTTCTGCCATTGCCGCTTGGTGGACGAACACGCCGCCAGGACGATGAGGATGGCAATGGCGAGCGGCAAACGGTACACAGGGCCTCCGGGGCGGACATTCGGGCGACAAGGGGGAGCGCGCATTGTGCCTGCGGCGCTCCGGCCGGCCGCCATTCCCCGCCCCAGAAAACGGGATCAAGCGTGAATAAACAACGCCGGATCGACCGCGGTCCGGTTGAGCAGCACGCTCCAGTGAAGGTGCGGGCCGGTGACGCGGCCGGTGGCGCCCACCGCGCCCAGGACCTGGCCGGCCGCCAGCACATCGCCCACCCGCACCTCGATGCGGCTGAGGTGGCACAGCATGGACAGCAGCCCACCGCCGTGGTCCAGCCAGACCGTCTGGCCGTTGAAGAAGTAGTCGCCCGTGTCGACCACCCGGGCTGCGAGCGGGGCCCGCACCGGCGTGCCAGTCGCCGCCGCGATGTCCATGCCGCTGTGAGGCTGGCGCGCCTGCCCGTTGAACACACGCCGCAGTCCGAACGAGCTGGAGCGGCGCCCGTCCACCGGCGCCAGCATGCGCAGCCCGTCCGGCAGCGGTTCGCTGAACCGGGCCATGACCGCCTGCTGGTGGCTGCGCTCGCGCTCGTGCCGGGCCAGGTCCTCGGGCGAGAGTTCGACCGTGCGCGGGGCGACTTTCAGTCGCTGCTCGGCGTAGGCCTTGGGCCCGATGCGGTAGGGCAGGGCGCGCCGGGTTCCGCCGTCGGTCTCGACCTCGATCTGTGCGTCCCCGGGCACGGCCGACAGCGGAATGCCGACCAGCGCGGTCCAGCCGGCTGGGGCACCCAGCACCAGCAGGGGCACCCCTTCTGACCAGGCCCGGGGCCGGTCCGTGGCGGTTTCCAGCGCCAGCCGGGCGACACCGCCGGGCACGGCCGATGCCAGTGGCCAGTCGGTGGGTTGCAGGTCTGCGGCCTCGGCCCGGTCCGCGCTGAGCGCACCCAGACCCATGGCGGCCAGGGCGCCGAGCACCTGGCGGCGGGAGCGCGTGGGCAGCGTCATGCCGCGGTCCAGGCGCCGCCGGCCTGTGCCGAGCGGATCACCGCGTCGACAAAGCGCATGCCCATCCAGCCGTCGTGCGCGTTGGGGAAGTGCAGGGCCAGCGGGTCGGGGCTCTGGCCGGCGCGCCGCGCCGCGATGGCCTCGGCCGCGTCCGAATAGAGGTTGGCGAAGGCCTCGGGAAAGCCCTCCGGATGGCCGGCGGCCACGCGGGTGCTGCGCAACGCCAGCGGCAGGGCGCCCGGGCCGCGTGGGGTCAGGCGCTGGGCGGGCGCGTCCAGCGGCTTGAAGTCCAGCACCTGCGGATGCTCCTGCTGCCACTCGACCGTGCCGAGTGAGCCGCTGACGCGAATGCGCAGTCCGTTCTCGACCCCTGCCGCGGCCTGTGTCACCCAGAAGCTGCCGCGCGCACCACCGGGCATGCGCAGCAGCACACCGGCAAAGTCGTGCGCTTCGCGTTCGGGCACCACGCAGCCCAGCTCGGCCGCCAGTTCCGCCACCTCCAGCCCGCTGATGAAGCGCAGCAGCTGGTGGGCGTGGGTGCCGATGTCGCCCATGACCAGCGAAGGCCCGCCGCGCGCCGGATCGGCCTTCCAGGCGACGCGGCCCGGGCCGGGCTTGGCTCGCCCGCCCTGCACGTACTCCACCTGCACCAGACGGATGTCGCCGAGCTGGCCCTCGGCCACCATGGCGCGCGCCTGCCGCACCATGGGGTAGCCGCTGTAGTTGTGGGTCAGGCAGAACACCCGGCCGCTGGCCTGGACCTTCTCGTGCAGCGTCTGCGCCTCGGCCAGGGTGTTGGTCATCGGCTTGTCGCAGATCACGTCGAAGCCGTGGTCCAGCGCCGCCATCGCAGCGGGGAAGTGGCCGTCGTTGGGCGTCATGACCGCCACCGCGTCGATGCCGTCGGGGCGCTGCGATTCGGTGGCCAGCAGGGTGGCCAGGTCGGGGTGACAGCGTTCCGGCGCCAGACCCAGAGCCAGGCCGGCCGCCACCGAGCGCTGCGGGTCGGACGAAAGCACGCCGGCCACGATCTGATAGCGGTCGTCCAGCCGGGCCGCCATGCGGTGGATCGGCCCGATGAAGGAGCCCGGGCCACCGCCGATCACGGCGAGGCGGAGGCGGCGCCCGAGCAGGGCGATGACGGGGTTGAGCGCGTTCATCGGACGGTGATGGTGATGCGGTCGCTCATCACGACCGGGTGGTGGGGAATGTGGTTCTGGTCGCCCAGCACCAGCTGCAGCGTGTGCTGGCCCGGCTTGAGGTCCAGCGACACCTCGGTCTGGCCGGCGCCGAAGTGGCGGAAGTTGTCGTTGGCGGGCAGTGGCGCATTGGCGTCCCATTCGTTCACGTTCACCAGCAGGTGGTGGTGGCCGGTGCCGGCCTTCTCGACGCCGGCCGGTGCCACGCCCATGCCGCTGAGGCCGAACACGACCTTGACCGGGCTGCCCACCGTCGCACCGTCGGACAGGTTGACGAAGTACAGCCGGGCGCCCGCCGGCGCCTCGGCCTTCTTGTAGCCTCCTGCCAGCACGGGAGTGCTGGCCGTGACTTTGGGCGCTGTGGTGGCGCCCGCCGGGGAATGCACGGCGCTGTGCATGCCGCCGTGGTGGGCACGCATGGAGGCGCTGCAGGCGGACAGTGCAAGGACCGCGGCGGCGGCGCCTGCGAGGGCGAGGCGGGAAGTCAGGGACATGGGTCTCTCCTCGTGGTTGGGAGGCCAGAGCATACGCAGTTGACCACCGGGCCCGCAGGCGTTACCTGCGGATACAGGCGGCGCAGGGTTCCCGCACGGGACTCAGGGAAAACGCCCGGAACGCTGGCGCCCGGCCCTGCAGCGGCGTACAAGGGTGTGCGGTCCATCACAAACAAGGCCTCCCGGCGCCCTGGGTGGTCGCCATCAGGAGACACCCATGACGCCTTTTCATGCCCGCCCGGTCGCGGTCGTCCTGTCGCTCGCGCTGATCGCTGTTGCCGCCGGGGCGCAGACCGTGTCGGTGCGCGACGACGACACGGCCAGCCCGTTCCCGAGCAACCGCCACACGGTGCTCGACTTCGGCAACGCGACCTTCCGCCGCGTCCACCTGCCCAGGCCCGACTGTGCGGTGCGGGTGAGCGACTGCCAGGACATCGACGTCATCAACACGCTCGACGGCTTCTCGACCCAGCCGCGCATCACGGTGCCGTTCACCGGCGACATCGATGTGAACTCGGTCAGCAGCGAGACAGTGTTCCTGTTCAACCTGGGCGACACGCAGAGCCTGCGCGGCTTCGGCCAGAAGGTGGGCATCAACCAGGTGCTGTGGGACCCGGCCACGCGCACGCTGGTGTTCGAGCCCGACGAGCTGCTGACCGAGCGTTCGCGCTATGTGCTGGTGGTGACCAACGGCGTGCGCGACGCCCGGGGCCGGCGCATCGTGCCCGGCGCCGCGCAGGGTGGTGGGCGCGACGGCGCGGAGCACCACCGCGAGATGCGCGAGGGCGCGTCGGCGGCGCGGGTGGGGCGCGGGCTGGCCGTGGCGGCCGCCTCGGTGTTCACCACGCAGAGCGCCACCGGGGACCTGGTGAAGGTGATGCGCCGCATCAAGTCGACGACCCCTGCGCCGGTGGATTTCATGATCGGAAGCGCCAGTGGGGCGCCGGTGCGCGCGGTGTTTCCGCTGGCCGGCATCGCGGCGGTCGACCTGCAGCGCCAGGTCGGGGCCGCCCCGGGAGCCCTGGTGCCCCAGGCCGTGCCGCTGGCGGCGCTGTTCGCGGCGGGGAACACCGTCGGCCAGCTGGCCTACGGCCGCTTCCAGTCGCCCAACTACCTGGCCGCCGGCCAGTACATCCCGCCGACGCCGACGCTGCTGGGCCGGCCCCAGCCGCAGGGGACGAACGAGCTGGTGTTCCAGCTCTTCCTGCCGGCCGGTGCGAAACCCGCGGCGGGCTGGCCGGTGGCGATCTTCGGCCACGGCTTCACCGACAGCATGTTCGGCGCACCGTGGACCGTGGCCTCGGTGCTGGCCTCGCGCGGCATCGCGACGCTGTCGATCAACGTGGTGGGCCACGGGGGCGGTGCGGCCGGCGTGCTGAACCTGAGCACCGCGGGCGGTGTGGTGTCGGTGCCGGCGGGCGGCCGGGGCTTCGACCAGGACGGCAACGGCGCCATCGACAGCACCGAGGGGTCCAGCGCCGCACCGCCGCGCTCCGCCATCTCCAGCCGCGACGGCCTGCGCCAGACCGCCATCGACCTGATGCAGCTGGTGCGCCAGATCGAAACGGGTGTGGACGTGGACGGGGACGGCAGCGCCGACCTCGACGCCCAGCGCATCTATTACGCCGGCCAGTCCTTCGGCGGCATCTACGGCACCCTTCTGCTGGGCGTGGAGCCGTCCATCCAGGCGGGTGTGCCCAATGTGCCGGGCGGCTCCATCGCCGAGGTCGCACGGCTGGGCGCGTTCCGCGGCCTGACCGGCTTCGCGCTGGCCACCCGGGTGCCGCAGCTGCTGAACCTGCCGCCGTCGACCAGTCTGCCGGTGCCCTTCAACTTCTTCGAAAACATGCCGCTGCGCGACCAGCCACCGGGGGTGAACAACGTGCCGGGAGCGATGGAGATCGCACAGGTGATCGACCGCTGGGAATGGGTGCAGCAGGCGGGCAACCCGGTGTCCTACGCCCACCTGATCCGCCAGCAGCCGCTGCCCGGCAGTGCGGCCAAGCCGGTGATCCTGCAGATGGCCAAGGGCGACCAGACGGTGCCCAACCCGACCTCCACCGCTATCGTGCGCGCCGGTGGCCTGCAGGCCCAGACCACCTATTTCCGCAACGACCTGGCGGTCGCCGCGAACCCGGCGGTGCCGAAGAACCCGCACACCTTCCTGACCGGGCTGGCGAGCCCGGCGGGACCGACGATCGCGGTGCTGGCGCAGGTGCAGATTGCGGAGTTCTTCCGCAGCGGGGGCAGCCTGGTGATCGACCCCGACGGGCCCGGCCCGCTGTTCGAGGTGCCGCTGGTGCCGCCGCTGCCCGAGGGCCTGAACTTCCTGCCCTGAGGTGCGGCGGGAACGCCGTCAGAGCGTCTGGCGGTAGCGCTCGAGCATCTGCTCCTGCGTTTCCGCGGCGACCTCCTCGCCGCGGAATTCGCGGATCTGGTCACGCATCATCTCGGCCATGCTGGGCAGTGCGGACCGGTCGACCTGGTGGCCCGCGTCCCACAGGTGCGAGCGCATCAGCGCCTTGGCGCAGTGCAGGTAGCAGGCCTGCACTGTCACCCGGATCGCCAGCTTGGGGCTGCGTCCGGGCTCGGCGCAGCGCTGCAGTTCACCCGGATCGACGCTGAGCACGGCGCGGCCGTTCACGCGCAGGGTTTCGTCCACGCCGGGGATCAGGAACAGCAGCCCGACCGGCGCGCCCGCCTCGCCGCCGCGCACGATGTTCTCCAGCGTGTCCAGCCGGTTGTTGCCCGGTGCGTCGGGGATGAGCAGGGTGTGGGCGTCCGGCGCATGCACGAAGCCCGGTGCACCGCCGCGTGGCGAGGTGTCCAGACCGTGCGGGTCATCGCCGCTGCCGATCACCACGAAGGGCGAGAGGCCGATGAAGCGGCGCGCGTGCGCGTCGAGTTGCGGCATCTCTTTCTTGGACGAGCGCTCGCGCACCGGGTCGTAGAGCGCGCGCAGGGTGTCGATGGCGGTCAGGATGTGCATCGCAGGAAGCATACATTTGACGGATGTCCCCTGCCACCCCGGAACCCTTCGCCCTCTCCACACCCCACGCGGTCGCGCGCCAGCGCGCCCTGCGCCTGGCGGCCGCCAGCAAACCCTATGTCGCCCGCGGTGCCGGCCTGGTGCGCTGCAGCGGCTGCCGCCTGCCCGAGACCCACTGCATCTGCGCCCTGCGGCCGGTGGTGCCGTCGAACGCGGGCTTCTGCCTGCTGCTGGGCGACATCGAGGCGCTCAAGCCCACCAACACCGGCTGGCTGATCGCCGACGTGGTGCCCGACACCTGGGCCTTCGGCTGGTCGCGCACCGAGGTCGACCCGGCGCTGCTGGCCTTGCTGGCCAACCCGCAGTGGCGGCCACACGTGGTGTTCCCGACCGAGTACGCCGCGCCCTCGCGCGCGGTGACGGCGCCGGTGACGGACGACGGGCGCCGGCCGCTGTTCGTGCTGCTGGACGGCACCTGGTCCGAGGCGCGCAAGATGTTCCGCAAGAGCCCGTGGCTGGACAGTTCGCCCGTGCTGGGGCTGCAGCCGGCGCACGCCTCGCGCTACCGGCTGCGGCGCTCGGCGCAGGACCACCACTTCTGCACCGCCGAGGTTGCGGCGATGTGCCTGGACCTGGCCGGTGATGCCGCCGCCGCCGAGGCGCTGGACGCCTGGTTCGGCCTGTTCAGCGAACGCTACCTGAGCGCAAGGGGCCACCAGCCGCTGTCGGCGGGCAGCGAGGCGGAGCAGCGTGTGCGTGCGCTGACCTCAGCGTGGGGGCCTGTTCAACCCGGGATGTCGGGTTCGACCAGCTGAGCCAGCAGCGCCAGCGTCTCCTGCCAGCCGAGGTAACACATCTCCACCGGGATGGCCGCGGGAATGCCTTCCTGCACCGCGGTCAGCTCGGTGCCGCAGGAGACGGCCTTGAGGCCGATGGTGGTGATCATCTGGCCGGGCAGGTTGGGGTCGTCGAAGATGTCGGTGTTGACGATCTTCTCGTTCGGAACCAGTTCCAGGTACTTACCGCCGAAGGCGTGCGTCTGGCCGTTGCTGAAGTTGGTGAACTGCATGCGGTAGACGCCGCCGACGCGCGCGTCCATCTCCAGCACGCGGCCGGTGAAGCCGTGCGGCGGCAGGAATTTGGCCATCGCATCGGGGTCGAGGAAGGCGCGGTAGACGCGCTCGGGCGGTGCCTTGAGGACACGGTGGAAGCGGACGGTGCCGGTGCTCATGGGAGGTCTCCTTTCAGGATCGGACAGTGTGGTCGAAGTCGGGACCGCCGGGGTCCTGACAGCACGACGAAGCAGGACCGGCGTTTTCGACAACCGCCGCGTCAGGTGCCGCAGAAAGTGCGGTAGCCCTGGGTCTGTTCGGGAGTGCCGGGCAGGGCGGCCGGAGCGTCGTCGCTGCGTTCGGTGTACGGGTCGGTCACGATGGTCAGCAGGCGTTCGAAGGCCCGCAGGTCGCCTGATTCGGTGGCGGCCTCCAGCGCATTCTCGACCAGGTGGTTGCGCGGGATGAACAGCGGGTTGGTGGCGTCCATGCGCGCGGCCACGTCGTGCGCCGGCTCGCCCTGGGCGTCCACACGCTGTTGCCAGCGCGCCAGCCAGTCGCCCGTCGCTGCGTGCTGATCGCCCCAGAGCGCGAGCCAGTCCTGCAATGCGCCGCGCAGCACCGACGACAGGCGGCGGAAGCCGAGCGTGAAGTCGGCGCGGTGCCCGTGCATGAGTTGCAGCAGACTGTTGACCAGGGCGCGGTCGGCCTCGTCGTCGGCCGCATCGCCGCGCAGCCCCAGCTTGAGGCGGTGCAGGTTCAGCCAGTGCCGGTCGAAATGTCCAGCGAAGCCCTCGAGCGCTCGGGTGGCGGCGGCCAGCGCCTGTTCTTCGTCGGCGTGGAACAGCGGCAGCAGGGTTTCGGCCAGCCGCGCGAGGTTCCACTGCGCGATGCCCGGCTGGTTGCCGAAGGCGTAGCGGCCGTGGGTGTCGATGGAGCTGAAGACGGTCTGCGGGTCGTAGGGCTCCAGGAAGGCACAGGGACCGTAGTCGATGGTCTCGCCCGAGACGGTCATGTTGTCGGTGTTCATCACGCCGTGAATGAAGCCGACCGACATCCACTGCGCGACCAGCCGGGCCTGGCGCTGCACCACGGCCTCGTAGAAGGCGAGGAAACGGTCTTCACGGCCGACCAGCGCCGGGTCGTGGCGGCCGATGGCGTGGTCCGCCAGCAGGCGCACCCGTTCGGTGTCGCTGCGCGCCGCGAAGAACTGGAAGGTTCCGACACGGATGTGGCTGGCCGCGACGCGTGTGAGGACCGCACCGGGCAGCGGACGTTCGCGGCGGATGGTTTCGCCGGTCGCCACCGCCGCCAGCGCACGCGTGGTCGGGATGCCCAGCGCGTGCATGGCCTCGCTGATCAGCACCTCGCGCAGCACCGGCCCCACGGCCGCCTTGCCGTCGCCGCCGCGCGAGAACGGCGTGCGGCCCGAACCCTTGAACGCGATGTCGCGGCGCCGGCCCTGGCGGTCGATGACTTCGCCCAGCAGCAGGGCGCGGCCGTCGCCGAGCTGCGGCGAAAAGCCGCCGAACTGGTGGCCCGCGTAGGCCTGCGCCACGGGCTGGGCGCCTTCGGGCACACGGTTGCCCGCGAACACCGCCAGACCGTCGTCCGACGCCAGGGCCTCGGCATCGAGCCCGAGTTCATCGGCCAGGCCACGGTTGAGGTGCAGCCAGCGCGGCGCCGGCACCGCCGCCGGCTGCCAGGGCACGGACAGGCCGTCCAGCCGCGCGTAGGCGTTGTCGAAGGGGAAGAGGGGAGAGGACACGGAGAGGGTCTGGAGCGAGGAAGCGCCCATTGTGGGCGTGCACCAAAGACCTTGAGGAACGCGTGTCTCCGGCCGGAGCACCCGTGGAACCGGCTCCGCCGGGCCACAGGGTGCGTCCCCCCTCCCAGCGCCGCAGGCGCGCCAGAGAGGGGGGAAGCCGCGCAGCGGCGCAGGGGGGAGTTACAGAGCCCTTACCACCGCATCGCCCATCTCCACGGTGCCGACCTTGGTCGTGCCCTCGCTCCAGATGTCGCCGGTGCGCAGGCCCTGGGCCAGCACCTTCTGCACCGCAGTTTCAATGCGCTGGGCGGCTTCCTCCTGGTTGAGCGAGAAGCGCAGCATCATCGCGGCCGACAGGATGGTCGCCAGCGGGTTGGCGATGCCCTTGCCCGCGATGTCGGGCGCGCTGCCATGGCTGGGCTCGTACAGGCCCTGGTTCCGGCTGTTGAGCGAGGCCGAGGGCAGCATGCCGATGGAGCCGGTCAGCATCGAGGCTTCGTCGGACAGGATGTCGCCGAACATGTTGCCGGTGACCACCACGTCGAACGCCTTGGGGTTCTTCACCAGCTGCATGGCGGCGTTGTCCACGTACATGTGCTCCAGCGCCACGTCGGGGTACTGGGCGTGCACCTCGATCACGGTGTCCTTCCAGAACTGGAAGGTTTCCAGCACGTTGGCCTTGTCGACCGAGGTCACCTTCTTGTTGCGCTTGCGTGCGGCCTGGAAGGCGACGTGCGCGATGCGCTCGATCTCGGGCTTCGAGTAGCGCATGGTGTCGAAGGCTTCGGGCGCGCCCTTGAACTCGCCGTCCGGTGCCTCGCGGCGGCCGCGCGGCTGGCCGAAGTAGATGTCGCCGGTCAGCTCGCGGATGATCAGGATGTCCAGGCCCGCCACCAGCTCGGGCTTGAGGCTGGAGGCGCCGACCAGCTGCTCGTAGCAGATCGCGGGGCGGAAGTTGGCGAACAGGCCCAGGTTCTTGCGCAGGCCCAGGATCGCCTGCTCGGGGCGCAGCGGGCGGTCCAGCTTGTCGTACTTCCAGTCGCCGACGGCGCCGAACAGGATGGCGTCCGCCTCCTTGGCCAGCTTGAGCGTGGACTCGGGCAGCGGGTGGCCATGCGCGTCGTAGGCGGCGCCGCCCACCAGGGCCGATTCCATCTCGAACTTCAGGTCAAGTGCGTCGAGGACCTTGACCGCTTCGGCGACGATTTCGGTGCCGATGCCGTCACCGGGGAGAACTGCGATTTTCATGAGAGAGCTTCAGTGTGGGTTGGTTTGTTCGAGGTTGCCGTGGAACCGGCTTTGCCGGGCCACTGGCAACGCCCCCTTGAGGGGGTGACGCCGCAGGCGGCGCGGGGGTGTTACATCGTTTTTGCCAGCCAGGGCTTGGTCGCCAGACGCTCTTTCTCGAACGCCTCGATCTTGTCCTTGTGGCGCAGGGTCAGGCCGATGTCGTCCAGGCCGTTGATCAGGCAGTACTTGCGGAAGGCGTTGACCTCGAAGGGGATCTCCTCGCCCTGCGGCTTGACGATCACCTGGCGCTCCAGGTCGATGGTCAGTTGGTAGCCGGGGAACGCGAACACTTCGTTGAACAGCTGGTCTACCTGCGCCTCGCTCAGCACGATGGGCAGCAAGCCGTTCTTGAAGCAGTTGTTGAAGAAGATGTCGGCATAACTGGGCGCGATGATGGCGCGGAAGCCGTACTGGTCGATGGCCCAGGGCGCGTGCTCGCGGCTGGAGCCGCAGCCGAAGTTGCGGCGCGTGAGCAGCACCGAGGCACCCTTGTACCGCGGCTGGTTCAGCACGAAGTCGGGGTTGGGCTTGCGCTGGCTCTCGGGCACGCCGGGTTCGCCCGGCTGGTCCAGATAGCGCCACTCGTCGAACAGGTTGGGGCCGAAGCCGGTCTTGCGGATGGACTTGAGAAACTGCTTGGGGATGATGGCGTCGGTGTCGACGTTCTCACGGTCCATGGGGGCCACGAGGCCCTGGTGAATGGTGAATGTCTGCATGGTGTGGGTGTTCAGTTGGTCGCGCCCTTGACGGCTTCGCCGGCTTTCTCCAGCCCGGAGCCGACCGCCTGGCCGGCGGACTTGCCGCCTTCGACGGCTTTGTCCTTGATCTCGATGGCCTTGTCGACCACCACGTCCTTGACCTCGATGGCTTTGTCCTTGACGACGTGGGCGTCCTGCTTGACGCCTTGCACGGTGTTGGAGCTGCAGGCGGCCAGGGACATCAGGGCGATGGTGACGAGCAGGGTCTTGAACGAAGAAGACATGGCGGGCTCCTTGGGAAAGTGCACGGAAAACAGACCTTCAGGCAATGGTGCGGATGTCGATGAAATGGCCGTGGATCGCGGCGGCGGCGGCCATCGCGGGCGAGACCAGGTGGGTGCGGCCACCGGCGCCCTGGCGGCCCTCGAAATTGCGGTTGCTGGTGCTGGCGCAGCGCTCGCCCGGCTCCAGCCGGTCGGCGTTCATGGCCAGGCACATGGAGCAGCCGGGCTCGCGCCATTCGAAGCCGGCGGCCTTGAAGATCTCGTGCAGGCCTTCGCGCTCGGCCTGTTCCTTCACCAGGCCCGAACCCGGCACGACCATGGCCAGCTTGATGTTTTTTGCCACCTTCTGGCCCAGCTTCTTCACGACCGCAGCGGCCTCGCGCATGTCCTCGATGCGGCTGTTGGTGCAGGAACCGATGAAGACCTTGTCGACGAAGATGTCGGCCAGCGGCTTGCCGGGTTCGAGCGCCATGTAAGTCAGCGCGCGTTCCATCGCACCGCGCTTGCTGGCGTCCTTTTCCTTCTCGGGATCGGGGACGCGTGCGTCCACGCCCAGCACCATCTCGGGCGAGGTGCCCCAGGTGACCTGCGGCAGGATCTGCGTGGCGTCGAGCTCGACCACGGCGTCGAAGTGCGCGCCGTCGTCGGAGTGCAGCGTCTTCCAGTAGGCGACGGCCTGGTCCCACTCCACGCCGGTGGGCGCCAGCGGACGGCCTTTGACGTACTCGATGGTCTTCTCGTCCACGGCCACCAGACCGGCGCGCGCGCCGCCTTCGATGGCCATGTTGCAGACCGTCATGCGGCCTTCCATGGACAGCGAACGGATGGCGCTGCCGGCGAACTCGATGGTGTAGCCGGTGCCGCCGGCGGTGCCGATCTTGCCGATGATGGCCAGCACGATGTCCTTGGCGGTCACGCCCTTGGCCAGCTGGCCCTCGACCTTGACCAGCATGTTCTTCGCCTTCTTGGCCAGCAGAGTCTGCGTGGCCATCACGTGCTCGACCTCGGAGGTGCCGATGCCGTGCGCCAGTGCGCCGAAGGCGCCGTGGGTGGACGTGTGCGAATCGCCGCAGACCACGGTCATGCCGGGCAGGGTGGCACCGTTCTCGGGGCCGATCACGTGCACGATGCCCTGGCGCCTGGACATGAAGGGAAAGAAGGCCGCAGCGCCGAACTCCTTGATGTTGCTGTCCAGCGTGGTGATCTGTTCCTTGCTGATCGGGTCGGTGATGCCGTCGTAGCCCAGTTCCCAGCCGGTGGTGGGGGTGTTGTGGTCGGCGGTGGCGACCACCGAACTCACTCGCCAGACCTTGCGGCCGGCCTGGCGCAGGCCTTCGAAGGCCTGCGGGCTGGTGACTTCGTGCACCAGGTGGCGGTCGATGTAGAGCACGGACGTGCCATCTTCTTCGGTGTGGACGACGTGTTCGTCCCAGATCTTGTCGTAGAGCGTGCGGGCCATGGGGTGGGGTTCTCCTGTGGGGCTTGAAATTCTAGGTCGGGGTGGCGGACATGGCGGCCTGTGTGGACAGGTGGTCCACCAGCAGCCGGGCACTGACGGGGAGGCTGGAAAAGTCGCGTGCGACGAGGTCGATGTGGCGCGTGGCCCATTCGTCGGTGAGTTCGACCGCCTGCAGGTCGCCGACCCCCTGCATCAGTTCGAAGGCGCGGCGCGGCATCAGCCCGACGCCCAGGCCGTTGTGGATCATGCGGCACATGGCGTCCAGGCCCGAGACGCGGATGCGCAGGCGGATGTTGCGGCCCGTGGCGGTGGCGGCCGCGTGCATGGCGCGGTAAATGGAGCTGTTGGCGTGCAGGCCGACATGGTCCCAGTCGAGGCTGTCGGCGAAGGCCATGGCGGCGTGGCCGCTCAGCGGGTGCCGGCCGGGCACGATCAGCACCAGCCGGTCCTGGCGGTAGGGCTGGGTCTGCAGACCCAGGGCCTGTTCGTCACCGACATGGCAGATGCCCAGGTCGGCCGCGCCTTCCTGCACCGCCCGCAGCACCTCGGTCGAGAGGTGTTCTTCCAGGTCGATCTTGATGGCGTCGTGCGCGCGGATGAAACCGCCCAGGTCTTCGGGCAGGAACTGGACCGTGGCCGAGATGTTGGCGTGCACCCGAACATGGCCACGCACGCCGTCGGCGTACTCCGAGAGTTCGCCCTGCATCTTGTCGAGGCTGAACAGCACCGAGCGGGCGTGGTGCAGCAGGCTCTGGCCAGCCGGGGTGGGCGTGACGCCGCGCGCGTGGCGCATCAACAGGGGCGTGCCGACGGTGGATTCCAGGTCGGAGAGCCGTTTGCTGACCGCGGATGGCGCCATGAACTCGGTCTCGGCCGCTTTGCCGATGCTGCCGCGCTCGCACACCGCCACGAACAGCTGCAGCGTGGTGAGGTCGAGTCGGCGGGTGAAGGCGCGGTCGGGGGTGTTCATGGAAAAGTCATCGCATATCAAGATGACTCTTCGTATTTTCCCTTGTTTGAGTGGGGTACGGCATCGTGGTTGGCGATGTCAGGCCCCGCAAAAAACAAAACCCGCCAGAGGCGGGTTTTGTGGAACAAGGCTGGATCAGCGCTTGAAGGTTGCTGGCACGTCGCGACGGGCCGAGCCGGTGAACAGCTGGCGCGGACGGCCGATCTTGTACTCGGGGTCGGCCAGCATTTCGTTGAGCTGGGCGATCCAGCCCACGGTGCGGGCCAGCGCGAAGATACCGGTGAACAGGCTGACCGGGATGCCGATGGCGCGCTGCACGATGCCGGAGTAGAAGTCGACGTTCGGGTAGAGCTTGCGCTGCACGAAGTAGTCGTCTTCCAGGGCGATCTTTTCCAGTTCCTTGGCCAGCTTGAACAGCGGGTCGTTTTCCAGGCCCAGCTCGGCCAGCACCTCGTTGCAGGTTTCCTGCATCAGCTTGGCGCGCGGGTCGTAGTTCTTGTACACGCGGTGACCGAAGCCCATCAGCTTGACGCCGCTGTTCTTGTCCTTGACCTTCTCCATGAACTCGCCGACCTTGGCCACGCCACCCTGGCGCTGAATGTCTTCCAGCATGTTCAGGCAGGCCTCGTTGGCGCCGCCGTGGGCGGGGCCCCACAGACAGGCCACACCGGCGGCAATGGCGGCGAAGGGGTTGGTGCCCGACGAGCCGCACAGGCGGACGGTGGAGGTGGAGGCGTTCTGCTCGTGGTCGGCGTGCAGGATGAAGATGCGGTCCAGCGCCTTCTCCAGCACCGGGTTGACCTTGTAGTCCTCACAAGGCGTGCCGAACATCATGCGCAGGAAGTTGCCCGAGTAGCTCAGCTCGTTGCGCGGGTACATGTAGGGCTGGCCCACACCGTACTTGTAGGACATGGCCACCAGCGTGGGCATCTTGGCGATCAGGCGGATCGCGGCGATGCGGCGGTGCTCGGGATTGTTGATGTCGGTGCTGTCGTGATAGAAGGCCGACAGGGCGCCGATCAGGCCGGTGAGCACGGCCATGGGGTGGGCGTCGCGGCGGAAGCCGCGCAGGAAGAACTGCATCTGCTCGTTGACCATGGTGTGGTTGGTCACGAGCTTGTGGAAATCGCCGCGCTCCTTCTCATTGGGCAGTTCGCCGTTGAGCAGCAGGAAGCAGGTGTCGAGGTAGTCGGCCTGGGTGGCCAGCTGCTCGATCGGGTAGCCGCGGTACAGCAGCTCGCCCTTGTCGCCGTCGATGTAGGTGATGGCGGACTGGCAGGAGGCTGTGGACAGGAAGCCGGGGTCGTAGGTGAACATCCCGGTCTGTGCGTACAGCTTGCGGATGTCGATCACATCCGGACCGATGCTGCCGCCGTACACCGGCATCTCGACGCTGGGGCTGCCGTTGGAGAACGACAGGGTGGCTTTGTTGTCTACGAGTTTCATGCGGTTTCCTGGTAGAGGTTAATCGGGTCGTCGGGCCGCGCGCAGCATGCCCAGCACCTGAGTGACTTCGTCACGGGCCTGTTCGCCCTCGGGGTTCTTTCGGCCTAGCAACAGATCGAGCAGATCGTTGTCGGACAGGTCCATTAGAACCCCCAGAGCTTCGGCTTGCCTGACAGTCAAGCCAGACTCATGCCTGGCAAAGAACTGCTCGATGAACAGGTCGTTCTCGAGCAGTCCACGGCGGCAGCGCCAGCGCAGCTTGCTCAATGCCGGGGCATCGAGCACGGCGTCACAGGGGCTGGCATTCATGGTCATAAATGGCGGGGTCAGACGGCGCGGCGCACCATCAGTTCCTTGATCTTGCCAATGGCCTTCGTCGGGTTCAGGCTCTTGGGGCAGACGTCCACACAGTTCATGATGGTGTGGCAGCGGAACAGCCGGTACGGGTCTTCCAGGTTGTCCAGACGTTCGCTGGTGGCCTGGTCGCGGCTGTCGGCGATGAAGCGGTAGGCCTGCAGCAGGCCGGCGGGACCAACGAACTTGTCTGGGTTCCACCAGAAGCTGGGGCAGCTGGTCGAGCAGCTGGCGCACAGGATGCACTCGTACAGCCCGTTGAGCTCTTCGCGTTCTTCGGGGCTCTGCAGGCGCTCGCGCTCGGGCGCCGGCGTCTCGTTGATCAGGTAGGGCTTGATCGAGTGGTACTGCTTGAAGAACAGCGTCATGTCCACGATCAGGTCGCGCACCACCGGCAGGCCGGGAAGCGGCTTGAGCACGATGTCGCCCTTGAGCGTGTTCAGGTTGGTCAGGCAGGCCAGGCCGTTCTTGCCGTTGATGTTCATCGCATCCGAGCCGCACACGCCTTCGCGGCAGGAGCGGCGGAACGACAGGGTGGGGTCGACGGCCTTGAGCTTGACCAAGGCGTCGAGCAGCATGCGCTCGGTGCCATCCAGTTCGACCTGGATGGTCTGCATGTTCGGCTTGGCGTCCTTGTCCGGGTCGTAGCGGTAGATCTTGAAAGTGCGTTGTGCCATTTTTCAGTGTCCTTGTGTTCGCTGATTCCGGTCAGAAGGTGCGGGGCTTGGGCGGCACCGTCTCGGCCGTGAGCGGCTTCATGCGCACCGGCTTGTAGTCCAGCTTGTTGCCGTCCTGGTACCAGAGGGTGTGCTTCATCCACTCGGCGTCGTTGCGGCCCAGCGGGCAGGTCGGGTGGTTGACGTCGTGTTCGTAGTCGCGCACCAGGTGGGCGCCACGGCACTCCTTGCGCGCGGCGGCGCTGGTCATGGTGGCCTGGGCGGCTTCCATCAGGTTCTCGACTTCCAGCGCCTCGATGCGCGCGGTGTTGAACACCTTGGAGTTGTCCTTCAGGCCGATGGCCCCGACGCGCTCGCGCAGGGCATTGATCTTCTGGACACCGGCGTCCATCGATTCCTGGCTCCGGAACACGCCGGCATGCGTCTGCATGATGGCGCGCATGTCGTTGGCAACGTCCTGGGCGTACTCGCCGTTCTTGGCGCTGTCCAGGCGGGCCAGGCGGGCCAGGCGGGCCAGGGTCTTGTCGGCCGCGTCCTTGGGCAGGTCCTTGTGTTCCTGTTTGGGATTGACGTTGGCGATGATGTGGTTGCCGGCGGCCTTGCCGAACACCAGCAGGTCCAACAGCGAGTTGGTGCCCAGGCGGTTGGCGCCGTGCACCGACACGCAGGAACATTCGCCCACCGCGTACAGGCCGTTGACCGGGCGGTCTTCACCGCCCACGCGCTCCACCACCTGACCATGGATGTTGGTCGGGATGCCGCCCATCTGGTAGTGGATGGTGGGCACGACCGGGATGGGCTCGCGCGTCACATCGACGTTGGCGAAGTTCACGCCGATCTCGTACACGGAAGGCAGGCGCTTGTGGATGGTGTCGGCACCCAGGTGGTCCAGCTTCATGTGGATGTAGTCCTTGTTGGGACCACAGCCACGGCCTTCCAGGATTTCCTGGCCCATGCAGCGGGACACGAAGTCGCGCGGCGCCAGATCCTTCAGCGTGGGCGCATAGCGCTCCATGAAGCGCTCGCCGTTGCTGTTGAGCAGGATGGCGCCTTCACCGCGGCAGCCTTCGGTCAGCAGCACGCCTGCACCGGCCACGCCGGTGGGGTGGAACTGCCAGAACTCCATGTCCTGCAGCGCGATGCCGGCGCGGGCGGCCATGCCCAGGCCGTCGCCGGTGTTGATGAAGGCGTTGGTCGACGACTGGAAGATGCGGCCGGCGCCACCGGTGGCCAGCAGCACGGTCTTGGCTTCGAGCACGTAGGTGTCGCCGGTTTCCATCTCCAGCGCGGTCACGCCCACCACGTCGCCGCTGGCGTCGCGGATCAGGTCCAGCGCCATCCACTCCACGAAGAAGGTGGTGCGGGCCGACACATTGGCCTGGTACAGCGTGTGCAGCATGGCGTGGCCGGTGCGGTCGGCCGCAGCGCAGGCGCGCTGCACCGGCTTCTCGCCGTAGTTGGCGGTGTGGCCACCGAACGGGCGCTGGTAGATCGTGCCGTCGGGGTTGCGGTCGAACGGCATGCCGAAGTGTTCGAGCTCGTACACGACCTTCGGCGCTTCGCGGCACATGAACTCGATGGCGTCCTGGTCACCGAGCCAGTCGGAGCCCTTGACGGTGTCGTAGAAGTGGTATTCCCAGCTGTCTTCGCTCATGTTGCCCAGCGAGGCGGACACGCCGCCCTGAGCCGCCACGGTGTGCGAGCGGGTGGGAAAGACCTTGGAGAGCACGGCCACCTTGAGGCCGGCGCGGGCCAGCTGCAGCGAGGCACGCATGCCGGAGCCGCCGGCTCCGACGATGACCACGTCGAACTTGCGCTTGGAAAGGGATGCGGTGGTGGTCATGGATCAGAGTCTCCAGAGAACTTGAACAGCCCAGCCCAGGCAGGCGACGAGCCAGACGATGGTGAACACATGCAGGACGAGACGGATGCCCGCGGGCTTGATGTAGTCCATCCAGATATCGCGCATGCCGATCCAGATGTGATAGGCGATGGCGATGAAGACGGCGAAGGTCAGTGCCTTCATCCACTGCGGGGTGAAGATGCCGGCCCAGCCCTCGTAGCCCAGGGGGCCGCTGGTGAACAGCACCTTGGCCAGGACGATGAGGGTCAGCAGGGCGAAGAGAGCGCCGGTGATGCGCTGGGCGAGCCAGTCGCGCAGGCCATAGCGGGCGCCGGTGACGACGCGTTTGGAACCGTAATTGACGGACATGTTGTTTTCCTTCTTTCGCGCAGATCAGTACAGGCCGAACAGCTTGGCGCCGAGGATCAGCGTCAGTCCGATCGACAGCACCAGTGTCACGATGGCGGAGGACTTGCCGAACTCCTTGCTCACGGCGTGGTTGACGTCCATGTAGAGATGGCGCAGGCCGGCGATCAGGTGATGCAGGTAGGCCCAGATGAGGGCCAGCACCACCAGCTTGAACAGCCAGCCGGGAACAAAGCCGAGGCCGCCCGAGAAGGCTGCGCTGAAGCGTTCGTAGGAAATTTCGGACGACACCGAGGTGTCGAACAGCCAGACGATCAGGGGCAGCAGGATGAACATCAGGCCGCCGCTGGCGCGGTGCAGGATCGACACCCAGCCGGCCAGGGGGAGGCGGTAGGTGGTCAGGTCCTTGAAGGCGTTGATGTTGCGGAACTCGGGCCGCTTCTTGGTCAACTCGGTCATGGTGGGGACTTTCTTCCGTGGGGTTCGGGGTTGGAAGGGGGCTTGTAACTCGGTGGTAACCCGGATTACAAACCTTCAAATTCTATTGCAACGCAGCATACCCAAGCCTGACATTCGGCCATCCGGTGTCGGGCTCCGGCGCGTTGGCGACTCAGTTCAGTTCGTTGTGGTAATGCCGGGTTTCGGTGCGGTAGAGGCCGCGTCGCAGTTCCATGGGAACGTCGTTGTAGGTGTACGCCAGCCGCTCCACGCTCAGCAGCGGGTGCCCCACTTCGACGCCCAGCAACACCGCTGCATCGGCATCGGCGGCCACGGCCTTGAGCTTCTCCGTCGCGCGCACCATGCGCACGCCGAACTGCGCTTCGAACAGTGCGTACATCGGGCCCTTGTCGCTGGAAAGGGTTTCCAGGCTCAGGCCCTTGAACGGTGCGCCGGGCAGCCAGATGTCTTCGAGGATCGCGGGTGTACCCGAGAACGAAAGCACGCGCCGCACCTGCACCAGCGAGTCGCCGCCCTTGAGGTCGAGCTGCCGCGCCACTTCGGCGGGGCCTCGCAGGCGGCGGCATTCGATGATGCGGCGCTCGGCCGGACCCTGTGCCTCGGGGGCGCTCGCATCGGGGAGCACGCGCAGGAAGCGGTACTGGATGTGCTGTTCGGCGTGGGTGGCCACGAAGGTGCCCTTGCCCTGGCGGCGCACCAGCAGGTTGTCGGTGGCGAGCTCGTCGATGGCCTTGCGCACCGTGCCCTGGCTGACGCGGAAACGGGCGGCCAAGTCGAACTCGCTGGGGATCATGTCGCCCGGCTTCCACTCGCCCGCCTGCAGGCTGCGCAGGATCAGCGACTTGATCTGCTGGTACAGGGGGCTGAAGGCGGGGGTGGGAGCCAGCAGTGGCGCAGCCGGGTCGGCGCCCGCCATGTCGGCGGGCGCGCGCGAGTCCTCCGGGGACAAGTCGGGCTGCGAAGGGTGAGCGGAGGCCATGGTGTCGATGGATGAGCGGGCGAGTGACCCAGCGCCGTGGCCCGCTGTTGGATGCGCAATCATATCTTATATAAGACATAAGACAAATTGACGCATACGGGTTTACGCGGGTACACTCGCGGGCTGTCCAAGGGGTCACGCCCCGCCGATTTTTTCAACTTCCCAACGTCCCTTCTGGAGTTTTCACCATGAGCAAGAAGCCCGTCCGTGTTGCCGTCACCGGCGCCGCAGGTCAGATCGGTTACGCCCTGCTGTTCCGCATCGCCTCCGGCGAAATGCTGGGCAAGGACCAGCCCGTGATCCTGCAGCTGCTGGAAATTCCGGACGAAAAGGCCCAGAACGCTCTGAAGGGCGTGATCATGGAACTCGAAGACTGTGCCTTCCCGCTGCTGGCAGGAATCGAAGCCCACAGCGACCCGATGACCGCCTTCAAGGACACCGACTACGCCCTGCTGGTCGGCGCCCGTCCCCGTGGCCCCGGCATGGAGCGCGCCGACCTGCTGGCCGCCAACGCCCAGATCTTCACGGCCCAGGGCAAGGCCCTGAACGCGGTGGCCTCGCGCAACGTGAAGGTGCTGGTGGTCGGCAACCCCGCCAACACCAACGCCTACATCGCCATGAAGTCGGCCCCGGATCTGCCGGCCAAGAACTTCACCGCCATGCTGCGCCTGGACCACAACCGCGCCGCTTCCCAGATCGCCGCCAAGATCGGCTGCGCCGTGGGCGACATCGAGAAGCTGGCCGTGTGGGGCAACCACTCGCCCACCATGTACGCCGACTACCGTTTTGCCACCGTGAACGGCAAGTCGGTCAAGGACACCATCAACGACCACGACTGGAACGCCAACACCTTCCTGCCCACCGTGGGCAAGCGCGGCGCCGCCATCATCGCCGCCCGAGGCCTGTCGTCGGCCGCGTCGGCCGCCAATGCTGCCATCGACCACATGCGCGACTGGGCCCTGGGCACCAACGGCAAGTGGGTCACCATGGGCATCCCGTCCAAGGGCGAGTACGGCATTCCTGCTGAAGTCATGTTCGGCTACCCGGTCACCTGCGAAGGCGGCGAGTACAAGATCGTCGAAGGCCTGCCCATCGACGCCTTCTCGCAGGAGTGCATCAACAAGACCCTGGCCGAGCTCGAAGGCGAGAAGGACGGCGTCAAGCACCTGCTGTGAGTTGGTAACCGCTTGGTAACTCTGTGAAACCTCACCCGCGCGAGATCCTTGCTGGGGCCCAGGCCGGTGCATTTGCGCTGCCGGTCTGTGACCACTACAGCGGTGTCGAGGCGCGGATGAAAAAAAGCCTGCAGCTGCAGGCCGAACTGAGTGCCGAGTTCGGCGCCTGTGTCTTCGACGTCACGCTGGACTGCGAAGACGGTGCGCCCGTCGGTGGCGAGGCCGAACACGCGGCCCTGGTCACCGAACTGGTGTTGGGCGCGCCCGCAGGCGCCCGTGTTGCCGCCCGGGTCCACCCGGTCGACCACGCCCAGTTCGATGCCGATGTGGCCACCATCGCGGGCCGTGCCGGTGCGCGCCTGTGCCACCTCATGGTGCCCAAGGTCGAGTCGGTCGCCGATGTGGAGCGCGCCGTGGCCGCGATGAACGCTGCCGGCGCCACCGCGCTGCCGCTGCATGTGCTGATCGAGTCGCCCGCGGCGGTGCACCGGGCTTTCGACATCGCGGCACACCCGCGTGTGGCCTCGCTGAGCTTCGGCCTGATGGATTTTGTCTCGGCCCATGGGGGCGCGATTCCGGCGTCGGCCATGACGCTGGCGGGCCAGTTCAGCCACCCGCACGTGCTGCGGGCCAAGGTTGAGATGGCAGCGGCCTGCCACGCGCATGGCAAGGTGCCTTCGCACAACGTGGTGACCGAGTTCAGGGACCTGGCCGCGCTGCAGAACGCCGCGCGGCAGGCCGCGACCGAGCTGGGCTACACCCGCATGTGGAGCATCCATCCGGACCAGATCCGGACCATCGTCACGGCCTTTTCACCGACCGAGGCGGAAATCGAGACCGCGCTGGCCATCGTCGAGCGTGCCGCGGCCGCCGACTGGGCGCCGGTGCAGCACGAAGGGCGGCTGCATGACCGCGCCAGCTACCGCTATTACTGGCAAGTGATCGAACGCGCGCACCAGACCGGGCATGCCCTGCCCGAGACCGTGCGTGGCTGGTTTCTTGCATGATTTTTTCGAACACCAACCATCACCCACCCCACCGGAGAACGCCATGTCGACCTTCCTGACCGACTACCGCGCCCACGTCGCTGAACGCGCCGCCCTGGGCATTCCCCCGCTGCCGCTCGATGCCAAGCAGGTCGCCGCCCTGATCGAACTGATCAAGAACCCGCCCGCCGGTGAAGACGCCTTCCTGCTGGACCTGCTGACGCACCGCGTGCCGCCGGGCGTGGACGATGCGGCCAAGGTGAAAGCCTCTTTCCTGGCCGCCGTCGCCCACGGTGACGAGAAGGTGGCGCTGATCTCCAAGGCCAAGGCCACGGAGCTGCTGGGCACCATGGTGGGCGGCTACAACGTGCATCCGCTGATCGAGCTGCTGGACGACGCCGAAGTCGCGGGCGTCGCCGCCGACGGCCTGAAGAAGACCCTGCTGATGTTCGACTTCTTCAACGACGTCGCCGATAAGGCCAAGGCCGGCAACACCAAGGCCAAGGAAGTCATGCAGTCCTGGGCCGACGCCGAGTGGTTCACCACCCGCCCCGAAGTGCCCAAGAGCATCACCGTCACCGTCTTCAAGGTGCCCGGCGAGACCAACACCGACGACCTGTCGCCCGCACCCGATGCCTGGAGCCGTCCGGACATCCCGATGCACTACCTGGCGATGCTCAAGAACACCCGCCCCGACGCGGCCTTCAAGCCCGAGGAAGACGGCAAGCGTGGTCCGATGCAGTTCATCGAGGACCTGAAGAAGAAGGGCCATCTCGTGGCCTACGTGGGCGACGTGGTGGGCACCGGCTCCAGCCGCAAGTCGGCCACCAACTCGGTGATCTGGGCCACGGGCCAGGACATTCCCTTCGTGCCGAACAAGCGCTTCGGCGGCGTCACGCTGGGCGGCAAGATCGCCCCGATCTTCTTCAACACGCAGGAAGACTCCGGCGCGCTGCCGATCGAAGTGGACGTGTCCAAGCTGGAAATGGGCGATGTCATCGAGGTCATGCCCTACGACGGAAAGATCGTCAAGAACGGCGAGACCGTCACCGAGTTCAAGCTGCGCAGCGATGTGCTGTTCGACGAAGTGCGCGCCGGCGGCCGCATCAACCTGATCATCGGCCGCTCGCTGACCGCCAAGGCCCGCGAGTTCCTGGGCCTGCCCGCCTCGACCCTGTTCCGCCTGCCCACTGCACCGGTGGCCACCAAGGCCGGCTTCACGCTGGCACAGAAGATGGTCGGCCGTGCCGTCGGCCTGCCGGAAGGCCAGGGCGTGCGCCCGGGCACCTACTGCGAGCCGAAGATGACGACCGTGGGTTCGCAGGACACCACCGGCCCGATGACCCGCGACGAGCTGAAGGACCTGGCCTGCCTGGGCTTCTCGGCCGATCTGGTGATGCAGTCCTTCTGCCACACCGCGGCGTACCCGAAGCCGGTCGACGTCAAGACCCACCGCGAACTGCCCGCCTTCATCAGCAGCCGCGGCGGCGTGTCCCTGCGCCCGGGCGACGGCGTGATCCACAGCTGGCTCAACCGCCTGCTGCTGCCCGACACCGTGGGCACCGGCGGTGACTCGCACACCCGCTTCCCGATCGGCATTTCCTTCCCGGCCGGCTCCGGCCTGGTGGCCTTCGGTGCCGCCACCGGCGTGATGCCGCTGGACATGCCCGAGTCGGTGCTGGTGCGCTTCAAGGGCCAGATGCAGCCCGGCGTCACCCTGCGTGACCTGGTGCATGCCATCCCCCTGTACGCGATCAAGGCTGGCCTGTTGACGGTCGCCAAGGCCGGCAAGAAGAACATCTTCTCGGGCCGCATCCTGGAAATCGAAGGTCTGCCCGACCTGAAGGTGGAACAGGCCTTCGAGTTGTCCGACGCTTCCGCCGAGCGCTCGGCCGCCGGCTGCACGATCAAGCTCAACAAGGAGCCGGTGGCCGAGTACCTGAAGTCGAACGTGGTTCTGATGAAGAACATGATCGCCGACGGTTACGCCGACGCCAAGACCCTGGCCCGCCGCATTGAGAAGGTCGAGGCCTGGCTGGCCAAGCCCGAGCTGCTCGAAGCCGACAAGGACGCCGAATACGCCGCCGTGATCGAGATCGACCTGGCCGAGATCACCGAGCCCATCGTCTGCTGCCCGAACGACCCGGACGACGCCAAGTTCCTGTCCGAAGTTGCCGGCACCAAGATCGATGAGGCCTTCATCGGCTCGTGCATGACCAACATCGGCCACTTCCGTGCGGCAGCCACCGTGCTGGGCGGCGCGCGCGACATCCCGGTCAAGCTGTGGGTCGCCCCGCCGACCAAGATGGACGCAGCCGAGCTGACCAAGGAAGGCCACTACGCCAACTTCGGCGCCGCCGGTGCCCGCACCGAAATGCCCGGCTGCTCGCTGTGCATGGGCAACCAGGCGCAGGTGCGCGAAGGCGCGACGGTGATCTCCACCTCGACTCGCAACTTCCCGAACCGTCTGGGCAAGAACACCAACGTGTTCCTGGGCTCGGCCGAGCTGGCCGCCGTGGCGTCCAAGCTGGGCAAGCTGCCGACCAAGGAGGAGTACCTGGCCGCCACCGGCGTGGTCACCGCCAAGGCCGACCAGATCTACAAGTACATGAACTTCGACCAGATCGAAGAGTACGTGGAGACCGCGAAGACGGTGGCCTGAGCGTCATCTCTTCGATGAATGAAAGACGGCCCTTCGGGGCCGTTTTTTTTGGGGCTTCTATGATCGGGCGGAGCCGGTGAACAGGGGATGCGCAGTGATGCGGAACAGATTCATGAGGGTGGTTGTTGTTTGGGTGGTTGTGTTACCCCTGTTGTGGGCTGCGAGCACCGGAGTGGCCTTGGCCAAGGCGGTCATTCCGGGCGGTGTTGGCCACTCTTTGGCACTGGAGGGAGCGGGAGCTGCGCGATCGGGTGTGACCGAACACCAGATTCGCCAACTGCTCGCGGCGTCGCCCGACGCGCAGGAAGTGCTGTTGGCGGCGATGGCACGCCAGATCCACACCAACCTGGGTCGTCTGAAACCGTCAAGATGGGCGGTTCCTGAATCGCTGCTCGTCGGGTGGCTGAACTCCTTGCTCAAGAACAGGGTGGCTCCGGGATACTGGGCGCAGCATCTGGAAGAACGCGTTCTGTTGCATGCGGAACTTCGGCAGCGGATGGCCTCGATCGTGTCGCGTCGCGTGGGTGTCGATGACCCGCTGATTCGCGCCAATGAGGCGATCACATCGGGTGAACTCGGACGCGCCTCGGCGCTGCTGGATGGATCCGCACTGGTGGCGGTGGATCCAAACAGGCCCAGGGCCGCAAACCTGAATCTGGACAGGGCGTCACTGCTGGCTGCACGGGGGCTTGTCTTGGCGTTGCAGGAAGAGGTCGAAGGAGCCAAACGCCTGCTGCTCGAGGCGGCGGACTTGCTGGCCGTGGACGATCGGGAGAAGCCTCGCCTCTTGTTGCTGGCCGGTTCGGTGGTGGCGATCAGCCCGGCCAAACATGATCTGGCGGCGGTGTCCCGTTTGATTCAAACGCAGGCAGAGGCCGCGTTGCAGCGTCGCCCAATGGATTCGTCGTGGCGTCGGGCGCTCTGGATCGCTCACCTGTGGACAGGGATGGAAGCGGCGAGCCGCGAAGACTGGCTGGGCGCTCGACGTGCGTTTTTCGATGCGGTCCGCATTGTGCCGACCGATGACGACCGCCTGCCGGGGGATTGGGGTGGCATCTGGGTGAGCCGCTATGTGCTGGCCGTCGTGCCCGAAAGCGCAGCCTCTGCGGAACACCACACGGATGTCGCCGAGGCGCTGCGTGTGAGCCGACGCATGACCGATCTCCGGCCCGACTGGGTCGTCGGCTGGCGCTGTCGCGCGTTGTCGGACGTTGCCGCTGCCATAAGTGCCATGAACCGGGGGGAGCTTGCGTCCAGTGCGCCGTTCCTGCTGGATGCCATGCAGTCGCTTGACCGGCTCAAGACCATGGGTGACGACAGCACGGTGGCGCAGGAAACGCGACTTCAGGCGCTGATGCTCATGCAGATGGAGCAACTCGAGCGAGATGATGAAGTCCAGTACAGGCAGTTGTCTGCGGCCATTGCCGAGCTTGTGTCCGAGTTGCAGGGGCGAGGGCTCAGTGTTGCCGATGCCTCCTATGCCGGCCTGGCCTTCGCGTTGAAGCTTCAGGAGTCGGAGTACTTTCGCAAGAGGGAACAATGGGATCGTGTCGTGAAGGTTCTGTCCGAAGCGCTGCCTCTGGTGGAGCGCAATGTGGGCAAGGACCATGAGCAGCGCGAATTCTGGGAGGTGGAGGGCTGGCACATTCACGTCTTGCTGGCGGACGCAACGGAGAACGCCGGGTCGGCACGGACGGCCTTGCTGCACCGCCGCAAGGCACTGGAGAAAGCCGATCAGGCGCTTGCCCGAGAGCCCGGAGCAGAGTGGCAGGTCAGGCAGTGGGAGAGCCTTGAGGCGCTGGCCCACACTCTGAGCGCCATGGGGCTCCTGGACGAAGCCTCGCGCCTGAACGAGCAGGTACTGCCACTTGCACGGCGTCAGGTGGCCGTGGAAGGGCCAGGGTCTGATTGGGCTCGTCGGCTGCTGCGTGCCCTGATGACTTCAGCGGAGACGCTGCACGAGCGCGGTGATGGGTTGTCGGCCCGGGCCAGGCTCGAAGATGCCGAGAAGGTGGCTTGGGAGCGGTATCGCGCGAGCCCAAAGGCGAGCCAGGCGGCACAGGATCTGTGGCTGGTCAAGAACGCCATCGGCGAAGAAGAACTCAAGCTTGGAAGGCACGAGCTTTCCGCAGAGGCTCACCGCGAGGCCTTGAAGTTGGCGGATGCCCGTTTGCGGGAGGAGGTTGCCTCGGACGATTGGCTGGACCGGGCGGCTACGAGTCACACCGGTTTGGCAGAGGTCGCTGAATCCAGACAGGACCGGCCACTTGAAGCGATGCACCGGCGCGCGTCCGTGGAGCTGTCCTCCAAGCGCAGCATCGCGAACCGGAGCTCTTCCTACGATCAAAGCGTCCACTGGCTGCGCTTGTATCACCACGGGCTGAGCCTCAGGGCGACTAAGCGCCTGGACCTGGCCGAGAAAGCGCTGACCGAAGCCAGGGACTTGGCCAGACGCTTCGCGTCCCAGCTCCCGGGCGACCGGGATTGGCAGGAATATCTGTGGTATTCGGAGAATACCGTCGGGACCTTGATGGCCGAACGGGGTGAGCTTGCATCCGCGGAAGCGGCGTTGCTGGCGGCAACCGCGGTCGCCGAATCCATGGTGGCAAACGGCGGTGACCAAAGACTCTGGTGGGACCATGCGGCCGACAGTCTGGAGGCTCTGGCTCAGGTGCGTGCTCAAGGGGGGCAGGAAGTTGAAGGACGACGAGCGACGCAGCGCGCAAGCGACTTCCGCTCCAGGCTTTACGCCCTGGAAAGGGAGGAGCGGGTCAGGGCTGATGTGAAGGGACAACTCGCCGGTCTCGTCAACGTGCTCGGGTTGTCGGAGGCAGACATGGAGAGGCTGTCCAAGAAGGATCTCTTGACTCGGTTGGAAACCGCCATAGACCGGACCACGGGCTGGGTTCAAGCGAATGGAATGAGCAGCGACTCCGCCGAACGCTTGCGCCTCCTGAGAAACACCTTGTTTGCGGTGAGGCAGTTGCCGGACTGACGGCCCGATGCTGCGGCAGAGACGGTGCCTTGAGTGCCATCCCCTCGATGAATGAAAGACGGCCCTTCGGGGCCGTTTTTTGTTGCAGGCGCGGAATGGCTTCCCGGCGACCGCCGCTAACATCCGGCCCGGACGTGGCGGAGCGTTTGGCCACGCCTTTCAATACATCAGGAGGAACATTCAATGAACAAGCAAATTCTCAGCTCCGCGCTGACCCGTCGCCAGCTGGGCCTGGGTCTTTTGTCTGGCATCGGGCTGGTGCTCGCCGGTTGTGGCGGTGGTGACGATGGGGATGACCAGCCACTCTATGCCGCCTTCAACGACCTGCGCGCCGGCATGACCCGGGAAGACGTGCAGCGCCTGGTCAACCGGCCGCCGTTGTCGGGTACCTCGGCTTCGGTGCTGCGCTGGGAGACGGACACCGAAATCCTGGAAGTGACGTTCTCCGGCGACCGGATCGCCGCGGCCCGCTGGACCGACCGCAGCACCGGGCGCTCCTACCTGCGCACCTTCCGCTTCGCGGGCAATGGCGGCGGTGGCACGGGCACGCTCTACCAGGCCTTCCTGGCCCTGCGCCCCGGCATGACGCGGTCGGAGGTGATCCAGCGCGTGCCCGTGGCCGTCTCGCAGGGCGCCACCACCAGCCAGGTGCTGTGGATCGACGGCGAGGAGGCGCTGGGCGTGCGCTTCAATGGCTCCTCCGACGGTTCCACCATCACCTTTGCGCAGTGGGGTCTGTCCATCGCTGCGGGCAGCCGCAACGAAACGCGCACCTTCTGACCGGGCGCCGGATTCAGGCCGGGCCGCCCGCGAGGGCCGTCCACCCGGGCCAGCCGCCGCGCGCAATCGCGAACTTGCGGCTGGCCGCGCTCCACGAGGCGCCGGTCGCCATGGCCTGGGCAAAGGCCTTGCCGTCGACGACCTGCGTGCCTCCCAGCAGCGTGACGCCTCGCTCGAACAGCGCGTCGGGCCAGAGGCCGGCCGAGGGGCCGATGACGGCGAAGCGCGAAGCGTTCGGCGCCGCCACCAGCATCGCGTCGAGCGAATCGTTGAGCAGCATGGTGGAGGTGCCGACCACGGTGTTGCAGTGCGCGAGCGCTGCGCGGTCGAGCGTGATGTGCACTCTTGGGAAGCGCTCTCGTTGCCGCGCCACCATTTCTGCGTTCATCTCCACCACGGTCAGGCGCCCGCCGGCTTCGTCGACTCGCCGCACCAGCGGCGGGAAGAAGCCGATCATGCCCAGGTGGTCCTCCGAACCGAGCACCACATCGCCCAGCGAATTGCCCGCGGGCGGCGGCGTGTAGCCGACGCGGCGCCAGACCGAGTCCGTCAGGGCGTTGACCGCGGCCAGCGCGACCGCGCGTTCCACCTCGTCACCCCCCGCCAGGCGCTGCGCCAGTGCCATCGGGTCGGCGCCGGCCAGCGCGTCGTGGCGGTCGCTGCCGTGCCGGGCGAGCAGGCGGTCGAGCGTGCCGCCCAGCAGGATGTAGGACAGGCCGAAGGTGCCGTCCTCCAGCTCGATGGCGCAGAACTCGGCATCGTGTTCGCCCGCGTCGCCGGGGCGCTGCGGGATGTGCAGTCGCCGGACCCCGGGGCTCGGCCACCGGGTGGCGATGGCGGCGAGCTGTTGCAGCAGGGCGGTGGCGATCGGTGGTGGCGTGCGGGTCGGGCTCATGCGGGCATGGTAGCCGCGAGCGCCTGCAGGGCCTGCGCCGTGGCCTCGTCACCAGGGAAGAAGGTTTCCAGCGCCAGCTCCTGCAGGGTGATGTCGGCGGGGGAGCCGAACACGGTGGTGGTGCTGATCAGGTGCAGCACGCCGGCCGGCGTGTGCACCAGGAACGGCATCAGCACGCCCGGGTGTTCGCCGTCCAGACGCGCCGCCGATCCCGGCGCCTGGCCGGGGTAGCTGCGCAGTTCGGCCAGCAGGTCGGCCAGTCCCTCGTCGCCGGTGGCGCGCATCTGCTGCTGCAGCCGCGCGAACAGGTGCTCGCGCCACTGGTCGAGGTTGGCGATGCGCGGCGCCAAGCCGCCCGGGTGCAGGCTCACCCGCAGCAGGTTGACCGGCGGCTGCAGCAGCGCCGGGTCGATGTCGGTCAGCAGCGGCGCGACCATGCGGTTGGACAGCACCATGTGCCAGTGGCGGTCGAAGGCCACGGCGGGCCAGGGCTCGTGGCGGTCGAGGATGTGCTGCACCGCGCGCCGCGCAGCGTCCATCGCCGGATCGTCCAGCCGCTGTTCGCGGTACATGGGGGCGTAGCCGGCCGCGACCAGCCAGGCGTTGCGCTCGCGCAGCGGCACCGCCAGCCGTTCGCACAGGCGCAGCACCAGCTCGCGGCTGGGGCTGGCCTTGCCGGTTTCCACGCAGCTCAGGTGCCGGGTCGATAGCTCGGCGTCGAGGGCGAGGTCCTGCTGGCTGAGGTGGCGCAGCTGGCGCCAGTGGCGCAGGTGGTCGCCGACCGACAGGCGGCGGCTGGCGTGGGGAAGGGCGGCGTTCGGCATGGGCACATGGTAGGCCCGCACGCCGTGCGAACCATGACCTGCGAGGTCATGGACGCCATGCCCTGCGGCGCCGAGCATCGGGCTCCCATCGTTCCAACTCAAGGAGTCCACCATGTTCACCATCTCTGCTTCCACACTGCGCCGCGTGCTCTGGCTCGATGCCGCCAGCGGCTTCGGCATGGGCCTGTCCCACCTGGCGCTGGCCGGGCCGCTGTCCGGCTGGACCGGCATTCCCGCCGCCTGGCTGCAGGTGGCGGCGCTGGTCGTGTTCGGGGCCGCGTCGCTGGCCGCCTGGCTCGCCACCCGCGGCGACCTGCCGTCCGGCGGCGTCAGGCTGCTGGCGGCGGGCAACTTCGCCTGGGTCGCGGCCAGCCTATGGCTGGCCTTCGGTGCGGGCCTGTCGCTGACCACGCTGGGCCTGGGCTGGGTGCTGGCGCAGGCGCTGGTGGTGCTGGTCATGGCCGAGCTGGAATGGGCCGGCGCGCGCCGGGCGCACCGCCTGGCGATGGCCTGAGACCTCGGCCCGCCGGGCGGGTTGCGGGGGCCGACAGCCGCGGCGGGACGTGGGTGGCGGGCGGGCACAATGCCGCGTCTGTCACCACTGTTCCGCTCCTACATGTCCTTCAACGAACAACGCGCCGACGCTCCGGTCGAGGCCACCGTCCGCCGCCTGCACATCGAATTCACAGGCTCCGGCAGCGAATACTTCCGCATCTGGATCGTCAACGTGCTGCTGCTGATGGTCACGCTCGGCTTCTACTGGCCCTGGGCCAAGGTCCGGCGGCAGCGCTACTTCTGGGGCAACACCCTGGTCGATGGCGATCCACTGGGCTTCCATGGCGACCCGAAGCAGATGTTCAAGGGCTGGGCGCTGGTCGCGGTGTTGTTCGCCATGTACAACGTGGCCAGCAATGCGTCCGCTGTTGCAAGCCTGGTGGCTTTCATCGCCCTGGCCGCGCTGTGGCCCGCGCTGTGGCGTTCGTCGATTCGGTTCCGCATGGCCAACACCAGCTGGCGCGGCCTGCGCTTCCGCTTTGTGGGCTCGCTGCGCGATGCGTATCTGGCGCACCTGCCGCCGTTTGTGGTGGCGCTGCCGATGGTGCTGTTGTCGATCGCGATTCCTGAGGATCCGGAGCAGGCCCCGCCCGAGTGGGTCATGGCGTCCTTCGGTGGGGCGTTTGTGCTGTTGCTGCTGACGCTGCCGTGGCTGTTGTGGCGCATGAAGGCCTACCAGCACCGGCATTACGCGCTGGGGCCGCTGCAGACCGATTTTCGCGCCAGCGTGCGCTCGTTCTACCTGCTCGCGATCAAGCCGTTTCTGTTGTTTGCCGCCGTTTTCGCCATGGTCGTCTGGCTGGTCTGGAGCCTGGTGGGGGAGGGCGAGCCGCGGTCCGACATGGCGGTACTGTTGATAGGGGCGGCACCACTGGTCTTTCTTGCTTTTTGGGTGTTTCTGTTCCTTGGCATCGGCCCCTGGATCACCACGCGCCTGCAGAACCTGGTCTGGACCAAGACCGGCAATGGGCAGATGCGCTTCATCAGCCAGCTGCGCTTTCGCGACATGTTCTGGCTCAGCCTCAAGAACGCGCTGCTGATCGGCATCACCCTGGGGCTGTACTGGCCGTTTGCCAAGGTCGCGATGGCGCGCCTGCGGCTGGAGGCGGTGCACGTGCGCACCATCACCGACATGCAGGCCCTGCTGGCGGCCGGGCAGGAGCGGCCCCAGGAGGCGGCGGGTGACGCGGCCGGCGACTTCTTCGGGCTGGACGTGGGCCTCTGAGGTTCTGTACCCATGGACACCGCCCCGCCGCCGGTTCACCCGGGTCTTCCGGTCCGCTACTTCGATGGCCGCAGCAGCCGCCCGCGCGAGGTGCAGGCTGCACTCGCTGATGGACAGCTGCATCTGACGGGCCCGGATGTGGACCGGGTGGTCGAGGCGCGGCGGGTGCAGTGGCCCGAGCGCACCCGGCGCGGGCCGCGCATCGCCCAGCTGCCCGGTGGCGGCAGCATCCAGACCGACGACGCGGCGGCCTGGGATGCCTGGGTCCGTGGCGCGGGCCACGGCGAGTCGGTGGTGGTGCGGCTGCAGCAAAGCTGGCGCGGCGTGCTGGTCAGCCTGTTCCTGCTGGTGGCGGTGACCGCGGCGGGCTACGTGTGGGGCCTGCCCTGGGCGGCACGGGCGGTGGCCGATCGCTTCCCGGACGGTGTCGAGCAGCAGATCGGCGACACCGTGCTGGACCAGGTCGACGATTTTGTGAAACCCAGCCAGTTGAGCGCCCAGGAACAGCAGGCCATCGAGCAGGCCTGGCAACAGGCGCTGCGCGCGCACACGGCGGCCCAGGCGGCGCGCGGCGTGGTGGTGCGACCCTCGCGGCTGCTGATCCGTCACAGCGAAGACATCGGCCCCAACGCGCTGGCGCTGCCGGGTGGCACCATGCTGCTGACCGACGACATGGCGCGGCTGCTGCAGCACGACACCGACGTGATCGCGGGTGTGCTGGCACACGAACTGGGCCACGTGCAGCACCGGCACGGTGTGCGCATGCTGGTGCAGGTCGGCGTGCTGGGCTTTGTCACCTCCACGCTCTGGGGCGACTACAGCGGCGTGCTGGCCACGGTGCCGCTCTGGCTGGGTCAGGCCCACTACTCGCGCGAGGCCGAGCGCGAGGCCGACGCCTACAGCGTGACGGTGCTGCGCGACGCGGGCCTGTCGCCGGCGGTGATGACCCGGCTGTTCGAGCGTTTCGCGCTGTTCAAACGCTGCGGCGACGAGGTGCTCAAGCCTGCGCCGGCCGGCAGTGCGTCAGCGTGCAAGACAGAACCAGGCACTGGTGCCGACGACGACGATGAGGAGAAGCACGGCTTCTGGGGCCTGGGCTTTGCCTCGCACCCGGCCGACGAGGACCGCATCGCCTTCTTCCGCGACGCGGCGCGCTGAAAGCCGTTCAGGCGATCAGTCTGGCGATCAGCGCGCCTTCGCTGGGCGCCGCCAGCGGCACCCAGACCTTGACCGGGCTGCCCTGGGCGACGGCGATGGCTTCGCCGTCCTGGTTCTGCATGGCGTCCAGCTGCACGATGCGGTTGCCGCTGGGGTGTATGACCTCCAGCCGGTCGCCCACTGCGAACCGGTTTTTGGTTTCCACCTCGGCCCAGCCGTCTTCGCGCACCTGCAGCACCTCGCCCACGAACTGGCTGCGGTGGCTTTCGCTGTGGCCGGTGATGTAGTTCTGGTAGTCCTGCGCCGGGCGGCGCTCCATCAGGCCGCCGGTGTAGCCGCGGTTGGACAGGCCTTCGAGTTCGAGCAGCAGTTCGGGGTTGAAGGGCTTGCCGGCGACCGCGTCGTCGATGGCGCGGCGGTAGACCTGGGCGGTGCGCGCCACGTAGTAGTGGCTCTTGGTGCGGCCCTCGATCTTCAGCGAGTCGACGCCCATGGCGGCGAGCTTGCCCACGTGCTCGACGGCGCGCAGGTCCTTGCTGTTCATGATGTAGGTGCCGTGCTCGTCTTCCATGATGGGCATCAGCTCGCCGGGTCGGCCGGCTTCTTCGATCAGCCAGACCTTGTTGGCCTCGGGGTGGCGCTGGCCGCTGCCGGTGGTCGAGAAGGCGCTGGCCGCTTCTTCGTCTTCCTGCGCGAAGTTGAAGCCGTCGAGCTTGGCGAGCGGGGCGGCGTCGCCGGTGTCGGTGTCGGTGGTGGCGGCCTGGGTCTTGTACTCCCAGCGGCAGGCGTTGGTGCAGGTGCCCTGGTTGGGGTCGCGGCGGTTGAAATAGCCGCTGAGCAGGCAGCGGCCCGAATAGGCGATGCACAGCGCACCGTGCACGAAGACCTCCAGTTCGATGTCCGGGCAGTCGTTGCGGATCGCCGCCACCTCGTCCAGGCTCAGCTCGCGGCTGAGGATGATGCGGCTGACGCCCTGTTTCTGCCAGAACTTCACCGCCGCACTGTTGGTGGTGTTGGCCTGCACCGAGAGGTGGATCGGCACCTCGGGCCAGAGGCCTTTGTCCATCTGCTCGCGCACCAGCATGATCAGGCCGGCGTCGGCCATGATGAGCGCGTCGGGCCGCAGTTCCACCACCGGCTGCAGGTCGCGCAGGTAGGTGCGCAGCTTGTCGTTGTGGGCGATGAGGTTGCTGGTGACGAAGAACTTCTTGCCGCGCTGGTGGGCCTCGCCAATGCCTTCGGCGATCTGTTCAAGGCGGAATTCGTTGTTGCGTGCGCGCAGGGAATAGCGCGGCTGGCCGGCGTAGACGGCGTCGGCGCCGAAGTTGTAGGCGGCGCGCATGCGGTGCAGCGAGCCGGCGGGCAGGAGCAGTTCGGGGGCTTTCATCAGGGGCTGGATTGTCCCGCATCGCCCGGTTTCGCGCTCGCCGGGATAACCGCGCGCCGCGCACAGGCATTCACCCTGAACACAATGGGTCGGGTGTCTCAAGGAGAAGCCCCTGTGCCGACCACCCGCTTCAAGCACCCGTTTTCCAGCACCGTCAAGACGTTTCGTTCCGCGCCGGGAAAGCTGAGCCGCTTCTATTCGCTGCCCGCCCTGGCCCAGCAGTTCCCCAATGTGAGCCGCCTGCCGGTGTCGCTGCGCGTCGTGCTGGAGAGCGTGCTGCGCCACTGCGACGGCGAGAAAGTGCTGCCCGAGCAGGTGGCGCAGCTGGCCAACTGGCAGCCCAACGCCCCGCGCACGGAGGAGATCCCGTTCATGGTGGCGCGCGTGGTGCTGCAGGACTTCACTGGTGTGCCGCTGCTGGCCGACCTGGCGGCCATGCGCAGCACCGCCCAGCGCCTGGGCCACGACCCCCAGCGCATCGAGCCGCTGGTTCCGGTGGACCTGGTGGTGGACCACTCGGTGATGGTGGACCACTACGGCACGAAGAACGCGCTGGACCTGAACATGAAGCTGGAGTTCCAGCGCAACCAGGAGCGCTACCAGTTCCTCAAGTGGGGCATGCAGGCCTTCGAGACCTTCGGCGTGGTGCCGCCGGGCTTCGGCATCGTGCACCAGGTCAACCTGGAGCACCTGGCGCGCGGCGTGCATCTCAAGGGCGGGCTCTACTACCCCGACACGCTCGTGGGCACCGACAGCCACACCACCATGATCAACGGCATCGGCGTGGTCGGCTGGGGCGTGGGCGGCATCGAGGCCGAGGCGGCCATGCTGGGCCAGCCGGTGGCCTTCCTCACGCCGGATGTGGTGGGCTTCGAGCTGACCGGCCGCCTGCGCGAGGGCTGCACCGCCACCGACCTGGTGCTCACCGTCACCGAGATCCTGCGCCGCCACAAGGTGGTGGGCAAGTTCGTCGAGTTCTTCGGCGAGGGCACGGCCTCGCTCTCGCTGCCCGACCGCGCCACCATCGCCAACATGGCGCCCGAGTACGGCGCCACCATGGGCTTCTTCCCGGTCGACGGCAAGACCATCGACTACTTCCGCGGCACCGGCCGCAGCAGCGCCGAGATCGAGGCCTTCGAGGCCTACTTCCGCGCCCAGGGCCTGTTCGGGGTGCCCGGGGCCGCAGGCGCTTCGCAAGCGGCGGGCGAGATCCACTACTCGCAGGTGGTCCGGCTGGACCTGGGCCAGGTGACGCCCAGCCTGGCCGGCCCCAAGCGCCCGCAGGACCGCATCGAACTCGGGCGGGTGGCGCAGCAGTTCGCCGAGCTGTTCAGCCGGCCCGCAGCAGAGAACGGCTTCAACCAGCCGGCCGCACTGCTGCACACGCGCCACCAGCCCGAACTGGGCGAGCCGGCCGACACCCTGGCACCCGAGAAAGCGACGCCCACTCCCCCGGGCGCACCGCGCTTCGTGGCCGAGATGGAGGCCAACAAGCCCGCGCGCGACACCGCCCACGGCCCGGCCGATCCGCCGTCTCAGGCCGTTCAGAAGAAGCTGACCATCGGCAACGGCGATGTGCTGATCGCCGCCATCACCAGCTGCACCAACACCAGCAATCCCAGCGTGATGCTGGCCGCCGGCCTGCTGGCCAAAAAGGCGGTCGAGGCCGGGCTGCGGGTGCAGCCGCACATCAAGACCTCGCTGGCGCCGGGCTCGCGCGTGGTCACCGAGTACCTCACCCGCACCGGCCTGCTGCCCTATCTGGAACAGCTGGGCTTCGCGCTGGCCGGCTACGGCTGCACCACCTGCATCGGCAACGCGGGCGACCTGCGGCCCGAGATCGGCGAGGCCATTGCCCAGAACGACCTGGTCTGCGCCGCCGTGCTCTCGGGCAACCGCAATTTCGAGGCGCGCATCCACCCGCGGCTCAAGGCCAACTTCCTGGCCAGCCCGCCGCTGGTGGTGGCCTACGCCATCGCCGGCAGCGTGCTGCGCGACCTCATGACCGAGCCGGTCGGCGTGGGCGCCGGAGGCCGGGCGGTGTACCTGGGCGACATCTGGCCGTCCAGCGACGAGGTGCAGGCGCTGATGAAGGCCGCGATGCACGGCAAGGCCTACCGCGACAACTACGAGCGCATCGCCACCGAGCCGGGGGCGCTGTGGGAACGCATCCGCGGCGTGGACGGCCTGGCCTACACCTGGCCCCGCAGCACCTACATCGCCGAGCCGCCGTTCTTCGAGGGCTTCGCGCTGCAGGCGCCGGAACAGACCGACCCGGGCGTGCGCGCCGCCTGCATCATGGCGCTGTTCGGTGATTCGATCACCACCGACCACATCTCGCCCGCGGGCTCGATCGCCGAGGCCTCGCCGGCCGGCCAGTGGCTGCTGGCCCACGGCGTGCAGAAGGCCGATTTCAACAGCTACGGCGCGCGCCGCGGCCACCACGAGGTGATGATCCGCGGCACCTTCGCCAACGTGCGCATCAAGAACCTCATGCTGCCCGCCGGCCCCGATGGTTCGCGCCAGGAAGGCGGCTGGACGATCTACCAGCACGGCGGCCCGGACCAGGGCCGGAAGATGAGCATCTACGACGCGGCCATGCGCTACCGCGCGGCGAGCGTGCCGACGGTGGTGTTCGCGGGCGAAGAGTACGGCACCGGCTCCAGCCGCGACTGGGCCGCCAAGGGCACGCAGCTGCTGGGCATCCGGGCCGTTGTCGCACGCAGCTTCGAGCGCATCCACCGCAGCAACCTGGTGGGCATGGGCGTGCTGCCGCTGCAGTTCGCACCCGGCGATTCCTGGGAGTCGCTGGGCCTGCGTGGCGACGAGCAGATCGATGTGCTGCCCCGGCCCGACCTGCAACCGCTGAGCGAGGCCACCCTGGTGGTGATCCGCGCCGACGGCACACGACTGACCCGTCCATTGGTACTGCGCATCGACACACCGGTGGAAGTGAACCAATTCCGTGCCGGCGGCATCCTTCCCTATGTGTTGAGGCAGTTGCTGGGCGCTTGAGCCCGGCGCCGCAAACCGGCATCATCTGTTCACCGTGCCCGCCCCGGGCGCCCGAGGAGTCCGCCATGCGCCAGACCCCGCTCTACAGCCGATCGGCCCGCCACGGCCCAGCGCCGGAGGCGGCGCGGGTGGCAGGCGAGACGACCCCGGACCTGGCCCCTGCGGCCGCCCCGACATCACCCCCCGCGGCCACCCGGCCGCGCTGGCGCCAGCGGCTGGGCAGCGCCGTGCGGGACCACCGCCTGATCTGGAGCGCCTGGCTGCTGGTGCTGGCCCTGCTGGGGGGTGTCTGGTGGCAGCAGTCGGCGCTCGCACCCAGGGCCCTGACGCAGAAGGACATCGACGCCGCGGTGCTGCGCACCCTCAGCACCCAGAACCTGCCCTCGCGCGCGGCACGTGCGGCCGAGAAGATCCGCCCCGCCGTGGTGCGCGTCGTGGCCTACGACAAGGACAAGAAGGGTGAGGAGGTGGAGCAGGGCGTGGGCACCGGTGTGGTGATCCAGGACAAGGGCATCATCCTGACCAACCTGCACGTGGTGCAGTCCGCCCAGGCAATCAAGCTGACCTTCGCCGACGGCAGCGAGTCCCGGGCCAGCGTGGCGGGCGTGCAGGCCCAGCACGACCTGGCGGTGCTGCAGGCCCACACCATTCCCGACGACCTGCACGCCGCCACGCTGCGCAGCACGGCCGACCTCGCACCCGGCGACGAGGTGGTGGCGGTCGGCTTTCCCTTCGGCATCGGTCCGTCCACCTCGGCCGGCGTGGTTTCCGGTCTGGGCCGCTCGTTCAAGTCGCCCGAGGGCACGCAGGAGATCGGCAACCTGATCCAGTTCGACGCCGCGGCCAACCCCGGCAACTCCGGCGGCCCGCTGGTCACCATGGACGGCGAGGTGGTCGGTGTGGTCACCGGCATCCTCAATCCGACCCGCGCCCGGACCTTCCTGGGCATCGGTTTTGCCGTGCCCATCGAGAGCGCCGCATCGGCCGCCGGACTTCCCCCCTTCTGAACCCAAGGAGCCCTTCATGAGCGAGAACACCAGCCCCGACACCGCCCAGCTCATGGAGCAGATCCTCTACGAGGTCAAGCGCGTGGTGGTGGGGCAGGACCGGTTCCTGGAGCGTGTCATGGTGGCGCTGCTGGCGGGCGGGCACCTGCTGGTTGAGGGCGTGCCCGGACTGGCCAAGACGCTGACCGTCAAGACCCTGGCCAACGTGGTGCAGGGACGCTTCAAGCGCATCCAGTTCACGCCCGACCTGGTGCCGGCCGACCTGGTGGGCACGCGCATCTACAACCAGAAGACCGGCGACTTCTCCACCGCGCTCGGCCCGGTGTTCGCCAACCTGCTGCTGGCCGACGAGATCAACCGTGCACCGGCCAAGGTGCAGAGCGCGCTGCTGGAGGTGATGCAGGAGCGGCAGGTGACGATCGCCGGCGAGACGCACCGCGTGCCCGAGCCCTTCCTCGTGATGGCGACGCAGAACCCCATCGAGACCGAGGGCACCTACCCGCTGCCCGAGGCGCAGGTGGACCGTTTCATGATGAAGGTGCTGGTGGATTACCCGACCGACGAGGAGGAGTACGTGATCGTCGAGCGCGTCACCGGGCCGGCAGTGCAGGTCAACGCCGTGGCCACCACCGACCAGCTGTCGGCGCTGCAGGCCCAGTGCCGCGAGGTCTATGTGGACCCCTCGCTGGTGCAGTACGCGGTCAAGCTGGTGTCGGCCACGCGCACGCCCGACAGGCACGGCCTGAAGGACGCGGCCCGCCTGATCACCTACGGCGCCAGCCCGCGTGCCACCATCGGTCTGGTGGAAGGGGCGCGGGCCCTGGCCCTGCTGCGCGGGCGCAGCTATGCGCTGCCCGAAGACATGATCGACCTGGTGCCCGACGTGCTGCGTCACCGCGTGGTGCTGTCCTACGAAGGCCTGTCCGAAGGGCTGACCAGCGACGCGCTGATCGGTCGCATCATGAAGGCGGTGCCGGCGCCGGCCCGGCCGCTGGAGCACGAGAAAAAAGCCGCCTGACCGGAGCCCCGCCATGTTGCTGAGCCTGTTCAAGCGAACGCGTGAGGCCGGACCCGCCGCCGGGCCGCCCCAAGGCGGGGACAGCCCCCTTGGGGGGCAGCGACCCGCGCAGCGGCGGAGCGTGGGGGCGTCGGGCACAGAAGCGCTGTTGCGACGGCTCGAATGGACCGTGCTCAAGCGGCTCGACGGCCTGCTGCAGGGCGACCACCGCACGCTGATGCGCGGCACCGGCCTGGACCTGGCCGATCTGCGCGAATACCAGCACCACGACGACGTGCGCCACATCGACTGGAACGTCACCGCGCGCCTGCAGACGCCGCACGTGCGCGTGTTCACCGAAGACCGCGAGATGGCGGCCTGGTTCCTGCTGGACCTCAGCCCCTCGGTCGATTTCGGTTCGGGCGAGCAGCGCAAGCGCGAGCTGCTGCAGGGCTTTGTGGGTGTGCTGGCCCGCCTGATCAGCCGCCACGGCAACCGCGTCGGCGCGATGCTCTATGGCGCGCGCGGCGGGGCGGCGGTCGACACCGTGCTGCCCGCCCGCGGCGGTCGCCTGCAGGTGCTGCGCCTGCTGCAGCTCATCGGCGCCGATGCCGCGGCGCCGCCGCCGCGCGGTGCAAAGGAGGCCGGTGCCACCCGCCTGGCCGACCTGCTGCACGCCGCCACGCTCAGCGTGCGGCAGCGCTCCACCGTGTTCGTGGTGTCCGACTTCATCAGCGAGCCCGGCTGGGAGAAACCGCTGGGCGAACTCGCGCGGCGCCACGACGTGGTGGCGGTGCGCCTGCTCGATCCGCTGGAGCTCGAACTGCCCGACCTGGGGCTGATCCCCATCCGAGACGCCGAAACCGGCGAACAGCTGATGGTGGACACCGCCGACAAGGGCTTTCGCCAGCGCTTTGCCCGCATCGCCGCGCAGCGCGAGGCCGTGCTGTTCGAAAGCCTGGGCCGTGCCGGTGTGGACACACTGGAGCTGTCCACCGGCGACGACCTGGCCGACGCCATCCTGCGTTTCGTGGACCTGCGCAAGCGCCGCAGCAGTCTGCGGCAGGGCCGCCCCGCCCACCTTGCGCCCACGCCTTCCGGAGCCGCCGCATGAAGGACCTGCCCGTCAACTTCCTCTGGCCGCAGCTGCTCTGGCTGCTGGCCGTGCTGCCCCTGCTGGTGCTGCTGTACTGGTGGATCTTGCGCCGCCGCAGGAAGGTGGCGCTGCGCTACGCCAGCCTGTCCATCGTGCGCGAGGCCATGGGCCGCACGGCCGGCTGGCGGCGCCATGTGCCGCCCGTCCTGTTGCTGCTCGCGTTCACCGCCATGCTGCTGGCCGCGGCGCGTCCGGTGGCCACCATCACGCTGCCATCGACCCAGCAGACCATCATCCTGGCCATGGACGTCTCCGGCAGCATGCGCGCCACCGACGTGCAGCCCAACCGCCTGGTGGCCTCGCAGAACGCGGCCAAAGCCTTTCTCCAGGAGCTGCCGCGGCATGTGAAGGTGGGCATCGTGGCGTTCGCCGGTTCGGCCCAGGTGGTGCAGCCGGTCACGCTCAGCCGCGAGGACCTCAACGCCGCCATCGACAAGTTCCAGATGCAGCGCGCCACCGCCATCGGCAGCGCCATCGTGGTGGCGCTGTCCGAGCTGTTTCCCGGCGAGGTGGACCTGGCCAGCGTGACCTACGGCCGCGCCAGCAACGACCCGTTTGCGCCGCAGGGCCGGGCGATCGACCAGCCGCAGACCGAGAAAAAGCCCTTCGAGCCGGTGCCACCCGGTTCCTACGGCTCGGCCGCGATCATCCTGCTCACCGACGGCCAGCGCACCACCGGGGTCGACACCGCCGAGGCGGCCAAGATGGCGGCCGACCGGGGCGTGCGGGTCTACACCGTGGGCGTGGGCACGGTGGACGGTGAGGTGATCGGTTTCGAGGGCTGGTCGATGCGGGTGCGGCTGGACGAGGACACGCTCAAGGCCGTGGCGCGCGACACCAAGGGCGAGTACTTCTACGCCGGCACCGCCGAGAACCTCAAGCAGGTGTACGAGTCGCTGAGCACTCGGCTGACGGTGGAAAAGAAGGAGACGGAGGTGTCGGGTCTGCTGGCGCTGGCGGCGGCTGTCCTCGTCCTGATGTCGGCGGGTCTCTCCCTGCTCTGGTTCAACAGAGTCCTGTAGATAACCCTGACCTTCGTCAACGTCGGCGGGTGGCGGGCCGGCACAATCGCCGCCATGAATCAAAAGGTCGTCGTCGCCGGTGGCGGCATTGGTGGGCTGGCGTGCGCGCTGGCCCTGTCGCGCGCGGGCGTGGAGGTGGACCTGCTGGAGCAGGCCAGCGCGTTCGGGGAGGTGGGGGCGGGCCTGCAGCTCGGCCCCAACGCCGTGCGGGTGCTCGATGCCTGGGGCCTGTCCCGCGCGCTGCACGCCTGCGCGGCGTTTCCCGAGTCGCTGCAGGTGCGCGATGCGCACAACGCGGTCCCGCTGGGCAAGCTGCGCCTGGGCGCCTTCAGCCGGGCCCACTACGGCGCGCCCTACGCCACCATCCACCGCGCCGACCTGCACGGTCTGCTGCTGGAAGCGGTGCAGCGCGAGCCCCGCGTGCGCCTGCACCTGGACACCCGGCTGGCCCGCTACGAGGAAACGACCTCGGGCCTGCGCGTGACATGCGAGAACGACGCCGGCTACGAGGCCGATGCCCTGGTCGGTGCCGACGGGCTCTGGAGCCGGGTGCGCATCGGACTGCTGGGCAACCGGCCGGCCCGGGTGAGCGGTCACCTGGCCTACCGGGGCATGGTGGCGGCCGAAGACCTGCCGGGCGTGATGCGCGAGCCGGTGGTCACTGCCTGGCTCGGGCCGCGCCTGCACGTGGTGCATTACCCCGTGCGGCGCGGCGAGTGGTTCAACGTGGTCGCGGTGGTCGAGGGCCTGCTCGGCCGCGGCCACGGCGGGCCACCGGGCAGCGACCCGCAAAGCTGGAGCCACGAGGCGCGGCAGGCCGACCTGCTGCGCGCGCTCGGTCCTGTCTGCCCGGACCTCAAGGCCATGCTCGACCGGGTGGGCGAATGGAAGCTCTGGGCGCTCAACGACCGCTCGCCGGTGGCCAGCCCGGAGGAACATGCCCGAGGGCGCGTGGCGCTGCTGGGTGATGCGGCGCACCCGCTGCGGCCCTACCTGGCCCAGGGCGCGGCCATGGCGATCGAGGACGCCTGGACACTGGGCCGGCTGGCAGAAGCGGCCCAGGGTGCCATCGACTGGACCGCGCTGTTCGCGCGCTACGCCCAGACCCGCTGGCAGCGCAACGCGCGCGTGCAGACCCGTTCCCAGCGCAACGGCACCATCTTCCACGCCAGCGGCGCGCTGCGCCTGGCACGCAACGCGGCCATGGCGGTGCTGGGTGAATCGCTGATGGACAATCCCTGGCTCTACAGCGGTCCACCCGACCCGCTGGCGTGACGTTCCAGGAGACACCATGTTCAAGCCTTTCCGCCGCCTCACCCTCGCCGCTGCCGCCGTGGCACTTGCCTGCGGTGTCTCGACCTCCCTGGCCCAGACAGGCAGCTGGCCCAGCCGGCCGCTGAAGATGGTGGTGGGTTTTCCGGCCGGGTCCTCGCCCGACCTGACCGCGCGACTGCTGGCCGAGCCGCTGTCGCAGGCGCTGGGCCAGCCGGTGATTGTCGAGAACAAGACCGGTGCTGGCGGCAACATCGGCGCCGACGCGGTGGCCCGCGCCACCGACGACCACACCATCGGCCTGATGATCAACGGCAACCTGACCATCGCCAAGATCCTCAACCCCGCCACCACCTACGACCCGCTCAAGGACCTGCAGCCGGTCTCGCTGATCGCCGTGTCGCCGCTGGTGCTGGCTGCGCCCGCGGGTGCTCCCGTCGGCAAGGCCTTTTTCGACCAGGCCAAGGCCCAGGGCGGCCAGCTCAACTACGGCACCCCCGGTGTGGGCACCGTGGCCCACCTGGGCATGGAACTGCTCAAGGCCAAGGCCGGCATCGCGCCGGTGCACGTGCCCTACCCGGGCAACCCGCAGGTGATCACGGCGCTGATCGGCGGCCAGATCCAGATGGCGCTGCTGCCGCCCGGGCTGGCCATGCCCCAGGTCCAGGGCGGCAAGCTCCGGGCCATTGGCGTCACGTCCACCGGCCGCAGCCCGGTGGTGCCCGAGGTGGCGAGCCTGGCCGACGCGGGTGTGCAGGGCCTGCAGCTGGAGATCTGGAACGCGGTGGCCGCGCCGGTGGGCATGCCCAAGGCCCATGTGCTGAAGCTGGCCGCGCTGCTGGCCGAGATCGTGCGACGCCCAGAGATCCGCCAGAAGATTCTCCAGCAGGGCTGGCAGGTGGCGGGCACCTCGCCGGAAGGTCTGGCCCGTCGCATCGCGCTGGATACAGCGGCGATGTCTGAAGTGATTCAGAAGAACAGCATCAAACCCAACTGACACCGAGACAGGCGGCCATGTCCGCCAGTTCGGCGTCCAGCGCCCGCCGGAAATCCCGGTCTTTCGGTGGTGTTCCGTTGACGTAGCCCAGGTCGGCGCGCAGCCGTCCGCCCGCCACCGACAGGTTGCCCCAGCCGATCACTTCGTCGCGCCAGAGCAGGGGCAGGGCGTAGTAGCCGCGCACCCGTTTGGCCGGTGGCGTGTAGGCCTCGAAGCGGTACGCCCAGCCCCAGAGGCGTTCGAAGCGGTCGCGGTCCCAGACCACGGGGTCGAAGGGGGCGAGCAGGCGCACCCGTTCATCGGTTTTCCAGCGGCGTGAGGCCGGGTCTTCGCCTTCCGGCCAGAACCAGCGCACACCGTCCAGCTCGGTATTCGGCAGGCGCTGTGTGGCGCGTTGCAGCGCGGCGCGCAGCTGGCCCTTCCACTGCGGCACCGCGTGCTGGAGCATGGCCACCAGCTGGCGCAGCCCGGGCTGGGGCAGCGGGGCGTATTTGTTGACCAATACGTCCACCAGGCGGTCCAGGGTCGCCGCCACGTCCTCGGGTGGGGTGTGCGGCTGGCGCGCGGCGTAGAGGCGGATGCCGTTGTCGCGCCGGGCCACGCGCAGCAGACCGCGGTAGTGCATGGCATCCAGCAACTCGGTGCTGGCCTTGGACCGGCCACCGAAGCCGTTGATGGTGTGGCCGTGGGCGAACTGGGCGTCGACCTCGCGCGGGTGGGCCGCGCCGCGCGCCTGCACGAAGTGCCAGACCGCCTCGGCCTGCGCCCAGCGGTCGGCCGGCCATTCGCGCAGCGCGCTGCGTGGGTGCATCAGCGCGTGCAGCTCGGGCGTGACGAAGCCGTAGTTGACGAAGAAGTCCTCTTCGACCGCGAGCCGGGTGTAACGCCGCTCCAGCTCGCCCACGCGGTAGTCCCGCACACGGTGGCGCAGCGTCAGGTCCTGCGCCCGCGCGGGCGCGCGGATCGGATCGGCCTGCACGAAGCCGAGCCGCGCAAGGGCCCGGGGCAGGGTGGTGGGTGTGAAGAGGCTGCGCGCCACGGCGTGGCGGCGCAGGTGGTCAAGGGTGATGGCGGCCATGCGCCATGATGCCGCAGCCCGTCGCAGGGCGCCGCCACCGCCCTCAGGCGGCCGTCGCCATCTCCCGGCAGGCACTGGCGCACGCGCGGCAGGCCTCGGCGCAGGCCTGGCAGTGGTCCATCTCGTGCCGCGCGCATTCGGCACCACAGGCGTCGCAGAGGTCGGCACACAGTGCGCAGAACGCTTGCGCGTGCTCACTGTCGCGGGCCATGGCGGCCGCGGCGAGTTCGCAGATCGCAGCGCAGTCCATGTCCAGCGCGATGCACCGTGCCATGTGCTTCACATCGTCCTCCTTCAGGCAGGCGGCCGAGCAGTGGTGGCAGGCCAGGGCGCACTTCACACAGGCGTCGATGCAGCTGGCGTAACGTTGGGGTGTCATGGGTCGTCCTTTCGGGGTTGTCGGGGGCAGGGAGTGCCCCGAGGCAATCCGGACGCCTGACCCGGAAATTCAGAGGTCTGTGCGAAGCTTCCAGATCTCCGGGAACAAAACCACGTCCAGCATTTTTCGCAGGTAGCTCACGCCGCCGGTGCCGCCGGTGCCGCGCTTGAAACCGATCACGCGTTCCACCGTGGTCACGTGGCGGAAGCGCCAGAGGCGGAAGGCGTCTTCCAGGTCGGTCAGTTCCTCGCCCAGCTGGTAGAGGTCCCAGTGCCGCTTCGGGTCGCGGTAGACCTGGAGCCAGGCCTGTTCGACCGCGTCGCTGGGCTCGTAGGGTTTCGTCCAGTCGCGCGCGGTGTGCGAGGCCGGCACGGCGATGCCGCGGCGCGCCAGCAGGCGCAGGGACTCGTCGTACAGGGAGGGCGCCTCGTAGGCCGCCTGCACCATGGCCGCGCGCTCCGGGTGGTGTGCGTGCGGCTGAAGCATGGCGGCGTTCTTGTTGCCCATCGAGAACTCGATGCAGCGGTACTGGAAGCTCTGGAAGCCGCTGGAGTGGCCCAGGTAGGGGCGGATGGCGCTGTACTCCGGCGGCGTCATGGTGGCCAGTACATCCCAGGCGTGCACCAGCTGTTCCATGATCTTGGACACGCGCGCCATCTGCTTGAAGGCCGGGTTGAGCTGGTCGTCCGCGATGTTGCGGATGGCCGCGGTCAGCTCGTGCAGCATCAGCTTCATCCAGAGTTCGCTGGTCTGGTGCTGCACGATGAACAGCAGTTCGTCGTGCGCGGGCGACAGCGGTTTCTGGGCGTTCAGGATGGCGTCGAGCTGCAGGTAGTCGCCGTAGCTCATGTCGCGGCTGAAATCCAGGCGCGCCTTCTCGTCGCGAACGATGGCTTCGGTGGCCGAGGTGGCGGGCTGGTCGTGGGGGGTGTGATGGGGGCAGGCCATGGCGTCTCCTCTCAGGTCACCGCGTGCTTCTGGTGGAACTCGGGGCGTTTCCACTCGCCCGATTCGAGCACCTGCTTCAGGTGTTCGACCGCGTTCCAGACGTCGACGAAACCGATGTAGAGCGGCGTGAAGCCGAAACGCAGGATGTCCTGGTGGCGCCCACCGTCTCCGGCGCGGAAGTCGCCGATCACGCCGCGCGCGATCAGGGCCTGCACGATGGCGTAGGCGCCTTCGTCGCGCGTGAGGCAGATCTGCGAGCCGCGCAGCGCATGCTCACGCGGCGTCGCCAGGCCCAGACCATGGCCGGCGCAGCGCTCTTCCACGAGCTGGATGAACAGGTCGGTCAGCGCCAGCGACTTGGTGCGCAGCGCGGCCATGCCGCCGAAGGGCTCGGCGCCCAGCACGGTGTCCACGCCGCATTCGAGCGCGGCCAGGCTGATCATGGGTTGCGTGCCGCACTGGTAGCGCGTGATGCCTGGGGCGGGCTGGTAGTCGGGCGTGAAGGCGAACGGCGCCGCGTGGCCCCACCAGCCGGCCAGCGGCTGCCAGAAGCGGTCGGCGTGCAGCGGGTTCACCCACACGAAGGCCGGTGCACCGGGGCCGCCGTTGAGGTATTTGTAGCCGCAGCCGACGGCAAAGTCGGCCTTGGCCATTTTCAGTTCCACCGGCACCGCGCCCGCGCTGTGCGCCAGGTCCCACACGGTCAGGATGCCCTCGGCGTGCGCAGCGGCCGTCACGGCCGCCATGTCGTGCATGGCGCCGGTGCGGTAGTTGACGTGCGTGAGCATCAGGATGGCGACCTCGGCGGTGAGCGCGTCGTCGATCTCTTCGGGCTCGACCAGCACCAGTTCCATGCCGTGCTGTTTGCACAGGGCCTCGGCGATGTAGAGGTCGGTCGGGAAGTTGCTGCGCTCGCTCACGATGCGTTTGCGCTGCGGCGCATCGGCGGCGGCGACGTTCATGGCCGCGCTCAGCACCTTGAACAGGTTGACCGAGGTGCTGTCGGTGGCCACCACCTCGCCGGGGCCGGCGCCGATCAGGCGCGCGATCTTGTCGCCCACCTTGCCCGGCATCTGGAACCAGCCGTGCTTGTTCCAGCTCTGGATCAGGTCGGTGCCCCACTCCTGCGTCACCACCTGGGCCACACGGCCGGGCGCGGCGCGCGGCATCACGCCCAGCGAGTTGCCGTCGAGGTAGATGGTGTCGACCGGCAGGTTGAACTCGTCGCGCAGGTCGCGCAGCGGGTCCTGGGTGTCCATCTGCAGGCAGTCTTCTTTTGTGGTCATCGGTGTCTCCTTGGGGTTCACACTTCACGCAGCACCGCGCGCACCGGGCTGGCGTCGGCGGTGGTCAGTTTCAGGGGCAGGGCGATCAACTCGTAGTCGCCCTCGGGCACGTCGTCCAGCAGCAGGTTCTCCAGCACGCGCAGGCCGCGGCGCCGGATGGTCTGGTGGCTGTCCAGGATCTTGCTGTCGGCCGGGTCGATGCTGGCGCTGTCGATGCCGATCAGCACCACGCCACGGTCGGCCAGCAGGGTCACGGTCTCGGGCGCGAAAGCGGGCAGGGCGTTGTCGAACGCGGCCTGCGGCATGTGTTCGTACACCCGCACCAGAACCCTGGGCGGGAGGTCGTTCATGGCGTGCGCCAGATGCTCAGGCTGCACGAGCGGCCCGCAGCCGATGGCGTGGATCACCCGGCACGGGCCGATGAAGGCCTGCAGGTCTACGGCGCCGATGGCCGCGCCGTCGGGGTCGTAGTGCAGCGGCGCGTCGGCGTGGGCGCCCACGTGAGGGCTCAGTGTGATGGCGCTGACATTGACCGGGCAGCCGGGCGAGATGTTCGCCACCCACTGCTGCTGGTAGGCCGTGTCGCCCGGAAACACGGGCGAGCCGGCGTGCACAGGAGGGGAAATGTCCCAGAGCTTTTTGGGGCGTGGGGGATTGCTTTTCATCGTCCGGGGAAGGTAGCACCCGCGAAAAAACCGTGGTGTCGGTTATTCCCAACGATCGGAAAATAATTCAGGCCTAAAGCAAATGGGTGCGATTGACGAAGAAATCGGTCGGACCTTGATCAAAAGCAAATGAGAAACACTCTCGTTTAGCTACATTGAAACCTTCCTTGTTTCAGGAGTCGGGTTTCACCATGTCCACCGCATCGTCCCCCACCTGTGCCGGCGCCTGTCCGGACGCCCGCGACACCACGCCCCGCACGCTCGATGCCTGGCCCCTGCGCACATCTGCGGTGTTGCAGGGCTTCGCGCCGGTGCACGACTCCGAAATCCGTCGTACCCTGCACCGCCTGGCGGAACTGGGTTTCCTGCCCGGCGAGGCGGTGGAGATCGTGGCGCGTGCCGGTGGCCGGGGCGGGCCCATCGCCGTGCGCGTGGGCGGCGCCACCTTTGCGCTGCGCGCCCACGAGGCGGCCCTGCTGCGCGTGCGGGAGCTCGCATGAACGACGCCGTGGCACTGCCCCGCCTGGCGTTGCTGGGCAACCCGAACTGCGGCAAGACCGCACTGTTCAACCTGCTCACCGGCGCTCGCCAGAAGGTCGCCAACTACGCGGGCGTGACGGTCGAGCGCAAGCAGGGCTGGCTGGAAACGCCGCAGGGCCGGCGCGCCCAGGTGCTGGACCTGCCGGGCACTTACAGCCTCGAACCGCTGAGCCAGGACGAGTCGGTCACGCGCGACGTGGTCACCGGCCGGCTGCCCGGCCAGGCGCGGCCCGACCTGCTGGTCTGCGTGGTCGACGCCACCCACCTGCGGCTGAACCTGCGCCTGGTGCTCGAAGCCCAGGCCCTGGGCCTGCCCATGGTGCTGGTGCTGAACATGGCCGATGTGGCGCAGGCGCGGGGCGTGCGCATCGACACCGGCCGGCTGGCCGAGGAGCTGGGCATGTCGGTGGTCCCGGCCGTGGGCGTGCAGCGCGACGGCGCGCAGGCCCTGTTGCGCCAGCTCGACGAACTGATGGCGGCCGGCCTGCCGCCACCCCGGCCGCCCGGCAACCTGGACGACGCCACCGATCCCGGGCAGCTGAACCTGCGGGTGCGCACGCTGCTGGCCGCGGTGCTGGACGAGCCGCAGCGCCGATGGACCGCCGACGACCGCATCGACCGCTGGGCGCTGCACCCGGTCTGGGGCTATGCGCTGCTCGCGGGGCTGTTGCTGCTGATGTTCCAGGCCGTATTCGCCTGGGCGGCCTGGCCCATGGACCTGATCGAGGCCGGCATGGGCTGGCTGGGCGAACAGGTGGCCGCGCACATGGCCGAGGGGCCGTTGCGCAGCCTGCTGGTGGACGGTGTGATTGCGGGCGTGGGCGGGGTGCTGGTGTTCCTGCCGCAGATCCTGGTGCTGTTCCTGTTCATCTTCCTGCTCGAAGACTCGGGCTACCTGCCGCGCGCGGCCTTCCTGATGGACCGGCTGATGGGCAGCGTGGGGCTCTCGGGCCGCTCGTTCATCCCGCTGCTGTCCAGCTTCGCCTGTGCGGTGCCCGGCATCATGGCCACGCGCACCATCAGCCACTGGCGCGACCGCTGGCTGACCATCCTGGTGGCGCCGCTGATGACCTGCTCGGCGCGGCTGCCGGTGTATGCGCTGCTGATCGGCGCCTTCGTGCCGCAGCGCACGGTGGCGGGCCTGTTCAACCTGCAGGGTCTGGTGCTGTTCGGCCTGTATGCGATGGGCATCGCCAGCGCGATGGCGGTGGCCTTCATCGTGTCCCGCCGCGGCGCCGGCCGCCGTTCGACGCCGCTGCTGATGGAGTTGCCGGCCTACCGCTGGCCCAGCGCGCGCAGCGTCGCTCGCGGGCTCTGGGAACGCACTCTGATCTTCGTGAAGCGTGTGGGCGGGATCATCCTGGCGCTGATGGTGCTGTTGTGGTTCCTGTCCAGCTACCCGGCGCCGCCCGAGGGCTTCACCGGTGCACCGGTCGAGGCCAGCTTCGCCGGCCGCCTGGGCCTGTTCCTGGCGCCGCTGTTTGCTCCCCTGGGCTTCGACTGGCGCATCGTCGTGGCGTTGATCCCGGCCATGGCGGCGCGCGAGGTCGTGGTTGCTGCGCTGGGCACGGTCTACGCGCTGAGCGCCACCGGGGATCAGGTGGCCGAGGCGCTGGGCGGCCTGATCGGCAGTCAGTGGTCCCTGGCCACGGCGTTGTCGCTGCTGGTCTGGTTCGTCTACGCGCCGCAATGCGTGGCCACGCTGGCCGCCATCCGCCGCGAGGCGGGCAGTTGGCGCCACGCCGGCATCGTCACAGTCTACCTGTTCGTCCTGGCCTGGGTGGCCTCGTGGCTCACCTACCGGCTGGTGCTGGCCTGGAGCGGTGCATGAACCTCCAGCTTGTGATCGTGTTGCTGTGCGTGGGGGCTGCGCTGATGTACCTGCTGCGGCCGTGGTGGGGACGGGTGCGCGCAAGGGCTGCGGTCGCCCGCACGGCAGGCGGCGAGACCTCGCAGCCCTCTGCCTGCGGCGCCTGCAGGGGCTGCAGTGGCCGCAGCAGCGGCTGCCACTGACGGACGTCAGGCCAGCGTCGGCAGCCGCGCCACCAGCACCTTGAGCGCGCGGTCGGAGGACAAGTCGGCGAAAGCGGCGGGGTTGGGCAGGCGCTGCTCCACCACCAGTTCGGGCGCTTCGGCGGCCAGCTGCTCGCGCAGGTACTGCTCGGGAATCTCGGGCGCGTTCAGGCAGAGCAGGGCGCGGCCACCGGGCTTGAGCAGGTCGGGCAGGCGGCGCAGCAGGCGCGGCCAGTCCTTGGTCGCGACGAAGCTGCCCTTCTGGTAGCTCGGCGGATCGGCGATCACCAGGTCGTAGGGCCCCATGCGCGTCACCTTGCCCCAGGAGCTGAACAGGTCGTGCGCGAGGAACCTGGCGCCGCCCGACAGTCCGTTGAGCTGGTGGTTCTGCTGGCCGGTGGTGAGTGCGCCCTGCGCCATGTCGAGGTTGACCACCTCTTTCGCGCCGCCCTGCAGCGCGGCCACCGAAAACGCGCAGGTGTAGGCGAAGAGGTTGAGCACCTTGGCGCCGTTCGCGTGCGCGCGCACCCAGCGCCGGCCTTCGGCCATGTCGAGGAACAGGCCGTGGTTCTGGCCGCGCAGCAGGTGGACGCGGTACTGCGCGCCGTCTTCACGCACCACGTGCGGCTCGGGCACGCTTCCGGCCAGCACGGTGGTTTCGCTGCGGCCCTCATGCCGCGTCTGCAACACGGCGTTCAGCGGCTGGTCGGGCGCGAGCTGTGCCTGCCGCACCCGCAGGGCCTCCGTCAGCTGCGCCCGTTCCTCTGGCGAGGCCAGACCGAACTTGGTGACCAGCCAGACTGGCGGGTAAGCGTCCAGCGCCCAGGCTTCGTGGCCCGGGAACAGGCCGCCGCGGCCGTGGAACAGGCGCTGTGCGTCGCTGGGCATGACGGCGGTGGCGAGGGTGTCGAGCAGGGCGTGCATGAAGTGACGTTTCAAAGGGGCAGGTCGTCGCCCAGGGCGGCCAGGCCGTGGCGGGCGCGGGCCTTGTCGCAGGCGTAGCTGCCTTCGGTCAGCTCGCGGCAGGGCGCGGGGCGCTGGCTGTACACGGTGCAGCCCACCGACACGCCGACCATGCCGGTGAGCGCCACGCAGCGGATTGGCACCTCGCCCGTGCCCCGCATGCGGCAGGTGGCGCCGTTGACCGGTTCGGTCATCGATGCCGGAACGGTGCCGCCGGCGTCGTCGAGCTCGTAGACGGAAAACTGCACGCGGTAGGCGGCGCAGCAGGCGCCGCAGGTCTGGCAGGCCGACATGGCGCTCAGAGCGCGGCCAGCCCGTGGCGGCGGCGGGCCTGCGCGCAGGCGTCGCTGCCTTCCTCGAACTCGCGGCAGGGGCTGGGACGCCACTCGTAGATGCCGCAGCTGGCCTTTTCGCCGACCGGGCCGTAGAGCGCGGCGCAGCGCGGGCGGCCGTGGTCGGTGCCGCGCATGCGGGCGGTGTGGTCGGTCACCGGCACCCACAGCCCGTCGGGCACGCTGCCGCCTTCGGACTGGGTCTCGAACACCGAGAAGTCCACACGGAAACTGGCGCAGCAGGCGCCGCAGGTCGTGCAGGCGCTCACGGCTTCGCTCAGGCCAGGTGGCCCAGCAGCAGGTACTCCATCAGCGCCTTCTGTACGTGCATGCGGTTCTCGGCCTCGTCCCAGACCACGCTCTGCGGGCCGTCGATGACCTCGGCGGTCACTTCCTCGCCTCGGTGGGCGGGCAGGCAGTGCATGAACAGCGCATCGGGCTGGGCCACAGCCATCATGGCCTCGTCCACGCACCACTGCTTGAAGGCCGCACGGCGGACTTCGTTCTCGGCCTCGTAGCCCATGCTGGTCCACACGTCGGTGGTCACCAGGTCCGCGCCCTTGCAGGCTTCCTTCGGGTCGCTGAACACCTTGTAGCAGGCCGGGTTGCCGATGCCGGCCAGCTGGGCGTCCACCTCGTAGCCGCTGGGCGTGCTCACGTGCACGGTGAAGCCCAGCAGTTCGGCGGCCTGCAGCCAGGTGTTGGCCATGTTGTTGCCGTCGCCCACCCAGGCCACCACCTTGCCACGGAGGGCGTCCAGCGGGTCGCCGCTGGCGGCCGGGCGGTACTCGGTCAGCGTGAACAGATCGGCCAGGATCTGGCAGGGGTGGAACTCGTTGGTCAGGCCGTTGATGACCGGCACCCGCGAGTACCTGGCGAACGTCTCCAGCTTGTCCTGGCCGAAGGTGCGGATCATCACGATGTCGACCATGCGGCTGATCACGCGCGCGCTGTCTTCGATGGGTTCTGCCCGCCCAAGCTGGCTGTCGCCGGTGGTCAGGTGCACCACCGAGCCGCCCATCTGGTACATGCCGGCCTCGAAGCTCACACGGGTGCGCGTGCTGGCCTTCTCGAAGATCATGGCCAGGGTGCGGTCCGGGTCGGCGAAGGGCTGGTACTTCTCGACCGCCTTGAACCTGGCCTTGATGAAGGCCGCGCGGCGCAGCAGGTAGCCGTATTCGGCGGCCGAGAAGTCCTTGAACTGCAGGTAGTGGCGGATGCTCATGCGGTGCGCTCCGGGCGGTCAGCCCTGTTCCTTGAGGAAGGTCTCGATGATCGGCAGCAGGCGGGCGACGATCTCGTCGGCCTCGGCGCCGCTGATGATCAGCGGCGGCACCAGTCGGATCACGTTGTCGGCCGTCACCGACAGCAGCAGGCCGGCGTCGGCCGCGCGCTGGGTGATCACGCCGCAGGGCTTCTCCAGCTCGACGCCGATCATCAGGCCCTGGCCGCGCACTTCCTTCACGCCCTTCTTGCCCATCAGCGCGGTGACCAGCCGGGTCTGGATCAGGGTGCCCATCTTGGCGGCGTTCTGCAGCAGGCCGTCCTCTTCCATGATGCGGATGGTCTCGATGCCCGCGCGCATGGACAGCGGGTTGCCGCCGAAGGTGGTGCCGTGGTTGCCCGGGCCAAAGATGGCGGCGGCCTTGGGGCCGGCGACGACGGCGCCGATCGGCACGCCCGAGCCGAGGCCCTTGGCCAGCGGCATGACGTCCGGCTGGATGCCGGCCCACTGGTGGGCGAACCACTTGCCGGTGCGGCCCATGCCGCACTGCACCTCGTCGATCATCATCAGCCAGTCGTTGGCGTCGCACAGCGCACGCACGCCCTGCAGATACTCGGCGCGCATGGGGTTGATGCCGCCCTCGCCCTGGATGGTCTCGAAGAACACGGCCACCACGTTCGGATTGCCCTCGGTGGCCTTTTTCAGGGCCTCCAGATCGTTGGCCGGCACACGGATGAAGCCTTCGACCAGCGGGCCGAAGCCGGCCTGCACCTTGGGGTTGCCGGTGGCCGACAGGGTGGCGATGGAGCGGCCGTGGAAGGCCTTCTCGTACACCACGATCTGCGGCTTCTCGATGCCCTTGTCGTGACCATACTTGCGCGCCAGCTTGAGCGCGGCCTCGTTGGCCTCCAGGCCGGTGGAGCAGAAGAAGGCGTTGGTCAGACCGGAGCGTTCCACCAGCAGCTTGGCCAGTTCCTCCTGGCCAGGCACGTGGTAGTAGTTGCAGCAGTGGATCATGTCCGCCACCTGCTGCTGCAGCGCCTTCACCAGCTTGGGGTGACCGTGTCCCAGGGTGTTCACGGCGATGCCGGCCAGCGCGTCCAGGTATTCCTTTCCGTTGACGTCCCAGACTCGGCAGCCCTTGCCGTGCGTCAGCGCGATCGGCAGGCGGCCGTAGGTGTTCATCACATGGGGCGAAGACGGGACGACGGGGGCGGCTTTCATGAGGCAACTCCAGAGGCCAGGGGCCGGAAAAAAGAAGCGGCTCAACGCAGGTTGAGCCGTTGAGCGGCGATTTTAGGGGCAGGCACCGGCATCTTCTTTGCTTGTTGTGCATCAGAGAGATGCGGCACAGTAGCGCTGCCGGCCCCCGGCCGGGTTAACCCTGAGCTCAAGTCTTATATAAGATAGAATACCGCCATCCGCAACGGCATTCCATTTCATGGTCGACCGCCCCACCACCAAGCAAGTGTTCATCCAGGGAATCACCCGGGGTGGGCGCACGTTCCGCCCCAGCGACTGGGCGGAGCGGCTGGCGGGCGTGATGAGCCAATTCGGCCCGGGCGGTGCATCCGGCCGCATCGGCAGCCACATTGCGTACTCGCCCTGGTGCGTGCCGACCGTGATGAACGGCACCAAGGTGGTGATCGTGCACACCGACCTGCGCGAGGCCGAACCCATGGCCTGGGACTTCGTGATGAACTTCGCCAAGGACAACGACCTGCAGGTCGTCGAAGGCTGCCTTCTCCCCGAGCCGCCCACCAAGGGCTGAGCCCGCTGTTCTTCGCGGGTATGCTCCCGCTCCGGATTTCTTCCCAACCGAATCAGGAGCGTGTTCCCATGGCAATGGACGTTGTTGACTACTACCTGCACGGCGACGACATGCAGTTCGTCGAAATCGAGCTGGACCCGGGTGAGGCCGCGATCGGCGAGGCCGGCAGCATGATGTACATGGAGGACGGCATCGCCATGACCACCGTCTTCGGCGACGGCTCCGCCGGCTCGTCCGGCGGCGGCCTGTTCGGCAAGCTGCTGGGCGCCGGCAAGCGCCTGATCACCGGCGAGTCGCTGTTCACCACGGTCTACACCAACCAGGGCAGCGGCAAGCGCAAAGTCGGCTTCGCTGCGCCCTACACGGGCAAGATCATTCCCTTCGACCTGTCCCAGATCGGCGGCACCCTGATCTGTCAGCGCGACGCCTTCCTCTGCGCGGCCAAGGGGGTGTCGCTGGGCATTGCCTTCCAGCGCAAGCTGGGCACCGGCTTCTTCGGCGGCGAGGGCTTCATCATGCAGAAGCTCGAAGGCGACGGGCTGGCCTTCGTGCACTCGGGCGGCACCGTGCTCAAGCGCGATCTGGCGCCGGGCGAGGTGCTGCGGGTCGACACCGGCTGCGTGGTGGCCTACACCACCGGCATCGACTTCGACATCCAGTTCGTGGGCGGTGTGAAAACCGCGCTGTTCGGCGGCGAGGGTCTGTTCTTCGCAACGCTGCGCGGCCCGGGCACGGTCTGGATCCAGTCGCTGCCGTTCGCCCGCCTGGCCTCGCGCATCTTCGCGGCGGCCCCGCGCACGCAGGGCGGCGGCGGCTCGGGTGGCGAGCAGGGCGGTCTGGCCGCGGGCATCCTGGGCGGCGGCCTGCTGGGCGGGCTCATCGGTGGGGACGACGACTGAAGCGTCCTGAGCGCCCAAAGAAAAACCGCCCCGAAGGGCGGTTTTCTTCTTTGCTGGCAGCGCACCGTTTCAAACGGCGGACCGGGTAAACCGGTCCGGGCTGGTGTTCGTCGCCCGGTCAGGCGGCGGCGGTGGCCAGGGCCTTGACCTTGGCGGACAGGCGGCTCTTGTCGCGCGAAGCCTTGTTCTTGTGGAAGATGCCCTTGTCGGCGACGCTGTCGACCACGGCCTGCATCTTGCCGAACAGCTCGGCGGCCTTGGTCTTGTCGCCGGCCAGAACAGCCTTCTCGACGTTCTTGACGGCGGTGCGGTACTTGGAACGCAGCGAGGTGTTGGCGGCGTTCAGTTTGACGTCCTGGCGGGCGCGCTTGCGGCCAGACGCCAGACGGGGGTTCTTTTTCTTCGGCTTGGTTGCCATGGGAATAATCCTTTACGTGTTTGGGGATGTTGCCAGCAAAGCTCGCGATTCTACCACGCACCCCAAGGCCAAGCCAGCCCGGGCCGCCGGGCGGTGGCCGGTGGTTACACTGCCGCGGTGTCGCTCTTCAAGTCCGCCTCCCTGGTTTCCCTGCTGACGCTCGCCTCGCGCATCACTGGTCTGGTGCGCGAGTTGCTGATGGCGTCCACTTTCGGCGCCAGCGCCCTGACCGACGCCTTCAACGTCGCCTTCCGCATTCCGAATCTGCTGCGCCGGCTGTTCGCCGAGGGCGCGTTCAGCCAGGCCTTTGTGCCGGTTCTGGCCGGCGCGCGCGCCAAGGACGGCGACGACGCCACCCGCGAACTGGTGAACCAGATCGCCACAGTGCTGGTCTGGGCCCTGGTGGCGACCTGCATCGTGGGCGTGGCGATCTCGCCGGTGCTGGTCTGGGCCATGGCCAGCGGCCTCAAGCAAAGCCCCCATGGTTTCGAGTCCGCGGTGCTGATGACGCGCTGGATGTTCCCCTACATCGGCTTCATGTCGCTGGTGGCGCTGTCGGCCGGCGTGCTCAACACCTGGAAAAAGTTCGCCGTGCCGGCCGCGACCCCGGTGCTGCTGAACGTGGCGATGATCGGCGCGGCATGGTTCGGTGCGCCCTGGTTCCAGTCGGTGGGCATCGAGCCGATCTACGCGATGGCGGCCGGCGTGATGCTCGGCGGCGCCCTGCAGCTGGGGGTGCAGATCCCGGCGCTGCTGCGCATCGGCATGCTGCCGCGCGTGGGTCTGCACTGGTCATCGCTCAAGGCGGCCTGGGCGCACCCCGGCACGCGGCGCGTGACGACCCTCATGCTGCCGGCCCTGCTGGGTGTGAGCGTGGCGCAGATCTCGCTGCTGATCAACACGCAGATCGCGTCGCACCTGGCCACCGGCAGTGTGAGCTGGCTCAGCTACGCCGATCGGCTGATGGAATTCCCGACCGCCATGCTGGGCGTGGCGCTGGGCGTGGTGCTGCTGCCGCAGCTGGCGGCCGCCCGCGCCTCCGAGGACAGCGAGCGCTACAGCAACCTGCTGGACTGGGGGCTGAGGCTGGTGGTGCTGCTGGCGGTGCCCTGTGCGGTGGCCCTGCTGACCTTTGCCAAACCGCTGGTGGCGGTGCTCTACCACTACGGCGCATTTTCCGAACGGGACGTGGCCCAGACCACGACCGCGCTCATGGGCTACGGCGCCGGCCTGCTGGGGCTGGTGGCGATCAAGGTGCTGGCGCCCGGCTTCTACGCCCGCCAGGACATCCGCACGCCGGTGAAGATCGCCATCGTCGTGCTGCTGCTGACCCAGGCCATGAACCTGCTGTTCGTGCCCTACCTGGCCCATGCCGGCCTGGCACTGGCCATTGGCCTCGGGGCGATGGTCAACGCGCTGTGGCTGCTGATCGGCCTGGTGCGGCGCGGCGCCTACCGGCCGGCCCCGGGCTGGGCCCGGTTCCTGATGCAGGTGCTGGCCGCCAGCGCGCTGCTGGCGGTGTTCCTGATGTGGAGCGCCGGGTCGGTGAACTGGGTGGCGTTCGAGGGTGGCGCGCTGCTGCGGGTCGGCCTGATGGCCGCGATCGTGGTGGGGGCGGCGCTGCTCTACTTTGTGGCCTTGATGCTATCGGGGTTAAAACTTCGGCAATTCGTCCGAAAATGAACCCATCATGCCTTCCGCCTTCGAACTTCCCTCGTCGACACCGCTGGCGTATTTCGCCTCGCTGGTGAAGGACGACGACAGCCTGCCCCTGCTGGAGGCGGCGGCCTCCATTGCCCAGGACGAGTACCCGGACCTGGATGTGCAGGAGGTGCTGGGCGAGGTCGACGTGCTGCTCTCACGCCTGCGCCGGCGCAGCCCGTCGGACGCCGAGCCCCTGCAGCGCCTGCGGGCGCTCAACCAGTTCTTCTTCCGCGACCTCGGCTTCGGTGGCAACGTCAACGACTACCACGATCCCGACAACAGCCACCTCAACGTGCTGCTCAAGACGCGCCGCGGCATTCCGATCTCGCTGGCGGTGCTGTGGCTGGAGCTGGCGCAGGGGCTGGGCCTGAAGGCGCGCGGCATCAATTTTCCCGGCCACTTCCTGGTCAAGATCAACCTGCCGGAAGGGCAGGTGGTGATCGATCCGTTCACCGGCCAGTCGCTCAGCCGCGAGGAGCTGTCCGAGCGGCTGGAGCCCTACAAGCGGCGCAACGGCCTGGTCGACGACTTCGACGTGCCGGTGGGTTTGTATCTGCAGGCGGCGCCTTCGCGCGACATCATTGCCCGCATGCTGCGCAACCTCAAGGAAATCCACCGCACCCAGGAAGACTGGCTGCGCCTGATCGCGGTGCAGGACCGGCTGCTGATCCTGCTGCCCGACGCCTGGGTGGAGTACCGCGACCGGGGCCTTGCCTGGGCCGAGATGGGCGACGCCGCCCTGGCCGCGCAGGACCTGGAGGTCTACATCGCCCACACCGACGACGCGCTGGACCGCGACGCCATCCAGTCGCGGCTGAACGAGCTGCGCCGCGCGCGGGGCTGATACCTCAGCGGGCGACCGCTCGCTGCGTTGTGCCCGGTGTGCCCGGCTGCCCATGGCGGTGCCAGGCGCGCCGCAACTGGGTGTCCGACCCGAAGCCCGAGATCTGGGCCGCCTGCGTGACGTTGTGGCCGCTGTGCAGCGCCGCCTGGGCCACCGCGAGCCGGATGCGCTGCAGGTAGTTCAGCGGCGACACCCCGGCGTGCTCTTCGAACAGGCGCGTGAGATGCCGCGCCGAGGTGTGGCCCCGGTCGGCCATGCGGGGCACGGTCCAGGCCTCCTGCGGTGCCTGGCTCACCGCGTCCTGCACCCGGTGCACGACAGGGTGCAGGTGGTCGCGGTGGTGCAGGAATGGCGACAGCTCCGGGTCCTGCGGGCCGCGGCGCAGCGCCACCACCATGGACTGCGCCACCTCGGCCGCCAGCGCCGGCCCCAGCAGGGCGGCGATGCGGTGCAGCGTGAGGTCGATGCCGGTGGTCACGCCCGCACTGCTGAACACAGGCGCGTCCAGCACGAACACCCGGTTGGCCAGCACCTCGCAGTCGGGCGCGGACTGGCGCAATTCGTCCAGGTGGTGGTGGTGCGTGGTGGCCTTGCGGCGAGCCAGCAGACCGGCGCGGGCGGCCACGACGGCGCCAGCACAGATGCACATCAGCTCCACCCGGCCTTCGGCCAGCCGCAGGCCACGCAGCCAGTGCAGCAGTTCGCGCGCGGCGGGGCTGTCCAGCTCGACCCGGTCCCCTGGCTGGCCCACCAGCACCACCCACTGCGGTCGCTGGGGTTGGGACAGGTCGGGCAGGGGAGCCAGCCGCGACACCCGGGCGCCCACCGAGCTGACCGTCTCGGCGCGCGGGCCGGTGAAGTGCAGTGCAAAGGCCGTGGGCCGGCCTCTGGCCAGCAGCGCCTGGTTGGCCATGCGCAGCGCCTCGGCCGGGCCCGCCCAGTCGAGGATCAGGCTGTCGTCCAGCAGCACGAAATGCACGTCCACCACGGAGGCGGGTGTCAGTCGGGCCGGCTCATCCATCGGTAATCCATCTGTCGTGCGGTGCGTTCGGCCAATTCGGGGCAGGTCAGGCGGGCGACGAGGTGCAGCGACAGGTCGATGCCGGCGCTGATGCCCGCCGAACTGAACACGCGGCCGTCCTCGACCCAGCGCACGCCGTCGACCACCTCCAGCGACGGCCATTGCCGGCGCAGATCGTCCAGATCCTCCCAGTGCGTCGTCACGCGGTGGGCGTTCACCACCCCGGCCGCGGCGAGCACGAACGCGCCCGTGCAGACCGAGGCGGTGAGCGATGCCTGGGCGCTGGCGCGCCGCACCCAGTCCAACGTGTCCGGGCAGCGGGCGGCTGCGTCCACCACACCACCGGGCACGATCAGCAGGTCCACCGGGGTCGGGTCGTTGAAGTCCCGGGTGGGCACCACCTGCAACCCGGCCCGGGCACGCACCGGTGCCAGGGTGCGCGCCACGCAGGCCACTTGCCAGCCCGCAGCGGTCGAGGCCCCGGCCCAGCCCGCGGCTTCGGGACGGGCCGCCATGCGGGCGGCGGTGGTGAACACCTCGTAAGGGCCGGCCAGGTCCAGCGCCTCGACATCGTCGAAGGCCAGGATGGCGATGCCGAACGGGCGGGTCACGCCGCTGCCCCGGCGCGCGCCAGTGCTTCGGCCACCGAGGTGAGGGTGCAGAAGCGACCCTGCAGCACGGTGGCGGTGCGGGCCTTGATTTCGGCCGCGGGCAACGGCGATCCGTCGGGTTGCGTCATGTCGAAGGTCAGCGTGGCGTCCGTCACGTAGTCCACTTCCCAGCCCAAATCGGAGGCGTGGCGCGTCGTGGTTTCACAGCACTGCTCGGTGCGGATGCCGCTGACGATCAGGCGGCGGATGCCGTGCTCCGTCAGCCAGACGTCCAGCCCGGTGCCGACCAGGGCGCTGTGCCGGCGCTTGACGAAGCTGGCGGAAGGATCAAAAACGGACAGTTCGGCCATCGGACGTACATGGCCGCTGGCGTGCGAAAACGGGTTGTCCGGTGTTTCCGGTCCGTCGCTGTGCAGGATGCGGACGACCGGGATGCCCTGCGCGAGGCAGCCATCGATCAGGGCGTTCTGGTCGGCCATGTAGGCGGGCAGCGCCGAGGCGTCGAAGTACGGGCGGTGGCGGAAGGATTCCTGGACGTCGATGACCAGCAGGGCGGTGTTCATGGGGCAGCTCCGTTGAAAAGGTGACTGCATTGTTTCCGCCCTGGAACCGCCTGTCCGCCACCGCGGCGGACAGGTTTCGATCAGATCAGGACATCAGGCCACGATCACCGACGCACCTTCGCCCTTGGCCGCGATGGCGCCGATCTCGTAGACCGTCTCGCCCAGTTCGCGCAGCGTGGCGGCGCAGGCGGCGGCTTCGGCGGCGTCGATCACCACCACCATGCCGATGCCGTTGTTGAAGGTGCGGTTCATCTCGATGTCGTCGATGCCGGCGACCTTCTGCAGCCAGGCGAACAGCTCGGTCTGCGGCCAGCTGCCTTTCTTGAGGTGGGCGGCCGTGCCTTCGGGCAGCACGCGCGGAATGTTCTCCAGAAGGCCGCCGCCGGTGATGTGGGCCAGGGCCTTGACCGGGTGCTTGGCGAGCGTGGCCAGTACGTTCTTCACGTACAGGCGGGTTGGGGCCATGATGGCTTGCTTGAACGGCTGGCCGTCCAGGGTGGCGGGCAAATCGCTGCCCGCGCGCTCGATGCACTTGCGCACCAGCGAGAAGCCGTTCGAGTGCACGCCGTGCGAGGCCAGGCCCAGCACCACGTCGCCGGGCTTGACGTTCTGGCCGGTCAGGATCTTGCTCTTTTCGACCGCACCGACGCAGAAGCCCGCCAGGTCGTATTCGCCGGCCGGGTACATGCCGGGCATTTCGGCGGTTTCGCCGCCGATCAGGGCGCAACCGGACAGTTCACAACCCTTGGCGATGCCGCCGACCACGGCTGCCGCGGTGTCCACTTCCAGCTTGCCGCAGGCGAAGTAGTCCAGGAAGAACAGCGGCTCAGCGCCCTGCACCAGCACGTCGTTGACGCTCATGCCCACCAAGTCGATGCCCACGGTGTCGTGCATGTTCCATTCAAACGCCAGCTTGAGCTTGGTGCCCACGCCGTCGGTGCCGCTCACCAGCACCGGCTCCTGGTAGCGCTTCGGCACTTCAAACAGCGCGCCGAAGCCGCCGATGCCGGCCAGCACGCCTTCGCGCATGGTCTTCTTGGCCAGCGGCTTGATGCGCTCGACCAGCGCGTCGCCCGCGTCGATGTCGACGCCGGCGTCTTTGTAGGAAAGGGGGGTGGTGCTGGAGTTCATAGGGGGAGGGCGGGGAGAGGGCCTGCACGGGCCGGGGACTAGAATTTGCGGCTGATTTTAAGGGTTCGCCCTCCGGCCCACACCACCACACCTTCCGCCCCATGACCCTTTCCCCCGCGCAGATCCGTTCCCTGACCTGGGCCGCCATCGCCGTGGCGATCTGGGCCCTGCTGACGGTGCTGGCGCCGGTGCTGATGCCCTTCGTGCTGGCCGGGGTGATGGCCTATGCGCTGCATCCCCTGGTGGAAAAGCTCAACGACCGGCGGATTCCCCGCTGGCTGGGCGCGGGTGTGGCGATCGCCCTGCTCATGCTGGTGCTGCTGGCCGTGGTGCTGCTGATCGTGCCGGTGATCACCAAGCAGGTGCCTCTGCTCAAGGAACAGGTGCCGGCGCTGCTGGACCGGGTCAACGACAGCCTCGTGCCGCTGGCCGGGCGCTTCGGCATCGACCTGCAGATCGACGTGGCCCAGGTGCGCGAGTGGCTCAAGGACCTGGTCACCGGGCACGAGCAGGAACTGATCAACGGCCTGCTGTCCTCGCTGCGCATCGGCGGCAGCGCGCTGGCGGCGGTGTTCGGCAACCTGGTCCTCACGCCCATCGTGGCCTATTACCTGCTGCTGGACTGGGCCGGACTGGTCGAGCGCAGCAAGCGGCTGATTCCGCCGCGCTGGCTGCCCTCGGTGCAGAGCTTCCTGGACGAAACCGACGAGGTGCTGGGCCAGTACCTGCGCGGCCAGCTCCTGGTGATGGGCGTTCTGGCCGTGTTCTATACGGTGGCGCTGGCGCTGATGGGCCTCAAACTCGCACTGCCCATCGGTGTGTTCACCGGTCTGGCGGTGTTCGTGCCCTACCTCGGGTTCGGGCTGGGGCTGGTGATGGGGCTGCTGGCCGCGGTGCTGCAATTCCAGAGCCTCACCGGCGTGGTGCTGGTCGGTGCGGTCTACACGGTGGGCCAGGTGGCCGAAAGCATGTATGTGACGCCGCGCCTGCTGGGCGAGCGCATCGGCCTACACCCCATCGCGGTCATCTTCGCCCTGATGGCCTTCGGCCACCTGTTCGGCTTTGTCGGTGTGCTGATTGCGCTGCCGGCCAGCGCCGTGCTGCTGGTGGCGATCCGCCGAGCCAAGGCCGGTTACCTGGCCAGCGACCTGTACCTTCCCGTACCGACCGCTGCCCCGGCCGCTTCGGTCCCGCCACAGGACGGTGCCGAATGAAACCGGTGCAGCCGCCCATGAAACAGATGGCGCTGGACATCGGGCTGGCGCCCGTGCCCACGCTGGACAACTTCGTGGCCGCGGGCAACGAGGCCGTGCTGGAGCACCTGCGGCTCTGGACCTACAACCCCCTGCGGTCGCCGGTGCCCACCTACCTCTGGGGCGAGCCCGGCAGCGGCAAGACGCACCTGCTGCGGGCGGTGCGCGAAACGTTGCGCGACTCGGGCGCCCGCACCGGCTGGATCGGCGCGGGCATCCTGCATCCGATCGAGTACGACGAGGGCTGGGACGCGGTGATCCTCGACGACTGCCACCTCTACACCGCCGAACAGCAGGCCGCGGCCTTCAACTGGTTCGTCAACGCCCAGACCCCGGCCCACGGCCCGGCGCGCTGGGTGCTGGCCGCGGCCGACCGGCCGCCGGCCGACCTGCGGCTGCGCGAAGACCTGCGCACCCGCCTGGGCTGGGGCCATGTGTTCCAGCTCAAGGCCCTGGGTGAAACCGAACGCCGCTCCGTGCTGCGGCGCGCCGCCGACGAGCGCGGCGTGTTCCTGGGCGACGAGGTCATGGACTTCATGCTCAACCGCTTCTCGCGCGACCTCTCCAGCCTGATGATGCTGCTGGACCAGCTCGACGCGTATGCGCTGCGCACGCAGCGAGCCATCACGATCCCGCTGATCAAGTCCATGCTGGACAACGAATGAAGAACTTTCCGAATGAGACTTGCGCTGTTTGACCTGGACCACACCCTGCTGCCGCTGGATTCGGATTACGCCTGGGGCCAGTTCACCGTGGAGCTGGGCTGGCGGGACGCCGAAACCCACACCCGCGCCAACGACGCCTTCTACGAGCAGTACAGGGCCGGTACGCTGGACATCCACGAGTACATCCGCTTCTCGGTCGCCCCGCTGGCCGAACACGGGGTGGACAAGTCGGACGCCGCGCATCGCCGCTTCATGGACCAGGTGATCCGTCCGGCCATCCGGCCGGTGGCGGTCGAGCTGGTGCGCCGCCACCAGGCGGCGGGCGACCAGGTCGTGATCGTCACCGCCACCAACGAGTTCGTCACCCGCCCCATCGCAGCGGCCTTCGGCGTCTCAGAGCTGATCGCCATCGACCTGGAGCGCGACCTTCGGGGCAACCCGACCGGCGCCATCCACGGCACGCCCTCGTTCCGCGAAGGCAAGGTCGCGCGTGTGGAACAATGGCTGGCGTCGCGCGGCCTGTCCTGGGCCGACGTGGCGCACAGCAGCTTCTACAGCGACTCCCTCAACGATCTCCCGCTGCTGGAGAAAGTGACCGAGCCGGTGGCGACCAACCCGGACCCCCGCCTCAGCGCCATCGCCACCGAGCGAGGCTGGCGCATCCTGAACCTATTCGAATGATCAAGAAATTCATCGACAAGCTGCTGGGCAAGGCCACTGGCAAAAGCACCAAGGCCAGCAAGTTCGGCAAGCGCGAAGACGTGCCGGCGTCCGTCCACGGCATCGACCCGAAGCTGGTCGACCAGCGCGCCCTGGACGTGGTGCGCACCCTCAAGCAGGCCGGCTTCGAGGCCTACATCGTCGGCGGTGCGGTGCGCGACCTGCTGCTGGGCCTGCGGCCCAAGGACTTCGACGTCGCCACCAGCGCCACGCCCGAACAGGTCAAGAACCTCTTCCGCCGCGCCTTCATCATCGGCCGGCGCTTCCGCATCGTGCACGTGATCTATGGCCGCGGCCGCGAACACGAGGTGATCGAGGTCTCGACCTTCCGCGCCTACCTCGACAGCGCCGACGCCGAGCAGGTCAGCGGCAACGAGCGCACCAGCAAGGGAGAGCTCTCGGGCATGAAGCACGCGGTGGACGCCAGCGGCCGGGTGCTGCGCGACAACGTGTGGGGCCCGATCGAGCAGGACGCCGCAAGGCGCGACTTCTCGATCAACGCCATGTACTACGACCCCGAAGCGCAGATCGTGGTGGATTTTCACCACGGCATCCGCGACGCGCAGAAGAAGACGCTGCGCATGATCGGCGACGCCGCCACGCGCTACCGCGAAGACCCGGTGCGCATCATCCGCGCCGTGCGTTTTGCGGCCAAGCTCAACGCCCTGGGTTTCAAGTTCGACGCCAAGACGCGCGAGCCCCTGGTGTCCTCGGTGGATCTGCTGAAGGAAGTTCCGCAAAGCCGCCTGTTCGACGAGATGCTCAAGCTGCTGCAGACTGGTCACGCGCTGGCCAGCGTCGAGGCGCTCAAGACCCACGGACTGGCCCGGGGCATCTACCCGCTGCTGGACCTGGTGGTCGAGCGGGCCGAGGACGACTTCGTCAAGCTGGCGCTGCAAGACACCGACCGCCGTGTCGGCGAAGGCAAGCCGGTGGCTCCCAGCTTCCTGCTGGCCTGCGTGCTCTGGGCCGACGTGCGCAAAGGCTGGGAGCGGCGGCTGCAACCGCGCGGCCACCAGCGCCCGCCCACCCCGTTCGCCGCGCTGCAGGAGGCCGTGGACGAGGCCTTCGACGCGCGCATCGGCGATGTGTCCGGCCGCGGCAAGCTGGGCACCGACATGCGCGAGATCTGGATGATGCAGCCGCGCTTCGACAAGCGCGTGGGCACCGGTCCGTTCAGCCTGGTCGAGCAGCCGCGCTTTCGTGCCGGCTTCGACTTCCTGCGCCTGCGCGCGCAGACCGGCGAGGTGGACGAGGAGCTGGCCCACTGGTGGGAAACCTTCAGCACCGCCGACGACGACCACCGCCAGGACATGGTGGACGCGCAGCGCAAGGCCAGCCAGTCCAAGGGCGCGGGTGGTGGCGGCAAGGCCCGCCGCGTGAAGAAAACCGACGCCGACCATCCGGCTTCCGGTGCCCGTGAGCCGGAGCCGCAGGACGACCCGCGCTTCCGCCCGGAGAATGACGGGGCCGATGCGGACGAGGAGGACGCCAGCCCCCGGCGGCCCGTGTTCTACGGCAGTGCTTTTGCACCCGACAGCGACCATGCGGATGACACCGCCGCGCGGGGTGACGGCGAGGCGCCCGCCCGCAAGCGCCGCCGTCGCCGCCGCAAGCCGTCCGGTGGCGGTGGCGAGGGCGCACCGCCTGCCCAGTCGGCAGGTTGAACGCCGCGGAGATGAGCAACGCCGGGCGCGCTGAGGTCACCGCGTATGTGGCCCTTGGCGCCAATCTCGGCGACGCCGCACGCACCCTGCGCGACGCGCTGCAGACACTGGGCGGGACGCCAGGCATCAGGATGACCAGGGCCTCGGGCCTCTACCGCACCGCCCCTGTCGATTCCAGCGGGCCCGACTACCTCAACGCGGTGGCCGAAGTGGCCACCACGCTCAGTGCGCCCGCGCTGCTGGCGGCCCTGCAGGGCATCGAGAACGCCGCCGGCCGCGAGCGCCCCTACCGCAACGCCCCGCGCACGTTGGACCTGGACCTGCTGCTCTACGGCGGTGCACGCATCGATTCGCCCGATCTCACCGTGCCGCACCCCCGCATGTGGCAGCGGGCGTTTGTGCTGGTGCCACTGGCGGAGATAGCGCCCGGTCTGGTGACCGGACACCACCTGTCAGCCGTGGCCGACCAGGCGATCGAACGCCTCTGAAGGGTTCACGGCGCCAGCCGCTCACGCAGCCAGTCACCGTCGGGCAGCAGCGAATAGCGCAGCCGGTCGTGCAGCCGGCTTTTGCGCCCTTGCCAGAACTGCCAGCTGTCGGGCCTGAGGCGGTAGCCACCCCAGTGCGGCGGGCGGGGCGGGCGCAGCATGAACTGGGCGCCGTACTTCGCCGCATTGGTCACCAGCACCGAGCGGCTCTCGATGACCTCGCTTTGCGGGCTGGCCCAGGCGCCAATGCGACTGTCCAGCGGGCGGCTGTGGAAGTACTCGTCGCTCTCTTGGTCGCTGACCTTTTCGACCAGACCCTCGATGCGCACCACGCGCTCGAGTTCGACCCAGTGAAACTGCAGCGCGGCGTACGGGTTGCCGGCCAGTTGCCGGCCCTTCTGACTGTGGTAGTTGGTGTACCACACGATGCCGCGCTCGTCGTAGCCCTTGATCAGCACCACGCGGGTGGTGGGTCGAAGGTCGGCGCCCACGGTGGCCAGGGTCATGGCGTTGGGCTCGGGCACTTCCCCGCTGATGGCCTCGTTCAGCCATTGGTCGAACTGCTTCAGCGGGTCGGCGTGCGAGGCGGATTCGCTCAGTTCGGCTTTTTCGTAGCTCTTGCGCAGGTCGGCGATGTTCATGACAGCAGTGTAGGCAAAGGGTTCAGGGCAGGTCCTTGACCAGGTTCAGCAACCGAGCCAGTGTGCGGTCTTCGATACCGTGGGCGCGCAGGCCCTGCAAGGTCTGGCGTGCGTAGTCCAGCGTGGTGCCGTAGCGGCCGCGCGAATGCATGAAGATGTCACGGTACTGGTCGTCGCTGAGCGGACCGGTGTGGTTGGGGCTGCGGGGCGACAGCGTGAAGGCCAGGGCGCAGACCGGCCCTTGCGTCGTCCGGCAGAGCAGCCAGCGCGGGTCGTACACCGGGTTGGGCATCTCGCGCGCCCACAGAGCGGGCATGGCCGCCTCGACCTGGTGGTGCGGCAGGCGCAGCGCCATGCCGGTGCAACTGCCGCCCGGCATCAGCGCGAACACCAGGCCCGGGCGTTCGGGGGTGCCGCGGTTGACCCGGCTGTACATGTTCAGGCAGCGGTGGTAGCCATGCACCTGGGCCAGGCGCTGCTCGGCGGCCTCGAACTCGGGCCGCCAGACCAGGGATGCGTAACCGAACACCCAGAGGTCGGCGCCCGGGCCGAGCGAACGCCATTGCGCCAGCGTGTCCGCCATCATCTGCCGACCGTCGCGTTGCGATGGCTCCCAGGTGCTCTGGGGGCGGTGGCGGGGCACGTTGGGCAGCGGTCGGGCGCGAGGGGCAGCCATTTACAATCTTGGGGTTTTTGCGCCCGCCGGACTCCTTCAGGGAGGAGCTACAGGGGGCTGACGTTCAATCCCTCATTATTCTTCACGGAGTGCTGCCCATGTCTTCCCAGGACGAACAACAAGAGACCCGCGTTGCGGCGGTGGTGCTGATCGCAGCGGTGCTGATGGCGGTCGGTCTGGCCATCGGCGTGGCGATCCAGAAAGTGCGTGGTGCAGGCGCGAAATCGGCGCCCGCAGCCGTGGCTGCGGTGGCGGGCGATGCCGCCGCTTCCGCCGCTGGTGACGCCAAAGCAGCACCGGCGGCGGTGGCTCCCGCCGCGGGCAACGACGATGCCAGCGTGGTGGTGGAAAACGGTGTGGTGAAGTTCTACTTCGCCTCGGGCAAGTCCGACCTTGCGCCTGGTGCCGTGGAAGCGCTGGCCGACGCCATCGCCGCTGGCAAGGCCGGTCAGAAGCTGGTGATCTCCGGCTTCCACGACGCCACCGGCGATCCGACCAAGAACGCCGAACTGGCCAAGCAACGGGCCTTTGCCGTGCGCGACGCACTCAAGGCCGCCGGCGTGGCCGAGTCGGGCATCGAACTCAAGAAGCCCGAGACCGCCACCGGCACCGGCAACAACGCCGAGGCCCGCCGCGTGGAAGTGGTGATCGCCCCGTAAGCGGTCCATCCGTTTCTCACAAAAAAGCCCGCGATCCGCGGGCTTTTTTGTGGGTGGTCCGCTTCAACGCAGGCCCTGGCCCGCATCCGAATCGGCGCGTTGGATGAGTTCGATCTTGTAGCTGATTTCTGTACTTGTTGTCATTTTTGAAACTCTTATAAATCAATAACTTATAGGTTGTTCGGTGCTTGGAGAGCGCCTCGAAAGCACCTGAAGACGCCACAAAATGGCGGCTGAAACTCGATCAGATTATGCGATGATCCATCTCGTTGACATGATGGAGATGTGGCATGGCAAAACCCCGACTCAAGCCATCCGGGAAGTGGGAAATAGGGCTGAGACACCCATCGCTTCCGAGCGGGCGCAAGTACTTCACCTTCGACACCCAGGCCGAGGCCATTGCCTACGGGCAGCAGTGGAAGCTGATGAAGCACGCGGACATCCCGCCGCCGGCAGAACTGACTGCCCCTACGTCTCCCGGCGACGGCGTGCGCTTGCTGCGCATTCTTGGTGAGTGGTCGGACAGCGGTTTTGCGGCGCCATCGCAAATTCTCACGCTCAAGACACTGACGCGCGAGGTGGGTTCGGTGCGGTTTTCGGATGCCAACTACAAATGGCTGACCGGTTATCTCCGTTCCCTGAAAGTAGAGAAGAACCTGTCCCCTTCGTCCATCAAGCACCGCATTCAGGCGCTGAGCCGGGCCATTGATGAGTACCTGCGGCACAACGTGAACGTCAAGATCAGCAACCCCGTGAAGTTGCTGCCCAAGGGCTATTCGACTTATACCGACGTCGATGCCCAGATGGCGAAAGCCAAGGGAGGCAAAGTGAAGGTGAACGTGGCGCGCGACAGGCGCCTGCTGCCCGGGGAGCACGAGAAGATCGTGGCGGTGCTGTCGGGCTACGAGCGGCCGGATCGCTCGCGTGGCCTCGAACTCAAGGGCGGCGATGCGCTGTTGACCTTGTACTTGCTGATCCTGAACACAGGACTGCGGCTCAGGGAGGCATACACCCTGACCCGGGGCCAGATTGACATGCAGAACAAGGTGATCCATGCCAAGGAGACCAAGCAGTGGCGTGGGAAGATTTCTTATCGAGATGTCCCGATGCGTCCCGAAGTGCATCAGGCGCTCTCCTCGTACTTTGCATCGCGGCCGCCGTTTGAACCCGACGCGAACCTCTTCCCGTTCCTCAACGAGGAGGGGGTCGAGGAAGGGAAAAAGAGCTTGGTGCGTACCAGTCAACGGCTGTCATTCCGTTTCAGGATCGCTTTCGAGTACATGGACATCGTTGGCCTCCGTGAACACGACCTGAGACACGAAGCGACATGCCGATGGCTGGAGCTGAAAGACAAAGACGGGCGCGATCTGTTCCGTCTGGAGGAGCTGAACAAGATCATGGGATGGAAGCCGGGCTCGGTGATGGCCCAGCGCTATGCCAGCTTCAGGGGCGTGGACCTTGCGCAAAGGCTTTGGCCGGCACCGGAAGCGGTGGAGGCGTCTGTCGCCGCGGCTTGATCGGTATGTCCAGGCGCGGCACCGACTTTCGTGCGTTGAGGTCCTGGCGCCGCTCTTCCGCCTCTTTCCGGGCGCGGTCGGCAATGTAGGCCAGCAGGTCAGCCTTCACGTAGATCCAGCCGCGGCCAAATTTCATTCCCGGCAGCTCGCCGGTTCGGGTCAGTTCCTCGATTCGTTGCTCGGTGCAGTGCAGGAGTTCGGCGCACTGTTCGGCGTTGATCGTTTCGTCGGTCATGCGGCACCGCCTTGCTGATGGTGCTCGCGGCGCTCGGGCGGATCGAACACCATGGAGCTGCCCACCCACGCGCCATTCTTGGCTTTGTGGTGTGCCGCGTTCTCGCTACAACCTAACCCAAGATGTGGCCAGATGGGCTCAAACGTTTTCACCAAGCAGTTCATTCCAGCGCCCTGCCGGCATCGGCCGACTTGGTCGACGCCAATGGAGTCTTACCTTTGGCAGTTCCTCGCCGGAATCCTCGGTCCCTGGCCATGAACGCCGCCAGCATGTGCGGAATCAGCGCCAGAGCATCCGTCGCCTCGCCATAGGTCTGAGCGTGCAGAGCGGCGTAACGATCCAGCTCGGCTTTCAGGTCGGACGGACAAGTGAAGGTCAGCTTGACGCTCTCAGTCTTGGGCAGGGGCCCCAGGCGTAGCCTTGTGCTCGTGCTCATCGTGGCGCTCCTCGAGCAAAGAACAGTGGCTGGTAGGGCCGCAGCACCAGGTCTCGGTTGACGATGACGCGCATGGGCAAGCCCGGTCGCGCGGTCAGTGTCGGTTGGATGTTCAGGTTGCGGCGGGTCACCTCCTGGCCGATCTGGTTCACGCTGTCCTGAAGGCTGTCGCGCCCAGCGATCACGATGCGGTTGCCGTCCTGCCGGTTCTCGGGTGCGGCCAGCTCGGCACCGATGCCCAGCAGCGAGGTCAGTGCGGCCCCTGCGAAGACGCGATCCCAGTGCCAGTCCACGCCATCTTCGAGCCCGGCCCGGCCGGCAGGGTCGGAACCCACCAGGTTGTCCAGTGTCAGTGACGACGTGTCGGGCAGGATCACCCGGTTCCACACCACCTGCACCCGGCTCTGGCCATAGCTCACCCGGCTGTTGTAGCGCCCGAGGATGCGAGATCCCTGCGGGATCAGCTGGTGTTTGCCGGTGGCGGTGTCGTAGACCGGCTCGGTGACCGTGGCGATCACGTCGCCGGGCAGGTCGGACTGGATGCCGGTGACCAAGGCGCCGGCGATCACCGTGCCAGCCATCAACTGGTACGGCGAGGCGGGCAGTTGCAGTGAACCGGAATTGCGAGTTTCCGTGGAAGCGGTTCTCTGGAAAGCCTCCTTCTGGTCTTGCCGGTTCTGTGACGCCGTGGCGTCGGCACCGCCGTCCTGCGCTGGCGTGGACGCCGGGCCAGCTGCCATGGGGTCGAAACCCGTCAGGCCGCTGGGCACCGATCTCGAGGTGTCAGGGGCCGCAGCGGTCGGCGCAGCAGTTGCCGCGCGCTGCGAACCATTGCGAAAAAACACCGATGCGGCTGCCGCCTGCTCGGACTCCTTGCGCCGGGCATCGCGCTCTGACGCGGCAGGGTCGTGTCCCGGCGGCGAATAGCTCGGCACCACCGGCTGTTGCGACTTGACGATGGCTGGGCCCAGGTCGCCGGGCAGGGGTGGCCCCAACTCCGGCACCGGCGCGGGTTGTTGCAGCTTGGAGTAATCCGCAGGCAACTGCCCCAGGCCCTCGGAGCGCGAGACGCGATCAACGTTGAACAGCTCGGCGTGCTCGTCGGACTCACGACGGGTCTTGGGCTGCAGTGACCAGACCGTTGCCCCCAGCACGCCCAAGGCCAGCAGACCCGCCAGCAGCGCGAGGCTGCGGCGATTGAGCCGGGTCACCGGTCGCGGCTGGGCGCGCAGCGCCATCGATTCGGGCGATACCTTGGCTGCAGCAGGGCGGCCGGGCGCAACGGACGGTGCCGGGTCGTGCATGGACATGTTCAGTTCCTCCGGGCGGTCGGTGGCCATCCGTCCGTGCGCTCGATGCGGACCATGTCGCCCTTGTCGGCGCCCAGCCGCAGTTCTGCCGCACCAAACAGGCGGTCGACGATGTAGTAGGGCGGGCGGAAGCGGTAGTTCACCAACTGCCCGTCGCCCTGCGCGCCGATGACGAACAGCGGCGGCAACTCGCCTTGCGCGATGCCGGCCGGGAACTGGATGTAGACCTTCTCGCCATCGTCAAAGGCCCGCAGAGGCTTCCAGGGCGGCGTGCTGCCGCTGATTGCGTAGCGGAAGCGCAGGCGCTCCAGTGATAGCCCGACATCCACCGGCGCTGCTGTCTGCGCCGCCTGAGCCTGGCGCTGCAAGGCCAGCATGCGGTCCTTGGGGTAGTCCCAGGACACCGAGGCCATCCACGCCTTCTCGGTCGAGGTCAGCTCGATCAGGTAGGTGCGCCGGTTGGTGGTGATGACCAGGTTGGTCTTCAGGCCGGTGCGTACTGGCTTGACCAGCACGTTCACGCGCAGTGCATCGCCGGCTCCGCTGGACGTGTCGCCCACGATCCAGCGCACCGTGTCGCCGGCTGCCACCGTGACCAGCTCTTCGCCCGCCTGCAGCGAAATCACCGTCACGCGCCCCGGCGCTGCGTAGACCTGGTACAGCGCACCGTCGGTGTAGGGCCAGACCTGGATCGCATTGACGTAGCCCTCCCGCGTCGGCGCCACCCGGGCTTCTTCGTTGGCCCGCGACACCCGCAGCCGTTCGTCCACGGGCTCGGACACGGGCGGCTTGTCCTGCGCTGCAGGCAGCGGCTTCATCTGCGAGGGCATGGGCAGCACCTGTGGCACCGCGACCACCTCCACCGGATTGGGCAGCTCGGGCAGGGGCTGCGCCATCACGGGCTCGTCCAGCGGGATCACGGGTGGCGGCGTGCCTTGCGACGCGCAACCCAACAGGGTGGCGGCAACGGCGATCGTGCTGAAGAGCAGGCGCGGGGTCGGGTTCGGGGTGTTCATGGTTTGCTTCCTTCGTTCGCATCCAGGTCGCGGCTCCAGGACAGGCCGTTGACGTAGATGCCCAGGGGGTTCTTGCGCAGGCGCTGCTCGGTGCGCGGGGTCTGCAGCACGGTCGAGACCACGGCCGTCCACCGCTCGGTGCCGGCCGGTGCGCCGTTGACGAAACGCTGCTCGGTCCAGCGCACGTTGAACGAGGCGTCGCTGGCCCGGACCACGCTGGTGATCTGCACCGTCGCCGACTCCTTGCCTACGCGCACGAACGGGTCGTTGGTGCGGGCGTATTCGTTGAGCACGGCGGCTCCGCGGTCGGTCGTGTAGTCGTAGGCGTCCAGCCAGTTCTGCCGCACCACGATCGGGTCGATGGACAGCGAACGCACCAGCGTAACGAAGCGGGCCAGGTGGTGCGCGATCTGCGCATCGCCGGGGCGGTAGGGTGAGGCGGCCTCGCCCACGGTGCGCACCTGGCCGGCCTGATCCACCTCCACCACGTAGGGCGTCACGATGGACTGCGCCGAGCGCCAGACCAGACCACCGGCCATCAACAAGGCCAGCGACAGACAGCCAAAGGCCATCAGGCGCCAGTTGCGGGCCTGCACGCGGGCCGATCCGATGCGCTCGTCCCAGGCCTGCGCGGCCGATTGGTAGGGGGTGGCAGGCTGCGGCGTGTCGGCATAGCGCACCTGCGGTCGTTTGAATCGCATGCTGGGTTCTCCTCAGGAATCCGAATCACGAAGGCTGGGCCCGCTGCCCGAGCCGCCCCCATCGCCACCGCGCAGGGTGTGCGCGGCCGTCGTGGCGGCGTGCCCCATCTGCTGGCGCCGGCGCATGCGCTGTGCCCAGGCGGGCTCGGTGGCAGGGGTCGGGCTGGAGGAGCCTGTGGCGGCCGAGTCGGCACCGGCAGCCGCTGGCGCGGTAGCGTCCGCCACGAAGCCCGAGACCTTGTCCTTCACGGCCTTGGCGCCTTCGGCCAGCTTTTGGCCCACCGCGCTGGCGCCTGTGCGGGCCACGTTGGCCACGCCGGCACCGGCGGCGCGCAGCGGACCGCCCGAGGACACGGCAGCGCCGGCGTCGTAGGCGGACTTCGCACCAGCCGCCAGGCCACTGGCCGAACGGGCCGCCGAAGCGCCGCTGCCGATCGCGGCGCGTGCAGCACCGGGCGCCATACGTGCGCCAGCGGCCACGGCCGCACCTGCACCCGCCACGGCAGCGCCTCCGGCCACCGCCAGACCCGTGGCCCCCAGCGCCGTTCCGGTCGCCGCGCCTGCGCCCAGTTGCGGCGCGCCCGACACCAGGCCGGTGGCGATGCCTGGCCCGAAGATGCCCAGACCCAGCAATGAGAGTGAGGCCAGCATCACCACCAGCGCGTGGTCGATGGAAGGCTCTGCCGGCACCGTCTGAAACTGAGCGAACAGTCCCGTTCCGATGCCCACGATCACCGCGAGCACGAGCACCTTGATGCCCGAAGACACCACGTTGCCCAGCACCTTCTCGGCCAGGAAGGTGGTCTTGTTCCACAAGGCAAAGGGCACCAGCACGAAGCCGGCCAGCGTCGTCAGCTTGAACTCCAGCAGCGTCACGAAAAGCTGCACGGCCAGCACGAAGAAGCTCACGATCACCGTGAGCCAGGCCAGGAACAGCACCACGATGGGTGCGATGTTGATGAACACCTCCGGAAAGCCGGACAGGTCGCTGATCTGCTGCAGGATCGGGGCTGCTGCATCGATGCCAGCTTTTGCCAGGTGGCCCGGCTGCAGGAAGGTGGCCAGGCTCATGCCCGAGCCACTGGCCTGCAGGCCCAGACCGGCGAATGAGCGAAACACGATGCCCGAGAGGCTGTTGAAGTTGCCAATGATGTAGGCGAAGGCGCCCACGTAAAGCACCTTGCGGATCAGCTTCGCCATCACGTCCTCGCCCTGGCCGGTGGCGTGACTCATGGCCCAGAACAGGCCGGCCAGGGTCATGTCGATGGCCACCAGCGTGGCGGTGAGGAAGGCGACCTCGCCGTTCAGCAACCCGAAACCCGAGTCGATGTAAGTGGAGAAGGTGTTCAGGAAGCGGTCGATGACGGCGACGTCGTCCATGGCTGGGCTTATATGGACACCTCCCGTGTGGCAAGTGAGTTTTTGAAGTTCTGACTCGGCGGATACGACTGCGGTCTTATATCCGGCCTGTTGATGCAGATCGGACCGAAGCCCGCCGCTGGCCTTGATGGTCATTCGCGGGGTCGGTGCTCATCTCCTGCGGCGGGCTTCGCTTGACGCTTGCCCTGCCAGCCATACAGCTCTACCCGACCCGCGGTCCGACCGCTTTGCCATCACTTCGTCAACTCGACTCGCGCACTCTTTGCGGCATCCACTCCTATTGTTGGGGTTGATCTACGCGGCAGCCGCTTGCGCGGTGCTGCACCCGGGCTTGGCGCTTTGCCAGTCCCGTTGGTAAGCACGTCCGTGGGCCACCAAGGCCCAGGCCGTGCGCGCCATCTTGTTGGCCAGCGCCACCACCACCACGTTCGGTGGCCGGCGCGCCAGCATCTGCTGCAGCCACTTGGGCTTGTCCTTGGCATGCTCGATCACCGAGCGCGCCCCGTGGATCAGCAGCGTGCGCAGGTAGGAGTCCCCTCGCTTGGAGATGTGCCCCGTGTGCACCTTGCCGCCCGTGCCGCTGTGGGCGGGCACCAGGCCCAGGCTGGCGGAGAACTCGCGCCCGCTGCGCCAGGCCCGGCCATCGCCCAGCGTGGCCGCCAGCGCTGTTGAGCCCAGCACGCCGATGCCCGGCACCTGGCGCAGCTCTCTGGCCTTGCTCAACTGCTTTTGCACCGCCGCGATCTCATGCTCCAACTGATCAATGCGCTGCTGCACCTGGCTCAGCGTCTGCAGCTGCCCATCCACCAGGGCGCGCATGACCTGCGGCAGTTGCTCATCGATCTGCGCGCGCTGCTCGCTCAGCGCCTTCAGCCCGGCCTTGCGGCCGCCGCGCAGCACCACGCCGAATTCGTACAGCAGCCCGCGCAAGGCATTCATCGTGGCCGTGCGCACGCTGATCCAGTGCGAGCGCGTGCGGTGCAGCGCCAGCACGGCTTGCTGCTCGGTGCTCTTTTGCGGCACGCGCCGGATGTCCCTGTGCTGCGCGGCCAGCCAGATCGCTCGCGCGTCGGCCGCGTCGTCCTTGTTGCTGCGCACGAACGGCCGCACCTGCGCCGCCGGCAGTAGTTCGACCTCGTGGCCCAGCTTGCCCAGCACGCGCGCCCAGTGGTGCGCGCTGCCGCAAGCCTCCATCACCACCCGCGCCGGCCGCAACTTCGCGAAGTACTCGGCCAGCTTGGCTCGCGCCAGCTTCTTGCGGCCGATCTCGCCTGTCTCAGCATCAACCCAGTGCAGTTGCATGACGTTCTTTGCAATGTCCAAGCCGTAAGTCGTACTATCCATTTGGGGCCTCCGATTCGAGGAGTTGATCAATGCAACTCCACTTTGGCACTCGATGCCGTTCGACGCGAGGCCCCACCCCGCCAACGAACTCTTCTCCTTGGTCAGCGGAATTTGTCTTCAGCTCTCGCGCCGCCTGGGCGCCAGTTCAGCGGGTGGGAGGTGTCCATACCATCTCCTGGTGGTTCAGTGGCCGTAGAAGCTCACGCCCTGCGGCGTGTAGCCCGTGCCGCTGCCGATGAAGCGGCGCGTCACCTCGCGACCACGCTCGATGGCCGCAGCCTGCCGGGCCAGTTCCAGCGAGGCGGCACGGTCCTGCGTCAGCATCAGTTGCTGCGACTGGATGGACTGCTTGGCCTGCAGGGCCAGCAACTGGTTGGTGGCCTGCATGGCCTGCAGCGCGCCGGTGGCCGACTGGCTCTGGCTGACCAGGTCGGCCAGCACGCCTTCGTCCAGGCTCAGGTTCTGCGACACCTGGGCCTGCATCTGCATGGCGGTCTGCAGGCCGGTGAGCGTGTTCTTCCAGCGCTGGCGCGCGTCCTGGAACATCTGGTTGCCGCTCACGGTGGCGGCGTACTGCTCGGGGTAGAGGCGGGCGAACTCGGCATCGAGGTTCGACACCTGGTAGGCCAGGCCTTGGGCCTGGGCGATCAGTTGCCGCGTCGTGTCCAGCGTCGAGCGCAGGCGGTTGACCACGTTGAACGGCAGGCTCGCCAGATTGCGTGCCTGGTTGATCAGCATCTGCGCCTCATTCTGCAACTGGCGGATCTGGTTGTTGATCTGCTCCAACGTGCGCGCGGCGGTCATGGTGTTCTGCACCAGGTTGACCGGGTCCAGCACGATGTCGCCCACGCCGAAGAGTGCGTGCGCGGGCTGCATGACGCCCAGCGTCAGCGCGGCGGCGGTGGCCAGCGCCGTCAGGCGGGTCTTGAGGGCCCGGGTGGGGAACTGAAAGCTCATGGCGTTTCTCCTGAAGGTCGGGCATGCCCGGGTTGGTGGTGGGTGTGTTGGTGAAAGAGATCGGCCGCCCAGTCCAGGCCACGGCGGTGCAGCCAGGCAGGGGCGAAGCCCTCGGGCGGGTGCGAAGCCAGCACCTCGTCGATCAGACGCTGGTCCTGCGGTGTGGAGGCCCCGGCGAAGGCCAGGGCCACAGGTCCGAGGTCTAGGTCGAACAGGCGGTTGCCCAGCCTCGACTGGTAGTAGTAGTCGCGCTTGGGCACGGCGGTGGCCACGATCTCGATCTGGCGGCGGTTCAGGCCAAAGGCCTCGTAGATCGAGCGCACCTGTGGTTCGGTGGCTTGCGGGTTGGGCAGGAAGATGCGGCTCGCGCAGCTCTCCACGATGGCCGGAGCAATGCTTGAACCCTGGATGTCGGCCAGGCTTTGCGTGGCGAACAGCACCGACACGTTTTTCTTGCGCAGCGTCTTGAGCCACTGGCGGATGCGCGCCGCGAACACCGGGTCGTCCAGGAACAGCCAGGACTCGTCCAGCAACAGCAGGGTGGGTGCCCCGTCGAAGCGCGCCTCGAAGCGTGCGAACAGGTAACCCAGCACGGCCATCACCGCGGCGCGGCTGCCCATCAGCTCTTCCATCTCGAAGCACTGCACGTCTGCCGTGCCCAGCCGGTCGATGTCAGCATCCAGCAGTTTGCCGTGCGCGCCGCCCAGCACGTAGGGGGCGAGCGCCTGGCGCAACGCGTTGGACTGCAGCAGCACCGACAGACCGGTGAGCGTGCGCTGCTCGCGCGGCGCGCCCGCCAGACTGCCCAGTGCCGACCAGATCGCGGCCTTCTCGTCCGGCCCGACGGCCACGCCCTCGTGCACCAGCCGGCCTTCGACCCACTCGGCGGCCCAGCTGCGGTAGCCCTCCTGGTCTATGCCCGCCAGCGGCTGGAAGGCGATGTCGCCATCGCTGCCCAGGTCGTAGTGCTCGCCGCCCAGGCCCAGCACCGTGGCCCGCATGGAACGGCCCATGTCGAATGCAAAGATGCGCGAGCCGGGATAGCGCCGGAACTGCAGGGCCAGCAAGGCCAGCAGCACCGACTTGCCCATGCCGGTTGGTCCCACCACCAGGGTATGGCCCACGTCACCGACGTGGGTCACCAGCCGGAACGGCGTGGAGCCTTCGGTGCGGGTCACAACCAGCGGCGGACCGTCCAGGTGCCGGTTGCGCTCCGGTCCGGCCCACACCGCCGACACCGGCATCAGGTGCGCCAGGTTCAGTGTCGAGACGATGGGCTGGCGCACGTTGGCGTAGGCATTGCCCGGGATCGACGACAGCCAGGCCTCCACGGCGTTCAGCGTCTCCGGGATGGTGACGAAGCCACGCCCCTGGATCACGCGCTCGGCCATGCGCAGCTTCTCGTCGGCAGCGGTCGCGTCGGCATCGAGCACCGTGACCGTGGCGGTCACGTAGCCAAAGGCCACCTGGTCGCTGCCCAGCTCCTGCAGGGCCGCGTCCGCGTCGGCGGCCTTGTTGCCGGCGTCGGTGTCCACCAGCGGCGACTCCTGCTGGAATATCGTCTCGCGCAACAGGGCCAGCACGTTCTTGCGCTTGGCAAACCACTGCCGGCGCAGGCGGCCCAGCTCCTTCTCGGCTTCGGCCTTGTCCATGCACAGGAAGCGCGTGGACCAGCGGTAACCGAAACCGAGCCGGTTCAGGTCGTCCAGCACACCGGGCCAGGTGGACGTCGGAAACCCACGCACCGTAGTCACCCGCAGATGCGCGTCACCCAGCATGGGCGCCAGACCGCCCAGCAGGGGCGCATCGACCAGCAGCGCATCCAGGTGGAAGGGCACCTCGGGCACGGCCACGGGGTAAGTGCGTGGCGACACCGTGGTGTGCAGGTAGCTCAGCGTTTCAGCGTCCTGTAGCCAGGCGATCTCCGGCATCACGCCGTCGAGCAGGTCGAACACGCGGTCGGTCTCGGCGATGAAGGCGGCCAGCCGTTCCCGCCAGTCCACCCCGGTGCTGGAGCGGTTTTCGTAGAGCAGGCTGGCGGCCCGCGCGCGGGACTCTTCGGGTGGCAGGTACTGCAGCGTGAAGTGGTAGCGGCTCTCGAAGTGACTGGCCGATTCCTCGAAGGCTGCGCGCCGTTCTTCATCCACCAGCCACGACAGGGCTTCTGGAAAGGACGAATGCGGGTAGTCGGCCGCCGGTCGGCGCTCGGCGTCCACGTACAGCGCCCAGCCCGAGCCCAGGCGGCGCAGTGCGTTGTTCAGGCGTGCGGTGGTGGCCACCAGTTCGCCCTGCGTGGCGCTGTCCAGGTCAGGGCCCCGGAAGCGCGCGGTGCGCTGGAATGAGCCGTCCTTGTTCAGCACTACGCCGGGCGCCACCAGTCCGGCCCAGGGCAGCCAGTCGGCCAGCAGGGCGGGGCGTTGCCGGTACTCGGAGAGGTTGAGCATGGCGTCGTCCTCACACATCCAGCAACGGCTTGTGCTTCAGGTGCCGGGCAAACACCGCCATGAACTGCGGATCGGCCCGCGCGCCCCAGACCGCCAGCGAATGCCCCACGATCCACAGCACGGCACCCGGAATCCACAGCTGCAGCCCCAGGCCCACGGCGGCGGCCAGCGTCCCGTTGGCGATGGCCACCGTGCGCGGCGCGCCGCCCATCAGGATGGGCTCGGTCAGCGAGCGGTGCAGCGGAATCTCGAAGCCGCTGGCCAGGGAAGTGGCTTGCTCGGCACCGCCGCTCATACCAGGGCCCCACCCGAGAAGCTGAAGAAGCTCAGGAAGAAAGACGAAGCCGCGAAGGCGATCGACAGACCGAAGACGATCTGAATCAGCTTCCGAAAGCCGCCCGACGTGTCACCGAAGGCCAGGGCCAGGCCGGTGGCAATGATGATGATCACGGCCACGATGCGGGCCACCGGACCCTGGATCGAATCCAGGATGGACTGCAGCGGCCCTTCCCAGGGCATGCTGGAGCCGGCCGCCTTGGCCGTGCCGGCCAGGCTCAGCATGATGGAGGCGGTGAGCAGCCCCTGGCGGGCGGGTTGCATCAGCCGGTTCAAGCGGTGCAGGCTGGCGACCCACGAGGACACCAGCAGGCGGGTGAACGGTCGCGCAAAGGAGCGCAGGGCAGTCGAAGGGGTCATGAAAGATCTCCGGGTGGGGTTGATGAAAGGGTGTCCGCCGCTGAGGGTGGGGAGGGCGTTGGCAGTTCAGGCAATGGCTCGTTGACCGACACCAGGTGGTAGCCGGTGCTGTCGTGTCCGGTGACGTGGGCAATCGTCTCAATGCGGCGCTTGCGTCCGCGACCGGCGATGTAGACCACCACGTTGATCGCCTCGGCGATCAGGGCGCGCGGTGGGTTCACCGCGACCTCCAGAATCAGCTGCTCCACCCGCAGCAACGCTCCGAGCGCGGAGCCGGCATGAATGGTGGCGATGCCGCCAGGGTGGCCGGTGCCCCAGACCTTGACCAGATCCAGCGCTTCGCCACCGCGTACCTCGCCCACCACCACGCGGTCGGGCCGCAGCCGCATCGTGGCGCGCACCAGCTCGGTCATCGAGACGGCACCCGCGCGTGTGCGCAGCGGCACGTGGTCGCGCGCGGCGCACTGCAGCTCAATCGTGTCTTCGAGCACCAGCACCCGGTCGCCGGTGGCGGCGATCTCGGCCAGCAGCGCATTGGCCAGCGTGGTCTTGCCCGTGCTGGTGCCACCCGCGATCAGGATGTTCTTCCGCTCGTGCACGGCCTGACGCAGGAAGTCCGCCTGCTCGGCGCTCATCATCCCGTCGGCCACGTAGCGGTCCAGGGGGATCACACCCACGGCCCGCTTGCGCAGCGCGAAGGCCGGCCCCGGTGCGGCAGGCGGCAGCACACCTTCGAAGCGTTCGCCTGTCTCGGGCAGCTCGGCGGTGAGCAGCGGCTGGCCCCGGTGGACCTCGGCACCCACGTGGGCCGCCACCAGGCGAATGATGCGTTCACCATCGGCCGCCGACAGCGTGATGCCCGTCGGTGCACGCCCGTTGGAGAGCCGGTCGATCCAGAGCGTGCCATCGGGGTTGAGCAGCACCTCCACCACGTCCGGGTCTTCGAGCGCGGCCGCGATCACCGGCCCCATGGCCGTGCGCAGCATGCGGACACGGCGATCGAGCGTGGTCTTTTCGGGGCTGGGTGGCGGGGTCGTCATGGGGTTGGGCCTTCCTCGGGAGGCGGCGGATTCACGCGGCCCATCTCTGCGGCCTCGTCCAGTTGCCGGTTCAGGCCTTGCTCCTGCGGATGCAGCTCCTCAATCACGTCGCGCACCAGGCTGCGACCGCGCAGCAGGTGGCGGCCCAGTTGTTCGACGAACTGTTCGAATCGCGCCTTGCCCTGTGCGCGGGCCGCATCCTGGTGGCCTTCCGGTACTGGTGTGCTCACCGTCAGGTAGTAGCGGATGAACAGAGCCAGGGTCTCGATCTCGATGTTCTGGTCGCGTTCCAGTCGCTCGAACTGGCGCGACAGCCGGCCCAGCCGCTTGGCGATGGCAGCCTCCCGCTGATCGCCCGAGTCCGGCGACAGCCAGGAGGCCAGCGCCGCCGCGACGATGGATGACTTGGACACGCCTTTCTTGGCCGCCACTTCTTCTAGGCGGCGCGCATGTTCGGGTGGAATGAACAGGTTCAGGCGGTATTGGCTCATAGCGTGATCCCGTCGTCTGGGTCGAGGGCGGCCAGACGTGCGGTGCGCTGCAGGGCCGGGTCGAACTGGTGGGGGAGGGGCAGGGGCGAGTCGTCGTCATCGAGCAGCGCCAGGTCATTGGTCAACGCGCCGAGTTCGGGTTGCGGCGTGGCCACTTCAATCAGCTCCGGCTGCAGGCGGGGACCGCCTGCATCGGCGGCCATGCCGGCCATGAACGCGGGTCTTGGTGCAGTCGTCGCCATCGGTACCGCCAGTCCGCGCCAGTCGTCCGCCCGCAGCGGTGGCGTATCGGGGTAGGACCCCGCCGTCAACACGGGTGGAGGCAATACGCGGCGGCGGAAGTTGGCGTCGGCGTAGTAGCGCAGCTTGCGTGCCTTGACCGGCGGCATGCTAGAAACCATCACCACCGCTTCGTCGGGCGGCAACTGCATCACTTCACCGGGGGTAAGCAGCGGGCGCGCCGTCTCCTGGCGCGAGACCATCAGGTGACCCAGCCAGGGTGCCAGCCGGTGGCCGGCGTAGTTGCGCTGGGCGCGCAGTTCGGTGGCCGTGCCCAGCGTCTCGGAAATGCGCTTGGCGGTGCGTTCGTCGTTGGTGGCGAAGGTCACCCGCACGTGGCAGTTGTCCAGGATCGAGTGGTTCTGGCCGTAGGCCTTGTCAATCTGGTTCAGGCTCTGCGCAATCAAAAAGCTGCGGATGCCGTACCCCGCCATGAAGGCCAGCGCGGTCTCGAAGAAGTCCAGCCGGCCCAGCGCCGGGAACTCGTCGAGCATCAGCAACAGCTTGTGTCGTCGCACGATGCCGTCCGATCCGTCCAGAGACTCGGTCAGCCGCCGTCCCACCTGATTCAGGATCAACCGGATCAACGGCTTGGTGCGGCTGATGTCCGAGGGTGGAACCACCAGGTACAGTGACACCGGGTGAGCGGTCGAGATTAGGTCGGCGATGCGCCAGTCGCAGCGCGAGGTGACTTCCGCCACCGTTGGGTCGCGGTACAGGCCCAGGAAGCTCATGGCCGTAGACAACACGCCCGAGCGCTCGTTCTCGCTCTTGTTGAGCACCTCGCGGGCGGCCGAGGCGACGACGGGGTGCGGGCGCCCTACTTGCTCGCCCGCCAGATGCGGCGTGCTCATCATCCGGTGCAGCGTCACCTCGAAAGGGCAGGCCGGATCGGACAGGAAATTGGCCACACCACGCAGCGTCTTGTCCTCGCCCGCATAGAGTACGTGCAGGATGGCGCCGACCAGCAGCGCGTGCGAAGTCTTCTCCCAATGATTGCGGCGCTCCAGTGCGCCTTCCGGGTCCACCAGGATGTCGGCGATGTTCTGCACGTCGCGCACCTCGTGCACACCACGCCGCACTTCCAGCAGCGGGTTGTAGGCGGCCGACCGGGCGTCCGTCGGGTTGAACAGCAGGCAGTGCGAGAAACGTGAGCGCCAGCCGGCCGTCAACTGCCAGTTCTCGCCCTTGATGTCGTGGATCACGGCCGAGCCGGGCCAGGACAGCAGCGTGGGCACCACCAGGCCGACACCCTTGCCCGAACGTGTGGGCGCAAACGCGAGTACGTGCTCCGGCCCGTCATGGCGCAGGTACTGCCAGCCATGTTGTCCAAGCAACACGCCGGACGGGCGGTTCAGCCCGGCACGCCGAACGTCATCGACTGTTGCCCAGCGGGCAGTTCCGTAGGTGGTGACCAGTCGCGACTGCCGCGAGCGCCAGACCGACATGCCCACCGCTACGCCCACTGAGGCCAGGCCGCTGCCGCCTGCTATCGCGCCGCCCACGTCGAAGACATCGGGTGCGTAGGCGTCGAAGAAGAACCACCATTCGAACAGACGCCAGGGGTGGTAGACCGGCGAGCCGAAGACCTCGAACCACGGAGTGCCCAGGCGTGCCTGATGGCCCAGCGCCGCAGCGGTCCACTGGGTCGCACCCCACACGCCGATCACGACGACGCCCAGCACCGCCGCGATTTGACCGTAGAGAACCCCCTGGTGGCTTGCGCCTTGAGCCTGCACCTTGACCTCCGATCCAGTGGCCCGCCATACGGGGCCGTTCGCGCGGCACGAAGCTGTGTCGCACGCATGAGGATCAAGGCTGGCTATCGGTGGGTCAAAGTCCGAAATCGACAGGCTCGCAGCTCGGCCTGCAAGAATGCAAGTGGCAGCGTGCCGCCGCGTGTCAGGGCCCCTTGCCGCGCTGCAAGTAGTACAGCGCCTATGCACGAAATACGCGTCACCGAGTGTGGCGACGAGCGCAAGTTCAGAACTTGGGCGATTCCTTAGGTGGGTTGTACGGCACCTTGCCGTCCCCGAAAAATCGCCGTTTCGTGGCCTCGGCCACGCGGTCGCAAAGTTCGTCGCCCAGCTTGGTGCGCTCGGTCTTGCACTGCTCTCGCAGCAGCTTCAACCGTTCTGGATCGGCCATCAACGATTCCAGCGAATCGGTGGGCTGCGGCTTGCCGCAGGCCGACAGCAGCAAAGCTGCGGCGGCGACCACCAAGGTTGCGGTCAAGTTTTGAAGCTTTCTCATGTGCTACTCCCTGGCAATCTGTCCAACGCGTCGTCAGTCGCCCGACCGGGCGCAGCGACACGGGCTCTTTCCACGAAACGTCGCAAGGTCTCAGACGGGGTGCCGATGCGGTGGATCAGGTAGGTGGTCAACATCGGTGTGCGGCCAGCCAGCGGCCTTGTGACGATCTCCGGATGGCTGCAGGTCGAAACATGAGCCTCGGTCGAGAAGCCCAGACCGTAGCCTGCTGCTACCAGGGTCACCATCAGCTCTTGGCTGGTGACCTTCTCGGCTACGATGGGTTCGCGATCCGTTGCGCGCAGCACGCGTGCCATCTGGCGGCTGCAGCCCTCGCACACCTCGGGGTCGCAAAGCACCAGCGGATAGCGCAGCACTTCATCCAGAGGCAGCGTCTTGTGAGCCAACAGCGGGTGGCGCGATGGCACGGCCACGACCATCGGATCGTTCCACACTGGTATGGCAAGGAGTGTTTCACCAACTTCCGATGAGTGGGAGAACCCGGCGTCGTACAAGTCGGCTTCGAGGCCTCTGATCTGCTGTGACAGCGGAACCTCGTAAAGCCGGATCTCCGTATCTGGTTCTTCCTCACGGCAACACGATAGCAATGCTGTGAAGCGGGCCTGCGAGATGCCTTCGGACAAGGCGATGCGTAGCTGCCCTTGATACCCGGCCGACACGGCCCGAACACTGTCGCGCGCCTGGGTCAGCGCTACGAACACGCGCGGCACGTGATCCATGAAGACCTGACCCGCACGGGTCAGACGCGTGCTGCGCGTGTTGCGGTCGAAGAGGCGGACCCCCAGCTCTCCTTCCAGTTCCTTGATCGCTCTCGAAAGTGGCGATTGCTCAATGTGAAGCTTCTCGGCGGCTCTGGCGAAATGCAGTTCCTGAGCGACCGCCAAGAAGCACCGAAGGTGCCTCAGTTCCATGGATTTCCCTGAATGTTTTCATTTTTCTCAAATGCCTGTTGCTCCGACAGTGATGTGGCCCACCAGAGGACTACATCAAACACGTCTGGTTTGAGTACGCAGCAGCCTCGCGGAAGTTCGCGTTCTTGGCGTCCTTGGGCCAAGCTGAGCGCACTACAACGGGACTGAATGCGCAGTCATCACGGTTGATGGCTGTCCTTTCTGATCGTGACCGCGTCTGAATTGGACAGTGCTCAGATGATGCCGAAGTCATTTCATGTGTCACCTGCGTTCGTGGCCACGGTCTTTGAGACGAGATAGAGGACCAGCGGACGTACCAAGACGACGCATGCGAAGGCCACTGGCATGGCGATTACGTAGGTACTCAGTACCCGTTGAATGAACTGGGTGTCAACTCCGGTGTTGATGGCCGTTAGGAGCAGACACATCATGAAGGCAATGATGGTTGCCATGTAGAACGCAAACGCGAGAGAACTAAATTTGTATGGAAGCTTTCTCATGCTGTAGAGGGCCTTCGCCCTAGGTGGTTGCTGAGACAAAGAGACTGGCAGAGGCAGTGGTAAGGGATAACCCTTGAAAAAATACTTAGATATCGAAGTATACTTCAACGCAGTGCCTCCTTGCACTTTCCCATCCTTACAGGAGATTTCCATGATTACGCATGAAGAAAACGATCTGCTGTGCCGTGTTGAAAACGGTGCACCCATGGGGCAACTGATGCGCCGGCATTGGGTTCCTATCTGTCTAATCGAAGAGGTCTCCGAGCCAGATGGGACGCCCGTCAAAGCCCGCATCCTCGGAGAAGATCTCGTGGTTTTCCGAAACACGGACGGCGAAGTTGGTGTGATGGATGAATACTGTCCTCACCGCAGGGCATCGCTCGTGTTTGGCCGCAACGAAGAGGGTGGTCTTCGCTGTCTCTATCACGGATGGAAGATGGATGTGAGCGGCAACGTAACGGAAATGTCTTCCGAGCCCGAGGCCAGTGGCATGCTGGAGAAGGTCAAGCACAAGGCCTATCCGACCAAGGAGTGGGGTGGTTTCGTCTGGGCCTACATGGGGCCGGCTGAGACCATGCCGGAGTTCGAGCCTCCCCGTTGGGCGCCCACGGCGGACACGCGTGTGAGCGTTGCCAAGGTGATCATTCCTGTGAACTGGGCTCAGATCCTTGAAGGTGCGATTGACTCTGCCCACAGCTCGAGTCTGCACAGCTCGGACATGGTCCCTGCGCGTGTCGATGGTGCCAAAGCCACGGACAAAAACTGGTTGCGCCCCTCGACCGACAAAGCGCCGCGGATGCAAGTGCAGCGCGCCAGCTTCGGATTCCGTTACGCTGCGGTGCGACGGCCGATCTTCAACGCGCAGACGCACGACTATGTGCGTACGACGGTTTTCGTTGCGCCATGGACGGTGCTGATCCCGCCCAACAACTTGTACAACGTGGCGAACGTGAATGTGCCGGTGGATGACACCAATACCTGCTTCTACTTCATTGGTTGGGGTCATCCGTCGCAGACCCCGGAGACGGCGACCTGGCGCAAGTTCCTGGGCCAGACCGTGGGGGTGGACCTGGATGAGCAATACCGTCCGCTGCGCAACTACGAGAATCGCTTCTGGCAAGACCGTCAGGCGATGAAGAGCGGAAACTTCACGGGCATCTCCGGCATTCCGAATCAGGATATGGCCATGTGGATCACCATGGGGAAAATCGCCGATCGAAGCCACGACCGGCTGGGTGCCAGCGACATGGCCATCGTCGAGTTTCGCAAACAGATGGTGGACGCTGTTCAAGCTTTCCAGGCGACAGGCGAGGCCATCGGAACCGGAGAGAAGCGCATCCCGAAAGAAGTGTGTTCGTTCCAGGGCGTCATTCCCAAGACAGTCGACTGGCGTACCCATGAAGTGAGCTACGTATGGCTTGAAGGTCAGGACAGTCCAGAGATGGATCGCTCCTACGTGGTGACAGAGGGGGCGAACGCTTGATGTCAAAGCTGCACATATCGGTCGCCATGGGCGACTACGACCGAAACCGTGCTCTGTACGACGGGCGTGTCCAGATCGATGGATGCGACCCGGTGTACATGTTGCTGAATCCCGAGGAGATGTTTTTTCGGGCCATGCGGAGCCGGGATTTCGACATTACCGAGCTCTCCTTTTCAAGCTACCTGGTCAAGCACGCCAAAGGCGAGAGCCCTTATATCGCCGTGCCGGTTTTTCTGTCACGCGCCTTCCGGCATACCTCTATCTATGTTCGGAAGGACCGCATCAAAAAGCCTGAAGACCTCAAGGGCTGCCGTATTGGCGTGCCGGAGTATCAACTGACTGCGGTGGTTTGGGCACGGTCGATCTTGCAGGACGACTATGGCGTGAATCCCGAGGACGTGACCTGGGTCAGAGGCGGAATCGACACGCCCGGACGTCCGGAGAAGATCAAACTGGATCTTCCTCCGGGCGTGACCATTGAGGCCGCTCCGGCAGGGCATACCATCTCCGACCTGCTCGACAAAGGTGAGATCGATGCTTTCATCGCACCACGACCACCCAGCGGAGCGGCGTTGAGTAACCCAAATGTGGCTTGGCTGTTCGATGATCCGACTACGGTGGCAAAGGACTACTACCGGCGGACAGGCATCTTTCCCATCATGCACGTGGTGGGCATTCGCAAAGAGCTCGCAGAGCAGAACCGCTGGTTGCCGGCAGCCGTTTTCAAGGCCTTTGGTGAATCCAAGGCGAAGGCCTTGGAGCTCCTGGCGGATACCTCTGCCACCAAGGTAACGCTGCCGTTTGTGGAAGAACAGCTCAAGGCGGCACGTGAAACGCTTGGAAACGACTTCTGGTCATACGGGGTGGAGCCCAATCGAAAGACGATTGAAGCGTTCTTGCATCACCACCATGCGCAAGGCTTGTCGTGCAGAAAAGTGGGTTTGGATGAGCTCTTTCACCCGTCTACCTACGAGAGTTACAGCATCTGAGGCGCTCTTGCCCATGCAAGCAACCGAAGATTGGTGACCTACTGCGCTTCAGTCGTATCCGTCCGGTCAACCCATCTTGAATGTGAGTTGAGAAGCGGGCATCGTCCCCACGATTGGAGGATCGTGGAGAC
>NZ_JAVHJP010000008.1 GCF_031020795.1 Hydrogenophaga pseudoflava
TGAAAACTGGTTCGACTTCTTGCTCATGGCTCTATCCTCTCAGGGAAAAGAGCCTCCTCAAAACCCGGGGCGGTTCAGCGTCAATAGAAATCCAGCGTTCGCGTTCCGACTTCAATCGACCAACTTCGTCCTTGGGCATTTCATAGCAAAGGCCCCGCGCGCCAAGGCGTCGAGTGCGGTAGTTGGCTTTGCCCTCCTTGAGGTGTTGAACCAGGCTGTCTCTGCCGATGCCAAGTTGTTTTGCTGCCTCTGCCACAGGGAGGTAGGAGTCCAAACCAACCTCAGCAGCAACCAGATGGTCGACGATGCCGTTGAAGTCACGAGCAGCCACCTCGATAACCACCTTGAGAAACACCTGTAGCGGACCGCTGGTGGTGACTGTCTTGAGTTGTTGGTACCAACGACCCAGCAGTGCGTTGAGCGTTCTTGCCTGCGGTGAGCCGGCGGCTATGCGCTCAGCGACATGTGTTTCAAAGCTGTACGGCCAGTCACTGAGCAATGCATCCAGTGGTCGCAAGAAGCTCACAGCGCCCTGGATGGAGCTTGGTGCCGCAGCTCTCTGCCTCGGGCCCGGAACCGTTGCATCGAACTGTTGGCACAAGACGCGGACCAACTGAGTGACATCGCTCATCTGAGCTCCGGCGATGCGCGGTTCTATGCCACCTGAGTGCGCTCCTGCCGTGCTCAGCAAACTCGCTAGCCACAGCTGCGCTGGGGTGGCGCTCGGAGTTTGAACGAAGCGCAAGTCATGTCCACACTGGCAGAGTTCGATTCGTTCGCGGCTGTGAGAAAGATAGTCTCCACACGCCGGGCATTGGTCGACAAGTTGCCTGCCATGGTGGTGACAGGCGACTGCATAGCAGTGTTCCCATACCGACCGCAGGTGGACAGAGGACATCAGGCATTGAGGACAAACGGCGTCATGACCGAATCGGTGATGACTGCGCCAGGTCCTTGCGGTCGCTTCACGCTCGGCAAGGCTCTGCGTCCAAGCTGAGTCAAGTTGGAGGGCGCTGGCCAAGTAGTCGGGTTGTGCAAGCAAGCCCGTTCGCGTTGGCGAGACGCCTGCCATTTGCGCGAGCTCCTTCCAGTTCCAGAGGGCGTTGTTGCAGGCCAGGCGGCGGTAGTAGCCCAAAGGGGCCTCGTCGCTAAGCGGTGGGAAAGTGACTGTGAGTTCCATGGTGATGCTTAAGAGACGGCGCGGCGAGCACCCATTTCGTTGAGGGTCAACACACTCCCGTGCGCCTGGTCAAACTCGATGGGGGTGATGTGTTCGTTGGCGAACGCTGGGTGATTGGGGTGACCCGCCGTTTCAATGGCGAGTGCAGCTTGCTGGCAATGGGTCAAACCCAGAGGTCCAGGTGGTATGTCTTCGGTCAACGCAGCCAGCTCCTGCATGAACGCTGCGACGATTCCGATGAGACCGCCGCTGAGCAGGTAGCAGTGACCAATCAACTTCTCCCGGGTCAGGTCTAGAGGCCATCCTGCTTCATCAAACATCTTGGCGTAGGTCAAGACACAGGTCGCAAATGCCCTGCGCTCCTCGTCGTCTTTCCAGCGGTAAGGGCGAAACTCTTTACAGGCGCTGGCACGGAGTCGCAACTGCTCGTTAGCTTCGAAGAGGCGCTTCAGGCGCGGGACGCCCAGAAGAATCAGGGTGATATTCAGTTCATCGTGTACTGCCTTGAACCAGTCTGCGGCAGCGCGCGGAGGAACTTTTGACCCGGGTTCCACCAGGTGACTGGCTTCTTCAAAGATGAGTACGCGAGTGCCGGCCAGCTTGAGCTGCTCGTACATGCGCGTCAGCATCACACCAGAGGCGAGGCCGCGCTGCGGCAGCGGCACGCCCAGTGCTTCCAAGACACTCAGTGGAAGCAGCTTGGGGGACACGCCTGGGGGCAGCGGAACGCGAAGGACGGGAACAGCACGTCGTCCGTTTTCTCGCTCAGCAGGAAATAGGCGTGCAAGCGCCTTACCCAGCATTGTTTTGCCGACTCGCGAAGGACCAACCAGCCACACGATGCGCGGAACAAATCCGCTCAAGGTGTCGTCGATGAGGCGTTTGAGCAGCGCGTGCAGATGCGCGAACTGAAGATGTTGCAGCTCACAGGACTCGACGCGTCGTCGCAGTTGTCTCGCTGGGTTGTTCATCCGGCCTCTCCCGAGCGTCGGTCAAGAACAGCCAACGTTTCCACGTCAGAAAAGTCTGCGACCACAGCGTCTGCACCAACGGCTTCTCCCGGCGCGGTAGTCTTCAACGGAGAGGCTTTTGCACGCGAAACTGCCGCTGTGTGCTTGGCTTTGGCCGAAGTCTCCTTTGTGGTCTCTGGCTTGCTGGCCTTCCTGGCGCCTTTGGCGGGCCTCGTCGGCTTGGAAGCAGAAAACTGGAACAACTCGAGTTGGAACTGAAGGCGCTCTGCGTCACTGGCACTGTCATCAATGTCCGCTTCCTTCAGCAGCTTCAAGGCCTGGTCAAAGCTGTACGCCGGCGTGGTCTCATCGGCGGCAACGTTGACCAGTTCGATGAGCTCTTCCGAAGGCCCCAGAACCAACACACGCCGAAAATCATCCGGGTCAACGAGTACGTCCACCGGGTTTTCTCCAACCAGGCTGACAAGCTTTGGCAGGTTCTCTCCCTTGAAAGAAAAGCCGCGGTATGTGATGCCCGTTTTGCGCGACACGGTGCGGCTCTCATAGACGTACATGGTCTTTTGCCACTCTTGGCGCGACGGAGGCAGCGAGACTGACTGACCACGCACGTCTGCGGCGTGATGCCACCTTTTCCAGGGCGTGTTGCCGCGGGCCTCAGGGTCGGTAAACACCGTCATGAGCAAGCGCTTGAGCTTGCGGTTGGCCCAGTCCTCGAAGTACCAGCGCACAATCCATTTCTCGATTTCCTCGAGTGTCATGGGCAGGTCGTTGAGCTTCTCTGGGTCTCTCTCTCCGTCAACATCGTCGAAGCGGGTGCATCCGGGCAAGGTCTGCAGTGCTTCCTTCAGGGCGCGATTGAGTCGCTCGATGTATGGCTTTTCTTGTGGCGTGTTGGCTTTGCAGTGCATCACGTCGATGAAGAGGTGCGCAAGCTTGGAGATGCGTTCTCCTTTGTTTTCTGGACCGTTGTCCAGCACGAGCAGCATGGGTGTGCCGAAGCAATCTTTCTCTGTCGAGAGGCCCAGACCGGACAGGTAGCCTTCTTTCGAATAGAGGATGGACTCAATGCATTGAAGCGTGTTTGTGACGTTGGGGGAACCCACTACGAGCTTCCACCCAACAGGCATGCCGGTATAGCAGTCAACCGCATGCAGCCAGTAGATGCTGTGGCTCACGCCGTCGGGTGTGACGATGCGCCAGGGCAAGTGCACGGCGTCTTGCTCCACGCGTTCCATGAGGTATGACGTGGTGATGGGCGTCTTGGCCACCGACTTGAACGAGTTCGCTGTCCTCGGGTCCATCCGGTCAATTTCAAGCTCAGGACCGAATTCCTCAAACAGGACGTTTCTTACGTACGTTCTGCTGATAGGGTCGTTGGCCGAGACATAGCCGTTCGCTGCAGCTACCGCGTTGATGCTTATGACCAAGTCGCGCAGCGTCCAGCGCGATTCGGACTGTAGAAACTGGTTCTTGGCCAAAGCGACGACGAGTTGACGTACCTCTCGAGAACGCTTGGGCAGGCGATTTCCCTTGTTTTTGTGTCCGCTGTAGAGCGGGAGGTCGTTTCGGTTGCGCGTGAGCAAGCGATAGATGGTGGGATTTGAGGGAAACCGTCCAGCAGCTCTGCCCTTGTTGTGGTTGGCACGTACTCGCTCGATAGCTTGCAGAACGGAAATGGAAGCTGACTTCGTCAGGCGTCTGATTTCTTGAACGATGCTCAGGATGTGCCTGGTCTTCTCGTCCAGTGCAGTGTCTTTTTGGACCTGGGGGCTGACTTTGGGCGGCCTGTAGCCTGGACGCTCGTGGACCCATTCGCCACTGGCGACATTCTTCTGGAGGTCGGATAGCTTGAAGAACACCTCCTTCTCTGAGCGTTCGTCGAACAGCCGTATGCGACCTGCGGTCGGGATTGCGTCTGTGACCACGTAGCGCATGTCATCGCCGCGGACATACAGGTGGTCGTTTCGAAGGAGGTGCTTCATGATTCGAACCCTCCAATCAACTGCAGGTGTTCCAGGCAGCCGTAGGCCGGCTGAGCAGACATTGACCAGCAGATGCGTGTTTTGAGAAGTTCAGCCGAGAGATATCCGCGCACAAGAAGTTGCGTCATGGCATGAGGTGGCACGCCCAACTCCTTACCGAAGTCGCCCAGCGTCACAGCGCCTTTCTGTTGAGCTGACTCCACAGCATCGCTCGCAAGAAGCTCAAGCGGCTGGAACCGAAATCCAGCTGCGCGCTTGAGCAACTGGACATTGACATACGCGGGATGAGCTCGGTTGTTGGGCAGGACAATCCTGCGCAGGCGATAGCCAAATCCATGCAGCACGCTGCGGGCCTCTTGCAGCTTGAATTGGTAGTAGCCATCCCCTTCAAAGGCCTCCAGCTTTACCTCAAGTGCTTCTGAGCAGCGATTGGCTAGCTGGATTTCGAAGTCAGGGGTGTAGAACACGTCACCATCTCGGAAGCAGTGCCGCACGCGAGCCTCTGCCACTTCTTCTCTGGTGCGCAAGATGCGCCGGTCGACGATGTCGACCGTGAACGGCTGCGTCTTAAACGACGCGACCGACGGGTCGATGCTGAGCATGTGAGCGACGATGCGCTCTGCTTGGCTCTCAGGTGCGACCAGCCCTCCTGCCTTGTCCGAATGTGTTGCAAACGACCGTTTGCCGTAGGTCGGCGCGACATCCCGCACGCCTGCTTCCAAAAGGCGCCGAAGCGGGCGCCGCGCGTAGGTGCGCTTCATGGTGATTTCCTCCGATTGCTGTCACAGGCCCAAACCAAGCCTGCGTGGACGTCTAGCAATCGGTGGTGACGTTCTAAAGTGGCGCGCGACTTTAGATTCGCAGCGAATCACGAGAAAAGCTGCAATAGAGACTGCATACGACGTTGGCCTCAGTCGAGTGACCTGTGGAGCGCCAGGCACAGACAAGCTGAACCCAACTGCATGCTGCGCGGCCTGTTCGCTTGGCTGGTGGGCAATGTGATGAGCAAGCTACGGGAAAGTGAGCACATGCTCGCACAAAACAGGTGCTTTGCTACCTCGTTTTCGAACCCTTGCTGCTGAATCCTTGCTCAACATTCCGCTCTCCTATCCAATTTCGTTTCAGGGGGATGGAAGTTAATGCAGTAGCACGAAACGGGTCAATCGAATTTATTGAATGAATAGCCCTTGCTTGATTGACTTTGGTGATTTAGATTAAAGTCATTTGGTATGACTTCCAGGGCTTTAAATTTAGAATCGTTGGCTTGATGCAGCTACAGGCCAATTAATTGGATGGAAGCAGTCCGAGAACTCATCGATAAGCTTGCGCCAGCGGGCCTGGTTTTCAGGAATGCCGTTCGAGTTGCTCAAGGAGTCGTAGACGAGCTTGGGGGGATAGCCCGTGACGAACTTGGACAACTGATGCATGCCGCCATGTGTGTAGCTGTTCAGGGTTTTCCACGCGATGTCTTTGTACGCTTGAAGCTGCGCGACGATGTGCTTCGGGGCTTCTGTACCACGTCCAGGCGTTTCAGCATGTCGGCCAGCATGGGCAGGTCGTCTCCGCGGCGTGCGGTCTCCACCGTCAGCGGCAAGGACAACTTTTCGACTTGAGATTCAGTGGCCGCGAACTTCAGCCAAATGCCACGCACCAGGGTCTCAAACTGAGGTCGCAAAAGCGTGATGGCCGAGGCAGGCATACCGCTTTGCATCAAGAGCATTGCTGCCGTTGCGTGCTCCAAAGAAAGGAGTCCTGACTGGAATGCGAGCTCAAAGCGCAGTTCAGGGTACGGCTCTAAGTCGTCGACCAAGTCATGCACAGTCTGGTGCAACTCCAGACTCTTCTCCAACGTCGTTTGGAGCTGCTCATCATTCATACTTTTCAGACCGCGTTGTTTCGCAGCTCTCTAGGGTGACGTAGTCTATAAAGTTGAGGTGCTTAAGCGACCAGTGCACCTATAACCCTGGAGAGAGTGAAAGCGTTCATTGCCATTCAAGGCAACGCCTGGCCCCATCCCGAGAAGTTGCCATCATCTGATTTCGGGCGTGGAACAGCATCGGGCGCTCTAAGCATTGTTGGCATGGAGATGCTTCCGCCAAAGACGATGGCGGTTTGTCGAGCAAGCCCGGCGATACGACGAACCTCTCGGCGGTCTGCCCACTCGCTGGCCGTTTGAACCGCGTTAAGGTCCTTCTCCGAGGTCAAACGGAACGTCACCCAGTTGTTGCATTGAGAGAGAACAGTTGGCGAAATCTCCGATGGTCGCTGTGTGCTCAACCAGAGGGCGAGACCGAACTTTCGTCCCTCTTTCGCGAGGCGCTCGTAGGCCAGTGAATTGACGTCGGCGTCTTCACCTGCCCCAACGGGTCGCATGTAGTGGTGAGCCTCCTCCAAGACCAACAAGGTAGGGGCGGCATGCTCCTGACCGCGGCGGAAGAGTTCGTAGGCATAAAGCTCGAGCAACGAGCCCAAGACAAACGGCGTCAAATCGTGCGAGACGCGACGCAGGTTGACGATGTGTACGCGCCAATCGACCTGGGCTCCGCCAAAGATTTCCTCGACGAGTGCCGTGGACTCCGCCCGCCAGTTCAGTCCTGCGGCTGTCGGCGGCCCTCCGCGAACGTCCACAACGTCTGTAAACATGGGGTCTTCGACGAAGCGGTGTATCCGCGTGAGCAAAGGTGAGACGTTTCCATAGAGGAACGCATCTCGGGTAAGGCCCCCGTTCTTATGCTGAATCGCATGACTCTCCGCGACAAGCGCGGCGAGCGCCACCATCGGAGGCCATTCCGTAACCGCTGGCAGTGCACCCCCTGCCCTCAGTCGCTTGAGGGCAGCATCTGCGGCGTCAGCGCCATGCGACCGGCAGTCATCGAACAGCACGGCCCGCGGACTATCGCCAAGGCCAGCACCTCGGTCTGCTGGGAACCATTTCAGCTTACTGATGTTTTCTAGGGCGAAGGAGAGCGCAGGACGTTGAGTCTTCTCGCTGGGGATAAGCAGTCGGTTGAGTCCAAACCGACCCAGGGCGTAGTACGGCACTTTCAACGAGTTCGCCTCCGTCCCTCCCAGGGTTGTCAGCTTCACTGCTCCGGCAGGAAGTTCTGGCAGGTCGAACGCCTCTGGGTACTCGCCGTTGATATCGAAGATGACGATGCGCGCTCCTGGCAGTCGAACCACCTGCTGCAGCACTGCTGCCGTAAAGCAGCTCTTGCCTTGTCCCGAGCTTCCCAGTACTGCGACATGCCTCGATATCAGGCTCTCCAGCCCGACGCGCAGCTGCCCGCCACCTCGCAAGTCCTCGCCCAAGGAAATAGGTAGGGCTGCATCGATAGGGTTGCCAAGCGCAGCCGACAGCTCAGAACTCGTCAACGGGAATGCCTCCGCCCCGAGGGGCGGTGTGGGCAGGGAGTCGCTGACGAATGTGGTGCCGCTGGCCTCACGGGCCAACCGCCCGACGACCACGCCCGTCACGTTCCGCAGAGGTTCAGACTGATGGGAGCTTGACCCCACGCCGAGCCGGTGAGCCTCCTTGGGCTCAGCGAAGCTCAGCGAGAGGACCTTCATCACTAGCAAGCGGCTCCCCGCGTCCAGTGCCAGCAGGCTGCCGACTTCGGTCACGGGCGAGACGCCCTGGAGGTGCGAGGCGAATTGACCGCGGTGCATGTCCAAGAGGTTCAGCGTTACCTCGGGACCGTCAATCTGCACCACATAGCCGATGGGCTGCCGGCTCCTCACACCAAGTCTCCCAGGCCGAGGTCATCCGGGCCGTCCAGACCTTCGGCAGGCTCACGCAGCGTCTTCTCAAGCTTGCGCATGTCCTCGTCGTACAGCAGCGGGTCGGGGAGTTGGGCAGCCAACTTGTCGAGATACGCCTCTGCGCTGCCACCGACCACTGTCACGCGCGGGTTCTTCAGCGACAGAAGCTTGCGCACGGCGTCGGGCAAGGTGGCAGCCTTCACATCCCCGTTAAATTCCGGGAAATAGATAACTAGCTGCAGCGTCGGATTCAGAAGTGCAGAGCGGAGCAGTCGATTGATGTGCTCATCGCCGAAACCGTAGCCACAGACCACAAGGGCTGCCTGCGGACGGGCGAGGAACTCCGAGAACCGGCGGAACAGCTCACCGAGCACGTAGCCCACGGTCTGCATGTACTTCGCCGCCCTGGGCATGACCATGAGGCCGAGCTCAGTCCTGCCTGCGTCAGTGAGGAACATGTGAATGCGCCTGGCTGCAAGGCGCGCCTGTACCTCGTAGACCTGGTCGGCCTCTTCACGCCAGCTCAGTGACCCGTGCAGCTTGGCCAAGTAGATGTTGTAGACACCAAAGCGAGCCTCGCCTCGCGCCTGGGTGTTGCGATACCCAAGGTCAAAGCTTTGAGGCGAGAACCGCCGTCCATGGACACCCAGGAAGCCATTGACGACCTGCAGGTCGATGGACTCTGCGGCCCACTCGATAGCAAGGTCATAGTTGGTCGTAAAAACCCAGGGTGCCGCCTGGCCGGGCTGACGTGCGGCCACGAGCTTCTGCAGCACTGAGCGGTGGTTCTCCAACTGCTCTGCGTCAGCTTCGGCGCCGCCTGGTGATGCCCACCAAGCTGGCTGTAGGAGCGCAGCGCGCACGACGGCGCGTGAAAGTTGGGCTCGAACTGCGGCGAGCCGGTCAGCCTCTGCATGTCCCTGGCGGCGCCATTCGACGTAGGCAATCTCCAACGCATCGCCCAACTCTTCAACGTTGGGAACCTCGCGCAGGCCCGGGTCGCCTTCCAGCGCGCCCTCTTTGACAAATTCTTGGTCGACGAGCCATTGGGCCTCGTCTGGAGACGTAGCCAGGAAGTCTCCCCATAGGCCTGCCATCGTCTTGCCACCGGCTGCCACGGAAGCTCCGGCACCCAGCAACAGGCCAACGTTCTCAAGGCGCAGCAGGGTCGCCAGATGCGCCCTCAGCTCGACTTCATCCTTCAGCGGGGTCGCCCCGCGGACAGCTACAAATGGCATTCAACGCTCCCTGAATTTGGTCTGCTTGGTTGTCTGAGCCGAAACCTTGAACACTGGCCTCGCTCAGCTAGCCTCCTTGGCTAACTTGACCATGCGCTGTACGAGGTCCGACAGCGGAATGTCATCGTCGCCACTGCCCCGCCTGGCCTTCTTCAGACCGACGCGCTCCTTCTTAAGCGTGTTAGCGATGTAGGGCTGATAAAAGGCGGGAACGTACAAAGACGCGCCTGATGCCTCCAGCAGCCCTAGGGCAACCTCAGCGTTCACCACGGTCGTTTCGAGCTTGGTCGTTCGCAGGGTTCTGCTTGCGTCGGGAAGGTACTGGCCCAGCTCGCTCAGCCGGGCTCCTGCTGGAGCGCTGGCAATCAATGAGCCGGCAGACTGCAAGTGGGCTCGCTGATGAGCCATGCCTGCCGTAGCGGAAACCTTTTCGGCGCGTGCCCACCGCTCGAGCTCTTGGCGCGCCTCCTGGGCCGAGCTGGCGGCCTGTGTGCTGGCAGCGCCGGCAACTGCCACCGCCGTCTCAGATACGGTCGCTGGCAGTTGCTCGAAGCGCTCGATGGGCACCTGTTGTCCATCCTCCAGCGCCAAAGACCACCTGACCACCGTTCCGCCCTGCGGCACGGCGATTTCGGACCGCTCCAGAGCGGTGCAGTCTTCTCGCAGCGAGACGATGAACTTGAGGACGCTCTCGAACTCTGGCACTCCCCAGGTGGCGAACTTCACCTGCTCCGAGTGCCCTGGCACACCGCGCTCATACAGCGCCCGCGAGGCTGTAAGGATGCAGGGCTCCAGCCCTGGGATGCCTCGAACCAGCAGCCCCTCGCCATGCTCGGTTTGAACAACCTCGGAGCCCAGTGCCTTCAGAGTCATCGACGACACCAATGCCCCGTACATCTCGTTCAGCGAGATGGGCAACTTTTCAGTAGCCGTCTCCTCGTCGAGAGACGCGTACACTGAGTAAAGCTCGTCCGGCGTCAGTTCCATCGCCTGGGCACGCTCCTGAGCTTGCTGCAGACGCTGCTTGACGCGCTGCTCCAGCTGGTCCCGGGTGATTTCCTTAGTCGCCAGCTGTCGCAGGTCGTTCGGCATCACAGGCAACAGGATGGTTTGCTGCGCACCGACAGTCCCCGCCGCCCCGCCTATGCGGCTTTGGAGCCTGACGTACAGCTCTTCCTCTGCTGTTCCGGGGTAAGCCAGGTTGGCAACGTAGATGACGTTGTGGCGTTGCCCGATGCGGTCGATGCGGCCGATGCGCTGTTCGACCTTCATCGGGTTCCAAGGCAGGTCAAAGTTGACTAGCAGGTCTGCAGTCTGCAGGTTCAAGCCTTCGGCGGCCGCGTCCGTGCACAGAAGCACGTCAATTTCACCAGCTACGAAGCGGCGCTTGACGTCCTCGCGCGTGGCACCGCGCCAGACAAGCGGTGACCCGGTCATGAACGCGCATCGCGGTCCGGCAAAGACGCCCAGACGAACCGCTGGAGCACTGCGCTCAATCCACGATTGGATGTCCAACAGCGTGTCGTAGAAGCGTGTGAACAGAACCAGCTGCCGAACACGACCATTGGCAAGCGAGCGGCTCTGCAATACCTGCAGCAGCGCACGGACCTTCGGTGAAGGCTTCTGAGCCAGCGGTTCCAGTTGCCCGATGAGCTTGGAGAGCTCGTTGCGCTCCCACTCGAGGTCGTTCTTGCTACGGGTGTGCAGGCCGGCGAAAGTCACACCCTCACTTGCGGCTTCGGCCTCGTCATCAACCTCTTCTTCCCACTCTTCTTCATCCAGGGCTAGCTGCTGCGGCAGCTGCCCTGCAATGGCTAGTTGCACCTTCTCATGCCGCCGGCGGAGTGTGTCCAGGATGGCCTTGTAGCTTGATGCGAATCGCAGGTTGAAGAAGCTCAGCATGAAGCCCACAGCCGTGCGCTGCTGGCTGTGGGTCTTCACCTGCTCCGAGAGCTCCTGGCAGTAGGGCTCGAAGGATTCGTAGACCGCCCGGTCTTCCGCGGTCAGTTCAACTGCCGGCAGCAGGACTCTGCGCTCGGCGAGATTTCCAGCAAGCTTTCCGTGCTCGCGATACTTCTGCAGCAGCCCTCGGTTGTGCCGCATCATCACCCGCGACAGGGGTGCTACAGCGAAGAGCAGACGGGTCACTGCCCGTCGGGCTGGGGCCACCGGCGCAGCAGGTGAGGACTCGATGGATTTCAACCACTGTTCGAGGTCACGGCGGTCCCGCCCGCGCAGCATCGTCCGGCGGATGAAACCAGCGACCGCGTCGTCGTTGGCCATCACGTGCCGCACCACGCGGCACATGAACGCCCATTCAAGCTCCTCGAGGTTTGCCCCTCGACGAAGCTTGCCGAGCAGGTGGTAGTAGGCCAGCGCCACCTGCGTCTGCTGTCCGAATGGGCCAAGGCGGCGAGTCAGCGAGGCCAAGTCCACAGCCTCAATCGGCTCAATCTGCATCGGCGTGGCAGTGGCGAGCCACAGGCTCCGTGCCTTGGGTCGCAGCACCTCTTTGGTGACTCCGAAGAGCTTGTTCCACTCAGCACCACGTTCCGCCCACTGTGTGGGGTTCGAGCGCCGGGCGTAGTGAGCTTCATCCAGAAGCACAACATCCCAGTCGGCAGACGCTTTCAAGTCCTGCTGACGTTGGTCGCGGACCAGCAGGCCCGTGGAGACGATGTTCAGGTCAACCGAGAAGAGAGACTCAGCGGGAATCTCGACCTCTTGCGGCCAAAGCAGCTTGTGGCGGTTCTTGTTACCAGTCAGCGCTCGTGAGAAGGGTAAAAAAAACTTTTCAGCCAGCTCTCGCTGCCACTGTGGAGCCACGCTGGCAGGGGCAGCAATCAGGACGCGCTTGACCTTGCCCGAAAGCACCAGCGACCGGAGGGCAAGACCGGTCTCAATCGTCTTGCCCAGGCCGACCTCATCACAGAGCATCCACGAGAGCGGCCAGCCGTCAACCAAGCGGCGCGCCACGATGCGTTGGTGCGGCCAAGCCTCAATCGGGGCTGTCTCGATGCCCAGGTACTGCCCGTTGCGCATGAACGGTGCGTCCTGGATGAATTTAAAGGAGAGCCACTCAGCCAGCGTCGGCTTGAGGTCGACTGGCGCCGCGCTGGTGCCGTCCACTTCAGTCGGCGGGTAGCTTGGCGGCAGCAGACCGGTCGACGTACCTTCGGCGAACGAGACCAATTTCGCTCGAACTGCGTCTGGCAGCGTAAGGACTCGGAACGCAGGATGCTCGCTGGCCCAGAGCGTTGCGAACTCTTCCTCGGCCTCGTCCGCACGCTGGCGTGCGTCTTCGCTCCGCCAGGCGCAGTGAACGTCGATGTTCTCGGCGTTCAGAACGAGGGCAGTCTTGGACTCGTTGAGCGAGCCGGAGATGTACATCCGGTCGCCAGCCGCATCAGCCAGCACCGCCCACTTTTCATGCACGTACCCGTCGACCTGCGACTCCAGCGGGATGGCCTTGCCGGTCTGGACGTGCACCCGCAAGGCAACGCGCACCTCCAGCAGGCCAGCCTTGACCATCCAAGCCAGGAGCTCCACCCCCCGTGCTTCAGGCTCTGACCAATTGGTAGGCTCGCCCAGTGATGCCTCGAGCCCCTTGACCAACCGTTCCTGCTCGCCCTGCAGGATGGCCTCGACGTCGTGGGCCTCCAGGTCAGCGCCTACCAAAAGACGCATCTTTCCCTGACGCTCAGCGAACGCCGAAAAGCCTTGGGAAGCGGCAGCCAGCGAGGTGGACCTGAAGTAACCCGCCACCCGGTCGTAGCGAGTGGCGCGCTGCAGAACCGGGATGTAAAAGTCATGCAGGATGCTGACGGCCTTCAGCCCGGAGGTCTTGTAAGACAGCCTCCAGTTCCAGTCACGGAAATTTCCGGGGGCCGTAACCATCATCACACCACCGCAGCAGACCGCATCCGGAGGCCGAACAGCAGACCATCGGCAGCCTTCTTCAGAGCTCGGTCACCGCACTCCAGGGCCCACACCTCGAGCAGGTCTGTCACTCGCTCGATGTTGTCCTTCGCATGTGTCTCCAGGTACGCGCGGGCCACCGGAATGTCGCCCTGCTCGTACTTGACCAAGGCCCCCTGCATCACATCCCAGAGGCTCTGTGGTTTGTCCAACCGCTTGACGGAACGCTCGGAAGGCAGTGTCAGGCGAAGCTTGGAGCCCTTGCGCACCACGGGGGCGTGGTATCCGACGTCATCCGATGCTTGCGCTTGGCCACGGCGACCCGTCGCCTCTTGGTTGTACCCGAGCATGCGGTCGCCGTCCTCCAATCGATAGCCAGCAGCCTTGGCTTCCATGCGAACGTTGAGAGACTTGGCTACGTTGTTGGCTTCGTCAAAGGCCATCGCACCCAGGCCGAAGATGCCGAACAGCGTCAGGGCCATGGAGGTCTCCGGGTCCAAGTCGTCCACAGATAGGCGGCCGTGCGTGATGCGGCTGATTTCCTGAGCGGCGACAACGCGGGCGGCCTCGTTCATGGCGCGGACCGGGCCCACCGGCTCGTTGCCATCCACAACGGGCCAGGCCTCCGACAGCACCTGCAGTGCGCGCCCGTAAGAGGCCACCATCCGGTCAACTGGGTTGAGCTGCAGTGGCTCGAAATCGTGCAGCGCTTGCCGCACGGACTCGCGGACCTTGTTGGCCACACCGGTACCGCCAATGCCGGTCCAAGTGGACGGCAGGCGGTCTTCAATCGGGCGCTTGCGGCAGGTGATGAAGATGGAGCTGGCAGCCGCGGCCACGTCCTTCTGATGCATCGAGTTCTCGCCCTCGGATTCGACCGGGAAACTGGAAGTGATTTCCCACCCGGACTCGATAAGTGAACGCGTCAGCGTCTCCCATGCCTCCTGCTGCTTGTGGGTGAACATCATCGTCATGAGTCCGTCGTCGCGTAGCACGCGGCGACAGTCTCGGAAGATGTCGGTCATCAGGCGCTCGTAGGCCGTCGAAGCAGCCGAAGCAGACCCATCGCGGACTGGATTGGCCACTGCCTCGTCGGCCTTGTTGGTCATGCGCCGAGTGAACAAGGAGGGATACTGGTCAGCAAGGGTGCGCTTCTGCCAGACATAGAAGAAGTCAGACAGTTCTGCGTACTGCACGTTGTTGTAGTACGGCGGGTCAAGCGCCAAGAGGTCGACGCTCCCGTCCGCAACAGCCGTCATAGAGGCGGCAGAGCCGTTGTTAATGGTGACTGGGGGCTTGCCGCCGGTGGCCTCGAAAACCGGCTTCACGAGCTCGGAAATCCCGCGGTATGCGTCCAGAACCTGCGACAGACCCCAGGCTGCGCCAGAGTTCGGCCCAGAGAAAATCATCTCCCCGAAAGTCCACTTCATTGAGAAGTCATGGCGCGAGAAGGTCCCTTTGATGACTCCTCGCGTGAATTCCCATCGGGTGTAGGCGCTGTTGTAGTCGATTCCCTTGTCCAGCGCGAACTGGAGGTACGTGATGACTGCGCGCGCGCGCTCAGTCCCGAGCTCTTCGATGATGGTCGGCTGGAGGCGATTCAGTTCCTCCGTCAAGACCAGGTGCCCAAGCAACTGGCGTGGCGTGAACATGTCGCACCACCGGGTAATGCCGTAGAGGCGGTGCCCCCGGTTGTAGTTGCTCTGCTCAGGAATGCTCTCGGTCGGAATTAGGCCGGCCTCATCCCAGCGCTCCCAGTTCTCTTTCAGCTTGGCTTCAGCCAAACGCAGACCTTCGAAGTCGCACTCGTTTGGCGCCCTGAAGTAGCGAACCTTTTCCACCTTGAGTTGACCCGCACGCGCACCTGTCGAGAACCGCTGCAAGTTGCCGTGCTTGTCGAGCTTGGGTTGCAGGCGGATGGCCACGACGCTGTAGAGCCGGTCCGTCCATTTGCCTTGCGGCGACTCGCCTCGGGCTTGCGCCTTGATTTCGTCGCCGTCGATGGCTTGCTTGCAGTGCACGCACTGGCCAACGCCGTCACTGACGGTGTATCCATCCGGGTCTTCACCTCGCGGCCCGCGTCCGTTCTTCACGCGGTATGTCTCAAAGTGGACTTTGCCCTGCTTGGAAGCGCCGTTGGGAACCACCCGCACGCCCCATGGGTCGCCCGCCTCTTTAGATAGCCAGTAGGTGTTCAGCAGCGGGGCTTCTCCGCCGCAGTGGGGGCACGTGACTTGACGGGTGTACAGAAACCCCATGAAGTCGTGCTCTCTGGAGAACTGAGCAACAAGGTCCTCATTGTCCTTCACGCAAGACTTCAGCGACTGGAGCTCGCTTTCGGGGATATCCGAGAACTCGCAGTACGGCGCCATTTGGCCTTCAACCCGGGAAAGCAGGCGCTTCCCCCAATGTTCTATGTCCGCAAAGAGGCCGGGGCCAAAGCGCGCGGGGTAGTCCAAGGTGGCATGAAGAATGGTGGTCGCTACGGGGTTGAGCTCGTTCGCGACCACTGTGTGCCCGAGTCGCAGTGCCTCGAACGGGATGGAACCGCCACCTGAGGTTGGGTCCAGCACGACCAAGCCACTTGCTTTCGGTGGATGGTCATTGGCGAAGGCACGGCCGTAGGCATACAAGTCTTCGGAGGACCAGCGTAGCTCTCCTCCGAGGAGTTGCTTCACCTCAGGCAACTTGGCGAACTCGATGCGAGCTGCGACATGGGCCGGGTCGCCCATGATGCGAGAGACGGGCCATGCATCACCCAAACTGAAGTCAGTGACGGTGAGAGGCTTGGTTTCGGCTTCCCATCGCTTCAGCACCGGATGGTTCGCAATTTCATCGCTGCCGGTACGAAGCAGCGCGATGGTTTGGCGCGCCTCGGCCCGTCTCAGGTTTTCGGCCTCAAATGCGCGCTGCGTGACAGCAGTGATTGGCAACCATTCCTTGCCCTGGCTAACCTCAATGCGCTCCAGCAGCGTGCCGGTCAAGGCCCATGCCTGGTCTCCGAATTTGACGACTTTGCGCTCGATGCCAAGCTCCCGAACGAAGGTATCCGGGTCGGTATCAGCTGGTGCCAGAGATGCAACGATGGCAGCCCGAGATGGCGTCAACGGGCGACGTGCCCACCAGACGTGCAGGAAATAGAGCGGCGGCAGCGCCGAACTCGCGCCGCGTTCGCGCTGGGTTTCAGCTCCCACTTGGTGGCATGGGAATCCTGCCTCAATCAGACGAAGGTCAGTGCGATTGGTCATCGTTGATTTCTTGCTGATGGTCACTTCGACCGCATGGCGTCGAGCATGCGCACGACACCCTCATCGTTTGGTTGGCCAGCTAGGAATAATCGCAGCCCAGAGACGGCCCAGCGGTTGGCATCTGGGCCGAAATCAGTGATGCGCGACAGCCAGTAGAGGGCTTCCTCACGCGAGAACAGCAGGACTCGCCGGGTCAGCAGTTCGACACGCTCGGCGTCCGGCAGTCGCTCTTGAAGGCGGAAGATGAGGGCCAGCTTGGCCCCCGCCTCTTCATCCAGCGGCAGCGTGACCCGTTGGCGCAGACCCTCTTGGGTCAAGAAGCGGTCCACTTGTGTCGGCACACCCGAAGCGTCGACCCCCGAGGAGCACGCCTTCTTCAGCAGGGGCAGCAGGCGGCGCAGCGTCTCTCCCTTGACGAAGCCGCGCTCCACCCAGTTCTCCCCCCGGCGCTGCTCGGCCTCGTCGCGGCTGACGCGCTCCTTGACAACAAGGATGGGCGGCGGCTGGTCTTTCCACTCGGTGATGCGCAGGACGAACGGCGCCGATTTGACCAGGCCCTTGAGCTGCCGGTCATAGTGGTCTTGCAGTGAGGCTTTCGTGGCCATGGGCTTGTGCCGTCAGGCACCCTTCAACTTTTTGATGAGACCGCAGTCGGCAACCGGGCCCTTGACCTCAAGCTCAGCGGCAGTGTTGGGGCCCACCTTGGCGACGCTCATCAGCACTTCGAACAGCTCCTGCAGAGCCTTCATGTCTGCCGCGCTGACGTCGTTGAGCTGCAGGCGAACGGTGCCACCATCGGGTAGGACCAGGTCGAAGACGTCGAGGTAGTCCACCTTGGACTTGCCGCCCTCGGACGTGTACACGTTGCCCATACGCTTCAGCAAAGGTAGAAGCTTGGTACGAGACTGGTCGGCTTCCACCCGGAAGCCTGGCTTCGCGGCGGCCGTGAGCCATCCTCGCTCGGCAGCTTTTGCGCGGGTGATGATGCTGTGCTCAGGCGTTACCTGGTCGAGCAGCGTGTTGCCGCCGGACTTCAGCTCGGGCTTGTAGTTCTGCTCGGGTTCGCCGACGTAGTACGCGATGGCTTCCTCGCTTGCCAGCGTGTGCAGAGCGTCGAGCACCAGGTTCTGGGGAACATTCCCGTGCTGTGTCGTGATGACCGTGACGACGTCCGCGACCTTGGCGGCGCCTTGGTTGATGACAGCCTCGCGAGTCCAGTCCTTGACTTTGGCAGGGCTGATGCTGCCAGCCATCCAATCGCGCTTCTTGGCACCTGGCTCCGTGACGATGCCCCAGCCCGCCTCCTCAAGGTTGACGTCCATGGGCACGCCACCTTGTTCGCGTGCAAAGAATTTGTCGGGCTTGTCGTTGTTGTCCTGCAGGCGGTAGACACACCAGTAGCCTTGCACTGCACCCTGGCGAAGGATGCGGTCTAGTAGGTCGGCGCGCTCCAGCATCGGCCAGTTGCGGCGCTGGTTGAAATTGTCCCGAACCGTTTTGACTTGAAGAGCATCCACGGCGTCGAAGAACAACTTGTTCAGCTGGAGCAACTTCTCCTGGGTGAGCGCGTCGTCTTGGGTGACGAGCTCGCCGTCACTGCGCAGGACCTCGCGGACCTTTTGCACCACGGCGATACCCGATTCGCCGCTGGAGGTGCGGACCTCCTTGCGAGCCAAGTTGCCCGAGGCAGAGGGGTACCAAAGGGTGTCGTAGAGCCGAACGGTTTCCGTCTCGAGGGCCTTTTCGCGTTCGGCACGCTGGGCACGGAAGTTGTCCGCCTCCAGGTGCTTCTCGGTCAGGCCATACGCGCCCGGTTGCTCGGCCAGGCGACGCATCGCAATGACCTGCTTGGCAATGCCGAGCAGCTTTTCAAAGGCTTGCGCCGTGCGTTGTGTCTTGTCCTCGTTCCAGGGGCCGTCCTGCACGGCCTTGCAGGTCTGAGGCAGCAATAGCAGCAGAAGGTTCTGGTTTCGCCGCGGGCCGGCGGCGGCCTCAGTGACCATCCGTTCAACATCGACGCTGCTAGTGCCCAGTGCCACCACGGCAAGCTGGGGTTGTCCGGGCTTGTCCTCGACATGGCCCGGCTCAAAAACGTCGTGGACGATACGAAAGACTCCGGCTCCATCTTTGATGGCCGACCGGACGATGCCTGACACGTACTCCTGCGCAAGCGCATCGGTGACACCGTTGCGGATGCTGCCCAGGGCGCGATTCACCGACGGGTCCAGGCTTGCGTAGTAGCGACCGTCGCGTTCGCGCAGGTAGAAGGCCTCGTCCTTCAAGGCCTTCAAGGCCATCTCAACTTGCGGACCGGACATTTCCGGCATCACGCAGGTGAGCTGAGCCTCCTGCTGGTTGATGCCAAAAAGATTGGAGGCGAGCCCCTCAGCACGGCCGGCGAGGCTGTGCAGGAAGACGGCACGCCACACCACGACGTGCATTGGGATGCCTGCAGGGTGTGGATTGGCGCGGTCGCACAGTTCAGCCCGGCTGTAGCCCGCTTCCATCTCGGAGGACCCGGGGCCGCCAACGTCGGTGTTGACGACGACCTGGAGCTCACCCGTGCCAGTTCGGCCCAGTAGCTCGTTGAGGATGCGCTCGTCCTTCAGGTCTATATCGCCGGTCTGCACAATCGACAGAGGACGCTGCTTCTCCCAAAGGTTGCGGATGACCAGCGACAGCATCCGCAGCACACCGCGGGTGCCTTGGAAGTTCTCGACCGAGGCGAGCTTCTGGTTCAGGAACTCGATGAAGGTCGGGTGGAACGGATAGAAGTTCTGGATGCGCTCGACATAGTCATTGCCTTGCGCGTGCGCCGGCAGGTAGCTGGACGACGCTTTGTAGGCCTGACCAAACTCTTTCGCGACCTCGGCTGCCTTGGCCGTGTCGATGCTGGTGAAGAGCCGACGGGCGAGCAGGCGTGAAAGCTCGGAGGCTGCTACGGGCACGACCGTGGTGGCGGCACGTGCGACCACGCTGTTGGTGCCTTCCGCAGCCTTCTCTGCAAGCGCAACTGCCTCGGCCTCAGTGACCTCCTTGCCCATCACCTTGCCCACGACGTCCTTCAGGGACTTGGCCTGGCGAGAGAAGGCGTCCGTCGAACCAGAGAGCGTGATGACCACCGACAGGCCTTCGTTGGTCTGTGCGTAGTTCAGCAGCGTCATCAAGAAGGCCTGGAGTTGCTCGGCGCCGTTGGCTCGCGCCGCTTCAAGACGGGTGGCGTACTGAGCCATCTCGTCCAGCATCACCAGCACCTTGTTGCCGGCGAACACTGCCTTCATGAACTCCTTGCCCGGGGCCGAGAAGCTGGTCACTTCGTCCTGCAGGGACTTGTAGAGCGCCTCGCCGCCTACCTGGTAGGCCATCTCGCCCCAGAGGGTGTACGGCTGAACCTTCGCGCCCTTGACCGCCTGAACCGGAAGCTCATCGCCGACGATGCCCACGACGATGACGCTGCCAGGTGCCGGCAATAGCTTGTCGTCCAACAGCGCCGTTGTGACTCCCGCCAGAGCGGTGCCGTGCTTGCCGATGTGCGTGAGACCAATCAGGGTGTGGGTCTTGCCGCCCCCGAAGCCGGTTTCCAGCCTGTGAACTGCGGGCGCGGACAGGTCGCCGGACAGGCGTCGGTAGACGTCCCCCAGCACCTGACGCATGCCGTTGGTGGGGTAGGTCGCCTGTCCGAAGAATGTCTTCGGGTCCGTGTAGACGGCGCTCGCGGCCGCCGCACCACCTTGGTAGTGCTCCAGCACGGCAGACAGACTCGCCGTGAAGACTTCAGGGTTGAAGCTCCCGGTAATCAGGTCCGGGCGGGGTTGGCAGACTTGGTAGATGGTGGTCATGGGCGTCCCTGGCTGGTCGGTTCTTCTGGCACTGTTGAAATCTCCTCCTCCGTCGGCATCGTCAGCCCGTGTCGCGCGTAGTAGTCCATCACCAGCGCCTCAAGCATGTTGGCCATGCTCCGGTGCTCTCGTTCGCCCATCTGTCGAAGAGCGACCTTGAATGTCTTGGTTGTTTTGATAGACAAAACTTCTGTTTTTCTGGACGTGGCCATAGCTCGCCCCGGTGGTAAGTAGATGTATTCCATCATACTTACGAATCACCGAGGCGTTGAAAATCTAACTTCCGCATTCTTTCGCTGGATAGATGCGTGGGTTAAGAGCTTGATTGTTGGCCCGTATATCCCAACGAGCTATGACCCATGTATGGGGCTGACACTCAATGTGCCGGCTAGCGTAACCAGGACCAGGGTAAAGCTAGAAAGCTAGGCAACAGCTACCGAAGCGAAGAGGCCCATAAATTTCTCAATTTATGGGCCTCGGTTTCTCAGCTTATGGGTCGCTCTACACTTACATTAAACGTCGATGTTGCCAGCCCGCAGCGCGTTTGTCTCGATGAAATCCCGCCGCGGTTCCACCTCATCCCCCATCAGCATCGTGAACACGCGGTCGGCTTCGATGGCGTCGTCGATCTGCACGCGCAGCAGGCGGCGGACCTGCGGGTCCATGGTGGTTTCCCACAGCTGCTCGGGGTTCATTTCGCCCAGGCCTTTGTAGCGCTGGCGGCTGGTGGTGCGCTCGGCTTCGCTGATCAGCCATTGCATGGCCTGGCGGAAGTCGCTCACGCGCTCTTCCTTCTGCTTGTCGCCTTCGCCGCGGAGGGCCTTGGCGCCTTCGCCGAGCAGGCCGCGGAAGGTGTCGGCCGCGGTGGCCAGGGCCGCGTAGTCGGCGCCGTGCACGAAGTCCTGCGTGAGGATGCTGCTCTTGACGTTGCCGTGGTGGCGGCGGCTGATGCGCAAGATGGGCTTGTCGCTGCGCGCGTCGAACTCGCCGGCCACTTCGGGCGGCACGCCGGTGGTGCTCAGCTCGGCCAGCTTGGCCTGCATCGCGACGGCGCTGGCCTCGGCCTCTTCCACGGTGTCGAGCTTGACGCTCACGCCGTCGGCGATGGCGCGCAGGGCCTCGGCGTCCATGAAGTTGGACAGGCGGTCGATCACGCGCTCGGCGGCCTGGTGCTTGCGCGCCAGCTCGGCCAGAGTGTCGCCCTCGAGCACGGTGTTGGCCGCACCGCCGGTCTGCACCTTGGCGCCGTTCAGCGCGATGCGCAGCAGGTACTGGTCCAGTGCAGCGGCGTCCTTCAGGTACAGCTCTTCCTTGCCGCTCTTGACCTTGTACAGCGGCGGCTGCGCAATGTAGATGTGGCCGCGCTCGACCAGCTCGGGCATCTGGCGGTAGAAGAAGGTCAGCAGCAGGGTGCGGATGTGGGCGCCGTCGACGTCGGCGTCGGTCATGATGATGATGCGGTGGTAGCGCAGCTTGGCGACGTCGAAGTCGTCCTTGCCCTCGCCGCCCGCGCCTTCACCGCCGCCGGCCTTGCCGATGCCGGTGCCCAGCGCGGTGATGAGGGTCAGGATTTCGTTGGACGACAGCAGCTTCTCGTAGCGCGCCTTCTCCACGTTCAGGATCTTGCCGCGCAGCGGCAGGATCGCCTGGAACTTGCGGTCGCGCCCCTGCTTGGCCGAGCCACCGGCGGAGTCGCCCTCCACGATGTAGATCTCGCACAGGGCGGGGTCTTTTTCCTGGCAGTCGGCCAGCTTGCCGGGCAGGCCCATGCCGTCGAGCACGCCCTTGCGGCGCGTCATCTCGCGCGCCTTGCGGGCGGCTTCGCGGGCCTTGGCGGCCTCGACGATCTTGCCGCAGATGATCTTGGCGTCGTTGGGCTTTTCCTGCAGGTAGTCGGTCAGCAGACGGGCCACCACGTCTTCCACCGGGCCGCGCACTTCGCTGGAGACCAGCTTGTCCTTGGTCTGGCTGCTGAACTTGGGCTCGGGCACCTTGACGGAGAGCACGCAGCACAGGCCTTCGCGCATGTCGTCGCCGGTCACTTCCACCTTGGCCTTCTTGGCCAGGTCGTTCTCTTCGATGTACTTGTTGATGACGCGGGTCATCGCGGCGCGCAGGCCGGTCAGGTGGGTGCCGCCGTCGCGCTGCGGGATGTTGTTGGTGAAGCAGAGCACCTGTTCGTTGTAGCCGCTGTTCCACTGCATGGCCACCTCGACGCCGATGTTGGTGCCCTGGTCGCTCTGGCGGTCGCCGATGGCGTGGAAGCAGTTCGGGTGCAGGACCTGCTTGCCCTTGTTGATGAACTCCACGAAGCCCTTGACGCCGCCCGCGCCGGAGAAGTCGTCTTCCTTGCCGCTGCGCTCGTCCTTGAGGCGGATGCGCACGCCGTTGTTCAGGAACGAGAGTTCGCGCAGGCGCTTGGCCAGGATGTCGTAGTGGAAGTCGTTGTTCTCTTTGAAGATCTCGGTGTCGGGCAGGAAGTGCACCTCGGTGCCGCGCTTCTCGGTCTGGCCGATCACCTTCATCGGCGAAATCTCGACGCCGTCGCGCTGCTCGACGATGCGGTTCTGCACGAAGCCGCGCGCGAACTCGATCTGGTGCATCTGGCCTTCGCGGCGCACAGTCAGGCGCAGCCACACGGACAGCGCGTTCACGCAGGACACGCCCACGCCGTGCAGGCCGCCCGAGACCTTGTAGGAATTCTGGTTGAACTTGCCGCCCGCGTGCAGCTCGGTCAGCGCGATTTCGGCCGCCGAGCGCTTGGGCTCGTGCTTGTCGTCCATCTTCACGCCGGTCGGGATGCCGCGGCCGTTGTCCACCACGCTGATGGAGTTGTCGGTGTGGATGGTGACGACGATGTCGTCGCAATGGCCGGCCAGCGCTTCGTCGATGGAGTTGTCGACCACCTCGAACACCAGGTGGTGCAGGCCGGTGCCGTCGGACGTGTCGCCGATGTACATGCCCGGGCGCTTGCGCACCGCCTCCAGGCCTTCCAGGATCTGGATCGCGCCTTCGCCATAACCCTCGCTCGCGCCGGCCTGGTGGGCGTCGATCTTGGGCTGGAAATTGGAGCTGTCGGGGTGGGCGGCACCGTTTTCGGACGGGTCAACGGGCTTGCTGGCTTCGGACATGGTGGAAATTTCTCTGACTCAGTAAACGCCAAACCCGCGTGGCTCGCGGGTTTGGAAGGTGTATCGCTTGGTGTCAGCGGATCAGATCCGCATGGGCATCACGACGTACTTGAACGCGTTGTCTTCGGGGTTGGTGATCAGCGCGGAGCTGTTGCCGTCCTGCAGTTCGATGCGGACCATCTCCTGGCCCATGTTCTGCAGCGCGTCAATCAGGTAGGTGACGTTGAAACCGATCTCGATCGCGTCACCGCCGTAGTCGATGTCGAGCTCGTCGACCGCCTCTTCCTGCTCGGCGTTGCTGGAGGCGACGCGCAGCGTGCCCGGCTCGACGTTCAGGCGCACGCCCTTGAACTTCTCGCTGGTCATGATCGCGGTGCGCTGCAGGCTGGCCAGCAGCGGCTGGCGACCCAGCGTGACGATGTTCTTGTGGTTTTTCGGGATGACGCGGTTGTAGTCGGGGAACTTGCCCTCGACCAGCTTGGTGACGAACTCCATGCCGTCGAAGCTGAACTTGGCCTGGTTGGCGGCGAACTGCATCTCGATCGCGCCTTCCTTGTCAGACAGCAGGCGCTGCAGTTCGAGCACGGTCTTGCGCGGCAGGATGACCTCCTGCTTGGGCACCTCCACGTCGAGTTCGGCGCTGGCGAATGCCAGGCGGTGGCCGTCGGTGGCGACCAGCGAGAGCTTCTGGCCTTCGGCCACGAACAGGATGCCGTTGAGGTAGTAGCGGATGTCGTGCACCGCCATCGCGAACGAGACCTGGCCCAGCAGACTCTTGAGCGTCTTCTGCGGCACGCTGAACACGGGGCCGAAGCTGGCCGATTCCTGCACCAGCGGGAAGTCCTCGGGCGGCATGCTCTGGAGCGTGAAGCGGCTCTTGCCTCCCTTGAGAATGGTCTTGCCTCCGGTGTGCTCCAGGCTCACGGCCTGGTCGGCCGGCATGGTGCGCAGGATGTCGATCAGCTTGCGGGCGCCGATCGTGGTGGCAAAGCTGCCGTCGTCGCCGCCCAGCTCGGCCGTGGTGCGGATCTGGATTTCGAGGTCGCTGGTGGTCAGCTGGACCTGCGAGCCGGTCTTGCGCAGCAACACGTTGGCCAGGATGGGCAGCGTGTGGCGCCGCTCGACGATGCCGGCGACCGACTGCAGTGCGGCCAGCACCTGGGCCTGGGAAGACTTCAAAACGATCATGTCAGACTCTTTCGTCACTGGTTGACTGGCGCTTTGTCACGGCGCTCTCCTCGGGCGTTCCTCGCAGCCCCCTCGAAACCCAAAACGTGCCTATTTTCACCTGTTTTTACAGACCACCCCTGGCGCCCACGGTCAGCCTTTCAGGGTCTGCTCCAGCACGTGCAACTGCTGGTTCAGCTCGGTGTTGGTCTGGCGTTCGGCGGCGATCTTGCGCACCGCGTGCAGCACGGTCGTGTGGTCCCGGCCACCGAACAGCTCGCCGATCTCGGGCAGGCTCTTCTGGGTCAGCTCCTTGGCCAGGAACATCGCGATCTGGCGCGGCCGCGCAATGCTGGCCGGGCGCTTCTTCGAATACATGTCCGCGACCTTGATCTTGTAGTAGTCGGCCACGGTTTTCTGGATGTTCTCGACCGAGATCTGGCGGTTCTGGATCGACAGCAAATCCTTGAGTGCGTCGCGCGCCAGCTGGATCGAGATGTCCTTCTGGTTGAAGCGGCTGTAGGCCAGGATCTTGCGCAGCGCGCCTTCGAGCTCGCGCACGTTCGAGCGCACGTTCTTGGCGACGAAGAAGGCCACTTCCTCGGGCATCACGGCGTTCTCGGCCGCGGCCTTGTTGATCAGGATCGCCACCCGCATCTCCAGCTCGGGCGGCTCGATGGCCACCGTCAGGCCCGAATCAAAGCGCGAGACCAGCCGCTCATGGATGTCGGCCAGGCCCTTGGGGTAGGTGTCGCTGGTCAGCACGATATGGCTCTTGCGGGCCAGCAGCGCCTCGAAGGCGTTGAAGAACTCCTCCTGCGTGCGCTCCTTGTTGGCGAAGAACTGCACGTCGTCGATCAGCAGCAGATCGAGCGAGTGGTAGCGCTCCTTGAATTCGTCGAAGGTCTTGCGCTGGTAGGACTTGACCACATCCGAGACGAACTGTTCGGCGTGGATGTACAGAACCTTGGCCTGCGGCTTGTCGGCCAGCAGCTGGTTGCCGATCGCGTGCACCAGGTGGGTCTTGCCCAGACCGACGCCGCCGTAGATGAACAGCGGGTTGTAGAGCTGGCCCAGACTACCGGCCACGTGCATCGCCGCGGCGCGCGCCATGCGGTTGGCCGAGCCTTCGACCAGGGTGGTGAAGGTCAGTGCCGGGTTCAGGCGGCTGCGTGGCCCGGTGGTGGCGGTCGGCTCAGTGGGCGCCACGTCGGGCAGCTCGGCCAGCACCTGCTCCTGCACGGTGCGAGAAGACGGCACAGTCCGGCTCGGCGTTTCGCGCGGAGCAAGCGCTAACTCCAAAAGAACCGGAGCACCCTGGATGCCTTCCAGCAAGGCGGAGATGCGGGCGGCGTACTGGGCCCGGATCCAGTCCATCTTGAAGCGGTTGGCGACGGCCACGGTCACCCGCGAACCATCGGGGGCGACGGTGGCCGAAAGGGGGCGGATCCAGGTATTGAACTGCTGCTCGGGAATTTCCTGGGCCAGACGGTCGACGCAGGACAGCCAGAGCGACGAGGCGTCGCTGGCAGCAGAAAGGGGGGAATGGCCCTCGATCATGAAACGGGAAAGGAAGGTTGTTCTTGTGGACAAACGGCTCGGGGCTGGACCGGCATTGTAGGCCCGCAGAAAAGTTATCCACACCCTTGGGGCGACTGTTACAAGTTCGGTCCCCGGACGGCCAGACCGGTCGGGAATGGGGTTCGAGACGGCTGCGCTTGCTGGTTTCAGGCTTTCTCGGCGATAATTGCGGGTTTCCCTCCAACTTGAAATAGCCCTGGCCTTGCCTGGGCCGCACTGCCATGGCAATGAAACGCACCTACCAGCCTTCGAAGATCAAGCGCGCCCGTACCCACGGTTTCCTCGTGCGCATGAAGACCCGCGGTGGCCGCGCCGTCATCAACGCACGCCGCGCCAAGGGCCGCAAGCGTCTGGCCGTCTGAGCCTGATACGCCCTGCCGCATCGATCGGTTGTTGGTCGGCCGGGCCCACGCTCTCCAGCGCGCCTGTGACTCCGGTCGTCTGATGCAGCGCATCCGGACCCGGCCCCAGTTCCAGGCCGCCATGGCGGGTGCCATCGTGGCCAAAACCCCTCATTTCGCCCTGCACCGGTTGGCATTGCCCGGACCGGAGCACGGGCGTTTGCTGTTTCCGGTGTCCGACACCTGGGTGGGGGTCGTGCTGCCCAAACGCTGGGCCAAGCGGGCCGTCACGCGCAACGCTATCCGGCGTCAGGTGTACGAGGCCGCCCGCCTGGTTGCGGACCGGTTGCCGCCGGCGGCGCTGGTCGTGCGCCTGCGCAGCGGCTTCAGCCGGGAGCAGTTTGTGAGCGCCACGTCCGACCTGCTCAAGCAGGCGGTGCGCACCGAGCTGACCCAGTTGCTCGGGCGCGTCGCCGCACGGCCGGAGGTTGCGGCATGATGCGCGACTGGCCGCGTCAGGCCCTGATCGGACTGGTCAGGGGCTACCGCCTGTTCCTCAGTCCCTGGTTGGGCGGCAGCTGCCGCTTCGAGCCCACCTGTTCGGTCTACGCGCTGGGGGCGTTGCAGCGCCATGGCGCCCTGGCCGGTGGTTACCTGATGCTCAGGCGCATCGGCCGCTGTGGTCCCTGGTGCGAGGGAGGCTGCGACCCGGTGCCCGACACGACACCCGCACTGTTCTCTCACCTGATTCCTGTTTCCTCAGAAAAGAAGAACCCTTCATGAACGACATCCGCCGTTCCATCCTCTGGGTGGTCTTTGGTTTTTCGATGGTCCTGATCTGGGACAAGTGGCAGATCCACAACGGCAAGGCGCCCACCTTCTTCCCTTCGTCGGCTGCGACTGCGCCGGCTGAGCAGAAAGCAGCGCCAGCGCCCGATGCCAGCGTGCCGGCTGCCACATCGGCCAGCGCGCCTGCAGTGGCCGGTGCAGCTGTCGCGCCCGACGCGGGCGCGCCCGCGCCCACGGCCATGCGCCACGAGGTGACCACCGATGTGTTCAAGCTCGCCTTCAACAGCGAAGGCGGTTCGCTGATCGGCGCCACGCTGCTGCAGCACGCCAGCAAGCAGCTCGGTTCCGAGCCGTTCCAGCTGCTGGCCCAGAACGACCAGCACACCTACGTCGCGCAGACCGGCCTCATCGGCGGCAGCTTCCCGACGCACAAGACGCCCATGACCCTGGTGCCCGGGGCCACATCGCTGGCGGACGGCCAGGACACGCTGGCGGTGAAGTTCGAGTCGGCCGACGTCGGTGGCGTCAAGCTCATCAAGACCTACACGCTCAAGCGCGGCAGCTACACCATCGATGTGGCGCACGAGGTGGTCAACACCGGCGCCGCGCCTGTCACCCCGCAGCTGTATGTGCAGCTGGTGCGCGACGGCAACAAGACCGACAGCGAGACGCCGTTCTATTCGACCTTCACCGGCCCGGCGGTCTACACCTCGGCCCAGAAGTACCAGAAGATCGAATTCGGCCAGATCACCGACAACAAGGCCACCTTCGAGAAGAGCGCCACGGACGGCTACGTGGCCATGGTGCAGCACTACTTCACCTCGGCCTGGCTGCTGCCCGAGGGCACCGCGCGCGAGAACTTCGCCCGCCGCATCGACAACAACCTGTTCTCCATCGGCGCCATCAGCACCCTGCCCGCCATCGCGCCGGGACAGAGCCAGAAGCTCGATGCCCGGCTCTTTGTCGGACCGCAGCTGGAGAAGGTGCTCGAAACCACGGCCCCCGGCCTGGAACTGGTGAAAGACTACGGCTGGCTGACCATCATCGCCAAGCCGCTGTACTGGCTGCTGGAAAAGATCCACAGCTTCGTGGGCAACTGGGGCTGGGCGATCGTGCTGCTGGTGGTGCTGCTCAAGGCGGCGTTCTACTGGCTCAACGCGAGCGCCTACCGTTCGATGGCCAAGATGAAGGCCATCAACCCGCGCATCATGGAAATGCGCGAGCGCCTGAAGAACAACCCGCAGCTGATGCAGCAGGAGATGATGAAGATTTACCGGGAAGAGAAGGTCAACCCGCTGGGTGGCTGCTTCCCGATCCTGATCCAGATCCCGGTGTTCATCGCGCTGTACTGGGTGTTGCTGTCGTCGGTGGAGATGCGAAATGCTCCCTGGATCGGCTGGATCACCGACCTCTCCACGCTCGACCCGTTCTACGTGCTACCGGCGGTGATGACGCTGACCACCATCGTGCAGACCGCGCTGAATCCGCTGCCGCCCGACCCGCTGCAGGCCAAGATGATGTGGCTGATGCCGCTGATGTTCTCGGTCATGTTCTTCTTCTTCCCGGCCGGTCTGGTGCTGTACTGGATCACCAACAACCTGCTGACCATCGCCCAGCAGGCGTTCATCAACCACAAGATGGGCGTGCCGCTGAAGATCACGAACCCGTTCGAACTGTTCAGGGGCAAGCCGGCCGCCAAGTAAACGGCTTGCCTGTCAGCCCCAAGGGCCGCCGCACCTCCGGCGGCCCTTGCTGTTTCTGAAGTGCCTTGACGCAGAATCCGACCATGCTCGCCGCCGCCCTTGACCCCATTGCTGCCATCGCCACCGCGCCCGGCCGTGGCGCGGTGGGCATCGTGCGGGTGTCCGGCCAAGGCCTGGCGCCGTTCGTGCAGGCCCTGCTGGGGCGCATGCCCAAGGCCCGAGAAGCGACCTACCTGCCCTTCCCCGACGCCGCCGGCCAGCCCATCGACCACGGGCTCGCACTGTGGTTTCCCGGTCCACATTCCTACACAGGCGAGGACGTGCTGGAACTGCAGGGCCATGGCGGTCCGGTGGTGCTGCAGCTGCTGCTGGCGCGTTGCCTGCAGGTGGCGCAGTCCGCGGCCGCCGACCGTCAGCCGTTGCTGCGCGGCCTGCGCCCGGCGCGCGCCGGCGAATTCACCGAACGCGCGTTTCTGAACGACAAGCTCGACCTGGCCCAGGCCGAAGCGGTGGCCGACCTGATCGATGCCAGCACCGAGGCAGCAGCGCGCAGCGCCAGCCGTTCGCTCGCCGGGGTGTTCTCCGAGCGCATCCATGCGTTGCGCGACGCGCTGGTGCACCTGCGCATGCTGGTTGAGGCGACGCTGGACTTTCCCGAAGAGGAAATCGACTTCCTGCAGAAGGCCGACGCCAGCGGCCAGCTCGTGCGCCTGCGCGCCGGGCTGGATGCGGTGCTGGGCGAGGCGCGCCAGGGCGCGCTGCTGCGCGATGGTCTGAAGGTGGTGATCGCCGGCCAGCCCAACGCCGGCAAGAGCTCGCTGCTCAACGCGCTGGCCGGCGCCGAGCTGGCCATCGTCACGCCCATTGCCGGCACCACGCGGGACCTGGTACAGCAGACCATCCAGATCGAGGGCGTGCCACTGCACGTGATCGACACGGCCGGCCTGCGCCAGGGCGCCGACGTGGACGAGGTGGAGCAGATCGGCATACAGCGCGCCTGGGGGCAGATCGAACAGGCCGACGCCGTGCTGTTCCTGCACGACCTCAGCCGCGCCGACCGGGCCGACTACCAGGCCGCCGACGCTGCGATCGCCGCCGAACTGCCCTCCGGCGTGGCGCTGCTGCCGGTGTGGAACAAGCGCGACCAGTGCAGTGCGGGCGCGTCGGCCCTGATGGCGCGTGCGCAGGCGGCGGGCGAGCTGGTGATCTCGGCCAAGCAGGGCGAAGGCCTGGAGGCACTGCGTCAGCGCCTGCTTGATCTGGCCGGCTGGCAGCACGCGGGCGACGGCCTGTTCATGGCGCGCGAGCGGCACCTGCAGGCGCTGCGCCGCGTGGGCGAGCACCTGGCGCTGGCCGATGGCCACCTGGCCGCGCAGGCCGAACACCTGGACCTGCTGGCCGAGGAGCTGCGGCTGGCGCAGGGGGCGCTGGGCGAGATCACCGGCGAGTTCAGCGCCGACGACCTGCTCGGCGAAATCTTTTCCCGCTTCTGCATCGGGAAGTGAGCGTCTCTGGGGCCGGTGGAGAGGGTACAAAATGACACATCTTTGTTCACCCACCGGGCAGGCCCGCAATGACCGTTATTGAACCGGACGCCGCCACGGCGGCCACCGCATCACCGCTGGAGGCGGTGCGCCTGCCTGTGGTGTATGGCCCCGGCGTGGCCTCGGCTCTGGCGGAGCTGGGCCGAACCGAGGACGTGCACCTGTCCCCTGACAACCGGCGGCTGGCCATTGCCGGCCACCTGTGCAACCGCGTGCTGGTTCTGGGCATCGACATCGTTTGGGGCGGAGACGCGCCGCAAGTGCGGCTGCACAGCCCCCAGCCGCTGGTGTCGCGCGAGTTCGCGTACCCCCACGGCCTTTGCTGGAGCAGCGACGATACCCTGCTGGTGGCCAATCGCCAGGGCGGTGTGCCGGTGTTTCGCATACCACCGCCCGCGGTGGACGCCGCCCCCTGCGAGCTGCAGCCGCTGGTCCGCCTCGAGGCGGCTCAACCGGGGCTGGTGGAGACGCCCGGGTCGGTCAGCGTCCGTCCCCTGAGCTGCGGCTGCCTCGATGTGCTGGTGTGCAACAACTTCACACACCAGGTGACCCAGCACCTGGTGGACCCGGACGGTGCGTCACCACGCGCCGTCGCCGGCTCACCCCTTCTGGCCCGGGGACTGGACATTCCCGACGGGGTGGCCCACAGCCCCGACGGACGCTGGATCGCCGTCAGCAACCACAACGAACAATGCGTGCGCCTTTACGACGCTAGCCGAGCGCTCGGGCCGGACGCCGAGCCCGATGCCCGGCTGCCGGGCGCGGACTATCCCCATGGCCTGCGCTTTGCCGCCGCGTCGCGCCGCCTGCTGGTGGCCGACGCCGGCGCGCCGTTCGTGCATGTCTACAGCTGCCCCGACGGGCGCTGGCAGGACGGGGGGTGGGAGCACCGCCGACTGCGGGTGCTGGACGAAGACACCTTTCTCCAAGGGCGGTCCAACCCCCAGGAGGGCGGCCCCAAGGGGCTCGATCTTGACCGGCAGGGGCGCCTGCTGATCATCACCAACGAACAGGTGCCGCTGGCATTCTTCGACCTGCGGCCCCTGCTCGGCCCACTGTCCGATGGCGGCGGGGCCGATTCACAGCAGAAGGCGGACCGTGCGGTGCGGGACGCCCAGGTCTGGCGTCGCCAGATACAGGGGCTCGCGCTCCAGCTGGAGCGCAAGCAAGGGCAACTGCAGGTGGAGACCGCCCGCGCGGGGGCCGGTGCCGTGGACCTGGCACGGAAGGATGCGCTGCTGGCCCAGCAGGAGGACCGACTGCGGCATGCCGAGCGGGCGCTGGACGAGGCGCGCGCCGCGCTGCGGGACAGCCAGCAGGGCATGACCGCGCTCACGAGCAGCCGGTCCTGGCGACTCATGGCGCCTTACCGCGGCGCCGGCCGCTGGCTCCGGGGCTGGCTGCCGAACTCGAAAGTGTGACCGGGAGTTAACCGGAGCGCCGCTGACCACCATTGCGGCGCCACTGGGAACCGAAACGTAAGCAACCGTAACTGCGCCTTGTGTGGGCTGGCTCCCGGCCGTTATGGTGCGGGGATGAACGCCCGAGTTCCCACCGATGCGCGGTTCGACGTGCTGGCGCTGGCGCAGGCCATGCGCACCAGCAATGCGCTGGACGCTGTTCCGGCGAATCTGTCGGACGCGCAATGGCAGGTGCTGAGCGACTACCTGCAGCCGGTATCACTGAGCCAGGGGCAGGTGCTCATCGAACAGGGCGTGAAGGACCGTACGGTCTATTTTGTCGAGAGCGGCAGCCTCACCGTGCACTACGAGGACGACAAGGACCGGGTGCGCCTCGCCATGGTCGGTGCGGGATCGGTGTTGGGCGAGGGCGCTTTCTTCAGCCACCTGCCCCGCAGCGCGACTGTGAACGCGGGGGGGCACAGCCGGCTGTGGTGCCTGACCCCGCTGCGGTTCCGCGAGCTGTCCACCCGCCATCCCGCCATCGCGCTCGAACTGACCGTGGCCATGGCGGCGGTGCTCGCCCGGCGCATGTACAACAAGCCCAAGCGGGTCGCGGTCACCTGATCGCCCCATGGGGCCCGTCTCAAGTCCTCGTTCCTGAAGGCATACTCCGCCCATGTCCCTCCTACGCTGGTTGCAAGCCAAGAAGTCCGATGCCGGAGCCAATGGCGGCCGCAAGCCCCGCCGCTCTTTCGGCCAGACCACATTGCCCCTGATCTCGCCGCGACGGGGGCGGCGCATCCTGCGCCGCGAGCAGTTGTTTTCGGTGGTGCGTGAGTCCTTGATCCGCGCCGGCGTACTGTCCTCCAGCTACGAGTTCAAGGTGCTGGCCCTGGACTCCACCGGCGACGGCTTCCTGGTGCTCATCAACCTCACCCTGCCGGCCGACGTGATGCCCGACGAGTACCTGCTGGAGATCGAGCGCTGGATCCAGGGCAGCGCCCGCTCGCGCCATTCGATGCAGGTGCAGGCGGTGTACTGGCGCCGTCAGCCGGTGCACGATCTGCGGGGCGTGGCGCTCAAGGCCTCGGTGGCGGCACAGACCCGGCGCGGAAGTGCGGCGGCGCCCGGCACTGCGCGCGCGCTGGCGCCCGAGGAGGTGGCGGCCTTCCGTTCGGCGCTGGAGACCCCGGCGATGCCTGCGCACCGCATGGAGTCCCCGGCCGCGGCCCAGATGGAACGGCCGCCGGAGGTGCACAGCGATTTCGCCGAACTGAGCGAAACCCAGTACGGCAAGCTCTGAGACTGCTCCGGGGGGGCGGCGCTCAGTGCCCTTCGAAGTGAACCAGCGTGAAGAGGGGCAGGCCCGAGTCGCGCAGCTTCTGCGAGCCGCCCAGCTCGGGCAGATCCACGATCGCCGCTCCTTCGATCACCTCGGCGCCGAGCTTCTCCAGCAGGCGGCGCCCGGCCATCATGGTGCCACCGGTGGCAATCAGGTCGTCGATCAGCAGCACGCGGTCGCCGGACTTCACCGCGTCGGTGTGCAGCTCGACCGTGGCACTGCCGTACTCGAGTTCGTAGGTTTCCTCGACCGTGGTGAAGGGCAGCTTGCCCTTCTTGCGGATCGGCACGAAGCCGACGCCCAGCTCATAGGCCAGCACCGAGCCGATGATGAAGCCGCGTGCGTCCAGACCCGCGACCACGGTCGGCCTCAGGGCCGGGTCCATGTAGCGGTGCACGAAGGTGTCGATCAGCACCCGGAAGACCCGCGGGTCCTGCAGCAGCGGCGTGATGTCGCGGAACTGCACGCCCGGCGCGGGCCAGTCGGGCACGGTGCGGATGTGGCTCTTGAGGAAGGCGGTGGTGTCCATGGGTGGATTATGGAGACACCCCTGCTCCGCCTGCGGCATCACCCCCTCAAGGGGCGATGCGAGTGGCCCGGCAAAGCCGGTTCCACCGCATCTCTGGAGGGGGCGTTCAGGCCACCGGTTTGAACTGGTAGCCGCTGCCCGCGGCTTCGATGATGCCAAAGGCGGGGAACGGGAAGTGATAGCCGCCAGCCATGACCTTGTCCCGGACCAGCATGTCGAACACCCGCCGGCGTGTCTGGCGCGCCATCTCGGCGTCCATGTCGAACTGCACCGCCCAGTCGGGGCTGCGCGCGAACAGCGAGGGCACGTTGGTCAGGTCGGCCACGTACATGAACCTCTGTCCTTCCGATTGCACCGAAACCATGCTCATGCCGGGGGTGTGGCCGAACGCCGCCTCGGCCCGGATGCCGGGCGCCAGCTCCTGGCCCGGCTCGTACTTCATCAGAATGTCGGCCGGGATGCTGCCGATGACCTTGCGCGCCGCCTCGAAGCCGCCCTTGAGCGCAGGCGGCGCTGCGTTCATCTTGGCGTCGTCGAACCAGAACGCGTGCTCCGGCGCAGGCACATGCACCTTGGCCCTGGGGAAGGCCAGTGAACCGTCCTTCTTGCGCAGGCCGTTGATGTGGTCGCCGTGGTAGTGGCTGATGACCACGTGGTCGACGTCCTCGGGCTTGAAGCCGGCGGCACCGAGCTGGCCAGCGAGCTTGCCGGTGGTCGGCGGGCCGTTGTCCGCAAAGCCGGTGTCGAACAGGAACCGGCCCGCCGGGCCGACCACCAGGAAGGGGGTGAACGGGATGTCGACGTAGTCGGTGGGCAGGTTCTGCGAGGCCAGCAGCGACTTGACCTGCTCCAGCGGCACGTTGCGCACGAACTCCTCGCCCAGCGGCCGACGCAGCGCGCCGTCGTTGAGCGCGATGACCTCCATGGCCCCCAGCTTCAGGCGCTTGGCGCCGTTGGCCGGCAGGGCCGGCGGTCCGAAGTTCGGCGTGGCCTGCTGCGACCACACGGATGAAAAGGTCAGGGCGGTGGCACCGGCCATGCCGGCGCCCAGGAAAGCGCGTCGATCCATCAGCAAATCCTCCAGCGGGTTGAAAGGGGATGCGATGCCATCGCCGCGAGAGGGTTCCCGGCCGGTGGACTGGGACAAACCCGGGGTTCAGCCGCCGCCCAGCAGCTTCTCTTCGGCCAGCGCCAGCGCGGGCGCCTTGCCGCTGAGCACAAGGGTGTCGCCGCCGTCGAGCACGGTGTCGTCGTCGAACGGGGCGTTCTGGCCACCGGCGCGGCGCAGGCTGGCCACGCGCACGCCCATCGCTTCCAGTGCCACGCTGCCCAGCGTGCGACCCACCTTGCGCCCGCCCGGCGGGATGGTCACGGTCGAGAGCCGCTCGTGTTCGGCCTCCTCCACCCCGTCGTCGTCGGCGCCGTGGAAGTAGCCCTTGAGCAGGTGGTAGCGTGCGTCGCGCTGGTCCTGCACCACCCGGATCACGCGCCGCATCGGCACGCCCACCAGCGCCAGCGCGTGGCTGGCCAGCATCAGGCTGGCCTCGATGGCCTCGGGCACCACCTCGGTGGCACCTGCTGCGCGCAGCCGGCCGTCGTCCACATCGTCGATGGTGCGCACCACCACCGGCACTTGTGGCGCGTGTTCGTGCGCGTGGTGCAGCACCTTGAGCGCACTGGCGGTCTCGATGTAGGTGATCACCACGGCGCTGGCGCGGTGCAGGCCGGCGGCCATGAGCGCCTGCAGGCGCGCGGCGTCGCCGAACACCACGGAATGGCCGGCGGCGGCGGCCTGGCGCACCCGGTCGGGGTCCAGGTCCAGCGCCATGTAGGGAATGCCTTCGGCTTCCAGCAGCCGCGCCAGGTTCTGGCCGCAGCGGCCGTAGCCGCAGATGATCACGTGCTTGTCGGCGTTGATCGAGCGGCGGGCGATGCTGGTCATCTGCACCGACTGCATCAGCCAGTCGCTGCCCACCACGCGGGTGACGATGTCGTTGGTGTACTGGATGATGAAGGGCGTGGCGAGCATGGAGATCACCATGCTCGCCAGGATGGGGTTGAACAGCGCGGGGGGCACCAGTTGGTGCTGCCCGGCCAGCGACAGCAGCACCAGACCGAACTCGCCGGCCTGGCACAGGTAGAGGCCGGTGCGCAGCGCAGTGCCCATGGGGGCGCCGAACAGCCGCGTCAGGCTGGTGATCATCGCCAGCTTGAATCCGACCGACAGCGTGAACAGCAGCAGCACGAGCGGCCAGCGCTCGAGCACCAGGCGCCAGTCCAGCAGCATGCCGATGGTGATGAAGAACAGGCCGAGCAGCACGTCGTGGAAGGGCCGGATGTCGGTCTCCACCTGGTGCTTGTATTCGGTCTCTGAGATCAGCATGCCGGCGACGAAGGCGCCCAGCGCCAGCGACAGGCCGGCGTGTTCCGTCATCCAGGCCAGGCCCAGCGTGATCAGCAGCAGGTTGAGCATGAACAGCTCGTCGCTCTTGCGCCGCGCCACCAGGGTCAGCCACCACCGCATCAGCCGCTGTCCGCCGGTCAGCAGGATGCCCAGCAGCAGCGTGGCCTTGAGCAGGGCGATGCCCAGGGCCTTGAGCAGCTCGTCGGGCGGCGAGCCCAGCGCCGGGATCAGCACCAGCAGCGGCACGACCGCCAAGTCCTGGAACAGCAGGATGCCGACCACCCGCTTGCCGTGTTCGGACTCCAGCTCCAGCCGCTCGGCCACCAGCTTGATCACGATGGCGGTGCTGCTCATGGCCATCACGCCGCCCAGGGCCAGCGCCATCTGCCACTCCATCTGCCACCAGGTCGGCAGGAACCAGCCCAGCGCCAGCGAAGCCAGCGTGGTCAGCAGCACCGTCAGCACCACCTGGGACAGGCCCAGCCCGAACACGTGGCGCTTCATGGCGCGCAGCTTGGGCAGGCTGAACTCCAGCCCGATCACGAACATCAGGAACACCACACCGAACTCGGCCAGGTAGCGCAGACCCTGGGAGTTCTGGGCCAGGGCCAGCGCGTTCGGACCGATCACCACGCCGACCACCAGGTAGCCCAGCATGGGCGGCAACCGGAGCATGCGGCAGCCGACCACGCCGAGCACAGCCGCCAGCAGGTACAGCAGGGTGATGTCCAGGGAATTCATGCGCCCTGATGGTAATGGGTGCCCCACGCGATAATTCGCCCATGAGCACGGCCCTTTCCCCAGATGCCGCGCGCCTGCTGGCGATGGCGCGCGAAACCCTTCAGATCGAGGCCGAGGCCGTGACGGCGCTGGCCGGCCGGCTCGACGAGCGCTTTGCCGACGCGGTGCGCTGCCTGCTGGCCTGCACCGGCCGCGTGGTGGTCACGGGCATGGGCAAGAGCGGCCACATCGGCCGCAAGCTCGCCGCCACCCTGGCCTCGACCGGCACGCCCGCCATGTTCGTGCACCCGGCCGAAGCCAGCCATGGCGACCTGGGCATGATCACCGCCGCCGACGTGGTGCTGGGCATCAGCAACAGCGGCGAGAGCGACGAGCTGTCGGCCATCCTGCCGCTGATCAAGCGCATGGGCGTGCCCCTGGTCGCGTTCACCGGGCGGCCGGAATCGACCCTGGCGCGCCACGCCGACGTGGTGCTGGACACCGCCGTCGCGCGGGAGGCCTGTCCGCACAACCTTGCGCCCACAGCCAGCACCACCGCGCAGCTGGCACTGGGGGATGCGCTGGCGGTGGCGCTGCTGAACGCCCGGGGCTTCAAGGCCGACGACTTCGCCCGCTCCCATCCGGGCGGCTCGCTCGGCCGCAAGCTGCTCACCCATGTCAGTGACGTCATGCGCAGCGGCGACGATGTGCCGCGTGTGACCACCGACGTGCCGCTGATGGGCCTGATGCGCGAGATGAGCGCCAAGGGACTGGGCATGAGCGCGGTGGTCGACGGGGCCGGGCGGGTGCTGGGCATCTTCACCGACGGCGATCTGCGGCGCGTCATCGAGCGCTCCGGCAACAGCACCGACCTGCGGGCGCTGAGCGCCGGGGACGTGATGCATGCCAACCCGCGCACCGTGCGCGCCGACGCGCTGGCGGTCGAAGCGGCCGACCTGATGGAAGCCAGCCGCATCACCAGCGTGCTGGTGGTCGACGGCAGCGGCGCGCTGGTGGGCGCCCTCAACAGCAACGACCTCATGCGGGCGAAAGTCATCTGAGCCGGTCACCCGTTAGGATTGCCGGATGTCCCTGAACCTGCCGCCCTTGCGCCCTGTGCTGAACTTCGACCCCGAGCTGTTGCTGCGGGCGCAGCCGGTGCGCGTGGTGTTCTTCGACGTCGACGGGGTACTCACGGACGGCGGCCTGTATTTCGGCGAGTCGGGCGAAGCGCTCAAGCGCTTCCACACGCTCGACGGCCACGGCATCAAGCTGCTGCAGCGCGCGGGCATCACGCCGGCGGTGGTCAGCGGCCGCGACTCCCTCGCACTGCGGGCCCGGCTGTCCGCGCTGGGCGTGCGCCACACGCGCTTTGGCACCGAGGACAAGCGTCCCGCGGCCGAAGCGATCCTGCTCGAGCTGGGCCTGGACTGGTCGGCCGCCGCCGCCATGGGCGACGACTGGCCCGATCTGCCGATGCTGCGCCGGGCGGCCCTCGCCTGCACCCCGCCCACCGCCCATCCCGAACTGCTGGCGCTGGCCCACCACGTGACGCAGCGCCTGCCCGGTGCCGGTGCGGTGCGCGAGCTGTGCGACCTGTTGCTGGTGGCGCGTGGCGCCTATGCGGCGGAGCTGGAGGCGGCGGCGCGATGAGCACCGCAGCCCTGCCCGGCACCGCCCGGGGCCGCCGCAGTTTCTGGCGCTGGTGGGACCGCATGTCCATCTACCTGCCGGTGCTGCTCATGATGCTGCTGGCGCTCGCGTCGTACTGGCTGCTGCGGGCGACGCCGATTCCGGAAGAGCCCGGTCCCAAGCCCGAGGTGACCCACGAGCCCGACTATTTCATGCACCGCTTTTCGGTCAAGGTGTTCGAGCCGACCGGGGTGCTGAAGACCGAGCTCTACGGCACGGCGGCGCGGCACCATCCCGACGTGGGCACCCTGGTGGTGGATGCGGCCCGCGTGCGCTCCTTCGGGCCGCAGCGCCAGCTCTCCACCGCCACGGCGCGGCAGATCACCAGCAACGACGAAGGCACGGTGTTCGTGCTGGAGGGCGACGCCGCGGTGGTGCGCCAGGCCGGCAAGGGCGCCAACGGGGAACCGCTGCCTCGGCTGGAGTTTCACGGCGAGTACCTGCGGGTGAGCACCGAGCCGGAGCACATCATGTCCGACCAGCCCGTTCTGCTGGTGCGCGACCTGGACCAGATCAGGGCCGACAGCCTCGACTATGTGGGCGACACCCGCGTGGCGGTGCTCAACGGCCATGTGCGCGCGCTGTTCGCGCCCCGCCCATGAGCGCCGTGCCCGCCGCCAGCGCCCCGCTGGCGTTCATCACCGGCGCCTCCAGCGGCATCGGCCAGGCGCTTGCCGTGCGCTGTGCCCGTGCAGGCTACCGGCTGGCCCTGGTGGCGCGCCGCAGCGAAGAGCTGCAAGCCTGGGTGGATGCGCAGGGCTGGGACGCCGAGCGCTGCCGCGTCTACCGCGCCGACGTGGCCGACACCGACAGCATCGTGCAGGCGGGTCTGAGCTGTCTGCAGCAGCAGGGCGTGCCCGAGGTCGTGGTGGCCAACGCCGGCATCAGCATCGGCATGGACACGGCCGAGCGCGACGATCTGGCGGTGATGGCCCGCACCTTTGCCACCAACAACACCGGGCTGGCCGCCACCTTCCATCCCTTCGTCGCGGCCATGCGCGCGCGCGGTCACGGGCGGCTGGTGGGCATCGCCAGCGTGGCGGCGATCCGGGGCCTCCCGGGGCACGGCGCCTATTGCGCCAGCAAGGCCGCCGTGGTGGCCTACTGTGAAAGCCTGCGGGGTGAGTTGCGGGGCAGCGGTGTGCGGGTGGTGACCCTGCTGCCGGGTTACGTGGACACGCCGCTGACGCGCGAAAACCGCTATGCGATGCCCTTCCTGCTCAGTCCCGAGGTGTTTGCCGACCGGGCCTTCGCGGCCATCGAGGAAGGCAGCAGCTACCGCGTGATTCCGTGGCAGATGGGGGTGGTGGCCAAGCTGTTGAGGTTGCTGCCGAACGCCTGGTTCGACCGGTTGCTGTCTGGGCGTGCCCGCAAGCACCGCCAGGGCCAGGGCCGACCCGCGTCCTGACCGGTTTTTCATTGGGGGCCAGAAACAAAAAAGCCCCTCGACGAGGGGCTTTTCAGGGGAGCGGGGATCAGTAACCGCCGCGACCGCCGCCGCCTTCACGACGGCCACCGTTGCCGTAGGGGCTGCGGAAGCCACCGTCGCCACCGCCGCCGCCATAACCGCCTTCACGACGGCCACCGCCGAAACCGCCGCCACCGGTCCGGGGCGGGCGCGGCTCCATGGGACGGGCTTCGTTGACCACCAGGCTGCGGCCGCCCAGCGACTGGCCGTTCATGCCCTGGATGGCGGCCTGAGCTTCGGCATCGCTGCCCATCTCGACAAAGCCGAAACCCTTGGAGCGACCGGTGTCGCGCTCCATCATGACCTTGGCGCTGTTGACAGAGCCGAAGGCGCTGAAGGACTGTTGCAGGTCTTCGTCGCGCACGCTGTAGGGCAGGTTGCCCACGTACAGTTTGTTGCCCATGGTCGGGACTCCTAGAAACACAGAAAAAGATAGCGATGGAGCCCCGGCAGCAAACAAATCTGTAGCACGCGAAACCAACCGATCACTTGTTGTGCGAGCGTCCAGGACGTTCGCCGGGCCATTATGCGCCGTTTGCCTCAAAGCAAGTCTTTTTTTTGGTGCTGCGTCAAGGCGCTTCAGGCGCTGGTGCGCATTTGCAACACCAAGCCCGGCGCGCGGCAAGGCGCGTTCCCGAACCCGGGCCGGGACCTTCCCTCTATACTGTTCCCCAGCGCCGATTTGTCCGGATTGCGGGCGCTTTACAAATACCGCTAAAGGGGGGACTCCCGGTCTCGCACCTTGCGGCACCGGGATTTCTGTTTTTGGGGCTTGCCGGCCCCGAGGTGAACCACCGTGATCGTCACGCCACGTACCCAGCGCTTTGATGAGCCTTTGCCGCTCCGGAGCGGCGCGGTCCTGCCGGCCTATGAGCTGGTCTATGAAACCTACGGCACGCTCAACGCCGACCGCTCCAACGCGGTGCTGATCTGCCACGCCCTGAATGCCAGCCACCACGTGGCCGGCCTCCATGCCGATGCGCAGGGCCAGCCGCAGGCCCGCAGCGAGGGGTGGTGGCACAACATGATCGGCCCGGGCAAGTCAGTGGACACGAACCGCTGGTTCGTCATTGGCGTCAACAACATCGGGTCGTGCTTCGGCAGCACCGGCCCCACCCACACCAACCCCGTCACCGGCCAGCCCTGGGGCGCGGACTTCCCGGTGGTCACCGTGGAGGACTGGGTCGATGCCCAGGCCCGCCTGCTGGATGCGCTGGGTGTTCAGCAGCTGGCGGCCGTGATGGGCGGCAGCCTGGGCGGCATGCAGACGCTGTCGTGGACTCTGCAGTACCCCGACCGTGTGCGCCATGCGGTGGTGGTGGCCAGTGCGCCCAACCTCACCGCGGAGAACATCGCCTTCAACGAGGTGGCGCGCCGCGCCATCGTGACCGACCCGGATTTCCACGGTGGCCACTACCTGCGCGAAGGCACATTGCCGCGCCGCGGCCTTCGCATCGCGCGCATGATCGGCCACATCACGTACCTGAGCGACGACGTGATGAACGAGAAGTTCGGACGCACGCTGCGGGCCGCCGATGGTGAGGATCCGGCGGCCGCCGCCGAACTGGCCTACCGGTACTCCACTCAAGACGTGGAGTTCCAGATCGAGAGCTACCTGCGCTACCAGGGCGACAAGTTCAGCGAGTACTTCGACGCCAACACCTACCTGCTCATCACGCGCGCGCTGGACTACTTCGACCCGGCGCGAGAATTCGACGGCGACCTCAGCGCCGCACTCGCCCGCGCGAAAGCCAAGTTCCTGCTGGTGAGCTTCACCACCGACTGGCGCTTCTCGCCCGCGCGCAGCCGCGAGATTGTCAAAGCGCTGCTGGAGAACCGGCGCGACGTGAGCTACGCCGAGATCGACGCACCACACGGCCACGACGCCTTCCTGCTCGATGACCCGCGGTACCACGCGGCCGTGAAGAGCTACTTTGAACAGACCATCGCCGGAGGTGTGCAATGAGCGAACGCCACCTGCTCGAATCCATCGCCCGGCTGGTGCCACCGGGCTCGCGCGTGCTGGACCTGGGCTGCGGGGACGGCGCGCTGCTGGCCCACCTGCAGGCCTCGCGCCAGTGCAGCGGCTACGGCGTCGAGATCGACGACGCCAAGGTGCACGCCTGCATCCGCCGCGGCGTCAACGTGCTGCAGCTCAACCTGGAGGACGGCCTCTCCATGTTTGGCGACGACGCGTTCGACGTGGTGCTGCAGATCGACACCCTGCAACACCTGCGCAACGCCGAGACCATGCTGCGCGAGACCGCGCGTGTGGGCCGCATCGGCATCGTGGCCTTTCCCAACTTCGCCCACTGGCCCAACCGGCTGGCGGTGCTGCAGGGCCGCATGCCCGTGACCCGGCGCCTGCCCTACCAGTGGTACGACACGCCCAACATCCGGGTCGGCACCTACGCAGACTTCGAGGTGCTGGCGCGCAGCTGCGGCCTGACGGTGGACGACAGCTTCGGCCTGCAGGAGGACCGCGAAGTGCGTTTCGCGCCCAATCTGCTGGCCAGCACGGCGGTCTTCAAGTTCTCCAACTGAGCCCCCGGGCCGGTGCTGGCCGGCTCAGGCGCCGCTTTCCCGGGCCGCGTCCAGCGCGAAGTCGGCCGTGCCCACGTCCCGGCCCTGGGTCCAGAACGGATACAACTCGGCAAACGTGGCCTTGAGGGCCTCCAGTGGCAGGTCGTCGAACTGCCCGCGCTCGTTCACGTACTCCATGTGCCGCTGTCCCGCGCGGTCGTAGGGGTGGTAGAGCGAGTCGCTGACGCCGTCGAACTCCAGCGGCAGCAGGCCGAATTTCTCGCACAGCGAGAGGTTGAAGGCCGGGGTCGCCTTGCGCCAGGCGCCGTCGATCCAGAGCGCGGTGTAGCCATGCCAGGCGAAGACGTCGGTTTTCATGGTCTGGCGCAGGCGCTCGGTAGACAGGTGGTTGCGCACGTCGGCAAATCCGAGCCGGGCCGGGATGCCCGCGGCGCGCGCCACCGCCGCCAGCGCCACCGCCTTGGGCACGCACCAGCCGAAGCCCTGCGACAGCGCCGTGCTGGCGCGCATGCCCTGGGCCGAGAGGTCGATGCGGTAGGGGTCGTAACGCAGGCCGTCCCGCACCGCCAGGTAGAGCGAGACCGCGCGTTGGCGGTCGGTCTGGCCGGTGGCGTGCTCACGGGCAAAGGCCTTCACGGCGGGGTGGTCGCTGTCGATGGCGTCGGTCGGGGCAAGGTTGCAGGCGAGGTCCATGGCCGTCTTGTACCAGAGCCCTGTCCGCTGGCCAGCAGCCCGTGTGACGGAGGGGTGTCTCGCCATTGACCGAAAAGCATTCATTTCATATGGGGCCGCAAAAGCCCTCTTTTCTGTCCTACAGACGCAGGGGCGTTTGCCGATAGTGAACGGGACGCCGTGTGTTCTTTGGGGAGGCGGTTCCGCATGCCGTTGGCGTAACAACGGTCCCCATATTTCCGATAACCATCATGGACAAGAGCATTGGCTTCGGTATCGCCAAGCGGCTGTACCTCATCAGTGGACTGATCACTTCGGCGCTGATCGCGCTGGCGGTGTACGCGCATTTCAGCCTCAACGACGCGGCGGCGCAGGCTGACCACACCAAGACCGACCGGGTGCCCCAGCTGCAGGCCATGGCCGAGCTGGAGCTGAATGTGACGCGGGTGTCGCTGCAGATCCGGCACGCCATGCTGGCGCGCAACCCCCAGGAGCTGAACGACACGCTGAACTACATCGGCGAGAAGCACAAGCACATGGACGAGGTGCTGGCCGCGTTCGAAAAGCGCCTGTTCTCTCCACAAGGCAAGGCCCACTTCGTCAAGCTCCCGCCCGCGGTGGCCGAGTTCTGGAAGGTGGGCGAGGCCAACATCGCCCTGATCAAGGAAGGCAAAAAAGACGAGGCCTTCGTCTTTCTGGTGGACAAGACCATTCCCACCCGCAACGCGCTGCTGAAGCTGTTCGCCGAGGGGCGCGAAATCCAGCAGGCGGGGCTGGAGGCCGACATCGCCGGCGTTGAAAAAAGCACCGAGACCACCGCGCTGATGCTGACCGCGGTGGCGGGGGCGATTGCCGTGGCCCTGATGGCCTTTTCCTGGTACTTCGCGCAGCTGCTGCGCCGCCGGGTGCGGGTGACCCAGCAGGTGGCGGAGCGCGTGCGCGACGGTGATCTGACGGTCGCGGTGGTCGACAACGCCCGCGATGAGTTCTCGCCCCTGCTGGCCGCCATGGGCGAGATGCAGGCCTCCCTGACACGCGTGGTCAGCAACGTTCGCCACGGTGCCGACAGCGTGGCCACCGCCAGCGTGCAGATTGCCCAGGGCAACAGCGATCTCTCATCCCGCACCGAACAACAGGCTTCTGCGCTGGAAGAAACTTCCGCGTCAATGGAGGAAATGGGCTCGACCGCGCAGCAGAACGCCGACAACGCCCGCCAGGCCAGCCAGCTGGCGGCCAGCGCCAGCGGCGTGGCCATCCAGGGCGGCGAAGTGGTCAACCAGGTGGTGCAGACCATGAAGGAGATCAACGAGAGCAGCCGCAAGATCAGCGACATCATCGGCGTGATCGACGGCATCGCCTTCCAGACCAACATCCTGGCGCTCAACGCCGCGGTGGAAGCGGCGCGGGCGGGTGAACAGGGACGCGGCTTCGCCGTGGTGGCCGGCGAGGTGCGCAACCTGGCCCAGCGCTCGGCGGAGGCGGCCAAGGAAATCAAGGGCCTGATCAATGCCAGCGTCGAACGCGTGGAGCAGGGCACGGCCCTGGTGGACCAGGCCGGAACCACCATGCAGGAGGTCGTGCAGTCGATCCAGCGCGTGACCGACATCGTCGGTGAGATCAGCAGCGCCAGCCAGGAGCAGAACGCCGGCGTGAACCAGGTCAGCGAAGCGGTCAGCAACATGGACCAGACCACGCAGCAGAACGCGGCCCTGGTGGAAGAAAGCGCGGCGGCCGCGTCGAGCCTGCAGCAGCAGGCCCAGCAGCTGGTGCAGGCGGTGTCGGTGTTCAAGCTGTCTGGCACCACGTCTCACATGTCTTCCAGGGCCCCTCTGACCCCGAGCCCCGCGCCAGTGGTCAAGCCGGCGCCCGCCCTCCGCCCTCCTGCGGCAAGCACCGCGCGCAAGCCTGCGGCCCTGCCGCAAACCCCCAAGCCGATGTCGGTGGCGCCTGCCGCCGGTGACGGCGACAGCTGGGAAAGCTTCTGACTTTTCCGAAGACACGACCATGGACATGCACAAAGACACCAGCCACCCCGACCAGGGCCGCTCCGTCGCCGGCCAGCCCGCCAGCGCCAGCGAATTTCTGACCTTCCGCCTGGGTGCGGAGGAATACGGGATCGACATCCTGCGGGTGCAGGAGATCCGCTCCTACGAGGAGCCGACGCGGATTGCGAACGCGCCGCACTTCATCAAGGGGGTGGTGAACCTGCGCGGGGTGATCGTGCCGGTGGTGGACCTGCGCATCAAGCTGGGTTGCGAGAAGGTGGAATACAACGGGTTCACGGTGGTGATCGTGCTGAACGTGCACGGCCGAGTGGTGGGGGCGGTGGTGGACTCGGTCTCGGACGTGCTGGAGCTGGCGCGCGAGCTGATCAAGCCGGCGCCGGAGATGAACACCACGATGGACACCAGCTTCATCACCGGGATTGCCAGTGTGGGCGAGCGCATGCTGATCCTGATGGACATCGAGGCCCTGATGAGCAGTCCCGACATGGGCCTGATGGACAGCGGCTCGCAGAACCTGCAGTGAGAAGGTAGCGCCACCGAGATGGCGCTGTCGGTGTTTTTTTTCAGGGAGTGAACGTGTTTCGAATGCTTGCCCAGCTGCGGCTGGCCCAGAAGTTTCTGGTTCTGGGCGGAATCGCCCTGCTGATGATGGCCCTGCCCGCCACCGTGGCGGTGCGCGACGGTCTGGATGTCTGGCGCGCGGCGCGCAGCGAGGCGGTGGGCATCGAGCCGGCCGGCCACATCCTCAAGCTGGTGCAGCTGACGCAGCAGCACCGCGGTCTGTCGGCCAACCTGCTCGGTGGCAACGAGGCGCTCAAGGGCGACCGCGAGGCGCGCCAGGCGGCGGTGGACCAACTGCTGCCGCAGGCCGGCCAGAGTCTGGACGGGTTGGGGGCATCGGCGCTGCAGGCCGAGCTCGTGGTCATCGGCCAGGAATGGTCGGCCCTGGCCCGTGCCGTGTCCGAACGCAGCATCAACGGCCCGCAGAGCTTCGCCCGCCACACCGCGCTCATCGAACGCCAGCTCAACCTGCTGGAAGGTGTGGCCGAGGCCTCGGGCATGAGCCTGGACCCGCACGCCCACAGCTACTTCCTGATCCAGTCGGTGCTGGTGCACCTGCCACGCCTGACCGAAACCCTGGGTCAGACGCGGGCCCAGGGCTCGCTCACGCTGGCGCGGGGCGAGGTGGGTATGGCACAGCGCGCCCAGCTGGCGGCGCTGGCGGACCTGTCGCGCCTGCACCTGCGGCAGGCCCGCCGCAGCCTGGACAAGGCCATGGCTTCTGACAGGGGCTATGAACAGCGCCTGGGTGGCACCGCCGGCCAGGCCTGGGGCCAGGCGGAGGCCGCCTTTGCCCTGACCGACCAGGCCATCATCAAGGCCGAGCAACCCAGCATGCCGGCCAGTGAGTTCTTCGCCACCACCACCCGCCAGATCGACGCCCAGTTCGCCCTGATCACCGCGGCCTTTGACGAACTGTCGACCACCCTGCGCGAGCGCGAAAGCGCCATGGCCCGGGGTCTTCTGAGCATGCTGGGCGGTCTGGCGCTGCTGGCCCTGGCGGGCGCCGCCCTCATGTGGACCATCTCCCGCAGCACCACCTCGGCCATCGCACGGGCGGTGAAGGTGGCGCAGACCGTGGCCGGCGGCGACCTGACGTCCCGCATCGAGGTGCAGGGCCGCGACGAGACGGCCCAGTTGCTGGCCGCGCTCAGGGACATGAACGACGGGCTGGCGCAGGTGGTGTCTGAAGTGCGGCAGGGCAGCGACCACATCGCCACCGGCAGCAGCCAGATCGCCACCGGCAACGCCGACCTCTCGCAGCGCACCGAAGAGCAGGCCAGCAACCTGCAGCAGACCGCGGCCAGCATGGAGCAACTGACCAGCACCGTGCAGCACAACGCCGCGACCGCGCGCCAGGCCAGCGACATCGTGCGCGGCGCGACCGAGGCCGCGCGCGAGGGCGGCGAGACGGTGGGCCAGGTGGTGACCACCATGGAGGCCATCAACCAGAGCAGCCGCAAGATCCACGACATCATCGGCGTGATCGACGGCATCGCCTTCCAGACCAACATCCTGGCGCTCAACGCGGCGGTGGAAGCCGCGCGTGCCGGCGAGCAGGGCCGGGGCTTTGCCGTGGTGGCGGCCGAGGTGCGCAGTCTGGCGCAGCGCAGCGCGGGTGCGGCCAGGGAAATCAAGCAGCTCATCGGCGAGAGCGTGGACCGGGTGGAGAGCGGCACCGCGCTGGTGGCCGAGGCCGGCGCCAGTGTGGGCCGCATCGTGGACCAGGTGGCGCAGGTCAACCGCCTGATCGAGACCATCGCCACGGCCAGCGCCGAGCAGTCCGAGGGCATCGCCCAGGTGGGCAATGCGGTGGCGCAGCTGGACCAGGTGACCCAGCAGAACGCGGCCCTGGTGGAGGAGAGCGCGGCGGCGGCCGACAGCCTGCAGAACCAGGCACAGCGCATGGCCCAGCTGGTCGGGCGGTTTCGCCTTCCTTCGGGCGTCTGAGGCACCTGCCCTCCAGCGGAAAAAGGCGGACGAAAGTCCGCCTTTGTGCGTGTAGCCAAGGGTCTGCCCTGACTTTGTGGCCTTTTTCCGGACTTCAGGAAGGGGCTGTCCGGCCGATAGTCCATGAACCTCCATTCGTGTTTCAAGGACGGCCTTCATGGACATGCACTCTTCCTCCGGCGCTGCCGGCGATGCCCGCCACGTGGCGGGCCAGCAAGGCGCCCACGCCGAGTACCTCACCTTCCGCCTGGGTGCGGAGGAATACGGGATCGACATCCTGCGGGTGCAGGAGATCCGCTCCTACGAGGAGCCGACGCGGATTGCGAACGCGCCGCACTTCATCAAGGGGGTGGTGAACCTGCGCGGGGTGATCGTGCCGGTGGTGGACCTGCGCATCAAGCTGGGTTGCGAGAAGGTGGAATACAACGGGTTCACGGTGGTGATCGTGCTGAACGTGCACGGCCGAGTGGTGGGGGCGGTGGTGGACTCGGTCTCGGACGTGCTGGAGCTGGCGCGCGAGCTGATCAAGCCGGCGCCGGAGATGAACACCACGATGGACACCAGCTTCATCACCGGGATTGCCAGTGTGGGCGAGCGCATGCTGATCCTGATGGACATCGAGGCCCTGATGAGCAGTCCCGACATGGGCCTGATGGACAGCGGTTCGCAGAACCTGCAATAAGCCATGAAGACCCCCACCATCAACAACCGCTCGCTGGCACGGCGCGTCGCGCTGCTGGCCGTCGCCATGCTCTCGGGTGTGCTCGTCACCATCAGCGTCGCCATGAGTCTGGTGGCCGAGGAGCGCTCCCGCGAGCGCGTCGTGCAGTGGGTGGGCGACAAGACCCAGTCGGTCGCCGATTCGGTGGACGCTTTCGACGCCACCGCGCGCCTGATGACCGACCGCGCCTACCGGCCGTTCCGGGCGAAGTTCTCCCAGTTCTTCGAGCTCGACGAGGCCAGCGGCCTGATCAAGAGCTGGTCGTTCCGCCTCAACGGCGAAACGGGTGACGTGGACGACTTCAACAAGATGACCGGCGGTGTGGCCACCGTGTTCATGCGCAAGGGCGAAGACTTCGAACGGGTGACCACCTCGCTCAAGAAGGAAAACGGCGAGCGCGCCGTCGGCACCCTGCTGACGCGCGACCACCCGGCCTACCCGCTGATGCTGCAGGGCCAGAACTACACCGGCCGCGCCGTGCTGTTCGGCAAGCCCTACATGACGCACTACGAGGCGCTGAAGGACCACACCGGCAAGGTGGTGGGCATCCTGTTCATCGGCTTCGATCTTTCAGACTTCCAGACCGCGCTGCAGAAGCTGGTGAGCGAGGCCCGCTTCTTCGACCACGGCACCACCGTGATCATCGACCCGCGCAAGAGCGACGCGGAGGCGGTGTTCGTGGTGCACCCGACGGCGGCGGGCAAGAAGGTCCTGGAGGCCTACCCCTCGGCCGGCCCGCTGCTGGCCAGCCTGCGCGCCACGCCCGAGGCGTTCGTGGCGGACACCACCCCGCTGGTCTCGGACGAGCTGACCAGCCCCTGGGTGGTCAAACGCCCCACCAAGGCCGGGGGCTGGTGGGTGGTGGCCGAGGTCTCGGACGACGAGGCCATGGCCTCTCACTGGGCCACCATGTACGCCTTCTGGGGCCTGCTGGCTGCGGCCACCGCGCTGCTGGGCCTGGGCCTGTACTGGCTGGTGCGGCGCAACGTCAGCCGCCCGCTGGGCGACCTGACCGCCGCGGTCACGGCCGTCGCCCAGGGTGATCTGACCCAGCGCTTCAGCACCGACCGCCGCGATGAAATCGGCCGGCTGGTGCTGGAGGTGGAAGACATGCGCCAGCGCTTTGTCGCCATGCTGGGCGACCTGCGCACGGCCAGCGACAGCATCGGGACGGCGAGCGCGGAGATTGCGTCGGGCAACCACGACCTCTCCAGCCGCACCGAACAGGCGGCCTCGAACCTGCAGCAGACGGCGGCCTCGATGGAGCAGCTGACCAGCACGGTCAGGAACAGCGCCGATGCGGCGCGCCAGGCCAACCAGCTGGCCGCCAGCGCCTCGGAGATCGCGGTGCGCGGCGGACAGGTGGTGGACCAGGTGGTGCACACCATGCAGGAGATCCACCACAGCAGCCAGAAGATCAACGACATCATCGGCGTGATCGACGGCATCGCCTTCCAGACCAACATCCTGGCGCTGAACGCGGCGGTGGAGGCGGCGCGCGCGGGCGAGCAGGGCCGTGGTTTTGCGGTGGTGGCGGCCGAGGTGCGCAGCCTGGCGCAGCGCAGCGCGGAGGCGGCGCGCGAGATCAAGGGGCTGATCGGCACCAGCGTGGACAAGGTGGAGACGGGCAGCCGCCTGGTGGGCGATGCGGGCCAGACGATGGGCGAAGTGGTGGCCAGTGTGCAGCGGGTGACGGACATCATCGGTGAGATCAGTGCGGCGGCGGGCGAGCAGAGCGACGGCATCGGCCAGGTGAACGTGGCGGTGACGCAGCTGGACCAGATGACGCAGCAGAACGCGGCGCTGGTCGAAGAGAGTGCGGCCGCGGCCCAGAGCCTCAAGGACCAGGCCGCCCGCCTGGCCCAGGTCGTCGCCACCTTCAAGGTGGACACATCGGCGGCCGCCGGTGCCGCCCGCTGAGTTTTCGTTCAGAAAAACAACCACGGAGTTCAACATGGGACTGAGCAACCTCAAGATCGGTCAGCGGCTGGGCATGGGCTTCGGCGCGGTGCTGGTGCTGCTGGGCGTGATGACGGCCGGCGCGTTCTACAGCCTCAGCGCGGCGCAGAAGGACCAGGTCCGCCTGGTGGAGATGGAGCGCCGCGCGATGATGGTGGACGAATGGGTGGCCAGCACCCAGCTGAACATCACCCGTGTGATGGCGCTGGCCAAGTCGGGCAACCACCCCGAGGTGGACGCCTACTTCAAGCCGCTGATCGCGCAGACCACCGAGCGGATCAACACCTTGCAGAAGGACCTGGAGGCTTCGATCGAAGCACCCGAGGCCAAGGCCATGCTGGCCGACATCGCGACCCGGCGCAAGGAGTACATCGAGGTGCGCAAAGGCTTCTTCGACACGCTCAAGGGCGGTGATGCCGCCGCGGCCGCCGGGCAGCTGGAAGGGGCCCTGTTGCCGGCGGCGCAGCGCTACCTGGGCGCCATGCAGGGGCTTCAGAGCTACGAACACGGCCTGGTGGTCGAGGCCATCAAACGGGCCGAGACCAATGTGCAGCTGGAACTGCAGGTGCTGGGTGCGCTGGCCGTGCTGGCTGCCGTGACCTGCCTGGGCGTGGCCTGGCGCGTGACACGGTCCATCGTGGCGCCGCTGCGAGAGGCGGTGCAGGCGGCGGGTCGGGTGGCCGAGGGCGACCTGACCTACAGCGTGGGTTCGCGCCGTCGCGACGAGCTGGGCGATCTGCTCAACTCGCTCGCAGCGATGAAGGACGCCCTGCTCAAGACGGTGCAGCAGGTGCGCCAGGCCAGCGACAGCATCGGGACGGCGAGCGCGGAGATTGCGTCGGGCAACCACGACCTCTCCAGCCGCACCGAACAGGCGGCCTCGAACCTGCAGCAGACGGCGGCCTCGATGGAGCAGCTGACCAGCACGGTCAGGAACAGCGCCGATGCGGCGCGCCAGGCCAACCAGCTGGCCGCCAGCGCCTCGGAGATCGCGGTGCGCGGCGGACAGGTGGTGGACCAGGTGGTGCACACCATGCAGGAGATCCACCACAGCAGCCAGAAGATCAACGACATCATCGGCGTGATCGACGGCATCGCCTTCCAGACCAACATCCTGGCGCTGAACGCGGCGGTGGAGGCGGCGCGCGCGGGCGAGCAGGGCCGTGGTTTTGCGGTGGTGGCGGCCGAGGTGCGCAGCCTGGCGCAGCGCAGCGCGGAGGCGGCGCGCGAGATCAAGGGGCTGATCGGCACCAGCGTGGACAAGGTGGAGACGGGCAGCCGCCTGGTGGGCGATGCGGGCCAGACGATGGGCGAAGTGGTGGCCAGTGTGCAGCGGGTGACGGACATCATCGGTGAGATCAGTGCGGCGGCGGGCGAGCAGAGCGACGGCATCGGCCAGGTGAACGTGGCGGTGACGCAGCTGGACCAGATGACGCAGCAGAACGCGGCGCTGGTCGAAGAGAGTGCGGCCGCGGCCCAGAGCCTCAAGGACCAGGCCGCCCGCCTGGCCCAGGTCGTCGCCACCTTCAAGGTCGACGGCGCAGTGCGCGCCCCGGCCACGCCCACACCGCCCGTGGTCCGTGCGGCCGCCACGCCAGTGGCCCGGGCGCCGGCCCCGGCGCCGGTCAAGGCTGCGGCAACCAAGCCAGCGACGACCAACCGGGTGGTGCGCGAACCGGCGTCCAGGGCTCCGGCCGCCACGCCTGCGCCCGCGACGTTCTCACCCTCGGCTCCGGCCCGGGTGGTGGCCAGCGCCAGCGCCGAGGGCGACTGGGAAAGTTTCTGAAGTCATTTCCAACCATTACCGGCGAGTCTCATCATGTGGATCCGGTCTTTCATGCGTCACTTTTCCATCCGTTTCAGAATGATCGGCGCCATCGGCGTTGTGCTGGCCCTGCTGTTCATGGTGGGCAGCGCGGGCCTCTGGGGCATGCAGCGTCTGCAGACCCTGAGCCAGCAGTTCGTGGACCACGCGTTCCAGGAAACTGTCGAACTCTCCCAGTTGCGTCTGGCCATGGCGGACCTCAGCCGCCATGAGAAAGACATGGTGATCCAGTACGAGTCGCCCGAGCAGCTGTCCCTGGCCTACATGAAGTGGGAGAAGACCCGCAACGAGATCGGCAAGCTGATGGAGGCCCTGCAGCAGGGGGAGGCCGACGAGGACAACCTCGTGCTGCAGCAGATGAGCGCCAAGCTCAAGGACTATTCGGCGGCGGTCGAGCCCACGGTGGCCAACATCAAGGCCGGCGGCTACGACAGCGCCACCGTGGCCAACCGCATGCTGGCCCGGGCCCATGACCGCTACGCCGAACTGCTGGCCGACATGAAGAAGATCGAAACCATCATCGCGGCCGAAGCGGCGGCGGTGCAGGCCGAAGAGGCCGCCGCCTCGCAGCAGACCATGCTGCTGTTCGGCATCGCGGTGGCGGTGGCCGTGCTGGTGGTGGTGCCCACCACGCTGGCCAACATGCAGAGCATCTGCCGCCCGCTTGACGAGGCGCAGCGGCTGGCTGTGGCCATCACGCGTGGCGACCTGACCCAGCCGGTGGCGGTGCAGGGCAAGGACGAGCTCACCAAGCTGATGGCGGCTCTGGGCGAGATGCAGGCCTCGCTCTCGCGCATCGTCAGCGAGGTGCGCCAGACCACCGACAGCATCAGTGTGGCCAGCGCCGAGATCGCTTCGGGCAACCAGGACCTGTCCGGCCGCACCGAGCAGGCCGCCTCCAGCCTGCAGCAGACCGCCAGCAGCATCGACCAGATCAACGGCACGGTGCAGCAGGGCGCCGAGTCGGCGCGCCAGGCCAGCGAGATGGCCCAGGCCAATGCCGCGGTGGCGGCGCGCGGCGGCGAGGTGGTGAGCGAGGTGGTCGCGACCATGCAGGAGATCAACCACCGCAGCCACAAGATCAGCGACATCATCGGCGTGATCGACGGCATCGCCTTCCAGACCAACATCCTGGCGCTGAACGCTGCGGTGGAAGCCGCGCGGGCGGGCGAGCAGGGCCGCGGCTTCGCCGTGGTGGCCGGCGAGGTGCGCAGCCTGGCGCAGCGCAGCGCCGAGGCGGCACGCGAGATCAAGAGCCTGATCGGTGCCAGCGTCGAAAAGGTCGAGGCCGGCACGCGCCAGGTGGCCGAGGCCGGCGCCACCATCGGCGAGATCGTGGCGAACGCGCAGAAGATCTCCGATCTGGTCGGCCACATCACGGCCGCCGCCAACGAGCAGAGCCAGGGCATCGGCCAGGTCAACGGCGCGGTGGGACAGCTGGACCAGATGACGCAGCAGAACGCGGCGCTGGTGGAAGAGAGTGCCGCCGCGGCCCAGAGCCTGCAGGACCAGGCACAGAAGCTCGCCGGCGTGGTGGCGACGTTCCGGCTGAGCACCGGCTGACCAGGGGAGCACGAGATGTTGAAGCAGATGAGTCTTCGGGGCCGCATCGTGCTGCTGGTGGTGGTGGCCGTGCTGGGCATCGCGATCATGGGCGCACTGTCCGTGGCGCAGGCCAAGCGGCAGCTCACCGAAGCCCGCCACGGCCAACTGGTGACGGCGGTCGAATCGGCGCATTCCATCGTCGAGGGCTTCCAGGCCCTGGAGAAGTCCGGCAAGCTCGGCACCGACGCCGCGCAGGCGGCGGCCAAGGCCGCGGTCGCCCATGCGCGCTATGGCAAGGGCGGCAAGGAGTACCTCTACATCTGGTCGCTCGACGGCGTCGGCGTGATGCATCCGATCAAGCCCGAGTGGCAGGGCCAGAACATGCTTGGCAAGGTCAAGGACGGCGGGGGCACCGACGTCATCGCTGCCCTGGTCGACGGCATGCGCCAGAGCCCCGACGGCCGGGCCTTCGTGCAGACCAACTTCCCGCGCCCGGGCGAGACCAGGCCGGTGCCCAAGCTGCAGTACATCATGAAGGTCGACGGCTGGAACTGGATGGTGGGCTCGGGCCTGTACACCGACGACCTGGACGCCATGGTGTGGCGCACCCTGCTGGTCAATGGCGCGCTGGCGCTGTCGGGCCTGCTGGTGATCGGCGCCATCGGCTGGCTGACGTTGCGCAGCGTGATGCGCCAGATCGGCGGCGAGCCGGCGCTGGCGGTGTCGGCCATGCGCTCGGTGGCCGGCGGCGACCTCACCGTCACCCTGCCCCGCGTGCCCGCGGGCAGCCTGCTCTCGGCGCTGGCGGACATGATCGCCTCGCTGCGCGGCACCGTGGGCCAGGTGCGCCTGGCGACCGACAGCATCGGCACCGCCAGCAGCGAGATCGCCACCGGCAACCAGGACCTGTCCACCCGCACCGAACACACGGCCAGCAACCTGCAGGAAACCGCGGCCAGCATGGAAGAGCTGACCGGCACCGTGCGCCAGAGCGCCGAGTCGGCGCGCATGGCCACCCAGCTGGCCGAAGCCGCCGCCGGCACCGCGCGACGCGGCGGCACGGTGGTCGGCGAGGTGGTGAACACCATGCGCGAGATCAACGACAGCAGCCGCCGGATCAGCGACATCATCGGCGTGATCGACGGCATCGCCTTCCAGACCAACATCCTGGCGCTGAACGCCGCGGTGGAGGCCGCGCGGGCGGGTGAACAGGGCCGCGGCTTCGCCGTGGTGGCCGGCGAGGTGCGCAGCCTGGCGCAGCGCAGCGCCGAGGCCGCGAAGGAGATCAAGGGCCTGATCGGCACCAGCGTGGACCGGGTGGACGCGGGCACGAAGCTGGTCAGCGAGGCGGGCCAGACCATGGACGAGATCGTGGCCAGCGTGCAGCGGGTGACCGACGTGATCAGCGAGATCGGCGCCGCCACCGGAGAGCAGAGCCAGGGCATCGCCCAGGTGGGCGCGGCGGTGGCCCAGCTGGACCACATGACGCAGCAGAACGCGGCGCTGGTGGAACAGAGCGCGGCCGCGGCCCAGAGCATGAAGGAACAGGCGCAGCGCCTGGCCGGCGTGGTCGCCACCTTCCGCCTGTCGGCCTGAGGGTTTCCCCGGCGGGGCAGCGCTGTCCGGCGGTGCGGCCTGCCTATACTGGTCCCTTGCTGCGCCGCGCGCGCCCAGAGGACCGCCCATGAACGCCCGCCTGCCCGCTTCGGCCCTGCCGCTGGAGCCCCAAACCCTTCAATCGCACGTCGACGCCGCCTGGCGCGACACCATCGTGCCCGAGCTGCAGCGCTACATCGCGGTGCCGGCCAAATCGCCGATGTTCGACCCCGACTGGGCGGCCCACGGCCTGCTCGAGCGGGTGCTGCAGAACGCCGCCGACTGGGTGCGCGCGCAGCAGGTGCCGGGCCTGCAGCTGGAGATCGCGCGTCTGAACGACGCCCAGGGCCGGCCGCGCACGCCGGTGCTGTTCTTCGAACTGCCGGCCAGTGGCGGCGCCGATGGTTCGCCAGCCCCCGCGTCGGGGCAAACGGTCTTGATGTACGGCCACCTGGACAAGCAGCCCGAGTTCAACGGCTGGCGCAGCGACCTGGGGCCGTGGACCCCGGTGATCGACGACGGCAAGCTCTACGGTCGTGGTGGCGCCGACGACGGTTACGCCGTCTACGCCAGCATCGCCGCCATCCAGGCGCTCAAGGCCCAGGGCGTCGCGCATCCGCGCATCGTCGGCCTGATCGAAACCTGCGAAGAAAGCGGCTCGGCCGACCTGCTGCCCTATGTCGATGCACTGAAGGCGCGCCTGGGCGATGTGGGCCTTGTGATCTGCCTGGACAGCGGCGCCGGCAACTACGACCAGCTGTGGCTGACCACCAGCCTGCGCGGCATGGCCAGCGGCGTGCTCAAGGTCGAGATCCTCACCGAAGGCATCCACTCGGGCGATGCGTCCGGCCTGGTGCCGTCGAGCTTCCGCATCATGCGGCAGGTGCTCGACCGGCTCGAAGACAGCGGCACCGGCCGCCTGCTGCCCGCGAGTTTTCACTGCGAGGTGCCGGCCGAACGTCTGGCGCAGGCGCGGGCCACGGCCGCCATCCTGGGCGACGAGCTGTTCAAGCGCTTCCCCTGGGCGCACCACGACTGCGGCGGTGCCACCGTGTCCGCCCTGCCCACCACCACCGACCCGGTCGAGGCGCTGCTGGCGCGCACCTGGCGGCCCACACTGAGTGTCACGGGCGCCGACGGTTTTCCGGACATCGCCAACGCCGGCAACGTGCTGCGGCCCTACACCGCCTTCAAGCTCAGCCTGCGTCTGCCGCCGCTGGTCGAGGCGGCGCCCGCTGTTCAGCAGCTCAAGGCCCTGCTCGAAGACAACGCGCCTTACCAGGCCAAGGTGACGTTCGAGGGCCTGAGTTCGGCCACCGGCTGGAATGCGCCGGCCACCACGCCCTGGTTCGAGCAGGCGCTGCAGGACGCCTCGCAGGCGCACTACGGCGCGGCCTGCGCCACCATCGGCCAGGGCGGCACCATCCCGCTGATGAACATGCTCAGCCAGGGCTTTCCCACCGCGCAGATGATGGTCTGCGGCGTGCTGGGCCCGCGCAGCAATGCGCACGGCCCCAACGAGTTCCTGCACCTGGACTATGCGCGCCGCCTGACGGCCTCGGTGGCCCAGGTCATCGCCCGCATGCCCTGACCGCGCACCGCCCATGTCCGACACCACCCAGGCGCCTTTCACCCTGCGCGACGGCCTGAACATCGCGCTCTACGACTGGCCCCTGCAGTCGCGGCAGCGGCCCCGCGCCGTCGTGCTCATCGTGCACGGGCTGGGGGAACACGCCTGGCGCTACGACGCGGTGGCGCAGCGCCTGAACGAATGGGGCTTCTGCGTGCGCGCCTACGACCAGCGCGGCCATGGCGACTCGGGTGGTGATCAAGGGGTGCTGTCCGACGACGACGACCTGCTGGCGGATCTGGAGGAACTGGTGGACGACACGCGCCGCCACATCGCGGAACCCTGGGCCTGCCCCCTGGTGCTGCTGGGCCACAGCATGGGCGGACTGGTGGCGGCCACCTTCGTGCAGCGCAGGATCGCACCGGTGGACGCCCTGGTGCTTTCGTCGCCCGCGCTGGACACCGGCATGAACGCCTTCCAGCGCGCACTGACCCGGCTGCTCTACCGCTGGGCACCCGACCTCACCGTGCCGAACGGGCTGGACCCGCGCGGCATCTCCCACGACCCGGCGCAGGTGGCGGCCTACCAGCGGGACCGGCTGGTGCACAACCGCATTTCGGCGCGGCTGGCGCGCTTCATCGACGGCAACGGGCCCCGCGTGGTCGCGGCCGCACCGAACTGGTCCGTGCCCACGCTGCTGATGTACGCCGGTGCCGACCGGCTGGTGCGACCCGACGGCAGCCGCGCCTTTGCCGCCGTCGCCCCGGCGGCACTGGTGCGCAGCCGCCGGTTCGACGGCCTGTTCCACGAAATCTTCAACGAGGCCGATCCGTCGGCCGTGTACGCCGAACTGCGGGCCTGGCTCGACGCGCGGATCCCCGCCTGAGGTTCAGCGGCGGCCCATCAGGCCGCCAAGCATGCCCATCAGGTCACCTGCGTCCAGACCCCCGGTGCCGCCGCGCTGACCCCCGCCGAGCAGCGCTCCGAGCGCGCCCAGTCCGTTGTCCGCCGGCACCTGTCCCTGCGGCGTGAGCTGGTCGATCAGGCCCGGGAGCAGATCGGCCATGGTGCCCGCGGCTTCCTGCTGGCTGCCGCCGAGCTGGCGGGTGATCAGGTCCATGAGCTCCGGGCCCAGGGCGCTGCCCAGCGCGTCGGGCGAGACCGGCTGGTTGGCGCCGGTGCCCACCCAGGAGGCCGCGGCGTCGCCCAGACCGGCCTGCTGCAGCCGGGCCAGCAGGCCGGAGAGTCCGCCTGCGCTGTCCATCAGGGCGCCGATGAGGCCGATCAACAGCTGCGGGTCCACGCCGCCGGGCGACCGTTGCGTGTTCTGCTGCCCGCCAAAAGCGGCGTCGGTGGCCGCACCCACCAGTGAATCCAACAGTCCCATGCTGCGCTCCTCAACAAGTCGTGTCCGGCACCTGCATGGGCCGGTTCAGGCGGGATTGTGGGCTGGGCGCCGGCGCCAGGCAAGCCAGACCAGGGCCAGCCCGGTGAGCGCCACGGGCAGCAGCGAACCAAGGTTCAGCAAGGCCCAGCCCTGAGTGGTGACGAGGGCGCCGGAGGCGAAGGAAGTGACCGCCATGGTGGCAAAAACGAAGAAGTTGATGGCGGCCTGTGCGCGGTCTTTTTCCTCAGGCCTGTAGGCTTGCAGCGACAGTGTGGTGCTGCCGGTGAACAGGAAATTCCAGCCCACGCCCAGCAGGAACAGCGCCAGCAGGAACTGGTGCAGGTCCACACCGGTGAGCGCGATGGCGATGCAGGCGGCGTTCAGCAGCACGCCCACACCCATGATGGTGAGCACGCCGAAGCGCTTGATCAGGTGGCCGGTGAAGAAGCCGGGCGCGAACATGCCGATCACGTGCCACTCCAGCACCAGGGCCGCGTCCTCGAACTCGAAGCCGCAGACCTGCATGGCCAGCGGCGTGGCCGCCATCAGCAGGTTCATCACGCCATAGCCCAGCGCCGCGCCCGCGGCCGCGACGATGAAGACGGGCTGCTTCATGATCTCCGAGAGGGGCCGGCCGGTGTCGGCGTTGGCCTTCCTGGGCGGCAGCGGCGGGAACTTCATGAAGGCCATGACCGCCATGGACAGCAGCGCCACCACCGCCAGCGCGAGGTAGGCGCCGGCGAACGGCACGTCCAGCAGGTTGCGTGTGCGGCTGGCCAGGTTGGGGCCGAGCACCGCGCCCACCAGACCACCGGCCAGCACGAGCGACACCGCCTTCTCGCGGAACTCGGGCGCCGCCAGCTCGGCCGCCGCAAAGCGGTAGAGCTGACCGTTGGCGCTGTAGTAGCCGGCCACCACGGTGGCGGCCACCAGCAACCAGAAGTTGCGGTCCATCGCCGCCCAGTAGCACAGCAGGGCCGAGCCCAGAGCCACCAGCAGGCCGATCTGGAACGAACCCTGCCGGCCGAAGGCGCTCTGCGTGCGCGCCACCAGCGGCGTGGACAGCGCGCCTCCGACCACATAGCCCATCACCGGCAGCGTGGCCATCCAGCCCAGGGGTGCCAGCGAGAGGCCGACCAGGCCGTTGATCGCGATGAAGACCACGTTGTTGGTCAGGAACAGGCCTTGCGCGGCGGCCAGGAGCCAGAGGTTCTTGTTCATAAGCCGTTGTTTATACAGTGGGCGCGGCCTTCCAGGGGGCCTGTACGATGTGGCCGCCTCCGACCGGAGGCCATTCATCAACAAGGAGGACAAGTGATTTCAGCGTGCACGCGCCGCACCGGCGCCCTGATTCTGTTGGCGTTCATGACCGTCGCCCCGTCGTTTTCCGCGATGGCCGCCGACGCCAAAGCCGAAGAAGCGCCCCGCAAGTACACCCAGGCTTATGTGACCGACATCGTGGTGAAGCTGCTCGACAGCGAGCCGGACGAGAAGCGGATCGAAGACAAGAAGACCATGGAAATGAAGCTGCCCCAGTCCACCCGCAAGAAGCTGCAGGACGAAGGCCTGACGGTCGCCGACACCGATCCAGGCCCGGTGGCCGGCGCGGTGCGGTTGAAGATCGCCATGGACTACGACCCGGGCAACCGGGCCTTGCGCTGGGTCGGTGGCATGTTTGGGGCCGGCAAGGGCACCGTGTCCGTGAAGGTCGAGGCGGTGGACGCGGTCACGGGTGGCTCGGTGGCGACCGAGGAATACAGCGACTCCAAACGCATGGGTGGCGCCGGGGGCGATTTTTATGGCTTTGCGATCGATGCGGTCGACGAGGCGCTGGAGAACCTGGCCGAAAAACTCGCCGCCATTCCCAAGCCCGTCCAGTGACGCGGGGCGCGGCGGTCGCTGCGGGCGACGGCCTCAGGCCAGCGCCTGCACCAGCGCCGCCAGGGCGGCCGTTTCGGCGCGCAGAACCCTCGGACCCAGTGTCACGGGCAGGAAGCCGGCCTGGCGAGCGAGGGCGTCCTCCTGCGCGGACAGGCCGCCTTCCGGGCCGCTGAGGAACAGCACCGGCGCGTCCGCCGGCTGTTGGCGCAGCACCTCCGCCAGCGGGCGAGTGCCTTCGGCCAGGGAGAGCACGCAGCGCAGCGGTGCGATGGCGTCGCTCTGGCGCAGCCAGGTCGCCACGTCGGCCACCGGCCGCACCGCCGGCACGCGGTTGCCGCCGCACTGCTCGCAGGCCGCCACGGCCACCGACTGCCAGTGACCCTGTTTCTTGGCCGCCCGCTCGCCACTGAGGCGCAGCACGCTGTGTGCGGTGTGCAGCGGCTGCAGGCTGGCCACGCCGAGCTCGGCGGCCTTCTCCACCAGCCAGTCCATGCGCTCGTTGGCCGGCATGCCCACCGCCAGGTGCACGCGGCGTCCCGGCTCGCGCTCGGTGTCCTCGAACGCTTCGACCTTCACCGCCACGTCGCTTCGGCCCATGCGCAGGACCGTGGCCGACCACTGGCCGCCCTCGCCGTTGAACAGCGTGATCGCATCGCCGGGCTGGTGGCGCAGCACCTGCACGTGGCGGGCCGCAGCGGGCGGCAGGTCCAGCTCGGCGCCGGCGCTCAGCGGGACGGGGCAGTGAAAGCGTGGCACGTTGGAAAGAAGGCTCAGACCCGGCCGAAGGCGAAGCCGCTGGCGACCTGCAGGCCTTCCACCTCGTCGACCAGGCGCAGCAGCGGCGCCAGTTCGCGGTAGCGGTGCGCGGTGGCGCGGATGTAGCCGATGAAACGCGGCGCATCGGCCAGGTACCTGGGCTTGCCATCGCGCAGCGTCAGGCGCGCAAAGATGCCGGCCACCTTGAGGTGGCGCTGCAGGCCCATCCATTCGACGGCGCGGTAGAAGGCACCGAAGTCGCTGTGCCAGTCCTCGAAGTCCATCAGCCCGGCCTTGCGCGCCTTTTCCCAGTAGCGCACGGTGATGTCGATGACGAAGTCTTCTTCCCAGCTCAGGAAGGCATCGCGCATCAGGCTGGCGATGTCGTAGGTGATGGGGCCGTGCACCGCGTCCTGGAAGTCCAGCACGCCCAGCTGCTGCGCGGGGGTGGCGCCGGGCCGGGCCGGGATCATCAGGTTGCGTGGCATGAAGTCGCGGTGCACGTGCACCGTGGGGGCGGCCAGATTGCGCGCCACGATGGTGTCGAAGGTTTTTTGCAGGGTGGCCGCGACGGCGCCCTCGACCTTCACCTGCCGGTGCTGCGTCAGGTACCAGTCGGGGAACAGCTGCAGCTCGCGCCGCAGCAGAGCCTCGTCGTAAGGGGGCAGCTCACCGGGCTTCGAGGCCAGTTGCCAGGCCAGCAGCGTGTCCACCGCCTGCATATAGCGCGCATGGTTGGCCTGGGGGTTGTCGGCGTCAATCTGCTCCATCATGGTCTGCGTGCCCAGGTCGGGCAGCAGCATGAAGCCCTGGGGCTCGTCCCAGGCCAGGATGTCCGGCACCAGCAGGCCGGCGGCCTTCATCAGGCCGGCCACGTGCACGAAGGGCTGGCAGTTCTCCTTGTCGGGCGGTGCATCCATGACGATGCGGCTGCCACCGCCCTCGGTGTCCACCCGCAGGTAGCGGCGAAAGCTGGCGTCGGCCGAGGCCGGACGCAGCGTCTGTGGCCGCAGGCCCTGGGACGTGGCCAGTCCTTGCAGCCAGTGGTCAAAGGCGGTCTGGCGGGCCGGGTCGGCCCAGGTGACAACGGGGGTGTTAGGGGTCATGCAAGCGGGGGGAGACGGGGGCGCCGGCGCGCTGGCAGGCCGGGCTGGAGGCATAGGATAATGGCCGGAGATTCTACAAATCCCTCTTGCCTGCGGCCACGTCCGCAGGCAGTCCGAAGCCCGGTCGACCGACAGCGACGGGGCATGTGCCACCGAAATCAGAGACGGCCGTTTCGCCACACACCGCCTTGAAACCTGATTCCTCCTCCCTGAACAGCCCCGCCCGCCCGTCGCGCCTGGCGCGACTCCCGGAACCCACCACCCTGGCGCGCGCTGTGCAGGGAGCGCTGGCCGTTCTGGCACTGGGCGGAGTCTGCACACCCTCCTGGGCCCAGAACACCGCGGCCGGGCAGGATGCGGCGGCCATCCGTCTCAAACCGGGCGATACGCTGGTCCAGCAGGTGCCGACGGAGGTCCGCAAGCAACTGCCGGTGTTCATCTGGGGTGAGAGCCTCGAGGGCGAGATGGACGGGGTGACGGTCATGCAGGGTGGCGCCGAGCTGCGGCGCCACGACACCGTGATCCGGGCCGACCGCATCGAGCACGACAAGCGCACCGGCGAGACCAAGGCCCAGGGCAACGTGCTCATCAACCGCAACGGCGACCGCTTCACCGGTCCCGACGCCGAGGTCAATGTCAACAGCCACTGGGGCCATTTCAACCAGCCCGAATACTCGCTGCTGAAGAACGAGGGCAAGGGCGACGCGCGCCGGGTCGACTTCATGGGTGACGACCGCACGCTGGTGCACGATGGCCGCTACTCGACCTGCCCGCGACCGCCCGGTTCGACCTGGATGCCCGACTGGATCGTGCGCGCCTCGTCCATCGAACTGGACCGGGTGGAGGACGTCGGCATCGCCAAGTCGGGCGTGATCGAGTTCATGGGGGTGCCCATCCTGGCGGCGCCCATCCTGAGCTTCCCGCTGTCGGACCAGCGCAAGACCGGGGCCCTGCCGCCCAGCCTGAGCATCAGCACCCAGAGCGGCGTGGAACTGTCCACGCCCTACTACTTCAACATCGCCCCCAACTACGACGCGACGGTCACGCCCACGCTGATGACCAAACGCGGTCTGGACCTTTCGGGCGAGTTCCGCTACCTGCAACCGGGCTACTCCGGCAACCTGCGCACGTCCTACATGCCGTCGGACAAGCTGCGCGACGACGACCGCTGGGCGGTGGCCTACCGGCACAACCAACAGCTGACCCGCCCGATCGGCGGGGGCAGCCCGATCGGGCTGCGGGTGAACCTCAACAAGGTCAGCGACGACAACTACTGGCGCGACTTCCCGCGCACCATCACCTCGCTGACTTCCCGCCTGCTGCACAACGAAGTGTCGATGGGCTGGGGCAAGGGGCCGTGGTCAGCGAGCGCCGGCATGTACCGGTACCAGACCCTGCAGGACGTGAACGCGCCGATCACGCCGCCCTTCGACCGGCTGCCGTCGGTGGGTTTCTCGTACGAGCAGCCGAACCAGACGCTGTTTGGTGCCCCGGGATGGGATTTGTCCTTCGCCACCAACGCCACGCGTTTCCAGCGGGCGGTGCTGAGTGCAGGTGTGCCGACCGGGCGGGAGATCGGTGGTGACCGCTCGGTGGCGGTGGCTCAGATTGCCCGGCGCTGGCAGGCACCGGGCTGGTTCGTCATCCCCAAGGCGCGGGTGCACATGGCGCGCTACAGCAACGACAACACCACCGGCTCCACGGTGTCGGCCACGCGCACCGTGCCCACGGTCAGTATCGACAGTGGGCTGGTGTTCGAGCGGCCGGCCGAGTTCTTCGGCACCAGCTACATCCAGACCCTGGAGCCGCGCGCCTTTGCGACCTGGACGCCCTTCCGCGATCAAAGCGAACTGCCCAACTACGACTCGGCCGCGCGCAGCTTCAACTACTCCAGCATGTTCGCCGAGCACGCCTTCAGTGGCAACGACCGCATCAGCGACACCCGGGCGGTGACGGTGGGCGTGAGTTCGCGTCTGCTGGCCCCCGAGACCGGCGCCGAAGTGGTTCGCCTGGGCGTCGCCCAGCGTGCCCTGCTGGCTGACCAGAACGTCACCCTGCCCCGCGGCACGCCGGTGACGGAACGGCTGAGCGACACCCTGCTGGCGGGCCGCGTGCAGTGGGACCCGCTGTGGTCGGTCGATGCCAACGTGCAATACAACACCAAGGCCAGCGAGTCGCGGCGCACCACGCTCGGCGGGCGCTACACGCCCGGCCCTTACAAGGTGCTCAGCGCGGCCTACCGCATCCAGAAGGGTGTGAGCGAGCAGCTCGATCTGGGCTGGCAGTGGCCGCTGTCCGGCCTCTGGGGTCGCACACCCGAGCCCGTGCCAGGGCGAGCCCTGGGGCCGGGCCAGTGGTACGGCGTCGGCCGCCTGAACTACAGCCTGCCCGACCGCAAGCTCATCGACGTGATCGCCGGTTTCGAGTACGACGCCGGATGCTGGCTGGGGCGCGTCGTCCTCGAGCGCCTGCAAACCAGCGCCACCACGTCGGACCGCCGCATCCTCTTCCAGCTGGAGTTCAACGGCTTCTCGAAAGTCGGTGGCAGCTCCTTGCAGAGCATCCAGGCCAATGTGCCCAAATACCAGTACCTGCGTGAAGAAGTCGTTCAGCCCAACCGTTTCCAGCAATATGACTGACTGTCCGGGAGTTCACCGCAGAGGCTTGCAGATCCTGCTGGCCGGAGGGCTGCTGCTTGGCGCCTGGCCCGCGCAAGGTCAGGCCTTGCGTCCGGTCTCGGAGCTGCAGCGCCCCGCCAGCGGTCCCTCAACCCGCACCGTGGACTACATCGTCGCGCTGGTCAACTCCGAGCCGGTGACCAACTTCGATGTCCGGCAGCGCATGCTGCGTGTCGAGCAGCAGTTGGCGGCCCAGGGCCGAACCCCGCCGCCCCGCGACGAGCTGGCCCGGCAGGTGCTGGAGCAGCTCATCGTCGAACGGGCGCTGTTGCAACAGGGCACCGAACAGGGCGTTCGTGTGGACGAAGCCACGCTGGCACAGGCCGAGCAGTCGCTGGCGGCGCAGAACCAGCTCAGCGTGGAGGCCTTCCGGCGGCGGCTGGCCGCCGAAGGCATGGACCTCAACAAGCTGCGCAGCGAGCTGCGCAACCAGGTGCTGCTGCAGCGCCTGCGCGACCGCGAGGTGGAGGCGCGTGTGCGCGTCACCGAGGCCGACATTGATCGTTTCATTGCCGAGCGGCAGGCGGCCCGGCCCGAAGGACTGGAGCTCAACCTGGGTCATGTGCTGGTGGCGGTGCCCGAAGGGGCTGGTCCCGACCAGCTGCGCGAGCTGACGGCCCGCGCCCAGGGCGTGGCCGACCGACTGCGTGGCGGTGCCGATCTCGCGGCCCAGGCGCGCGAGTATTCGGCAGCGCCCGAGGCAGCCGGCGGCGGTCTTCTGGGGCTCCGACCCCTGTCGCGCCTGCCCGAACTCTTCGTTCAAGCCACGCGCAATCTGCCGGTGGGCGGCGTCGCCGGGCCGGTGCGCAGTGCGGCCGGGCTGCACGTGCTCAAGGTCGTGGAGAAGCGCCAGGCGCCGCTGCCCGAACTGAGTGTCGTGCAGAGTCGGGCGCGCCATATCCTGCTGCGCCCCGGGGCTCAGCTGAGCCAGGACCAAGCCATCGTGCGGCTGGCCAGCTACCGGCAACAGGTTGCCGCGGGGCAGGCCAGCTTCGAGGATCTGGCCCGCCAGCACAGCCAGGATGGTTCTGCGCGCCAGGGCGGGGACCTGGGCTGGGTCTCGCCCGGCCAGTTCGTGCCCGAGTTCGAACAGGTGATGGATGCGTTGCGCCCTGGTGAGATGTCGCAACCGGTGGTGTCCCGGTTCGGCGTGCACCTGATCCGCCTGGAGGAACGCCGCCAGGCCGCGCTCAGCGAGCGAGAACAACGCGACATGGCGCGCGAACTGGTGCGCGAACAGAAGGCCGACGACGCGATCAACGCCTGGACCGAAGAGGTGCGCAGCCGCGCCTTTGTCGAGCTGCGCGAATCGCCGCAGCCTTGAGTCCCTGTCGGAACGCCCGCGCATGAAGCATGTCGCGCGAAAGCGCTTCGGTCAGCATTTCCTGAGCGACAGCGCGATCATCGACGCGATCGTCGAAGCGATCGCGCCTTCGCCCTCGGATGCCATGGTGGAGATCGGTCCGGGCCTGGCCGCGCTGACCCAGCCGCTGGTCGAGCGCCTCGGGCGCCTGACGGTGATCGAGCTGGACCGCGACCTGGCGGCGCGCCTTCGGGAGCACCGCCTGCTCGATGTGGTGGAGTCCGACGTGCTGCGCGTTGACTTCACCGCGCTGGCGGCCCGGTGGCCGGGTCGCCAGATCCGGGTGGTGGGCAACCTGCCTTACAACATCTCCAGCCCCATCCTGTTTCACCTGCTCGACCATGTCGCGGTGGTTCAGGACCAGCATTTCATGCTGCAGAAGGAGGTCATCGACCGCATGGTGGCCGCGCCCGCGACCGCCGATTACGGGCGCCTCTCGGTGATGCTGCAGTGGCGCTATGCCATGGAGAGCGTGCTGTTTGTGCCACCCGAGAGCTTCGATCCGCCGCCCCGGGTCGACAGCGCGGTGGTGCGCATGGTGCCGCTGGCGCAGCCGCCCGCGATGGATTTCAGAACCTACAGCGAACTGGTGCTGACTGCGTTCAGCCAGCGCCGCAAGATTCTGCGCAACACGCTGGGCAAGTGGCTGGAAGCGAGGGGGTTCGCGGGCGACTTCGACCTACAGCGCCGCGCCGAAGAAGTGCCGGTGGCGGAGTACGTCGCGCTTGCGCAGGCCGTTCGGCCATGAAAAAAAGCCGCTGCGGGGCAGCGGCTTTTTTCGAAGCTCCGAGGTCGATCAGGCCGCGGTCAGCCAGTACCCGGCGTTGAACGGGCTGCTCATGCGCAGCGCCATCGGACTGACGTCCAGGATCTTGTCCGTGGGCATGGGTTCTTCGTTTTCCACCTCGATCGGCTCTTCACCTTTTGGGGCGCGCGCAACGGAGAAAGAATAGAAGCAGCGGAACGGAATCTTGCGATCGCTCCAGTAGTCGGCGGCGTCGCGGAAGATGTCCAGCAACTGCTCGCGCGCTTCCTTGTCGAACTTGGCGTGTGCCGGGATGTGCTCGAGCACCACGATGAAGCCGGTCTGCGGGCCCGACTTGTGGACCAGATCGGTCATGCAGTCGTAGAGGGCGTCGAAGTTCTTGCCGAAGTGGGGCGGCAGGGTGTACTGCGCGGCGATCAGTTCGAGCACGTCCTGCTTGCTCTGGGCCTTGGCCAGGTTGGCATACAGGAAGTGGTGACCCAGCTGCTCGGCGGCGAACTGCAGATCCTTCACGCCGAACGCGCGGATCGACTGAACGATGTTGGTACGAACATTACGAAGTGGCGTGTCCATCTCCGCGTCTCTTTCTACAGTCAAAGTTGAAAACTGAAATCCATCCACATCACCGCGGGTCACTGCACGATCAGCCGGAAGCTGCTGTAGTGGTCCTCGGTGTAATAACAGGCGTCGGGTAAACGCGGCTTCTGGCCTCCGCACACGATCCTCCTGGCCCCCCGGTGCCTCAACCCCGGCGTGGGCACGGTGTATTCCCTGTAATACCCCCGCTTCTGGCCGGGCAACAGGCGCTCACGGTTGCCGAACACGCTGCCATCCTTCTCGTACCGGAACGGGCCACCCTGGCGGATCTGCTCCATGACCTCCTGTCCCTGTGGCGGCAGGCCGGTGTAGGCCACCGAAGCCACCGCGGAACCGGGAAGTACGGAGGAGGGAGTCCGGGCCTGCACCAACATGGTGCTCAGCGACGTCGCCAGAGCCGCAGAAAGGGCCAGTCCCGCGACCAGCCCGACACGGCTTTTACTTGCCCGGATCGGTTGCAGACCCATCAAAGTCCCTGTGTTCCTCAAGCCATCCACCTGCCCACGGGCGTCCGCTCAGCGCGGATTTGGGCCCGTTTGGGGGTGGGTTAACCCTGAAATACAAGCGCGTTAGTGTGCCTGATGCGTTGCAAAAAAGCAAGTTGCTGCTGCTTATTTAAGCAGATGGCACCGCATTTTCTCCGGGAATTAGTTAGTGCTTGCTATGGGATTCAAGCTTGCCGCTGCGCGTTGGCCTCGGCCACGGTGAGGGCGGTCATGTTGACGATACGGCGCACGGTGGCGCTGGCAGTAAGGATGTGCACAGGTTTGCCCACGCCCAGCAGCATCGGGCCGATGGCGATGTTGCCGCCCGCCGCGGTTTTGAGCAGGTTGTAGGCGATGTTGGCGGCGTCGATGTTGGGGCAGACCAGCAGGTTGGCGTCGCCCTGGAGGGTCGAGCGCGGCATGATCGATCTGCGTGCATCGGCGTCGAGCGCCACATCGCCGTGCATCTCGCCGTCCACCTCCAGCCATGGTGCATTCGATTGCAGGAGGGCCAGGGTCTGGCGCATCTTGACCGCGCTGGGCTGGTTGGACGAGCCGAAGTTGCTGTGCGAGAGCAGCGCGGCCTTGGGCGTGATGCCAAAACGCATCATCTTGCGCGCCGCCATCTGGGTGATTTCGGCCAGCTGTTCCGCCGTGGGGTCGTAGTTGATGTGCGTGTCCACCAGGAAGACCTGGCGACCGGGCAGCATCAGCGCGTTCATGGCGGCGTAGCAGTTGGCGCCGTCGCGCTTGCCGATCACCTGGTCGATGTAGTCCAGGTGCAGCTGGGTGTTGCCCCAGGTGCCGCAGATCATCCCGTCCACGTCGCCGCGGCGCAGCAGCATCGAGCTGATCAGCGTCAGGCGCCGGCGCATCTCGATCTTGGCCAGCTGTTCGGTGACGCCACGGCGCTCCATGAGCTGGTGGTAGGTGGTCCACAGTTCGCGGTAGCGCGCGTCCTGCTCGACGTTGACCACGTCGTAGTCCAGCCCTTCCTTCAGGCGCAGGCCGAACTTGACGATGCGTTCGGCGATGATGGCCGGACGGCCGAGCAGTGTGGGGCGGGCCAGGTTCTCGTCCACCACGATCTGGCAGGCGCGCAGCACGCGCTCCTCTTCGCCCTCGGCGTAGGCGACGCGCTTCTTGTGCGCCGTCTTGGCGGCGGCGTAGAGCGGCTTCATGATGGTGCCGGAGGCGAACACGAAGCTCTGCAGGCGCTGCTTGTAGGCGTCCATGTCCGTGACCGGGCGCAGCGCCACCCCGCTGTCCGCCGCCGCCTGCGCGACGGCCGGCGCGATCTTCATCATCAGGCGCGGGTCAAAGGGCTTGGGGATCAGGTACTCGGGGCCGAAGGCCAGCTTCTCGCCGGCATAAGCGGCGGCCACCACCTCGCTCTGCTCGGCCTGCGCCAGCTCGGCGATGGCGTGCACCGCGGCGATCTCCATCTCGTCGGTGATGGTCGATGCACCCGCGTCCAGCGCGCCGCGGAAGATGTAGGGGAAACACAGGACGTTGTTGACCTGGTTCGGGTAGTCGGTGCGGCCGGTGGCCATGATGGCGTCGTCGCGCACCGCTTTCACGTCTTCGGGCGCGATCTCGGGATTCGGGTTGGCCAGTGCAAAGATCAGCGGCCTGGCGGCCATCTTGGCGACCATGTCCTTCTTGAGCACGCCACCGGCCGACAGGCCCAGGAACACGTCGGCGCCGGCGATCACGTCGGTCAGGGTGCGCTGCTCGGTCTTCTGGGCAAACACCGCCTTGTCCGGGTCCATGAGTTCGGTGCGGCCTTCGTAGACCACCCCTGCCAGATCGGTCACCCAGATGTTCTCGCGCGGCAGTCCCAGCTTGACCAGCAGCTGGATGCAGGCCAGCGCGGCGGCGCCCGCGCCCGAGGTCACCAGCTTGACCTCCTTGATGTCCTTGCCGACCACCTTCAGGCCGTTGAGCAGGGCCGCGCCGACCACGATGGCCGTGCCGTGCTGGTCGTCGTGGAAGACGGGAATCTTCATGCGCTCGCGCAGCTTTCGCTCGACGTAGAAGCAGTCCGGTGCCTTGATGTCCTCAAGGTTGATGCCGCCGAAGGTGGGTTCGAGCGCCGCAATGATCTCGACCAGTTTGTCGGGGTCCTTCTCGTTGATCTCGATGTCGAACACGTCGATGCCCGAGAACTTCTTGAACAGTACGCCCTTGCCTTCCATCACCGGTTTGGCGGCCAGTGGGCCGATGTCGCCCAGGCCCAGCACCGCGGTGCCGTTCGTGATGACCGCCACCAGGTTGCCGCGGCTGGTGTACTTGAAGGCATTGACCGGGTCGGCCACGATCTCTTCGCAGGGCGCCGCCACGCCGGGCGAGTAGGCCAGCGCCAGGTCGCGCTGGTTGGTCAGCTGCTTGGTGGCGGCGATCGCCACTTTGCCGGGGACGGGTTTCTCGTGGTATTCGAGGGCGGCGAGGCGCAGCTCGGCGCGCTTGTTCTGGGCTTGTTCGGTGCTCATTCGGCTGTCTCCGGCGTGTTGATTCTGCAATGCGAAAAGCTATTGCGCATTCTAAATCTTGGTGATCGGCGTGACCATCGTTTTTTGCGAACGGATGGTTCGGGCGCCTGTGACATTCTGGGCCGGAATCCGGCGGGCGCAAGCTCGGTTTTCCACAGCAAAAAGCCGCCCGAAGGCGGCTTTTTGCTGTGACATCCAGAAGGTCAGGCTGGTGCCGGGGCCTTGGCCTGCAGCTGCAAGTGGGCGGTGGGCTGGGAAGGGCGGCACTGCATCCACACGGCCCGGGCGCTTGATTCGCACTGTCCGCACTGCGTGGCCACGCCCATGTCGATCTGGATGTCATCGAAACTCGCGCCGCAGCGCGCAGCCTGGGCAATGGCTTTGTCGTTCACACGGCGGCAGACACAGACGATCATGGTGGCGCAGGGATTAGAGGAAGAGTAGGCAAATGATAATTGCTCGCATTCAAACCTCAAAGTCCCCTGCGCACCGAGGGGATTGGCCACCCATCAGGTGGCCTTGGCTCAGCTCTCGTCGCCCATCTGGCTCTGCAGGTAGTTCTGGATGCCGACCTTGTCGATGAGTTCGAGCTGGGTTTCGAGGAAGTCGATGTGCTCCTCGGTGTCGTCGAGGATCTTCATCAGCAGGTCGCGGGAGACGAAGTCGCGCACCGACTCGCAGTAGGCCACGCCGTCCTTGATGGTGGCCTGAGCCGCCCGCTCCAACGCCAGGTCGCTGCCCAGCATCTCGGGCACGTTCTCGCCGATGTTGAGCTTGCCCAGATCCTGCAGGTTGGGCAGGCCGTCGAGCATGAAGATGCGGTCCATCAGCCAGTCGGCGTGCTTCATCTCGCCGATCGACTCCGAATATTCCTTCTTGGCCAGCTTGTCCAGGCCCCAGTGCTTGAGCATGCGGTAGTGCACGAAGTACTGGTTGATGGCGGTCAGCTCGTTCTTGAGTTGGGCCTGCAGATGGGCAATGGCTTGTGGGTCGCCTTTCATGGGTCCGTCCTTTCCTGTTTTGTGTGTGACCCAACATTGTGGTCGGTTCATGCGCGCTTCGTACACGCTCCACCGGAAACACTATACTTAATGCGAATCATTCTCATATAATACGGATCTTCAACCCCTGCCAGCCAGGCATGCGCCGTCTTTGCGGCCAGTGTGCAGCCAGCCCGGGAAGATATTTTTCTTCTTCAGGTCTGCCTATGCCTCCTCGTTGCGCGCTTCGATCCGCCGCCTGCCGACCCCCACTCGCTGCAATGGCTCCCGTGGTGCTGGCCGTGCTGGTGCTCTCCCCCTCCGCCGCCTTCGCCCAACTGCCTCCCGCCAGCGAGCCGCCGGCCGCCAGCCTGCCAACCGTGGTGGTCACGGGGTCGCGCAGCGAGCGGGACCCGGCCGAGGTGCCTGCGGTCATCGACGTGCTGGACCGCGAGGCGCTGGACCCCGCGGGCGTGCAGGACATCCGGGACCTGGTGCAGACGCTGCCCAATGTGTCGGTGAAGCGCGCGCCCACCCGCTTCGGCGCGGCGGTCGGCTCCACCGGCCGGGACGGCAACGCCGGCTTCAACATCCGTGGGCTGGAAGGCAACCGTGTGCTGCTGACGGTCGACGGCGTGCGCATGCCGAGGGAACTGACCAGTGGCGTGTTCGGTTCGGCTGCGTTCGGCCGCGATCACTTCGAGTTGGGTCACATTGCGCGCGTGGAAATCCAGCGCGGTGCCGGCTCGGCGCTGTACGGCTCGGACGGCCTGGCCGGTCACGTGGCCATGTTCACCGCCGAGCCACGCGATCTGGTGAAGCCGGGGCAGACCGTGCTGACGCGGCTGAGCCTGCAGGCCGACACCGAGGACGACGGGCGCCGCGTGGGTCTGATGGTCGCCGGGGCGCCCAACGAGCGGCACCAGTACCTGGCGAGCCTGCATGCCGGTGCGGCCGGTGCCCTGGACAACCAGGGCCGTAACACATCGGCCGGCAGCGCCCGCACCGCCCCCAACCCGCAGGACGACCGCTCGCTGGGCGCACTGCTCAAGTGGATCGCGACACCCGGAGGCGGCCAGAAGCACAGCTTCACCGCCGAACACGTCGACAAGCGCAGCGAGGTCGAGGCCTACAGCGGCCGAGGTGCGGCCAACGGCTTCCTGACGACCGACCTCGACGGCACCACCGACATGCGCCGCAGCCGTCTGGGCTGGGATGGCCGCTTCCACATGGACGCCCCGTGGGCCGACGAGCTGCGGGCCACCCTGGCGCTGCAGGACGCCGAATCGCGGGAACTGGCCCTGGAACAGCGCAGCAGCCTGGCCGGTGGCCCGGTGACCGGCCGCAGCCGCGACGTGACCTATGAAGAGCGCCTGCTGCAGACCACGCTGCAGGGGGAAAAGACCCTGTCATCGAAGGCGGGCGGCTGGTCGCAGCGGCTGGTCTATGGCGTGGACCTGGTGCGCAGCGAGCTCGACAACCTGGTCACCGGCACCGTGCCGCCGGTCTACGAGCGCTACCCGCTCAAGCGCTTCCCCAAGACCACGGAGAACACCGTGGGCGCCTTTGTGCAAAACGAGTTCCAGACCGAGCGCTGGACGGTGGTGCCCGCACTGCGCTACGACCATGTGAGCCTGGACGCCGAGGACGACGCGCTGTATCCCAAGCAGCCGGCGGATCTGAGCGCGTCGGCGCTGTCTCCCAAGCTCGGCGCGATCTACCGCGTGAGCGACCGCTGGGCCCTGTTCGGCAACGTCGCGGCCGGCTTTCGGGCACCCTCGGCGCTGCAGCTCAACAACTCCTTCGACAATCCGCTGGGCTATTACCAGAGCATCCCCAATCCGGACCTCAAGCCGGAGAAAAGCCGGACGCTGGAGCTGGGCGCGCGTGGCGGCCACGAGGACTTCCAGTGGGAGGCCAGTGCCTTCAGCGGCCGCTACCGCGACTTCATCGAAGAGCTGGTGCGCGTGGGCGGCACGGGCGTGCCGGGCGACCCGATCCGGTACCAGGCCGTGAACCGCGGCCAGGTGCGCCTCAGTGGGGCCGAGATCAAAGGGCGCTGGCAACTGGCGGCCGCCACCGCCTTGCGCCTGGCCCTGGGCCGCACACAAGGCAAGGACACCAGCACCGGCCGTCCGCTGAACTCGGTCAACCCGGCCGAGTTGCACGCCGCGCTGGAGCAGAAACTCGGCGCCTGGACCGTCGGCCTGGGCCTGACGCACGTGGCGGCCAAGAAGGCGAAGGACGTGGACTTCAGCGCGACCCCGGCCCAGTTCGTGCCCAAAGCAACCACCACGCTGGACCTCAAGACCAGCTGGCAGCTGAGCCCGGCCACCCGCCTCAGCGCCGCCGTGCGCAACCTGACCGACCGGACGTACTGGCAGTGGACCAACGTGCGCGGCGTGGCCGCCACGTCCCCGGTGCTGGACGCCTACACCGCCCCCGGCCGCAGCGTCTCGGTGGCGCTGGTGACCAACTTCTGACCTACCCCAAGGAGGCCCCATGGACGCCCATCACCACCCCCTCGCGCAGGACGACGCCACCGGCGACGAGGAGTACCTGCTGCCTTCCGTCGACGCGCTGATGGCCGGCACCTTTGCTCTGATGACGGGCTACGCCCAGGCCGGCGCCGAATGCCCGAACCGGGGCCTGATCGTCAAGAAGCTGGTGTCCAACCTGTTCTTCCTGGCGAACCACCCCGAGGTGGCGCCGCCCATGCGCTGCATGCTGGGCAACCTGCGCACGCGCTGGCAGATCCTGCTGGAGGAGACCGGCGCCCACGGCTCGCGCGAGCCGGTGCCGACCGCCCTGTGGCACACCGCCCCGGGGGCGCTGCAATGAACGCCGCGCCGATCATCATCCGGGAGCCCGCGATGGACGTCGGCGAGAAGGCGGAAGAGCTCCGTCAGCGATTCGCCCAGGCGCGCGCCCGTGGACTGCGCGCCCGCGAGGCCGCTGACGCGATCGGCCTGAGCGAGGGGGCTGCGGTGGCCGCGCACGTGGGTGCGCACAGCCAGCCGTTGCGTGCTGTGCCCGTGCAGCCCCGGTGGCTGGAGATCCTCCAGGCGCTCGAAACGTGCGGGCCGCTGATGGCGCTGACCCGCAACGACAGCACGGTGCACGAGAAGACCGGCGTCTACCGGAACCTCTCGTCCAGCGGCCCGGTGGGCCTGGCGTTGGGCGAGGACATCGACCTGCGGCTGTTCTTCAATCACTGGCACGCCGGCTTCGTGGTCACCGAGGTGCAGGCCAGCGGCACCGAGCAGGCCAGCCTGCAGTTCTTTGACGCCCATGGCACGGCGGTGCACAAGGTCTATCCGCGGGCCCAGACCGAGCTGAGTGCCTGGGCGCAGTTGCACCAGCGCTGGGCCGATCCGCTGCGCGCGGTGGCCTTCCGGCCCGGGCGTGCGCCGGATCCCACGTCCGACGCCGAGGACGATGCCGCGCACTGTGCGGCCGACTTCGCGCAGGCCTGGGCGCAGATGACCGACACGCACCAGTTCTTCGGCCTGCTGCGCCGGTTCGGGCTGGAGCGCCAGCAGGCCTTCGGTCTGGTCGAAGGGCGTTTCACGCAGCGTGTGGACATCGGCGCGGTGCGTCAGCTGCTGCTGGCCGCGTCCCTGGACGCCACGCCCCTGATGGTTTTCGTCGGCAGCCCGGGCTGCATCCAGATCCACACCGGCCCGGTGCGGCGGGTCGAGCCCATGGCGGTGCACGGCAAGACCTGGCTCAACGTGCTGGACCCGGGTTTCAACCTGCACCTGCGCGAAGACCTGATCGCCGGCGCGTGGATCGTGGAAAAGCCGGGCGATTGCGGCACCGTGACCTCGCTGGAGGTGTTCGATCACGAGGGGGGGCTCATGGCCATGTTCTTCGGCGCGCGCCAACCCGGTCAGCCCGAACGAGAGAACTGGCGCGCCCTGCTCGAGCCCCTGCGCCACACCGGCGAGGTGGCCGCATGAACGCGCCGACCCCCCTCAAAGCCATCGAACTCAAGGCCTTCGTGCCGGCGAAGGACTTCGCGCTGTCCAAGCGCTTCTACGCCGACCTCGGTTTCGAGCAGCGCTCGGAAGGCGGCGGTGTCGCCTACTTCCACGTGGACGGCTGCCCCTTCCTGCTGCAGGACTTTTACGAACCCGCGCTGGCGGACAACCTGGTGATGCACCTGCTGGTGCCCGACGTGCAGGCCTGGTTCGCGCATGTGCAGGCCCAGGACCTGGTCGCCCGCTACGGCGTGCGCGTCACGCCGCTGGTGGACCAGCCCTGGGGCATCACCGAGTTTGTCGTCATCGACCCCGCCGGCGTCTGCTGGCACATCGGGCAGAACACCCCTGGCTTCGCACCCGTAGGCCGCCTGGCCGACTGAACCCCATGCCACCCCGACACCACACCCATGGATTCACCGCTGTCACACCCCTGCCTTCCCGCGTCACCGCCCGCGAACGACTGGTCCGCCAGCGCGCCCAGGCGGCGGGCGCTCGTGTGCCTGGCTGGCTCGGCGCTGCTCGCCGCTGGCAGGCCTTCGTGGAGCCAGACTGCCCCTGTTGCCGGGCCCCGGACGCCGGGCGCTGAGCGCCGGCCGCGCCTGGTCACGGTCGGTGGCGGCATCACCGAGGTGGTCTATGCGCTGGGCGCGCAGGAGCTGCTGGTGGGCACCGACACCACCAGCCTGCACCCTGAGGCCGCCCAGCACACGCCCAAGGTCGGCTACATGCGCCAGCTCTCGGCCGAGGGCCTGCTGGCCCTGCGCCCCGATGCGCTGGTCGCCGGCACCGACGCCGGCCCGCCGGTGGTGCTGGACCAGATCCGCAGCGCGGGCGTGAAGGTCGAACTGGTCGAGTCGGACCACCGCTGGGACGAGGTGCGGCGCAAGGTGGCGGCCGTGGGCCGTGCTTCCGGGCGCGGGGCCGAGGCGCGGGCGCTGCAGGAGCGGCTGGACGCCCGCTGGGCCGCGGTGCAGGCCCGGGTGCGCAGGGGCCGCCAGGCCCGCCCGCCACGCGTGCTGTTCGTGCTCTCGCACACGGGCAGCCCGCTGGTTTCGGGCGAGGCCACGGCGGCCGATGCGGTGATCCGCTTCATGGGGGCCACCAATGCGCTGGGCGGCTTCAAGGGCTACCGGCCGATGACCGCCGAGGCCATGGCCCTGGCGGCGCCGGACCTGATCCTCATGACCACCCAGGGGCTGGAGGCCGTGGGCGGGGCCGAGAAGTTCTGGCAGCGGCCCGAACTGGCGCTCACGCCGGCCTACCGGCAGCGCGGAGGCGGGCGCTCGCTGCTGCACCTGGATGCGCTGGAGCTGCTGGGCTTCGGTCCAAGGCTGCCGGAGGTGGTCGAGAAGCTGCACCAGCAAGTGGTGATGTCATGAGCGCGGTGCTGCGCACCCCCGACCTGGCCCGCGCCCTGGCCGACTACACCGGCCGCCTGGGCTTCGAGTGCCTGCAACACGTGCCGGGCGCGCTCGCCCTGCTGCGCCACGGGCCGCTGCAGCTGCAGCTGTGGGCCTGCGCCGCACCGCCCGGGCGCTTCGAGCGGCTGCGGGCGTCCGACCTGCCGGCGGCGCGCTTCGCGCCCGCACAGCAGAGCGTCGTGGTGCACCGCATCGAGACCCTGTACACCAGCCTGCGGGCGGCGCTGAAGGCCGCCGGCATGGACCCGCTGGCCCGGCTGTCGGTGGGCGGGCCCATGCTGCGGCCCTGGGGCGCGCGCGAGTTCGAACTGCGCGACCTGCACGGCAACCGCATCCACTGCGTCGACTGGGGCGTCTGCGCGCACGACCCGGCGCAGCTGGCCCGCTTCGACCTGCTCGACGGTGACCTGCCGGAGGACGGCGGGTGAGCGGGGCCGCCGCCCTGCGGGCGCCGGTGCGCGACGGCGCCCTGCCGCGCCGCCTCACCGGCCCGGCGCTGCTGGCCGCGCTGGCGCTGCTGTTGCTCTTCACCCTGCTCTGGGCCGCCGGCCGTGGCGCCTACGGGTTGCCGCTGTACGAGTTGCCGGGCGTGATCGCCCGCGCGCTCACCGGCGCCGGGGACGCCATGAGCGACGGCGCCGACCTGGTGTTCTTCAACATCCGCCTGCCGCGCCTGCTGCTGGGCCTGTGCGCGGGCGCCGCGCTGGGCATGGCCGGGGCGCTGATGCAGGGCCTGTTCCGCAACCCGCTGGCCGACCCCGGCCTGATCGGCGTGAGCAGCGGCGCCGCGCTGGCCGCGGGCGTCGCCATCGTGCTGGGCGCCGCCTGGTTCCCCGACCTGCCGCGTGCCCTGGGCAGCTGGACCCTGGTGCTCACCGCCTTTGGCGGCGGGCTGGGCGTGACCGCGCTGGTCTGGCTGCTCTCGCGTGGCGAGGGCGGCGCGCGCGTGGGGCTGATGCTGCTGGCCGGCATCGCGGTCAATGCGCTGGCCGGCGCCGGCCTGGGCCTGCTGAGCTTCCTGGCCAGCGACGAGCAGTTGCGCAGCCTGCAGTTCTGGCTGCTGGGCAGCCTGGGCGGCGCGCGCTGGAGCGCGGTGCAGCTGGTGGCCGCGCTGTCGCTGCTGGCGCTGGCTCTGGGGCTGCCGCTGGCGCGCACGCTCAACGCGCTGGCGCTGGGCGAGGCGCAGGCGGTGTTGCTGGGCGTGCCGGTGGAGCGCGTCCAGCGCCGCGTGATCGTGGTCACCGCGCTGGCGGTCGGCGTGGTCACGGCCACCACCGGCATCATCGGTTTCATCGGCCTGGTGGCGCCGCACATGGTGCGCCTGGCCGCCGGCCCGGACCACCGCTGGGTGCTGCCCGGCTCGGCCCTGCTGGGCGCCAGTCTGGTGCTGGCGGCCGACGCGGTGGCCCGCACCGTGGCCGCTCCGGCCGAACTGCCGTTGGGCGTGCTCACCGCGCTGGTGGGGGTGCCTTTCTTCCTGTTGCTGCTGCGCGGTGCACCCGGGAGGCGCCTGTGAACGCCCTGCCCGGCGCGCACGATCTGGTCGCGCAGGGCCTGAGCGTGCGGGCCGGGGCGCGGTGGCTGCTCTCGGGCGTGGACCTGCGGCTGTGCCCCGGCGAGGTGGCGGCCGTGCTGGGCCCAAACGGGGCCGGCAAGTCCACGCTGCTGTCGGTGCTGGCCGGCCTGCGCCGGCCCGAGCAGGGCCGGGTCGCGCTGGGTGGGCGGGCGCTGTGCGAGGTGCCGGCCGGGCGGCTGGCGCTGGAGCGCGCGGTGCTGCCCCAGGACAGCGGCGTGGCCTTCGACTTCCGTGTGCGGGATGTGGTCGAACTCGGCCGCTACCCGCACCGCGGGGAGCCCTCGCGCGACGAGGCCGGCATCGTGCGCGCGGCCATGGCGCTCACCGATGTGGGCCACCTGGCCGAGCGTGCGCTCAACAGCCTCAGCGGCGGCGAGCGCGCGCGGGCGCAACTGGCGCGCGTGCTGGCCCAGATCTGGCACCCGCTGCCCGACGGCCGCCCGCGCTGGCTGCTGCTGGACGAGCCCACCGCGGCCCTCGATCTGCGCCACCAGCACGGGACCATGGCGACGGTGCGCCGCTGGGCGCGCGAACAGGGGGGGGGCGTGCTGGCGGTGCTGCACGACCCCAATCTGGCGCTGCGTTACGCCGACCGCGTCTGGGTGCTGGACGGCGGCCGGCTGCAGGCCGGCGGCACGCCGGCGCAGACCCTCACGCCCGCGCTGCTGCAGCGGATCTGGCGCGTGCGGGCGCGTCCGGTGGCGGACGACGACGGCCGCGTGCAGCTGCTGCTGGCGCCGGAGGGTGAACCACTCAAGGACAGGGAGGACGTGGCATGAACAACAGGCTGGTGGTGGTGCAGGGGCGCGTGCGCTCGGTGGCGCAGGACCTGGCGCTGGAACATGGGGCGCTGGTGGGGCGGCTGGGCCGGCTGCAGCAGCGCGTCACCGAACAGCTGCAGGCCGGGGCGCGCCGGCAGGCGGCGCTGGAGGCGGAGAACCTGCGCCTGCGCTGCGAGCTGGTGCGCATGCGCACGGCGGTGGCCTGGGATCTGCGGCCGACGGTGCTGCAGGCCCGCCCCGTGCCCGGCCCCCGGGCCAACCCTTCCCGCGCGGACGCCGGGCTGCGCGAGGCGCAGGCCGTGATCTGCCAGACCGGCTGCAGCGGCCATGCCCACCCCTGGCTGGAGCCGGACGGCCAGTGCCGCCGCACCGGGCAGGCCTGCGACCGCCTGGAAGGCGAGGCCGTGGCCGTCACACCGCCCCGCGCGCCCGTGCCCTGAGCCGCGCTTGACCCTGCCCGCAGTGGTCGCATCGGGGGGCGTCGGGGCGGTGCCCGGCGGACGGGCGCACGATGAGACCCCGGCCCTGCGGCCGTCCGAAGGGATCCCCATGAACCCACCCCACCCGCCCGGCCCTGCGCCGCAAGGCGGCGACTGGCGCACCGAACACGATTCCATGGGCGCGGTGCGCGTGCCCGCCCAGGCGCTCTACGGCGCGCAGACCCAGCGCGCCGTGCTCAACTTCCCGGTCAGCGGCCAGCCCATGCCCGCGGGCTTCGTGCGCGCACTGCTGCAGCTCAAAGCCGCGGCCGCGCAGGCGAACGGCGAACTCCAGGCCCTGCCGGCCGGCGAGGCCGGTGCCATCGTGCAGGCCTGCGCCACGCTGCTGGCCCAGGACGACGCGGCGCTGATGCCGCACTTCCCGGTGGATGTCTTCCAGACCGGCTCGGGCACCAGCAGCCACATGAACGCCAACGAGGTGATCGCGACGCTGGCCAGCCGCCAACTCGGCGCGCCGGTGCACCCCAACGACCAGGTGAACGCCAGCCAGAGCAGCAACGACATGGTGCCCAGCGCCATCCACGTGGCGGCGGCGCTGGCCCTGCACCAGCGGCTGCTGCCGGCGCTCGAACACCTGGTGAAGGTCACGCAGGCCAAGGCCGCACAGACCCACGCCCACGTCAAGACCGGGCGCACGCACCTCATGGACGCGACGCCGGTGCGCCTGGGCCAGGCGCTGGGGGGCTGGGCGGCGCAGCTGGAGGCCGCGGCCGGGCCCCTGCGCGCCGCGGGCACGGCGCTGCTGCAGCTGGCGCTGGGTGGCACGGCGGTGGGCACCGGCGTCAACGCCGACCCGCGCTTCGCCCCGCTGTGCTGCGCCGGGCTCGCGCGCGCCACCGGCCTGCCGTTCGCACCGGCCGCCAACCGCTTTGCGCTGATGGGCGCGCAGGACACGGCGGTGGCCACCTCGGGGGCGCTCAAGACGCTGGCGGTCGCGCTGATGAAGATCGCCAACGACCTGCGCTGGATGAACTCTGGGCCGCTGGCCGGGCTGGGCGAGATCGAGCTGGAAAGCCTGCAGCCGGGCTCGTCCATCATGCCCGGCAAGGTCAACCCGGTGATCCCCGAAGCCACGGCGATGGTGGCGGCGCAGGTGATCGGCAACGACGCCACGCTCACCGTCGCGGGGCAGTCGGGCAACTTCGAGCTCAACGTGATGCTGCCGGTGATCGCGCGCAACCTGCTGGAGAGCATCGGGCTGCTCGCGAACGTGATGCCCCTGCTGGCCGACAAGGCCATCGCCGGCTTCAAGGTCAACGAGGCGCGGCTGCAGCAGGCGCTGGCGCGCAACCCCATGCTGGTGACCGCCCTCAACCCGGTGATCGGCTACGCCCAGGCCGCCGAGATCGCCAAGCAGGCCTATCGTGAGGGTCGGCCCATCGTCGATGTGGCGGCTGAGCGCACCGGCCTGCCGCGCGAGGAACTGGAGCGGCTGCTCGACCCGGCGCGGCTGACCGGAGAGGAGGGGTAGCCCCCACGCTCTGCTGTTGCGCCTCAGGCCATCGCGCGTTCGGGCGCCTCGGCGATCCTGGCGGTGTCCTGCGTCTGGGCATGGGCCGCCTGGTGCGCCTGCGCCAAATGCTGCTCGCTGCTGCGCGACTGCGCCTCGCGCACGCTGAACTCGCTCACGGGCGCGCCCTCTTGCACCATCGCTATCCGCTCGGTTTGAGCGGCCCTGGGCTTCAGTTCGGCCGGCAGCTCGGGCGGCGGCAGGCCGCGCTCCTTGTACACCTCGCGGATCGCGCCCAGGTGGCCGATGTCGCGCCACAGCTCGTTGGCCCCCTGCTGCACGCGCCCGGCCTGGCGCTGCTGCGCCAGTGCTTTGGGCCAGCCCTGGTCGACGTTGTTGTGCGAGTCCGTGTTCGATTGCAGCGCCTCCACCGTGCGGCGGCCCTGCGCCACCTCGCCCACGTACTGCCGGTGCTTCTGCGCCAGTTGCTCGTTGCTCAGCGCGCGGTAGTTCTCCAGCGGTTCGTGGGGCAGGGCGCGCGGGTACTTCCCGTGCACCGCGTCGCTGTAGGCACCACGCACCGCATCACGGGGCTGCTTGCCGGCGTCGATGTGGCGGGCCAGGGCCTCGTTCACATCGTCCTTGTCCACCTTGGGAAAGCGCGCGTGCATCTGCTCCCAGCCCTTGTCGATGCACGCCCGACCCTCGAAGTAGCGCCCGTTGCGCTCGGCCTCTTTGCCGAAGGCGGCGCTGGCCGCATCCAGCCGGGTCTGCAGGCGCGCGCGCTCGGCTGGTTCGGTGGAGTGCTGCAGTTCCTCTTTCAGCCCATTGACCTGGCGCAGCAGGCGGCCTTCCTTCGAGACGTGGTCGTAGCCGAGCTGACCCACTTCGCGACCGAGGGTTTTGCTCCACTGCTGCAGACGAGAGTCCTCGTACAGCTTCTCGGCGCCATAGGCCGCAGCGCCCCCGGTGGCCACACCACCGACCACCGGCCCGACCGGCCCGGTGACCGGGCCGGTGAGCGCGCCGGCGGCCGCGCCGGGAATGGCGCCCACCGTGGCGGCACCACCGGTGACCACGGTCTTGACGGCCTGGTTGGCGGTCTCCTCGCCGCCGCGCACCCACTGCTCGCGGTTGGAGCGCGCGGTGGCTATGGCTGCGTCGACCTGGTTCTTGGCGTCATATGCGCCGTAGGCCGTGCCGAGCACGCCGGCGGTTTTGACGGCAGGACGAATGCCATGCCCTTTGACCGGAAGGTGCAGGCGGTTGTCGACGGTCCTGACGAATTCGTGCGGTTCGTAAAGCTGGCGGTTGGGTGTCAGGTACTGGCGCGCGCCGCCGGGTTTGCTGACCTGGCCGTCCAGCTCGCTGGTGGGTGCCACCGTGTTGACGAACACCTCGGTGGGCGCCTTCGGGGTGATGCGGTAGACGTCGTACCGGGGCGATTCGCTGGTGACCGGCAGGGCGAAGTGGTGGGAGAGGTTCCGGCCCTCCTGGATGGCGGCATCGAGGTCGGCTTCCTTGGCCCAGAACGGGGAGAAGGGAGATGGCGTCTGGCCTTTGGGGACGATCTTGACCAGGGGCTCGTCGAGCATCTCCATGCGGGGGAGTTCGCGGCCGGAGGTGATCTGTTCGATGGCGCGCTCGCGGAGCTTGTCTATGGAAGCGTCGGGTGCGGCCTCGTTGAGCCTGGTCAGATACTTGATTCCATCAGGACTCTTCAGGTACCTTTTGGCCTCCTCTTCGCTGACGCCCTGGGGCTTGAAGGTCAGCGCTTCCCTGATGGTCTTTTCGTCGTAGATCCGCTTGAGTTCGTCAGGCGTCAGATCCGGCTCACTCATGACAGAGTGCCTTTCCTGATGTTCTCAATGATGGCGTTGATGTCCTGGTCGTCCTGAGACAGTCCCCCTTCCATTTCTATCGCGAACGCCACATAGGCGCCCTCAACGTCTGGATCTTTGTAGTCTCGGTAAAGGCCCTCGCCGGAGACAGCCCATCTGCCTGGTATGTCGTGCCGATCAGAGATGGGTGCGTGGACCCTGCCTGCCTTGGCGTCCTCTATCAACGAGCGCATGCTCTCCAGCAGGCCCTGCACCCGCTCCTCGTGCGGATACTGCTGGCACACCCATTCAAGCCGCTCGGCGGCGGCCTTGAGCTTGGCGGGATCGATCTTCTGTGTCATGGCGGCTTCCCTGAAAACGGTTGTTGTGAACGACGAGGCCGGATGTTCCCACACGCTGGCGCCCACCGGCTCCACCACTTGCGGTGGGCCGCAACCCTCCTCGGGCAGCTGGGCTCACGCCCCTCAGGCCAGCGGCACCCAGTGGTTGTCGAGCTGCAGCGGCGTGGACGTGGCGCGGGCTTCGCCCTGGTCGCCGAGCACGCCAGTGGCGCCGCCCAGCCACCAGTGGCCGTCGCGGCTGGTCAGCGCGCAGGCCTCGCGGTGCGGCAGGGCGCTGCGCCAGACAGCGCGCGCGTCGAACAGCGCCAGCTGGTGGGTGCGCGGGCAGCTGACCGCGAAGCCGCCGCTGGGCCAGGCGCAGATGTCGCCGCCGTAGCCGGCCACCGGCGGCTGGCCTTCGGCCGCGCGCAGCGTGCGGCCGTCCCACACTGCGAGCACCGGGGCGCCGGCCTTGTCGGTGGCCTGCGGGTGCTCGGCCTGCAGCGCGATGCCCAGCGTGCCCGAGACCGGGTCGAAGGCCAGGTGGCGCAGGCTCAGGAACGGGTCGTCCAGGCGCCACTGGCCCAGCAGCTCGCCGCTGCCGGGGTGCAGCGCCACCAGGGACGCGTCCATGCGGCCGAGCGCGCGCTTGCTGCGCCCGGTTTCGGGCAGCGTGGGGATGCCGCCGTTGGCCACCATCAGCGTGCCGGCGGGCAGTTCGCCCACCGCCTGCGGCAGCGCCAGCAGCTGGTGCGGGTCCATGCCGTGCGTGGCCCACTCGCCGGTCTTCTCCAGCGACGCAGCGTCGCGCACCCCGATGCGGCCCATCGCGGTGTCCAGGTCGGTCTCGGTGGTCCAGAGCGAGGCGCCCCCGGGCGCGGTGACCACATGGCCGTTGAAGCGCCGGTCCCCGCCGATCCAGTGCCACTGCGTGCGGCCGCTGGCCGGGTGCCAGCGCAACAGCCAGTCACCCGGCCGCCGCGCCACCGCCAGCACCGAACCGCCGTCTTCGGCCCACAGGCCATGCGCCCGCGTCGGCACCACCAGCGAGCGCTGCACCGACCACGACGTGTCGCCAACGGACAGCAGACCGATGCGCTGCTCGTCCTGCTGTTGCCAGGCGGCGAGCAGGGTGGCGTTGGAACCCGCCGCGCGGGCAACAGGCATGAGCACCGCACCCACGCCCAGCAGACACAGCGCCCGGCGCGAAATGCCCCCTTCGAGAAACACCGCGGAACCGGCTCCGCCGGGCCGCAGGTGTGGCCCCCCTAGGGGGGTGACGCCGCAGGCGGCGCGGGGGGAGCCCCTTCCCGCGGCGCGGGGGGGATCAATCTCCGTCGGCATCGGAGAACCCGAGCGGCACGTCCAGGGCCGCCGCCACCTCCGTCTGGAACAGCGTGGTCACGCCCTTGAGCGTTTTCGACAGCGCCATCAGCTCCTTCTCGCCCGCCTTCGCGGGCAGCGCGGCGATGGCGGCGTCGGCGCGGTCCAGCGCTTGCGCCCAGCGCTGCGCCAGGGCGATGTGTCCCTTGCCCATCAGCAGCGCCTCGATGGGCACCAGACCCTGGCCCGGTTGTGGTGGCTGCGCGCGCTGCGCAGCGGTCAGGCGCGCCTGAGCCCGCAGCGCCTGCCACTGCGCGCGCCACTCCGCGGCGTTGTCGGCAGAGGCCGTGCGGGCGAACTCGGGCGCATGGCCTTTGCCGGCCGTGCGGGCCTTTTGCACCGGCTGCTCGATGTGGGCCCAGCGCAGCCGCTCCAGGCCACCGAGCCACTGGTTGATCCATTCGGCGAAGGCGCTGCGGGCGGCGTCCTCGTCGCCGGTCCAGTCGCGCGCGGCAAGCTGGTCGAAACCCGCGCGCAGCGCCACCGCTTCCGCGGAGATGCCGTCGGCCAGCAACACCAGGTAGGGACACTGGGTGGGCGAGGACGGGGCGGCCAGCAGCTGTTCCATGGCCGGAAAGCCCTTGGCCGGCGTGCCGACGGATTCCATGTCGGCCAGCGTCTGCGGCGCGCGCTCCAGCGCCTTGGCCAGCAGTGCGGGCCGTGCGGGCCAGAAGTCGATCTGCCGCTGCGAGCGGCGCTCGATCACCGGCCCCAGCGCGGGGCTGGACAGCGTCTGCCACGACAGCAGGGCCCGGCGCCACGCGTCCTTCAGCGCCGCCGTGGCGGCGGGTCCGGCACAGTGCTGGCGCGCGGCGGTGCTCAGGGCCTTGGCCTGCGCTTCAAAGTCGCGCGCCAGCGGCGGCAGGTGCTGTGCGTACAGGCCCTGCAGCGCGTGCTCGCCGCTGTAGTAGGGGAAGGCGAGCGCGCCACCGGTCTGCGCTTGCGCGCCCCCAACCAGCACGCACATGCCAGCCAAGGTGGCGAGCATCCAGCACACACCGCGGAACCGGCTTGGCCGGGCCGCTGGTGTGGTCCCCCTCCCGCCGAAGGCGAGAGAGGGGGAAGCCGCGAAGCGGCGCAGGGGGTGTGTGCTCATAGTGAGTTGACGAACGCGACCAGCGCGTCGCGGTCCTGCTTCGTGAACTTCAGCACCTGTTCTTTCGAGCGCTGCGCCTCGCCGCCATGCCACAGCACGGCTTCGAGCACGCCGTTGGCGCGACCGTCGTGCAGCAGGCGCTGGTGGCCGTTCACGTCCCGGAACAGGCCCACGCCCCACAGCGGCGGCGTCTTCCACTGCCGGCCATTGGCCAGGAAGTCGGGCCGGCCATCGGCCAGGCCTTCGCCCATGTCGTGCAGCAGCAGGTCGGTGTAGGGCCATATGCGCTGGCCGGCCACCTTGGGGCTGGTCAGGCGCGGGAACAGCGGCTCGCCAGTGACGTAGCTCGGGCGGTGGCAGGTGGCGCACTGGGCCTGGGCGAACAGCGCCTGGCCGCGCAGCACCTGCGGGTCGTCGGCCTTGCGGCGCGCGGCGGGGGCCAGGGTGGCGGCGTAGAACACCACGTCGTCCAGGGTCTTGTCGTCGATCTCGGGCACCTGGGCGCTGGCCTGCGACGAGGGCATGAGCCCGTCGTGGCCGGTGCGCTTGCCACCGCCGTGCGGAGCGGCCAGACAGTCCTTCTGCGCGGGTGTGCAGGCTTCGCGCCAGTTGACGCTGCTGGTGATGCCCATGTCGCCCAGGAAGGCGCCCGCGCTCTGGTGCGCCAGGCTGCCGGTGTTGGCCTTCCAGCCGAAGCGGCCGATGACCTCTTTCTGCGCAAAGGCGTCCCAGACGCGGTTGGGCTGGCCCTTGACGGGGCCTGGCGCTGCGGCCTGCGTGCGGGCGTTGGCGAGGATCTCGGTTTCGGGAATGGCTTCGAGCAGGCCCAGGCCTGCCATGTGCGGCGCGATGCGTGGGCTGACCATCACCTCTTTCGCCATCGGGCCGTAGCCGAGCCCGGTGAAGCGGTAGACGGGTTGGTGCAGCGTGTAGCGCGTGCCGTCGGCAAAACGGCCGTGCACCGGCGTGCTGTGGATGCGCACCGTGCCCTCGGCCTTCACGCCCTGGATGCCGGCGTTGTTGAACTGGTCGCCGTAGGTGGGCTCGGGCACCACGCCGTCGTGCGGCGCGGGCGTGCCAGGTACCGAGAGGCGGAACAGCAGCGCGACCGTGTTGTCGGGCTCGGGGCCGAGCGTCTTTTTCCAGTCGGGCGGCGCGCCGCGGCCGTCCATCACATGGCAACCGGCGCAGGAGCGCGCGATGAAGTGCGGACCCAGGCCGTCGCGCGCGGTGGTGGAGGCGGGGGCTTCGACCCAGTTGCGCTTGAAGAAGGAGTTGCCGATGGCAAAGCGCGTGCGCTCGGCATCGTCCAGGGTGGCCAGGGGGAACGAAAACGAATTCTTGCCCGTCGTGTGCACGGTGGCGGCACCGCCGGTGAATTCGCCCAGCGGGTCCGGGTCGGCGTCGGCGGCGGCGGGCCCGACGAGGACCCAGGCCGCCGCACCGATGGCGGCGGCCCCCATGGCTGGCGCGAAGCGCTTGGCTGTGGGAAGGAGGTTCATGAAGGATCAGGGCTCCACGAGTGTCAGCTTGGCGATGCCGACGGCCGACGCAGACTCCACCAGCAGCTTGGACTGCGACACCAGGCTGGCGATGGTCTTCTCGATGGCCGGGCGGCCGGCCGAGCCCTTGACGATGGCGCGGTCGAACGGTGCGGGAATCGCTTCGGCGCCCTTCACCGAGTCGGCGATCTGCGCCGTGGTCTTCTCGGCCAGGGCCGGGTTCTTCACGGCCACCAGGTCGCGCACGCCGGGGCCCTTGAGCACGCTGCCGTCACGGCGCTTGAACTCGCCGGTCCACACGTTCTGGATGCCCTTGGCGTTGGTGACCACATCGCGGTGCGTGTTGTCGGAGAAGCAGGAGTGTTCGTCTTCCTGGTCCTGCGAGTTCAGGGCCACCTCCATGCGTTCGCCCGAGAGTTCACCGCGCGAGAGCGAGCCCAGGCCGACGATGATCTTGCGCACAGACTCCTTGCCGCCCTTCTCGAACTTGGCGCGGTAGTTTTTGGCGTTCGGCTCCCAGGCCTGGGTCACGGCCGTCAGGTCGTCCACCAGCAGCTCGGTGGCCACGGTCAGGTACTGCGCGCGGCGCTCGGCATTGGCGCCCTTGCCCGCCACGTAGTCCTCGAAGGAGCGGTTGCCCGGGCCGGTTTCGCTCTGGTCCTGGCCCCAGAGCAGGAACTCGATGGCGTGCCAGCCGGCGCTGATGTTCTCCTCGCCGCCGCGCTCGTTGGCCTTGGCCAGCGCGGCCTTGGTGATCTTGAACTTGGCGTTGTTGACCATGCCGGCCTTCGGCTTGCCGGTCACGTAGTCCACATAGGCCTCGTCCAGCGGCCAGGCGTTGATCTGGCCCTCGGGGCCCTTGTCGTCGTCGATCGGGCCGCCGTAGAAGCGGAAGGCCTCGGTCTGGCCGTAGAACTCGCGGGCGTCCAGCCAGGCCTTGCGGGCCTTGTTCAGACCCTCGGCCGAGGGGGCCTTGGTGAACTCGGCGATGGCGGCCTGCAGATCCTTGGCAGCAGCCAGGGTGTCGGCGTAGCTGGCGTGCACCAGGGTGGCGTAGTGCGCGGCCACGGCCTTGTGGTCGACAGCAGCGGCCGCCGCGGCCGCAGGAGCGGTGGTCTGGGAGTGGGCGGGCAGCGAGGCGGCGGTCAGGGACGCCAGGGCCAGCACGGCGGCGGCGACGGTGTGCAGTTTCATCGGTGGTTGCTCCTGTTGATGGCAAATGAGAACGATTCTATTTTAGATGTGTTCGCCGGCGATCCTGACTGTCGAGCGGATTTGATCCAGATCAAGCTTTCAGAACCGGGCCTGCAGGCTCAGCGACACGTTGCGTGCCTCACCCACGTTGCCGGCCGACCAGCCGCCACCGGCCCAGTACTTTTTGTTGAACAGGTTGTAGACGTTGCCCAGCAGGGTGAGCGCCTGTCCGCGGACCGCGAAGTCGTAGCTGAACCCGGCGTTGACCACCGTGCGGGACGGGATCTGCAGGGTGTTGGCGTCGGTGGTGAACGAGGCGCCCGCGTAACGGACGGTGCCATGCAGCTTCAGGCCTCGCACGCCCGGCACCAGGTGCTGGACATTGGCCGCCACCTGCCAACGGGGCGCGAACGAGGGGGCGTTGCCCTGGAGGGCGGCGTTGTCGATCGAGACCTTGTCGATGGTCGCGTCCAGATAAACCGCCGAGAGCCCGACGCTCAGGGTCTTGCCCAGCGGGTAGGCGCCGCTGAGTTCCATGCCTTGGTAGACCAGCCGGCCGTCCTGTGTCAGGTGGCGTTCGCCGCCCCGCAGCGCGTCGATCTGGTTGGCGCGCTCGACGCGGAACAGCGCCACGGCGTAGTCGACGCCACCGTGCTCATGTTTGGCGCCGATCTCGTATTGCTTGGACACCGTGGCCTTGAGCAGCTCGCCGGCGTTGGCGTAGGGCGGGCTGACACGGGTGCCGGGCTCCAGCCCTTCCACATAGCTGCCATAGAGGCTGGTGTGGGCGTCGGGTTTGTGGATCAGGGCCAGGGTGGGGCTGGCGTTGCTGATCCGGTAGGCAGAGTCAACGGTCGGGTCGCCGTCGAGGTCCTTGATGCGGTAGCGCGTGAACCGCAGCCCGGCAATGGCCTGCCAGCGCTCGTTGAAATGCAGCGTGTCGCTCGCAAAGGCGTAGGTTTGGCGGGTGTCTGAACTCACCGGCAGCAGCGCGAAGTCGGGTGTGCGGGTGGACCGGAAGGTCTGCTCGCGGTAGAGGTTGCCGTCGAAGTCGTTCGACCAGTAGAACTCGCTGGCCCAGCGGTCGCGGCTGGCTTGCAGGCCGGCCCCGGCCACCAGCTCGTGCTTCATGCCTGCCGCCTGCACCGTGCCCTGCAGCACCGCCTGTGAAAACACATTGTTCAGCTGGCCGGCGAAGTTGTACATCGAGCCGGTGTAGTCGCCCGCGCGGTTGAGCAGGTTGGCAAAGGCCTTGTTGGACCGGTGGTTCTTTCGCGAGAAGCCCAGCTGGGTCTTCAGCGTCCACTGGTCGTCGATCCTCCAGTCGATGCCGGTGGACGCCAGCAGTGTCTTGGTCTGGTAGTACGCGTTGTCGACGTTGAGCTGGTCGTAGTCGTAGGTGACCGTGGGCAGCTGCCCGTCGCTGCCCACGTGGTCATAGGCTTCGAGGTACAGCTGGATGGGCTCGGCCTGGTTGCGGCTGTCTTCGTAGGCCACGGTGTTGCGCCACTGGACCGAGCCGCTCAGGGCCTGGTCGAGCGCGAGGGACGCGACCGTGCGGTCGATCCTGGCAGCGTTGTAGGCGGTGCCGTGTTCGGTGGCGGCGTTGGCCCTCAGCCCGGTGTCTTCGGAGAGCCGCCGGCTGGTGTCCAGGTGCACCGAGGCGAGGCTGGGGTTGCGGTAGCCCAGCTGCACCAGGGTTTCGTTGTCGGCCTTGGGGCGCTTGAGCAGGTAGCTCAGAGCGCCGCCCGGCTCACCGAAGCCGTACGTGAAGCCGGTCAGGCCCTTGAGGGCGGTGACGCTCTCGGTGATTTCGGTCGGGAAGTCGCCACCCCAGTACAGCAGCATCGGGATGCCGTCGATGTAGGTGTTGCGCACCGGCAGGCCTCGGATCTGTGTGCCCCACCAGTCGGTCGCGAAGGAGTTGGTCGGAGTGGAGACGGCGGCGTCCTTCGCGAAGATCTGGCCGATCGACTTGGCGCCGCGTTCGGCGATGTCGTCGCTGTCCACCGTGGCGACGGAAAACGGGGTGTCCAGCAGCTTCTTGTCGCCCAGCGCGCCGGTGCTGCTGTGCTGCGACAGGTAGCCCAGCGGGGAGGCCGGACCGAGCGCCTTGGCGGTGACCCTCACCTCGGGCAAGGCCGCGTCGGAGGTCGGGGCCTTGGGCGCAGCAGGCTGGATGCTGACCGCCGTGCCCTCCACCGTGGCGGTCAGGCCGCTGTCGGCGAGCAGGCGGTCCAGTGCCTGGCGGGCAGTGAGCGGGCCGGCGACAGCGGGTGCCGTCTTGCCCGCCACCAGCGATTGCTGCACGGCCAGCTGCGCGCCGGTCTGGCGCGCCCAGGCGTTGAGCGCCTCTCCCAGCGGCTGGGCGGGCAGGTGGATGGCGATGGGCGCGGCATCGGGCGCCAGACTGGCGCTGCCCTGCGCCCACAGGGCGCCGGAGGCGAAGACCAGGGAAAGGGCGAGGGCCAGCGGGGCGGGCCGGGGGGTGAAGCGGTGCATGGGAACTCCAACGACGGATTGAGACAGGCGGTCGTTCCGGTAGACGCACCAGCCCCGGTGTTGCCGGAGTGGACTTCCTACTTTTTTTGCGGGGCCGGTGCCGGCGGTCGTTGCGCCGGCTCCAGGTGCACGCCGGTGGGCCCGGGAACCAGCCGCAGCGGCAGCGCCGCCGTCAGCAGGCGGCGGGTGCTCGTGGCGTCGTGCGGGTCGAAGGTGCCGCTCAACCGCAGGCCGGCCACCGCGGGGTCGATCGACGCGATGCCCTGGGGTGCATGGCGCTCCAACTCGGCCAGCGCCTGCGCCAGCGGCCGGTTGTCCACGCTCAGCAGGCGTTCGCGCCAGGGCGCCGCGCCCCCGGGCGGCAGCCGCTTCACCGACCGCAGCCGGCCGGCAGTGTCAAAGACCGCCCGCTGCTCGGCCTCCAGCAGCAGCGGCTGCCACGCTGCCGCCACGCCATCACCAGCAGCCACGCGCACACGTCCGTGTTCGACCGCCACCTCCACCCCGGCGCGCCCGGGCACCTCGGGCGTGAGCCGCACCGAGAATCGCGTGCCCACCACGGTCACCTGCACCGCATCGGCGCGCACATGGAAAGGCCGTGCGCTGTCGGGCGCAACCTCGAAGAAGGCCTGGCCCTGCAGCAGCCTGACGTTGCGGTGACCGCGGTGGAAGGCCACCTCGATCTGCGTGGCGGTGTCCAGCCGCAGATGGCTGCCGTCCGGCAGGGTCAGCCGCTGCTGCTGGCCGCGCCGGGTGCTGAACGCCTGCTGGTACAGGGGCTGCGCCCGCCAGTGGGCCCAGCCGGCCCAGCCGCCGAGACAGGCCAGGCTGCCCACGGCCAGCATGGACGTGATGGCATGCCGGCGCGACGAGGCGCGGCCCGGCAGAGCCTGCGCGCAGGCGCGCATGGCGACCTCCAGGTGCGACTCCACCGTCCTCACGCTCACCCCCATGGCCTGCGCCACCTCGACGCGACTCAGGCCATCGATCTTGGCGAGGACAAAGGCTTCGCGCGCCCGCGGCGGCAGGGCGGCCAGGGTCTGTTCGAGCCGCTGCAGGCGCTGGCGGCCGTCGAGGATGACCTCGGGCTGGTGGGTGTCGGGGCCGGCGTGCTCATCGCATTCGGGGTCCACTGGGCCAAACGCCGCCGTACCACGCACGGTGCTTCGTCGGTGGTGGTCGGTCAGCAGGTTGCGCGCCGTGGTGTAGAGCAGCGCGCGTGGCTCCATCACCGGGCGGGCGCCGGCGACCGAATAGACGCGCGCAAAGCTCTCCTGCGTCAGGTCGGCCGCGAGGTCGCGGTTGCCCACCCTCCGGGTGAGGAAGTTCAGCAGTTCGCCGTGAAAGCGTTCGATCACGTCAGTGACCGGTCCCGTCCGGGGCCGCGAGCGGGCCTCGTTCGATCCTCACCACCAGCAAGTCGAGCTCCCCGAGAACCTCGCCCTGGTCCGCCAGCCAGCGGGCCAGGCGCAGCGCGACCAGGGGATCGTCCAGCGGGGTTCTGTGGCCGTGGTGCTCCAGGACCACCGGCAGGCTGGGGTCGGCCGTGGCCCGCGCCGGCAGTCGGTAGTAGAGGCGGCGCTCTTCCTTCGACGTGAAGCGCTCGATGAAGCCCGCCCGCTCCAGATCGGCCAGTGCGTGCGCGATGCTGCTGACGTTCAGGGCGTGCCCGGCCTGCATCGCGCTGCGGTACAGGTCCTCGCAGCACTGTGGCACGCCGCCCGCCTGCGCCATCAGGTTCAGCACCGTGGTGCGCCCGAGGGTGGGGCGTAAGCCCGCCTCGCGCAGGGTCTGTGGGGTGTCGGCGAAATTCATGCGGGCCGGATGGCGCGCCCGCCGAGTGCCCAGGGTGCCAGCCACCGGGGCCGGCGGCTGAGCACCATGGCCACGCCCAGCGCGCTGCCGGCCAGCAGCATGGTCCACACCAGCACCGCCATCGACGGCCGGTCGGCCGCCCCGCAGGCCAGCAATGAGAACAGCAAGGCGGCCGCGCCCAAGGCGCGCAGCCGCCGGCGCGGGCCCTGGGCATCGTCGGCATGCCGGTGCATCACCTGGCCCCAGTGCACCTCCATCGCCAGCGCGAGCCAAGCCATGCCGCTGAACGCCAGCACCGCGGCCAGCAGCAGCCAGAACGTCTCAGACATGGGCCACCTCCGCCACCGCATCGTTGCTGGCGGCGTGGCCCGGCCGCGCAAGGGGTACCGCCTGCTCGCGCCGGGCGAGTTGGCGCGCAGCCCAGCCGGCGAGGGCCGCGCTGGCCAGCAGGCTCAGGTCCACCCCGGCCACGGCCCAGTAGGTGTCGGTGAACACGGTCTTGACGAGGTGGTCGCCGGTGGTGATGGCGTTGAGCGCCACGGCGGCCACACTGAGCGCCACGATGGCCCAGCACTGCTCGCGCCAGGCCGGGTTCATGCGCGCCTGCGCCACCGGGGCGCTGCGCACCAGCGCGTGCGCCAGGGCCAGTGCCCACAGGCCGAAGAAGGCGGTCTTTTCCCAGTCGCCCTTGCCGGCCAGGTCGGGCGGCAGCAGGCGGTTGGCCACCAGCATGCCGGTGGCGGCGATCACCATGCCGGTGACCGTGGCCACGGCCAGCGCGTCGACGATGCGGCTGCCCTGCCCGCCTGTTTTGGCGTGTTGCTGCTTGCGCTTCTCGACAAAGAAGACAAAGCCGGTGGCGATGCAGACGCAGCCCAGCAGGCCGCCCAGCACATACAGCCAGCGCAGGAACCAGTGTTCGAAGTGCTGCAGGTGCAGGCCGGTGAGGAACTCGTTGATGTCGGACACGGCGCTGCGCGGCGGGTCTTCGCGGAGCAGCTCGCCGGTGCTGCCCTTGAAGTGGATGCCCTCGCCCACCAGGGCCACGCGGTCGCTGCCGGCACGGTAGACGCTGACGTAGCTGTTGGCGTCGCCCACATGGTGCACCGTGAGAAAGCCCACCTCGCCCGCCATGTCGCGCGCGGCCCAGCGGCGCTTGGCCTCGGCCACCATCGCGTCCACCGAGGCCAGCGGGGCGGGCACGCCGGCGGCGTGGTGTGGCAACCCGGTTTCCTGCGCCTCCATCACCTCGTGGCGGTCGTGCAGGCCCTTGAGCTGGAACTGCGAGACCGGCAGGAAGTAGAAGGCCGCAAAGATCACCAGGCCGGTGAAAGCGAAGAAGAAGTGGAAGGGCAGCGCGACCACGCCGCTCATGTTGTGCAGGTCCAGCGCGCTGCGCTGGGTGTGCTTCTTCGGCCGGAAGGTGAAGAACTCGCGGAAGATCTTGCGGTGGATCACCACGCCCGAGACCAGGGCAGCCAGCATCACCAGCGCCGCCAGGCCGACGAGAAAGATGCCCAGGTTCTTCCACTGCCAGTTCAGGCTGTAGTGCATGGGATAGAACCAGTCGCTGCCGATCTTGAGCTGGTCGGCGCGCACCACGGCGCCACTGCGCGGGTCGATGGTGGTCTCGCCGTGGATGTGGTTGTGGCCGTCCGGGTCCTTGGCCAGCGGCACCTTGAAGCCGATGCCCATGCGCAGCACCGGGTCGCGGTGCGTGGTGTAAGCCCAGTACTCGTCGGCCGGCAGTTCGGTGCGCGGCGTCATTGGGCCTCGCGCCGGGTCGTGCAGCGTGGCCATGTTGGCCGCGTAGTCGGCTTCGTCGGGCTCGATCTTCCCGAACGCCGGCAGCAGCACCTGGTCGAACGAGGGCATGGGCTGCGGGTCGAAGCGCGTCTGGGGAATCGCCCAGCGGTCGATCTCGCGGTCGAACACCGATAGCGAGCCGAAGAAGAACACCACGATCAGCACGAAGCCGATCACCAGGCCGAACCAGGTGTGCAGCCAGGTCATGGACTGCCGGAAGTTCTGGAACATGGGGTTTCCTTTCAGGACAGGATCGCGCGCTGGATGGCCCAGGCGGCGGTGAACAGCAGGGCCGCGCCGCCGGCCAGCACGGCCCAGACGCGGGCAATGCGGGCGGCCGCGAAGCTCCAGAGGAACAGGCCCAGGAACACCAGGAAGGCGAGCATGAGCACGCCCATCTCGGCGTCGTGGTAGTCCACGCCCAGGCCCACCAGCGCGGCCACGCCGGCCGCCGCGAAGCCCCAGGTGAAGGCGTAGGCGCCGAAGACGCCGGCGGTCACGCGGGCGGTGACCTCCGGCCAGCGCAGCGACCGGGTCCGGGCGTTCACAGCTTGTATTCCAGCGTGAGGGCCGCGGTGCGCGGGGCCCCGTAGATGGCGCCGTAGGTCACCGAGCGGATGTACTTCTTGTCCGCCAGGTTCTTGACGTTCAGGCGCAGCGTGGCCTTGTCGGTCAGCTCGTAGGCGACGAAGGCGTCGACCAGGGTGTAGGCGTCCTGCTGGGCACCGGCGACCTTGGTGATGTCCGACTGCCAGCGCAGGCCCGCGCCGACGCGCAGTTGGGGCAGCGCGGCCACGCGCGTGTCGGCGAGCAGCTTGAGCGTGCGGCGGGGCACCCACTCGTAGATGTCGTTGCCGTCCGGACCTGTCAGCTTCATCGAGGTGAAGCCGGCTGTGAGCCGGGTGTCGGTGCCGACGCGGCCGCTGGCCTCGATCTCGAAGCCGCGGGTCTTCACGTTCCTGGGCTCGTAGTAGGACCGCTGGGCCACCGGGTCGAAGCCGGCTTCGGTGGCCAGCCCGCGCTGTTCGGCGCTGAACAGCGCGAACGTGGTCAGCAGCTTGCGGCCGAGCCATTCGGCCTTGACACCGACTTCGGTGTTGACGCCCTTCATGGGCTGGAGGAAAGCGCCGTTGACGTCGCGCTGGTCCTGGGCCTGGAAGATGTCGGAATACGAGGCGTAGGCCAGCGCGTCCGGCGTCAGGTCGTAGGTCAGGCCGACGTAGGGGCTGGTCTTTTTGGTGGTTTCGTTGTCGAGGTTGGTGCCGCCGCCGTAGATGGCGGTGCCGTCGCGCTTGAGCGTGATCGCGTTGACGCCGACGATGCCCTTGAGCTGGTCGGTCAGCTGCAGCCGGCTGGCGGCGTACAGGCGGGTGATGGCCTGGTCGCCGTCGGCCGTCACGGACTTGGCGCCCCAGGCCGGTTCGGCATAGACGTCGCCCGCATACGGGAAGGCCGGCAGGACCGGGAAGGTGGCGCCCGCGTAGGCCTCGGTGAGGCTCTTCTGCTTCGAATGGCTCAGGCCGAACAGGGCGTCGTGCTGGCGGCCGAAGGCGTGGAAGCGGCCGCTGAGGCTGGCGTCCACGATGTTGCTGCTGGAGCGGCCTTCGCTGCGGTAGGGCCAGCCGTAAAGGCCGGTGTTGTCGTCGTTGAGGTAACCGGTGAAGGTGTAGGCGTAGAACAGCTTCGCGCTGTCGTCGCCTTCCGCGTGGTTGAGGGTGAGCTTGGCTTCCCAGTCGGCCGACAGCGCATGCGTGTATTCCACGAAGGCGCTCTGCGTGCGGTTGTTCCAGCGGGTCCAGTCCTGCGCTGTCGAGGCCGACACGTCGAACTCGGCCAGGGAGCCGTCGGCGTAGGGCAGGGTGAGCGAGCCCCACATGGGCGAGCGCTGTTTCGAGTCCTGGTAGGTCAGACCCAGGGCCAGGATGCCGTTGTCGCCGACCTGGCCCTCGACGATGCCCGAGACGGCGGTGCGCTGGTTGTGCAGCGCGCGCAGGTGCGAGTCCTTGTCCTCCTGCGCCACCACCAGCCGGCCGGCCCACTGGCCGTCCTTGGACAGCACCTTGTTGTAGTCCAGGGCCACACGCTTCTGGCCGTAGGAGCCCAGGGTGAACTGCGCCTCGCCGCCGTCCTTGCCGGTGGGCCGCTTGCGCACGTAATTGATGGTGCCCGAGGCGTTGCCGACGCCCGTCAGCAGGCCGTTGGCGCCGCGGATCAGTTCGATCTTCTCGAACAGGTAGGTGTCCAGCTGGCTTTCGGCGATGCCCCACGCGTTGGTCATGCCCAGGCCGTCGATCTGCGTGAGCATGATGTCAAAGCCACGCGAGCTGTAGGAGGTGCGGTTGGTCTCCCATTCGTCCACGGTGAGGCCGGTGCCGAAGCGCAGGGCGTCGTTGCTGTCGGTGGCGCCGAAGTCGCGCAGCGTCTCCTTGTCCAGGGTGCTGATCGATTGCGGGGTGTCCTTGACCTCCATGGGCAGGTTGGTCGCGCCCTTGGAGACCCGGTTTTCGCGCTTGGCCTTGATCACCACCGTGGAAAGTTCGGGCGCCTGCGCGCCGGGGGCGCTGGTGCCGGTCTCGGCGGTCTGGGCATGTGCGGGCAGGCCGGCGATGAGGCCGCTGGCGAGCAGCGCCGATGCGATGGCCAGGGGGTGGTGCTTGGGATGGGACTTCATAAGGTCGTGGGTGGGGATGGGTGAAAAGATGCAAGGGGCGGTGCGCGCCCGGACTCAGTACGTCCAGTTCAACGAGACCGAGAGGCTGCGCGGGTCGCCGTAGTAGTTCTGGTCCCACAGCAGGCTGTTGAGATGCTTCTCGTCGGTGGCGTTGCGCAGGTTGGCGGTCAGGCTCCAGTGCTTGCTGAAGCGGTAGCGCGCCATCAGGTCCAGCAGGGCGTAGGCGTCCTGCGTGGAGGTGATGCCGCCACCCTGGTCGCGCGAGATCGCGCTCTGCCACTTCAGGCTGGCGCCGAGCTCCAGGCCGGGCACGGCGTCGATGGCCACCGTGGTCGACAGGCGCAGGGTCTGGCGCGGCACGAAGGTGCGCACGTTCTGCCCGTCCTCGCCCTTGATGCGGTTCTGGGCATAGCCGGCGCTCAGCTGCCAGCCCGGGGCCACGGTGCCGGCGATCTCGGCCTCGAAGCCACGGGCGGTGGCGTCGACCCCGCGGTAGTAGGAGATGCCGTTGGCAAAACCGGCGTATTCGGCGGTGTTGTCCTGTTTCGTTCTGAAGACGGCGAGGCTGGCGTTCAGTCGCTTGTCGGTCGACTCGAACTTCAGGCCCAGTTCGCCGGTGCGGCCCTCGACCGGGTCGAGCACGGCGCCGCGGGCGTCCAGTTCGATCTGCGGATTGAAGATGCTGGCGGCGCTGCCGTAGACCGAGACGTTTGGATGGACGTCGTAGACCAGGCCGGCAAAGGGCAGGGCCTTGCTGGCGCGGTAGTTGTGGTCGACGCCGTACTGCACGCCCGCGCTGCTGGCGCGGGTGGCGTTCAGGCCGGCGATCAGCTTGAGGCTGTCTGAGAGGCTGAACTTGCCGGCGCTGTAGACCGCGCGGCGCTTGTCGATGCGATGGCCGAAGGCCGAGACGCCCTGGTCGAAGTCGGGCATCGCGAAGCTACCGTCCAGCACCTGCTGGAGGGTGAGCGCCTGGCCCAGGTCGTCGTAGCTGGAAGCCATGTCGACCTTGTTGCGGCCGGCCGAGGCGCCGAACACGGCCTCGTGCCGGCGGCCGCCGAGTTCGAACGGACCCCGGACCTGCACGTCCGCGAGGGTCTGGCGTTCCTGGTGGTCGTAGGTCGAGGGCCAGCTGAACAGCCCGGAGCCGGTCGCCCGGTCGGGCGTGCCGTAGATGTAGAGCATGGCCGTGTCCGACTGGATGCGGCGCTGGCTGAGCGTGACCTTGGCGCTCCAGCCGCTGCCCAGGTCGTGCAGCAGCTCGGCGAAGCTGCGGCCGTCGTCGGTGTCCCAGCGGGCCCAGGCGGGCGCCGAACTGGCCGAGCTGTCGTAGTCGATGGCCGAGCCGTCGCTGTAGTACAGCGGCAGCGCACCCCACATCAGGCCCTGGGGCCGGTTGTTCTGTTGCGCGTGGCCCAGGGTCAGCACGGTCGACGGGCCCAGGTCGGCCTCGATCACACCCGAGGCCACCTGCTTGCGCGCGTGGTAGCGGTCGAGGTAGGAGTCCTTGTCCTCGTCGGCCACGATCAGGCGGCCGCGCAGGCTGCCGCTGGCGTTCAGCGGGCCGGCCACATCGGCGTCGACGCGCCGCAGGTTCCACGAGCCCAGGGTCAGGCCGGCGCTGGCCTGCAGCTGCGCGGTCGGGCGCTTGCGCACGAAGTTGACCGTGGCCGAGGGGTTGCCGGTGGACGAGAGCAGGCCGTTGGCGCCGCGCAGCACTTCCACACGGTCGTAGATGGCGGTGTCCATGTCGCCGTTGAGCAGGCCGGAGGCGAAGGGCAGGCCGATGCCGTCTTCCTGGAAGTTGGTGATGTCAAAGCCCCGGGCGGAGAAGTAGGTGCGGTCGGTCTCGACCTTCTCGACCTGCACGCCGGTGACGCCGGACAGCAGGGTGCGCACTTCGTTGAGGCCGAAGGCCTGCATCTGGGCCTGCGAGGTGACGCTGATGGACTGCGGCGTCTCGCGCAGGCGCAGGTCCAGGCCGGTGGCCGAGGTGGACACCGACGCACCGAAGGCGGGCGACTGTTCGGTGGGGGCGGCGATGGCGCTCGCGCGCACCACCACCGTGTCGAGGGCGGGGGCCGTGTCGGTGGCCGCGGTCTGGGCCAGTACGGAGGGTGCCGGTCCGAACAGGACCGAACCGGCGAGCGCAATGCGGGCGGCCAGGGCGAGCGGGCGGAGCGCCGCCGGTGCAGAAGAGTGGAGAGTCATGGATCAAGAGACAGCGGATCCGTCGGAGCGACGGGGGTGTTGGCTGGCTCTTGAGCGCGCGCGCAAACAGGCGCACCAATGGCTGGCTGGTGCTAAATGATAACCATTATCAGTAACTGTTTCAAGATGAACGATCTGCCGGTGGTTCGCCCGGGGCCTGCCGCCGCCTCAGACCACGGGGCGGACCTGGACCTTGGCGAACAGCCGGCGCACGTCCTCGGGCCGCGCCAGCCCTGTGCCGGCGGTCAGCAGCGCGGCCGAGCCGGCGGCCACGCCCCAGGCGAAGGCCTGGTCCATCGGCATGCCGTGCTGCCAAGCCCAGACCAGGCCGGCCACGAAGCTGTCGCCCGCGCCCACCGCGCTGGCCACCGGCATGTCCAGCGGCGGCGCGGACCACATCGCCTCGCGCGTGACCAGCAATGCGCCCAGGTGCCCCAGAGTCAGTGCCACGATCTCGGTCTTGCCGTCCTGCACCAGCTGGCGCGCCGCGGCCTGCCACTGCTCCGGTGTCTCCAGCGTCTGCCCGCTGAGTTCGGCCAGTTCCTTGAGGTTGGGCTTGAACAGGAACACGCCCTCGGCCAAGGCCGCCGCCAGCGCCGGGCCGGACGCGTCGAGCACCAGCTTCGCTCCGCGCTGACGGCACAGACGGGCGACGCGGGCGTAGAAATCGACCGGCACGCCCGGCGGCAGGCTGCCGCTGGCCACCACCATGTCGGGGAACTCGGCCTGGCCTTCGAGGTGCTGCAGGCAAGCGGTCCACTCGGCCTCGCTCAGGTGCGGGCCGGGCATGACGAAGCGGAACTCGGCGCCCGTGCTGTGTTCGTGCACAGTGAAGCTCACGCGGGTTTCGTCGGCGATCGGCAGGAACACGCTGTCCAGCCCCTCGTCGCGCATGCGTTTCTCCAGCCACTGGCCCGGCGAGCCGCCGGTCGGGCACAGCGAGGTGCAGCGCCCGCCCAGGCGCGTGAGCACGCGCGCCACGTTGACGCCGCCGCCGCCCGCGTCGTGCAGCGTGTCGCCGCAGCGCAGCTTGTGCGTGGGCACGACGTGTTCGGTCTCGGTCGCGAGGTCGACCGAGGGGTTCATGGTCAGGCAGAGGATGCGGGGCGGGGTGTTCATGCGGCGGTTGTACCGCATGCGCCGCCCGGCGGCTTTGTCCGGCCTCAACGCATGTGCTTGGCCCGTTTGGCGAGAAAGGCCTGCGCCACGGTCATGCCGCGCCGGCCGGGCTTCACCACGATGTCCTGTCCGGCCTGCACCGAACCTGGGCGCACCACCGCCAGGTACCAGCCGCAACAGCAGGCGTCCACCATCAGGCGCCCGGCGTCGCGCAGACCGGTGACGGCGTTGAACTTTGCGCAGGGTTCGCGCGGCGCCGTCACCCGCAGCACCAGGTCACCGACCGCCCATTCGTCGCCGATCCACACCCCGTGTTCGTGCAGGCCTTCGACGCTCAGGTTCTCGCCCACGAAGCCGAACGGCAGGCGCTCGTCGAACATCGAGACGCCACGCTCGCGCCGCCAGGCCTGCCAGCGGGGCAGGTGCTCGACCGGGTAGGCGTAGACCGCCTTGTCCAGGCCGCCGTGCACCGAAAGGTCGGCCTGCTCGTCGCCGTCCAGACCCAGCGGTCCGACCGCCACCGGGCCGCCGACCGGGGTCTTGCCGATCGCCGAGAGCACGCGCCGCCCGCCCACCAACAGCGGTCGTGCGGCGCCGGTCTGGACACTGACGACGCGCACGTTCAGCCGCGCATCAGCGCTTCGATCTCGTCGGCCTTCACCGGCACGTCGCGGGTGATGAGTTCGCAGCCGGCCTCGGTGACGATGGCGTCGTCCTCGATGCGGATGCCGATGTTCCAGAACGCCTCGGGCACACCCTCGCCCGGGCGCACGTACAGGCCGGGCTCGATGGTCAGCGCCATGCCCGGGCGCAGGATGCGGCTGGGCCGGTCCTTGATCACCTCCCCCGAGAGCGGGTCCTTGCGCTCGTTCACCGTGCCCACCTCGCTCGGCTCCACATAGCTGCCGCAGTCGTGCACGTCCATGCCCAGCCAGTGGCCGGTGCGGTGCATGTAGAACGGGAAGTAGGCGCGGCTGGCGATCACGTCCTGCGCGCCGCCGACCTTGTTCCTGTCGAGCAGGCCGACGTCCAGCAGCCCCTGCGCCAGCACGGCCACGGTGGCCTCGTGCGGATCGGTGAAGCGGTTGCCGGGTTTCGTGGCGGCCACCGCCGCGTCTTGCGAGGCCAGCACCAGGTCGTAGAGCGTGCGCTGCGGGCCGGTGAAGGTGCCGTTGGCCGGGAAGGTGCGGGAGATGTCGCTGGCGTAGCCGTCGAGCTCGCAGCCGGCGTCGATCAGCACCAGCTCGCCGCTGCAAATGGGCGCGGCGTCGGCGCGGTAGTGCAGCACGCAGGCGTTGGCGCCGGCGGCGACGATGCTGCCGTAGGCCGGGTACTGCGAGCCGTGCTGGCGGAATTCGTGCAGCAGCTCGGCGTCCAGGTGGTACTCGCGCACATCCTGCCCGGCGCGCAGCATGGCGGCGCTGCGCTGCATGGCGCGGATGTGGGCGCGCGCGCTGATCTGCGCCGCGCGGCGCATCACGGCCGCCTCGTGCGCATCTTTGAACAGGCGCATCTCGTCCAGCGGGCCACACAGGTCGCGCTGCTGCTCGGGGCACAACGCACCGTAGCGCACGCGGGCCCGCACCGGCTCCAGCCAGCCGTTGATGCGGCTGTCCAGCCCCTTGTGGGTGGCGAACGGGTACCAGACCACGCTGCGGTTCTCCAGCAGTTTCGGCAGGCGCTGGTCCAGTTCGGTCGTCGGGAAGGCCGCCTGCACGCCGAGCGCGTCGGGCGCGGCGGCCGGGCCCAGGCGGATGCCGTCCCAGATCTCGCGCTCGGGGTCCTTGGGGTTGCAGAACAGCGTGGACTCGCCCTCGGCGGTCAGCACCAGCCAGGCGTTGGGCTCGGTGAAGCCGGTCAGGTAGTAGAAGTAGCTGTCGTGCCGGAACAGGAAATCGCTGTCGCGGTTGCGCTGCTGTTCGGGCGCGGTGGGCACGATGGCGATGCCACCGGGGGTCAGCTGCGCGGCCAGGCGGGCGCGGCGCTGTGCGTAGAGGGTGAAAGAGGTCTGGGCGTCCATCGCCGCATTGTGCGGCTTTTGCATGCTCGCGCGCGGCGCAGGGTCAGCGGTTCAGCTCGTCAAGGCGCTCGGGCGTGCCCACGTCGGTCCACGGGCCGGTGTACAGCTCGGCGCCGACCCGCCCGGCGTCCATCGCCTTGCGCAGCAGCGGCGCCAGCGGCTCGGCCGTGCCCTGCGGGTTGCCGGGAATGGTTTCGCTCCACGGCGCCTCGAATAGGGCGCGCCGGTACAGGCCGATGGTGCTGTAGGTGAAGCGCTCGCCGTCGGCGCTGTTGAGCGCACGGCCGACGGACGAGAGCCCGAAGTCGCCCCGGGGGTTGTGGGGCGGGTTGGGCACCAGCCAAAGGTGGGCCAGGTCGTCGCTGGCCAGGAAGCGGTCCACGCTGTCCTGGCCAAACACGAAGTCCGGCGCGTAGACGTCCCCGGCCAGCACCCAGAACACCTCGCCGAGCAGCGGCAGCGCGCGCGAGATGCCGCCGGCGGTCTCCAGCGCGTAGCCGAAATCCTGCCCTTCGTGCGAGAACCGCAGCTCGGCCCCGGGGTGCTGCTGGGGCCAGTCGGCGTAGCGCTCGGCGATCTGCTCGCCCAGCCAGGCGGTGTTGATCACCAGCCGGTCAAAGCCGCCCCGCGACAGCGCTTCCATGGCCCACTGCATCAGCGGCTTGCCGCGCAGCGGCAGCAGGGGCTTGGGGGTGGTGTCGGTGAGCGGCCGCATGCGCATGCCCCGACCGGCGGCCAGGATCATGGCGGGAATGGGCGTGTGCAGGGGAGTGGCCATGGAGGGTGTGCGTTCGGCGAACCGCCGCGCGCATTATGGTCCGCGGACCGGGGCCGATAAAATCCCCGGTTTCGGCCCGCGCCGACCTCTTCTCTCCCCCTCCCCCGCACCATGTCCGACGCCACCCCCAGCACCGCCGCCCCCGCCCCCGTCTCCACCGTGAGCGCCCAGACCCAGGCCAACGCCATCCGCGCGCTCGCCATGGACGCGGTGCAGGCCGCCAACTCCGGCCACCCCGGCGCGCCCATGGGCATGGCCGACATGGCCGTCGCGTTGTGGGGCCGCCACCTGCGCCACAACCCGACCAATCCCGCCTGGGCCAACCGCGACCGCTTCGTGCTGTCCAACGGCCACGGCTCCATGCTGATCTACGCGCTGCTGCACCTCACGGGCTACAAGCTGCCGATCGGCGAACTCAAGAACTTCCGCCAGCTGCACAGCAAGACGGCCGGCCACCCCGAAGTGGGCGTGACCCCCGGCGTGGAAACCACCACCGGCCCGCTGGGCCAGGGCATCACCAACGCGGTGGGCATGGCGCTGGCCGAGAAGCTGCTGGCGTCCGAGTTCAACCGCGAAGGCCACGCCATCGTCGACCACCACACCTACGTGTTCCTGGGCGACGGCTGCCTGATGGAAGGCATCAGCCACGAGGCCGTGGCCCTGGCCGGCGCCTGGAAGCTCAACAAGCTGGTGGCGCTGTACGACGACAACGGCATCTCCATCGACGGCCAGGTCGCGCCCTGGTTCATCGACAACACGCCCCAGCGTTTTGAAGCGTGTGGCTGGAACGTGATCCGCGCCGTCGATGGCCACGACGCCGACGCCGTGAGCGCCGCCATCGCCGCCGCCAAGAACAGCGCCGACAAGCCGACCCTGATCTGCTGCAAGACCAGCATCGGCAAGGGCAGCCCGAACCGCGCCAACACCGCCAAGGCCCACGGCGAGCCGCTGGGCGCTGAAGAGATCAAGCTGACCCGCGAAGCCCTGGGCTGGAGCCACGAGCCCTTCAAGATCCCCAAGGACGTGTACGCCGCCTGGGACGCCAAGGAGGCCGGCAAGGCCGCCGAGGCCGCCTGGAACGAGCAGTTCGCCGCCTACAAGGCCGCCTTCCCCGAGCTGGCCAAGGAATTCGTGCGCCGCATGAAGGGCGAGCTGCCCAAGTCCTTCAACCAGGTGGCCGTCAACGCCGCCGTCGAAGCCCACACCAAGGCCGAGACCGTGGCCAGCCGCAAGGCCAGCCAGATCGCGCTGGAGCATTTCACGGCGGCCCTGCCCGAGCTGCTGGGCGGCTCGGCCGACCTGACCGGCTCCAACCTGACCAACACCAAGTCCACGCCCAACCTGCGCTTTGACCTGGCAGGCAACGTTGTGAAGAACGAGGCTGGCCAGGGTGGCCGCCACATCAACTACGGCGTGCGCGAGTTCGGCATGGCCGCGATCATGAACGGCGTCGCCCTGCACGGCGGTTTCATCCCCTACGGCGGCACCTTCCTGACCTTCAGCGACTACAGCCGCAACGCCATCCGCATGGCCGCGCTGATGAAGCAGCGCGTGATCCACGTGTTCACGCACGACTCCATCGGCCTCGGTGAAGACGGCCCGACCCACCAGTCGATCGAGCACGTCGCCAGCCTGCGCCTGATCCCGGGCCTGGACGTCTGGCGCCCGGCCGACACGGCCGAAACCGCCGTGGCCTGGGCCGTGGCCCTGCAGACCGCGAATCGCCCGAGCGCCCTGTGCCTGTCGCGCCAGAACCTGCCCTACGCGCCCAAGGCCGACCTGGCCGACATCAGCAAGGGCGGCTACGTGCTGTCCGAGCCGGCCGACGTGGGCCTGAAGAAGAAGGCCCAGGCGGTCATCATCGCCACCGGCTCCGAAGTGCAGCTGGCGCTCAAGGCCCAGGAAGCCCTGGCCCGGGAACACAAGATCGCCGTGCGTGTGGTGTCCATGCCCAGCACCAGCGTGTTCGACCGCCAGAGCGCCGATTACAAGGCCGCCGTGTGCCCGAAGGGCCTGCCGCGCGTGGCCGTCGAGATGGGGTCCACCGACGGCTGGTGGAAGTACGGCGTGTCGGCCGTGGTCGGCATCGACACCTACGGCGAATCGGCCCCGGCGCCGGTGCTGTTCAAGCATTTCGGCTTCACCCCCGAGAACGTGGCCGACACGGTGCGTACCGTGCTGGCGAAGTAATCAGGTTTCGGTTTTTTTCATCCATCCACAGGAGCAGAAGACATGGCTATCAAAGTCGGTATCAACGGTTTTGGCCGCATCGGCCGCAACGTGCTGCGCAGCGCGATCCAGAACTTCCCGGACATCGAGATCGTGGCCATCAACGATCTGCTCGAGCCCGACTACCTGGCCTACATGCTGCAGTACGACAGCGTGCACGGCCGCTTCAAGGGCACCGTGTCCGTCGAGGGCAATACCCTGGTCGTCAACGGCAAGAAGATCCGCCTGACGGCCGAGAAGGACCCGGCCGCCCTGAAGTGGAACGAAGTCGGCGCCGACGTGGTGATCGAATCCACCGGCATCTTCCTGGACAAGGCCGGCGGCGAGAAGCACCTGGCCGCGGGCGCCAAGAAGGTCATCTTCTCCGCCCCGTCCAAGGACGACACCCCGATGTTCGTCTTCGGCGTGAACGACAAGACCTACGCCGGCCAGACCATCATCTCCAACGCCTCCTGCACCACCAACTGCCTGGCCCCCGTGGCCAAGGTGCTGCACGACAAGTGGGGCATCAAGCGCGGCCTGATGACGACGGTCCACGCCGCCACCGCCACGCAGAAGACCGTGGATGGCCCGTCCAACAAGGACTGGCGCGGCGGCCGCGGTATCCTGGAAAACATCATCCCGTCCTCCACCGGTGCCGCCAAGGCCGTGGGCGTGGTGATCCCCGAGCTGAACAAGAAGCTGACCGGCATGTCCTTCCGCGTGCCGACCTCCGACGTGTCGGTGGTGGACCTGACGGTGGAACTCAACAGCGAAGCCAGCTACGAAGAGATCAAGGCCGAGATGAAGGCCCAGAGCCAGGGCGCGCTCAAGGGCGTGCTGGGCTACACGGAAGACAAGGTGGTGGCCACCGACTTCCGCGGCGAGACCTGCACCTCGGTGTTCGACGCCGACGCCGGCATCGCGCTGGACAAGACCTTCGTGAAGGTCGTGAGCTGGTACGACAACGAGTGGGGTTACTCGAACAAGTGCCTGGAGATGGTCCGCGTCGTGAGCAAATAAGCTCCCCCCTGCGCCGCTCCGCGGCTTTCCCCCGGAGGGGGGCGCACCCTGTGGCCCGGCGAAGCCGGTTCCACGGGTGCCCTGGAGCTAAAAGCCGCTGTAAAAACAGCGGCTTTTTTTATTCGCAGGGCTGGAGTTTTTTGCCGGCCAGGGGCTCGCCCAGGCTGTCGACGGCCGTGCGTTGCTCGTCGGTGATCGCGGGCAGGCGCAGGGTCCAGGACACGCTCTCGGGCCGCTCGACGGCGGCGCGTGCGGTGCGCACGCCTTTGCGGGCGACGTCCTTGAGTGCCTGCTGCACCGACTCTTCGCTGGAGAACGTGCCCAGGGCCAGTCCCGGACCTGTGGAGGGCAGGTTGACTTCGCGGAACTCGATCTTGAGTTCGCGCAGCTCGCCCTTTTTCTTCTCCATCTGCTCGTCGTTGTAGCGGCCCATGTAGACGATCCAGCGGCCGGAGGACTTCGCCTCGCTGAACTGCCAGAGCCCTTCGCTCAGGCCGGTGCTGGCGAGTGCGGCGCGCAGCGCCTCGGCCTGTGGCGCCGTGAGACCGGCGGCCAGCCAGCAGGCCGTGGCGGGCGTGGCCGCGGAGGGGGCGGCCTGCGCCACGTCCTCCGGCTCGGCGCGGGGGCCATTGAGCAGCCGCAGCGTGCTCGGTTCGATCTGCGTGTGCAGCCGTTCGGGCTCGCTCTGCTGCGCGGGGGCCAAGCCGAGGCCCGCCAGGTAGCCCTGGGTCCAGGCAAAGTAGACCGCGTTGGCCAGCAGCAGCGCGATGGCGACGAGTCTCAGCATGGACGCACGCTCACTTCGGCGCTGTGCACCGTGCGAAGGCCCTCTGCGGTCCGCACGCGCAGTGCACCCTGCGCATCGACGCCATCGGCCATGCCTTCGGTGCCATCGGTCAGCCGCACCGCGCGACCGTGCAGGGCATCGCGCTCGGCGAAGCGGCTGGCAAAGGGGGCGAACCCGTCCGCGCCGAAGCGCAGCACGTCGCGCACCAGCGCGGGCGCGACCAGGGCCAAGGTTTCGCCGGCGGTCACTCCCATGCGCAGCTCGGCCAGGCCCGCGGGCGGCATGGCCGCCAGCGCGCCTGGTGCGGCGAGCGACAGAACGACCGCAGCCTCCGGGCGCGCGATGTTGATGCCGACCCCGATCACCACGGTGCGGGGCGCCGAGGCGCCGTCACCGGTACCCGCCGTCTCGACCAGGATGCCGCCGAGCTTGCGCTCCTGCAGCCAGAGGTCGTTGGGCCACTTCAGCCGCACCTCCGGGTGCAGGCTTTCGGCCAGGCTCACGCCCACCGCCAGGGAGAGCCCGGACCAGTCGGCCGGCGCCAGCGGCAGCGCCAGCGAGAAGGTGAGCGACTGGCCGGTCTTGCTGTGCCAGCCTTTGCCCATGCGCCCCCGGCCTGCGGTCTGCTCTTCCGCGGTCAGCAGCACCGGCTCCAGCAACCCGTCCCGAGCGCGGCGCATCAGCTCGCTGCTGGTCGAGTCGATGCGGGGCAGCACCTCGACGGTGAAGGTCGGCAGCTCGGTGACGACCGACTGCCAGACCGATTCGGCGTGGGCGAGCAGGTCGGTCATCCGAGTTTGGTCGCGCGGCCGCCGCGTTTGGGAGCCAGCAGGGTGCCGCGGCAGTTCTTGGCGCCGCACCAGCAGGGGTACTGCTTCTTGAGGGCCGGCGTGTAAGGCTCGTCGATCACCAGACCGTAGTCGTAGAACAGCTCTTCGCCGGCCTTGATGTTGCGCCGTGCGCGGATGAAGACCCGGCCGTCGTCGGTCTCGGCCTCGCAGTTGGGGGCGCAGCTGTGGTTGATCCAGCGCGAGGAGTTGCCGCCGTACTTGGCGTCGATGACGTGGTCCTCGTCGATGTGGAAATAGAAGGTGTGGTTGGGGTCCTTCGGGTCGTGCGGGTGGCGGCGCAGCGCCTCGTCCCAGGTGATCACCTCGCCCACATACTCGATCACGGTCTCGCCTTCGGCCAGATCGACCACGGCGTACACGCCCTTGCCATGAACGCCCGAGCGGCGGGTCTGGATGCGGCGTGCGGGGGCGGTTTTCTTCACCATCGGGAATTTTGGTAAGGTTGTTTCATGCAGGTGCGCGCGTGTGTGCGTGTGCGCCCCCGTGCGCGTGTACACGCGCGTGAAGCCCAAATTGTAGAGATGAACAAAACACTGGTCATTGCAGAGAAGCCGTCCGTGGCCCAGGACATCGTGCGCGCGCTCACCCCGGTCGCGGGCAAGTTCGACAAGCACGACGACCATTTCGAGAACGAGCAGTACGTCGTGACCTCGGCCGTCGGCCACCTGGTGGAGATCGCCGCGCCCGAGCAGTTCGACGTCAAGCGCGGCAAGTGGAGCTTTGCCCACCTGCCGGTGCTGCCGCCGTTTTTCGAGCTCAAGCCCATCGACAAGACCAAGTCGCGCCTGTCGGCGGTGGTCAAGCTGGCCAGGCGCAAGGACGTGGGCCGCCTGATCAACGCCTGCGACGCGGGCCGCGAGGGGGAGCTGATCTTCCGCCTGATCGAGCAGTACGCCGGGGGCCTCAAGGGCGGGCAGTACCAGGGCCTGGGCAAGCCGGTGCAGCGCCTGTGGTTGCAGTCCATGACGCCGGCCGCCATCCGCGACGGCTTTGAGCGCCTGCGCAGCGACGAGCAGATGCGCGGTCTGGCCGACGCGGCGCGCAGCCGTTCGGAGGCCGACTGGCTGGTCGGCATCAACGGCACGCGCGCCATGACGGCCTTCAACTCGCGCGATGGCGGGTTCTTTCTCACCACCGTCGGCCGGGTGCAGACGCCCACGCTGTCCATCGTGGTCGAACGCGAAGAACAGATCCGCGCCCACAGGAGCCGCGATTACTGGGAAATCCACGCGTCCTTCCTGGCCGAGGCCGGTGAGTACCCGGGCAAGTGGTTCGACCCGGCCTTCAAGAAGCCCACGGGCGACGACGCCGACCCCGACCTGCGCGCCGACCGCCTGTGGGACCACCGCGAGGCGCTGGCCATCGTCGAGGCGGTGCGCGGCAAGGCCGCCAGCGTCACCGAAGAGAGCAAGCCCACCACGCAGGCCAGCGGCCTGCTCTACGACCTGACCAGCCTGCAGCGCGAGGCCAACGGCCGCTTCGGCTTCTCGGCCAAGACCACCCTGCAACTGGCGCAGAGCCTGTATGAGCGCCACAAGGCCCTGACCTACCCCCGTACCGACTCGCGCCACCTGCCCGAGGACTACCTGGGCACCGTCAGGCAGACCTTCGAGATGCTCGCCGACAGCGGTATGAAGCACCTGGCGCCGCACGCACTCACCGCGCTCAACGGCAACTACATCAAGCCCAGCAAACGCATCTTCGACAACAGCAAGGTCTCGGACCACTTTGCCATCATTCCCACGCTGCAGGCGCCCAGCGGCCTGTCAGAAGCGGAGCAAAAGCTCTACGACCTGGTGGTGCGCCGCTTCCTGGCGGTGTTCTTCCCCAGCGCGGAGTTCATGGTCACCACTCGCATCAGCAAGGTGCTTAACCACCACTTCAAGACCGAAGGCAAGGTGTTGGTCAGGCCGGGCTGGATGGCCGTCTACGGCAAGGAAGCCGCTGAAGACGTCGAAGGCGCGAAGGAAGGCGACAAGGGCCAGAACCTGGTGCCGGTGCGCGAGGGCGAAACCGTGCGCACCGAGACCGTCGAGGCCAAGGGCCTGAAGACCAAGCCGCCGGCGCGCTACTCCGAAGCGACGCTGCTGGGCGCGATGGAAGGCGCCGGCAAGTTCATAGAAGACGACGAACTGCGCGAGGCGATGCAGGAAAAGGGCCTGGGCACGCCGGCCACCCGCGCGGCCATCATTGAAGGCCTGCTGAACGAAAAATACATGCTGCGCGAAGGCCGGGAAATGATTCCCACCGCCAAGGCCTTCCAGCTCATGACCCTGCTGCGCGGCCTGGCGGTGGAAGAACTCTCCAAGCCCGAGCTGACCGGCGAGTGGGAATACAAGCTGGCGCAGATGGAGCACGGCAAACTCTCGCGCGCCGCCTTCATGGCCGAGATCGCCGCCATGACCGAGCGCATGGTGAAGAAGGCCAAGGAGTACGACCGCGACACCGTGCCCGGCAACTACGCCACGCTGGATGCGCCCTGCCCCAACTGCGGCGGCGTGGTGAAGGAAAACTACCGCCGCTACGCCTGCACCGGCGCCGACGGCCACAGCGAGGGTTGCGGCTTCTCGTTCACCAAGTCGCCCGCGGGCCGCACCTTCGAAGTCGTGGAGGCCGAGGCTTTCGTGCGCGACCGGCACATCGGTCCGCTCGAAGGCTTCCGCTCCAAGGCGGGCTGGCCCTTCGTGGCCGAGATGACGCTCAAGTACAGCGAGGACGACAGGAACTGGAAGCTGGAGTTCGACTTCGGCGACGACAAGAACGCCGAAGAGACCGGCGAGCTGGTGGACTTCGCGGGTCAGGACAGCCTGGGCGCCTGCCCGGTCTGTGGTTCACCGGTGTTCGAGCACGGGGCCAACTACGTCTGCAGCAAGGCGGTGCCCACCGCCGCCCAGCCCACGCCCAGCTGCACGTTCAAGAGCGGCAAGATCATCCTGCAGCAGCCGGTGGCGCGCGATCAGATGAGCAAGCTGCTGGCCACCGGCAAGACCGACCTGCTGGACAAGTTCGTGTCCATGCGCACGCGGCGCAGCTTCAAGGCCTTCCTGGCCTGGGACAAAGAGGCCGGCAAGGTGAACTTCGAGTTCGAGCCGCGCGAGAGCAAGTACCCGCCGCGCAAGACTGCGGGCGCGGCCGCCAAGGCTGCAGCCCCCGCGAAGAAGGCTGCTGCGGCCAAGAAGGCACCGGCCGCGAAGAAAGCCGCCGCGCCCAAGGCCCCGCGCAAGACCACCGCCGCCACCGGCAAGCAGCCCAGCGCCGCGCTGGCCGCGGTGATCGGCAGCGAACCGGTCTCGCGCCCCGAGGTGGTCAAGAAGCTGTGGGACTACATCAAGGCCCATGGCCTGCAGGACGCGGCCGACAAGCGCAAGGTCAACGCCGACGCCAAGCTGCGCCCGGTGTTCGGCAAGGACCAGGTGACCATGTTCGAGATCGCCGGCATCGTCGGCCAGCACCTGGCCGACTGATTGCTCCCCTCACCACAACAACAGGAGACACACCGCATGAGCCTCAAACTCTTCTTCGCCCCCGGCGCCTGTTCTTTCGTGCCACACGCCATGCTGGAACTGGCCGGCGTGCCGTTCGAGCCGGTCATGGTCAAGCTGCACAAGGGCGAGCAGCGCAGCGCCGAGTACCTCGCGATGAACCCGCGCGGCCAGGTGCCGGTGCTGGTGGATGATGGCGAGGTCATCACGCAGATCGTGGCCATCCTGCTGCACCTGGACGCGAAGTTCCCCCAGGCCGGCATCCTGCCCGCCTCGGGTCTCGCGCGCACGCGTGCGCTGTCCACGCTGGCCTGGATGAACAACACCGTGCACCCGACGTTCACGCACGTGTTCATGCCGCAGAGGTTCACCGACGACGAGGGCGCGCAGAAGATCATCCGTGCCTTTGCGGCGAACAGCTACAAGGGGCTGCTCGGGGAAATCGAGGCCATGGCCGCGCAGGGCGCACCGTGGCTGTGTGGCGAGGTGCCTTGTGCGCTGGACGCCTATGCGCTGACCCTGCTGCGCTGGGGCGGCTACGCCGGCATCGATCCGACCACGCTGCCCGCCACCTGGGCCCTGGCCCAGCGCTTTGCAGCACTGCCGGCGGTGGCCCGCGTGATTGAGCGCGAACGCCTGCAACTCAACGTGTACCAGCCCGCCCACTGAGCGCCACCCGGCAGCGGCGGAGCGTAGGGGCTGCGGCTCATTCGTCCGGCGAACGGCGCGCGGCAAAGCGGATCGAGACCCTAAGCCCGCGCCGCGGGCTTTCGGGATGCGCATCCTCCATCATCACCACGGCGCCATGCTGCTGGGCGATCTCGTGCACGATGGCCAGACCCAGGCCTGAACCGTCGACGTTGGTGCCCAGGGCCCGGTAGAAGGGCTGCAGCACCAGTTCGCGTTCGTTCTCAGGGATGCCCGGTCCGTTGTCTTCCACCTGCAGGATCTGCACGCCGCTGAAGCGGTCGAACAGCACGCGCGCGGTCACCACCCCCCCGCGGCCGCTGTAGTTGATCGCGTTGTCGACCAGATTGCGCGTCATCTCCTGCAGCAGCGTCGGGTTGCCGTCCATGAGACAGATTTCGGGCATCTCGTCCGGTCCCTCGTAGCCCAGGTCGATGCCGTGCTCCAGCGCCCGCGGCACCGAGTCGCGCACCACGCCGGTCACCAGCTGCGCCAGGTCGATCTGTGCTGTCGGCAGGGTGCGGCCCGTGGTCTCCGCGCGGGCCAGTGCCAGCAGCTGGTTGACGGTGTGGGTGGCGCGGGTGCTGGAGTGCGCGATCTGCTGCAGCGAGCTGTGGATCTCCTGCGGGTTGGACTCCCGCTGCGCCAGTTCGGCCTGCATGCGCAGGCCGGCCAGAGGCGTTTTGAGCTGGTGGGCGGCGTCGGCCAGGAATCGCTTCTGCGTGGTGAGCGAGGCGGTCAGCCGGGCCAGCAGGTCGTTGATGGACGACACCAGCGGGGCCACCTCCTGCGGGATGAAGGACTCCTCGATCGGGCTGAGGTCGTCCGGCTTGCGGGCGCGGATCTTCTGCTCCAGATCGGACAGCGGCCGGATGCCGCGCACCAGCGCCAGCCAGACCAGCAGCACCGCCAGTGGCAGGATCACGAACTGGGGCACCATCACACCCTTGATGATTTCGGTGGCCAGCGTCGATCGCTTGCCCTTGGTTTCGGCCACCTGCATCAGCACCAGCTGGCTGGGATCGTGATGTCGTTCCAGCCAGGTGTAGGCCACTCGGACGGCATCGCCACGCACCTCGTCGTCGCGCAGCAGCACCCGGCCGGCGGCCGGTACGTCGGTGTCCGGCGGGGGCGGGAAGTCCGCCTCTCCGCTGATCACACCCAGCTGGGCATCCCGCAGCTGGTAGTACACCAGATCGCTGTCGTCGGCCTTGAGCAGGTCGCGCGCCTGCGGGGTGAGGTTGAAGCTGACCTTGTCGTCCTTGGTGATCACGAACTGCGTCAGCGCCTGCAGGTTGAACTCGAGCGCGCGGTCAAAGGGTTTGGACGCGATGCCCTGGGCCACGAACCAAGTCAGTGCCAGCGACAGCGGCCACAGCAACAGCAGCGGCGTGAGCATCCAGTCGAGGATCTCGCCGAAGAGGCTGCGCTGCTCGCGCTGGAACAGGCCGAAAGAGGTCCGGTTGCTGCCCTGCTTGTGATCGGCCATGTTGGCGTTGGCAAGCGCCCGGGCGCTCAGATTTTTTCGAGGCAGTAGCCGAGCCCCCGCACGGTCGCGATGCGGATCGGGCCTTTTTCGATCTTCTTGCGCAGCCGGTGGATGTAGACCTCGATGGCGTTGTTGCTCACCTCCTCGCCCCACTCGCACAGCCGCTCGACCAGCTGGTCCTTGCTGACCAGGCGGCCGGCGCGCTGCAGCAGCACCTCCAGCAGGCCGAGCTCGCGCGCCGAGAGTTCAACCATCTTGCCGTCGATGGTGGCCACACGGCCGGCCTGGTCGTAGACCAGCGGGCCGTGCTTGATGGTGGAGCTGGCGCCGCCCATGCCGCGGCGCGTGAGCGCGCGCACGCGCGCTTCGAGTTCCTGCAGCGAGAACGGCTTGGCCATGTAGTCGTCGGCGCCGTAGTCCAGACCCTTGACCCGTTCATCCACGCTGTCGGCCGCGGTCAGGATCAGCACCGGCAGTGCCGAGCCGCGGGAGCGCAGGCGCTTGAGCACTTCCAGGCCGTGCAGTTTGGGCAGGCCCAGGTCGAGGATCAGCAGGTCGAACTCGTTGTTGGTCATCAGGGCCGCGTCCGCCTCGCTGCCATTGGCCACATGGTCGACGGCCGCACCCGCGGCCCGCAGACTGCGCAACAGACCGTCGGCCAGGACCTGGTCGTCTTCTGCAATCAGGATGCGCATCGGTGTCTCCTTACGGGTTCTGGGGTCATTGTAGGTGGCGCGCCTCAGCGCGAAGCATACGCCTCGAGACCCAGCGCGACCACGGTTGCCACCTCGGTGCCGATCTGCGCACGGAACTCGGTTTCGGCGCGCGCCACGGCGAGCCTGAAGGCTTCCAGCCAGAGCAGACCGGTGTCGGTGAAGACGATGCGCCGCGCGCGCGCGTCCAGCGGGTCGGGCTCCCGACGCACCAGTCCCCAGGCCTCGCACTGCGTCACCAGATCGCCCATGGCCTGTTTGCTCATGCCTGCGGCGGCGGCCAGTTCGGTCAGCCGCGAACCCTTGAGGGAGAGGTGGCGCGTGATGTGGATGTGCGCGGCACCGATCTGCGCGCGCGCGGCCAGGTTGGACAGGGCCAGTGGTACATGGGCGTCGTGCGCCATCAGGAACAGCACGCGTTCGTCGAAGCGGCGCAACGCCTGACCCATGACGCGGCCCAGGTGGGTGGCCCGCCAGCGGTCGTCGGCGGCGACGGAAACGGATGGGACAGGCATGCTAAATGGTAAGGCAAACTGACCATATATTGGCTTGTGCGAGTTTTATGAGGCGATAAACTCCTGTTCAAGCATCCAGCCTGTACATAAATCCACAGACTGAAAGCCAGTACCTACTCACACCTCCAGGAGCGCCACACATGGACAACGCCGTCAACACCGAAAAAGCCAAGGCCCTGCAGGCCGCACTCGCCCAGATCGAAAAGCAGTTCGGCAAGGGCACCATCATGCGCCTGGGCGAAGGCGAGGCCATCGAGGACATCCAAGTCGTCTCCACCGGCTCGCTGGGACTGGACATCGCCCTGGGCGTCGGCGGCCTGCCGCGCGGTCGCGTGATTGAAATCTACGGCCCGGAATCGTCGGGCAAAACCACGCTCACCCTGCAGGTGATTGCCGAGATGCAGAAGCTGGGCGGCACCTGCGCCTTCGTCGACGCCGAACACGCGCTGGACATCCAGTACGCCCAGAAGCTGGGTGTGCACGTACCCGACCTGCTGATCAGCCAGCCCGACACCGGCGAACAAGCGCTCGAAATCGTCGACTCTCTGGTGCGTTCCGGCGCGGTGGATCTGGTCATCGTCGACTCGGTGGCCGCGCTCACGCCCAAGGCCGAGATCGAAGGCGAGATGGGCGATTCCCTGCCCGGCCTGCAGGCCCGCCTGATGAGCCAGGCGCTGCGCAAGCTCACCGCCACCATCAAGAAGACCAACTGCACGGTCATCTTCATCAACCAGATCCGCATGAAGATCGGCGTGATGTTCGGCAGCCCCGAAACCACCACCGGCGGCAACGCGCTCAAGTTCTATGCCTCTGTGCGCCTGGATATCCGCCGCACCGGCACCATCAAGAAGGGCGAGGACGCGATCGGCAACGAGACCAAGGTCAAGGTGGTGAAGAACAAGGTGTCGCCTCCGTTCAAGACGGCCGAGTTCGACATCCTGTTCGGCGAAGGCATCAGCCGCGAAGGTGAAATTCTCGATCTGGGCGTCTTGCACCGTGTGGTCGAGAAGTCCGGCGCCTGGTACGCCTACAACGGCGAGAAGATCGGTCAGGGCCGCGACAACGCGCGCGAGTTCCTCAAGGAGAACCCCGAGCTGCGCGTGGAAATCGAGAACAAGGTCCGCGGTGAGCTGGGTGTGCCCCTGCTGCCGGTCGATGCCGGTGCCGAAGAAGCGACCCCGGTCGCCGCCAAGGGCAAGAAGGCCAAGGCCGCCGAAGCCGAGGCCGCCGAATAAGCCTTGCGGTGGGGTTCGACAAGATCTCGCTCAAGGGCCGTGCGCTGCGGTTGCTGGCCAGTCGGGAACATTCGCGCGCGGAGTTGCAGAAGAAGCTGGCGGCCCACGAGCAGGAGCCCGGTGAACTGCAGCGTGCCCTGGACGATCTGCAGGCCAAGGGCTTCATCAGCGAGCAGCGGGTGGTCGAGTCGGTCATCCACCGGCGCGCCGCCCGGCTGGGCGCCGGGCGCGTGAAGCAGGAGCTCCAGGCCAAGGGGGTCAGCGCCGAGGCGATCGCCGAGGCGGTGGATCGGCTGAGGGGCAGCGAGACAGAGCGGGCGCGCGAAGTCTGGCGCAAGAAGTTCGGAGAGCCTGCGGCGGATCCGGCGGGTCGTGCCAGGCAGATGCGCTTTCTCGCGGCGCGCGGCTTTGGTGCCGAGGCGATCCGCCGCGTGGTGCGCGGTGCAGACGACGACTGAAACGGCTGGTGTTACAGCCCCAGCATGAGCTGCAGGTTCTGCACGGCCGCGCCGCTGGCGCCTTTGCCCAGGTTGTCTAGCCGCGCGATCACCACCGCATGGCGGTGCACCTCATTGGAGAACACGCGCAACTCGAGCTGGTTGGTGTCGTTCAGCGCGGTGGCGTCCAGCTTGCCATCGGTGGTGGCGGGCAACACGCTGACCCAGCCGCCTTGCGCTGCGCTGGACGCGTAATGGGCCACCAGCGCGTCGTGCAGATCGCTGGCCTTGGGGCGGCCGGGCAGCTCATCCAGGTGCAGCGGCAGCTGCACCAGCATGCCCTGGCGGAAGTTGCCCACGGCGGGAATGAAGATCGGGCGGCGGCTCAGACCGGTGTAGCGCTGGATCTCGGGGATGTGCTTGTGCGAAAGACCCAGCGCGTAGGCCTCGTGCAGCGGCGCGGTGCCGGCCTCGTAGGCCTCGATCATGGCGCGGCCACCGCCCGAGTAGCCGCTGACCGAGGGCAGCGACACCGGGAAGTCCCTGGGCAGCAGACCAGCGTCCACCAGAGGCCGCAGGATCGCGATGGCACCGGTGGCGTAACACCCGGGGTTGGCCACACGACCGGCCTGTTGCACGGCGGCGCGCTGTCCTGCGCTCAGTTCAGGGAAACCGTAGACCCAGCCATCGTTGCAACGGTGCGCGGTGGAGGCGTCGATGATGCGGGGCTTGCGGCCCGGCAGGCCGTCGACCATCGCGACCGATTCGATGGCTGCGTCGTCGTGCAGGCACAGGATCACCAGGTCGGCTTCCGCCATCAGGGCCCTCTTTGCTTCGGGGTCTTTGCGCCGCTCGGGAGCAATGCTCAGCAGCTCGATGGTGGGCATCTGCTGCAGCCGCTCGCGGATCTGCAGTCCGGTGGTCCCCGCTTCGCCGTCGATGAAGATTTTTGCCATGGCGTGTCCTGCTTTTGTCAGTTCGGATTCAGCGAGCCGATCCTATAATTATGCATTATGTGAGTGGCTGCTCACCGCTTTGGTGCGTCGCAACATGATACAGTCGCCGGTTGCCGTGTTCACAAGCCCGCGCACCGGCTGTGCCTTTTTTTGGCCGGATCGAACAACCCCAGTCCGAGAGAAACCTCATGAAGATTCACGAGTACCAAGGCAAGGAAATCTTGCGTCAGTTTGGTGTGCCGGTCCCCCGCGGCATCCCCGCGTTCACGGTGCAGGAAGCCGTTGAAGCCGCGCAGAAACTCGGTGGCCCGGTCTGGGTGGTCAAGGCCCAGATCCACGCCGGTGGCCGTGGCAAGGGTGGCGGCGTGAAGGTCGCCAAGAGCATCGACGACGTGAAGGCCCGTGCCAGCGAAATCCTGGGCATGCAGCTGGTCACGCACCAGACCGGCCCTGAAGGCCAGAAAGTCCGCCGCCTCTACATCGAAGACGGCGCCGACATCAAGAACGAGCTGTATGTGTCGCTCGTCACCGACCGCGCCACGCAGAAGGTCGCCCTGATCGCTTCCAGCGAAGGCGGCATGGACATCGAGGAGGTGGCGCATTCCACGCCCGAGAAGATCATCACCGAGATGATCGATCCGCTGACCGGCATCACCGAAGCGCAGTCCCGCAAGGTCGCGGCCGCCATCGGCCTGACCGGCGCTTCCGTGGACCAGGCCGTGGATCTGTTCGCCAAGATCTACAAGTGCTACATGGACACCGACGCATCGCTGGTGGAAATCAACCCGCTGAACTGCGACTCCAAGGGCAACCTGATGGCCTTGGACGCGAAGTTCAACTTCGACGCCAACGCCCTGTTCCGCCACCCCGAGATCGTGGCCTTCCGTGATCTGGACGAAGAGGATCCGGCCGAAATCGAAGCCTCCAAGTTCGACCTGGCCTACATCAGCCTGGATGGCAACATCGGTTGTCTGGTGAACGGCGCCGGCCTGGCCATGGCCACCATGGACACCATCAAGTTGTTCGGCGGTGAGCCAGCCAACTTCCTGGACGTGGGTGGCGGCGCCACCCCCGAGAAGGTCACCGAAGCCTTCAAGATCATGCTCAAGAACCCCAAGGTCGAAGGCATCCTGGTCAACATCTTCGGCGGCATCATGAAGTGCGACACCATCGCCACCGGGGTGATCACCGCCTGCAAGGCCGTGAACCTGAACGTGCCGCTGGTGGTGCGCATGAAGGGCACCAACGAAGAGCTGGGCAAGAAGATGCTGGCCGAATCGGGCCTGCCCATCATCGCTGCCGACACCATGGCCGAAGCCGCGACCAAGATCGTCGCCGCCGTCAAATAAGCCCCGGAGAAGTACATCATGTCGATCTACATCAACAAAGACACCAAGGTCATCACCCAGGGCATCACGGGCAAGACCGGCCAGTTTCACACCGAGAAGTGCCAGGAGTACGCGAACGGCAAGAACTGCTTCGTCGCTGGCGTGAACCCCAAGAAGGCGGGTGAGTCGATTTTCAACATCCCGATCTACTCGACCGTCAAGGAAGCCGCCCAGCAGACCGGCGCCACCGTGTCGGTGATCTATGTGCCGCCCGCCGGCGCGGCCGCCGCCATCTGGGAAGCCGTCGAAGCCGACCTGGACCTGGCGATCTGCATCACCGAAGGCATCCCTGTCAAGGACATGCTGGAAGTGCGCAACAAGATGAAAGCCAAGGAAGCCGCCGGTGGCAAGAAGACCCTGCTGCTGGGCCCCAACTGCCCTGGCCTGATCACGCCCGACGAAATCAAGATCGGCATCATGCCCGGCCATATCCACCGCAAGGGCCGCATCGGCGTCGTGTCCCGTTCGGGCACGCTGACCTATGAAGCCGTGGCCATGCTGACCGAAGTGGGTCTGGGCCAGTCCAGCGCCGTCGGCATCGGCGGCGACCCGATCAACGGCCTCAAGCACATCGACGTCATGAAGGCCTTCAACGACGATCCCGACACCGACGCGGTGATCATGATCGGCGAGATCGGTGGTCCCGACGAAGCCGAAGCTGCCCAGTGGTGCAAGGCCAACATGAAGAAGCCGGTCGTGGGTTTCATCGCTGGCGTCACAGCCCCTCCCGGCAAGCGCATGGGCCACGCCGGCGCGCTGATCTCCGGTGGCGCCGACACGGCCGACGCCAAGCTGGCCATCATGGAAGAGTGCGGCTTCGTGATCACGCGCAACCCGTCCGAGCTGGGCAAGCTGCTCAAGGCGCAGCTGTAACCCGCTTCAACGAGGAGAGAAAAGGCCACGCATTCGTGGCCTTTTTTGTTCCAGCGGCAGCCGATGGTTCAAAGTCAGGCGCCCGGGTTCGAAGCTGTGAAAAGACGGGTGACTGTCCTGAAAGTGTGACAAATGTCTCAGCGGGCAACGGGCGCGGAATCTGATTCAAGCTATAAAACCGATCTACATGATCTTCGAGTACTACAGCCAGACAGATCCCGGCCTGATTCGTGAAAACAACGAAGACTCGGTCGCGCTCGATCCCGCCAACCAGGTGGTCGTTCTGGCCGATGGGATGGGAGGCTACAACGCTGGCGAAGTGGCCAGCGCCATGGCCACCGGATTCATTCACGACGAGCTGGGCCGCTGGATGACCGAAGGCGGCCATGAGGCGCACGTCCGCGAACTCAAGCGGGCCATGGAGATCTGCGTCGACAACGCCAACCGGTCGATCTTCAATGCGGCCAATTCCAATCCGCTGTACGCAGGGATGGGCACGACCCTGGTCATGGGGGTGTTCCAGGGGGGCCGGGCCATGATCGGCCACGTCGGCGATTCGCGTTGCTACCGCCTGCGCGGCGGGGTGCTGCAACAGATCACGCGCGACCACTCGTTGCTCCAGGAGCAGATCGACGCAGGACTGATCTCGGTGGAGCAGGCGCAGTTCGCCACCCACAAGAACCTCGTGACGCGGGCGCTGGGTGTGGAAGACACGGTTCTGCTGGAGGTCAACGAATTCCGGGTCGAGGACGGCGACATCTACCTGTTCTGCTCCGACGGCCTGAGCGACATGGTGCCGGACGAGCGCATCGCAGCGATCCTGCTGGAGGACGCCGGGCTTGAGGCCACCGGCCGCCACCTGGTCGACTGTGCCAATGGCAACGGGGGCCGCGATAATATTTCAGTGATACTGGCCCAGGCCCGCGCCAAACCGGTCAAGAGGGGCCTGTTGTCGCGTATGCTGGGCCAGCCGTAAACAATTGGCTTAGTTATTAGGTTCCAGAGGAGTCGGCCATGCCGAAAATGATCGTTTCCATCGACGGCGTCGTCATCAAGGAAGTGCAGCTCACCAAGGATCGCACGACGCTGGGCCGTCGCCCGTACAACGACATCGTGATCGACAACCTCGCGGTCAGCGGCGAGCACGCCGTCATGCAGATGTCCGGGGCGGAAGTGTTCCTGGAAGATCTCAACAGCACCAACGGGACCTACGTCAACGGCAAGGCGATCAAGAAGCAGCAATTGCAGAACGGGGACACCGTCGAGATCGGCAAGTACAAGATCAAGTTTTTCCATGACGGCGCCTCTGATCACCAGGAAAAGACCACGGTGATCAATTCCGGCGCGGTGGTGGCGTCCGAGCCTTCGACGGTGGGAGAGGCGGCCATCCGGGTCATGTCCGGGGCGGCCGCTGGCCGCGAAGTGCCGCTGGTCAAAGTGGTGACGACGATCGGCAAGCCCGGTGTCGCCGTGGCGGCCATCACCCGGCGTCCGAACGGCTTTGTGGTGGCGCTGGTGGAAGGGGCGGTCAAGCCCACGGTGAACGGCAGGCCGCTCACCACCGAGGCCGTGAACCTCCAGAACGGCGACCTGATCGAACTCGCCGGCACCCAGATGCAGTTCGTCCAGGCCTGACGGGCCGTCTGCGGGGGACGCCGCGCGTGGCCTCCCGCTTCCCTCGCAACGTTCCATGCACGCCTTGAGCAAACACGGCCGTCGCGTGGCCGTGTCCCTGCTGCCGCTTCTGCTGGGCGTGCTGCACGTGCTGGGCCTGTTGCCCATGGGCGCCCTGCAGCGGCTCGATGACCAGCTCTACGACGCGCGGCTGCGCTGGACCATGCCAGCGTCGCTGGACGAGCGCGTGGTCGTCGTGGACATCGACGAGCGAAGCCTGGCGGAGGTGGGGCGTTGGCCCTGGCCCCGGGACCGGGTGGCCGAGCTGGTGGATGCGCTGTTCGAGCGCCACAGGATCGCCCTGCTCGGAATGGACACGGTGTTCGCTGAACCGGACGAGAGCTCCGGTCTGCCCCAGCTGGAACGGCTGGCGCGCGACGAACTGAAGCATCTGCCGGCGTTTTCCGGGGCGCTTGAACGCCTGCGCCCGGGGCTCGACCGCGACCGGCGCCTGGCCAATGCCCTGCGCGGGCGGCCCGTGGTGATGGGCTTCTACTTCAGCAATGACTCGGGGGCACGCACCGCCGGGGTCTTGCCTGCCCCCGTGCTCCGGCGCAGCGACCTGGCCGGGCGGGACCTTCCCGCCACGCAGTGGACCGGTTACGGATCCAACCTGCCCGTCCTGGCGTCTGCCGCGCCCTCGGCAGGCTTCTTCAACGCCGTGCCCGGTGAGGACGGCGTGGTGCGCTCCGTACCGCTGCTCGCCGAGCATGGCGGCGCCTACTACGAGTCCTTGTCCCTGGCCATGTTCCGGGCGGTCAATGGAATGCCGAGTGTGGAGCCGCGCTACCCGCCACAGCCGGCGTGGGGCGACCGGTACGACCTGCCCCGCAGCATCGCACTGCGCAAGGAAAGCCGCTCGCTGGAAATTCCTGTGGACGAACGACTGGCGGTGCTGGTGCCCTTCCGGGGACCGGGTGGCCCGCAGGGCGGTTCGTTCCGCTATGTCTCGGCATCCGATGTGCTGTCGGGCCGCGTGCCGCCTGGCCTGCTGCCAGGGCGCATCGTGCTGCTGGGCACCACCACCCCGGGTCTGCTGGACCTGCGCGCGACACCGGTGGGTGAGGCCTATCCCGGCGTGGAAACCCACGCGAACGTGCTGACGGCGCTGCTGGACGGACGCATGATCGCCCGCCCCGATTACGCCGCCGGCTACGAACTGGTCGTGCTGCTGCTGGCCGGACTGGTGCTCGCGTTCGGTCTGCCCCTGCTGGGGGCCGCGGCCGCCGTGGGGCTGAGCCTGGCCGTGTTCGCTGCCGTGGTGGGGCTCAACACCTGGCTGTACCTGGGCCATGGCCTGGCGTTGCCCATGGCCGGCACCCTGGTGATGGCGGCGCTCACCTTCGTGATCAACATGAGCTACGGTTATCTCGTGGAAAGCCGGGCGAAGCGCGAGCTGGCGCAGCTGTTCGGCACCTACGTGCCGCCGGAGCTGGTGGACGAGATGGTCAGGGACCCGGACAGCTACAGCATGGAGGCCAGCACGCGGGAGCTGACCGTGCTGTTCTGCGACATGCGGGGATTCACCGCAATTGCGGAAACCATGCCACCCACCGGCCTGCAGGCCCTGCTCAACACGGTGTTCAGCCGCCTCACGCGGCTCATCCGGCAGCACCGCGGCACCATCGACAAGTACATGGGTGACTGCGTGATGGCCTTCTGGGGAGCGCCCGTCGAGAGTCACAACCATGCGGCGCTGGCCGTGCAGACCGCGCTGGAGATGGCGGACGAGATCGCCGCCATCAACCGCGAACGCCAGGCGGCCCACCTTCCGGACATCGGTGTGGGCATCGGGCTGAACACCGGCGACATGTGCGTGGGCGACATGGGCTCCGACGTACGACGCAGCTACACCGTGGTCGGCGACGCCGTGAACCTCGGGGCGAGGCTGGAAGGGCTCACCCGCGTGTACGGCGTCGATGTGGTGGCCAGCGACGCCACGCGCCGGCAGGCGCCGGCCTTCGTCTGGCAGGAGTTGGACAGGGTGCGGGTCAAGGGCAAGGCGCAGGCCGTGGCGATCCACACGCCGCTGTGCGCCAAGGACCGGCTGACGCCGGAACTCTCAGACGAATTGAAAGAATGGGAGCAGGCCCTGCAAGCCTGGCGCCGTCAGGACTGGGACCGCTGTCTTGCCCATTTGGCGCAACTGCAGCGGAAGAATGCCAAAAAAGTCCTTTACCGGCTCTATGCCGAACGGGTAGTCTCCATGCGCGTCGAGCCTCCGTCTGCCGACTGGGACGGCTCCACCACTTTCGACACCAAGTAAACCGCCCGAACGGGCTTCCCATTCCTGGAACATTGATGAGGGTACGCGTACTGGGCTGCTCGGGCGCCATTTCGCAAGGCTGCCGGACGACCTCTTTCCTGCTCGACGACGATGTGCTGATCGACGCTGGGACGGGGGTGGGCGACCTCAGCCTCGACGAAATGGCGCAGGTCGACCACGTGCTGCTGACCCACTCCCACCTTGACCATGTGGCCAGCCTGCCCCTGATGCTCGATGCGGTTGCCGCACGGCGGCTGGCGGCCGGTGCTGCGCCGCTGGTGGTACACGCCCTGCCGGGCACCATCTCCGCGCTGAAGGTGCACATCTTCAACAACCTGATCTGGCCCGACTTCTCGACCATCCCCAGTGCCGAGACCCCGCTGATGCGCTTCGTGCCGATCACCGTGGGCGAGCTGCTGCGGGTGGGGGGCAAGCACATCGAGGTGCTTCCGGCGGTGCACACCGTGCCGGCCGTGGGCTATGCGGTGGACAGCCGCAGCGGCCACTGGGTGTTCAGCGGCGACACCGAGCGCAACCCGGCGTTCTGGCAGCGCGTCAACCGCATCGATGTGGCCATGCTGATCATCGAGACCGCCTTCAGCGACCGCGAACGCGAACTGGCCCAGCGCAGCCTGCACCTCGCTCCCAGTTCGCTCGCCGACGAACTCGACCAGATCGACCGCAGCCGCCGCTACCCGATCTACATCACCCACACCAAGCCGGCGGAGACCGGGCTGATCATGGAAGAGATCCGCCGCTTCGACGACGCACCCAACCGCCCGGACGACGTGCGCCACGACATCCGCTGGCTCAGCGCCGGGCAGACCTTCGAACTCTGACAATTTTTGTCCCGCGAGCGGTGGGTGACAAAAATTGTCAGTGACTGCCGGCGACAGACGACACAAATCGTCACTGGCGGCGGGCAAGGCATGAAAAAGCACGCGAAAAGCAGGGCAAATCGGGTTGGCACGCTCTCTGCTGAAGAACTCCCGTCCTCTACCCCAAACCCCTCCAAGGAGTTTTCAATGAAGCGTTCCCTGCAAAAAGGTTTCACCCTGATCGAACTGATGATCGTGGTGGCCATCATCGGTATCCTGGCTGCGATCGCCCTGCCGGCTTATCAGGATTACACGGTCCGTACCCGCATCTCTGAAGGCTTCACGCTGGCCCAGCCGGCCCGTTCGGGGTTGGCGACGGACGGTGCTGCTTCCGCAACGGACCTTGGCGCCTACACGACGACCTGGAATGATCAATCGGACGGTACCGGTGCCAATTCCAAGTTTGTGGACTCGATCCTGTTCAACCAAGAGGGTGCAGCTGCCGCGGGCGACGACGATTTCCACATCGAAATCACGTACAACGCTGACAACGTCGGTGGTATCGCCGCAACCGCGAACCTCCTGCGCTTGTACCCGCGTGTGCGCACCGGAAACGAAACCGCCGACGCGGTCAGCCTTGCAGACGCCTGGGCTGCAGGCCAGACCGGCGCGATTGACTGGGCTTGTGTCAGCGCAACCAACGCCATTGCCTCTTCCCCGGACCGTCGCATGGGCGGGGCAATCGCTGCTATCGGTGCTACAGGCGTGGCTTCCAAGTTCGCTCCCGCCGAGTGCCGCTGATCTCCAAGTCAGTTCCAAAAGAGCGCTTCGGCGCTCTTTTTTTTTGGCTACTGAAGCCGCTACCATCGGCCCGTCTGACCAATGGACCTTGATGAACATGGTGAAAACCCGTCTGCGTCGTGCGTTGGGTGCCGCTGGCTGGCATCTGCTGGCCAGTGCACTGGTGGCTGCGGTGGCCGCTGGCCTGGTATTCGGCGTCTGGTTTCCTTATCCGTATCGTGAACTGGTGGGCGGGCGGGAGCTGTTCCTGATCGTGGTGGCAGTGGACGTCGTGTGTGGGCCGCTGCTCACGCTGGTGCTGTTCAACCACCTCAAATCCCGTCGGGAACTTGCGCTGGACCTGTCGCTGGTCGCCATGATCCAGTTGGCTGCCCTGGTCTACGGTTTGCACACGGTGGTGGAGGCGCGGCCCGTGTACCTGGCCTTCGAGGTGGACCGATTCCGGGCGGTCACGATGGCCGATGTCCAACGCGACCAGCTGCGCCCCGAACGGGGTGGCCTGCATGTGATCGGTTGGTCGGGACCGCAGGTGATCGGAGTGCGCCAGCCCAAGGACAACGAGGAGATGATGCGCAGCCTGGACCTCTCGCTGGGGGGCATTGAACAGGCGGTGCGCCCCGACTGGTGGATCCCATATGAAGAGATTCGGCCTCGGTTATTGGCAAAGGCGCGCCCCGTCTCTGAGCTGCGCGAGAAGCGTCCAGACCAGAAAGCACAGATCGACATCTCCATCTCTGAGAGTGGTCTGCGGGAGGCGCAGCTGCGTTGGCTGCCGATCACGAGCTTTCAGTCCACAGGATGGGTGGCTTTCGTCGACGCCACATCCGCGGAGATCAAGTCGTTTGCGCCTGTGGACGGCTTTTAGCTCGCCACAAAACTCCCACTCTTCCCGCCATGTTTCTCCATCAGCCGCACCCCGCTGATGGTCATGCCGCGGTCCACTGCCTTGCACATGTCGTAGATCGTCAGCAGCGCCGCGCTGGCGGCGGTCAGGGCTTCCATTTCCACGCCGGTCTGACCGGTGCATTCGGCGGTTGCGCGGCACAGCACGCTGCTTGAAGCCTCGTCCACCTCGAACTCCACCGCCACCCTCGTGAGGGCGATCGGGTGGCACAGCGGGATCAGGTCGCTGGTTTTCTTGGCGCCCTGGATGCCCGCTATACGGGCAATGCCGAGCACGTCGCCTTTCTTGGCGCTGCCGCTGCGGATCAGCGCCAGCGTCTCGGGCAGCATGGTGATGCGCCCCTCCGCGATGGCCACCCGGTGGGTACTGGCCTTGGCGGACACGTCGACCATGTGGGCCTGGCCCTGGGCATCGAAATGGGTGAGCGGGCTGGCGGGCTGGGCGGGTGTGTCGGGCATGGTGGCGGTTCTTTGCGCGGTCTTTACAGAAACCTCGGGGGCTTGGCGGCATCATACGGGGATGCTTCCACCCGTTCGCTCTCCGATGTTGCCGCCATTTCGCCGCTGGTCCGTCGCCGTGCTGGTCGCGGCACTGCTACTCCCGCCCTCCGCGGTCACGCTGGCCCAGTCGGGCGTCAACCTGCCGTCGCTGGGCGATGGCGCGGGCATGTCCATCGCGGCCGAGCGGCGGCTGGGTGACAGCATCGCGCGCGACCTCTACCGCGACCCGGACTACCTGGACGATCCGGTGCTGGTCGACTATCTGCAGACGCTCTGGCAGCCCCTGCTGGGCGCCGCGCGGGCGCGGGGCGATGTGCCGCCCGAACTGTCGGACCGGCTGGCCTGGCAACTGCTGATCTCGCGTGACAAACGGGTCAATGCGTTCGCGCTGCCCGGCGGCTATCTGGGTGTGCATCTCGGGCTGGTGGCAGCGACCGAGACGTCGCCGGAGCTGGCCAGCGTGCTCGCCCACGAACTCAGCCATGTGTCGCAGCGCCACATTGCGCGCATGCTCTCCAAGCAGGACCAGGCGGCGCCCTGGCTCATGGGCGCCCTCATCCTGGGGGTGTTGGCGGCGCGGGCCAATGTGGATGTGGCCAATGCGGCCATTGCCGGCAGCCAGGCGGTGGCGATCCAGAACCAGCTCAACTTCTCGCGCGACATGGAGCGCGAGGCCGACCGGGTCGGCTTCGGCGTGCTGACCGGTGCCGGATTCGAGCCGCTGGGCTTTGTGACCATGTTCGAGAAACTCCAGCAGGCGGCCCGGCTGAATGACGACGGGTCGTTCCCCTATCTGCGCAGCCACCCGCTGACCAGCGAGCGCATGGCCGACATGCGGGCCCGGGTGCCGCTGGCCGAAGCGCCGCCGAGCGGTCCGCGCGTCGGTGCGCCGGTGGCGGGCCCGGCGGCCACGCCGCCCAAGGCCCTGCATTCATTGATGGCGGCCCGCGCCCGGGTGCTGTCGGAGAACGGCCCCGACCGCCAGCGCGCCTGGCTGCAGGCAGGTCAGGCGCCCAACGCGGCGCCCGCCGCCCAGTACGCGGCCGCCCTGTCGGCCCACCGACTGGGGCAGTCGGCGCAGGCGCTGTCCATCGCGCGCCAGGCCCGTGTGGCCGCAGCGCCCGGCACCCAGGGCACCTGGGATCTGCTGCAACTGGAAATCCTGGCCGGGCCGCATGCCCGCTCGCTCAACGACGCTTCGCTGGTGACGCTGAGGGACCAGGCGCTCGCCGGGAGCACCCGGGCCGATCTGCTGCTCGGAGCGCAGGCGGCGCTGGCGAGTCCGGGGGCGCTGGCCGGGGCGGCGGCCCGCCTGCAGGCCTGGGTGGTGGCACAGCCGAAGGATGCGCAGGCCTGGCAGACGCTCTCACGGGTGCAGGCCGCGCTGGGGCAGCGCCTGCGATCGGTGCGTTCGGAGGCCGAAGCGCGGGCGGCGCAGATGGACTATGCCGGGGCGGCCGACCGCCTGCGCGCCGCGCAGATGCTGCCGCCGGCGGAGCGCAACGCCGATCCGATGGAACTGGCCATTGTCGACGTGCGCCGGCGCGAAGTGGAGGAACTGCTGCGCGAATCAGCGCGACAGGAGTGACTTCACCGCGGCATCCACCACCAGCATGATCGCCGAGTAGATCAGCGATCCCAGCAGCGCGGCGCCGAAACCGTTGACGTGGAAACCGTCCAGCACGCTGGCCGCAGCCCAGAACAGCAAGGCGTTGATCACGAACAGGAACAGGCCCAGCGTGATCACCGTGACCGGCAGGGTCAGCAGCACAAGGATCGGCCGCAACACCATGTTGAACAGCCCGATCACGAACGCGGCGATCAGCGCCGAAGTGAAGTTCTGAACCTGCACCCCGGGGTACAGATAGGCCACCAGAAGCAAGGCGCAGGCGGCGAGCAGCCAGGTCACGATTGTTTTCATGCGGCCAGCATAGCACCGGCCATGAGAAAGGGCGGCCCCTTTCGGAAGGCCGCCCCAGGGCGCAGAGAGCTTGGCCGATCAGGCGCCGGCTTCTTCCGCCGGCTTCTGGCGCGAGGCCACGAACTTGCCGATGGCCAGCACCAGCAGGGCGCCGGCAATGTGGGCGGTCCAGTACAGGGTGTCGGAAATGACGGCCAGACCCTTTTCGTCCACGGAGCCCAGCTTGGGCATCCAGGTCCACTTGTCGGGGTTGACGAAGGCCGGGTCGGTCACCAGCATGCCGCCCGCGATCCAGCCCAGCAGCATGCCGCCGGCCACGATGATCACCGGGAAGCGGGCCATCAGCTTGATGACCAGGGTGCTGCCCCAGACGATGATGGGGATGGAGATCAACAGGCCCAACACCACCAGCAGCAGCGAGTGCTCGCCCGCGTTCTGGGCGGCGCCGGCGATGGCAATCACGTTGTCCACGCTCATCACCAGGTCGGCCACGATGATGGTCTTGATGGCGGCGAACAGCTTGTCGCTGCCCTGGATGTCGCCGTGTCCGTCTTCATCGGGTGCGATCAGCTTGATGCCGATCCAGACCAGCAGGATCGCGCCCACCAGCTTGAGGAAGGGCACGTTCAGCAGCGTCATGGCGAAAGCGATCAGGACCACGCGCAGGATGATGGCGCCCGCCGTGCCCCAGATGATGCCCTTGGTGCGCTGTGCGGGGGGCAGTTTGCGGCAGGCCAGCGCGATCACGACCGCGTTGTCGCCTCCGAGCAGGATGTCGATGATGATGATTTGTCCCAGGGCGACCCAGAACTCGGGTGAAGTCAGGAAATCCATTGGCTGCCTCGTTGTGTGGTGATGGGCCCATACAGGCCGCTTCCGGCGCAGACCGACCCTGGGCGCCAGATGGTGGACATCGGCGCGAAGGGGCAATGAGGCCTTGATCGGTCCGCAGGGACGGTCCAAAGGTCTTGCTCAGGCCGGTGGCGGGCACCGGGCTCGGATCGCCGGAAGCATGTGCTTCGTCCTGACGACGACCCGAACGGGCAGAAACGGTGCGCGGGGCGCGGTTCCCTCCCGGAGAGCTACTCCCCTTCGAGTCCGGCGATTGTAGCGGCGCGGCCTCCCGTCCGACGCTGGTCGCAGGTAAGCACTTTCCACACCGTATCATCGCCGTCCCATGGCCGGCATCCACATCACCGACATCGAGGCCGCCATCAACTACTGGCGTGAGCGCTCACCCTCGCCCGACGCAGGTGCGCCTCTGGCGCCGCCACTGCGCGCCCTGGCCGAGGTCTATGCCCTGATGGCCTACCACCGGCAGACCGAGGCGGACGAAGCGTGGCTGTCGCAGGCTGCGCGCCAGGCCTGGCTGGCCTGGTTCGACACCACGCCGGACACGCCCTGCATCGCCATCTGCTCCACCAGCCAGGGCGACGAGGTGTGCAAGGGCTGCGGCCGCAGTTTTGACGAGGTGCAGCACTGGACGGCCATGAGCCCGGCCGAAAAAAGGGGGGTCTGGCGGCGCATCACCCTGCAGGGCGACGCCTGGCGCTTCAACCGCTACGCCGAGCGGGCGATTGAAGAGAAAAAGGGTCAGGCAGGGACCGTGTAGTTCGCCTGTGTCACGTTGTCGATGCCACAGGTCAGGTCGCCGATCCAGCCGATGAACTCCTTGACCGCGTCGCCGGCCAGCGGGGCGCCGTGTTGCGGCACGATCATCTTGATCGGCAGGTCCCGCACCATGTTCGCCCACAGCCGCAGGATCTTCTGCGAGACCATGTAGCGGCGGTGGAACCCCTCCATGCGGGCCAAGTGGGGCGCCAGGCTGGTGATGGGCGTGGAGGCGTCCTTCGACGTGCCCAGCGACACGCCCAGGTCTCCGGAGAACAGGATCCGGCTGACCGGGTCCCAGAACTGGAAGTTGCCCTCCGCGTGCATGAAGTGCGCCGGCAGGGCGATGATTTCGCTGCGCCCGAGCTTGATGCGCATGCCGGGATCGGGGATGCCGACGATGCGGCCGGCGGTCTTGCCCGGCTTGCAGAAATGGGGGGCGAAGCGCTCCCACAGCTTGGAGATGTAGAGCGTGGCCTGGGTGCTGGTCATCCAGCGGTCCAGCGAGGCGATGATGTCCGGGTCGGCGTGGGAGGCCAGGATCTCGGTGAGCTTGTTCGGCGGGAAATAGCGGCCGATGGTCAGCAGCAACTCGTTGTAGGCCATGTTGCCGCCCGGATCGATGATCGCGCCCTGGTCGCCGTCGATCACCAGGAACTGGTTGGCCTGGACGGCCTCGCCGCCCTCGTCGCTGAGGTGGGCGAACATCAGGCAGACGTGCCCGTTCTGGTTGAACAGTTCAATGGCCATGGCCGGGGCTCCTCGGGCGCGCGTCCACCCTCCGTTGGGCGGCAGTTGTTAAAAAATGCAAGCGGAGGACTGTAGGGCCGTGACCCGCCAGTGCCGCTTGCGATATGTCAAACCACAACCACACTGTGCATGAAAAACCGCACAACGATGCGGCTTGCTCCGCCCGAGAAGCAAAAGGGCCGGACGACTGGCGCCCGGCCCCGGTCAGATTTATTCAAAAGAATTACGTGCGGCGTGCCAGTTCGGCGGCCTTGCCGACGTAGCTGCCCGGCGTCATGGCCAGCAGGCGGTCCTTCTCGGACTGAGGGATCTCCAGACTGCGGATCAGCGCATGCAGGGCCTCGGCCGTCACGGTCTTGCCGCGCGTGACTTCCTTGAGCTTCTCGTAGGCGCCCTGCACCCCGAAGCGGCGCATCACGGTCTGGATCGGCTCGGCCAGCACTTCCCAGGACGCGTCGAGGTCGGCGGCCAGCGCCTCTTCATTGAGTTCCAGCTTGTTCAGGCCGGTCATGAGCGAGCTGTAGGCCAGCACCGCGTAGCCCAGACCGACACCCATGTTGCGCAGCACGGTGGAGTCCGTCAGGTCGCGCTGCCAGCGGCTGACCGGCAGCTTTTCGCTCAGGTGCTTGAGCACCGCGTTGGCCAGGCCCAGGTTGCCTTCGGCGTTCTCGAAGTCGATCGGGTTCACCTTGTGCGGCATGGTGGACGAGCCGATCTCGCCGGCTTTGAGCTTCTGCTTGAAGTAGCCCAGGCTCACATACCCCCAGATGTCGCGCGCGAGGTCGATCAGGATGGTGTTGGTGCGGGCGATGGCGTCGAACAGCTCGGCCATGTAGTCGTGCGGCTCGATCTGGATCGAATATGGCTGGAAGGTCAGGCCCAGGCCCAGAGGTTCGGGCGTTTCGATGACCTTCTTGCTGAAGGCTTCCCAGTCGAAGTCGGGCCAGGCGCTCAGGTGGGCGTTGTAGTTGCCCACGGCGCCGTTCATCTTGCCCATCAGCTTGACGGCGGCAATGCGCTCGCGTGCGCCAGCCAGACGGACGACGACGTTGGCCAGTTCCTTGCCGACGGTGGTCGGGCTGGCGGTCTGGCCGTGGGTGCGGCTGAGCATGGGCACGTCGGCGAACTGGTGCGCCATCTCGCGCAGGCGTGCGATCACCTGGTCCAGTGCGGGCAGCAGCACCGCGTCGCGGCCGCCCTTGAGCTGCAGGGCATGGCTGGTGTTGTTGATGTCTTCGCTGGTGCAGGCGAAGTGCACGAACTCGGCGGCCTTCTCCAGCTCGGGGCGCGCGTCGAACTTGGACTTGATCCAGTACTCGACGGCCTTGACGTCGTGGTTGGTGGTCTTCTCGATCTCCTTGATGGCCACGGCATCGGCCTCGGAGAAGTTCTTTACCAGGCCCATCAGGTAGGTGCGGGCACCGGGCGAGAGCGGTTGGAACTCGTCGAAACCGGCGTCGGACAGGGCGATGAACCAGGCGATCTCGACCTGCACGCGGCGGTGCATGTAGCCTTGCTCGCTCATGAACGGGCGCAGCGGCGCCAGCTTGCCGGCGTAGCGGCCGTCCAGCGGCGAGAGGGCGGAAACGGGGGTGAGGGTGCCGTTGGCGGCGGAGGGGGCAGAGGTCGGGCGCATCCCCGGATTGTAGAAGGCGGGTCCGGCGCCCGGCCGATCTCCCGCCCCGGGCACGGGCCAGGGCTGCGCTCGCTAAAATGGCTTGCCCAGGGACCCCCACAACTCCATTCCTCATGAAACTCATCGGCGCCGTCACCAGCCCGTACGTCCGCAAAGTGCGCGTCGTCATGGCCGAGAAAAAGCTCGACTACCAGTTCATCCAGGAAGACGTGTGGTCGGCCGACACTTCCATCGCCACCTCCAACCCGCTGGGCAAGGTGCCCTGCCTGATCATGGAAGGCGGCGAGGCGGTGTTCGATTCGCGCGTGATCGTGGAGTACCTGGACACGCTCTCGCCGGTGGGCAAGCTGATTCCGCCGTCCGGCCGCGAGCGCGCCGAGGTCAAGACCTGGGAGGCGCTGGCCGACGGGGTGATGGACGCCGCCATCCTGGCACGGCTGGAGGCCACCTGGCCCGGCCGCAGCGAGGAGCAGCGTTGCCAGGCCTGGATCGACCGCCAGATGGCCAAGGTCGACGCCGCGCTGGTGGCCATGGCGCGTGGCCTGGGCGACAAGCCCTTCTGCTCGGGCATCCACCTGAGCCTCTCCGATCTGGCCGTGGGCTGCGCGCTGGGTTATCTCAGCTTCCGCTTCCCGCAGCTGGAGTGGCGCACCACGCACCCCAACCTGGCGCGTCTGGCCGACAAGCTGGCGCTGCGCCAGAGCTTCGCCGACACCCGCCCCAGCTGAACCAGCCCCCGGTGGTCAGCGGCTGGCCTGGCGCCTGAGCCAGCGCATCAGCGAGCCCAGCACGGGCAGCTTCTCGTACAGCTCTTCGGCCGCGTCCCAGTAGTCGCGGTGGTCGCTCACGCGGCCGTCTGCTGCCAGCCGCAGGTGCGAGCCGCCGCGCACCACCTGTTCGGTGTGGGTGTCGAAGCGGCGCATGCGGAAGCGGAATTCCCAGACCAGGAAGGCCTGGTCGCCGTCGACCAGCTGGCCGGTCACGACGAAGCGCGGCTCATGCAGCGAGGCGAACATGTGCTCGAAGATGCGGCGGATCGCGGGCAGTCCGCGCACGTCGTTGAACGGGTCCTTGAAGCGCGCGTCGGGCGTGTAGAAGCTGCCCAGCCGGTCCAGGTCCTGCGGCTGCAGGCGCGCATAAAAGTCGGCCAGCCGCTGGACGGCTTCGCGCAGGTTGGTGGTGGAGGTCATGCCGCTTTATAGACCGGTGGCGCGGTGCACCAGCGGGAAATAGGCGCGGTACGGCAGCAGGCGCAGCAGCTTCATCCAGAACGTGAAACGGCGCGGAAAGTGGACCTCGAACCGGCCGGCCGCGATGCCTTGGAGCATGGCCCGGGCCGCCTCGTCGGGCGAGATCAGCGCCGGCATCGAGAAGTCGTTCTGCGCCGTCAGCGGCGTTTTCACGAAACCGGGATGCACCACGCTCACGCCGATTCCGCGCGGCGCCAGGTCGAGGTGGAGGGTCTCGGCCAGGTGGGTCAGCGCGGCCTTGGTCGGGCCGTAGGCCAGGCCCTTGGGCAGGCCGCGGAACCCGGCGACGCTGCTGACCAGGCTGATGTGGCCCTGGCCACGGGCGGTCATGGCCGGCAGCAGGGCGTCCAGCAGGTTCAGCGCCCCGCCGTAGTTGATCGCCATGTGGCGCTGCATCTCGGCCAGGTCGAAGGCCTCGGCCCGCAGGGCGCGGTAGTGGCCGGCGCAGAACAGCAGCACATCGACCGGCCCTTCGGCCAGCACGGCACGGGCGGTCCGCGCCACGGCCCGCTCGTCGGTCACGTCCAGGGGCCAGGCCTGCACCGGGGCGGGCTGGCCCAACCGGGTGTGACGGTCCACCAGCGCCTGAAGGCCGGTCTCGCTGCGCGCGGAGGCCAGCACGGTGGCACCGAGGCCGATCAGCTGCTCCGTGGCCGCCAGGCCGATGCCGCTGGAGGCGCCGACCACCCACACCCGCAGGCCTTGCCAGACACCGATGCGCGGGTTGAACGGGCCCCACAGACTGGGGCCGCCGCGCGGCCGGGCCGCGCCGGCGGCGGATTCGACAAAGCTGCGGTGGGTGCTCATGAGGTCCGCCGAACGAAACTGAGCGTGACCTCGCCCAGGCGGATGCCGAACTTGCTCATCACCGCCTTGTTGAGCATCACGCGCTCGTCCAGCAGGTACATCCAGTCGTCGAACTGCACGTTCCAGACCCGGCCATCCACCGGCAGCGCCAGCGTGTAGCCCCAGCGGAAGGCGTTGCCCGCGGTCTGGCCCTCGGCCACGCCCACCACGTCGTCGGCGCGGCCGGTGTAGCGGCCGTTGCCCTCGTGCTTCAGGCGCCAGACGCGCTTCTGGGTGGTGCCGTCCGAGTAGGTGAAGTCCTCGTCGAGCACGCCCTCGTCGCCGTTCCAGCTGCAGCGCATCACCACGGTGAAGCGCCGCACCACCTGGCCGCTGCGGTCGGTGAACACGCCGTAGGCGTCCAGCGTGCCGTTGAAGTACCGGCGCAGGTCCAGCGCGGGTTTTTCGGTGGCGTAGTCGCCCACCTGCGGACCGGCACAGCCGGTGAGGGCGAGGGTGGCCGTTGCGGCGCCGGCGGTGAGCAGCAGTCGTCTTTTCATGGGTGGGCTTTCAGGGTGTCGGGCAGCGGCGTGCGCGGCGAGGCGGGGCGGATGACCAGGACCTGCAGCAGGCCGGCGGCCAGCAGCTTCAGGCCGCAGGGCAGCAGGCAATAGGCGACGGTGAGCGTCCACAGGGCCTGTGGATCGCGCGCGCCGGGCTGGTAGCCGAAGGCCCCCAGCAGTGGCAGGGCCAGGCCGGCGGCCAGGGCCAGGTTCAGCTTGGCGGCGAAGTTCCACCAGCCGAGGTAGGCGCCCTCGCGCTGTCCGCGTTCACCCAGCTCGTCCATCAGGCCCGTCAGCAGCGCCGAGGGCAGGGCCAGGTCGGTGCCCAGGGCCACGCCGGAGAGCGCGCAGACGATCAGGAAGGCGGGCACATCGCCCGTGCCCAGCGTGGCGGCCCAGACAAAGACCCCCACCGACAGCGCCATGCCCGCCAGCCAGCTGCGCGCCAGGCCCAGGCGCGGCACCAGCCGCACCCACAGCGGCAGCGAGAGCGCGGCGCACAGGAAGTAGGTGGCCAGGAAGGCCGGCTCGACGGAAGCCGGCGCCTCCAGCCGGTCCTGCACGAAAAAAAGAACGAGCGTGGCGGGTACGGCGCTGGCCGTGCCGTTGACCACGAACACCACCAGCAGGCGCACGAAGCGGGGCTGGCGCAGGGGGTGGGCCAGCGTGTTCTGGTGCGCCAGCCCCCCCAGCGTCAGGCCGCGTGCCGTGGGCACCACGGCGGCGCTCCAGGCCCACCAGCCCAGCGCCAGCAGCACCGCAAACGCGGCCACGGTGGCGCCCAGGCCCAGGGTGCCCGGCAGCACGGCGGCGGTGAGCACGCCCACCAGGGCCAGGCCTTCGCGCCAGGCGCTGACGCGGCTGCGTTGCGCCTCGGTGCCGCCCAGGCGCGTGCCCCAGGTCTGGTGCGCCACGCTGGCCACGCTGTAGGCGGTGTAGGTGAGGGCCATCAGCGCGCCCGCCCAGGCCAGCAGCGGCGCCACGTCGCCGCGCAGGGCCGGCGGCGGAAACAGCAGGCCCCACAGACCCAGGGCCAGCACCACCGCCGCCGCCGCGCCCGCGCCCAACACAAGGCGGTGGCTGCGGGCGAACAGCCGGTCGATCCAGCGGCCGATCCAGGGGTCCAGCAGCGCGTCGAACAGGCGCGCCGCCAGCAGCACCGCGCCCAGGGCCGCCAGCGGCACACCGAACGAACGCGCGTAGTGGTTGGGCAGCACCACGTACAGCGGCAAGGCGACGAAGGCCAGGGGCAGGCCCAGCAGCCCATAGCGCAAGCCGGCGCGCCAGGCGCCGGGCGCGGTGAAGCGCTCGGCGGGGGCGAGGGTGGTGCTGGTGTCCATGGGTGGTTCAGCGTGCGGCCCCGGCGATCAGGGCTTCGCGCAGACGCGGTTGCGAGGTGCGCGGCGAGAGCCAGATGCCGAAGAAGCGCTCGGCGAACACCGGGTCGTCGACCACGCCGCGCAGGCGGCCGTTGTAGTAGAAGTGCGCGCCCCGGCCGGGCAGGTGCACACCCATCAGCCGGTCGCCGGGCGCGACGTCCGGGAACACGCGCTCCATGGCGGCTTTCCACTCGGCGGCCTGGGTGGGCGCCAGCGGCGCGATGTCCTGCATCTCGTCGATCGAACGCTGGGCGATGTCGGCGCCCTTGAAGGCGCGCCGGTACTGCAGTTCCAGCGCCAGGCGCTGCTGCTCGAAGTCTTCGGCCCGAAACGCGGGCGTGGTGTAGAGCGTGGCGACGTAGACCTCGAAGCCCCAGTAGCGAAATAGCGATTGCCCGCGCGGCGCCTTGCCCGAGAGCGCGGCCTCGGCGGCCTCGGCCGGCGTGTTGGCCTGCACCGGGGCGGCCAGGGGAAGCCACAACGCCGCGGTGATGGCCACCATGGTGAAGGCTCGCTGTGGCAGGGGGTGTCGCACGGCCGGTCCTCCTGCGGTCAGGCGGGCTTGCGCAGGGTGAACTGCACGACGTCGGTATTGCCCTCGTCGAAGGCCGCCTCGCAGTAGGCAAGGTAGAACTCCCAGGTGCGCAGGAAGCGCTGGTCGAAGCCCTGCTGCAGCACCCGGTCCTGCTGCAGCAGGAACTGCTGGCGCCAGACCCGCAGCGTCTGCGCGTAGTCGGGGCCGAAGTGGAACTGGTCCACCACCTGGAGGCCGGCGCGTTCGGCGGCGGCGCGGAACTGCGAAGGGCTGGGCAGGCAGCCACCCGGGAAGATGTACTGCTGGATGAAGTCGGTGCCGGCGACGTAGCGCTCGAACAGGTCGTCGCGGATGGTGATGCTCTGGATGCAGGCGCGGCCACCGGGCTTGAGCAGGCGCGAGACGGCATTGAAATAGGTGTCCCAGTACTCGCGACCCACGGCCTCGACCATCTCGATCGAGCAGATCGCATCGAACGGCGCATCGCCGATGTCGCGGTAGTCCTGCAACCGCAGGTCGGCGCCCGGGTTGCGCTTCTGCGCGAACGCCAGCTGTTCGGTCGAGAGCGTCACGCCGGTCACCGCGGCGCCGAATTCGGTGAGGGCCTTTTCCGCCAGCGCGCCCCAGCCGCAACCGATCTCCAGCACGCGGTCGCCCGGCTGCACGCTGGCCATGCGCAGCGCGCGCCGCACCTTGGCGTGCTGCGCGGCCACCATGTCCATCCCGGGCTGCTCGTACAGCGCCGACGAGTAGTTCCAGGTCTCGTCCAGCCAGAGCCCGTAGAAGGCGTTGCCCAGGTCGTAGTGGGCGTGGATGTTCCTGCGGCTGTTGGTCTTGCTGTTGCGGTTGAGCAGGTGGCGCAGGCGGTAGGCCAGCCGGCCGATCCAGGAGCCGTAGACCACATCCTCCAGCGCCTCGCGGTTGGCGATCAGCAGGCGCAGCAGGTCGGACAGCTGCGGCGTGCTCCAGTCGCCGGCAATGTAGCTTTCGGCGAAACCGATGTCGCCCGACCTGAGTGCGGCACCGAACACGTTCCAGTTGGCCAGTCGCATCGAGGCCAGTGGCCCGGCGCCTCCCCCGAAGCGGTGCACCGTCCCGTCGGGCAGCTGCAGCGTGAGCGAGCCATGGCGCAGGCGCTGCAACAGCTGCAGGGTGGTGCGGGCGGCGGCCGGGGCGTGGCGGGGCAGGGACAGGCCGGCGCTTTGCGGGGCGGTGGTGCTGTTCATGTCGTCTCAGATGGCAAGGGTCAGCGGGAGGCCGGGTGGCCGGGGGTCACGAAGTCCGTCGGCGCGGCGGGCTGGCGGAAGAAGGGCGCCTGCTTGAGCCACAGGCGCAGGGCCTGCCAGTGGATGCGGGCGATCACGCCCAGCGTCATCAGCGGGTGGCCCCAGAGCGCGCGGCGGGTGCTGGCGGCGTCCAACGGCTGCAGCGTGCCGCTGACGCTGGTGCGGATCAGGGCTTCGGCGCCGGGCTCGTCGTGGAAGTCGATGCGCACCACGGTGCGGTCCTCGCCGCCGTGCTGCGTGCGCATGAAGACGAAGCGGTATTCGCCGCGCACCGGCGCAAAGGGAGAGACGTGGAAGACCTTGTCCGCCGTGACCGCCACGCCGTGGCGCGGGGCATCGAGCAGGTAGCAGTGGCGCTCGCCGAAGGTGTTGTTGACCTCGGCGAGCACGGCGCGCAGCGTGCCGTCGGCGCGGTGGCAGTACCAGAAGCTCACCGGCTTGAACACGTAGCCCAGCACGCGCGGGTAGGTGTGCAGCCAGACCTCGCCGTCCGCGTCGCCGATGCCGTGCAGGGCCAGCAGGCCGTCGAGCCAGGCCAGGCAGTCGGCCCCGCCGTCGCCGTGGTCGCGGTCGTGGAAGGCCAGCGCGGCGGCGCGGTTGCGCGTCAGCGCGCCGTTGCCGTGCGTGCGCAGGCTGCGCAGCGGCAGCATCAGGAAGAAGGTCGGGTAGGCGAAGGCGTGGGCTTTCGGACGCGAGCGCGCGTGGCGCACCTGGCCGAAACCGACCAGGGCCTGCGTGGCGCGAGCTGCGTCCGTGTTCATGCGAACACCCCGGGCAGGGCGGTGTCGCGCTGCTCGGCGGCCGAGCGCCGCGGCAGCAGGTCGTGCGCCATGATGAGTTCGCGCGCCGCGCGCAGGCCGGCCTTGAGACCGTCCTCGTGGAAGCCGTAACCCATCCACGCCCCGGCGTAGAAGGTGTCGTGCCGGCCCTGCAGTTCGACCATGGCCTTCTGGGCGCGGATCGCGGCCAGGTCGAACACCGGGTGTGCGTAGTCGTATTCACCGATCACGGTCGCCGGATCGATGGCGCGCTGCGGGTTGAGCGAGACGATCACCGGCGTCTCCACCGGCAGCGGCTGCAACTTGTTGAGCAGGTAGTGCAGGCAGACTCGCGGCTCGTCGCTGGCGCCGCCCGCCTCGTAGTTCCAGGCCGCCCAGGCCTTCTGGCGCTGCGGCAGCACCGAGGCGTCGGTGTGCAGCACCGCGCGGTTGGGCTGGTAGCGCACCGCGCCCAGCGCCTCGCGCTCCTCGGGCGTCGCGGCCTCGCCCAGGATGGCCAGCGCCTGGTCGCTGTGGCAGGCCATGACGATGGCGTCGAAGCGTTCGACCCGGCCTTCGGTCACCACGCGCACGCCTTGGTCGTCGCGCAGCACACTTTGCACGGGGCTGTTCAGGCGCCGGTCCGGGATGCGGGCGACGATCTTCTCCACATACTGCCGCGCCCCGCCGGCCACCGTGTACCACTGAGGCCGGTGGGTCACCTGGATCAGGCCGTGGTTGTGGCAGAAGCGCACCATGGTCGCGACCGGGAAGCGCAGCATCTGGTCGGTGGGGCAGCTCCAGATGCAGCCCATCATGGGCAGGAAGTACCAGTCGCGGAAAGCGGCCGAGAAGCGGTGGCGCTCGAGAAAGTCGCCCAGCGGCTCCAGCAGCGGGCTGTCGGCGCCCAGGTCGTCGCCGCGCCGCGCCAGCTTCGTGGTCAGGCGGTTGAAGCGCAGGATGTCGGCCAGCATGCGCCAGAAGCGCGGGTTGCGCAGGTTTTCGCGCTGCGCGAACACGGTGGAGAGGTCGCTGCCGCTCCACTCCAGTGCCGATCCGCGCGGCCCGGCGCCCGGCGCCTGCACGGAAAACGACATGTCGGACGGCGCGATCGGCACGTCCAGCTGGTCGAACAGTGCCAGCAGGTTGGGGTAGGTGCGTTCATTGAGAACGAGGAACCCGGTGTCGACGCCGAAGGTGGTGGGGCGGCCCTGGGTGTCCGGCAGGGTCACGTCGACCGTGTGGGTGTGGCCGCCGAAGTAGTCCCCGGCCTCGAACAGGGTGAGTTCGGCCAGGCCGGTCAGCGTATGCGCGGCGGCCAGACCGGCAATGCCGGAGCCGACGATGGCCACGCGAGGGCGGCGGATGGGTGCGCCGCCGATCGAGGCGGGTTGGTGGGCCGAGTACATGGCTCAGCCCTGGAAGGCCACCGCCCCGTGGGAGCGGCGGAGAGGGGAAGAAGAAAAGCCTGCGAAGCGCCCCGACGCGAAGGAGGGAGGGAGGGAGGAGGAGGAGAAGCGCCTCGGGATTTCATCCGCCACGACGGGCGAAAGGCTTCGCAGTGCATAAATCTGAACATCCGACGGCACCACCTTTGGTGCCATCGTGAAAGCATTGAGCGGATTCGCGGCGGAAAAGTTCCGCGGTGTGATGACCATATGCCCTCCGGTGGCTGATGTGCCGAATTGAACTGTTCGGTTTTATTGTGACTGATCAGTCACAAAACGACCGAAACATTCTTTCCGACACCCATGTCGGGCGGAGGGTTATTGCCGGAACGGACCCGCGCGGCGGCGGAGCGGGGGGGCTGCGGGCAGCCGCCGGGCCGCCCCAAGGCTGGCCCAGCCCCATAGGGGGGGGCAGCGACCCGCGCCAGCGGTGGAGCGTGGGGGCTATACCGCCTTGCCCAGCGCGTGGCGCCAGAGCGCCTGCACCGCAGCCGCCATGCCGGCGGCGGCCCCGGCCGGGATCTGCGTCGGGGCCTCGTCCAGCCGGGCACGGTGCTGGATCGCGCGCAGCTCGCGGTAGGCGTCGGCGGCTTCCTGGCCCACGCCCATGGGCAGCAGACCCACGGCTTCGGCGCGTTGCAGCAGGGCGATGTTGCCCAGGTTGCCGCGCAGTTCCGGGTGTTCACCCGAGTGCGCCAGCACCAGGTACTGCACCACGAACTCCACGTCGACCATGCCGCCGGGGCTGTGCTTGACGTCGAACTGCTCGCCGCGCACCGGGTGGGCGCCGCGCACCTTCTCGCGCATGGCGACGATCTCCTGCGCCAGCGCCGCGCGGTCGCGCCCGGCGGTGATGACGGCCTCGCGCACGGCGTCGAAACGCGGCAGCAGGTCCGGCATGCCCATCACGAATCGGGCGCGGGTCATGGCCTGATGCTCCCAGGTCCATGCCGTGTTGCTGCCGCGGCCGCGCTGGTAGTTCTCATAGGCCGTGAAGCTGGTCACCAGCAGGCCCGAGTTGCCGTTGGGGCGCAGCGCGGTGTCGATTTCGAACAGGTCGCCCTCGCCGGTTTTGACTTGCAGCCAGTTGATCAGCTTGCGCACGAAGGCGGCGTAGACCTCGCTGGCGTTCTCGTGGTCGTCCTCGTAGACGAACACGATGTCCAGGTCGCTGCCGTAGCCCAGTTCCTTGCCGCCGAGCTTGCCGTAGCCGATGATGGCCAGCGCCGGCTCCTCGCGGTGGCGGTTCTTCAGCCGCGCCCAGCACCAGCGTGCGGTCACGCGCAGCACCGCATCGGCCAGCGCGCTCAGGTCGTCGGCCACCTGCTCCACCGTCAGCACGCCCTCGATGTCGCGCGCCAGGGTGCGGAACACCTCGGCGTGGTGGGCGCGGCGCAGCAGGTTCAGCAGCTCTTCCTCGTCGTCCTCGCCGGTGCGGCGCAGCGCGTGGCGGCGGTCTTCGAGATCGGCCTCGAACTGGGCGGCGTCGAACCGCTCTTCCATGAGCTGGCGACTGGCCAGCTCGTCGATCACGCCCGGGTGCTTGAGCAGGTAGCGCGCCGGCCACTTGGCCGCGCCCAGGATGCGCAGCAGCCGTTCGTGCACCGAAGGCCGCTCCTGCAGCAGCGCCAGGTAGCTCTCGCGCCGCAGCAGCGGCTCGATCCAGTCGGCCAGGCGCAGTGCGGCCTGTTCGTTGACGCGCCCTTCGTCGAGCCAGGCGCCGGTGCGCTGCACCAGGCGCACCAGACGAAGGCGCGCGTCCTCGCGCAGCGCCAGCACCCGCGGGTGCTGGCACCACTGCGCCACCTTCGCAGCAAAGGCCTCGGGCAGGCCGGCCATCACACCCTGCAGGTCTTCCACCGCGCCGCGCGAGCCGTTCTTGTGGCAGCCCTTGCCGTTGCAGCCGCCACCCGGCGCGCCGCCGAGCAGGATGTCGAACTCGTGGGCCACGGTCTCGCGGTGGGTGTCCAGGGCGCACAGGAAGGCGCACATGTCGGGGAAGCCCAGGGTCGCGGCGATCCAGGCGAGGTCGTCGTCGCGGGTGGGGATCAGGTGGGTCTGCTGGTCGTCCAGGTACTGGATGCGGTGCTCGACCTTGCGCAGGAACTCATAGGCCGCGGCCAGCGCATCGGCCGTGGTGCGCGGCATGAGGTTGGCCTTGGCCACGCGCTGCAGCGCGTCCAGCGTGGGCCTGGTGCGCAGTTCGGGGAACTGGCCGCCGCGCACCACCTGCAGCAGCTGCACGGTGAACTCAATCTCCCGGATGCCCCCGCGCGAGAGCTTGACGTCGTTGGCGCGGCCCGGGTTGCCGGCGGCGCGCTTGGCCGCGTGGTCGCGGATCTGGCGGTGCAGGGTGCGCAGCGAGTCGAAGACGTTGTAGTCCAGGTACTTGCGGAACACGAAGGGCAGCACGGCCCCGCGCAGCGCGCTGGCGCTCTTGTCGGCGATGCAGGCGGCCGGCGCGATCACGCGGCTCTTGAGCCAGGCGAAACGCTCCCACTCGCGGCCCTGCACCAGGAAGTACTCTTCCAGCGCGCCCAGTGACACCGCGGCGGGGCCGGAGTTGCCATTGGGCCGCAGCGCCAGGTCGACCCGGAACACGCAGCCGTGCTCGGTGGTCTCGCCCACCGTGTTGTAGATGTGCTTGACCGCCTTGCCGAAGTACTCGTGGTTGCTGATGCGGTGGCGCCCTGCCGCGTTGCCGGCGGTCTCGCCGTCGGCGTCGTAGACATAGATCAGGTCGATGTCGCTGGAGACGTTGAGCTCGCGCGCACCGAGCTTGCCCATGCCGATCACCCAGAGCTGGGCGCGCTGGCCGTTTTCGGCCTGCGGTGCACCGTGCAACTCGTCCAGATCGGCGAAAGCCAGCCGGCAGGCCTGGTCCAGGGCCAGCTCGGCCAGTTCGGTCACGGCGCGGGTGATGTCTGCCAGCGACCCGCCCTGTTCGCAGTCCAGCACCACCAGGCGCTCCATCACCAGCTGGCGCAGCACGCGCAGGGCGGCGGGCATGGGCAGGCCGCGCTCGGTCAGTGTGGCCAGACAGGCGTTCATCGCCGCCTTCACCGGTGGGCCCGGCGGCAGGCAGCCGAGTTCGTTTTCGTAGCGGCGCCGCACCCGCTGCACGAAGCGGGAGTGTTCGGCCAGACGGAGGTGCAACGGGGTGTCGGCGGGGTTCACATTTGGCGACAAAGCAGAAACCGACGCTGCGGAACCGTCGAGGGGGCTGACCGTCATAATTTGCGTTGGATATGAATCAAAGCCCGGCCCCAGCCGTCCCTGCCTCAAGAACCCAGAAGACCTGGTCGGCGATCACTCGGCTGTTGCTGTGGATGGTGCTGACGGTCTGGATCCTGTTCGCACTCACCTGGGGCACCTTGCATTTTTGGATTGTGCCGCGAATCGGCGAATGGCGTCCCGACCTGGAACGCTGGGCCAGTGCGGCGGTGGGGGTACCCGTCCAGGTGGGGGCGATCCGCGCCGAATCGCAGGGCGAGGCCAGTGCCCGCGCCGGCTACCTCCTCCGTCTGGTGCCCGCGCTCGAACTCAGCGACGTGCGCCTGCTCGACCCCCAGGGCCGGGAGGCCCTGCGGCTGCCGACGGTGCGGGCGGCGGTGTCGGTCACCTCGCTCTGGCGCCTGGGCTTCGAGCAGCTGCTGATTGAGGCACCGGTGCTCGACATTCGCCGCACGCCGCAGGGGCGCCTTGAAATCGCCGGCCTGGATTTTTCGGGTCCGCAGACGGGCGACCACCGCGCCGCGGACTGGTTCTTCTCGCAGGCCGAGTTCGTGATCCGGGGCGGCACCGTGCGCTGGACCGACGAACTCAAGGGTCAGCCCACGCTGGCGCTGAGCGATCTGAGTTTCGTGGCCCGCAACCGGGTGCGCAGCCACCTGCTGCGGCTGGACGCCACGCCGCCGCCCGAATGGGGCCAGGCCTTCAGCCTGATGGCCCAGATGCGTGAGCCCCTGCTGGACCTCGGGCCGCAGCCGCCCGGTCAGGCGCCCTGGCACAACTGGAGCGGCGAGGTCTATGCCGATTTCCCGGCGGTCGACGTCTCGCGCCTGAAGGCCTATGTGGACCTGTCGGAATGGGGCGTGGAAGTGCGTGCCGGCAACGGCCGTCTGCGCGCCTGGGCCGATGTCGAGCGCGGCCAGGTGGCCGGTGCCACCGTGGACATGGGGCTGCGCGAGGTGGCGGCGCGCCTGGGTGCCCGGCTGCCCGAGCTGGCGCTGGAACGGGTCGATGGCCGGGTGGTGGCCCAGTGGGGCGCGCAGGGTTTTCAGGTCACCAGCGACGACCTGGGCTTCCGCACCCGGGACGGCCTCGACTGGCCCGCCAGCAGGCTGCGGCTGGTGCACGACAACGGCCTGTCCCGCGGGGCGAACGCCAGCGCCTCGACCGCGGTCGAGGCCGACCGCCTGGATCTGGCGGCGCTGGCGGCGCTGGCCACGCGCGTGCCCCTGCCCCAGGCCAGCCGCGACCTGCTCACCAGCCTGCGTCCGGCCGGTCGGGTCGAGGGGCTGTCGGCGCGCTGGCAGCAGGCGGTGGCGCCCGCGGCGGTCGCGGGCCAGGCGCCACCGGCCTCGACCATCACCGCCTACCAGGCCAAGGGGCGTGTCAGTGGCCTGGCACTGGCCGGCCAGCCCAGCGGCCGCATGTCGGCCTACGGGCCCTACCCCGAGCTGGGCCGACCCGGAGTGGTGGGTGCCAGCGCCGAATTCGACCTTCACCAGGACGGCGGCAAGGCGCGCGTCTCGATCACCGATGGCGCGCTCGAGCTGCCGGGCATGTTCGAGCAGCCGCAGATTCCCATGAGCAGCCTCCAGGCCGACGCCCGCTGGAGCGTCTCGGGCGAACGCATCGAGGTCTGGCTGGACAACCTGCGCCTGGCCAACGCCGACGCCGCCGGCACCGGCCGCCTGCACTGGACCACGGCCGACCCGGCGCGCAGCAGCGCCAAGTCCCGCTTCCCCGGCGTGCTCGACCTCAGCACCACCCTCACCCGCGCGGCCGCCACCCAGGTGCACCGCTACATGCCGCTGTCGGTCGGTGCCGACGCGCGCCGCTACGTGCGCGAGGCGATCCGCGGCGGCGCCTCCGACCGGGTCGACTTCCGGGTGCGTGGCGATCTCTGGGACCTGCCCTTCCACCAGGTCGGGGCCGACGGCGAGTTCCGCATCACCGCGGCGCTCAGGGGCGTGGACTTCGCCTACCTGCCACCCTACCTGCAGGAGGCCGGCGCACCGGCCTGGCCGGCCCTCAAGGGCGTGGACGGCCAGCTGGTGCTTGAGCGCGCCTCGCTGAAACTCGGTGGGCTCAGCGCCGGGGTCGAAGGCTTGCCGAAGCTGCGCCTGGGCGAGGGCGAGGTGCTGATTCCAGACCTCATGCAGGCACCGCGGGTCGAGGTCGGCGCGCGCACCCAGGGGCCGGCCGCCGAGGTGCTGCAGTTCGTGCAGGGCTCGCCGCTGGACGGCCTGCTGTCCGGCGCACTGTCCAAGGCCACCGGCACCGGCAGCACGGCGGTGGCATTCAAGCTGCAGCTGCCGCTGGAAAAGCCCGAGCAGTTCACGCTGCAGGGCAGCGTGCAGCTGGCGGGCAACGACCTGCGCATCACGCCCGATGCGCCCCTGCTGGAGCGCAGCAGCGGCAGCGTGGCCTTCACCGAGCGCGGCTTCCGGCTGGCCGATGCCCGCGCCCGCCTGTACGGCGGCGACGTGGTGCTCGAAGGCGGCCTCCAGCCCGACGCCCGCGGCGTGTCGCGCGTCGAGTTCCGCGGCCAGGGCAGCGCCACCGCCGAGGGCCTGCGCGACGGCGGGCTGGGTTTCGTCTCGCGGCTGTTCGCCAGCGCCAGCGGCAGCGCCGCCTACACCGCGCGCCTGGGCTTCCGGGGCGGGGCGCCAGAGATCAGCGTCACCAGCTCGCTGCAGGGCCTGGAGGTGAACCTGCCGGCGCCCCTGTCCAAAAAAACCGAGGACGTGCTGCCGCTGCGCTACGACAACACCGTGGTGGGGCTGGCGTCCGAGGGCGGCGACGAGGTGGCGCGTGCCGACCGGCTGGCGGTCGAGATCGGCCCAGGGGTGCAGCCCCTGCTGTCGCTGCAGTACGAGCGCGACATCACCGGCGCCGAGGCGCGGGTGCTGCGTGGCAGCCTGGGCGTGGGCCTGCAGGCCGGCGAGACCGCGCTGTTGCCGCCGCAGGGCGTGGCCGCCAACCTGCGGCTGGCGCGCATCGACGTCGACGCCTGGGAGCGGGTGTTCAGCGCCGCCAGCGGTGTCGACGTGCGCGGCACGGCCACAGGGCCCGGCGCCGCGCCGGCCCAGGCGGCCAGCCTGAGCTACCTGCCGACCGTGCTGGCGGTGCGCGCCGGCCAGGTCGATCTGGACGGCCGCCGCTTCAACAACGTGGTGCTGGGCGGCTCGCGGGAGGGCACGCAGTGGCGCGCCAACGTCGACGCCGACGAACTCAACGGCTATGTCGAGTACCGCCAGGGGGCCGGCGGCAATGCCGGCAGCGTCTACGCCCGGCTGGCGCGGCTGGACCTGGCGCCCAGCGCCGCGGCCGACGTCGAGCAGCTGCTGCAACAGCCCAGCAGCGTGCCGGCGCTGGACATCACGGTGGAGAACCTGGTGCTCTCGGGGCGCCAGCTCGGACTGGTGGACATCCAGGCCGTCAACCGCGGCACCGGGCGCCAGCGGGAATGGCGACTGAACAGGCTCAATGTGCGCGTGCCCGAGGCGCGGCTGATCGCCAGCGGCAACTGGGCCGCCACCGGGGACGAGGGCGCCGCGCGCCGCACCCGGCTGGACTTCCGGCTGGACGTGGACGACGCGGGCCGGCTGCTGACCCGCTTCGGCCGTGCGGGCGTGGTGCGTGGCGGCAGCGGCCACATCGAGGGCGAGATCGGCTGGCTCGGGTCGCCCTTCACACTGGACTACCCCAGCCTCTCGGGCGAGATGGCGGCCAGCTTCGAGAGCGGCCAGTTCCTCAAGGTTGAGCCGGGGGCGGCCAAGCTGCTGGGCGTGCTGAGCCTGCAGGCGCTGCCGCGGCGCCTGAGCCTGGACTTCCGCGACGTGTTCTCTGAGGGCTTCGCCTTCGACTTCGTGCGCGGCGACGCCAAGATCGCCCAGGGCGTGGCGACCACCAACAACCTGCAGATGAAGGGCGTCAACGCCGCCGTGCTGATGGAGGGCAGCGCCGACATCGTGCGCGAGCAGCAGGACCTCAAGGTGGTGGTGGTGCCCGACCTCAACGCCGGCACCGCCTCGCTGATCGCCACCGCCATCAACCCGGCCATCGGCCTGGGCACCTTCCTGGCGCAGTTCCTGCTGCGCGAACCGCTGCAGGCGGCCACCACCCAGCAGTTCCACATCAGCGGCGGCTGGGCCGACCCCAAGGTCGAAAAGATCGAAAAGAAGTAAAAACGCACACCGACACCAAGGAGCATCCATGAAAGTCGCCGCCATCCAGATGGTCTCGGGCATCAGCCTGGACGCCAACCTCAGCGCCGCGCGCGCCCTGCTCGACCAGGCCGCCCGCGCCGGGGCCGAGCTCGCGGTGCTGCCCGAGTACTTCTGCTTCATGGGCCAGCAGGACGCCGACAAGCTGTTGCTGGCCGAACAGACCGGCCTGGGCACGGTGCAGGATTTCCTCTCCGACGCCGCGCGCGATCTCAAGCTGTGGATCGTCGGCGGTACCCTGCCCATGGCCACCGACGACCCCGCCCACGCGGCCAACGCCTCGCTGGTCTACGACCACAAGGGCCACTGCGTCACCCGCTACGACAAGATCCACCTGTTCCGCTACGACAACGGCCGCGAGGCCTACGACGAGGCCGCGGTGCTGCGGGCCGGCGACACGCCGGTGACATTCGAGATGCAGACCCGCCACGGCGAGCACTGGCGCGTGGGCATGAGCGTCTGTTACGACCTGCGCTTCGGCGAGCTCTACCGCATGCTCGCGGCCGACCTGCTGCTGGTACCCGCCGCCTTCACCCACACCACCGGCCAGGCCCACTGGGAAGTGCTGCTGCGCGCCCGCGCGATCGAGAACCAGGCCTACGTGATCGCCAGCGCCCAGGGCGGCGTGCACGAGAACGGGCGCCGCACCTGGGGCCACAGCATGGTGATCGACCCCTGGGGCCAGGTGATGGCGATGCAGGCCGAAGGCCCGGGCGTGGTGCTGGCCGACATCGACCTCGAACGGCTGCACGCGGTGCGCGAACAGCTGCCCTCGCTGCAGCACCGCCGCCTCTGAAGCGATGAAACGACCGCCGCGGCGCTGGCTGCTGTGGGGCGCGCTGCTGCTGCTGGTGGTGGTGCTGCTGGTGGTGCTGGTGTTCCTGGCGGCGAAGTACGAAGAATCGCGCGACCAGGAGGCGCTGGAGCGCGACGCCGCCGCGCTGGCTGGCGACATCCGCAGCGGCCTGGTGCGCAACGTGCAGACCCTGCAGGCGCTGCACAGCGTGGCACCCACCGCGGCGTCCTGGCAGGACCCGGCCGCCGAGCTGCTGGACCAGCACCGCGAGCTGGTGAGGCTGGAGTGGCGCGACGCCGGCCTGCGCCTGGTGGCCGAGCGCGATTCGTCCTACGTGGCCGGCCTGTACGGCCAGATGGCGCGTGCCCAGGCGCTGCCCGACGTGCGCCAGGCCTGCGAGAGCGCTCAGCGCGTGTCCGGGCCCTCGTTCTCGCCGAGCTACTTCTGGCCGATGAGCAGCGGCCTGGGCATGGAGCTGATGGAGATGTGCCTGCCGGTGGTGCGCACCGGCGCGGCCGAGGGCTACCTGGTGGCCACCTACGCCCTGCCCGGCCTGCTGTCCGAGCTGACCAACAAGGCGCTGCTGCGCCACCGCGGTCTGGCCTTCACCGAGGTCGATGGCACGCGTCTGGCGCTGCACAGCACGGTCTCGGGCAGCCGCAGCGTGCAGGTGGCCAACGCCCTGCTCGACCTGCCGGGCCACACGCTGATGCTGCGGCTGGAGAGCCCGCGCCGGGTCGCGGGCCTGTTCCCCAACGTGCTGACCGCGGTGGTGGGCGCGCTCTCGCTGGCCCTGCTGGCGGTGCTGGTGCTGCTGGGGCGCGACATGCGGCGGCGCCAGCGCGCCGAGACCGAGGTGGCCGAGGCGCTGGCCTTCCGCAAGGCGATGGAGAACTCGCTGGTGACCGGGCTGCGCGCGCGCGACATGAACGGGCGCGTGACCTATGTGAACCCCGCGTTCTGCCAGATGGTGGGCTTCTCCGCCAGCGAGCTGATCGGGTCCGGCCTGCCCGCGCCCTGGTGGCCGCCCGAGCTGGTGGACGAGTACCAGCAGCGCCAGGCGGTGCGGCTGGCCGGCCAGGTGTTCCCGCGCGAGGGTTACGAGTCGGTGTTCCAGCGCAAGGACGGCACGCGCTTTCCGGTGCTGATCATCGAGGCGCCGCTGATCGACGCACAGGGCACGCAGACCGGTTTCATGAGCGCCATCCTCGACCTGAGCGAGCAGCGCCGCGTCGAGGAACTCAACCGTGCCTCGCAGGAGCGGCTGCAGGCCACCGCGCGCCTGGCGACCGTCGGCGAGATGGCCTCGCTGCTGAGCCACGAACTCAACCAGCCGCTGGCCGCCATCGCCAGCTATGCCAGCGGCTCGCTCAATCTGCTGGACGACGCCAGCGCCCCGCCCGATCTGCTGCGCCAGGCCATGCAGCGCGTGAGCGAACAGGCCGAGCGCGCGGGCCGCGTGATCAAGAGCGTGGCCGACTTCGTGCGGCGGCGCGAGCAGGTGCGCGAGGCGGTGTCACCGAGCGATCTGCTGGACGCCATCACGCCGCTGCTGGGCCTGCAGGCCAAGAAGCTGGACATCCGGGTCGAGACCCGCATCGCGCCGGGCTGCCCGGCGGTGCTGTGCGACCGCACCATGGTCGAGCAGGTGCTGCTGAACCTGGCGCGCAACGGCATGCAGGCCATGCCCGAGGGCGACCCGCCGCTGGCCTCGGGCCTGCGCAGCATCCAGATCCACATCGCGCCGCGCCGCACGCAGACCGCCGACGGCGAGCCGCTGCGCAAGACCTGGGTCGAGTTCGCTGTCACCGACCACGGCCGGGGCCTGAGCGACGAGGTGCGCGAGAAGCTGTTCACGCCCTTCTTCACCACCAAGGCCGAGGGCATGGGCCTGGGCCTGTCTCTGTGCCGCACCGTGATCGAGCAGCACGGCGGCGCGCTGACCCATGAGCCGGCGCAGCCACGCGGCACGGTCTTCCGCTTCACGCTCCCCGGGGTGTAGCCCCACCCTCCGCCGCCGCGCGGGTCGCTATCATCCCGCCCATGACCCAGCATCCCGACGCCAAGGTGTTCATCGTGGACGACGATGCGGGCGTGCGCGATGCGCTGGCCTGGCTGCTGCGCACGCGCCGCCTGCTCAGCGAGTGCTACGAGAGCGCCGACGCTTTCCTGGCCGAGATCGGCCACTGGTCCTCCGAACCCGCCATGCCCTGCTGCCTGCTGCTGGACGTGCGCATGCCCGGCACCAGCGGCCTGGCGCTGTTCGAGCAGTTGCTGGCGCTGCCCTGGCAGTCGGCCATGCCGGTGATCTTCCTCTCCGGCCACGCCGACGTGCCGACCGCCGTCGACGCGGTCAAGCGCGGCGCCTTCGATTTCTGCGAGAAGCCCTTTTCCGACAACGCCCTGGTCGACCGCGTCGAGCAGGCGCTGGCGCGGTCGGCGCAGGTGCAGGAAGGGCGGCGCGCCCAGCGCAGCGTGCAGCAGCGCCTGGACAGCCTGACCGAGCGCGAGCGCGACGTCATGGACCTGGTGATCGCCGGCCTGCCCAACAAGCTGGTGGCCGACCGGCTCAACATCAGCGTGCGCACGGTGGAGGTCCACCGCTCGCGCGTGTTCGACAAGATGGGCGTCAAGTCGGCCGTCGAACTGGCCAACGCGCTGCGCCAGCTGGGGGCGCGCTGAGGCTCAGTCGTCCCGCGGATCGGGCCGGTCGGCCTTGCGCTCCTCGGGCAGTTCCCCGTTTTTCCGACCCGAGAACATGGTCCACCACACGATGAAGATCAGCAGTACCAGCGCGGCGAGCGCTTCGAGCAGCAACAGGGTCATGGACAGGGGCCGTAGCGCGCTGGTTCGGTGGACGACGGCGCTGATTGTAGGCAGCCTGGCCGCCTGCACCACCGTCGAGCTGCCGCCCTCGGGGCCGACGCCGGGCGCCCGGCCCGCCGATGGCGGCCTGCCGCCCGCCATCCAGCAGCCGGGCAGCCGCTGGGTGCCGGTGCGCTGGAGCGACCTGCCCGGCTGGGGCCTGGACAGCCTGCACGAGGTCTGGGGCGCCTGGGTGCGCGGCTGCGAGAAGCCCTCGCCGGTGCAGGCACCGCTGTGCGCCGAGCTGCGGCCGCTGATCATGGCTGGCACCGCCGAGCAGCAGGCCTGGATCGAAAGCCGCTTCCAGCCCTACCGTGTGATGGAGCCCGACGGCAGCACGCCGCAGGGCCTGCTCACCGGCTACTACGAACCGGTGCTGGAGGCCTCGCGCACCACCACCTTCAGCCACCGCGTGCCGGTGTACGCGCCGCCGGTCGGTGTGCGCCTGGGCAGCAACGAGGCGCCCTGGTACACCCGGCAGGAGATCGACACCCTGCCCGCGGCGCAGGCCGCGCTCAGGGGCCGGGTCATCGCCTGGCTGTCCGACCCGATCGACGCCCTGGTGCTGCAGATCCAGGGCTCGGGCCGGCTGAACATCAAGGAAGCCGACGGCACGGTCAGGCAGGCGCGGGTGGAATTTGCGGCGCACAACGGCCACCCCTACCAGAGCGTGGGCAAGTGGCTGCTGGACAGGCGCGAGATCCGCGAGGGCAACTGGGAGGGCATCCGCGCCTGGGCCGCGCAGAACCCGGGCCGGCTCAACGAGATGCTCTGGAGCAACCCGCGCACGGTGTTCTTCCGAGAGGTGCGGCTGACCGATCTCAACGCCCGCTTCGGCCCCCCCGGTGCGCAGGGGGTGCCGCTGACGCCGGGCCGCTCGATCGCCGTCGATCCGCAGAGCATCCCCTACGGCACGCCGGTCTGGCTGGCGTCCAAGGGCGTGGTCTTCAACCAGCAGCGCCTGGTGATGGCCCAGGACACGGGCGGCGCCATCACCGGCGCCGTGCGCGCCGACCTGTTCACCGGCTGGGGCAACTGGGGCGACGCGCCCTACCAGCTGGCCTCGCGGCTCAAGCAGCCGCTGCAGATGTGGGTGCTCTGGCCGCGCTGAACAGTCGTCACGGCCACTGCGCCGTCACCTGCGTGATCACCTCGACCAGCTTGCGCACCGCCGCGTCCCAGGTGAAGCGCGTCACGAAGATGCGCCCCTCGTCCGACAGACCCTGCCACAGCGCGGGGTCGCTCTGCAGGCGCACCAGGGCCGCCTCCCAGGCCGCCGGGTCGTGCGGATCGGCGGTCAGCGCCCCCGGCCCGCAGACCTCGGGCAGGGCGCCGCAGGGTGCGATCACGGCGGGCGTGCCCAGCCGCAGGCCCTCGACCGGCGGCAGGCCGAAGCCCTCGGTCAGCGAGGGCGTGCAGACGGCCAGCGCGTGGGCCTGCAGGCTGCTCATCTCGCCCTCGCTCACGTAGCCGGCGAACACCGCGTTGGGTGGCAGGGGGTGGCCGGCGGCGGCGAAGTCGCTGGCCCGGGCGCGGCCGGTGAGCACCAGTGTCAGCCCTGCCAGTCCGGGGCGGGCAAAGGCCCGCAGCAGCAGGCCGATGTTCTTGTGCGGCTGCAGGTTGGCCAGCGACAGCGCATAGCGCCGGGGGGTCAGGCCCAGTCGGGCCAGCACGCTGTCGTCGCGCGGGAAGCGCAGCACGTGGTCGACGCCGTTGTGGACGACGTGGATGCGTTCGGCCGGTGCGATGCCCAGGGACACGAGCTCGCGCTTGGCGAACTCGGACACCGTGAGCAGGCCGCGCTGGGCGGCGCCGGCACGCCGGATGTGCAGCCGCGCCCAGGCGCTGCGCACCCGTCCATAGGAGCGCGGTGTGGTGAACACCTGGGCGTCGTGCACCATGGTCAGGCCCGCGCGCACCGTCAGCGGCGTCATGTTGCAGAAATTGACCAGCAGCCGGCCCTGCGCGGCGCCAGGCAGGCACAGCTGCTCCCAGGCGATGCCATGCAGATGGCCCGTCGCGCGGACCGGCAGGCCCGGCGCCGGCCATGTCAGCGCCGCGTCCCGCGGCACCGCGATCGAGACGTCCGGGCGCTGCGGCAATTCGCCCAGCGCGCGCGAGAGCTCGAAGGCCACGCGGTGCACGGCGGTGGGGGCGGCCGACATGAACTTGCCGTTGATGACGACCCCGGTCGGGGTTCCGGTGGTCACAGTTCGAGAATCCTGCGGGGGTCGACCTGTCCCCGCAGGATGTCCAGAATGGCCAGCCAGTTGCCGGCCGCGCGGCCCTGGCGGTCGATCCAGGGTTCGGGCCGGAGCAGCCGGGCGTGGTTGGCGATCAGGTTGCGCAGGATCATGCGCACGGCGACCCGCCGCGGCAGCGTCGCCTTGCGCAGCAGGTACACCGGGTTGCAGACCTGGCTGTAGCCCAGCCGCCGCCCGCTCTGCTCGCGGCCGCGTTTTTCGCCGCAATGCACGCCGCGGAAGGCGTCGGTGTGCACCAGCGGGCCCGGCACCCGGCCGCCGAAGTCCAGGTCTTCCAGCCAGGCGTAGAGCGGCAGGTTCTCGTCGAACCGGACCCCCGCGATGGCCGACACCCGGTAGGCCATGTTGCAGCCGTAGAGCCCATGGGTGTGCGCCAGGATGGACACCGTCTGCGGTTCCCCCGCCGCGTCGGCGGCGTCCACCAGGCGCTGCGCTTCGTCCGCGGAGATTCCGGGCCCGCCGATGCCGTCGGCCAGCACCAGGCCGTGCGCGCCGGCCACCCCGGGGTGCTGCGCCAACAGCCGTGCAACGCCGGCGATGGCGAAGCGCGAGGGCACGAAGTCGTCGTCGTAGAAAACCACGGCGTCGATGTCCGGGCGCAGCCGGTCCAGGCCGCGGTTGCGCTGCGCGCAGGAACCGCGCGGCCCGAAAAGATGCTCCACCTCGAACGGATGGTTCTGGGCGGGCGGTGCATCGGCCCGGCTTTCCAGCGAGAGGATGACCTGCGCGGGAAGCTGCGTCTGCGCGGCGAGCCGGTCCAGCAGCGCCGCCAGGCTGTCGGGGCGACCCAGGGAGGCGACGATGACGGCGACCTTCATGGCCGGCGCTCCCGGGCCAGGTGGTCGGCCAGCCGGTAGGCGAAGGCCACGATCATGAGCGTCGGGTTGGCGTGGCCGCAGGTCGGAAAGACCGAGGCCCCCGCGATGTAGAGGCCATGCACGCCGTGCACCTTGCAGTGGGCGTCCACCACGCCCCGGGCCGGATCGGCGGCCATGCGCGTGGTGCCGGCCGAGTGGCCCATGTCGATGATGTCGGCGCCGCGGGCGTCCCGCTCGGCGATCCAGTCGGCCAGCACCGGCGGCGGCAGTCCCGCCCTGGCGAACTCCCGCTGGACGATCTCGCCCAGCCGGGTCAGGGTGCGCAGCTCCAGCTCGCCGATGCGCCAGCGCGCCAGCGGCAGCGGCATGCCGAAGCGGTCCTGGCGCTGCGAGAGCGTGATGCGGTTGTCCCGGTCGGGCACCTGCTCGCAGAGGGCGTGGATGGACAGCCCGACCAGTTTGTGCGGGATGCCCCGGGTCAGGTACTCCTCGACGGCCAGCCCGGGCCGCCAGCGCAGCACCTGCTGAACCGCGAAGCGCGACCAGGCGCTGGGAAACCGCTTGCTCTGGAACGCCAGGCGGGCCATGCCCTTGGCCATGAGACCGGGCGAACGCAGCACGGCGCAGGTGTCGGCCGCGTAGTCCTTGCTCTGTCGCCGGACGATACGCCGCACCGCGCTCCAGGGGTCGTCCGGCGCACGTTCGCCCGTGGTGTAGGCGGCGCAGTTGAGCAGGCCTTCCTCTTCCTGCACACGCGCGGTGGGTGCCAGGCCGTGCATGTACATGCTCACACCCTGGTGCCCCTTGAGCCCGTAGAAGCCGAAGAGCCGGGACATGGACGCAATGGCCTGCGGGCCGAAGCTGGCGAGCCGGGCGTTCGGATGGTCCAGCAGGCAGCGCCCGACCAGGTCGTGGTCGTTGCCAAGGCCGTTCGGGTGCCGGGAGCGGGAGTTCAGCAGCAGCCGGGCGTTTTCGATCGCGCTGGCCGCCAGCACGATGGTCTGCGCCTCGATCGTCCGCCGGGCGCCGGTGGCATCGGCCACCAGCACCGCGCAGGCGCGCGTCCCCGACGCATCGCACAGCACCTCCAGCACGGTGGCACCGGTGAGCACGCGGCAGCCCGGCGGCGCGGCCTGGATGAATTCGGCGCCGGCACGCAGCACATCGGTCGGGTCCAGCGTCGAACGGGCGAACTGCCAGAAGAAGGAGTCCAGCACCGCGGGGTCGGGACGCGGCTCGGGCGGCGGGCGGCGCAGGTGCGTCCACAGCCGCCCGTCGTAGCAGTTGAGGCCCAGATTGAGGGCTTCGGCCGCCTTGTCCACATAGGGCGCCAGTTCGGCGGCGGTCACGGGCCAGCCGCTGCCGGGCACCCAGGGGCGCGCCGCGTAGTCCTGCTCGCTGAACGCGGCCGACTTGCCGGCCCAGGCCACCGTCGAGCCGCCCAGGGCGCGGCAGCGCACGCCGAAGCCTTGCCGCTCGTGGTGCCACAGCCGGGTCAGGTGGGTGTGGAAGCCCTGGCGCTTGAGCGCCTGGCGCGGCGTCCAGAGGTCGGCGTCGCCCAGGGTCTCGTTGAGTGCCTCGGTGCTTTCCTGCTCGACCAGCCCGCCGCTCTCCAGCACCAGCGAGCGCCGGCCGGCCTGCGCGAGCCCGCGGGCCACGCTCAGCCCCGCCGGGCCACCGCCGACGATCAGCACGTCGCAGGGCCCGATGGGCGCGTCGCCCAGGGCCGCGAGTTCCTCCACGTGCAAGGGGCCGGGTCGCTCAGTCATGGCGCTCCGGTCCGGGTTGGGCAAGGGCGGCCCGCAGGGTCTGTTTGTGCAGCAGCATCACCGGCGAAGGGTACTGTGCGCCCAGAGACACCCGGCAGGTGCGGGCGAGGATGTCCAGGGTGGCGCGGTAGGCGTCGATGTCGTAGGAGATGTCCCGGTGGGCCCAGCGGTGCGGGTTCATGCGCTCGTGGAACGAGCGCTTGCACAGCACCGCCTCCCAGTTCGAGAACACGTGCCGGCCGGTGTCGATCAGCCGCCCGACGCCGCGTGTGCGGGCGAAGCGGCGCGCCTCCTCGGGGTCGTCGAAGAGCACGCTCAGCGCCACCGCATGCTCCGGGCTGTGGTGCGGCGAGGGCCGGCAATGGGGCTGGCCGGCAAACAGGGCCGCGACGCCCGGGTAGCGGGCCTGCAAGGTCCTGAGCATCGGTTCCAGCCGGCCCAGCTGCGCGTCCAGCACGGCGCCGGTGAGTTCGGACACGCGGCAGTTCAGGCCGGAGAACAGGGGCTCGCTGGTCGGCTCGTGGCCGCGGATGAAGGCGCCGGGGTCGTGGAACATGCGGGCGCGCTCGAAATACCGGTCGTTGTTGGTCAGCACCGCGCCGCCCTCGCCCGCCGTGATGTTCTTGTGCTGGTTGAAGCTGAACGCCCCCAGGTCGCCGATGCCGCCCACCCGGCGGCCCTTGTACTGCACGCCCACGGCCTGGCAGGCGTCTTCGATCACCAGCAGCCGGTGCCGCCGGGCGATCGCCATGATGGCGTCCATGTCGCACACCACGTTCTGCATGTGCACCGGGACAATGGCCCTGGTGAAGGGGGTGATGTGGCGTTCGATGTCCCGCGGGTCGATGGTCAGCGACTCGTCGATGTTGACCAGCACCGGCACCGCGCCGACGGCCAGCGGCGCCAGGGCCGTGGCCACCCAGGTGTAGGCCGGCACCAGCACCTCGTCGCCGGGGCCGATGCCCGCGGCCGCCATGGCGGCGATCAGCGCGTTCGAGCCGCTGTTGACCGTGAGCACATGCCGCACGCCGATCAGCCGGGCCAGACGGTCCTCGAACCGGGCGGTGAACCCCTGCCCGCTGCGCCCGTAGCGCAGCAGCTCGCCCCGGGCCACGACCCGGCCAAGGTTCACCAGTTCCCGGATTCCGACGGCAGACATCCCGATGGTCCTTGTGGTGTGGGCGCGCAGCGGCTGGCGGCGGTCAGGCGGGCTGGCAGGAGTGGCTCCGGCACTCCCAGCGCCAGGCGTGTTCCACCAGCGTGTCCAGGGCCGCGTAGCGCGGCCGCCAGTCCAGGCGCCGCTGGGCCTGCGTGGAGTCTGCCACGAGGCGGGCCGGGTCGCCCGGGCGGCGCGGCGCGTACCGCACCTCGATGTCGCGCCCGGTCACGCGCCGCGCGGCCTCGATGACCTGGTTCACCGAGAAGCCATGGCCGTTGCCCAGGTTGTAGGCCTGGCTGCCTTCGCCGTGCAGCAGGCTCTGCAGCGCGAGCCAGTGCGCTTCGCACAGGTCGGTGATGTGCACGTAGTCGCGGATGCAGGTGCCGTCCGGCGTGTCGTAGTCCTGCCCGAACACCGAGATGTGGGGCCGCCGGCCCGAGGCCGCCTGCAGCACCAGCGGAATCAGGTGCGTCTCGGGCTCGTGCCGCTCGCCCAGCTGCCCTTCGGGGTCGGCCCCCGCGGCGTTGAAGTAGCGCAGGCACACCGAGCGCAGACCGTAGGCGCGGTCGTAGTCCTCCAGCGCCTGCTCCACCATCAGCTTGCTGCGGCCGTAGGGGTTGATCGGCTGCTTGGGGTGGTCTTCGGCGATGCGTTCGGTCTGGGGCTCGCCGAAGATGGCCGCGGTCGACGAGAAGATGAAGCGCATCACCCCCGCGTGCCGCATCGCCTCCAGCAGGTTCAGGGTGTTCACCACGTTGTTGCCGTAGTACTTGGCGGGGTCCTGCACCGACTCGCCGACCTGGATGTGCGAGGCGAAGTGCATCACCGCATCGAAACGTCCGGCCTGCAGCAGCCGGTCCAGCAGCGCGCGGTCGGCGATGTCGCCTTCGACGAAGGCGCCGTGCAGCACCGCGTCGCGGAAGCCCCCGACCAGGTTGTCGAGCGTGGTGACCTGGCAGCCCGTGAGCGCCAGCTGCTTGACCATGTGCGAGCCGATGTAGCCGGCGCCGCCGACGACGAGGATGTTCATGTGTTCTCCCTTGGATAAGACGGTTGGGGGGAGGGCCGGGCCGGCCCGATGCGCTGGAGCAAGGCCCTCAGCCGCTGCTGGCCCCAGGGTTCGGGGCCATGGGCGACCAGCAGGGCCAGCGTGGCGACGATCAGCAGGCTGGCCGCCAGCAGCGCCGCGCGGTCGTCGATGACCTGGGCCAAGGGCGGCACCAGGTACATGCCCACCACGAAGTGCCCCAGGTACAGCGGGTACGAGAGCCGGCCCAGCTGCACCAGCAGCGCACGCAGGCCGGCCCGTGTCACCGGCGGCCGGCAGGTGACGGACAGCATCAGCCAGGCCAGCATGAACAGCCACAGGCCCGCGGCCGTTGCGACGTCGCTGTCGCCGTCCGTGAGCGCCTTGAGCCGGATTTCGAGCAGGCACAACAGCACCAGCCCCACAATGAAGGCCTGCCGCGGGAGCGAGGGCGGGCTGCGGGTCGCGGCGAACAGGGCCATGCCCAGTGCGAAGAACACGCCGTGGCGCAGCAGCAGGAGCTTGTAGCCGAACCAGTCCAGCGCCGCGGCGGAGCCGGCCGCGGTGGCCACCGCGACGGTGCAGAACACCAGGAACAGGCCGCTGGCCGATCCCAGCACCACCGCCAGACGGTCCAGCGAGGCCGTGTAGCCGCCACCCTGGCGGGGGCCGCGCGCCATGGTCAGCCCCACCAGCGCGTAAAAGATGGCCTCGATCACCAGGGTCCAGACCACGCCGTCGATGTAGGGGCCCTTGGGCGAGAGCACCACGCTGCGCGACCAGTCCAGCAGCCGCTCCAGCACCGGCTCCCCGGACGCGATGCGGACCAGCAGCGCGATGGAGGCGCAGATCCAGAGCGCCGGAAAGATGCGCACCGCGCGCTTGATCAGAAAGCCCTGCCAGGAGGCGCCCAGGGTCGAGCGGGCGATGACATAGCCCGACAGCACAAAGAAGACCTGCACGCCGACCCAGCCGCTGGCGGCCCAGTCGGGCAGGAAGGCAAAGGCCGCGTCCGGGCCGGTGGCCTGGTACCCCGGCGCATACAGGCCGAACGATTTGAAGTGGAACAGCAGCACCGCGGTGGCCGCCAGGAAGCGCAGCAGGTCGATGCCGTGGACATGGCCCGCGACCTCGGGCGGCCACAGCGCCGCGGCGTGGGCCGCGGCGGGTGCGGCCGGACTTGGGCGGTGTGTCGTCATGGCCGGACCACCCGCTGCATCGGCGTGGCCAGCACCGCCCGTTTGACCCTCAGCGAGGCCCCCGGGTGGTCCGGGCGGGTGAACAGCCACACCAGACCCGTCAGCAGCAGGACCGCCACGGCCACCAGCGCCCGGCGCCAGGTCAGCAGCCGGGCCAGGGGGCCCTTCGCGGGCCGTGGCCGGGGGGTATCCCGGGCCGGCGCCTGGGCCGGGGACGGCGCGCGCGCCCGCGAGGCGTCGTAGCGCTGGCGCCGCTCCGGCGAGGACAGCACGTCGTTGGCCAGGTTGATGCGGGTGGCCGCGTCGGCCGGCCAGGCCTCGTCTGCGCGGGAGAAGTCCGGGTGGACCAGCCGCATCATCATCCGGTAGTGGTGGCGCCGGGTCTCCGGCGGGGAGGTGCCGGTCAGCCCCAGAACGGTGTAGTGGTCGGCGCCGGGGCGCAGCATCACGCTGCGCACGAAGAACCGCGCCGCCCTGCGCACGTGCAGCGCCGAAGCCGCCTCGGCCCCGAGCCCGTCCGCCGGGCGGTCCGAGGCCAGCCGCAGCACCGTGTCCAGGTGGTCGAACAGCACGGCGGGCTCGCGCCGGGCCACCGCGTAGCGGCCCGGCGCCTGCTCGTACTCGAGCAGGGCCACCAGAACGCCGGTGCGTGGCCGGGTGGCAGGAGGGGCCAGGGTGTCCGCCATGGGGTCTTTCGGTGGCTCGGGCGGTGGTGCTCAGGGCGCGGTGCGCGCCGCGGGCACCGCGCCCAGCGGGGCGGGCGCGGTGCGGCCGGTGGCCTGGCCGTAGCCGTAGTACGACTCGAAGCTCTCGTTGTTGGTGTGTTCGGTGCGGGCGTGGGTCAGCACCACTCCCATCGGGGCCAGACCGGCGTTGCGCAGGCGGCGCAGCGCGTCCTTGATGCGCTTCTTCTTGGTGCTGGCGGCCTTCACGGTGAACACGATGTGCTGGACCTGGTTGCCCAGCACGACGGCGTCGGCGATGCCCAGCAGCGGGGGGCCGTCGATGATCACCTGGCTGAAGCCCAGCGCCTGCGCTTCGTCCAGCAGCTTGCGCAGCCCTGGCCCCATCAGCAGCTCCACCGGGTCCGTGGGCGTGGGCCCGGCCAGCAGCACGCCCAGGTTCGGCACCACGGTCTTGAGGATCAGGTCCTTGGCCGCGGCCTCGCCCGCCAGCAGGGTGGACAGGCCGCGGTCGTTGGGCAGCCCCAGCGCCTTGTGGACCGACGCCAGGCGCATGTCGGCGTCGATCAGCAGCACCTGTTCTCCCAGCTGCGCGAAGTTGACGGCCAGTGCCAGGGCCGTGGTGGTCTTGCCCTCGTCCTTGCCGCAGCTGGTGATCAGCAGGTGCCGCGGCGCGCCGTCGGCGGTGGAGAACTGCAGCGTGGTGCGCATGGAGCGGTAGGCCTCCGAGAAGCTGCTGCGGGGCTCCAGATGCGCCAGCAGACCCATGGATTCGACGGACACGCCGCGCGGCCGGCGCGTCACCGGAATCCAGCCCAGCATCGGCAGGGCGAACAGCCGTTCCACCTCGTCCTCGTGCTTGACGGAGTCGTCCATCTGCTCGCGCAGGATAGCGGCCAGCACGCCCACCAGCAGGCCCAGCATCAGGCCCACGGACAGGTTGATCACCGGACGCGGCCGCACCGGCAGCAGCGAGGGCTCGGCCGGGTCCACCACCGAGATGTTGTTGGTGTTCAGGCCGCCCGTGACGCTGACTTCCCTCAGGCGCTGCAGCAGGCTGTCGTAGACCTGCCGGTTGGTGTCGAGCTCGCGCTTGAGCAGGTTCAGGTCCACGCTGCGGTCCTGCACGGTCTGCACCGCTTCGCGCGAGGCGCCCACGCGCGCGCGCAGCAGGGCCTCCTGCTTCTTGGCGGATTCGTACTGGCCCTTGATGGAGGCCAGGATGGTTTCCACTTCGGCGTCGATGCGCCGCTGCAGCTCGTCGATCTGCGACTTGGCCTGCTGCATGGCCGGAAAGTTCGGCTTGAACACCGTGAGGTTGCGGGCGTATTCGGCCTCCAGCTTGGCGCGCTGTTCCTTGTAGGCCTGGATGGCCAGGTTGTCGAGCACGCGCGGTGCGCTCTCGGGGCGCGAGCGCACCTCCTCGTACTGCGCCTCGGCCTTGATCCGGTCCTGCTCGGCCTTGGCCAGCGCGGTGGAAAAGTCGACGTAGTTCTGCGTGGTGGCGCTGGTCTGGTCGCCCAGGTCGAGGATCTCGTTGCGTTTGGCGTACTGGTTGATGACCCGTTCGCTTTCTTCGAGCTTGGCCTTGGTCTGCTGGATCTGCTCCTCCAGGAACTTGCGCGCGTAGGCCGAGGACTCCAGCTTGCGCTCCAGGTTCATCGCAATGAAGGTCTGCGCGATCTGGTTGGCGATGCGCGCGGCCAGCTCGCTGTCCTTGTTCGTGACCTGCACCTCCACCAGGCGCGAGCTGCGCAGGGGTTCGATGTTCACCGAGTCGCTGAAGGCGTTGACGGTGCCGTTGCGGCCCACGCGTTCGCTGTCCTGCACGGCGGGTTCGAACAGCTGGCCGAAGTTGCGGCCGAGGGTGGCGAGGAACTCGGGCACGACCGATGCCGCCTCGGGCTCGGCCGGTGCCGGCGGAGGCGCTGGCGTCTCGGCCTCGCCCGCCTGGTACAGGCCCATCTCCTCGATCACGCGCAGCGCCAGCGACCGGCTCTTGAGCAGCTCGATCTGGGTGCGCAGCTGCAGCTGGTCGGAGGCCGTGCCCTGGTCGAGTTCGATCTCGGTGTTGAAGCCCACCACCTTCTGGGCGCTGCGGTCGATCTGCAGCAGCGTGGTGGAGCGGTACAGCGGCGTGCTGCGCAGCGTGTAGACCGCCGCCGCGCCCAGACACAGCAGGGTGATGCCGGCGATCATCCATTTGTGTTTGGCGATGGCCCGGAAGATTTCCTTGAGGTCGATGTCGTCGTTGGCCGCGGCATCCGGCTCTTCGCGCGCCTGCTGGGCGGCTTGCAGCATGCGGGCCTGCTGCAGGGCCAGGGCCATGGAGGGCGGCGGACCTTGGGGGGGAAGGGTGTTGGGCAACATGGCAGTGGGGCTCTAAAAGCGGTGGCGGTGGGGATCGGTCGGCAGGGTGCGGTGCGGCGGGTGCATGGGGCTCACTCCTTGCTCACCGACACGCTGCGGATGCTGTAGTTGCTGTGACGGGTGGAGTCCGAGTCGAACCAGAAGTGGTAGCCGAACTTGCCCACGAACTGGGGGTCGTTGATGGACCAGCTCAGCGTGGCCCACTCGCCGTTCGCGGGCACGGTGTTCCAGCCCACGCTGCGGGTGCCGCTGCGGCTTTCGTACTTGAGGTTGAAGCCGGCGGCGTCGGGCGAGTTGCGCCGGACCACGGCGGTGATGCGCAGCGGCACGGACGTGTACGACAGGAAGTTGGGGTCCACCGTGAACGAGGTGATGGCCCGCGGCGCCGCGTCCAGCACCCGCTCGTCGCCCACGTTGCGCCACACCGGTGTCTGGACCAGGTGCAGGCCGCGTGCGTCGGCCGGATCGTCGGACGCGCTGAATGCCACGCGGGGAGCGCCGCTGTGGTCGCCGTTCCAGGGGAAGGGCTGTCCCTGGTTGGCGCTCGCCTGCTGGACCCAGTCGGTCGCCTCCCTGGGCAGCAGCACCAGGGCGGGCAGGTTGGTCAGGGCCAGCGCGGTGGTGGCCTGCACCACGCCCGACAAGGGGTAGACCACGCGGCTGCCTTCGGGGAGCGCCACCGCCTCGGTCGTGCCGGGCCGGCTCCAGGCCACCATCACCGGTCCTTGCGGGCCCTCGAAGAGGAAGCCGTGGTGCCGGTCGGCCAGCAGCAGCCAGCCGAGCACGCGCGGCTGCGGGCCGAGGTGGTCGATGAGCGTGCGCAAGGCCGTGTGGGCGGGGCGCGGCTGGCCCAGGCGGTCGAACAGGCCGAAGGGGCCGGAGTCGCCGTCCAGGGGCTCGAACCAGTGCACGCGGGCCGCCCCCTGCGCCAGGCCCATGGTGTAGACCTTGACCAGCAGGCTGGCCTGGGACGCCGCGTCGTTGCGCGCGTCCACCGGCTGCCCCACTTCGGTGAAGTAGACCGGCACCTGGGCGCGTTCGGGGTTGCGCGCCAGCAGCATCTTGCGGATGGTCGGCACGATGGCCATGAACTGGGCCTCGAAGCCCTTGTGGATCAGGCTGGCCGTCTCGTAGGGGTGCACGGTGACGAAGTCGAACTTGTCCTTGGCACCCGAGAGCAGCGCGCGGTCCATGTAGTTGAGGTTGACGCTCTGGGCCGCCAGGCCCAGCTTCACCGACGGGTCCACCTCCCGGGCCGCGTCGTGGGCCAGGGCCACCATGCGGCCATAGACCTCGGGCGGTGTGTTCCCGGTGAAGTTGGGCGGCTCGTTCCAGACCTCCCAGTCCGTGGTCAGGGGCCTGAAGCGCTGCACGCGCTCGCGCACGTACGCCTGCCAGGCCGCCGGGTCGTTCGGGTCGCGGAACTCCAGGATGCCGCTGAAGCGGATGGACCTGGGCAGGCGCTGGACCGCCAGGGCGGGGTCCAGCGTGGGATTGAAACCGCGCACCCAGCCCACGCCCATGTCGGCCACCGGGCCGATCCAGCGCTCGGGGCTGCGGGACGACGAGGCCGAGGCGGCGACGCCGAAGGGATTGGCGGTGGCGGGCATCTCCGACGTGGCGAAGGCGGTCTTCTGCCGCAGCGAGCCCGCGCCCGTGCCGCGGGACGGTCCGTCGGCGTGCAGGGCCACCACCGACCCCAGGGCCAGTGTGCCCACCGCCAGCGCCGCCACCAGGGGTTTCATGCCGGTCCTTTCTGCGCCGGGAAAGCGAGCGTGAGCGCCCACCCGGCCGAGATGCCTGCCAGGTCGGCCAGGAAGTCGGCCCAGGACGGATTGAAGGACGGCTGCCCCATCTGGTGCACCTCGATGAAGGCGCCCAGCGTGGCGGCCAGCAGGCCCGCGACGCCCCGGCCCATGCCCAGTACCCGGTGGAACAGCCACCACAGGGTCAGGAAACACAGGAAGTGGGCAGCCTTGTCCCACTGCGCGTACAGGGGCCGCAGCAGGTCCACCTGGGCGAGGTAGAACACCGCGGCCGACAGGGTGAGGGCCTGGACCGGCACGCCGGTCCAGGTTTTAGCGGGCGGCTTCTTGGAGACCATGGGCTTCTCGGGGTAGGGCGATCAGGGCGGCCAGCCGGTGCACCGACCGCAAGGACCGCTGGGCGCACGCCTGGGACGACAGGGGCGCGGGCGCCGCCGGCGGTGTCAGAAGCCGGTGGGCGATCGAGGAGGCCGACGTGCGGGACACGTCGGCCAGCGCGCCGGGGCGCTGCACCTCGTCCAGGAACGCGCCCACCTTCTTGTCCCAGGCCAGGGCCACGAAGGGCTTGTCGTAGGCCAGCGCGGCGATGATGGCGTGCAGGCGGAAGGCCACGATGGCGGTGCAGCCGGCGATGACGCGGCAGAGGTCGGCCGGGGTGTGGATCTGCTCCGACACATCGGCCAGTCCGGGGCAGGGCCGCCCGCCTTCCCTGAACGCGCGGCCCAGCCGCTGGGCGAACGCGCGGTCGTCGGGGCTGCCGTTGGTGAAGACCCGGACCTGCGCCCCCTGCGCCCCCAGATGGGTCAGGAGGTCCGTGTAGAAGCGCACCAGCGCATGGTCGCCCAGCGACGACAGGCCGTGGTACTGGAGCTCGGACGGGCTCATCACGCCCACGCCGATGCGGGCCACGCCGGCCGGCGGCGGGGGCTCCTGGGCGACCGGCGGCAGGGCGAGTGCGGCGAACACGCCGGGGTCGAGCACGGTGACGATGTCCCGTTTCGCCGGGCCGAGCGCCTGTGCCAGCAGCGCGGCGGAGCGCGCGTCCCGCACCGCGATGAAGCGCAGGTCGCAGGCGCCGAGCGCTTCGAGGAACAGCCGCCGGCCGGTGGGCGACCAGTCGTCAGACACCCCCACGCCGTAGAGGTAGACCGGCAGGCGCCGCCGCGCGGCTTCCATGAGGGCGCCGTGGATCTTCTTGGGGAAGTTCAGGTCGTGGTCGGCCAGCAGGTTGCCGCCGCCCAGCACGATGGCGTCCAGCCCGGCCATCTTGCGGCGGTAGAACGGCCGCAGGCGAAAGCGCACCAGCAGCTCCAGGTAGAGCCGAGAGGCCGCGCCCAGGGCGAAGCCGGGCAGCATGGACCGCAGCACGTTGAGCCGCTTCTTGGACCGCAGGCCCTGCGAGAAACTCTCCCGTCCCGCCAGGTCGATGAAGTGCGGTTCGATGCGGCTGGGAGACGAGGCCAGGCCGTGCCGGATGCACTCCGCGATCAGGCCGTCGCCCAGGTTGGGGCTGTAGGCCACGTTGAGGATGCCGACTTTCAGTGCGCTCATTCAGTGCACCTTCAGCAGCCGGGGCTCGGCCGTCATCGAACCGTACATGGTCAGCAGGGCGTCGGCCCAGCTGTCGGTGGTGTTGGCCACCTGCCGCCAGTGGGCGTGGCCGTTGGTGCTCATGGCGTGGACGAGCTCGTCGGAGCTGTCCAGGCGGGTCATCAGGCGGCTCAGGGCCTCGGTGTTGTCCGGCGTCACCGTCAGGCCGGCGTTCATGCGCAGCAGGTCGGGTGCCACCGCCGAGCTGGTGGAGACCACCACCGGAATGCCGCTGGCAATGGACTCGATGGCGACCAGGCCGAAGGTTTCCCGCAGCTTCGACGGCATGATGACCGCGCGCGCGTTGCGCAGGTGGGTGCCGATGTGGCGCCGGTCCTGCCAGCCGGTGAATTCGGCCTCGGGGTACTGCGCCTTCAGCGGCGCCAGCAGCGGGCCCGCGCCGATGACCTTGGCCTTCACCCCGGCGCGCCGGGCGGCGGCCAGAAAGGTGTCGACGCCCTTTTCGGGCACCAGCCGGCCGATGAACAGGAACTCGCGGTTGGATTCGGCCGCGATCCGGGTGTCGGTGAACGGCACCACCGGGTTGGGGATGGTGAACACCGCATCGTCCAGGCAGCCGCTGCGCGTGAAGTAGGGGCGCATCGCCTCGTGGGGCAGCACGATGCGGAAGCTCGAGTCCTTCAGGTTGAACCACTGGTTCTTGATCTCGTGCCGCGCCACGCGCCACAGCTTCTGGGGGTAGCTGCGCTGGTCGCAGTTGGAGAACAGGCAGCCCACCTGGCTGGGCAGCAGATCGCACTCCTTCATCTGCCGGTAGTTGATGAAGGCGCCGTTGGGGCACGCAGGGAAGTAGTCGTGCGCGTGCACCAGGGTGCGGTGGCGCACCGGGGCGAGGGCCTTGAAGATGGAGGGAGAAAAGATCTTGCTCCACCCGTGCAGGTGGTAGACGGTCTCGGGCGTGTCGTGGGTGTCGATCCAGTTGGCCAGGAAGCGCTGGGCGGCGGGGTTGTACAGGCCGTTGATCACGTTGTTCAGGGGCCGGGCCGGGTCGATCGCCGCGCCGTTCAGGCCCCGGCGCAGGACCTGGGCGTCCAGGGCGTCGTCGGCCGGCTGCTGCTCGCCGCAGAGAAAGGTGGTGTGGACGCCCATCGACGCCATGAGGTTGGCGTTGGCGATGGCCAGGGACGAGGCCCCGCCGTTGGCGGAGGAGAAGTCGTTGAGCACGACCAGGCGAAGGGGCGGCTGCGTGGTGATCATGGTCATCGTGTGGTGTGGTCGGTGCGTCGGCTCACTGGATGCCCGTGACCCGGGTGGGGTGGCAGTGACCCCGGACCAGGTCCCGCAGCGCCATGAGGTTGCCCCTGAGCCGCCCGGTGTAGTCGCGCGAGCGGTTGCCCAGCAGCGTGTTCATGCCGTTGGAGAGCATGTTGCGCACCAGGGTCCAGCCGCCCTTCTGCACGGGCAGTGTGCGCTTGCGGATGAGGTACAGGGGGTTGGCAATCTGGGAGTAGCCGAAGCGCACACCGCTGGTGCGGCCCGAGGACGCCCCCATGTGCACCCCGCGGCATTCGGGGACGTAGCGCAGCGGACCCTGGCGGCTGGCCTTGACCGAATAGTCGACGTCTTCGAGCCAGCCGTAGAAGGGCAGGGCCGGGTCGAAGCGGTCGGTGCCCGCCACGGTGCCCCGGTAGGCCATGTTGCAGCCGTAGAGATCGGGCACGTCCCGGCGGGCGCCGGACCAGGTGTGCTTCATCGGTGGCCGGCGGGCCTCGATGAAGTCCCGCGCCTGCGCTTCGGTGATCGGTTCGCCGGTGATGCCGTCGGCCAGCACGGTGCCGCCCACGCCGACCAGTTGCGGGTCGTCGAGAAACGCCGCCCGGCAGTGGGCCACCCAGTCGGTCGCGAGCCGGAAGTCGTCGTCGAAGAACACCACGAACCAGTGCCGCGGGTCTTGGTCGCGGGTCAGGGCCGCCAGCCGCTCCAGGCCGGCGTTGCGCTGTTTGGTGAGGCCGGCCTCGGAGAGCAGCACCGACACCGTGGCCGGGCTGTAGGCCGGGTGGCTGTCCAGCCCGGCCACGTCGGCGGGCTCGCTGCCGACAAACAGGATGTGCGCGACCGGGTGGCTCTGGGTCCGCAGCGAGCCGAGGATCTCCTTCGCGATGGCGGCCCTTCCTTTGGTGGCGACGATGACGTAGGCGTTCATGGCGGTTCCGGCGTGGCGGGGTGTCGGGTGAAGACGGTGGGGTGCGTTCATCGGGGGACGACGGAGAAGAGCTTCTGCAGGATGCCGTTCCTCCAGGCGAACAGCAGCAGCAGCGCCAGGGTGACCGAGTCGCCGAGGACCCGGGCGTAGGCGGCTCCGGTGGCCTGGTGGGTCTCGCCCATCAGCACCAGGGAGCCGATGCCGACGACCGAACCGATGATGACCACCACCGCCAGCGTGCGTTCCTGGTGCTGGGGAATGAACAGGTAGGCGCCCAGCACGATGATGGCGGCGTTGACCGGGAACACCACCGCCAGCAGCTTCAGCAGCTCGGCGGTGTGCTCGAACCCGGGGCCGAAGATCAGCGCGACGATGGGGGCGGCGAACCAGTGGCTCACGGCCGCACCCAGTGTGGCGATCAGCAGCAGCAGGGCGCCGACCTTGCGGGACAGCTGGTAGGCCGCTCGGTGGTCGCTCTTGAACAGGGCGGTGATCTTCGGGATGAAGATGTGGCCCATCGGCGTCATGATGCTGATGCCCGCCGCCACCAGGCGGTCGGCCGCCCCGTAGGCGCCCACCAGGTCCGCGCTGGCGTACAGGCCCAGCAGGTAGGTCAGCGCCGCGCCCACGAACATCGCGTTGCTGATGTACAGGAACAGGTAGCCCGAGGAGCGGATCAGCTGCAGGCCCGCGCGCCACTGGATGAGGCGGCCCAGGCTGAACTCGCCGCGGCACGACCAGTACGCGACCACCGAGACGATCAGCGCCGACAGCAGCATCATGAAGATCGCCAGATCGGCATCGTCCGGCGAGCGCACCAGCGCCAGGATGAGCGACAGGTTGAGCGCGAACCCGATCACTTCGAGGCGCACGGTGGTTCGGGGCCGGTGCGTGCCGGTGTAGTACCAGCCCAGGTTGAAGGCGGACACCACGCCCATGGCCATGGCCGCGTAGGCCGCCCAGCGGTTGGCCGCCAGGATCGGCGAGAGGTGGATGGCGACCAGGGTGCCGGGAATCACCAGCAGCGCGAGCCACAGCCGGGCGGTGAACTGGGCACCGAAGATCTCGTCCGGGTTGGATGCCGTCGCCACGGCGCGTGTGCCGGAGGGCGCCAGCCCCCAGCTGTTGAACAGCCACGCAAGGTTCATCAGCGACAGCGCCGACAGCACCACGGCATACCCTTCGGTGCCCAGGATCCGCCCGTAGAAGGGAATCAGCACCAGCAGGTAGAGGTAGCGCAGGGAGTAGGCCGCGTAGACGAACGCGAAGTCCAGCGACGAGCGGGTGGCGACCGGGTTCGCGCTCATCGGGCCCCCTGTGCAAGCGGTTCCATCCGCAGTTCGGCCGCGCGCGCCGGGTACTTGGCGACCAGGCCGAGCTTGAGGCCGAGGATGTAGGCCAGCGCCAGCCCGAAGTCGGCGGAAGTGCCCACCAGCAGCAGGTTGACGAAGGGCGGAATGAAGGCGAAGAACAGGCCGCGCTGGACGGCCTTCAGGCCGGGAGATCGGTAGTAGTTCCAGCGGCCCAGCAGGGCCTTGAGCAGGAAGGTCATGAACAGCAGCCCGCCCAGCACGCCGGTGTTGCTGAACAGTGCGGCGAGGAAGCTGGAGGTGCGGGTGCCGCCCACGCCCACGCCCAGACCGTGGGTGTCCTGCAGCGCCTGCAGGCTGACGGTGGTCCACAGCGTGCGCTCCTCGTACGACTGGGACTCCTTCTTGTAGACCACCATGTGGTTGAAGATGTCGGTCAGTTCGCTGAGCAGCCGGGGCTGGAACGACAGGAACAGCGCCACCAGCGAGAGCGCGCAGCACCACAGCAGCGCGGTCTTGGTGAACGGGGTCTTGCGCACGCTCACGTCGCCCCAGAGCCAGTCCACCAGCACCAGCACCATGAAGACGCCCACGCACACCATGGCGGCCGACGAGGTCGAGAGCAGCGCCATCAGCACCAGGGCCAGCACCAGGGCCATGTTCTTGGCATAGCCCAGCGGGTCCTTGTGCACGGACAGGCGGAGGAAGTACAGCAAGGACAGGAAGAAGACGCACACCGCCCCGTAGGACGAGGCCTCCGGCGTCAGTCCCACGGTGCGCTTGTTGCCGAACACCTCGTTGGTGGTGAGCAGCGCGTAGGTGGCGGTGCGGAACGGGTCGAGCAGCGCATCCAGGTTGACGAAGTTGCTGGCGTAGTCGAGGGCGCCGGTCGCGACGGTGATGAATGCGCCGACCCGGATGGGGCCGAGCAGGTCGGCCACATTGAAGTGCCGGCTCGTGAGCCGCACGAAGCAGAACACGCCGAACACCGAGACGGAGAGGTAGGCCAGCTGGGAAATGTTCTGGGTGGTCGGGTGCAGCAGCTCCTCCACGATCATCTCGGCCGAGCGCACCGGGAAGATGGTGACTTCACCCTCGAAGATCCGGGGCATGAGCAGCGTCGCCGCGCAGGCGACCAGCCAGAACGCCGTGAGGTAGACGGTGCCGCTCTTGGACAGCGCGATGCGGGCCAGCGCGCTGCGGTCGTCGCGGTTGAGCAGCAGCCGCAGCCCGATGAGCAGCGCGATGATCGGCGTGGGCGTGAGGGTGAGCCCGCCGGTCAGGTTGGTGGGCACCACCGCCAGGGCGCCGAACGGGATGGAGCCGAAGAAGATGCTCAGGCCGGTGCGGGTGCTGCCGATCAGCACGCGCACCGCCAGCACCCAGAACAGACCGATGACCAGGGCTTCCATGGCTTAGCCCCATCCCTCGGCGGGCGTCTGCGGCGCGGCCCTGTGCAACGCCAGCGCGCCCTCCACGGCCCGCAGGAACCGGTGCTGGAAGACGCTCTTGTCGAAGCCCGCCGCATGCTCCCGCAGCACCCCCACGTCGAAGCGGTGATGGCCGGCCTCGAAGCCGCGGACCGCGGCTTCGAGCGCCTCGGGGCTCTGCTCGTCGAACAGCAGGCCGGTCTTGCCATGGACGATGGTGTCCAGCGCGCCGCCCTTGCCGTAGGCGATCACGGGCGCGCCGCTGGCCATGGCCTCCACCGGCACGATGCCGAAATCCTCCAGGCCCGGGAACACCAGCGCCTTGCAGGTCTCCAGCTTCTCCTTGACCACGCCGAAGGCCTGGCGTCCCATCAGCTGCACATTGGGGCCCGCGACGGCCCTGAGCCGGTCGAGCAGCTCGCCCTCACCGATCACCACCAGGGGCAGACCCAGCCGGTTGAACACGTCGACTACCATGTCGGCCCGCTTGTAGGCCACGAGCTGGCCCAGGCACAGGTAGAAATCGCCGCGCTCGCGGCGGTGGTCGAAGGCCGTCACGTTCACCGGCGGGTACACCACCTCGGCGGGGCGCCGGTAGAACTTGCGGATGCGCGAGGCGACGAAGCTGGAGTTGGCCACGAAGTGGTCCACGCGGTCGGCCGAGGCGCGGTCCCAGACGCGCAGCCAGTGCGCCACCCACGGGAACAGCGCGCGCACGAGACGGCCGGCGCCCTGCAGGTAGCTGGGGTACATGTCCCACACATAGCGCATGGGCGAATGGCAGTAGCAGACATGCAGCGCGTCGGGGCGTGTGACCACCCCCTTGGCCGGGCCCGACTCGCTGCTGATCACCAGGTCGTAGGCGGAGAGGTCGAGCTGCTCCAGCGCCACCGGCATCAGCGGCAGGTACTTCTGGTAGTGCCGCGCCGCGCCCGGCAGGCGGGCGATGAAGGTGGTGATCACCCGGCCCCGGAAACCCGTGCCCAGGGTCTTGCGCACCAGCGCTTCGTCGCAGACATGCACGAACAGGTCGGCCTCGGGATACAGCTCGGCGATGGCGGCCACGACGGCTTCTCCCCCGCGGTTGCTGAGCCACCAGTAATGGACGATGGCGACCTTCATCGGGCGAGGGCTGCCCGCGCCGGGGTCTCGGGCGGCGCGGCCCGGGGCGCCGTGGCGCGCCCGTAGGTGTCCTCGAAGCGCACGATGTCGTCTTCGCCGAGGTAGCTGCCCGACTGCACCTCGATCATCTCGAGTTCCATTCGGCCGGGGTTGTGCAGGCGGTGCAGCTCACCCACCGGGATGTAGGTGGACTGGTTCTCCGAAAGCAGGAACGTCTCCTTGCCGCGCGTGACCTCGGCCGTGCCCTTGACGACGACCCAGTGCTCGGCGCGGTGGTGGTGCATCTGCAGGCTCAGGCTGGCGCCGGGCTTGACGCCGATGCGCTTGACCTGGAAGCGCTCGCCCAGGTCGATGCTGTCGTACCAGCCCCAGGGGCGCGCCACCTTGCGGTGGGTCAGGGCCTCGGCGCACTGCTGGTCCTGCAGCCGCGCGACGATGTCCTTGACCTGTTCGACGCAGTCCTTGTGGGCCACCAGCAGCGCATCGGGCGTGTCGACGATCAGCAGGTCCTGCGTGCCCAGGGCGACCACCGGCCGGTGGGGCGCGTGGATGTAGGTGTTGCGCGCCTGGTGGTGCAGGCCCTGGCCCTGCACGCGGTTGCCGTCGGCGTCGGCGGTGCTCAGGTCGGCCACGGCGTTCCAGCTGCCCACATCGCTCCAGGCGCCCGGGTAAGGCACCACGGCCACGTTGTCGTGGTGCTCCATCACGGCGTAGTCGATGCTCTGCGAGCGGCAGGCGGCGAATTCGGGCGCCGTGGGGGTGATCCACTGCGGCGCAGCCCCGGGGGCCGGCGGTGTCATCGCCGAGGGCGGCGCGGGCAGGGACTTGCGGCCGGCGGCCAGGATGTCGGGGGCGTGGCGCTCCATGGCCTGCAGCAGGACGCTGGCCCGGCACAGGAAGATGCCGGCGTTCCAGAGCACGCCACCGCCCAGCAGCAGCGCCTGTGCGGCCTCGGCCTGGGGCTTCTCGATGAAGCGCTCCACCTGCTGCGCGCCGTCCGGGCGCCGCGCGCCGTGGCGGATGTAGCCGTAGGCCGTGCTGGGAAAGCTCGGCACGATGCCGAAGGTGACGATGGCGCCGCCCTCGGCCGCGGGCACGCCCTCCCGGACCGCGCGCACGAAGGCCTCCGTGTCCGGGATGTGCTGGTCGGCCGGGCAGAACAGCAGCAGCGCGTCGGGCTCACCGTTGTCGGTGGCCTGCAGCGCCGCCAGGGCCATGGCCGCCGCGGTGTTGCGGCTGACCGGCTCCAGGATGGCCTGGGTGCCGACCGGCAGGCCCTGCAGCGCGTCCGACACCATGAAGCGGTGGCTTTCGGAGGCCACCACCATCAGCTGCGCACCGAGCGGACACACCCGCTGCAAGGTCAGCTGCAACAGGCTCTTGCCTTCGATCAGCGGCACGAACTGCTTGGGAAAACTTTTGCGGCTCAGGGGCCACAGGCGGGTGCCGGAGCCGCCGCAGAGGATGACGGGGGTGATCATGATGCGCTGCGAAGAAAGAGGGGTGAAACGCTGCCGACGGCAGGCCTGGGCGATGCGGTGCGGGGTGTGGACTGGTTCAGACGGCGCCCTCCTGCTTGAGCACCACGCGCACCGTGCGCAGCATGATCACGAGGTCGTACCAGAGCGACCAGTTGCGCACGTACCAGGCGTCGAAACGGATGCGCGAGACGTAGGTGGTGTCGCTGCGACCGCTCACCTGCCACAGGCCGGTCATGCCGGGGCGGGAGGTGAGGTAGTAGGTGACGTCCTTGCCGTAGCGCGCCAGTTCGTCGTGGATGAGGGGGCGGGGCCCCACCAGGCTCATCTCGCCGATCAGCACGTTCCAGAGCTGGGGCAGTTCGTCCAGGCTGGTGCGGCGCAGGAAACGGCCGATCTTGCTGATGCGCGGGTCGTTGCGCAGCTTGAAGTCCCGCTCCCACTCCGCCCGAGCCTCGGGGTCGCTGGCCAGCAGCTTCTTGAGCTGCTCCTGGGCGTCGACCACCATGGAGCGGAACTTGTAGCACTTGAAGGGTTTGCCGCCCTGCCCGACGCGCACATGGCCGAAGAAGGGGCTGCCCCCGTCGCGGGAGATCTTCCAGGCGAAGTACGCAAACAGGGGCGAGAGCAGCAGCAGCAGCGAGGCCGAACCGACGATGTCCAGCGTCCGCTTGAGGATTTGCGGCCCCGGACGGTGCAGGTTGTTGCGCGCGCGCAGGAACAGCACGTCGTGGCTGAAGAGGTGGGACGCTTCCATGCCGTACATCGGCAGGTCGCCCAGGGCGGGCACCATCACGAGGTCGTCCCGGGTGTGCATCAGCTCCTCTGACAACTCGCGCAGCCAGTTGTTGTCCCGGATGCCCAGCACGCCGACCAGCTGGTAGGCGCCGGGCCGGGCCAGAAACTCCCTCACGGCCGGTGTGAGCGGCGTCGGGGCCACCACCGGCCCGTTCTTGAACGCCACCAGGCGCTCGCCGGGATGGGGGCACACCACCGCCACCGGCTGGTAGCCCAGCAGCGGTTCGCTGGCCAGGGCGGCGGCGGCTTTCTCCACGTCCTCGGGGTGGCCGATCAGCACATAAGGCTGGGTCAGCAGCCCGGCGCGCAGCAGCCGCCGGCGGATGGCCAGACGGGCCAGCGGCAGGCCCAGCAGGATGAGCGCCCAGGTCGCACCGGTCCAGAGGCGGGACAGCGGCCACTGGGCGCTGTAGATGATCATGGCGTCGATCAGGGCCGCGCACAGCACCACATGGATGATCTGGCGCACCTCGTCCCACCAGGGCTTGCGGCGGTGGGCGTTGTAGTGGCCCTGCACCGTCCCCATCCAGGCGATCATGCCGGCCACGATGACCATGAACAGGGTCAGGCGCAGCTGGCCGTTGTCGGCCCACCAGACGTTCAGCGCCTGCGGCAGTGTGGCCTCGCCGAGCAGCCATGCGGGCAGCCGGCCTGCAACGAAACAGCACCACAGCACGCTGAGGTCGGTGACGATCAGCCGTGCGCTGACCCAGCGCTGGCGCCGCGTGAGCTGCGCCCACGGGGCGAGGCTGCGGGCGAGATCGTGTTCGTTGTACAGCGAGACAACCGTGTCGCCACCACTTTCCGTGGACGGCTGCTGCGGCGCTGCTTGTGGCAACGGCGATGGACGAGCGTTCATGGCACCTCCCTCTTTGTGCTGCGAACCGGTGCGTGACAGACTTCACGCAGGAATCAGCAAACTTCAGGCCAGACACTGCTGGACGGGGGCGAAGTATTAGTCCGAAAGGGTCTATTTGCTGCAATGCAGCACGAAACTTAGGTAACACATCGTATTTACAGGGTAAACACGGGATGTGACGTTGGTGTGGCCGCCGCGAACATCGGGCCGTAAGTCTTTCGTGCACCAGCGTGGCGGCCCGCCTGTTGCACCTGCAGACGAAAGAAACAGATCCCGGACATGTCAGGCCCCGATAGCGGGCGCCGCACTGCAAATTGGTGCGTCGGAGGGGCGGGTGGAGGGCGGGTCCGGGCGCCCGGCCGCTGCCACGAAGAAAGGGCTCTGAGGGCCCTTTTCTTTATTTGAAGGGGTTGATGGTGTCCAGAATGTCGCGGAACAGCGAGTCGCGCAGCGCCGTGCGTTTGGGGTTGCGCTTGACCACGATCACGTCGTCCGACTGCACGAGGGGGTCGGGCACTGCGCCCGAGCGGATCTTTTCGAGGTCGAACACCAGCGGATCGGCCGGCCGGCCCTGGGCGTTTCGGAACAGCATGATCTCGCTGAGTTCGGCGTACTGGGCCCCGCCGCCGGCCAGGGCCAGGGCGCGCAGCAGCGTCAGCTGGCCGGTCACCGGGTAGATGCCCGGTTTGGCCACCGCGCCCTCGATCGTGATGCGCTGCGTCGTGAACTCCTTGATGAAGACCGACACCTGTGGGTTCTGCAGGTAGTTTTCGCCGTACTTCTGGGCCAGCTGGGCCTCGGCCTCCTGGGCCGTGAGGCCGGCCAGCTGGACGCTCCCGATCAGCGGCAGCGAGACCGCGCCAGAGCCGTTCACCCGCACCGAGCGCTTCATGTCGGGCACCCCGAACACGTCGAACTCCAGCAAGTCGTTGGCACCGATGCGGTAATCGGACTTGACGGCGGCCAGCGAGTTCAGAGGTGCCACATCGGCCGGGGTCGGGGCCGCCCCCGCGCCCTTGGTGGTGCCGACGGCGGCCGCGCTCTCGGTGACCACCGGGCGGGCCGGCTGCCGGCTGCTGTCCACCGGGGTCTGCAGGGGCTCCTGCTGGAGGGGCTGCACGGGCGTCTGGGCGAACGCCGCGCCCGCAAAGACGGAACCGAGCAGCAGCGCCCGCCGGAAGGGCTTGAGGTGCGGTCGGGAGGTCCCGGTGCCGCGGTGGTGCGTGGTGTTGATGTCCATGTGTTCCAGTTCCCTGAACTCCTGCGCCCGAGCCCGTCGGGGAAGGTGCTGGTGTGCCCGTGGACCGGGGCCGCGCGAGAAGGAGCGTTGCAGAAAGAGCAAGACCTGCGCCAAGAGGGTGCCAAGAGGTCTTTTGACTTCAGTCGATCATGGCACACCGTCGCCCCGTGTGGGGTGCGCTGTTTCCATTCCACACAAGAAACCGGGCGTGCTGACGCACCCTGCCCATGGCGGGACGGAGGGTGGCGGCTGTCTCAGATGGCCGAAATATCGGTCTGCACCGGCCAGTGCATGGCCTGGGCGCCCGGTGCGTGCACGCCGAACTCGTGCCGCAGCACCATGGTGTAGCGCCCGGGGCGGTCGCTGCACAGGCGGTAGGCCTGGCCCGCTGATTCAAGGGTCACGCCGGGTTCGGGGACCGCCTGCACCTGCCACTGCTCGACCTCGGGCGATCGCAGCCGCAGCGTGACGCAGAAGCCCCGTTTCATGTTCGAGAGCACCACCAGGCGCTGCTGGCCCCCGAGCGAACCGTCGGCGTCGCTGGTGAGCTGAGGCGGGTGGCTGTTCTCCAGCACCCGCATCACGGGCGGCACGATGATGCGGAAATCCAGCGCCCCGCTGGCGGCCGGCGCCGTGGTCGCGAGCTGCGCTTCTCCCTGGCCGGCCACCGGGGCCAGCACCAGGCCCAGGCAGACAACCAGGGCAGACAGACGGCGGTGTGCGGGCTTCATGCCCGCTGTATCGGCGCGCCGGGCGCGGACTTGACCGCTTGCCGATGTGCGGCGTCAGCGGGGCCGCTGCACCGGCAGGCTCAGTCGGGTCGTCTCGCGCAGGCGCACATCGATCGTGACCTGTCCGTCGTCGACCACGCTCCAGGGCAGCGGCAGGGTGTCGTTGCGCACGCTCACCGTGCGCGGACCGGCGGCCACGAAGGGGAAGCTGAAGCGGCCCTGCGCGTCGGTGCGCACCGCGTACCGGTTGTCGAGCGCGACGGTCACGCCGGGCGCCCCGGTTTCGCTGGCGTCCTGCGTGCCGCTGGCGTTGTCGTCGAAATACACGATGCCTTCGATGCGGCCACCGCCCTCCTGGGGCCGGCCGCCCAGCGGAACATTGCGGCTGCCCGCTTCGTCCTCGTACCGCAGCAGCACCAGGAAGCTGCGGTCGCTGTTGCCGGTGGTGGTCGTGGGCAGCGGCGCCAGCGGGTCCAGCGGCCGGCGCTCCGGCGTCTGACCGATTGCGCGGGTGTACTGGCCGCTGATGCTCCAGTGGCGGTTCAGGCGCCACTGGGCGCCCAGGTTCAGGTTGTGGCGCTGCTGGCCGTTGTCGCGCCGCTCGGTGCCGAGCTGGCCGCGCAGGTCGGCACCGTTGCTCAGCGGGGCCTGCAGCGCGAGCGCACCGGACCAGAAGTTGTCGCTGCCCTGATTGGCGGCGTAGCGGCCCATGCCCAGGGTGGACGAAAGGGTCCAGCCCAGTGGCACGTCCCATTCCTGGTCGTAGCTCAGCACCCGCGCGGGGCCCTGGAGGTCGGCGCCGCCGGCCAGTTCGAGCCGCCATCCGCTCTGGCCCCAGTCGTTGGTGCGGCGCCAGTCGGCGAAGCTGTTCCAGGCCTGGCCATCGAAACGGCGCAGTGCGGCACCGGCGCTGAACTGGTTGTCCCGGTCGATGCGCCAGCGCGCGCTGGCCGAGGCGTAGCTGCCGTTGCCCACCCGCCCGCTGACCGAGCGCAGCCAGTCGTAGGAGGCTTCTGCCGACCACTGGCGGGTGCGCCACTGGCTGCGCAGGGTGGCGCCCTGCACGTCGGACGGCATGGCCTGCGCGGCCCAACTCAGACCGGGGTCGAGCCGGTACAGGCTCAGGCCGTGCTGGCGCGGGCCCTCGTCCCATTCGCTGTCCACCCAGACGCCCTGGGCGCTCACGCCCCCCGCGCCGGTGCGGCTGCTCACCAGCTGGGCCTGGCTGCGGTGGCTGGCGCTGTCCCGCCGCAGGGCGAGGTGGCTGGCGTCGGCGTCGGTGCGTCCCGAGGGGTTGTCCAGCGAGGCGCTGGTGAGCACATCGGTGGCGCGTTCGTGCTGCAGGGCGAGCGTCCAGCCGTCGGGTTCGGTGGCGCGCGCGCCGGGGCTGCGCCACTGCGCGCCAGCCAGGTGGCGCCGTCCGCCCAGGCCCTGGAACCCGGTCACCGGCTGGCTGGTGAGCTGGCCGGGCTCGCCGCCCGCGGCCAGCAGCTGCAGCCCCTGTCCCGTGTGTTCCCACTGGCCGCCGAGCCCGCGCAGCTGGGTACTCGGGAGCAGCACGCGCGAGGGCAGGCGCGACAGGTCGGTACCGGGGGCGGTGATCACGCCCAGATCGTGGTCGCCGGTCCAGCCGCCGGGCAGCGGCAGTGCGCGCTGGCGCAGCGTCAGGGTGTATTCGCGCGGGCTGGGCGAGACGCTGCCGTCCATCGACAGCATGCCGTGGTTGGGGGTTTCGATCAGGCCTTCCAGGGCGTAGGCCAGGCGGGCGCGGCGCGAGGCGTCAAAGGCCTGGTTGCCGAGCCGGGTCTCCAGGCGCAGGTAGCGCGGCCAGCCGCCGCGGTCGTAGTCGTTCTGGCCGTCGTTCTCGTCGGCCAGTGGCGCCAGGCCCTCAATGATCCGGTCCTCGTAGGGCGCGGGAGCGGGGGCATTGGCCGCGGTCTGCGCCTGCGCTGCGCCCAGTGCCAGGGCGCCGGCCAGCAGCCACCCTCCCCGGATCATGGGGCGAAGCTCGCGTCCAGCGGCAGCTTGTTCTTGCCGGATTCCAGCTGGCCCCGGACCTTGATCGGAAAACGCAGCGTGGGTGCGTTCTTGCCGTCGACCGCCACCGGCGCGAGGGCGATGCGGCGGGTCTCGCCGGGCAGGATGGGCAGGTCGGCGGGCGACATCTCGGCGCTCTGGCCGGCAGCGTCGGTGGCGTCCAGGAAACCCTCGACCCGGCCGGTGGCGGTGCCGGTGTTGCGCACCCGCACGGTGGCGGTGGGCTGGCCGTTGGCCTGGACAGTCTCGGTGCCGGCGATCGACAGGGCCGGCGCCACGTCGCCGATGGCGGCGTAGACGATGACGCCGATGCGTCCGCCGACCGGGAAGCTGACCGCACCCTCGACCTTGGCGGCCTCCAGGCCCTCCACCATGATGGCGAAGCGGCACTCGCGCGGCGGGGTGCCGGCTGGCGGGGCGATCTCGAAGCGGTAGCGGTAGCGGGCCCCGGGCTGCAGGGTCAGCTCGCGCCGTTCGATCGCCACCCAGGGGCGGCAGCTGTCCGGGGCCAGTTCGTTCGTGAACGCGACCTGGTGGTCGGCATCGAGCGTCCAGTCGTTGGTGTAGATGCGGTAGTTGCCGGGGGCGCGGCCGACGTGCTGGATTTCGAGCACCTGGCGCAGCGGCTGGCCGGCCACGGTCCTGACCTCGAAGCGCGGCGGCGAGATGAAGGCGGCAAAGCCCTGGGCCCAGGCCATCGCGGGCAGCAGGACGAGCAGGGAAAATGAAACGAGGCGGCGCATGTCGGCGGGTCAGTCGGTGTCGAACTCGAAGTGGAAGTTCAGGCGGCGGCTGGCGCTCTGCCAGTCGGGGCCGGAGCGCAGGCGCACCTGCATCTGGTCGCGCAGGCTGTCGGCGCCGATGGTGCCGGCCCAGACCAGTGCACGCTCGCCCGAGACCAGGCGGCCCGAGCGCAGCGGGCCGTTGGTGGTCCAGACGGCTTCGATGGATGAGGCTTGGTCGAGCGGCAGCACCATGTAGATGCGCCCGCTGCGTCCCACCCAGTCGCGGGTGTCGATGTGCAGGTGCACGCGGACCCAGGTTTCCATGCCGCCGTCGCGGTCGCCCGGGGTCTGGGGCAGCCACTCCATCTGCGCGGTGGGCGGCGTGGTGTGGCTCAGCGAGTCGTCCAGGCGGTGGGTGCCCGCGCTGGCGGAGGCGCAGGCGCTGGCCAAGGCCAGCACCAGGCCGGTCAGGAGACTTGTGTTCACGGGCTGCTCAGGGTGTAGGTGACCCGGCCGTTGTAGGTGCCGGCGGCGCGGATGGCGCTGTTGGCGTAGCGGAACGTGTGACAGTTCTCTATATAGGTATTGGCCGGGATCGTGGTCAGGGTCTGGGTGCCACCGTTGAAGGTCCCGGCCGGGATCACGTTGGGCACGCCGCTGCCCGCCGCCGAGACGGTCCAGCTGATCTCGCTGAACGGGATGGTGTCGCCCGCAGTGGTGGTCAGGCTGGCGGGCGAGGTGACGCGCAGCGTGGCGCTGGCGGGCCCATTGTTGTTGTTGCTGCGCCGGTAGGAGGCGCCGATCATTACCTGCGCGGACGGCGTCGGGCAGGTGCTGTAGCCGTCCCCGTAGAGGCTGGTCGATTGCGTGCTGTTGCTGGTCATGGCCTGCGGAGCGCCCGACAGCAGCTGGGCGGCGGTGAGGTTGGCCGAGACGAGATTGACCGTGCCATTGTTGCCGTCGGCGGTGCCGTTGCCGACGTGCAGGAAGACCCGGCGCGTGGCGCTGGCGATGGTCAGAGACCAGGCCTGTGCCGGCAGCGCCTGCAGCCCGGCGCTCACCACCAGACCGGCGCCGATCAGGCGCAGCAGGGAGGGGGTCGGGGCGGTCTTCATGGCTGTGTCGTGTTCCGCCACCGGTGGTGCGGACACCAGGGAGCGGGCGACCGCCGGCGCAGGCCGGCCAGCGGTCGGGCGGCGCCAGGTCAGGGCATGGCCGCGGTGTAGGTCACGCGGCCGTTGGTGGTGCCGTAGGTGCCTGGAGCGACCACGGCCGAGTTGGCGTAGCTGAAGGTCCAGTTGGCCGAGCGGTCGGTGATCTTGGTGCCCGACGACAGAGTGACGTTGCTGGCCACGCCGGCGCCGGTCAGCGGGATGGCCGGGCTGGGCAGGGCCGCCAGGCTGGAGGTGGCCGTGATCTGCGACCAGGCAATGGTGTCGGCCGTGCCGTTGGTCAGGGCGCCGGTGGTGTTGGCGGTCAGGGTGATCTGGCCGTTGTTGCCCACCACGCGCACCGGCACCACGTTGCCGGTGATGGTGCCTGCCGCCGCACCCGTGCCGATGGCCGAGGGGTTGCTGCTGTAGTCGAAGGTCACCGTATCGATGGTGGAGTTGGCGGTCAGGCCGGCAGCGCCGGTGCCCACGCCGAGGAACAGCACGCGCGGGACCACGATGCGGAAATCCAGACGGGCGTTGGCATCGCCGGTGCCGACGGTCAGCTGCGACTCGGCCGATGCGAGCAGGGGGGTGGCCAGGGCCAGGGCCAGGGCGGACTTGAGGATCAGGGAGGACTTGTTCACGACGTTTCCTTCTTCAGGGTTGCGCAGCGCCGATGAACACTTTCTGATGCCATCGTCCCGCTGCTGAGCAGGCCGCACTGTACGCAGCCAGTCCCCTGGAGCCAAGAGACAAGGCGGGAAAAAGTCACACTTTTCAAAGACTTGGCCGCCATTCCCGACCCAGCGGTCAAACCAAGGGGATAAGCGGTAACAAAAAGTGCTCAAGTTTTGGATCGGTTCGCCGAGCCGACACTTTGGTTCGCAAGATGCCCCAGTGGCAGCGCGCTGCTGGCCTTGACCTCACCGAGCGAAAAGCTGGTGTGCAGGTCTTTCACGTTGGGCAGGTGGATCAGCACCTCGCGCGCGAAGCGGCTGAACTCGGCCAGATCGGGACACACCACCTGCAGCTCGAAGGTGCCCGAGCCGCTGATGTAGTGACAGCTGACGATCTCCGGGATCTGCCGGATGGCCTTCTCCATCTGGCCCAGCGCGTCGCCGCTGTTGCGTTCGGCGTCCAGCCGCACGAAGGCCAGCACACCCAGGCCGATCTTGCTGCGGTTGAGCTCGGCCCGGTAGCCGGTGATGAAGCCCGCCTCCTCCAGCGCCCGCACCCGGCGCCAGCAGGGCGCGGCCGACAGCCCGACCCGGCTGGCCAGCTCGGCGTTGGTCAGCCGGCCGTCGGCCTGCAGTTGGTTCAGGATGGCCAGGTCGAACTTGTCCAGTGTTTCCATGAATCCGTATTTTGAGAAAGACTCTTTCTTGAATATCGCAAAACCGGGCACGAAAAGCAAACACCTGTCGGCGACCGGGGCATACACTGAGCGGCACACTGGCACCAGCCTACCCGGCTGTCTGTTGGTCACCGATCCGCCCACAAGGCGGGCCATTCCACCCCTGCAGGAGACAACAAGATGAACGCCCCACTGCCCGAGCACATCCGTCGCGCGCTCGAAACCGTCACGCTGGACGACAAATACGCCCTGGACCACGGGCCCGCCTTCATGAGCGGGGTCCAGGCCCTGGTGAAGCTGCCGATGCTGCAGCGCCAGCGCGATGCCATGGTCGGCAAGAACACCGCGGGCTTCGTCAGCGGCTACCGGGGCTCGCCCCTGGGTGGCTACGACCAGGCGCTGCAGAAGGCCGCGCCCTATCTGAAACAGCAGAACGTGGTGTTCCAGCCCGGGGTCAACGAGGAGCTGGCGGCCACGGCCGTGTGGGGTACGCAGCAGCTGGGTTTCGCGCCCAAGGGCAGCAACAAGTTCGACGGGGTGTTCGGCATCTGGTACGGCAAGGGCCCGGGCGTGGACCGCTGCTCCGACGTGTTCAAGCACGCCAACATGGCCGGCACCACGCCCTGGGGCGGCGTGATCGCGGTGGCCGGTGACGACCACGTGGCCAAGAGCTCCACAGCGGCCCACCAGAGCGACCACATTTTCAAGGCCTGCGGCCTGCCGGTGTTCTTCCCGTCCACGGTGCAGGAGATCCTGGATCTCGGTCTGCACGCGTTTGCCATGAGCCGCTTCAGCGGCGTGTGGACCGGCATGAAGACGATCCAGGAGATCGTCGAGTCCAGCGCCACCGCCATGATCGATCCCGAGCGGGTGCAGATCGTGATTCCCGAGTTCGACATGCCGCCGGGCGGCCTGCACATCCGCTGGCCCGACGCGGCGCTGGACCAGGAGGCGCGGCTGTTCGACTACAAGTGGTACGCGGCGCTGGCCTACGTGCGCGCCAACAAGCTCAACCACAACGTGATCGACGGCCCGCACGACCGCTTCGGCCTGATCGCCAGCGGCAAGGCCTTCAACGACACGCGCCAGGCCCTGCTCGACCTGGGTCTGGACGACGCCACCTGCCGCCAGCTGGGCATCCGCCTGCACAAAGTGGCCGTGGTGTGGCCGCTGGAAGCGGGCATCACGCGCGAGTTCGCCACCGGGTTGCGCGAGATCCTGGTGGTGGAAGAGAAGCGCCAGGTCATCGAATACCAGCTCAAGGAAGAGCTCTACAACTGGCGCCCGGACGTGCGCCCCAACGTGCTGGGCAAGTTCGACGAGGTCGAAGGCGATTACTCGGGCGGCGAGTGGAGCCGCCCCAACCCCAGCAGCCACCAGCTGCTGCGTGCGAACGCCGACCTGAACCCGGCCCTGATCGCGCGCGCCATTGCGCGGCGCCTGAAGAAGCTGGGCATTCCCTCGGACATCGAGGCCCGCATCGACGCACAGCTGGCCATCCTCGACGCGCAGGAGCGCTCGACCCAGACCCTGCTGGCCGGTGCCTCGGCCGACGCCAACCGCCAGCCTTGGTTCTGTTCGGGCTGCCCGCACAACACCTCGACCCGCGTGCCCGAAGGCTCGCGCGCCATGGCCGGCATCGGCTGCCACTTCATGACCATCTGGATGGACCGCGCCACCGTGGGCTTCACCCAGATGGGCGGCGAGGGCGTGCCCTGGGTCGGCCAGCAGCCGTTCAGCAACGACCAGCACATGTTCGCCAACCTGGGCGACGGCACCTACTTCCACAGCGGCCTGCTGGCGGTGCGCCAGAGCATTGCCTCGGGCGTGAACATCACCTACAAGATCCTCTACAACGACGCGGTCGCCATGACCGGTGGCCAGCAGGTGGGCGAACGGCCCGAGGGCCACTCGGTCGTGCAGATCGCGCAGAGCATGCGCGCCGAGGGCGCGGTCAAGATCACCATCGTCACCGACGAGCCGGAGAAGTACGCGGCGGTGCAGGGGCTGCCCAGCGGCATCGCCATCCAGCACCGCGACACCCTGGATGCCGTGCAGCGCGAGTTCCGCGAGATCAAGGGCACGACGGTCATCATCTACGACCAGACCTGCGCCACCGAAAAGCGCCGCCGCCGCAAGCGCGGCACCATGGCGGAGCCGGACAAACGGGTGGTCATCAACGAGCTGGTCTGCGAGGGCTGCGGCGACTGCGGCGAGCAGAGCAACTGCCTTTCCGTGGAGCCGCTGGAGACCGAGTTCGGCCGCAAGCGCCGCATCAACCAGAGCAGCTGCAACAAGGACTTCTCCTGCGTCAAGGGCTTCTGCCCCAGCTTCGTCACCGTTCAGGGCGGCCAGCTGCGCAAGAAGGACAAGAAGGGCGCGGCCCTGGCCTGGTCCGGCGCCGAGCCGCCGCTGCCGCGCCTGCCCCAGCTGACCGACGAGGCCTGGGGCATCGTGGTGGCCGGTGTGGGCGGCACGGGTGTCATCACCATCGGCCAGTTGCTGGGCATGGCCGCGCACATCGAAGGCAAGGGCATCGTCACGCAGGACGCAGCGGGCCTGGCGCAAAAGGGTGGCGCGACCTGGAGCCATGTGCTGATCGGCGCCAGCCAGGACCACATCCGCACCACGCGCGTGGGCACGGCCTCGGCCGACCTGGTGATCGGCTGCGACCCCCTCGTGGCCGCCGGCAAGGAGACGCTGCAGCGCCTGCGCGCCGGCCGCAGCCATGTGGCCCTGAACACCAGCGCCACCCCCACGGCCGCGTTCGTGAAGAACCCGCAGTGGCAGAACCCGGCGCAGGCCTGTGTGGAGTCGCTGGTCGCCGCGCTGGGCGATGCCGCGGTCGGCCGTTTCGACGCCGAAGCCGCCGCCACGCGACTGATGGGCGACTCGATCTACACCAACCCCATGATGCTGGGCTACGCGTGGCAGAAGGGCTGGGTGCCGCTGGGGCTGGAGTCGCTGATGCGCGCCATCGAGCTCAATGCGGTGCAGGTGGAGAAGAACAGGCAGGCCTTCGAATGGGGCCGCCGCGCCGCCCACGACCCGCAGGCCATGGCGGCGCTGCTGGCGCCGGCCACCCCGGCACAGGTGATCCAGTTCAAGAAGCGCGACACCGTCGAGGAACTGGTGGCGCGTCGCGTCGAGTTCCTGACGGCCTACCAGAACGCCGCCTACGCCCGGACCTACCAGGACTTCGTCGAGAAGGTGCGCCAGGCCGAAAGCCGCCTGGGCAAGACGGCGCTGACCGAGGCGGTGGCGCGCTACCTGTTCAAGCTGATGGCCTACAAGGACGAGTACGAGGTGGCGCGCCTGCACACCGACCCGGCCTTCCGGGCGCAGATCGCCGAGCAGTTCGAGGGCGACTACCGCCTGCAGCTGCACCTGGCGCCGCCGCTGTTCGCGAAGACGAACGACAAGGGCGAACTGATCAAGCAGACCTATGGCCCCTGGATGCTCAAGGCCATGGCGGTGCTGGCCCGATTCAAGGGTCTGCGCGGCACCGCGCTGGACGTGTTCGGCCGCACCGAGGAGCGCCGCACCGAGCGCGAACTGATCATGCGGTACCGCGCCGACATCGAGGGCCTGCTGGCCGGTCTGAACGCCGATTCCCATGCCCTCGCCCTGGAAGTCGCGCGCCTGCCCGAGCAGATCCGCGGCTACGGCCACGTCAAGGCCCGGCACCTGTCGGCCGTGCAGACCCGGCGCGAGCAGCTGCTGGCCCAGTGGCGCGAGAGCACCGCTGGCGCGCCGCGCAGCCGGGCCGCCTGAGCCAGGCCCCTGTCCGGCCAATCTCCCCCGGTCGCCGGCCTGGGGAGGCCGCGACTTACAATGACCGGTTCCGCCGCAAGGCCCGGCTGGGTGCGCCCACCGGGCCTTCGGTTTGTCCCCTGACCTTTTCGTTGGAGACCGTCCCGTGTTCATTTCTTCTGCATATGCCCAGGCCGCCGCAGGCGCCGGCGACACCCAGAGCACCCTGATCAGCATGCTGCCCTTGGTGCTGATGTTCGTGGTGCTGTACTTCGTGATGATCCGGCCCCAGATGAAGCGCCAGAAAGAGCACAAGGCCATGATCGAGGCCCTGGCCAAGGGCGACGAGATCGTGACCGCCGGCGGCTTCCTGGGCAAGGTCTCCAAGATCGGCGAGACCTACATCGGCGTGGAACTCGCCGACGGCATGGAAGTCCAGATGCAGCGCACCGCGGTTGTCCAGGTGCTGCCCAAGGGAACCATCAAGTAACCAGCCGGTGCCGAAGGCCCTGACATGAACCGTTATCCGCTCTGGAAGTACCTGGTCATCGCGCTGGCGCTGGTGATCGGGGTGCTGTATTCGCTGCCCAACCTGTTCGGCGAATCGCCGGCGGTGCAGGTTTCGGCCGCCCGCTCCTCCGTCAAGGTCGACGAGACCACGCTGACGCGGGTCGAGCAGGCACTGGGTCGTGAGAGCCTGACGCCCACGCTGACCCAGCTGGAGGGCGGCTCGGTCAGGGCCCGCTTCGATTCCACCGACAACCAGCTCAAGGCGCGCGACGCCATCGAGCGCACGCTCAATCCCGATCCAGCCAACCCGAGTTTTGTGGTGGCACTGAATCTGGTGCCGCGCACCCCGGCCTGGCTGGCGGGCATCGGTGCCGCACCGATGTACCTCGGCCTGGATCTGCGCGGGGGCGTGCACTTCATGCTGCAGGTCGACATGCCGGCGGCGCTGCAGCGCAAGACCGATGTGCTGGCCACCGACCTGCGCACCGCGCTGCGCGAGAAGAATGTGCGCCACGGTGGCATCCAGCGCAACGCGACGACCATTGAACTGCGCGCCCGTGACGAGGCCACCGCCACAGCGATCGAAAACCTGATCGCTGACCAGTTCGCCGATCTGCAGGTGGCGCGCGCGCCCGAAGGCGCCGAGTTCCGCCTCACGGCCACGCTCAAGCCGCAGGCGGCGCTGGCGGTGCAGTCCCAGGCGGTCAAGCAGAACATCACGACACTGCACAACCGGATCAACGAACTCGGGGTGGCGGAGCCGGTGATCCAGCAGCAGGGGGCTGACCGCATCGTGGTCCAACTGCCCGGCGTGCAGGACACGGCCAAGGCCAAGGACATTCTCGGCCGGACAGCGACCCTGGAGCTGCGGCTGGTGGACGAAAGCACCGAAGGGGTGGCGGCCGAGAGCGGTGTCGGCGTGGTCCCCTTCGGTTCGGAGAAATACCTCGAGCGCAACGGCCGCCCCGTGATCGTCAAGCGCGAGGTGCTGCTCACGGGCGAAAACCTCACCGATGCGCAGGCCGGCTTCGACGACCAGCAGCAGCCGGCGGTCCACCTCACGCTGGATGGCAAGGGCGCGCGCATCTTCCGCGACGTGACGCGCGAGAACATCAACAAGCGCATGGCCATCATCCTGTTCGAGAAGGGCAAGGGTGAGGTCGTGACGGCCCCCGTGATCCGTTCCGAGATCGGCGGCGGTCGCGTGCAGATCTCCGGCAGCATGACGACGGTCGAAGCCAACGACACCGCGCTGCTGCTGCGCGCCGGTTCGCTGGCCGCGCCAATGGAAATCATCGAAGAGCGCACCATCGGTCCGAGCCTGGGCAAGGAAAACATCGAGCGCGGCTTCAACAGCGTGATCTGGGGCTTCGTCGTGATCGTCGCCTTCATGTGTGTCTACTACATGCTGTTCGGCGTGTTCTCCAGCCTGGCGCTGGGTTTCAACCTCGTGCTGCTGGTGGCGGTGCTGTCGATGCTGCAGGCCACGCTGACGCTGCCGGGCATTGCCGCCATGGCACTTGCGCTGGGCATGGCCATCGACGCCAACGTGCTGATCAACGAGCGGGTGCGCGAGGAGCTGCGCAATGGCGCGTCGCCGCAGACCGCGATCAACATCGGCTACGACCACGCCTGGGGCACGATCCTGGACTCCAACGTCACCTCGCTGATCGCGGGCATCGCGTTGCTGATTTTCGGCTCCGGCCCGGTGCGCGGCTTTGCCGTGGTGCACTGCATCGGCATCCTGACCAGCATGTTTTCGGCCGTGGTGTTCTCGCGTGGCCTGGTCAATCTCTGGTACGGCCGGCAGAAGAAGCTCAAGAGCGTGTCGATCGGCACGGTGTGGCGCCCCGAGGGCGCCAATGCGGTGGGCAAGGCTGACTGACCGGGAAGAACAAGATGGAACTGTTTCGCATCCGCAAGGACATCCCTTTCATGCGCCACGCGCTGGTGCTCAACGCGATCTCGGTCGTGACTTTCGTGCTCGCGGTGTTTTTTCTCGTGACGCGTGGTCTGCACCTGTCGGTGGAGTTCACCGGTGGCACCGTGATGGAGGTGGCCTACCAGCAACCGGCCGATCTGGAGTCCGTGCGTTCGGTGATCGATGGGCTGGGCTACGCCGATGTGCCGGTGCAGAACTTCGGCACCTCGCAGGACGTGCTGCTGCGCCTGCCCGCCCGGCAGGGGCTCACCTCGGGCCAGCAGAGCGAGGCTGTGATGGCCGCCCTGAAGGCGCAGAACCCCAGTGTCCAGCTGCGCCGCACCGAATTTGTCGGTCCGCAGGTCGGGCAGGAACTGGTGGAGCACGGCCTGATGGCTCTGGGCCTGGTGATCGCAGGCATCATGATCTATCTGGCGGTGCGCTTCGAGTGGAAGTACGCGGTGTCGGCCATCATCGCCAACCTGCACGACGTGGTCATCATCCTGGGCTTCTTTGCCTTCTTCCAGTGGGAGTTTTCGCTCGCGGTGCTGGCGGCCGTGCTGGCGGTACTGGGCTACTCGGTCAACGAATCTGTTGTTATTTTTGATCGCATCCGTGAAACATTCCGCCGCCAGCGAAAAATGTCCACGGTTCAGATCATCGACCGCGCCATCACTTCGACCATCAGCCGGACCATCATCACGCACGGTTCGACGCAGATCATGGTGCTGTCCATGCTGCTGTTCGGCGGCCCGACGCTGCACTATTTCGCCATGGCCCTGACCATCGGCATCCTGTTCGGCATCTACTCCTCCGTATTCGTGGCGGCGGCTATCGCCATGTGGCTGGGGGTCAAGCGAGAGGACCTGATCAAGGCGTCGGCGAAGTCTGCGCCAGGCGATCCGGACGACCCCAACAGTGGGGCCGTGGTCTGATCCTGCGGGTCCGGTGGATGCTCCTGAAATGAGAGCGGAGCCCCGTGCGACGTGAAAAATGAATGTTTCCTTTCGTGTCATACTGATCTCCCGTGGCAACCTCCGATCAGCATGTTTCGTCCCTGGCCAAGCAGGCACGTGAACTCTTCGTGGTTCACGTGGGACGGACCCTGCCCGATCTGGTCAAGGCCTGTGAAAACAGACTGACCGCGATCCTGGATCAGGCCGGTCCGGCGCGTGAAATGCAGGACAGGCGGGACGCCTGGAGCGGGTTCCAGAAAAGCCAGGGGGCTTGGCTCAACCAGAGCCGCAAGGCCTTGCAGCGCACCTTGTTGCCGCGCACCACCCATTCCGGGCAGCAGACGCTGACTGGGCGGCTCGAACTGCTGGCCGAAGGGGCGATCGACGACCAGATTCTGGCGTCCCGCCTCGCCATGCGCGTGCTGGAGCAGGTGTCCACCGAACTCAACGAGTTGCGGCTGCGTGTTCAGCACCTGGAAAAGCGGCAGGAGCTGCCGCGGGGCGACGTGCTGCTGCCCGATGTCGTCTGCCGCATTCTGGTGGACCAGTGGCTGGACGTGCAGATGACCCGCGAAGCCTGGACGCTGGTGCAGGACGCCATCTCGCCGGTGCTGGCCCAATCAATGCTGGAGGCCTACAAGGCCGCCAACGAGTTCCTGGTTTCCAGCGGCGTGATGAAGGAGATCGACCTTCAGGCGCTGGTCAAGCGGTCCCCGGGCAGCCGGTCGACAATGCCCCCACCCGCCCCCCGTGGCGCTGCACCGCAGGCATCCACAGCGGGGGCGGACTGGGACGCAAGCTCGGGTCACGGCATGACGGGCGCTCCGTCGTTTTCCAGTGGCGAATCGGGCGGAGGTCTCGGCACCGGTGGTTCTGGCGGCAGTGCCTTCGCGGGCGCCCCTGCGACGGGGCGCACGCCTACAGGCATGGGCGTGCACGACGAAACCCGCATGATGACCCATTCGTCGCCGCTGGCCAGGGCCAGGATGAGGGCGCAAGGGGTGGTGGGTCGCCTGCGGCGGCTGCTGGCCGACAAGATTGGCGGCGATTTCGAAGCCACGCAGCTGCTGCCGTCGTCCCCGCGGCTGCAGCAGGCCATGCTGGACGTGGTGCCGATTCCGATGCCGGATGTGACCACCACCGGTTCGGGTGGCATACGGTCGGCCGCTCCTGCCATAGACCACTCGCACGTGGCCCAGGCGGCGTCGGCATTGCGCCAGCGCACGGCCGAACTCAAGCAGGCGGCATCGACGCCCTCCGAAAAGGCCACCGTCGAGGTGGTGGCCCTGATGTTCCAGAGCATCCTGGCCGAGGAGCGGATTCCTCCCAGCGTGAGGGTCTGGTTCGCGCGTCTGCAGATCCCGGTCCTGCGGGTGGCCCTGGCCGAGCCCGAGTTCTTCAGCGCGCTGCAGCACCCGGCGCGCCGTCTCATCGACCGAATGGGCGCTTGTGTGCTGGGCTTTGAGTCCAACGTCAGTTCTGCGGCCCTGGAGGCGGAGATCAAGCGGGTGGTGCAGGTCATCGAGCAGTACCCCGAGACCGGTCGTCGCGTTTTCCAGCTCGTGCTCGACGAGTTCCAGAAGTTCCTGTCCACCTACCTCAGCGAGCAGGGCGGAGCCAGCCGTTTCGTGAGCGTCGCACAGCAGGTGGAGCAGAAGGAAACGCTGTCGGTGCAGTACACCATCGAATTGCGCAAGCTGCTGGACGACATCACGGTGCGCGAAGAGGTGCGCGAGTTCCTGTTCAGGGTCTGGGTCGAGGTGCTGGCCGTCGCCAGTGTGAAGTACGGGGTCAAGCACGAAGAGACCGCCTCGCTCAAGCGGGTGGCCTCCGATCTGCTCTGGGCCGCCAGTGCCAAACCCAACCGCAACGACCGTGCCCGCGTCATCCAGCAGTTGCCGGGTCTTCTGCAGCGGCTTCGCCAGGGCATGAGCCTGCTGGGCTATTCACCCAGTGTGCAGGACGGGCACATCAAGTCGGTGAGCGATACGCTGGCCGATGCCTTCATGTCGCGCACCGAAGCCATCTCTCAGGAAAGCCTGGACAAGCTCTCCGAGCGGCTGGCGAATCTGGAGGATTACCTGCCGGACAGTGGTGTGGGCGATCTTGATCTCGACAACGAAAGCATCGAGATGATCACCGGGGTGGATGCCACCAACATCGAGGTGATCCGCCAGGGCGGCAGCCAGCCCACCGAGGCGATGAAGGCCTGGGCCCAGGAACTGCAGATCGGCTCCTGGTTCGGACTTGACCACAACGGCAAGCTCAACAGCGTGCAATTCGCCTGGCGAAGCGACCGGGGGCAGCTGTACCTGTTCGTGACCAATGTCGGTCGCTGCTTCCTGATCCAGGCCACGCGAGTGGCCGCTTACCTCCAGTCGGGCTTGCTGGTGCCCAGCGAAGACGAGGCGCTGACTGTGCGCGCGACCCGCGACGCGCTGGCCAAATTGGACGCCAATCCCGAGCGCTTGCTCGGCTGAATCACACCTGTCCGGTGCGCTGAAGCAGGCCGCCGGGGAGGCGCCCGACCTGCCCGTCCAGCTCCAGTTCCAGCAGACGGGCCTGCAGTGCGGCGGTGTCCAGTCCCGTGCGTGCCTGCAGGGCATCGAGACCGATGGGATCGAACCCCATGGCGCGCAGCACACCGTCTTGGTCGTCCGGCAGTGCAGGCTGGTGGGGTGTCTGGGGGGTGGACAGGTGCAGATCTTCAAGAATGTCCTGCGCGGACTCCACCAGTTTGGCGCCTTGCCGGATCAGCGCATGGCAGCCACGCGACTGTGGCGCATGGATCGAACCGGGAATCGCAAACACCTCCCGTCCCTGCTCCGCCGCCAGCCGGGCCGTGATCAGGGAACCGGACCGCACTGCGGCTTCGACCACCAGCGTGCCGTGGCCCAGACCCGCGATGATCCGGTTGCGCTGGGGAAAGTTGGCCGCCAGTGGAGGCGTGCCCAACAGGTATTCACTGATGAGTGCACCGGAGGCAGCGATGCGTCGGGCCAGTGCCGCGTGCCGTTGGGGGTACACGGTGTCCAGTCCGGTGCCGACCACGGCCAGTGTCTGGCCGCCGCCCTCCAGAGCCCCGGTGTGGGCCGCTCCATCCACGCCGAGGGCCAGGCCCGAGACCACACACAGACCCGATTCAGCCAGGCTGCGAGCAAACTGGCGCGCGTTCGCCTCCCCCTGCGGTGTGGGGTTGCGGCTGCCCACGACCGCCAGCTTGTGCGGATGGTCCACGGCGTCCAGCCGGCCCTGCACATGCAGCAGCAGGGGTGGGTCGGCGGTCTGGAGCAGGCTGGGCGGGTAGCGAGGATCGGCCAGCGTGATGAGATGCCGGTCGCTGTCCCCGGCCAGCCAGGCCTGCAGCCGTTCAAGGGCCGGGGCTAGCCCGGGCGGCTCCGACTGCAGTGCCCTCGCGATGCGGGCGTTGGTGACGGTTTCCCAGGCGCTGGGACCGTGCTTCCAGATGTCCGCGGGCAGACCGAACGCGGCCAGCAGGCGCCGAGCCGTGTCCCGGCCGACACCGGGGGTGAGCAGCAACCTGAGCCAGGCGGCCCATTCGTTCTGCTCCATGGGCGGGCGTCAGGGGTTGGAAAAGTGGTCGCCGACCTTGACCCCGTCGACGATGTCCAGGACGAGGGCGTAGGACACCTTGTCGAAGGTCTTGAAGACCATCATGAGCCCGTTGGGCTCGCCGGGCAGACGGATCTGGGGGCGGCTTTCGTCGGTCTTGTCGATGCGGGTGCTGGAGTCGCGGATGAGGGCCAGCACATGGCCTTCTTCCACACCATGGGTGCGTCCGCGGTTGATCGAGACCACCTGGTTCTGCGCCGCATAGCGCACGGCATTGCCGTACACCGACACGATCTGGCCCGAGGTGGGTTTGCCCGGGGCGCGCGGCACGTAGTGCGGGAACTCGCGGGGAGGCTCGGGCAGCAGTCGGTCGCCCACCCGGATTTCCTCCTTGGCCTTGACGATGTCGATCGTGGCCGGGACGATCTCGCCGGTGGCCACCGGCTTGAGCGGCGCCTTCTCCTCGACCGGAACACGGGCGAAGTTGTGCGTCGTGTTTTCGTACTGGGGCTTGAACGTGTCCTTGCCTTCCGGCTTCTTCGCCGACGCCGGCTCTGCGATGTCGCGCCGCGTTTCCGGGCGCACGATCTCGGCCTTGCCGACGTACTGCGCCTCATAGGCCAGCACCTCGCCGGTGCCGGGGTCCTTCAGCGGCACCGCGTTGCGGAAGACGCGGTAGGTGATGGACTTGCCGGCTCCCAGGGTGAGGGCTTCTTCGCTCAGGTTGCCGACGTCGCCGTATTGACCCCGGGCGTACGCACGGTCGCCCAGGCTCAGCAGCACGCGGTTCTCGGGTGTGGCCACAATGCGCGCCGCACGCGCGTAGGTGGCTTCATCGACGATCAGGGGTTCGGTCAGGAAGGCCTCGATGGCCTGCATGTTCACCGGCGGGATGGCCGATTCGGACAGGCTCTCGCTGCGCACGCGCGGGGACACGCGCACGGTGGGGGTATCGCCGTCGCCGGGCTTGCGGGTGCTCAACCGGGCACGGCCACCGCTCTTGTCCAGGTACAGGACCTGGCCGGGATAGATACGGTGGGGATTCTTGATTTCCTCCATGTTCATGCCCCAGAGCTCGGGCCAGCGCCAGGGGCTCTTGAGGAAGATCTTGGAGATGGCCCACAGGGTGTCGCCGCGCTTGACGGTGTGGCTGTCCGGGGCATTGGGGGCGAGTTCCGACAGCGCCACACCGGACTGCGCCACCTGGCTGGCGGTGGCCCGCTGCCCGGCGGTGACCGGGAGGTTCTGGGCCGAGGCCGCGCCAGCGAGGGTGGCCATGGCCACCAGGCAGGCAGCAGCGGGGCCGGTCAGGTGCAGGGCAGTCGGAAGATGTTTCAAATGCATGTGTAGGCCCCTGGGGCTGGCGCAAACAGGCGCGTCGGACTTGACAATTCGCATTTGATTTTGCGCCCAAGCCCTTGATTAGGCAATATTAATAGGTCCCTGCATCCACCCGGGAATGCAAAAGTGGCGAAAATAGCGACAACCCCCTGACCCAGCGGCGGCCCGGCACACATCCCCGAGAGGCCCCCTTTTCCGGCGACATTGGCCCGCCGGTCCATGACACTGAAATGAATGCTTCCGAACTGCTCACCATCCTGCGGTATCCCGACCCGCGCCTGAACACCGTGGCCAAACCGGTGGAGAGCGTGGACGACCGCGTGCGCGCACTCGCCGACCGGATGCTGGCGACCATGTACGACGCCCACGGCATCGGGCTGGCGGCGACGCAGGTCGACGTGCACGAGCGGCTGATCGTGATCGACGTCAGCGAATCGCGCGACCAGCCGATGGTGCTGATCAACCCGGTGATCGAATGGGCCAGCCCGGAAACCCGCAAGGGCGAGGAGGGCTGCCTTTCCGTGCCCGGCATCTACGACGGTGTGGAGCGTTCCTTGGCCATCCGTGTCAGCGCGCTGGACGAACATGGCAAAAGCCGGGTCATCGAGGCAGAAGGCATGCTGGCGGTCTGCATCCAGCACGAGATGGACCACCTCATGGGCAAGGTGTTCGTGGAGTACCTCTCGCCGCTCAAGCGCAACCGGATCAAGAGCAAGCTGCTGAAGTCCCAGCGCGAAGCGCAGCGGGCATGACACCCATGCGCGTGGTGTTTGCCGGTACGCCGGAGTTTGCGCGCGTGGCCCTGGAGAGGCTGCATGCGGCCGGGTTCGAGATTCCTCTGGTGCTGACGCAGCCCGACCGGCCGGCCGGCCGCGGCATGAAGCTGCAGGCGTCGGCGGTCAAGCAGTTCGCGCTGGCGCAGGGCATTCAGGTCGCGCAACCCCGCAGCCTGCGGCTGGACGGCAAGTATCCGGCAGAGGCCGCCACGGCGCGCGAGGCCCTGCTGGCCGCGCAGCCGGACGTGATGGTGGTGGCCGCCTACGGCCTGATCCTGCCGCAGTGGGTGCTGGACCTGCCGCGCCTGGGCTGTCTGAACATCCATGCTTCTCTGCTGCCCCGGTGGCGCGGCGCGGCGCCGATCCACCGCGCCATCGAGGCCGGCGATGCCGTGACCGGCGTGACCATCATGCAGATGGATGCCGGGCTGGACACCGGCGACATGTTGCTGGTCGAGCCGCTGCCGATCACCTCGGCCGACACCACCGGCGGCCTGCACGACCGACTGGCCGAGCTGGGCGGTCGGATGATCGTCGAAGCCCTGGAACTGGCCGCCTGCGGTGGCCTGCGGCCGGTGCCGCAGCCGGCCGACGGCGTGACCTACGCGGCCAAGATCGAGAAGGCGGAATCGCTGATCGACTGGCACCGTCCGGCCGCCGAGACCGAGCGCCGGTCCCGGGCCTTTTCGCCCGCACCGGGGCTGGTCACCGAGCTGGCCGGCGAGGCGGTCAAGGTGTGGCGGGTGGAGACCAGCACCGCCGACGGCGGCGACGCGGTGCCCGGCCAGATCCTGTCCGCCGGGCCCGAAGGCATTCGCGTGGCGACCGGCGGCGGGGTGCTGATCCTGTTGGACCTGCAACGCGCAGGGGGCAAGCGCCTGCCGGTGCGCGAGTTCCTGCAGGGTTTCGCGCTCACGCCCGGCCAGGTCTTCGGCGCGCCGACGCCCTGATGTTTTTCCTGGCCGAACACCGGCGCCGGCCGGAATTCCGCGAAGGCATCACCGATCAGGGCACGGTGGCCATGGGCATTGCCGCCTGGGGCCTGATGACCGGTGTGGCCATGGTGCAGTCGGGCATGTCGACGCTGGAGGCGCTGCTGATGACGCTGATCGTCTACGCCGGCAGTGCGCAACTGGCCGCGGTACCGATGATCGGTGCGGGAGCGCCGATGTGGGTGATTCTGGCGGCGGCGTTCTGCGTGAACCTGCGCTTCGTGGTGTTTTCCGCGCACCTGCGGCCCTACCTGATGCACCTGCCGCGCTGGCAGCGACTGGTGAGTGGCTACGTGACCGGCGACCTGAGTTACGTGTTTTTTGCCAAGCGCTACCCGCACCCGGGCCGGAATGCCGAGGAGCGGGCGCAGCAGCAGGCCTACCTGATGGGCAACTGCGCGGTGAACTATGTGGCCTGGATGGTGGCGAGCGTGGCCGGCGTGCTGCTGGCCAACATCGTGCCCCTGTCGTGGGGGCTGGGGTTCGCCGGCATCCTCGCGCTGCTGGGCGTGCTGTGTTCGCTGGCCACGTCCCGGTTGCGGGTGGTCTCCGCCGGTGTGGCGGCCACGGCGGCGGTGGCGGCCTGGGCGCTGCCGCTGCGGCTGAACATCCTGGTGGCGATCGCGAGCGCGGTGGCCATCTGCCTGCTGATCGAGCACACCAGGGGAGCGGAGCCCGGACATGCCGGACATTGACCTGCACACCCTGCTGACCATCGTCGCGCTGGGCGTGGTCACGGTGATCACGCGCGGCTTCTTTCTCATCTCCGACAAGCCCTGGACCCTGCCCCACTGGGCCCAGCGCGGCCTGCAGTACGCGCCGATTGCAGCACTGTCGGCCGTGGTGCTGCCCGAGATCGTCATGAGCCAGGGGCATCTGGTGCAGACCTGGATGGACGCGCGGCTGTTCGCCGCCGCAGCGGGAGCCCTGTATTTCTTCTGGCGCCAGGGGGTGCTGGGCACCATCGTCACCGGCATGGCGGTCTACCTGCCGCTGCATGTTGGCCTGGGGTGGTGACACGGGCGGGTGGGACAATCGGCGTTCTTCGGGGTGCCGAACCTTAAGGCGGTCTTAAGGTGCCTCACCGACCATCCGACGTTTGCGGGCAGCGCGCCCACGGATTTCCTGACATGACTGAATTTGCTGCGGCCGCTGCCGCCAGCGCCGAGCCGCTGGTGTCGGTGCTCATTCCTGCGAAAAACGAGACCGGCAACATCGGCTCGCTGGTGGCCGAGGTGGTGGCGGCGCTGCGGCCCGAATGCGCCTTCGAGATCGTGCTGGTCGACGACGGCAGCGACGACGGGACGGGCGACGAGTTCCTGCAGCGCTGCGCCGAGCTGGGCTCGGCCGCCCGGCTGATCCGCCACGAAAAGAGCGTGGGACAGAGCACGGCGCTGATGAGCGCCGCCCGCCAGGCGCGGGGCCGCTACCTGATCACCATCGACGGCGACGGACAGAACGACCCGGCCGACATGCCGGCCCTGCTGCGCAGCGCGCGCGAGACCGAGGCGCAGGGCGAACATTTCTGCATCGCCGGCTACCGCAAGAACCGGCAGGACACGGAGTGGAAGAAGTTCCAGTCGCGCATTGCCAACGCGGTGCGGCAGAAGATCCTCAACGACCAGGTGCCCGACACCGGCTGTGGCCTGAAGCTGATCCCGCGCGCCACCTGGTCGCAGCTGCCCTATTTCGACCACATGCACCGCTACCTGCCGGCGCTCGTGCTGCGCCTGGGCGGCGCGATCCGCGTGGTGCCGGTGAACCACCGCGCGCGCCAGGCCGGCGTTTCCAAGTACAACGCCTGGAACCGGCTGTGGGTCGGTCTGGTCGACATGGCCGGCGTGGTGTGGCTGACCCGGCGCGGCAAGCGCCCGGTGATCGCGCAGGTCCGCACGCTCGCTGCGCATGAAAAGCCTCATTAAGCCGCTGCTCCTGACGGCGGTCCTGACGCTGGCCTTCCTGTCCCTGCACCTGGGCTGGTGGGGGCCGGTGACCGAGGAGGTGCTGCTGCAGCAGCTGTTCCAGCAGCACTGGACCGTCGCCTGGCCGGTGTTCGTGCTGGGCTCGGTGGTTTACACCGCGCTGGGGGGTCCGCGCCAGGTGCTGGCGTTTTCCTGCGGCTTCCTGTTCGGCGGCTGGCAGGGCGGGCTGATCGGCACCCTGCTCACGGGCTTCGGCGCCATGCTCACCATGGCCGCGGTGCACCAGCTGGGCTTCGACTGGGTGCGGCAGAAGCACGCGCAGAAGATCGAGCTGATCAAGGCCGTGCTGGCCGAGGACACCTGGATCTGGGTCTGCGTGATCCGGCTGATCCCGGTCGGCAGCAACCTGGTGACCAACATCGCCGCCGCGCTGTCGGACCTGCGGCCGCTGGCCGTGTTTTTCGGCAGCCTGCTGGGTTACCTGCCGCAAATGCTGCTGTTCGCCTACGCGGGGTCGGGCATCGCGCTGCACGACAGTTCCCAGTTGTGGATGAGCCTGGTGATGCTGGTGATCTCCACCGGCCTGGGCCTGTACCTCTACCACCACGGCTTCAAGCAGCGGCTCCAGAGGTTCCGCCAAGAACACGCCCATGCGCCTGCCCACTGACGAAACGATCCGCCGCCAGACCCTGTTCTGGCTGATCGCCACCGCCCTTGTGCTGCTGCTGGGCATCGGGCTGCGCTACCCCTGGCCGGCCGACGAACCGCGATTCGCGCAGGTGGCGCGCGAGATGGTCGAGAGCGGCCAGTGGCTGTTCCCCACCCGCGGCGGCGAGCCCTACCCGGACAAGCCACCGGTGTTCATGTGGCTCAGCGCCGCCGCGTTCGCGCTGGTCGGCAACCTCAAGCTCTCCTTCCTGCTGCCCAGCGCGCTGGCCTCGGTCGGCACGCTGCTGCTGGTGCTCGACATCGGCCGCCGGCTGTGGGGCCGCGAGGTGGCGCTGGCGGCGCTGTTGGTGCTGGTGTTCACGCCGCAGTTCCTGCTGCAGGGCAAGGCGGCGCAGATCGACGCGGTGGTCACCTTCTGGATCACGCTGGGCTGCTACGGCCTGCTGCGGCACTTTTTCACCGGCCCGCACTGGGGCTGGTACTTCAGCGCCTGGGCCGCGATGGCGCTGGGCATCATGACCAAGGGCGTGGGCTTTCTGCCCCTGCTGATGCTCATTCCACTTGCGTTGTGGGTGAAGAACCCCGCAGGGGAGGATGCGAAGGTCTGGCGCTGGCGTCTGGCCGCCGGTCTGGCGGTGATGCTCGCGGTGATCGCGCTGTGGCTGGGCCCCATGCTCTGGCAGGTGCACAGCATCGGCACCGACACCATGGTCGCCTACCGCAACGACCTGCTGTTCCGCCAGACCGGCGAGCGCTTCGTCAACGCCTGGCACCACGTCAAGCCCTGGCACTACTTCTTCACCCAGGCGATCCCCACGGTCTGGTTCCCGCTGCCGGTGCTGCTGCTGGTGTTCTTCAAGCCCTTGCTGGCGCTGCTGCGCGAGGACCGGCGCGCGCGCGTGCTGCTGGCCTGGGTGGGGCTGGTGCTGCTGTTCTTCTCGCTGAGCTCGGGCAAGCGCGAGGTCTACATGTTTCCGGCGCTGCCGATGCTGGCGCTGGTGGTGGGGGCGCTCTGGGTGCGGGTGCGGGGTGGCGTGGCGGCGGCGCGCACCGGGGCCTTCTTCCAGGGCCTGCTGTTGCTGATCGCCGCGGCGCTGGCCGGGCTGGGCGTGGCGCTCACCGTTTCGCCGGACAGGCTGCTGCGCAAAGTGCCCGACTACGCCGACGCGATCACTCCCCTGTCGCTGCCGCTGGTCGCCATGGGACTGGCCCTGCTGGTGCTGCTGGTGCTGATCCGCCGCCGCGACCTGCTGCAGCGGCTGGCCGCGACCAGCCTGGTGATCTGGGCATTTGTCTCGCTGCTGGTCTGGCCCCGGGTCGATCCGCACCGCACGCCACAGGCCATGATGGAGCAGATCGAGCAGCGGCTGCCGCCTGCATCGGAACTGGGCCTGCTGTATTTCAAGGAACAGTTCCTGCTGTTCAGCCACCGGCCGCTGACCCACTTCAGCTACCTCGCGCCGCTGGAGGATCAGGAACGCAACGCCTGGCAGTGGATGAAGGAACAGCCCGGACGCCACCTGCTGGCGCCCACCGACGCCGAGCTGAAGTGCTTCGACGTGACCAAGACCGAGTCGCTGGGCGAAGCGCACCGCCGCGAGTGGGTGGTCTACGGCCCGGCCTCCATGCGCGCCACCTGCGAACCACCGCTGCGCCCGCGCCGCTTTGTCTACCGCCCCGTGACCGAGGGCGTGCTGCCATGAACCTCCTGGATGCTTCTCCCGCCCCGCGCGTGCTGGTCACCGGTGCCGCGGGCTTCATCGGTTACCACCTGAGCCAGCGTCTGCTGGACCGGGGGCTGCAGGTCGACGGGGTCGACAACCTGAGCGCCTATTACGACCCCGCTCTCAAGCAGGCCCGGCTGGACCGGCTGCTGGCGCGGCCGGGGTTCCGCTTCCACCGCCTGGACCTGGCCGACCGCGACGGCGTGGCGCGCCTGTTTGCCGACGGCCGCTACGACCTCGTGCTGCACCTGGCGGCGCAGGCCGGCGTGCGCTACTCGGTCGAGCAGCCCATGGCCTACCTGGACAGCAACCTCGCGGGCATGCTCATTGTGCTCGAAGGCTGCCGCCACAGCGGCGTGAAGCACCTGGTCTACGCCTCGTCCAGCTCCATCTACGGCGCCGCGCGCGAGATGCCGCTGCGCGAGGACATGGTGACCGATTCGCCGATCTCGCTCTACGCCGCCAGCAAGAAGGCCAACGAGCTGATGGCCCACAGCTACAGCCACCTTTACCGCATCCCGGCCTCGGCGCTGCGCTTCTTCACCGTCTACGGTCCCTGGGGCCGGCCCGACATGGCGATCTTCAAGTTCGTGCGCGCGATCTTCGAAGGCCGGCCCATCGACGTCTACAACCACGGCCACCTGCGGCGCGACTTCACCTATGTCGACGACGTGGTGGACGCGGTGCTGGCGGTGGCGGACCGGCCGCCGCAGGCCGGCGAGGGCCAGGTGCCGCACCGCGTGCTCAACGTCGGCCACAACGGCCCGGTGCCGCTGATGGAGTTCATCGCCTGCCTGGAGCGCGCCTGCGGCCGCGAGGCGGTCAAGAACTTCCTGCCCATGCAGGCCGGCGACGTGCCCGACACCTGGGCCGACACCTCGCGGCTGGAAAGCGAATTCGGCGTGCGGGCCGGCACCGACCTGCGGCTCGGTGTGCAGCGGTTCGTGGATTGGTACGTCGACTACTACGGCGTGAACTGATGGCCCCCACGCTCCGCCGCTGACGCAGTTTGTGTTTCCTCGCCACGCAGCCAGGGCAGAGCGAGCCGCCAGCCGGCCAGCGCGATCGCGCCGCAGATGAGCAGGGTCCACAGGGTGTGGCTGGGCGGGTGGGCGCCGCGCAGGGTCTGCGTCACCCCCGCCAGGCCGCCGGCCAGCAGCACCGCGATGAGCCAGCGCCAGCCCGGCGCCCGGCGCCGTCCGGCCACCGGCGACCGGAGCCAGGGCAGGCACAGCGCCAGAAACGACAGAGCGGACGAGGCGTGCCCGCCAGGGAAACAGCCGCCGGTGCCCCCGTCGCCGGCCAGCAGGTTCCAGTGCGAGGTGTAGACGGCGGTGCCGCCGAAGGCGCTCCACTCCCAGGGGCAGCTGGACCGGCTGGCCTGCTTGAGCAGGCCCACCGTCACCATGGACAGGGTGACCAGCGCCAGCACGGTCCCACGCTCGCGCCGCGAGGGGCCGCTGGACACAGGCCACAGCACCCAGCCCCACAGCAGCAGGTAGGCCCCGGTGGCGAGCTGGCGCCCGCCGTCGTGCAGCACGGTCTCCAGCAGCGGGTGGTGGCGCCACGGAAAGCCGGCGCTGGTCCCGATCTGGCTCATCACCGGCAGGTCCATGCCCGCGGCATCCCAGCCCAGCGTCAGCAGCAGCAGCACCAGCCAGGCCCGGGCGATGGCGGTTGCGGTGGAAACAACAGGGGGGCGGAGGTGGGACATGGCGCCGCATGCTCGGCGGCGGACTTTAAGAGGGCCTTAAGGGGTGCCGGGATAATTCGGTTTCTTTGACCGATGGGCCCTGCGCCGTCCTGAAGAACATGCGAGCACTCGTGGTGGAAGACGATCCCGGCATTGCCAGCGGCCTGAGCCTGTCGCTGCGGCAGGCCGGCTATGCGGTGGACGTGTGCGGCACGCTGGAGTCGGCGTGGACAGCCCTGTGCGTCGAGCCCTTCGACGCGGTGCTGCTGGACCTGGGCCTGCCCGACGGCGATGGCCTGGATCTGCTGACCCGCCTGCGGCGCCAGAGTGAGCGCCGGCCGGGCCAGTCCACCCTGCCGGCGCGCGACCTGCCGGTGCTGATCATGACCGCTCGCGACGGCGTCAGCGACCGCATCTTCGGCCTGGACGAAGGCGCCGACGACTACATCGTCAAGCCCTTCGACCCCAACGAGCTGCTGGCCCGCCTGCGCGCCATGCTGAGGCGCGCCAGCGGCCGCAGCAAGCCGGTGATCGAATACGGCGACATCGTGGTCGACCCGGCCACGCGCTCGGTCGAACGCGCCGGTCTGCCGGTGGCGCTGGGCGGCAAGGAGTTCGCGCTGCTGCTGACCCTGCTGCAGGCCAAGCCGCAGGTGCTGTCCAAGGCGCGGCTGGAATCGGCGATGTACGGCTTCGGCGAGGGGCTGGAGAGCAATGCCATCGAGGTCCACGTGCACCACCTGCGCCGCAAGCTGGGCGAATCGCTGATCAAGACCGTGCGCGGCGTGGGCTACTTCGTGCCCCAGGATCCGCCCGCGCCGAAACCCGCCGACACCGCTGGAGGCCTGTGAAGCTGCCGCTGCCCGCCGCGCGCCGCACGCTGTCGCGCCACCTGCTGGTCTGGACCCTCGGGGCCCAGCTGGCGGTGTGGGCGGTGATGGTGGCGGTGGGCTGGAGCACCAGCCTGCGCGAGACGCGCAAGTTCACCGACGGCCACCTGGTTGCCGTGGCCCAGCTCTGGCTGGGCACCGCGTCCTGGAACCAGGGGCCCGTCTCGGCACCCCTGCCGGTGCCGCGCGAGGACGTGCACGAGTACGCCCAGGACGTGGCCATCCTGGTCTGGGACAACGGCCGCCTGGTGACCGACAGCGACCAGCTCGCCGCCGGGCTGGACCTGGCGACGCTGCCCGAGAAGGGGTTGATGACGGTGGTGGTGCGCGACGCCGACGGCGAACCCCACAACTGGCGCGCCTATTTCGAGACCTACCGGGGCGAGGGCCACGAGCGCCGGGTGGCGGCCCTGCTGGACCTGAAGAAGCGCTACGTGCTGGCCAGCGACATCGCCGAGCACCTGGCCTCGCCGTCCCTGATCCTGCTGCCGCTGGTGGCGCTGGTGATGTGGTGGACCATCCGCCGCGGCCTGCGCCCGCTGGACCAGCTCTCGGACGAGATGGCCGCGCTCGACGGCTTCGCCGGGCAGCGCCTGGACACCCAGCACCGCTTCCACGAGTTCTCCAGCACGGTGACGGCGATCAACACCATGGTCGACGGCCTGCAGGCGCAGGCCCAGCGCGAGCGCCAGTTCGCCTCCGACGTGGCGCACGAGCTGCGCACCCCGCTGACGGCGATCACGCTGCAGGCCCGCGCCGCGCAGGCCGACCCCTCGCCGCCGCGGCTGGCTCGTCTGGAACAGGAGGCCCTGCGCGCCGGTCGCATCCTGACCCAGCTGCTGGACCTGGCGCGCGCGCAGCGCGCCGGCCAGCAGGGGGCGGCGCACGCCGGCGATGCGGTGCAGGACACCGCTCTGGGCGAGATGGCCGCCCGCCTGATCTCGGCCCACGCCCAGCTGGCCCATGAGAGCGACCACGAGATGTCGCTGGTTCGGGAACAGGGCGAGGTCGGCGTCCGGGTCCAGCCCATGCTGCTGGAACTGGCGCTGCGCAACCTGATCGAGAACGCACTGCGCCACACGCCGCCGGGCACGCAGGTGGAGGTGGCGGTGTGGCGCGACGACCGGGGCCAGGGTGTGTCGGTCAGCGACGACGGCCAGCGCGCCGGTGTGACCGCGCCCGCGGCGCAGGCTTCGTCCGGGCTGGGTCTGGGCCTGCGCCTGGTCGAGCGCATCGCCGAAGAACTGGGCGCGCGACTGGAGCGTGACAGCGGGGTGGCGCCGATGACCACGCGCTTCTCGCTGCGGTGGCCGGTCTGAGGGGGTCGCGGGGATGGCGCGCGATAAGGTTCGTTTAACGTCGTCGCAAGACACTGCCGGCAATGCCACATTGGGGGCCATGGCCCCGCCGTTCTCCATGCAGCTGTCTTCTTCCCTGTCCGGCCGGAATGCCACCGGCCTGTCGCTCGTCCGTGGTGAGGCGCGCGGGCCGCTGGTCCTGCTGGTGGTGCTGTCGCTGTGGCTGGCGGTGCCCGGCAACCTGCCCTTGTGGCAGCGCGTGGCCGCCCTGACCGCGACCGCCGACCACCGCCCAGGGCTGATGCTCATGCTCGGGCTGGTACTGGTCGCCGGCACCCTGGCCCTGCTGGCGCTGTGCCACTGGCCGCGCATGTTCCGTCCGCTGGCCACCGTGCTGGTGCTGGCAGCGGCGCTCAACAGCCACTTCATGTGGCAGTACGGCGTGGTGATCGACAGCACCATGATGGCCAACGTGGCGCAGACCAATGCCAACGAGGTGCGGGACCTGCTGTCCTGGCCGCTGCTGCTGGCCCTGCTGGCCATTGCCGGTCCGGCCCTGTGGTGGATCTGGCGCGTGCCGCCCGCGCCGCTGGCGCTGCTGCCCCGCCTGCGGCACAACCTGGCCCTGCTGGCGCTCTCGCTGGCGGTCGCCGCCGTCGCCCTGCTGGCCGGCTACCAGGGCCTGGCCTCGCTCATGCGCGGCCACAAGGACTTGCGCTACATGATCAACCCCATGAACACCCTGGTGGCCTCGGGCACGCTGCTGGCCGAGCGTGGCCAGCACGCTGCGCAGCCGCTGCTGCCGTTGGGCGAGGACGCGCGGCTGGGGGCGAGCTACGCCTCGCAGAGCCGGCCGCCGCTGCTGCTGGTGGTGGTGGGCGAAACCGCGCGGGCACAGAACTGGAGCCTCAACGGCTATGGCCGCCCGACCACGCCGTCGCTGACCGGCTGGCGCGCGCGCGGCGGTCTGGTGAACTTCCCCCATGCCAGTTCCTGCGGCACCAGCACCCAGGTCTCGGTGCCCTGCATGTTCTCGCCCCTCACGCGCAAGGAAGGCGGCGACGAGACCACACGCAGCGAGAACCTGCTCGATGTGCTGCAGCGCGCCGGTCTGGCCGTGCTGTGGATCGACAACCAGGCCGGCTGCAAGGGCGTGTGCGACCGCGTGCCCACGGTGCGCATCGCCGACGCGCCGATCCCCGGCCTGTGCGAGGGCGGCGAATGCCTGGACGAGGCCATGATGCACGGGCTGGACGCCCGCATCGCCGCGCTCGACCCGCAGCGCCGTGCGCGCGGCGTGGTGGTGGTGATGCACCAGATGGGCAGCCACGGACCGGCCTACCACAAGCGCTCGCCAGCCAACCGCAAGCCCTTCCAGCCCGAGTGCCGCAGCGTCACGCTGGCCGACTGCTCGCAGGACGAACTGGTCAACGCCTACGACAACTCCATCGCCTACACCGACCGCTTCCTCAACCACGCGCTGTCGTGGCTGCGCGCCCAGTCGACCGCAGGCCGCTTCGACACCGGGCTGTACTACGTCTCGGACCATGGCGAATCGCTGGGCGAGAACGGCCTGTACCTGCACGGCGTGCCCTATGCGCTGGCGCCCGAGCAGCAGACCCATGTGCCCATGGTGGCCTGGCTGTCCGAGGGCCTGCAGCAGCGCAGCGGCGTGCGCACCGACTGCCTGCGCGAACGCGCGGAGCGGCCCGTCGCGCACGACCACCTGTTCCACTCGGTGCTGGGGCTGATGGACGTCTCGACCGCGGTGCGCCGGCCGGGCCTGGACCTGTTCGAGCCCTGCCTGCTGCCAGCCGCGGCGGCACCCGTCAGCGGACCGCGGGCAGGCTGATCCGCGCCAGCAACCCGCCGGCGCCGCCGGCCTCCAGGGACAGCGCGCCGCCGTAGAGCGCCACCAGGTCGGCCACGATGGCCAGGCCCAGGCCGCTGCCGGGGGTGGCCTCGTCCAGCCGCACGCCGCGCGCCAGCACCGCCTGGCGCTGCTCCGGCGCGATGCCGGGGCCGTCGTCTTCCACCACCACCTGCAGCTGCCCGCCGTGCAGCCGGGCCTCGACCCGCACCCGTGCGCGCGCCCAGAGGCAGGCGTTGTCCAGCAGGTTGCCCAGCATCTCCTGCAGGTCCTGCTCTTCACCGGCAAAGGCCCAGTCGGCGGGGATGTCGGCGCAGTCCAGCCGCAGCGCCCGCTCGGCGTGCACCTTGGCCATCACGCGCAGCAGGCCGGCCAGCACCGGCGCCAGCGGGGTGCGCTGGCCCGGCAGGCGCTGCGAGGCCGCCACACGCGCGCGCGCCAGGTGCCAGTCGATGTGGCGCCGGGCGCGCCCGACCTGGTCGCGCACCAGGGCCGCCAGCGGCGCCGGGTCCGGGCCGTCGGCGCGGCTGGCGGCCTGGTCCAGCACCGCCAGCGGGGTCTTGAGCGCATGGGCCAGGTTGCCGGCCTGCGTGCGCGCGCGCTCGACCACCTCGGCGTTGCGGTCCAGCACGCGGTTGAAGTCGTCGATCAGGGGCTGCACCTCGGCCGGAAACTGGCCCTGCAGCCGGGCCGTGCGCCCTTCGCGCAGCGCGGTCAGCGCGCGCTGCAGGGCGCGCAGCGGTGCCAGGCCCACCGACACCTGGGCCAGCGCCGCCAGCGCCAGCAGCAGGCCCAGTCCCAGCAGCGAGAGGGCCAGCACGCGCGCGAAACGCGCCGAGGCGACGGTGACTTCCTGCAGGTCGCCCGCCACCACCAGCCGCCAGCGCCGCTGCGGCGCGTCGGCCGGGTACACCGTGCGCTCCACCAGCAGCAGCCGCGCATCGCGCGGACCCGTGCCCTCGTGCACGTGCAGCTGGCCGTCGGCTGGCGCGTCGGGTTCGGGGCGCAGCCGGTCGTCCCAGAGCGAGCGCGAGCGCAGCGCACCCTGCGCGTCCGCGGGCGCGCCGACCTCGTCGAGCTGCCAGTACAGGCCCGAGTAGGGCCGGTGCCAGCGCGGGTCGGACAGCTGCGCCGGGTCGAGGCTGGCCTGGCCGGAGGGGTCGAACTCCAGTCGCGCGGTGAGCTGGTCCAGCTGCTGCGTGAGCGTGGTCTGGAACTGGCGCAGCACATGGTCCTGGAACAGGCTGTGCAGGAACACACCCGCCAGCACCAGCGCCACGGCGAGCGCAGCCAGCGTGGCCGCCAGCCAGCGCACCCGCAGGGAAAGCGCCCGGCGCCAGGGCATCAGCACCTCACCGGGGCGCCGCCATGCGATAGCCCAGGCCCCGCACGGTTTCGATCAGGTCGGGCGGCAGCTTCTTGCGCAGGCGGCCGACAAAAACCTCGATGGTGTTGGAGTCGCGGTCGAAGTCCTGCGCGTAGATGTGTTCGGTCAGCTCGCTGCGCGAGACCACCGCGCCCGGCCGGTGCATCAGGTAGTCCAGCACCTTGTACTCGTGGCTGGTGAGCGCGACCGGCTGGCCCCCGCAGGTGACGCGGCCGCTGCGCGTGTCCAGCGCCAGCGGGCCGCAGCGCAGCACCGGCGAGGCCTGGCCGCTGGCGCGGCGGATCAGGGCGCGCACGCGGGCCAGCAGTTCCTCCATGTGGAAGGGCTTGGTCAGGTAGTCGTCTGCGCCGGCGTCGATGCCGGCCACCTTCTCGTTCCACTGGTCGCGCGCCGTGAGGATCAGCACCGGCATGGACCGGCCCGCGTCGCGCCAGCGCTTGAGCACGGTCAGCCCGTCGAGCACCGGCAGGCCGAGGTCGAGGACCACGGCGTCGAAGGTTTCGGTGTCGCCCAGGAAGTGCGCGTCGCGCCCGTTGTCGGCCTCGTCCACCACGTAGCCCGCCGCCGTGAGCCCATCGCGCAGCTGGGCGCGCAGCGTCGGCTCGTCTTCGACCAGCAGCAGCCTCACCGAGGCTCTCCGTGGGGCGGGCGTGGCGGGCGCACACGGCGCCCGATCACCTCGCCGGTGCCGGCGTCTATCACCAGCTTCTGCAACTGGCCATCGGGTTGCAGCAGCTTGACCTCGTAGATCCAGCGCCGGTCTTCGGACTCCAGTTCGATCTCCAGCACCCGGCCCGCCTGTTCGCGTTCCAGTCGATCGAGCACCGTGCGCAGCGGCAGGATCTGGCCGGCGACCACGGCCTCGCGCGCGCGTTCGTGGTCGCCGCGGTCGCGCGCCAGGGCGCCCGCCGAACCCAGCGCGGCCAGCACCAGCACCGTGGCGCGGAGCGGCAAAAAGCGGGGGGTCGCAGAGGCCATGAAGCGATTGTGCGCCGCCGAACTGAACGCCCGATGAACGGCGGGTTCAGGGCCGGTTCAAGGCGCGGGACGCAGCATCACCCCACACCACAACAACCCCGAGAACCCCATGAACCTCCGTTTGACCTCCTTGTTCTCCGCCGCACTGCTGGCGCTGCTGTGTGCCGGCACCGCCCAGGCCGCCGAGACCACGCCCGCGGCCCAGCTGCAGCGCTGGAGCGCCCAGGCCGGCGCCTCGGGCAATGCGGCCAAGGGCCAGACCTTCTTCAACGCCAAACATGGTGGCGAATGGTCGTGTGCGTCCTGCCACGGCACGCCGCCCACCGCGCAGGGCCAACACGCCAACACCGGCAAGGTGATCGCGCCGCTGGCACCGGCCTTCAACGCCAAGGCCTTCACCGACAGCGCCAAGGTCGACAAGTGGTTCAAGCGCAACTGCAACGACGTGCTGACCCGCGAATGCAGTGCCGCCGAGAAGGCCGACGTGCTGGCCTACCTCAACAACCTGAAGTGACACCCCATCGCCAAGGAGATGCCATGAACACCTTCTCAAACCGACTGATCCGCCCCGGTGTGGCCGTCCTGCTGGGCCTGGCCGCGCTCGGCGCCGCGCATGCCGATGGCGGCCGCAGGATGCCGCGCGACGTGCCCAAGGCCTACATCGCCGAGTGCGCCGCCTGCCACATCGCTTACGCGCCAGGCCTGCTGCCGGCGCGCTCGTGGCAACGCATCATGAGCGGCCTCGACCACCACTACGGCACCGACGCCTCGCTGGATGAGGCCACGGTCCGTCAGCTGTCGACCTGGCTGGTGGCCAATGCCCGCACCTACAAGCGGGTGAACGAGGAGCCGCCGCAGGACCGGCTCACCCGCTCGGCCTGGTTCGAGCGCAAGCACGACGACATCCCGCCCTCCGTGTGGGAGCACGCGGCCATCAGGAGCGCCGCCAACTGCGGCGCCTGCCACACCGGCGCCGACCGGGGCGATTTCGACGACGACCACATCCGGCTGCCGGCCGGCGTGAGCCTGGGCCTGCGCCGCTTCTGGCACGACTGAACCCAGGGAGCCCACCATGAACGTCTCCACCTCACTGAACCCCGGCGCCCGCGCGGCGCAGGCCGGCGCCACCCCCGTGCGGCGCATCACCGACGCGCCCACGCGCATGTTCCACTGGCTGTTCGCGCTGAGCTTTCTCGGCGCCTACCTGACGGCCGATGGCGAACGCTGGCGCATGCTGCACGTCACCCTGGGTTACACGATGGCGGGCCTGCTGGCCTTCCGGGTGCTCTACGGTCTCTTCGGTCCGCGCCAAGCCGGCCTGGGCCTGCTCTGGCGCAAGCTCACCGGTGTGCCCGCCTGGCTGCGGTCGTTGCGCGGGGCGGCATCGCTGTCTGCCATCAACTGGCGCCAGGGCCAGAACCTGCTGATGGCGCTGGCCGTGGTGGCCCTGATGGTGCTGGTGCTGCCCCTGACGCTGACCGGTGACGCCAGCTTCAACGAATGGGGCGTGTTCCCCGGTGAAGACTGGCTGGGCGAGCTGCACGAGTTCTTCGGCGAAGCCATGCTGGTGGTGGTGCTGGCGCACCTCGCGCTGATCGCGGTCTTGAGCCTGCTGCGGCGCAAGAACATGGCCTCGCCCATGCTCACCGGCCGCCTCGAAGGCCCCGGACCGAACCCGGTGCCGCACAACCGGGTCTGGCTGGCCGCCCTGCTGTTGCTGGCGGTGCTGGCCTACGGCGCCTGGGAGTGGCAGCAGTCACCCCAGGGCCTGATCCCGGCGGGTGCGTGGGGGGCGGTGGTGCACGGCGATCGCGACGACGACTGAGCTTTGCGGCGCATTCCCTACAATTTGCCCCGATCATCCGACCGAGGCTTCATCATGCAATTCATCCGTTTCTCCGATCTCTGCGCCCAGGGCAAGGCCAAGGGCCAGCGCGTGTTCATCCGCGCCGACCTGAACGTCCCGCAGGACGACGCCGGCAACATCACCGAAGACACGCGCATCCGCGCCAGCATTCCCGCCATCCAGATGGCGCTGGACGCCGGCGCCGCGGTGATGGTCACGAGCCACCTGGGCCGTCCCACCGAGGGTGAGTTCAAGCCCGAGGACTCGCTGGCGCCCGTGGCCGCGCGCCTGGGCCAGCTGATGAACCGCAGCATCCGCGTGGTCGCCAACTGGGTCGACGGTGACTTCTCCGTCGCACCGGGCGAAGTCGTGCTGCTGGAGAACTGCCGCCTGAACGTGGGCGAGAAGAAGAACAAGCCCGAGCTGGCCGCCAAGCTGGGCAAGCT
>NZ_JAVHJP010000009.1 GCF_031020795.1 Hydrogenophaga pseudoflava
TTCGCGGCGTTCGAGAACGGCACCAGGGTGATCGCGCAGGCCATCGCCGAGTCCAGCGCCTTCAGCATCGCCGGTGGTGGCGACACGCTGGCCGCCATTGCCAAGTACGGCATCGAGAAGGACGTGGGCTACATCTCCACCGGTGGCGGCGCTTTCCTCGAAGTGCTGGAAGGCAAGACGCTGCCGGCGTTCGAGGTGCTGGCGCGCCGCGCCGCCTGACCGGCCGCGCTCAGTCGCCGGCCATGTTCAGCCGCAGGCCGGTCTGACGCACCACGTCCTGCCAGCGCTCGCCCTCGGCGAGCAGCAGGTCGTGCAGCTCACCCGGCGTCGAGGTCTGCACCTGCGCACCTTCGGCCTGCATGCGGGCCGCCACCTCCGGGTCGCGCAGCACCGTGTTGAGCGCGGTGTTGAGCTGGCGCGTGACGCTGTGCGGCGTCTTGGCTGGCGCGAACAGCGCGTACCACTGCGTCATCGCCACACCCGGCACCCCCGCTTCCGACAGCGTCGGCACATCGGGGCAGGCCGCCAGGCGCTCCGTGCCCGCCACCGCCAGGGCTTTCAGCCGCTTGCTGCGCAAATATGGCAGGGCCGTGAACAGGCTCGGGAACATCAGCTGCACCAGGCCATTGGCCACATCCGCGATCGCCGGTCCGGCGCCCGAGAAGTCGGCGCGGGTCAGGCGCGTGCCGGTCTGCAGCTGGAACAGCTCGGCCGCCAGGTGCGGCACCGTGCCTTCTCCGGCCGAGGCGTAGGCCATGGGCGCCGGCGCGTCGCGCAGCAGCCGCACCAGCGAGGCCACATCGTCCACCGGCAATGCCGCCGGCACCACCAGCAGCGTGGGCGAATAGCCGATCAGGCCCACCGGCGAAAAGTCCGCCACCGGGTCGTAGCGCAGCTTCTGCAGCGCCGGGTTGATGCCGTGCGTGGCGATGTAGCCGAACAGCAGGGTGTGGCCGTCGGGTTCGGCCGCGGCCACGTATTCGGCGGCGATGCTGCCGTTGGCGCCCGCGCGGTTGTCCACCACCAGCGGCTGGCCCAGCAGCGGCCCCAGCTTGCGCGTGAGCGTGCGCGCCATGGTGTCGTTGCCGCCCCCCGCGCTGGTTGGCACGATGATGTGCAGCTCGTGCTGCGGAAAGTTCCGCACCGTGCTGGACGCCGAAGGCGCCGCGCTGCCCGGCACCGGCGCCGCGGGCGGAAACACATAGCCTGGCAGGTGCAGCATGCCCTGCATGATTTTGCGGGCGGTGCGCACCAGGGCGGCGCTCTTGACCTCGATGGCCTCGCCTTCGCCTTCGATGTCCACGGCCACGTCGATCTGTCCCGCCGGGTGCAGCACCACCAGCGCATGGCGGCCGGCCCGGCGCGCGAGGCCGCTGGCCACCGTGCCCGGCAGGGCGAAGGCCGTGGCCACGCCGATGGCGCCGGTGACGGCGTGCGAGGCGTGGCATTTGTGCGGCGTGAAATAGCGCGAGGTGATGCTGTCCAGCGTGTCGCCCGCGCTCACCAGCACCGGCTTGGGCACCACGCTGTTCGAGACATCGCCCAGCCCCATGCGCCGGCCGGCTTCCAGCCGCAGGGCTTCGATGCGCGCCAGCAGCGGCTTGTTGGCGTCCAGCTCGGCCGGCCGTTCGCGGCCGGTGAGGCCGAGGTCGATGGCGCGCAGCACCATCAGCGGCATGGCCGCGTCGATGCAGGTCACCTCCAGGCCGTCGATCAGGTCGATGCGCTGGCCGGTCGGGAACACCTGGCCGGTGACCGCACCCCACGCATCGAGAAAGTTCAGCAGGATGGGCGCCGAGGTACCGGCCACGCCGTCGATGCGCGCATCGCCGTCGTAGCTCACTTTGCCGCCCGGCGTGCAGACCGTGGCCTCGATCTGCGAGCCGGTGTTGACGTTGTGGATGCGGACCGTGGTGCTGCCGTCCTGCGCGGCGATCAGCCCTTGTTCGATGGCGAACGGTGCCACGCCCGAGAGCATGTTGCCGCAGTTGGGCCGCGTGTCCACCGAGCGGTGGCCCACGCCCACCTGGGCGAACAGGTAGTCCAGATCACAGCCCGGCACCGTGGAGCGCGAGACGATGGCGACCTTGCTGTTGAGCGTGCTGCCGCCGCCCAGGCCGTCCAGCTGCAGCGGGTCGGAGGCGCCGATGGCGCCGATCAGCGCCTGGTCGCGCGCCTCGTCGCCTTCAGGCAGCCAGTCGCGCAGGAAGAACGGACCGCGCGATGTGCCGGCGCGCATCAGGACGCAGGGAATGGAGAGGGACATGGATGCTGCTCCGAGGGGCCGGCGGTCGGTACGATCAATCCGCCGTGATCTTGGCCTTGACCACCACGTTCTTCCACTTGGCCAGCTCTGACTTCACCAGGCCGCCGAGCTGCTCGGGCGTGCTGGTCTCGACATCCGCGCCATGGTCTTCCATGCGCTTGATCACTTCCTTGTCGGCCAGCACTTCGTTGATGGACTTGTTGAGCTTGGCCACCACGTCCTTCGGCGTCTTGGCGGGCGCGAAGATCGCGTACCACTGCTGCACTTCGACGCCGTCCACACCGGCTTCCTTCATCGTGGGCACGTCGGGCAGCAGGGGCGAGCGCTTGGGTCCGGCGATGGCCAGCGCCTTGAGCTTGCCGCCCTTGACGTGCGGCAGCGCGGTGAACAGGCTGGGGAACATGAACTGCGTCTGGCCGCCCAGGGTGTCGTTGATCGCAGGCGACGAACCCTTGTAGGGCACGCCGATCATCTCCACGCCCGCGTTCATCTTGAACAGCTCGCCCGCGAAGTGCGGCGCGGTGCCGTTGCCCGCGGTGGCATAGACGTAGCGCTCGGGCTTGGCCTTGAGCTGGGCCACCAGGTCCTTCACGTCCTTCACGCCCACGGCCGCGTTGGCCACCATCAGCGTGCCAGAGTAGCCCACCAGAGCCACCGGCTCGAAGTCGGTCACCGGGTCGTAGCGCAGTTTCTGCAGCGCGGGGTTCATGGCGTGGGTGGCGATGTAGCCCAGCATCAGCGTGTGGCCGTCGGGCGTGGCGCGGGCCACGAACTCGCTGGCGATGGCGCCGTTGGCGCCGGCCTTGTTCTCCACGATCACGCTCTGGCCGAGCATGGGCGCCAGCTTCTGCGCGATGGTGCGGGCCATCAGGTCGTTGCCGCCACCGGCCGCGGTGGGCACGACGATGGTGACGTTTTTGCTGGGGAAACCTTGCGCCGCGCTGGTGAGGGCGGTGAGGGCGAGTGCGATCGCGGTGAGGGTGGATTTCATCGGTTTGTCTCCGGTGTTTGGGAAAGTGGGCGAATCATCCGATGCCGGAAGATGTCTGTGAATTGCATAGTTGGGATCGATTGATCCACAATGTGCATCAATCAGAAACACCGTGTCCAGCACCGCATGTCCGCCCATTTCGACCTCAACGATCTCATGGCCTTCCGCGCGGTGGCCGAGCTCGGCAACTTCCGCAAAGCGGCCGAGTCGGTCCACATCTCGCAGCCGGCCTTCAGCCGCCGCATCGACAAGCTGGAGCAGGCGCTGGGCGTGCGCCTGCTGGAGCGCAGCACGCGGCGCGTCAGCCTCACGGTGGTCGGGCGCGACTTCGACCGCCAGCTGCGCCAGATCCTCGACGCGCTGGACACCACGCTGCTCGGCATCCGCGGCGTGGCGGCCACGCGCATGGGCGAGGTCACCATCGCGGCCGTGCCCTCGGCGGTGAACTACTTCCTCTCCAGTGTGATCGCGCGCTACCACGAGCGCTACCCGCGGGTGCGCGTGAAGATCATCGACGAGAGCGCCAACACGGTGCTGCTGGCGGTGGCGCGCGGCGAGGCCGACTTCGGCCTGAACTTCGTCGGCTCGCAGGAGGGCGATGTGGAGTTCAAGCCGCTGGTGGAGGAGCAGTTCGTGGCGGCCTGCCGGCGCGACCACCCGCTGGCGAAGAAGCGCCAGGTGCGCTGGGCCGAACTCGCGCAGTACGACTACATCGCCGCCGACAAGGTCTCGGGCAACCGCCTGCTGCTGGACCAGGCTCTGGCCGGCATGGCCGAGCAGCCGCACAGCCTGTACGAAACGCGGCACGGCACGACCATGATCGGACTGGTGGAGGCGGGGCTGGGTGTGGCGGTGGTGCCTTCGATGGCCATGCCGGCCAAGGACCACCCGCTGCTGGCCAGCGTGCCGCTGGTGGACCCGGTGGTCAAACGCATGGTGGGCCTGATCAAGCGCCGCTCGACCGTGCTCACGCCGGCGGCGCAGGAGTTCTACAACCTCTGTGCCGAGATGCAGACCGGCCAGCCGCGCCGGCGCGCGCGCAAGGCCGCGGCCTGACCCGTCTCAGGACTTGCGCGTCGGGATGCGCAGCACCACCCACGCGCCGATCACGCCCAGCACCACCAGCACCACCTGCGCGATCCAGCGGTGGCGGAAGCTCCAGATCGAAAAGCTCACCATCACCAGCATCGAGACCACGGCGATGGTCTTGGTGCGCCGCGTGAGGCTGCGGTTCGCCTCCCAGTCGCGCAGCATCGGGCCGGTGAGGCGGTGGTTCAGCAGCCAGGCGTGCAGGCGTGGCGAGGCCTTGGCATAACAGGCCGCGGCCAGCAGGATGAAGGGGGTGGTGGGCAGACCCGGCACCACCACACCGATGAGCCCGAGCACCAGCGACACCGAGCCGGCGACCCAGAGCAGACCACGCACCAGGCGCGAGTGGTGGACCGTCTCTGCGCCCTGGTCGCCTCGGCTCATGGGGCGAACAGGCCCAGCGGGTGGTGGGCCACGGCGATGCTGACCATGAAGCCGACCACGGCCAGTGCGGCCACAAAACAGAGCGCCTTGGCTCCGCGCGTGGGTGCCCGCTTGAGTGCCAGCGTGCCGAGCACGATGTAGACGATCAGCAGCACCAGCTTGGCCAGCAGCCAGTGGTTCTGCGTGGGGTTGAGTTGCAGCAGCCACCACAGCGTGCCGCCGGCCAGCAGCAGCAGCGAATCGATGACCGGCGCCAGGCCGCGCGCCCAGCCCGCCATGGGCCAGGCCTGCCCCGCCAGCACGCCCAGACCGCGCACGGCGAACAGCGCGACGCTGAGCGTCACCAGGGTGATGTGCAGCGGCCGCAGCCAGGGGTAGATCGCAGCGACCAGTTCGGGTGTGGGCATGGTCCGCGCATCATAGGTCGCCGCGCGGAGGACGATCAGTCTTCAAGAAAGGGGTAGTCCGTGTAGCCCTCGGCCCCACCACCGTAGAAGGTCATCTTGTCCGGCTTGTTGAACGGGCCGCCGCGGCGCAGGCGGGCCACCAGGTCGGGGTTGGCGATGTAGGCCTTGCCGAAGGCCACCAGGTCGGCGCCATCGGCCAGGGCCTGCTGCGCCAGCTCGAGGTCGTAGCCGTTGTTGACCATCCAGGCGCCCTGGCCACCGGCGTGCCGGTACGCGGTCTTGAACGCGGCGTAGTCGAACGGCCGGTCGGGCAGTTCGCGCGGGCCACCGGTGGCGCCTTCGATCACGTGCACATAGGCCAGCCCATGCGGCGCCAGCTTGCGCGCCACATACTCGAACAGCGGCTGCGGGTCGGCGTCGACGATGTCGTTGGCGGGCGTCACGGGCGAGAGGCGGATGCCGGTGCGGCCACCGCCGACGGCCTCCGTCACCGCAGCCACCACTTCCAGCAGCAGGCGCGCGCGGTTGGCGATGCCGCCGCCGTAGTCGTCGGTGCGCTGGTTGGCGCCGGTCTTGAGGAACTGGTCGATCAGGTAGCCGTTGGCTGCGTGGATCTCGACGCCGTCGAAGCCGGCGCTGATGGCGTTCTGGGCCGCATGCCGGTAGGCCTGCACGATGCCGGGAATCTCCTCGGCGTCCAGCGCGCGCGGCTCGGAGGTGTCGACGAAGGTCGGCACGCCGTCCTTGAGCAGCACGGTCTTGGTGTGGGCGCGGATCGCCGAGGGCGCGACCGGCTTCTGGTAGTGCGGCTGCAGCTCCACATGCGAGACGCGGCCCACGTGCCAGAGCTGGGTGACGATCTGGCCGCCGAGGTCGTGCACCGCCTTGGTCACGCGCTTCCAGCCGTCCAGCTGCTCGATGCCGTACAGGCCGGGCACGTCGGCGTAGCCCTGGCCCTGGTGGCAGATCGCGGTGGCCTCGGTGATCAGCAGGCCGGCGCTGGCGCGCTGCGCGTAGTACTCGGCCATCAGCGGCGTGGGAATGGCGTCGGGCGCGCGGTTGCGCGTCAGCGGCGCCATGACGATGCGGTTGGCCAGGTGCAGGTCGCCGGCGGTGACGGGGTCGAAGAGGGTGGTCATGGTCGGTTGGAAGTGAAACGGTCGGTACAGCCTACGCCGACCGGCGTGGCCTTGCCATCACGTTCCGGACAGGGCTTGCTTGGTGTCAGGGTTTGATTGGATCGGCAGCGCGTGGATGCCCCACGGACCACAATCGGGCGCATGAAATCCCTGTCCTCCATCCGCCTGTCCATGCTCGACCTCGTTGCCGTGCGCGACGGCGGCACCGTGGCCGACGCGCTGGCCATCGCGCTGCGCACCGCGCAGCACGCCGAGCGCCTGGGCTTCACCCGCTACTGGCTGGCCGAGCACCACAACATGAGCGGCATCGCCAGTTCGGCCACGGCCGTGCTGGTGGGCCACATCGCGGGTGGCACGCAGCGCATCCGCGTCGGTTCGGGCGGCGTGATGCTGCCCAACCACGCGCCACTGGTGGTGGCCGAGGCCTTCGGCACGCTGGCCGAGCTGCATCCCGGGCGCATCGACCTGGGCCTGGGCCGTGCGCCCGGCACCGACCCGCTGACCATGCGCGCGCTGCGCCGCGACCGCGTGGAGACCGAAGAGGACTTCCCGCGCGACGTGGCCGAGCTGCAGCGCCTGCTGGACGACCCGCAGCCAGGCCAGCGCCTGATCGCCATGCCCGGCGCGGGCACCAAGGTGCCGGTGTGGCTGCTCGGTTCCAGCCTGTTCTCGGCCCAGCTCGCGGCCGAGCGCGGCCTCCCCTACGCCTTTGCCTCGCACTTCGCGCCGCGCTACCTGCTGCAGGCGCTGCAGCTGTACCGCCAGAACTTCAGGCCGTCCAAGGTGCTGGACAAGCCCTATGCGGTGGTGGGCGTGCCGCTGATCGCCGCGCCCACCGACGACGAGGCCGAGTACCTCGCCAGCAGCACCTACCAGCGCGTGCTGGGCATCCTGACCGGCCAACGCGGCCAGCTGCCGGCGCCGGTCGAGGGCTTCATGGACCGGCTGGACGCGCAGGCGCGCGCGGCCATCGCCGATTTTCTGGCCTGCGCCGTGGTGGGCGGGCCGGAGACGGTGCGCGCCGGTCTGCAGCAGCTGGCCGACGCCACCCAGGCCGACGAGTTCATGCTGGTGAGCGACGTGTTCGACCCGGCGCTGCGGCTGCGCTCGCTGGACCTCGCGGCGCAGGCGATGGGGCTCAGCGCAGCGGCGGCGCCGGTGGTGCCGGCGGCAACGCTCCCCTGAGCCATTCGCGCGGCGAGTGCCCGACCTTGGTGGCGAAGGCGCGGCTGAGGGCCGAGGGGTTGGCGTAGCCCAGCTCGCTCGCCAGCTGCTTGATCGAGCTGCCCCGCGCCAGACCGGTCTGCGCCAGCCCGATGCGCCAGTCGCTCAGGTAGTCCGCCGGCGTCTGGCCCACCAGCTGCCGGAACAGGCTGGTGAAGCCGGTGCGCGACATGCCGGCCACCGCGGCCAGCTGCTCGATGCTCCAGGGCTCGCCGGGCTCGTCGTGCATGGCCACGATGGCGCGCGCCAGCCGGGGCTCGGACAGGCCCGTGACCAGCCCGGGCGGCACGCCGGCCTCGCGCGGGTGGTCCAGCAGCCAGCGCAGCGTCTGGATCAGCACCACTTCGAACAGCCGGTCGGCCAGCAGCCGGTGGCCACAGCGCACGCGGGCCGTCTCGGCGAACAGCAGCTCCAGCGAAGCACCCAGCCCCTCGACCTCGTCCAGCGACAGCGCGATGGCGCCCGGCAGGGTGCGCACCAGTGGGTGGGCCGGGCCGCCGTCGAACCACAGTTGCGCACAGGTGAAGTCGGAGCCTTCGATGGGCGGGTTGTGGAAGTGGTGGGTGATGGCGCGCGGGTAGAACAGCAGCGCGGGTGCGCGCAGGTGCAGGCGCAGTGGCACGGCCTCCCGTGGCGGGTGCGTGACATCGAGCGTGCCCCGGCGCAGCAGGTGGAGGTAACCCATGCCCGGCGGCGGCGTGAAGCTCTGCACGCCGCAGAGCGTGCCGGTGAACGACAGCTCGGCGCGCACGGGAAACCGTTCCAGCAGGCCGGACAGTCGGTCGACGGACGGGGGTGGGGTGGTCATGCCGGGGGATGTACGAAAGGGTATGAATTTTGTACGAAATGTTCCCATCTGAACAGGGCGCGGCCGGACACTGGGTGCCACGGATCGCCGCCGGGCGGTCCGCTTTACACCCCCCACCCAGGAGTTTCCGATGCGTTCGTTCTGTCTGTCCACCCCCCTCCAGGCCGCCCTGCTGGCCGCCGCCATCGCTGCCGCCGGCCCCGCCCTGGCCGACGGTGACCACGGCCCCGGCGGCATCGCCACCGCGCCGGCCCGGGCGGTGCACGCGCCTTTCGACGTGGTGCACACCCGCATCCACACCGAAGACCGGGCCCTGGTGTTCGAGATGCAGGTCTCGGGCAAGGCCGGGCGCACGCGGCCCACGAAATCCGGCCAGCTGGCCGGCAGCTGGGTGTTCTCCTACGTCTGGCCCACCAGCCTGGACCCGGCCGAGGTGGGCTTCGAGCCCAAGGCCGGCATCCTGGCCTTCGCCGTCACGGCCCACCCCGACTTCGACGACACGCCGCTGTTCGACGAGAACGGCGACGGCCAGCTCAAGAACGACGGCGGCGTGTGGCACTCGCACTGGGTGGTGCTGCAGCCGGACGAAGCCTGCGGCAAAGGCGCGCTGAAGGTGGTCGACATTCCCGAGGGCAGCCGGCCGCGCCTGCCCAGGACCTGGCCCGGTCTGCCGCTGCTGATCGACAGCCCGGGCTGGAGCCCCTCGTTCGAGCGCGGCCGTGTGAGCGTGCGCGTGCCCTTCGACAACGTGCCGGCGCTGCCGTCCGCCCAATTCGACGGCGTCACCGCGGCGCTGCGCGTGAACGCCAGCCTGCACGCGCCGCTGCTGTGCGTGGCGAAGGTGTTCAAGGTGGCCTCGGGCGACCTGTCGCTGCCGGGTCAGTTCAGGTGAGGCGGCGTGCGCATCTGCTCCGGCGTCGTGAAGTAGGCGGACAGTGAGCCCAGCCGCTCGCGTGCCAGCGCGAACTCGTGCCGCGCCACGCTGCGCAGGTGCACCTCGTCCGGGCCGTCGAGCAGGTGCAGCGCGCGGCCCCAGGTCCAGAACTGAGCCAGCGGCGTGTCGGGCGAGAGGCCCATGGCGCCGAAGATCTGCATGGCGCGGTCCACCACCCGGGTCTGCAGGCCCGCGGCCACCACCTTGATGGCCGCAACCTGCGCGCGCACGGCGGCCGGTTCGGCCTGCTCTGGGTGGTCCAGCAGCCACGCGCAGCGCAGCACCAGCAGACGCGCCTGGTCGATCTCGATGCGCGCGTGCGCGATCCACTCCTGCACATTGGCGTAGTCCGCCAGGTGGTGGCCGAAGCTGCGGCGCTCCAGCGCGCGTTCGGTGGCCAGGGCCAGCGCCAGCTCGCACTGGCCGATGGTGCGCATGCAGTGGTGCACCCGGCCCGGCCCCAGTCGCGCCTGCGCCATCGCAAAGCCGTGGCCCCAGTCGCCGAGCAGATGGTCGGCCGGCACGCGCACGCCGCGCAGCACGATCTCGCAATGCCCTTCGGGCGCGTGGTGGTGCACCACCGGGATGTTGCGCACCACCTCCAGCCCCGGCGTGTCCATCGGCACCAGCACCATGCTGTGCCGGTGGTGCGGGTCGCCGCCTTCGTCGCCGTCGTTGCGCGCCATCACGATCAGCACGCGGCAATGCGGATGTGCCACGCCGGTAATGAACCACTTGCGGCCGCTGAGCACCAGCGCATCGCCCTCGCGCCGCACGGTGGTCTGCAGGTTGGTCGGGTCCGACGAGGCCACGTCGGGCTCGGACATCGCAAAGGCCGAGCGGATCTCGCCCCGCAGCAGCGGCAGCAGCCAGCGCTCGCGCTGCGCCGGGGTGGCGAAGCGGTGCAGCAGCTCCATGTTGCCGGTGTCGGGCGCGCTGCAGTTGAACACCTCGGCCGCCCAGCTCAGCCGGCCCATGGACTCGGCCAGCGGCGCGTAGTCCAGGTTGGACAGGCGTGTGCCCGGCTCGTCCTCGCGCAGGCCGGGCAGGAACAGGTTCCACAGCCCTTCTTCCTTCGCCAGCGTCTTGAGGTCTTCCAGGAAGGGCGGCGGGTACTGCCCGTCCTGCACCGCCTGGTGCCAGGCCGCGTTGTGCGGCAGCACATAGGTTTGCAGAAAGGTGTCCAGCTGGCGCAACAGCGCCTGGGCGCGGGGGCTGTGTTCGAACTCCATGCGACCGATTCTGGGCAGCGCCGTCGCGCTTGTCAGCGCACGCGCGACATCAGCGGTACAGCTCCTGGATCGCCTGCTCGTACAGACCGGTCAACTGATCCATGACCTCGTACATGCGTTCGCTGGTGGTCGCCACGGTCTGCAGCGCGTCGCCCTGCCCGGGCCGTCGCAGGGCCTGGTCGAAAAACAGCCACTGGCCGCGCGCCAGTTCCAGCTGCTGGCGGATCGCCGGTGTGGACAGCGGGGCACTGGCCAGATAGCCCAGGCCTTCGTCGAACTCGCGCCGGGCCGTCTCCAGTTGCTGCGCCTGGCCGGCCGCCGCGGTGCCGCCGGCGGCCTGAAGGAAATGGGCGCGGGCCGCGCGCTGGGACAGCATGCGCTGGCGGCCGGCCACGTTGACCACACGCGCACCGTTCTGCCGGGCCTGTTTTTCGAACGCGGTGGTGAGCGCGTCGGCCGACTGCAGCATGTCGTCGGCCGCGCGCACCACGTCGTCGGTGCGGAACGCTGCCCCGCCGCCCACCGTGATCACCAGCAGCCGGTCGACGTGGCCCTGCAGGCGCGGCATCAGCGGCTGGGTGTCGGCGTTCAGCGGCTGGCGGCCCAGCTCTTCCATGCTGCCCTCGATCAGCTGGCGGCACTGGCGCATCAGGTCGCTGGCGCGCTCGGGCAGCACGCCGAGGGCCGACTGGACGTGCAGCTTGGCCACGCGCTGCGAGAGGGCGCGCAGGCGGCCGGCGCGGTTGATGGCGGTGCCCAGCGGCAGCGCGGGGCTCGAAGGGGTGGTCCTGGTGTGGCCGGTTCGGGCGAGCAGCGAAGTGCCCAGCAGGGCCAGAAGATGACGGCGTTGCATGGATCGTTCAGGTGGTTGGGAGATGAACTGAAGACCTCAGAGCCCCAGACCTTCGGCCAGCGCGTCCATGCGGACCTTCACGTCGGGGTCCATGGCCATGGTGCGGCCCCATTCGCGGCTGGTCTCGCCGGGCCATTTGTTCGTGGCGTCCAGCCCCATCTTGCTGCCCAGGCCGCTGACGGGCGAGGCGAAGTCGAGGTAGTCGATGGGCGTGTGTTCGATGGTGAGCGTGTCGCGCGCCGGGTCCATGCGCGTGCTCAGGGCCCAGACCACCTCCTTCCAGTCGCGCACATCGATGTCCTCGTCCACCACGACGATGAACTTGGTGTACATGAACTGGCGCAGGTGGCTCCAGACGCCCATCATCACGCGCCGCGCGTGACCGGCGTAGGCCTTGCGGATGCTCACCACGGCCATGCGGTAACTGCAGGCTTCGGGCGGCAGGTGAAAGTCCACGATTTCGGGGAACTGGCGCTGCAACAGCGGGATGAACAGCTCGTTCATCGCCACGCCCAGCACGGCCGGTTCGTCCGGCGGCTTGCCGGTGTAGGTGGAGTGGTAGATGGCGTCGCGCCGGCGCGTGATGCGCTCGACCGTGAACACCGGGAACTCGGCGCGTTCGTTGTAGTAGCCGGTGTGGTCGCCGTACGGCCCTTCGAGCGCGTGCTGGTACCCGCTGGGGTGGGCCGGGTCGGGGTGGATGTGGCCTTCGAGCACGATCTCGGCGGTGGCCGGCACGCGCAGCGGCACGCCGATGGCGGGTGCCACCTCGGTGCGCGCGCCGCGCAGCAGGCCGGCGAACTGGTACTCGCTCAGGCTGTCCGGCACCGGCGTGACGGCGCCCAGAATCGTGGCCGGGTCGGCGCCGATGGCAACCGCCACCGGGTAGGGCTGGCCGGGCAACAGGCGGCCGTGTTCGCGAAAGTCCTGCGCGCCGCCGCGGTGCGCCAGCCAGCGCATGATGAGCTGGTTGCGCGAGAGCAGCTGCTGGCGGTAGATGCCCAGGTTCTGCCGCGGCTTGTGCGGCCCCTGCGTGATGACCAGGCCCCAGGTGATCAGCGGCGCCACGTCGCCGGGCCAGCAGTGCTGGATCGGCAACTGCGCCAGGTCCACGTCTTCGCCCTCGACGACCTGGGCCTGGCAGGGCGCATGCCGCACTTCGCGCGGGCTCATGTGCCAGAGCGACTTCACCAGGTCGCCCAGGCCGGCCATCTCGCGCAGGCCGCGCGGCGCCTCGGGCTCCTTCAGTCGCGCCAGCACTTCGCCGAAGCGGCGCAGTTCGCCCACGTCGGCCACGCCCATGGCGCGCGCCACCCGCGCGGTGGTGCCGAACAGGTTGGCCAGCACCGGCATGGTGTGGCCGGCGGGGTGTTCAAACAGCAGCGCCGGGCCGCCCGCGCGCAGCACGCGGTCGCACAGCGCGGTCATCTCCAGATGCGGCGAGACCGGTTCGCGCACGCGCTTCAACTCGCCCGCGGCTTCCAGTTGTGCGATGAAGTCGCGCAGGTCCTTGTAAGTCATGCGGGCGCGGTCTCCAGCCCCTGCCAGCGTTCGCTCAGCGCGTGCGGCACATCGAGCAGGTCGAGCACGCGCGCCACGCTGGCGTTGACGATGTCGTCGACCGACTGCGGCCGCAGGTAGAAGGCCGGCACCGGCGGGCAGACGATGGCGCCCATCTCGGTGACGGCGGTCATGTTGCGTAGATGGACCAGGTGCAGCGGTGTCTCGCGCGCCATCAGCACCAGGCGGCGGCGTTCCTTGAGCATCACGTCGGCGGCGCGGGTGACGAGGTTGTCCGAGAGGCCGTGCGCGATGGCCGCGAGCGTGCGCATGGAACAGGGCGCCACCGCCATGGCGCTGCAGCGGAACGACCCGCTGGCCGGGCCGGCGCCGATGTGTGCTGCGTCGTGCAGCGTGTGCACCAGCGGGCGCAGCGTGTGCGGGCCGGCGTGCAGTTCGTGGCGCAGGGTCTGCCAGCCGGCGTCGGAGACCACCGCGTGCGTCTCGACGGCCGGCACGGTGGACAGCGCCTGCAAGAGGCGCAGGCCGTAAACCGCGCCGCTGGCGCCGGTGATCGCCACCAACAGGCGGCGGGGTTCAGGGCGCATCGGTCGGCTCCGGTAGGATGGGCAGCTTCTGCAGGTCGCAGCGCACGCGGAACAGCACGGCCTCGGCCTGCTCGGGGTCGAAGTCTTCGTGCAGGCGCTTGCGCACGCCGTAGAGCTGGAGCTGGTGGTGCTGGGTGGGGGTGATGCCGTGGCGCTGCAGGCAGTGGCGCGCGCATTCGAGCGGGCAGCCGTCGAGCACCACGATGGCACGGCCCGATTGCGCGGGCTTGAGCAGCTGCGGCACGTCGCCGCCCACGCCGGCGATGCACGACATCTCGGCGGCGCCCATGCGGTCCAGCCGCACGGCGACGTGGTTGGCCAGCTGGGCCGCGCTGGAGCAGCCCGAGCAGGCGTAGACGAGGGGCAGCGCGCGGCGCTCAGCGCGGTCCATGGGGCGGGCCGAAGGGGCGCAGGCGCTGCAGCCGCGCGAAGACGGCCGAGGGGGCCCACTGCGCCGGGTCGAACACCGGCAGCTCCAGCGCATCGAGCGCGTTCTTCACCACCAGACCCAGCTCGGTGTCGCCTTCCATGGACAGGCGGCGGTTGAAGAACAGGGTGTCGGGGTCGTCCAGTCGCCGGGCCAGGCGCAGAAAGTCGTGCGCGTTCGCGCTGAGCGTCAGGTCGGTGGCCTGCTGCGGCGGGCAGGCGCGGAACTGGCCGTCCTGCCAGCGGAAGTCAAAACGCAGGCCGGCGTCGCGCACCTGGATGCGGATGCGCCGGCCGTTCAGGTGCGCGCCCACGTCGGCCGGCAGCTGGCGCGCCAGCACCAGGTTCAGGCCGGTGACCAGCAGCAGCGAGCCGGGGTAGGGCGGCAGCTGCGTGAGCAGGCGGGCCAGCGGGGGCGGCACGGTGAAGCGGCGCTCGCCCCCGGTCGTGTTCGTTGTGGGGTGGTTCATAGGGTCACTCCGGTGGGGGCGTCGACGCGTTCGAGACCCGGGCGGCCGTGCCAGTAGCCGTTGCAGTCGGCCTGGCCGTCGCCCGATGCGGGCAGCAGCGGCCGCAGGGCCTCGCGCGCGGCGGCCGTTGTGAGAGCGCCGCGGCGCAGCGCGTCGTACAGCGCCACGACGTCGGCCGTGTGCTGTGCCTGCGGGCTGATGCGCGCCACATCCACGCCGAGCGCGGTGAGATCGTCCCAGGCGTCGATCAGGCTGTGCACCCGGGCCGACTGGGTCTGGATGCCGTTGAGCACCAGGAAGTCGGCCTGCTCGCGCGTCTGCAGCATCAGGCCGTCGGGGTGGTCGAGGCAGCTGAAGCGACAGTCGTCCTTGGGCAGGTTGCGGTGGCGTGCGGTGAAGCAGCGCGCCGAAAACGCCAGCGGCAGCCGGCCGTGCACGAACACCTCGGTCTGCAGGCCGGCGGGGCGCTCGCGCTGCAGCAGGTCCAGGTCGTCGCGCTTCATTTCCAGCGGCGCGACCCAGCGCGTCGCGCCCTGCCCGGCCATCCAGTGCAGCGCGGGCGTGTTGTAGAGGTTCAGGTGCGGCCCGGCGACGAAGGGCTTGCGCCCCGCGAGTGCGCCGACCGCGCCCATGTCGTTGGCCTCGACTGGGAAGTCCCCGTTCGCGGCGATCTTCTGCATCGCGCCCGCGTCCGAGCCTGACTCCAGCAGCACCAGGGTGGACAGCACGGCGGTCTTGCCGGCGTCCTGCAGCAGCCGCGCCACGTCCAGCCAGTCCGAGAGCCGCAGCTCGTGCCGGCGCGAGCAGGTGACCTCGCCGAGGTAGACGATGTCCACCGCCGTCGCGGCCATGGCCTCGTAGAAATCGAACACCGTGCTGCGTGGCCAGTAGTACTGCAGCGGACCCAGAGAAAGTTTCATGGTCATTTCCAGGGGCGGTGGTAGGCGCCCAGCGTGTGTTGCTGGCCTTCGGCGACCTGATCCAGGGCGTTCATCCATGCGCCCTTGGGCGTGTAGTGCTGGGGCTGGGCCGCGCAGCTGTCGATGGCCTCGCGCCAGACCTTGGTGACCTGCGCCACATAGGCCGGGCTGCGCTGGCGCCCTTCGATCTTGATGGCGCGCACACCCATCTGCGCCAGCTGCGGCAGCAGCGACAGGGTGTTCAGGCTGGTGGGCTCCTCGATCGCGTAGTAGCTGTGGTCGTCCTCCACGTCGAAGCGGCCCTTGCACAGCGTCGGGTAGCCGGCGCTCTCGCCCGGCGCATAGCGGTCGATCAGCACGCCGTTCAGGCGCGACTCCAGCCCCTTCGGGGTTTCCTGCCAGCGCACCGCCTTGGCCGGCGAACACACGCCGTGCGTGTTGGGCGATTCGCCGGTCACATAGGACGAGAGCGCGCAGCGGCCTTCGACCATCACGCAGAGGCTGCCGAAGCCGAACACCTCGATCTCCACCGGCGTCTTCTGCACCAGCAGCCGCACCTGTTCAAGCGAGAGCACGCGCGGCAACACGGCGCGCGAGATGCCGAACTGGCGGTGGTAGAAGTTGATGGCCTCGTGGTTGGTGGCCGAGCCCTGCACCGACAGGTGCAGCCGCAGCCGTGGGTGGCGCTGCACCGCGTAGGCCATGAGGCCGGGGTCGGCCAGGATGACGGCGTCCACCCCCAGCGTGACAGCCTTGTCCAGCGCCTGCTGCCAGCGCTGCGGCTGGCCGGCCTGCGGGTAGGTGTTGATGGCCATGAACACCTGGCGGCCGCGGGCGTGGGCGTAGGCGATGCCGCTGGCAATGCCCGCGTCGTCGAAGTTCAGGCCGGCAAAGTTGCGCGCGTTGGTGGCGTCGCGCAGGCCGAGGTAGACGCAGCTGGCGCCGTGGTCGATGGCGGCCTTGAGGGCGGGCAGACTGCCGGCGGGGCAGACGAGATCCATGGGCGGTAAACGGGTTGGTGCCGGCGGGCGGCGGAAAAGAAAGGCGCGACCATAGCCCCGGCCCGACAGCCGGCGCTTGACCCGCGTCAAGGGCGTCATGGCTTGATCTGGCGCAATCCGAAGGCCCCGGATCACCCTGTGAGTGACTGGGTTTTTCCCCAGGTCGTCGCAGGAATTCTTGACCCAGAACAAGGCGGCGCGACGCCGTCGCCGGTAGGCTCCTCCAGCGGTTTTTTTGCGCCGCCCAATGGGAAATCAGACGATGAATGCACGAGATGTGATGGGGGCGGTGGCGCCTGGAGACGGCGAAACCGCCGAACGCGCGCGGGTGCTGCTGCGCCAGGCGGGCGACAACGGCATGCACCCCTGGCGGCTCAAGGGCCGCGAGCTGCTGCCGGTCGTGCAAGGCGGCATGGGCGTGGGCGTGTCGGCCGGAGGCCTGGCCGGCGCCGTGGCCGCGCTGGGCGGTGTGGGCACGGTGTCCTCGGTCGACCTGCGCCGCCTGCACCCCGACCTGATGGCCCAGACCAGCCACCTGGAGAGCGGCAAGGAACCCGACGCGCGCGAGCGCATCAACGCGGCCAACCTGGTCGCGCTGGACCGCGAGATCCAGCGCGCGCGCCTGATCTCGGGCGGGCGCGGCATGGTGGCGGTGAACATCATGAAAGCCCTGTCGGCCTACGAGATCTATGTACGCCAGTCGCTGGAAAGCGGCGCCGACGCGGTGGTGGTGGGCGCCGGCCTGCCGCTGGACCTGCCGGAACTGGCCAAGGACCACCCGGACACGGCGCTGATCCCCATCCTGTCGGACGCGCGCGGTGTGCAGCTGATCGTCAAGAAATGGGAGAAAAAGGGCCGCCTGCCCGACGCCATCGTGATCGAGCACCCCCGGCTGGCCGGCGGGCACCTGGGCGCCGCCAAGGTCGCCGACCTGCAGGATCCGCGTTTCAATTTCGAGAACGTGATCCCCCAGTCGCTGGAATTTTTCAAATCGGCCGGGCTCGAAGGAAAGATTCCATTGATCGCCGCCGGCGGCATTTCAAGCCGCGACGACATCATTCGCCTGCAGGGCCTGGGCGCCAGCGCGGTGCAGATGGGCACGGCCTTCGCGGTGACGCTGGAGTGCGATGCCGACCCCGCTTTCAAGCAGGTGCTGGCCAACGCCACGCCGGAAGATGTGGTGGAGTTCATCAGCGTGGCCGGGCTCCCTGCGCGAGGTGTGCGCACACATTGGCTGAACAAATACCTGCGCGTGGAGCCCAAGCTCAAGGCCGTGGCGCATGTGAAGGACCGCTGCAACATGGCCTTCGACTGCCTGGCCCATTGCGGATTGCGGGATGGCAAGTCGGACATGGGCCAGTTCTGCATCGACCAGCAGCTGGCCCACGCCTGGGAAGGGGATCAGCAGAGGGGGCTGTTCTTCCGCGGTGCGGGTAGTCTTCCGTTTGGCAAGGACATCCGTTCGGTCCATGATCTGATGTCCTGGATGGTGGCCGGCAACCGGCCGGCAGAGCCTGTACCATCCGACGCCTTCAAAACCGGAGCCCTTGCATGAAGCGTGACCCCCAACCCGGAGCCCAGAATCTCCGGGAACCCCAGCCGATCAGCCTCGACGTGCTGGAAGAAAAATACCTGAAGCCCGGGGAGACCGGCCTCGACGACCTCTACCGCCGCGTGGCCCGCGCCCTGGCCTCGGTGGAAAAAGAGCCGATCCGCGCCGAGTGGGAAGCCAAATTCCTCGACAACCTGTACGCGGGCGCCATCGGCGCCGGCCGCATCATGAGCGCCGCCGGCACCGACATCCAGGCGACCCTGATCAACTGCTTCGTGCAGCCCGTGGGCGACTGCATCCAGGGTTTCGACGACGAAGGCTTCCCCGGCATTTACGAAGCCCTGCGCGAGGCCGCCGAAACCATGCGCCGCGGCGGCGGTGTGGGCTACGACTTCTCGCGCATCCGCCCGCGCGGCGCCGAGGTCAAGGGCACGCACTCGATGGCCTCGGGCCCCTGCAGTTACATCAACGTGTTCGACCAGTCGTGCTCGACGGTCGAGAGCGCCGGTGCGCGCCGTGGCGCCCAGATGGGCGTGCTGCGCATCGACCATCCGGACGTGCTGGACTTCATCACCGCCAAGCGCACACCCGGCCGCTGGAACAACTTCAACGTCTCCGTGGGCGTGAGCGACGCCTTCATGGAGGCCGTGGCCGGTGACCAGCCCTGGGAGCTGGTGCACAAATCGAAGCCCGGCAGCAAGGTGATGGACAAGGGCGCCTACCAGCGCGCCGACGGCCTCTGGGTCTACCAGAGCGTGTCCGCGCGCGAGCTGTGGGACACCATCATGAAGTCGGCCTACGACTTCGCCGAGCCGGGCATCCTGTTCCTGGACAAGATCAACCAGGACAACAACCTGCGCTACTGCGAGGGCATCGCCGCCACCAACCCCTGCGGCGAGCAGCCGCTGCCGTCCTACGGCTGCTGCGACCTCGGCCCGATCATCCTCACGAACTTCGTGCGCAACGCCTTCGGTTTCGGCGGCGTGCCGGCGTTCGACTTCGGCGCCTTCGAGCAGGCCGTGGCGACCCAGGTGCGCGCGCTGGACAACGTGCTGGACGTGACCTTCTGGCCGCTGGAGCAGCAGCGCAAGGAAGCGCAGGACAAGCGCCGCATCGGTGTCGGTTTCACCGGCATGGGCAACACCCTGGCCATGCTGTGCGTGCGCTACGACCGCGAGGACGGCCGCAAGGTCGCCGCCCAGATCGCCGAGCGCATGCGCGACGCGGCCTACCGCGCCTCGATCGAGCTGGCCAAGGAAAAGGGCGCCTTCCCCAAGTTCGACGCCAACGGGTACCTGGAGCGCGGCACCTTCGCCAGCCGCCTGCCCGAACCCATCCGCCAGGCCATCCGCAAACACGGCATCCGCAACAGCCACCTGCTCTCGATCGCCCCCACCGGCACCGTGAGCCTGGCCTTCGCCGACAACGCCTCCAACGGCATCGAGCCGCCCTTTTCCTGGATGTACCGCCGCAAGAAGCGCGAGCACGACGGCTCCACCCGCGAGTACGCGGTGGAAGATCACGCCTGGCGCCTCTACCGCGAGCTCGGCGGTGACGTGGACCATCTGCCGGAGTACTTCGTCAACGCGCTGGCCATGACGGCCGGCGAGCACATCGCCATGATGGAAGCGGTGCAGCCTTTCGTGGACACCGCCATCTCCAAGACGGTCAACGTGCCGGGCGACTACCCCTACGAAGACTTCAAGAACCTGTACCTCCAGGCCTGGCGCGCCAGCCTCAAGGGCATGGCCACCTACCGGCCCAACAACATCCTGGGATCGGTGCTCGACACCGGCGCGCCCGTCGTCGAGGCCAAGCCGGCGCCCGCGCCCGTGGCGGCGCCGGTTGACCCGATGCGCACCGTGATCGAGAGCCGTCCCAAGGGCGCGCTGTCGGCCGTGGCCGACAAGATCGAGTACTGGACGCAGGAAGGCCACAAGACGCTGTACATCGTGGTCTCCTTCCTGCCGGTGCCTGCCGCCGACGGCAAGGGCACGGTCGAACGCGCCATCGAGTTCTTCATGCCGGTGGGCCAGAACGGTGAGTCGCAGCAGTGGATTACCTCCACCATGCGCATGCTCTCGCTGGCCGCGCGCGGCGGCTTCCTGGGCCGTGCGCTGTCCGACATGCGCAAGGTCGCCTGGGACCGCGGCCCGGTGCGCCTGGGCACCTACGAAAAGGCCGACGGCACCCACGTGCCGATGTGGCACGACTCCGAGGTGGCCGCCATCGCGTTCGCGCTGCAGAACATCATCGCCCGCCGCAACCAGCAGACCGACACCGCCGCGGTCGCCACGCCCCACGCCCCGGCCGCGCCGGAGCTGGTGGGCATGTCCTCCGGTGTCATGGCCGGCAAGAAGTGCCCCGAGTGCGGCGCGCACGCCATGATCCGCAAGGACGGCTGCGACTACTGCACCTCCTGCGGGCACCTGGGCTCCTGCGGATGAGCGCCGCCGGGCCGCGGGTGTCGCCGGTGCGCCCCAACGGGTCGCCGGTCTCCGCGCCCTGGCAATGGGCCAGCCTGTGGCGCGCGCCACACCGGCTGGCCTTTTTTTCGGGGGTGCTGCTGCTGGTGGCCTCGGCCGCCTGGTGGGCGGCGGTGCTGGTCGACCGCGTGAGCGGTGTGTTCGGCCTGTCCTACGCGGTCTCTCCGACGCTGACCCACGCCGCGGTCATGACCTTGGGCTTCATGCCGCTGTTCTTCGCCGGCTTCCTGTTCACCGCCGGTCCCAAGTGGCTGGGGGTGGACGCGCCGGACGTCCGCGCCATCACGCCCGCGCTGGCCCTGCAGGTGGGCGGCTGGCTGTTGTGGCTGGCGGGCGCGCACCTGCACCAGGACCTGGCGGTGGCCGGCGCCTTCATCGCGGCGGCCGGCCTTGCGATGCAGAACGGGATGTTCTGGCGCCTGTGGCGCGCCAGCCGCGTGCCCGACCGGGTGCACGCCACCGTGGTGGCCGTGGGTGGCGCACTGGGCGCGCTGTGCGCCGCGGGCATGGGCGCTGCGCTGCTGCTCGGTGAGTGGTCGGTGGCCCTGGCCCTGGTGCACACCGCGCTGTGGGGCTTCATCGTCGCCACCTACGTGGCCGTGGCCCACCGCATGATTCCCTTCTTCACTTCCGGCGTGCTGCCGATGATCGAGGTCTGGCGCCCGTTCTGGGTGCTGTGGCTGATGCTCGCGGCCATCGTGCTGGAGATCGTGTCGGTGTGGCTGATGCTCGCCGGCTGGGGCGAGGGCACGGCGTGGCGCCTGCTGCGCGGCGCGCTGGAACTGGGCATCGGCGGCGTGCTGGTCTGGCTGGCCTGGGTCTGGGGCCTGGTGCAGAGCCTGAAGTTCCGCCTGCTGGCCATGCTGCATGTGGGCTTCGTCTGGTTCGGACTGGCGCTGCTGCTCTCCGGCCTGTCGCAGTGGCTGCTGGCCGCCGGCGGTGTGCCGACGCTGGGCCTGGGCGCGCTGCATGCGCTGACCATGGGTTTCCTCGGCTCCATCCTGCTGGCCATGGTCACGCGCGTGGCCTGCGGCCACAGCGGCCGTGCGCTGGTGGCGGACGCCACGGTGTGGACCCTGTTCTGGGTGCTGCAGGTGGCGGTGCTGCTGCGCATCGCGGGCACGCTGCCGGGCGCCAGTGGCCTCTGGCTGGCCGCGGCCGCGCTGACCTGGGCGGGCGTGGTGCTGGTCTGGGGCGGGCGGCTGGCGAACTGGTTCGGCCGGCCGCGTGCCGACGGCCGGCCGGGGTGAGCCATGGAGTCTTGGGCAACCGACGGTGTCGGCACCGCCGACTGGGCCGAACTGGCGGCCGAGCTGATGTCCGCGCGCCGCACGGTGCTGCCGTTCCGCCTCGGCGAGCCGGGCCCCGACGCCGCGCAGCTGCAGGCCATCCTGTCCGCCGCCGCCTCGGCGCCCGACCACCGGAACCTGCTGCCCTGGCGCTTCATCACCGTGCCGGCCGACCAGCGTGAAGCACTGGCCGAGGTGTTTGTGCAGGCCCTGCTGGAGCGCGACCCGGGGGCCGAACCGCACGACATCGCCAAGGCGCGCGAGAAGGGTTTCCGCTCGCCCTTCCTGGCCTTGCTGGTGGTCGACGAAACCAAGGGCGACGCCGACATCGGTCTGGCCGAGCGGCTGATCTCCGCCGGCTGCGCCGCGCAGAACATGCTGCTCATGGCCACCGCCCTGGGCTACGGCTCGGCGCTCACCGCCGGGCAGTCCGTGCGTTCGGCCGCGCTGCACCGTTTCTTCGGCCTGCGCGAGAGCGAGCAGGCCGTGTGTTTCCTGAGCATCGGCACCGCCCTCTCGCACGGCAAGACCGGCGTGCGCCCCGCGGTGGCCGATTACGTCAGCACCCTGAACCCCGTCGGCCCGTGCTGACGCCTTCTTCCGAACCGGATTTTTCATGGACATCAGCACCTTTGACGACCTGCTCGCCGCCGCGCGCGCCCAGCCCCTGCCCCAGCGCCTGCTGATGGTGTTCGCCGCCGTCGAACTGCCCGACGACGCTTCGCCTGCCGAACGCGCGGCCTTCGAAAAAGGCCAGGGCGGCGCGCTGGTGCCGCAGATGTGCGTGGACAAAAGCCCCGACGAGCTGGCCTCGTTCGAGCAGCTCAAGCAGGAGGCCGCCGGCTTCGGCCAGCCCTGGGGCATGGTCTTCGCGGCCGCCATGTCGGGCAGCGCCGGCAAGCCGCCCACCAGCGCCGATGCCGACGCGCCGCTGCAGAAGATGGTGGAGTCCATCCGCCGGGGCCGCATCCAGAACTTCATCCCGTTCGACCCGCAGGGCCGCGCGGTGCTGCTGGACTGAGCCCATGGCCGGCATCCACCTGCACCAGATCACCCAGCCCGGGCAGCAGGCGGCGGGCGTGGGCTTCGAGCAGCCGTTCGAGATGCTGGACGCCTGCCACGAGCGCGTCGAACGCATGCTGCGCCTGCTGTGCAAGCTGCGCGAACACGTCAGGACCCACGGCGCCGACGCCCAGGCACGCGACGCCGCGCGCGACGTGATGCGCTACTTCGACCAGGCCGGCCCGCACCACCACGAGGATGAGGAGCGCCACGTGTTCCCGGCGCTGCTCGCGCAGCGCGAGCCGGCGGTGGTGGCGGTGGTCATCCGCCTCAAGCAGGACCACCGGGAGATGGCTGTGATGTGGGCCCAGGTGCGCGCGGCGTTGACGGCGCTGGTCGGGGCGGGCGAGGGCTGGGCAGGGTTTTCAGCGGAAGAAGAACAGCTCTTCGACACCTACGACGCGCTGTACCGACGGCATCTGCTGGACGAGAACGGCGTGGTGTACCCGGCGGCGCGCTCGGTCATCCGGGGCGATGCGCTGCAGGCGATGAGCGCAGACATGATGGCGCGGCGGGGTGTGCCGGACGGGGCTTCACTTCAGCCCGTGCGTGCCGATATGAAGACGGAACAGACGGGTGGGTGAGCACCGCCGCCTGCTGGCCTGACCACTTCAGCGAACCACGGAATGAACGACCACACGGAGAACCCCGGGCGGCTGCCCCCGACCTGGAACGAAGCGCTGGAAACCGGCGTGGCCACCATCGACCTGCAGCACAAGGTGCTGTTCGATCTGCTGCTGCGCACCCAGGAGGCGAGTGCGCGTGGACACCTGGTCGATCTGGGCGGGCTGCTGCCGCAGCTGCGTTCGTATGCGGACTGCCACTTCCGCCATGAGGAAGACTGGATCCGGCAGCACGGTGACACCGAGGACACCGCCCACGCCCGGCTGCACGCGGGTTTCCAGGCGCAGCTCGACCGGCTGCAGCAGCATCTGGACGAAGGCCGGCTGCATGTTCAGCCGGTGCTGGGCTTCCTGCGCGACTGGCTGCTGGACCACATCGCCCGGCAGGATGTGCCCTTGATCCGCGGCCTCGCACGGGGCCACGGCCGTGCGGATCAGTCCGGTGCGCCGACCGTCAGTGCGACCTCGGCCACGCCTTCCACGCGGCCGGTGATCGTGTCGCCGGGCACCACGGCCCCCACGCCCTCGGGGGTGCCGGTGTAGACCAGGTCACCGGGTTGCAGGTGATAGAACCGGGACAGGTCCGCGATGATCTCGCGGATGTTCCAGATCAGCTGGTCCACGTCGGACGACTGCTTCGTTGCGCCGTTGACCTCCAGAGCGATGGAGCCCTTCTCGACCACCACGCCGGGCATCGGCACGATCTCGCTGCAGACCGAGCCTTGTTCGATGTCCTTGCCCAGGTCCCAGGGGCGGCCCTTGTCGCGCGCGACCAGCTGCAGGTCGCGGCGCGTCATGTCCAGGCCGGCGGCGTAGCCGTAGATCACTTCATGTGCGTCTTCGGCCTTGACACGGAAACCGGCCTTGCCCACGGCCAGCACCAGCTCCATCTCGAAGTGGTAGTTGTTCGTTCCGGGCGGGTAGGCCACGGTCGTGCCCGAGGGCGTGAGGGTTTGCGGCGACTTGGTGAAATAGAACGGCCGCTCGGCGCTTTTGTCGACCGGCCTGCCCATCTCGACGGCGTGCGCGTGGTAGTTGCGACCGACGCAGAAGATGCGGTTGATCGGGAAACGTTCGGTTTTGCCGCGAATGGGCAGAGAGGGGACGGCGGGCGGGGCGAAGAGGTACTGGGTCATCGGTTGTCTCTGAAGAGTCATCGGGTCTCGTACACACCGAGCTTTCGGTGCAGCGGGGATTCGTCGGCGATGAAGACGAAGGCGGGCTGGTCGGCCGAACGGTTGCTCAGCGTCACGGGCTCGTACCCGGGTGTGCAGCAGGTGTCGGCCTCGACCAGGCCGAAGGTCTTGCCGCAGGTGGCGACCTGAACACCGCCTTCGATCAGGTGGAACACCTGCGCCGGCGAGCGTGCCGGCAGCGCGAGCGTCTGGCCGGGCCGGAGCATGAGTGCGTAGAAGCCCAGGATGTTCTCGGCGTCGTCGCCGGTCTCGGGGTTCACGTAGGTCAGCTGCACGCAGTCCAGGTCGGGCTGGTTGTCGGCCGTCGCCACCAGCGCGGCGCGCGTGTCCACCCAGGGGTAGCGCAGCATGGGGTAGCGCCGGTCGCTGCGGGCGAACACCTGCGTCGGCACCACGCCGGCGCGGGTCCAGGCGCGGTCGCCGCTGCCGGGCTTCACGGTCTGGCGCGCGCCGTTGATGTGGTAACTCGCCTCCATGTAATAGACCAGCGGCAGGTCCAGCACGTCCAGCCACACCACCGGGTCGCTGCCGTCGTGGCCGTGTTCGTGCCACAGGCCGGTGGGCGTGAGGATCAGGTCGCCGCGGCGCATCGGGCACTTCTCGCCATCGACGGTGGTCCAGGCGCCTTCGCCCTCGACCACCATGCGCACCGCGTTGGGCGTGTGGCGGTGGCTGGGCGCCCACTCGCCCGGCAGCAGCAGCTGCATGCCCAGGTAGATGGCCGGGCTGGCCTTCATGTTCTCCAGCCCGTGGCCCGGGTTGGCCAGCACCAGCACGCGGCGTTCAGCCTTCTCGATGGGCGTGAGCTCGCCGGCCTTGAGCAGCAGCGGCTTGAGCGTGGCGTATGGCCAGTGCACGGCCTGTGTGGCGCGCGTGGGCACGCCCGGCGGCAGCACCGCGCGCAGGCTGGGCCACAGCGGCACCAGGTTCAGGTCCTTGAGGTCGTCGCGGTAGTCCTGCGGCAGGTCTTCCAGTCGGCCGAGTGCGTGGCTCATGGCGTGTCTCCGTGCGATGGGCCTCGTTCGGCCGCATGCCAATAATCAGTGTACTGATGATAAGGGGGCGGTTAGACTGGGTCAACCACCGACCATCCGTTGCCAGCCACCCTGCCTTGTTTGCCATGGACACCCCAGACACCACCGGGATTCAGATCGACCTGCAGCCCGGCTACGCGATCCGGCGCCTGCACCAGATCTCGGTCGGCATCTTTCTGCAGGAGGCGGGCGAGCTGGGTGTGACGCCGGTGCAGTACGCCGCGCTGCAGGTGGTGGGCAACCAGCCCGGCATCGACCAGCGCACGCTGGCCCGCAGCATCGCACTGGACACCTCGACCACGGGGGGGGTGGTGGACCGGCTGGAGGCCCGTGGCTGGCTGGAGCGGCGCCTGTCGCCGCAGGACCGCCGTGCGCGCCAGCTGTTCCTGACCCCGGCGGGAGAACAGGGTCTGGCCGACACCGTGCCCGCCATGCTGCGCGCGCAGGAACAGATCCTGGCGCCGCTGACCCCGCGCCAGCGCACCGAGTTCATGCGCCTGCTGCAGGTGCTGGTGACGCAGAACAACGACCTGAGCCGCGCGCCGGCCGAAGCGCGCTAGCCGACGGCCGCCTGCTCAGGCCAGGTCTTCGTGGAAGTCGGTGGCGCCGGCCTTCCAGTAGGCCGAGACCTTGACGTGGCTGCGCGGCCGCCCGTGTTCGAGCAGCAGGATGTCCCTGAGGCGCGCCATGCAGGCCGCCTCTCCCGCGCACCAGATGAAACCGTCGCCCGCCGGCAGGTCCAGGTTGCGCACCGCGTCGCACAGCGCTTCGCCGGACGGCAACCAGCGCAGGTTCAGACCAGGGCGTTCGGGCAGCGCCTTATGGTCCTGCTCGTGCGGGGTGTGCAGCAGCACCGTGGTGGGAGTGCCCGCCGGCAGTTCTTCAAGTCGCCGGGCGATGGCGGGCAGCGCCGTCGCATCGCCCGCCAGCAGGTACCAGGGCAGGTCGTCCGCAATGATGATGGAGCCGCGGGGGCCGCCGATCTCCGCGGTGTCGCCCACCTGGGCGCCTTGCGCCCAGGCGCTGGCCGCGCCGCCGTCGTGCAGCGCGAACACCAGCGTCAACTCCTGGCGGTCCGTGTCGAAATGACGCGGTGTGTAGTCGCGCCGCTGCTCCCGCCCGTCGGCGTCGGTGAAGAAGAACTTGACGTGGTCGTCGAAGGAGAGAGAGACGAAGCCGGCCAGCGCCGGTCCGCCGAAGGTCACGGCCAGCAGGCCGGAGCCCAGTGGGCGGACATGGCGCACTTGCACGTCGCGGCGCAGCAGCTCGTGACGCACGCGGCGCGTGGGCCCGGGCGGGTGCAAAGGGAGAATGGGGTTGGACATGTGACCGGTGAATTGATTGATAATGTCATCTATTCTGTCGAAACAAGTTGATGGAGTCAACCAAAATGGTCAAGCTGTCCGACGACGACCTGATGGAGGCGGTGCACGACCTGATGCACCTGGCGCGCTCGCAGCTGCTGCGCCACATGCCCGACGACGGCCTGGGGCCGATGGAGGGCCGGGCGCTGGGCTTCTTCGTCCGCCACCCGGGCAGCACGCAGTCCGACCTCGTGCAGCACGCCGGGCGGGACAAGGGCCAGCTGGCGCGCCTGATCGCGGTGCTCAAGGACAAGGGCCTGCTCCAGGCCCGTCCTGACGAGCACGACCGCCGGGTGATCCGCCTTTACCCCACCGAGGCGGCGCAGCAACGCCACGAGTCCGTCGTGCGACACCGCCGCCAGGTGGCGGCGCTGGCCGCGCGCGGACTGGAGGCGCCGGAACGGCAGGAGCTGTTGCGTCTGCTGCGGCACATGCAGGACAACCTGCGCGACGGCGGTCGGTAGCCTGGTTGCGCGCAAGCGCAGTGTGGGGGGCTGCAGGCCGGGGGGCGACGGGTACACTGCCCGCGGAAAAATCCGGCATGAAGATCACCATCGACACCAACGCCCAGTCCCTGGAGTACCAGGCCGGCGATGAAAACCCAACGCGGCTGCCGCTGTACTCGCCCGAGGCCTTCCGGGTGGTGTCCCGGGTCTGGCTCAAGCAGGAGTGGAACCAGCAGCACTGGCAGTCGTTCTCCTGGCTGGGCTTCCAGCTCTGGCAGTTGCCGGAAGATGTGCTGCGGTTGCAGGAGGTGATCACCCTTGTGCGTCCCGATGTGATCATCGAAACCGGCGTCAACCGCGGCGGCAGCGCCGTCTTCTTCGCCTCGCTGTGCCGGGCGCTGGGGCGTGGGCGAGTGATCTCGATCGACATCCACATCCCCCCGGAGCTGCGCGAGGCGGTGGACGCCTGTCCACTGGGGGACCTCATCACCCTGATCGAGGGCGACTCTGCTTCACCGGAGGTGGTGGACCGGGTGCGCCGTTCCGTGGGCCCGGGCCAGAAGGTGTTCGTGTTTCTCGACAGTGACCACAGCAAGGCGCATGTGCGCCGGGAGCTGGACGCCTACGGCCCGCTGGTCACCCCGGGTTCCTACATCGTCGCGACCGACGGTGTCATGGCGCAGCTCGCGGACACGCCCGGGGGCCAGGCGCACTGGCTTGAGGACCATCCCGCCTCGGCGGCCCGGGCGTACGCGGCTGAGCACCCCGAATTCGCGCTCCGCCGCCCCGCAGCGCTCTACAACGAGGCTTTTGTTGAAGAGGCGCTCACCTACTGGCCCGACGCCTGGCTGTACCGACTCCCCCCTCTCTCAGCCTGAATCCATGCACGCCAGTTCCTACGACAAGATGCGCACCTTTGTAGACCAGTACCTGGGCGCACGCCGTGGCGAGCCGCTGGTCATCCACGACCTGGGCAGTCAGGATGTGAATGGTTCGTACCGCGCGCTGTTCGATGCCCCGAACTGGCTCTACACCGGGCTGGACATGGTGCCCGGCAACAACGTGGACCTGGTGCTCAAGACGCCCTACGCGTGGCGGGAGGTGGCCAGCGGCTCGGTCGATGTGCTGGTCTCCGGGCAGGCCTTCGAACACATCCGCTACGTGTGGATCACCATGCTCGAGGTGGCCCGTGTGCTCAAGCCGGGTGGCCTGTGCATTGTCATTGCGCCCTCCAGCGGGCCGGAGCACCGCTACCCGGTGGACTGCTGGCGGTTCTATCCCGACGGCATGGAGTCCCTGGCCCGCTTTGCCCAGCTCGATCTCGTTCAGGTGAGGACACAGTGGCAGGACGAGGGCCATGGCGACGGCAGCGATGCCTGGCACGACTCCGTGCTGGTCTGCCGCAAGCCCGACCATGGAACGTGGTGGAACCTCAAGAGCGCGCTCAAGCGGTGGCTGCAGCACCGCAGCCTGGTCCAGGGCCTGTCCGATCCGGCGCCTCTGCCCGAAGCGCCGGCGCCGCGCGCGGCCATGCCGGCGACACCCGCGGCAGCGGAACCGCCCGAGCTGGCGCAGTGCCGCTTCTACCACTCGGTGGACCTTCCCAACGGCGAGTCGGTGAAAGGCGAATGGGACCTGCGCCCGACCGTGGATGCATATCTCGGCGGGGTCGACTTCGCAGGGCGCTCGGTGCTCGAAGTGGGGCCGGCCAGCGGCTTCCTGAGCTTTCACATGGAGGCCGCGGGTGCCCAGGTCACCGCGCTGGAGCCGCCCATGGAACACCTCTGGGACGTGGCTCCCGTGCCTGGTTTTGACGTCGCCGGCTGGCGCCAGGAGTTTGTCCACGTCATCACGGGGGTGCGCCAGTCGTTCCAGTACCTGCACCAAGCCCGTGCCTCCCGGGTCCGGGTCATCGTGGCGCATCTGGACGCCCTCCCCGAATCGGAGGGGCCGTTCGACATCGGCCTGCTGGCCTCGGTGCTGCTGCACTGCCGTTCGCCGTTCTCGGTCATGGAACAGCTGGCGCGCCGGGTCAGCGACACCCTCATCGTCACTGAGGTGTACGACGCCAACCTCGGAGATCTGCCGGTCTGCCGCCTGCTGGCAGACCCGGCCATCCCGCAGGTGCACACCTGGTGGGCGCTGACGCCCGCCTTTGTCACCCAGTCGCTGGGCCTGCTGGGTTTCCCACACGCGCAGCTCAGCATCCACCACCAGAAGCGGGATGCCGACGGCGCCCTGATTCCCATGTTCACCGTCGTGGCGCGGCGCGCCTAGCCGCCGCTGCCCCCGACACCCAGGAGCCTCGATGCACGATTCAGACGGCAGCCTGCTGGAGCCACTGCTCTCGCCCGCGCTGGACAGCCTTTTCCGCACACCCCAGCGCCTGGGCAAGCCCAGTGGGTGGTGGGGCCATGTGCCGTTTGCGTTCTGGCTCGTCCAGGCGACCGAACCGCGCCTGCTGGTGGAACTGGGCACCCACCATGGTGTGTCCTACGCCGCGTTCTGCGATGCCGTGCAGCAGCTGCGGCTGCCCACGCGTTGCTTTGCGGTGGACAACTGGCAGGGCGACGCCCATGCCGGGTTCTTCGACGAAGCGGTCTACCGGGATGTACACGCTTTCAACGAGGCCCACTACGGCGGCTTCTCCGAACTCATCCGGGCCGATTTCGGCACCGCCGTCGGGCACTTCGCTGACGGCTCGATCGACCTGCTGCACATCGACGGCTTCCACACCTACGAAGCCGTCCGGCACGACTACGAAACCTGGCGGCCCAAGCTGTCCGAACAGGCGGTGGTCCTGTTCCACGACACCAATGTGCGCCGCGACGACTTTGGCGTGCACCGCTTCTTTGCTGAGCTTGCGGGGCGCCATCCCCACTTCGAGTTCCTGCACGGCAATGGCCTGGGCGTGATTGCGCACGGGCACGCCGTGCCGCCAGCCGTCGAGCAGCTGTGCAACGCCGCATCGACGGCACAAGGTGGGGCTATCCGGGAACGCTTCGCCGCGGCGGGCGCCCGCTGGATCGGCCACGCCAACGAACGTGAGATGGAGCGTTCCTTCGCGCTGCAGGTCGAGGCCCTCGTCGCCGCGCGCGCCCAGGTGGGCAGCGAGCGCGACCAGGCGCAGGCGGCCGTGGCCCGCCTGAATGCGGAACTCGCGCTGGAGCGGGATGCCGCACTGCGCAAGCTGGCCCGGCTGGATGCGGAGATGAGAGCCGCGCGCCAGGAGCGTGCGCTGGCGGAGCATGGCCTGACCGAAGCCAGCCAGACCATCGCCACCCTGGCGCAGGCGCAGCAAACGCTCACCCACACCCTGCAGACGACCGAGCCCGCCTTGCGTCAGCTGTTGTCCACACTGCTCGCGCCGAGGGAGCAAAGCCCTGTCGCCGACAGACCGGGCGTCCTGCAGCGGCTGCAGTGGCGGCTGGGCCGGCGGGGGGCGCCGGATCCCCGGCAGCCGGTCATCGACGCCGTGCGCCGCTCGGTGTTCTTCGATGCCGCCTGGTACCTGGCGGCCCATGCCGATGTGGCGCAGGCCGGGGTCGACCCCGCCGTGCACTACGCGCTGTTCGGCGGCGTCTCGGAAGGCCGGGACCCCGGTCCCTGGTTCTCCACACTGGCCTATCTGGAGGCCCACCCCGATGTGGCGCAGGACGGACTCAATGCGCTCTACCACTTCGAGTTCCACGGCCGACACGAAGGCCGCGGCTTTCCTCTCAGGCCGCTCGGCCTGCCGCTGCCGGCCACACCTTCCCCCGTCCCGGTCATCGAGCCGTCCGCGTCTGCGCAGGATGCCAAGCTGGCGTTCCGCCAACGCAGCCAGGAAGAGCTCGCGCGGTTTCTGAAGGATGGGCACGAGCTGCGGCTGCCCACCGCGGAGGCGCCGCGCGTGTCCATCGTCATCGTGCTGCACAACCAGGCCGAGCTGACCTTCAAGTGTCTGGCGTCGCTGGTGGAAGCGATCGATGCACCCTGCGAGGTGCTGCTGATCGACAACGCATCCACCGATGCCACCGCCGCCCTGCTGGCCAGGGTGCGCGGCGCCCGGGTGCTGCCGCAGAGCGAGAACCTGCATTTCCTGCGTGCCGCCAACCTGGGGGCTACCCACGCCCGGGGTGAGCATCTGCTGTTCCTCAACAACGATGCCCAGCTGAAACCCGGATCGATCCTGGCGGCGCTGGCCCTGCTCGACGGCCGTGAGCACGTCGGTGCGGTGGGCGGCAAGGTGGTGCTGATGAACGGCCGTCTCCAGGAGGCGGGCAGCATCGTCTGGGCCGACGGCAGTTGCTCGGGATACGGCCGGGGCGAGGACCCGGACGACGCCGTGTTTCAGTTCCGGCGCGAGGTGGACTACTGCTCGGGGGCCTTCCTCATGGTGCGGCGCGCGCTTTTCGAGGGGCTGGGCGGATTCGATCCAGCGTACGCACCGGCCTACTACGAAGAGACCGATTTCTGCATGCGCCTGCACCAGGCCGGGTATTCGGTGGTGTACGAACCGCAGGTCGAGATCCTGCACTACGAGTTTGGCAGCTCTGAGAGCGAACAGACCGCGGTGGGGCTCATGCAGGCGCATCGGGAGGTCTTCGTCGCCCGCCACGCCCAGGTGCTGGCCAGGGAGCACCGGCCCCACGGAACACGCGCCATCGAGGTACGCCAGCGCCCGGCCACGCAGCCGCGCGTGCTGCTGATCGACGACCGCATCCCCGTCCCGTCGCTGGGCTCTGGTTTTCCGCGTGCGCGCCAGCTCGTCCACAGCCTGCATGCAGCCGGTGCCTTCGTCAGTCATTACCCGCTGACCTGTCCCCAGGTGGACCTGGCGGAGGCCTATGGGGTGCTGCCGCGCGAGGTGGAGATCGTGGCCGGCCGCGGCATCACCGGACTGGCCGACTTCCTGCGCGAGCGCTGCGGGTACTACGACGCGGTGATCGTCAGCCGGCCGCACAACATGGACCGCTTTCTCCACGCCTGCAGGGAGGTGCCTGCCTTTCTGCCCGGCACTGCATTGATCTACGACGCCGAAGCGATTTTCGCGACCCGCGAAACACTGCGTGCACAGGTGCTGGGCGAGCCCTCGCCGGAGGAGGAGGGCGCGACGGCGCTGACCCGCGAACTGCAGCTGGCCGAGGCGGCCCACCATGTCTTCGCCGTGAGCAATGCCGAAGCGGATCGGTTCCGCCAGGCGGGCTGCCAGGACGTGCGGGTGCTCGGCAACGGCATTGCCGCGCAGCCCACGCCCCAGGGCCACAGCGAGCGGCGCCACCTGCTGTTTGTCGGCCGGCTGGCGGAGGAAGGCTCGCCCAACGCCGACTCGGTGTGCTGGTTCGTGCGCGAGGTCATGCCCCGGCTGGACCAGCTGATCGGCGAAGGCTATGTGCTCCACCTCGTGGGCAGCCCGTGCGAGAGCCTCCAGCAGGCGCTGGACGGACCACGGGTGGTGTTCCACGGCCGTGTCGAGGACATCCGGCACTTCTACGAGCAGGCCCGCGTGTTCATCGCGCCCACCCGCTTTGCGGCCGGCATCCCCCTCAAGGTCCAGGAGGCTGCGGCGCACGGGGTGCCGGTGGTGGCCAGTGCACTGGTGGCGGCGCAGCTCGGCTGGGCCGGGCAAGGTGGCCTGCTGAGTGCGGACAGTGCCGAGGACTTTGCCCAGGCCTGCGCGCGGCTCTACTTCGATGCCGCGCTGTGGCAGAAGACCCGCCAGGCGGCGCTGGCGGCTGTGGAGCGGGACTGCGCCCCACAGGCGTTTGAGGCGACGGTGCGGGCGGTGTTGCGCGAAGCGTGTGAGCAGTCGGGCCGGCAGGTCGATCCGGCGCCCGGGAGCGACCGGGCGCGCGTGTCGGAGGCCTGGAGCGTTTCACCGTCGCAGCGCCAGGAGATCCAGGGCATGAACTGGATGGCGCATCCGCGGGTCATGGCACGCCTCCACCAAAAGGCCACCGGCAAAGAAGGCATGGATGTGTACATCCATCTGAAGGACACGCTGACCCGTCTGGGCTGGCAGCTTCCCGTGCCTCGCATGGTCAGCCTGGGCTGCGGGTTCGGCGCCCTGGAGCGCGGGTTCGCGCAGATCGGGCTGGCCAGCCGGATCGATGGCTACGACATCGCCGAGGGCGCCATTGCCGGCGCGCGCACCTGTGCCGCCGAGATGGGGTTGGACCAGCTGCACTACCACGTGGCCGATCTGGAGCGGCTGGAACTGCCCGAAGCGTCCTGCGACCTGGTGGTCGGCTTTCAGTCGATCCATCACGTCAACGACCTGGACCGTCTGTTCGGCATGGTCAGGCGGGCGCTGCGCCCGGGTGGCATCTTCCATCTGCACGAGTACGTCGGACCCGACCGCTTCCAGTGGACCGACGCCCAGCTGACCCACATGAACGCCTTCCTGCAGACCCTTCCCGAGCGCTACCACCGCTTGCCCAATGGCGTGTTGCGGGGGCCGCGGGAGCGTCCGCGCGCAGCCGACGTGATCGCCTGCGACCCGTCCGAGGCGATCCGTTCCTCGCAGATCATTCCCACGCTGCAGAGGCATTTCCGCGTGCTGGACCGGCGCGACCTTGGAGGGGCCCTGCTGCACATCGGGCTGAGCGACATCGCGCAGAACTTCAGTGAGTCCAGTGCCGAAGACGTGGCCCATCTTGACCGCTTCTTCGCGCTGGAGGACCGGTTGATGGCCGAAGGTCAGATCGGCTCCGACTTCGCCGTGCTGACGGCTGTTCGCCCGCACGACGAATGATCTTCAGTTCCGTCGAGTTCCTCTTCTACTTCCTGCCGATATTCCTGCTGATTTACCAGGTCTCGGGCCGCCACAACGCCGTGTTGCTGGTGGGCAGCGCCGTGTTCTACGCCTGGGGTGAACTCCGGAACGCATGGGTGCTGGCGGCGTCGCTGGCCGGGTGCTACCTCGGCGGCCTCGCGCTGGACCGCGTGGCGGACCGCCGGGACCGCCAGCGCTGGGTGCTGGTGGCGTCGCTGCTGTTCCAGCTCTCGCTGCTCGTGGCCTTCAAGTACATCGGTTTCCTGGCCGAGACCCTGCACGACCTGGGCTGGCAGGTGTCCATCGAGCCCGGGTCGATGCCCGTGCTGCCGGTGGGCATCTCGTTCTTCACGTTCCACGCCATGTCCTACCTGGTCGACATTTACCGCGGCCAGTTGCCCGTCGAGCACAAGCTCTCCCGCCTGACCAACTACATCCTGCTGTTTCCCCATCTGCTGGCCGGTCCCATCGTCCGGTACGCCGCCATCCGGCGGCAACTGATCCGGCGCCACCCGACCATGGCCCGCCTTCGCTTCGGCATGGAACTGCTCATCATCGGTCTGGGGCAGAAGCTGCTGCTGGCCAACCCGTTGGGCAGCGTGGTCGACGCGATCTACCAGATCGACAGCCATGCGCTGACCACCGCCATGGCCTGGCTGGGCGCAATCGCCTACGCGTTCCAGGTGTACCTGGACTTCTCGGGCTATTCCCACATGGCGCTCGGACTGGCGCTGCTGCTGGGGTTCTCGTTTCCCCGCAATTTCCGTTTCCCGTTCCACGCCCTGTCGGTGCGCGAGTTCTGGCGCCGCTGGCACATCAGCCTCTCGTCCTGGCTGCGCGACTACGTGTACACCCCGCTGGGGGGCAGCCGCCGCGGCGGGGGCCGCACCATCGCCAACATCCTCATCGTGTTCGGGCTTTGCGGCCTGTGGCACGGGGCCGGCTGGAATTTCGTCTGCTGGGGGCTCTACAACGGCGGACTCATCGTGCTGGAGCGGCTGGGGCTGGGCAGGATCACGGCGCGCTGGCCCCGCGTGTGCCAGCAGCTCTACGCCTGGCTGGCCTTCGTCATCGGCATGGTCATGTTCCGCGCCGTGGACTTCGCGCAGGTCGGAACGGTCTATGCCGCCATGGCCGGCGGGTCATCCGCCGCGGCCGGCGCCCTGCATCCAGGCCGCTTTCTGGACGTATACACGGTGCTGGTGCTGCTGCTGGCCTTCTCATCGATGCTGCCCCTGTCGCGCTGGCTCGGCGGCGGGCACTTCGTGCGCCCGCGCTGGGCTCCGGTGCGCTGGGTTTTCCTCACGCTGGTGCTGGTCCTCGGTGCGATGAGCCTGGCGTCCGGCAGCCACAACCCCTTCCTCTACTTCCGCTTCTGAGCATGAAGGCCCTGCCGACCCGCCGCGCAAATGCCCTGGTGCTGGCCCTGTGGTGCGCCCTGCTGCTGACGCCGCTGCTGGTGCACCTGTTCCGGCCGCCGCACGAGGCGCCGCTGGAAAACCGGACACTCGCACCGGCGCCGGGCTGGCCCCGCACCCCGGCCGAGGGCAGCACCTTGCCGGTGAGGACGCAGGCCTGGATGCGCGACCATTTCGGTCTGCGTGGCGAACTGCTGGAGGCCAGCCACCGCTGGCGCCACCGGTTGTTCGGCGATTTTCTGTCCGCCGATCTGGTCCCCGGTCAGGCGGGCGAAGTGTTCTACAACGTGTTCGGCGACACCGCGGGCAGCTCGCTGCGGGTGATGTGCGGGGCCGAACGCATCAAGCTGCCGGTGGTCGGCCAGCGGGTCGCGGACCTGCTGGCAGCGACCCGTGCCGAGCTGCCCCGGAGCTACCTGATGATCGCCCCCGACAAGTCGCGCCTGCGGCCTCGGTTGTTGCCCCGCTGGCTGCAGGTGGAATGCGCCAGTGGCCAGCCGCCGGCCGAATCCTTGGTTGGCCGACTGGCGCAGCAGCCCGAGATCGCGGACCGGCTGTTCTACCCCATCGATGCGATGCGCCAGGTCGATGGGGTGGACCCGGTCTACCGTCCCTGGAACCTGCATTGGGACTTTCATGGTGCTGCCGTCGCCGCCGACTGGCTGGCACAAGGCCAGTGGGGCATGCCCCGTCGCTACGAGGTCGCGCTTGAGCCGCGGGAGACCGCATTCGACCTCCAGGGCTTGGCGCCCGGCGTGGAGCACCGCGACACCACCCTCGTGCCGGTGTATCCGGATGGGCAGGTGCTGGTGTGCCACAACGACCCGGCCTGCTTCCCCGAGTTCGCCGCCGAGGCCGCACTGCTGTTCCAGGTCGCCCGTGTGCGCTCGGCCTGGCAACTGCCCGCGGGACAGCGCCGGCCCACGCTGGTCATCATCGGCGACTCCTTCGGTGACAACATCACCGAACCCCTGGCGCGCTACTTCGCCGAGGTCTGGTACCTGTCGATGAACCACCTGTCCCGGCTCAGTCCGGAGCAGCGCCGGCATGTGCGGTCGGTCGTGATCGACCAGTTCCGGCCCGACGTGTTGCTGCACGTGTACAACGAAGGCACGGTGCTGGTCGACCAGGCCCGGTACCTCGGACTGGCCCGGGCGCTGCTGGAACCTGTACCCACCCAGTAACCCGTTTCATGGACAATTGAAACCAAGTTACAACGGAGACACCTCATATGCCCCAGCGCGCCACCAAAATCGTCGCCACCCTTGGTCCTGCGTCCAGCGACCCCGCCCTGCTTGAAGCCATGATCCGCGCCGGCGTGAACGTCGTTCGGCTGAACTTCTCGCACGGCAAGGCGCAGGACCACATTGACCGCGCCAACCTCGTGCGCGAGGCTGCGCGCCGCGCCGGCCGCGAGGTGGGCATCATGGCCGACCTGCAGGGCCCCAAGATCCGCGTCGGCAAGTTCGCCGAAGGCAAGGTCATGCTCGAACCGGGCCAGCCCTTCGTGCTGGACGCCTCGCGCACCGAGCCGGGTGACATCCACGGGGTGGGTCTGGACTACAAGGAGCTGCCGCGCGATGTGAAGGCCGGCGACGTGCTGCTGCTCAACGACGGCCTGATCGTGATGACGGTGGACAAGGTCGTCGGTGACGCGGTGCACACCACCGTCAGGCTCGGCGGCGAGCTGTCCAACAACAAGGGCATCAACAAGCAAGGTGGCGGTCTGACCGCGCCTGCGCTGACCGCCAAGGACATGGAGGACATCAAGACCGCCATGAGCCTGATGGCCGACTACGTGGCCGTCAGCTTCCCCAAGAACGCGACCGACATGGAGCTGGCGCGCCAGCTGTGCAACATGGCCGCGGCCCCCTACAACCACAAGCCCGGCCTGATCGCCAAGATCGAGCGCGCCGAGGCCATCCCGGAACTGGAGAACATCCTCAGGGTGTCCGACGGCATCATGGTGGCGCGCGGCGACCTGGCGGTGGAGGTGGGCAATGCGGCCGTGCCGGGCCTGCAGAAGCGCATGATCCTGATGGCCCGCAAGATGGACAAGGTGGTGATCACCGCCACGCAGATGATGGAGTCCATGATCGTCAACCCGGTGCCCACGCGCGCCGAGGTGTCCGACGTGGCCAACGCCGTGCTCGACGGCACCGACGCCGTGATGCTCAGCGCCGAGACCGCGGCCGGCAAGTACCCGCTGGAGACCGTGCAGCAGATGGCCGCCATCTGCCAGGAGGCCGAGAAGACCGACCACGACCCGCTGGAAGACGATTTCGTGGGCGCGACCTTCACCCGCATCGACCAGGCCATCGCCATGGGCGCGCTGTTCACCGCGCACCACCTCAAGGCCAAGGCCATCGTGGCGCTGACCGAGTCGGGTTCAACCGCGCTCTGGATGAGCCGCCACAGCGTGCGCATGCCCATCTTCGCGGTCACCTCCAAGCTGTCTTCGCAGCGCAAGATGACGCTTTTCCGCAATGTGCGGCCGCTGCTGGTCGATACCAGCGCGGACCGGGACACCGCGCTGGCCGAGGCCGAGGCCGACCTGAAGGCACGCGGGGTGATGCAGAAGGGCGATGTCTACGCGATCACCGTGGGCGAGCCGATGGGCACGCCGGGCGGCACCAACACCCTGAAGATCTGCCGGGCGGCCTGAAGCGGCGCCTGCAGGGTGATCCTGCAGGCCCACGGTCCGCTACCGCTGCGCCGGCTCCGGGTGGTGCCGCCAATGGCGGGCCTCGCGCCGGATGTGCCAGCGGTGCATGGTGCGCTTGAACCAGCTGTCCTGGTGGTGCTCCGGGTTGTCCGAGAACGGATCCGTGTGCAGATCGCGGTTGTCCAGTCCGAGCTCCCTGGCCACTGCGGACACCGCAGCCACCTGGGCTGGCGGGCCCGCGATGTAGAGCTTTGCACCGGCGAGCGATTTGAAATCCTCCCTCAGCGCGTCGGTCACACGCTGCGCGCGCTGGGGGATCGGCGCCCGCGCATCAGGTGTCTGAAGACGGGAGAGCGTGTTGTGCAGGCGAACGTGCGGATGCCTGCGCGCCAGTTCGACCAGTTCCTGCTCCCAATAGCAGTCATCCGCCGTGCGCGCCGCGTAGTAGAGATGGACTTCACGCCGGGCGGAGCCAGAGAGTGCGGAAAGAACAATGGACCACATGGGGGCCAGGCCGGTGCCTCCGCCGATGGCGACGATCGGGCCCGCATGTTGTTCGCGCCAGTATCCGTGCCCGTAAGGGCCTTCGACACGGGCGTACTGTCCTGTCAGCCCGGGTTGCGTCACCAGGGTGGAGGTTTTGCCGCCTTCCACTCGGCGGATGTGGAACTCAAGCTCGGTGCTGCCGGGGACGCTGGCCACCGAGTAGGCCCGCGCCGGCAGGGCTCCGAACTTCAGCATGAAGTACTGCCCTGGGCGGAATTCCACCGCCTTGCGCAAGGCCACACGAATCACGGCCACGCCGCCACCCCGGACTTCCTGGTGGACCACACGCCCGAACTGCTGGACGACGGGTGGCATGTGCACCAGCTCACCCAAGGTTTGCAGGCGGATGTCGGACTTGGGCGTACACCGGCAGGCAAGGACCAGTCCCTGGTCTCGCTCCTCCTTGCTCAGTGTGCTTTCCGGGCAGGGCAGGTGCTCCACCTTGCCCTGCAGAACGTGACCCTTGCAGGCTCCGCAGTCGCCTGCTCCGCAGGAGAACGGAAACGGGACGCCGTTGATCATCATCGTGTCCAGCACAGTCTCGCCGGAGTTCTCCAGTGTGTGCGGCCAGTCGACCAGTTCGATGCGTGCCATGTGCTTATCCCCCCTGCGGCAGACGGAGACGCAGCGGCACGACGTGCCAGCTGTGGCGGGTCTGGTTGTGGTTGAAGGCGGCGAACCACAGATAGACGCCGTCGGTGATCGACACATCCTGCGCATCGGGTGCTTGCAGCTGTCTCGAAAACTCCAGTGTCCAGCGGCCGTCCTGCCAGTGACCACGGCTGGCCACGTCGCCCGCCGGGCCCCTGATGGGCTTGTCCCAGTACAAGGCCGGGATCATCGTGCCGACCGGAATCCTGTCATCAAGCTCCTTGGAATACGGCACCACCTCGTCCGGCCCGAGGTTGAACTCGGAGCCGTGCGATTCATACGCCGACTGGCTGGGGCCCAGGCGCGCCTGCAACTTCGCGAGGTCTTTGGGAAGGTATTTCGGAGTGACTGCCCGGCTCGGCCACGCGACAGCCCAGCCGTTTTCTCCTCTATCGAAGTTGTCCTGGTATCCGCTGCCTTTTTCCTTCTTGTCGCTGCCGTAGCCGGCGGGGTACCGCACTTCGTGCTTGACCGGGTCGTATTTCACCGGGTCTCCGAACCAGGAGTCCTCCGCTTGGCCGGTGGCGCCGGTTCGGCTGGCTTTCCAGTGCCACAAGTCGATCACGCTACCGTCCTTCGTGAAGTGGTACCCGCGGCCCTGCAGCGGCTTTTTCACGCCCGGCAATGGGGCCGTGCCGAACTGCCAGCCTCCGCCAAACGGGTTGTTCCTGGGGCTGATGGCGATGGCGAACTTGTCTTCGTAGTAGTCGATTGTGTCGGCGCCGTCGTAAGTGTGCACGCCATCGTCTCCGATCATCCGCACCCAGCCCTGTGCTGTCTTCTTCAGCGGCAGGCGCATGTAGCTGCGGGAGTCGTCGGGCCAGGATGTGGCGACATAGACCCTGTCACCATGCACCGCGGCGCGCACTTCGATGGGGGTTTCCCGGTCGCCCACGTTCCATCCGTGGGCTGTGATCACCGTCACCTTGTCTGCACGCTGCCACACCTCGTCGTCCAGCTTGCCGTCCAGCACGGGTGCCACGGCAGCCGGTGCGGCCCGCAATTCCCCTGTGGCCTGCCAGTCCAGTGTGGCTGTGGCCACTCCGGCCGCCAGTGCAGCAACACCGAGCACCGTCGCGGAGCGCAACAGATCGAACCGGGGAATGAAGACCTTGAGCAGTTGGCGGAGTCCACCCAGCATGAACTGGGCCACCACATGCACCACCATGTAGGCCACCAGCGCCCAGGAGGCGATTTCATGGACCAGGGACACCAGGTCAATGAAGCCAAAGAAGGGAGTGAAGTAAAGCCACCCACCGCTGATCAGCGCGACCAGAAAAGTCAGCAGCCCCAGCCAGTACAGCGCGCGGTTGAGGGCCTGCCACCGCGCCTGACGGTGCGGCGCCTTCAGCATCATGCGGTTGACTTTCCACCGCGCGGTCAACCGTGCATGCAAGAGAAAGGCGACGTAACCTGCCACAAGGCTTCCGAGCGCCAAGGCCGCCCACGCGTGCCATCGAATGACATCCCCCTGCATCATCACCGGTTCGAGCAGGGTCCGCCACCCTCCCTTGGCGTTGTCGGCAGCAATGCGCAGACCGGTCAGCAAGGCAAAAACCAGGGAGACCAGCAGAAGGGTGTGCCACAGCATGGTCGGAAAATCCGCCTTGCGCATGACGGGGCGGGGCGGGGCGTATGAGGCCTGATGGGTAGGGAACCGCGGGGACACGCCCTCTTGGACATTCGAGCTCACTTGCATCCTGTTTTTTTAATGCGAAAAGACAGCTGCCATCCTGCACAGCGGCATTCGTAAAAAATCATAACAATAATGAGAGTGATTCTTGTTGAGATTATTAAGAAGTGTCTCGTTGTAACGACAGGAAAGGGACGTGTGTTTGGGCGGTTCCGGGGCCCGCACCGTCGCATGGCACCGACGGCGACCGCTAAAATCACCGCAGTTACAGACCGGTTACCAACTTTGACTAGGGGATTCTCATGGCGCTCGTTTCCATGCGCGAACTGCTCGACCACGCTGCGGCCAACGGCTACGGCATCCCGGCGTTCAACGTCAACAACCTGGAGCAGGTGCAGGCCGTGATGGCCGCGGCCGATGAGGTCGGCGCGCCGGTGATCCTGCAGGCCTCGGCCGGCGCACGCAAGTACGCGGGCGAGAGCTTCATCAAGCACCTGATCCAGGCCGCCACCGAGGCCTTCCCGCACATCCCCCTGGTCATGCACCAGGACCACGGCACCAGCCCCAAGGTCTGCGCCGGCGCCATCGACCTGGGCTTCGGCTCGGTCATGATGGACGGCTCGCTCAAGGAAGACGGCAAGACCCCGTCCAGCTTCGACTACAACGTCGATGTCACCCGCACGGTGGTCGAGATGGCACACAAGGTCGGCGTGACGGTGGAAGGCGAGCTGGGCTGCCTGGGCAACCTGGAAACCGGTGACGCCGGCGAGGAAGACGGCATTGGCGCCGAAGGCAAGCTGGACCACAGCCAGATGCTGACCGACCCCGAAGAAGCCGCCCAGTTCGTCAAGGCCACCCAGCTGGATGCGCTGGCGATCGCCATCGGCACCAGCCACGGCGCCTACAAGTTCAGCCGCCCGCCCACCGGCGACATCCTGGCCATCAGCCGCGTCAAGGAAATCCACGCCCGCATCCCCAACACCCATCTGGTGATGCACGGCTCCTCGTCCGTGCCGCAGGACCTGCTGGCGATCATCAACCAGTTCGGCGGCAAGATGAAGCAGACCTACGGCGTGCCGGTGGCCGAGATCCAGGAAGCCATCAAGCACGGCGTGCGCAAGATCAACATCGACACCGACATCCGCATGGCCATGACCGGCGCGGTGCGCAAGTTCATGGCCGAGAACCCGGACAAGTTCGACATGCGCGAATGGATGAAGCCGGCCCGCGAGGCCGCCAAGGCCATCTGCAAGCAGCGCTACATCGAGTTCGGCTGCGAAGGCCAGGGTGGCAAGATCAAGGGCGAGACCCTGAGCGTGATGGCCGCCAAGTACGCCCAGGGCGAGCTGGCACAGCAGGTCCGCTGAGTCTGCCGCCGGACCGACGACCTGCGATAATCCGCGGGAATGGTTCACAGCCCGCTGACTGTTCGGTCTGCGGGCTTTTTTCTTGTCTGTCCTTTTCCCTGCGACCGATCATGAGCACCGCCCTGCACACCTCCGCCCTCAAGTCCCTGCCGCTGCTGGCGCGCGGCAAGGTGCGCGACAACTACGCCGTGGGCGAGGACCGCATCCTGATGGTGGCTTCCGACCGCATCAGCGCCTTCGACGTGATCATGGGCGAGCCGATTCCAGGCAAGGGCGAGTTGCTGACCCGGCTCAGTCTGTTCTGGTTCGACCAGCTCGGCCCCAAGGGTTTGAACATCTGCCCCATCCACCTCACCGGTGACGCGCCCGAAAGCGTGGTCTCGGCCGAAGAGGCGGACCTGGTCACGGGCCGTTCGATGCTGGTGCAGCGCCTCAAGCCGATTCCGGTGGAGGCCGTGGTGCGCGGTTATCTGGCCGGCAGCGGTTGGAAGGAGTACCAGGACAGCCGCTCAGTCTGTGGCGTGCCGCTGCCCGAGGGCCTGCAGAACGCGTCCAAGCTGCCCGAGCCGATCTACACCCCGGCGGCCAAGGCCGAGATGGGCGAGCACGACGAGAACATCACTTTTGAGCAGACGGTGGCCATGGTCGGGCCCGACATCGCCGCGCAGATCCGCGACAAGGCGATTGCGCTGTACAAGGCCGCGGCCGAGATCGCGCTCAAGAAGGGCATCATCATCGCGGACACCAAGTTCGAGTTCGGCCTGGACAAGAACGGCACCGTGGTGCTGATGGACGAGGTGCTCACTCCCGACAGCTCGCGCTACTGGCCGGCCGACCAGTACGCGGTGGGCAGCAACCCGCCCAGCTACGACAAGCAGTTCCTGCGCGACTGGCTGGAAACCGCCAAGGTCAATGGCCAGCCCTGGGACAAGGCACCACCCGCGCCGCGCCTGCCGCGCGAGGTGATCGAGAAGACCTCGGCCAAGTACCAGGAAGCGCTGACCCGCCTGATGGGGTGAGGCAGGGGCGCTGCCCCGCGTCATCCCCGCACACTCAGTTGCACTGGGCCGGCAGGCCAGCCACTGCGGCGCAGGCAGTGCCACCCTTGGCGGTGCAGCTGCTGTCGGCGGCTTGCTGGGCTGCGGCAGCGGATTGGCCTTCCGCCACGCCGTAAATGAACTTGTTCGCGGCAACGGACAGGGCACCGCACTCCGAAAACTGAAGGATCACTTTGCAGTCGCCGCCGCCGCATTTCGATCGGGCCTGGTCATTGGCGACATTCTGATCCGCCGCATTCCAGATCATCGCTGCCATTCCGGTGGTGTCGCTGATCGCGATAGCGCCACGGGTGGTCGGGCCATCGCCACCACCGCCTCCACAGGCGGACAGGAACAGAGCGGTGAAGGCCAGCGCAGGCAGGCCAAGGCGTTTGGTGAACATGGATTCCTCCCTTGGGGGTGACTTGAAACAACGCGTAACAAAGTCATTGTAGCGATGGCAGGAGCCTTGCCTGATCGGGAGAAGACGCGGCAGTTCGGTGACAACCCGGAGCTGCCGGCACCGCGGTTGAAAGCGCAGGAAGGCGCCCCGGATGGGCGCGAAGGGTTGTTCGGCCGGAGGCGCCGGTTACCGAAAAGTTACTGGGTAGAGTGCTGGTCACCGATCACCAGGAGACGCCCCGTGTACACCGCCCACCCCCAGCGCTACGAGCGCATGCCCTACCGCACCGTCGGCAAAAGCGGCCTCAGGCTGCCCAGCATCACCCTCGGCCTCTGGCACAACTTCGGCGACACGACGCCGATGGCCACGCAGCGCGCCATGCTGCGCACCGCCTTCGATGCCGGCATCACCCATTTCGACCTGGCCAACAACTACGGCCCCCCCTACGGCAGCGCCGAGACCAACTTCGGCGAGCATCTGCGGCGCGACTTCCGGCCCTACCGCGACGAACTCATCATCTCCAGCAAGGCCGGCTACGACATGTGGCCCGGGCCCTACGGTCAGGGTGGCGGCTCGCGCAAGTACGTGCTGGCCAGCCTGGACCAGAGCCTGAAACGCATGGGGCTGGACTACGTCGACATCTTCTATTCCCACCGCTTCGACCCCGACACGCCGCTGGAAGAAACCATGGGCGCGCTGGCCACCGCGGTGCAGCAGGGCAAGGCGCTGTACGTGGGCATTTCCAGCTACTCGGCCGGCAAGACGCGCGAGGCCGCGGCCATCCTGCGGCAGATGGGTGTGCCGTTGCTGATCCACCAGCCGTCCTACAGCCTGCTCAACCGCTGGGTGGAAGAGGACCTGCTCGACACCCTGCAGACCGAGGGCGTGGGTTGCATCGCCTTCAGCCCGCTGGCGCAGGGCCTGCTGACGAACAAGTACCTCAACGGCGTGCCGCAGGACGCACGCATCCACCGTCCGGGCGGTGGCTCGTTCAGGCCCGAGCACCTGAGCGAACAGAACCTGGCCCATGTGCGCGCGCTCAACGACATGGCGCAGGCGCGCGGCCAGAGCCTGGCGCAGATGGCGGTGGCCTGGGTGCTGCGCCACCCGGGCATGAGTTCGGCGCTCATCGGCGCCAGCCGGCCCGAGCAGATCACCGAACTGGTGGGGGCGCTGGACAAACTGAGCTTCAGCGCAGAAGAACTCGCCGCCATCGACCAGCACGCGGTGGACGGCGGCATCAACCTCTGGAAGAAGCCTTCGACCGACCAGCGGCTGTGACCGCAGGCGCTGGGCGCGTGGTGTCCAGGGACATCTCCTTCGCCAGCGCCAGTGCCTCCTGCATCACCGCGCGCGTGGCGGGGCTGAGCTGGCCGCTGCGGGCCAGGGCCAGTGCGATGTGGCGCACGATGGGCGGGTCCACCAGCCGCGCAGCCTGGAAGCGGTGCTGGCTGCGCGCGACGTCGATCGCGTAGGAACCGAGCAGCGCGTAGGCGCCGCCATGGGAGGCGATGCCCAGCTGCAGCGCCAGCGAATCGGCTTCGAGCACCACGTTGAGCTGCACGCCGCGCTGGCGCGCGACCTGTTCCAGCTGGTCGCGCCAGCTGCTGGGGCGGCAGAAGCTCACCAGCGGCAGGCCGTCCAGCGCCTTGAACTTCACCGTCGGCTTTGCGGTCACCGGGTCGCCTTCGGGGCCGACGAGGAAGGTTTCCGCTTCGGCCAGCGACAGCGCGTCGCTGCCGTTGGGCTGGCCGTGGCGGAACAGCAGCGCCAGGTCCAGGCTGCCGTCTTCCAGCCCGGTCTCCAGCTGCGCGCCCTGGCCCTCGCGCACGCTCAGCTGCACCAGCGGGTGGCGCTGGCGCAGGCGCGTGAACAGGGTGCTGGTGAAGGGGTGGGCCAGCGAGGGCAGGGTGCCCAGGCGCACACGGCCCATGGTCTGGCCTGCGGTGCTGCGGATCTCCTGCTCCAGCTGCTCGGTGCTGCTCAGCCACACGCGCACGCGCGGCGCGATGCGCTGGCCCAGCGCGGTGAGGGCGACGCCGCGTCCCGTGCGCTCGAACAGCCGGCCGCCGCACTGCTGTTCCAGCTCGGCGATCTGTCGGCTCACGTGCGGCTGGCTGGTGCCGTGCAGCACCGCGACCTTGCTCAGGCTGCCGTGGTCGGCTGCGTCAAGGAACAGGCGCCAGAGGTGGAGGTTCATGCGTCCAAAGATATGTGTGATGAGTATGTCTGAAATGTAGCGTCAGACAGTTCCGCTATGGCCGGCATTGGCCGACAGTCCGTTCCACGACGGCGGACCTGCAAGGCCCCGCCGCCCAGGTGGTCACCAGGCAGACAGCGTGGCGACCGCACCGAACAACCCCTTTCAGAGGAACTGACATGCAAGCCTTCGACATGCGCGGTCTGAACCCCGCCCCCGTGACCCCCTTCACCCGCGACGGCGCCGTCGACTACGCGGCCATCCAGCGGCTGGGCAGCTGGCTCGCCAGCGTGGACGGCGTCAAGAGCCTGACCGTGCTCGGCCACGCCGGCGAAGGCACCTTCCTCGAACGCGACGAGCAGTTCAAGGTCATCGAAGCCTTCCGCAAGGCGGTGGACGACAAGCTGCCCATCGTGGCGGGCATCACGCTCGAAGGCACGCAGGTGGCGGCCGAGGAAGCCAAGCGCGCCGTCGCTGCCGGTGCCTCGGCCGGTCTGGTCTACCCCTCGCACGGCTGGCTGCGCTTCGGTTACCAGAAGGGCGCGCCGCAGGACAAGTACAAGGCCATCTACGAGGCCAGCGGCCTGCCGCTGATCCTGTTCCAGTACCCCGACGCGACCAAGTGCACCTACGACCTGGAAACGCAGCTGGACATCGCCGCGCTGCCCGGCGTGTTCGCGATGAAGAACGGTGTGCGCAACATGAAGCGCTGGGACCGCGAGATCCCGGTCATCCGCAAAGAGCGCCCGGACCTGCAGATCCTGACCTGTCACGACGAGTACCTGCTGCACACCATGTTCGATGTGGACGGTGCGCTGGTGGGCTATGGCTGCATCGCCCCTGAGCCGCTGGTCGAGATGATCAAGGCCGGCAAGGCCAAGGACTACAGGAAGGCGCGTGAACTGCACGACCGCCTGCTGCCGGTCACCGCCAACGTCTACCACCGCGGTTCACACATGGAAGGCACCGTGGCACTGAAGTGGGCGCTGGTGGCGCGCGGCATCCTGGAGCACGCCACGGTGCGCAGCCCGCTGCGGCCGCTGGCCGAAGGGGCGGAGAAGGAGATCGCGGCCGCGATGCGTGCGGCCGGCCTGGCTGAGTGAGCCCCCCGGGCGCTGCCGGTCGGACCACCGGCGCGCCTACCATCCACCCGTGGAGACAAGAGCGATGAAGAGCAAGACATGGATCGTGGCCCTCGCGTGGGGCCTGTCGTTGGTGGCGCCTGCCTACGCGCAAGGCAAGTTCCCTGAAGGCACGCTCCGGCTGGTCGTTCCCTTTGCCGCCGGTGGGGGCGTGGACCAGGCCGCGCGCCTGCTGGGTCGGCAGCTGCAGACCGACCTGGGCGTGACGGTGGTCGTGGAGAACAAGGCCGGTGCCAGCGGCACCATCGGCGGCAAGTCCGTGCAGACCGCCGCGCCCGATGGCATGACCCTGTTGTTCTCGGCCGCCACCCACGTGCTGGCCAAACAGGTGCTGGCCAGTCCGCCCTACGACCCTCAGACCGATTTCGCGCCGGTGGCGCGCGTGGGCGAGGCGCCCCTGCTGCTGGTGATCCCTCCGACCGCACCGCAGAAGAACCTCAAGGAGGTGCTGGAGGCTGCCCAGGCCCAGCCCGACAAATGGACCGCCGCCGTGCCGGCCCTGGGCGCGCCCAGCCATCTGGCAACGCTGCTGCTGGCCCAGCAGGGCAGGCTCCGGCTGACCACGACGCCGTACAAGGGTACGGCGCCCGCATTGGCCGACGTGGCCGGTGGTCACGTGCAATTGCTGATGGACTCGATCATCTCCCTGCAGGGCATGGCCCGCAGCGGCAAGGTCAAGCCGATCGCGGTCACGTCCACCCAGCGCAGCGGTGTCGCTCCCGAGGTGCCCACCGCGGTGGAAAGCGGTTTTCCGGGCATGGTCTACAACTCCTGGTACGGCGTCTGGGCGCCCAAGGGCACGCCGTCCGACCGCGTGCAGGCCCTGAACAAGGCCATCAACAAGGCCACGGCCGGCCTGGCCCGCGCCGGATCGTTCACCGCGCTGGGCATCCTGCCGGTGCTGGAGACGACGGACCAGTTCCGCCAGTTCGTGGCCGCCGACGTGGCACGCAGCGCCGAGCTGCTCAAGGAGGCCGGCTTCAAGCCCGAATAAGCCAAGCCGGAGCGATGTGCCTGCGTCGAGAGATGCGGTGGAACCGGCTTCGCCGGGCCACTCGCATCGCCCCCTTGAGGGGGTGACGCCGCAGGCGGCGCGGGGGTGGACTTTAATTGAGCGCCATGCTCAGCTTGCGGCGGTACTGGGACACCATCTGGGATTGCGGGTCTTCGGCCACCGCCGCCTTGCCGGCCAGCTCGATGCCGCCGGCACTCTTGCCCGCCGCCGCCGGGTCCGCCTTGGGCTTGGGCGGCGTCATGAGTTCGAGCAGGCCGACATAGGTCTTGCGCGGGGCCTCGTCGTCCCACTTCTTGTCGCGCATGATGATCTCCAGCAGCTCTTCGAGCGCGGCGGGCCATTCGCCCATCGCGATCAGCACGCGGCTCTTGGCGAAGCGGGTCTCGAAGTCGCGCTTGTTCTGGCCGATCAGCTCGTCGAATTTCTCCAGCGGCCACTGCCCGCGCGGGTCGGTGCCGACGAACTCCAGCGCGTTGAGCCACTGGGCCAGCGCGTCAAAGCGCAGGGGCACGGGAATGCGCGAGAGCGCCGGCGCGAGCGCGCCCGCCGCCTGCTCGAAGAGGCCATGGCTGATGCACTGGCGGACCAGCTCGAAGCGCAGGTCGTCGTTGTCGGGGGCCTGCTCCACGGCGCGGGCCAGTTTCTCCAGCGCCGAGGCGGGATCGGCCGCTTCGCCTTCGCCGCCCTGGGCCAGCATCTGCTGCGCCTCGTCGGCCTCGGCCAGAGCCGCCAGCTCGTCCTCGCTGGGCAGGTGCTTGTCAAGGAAGGCCTTGATCTGGCCCTCGGGCAGGGCGCCCATGAACCCGTCCACCGGCTGGCCGCCGATGAGCAGCACGCAGGTCGGGATGCTGCGGATGCCGAAGGCGGCGGCGAGCTGTTGCTCCTGGTCGGAGTCGATCTTGACCAGCTTGAAACGGCCGCCGTACTCGGCCTCGACTTTCTCCAGGATGGGGCCGATGACCTTGCAGGGGCCGCACCAGGTGGCCCAGAAATCGACCAGCACCGGGGTGTGCATGGAGGCTTCGATGACCTCGGCTTCGAAGTTGGCGACGGTGACGTTGATCATGGCGTGCAGCGGTGGTGTGGGGGCGGGACGAGGCGGCCGGCGTGGCGCGAAACGTAAAATCCGCACTTTACCGGAGCCGCCCGCCCGCGCGCTCCGGCCTCACCCGAGTCTCCTTCCAACAGCGCCCGTCCGGCGCGCACGAGAGCCCACCCCATGAGCACCCCCCTGGTTGGCGTCGTCATGGGTTCCAGCAGCGACTGGGACACCATGCAGCACGCCGTGCAGATTCTCAAAGACTTCGGCGTCGCGCACGAGGCGCGCGTGGTCTCGGCCCACCGCATGCCCGACGACATGTTCGCCTACGCCGAAGCCGCCGCCGGCCGGGGTCTGAAGGCCATCATCGCCGGGGCCGGCGGCGCCGCCCACCTGCCCGGCATGATCGCCGCCAAGACGGTGGTGCCGGTGCTGGGCGTGCCCGTGATGTCCAAGGCGCTGTCGGGCGTCGACTCGCTGCACTCCATCGTCCAGATGCCCAAGGGCGTGCCGGTCGCAACCTTCGCCATCGGCCCCGCCGGTGCCGCCAACGCGGCGCTGTTCGCCGTCGCCCTGCTGGCCAACGAAGACCCGGCCCTGCGCCAGTGGCTGCTCGCCTTCCGCGCCGAACAGACCGAAGCGGCCCGCAACATGACCCTGCCCGTCTGACCCCATGAGCCTCAAACCCCTCCTGCCCGGCGCCCTGTCCGACCGCGGCCAGCAGATGACCTTGGGCGTCATGGGTGGCGGCCAGCTCGGCCGCATGTTCGTGCAGGCCGCGCAGGCCATGGGCTACTTCACGGCCGTGCTCGACCCCGATCCGGCCAGCCCGGCCGGCCTGGTGGCGCACTGGCACATCGACACCGCCTACGACGACGAGCAGGGTCTGGCCCAGCTGATGCAGCGCTGCGACGCCATCACCACCGAGTTCGAGAACGTGCCCGCGCCGGCGCTGATCACCCTGGGGGCGCACCGCCCGGTCGCGCCGTCGGCGAACTGCGTCGCCGTGGCGCAGGACCGCATCCAGGAGAAGGCGCACTTCGTCAAAACCGCGTCGGAAGGCGGCCCTCTCAGCGTCTACCCGGCGCCCTACGCGGCCATCGAGACGCCCGAACTGCTGGCCGCTGTGCCGGCCGACCTGCTGCCCGGCATCCTCAAGACCGCGCGCCTGGGTTACGACGGCAAGGGCCAGATCCGTGTGAAAGACCGCGCCGAACTCGCCGCCGCCTGGGACAAGCTCGGTAAAGTGCCCTGCGTGCTGGAAAAGCTCATGCCGCTGCAGAGCGAGTGCTCGGTCATCGTGGCGCGCGGCGCCGACGGCCAGGTGGTCGCTTTCCCGGTGCAGAAGAACACCCACCACGACGGCATCCTGGCCTTCACCGAGGTCTACGACGGCGCGGTGCCGGCCGATCTGGCGGCGCGCGCCCAGGCCTCTACGGTCGCCATCGCGAACCACCTGAATTACGTCGGCGTGCTCTGTGTCGAGTACTTCGTGGTCGACAACGGCCAGGGCGGCAGCGACCTGATCGTCAACGAGATGGCGCCGCGGCCGCACAACAGCGGCCACTACACCCAGAACGCTTGCGACATGTCCCAGTTCGAGGCGCAGGTGCGTGCGCTGGCGGGGCTGCCGCTGCCCACGCCGCGCCAGCACAGCCCGGCCATCATGGTGAACCTGCTGGGCGACCTCTGGTTCAACCCCAACGGTGTGCGCAGCGCCGCCAGCGAACAGCCGGTGGCACCGCCCTGGGCGCAGGTGCTGGCCCTGTCCGGCACCCATCTGCACCTGTACGGCAAGCTCAGCGCCCGTCCGGGTCGCAAGATGGGCCACCTGAACATCACCGGCGCGAGCGTGGCCGCGGTGCGCGCGACCGCGGCCAAAGTCCTGGCCCTGCTGGGTCTGCCCGCGCTGGACTGAGCCCGTGCCCCTGACCCTGAACGCCCGCGACCCGGCCGCCATCGAGCAGGCCGCGTTGCGCCTGGCCGCGGGCGGCCTGGTCGGCATGCCGACCGAAACCGTCTACGGCCTGGCGGCCGACGCCGGCAACGCCAGCGCGGTGAGCGGCATCTTCACCGCCAAGGGCCGGCCCAGCGACCACCCGCTGATCGTGCACATCCCGCCCGCCGATGGCGGCGACTGGCGCGCCGCCGTGGCGCCGCTGGCGCACAGCGTGCCGGACTTTGCCGTGGGCCTGATGCAGGCGTTCTGGCCCGGTCCGCTGACGCTGATCCTGCCGCGCAGGCCCGAGGTGGCGGCAGTGGCGGCCGGCGGCCAGGACTCGGTGGGCGTGCGCTGCCCGGCGCACCCGGTGGCGCAGTCGCTGCTCAAAGCCGCGCGCGCCCACGGCGTGCTGGGCGTGGCAGCGCCCAGCGCCAACCGCTTCGGCCGCGTCAGCCCGACCACGGCGGCGCATGTGGCCGAGGAGTTCGCGGATCTGGGTGATGCGCAGTTGCTGATCCTGGACGGCGGCGCCTGCCCGGTGGGCATCGAGTCGACCATCGTCGACTGCTCGCGCGGCTTCCCGGTGCTGCTGCGCCCCGGCATGCTCACACCGGCGCAGATCGAAGCTGTCGCCGGCCAGCCGCTGCGCGAACGCGACGGGACGGCCCCGCGCGCCTCGGGCACGCTGGAGTCGCACTACGCGCCGCGGGCCAGGGTGCGGCTGATGTCGGGCGAGCAGATCCAGGCCGCGCTGGACGTGCTGGGCCCGGACGCCAAACACATCGCGGTCTACACCCGCACCACGCAGCGGGCCGCGCGCGCGGTGCTGCAGCGCCGCATGCCGGGCGACGCCGCCGCCTGCGCGCAGGAGCTGTTCGCCGCGCTGCGCGAACTCGACGCCACTGGCGTCAAGCTGATCTGGGTCGAGACACCGCCCGAGGGCGCCGAGTGGGACGGCGTGCGGGACCGGCTGCAGCGCGCCGCGGCCTGAGACGGTTGCTCTCAAGTTCGGCGACGGCCGGCCGATAGCCCCCACAGGAGGCCCGCGAGGGTGGCCCTCCCACCGTTTCCGAACCACCTGCGAGCCCGCCGTGAACCGCACCCACTTCGCTTTCCAGAGCGTCAGCGACGACCGCCTGGCCATCAACGACGCCACGCGGCACCAGTACTACAGCACCATGCAGGCCGACACCTGCGACGACGACATGCTGCTGGCCGCGCTCAACCGCCGCAAGGCGCGCGCGCTGATCGCCCGCCGCGACCACCGCCGGCTGGGCATGGCGCTGGGCGTGCTGGCGGTGCTTGCCGTGGCCGCACTGGCCTGGTTCCTGGGCTGAGCCGCCCGCCGCGGCCGCTTCAGTCGGGCAGGGCCGCGGTCCACTCGACCAGGGTGTCGAGCGCCGGGCGCGCCGCCATGGCGTTCGGGTGGTTGATGAAACCGACCACCACGTAGCGGCCACCGTTGCCCGCATTCACATAACCGGCGATGCCGGTCACGTCGCGCAGCGTGCCGGTCTTGAGCCAGGCGTTGCCGTAGGCCAGGCTGCCGGGCTCGCGGCCGACCCGGGCCGCCGTGCCCTTGACCCCGGCCACCGACAGCGACTGGACGAAGGTCGCGCCGCGCGGGTGGCGGGCCGCGTGCTGCAGCAGGTCGCCCAGGGCCTCGGGCGTGATGCGCTCGATGCGCGAGAGTCCGGAGCCGTTTTCCATCACCGGCACGGTGTGGCGGATGCCGAACGTGGTTTTCCACCAGCGCGCGACGATCTCGCGCGAGCGCTCCAGCCGGCCCTGGCGCTCGGGCGTGAGCCGGCCGCGCGGCACGGTCATCGAGTCCAACCGCGCGGGCGCCAGCTGTCCCAGCGTGAGGAACAGCTGCTGCGCCATCACGTTGTTGCTCCACTGGTTGACGTCGGCAATGATGTCCGACAGCGGCAGCGACTTCGCCTCGTGCAGCAGGCGGGCCCGGGCCGGGGTGGACCCCATGACCACCTGGCCCGTGAGCGCGCCGCCGCTGTTGCGCCACAGACCTTCGAGGGCGCGCGCCGCGTAGCTGGCCGGGTCCTGGTAGGCCACCGGCCATTCCTTGTCGCCGCAGCCCGCCGGGTAGCGGCCGGTGAAGCGGATGGCGTTGACGTCGTCGAAGCGGGCACCAATGGCGCCGCGCCAGTCGCCGCAGCCGCCGCCGCGCGAGAGCGGCAGCGTGGCGTCCACCGCCAGGCCCGCCATGGGCGGTTCGCTGACCACGCGCGCCACACCGGCGGCGGGGTCCGGGAAGAACCTCAGCACCACCGACTTGAAGTTCACCAGCAGCGCGTCCGGGCCGGTGTTGTAGGGCCGCAGCGCCTCGCCGTCGAAGGCGCCGGGATCGCGGGGCGGCAGATCGAAGGCGCTGTTGTCCAGCACCATGTCGCCCAGCACGACCACCACGCCCAGGTTCTGCAGGGCCTGGAAGGCGCCCTGTATGCGTTCGAGCACCAGCTTGGGGTCGCCGCCGCCCCGGATGTAGAGGTTGCCGCGCAGCGTGCCTTTGTCCACCACCCCGTCGGTGTAGAAGCGGGTCGACCAGGTGAAGTCGGGGCCGAGCAGGTCCATCGCCGCGTAGGTGGTCACCAGCTTCATCACCGACGCCGGGTTGACCGGCTGCTCGGTGTTGAAGCGCACCCGGGCGGCACCGGCGCCACCGACCGGCAGCACCAGGGCCGACATCGCCGCCGCCGGCACCTGGGCGCGCTGCAGGGCCGCCAGCACCGACGGGGGCAGGCCGGTCTGCACCGGAGGCAGCGGCGCCGCAGCACGTGGGCCCGCGGGGGCCCCGGTGGCCGGGACGGAGGCGGACGGAGCGCCGGGGGCGAGCAGGCCGACCTCCGGGGTGAGCCGCAGCTCGCCGGCGCTGAGCTCGTGTTCCTGCGCCTGCGCGCCGCCGCTGGCGAGGAGCAGCAGCAGGGCGGTCGACAGGGCGGCGGGCAGGTGGGGGCGCATGGAGCGCCGATTATGGGTCCGCGCCCCTCACGGATAATCCCCCGAATGCCCGTTTCCGACCTGCGTTTTCTGGCGATTGACTCCAGCACCGACACCTTGTCGGTGGCGCTGGGCTCGGGCGCGCCCGGCGAGACGCCGCGCGTGTTCACCGGTCCGGGCGCGGCCCAGGCCTCGGCCACGCTGCTGCCGGCGGTGCAGTCGCTGCTGGCGCAGGCCGGCTGGTCGCTGGCGTCGCTGGACGCGATCGTGTTCGGGCGCGGCCCGGGCTCGTTCACCGGCCTGCGCACCGCCTGCTCGGTCGCGCAGGGCCTGGCCTACGGGGCGGGTGGTCGGCCGGTGCTGCCGGTGGACACCCTGCTGGCGCTGGCCGAGTCGGCGCGGTTGCAGCGGGTCGCGGACGGCCTGCCGGTGCACTCGGTGATCGCCGCGCTGCTGGACGCGCGCATGGACGAGATGTACGTCGCCCTGTACGCCTGCGGCCCACAGGGCTTGCAGACCCAGCCGTTGCAGGCGCCGCGCCTGTGTGCCTCGCAGGACCTGGGCGCGTGGCTGCGCGCCAGCGCGCCGGACGAGGGTCGCGACGCCCTGCTGGCCGGCAATGTGTTCGAGGTGTACCGCGACCGGCTGGAGCTGCCGGCGGCACCGCAGCAGCCGGCGCTGCCCACGGCCCAGGCCCTGCTGTCGCTGGCGCCGGCGCTGCTGGCCGCAGGCCATGCGGTGGACGCGCGCGAGGCGCTGCCGCTGTACGTGCGCGACAAGGTCGCGCGCACCACGCTGGAACGGGAGGGGCGGGCATGAGCGCCCTGGCTGCGCCCTGGCCCGCGGCGGCCGCCGACCCCCAGCGCGGCCGCCGCTTGGCCTTCGAGCCGATGACGGACGCCGACCTGGCCGCCGTCTGCGAGGTCGAGAAAACGGCCTACGCCCACCCCTGGTCGCGGCGCCATTTCGCCGATTCGCTGGCCAGCGGCTATCCCGCCGTGATGCTGCTGGCCGAGCCCCTGCCCGGCGAGGTGCCGAATCCGCCGCGCGCCGACGGCCGGGTGCTGCTGGGTTACCTCGTGGCCATGCCCGGCGTGGAGGAGGTGCACCTGCTCAACATCACGGTCGCGCCCGCGCAGCAGCGTCAGGGCTGGGGGCGCTTCCTGCTGGACGCCCTGGTGCTGTGGTCGCGCGGACAGGGCGCGCAGTGGTTGTGGCTCGAGGTGCGCGCAGGCAACGAACCGGCGCGCGCGCTCTACACCCGCTACGGATTCCAGCAGGTGGGTCTGCGCCGCGCCTACTACCCGGCCGGCGGGCTGCAGCGCGAGGACGCGGTGGTGATGAGCCTGGACCTGGCGGTGCCGTCTGCAGGAGCGGAGTCATGAGCGCCGCCGGGCCGTTCCCAAGGCGCTCAGCCCCGCAGTGCGCAGCACGGAGGGTCGTCCAGTGAGCGAATTCGACGACGACGCCACCTCGTTCGTGCCGCAGCTGGACGCGCGCCAGCGCGCGATGCTGGCCGAGATGGGCGTGCGCGTCTGGGCGCCACGCGCCGAGGCTTCGGCGGTGGCCGAGGTGCCCGCCCCGGTGCCGGAGGCGCCAGCCCCCGCCCACCCGCCGGCCGAGGCCCGTGCACCCGCCGCCCCGGCGGCGAGGGCCACGCCGAGCGCTGCGCCGGAGCGCCCGGTCGCAGTTCCGGAGGCCCCCTCGTCCCCGCTTGCCGCCGCGGAGCGCCTGCGCCCGGCCGGTGTGGCCCAGATGGACTGGCCGGCGCTGCAGGCGGCGGTGGCCGGCTGCGAGGCCTGCGGCCTGTGCAAGACACGGCGCAACACGGTGTTCGGCGTCGGCGACACGCAGACCGACTGGATGATCGTCGGCGAGGCGCCGGGCGAGAACGAGGACCTGCAGGGAGAGCCCTTCGTGGGCGCGGCCGGCCAACTGCTGGACAACATGCTGCGCGCCGTGGGCCGCAGCCGCGCTGGCGAGGGGGCCAAGGGCGCCTACATCGCCAATGTGCTCAAGTGCCGCCCGCCGGCCAACCGCAACCCGCAGCCGCAGGAGGTCGCTCAGTGCGAGCCCTACCTGGCGCGCCAGGTGGCGCTGGTGCGGCCGAAGATCATCGTGGCCATGGGGCGCTTTGCCGTGCAGTCGCTGTTGCACACCGAGGAGCCCATCGGCCGCCTGCGCGGGCGCGTGCACCGCTACGAGGGGGTGCCGGTGATCGTGACCTACCACCCGGCCTACCTGCTGCGCACCCCGGCCGACAAGGCCAAGGCCTGGGAAGACCTCTGCCTGGCGATGGAGACGGCCGAGGGACTCTGAGCGGCGGGGCAGGGGTTCCCCGGGTTGGCGGCCACCGCCGGCCGCGCGATCCTGCGGTCATCACCACCGACAGGAGACCCCCATGACCCAGCTCTTCGACGCCCCCCTCATCGGCACCGGTCCGCGCAAGGTGATCTGCCTGCATGGCTGGTTCGGCCACGCCCGCGGCTGGGGGCCCATGGTCCAGCACCTGGACAAGGACGCCTTCAGCTACGCCTTCCTCGACCAGCGCGGCTACGGCCACCGCAAGGACAGCGGCGGCCCCTACACCATGGCCCAGATCGCGCAGGACGCGCTGGCGCTGGCCGATTCGTTGGGCTGGGACCGGTTCGCGCTGGTCGGGCACTCGATGGGCGGGCTGGCGATCCAGCAGGTGCTGGCCGACGCGCCGCAGCGGGTGCAGGCCCTGGTGGGGGTGACCCCGGTGCCCGCCACGGGCGTGCCGTTCGACGACGCCGGCTGGGCCTTCTTTTCGGCGGCTGCGAAAGATGTGGGCACGCGCCGCGCCATCATCGACCTGACCACCGGCAACCGGCTCTCGGGTGTGTGGCTCGACGGCATGGCGCGGCGCTCGCTGCAACACTCGGATGAAACCGCGGTGGCCGACTACCTGGTGGCCTGGGCCAAGACCTCGGTGCTCGACCGCGTGCAGGGCCAGACCCTGCCGGTGCTGGTGATCGCGGGCGAACACGACCCGGCGCTGGGCGCCGACACCTGCAAGGCCACCTGGCTGCAGCACTACCCGAACGCGTCGCTGGAGATGATGGCCAATGCGGGCCACTATCCGATGGACGAGACCCCGATCGCGCTGGCGACCTCCATCGAACGCTTCCTGATGAAGGTGATGTGAGTCAGCTGGCCGCGGTGGAGCGGGCGGGCCACAGCACCGTAGCGATCGAGACCATCACCAGCGCCACGGCGGCCCAGTCCTGCCAGTGCAGCACCTCGCCCAGCCACCAGGCGCCGCTGAACACGCCCAGAACCGGAATGAACATCACCGACAGCGTGGAGGCGATGGGCGGCAGCTCGCGCGCCAGCACCAGCCAGGCCACCTGGGCAAAGGCGAACACGCCGACCGCGTTGTAGGCGATGGCCCCCCACTGTGCGGGGTTGGGGGCCATCCACTGGCCGCGCTCGAACACCACCGCCAGCAGCGACATCCACAGCGTGGTCGCCACCGTCATCCAGAAGCTGATCGCCAGTGTGGGCGCGGCGATGCGGGTGCGGCGCATCTGCTGCGTGCCGATGGCCCAGGTGGCGGCGGCCACCAGCATCATCGCCACGCCCAGCGGCCGGCCCGAGAGGGTGGTGATCTCGTGCCAGAGCAGCAGCACCACGCCCAGCGCGGCGGCCGCCACACCGGCCCAGGCGCGCGGTACCAGCCGCTGGCCGAACCACAGCGCGCCGATCACGGCAGAGAACACCGGCATGGTGTAGCCCAGGATGGCGGCGCGCCCGCTGGAGAGCGACTGGATCGCCAGGATCGCCAGCGTGTGCCAGAAGAACATGTTGAACACCGTGAGCACCGCCAGCTCGCGCCAGTGTGCGCGGCCGATGGTGAACGGCACCCGGCGCAGCCACAGGAACCCGGCCAGCAGCGGCAGCCCCAGCCACATGCACAGCGTGCGGAAGGTCAGCGGCGGAAAGCCGGTGACCCCGAACTTCATGATCGGCCAGTTGAGGCCCCAGACCAGCGTGAGCAGGACGAGCAGAACGAATTGCTGGCGGGACAGGCGCATGCCGCCGATGTTATCGGCTGGCCTGCGGGCGCGTCAGTCGGTGATGGCGATCTCGACGTCTTCGCTGTCGCCGGTGTTGCCATCGGCGTCGACGGCGCGGGCGAAATAGGAGACGGTGTCCGTGGCGGTCGACGGGACTGTGGTGGTGAACTGGTAGGGCGTGGCGTTGAGGGTGCCCAGGAGTGTGGTGGTGCTGGTGTCCACACGGTAGAAGCGCACGGCGGCAATGCCGAGGTCGGAACTGGCCACGGCGATCAGCGTGACCGACTCTCCGGCCGAGGCGCTGGTGGCCGTGCTCGCCAGCGTGACGGTGGGCGCATCGCCGGTGGTGCCGCCGCCGCAGGCGGTCAGGGCGAGCGACAGCAGCGCGGCGGCCAGGCCCGGGCGCAGCCGGTGGCGCCGCAGCGGGGCGGGCGGAATGGGGATGACGGCCGCGGGAGCGGAGAGTGTGGTGTTCATGGCCGGATGGTAGGAAGCCCCGTCCCGGCCTGGGTGGTGTCTTTGTGTCCGGTCGGTAAACCGTCTGACGCAGGTGAGCCGGCCCGCGTCGCTGGCACCGCCGTGGGGTCGCAGGAGAAACCTTAAGTGGACCTTAAGAAGACTCACTAAAATGGTCGGCTTTGCCGAAATCCGACGCCCCCGGTCGGTCGTGATTGTTGTCCCACCCCTCTCCCGCTGGCCGGCCCATGGAAATTGTCTGGTACCTTGAGTTCATCGCACGGTTCTCGCTCAACCTGGGCGCGGCCAGTGTGCTGATGTTCGGCCTCTACCACCGCAGGCACCGCAACCGCGACACGGCGGTCTCCGCCCTGCTGCTCAACGTGTTCGTGTTCGCCGTGCTCACGGTGCTGGCCGACGTGCAGTTCTCGCTGGCGGCGGGCTTTGGTCTGTTCGCCATCCTGGCGCTGTTCACGCTGCGCTCCGAGCAGCTGTCCCGGGTGGACATCGCCTACTTCTTCGGCAGCGCCTCGATGGCGGTGCTGTTCGCCATCAACGCGATCGACCGTGGCCTGATGGTCATCATCATCCTGGTCATGCTGGCCTCGGTCTATGTGGTGGATCACCCGAAGCTCAGCCGCCCGCTGCGCAGCACCCGGATCAAGCTGGACATGGACCGCAGCTTCGACGTGGGCGACGACGCCTCGGTGGTCGAGGCCGTGGGGCGCCAGACCGGACTCAGGCCCCGGCGCGTCCAGCTGGTGCGCGTGTGCGGCATCACCGAGACCGTGGAGCTGCAGGTTGAGTACTGATCGTCCGGGCGCCGTCCCCGCGTCCCGGCTGGCTGGCTTCACCGCCATCGGCCTGGCCGAACTGAACGGGCAGGCCGCCCTGCTCAAGCGGCTGGAACGCAAATACGTGCTGGACCCGGCGTCGCTGGACGGCCTGTTCGACGTGCTGCGCTTCAGCCACGCGGTGCTGGAAATCGACGGCCTGCGCTCGCACGGCTACCAGAGCCGCTACTACGACACGCCCGACCTGCTGTGCTTCCGGGCCCACAACCAGGGCCGCGCCAACCGGTTCAAGCTGCGCGTGCGGCGCTACGAAGACAGTGGCCTGGCCTTCTGCGAGCTCAAGGAGAAGACCCGGGTGGCGGCGACCGCGAAGTCGAGGGTGCCCCTGAGCGACCCGGCGGACCTGGGCGACGACTTCGGCGGCCTGCTCGGTCGCATCCGGCAGATCGCCGGCGCGGCGGCCGACCATCGGTTCCTGCCGACGCTGGACGTGGGCTACCGGCGCATCACCCTCTTCGACGCGCGCGACCAGACCCGGGTCACCATCGACTCCGGCCTGTCGTTCGGCCACGCCAGCGATCCCGGGGTCCACCAGGGCACGGCCAGCGTCATCGTCGAGGTCAAGTCGGCGCGGCCGATGTCGCTGACCGACCGTCTGCTGCGCGACGCGGGCCTGCGGCCTCAGGCCCAGATGTCCAAGTACTGCATCGGCCTGCTGGCCTGCGGACTCTGGACCGGTTCCAGCCGGTTCGGTGCCAACCACCGGCGGCTGGGTTGCCGCCCGGTGGAGGAAGTGGGGCGGTCGATGGCCCCGGCGGAGGCCCCGGCATGTGCGTCCTGAACCGCCTGGGCCTGGCCCTGCGCGGGCTGGTGCTGCTGCTGGCGGTCGCCTGGGCACCGGCGCAGGCGAACAGCGTCATCAGCCCGCCCCAGTTCTCGCACGCGGCGGGCTTCCATCCTTACACCTTCAAGCTCAAGCTCTACCACCCCGACGCCGGGGTCTCGATCTTCTACACGCTGGACGGCTCGACGCCCTACGTGCAGTTCCCCTACGAGCGCAGCTTCGACCACAAGACCGCCTACCGCCGCACCTCGCGCAGCGCCGACGGCGTGCTGGAGAAGGCTCGGCTGGTGACGCTGCCCTACCGCGGGCCGATCAAGCTCGCGCGCGTGATGACCGGGCCGGGCCGCTGGGCGCGCATGCTGACGACCTACGACGACCAGCCGGTGGGCTACCTGCGGCCGATGACGGGCGCGAGCGCGTCGCAGGACCTGCACCGGGCGTGGGACGAGTTTCTGGAGTATTCGGGTGACCGACTGGGCGGGGTTCTGTCTGCCGGACCCGTCCAGCCCGCCCGGCACGCCAGGGCGGCCGATGGATGGGTGGACCGTGCCGTGGTGGTGCGTGCGGTGGCGGTCGGCCCCCGCGGGGAGCGCAGCGAAGTGGTCACGCGCACCTATTTCTTTGGCAGCGCCGACCGGTTTTCGCTGCCCATCGTGGCGGTCACGGCCGATCCGGAGGACCTGTTCGGGTACGACCGGGGCGTGATGGTCGCCGGTCGCCGGTTTGATGCGTGGCGGGAGCGCAACCCGGCGTTCACCGCCACGGCCGGGGTCGCCGATGCCAACTGGCGCGATGAGGGCGACAGCGCGGAGCGGGCCGTGCACGTCGAGTACCTGCTGCGCGATTCGGCCGCACCCTCGGGCACCCGGGTTTCCGGCCAGTCCGCGGGCCTGCGCATCCACGGCGCGTTCAGCCGCGCATCCGCCGAAAAGTCCATGCGCCTGCACGCGCGCAAGCGCTACGGCGCCGACGAGGTCGAGGTATTCGGCGACTTCCAGCGCTCTTTCCTGCCCAAGCAGGTCATCCTGCGGTCATCCAGCAACGACCGCCGCGAGGCGCTCATGCGCGATGCGGTGGCGCAGCGCGTGGTGGACGGCCTGCAGGCCACGGTCTCGCGCAGCCAGCCGGTGGCGGTGTTCCTGAACGGCGAGTATTGGGGGCTGTACCACCTGCGCGAACGCCTGGGCGACGATCACTTTGCGGCCCAGGCCAAGGTGAAGGACTCGGACATCGAGCTGAGCCGCAACTACGGCGTGACCCCCGACCAGCCCGAGATGGCCGAGCCCTGGCTGGCCCTGGTCGAGCGCCTGGAGACCGCGCAGGCCGAAGGCCGGGAGGTGCTGCCACTGGCCGAGGCCGAGATCGACATTCCGAGCTTCATCGACCTGCATGCGGCCGAGGTGCTGGTCGGCAACACCGACTGGCCGGCCAACAACGTGTTGGCATGGCGGGTGCGGCCGTTCACCGCGGGGTTGGCTCGCAACAGCCCCTACCGCAAGTGGCACTGGGCGGTCAGCGACATGGACATGGCGTTCCGCGCACCCAATGTCGACACGCTGCACGAACTGCTCACGCCGAACGGCCCGCGGGGACGCCCCGAGCTGGCCCGGAGCACCCGGCTGTTCCGGGTGCTGATGAAAGACCCGCGTTTCCAGCAGCGGTTCGCGACGCGGCTCCAGGACCTGCTCAACACCCGCTTCTCCTCCGAGCGGATGGCCCAGTTCGTTGCGCACTACCGCGGCGAAATCGCCGCCGAGGTGCCGCACCATGTCAACCGGTGGCAGGTGCCCGCCAGCGTGGCGATCTGGGAGCGGTCGGTGAGGCACCTGGGCGTCTTCATCGAGCGCCGCCCGGCCCACGTCCGGCAGCAGATGGAGCGGTACCTCGCGGTGCCGCCGCCGGTGAAGATCGAGTTGGGTCCGATGGAGCCCGGGGCGTCGTTGCGCATCAATGGCGAGGCGCTGGAGAGTGGCGCCGGGCGGCCGGCGCAGGTGCTGTACACACCAGGCACGCCGCTGAAGATCGAGGTCGTCGAAGGCCCTTGCCGCCGCTTCCAGGGCTGGCAGGGGCAGGCCTCCCGGGCAGCGTCGCTCGAACTGGTGGTGGACCGGCCGCTGGCGCTCACGCCGCAGTGGGGGCCGGCCTGTGGCCCCGCTGCCGCGCGGGCGCAGGGTTCGTAAAATTCGGGGATGACCTTCCTCGACATGCTGGGCGCGGCAGAGCGCCAGAACCAGTCCCTGCTCTGCGTCGGCCTCGACCCCGACCCCGCGAAATTCCCGGCCGGCCTGAAGGGCGACGCCTCGAAAATCTACGACTTCTGCGCCGCCATCGTCGAGGCCACGGCCGACGCCGTGATCGCCTTCAAGCCGCAGATCGCCTACTTTGCCGCGCACCGCGCCGAAGACCAGCTTGAAAAGCTGATGCGGCACATGAAGGCGGTGGCGCCGCAGGTGCCGGTGATCCTGGACGCCAAGCGCGGCGACATCGGCAGCACCGCCGAGCAGTACGCCATCGAGGCCTTCGAGCGCTACGGCGCCGACGCCGTGACCCTCTCGCCCTTCATGGGCTGGGACTCGGTCCAGCCCTATCTGAAATACGAGGGCAAAGGCGCCTTCCTGCTGTGCCGCACCTCCAACCCCGGCGGTGACGACCTGCAGAACCAGAGGCTGGCCTCGGTCGACGGCCAGCCGCGCGTCTACGAACACGTCGCGAAGCTCGCACAGGGCCCGTGGAACCTCAACGGCCAGCTCGGCCTGGTGGTCGGTGCCACCTACCCGGCCGAAATCGAACGGGTGCGCGAACTGGCGCCGACGCTGCCGCTGCTGATCCCCGGCGTGGGCGCGCAGGGTGGCGACGCCGTGGCCACGATCCGCGCCGGTTACCGCACCCAGGGCGGCGCCACCACCGGCCCGGTGATCGTCAACAGCTCGCGCGCGGTGCTCTACGCCTCGGGTGGCGCCGACTTTGCGGCCGCCGCGCGCGCCGAGGCCCTGCGCACACGCGAGGTCCTGAACGCTGCCAAGGCGTGAGCGGGCTCACCATGAAGCTCTACGTGTCGCCCCGCGCCCCCAACCCGCGCCGGGTGCAGATGTTCCTGGCCGAGAAGGGCATCGACCCGGTGGCCCACGGCATCGAGCTGGTGAATGTCGACCTCAACGCCCAGGAACACAAGAGCCCCGCCTTCCGCGCCAAGAGCCCGCTGGCGCGCATTCCCGCGCTGGAGTTCGACGACGGGCGCGTGCTGACCGAGACCCGGGCCATCTGCACCTGGATCGAAGGGCAGCACCCCGAGCCCAATCTGATGGGCGCGGACGCCACGGAGCGGGCCTTCATCGAGATGGCCGACCGGCGCATCGAGTGGTATTTCCTGCTGCCCATCGCCAACTGCGTGCGCCACACCCACCCGGGCCTGGCGCCGCTGGAGCAGCCGCAGTTTCCCGACTTCGGCCGTTCGCAGGGCGAGAAGCTGCGCGAGACCGCGGTCTGGCTCGATGCCGAGCTGCAGCGCCAGCCCTGGATCGCCGGTGAGCGCTTCACCATCGCCGACATCACCGCCTTCTGCGCCATCGAGTTCGCGAAACTGATGCGCTTCCACGCGGGCGAGCAGGGTTTGTCTGCCTTGCAGGCCTGGCGCGACCGGGTCTCGCAGCGCCCTGCGGCCCGGACCTGAAACCAATGCCGGATGCCCGGGCGGGGGCATCCGGGGCGCCTTCATATTGGGTGGCTATGATCTGCGCCCATGCTGTCCATCTCTCACCGCTGGGGTCTGGGTCTGGTTCTGGGGGCGTCGGCCGCCGCTGCGTCGGCCGCCGCTGCGTCGGCTGCCGACGGTGACTGGCTCACCATTGAAGGCGACTACCTGATCGGTGCATCGGTCGTGTCCGGCAACGGCCACGTCGGCGATGCGCCGGTGCGCTACGACTTCAAGCCCATGTGGGCCTTCCAGCTGGGGCCGTTCCGGGTCTCGCGTTCCCGGGCGTCCAGCCTGCTCAAGGCGGGCCGGGAAGAACTGGAAACCGGCGTGAGCGCCGATTTCGGCATCTTCAACGACTGGCGTCTGGGCGCGTCGCTGCGCATGGACAACGGGCGCGACTCCGGGGACGACCCGCGGTTCAGCGGGCTGCCCGACATCCCGTCCACCCTGCGCGCCCGCATCTCCACCGGCTCGGCGCTGGGCGAACACTGGAGCTGGACCACCAGCATCGACAAGGACCTGCTCGGACGTCGCGGCGGGTCGCGGCTGGCCGCCGGCCTCAACTACCGCCACCCTCTGACCGAACACAGCTACTGGGATTTCGGCCTGGGCGCGACCTACGGCGACAAGACCTACCTGCAGACCCATTACGGCATCACGCCCGAGACGGCCGAGCGCGTCGGGCGTTCGCCGTACACGCTGAGCAGCGGCTGGGAGAACGTGCGCGCCAGCGCCCAGTACACCCACGTGCTGAGCGAACACTGGGTGCTGTTCGGTGGCCTGGACCTCTCGCGCATGCTGTCGTCGCCCTCGCGCAGCCCGCTGGTGGGGCGCAAGACCACGCACTCGATCAGCGCGGGCATTGCGTTTCGCGGGAAGCGCTGATCCTCAGCGCCGCAGCAGCCGCGCCAGGTAGCGCCCGGTGTGGCTGGCCTCGCAGGCGGCCACGGTTTCCGGCGTGCCTTGCACCACCACCGTGCCGCCGCCTGAGCCGCCTTCGGGGCCCATGTCGATCAGCCAGTCGGCGGTCTTGATCACGTCGAGGTTGTGTTCGATGACCACGATGGTGTTGCCCGCGTCGCGCAACTGGTGCAGCACCTTGAGCAGCAGCTCGATGTCGGCGAAGTGCAGGCCGGTGGTGGGTTCGTCGAGGATGTAGAGCGTGCGGCCGGTGTCGCGTTTGCTCAGTTCCTGTGCCAGCTTGACCCGCTGCGCCTCGCCGCCGGAGAGCGTGGTGGCGCTCTGGCCCAGGCGCACATAGGACAGGCCCACGTCCAGCAGGGTCTGCAGCTTGCGGTGCAGCGTGGGCACGGCGCTGAAGAAATCGGCCGCGTGCTCCACCGTCATGTCCAGGATCTGCGCGATGTTGCGGCCCTTGTACTGGACCTCCAGCGTCTCGCGGTTGTAGCGCTGGCCGTGGCAGACCTCGCAGGGCACGTAGACGTCGGGCAGGAAGTGCATCTCCACCTTGACCACCCCGTCGCCCTGGCAGGCCTCGCAGCGGCCACCGGCCACGTTGAAGCTGAAGCGCCCCGGCCCATAGCCGCGTTCGCGCGCCGTCGGCACCTCCGCCATCAGCTCGCGGATGCCGGTGAACAGGCCGGTGTAGGTGGCCGGGTTGCTGCGCGGCGTGCGGCCGATGGGGCTCTGGTCGACGTTGATGACCTTGTCGAAGTGCTCGATGCCTTCGACGGCCTCGTGCTCGGCCGGCTCGTCGTGCGAGCGGTACAGCGTGCGCGCCACCGCGGCGTAGAGGGTGTCGTTGACGAGCGTGGATTTGCCCGAGCCGGAGACACCGGTGACGCAGGTCAGCAGGCCCACCGGGAAGGCCACGCTCACGTCCTTGAGGTTGTGGCCCCTGGCGCCGCGCACGCGGATTTCCTGCAGCTCGCCCAGCGTGGCCTCGTGGGCGGCCTGCCGTTCGGCGCGGCGCTCGGCCGCCGGGCTCATGGGGAATTTCGACTTGACCGGCGCGGCCTTCACCTCGGGCTTGATGACCGGCAGCCAGGGTGTGCGCCGCGCGGGCACGGCGATCTCTTTCACGCCGCTCAGGTACTGGCCGGTGAGCGAGTTCGGGTCGGCCATCACCGCGGCCGGCGTGCCCTGCGACATCACCCGCCCGCCATGCACACCGGCACCGGGGCCGATGTCGATCACGTGGTCGGCGGTGCGGATCATGTCCTCGTCGTGCTCCACCACCAGCACGGTGTTGCCCAGGTCGCGCAGGTGCTGCAGCGTGCCGATCAAGCGGTCGTTGTCGCGCTGGTGCAGGCCGATGCTGGGCTCGTCCAGCACATACATCACGCCCGACAGGCCCGAGCCGATCTGGCTCGCCAGCCGGATACGCTGCGCCTCGCCACCGCTGAGCGTGTCGGCGCTGCGGTCCAGGCTCAGGTAGTTCAGGCCCACGTCGTTGAGGAATTTCAGGCGCTGGCGGATCTCGTTCACCACCCGCGCAGCGATGTCGGCCTTGGCCCCCTGCAATTCGAGCCTGTGGAAGTAGTGCAGCGCCTCGCCCAGCGTGATGTGACTGACCTTGTAGATCGGCTGGCGCTGTTCGCCTTCGCCGACGAAGACGTGCCGCGCTTCCTTGCGCAGTCGCGTGCCGCCGCATTCGGGGCACGGCTGCGTGCTGCGGTAGCGCGCGAGCTCCTCGCGCACCGCCACGCTGTCGGTTTCGCGGTAGCGGCGCTCGAAGTTGCGGATGATGCCTTCGAAGGGGTGCTTCTTCGCGATCTTCTTGCCCGCACGCTCGCCCGACTCCAGCGCGTAGCTGAACCTGATTTCTTCTTCGCCCGAGCCGTAGAGCAGCACCTGCTGCACCTTTTGCGGCAGGCTTTCCCATGGCGCCTCGGCGTCGAAGCCGTAGTGCGCCGCCAGGCTCTCGATCATCGCGAAGTAGTAGCCGTTGCGCCGGTCCCAGCCCTTGATGGCGCCGCTGGCCAGGCTCAGCGAAGGGAAGGCGACCACGCGCTCGGCGTCGAACACCTCGGTGCTGCCGATACCGTCGCAGGCCGGGCACGCGCCCATGGGCGAGTTGAACGAGAACAGGCGCGGCTCCAGCTCGCCCACGGTGTGGGTGCAGGCCGGACAGGCGAACTTGGCCGAAAACGCCTGTTCGGCGCCGGTGTCCATGTCCACCGTCAGCGCGCGGCCCTCGGCGAGGCGCAGCGCGGCCTCAAAGCTCTCGGCCAGTCGCTGTCGCTGGGGATTGGTCCCCTCTTCGGCGGCCGAGCGCACCTTGATGCGGTCGATCACCACGTCGATGTTGTGCTTCTCGGTCTTTTTCAGCGCCGGCAGGGCTTCGGCCTCGACCACCTCGCCGTTGAGCCGGAAGCGCACATAACCCTGGGCCTGCATCTCGGCGAACAGCTCGGTGAACTCGCCCTTCTTCTCGCGCGCCACCGGTGCCAGGATCATGAGCTTCGTGCCCTCCGGCAGGGCCAGCACCGTGTCCACCATCTGCGCCACGCTCTGCGACGCCAGCGGCAGGTCGTGGTCGGGGCAGTAGGGCGTGCCGGCGCGGGCGTACAGGAGGCGCAGGTAATCGTGGATCTCGGTCACCGTGCCCACGGTGGAACGCGGGTTGTGGCTGGTGGCCTTCTGCTCGATGGCGATCGCGGGCGACAGGCCCTCGATCAGGTCCACGTCGGGCTTGTCCATCAGCTGCAGGAACTGGCGCGCGTAGGCGCTGAGGCTCTCCACGTAGCGGCGCTGGCCTTCGGCGTACAGCGTGTCGAAGGCCAGGCTGGACTTGCCCGAACCCGACAGCCCCGTGATGACCACCAGCGACTGTTTGGGGATGTCCAGGTCGATGTTCTTGAGGTTGTGGGTGCGCGCGCCGCGGACCGACAGGGTGGTGGCGGTGGGGTGGGCGGCGGGAAGGGGGGGCTTGGAGTCCACGGGCAGGGCGTCAAAAGGGCAACCCAGCATGATAAGCCGCCCCCACGCTCCACCGCTAGTGCGGGTCGCTGCCCCCCGAGGGGGCGCGATTCGGCTTGGGGCGGCCCGGCGCCGAATCCTGTTCGCTGCCATGCCCGACAATCACGCCTTTGCCCCGATCGCCCATCCCGCCGTGTCCCCGACCCCCGCCACCCCGGATTCGACAGACCCCCACCGCATGACGCCCGCCGAGCGCCGCGCCAGCGCCTCGCTGGCCCTGGTGTTCGCGCTGCGCATGCTCGGCCTGTTCATCGTGCTGCCGGTGTTCGCGCTGGAAGCCGCGCGCCTGCCTGGGGGAGACGACCCGGCCCGTGTGGGTTTCGCCATGGGCCTGTACGGCCTGACGCAGGCGTTTCTTCAGATCCCGTTCGGCATCGCCTCCGACCGCTTCGGCCGCAAGCGCACCATCGTGACCGGCCTGCTGCTGTTCGCGGCGGGCAGCGCCATCGCCGCCTGGGCGCCCGACCTCACCTGGCTGGCCATCGGCCGGGCGGTGCAGGGCGCGGGCGCCATCTCGGCGGCGGTCACGGCGTTCCTGGCCGACGTCACGCGCGACGCCGTGCGCACCAAGGCCATGGCCATGGTGGGCGCCAGCATCGCCCTCATGTTCGCGCTCTCGCTGGTCCTCGCGCCGCTGCTGGCCGGCTGGGTCGGCCTGTCGGGCATCTTCCTCATGACCTGCGCGCTGGCCCTGCTGGGCATCGCCGTCGTGCTGTGGGTGGCGCCGCCCGAACCGCTGGTGCACAAGCCGTCCGACATGCAGCAGGTGCGCGGCGGCCTGGCCGAGGTACTGCGCCACCCCGGCCTGCTGCGCCTGAACCTGGGCGTGTTCGTGCTGCACGCGGTGCAGCTGGCCATGTGGATGGCGCTACCGGCGCTGCTGGTGGCGGCCGGGTTGCCGAAGGCGGAGCACTGGCAGGTCTACCTGCCGGCGGTGGCGGCCTCGCTGCTGGTCATGGGCGGGGTGCTGTTTCCCATGGAGCGCAAGGGCCGGCTGCGCGCGGCTTTCCTGATCTCCATCGGCCTGATCCTGGTGGTGCAGGTCGGCCTGTGGGCTGTGGCCGGTGCGGCGCCGGGCCTGTGGACCCTGGGCGGCCTGCTGTTCGTGTTCTTCATCGGCTTCAACATGATGGAAGCCAGCCAGCCCAGCCTGGTGTCCAGGCTGGCCCCGGCCCATGCGCGTGGCGCGGCGCTGGGCGTCTACAACACCCTGCAGTCGGTCGGCTTCTTTGTCGGCGGGGCGGTGGGGGGCTGGCTGGCCCGTGCCCACGGCCCGCAGGGCCTGTTCGCCGCCTGTGCGGTGGCGACGCTGGTCTGGTTCGTGGTGGCCTGGCCGATGCAGGCGCCCGCCGTCGCACCCAAAAAGTAACTCATGCCAGGCCCGTTTCCCGGCGCGCGTGCCTGATCCAGGGCACCCGTGGAACCGGCTGGGCCGGGCCACAGGGTGCTACTTCAGTCTTTCTGCCATGGTCGTGGCCATGGACGAATAGAGCGGCCGGCTGATCATGCGCGAGATGCCGCTGGCCAGCAGCGCACAGGTGATCAGGCTGAGCACCATGCTGTGACCGTCGGTCATCTCCATCACGATGATCATGGCGGTGATCGGGGTCTGGGTGACGCCGGCCAGAAACCCGCACATGCCCAGCGCGATCAGGGCCGCGGTGTGAGGCGAGTTGAACAGCCACGCCACGTCCGCACCCAGGCCGGCGCCGATCGACAGCGCGGGGCCGAACATGCCCGCGGGCACGCCGGCCCAGGACGAGATCCAGGAGGCCAGGAACTTCAGCCCGGTGAAGACCAGCGGGGTCTGCCCTTCGGTGCTGCCGGCGGCCAGCAGCGCGTGGGTGTGCTGGTGGCCCATGCCGGCCGTTTCGCCGTTGGTGACCACCGCGATCACCGCCACCACGAAGCCGCAGGCCGCCGCGAAGGCCACCGGCCGCTTGCGGCGGTAGGCGCAGAAGCGGTCGGGCAGACCGGTGAAGGAGGCCAGCAGCAGGCGCGACATGAGGCCACCCAGCAGACCGGCGAACACCGACACCACCAGAGCCGGTCCGATCAGGTTCCACCAGGTCAGGTCCTCCGCCTTCACCCGCCCGAAGTAGGAGAGGCTGCCGAAGGCCGATACGGAGACCAGGCCGCCGACCACGATGGCCGCGAGCATCAGGCCGCTGCTGCGGTCCTGCAGCTTGCGCGAGAGCTCCTCGATCGCGAACACGATGCCGCCCAGCGGCGTGTTGAACGCCGCGGCCAGGCCGACCGCGCCGCCGGCCACCAGCAGTTCGCGGGTGCTGATGCCGCTGTTCGGCGACAGCCAGCGCCGGGCGGCCAGCATCACGCCGGCCCCGATCTGCACCGACGGCCCCTGGCGGCCGACCGACAGCCCGGCCAGCAGGCTGGCGGACACGCCGAGGATCTTGAACAGCGACAGCCGCAGTGAGGCGAAGCGGCCACGGTCTGCCAGCGGCGTGTCGGGTGCCAGAGCCACCAGCACCTGCGGCACACCAGAGCCGGAGGCGCCCGGGGCCCAGCGCCGCACGGCCCAGACGATCAGCGCCGTGAGGGCCGGCGTCCAGACCAGCGGCGCCCACCAGAACACCTCGCGTCCGGATTTGTAGAGGCCGAAGGTGGCATCGGACAGCAGGGTGAAGCCCACGATGGACAGGCCGGCCAGCACCGCGAACACCATCACGATGACGCGGTCCATCCATTGCCGGCCGTCGGCGAATTCCGCACGCAGGTTCTGCAGGAAGTCCGGCTCTCGTCTCATTGCGCCCGAGTGTAGAGGCCGTCCGCCCGTTCCACGCTGCGCCAGACAGCGCATTGGTCGACCGATGGGATTGCGGCACAATGGTCGACCGACCGGCGGCCGGTCCTCCCGCGCCGCCCCCCATTTCTCAGGGCACATCTCATGGCATCCGTCAACAAAGTCATCCTCGTCGGCAATTGCGGCCGCGACCCCGAAATCCGTTACCTGCCTTCGGGCCAGGCCGTGGCCAATGTGAGCGTGGCCACCTCCAGCCGCCGCAAGGACCGCAACAGCGGCGAGACCATTGAAGACACCCAGTGGCACCGCGTCACCTTCTACGACCGCCTGGCCGAGATCGCCGGCGAATACGTCAAGAAGGGCCGCCCGATCTACGTCGAAGGCCGCCTGAAGTACGGCACCTACACCGACAAGGCCACCGGCGTTGAAAAGAACACGGTGGACATCATCGCCACCGAACTGCAGCTGCTCGGCGGCCGCGAAGGCATGGGCGGTGGTGACGAGGGCGGTGGTGGCGGTGGCTACAGCCGCCCGGCCGCCGCACCGCGCCAAGCCCCCGCCGCCCGTCCGGCACCGGCACCCGCGCCGGCCTCCGCCCGTCCGGCCAGCGGCTTCGACGACATGGACGACGACATCCCGTTCTGAATCCCTGACACCACGCCCCTGCGGCGTGGTCTTGAAACCCGCCCGGTGCGAGCCTGGCGGGTTTTCTTTTTTTGCGCCACTCTGGCGGCCTGTTCCGTCTACCGTGACAGCCCGTTGCGGGCAAAGCCTCGGCACAATCGGTCTGATGAATCCGACCCCCCTGCTGCCCGCCAACGACCCGCAGCGCGAGCTGCTGCACAACGAGGTGCATGCCCGGCCGCCGGCCCGCATCCGGCTGCCGGCGCTCGTGACCTACGTGGCCCTGACCAACGGGGATGTCTCACGCGAACAGGAGTGCGAGCACCTGCGGCGCCTGCCCGGTCAGGAGGGCCTGTCGGTCGAGCAGCTCAAGGCCAGCTTCCTGCGCCTGCGCCTGCCGGGCTACACGCTCAAGTGGGAGCGCCACACCGAGTTCACCCGCTATTCCATCGTGCAGCCGCTGCCCGCGGGTGCGGGCCTGGGCGCGACCGATCCCGACCTGCTGGGCGCGCTGGCGACGCCGCCGGGCTGGCTGGCCGGCCTGCCGGGGCGGACCATCGCAGCGATCCACCTCGTGATGGTCGAGGGCGCGATCAGCTCGCCCCACGACACCCTGGCGCAGGCGCGCCACTGGCTGGGCGACCACACGGTGGTCGCCTCGCTCATGGGCAACCGGGGCCACTCGGTCGCGGTGACCGACTTCTGGCTGCGCCCCGACGGCTTCGAGCGCGTGCTGGTGATCGGCCCGCCCGGCACCTCCGAGACGCGCGCCGGGCGCATTGCCGCGCGCCTGCTGGAGCTGGAGACCTACCGCCTGATGGCGCTGCGCGGCCTGCCCGCGGCCAAGGCGCTGGGGCCGCTGCTCTCGCACAGCGAAGGCGCGCTGGCCGACATCACGGCGCAGCTGGAGAACAAGAGCAACACCGACCAGGCCCTGCTGGACACGCTGATCGGCCTGGCCGCTGGCGTCGAGCGCGCGACCGCCGAGCACAGCTACCGCTTCTCGGCCACGCGCGCCTACGACACCCTGGTGCGCGAGCGCATCGCCGAGCTGCGCGAGCAGCCGATCCACGGCACCCGCACGCTGGGCGAGTTCATGCAGCGGCGCATGTCGCCGGCCATGGCGACGGTGCAGTCGACCGCGCAGCGCCTGGCCTCGCTGTCCGACCGCGTGACGCGCACCAGTGCCCTGCTGCGCACGCGGGTGGACATCGCCACCGAAGAGCAGAACCAGCAGCTGCTGGCCAAGCTGACCAAAGGGCAGGAACTGCAGCTGCGCCTGCAGAGCACGGTGGAAGGCCTGTCTATCGCGGCCATCTCGTACTACGTGATCAGCCTGATCCTCTACCTGGGCAAGGCCGGCAAGGAGATGGGCCTGCCGGTCAAGCCGGAGCTGCTGGCCGGCGCGGCGATTCCGCTGGTGCTGTGGTCGGTCTGGTGGACGACGAAGAAGATCCACGAGAAGCTGCACGCGGAGCACTGACGACCCCCGCCCCGCGCACCTCGATGCGCACGCGGTCCAGCACCTCGCCGCGGGCGTTGACCAGCTCGATCCGGTGCCGGCCCGGCCAGGGCATCCACTGCAGTTCCTGGCCCCGTCCGAGCGGTTGGCCGTTGAGGCGCCAGCGCACGTGGCCCGCCTCGGCCTTGAGCGTCAGGCGCTGGTGCCTGGGCGGGATGTCGGGGTCGAGGGCGAGGATGGTGCCGGTGGTGGGGCTGAGGATGCGCGGACGTTGTTCCGGCGCGCCGCTGTCGCTGTCGGTGCCGAGCGCAAACAGCGGCTGCTCGGTGCCGGCGATGAACCACTCGCGTCGGGACGGTTCCAGCTGCTGGCCGAAACGCACGGCCTGCGCCACCACGCCGGCCGGTGGGGAGGGCGCGCGGCTGGGCTGGCGTTCGTGCAGCCAGCGCATCAGGCCGGCCCAGACCGGCGCTGCGCCCGTGGTGCCGCTGACCTCGCCCATGGGCGCGCCGCTGGCGTTGCCGACCCAGACGCCCACCGTGTAGCGCTGCGACCAGCCCACGGCCCAGTTGTCGCGCATGTCCTTGCTCGTGCCGGTCTTGACCGCGGTCCAGACGCGCGTGGCCAGCAGGCTGTCGGTGCCGAAGGTGGCGGCGCGGGCGTTGGCGTCCGACAGGATGTCGCCCACGATGAAGGCCGCGCCGGGGTTGAGCACCGGCTCGCTGCGCACCGCGCCGCGCGGGCCGGCCAGCAGGGGCGCGACCGGGCTGTGACGGCCCTGGTTGGCCAACGTGCGGTAGGCGTTGGCCAGCGAGAGCAGGCCAACCTCGGGGCTGCCCAGCGCGAGGCCGAGGCCGTAGTAGTCGCCGCTTTCGCGCAGCGGCAGGCCCAGGCGCAGCAGCTGGGCCGCGAAGTCTTCGGGCGAGACCATGGCCAGAGTGCGCACGGCCGGGATGTTCAGCGACGAGGCCAGGGCCGTGCGCACAGACACCCAGCCGCGGAAGTTCCGGTCGTAGTTCTGCGGGATGTACAGGCCGGCGGCGGTCGGGATGTGGGTGGGCGCATCCTCGATCAGCGAGGCCGCGCTCAGGCGTTTCTCCGCGATGGCCTGCGCGTAGAGGAAGGGCTTGAGCGTGGAGCCGGGCTGGCGCAGCGCGGTCACACCGTCGACCTCGGCCGCCTGGCTCAACAGGCCCGACGACCCGACCCAGGCCAGCACCTCGCCGCTGGCATTGTCCAGCACCACCACCGCACCGTCTTCCACGCGCCGGCCCTGCAGCGAGCGCAATTGCCGCTGCAGCAGGGTCTGGGCCTCGCGCTGCAGCGGCGCCCAGAGCGTGGTGCGGACCTGCGGCGGCACCGCGCGGCCGCCGGCCTGCTGGCGCCACTCGGCCAGCGCGCGGCGCGCCGCATGGGGTGCATCGCCCTCGCTGGCAGCCCAGCGCCGCTCGCGCAGCACGCTGCCGGTCAGCAGCCGCACCGACAGGCAGTCGGCCTGGGCGCCCTGTGCGCGTGCCATCGCCTGCTGGACCTCGCAGGCGCGGGCGGCCACGCGCTCGGGCGTCGCATTGGGTGCGCGCACCAGGGCGGCCGTGATCGCGGCCTCGTCGTTGTTCAGGCCGTGCGGCGCCTTGGCAAACAGGCTGCGCGAGAGCGCGTCGATGCCGACCAGCTCGCCGCGAAACGGCACGCGGTTGAGGTAGGCCTCCAGGATCTGGTCCTTGCGCCAGCGCGTCTCCAGCCCTTTCGCCCAGACCGCCTGGCCGGCTTTCTGCGTCCAGCGGCGGCCCTCGGCGCCGGCCTTGAGGTCGCCCTCCAGCAGGCCGGCCAGCTGCATGGTGAGGGTGGAGGCGCCGCGCGTGCGCGTGTTCCAGAGGTTGCCCCAGGCGGCGGCTGCGACAGCCTGCCAGTCGACCCCGCTGTGTTCGTAGAAGCGCCGGTCCTCGCTGTAGACCAGGGCGCTGCGCAGCGCGGGCGAGACCTGGGGCAGCGCCACCCAGGCGCCCTGGCGCACCGTCGGATCGGTGCGCAGGCGCTGCAGCAGCTCGCCGTGGCGGTCGATGAACCGGGTCTCGGACGTGGGGTGCGCGGCCTTGACCTCGGCGAAGCCGGGCAGGGCCGCCGCCGGCAGCGCGATGCCGCCGGCCAGCACCCCCACCAGCAGCGCCCGGCGCTTCACTTCGCCTCCACCTTCACCGGCGCATTGGGCAGCTCGCCGAAGACCTCGGGCGCGTACATCGCCTCGATGCGTGTGGGCGGCAGCGCGAACTGGCCCACATTGTTCAGCCGCACCGTGTACTCGGTCTTGAAGCGGCCGGCCGGCAGGTGGTCGTAGTAGCTGCGGAAGGCCTCGAAACTGCGCTCTTCGAACACCGGCCAGCCGCTGCCCGAGCGCTTCTCGCCTGCGGTGGCGATGGCCGAGTCGCGGCCCAGGCCGCTGCCCAGCAAGGTCGCGCCGCCCGGGATCGGGTCGCTGAGCACGACCCAGGTCATGTCCGTGCTGGCGTTGACCTCGATGGTGACGCGCAGCACGTCGCCTTTGCTGTAGCGCCCGGCCACGGCCTGCTCGACCGGGGTGATGGTCTTGGTCACCGTGTAGCCGGCCGAGACCGGCGCCTTCAGCGGCGTGGCCGCCAGCGCCTGCAGCGTGACCCAGGGCTTGCCGCTGCCCTGGTGCTGCACCACCAGCGACGCGGCGCCGTCCTTGGGCCAGGCGAGGGTCGCGCTGTTGTGGCGCCACGGCCCGGTCGGCCCGTTGGGGTCGGCCTTGGTGGGGCCGACGGTGGCGAAGCCCGCGGCCACGGGGGCCTTGGGGTCGGCGCGGGTGACCTTGCTCCAGTCGACCGCGGCGCTGGCGGCGCCCAGCGTGGCGCGGGTGCTGCCGGTCACCGGCACAGCCTCGAAGCGGGCCGAGAACTTCTGCAGCGCCAGGCCGCCCCAGAGGTTGGCGGTGGTGGTCTGCCAGGTGCCGCGCTGCTGGCGGCCGATGAAGCCGCTGGCGAGGCGGCCCATGTCGTCCTTCCAGGCCGGGTCGTCCATGACGGCCAGCAGCAGGCGCGCGGTGTTGACGTCGCCGTTCTGCATCAGCCACCACCACTGGTCGTCGGCCTCGGTGCTGAAGACCAGCTTGCTGCCCTGGTACGACAGCCGCGCGCGCAGGATCTGGTTCGCTTCGGCCAGCCTCTCGTCCCGCTTCGGGATGTCGCTCACGCGGCGCAGCACATGGAGCCAGTCGATCACGGCGTGGGTGGGCCACTGGTTGGGCGCGATCTCGATGCTCTGCAGCAGGCGCGGATTCGCCCGGCCGTGGCGCGAGAGCGCTTCCACCGCGGCGAGCTTGCGCAGGTCCAGGTCCTGGCGCGGGCTCCAGACGCTGCGTTCGATCTTGCCGGTGACGAAGTTCTCCAGCCCGCGCAGCATGGCCGCGCGTGATGCGTCGGGCAGGGCCCAGGCCGGGTCGAGCGACGCCGCCTCGTGCGTGGCCGCGAGCAGGTGGGCGGTCAGGGTGTCGCTGCCCGCGGGGCGGTCGCCGTCGCGCGGCGGGAAGTAGTTCGCCAGGCCGTCGCTGTCGAGGTAGGTCGGCAACTGCGCCAGCACGGTCTGCCAGAGCCTGGGATCGCGCAGGCCGATGGCCTTGGAGGTTTTCTGTTCCAGGCAGGCAAACGGGTAGTTCACGAACCACTCGCGCACCGCCGGCAGGCCCTCGGTCAGCGTGGGTTGCAGGCTCATGCGGACGCCGCCGCGCAGCGTGCCCTGGGCGTCGGTCAGGGCGTCCGCCGGGGCGGCCACCGGCACCGTCAGCGGTCCGTCGATCTGCGCCAGCGTGGCCTGCCGCACGGTCAGCGGCACGGCCGGCAGCACGCGCTGGCTGAGCTTGACCGCGTCGCGCGCCTGGCCGTTCTGGTCCTGCGCCGTCACCTCCCACAGCAGCGCCTCGAAGCGGCCCAGGCCCAGCGGCACTGGGGCGGTCACGTCCCAGCTCACCTCGCGGGTTTCACCGGCGGGAATCTCGACCGTCTGCGCCGGCGTCTCGACCAGGGTCGCGCGTGCGCTGACGTTGACCTTCATTGGCTGCGCCGTCGTGTTGCGCAGGCTGAACTGCGCCATGAAGCGGTCGCCCTCGCGCACCAGCGGCGGCAGGCCGCTGATGATCTGCAGGTCCTGGGTGGCGCGGAACTTGGTCTGGCCGCTGCCGAACAGGCCCGGGCCCGAGTCGGCCACGGCGACCACCTGGAAGCTGCTGATCGCGTCGTTCAGCGGCACGCTCACCGTGGCGCGGCCCTGGGCATCCAGCACCACCGACGGCTTCCACAGCAGCAGGGTGTCGAACAGTTCGCGCGTCGGGCTGTGGCCGCCACCACCGCCGGCCGAGATCGCCTTGCGGCCGTAGTGGCGCCGGCCGATGATCTCCATCTGCGCGGTCGCCGTCTCGACGCTCCAGTTCCGCCGCTGCCATAGGCCGGCCAGCAGGTCCCAGGTCGGGTTGGGGCCGAGTTCGAGCAGGGCCTGGTCGACGACGGCGAGCGCCACCTCGGCGTTGGCCGCGGGCTGCCCGTTGGGCAGCTTGGCCAGGATCGTGACCTGCGCCTGGCCGCGCACCGGGTAGGCCTCGCGGTCGGTGCTCACGCTGACCTGGATCTCGTGGGCGGCGGTGCCGACCTTGAGTTCTGCCACGCCCAGCCGGTAGGCCGGCTTGCTCAGGTCGACCATCGCGGTCGGCGCCACGTATTCCTTGCCCTCGTACCAGAACGCCGTCCACCACTCGCGCGGCGCCTGGTAGCCCCAGGTGAAGAAGCTGTACCAGGGCACCTCGCGCAGCCGACCGCGCAGGGCCATGACGCTCACGTACACGTTCGGCCCCCAGCCGGGCTCCACCTGGAGGTCGATGGTCGGGTCTTCGCCGTTGAGTTGGACCACGCGCGTGTCGATGATGCCTTCGCGCTCGATGCTGACCAGCGCGGTCGCGAAGCGGAACGGCATGCGCACCTGCAGCCGCGCGGTTTCGCCGGGCTCGTAACGCTTCTTCTCGGGCACCACGTCCATGCGGTCGTGGTCCTCGCCGCCGAACCAGAGTTCACCCTGGCGCGTGACGTAGACCGAGGCGGCGCTCTGGTGCGTGTGGCCCTCGCTGTCTTTGGCGAACACGGTCAGTTCGACCTCGCCCGCGTCGTCGAGTTTCGCTTCGCACAGCAGCAGGCCGCGCGCATCGCTCTGGCCCGAGCAGATGCTGCCCAGGTCTTTCGACTCGGTCTTGTTGTCGTAGGTGTAGAAGCCGCCGACCATGCGCTTGCGTGTGGTGGTCGTGGTCTTGACCGAAGCGCGCACCTCCAGCGCCACATTGGCCGCCGGCTTGCCCTCCAGCGTGAGCGCCAGCGCCTGGAAACGCGCCTGCTGGCGGGTCGAGACCCAGCCTTCGGTCCTGATGCCGGCGACCACGGCGGCGGGCCAGAGCGTGGTGACGTGGCGCAGGGTCTGGGTCTCGCCGTTGGGGTCGGCGTAGCTGGCCTCGATCAGCAGCTGCTGCGGCGATGTCACCGCCGGCAGGTCCTTGAGGTCGGTGCGGCCGCGGCCGTTCCTGTCCAGCGTCAGCGGCAGCTTGTCCGCCACCAGCTTCTGCGCCGCGTCGGCGCCGTCTTCACCCTCGTCGGGACTGCCCTGCGCGCGGCCGGCCGCGCGCGGCGGCTCGAAGCTGAAACCCTCGTAGCCGGGGAACGACAGCGACTTGCGGCGCATCAGCGCCGAGACCTGGGTCGCGAGGTGGCCCGCGCCGCCACCCGAGAGGTAGCTCACCTGCAGGTCCACCGGCGTGCTGATGGCCGCCACCAGGGGCTTCTTGTCGTTGGCGCTGAGCTGGCCCTGCAACACCGGCAGGCGGAATTCCTCGACGCGGAACTGCGCGCTGTCCAGGATCTCGGTGCCCTGGCGGCCCAGCGACTGCGCAAGCTGCACCGTGTAGACGCCCAGCCGCGCCGAGGGCGGAATGGCGAATTCGCTGGTGGCGCTCAGGCCGCCGGTCGGTGTCTTGCGCCAGGCCACGGGCTGGCGGAACTCCTGGCCGCTGCCCTGGTGGGTGATGATGAGTTCGCCGCTTTTCAGGTCGGGCACGTGGAAGCCCTTCATGTCCTCGGTGCGCAGGAAGTGCTTCATCGACAGCGTTTCGCCCGCGCGCAGCAGGGCGCGATCCAGCACGGTGTGGGCGCGCTGCGTGGCGCTGGCGAGGTCGCCGGTGGGCAGGTCGAAGCGCCAGGCCTCGATGCCGCGGTTCCAGTCGCTCCAGGTGAAGGCCAGGTCGTCCACGCCGTCGGCCGACTTCGCGCGCGCGCTGACGAACCAGGCGCCGCCGTAGTCGCCGTCCTCGGCCTCGCCGTTCTGGCACACCGGCGCACGGCCCGGGATGCCGTCGAGCTTCACCACGCCCTGCGCATCGGTCTGGCCTTTGGCGACCGGCTTGCCGCGACAGTCGGAGACCTGCACCGCCGCGCCCGCCACCGGCTTTCCCTTGTCGAGCGTCGTCACCCAGGCCAGCGCGTTCTCGCGCCCGAGCTTGAAGTGCACGCCCAGGTTGGTCACCAGGGCCGAGCTGCGCACGTACATCGTGCGGCCCTCGCCATGGCGCTCGTCCAGCAGCGAGCGGCCCAGTCGCGGCGAGGCAATCTCGACCACGTGGAAACCCGGCTGCAGCGGAATGCCCACCACCTCCATCGGGCGCGGGTCGCCCGCCGCCGCCCGGGGCAGGCCCAGCGGCTTCACGCCTTGCAGGCCCTGCAGCAGGCCGAGCATGCGCGACTCGACCCAGTCCCCGTTGTCCTTGTCGATCACCTTGGGCAGCGGCGTCTTCGCCCATTGGGCCGCCAGCTGGCGTTCGACCGAGCCTTCGTGGAAGGTGGCGACCCGCTGGTACCAGGCAATGATCTCCGCGTCGGTGGACAGCCTGAGGTCGCTGACCTGGCTGCCGCTCACGCTCAGGCCCAGCGCTTTGAGCTCGGGCTCGACGTTGCGCACCGTGATCGGCAGCAGCGCCGCGCCGCCGGGTTCGGCCAGACGCTCGACCACGCCAAAGGGCGCGGCCGCGAACTTCACCAGCGGTGGCATCAGGCCGGTCGACACCTTGAGCGGGAACTGGTTCGCGTTGGCGGGCGCGCGGCCCGAGGCGTCGACCAGGCCCTGGGGCAGCTCGACCGTGTAGCTGGCCTTCTCGGTCAGCGTGGGCGCGAAGTCCACGCCGTCGACCGCGTCGTCGCCCTGCGCGCCGTCTTCCAGCTTGGGTTGCAGCGCCTCGCCGCCTGCCGCAGGCCGCAGCCGGATCTCCAGCGCCTGCTGCGCCGTGACCGGCGCGTTGAAGCGCAGCGACATGCCGCGCAGTGGCAGGCAGGGCGACTGCGCGTTCTCGCGCTCGCAGCTGAACGTCACCCTGAACGGTTCGCGTACGGCGAAGTTCAGGCGCTGGTCCTGCCGGGTCGCGACACCGCCCGGCGTGGCCACGCCCTTGCCCAGCACCAGCTTCACCTTGGCGGCGGGCGTGAGCTGGCGCTGGCAGGCCAGGGCCACCACCTGGTCGGCGGGGATGTCCTGGCGGTTCCAGCCGCGCGCCTGCACCAGCTGCTCGCGCTCGGCGCCGGTGATCAGCTTCACCGCAATGCGCTCGCCCAGTCCGTCCATACCGCACCAGGCGTGCGCCTGCACGCTCTCGGGCGACACCGCGCCGTTGAAGCGCAGCAGAAAGTACTGGCCTTCTTCGATGGTCTGGCCGTCGGATGGCGCGCTCTGGCGCACCACGGGGCCGCCGGTCTCGAAGGCGAAGCGCTGCGGGCCGGACAGCGGCTGGCCACCCAGCGCCGCGAAGCCCGGCGCCACCTGCAGCGTGCACTTCACGCCCGGCGGCAGCATCTGCTGGAAGTCGTACACCCAGCGGCGCTCGTTGACCCAGCGGCCGGTGCCCGCCGAGGCCTGGGGCTCGTTGCAACTGAGCTGCAGCGGCGCCGCCGCGTTCGGGTTGCCGAAGGCCACCGCGGGCGCGTCGAAATTCGCCACCACCTGCCGCACCCGGGACACCTCCCCCTGCGGGCTCAGGCCGGTGATCTGCACCGCCCACGCACCGCCGGCCGCCGCCAGACCCAGACCCACCAGCGCACCACGCACACGGAACACCATGCTGCCACCCCGACCCTTGTTGGAATGGGTGGGAGCCTAACGCAGATGCCCCGGCGTGGGCAGTCTCGATGGACCACCCTCGGCGCTCATTCGAGGGACTTGAGCTTGCGGTAGAGCGAGCGTTCGCTGATGCCCAGCTTGGCCGCCAGCGCGGCGCGGTTGCCCCGGTGCCCAGCGACGATGGCGCGCAGCGTCTCGCGACTCGCGGCAAGCACCGTGTCGCCGGCCGTGGCCGGTGCCGACGGCCCGGTCGTGGCTCGGCCCGGCCGCCGGCCGGTCGCGATGGCCTCCTCGACATGCGCCGCCTCGATCACCTCGCCGTCGCACAGCAGGGCGGTGCGCTCCAGCAGGTTGCGCAGCTCGCGCACGTTGCCCGGGAAGGGCTGGGCCTCCAGCAGCCGCAGGGCGGCCGGCGCGAGGCGCAGGCGGCGCGGGGCCGCCACCCGCTCCAGCAGCGCCTCGGCCAGCAGGGCCAGGTCGCCCGCGCGCTCGCGCAGCGGCGGCAGCGGAATCGGGAAAGTCGAGAGCCGGTAGTAGAGGTCTTCGCGGAAGCGCCCCTCGGCCATCATGCGGTCGAGGTCGCGGTGGGTGGCCGAGACCACGCGGATGTCGGCGTGCCGCGGCTCGGTGCTGCCCACGCGCCGGTACATGCCGGTCTCCAGCAGGCGCAGCAGCTTGACCTGCATCGCCAGCGGGATGTCGCCCACCTCGTCGAGGAACAGCGTGCCGCCGCTGGCCGCCTCGACCAGGCCGCCCCTGGCGGTGGTCGCGCCGGTGAAGGCGCCGCGCTCGTGGCCGAAGAGCTCGGACTCGAACAGGGTCTCGGGCAGGCTGGAGCAGTCCACCGGCACCAGCGGCTTGCTGGCGCGCGGGCTGGCCTCGTGGATGGCGCGCGCCACCAGCTCCTTGCCGGTGCCCGATTCGCCCAGCAGCAGCACGGTGGCCGGCGCGGGCGCGACGCGCGCCACCAGGCCCAGCATGCGCTGGAAGGCGGGCGAGCGGCCGATCAGGCCCTGCGCCGCCGGCTGGCCCTGGGCCACCCGCAGCGGCTCCATCTTCTCCACGAAAAAGGCCGGCTGCCCGTCCGCGCCCGGCAGGGGCGAGAGCTCGATGTTCACGTACTCCTCGCCGCGGTGCGTGTGGTGCAGGTGCAGCACGCGCTCGCGCTGGCCCGAGAGCTTCGACTGCGCCAGCGGGCAGGACTCGCCGGCCTGGTCGCAGGGCACGGCGAAGTGGTGCGAGACCTCGTAGCAGCGCCGGCCGACCACGCTGCGCTCGGGGCTGAACTGGCGCCGGTAGGCGGCGTTGGCCGCCAGGATGCGGTACTGCGCGTCGAACAGGATGTGCGGCTCGGGCAGGCCTTCGAGGAAGGCGGTGAGTTCGGGCAGGGGTTTCATGGGGGTACCTGCGGGATTCAGATCTGGGCCGCGGGGTCCTGCGCGGGCTCGTCCAGCGCGCTGATGGCCTGGTGGTGCGTGAGGAACACGCGCCCCGACAGCCGCTCCAGGAAGTCGCTGCGGCGCAGGCGGTCCATCACCGGGCCTTTGACTTCGCTCAGGTGCAGGCAGATGCCGGCGTCCTGCAGGGTCCGGTGGATGTTGCGCAGGCTCTCCAGCGCGCTCGCGTCGATGTCGTTCACCGCGGTGCACTGCAGCACCACGTGGCGCACGTCGGGATGGGCGGTCAGTTCGGCCGAGACCCGGTCCTCCAGGTAGCGCGCATTGGCAAAGAACAGGCTCTCGTCCACCCTCAGGCCCAGGATGTGCGGCTGCGTCACCACCTCGTGTCGCAGCACGTTGCGGTAGTGCTCGGTGCCGGGCACCCGGCCCACCACGGCGATGTGCGGGCGGCTGCTGCGCCAGATGTGCAGCGTGAGCGAGGCCAGCACGCCCACCGCCAGCCCGCTGACCAGGTCCACCAGCAGCGTGACGGCGAAGGTCAGCGCCTGGGCAGCGAAGTCGGCGCGCGAGAAGCGCCAGGTGCGCGCGAAGCTGCGCCCGTCGACGAGGCTGCCCACCGCCATGACGATGGTGGCCGCCAGCACCGACAGCGGAAGGTGGTGCAGCCAGGGCGTGAAAAACAGGGCCGTGACGCCCAGCAGCAGCGCAGTGATCAGTCCCACCGCCGGGGTGCGCGCGCCGGCCTCGTGCATCACCGCCGTGCGTGAGAAGCTGGCGCCCACCGCGTGGGCGCCGGTCAGGCCTGCGGCGATGTTCGCGGCGCCCATGGCCCGCATCTCGGCGTCGCTGTCCACCCGCTCGCGCCGTCGCGCGGCAAACGCCTGGGTGATGGAAATCTGTTCCACGAAGGTGAGCATGGCGATCAGCAGCGCGGGCAGGAACAGTGCGCGCAGGACGGACGGGTCCACGCCCAGCAAGACCCCGGCGCTCAGCGAGGGCAGTCCCCGCGGCACCTCGCCCACCACGGCCACGCCCCGTGCCGACCAGTCCTGCCACCAGGACAGCGCGATGAACCCGGCCAGGATGAGCAGCGGCGCGGCCTTGGCCGCGAGGTCGGCGCCTCCGGCGGACAGACCGGCGCGCAGCAGGCCCGGCTTGAGCCAGCGCCGTGCCGCCGCCAGGACCAGCAGCGCCGCCAGGCCCACCGCCACCGTCAGGGGGTGCAGGTCGCCCGCGTGCTGCCACAGGCTTTGTCCGAACAGCAGCAGGTTGCTGCTGCGCAGCGGGGTGCCCAGCATGTGGGGCAGCTGGCTCATGGCGATCAGCAGGCCCGACGCGGTGACGAAGCCCGAGAGCACCGGCGCGCTGAGAAAGCCCGCGATGAAGCCCATGCGCAGCGCCCCCATCACCAGCAGCATGGCACCGACCAGCACCGCCAGCAGCAGCGAGGCGGCGATGAAGTCGGCACCGCCGGCGCTGGCCACCGCCCCCACCGCTGCGAGCGACATGATCGAGCGCAGCGCGGCCGGACCCGCGGCCAGCACCGGGCTGGTGCCCATGAGGGCGTAGACCACCAGCGGCAGCATGCTGGCGTACAGGCCGGTCACGGCGGGCATGCCGGCCAGCAGGGCGTAGGCCAGGCTCTGGGGAATCAGCAGCAGCGTCACCACGGCCGCCGCGGTCAGGTCGCCCACGGCGGTGGCGCGGCCGTAACCGCGCGCCCAGCGCAGGATGGGAAACCAGTCGGTCAGGGGCAGGTGCATGCGGGCAGGCGTTGCGGGTGGTGGTGGCGGTATTTTCACGGACGGCCGATAAACTGGCGGCCACCCCGAACCCCGCGCCGCCACGGCGGGCGGACCACCACCACAGGCCACCCCATGGAACTGCGTCAGCTGCGGTACTTCGTGCGCATCGTCGAGCTGGGCTCGATGAGCCGCGCCGCGATCGAGCTGGACCTGGTGCAGTCGGCGCTGAGCCAGCAGATCACCCGGCTGGAGAGCGAACTCGCCACCCGCCTGCTGCATCGCACACCGCGCGGCGTGGCGCCCACCGAGGCGGGCGTGGCGTTCTTTCGCGAGGCCCAGCTGACCCTGCGCCACGCCGAGCAGGCGATGCGGGCCGCACAGCAGGCGCGCCTGTCGGGCTCGGTGTCGGTGGGGCTGGCGCCCACCACCTCGGCCGTGCTGGGCCTTCCGCTGATGCAGGCCATGCGCGAGCGCTACCCCGACGTGCGCCTGCACATGGTCGAGAGCATGTCGGGCCACCTCACGGCCATGCTCAATGCCCGCCAGCTCGATCTGGCGGTGCTGTTCGACACCCGCCTGCACCAGACCCGGCAGGACGGCGGCGGGCGCGGCTGGAGCGTGATGCCGCTGCTGGAGGAAGACCTGTTCCTGGTGCAGCGCGCGGGCGCGCCGCGCCTGCCGGCCGAGATCGCCATCGCCGGACTGGCCGAGGTGCCGCTGATCCTGCCCACCGGGCCGCACGGTCTGCGCAGCACGCTGGACACGGCCTTCGCGGGCGCGGGGATTTCGCCGCGCGTGGTGCTGGAGGTGGATTCGCTGGCCATGGTGATGGCCGCGGTGGATGCCGGCCTGGGCGCCACGCTGCAGCCCTGGGCGGCGCTGGGCCGCTACCCGGACGCGGCGCAGCGCTTCCAGTGCGCGCGCGTCGCCGACGCGCCGGCGCGCCGCGTGAACCTGCTGTGCAGCCTGTCGGAAGACGAGCTCTCGCCGGCCGCGCTGGCCGCGCGCGTGGTGCTCAAGGACTGTGTGCGCACGCTACTGGGCGAGGGCCGCTGGGCCGGCGCCACGGCGCTGGCGGCACTGCCCGACACCCATCACAACCCGTGATACCCCCATGACCCAGGCCCGCTGCACAGCGGGCGGCGGTCTTCCTACAGTTCTTCGTGTGCCGGATGTGGTCCGGCGCCCCACGAGAGAACACGAAGGAGACCCATGTCAACGGACCCCGATGTCCTGGTGATCGGTGGCGGCAACGCCGCCCTGTGCGCCGCGCTGATGGCGCGCGAGGCCGGGGCCTGCGTGCTGCTGCTCGAAGCCGCGCCGCGCGAATGGCGCGGCGGCAATTCCGCCCACACCCGCAACCTGCGCTGCATGCACGACGCGCCGCAGGACGTGCTGGTCGACGCCTATCCCGAGGAAGAGTTCTGGCAGGACCTGCTCAAGGTCACCGGCGGCAAGACCGACGAAGCGCTGGCCCGGCTGGTGATCCGCGCCTCGGCCTCCTGCCGGCCCTGGATGGTGCGCCACGGCGTGCGCTTTCAGCCCTCGCTCTCGGGCGCGCTGCACACGGCGCGCACCAACGCCTTCTTCATGGGCGGTGGCAAGGCCCTGGTCAACGCCTACTTCCGCAGCGCCGAGCGCCTGGGCGTGCAGGTGCGCTACGGGTCGCCGGTGGACCGCATTGAGCTGGACGGAGACCGCTTCGTGGCCGCCTGGGTGAAGGGCGAGCGCATCACCGCGCGCAGCTGCGTGCTGGCGGCCGGCGGCTTCGAGTCGAACCGCGACTGGCTGCGCGAGGCCTGGGGCCAGAACGCCCGGGGCGAATGGCCGTCGGACAACTTCCTGATCCGCGGCACGCGCTTCAACCAGGGCGTGCTGCTCAGGCAGCTGCTGGCCCTCGGCGCCGACGCCATCGGTGACCCGACGCAGGCGCACATGGTGGCCATCGACGCGCGCGCGCCGCTCTACGACGGCGGCATCTGCACCCGCATCGACTGCGTGTCGCTGGGCGTGGTGGTCAACCGCGAGGCGCGCCGCTTCTACGACGAGGGCGAGGACTTCTGGCCCAAGCGCTACGCCATCTGGGGCCGCCTGGTGGCGCAGCAGCCCGGTCAGGTGGGTTTTTCCATCATCGACGCCAAGGCCATCGGCCGCTTCATGCCGCCGGTGTTCGACGGCGTGAAGGCCGACACCCTGCCCGAGCTGGCGCAGAAGCTCGGCCTCGATCAGGCCACCTTCATGCAGACCCTGAATCACTACAACGCCGCCTGCCGCGTCGGCACCTTCGACCACACCGCGCTGGACGACTGCCACACCGAAGGCGTGGCGCCCGCCAAGACCCACTGGGCCCGGCCCATCGACACCGCGCCCTTCTACGGCTACATGCTCAAGCCCGGTGTCACCTTCACCTACCTCGGACTCAAGACCGACGAGACCGCCGCGGTGCACTTCGGCGGCCGGCCGAGCGACAACCTCTTCGTGGCCGGCGAAATGATGGCCGGCAACGTGCTGGGCCAGGGCTACACCGCGGGCGTGGGCATGAGCATCGGCACCGCCTTCGGCCGCATCGCGGGCACCCAGGCCGCGCAGGCCGTGCGGAAAGGAGCGCGCCATGCACACGCTTGAAGCCCTGGCCCGCGACGCCCGCGCCCTGGCGAACGGCGAGGTCGTGCTGTCCGCGCCCGAAACCGAGGTCGCGCGCCAGATGCAGATCTGCAACGCCTGCCGCTACTGCGAAGGCTTCTGCGCCGTGTTCCCGGCCATGACGCGCCGGCTCGCCTTCGGCCAGGCCGACATCCACTTCCTGGCCAACCTCTGCCACAACTGCGGCGCCTGCCTGCACGCCTGCCAGTACGCGCCGCCGCACGAGTTTGCGGTGAACGTGCCGCAGGCCATGGCGCAGGTGCGCGGCCAGACCTATGCGGACTACGCCTGGCCGCCCGCGCTGGGCCGGCTCTACCAGCGCCAGGGGCTCACGCTGTCGCTGGCGCTGGCCGCCGGGCTGGCGCTGTTCCTGGTGCTGGTGCTGGCCGTGGTGCTGCAGGGGCAGGGCCTGGGCGCGCTGTGGAGCGCGCCGGGCAGCGACTTCTACGGCCTGTTCCCGCACAACCTGCTGGTGGGCCTGTTCGCGCCGGTGTTCGGGTTCGCCACGCTGGCGCTGGGCCTGGGCGTGCGCCGCTTCTGGCGCGAGATCACGCCCGCCACCAGCGGCGCGCCGCTGTCGGCCCCGGCCACCACCGAGGCGACCGGTGCCGTGCTGCGCCTGAAGTACCTGGACGGAGGCCACGGCGACGGCTGCCACAACGAGGACGACGCCCACACGCTGGCGCGCCGGCGTTACCACCACCTCACCTTCTACGGCTTCCTGCTGTGTTTCGCGGCCACCAGCGTGGCCACGCTCTACCACTACCTGCTGGACCTGCCCGCGCCCTACGACCTGCCCAGCCTGCCCAAGCTGCTGGGCGCGGCGGGCGGTGTGAGCCTGGCCATCGGCACCGCGGGCCTGTGGCGGCTGAACCTGCGGCGCCACCCGCTGCACGGCGACGCCGCGCAGAAGCCCATGGACCGCGGCTTCATCGCCCTGCTGTTCCTCACCGCCACCAGCGGCCTGGCCCTGTGGGCGGCGCGCGGCACCCCCGCCCTGGCGCTCACGCTGTGCCTGCACCTGGGCGCGGTGATGGCCCTGTTCGCCACGCTGCCCTACGGCAAGTTCGGCCACGGCATCTTCCGCACCGCCGCCCTGCTGCGCCACGCGGTGGAGAAGCGCCAGCCCAACCCCATCGGCCTGGGCGCCGACTGAGCGGCCTGCGCCCGCATCCCTTGTTCCCCCCCACGAACCTCACCGAGGAGACCTTGCCATGCCCAAACGAGCCTTCCTGCGCGCCACCGCGCTCGCCCTGTCCACCCTGTCGCTGGCAGGCCTTGTTCACACGTCGGCCCAGGCCCAGGACTTCCCGCCCAAGAAGCCGGTCACGCTGGTGGTGGGCTTCGCGGCCGGCGGCGCGGCCGACTCGGCCGCGCGCCTGATCGCCAAGAAGCTGGGCGAGAACATCGGACAGTCGGTGATCGTGGAGAACAAGGGCGGTGCGGGCGGCAACATCGCGCACCAGTTCGTCGCCAAGGCGGCGCCCGACGGTTCGGTGCTGCTGTTCGGCTCGGTGGGTCCGCTGACCATCGCGCCCCATTTGATGAAGCTGGCCTACGACCCCTTCACCGATCTGGCGCCCATTTCGGGCGGCGTCAACTTCCCCAACGTGCTGGTGGTGCACAAGGGCGTGGGCGTGAAGACCCTGGCCGAATTCGTGCAGCGCGAAAAGAAGAAGCCCGGCAGCCTGGACTTCGCTTCCACCGGCCCCGGCTCGGCCTCGCACCTGGCGGGTGAGCTGTTCAACCAGCGCGCCGGCATCGACATGGTCCACGTACCCTACAAAGGCGGCGCGCCCGCGCTGCAGGACCTGCTGGGCGAGCGCATCGCCGCCTACTTCTCGGCGCCGCCCACGGCCATGCCCCACATCGAGAGCGGCAAGCTGGTGCCCCTGGCCACGACCGGCCTCACGCGCCCGGCCTACCTGCCCCACATCCCCACCGTGGCCGAAGCCGGCTACCCGGGCTTCGAGGCGCTGAACTGGTACGCCTTCGTGGCCCCGGGCAAGACACCGGTGCCGCTGCTGGACCGCTGGAACCAGGAGATCGTGAAGGTGCTGAACGACCCGGGCGTGAAGGAGGCCCTGATGCACCACGGCCTGACGCCCCAGCCCACCACGCGCGCCGACTTCGCGGCCTTCATGAAGAAGGAATCGGCCCAGTGGGCCGCCACCATACAGGCCCGCAAGATCACGGCGGAATGACTCCGCGGGCGGCGCGCCTCAGGGCGCGTTCGCGGCCTCGGTGTGGATCACGCCGCCACCCAGGCAGACCTCGCCGTCGTACAGCACGGCGCTCTGGCCCGGCGTCACCGCCCACTGCGGCTCGGCAAAACGCAGCGTGAAGCCGGTGTCGTCCACGGCCAGCGAGCAGGCCGCGTCGCTCTGGCGGTAGCGCGTCTTGGCGGCGATGGCCGACACCGTCGGCGCCTCGCCCGCCACCCAGCTCAGATCCTCGGCGCGCAGGCTGGGCGCCAGCAGCCAGGGGTGGTCGTGGCCCTGCACCACCCACAGGATGTTTTTCTCCACATCCTTGCGCGCGACGAACCAGGGCTCGTGTTCGTTGCCGCCTTTCTGCGCACCCTTCTCGCGGATGCCGCCGATGCCCAGGCCCTGGCGCTGGCCCAGGGTGTAGAAGCTCAGGCCCACGTGCTGGCCAATCGTGCGGCCCGTCGGGTCCTTGATCGGCCCGGGTTCTTTGGCGATGTAGCGGTTGAGGAAGTCGCGGAACGGCCGTTCGCCGATGAAGCAGATGCCGGTGCTGTCCTTCTTCTTCGCGTTGGGCAGGCCGATCTCGGCGGCGATGCGGCGCACCTCGGTCTTGGGCAGCTCGCCGACCGGGAACAGGGTCTTGGAGAGTTGCGCCTGGTTGAGGCGGTGCAGGAAGTAGCTCTGGTCCTTCAGCGGGTCCAGGCCTTTGAGCAGCTCATGTTTGCCGGTCTGCTCGTTCAGGCGCACGCGGGCGTAGTGGCCGGTGGCGATCTTCTCGGCCCCCAGGCGCATGGCGTGGTCCAGGAAGGCCTTGAACTTGATCTCGGCGTTGCAGAGGATGTCGGGGTTGGGCGTGCGGCCGGCCGAGTACTCGCGCAGGAACTCGGCGAACACCCGGTCCTTGTACTCGGCCGCGAAGTTGACGTGCTCGATCTCGATTCCCAGCACGTCGGCCACCGAGGCGGCGTCCACGAAGTCGATGTTGGACGAGCAGTATTCGCTGTTGTCGTCGTCCTCCCAGTTCTTCATGAAGATGCCGATGACCTCGTAGCCCTGCTCCTTGAGCAGGTGCGCGCTCACCGCGGAGTCCACGCCCCCGCTCAATCCGACCACCACACGTTGCTTGTTTGCCATGGGGTGGATTATCCCAGCCGGTGTTCCGGCCGACCCCGGCTTCAAAAAATTGGAACGTGACCGGCGAGGGCTTCGAACGATGGCGGCGGGTGCCGGTCCTACAGTGAGTCCCATGCCGCCACACCCGGCGCCACCCACCAGGAATCCGCGATGTCCCGCCTGCCCACGCTCTTCATCTCCCACGGTTCGCCCACCTTCGCCATCGATCCTGGCCAGGCCGGCCCTGCGCTCACCGCGCTGGGCCACACCCTGCCGCGGCCCAGGGCCATCCTCGTCGTCTCGCCGCACTGGACCACGCGCGAGCCGCGTGTGGCCACCACGCCGCGGCCGCAGACCATCCACGACTTCGGCGGCTTCCCGCCCGCGCTCTACCAGCTGCAGTACCCCGCGCCCGGCGCGCCCGACGTGGCGCAGCGCGCCATCGAGCTGCTGCGCGCCGCCGGCTACGCGGCCGAGGCCGACACGCAGTGGGGCCTGGACCACGGCGCCTGGGTGCCACTGATGCACCTGCTGCCCGATGCCGACGTGCCGGTGTTCCAGGTCTCGCTGCCCGCGCGGCTGGACGGCGAGCGCGCCTACGCCTACGGCCAGGCGCTGGCGCCGCTGGCCGAGGAGGGCGTGCTGGTGATCGGCTCCGGCAGCCTGACGCACAACCTCTACGAGGTGCGCTTCGACGCGCCCGACGCCAAGGCCGAAACCTACGCGGTCGAGTTCGCGCACTGGATCAACGGTGTCGTGACCGGCCGCGACCACGCGCGCCTGCAGCAGACCATGGCGATGGCGCCGCACGCCCAGCGCGCCCATCCCACGGCCGAACACCTGTGGCCGCTGATGGTGGCCGCCGGTGCCGCTGGCGCCGAGGTGCCGGCCACGCGCATCGACGGGGGCGTCACGCACGGCGTGCTGGTCATGGACGCGTTCCGCTTCGGTGACGTGCCCGCGTCGGTGGAGGCCTGAACATGGACGCACGAACCGAAGCACCCGCGGGCGACCTTGTCCTGCACCGTCCCACGGCGCCCGCGCGCCAGCTGGTGCTGCTGTTCCACGGTGTGGGCGCGAGCCCCGAAGGCTTCGAGCCGCTGGGTTCCGCGCTGGCCCGCGAGGACCGTTGGGTCGTGGCGGTGCGGTCGCCCTTCGCGTCCGACCTGGGCGGCGGCTGGCAGTGGTTTTCCGTGCAGGGCGTGACCGAGGCCAACCGCAGCGAGCGCATCGCGGCGGTGATGCCGCGCTTTGCCGAGACCGTGCGGCGCTGGCAGGCCCACACCGGGCTGGGCGCGGCACAGACCGTGCTGGCGGGCTTCTCGCAGGGGGCGATCATGTCGCTCGAATCGACGCGGGCCGGCGAGCCGCTGGCCGCGCGGGTGGTGGCGATGTCCGGGCGCTTCGCCGCGCCGCCGCAGACCGCGCCGGCGGGCGTGGCCTTCCGCTTCATCCACGGCGAGCAGGACCCGGTGATTCCGGCGGCGTTCAGTGTGCAGGGCGCGCAGCAGCTGCAGGCCCTGGGCGCCGATGCGCGGGCCGACCTGCTGCCCGGCCTCGCGCACGGCATCGACCCGCGCGCCCTGGCGCTGCTGGCCCGTGCGCTGGACGAGGTGGCGCCGTGAACACCTGCGGCACCGGCCCGCGGCTCGCGCTGGACATCGGGGCACGCGAGACCGTGATCAACACCCCCACTGGCACCACCTGGACCCTGCCCGTGGGTTCGGCCTCGCTGTGGCCATTGACGCCGTCGGGGCCATCGGCGCTGGCGGTGGAAAACGGCATCCAGACCGTGGAGGACGCGATCGAGCGCGTGGCGTCCGAGGTTCCGCGCGGGGCGCACATGGTATTGAGTGCGCGCAGTCTGGCGCCGCTGCATCGCGGCGGTGCCATTGCAGCGCTGGCGCAGGGGTCCATTGGCCTGGACGGCATTGAGCGCGAGTACCAGTTGCTGGCGGCCCGGGCGGTCGGCGCACCCTCGGCGCGTGGCACGGCTTTCGACGATGCGGCAGGAGACGCGGTGCTGCTGATCCTGCGCGAACTGATGCACCACCTGGGGCTGCGGTCGCTGCACGGACCGGGCTGAACCGGCGCGCACCGTGGCGCGCTGTCACGGGACTTTCACGTGCTTGACATACGCTGGGCTTTGCCGGATTCTGCGTTGCGCTGTTTCCGCCACGCCCGCCGCAATCCCGCGGCGGCGGTCCATGTTGTCGTCATCCACCCTGAAAGCACACCCATGAAGAGCAAGATCTCCCGCGTGGCCCTGGCCGCGCTGCTGCTGACCGTTGGCGCCGCCCATGCCCAGGACAAGACCCTCCGCCTGATCACCTGGGCCGACTACGTGCCCAAGGACGTGATGGAGCAGTTCACCAAGGAGACCGGCATCAAGGTCGAGGTCACGCTCTCGAACAACGAGGAAATGATCTCCAAGCTGCGCGCCACCGCCGGTGCCGGCTTCGACCTGGCCCAGCCCAGCCAGGACCGCATCGCAGGCCCGCAGGCCGAGTTCGGCATCTACAAGCCGATGGACCTCTCCAAGATCAAGTCCGAGCAGTTCATTCCCTCGATGCTCGAAGCCACGCGCCTGAACACCACCGTGGGCGGCAAGGTCTACGCCGTGCCGCACATCTGGGGCACCGACGGTCTCGTGGTCAACACCAAGATCAGCAAGGCCGCCGATTACACCGATCTGTGCGCCGCCGAGAACGCCGGCAAGGTCAGCATGCGCCTGAAGCGCCCCACGCTGATCGCCTTCGCCTTCGCGTCCGGCAAGAACCCCTTCGCGCTCTACAGCGACGCCAAGGCCTACGGCGCGCTGATGGACGATGTGGGCAAGGCGCTGACCGAGTGCAAGAAGAACGTGAAATTCTTCTGGGACGGCAAGGACCAGCTGCTGGCCGGCATGCGCTCGGGCGAACTGACCACCGCCATGATGTGGGACACCGGTGGCTGGGGCCTGAACAAGACCAACCCCGACATCAAGTACGTTGCGCCCAAGTCCGGCGCGCTGGGCTGGGTCGACACCTTCGCCCTGCCGGCCAAGGGCAAGAACGACGAGGCCGCCTACGCCTGGATCAACTTCAACATGCGCCCCGAGATCGCCGCCAAGGTCGCCACCTCGGCCGGCAACTTCACCGCCGCCAAGGGCGGCGACGCCGGCATGGACCCGGTGCTCAAGAAGCAGTTCGCCGACAGCTTCCCCGAGGCCGCGCTGAAGAACATCAGGTGGTACCCCGCCGTGCCCGCCGGCATCGAGGACATCGAAGGCCGCGTGCTCGACCGCATCAAGGCCGCCAAGTAAGCCGATGCCCGCCGCCCCCGCCGTGACCGCGCACGCCGCGGACCGCGCGGGCGCCTTCGACCTTCAGATCCAGGCCGTCCGCAAGCGCTACGGCGCGTTTGCGGCGGTCGACGACCTGAGCTTCGGCGTCCGTTCCGGTTCCTTCTTCTCCATCCTCGGTCCCTCGGGCTGCGGCAAGACCACGCTGCTGCGCATGATCGCGGGCTTCATCGCCCCCGACGCGGGCGACATCGTGATCAAGGGCCAGTCCATGCACGGCGTGCCGCCCAACCGGCGGCCGGTGAACATGGTGTTCCAGCACCTGGCGCTGTTCCCGATGATGACGGTGGGCGAGAACATCGCCTACGGGCTGGAGCGGCGCGGCGTCCGCAGCGGTGTGGCCAAAGGCAAGGTCACCGACATGCTGCGGCGCGTCGGCCTGCCCGGCAGCGAGGGCAAGCGCATCGACCAGCTCTCGGGCGGCCAGAAGCAGCGCGTGGCCATCGCGCGATCGCTGGTGCTCGAACCCGCGCTGCTGCTGCTGGACGAGCCGCTGGGCGCGCTGGACCTCAAGCTGCGCGAGCACATGAAGGTCGAACTCAAGCAGCTGCAGGCCGAAGTCGGCACCACCTTCGTCTACATCACGCACGACCAGAGCGAAGCCCTGGTCATGTCCGACCAGGTCGCGGTGATGAACCACGGGCGCTTCGAGCAGCTCGGTTCGCCGCAGGACCTGTACTACCAGCCGCAGACGGCCTTCGTCGCCGGCTTCGTGGGCCACAACAACCGCGTCGAGGGCCAGATCGAAACCCGCAACGGCGACCAGGTGCTGCTGCGCACCGGCGGTGGCCTGGGGCTGTGGGCGCAGCGCGTGGGCGCGGTGGACCAGGGCCAGACCGCCAGCCTGTTCATCCGGCCCGAAGCCATCGAGATCGGCCGCAGCCCGCGCGAGCTGCCCGCCGGCGAGCCGGCGTGGAGCGCGACCGTGATGGCCGTGCTGTTCGACGGTGGCAATTCGACCGTGCAGGTGCAGGAAGCGCGCACCGGCACGCCGCTGCAGATCGCGCTGCCGCTGACCGGCCGCCTGGCCGACCTGCGCGCCGGCGAGACGGTCCATTTTTCCTACCAGCCATCGCAGGCCTGGTGCTTCGCGGCCTGAGCACGATGGACGTCGCCACGCACCGCCGCTGGATGCTGCTCGTCCTGCTCGCGCCGGCCCTGCTCTGGCTGGGCGGGCTGGTGGTGCTGCCGCACGTCGAGCTGGCCCTGCTGTCGCTGCAGGCGCGCGTGGGCCCGGGCGAGTACGCGCCCAGCCTGGCCCAGTACCGCACCTTCGTCGACGAGCCGCTGTACTGGAACACCTTTGTGCGCACCGCGGTGATGTCGGTGCTGGCGACGCTGTGCACGCTGCTGCTGGCCTTTCCCGCCGCCTGGTACATCGCCAAGGTCGCCCAGGGGCGGCTCAAGATGGTGCTGCTGGTGCTGTGCCTGCTGCCGTTCTGGGTCAGCGAGATGGTGCGCACCCTGGGCTGGCTGATCCTGCTGCGCGAAACCGGCGTGGTCTCGCGGCTGCTGCAGGCCACGGGGCTGGCGAACCAGCCGGTGGAACTGCTCTACCACGACGCGACCATCCTCGTGGGCCTGGTGTACGCCTCGCTGCTGTTCATGGTGATCCCGCTGGTCAACAGCCTGGAGAGCCTGGACGACAGCCTGATCGAGGCTGCCTACGACCTGGGCGGCAGCACGGCCAACATCGTGCGCCGCATCGTCATTCCGCACGCTGCGCCGGGCATCGCCGCCGGCTCCATCGTGGTCTTCATGCTCTGCCTGGGCAACTACCTCACGCCCACGCTGCTGGGCGGCAAGGACTCGCTCTGGTTCACCGAGCAGATCTACACCCAGTTCATCACCCGCTTCAACTGGAACCAGGGCGCGGCCTTCGGTTTCCTGCTGCTGTTCCTCTCCAGCCTGCTGGTGTGGGCCGGGTTGAAACTGACGGGTCAGCGGTTTGGCGCCGTGATGAAGGCCAGCTGACATGATTCCGAGCCTGCCCCGCCCTGCATCCCAACGCTTCGGCCTTGCCGCTTTCGTCGGCGCCTTCTTCATCTTCCTGTTCGTGCCCCTGGTGGTGGTGGCGGTGTTCGCGTTCAACAACGCCGACTACCCGACGCCCCCGTGGATGGGTTTCACGCTGGACTGGTTCTTTGCCGACAGCGAGCGCCGCACCGGCCTGCTGCACGACGCCGAGCTGCTCAAGGCCATCGGTGTGAGCGCCTGGGTGGCGCTGTGGGTGACGGTGCTGTCGGTGGTGGTGGGCACCTGCAACGCCTTCCTGCTGGAGCGCTTCGAGTTTCCGGGCAAAAGCGCGGTGGCGCTGCTTTCCATGGTGCCGCTGGTGATCCCGGGCGTGATCCTGGGCATCTCCATCCTCGCCTTCGCCAGCCGCATCGCCAACTTCGCCGACGCCACCTGGGGGCTCGAGCTGGAGTTCCTGCGGCCGGGCCTGCCGCTGGTGATCCTTGGCCAGTTCAGCTACATCGTCACCATCGCCACGCTGACCATCTCGGCCAGCCTGCGCCGCTTCGACCGCACGCTCGAAGAGGCCGCGCTCAACCTCGGCGCCAGCCCCGCCGCGGTGCTGTGGACCATCACGCTGCCCTACCTGCGCCCGAGCATGATCGGCGCCGCGGCCATGGCCTTCCTGATGTCGTTCGAGAACTTCAACACCACGCTGATGCTGGTGGGCTCGGACGCGCCACTGACCGTGCTGATGTACGGCCGCATGCGCGAGGGCGCGACGCCCGTGCTCAACGCCGTCAGCCTGTTCCTCATGGTGGCCTCGGCGCTTCTGGCGGTGCTGCTGATGTGGCGCAGCGGCCGCGAGCAGCGCCCCGCATCCGCCTGAGACGGGGCGGTGACCGCACTCAACAGCGGTCACACAGACGGTCACACAATCACACAGCCCATTTAAGGTCGGGCTAATCCGGCATCGCTTCAATACCCATACCAGCACGTGCTGGGGTGCTATTGAAAAGGATGTTCCCGATGAAATCGATTGCTGTCGCCGCCCTCCTGGTCGCCGTTTCCGGTGTTGCTCTGGCCGGTCCCAAGTGCGAACAACCCAAGGAAAAGTGGATGCCCGAAGCCCAGTTCAAGAAGGGCCTGGAAGAGAAGGGCTACCAGATCAAGACCTTCAAGGTCTCCAAGGGTGAGTGCTACGAAATCTATGGCTTCGACAAGGCCGGCAAGAAGGTCGAGATCTACTTCGACCCCGTGACCGCCGCCGTGCTCGAAACCAAGTGATCGCTGCGGCGCGATGAAGACCCCTGCGCTCTCCGAGCCCAGCCGCCCGGTCTGGGACCTGTTTGTCCGAGTCTTTCACTGGACGCTGGTCGGCACGGTGCTGCTCAACCAGTTCGTGCTCGAAGAGGGCGAAACGCTCCACGAGTGGGCCGGCTACCTGGCCGCCGCGCTCGTGGTGGCGCGCATCGTCTGGGGCTTCATCGGTTCGCGCCATGCGCGCTTCGCCGACTTTTTCCCGACGCCTGCGCGCCTGCTGCGGCATGTCCGCGCCATGCGTTCGGGACACCCGGAGCACCACTGGGGCCACAACCCGCTGGGCGCCCTGATGATGTTCCTGCTCATGGGCCTGGTGCTGGCCCTGGGCGTCACCGGCTGGATGCAGGGGCTGGACGCTTTCTGGGCCGAGGAGTGGCTGCAGGATCTGCACGAGCTGCTGGCCCACGCCCTGCTGCTGTCGGCCGGCGTGCACGCCGCCTCGGCCATCGTGATGGGGCGCGTCGAACGCACGCGGCTGGTCAAGGCCATGGTGACGGGTGTGAAAGAACGTTATTGAAGGCCGCGCGTGGCACACTGCCACGCACCATGCTGCGCATCGATCCTTCCGAAGTGGAGTTCACCGCCATCCGCGCGCAAGGTGCGGGCGGGCAGAACGTCAACAAGGTCTCCAACGCCGTGCACCTGCGCTTCGACGTGGCCGCTTCGTCGCTGCCCGAAGCGGTGAAGGCGCGGCTGCTGGCGCACGGCGACCAGCGCATCAGCGAGCAGGGCGTGATCGTCATCAAGGCCCAGACCAGCCGCAGCCTGGAGCAGAACAAGGCCGACGCGCTGGCACGGCTGCAGGCGCTGGTGAACGCCGCCGCCCATGTGCCCAAGGCGCGCAAGGCCACACGGCCCACGCTGGCCTCCAAGCAGCGCCGCCTGGCGGGCAAGGCCAGCCGGTCCCAGATCAAGCAGGGGCGCGGCCGGGTGAGCGGTTCTGAGTGAATCGGCGCGCTTAAGGTGTTTTTAGGATGTTCTTAAGCGCTATTTAGCAGCGCGCCCGGACACCGATTCCTAGACTTTCTTCCCATGGCAGGCAACGCATGGGGCGCTGTCGCCAGACAGCAAAAGCGGACCCGCTCCGCACGAGGAAGTCTTCATGAAAATCACCCAACAGGAAATGAAACAGCTGGCCGAGGCCAGCCAGGCCGCCGGTCGCGAGGACCTGTACGCCGGCATCCACAAGGCGCTGCGCGCCGTCATGGCCGAGTGCCTGCTGGCGGTCGGCCGCGCCGATCCGACCGACCGGCAGGACGTGACCGACGCCGGGGCCCGTGTCTGCGCGCTGATGGACCTGTGCGTGTCCCACGTGCACCACGAGAACAACTTCGTGCACCCCGCCATCGAGGCGCGCACGCCCGGCCTGAGCGCCGACGTGGCACACGAGCACCTGGGCCACCTGGAGCAGATCGCCCGTCTGCGGGCGGCGGCGCGGCAACTGGACACGCTGGACGGCACGGCACTGGCGGGTGCCCTGCACACGCTGTACCTGGACCTTTCGCTCTTTGTGGCCGAGAACCTGCGGCACATGCATGTGGAGGAAACCGAGCACAACGCCGCACTGTGGTGCGCCTACACCGACGAGGAGCTGCGCGCGATCCATGGCGCGCTGGTGGCGACCATCCCGCCGGGCGAGATGATGCTGGTGATGCGCTGGATGCTGCCGCAGATGAACGCGCCCGAGCGGCTGGCGGTGCTGGGCGGCATGCGCCAGGAGGCGCCGGAGCCGGTGTTCCGTGCGGTGCTCGATGTCGTGCAGCCGTATCTGGCGGCGCGCGACTGGGCCAAGCTGACCCGGGGTCTGGGCCTGCCGGCCGTGCCGGGGCTGGTGGACGCGGGCTGAGCCGCCGGCCGATCTTCAGGCCTGCACGGCCTGCAGGTCGACCGCGGCGCCGACCTGCAGGCGGAAGCGCCCGCGGCCGGTCTTCTCGATGCGCAGCGCCGGACACTGCTCCTGCAGGCGGCGCGCGAGCAGCAGCAGCCGCGCCTCCAGGTTGTCCACCACGTCGGGCAGACCCAGCCCGGGGTCGAGCCGCAGCTCGCGGTTGCAGAACTCCTGGCGGCCCTCGCGGCGGTGCACCTGCAGCAGCTTCCAGAGGATGGCGCCGGCCACACCCTTGATGAGGTAGGTGTTGTTGATGAAGACGCTGTGGTTGGCCGGGTAGTAGCGCACCTGCAGGGCGGGGCCCCGCGGGGGCGCCGCCGCTGGCGCGGGGTCGCCGCCCCCGGGGTGATCACCCAGCTCCGGCGTTTCCTGCAGCCGGTCGATGGCCGCGGCCAGCTGGCCCGCCAGCGTGACCAGCAGGTCTTCGTCCTCGAAGCCGAAGCGCAGGTCCTGCGGGCTCTCGACGAACAGCACGCCCAGCACCCGGTCGCCCGCGCGCAGCGGCACCGCCAGCTGGCTGTGGGGCTCGGGCAGTCCGGGGTAGGGGATCTCGGTCATGTCGGCCGGCGCCAGGCCCCGGTCCTGCAGGCCGCTGCGCACCGCCTGGCTGTAGAGGTAGGCGCTGGTCATGTGCATGATGCGCACCGGCGTGCCTTCGCGGGCGGCCACGCCGATCACGCCGTCGCCCAGCGCAATCTCGGAGCCCACGCCCGAGGTGGCGTAGCCGTGGCTGGCCACGGTGTAGAGGCGCAGCGTGACGGGGTCGGCGATCAGGACCATCGCATGGGCGATGTCCATGTCGTGTTCCAGCGTCTGCAGCGTGGCCTCCAGCGCCTCGTCCAGCGTGGTGGCGCGGGCCAGCCGCTCGCTGCCGCGGCGCAGCGCGCCCAGCAGGCTGCAGCGCGGCGCGCTGCCGGGCAGCGGCTCGCCGGCCACCCGTTCGGTGTCGAGCACCTCGTAGATGTCGGAGCCGCGCAGCACGAAGACGCTGGCCATGCCGCTGTGCGAGGCGATGCCGGCGAGCTGGGCCTTCATGCTCTCGAACACCGGGCCGCCGGTTTCGGTGCGCAGGTAGCGCAGGTGCAGCCGGTAGAACTGCGCCGTCACCGGGTGCAGCAGCAACACCGTGGCCAGCGGGTGCTCCAGGATGTTGCGGCGCGTCTTGTTGAAGAACTGGAAGGACAGCGCCACATGCCGCTCGTCCACATGGAACACCTGCGAGATGTAGGCCACGTTGGGCGTGCCGTCGGCCGCCGTGGTGGCCATGATGGCCGGGATGGCCCCTTCGAAGCAGGGCCGCACCTCGCCCAGCGTGACCGGGCTGTTCATGCCGGCCCCTGGAGCGGCTGCCCCGCCCGGGGGCCCGGGGTCTGGTCGAAGGCCTGTTCCGGCGCGAAGCTGACGGCGCTCAGGTCCTCCAGCCGGTGGGCCAGCATGGCGGCGGCGAAGTCGGGGGCGAAGCCGATGCGGCCCAGCTCGCCCTGCATGGCCTGCAGGTAGCGCTGCAGGGCGGGCACGTCGTCGGGCGTGACCTCGCGCAGGCGCGCGCGACTGGATTTGAGTTGCACCGTCCGGTGGCTGTGGGGTTCGCTGAACACCACCGCGACCCGACCGCTGCGGGCCACGTCGCGCAGCAGCTGCGCCGACTGCTGGCGGTTGAGAAACACCGTGATCTGCTCGCCCTGCGGTGCCACCTGGCTGCCCACCGCGCGCATCAGGCTGGGGGTGAGGTCGGCCCCGCAGGAACTCACGATGACCGAGACGCCGCGCGCCATCATGGCCAGCAGTTCAGGGGGCAGCAGCGGGGGGGTGCCTGGGGTTTCCAAGGGGTGCAGCGCCGGTGTCGGGAAAACCGTGGGTGGGAGCCGCTGATGATAGTGAGCCGTCCGCAGACGGCCAAGGCCGGTGCGGGGGTCAGCGCGCCTTGAACACCGACAGGTCGGTGTGCACCGCCTCCAGCGCGAAGCGCTGGCCCGCCCGGTGGTCCTCGATGCAGCGCAGCACCAGCGGGCTGCGGTGGCGGTCCGTGCTGGCGCGCACCTCGTCGGGCGTCATCCACAGGGAGCGCACGATGCCGGTGTCGAGCGGGCGTTGCGCATCGAAGTCGCCCAGGTCGCCGCAGTACGCAAAGCGCAGGTAAGTGATGTCTTCGCCCGTGCGCTCGCGCTGGAAGCGCGAGAGGTAGATGCCGACCAGGGCGGTGGGCCGGAAGACAAAGGCGGTCTCCTCCAGCGCCTCGCGCGCCACGCCCTGTTCGGGGCTCTCGCCGGGGTCCAGGTGACCGGCCGGGTTGTTCAGGCGAAGGCCTTCGGGCGTCTCTTCCTCCACCAGCAGGTAGCGGCCCTCGCGCTCGATGATCGCGGCCACGGTGACGCTGGGTTTCCATCGGGTGTTCATGGCCGCATTATCCCGACCGACCGTTCGGGTGTTCCTTTCAACGGGACCTTCTGCCGCATCATGAAATGCCCGGCGGGCTCGGGCACCTGCGCGACCCGGGCGCTTGGTACAAACCCTTGTGCGACAAGGGCTTGCCGGCGGCGAAGACCCGAAACGCGTCGGTTAAGCTGGCGCGCTGCCGGACGTGCCCAGGGACGGGCGCTGGCGCCGACCAGGGACGGCGCGTGATCGGCACGACGAACAACACACCGGGCGGAGGGCCTGGCACACATGAGGGGAAGCAACAAGATGTCCAGAGGAATGTGGAAGTCAGCGGTTGTCGGGTGCGCACTGTGGGCAGCGGTGACCGGCCACGCGGCCGAGTTCTCGGTCGGGCGAGTGGACATCCGGTTCACCGACGAGGGCTGGAAGGAAGTGCCCCTGCCCGATGCGGCGCAGGCCTACGGGGGTGAAAAATCAGGTGCGCTGGAGGTGCAGGCCAAGCTCTTTGTCCGCGCCGAGTCCGTCCGCGAAGCGCCTTTGCTGGTCCTGGTGAGCACCAACTCGGCCGGCATGGGCGGTGGACGGGGCGGCTACATGTCGTACTCGCCCAATTGCAAGTCCGACGACCGCAACTACCGCGAAGGCAACGAGGGTTTCCGGGCCAGCTTCGCGCAGTGCCTCACCGTGATGCCGCGGTACAACGGCGCCAGTGTGATCAAGGCGCTGGCGCCCCAGCTGGAAGGCGAGCTGCTGACAGAAGGCGCCAAGCTGCCACCGTTCTACACCGTGTGGAGCCGGCATGCGATCTCCACGGGGTCGTTCGTGGACGTGCGCGTCTTCACGGTGTTTCCGATCAGCGCCGACGGCACGGCCGCCGCGGACGCACTGCCCAAGGACGTGCCGCCCTCCCACGTGGCGTGGGGGCGCCAGCTCAAGGACGCGGTCAAGAGCAGCGTCTATTCGCTCTCCGGCCGACTGGACATGCCGTCCCTCCAGGTGGTCGCGCCACCGCCGCCCCCACCCGCCGTGGCCAACGGCGGCTGAGCGCACACCCTGCACTGTTTTCTGAACTCCCAGCATTGAGGACCTGCCCATGACTTCTGGCGCCCCGACCGACACCGCCGCTGCCACGCCGCAGCGCATCGGCATCCCCCGTGAAACCTTCCCTGGCGAAAAACGCGTGGCCACCGTGCCCGACGTCGTCGCCAAGCTCGCCAAGCTGGGCTTCGGCGTGGTGGTGGAAACCGGTGCGGGCGCGCTGGCCGACCTGTCCGACGACGCCTACCGCGAAGCGGGCGCCGGCATCGCCGGTTCGGCCGCCGAGCTCTGGGCCGGCGCCGACATCGTGTTCAAGGTGCGTCCGCCCACGCCCGACGAGGTGGCGCTGATGCGCGAGGGCCAGACCCTGATCGGCTTCGTCTGGCCGGCGCAGAACCCGGATCTGATGCAGCAGCTGGCCGCGAAAAAGGTGACGGTGCTGGCCATCGATTGCCTGCCGCGCACGCTCAGCCGCGCGCAGAAGATGGATGCGCTGACTTCCATGGCCGGCGTCAGCGGCTATCGCGCGGTGGTCGAGGCGGCCAACGCCTTCGGCCGCTTCTTCAACGGCCAGATCACCGCCGCAGGCAAGGTGCCACCGGCCAAGGTGTTCATCGCCGGCGCCGGTGTGGCGGGTCTCGCCGCCATCGGCGCGGCCGCCAGCCTGGGCGCCATCGTGCGCGCCAACGACACGCGCGCCGAGGTGGCCGACCAGGTGGTTTCGCTGGGCGGCGAGTTCGTCAAGGTGGACTACGAGGAAGAGGGCTCGGGCGGCGGCGGCTACGCCAAGGTCATGAGCGAGGGCTTCCAGGCCGCGCAGCGCGCCATGTACGCGCAGCAGGCCCAGGAGTGCGACATCATCATCACCACCGCGCTGATCCCGGGCAAACCGGCGCCGCGCCTGATCACGGCCGAGATGGTGCGCAGCATGAAGCCCGGCAGCGTGATCGTGGACATGGCGGCCGAGCAAGGCGGCAACTGCGAACTCACCGAACCCGGCAAGGCGGTCGTCAAGCACGGCGTGACCATCGTCGGTTACACCGACCTGGCCTCGCGCATGGCGCGCCAGTCCTCCACGCTGTACGGCACCAACCTGTTCCGCCTGACCGAGGAACTGTGCAAGACCAAGGATGGCGTGATCAACGTCAACATGCAGGACGACGCGATCCGCGGCCTGACCGTGGTCAAGGAGGGCGAGATCACCTGGCCCGCGCCGCCCATCGCTGCGGCGCCCAAACCGCCGGCCAAGCCCGCGGCGGCCGCGCCCAAGGCGCCGGCCCATGGCCACGGCCCCGGCGAGCCGATGTCGGCCCAGACCCTGGCCATCGTGTTCGGCTTGGGCGCCGTGCTGTTCGCGCTGGTCGGCCTTTACGCGCCGGCCTCGTTCCTGTCGCACTTCACGGTGTTCGTGCTGGCCTGCTTCGTGGGCTACATGGTGGTGTGGAACGTCACGCCTTCGCTGCACACGCCGCTGATGAGCGTGACCAACGCCATCAGCTCGATCATCGCCATCGGCGCGCTGATCCAGGTCGCGCCGCCGCTGGACGCGGCCGGTGCCGCCGACCGGCCCAACACCCTGATCCTGGGCTGCGCCGTGCTCGCGCTGGTGCTCACCGCCGTCAACATGTTCGGCGGTTTCGCCGTCACGCGCCGCATGCTGGCGATGTTCCGCAAATAAGAAAAGAAGAGGACGACTCCCATGACCTCCAGTCTGGCCACCATGGCCTACATCGGCGCCACCATCCTGTTCATCCTCAGCCTGGGTGGCCTGTCAAATCCTGAGACCGCGCGCCGTGGCAACCTGTTCGGCATGGTCGGCATGGCCATCGCCGTGCTGGCCACCGTGCTCGGCCCGCGCGTCACCGCGGCCGGCATCCCATACATCGTTGGCGCGCTCGTCGTCGGCGGTGCCATCGGCCTGATCGCCGCCAAGAAGGTGCAGATGACGCAGATGCCCGAGTTGGTCGCGCTCATGCACAGCCTGGTGGGCCTGGCGGCCTGCCTGGTGGGCTTTGCCAGCTACGTGGACACGTCCACGGTGTTCGCCACTCCGGCCGAAAAAGCCATCCACGAGATGGAGATCTACATCGGCATCCTGATCGGTGCCATCACCTTCTCGGGTTCGCTGATCGCCTTCGGCAAGCTCAGCGGGCGCATCGGTGGCAAGCCGCTGCTGCTGCCGGCCCGCCACTGGCTCAACCTGATCGGCCTGCTGGTCGTGATCTGGTTCGGCCGCGCCTTCCTGAATGCACACGACATCCAGTCCGGCATGACGCCGCTGCTGGTGATGACCGTGATCGCGCTGCTGTTCGGCATCCACATGGTGATGGCCATCGGCGGTGCCGACATGCCGGTGGTGGTGTCCATGCTCAACAGCTATTCGGGCTGGGCGGCGGCGGCCACCGGCTTCATGCTCAGCAACGACCTGCTGATCGTGGTCGGCGCGCTGGTGGGCTCCTCGGGTGCCATCCTCAGCTACATCATGTGCCGCGCGATGAACCGCAACTTCATCAGTGTGATCGCCGGGGGCTTCGGTGGCGGAGCGCCCACACCCAAGGCCGCCGCCGGTGCCGCGGCCGTACCGCAGGGTGAGGTGACGCCGGTCAGTGCGACCGAGACCGCCGAGCTGCTGCGCGAAGCCAAGAACGTGATCATCGTGCCCGGCTACGGCATGGCGGTGGCCCAGGCCCAGCACACGGTGTTCGAGATCACCAAGCTGCTGCGCGAGAAGGGCGTGAACGTGCGCTTCGGCATCCACCCGGTGGCCGGCCGCATGCCGGGCCACATGAACGTGCTGCTGGCCGAGGCCAAGGTGCCCTACGACATCGTGCTGGAAATGGACGAGATCAACGAGGACTTTCCCGACACCGACGTCACCATGGTCATCGGTGCCAACGACATCGTGAACCCCGCCGCCCAGGACGACCCGACCAGCCCCATTGCCGGCATGCCGGTGCTGGAGGTGTGGAAGGCGCGCACCTCCATCGTGATGAAGCGCTCCATGGCCAGTGGCTACGCGGGCGTGGACAACCCGCTCTTCTACAAGGACAACAACCGCATGCTGTTCGGCGACGCCAAGAAGATGCTGGACGAGGTGCTGGCTGCGCTGCGGGGCTGATCCCGCCCACATCCCCAAGGCCCGGCGCGTCCGGGCCTTGTGCTTTCCGGGGGCGCGCCTGGCGGGCGTTCACTTTTGATAGCGTGAACTGCGCAGGAACTGCCGCCCGTGAGGGATGCGTCAGAATCGCGTCAGGGAAAACACGCGCTCGGGGTTCCGGGCCGGAACGGGAGAATGCATGCTGCACAACAACACCGATCCTGGAGACCCTTTCATGACTGAACCGACGCAGGCGTCCGCCGCCCGCCCCTGGCTGGGTGCGTATCCGGACGGTGTGCCGGCCGACATCGACGTCGAGCAATACCCCTCGCTGGTGCATCTGCTGGAAGAGAGCTTCCAGAAACACGCCGCCAGCACCGCTTACAGCTTCATGGGCAAGGACGTGGGTTATGCCCAGGTCGACAGTCTGTCGCAGGCGTTCGCGGCCTACCTGCAGGGCCTGGGGCTGGTCAAGGGTGACCGGGTGGCGATCATGATGCCCAACGTGCCGCAGTACCCGGTGGCGGTGGCCGGCATCCTGCGCGCGGGCTTCGTGGTGGTCAACGTCAACCCGCTCTACACCGCGCGCGAGCTGGAGCACCAGCTCAAGGACTCGGGCGCCAAGGCCATCGTCATCATCGAGAACTTTGCGGCCACGCTGGAGCAGTGCATTGCCGCCACGCCGGTCAAACACGTGGTGCTGGCGGCCATGGGCGACCTGTTGGGCCTGATCAAAGGCGGCATCGTCAACTACGTGGTGCGCAACGTCAAGAAGATGGTGCCACCCTTCGACCTGCCGCAGGCGGTGCGTTTCAACGAGGCGATTGCGCGGGGCACCCGCGGCACGCTCAAGCGCCCCGACATCCGCCCCGACGACGTGGCGGTGCTGCAGTACACCGGCGGCACCACCGGCGTTTCCAAGGGTGCGGTGCTGCTGCACCGCAACGTGCTGGCCAACGTGCTGCAGTCCGAGGCCTGGAACGCGCCGGTCATGAGCAAGGTGCCCGCCGGCGAACAACCGACCAGCGTCTGCGCCCTGCCGCTGTACCACATCTTCGCGTTCACCGTGAACATGATGCTGGGCATGCGCACCGGCGGCAAAGTGATCCTGATCCCCAACCCGCGCGACCTGCCGGCGGTGCTCAAGGAACTGGGCAAGCACACCTTCCACAGCTTCCCGGCGGTCAACACGCTGTTCAACGGCCTGGCCAACCACCCCGACTTCAGCACCGTCAACTGGCGCAGCCTCAAGGTCTCGGTCGGCGGCGGCATGGCGGTGCAGGGCGCGGTCGCCAAACTCTGGCTGGAGAAGACCGGCTGTCCGATCTGCGAGGGTTATGGCCTGTCGGAGACCAGCCCCTCGGCCACCTGCAACCCGGTGACCAACACCGAGTTCACCGGCACCATCGGCGTGCCCCTGCCCAACACCTGGCTCAAGTGCCTGGACGACGACGGGAACGAGGTGCCGCAGGGCCAGCCCGGCGAGATCGCGATCAAGGGTCCGCAGGTCATGGCGGGCTACTGGCAGCGGCCCGACGAGACGGCCAAGGTCATGACCGCCGACGGCTTCTTCAAGACCGGCGACGTCGGCATCATGGACGCCAAGGGCTACTTCAAGATCGTGGACCGCAAGAAGGACATGGTGCTGGTCAGCGGTTTCAACGTCTATCCCAACGAGGTCGAGGACGTGGTGGCCCAGCTGCCGGGCGTGATGGAGTGCGCCGTGGTCGGCGTGCCCGACGAGAAGTCGGGCGAGGCCGTCAAGCTGGTGATCGTCAGGAAAGACCCGGCCCTGACCGAGGCGCAGGTGCGCGAGTTCTGCAAGGCCAACCTCACCGGCTACAAGCAGCCCAAGGTGGTCGAGTTCCGCACGGAGATGCCCAAGACGCCGGTGGGCAAGATCCTCCGCAGGGAGTTGCGCGACAAGAAGTGACGCAGCGCCTGCGACACAATCACAGGGCGGCTTCGGCCGCCTTTGTCATTTCCGGAGGCCCTGCATGACCAGAACCGCCATCGTCGCCGCCCTGCACGACGAACTTGCCAGCGTGCTGGCGCTGATGCCCGACGAGCACAAGGAGGTGGTCGGCGGGCGCGAGTTCTGGGTCGGGCACCTGCACGGGCAGGACGTGGTCGCTGTGCTGTCGGGCATCGGCAAGGTGGCCGCGGCCACGACCGCCACGCTGCTGATCGACCGCTTCAAGGTGCAGCGCATCGTGTTCACCGGCGTGGCCGGCGGCCTGGGGCCGGGCGTGAAGGTCGGTGACGTGGTGCTGGCGCGGTCCTTCCTGCAGCACGACATGGACGCCTCGCCGCTGTTCCCGCGCCACGAGGTGCCGTTCTACGGCCGGGCCCGCTTCGACACCGACGCCGCCCTGGCGGACGCGCTGGAGCTGGCCTGCGAGCGCATGCTGCACAGCCTGCCGCAGCAGCTGGGGGCCGCCACGGCGGAGGCGTTCGGCCTGCAGGCGCCGCACCTGCACCAGGGCCTGCTGATCAGCGGCGACCGCTTCGTGGCCACCACGGCCGAAAGCCAGGCGCTGCAAGGTGAACTGCCCGATGCGCTGGCGGTGGAGATGGAGGGCGCGGCCTTTGCACAGGTCTGCCACGACTTCGGCGTGCCGCTGGCCGTGGTGCGCACCATCTCCGACCGCGCCGACGACGCGGCCCACGTGGACTTCCCGCGCTTCCTGCGCGAGGTGGCGTCCCGTTACAGTGCCGCGCTGATCGACCACTTGCTGCGCACATGAACCCACCCACTCTCCTGATCGCCGGCTCCGGCAAGCTGGCGCGCGAACTGCTCACCGGCCTCGAGCCCGACGCCGCGCCCTGGTGCGACCGGGCGGGCGTCGCTCGGGTGCGGGCCGTGGTGCACGCCGGCTCGGGCCGTGAACTGCCGGAGATCCTGCGCTTCTGCCGCGAGCACTCGGTGCCGCTGATCGAGCTGTCCACGGGTACCGGGGTTGCGGACCTGGCGGACGGCGTGCCGGTGGTGGTGTGCGCCAACGCCAACCTGCTGATGCTCAAGTTCATGGCGATGCTCGCCCGTTGCGGGCCCTGGTTCCGCGGTGAGTCCGTTCGCCTGACCGAATCGCACCAGGCCGGCAAGACCTCGGTGCCGGGCACGGCGGTGGCCCTGGCCGCGTCGCTGGGGCTGGCGCCGCAGGCCATCGCCTCGGTGCGCGACCCGGCACAGCAGGCGGGCGGGCTGGGCATCCCGGGCGCCGACCTGGGGCGCCATGCCTTCCACCGCATCGAGATCGGCGAGGGCGAGTGCCGGCTGCGGCTGGAGACCCTGGTGACGGGCGAAGCGCCCTACGCCGCGGGCGTGCGGCGCATCGTCGACGCGGCGCTGGCCCATCCGCTGGAGCCGCGCTGCCACGACGTGGTCGAGTTCATCGACAAAGGCTGGCTCTGAGCCGCTCCGGCCCACATCCCCGACTCACTTGAGCCAGCCGCGCTTGCGGAAGTACAGCATCGGCACCACCGCCGACAGCACCATCAGGCCCAGGGCGAACGGGTAGCCCCACTTCTGGCTCAGCTCGGGCATGTACTGGAAGTTCATGCCGTACAGGCTGGCGATCAGCGTCGGCGGCAGCAGCGCGACGCTGGCCACCGAGAAGATCTTGATGATCTTGTTCTGGTTGATGTTGATGAAACCGACGGTCGCATCCATCAGGAAGTTGATCTTGTCGAACAGGAAGGCGGTGTGGCCGTCCAGCGAGTCCAGGTCTCGCAGGATCTGGCGCGCGTCCTCGAACTGCTCGGCGTTGAGCATGCGGCTGCGCATCAGGAAGCTGACCGCGCGGCGCGTGTCCATCACGTTGCGGCGGATGCGCCCGCTCATGTCCTCGTGGCGCGCGATGGCAGCCAGCACTTCGCCGGCCTTGTTGTCCGTCACGTCGCCGGCGAGCACCTGGCGGCTGACCTGTTCGAGGTCGTCGTAGATGTCTTCGAGCGTGTCGGCGCAGTACTCGGCGTCGGCGTCGAACAGCATCAGCAGCACGTCCTTGGCGTCCTCGATCAGGCCGGGCATGCGGCGCGCGCGCATGCGCAGCAGGCGGAACACCGGCACGTCTTCGTCGTGGATAGAGAACAGCACGCCCTGGCTCTTGAGCTCGGCGTTGTGCTGGTTCAGGATGAAGGCCACACGGATGGCGCGCGGGTTCTCCTCGTCGTCGATCAGGAAGTCGGAGCGGATGTGCAGCTCGCCGTTGTCCTCCTCGAAGAAGCGGGCCGATTCCTCGATGTCGTCGTCCATCGCGTCTTCGGGGATGGACAGGCCGAAGTGCTGCTTGACCCAGCGCCGCTCCTCGGGCGTGGGGTTCTCCAGGTCGACCCAGATCGGCTTGAAGCGGGTCAGCTCTTCGAGCGACTCGATTTCTTCCTGGAACAGGCGGCCATTGGCCAGGGTGAAGACGTTGAGCATGGGGGCTCCCGGGCGGATGTCTGGCAAAGCCGGGCGCGGGTGCGCCGGCGGGCGGTTCGGGGCGGCGCTTTCAGCCGACCGGCCGCCTGCGCATCAGACGGTCGCGGGGAGGGCTGAAAGCACACAACTGGGCGGTGTGCTTTCCATGGGGCTCTTTCGGAAACGGGAAGACTGGATTATGGCATCGCCGCATCGGGCGACGGGTGGATGGAATGCGCGAAAAAGGCCTTGATTTCGGCCTGGCGTCGCCAGGCATCGTGTTCGCCCAGCTCCATCAATGCATTGACGAAGGATGGCTCGAACATCAGGTAGCTGGCCAGCGAGGCCGCGCTGCCGGCCGCGCCGCGTCCGGTGTCCAGGGCGCCCAGGCCGATCAGCGTGTTGCGGGTCGCCGCGGGCAGGCTGGCGATGTGTTTGTGGGTCAGCTCGTCCAGCGAAAAGCTGGGTTGCAGGGCGAGCACGCGCACCGGGTGGTAGGGCAGGGCCGCGGCGAGTCCCTGGGGCAGTTGCGCGAGGGTCTGGCTCACGCGCTGGGCCTGCTCGACATCGGCCTGCAGGGTGTCGTGGAACACGCTGGCCATGGCATGACCGGCGATGGTGCCCGCAGTGGGCTCGTCGGCCACGCGGGCCGCCAGTCCCGAACGCTGCGGCTGGCCGGCACCGATGGCCAGGATGCGCCGTGCGCCGAAGTGGATGGCAGGCGACAGCGGAGACAGTTGCCGCATGGATCCGTCGCCGAAGTGCTCGCGGTGACCGTCGACCCACAGCGGCACCGCGGGGAAGAGGAAGGGGATGGCGCTGGAGGCCATCAGGTGTTCGACCGTGACGGGCTGGAAGTCGGCGCGCCGACCGGGCCGGTGCCAGGGCGATACCGGATGTTTCGGCCGGGTCTGGCAGAAGGTCCAGTGTTCGCCGGTGGAGTAGCTGGAGGCGGTCACGCCCAGGACCTCCAGGTGGCCGTCGGCCAGCCCGAGTTCCAGGCTGCGCAGATCGATGGCCCGGTGCAGGGTGTCCACCAGCGGAAGCGTGTCGAGCAGGGCGCGGTGGCGGCGCACCTGGCGCGCCAGCGTGAGTCCGGCGACGACGCGGTTGGCGCGAACCCAGGTCGGCGCTTGCAGATGGTAGACACGTTCCGAACGCAGAGTGCTCCAGAACGCGGCCAGTTCGTGGAAGGCCTGCAGGTCGAGCGCCGCGCGGCTGGCCAGAAAGGCGGCGTTGAGCGCGCCGGCCGAGGTGCCGAAGAGCCAGCGGAAGGGAAAGCCACGGTCGGGCACCGTGCCGGCGCTGCGCCAATGGCCGTGCATCACGGCGATGGCCTTGAGCACCCCGGCCTGGTAGGCGGTGCGCGCGCCGCCGCCCATCAGGACCAGTGCGCAGGCGCCGTCGTCTGCCGGTGCAGGGGCCGGGCTCAGCAGGTTGTAGGTGATGAGCGTATCGAGGGACACAGAAAGGGGCCTGCGCTTACAGTGGCGGGCTGTTTCGAAAATCATGACACAACATTCCCTTGCCCCCGGCCGCGAGCGCTGGCTGCTGCTGACCATTGCCGGCATCCAGTTCACGCATATCCTCGATTTCATGATCATGATGCCGCTTGGGCCGCAGTTCACGCGGCTGTTCGGCATCAGCGACGCCCAGTTCGGCCTGCTGGTCTCGGCCTACACCTTCTCGGCCGGGTTTTCCGGGCTGGCGGCTGCGACCTACGTCGACCGCTTCGACCGCAAGCGCCTGCTGCTGGTGCTGTATGCGCTGTTCGCGCTGGCCACGCTGGCCTGTGGCCTGGCGCCGGGCTATGGCTTTCTGATGGCGGCGCGTGTGGCCGCGGGGCTGTTCGGTGGTGTGCTCTCGGCGCTGTCGCAGACCATCGTGGCCGACGTGGTGCCGTTCGAGCGGCGCGGACGCGCCATGGGCATCGTGATGTCGTCGTTCTCGTTCTCCACCGTGGCCGGTGTGCCGATCGGCCTGTTCCTGGCCTCGCACTGGGGCTGGCAACTGCCTTTCCTCGCCATTGCCGGCCTCAGCGGCGTGCTGGCGGTCGCAGCGGCGCTCACGTTGCCGCCACTGCGCGACCACCTGAAGGCCCACGGCCAGCCGTCGGCCTGGCGCGCCATCGGCCGGGTGCTGGCCGAAGCCAATCACCTGCGGGCCTTCGCCTTCTCTGCACTGCTGGTGTTCGCCGGCTTCTGCGTGATCCCGTTCATCACCATCTACCTGCAGACCAACGCCGGCGTGCTGCCGGCGCAGGTGCCCTACATCTATCTGGTCGGCGGGGTCACCACACTGGTCACGGCCCGCTGGATCGGGCGCCTCACCGACCGCCGGGGCAAGGTGGCCGTGTTCAGCGCGCTGGCTGTGATCGTCACCGTGCCGATCCTGACCATGACGATGCTTCCGCCCTGGCCCTTGCCGGTCATCCTGGTGGCCACCACCGCGCTGTTCGTGTTTCTCAGCGGACGCATGATCCCCGGCATGGCCCTCATCACGGGGGCCGCCGACCCGTCCCTGCGTGGCACCTTCATGGCGCTCAATGGTGCGGTGCAGTCGGCCTCGATGGGGTTCGCCTCGTTCCTCTCTGGCCTGATCATCGGACGTGATGCCGCGGGGCAGGTGCAGCACTACTGGGTGGCCGGCCTGATCGGCGTCGGCGCCAGCCTGGCGTCCATCGCGCTGTCGCGCCGGCTGGTGATCCATTCGGCCGCACCTGTGGCCCGGTCATGAATGCCAAGGTTTTCCTTGACGACCTTTGTTGCGTTGCAGGCTTGCGCCCCGGCGCAATCGTGGGCATAGTGGGTTCAAGACATCCCCGAGGCCGCAGGGGGGTCCGCCCCACTGGCGGCTTGTGTCAACCCGGAGCATTAGGAGGCTCTTGTATGAACCTGACGATCAGCGGTCACCACCTCGAAGTCACTCCCGCCCTGCGCGGCTATGTCACTTCAAAACTGGAACGCATCTCCCGGCACTTCGACCAGGTGGTCGACATCAAGGTGCTGCTGACGGTGGACAACCTCAAGGAAAAAGACCAGCGGCAAAAGGCCGAATGCAACATCCATGTCAAGGGGAAAGACCTGTTCGCCGAATCCGCCCACGCGGACCTGTACGCCGCCGTCGACGAGTTGGCGGACAAGCTCGACCGCCAGGTACTGCGTTACAAGGACAAAGCGCAGGACCACCACCACGATTCGGCCAAACGCCTGATGTGAGTCCCCGCTGCGGCCCGCCGCCATGCCGGCGGGCTTGCTGCAATGCAATAAGCCGCTTGGAAAGTCAAGCGGCTTTTTTGTGCCTGCCGTCTAGGCAAGCACGGTCAACTCGGCATAATTTGCGGTCCGAAGAGGCCCACATGAACCGTCTATCCGTGATTCTGCCCGCCAGCCAGGTGCTCGTTGGCGTGGACGCAACCAGCAAGAAGCGTGCTTTCGAAGAGGCGGGCCTTCTGTTTGAAACCCTGCATGGCCTCAACCGTGCGCTGATCACCGACAGCCTGTTCGCCCGCGAGCGTCTCGGCTCCACCGGGCTGGGCCATGGCGTGGCCATTCCTCATGGCCGCATCAAGGGGCTGAAGCAGCCGCTGGCGGCCGTGTTCCAGCTGGCCAATCCCATTGGCTTTGATGCGCCGGACGAACAGCCGGTGCAGCTGATGATCTTTCTCCTGGTGCCGGAAGCGGCGACCCAGAAACACCTTGAGATCCTCTCCGAGATCGCCGAGCTGCTCAGCGACAGCCCGCTGCGCGAGCAGATGAAGAGTTCGACCGACGCCGCCGCTTTGCACGCGCTCATCACCGGTTGGCAGTCGGCCCACGCGGCCGCATAAGACTTGCCTGCCCCCACGCTCCACCGCTGCGCGGGTCGCTGCCCCCCGAGGGGGCTGGTCTCGCCTTGGGGCGGCCTGGCGAGCCCTTCCTCTGTCGTTCCATGAAGCCCACCGTTGTCAGTGCCGACGTTCTCTTCGAAGATCATCGCGATGCGCTGAAGTGGCAATGGGTCGCCGGGCTTGGCGCCTCCGAGCGCCGGTTCGACGAAGTCGCGGTGCGCGAGGCCCGCTCGGGTGCCGACCTGGTCGGCTATCTCAACTACATCCACCCGTACCGTGTCCAGGTGTTCGGCGAGCGGGAGATGGCCTACCTCACCAGTCCCAGCGACGAGGACAACCGGCGACGTATCGCGCGGATCGTGACCCTGGAGCCGCCGGTGCTGATCGTGGCCGATGGCCAGGCGGTGCCTGATCCGTTGATGGCGATGGCCGAGCGCGCGCAGATCCCGATGTTCGCGACACCCGAGCCGGCCGCGTTCGTGATCGATGTGCTGCGGGCCTACCTCTCCCGGCATTTCGCCGACCGTTCGTCCATGCACGGCGTGTTCATGGACATTCTGGGCATGGGCGTGATGATCACGGGCGAGTCGGGCCTGGGCAAGAGCGAGCTGGGGCTGGAACTGATCTCGCGTGGGCATGGCCTGGTGGCCGACGACGCCGTCGATCTCTACCGCATCAACCAGACCAGCGTGGAGGGGCGCTGCCCGGAGCTGCTGCAGAACCTGCTGGAGGTGCGCGGCATCGGCCTGCTGGACATCAAAGCCATTTTTGGTGAGACCGCGGTGCGTCGCAAGATGAGGTTGCAGCTCATCGTGCACCTGGTGCGCAAAGAAACCATGGAGCGCGACTACGACCGCATGCCGCACGAGCCTCTGTACCAGGACGTGCTCGGCGTGCCGGTGAGGAAGGCCGTGATCCAGGTGGTGGCTGGCCGCAACATCGCTGTGCTGGTGGAGGCGGCGGTGCGCAACACCATCCTGCAGTTCCGCGGCATCGACACCTACCAGGAGTTCGTCTCGCGGCACCGCGCGGCCATGATGCGCAGCGAATGATCGAAACGGGCGGATCGGCTCAGCGCTGATCCGCTGGCACGGCGCGGTGCGGGCAGTCCGCCTTGCTGCAGGTGGCGTAGAGCGAGAGGGCATGCTCCTGCAGCACGAACCCGCGGGTCTTGGCAATCATCTGCTGGCGCTTCTCGATTTCCGGGTCGAAGAACTCCTCCACCCGGCCGCAGTCCAGGCACACGAGGTGGTCGTGGTGCTGTCCTTCGTTGAGCTCGTAGACGGCCTTGCCTGATTCGAAGTTGGAGCGCGAAAGCAGCCCTGCCTGTTCGAACTGCATCAGCACGCGGTAGACCGTGGCCAGACCGATGTCGGAGTGCTCTTCAAGCAGGATGCGGTACACGTCTTCCGCCGTCATGTGGCGGCGCTTGGCGTTTTGAAAGACTTCCAGGATCTTCAGCCGCGGCAAGGTGGCCTTCAGGCCCGTGCTCTTGAGTTCATCGATGTTGGACATGGCGGCAGAAGCGGGTGGCTATTGGATGACCCCGGAATCCCGTCCGGACCCCGGGGCTACAATGGCCGGATCATATCGTCAGCGCGCGGCGGTGGTGCCAATGACCCGGGGATGCCCGCGGTCGAGCGCTTTATCTGAGAGTCGCACATGCGCCTGTCTATCCTGAATCCCCTGACGCACCCTGCGCCCCGGATCCGCCGCAGAACATGGCAGTGTTCTGCGCTGGTGGTGACTGCCTGCCTGGCCCTCGGCGCCTGCTCCAGCGTGGGCGAGAAGATGCCTTCGGCGTCCGGCGTGGCGGGACTCGTGACCCCCTACAAGGTGGATGTCCTTCAGGGCAACGTGGTGACCCGTGAACAGGTCCAGGCATTGCAGCCCGGCCTGGCGCGCGACCAGGTACGGGGCGTGCTGGGTTCGCCGCTGCTGACCAGCGTCTTCCATGCCGACCGCTGGGACTACGTGTTCACCCTCAAGCGCCAGGGACAGCCGCCGCAGCAGCGGCGGGTGACCGTGTTCTTCAAGGGCGAGGTCATGGACCGCATCGAATCGGACGAACTGCCCAGCGAGACCGAGTTCGTGTCCTCCCTGGATGCCCGGCGCAAGACCGGAAAAGTGCCGCCGCTGGAGGCCACCGAAGAGCAGCTCAAGGCATTCCAGGCGCGCAATGCGGGTTCCGCACCCGCGCCAGCACCGGTCGCGCCGGCCGCGCCGACCACCGCCTACCCGCCACTGGAACCCGCAGGGGCACCACGATGAGCAAGGTGAACGACCCATTGCACCGGGTGTGCATTGCCGGTGCCAGCGGCCGCATGGGCCAGATGCTGGTGGAGGCGGTGCGCGGCAGCGGCGACTGTGAGCTGACCGGCGCGCTGGATGTGGCCACAAGCACCGCGGTCGGCCTGGATGCCGGTGCGTTCTCCGGCAAGGCCACGGGTGTGGCGATCACCGCCGATCTGGCTGCGGGGCTGTCCGGCAGCCAGGTGCTGATCGACTTCACCCGCCCCGAAGGGACGATGGCGCACCTCCAGGCCTGCGTGGCGCACAAAGTCAATCTGGTGATCGGCACCACCGGCTTCAGCGATGCGCAGAAGGCGCAGATCGCGGAGGCGGCGAAGTCGATCGCCATCGTGATGGCGCCCAACATGAGCGTGGGCGTGAACGTCACGCTCAAGCTGCTGGAGATGGCGGCCAAGGCCCTGTCGACGGGGTACGACATCGAGATCATCGAGGCCCATCACCGCCACAAGGTGGACGCCCCCAGCGGCACGGCCCTGAAGATGGGTGAGGTCATTGCCGACGCGCTGGGCCGCGACCTCAAGGAATGCGCGGTGTATGGCCGTGAGGGCGTGACCGGTGAGCGGGATCCGTCGACCATCGGTTTTGCGACCGTGCGCGGCGGCGACATCGTGGGCGACCACACCGTGCTGTTCGCCGGCACGGGCGAGCGCATCGAGATCACCCACAAATCCAGCAGCCGGGCCACCTATGCGCAGGGCAGCCTGCGCGCGGTGCGGTTCCTGGCCGGCCGGTCCACCGGCCTCTACGACATGTTTGATGTGCTCGGCCTGCGCTGAGCGAGACGGACGAGGGAGAACGTTCCATGGGTGGCGTCTGGCAAACCATCTTGCAGGGCGATGCGGTCAGCCGCAGCGTGGCCTTGCTGCTGCTGGCCATGTCGGTTGCGAGCTGGGTCGTCATCCTCTGGAAAGGCTGGCTGCTGCGCCGGGCGGTGCGCGACGTGCAGACCTCCACGGCCGCGTTCTGGCAGGCGGGCTATCTGGACGAGGCCCAGCAGCGCCTCAAGACCTTCGATCCCCGGCGTCTGGTGCTGCCCCTGCTGGAGGCCGCACGCACCATCGAGCAGGCGGCGCCCCAGACGCTGGCCGCCGCAGGGGACCGTTCGCAACAGCTCACACGCGTGCTGCGGGATGCGCTGCACCGGGTGCTGCACCGCCTGCAGTTCGGTCAGGTGCTGTTGGCCACGGTGGGCTCCACGGCTCCTTTCGTCGGCCTGCTGGGCACGGTGTGGGGCATCTATCACGCGCTCACCGAAATCGGCATCGACGGCAAGTTCCGCATCGAGCAGGTGTCGGGCCCCGTGGGGGAGGCGCTGGTCATGACGGCGGCGGGTCTGGCGGTGGCAATTCCCGCCGTGTTGGCCTACAACGTGCTGGGCCGGCAGATCGCCCGCATCGAGGCCGACCTCGAGGGCTTTGCGCGCGACCTGCGCGAACTGCTGGTGCACCATCAGGAGCGGGCGCAGTGAGCTTCGGACGACTGGAAAAGCCGGGCGGCAACCAGCCGATCAGCGACATCAACGTCACGCCGCTGGTGGACGTGATGCTGGTGCTGCTGGTGATCTTCATCATCACCGCGCCGCTGATGTCCAGCCGGCTGGAACTGGAGCTCCCCAAGGCCGAGGACAAGGCCGCCCAGGTCGAGGAGCCCGAGGCCTTCGTGTCGATCAGCGTCGACGCACAAGGGCAGGTCTACTGGGACGAGCAGCCGGTGGATGCCGCGGCGCTCCAGCAGCGCCTGGAAGAGATTGCCCGGCGCGACCCTGAAACCGAGCTGCAGCTGCGCGCCGACACCGCGGTGCCGTATGGACGCATGGTGCAGCTGATCGGGATGGCCCAGGCGGTCGGGCTCTCGCGCATCGGTTTTGTGGCCGATCCGGCCACCGGTGCACCCACTGCACCGGCACCGGGCCGCTGAACCGCAAGCCCTAAAATCAGGGGCGACGCAGTCCGCTGCCCCTTTCGAACGCCGGCCCCGCCCGGCCCCCAGCCCCATGCAAGACAAATACGCCCACCAGGACGTCGAGCGCGCCGCGCACGCCCACTGGACCGCCACCGATGCCTACCGCGTCACCGAAGACCGGAGCAAAAAGAAGTTCTATGCCTGCTCGATGCTGCCGTACCCCAGCGGCAAGCTGCACATGGGCCACGTGCGCAACTACACCATCAACGACATGCTCACGCGCTACCTGCGCATGAACGGTCACAACGTGCTGATGCCCATGGGCTGGGACGCCTTCGGCCTGCCGGCAGAGAACGCGGCGCTCAAGAACGGCGTGCCGCCAGCGAAGTGGACGTACGAAAACATCGCCTACATGAAGAAGCAGATGCAGGCGATGGGGCTGGCCATCGACTGGTCGCGCGAAGTCGCCACCTGCTCCCCCGACTACTACAAGTGGAACCAGTGGCTGTTCCTGAAGATGCTGGAGAAGGGCATCGCCTACCGCAAGACCCAGATCGTCAACTGGGACCCGGTGGACCAGACCGTGCTGGCCAACGAGCAGGTGATCGACGGCCGCGGCTGGCGCACCGGCGCGCTGGTCGAAAAGCGCGAGATACCGGGCTACTACCTGAACATCACCGCCTACGCCGACGAGCTGCTCAACCACGTGCAGATCGGCAACGACAAGGCCACGCTCAACGGCTGGCCCGACAAGGTCCGCCTGATGCAGGAGAACTGGATCGGCAAGAGCGAGGGCGTGCGCTTCGCGTTCACGCACGACATCAAGGGCTCTGACGGTCAACCGATCGGCGACGGCAGGATGTATGTGTTCACCACGCGTGCCGACACCATCATGGGTGTGACCTTCTGTGCCGTGGCGCCCGAGCACCCGCTCGCCCTGCACGCGGCCGCGACCAACGGCAAGCTGGCCGCCTTCATCGAAGACTGCAAGAAGGGCGGCACCACCGAGGCCGAACTGGCCACGCAGGAAAAGCTGGGCATGCCCACGGGCCTGTTCGTCTCCCATCCGCTGACCGGTGCTCAGGTCGAGGTGTGGGTCGGCAATTACGTGCTCATGAGCTACGGCGACGGCGCCGTGATGGGCGTGCCGGCACACGACGAGCGCGACTTTGCGTTCGCACTCAAGTACCAGCTGCCGATCAAGCAGGTCGTGGCCGTCGAAGGCGAGACGTTCTCGACCGACGCCTGGGCCGAGTGGTACGGCGACAAGCTCAAGTGCGTGTGCGTGCACTCTGGCGTGCTGGATGGGCTGAACCAGAAGGCCGCGGTGAACAAGGTCGCCGAGCTGCTGGCCGACCAAGGCCTGGGCGAGAAGAAGACCACCTTCCGCCTGCGCGACTGGGGCATCAGCCGCCAGCGCTACTGGGGCACGCCGATCCCGATCATCCACTGCGAGTCTTGCGGCCCGGTGCCGGTGCCCGAGAAGGACCTGCCGGTGCGCCTGCCCGAGGACCTGGTGCCGGACGGCAGCGGCAATCCGCTGAACAAGTGCGAGGCCTTCCTCAAGGTCGACTGCCCCTGCTGCGGCAAGCCCGCACGTCGCGAGACCGACACCATGGACACCTTCGTTGACTCGTCCTGGTACTTCATGCGCTATTGCGACCCGACCAACCCGGACGCCATGGTCGCGGGCGGCGCGGACTACTGGATGCCGATGGACCAGTACATCGGCGGCATCGAGCACGCCATCCTGCACCTGCTGTACGCGCGCTTCTGGACCAAGGTCATGCGCGACCTGGGCCTGGTGAAAGTGGACGAGCCCTTCACCAGGCTGCTGACGCAGGGCATGGTGCTCAACCACATCTACTCGCGCCGCACCGAGAAGGGCGGCAAGGAGTATTTCTGGCCGCACGACGTGGAGCATGTGCTGGACGAAGGCGGCAAGATCGTCGGCGCGAAGCTGAAAAACGCGGTTGGCGATCTGCCGGTGGGCACCACCATCGACTACGAGGGCGTGGGCACCATGTCCAAGTCCAAGAACAACGGCGTCGACCCGCAGGACCTGATCGAGAAGTACGGCGCCGACACCGCGCGCCTGTACACCATGTTCACCGCGCCGCCCGAGGCCACGCTGGAGTGGAACGACGCGGCCGTGGAGGGCAGCTACCGCTTCCTGCGCCGCGTCTGGAACCTGGGCGTCAAGCTGTCCCAGACCGACTGGGCCGGAGCGGCCGCGGCTGCCCAGGGGGCTGCCCGCCTGGACGACATTGCGTTCGGCAAGGCGGCCAAGGCCCTGCGCCTGGAGATCCATACCGTGCTCAAGCAGGTGGACTACGACTACCTGCGCATGCAGTACAACACCGTGGTCTCCGGTGCGATGAAGATGCTCAACGCGCTGGAGGACTTCAAGCAGTTCGACGACGCAGGCGCGCAGGTGGCGGTGATCGAGGGCTTCGGCATCCTGCTGCGTGCCCTTTACCCCGCGACGCCGCACGTCGCCCACGCGCTCTGGAGTGAACTGGGTTACGCCGGTGCGCTGGGCGACCTGCTGGATGCGCCGTGGCCGCAGGTGGACCCGGGCGCGCTCAAGCAGGACGAGATCGAGCTGGTGCTGCAGGTCAACGGCAAGCTGCGCGGCAGCGTGACCGTGCCCGCCGGCGCCGACAAGGCCGCCATCGAGGCCGCGGCGCTGGCCAGCGAAGCCTTCCATAAAGCGGCCAACGGCGCGGCGCCCAAGAAGGTCGTCGTGGTGCCCGGCCGTCTGGTGAACGTGGTGGTATAAAACCTGCGATTCACGCCTTCCCGTTGTCACCCACCCGAGCGAGACCCCAAGCCATGGCCCCTGCTGTCCTGAAATCACCGGCCCGACGGGCTGCCCTGCGTGGTCTGGCAGCGGCCGGGTCGGCGGGCCTTCTGGCCGGCCTGACGGGTTGTGGCTTCGCGCTGCGCCAAGCGCCCAAGTTTGCGTTCGAGTCGGTGCGGGTGGCGGGCTTTGAAAACACGGCGGTGTCCCGGGGGCTGCAGCAGGCGATGGTCTCGTCCGGCATCCGGGTGGTGAACTCCTCGGCCGCCGCCCAGGCGCCGGTCGACCCGGCGCAGGCGGCGGAGCAGCCGCAAGTGGTGCTCTTCGTCGCCCTGGACCGGCACGAGCGCGTGGTGTCCGGCCAGACCGATTCCGGACAGGTGCGGGAGCTCACGCTGCGCACCCGGTTCCGTTTCCGGCTCGCCACACCCAAGGGCAAGGTGCTGATCGAAGACACCGAGCTGCTGCTGGAGCGCGACATCAGCTTCAGCGAGACGGTCGCCCTGGCCAAGGCCGCCGAAGAGAACCTGATGTTCCGCGACATGGACGGCGACATCGTGCAGCAAGTGCTGCGCCGGCTGGCCGCCGTCAAGAGCCTCTGATCCCATGCAGCTTGCCGCCCCGCAGCTGGCCGGGCATCTGCAAAAGGGACTGCGCTCCCTCTACACGCTGCACGGTGACGAGCCCCTGCTGATCCAGGAGGCGGCGGATGCGATCCGTTCTGTGGCGCGTGCGCAGGGCCACACCGAGCGCACCGTGCACACCGTGGCCGGTGCCCACTACGACTGGAGCGGGGTGCTGGCCAGCGGCGGCTCGATGAGCCTGTTCGCCGACAAGCAGTTGATCGAGATCCAGATCCCGTCCGGCAAGCCGGGCAAGGACGGGTCCCAGGTGCTGCAGCAGATCGCCGAAGGCGCCCGGGACAACGACTCGACGCTCACGCTCGTGCTGCTGCCGCGGCTGGACATGGCCACCCAGAAGGGGGCCTGGTTTGGTGCTCTGGACAGCTTCGGTGTCACGGTCCGGGTGGACCCGGTGGAGCGACAGGCCCTGCCGGCCTGGATCGCCCAACGGCTTCAGGCCCAGGGGCAGCGCGTGGCAGCGGGTGAAGAAGGGCAGCGAACGCTGCAGTTTTTTGCCGACCGGGTGGAAGGCAACCTGCTGGCAGCGCACCAAGAGATCCAGAAACTGGGCCTGCTCTATCCGGCCGGCGAACTGAGCTTCGAGCAGATCGAGAACGCGGTACTGAACGTGGCCCGCTACACGCCCTTCAAGCTCGCCGAGGCGGTGCTGGGAGGCCAGGTGCTGCGGGTGCAGCGCATGCTCGACGGCCTGCAGGCCGAGGGCGAGGCGGCGGTGCTGGTGCACTTTGCGCTGTCCGAGGACATCCGCACACTGCACCGCGTGCGCGGGGCGATGGACGCGGGCCGCCCGCTGCCCATGGCGCTGCGCGAGAACCGGGTCTGGGGGGTGAAGGAAAAGCTCATGGAGCGAGCGCTGCCGCTCATCCGGCCCGCGCAGCTGGCGCAATGGCTGCAGGACGCCCACACGGTGGACGGCATCGTCAAAGGACTCAAACAGCCCGACTGGCCGGCCGATCCGTGGGATGCTTTGCACCGCATGGCGCTTCGCGTGGCGAACGCCTGTGCGCTGAAGTAGGCACTCTGCGAAAATCGCGTGATGAACGCGACCTCCACCTCCGAACTGATGAACACCCTGGGCAGCCAGGCCAAGGCCGCCTCGGCGTTGATGGCCAAGGCCGGCGCCGCGACCAAGCTCAAGGCCCTGCGCGAGCTGGCCCGCTTGCTGCGCGCAAGTGTCGAACCGCTGCAGGTGGAGAACGCCAAGGACCTGGTGCGTGCCCGTGCCGCCGGCCTGGCCGAACCCATGGTGGACCGGCTCAAGCTCACGCCCAAGGTGCTGGAAACCTGTGCCGAAGGCTGCGAGCAGCTGGCGGCCATGCCGGACATCATCGGCGAGATCATGGGCATGAAGCAGCAGCCCAGTGGCATCCGCGTGGGCCAGATGCGCGTGCCCATCGGCGTGTTCGGCATGATCTACGAAAGCCGCCCGAACGTGACCATCGAGGCCGCCAGCCTGAGCATCAAGAGCGGCAACGCCTGCATCCTGCGCGGCGGGTCCGAGGCCATCGATTCCAACCGCGCGCTGGCCGCGCTGGTGCAGCAGGCCCTGGTGGCTGCCGGTTTGCCGGCCGACGCGGTGCAGCTGGTGCCCACCACCGACCGCGCCGCCGTGGGGCAGCTGATTGCCATGCCGCAGTACGTGGACGTGATCATCCCGCGCGGCGGCAAGGGCCTGATCGAGCGCATCAGCGCCGAAGCCAAGGTGCCCGTCATCAAGCACCTGGACGGCAACTGCCACACCTACGTGGACGACCCCTGCGACATCGCCATGGCCGTGACCGTGGCCGACAACGCCAAGACACAGAAATACAGCCCCTGCAACGCGACCGAGAGCCTGCTGGTGGCGCGCGGCGTGGCGGCCGAGTTCCTGCCGAAGATCGGCGCGGTCTACGCCGCCAAGGGCGTGGAGATGCGCGGGTGCCCCGAGGCCATGGCGATCCTGGCCGCCGTGCCGGGTGCGACCGTGGCCGCGGCCACCGAACAGGACTGGAGCGAGGAATACCTCGCGCCCATTGTCAGCGTCAAGCTGGTGGCCGGGGTCGACGAGGCCATCGCCCATATCAACCGCTACAGCAGCCACCACACCGACGCCATCCTCACCACCGACCATGTGCACGCTCAGCGCTTCCTGCGCGAGGTCGATTCGGCCAGCGTCATGGTGAATGCGAGCACCCGCTTCGCCGATGGTTTCGAGTACGGGCTGGGCGCCGAAATCGGCATCAGCACCGACAAGTTCCATGCCCGCGGCCCGGTGGGTGTCGAGGGCCTGACCTCACTGAAGTACGTGGTGCTGGGCGAGGGCGAAATCCGCACTTGAGAGGGGCTTGCAAGCCGCGCCCGCGACCCCACTTCTGGCCTTTGGCTGTCGCGGCCGGTCCCTACAATGGGGCGGTCGTCTTCTTCTTAGCGCAAAGGTTGTCCCCATGGTTCCGCACCTCGTCACGGCATTGACCGGTCCGATCAACGAGCTGGAGCAGCGGATCCTCGAATCCACCCCGGTGATCGAGCGCTGGTTCCGTCTGGAGTGGATGGAGCACACGCCGCCCTTCTACAGCTCGGTGGACGTGCGCAACGCCGGCTTCAAGCTGGCGCCGGTCGACACCAACCTCTACCCCGGCGCCTGGAACCACCTCACGCCCGAGATGATGCCGCTGGCGGTGCAGGCGGCCATGGCCGCGATCGAGAAGATCTGCCCCGAGGCCAAGAACCTGCTGCTGGTGCCCGAGAACCGCACCGATTCCTTCTACCTGGCCAACCTGGCCCAACTTCAGCGCATCTTCTACCAGGCCGGTCTGAACGTGCGCCTGGGCTCGCTGTCCAACGACATCAAGGCGCCGACCACCTTCGACCTGCCCGGCGGCGAGTCGGTGACGCTCGAACCCCTGATCCGCAGCAAGCGCCGCCTGGGGCTCAAGCACTTCGATCCCTGCACCATCCTGCTCAACAACGACCTCAGCGCGGGGGCCCCCGGCATCCTGGAAGACCTGCACGAGCAGTACCTGCTGCCGCCGCTGCACGCCGGCTGGGGCATCCGCCGCAAGAGCAACCACTTCAAGGCCTACGAAGAAGTGGCCAAGCGCTTCGGCAAGCTGCTGGGCATGGACCCCTGGCTGATCACGCCGATGTTCAACCAGTGCGGCGCGGTCAACTTCGCCGAGCAGAGCGGGCTGGAATGCCTGCGCAGCAACACCGACGCCCTGCTGGCGCGCGTGCGCCGCAAGTACAAGGAATACGGCATCAACGAGAAGCCTTTCGTCGTCATCAAGGCCGACAACAGCCATGCGGCGCTGGGCCAGCTGACGGTGCGCGACGCCAAGGAACTGGACGATGCCTGGTTCCGGGCGCGCGCCAAAGCCACCGCGGGGCATGCCATCGGCGAGGTGATCATCCAGGAAGGGGTGCTCACCAACGAGCGCATCAACGCGGCCGTGGCCGAGCCGGTGGTCTACATGATGGACCGCTACGTGGTGGGCGGTTTCTACCGGGTGCACGCCGACCGCAGCACCGACGAGAGCCTGGCCGCTCCGGGCGCAAGCTTCGTGCCCCTGGCCTTCGAGCAGAGCGCCCAGCTGCCCCAGCCGGGTGCCAAACCTGGTGCCAGCGTGCCCAACCGTTTCTACATGTACGGCGTGATCGGCCGGCTGGCAATGCTCTCGGCCGCCTACGAGCTCGAAGCCACCGACCCCGAGGCCGAAAACTACGATTGAGGCCGGACGGTTGTTGCGTCGCAACATCCAGCGCCCGGCCGTCCGCTTGAGGCGATCTCCCGGCTGACAGCCGGGTGGGTGCGGGCGCAGAATCGCGGTCTTCCAGACAACGGGTCTGGCCTTGCATGGCCGGACGGTTTTGTGTCCTCGAACAAGTCGTCGCTTGCTGCGCTCACCCTGGGCGCCATCGGTGTGGTTTATGGCGATATCGGCACCTCGGTGCTGTACGCCATCAAAGAAATCTTCGGGTCGGGCCATGTGCCCTTCACCCACGCCAACGTCTACGGTGTGCTGTCCATCGTCTTCTGGACCCTCACCGTCATCGTCTCCCTCAAATACGTCACGCTCGTGCTGCGCGCCGACAACGGTGGCGAAGGCGGGCTCATTGCGATGCTGGCACTGGCTTCGCAGGCGGTGAAGGACCGACCCGGGCTGCGCAAGTGGCTGCTGGCCATCGGCATCTTCGGCACCTCGCTGTTCTACGGCGATGGCGTGATCACCCCTGCCATTTCCGTGCTGTCCGCGGTGGAAGGTCTGGAAGTGGTGTCGCCCGCCTTCAAGCAGTACGTGGTGCCGCTGACCCTGCTGGTGCTGTTTGCGCTGTTTTTCGTGCAGAAGCGGGGCACCGGCGGCATCGGCAGGTTCTTCGGCCCCATCACCGTGCTGTGGTTCCTCTCCATCGCCGTGCTCGGCGTGTCGCACATCGTCGGCCACCCCGAGATCCTGGAGGCGCTCAGCCCGCACCACGCGCTGCGCTTCATGTGGGAGCAGCCGGGTACCACCTTCATCATCCTGGGTGCCGTGGTGCTGTGCGTCACCGGCGGCGAGGCGCTGTACGCCGACATGGGCCACTTCGGCAAGAAGCCGATCCGCCTGGCCTGGTTTGCCATCGTCATGCCCTGCCTGACGCTGAACTACTTCGGCCAGGGTGCGCTGCTGCTGGAGAACCCGGATGCGGTGAAGAACCCCTTCTTCAACATGGCGCCCGAGTGGGCCCAGCTGCCCCTGGTGGGGCTGGCCACCATGGCCACGGTGATCGCCTCGCAGGCGCTGATCTCTGGCGCGTTCAGCGTCACCAAACAGGCGATCCAGCTGGGCTACCTGCCGCGCCTGAACATCCGCCACACCAGCGTGCACGACACCGGGCAGATCTACATCCCCTTCGTCAACTGGGGCCTGTTCACCGCCATCGTGCTGGCGGTGGTGATGTTCAAGTCCTCGTCCAACCTCGCGGCGGCCTACGGCATCGCCGTCACGCTGGACATGCTCATCACCACGGTGCTGACCTTCTTCGTCATCCGTTATGGCTGGAAGTACCCGCTGGCCCTGTGCGTGGCCGCCACCGGCTGGTTCTTCCTGGTCGACCTGGCCTTCTTCAGCTCCAACCTGCTCAAGCTGTTCGCCGGCGGCTGGTTCCCGCTGCTGATCGGCGGGGTGGTGTTCACGCTGATGATGACCTGGAAGCAAGGCCGGGCCCTGATGGCCAAGGCCCAGCAGGCCGAGGCGATCGAGCTGGACAGCTTTCTCGAAGCGGTGTTCATGGCACCGCCCGTGCGGGTGGCCGGCACCGCGGTGTTCCTGACCGCGGACACCGGCACCGTGCCCAACGCGCTGCTGCACAACCTCAAGCACAACAAGGTGCTGCACGAGCAGAACCTGTTTGTCACCGTGCGCAGCCACGAACGTCCCTGGATCGGTCTGGACAAGCGGCTGGAGGTCCGGCCTCTGGGGCACGACTGCTGGGAGGTGGTGATCCACTACGGCTTCAAGAACGACCCGGACGTGCCCAAGGCGCTGGAGCTGATGCGCGGACGCGGCTGCGAGCTGGAGCCCATGCTGACCAGCTACTTCCTCTCGCGCGACCTGGTGGTGCCGACGCTGGGCGAAGGCATGGCGCTGTGGCGCGAGAAGCTGTTCGCGCAGATGCACCACAACGCGGGTGCGGCCGCCGAGTTCCTGAACCTGCCGAACAATGCGGTGATCGAGCTGGGCTCCAAGCTGGAGATCTGACGCCCGGCACAATCGCCGGATGTCTTTCTTCCGTGACCTGAACCTCTCGGCCGCCACGGCCGGCTTCGTGGCGGTGCTGGTGGGCTTCACCAGCTCGGTCGCCATCGTCTTCCAGGCCGCACTGGCCTTCGGCGCCACGCCCGAACTCATCACCTCCTGGATGTGGGCGCTGGGCCTGGGCATGGGCCTGTGCTCGGCCATTCCCTCGCTGATCCTGAAGAAGCCGGTGATGGTGGCCTGGAGCACGCCGGGTGCCGCGGTGCTGGCCACGGCCGGTCTGGCCGGTGGTTTCACCATGCCGCAGGCGGTCGGCGCCTTCATGGCCTGCGCGGCGCTCATCATCCTGTCCGGGGCGACCGGTCTGTTCGAGCGGGTGATGAACCGCATCCCGATGGCGATTGCCTCGGCCCTGCTGGCCGGCGTGCTGGCGCGTTTCGGGCTGCAGGCCTTTGCCGCCGCGCAGACCGCGTTGCCGCTGGTGGTGTTGATGCTGCTCACCTACCTGCTGGGGCGGCGCTTCCTGCCGCGCTACGCGGTGCCGCTGACCTTGCTTGCAGCGGTGGCCTGGGTGGTGGCGCGGGGCCAGTTCAATGCTGGCGCGCTCACGCTGCAGTGGGCGGTGCCGGTGTTCACCGCGCCCGAGTTCACGTTCGGCGCCTTCGTCAGCCTGGCGCTGCCGCTGTTCATCGTCACCATGGCCTCGCAGAACCTGCCGGGTGTGGCGGCGATCCGGGCGGCCGGCTATCACATGCCGATCTCGAACATCATCACCATGACCGGCGTGGCCACCCTGGTGCTCGCACCGTTCGGGGCCTTCGCGCTCAACCTCAGCGCCATCACCGCCGCCATTTGCATGGGCGAGGAGGCCCACGCCGACAAGGGCAAGCGCTACACCGCGGCCGTGGCTTGCGGGCTGATCTACATCGCCATCGGCCTGGTGGGTGCGGCGGTCACCGGCCTGCTGCTGGCCTTTCCGAAAGAGCTGGTGCTGGCGATCGCCGGGCTGGCGCTGCTGGGCAGCATCGGGGGCGGCCTGCACGCCGCACTGAAGGACGACGCCCACCGCGAAGCCGCGCTGATCACGTTTCTCGTCACGCTCAGCGGCGTGGTGATTGCCGGCATCGGCTCGGCGTTTTGGGGCGTGGTGGCCGGCGCGCTGGCGCTGTTTGTGCAACAGTACGGAGCCCGAAAGACAAGCCCATGAACATCCTCTTCGTCGCCGATCCGCTCGAGTCCTTCAAGACCTACAAGGACACCACCTTTTCCATGATGCGCGAGCTGCAGAAGCGTGGCCACGCCATCGCCGCCACCGAGCCGCGCCACATGGGCTGGCGCAGCGGCGGTGTGGTCAGTGCCACGGTGCGCCGCATCCGTCTGACGGGCGACGCACGCGACTGGTTCACAGTGAGCGGCGAAGCGGTCGAATCGCTCAAGGACTTCGACGCCGTGCTGATGCGCAAGGACCCGCCGTTCGACAGCGAGTTCTTCTACAGCACCCATTTGCTGGAGCAGGCCGAGCGCGAGGGCACCCGCGTGTTCAACAGCCCACGCGCCCTGCGCGACCACCCCGAAAAGCTCGCGCTGATGGAATTCGCACAGTTCGCGCCGCCCACGCTGGTGACGCGTTCGCCCGAGGCCATCCGCACCTTCCACGCCGAACACCAGGACATCATCCTCAAGCCGCTGGACGGCATGGGCGGCATGGGCATCTTCCGGGTCGGCGCCGACGGCATGAACCTCGGTTCCATCATCGAGACGCTGAACCAGGGCGGCGCGACCAGCGTGATGGTGCAGCTCTACCTGCCCGAGATCGCGCTGGGCGACAAGCGCCTGCTGCTGATCGGCGGCAAGGTGGCGCCCTTCGTGCTGGCGCGCATTCCACAGGGCAACGAGGTGCGTGGCAACCTCGCAGCCGGTGGCAAGGGCGTGGCCCAACCGCTGAGCGACGAGAACCGCGCCGTGGCCGAGGCCATCGCCCCGGTGCTGGCCGCGCGCGGCCTGCTGCTGGTGGGGCTGGACATGATCGGCAACAGGGTCACCGAGATCAACGTCACCAGCCCGACCTGTTTCCAGGAGATCCACGACCAGACGGGCTTCGATGTGCCAGCCATGTTCGTGGACGCGCTGGAAGCCACCCTGAAAGTGCCCGCGTGAGCGACGAGCAGCAACTCAACGATCCGGCGCCGGACCGCCCCAAGCCGGATCAGCCCCCTCGGGGGGCAGCGACCCGCGAAGCGGTGGAGCATGGGGGCACTCATGTTCAGCCGAGGAACCCGCTCCACGGGATGACGCTGGAGGCGATCCTCCACGCCCTGGTCGAGACCTACGGCTGGGACGGCCTGGGCGAGCGCATCCCGGTGCGCTGCTTCAACGTCGACCCCAGCATCAGCTCCAGCCTGCGCTTCCTGCGCAAGACGCCCTGGGCGCGCGAGAAGGTCGAGGGCCTGTACCTCTACATGCTGCGCGAGCGGCAGCGTCGCGGCGGGCGGCGCTGAGGGTCAGACCACCGCGCCGTCGACGAACACCTTCAGTTCGCCGGGCTCGAACGCCGTCCACTGCTCGTTGCGGGTCAGCGGCGTGGTCACGATCACCGCGGCGCGGTCGCCGGGCTGGTTGAGGTCGGCAAAGTTCACCGTCCAGTCGTGGTCCATCAGCGTGGCCTGTGCAAACGGGTGCTGGCGCACCAGCCAGTGCAGTTTCGTGCTGCAGTGCGCCCACATCGCATCCCCGTTGGAGAGCAGGAAGTTGAAGGTGCCGTAGGGCGTGACCTGGGGGATGAGCTCGCGCAGTGTGTGCGTGAGTTCTTCGACACTGGGCAGGCTGGCGTGCGACTTGGCCAGCTCCTGCATCAGCCAGCAGAAGGCGCGCTCGCTGTCGGTGGTGCCGACCGGGCGGAACGCGCTGTGCAGCTTGGGAAAGTAGTCCTTGAGGTCGCCGTTGTGGGCGAACACCCAGTGCCGGCCCCAGAGCTCGCGCGTGAACGGGTGGGCGTTCTCCAGGCTCACCTCGCCGATGGTGGCCTTGCGCACGTGGGCGATGATGTTCTTGCTCTTGAGCGGGTAGCTGCGCAGGAACTCGGCCATGCGCGAGTTGGCCGCGCTTTCGTGGTCGATGAACAGCCGCAGGCCGCGGCCCTCGAAGAAGGCGATGCCCCAGCCGTCGGCGTGGTGGTCGGTGGCGCCCCCGCGCTGGCAGAAGCCGGTGAAGCTGAACGAGGCGTCGGTCGGCGTGGCGCAGTTGAGACCCAGCAGTTGGCACATCCGGCTATTGTCCGGCAGCCTTCGCGGTTTTTTCACGCATTTTCAAGGCGGCCCCGATGGCCAGCGCACAAATGGCTGCCACCATGAAAAACGTCTCGTTGAACGGTGCCAGGTGGCCGGGCGCGGTGTGGCCGGGCGCCAGCGTCAGGCCGTGGGCGGCGGTGCGCCACTCCAGCACGATGCCGCACAGGCTCACCCCGGCCGCGCCGCCGAGCATGCGCAGGAAGTTGATCGCGCTGGCGCCCTGCGGGATCTGTGCCCGGTCCAGGCCGCGCATGGCGCCGACGTTCAGCGAGGGCAGGATGAAGCCCAGGCCCAGCCGGCCCAGGATGGCCCAGGCCACCAGCAGGGTGAGCGTCTGGGCGCGATGCTCGGTGTCGATGGTGGGCATCAGCGCGAACGAGCTGGCCAGCAGCAGCAGGCCGATGCTGACCAGCCGGTGGGCCGGCTGCCGGTCCGACAGCCGGCCCACCACCGCGATGGTCACGGCCAGCACCAGACCGGCGGGCAGCAGGATGCTGCCGACAAACGAGGCCGACAGGCCCAGGCCCATCTGCATGTAGACCGGCAGCAGGTAGGTCGAGCCGAACAGCGCAACACCGTAGATAAAGGCGACGATGCTGCCCATGGCGAAGCGCCGGTCGCGGAACAGCGAGAGGTTCAGCAGCGGGTCCGTGCCCTGGTCGGGGTGGCGGGTGCGCGCCAGCAGCATGCGCCGCTGCAGGGTCACGAACGCCAGCAGCGCCGCCACGGCCGCGCCGAGCAGGCCAAAGGCCGCCAGCGCCGTGCCGCCCTTGAGTTCGACCAGGCCGTTGAGCAGGCACAGCGTGCCGGTGGTGGCCAGCAGCAGGCCGCGCCAGTCCAGCGCCGCGCCCTGCGGGTTGGCCGCGGCGCCGCCGGGCGCGTTGGTCGGCACGAAGCGCTGCGCCATCCACAGCGAGGCCAGGCAGAAGGGCACGACCATGAAGAAGATCGAGCGCCAGCCGAAGGCGTCCACCAGCAGGCCGCCGATGCTGGGCCCCAGCGCCGGCGCCAGCACCACGCCCATGCCGAAGATGCCGCTGGCGCGCCCCTGCTCCTGCGGCTCGAAGGCGCGCAGGATGATGATGGCCGGGATCGGCTGCACCACGCCCGCGGCCAGGCCCTCGGCCACGCGGGCCGCCAGCACCAGCGGGAAATGCTGCGCGAAGCCGCCGGCCAGGCCGCCGGCCAGCAGCAGCCACATGCAGCCGGTGTAGGTGGCGCGGTAGCCATAGCGCGCCAGCAGCCAGGGCGTGGTCAGCATGGACACGGTCATCGCGGCCATGAAGCCTGAGGTGGCCCACTGCGCGCGCTCCTGGCCCAGCGCGAAGTGGTGGCTCAGGTCGGGAATGGCCACGTTGACGATGGTCGAGGACATGACCGAGGCCATGGTGCCCAGCATCACCGAGAGCAGCAGCAGCCAACGGTAGCGCGGCCCGTGGCGGGCGCGCAGGGCGGTGATGGCGTGGGGGTCGTCTTGCGGTGTGCTCATGCGGGCGGGTCCAGGCGGCAGCTTATCGGGTTTGCCCGCACCAAGCGTGGCCAGGGACATGCCGCGTAACATTGCCGGCACCCGCGCGCGGCACTCAGGCCACCGCGGCCTGCGATGCGCCTCTTGCTGGTGGAAGACGACTCGATGATCGGCGAATCGGTGCTCGACCTGTTGCGCGCCGAGCAGTACGCCGTGGACTGGGTGCGCGACGGCGACGCTGCCGACACGGCCCTGCGCACCCAGGACTACGACCTGGTGCTGCTCGACCTGGGCCTGCCCCGGCAGGACGGGCTGTCGGTGCTGCGCCGGTTGCGCGCGCGCCGCTCCCGGGTGCCGGTGCTCATCGCCACCGCGCGCGACGCGTTGAAACAGCGCGTCGAGGGGCTGGACGCCGGGGCCGACGACTACGTGGTCAAACCCTACGAGATGGACGAGCTGCTGGCGCGCATCCGCGCCCTGCTGCGCCGCGCCTCCGGACGCGCCGAACCAGTCTACGAACACCAGGGCGTGTGCATCAACCCCGCCACGCGCGAGGTCACGGTGAACGGCGAGCCGGTGGTGCTTTCGGGCCGCGAGTGGGCGGTGCTGGAGCCGCTGCTGGCGCGGCCCGGTCTGGTGCTCTCGCGCGCGCAGCTGGAAGAAAAACTCTACGACTGGAAGCACGAAATCAGCTCCAACGCGGTCGAGGTCTACATCCACGGCCTGCGCAAGAAGCTGGGCGCGAACATCATCCAGAACGTGCGCGGCGTCGGCTACCTGGTGCCCAAGGCATGACGCTGCGCTGGCCGACCTCCCTGCGCACCCGCCTGCTGGTGTTCGTGCTGCTGGCCATCCTGGGCACCGCGCTGCTGCAGGCCGCCCTGGCCTGGCGCGCGGCGCGGGCCGAGGCCGACGCCCTGTTCGACTACCAGATGCGCCAGACCGCCCAGACGCTGCGTGCCGGCCTGCCCGAGGGCCTGGCCACCGGCGTGCTGCCGGTGCCACCCTCGCAGCAGGACTTCGACTTCGTGCTGCAGATCTGGTCCGTCGACGGTTCGCTGCTGCTGCGCTCGGCCGACCGGCCCGAACTGCCGGCGCGCGCGGTGCTGGGCTTCGCCGACGTGGTGGCGCATGGCACCACCTACCGCGTCTATTCGGTGATCACCGGTGGGCTGGTGATCCAGGTCGCGCAGGACATGGCCGTGCGCCAGCGCATGGCCGGCGACCTGGCGCTGCGGACGGCCACGCCGGTGCTGTGGCTGGCGCCGGTTCTGATGCTGGCGGTGGGCTGGCTGGTGCGGCGCACCCTGGCCCCGGTGGCGCGGGTGCGCGAGCAGGTGGCCGCGCGCAGCGCCGACGACCTGGCGCCGCTGGCCGGGCAGGACCTGCCCGACGAGGTCCGCCCGCTGGTGCAGGAATTCAACGGCCTGCTGCAGCGCCTGGGCCAGGCCTTCGAGGTGCAGCAGCGCTTCGTGGCCGACGCGGCGCACGAGCTGCGCTCGCCGCTGGCGGCGCTCCGGCTGCAGGTGCAGGGCCTGCGCCGCGCCGAGGACGCCGAGCACCGTGAGCGCGCGCTGCAGCGGCTGGACGCCGGCATCGACCGCGCCACGCGGCTGGTGGGCCAGCTGATGGAATTGGCGCGCCAGCAGGCGCTGCAGGCCGAGGGCGCCCCGGCGGTGCCGCTGGACCTGGTGGCGCTGGCACGAGAGATGGTGGCCGAGTCGGTGGCCGACGCCCAGGCCCGCGCGCAGGAGATCGGGCTGTCGGGCCTGGAAGCGGCCCCGGTGAAGGGTCATGCGGACGCGCTGCGCCTGCTGCTGCGCAACCTGGTCGAAAACGCCATCAAGTACGCGCCGGCCGGCGGCCAGATCGAGGTCGGCGTTCGGGCTGGCGACTCACCGGGCAGGGTGGCGCTGGTGGTGGAGGACAGCGGCCCGGGCATTCCCGAGACCGAGCGCACGCGCGTGCTGGACCGCTTCTACCGCCTGCCCGATGCGCCCTCCACCGGCAGCGGCCTGGGGCTGGCGATTGCCCAGTCGGTGGCGCAGATGCACGGCGGCGCGCTTCGGCTGGACGCTTCGCCCACGCTCGGCGGCCTGCGCGTGCGGCTGGAGCTGCCGGCGACCTGATCAGGCCAGCGTGCTCGCCAGCACGTTCACCGCCAGCGCCAGCACGGTGAGGTTGAAGGCGAACGAGAGCAGGCCATGCCCCGTGGCCAGATGGCGCAGCGAGCGCTCGGTGATGGCGACGTCCGAGACCTGCGAGGTCATGCCGATCACCGCGCTGAAGTAGAAGAAGTCGAAGTAGTCGGGCGCCTCGCCGCCCGGAAACGCCAGGCCGCCCACATGCGGGCGGTCCAGCCCGTCCGGCCGGTAGTAGCGCCGCGCGTAGTGCAGCGCGAACACGCTCTGGATCAGCAGCCAGGCGCCCATCAGGGACAGCACCATCAGCGCCAGATGGGCCATGCGCGCCGCGCCCCGCAGGTGGGCGCCCGCATCGGCGGCGACGGCCACCGCCACCAGACAGGCTACGGCCGCCAGCGTGACCAGCACGAACAGCATGGCCGCACCCGGGTCTTCCCATTGGGCGCGGCGCCGGGTGTCGGCGGCGTTGAGGCGGTGCGCGAGGTGGGCCATCAGCCCCAGGTAGGTCGTGCAGTACACGACCCAGCCGCAGAGCAGGGCGGTGCCGGCCGGTGCGGCGACCAGCCGAGCCACCGCCAGGCCGGTCAGCACCCCGGGCAGCAGCGCCAGCGCCTGGCGTTCCAGGGCGCTGAAACGGGCCGACCAGTGCAGGCCGTGCAGCGGGTGCGATCTCATGCGACCAGTGTGCCACCGCGGGCCGATTAAGCCCCGTCTAAGTGAACGCGCCCACATTCGTTGCCAGTCCCACCCTTTTCACAGGAGCGATCATGCAACTCAACTTCCTCACCCCCACCCGTCTGGTGCTGGCCCTGGCGGCCGCCGGAGCGATCGGCGGTGCCGGCGCCACCTGGCTGCACGGTTCGCAGGCCAGCGCCGCCGCGCCGTCGCCGACCGCCGTGGTCGCGGCCGCCGCGCCCGCCGCGGGTCCGGGCCAGGCGGACTTCGCCAGCATCGCCGAGCGCCACGGCGCCGCGGTGGTCAACATCAGTGTCAGCGGCACGAGGAAGGTGTCGGACGAAGAGCGGGCCGGTGCGCCCGGGCTCGACCCGCGCGACCCGCTCTACGACTTTTTCCGCAACTTCCCCGGCTACGCAGGACCGCGCGGCGGTGCCACGGAGCAGCCGGTGCGTGGCCAGGGCTCGGGCTTCATCGTCAGCAGCGACGGCCTGATCCTGACCAACGCCCATGTGGTGCAGGACGCCAGCGAGGTGACGGTCAAGCTCACCGACCGGCGCGAGTTCCAGGCCAAGGTGCTCGGGGCCGACCCGCGCACCGACGTGGCGGTGCTGCGCATCGATGCCAAGAACCTGCCCGTGGTGCCGCTGGGCAGTTCCCGGTCGATGCGGCCCGGCGAGTGGGTGCTGGCCATTGGCTCGCCCTACGGCTTCGAGAACAGCGTGACCGCCGGCGTGGTCAGCGCCAAGGGCCGTTCGCTGCCCGACGACAGCCTGGTGCCCTTCATCCAGACCGACGTGGCGATCAACCCCGGCAACTCGGGCGGGCCGCTGTTCAACGCGCGCGGCGAGGTGGTGGGCATCAACTCGCAGATCTACAGCCGCTCGGGCGGCTACCAGGGCCTGTCCTTTGCCATCCCGATCGAGGTCGCCAGCAAGGTGCGGGACCAGATCGTCGCCACCGGCAAGGCCAGCCACGCGCGCCTCGGCGTGACGGTGCAGGAAGTGAACCAGGCGCTGGCCGACTCCTTCGGGCTCGACAAGCCCGAGGGCGCCCTGGTCTCGGGCGTCGAACCCGGCGGCCCGGCGGCCCAGGCGGGGCTGAAGACCGGCGACGTGATCCTGAGCGTCAACGGCCAGCCCATCGTCTCGTCGGGCGACCTCCCGGCCTGGATCGGCCAGGCCAGCCCGGGCGAGAAGGTCACGCTCGAACTTGCGCGCCAGGGGAAGCGCGAAACTCTCAGCGCGCAGCTGGGCGATGCGGCTGCGAAGAAGGCCGAGGTGGCCCAGGCCGACCAGGCCGCGAGCCAGGGGCGCCTGGGGCTGGCGCTGCGGCCGCTGCAACCGCAGGAAAAGCGCGAGGCGGGCGTGGACGCCGGCCTGGTGATCGAGGACGTGGCCGGCGCCTCGGCGCGCGCCGGGGTGCAGCCGGGCGACCTGCTGGTGGCGGTCAACGGCACGCCGGTGACCAGCGTCGAGCAGGTGCGGGCGGCGGTGGCCAGGGCCCAGAAGTCGGTGGCGCTGCTGATCCAGCGCGACGGCGACCGCATCTTCGTGCCGGTGAAGCTGGGCTGATGGCGCACGACTCCGCGAGTGCGCGTCCGGCGGCGGGCCTGTCGGCCCACATCCTGCCGACCTCGGCCACCATGATCGGGGTCTGCCTGACCGCGCTCTACATCAGCCTGCTCGGACCGTCGAGCGAGAGCCGGATGCTGGTGGACAAGCTGCTCGCGGTGGACGGGCTGGTGTTCCTGGGCAGCGCACTGCTGTCTTTCGTGTCGATGCGGGTGGCGCGCGAGGCCGGCCGCTGGGAGCGGCTGGCCGAGAGCGTCTTCGTCGGCGGGCTCGGCCTGCTGGCGCTGGGTGGTGTCGCGCTGGCCTTCGTGGTCAACTGAGCGGCGGGGCGGCGAAGCGCGCCACGCAGGCGGCGCAGATGCAGGCCTTGCCCTCGGCCTCCTGAGGCAGCCGGGCCATCAGGTCGGGCGGGAACGCGGTATCGACGCACCAGCAGGGCGGCTGTGTCTGGCCGGTGGCGCGTTCGAGCTCCATCGCGCAGCGGTTGTCACCGCCGCAGAGCGGGCAGCGGGTGGGGTCGGAGGTGGGCGTGGTCTGCATGGAAAAGGCCGGTTCTGATCAGTGTAGTCACCCACGCCCTGTGGTACTTTTTGCACTGCTCTGTTCAAGGTCTTCCGTGCTGCCCCTGTCACCCTTTCCCCTTCTTGTGTCGTTCGTGCTCGCCCTCGCCGTTGGCGGCGCGGCGGCGGCCGATCCGCGCACCGTTCCCGACCCCATGGCGCAACGCGTGCAGGCCTGCACCCTGTGCCACGGGGCCGAAGGCAAGGCCACCCCCGGCGGCTTCTTCCCGCGCATCGCGGGCAAGCCGGCCGACTACCTCTACCACCAGCTGCTGAACTTTCGCGACGGCCGGCGCAACAACGAGGGCATGCGCTACCTGCTGGACCACCTGAGCGACGACTACCTGCGCCTGATCGCGCAGCACTTCGCTTCGCTGGACCTGCCCTACCCGCCGCCGCTGCCGCAGCAGGGTGACGCGGCCACGCTGGCCCGTGGCGAGGCCCTGGTGCGCCAGGGCGACCCGGCGCGTGATCTTCCCGCCTGCACCGCCTGCCACGGCGCGGCCATGACCGGTGTGCGGCCCGCCGTGCCCGGCCTGCTGGGCCTGCCGCGCGACTACCTGATCGGCCAGCTCGGCGCCTGGCAGACCGGGCTGCGAAAGGCCTTCGCGCCCGACTGCATGGCCCACGTGGCGCAGCGCCTCTCGCCCACGGACGTCGCGGCGGTGGCCAGCTGGCTGGCCGCGCAGCCGCTGCCGGCCGACACCCACCCGGCCACACCGGGCACCGGGCCGCTGCCGTTGCGCTGCGGGTTGACGCCGCCTGCGCCGGGAGCTGCGAAATGAGGCGCCACCCCTTGCGCTGGCTCACCGCGGTCTTCGTGGCGGGCCTGGCCTTGCTGGGCGCGGTGGTCGGTGTGGAGCTGCACGCCCCCGCGCTGCCGCCATCGACCGAGGCCGCCCCCGCCGATCCCACGCTGCTCGCGCGCGGCGCCGAGCTGGCGCGCGCCGGCAACTGCATGGCCTGCCACACCGTGCGTGGCGGCGCGCCCTACGCGGGCGGTCGCCGCATCGGCACGCCGTTCGGTGATCTGTATGCAGGCAACCTCACGCCCGACGCCGAGACCGGCCTGGGAACGTGGTCGCAGGAAGCCTTCCGGCGCGCGCTGCACGAAGGCCGCTCGCGCGATGGCCGGCTGCTCTACCCGGCCTTCCCCTACACGCACTTCACCCGCCTGACCGACGGGGACGTGGCCGCGCTCTGGGCCCACCTGCGCAGTCTGCCGCCGGTGCGCCAGGCCAACCCGCCGCACGCGCTGCGTTTCCCCTACGGCACCCAGCCGGCGCTAGCGGTGTGGCGCGTGCTGTTCTTCGAGCCGGGGCGCTTCCAGCCCGACGCGGCGCAGAGCGCCGAGTGGAACCGCGGCGCCTACCTGGTCAACGGTGCCGCCCACTGCACCGCCTGCCACGGCGCACGCAACGCCTGGGGCGCGACCACCGAGGGCTTCGGTGGCGAGCGCCTGCCCGACGGCCGCTGGCTCGCTCCTTCGCTGCTCGACCCGCGCCAGGCGGGCGTGCAGGACTGGCCGGCGGAGCGCGTGGCCGCGCTGCTGAAGAACGGCAGCGTCGACGGCGCCAGCGTGGCGGGGCCCATGGCCGAAGTCGTGTTCCACGGCACGCAGCACCTGCCCGAGGCCGATGTCAACGCGATGGCCGGCTACCTGAAGTCTCTGCCCGTGCGCCGCAGCGAAGCGCCCGCGTTCAAGCGCGCCGACGGTGCGCTGCTGGAGACCGGCGGGCGCCTGTACCGGCAGCACTGCGCCGACTGCCATGGCGAACAGGGTGAGGGCCGCGAAGGCGCCTATCCGCCGCTGGCCGGCAACCGCGTGGTCACCATGGACGATCCCACCAACGCGCTGCAGGCCATCCTCAGCGGCGGCTTCGCGCCGTCCACGCCCGGCCACCCGCACCCCTACGGCATGCCGCCCTTCCGCACCCTGCTGCAGGACGCCGAGATCGCCGCGGTGGCGAGCTTCCTGCGCCAGAGCTGGGGCCACCAGGCGAACCCGGTGAACCCGCTGGACGTGCAGCGCGTGCGCTGAAATCCGCATGACGCCTGGGTGACGGACGGTGACCGGGTGCGCTGCCACCATGGCGCGCATGAGTCCATCACCCACCGACACCACCCCGCCCGAAGGCCGCATCACCTGCCTGGCCCGCGGCCCGCTGCTGCTGATCGGCATCGACCGGCCCGCCAAGCGCAATGGCTTCACGCCGGCCATGATGCGCGCGCTGGCCGAGGCCTACACGCGCCTGGACGACGACCCGGCGCTGCGCGTGGGCGTGCTGCACGCGCACGGCGAACACTTCACCGCGGGCCTGGACCTGCCCAGCTTCGCGCCGCTGATGCAGCGCGGCGAGTCGCCGGTGCCGCACGGCCTGGTCGATCCGCTGAACCTGGGCGATCCGGGCTGGCGCCGCCGCACCAAGCCCATGGTGGTGGCGGTCAAGGGCATCACCTTCACGCTGGGCATCGAGCTGATGCTGGCGGCCGACATCGTGGTCGCCGCCGATGACGGTCGCTTCTCGCAGCTCGAAGTGGCGCGAGGCATCATGGCCACCGGTGGCGCGACGCTGCGCATGGCCGAGCGCGCCGGCCTGGGCAATGCCCTGCTGCACCTGCTGACCGGTGACGAGTTCGACAGCGCCGAGGCGCTGCGGCTGCACTTCGTGCAGCGCGTGGTGCCGGCCGGGCAGGAGCTGGACGAAGCCCTGCGCATCGCCGGCCAGATCGCGAAGCAGGCGCCGCTGGCAGTGATCGCCTCGCGGCTGAACGCGCTCAAGGCGGTGGAGCAGGGGCCGATGGTGGCGATGGCCGAGTTCGACGCCACGCAGAAGCGGCTGGCCCTCAGCGAAGACGCGGCCGAGGGCGTGGCGGCCTTCCGCGAGAAGCGCCCGCCGGTGTTCAAAGGCCGCTGAAGTCGGCCATCAAGGCCTCGCCCCAGTCCCAGGGCCCGGTCAGCGTCAACCGGACCTCGGTCCAGCCGCAGTCCTCGTGCACCTGCGTGTCGGCGTCCCAGGTGCCGCCCTCGTCCAGCGGACCGCGCGGACCGGGCGCCTCGCGCTGCGCGCGCGCCAGCACGGCGTCCACCTCGGCCATCACCGCCGCCAGGTCGGCGCGGCGCACGCTGGCCACCGCCTCCCAGCTGCCGGTGCCTTCGCCATCGTCGGCGGCGTCGAAGATCAGGTAGGTCAGGGCCATGGTCCGGTTCCAGGTTCAGCGCAGCGCGTCCAGCGTGCGCGCGATCTCGCCGCCGCACGCGGTGCGGTTGCGCGCGTATTCCTCGGGCGTGTCGATCTCGCGGTGGCGCTGCAGCGTGTGCTTCATCTGCGCATCGACCCAGGGCAACCACTGCTCGCGGATGTGGCGCGTCAGGCGCTCCTGCAGCTCGGCGGCCTCGCCGTAATAGACCTTGTTGCCGAAGGACTGTCGCATGCCCTCGCGCATGCGCTCGGCCGCGTTCACCAGCGTGAGCTGGTTGACCTGCACATGGCGCATCTCGTGCGCCAGGATGTGGCGGTGGGCGCAGCTCCCCTCCTGGAACTCGCTGGCCACCGACACCACGTGCGGGTCCAGGCTGAGCGTGACGGTGATGGCCGGGCGCATGCACACCAGGCGCTCGCGCGGGTGGCTCAGCGTCGGGCTGCGAAAGGCGATGCGCGTGCCCAGCCGCATCTCGGTCAGGCCGAGGGTGTAGGCGTTCTCCTGCGGCAGGCGCTGGATCTGCATCAGGTCGGCCACGCTGCGGTCCTGGCGGTGGCGGATCGGCGCCGGCTCGGCCACCACCTCGACCACGGTCGGCGGCAGCTGCGCCTCGCACACGGCCTGCCACCGGGCGGACGGGGCCTGCGCCGGTGCCGGTGTCGCCACCAGCAGGGGCAGGGCCAGCCCCAGGGCGCGCGCCAGGAAGATGGGGGTGTGCATCGCGGTCACCCCACCGAGGCCGCCAGTTCGGGCGTGCGGTCGTGGGCGATCCAGCCGGCCCAGAAGTCGATGCAGGCCCGGATCTTGGGCAGCCGCTGGCGCGCGCTGGCGGTCACCGCGTACAGCGGCACCGGCTGCGGGTCGACGAAGCCGGCCAGCACCGGCACCAGCAGGCCCTGCTGCACCAGGGGCGCGGCGGCCACGGTGGCCAGACGGCCGATGCCCAGGCCCTGCACCAGCATGCTGGCGGCCAGTCCGGTGTCGTTGGTGCGCCAGTAGCCGTCGACGGTCCGCCGGCAGGGCGCGCCGTCGATCAGGAACGGCCAGCGGTTGAGGTGCGGCGCCGCGGTGTTGCTGATCAGGCGGTGGCGGGGCAGCTCGTCGGGGTGCTGCGGCAGGCCGGCGCGGGCCGCGTAGGCGGGCGAGGCGTAGAGCGCGCGACCGAGCTGGCCCAGGGCCCGCGCCACCTGGGTCTCGGGCAGCTCGGTGCTGGTGCGGATCGCGATGTCGATGCCCTCGCGCGCCATGTCGGCCAGCCGGTCGCTCACCTCCAGCTCCACACGCAGCTGCGGGTGCTGCCGGTTCAGCGCGTTCAGGCTGGGCAGCAGCAGGTACTGCGCGATCACCGTGCTGGCCGCCACACGCACCAGGCCGCGCGCCTCGCCCGACTGCTGCGCGAAGTCGGCCTGCAGCCCGTCGAGTGCGCCGGTGATGCGGTGGCAGTGTTCGAGAAAGGTCTCGCCCTCGGCGCTGAGCGACAGCCCGTGGGTGGAGCGGTGAACCAGGCGCGCGCCGCAGGTCTTCTCGATCCGGGTCAGCGCGCGCGAGACCTGGCTGACCGGCACGTCGCGCTCGCGCGCCGCCGCCGACAGGCTGCCCAGCGCGGCCACCCGGGCGAACAGCTTGAGGTCGTCGAAGGCGAGCGCGTCCATGCGGCGATGGTAGTGCGGGCCGGTGCGCAGGGCCTTGCACGGACTGCAAAACCGTTTTGAGCGGTCCGCCGTTTCCCGCGGAAGGGGCTTTGCCTAGAGTCCGTTCACCCCTTCATTCATCGCCAACAGGAGCCCGCCATGCGCACCGAACACCTTCACCAGACCCTCACACCCCAGGCCCACGCGGCCCTGTTCGACGCCTTGTTGCACCAAGCCGAGCGCGAGCGACGGGCCGCGGTGCAGCGCTTCGGTGGCGCCACCACCGACCGGCTGCGCGCCCTGGTCCGCGGCCTCGCGGCACACCGGGCACACGGCGCCCCGGCCGTCCGCCTGATGGAAGGCTGAACATGCCCACCCTGCTGCTCAAAGTCACCCCGCTGCAGAACCCCGAGCGCTACCAGGCGCTGGCCGCCGCGCTCACCCGCCTGACGGCCGACATCCTGCACAAGCGGCCGGAGGTCACCGCGGTGGTGATCGACGACCTGCCACGGGCCCGCTGGTGCGTCGGCGGGCGCACGGTGCAGGGCACCGCGGCAATGCTGGAGATCGGCATCACGGCCGGCACCAACACCGAGGAAGAGAAGGCCCGCTTCATCGCCGCCGCGTTCGACGAGCTGCAGCGCCAGCTGACGCCCGATGGCGGGTTTGAGGTGGCGAGCTACGTCACGGTGCGCGAGCTGCCGGCGACGGACTGGGGTTACGGTGGCCGGACGCAGCGGGCACGGCAGCTGGCGCGCGCCACCTTGTAGACACCCAGAGAAAACGGCGCCCGAAGGCGCCGTTGCATGGTCCAGGGGCATCGCGGAACCGGCTTCGCCGGGCCGCTGATGCCGCCCCCTTGAGGGGGTCGCGCGAAGCGCGGCGGGGGTGTCAGCCCTGTTTCACCTTCAACCGCCAGGCGTGCAGCAGCGGCTCCGTGTAACCACTCGGCTGTTCCTTGCCCTTGAACACCAGGTCCAGGGCGGCCTGGTAGGCCTTGCTGGTAGCCACGTTGCCGGCCATGGGCTGGTAGAGCTTGTCGCCGGCGTTCTGCTTGTCCACCTTGGCGGCCATGCGCTCGTAGGTGTCGCGCACCTGTTGCTCGGTGACGATGCCGTGGTGCAGCCAGTTGGCCACGTGCTGGCTGCTGATGCGCAGCGTGGCGCGGTCTTCCATGAGGCCGATGTCGTTGATGTCGGGCACCTTGGAGCAGCCCACGCCCTGGTCCACCCAGCGCACCACATAACCCAGGATGCCCTGGATGTTGTTGTCCAGCTCGGCCTGCTTCTCGGCCTCGGTCCAGTTCGGGTTGGCGCTCACCGGCACGGTCAGCAGACCGGTCAGCAGGTCGTCGCGCAGCTTGTCGGCCTTGACCTTCTCCAGCTCCTTCTGCACGTCGGACACCAGCACCTGGTGGTAGTGCAGGGCGTGCAGCGTGGCGCCGGTGGGCGAGGGCACCCAGGCGGTGTTGGCGCCGGCCTTGGGGTGGGCGATCTTCTGCTCCAGCATGGCCTTCATCAGGTCGGGCATGGCCCACATGCCCTTGCCGATCTGCGCCTTGCCGCGCAGGCCGCAGCCCAGGCCCACCAGCACGTTGTTGCGCTCGTAGCTCTGGATCCAGGCGCTGGTCTTCATGTCGCCCTTGCGCACCATGGGGCCGGCCAGCATGGCGGTGTGCATCTCGTCGCCGGTGCGGTCCAGGAAGCCGGTGTTGATGAAGGCCACGCGGCTGGCGGCGGCTTCGATGCAGGCCTTGAGGTTGACGGAGGTGCGGCGCTCTTCGTCCATGATGCCCAGCTTGACCGTGCTGTCGGCCAGGCCCAGCACCTTCTCGACGCGGCTGAACAGTTCGCAGGCGAAGGCCACTTCGCGCGGGCCGTGCATCTTGGGCTTGACGATGTAGACCGAGCCCTTGCGCGAGTTGCGGACCGGATCCTTCTTGCCCTTCTTCAGGTCGTGGATGGCGATGGCGGTGGTGACCATCGCGTCCATGATGCCTTCGGGAATCTCCTTGCCTTCGGCGCCCCACAGGATGGCCGGGTTGGTCATCAGGTGGCCCACGTTGCGCACGAACATGAGCGAGCGGCCATGCAGGCGGACCTTCTTGCCGTTGGGGCCGGTGTACTCGCGGTCGGCGTTCAGGCCGCGGGTCAGGGTCTTGCCGCCCTTTTCGAACGACTCGGTCAGCGTGCCCTGCAGGATGCCCAGCCAGTTGCGGTAGGCCAGCACCTTGTCCTCGGCGTCCACGGCGGCGACGGAGTCTTCCAGGTCCAGGATGGTGGACAGCGCGGCTTCGACCACCAGGTCGCTCACGCTGGCGGCGTCGGTCTTGCCGATGGCGGTGCTGCGGTTGATCTGGATTTCCAGGTGCAGGCCGTTGTGCTTGAGCAGCACGGCAGTCGGTGCCTTGGCCTCGCCCTGGAAACCGATGAACTGGCTCTTGTCTGCCAGCTTGGAGGTGCCGCCTTCGGCCAGGCCCACGACCAGTTCACCGTCCTTGTTGACCTTGTAACCGGTCGAGCCGACGTGCGAGCCCTTCTTCAGCGGGGCGCAGCGGTCCAGCACGTAGCGGCAGTACTCGATGACCTTGGCACCGCGCTTGGGGTTGTAGCCGCCCTTCTTGCCGACCTTCTCGCAACCCTTGTCTTCAGAGATCACGTCGGTGCCGTAGAGCGCGTCGTAGAGCGAACCCCAGCGCGCGTTGGCGGCGTTCAGCGCGTAGCGGGCGTTCAGGATGGGCACCACCAGCTGCGGGCCGGCCTGGGTGGCCAGCTCGTCATCCACGTTCTTGGTGGTGGCCTTGACCTTCCTGGGCTCGGGCACGAGGTAGCCGATGGTTTCCAGGAACTTGCGGTAAGCCACCATGTCGGTGATCGGGCCGGGGTTGGCGCTGTGCCACTTGTCCAGCTCGGCCTGCAGACGGTCGCGTTCGGCCAGCAGGGCGGCGTTCTTGGGTGCGAGGTCGGCCACGATGCTGTCAAAGCCCTGCCAGAAGGTCTCGGCGCTCACGCCGGTGCCGGGCAGGACCTGGCCGTTGATGAACTCGTACAGGTCGGTGGAAACCTGCAGACCGTGAATCGTGGTGCGTTGCGTCATGGAGGGACTCCGTCGGTTCAAAGAGAAAAGGAAATCAGTCGAAGAAGGCGAGGACTTCGCGCAGGTTCGTGGCCGTGCGCGTGGGCGGCGTGCCCAGTTCCTCGAAGGGTTGGTTCTGGCGGTTCACCCACAGCGTGCGGTAGCCGAACCAGGTCGCGCCCAGCGCGTCCCAGGCGTTGCTGCTGACGAACACGATCTGCTGGCGCGAGAGTCCGGTGACTTTCTCGCCCTGCGCGTAGGCGTCGGGGTGGGTCTTGTATTTGCGCACGCCGTCCACGCTGATCACGTGGTCCAGCAAACCCTCCAGGCCGGCGCTGCGCACGGCGATGCCCAGCATCTGCGGCTCGCCGTTGCTCAGGATGCCGGTGACGATGCCGCGGCTTTTCAGGGCCTGCAGCACCTCGCGGTTTTCCGGGAAAGCGCTCAGGTGCCGGTACTGGTTCATCAGCTGCGTGGCCTTGGCCTCGTAGGCGGCCCAGTCGCTGCGCGCGGCCGGCTCGATCAGCTTGATGGCGTAGGCCAGCGCGGCTTGCGTGAGTTCCCAGAACGGGCGGTAGTGCGCGCCGTGCTCGCTGGTGGTCACCAGCCGGGTGTATTCGATCTGCTTGTCGCGCCAGACGGTGGCCAGGCGGGCGCCCTGGCCCGGGAACAGCTGCTGGGCGAGCAAGCCCACGCTGTACACATCGAACAGCGTGCCGTAGGCATCGAACAGGACCGCACGGGGTTTTTCCATCCCGTCACTTTATTCGAGACTTGTCTCCTGATTAATGGCCTGATGTCGGACTTATCTGTGACAAAAAAGAGGGTAATCAGGGCGCCGCGGTGGCGGCCTGCTGTACCAGGTGGTCCCGCAGCACCCGGGCAGCCGGGACCAGATCGGCCTCGCCGCGAAAGCAGATCGCAAAGCGGCGCTCGGCCCAGGCCTCGTCCAGCGGCACCACGGCCAGGCCCAGGCTGTCGGTCCGGGGCTGGGCCACGGCCACCGGCATCACGCCGACCGCCAGCCGCGTGGCCACCACGCGCAACGCGGCCTTGAAGTCGGTCACGATCATGCGGTAGCGCAGCGTCTGGCCCAGCTCGGCCGCGGCGCGCAGCATCAGCGCCTGCACCGCGCTGTCCACCGGCAGGCCGACGAAGGAGTTGTCCATCGCCTGCACCAGCCGCACCCGCGGCAGTCCGGCCAGCGCATGGTCCCGGGGCACCACCAGCCCCAGCCGGTCGCTGCGGTAGGGGGCGTGCGCCAGGCCGCGCAGGTCGGCGCCGTGCGGGCTGTGCCAGCAGATGCCCAGCGCGGCCACGCCGTCGCGGATGCCCTGCACCACCTGGGCGCCGGAGCGCGAGGCCAGTTCCACCTGGATGCCGTCATGTCCCGGTTGGGCCAGAAAGCCCGCCACGTCCTCGGCCAGTGGCGCCGCCATGACCGACGCGGTCGCCAGCAGGCGCACCTGGCCGCGCAGCCCGGCCGCGAACGCGGCCATGTCGCGTTCGATGCGTTGGGCGCCCAGCAACAGTTCGCGGGCATGCTCGCGCAGGCTCTCGCCGGCGGGCGTGGGCTCGACACCGTGGCGGCGCCGGACCAGCAGCGGCGTGCCGATCTGCGCCTCGAGCTGGGCCAGGCGCTTGCTGACCGCGCTGGCCGTCAGGTGGGCTGCGGCGGCGGCGCGGACAATGTTGCGGTGGTCGCAGACGGCCACGAACAGCCGCAGGTTGGTGAGGTCCAGGTCGCGCATGGGTTGAGATTTTCCATAACGGAAAACCATGGAGGCAAAAATACCGCTTTGAGCTGTTTTGGTAAAGCCTAAACTGCCCTCACCGGGGGAAACACCGAAGCCCCGGAACGGAGACATTGCATGAACCAGATTGCCGGGGGCGCCGCCGCCCCCACCCGAGCGCTGCCGCTCGCCGGCCTGCGCGTCGTTGAATTCACCCACATGGTCATGGGCCCCACCTGCGGCATGGTGCTGGCCGACATGGGGGCCGAGACAATCAAGGTCGAACCCATCGAAGGCGACCGCACGCGCCACCTGCTGGGCTCTGGCGCGGGTTTCTTTCCGCTGTTCAACCGCAACAAGAAGAGCATCGCCATCGACCTGCGCCAGGCCGAGGGCGCCGAGGTGGCGCGCCGCCTGGCCGCCAGCGCCGACGTGGTGGCCGAGAACTTCAAGCCCGGCACCATGGGCAAATACGGGCTGGACTACGCGTCGCTCTCGCAGGTGAACCCCCGCTGCATCTACATCAGTCTCAAGGGCTTCCTGCCCGGCCCCTACGACCACCGCACCGCGCTGGACGAGGTGGTGCAGATGATGGGCGGCCTGGCCTACATGACCGGCCGGCCGGGTGACCCGCTGCGCGCGGGCACCAGCGTGAACGACATCATGGGCGGCATGTTCGGTGCCATCGGCGCCTTGGGCGCGCTGATCCAGCGCGGCATCACCGGCCGGGGCCAGGAGGTGCAGAGCGCGCTGTTCGAGAACAACGTGTTCCTGGTCGGCCAGCACATGCTGCAGTACGCCATCACCGGCCAGGCCGCCGCGCCCATGCCCGAACGCATCTCGGCCTGGGCGGTGTACGACGTGTTCACGGTGAAGGACGGCGAGCAGATCTTCCTGGCGGCCGTGAGCGATCCGCAGTGGGTGACCTTCTGCGACGCGCTGGGTTTTGCCGACCTCAAGGCCGACCCGCAATACCCCGACAACAACGCCCGTGTGAAGCTGCGGCCGCAGCTGCTGCCCATCCTGCGCGAGCGGCTGGCGCGCTGGCGGGCGGCCGATCTGGCTGCGCTGTTCGAGAAGGTCGGCCTGCCGTTCGCCCCCATCCGCAAGCCCGAGGAGCTGTACGCCGACGAGCACCTGCTGGCCACGGGGGGCCTGGCCGACATCACCTTGCCCGACGGTGAACGCGCCGGCCAGACTGTCAAGACCACGCTGTTCCCGTTCACACTGGACGGCCAGCGCCCCGGCGTGCGGCTGGACCCGCCGGCGATGGGGGCGCACACCGCCGAGCTGCTGCACGGTCTGGGCTATGCGGAATCCGACATCGAACAGTTGCGCCGCCAGCGGGCGGTCGCGTGAGGCTGGCATGAGCACTCCCGACGTTCACATCAGCGAAGTGGGGCCGCGCGATGGCCTGCAGTCCGTCCAGGCCACCATGCCCACGGCGGACAAGTGTCGCTGGATCGACGCCCTTGCCGCGGCCGGCCTGCGCGAAATCGAAGTGGGCTCGTTCGTGCCCGCCAGGCTGCTGCCGCAGATGGCCGACGTGGCGGAGGTGGTGCGCCACGCCGTCACCTTGCCGGGTCTGACGGTGATGGCCCTGGTGCCCAACCGCCGCGGCGCCGAGGCCGCGCTGGCGGCGGGGGTGCACAAGCTCACCCTGCCGGTGTCGGCCAGCGAGGCGCATTCGCTGGCCAATGTGCGCAAGACGCGCGAGCAGATGGTGGCCGAGCTGCGCGAGGTGGTGGCGCTGCGCCGCGAGGTTGCGCCGCAGGTGCCGGTGGAGGTGGGCCTGTCCACAGCGTTCGGTTGCACGCTGCAGGGGCTGGTGCCGGAGGACGAGGTGATCGCGCTGGCCGTGGCCTGTGCGGATGCGGGCGTGGACGAGGTTGGGCTGTCCGACACCACCGGCATGGCGAATCCTGCACAAGTCAGGCGCCTGTTCACCCGTCTGCGCGCCGAGCTGGGCGAGAAGGCCGGCGCAGCCCACATGCACAACACCCGCGGCCTGGGCCTGGCGAATTGCCTCGCGGCCTACGACGTGGGCGTGCGCAGCTTCGACAGCTCGCTCGGCGGCCTGGGCGGCTGCCCCTACGCGCCCGGCGCCAGCGGCAACGTGGTGACGGAAGACCTGGTGTTCATGTTCGAGGCCATGGGGGTGTCCACCGGCGTGGACCTGCAAACGCTGATCGCGGCGCGCGAACCGCTCCGAGCCGGTCTGCCGGGCGAGCCGCTCTACGGCATGACGCCCGAAGCCGGCCTGCCCAAAGGCTGGCGCGCCTGATTCACATGCGGTTGCGATCTGGATCAAGACGCGGCCGCGCCACTGGCATAGACTGTCTGCGGTGGGCGCATCGGGCGTTCATGCCAATCAATCTTTCCGGTGGAGGACACCCATGAAAAAGTTGTGGACCTGGGGTGCGGCGCTGATCGCCGCCGCGACGCTGGCGGCCTGCGGGGGCAGCGACGACGACTATCACGGCGCCATTGCGGTCAGCGAATCGACCAAGCGGGTGGGCATTGCGTCCGAAGCCCTGACCCAGTCGATCGCCAACGACGCGGCACGCGACGAGTGCGACGCCGGCGATTGCCAGGTGGTGCTGCAGTTCGAGGAGTGCGGCGCGATTGCCTCCGGTTCGGGCAGTTCGGGCGGCTGGGTTTGGGGGGTGGCCGCGGCGGGCACCGCATTCGATGCACAGACGGCGGCCAACAACGCCTGCACAGCCAAGGGTGGCCTCAACTGTGGCGTGATCCCGAATTTGCCGGCCCAGTGCAACTGACCACCCCGACTCCACACTCAGGTAAAAAATCCGTCCAAAAGTCCCGTTGATTGCCTCCTTTTGTTGGGGTAATCTGCGGGCCCATGGACAAGCTCAAGCAGCTGGAAACCTTTGTCTCGGTCGCCACGCGCGGCAGCCTGACGGCCGCCGCCAAGGCCGAGGGCGTGGCGCCGGCCATCATCGGCCGGCGGCTGGATGCGCTGGAATCCCGCCTGGGCGTCAAGCTCATGGTGCGCACCACGCGCCGCATCACGCTCACCCATGAGGGCAGCGCCTTCATCGAGGACTGCCAGCGCCTGCTGACCGACCTGGCCAACGCCGAGGCCAGCGTCAGCGCGGGTGGTGTCAAGGCCAGCGGCCACCTGCGCATCACGGCCCCCGCCGGCTTCGGACGGCGCCACGTGGCGCCGCTGGTGCCGCGCTTCCGCGAGCTGCACCCCGAGGTCACGATCTCGCTCAACCTCAGCGACCGGGTGGTCGACCTTGCGGGGGAGGGCTACGACTGCGCGGTGCGGGTGGGCGACCTGCCGGACTCGTCGCTGGTGAGCGTGCGCCTGGCGGACAACCGCCGCATGTGCGTGGCCACACCCGACTACCTGCGGCGGCACGGCCGGCCCGCGTCGCCAGCCGATCTGGCGCGCTTCGACTGCTTGACCCTCTCGTCCGACGCCTCGCAGACCCGGGGCTGGGCGTTCCGCATGCCCCCGGGCGAGGACGCCGCGCCGGGGGCCGAGGCCGAGATCGTGCACCTGCGCCCCGGCGGTCCGCTGGACTGCTCGGACGGGCAGGTGCTGCGCGAATGGTGCCTGGCCGGTTACGGGATCGCCTGGCGCAGCACCTGGGAAGTGGAGGCCGACATCGCGGCCGGCCGGCTCGAGACCGTGCTGGACGAATACGCCGCGCCGCCCAACGGCATCTATGCGCTGTTCCCCCAGCGCAAGCACCTGGCGCTGCGGGTGCGGCTGTGGATCGACTTTCTCAAGCACCACTACGCGCAGACGGATTTCTGGGCCGGCGGCGGTACATTGGCGGCTGCAACGGGGCCGCTCAGCGGGCCCTTTCCCATTTCTCAACCAACAGGGTGAACCCATGAATCGGATCGGCAAGGGATGGATGACCACGGTGGCCGCGGCCGCCACGGCGGTGTTGTTGGCAGCGTGCGGGGGCGGCGACGATGCCTCGCTGCCCAGCGCGGAATCCATGTGCGGCAGCCTGGGGCTGCAGCCCAAGGTGCTCAACGGCGCCAACTGCGGGGCGCCGGAGCGTTCGTCGGTCATCCTGCTCAACGTCGCCACCAGCTCGGGCACGGCGGTGTGTTCTGGCACGCTGGTCACGCCCACCAAGATCGTCACGGCGGCGCACTGCCTGCCGGCCGGCACCCGGCGTGTGCTCGCCGGGCTCTGGCGCGCGGACGGCACGGTGGTCGGTGTGCCCGCCAGCCGCTGGGCGGTGCACCCGCAGTACCAGCGCGGCTCGAACGCGCTGGTCAACGACGCGGCGGTGATCGTGCTGCAGCAGGCGCTGCCCAACCCCACCATGGCGGTGTTGCTGAGCCAGCCGTCCGCACCCGGTCAGCCGGTCTATGTGGCGGGCTGGGGCGCGCCCGGCTTCGACCTGGCGGTCGGCTTCGCGACCCTGACCACGGTCACCGAGACCAGCATCGGCTACACCTACTCGGGCGAGCTGAGCAACACCTGCAACGGCGACTCGGGCGGCCCGGCCTACCGCACGGCGGGCGGGCAGCCCGCGCTGATCGGCATCACGTCCTCGGGCACCGTGGCCGACTGTGGCAAGGGCGACGGCTCGCTGTTCACCAATGTGCAGAGTCCGGCGGTGAGCAACTTCATCCGCGCGCAGGCGCCCGAGGCGGCCTACCTCTGAGATCCAAGATCCGGGAAGCGCCGAAGAGCGCTGAGAAGAGATGCTGATACATAATGTCACATCTCAAGGGAGGGTCTATGAACCAGACAGGATGGACGGGTTTCGTTTGGAGGAGCGGCTGCGCCGCCGTGCTGACGTCGGCGGTGCTCGCCGGTTGCGGGGGAGGCGATGGGGCCGAACCTGTGAACCTGGAGCCCACGGCGCTGTGCAACAGTGCGGGCGCTCAGCCCAAGGTGGTCAACGGGGCGTCCTGCGTGTCGTTCAAGAGCACGCCGGTGGTGTACCTGCTCATCGCGCGGGCCAATGGAGAGCAAGTGGCCTGTTCAGGCACCCGCATATCGCCCACCCATGTGATCACGGCGGCTCATTGCCTGGAAGGCAGCCCCAGGTATGTCCTGGCGGCTCTTTTCAAGACCGACGCCAGCGCCAAAGGGCTCGCCGCCAAGAAATGGGCGTTGCATCCAGGCTATGACGGATCGGGCCCGCCCACTCCCAACGATGTGGCGGTGGTGACATTCCCCGCCGGTCTGCCCAATCCCACCATGCCCATTCTGGCCAGTCAGGCGGCGGCGCCCGGACAGGCCGTCACCTTCGCTGGATGGGGTGAGCCCACGGGCTGGCTTGCGGTGGGCGCCGCCAACCTGTCCGTGGTGAACGAGCAGAGCCTGGGCTTCACGTTCGACGGCAGCCAGAGCAACGTGTGCCCTGGTGACTCGGGTGGACCGATGTACCGCGTGCTGCCGGGCGGGCCGGCGATGGTCGGCGTGGCATCGAGCGGGCCGAAGGCGCCCTGCGGTGAGAAGGCCACGGTGAACACCTTGTTCACCAACCTTCAAACGCCGTCGGTGCTGGAGTTCGTGCGCTCCCAGGCACCTGGCGCGGTCATTCTCTGACCGCGAGCGGCTGGTAGAGCCCGGGTCGGCGGGTTGGCAGCTGGCTGTGCTGCCGGGCGTCGACCAGCTCGCCGGGATCGAGCGCAGAGACCATCAGCGTCGCGTGCCGCTGGGCGGTCACCAACAGATGCCCGCGGGCACTGGCGACGGTGCTGGCACCGCCATAGTGAACGGAGCCTTCGCTGCCACAGGCGTTGGCGTAGGCCACGAACACGCGGTTCTCGCAGGCACGGGCCGGCACCAGCAGTTGCTGCACCTCGTCGTATCCCACCATGTTGGCGGTCGGCACCAGCACTGCGTCCACCCCTTGCAGCGCCAGCAGCCGCACGGTCTCCGGGAATTCCACGTCGTAGCAGATCAGCAGGCCCAGGCGCCAGCCGCGCCATTCGAAGACCTGTGAAGCCGCGTCGCCCGCGCTGAACTGCGCGCGGTCCAGGTCGCCGAACAGATGGGTTTTGCGGTAGTTCATCAGCCGTGTGCCATCGGCGCCGATGGCCTGTGCCGCGTTGAACGGCCGTCCGTCCGGGTTCTGTTCCGGGTAGCCGCAGACGATGGCGATGCCATGGTGCTGCGCGATGCGCGCCACGGCCTGCGCCATCGGCCCGTCCGCGGGTTCGGCCAGGGCCGCCACGCGGTCGGCACCGATGGCGTAGCCGGTGAGAAACATCTCGGGCGTGATGAGCAGGTCGGCGCCCTGAACCCGTGCCTGCGCGCAGGCGGTGTCCAGTCGTTGCAGTGCCTCGGCGAGGCTCGCCGGGTGCGGGGTCTGCCAGAGCGCGATGCGAAGGTCGTTCACGTTGTCATTCTGGCAAGGCCACGGGGCCGAGGGTGGGATACAACTCTCCGGGGCCGGGGTTCTCTGCTGGGCACTGCCCGCCAAGCTGGTGGACGATGCCCCAGACCGCGTTCAGCGAAGTCTGCACCGCACCCTCGACCCAGGCGGGTGTGAACGAGATGTCGTCGCCCGCGAGGAAGATGCCGCGCTCGGCGGCGGGCAGGCGGTCCTGCATGAAGTGGCCGTACATGCGCTGGTTGTAGCGGTAGTGACCGGGCAGGGCGCCCTTGAAGGCGCCGAGGAAGTAGGGGTCGGCTTCCCAGGAGATGGTGATCGGGTCGCCGACGATGTGGCCGGCGATGTCCACGGTGGGGTAGATCTTGCGCAGGGCCTCCAGCGCCAGCTGCACACGCCGGGCGGGTGGGTGCGGCAGCATCTTGAGCGCGTCGCTCATCCAGGCGTAACTCAGGCACATCACCGCAGGCTTGTCGGGCCCGTTGTCGAACAAATAGGTGCCGCGCGTGAGCCGGTCGGTGAGCGTCATGCTCAGCGTGTCGCGGCCGGTCGCGGGATCGATGTCCTTCCAGAACGGCCGGTCCACCATCACGAAGGTCTTGCTCGACTGCATGTAGCGCGTGCGGTCCAGCGCCATCCACAGCTTTTGCGAGAACAGGCTTTCTTCGACGGCGATCTGTGTGGTCAGCAGCCAGCTCTGGCAGGTCACGAGCACCGAGGGGTACTCGCGCTCGGTGCCCCAGCTGTCGGTGATGGCCAGCTGTCCCGATGGGGCTCGGCGGATGGCGGTGACGCCCGGCCGTGTGGCGCCGCCGTGCAGACTGGCGAGGGACGTGCCCGCCGGCCAGTGCGCGACCTGCGCCGGTGCGTGCTGCCACAGGCCCAGCGGCACCTGCTGCACACCGCCCACGATCAGGTGTTGGTCTTCGTCGCAGCCGGTCAGCACCACGCGCAGGATCTCCAGCATGGTGTTGGGGAAGTCCGAGTCCCAGCCGCCGGTGCCAAAGCCCACCTGGCCGAACACCTCGCGGTGGCGGAACGAGAGCTTCGAGAAGGCCTCGGACTGCGCGACGAAGTCGTAGAAGGTGCGGTCGTCCCACAGCGGCACCAGCCGGCTCCACAGCGCTTTGAGCATGGGTACGTCGCGCTGGCGCAGGGCCTGCTGCAGATCACCGAAACCCAACTCTTCCAGCGCGGAGGCCCAGGCGTCCGCCACTTCGCGGAACAGCGGCGGCAGGTCGGCCAGGGTGCGCGCGTAGTGGGTCTGGCCTTCCAGGTCGACCACCGTGCTGCCGGCAGCGGGCGTGAGCGGGTTGGGGAAGGGCTTGGCCTCAAGCCCGAGCAGCTTCACGTAATGGAAGAAAGCGGTGGACGAGGCCGGGAAGCGCATGCCGCCCAGCTCGGCCACCACGCCCTGGCCGCCCTCGAAGGGCTGCGAGCGCAGGCGCCCGCCCATGCGCGAGGCTTCGTAGATGACGGGCTTGAGGCCGAGCTTCATCAGCTCGTAGGCCGCGGTCATGCCGGCCATGCCGGCGCCGACGATGGCGACCTCGGTGCCGTACGCGCTGGTCGGCAATTGGGCCAGGCCTTGCGGGTGGGCCAGCCAGTCGTCGTAGGCGAAGGGAAAGTCAGGGCCGAAGATGGTGACCGGGGCGGAGGCGGGGCGGGTGGCGCTCATGGTGTCTCCTCTCAGAACAATCCGGCCAGCAGCCAGGCGGCCGTGCCCCACATCATCAGCGCCACGGCGCCGTCCAGTGCGCGCCAGAGGTGCAGCGAGTTCAGTCGCCGGCCGAGCCAGAAGGCCGCGGCGCCCAGCACCAGGAACCAGACCACCGAGCCGGTGGCGGCGCCCAGGCCGAAGGCCTTGCTGCCAGGGCCGTAGGCCAGCGAGGCGGTGCCGATCAGCACGGCGGTGTCCAGCCAGGCGTGCGGGTTGAGCCAGGAGAAGGCCAGGGCCGAGAGGATGGCCTGGTGCTGCGTCACCGGCGCCGGGTGTGCCGCGGCCGTGGCTTGTGCTGGCGCGACCGGGGTCTGCGGCTTGAGAAAGCGCTGGAACGCCTGCCAGCCGTACACGCCCAGGAACAGCACGCCGGCGCCGATCAGCGCGCCCAGCAGCTTGTCCGAGAGGCCGCCGAGCCGGGCCAGGCCGAACACGCCCAGCGAGATGAGCACGATGTCGGCCAGCGCGCAGACGGCAACGGTGAGCCAGAGGTGCTGGCGCTGCAGGCCCATGCGCAGCACGTGCGCGTTCTGCGGGCCGATGGCCATGATGAGCGACATGCTGAGCACCATGCCGGCGGTGAAGGTGGGGAATGCGAGGGTCATGGGGCAGGAGTCTGCCGCCGTGCGCCGCTTTGTTAAATCATTTCAACTCGAAATCGAGTTGGTTAAATACCGCTTGATTGGAGCGGCGATCCGGCGCCGGGCCGCCCCTAGCCGGATCAGCCCCCTCGGGGGGCAGCGACCCGCGCAGCGGCGGAGCGTGGGGGCTCACGTGTACACGACGGCGTCTCTCCGAACAGCGCCTTGTAGTCGTGGCTGAAATGGCCCATGTGCCAGAAGCCCCAGCGCGCGGCCACGTCGCCGATGGTCTGGCCCGAATCCGCGTCGCGCAGCTCGCGCCGCACCGCGTTCAGCCGCACCAGGCGCAGGTAGCTGGCGGGGCTGATGCCCAGGCTGTCCTGGAAGCAGTTCTGCAGCGTGCGCCGGGTGATGTGCAGCACCTCGCAGAGCCGTTCCACGCCCAGGTACTCCTGCGGCTGTTCGGTCACCAGTTCGCGCACGCGGCGCACCACGTCCTGCCGGCGCTGCTGGCGCGGCGTCACGGCGTCGGCCTGGCCATCGGGCATGAGGGTGTCGCCCAGCACAGAGAACAGCGCCTCGCGCAGGCTGCGGCGGCTCGCCTCGTGCTGGAGCGCGCCGGGGTCGGCCTCCAGGCCGCGCAGCACTTCGCGCATCAACCCCACGAGACGGAAGCGTTGGGTCGGCGTGAGAGGCTGCACCCGCACGCCCGGCCCGCGCACCGGGGCGGCGTCGGACTGGTCGCGCATGCGCACATGGGCCTGCAACTCGGCCGGGTCGAACACCAGGCCGTACAGCCCGTGACCCGCGGGCACCTGCAGGTCGAAGGCCTCGCTGCCATCGGAGATCATCAGTTCGTGGCCCCCCACCGGGCGGCCCATGAAGCGCAGGCCCTCGGGTCGCTCGGGCACCGACAGGCCCAGCCAGACACCTCCGCGCCAGGGCCGGCAGTGCTGGCTGGTGGCGCAGTTGGCCACTTCCTCGAAGGCCTGCAGCGGGCCGTCGAACAGCTCGCGCACCTGGCCCTGGAACACGCCGGGCGAGGTCTGCACATAGTCCTGGTCCCAGGCGTCCAGGTTGCGGGCGTGCACGTCCACCTCGCGCGTGCGTTTGACGCGGAAGGCGGTCGGCGGGGTGGGGCAGGCAGCGGGCATGGCGGGCTCCTTCGGCGCACGCGGCGCCGGGGTGCAGCGGGAGTATCAAGTTCCGTGCCACGGGCGCACGGCGGGAAAACCCGGGGGTGCACCGGTCCGGGCTATCCCGTTTCGGAAAAAGTGCGCCACGGCGGGGCGTGTTTCCGATCCGGGATAGGGCGAAGCGGGCCGGCGACCCACACTGCGCGTCAGGCCGCCCGAGCCGTTCGGGCTTTTCATCCACACACAAGAGAACGTCCCATGTCCACCGCATCCACTCAGGTCGCCCGGGAGCTCAAGCCCGTGCTGGGCACCTTTTCCCTCTGGGGCATCGCCGTCGGCCTGGTCATCTCCGGCGAGTACTTCGGCTGGAGCTACGGCTGGGCCAGCGCCGGCACGCTGGGCTTCCTGCTGGCCACGCTGTTCGTGGCGCTGATGTACACCACCTTCATCTTCAGCTTCACCGAGCTTTCCACCTCCATCCCGCACGCCGGGGGCCCGTTCGCCTACGCGCGCCGTGCCTTCGGCCCCACCGGCGGCTTCATCGCCGGCTTCGCCACGCTGGTCGAATTCGTGTTCGCGCCGCCGGCCATCTCGCTGGCCATCGGCGCCTACCTGAACGTGCAGTACCCGGCGCTGGACCCGAAGTGGGCCGCCGTCGGCGCCTACGTGATCTTCATCGGCCTCAACGCGGTGGGTGTGGGCATCGCGGCGGCGTTCGAGCTGTTCGTCACCATCCTCGCGGTGATCGAGCTGCTGGTGTTCGCCGGCGTCGTCGCCCCGGGCTGGTCGCTGGCTAACTTCACCGCCAACGGCTGGGCCGGCTCGGCCGAGTTCAGCGGCGCGACCTGGGCCGGCATCTTCGCCTCCATCCCGTTCGCCATCTGGTTCTTCCTGGCCATCGAAGGCGCGGCCATGGCCGCCGAAGAGGCCAAGGACCCCAAGCGCACCATTCCCATCGCTTACATCACCGGCATCCTGACCCTGGTGGCGCTGGCCTTCCTGGTCATGGTCATGGCCGGCGGCGTGGGCGACTGGTCCAAGCTGTCCAACATCAACGACCCACTGCCCCAGGCCATGAAGATGGTGGTGGGCGAGTCCAGCGGCTGGCTGCACATGCTGGTATGGATCGGACTGTTCGGCCTGGTGGCCTCGTTCCACGGCATCGTGCTGGGCTACTCGCGCCAGATGTTCGCCCTGGCGCGTGCGGGTTACCTGCCGGCGATGTTCGCCAAGGTGCACCCGCGCTTCCGCACCCCGGTCAACGCCCTCATCGGTGGCGGCATCGTGGGCATCGCGGCGGTGTTCAGCGACCAGTGGGTCACCATCGGCGGCCTGCCGCTGACGGCCAACATCGTCACCATGGCGGTGCTGGGCGCGCTGGTCATGTACATCATGTCCATGGCCTCGCTGTTCAAGCTGCGCGCCACCGAGCCCCTGCTGGACCGTCCCTTCCGCGCGCCGCTCTACCCGCTGTTCCCTGCGATCGCCATCGGCTGCGGACTGGTCTGCCTGGCGGCGGTGGTGTATTTCAACCAGCTGCTATCGCTCATCTTCCTGGGGCTGATGGTGCTGGGCTACGCCTACTTCCGCCTGACCGCCGCACAGCGCGATGCGGCGCCGCACGACGCCATGCTGGCCGCTGCGGCAGAATGAAATCCACCCCATGACCGGACCCGCCACAAGGAGCCGCTGACGTGAATCTGAGCGCGACGTTGGGACTGCAGAACCACCGCTTCGGCAGCCTGCGCGAGGTGATGGCCAAGGCCACGCCTTTGCGCTCGGGCGACGCCCTGGCCGGCCTGGCCGCGGCCACCGAGCAGGAGCGGGTGGCCGCGCGCTGGGTGCTGGCCGACGTGCCGCTGCAGCGCTTCCTGGACGAGGCGCTCATCCCCTACGAGGGCGACGAGGTCACGCGCCTGATCATCGACGGCCACGACCGCACCGCCTTCGCGCCGGTCAGCGGTCTGACGGTCGGCGGTTTCCGTGACTGGCTGCTGTCCGACGCCGCCACGCCCGCGGCGCTGGAGCGGCTCTCGCCCGGGCTCACGCCCGAGATGGTGGCCGCGGTCAGCAAGCTCATGCGCAACCAGGACCTGATGCTGGTGGCGAAGAAGCGCGAGGTGGTCACGCGCTTTCGCAACACGGTGGGCCAACGCGGTCATCTCTCTGTGCGGCTGCAGCCCAACCACCCGACCGACGACCCGGCCGGTATCGTCGCCAGCCTGATCGACGGCCTGCTGCACGGCGCGGGCGACGCGGTGATCGGCATCAACCCGGTGTCCGACAGCGTGCCCGATCTGGTGCGCCTCAACCACGTGCTGGCCGAAGTGATCGAGCGTGGCGGCGTGCCCACACAGAGCTGCGTGCTCACCCACGTCACCAACACGCTGCAGGCCATGCAGCTCGGCGCGCCGGTGGACCTGGTGTTCCAGTCCATCGCCGGCACCGAGGCGGCCAACCGCAGCTTCGGCATCACGCTGTCGGTGCTGGACGAGGCGCACGCCGCCGCGCTGGAATTGAAGCGGGGCACGGTGGGCGACAACGTCATGTACTTCGAGACCGGGCAGGGCAGCGCCCTCTCGGCCAACGCCCACCACGGGGTGGACCAGCAGACCTGCGAAGCCCGCGCCTATGCGGTGGCGAGGCGCTACCGGCCGATGCTGGTCAACACCGTGGTCGGCTTCATCGGGCCCGAATACCTCTACGACGGCAAGCAGATCACCCGCGCCGGGCTGGAGGACCACTTCTGCGGCAAGCTGCTGGGCCTGCCCATGGGCTGCGACATCTGCTACACCAACCACGCCGAGGCCGACCAGGACGACATGGACAACCTCATGGTGTTGCTGGCCAGCGCGGGTCTGAACTTCCTGATCGGCGTGCCCGGCGCCGACGACATCATGCTGAACTACCAGAGCACTTCGTTCCACGATGCGCTGGTGCTGCGCGATTTGCTGGGGCTGAAGCGCGCGCCCGAGTTCGAGGCCTGGCTGCAGCGGGTGGGGGTGACCGGCGCCGATGGGCGCCTGCTGCCCGCCACCGCCCAGCTGCCGCTGTCGCAGCGCCTGTGGACCTTGCCGGAGCCGGCATGACGAAGGACCTCTTGTCCGTGCCGGACGCACCGCGCCAGGACATCGACGCTGGCGCCGACCCCTGGGCCCACCTGCGGCGTTTCACCCCCGCGCGCATTGCGCTCGGCCGCACCGGCGCCAGCCTGCCCACGCGCGAGGTGCTGGGCTTCACCCTGGCGCACGCGCAGGCGCGCGACGCCATCCACCTGCCGCTGGACGTGGATGTGCTGGCCGGGCAGCTGCAGGCCGACGGCTGGCCCGCGCCGCTGCGCCTGCACAGCCGGGCCCACGACCGACACGAGTACCTGCTGCGCCCCGATCTGGGGCGCCGGCTGGACGAGGCCAGCGTGGCTGCCCTGCAGGCCTGGCGCGAGGACAACCCGGCGCCCGACCTGGCCCTGGTGGTGGGCGACGGCCTGTCGGCCCTGGGCATCCAGCGCCACACGGTGGCCCTGTTCGGCGCCATCCGCGAGGCCCTGGGCGGGGCCTTCGTCCAGAGCCCGCCGGTGCTGGTGGGTCAGGCCCGGGTGGCGGTGGCCGACGAGGTGGGCGAGCTGCTGGGCGCCCGCATGGTGGCCATGGTGGTGGGCGAGCGCCCTGGCCTGAGTTCGCCCGACAGCGTGGGCATCTACCTCACCCACGCACCGCGCGTCGGGCGCAGCGACGCCGAACGCAACTGCATCTCCAACGTGCGCCCCGCCGGGCAAGACACGGTCACGGCCGCGCGCCGCCTGGCCTGGCTGGTGCACGAAGGCCTGCGCCTGGGTCTGACCGGCGTCGGTCTCAAGGACCACAGCGGCCTGCCCATGGTCACGGCCGCTCCGTCGCAGGGGCTGTCTGGTTAAACTGGATTGAACCGTTTCTGGTTCGCTCAAGTTTCAATCGGACATGCTGGACGCCCGCCAACTCGAAGCCCTGGCCGCCGTGGTCGAACACCGCGGCTTCGGACCGGCCGCACAGGCCCTGAACCTCACGCTGGCGGCGGTGTCGCTTCGCATCAAGTCGCTCGAAGAACACCTGGGCCAGCGCCTGCTGGTGCGCGGCAAGGCGGTGCGCGCCACCGCCGCCGGGCAGGCGCTTCTGGCGCATGTGAAGCAACTGCAGATGATGGAGGCCGACTTGCTGGCCGGGCTGCAGGGCGGGGCCGAATCGCGGGCCGGTGCGGCCTGGCAGAGCCTGAGCGTGGCCACCAACGCCGACTCGGTGGCCAGCTGGTTCCTGCCCGGCGTGGCCTCGGTGCTGCAGAAACACCGCCTGCTGCTGGACGTGATGATCGACGACCAGGACCACACGCACGACCTGCTGCGCAGCGGCGAGGTGATCGGCTGCGTGACTACCCTGACCGAGCCCATGCGCGGCTGCGTGGCCGAGCCGCTGGGCGTGATGCGTTACCGCTGCGTGGCCGCGCCCGAGGTGGTGCAGCGCTGCCGCACGCCGCGCGGCGCGGTCTCGCCCCACAAGCTGCTGGCCCATCCGGCCATCATCTTCAACCGCAAGGACGCGCTGCAGGACGCCTTCCTGCGGCAGCACTTTGGATTGAAACAGCCGGCCTACCCGCGCCACTACGCGCCGGCGGTGGACGCATTCGAGCGTGCGATTGAGCTGGGGCTCGGTTGGGGCATGGTGCCCGAGCAGCACTTGAAGGACCGACCCGGCATGCAGGAGGTGCTGCCGGGCGCCACGGTCGACGTGACCTTGTACTGGCAGCACTGGGCGCGCGAACCGCTGTCGGCGCAGCGGCTGACGCAGGCGGTCAAGGCGGCGGCGCACGCCGCCCTGCCGCCTGTGGCGGCGTGATCAGCCTTTCAGGCAGGTGCTCATGAAGGCCTTGCGCTCGTCGCCCTTGAGCGCCTTCTTGCCCGCCTCCTCGTTGCAGGTCTTCATCTTGTTCTGCTGGCTGTTGCCGGCTTCTTCCTCGCCGCTCAGGCACTTCTGCATGAAGGCCTTGCGCTCATCGCCCTTGAGCGTCTTGGCCTTCGGGTCGGCGTTGCAGGTCTTCATGCGGTTCTGTTGTTCGGTCGGCTTTTTCTCGGCCGTTGCAGGGGCTGCAGCGGGTGCCGCGGCGGCCGCCGCAGGAGCGGTGGCCGGGGCCTTGGCGGGAGCGGCTGCGGGCGCCGCCGTCTGGGCCATGGCCATCGAGAGGGTACCGGTCAGGGCGATCAGGGTCAGCAGGTGTTTCATGTCGTGCCTTGGTGAGTGGATGCGCCCGAAACGGGCCTGGAAACGATACCCCCGTTTCCCTTAAGGCGATCTGACAGCCAGGAGCAGGGCTTTCCCGAACCTAAAATCCCGTCCCTATGCTCAAGATCAAACAGGAACTGCTGGCCGGCCTTGCCCACGCGCTGGACCAGCTCTCGCCCGGCGCCGGCGACAAGGCCGCCTTCGAATCGCCCAAGGTCGCAGCCCATGGCGACTACGCCGTCACGGCCGCCATGCAGCTGGCCAAACCGATGAAAGCCAACCCGCGCCAGCTGGGTGAGCAGCTCAAGGCCGCCCTGATGGCGCAGCCGGTCTACCAGCGGTGGGTGGCCGACATCGAGATCGCCGGCCCGGGCTTCCTCAACCTGCGCCTGAAGCCGGCCGCCAAGCAGCAGATCGTCACGGAGGTGCTGCAGGCCGGCGACGCCTTCGGTGTCCAGCCGTCCAATGGCCAGCGCCTCATGGTCGAGTTCGTCTCCGCCAACCCCACCGGCCCGCTGCACGTGGGTCACGGCCGCCAGGCCGCGCTGGGCGACGCCATCTGCAACCTCTACAGCACACAGGGCTGGGACGTGTACCGCGAGTTCTATTACAACGACGCGGGCGTGCAGATCGGCACGCTGGCCACCAGCACGCAGCTGCGCGCGAAGGGCTTCAAGCCCGGCGACGCCGAATGGCCCGAGGCCGCCTACAACGGCGACTACATCCAGGACATCGCCAACGACTTCTTGGCCAAGAAGACGGTGCACGCCGACGACCGCGAGTTCACCGCCAGCGGCGATGCGGATGATCTCGACTCGATCCGCCAGTTCGCCGTGGCCTACCTGCGCCACGAGCAGGACCTGGACCTGCAGGCCTTCGCGGTCAAGTTCGACCACTACTACCTGGAATCGAGCCTCTACACCGACGGCCGTGTGGACGCGACGGTGAACAAGCTGGTGGCCAACGGCAAGACCTACGAGCAGGACGGCGCGCTGTGGCTGAAGTCGACCGACTATGGCGACGACAAGGACCGCGTCATGCGCAAGGGCGACGGGTCCTACACCTACTTCGTGCCCGATGTGGCCTACCACATCGCCAAGTGGGAGCGCGGTTTCACCAAGGTCATCAACATCCAGGGCACCGACCACCACGGGACGATTGCGCGCGTGCGCGCCGGCCTGCAGGCCGCGGGCGTGGGCATCCCCCAGGGCTACCCCGACTACGTGCTGCACACCATGGTGCGCGTGGTGCGCAACGGCGAAGAGGTCAAGATCAGCAAGCGCGCCGGCAGCTACGTGACGCTGCGCGACCTGATCGAGTGGACCAGCAAGGACGCGGTGCGCTTCTTCCTGCTCAGCCGCAAGCCCGACACCGAGTACACCTTCGACGTCGACCTGGCGGTGCAGAAGAACAACGACAACCCGGTCTACTACGTGCAGTACGCCCACGCGCGCATCTGCTCGGTGCTGGCCGCCTGGGGCGGGGACGTCGCCTCGCTGGCCGGTGTCGACCTGTCGCCGCTGGACACGCCGGCCGCGCAGTCGCTGATGCTGCTGCTGGCGAAATACCCCTCCATGCTGACCGCTGCGGCCGAGGGTTTTGCGCCGCACGACGTGACCTTCTACCTGCGCGAACTGGCTGCGGCCTACCACAGCTACTACGACGCCGAGCGCATCCTGGTGGACGACGAAGCGGTCAAGCGGGCCCGTCTGGCACTGGTCCGCGCGACGGCGCAGGTGTTGCACAATGGGCTGGCCGTGCTGGGTGTGAGTGCCCCGCAGAAGATGTGAAACCCCCACCTCCCATGAACATTTCATTCCCGCAGGCCCGCGCTCAGCGTGGCGGCACCCTGGTCGGCTTCGTGGTCGGCCTGCTCGTCGGCCTGGGCCTGGCGCTCTCGGTGGCCGTGTATGTGACGCGCGTGCCGGTGCCGTTCGTGGACCGGGGTGTCACCCGCAAACCGGCCGACGATGCGGCGGAGGCCGAGCGCAACAAGGGCTGGAACCCGAACGCCGGGCTGGTGAACAAGGCGCCGCCGCTGCCGGCCCCGGTCGAGACGGCCCCGCCAGCCGCCGGCGACGCTGCGCCGAAGGACGCCACCACCGCGGAGCCCGACAAGGCCTCCACCGCCAAGCCCGCCGATGCCGCGGCCGCCAAGCCGGACACCGATCCCCTGGGCGACCTGATGAAGGCCAAGGCCGGAGGGGCGTCGGAGCCCGCGGCTGCGCAAGGGGCCGACCCGTTCTCCTACTTCGTCCAGGCCGGGGCGTTCAAGTCACCTGAAGAGGCGCAGGCCCAGAAGGCCCGGTTGGCCATGCTCGGCATGGACGCCACCGTCACCGAGCGCGAGCAGGCAGGACGCACCGTCTTCCGCGTCCGCATGGGACCGTTCGGCCAGAAAGCGATGGCGGAGGCCACGCGCGAGCAGCTGGAGGTGAACGGGGTGGAGGCGGCGCTGGTGCGGGTGCAGCGCTGATCCACGGGCGGCCGAGGAACTTTTTCAAGCCGCCGGAGCCAGATTCAGACCATTTCAAGGAGTCCGATTCCATGCATCGTCGAGATTTTTCGCGCCACCTTCTGGTGGCCGGTGCCGCCACCGCCAGCGGTCTGGCCTTGTCGCCGGCCCTGGCCCAGCGCGTGGCCTTCAAGGAAGGCACCGACTTCCAGCGCCTGGCCAAGCCCGCGCCCACCGAGAGCCCGGCGGGGCAGGTCGAGGTGGTCGAGTTCTTCGCGTACAGCTGCATCCACTGCTTCAACTTCGAGCCCGTCTTCGGCGAGTGGATCAAGCGCAAGCCGGCCCACGTCACGGTGCGCCGCATGCCGGTGGCCTTCAACCAGAACTTCGTGCCGATGCAGCGCCTGTATTTCACGCTGGAAGCCATGAACCTGGTGGACACGCTGCACGTCAAGGTGTTCAAGGCCATCCACGAGGAGCGCCAGCCGCTGACGACGACGCCCGCGATCATGCAATGGATCGAAAAGCAGGGCGTCAACCGGGAACAGTTCACCGGCATCTTCAATGGCCAGGCCGCCAAGCTGGCCGAGAAGGCCGTTGGCCTGCAAGACGCCTACCAGGTGGAAGGCACGCCCGCGCTGGGCATCGCCGGCAAGTTCTACGTGGGTGGGCAGGGACCGCGTACCCTGCTGGTGGCGGACTCGCTGATCGCCGAGGCCCGCAAAGGCTGACCGTTTTCCGCCGCTGGACCCGTCGAAGCCCGCCCCAGCGGGCTTCCTGTTTTCAGGGCCGGAACAATGTGCCGGCCCGGCCGCGAAACGGTCTGGGCGCCGCTACAATGAATGCAAGATCTGTGCCCTCAAACGCCATGCACCTACACGCACCAACCCCCCGTTCCATCGCCCGGATGTTGGCCGTCATTGGCCTGATGCTGCCCCTGCTGGCGCAGGCCGAAAAGGCGGACAAGGACAAGCCCATGAACGTGGAGGCGGACGCGCTGCGCTACGAAGAGACGCGCCAGACCAGCGTGTTCACCGGCAACGTGCTGATCACCAAGGGCACGATCCTGATGCGCGGCGCCAAGCTGGACGTGCGCCAGGACCCGCAAGGCAACCAGTACGGCCTGCTGCTGGGCACGCCCGAAAAGGCCGGCTTCTTCCGCCAGAAGCGGGAGGGTTTGGACGAGTGGATCGAGGGCGAAGGCGACCGCATCGAATACGACAGCAAGGCGCAGACGGTGCTGTTCACCGGCCGTGCCGTGCTGCGCCGCTACCGCGGCACCCTGCTCAACGACGTGAGCGAGGGCACCGAGATCCTCTACAACAGCCTGACCGAGGTGTTCACGGTCAAGGGCGGAGACACCAGCAAGACCGCAGCCAACCCCACCGGTCGCGTGCGTGCCATGCTCACGCCGATTCCGGAAGAGGAGAAGAACGGCCCGGCCGCTCCGGCAGCCGATCCGGCGAAGCTGCGCCCCAGCGGCAAGATCACCGAGCCCAAGAAGTGACGGAGGCCGTCGCCAGCGCCAGCCCCTCGGGCGAGATGGCGTCGCACAGCCGGCTGGAAGTCCGGGGGCTCAAAAAGTCCTATGGCAGCCGCAAGGTGGTCAAGGACGTTTCCCTGTCGGTGGACAAGGGCGAGGTCGTCGGTCTGCTGGGCCCCAACGGCGCCGGCAAGACCACCTCGTTCTACATGATCGTTGGCCTGCTGCGCGCCGATGGTGGCGAGATCCTGCTGGACGACCACCGCATCGAGTCCCTGCCCATTCACCGCCGTGCCCGGCTGGGCCTGGGTTATCTGCCGCAGGAAGCTTCGATCTTTCGCAAGCTGACCGTGGCGCAAAACGTGCGCGCCGTGCTGGAACTGCAGCAGGACGCCGGCGGCCAGCCGCTGTCCGCGCGCGAGATCGATGCGCGGCTGGACGAGCTGCTGAAGGAACTGCGCGTCGACCACCTGCGCGATTCGCCCGCGCCTGCGCTGTCAGGCGGTGAGCGCCGCCGGGTCGAGATCGCCCGCGCGCTGGCCACCCGGCCGCGCTTCATCCTGCTGGACGAGCCCTTCGCCGGCATCGACCCGATTGCGGTGCTGGAGATCCAGCACATCATCAGCTTCCTCAAGTCGCGCGGCATCGGTGTGCTGATCACCGACCACAACGTGCGCGAAACCCTGGGCATCTGCGATCACGCCTACATCATCAGCGACGGCCATGTGCTGGCCAGCGGCACCACCGCCGAAATCATCGAAAACGCCGAGGTGCGCCGCGTCTACCTGGGCGAGAACTTCCGCATGTGACGGGATGAGCGGATGAAGCAAGGTCTGTCGCTGCGCGTTTCGCAGCATCTCGCGCTCACGCCGCAACTGCAGCAGTCGATCCGCCTGCTGCAGCTGTCCACGCTGGAGATGGCGCAGGAGGTCGAGCAGATGCTCGACGAGAACCCGTTCCTGGAGCGGGGCGAGGAGGTGGCGGACCGCGAAGACTTCGGCGTGCAGAGCGCGGATGCCCCGGTGGTGGCCGGCGAGCAACTGGAAGAAGCGGCCCAGCCGGTGGTCGAGCCGCGCAGCGCCGAGCCGGACACCCGCACCGCCACCGACAGTGGAGACAGTGCGGGCGAGGACGTGGAGAGCCGGCTGGACGGTGCGGCACCGGTCGAAGAGAGCTGGGAAGGCGACGGCACCGTCGAGATGGCGCCGGACGACAGCGAGTGGGGCGGTGAGGCACCGGCCCGCAACAACGGCTCGGGCGGCGATGACGACGACACCGCCACCGCGGCCGACCTGGCGCGCGTGCCGGTCAGCCTGCAGGACCACCTGCACGATCAGGCACGCTGCCTGCGCCTGTCGGACGAGGACGGTGCGGCGCTGTACTTCCTGATCGAATCGCTGAACGACGATGGTTATCTGGACGACAGCCTGAACGAGCTGGCGCGTGCCTGCTGGCGGCTGACCGCCGGCCGGCCGGCCGACGAAGAACCCCGGTTCGAAGAGGTGGAGGCGATCGAGCAGCGTCTGGGCACCGCCCTGCAGTGGCTGCAGCAGATGGAGCCCACGGGTGTGGGTGCGCGCGACCTCGGCGAGTGCCTGCGGCTGCAGATCATGGACCTGCGCAACACGCCCGCCGCCCGCGCGGCGCTGGCGATCTGCGAGCAGCCGCTGGAGCTGATGGCCAAGCGGGACATCAAGCGCCTGTGTGCGGCCACCGGGCACGACGACGAGACGGTGCGCGCGGCGCTGGCGCTGATCGCCCGTCTGGAGCCCAAACCGGGGCGTCGCTTCGTCGATGTCGAGCGCAACGTGGTGGTGCCGGACGTGATCGTCACGCGCGCCGGTCGCGGCTTCAAGGTCTCTCTCAATGCCGAGGTGATGCCGCGCCTGCGCGTGCACGACGTCTACGCCAACGCATTGCGCGGCCGCGGGCGCGAGGGCGGCGGCGAGGCCGGGCACGCGGCGATGCAGCAGCGGCTGCAGGAGGCGCGCTGGTTCATCAAGAACATCCAGCAGCGCTTCGACACCATCCTGCGCGTGTCCTCGGCCATCGTGGAGCGCCAGCGCAACTTCTTCATGCACGGCGAACTGGCCATGCGGCCGCTGGTGCTGCGCGAGATCGCCGACGAGCTGGGACTGCACGAATCGACCATCAGCCGGGTGACCACGGCCAAGTACATGGCCACGCCGTTCGGCACCTACGAGCTCAAGTACTTCTTCGGCTCCAGCCTGGGCACCGAGACCGGTGGCAATGCATCGAGTACCGCGGTGCGGGCCCTGCTCAAGCAGTTCATCGCCTCCGAGGAGCCGTCCAAGCCGCTGTCGGACAACCAGCTCTCGGACTTGCTCAAGGAGCAGGGCATCGAATGCGCGCGCCGCACGGTCGCGAAATACCGCGAGGCGCTGCGCATCGCGCCCGCGAACCTGCGCAAGGCGCTATGACCCCCACGCTCCACCGCTCCGCGGATCACTGCCCCCCAGGGGGGCTGTTTCGCCTTGGGGCGGCCCGGCGGCGAAACGCACCATGAACCAATTGCACCTTTTCCTCCCCTGCGCCGCCGGCGTGGAGGACTACCTGGCCGCCGAGGTCGCCCGCATCACCGGCGAAACGGCGGTGCAGAAGTCGCGCGCCGGCGTGGCGCTGCAGGCGTCGTGGCGCGACGCGCTCAAGCTCAACCTGCACAGCCGCCTGGCGCAGCGCGTGCTGGTGCAGCTCTGGCACGGCGGCTACCGCAGCGAGAACGATCTGTACGCCGCTGCCAGCGAGGTGGCCTGGGAGATCTGGTTCACACCGCAGCAGACCATCAAGGTCGAGGTCACGGCACAGCACAGCCCGCTCAAGAGCCTGAACTTCGCGGCGCTCAAGATCAAGGACGCCGTCTGTGACCGCTTCCGCGACAAACGCGGCGAGCGCCCCAGCGTCAACACCACCTGGCCCGATGTGCGGCTCTACGCCCACCTCACCACCGACACGGTCAGCCTCTACATCGACACCTCGGGCGAGCCACTGTTCAAGCGCGGCTGGCGCGAGGACAAGGGCGATGCGCCGCTGAAGGAAACGTTGGCCGCGGCCATGATCGCCGCCACCGGCTGGAACGGCGCCGAGGCCCAATCTCTGGACGACATCGTGCCGCTGTACGACCCCTGCTGCGGCAGCGGCACGGTGGCGATCGAGGCGGCGCAGATCGCGCTGCGCGTGGCGCCGGGCCTGCAGCGGCGTTTTGCTTTCGAGAAGCTGCTGCCGTTCCAGCCTCACGTCTGGCACGCGCTCAAGGACGAGGCGGCGAAGCAGCGCCGCGACTGGCCGGCCGGCCGCCCGCCCATCGTGTTCGGCAGCGACGTGGCGTTCCGCATGGTCGACTTCGCGCAGCGAAACGCCGAGCGGGCGGGCGTGGCGTTCGCGATAGAGCTGCGCGGCGGCGACGCGCTGCAGCGCATGCCGCCCACCGACCGGCCCGGCCTGATGCTGCTGAACCCACCCTATGGCGAGCGCATCGCGGCCGCTGGCGTGGCAGGACAGAACGCCCAGGTGCGTGCGGCTGAACGCGGCGCGCGCGCCCCCCGCACCTTCACCGTGGGCGCCAAGGCCGCGCCCGAGGCCGGCCTGGGGCGCGAGAGTGCCCAGATGGCCGATGGCAGCGATGGCAGCGATTTCTTCCAGCGCCTGGCGGCGCACTGGAAGAGCCACTACGCGGGCTGGAGCGCCTGGCTGCTGACGCCCGACCTCAAGCTGCCGGGCAAGATGCGCTTCAAGGAGTCGCGCCGCGTGCCGCTGTGGAACGGGCCTATCGAGTGCCGGCTGTTCCGCTTCGACCTGACGGCGCGCCGCGCACCTGCCGAACCCTCCGCATGAACCCGGTGCCGGTGGTGCTGGTGCTCGACACCAATGTCGTGCTCGACCTGTTCGTCTACGAAGACCCCGCGACGGCGCCGCTGCGCGAGCGGCTGGCCGATGCGCGAACCTGCTGGCTCGCGACGCCGGTGATGCGCGAAGAGCTGCGGCGCGTGCTGGACTACCCGCAGGTGGTCAAACGCCTGGTGTCCCGGTCCCTGGATGCCGGCGCCGTGCTGGCGGCGTTCGATGGGCGGGCGCAGATCGTGGACGTTGCCCCGAAGGCGCGCTACACCTGCAAGGACGGCGACGACCAGAAGTTCATCGATCTGGCGGTGGCGCACGGCGCCGTGCTGCTGAGCAAGGACAAGGCGGTGCTGTGCATGCGCAAGCGTCTGGCGACGCTGGGCGTGGCGATTCACCGCCAGTGGCCCGTGGACCTGCCGGCCGTGTGACTTTCAGACTTGCGCGAACTGGTGGGCGCTGGCGGTGGGCCAATAGGTCGTGAACACGGGGTGCAGACCCTGGATGTCCCTCAGCAGTGCGCCGGGCACCACGGTGGGCAGCAGATTGGACAGCAGCCGCACCTCGTTTTCGTTGACCCTGCGCACGATGTGCTGGGCGCTGATCTCGCCAGGGTGTTGCAGTCCGGCGGCCTGCACCAGTTCCAGCAGAGCCTTGAGTGTGTTCTGGTGGAAGTTGTGGACCCGGGTCGCCTTGTCGGGCACCACCAGCGCCTGTTGTCTCAGCGGGTCTTGCGTGCTGACACCGGTCGGACACTGGCCGGTGTGGCAACTCTGGGCCTGGATGCAGCCCAGTGCGAACATGAAGCCCCGAGCGCTGTTGCACCAGTCCGCACCGACCGCCATGGCGCGTGCGATGTCGAAGGCGCTGACAATCTTTCCCGAGGCACCGATCCGGATGCGGTCGCGCAGGTTCACACCCACCAGGGTGTTGTGCACCAGCCGCAGGCCCTCCTGCAGTGGGGCGCCCACGTGGTCTGCGAACTCCAGGGGGGCGGCGCCGGTGCCTCCCTCGGCACCGTCGACCACGATGAAGTCGGGCGTCAGGCCGGTTTCCTGCATCGCCTTGACGATGGCGAACCACTCCCAGGGGTGGCCGATGCAGAGCTTGAAGCCGGTGGGTTTGCCACCTGAGAGCTCGCGCAGGTGGGCAATGAAGCGCAGCAGCTCGATGGGCGTGGTGAAGGCGCTGTGGGCCGCCGGGGAGACGCAGTCCTGGCCCACAGGTACACCGCGGGCGGCCGCGATCTCGGGCGTCACCTTGGGGCCGGGCAACACGCCGCCCTGGCCCGGCTTGGCGCCCTGGCTGAGCTTGAGCTCGATCATCTTCACTTGCGGGTCGAGCGCGTTGGCCTTGAACCTGTCTTCGTTGAAGCGGCCGTGTTCGTCGCGGCAGCCGAAGTAGCCCGAACCGATTTCCCAGATCAGGTCGCCACCGTGCAGCCGGTGCCAGCTGCTGATCGAGCCCTCGCCCGTGTCGTGCGCGAAGCGCCCCCGTTTCGCACCGCTGTTGAGTGCCTGAATGGCGTTGGCCGAGAGCGCGCCAAAGCTCATGGCCGAGATGTTGAACACGCTGGCCTCGTAGGGCTGGGCGCAGGCCGGGCCACCGATGGTGATGCGGAAGTCGTGCGAAGCAAGCTGGGTCGGCGCCAGCGAGTGGTTGAGCCATTCATGGCCGTTGTCCTTGACGTCCAGCTGGGTGCCGAACGGGCGCTTGTCGGTTTCACCTTTGGCGCGCGCGTAGGCCAGGCTGCGCTGGCTGCGCGAGAACGGTGAAGCTTCCGTGTCGCTCTCGAGGAAATACTGACGCATCTCCGGCCGGATCTTCTCGAGCATGAAGCGCAGGTGGCCGATGACAGGGTAGTTGCGCAGGATGGCGCTTCTGGTCTGGCGCAGATCGCGGTAGCCCAGGAACGAGAGACCGGTGAACACCAGGAACCAGAAGCCGCCGATGCCGAAACCGACCAGGGTGAACAGGCTCAGCAAGGCGAACACCACGCACAGGGCGAGCGCGGTGTACCGCACAGGGTAGAGGGCGTTGAGGCGGTCGAGCATGTCGGTGGTCCTGGGGGCACAGCTACACTGGCCCGCATCTTAAGACCCGCACAGCTTTCCCATGACCACCGAAACCCTGCCCCCGATGGACAACGCCGAATTTGATGCTCTGGAGGCGGTCCTGGATGATCTCCGGTCCCGCGACGAAGAGGTGCCGCAGTGGGAGTTCTGTGAGGGCGCGATCGCGGCCTTGCTGTGCACGCGCCGTCTGGTGACCGCCGAAGAAGCCCTGCCGGTGGTGGTGGGTGTCGGGGATGACGACGGCGACCCATCGTTCAAGGACGCGGAACAGGCGGCCCTGTTCAGGGACCTGTGGACGCGGCGCTGGAACGAGGTGGCGGCATCGCTCGCGGCCAAGGTGGAGTCGCTGGACGACGAGCTCGCCTACCACCCCGAGGTGATGGACGTGCGCGGCGCGGTGGCGATGCTGCCCGAGGCGGAGCGCGCCGAGATCGAGGGCCAGCCGCTGCCGGCCTTCGGCCAGGTCTGGGCGCTGGGCTTCATGTTCGTGGTCGAGAACTGGGAAGAGGAATGGACGCCGCCGCGTGACGCCGACACCGCCGGCTGGATCGACGAGGCGCTGGACGCAATCGTGGCGCTGACCGAAGACGACACTGGCCAGCCCGCGTTCAACATGCACGCCGAAGAAGGGCCGCCGAGCGTGAGCGAGGCGCGCGCCAACGCCTTCGGGTCGGCGATCTGGGCGGTCTACGACCTGCACCAGATCTGGCAGAGCCTGGGGCCGCGGGTCGAGCCCGTGCGCAAGTCCGCCGAGCCGGGCCGCAACGACCCCTGCCCGTGCGGCAGCGGCAAGAAGTTCAAGAAGTGCCACGGCGCCTGAGCCGGCCTGCGCCAGCGCCGCCTCAGCTTTTCTGCATGCGCCGCAGCAGCTCCAGCACCCGCGCGCGGCTGCGTTCGAACTCGGTGTTCAGCAGGGTGCTGGCCAGGTCCATCCGTCGGTTGCGCGCATGAGCCAGGGCCTGCTGGGCCAGGTCGTGAAATCGCAGGTGCTCCTGCTGGAGGTCAAGGAAGTCGGGGTGTTGCCCTGCGGTGCGCCGGCCGGTGGTCGCCAGCCAGTGGCCCAGCGCGCTGCTCCGTGAGTCCGGCAAAGGCTCCAGGTGTTCCGCCGCGGCGCCGTCCGTGGAAAGGTGCTCGTTGAACAGAACGCACCATTCCAGGTGGTGAATGATGGCGGTCTGCAGTTCGAGCCGGTCGAGTCGGGGGCGCGCCGGGATCTGCGGCCCGGGGGCCGGCGGGGAGGACGTCGCGGGCGGATGGCCGCGGGGGGGTGTGCGGGAGCGCGACCAGGGGAGGCGGTCCAGCAGACGTTGCAGGTTCATGTGGGGACGGTTCGTATCCAGCCGGGGCTCCCTGCGGGGGAAGCGGGCTTCGCAGCATAGAAGCGAACGGCCGCTGCGCTGGACCGCTGCGGTGGGGCTCAGACCGGTTTTGACGAAGTTCGCACCGGGGCTGTGCGGGCTTGCGTCGGTCGGGTGAAAAATGTCACGGGCCGTTCGGCCGGTGTGGCGGCGCATGCAGCTCGAACACCGCCTCGGCGCACACCACGCCGTTGATCTGCAGCTCGATCCGGTGCCGGCCCGGGTACAGGGTCCGGGTGGTCACCGGGCGCAGGCTGTGGCGCTTGCCCAGCGTGCAGCGTTCACCCGGTTCCAGCACCCGCTTCCAGCCCTTGAACACCTTGGGGCTGGTGCCGCCGTTGGCGCGCACGTGGTGCACTAGGTAGTCGATCACCAGGGTCTGCGGGGCGGGCGCCGTGCTGTGCAGGTCCACCTCCAGGCCGATGTCGCCGCCAATGCTGGCGAACGGGGCCGAGAGCCGCAACCGGGCCCTGCCCTCCAGGCCGCGGCCCAGGCCCCAGGCCGCCAGGGTGGGTGCATGGCCTTGCTTGACCAGGCTGCGGCTGGCGTGGCGCAGCAGCGCCTCGCGGTGCGCGCTGGCGCCCGGCCGGTGGGTCTGCACCCAGCCGGCGACCAGGTCCGGGTGGTCCTTGGCGATGTCGTTGAGGTGGTTGGCGACGCTGCGGCGGACGTAGGCACTTGCGTCGTCCTGCAGCGCGCGCAGCAGGGGCAACGAGGGCGACGGGTCGGCCACCAGCGCCTGCAGCCGCAGGCCCCAGGGCAGGCGGGGCCGCGAGCCTTCGCTGACCAGCCGCCGCACATGGGCGCTGGGATCATGAACCCACTGAGCCAGGGTGGCGAACACCGCGTTGGGGTGGCGCTGGATGAAGGGGCGGATGGCGAACTCGGCCGAGAAGCGCTGGGTCAGCGCGTGCAGGCAGGCCAGGGCGCGCGGCAGATCGTCCATGCCGCGGCGCGCCACGAACTCCGCCAGCGACCACACCACCCAGCCGCGCAGCCCGGCTTCGTCGGCACCGCCGTGTTCGTTGTTGGCCAGGCCGACCGGCTCTCCGTCCGCGTCGAGCGCAGTGGGCGGCGCCAGGCTGGCCTCGATCAGGTCGGCAGCGTGCGCAAAACGGTCCGGCAGCGTGGCCTCCAGGGCGTCGGCCAGCTGCATCGCGCGCGCCTTGAATTCGAGCGCGTCGAGTCCGCTGGCCGCCTGGCGTTCGAACGCGGCGCGGTTGAAGCGCGGCCACACGCGCTGCAGGTGGCGGCCCGCAGTGTTGACGGTGCGGGTGCTGATCAGGTTCTTGAACGGCTCTGCCATGCGCCGGCTCAGGGGTGTTGCGACAAGCGCCGCAGCAGCCCGTCCAGCGCGTGGGCCACGGTGGCCTGCCGCACGGCGGTGCGGTCGCCGCCGAAGCGGCGGTGCTCGGTGAACACGCCTTCGGGCGTGGCCCAGCCGAACCAGACCGTGCCCACCGGCTTGTCGGCGCTGCCGCCCGTGGGGCCGGCGATGCCGGTCACCGCCACCGACCAGTGCGCGTGCGCGTTCGCCACCGCACCCGCGGCCATGGCGCGGGCCACCGCCTCGCTGACCGCTCCGTGCGCCTCGATCAGCGAAGCCGGCACCCCCAGCAGCTCGCACTTGGCGGCGTTGGAGTAGGTCACGAAGCCGCGCTCGAACCAGTCGCTGGAACCGCTGATCTCGGTGCAGGCTCCGGCGATCAGGCCGCCGGTGCAGCTCTCGGCGGTGGCCATCATCTGGTCGCGCGCGCGCAGCGCCTTGGCCAGCTGTTCCACAAGAACAGGAATCAGGTGCATGGTGTCAGTACTTCCAGAGGGCAATGACGAGCAGCGTGCACAGGGCGGCCGCGAAGTCGTCGAGCAGGATGCCGAAGCCGCCGCGCGGGCCGAAGCCCTTGAAGGTCCGGTCGGCCCAGGCCATCGGTCCCACCTTGACCGCGTCGAATAGCCGGAACAGCGCAAAGGCGGCGAGCTGGCCCCAGAAGCCCGTGGGCATCACCAGCCAAAGCACCAGCCAGAAGGCCACCACCTCGTCCCAGACGATGTGGCCCGAATCGGCGATGCGCATGTGCCGGGCGGTGACGGTGCAGGCCCACCAGCCGGCCAGCGTCGCGATCCCGATCAGCGCCGCCCAGCCCAGATCGGTCATGAATGGCTGCAGCAGCACGAACGCCGCCCAGGCCCAGAGTGTCCCGACGGTGCCGGGTGCGGCGCGCGACAGGCCCGAGCCGGCGCCCAGGGCGATGAAGTGCGCCGGATGGGCGAGCAGGAATTTCAGGTCGGGCCGGTGCACGACCGGAGGAGGAACGTCGGCGGCCAGGGTCTCGGTCATGGCGGGATTATGGGTCCCGCGCAGCGGCCGCCTTTCAGGCGAAATGGTCGTAGCTGCGGGCGTTCACCGGCCGCGCCCGGCCGTCCGGCCCGAGCAGGCGCAGGCCCTCGGCGGCGGTGATCCGGCCGATGCGCTGCACCGGGGTGGCGCTGGCGGTGCCCGCGCGCAGCACGGCGTCGTGCGCGGCGGGCGGGGCGGTGAACAGCAGCTCGTAGTCGTCGCCGCCGTGGAGCAGGCATTCGAGTCGGGCCGTCTCCGGCAACGGCTGCAGGTCCGGTGCCACCGGCAGCGCGACCAGATCGATCTCCGCACCGACGCCGCTGGCCGACAGGATGTGGCCGAGGTCGCCCGCCAGTCCGTCGCTGAGGTCGATGGCGGCGTGCGCCACACCGGCCAGCTTACGGCCCAGGGCCAGCCGCGGCGTCGGCCGCTCCAGCCGCTGGCGGCACAGCGCGTGGTCCTCTGTCGAGGCCAGCGCCCAGCCGGTGCCACGCAGCCGCTCCAGCGCCAGCCGGGCTTCTCCGGTGCGACCGCTCAGCCAGAGGTCGTCGCCGGTCCGTGCGGCGTCGCGCCGCAGCGCCTGCCCGGGCGCCACCTCACCGAACACCGTGATGCAGAGGTTCAGCGGCCCGCGCGTGGTGTCGCCGCCCACCAGTGGGCAGCCGTGTGCATCGGCCAGCGCCAGCAGGCCGCCTGAAAAGTCCGCCAGCCAGGCGTCGTCGGCCCGGGGCAGGGCCAGTGCGAGCGTGAAGCCCAGCGGCCGGGCGCCCATGGCGGCGAGATCGCTGAGATTGACCGCCAGGGCCTTGTGGCCCAGCGCCGCGGGGTCGACTTCAGGGAAGAAGTGGCGGCCCTCGACCAGCATGTCGCTGGAAATGGCGAGCTGGTGGCCGGGGCTCGGTCTGAGCAGGGCGCAGTCGTCGCCGATGCCCAGCACCACCGCAGGGCCGGGTTTGGCGCGCATGAAGTGCCGCCGGATCAGTTCGAATTCGCCCATGCTGTCAGCCGCGGGTGGCCCCGGCCTCGGGGACATCGGCGCTCAGGCCATCGTCGCTGGCGTCCGGCGGCGGCTCGGCACCGGGGCGCGGCGGCAGCAGGAAACTCAGCGGCGCGTGGCGCAGGCGGTGGCGGATCGCCGCGGCGATGCGGCTGCGGTGGGCGTCGTTGATGGCCTGCGCCTTCAGCGCCAGCCGGAAGGCCAGATAGAAGCTCACCGCCAGGTTCAGCGGGCCCACCACGGCCACGCCGGCCACGGCCGACCAGAATGCCGGCTCGCGCAGCACTTCCCAGCCCAGCGACATCGCGGCCGCGGCCACCTGGCCGGCGGACAGCGTGACGTGGCGCACCTGCAGGCCGAGGCCGAAGAACTCGGCGAACGCCGGCACGATGCCCAGCATCAGACCCAGCGAGATGTTGGCCGCCAGGCCGGAGACGTTGTTGCGCAGGAAGCCGGCCCAGCGGTCGGCGCGCGCCCGGCCCAGCCAGTGTGTGGTGCGCGGGTTGTGCCGGATCGCCGAGTCGAGGCGGTGAAACACGAACCAGTTTTCGACCCAGCCGGCGATGATGCTGGAGGAGAACAGCAGCACGCCGGTGAAGGCTGCGAACAGCGCGGTCGGCCCCAGCACCTGCATGTCGTGCAGCACGTGCCGCGCCTTCTCGGCGTCGATCATGGGCGCGCCGGTGAAGGCGCTCAGCAAGGTGCTGATCAGCATGACCACCGGGATCACCAGGCCGACGTTGCCCAGGATGGCCGCGATCTGCGAACGCAGCAGGTTGGCCACCTCGTCGACAAAGCGCCGCACGGCGCCTGGCTGGCGGATGTCGCGCAGCTTGGCCACCATGGCGGGTGCCGTCACCGCGGGCTGTTTGGTGGCCACGGTCCAGTGCAGCAGCTGCACCAGCACGAAGAAGAAGGCGTAGTTCAGGCCGGCGGCGAAGCCGTTCCAGAACAGGGACAGGCCCAGGCCATACAGCGCGAACTTGACCCAGGTGGTGACGCCGATCAGCGCACCGCCGCCGGCCGCCTTTCGCAGCATCTGCCGGTACTCGGCCGCGTCGCGGGTGATGTAGTGCTCGCCGCTCTCGGCACTGCGCTCGGCCACTTTGGCGGCCGTCAGGTGCGAGCTGCTGGCGACCAGCGCGCGCAGGCTGCGGTTGTCGTGGCCCACCTGGGCCAGGTCGGCGAGCAGGGCCACCGTGGCGCGCTCGGGCTGGTCCGACTGCAGGCAGTCCAGCAGCGACTTGGCGCGCATCACCCGCTCGCGCAGCTGGCGCAGGCGGAACACGATGCCGACCGAGACGCCGTGGGCATCCAGGTGGGCGTAGACCGAGTAGGCCGCGTGGCGGCAGGCGTCCAGCTGCGCCCTCAGGTGGGTCGCCGCGCTCTGCACTTCGGCACTGTGCACGCCATGGGCCAGCACCGCGTCACGCAGGTTTTCCATGTCGACAGGCAACTGGTGGAAGGTGCGCTCCGACTTGGCGTCCTCGGACATGCGCACGCGGATCTCGGAGGCGTAGCCGGTGGCGGTGATCTGGCCGACGCAGAACACCAGTGCATCCAGCAGCGACCGCTCCCACAGGCCGGGGCCGGCGGTCGTCGGTTCGTTCGGTCCGGGGCCGAACAACAACGTGTGCAGCCGGCGCAGCGTCTGGCTGTCCAGGGCGCGCAGCCAGTGCACGTCGTCGGCCGTCGGCAGCAGCAGGTCGAACAGCGCGCCGAGGTCGGTGGTTTCGGGCGTGCCGGGCAGCAGCTTCTTGCGCACGCGGTGGCCGAACTCGCTCAGGAAGGCGGTGCGTGGTGCGAAGCCGTGGTCGGCCAGCAGCGGCGCCAGGTCCACGGTGTCAGTGAAGCGGCGCCACCAGGCACGCCAGCGGCGCAGCCAGCCAGGGAGGGCCTGCGCGGTGTCCAACAGCAGCTGCACCCGGGCCACACTGGCTCGGGCATCGCCATCGGCGCCGCGAACCCACTGCAGCACCTCGATCAACCAGAGGTGCCGCTCGGCCAGCGGCGCCTCGGGGTCCAGCCGGTCGAGCAGTCGGACCAGGTCCACAGCGTTGGTCATGGACCGGCCCGCGTCAGTGCAGCACGCGCGGGGGCTGGTCGCTGCCGCCGCCGTCCGCCACCAGGGCGAACTCGGGCACCTCGGCCTCGAAGCGCTCGCCGTCCTCCGCCACACAGAAGTAGCTGCCGCGCATGCTGCCGGAGCGCGTGCCCAGACGGGTGCCGCTGGTGTACTGGAAGGACTCGCCCGGCCGCAGCAGCGGCTGGTTGCCGACCACGCCCAGACCTTTGACCTCCTCGGTGTGGCCGCGGGCGTCGTCGATGATCCAGTGGCGCGAAATCAGCTGTGCCGTCACGTCACCGGTGTTGGTGATGGTGATCGTGTAGGCAAAGGCGTAGATGTCTTCGTCCGGCGCGGACTGCTCGGCCAGGTACTGGGGCTCAACCTCGCAGGTGAACTGGTATTTCGGCATGGCGGGCATGTTACCGCGACGCCGCAAAACCCGGCAGGCCCTGCGAAAATGCGGGAATTGCGCCCATCCTGACCCTTTCATGACCACCTACCGCATCGCTCCGTCCATCCTGTCCGCCGATTTCGCCCGCCTGGGCGAGGAAGTGAAAAACGTCATCGCCGCCGGCGCCGACTGGATCCACTTCGACGTGATGGACAACCATTACGTGCCCAACCTGACCTTCGGCCCCATGGTCTGCCAGGCGCTCAAGCCGCATGCGAAAAAGCCCGACGGCACGCCGGTGCCGATCGACGTGCACCTGATGATCCAGCCGGTGGACGCGCTCGCCGGTGCCTTCATCGACGCCGGTGCCGACCTGGTGAGCTTCCACCCCGACGCGAGCGCCCACGTGCACCGCAGCGTGCAGGCCATCAAGGCCAAGGGCGCCCGGGCCGGCCTGACCTTCAACCCCGCGCAGCCCCTGGACGTGCTGGACTGGGTGATCGAGGACATCGACCTGATCCTGATCATGAGCGTCAACCCCGGCTTCGGCGGCCAGAGCTTCATCGATTCGGCGCTGCGCAAGATCGAACAGGCACGCAAGCGCATCGAAGCCAGCGGCAAGGACATCCGGCTGGAAGTGGATGGCGGCATCAAAGCCGACAACATCCGCCGCGTGGCCGACGCGGGCGCCGACACCTTCGTGGCCGGCAGCGCCATCTTCGGCAAGCCGGACTACAAGAGCGTGATCGATCAGATGCGCGCTGCGCTGGCCTGATGCTGGCCGACATCAAGGCGGTGATCGTCGATCTCGACGGCACGATGGTCGACACGCTGGGCGACTTTGAGGAGGCCCTCAACCGCACGATGACCGACCTGGACCTGCAGCCGGTCACGCGCGCCCTGATCGAACGCACCGTCGGCAAGGGTTCGGAACACCTGATCCGCTCGGTGCTGGCCCACCAGCTGGCCCTGCCCGAGGTGACCGGACTGTCCAATGTCTGCCAGGCGCGCAGTGTCGACACGCTCTACGAGCCCTCCTGGCAGCGCTACCAGCACCACTACCTGCGCATCAATGGCGTGTTTTCTGCCGTTTACCCGGGGGTGGTCGAAGGCCTGTCGGCGCTGCAGGCCCGTGGGCTGCCGATGGCCTGCCTGACCAACAAGCCGCTGACGTTCGCTCAGGGACTGCTCAAGGCCAAGGCGCTGGACGGGTACTTTGGCTGGGTGTTCGGCGGCGACAGCTTCGAGCGCAAGAAGCCCGACCCGATGCCCATCCTCGGCGCCTGCGCGGCCATGGGCGTGCCGCCCGCGCAGGCGCTGATGGTGGGTGACTCCCAGAACGACGCACAGGCTTCGCGGGCCGCGGGCTGTCCGGTGGCGCTTGTCACCTACGGCTACAACCACGGCCAGCCGATTGCACAAGCCCCGCACGACCTGCTGGTGGACTCGCTGCTGGAGCTGGCGCAGCGCCTTACTTCTTGATGCCGAGCAAGGCGTCCTTGAGTTGCCAGTCGGCCGGCTTGGGACCGAGCCAGATGCGCATCAGCGCCTCGAAGAACTCCGGTTCCTTGAAGGGCTCGCCTTCCACCTGGCCCTTGACCGTCAGCACGGTCCCGGTGCCGGGAATCCAGTCGAGGACAAAATTCTCTCCTGCCTTGAGCACCTTGTGGTTGGTGAACACCTGGCTCATGCGCATCACGCCCGGGATGAGCTTGGCAAAGCCGCCCTTCTCCATGTTGTCCTCCATGCCGCGGGAGAACAGCTTGCCCAGTTCGGCCGAGTCGATGTCGCGCAGCATGGTGATGGTCATGCGCTTGGGGCCGGGCTGGTCCAGCAGCGCGTCGGGTGTGCTGGCGGGCTTTTCCACATAGAGGCCGGCGGCGTAGACCTTGAACACCGCCTTGTAGCGGACGCCGGCACCGTTGAGGGTCAGGGGCTTTCCGGCCAATGTCACCCGGTCTTCGAGCTTGACCCCTGCCACGTCCACCGTCGCTGCCAGTGCCGGCAGGCTGGCCACGGCGAGGGACGTCGCCAGGACGAGCCGGGGCGCAAACGGGTGAAGACGTGGCGTGTTCATGGGATGTTGCTCCAAATAGAACGATCGTTCGTTTTTGCATTGTCCGCAAACCCGACACCCGAAACAAGCTCGGGATGACCCTGAGGTGTTCGTCGGTCGATGGCCGGCACCTCGCGGGCGGCGCGCTTTGCTACACTGCGCCGTCATGTTCGTCTGTTTCACGTTCTCCGCAGGTTTCGCACCTGGCCGCAATGGCCGGGGAGCCTGGCCCTGGCGCAAGCCAGCGTAAACGTGCACTCCCCCCTCTGAAGGGGCCCGGACCGGTCCGCAGCGTCTGGTTCACGCCCCGCAAGCCTGCAGCCGATTCGGCCGCATCCCCCACAGACGGTCCCTGGTCCTTCCCAGGCACCGCGGAGCAAGAACCGTGATCACCGAACTCGAATTCAAAAGCCTCACGCAACAGGGCTACAACCGCATCCCGCTGATGGCCGAGGCCTTTGCGGACCTCGAAACACCGCTGTCTCTGTACCTGAAGCTGGCCCATGGCCGGGGCGACGGCGCCCACAGCTTCCTGCTCGAATCCGTCGTCGGCGGCGAGCGCTTCGGCCGCTACAGCTTCATCGGCCTGCCCGCGCGCACCCTGCTGCGCGCCAGCGGCTTCGGCGCCCATGCGAAGACCGAGGTCGTGCGTGACGGCGCCGTGGTCGAGACCAACCACGGCAACCCGCTGGATTTCATCGCCGCCTACCAGCAGCGCTTCAAGGTCGCTCTGCGGCCCGGCCTGCCGCGTTTCTGCGGCGGCCTGGCCGGCTATTTCGGCTACGACGCGGTGCGCTACATCGAGAAAAAGCTGGAAAACAGCTGCCCGCCCGACACCCTGGGCACGCCCGACATCCTGCTGCTGCAGTGCGAAGAGCTGGCGGTCATCGACAACCTGTCGGGCAAGCTCTACCTGATCGTCTACGCCGACCCGGCCCAGCCCGAGGCCTATGCCAACGCCAAGAAGCGCCTGCGCGAACTCAAGGAAGCGCTCAAGTACTCGGTGGCCGCGCCGGTGGTCAAGCCGAGCCAGAGCCATCCGGCGCAACGCAGCTTCGCCAAGGACGATTACCTGAAATCGGTCGAGCGCGCCAAGGAGCTGATCGCCGCCGGGGACTTCATGCAGGTGCAGGTGGGCCAGCGCATCAGCAAGCGCTACACCGAATCGCCGCTGTCGCTCTACCGCGCGCTGCGCTCGCTGAATCCGTCGCCCTACATGTACTACTACCACTTCGGGGATTTCCACGTGGTGGGGGCCTCGCCCGAGATCCTGGTGCGCCAGGAACACACCGAAGAGGGGCAGAAGGTCATCATCCGCCCGCTGGCCGGCACCCGACCGCGCGGCGCCACGCCCGAGAAGGACAAGGCGACCGAGGTCGAACTGCTGGCCGACCCCAAGGAGCGCGCCGAGCACGTGATGCTGATCGACCTGGCGCGCAACGACATCGGCCGCATCGCGAAGATCGGCTCGGTCAAGGTGACCGAGGCCTTCGTGGTCGAGCGCTACAGCCACGTGATGCACATCGTGAGCAACGTCGAGGGTGTGCTGAACGACGGCATGACCAACATGGACGTGCTCAAGGCCACCTTCCCGGCCGGCACCCTGACCGGCGCGCCCAAGGTGCACGCCATGGAACTGATCGACCAGCTCGAACCGGTCAAGCGCGGCATCTACGGCGGCGCCTGCGGCTACCTCAGCTACGCCGGCGACATGGACGTGGCCATCGCCATTCGCACCGCCATCATCAAGGACCAGACCCTGCATGTGCAGGCTGCGGCCGGCGTGGTGGCCGACTCGGTGCCCGAGATGGAATGGAGGGAAACCGAGCACAAGGCGCGCGCGCTGCTGCGCGCAGCGGAACTGGTCGAGGAGGGGCTGGAATGAGCAAGAGGATTCAACTGCTGATGGTGGACAACTACGACTCGTTCACCTTCAACATCGTGCAGTACTTCGGCGAATTGGGCGCCGATGTGACCGTGGTGCGCAACGACGAGATCACGGTGGACGAGATCCAGCGCCGCCTGGACGCCGGCCAGATCGACCGTCTGGTGATCTCGCCCGGTCCCTGCTCACCGGCCGAAGCCGGCATCTCGGTGCCGGCCATCCAGCACTTCGCTGGCCAACTGCCCATCCTCGGCGTGTGTCTGGGCCACCAGAGCATCGGCGCGGCGTTTGGCGGCAAGATCGTCCGCGCGCAGGAGCTGATGCACGGCAAGACCAGCGTCATCACCACCACGCAGGAGGGCGTGTTCGCGAAGCTGCCCGAGCAGTTCACCGTCAACCGTTACCACTCGCTGGCCATCGAGCGCGAGAGCTGCCCCGACTGCCTGAAGGTCACGGCCTGGACGCCGGATGGCGAGATCATGGGCGTGAAGCACAAGACCTTGGCCATCGAAGGCGTGCAGTTCCACCCCGAGAGCATCCTGACCGAGCATGGGCATGCGATGCTGAAGAACTTCCTGGGACAGGCATGAAGACCGTCGACCTGCGCAGCGACACCGTCACCCAGCCGACGGCGGCCATGCGCGCCGCCATGATGGAAGCAAAGCTCGGCGACGACGTGTTCGGCGACGACCCCACGGTCAACGCGCTGCAGGAGCGCATCGCGGCGCTCACCGGCAAGGAAGCGGCGCTGTTCATGCCCTCGGGCACGCAGAGCAACCTGTGCGGCATCCTGGCGCACTGCGGACGGGGCGACGAGTACATCGTCGGCCAGCTGGCCCACACCTACCGCTACGAAGGCGGCGGCGCGGCGGTGTTCGGCAGCGTGCAGCCGCAACCGCTGACGCAGGACGCGCAGGGCCACATGGCGCTGGCCGACATCGCGGCGGCCATCAAGCCCGACGATCCGCACTTCGCCCGCACCCGTTTGCTGTGCCTGGAGAACACCTGGAACGGCCATGTGATGCCCGACGAGTACCTGCACAGCGCCACGGCGCTGGTGCGGGAAAAGGGTTTGAACACCCACCTCGACGGCGCGCGCGTGTTCAACGCCGCCGTGGCCTCGGCCGCGCCGGGGCAGGGCGCGTTTGCCCGCCTGCGCGCCATCGCCGACCCTTTCGACAGCCTGTCGGTCTGCTTCAGCAAGGGGCTGGGTGCGCCGGTCGGCTCCGCCCTGTGCGGATCGCACGAAGTGATCAGCCGCGCCCGCCGCATCCGCAAGATGGCCGGGGGCGGCTTGCGCCAGGCCGGGCTGCTGGCCGCCTGCGCGCTGCACGCGCTGGACCACCATGTGGACCGCCTGGCCGATGACCACGCCAATGCCCGGCGCCTGGCCGAGGGCCTGTCCGGCATCGACGGCCTGACGGTGAAATCGGCGCAGACCAACATCGTCTTTGTGGATGTGGCCGATGGGCGCGGCCCGGCGCTGCTGGAGTTCCTGAAGGCACATGACGTGCTGGCCACCGGACTGATCGGCCTGCGTTTTGTCACCCACCTGGACGTGGATGCCGCCGGCATCGACCACGCCATCGCCACCGTGCGCCGCTTCTTCGCGCAAGCGCCGGCGACCAACGCCAGCAGCGGCCGCACCGGCCCCTACTGAACCAGGGAGCCGCATCGCCATGCCCGACACGACGCAACTGCTCATGTTCATCGCGGCGGGCTGGCTGCTCAACCTCACGCCCGGCCCGGACGTGCTCTACATCGTCAGCAGCGCGCTCAGAGGCGGCGTGCGCGCCGGCATGGTCGCCGCGCTGGGCATCGTCAGCGGCTGCTTCGTGCATGTGTTCGCCGCGGCCCTGGGTGTGGGCGCATTGCTGGCCACGTCGGTCACCGCCTTCACTGCGCTCAAGTGGGCCGGCGCGGCTTATCTGGTGTGGATGGGCCTGCGGCTGCTGCTGGCCCGGGGGGGCGGTTCCTCCATCGTGCCGGCAGAGGCCCGGGGCGAGGTGGTGGCCACGAACCTGTGGCGCGTCTACCGCCAGGGCTTTCTGACCAATGTGCTCAACCCCAAGGTGGCGCTGTTCTTCCTGGCCTTCGTGCCGCAGTTCATCGCCCCCGGCACCGAGAACAAGGTGGCGGCCTTCCTGCTGCTGGGCCTGCTGTTCAACCTCAACTCGCTGCCGATCAACTTCGGCTACGCCTGGCTCGCCGGCTGGGCCTCGCGGCGCGTCGGCGCAGTGCAGCGCGCCATGCACTGGATGGACCGCGCCGCCGGGCTGATGTTCATCGGCTTCGGCCTCAAGCTCGCCCTGTCCGACAATCCTTCCCGCTGATTTCCGGAGACTTGCCATGCCCCACACCCACAAGATCACCCCGCAGGAAGCCCTGCAGCGCACCATCGAGCACCGCGAAATCTTCCACGACGAGATGCTGCACCTGATGCGCCTCATCATGAGCGGCGAGATGTCGCCGGTCATGATGGCGGCGCTGATCACCGGTCTGCGCGTGAAGAAGGAGACCATCGGCGAGATCACTGCGGCCGCGCAGGTCATGCGCGAGTTCTCGACCAAGGTGCACGTGGCCGACAAGACGCACCTGGTGGACATCGTGGGCACCGGCGGCGACGGCTCCCACACCTTCAACATCTCCACCTGCTCCATGTTCGTGGCCGCGGCGGCGGGAGCCAAGGTCAGCAAGCACGGGGGGCGCAGCGTCTCCAGCAAGAGCGGCAGCGCCGACGTGCTCGAGAGCCTGGGGATCAACATCAACCTGGCGCCCGAGCAGATCGCGCGATGCATCGCCGAGGTCGGTGTGGGTTTCATGTTCGCCCCCAACCACCACCCCGCCATGAAGAACGTGGCGCCGGTGCGCCGCGAGCTGGGCATCAAGACCATCTTCAACATCCTGGGTCCGCTGACCAATCCGGCCTCCGCGCCCAACATCCTGATGGGCGTGTTCCACCCCGACCTGGTCGGTATCCAGGTGCGCGCGCTGCAGCGCCTGGGTGCTGAGCACGCGGTCGTGGTCTATGGCCGCGACGGCATGGACGAGGTGTCGCTGGGTGCCGCGACCATGGTGGGCGAACTCAAGGACGGCGAGATCGCCGAGTACGAAATCCACCCCGAAGACTTCGGCCTGACCATGGCCAGCAGCCGGGCGCTGCGCGTGGAGACGCCCGAAGATTCCAAGGCCATGCTGCTGGGCGTGCTGGAAAACCGCGACGAGCCGGCGCTCAAGGCGGCCAAAGACATCGTGGCGCTCAACGCTGGCGTGGCGCTTTACGCCGCCAATGTGGTGCCCGACATGGTGCAGGGCATCGCGCTGGCGCGCCGCACGCTCGAGTCGGGCGCCGCCGCTGCCAAACTGCACGAGCTGCAGGCCTTCACCCAGTCGGCCACGGCCGGCACGGGCATCTGAGGCGCGCCGTGCCGGTCTGGCTGCAGAACGAGGGCGCCTGGATCGCGCTGGGCGTCTCCGTGCTGTTCATCGTCGCCGGTGTGGTCATGCACCGCGTCATCAAGAAGGTGCTGCAGACTCCGCAGCCCGAGGAATCGCAGAAACATGAGTGACATCCTGAACCAGATCGTGGCGGTCAAGCACGAAGAGATTGCTGCGGCGCGCAAGAAGAAGCCGCTGGAGGCGGTGCGCTTCGACGCCGAAAGCCGCGTGCTCACGCGCGACTTCGAGGGCGCGCTGCGCGCCAGGATCGCAGCCGGCCAGGCTGCGGTGATCGCCGAGATCAAGAAGGCCAGCCCGAGCAAGGGCGTGATCCGCGCCGATTTCATCCCGGCCGACATCGCCCAGAGCTACGCCGAGGGCGATGGAACGGTCCGCGCGGCCTGTCTGTCGGTGCTGACCGACCGCCAGTTCTTCCAGGGCAGCACCGACTACCTCAAGCAGGCCCGCGCCAGCTGCGACCTGCCGGTGCTGCGCAAGGATTTCATGGTCGACCCCTATCAGGTCTACGAAGCCCGGGCCATGGGCGCCGACTGCATCCTGCTGATCGCCGCCTGCCTGGACGATGCGCAGATGGCCGACCTGGAGGCCCTTGCCCTCGGCCTGAACATGTCGGTGCTGGTGGAGGTGCACGACCGCGCCGAACTGCACCGAGCGCTCAAGCTCAAGACCCCGCTGGTGGGCATCAACAACCGCAACCTGCGGACCTTCGAGGTGTCCTTGCAGACCACACTGGACCTGCTGCCCGAAGTTCCGGCGGACCGGTTGCTGGTCACCGAGTCCGGGATTCTCGGGCGAGGGGATGTGCGAACCATGCGCGACGCCGGTGTGCACGCCTTCCTCGTGGGAGAGGCCTTCATGCGCGCGCCCGAGCCGGGGCTGGCCCTGGCCGAACTGTTCGCCTGAACAGCGTCCATGAGACAGGACTCCTTCGACTGGGACGGCATGGCACCGGCAGGGCGGCCATCGACCGATGTCGTGCCCTGGCTCAGAGAGGTCGACCCGGCCCAGTGGCCGATCACTGAAGCGTGGCGGCCGGTGTTCGATCATTTCTGGTCGGGCAGGGCCGGACAGGGGTTGCTGGCTTTCCTGCGCTCGCGTCTGCGCGATGGCGCCGTGATCTATCCCCCTGAGCCGCTGCGAGCCTTTTCGTGGGGTGGTCCGGCCGAAGTCCGTGTGGTGATCGTCGGCCAGGACCCCTACCATGGGCCTGGTCAGGCCGAAGGGCTGGCGTTTTCTGTGGCGCCGGGTGTGCGCAAGCCGCCGAGCCTGCGCAACATTTTCAAGGAGCAAAGCCGTGACCTGGGGCTGGCGGTGCCCGAGGGCGGCTCCCTGGTGCCGTGGGCGCGGCAAGGTGTGCTGCTGCTCAACACCAGTCTGACGGTGGAGGATGGCCAGGCAGGCAGCCACGCTGGACGGGGTTGGGAAGTGCTTACTGATGCTGCAATCCAGGCCTGCAGCGCTTCGGCGACGCCCAAAGTGTTCATGCTCTGGGGTGCCCACGCCCAGAAGAAGGCCGACCTGATCGATGCTTCCCGCCACAAAGTACTGTGTGCGAACCATCCTTCGCCCTTGTCGGCCACCCGAGGTCCGGTCCCGTTCCTGGGTTGCGGCCATTTTGGGCTGGCCAACCGGTGGCTGTCGGAGCAGGGTGTTGCGCCGATCAACTGGTCGTTGGTGCAGGCGCGTGACACGGCCGAAAAAATCGTGGCATAATGTTGGGCTGCGTTTGCGGAGGGGTGGCCGAGTGGTTAATGGCAGCAGACTGTAAATCTGCCCTCTTACGAGTACGCTGGTTCGAATCCAGCCCCCTCCACCAATGACTGCAGATGTGAGAGCGATGGAAATCTGTGCGGGAGTAGTTCAATGGTAGAACCCCAGCCTTCCAAGCTGATGACGCGGGTTCGATTCCCGTCTCCCGCTCCATATCCGGTTGTTGTTTCCGCCTGACCTGCGGACGCGGAGTTTGAATTTCAGGGTGTCCGGTGTGTGCCGGACGTCTTGGCCCTTGTGGCTCAGTGGTAGAGCACTCCCTTGGTAAGGGAGAGGTCGCGGGTCCGATTCCCGCCAAGGGCACCATCTTTGTTCTGGTGTTTCGGCAATTTTGTTTTGGAGCTGAAAAATGGCAAAAGAGAAATTTGAGCGGACCAAGCCGCACGTGAACGTGGGCACCATCGGTCACGTGGACCACGGCAAGACCACCCTGACGGCTGCCATCACCACGGTGCTGGCTGCCAAGTTCGGTGGCGCCGC